>CAVSKB010000026.1:0-47212 GCA_963728295.1 uncultured Gammaproteobacteria bacterium | reverse complement strand
CTTTAGTCGATGACGAGTCGGTCCTTTCCGGACCATTGCGTGGTGTCCGCGAGCGCCACGATGTCGCCCGGCTCGAGCCCCTCGAGCACGACGATCTGGTTCATGGACGCCTTCCCGAACTTCACGGGCACGCGCTCCGCGACAGAATTGCCGGGCTTCGCGCGAAATACCGTGGTCGCGGCATCGGACTGCGCACCGACGGGGCGGCCGACGTAGCGCACGTTCGCCAGCGTCTCGATCGCGATCGTGCCGTCGACCGAGAGGTCGGCACGCGCCTGGCTTGGCAGCGACTCGTCGAAGTCCACCTCGACGCGCACCGCGCCCGCCGCGACGGCGGGGTCGACGCGCACCACGCGGCCGCGCACGAGGCGGTCGCGCAGGTCGATGACGGCCGCGAGGCCCGGCGCCAAATCGCGGGCGTCGAGCTCGGGAATGCGCAGCTCCGCATAGAGCGTACCGGGCTTCGCGACCCGCGCGACGTTCGCGCCCGGGGCGAGCTGCTGGCCTTCCTGCACCGGGACGCTCTGCACGACACCGGCGAGGCCGGCGCGCACCTGCAGGGAGTCGGCCGCAAGACGCTGCTCCTCGGCCGCGCGCTCGAGCTGCCGCAGACCGCGCCTGGCGCGCCTCGAGCTGGGCATTGACGGCGGAGTCGAGCGCGGTCAAACGCTGCTGCTCGATCTCCGCGCGTTCGCCGAGCTGGCCCGCCTCGATCTTCGAGCGGGAGTACTGCAGCTCCGAGACCGCGCCCTTCTGAAAGGCACGCTCCTCCGCCACCGCCTGGAGACGCGCGGACTCGGCGGTCGCGCGCGCCTCGGCGAGGGAGGATCGCCGGTCCAGGCGCTGGCTTTGGAGCTCGAGCCGCGCCGCCGCGTACTCGGCGCGGGCGGCGGCGACTTCGAGCGCGGCGGCGTCGGCCGCGCGCTCGACTTCGGGATTCGACAGCTCGACGATGACGGTATCGGGCTCGACGGTCTCGCCGGCCCGCACCAGCACGCGGTCGACGCGGGCTTCCACGCGGGTCGAGAGCCAGCGCGCCTCGCGCGGCTGCAGGACGCCGGGTCCGCGAACCTTGCGCTCGAGGGTACCTTCCTTCACCTCGTCGAGGTAGAGCTGCTCGCGCGCGACGGCGGGTGCGCCTGGCTCGAGCTTCGCCAGACCTAAGGCGACGCCGGAGAGCAGGAAGAGTCCGCCGGCCACCAGGACGAGCTTCCGGTGCTTGAACGACTCGCGAACGCGCGGTCGGTCCATCAGATCACCACGGCTTGAAAGCTGGTGAGTGCGCGGAACTCGGGGAGATTTGAGCCAGCCGACACTCCGGTGCAGGCGGCCACACGCGAGGCCCACACAACGAGCATCATGCTCACGGCTACCACGACGAATGCGCGTGTCGCATAGGTCTTCATGGCGGTCCCCTCCTTTACTGTTGCTGATGCGGCTCGCGCCGCGGCCAGCTACTCAGAGAGCAAGGGGCGTGCCAAGCGGCCCTGACGGGAATTAGATGCCTGATTTGTGCGGGTTTATCTGAATCTGGCGGAGTGCCAGCGACGGGTTCACTCCCGGTCGACGGGTTCGGACATCCCGCTCGTGGGACGCATGCGCCGGCCACCGTCCCAGGAGCGGGACGCGACTTCTTCTGGTTGGAAGGAGAACGCCACCGAGCCTTTGCGGACATCCGTGGCGTGACTGTCTCGCGAATACTCGAGCAGCACTCGACTGCACTCCTCGCCCTTGGGCACATTTGCGAGACGACAGGTTCAAATCGGGGGCGCGCTTTAAAACTTGTTTGCTGCGAATTCCGCGTCTGATAGAGACCACGAAACGCAGCGCGGAGCGTATCGCTGAAGGCGTCAACGAGCCCGAGAGCACATCCGCCGTCGCAGTCGCCCATAAATGACTGGCTGAGGCTGACGCAGTGTCTCTCCTTTAGGCCGATTCGGCGATCCGTACCTCAGACTTCAAACGGCGCAGGAGTACCTGACGGAGCAGCGGCCGAGTTCCTTCGCTGACATTGACGACTTGTACCCGCGCTTTGAACTCTGCTCTTCCAAGGGACTCGGCGAGGCGTCCAAGAAACTCGTCTGCGAACGATGGGGTCGGCTGAGCATTGGCGAAATCAACAACTACCACGTCAAACGCACGGAGCTGCTTCACAACAGCGGCGCGAGCTGCTGCGCCGCTTTCGCGGGTCGCCAGCGACTCTGCGTTGTCGAGTACAACAAATCTAGAAGAAGTCATCCGGCTCACCTGGTCCCGCGGGCCACTTTGCGTAGACACGGCCCACGTCTATCGGCTGATCGGTCCTCCATTCGATTACCACCATAGTGCCAATGCAACGCGCGCGCAACCGGCGCTCGATCTGGCGTCGACCACCAATTCTTATCCCCTCGTCTCCTGACATAACGAGCAGGTTTCCATCGTGTTCCTCCATCAAGCCGCGAGCGACGGCCAGGCCGTACCCGGAGTGCTGACCAGTGGGTTTGCCAGTTACGCCCAACTCCGTTGCAAGTAGGGTCGCGTTCTCGCGCGCGAGGCGACTATGTAGGGACGGATTTTCAGACAAGCTTGCACGGATACCAATCCCAGAATCTGCGACCGCCACCTGAGCCAGGTTCGCGGCCGGCCAGGATTGCGCGCACGCTAAGCCGAAAATTCCGCCCGCAGCCGCCGAGTGAAAGTAGCAGTTTCCCAATATCTCGGTTAACACGACGTATATCGCATCGAGAGTCGTCTTGTCGTCGGTACCGCATTGTCGAAATACAGTCCTCAGTTCGCGAGCTGCAGCATCGGCGCCATGTTCTGACTCAATCGGGGTGAGCGGATAGAACTTTCCTCCAGGATTGCGCTCAGGTATCTCTCGAGGTGGATCGAGCCCAATGGCCTGCCATAAGTGCATGCGTGCTGCATAGCCTTCAAGCGCTTGAGGAATCCGTAGACCTCGAGCGCCCGCACGATGCGCTGATGCCGCCAATGCCGCAAAGTGACAGGGGCGAAGAAAGCCCGGGCCCTGGAACTCCTCACCACGTTCACCACCCGCGATACTCTCAAACCAAGTTTCCAAGTCCTGTAGTGTTGTGTTTCGCATCGGTGGATTGTCGCGACTCAAGTGCACGAGGGCGAGTTCTAGTTCACTGTTCGCTGCCCCGCCGGCAACACCACCCTGTCGCGGGCAGAACCGGCATGGCGGCGCTGGTGTAAGGTCGCTCGCCGATTTATTGATTCCTGTATCACTGCACTCCCAGGCAAACGCTCCCTTTTCCAGAATTCGGCCCAACCGTGGCCTGCGCACGCAGTCTTTGGGCTACCCGTAGATCGTGACCCACCAGCCAAGACTGTTCATTTGGGCGCAGTGACGCTAACGAGCGTGCAGGTGCCCGATAGGCCAGTTCCATAAACAATCATGCAGAGTCGCGACAACTATCCCCGCACCTATCGACATCGTGTACGCCTCTGACCAATTTCACACTGACACCAGGCAATTGCCCTTCGACCGCAAGCCAGTGTAGGCGCTATCTAGAAATAGCTTATTGGGCTGCAGCTCTCTTCCGGACCACGAGCAACTCGCAACCAAAAAATGCCCGCGCAAGATATGCGGCCTGAGCCTCTGGCTCTCGCAGATTTAGCGCGGTAAGTTTCGCGTCGGACATGAATTCTCGTGCGCTGATTCGATGGCGCGTCACAGAAACCAGCTCGTCCGCCAATGCGCGCCATGCTTCGCGCGACTGCTCCATGGGCGGTGCATCTGCCGCCCAGGTCAGAACATAGTCTTCCAGCTCCCGTTGTTCGTCGCGCACCGGACGAAGTAACGTAGGCCTTCTACTGCAAAAGTAGGCACTCTGCCCGGGAGCGAAAGCGACGTGATGGTCCTTGCCATCTGGTAACGACCCAATGGCGCTCGGGCGGCAAAAGAAAGAGCGCGCCACGACCTTTCTCGCAATGTACGCATCGTTGAGCTCGTCTCGTTGGTGGAATGACGGAGCCGCGTACAGGACCAGGTGCCCGCGCGCCTCAAGGTCCACAAGCAATTGATGCTGTTTGGAGTGTCGCTTCGGCCGAAGGTGAAACCGGTAAAACGGTGTCTCGAGCTTCTTTCTTTTGACTTCGTTTGCGGTGCCTCGAACCATGCAGTGCGACAACTTGAACTGAACAAAGAGCGGCCGGCCGGAAATCAGCAGTGCCACATCGTAGCCCAGCTTTCCTTCAGCGATAAGCGACGGGAAAACTGGGGCAGCCTGGAATTTCAGGCCGCTGTGATTTGCGAGTTCCTCCGTTAGGCAATAGCCGTAGCTGAACTCAGAGATATCTGGCTGCATTGGTGGATGCGTGTTAGTCGCGTGGTCGTGCGTGGCTAGCCGAGGGGCAGTCCGGCTCCACTCGCCAGGCTAGGGGTGAAGTATTTGGGCTGCGTGTAGTAGGGGGATGATATGTGTGGCAGACACCAGAGCGACTTTTCTTTACGACGCCATTTTCGGGAACGGGAGAACTATGGCAGTGATAGTCACCAGTCTTTCGGTTCGTGTGGCAGCCTTGGGCATTCAATCCGACCGGAATGTGCGAATACTACCGTGAGGATCAGCGCATATGGCACTAGGACAGCGCACGGAGACCAGCACACTGTTTCGACAAACTTACGCGACCAAGCCCAACAATTCCTCTCTGATCGCTTTCCAGCCCTGACCTAAGTCCACAGTACAGATTTGAATTCGGTGTCCGGAAACCGTGTACTGAAGACGCACTCGCCTATCAACGACCGGATACAGGAGCATTCCTTCAGCCATCGCGTCTAGTCCACCGCGCACTTCTAGGTTCTTTAGATACGAGAACATTTGATACAAGTTGCTCGAATGCACTGTTTCCGACCCAAAGTGCCGCTGCATGGTCTCTTGATAGTACTTCGCGTCAATTACCAGTGTGCCATTGGGCTTCCGAATGGAGATGTCGGTTTGCATTGTCGGCAGGAACAGTAGGTCCGGATCGTCCGCACTTTGAGCAGTCCAATGGATTCGGTCCCGCTTGACCCACCATTCCGAGCACTCTCGTCGGTAAAAATTGAAGGTAAACTTTTCGAATAGCTGGGCCATTCGAACCGGATCGCGTACGAAGTCCCTAAACCTATACGAGCCGTGCTGTTCGGTAGCGATGGATGTATCAAAGACGAGCTCACAAACGCTGAGAAGGAACCGGTAGAAGCCATTGTTACTGTGAAGTTGAACTAGCCTAAATGCCTGCTTGCTGAGTTGAATTCGCGAGATTCCACCCAGTGTACGTACCATTGCTCGCAACTGGTCCCGCAAGCCACTTTCCAGCCCGTGTGCGCTAGCCAGGCGGCCCGCCGTGGCGACCAGTAAGCGATTAGGCAGGGTATCGACGCTCAGCTCGTCATACTCGCAGTAGGCGCGTCCGTGCTGCGCCAACATTCGCCGCGCAGTCACTGCGATGTTTACACGGCCTCGAATGCCAGGGATTTCGTTTGCGACGGACAGGTAACTTTGATCCAGTCCCCGTCGGAGCAAGTGCCGAAGCCCGTTAAGTAGAACGGCCGCGTATAAGTCGACCAGTTCTGTACTGTCGATACCGGAGATATCAACGAGATCTCCTTCAGCCAACCGATCCCAACTGTAGATCAGGAGATAGTAGATGTTCTGGATCGGAATAGTCTGCGTCATCGATCGCTATTCGTGCCTCAACAGCTCCTGTAGCAGCGCCTCGGCTTTGCTGGGATTGTCAAAGTAATACTCCCGCAGAAGTGGTCCAACTTCGCCTTCGATAACCAGTCTGTACCAAGTCCAATCCAGCTTCGTTCCTGCTGAAACAGTGCAAAAGAAGCTGTGCCCAACCCTGTAGCCAGGTCCGAGGTTCGTAAGATCTTCTGCAATTCGAGCGTTTAGGCCTGACATTCGAGTCACGACCATTTCGATTAATGCTTGGTCCGCACCTCGTTCCTCCATGAAGTCTCGAAACTGGTCTGAGTCGAACTGCGGAGCTAGGTCCACAAATCCAAAACGCCGCCGCAATGCGTAGTCAACCATGGCCAAGGATCTATCTGCCGTATTCATCAATCCGATCAGATATACGTTCTCCGGAACATAAAAGCGATCAGCACCCGACTCTGAGTATGTGAGCGGAATCGCCCACTCCGGACCTCGCTTGTCGGGTTCTATCAGCATCATCACTTCGCCCAACACCTTCGAGAGATTTCCACGATTGATTTCATCGATGACGAATACATACTTGAATCCCGGATCATTCCTGGCTAGATCGCAGAACTCGTAAAAGAGGCCATTCTTCAGACGGAATCCTTGTCCGGAGGGCCTAAACCCCTGCACGAAATCCTCATAGCTGTATGCCTGGTGGAACTGAACCATCTGCAGCCTATGGGGTGCCTTCTCGCCCATCAGTGCGTAAGCTAGTCGCTTGCAAACAAACGTCTTACCGACCCCGGGTGGACCCTGTAGGATGACGTTCTTCTTGACGCGAAGCAGCGCCAGAATCGCTTGGAATTGCTGCTCGTCTATGAACAAGCCGTCCAACGCCTCAACGACCGTGTAAAGCGCACTAGGCTCTGTTTTCGGCGGATCGCCCGCCACAACCGCCTCAAACTGCGCGCGGTATCGCCCAATGACCTCATCGAGCGCTCGCTGAATACCCTCGAGATCGACGCTCTCCGAAAGATCGAACGCCTTGTGTACATGTGAGGCCCCATAGCGTTCGGGCATCGTCAAGCCCTCCCGCGCAAAATTCGCCTCAATGGTCGGACTCTGGGCCACGGAGTCCCAGCTGACTTTCGGGGCATTTGTTTCAGATATTCCGAAGGCAACAATCAACCGGCCGAGTGCCCGGTAGTACAGCAAGACTGGATAAATGCCGTTGCTTGTCGTTTGGTCGAAGCCGGTGAAAGATATCCACGGTATCCGGGCAATGTTGCCCTTACCGAAGCTGACGTTGACGCTCAGTTCGCGGTAACTCTTTGGGTAATCGGAAACTGCTAGGTCTACACCCTCGTCTGCTTGTTTTAGGAACTTCTGAACCAAGTCGCTGATGAAGTCCTTTCGTTCAATTGAGAATTTCAGTTCTCTCAAAAGTTTGAAACACTGGGAACTCTCCCCGCCCGAGAACTCCCGTCTGCTCAGCTCACTGCCTGTCGCGTACTTGGCGGCGAGTGCAAAAATATACTTCGGAGGATAGCGATTCGCGGCGTATACCAAATCGTATGTTGTCGAGCGTGCTTCATGCGGGAAGCCATCCCGATCGACTTCGCGAATTGCTTGCAACACATGATCGTGGCGCATCGCCTTCGCGAGCTCCGCAAATTCGGAAGTTACCTCCGCCTCAACCTCTACAACCGGTGGCTCGACGGGTTGCCATATTTCCTCAAGTGGAGGCGAGTAAAAATCCACTTCCTTGGTCTGGAACTTTTCCTCCTGAGCAACCCTTATCGCTTTCAGTTCTCGGTCAATCTCAAGTGGCGAAAGCGACGCAGCCCTCGCGTCGGATATGGCCGTAAACGCGCGAACGATCCTCCGTCGATCTGATCGACCAAAGACGCGCTCGAAGTCGTCCGGAAACATGAGATACATCATCATGTGTCGAAGCTGACGACTACCAGCGTCTGGGACGTCATTTATCCAGGCGGCGAACTTCCAGCCATCAGCAAGGATCGCCGCCCGCAGTTCCGATTCGAGCTTCCGAAACGCTTCGATGAAACCGACGAAGAAGCGCAGTTCCCGCCAGCGCTGCGTGTTGAAAGCCGTGCCCGCACTGCCGGCGCCGGTCAATACAGCATCGCTTAGCCAACGTGAGTGTCGGTCAAAGGACTCGTCTGACCAGCTCCAAATGGTCTCTACGGTTTCGCGCTTATTCGCAATGCCGATGTTGCTCGGGCAGAGCAGCATGAACCAGGTCATTTCCGCAGCGAGCTGCTTGGTTCCTTTAGGAGTGGGTAGGAGCTGCCTTTTGAGTTTTTCGAGGAACGTTCCCTCGCCCTCGTCTGGGTTCTCAACAAAATGCCACTTTAGAGAGGCTACATTGACGTCTGACCATACCTGTTCGCCGCCGAAGATGCTTCCGGTAGATTGCAGGGCGATCTTCCGCCAATGGTCAGCGGCTTCGAAAATTGGCTCGACTATGCGACGGGGTGATAACGGCTCATTTTCCAGGCTCTATTTTTTCGATTTACGAAGGTGTCTGGATCCGAGCCGGTCCGGTCTCATCAACCATCAGACGGCGATAGCTGAGTTGCAGGCTACGTCGACTGCTCATTTGGAGAGAATCGACCGCCTTCGTTTCGTTAAAAACGGCGCCACGTCCGGCGCTTGAGTGCGGCTCGACGGAAGCACAAGCAACGTCCCAAAAGTTTGGAATCCGGGCTGGGGTGGTTAGCCTTCAAGGTACCGCCTTACGAATTCGATCAAATCGACGTCGACCGCGTCGCAGACAGACTCAAGTTCGATGAGGTCTAAGCGCTGCTCACCGCTTTCGTACTTGGATACATAGGATTGCGTTTGTCCGATCTTCTCGGCGAGTTGTGTTTGTGTAAGATCCGCCTCGAGTCTCACTTGTCGCAGCAACGCGGCGAGATGGCGTTTCTTCACGCCTGGCAATCTCAGATTCCAAATTCGAATATTCAAACTTCGAATTGGACACCATGGCCGCCACTGAACATGGTCGGCGCCACCACAACGCTGGCGGGCGCAAGCGAATTTGGACAGCTGACTTGTGGAGAGGTGGCTGCTTCAGTGCCGCAAGGCTGTAGCGAGGTGACGTCGAGCTAGTGGGTGGACCGCGGACGGCGAGTCTCAACTCCACCGTGGGTACGTTGGTCGACGTAATGGCAGATCTGACGGGACCAGCTGACTAACTACAGGCAGTTTCGTTGCTTCGTTCCTCAGCAACCCAACTATCGCAGCTGTTCCGTTTCACCATCGATTTTGACAAAGGGTCGCAAGCTTTCGAGGGTTTGCGGACCAATTCCGTCAATACGGATCAAGTCTTCGACGGACTCATACGGACGATGGGCCACGATCAGCAGGGCGAGAGTCTCGCCAATGCCTGGAATAGAGATGAGCTCCGGAAGTGTCGCTCTGTTGACGTTGACGCGCAGGGAGCCTTCAGCCGGGTCACTGCTTCCAAACAGGTCACGGGCGTCTCGAACCAGCCAAACCGCGGAGCTCAGTACGGCGATCGTCGCTGCTGCAATTACGAGCCACCGCTGCCATTGATGGCTCGTCGGGCCGCGAGGCGGCCTTGGTGGCCAGGACCCATTGTCGCGGCGCATGTAGTCGCGGTCTTGAATGCCCATCTGCGCTCACCTCTACTTTGGGCGGCCGCCAACCGGCCGCTCGCGCCTCGTTCTCGGCACAGAACCAGCGTTCGCCTTTCGACTCGTCGATGATCGTCTCGTCGTACCACTCACTTCCTGGCACGTGGTAGATCTGCCCGTTCTTGCTGATGTTGCCCTTGATGAGACAGCTGGTCGCCGGAGCGCCGGGATCGATTGGCAGCGACCTCGTTGGTGTTTGCTCGCGCCTGCCGCCGGCAGCGATGCAATCTGCGCGGGTCTCGGCACCAAAGTCTGTGAAGGGTGCACGGTCCCCTTTCTGATGATGTCGCCATTCCCATGGCGCGCGCCATTCTGTCGGCGACATGGCCCACAGCCCGAGTCGCGATGTCCGTGCCTCGTCTTCAAGACCGCAGTATTCGGGATCCTCCAGGTAAGCACGGTACGCCCAGGCGTTGCCCTCCCGCGCCATCCACGCATTGAGGTTCTCGTCACCGAGGTAGACAACGGCGACCAGGCGCTCATATCGGTCTTGTTCCACGACCTCGAGCGCCACTTCCCGGGCCTGTACTCGCGACCGCAACGCGGTCGTCGCCTCGGCGCCCCACGGCTGGTCCTTTTCGGGAGCATCGATGGAGCCGAGACGCACGTTGATGGGCCCAGACTCGAGCTTTACGACGATCGTGTCGCCATCCTTGACGCGGGTGACCGTCCCGACGAGGACGGGTAGCTGGCCGGGGGACGCGGTCGGATCGATTCCCGGAGACGGGGCTCGCAGTCCTGCTGCCGCAAGCACGCCTATAGACACGAAAGTGAAAAGCAAGGGCCAAAATCGTCGCATCCGCGAACATTAGCCGCACCTCGCCGCCGTCAGCTTCCGGGCGCCGATCGAGTCACTGTGTTTGTGACGTGCAAGGCGATTGCCACGTTATGTGAAGGCAACGGCGGTCGGACCCAATAAACTCGCGCAGGTCGACCTTGCCTTCCGACCGGTCCGAAAGTCGCAGCCAGAGCGTGAAATTCCGAGCTCGTTCACTTGCGCTCGGACTGTGGGGCTTGTCGGACCCGACTAAGTACGCACCATGGGAGTGGCGCCGCATGCAGCGAGGCGAACTCGGTGTCGGTACCGACTACAGCAATGAGACGGTGGAAAACTGCTTGGCGGCCGCTCGAGCTCCCGCTCGCGCCTCGCATGCAATCGTTTGGCCTCAACTGAAGGACCAGCCGCGACTCCACACCCGAAATACCTGATCAAGGGCAACATCAGCAAGCGCGGCAGGATCTATCACGTCCCCGGCAGTCGCTGGTACGACGAAACGGAAATCGATCCGTCCAAGGGCGAACGTTGGTTCTGCATTGTAGAAGAGGCCGTAGCGGCTGGGTGGCGAGCACCGAAGGCGTGGCGTCTAGGACCTCCCGCACCTCAAGTCATACCGCCGCTCCTTCAGCGCGTGCCATTGCCTGCGCAAATACTCCCCTTCCTGCGACGAATACGGTTGGCGCATTCGCTCATTGAGCCGATCGATCGCCTCATCGACCGCCGAGCACGCCGCGGCGTTTCCTGCGCTGCGACTTTGCGTAGTTGACGTCGCCCCGCTCGGCGAGCGCGCCGACGTGGAGGCCGTAGGCGTCGAGGACCGCAACTTCGGCACCTGCGGAGGTGGCGCCTTCGGAGGATCTACGACAAGCACCCGCGCTGCCGCGCCCGCCGCGCACGGTCGATCGGACACCACCCGCTGCCCGTTCTCGGTGCACTCATACACACCCACATATTGCGGACCCTTTGACCGTGTGCGGGGTTCAGAGCTCCGCGCGGTCGCAGGCGCCTCCCGGACTCTCTCTGGAGCCGCAGGCGGCGCAACTACAACCTCCGACTCTGGCACCGTTGCCGGGACTTCGTCCTTGGACAGGTGCCACCCAGCGAGGAACGCGAGTGCAACGATCACCAGAATAACAAACAGCCGGCCGCTTCCGTCCGTTTCGTCGAACGAGTATCGCTCACGCATCACCGGACCCCCTGACCCAAGCCCCTCTCTGACTCCTCACACCCGTGCCCCCCCCCTATAGACAGGTTTCGCCCACGAGCCAGCTCTCCGCATCCATGCCGTAGAGTATTCGTGCATTGGTGAGCGCGCCGCAACCGGCGCGCCGCTATGGATTCAGATCGCCCTTCGCCTCTAACCCCAGCAAGAGTCCGCGAGTGCCCAGAATCGTCAGCTGGAACGTGAATCTGTCTCTGAGAGCGAAGTGGGGCGCCATCACGGCGCTACATCCGGACGTGGCTATTCTCCCGGAGGTGTCACGAGCGGACCTCGAGTTCCTCGTGGCCGACCCTGCCCGCTGGGACTGGATCGGCGACAACGAGCGAAAGGGCCTCGGCGTTGCAACGTTCGGCCAGTACACGCTCAGCCGCGATGCGCTGTTCGACCCGAGATATCAATTCTTCCTGCCCACGCTCGTCGCAGGCCCCACACCGATGCAGGTGCTTGGCGTGTGGGCCCTGAATCACCGGAACCGTTCCGAGCTTGCCGGTCAGCGTGATGCCACGCTGCAGGCGATCACCTGCTACCGACCGTTCCTGGAAAGGTGCGCCGACACCGTCGTGGCCGGCGACTTCAACCACAATGTCACCTGGGACCGCCCGAGGGGGACAGCTGCCAACTTCTCGCGAGTCCTCGCAGCACTAAGCGAACGCAACCTAGAGAGCGCATACCATCACGTGCACGCCGAGCCGCATGGCCAGGAGTCCCGGCCCACGCTCAACTGGCAGCGCAACGTCTCCAAGCCCTATCACGTTGTTTACTGCTTCGTCCCAAGATCCTGGCTCGATAGGGATTTGCAGCTACAGGTGGCGCAGCCCGCGCCTGATCGCATGCTCAGTGAGCACCTAGCTCTGATCCTGGACGTGTCGCCGCCAGGTTGAGTCCGCAGAGCCGCCCGAGCTCCTCGTCCCCTCGGCCGTCAGAAATACAGGCTCAGAGCTTCAGCACGATCTTGCCGACGAACGCGTTGGAGGCCATGTACGCAAGCGCTGCCTCGTAGTCCTCGAGCGCAAACACCCGGTCGATCACCGGATGCAGGTTGTGTTGAGTGATGAACGCGCTCATGCGCAGGTAGTCGGCACGCGAGCCGACGAAGATGCCTTGCGCGCGGGCCGTCTTGAGCAGAAGCCCGGCCGCCGCAATATCGCCGTCGTAACCCGACAGCCCCCCGACGACGGAGAGCGTCCCCCAATAGGCGAGACTCTTGACCGATTGGGGCAGCGAGTCCTTGCCCCCGACGTCGACGATGATGTCGGCACCGTGCCCGCCCGTGAGCTCCAGCACGCGTTTTGACCACTCCGGTGTGCTCCGGTAGTTGATGCCGTCTCGTGCGCCGAGTGCTTTCACACGGGTGAGCTTCTCGTTGGAGCTGCTGGTCGCGATCACATTCGCGCCGAGCGCGACGGCGAACTGCAGCGCCAGCATCGATACACCGCCCGTACCCTGCACCAGCACCACGTCGCCGGGCTTGACGGCGCGATGGCCGTTGACCGCCATCCACGCGGTGAGACCCGCCGTCGGCAGTGCGGCGGCTTCTTCATAGCTGAGCCCGCGCGGTGCCGGGACCACGGCGGTGTCGTCGAGCACGATGTAGTCGCCCAGCACGCCGTCGACCGATGCGCCATGCGCGCTCTTCATCTTGTCGGTGCTGGGTGGCCCGTCGGTCCAGTTCTTGAAATAGAGGCTCGTTACCCGATCGCCCGGTCGGACGTCCTTCACGTCGCTGCCCACGGCGACGATGTCACCTGCGGCGTCCGACGTGACCACCAGGCCGGGACGGCCCGCATCCGGCGCGAGCATCTCGAGGTCGCCGCGATTGAGCGATACCGCACGCACGTGCACCAAGACCTGGTTGGGCGCGAGCGCGGGGACGGGCGCCTCGGTGAGCTTCCATCGATAGCCGCTCTCGGCCTTCTCGAGTACGACCTTGCGCGTGGTCGTTGGCAGGGATTCGGCCGAGGCCGCAGGCTCCGTGACGGCGAGCGCGCTCAGTGCCAGCGCCGAGATCACCAGACGCGTGAACACGCCGATCAGACCTTGAGTGCATCCGCTTGCCACGCCCGATCGTACCAAAGCTTGGCCTTGAGTCGGGGCGGCGGCCGCCAACCCATCCGGTGGGCCGGCGAAACTTTGAGCCGCGAAACGGAACATAGCAAGACTCGACGATCAAAGGTCAGCCGCGCACGGCGGTCGTCGGCGGAGAGATCGTCAGCCATGTTGACGAATTTTTCGGCGGCATCCCCTGCCGCCGCCCCTCCGCGGGGGCCGGAGCACCGAGCACAAGTTCAGGCGGCTGCGTCTGTATCGAGCCCGGCGCAGCAGGAATTCCGGGGCCAGATGGGCCGGTCAGAAATGCTTCTTCAGTCCAGCCTGCTTGAGAATCGCCGGACGCGGTAGCAGCCCGCTGCACGGAGCATTCTCTGAGGTCGGGCGTCGAAATCGCCCATGGAGCCGCTCTGCGTCAGCCCCGTTTGACGTTCGATGGTTTCCTGCTTGTGCCAGAGAAGCTCGACCGGAACGTCGACCGCGGACTCGCCTTCATTGAGTGCGAGCAATTCCGGGATCAGCGATCTCAGTTTCCGTGTCATGGCCTCGACCGTGGCCGACTCAGTCGCCAGACCCGGGACGTTGGTTTCCTGCACGTACCAGACCCGAGCCTCAGCGTCCCAGGCACACTTGACTGTGTAGCCCTTCCTCATCCTCGAACCACGTCTCGCCGTCCGTCTCATGCGGCACAAACTTACCACACGGAGCGAACGAATTCTCCGTCACCACTCAGCGTCGTCCCAGCAGCATTCCCAGCAGCGCCGGCCGGCGGAGCACGAGTCCCGCCCACATCAGCACTGCGACGTACACCCCGAACAGGATGTGGGTGAAGAGCGGCGAGCCGATGCGGACGTGCGCGGCCACCGCGCCGCCGAGAAAGGCCGTGAGGTAGATCGCCCCCAGAACGGCGGATCTCGGGAGTGCGTACAGGAGGGCACCGACCAGCAGCAGCACACCGATGGGAACCACCGTACCGAGCGGGTAGCCCAGGTCCTGCGAGCCCGCCAGTACTTGCGGCACCTGCAGCAGCTTCCCCAGCGCATCGATCAGGAAGAACACCAGGGCCAGGCCCGACAGGACCCATCCGAGCCGCTCCGGCCATTGGCGGGGGCGCGCAGCGGACGACCGTTGTATCTGCGTGTGCGGCTCGACCATTTGCGCATTTCTCATGTCCGCCTCCTCGTCGAGGGCGCCGAAGCTACCCGCGCACGGATCCTCGCGGCCGCGCGGGATCTCTTCTCCCGGAGGGGGATCGACGCGACGACAATCGCTCAGATCGCGGCGCGCGCGCACGTGTCGGTCCCGACTGTTTACGCGACGCTCAAGTCGAAGACCGGAATCCTCCGCGAGCTGATGCGGGAGGCCATCTTCGGCCCGCGATATGCGAAGGCTGTCGAAGTCCTGGCACATGCCACCGACCCCGTGCAGTCGATCGCACTCAGTGCCGCGATTGCGCGGGCGATCTACGAAGGTGAGAGTGCCGAGCTCAGCCTGCTGATGAACGCCTCCGCCTTCTCCCCCGAGCTGCGGAAGCTGCAGCTCGAGTTCGAACAGATCCGGCTCGATCTACAGCGCGATCGAGTCGAGCAGCTCTTTGAGCACGCCCGGGCCAGGAAGGGTCTCGATCGGGAGCACGCCCGCCACGTGCTGTGGATGCTCACCAGCCGCGACGTGTACCGCATGCTGGTGCACGAAAGCGGTTGGTCTGCGGATCGTTACCAGGCGTGGCTCTCGGATACGCTCGTGCGGCTGCTCACGCATCCTCGCCACGGCGCCGCGCGCGACAGGCGCCGGAAGCTGCCTGACTCAGGCGGTGCGGGAATTTCGCAGCACCCGCGGCAAGGGCGAAACCGGGGCCACTCAATCGAGGCCGAACATTCCTCGCAGGCGCTGCAGCAAGCCCTTGCGCGGTGGCCGCACCACCATGCGCGTGACGACGGACTTCGGTTTCGATCGCTTGCTCGCGTTCGACCGGGCGACTTCCGCCGCGGAGAGGTTGTAGGGGTTATAGCTGTCGGACGGCTCGACACGACCGCGAGGCGCTGAGGGGTCTACCGCCTTCCTATCCTTCGCCGGTTTGCCACCCTTCAACGCCTGCACGATCGCTGTGGTCGCGATCTTGAGTTCGGACGCACTGAGCCGCTCCACGAGCGTCGTATTCACCTCACGCGCGTACTGCCGATCGCCCGTGCGCCATTCCCAGATGGCGTTGCCGCGGGCATCGAAGGCCACGCGACCGGAGGTTTTCTCGCGGGCGGTCGCGTCGCCACTGGCGCTCGAAGGCGCCACCGGCGTGGCTTGCGGTGATGTCTTCTCAGGCTTGCTCATGGCGGCTACGACATGCGTTGCTGGTCGTCGGCGCGGAGACGATCCGTGGCTACAGTGTCGCGCAAATGCGTGCAGGCTACGCACGGCAGACGCGTGTCGCCGCAGGAACTGTGATCGACGCCTCAGGTGCCCGCCCGCCGCGCGCGCCCCACGCGGCGGCTCGAACCGGCGGCGACCGCGTGGGGGTGCCAACACGCTGCAAAGACATCTCATGGGCAGAACCACGCTGATCGGCGTCCCTGCATGCCAAAGTTAGGCCACCGCGTCATTCTTAACCCAGAACTCCCGCTCTTTGAGTGCCTTTACGACGCCCTCATAACCCGGGAAGTGTTCCGCTGCTGTCACACGGTGCCTCGCTAGCAGGGTCAAGAGCTGCGGAGCCTGGGACAGGGGCAGACGGAAGCTAATAAGGACTGGCCACTTGTCGTCAACGGGGCGCTTAGCAGCGATGCGTTCGTACAAGCTGCGGATAGTCTCCTCAAGTGGCTCAACGTTTGCCGGAGCGTCCCAATCGCATTTGAGAGGCCGGACCAAAGTAAAAAGGCCTCTCTGTGCAACAAGGTTCGCGTTGCTTGCACCCGGCGCTGTGACGACCTTGATGGAGGAATTCTCGATACGAAGCGCCTCAGCGTCTTTCCTCAAGGTCTCAAGACATAGTGCCCACACCCTCAGAAACCCCTCCGCTGGCTCCTTTGCCCGAGCAACGCGCGCACCTGCAGAGGCAGCAAACCAAGCGGCCGTCAGTGGCCCGCGTGTCCAATCCAGCAATCGGGTAGGGAGCCCATGATGCTGGGCAAGGGCCGTGAGAGACAGAAGATCGTCCGGTGGCCATGGTTGGGCGGCCGCCTCGAGGTCCTTAAGTCGCAAGGAAGGATGTTCTTGAGATCGTTCGAACCACTTTCGAAGGGTTTGCCCGTCCTCCGGCAACGTCAACCCCCGAGCATCCGCATGCCAGAAGAAGGCCCTTAGAGTTTGGAATTCTGCTTCAATTTGCGCCTTGTTCGTTATGCCTGGTACGGACACACCGGCTGGTCTCAAGAAATTCCAAGAGGTTCGCTCTCGCTTCGGCGAATCAAGTACTAGCAGCTTCGTTCCAGTGCGAAATGCCGAGGGGCATAAGGACCGACCGGCATTGGACTCCCCACGAAAGATCCAGGACTCTTGCGCGAGTACATCAACGTCATACTGTCCAAAGAATCCACCCTGAGGGGAGAGGAGGTTAAGGAATTCATCAGCAGTTGCACTGTCCGATTGTCGAAAACAGCCGAGCCCATCAGATAAGTGAGCAGACATTTGGCACCTCTCTTTCGTTCGAGCAGACTGGCCACTTACCTGTTGCAGGTGGTTTTCGGAACTCGGCCTTACACCCCTGGCCATCGAACATCGAATGACCCACTCCTTGGCCGAGCAGGCCTAACTACAATTAGGCCGCGCTTCCAGGTCGCAGATTTGCAGCAATAAGATCGGACGAAAATGCGCATTTGTGCGGCATAAGAAGGGCTCTCTCGTTAAGCAAGGTTTTCTTGCACAGCTGGATCAGCTGGCACCTGTTAGTTCAGGCGCTCGCCACGCGCCAGAGGTCTTCTCCGGAGTATTTCAGGTGCATGCACTTGCCGTTGACGATCTCGCCGAAGCGGATCCAGTCCGTATTGGCGGGATCGTCTCGCAGGCGGAACAGCTCACCATCTGCTTCAAGGGGAATGACACCGTACGTCACGCTCAACATCAGCTTGCCCTTTAGTATTACGACACGCACGGAGCCGATCCAGGGGTTCTCGTTGCGGTAGTGGCCGACAAAGCCGCGCCAATGGTTGGGCACCTCAAATTCGCGTGGCCCCTCATACGCGCTGGCTGCGTACCACGCGTCGCCCCAGCTCACCTCAACGACTGGAAGGCTCGCCTTATCGGTTTCCTCGTCTTCTTTCGCTGGCTTGCGTCCGAACACAAGAGGAAATCGCGCGAACCGCATGTCGGGGACGTGGAACTGATCGTCCTCCGTCAGTCTCTCGAGCGCCATCCCCTTGCCTTCGCGCAGCAAGAAGAGTCGTTCCCCCTCGCTTACGAACTCCAGCTGGCCCTGCGGACCGGAAAAAACGCCAACATACTCGGCCGCGTTCGCGACATTGGTTGCCACATCCGGCTCAGGGGCCGCGGGAGACGAACGTCCCTCGATTCCCGCCCGCATGAGTTGAAGTGCGTACTTCACGACGGGGGTCGGGCGGTAGCTCCTGCTGCGCGTTGATCGACGCGAAGGCCCCGACGCCCGCATCGATATCGATCGCCATCGACGACATGAATGACACCATGCCGCCGGTATGTCGCAGCATCGTGTGGCCGTCGAGGTCTTCCAGAACGATGCCGTAGCCGTAACTCGCCGTCGGACCAAAGGTATCTGCCTTGATGTGGCGCCTGGCGAACAGCTCGAAGCTTTCCGGCGACATCAGGTTGCCCCTCGGACCGCGTCCGCGACTGGCGATCATCCGAACGTAGGCGCCCATATCGAGCGCGGGCGCGGCGATGCAACCCGCTGCATTTGTCTCGACGACCGCTGGCGCCTCGCACAGTCTGCCGTGCCGCGGGTAAGCGCGATCACTCAGGAGCGGCGCGTAGTTCTTGGCCAGGCGTTCCCGCATATCGAAGTCGATGACGGGCTCGCTTCGTGACATGCCCAGCGGCTTGAAGATCCGCTCGCGGAAGAGTTCAGGCAGCTCGCGGCCGTCCAGGGTCCACGCAAGGTGTCCGAGCACGGCATAGGCCATATTGTTGTAATAGAACTGTTCCCCTGGTGCGTACGCAGCGATGTGCCGCTGTGCCGGGTCGGACGGAAACACCTCCCACGCCGCCGCCAGACCCGAGGAGTGGGTCAACAGATGATGCGTGGTGATCGGCGGAAACTCGGACTGGATGCGCAACCAGGGCAGATAGTCGAGGATCGGCTTCTCGAGGTCGAGCTTGCCCTCCTCGCGCAACTGCAGCAGAACGATGGCGATGAAGGACTTCGTGATCGAGCCGATCTGGAACAACTCGTCAGCCTGCAGCTTGCGTTGCCGCTCGAGATCGCTCAGGCCGTACGTGGCAACTCGCTGAACGCCATCGCGATCGGCCAGCACGAGCGTCATCCCCGGGCTGTTCATGTCGCGCATGTACTGCTCGACGTAGCGATCGAGCTCCGGAAAGAGGCTTTGATATCTGGACGACGTTGTCGCTGCATTGCCGTCGTCCACCCAGAAGGCGCCCGCTGTAGCGGCGGCCGCTACCAGGCCGGCCTCGAGAACATCTCGACGAGTCAGTTGCATGTCATCCCCCGTCCTGCCGCCCTCGGTTAGTTTGTTCCCGCAATGTCCAACCCACCGGAAGCCGTCACGGCTCGTGCACGACATATCCGCTCGCCCGCAACCGTTCGAGGTACCCGTCGGGACGGAGGATGTCGCGCATCGGCAGCACCGCCACCGTCGATGCGTTTGACGCGAGCGCTCGCTCCGCTTCGGCGAGCCACGCCGCCTCGAGTCGCGCGGGCAGCTCGGTCAGCCCACGCTCCCGGAGCACCTGCGCATTCATGATCGCGGCAATGCACGCGCTCGCCTCGTTGAGATTGGTCATCGCGCGCAACGCGGCAATATCGCCGATGGCCCAGGCATTGGCGCGCGCCCGCAGGAGTCCCAGGTCGGACTCGAGGCGATGCAGCACGCTCTCGAGGCACGGCAGGTCGTTGAGCGGCTCGTCCTTGAACTCCTTGATCATGGCGCGTGGCTTTTCGATCGTGACGGACACCGCAGGCGTCGTGATCTTCACGCGGTGCTTCTTCGCCGATTTCTTCGCGACCGGCCACACCACGGGCGAGTACGTGAGCCCGGCGCGGTCGACGGCCTTCCGGTAGAGCTCGAAGGCGGCAAAGATGGGCCGCCATTTCTCGATGTCCTGGTCGTAACCCAGGTACTCGGCCTTGAGCGCAAGCCAGCGCGCGTAGAGCTGGATGGGCATGAGCTCCTCGAGCCTGCGACCGTCGGGGTTGTTGCGCACGCCGATCAGCGCCGGCAGCGCGCCCAGCTTCGCAAACGTCCCCATTTCCGCATCGACCTCGGGCTCCGCCAGGAGCTCCTGCGACCCGGCAATGGCCGCCTCGAGCTCCGTGGATCGCCACTCCATCTGCTTCGGCAGCGTGTTGTACTGGCCCATGATCCAGAGCACGTGCTCGCCGTCGTCCGTGAGTCGGGTGACGCGCCACAGCCCGGGACCCGGCTGCACGCCGGTGACCAGCACTTCCTCGATGACCGCGCCCGTTGTGTCGTCGATCGCAACCTCGTCGGCGCACGCCGGCTCGAGCCACACGACACCGAGGGCCGCGGCTATGCCGAGGATGGCGGCTGGGGCGAACCGATCGCGCATCATGGGCGACCGCAGCCTCGGGGTGGTTCGCCGTTGCGCCCGGCTGTCGCAGCGAAGAACCAGCGGCCAGGTCGGTTGCGCTTACGCGACCTTGCGAGCGTGGGCGATCTCCCCTGCCCGGACGGGACGCACGTTGTCAGCAGGCACCGTCACCACGGCAAGCGTCGTACCGTCGAGAGCGATGAACTCGACTTCGAAGCCAGCGCCACCCGTGTGGACTAATACCACCGTTCCAACGTCGCCCTTCTTGAGTCCTTCGGCAGCGATATCGGCAGTCAGAACGATCAGGTCGTGTTCGTGGATGGTCATTTTGTAGACCCTATACCGGGTATGCCGTCGTGAATCTCGGCACACGGTCTCCGGCCTCGACGAACCAGATACTCCGTATGGTCGCAACTCGCGCCGAGGGCCCCATAATCGGTCCTTCGATCACGTACTTGACACCAAAGCGCGTCGCTTGTACCGAGCTTACCTCAAGTGAAGCGTGCTGCAGCAGCGCCTGACGAAGGCGATCCGGCTGCTCCAGCCTGAATCCCAACCCGTGGAAGAACCTGGCCTTGGCCGAGCCGGTTGGGTGATCCGGCGCCAGCAGGTAGCCCGAAATCTTCTGATCAGGAACGACGGCCGCATTGAGGTCGGGAAGCTGCACGCGTCAACGTATCCACAGGATTGCTTGACCCTGGGCGAAATGGCCGCCGCACGCACGTCGAATTTATTACGTATATGCACGAGGACGCCGGGCGCAGGCTGTGTACCCGATCTGAGACCAGAAATGCCGGGGTGCGTGTGCTTGGGCTCCATCCAGGTGTTGACGTCCGCGCTGTAGTTCGCGGCGCTACAGCTGACCTGACTTCTGGTGAGCTGACCGCAGGGCAAGATCGTCAACTATGTTGACGGGTTTCTCGCGGACGGGCGCTGGCCCTCCGCACGCGACGTTTTCGGGTAGCCTCTCTCCCTTTCCGACATGCTAAGCGAGCCGCGGCCGTGCCATCATTAGCCGCTGCAGTGCGAGGGAGCATGGTCAAGCCATGGATCCGACCGTCGAGCTGATTCTCGCCGAATACGAGCGCCGCTCCGCCGACGAGGCGAAGATCATGCACTCCCAGCCGGAGGAGTTCGCGCGCCGCATCGATGACTTCCTGATCAGCGTGGGTCCGGCGACGGGCCGGATGCTGCATCTGCTCGCGACGGGCGCCAACGCAAAGTCGATCCTCGAGCTGGGGAGCTCATACGGCTACTCGACGATCTGGCTCGCCGATGCCGCGCGCGCAACGGGCGGCAAGGTCGTGAGCCTCGAGCTCTCGCAGCGCAAGGTCGACCATGCGCAGGCGCAGCTCGCGCGCGCCGGGCTCGCGGAGTTCGTCGAGTTTCGCATCGGCAGCGCGCTCGACACGCTGCCGCGCCTCGCGGGACCCTTCGACCTGGTGCTGCTCGACCTGTGGAAGGACCTGTACGTCCCCTGCCTCGAGCTTTTCCATCCAAAGCTGACGTCCCGGGGCCCTGGTCGCAGCGGACAACATGCTCTTTCCGCTCAACACGCGCCCCGCGGCCGCGGCCTACCAGGCGCGGGTGCGCACCAAGCCCGACCTGGACTCGGTGCTGCTGCCGATCGGCAGCGGCGTGGAACTGAGCCGCAAGCACGAGCCTGCGACGATCTGATCTCAGCGCTGCAGTCGGTACACCTTGGGCCGGTGCGGAGCTTCGGGGCTCGTATCGGCCGGATCGATGTCGCTGATGACCAGGAGAACGTCCCGTCTTCCAGGCGCCAGATCTGCTCGACGCGCGGATCGCGCAAAGTCATCGGTGCTGACAGTTGAGACAGGTTGCCGTCGTTCACCTCGAACAGCGACAGCGTCTCGTTCAAGCCGTTGACGGTCCCGCCGAACAGCAGCTGTTCTCCGTCGTCGTCCAGCGTAGCTATGCCGCGGATGTATGCGTAGGGCAAGGTCGAGTCCGACTGCTCGGCACGCATGATCCAGCTTGGCGTGATGTCGTCGCGATCGGTCCAGTTGCCGCTTTCCGTCGTCAGTTCGAGCAAACCACCCTCGACCCCGACGAGCACGCGATCCGCACGAGCCGGCACGCCCGCCATGGAATTGATGCGGCGGTTTTCGAGTTCCTCCAGGTTGGGAAAGCCATACAGGAAGCGGAAGTCGGGCAGGCTGAACCGGTCCTCCTCGACGACGCGGCGTGCTCCCACCCACGCCGAATCGAGCGGTAGTTCGCAGCCCTGCAGCAGAACGGGGACCGCTGCCGACCGCCACGGAACACACGCGTCGCCGAACGCCGGTTCCGTCGCGCCATCAGACATGATCCAGGTCGCGCCACCGTCGACCGTCACAGCCACCGTGTCGCCGGACAAGCCACCGTAGACCACGTCGTTTACCGTGGGATCGGGCTCGAGCGTGTAGAACGGAAACGACTCCCCGTCGAAGAGGCTGCCGGGCTCTCCCCTGGGCCAGACACTGGCGGCTGTCCACGTGGCCCCGTTATCGGTCGAGTACCAGGCCGTCGGCGCCTGAATGTCGTTCGGGTCGAGCCCGGCCGCGACGATGCGTTCGCCGTCGTGCGTCAGCGTCATCGCGTGAATCGCCAGCCCGCTGAGCCCCGCCCGTTCCCAGGTTCCGGTATCGGACAGCGGTCGCCGCCACACACCATCGCCGGTGCCGAGCAGCAACTGCGTGCCCGCCACGACCAGCGGCTCCTGGTTGCCCGCCAGCGGCGACAATTCGACATCTGGTCCGCCGAGCTCGGTCCACACCCACATGGACGGACCACCGTCGCCGTCATCGCCGTCATCCCAGCGAGCATGCGCCCACGGCGAGCATGGCCGCGATGATCGTGCGCGCGCAAAGATTTCCGAGGGACGGGCGGACCATGAGCGTCGGCATTCAAGTGAGTCTAACGAGGGAGTAACGGCTCTGCTTGTGTACGAAATTTGCTGCCGAGCACGGCGGCCATGGGTATACCTTCGAGGTACGGGCTGCACTGCAGCTAGGGCGGCACCGATCTGATCTGCGACGGAAGCGGGGCACCAGTTGACGCCGAGGCATCGGGCACTCGCTGCAGCGCTCCTCCTGTTCGCGACCGCAGCGGCGGCGCTGGATCCGCCGTACCTGGCGGCCTGGCCCACGGCCGATCGCGTGCTCGCCGATCACGTGGGCGAGAACGACGACGACACGCTCGCCCGGCAGCTTGCGGCGTTCAACGTGCTGCGCAGTTCGATCGAGTACATGGCCGGGGATCGTCGCTGGCAGGGGCTCACCGCGGACGAGTTGCGGCTGCGCGGCGAGTACGGCGCCGCCGCGGAGCGCATTCGACAGCGCATCTTCGCAACGCACAGGGACGGGGCGCAGCCCCGACTCCGAACCGTCCGCGGCGATGCGCCAGTGGACCGCCCTGCAGTGGAGCTATGAGGGCAACCCACGGTTCCGGCACGAGACCTTGAGTCGTTACCTGCCTCCCGAGGCGGTGGCCCGCATCGAAGGCGAAACACAGGACAGCCTTGCACCCCGCAGCACCGGCACGAAGGGTGACTGGCCGTCATGGCTCACCTGGATTGCGGCGGCGGTCGCGCTCCTGCTGCTCGTGATCGTTGTGCGGCGCCGCGGCGCCGCGCGATCAAGGACGCAGGGTGCCGCGTCGGACAGTGGACAGGTGGCCTTGCCCCGCGGCTATGCCGATTTCTCGGAGGCCGATCGGCAACTGCTCACGCGGGCGAGCCTCGAGCTGCTCGACTCGCTCGAGCCCTATTTGTACGCGGCGCAGATCGACGGTGCACCGCTACCGATCGAGGTGCTGAGGGATGCGGCAGTCAGGGGGCACTTCATGGCGTACTCACGGGCAGCGCTGAAGCTCGAAGGGGCAACCGACGAAGACATCAAGCGCATGACACCCTCCCTCCTCTTTCACCTGCTGCTCGTCGCACCCCAGCGGATGAAGCACCTATTCCGCGCCGGCGCATCGCCCCCGACCTTGCCAGCAGAGATAACCGAGCGTGAGCTCGGGACCGAGACGTTCCGCGGTTTCCTCGAGGGGACGCTGGCGCTCAAGCTCTTCGAGTTGGATACGGCAAAGTCGCCGATCCAGACGGACGCGGTCGACGAGGAAATCCCGCTCGAGCTGGCGGAGGAAGCCGCCCGCCACGCGGCTGCATCCGCGCGGACCCCACGCCGCGTACGCTCAGCGCCGGTTGCTCAGCACGTTCACGGCCCGGCTGATCGAGGTGTCGGCCTGAGCGCTCACCGCAGCAATCGTTCATCCGCTCAGGCCTATACTGGGCCCGCTCGATCGCCGCTGGCGAAAGGGGGAACAATGAAACAAATCACGCGGCCCACACACATCACGAAAGCACTTTTCGGCCTGCTCCTGTGTGCCGCCTGCACAGCAGTCGTGGCCGGCGAAGCCTCCTGGTCCAATGCCGACGGCGCCGACCTTGTTCTATGCCTGCATGTCCACGGGCGGGCGCACCGAGTACGACAGCGCGGCGTTTGCACACAAGAACCCTGGACCCGTTTATAAGGATCACTACGAACTCAATGTAAAGATGACGGCCGCGTTCGACGCGTACCTCACGCAGAAGTACGGCTTTCATGGCGTCGTGAACTGCGGCCGCTACGACACGCTCGCCGAGGCGAAGCAATGGTTGCAGGGCCGCGAGAGTCATGTTCAGGGCCTCGGCAGCCAATTCACGTACACCGCCACCGATTGGACCTACGACGCCGCCGCGACCGAGTCCGCGCCAGCCGCGACCACTGCGGCGCCCGGCGCAACGGTCCAGGCCAGCCAACCCGCGGCATCGGCAGCGGGAGCATCGACGGCGTTCTTCGTTTGCATCGCAGTGTCGCAAGGCATCGCGTACGAGAGCGACATATTCGAAGCAAGAAATGACGTTGGCACCGCTCGAAGAATGCAGTTCTCGTTCGCGGCCTACTTGGCTGAGAAGTACAAAGGCGGCTCGATGCCGAATTGCACGTCGAAGCCCACGCGTGCCGCGCTGGAGGCGCACTTGCAGCAGTTTCCGGCCAGCGCGCGCGCGGCGTTTCACAAACCGTCGCCACCGGTTGGGTCTACAACCCCTCTCAAGCCGGACCATGAAGTCCGGCGGGAATCGCCACTCACGCAACTCCGTCGGTACTTGAGCTGGACCCTGACACCCAACGCCGCAAGTAGGCGCAGGAGCAGGTCCGTCGAGGTGCCGTCCAGGTTTCCGTTCAGTATCGCGGTCACACGGGGCCGCGATGTTCCAGCAAGCCGAGCAAGCCGCGCATGCGTCATCTCGGCTCTGCGAACTTCCTTGGCAATCTGCTCCGCCAGCTCAATCCGTACTTCCAGGGCTGCTCGGTCGGCCTTGGAGAGGCCGAGGACAGCGGCAAGCTCCTGCGAATCACGAGCGACCACGGTCTTCTTCGTACTCATTCAGCATCTCCATCAAGCGTCGCCTGGCCCGATCGATCTCGGTTACTGGCGTCTCCCGAGTCTTCTTGTGGAACGCGCTCGGCACCAGGACGCCCGCGGATGCCTTTCGGTAGTAGAAGACCCGAAAGTGACCGGCCGCACCCCGTAGCCGCAGTTCCTCGACGCCGGGCATTACGATCGACATCGCCCGCGAAAGCGGCGGACCGAGATTGAAGCCACGCTGCAGTGCCATCAGCGCACTGCCGAGCTTGAGCCGCACGTCTCGCGGGAAAGCGCGGATGTCCTCCTTCGCTCGCGCGTGAAACAGGACCGGACGAACCATCTGATTGTCTCAGATCTGATACATACCCGGGAAGAGGGCGGTGCCAAAGGCACCGTGGAGCAAATCCGCGGGCCGGTCATTGCCGGCTTTATGCCCTGATTGCTCAGATTGATGTCGCCACGCGGCGGCCGCTGAGCGCCGCGGACGTCTGCAACCGTCGCCCAAGGTAATATTGGCCCGCCGAGCTTCAAGGCTTTGGCGGGCGAGCAGCAATGAGCCCGCCCGCCGCAGCGATCGCGCTCAGGACAGCAGCATCTTGGCGCCGACGATGACGATCATGACGGCGACACCCTTGCGTACCGTGTTGCTGCTTACGCGGTGACTCAACAGTGCGCCCACGATGATCCCCGGAATCGAGCCCAGCAGCAGCGCACCGAGCAGCGAGAGATCGACGTGCCCCTGGTTTGCGTGCCCGAGCCCGGCGAGCAGCGTGAGCGGGATCGCGTGAGCGATGTCGGTCCCGACGAGCTTTTGGCCCTTCAAGCGATACGGATACAGATAGACCAACATCACCGCGCCGAGCGCCCCGGCGCCGACCGAGGTCAGCGTGACTAGGAACCCGAGCAGCGCCCCGGCCAGGACCGTCAGTGCTGGCTGCTGCGCCTTGAAGCGCTCCGGAAAATTCGTCCGCAGGCGCTCGCCAAGCTGCCGCAGCCAGGACCGAGCGAGCATGACGCCGCCGGTGAGCACGAGCGCGAGGCCGAGCGTTGGCAGGATCAGGTGCGCGAGGTCATCGCTGAATCGCGTGCTCTGCATCGAGTAGAGCGTCAGCGCCGAGGCCGGAAGACTGCCGAGCCAGAGGAGCCTGGCCACCGTCCAGTCGACGGCGCCGCGAACGCCGTGCACCCAGCTGCCCACGGACTTGGTGATGGCTGCGTACAGCAAGTCGGTGCCCACCGCGGTCTGCGGCGCCACGCCGAAGGCGAGCACGAGGAGCGGCGTCATCAGCGCACCGCCACCCACGCCGGTAAAGCCCACCAACAGGCCGACCAGGAAACCGGCCAGAGTACTCAATCCGTCCATGAAGCTGATGTGTTCCGGGGCTTCTTGTTAGGTCACGCCCCTGATCGTACGAGCCGGCACCCTTCGCTTCCAGTCGATCAGCTGAGAAATGAGCCAAGACTCGACGATCGAAGGTCAGCCGCGCACGGCGGTCGTCGGTGGAGGGGTCGTCAACTACGTTGACGAATTTTTCAGGCGCATCCTCCGCTGATCGCCTCTGCTCAGCCCGGGTGGATGTTCTTGTTGTGGTGGAAGACGTTGTCGGGGTCGTACTTGGCCTTGACCTGGGCGAGTCGCCGGTAGATGTGATCGCCGTAGGCCTCTCGAACGCGGCTGCTGTCGTCGTCGGAATCAAGGAAGTTGACGTAGACGCCGGCGGCGCGGTGCGGTTGGAGGGCTTGCAGGAATCGCCGCGCCCAGGCGGTCTCGGCAGCGGCGTGCTCGCCGGACTCGTCAGGGAGCCACACGCCGTCGATGATGATGTTGTGGGCCACGTCGCGACCGGCGTAGGCGGTGGCGTCATGGGGGACTCGGGCGACGGCGCCATTCATGTGGAACATCGCCGCGTATGACCGGGGCGAGCTGGCGGTGTAAGCGTGATCGGCGATGACGGCGATAGCGTCGTCGGAGAGGCCGGCGAGGTTTGTCGCCTTCCAGTAGTAATGCCACCCGTGGAGGACGGTGTCGTCGAGGCCGCCTTGGAATGCGGCGTACGGCGACGGTGCGAGCAGGTCCACGATCGGCGTCCCGAATCCGCGGATGGCCCGCACCGCACGCTCGCCGTCTTCGACGGCGCCGGCGTAGCAGCAGGCGACGGCGATGGCCGGCCGCCAGTGCAAATGCTCGGGGATGATCGGCAGCGGGGGGACGGTGCCGAGCCGGACGACGCTGCCGAGCTCGTCGGGCGCTTCGACGGCGAAGTCCCGGTAGAAGCGCAGCACGTCGGTGGTGTCGTCGGCCGCCCAGAACACAGGTCCGGCCATCACGGTCGGGCCGACAGGGTGCAGAGCGAACAGGAACGAGCTGACGACGCCGAAGTTGCCGCCGCCGCCTCGCAGCGCCCAGAAGAGATCCGCGTGTTCTTCGGCGGACGCCCGGACGATGCTGCCCTCGGCGGTGACCACTTCGGCCGCCAGCAGGTTGTCGACGGTGAGCCCGTGTTTGCGCATGAGGAAGCCGATGCCACCGCCAAGCGTGAGCCCCGCGACACCGGTGTGGCCCACGATGCCGCCGGTGGTGGCCAGACCGTGGGCCTGCGTTTCGTGGTCGACGTCGCCCCACAGAGCACCGCCCTGCACCCGGGCCGTGCGGCCGGCGGGGTCGACCCATACGGCCCGCATCGCCGAGAGGTCGATGACGATCCCGTGGTCGCACACAGCGGTGCCCGCCACGTTGTGGCCCCCGCCTCGAATGGCGATCTCCAGGTCGTGGTTGCGGGCGAAGCGCACGGCCGCGGCCACGTCGGCGGTCCCGCTGCATCGGGCGATCAGTTGCGGGCGCCGGTCGACGGCGCCGTTCCACACGGCTCGGGCGGTGTCGTAGTCGGCGTGGTCAGCGGTGATCAGCTGGCCCCGGAACCCATCGATCTCCATGGCGGTTGCCTCCTCGCTCAGGTGGCAGACTTGCTCGCTGGTCGCGCATCGGTTGGCCTTTCTCGAGGGCCCAATCGGACCACCGTGGACCGCGCCTGTGAAGTCAATAATCTGGACTTCACTGCCGAAGGCAGGCGCGCGACACTGGCGTCGTGCGAACCTACGGCCAGTACTGCCCCATCGCCCGTGGCGCCGAGATCTTCGCCGAGCGCTGGACGCCACTGATCATCCGCAACCTGTACCTGGGCTGCGGAAGCTTCAGTGACATCCTGGAGGGCGCGCCCGGGCTCTCCCGCACTCTGCTCTCACAGCGCCTCAAGCAGCTCGAACGGCTCGCCATCGTCGAGTCGACACCCAAGCCCGACGGGCGCGGGTGCCACTACGAGCTCACGCCCGCGGGTCGCGACCTCTTCAAGGTCTGCGGGTCGCTCGGCGAATGGGGTGCGCCTGGCTCGAGATCGCCCCCGAGCACCTCGATCCTTTTGTGGCTCTCTGGTCGATGTGCAACGCGCTGCGACGAGACCGGCTCCCGGACCGACGTGTCGTCATCCGCTTCGACTTCACCGGCCGCCCTCGCAACGAGCGGTTTTGGCTGCTGATCGAGCACGGAGACACCGAGATCTGCAAGACGTACCCCGGCTTCGACGAGGACCTCTACATCACGGCGGAAGCCGAAGCCTTCATCAAATGGCACGCCGGGCAGCTCACCTGGGCCGACGCCACCCGCACCCGCCGCATCCAGCTCCACGGTCTCTCGTGGATCGTACGAGCCTTCCCCACCTGGAACGCCCGCAGCGCCTTCGCCCACATCAAGCCGGTCTCCCGGATTGGGGTGAGCTCGGCAGCCTGAGGGAGGACTCCGCCGTACTGATGCACATCCTGGTCACTGGCGGCACGGGCTTCATCGGCACCGCGTTATGCGTGCGCCTTCAGGCGGAGGGACATCGTGTCACTGTGCTGACACGCGATCCCTCCCGCGCCCAGCGCCATTTTGCCGGGCGTGTGCCGGTGGTCGGCTCGTTGTCGATCCTGAGTGGCGACAGCGCGCCCGACGCGATCGTGAACCTTGCCGGCGAGAACCTGGCCGCGCATCGCTGGAACGAACGCCGCAAGAAGACCTTCCGCGACAGTCGTGTCGGCGTCACGGAGCAGTTGCTCGACTACATCGCGCGCACTCCCAGCAAGCCTCGCGTGCTGGTGAGCGGTTCCGCGGTCGGTTACTACGGAGCGCGCGGTGACGAGGTCCTCGATGAATTGAGCCCGGCCGGACAGGAGTACCAGTCGGAACTTTGCGCGGCGTGGGAGGCGGCGGCGCTGCGCGCCGTGTCGTCAGGCGTACGCGTCTGCCTGCTGCGCACGGGCATTGTCCTTGGTCGCGGCGGTGCGCTCGCGCAGATGCTGCCAGCGTTCAAGCTCGGACTCGGCGGCCGCCTGGGTGACGGCCGGCAATGGATGTCGTGGATCCACCTGGAGGACGAGATCGGCCTCATCGTGCACCTGCTCACGCACCAGTCACTCGAGGGCGCCTTCAACGCCACAGCGCCTGCACCCGTCACCAATCGCGAATTCGTGAAGCAACTCGGCGCCGCCCTGCACCGCCCCGCCGTCCTGGCGATGCCGGCGCCGGTGGTGCGCCTGCTGATCGGCGAGATGGCGCATCTGCTCCTGACCGGTCAGCAAGCGATCCCTAAGCGAACGCTCGATTCCGGCTACCGGTTCAGGTATCCCGAGCTGCGGCCAGCTCTCGATTCGGTACTCAGCAGACGCTGACCGGCCGCGCGCCTATGGTACGTTCGAGCGACAGGGCGAGCCCAACCGCTCATCAACGTGCTTTTCGCGCGCACGTGGGTTAAGGAATGCGGCCACCTCCTTGCGGCGCGCCATCGTATCGGCATACCCGAGCGCGATCAGTTCGCGGGTATAGGCCGACTCGAACAAGAGGTAGCTGAGCAGTTCCGATCCGTCCTCATTGGCGGCGCCCAGGATGCGAAGCAGCGCGCGCACGGTCCGCGGCATCTGGCGCGCATGCCTGGCGGCGATGGCGCTGAGGTCCGCACCAGGCACGAGTACGAGCGAGTCGATGTGACGTAGGCCCTCGGGGTTCGGCACCAATGATTGCGCCACCAGCCGATTCAGCCGCTCGAGTTGCGCTACACCGGCGTGCAGAGAGTCCATGAACAGGGTGTCCAGCATGAAGCCAAACAGTCGCCCGAAGCTCGGCGTCGATGCCGAGTCCGCGTTCAGCGGTACCTCCGGGCGTTTGTCGCGCACGCCCACCACGAACAGGCGGTCGGCACCGAGGCGGATCGCCGGACTCAGCGGCGCGACCTGACGCATGGCGCCGTCGCCGAAATACTCACCGTGCATTCGGACCGGGGGAAACAGGAATGGCACCGCGCTGCTAGCCATCAGGTGATCGAGCCCAAGGTGGGCAGCGACGCCCCGCGGCCAGTCCGAGGCATCGGCGACCGGATGAATGCGACTCTGGTAGAAGGCGAACGAACGGGCACTGCTGTACCCGGCCGCCGAGATGGCAAGCGCTTCCAGGTGTCCTGTCGCCAGCGCTTCGCGTATGCGGTCGAAATCGACTCCCCGCTCGAGCAGCTGCCGCAATGGCGTGTTGTCGAGCAGCGAGTCCGGTGGCGAGGCGAGCCGCCCAACGGACAGCAGGGCCGCCAGCCAGCGAAAGGCGGCGCGCAGCAGGCTCGGCGCGTCCGTACGGAACACCTGGTCCACGTGGAAGTTGCGCCAGACACGCTCCAGCGCCACGACGCCCGCGCGGAAATGCGACGCGTACGCGGCGACGTTGGCAGCCACGATCGCGCCGGCCGACGTGCCGGTGATCACGTGAAATGGCGTCGGTGCGTCGCGCGGCAGGAGGTCGGCCACCGCCCGCATGACGCCCACCTGGTAGGCGGAGCGTGCTCCGCCGCCGGTCAGCACGAGTCCCGTGCACCCGCGGGGGGGCGGTGCCGGGAATTCTGAGGCAATGGGCAACGCTTCGACGGTCATCCGGCCGATGTTGTAAGACTGCGAGCGCCGTGACCGTCGACCGCGTCTCACTTGCTGCCCGATGACACCAATGGCGCGCCCGACTGGTATCTGCTCGACCTCGCAAACACCCGCCAGCCCGCTCGGGCGGGGGTCCCGCCGCTATACTCCGCATCGACGCCTGTGGCGATCTGACCTGCGACGGAGTCGTACCGAATGAATGTCGCCACGCAGCGGCCGCTCAGCGCCGTGGACCTGAACTTCAATCCCGCCCGGTTTCCGCTCGAGCAGCTCGCGGACTGTCGCCCGCGAGCACTGGGGCCTCGAGGGCGAGCTCACGCCGCTCGACGGCGAGCGCGACCAGAACCACCGGGTCACGACCGCGGACGGCGCGAGCTACGTGCTGAAGGTCTCCGCCGCCGGCGAGAGCGAGGGCGCCGTCGATTTCCAGGTCGCGGCGCTGCGCCACCTGGAGCGTCACGCGCCGGACCTGCCCGTGCCGCGCATCATCGCCTCGACGAGCGGGCAATGACCGCGAGTGGATCGCCGCCGCGGACGGCACGCGCCACATGGTGCGGCTGCTGAGCTGGATTCCGGGCACGCCGCTCTCGCAGAGCAAGCCGCTCGGCATCAACGCGCTCCGCAACGCCGCCGCCTTCCAGGCGAAGCTCGCGCACGGACTGCGGGGCTTCTTCCACCCGCACGCGCGGCACTTCGTGGCCTGGGACATCCAGCGGGCGCTGCTGCTGGAGCCCGGCATCCAGGCCTGGGTGGCCGACGATGCGAAGGCGCTCTGCGCGGATTTCAACGCGCGCTTCCAGCGCGAGGTCCTGCCGCGCCTGCCCGCGCTGCGCGCGCAGGTCGTGCACAGCGACGGCCACGCCGACAACCTGCTGCGCGCGGAGTCCGGCACCGACGAGATCGTCGGCGTCATCGATTTCGGCGACATGGTGCACGCGCCGCTGGTGCAGGACCTCGCGGTGACCCTCGCGAGCTTCGCCCGCCACGGCGAGATGTCGCTCGAGAATGCCGTCGCGCAGGTGGAGGCCTGGAACGCCGTGCTGCCGCTCGCGGACGAGGAGCTGGCGATCCTGCACGACCTGACGCTGCTCCGGCTCGCGACCGCGCTCTGCCTGTACGACTTCCGCATCCACGCGACCGAGAAGCCGCCCGCCTGGCTGACGGAGGAGCGGCCCGACATCGTGCGCGCGCTGACGCGGTTCCTCGCGCTCGATCGCGCGGAAGTGCACGAGCGCTATCGCGCCGCCTGCGGGCGCGTCGGCCGCGCGCCGAGCGAACGTCGATATCGCCGAGCTGCGCGAGCGGCGCGGCCGCGCGCTCGGGCCGAGCTATCGGCTGTTCTATGACCGCCCCGTGCACCTGGTGCGCGGCGAGGGCACCTGGCTCTTCGACGCGGACGGCCGGCGCTACCTCGATTGCTACAACAACGTGGCCTCGGTCGGGCACTGCCATCCGCACGTGGTCGCGGCGCTGTCGCGCCAGGCGGCGACGCTGAACACGCACACGCGCTACCTGCACGACAACGTCGTGCGCTACGCGGAGCGGCTCGACGGCGACGATGCCGGAGCCGCTGCGCGTCTGCTACTTCGTGTGCACCGGCACCGAGGCCATCGACCTCGCGATCCGCATCGCGCGCGTCGTCAGCAGGAACGAGGGCGTGATCGTCTCCGACGACTCCTACCACGGCAACTCGAACGTGGTCGGCACGGCCTCGACCTGCATGTACCCGAAGTCGGAGCAGCCGGCGTGGCTCGCGACGGTGCCGCCGCCCAACGGTTACCGCGGCGAGTACCGCTACGGCACGCCGGATCTCGGGCATGAAGTACGCGGCGCACATCGACACGGCGATCGCGAAGCTGCAGGAGCGCAAGCAGGGCGCCGCGGCGTGGGTGTGCGACATCATCTTCGACTCCAACGGCACGATCCTGCTCGCCGCCAGGCTATCTCGAGTACACCGCCGGCGCGATCCGTGCCGCCGGCGGGCTCTTCATCGCCGACGAGGTGCAATCCGGGCTTCTACCGCACCGGGCGACGAGATGTGGGCGTTCAGCTACTCGGATGTCGTGCCCGACATCGTCGCGCTCGGCAAGCCGATCGGCGACGGCCACCCGATCGGCGCGGTCATCACGACGCCCGCGATCGCGGCGAAGTTCGCGGCGAAGTTCTCCTACTTCAACACCTTCGGCGGCAACCCGGTCTCCGCCGCGGTCGGCATGGCGGTGCTCGACGTGCTGGAGCGCGAGGGCATGCAGCAGAACGTGATCGCGGCGGGCAAGGTGCTGGAGTCCGGGCTCGCGAAGCTCGCGGCGAAGCATCCGCTGGTCGCGGACGTGCGCGGCAAGGGCCTGTTCTGGGGGCTCGAGATCGTGCGCGACCACGCGACGCGCGCGCCGGCCGTCGAGGAGGCCGACCGGATCATGAACCTGCTGCGCGAGGACGGGTTCCTGCTCGGGCGCACGGGCGCGTTCGACAACGTCATCAAGATCCGGCCGCCGCTCGTGTTCACGCCGGACAATGCGAGGATGCTGCTCGAGGGGCTCGATCGCGCGCTGGCGCGGGTCTGAGGATCTCTCAGCTCTGGGACAGCCGCCCCGCAAGCACCGACGCCAGCTGCTCGCCGTCGATCAGCTGCCGCAGCAATAGCCGCTCGATCCGCGTGTTTGCGGTTCGCCGGCGCCGGGCGTATTCTTCTCGTCGCGGCACCGGGACGTGCGATGGTTCGAGCATCAGGGATGCCCGGGTTCGCGGGGGATAATGCTCGAGTCGCGTCCGGCCTCCACCCTGCCCGTCGGGTCGAAGCCAGCGAGCGCCGCGCCGGCAGACGTGGCTGATTCTCCTTTGCGTGCGCTGCTCGCGCTCGCGATCGTCGACGAGGTGCGCACCTCGCGCCTGCAGTCCAGCCTCTTCGCGCGCTACGCCGCGCGGCTCACTTACGATATCGGTGCCGGCCCGAGCTCCCGGATCGTATTCCCCGGCAGCGGTCCGCACGATCAGCAGCTCGGTTACTCCCGCCTGCCGGAATTCACCCACCGGCTCCTGTTGCGAGGCTTTGGGATCGCCGAGCAGGCGCAGATGTCCGAGGCGACGGCGCAGCTTGCCGGTCTCGGCATCGCGCCGCCGTATCGCGAGAAGGCGAGCGGCGGTCTCGTGGTCCGCGGCGCAAACGGGGCCGTGATGTTCGACGCACGGCCCGGAAGACTGCTCTTCGAGCGCTACGAGGACGTGCCGCCGCTCGTCGTCGAGAGCCTGCTGTTCATCGAGGACCGCGAGCTGCTGGGGACCGGGAGCCCGCGGCACAATCCTGCGCTCGACTGGGAGCGGCTCTCGAGGGCATGGCTGCTGTACCTTGGGCGAGGCCTCGGCCTGCCGCTCGCCACCGAAGGTGGCAGCACGCTCGCCACGCAGATCGAGAAGTTCCGCCACTCGCCCGGCGGGCGCACGTCCTCGCCGCTGGACAAGCTCCAGCAGGTCACGGGGCGAGCCTGAAGGCCTATCGATCGGGTGCCGATACCCGCGCGTACCGTCGGGACATCGTCGTCGATTACTTGAACTCGATGCCGCTCGCGGCGGTGCCGGACCATGGCGAGGTGCACGGATTGGGCGAAGGTCTGCACGCCTGGTTCGGACTCGATTTCGCCGACGTGCAGCGCAGCCTCCTGGATCGCGGCATCATCAGCGCAGAAAGTCGCCGCGTACAAGGCTGTGCTCGCCCTGCTCTGTGCCGTGCGCGAGCCGACGCGACTCCTGGTGCAGGATCGCGCCGCGCTCGAGGAACGGCTCAACGCCTACACACGGCTGCTCGGCGCGGCGGGTGTGCTGAGCCCCGAGCTCGCGGAACGCGTGGGACGGGCACCGCTGCGATTCCGGACATCACCCCCGGCCGATGGCCCGGACGCGCGAGCGCGCGCAAGGGCAGTCGCATGCCGCGCGGACGGAGCTGCTCGACCTCCTGAACGTGCCGGGGCTGTACGACCTCGATCGCCTGGATGTCGAGGTCGGCAGCACGATCGACGTGCCGCTGCAGAGCGCCGTCCGGCGCCTGCTGACGGACCTGCGCGATCCGGCATTCGTCGCGAGCCACGCGCTCACGGGCAAGCGCCTCCTGTCGCAGGGAAACCCGGCCGACGTCACCTACACGGTCCTGCTCTACGAGGCGACGCCACAGACGAACCTGCTGCGTGTGCACGCCGATTCGCTCGATCAGCCCTTCGATCTCAACACGGGCATGAAGATGGGGCTCGGCAGCACGGCGAAGTTGCGCACGCTGGCCCACTACCTCGAAATCGTCGGCGCAGCTTCATGCGGAGCTGACGGCCGGCGACGACTCGATCGTCGCGGGTGGCACGCGATCCGATCACCGCGTGGGCCCAGCAGATCATGGAGAGCGACCCCTCGATCGGCCTCGAGGCCTTCCTGCAGCAGGCGCTCGAACGGGAGTATCCGGCGGAGGCGCGCCGCGTGGTCCTTTCCGGTCGAACACCGCGGTGGGCAGCGGCCCGCGCTTCAAGACCTGGAGACGTGGTACATCCCCCGGCTCTCTCGCTGCGCACGGCGCTGATCCAGTCGAGTAATCGCGTCTTCGTACGGCTGATGCGCGACCTCGTCCTGTACCACGCCGCGCGGCTTCCCTATGACGCTGAAGCCGTGATTGCCGACCCGGACAATCCGCTGCGCCTCCGCTTCCTCGAAGAGAGCGCCGACCAGGAGGCCATGTTCGTTCTGAAGCGGGCGTATCGAAGCTACCGGGGTCTGACCGAGAAGGAGACGGTGCGCCGCCTGCTGCGCGGGCACGTGTCTGCGCGTCGCGCCACCGTCCTGTACTACGCCTGGCAGAGCAACACAGGCGAGGAGAGGCTCGCGGCCTGGCTCGCCCGGCACGTAGCCGCCTGGACGCCGGACGCCGCCGGGAGCGCCGGCCGACGTGCATCGCCTCGCCGAGCGCGTACGGGAATCCGCGGCTCACGATTGCCGACTACGGCTACCTGCTCGACCTGCATCCGCTGGAGATCTGGTGCGCAGGGGAGCTGCTCCGGACGCCGGGGCTTTCGTTCGAAGATCTGACCGCCCGCGCCGACGGCGCGACAGACGTGTCGTCAGCGTGGCTGTTCCGGACGCGCAATCGCAGGGCGCAGGACCTGCGTGCTCAAGAGGCGTATCGAGCGCGACGCTTTCGTGCATATGACGCCTTCCTGGCGCCGGATGGGATTCCCGTTCGAGCGGCTCGTTCCCTCGCTGACGACCGCCCTCGGCAACTCGTCGGACCGGCCCACCGCGCTGGCGGAGCTGATGGGCATCATCGTCAATGACGGGTGGCGTCGCCCGTCCGTGCTGATCGACGAGCTGCGCTTCGCCGACAGCACTCCTTATCACAGTGTCTTCCGTGCCCAGCCGCAGCGCGGCGAACGAGTCATGCATCCCGCCGTGGCGCATGTACTGCGCAACGTGCTGGCCGGGGTCGTCGAGTACGGGACGGCACGACGGTGAAGGCGGCGATCATCGGGCCGGATGGCGCACCGGCGCAGGTCGGCGGCAAGACCGGCACCGACTCGGGGGACAACGGCCACGAAGTCTTCGCGCACGGTCGCCAGCTCGCAGCATCGCGTGCGCTCGATCGCACTGCGAGCTTCGCCTTCTACGTCGGCGACCGCTACTTCGGCGTGATCACGGCCTCGGTCGAGGGGTCGGCGGCCGCGGACTACCGATTCACGAGCGAGCTGCCGCTCGCCGTGCTCCGGCTGCTGGCGCCGCTGATCGAGCAGCGGCTTGCATCAACCGGTGCCCGGCCCACCGGCCTCGACGGACGCGCTGGCAGCTAACGAGATCGCTAGCGGGTGCGACGGGGCGTTGGGGGACCGCGCCCGCCGCCTCAAGCCCCGGGGGGACTTCGCCATATACTCATGCTCCCGCGCCGCGGGTGTGCCGTCCCGGCGGCCCTGCACCTCAGCCGAGAGTAATTCCTGATGAATATCACGCTCGTGCGCTGTCGCATCCCAATCGCCGCGATGCTCGCGCTGACGGTTTCGCACTCGCTGGCGTCCGACACCAGTTCCGCGCATCCGGCCGTCGTCGGCAGCAAGCGCCTGTCCGTGCCGGTCGACTACTACAAGCTGCCGAATGGTCTCAAGGTCGTGCTGTCGCGCGACACGACCACACCGACGGCCTGCGTCGCGGTCTACTACAACATCGGCTTTCGCAACGAGCCCAGGGATCGGACCGGGTTCGCACACCTGTTCGAGCACATGATGTTCCAGGGATCGCAGAATCTCGGAAAGATGGAATTCATCCGCCTGGTGGAGTCCAACGGCGGCCTGCTGAACGGCTCCACGCGCTTCGACTTCACCAACTACTACCAGGTGGTGCCGTCAAACGTGCTCGAGACGATCCTGTGGGCCGAGGCCGACCGGATGCGCGGTCTGCAGATCACTCAGGACAACCTGAAGAACCAGCAGGAAGTGGTCAAGAACGAGGTCAAGGTCAACGTCCTAAACCAGCCGTACGGCGGCTTTCCGTGGATCGATCTGCCGATGGCCGCGAATACGAACTGGTTCAACGCGCACAACTTTTACGGCGATTTCGAACACCTCGATGCGGCGACTCTCGCCGACGTCAGCGCCTTTTTCAAAATGTTCTACGCGCCCAACAACGCGGTGGTCGTAGTCTCGGGAGATTTTGAGCCGGCGAACGCGAAAGCGTGGATCGAGAAATATTTCGCAGCTATCCCTAAGTCGAAGATGCCGCCGCCGCCGGATCTGACCGAGCCACGGCAGGAGAAGGAGAAGCGCACGGGACGCACCGACCCGCTCGCGAACCGACCCGCCCTCGGCCTCGGCTATCACGTCCCCGAGCGCAACACGCCCGAATGGTACGCGTTCGGTCTGCTCGATCAGCTGCTCGCGCAGGGCCCGGACTCGCTGCTGTACGACGAGCTCGTGCGCAAACGTGCGCTGACCGGCGGCGTCGATGCTGGCATCAACTGGGGCCTCGGCAACATGTTCGACTACAACGGCCCGATGCTCTGGATCGCGCAGATCTTCCACGACTCGACGACCTCCTCCGAACAGGTGCTGGCGGCCTTTGACGCGGTGGTCGCGCGGATACAGCAGCAAGGAGTCGACCAGGCGACGCTCGATCGGGCGCTCATCAAGACACGTTCGGCGCTCTACGCCGACATTGAGCAGTTCGCGGGCTTCGGGCGCGCTAACCTGCTCGCGTCCTTTGCGCTGTCCGACGACGATCCGGGCCGGATCAACCGGCTCGAGGACGAGTTCGCGAAGGTGACGCCGGCGTTGCTTCAAAAGACGGCCAACGAGTACCTGCGACCGACCAATCGCACGGTGTACGTAATCACTCCGGGTGCGCCGGCCGCGGCGGCGGGAGCGGACCGATGACAAGGGTGCCACCCATGCGACGCGCCCTCACCCGAGTGCTCCCCGCGTGTCTCGCCTTCGCGCTGTGGCTCCCTGCCCTCGCGGCCACACAGACGACCGCGGCACCCCCGCGTCAGGCCCCGCCGAAGCCGGGACCGGCCAAGGATCTCGTGCTGCAGAAGCCCACGCGCTTCACGCTGCCGAACGGACTTCCGGTGGCAATGGTGCCGTTCGGGACAGTGCCCAAGGTTCGCCTGCAGCTCGTCGTCGAGGCGGGCAACGTGAACGAGAGTCCGGCGCAGGTGTGGCTGGCCGACACGGTCGGCCAGATGATGCAGGAAGGTACGACGGCGTTGAGCGCGGACGAGCTCGCGCGCGAGCTCGCGGCGATGGGCGGAGAGCTGTCGGTCGCCGTCACCGCCGATCGCACGAACATCGCGACCGAAGTGCTGGCGGAGCGCGGTCCGGAGGCGCTGCGCCTGCTGGCCGACGTCGCACAGCGCCCGCGGCTGCCCGACGCAGACCTGGCTCGCATCAAGGCCACTCTCGCACGCCAGCTCGCGATCCAGAAGAGCACGCCGCAGTCGATCGCCCAGGAACGATTCGCGGCTCTGATCTACGGCGACCATCCGTACGGGCGCCTCTTTCCGACCGAGGCCATGCTGGCCGGCTATACGCTCGACGACGTGCGGCGGTTCCACAAGGAGCATTTCGGGCCGCGACGCGCGCGGCTCTACGTCGCGGGCGTCTTTGACGCGGGCGCAATGGAGAAAGCGGTTCGCGACGCGTTCGGGGCGTGGACTGGTGCGGACCAGAAACCGCCTCCGTTGCCAGTCCCTCAGCCGCGCGCGTTCGAGCTGATCGACCGCGCCGGCGCACCGCAGTCGACCGTGCTGCTGGGGCTGCGGGTGCCTGACCCGTCGAGCCCGGACTGGGTGGCCCTCGAGGTCACCGACTCGCTGCTGGGCGGCTCGTTCGCCTCGCGCATCACGAGCAACATCCGGGAACAGAAGGGCTACACCTATTCGCCGTCCAGCGCCGTGAGCGCATCTCCGAAGGTGGCGGAATGGGCCGAGCAGGCCGACATCACGACGGAAGCGACCGGCGCGGCACTGAAAGAGATCTTCACGGAGATCGATCGCCTGCGGAACGAGCCGCCGCCGGTCGAGGAGCTGCGTGGCATTCAGAACAACCTGGCGGGCGTCTTCCTATTGCAGAACTCCTCGCGCAGCGGCGTGATCTCCCGTCTCTATTTCGCCGACCGGCACGGGCTCGGTGACGATTACCTGGCGACGTACGTGAAGCGTGTCATGGCGGTCACACCGCAGGACGTTCAGCGGATCGCAAAGGAACACCTCGTCCCCGGCCGCATGACGCTCGTCGTCGTCGGCGACACGAAGACCGTCAGAGACCAGCTGGCGCCGTGGAGCTCCGGGAGCTCCGCCCCGTGAGCAGGGGCGCCAGCTGCTCGCCATCGATCAATTCGATCTGCCGTTCCCGCGCGAGCTCCCTGGCCTCCGGACTGAACGACCCTGACGTAACGATGAAGCCGCCGGCGGCGTGACGGGCCGCCATGACGCGGTGGAGCTCACGCACCGCCTCGGCGCCCACGGTCGTGTCGCGCCAGTGCCGGGACCGGGCCAGGTAGTACTCATCCAGCCTGGTCAAGAGCAGGTCCGCGGCGCCGTCCGGCTGGGCGCGCTCCGTCTCGACCACTGCGAAATCCTTGCCGCGAACGTATTCGCCGATGACCTGCTCGACCTCCGGCCACGACATCTGCCCGAGCGCTCGGCGGGCGACGCGTTCATCGAGCGTTCGACGCTGCCGTTTCAGTGCCCAGACAGCCGCAAACAACAGCAGCGCGATCGCGACCCACAACCAAATCACCGATCCCCCAGTTCCGCGTCCAGCAGCCCGATCACGCGTTCGAACTCCGGCCTGATGTCTTCGTATGCAACGACGACGTTGATTTGGCTCGCGGCCACCCCGGTAACGACGCCCAGGAACTCGGTGTCGTTCAGGAGTTCGGTGTGATTGCGCGGTGTCTTCGGATGGTAACGGAGCTCCGGCTCCGCCTGATCCAGACCACCCGGCCGCATGGTCATCGTCATCACGAGCTGTGAGAGATCGGCATGCTTCATCATGTACGGGACGCTGAAGTTCATCAGAGTCGCGTAGTCGTTAGCTTCTGTCTGCTTGATCGTCGTCAGCCGTTCCGGCAAGGATGCGAGGAAAAACCGTATCTCCTCATTTTCGATGAGGCGCAGCTTGCCGCCGACGAGGATGCTGTTCACGGCACCAATCGTGAAGTCCACGTTGGACCACCACAGTAGTTTCCCCAACATTTCATCGAGGACCTTGGGATCCGGCGGCGTCTCCGCTGCGGCCAGGGCATAGATCTGGTTGGCGTTCTCCAGCATGGCGTGCCGGAACACCATCTCGGTGTCCATGTCTTTCAGGATGTTCTTGATTTCGGTCCGCACTGAGCCCAGAAGCAGCGCTTCTTCGGCGCGGTCCTTGCGGCTTTCCAGCCACTGGCCTGCCGCGAGCGCGAGCAGAACCCCGGCCGCAACGATCAGCAGCTCGATCAGCGCGCGCGGCCACGTAAAGTTGTTCTTGCGCATGGCCCCCCCTGCGAATATCGCTCCAGCCTTCGCAGGTTGGGCGATATCGGCCGATGATAGGTAGCTTGCGTCAAAAAGGTACTGGGTCGTAGAATCCCTGATCGTGGAACACAAGCTCGCGCCAATCCGCAAAGGCCTCCTGGAATTCCTGGTGCTGAAAATCGTCGGCGCCCGGCGTGTGTACGTCCCGGACATCCTGCGCCGGCTCGCGGCTACGGAGTTCGCCACGCAGGAAGGCACGCTGTATCCCCTGCTCAGCAAGCTGCGCCGCGAGGCGCTCGTGACGTACGAGTGGAAGGAATCGGACGCTGGTCCGCCGCGGAAGTACTACCGCCTGACGGCGGCCGGTAAGGCACAGCTCGCCGCGCTCGACGAGTACTGGAACCGGATCAACGGCACCATCGCCGCCATGGGACACTGAGCCATGAAATGCATCTCTGTCACCGTCAACCTGAATCGCAGCACGCTACAGTTCGACGAGGCGGCGTATGCGCGCCTGGAGCAGTACCTCGCCGAATCGGCGAGTCTGCTCGAGGGCGATCCCGACCCGCAGGAAATCCTGTGCGACCTGGAGCAGGCCGTGGCCGATCAGTGCACGCGTCGCATGACCGCCAACCAGACGATCGTGACGCTCACGGAACTCGAACCCGCCCTCGACGAGATCGGGGCCGTGCAGGTGCCGAATGGCGGGACTGCGCCCGAGCCCTCGCGTGACGCGGGACGGGATGCGGCGCGGCCCCTGCGGCAGGTCAGCGAGGGCGCCGTGGTCAGCGGCGTATGCCAGGGGCTCGCACGGTACTTTGCGCTGGACGTGACCTTGCTGCGCGTCATCGCGGTGCTGTTGCTGCTCGGCACCGGTGGCGGGATGTTCTTCGTGTACCTCGCGCTGATGCTGCTGATGCCCTACGCCCCGTTGGCGGCGGGCGCTGCGCCGCTCCGCTGGTTGCCGGCCAAGTGCCGCAGGTTCATCGAGTTCCTGCGCGCGAAGCTGGGTGTCGAGCGGACCGGCGATATGCCGGCCTGAACCCCTTGCGGCATGCGTAGCGCCTGGCGCCGGGTGCCTCGAAAACTCGTCAGCAATGCTGACGAATTTTTTTTCGGGCGCACCGTCCCGCCCGAGGTCTCCGCGCGCCTGGCGTTCGTACCGCGAGTGGTTGAACGTGTAATCGGCGATCACGCGCTCGGTGGGCGACAATGAGGCATGTCCCTGGCAGGATCCCTGGCATGACCGCCCTCGACCTGGATTTCATTCGCGGCCAGTTCCCGGCCTTCGCAGAACCCTCGCTGCAGGGCTTCGCGCATTTCGACAATGCCGGCGGCTCCTATGCCTGCCGGCAGACCATCGACTGGCTCGATCGCTATTACCGGCAGACCAAGGTCCAGCCGTACAACGACTATCCGGCCTCGCGGCTGGCCGGCAAGCAGATGGACGCCGCGAAAGAACGCCTTGCGGCTTGGATCAACGTCGGTGACGACGAGCTACATCTCGGGCCGTCGACTTCGCAGAACACCTTTGTCGTCGCGCAGGCGCTGCGCGAACGGCTGAAGCCCGGCGACGAGGTGATCGTTACCAACCAGGACCACGAGGCCAACGTCGGCGTATGGGCCCGCCTGGCGAGCGCCGGCATCGTGGTCCGCGAGTGGCAGGTGGATCCGGACACCGCGGAGCTGCGCACCGCGGATCTCGAGGCGCTGCTCGGACCGCGCACTCGCGTGGTGGCCTTCACGCACTGTTCCAACATCGTCGGCAGCATCAACCCGGTGCGGGAATGGACCGACCTGGTGCACCGGGCCGGCGCCCGCGCCATCGTCGACGGCGTATCCTTCTGCCCGCACGGCCTGCCCGACGTCGAGTCGCTCGGCGCGGATATCTATCTCTTCTCCCTGTACAAGGTATACGGCCCGCACCTGGGCGTGATGTACGTCCGTCGCGATTTCGCCGACGAACTGCCGCACCAGGGACACTTCTTCAACGCCGCCAAGCCAGAGTACCGGCTGACGCCCGCGGGGGCCGACCACGCGCAGGTGGCGGCGGTCAACGGGGTGATGGACTACCTGGATTCGGTCGCGGATCGGCACGGGTGCCGCGACAAGTCCGCGCCGGCGCGCGCAAGCGCGGTCCGAACGCTAATCCGCAATCACGAATCGGCACTGCTGCAACCGCTCCTCGACCGCCTGTCGAAGCATCCCACGATCCACATGATCGGCAAGGACCGCGCGGCAGAGCGCGCCCCGACGGTCGCGTTCACGGTCGACAACCACCGTTCCGCCGAGCTCGCGAGCCGGCTGTCGGAGTTCGACCTCGGCGTCGGCTCGGGACACTTCTACGCCTACCGCCTCGTGAAGGCGCTCAACGTCGCCACCGGCGATGGCGTCGTGCGTGCGTCCTTCGTGCACTACACCTCCACCGAGGAGATCACGCGCCTGATCGGCGCGCTCGATGCGATCGTGTAGCGACGGGCGCTTCTTAAAAGGCCCGCTTGGCGCTGCCCTGGAACACGTTGTTGGCTGGGACTGTCTGGATCATCCACACCGTATCGCCCTTGGGCGGATCGACGACGATGCTGAACGTGACGCCTGCGGCATCAAGGAAGCGCACCGTGCCGGTACAGTCGTCGTTGATCGTGTACTCGCCGGCGGCACCCCCAGCAGGCGGCTGAAGTATCGCGCCGGTGTCGCCGAACGGATTTGCGACCGTGACGGCCGGCGTGCTCAACGTGCCGTCACCGTTGAACTGCAGGACCTCGACGATGGCCTTGGGCACCCAGGGCGTGCCGGGCAGACTGCCTGGCGCCCGAGTGAATCCGCTCGCCGTGAACACGTACTGACCCTTGAGAATCCCGACCGTACAACGGGCCGTGGTGTCGGCGGCAGAAATGGCAGGCAGGCACAGGATCAGCGCGAACGCCATCCCGCACTTCGCGACGGTCGTTGCCGTGACGGCGCGACTTTGATTCGCAATTGATTGATTCGTGGACATTTGGTTCGCTCCCCTTGTCTTCACAGCGCGATGATCCGTCCGGCCCACATCAGGCCAGCGACGTGCAATAGTATCCGGATGGACGACACCGACCCAGCACTCGACCTGATCCGCACCTCGATCCCGGACGGCAAGCCGATCTGGACGGAGAACATCGCGTTCTGGATGCACGACCCGCATGCGGCAGTCCGGCTCTATGCCCATCTCGGCCGGATGCAGCCGGACCGGTCCATCTGGGAGGGGCTCTCGATCATCTTCCTGCCGAATGGCGACGTGCTCGTCAATCGATCGCTTGGCGTCAGTGTCGCTGCGGCCGAGAACCGCGAGTACCGCTATCGCCCGGTCGTGCCGAATCAGACGTGGACCTACGAGTTCGACGGGGTCATGCAGCGCGTGCAGCCGGAGCGGGCACGAGCGCGCCCGGTCGTCGACGAACCGGTCGAGGCGGCGTCATACGCGCTCGTGTTCGAGGCGGTACAGCCCGTGCTCAACATGCATCGGTCCGACCTGCAGTCCGAGCGCATGCACCTCGAACAGGGCGGGCGCGTCCGCGGCAGCTTCGTCGTCGGGGGCCGGCGCATCGCGGTCGATGCGCACGGATATCGCGATCACTCGGTCAGTCAGCGCACGTTCACGACCCTCGACTCCGAGACCTGGGCAAACTGCGTGTTTCCGAGCGGCCAGGTCTTCAGCCTGCTCGAGGTCACTCGAGGGGACAAGCGAATACTCGAAGGCCAGGTCTACCGCGACGGCCGGATGCAGCATGCCCGGCCGGTGGCCGTGCCCGACCTGACCGATACAGCCGGCGCACCGGGCGCGTTCGCGATCACCCTCGAGGTGGACTCGAAGCTCATCAGCATCGAGGCCGAGACGGTGCAGTCGCTCTCCTTCCCGTTCAACCTGCTGCGACCGACCGGCATGCGCCCCGGGATCGATACGGCGGAGCAGGACGGCATGGTCGCGGTGCAGTGCCCGACACGCTATGTCTGGAACGGCGAGGTCGGGTACGGGTGGCTGGAACGGACGCGGCGCCTCGGCGCGCTGTAGCGCGAGAGCGCGGCAATCTCAGCCCATCAGCGCCCGGTCAAATCATCTGATTGGAACGGGTCCGAGAACTTCGGAGCGGTCAGGAATGCGTCGTCCGTGAGCGCGAGGAGAAACGCTTCCAGCGCAAGCTTGTCCTCTTCGCTCAGGTTCAGCCGCATTGGAGCGTCCCCGTCGCGGAGGATCGAGTCGAGGTTGGGGCTGGCCTGGATGCCGTGGTCATAGTGATCGATGACCTCGCGCAGCGTGGCGAAACGCCCATCGTGCATGTAGGGCGCGGTAACTGCGATGTTGCGCAGCGACGCCGCGCGGAATACGCCGACAGAACCGTCGCGCTGCATCGCCGGATCGAGCGTGCCGGGATCGCTCGGTTCGACGTCGAGACCGTTGTTGGCCTGCCATTCGTTCGTGTGCGCGCGGTTGACGTGGCAGACGCCGCAGCGTCCGACGCCTCCAAACGCGAAGATCTCAGCGCCTCGGAGCTCCTGGGCCGTCAGCACGGATCCCGGGTCGGCCGGTTCGTTTTCCATCGGGTTAAAGGCGCGATCGGCCTTCGTGCGATAGGAGATCAATGCCTGCAGAAACTGCGCGAGCGCTCGGAAAACGCGGTCGCGCGTAATCTCAGGGGATCCGAATGCTGCCTCGAACAGGGGCGGATAGAAGTCGGTGGCCGCCAGCTTTGATTCCATCAGCTCGAGCGAGCTGCCGAGTTCCTCCGGATTCTGGATGGGGAGGGACACCAGGCCGATCAGCGAGTCGACGCGCATGTCGGAGAACCACGCGCTCTGGATGTTGTACCGGACGTTCGCGAGCGCCATTGCATTGCGCCGGGTCGGTACGCCCAGTGCGCCGATGCTGAACCGCTCCGGTGACGAGAACCCGTGCCGTTGCTGATGACACGCCCCGCACGACACCGTGTTAGTGCTCGACAGGCGCTTATCGTAGAAGAGCACACGCCCAAGTGTCGCGCCGGCATCGCCGGTACGGTTGTCATCCGGTTGCGTGTCCCAGAGAGGCGCGCTTCCCTCGCTGGAGAGCCGGAAGATAAACGGCAGGTCGAGCGCCGTGTCCTCATACCGGTAGGACACCGCGGGCAGCGTCGGCCGACCGGGCTCCGGCCCGGGTGTTGCGATCGTGAAGACGTCGCTTGTGACACCGCCGTACTCGTCCCGCGCCGTGATCGTGATTTCGGCTAGGCCGATCTCAGCGATTGCGCCTCGTATCCGGTTGTCCACCACCGTGAGGCCCCTGGGCGATCCGCGCAGTGACACCTCGTAGGTCAATGCGTCGCCGTCGGGGTCGGAGAAAGTACTACCACCCTTGCCAGGGTCGTAGTCCAAGACGCCTCCGACGGGTGCGATGCGATCCTCGTTCGCGCTCGCCACAACTGGAGCGCTGTTGGGATCCACCACAATTATGAATTCGTCTTCGCTGAACTGCCCGTCGGGATCGGTCGCCGTGACATGAACGATCTGACCACCCAGCACTTCCGCTGTGCCGACGACGTTCGATCCCTCGACTCGAAAGCCAGGCATTCCGGGTGGCAGGAGGTCGATCCGGTAGGTCAGCGTGTCGCCGTCCGGGTCGGTGAAGGTAGCCCCGCCTTGCGTTACGTTGTAGCGGAACGCGTGATCGACCACGGCGCGCTGACGTCCGATCGGCTGGGACAGCACAGGAGCCTGGTTGGCCGCGGGCGGCGGGGGCGGTGGGGGTCCCATGGGCGGGCCCCCGCCCCCCCGCCCTCCACCAGCAGCGCGCCGGCCGTGCGCCGC
>CAVSKB010000025.1:0-53156 GCA_963728295.1 uncultured Gammaproteobacteria bacterium | reverse complement strand
CCCTCCGATGGAACATGCTCTACCAATTGTAGGTGAGCGTGATGCCGGCCTGTCGCGGCGGCGCATACACCTGCTCGATGAAACCGAGCAGGCCGAGATCGAGGTTGTAGAGCCGATACTCCTCGTCGGTGAAGTTCTTGACGTACACCGATGACGCGGAACCGGTCGTCGTTCGGTGCGGTAGCCGACGTTGGCATTCCAGACCGAGTAGGCCGGCTCGAACGACACTTCCGAGTTGGTGCCTTCGAGGAACTGGTCGTCGTTCCAGCGGCCGTCGACCTGCGCGGACAGGTGCCCGCCGAGCGCGGGCCATTCGTAGCGCGCCAGGAAATTGAGGCTCACCGACGGCGCGGTCGGGAACTCGGCCTCGACGGTGCCGCCGAACACGTCGGGCACCGCCTCGACCTCGGAATCGATGAATGCCGCGCCGAACATGAAGGTCGAGGCCCGTCGTCGGCGATGCGGTCAGCTCGATCTCGCCGCCCGTGCGCCTTCGCATCCGAATTGGTCACCTGCGGGGTGAGACCGACGATCGAGAACGCCTGATAGTCCTCGTAGTCGTAGTAGAACGCCGCCATGTTGAGCCGCGCCGCGCCGTCCAACAGATCCGTCTTCAGCCCGAGCTCGTAGGCGTTGAGCACTTCTTCGGCCGTGCTTGAGGTTCTCGTCGGCGCGACGCCGCCCAGCGGATCGAGCGACCAGTTGCCGCCCTTGATGCCGCGGTTGAACGCCGCGTAGAGCAGCGTGCCCGTCGACGGGCTTCCAGTTGAGCTGCGCCGCGCCGCGTAGTCGCCGTAGTCGATGGTGTCGATTCCCGGGATCGCGACATCGTCGATGTTGAAGACTTCCTCGGGCGGAACTGCCCTCGGGCACGTCCTCGTAGACGCGACGCATGTCGAGGTCCTTGTCGTCCTGCGACCAGCGGAGGCCCGTGACCAGCGTCCATCGCTCGGCGAGGTCGAACTCGACCTGCCCGAAGGCCGACCAGTTCTGCGAATCGACGACACCGAAGGTGGACATCTTCTGCGTATCGCTCGTGCCGCCCAGAATCAGCGCGCCTGCCACCGACTGGAACGTGTCCCATTTCATGTCGAGGTAGTACGCCGCCCACCTGTCCAGCGCAGCCGCTCCGCGTCGCCGGACAGCCGCAACTCCTGCGACCACTGGTCGTAGTCGTTGATGGTGTTGTACGGGAAGAACCCGAACCCGCCGCCGGCGTCCTCGATGTAGAACTTGTCCATCGTCAGCCAGTTGGTGATCGAGACGAGCTCCATGCCGCCGCCGAGCTGCGCGGTGACCTGCGCGGTGAGCGAGGTCGTCTCGCGGTTCATGTACGGGTCCTCGTCCGACCAGTGCCTGCCAGCCGTCGCCGGTGATCGGCTTGCGATCGAAAAGTCCGTCGGGTCCACCCGGGTGGCCGGATCGATCGCGTCGGTGAACGCGCCGAGCCCGGTGTCCGGGTCGAAGCCGGCGAGCGAGACGACGTATTCGCCCGTCGGACGTCGTCGTCCCTCGAATACGCGGCCGTCAGGTCGATCAGCGACGTCGTCGGTCGCATCGATCTGCAGGTTGCCACGCAGCGCGTAGCCGTCCGCGCCATTCGAGGTGCGGCCCGTGGCCGGCTCGCCGAATGCCGTGCCGGCCTCGACGTAGCCGTCGGATTTCTCCCAGCGACCGGCGAGCCGGCCGCGCACGGCGTCCGAGACAGGCCGCCGCCGACCGCGCCTTCGACGCTGTAGGTGCCGAACTCCGCCGCGCCCGCCTCGAGGTATCCGTTCGCTGCTCTGTCCTCGGCCTTGCGCGTCAGGAAGTGAATCAGCCCGCCGGTCGCGTTGCGGCCGAACAGCGTCCCCTGCGGCCCGCGCAGCACTTCGACGCGATCCATGTCGAAGAGCTGGGTGTTGATCGCGTTCATGCTGGCGACGTACGCGCCATCCATGTACACCGCCACCGGCGCCTCGAGGTTGTCCTGGAAGTTGTTCTGCGAGACGCCGCGCAGGCTGAACACCGTGAACGCCGGCGAAAACGTGAAGAACTGCAGGCCCGGCACCTGCTGCGTGATGTCCACCGTGTTCGTGATGCCAAGCGCCTTCGAGCTGCTCGCCGGAGAACGCGGACACGGAGATGCCCACATCCTGCATGCTCTGCTCGCGCTTCTGCGCGGTGACGATCACTTCCTCGAGAACCTGGGCCTCGGCGGCGGCGCTGGCCAGCACGGCGCCGACGGCAAACGCCAGGACGACTCTCTCTCTGGACCGCATGTTGACCCCCTGCGTTCGGACGACGCGTCTGGAAGCGCCGCGCGCGTACCCCGGGGAATTGGTCACCGATACCATCGGTCAACGCCCGGAGCCTTGTCAACGGTCGCCACGATAGGACCTGAGTCTTTCTGGTGGGAATCCTGCCGCCGGCAGCAAATCCAGGATTGGCAGATAGCGCACGCCCACATGTACCAGCGCGCACTAGCTTTAATGCCTCGAGCTGAATCGAGAGTAAACGACCATCCGCTTCGCGCTCAGTGCGTCCCGGCTTCCGCGGTTGCAGGCGCGCCGCCGGACTTGTCGATCACGTACATGTCGCCCTTGCACCACCATTCACCGTTCACGTTCTCCCACAGGAACAGGATCTTGAACGTGAACGGCGCGACCTTGGCATCCGCCGGAGTCACGTGGAAATCCGCCCAATCCCAACCCGCGTTGCCGTTGACATGGGTGTGGAATGATTTGATCCGGACCTCGTTCTCGATCACTTCGGGCGTCCGATAGAGCTTGCGCAGTTCCTCGCGGCCGCGGTGCAGCGGTGAGCCTTCGCCCATCGACACGACGTCCTCGGCGTAGAACTTCGTTACGATCGTCTCGCCATCCCGCTCGTGGAAGGCTCTTTCCTTCATGTCGTACTTCGCGCGTATCGCCTGCTTGAAGGCCGTGAGTTCAGCGCTGCTCGCCGCCGACGCATGGCTCCCGAACGAGAGCCACAGGCCCGCTACGCCACCGATGAGCGAGGTCCTCACGCACTTTGCAACGTTCATCTCACGCAACCTCCATCAGTTGCTTGACCGCGCGCTCGCCCTCGGCGACTGCCGTTTCCCACATCTGCGCGCCTTCGAGCTCTGAATGCGCGAAGCGCAGCCGGCCATAGCCCGCGCGCACCACATCGCGCGGCGCCGGCTGGCCGTCCCGGCCAAACGCGAAGTACGGCGGGCTCACGACGTAGGCATGGCCCCAGCGATTCGCCGTGATACCGGCGATGTCGCGCGCCGCGTCGAATCCCGCCGAGGCGAACATCTTGGTGAACTGGCTGCGGACTGCGAGCTCGATGTCCTTGAAGTACATGCCGAACAGCGCCATCCGCGCGGCGACCGCCTGCTGTGCGACCGGCAGGCCCGGCAGGCAGAACGAGTTGTACATGGTGATGACGACCGGCTTCGCCGGGTCGAGCGGCATCGGCTCCTGGCCGTCGATGATCATCTGGCGGCGCAGGCTGAAGAACCAGCCGAAGTCGTCGAACCAGCGCGACCGCGCTGATGCCGAGCTTCTCCAGGAACTTCCAGTTGCGCAGCGCCACGTTCACGGTGCAGATCGGGGCGTGCATGAATGCGTCCATCGCCGTTTTCAGGGGCGCCGGAAGGTCGGCGACGATGCGTTTGTTGAGGTGCTGCTGGCCGGCGACGATCACGCGCTTTGCGGTCACGCGCCGCAGCCGCCCGTCCTTGAGGTAGGTGACAAGCACGGTCTCTGCCGATTCCGGCGCCCCGTCGTGCCGGATGTCGACGACCAGCGAGGACAAGCGCATGCGCACGGGTTCGTTCGCCCGATCGAGGTTCTGCCACTGCACCGGCCCGAACAGAACCTCGCTGAGACCTGTCCCGCCGGCGAAGGCGCCCGGGATGATGTTCTTGACGAGGTAACGGAGCTGACCCGTGTTGCCGCCCGGCCAGCTCGCGAGCCAGACCTGATCGGTCACGTCACCGACACCGAGATAACGGTCGTACGCATTGACGCCCGGCTGCAGGAACCGGTACGCGGAATATGCCGACGCGACATCGGTGCCGAGCCCGCACCCCATCGCCGCCATCTGCGGGTTGAGATAGCTCGCGACGTCGGACTTGATCCCCATCACGTCGGTGATGAACTGCTGGTACGTCATGCTGTCGAGCCACTTCGCCCAGTCCTCGCGGCGCGGGGGCTGGCGGAATGTCTCCATCCAGATCATGTCCTGCTTGAGCTGCTCCGGGATCGGCGCATCCTTGAAGCGGTTCGCCCACGGATTGATGACGAAGCCCTTGTTCTCGTAGTAGAAGCCCTGGTCGGCCGATTCCCATGTGATGTGCATCGGCCCATACACGTCGGGCGGGATGCGCATTTCCTTCTCGAGACCCTTCGGCTCCTGCCAGACGAATTCCTCCGGTAGACCGAGCTCGCGCCACAACGGCGCGCCGAAGCCGGTTTCGATGGCCTTCTTGATCGGGTAGACGTTGCCGTTCGAACCCTGCGGTCCCCACAGTCGCACGCCGTCGACTTCGAACTCGTTCTGCTTCGCCTCGCCACCGAAGATCGGGTGGACATCGAATATCAGCACGCTGTCGTCCGGACGCTCCTTGTGCCAGCGATAAGCCGAGGCCAGCACCGGCGAATCCCGCGCCGACGATGACGAGGTCGTAGGTCTCTCCAGTGTCGGAAGCGGCCCGAAGCTCCGCGTAGTCGCTGTTGCGGACCGCGTGCGAGGCATTGACGACCTCATGGGTGTTGCCGTTCGACCGGGCGTAATCGCCGACGCCTCCCGGCCCCGTCCAGTCGGGCCGACAGCCCGGTAAGCGGAACGGCCATCGTTTGCGCGCTGGCCGGGCGCACCAGACCCGGTGCAGCGGCCGCCAAGAGCGCTGCACCGCTGCCGATCAATGTCGAGCCGAGGAAATCGCGCCTGGTGATGTCGCGGTCCAGGCCGAGCTGTGAAAGCTCGTGTTCGCGCTTCCGGACAGTCATGGGGCTTGTTTCCGAAACGGCGTCAAGCACGGTGATGGGATGGTCTAGATTATTGGTCGGTAACCTAAATAAATCAATGAGGTCTCACCCCTGAGGTTCCAAAGTCAGCGCAGCGGTGGGCTACCCAGCCCTAGGCACTTTGGTCATATACACTATTAGCGCTCCCAGGCTCTCAAAGGCCATCGCCGCGACATGGCATCGAACGATCGACGAATGACGACGGGAGCATCAGCAGCGCGACGCAACTCACGCGTTAAGGGGCGGGCGCGCGAAGCGGAAATCATCGCGGCCGCCCGCGACCTGCTTGCCGGAAACGGTTACGAGCAGTTCACGCTGCGGAATGTGGCCGAGCGGGTGGGCATTCGCATGAGCCATCTGCAGTACTACTTCGCGACGAAGGGCGACCTGGTGCGAGCCTTGCTCGAAAGTGTTGCGGCCGACTACAGCGCACAGACCGCACAGGTGCTGGCCCAAGTACCGGACACGCCGACGGCGCGATTCATGGCGTGGATCGATTTCCTGCTGCAGGACTGCTGGGATCCCCGAACGCGGCATTTCTTCATCCAGTTGTGGGGTCTGGTCGAATCCGAGGATGCGTACACGGGCGAGCTTCTGCAGCAGTTCTACGCAACCGACATCTCAGAGATCCTGCGGCTGTTGCAGGACCTGAGCCCGCATCTCGATGCAGGGCTGCTCGATCAGCGCGCCGCGATCATCGCCGGCGTGATAGAGGGGATGATGCTGATGGTTGGCAGCGCCGATGCCGACGCGCGCAAGGCTTTGCTCGCGGAGACCCGCAAGCAGATATTCCGCATCGCCACCGAGGCGTGACCGGATCCCTCTCCTGCCGCCGTTCTGTGCCCCGCGCGTCGCGTCCTGTTGCAGCTGCGACACGGCTGGGAAGATCCGCTCGCTTCATCCTCATACAAGCCGGATGCGCGGACCGACTAGACATCCGCCAGGCAACAGGCGCCAAATCGGCGCCAGACTGGTCAAAGGGGACAGGTTGCCGTGGCAAGAAAACACCAGTTCAACCGCGATCTTTCTCCTCGCCGTACCCGCCGCGCTGGCCGGCACCGCGGCAGCGCAGACCACGAGTGGTCTTGAGGAGATTATCGTCACCGCGCAGAAGCGCGAGCAGAGCCTGCAGGACGTCGGCATCGCGGTCACCGCGTTCAGCGACAAGCAGATCCGCGAGCTCGGCTTCACCGACAGCGACCGACGTCGTGGCGATGACGCCGGGGCTCAACTACACGACGCCAAACGCCGAGTCGAGCGTCATCAACTTCTTCCTGCGCGGCGTCGGGTCTGAACGATTTCGCCGACGCCAACGAGAACCCGGTCGCGGTCTACGTCGACGACGTCTACCGCCCGGCCTCCGGCGGGCTTGAGCTTCCAGCTGTTCGACCTGCGAGCGCGTCGAAGTGCTGCGCGGTCCGCAGGGAACCCTGTTCGGCCGCAACACGACCGGCGGGCTGGTTCACTTCATCAGCAAGAGGCCGACCGACGAGGTCGACGGCTACGTCGACCTCACGTACGGCGAGCTACAACCAGATCAAGGTCGAAGGCGGCGTTCGGCGGCCCGATCGGCGACACCGTCTCCGGGCGCCTGTCCGCCGCGATGAACAAGCACGACGGCTGCACCGAGAACCGCGTTCGCGCGGCGCGCCCGACTACAACGAGGGCGATTCGCGAGGCGGTTCGCGGCCAGCTGCAGTGGGAGCCGTTCGGATGCGGCCCGCATCCTGCTGTCGGGCAACTACTCCAACAACGATGCGACGGTCGGCGCATGGCAGCACCAGGCGACCACGCTCGGCGGTGCGAACGGCGATGTGAGCGTGCCGCTCGGACCGAACGAGAACGACCGACGCCATCGACTGCAACGCGGACGCTCGTGCTGGACGATCGCCGACCCGCGCACCGGCACGGACTGCTTCGGCTATCGCGACACCGACGGCGATCCCTGGGCGGGCGACTACGATCGCGACGGCGCGTGTCGAGACGGAGGCGTCGGGCGGATCGCTCAACATCGACTGGGACGTGGGCGACGTCACGATCACCTCGATCACGGCGTACCAGAAAGTCGATCGCCTGCAGTCCGAGGACACCGACGCGAGTCCCGCCCCGCTCATTCAGCCGACGTTCGGCGCCGAGACCGAGACTTTCACGCAGGAGCTGCGCGCTGGCCGGCGGCACGCGACGCGTTTGCGCTGGCTGGTCGGCGGTCTTCTACTTCGACAACGAGGTCGATGGCCACTACCTGCTCGACCTGACCAACCTCGGGTTCGTGTTCTTCGACGCCGTCTACACCCAGGAAGTCGAGTCCTGCGCCGGCATTCGGCCAGCTCGAGTTCGACCTGTCCGACCAGTTCACGCTGATCGCGGGCGCTGCGCTAGGCGAACGAGAAGAAGGAGCTCGATTACCTGAACATCGACACCTCGGGCCTGTTCGACATTCCTGATCGGCTGCGCCGACGTCGCGTTCGACTTCGACAAGAACTCGGTCGGCGATCTCGCCGAGCACGACGACGATTCGTGTGAACGGCAAGCTCGAGCTCGACTTCAAGCCGAACGACGACGTGCTGCTCTACGGCTCGGTCTCGCGCGGCACCAAGTCGGCGGGCTTCAACGTCGGCTTCCTCGACCAGAACGCTGATCTTCGCCAGCAACACGGCCGGAGACCATCCCGTTCGACGAGGAGAAGCTCACGAGCTACGAGGTCGGCTTCAAGTCGACCTGGGGCGACGGGCGCACGCGCTTCAACGGCGCCGCGTTCTACTACGACTACGAGGACTTCCAGACCTTCCGCTTCGAGCTGCTGAACCAGGTCATCTTCAACACCGACGCCGAGGTCAAGGGCGGCGAGCTCGAGCTGCAGACCTCGCCGGCGGAAGGCTGGGACATCGGCGCTGGGCCTGAGCGCTGCTCGATGCCAAGGCGAAGGACATTCCGAGCCCGTCGGGCGTGCTGCGCGAGCGCCAGATGGTGGCGGCGCCGGACTTCGCCGCAAACGCGCTCGGTGCGCTACGAGTGGCCGGCGCTCGGCGGCCAGATCGCGTCCTGCAGGCACCGTCACGTACCAGGACCAGATCTACTACGACATCCAGAACGTGCCGGTCTCCCTCGAGAACGGCTACACGGTCGCGCAACCTGCGCGCTCTCGTATGCGAACGACGCCAAGACCGTGGGAGATCGCGGCCTTCGTCGAACAACGTCACGGACGAGGAGTACCTGGTCTACACGTTCGACTTCACCGGCACCTTCGGCTTCAACCAGCAGGCGTACGGGCAAGCCGCGCTGGGCCGGCGTGAGCTTCCGGTACGAGTTTCGACTGACGGCGAAGACGAATGGCGCGAGGCTACGGCTGCCCCGCGCCCGGACGACGCGGACGAACGTCGCTCGTTGCATCGCAGCGCGATCCTGCTCGGCGTCGTCGGACCCGAGGTCTTCATCGTGCAGCCCGGCTTCGTGCAGGGGCATGGTGCAGTACCTGGGTTTCGACGACCGCGCCGCCGGGCACGTGGCCTCGGCCGAGATGTTCGGCATCGCCGCGACGACGGTCGCGATGACCTTCGCCGCGCACCGCTTCAACTGGCGCAAGGTCGTGCTGTGCGTCGCTCCTCGTCATGGTCGTCGACGAACGCGCGCGTGCACGCTGGTCACCGACGTCACGGCGTTCGCGGTCGCTGCGATTTGCGGCGGGCGTCGGCGCCGGGCGGACTGATCTCGCTGTCGTTCGCGGCGATCGGCCTCACGCGCAAGCCCGACCGCAACTTCGGCTACCTGATCATGTGGGTGCTGACCTACGGCGCGCTTCGGCCTGCTCGCTGATGCCGACCGCCTTCCGGCTGGCGGGCCTCGACGGCGTGCTGTGGTTCTTCGCGCTGTTCCCGCTGGTCGACGCTGCCGTGGCTCAAGCACTTCCCGGTCTCCGGTGAGAACGTCGTGCAGGTCGAGCGGGACGCGGTCGATCTGCGCGGCCGCCGCGAAGGGCTCGCGCTTGCGGCGATGTTCGCGTACTTCCTGGCCCAGGGCGTGGTCTGGGCGTACCTGTTCCTGATCGGCATCGCGGGCGGCCTCACGGAGCAGCAGGTCGCGAACGGGCTGACGTCTCGCAGTTCGCCGGGATCGCCGGCGCGCTCGGCGCGGCGCTGACGCGCAGGCCGCTACGGACGCGCCCTGCCGCTGCTCGATCGGCATCCTCGGTGGCGCCGCGACGCTTTATTTCCTGGTCGGCCAGTTCGGCGCGCGATCGTATCTGATCGCCGTCAGCGTCTACAACCTCGCCTGGAACTTCACGCACCCGTACCTGCTCGGCGCGATGGCGAGCTTCGATCGGCGCGGACGCGTCGTCGTCTACGCCGTCGCGATGCAGATGCTGCGGCCTTGCGTTCGGGCCCAGCCTCGCGGCGAGCGTCATCGGGGAGGGCATCTAGTGCAACGTCATCTGGCTCGGTGGCTGCACTGTTTCTCGTCAGCGCCGCGCTCATCCTGCCGCCGGTGCTCGCGCAGTCGCGGCGCATCCGCGCGCTGCAGGCGGCGTGACCATGGACGCCGGCAGGCTGCAAGGACAAGGTCGCGATCGTCACGGGCGGCGGCCAGGGCATCGGGCGCGGCATCGCCCGCGTATTCGCGCGCGCAGGGCGCGCGCGTGATGATCGCGACGCGCACCGAGAAGCATGGCGAGACGGCGGTGGACGAGATCACGCGCGCCGGCGGCAAGGCAGCGCTATGCGTCGCGGACGTCGGACAGCTCGACGGACACGCAGCGCGTCGGTCGCCGAGACCGTGTCGCGACGTTCGGCCGTGTCGACATCCTGGTGCACAACGCCGCCTCGTTTCTCGGCGGCCCGGTCGAAGAGCTACTCCGAGACCGACCTGGAAACGGTGCTGGCCGTCAATCTCAAGGCCTGCTTCCGGCTGTCCGCCGCCTGCATCCCGCACTTCCGCAAGCAGACGCTGGGGCCGGCTGCTGTTCACCTCGTCGGTGACGGGCCCACGCGTCGCGATGCCGGGCACCGTCGTACTACGCCGCGTCGAAGGGCGGCATCAACGCCTTCATCCGCACGGTCGCGCTCGAGGTGGCGCGCGACGGCATCACGGTCAACGGCGTGGAACCCGGATACATCCGCACGGCCGCGATGGAGCTGCTCGCGGACGAGGCCGGCATGGCGCAGATGGCGAAGTACATTCCGCTGGGCTACATCGGCGCGCCCGAGGACATCGCCTACGCGATGCTTTACCTCGCGACGCGACGAGGCGCGCTACGTAACGGGCCAGACCATCTGCATCGACGGCGGCTCGACGCTGCCCGAAAGCCCCGTGTTCCTCGAGGAGCTGCCAGGGCATCAAGGAGCTGTCCGGGTCGGCCCAGAAATAGCGGACCCCAGCCATGTCGACGACCGAGGAGCTGCTGCGAGCGCCGCTACCGCGTCCTGGGGCGCAGCTCGCCGCTCTTCTACGACAAGCCGCTGCACCTGGTGCGCGGCGAGGGCGTGTGGCTCTATGACGCCGATGGCCGCCGCTATCTTGACGCCTACAACAACGTGCCGCACGTCGGCCACTGTCATCCGCACGTGGTGGAGGCAATCGCGCGCCAGGCCGCGACGCTCAACACGCACACGCGCTACCTGCACGAGGGCATCGTCCGCTACGCCGAGCGGCTGACCGCCACGTTCGACCCGGAGCTCTCGATGGTGTTCCTCGCCTGCACGGGCAGCGAGGCCAACGAGATCGCGCTGCGCATGGCGACCGTGTGCACCGGCCATCGCGGCATCATCTGCACGAACTTCGCCTATCACGGCAACACGACGGCGGTCGCGCAGATCAGCACGGTGTTCCCGCCGCCCGAGGGCACAGGCGAGCACATCCGCGCGATGCACGGCGCCCGACTCGTACCGCGACCCCCGCGACGCTGCTGGCGCGCTGCTGCCCGATGCCTGGCTCGCGGTCGATCGAGAGCGCCTGCGAGTCGCTGCGCGCGAGCGGGCAAGGGGTCGCGGCCATCCTGGTCGACACCATTTTCTCGAGCGAGGGGCTGCCGGAGCTTCCGCCGGAGTTCATGACGAAGGCGGTCGAGATCGTACGGCGCGCCGGCGGGATCTATATCGCGGACGAGGTTCAGCCGGGCTTTGGCCGCACCGGCGCCCAAATGTGGGGTTATCAGCGATACGGCGTGGTGCCGGACGTCGTCACTCTCGGCAAGCCGATGGCCAACGGGCATCCCGTGTCCGGCGTCGTTGCACGCGCCGAGCTTGCGACCGAGTTCGCGCGCAGGGTGATGTACTTCAATACGTTCGGCGGCAATCCCGTGTCCTGCGCCGCGGCCGAGGCGGTGCTCGATGTCCTCGAGAAGGAGCGGCTGCAGGAGAACGCCCGCGTCGTCGGTGACTACGCGCTCGCCGGTCTGCGGCGCCTGATGTCAAAGCACGACCTGATCGGCGACGTGCGCGGGCGGGGACTCTTCTTCGGCGCCGAGCTCGTCAAGGACCGCCGCAACCGCACGCCCGCCACCGATGAGACCAGGCGCATCGTGAACACGATGCGGGAGCACGGGGTGCTGATCAGCCGCATCGGCGTGCACGACAATGTGCTCAAGATCCGCCCGCCGATGCCGTTTTCGAAGGACAACGCCGACCTGCTGCTCTCGACTCTCGACGACGCCTTGCGCGGAGCCTGAAATGGCGATGGAGGGTTTCTACGAGCTGACACCGGCGCAGCAGGGCGAGCGGGTCGCAGCGCTCGCGCGCGCGGCGCTCGACTCGTGGGGCCTCGAGGCACGGGAGCTCACGCTGCTCAAGTATCGCGAGAACGCGGTGTTTCGAGTGGCAGCCAGTGACGGACGCCGGTACGCGATCAGGATCCACCGCGCGGGCTATCACAGTGATGCCGAGCTGCGCTCCGAGCTGCAATGGATGCTGGCGCTCTCCGCCGACGGCTTCGACGTGCCCGAGCTCGTACGCGACGCGCCGCGGGAATCTCTTCGAAGTCGTCTCGCATCCCGACGTTCCCGAGCCGCGCCAGGTCGATCTCTTCGGCTGGATCGACGGCCGCCAGCTCGGCAGCGTGGAGAGCGGTGTCGAGGGCGACGTCGAGACGCTCAGCGCGCACCTTCCACACGATCGGTGTGCTTGCGGCCCGACTGCACAACCAGTCGTCGCGGTGGCGCCCGCCGCCGGGGTTCACACGGCAGGCCTGGGACGCCGAAGGACTGGTGGGGGAGCAGCCGCTGTGGGGCCGGTTCTGGGAGCTGGCCGCGCTTTCGCGAACCGGAGCGCGCGCTTCTGATTCGCGCCCGTGACCGCGTGCGCGGCGATCTGTCGGCGCTCGAGCGCTCTCCGCGCAATTACGGTCTCATCCATGCGGACTTCGCGCCGGAAAACCTGATGGTCGACGGATCGCGCGTGCGGCTGATCGATTTCGACGATGCGGGCTACGGCTGGCACCTGTTCGAGATCGCGACCACGCTCTACTTCCATATCGGCCAGCCGTATTTCGACGCGGTCGAGCAGGCGACGATCGCGGGTTATCGCACCGAGCGCGACCTGCCGCGCGGCGGATGCGGCGCTGCTGCCCCTCTTCTACACGGCGCGGGGCTTTACCTATCTTGGCTGGGTGCACACGCGCAGCGAGACGGAGACCGCGCGCGAGCTGACGCCGATGCTGGTCGAGCTCGCCTGCCGGACAGCGAGGCGGTACACGGCGGAGCCTGAACTGCCACGATGAGCGCCGAAACGCCCGGTCTGCATGGCGGCTGGCATGTCCGCCAGAGCTCAGCGCCCCGCAACACTCGTAGACCGGCCTGCCCTCGAAGAGCGTGAGCTGCACCTTCGTCTCGCTGACGTCCTCGATCGGCACCTTGAAAGGGTTGCGGTCGAGCACGATGAGATCCGCGGACTTGCCGACCTCGATGGAGCCGGTTTGCTTCTCGAGTCTGAGGGCGCGCGCGCCGTTGATCGTGTAGATCGTGAGTGCCTCTGTGAGTGTCACGGCCTGCTCCGGCCAGAAGGGTTCCGCAGTGCCGCCGCGCGGGTCCCGCCGAGTGACGAGCGCCTCGATCCCGACCCATGGATTCTGATCGGGTACCGCTGCGGGCCAGTCGGAGCCCGACGCGATCAGCGCGCCGGCATCGAGCAGCGCACGGGTCGGCCACATCTTTTCCCCACGTTCCTTCCCCACCGCAGCGAGCACCGCGTCGATGATCGACGACCGATACCAGATGATCGGTGATGTAATCGGCGACGGCACCGAGCCGCGCAAACCGCGGAATGTCCGCCGGGTCTATGAAACTCGCGTGCGCAAGCTCGTGTCGCAGCCCGCTCTCGCCGTTCGCCTTGCGAGCCGCCTCGATCGCGTCGAGTCCGGCGCGGATCGATCGATCGCCGGCTGCGTGTATCTTGACCGTGAACCCTCGACGGTCGAGCTCGGTAACGTCCGCGGCAAGCACATCCGGCCGGCACGTGCAGGTTACCCGTGAAGTTCGCGCCATGCGCCTCGTCCGGCACGTAAGGCGCAATCATCGCTGCCGTTCGCGCCGGTGTCGGCACACCATCGAGAAAGATCTTGACGAACTCCGTATGGACGCGCGGCGTCCGATACCGGTCACGTGCGGCCTCGATCGCTGCGTAATCGAGCGTCTTCGACCGTGCTCCGTAAGGCGTGGAAGCGCAGATCGCAACGTTGAGCGTCAGATCGCCCCGCCGATCGAGCTCGCCGAACGCCTTGCCGGCCGCATCCGCGAGCCCAGCGTCCTTGATGCTCGTAATACCGTAGCCGTTCGCGAGGCGGGCGGACTCGCGCGCGGCCGCTACGTACTGCTCCGGGGTCCACTCGGGGAGGATCTTGTCGAAGATGCGCGCCGCGGTTTCGAGCAATACGCCGGTCGGCTCGCCGTCGGTGCCGCGGACGATGGTGCCGCCCTCGGGGTCACGAGATGCCTTCGTCGAGTTGCGCTGCCGCCAGCGCTGCGCTGTTGGCCCAGCCGTTGTGACCCGAATCGTCGATCAGGTAGACCGGGTGCTTCGAGGTGATCCGGTCGAGAAATGCTTTCGGTGAGTCGAGCTTGTACTGGTCGAAAAAGCCGCTGCCCCACTGGCCACCGCGGATCCACGCACCCTCCGGCGTCGCCTTCGCACAGGCCGCGATAGCGTGCGCGACTTCGGCCGGTGTGGCGGTAAAGGCGAAGTTGCACTCGTAGAGGGACTTGATGCCGCCCATGATCGGGTGCACGTGCGCGTCGACGATCCCCGGCTGGACGTATCGACCGGCCAGGTCTATGACCTTCGTGCCTGCGCCCTGGAGATCGCGTGCGCCGGCGGACGTACCGACATACGCGATCTTGCCACCGGAATCGCGACGGCTTCGGCCCACGGCTTTTTTGAATCCAGCGTGTAGATGGCGCCGTTCGTGAGCAGAGTATCAACCGGAGCGACCTCCGCAGCCTGTCCGGCGGCCGCTACGGCCAATGCGGTCGCCACTACGGCGAAGCCACGTGTCCACTGAGTCATGCTGATTTCCCGTGTGATCCTTATGTCTGGGCCACGACGGTGTCACTCATGACGCACCTCTGCTCGAGCTTCCGCACGAGCCCTTCAGCCTTGCGGATTACCTCATCCTGGTGTGGCTGCAGCGCCTGGTAACCGAGTCCGTTCAGCAACTCCTGGAACGGGTCGACGACGCCGGTGCGCACTCCCGATAGCTCCTCGATGACGGCCAGCCCGAAGAACGGCACCGTGGGCGCGCTGTAGCCACCCTCGTGGCACATCACCAGCCGCCCGTCGCACAGCGCGGCCGCCGCATCCATGAGCTTCCTGGTCAGCTCGCGATACCCCTCGCTCGTCATCATCTGACGGCCCAGGGGATCGTGCGCGCCCGCGTCGAAGCCGGAGGGCACGATGATGACGTCCGGCCGAAACACCTCGAGTGCGGGCAGCACGACACGGTCGAATGTCGCTTCATACGCACCCACGCCCGAGCCCGGCGGCAAGGGGATGTTGATGTTGAACCCTTCTCCCTTGCCACCACCATTCTCGCTCAGGTACCCGGAGTTCGGGCGGAAAACAATTGTCCTGGTGTATGGAGATAGTGAGCGCGCGGGGCTCCTCCCAGAACGCAGCCTGGGTGCCGTTGCCGTGGTGCACGTCCCAGTCGACGAATGCGATGCGGTCCAGCTTGCGCACCTCGAGCAGGTGACGGCCGGCAATGGCCGCGTTGCCGAACAGGCAGAACCCCATTGCAAGCTCCGGCAGCGCGTGATGGCCGGGCGGGCGCACCAGTGCGTAGGCGTTTGCGACCTTCCGGTCCAATACCGCATCGGCTGCCTCGATGACGCCGCCCGCTGAAAGCATCGCGATCTCAAAACTTCCGCGGCCCATGGGCGTGAAGACGCCCGCGTCCACGCTGATCTGTTCATTGAAAGACCGGATTTTCTCGAGATGTGCGCGTGTGTGCACCCGCAGGATCTCCGCGTCGGTGGCGGGACGTGGCTCGATCGGCCGTGAGCTGCTTCAGGAGCCCGCTCACCTCCAGCAGGTTGCGCAGCCGGCGCTTGGTCTCCGGATTCTCCGAGTGCTCGTACGGCTGGACGGGTGCGCCGAAGGGCATCGGCCCGGCGAAATTGCCGGTGTTGTGCCACATGTAGAGTTCATGGAATACGAAGCCGGTCGCCACGTTAAGTTCTCCGACGCACCGGTCGTCAACCGACTGCCGCCTGCAGGTTCATTCGAAGCGATAGGCAAGAATGGCGCCGAATGTGCGCTGCTCGCCCAGGATGGCCAACGCGAAGAACGAGATGTTGTTGATATAGGTGATGTACTCCTCGTCGAACAGATTGGTGCCGTAGACCGCGACCTCCCAGCGGCTATCCGGTGATGCCAGGCTCGCGCGCGCATTTGCGACCCAGTAGTCGTCAACCTTGTCGAAGGGCTGGTTCGTCGCCTCGAGATATCGCTCATCGACCCACCGGTAGTCGAAGCCGAGCGTGGCGTTCCAGTCGCCGAACACGGGTCGGTAGAACTGGATCAAGCCGTTGTACGTCAGGCGAGGTGAATTTACGGGTGTCCTTGCCTTCAAGCGGGATCGGACCGGCATAGGTGCTGATAACACGGTCCGTGTCCTTGTACTCCGCGTCGAGCCAGCCGATGCCCTGCTTGATCAACCAGTGCTCGGTTGGCGCCCACTCCAGGTCCAGTTCGGCGCCGAAATTCTCCTGTTTGCCGATATTGCGCGTGATGGGCACCAGCGGCGAGACGGGATCGTCCACGTTGACCTGCACGTCGTCGTATTCGAAGTGGAACACTGCCGCGTTGAACTGCAGACGCCCGTCCATCCAGCGGCTCTTGATGCCCAGTTCCTGTGCGAAGATTTCCTCCGGGTCGAACGTCGTCGCGGCCCCCGCGAACGGCAGGCTGTAGCCGCCGGCACGGTAGCCCGTGGTCACGGTTGCCGTAGACGAGCACGTCCTCTGCCGCCTTCCATTCCAGACCCAGCATGCCACGAGAAATTCTCGTCCTTGCGGCTCGTCCGATAAAGAGCGGCGCAAACGGCCCGAGAAACGGACAGGCCGGTGAGCCGACCGGGGGTGGCAGGCTGGGATCGTCCGGGTTCTCGACGAACGTCGTGATCATGCATGGAGTGACGAATTTCTCCTTGCCCTGTCTGCGGCAGGTTGACCGAGCCCGAGCAGCACGTCACTCACTTCGGTGCTTGATCGTGCGTATAGCGCACGCCCGCGTCGAGCGTCACTGCGTCGTTGAGCGTCGAACTCGAGCGTTCGCGAACGCGGCGACTGAGCTCCAGCTTCTGATTGAACTGCGCGAAGAACTGATCCGCGAACGGCGGCGTGATGCCGGGAATCGGCTGACCGCTCAGATCCGAGCCGTCGACCTGATCCAGGTCGTCGTGCTCGTAGAAGAGTCCCAGCGTCATATCGCCAGCGATCCCCGATGTCCCCGGACAGCCGCAGCTCCTGCGTGAACTGGTTCATCTCGTTGTAGTAGTGCGTGCTCGTCGAGTCGAAGATGTCGCTCTGGCTGTCCTCGCGGTGGATGCGCTCGTAATACTCCGCAGCCGGTGATCGACGTGAGCTGCGACCAGCCCATGTCGTAGTCGATGCGCAGGTAGCCGCCGTAGAACGTGTCGTCGACCTCGGGCGGCGTATTCTGGTTGATCGTGAACGCATCGTCGGGCTCGAACTCGCCCTCCGGATGACCCTGCAGCTGTCGCGAAACCCGCGAACTTGGAGCAGGCGGATGGATCGCTGTAGAGTCTCGCCCGGTCAGTGTCTGCGGGACAGTAACCGGGTGCGCCGAAATTGAAGAGACCCGGACCCTTCCAAGCCACTTTCTCGCTCTTGTCCCTGCCGCCGTGAGCCAGCGCGCGAACGACGAGCTTGTCTCCTTCCCAGAGCAGTTGCGCCCGCACGTCGTACAGGTCGGGCTTGCCGTGCTCGTCCTGCGTGAACAGGTTGTCCTGCGGGACCGCCGTCGCCGAACTCGGTGTTGAAGGCGACCCGTCCACTCAGCCTGTCGGTGAGCCCACCGTTCAGCATGCCGCCGAGCCTGTAGCGTTCGTGCTCGTCGAAGCCGAGCTCGAAGCCGGCATCGAAGTCCTGCGACGGCGCCTGGGTGTAATAGTTGAGCGCGCCGCCGGTCGTGTTGCGGCCGAACAGGGTGCCCTGCGGCCCCTTGAGTACCTCGACTCGCGCGATGTCGTACTGGCGGCGCGCGATCATCCAGGGCTTTGCTGAAGTACACCTCGTCGATGTGCTGCGCCACGGGTGAATCGTACTGGCCCTGGAACTCGTTCAGGCCGATGCCGCGGATGTGCACGCTCTGCAGGAAGCTATTGGTCGCGTACGCCTGCAGGTTCGTGACCTGCGCGGCGAGCCCGTCGAGCGTGCCGCGAGTCAGATCGCGGTAGCTCGACTCGTCGAACGCGGAAATGGAGAGCGGCACCTCCTGGACGGACTGCTCGCGCTTCCTCGCGGTGACCACGATTTCCTCGAGCCCGCCGGACGACTGCTGGGCTGTCGCCGTACCGGCGAGAGTGGCGGAGACGACGGCCAGCACCGAGCCCCGCAACCGATTCTTTCTTGCCACGGATGCCTCCCCGGGGTGAAGACCGCCGTCGATTTAGCGCCGCTGCGCTGCCTCCTGTATTGTCGCTCCCTGCATTGCTCATGTACCAGAGCGAATGGCCCGGAGCGACCTGCTGGGCGCCGTCGATGCACGTCTGGGAGCAGGTCTTGACGAACCGTGCGAATCAGCCTAGGAGAGTGATCTGGTTCCGTCAGGAGACACGCAATGTTTCTTCGTAACTGCTGGTATGTCGCGGCCTGGGACCACGAGCTGATCGACGGGCGGATGCTCGCCCGCACGTTGCTCGAGGACCACGTGCTGCTCTATCGGGGCGAGAGCGGCCAGGTGGTTGCGCTCCATGACCGCTGCCCGCATCGCGGCGCGTTGCTCTCGAAAGGCCGCCGCGAGGGCGACAGCGTGCGCTGCATGTATCACGGGATCCGGTACGACGCGACGGGCCGCTGCAACCAGATCCCCGGCCAGGACATGATCCCGCCGAAGCTGCGCGTGCGGAGCTACCCGATTCACGAGCGCAACCACCTGGTGTGGATCTGGATGGGCGATCCGGCGCTCGCCGACCCGGCGCAGATCGTCGATTTCCCGTATCTGAGCGATCCGCGCTGGAAGGGCATCCCGGATTACATTCACTACGACGCGAACTACCTCCTGATCATGGACAACCTGAGCGACTTCGGGCACCTCGCATTCGTGCACACGAAGACGCTCGGCGGCTCGGAGGAATACGCGTTCGTCACAAAGCCCGTGGCGATCGAACGGCTCCCGCGCGGCTTCCGTGTCGAACGCTGGCACATGAACAGCGATCCGCCGCCGTTCCATCGCAAGGTCATACCCGACAAGACCGCCAAGGTCGACCGGCGCAATATCGCCAACATGCACGTCCCGGCCATCTTCTACATGGAGACGATGTTCGCACCGGCGGGCTCGGGCGCCGAAAAAGGCAACCTCGAGGGCGCAAGGCAGTATCGGAACTGCCAGTTCATGACCCCCGAGACGCGGCGCACGACGCATTTCTTCTGGGCCTATCTGAACGACTTCGAGGGCGACGACGCGAACGTCTCGCGCTCGCTGCACCTGAGCCTTATCGAAGGGTTCATGGAAGACAAGGCGATCATCGAGCGCCAGCAGGTGACGCTCGAGGAGGATCCCGCGTTCCAGATGCTCGCGATCATTGCTGACGCGCCACTCACGCATTTCCGTCGCGTGCTGGACAAGCTGATCGAGGCCGATGCGGCGACTGCAGCAACGTCTGGCGCAGCGGGCACTGCGGCGACATCGCCAGCCGGCGGAACGGCATCCGGCGCCGCCGTGCCGGCAACGGGCCAGCGCGGCGCACAGCACTGACCGGCCCCACCGGTCGCGGCCGCGTATGCGGCGTGACTCAGCCCAGCCCTAAGCGCGGTATCGCGTGCGCGCCGGTCGCGAGCGCGACGTTCTTCGTCTCCATGTAGAAGTCGAACGAGTAATCGCCGCCGTCGCGGCCGATGCCGCTCGCCTTGGCGCCGCCGAAGGGCGTGGGCAGGTGGCGGACGTTCTCGGAGTTCACCCAGATCATCCCGGTCTCGAGCCGCTCCGACACGCGCAGCGCTCGTCCGACATCGCGGGTCCACAGGTAGGCTGCGAGGCCATAGCGCACATCGTTCGCAATCGAAACCGCCTCGTGCTCGTCTGAGAACGGGATCGCAGTCAGCACCGGCCCGAAGATCTCCTCCTGGGCGATGCGCATCCGCGGAATTCGCACCCGTGAAAAGCGTTGGCGCAACGTAGTGCCCGCCGCCCGGCCCCTCAGCGGCTGCGCCGCCCACGGCGACCCGCGCACCTTCGCCACGCGCGATCTCGAAGTACGACAACACCTTCTCGCGGTGCCGCTCGTGGATCAGCGGCCCGACCTCCGTCGCCGGGTCGAGCGGATGCCCGATCCGCAACCGACGGACGCGCGCCTCGAGCCGTTCGATGAACTCCCCGGCGATCGATGCCTGGATGAGCAACCGGCTCGACGAGGTGCAGCGCTCCCCGTTCAGGCTGTAGATCATGAATATCACCGCGTCGAGCGCGCGGTCGAGATCCGCGTCGTCGAACACGATCACCGGGTTCTTGCCGCCGAGCTCGAAGTGCAGGCGCTTGAGCGTCGCTGACCCCTGCCGCATGATGGCCGAGCCGGTCGCGGACTCGCCGACGAACGCGATCGCGCGTATGCCTGGGTGCTCGGTGAGCGCGCAGCCGGCCTCCTCGCCAAGACCCTGCACGACATTGAGCACGCCGGGCGGCAGCCCCGCCTCGAGCGCGATCTGCGCGAGCAGCTGCGCGGTCACCGGGCTCCACTCGGCGGGCTTGTGAACGACCGTGCAGCCCGCAGCCAGCGCCGGTGCGATCTTCCAGGTCGACAGCATGAAGGGCGTGTTCCACGGCGTGATGACGCCGACCGGACCGATCGGAGTGCGTGCGGTGTAATTGAGGTGCGTGTCGGTCGGCAGCGCGACCCCGTCGCGCGCGGACTCGGCGCGATCGGCGTAGAAGCGGAAATTCTCCGCGCCGCGCAGCGCCGCCTTCGACATGAAGCGGATGGGCTGTCCGCTGTCCCAGCTCTCGAGCACCGCGATGTCGTCCGCGCGGCGCTCGATCGCGTCCGCGATGGCGTGCAGCATGTCGCGCCGGCGCGCCGCCGACACGTCGCGCCAGCCCGGAAACGCCTTCTGCGCGGCCAGCGCCGCGCGGTCGACGTCGGCCGCCGTGCCGCGTGCCACCTGGCAGATCAACGATCCGTCGATAGGCGTGTGGTTGGCGAACACCTCACCGTCGACGGCGCGCGAAGTCACGCCATCGATCACGTGACCGAGGCCCTCCGACCGCACCCGTTCGAGCAGCGGGCCGAGCCGGGCCAGGTTGGTCTGCAGCGCGGAATCGGCGCGGTTTGCGGTGGCCTTCGTCATTGCGATGCTCCACGTTGCCGCCGGATATGCACGCGGGACCGCTGTGCGCGCTGCGCGCGGCTGGTCGCACGGTGCGCCCGGATGTTAACATGTTAACGTTTTTTCCGAGGTCTCGCCGGTGACGTCACGCGTGGTCCCCGCCCTGCTCGCGCTGCGCGGCAATCCGCAGCCCATCGAGGCCCGCGTCGAGCCGGCGGAGAACGCCGTGACGATCGACGGCAAACGCGTGGAGGCGTCCGACCTCGAGTGGGAGGTACCCGCGATCGGCTGCGTCTACGGCGCCGCGCTCAATTTCCGCGGGCTGCGGGACCTGCTCGAGCCCGAGTTTCACCGGCCACCATACGATCGCCCGCCGAGCGCGCCGGTGCTGTACATCAAGCCACGCAACACCTGGCTCGGCTCACAGGCGCCCGGTGCCGCTCCCGGCCGGTGTCGACGAAGTGGAGATCGGCGCGACGCTCGGTGTGCTGATGGCGCGGGACGCGACCCGCGTGCCGCGCGGCAAGGTCGCCGACTGTGATCGCCGGTTACACGATCGTCAACGACGTGACGATCCCGCACACCGGGCTCTTCCGGCCGCCGCTGCGTTTCAAATGCCGGGACGGGTTCTGTCCCGTAGGGCCATGGGTCGTGCCACGCGACGCGGTGCCTGTCACCGGACGCGCTCGCCATCCGCGCCTGGGTCAACGGCGAGCTCAGGATGCAGAACACGACTGCAAACCTGCATCGCGACATCGCGGGTCTGATCGCCGACATCACGGAGTTCATGACGCTGCGTGCGGGTGACCTGCTGGCAGTGGGCGTACCGGAGCACCCGCCGCTCGCGCGCGCGGGAGACCTGATGACGGTCGAGATCGAGGGTCTCGGTCGCCTGGAGAACGCGCTTGTGCTGGAAGACGCGCTGGCGGCGGGGATCCCCTCGTGAGACGGGCGCGGGTGATCTTCCGCGGCGATCGCCACTCGGCAACGGCCGATGGCCAGGGGTTGCGTCTCGATGACGGCACGTGTCTCGCGGAGGAGGAAGTCACGTGGCTGCCTCCGCTCGAGCCGCGGACGATCTTTGCCGTCGGTCTCAACTACGCGAGTCACGCACGCGAGCTCGCGTTCGCGCCACAGCAGGAGCCGCTCGTGTTCCTCAAGGGACCGAACGCCGTCGCCGGCCACCGCGCGTGCACGGTTCGGCCCGCCGGCGTGAAGTTCATGCACTACGAATGCGAGCTCGCCGTGGTGATCGGCGGGTCCGCACGCCGCGTGTCGAGCGATACGGCGCTCGCGCACGTGGCCGGATACACCGTCGCCAACGACTACGCGGTGCGCGACTACCTCGAGAATTACTACCGCCCGAACCTGCGCGCGAAGAATCGCGACGGCGCGACGCTGCTCGGCCCCTGGCTGGTCGACGCCTCCGACATCACCGATCCGATGAACCTCGAACTGCGCACGACCGTCAACGGGACGGTGACCCAGCACGGCAACACGCGCGACATGATCCTCGACGTGGCGCGCCTCATCGCGCACCTGAGTTCCTTCATGACGCTGTCGCCCGGCGACGTCATCCTGACCGGGACGCCCGAGGGCGTCGTCAACGTGAACCCGGGCGACGAGATCGTGACCGAGATCGACGGCGTGGGACGGCTGGTTGGATTCATCGGCCAGGACACCGCGCAGGCGGCAGCCTGACCTGAGGAGCACACATGGGACGACTGGCGCTCGCTGCAAAGATAACCCACGTGCCTTCGATGTACCTGTCGGAGCTCGATGGACCCCACAAGGGCTCGCGCGAGGCGGCGATCGAGGGGCACCGCGAGATAGCGCGGCGTTGCCGTGCGCAGGGCATCGACACGATCGTCGTCCTGGACACGCACTGGATGGTGAACGCCGGTTACCACGTCAACTGCGGCGCGCGTTTCAAGGGCGTCTATACGAGTAACGAGCTGCCGCACTTCATCCGCGACATGGCGTATGACTATCCGGGCGATCCGGCGCTCGGCCGGCTGATCGCGGCCGCCGCCAACGCGCGCGGTATCCGGACCCGTGCGCACGAGATGGAGAGTCTCGAGCTCGAGTACGGGACGCTCGTTCCGATGCGCTATATGAATGCCGACCGGCATTTCCGTGTCGTGTCGGTGGCCGCCTGGTGCGCGTGGCACGACCTGGACACGAGCCGGCGGTTCGGCGCCGCGCTCGGCGAAGCCATCGCGCAATCGGATGCGACCGTGGCCGTGTTCGCGAGCGGCTCGCTGTCGCACCGTTTCAACGACGACGGCTCACCCGAGGAGTCGATCTTCCGGATCAGCCGCGAGTTCTACCGCCAGGTCGACCTGCGCGTCGTGGATCTCTGGCGCCAGGGTGACTTCCGTACCTTCACAGCGATGCTGCCGGAGTACGCGCAGCTCTGCCACGGCGAGGGCGGCATGCACGACACCGTCATGCTGCTCGGGCTCCTGGGCTGGGATCGGTACGACAAGCCGGTCGAGTTCCTGACGGATTATTTCGCGAGTTCCGGCACCGGTCAGCTGAACGCGATCTTTCCGCTCCCCTGATCCGAGGCCGCCGCCCACGCTCTGGAGCACCCCATGGCGCACTTCATCGTCGAATACACACGAAACATCGCCGCGGAGGCTGCTATCCCGGAGCTGCTGCGCAAGGCCAACGAGACGCTCCTCGCCCAGGGCGGCGTGTACCCGATTGGCGGCCTGCGCTCCCGGGCGATCGAGCTCATCGACTGGTGCATGGCCGACGGCGCGGATGACTACGCGTTCGTGCACGGGACACTCAAGATCGGCGCCGGGCGCGCGGCCGAGATCCGGCAGCGAACCGGAGACGCGCTGTTCGCGATGATGAAGGCGCACTTCGCGGACCTGTACGCCCGTCGCTACCTCGCGCTGTCGCTCGAGATCTACGAGTTCGACGAGGCCGGCACCTGGAAGCACAACAACGTCCATGCGCGCTTCCGCAAGGGACCGGCGTGATGTCCACGACGCCCCGCACGCTGTCGGCGGAGCAGGTACGTGAGTGCGCCGTGCGGATCGACGATGCCGAGCGGCACCGGTTGCAGATCCGGCAGCTCTCCATCGAGTTCCCGGCGATGACGATCGAGGACGCCTACGCCGTGCAGCACGAGTGGGTGTCGATGAAACTCGCCCGCGGCGACCGGCTGCGGGGCCACAAGGTCGGGCTGACCTCGCGCGCGATGCAGATGTCCTCGCAGATCGACGAGCCCGATTTCGGCGACCTGCTCGATGACATGTTCTTCGACCCCGGGAGCACGCTGCCCGCCGGACACTTTATCGTCCCGCGCGTCGAGGTCGAGCTTGCCTTCGTGTTGCGACGGAGGCTCCAGGGTCCGCGCTGCACGCTCGCCAACGTGCTCGCGGCCACCGAGTACGTAACGCCCGCGATCGAGATCATCGATGCGCGCATCCAGCAGATCGACCCCGCGACCGGAGCGCCCAGGCGCGTGACCGACACGATCTCGGACAACGCGGCGAACGCGGGTGTCGTGCTCGGTGGCCACAGGATCGCACCGTCGGAGGTCGATCTGCGCTGGATCCCCGCGCTCTGTTATCGCAACGGCGTGATCGAGGAGTCGGGCGTGTCCGCGGCGGTGCTCGATCACCCGGCGAACGGCGTCGCCTGGCTCGCCAACAAGCTTGCAACCTACTCGCGGACGCTCGAGGCGGGGCAGGTCGTGCTTGCGGGCTCGTTCGTCCGTCCGATACCCGCCCGCTCCGGCGACGACTTCCGAGCCGATTTCGGCGCGCTTGGAACCATCTCCCTCCGCTTTGCCTGAAGGTGGCCATGAACACACCCGTCAACGGTTTCAAGCAGGCGCTCGCCGCGCGTCGCGCCCAGATCGGGCTGTGGCTCGGCCTCGCCGACCCGTACTGCGCCGAGATCTGCGCGGGCGCCGGCTTCGACTGGCTCGCGCTCGACGCGGAGCACGGGCCGAACACGATCCGGACACTGCTCGCACAGCTCCAGGCGGTCGCGGCCTACCCGGTGCAGATCATCGTCCGCGCCGCAAGCGGCGATCCCACGCACCTCAAGCAACTGCTCGACATCGGTGCGCAGACGCTGCTCGTGCCGCTCGTCGAAACGCCCGAACAGGCCCGGGCAGTCGTGCGCGCGACGCGGTACCCGCCCGACGGCGTGCGCGGCGTGGGCAGCGCGCTCGCGCGCGCGGCGCGCTGGAACAGGCATGGCGACTACCTGCAGCGCGCGGACGCGGAGGTCTGCGTGCTGGTGCAGGTGGAGTCTGCTGCCGCGCTCGCGGACCTCGACTCGATCGCGCGCGTCGATGGTGTCGACGCGATCTTCCTGGGCCCCGCGGACCTGGCTGCATCGCTTGGGTATAGAGGCGAGCCCGCCCACCCGGTGGTCCGCGCAGCGCTGGGCAAGGCCATTGCAGCGATTATCGCGGCCGGCAAGCCGGCGGGCATCCTTTCCAGCGATGAGGCACTCGCGCGCGAGTTTCTTGGCCTGGGCTGCAGCTTCGTCGCGGTGGGGGTCGACACGACCCTGCTCGCCCGCACGACGGCCGCGCTCGCGGCGCGATTCAAGCCAGTCGCCGACGCGGCAACGCCGACCCGCCCGTCGGCCTAGCTCCGGTGCCGCTCATGCGGAAATTCGACCAGTCGCTGCCGATGGCGCTGCTGCGGGCCCGCGAGCTCACCATGGGTTATTTCCGGCCGATGCTGAACGAGCACGGCCTCACCGAGCAGCAGTGGCGCGTTATCCGCGTGCTGCAGGAATACGGAAAGCTCGAGTTCCACGAACTGTCGCGGGTCGCATTGATCCAGCCCCCGAGCCTGACGGGCATCCTCACGCGGCTCGAGCGCGCGGCGCTCGTGCACCGCACGCGCTCGTCGTCGGACCAGCGTCGACTGCACCTGTCTCTGTCCCGCGCAGGACAGCGGCGTTTCGAGACGGTGAGCGGCGAAGCAGAGCAGCGCTACGGGCAGATCGAGCAGCGGCTCGGCCGGGCGAAGCTCCGCTCGCTGATGAAGATACTGCGCGAGTTCGACCACCTCGAACCGCGCGCTACGTCTCGCCGGACTCGCCGGGCACGATGACCAGCCTGCGGCACCGGAGATCTTGCGGCTGAATCGGACTCAGCCATCTCCCCAGACTGCGCGGGCCACGCGCACGACGAGCTCGAGCTTTCGCCACTGGTCGTCCTGCGACAGGGCATTGCCGTGGTGCGTGCTCGAGAAACCGCATTGCGGCGACAGGCACAGCCGCTCGAGGGGCACGTAGCGGGCCGCCTCGTCGATCCGCCGCCTGATCGCATCCGCGTCCTCGAGCTGCGCGAGTTTTGTCGTGATGAGTCCGAGCACGACCGTCTTCCCCCGCGGCAGCAGGCGCAGCGGCTCGAAGCCGCCGGCACGCTCGGAGTCGAACTCCATGAAGAAGCCATCGACGGCGGTGGAGAACATCGCTTCGGCCACCGCCTCGTAACCACCCTCCGCCACCCACGTGCTCTTGAAGTTCCCGCGGCACGTATGCATGGTCACTGTCATCTCCGAGGGACGCTCGGCGAGCGCGGCGTCGATCGTGGATGCGTACCGGCGCGGCAACTCATCCGGATCGTCACCGTTGCGGCGGCAGCCCTCCCGCACCTTTGGATCGCAGAGGTAGGCGAAGGCGACGTCATCGAGCTGCAGGTACGTGCAACCGGCCCGGGCCAGGTGCGCGATGGCCGCGCGGTACGCGGCGGCGACGTCGGTCCAGAACTTTTCGAGATCGGGGTAGACCTCGCGAGAGATGGCATTGCGGCCGCCGCGCAGATGCAGCATCGACGGTGAGGGAATCGTCATCTTCGGCGTCGCGGTCGCGACCGATCTCAGGAACGCGAAGTCCGTGGCCATGATTGGCCGGGAGCAGCGGACCGGGCCCACGACGGTGGCGATCGGCGGCTGTTCCTCGGTCCCGCCGAAGTCGGGCCCGGTGTGAACGACACTGGCGACACCGTCCAGCTGCGTCAGGAAATCGAGATGCCACCAGTCGCGGCGGAACTCGCCATCGGTGACCGACGCGGAGACCGATGGCCTCCTGGCGGGCGACCGCGTCGCGGATCGCGTCGCCCTTCGAGCTCCGCGAGACGCTCGGCGCCGAGCTCACCCGCCTTCCACTGCCTTCGGGCATGGGCAAGCTCCGTCGGGCGAAGCAGGCTGCCCACGTGGTCGGCGCGGTACGGTGGTTCTCAACGGGTCGGGCCCTGCACGGCCTGGCCTTCGAGGTCGGCCAGCTTCTTGAGCCGCCGCCGCATCAGCACGCCCGCCTTGTCCGTGGGAATGCTGATCTCCTGGATGTCCTCCGCCGCGGCAAGAGCCTGCATCTCGGTTATCTGCTGGAGGGCGAACGCGTCTTCCTTGAACGCCTCGACCTGGGCCTTGATCATGAATTCGCCCATCTCGGCGTCGGTCGTCGCGAAGTTTCGCGCCTGCGCGGTCCAGTAATGCGTCGTGACCGCGCTCTCGGGCGTAACGAGCTGCGCGACCTTGACCATCGGTTGGGCGACTGGGCTTCGTCCGGCAGGTCGAGATTGCGGAAGATCCCGGTGTTCACGTGCAGACCGGGCGACACGTATCGCGAACCGGAGCTGCGCATCGCACGCGCGCCGGTCCAGCCCAGCGGACGGGCATAGATCGCGGGAAGCTCGCACTGCACGTGGCGCCAGACCTCGAGATTCTCACCTTCGCAATTCATCTCGACCGGTGTCCGTGCGTATTCAGGCGTGCCGAAGGTCTTCGCGTGCAGAAAGCTCAGGTGCGACAGGTCGAGCAGGTTCTCGTGCAGGTGCACATAACTGCCCTTGATGTGCAGGTAGCCCACGCGAACGGCCCAGTCCGGATGGTCGAGCCATTCCTGGTGTGGCGTCGCATCGTCACTGGCCGGCGGTCGCTCGCCCATCCAGATCCAGACGAACGGGCCCATTTCGGCGGTCTGGTACGCCCGTACGCGCAACGATGACGGCACCGACTTCTGCATCGGGATCTCGACGCATCTGCCCGTCGTGTCGTAGCGCAGCCCGTGGTAACCGCAGACGAGGGTGTCGCCGTCCACCGTGCCGTGCACCAGCGGAAACGACCGATGGCAGCAGCGGTTGGCCAGCGCGACGACCGCGCCGTTCAGCGCTCGAAAGAGCACGACGCTGGTGCCGAGCGCCGTGCGCGCCATCGGTGCGCGGGTCACCTCCGATGACTGCGCGATGACGTACCACGCGTTGCGTATGAACGGCGTCGTGCTGTCCGCCTGGTCCATGTTCATTCCGTCCTCGATTCCCGCGCTCAGCTTTCGAGCGACCTCCACATCTCCTGGTCGCGCTCGGCCGTCCAGATGCGCGGATCACGGATGCCTCCGACCTCGTCGTAGGCACGCGAGACGTCAAACGGCATGCAGTGGTCGAAGATCGCGAACGTTCCGAACCTGGGGCGCAGGCGTTCCGTGGTCTCGCGGTAGATCTCCTTGAGGCTGTGGCCCACGGCGTGGCCGGACCTCACGCTCGCCAGGAGCTCGCTGACGAACTCGCGTGTCTGCTCGATGGCGAGCTGGCAGCGATCTGGGCCCACGACCGCGTCGCCGCGCCCCGGTACCAGCGCGCGCGGCTTCAGCGCCGCGAGTTTTGCAAGCGTCGCCGGCCACTCTTCGAGGTACGCATCACCGGTGTACGGCGCTGCGCCGAACTCGACCAGGTCGCCGCTGAAGAGAACCTCGCTCTCCGGCAACCACGCCACCGTATCCCCCTTTGTGTGGCCCCGCCCGAGCTGCAACAGCCGCACCTCGGTCCGGCCGAGCCAGACGCGCATTTCGCCGCGAAAGCTCAGGTTCGGCCAGGTAAGTCCGGGGATCGATTCCACGGCGCGGAACAGCCGGGGAAAGCGCTCCACCTCTGACTTGAAGTCCTGCGCCCCGCGCTCGGCGATCAGGTCACGGGTGTCCTGGCTCGCAATGACCTGCGGGGCGCCATAGGCCGAGGCGCCGAGGACACGGACCGCGTGGTAGTGCGTCAGCACCACGTAGCGGATCGGCTGATCGGTCACGCCCCGTATCCGCTCCATCACGTCCTGCGCCATGACCGGGGTCGCCTGCGTGTCGAGCACCATGACGCCGTCGTCGCCGACGACGACGCCGGAATTCGGATCGCCTTCGGCCGTGTAAGCGTAGGCACCGCCGCCGAGTTCGGCGAACGTGATGCGCTTTTCCTCGAGGTCGGCCTGTGAGGCGAATGCCTTGCTCATGACGATCAGACTCCGTCGGCTGTCCCGCGACTATACCCCCGGACGCAGCTGCCCCCGCGAAGCGGTGGCATCATCGCGCGATGGTCGAGTCCCGCAAGCGCTACCCGTTCCGGGCGGCTCCCGAGCTCGCGGGCTGCGTCCGGCCATTATCCCGTAGTCATTGCCGGCGCCGGCCCGGTCGGTCTCGCGGCGGGCCGGGACCTGGGGCTGCACGGCATTCGAACCGTCATCCTCGACGACGACGACAAGGTGAGCGTCGGCTCGCGCGCGATCTGCTGGGCAAAGCGCACGCTCGAGATCTTCGATCGGCTGGGCTGCGCCGCGCCGATGATGAAAAAGGGGGTGACCTGGAACACGGGCAAGGTCTTCTACGGCGACGATCGCGAGCCGGTGTTCAGCTTCGACCTGCTGCCGGACCGCAGCCAGTGCTACCCGGCGTTCATCAACCTCCAGCAGTACTACGTCGAGGAATACCTCGTCGACCTGGTCGACGCGACGCCGCTCGCCGAGCTGCGCTGGCAATCCCGCGTCACGTCCGTCGCGCAACGCGACGACCTCGTCGAGATTGGCGTCGAGACGCCCCAGGGCAGCTATCGGCTCACCGCGGATCACCTGATCGCCGCGGACGGCAGTCGCAGCGCGATCCGGAACATGCTCGGACTCGAATTCGAAGGGGAGGTCTTTCAGGATCATTTCCTGATCGCCGACATCCGGATGAAGGCCGAGCGGCCGTCCGAGCGATGGTTCTGGTTCGATCCGCCGTTCGCGCGTGGCCAGTCGGCGCTGCTCCACAAGCAGCCGGACGACCTGTGGCGCCTGGATTTCCAGCTGGGGTGGGACATCGATCGGAACGTCGAGCTCGATCCCGCGCGGATCGCGAGCCGCGTGCGCCGAATGCTCGGCGAGCATGCGCAGTTCGAGCTCGATTGGTCGAGCATCTATACGTTCCAGTGTCGCCGGCTCGATCGCCTGGTCCACGACCGGGTGATCTTTGCCGGTGACGCGGCGCACCTCGTGTCCCCTTTCGGTGCGCGCGGTGCGAACGGAGGCGTCCAGGACATCGACAACCTCTGCTGGAAGCTGGCGCTGGTGCAGCAGGGTGTCGCGCCGCGTGCGCTGCTCACGAGCTACGACGTCGAGCGGGGCCAGGCCGCAAGGGAAAACGTCCTGCATTCGACCCGCAGCACCGACTTCATCACGCCCAAGACCCCCGTCGAGCCGCGCGTTCCGCGACGCGGTCCTGGGCCTGGCGCGCGATCATCCGTTCGCGCGCGCATTCGTCAACAGCGGGCGGCTGTCGTTGCCCGCGACACTCCGGGACTCACCGCTGCTGCCGCCGGGCGGAGACGCGCCGGGACCTGGCCTCGTCACCGGGGCGCCGGCCCGTGACGCACCGATCCGGGTGCGGGGCAGCGCAGGCTGGTTTCTGAAAGAGCTCGGCGGCGGCTTCACGCTGCTGTGCTTCGGCGCCGAACCGCGGGAGGAGCGCCTGTCCGCACTGCCGGTGCCCGTCGAGATCCTGCGCGTGCTGCCGGAAGGCGCGGCCGACACTCCCGGCCGGGTGATCGTCGATACGCAGGGCAAGCTCGCGGCCGACCTGCGACCCTCACCCAACGCCTGCCTGCTCTTCCGCCCGGATCAGCACCTGGCGGCCGTCTGGCACGAGTTCGATGCCGACCGGGTATGCTCTGCCGTGATGCATAGCATCGGGCGGCGAGGCGACGGATGAAACTCGGCGAGATTCCACCGGGCCGACCCTTTGTCGACCCGGATCGCTTCTACCAGGCGCTCGTCGATGCTCACGAAGGCCTCGACGCGCAACAGTGCATGCTCCTCAACGCGCGGTTGATCATGCTGCTCGCCCAGCACCTGGACAGCGACGAGCAGGCGCACGCGCTGCTGCACGAGGCCGCCCGGGGAATCGTGACGGCACCGGTTCAAGAAAAATGACCCTCGAACTCTGGCCCTCGCCGGCGGCTTTCAACTGGCCTCGCTGCTGTCGGGTGCGGGGATCTGGGCGCTGCTCGCGCGTCGCCCGGCCTGACCTGCCGTCGGCGCACCAGCGCGCCGGCAGCGAGCCCCATCACAAGCAAGGCCAGTGAGCCCGGTTCGGGTACGACGACGAAATTGAACTCGCCGCTAGCCGACACGATGCCGTCTTCGGATGTGCCCCCCAGGTTCAGATTGTCATCGTGGAACTGGAAGCCGAAGTTGCCGTCCGAGGAGTTCCAGCTGAGGATCCAGGAGACGTCACCCTCGTCGAAATGGAAGTTGATCCCGAGTGGCTGGCCGTCCGGGGTGAAGTAGCACTCGCAGATCGAGACGTCCGACTCGTCCCACGCCTGGCCGTCGAAATTGAAACTGAAGTCCAATACGTCGAATTCGAAGAACGGCGAGGGATCCTCGTCGACGGCGTCCGGGTTGTACGGCAGGCTGCGAACGACGAACGATCCGGGCCCGAGCAGCGGCGGATCGAAGATGTCGCCGTCCTCCCCGCTCCCCATGTACTCGACCAGAAAGACGGCATTGCCGCGTATGAATTCGGCGTTCGCGGCTGGGACGAGGGCACCGCACAGAAGCACGGCGGCTGCAATCTGCTTGGTCAGGCAGTTCATCATTTCCACCCTGTCACACCCGTATGAAGTTCCCTGGCGGGCTTTCGATGACTTGGGCTTTTATACGCCCGGCTCGGGACACCATCAATGAATGCGGCGCAAGAAGCGGGATGACAGCGTGCCGCATTCTCACGAGCATCCCGTAATGGCAACTGTAGTCAGAGAAACGCACACGATCGGTGTGTCAATCGCGGAACGCATCGCCGGCCTCGACTGGGCGCGCGTCGGCCACGACCTCGACGAACAGGGTAACGCCGTCATCGAACGGCTGATCGACGCGGAGGGCTGCGCGACGCTCGCCGGGCTGTACGACGTTCCGGGACTGCATCGCAGTCGCGTCGTGATGGCGAGACACGGTTTCGGTCGCGGCGAGTACCAGTATTTCGCCTACCCGCTTCCGGCCGTCGTCGAGGAAATGAGAACCGCCCTTTACCGGCAGCTCGCCCCCGTCGCGAATCGCTGGAACGAGGCATCGGACCAGGAAGCGCGGTTTCCGGCTGAGCACCGTGCGTATCTCGACCGCTGCCACGCGGCGGGACAGCGACAGCCGACGCCGCTGCTGCTGCGTTACGGCCCCGGCGATTACAACTGCCTGCACCAGGACCTCTACGGCGAGTATGTTTTCCCAATGCAGGTCACCGTCCTGCTGTCGCAACCGGGACGCGATTTCACCGGCGGTGAGTTCGTGCTCACCGAGCAACGCCCGAGGATGCAGTCACGCGCCGAGGTGATCCCGCTCGCGCAGGGCGATGCGGTTGTGTTCGCCGTAAACCAGCGTCCGGTGCGCGGGTCGCGTGGTGTCTACCGGGTGCGGATGCGTCACGGGGTAAGCCGAGTACGTTCCGGCCACCGTCACACGCTCGGGGTCATCTTCCACGACGCCACCTGAGACAACCCAGCACGCTGCGGCATCGCCTCGTTGCCCCCCCGATTGCCGCGCTAGAGCTGCGCGAGCAGCGTGCGGGCCTCGACTGTAACGGTGTCCAGCCTCTGCGAACCCGGCGCCTGCGAAGCCGGTGCCGGGCTCCATTGTTCGGCGGTCCGGACGGGTCCATGATCAGTGGGATCGAGGTTGACGGCGCCGCCCGGCCACCGGGCGGCACAAAAATCCGTGCCGTGCGACAGCGAGGGGGGCCATCATGACGACCGTGTTCCAGCGCCGAGCGCTTGCGGTATTTCTCGCCATCTTCGCAGCGCTCATTGCAGGTCAGGCAGGCGCGCAGGCTCCGGAGTTCGTCGACCTCGTCAAGCCGTTCCTGAAGGCGGATGCGAACACGGAGTGGGACGCGGTTGAGACGCTGCCGGGCGTGAAGTGGGCGCCACTGCCGCCCAAGGAATTGAGCGACTGCCTGCCGACCGGCGACTGCTATGTGCGCCAAGGCATGGGCGCGGTGGGCGGCCGAAACATGGTCGTGATCGCCGCCGGCGCGCGGACCTTCGTGAACTCGCTTTATCTGCGCAACGCCGGCGCGGCGCTCGGCGAGCCCGCGCTGCTCGAGTCGCTGACGAAGAACGGCCTCGCCGTGGAGCTGGCACGCTGCCCGATCCGTCCCGGGGCGGGCAGCACCAACTGGTACCGGGTCAAGGGCGCGGGCCTTTCGCCCGGCGTGTTGTCAATCCAGAGCTCGTGCGCCGGCAAGCCGTGCGAAGGGTTCGTGGTCACCCGGAGCGACACGCTGCCCGCGCTCAAGCCCGACCAGCTCGCGAACTACAGCGAGCAGTGCGCGGCCGGCGCGCAACGCGCACCCGTGTCGACCGAGAAGCCGCACGCGCTGCTCGCGCAGACGCTGGTCGCACTCGTGCCGCCGGCCAACGGACCGGCGCTCTACGACTGGGCGACGCTGGCGACGTTGCCCGCCGGGATCACCTGGAACGGAACGACGCCGAAGCCCATGGACCTGAAGCTTCTGAAGAACGATCCGAACCCGGTTGGCCTGACTGGGAGCCTCAACCACGCGGGGAGGACCTTCAGCGCAATGGCAAGCGGCACGCCGACGCAGGTGAAGAACGTCTATATCGACGAGGGTGGCCTGCACCCGAAGGGCGAGCACCTGCTCGGCGTCGTCTACGAGAAGGGGCTCGCGGTGCAGCTCGTCCGCTGCGGTCCGATCTACACCGAATCCACCAACAACTGGTATCGCCTGACGGGCAACAAGACCCGTCCCGTCATGATCCAGCAATCTATCGGCTACGACGGCAGCCAGGTCCACGACGCATACGCGTTGCGGCTGGACGGGAGCCTTCCGCCGCGAGACACACGCGATCGCGATCCGGGCGTGAACGGATGCCAATGACCGCGTGGAGCAACGCCGCGAGCGTCGTCGCAGTCCACGCAGACGGAGGCATGCGGTGGCGGACGATCATCGCCGGGAACGGGAACGTAGGGTCAGCGGGACTACAGGCCTGGTTCAATTAGAAGGCAGGTTCATAACCTGCGCCGCCCATTGCACGACGGGACGAACCCGCGGCGAGACGAGCCGCAGCGCCTCGTCGTAGTCGACCCACCGATACTCGCTGTGCTCCGGACGGCCGATCTCGTCGTTGTGCGGCAAGGTCACCGCCTCGGTATCGGTGCGCGCAACGAAATACTCCGCGACCTTGCCACGGCTGTATGGGCCCGTGAGGGTGGAGGCGTGGCCCCAGTCGAAATGCAGGTCTTCGATCAGCGACTCTTCGCGCACCTCGCGCACCGCGGCCGCGCGCGCATCCTCGTCGCGCTCGACCATCCCCTTGGGAAAGTCCCAGTGGCTGAACGCGCGCAGCAGCAGGAACCGCCACCCATCGGCGGTCTGGCGTACGACGACGACGCCAGCCGAGAGCCGCGGGGGACGGGCGGTCATGCGCGCAAGTATAGGAGACCGCCCCGCCCGGAAGGCTTCTCGAGTCCGACCGCCAGCAGACGCCGGCTCAGGCGGCCCGGTCGAGATAGCGGTTGCCCGATCCCTCGTACTCATGCACGCAGGCCGCCGCATGGATCACCGCGGCGATACGCACCGCACTCTGCACTGCCTCCCGGCTCACACCTTCCTCCCGGAGCTTGCGCTCGTGCGAAGTGATGCAGAGCCCGCAGCCGTTCACTGCCGACACCGCCAGGCTGATCAACTCGAAATCGAGCCGGTCGATTCCGGGGTTGGCAATCACGTTCATCCGCAGGCGCGCCGGCAGCTTGCCGTATTCCTCGTCCTCGACCAGGTGGAGAAAGCGGTAGTAGATATTGTTCATGCCCATGATGGCCGCCGCCGCCCGGGCACCCTTGATGCTCGTCTCGTCGAGCTGGCCGCCGGCCCAGTCCTGGACCGCGCGCGAGAACTCGACGTTGCGCGCAGCGATGGCGCTCGCCAGCGCGATCGACGCGATCTGCTTCTCGGTGAGGCCCGGCGCGCCCTGCGGCGTCAGCACCGAGCTCAGGTTTAGCCGGATGTCCCGCGCATAGTCGGGCAGCGACTCACGAATCTGTTCCAGCGACATGTGGTCTCCTCGATGCGGTCTGTTGGACCGGGTCACGTGCCACGGCGGGGCGGGATCGGGGGAGGGTCCGGGCCCCGCCGCGACACGAGATTTGGTTGGGGCCGGGTCAGGCGGCCTTGAGCGTGTCCTCGCCTTTCTTCCAGTTGCAGGGGCAGAGCTCATCCGTCTGGAGCGCATCCAGAACACGGAGCACTTCCTCCGGGCTGCGGCCGACCGACAGATCGGTCACGTAAACGAAGCGGATCACGCCCTGCGGGTCGACGATGAAAGTCGCTCGCTGCGCGACACCGGCCTCGGGATCGAGGACGCCGAGTGCCGTGGACAGCTCGCGCTTCAAGTCAGAAAGCATCGGAAACGGGAGGTTCCTGAGGTCCTCGTGGCTCTTGCGCCAGGCGTGGTGCACGAACTCCGAGTCGATGCTGACGCCGTAGAGCTGCGCGTCGCGATCGCGGAACTGCTTCTCGAGCTTGCCGAAGGCGGCGATCTCGGTCGGGCAGACGAATGTGAAGTCCTTCGGCCAGAAAAAGAACACCTGCCATTTGCCGGGGTCCGAGCTCTGGTTGAACGGCTTGAAGCCGTGGTTGAGGTCGTTTGAGACGACGCCGGTGAGGGCGTAAGCGGGGAACTTCTGGCCGATGCCGAGCATGTGGATCTCCTGAGGGGCGAACTTGATGGGGAGCATTCTCAGTGACCACGATCCATACATCCAATGAATTGTTACTATAGTACTGATAGACAGTATCTATCGCCATTGATATGCTTCACCCGTGAATCTGCGAGATCTGAGGTACCTGGTGGCGCTGGCCGACGAGCGCCACTTCGGGCGGGCGGCGGAGCGCTGTTTCGTCAGCCAGCCGACCCTATCGGCGCAGATCCGCAAGCTTGAGCGACATCTGGGTGTGTCCCTGGTGGAGCGCCAGCCGAGGCGCATAGCGCTCACCCCGACGGGCCAGAAGGTCGTCGAGCGCGCGCGCCGATTGCTCCAGGAATCCGACGCGATCGTCGAGCTGGCGCAGACCGGACGCGACCCGCTGGCCGGCGAGCTTCGTGTGGGACTCATCCCCACGGTCGGTCCCTATCTCCTGCCGCGGGTCGCGCCCGCGCTGCAGCGCGATCTGCCGAAACTGAAGCTTCTTCTCTACGAGTACCAGACGGCCCCCCTGCTCGAGCGGCTGCGCGCCGGTGACCTCGACCTGGGCGTCCTTGCACTGCCGGTGATACCGATGGGCGGGCTCGATTCGACCGTTCTCTACGAAGAGCCGTTCGCACTCGCGGTGCCGGCCACGCATCGCCTCGCCGCGCGCCGCCGCGTCGGTGTCGAGGATCTGCGGGACGAGACCCTGCTCCTGCTCGAGGACGGTCACTGCCTGCGCGACCAGGCGCTCGAGGTCTGCAGCCGGGTCGACGTGCACGAAGCGCAGGATTACCGCGCCACCAGCCTCGAGACACTTCGGCAGATGGTCGCCGCGGGCCACGGAGTCACACTGCTCCCTGAGCTCGCGATCGCGGCGCCGATCGGGGCGACACGCGGCCTCGAGATCCGACCCTTCGACGCGCCCGCGCCCTCGCGTACGATCGGGGCGGTCTGGCGCAAGTCCACCACGCGCACCCCGGCGATCGAGGCGGTCGCCGACACGGTGCGCGCGGCCCTGACGGAGGATTCGAATCGATGAGTCGCTCGCGACAGCGCGGGATGCTTGCGTGCGCGGTGCTGGCCGTGGCCGGCCTCGCGGCCGAAGTGCGCGCTGCCACATCCGGCGATGGCTCAGCCGCGCATCGCTGAGCGCTCGCGGCTGCCGGTCCACCGGCTGCACGACGAGGAGGTCGAGCGCCTGCTCGCGACTGGCGAACGACGGGCCGAGCTCGTCGAGCTGCTCGGGGAGGACGGTTACCGCGAGCTGAGCCAGCTCGCGCGCCAGGCACGGGCCGTGCGCCACCGCGGCGGTCCGACCGTCTATGTCCTGCCCGGTCTCATGGGCTCGCGTATCGGGACCCGCGGACGTCTGCTCGACGACGTGCTCTGGCTCGACATCGTCGAGGTCGCGGCAGGGCACCTGACCCGACTCGCCCTTCCGCGGGGTGCGCGGCTGCGGCCGCTCGGCATGATGTGGCTCAACACGTTCAAGCTGAAGCTTTCGCTCACCGTCGCCGGCTTCGATGCGCGCTCGCATGCCTATGACTGGCGGCTCGGCATCGAGGCGCTCGCCGCGCAGTTGAACGCGCGGATCGCCGCCGACGCGCGGCGCGACGTGATGCTGGTCGGGCACAGCATGGGAGGGCTGGTCGCGCGCGCGGCGCTCGCCGGCAACGGTCGCAGGATCCGCCGCATCGTGCAGATCGGCGCGCCGAATGGCGGCTCGTACGCGCCTGTGCTCGCGATGCGCGGCGTTTATCCCACGGTGCGAAAGCTCGCCGCGCTCGATGTCAGGCACAGCGCGGAAGACCTCGCGCGGATCGTGTTCCGCACGCTTCCGTCGCTGCACGAGCTGCTGCCGCCGGCGCAAGGCGGCGCGCCGAACCTGTTCGATGCCGCGCAATGGCCGGCCGACGCGCTGCGCCCGGACGCGAAGCTCCTGGCGGCCGCGCTGGCAGGCGCGCGGACGGTGGCCCGCGGGCGACGAGCGCTGCCTCCACGTGATCGGCATCCGCCAGGAGACCGTCACGGGCTTGAAGCGCACCGGCGCGCAGTTCGAGTTCGTGCTGACCGACGAGGGCGACGGCACGGTGCCGCTCGCGATGGCGGAGCTCGCCGGGTCGCGCTCGTGGTACGTGGCTGAAAAGCACGGCGGACTTCCGAACAACGGCCGCGTCATTTCCGCTGTCGTCGATCTGCTGCGCACGGGCGAGACACGGCGACTTCCGGCGAACGTGCGCCGCGTGCGGCGGGCGGGCGCACGGCGGATCAGCGAAACGGTGCTGCGCCGCGTCGCACCGCAGAAGGTGCGCTGGCAGGATCTCTCGCCGGACGCCCGGCGCCGCCTGCTCGAGCCGGTGGTGTCGCCCGAGTTCCGTGGCGGCGTGCCGGACGGCATGCGCGCGGGCAGCGGCGAGCGCCGAAGCGCGGCGCGACCGCCCGGACGCCGCCGCCTCGAGATCCGGATCGTGCACGGCAGCATCGTCGATGCGAACGCGCGCGCGATCGTGCTGGGCCTGTTCCGCAACGTCGATCCGGCCGGTCCCGCGGCCGCGCTCGACGCGCGGCTGGGCGGCGCGATCCGCGAGCTCGCGTTCCGCCGCATGTTCGACGGCAGCCTGGGACAGGTCTACGTGCTGCCGACACCGCGCACGGCGCTGCTCGCCGAGTTTGCGGTGTTCGCCGGGCTCGGCGATTTCGACGAATTCGGCCACGATGCGCAGGCGTACGCCGCGGAGAACGTGATCCGCGCATTCGCGCGGTCACGCGTCGAGGACTTCGCGACCGTGCTGATCGGCGCTGGGTCGGGCAGCAGCGTTGCTGCAGCGCTCGACGGCCAGTTGCAGGGGTACCTGGCGGGCCTGCGCCGCGCCGATCCGGGGCGCGTCGTCCGCCGGATCACCATCTGCGAGCTCGACGCGCGCAAGTTTGCGAGCCTGCGCAGCGCGATGGCGCGGCTGGCGCCGAAACTGGGCGCGGATGATTTCGACCTGGTCGTCGACGAGGAGGACTCTCGCCCGCCGCGCCGGACCGCGCCGCGCCCAGCCCAGGTCGACCGGGCGCCCGATCCCGTGTACCTGCTCGTCAACCTCGCCGAGGACGGGCGCAGCACGCTTCTCTGCCGCGCGTCGCTCCTGACCGCGGGCTCCAAGGCCGCGGTGCTCTCCGGGTCGGTACCGGTCGAGAAGACGGCGCTCCACGAGCAGATCGCTATGCTCGAGCGATCCGCGCTCGCGCCGCGCGAGCTCACGCGCTCGGGCGATAGGCTGGCGCGCACGCTGCTCGCCGCCAGCGTGCGCGAGGGGCTCGCGGGCATGGCGGCGCACGCGCTCGTCGTGGTCCACGATCGCGAAGCCTCGCGCGTGCCCTGGGAGGCGATGCGCATCGACTCGGGCTGGCCCGCGCTCGAGCAGGGTGTAAGCCGCAGGTATGCGAGCGAGCAGCTGACGGTCGCGCGATGGCGTGAGACACGCGTTCCCGGCGAACGGCTGCGCGTGCTGCTGGTCGTGGATCCGACCGAGGATCTTCCGGGCGCGGCCGCCGAAGGCGCCGCGCTGCTGCCGCTGTTGACCGAGCACCGGGCCGAGGTCGAGTCGCTCACGGGCGCCGCGGCGACCCGCGACCGGTTGCGCAGTCTGCTTCGCTCAGGTCGATTCGACGTGCTGCATTTCGCGGGGCACGGATACTTCGATCCGAACCGACCGGGCGAGAGCGGCCTGCTATGCGCGGGCGACGAGGTGCTGCGCGGCGTCGATCTCGACGGGATCGGTGACCTGCCGGCACTGGTGTTCTTCAACGCGTGCGAAGCGGCGCGGGTCCGTCGCCGCAGTGCCACTCGCCGGCACGCCGGCTCCGTCAGCCGCGCCGTGCGCCGACCGTCGACGAGTCTCGCCGAGGCATTCCTGGTCGGCGGTGTCGCCAATTTTCTCGGCACGCACTGGCCAGTGGGAGACGATGCGGCGCTTACGTTCTCGACGAGCCTCTACCCGGCACTGCTATCCGGGCGACCGCTCGGCACATCGATCCGCGATGCGCGTCGCGCAGTGCAGGTCAAGGGCTCAGGTGACTGGGCCGACTACGTCCACTACGGCAACGCGTCGTTCGTACTGGCACCACCCGCACCGTAAGAAATTGCTCGGCGCCATCACTCCTGGCGCCCGGGCGTCGGGAAAGGCCCCGAGCCACTCCAACCGTGCACCGTTCACGGTCCATGGGCCACCGCCTCGCTGTATTCGTAAATAGACATAAAGAGCGCGAACGGCGTCACAACGGGGGGCATGGGTACCTCAGGAGAATCCCGTGAGTGTGCATCCCACTCGACACCACCACCACGAGGACTCTTATGCGTAGTTTCAAGGCTCTTTCATGCATCTCGGCCGGCGTGCTGCTTGCAGTGGCCGGCGGGGCGCAGGCGGCGACGCGGACCGCGAATTTCAACGTTACCGCCAACGTCGCAGCGAACTGTCAAGTATCCGCCTCGGACCTGGCGTTCGGCGCCTTCGACGGCGAGACCGCCATCAACTCAACGTCCACAGTCGGCGTCCGTTGCACGACGGGCTCCCCCTATACGCTCTCCCTCAACGTCGGCACGGGCGGCGGTACGTTCGCCGCGCGCACCCTGGCGAACGGCGCCAACACGTTGCTCTACAACCTGTACCGCAACGTTGCGCGTACCGAGGTCTGGGGTGACGGTACTGGGTCGACCTTCACCGTCGGAGGCACGGGCGCCGGCATGGGCGTGCCGCAAACCGTCAATCACACGGTGTATGGCGCACTGCCGGCGGTCGGCAACGAAAATGCCCAGAGCGGTCTCACCTACGCGTCGGTGGTCCAAGTCACCGTCACGTACTGACGGAGGGCCGGTGCGCAGCCCGATCATTGGGCTCCTGGCGTCGGCGGCGGTCTTCGGACTGCCGTCGATGCCGGCGCACGCCGGCAGCTTTTCGATTTCCCCGATCCGCCTCGACCTCTCCGCAGGCGCAAGGACAGCGGCGCTTACGGTGCGCAACGATGCGCAGGAGGTCCTGGTCCAGGCAGAAGTGATGCTCTGGGAGCAGGCAGACGGCGAGGACAGGTTGACGCCGACACGCGACCTGCTGGTGTCGCCCGCGGTGTTCACCCTGCCGCCGAGCGGCTCGCAGCTCGTGCGCGTCGCGCTGCGGAACGTGCCGGCCGATGTGACGCGCGAGCTCGCCTATCGGCTGATCCTGCAGGAAGTTCCGCAGCCCGCGAATCCCGACGCCGCCGGGCTCAGGGTCACCTTGCGGCTGAGCGTGCCCGTGTTCGTCGCTACCGCGGACCCGACCGGGCCTGATCTCGCATGGTCCGCCGCCGCGTCCCGTGAAGAGCTCGTACTCAGGGCGCAAAATTCGGGCGACGTACACGCCCGCATACATGGTTTTTCGATTGCACCGGCCGCGGGCACCGGCGCGCCGCTCGCACAGCCGGTGGCGACATACATCTTGCCCGGCCAGTCACACAGCTGGCGTCTCGGGCAGACACCGGGGGACACGGCAACTGAATGGCGCCGTCTGCGGTTGAAGGTCACGACCGACGACGGCGAATCCGAGATCGAACTCGACACTACCAGCGAGTGAGCGATGCGCGCCCTGCCGCTCTTCGCCCTGTTGCCGATACTCGTGGCCCAATGGGCGCCGGCGCGCGGCGATGCACCGCCGGACGATGCGCCAGGCGAGGAAGAGATCGTCGAGCTGCGGCTCAACGGCCAGGAAACAGGAGCGGCCTTGCTCGTGCGCCGTGATGCCGCCGGCGCACTGTTCCTGCGTGCCGAGGACTTCGCGGCGTTGCGGCTGCGGCCACCACAGGTGGCGACCATATTGGTCGACGGAATTGCCTATTTCCGGATCGATGCGTCGATGGGCGCGGACGTGCGATTCGATGACGCCACCCAGAGTGTGGACATTGCCCTGCCGGCCGACGCCTTCGTGCCCACCGTCACGGCAGTATCTGACAATGCCCTTCAAGCAGCGACGATCTCCCCGGGCGCGTTTCTGAACTACAACGTGTCGACCCAGCGCGTGGCCGACCGCGACGAGAGCGGTGCGCTGCTCGAGCTCGGGCTCTTTGGCACACCCGGTGTCGTTACGAATACGATGCTCGCGCGCGACGAGCTCGAGCGGCGCGGCACCACTCGCCTGGATACGACCTGGACCCGCGACATGCCTGAGCGGCTCGCCACCTTGCGGGTCGGCGACGGGATCAGCGCACCCGGCGCCTGGGGACGCTCCGTCCGCGTCGGCGGCGTACAGTTCGGCACTAACTTCGCCACACAGCCGACGCTCGTCACGACGCCGCTGCTCGCCGCGCGCGGCGAGGCCGTCGTGCCATCGACCGTGGATGTATTCATCAACGGCCGGCCCGTGGCTAGCGAGGCGGTGCCGCCGGGGCCGTTCTCGATAGAGAACCTCCCGGCGATCACCGGCACTGGTCAACTCCAGGTCGTCGTGACCGATGCGCTCGGTCGACAACAGGTCGTTACGCAGCCGTACTACTCGGGGTCCACGCTGCTGCGTGCCGGGCTGAACGAATACTCTTTCGAGGTGGGCGCGATCCGCGAGGACTACGGCCTCGCGAGTTTCGCCTATGGGGAGGTCGTGGCCACGGGCACCTTCCGCCGGGGGATCACGGACACATTCACCGCCGAACTGCACGGCGAAACGCAGATCGACGGAGCCAGTGCGCTGGGGCTCGACACGGCATGGCAGGTCGGGACGCTGGGTATCGTCACCTTGACTGCGGCGGCCGGCGCGGACCACGAAGATTCCGGCTGGCTGGCCGGCCTCGGCGTCGAGCACAGCGGGCGGCGCTTCGATCTCTTCGCGCGCACGCAACTCGCTTCGCAGGGATTCGTGCAGATCGGACTCTCCGGCGTTCGAGCCGCGGCCGAAACAGCGTAGCTTCGCCGGAGCCGGTGTCGACCTTGCGCGCCGGGGCAGCCTGCAGGTTGCGTACGGTCGCCAGAGCTACTGGGACGCGGCGGACGTGGAGACCCTGGGCCTCAGCTATTCGCTATCACTAGGCCACTACGGCTTCATCAGCCTGTTCGCGAATCACACCCGGTCGCAGGACTCCCAGACCGATGTCTATCTGGGCTGGACGATGCCGATAGGCAATCGGCGCGCCGTCGGCTCGAGCTTGTCTTACCGTCCCGACTTGCCGATCGGCGATCCCGTGGAGGCGACGGCCACGCTGCAGCAGAACCTGCCGGCCGGCTCGGGCACGGGATACTACGTGAGCGCCTCGAGTACCACGGATGCGCAGGCCAGCCTTTCCTACCAGGGTCGCGCTGGCCAGGCAGGTGTCGAGTACTCACGCCGCAGTGACACCGACGGCTGGCGCGCGACGGCGCTCGGTGGCCTCACGCTGACGTCGGCCGGCGTGCTGCCCACGCGCTGGCTGGACCAGAGCTTTGCCGTGGTCCAGGTGGCCGACTACCCGGATCTGACCGTGTACGTCGAGAACCAGCCGATCGGTCGCACCGACCGCAAGGGCCGTGTGCTGCTTGATCATCTCCGGCCCTACGACACGAACCAGGTGAGTCTGGACCCGGCCGAGTTGCCGCTGGATGCGTCTCTTTCGAGCCCGGCCGCGCGACTAACGCCCGCCTACCGCAGCGGTGCGGTCGTGCGATTCCCGGTCACGCGTGCGACCGCAGCGACAATGCGTCTCGTGCAGGAGGGCGGTGAGCCCGTGCCGGCCGGCGCGCGAGTTCATGCACCCGGTGGGGACGCCACCGTCGCCCTCGATGGGTTGATTTTCCTGACGGACGCCGCGGGCTACAACGAAGCCTCCGCAAGCTGGCCGGGACACCGCTGCCGTTTCTCCTTCCAACGCCCCGAGGACGGTGACCCGATGCCGGACCTCGGCAAGGTCCAGTGCCGTGCCACGAACCCGTGAACTTCACAGGAGCTCAGGACGCGGAAACCGACAGCCTGAGAGGCATCGAATAGCTGCCCGGCGCCAGCCCCGGTCGCAGCTCGAGCCGCAGGCGCAGTCGCAACTCGTTGACGTTCGCGGGTGCCTGCTGCAGGACCGTGAGATCCGACTGGCCGAGCTTGACCGGTGCACCGAGTCCATCGATATGGACGTAATCCGCGAGTCCGGTGCGGGGCGCAATATTGAGCAGATACCGGGTCGTTCCGAACGCGTACACACGGTAGTGAACGTCGAGAACCTTGTAACCCTGCAGAAGGTCGGCGCGAGTCAGCAGGACGGTTGCCGGTTCATCGACCGATTCGATCGAGGTACGTGCTACGACTTGCGCCGAAACGCCGAAGTTGGCAGTGCGCACGCTGGCGAGGGCCGGCGTTGTCGCCAGGATCACCACCATCGCGTATGTCGCGACAGGTTGTCGATTTCTGACCATGGGTTCCCTCCCCTGGTGCGGCGGCAGTTCCCGTATTGGTCGAACCGCGCCCATCGTTGTTGTTTGTCCGGCGCCAGCGGTTTGGCGGCCCGGTTCTTGACGGCCAAGCTACACCCGGCCGTCCGAGCCGGCAACCCCGACCCGGCGCCGCGTCGAGCGGCAGAAATGCCGCACGGAAGGACAGCTCCGACGTGACAGCCGTCTCCCCGGGACGGACTTACCCGACTGCCGCGATCGCGGTGCTCATGCTGTTTGGGGCGGGACCGGCCCTGGGTGACGCAAGTTGCTCGGTGGCCGCGACCGGAGTCGCCTTCGGCGACTATGACATAGTGCTGGCGACACCGAATGACTCGACCGGTGACGTTACCGTCACCTGCTCGTATGTGCCGCCGGGGGGTGCGACGGGCGTGAATATCCAGGCATCGCTCAGCACCGGCGTGAGCGGAAGCTACTCTCCGCGGCAGATGGCCTTCGGTCCGGCGCGGCTCAATTACAACCTCTACCGCGACGCCGCCCGCACCTCCATCTGGGGCAATGGCCTGTCGGGCACGGCCATCGCGACTGACAGCTTTACGGTCGGTCCCGGTGTCGGGAACGGGACACGAATTGCACAATTTCCCGTATACGGACGCGTGCCTGCACTGCAGACGGTCGCCACGGGGGACTATTCCGATACGATCGTCGTCACCGTGACGTTCTGACGGCAGACTCTCGCGGCTACCGCCGTCAGCCGGAGTCGGTCGGACCGCTTGACGATGTGCTGTTGCGACCCGCAGCGGTGCCCCGCCGTTCCCGCCTTATGGCCATGACCACGGTCAGCGCGGCGATACTGACGATCAGCAGCATCCCCGCCATGAGCACCACCAGCCCGCCGGCGACGCGATAGCCTTCGATGAGTCCTACAACGACGCCGATCGCGGTCAGGACGAGGAGCAGGAGCGTGGTGATTCTCATGGTCGTGGGCTGGAGCAAATCCGCGGCGCGCGCGGTCCAAGGGGCATGATGCGATCTTGTCACGCACTCTTGCAGCGCACAAACTACGGTTGCGCCCGTACGCAGACCCGCTAAGCTTCTGCCGCCCCCGCGCCTTCATTCCCCGGATTCATCGTGCAACCGACCGATACCACGAACCCGGACTATTTTCACCGGGTCGTCGACTGCCAGTGGGCCTGTCCCGCGCACACCGACGTCCCCGAGTACATCCGCCTGATCGCGCTCGGGGAGTTCTCCGATGCGTACATGGTCAACCGGGAATCGAACGTGTTCCCGGGCATCCTCGGCCGGGTCTGCGACCGGCCCTGCGAGCCCGCCTGCCGGCGCGGCCGCGTCGAGGAGAAGCCGGTCGCGATCTGCCGCCTGAAGCGGGTCGCCGCGGATCACAAGGACCCCATCGTCCATCGCCTGCCCACGATCCCGAAGCAGAAGAACGGCAAGCGCGTCGTCTGCATCGGCGCCGGTCCCGCGTCGCTCACGGTCGCAAACGACCTGCTGCCGCTCGGATACGAGGTCGTCATCCTCGAGCAGTGGGAAATGCCCGGCGGGCTGATGCGCACGAACATCCCGGCCTTCCGCCTGCCGGAGACCGTACTTGCCGAGGAGATCGGCTACATCGTCGGGATGGGCGCCGAGATCCGGTACGGGCAGCGCGTCGAGAGCCTGAAGAAGCTGCTCGACACGGGCGGGTACGACGCCGTGTTCGTCGGCAGCGGCGCGCCGAAGGGCAAGGAGCTCGATCTGCCCGGGCCGCAAGGAAGGCGATGCCAACATCCATATCGGCATCCAGTGGCTGGAGTCGATCGCGTTCGGCCACCTCGACAAGATCGGCGAGCGGGTGCTGATCATCGGCGTCGGCAATACCGCGATGGACTGCTGCCGCTCCTCGCTCCGCCTGGGCGCCAACGACGTCAAGGTCATGGCGCGCAAGCCGCGCGCGTTCTTCAAGGCTTCGGACTGGGAGCTCGAGGACGCGGAGTCCGAGAACGTCGAGATCGTGATCAACCATGCGCCGAAGGAGTTCGTGGTCGGAAGGCGGCCGGCTCACCGGCATGAAGTTCGACACGATGGAATACGACATCGACGCGCAGGGCCGCATCACCGCCGAGCGCGTCACCGGCGAGGTCTTCATCCCGTGCGACGACGTGATCCTCGCGATCGGCCAGGAGAACGCCTTTCCGTGGATCGAGGAAGGACTCGGGATCGAGTTCGACAAATGGCACGTGCCCAAGGTCGACAAGCTCACTTATCAGTCGACGCGGCCAGGTGTGTATCTTCGGCGGCGATGCCGCGTTCGGCCCGAAGAACATCATCTGGGCGGTCGAGCACGGCCACCAGGCCGCGATCTCGATCCACAACCACTGCATGGGTCAGCCGGTCGCTGAGCGGTCTGCCGCCGACGATGAACCTGTCGAGCCGCAAGATGGGCCTGCACGAGTGGTCGTACAAGAACGACTACAACGCGGTCGAGCGGCGCATGGTTCCGCACGTGAGCCTCAAGGAGCGGTTCAAGAAGCTCAACATCGAGGTCGAGCTCGGCTTCGAGGCCGAGCAGGCCGCCGCGGAGGTGGAGCGCTGCCTCAACTGCGACGTGCAGACCGTGTTCGAGGCGAAGCTCTGCATCGAGTGCGACGCCTGCATCGACATCTGCCCGACCGACTGCCTGACCATCACGGCCAACGGCGAGGAAGCCGAGCTCGCGACCCGCCTCAAGGCGCCGCGCAAGCACCCCGCAGCAGCCGCTTTATGTTTCGGGCGCGTTGAAACAGACCGGCCGCGTCATGGTCAAAGATGAAGACCTCTGCGTGCACTGCGGGCTCTGCGCCGAGCGTTGCCCGACGGCGGCCTGGGACATGCAGAAGTCCACGATCAACCTGAAATACGCCACCGACCACACATGGCCCAGCACCGCGCCAGCGCCAGACCGCGTAAACGACTTCGTCATCAAGCTCGCCAACGTCAACGGCACGGGCTCGGCCAGTGCCAACGCGCTGGTGATGAAGGCGATCTTCCGCATGGGCATGCCGGTGATGGGTAAGAATTACTTCCCGTCGAACATCCAGGGCCTGCCCACCTGGTACGAGATCCGCGTCACGCGCGACGGCTACGTCGCGCGCTCCGGCCGCCTCGACCTGATGGTCGCGATGAACGCAGGAGACCTACTCCGAAGGACGTCCGCGAGGTCAGTCCGGGCGGCTACCTGATCTACGACTCGACCTGGCCGCGCTCGACGCAGCTGGCGCGCGAGGACATCACGATCATCGGCGTGCCGCTCGCGCGGATCTGCAACGAGAATTTCGTCGGCGTGCGCAACCGCATCCTGATGAAGAACGTCTGCTACGCGGGCGTGCTCTGCGCGCTGCTCGACGTCGAGCTCGACGTGATCCGCCAGCTGCTCGCCGAGACCTTCGCGAAGAAGCAGGCGCTGGTCGACTCCAACATGAAGGCCGTGCAGCTCGGCTACGACTACGCGAAGGAGCACCTCGAGTGCCCGCTGCCGATCCGCGTGTCGAGCGGATGGACGGGACGGCCGGCCACATCATGATCGACGGCAACACCGCCGCGGGGCTCGGTTGCGTGTATGCGGGCGCGACGGTCGGCGCCTGGTACCCGATCACGCCGTCGACGTCGCTGATGGACGCGTTCAAGGGCTTCTGCGCCCGGCTGCGCGTCGACCCGGAGACCGGCAACAACAACTACGCGGTGATGCAGGCCGAGGACGAGCTCTCCGCGATCGGCATGGTGCTCGGCGCGTCGTGGAACGGCGCACGCGCGTTTACGCCGACGAGCGGCCCCGGCATCTCGCTGATGAACGAGTTCATCGGGCTCGCCTACTACGCCGAGATCCCGGCGGTGATCTTCGACATCCAGCGGGTCGGGCCCTCGACCGGCATGCCGACCCGCACGCAGCAGGGCGACATCCTGTCCTGCGCCTACGCCTCGCACGGCGACACGCGGCACGTGCTGCATCTTCCCGGCGAACCCCGAGGAGTGCTTCTATCTCACGGTGCACGGCCTTCGATCTCGCCGACCGGCTGCAGACACCCGTGTTCGTGCTGTCGGATCTCGACATCGGCATGAACGACTGGATGTGCCCCGAGCTCAAGTGGGACGACGCGTATCGTCCGGACCGCGGCAAGATCCTGCGGCAAGGAGGAGATCGAGAAGCTCACCAAGTTCCACCGCTACCTCGACCGGGACGATGACTGCATCCCGTACCGCACGCTTCCAGGGGTGAGCCCGAAGGCCGCGTACTTCACGCGCGGCTCGGGTCACAACCAGTACGGCGGCTACACCGAGGACTCCGAGGAATACCAGATCGTGCTCGACCGGCTGAAGCGGAAGTTCATGCGCGCCGCCGCAATGGTGCCGGGCGCGCTGATCGAGGGCAGCCGGGCGATCGCGACGTGGGCCTGGTCGCAGTCGGCAGCACCGATGGCGCCGCGCGCGAGGCGATGGACATCCTCGCGCAGCCGCGGCATCGAGGTCGACTACATGCGCATCCGCGCCTTCCCGTTCGGCGAAGGATGTCGAGGCGTTCCTCGCCGCGCACCGCACCATCTTCGTGATCGAGCAGAACCGCGACGCGCAACTGCGTTCGCTGCTCACGCTCGAGACGCCGGTGGAGAAGTCGAAGCTGCGTTCGATCCTGCATTACAGCGGGCTTCCGATCAGCTCGAGCGTGATCGTCGACGGCGTGATGGCAGAGCTCGGCGAAGGCCGCACGTCCGAAGCGTCACCGTCGTCCGGAAGTGAAACCAGCATGTCATTCATCAACAAACCGAAAGTCCGCCACCCCGATCTGCCGCAGGAACGAGCTCGGGCTGACACGCCGCGACTACGAGGGCGGGATGTCGACGCTCTGCGCCGGCTGCGGCCACGACACCGTCACCGCGTCGATCATCGAGGCGATCTGGGAGCTCAGGCATCCGCCCGGAGCAGCTCGTCAAGCTGTCGGGCATCGGCTGCTCGTCGAAGACGACCGCGTACTTCGCGAGCGGCGCGCACGGCTTCAACGGCGTGCACGGCCGCATGCCCTCCGTCGCGACGGGCGCGAATGCCGCCAACAAGAACCTGTACTACATCGGCGTCTCGGGCGACGGCGATTCGCTGTCGATCGGCTTCGGCCAGTTCGCGCACGCGATCCGCCGCAACGTCAACATGCTCTACATCTGCGAGAACAACGGCGTCTACGGGCTTACCAAGGGCCAGTTCTCGGCATCCGCGGATATCGGCAGCAAGACAAAGAAGGGCGAGGAGAACCTGCAGGCGCCGGTCGACCCCGTGCTCGCCGCGCTGTCGCTCGGCGGCTCGTTCATCGCGCGCAGCTTCTCGGGAGATCGCGCGCAACTCGATCCCGCTGATCAAGGCGGGCCTCATGCACAAGGGTTTCGCGCTGATCGACGTCATTTCGCCGTGCGTGACCTTCAACGACCACGAGGGCTCGACGAAGAGCTACGCGTACACACGCGAGCATTACGAGCGCGGCGGTGAATGCCGACTACATCCCGCCGCAGCGGGAGATTCATGTCGACTACGCGGAAGGCGAGGTCGCGCCGGTCGAGATGCACGACGGCAGCCGAATCCTGCTGCGCAAGCTCGCCCCGGACTACGACCCGACGCACCGCGGCAAGGCGTTCAATTATCTCCGCGACCGGCTGCGCGAGGGCGAGCACGTCACGGGGCTGATCTACATCGCACACAACCGGCCGGAGATGCACGAGATGAACGCGACGGTCGACGTGCCGCTGAACGCCGTGCCGTACGAGAAGCTGCAGCCGGGCGCGGCGGGGCTGGCGAAGATCCTTAAGCGCTACGCGTGACGTGAAGCTAGCGCCCTTGCTGGTCGCCGTCGCATTCGTGGCACACCCCGGCCACGCCGCGACCGTCTACCGCTGGGTCGACGAGTCCGGCGTCATCCACATCACGAGCGAGAAGCCACCGGCGGGTGTTCGGGCGGAGAAGCTCGACCTGCCGACGGCCAAGCCTGGCTCGGGTGCCTCCGCGAAGTCGGTGGCGACTCAGACAAAGTCACCGGCCGCTTCGCCCGCGCAAGTCGCCGAGCGAGCCGAGGTGCTCAATTCGCTGAAGAACCGCGAGTGCGTCCTTGCGCTCGAGGCACTCGACCGCAAGACGAGCGCGAGCGAGCCGACGAGCGCTGCGGAGTTGCGCCGTCTGCAGCAGACCGTCGACGGAAATTGCAGCACGAATCCCACGGTGCGCAGCGAGCAGGAGGCCATGGCGATCCAGCTGCGGGTGTCGAACGGCCCGACCTGCACGGAGGCGCGTACCAAGCTCAGCCAGATGCTCGACGGGTCGACCGACACCGTCCAGGGCGCCGTGCGAGCGCAGCAGCAGTTCGTCGACGAGTACTGCACGCCGCCGGTGCGGTGACGAACTCGCCCTGGCTCGCGATCGTCAACCCGCTGGCCGGGCGGTCGCGCGGACATTCCTGGTCCGCTGTCGAGGGCGCACTGCGCGCTGCGGGGATTCCGCTCGAGGTCGAGTACACGACGACCGCCCACGACGGTGAGCACATCGCGCACCGCGCTCTGCAGGCTGGCCGGCGGCGCCTGCTGGTCGCCGGCGGCGACGGGTCGGTCCACGACGTAGTCAACGGCATCATGAGTGCCGAATCGGACCACCGGGCGACGGCGACGCTCGCGGTCGCGCCTCTGGGCACCGGCAACGACTGGGCCCGATCGCTGGGCATGGATCTGCCGCCGCGCGTGCTGGCGACGACCATCGCCGCGGGCCGGACACTGTCGCACGACGTGGGGGTCATCGACTTTCCAGGAGCGGCTCCGCCCGCGCGGCGCTGGTTCATCAACGTCGCCGGCGCGGGTTACGACGCGCACGTCATCGGCCGGCTTCCGCCCCACGTGCCATCGGCACTCGCGTACCTGCGTGCTGCCCTGGCCGGTCTTCTGACCTACCGCGCGTCCCGCTTCACGATTCAAGTCAACGGCCAGCTGATCGAGCGGCGCCTGCTGCTCGCGTTCGTGGCCAATGCGCAGACCTGCGGCAACGGAATGCGCGTGGCCCCGGCAGCGCGAGTCGACGACGGACTGCTCGACCTGGTCACGATCGACGAGGTCGGCGTGCTCAGGGCCCTGCTCAAGATGGCGAAGCTCTACCGCGGGACCCTCCTCGGCGATGCCGTGGTCCGTCACGTCCGGTCGGCGCACCTGCGCATCGATTCAGATCCGCCGGCCGAGGTGGAAGCAGAGGGTCAGCTCGTGGGTCGGACGCCCGCAGTCTTCTCGGTACTGCCGGGCGCGCTCGAGGTAGTCGTGCCGCGCGAGGCGGGATAAAGCGTCGCGAGGCTCCTGCGCAACAGCTCGCCAACCACCGGCACGAGTCGCGCGGCGAGCGGGCCGGAATCGGAAGCGCCGGCGCATCCCGCCCACAGAGCAGCCAGCCGATCCCCCTCCTGCCGGACGGCCACATCCACGACCGCAACCCAGTGCGCGGGGTACTCGCTCTCCACATATTCGCCGCGACCGCGGCCGAAATGCGCGACCGCGAGATAGCGCAGCACGCCGGCCCTCACGCGCGCGCTCATGAACGCGGGCGACCAGCTCACAATGGTCGTGTCGCTGCCCCGCGCGGTGTTGTATGCATGTGCAAACTGGAGCATGCCGGCGGCGCCAAGCAGGCCACCGATCAGTGCACCCGCCCCGAACGTCAATCCTCCCGCAGCAAGATCCGCCGCAAGCCCACCGAGCGCGCCGCTCACGATCGGCGCCCAGCACGCCTGCGCCCGCGGGTTCGGCAGCGGCCTGCACGTCGAACTCACCGCCCACCCGTTTCAGGATTTCGGCGCGCGCGTTGCCCGCGAGACCGTGCAACCGGATCAGCTCGTCGGTGGATTCGCGAACTGCGGCATCGGCGCGCTCCGCGAGCACGGTCATCGCCCGATCGAGCGCGGGATCGCGCCGCTCGCCGCCGATGAGCTGACCGATCAGGGCTCGCGTCGCCGCGGCCGCGCCGCGCGGAGGCGCCGGCTCGCGGTCGAGCGCGGTGACTGCAAGCTGACGCGAGAGCGCGGCGATCGATTTGTCGAATACGGCGCGGTTGCGATCCTGCCAGGCCGCCGCGAGCCGGTTGAAGCTCTCCGCGCGCCCGCCCTCGAGCACTGCGCCGACGCGTTCGAGCAGCGCGTCCTCCTGCACCCAGCAGCGCGCAAATGCGTCGAAGGCGAGCACGTCGCGGACGACCGCGTGCCGGTTCAGGTAGCGGCTCCAGCGCATCGACATCCGCGGCTTCGAGCTCGGCGGGTCGCGGCGGGCCGAGCTGGTTCAAGAGCACGAGGACCGGCTTGCCGATCCATCCGAGGATCCGCATTTCCGGATCGACGTAGCCCGCGCCCGCCGGATCTTCCGCGGCGTTGGCGAGGTACAGCACAACGTCCGCGTGGTCGCGCACGTTCCGCATCGCCTGCTGGCTGCTCCAGAACGGCCGGTCCGTATATCGGTCCCACACCTGTGTCAGGAACCAGCCCAGCGGATTGCCGCTCTGCTCGAGGCGACGCAGCAGACGTGCGCTATCGCCGAAGCCCGGCGTGTCCCACAGCACGAGCGCATCGTCCCTGCGGCGTCTCGATCAAGGTGTGGCTTTCGGCAACCTCAGTCACGTGCGCTGCATCGCGCACCTCGCCGATGTCGCGACGCAGCAGCGTGCGCGCGAGCGTGGTCTTGCCCACGTTGGTATGCGAGATCAGGCTCAGCCGCACGTCCCGGTGATCGGATCTGCCTTCTGCTTGCACGCGACCACCGTACCAGCTCGGCGACCGATTCGCCGAGTGCATG
>CAVSKB010000024.1:0-158683 GCA_963728295.1 uncultured Gammaproteobacteria bacterium | reverse complement strand
AGTCTCAAACCCTTACCCATCGAACGACTTTGGTCACTTCTCTAAGGGCCCGGGGGCGCAACTCGGCACCCTGACCATCCCAGGCGGCCCACAGTGCCTCAAGCTCATCCGCCAGACTGCGCAGGATCCTCGCAGCCTCGAGCGGCCCGTATTCCGGGGACCAGACCGAGCAGGAAAACGCGCGCACCGCTTCCTGTAGTTCGATGTCGCCGCTGCTAAGCCCCGCGTTATCCATACAGTATTGCGCGGTGTCGAATACTGTGTGAGATATCCAATGGATGCCCACAGGTGAAGCACGGTAGCTTGGCGCGGTGCGCAATCGATCGCGAAGCACCAGAGTGCAGACCGCTACCGACGATCCGTCATTGCTCCGCCAGAATCTGGATCGTGGGTCGCCCTGATGCAGAAGCGTTCCCTTTTTGCAGCCTCGCCAGCGTCTACTAAGCCGAGTTCCGCAAGAAGCCGCTCCCGATCGGCAAGGTGCTTCAACTGCCTTCGTTCCATTTCACGAAATACTGCCATCGCGCTGGTCGTATCTTCGCCTGTCCGTTCTAGGCTCCAAATAAGCTTGCATTGATTGAGGATCAGTCGTTCGGAGGTTTTTAAGCGCTGCTGCATGGTTTGCAGGTAGCTGATGATGCGGGCCCGGTCCATGACGGGACCGTCGCAGAGGTAGGCAAGGGAGTCGATGCTCACAGCGATGAGAGCCCGGAATTCACAAGGCGGAATGCTCGATCAGCATGCCGCCACCCCTAGCGAAACGGACGCGCAATTTCGTCGGTCGGTCCGCCTTCACCTTCGCCTTTTGCTGAGCGACTGTCAGGTTCCCGCCGCACAAGCCGCTCGGATGCACACCGACAATGTGTTCACCAACAGGTGGACGCAGAACGAGCGTCTTGCCTGAATCGACCTTGCCCGCGTATGTACCGTCCAGATAGACGTGGATTGCGCAGACGACACCAATCGGCCCGGTGTCTCAGTGATTACGAGCGCCGACCCCTGTACCGGCGGCGAAGAGTCGGGCGCGTTTGCGGTCAGCGGGCTGAATAGGGCTGCAATAAAAAACGCAATCGCTTTTCCGTCCACACAGTTCCCGCTTCTTGTTGGCGAGCTTGCTAGCCACTGTACGGCTGCAATCGCTGAGTCCGCAAGCTTGGCCCGCGAGGCTGCGGAGAAATTTTCACCACCTCGGACCCTTGGGCTAGCCCCGCGGTGATTCTGTTAAATCGCCCCTAATTCACCCTAATTCTCTTTGTGCGCTTCGCTGGCACGCTTGTCCGAACGCAGGCCGAGAAACGCTGCGTGTCGCAAACGCCCTTCGGCCGTCCATTCGACAAACCGAACCTGCCCCACCAGCTCCGGTTTGACCCACTGCATTTCTCGCATCTCTTCTGCCGTTACGCCGCCGCCCCAGCGGGATGATTTGGAGTTCGGCAGGTCCACGAATGGACAGCGGTCAGCGTCCTTAGCGCCTTAAATATTTCCCGACGCACGTGCGCAACGAAGCCGGCCCTCACTTTGCCGGCGAATCGCAGGCCGGTCTCATCGTGGTATCCGACCAGTAGCGCATCGATGCCGTTCGATCTTGGTCGATATCCACCGATTACAAATTCCTGCTGGTTCTCCAGTTTCAATTTCAGCCAATTGCCGCTCCGCTCACCGGGTTCATAGAGGGAATCCCTGCGCTTGGCGATGACCCCTTCCGGGCTTAGACCTCGTACCGCTTGGACGATCTCCGCGGCAGTGCCTGGCAACTCCCGGGAGAACAGCAGCCCCGATTTTCCGATTACCTTTGGAAGCTTCTTTCTCCGCTGAACCAGCGGTTCGGGGGTCAGGTCGACTCCGTCTAGGTGCAAGAGGTCAAACGAATAAAAGACGATCGTGTGACCAGCGTGCGAGCTACGGTGCTGAAGCACTTGCAACGACGGGCGCCCCTCTACATCCAGGGCAACTATCTCACCGTCGATGACGGCTTGATCGGCTTGCAGCCGCGTCCCTGCCAGTGTGATCCCGCGATACATCCCTGTGAGATCTCTATTGTTTCTTGTTTCGGGAGCGCAGTTCGATTCGTTCGTGATCCTTCAATAACAGCGCCCGATAGCCGTCGAACTTGAGCTCGTAGAGCCAGGCCGACCCCTTGGGCAGCTGTTTGACAACCTGGGCTGCCATTGGCGTCACAAACGCCGGTAGCGGACGGGCGATCGACGGTCGCCGATTGCGTCGGCCGCTTTGTTTGTTCTTCGTCGGCATGCCGTCACGATAAGGATGCCTGATCCCATGCCGCGGCGCGACATGACTTCGGTACCGGCACGCCGGATAGTCGCGCATGGTTACGCTCGACACCTTCCGTGCGCTGCACGAGCACGGGCACCAGCTGGCGGCGCATTGCGCGACCTGCGAGCGCTGGGCGGTGCTAGACCTGGGGCGGCTGATCGCCGAGGGGCGCGGCGACTATCGCTTTCAGCGCGTCCGAGCCGGGTTCGGGGACCGAAGGCCGGTGTGATCGTGCTCTTAGCTGCAGCCAATCGCGGACTGTATCTCCTTGGCATCCGCAATCAGCCTTGCAGCCGTCGATTGGTTAATCTTCTTTCCGCTCTGAGCGCCCACGTGATCTACAAATCCTTGGAGCATCGTGCACGTGGCCGGTCCGTCGTCAGCAGTGTAGTAGGCCCGGGCCCGCCGGATCTTGTCTGCGAGGCTCATCCCTGGGCCAACGTCCATCACGCTTGCGAGCAGGCTTGTGTAGAGCAGTGAGATGGGGGTTGCGAGGAACGAACGGTAATCACCGTCACTAGTGGACTGTAACAACCATTTATAGACTATAATCGCGTCCATGACAGACGCGATCACGCTTGACGAATACGGAACGTATGGAGCTGACCCGACGAGCGAACAGCCGAACGGATCGGGCGGAAGATGCCCGACGAGCGCGGCTGATTCTGCTGCTGGCCGAGGGCCATACGTGGGATGAAGTGTCCGAGCGCATCGAGTGCAGCCGCGGCTTCGTGGCGAGCTGGAGCAAGCGCTTTGCCGAGCAGCGCATTGCGGGGCTGTACAGCCGCCACCTGGGGCAAGTCGCCACGCGTGCTCACGCCGCAGCTCGAAGCGCGGATCCTGGAAGCGACCCGCCGCGCACCGCCGGGCGGTGCGACCCACTGGAGCACGCGCCAGACTCGCCGCGCATCTGGACGTCAGCCACATGATGGTGGCGCGGGTGTGGCGCAAGCATGGCTTGCAGCCGCATCGGATCGAGCGCTACATGGCCTCGAACGATCCGGACTTTGAGACGCAAGGCGGCCGACATCATCGGGCTGTATCTGAACCCGCCGGCGCATGCGGCGGTGTTCTGCGTCGATGAGAAGACGGCGATCCAGGCCCTCGATCGCAAGGATCCGGTGCTGCCGCTCTCCCCGGGACGCGCCGAGCGACACGGCTTCGAGTACTTTCGCCACGGCACGCTGTCGCTGTACGCCGCCTTCAACACCAAGACCGGCGAGGTGCTGGGCAAGACCGCCGACTCGGCACACCTCGGCGGAGTTCGTCGCCTTCCTGACCGACATCGTGGTCAACCAGCCGCGCGGCAAAGAGATCCACGTGATCGCCGACAATCTCTCGGCGCACAAGAGCCAGCCGGTCAAGGACTTCCTGGCCGCGCATCCGCAACGTTCATCTGCACTTCACTCCGACCTACTCCTCGTGGCTCAACCAAGTCGAACTGTGGTTCGGCAAGATCGAACGCGACGTCATCGCGCGCGGCGTCTTCACCTCCGTCCCCGATCTGAAGCGAAAACTCATGCGCTACATCCGCCAGTACAACAAAGCGCCCGAAACCGTGAAGTGGAAGTACGCCGATCCAGCGCGACACATCAGTACACAATCAGTTGGTACAGGCCACTAGTTAGTGAAACCCCTGTGACCTGACCGGCGTCGTTGATGGCGTTACCAAAGCTCCACGGCCCGCCCAGGGTGCCGAGGTCCTGCATCGGTTGCCTCGTGCTGGCGATAAATGCACGTTCGCGAACATTGCTACTGTTATACGCGTATCCCGTGACCTGACCGGCGACGTTGATGTCAGAGCCCTCGCTGTACCATCCGCCCAGGGTGCCGAGGTGCTTTATCTAATACTTGGGAAGCTCGGCTATCGCTGGCGCTGCGAGCATGGCGCCCACAGTAAACATACAGACTCGCCGCAGCGGTGCGGTGATGCGTCTGAGCGCCATTTGCCGTCCCCCTACGTGCCTTCCGGTGTGCCGGATTTTGGGACATGGTGCGCCGCTTGATTGAACTGCGCAATCCGCTCGATCTCGCCACATCGTTTCCAGAGTCGTTCCAGCTCGCGCTCCGCTGTCGAGCGAGCCTGAGTCTCACCACGCTCCTTCGCCGCTTGGCGTGCTTCCTGCTCGGCCGCGCCTACCAGTAGCGCCCGCAGCTCTTGCTCGCGCTCGCTCATAAGGTCACGCCCGCTGGCCGGCGAGGAGAAAAACCGGCCAGCGGGGGGACCTCTACCGCTCATCGTTTCAATGTCGCCCGTACCGAGCAGTACTTGTGAGGTGTCGACCAGAATCAGGTTGCGCCCCGAGCTGTCGCCGCCGATGAGCGTCGATGTCATGGCTGGAAGGCCGAAAAGCTGATCACCCGCGCGCGTCGAGATCCACCTAACTCGTGGAACCGGATCCGGCGCCTCTCATCTGGAGTTGAACGGCAGTTGTCGGATGCAGCAGCGATCGCGCCGTCGCAAAATTGCCGCCGAAATCTTCAAGCAAGGCGCTGATGTCGACAAGTGCACCAGCCGTCGCAGAAATCGAAGCTACGTTGTACAAGATACCCCCGCGGGCTCACGCCCGAGATAGACGCGGGGTCCGATGCGAAAAGCGTGTCGGCGCCTTTGCGACAGCCGAGGCCAGGATGGCCGTTACGATAGTCGCGGCTCAAGGGGTCAGTTCACTCAGGTCGTCTCGGATTTCGCCGCCCAGAGTCTGGCGTTGCCACGCTGCACCGCCGTCCCAGCGGTTGTAACTCCCCGTCGTGGCAGGTCACACGCGGGACCTGCTTGCATAGAGCCCCGAATGGGTCTAATACGCAGCCGTCAGGGGACAAGAAAAAGGGGGTCCATCATGAACAGGATCTTCGCACTGCTTTCCGCATTGGTCGTGACGACCCTTGTCTGGCTGCGAGAAGTTGCCGCCGCAGCCGCAGGAGGCGGCCGCCGGAGTGCCGCCAAAGACGATTCCGATGACCGATGCCATCCCGCTCGAATATGGGGACCTCGTCGGCGTGGCGGCCGCAGAAACTCCAGGCTGGGCACTGCTCTATTTCCAGCGTCCGGACAAGTCGCTCGTGGCTGTCTATGTGAACGCACAGCGCGGCATCATCTGGGACAAGGTCGTCGATGTACCGCGCCGATGAGCAGAGGTCGAGTCATGAACAACATGCTTAACTCGATCACCCGGATTCGTCTTCATCCTTTCCGTGCTTGCTGCGGCCCTGGCGATCTTCGAGCGCCTTGCGTATGCGATGGGATATACACTGCTGCGCGGAGCTATCTCGGGAGGGCGGCTGCTCGAGATCTCCGCGATATCTCGCCATATTCGTGATCGCCTTGCTTCTGCGCGAGATCCGCGACGTATTGCGCGCCCAACGCTGATAGCACGGGATGCAGGCCTCGAATTGAGCGGACGGCGACGCGCTGCCGGTGTCGTCGCCGTCGTTCTCACATGCATCGGATCGGTCCTGGCGGGACCGAGTGACGCCGCAACCGCCGATCTCCGTGTCCCGCCGGGTCGCTTCGAATTCGCACCGGTGCCCGAACACGCGTTCGTCGCGGGGTTGCCGGAAACCGTGCAGCTCGGGATCTGGCAGCTCGACCCGGCGAATCCCTGGCCGGCGGGAGACCAGACGCGTTCGGCGGGCTGGACGTCGCGATTCCCGACGCGGCTCGTGGATTCGGCCACTGGAAAGGCAGTCTCCGGTCTCGAGTATGACGGTAGAACGGGCGAGCTGCGTTACGCGGGCGATGGCGCGCGCGACCTCAGCGTTCGCCTGGAACGAACGGACGCACCGATTGCCAGCAACACCTTCCGCATCCGTGTGCTGACGCCGACGCACGTGTACGGCGAGGGCGCTGCCACGGCGAACCGCGAGCATCGCTGGGGCGCAAAGGTCTGCGAGCCGCCGATGACGTTTGCCGCCTGTCGCAAGGGTTTCAAGGGCACCGGCATGGGTGACGCCTCGCCACTGGTGGTGCATCTCACCCCCGGCAGCTACGAAGGTGATTTCTTCCTCGGCAAACAGCGCTTCGTCTATGTGCTCGGCGATCCGCAGAACTGGCCGCAGCTCAATCGGGACTCACTCGACGTAGCCCGCTTCGAGCGGGCGACGTTTCGCAACCTCGCGCTCAATTCGACGCGGATCGGCCAGCAGGCGGCGCGGGATGACTCGCCGTCGAGCATGCTGCTATCGAATATCCGCCAGTGGGGCGAGACGGCGGTGCGAAACGGGGTGTCGAATCCGAATGGGGTCACACAGCAGCCATGGACCGTGACAGTCTGGAACTTCGAAGGCTCAGGGATGGGCAACCAGGGCAACACCGTCCACCAGTTCTACATCGAGGGTCGTCCGCAATCGACGTTCGAGCTCAACAACGTGCGCATCCTGGGTACGCGAGGATCGAGCGCCATCAAGACGACGATGCAGAACGTAGCGGTGCGGCACAGCCTCCTGTCGGTGTCGGAGACGCCGGGCGATGTGACGGGGGGCGCTTTGATGCACACGCCCATAGACGTGCCGGCGGTGTCGAACCTGGTCGTCTATGGCAACCGCTTTCTCCTCTATCGTGCGCCGACCACGAAGAACAAGCCGGGCCGGCAGGGCGTGCTCTCCGGCGCGATCTACCTGCGTCTGCGCAAGCCGGGCCTCAAGGGGTCCGACATCCCGGCATACCCGGACCTGTCGTGGGATCCGCCGCGCAGCTCGCAGGTGACCATGAGCTCGCCGGGCGAGGGCTGGTCGGCTGGACCGGAGACCTACGTAAGCGATGACTTCTGGAAGGCAGTGCGCAAGCGGCCAGTCACCGACCCCGCGAACCCGCTAACCTTCAAGCACTTCGTTGGCTTCAACCGGTTCGAGCAGCTCGCGGGGTCGCTCCCGGTCACCGTACTCCGCGACGACGGCACGCATCCGGCCGAGCCGGTCGACCAGTTCGGCCCCGGTCGGCCGTTGCGCGTGCATCCGGCCTGGATCGAACGCAGCGTGACGTTTCTGGCAGGCAATCGAGTTCGAGGGATTCGGCGGGCAGCCGCGCTTCGAGCTGCGGTCGAGCGAGCACATGAAGGAACCGGGGCCGGGTGCGAACTGGCCGAGATCCAAGGACGAAGAGTTTCCACAGACCGTAACGGTCGAGGGTGAGCTGCCGGCCTGGTTCAAGCTGTGAGCCGCGGCGCGTGTCATGAACGCCGGCTCAAGGTGCGAAGGCATTTTCGGCCATGCAGGCGCGCGGCGAGCGATACATCTGGCGTATTGCGCTGAAACGGTGACAATGCGCCGATGAACCGGCGTCCAGGCGCAACGTCGGCCAGGGAGGCGCTTGAGGGCGACCATGAGGCTGGTCTCGATGACCAAGACCTCCTCTGGGTGGCGTTCAGCCATGCAGCGGCGGCCGACGCCTATGTCGCGCAGGATCCCTGGTACGTCCCGTCGCCGGTTCTGTCGCTGCTGGCACGTTCGATCGATCTTGCCCTCAAGGCCTACGCGGTGCACCACGGCGCCAGCGAGGACACCGTACGGTACCAGCTGGGTGGCGACCTCGAAGCGACGCTTCGATACGCGCTCGACCGCGGGCTGGCTGTACCGGGTGGCATGCTCGAGGAGGATCGGGCGCTGATACGCGGCCTCAACGCATACCAGGTACAGAAGCGAAGCGGCTGTCCGGAGGTGACGTCGGCCGATCTGCCGTGCACAGCCACGGCACGTAGCCTGCTCGATCGGCTGCTGCACGGCTGCGGCGTGGCAACCTGGGGTGAGGCCGCCTACCTCCACAAGGTTGCGGAGGGGCGCACCCCTGGCCTCTCGATCGATGCACGGTCGATCTACAGGTTGAACGATGCGCCGGAGCGGCGACGGCGCCGGACCGTGCAGAGCGAACTCGCGGACTAGACATCGCCGAAGTTCCGCCTGCTGTGGAATCAGCGGTCACGGACCGCATTTGGTAGGCTCTGGCGATGGAGAAGAAGCTTGGGATCGGCTTCCCCTGGGTCAACCTAGAAGAATCCCGCGCCGCTGAACTGCTGGCGCGCCTGCGCAAGGAATCCCCGGACGTTTATGACGGGTGGGAGCTCACCGTCGCGCGTTACCTTCGGCCGCGCTTCTATGCCCGCCATGCGCTGATCGAAGTACGGATCGCGCGCGGCGACGAGATCCGCGTGCGCTACCTGCTGGACGGCGACGACGCGATGTTGCCGCTCGAAGGGCGATCCGACCCGATACATGCCGCCAACGCGTCCGAAGGCCTGGTGCTCAACGCCGAGACAGTACTCGACTACCTGCGGTTCTTCGTGTTCTTCCTGCGAGGCTCGGATGGGCCCTTCACGCTGCTCGAAGCGGAACTCGAGCTGCTGCCGTCGGAAGGGGAGGCCGTGACGCCTGAGCTCGAGGAGCTGCGTTCGCATATCAGGCCGCTGCGAATCGGCGGCCAGGACGGCCAGGGCCGGTTCCTCGTGCCGGCGACGGTCGCCTACGACGGCACGATGTGGCGCACGACGCTGGCCGTATCGACCGGCGGCGAGGTCGAGATGATCGACGAGAAGGACCCGGTCGCTCTCGGCACCGCGCGCGTCCCGCAATGCCCGTACCTCGACGCGCCGGCGGCCGAAGCGCCGGTGGCGACCGAGGAGACCACGCCGGTCACGGCTCCGCCGGAAGAAGACGCAACGGATGAGGCCGCGCCGGTCCGGCCTCCCAGACCGCAGGCGCTGGAGGAAACCGTCTCGGATCGCGAGATCACGCGTGCCGTGGTATCGGTACTGCTCGCCGACGCGGTGCGCGAGCGGGTGGGCAATACGCTGCTCAAGCGCTTCAATTCGCAAACCCAGGCCGACGATCCGATCGCGCAGCTCGCACGCTTCGTGAGCGGCTCGCATCCAATCATCGTCATCGAATCGGACATCCCGTTCGTTGAGGATATCGTTGCGGGTCTGCTCGAGCCCGAACTCGGTCGCAAGGGCAAGCCGGCGGTGGATCGGGCCAAGGCCGTATCCGGCGACGATTCCCGCTGCTTTCTCGATCTCACCGGGATCTCTGCCGGCGACTATTTCCTGATCTCCTTTCACGCCTACCGCTCTCTCTGGGACGCCGAGTGGATGGCGCACGAGCTCGCGATCCATAGCTCGACCGTGCTGATCGGCTGCACACGTCAGAGCGAAGTGCCCGAAGCGTTGCGGCGCGTCGCGGACCTCGTGCTTACGCTGCCGCGGATCGACCGCCGGCTCTTCGCGCGGATCTTTGCCAGCGTCTTCGGCACACCGCCGCCGGCCAACTGGGACCGCGGTGGGCCCGACTGGACCCGCTACCTGATCGCGGCCGACTTCCATGCCCCGCGGCGGCTCAAGCTGACGGCCTCGCAGGCGGTGCAGTACCTGCGCCAGCGCGTGCGTGCGCGCCTGCGGCAAGTGTCGGCGGTCGATGCGCCGGCGCTTGCGAGCCTCCACGGACTGGGCGAGGCGCGACAGGTGGCGGAGGACCTGATCGCCGACATCCGCGCGGCCCAGACCGGCGTGCTTCCGTGGGCCGCGATCGACCGCGGCCTGCTGCTTGTAGGGCCGCCCGGCGTGGGGAAGACGACGCTCGCACGCTCCATCGCACGCGATTGCGGGGTGCGTTTCGTGGTTGCGAGCGCCGCCAACTGGCAGGCCGCTGGCGGACTCGACGTCCACTTGCGGGCGATGCGCGCGGACTTCAACGAGGCACGGCGCTATGCGCCCTCGATCCTGTTCATCGACGAGATCGACAGTGTCGGCAGCCGCGAGCGCCTGTCCGGGCCGAACGCGCAGTACCAGACCGAGGTCATCAACGCGCTGCTCGAGCAGCTGCAGGGGTTCCACGCGCACGAGCCCGTCGTGGTCGTCGCAGCAACGAACAATGCGGAGATGGTGGACCCGGCGCTGCGTCGCGCCGGGCGGCTCGACCAGACGATTGCAATTCCGCTGCCGAACGTCGCCAGCCTGCAGCGCATGTTCGGCGATCGCCTGGCCTCGCATCGGAAGGAGGGCAACGTCGCCGACGACGTCCAGGAGCGCCATCTCGCCGAGCTTGCGTTCGGCCTCACCGGCGCCGATGTGGATTTCTTCGTGCGTGGAGCAGCACGCCGGGCGCGCAAGCGCGGGCGTCCTATCAACCAGGAAGATCTCGTTGCCGAGGTCACGCGGCGACCGCGCGGTTCTTTCGACACGCGGCGCCGGCCGCTCGAGGAGATGCGGCGGACGGCAGTGCACGAATCCGGCCACGCGATAGCGCAGCTCACGAACAAGGGGGGCGACAACGATATCGCGCTGGTGACGATCATCCCGCGCACCGACGGCACGCTCGGCTTCGTCGCCACCGTCCCGCGTGAGGGCAACGGCATGACGCGACGCTCGGCGCTCGAGCGCATCGAGACTGCGCTCGCGGGCCGGGCCGCCGAGGAGCTGGTGTACGGCGCAGATAACGTCGGGTTGGGCGCTGGAGGGCCCAGCACCAGCAGCGATCTCGCGGTCGCGACCGGAATCGCAACTCTGCTCGTCTGCCAGTCCGGGCTGGGGCAGGACGGTGGTCTGCACTGGACCAGCACGCCGACCACGGCCCAGCTCCGGCAGATCGACCGCTTGCTCAAGAATTCGTATCGCGCAACGCTCGCGCGCCTGCGGACGCATCGCGGCCTGCTCGACCAGCTGAGTGAAGCGCTGCTCCTGGAACAGGAGCTGGATCGCAGGCAATTGCGCGCGATCGTAAGCTCGCACGAGGCGCAGCTCGGGAAGGCGCGGGCACGTGCGCGCGCCGCGCGCAGTACGCGCCGCGTGCCGTCCAAACGGAGACGACGATGACAGAGCAGGAAAACCGTGCCGTTATGACGATAGCGCTGATGGCCGCATTCGCCGACGGCCTCAAGGACGAGCGCGAGCGCGCCGCGGTCAAGCAGGTCGCCGACGCCCTCGGATCGCAGGGCGGGGTCGATCTGCCCGCGCTCTACCGCGATGCGCTGATCGCGAAACCCGATCTGGTACAGCTTGCCGCAATGCTGCCGACGCAGGCCTCGCGGCAGCTCGCCTACGAAATGGCAGTCGGCGTGTGCGACGCCGACGGAGCGCACGGCACGGCGGAGCAGGACTTTCTGAGCAGGCTCGCAACGGCGCTCGACCTGCCGGTCGCCGTCACGGGTGAGCTGAATCGCCGTGCGGATGAAATGGCGCACGCTGCGTCGGACGAGGGTAAGGAGGCGCACGCTGCCCCGGTGTCGGGCGCGGTCCTCGGGAAGTCGAACCTGTCTGAAACGGAGCTCGAGCAGATGATCCGCAAGGCGGCGATCACCAATGCCGCGCTCGAGTTGCTACCGGAGGGTCTGTCGTCGATGGCGATCATTCCGCTGCAGATGCGGATGGTTTACCGCATCGGCAAGTCGTACGGATACGAGCTCGACCGCGATCACACGCGGGATTTCATCGCGACGCTCGGCGTCGGACTCACCTCGCAATATCTGGAGCAGTTCGGCCGCAAGCTGCTCGGCGGACTTCTGGGCTCGCTGGGTGGCGGTCTGGGCCGCACGCTCGGCCGCCAGACGGCAAGCTCCGGGATGAGCTTCGCGATGACCTACGCGCTCGGGCGTGTCGCGCAGCGCTACTACGCAGGTGGTCGCCGGCTCGACGCTGCGTCGCTCAAGTCGGCGTTCACCGAGCTTCTCGCCGAGGCACGCGGTCTCGCGCCGCGTTATCGCGCCGAAATAGAACAGCGCGCGCAATCGATCAACCCGCGTGAGCTCGCCTCGCTCATACGCGCAACCGGGACCACCGAGGAATAGGCCGCGGACAGGGCTCACCGACCATCATGGCAGGACACGGCGCATTCGACGCCAGCGGCGTCATCACGCTTACCAGCGATTTCGGGTTGCAGGATCCGTTCGTGGGGGTCATGAAAGGCCAGATCCTTGCCCGGTTCCACGACGCCAGGATCGTCGACCTGACCCACGAGGTGCTTGCTCACTGGCCTGTCGAGGCGGGCTTCTGGCTGGCCCGCGCCTATCGCTATTTTCCGCAGGGCACGGTTCACGTCGCCGTGGTCGATCCGGGCGTCGGCGGGCCGCGCGGCATCGCGGTTGTCGAAGGCGACGGGCATCTATTTCTCGCACCGGACAACGGGCTGCTCGGGAACGTGGTCGAAGCGCTCGCGGCGCCGAGATTGCGGCAGCTCTCAGACTCGTTCATCGCCTCGCTCGGCGTTACGCGGCCCAGCGCGACGTTTCACGGTCGCGACATCTTCGCGCCCGTTGCTGCCGAGCTCGCCGCGGGCCGTGCAGCGCCCGACAGTCTTGGCGAGCGTGTCGACGAGCTCGTGCCCGGCTGGCTCGAGGCGCCCACCCAGGCTGGGGGACAGATCACCGGTGCGGTCGTGACCATCGATCACTTCGGCAACCTGATAACCAACATCGACGGCGCGCTGCTGCACACGCTCGCCCGCGCCCTGGTGCGGATAGGCGGTGTCGAGATCCCATTGCGCAGGACGTACTCCGACGTACGCCCCGGTGACTACCTCGCCCTGGTCAATTCGTTCGGGGTCCTCGAGATTGCGCGGGCGGAACAGAGCGCTGCCGAAGGCCTGGGACTCGCCCATGGTGCCCCTGTAACCGTCTCGCATAAGTAGCCGTAAGGCTTTGTTTTGAATGCCTGTCTGCCGCGACATCAGGCGCGCCGAACGTGCGTGCCCCAGCGGCCCTTGCACTGCAGCAAAGAACAGTTGAGAACCGGCGAATTTCGTATATAGTTCGCAGCCCTGTGCCCTTGTGCGGGCAGCGCATTGAAAAGTCAGGGTTTTCTCAGAGTGCGACATGGAACGAGACGAGGAACATTTCGACCTCGATCAGGAGTTCACGGCGAGCGCTGAGGACGTCGACTACGATCGCTTCATCGAGCGCGTCGACCGACGCAAGCCCGTCGTCAAACGCGGCAAGGCGGCCTGGAGCAAGCTCGAGGACGTGCTGGCGGAGAAGCGACTGCAGAAGGAATTGAAGGACTTCTTCGACGACACCTGAACTCGGGAAGACTTTCCCCGGCCGCTCCGCTCCGGGGGAGCCGGCGGGCCCTGATGAGCACCACTATCGATTCGCCCTGGGTCGTCCTGAAATTCGGCGGCACCAGCGTCTCGAGCGCGAACAACTGGAAGAACGTCGCCGCGGTCGTGCGGATGCGACTGGCCGAGGGCGTTCGGCCGGTCGTGGTGCATTCGGCATTGTCGGGGATCACCGACCGGCTGGAGCAACTTCTGCTCCGGGCGCCATCGGGCGACTGGACCCCAGTCATGGCGCAGATCGAGGAGCGTCACCGGACGCTCGCGCGCGAGCTCGGCATGCAGGGCGTCCCCGACCTGGAGCAGCATCTGGCGGAACTGCGCCGCGTCGCATCGGGGATACAACTGATCGGCGAGGTAAGCGACCGTCTGCGCGCGCGGGTGATGGCGGCAGGAGAGTTGATGGCGACTCGGCTCGGTGCTGCGTACCTCGGCACGCTTGGTCTCGACGTCGAGTGGCTGGACGCGCGCAGCCTGTTGCGCGCCGAAGAACGCCCGCATACCAACGAGCGCGTGAATTTCCTGTCGGCCACCTGCAACTTCGAGCCCGATCCCGAGCTGCAGCGGCGGTTGTCACGCGACGGCGTCGTCTACGTGACCCAGGGTTTCATCGCGAGCGATGCGCAGGGCGAAACCGTGCTGCTCGGGCGCGGCGGGTCCGACACGAGCGGCAGCTATATCGCCGCAAAGCTCGGCGCGCGCCGGCTCGAGATCTGGACGGACGTGCCGGGCATGTTCACCGCGAATCCGCACGCGGTGACCGGTGCGCGTCTCCTGCGCTCGCTCGATTACGACGAGGCTCAGGAAATCGCGAGCAGCGGCGCCAAGGTGCTGCACCCGCGCTGCATCCTGCCTGCCAAGCAGTACTCGATACCGCTCACCATACATGCGACGCAGTTTCCCGAGCATGACGGCACCGAGATCACGGCGACCGGCGGCGACGGCGGTGCGCGGGTCAAGGCGGTGTGCGTCAAGAAAGGCATCACGCTGGTGGCCATGGAGACGCTGGGAATGTGGCACCAGGTCGGCTTTCTCGCCGACGCGTTCTCCGTCTTCAAGGATCACGGGCTTTCGATCGACCTGGTGTCGACGTCCGAGACCAGCGTGACGGTCACGCTCGACCCGGCGGTCAACGCGCTCGAGCCGCGTGCGCTGCAGCGGCTGGTCACCGATCTCGCGCGCATCTGCCGCGTCGAGGTCATCGGTCCCTGCGCGGCAGTAAGCCTCGTCGGCCGCAATATCCGCGCGGTGCTGCACCGTCTCGGCGACGCGCTGGAGCTCTTCGAGGAGCACAAGATCTACCTGGTGACGCAGGCAGCCAACGACCTGAACCTGACCTTCGTAGTCGACGAGGAGCAAGGCGACCGGCTGGTGCGGCGGCTGCACGACCTGACCGTGCGCCACGTGCCCGCGGATCGCGTGCTGGGACCGACCTGGGAGCAGATCCACGGCCAGGGCCCCGCGACGGCACCGGGTCCTTCCCCCTGGTGGCATGCGCGGCGCGCCGAGCTGATCGAGATCGCGACCGGGCGCGGGAGCGCCTATGTTTACGAGCGCTCGACGCTGACCCGAAGCGCCGAGGAGCTCAAGGCGCTCAAGGGTATCGACCAGCTCCTGTACGCGATAAAGGCGAATCCGCACCCCGAGATCCTTGCGGGCTTTGCCGAGCAGGGCCTCGGGTTCGAGTGCGTGTCGCGCGGCGAAGTCGAGCGGGTGCTCGAGGCCGTCCCCGCCATCGATCGGAAGCGGATCCTGTATACGCCCAACTTTGCGCCCCGCGACGAGTACGCGTGGGCGCTCGAGAGCGGAGCGTGGATGACGCTCGACAACCTGCATCCGCTGCGTCACTGGGGCGAACTGTTCCGCGGGCGCGACCTGCTGGTGCGCATCGATACCGGCTATGGGCGTGGTCACCACGACCACGTGCGCACCGCCGGCGTGCATTCGAAGTTCGGCGTGCCGCTCTTCGAGCTCGACGAGCTCGAGCGCCGGGTCGCGTCGCTCGGGGCACGCATCGTGGGTCTTCATGCCCACACCGGCAGCGGCGTATTCGACGTCCGCAACTGGCAGGAAGTGGGGCAACTGCTCGGCGGCCTTGCTTCGCGATTCACCGGCGCGCGCGATCGTCAATCTTGGCGGTGGGTTGGGCGTGCCAGAAAAGCCGGGGCAGGCGCCAATCGATCTCGCGGCGTTGCAGATCGTCATCGACGAGCTGCGCCGCCGCTGGCCGCGGCTCGAGCTGTGGCTGGAACCCGGTCGTTTTCTCGTGGCGCAGGCCGGCGTGCTCGTCGCACAGGTGACCCAGCTCAAGGGCAAGGGCGCCGTCCAGTACGTGGGCGTTGCCACCGGCATGAACTCGCTCATACGTCCCGCCTTGTACGGCGCGCACCATGACATCGTGAACCTCACGCGGCTGGGTGAGCCCGGTACCGAGGTCTACAACGTGGTCGGACCGATCTGCGAATCGGCGGATCACTTCGGCCACGAGCGCCTGCTGCCTCCGACGGAGGAGGGCGACGTGCTGCTGATCGCGAACGCCGGGGCCTACGGCCGCGTGATGGGTTCGTGGTACAACCTGCGCGAGCCGGCCGTCGAAGTGCTGGTATAGCGGAGGTTGCCTTTGAGAGTCGGATTCGTCGGGTGGCGCGGCATGGTGGGCTCGGTGCTCCTTGCGCGCATGCGCGCGGAGCGCGACTTCGAGCTCATCGAACCGGTCTTCTTCAGCACTTCGCAGGCAGGCGGCGCGGCGCCGGAGGTCGGTCGTTCGCTTGCGCCGCTCGCCGATGCGCGCGATCTTCGCGCGCTTGCGGGGCTCGAGGCGATCGTGAGCTGCCAGGGGGGCGACTACACGGCCGACGTGCATCCCCGGCTGCGCGCCGCCGGCTGGCAGGGTTACTGGATCGATGCCGCCTCGAAGCTGCGCATGTCCGAGGACGCGGTGATCATCCTCGACCCGGTCAACGGCGACATGATCGATGCGGCGCTTGAGGCCGGCAGGCGCGACTTCATCGGCGGCAACTGCACCGTTTCGCTGATGATGATGGCGATCGGCGGGCTGCTGCGCGCAGGGCTCGTCCAGTGGATCAGCGTCGCGACCTACCAGGCGGCTTCGGGCGCCGGCGCGTCACACATGCGGGAGCTCCTCGAGCAGATGGGCGTGGTACACGCGTCGGCAGCGAAGCTGCTCGACGATCCCGGCAGCGCCATTCTCGACATCGATCGCGCAGTCACCGACGCGATGCGGGGCGAGCGACTCCCCACCGCGGAGCTCGCCGCAGCGCTCGCCGGCAGCCTGATCCCCTGGATCGATTCCGACCTCGGGAACGGACAGAGCCGCGAGGAATGGAAGGGCGGCGCCGAGCTCAACCGGATGCTCGGTCGCAGCAGCGACCCGATACCGGTCGAGAGCCTGTGCGTGCGGATCGGCGCGATGCGCTGCCACAGCCAGGCGGTTACGCTCAGGCTCACAAAGGACCTGCCCCTCGACGAGATCGAGCAACTCCTCGCGGGTGGCAACGAGTGGGTGCGCCTGATACCCAATACGAAGGAAGCCTCGATGCACGAGCTCTCCCCGGCACGGGTCAGCGGGCGGCTCGAGATCGCGGTCGGCCGCGTGCGCAAGGCAGCAATGGGCGGCGAGTACCTCACGCTCTTCACGGTCGGCGATCAGCTGCTCTGGGGCGCCGCGGAACCGCTGCGCCGGATGCTGCGCATCCTGCTCGCGCGTTCGGGAGCCACCGCGGCCTCGAGAGCCGCCTGTGCCTGAGAGGCCGATCCTGGTCCTGGGCCGTCTCTTCCTGCTGCTCGTGCTCGCGGGCTGCGCGCCCCCGCAGCCGCTGCGGGAGCCGGCTGAGCATTACGACCTGCTGATCCGCAACGGTATCGTCTACGACGGCAGCGGCGGACCCGGGCGACGCGCGGACGTCGCGATACGCGCGGACCGCGTCGTGGCGCTCGGCGACCTTGCCTCGGCCACGGCGTCATCGGACATCGACGCCGCCGGGCAGGCGGTCGCCCCCGGTTTCATCAACGTACTGTCCTGGGCCACTGAGTCGCTGATCGTCGACGGACGGGGAATGAGCGACATCAAGCAGGGCGTGACCCTCGAGATCTTCGGCGAGGGCGAGTCGGGCGGGCCGCTCAACGAGACGATGAAGGCCGACCTGCGCAAGCGGCAGCGCGACTACACCTACGACATCGACTGGACGACGCTCGGAGGCTATCTCGAGTCGCTCGAGCGTCGTGGCGTTTCGCCCAACGTCGCATCCTTCGTGGGCGCGACGACGGTGCGCATCCACGAGCTCGGGGAGATGGATCGCGACCCGAGCGAGGCGGAGCTCGCGCGCATGCAGGAGCTCGTGCGCGAGGCGATGCGCGAGGGCGCGCTGGGGCTGGGCAGCTCACTTATCTATGCACCGGCCTACTTCGCCGACACCGCAGAGCTGATGGCGCTCGCGCGCGCCGCGGGCGAGACCGGCGGCGGATACGTTTCCCACATCCGCAACGAGAGCTATGGTCTCGAGCAGGCGATCGACGAGTTCCTGCAGATCACGCGCGCGGGCGGCGGGCATGGCGAGATCTATCACCTGAAGGCCGCGGGCGAGGCGAACTGGCCGCGCATGGCGCAGGCGATCGCGCAGATCGAACGGGCGCGCGCAGCTGGACTGCCGGTGTCGGCGAACATGTATACCTACACCGCGGGCGCGACCGGTCTCGATGCCGCGATGCCGCTCTGGGTCCAGGCGGGGGGCCTCGACGCCTGGGTGGAGCGCCTCAAGGACCCGGCGCAACGTGCGCGCGTCATCGCGCAGATGCGCAACCCTCCCGCCGGCGAGGAGAACCTGCACCTGATGGCCGGCGGAAACGACCGGGTCAAGTTCATCGGCTTCAAGGACCCGGCGCTCAAGCCTCTGACCGGAAAGACTCTTGCCCAGGTCATGGCGATGCGCGGCACCAGCGCCGAGGACACGATCGTCGACCTCGTGATCGAGGACCACTCCCGGGTCGACACGGTGTACTTCCTCATGAGCGAGGACAACGTTCGGCTCGGGATCGCGCAACCCTGGGTGAGCTTCGGTTCGGATGCAGAGGCCTCGGCGCCCGAAGGCGTATTCCTGAAATCCAGCAATCACCCGCGCGCCTATGGCAATTTCGCGCGGCTCCTCGGCAAGTACTCGCGGGACGAGAAGATCGTCAGCCTCCCCGAGGCGGTACGTCGCCTGACCCGGCTGCCCGCCGCCAACTGGAAGCTCAAGGATCGCGGGTGCATCGATCCGGGGTGTTACGCCGACGTCGTCGTGTTCGACCCGGCGACGATCATTGATCATGCGACCTTCGATGCACCGCAACGCTACGCCACGGGTGTGTCGCACGTGCTGGTCAACGGTGTTCGGGTGCTCGAGAACGGCGAGCACACGGGCGCACGGCCCGGCCGCGTCGTCCGCGGGCCGGGCTGGGACGGCAAGACCACGGCCTTGCGCTGGCGGAGCGGCCCGCCGGATCAGGCCGTCGACTGAGACCGCGCCTTGTCCCGGTGCCGTGCCTCGAGCTCGGTGACGGCGCGGCCGAGCGACAGGCCGCGGGACTTCAACAGCAGGAGCAGGTGGAAGAGGAGGTCGGCGCTTTCGGCGAGCACTGCGTCGTCGTCGCGGCTCACGGCCGCGAGGGCAAGCTCCACGCCTTCCTCGCCAAGCTTCTGCGCGATGCGCCCCGGCCCCTCGCCGTAGAGCCGCGTCGTGTAGCTGCCGTGCGGACGCTCCTCGATGCGCCGCGCGATGATGCCCTCGAGCGTCGACAGGAAAGCCAGACGCTCGGTCGTCGTCGGTCCGGCCTCGGCGAAGCAAGACTCGGTGCCTTTGTGGCAGGTCGGTCCCGCGGGCTCGGCCTGCACCAGCAGCGCGTCAGAGTCGCAGTCCGCCACCACGTCGACGACAGTCAGGAAATTTCCGGAAGTCTCGCCCTTGGTCCACAGCCGCTGACGGCTGCGGCTGTAGAAGGTGACCCGGCGCTGCGTCAGGGTTCGCTCGAGCGCCTCGGCGTTCATGTAGCCGAGCATCAGCACCTTGCCGCTGCGCGCATGCTGTATGACCGCCGGAAGCAGGCCGTCGTGCTTCCGCCAGTCGAGCGTATCGGCTCTTAATCTCACGGTCGCACCTCGATGCCACAATCGATCAGGTAATGCTTGAGTGCAGGAATCGCGACCTCGCCCGAATGAAAGACACTCGCGGCCAGGGCGCCGTCGACATCCGCCTGCAAGAACACCGCGGCGAAGTGCGCAGGTTCGCCGGCGCCACCCGACGCGACCAGCGGCACGTGGCATACCTCGCGGGCGGCTGCAAGCTGCTCGAGGTCGAAACCCTGCCGAACGCCGTCGTTCGCCATGCAGTTGAGCACGATCTCCCCGGCGCCGCGATCCTGGGCCTCGCGGAGCCACTCAAGCGTGCTGCGTCCGGTGGCTCGCTCGCGCGAAGGGTCGCCCGTGTATTGGCGAACGCGATACTCGCCGCCGTCCCGCAGGCTGTCGACGCCTACGGCAACGCATTGCGAACCGAAGCGCCGGGCGAGCCGCCCGATCAGCGCGGGATCGGCGAGCGCCGGCGAATTGACCGAGACTTTCTCGGCGCCGGCCGCGAGTACGTACTCCGCGTCCTCGAGCGTGGCGATGCCGCCCGCGACGCAGAACGGTATGTCGAGGATGCGCGCGACGCGCGCCACCCATCGCCGGTCGACGGTGCGTCCCTCGGGACTCGCGGTGATGTCGTAGAACACGAGCTCGTCGGCGCCCTGCGCGCGGTATCGCGCTGCGAGCTCCAGGATGTCGCCGACCACGCGGTGATCGCGAAACCTGACGCCCTTGACCACCTCGCCATCGCGAACGTCGAGGCAGGGAATTATGCGCTTGGCAAGAATGGTCTCAGTTCCTCGGTGCTGATCCGCTGCTCGAGCAACGCGCGCCCGCTGACGGCGGCGGCTGCGCCGGTGGCACGAAGCGCACGTAGATCGTCGGCATCGCGCACACCGCCCGAGGCCTGCCAGGCAATCCCGGGAAGCGGCGCACGGCCGCTTCGTACAGCGCCAGGTTTGGCCCGGAGAGCGTGCCGTCGCGGTCGACGTCGGTGCACAGCACATGGCGAAGCCCGCTGCCACCGTAGCCGGCGGCGGGGTCCTCCAGTAGCTCCCACAGGTCCCGCGGCCCCGGTTGCTGCCAGCCGTGCGTAACGAGCCGGGGCCGCCCGGCGGCGTCGTGTCGGACGTCGAGCGCCAGCACGATCCGGTCCGGTCCGTAGCGATGGAGCCAGCGCCTGAGCTCGTGGGGATCGAGGATGGCGAGGCTGCCGATCACCACCCGCGCGACACCGAGCGTGAGGAGGGTGGTGAGCTGGTCCTCCGACCGGACGCCGCCACCGACCTGCAGCGCGATCCCCGGGACACCGGCCAGGCGCGAGATCACCTCCCGGTTCGCCGGCGTGCCGTCGCGCGCGCCGTCGAGGTCGACGACATGCAGTCGTCCGGCGCCCTGCACCAGGTATGCGCGCGCCAGGTCGATCGGGTCCCCCGGGTAGTGCGTCTCGGCGTCGAAGCGACCTTGCAGCAGGCGGACGCAACGTCCGCCGCGCAGATCGATGGCGGGGATCAGCTCCATGCAGGCAGGGCCAGAAAATTCGCAAGCAGCCGTCGACCGGTGCTCCCGGAGCGCTCCGGGTGGAACTGCGTGCCATAGAAATTTCCATGCTGGATCACGGCCGCGAACTCGACTCCGTATTCGCAGGTGGCGAGTGCGCTCGAACCGGGCGTCGCGGCAAAGCCGTGGACGAAATAGACGTGCTCGCCATCGGCGATCCCTGCCGTTAGCTCGGAGCTGGGGCCGAGTCGGAGGCGATTCCAGCCCATGTGCGGAACGGGGCGTCCCGGCGCAGGCACGAGTCGCTCGACCCTCCCCGGAACCAGGCCAAGACAGCTCGTATCGTCCTCGGCGCTCGCCTGGTACAGGAGCTGCATACCGAGGCAGATGCCGAGTACCGGCTGAGTCAGCGTCGGCAGGATCTCCGCAAGACCCAGCGCCCCCAGGCGTCGCATCGCATCTCCGGCGGCTCCGACTCCGGGCAGGATCACCCGAGCTGCGTCTCGCACCTCGAGCGGGTCGACGGTGAGGCGTGCTGCTACGCCCAGGCGCTCGAACGCGTAGCGCAGCGAAGCGATGTTCGCGCCGCCGCTGTCGACGATGGCCACGGCTTCCATGCAGAACCTAGAGCGAGCCCTTGCTGCTCGGCAGCTCCGTGCCCTCTATCCGCACCGCCTGGCGCAGCGCGCGGCCCACACCCTTGAAGCACGCCTCGATCATGTGGTGCGTGTTCTCGCCCTGGACCGTGATGTGCAATGCCGCACGCAGGCTGTCGGCGAGCGAGCGGAAGAAGTGCGGCACGAGCTCTGTCGGCAGACCGCCGACCGCTTCGCGGTTGAAACGGCCTTCGAAGATCGCGTAGGGCCGGCCGGAGAGATCGAGCGCAACCTGGGCTCGGGCTTCGTCCATGGGCAGCAGGAAACCGTAGCGGGCGATGCCGCGCTTGTCGCCGAGCGCCTGGCGCAGCGCCTCGCCGAGCGCGAGCGCGGTGTCCTCGACCGTGTGATGCTCGTCGACGGCCAGGTCGCCGGAGCACTTGAGCTCGAGCGAAAAGCCGCCGTGACGGGCGATCTGTTCCAGCATGTGATCGAAGAACGCGATTCCGGTCGCGATGTTCACCGGAGCGCTGCGGTCGAGATCGAGCTCGACCTCGATTGCGGTCTCGCGGGTCCGGCGTTCGATCCGCGCCGTGCGCCGCGGTTTCGCCAGCCGTCGCGCCACGGATTCCCAGGTCTCCGCGTCGCTGCCCTGGCGTCGTACTCGCAGCCCGGCTACCCCTAAGTTCGCGGCGAGCTCCAGGTCGGTGTCGCGATCGCCGATCACGTAGCTTGCGCTTCGATCGATCGAGTGCTCCGCGAGGTAGTTCCGCAGGAGTCCGGTTCGCGGCTTCCGGCAGTCGCAGCCGTCCACCGCACGATGCGGACAGAAGAACTCCGCATCGAAGCGGATGCCCTGGGAAGCGAGAAGCGCACGCAGGAATTCCTGTGGCTCGCGGAAGCTCGCTTCCGGGAAGGAGGGCGTGCCGAGCCCATCCTGGTTACTGACCAGCACGAAGCGGAAGCCCGCATCGCGAAGTTGTATGAGAGCCGGTATTACGCCGGGCATCAGCTTTAGCTTCGCCAGGCTGTCGACCTGCTCATCTGCCGGCTCCTCGATCAGTGTGCCGTCGCGGTCGATAAAGAGGATGTGCTCGCCGCTCATGCACGTTCCAGCGCGGCGACCAGCCGCTCGTTCTGCTCCGGTGTGCCGACAGTGAGCCGCAGGCAGCCCGGGATCCGGGGGTTCGCGCTCAGGTCCCGCAGCAGAAGCCCCGCCGAGCAGCCGGCCGCGAGCGCCGCCTCAGGCACCGCGAACTCGGTCAGCAGGAAGTTGGCATCCGAAGGCAGGACTCTGCGCACTCCAGGCAGTGCCGCCAGTCGCGCGCGCATGCGCTCGCGCTCGGCGCGAAGTGTGTCGACGCGGGCCTGCGCCTGTCGGCGCTGCGGCTCCGCCGTGAGCCGAAGCACCGCCTCCACTGACGAGGCGGGCAGAGCATACGGAGGCAGGATGCGCGACAGCAGACCGACGATCGCCTCGGATGCGATCAGCGCACCACAGCGCGCGCCGGCAAGCGCATAGGCCTTCGAAAGAGTCCTGAGCACAACGAGGTTTGGATGCTCGGCGAGCCGCGACGTGAGACTCGGCCGTGTGGAGAACTCGATGTACGCCTCGTCCACCACGATCAGCGCTCTTGCGGCGAGGGCGCCGCAGCACTCGAGGATCGCGTCTTCGTCGAGGAGCTGGCCGGTGGGATTGTTCGGCGAGCAGAGAAACACCAGCTTGGCGTCCCGTCCCGCCTCGATGACTGCCGCCACATCGATACCGAAGTCGCCGGCGCGCAAGGGCACTTCGCGCACCGCTGCTCCCTGGATGCGCGCGGCGACCGAGTAATAGCCGAAGGTCGGCGGGCACACGACGACCTGGTCCTGCCCGGCACGGCAGAACGCGCGCACCAGCAGGTCGATCGCCTCGTCGCTGCCGCGACCGGCGAGGATCCGGCTTGCTGGCACACCGTAGAGGCGGGCCAGCCGCTCGAGCAGCGCACGGGGTTGAGGCTCCGGATAGCGATTGAGTCCGGCATCACTGTCGTCGCCCGTCGCGCGCCACGGCATCTCGTTGGCGTGCAGGCGCTCGAGCGCCGGGTTCCAGACCGCATGCTGGTACGGTTGCAGCTCGAGGATCTCCGGTCGTGCGAGGCGGAGAACGTCGTTCATGACGCAGCCCTCGCATCGAGCGCGGACAGCCGGACACTGACCGCACGCGCATGCGCCTCCAGCCCCTCCATCCGGGCGAGCGTGATCGCGATCGGTCCGAGCGCGCGCAGGCCCTCGGGTGTGGCTTCCTGCACGGTGATGCGCTTTACGAAGTCGGCCAGACCCAGGCCGCTGAACGCGCGTGCATGTCCGCCGGTCGGCAGCACGTGGTTGGTGCCGCTGCAGTAGTCGCCCAGCGACTCGGGCGTATACCCGCCCAGGAAGACCGATCCGGCGTTGCGCACGAGCGGAAGCCAGCGACGCGGCGCTGCGACGTGAATGATGAGGTGCTCAGGCGCGTATTGGTTGCTGACTTCGAACGCCGTTTCGATATCGGCTACGAGGATGATGCGCGCGGCGGCCAGGGACCGGATGGCGATGTCCCGACGGGGCAGGTCGTCGAGCTGGTGTCCGATCGCCTCGATGCATTCCAGCGCATGACGTCGGGAATCGGTAACCAGCAACACCTGCGCGTCCTCGCCGTGCTCGGCCTGGGCCAGCAGGTCGGCCGCGACGAAGTCGCCGCGCGAGCTGCCGTCGGAGATCACCAGGACTTCGGACGGACCGGCCGGGAGGTCGATCGCGGCGCCTGCCGCGTCGGCGGAGACGAGCTGCTTGGCCGCGGTGACCCAGGCATTGCCAGGACCGAAGATCTTGTCGACGCGCGGCACGGACTGCGTGCCGTACGCGAGCGCCGCAATCGCCTGCGCGCCACCCACTTTGTATATTGCGGTGGCGCCGCAGGCGAGCGCCGCGAAGAGCACGGCCGGATCGGCGGTCCCGTCGCTGCGGGGGGGCGTGCAGATGATCCGTCGGGAGCAGCCGGCGAGCCGGGCCGGGACCGCGAGCATGATCGCGGTGGAGGGCAGGGGTGCGGTGCCAGCGGGAACGTACAGTCCGACGGACTGGATCGGCACTTCCATCCGTTCACACACGACGCCGGGTGCGGTTTCGACGGAGATCGCGGCTCCGGTCTGGGCCGCGTGAAATCGCGTCACCGTATCGATCGCCCGCGCGATCGCCTCGGCCTGATGGGGCTCGATCGCGGCGCCGGCCGCGGCGAACTCCGCATCGCTCACCTCGAGCCCGGCGAGCTCCGCGCCGTCGTAGCGCAGAGTGTATTCACGCAGGGCATCGTCGCCACGCAGGCGCACATCCTGCACCAGCTCCTCCACCCGAGAGCGCAGCTCGCGTGTCTCCGTCGCGGCGGAGCGTCGCAGCGCGGTGCGACGCCCGCGTTCATCGAGCCGCGACCATTCAAGCGGTGCGAGACGCACGTTCATGCGAGCATCTTCTCGACGGGCAGCACCAGGACCGCGCTCGCGCCGGCCGCCTTGAGATCCTCGAGCGTCTCCCAGAAAACGTTTTCCCGGCACACGGCGTGCACGGCGACGCGGTCGTTGCAGCCCTCGAGCGGGATCACCGTCGGCGATTCGCTGCCCGGCAGCAGACGCTGAATCTGCGCCAGCGCCGAGCGGGGGGCGTGGAGCATGATGTACTTGCTCTCTCGCACCTGCTGCACGCCGTCGATGCGCAGCAGCAGCCGGCGGAGCCACGCGGACTTTTCGTCCGGCAACGTGACCGGCGTGCGGATCAGCGTCGCCTCGCTTTCGAGTACGGTAGCCACCTCGCGCAGGTGGTTGGCGGCGAGCGTCGTGCCCGTCGCCACCAGGTCACAGATCAGATCCGCGCGCCCGAGTCGCGGCGCAATCTCGACTGCGCCGGACAAGGTGACGATCTCGGCCTCGATCCCGCGTTCACGCAGGAATGCCGAGAGCACGGCCGGATAGGTCGTTGCGATCCGCGTACCGGCCAGCGTCGCCAGACCGGAATAGGTGTATTCGTGAGGCACCGCCAGCACCAGGCGGCAGCGGCCGAAGTCGAGGCGCTGGATCTGCTCGAAGCGCACCACCTCGCCCCGGGCCTCCAGCGCCTGCCTTCGTTCCTCGATTACGTTGTAGCCCACGATACCGAGGTCGCAGATATCCTCGGCGACGAGGTCGGGAATGTCGTCGTCGCGAACGAACAGTACGTCGAGCGGCATGTTCTCGCCGTAGCACATGAGCTGATCCTTGCCGCGGCTGTACTTGAGTCCACAGCGGACCAGGAGGTCGAGCGAGTTCTCGGTCAGCCGGCCCGACTTCTGCACGGCGATCTTGAGACGGGCGGCGGCTTCCATCTCAGCGATCCTCGAGCCGACGTGCGGCGAGTGCATAGCCGCCATTGCCGGAGGCCAGGTACCGGGCGACGCGACCGACCGTCGTTACGCTTACGCCCGTGTGCCGCTGGATCTCGCGGTACGGCAGGCCCTGCTGGAGGAGGCCCACCACCGCCCAGCGGTCCGCCAGGGCCTGGAGTTCCGCCGGCGTGCAGAGGTCGCGGAAGAATGCCCGGCATTCGTCCATCGAGCGCAGGGTGAGTATCGCCTGGAACAGCCCCCGTTCGGCCGCCGCCTCCTGTCGCGCTGTCAGCCCCTTGTGTGTCTTCATGGCCGGTCGCATCGGTGTAATAACGTATTAGCGCATTATTACATACGAACAGCCCAGGGGCCACCGCAGGGGTGACGCCGGCTCCGGCTGTCCCCGGAAATGGTCCGGCCTGACCTTTTCGCGTACACTCAGGACGCTCATCGAGACCGGCTGAGGGACTGGCCCAGCGACGCCGGGGCAACCGACGGAACCTCCGTGTTCCGCACAGGTGCCAACTCCACGGGGACGTCAGTCCGCCGACAGATGAGTTGTCGTGACCCCGCCCCCGGGCGGGTTGTCCTCACGGCAACCGTCCAGCGGCGCGTCAGGAGAACTCGAGCCACCCGGCCGCAAGGCTACTGGAGACTGCGAGTTCATGTCCGCCGCCGCGCCCGAAGCCATTTCACCGCAGTCACGCTCCCCCGAAGCTCCGGCGCGCCACGGTCTGCGCGACGGCGTGATCGTCCTCGAGGACGGGCTCGTGCTCGAGCACGGTGGACGAGTGGCACCACTTCGCATCGCCTGGCGTCTGCAGGGACTTGCGGGCCCGGTCGTCGCCGCGATGGGCGGTATTTCATCGGGCCGTATCGTCTGCGATGGCGAGGATGCGCCCGGCTGGTGGAGCGAGATCGCTGGACCCGGCCGGGCGCTCGACAGCGACCGTTTCCGCGTGCTCGGGATCGATTTCCTGGGTGGCAGCCACGAGAGCAGTGGCCCCAGGGAGGGCGAGCGATTTCCGAGCGTGAGCAGCTACGACCAGGCCTGGATCCTGCGGCATGTGCTCGACCGCTTAGGGCTAGTGGAGCTCGCGGCCTGCATCGGCGCCTCCTACGGCGGGATGGTGGCACTTGCCTTTGCCGAACGCTTTCCGGACCGGCTGCGCCACGCGGTGGTGATCAGCGCGGCGCACCGCACGCATCCGATGTCGACGGCGTGGCGGAGCGTGCAGCGCGCCATCGTCCGCTATTCCCTGGGGCACGGGGAGGGTCCGCGAGGTCTCGTGCTGGCAAGGGCGCTGGCGATGGCGACCTACCGCTCGGCCCGCGAATTCGAGGAGCGCTTTACCGGCACGGCCGAACGCGGCGCGGACGGCTTTCGGTTTCCGGTCGAGTCGTATCTGCTTGCGCGCGGGGAAGACTACGCCAGCCGATACCGACCGGAGTCCTTCGTCTGCCTGTCCGAGTCGATCGATCTGCATTGCGTCGACCCGGCGTCGATCCGCGTGCCCGCAACGCTGCTCGCGGTGACCGAGGATCAGCTGGTACCGCTCGCCGATATGCGCGCTTTGCGCGACGCGCTCGGCGGCGGGGCGCGGCTGGTCGAGATCAGTTCGTCGTACGGCCACGATGCATTTCTCAAGGAGAAGGAGGTCCTGGGCGGCGTGATCGCGCAGGCACTGGCAGACACATGACCCAAGCAGCTAACGAAACCACGCGCGCCGTGCGCGCCGCCCTCGAGACCGACACCCAGCACGGGGCGGTCGTCCCACCCATACACCTGACATCGACCTTCGCGTTTGCCGGCTTCGGGCAGAAACGCGGTTACGACTACTCGCGATCCGGCAACCCGACGCGCGACGCGCTCGCAGGCGCTCTCGCCGATCTCGAAGGCGGGGCAGGGGCGGTGATCACCTCGTCGGGCATGGCGGCTGTGACGCTGGTTGCCCAGCTATTCCGGCCTGACGATCTCGCCGTCGTCCCCCACGACTGCTACGGGGGCACCTACCGGTTGTTCAACGCGTTGCAGGAGCGCGCGGCGTTGCGCGTGCGCTTCGTCGAGTTCGCGCATCAGGAGTCGCTCGCGGCCGCCCTCGAGGAGCGACCCGCACTCGTTTGGATCGAGACGCCCTCGAACCCGTTGTTGCGCATCGTCGACATCGCAGCGGCGGCCCGCGCAGGCCGCAACGCAGGCGCGCTGGTGGTCGCCGACAATACGTTTCTGTCGCCCGTGTGGCAGAAGCCGTTGCGACTGGGTGCGGATGCCGTCGTCCACTCGACCACCAAGTATCTGAACGGCCACAGTGACGTGGTCGGCGGCGCGGTGATCGCCGCCACGCGGGAGCTGCACGAGCGATTCGCGTGGTGGGGCAACTGCATCGGCGCAACTGGTGCGCCCTTCGACGCCTACCTGACCCTGCGAGGCCTGCGCACTCTGCACGCACGCATGCGAATTCACGGCGAGAACGCCACGCGCGTGGCAACGATGCTAGCCGCGCATCCGGCCATCGAGCGTGTGTACTACCCCGGACTTCCGCAACACCCTGGTCACGAGCTGGCGCGGGAGCAGCAACAGGGCTTCGGCGCGATGGTGAGCTTCGAGCTCTCCGGCGGTCTGGGCCGCGTGCCCGCATTTCTCCAGGCGCTCGAGCACTTCTCACTGGCGGAATCGCTGGGCGGTGTCGAGAGCCTGGTCGCACATCCGGCCAGCATGACGCACGCGGCAATGGCGCCCGAGGCCAGGGCGCGGGCCGGTATCACCGACGGGCTGCTGCGGCTCTCGATCGGTATCGAGGATGGTGACGATCTGGTGCGCGACCTCGAGCGAGCTCTCGCCGCATCGCGTTGAACGCTTCGGAAAAAAAGAAGGCCGGCGGTTACGCCGGCCTTCCGGGACGGGACCCGAGCAGCCTCAGTCCATGAGGCGTTGACTAACCCGACTCAAGTCCGCATCACTCGTCGCGAAGACATCCCTGGGACCAGGGTGGCAGGGGTGGTACCCCTGCGGACGCGCAGTATAGCGCCGGCTTTTTGACGGTTGTACACCGGAAATCCGGCCGGCCTCCGGGCCCGGGGTGTGCCTAACATCAGACTAGAATAAGTATTTGTAACTTATTGATCTGTCTGAAGGTACTGAATTACGCGATCGCCGACCGCAGCCGATCCCAGCACTTCCTGCCCTGCCGCGGCCATATCGGCGGTTCGTGCACCCGCATCCAGCGCCCGGACGACAGCAGTCTCGACGGCGGTCGCTTCGGCCTCGAGTTCGAGTGAGTGCCGCAGCAGCAGTGCAGCGCTCAGGATTGCGCCGTATGGATTGGCGATTCCGCGTCCGGCGATGTCGGGCGCGGAGCCATGTATGGGCTCGTAGACACCGAGCCTCGATGCGCCAAGGGATGCAGAGGGCAGGAGACCGAGCGAGCCCGCGAGCATCGACGCTTCGTCGGTGAGGATGTCGCCGAACATGTTCTCGGTCAGGAGCACGTCGAACGTGCGCGGCGCGCGCAGCAGGTGCATCGCCGCCGCATCGACCAGCATGTGCTCGAGCGCCACCTGCGGAAATTCGGCGTGGACCACGCGCTCGACTACTTCCCGCCAGAGCCGCGAGGTTTCAAGCACGTTCGCCTTGTCGATCGACACCAGGCGCCGGCTACGCTTCATGGCGAGCTGTGCCGCGACACGCGTGACACGCTCTATTTCCGCGGCGGTGTAGCTGCAGACATCCTCGGCTTCGCGCGCCGTGCGCTTCTTGCGGCCGAAGTAGATACCTCCGGTCAGCTCGCGCACGACCATGATGTCGACATCGCGTACGACTTCGGACTTGAGCGGGGACGACTCCAGCATCGAAGGGAGTACGCGCACCGGCCGGAGGTTCGCGAAGAGGCCGAGCGTGCTTCGGAGCTCGAGCAGTCCCTGTTCCGGTCGCACGCGCGCACCAGGCGCGGACCACTGTGGCCCGCCGACGGCGCCGAGCAGCACAGCGTCGCTGTCGCGACAGGCCGCAACCGTGCGCGGCGGCAGCGGGGAGCCTGTGGCATCGATGGCGGCCCCGCCGATAAGGGCTTCGCTGAATTCAAACTGATGCTCGAAACGCGTCGCGGCCGTCCGCAGCACGGCGACCGCGACTGCGGTCACCTCCGGCCCGATCCCGTCGCCGCCCAGTACCGCGATCCGCGCCTTCATCCGGTACGCTGCTCGTGCCGCCCGATTGCGTCGCTTTGCGCAAGCAGGAATCCGAGCTCATCGATCCCGTTCATGAGGCAATGACGGGCAAAGGGCTCGAGGGGAAACGGCACGACCGTGCCGCCGGGCAGCCTGATGCATGACGCAGGCAGATCGATCTCGACCTCGGCACCCGGATGGCCAAGCAGCCAGCGATGCGCTTCCTCGCCGACGACGATGGGCAGGAGCCCATTCTTGAGGCTGTTGCCCCGGAAGATGTCGGCGATCTCGATGCTGATCACCGCGCGGAATCCCCAGTCGTGCAGCGCCCAGGCGGCGTGCTCACGCGAGGAACCGCAGCCGAAGTTGCGCCCGGCGACCAGGATCCGGCTGCCCTGCACCTGCGGCTGATTGAGCGCGAAGTCCGGACGCGGATGACCCGATGCGTCGTAGCGCCAGTCGGCGAAGAGAGCTCCGCCCAGTTGCCCTCGCGAAGTGGTCGTCAGATAGCGCGCGGGGATTATCTGGTCGGTATCGATATTGGCCGCCGGGAACACGACCGTGATGGAACGGATGATGGTGACCGGTTCCACGGCTCGCTGCTCAGTGCAGGAATTCGCGCGGATCGGTGATACGGCCTCGCACCGCGGCCGCCGCGGCCGCAGCGGGGCTCGCGAGCAGCGTACGCGCGCCCTTGCCCTGGCGCCCCTCGAAGTTACGGTTGCTGGTGCTCACGCAGTAGTGACCGGGCTCCACGGTGTCGCCGTTCATTCCGAGACACATCGAGCAGCCGGATTCGCGCCATTCGGCGCCGGCGTCGAGAAATATCTTTGCCAAACCGCGACGCCTCGGCTGCGCGCTTTACGCTCTGCGAGCCCGGAACGATGAGCACGCGGACGCCGGGCGCGACGCGGCGGCCGGCGAACACCTTGGCCGCGAGCTCGAGGTCCGACAGCCGCGCATTGGTGCAGCTGCCGATGAATACGGCCTGGATCGGCTTGTCCCGCAGGCGTTCTCCCGGTTGCAGACCCATGTACGTGAGCGACTTTGCGTGGGCGGCGTCTCCGGGGCGATCCGGCACGCAACCGCCGATCGGCACCACCATCCCAGGATGAGTGCCGTATGTGATCATCGGTTCGACCGCATCGGCGGCATGGCTCACCCGGCGGTCGAAATGTGCGCCGGGATCGGAGCGCAGCGTTCGCCAGTCGGCGACCGCCCGTTCCCAGTCGTCGCCGGCCGGCGCCCGCGGCCGTCCCTGCAGATACTGGATGGTGGTCTCGTCCACCGCGACCATGCCGGCACGCGCCCCCGCTTCGATCGACATGTTGCAGACCGTCATGCGCTCATCCATCGACAGCGCTTCGATCCCGGAACCCAGGTACTCGATCACGTGACCGGTTCCGCCGTTGACGCCGATGCGAGCGATGATCGCGAGCGCCAGGTCTTTGGCGGTGATGCCCGGACCGAGGTGGCCGGTAACGTCGACCGTCATCGTCCGCGGCCGGCGTTGCAGCAGGCATTGCGTCGCGAACACGTGCCCGACCTCAGTGGTCCCGATGCCGAAGGCGAGCGCGCCGAACGCACCGTGGGTGCTCGTGTGGCTGTCGCCGCAGACGATGGTGCGTCCCGGCTGGGTAACGCCGAGCTCTGGACCGATGATGTGCACGATGCCGCGCCGGTCGTCCTGCATCCCGAGGAGCTCAACCCCGAACTCCGCGCAGTTGAGCGTGAGCTGACGCACCTGCCGTGCGGCGGATTCGACGGCGATCGGCACGCGACCGGCGATCTGCGCCGGGTCCGTCGGCGTCGAGTGGTCCATGGTCGCCAGGGTCCGGTCCGGCCGGCGCAGCCGCAGTCCGCGGCTGCGCAGCACGTCGAACGCCTGCGGCGATGTGACCTCGTGCACCAGGTGCAGATCGACGTACAGCACGGCCGGAGCCTCCGCCGTCTCGGGGACTACGACGTGCCGGTCCCAGACCTTGTCGAAGAGCGTGCGGGGTCGACTGTCCACGTGTGCTCGTCGTCAGACCGCGACCGCCCCGGTGGGCGCGGTCCGCTGCTCGACGGGGCCACGGAGCGAGTGGCGCGTCGCCTCGATCTGGTTGACGACGGTGAGGAAAGCTCGCACTGCCGATTCCACGATGTCCGTGGTCACGGAGGTCGCGCGGTATGAGCGTCCGCGGTACTCCACGGTGACGACCGCCTCGCCCTGGGCGTCCTCGCCCATGGATACGCTTCGGACCTCGAACTTGCGCAGCTTCACCTCGACGCCGGTCGCGCCCTCGACCGCCTTGAACGCGGCATCGACCGGCCCGTCGCCATGCGCCGTGACCTCGGCTGTCCGCCCGTCGGCGTGGACGAGCACCACCCGGGCGCTACCGGCCGCGGCGGAGTCGCTTTCGACGTGCAGGCGCGCAAGCTGCCACGCTCCGTCGCCGGCCTCGTTGCCGACCTTGAGCACGAGCGCCTCGATGTCGCCGTCGAAGAGCTCCTTCTTCTTGTCCGCGAGCGCCTTGAACTCCTCGAAGACCCTGTTGAGCTCCGAGTCCGTCGAGCTCGAAGCCGAGCTCGCTGCACGCGCTCGCGGAAGGCGTGACGGCCGCTGTGCTTGCCGAGCACCAGATTGCTGCGCGACAGCCCGACGTCCTCGGGGCGCATGATCTCGTAGGTCGAGTGGTGCCGCAGCATGCCGTGCTGATGGATTCCGGATTCGTGAGCAAAGGCGTTCTCGCCGACCACGGCCTTGTTGCGCGGGATCGGCATGCCGGTGATGCGAGGAGAGCGAGACGGCTCGCTGGATAGAGTCTTCGCGTGTCGATTCCGGTCGTCGAGGCCGAACAACCCTTCGCGCGTCTTGAGCGCCATCACGAGCTTCCTCGAGCGAGCAGTTGCCGGCGCGCTCGCCGATGCCGTTGATCGTGCATTCGACCTGGCGCGCGCCGGCGACGCACCGCCGCGAGGCTGTTGGCGACGGCCATGCCGAGATCGTCATGGCAATGCACGCTCAGCACGACGCTGCTCGATGCCGCGGCACGTGCTTCTGCAGATACTGGAACAGTCTCGACGAATTCCTCGGGCACCGCATAGCCGACGGTGTCGGGGATGTTGATCGTGGTGGCGCCGGCCTCGATCGCGGCCTCGACCACCTCGGCCAGGAACTCGAGCTCGGTCCGCGACGCATCCTCCGGCGAGAACTCGACGTCCGCGCACAGTCGACGCGCGCATGCCTCACGCCCTCGCGCCGCGGCGTGGATGATCTCCTCGCGCGCCATGTTGAGCTTGTACTGGCGATGGATCGCGCTCGTGGCCAGGAAGACGTGCAGCCGGGGACGCTGCGCGGCCGGATCGCAGCGCCTAGGCGCCGGTCGATGTCCTCGCGCGTTGCAGCGTGCGAGACCGGCAGATCATCGGCCCCTCGACCTCGCGCGCGATCGCGTTCACGCTCTCCCAGTCACCGCGCGAGGCGGCGGGAAAGCCGGCTTCGATCACGTCCACGCCGAGGTCCGCGAGCGCACGCGCGACGCGCAGCTTCTCCGGCGGCGTCATGCTGCAGCCGGGCGACTGCTCGCCATCGCGCAGCGTAGTGTCGAAGATCAGTACCCGGTTCGGGATGCGTGACTCAGGCATGTCGGCCTACCGCGCTTCGCTCGAGCCAGGGCATGCGCGCGCGCAGCCGCCCTCCGACCTTCTCGATCGGATGCGCGAGATCCTGCTTGAGGAGGCGGGTGTACTTGCGCCGCCCGGTCCGGTTCTCGCGTGATCCACTGGCGCGCGAACTTGCCCTGCTGCACTTCGCTCAGGATCTTCTTCATCTCCTTCTTGGTCCTGGCGTTGACGATGCGCGGGCCGCGCGTCAGGTCGCCGTACTTCGCGGTCTCGGAGATGAAGCGATGCATCTTCGCGATGCCGCCCTCGTGCAGCAGGTCGACGATCAGCTTCAGCTCGTGCAGGCACTCGTAGTAAGCGACTTCGGGCTGGTAGCCGGCCTCGACCAGCGTTTCGATAACCCTTCACCACCAGCTCGGTGGCGCCGCCGCAGAGCACGGCCTGTTCGCCGAACAGATCGGTCTCGGTTTCCTCGGCAAACGTCGTCTCGATGACGCCCGCCGCGTGTGCCGCCGATGCCGTCGGCGTAGGCCAGTGCCTTGGCATGCGCCTTGCCGGTTGCATCCTGGCCTACGGCGATCAGGCAGGGCACGCCGCGTCCCTGCTGGAACTGGCGTCGCACGAGGTCGCCCGGTCCCTTCGGCGCGATCAGGACGACGTCGAGGTCCTTGCGCGGGCGGATCTGCTTGAAGTGCATATTGAAGCCGTGCGCGAAGAGGAGGGCGGCGCCGCTGCTCCAGCGACTCGGCGGATGTCCTTGTAGACGGCCGGCTGCGCCAGGTCGGGCACCAGCAGGGCCACCAGTGCGGCGCCCTTGACCGCATCTACGGGCTCGGCGACCGCGAGGCCATCCCTGCGCGCCTTCTTCCAGCTCTCGCCGGTCGTGCGGGCGCCCACGACCACGTCGTAGCCCGCTGTCCTTGAGGTTGAGCGCATGCGCGCGGCCCTGGCTGCCGTAGCCCAGGATCGCGATCCGCGCGCCCTTCAGCGCTTTCTTGTCCACATCCTTCTTCGAATAGGCACGCATCGATATCTCCTGGATCAGTCCGGTTTCTCACGGTCCAAAACGCAAGAACCCCGCGTCGGCCTGTGGCCGGTGCGGGGTTCTCGATTCGTGCAGCGCGTTCGCGCCGTCAGCCGACCCCGCACCTCTCTGTGAGAAGCAGGGCAGGAAGTCGCAGCAGCAGGACCGGCAGCCGATTGGCTGCCGCGGGAGGGAGAGCTGTGCTTCGACGCTCCATCGCTGTCCTGTCGGCGTTGTCGTTGGGCGCCGCCGGTCGATAGCAGCACAGCGCGCGGGCGATTGTCAACCGCAGTGCAAAACGACACGAGTTGTGCGCGGCTGCATACGGCCGCCGAAGCGACCGCCGCGTGATCCGCTAAGCTCCCGGATCACCTGTTCGAGCCGATGGGTCTTCTGCATGTTCACCGAACATGACGCGCCGGGCGCGCGTCCTCTCTGGCTGGTCACGGAAGGCGAGCTGGCGACCTGGCATGGAGCGCAGGACGCTGCGACGCAGAGCTGGCTCACCGCCCTCAGATTCCGCGCCGAGCGACATCAGCTGGTCGTCGTACCCGACGCCGAAGGCGCGCCGCGTGCTGCCGTACTCGGCCTCGGTCCGCTCGCCGCAGTCGCTGATCTCGATCTCTGGAGTATTGCCGGAGCTCCGGATCGCCTCCCGGCCGGGTCGTGGCGGATCGGGACTGCTCTCCCGCGTGACGCAGCCACCGCGGCTGCGCTGGGCTGGGCAACGGGGTGCTATCGCTTCGAGCGGTATCGCAGCACGCCCCGCACGGCGGGCGGCGGCGCGTTGCTCTCCCCGCCGGCGGAAGCGGACATGGAGTACGTGCGCAATGCGGCAAGCGCGCTCGCCATGGCGCGCGACTTCATCAATACCTCGGCGGCCGACATGAATCCGGCGGTGCTCGCCTCGGAGGCAGTGACGCCTTGCACGCGAGCACGGCGCAGAGACCACGATCGTCGAAGGCGACGAGCTTGCAAAAGGTTATCCGGCCATACATGCCGTGGGCCGCGCGGCGGCGCACGGACCCCGCTTGATCGACCTTCGCTGGGGTGAGGCTCCGCATCCGAAATTGACGCTGGTCGGCAAAGGCGTCTGCTTCGACTCCGGCGGGCTCGACCTCAAGACCGCGGCGGGCATGCTGCTGATGAAGAAGGACATGGGAGGAGCTGCCTGCGTGCTGTCGCTCGCGCGAATGATCATGCGGGCCCGCCTGCCCGTGCGCCTGCGTGTGCTGGTCCCGGCGGTGGAAAACGCCGTGTCGGGCGATGCCTACCGGCCCGGTGATGTCCTGCGCACGCGCCGCGGCATCACGGTGGAGGTGGGGAACACCGATGCCGAGGGACGTCTGGTGCTCTGCGACGGGCTGGCCGCCGCGGGCGACGACTCACCCGATCTGATCGTCGATCTTGCGACACTGACTGGTGCGGCGCGCGTGGCGCTCGGTCCCGAGCTGCCGGCGCTGTACGGCACGCGCGAGGACACGGTTGCGGCGCTGCTGCGTCACGGCCGCCGGCTGGCCGATCCGCTCTGGCACATGCCGCTTTGGGGTAGCTACGACGAAGACCTCGCGAGCAAGGTTGCGGACGTGAACAACGTGTCCGCCTCGACCTTCGCTGGTTCGATCATCGGCGCCCTGTTCTTGCGCCGCTTCGTCGCCCCGGCCCAGGACTGGCTGCACGTCGATCTATATGCCTGGAACGGCAAGGAGCGCCCGGGGCGGCCGGTCGGCGCCGAGCCACAGGCGGTGCGCGCTCTCTACGCGTTGATCGCCGAACGGTACGCACCGGGGCGGTGAGCCCGGCGCGGCCCCGATGGACCTGTCGTTCGAGCGGCGCGCATGGACGCTGGTGTACCTGTGCCTGGGGGTCATCGAGGGCGGAACCGCGGCGGTGATGGTGCGGGCGCTCTTCGTCGGCGCCGCGCCGCGGCATGCTGGTCGATATCGTGCTCGCCATGGTGAGCGCGGCGCCCGCCTGGTCGAACCTCGCGAGCCTCGTGTTCGCCCGCCGGGTGCAGGGCCAGCCCAAGATCCGCTTCCTGCAGCCGCTGCTGCTCGCGATGACGGTCTGCGTGGCGGCGCTGGCGCTGCTCCCGGCGAGCGGCGCGGGGCTGCTGCTGTTTCTGCTGCTGTACGGTTGCGCACGCGTGCTCTGGTGCGGCGTGGATACCGTACGCGCCGTGTTGTGGAGCGTGAACTATCCACGGCGGCTGCGGGCGCGCATCACCGGCCGCATCGCCGTCAATACCTCGATCGCCCTCGCCGCGGCGGGTCTCGCGCTTGGCTGGCTGCTCGAGCGCGGCGAACCCTGGTACCGCGTCTGGATCCTGGTGGCGGCGGGCTGCGGCCTGGCAGGGAGCATCGCGTTTCGTCGCTTTCGCGTGCGGAACGAGGAGACGCTGCTCGCTGCCGAGCGCGCCCGCCTCGTCGAGGGCGCGAGCTTCAGCCTGGGCGGCGTGCGTGAACTGCTGGCGCGCGATGCCTCGTTCCGCCGCTACATGTACGCGATGTCGTTGTTCGGCGCCGGCAATCTGACGCTGATCCCGGTGCTGGTCGTGTGCTTTGACGAGGTTCTGCATCGGCCGTCGTTCTGGCAGATCGCGGTGACCACCGCGGTGCCGGTGCTGGTGATTCCCCTTGCGATCCAGCCCTGGGCGAGCTATCTCGACCGCCATCACGTGGTGGCTTTCCGCTCGCGGCACGGCTGGGTGCTCGTGGCGGCATCAGGTCTGCTCGCAGCGGCGATCCTGCTGCGCCTCCCGGTGCTCGTCTGGCCGGGCGCCCTGCTGATGGGCGTGTCGCTCGCGGCGGGGAGCCTCGGCTGGTCTCTCGGGCACAACGACTTCGCGCCACGAGGCGAGGAAACGCGCTACATGGCCCTGCACGTAACGCTGACCGGGCTGCGCGGGTTGATCGCGCCGCCGGTGGCCGTTGCGGCCTATCACGGGCTCGAGTATCTGCGCGCAGGGCTCGGCCGCTGGGCGCTCGTTCTGCCGCTCGCGCTGATCGTCGCAGGCGCGCGGGAGTTCACGGCGATGGACCAGGCAACGCACAATGAGCGGGCTGCAGACAGGAGAAACGATGAGCCGGCGCAAGGTCGACACACGCGTGCATTCGAGCCTGGTGTTCGACGGGCTGAAGCAGACGCCGAGCCGCGCGATGCTGCGCGCGGTCGGGTACACGGATCGTGACTTCCGCAAGCCGCAGGTGGGCGTGGCATCCACCTGGAGCACGCTCACGCCGTGCAACATGCACATCGACCGGCTGGCGGCGGCCGCGGCCGCGGGTGCGGACGCCGCCGGAGCCAAGAGTACGGTGTTCGGCACCATCACCGTTTCGGATGGAATCTCGATGGGGACGCCGGGCATGCGTTACTCGCTCGTGTCGCGCGAAGTGATCGCGGACTCGATCGAGACGGTGGTCGGGGCGCAGGGCTTCGACGGCCTGGTCGCGATTGGCGGCTGCGACAAGAACATGCCGGGCTGCATGATGGCGATCGCGCGCCTGAACCGCCCGGCTGTGTTCGTCTATGGCGGCACGATACGACCGGGCGCAGCCGAAGCGGGACATCGTCTCGGTGTTCGAGGCCGTCGGCGCCCGCGCGCAGGGCGCGATTACCGATCGCGAGCTGCGGGAGGTCGAGCGCAGCTCGATTCCCGGGCCGGGCAGCTGCGGTGGCATGTACACGGCCAACACCATGGCGTCGGCGATCGAAGCGCTGGGAATGAGCCTGGCGAACAGCTCGGCGCAGGAAGCGGTCTCGCGTCATAAGCGTGACGATGCCGGGCGGGCAGGGCGCGCGGTGGTCGACCTCATACGGCGCGGCATCCGCCCGTCCGACATCCTGACGCGCGAGGCGTTCGAGAACGCGATCGTCGTGAGCATCGCGCTGTCCGGCTCGACGAACGCCGTGCTGCATCTGCTCGCGATAGCGCATGCGGCCCGAGTGCCGCTGGTCCTCGACGACTTCACGCGCATCGGCAGCCGCGTACCCGTACTGGCTGATCTGCGGCCTTCCGGGCTGCACTCGATGTCCGATCTGATCCGGATCGGAGGGATCCAGCCGCTGATGCGAACGCTGCTCGAGGCGGGGCTGCTCCACGGTGACTGCCTGACCGTCACCGGCCGCACGCTCGCAGCCAACCTGCGGCGCGTGAAACCGTATCCGCCGGGGCAGCGGATCATTCGACCGCTCGCCGATCCGATCAAACCCGACTCTCACCTGATCGTGATGTACGGGAATCTCGCGCCGGAAGGCGCGGTTGCAAAAATTACCGGGAAGGAAGGGCTCCAGTTCTCCGGGCGGGCACGGGTGTTCGACGGCGAGGAGGCGACGCTGCAGGCGATTCTGGATGGCGTGGTGAAGGCCGGCGACGTGATCGTCGTGCGCTACGAGGGACCACGGGGCGGGCCGGGAATGCGCGAGATGCTGAGTCCGACGGCGGCGATCATGGGCCGTGGTCTCGGCGACAAGGTCGCTCTCGTCACCGACGGGCGGTTTTCGGGCGGCAGCCACGGGTTTGTCGTGGGTCACGTCTCGCCCGAGGCCTACGCCGGGGGCACGCTGGCGCTGGTACGCGACGGCGACCGGATCACGATCGACGCAGTTCTTCGCGAGATCAATCTGCTGGTCGATGCCGCCGACGCTCGATGCGCGCAGGCGCAGCTGGCGGGCGCCCCAGCCGTATGCGACCCGCGGCGTGCTCGCCAAGTACGCGCAGCTCGTGAGCAGCGCCTCGCTAGGCGCGGTGACCGATCGCTGACGCTACATTGGCGCGGGCGAGGCGCACGTTCCATTTATATGGAGGCTCCCATGGAGGCTCCGACGCTACGTCCGGGGCTGCGCCGCTATTGAGTTGGATCGCGGCGACCGGTAGAGTCGCCACGCGGTTCACCGGGCAACGGGGCCCGGCGGGAATGAGCCAGCGACAATCGAACGATTAATTCCCCAGTCGGCGGCGCGGGCGGCACCCTGAGGGTCGCTTTGAGCTTGCCTTCAAGGGGTTGCGACGGTCGAACGGCTCTTGTAGTGTGATTTGCCCGGGGTCGGAAGGACCGGGCAGCGCTGGAAGTTCGAGCTGATACGGCTTGGAGGGGACGTGGAGCACTCCGTTCACAGCTTTGCCTTCGACGATCCGGCCAAGAACCAGAAACGCACTCTCGCGTTCGTCCTGGTCGTGGCGATCCATGTGATGTTCATCTGGGTGCTCAATTCCGGGCTCGGCAAGGCCATCGTCGAGTTCGTAGCGCCACCGGTCGAAACGGAGATCGTCGACGAAGAGATCAAGGACGAGGAACCGCCACCGCCACCGCCCCCCGATTACGCGCCGCCACCGCCGTTCGTTCCGCCACCCGACTTCCAGATCGCAGCGCCGGTGTCGACCGCGCCGACCACGGCCATCACGGCCACCACTGAACGACCCGTGGTCGCGGCCCCGCCCAAGCCGGCGCCCTCGGGCGGGGTCAAGACGCCACCGTCGACGCAGGGGAAGGGCGCGCGCATCACGCAACCCGAATATCCCCCGGCCTCGCGACGCGCAGGCGAGGAGGGCACGGTCAATTTGCAGGTGTACGTGCTCGAGACCGGCCGGGCCGGCGAGATCAAGATCGCGAAGTCGAGTGGCTTCCCGAAGCTCGACGAAGCCGCCGTCAAGGAAGTGCAGCGTAACTGGCGCTTCGTCCCCGGTAAGGAAGACGGGAAGCCGGTGGCCATGTGGCATATCTTCGCCGTCACGTTCCGATTGACCGACTGACCCGAATCCGGCGGCCGCGACGGCGTGGCCATAACTACAGACAACGAATCGTTCAGAGGAAGACACCACCATGGACCCCGATACTGTTTCTGTCGAAAACCCGTACGGGCTGAGCGCGCTGTGGGCGCAGGGAGACTTCGTCGCGAAGGGCACCCTGATCCTGCTGGCGCTGATGTCCGCGTATTCGTGGTTCATCATCTTTACCAAGTGGTGGGAGCAGCGGCGGCTGCTGCGCCAGGCGCGTGAGGTCGAGAAGGCCTTCTGGCAGGCCGAGAACATCAAGGCCGGTGTCGCCAAGCTCACCGGGAAGGGCAACGTCTTCAAGGGTATCGCCTCCGAGGCGATCGACGCCGCCGAGCACCATGACGAGCGGCTTACGCAGCAGGTTCCTCTGCACGAGTGGATCGACAACGTGATGGCCCGCGCAGTGGGCCGGATCGGCAACGCGCTCAGCACGCAGCTCCCGTTCCTCGCGACGACCGGCTCGACCGCCCCGTTCATCGGGCTGTTCGGCACGGTGTGGGGCATCTATCACGCCCTGGTCAACATCGGTATCGCCGGCCAGGCGAGCATCGACAAGGTCGCGGGTCCGGTCGGCGAGGCGCTGATCATGACCGCCATCGGCCTCGCGGTCGCCGTGCCCGCGGTGCTGGGCTACAACTATCTGCTCGGCCGCAACAAGACGATCATGGAGCGCGTCAAGCTGTTCGCGAACGACCTGGAGCAGGTGATCGTCAGCGGCTCGCGTGTCGAAGGGACCGGCGCGAAGGTCATCGCGGGCGCCCGCAAGTAGGCCGCACCGGGAATCCCACGGAGGCGATCCACATGGCAGTCTCAGTCAGCACGAGCGACGAAGGCGAAGACCGGGCGATGTCGGAAATCAACGTCACGCCGCTCGTCGACGTGATGCTGGTGCTGCTGATCATCTTCATCATCACGATCCCGGTGATCACGCAGTCCGTGAAGGTGGAGTTGCCGAAGGCCGCCAACCAGGCGACGGTGACCAAGCCCGAGAACATCAACATCGCGGTCGACAAGGACGGCAACGTCTACTGGAACACGGCGCTGGTGCCGACCCAGGAGGCGCTGCTCGAGCGCCTGAAATCCGTCGCCGTGCAGGTCCCGCAGCCCGAGATCCATGTGCGGGGGGACCGGCTGACCAAGTACGAGCACGTCGGCCGGGTCATGGTGCTCTGTCAGAGATCGGGCATCCAGAAGGTGGGGTTCATCACCGAGCCCGACCGGGGCATGCGACGCTGAACTTCCGGCGGCCTGGCGCATCTATCTCCTAGAGGAGTCATACGGATGGGAATGAGCACTGGCGGCGGCGCGGATGAGCCGATGATGGACATCAACATGACGCCGCTGATCGACGTCCTGCTCGTGCTGCTGGTCATGTTCATCATCACGATCCCGGTGATGACGCACGCGGTGAAGCTCGACATGCCGCGGCCGGACCCGAACCAGCTGGAGCCACCGACCCCGCCGGTCATCATCAATCTCGAGATCCTGTTCGACGGGACGATCACCTGGAACGGGACCGAGATTCCGAGCGTCGACGCGCTCGAAGGCTACTTCCGCCGCGAAGCGGCAATGGATCCGCAGCCCGAGTTGCACATCCGGCCGAACAAGCGTGCGAACTACGACATCGTGGCGCGCGTGCTGGCGGCCGCGCAGCGCAACAAGTTGACCAAGATCGGATTGATCGGCGCGGAAGAATTCATGTAACGGGCCGGGTCCGCCGGCGCCGACGAGGAAACCGATGAGCAAAGCGAGTGTTGTACTGAGCGCGGCGTTGAGCGCAGCAGCGGTGGCGACGGTTGCGGGGGCGTTGTTGCCCGCTGTCGCGGTCGCGCAGCAGACCGTCAGCCAGGCGGTCGGCAAGCACCTCAAGGAGGCGCAGGCTGCCATCAGCAGGAAGCAATGGGACACCGCCACCAAGGCGATCCGTCAGGCGCAGTCGATACAGCCCCGCTCTGCGTTCGAAGATTACAAGATCAACGAGCTCCAGCTGTACGTGTACCTGCAGCAGGGGCGCAACGCGGAAGCGGCGAAGTTGCTGGAGCAGCAGATGGCGTCCGGGCAGATGCCTGCGGGCGAGCGCACGCAGCGCTCGAAGACGCTCGCGCAGCTCTACTTCCGCGCCGGCAACTTCGGCAAGGCGATCCAGGTCGCTAACGACTATCTGAAGGCGGTCCCCGGCGACCGCGAAATGCAGATGATGGTCGCGCAGGGCTACTACCAGCAGAAGAACTACAAGGCTGCCATCTCGACTGCGGAACGGATGAACAGTGCCGGGCAGCCGAGCGAGGACCTGCTGCAACTAGTGCTGCGCAGCAACTACGAGCTTGGCGACAAGGCGGGCACCGCCAAGGCGCTCGAGCGGCTGCTGAAGTTCTACCCGACGCCCGAGACGTGGAAGAGTCTGCTCAAGACCTATTTCAACCAGGCCAAGGGAGACGACGAGAAGCTCGCGCTCTACCGGCTTTCGCAGGATGTCGGGGCGCTCGAGAAGAGCAGTGACTACTTCGACATGGCCGAGGCGCTGATCGTCGAAGGGTTCCCGGCGGAGGGTCGTCGCGTCATCGAAGCGGGCACGGCGGCGAAGGTGTTCACGCCGGAGGAGGAGAACCGGGTCCAGCGGACAATGGCGTCCGCCGAGAAGGAGCTCGCAAAACAATCGGCAGCCACTGCGGCGGCGGCCAAGTCGGTTGCCGCTGGCACCTCGGGCGAAGACATGTATCAGGCGGGGCGGCTGTACTTCGGGCAGGCCAACTATCCAAAGGCGGTCGAGGCGCTGCGTAAGGCTCTGGCAAAGGGCGGCGTCAGCAACGCGGACGACGCCAATATGCTGCTCGGGATCGCGCTCGCTCGCACCAACCGAAACAGCGACGCCGGCAAGGCCTTCACCCAGGTGAAAGACCCCAAGCTGGCCGAGATCGCCCGCGTCTGGGCGTTGCACGCCGGCTGACGGCCAGCCCGGCGCGCATCACGGCCAAAGTCAGCCTCCGGGCGCAGTCGCCGGCTGCGCGGGTGCCGCCGGCGTAGCGGGCTCCGCGGCAGGTGCAGGTGGCTGAACGGCGATTTGCCAGAGCCGTCCAAGCTCGGCCAGCCTCGGGTCCTTGATCGCCTGAAACGCAGCGACTGCGTCCGCCGGTCTGGCCGCGCGCGCCAACGCGATGCCGAGAAGGGTGTTCGCGTCATCAGCGTCGCTGACACCGCCTTTTGCAAGGCCCTTCTGGAGGGCGTCCGCCGACTTGGCGTATTCGCCGGTGCTGAAGTAGAGCTTGCCAAGCGAGACCATGTCGTTGCCGGTCTTGGCCGCCGCGAGCGCCGCGTCGGCGCCGGCCAGTTCCTTGCGATCAGACTCGGCGCCCGAGCGGGCCCGCTCCAGATCCTGCTGCGCACGGGTCTTATCCTCTCCCTGCAGCAGGCCTTCCGACATCGCCTTGTCGAGCACTCGCTTTGCTTCGCTCGGAAATCCACCACCGACGAGCGCGGCAGCCATCTCGGCGTACTCCTCTCCCTTGTCCAGCACCTTCGTATCCTCCATCAGGCGATAGAGGCTGCGCAGCTCGCGGTCGGTCTTGCTGGCGAAAAGCTGGTTGTTGAGCAGGTCGTTCCAGTACTTCGGCTGCGGGTAATGCTTTACCAGGCTTTCGAGCGTCGCAAAGATCGCCGGGCGATCATCGAGCTCCAGGTTGCTCGCCAGCAGCACTTGCAGGATCTGCTCGCTGGGCTTCGCAGAAGCGTCGGCCAGCTTCTTCGCGGTGGTGCGCGCGTTGGCATAGTCCTTCTGGAGGAAATACCCGCGCGCGACCAGGTCGCCGATCGTCTGGTCCGACGGGGCACCCGCGAGATACTGCGTTTCCGTACTCGATCGCCTTCGCGATAGTTCTCCGTCTGGAAATACAGCTGCGCCAGGACCTTGTTGCGCTGCGGAAGGTCCGCAGCCGGGACATAGCCCGACTTGACGGTCTCCTCGAAGCTCGCGGCCGCCGCGGCATAGTCTTTCTCATTGAGCTGCACGAAGCCGCTTAGCTCGGCGATCATGAATTCGTCGTAGGGGCCCTTGCCCTCGACCGCACGTGCGGCGTCGATCCCTTCCTTTGCCTTGGCCCAGTCCTTGGCCTGGATGGCTTCCTGCGCACCCGCCAGCGCCTTCTGCACCTTGGCGTTCAGCTTAGGGGGCTTTGGATCCTCAGCGACCGCGACGATGGGGAGCGCGTACATCGTAACCGCGCCGACCAGACCGGCGGCGGCCAGCGCCGCCTTCAGAACATGATTCGCCTTGTTCATCGCTTGCCCCTCGACCTGTTGGCATCGTGCAGGAAGCCGCATTGTAGCGTTTCCGTCCGGGGGCCGCCCCGAGCCTGGAGCGCGCGTACCCGGCGCGGGGCAGGGCCGTCCCGTGCTGGTAGAGTGGCGGCTTCGGCGATGAGCGGGAGCCTATGCGGTGACGTACGCGGCGATCACGGGTTGGGGGAAGTGCCTGCCGCCGGCAGTTCTGAGCAACGCCGACCTCGCGACCTTTCTCGACACCAGCGACGAGTGGATCACCAGCCGGACCGGGATCAAGGAACGGCGTATTTCGCACGTGCCGCTCGGCGATCTCGCCTACGTTTCGTCGATGCGCGCGCTTGCTGCGGCCGGCCTCGACCCCGCCGCGGTCGAGCTGATCGTGATGGGAAGCTGCAGCGTCGATGACCTCGTACCGAACCAGGCCTCGGGTCTGCAAGTGCGCCTCGGCGCGCGCCGAGCCGGCGCGATGGACGTCAACACGGCCTGCACCAGCTTCCTGTACGCCTTGAGCTCGGCGAACGCGATGGTCCGCACCGGGGTGGTGCGCAATGCGCTCGTGCTCGGGGGCGAGCTGATCAGCGCATTCATGGAGTGGGAGAACCGCGGCGTCTCGGTGCTGTTCGGTGACGGCTGCGCCGCGGTCGTGATCGAGGCGACCGATTCGGTCGAGGGCCTGCTCGCAGAGAAACTCGGTTGCGACAGCGACGCCCGGGACACGCTGGTGATCGAAGGCATGGGTGCGCGGTATGCGCACACTGGCCGGCTGTACGGCGACACCGAATGGGTGTTCGAGGGGCCGGAGATCTTCAAACGCGCGGTGCTCGGTATGGCTGGCGCCTGCAACAATGTGCTCGAGACGCAGCGTGTGCGACCGGAGGATATTTCGCTCGTCATCCCGCACCAGGCCAACCTGCGGATCATCGAGGCGGTCGCGAAGCGCGCAGGTGTCGGCATGGATCGCGTTTTCGTCAACGTCCAGCGCTACGGAAACATGTCGGCCGCGACCGTGCCGGTGGCGCTGGTCGAAGCGCTGGAGGAAGGCCGCGTTCCGGCCGGCGGGCTGCTGCTGATGCCCGCGTTCGGCGCCGGACTCACCTGGTGTGCGCATCTCGTCCGCTGGGGAGAGCGCGTTACGCCGAAGGGCGTATCGGATGCCGAGCTGCCACCCTGCGAACAGACAGCACTCGAGATAGTGCAGGCGCTCCGAGCTGGTAAACGGCTCTCCTGAACGCGGACGCCGCGAGCCGCGGAATCCCCGATGACGGCTGCCAACAAGGCGCTGCTGCAGATTCATTTCTGCGTCGTGCTGTGGGGCTTCACCGCGATTCTTGGCAAGCTGATCACGCTGCCCGCGCTCGCGCTGGTCTGGTGGCGGATGACGTTCGTGGTTGCAGTGCTGGCGCTGTTTCCGCGCGTTCTGGCGCGCGGTGCGGGCGCTGCCTCGCCGCACGATGCTGATCTTCGCGGCAATCGGGGTGGTCGTCGCGCTGCATTGGCTGACGTTCTACGGCGCCATCAAGCTCGCCAACGCGTCCGTCGCGGCGACCTGCATGGCCGTCGGGCCGATCTTCATGGCGCTGGTCGAGCCCTGGGTGGTGAAGCGACGCTTCGAGCCTCGCGAGCTGCTGATCGGCATCGCGGCGGTCCCCGGAGTAGCGCTGGTGGTCGGCGGCACACCCGCCGGCATGCGTTCGGGGATCGTGGTCGGAATCCTGTCGACCTTCCTGATGGCGATCTTCGGCTCGCTCAACAAGCGATACGTCGAGCACGCGGATGCGCTCGCGATGACGGGTATCGAGCTCGCCGCAGGCACCGTGTTCCTCACGCTGGTCGCCATCGCGCTGCCGCAGGCCGGGTTCGATCTGCCGCTCCCCGGCGCGCGCGATGCCACGCTCCTCGCCGTGCTCGCGATAGGCTGCACGCTGGTGCCCTTTGCGCTCTCGCTGGCCGCGCTCAAGCACACGAGCGCCTTCAGCGTCCAGCTCGCGTTGAGCCTCGAACCCGTGTACGCCATCGTGCTCGCGGTCGTGCTGCTGGGTGAGCAGCGCGAGCTGGGTACCGCCTTTTACCTGGGCGTCGCGATCATTCTAGCGACCGTGCTCGCGCATGCGCTGATGCGCGGGCGCGATAGATCCCCCACGCCAGCAGCACGAGCAGCGCCGTCGCATGGATCAGCGGCTCGCGAAGGTCCGCCTTGACCTGCCACTGGTGGAAACTGGACAACGCGGCTGCATCGCACCGGTACGTTCAGAGGCTGACGCTCGTCGTTTCCTTTGGCCGCACCGTCACGGGCTTTGACTTGGACGTCTGCGCCTTGAGGCGCACGGTGTACGCGCCCGGCATAGCCTTGAGAGGCGCATCACCGGTGAGGCCCTGAGCGACCACCTGACCCTTGCCATCGACCAGTTCGATGGCCGGCTGGAGTGCCTGGGTGAGCGCCTTGTCGAGCCCCGCGGCATCGCGCGCGTCGAAGTACAGGCCGCCGCCCGCGTCGCTCCAGTGACGGAAGCTCGCGGCCAGCGCCTCGTCATCGATTGCAAAGCCCACGATGTTCACCCTTACACCGATGTTCGCCTTGCGCAGCTTCGCTATGGCCGCCGCCGGATCTCCGCCGCACGTCTCCTCGCCGTCGGTGAGCAGGATGACGAGGCGCTCGCCGCGCGCTCCGCGCAGGTCGTCGGAGACTTTCTCGAGCGAGGCCCCAATGGGCGTGCGCGCGTTGTTCTTCGCCTCCAGCTTGCCTATGCGGGCGCCCACCGCGGCCGCATCGAGCGGACCCAGCGCGATGTCGAGATCGGTCTGGCAGGAATCCACCTCCCGCCCGAACACCCGCATCGCGAACGGCGTGCCCGCCGGAATCCGTGAGGAGGTCAGGCGCGTCAGTGTCTGCTTGGCGATGTCGATGCGCCGCTGCTTGCCCATCTTCTGCAGCATGCTGCCCGAGGCATCGAGGATGATCTCGACGGCGTTGCCGCCCGCGGCCGGCTGCGCCACCGTCACGGCAACGAAGCCCGGCTCCTGCACGCCGGGCGTAACCCGGATCGGTGAGCGCGCCAGGGTCGCGTTACTCTGACCGGTCGAGTAGCGCAGCTCGTACTCGCCGGGCGCGAGCGGAGCGAGGATCTGCGCCGGGTTGCCCTGCGCGGTGTAGCGATAGTTTCCGCTGACGCCTTCCTTCGCACCGACAGGCACGATCGTCACGTAGTCGTTGACGTTGGCCGGCCCCTCCCACTGCGTCGCGAAAGTGCTGCCTGCTACGACCTCGGCGGGCCCCTTGACGGTGGCACTGATAGCGGTGACTTCCACCGGTGAGCTGCCGAGTGTCGCGTATGTCTGAGCAGTGAGATAACGGATCTCGTACTTGCCGGCTTCGTCGGGCGCCGTGAGCTCGAGTGGACTGCCCTTCGAGGTATACGCGTATGGTCCGTATTGTCCGTCCGGGGTTCCTGCCTTGACGACGGTGACGAAATCGCGCGGATGGTCGGGCCCCGTCCACTTGACCTGGAACCTGGCGCCGGCCGCGACCTTGGCCGGTCCGGCGACCGTCGCGGTGACGCCGCCGATGACGAGAGGCCGGGTGCCGATGACGGTATCGCCCTCGGCGAGGATATAGCGCAGCTCGTACTCGCCGGCGCTGTCCGGGGCGACGAGGGAAACGGGGTTCCCGGCCGTCGTGTACGCATAGGTGATGTACTTCCGCTTGGCGTCGCCGATCGCGACGTAGTCGCGTGGGTTGTCGGGCCCGCTCCACTTCACCTGGAACTTGGCGCCCGCGTCGACGCGGTCCGGGGCCTCCAGCGTCGCTTTCACCTCGTCGATGCGGATCGGCCGGCTCGCGAGCGTCGGGTAGGGCGCGTCGGCGCCGAGCAGGCGGACCTCGTACTCGCCCGGTTTTACCGGCGCCGTGAGTTTGCGCACGCCGCCCTTGTCGACGTACTGGTAGTCGCCATAGGTGCCCTCGCGGCCGTCTTTCGGCACGATGGTGACGAAGTCACGCGCATTGGTGCTGCCGGCGACCTTGACCTCCACCGTCGAGCCGACGCCGGCGGAGGTGGGAGCGTCCAGCGAGGGCGCTGCCACCGCCGTCGATGCAACCAGGGTCCAGAGAATCATCAGTCTCGCGGCCATGGGATGCTCCGGCTGGATAGTCGGGTGGTTGCGTCGGTGCTCCGAACCGTGCGTCAGGCGGCTTTGCTTGCTCCGGCGAGCTGGCGCACGACGTAGTGCAGTATGCCTCCGTGCTGGAAGTACTCGCGCTCCTTGGGTGTGTCGATCCGCACGCGAGCCTCGAAGCGGACCGGCGCGCCCGTTGCCGGCGAGGCGACGATCGTTACCTGCTTCGCGGCGCCGCCATTCAGCCCGATGATCTCGTAGCCTTCGCGGCCGGTCAGACCGAGCGATTGCGCCGACTCGCCGTCCCTGAACTGCAGCGGCAGGACACCCATGCCGATCAGGTTCGAGCGGTGGATGCGCTCGTAGCTCTCCGCGATCACGGCCCTTACGCCGAGCAGCATCGTGCCCTTCGCGGCCCAGTCGCGCGACGAACCGGTGCCGTATTCCTTGCCCGCGATGACGATCAGCGGGGTGCCCTCCGCCTTGTAGCGCATCGCCGCGTCGTAAATGCTCATCTGCTCGCCGCTCGGTATGTGCACCGTGACGCCGCCCTCGGTTCCGGGGGCCAGACCGTTGCGCAGGCGGATGTTCGCGAAGGTGCCCCGCATCATCACTTCGTGATTACCGCGCCGCGCACCGTAGGAGTTGAAGTCCACCGGCTGCACGCCCTGCGCGACGAGGTATTCCGCCGCCGGGCTCGTCTTCGAGATGTTACCGGCGGGCGAGATGTGATCAGTGGTCACGGAGTCGCCGAGCAGCGCGAGCACGTGCGCATTGCGTATGTCTGCCACGACGGATGGGGTCATGCTCATTCCGTCGAAGTAGGGCGGGTTACGGACGTACGTCGACGTCGGCTCCCAGCGGTAGATCTGGCCCTGCGGAACTTCGATGCGGTTCCAGTGTTCGTCTCCCTGGAAGACGCTCGAATAGCCCCGCCTGAACATGCCGGCGTCGACGCTGGACGCAATCGCGCGCTGGATCTCCTGTGGCGTCGGCCAGACGTCGCGGAGGTAGACGGGCTTGCCGTCGGCACCGGTGCCCAGCGGTTCGCTCTCCAGGTCCACGTCCATGGTCCCCGCGAGCGCGTAGGCGACGACCAGCGGCGGCGAGGCCAGGTAGTTCATCCGCACCTCCGGATGGACGCGACCCTCGAAGTTGCGGTTGCCGGAGAGCACCGACACGCCGACTATGTCGCCCGCGCGCACGCCCTCGGAGATCTCGGGACGCAGCGGTCCGGAGTTGCCGATGCACGTGGTGCAGCCATAGCCGACCGTGTAGAAGCCGATGCTCTCGAGGTCCGCCAGGAGTCCGGCCTTGCGCAGATAGTCGGTCACCACTCGCGAGCCGGGCGCAAGGCTGGTCTTTACCCACGGGCGGGACGTAAGGCCGAGCGCGCGCGCCTTGCGCGCAAGGAGCCCCGCGGCGACGAGCACGGCAGGATTCGAGGTGTTGGTACAGCTCGTGATCGCGGCGATCAGCACTACGCCATCGCCGAGCTCGAAGCGGGTGGCGCCCGACGCGACCGTCGCGCGACCGCTGGCCTGCGGATTTCTTGCGGTGCGCTCCTCGACCATCTTCGCAACGCTCGCGCGGTACGCGGGCTTGGACGTACGCAGCGGCACCCGGTCCTGCGGTCGCTTGGGTCCCGCGAGGCTGGGCTCGACGCTCGCGAGATCCAGCTCGAGGACGTCGGTGTACTCGGCCTCACGCATGCCGTTCGTGCGCCACATACCCTGCGTGCGGGCATATGCCTCGACCAGCGCGATCTGCTGTTCGCTGCGGCCGGTGAGCGCCAGGTAGCGACAGGTCTCCTCGTCGATCGGAAAGATCGCGCAGGTGCTGCCGAATTCGGGCGACATGTTCGCGATCGTTGCGCGATCGGCGAGCGGCAGACCGGCGAGACCGTCGCCGAAGAACTCGACGAACTTGTCGACGACGCCCTTCTTGCGCAGCATCTCCGTGACCGTGAGCACCAGGTCGGTCGCGGTCGCACCGGCCGGCAGCGCGCCGCCGAGCCGGAAGCCGATCACCTGCGGGATGAGCATCGTTATCGCCTGACCCAGCATCGCGGCCTCCGCCTCGATTCCGCCGACGCCCCAGCCAAGCACGCCCAGCCCGTTCACCATCGTGGTGTGCGAGTCGGTGCCAACCAGCGTATCCGGGAATGCGCGCTTGACCCCATTACGTTCCTCGGAGAACACCACGCGCGCCAGGTGCTCGAGATTGACCTGGTGAACGATGCCGGTGTTGGGCGGAACGACCTTGAAGTTGCTGAAAGCCGTCTGGCCCCAGCGCAGGAACGCATAGCGCTCGCCGTTGCGCGCAAACTCGATGGCGTTGTTCCGGCTCAGCGAGTCTTTGGTGCCGTACTCGTCGACCTGCACGGAATGATCGATCACGAGCTCCGCCGGCGCGAGCGGGTTGATATCCTGCGGGTTACCGCCGAGGCGCGTCATCGCTTCGCGCATGGCTGCGAGATCGACGATGGCCGGAACGCCCGTGAAATCCTGCATGATCACGCGGGACGGCGTGAAGGCAATCTCGTGGCTGGGCGCGGCATGCGGATCCCAGCGCAGCAGCGCCTCGATGTCGGCGCGCGTCACGCTCACGCCGTCCTCGAAACGAAGCAGGTTCTCGAGCAGGATCTTCAGAGAAAAGGGCAGGCGACCGACATCGTGTCCCTGGATGGCGCCGAGGCTCTGGATCTCGTAGGTCTGGCCACCCGCGTCGAGGGTCGTGCGGGTCCTGAAACTGTCCTTCATGGAACCTCCGGGGGCGGCGTCGGCCCGAGCTGTGGAATTATAACCGCTCAGATGCGTCGGTCGCGCGCGGCGCCCGCGTCTCGGAGAAAGTGCTCCGCGGCCGGCAATACTCAGCTTGCGTATCCGTCAGCAGAATCCGCCCAAATCCCGGAGCGAGTGATCGAGGAGATCAGACTTCCTCACCGTGATGACGGACTTGCACGCCTGTTATGTGGTTGCCGATGCGCGAGCCGATTGTAAACTTTCTAGCGTACACGTGAGAGCGGAAGCGGCCGACGACCTGAATCGACTACGCGCTCCGATCAGCAGTCGCTACACTTTACACTTTCGAGCGTCCGCCGCCCGCGGGAGTGGAAATTGTCCGTTTCGCACATCATTACCCCGATGAAACCGAGCCCGGGGCAACGATGGTTGAATCGTTGGTGGCCGAGCCGGCGTCTGCACGCGGACCCGTTGCAGGATCTGCGTGTCGACGACCGTTACGCACCCCTCAGCATCGCAAACTGGAAGCTCGTGCCGATGGTTGCGCGACACCTGCTGGCGGCGCGTGTCGTGCGACCGCTGTCGTTCGCGGCAACCGGCAGGCTGACGTCGTGATCCCTTATCGCGACCGCGAGCACCGTCTGCTGCAGCTTCTGCCTGCGCTGACAGCGAGACTGCAGGAGCAGCGCATCCACCATCGGGTGCTGGTCGTGGAGCAGGAGCCGGGTGCCTTGTTCAATCGCGGCAGGCTGCTCAACATTGGCGTTCACTACGCCGCCGACCGCACCGACTACTATTGTCTGCACGACGTCGACGCGGTGCCGATTGTCGCAAACTATTCCTGTCCCTCGCAGCCGCTCAGGCTCGTCACCAAGATCAGCCGCGCGGATAGCAACACGCGGCACACCGATTACTATTGCTCCGGCGCGGTGTCGGTCCGCAAGGAACAGCTGTTCGCGGCCAACGGCTTCTCGAACGAATACTGGGGCTGGGGTAAGGAAGACGACGATTTCTTCTTTCGGCTGCTCCTAGCGGGGTTCCTGTGCTACTTCGATCTGCAGGGCGCGTTTCACGACCTGCCGAATCCCAGCCATCAGCAGGTGTCGCGGCGGCGCGTGTTCGCCCCGCGCCACATCAGAGTCAATCGTCGGCGCCGCAGCCGCCTGGTTCGCGGACTCGAGGATCCCGGTCAGGATGGCCTGAATACGCTGCATTACCGAGTAATCGAACGCCTCGATCAGCCGGGCTACGAAAAGATCCTCGTTCGCTGGTGAGCGGGGAGACGGATGAAAATGGTTACCTTCGCTCGGGTCTCCAGCACGTCGTGTCCGGGCCCTCCGCCACGCAGCGGTAACCATGCTGCGCCAGTCGGTCGATCTGTGCGGCCCGCTCGGCCGCCGTCATGCTCTTCTGTTCGTATTTGATGACGCGCGGGCGAAACCGCGAGAAATCGATCATGCGCAGAATCGCGGAGTCGTAGCCCTCCGTATCGACCTGCAGGAGATCGGCATCAAGCATCGCCGTCTCCTCCAGCAATTCCATCAATGGCGTGCAGAGAACGTCCTCAGCCACCAGATCCTGAAGCGATACGCCATGTCTGATCAGGTGTTCCCGATCGAAGGATGCGATCCCGCTTGCCCAACCCGGGTAGCGCGACAGGGCCGCAGGGGCGACGCGGAACAGCGGCAGGATTCGCGCCGTCTCATGAATCGCCTTGTTGATAGGTATGATCTGTGGGTAGTCGGCATAATTCGTCCGCAGTCGTTCAAACATATCGGGCAAGGGCTCGACTACTATGCCCGAGCATGAATGATTGGTGACGAATGAATATAGGCTGTCGAAGCGAACACCGTCGTTGGCACCGATTTGCACGAACTTGAACCGGCCCGCTGTCTTCTGCAGCAACACGTCCAGTTCGCGCCGGAATCGGGAAACACGCTCGATCCGGTATCCGACCGGGTAGAGCAGCTTGTTGAGTAACTTTCTCACGGAGTTCGACTTCGAACGAGGGACGATGGCTTGGCTCGGATGATCCGACATATTCTAGGTCTTTGCCTGCTTGCAGCGGCGGTGAGCTCGACAAGCTGGGCGCGAGGCGCGAGTCCCTACCTTCCTCTTCAGCTGGCTCCCGAAATTGAACGTCAGATCGAGCGGGTGCTGATACTTGCCGACAACCCCGTGCTCGTCCGGCCGATCGCAGCCGCGACGGTGCTCGATGCACTGCCCGCCGCGTGTCGAATCGATCCGGTGCTTTGCCGCAGCGTTCGACGCTACCTGGATCGCTACATGGGGAAGTTCGGCCTGCCGCATGCGAGCGCCGAGATCGCGGCAGTCGATGGGGCCGTGACCGCTTTGCCCAACGGGCATGGCATGTCGAGCGACAGCGCATGGCAGGCATCGCTTCAGAGTTACTGGCAGCCGGGCGACTACGTCATCCTGAGTCTCGGCGGCGTCGCCGATGAGGGCGACGCCATTCCGACCGGCTCCGTGCTCAGCCTGGGCTTCGAATATGCGCAGCTGGACGTCGGCTATCGCGATCACTGGTTTTCGCCGTTCAGCGACAGCGCCATGATCATCAGCACGCAAGCGCAGACGCTGCCTTCGATCACGCTGTCGAACTACAAGCCGATCACGCGCTTCGGACTCCAGTACGAAGTGTTCTTGGCAGAGATGGAGCACTCGGACCGGATCGTCTTCGAGGACGGTTTCACCTCGGGCAATCCCAGGCTCGCCGGCCTGCGTTTGAGCCTCTCGCCCGCATCCGGCTGGTCGCTGAGTGCCAATCGCATGATGCAGTACGGCGGCGGCGCGCGCGGCGGAGACTCGTTCAGCGACTTCCTCGATGCGCTCTTCAAGCCGCATGAGAACGACAATAGCAGCGACGACGAGGAGTTCGGCAATCAGGTGGCGGCATGGACCAGCCGCTTCATCTTTCCGGGCCGGACACCGTTCGCCGTCTATCTCGAATATGCGGGGGAGGACAGCTCACACTCCGGCAACTTCCGTCTCGGCAACGCGGCGCTGTCGATGGGCATCAACGTCCCGCGGCTGTGGCGCCGGCTCGATCTGACCTACGAAGCTTCGGAGTGGCAGAACGGCTGGTACGTGCACGGCATCTACCTTGACGGCCTGACGCAGGATGGCGACGTACTCGGTCACTGGGGCGCCGATGAGCGCGTGTTCGAGGACGCGGTCGGGGCCCAGACGCACATGCTGCGCGTGGGTTGGGAGCCGGGCTTCGGCGGACTGATGCAACTGCGCGCACGCACGATCGACAACGAAGACTACGGCACGCAGAACTACGAGCGCGGCTACGACGTTTCGCTCAGCTATGCGCGCGCTGTCCGTGGCTTCACCGCCGGCGTCGAAGTGATGGGTGGGCAGGACGTGTTCGGCGAGAGCTTCAGCCGGCTCGCCGGCTTTGTGCGCTTCGGCGACGAGTGGGAAGCTGAATTGAATGGCAGCTGGCCGGAAGAGCGGAAGCGGCCGAGAGGCGCGGAACTCTTTGTTGATACCGGCATCAATGCGAGCCGTGTCGAGATCCAGCTGGGCGACGGCAGCCCGCATACGACGACTTCCATGGAAGTCGCGCCGCACGTCGCGATCGGCGCGCGGCGGGCGGTCTCGGCGCGCAGCGATCTCGGCGTGCGTGCCGAGCTCGACCGGGTCGATGATGAGTTGATGCTCGCCGTGCGTGCGCTCGATTATCGATATCGCTTCCGCAATCCGCTCGCTCTGACTGCCTTCGTCGGCGCTGCACGATATGACCTCGCAACGCCGGCGTACGGTTACTACATCGGCGCCGGCGTTCAATGGCGCGAAATCCTGCCGCACTTCGACGTCAATCTCGATCTGCGGTACGCCGACAAGGTGGCGCGCGACAAGTTGCTGCCGGACGACCCCGGAACGGATCCACGGCCGGACAGTTTTTACGACATCAGCGGCGCAACGTTGTCGGTCAGCTATCGCTGGTGAGAAAGCGCGCACACAGCCGCTCGAACAGCGACTCCGGGCTGAAGTGCGCATTTTTGTCGAACAGCGGTTGCCGGCGTGTCATTTCGTTCCACAGATGCAACCCATAGCTCGAGCCGACGAAACCTGCGTTGTCGCGCAGCGTCGTATCGAAAGCGGCATACCAGTTGAGATAGTGAATCGGATAGAAGTGCCAGAACGGCAGCGCGCGCGTCGCATATCCGAGATGGCGCGCGGCCTCCGTGAAGCCTTGAGGCCCGGTTTCTCCCCATCGCAGCTGCTTGCGGGGCGAGCCCGGTAGCAGCATGCGCGTGAGTTTGCGACGTCTTGCCTTCAGTGAGTCGTATGGAGCGAAGCGGTTTGGCCGCTCACAGCGCTCCGCCATCCATTGCGCGAGCTTGTGACCACGCGACAGGCCAAGCACGGCGTTGTTGATCACGAGCGAGTCCTGCCACGCGAAGATCTCCTCGCCGCCGTGATCGAATGGCTTGAGGCACACGACGTCGGTGTCCACCCACAGGCCGCCCTTGTCATGCAGGAGACGATAGCGGAACCAGTCGGCAAACAGCGCGAATGAGCCTGAGGCGGCGTGAGCAAACAGATGGCGGCGCGGCAGCACGTCCGCTGCATCCATGAGCGTCACGCCGGGCGGCACACGCGCCGGTTCGTCGTACACGTGCAGATGCACCCCATGACCGTTGGCAATAAACGAGCTCATGCACAAGCGCTCCAGCCGCGACAGCGGGGGGCCATGCCAGAACATGAGGACGGCGGGAAGAGCGGGTTGCGGCAGCATGACACCAGGGGCAGCGGCGTCAGGCGCTGCGCACAACCCCCGAGGTGCCCCGCTGCGAAGTCGACGCGATCACCGCGCCGCCAAGGCACACATCACCGTCATAGAAGACGGCCGATTGGCCGGGCGTGACCGCGCGCTGCGGAGTCGACATTCGCACATCGCAGCGACCGTCGGCGAGCACGGTCGTCTCGCACGGCTGATCCGCCTGCCGATATCGAAGCTTGACGGTGCAGCGGAAGCGGAGTGCGGGCGGGGATCCGGTGATCCAGTGCGCGACCTCGGTGCGAAGCTCATCGCTCGTCAGCAACGGGTGCGCGGCGTCCTGCACCACGACGAGCCGGTTGCCGTCCAGGTCCTTGGCGGCGACGTACCACGGCGCCTCGGCCGCACCGCGCACACCGCCGAGCGCGAGTCCCTGGCGCTGACCCAGCGTGTAGTACATGAGCCCGCGATGCGTGCCGAGGCGTGTGCCCCCGGGCGTCTCGATCGGACCCGGCTGTGCCGGGAGGTACTGCGCAAGGAACTCGCCAAAGGGTCGTTCGCCGATGAAACAGATACCGGTGCTGTCGCGCTTGTCGTGCACGGGGAGTGCGAATTCGCGCGCCAGACGTCGCACTTCGGTCTTGGAGAGGTCGCCAACGGGAAACTCGCAGTTGGCGAACGCCTCGGCCGACACCGTGTGCAGGAAATAGCTCTGGTCCTTGGAGCGGTCCGCGGCGCGCTTGAGCCGCGGACCGCCCTGCGCGGAGTCGAGGCGGGCATAGTGTCCCGTGGCGAATCGCACGGCGCCCAGCCGGCGCGCGTGCGTGAGGCAGACACCGAACTTGATCTCGCGGTTGCAGGCGACGTCCGGGTTAGGGGTCCGACCGGCCGCGAGCTCGTCGAGGAAATGACCGAACACCCGCTCGCGATACTCGGCAGCGAAATTCACGACGTGAAGCGGAATGCCGAGATCCTCGCAGACCCGGCGCGCGTCCTGCAGATCCGCGGCGGCGGTGCAGTAGCCGTCGTCGTCGTCCCAGTTGCGCATGAAGAGCGCGTGAACCTCGCGTCCTTCGCGTACGAGCAGCGCCGCGGCGACCGCGGAATCTACGCCGCCGGAGATGCCCACCACTACGCGGTCCGCGCTCATGCGCGGATTATAGTGGGTCGAGGTGGTTCAGCCGCTCGCGGCGGCGAGCGACGCGGGAGCTCCCGGGTCCAGGTGGCTTATCAGGGAGCAGGGATACCGGATGCCCGCGACATAGTCGTCGACGCAACGAAGAACCAGAGGGCTGCGCAGGTGCAGCGCCGGGTCCGCGAGCTGCGCACGGGTCAGCCAGCGCAGCCTCAGGATGGCGCGATCCGGGGGCCGCGGCGACTCGCAGGCCTCGAGTGCGCCGCTGAACGCGACCCGCAGGAAGCTGCGGCCCGTCGCGTCCGGCCGCCAGAGATAGACTCCGACGATTGTATCCGGCCGGAATCGCCAGCCGGATTCCTCGAAGGTTTCGCGCACGACCGCATCGAGAAAATTTTCGCCGTCCTCGAGATGGCCGGCGGGCTGGTTGAGAACCAGGCGACCGCTTGCGCGCTCCTCGACCAGCAGGAACTTACCGTCGCGTTCGGCGACGGCCGCCACCGTCACATCCGGCTTCCAGACCATCGGTCATTATAGGCAGGAGGGCGATTGATTCTAGAAGTCGATCGCGGTCGCGCGCAGCTCGGGCTGGATCACGCTGCCGACCCAGGCCTCGTCGAAGTACGTCATGTACCGGCGCACGACGTTGACGTCGTCGAAATCGACGATGCCGTCCCAGCGCGAGGCCTGCTGCCGGTACGCGATCGCCCGGTCGTCGGCCACGATGAAGGCGCACGGGTTGCCGCGAAACTCGGACGAGACGTTGCGCAGATCCAGATAGCTCGTGAGCCGCCTCGCCATCTGCAGGAAGCGATTGCCCTCACGCACGACCCGGCCGGGATCCGAGATGAGTACTCGCACGCGCGCATGGCTGCGCGCCAGCACGAGCCGCTTCATCGGCTCGAGAAACAGGTCGTGATCGTAGAGCTGTGGTTCGAGGTCTGGCGTGTAGATTGCGAGACCGCGTTGTGCGCGCGTGGCAATTTCGGCGACCGCCGCGCGGTATTCATCGACGGTCGTGAGGATGCTCCGTGTTCCTGTGACGTTCAGCTTGTTCTTCATCCCGGTACCCGATCCGCAGGACCATTCGCCGATGCGGGATTCCGACCTCCGTCCGTGCCAGATCCACCAGGTCGCCGATCATCGCGCCGCCGATCCCGGTGCCGCGGTACTGCGGTAGTACTGCGACGGGACCGATCTTACCGGGGGGTTCCAGGCGAGCCGTGCCGACTGCGTCACGTTTCGGCGTCAGCCCGGCGCATCACACCTCGCGCGCAAGTCGTGCCGCCAGTCCGATGTAGCGCGCAGGAGACAGTTCCGTGAGCCGGCGGCGTGCCTCGTCGGGAATCGGCAAGCCGGCGATGAAATCCGCGATTGTCCGGGCATCGACGCTGCGACCCCGGGTCAGCGCCTTCAGATCCTCGTACGACCCGGCGATCCCGTAGCGGCGCATCATGGTCTGGATCGGTTCCGCGAGCAGCTCCCAGTTACCTTCCAGATCCGCCGCCATCCGACCGGTGTCGACGTCGAGCCGCGAGAGCCCGCGACCGATGGATTGCACGGCGATGTCCGCATGCGCGAGCGCTACGCCCAGGTTTCTCAGCACGGTCGAGTCGCTCAGGTCGCGCTGCCAGCGCGAGACGGGCAGTTTCTCCGACATGAAGCGCAGCAGCGCACCGGCCAGCCCCAGGTTGCCTTCAGCGTTCTCGAAGTCGATCGGGTTGACCTTGTGGGGCATCGTCGAAGAGCCGGTTTCGCCCGCCACGACCTTCTGGCGGAAATATCCGAGCGACACGTAGCCCCAGAAATCCCGGCACAGGTCGAGCAGCACGCTGCAGGTGCGCGCAAGCGCATCGCAGTACTCCGCGATCCAGTCGTGCGGCTCGATCTGCGTTGTATAGGGGCTGTGGACCAGTCCCAGAGATTCGACGAAGAGCCTGGCGGTCAATGGCCAGTCGGGCTCGGGATATGCCACTACGTGCGCATTGTAGTTGCCGACCGCGCCGTTGAATTTGCCTCGGATCGGCACCGCAGCGAATCCGCCCGCCTGCTGGCGCAAGCGGTGGACGAACACGGCGATTTCCTTGCCGAGCGTGGTGGGCGTGGCGGGCTGTCCGTGCGTGCGAGACACCATCGCGTCGTCGGCGTGCGCATGCGCCATCGCCCGCAGCGACTCGACCAGCGCCTGGATCCGCGGCAGCAGCACGCGGTCGCGGGCCTCCTGGCACATGAGCGCGTAGGCGAGGTTGTTGATGTCCTCCGAGGTACAGGCGAAGTGCACGAATTCGACCCGGCCGGCCCAGCCCTCAAGCGCCACGAGCCGGCGCTTGAGAAAGTACTCGACGGCCTTGACGTCGTGGTTGGTTTCGCGCTCGAGCTGCTTGATCTCGGACGCATCCGTGGTCGAGAAGCGGGCTACGATCTCCTGCAGCACCTCGAGATCCCGCGCGGCGAGTCCCTTGAGCTCGGCGATGCCGGAATGCTTCGCGAGCGCCTGCAGCCACGCCACCTCGACGCGCACCCGGGTGCGAATCAGACCCTCCTCGCTGAAGATCCGGCGCAACTCCGCGCAGCGCGAAGCGTAGCGGCCGTCGACGGGCGACAGCGCCGAGAGTGGGGTCAGGCTCATGCACGCCATCCGGGAATGCTAGGATTTGCGATAATACCGCAGGCCTCCGAGCGGGGCCTGCGCTCACAGTCGCGGAAGCTGGTTCCGCGACGTCAATCCGATCCGGTCATCAGGAGCGCCAGCGCATGGCGAGCGATGGGTTTCGCGTGGAACGCGACAGCATGGGCGAGCTGCGAGTGCCCGCCGATGCCCTCTGGGGCGCGCAAACGCAGCGCGCCGTGCAGAACTTCCCGATCAGCGGGCTCTCGATGCCGCGCGGGTTCATCCGGGCGCTCGGGCTCGTGAAGTGGGCGGCTGCGGGCGCCAACCTCGAGCTCAACGAGCTCGACCGCGTGCGTGCGTTCGCGATACAGAAAGCCGCGCTCGAGGTCGCCGAAGGCCGCCACGATGCGCATTTCCCGGTCGACGTCTTCCAGACCGGCTCGGGCACCAGTAGCAACATGAACGCCAATGAGGTGATCGCGCGGCTCGCGAGCCGTTACGCCGACGGGATCGCCGTGCACCCGAACGATCACGTCAACTGCAGCCAGAGCAGCAACGACGTGTTCCCGACCGCGATTCACCTCTCCGCCGCGCTTGCCATCGCCGAACAGCTCCTGCCGGCCCTCAAGGAGCTGTCCGCGACGATCAGCCGCAAGTCCGCCGACATCGCCGACATCGTCAAGACAGGCCGCACTCACCTGATGGACGCGATGCCACTCACGTTCGGCCAGGAACTCGGTGCCTGGCGCACGCAGGTCGAGGATTGCGTCGTACGTCTGAACTCCTGCCGTCCCCGGCTGCACGCGCTTGCGCAGGGCGGTACGGCGATCGGTAGCGGCATTAATGCGCCCGCCGGCTTCGGCGCCCGCGTCGCCGCGCTACTCTCGCGGCAGACCTCCCTCGATCTGCGCCCCAGCCGCGATTTCTTTGCAGCGCTCGCCTCCCAGGAAACGGCGGTCGAGGTGTCCGGCCAGCTGCGAACCATCGCCGTGTGCCTGATGAAGATCACCAACGACCTGCGCTGGATGAACAGCGGACCGCTCGCGGGTCTTGGCGAGATCGCGCTGCCAGCACTGCAACCCGGCAGCAGCATCATGCCCGGCAAGGTGAACCCGGTCGTTCCGGAGGCGGTCGCCATGGTCGCGGCACAGGTGCTCGGTAACGACGTCACCATCGCCGTCGCCGGTCAGTCCGGCAACTTCCAGCTCAACGTCATGCAGCCGGTGATCGTCTACAACCTGCTGCAGAGCATCGAGCTGCTGGCCAACGGCTCGCGCACGCTCGCCCGCAGCGCGATCGCCGGCTTCGTTGTGCACGCGCGCCACATCGCCGAGACGCTCGATCGCAATCCGATGCTGGTTACCGCGCTCAACCCCGTGATCGGGTACGAGAAGGGCGCCGCGATCGCCAAGAAGGCGTATGCCGAGGGCCGGCCGATCCGGGAAGTCGCGGCCGAGATGACCGATCTCACCGAGGAACAGCTGGCCAAACTCCTCGATCCTGCGACGCTCACGCGTGGCGGCGTGCCAGGGCGGCACGAGTGACTGAGCAGGCACAGCATGTGGCGCCAGTCGGCCCGGGCCTGCGCGAGCGAATCGAGCAGCGGCTGCAACGCGAGGCGGGCAGCGGCAGCCCCGATTCCGCGCTGATTGCCGGGCTGGCGCAGACCCACGGCACCGCGCAGGAGCTGCGGCAGTATCTGCCGAAAATCTGGGCGCGTGCCGCTGTGTTGGTTCCTCTGGTCGACCGGCCGGATGGGCTCACCGTGCTGTTCACGCAGCGCTCGGCGCAGCTCACGAACCACCCGGGCCAGGTGAGCTTCCCAGGCGGGCGGATCGAGCACGCCGACGCTGGAGCGTGGGAAGCGGCGGTACGCGAGGCGCAGGAGGAGATCGGACTGCCGGGCGAACGGCTCCGCCGCGTCGGCTATCTGCACGATCATCTGGTCATCTCCGGCTTCGTCGTGACACCGGTTGTCGCCTACGTGACGCCCGGATTCGAGCTCAGGCTCGACCGGACGGAAGTCGACGATACCTTCGAAGCGCCGCTCGAGTTCCTGCTCGACCGCCGCAACCACGTACCGACAACGCGACGCATTGGCGGTCAGTCGTTCACGAGCTGGGACATCCCGTGGCAGGGCCGACGCATCTGGGGTGCGACTGCCGGGATGCTCGTGTCGTTCGCTGACCTGCTGACAGGGACCTGACTCGTGGCGATAGGGCGCCTGCTCGAAATAATGCGGCGGCTGCGTGATCCCGAGCGCGGCTGTCCCTGGGATCGCGAGCAGACCTGGGCGAGCATCGCCCCGCACACGATCGAGGAGGCATACGAGCTCGAGGACGCCATCCGCGAGGGCGACTCCCGGCACGTGCGTGACGAGCTCGGCGACCTGCTGTTCCAGGTCGTATGCCAGGCCCGGATCGCCGAGGAGGCGGGCGCTTTCGCCTTCGACGACGTCGTCGATTCGATATGCGACAAGCTCGAACGGCGTCACCCGCACGTCTTTGGCGAGGCACGCGTGGAGAGTGCCGTGCAGGTATCGACAGCCTGGGAGGCGCAGAAGGCGCGCGAGCGCGCCGCGAGCGGCGGCAGCGGCGCGCTCGACGGCGTAGCCGTCGGCCTTCCCGCGCTCACACGGGCGGGCAAGCTCGGCCAGCGGGCCGGGCGCGTGGGTTTCGACTGGCCAAGTCCCGCGGGTGTGCTCGACAAGTTGCGCGAGGAGCTGGCCGAGCTCGATACCGCGCTCGCCTCGCAGGGAACGTCGCAGGCGGGCGAGGAACTCGGGGATCTGCTTTTCACCGCGGCACAGCTCGCGCGGCATCTCGGGCTCGATCCCGAGACCTGCCTGCGTTCCGCCTGCCGTAAATTCGAGGAGCGGTTCGGGGGCATCGAGCGGGCGCTCGCGGCCGAAGGTCGCGGTGCTGCCGAGGCCACGCCGGCGGAGCTCGAGAGCTTGTGGGAACGAGCGAAGCGGCAACACGGTTGAGGCTGGAGGCGCGTCGCGCCTCGGTGCCGCCGATCCGCTACGACGAGAGCCTGCCGGTTTACGCGCAGCGCGCCGAGATCGCCGCTGCAATCGCCGCCTCTCCGGTCGTCATCGTGAGCGGGGCCACGGGCAGTGGCAAGAGCACGCAGATACCGCGTATCTGCCTCGAGCTCGGCCGCGGCGTCGACGGCATGATCGGGCACACGCAGCCGCGCCGCATCGCGGCCCACGCACTCGCCAGCCGCCTCGCGACCGAGCTCGGCTCGCCGCTCGGCGAGCTGGTCGGCTACCAGGTCCGGTTCGTCGATCGCACGAGCCCGCGCACGCTGATAAAGCTGATGACCGACGGCGTCCTGCTGCGCGAGCTCGAGCGCGATCCCTGGCTCACGCGCTACGACACGCTGATTCTCGACGAAGCGCACGAGCGCAACCTCAATCTCGATTTTCTCCTCGGAATCTGCCGGCGCCTGATGACCCGCCGCCCCGACCTTCGGGTCGTGGTCACGTCCGCGACCATCGAGACGCGGCGCTTCGCCGAGTATTTCGGTGGCGCGCCCGTCATCGAGGTCGAGGGACGCAGTCATCCGGTCGAGGTCCGCTACCGACCGATCGATCCCGACGACGAATCGCCGTCACCGCTCGCAGGAGCGGTGGAGCGCGCTGCAGCGGAGCTCGCGCTCGATGGGCGCGGGATCATCGGCGATACGCTCGTTTTCCTGCCGGGTGAGCGGCAGATACAGGAGGCGCTCGAGCTGCTGCGGCGCGAGGCGCCGGGCGGACGCGAGCTGTTGCCGCTCTACTCGCGGCTGTCGATCGGCGGAGCAGGAGCGGATCTTCGCGCCGCACACGGCGCAGCGGGTCATCCTGGCCACCAACGTCGCGGAAACCTCGCTCACCATCCCGGGCGTACGCTTCGTGATCGACTCGGGGCTCGCGCGCATCAGTCGCTACAGCCCGCGCGCCAAGCTGCAGCGGCTGCCCATCGAGCCGGTATCGCGCGCGAGCGCTGACCAGCGCAAGGGACGCTGCGGCCGGGAAGGCGAGGGAATCTGCATCCGCTTGTACTCGGAGACCGACCTCGCCGAGCGGCCCGAGTACACCGAGCCGGAGATCCACCGCACTAATCTCGCGAGCCTGATCCTGCAGATGGCCGCGCTCGGGCTCGGTGCACCCGAGGAGTTTCCGTTCATCGATGCTCCGGACGGACGCCTGCTAAACGACGGTTATCGACTTCTCGCGGAGCTCTCAGCCGTCGATGGCGACCGGCGGATCACGCGGCTCGGCCGGCGCATGGCGCGGCTCCCGGTCGATCCACGGCTGGCTCGTGTCCTTATCGAGGCGGCGAGGCTGGGGTGCCTGAGGGAATGCCTGGTGATTACCGCCTTTCTCAGCATCCAGGATCCGCGCGAGCGACCCGCCGGCCGGCTCGAGGCTGCGGATGAGCGCCATGCGTCCTTCGCCGATCCGCGCTCCGACTTCGTGACGGTGCTGAATCTCTGGCAGGCGCTCAGCGAGCAATCGGCCGCTGGCTCGCGGGCTCTCCGACGCTGGTGCCGCGAGAACTTTCTGTCCTGGCCGCGCACCAGGGAATGGCAGGATCTGCATGCGCAACTGACCGTGATCGCCCGTTCGGGCCGCCGCACGGCAGCGGCAGCGGCGTCGCATTCGGCCCTGCATCGCGCGTTGCTCGCAGGCTTTCTCGGCGGCATCGGTGTGCGCGACCAGGATCGCACGTATCTCGGCGCGCGGGACACGCGCTTCGTCATTGCGCCCGGAACGCCGCTCGCTCGCCGCGGTCCGCACTGGATCATGGCCGCGAGCCTGGTCGAGACGCATCGTGTGTACGCGCGCATGGTGGCGCAGATTCAGCCGTCGTGGATCGAGGCCGCAGCGACGCACCTCGTCCGCCGCAGCTACGGCGACGCGGAATGGTCCGTCGAACGCGGCATGGTGCTCGCCCGCGAAACCGTCTCCCTGTACGGGCGCGTGCTGCATTCCGGACGCATGGTCGATTTCGCCCGGATCGATCCCGCGACTGCGCGCCGGATATTCGTCGAGGAGGCGCTGGTGCGCGACCGCGGTGGACCGAGCGGCGGATTCCGTGCACGCAATGCCGCGGCCATCGCCGCGATCGAGAGCCTCGAGGCCCGGCTGCGTCGCCGCGATCTGCTGGTCGGCGAGGCGGCGATCGCCGAATTCTATCTGGAACGCATCCCGGCGCAGGTGACGGACCTGCGCACGTTCCAGCGCTGGTGGCGGGATCGGGAAAGCCTGGAACCCGACCTGCTCGATCTTCCGCGCGACCGGCTGCTGGCACGACCGGTCCCTGCATTTTCCCTGGCTGATTTCCCGGATCGGCTCGAAGTCTCGGGCAATTCGCTCGAGCTGCGGTACGTATTCGATCCGCTTGCCGAGGACGATGGCGTGACGCTCGTGCTGCCTCTGCCGCTGCTGCCCGTGCTGCAACCGCGACGGATCGAGAGACTCGTGCCCGGACTGCTGCGCGAGAGGGTGATCGCGACCCTGCGCGGGCTGCCGAAGGAGCTGCGCCGCTCGCTCGTGCCGATCCCGGACGCGGCCGATCGATTTCTGGCCAACGCGGACGAGGGCGCGGATTCCGCGCTCGCCGCCAGGCTTGCAGCCTTCGTCACGGCCCGGTCCGGCACGCCGGTCGCACCGGAGACGATTGGTGCGGTAGCACTGCCACCCTGGCTGCGGATGAACATCCAGGTCGTCGATGCCAGTAGCCGCGTCCTGCGCACCGGCCGGGATCTCGCCGAGCTGCGTCGCGCGCTCCCGGCGGTCGCTACGGTGCCAGCGGCCGGCTCCGATGATCCATGGCAGCGCAGCGGCGTGCGCCGCTGGGATTTTGGTTCGATTCCACCCGAGTTGGCGGTTGCGAGCGGTGCCGTGCGCTTGGGCATGTACCCGACCGTCGAGGACTGCAGGGACTCTGTGAGCCTGGGGTTGCACCTCGACCCGGCGATCGCCCGGATGCGTACACGTGGCGGGCTCATGCGGCTTGCGGCATTGGCGCTGTCGCAGCAGCACGCGCTGGTGCGACGTAATGCCGCCGCCGATCGCGAGCTCACGCTGTGGCTGGCTGCCGCCGGTCTCGGCAGCGATACCTTCGACGAGATCGCGGACCGGGCGGTGGCGACGGCGGTGCTCGGCGAAGGGCCGCTGCCTCACGACGAAGCGCAGTTCGCCGCGCGACTGGAGGAAGGCCGCAGCCGGATCGCGGAGGCCGGCGATGACATCATCCGGGTGGTGCGCGCCGTGGCACAGGGCCTCGCGCAGGCGAGATCGGCGCTCGATGCGATATCGGCACCGGCCCATGCCGCGATCCGGGAATCGATCGACAGCGAGCTCTCGGATCTGGTGTCGCCGGGCTGGGTGCGCATCACACCCGAGATCTGGTTCCGCCAGCTCCCCAAGTACGCGCAGGCGGCAGCGCGCCGGGTCTCGCGGCTGCGTGGCGACCTGGCACGCGATCAGCGGCTGGCAGCGCAGGTCGAGCCCTGGAGCCGGGCGCTGCGCGCGCTCGAGTCGGCATCGCCCGAAGGACGCGGAGACCCCAGGTTTTTCGAGCTGCGCTGGTCCATCGAGGAGTTCCGGCTGTCCCTGCACGCGCAGGATCTGCGCACCCGCGCGCCTGTCTCCCCGCAACGGCTCGAGACGCTCCTGCGCGCGGCACGACGAGCCGCCGGGGAGGCCTGAGCCGCGCGCCCGGCTACGACTTGTCGCTTATGAATGGCCGGAGGAGATCCATCGGCAGCGGGAAGACGATCGTCGTCGTCTTCTCGCTCGAGATGTCGGCGAGCGTCTGCAGGTAGCGCAGCTGCAGCGCCTTGGGTTCGGTCCCGAGCATCGCCGCCGCCTCGACCAGCTGTGCTGCCGCCTGCTTCTCGCCCTCGGCGTGGATGATCTTCGCGCGGCGCGTCCGCTCGGCTTCTGCCTGCTTCGCCATCGCCCGGATCATGTTCTCGTTCAGGTCGACGTGCTTGATCTCGACGGTCGCGACCTTGATGCCCCAGGCGTCCGTCGAATGATCGAGGATGCGCTGGATGTCCACGTTGAGCTTGTCGCGCTGCGACAGCATGGTGTCGAGCTCGTGCTGGCCCAGGACCGAGCGCAGCGTCGTCTGCGCGAGCTGGCTCGTCGCCTCGAACGGGTTCGCGACCTGGATGATCGCCTTGGCTGGATCGACGATCCGGAAGTAGACCACCGCGTTCACCTTGACCGATACGTTGTCGCGCGAGATCACGTCCTGGGTCGGGACGTCGAGCACGATCACGCGCAGATCGACCTTGACCATCTTCTGGATCAGCGGGATCAGGATGATCAGGCCCGGCCCCTTGACGCCCGTAAAGCGCCCGAAGGTGAACACCACGCCGCGCTCGTACTCGTTCAGTACCTTGAAGACCTGGGTCGCGAGCACGAGTGCCGCCACCACGACAAATGCCAGCGTTGCAAAGCTCATCATGTGTTCACCTGTACTCAGTCGGATTCGGGTTCGACCACGAGCGTGAGCCCGTCGCGGCTCAGGATGCGCAGGCGTTGGCCCTGGCGCACGGGCGTCCGGCTCATCGCGTTCCACAGCTCACCGTGTATGCGCACGACGCCTTTGGAGTCGAAGGACTCGATCGCCTCGGCGTGCTCGGCCAGCAGCGCCTCGCCACCCGTGACGATGGGCCTGCGCCGCGCCCGCACCGCGAACGAGACGATCGCCAGCAACACCAGCGATCCGGCGAGCGCCATCGCGCCGATGAGCTGCCAGGCGATGCCGAAACCGGGTACCTCGTCGTCGAGCAGCATGACCGAGCCGATCACGAACGAGACGATGCCGCCGAGCCCCAGCGTCCCGAACGAGGGCGCAAAGCTCTCCGCAATGATGAGCAGCACGCCGAGCGCGATGAGTGCGAGACCCGCGTAGTTCACGGACAGGACCTGGAATGCGAAAAGCGCAAGCAGCAGGCTGATCGCGCCGACGACCCCGGGAAGGACCGAGCCCGGATTGTAGCCCTCGAGCAGCAGCCCGTAGATGCCGATCAGCATCAGCAGGTATGCGACGTTCGGGTTTGTGATCAGCGAAAGCAGGCGCGTCCGCCAGTCCTGCTCGACGGTACGCATGAGAATCCCGGCGGTGCTCAGCGTCACCTCGCCGGACGGCATGCGCGCGGTGCGACCGTCGAGCGCCGCGAGCAGCGCGGGCAGATCGTCCGCGATCAGATCGATGACGCCCTGCTTGAGCGCTTCGCTCGCCGACAGGCTCGCGCCCTCGCGGACCGCGGTTTCCGCCCAGTCGGCGTTGCGACCGCGCAGCTCGGCCAGGCTGCGGAGGTAGGCGACCGCGTCGTTCACGGCCTTGCGCTCGAGCGCGTTGCCGGACACCGGCGCCGCGTGGTCGTCGTCCGCGCTTGGCGGCTTGCGGTCTTGATCCGGCTCGCGGTCGCCGCCCGGCGCGCCCCCGATCTGGACGGGTGTCGCGGCGCCGAGGTTGGTCGCCGGCGCCATCGCTGCGACGTGACTGGCGTAGACCAGATAGGTGCCGGCGCTCGCGGCCCGCGCCCCGCTCGGCGACACGAAAGCGACGACCGGAACATTGGAAGCGAGGATGGCCTGGATCATGTCCCGCATCGCGGTATCGAGTCCGCCCGGAGTGTCCACCGTGGCGACGACCAGCCGTGCACCTGATTCCTGAGCCTCGCGCAGCGCACGCACGAAGAAGTCGCTGGTTGCCGGTCCGATCGGGCCGGCAATCGGGATCACTACGCCGTCCGCGCCCGCTTTCTTTGCCGGGACTGAGTCGGGGTGCGCGCCGGGAGCAGTGGGTGAGGGCGTATCCGCCAGGCAGATGGCGGCAACCGCAACCAAGCCTGCAGCGAACGCCCGTGCATGCCGAATCCCGGTGCGCATGAACGCGATCATAGCAGCGGCGAAATGGCAGGGAGCCTTATACTGCAACGCGCCGCATCACCGGGAAGGGCGATCGTGAGAAGAAGCTTAGTACGCTGCGTGCTGGCCGTGGCCGGCGCGCTCACCGCCGCCGCTGTGCCTGCGCAGACGACGCAACCGCAAGAGGAACAGCGTCCTGCTGACGACAGCCAGATCACGAGCCAGCGCCTGCGGCCCGGGTTGCACGTATTGATGAGCGGCAAGAACGGCAACGTCGGCGTCTGGAGCGGCGCCGACGGAATCGTCGTGATCGACGACAGCCTGGCGCCGCTCGCGCCGAGAGTGGTGGAGGCGATCGGGCGAATCGCCGAGGGTCCGATCCGGTTCGTGATCAACACGCACTGGCATCCGGATCACACCGGCGGCAACGAGTTGATCGGAAAATCGGGCGGGATCATTTTCGCACACGAGAACGTACGCACCCGGTTGTCCGAAGAGCAGTTCATCGAGCTCGTGAACATGCGCGTGCCGCCCGCTCCGGCGGCGGCGCTGCCGGTCGTGACGTTTGCTGACTCGATTACCTTCTTTCTGAACGGCGACCGACTCGACGTGGTGCACATGAGCGACGCACACACGGACGGGGATGCGGTGCTCTGGTGGAAGGCCGCCAACGTGGTCCACACCGGCGATGTGTACCTGAACGGAACGTATCCCTTCATCGACCTGGACAGCGGCGGAACGCTCGCCGGTCTCGTGGCGGCCACCGAAGCAATCCTCGGCCGCGTCGACGACGCGACAATCGTGATTCCCGGGCACGGGCCGGTCTCGAACCGACGCGAGCTCTCCGAGTACCGAGACATGCTCGTCACCGTCGGACGGCGGATCCGCGAGGGCGTGGAAAGCGGTCGCAACCTCGACGAAGTGCTCGCGTCACGCCCGACAGCGGAGTTCGACGCACGCTACGGGCAGGGTTTCATGAGCCCGAGCCGGCTGGTGGGGACCCTCTATCGCGACCTCACACGGCCAAAGCCGGGGCTCAAGCCTTCAGGTCGAAATTGATTCCCTGCGCGAGCGGCAGCTCGCGGCTCCAGTTCACCGTGCACGTCTGGCGCCGCATGTAGGCTTTCCAGGCGTCAGAACCCGACTCGCGCCCCCCGCCGGTATCCTTCTCGCCACCAAACGCGCCGCCGATCTCGGCGCCCGATGTGCCGATATTGACGTTTGCGATGCCGCAGTCCGAGCCTGTCGTAGACAGGAAGCGTTCCGCCACCTGCAGCCGGTCGGTGAAGATCGCCGATGACAATCCGTGCGCGACCTCGTTGTGCATCCGGATCGCCGCGTCCAGGTCGGAGTAGGGGATCAGATAGAGAACGGGTCCGAAAGTCTCGGTACGGACGATCTCCGCATCGTGACTGGCCACGACGATGGCGGGCTCCACATAGAACCCTGGCCGTTCGAGACGTCGACCACCCGTCACCAGCCGACCGCCAGTCGCGACCGCAGTCGCGACCGCCGCCTCGTAACGCTGCACTGCGGCGGCATCGATCAGCGGGCCCATCAGCGTACCCGGCGCGAGCGGATCGCCGATCCGCACCTGGCCATAGGCGTCGCGCAGGCGCCGCTCGAGCTCCGCGCGCCGCGAGTCGTGGACGAAGACACGACGCGTGCTGGTGCAGCGCTGACCGGCCGTGCCGACCGCGCCGAAGACGATGGAAGGCACTGCCAGGTCGAGATTGGCGTGCTCATCGACGATGATCGCGTTGTTTCCGCCAAGCTCGAGCAGGCACTTGCCGAGGCGCGCCGCCACGCGCTTGCCGACTTCCCGCCCCACGGCCGTCGATCCGGTGAAGGAGACGAGATCCACGCGCCGGTCGTCGACGAAGCGGGTTGCGAGCTCCGTCCCGCCATCGATGAACAGCTGGAAGATGCCCGGCAGCCCGTGTTGCTCGAGGACGCGGTTGCAGAGCTTCTGCACGGCCACTGCGCTGAGCGGAGTCTTTGGCGAGGGCTTCCAGACGCTCACGTTGCCGCAGATTGCGGCAAGGAAGGAGTTCCACGCCCACACGGCGACGGGGAAGTTGAACGCGCTGATGATCCCGACCACTCCCAGCGGGTGCCACTGCTCGAACATCCGGTGCTCCGGACGTTCGGAGTGCATCGACAGCCCGTAGAGCATGCGCGACTGGCCTACGGCGAAGTCGGCGATGTCGATCATCTCCTGCACTTCGCCGTCGCCCTCGGGCTTGATCTTGCCCATCTCGAGCGATACCAGGCTGCCGAGATCGGACTTGTGGCGGCGCAGCTCGTCGGCGACCAGCCGCACGGCTTCACCGCGCTTCGGTGACGGAACCAGACGCCACTTCGCGGCGATCTCGCGCGCCGACACGATCACACGCTCGTACTGCTCGGTGGTCGCGCCGTGGACGCTCGCGATGACCTCACCGGTCGCGGGATTCACCGAGTCGATGCGCGGGCTCGCTGAGTCGACGAGCCAGCCGGCGCCGGCGGCCCAGGCACCGGGATTGATGGGTTCGAGACCCAGATTGGTCAGAAACTTCTCCATCAGCATGCTCCTGCCTGCAGGCGCTGGTGCCCGGTCTGACCCGAGGCGATCACCCGCGCCGAAACGTCCTTCGATCCGCCGGTGGCGTAATGGCGGCCGAAGCGGTTGGCCAGCACGTCGGAAAGTGCAAAGTCCTCCTGCCGCACGAATCCCCGGTACCGGTGGGGGTTGGCGAGCACGAGATCGACCACGGCAGTGATCCCCGCCGCGGTAGTCACCTGGATCGCGGACCACAGCCGCCCGGCAATCACCTGCGGATAAATCCTGCTCACGTAGGTTTCCTCGCGGAGCTGACCGTCCTGCTGGCCGGCGACGGCGATGTAGACGATCACCACGTCCTGCAGGGTCTGCGGCACGGCGTTCTCGAGCACGCGCTTGAGCGTCGCGCGATCGTGATTGAGCTTGAGATCGTTCATCAGCAGACGCATCAGCGCGCAGTGGCCCGGGTAGCGCATCGTCTTGTAGTCCATGCTCTGCGCGCGCGCGCCATGGGTGTCGCCGAGCGAGCCCAGGCCGCCCGAGGTGTTGAAGGCTTCGTACAGCTTGCCGTCGATCGAGATTTCCTCGAGCCCCTCGAGCGGTGCGAGTTCGGTCCGCCGTCCATCGACGATCGCCTCGCAGGGGTTGCCGTACTCGTTGATGAGGCCTTCGGTGGACCAGGTGAGCGAATACTTGAGCACGTTGTTCGGGTTCTGCGGCAGCGCGCCGACACGCAGCTTGACGCTGCGCAACGTCTCGAAATGCGAGATGAGCGAATTCGCCGCGATGCTGACGAAACCCGGGGCAAGCCCGCACTGCGGCACGAAGGCGTGCGGGGCGCCTTCGGCCAGAGCGCGCACCCCGCGCGTTACCTCGACATCCTCGGTCAGGTCGAAATAGTGAGCACCCGCGACGCGCGCAGCTTCCGCCACGCCGACGTTGCAGTAGAAGGGCAGGCTCGAGATGACGGCGTCGACGCGGTGACGCGCGAGATGCGCCGCGAGCGCGGACTTTTCCCGGGCATCGACGCTGAAGGCCTCCATGTTCGGCAGGCCGTGCGCCGTGACGACGGAGCGGGCGACTTCCTCGCTCACGTCCGCGACCTGGACCGAGTAGTCGCCGGATTCGGCCACTAGACCCGAGATCAGCGAGCCAATCTTGCCCGCGCCTAAGATGAGAACCGTATGCATGCCAAGACTCCTGGAAACGGTCGGGGCGGCAGGCCCGACCGTTTGGGATCCATCGCCGGGATCCAAGGGGGCGCCGCCCGAAGAGGGGCGCGATTCTACGTCACAACGCGGTTTCTTTTGCACTGCAGCGATCCGGGGTAGCATCCGGTCATGACTGCGCGCCCGCCCATCGACGACTGGACCCCGTCGAGCTGGATGCAACGGCCCGCCGTGCAGCAGCCCGCCTACCGTGACACAGCGGCGCTCGCCCGCGTGCTGTCTGCCCTGGCGCAGCTGCCACCGATCGTCGTTTCCTGGGAGATCGAGTCGCTCAAGCGCCAGATCGCCGACGCGCAGCAGGGGAGGCGGTTTCTGCTCCAGGGCGGAGACTGTGCCGAATCCTTCGACGACTGCGAATCCGGGCCGATCGCCCGGAAACTCAAGATCCTGCTGCAGATGAGCCTGATCCTGCTGCACGGTCTCAAGCAGCCGGTGATACGTGTCGGCCGATTCGCGGGGCAGTACGCCAAGCCGCGTTCCACCGACACCGAAACCCGCGATGGGGTGACGTTGCCGAGCTACCGCGGCGATCTCGTAAACCGGCCTGGATTCAGCATCGCAGACCGCGAGCCAGATCCGGAGCTGCTGTTGCGCGGTTACGAGCGCGCGGCGCTTACGCTGAACTTCGTCCGGGCCCTGGTCGACGGAGGATTCGCCGATCTGCATCATCCCGAATACTGGGACCTCGGCTTCATGCGTCACTCACCGTGGCGCGACCAGTACCAGCGCCTGGTCGATTCGATCTCGGATTCGCTCCACTTCTTCGAGGCGATGAGCGGCAGCCAGGTTCACGAGGCGAGCCGCGCGCCCTTCTATGCCAGCCACGAAGCCCTGCACCTGTCCTATGAGCAGGCGCAGACCCGCTACATCGAGCGTCAGCAGCGCTGGTACAACCTCTCGACCCATCTGCCCTGGATCGGCATGCGCAGCGCGGATCTGTCTGGCGCGCACGTCGAGTACTGCCGCGGCATCGCGAATCCGCTGGGCGTCAAGATCGGACCGGACGTGACGGGCGAATTGCTGCGGGGTCTGTGCCGCGTGTTGAATCCGCGCAGCGAGCCCGGGCGACTGGTGCTGATCCATCGGTTGGGTGCGGGGCGGATCGCCGCGCAGTTGCCGCGTCTGATCGACGCCGTGCGGACGGACTGCGGGCCGATCCTGTGGGTCTGCGATCCGATGCACGGCAATACCGAGACGACCGCGGGCGGCATCAAGACCCGGCGTTTCGACAACATCGTGACGGAGCTCGAAACGGCGTTCCGGATTCATCGCGAGTCGGGGAGCCGCCTGGGCGGCGTGCACTTCGAACTCACGGGTGAGGACGTCACCGAGTGCATCGGCGGCGCTCGCGGACTCGAGGAGCGCGACCTGTCGCGGGCCTATCGGTCGCAGGTCGACCCGCGGCTCAACTACGAACAGGCCCTCGAACTCGCGATGCGGATTGCGGCGCACGCACGCGCCGCCTGACCCCACCCAGCACCGCCTCCGCCTCGTCCCGGGGAACCTCGCGCCACTCGCCGGGCAGCAGGCCTTCGACCGAGAAGGGGCCGATCGCGGTGCGGATCAGGCGGAGGGTAGGCAGCCCCACGGCTGCCGTCATGCGCCGGACCTGGCGATTCCTCCCTTGGCGAAGCTCCAGTTTGAGCCATGCGGTCGGGATGTCGCGACGTCGACGGATGGGCGGAACACGTGGCCATAACCAGCGCGGAGGCGCCTGCAGCGTCGCGTGTGCGGGCAGGGTGGGGCCATCCGGGAGCTGCACGCCATCGCGCAGGCGGGCCACCTGCGACGCCTGGGGCTCACCCTCGACCTGGACAAGATACGTCTTGGGCAAACCGGAGCCCGGCTGGCTGATTCGCGCCTGCCAGGGCCCGAAGTCGGTCAGCGCGAGCAGACCCTCGCTGTCGTAATCGAGGCGACCGGCCGGATAGACGTCGGCGACCGGCAGGTAATCGCGCAGACACGCGCGCTCGTCCGGCGAGGTGAACTGCGGTAGGACACGGAACGGCTTATTTAACAGGATGAGGCGCATGCGCTGATCAGGCCTTGCCGCAGCCTGCCTGCAAAGTCTATTCTCTTATTGCGCTGCAACAAACGACTCCCACGCCACGGCATATTTCAACCAGAGTTCGTACTTGAGTACAACGCCCGCGCTCGACCTGCCACCCGGCTGCGCCGTGACCGGGGAGATGCGCCCGGAATTCGCGGGGATTCTGACGGGCGGCGCGCTGCGTTTCATAACCGATCTCTCGCGCCGGTTCGGGCCCCGGGTATCGGAACTGCTCGCGAGGCGCGTGGCGCGGCAGGTTGAGATCGATGGCGGTCGCCTGCCGGATTTCCTGCCGGAAACTCGTGCCGTCCGCGACAGCGACTGGCGGGTCACCGTCACGCCTGCCGATCTCGAGGACCGCCGGGTCGAGATCACCGGTCCGACCGATCGCAAGATGATCATCAATGCGCTCAATTCCGGCGCACGGGTGTTCATGGCGGATTGCGAGGACTCGATGACGCCGACCTGGGACAACGTGGTCGGCGGACAGCTCAACCTGCGCGATGCGGTCACGCGCCGCATTGAGTTCGCCAACCCGGACGGTCGTGTCTACCGGCTGAATCCGTCGGTGGCGACGCTGATCGTCCGGCCGCGCGGCTGGCACCTGCCCGAGAAGCACCTGCAGGTCGACGGCCAGCCTGTACCGGGTGCGTTCGTAGACTTCGGCCTCTACCTGTTCCACAACCACGCGGAGCTCAAGCGTCGCGGCAGCGGCCCGTATTTCTATCTGCCCAAGACGCGAGAGCCACCTCGAGGCGCGACTCTGGGCACGACGTGTTCCGTCACGCGGAGCAGGAGCTCGGTCTGACCCCGCAGTCGATCAAGGCCACCGTGCTGATCGAGACCATCCTTGCCGCCTTCGAGATGGACGAGATTCTCTGGGAGCTGAAGGATTACATCGTCGGGCTCAACTGCGGACGGTGGGATTACATCTTCAGTTTCATCAAGAAGTTCAGCCGTTACCCGGAATTCGTGCTGCCGGACCGGCAGCAGGTCACGATGACCACGCATTTTCTGCGCTCCTATTCGCGACTACTGATCAAGACCTGTCATCGCCGCGGCGCCTACGCGATGGGTGGCATGGCGGCGCAGATCCCGATCAAGAACGACCCGGCAGCAAACGAGGCCGCGCTCGCCAAGGTGCGCGCCGACAAGGAGCGCGAAGCCGGTGACGGTCACGACGGCACATGGGTCGCCCACCCCGGGCTCGTGCCGATCGCGACGGAGATCTTCGATCGACTGATGCCAACACCGAACCAGCTGCATCGCAAGCTCGACGACGTGGAGATTCGCGCGGCCGATCTGCTCGCGGTGCCCGAGGGAGCGATCACCGAGGCGGGGCTGCGCAACAACGTCAACGTCTCGCTGCAGTACATGGCATCCTGGCTCGGCGGCAATGGCTGCGTCCCGATCCACAACCTGATGGAAGACGCGGCGACCGCCGAGATCGCGCGTTCGCAGGTGTGGCAGTGGATCCGGCATCCGCGCGGAGTGCTCGACGACGGCCGCCGGGTTACGGTCGCGCTCTTTCGGGGGATCCTGGGCGAGGAGCTCGCAAGGCTCCGGGCCGCAGCAGGGCGAGGCGGCTTTTGCCGCCGGTCAGTTCGAGCGCGCAGCGGGGTTGCTCGACTCGATCACCACCGCCGAGACGTTCGAGGCGTTTCTGACCTTGCCGGCCTATCGGGCGTTGTCCTGAGCGGACCGGCCACCGAACACGATGCACGGAAGTCACACGAGGACGAGCTGATGAGCGAGCAGACGGCCAAGGCACTGCAGAAGGACTGGCAGACGAGCCCGCGCTGGAACGGCGTCAAGCGCACCTATTCCGCCGAGGACGTGGTCAGGCTCCGCGGCAGCGTGCACATCGAGCACACGCTCGCACGCCTCGGTGCCGAGAAGCTCTGGAAGCTCGTCACGACCGAGCCCTACGTCAACAGCCTGGGGGCGCTCACGGGCGGCCAGGCCATGCAGCAGGTCAAGGCAGGGCTCAAGGCGATCTACCTCTCCGGCTGGCAGGTCGCAGCAGACAACAACAGTTACATGGCGATGTACCCCGACCAGTCGCTGTACCCCGTGAACTCCGTGCCGGCGGTGGTCGAGCGGATCAACGCGACCTTCAAGCGCGCCGACGAGATCCAGTGCGCGCGTGGCATTCGGCCGGGCAGCCCGGACTACGTCGATTACTTCGCGCCGATCGTCGCGGATGCGGAGGCGGGCTTCGGCGGCGTGCTGAATGCCTTCGAGCTGATGAAGGCGATGATCCGCGCCGGCGCGGCCGGTGTGCATTTGGAGGACCAGCTGGCCGCGGTCAAGAAGTGCGGGCACATGGGTGGCAAGGTGCTGGTGCCGACGCAGGAGGGAGTGCAGAAGCTGATCGCCGCACGGCTCGCGGCCGACGTTTCGGGTGTGCCAACCGTGCTGCTTGCGCGCACCGATGCCGAAGCGGCCGACCTGCTGACGAGCGACGTCGATGAGAATGACAAGCCGCATTGCACCGGCGAGCGCACGGCGGAGGGCTTCTACCGCACGAAGCCCGGCGTCAAGCAGGCGATCTCGCGCGGTCTCGCCTATGCGCCGTACGCGGACATGGTGTGGTGCGAGACCGGCAAGCCCGACCTCGAGTTCGCGCGACAGTTTGCCGAGGCGATCCGCAGCCAGTTTCCCGGGCAAGCTGCTCGCGTACAACTGCTCGCCGTCGTTCAACTGGAAGAAGAACCTCGACGACGCGACTATCGCGAAATTCCAGCGCGAGCTGGGCGCGATGGGCTACAAGTACCAGTTCATCACGCTGGCCGGCATCCACTCCATGTGGTTCAACATGTTCGATCTCGCGCAGGAGTATGCGGCGCAGGGCATGACCGCCTATGTCGAGAAGGTGCAGGAGCCCGAGTTCGCTGCGCGCGAGCGCGGCTACACGTTCGTGTCGCACCAGCAGGAAGTCGGCACCGGTTACTTCGACGACGTCACCACCGTGATCCAGGGCGGCGCCTCGTCGGTGGTGGCGCTCAAGGGCTCCACCGAAGAGGAGCAGTTCAAGTCGGCGCACGGCTGAAGTCGACCGGCGGAACGGTCGCCTTCGATCCCCGCTGCCGTCGCTGCCCGAGGCTCGCGAGGTTTCTCGCCGAGACGCGTCTCCGCCATCCCGGTTATCACTGCGCGCCGGTCGCGCCATTCGGCGATCGCGACCCGCGAGTGCTGATCGTCGGGCTCGCCCCAGGGCTGCACGGGGCGAACGCCACGGGCCGACCCTTTACCGGCGACCACGCCGGGATCCTGCTGTACCGGACGCTGCACGAGTTCGGTTTCGCCAGCCACCCTGAATCGCACGCTGCCGACGACAGCCTCGTGCTGCGCGGCTGCCGGATCACGAACGCCGTGAAATGCGTGCCGCCCGGCAACAAGCCTGAACCTGACGAGATCCGCAACTGCAACGGTTATCTCGCCGCCGAGCTCGCCGGCCTTGGGACAGGATGCGTCATCCTGGCGCTGGGTGCGATTGCCCATGATGCGGTGCTTTCAGCGCTTGGGCTCCCACGTTCGAAGCACCGCTTTGCGCACGCCGCCGAGCACGTCCTGCCGAACCGCATGCGGATGATCGATTCCTACCACTGCAGCCGGTACAACACGCAGACACGGCGGCTCACACCGGAGATGTTCCGGGTAGTGGTGGGACGTGCCGCGGCGCTCGCTGACCGCGGCGGCTGGGCTCTCCCTATTTGAGGGTGGTGATGAAGATCCTGAACCGCGGTAGCTCGCGCAGTGGATCGAGGTCCGGGTGGTGGTCGACCCATGCGCGGTTGGCAATACCGGGCATCACATCGTTGCGCTCCAGCAGGTCCATGGCGCGATCCACTTCACCGATCGTCGAGTAGAAGCACGCAATGTTGTAAAGCACCGAGGGCTCATCGGGCTCGAGCACAAGCGCCCGCTCCGACCATTCCCTGGCCTCGGCCAGACGGCCCAGCTCACGCAAGGCCCCTGGACCCAGCGTCAGTGCGCGCATGTCCCCGGGGTTGAGTTCGAGTGCCCGCCGCGCCCGTTCCAGTCCGCGCTCGGCTGCCGAGCGCGCATCGTCTCCGCGGGCCAAACGATGATAGAGCTGCATCGCCAGAATCAGCGACTGATAGTCCTCGGGGCGCACCGCTGCCGCCTTCTCGTAGAGCGCGACCGCCTGATCGGGATTACCGCGACTTGCGCAGCATCGCGCGTAGTAGTAATGCGCGTCGAACGAGCGCGGATTGAGCGCGATGGCGCGCTCGAAGGCCTGCTCGGCAGCATCGAAGCGCTTCGCGACCAGCTCGGAAAGGCCGCGACTCGTCTGCGCATCCGCCGAGTTTGGATCGAGTGCGATGGCCTTCGCGCTCGCCCGTTCCGCCCGAACGCCAAAGGCTCTCGTCCGGATCCCAGTACATGTGCATCAGCGCAGTCGCCGTCGTCAGCCCGGCGTAGGCGGGCACGTACGTCGGGTCGATCTCGACGGCGCGCTCGAACATCTGGATGGCGGCCGTCATGCGCCGCTTGCCGAACTGGCTGACGAGCTGCCGGCCCCGCAAGTAGTACTCGTACGCTTGTATTGCTTCGGTCGGCCTGGCCTGGATCGCATCGCGTTCCTGCGGACTGAGCTTCAGCTTCAGGGCCCCGACGATCTTTGTCGCAATCCCGTCCTGGATCGCGAACACATCCTCGATGCCGCCGTCGTAGCGCTCGGACCAGAGGTGATAGCCGTCGCCGGCGCTGATGAGTTGCGCCGTCACGCGCAGCTGTGTACCGGCCTTACGCACGCTGCCTTCGAGCACGGTCTGCGCACCAAGCTCCTGGCCAACCTTCCGCACGTCCAGAGCCGGGCCCCTGAACTGAAACGACGAGCTCCGCGCGACGACCCGGAGCCCATCGACGCGGGTCAGTGCGTTGAGGATCTCCTCGGCCATACCCTCGCAGAAGTAGTCCTGGTCGCGCTCGGGGCTCATGTCGAGGAACGGCAACACGGCTATCGAGGGCTGGATGGCGGTCATGGCTGCGGCGCCGTCCTGCGGCGGGGCAATCGCCTCATTCGCCGGGTCGCCCTCGCGACGAATGCCCTTGGGCGTGGCCTCCAGCGCCCACGCCATGGCGACGGCGATCGGAAATCCCAGGATCACAAGCATGATGACCAGGGTCAGAGCCCAGCCTGGCAGCCGCAGCGGCTCAAGGTCAGGTCGGCGACCTGCAGCAATGCCCACGCCACGACCGCGTAGATGATCGCCACGCGGACCACTTTTCGCCGGCGAAGCTCATGGAGGAAATGCTGGATTCCGCGGAATTCCGGCACCGCGATCTCCCGTGGCTGACAGTCCGCTGCCTGAGTATATGCGCGTCAAGCGCACTAGAATCGCCCGCATGACGGAGACCGCGTTCGACATCCAAAGCTTTCTTGCCGGGCTGCCCGCGAAGCCCGGCGTGTACCGCATGCTCGATGCGGACGGCAACGCGCTCTACGTGGGCAAGGCGCATCATCTCAAGAATCGAGTTCAGAGCTATTTCCACGGTCGCGCACACACGAGCAAGACCCTGGTCATGCTGGGGCTCATGTCGCGGATCGAGGTCACGGTGACGGCCTCGGCGACCGAGGCGCTGCTGCTCGAGGCGAACCTGATCAAGCGGCTCAAGCCTCGCTACAACGTGCAGCTGCGCGACGACAAGAGCTTTCCCTACATCCAGCTCGCCACTGCGCACGAATATCCGCGGATCTCGTTTTATCGCGGGCCGCGCAGCGGATCAAACAGGTACTTCGGCCCGTATCCCAGCAGCGTGGCGACGCGTGAAACGCTGCTGCTGCTGCAGAAGCTGTTTCGCGTGCGCCAGTGCGAGGACACGTTCTTCGCGAACCGGTCGCGTCCGTGCCTGCAATACCAGATCGGGCGTTGCCGGGCACCGTGCGTCCGCCTGGTGTCGCCCGAGGAGTACGCGCAGGACGTCGCCGATACGATTCGCGTGCTCGACGGCCGCAACACCGAGGTGATCGCCGACCTCGGCCGGCGCATGGAAGCCGCCTCGCAGGCGCTCAAGTTCGAGGACGCGGCACGTCTGCGCGACCAGATCTCGATGCTCAAGCACGTCCAGTCCGGCCAGACCGTCACGCGGGCCGCGGCGCAGGATATCGACGCCGTCGCCATCGCGGGGCAAAGCGGCGAATACTGCGTCGCCGTGGTGTACGTGCGCGGCGGCCGTAACCTCGGCAGCAGCAACTATTTTCCAAGGGGCGGGCTCGGCGGCGCGGAGGAGGCGTTGTCGGCTTTTCTCGCTCAGTACTATCTCGCGCGCGGCGCCCCCGCCGAAATCCTCGTCAACCTGCCATTGGAGGATTGCAACGTGCTCGAATCCGCGCTCCGCGAACGGAGCGGGCATGCCGTTCGCATCCGCCGGAACATCCGCGGCACGCGCGCGCGCTGGCTCGCGATGGCGCGTACGAACGCGGAACTGGGCCTCAGCATGCGCGCCTCGAGCCGCGCGACGGTGACCGAGCAGCTCGACGCTCTGACACGCGAGCTGCAGCTCGGGCGCCCGCCCGCACGGATCGAGTGCTTTGACGTGAGCCACACGATGGGGGAGTCGGCGGTGGCGTCGTGCGTAGTGTTCGGCGTCGAGGGGCCAGTGAAGAGCGACTACCGTCGATTCAACCTGCGCGAGCTCACACCAGGCGACGATTATGGTGGACTCCGTCAGGCGGTGGAGCGGCGCTTCGCACGCGTCCTGCGCGGCGAATCGCCAATGCCCGATCTGCTGCTGATCGACGGCGGCCCCGGGCAGCTCAACGCGGCGCTCGCGGCACTCGATGCGCTCGGCGTGCAGGGACTCGTGGTCATGGCTGTCGCGAAAGGCGCCGATCGCAGGGCAGGACAGGAACGCCTTTTCTTGGCCGGTCAGGAAGCGCCGCTTATACTTGCGCCGGACTCGCCGGCGTTGCGTCTGATTCAGCGCATTCGCGATGAAGCGCATCGCTTCGCGATCTCCGGGCATCGACGGTCGCGGGACAGCACGCGGCGCAGGTCGCCGCTGGAGGAGATTCCGGGGCTCGGTCCGAAACGCCGAACGGATCTGCTGAAGCAATTCGGCGGTCTCCAGGGCATACGGCAGGCATCGATCGAGGACCTCGCGAAGGTGCATGGAATCAGTCGCAAGCTCGCCGCTCAGGTATTCGAGCGCATGAATCCGGGATCCTGAACGCAGGTGAGCTACGCGAACCTTCCCAACGTCCTGACGATCGCGCGCATCCTCGCCGTGCCGCTGGTCGTCCTGCTCTTCTACTGGTCGAACCCGTGGTCCAATCCGATTGCCGCGGTGGTGTTCATCGCGGCCGCCCTCACCGATACGCTCGACGGGTATCTCGCGCGGCGCTACGGGTACACGACGCCGCTTGGCGAATTTCTCGACCCCGTCGCCGACAAGCTGATGGTCGCGACGGCGCTCGTGCTGCTGGTGGGGCACGACACGCGCACTTTTATCGTGATCACCGCCATCGTGATCATCGGTCGCGAGATCACGGTGTCCGCGTTGCGCGAATGGATGGCGCAGGTCGGCGCGCGCGCGCAAGGTTGCGGTGTCCGGCATGGGCAAGTGGAAGACCATCCTGCAGATGACGGGCTTGAGCCTGATGATGTTCCGACGCGACGTCTTCGGGCTGCCTATGTACGAGATCGGCGTAGCACTGCTGGTAGCCGCGGCGGCGCTCACGTTGTGGTCGATGGGCAGTTATCTGCGCGCGGCGTGGCCGATGCTGCAGCGTGACGGCCCGGCTTGACACGGGGGCGACGGTCCCTACAATTCGCGTTCCTCAGGCTCCCACCGCTTGACGGACGCCCGGGCGGGAATAGCTCAGTTGGTAGAGCACGACCTTGCCAAGGTCGGGGTCGCGAGTTCGAGTCTCGTTTCCCGCTCCAGATTCGCAAATCTGACCCCGGGCACTCCCGGGGTCATTTGCTTTCGAGGCTAGGTGGCAGAGTGGTCATGCAGCGGCCTGCAAAGCCGTCTACGCCGGTTCGATTCCGACCCTAGCCTCCAGCACCAAATCCGGAAGTTGGTCACTGCGCGATACGGCGCAATGCGATACGGTGAATTTGAGTTACGCGCGTCTCTCGGTGTGCGCGCGCTCGGTCCCCCTGCCGGCCGGCGTCCTCCCCCGTTCGCTGGTCGGCAGGCGCGGATCTAACTAGTGCCGCGCAGCGCTCGCAAGGCGCTTCCGACCCTGGTCTGGCGCTCGTCTATAGCCGTGCGGGCTTCTTTCTGTTTGGCTTCTTCGGCTTCTTTGGCGTCGCCTGCTCCTTTTGCGATCCCGCCTTGGCCACTGCCGAGGTTGCCTGAAGAGTCAAAACCGCAGGTGCGGCATAGGCTGCTTTCCTGAGAAGCGCTCGCCGCGTCGCGTCATGTGTCTTAGTCATCCATGCTCCGTGAAACCGCATTCGATGCTGGCCGTATCTCCCACTTCGAAATAATGGGGCGTCAGTTCATAGTGAGCCCATCGGAAGCGGGGATCCGTAGGCGGAACTCTCGCATGAGGAAATCGTGATAACGGTCACACTTTCTGTGAACGTGATTGCAACTGCTCATGTGCTCGCAAAAACGCGCGAGGTGCGTCGCGAAATCAGCGGCTAATGCAGCGTCGATCAATGGACGGCGCAGAGGCGCTACCTTCAAGCCGACTTCGGAAGCGGTGGCGCCGTGACTGGTGAAGCCGACCTTCCCGGTCGCTCTCTCGGAACACTGGATGCCTGCCGGAGAATTGGGCGCGCCTCCTCCGGAAGTCCAAGCACGACTTCTAGACGCTCGACGACATCTGCGGGCGGCGGATCATTCCCCCAGTTCCAATCCATCGCTTCGGCAAGCGCAGCGCGCAACCGCACTACTTCGCGGCGCAGCTCGTCAACCAGCATTGGCTCAGTCCTCATTGGCTCGATTCCCCGACCACAAGATCTTGTGTCCGATGGCGCATTATGCGCCGAATTTCGACGGATAGACCATAGATGTTGTGGTCGGGTGGGCGACCCACCCGACACAGTTGTGGCGCCTCGAGAGGTTGGCGCCGGGGCGCGCGCGATGGCAGCTGAACCCCGATCAACGAATTGCGCCAGGCGCCAGTTCGGCTGCGCTCAGCGCTGGCTGGCAGAGCGGCTGCATTGCTGCACCGCGCCCTATCTTCGCGACATGCGATCGCCGCGCCTGTCCCTCGGCGTACCACTCGCGGCGATTACCTCCCGGAGTTCGCTCCAACGACCCGCGCGGGCCGATAGCCGCTCAGAGCTGTCCGCGAATCTCCCCGCCCAGGAACGTGGACGAATGCACATTCACATAGGCGACGCCGGCGCGAATCGCGGCGACGATCTCTGCAAACTGCGTCGGCGGGATACCTTGTCCTGCCGGACCGACTACGTTCGCCTGCGTCAACAGACCAGTGACCGTTCCGGACTGCACGCAGGTCGGCGCGAGCCCGGTCGGATCGACGAATTCGGCGGTCTGGCACAACCAGACGCTGATGCCGCCGTTCACACTCAGCTGGCCGAAATGGATGTGCGCCATCTTCACATCGCTTTCAAGGCCTGAGTACGAGAGCGTGTACCGGATGGTGCCGGCGGCGTCATTGATGAATGCTCGGAATGCTCCGCTCGCCGCCGTGGAGAGGGCAGGCACCTCCTCATAGCTCGTGAGCTGCACATGCACGGTTTCTGCGAGCGCCGCGCGCGGCAGCGCCCCGATCGAGGCTGCGGCCAAGGCCGCCGTAATAAAAGCAAGGCGTCGCATGATCGTCCTCCTTCCGTTGGGGGCACGTCGCTCTGTGATTGGCGGAATCTCACCTCCCCAGTGAGTACCCGCGCCGCAGAAGAAGGTTCCCGGCAGCGTACGCACATCGAATAGGCGCAGCTGCGGAGGGTCGAGCGGCAGTCGCGGCCCCAAGGGTAAACGCCGGGATATTTGTTCTTGCGCGAACGCGACAGGACTAGTCTAGGGGAGCGGATCCACCTTCGCGCTAGGCAACTGCTGCCAGGCGAGCTGCCCATGACCACCATTCGCTTGTATACCGCACCACTCTCCATGTTCGGCGCGAAGGCGGAAATCGCGCTCCTGGAGAAGAACCTGGACTTCGAACGAATCGCCGTGCCATTCACGGAGGGTGACCGCTACGAGCCCAAGCATCCGGAGGTCATCCGCGTCAATCCGAAGCAACAGGTGCCGGTGCTGATTCACGGCGGCGTGGAGCTCTTCGACTCCAGCCAGATCTTCGAATACCTCGAGGATGCCTTTCCGGCACCACCCCTCTGGCCCCAAACGCCCGCCGGACGGGCCGAGGCACGCCAGCTCGAGTTGAAGTCCGACGAGGTGTTCTTTCCACACATCGTCAAGCTCATGGGCCTCGAGGCAACGCCGGCGGATCCGGCCGCCGTCGCGGCCCGCAGCGCTGCATCCCGATTCTGCGAGGAGATGAATGCGCGGCTCGCATCGCGCTCGTTCCTCGCCGGCGAATATTCCTACGCCGACATTGCTTTCTTCATGGCGCAGCTCTTTGGCGAGCGGAAAGGGGCGATCATGACCGGCGCAACGCCGCGCCTGTTCGACTGGCGCACACGGATGCTCGAGCGGCCGGCGGTCCGCACCGTCGCGGGTCGGATGGCGGCGTGGCTCGCGTCGCAGGGCCGGCCGGTGCCCGAGTACCTTACCCGCGCACAGCCGCCTCGCACCTGAGTCCGGTAGCCCGGCGACTTCGCCGTCCTAGAACCAATCCGTGGTCACAGACTCAACGGGTTTCTCCGGGCCACGGAGCTCAGCGAGGCAACGCTGGATATCCGTGTCGACACTAGACAACGCCGTGCGCCACTCCACGCTGGGATTCGAATTCACGCCGACGGCCTGAATGGCGAAGAACATGTCACGGATCGCGCGCGCAAGGAGCGCCTGTTCGGCCGGGGTCAGTTGAGTGCTGCGAGCGATTGCGTAGCGATGCTTGTAGTCGCTGTGAATGGCATTCTTTAGGTGCCCCAGCTTTGACTGCGCTTCCCTGCTTGCGCTGCCTTGCGGGACCAGGGCAATGATTCGATTGATGTCGTAGGCGTAGGCCTGCAGGACCGCTTCGATTTGCGCCTTGGCCATTTCTTCCTTGAGCATATCCGCACTCCCCAAAGCTGGCGGCCGCCGCTCGTCGGCCTTCTTGCTTTTCGTCCGGGGCCGCACATGCCCAGGCGATCTGCACTTATTGGTTCTTCGTCGACGACCTGAAGTATAGCCTTGGACGGTCTGGCTTCGTCCCGGCCTTAAGAACGCCACGCTGGTGAAGCGGGCCATTGTCGAGGAGGTTCATGCGGGCTGGGAACCATGAATAATCAATGGCTTAGCGCGGCTAGTTGCCACCAGTTCTAATTCTGAGTGTTTTCAACGCGGTTCGTTCGCCAGCAGGCGCCGGTACTGACCCAGGTGTCGAATCGCGTGCTGCGGCTTGCCGAACGACTCGTAGAGGCGCGCCAGGTTGTAGTGGCAATCCGCGAGGCTCGGGTCTTCGCCGACCGCTGACTGGTACGCCTCGAGCGCGGCGGTGGGCTGGCGAAGATCCTCCAGCAGCACACCCAGATTGAAATAGAGCACTGCGTCAGGTCCGCAGGCGGCGAGAGCGCGCCGGTACACGCTCTCGGCGTCATTGATCTTCTTCTGCTCGTGAAGCAGACGCCCGAGGTTCACCCACGCGGCCAGGTTCGAAGGGTCCACGTCCACAGCTCGCTCGTACGCTACGCGCGCGGCGGCGGGATCGTCGGCTTCGAGAGCTAGCCCCTCCTCGAACCAGTCCCGGGGCTCCGGTTCCGATACCGGCTCGTTGCGTTCGACGACGTGGAGTTCGCCTTGTTCGACGACGACATCGAGGGCGAGCAGATACTGCCCGTCGTCGACCTGCCAGCGTGACGGACCGTCACGTACGACGACCCGTTCGCCGACCGCGCAGATGCTCAACCCCGAGAGCGGCGCCGTCTCGGGCAGGTGCTGGCGGAGCTCGTCGAGCGCGCGACGCACCCGGCGGGTCGGGATGTTGGCCTCGGTGAGCGCCCGGGCGGTTCGCAGCACGATCAGGTCCTGGAAGGAGAAGCGGTACTGACGCCGTGGGCCGCGCGCAGGCGTGACGAATCCACCGTCGATGAGTCCCTTGATCGTGCTGCGCGACAAGCGGAGTACCCGCTCGACGTCTTGCACGCTGTATGAATGCATGTCGACCCGCGGTGCGCTACCGCTTCGAGGTCTTGCGCGCCGGTCGGGTCGCTTCTTCGACACGCTTCGGAGCCTTGCGCGGCCCGAGCTTCGTCGCGGAGGCCCGCGCGGATTCCGTCTTCTCGAGGCTCGCGCGCAATGCCTCCATCAGGTCGATGACCTTTCCGGTGCTCGGCGCGGGCCCCTCGGAGATCGAGATCTCATGACCCTCGACCTTCTGCTGGATCGCCGCCTCGATCCGGCCGCGGACCTCGTCAACATAGGCGGTGGGATCGAACAGGTCGGCCTGCTGCTGATCGATGAGCTGACGCGCAAGTTTCATTTCCCCTGGCTTCACGTCGGCCTTGGCGACGTCGATCTCGTTCGCAGGCCGCACTTCGGACGCGAACCGGAGCTGCTGCATCGTGAGCACATCGCCGACGGGCCGCAGCATCACGATGTACGCCTTGCCCTTGGTCGCCCAACGCCCGACTGCGCAACGCTTCGATTCCTTGAGTGCTTCCGTCAGGAGCGTATACGGCTTCGCCGCACCCTTGTCGGGAGCGAGGTAATAGGTCTTGTCGAAGTACACGGGATCGACGGACTCGATCGGCACAAACTCCGAGATCTCAACCGCATGGGTGCCGACTTCGTCGAGCGCCTTGATCTCCTCGGGCGTGAATGCGACGTACTGGTCCTTCGCGAACTCGTAGCCCTTCACCATGTCGTCGCGCTCGACGATCTGCCCGTCCTTCTGGCAGACGTACTGCTGGCGGAGCCGCGAGCCGCAGTCCTTGTGCAGCAGGTTGAAGGAGATCTGCCCGGTCGACTGGGTTGCCGTGTAGAGCTTGACTGGAATGGCAACGAGCCCGAACGAGATCGTGAGGCTACCGATAGAGCGTGGTGCGGCCATCTTGCTTTCCCTTTTTCTGCTCAGTTCCTATTTCGCTCGACACTTGCGAAAGCCTTTGCAAGGCTTTGTTTCCTCGCAAAGATATCATGCCAGCGGTCACCGGTTCTGTCCAAGCGGTCCGCCGCGTTCATAACCGTAAAGTCCCCCGGCTCGGCCGCCTCCAGTTCCTCCCAGCTGAGGGGCATGGACACGGGCGCGCCGGGGACACCGCGTGGCGAATAGGCGACGTTCAGGGTCTTGCCGCGGACGTTCATGTTGTAGTCGATGAAGATCTTGCCGGTCCGCTTGACGGTCGCCCATTCCAGCGTGACCTCCTTCGGGTGCGATCGGAGCAGGTGCCGACCCACCATCTCGCAGATCATCCGTACCTCGTCGAAGGTTACCGTTCGCTCGATCGGCACGAAGAGGTGCAGCCCTGTCTTGCCAGAGGTCTTGACGACCGATTCGAGCGACATTTCCCGCAGGAGGTCGCGCAGCCAGAAGGCGACGCGCCGGCCGGTCGCGAAGCCTTTCTTGTTGAGCTCGGGTTCTGCACCCTTCGCTTCCTTGCCGGAGTAGATATACGGGTCGATGTCGAACACGAGGAAGTCTGGGTAGTTGAGAACCGAGGATTCGAGTGCCTCGAGCGAGCTCGAGTAATCGATGAGCTTGCTCTTCGCATCCGGACCGACTTCGGCGCGGGAGTGCCAGACATGAAATTCGAGCGTGCCGACCTGGCCCAGCCAGAGAAGCGTCGGCAGGTTGTTGGCGAGCAGGTATTCCTGCTGCTCGTCCTTTGACCCGGAGAAAACCCGCACGCTTTCCACGAACGCAGGCCGCTCCTGGCTCCAATGCTTCTGGAAGAAACGCTCGCCGTCGATTCCTTCCGGCATGCGGATCATCGTGAGAGGCCGGTTTCTGAGATGCGTCAGAAGATATGGCGATGTGCGCGCGAGATAGCGGAGCAAGTCGCGCTTGGTGATGGGCGGCAGTCGTCCGCGTGTGCCGCCGGGCCAGTACTCGCGGTCGAGGTTGGTCAGACGGATCCGCGCGGAGCCGACCTGCAGATCGATGCGGTTGCCCTTCTGATCGAGCTGCCGGAGGACGTCCTCGATGTCGCTGGCCGTATCGGCGACCTTGCCCGGCTGTGCGGAGCCCGACTCCGGGCCGTCCGGACCAGCCCGAATATCGGCCGCGGACAAGTCGTCCCGCAGCCGCAGAAACACCGGTGCCCGGAGATGTCCGTCCGGAGTCCATCCCGCGAATTTCACCTCGGCCACGAGCTCGGGCTCGAGCCACGTCGTTGGCCTGTGCAGCGGTGGTTGCTGCGCAAACGCACGCTTTCGTGTCGTGAGCTTCGCGAAGCGCTTGCCGAGTCGCTCTACACCCGCCTCGTCGAGCCCGGAGCCGACGTGACCCGCGAACCTGAGCTCATCCCCACGCCAGTAGCCGAGCAGCAGCGCACCCAGCGAGTTTCTCGCCCCCTGGCCCTGCGTGTACCCGGCCACGACGAACTCTGCGCTCCGCGCCGCCTTGATCTTCTGCCAGGCCGTGGAGCGGCGACCTGGCTGGTACTGGCTGTCCTTGCGCTTGGCGACGATGCCCTCGAACCCGCTGTCGAGCGCCGCCGCGTACATGGCCTCGGCGTCGCGTGATGCATGCACCAACTGAAGGTGTGGGCCGGGCAGCAGGCACTGCGACAGATACCTTCGGCGATCGACATACGCGTTCTGCCGCAGGTTGACACCGGCGAAGTGCAGCAGGTCGAAGCACATGAATATCACCGGCGATTCGCCCTGGGCCTGCGCGATCTCCTTGGCGGTCTTGAGCCCGGCCCGGTTCTGAAGTGCATTGAACGAGGGACGTCCGTCGCCGCCGAGAGCGACGATCTCGCCGTCGAGAATCATGCTGCCGACGTGCTGCGCTGCCAGATCCGCGACGAGCTCCGGAAAGGGCACGGTCAGGTCGATCCCCCTTCGCGACTGGAGGCGTACGGCGCCGTCTTTCATGAAGGCGATGGCGCGGTAACCGTCCAGTTTCGGTTCGTAGAGATACTTGTCGTCCGAGCGCGCCCGGCCTCCGATCTCGGCCAGCATAGGCGCGAGTCGTGCAGGCATCGTTTCGGCCGGCCCGCTGGGCGCGAGGCGTGTCGCATCTATCTGCGGCGCCCCTTCAGGCGGGGCGTCCTCTACGGTGCGGCCGCTAAGCACCGAGCTGGCCCGCGCCAGTACGTCGTTGGGCTGGGCGTACCGGTCCTTGTGCTTGAGCATGAGCCACTGGTTGGCTGTCGACGTGCGCACCAGCGCAAACGATCCCTTGAGCTTCTCGCCGCGCAGCAGGATGCTGAGCTTGCCCTTGTCGAGACCGTCTCTCAGGAGCTGCTCAGCATCGTGTCGATCCTCGAAGGCAGATCGTCCGTCCTCGTCGGGTGAATACACGCCGCAATCCCAGACGATGACGTTGCCGGCGCCGTACTGCTTTTCGGGGATGAGCCCCTCGAACGAGGCGTAGTCGTAGGGATGATCCTCGACGTGGACGGCCAGCCGCTTGTCAGCAGGGTCGAGCGACGGCCCCTTCGGCACGGCCCAGGACTTCAGCACGCCGTCTAACTCGAGCCGGAAGTCGTAGTGGAGGCGCCGCGCGGCGTGCTTCTGTACGACGAACATCAGCGGCCCTCGACGCGCGCTGCGCGGTACGGGCGGGGGTTCGGGCGTACGCGTGAATTGGCGTTTTGCCGCGTACTTCTCCAGCGCTCGCTTCGTCATGATTCACGGTACCCGCAGCGCACAAGTTTGTTCAAGCTGGCTTGATCCGTGCGTTCCGCGATACCCGCTCGTCGATCATGGCGGTGACCAGCGCGCCGATGAACACGATCAACCCGGCGTAGTAAACCCAGAGCAGGGTCAGCACCAGGGCACCCATCGCGCCGTAGGCCGCCCCTGGGTTCCAGCGCTCGAGATACCAGCCGATCACCGCCCGCCCAAGCACGAACAACGACGCCGTCAACACACCGCCGACCAGCGCCCAGCGCCAGCCGACGCGCCGGTCGGGCAGGTAGTGAAACATCAGGGCAAAGGCGAGTGCATAGATCAGCCAGGTGACGATTGCCGCGACCGCGGGCAGCAGCCATGCAACGCGAGCAAACGCGAGCTGCAGCAGGGTATTGACCGTCATCGATACGACCAGCAGGAATCCCAGCGCAAGCACCATGCCGAACGAGAAAATGCGCTTGCGCAACCACGCCACGATGCCCGGGAGCCGTTTGGCGCTCGTCCGGAAGATATGGTTGAGGACGCTCTGCAGCTGTCCGAAGACGGCGGTCGCGGCGAACAGAAGCAGGGCGACGCTCCAGATGCCGGCGATGGAGCCCGTATCCGGCTTCGACACGGCGCTGGTGAGGATCGCATCTGCGACCGTGCCGAAGTCGTGGCCGAGCAGTAACCCCACCTGGTCCAGGAACGCTTCACGCGCGCTCGGTACCGCTGCGGCGGTGATCCACAGCAAGATCAGCAACAGCGGCGCAAGCGACAGCAGTGCAAAGAAAGCGAGCGCCGCAGACTGGGCGACGAGCTCCGCCTCGTTGAAGCGCTGCACCAGCGCAGCGAGTGCAGCCGAACACCGGGCGCACGCGCGCCACGGCTAACGATTCAGCTGAAACATCCACGTTGACGCGCGTCCATGCGGTAACCGCGCGCGATTCCTGCATCGCAGGCGAGAACTGCCAGCGACGGACGGCAGTCACCGCCGCCTCGTCCAGCCGGTCAAAGCCGCTCGACTTGGCGACCTGAACTTCGCGCGGCCGGCCGCGCTCGTCGACCAGAACGCGCAGGCCGACGACACCTTTCTCATCGAGACGTCGCGACGCCGGCGGATACACCGGCTCGACACGCCGCGTCACCGAAAGCGATTTTGCTTCCATCACGGCCGGCGCCGAAGGCGCGGCGCTTGGCGGCACCTCGGCCACGGGGGGAACCGTGATGATTTCCACCGGCGTCGTCATGGGCGGGACCTCCGGCAGCGGCACGTCGACGACCGGTTGCTGCGCGACGGAAGGCGTTTCCGGGGGAACGTACGGCTCGGGCTCGACCGGCGGTGTGTCGATGAACACTGCCTTGATTGGCTCGACGATCGGGGGCGCTTCGACCACGCCCATCGTCACCATGAGCGCGTATATGACCGCTGCATGGCCGGCAATTACGACCGCGGCCGCACTGGTTCGTGTTCCCTTGTTGGTCTTGGTTATATACACGGGCACCTCCTCAGTGAACTCCGGGCACCTCAGGCAGCAGCTGCACATGTGTCGCTCCACACGCCTGCCACAGCCGCTCGATTTCCGTGGCTTCCTCGGCCGTGTGCGGCGTGACGCCGATCAGGATTCCTCCATCGCGGATGCCTGTTTCAAATACCTCGATGCGTTCTTTGGGGATTCCCCAGTTCGCCATTGCACCCATGAGACCTCCCGCCACGGCTACCGCGCCCGCGGCGGTGATCGCAGCCGCGACCGGTCCCGCCAGCACCAGGCCGAGACCCGGCAACAATGTCGCGACCGCAACGGCGGCGACGACGGGCGCGATCGTCCCGACCGTTCCGCCCACCGGGCCGCCGAGCACACCTCCGCCAGACGCGTCGGCCGCACCTTCCGCAGCCTTGTCGGCGAGCCCGGTGTCGGCGGTGCGATCCGCCGGAAACGATCGCGTTCGCGTCTCGTCGGACATCACGAGGTTGATGTTCGGCGCCTCGAAGCCACGCGCGAGCGCGGCATCGAACGCGCACTCCGCGTCGCGTCTGTTTCGAAACAACCCGATTACTGTGCTGGCAGTCATGAACCGCATCCTATGACGCGGGTGTCGAGCGATGGCATCGGTGAAACCGCATGCGCGCGTAGGAGGGGACCGACGCGTGTAAAATCCCGCGGGCGCCCGAAGCCCGGGTGGCGAAACTGGTAGACGCAAGGGACTTGAGCAATTGAGCACCGGGCTCGGAAACGGTCCGGTGAATGGGGTCAAATTCGGTGGAACAGCAGCACGTGAGGGTGGCTGCAATACCGAACTAAGCTTCGGTCCACGCCTGCTCACAGTGAGTGCGCGCTGGCTCGATGAAAGTGTAGAGACTTGACGGCCCCTGCCTAAATCGCTGAGTGCCGAAAACAGCAGCGGCATGGCAAAGGTAAAGTCCAGACTCCAAATACGTTCGGAACGGGCGTAGCGGCGAAAGCCGTAGCGAGTAAGAAAATCCCTCGGGGGCAACCCCATGCCGGTTCGACTCCGGCCCCGGGCACCACGGCGCATTCATTCGTCCTCGCAGACTCGTATCCGGTCGTGACCATCCGTGTGATAGCGCAGGATCGTCCCCCCCGCGTCCACTGTCACCACGTAGCCGGATACGCGTGCTTCAGGCGCAGACGAGGGCGCCTCCTCACACCCCAGCGACGCGTCCAGCCACTCGACCGGATCGGCGGCGAGGATGCGGATCAAGCCTGAGTCGAGGCCTGTGCGCGTCGCCGCGTCGTTCTGCACCTGGGCTGCCAGCGCCGTGGGGATAGCCGGGCTCGCGGCAAGAGACCCCGCCGATTCGAGCCGGTGCCGCGCGGCTGACGCCGCTGCGGTAGTAGTGATCGCCGTGCTTGGCGGCGGCGCTTCGCTGGCCTTCGCTGCTTGCTCGATCGCTGCCTGGTTCTTTGAGGATGCTTCCGCGGGCGCGGTGGCACGCGGCTCCTCGGCGGCGACGGCCCCGGCGTCGCGTGCGCGCGGTGCATCGCGCTGCGGCATTGAATCTGGTGGTCGCGCGCGCTCGGTCGGGTACGCAAGCGCGCCACGAGACGCCGACACCGGAGGCGGTTCGGAGCGCGGGGCCTGAAGCGGTTCGCTCAACGCATGCTCGGCGTCCGCCACGGCTGATTCCCGTTCGGGTGGTGCGGCCGTCGCTGGCTCAGGTGCCTCGTCGGGGTGCGCGAGCTTCGGCGTCGGAACGGCCTGGTACTCCTCGCGCGGTATCAGCCGCACGAGGCCGACGGCGAGTAATGCAATCGAGGCCGCCGCTGCCAAGGGCGCAAAACGCGTCCAACGCCTGGTGCGGTGCGTCGCCCGAGCGGCATGCGACGCGGAAGTTTGGATCGCCTCCCGCGCGGCCGCCCGTATCCGCATATCGGTGGAGCTCGACGGCTCCTCGACGGATCGGTTCCGCCAGCGGCGGTCCAGTTCCTGGTCCTCAGGGCTGCTGCCCGGCACCCGCTCCTCGTTCATGCGGGCTCTCCCAGCGACGCGCGCAGTCGTTTGTATGCATAGCGAAGTCGGCTCTTGACAGTCTCGGCAGGAGCCGCGGTCAATGCCGCGATCTCGGCGACTGCGAGTCCGCCTTCCACGTGCAGCAGAAAGGCATCGCGCTGCGCGGCGGGGAGCGCCTCGAGCGCCGCAACGAGCAAGGCACCTTCCTCAAGCGCCTGCGCCGCACCTTGCGGGTTCCCACGCGGGTTCGAATCCTCGATGCGCTCCACGAGCGCGTGACCGTTCTCCTCATCGTCGAGAGAAGCGTGCCGCTGTGCGGGATGCATCCGCCAGTGATCGATCATGCGATTGCGCGCCACGGAATAGAGCCAGTTGGTAAATCGCGCCGCGGCGTTGAAACTCGCACGAGCCGCAATGAGCTTGAGCCACACCTCCTGGTGCAGGTCCTCGGCCGTCGCGCGGTCGCGGCAATGCCGCAGAAGATAGCGGAACACACCGCCGCGATGGCGCTGGTAGATCCGGTCGAAGGCACTCGCGTCGCCCGCCTGCCACGCCAGCATCAGCGCCTCGTCGGTCTCGGTATCTCCGGCATCGCGCGCCTGCATGCGGATCGGAGTATGGAGCGCAGAACCTGCATCGACAATTCCGGACATACGCGGTTCGCGTCACGGATCCGGTACGAAGCCGAGCTGCGCGGGAAACGGCTCCGGATCGCGATCCGGCAGCCCCCTGCGCGGGAGCACGCCGAGCGCGACCAATGCGGTATGAGTCTCGTAGCGGATGCTGACCGTCTCGTCGGGGTCGTCGCTCGCGCGTTCGAAGCTGGTCCATTGGGCGGGCGAATGCTCGCTGCGCCCGTGGCCCGTGCCGAGAGAGGCCGACTGACGACTGCGAGCCGTCGACGCAGCATCCGACTTCGCCGCTGCCTCCGCAACCGGCTCCGCCCGGGGTGACGATGCCCCGTACAAGTTCGAGTCGCGTTCCTGGGCCACGACCTTCGGCCTGAGCTCGCGGAAGAGCGCGACACCGATCACGCCGAGATCGTCCGGCCGACCGGTTCGTGCTGCATACGAATCCGCGGGATCCGTGAAGACGAACGCGGCTGTGCGCTCCATGCTCTTGCGCCAGCCTTCGACCGTCATGTTCTCGCCGGGCTCGAGGACGTACCCCGATTGCGAGGGCGAGGCGGATTGGCCGGTGACCACGTTGACTCCGTCCACGCTGATTACTGCGAGCACCCGCACGTCGGCGCAATTGCGAATCCGTAGATCGTATTCGTGCCCGGGCTCACCAGTGATCCACCGCTTGCCGAACTTGCGGTACGTCGGCAGCGAGCGGCTCTGCGCACGGTCGTAAACTTCGACCTGAGCGATGCAGGCGCGGGCCTCCGCCTGATGCGTGGCAGTCGCCATTGCGAGGGCCAGGCCGGCGGCGAGGCGGAACATGCGTGGTCGGTGGGCGCGGGCTCGGTCCATGGCTCGAATCACCTCGTATAGGCGGAGACTCGAGCTTGTATACGCAGCCGCGGGTCGCGCGGGGTTATCGGGCCGGCGCGCGCCGGCGGACGCGCGGCGGTCGGTCGTCAGGCGGGCAGGGCGACGCGCGTGTCGAGCGCCATGCCGGCGAGCTCGTAGCCCCGGCGGAAGTCCTGGACATGACGGGTCATCCAGGTCTCGGCCTCGCCGGCCTTGCCGCGGCGCACGGCCTCCGCGATGCAGCGCTCGGCCACCACGATGCGGGCCTGGGCCTGTGGCACGCGGTCGATCATCCTGCGCAGCGAGGGCGCGAGCAGGCGTGTAAGCGGCTGCGTCGACATGACCAGCACCCGGTTACCCGAAAGCTCGGCAACCAGTCCGAAGAACTCGACGACCAGTCCGACCGCCGCGTCCGCATTGCGCGCAGCCTCGACGCGGGCCACCACCTCGTCGAGCCGCGCCGCGCCTTCGTCGCGCGCCCGTTCCGCGGCGAGGCCCGCAGTGCGAGGCGCGATGGCGAGCATGGCCTCCCACAGCTCGATGAACGTCACCTCGTCGAGCGCGAGTGCGCGGCTGACGCGCGAGACCGTCTCGGCGGAACCCGGACGGATGACGAGCAGTCGCTTGCCGCCGTTGGCGCGGTCGACCAGCCCGGACGATTCGAGCCGGCGCAGAGCCTCGCGCACGGTCGAGCGGTTGACGCCGAACTGGCGTGCGAGTTCGCTCTCGGTCGGCAGCATGTCGCCCGGTCGCAGCGCCCGGCGCAGAATCTTGTCCTCGATGGCCGTGGAGACCCTGCGGTAGGCCGGCTGCGGCGAGAGCCGCTCGAACAGCACCGGCCTGGGACCGTTCCTTGCACCCGTTCTCGGACCGGGCTTGCGAACACGCGGCTTGGGTTGACTGATCATCGGATTGTCGGACAATATGCACCCGGCCTGGCGGGTGTGCAAGTGGTGGAGGGATGAACCGTGCAGGACTTCGATTTCGGCCTGGGCGAGGACATCGACCTGCTGCGCGAAACGGTGCGCGAGTTTGCCGCCACCGAGGTCGCCCCGCGCGCCGACGCCATCGACCGGGAAAATCTCTTCCCGCGCGACCTGTGGCCGCGTCTCGGCCAGCTCGGGCTGCTCGGCATCACCGTGGAACCGGAGTTCGGCGGCGCCGGCCTCGGCTATCTCGCACACGTGGTGGCGATGGAGGAGCTGAGCCGCGCGTCGGGATCGGTGGGGCTGTCCTACGGCGCCCATTCGAACCTATGCGTCAACCAGGTCAGCCGCTGGGGAACCGATGCGCAGAAGCGGAAGCACCTGCCCGCGCTGATCTCGGGCGAGCATCTCGGTGCGCTTGCGATGAGCGAGCCCGGGTCGGGCTCCGACGTCATGAGCATGCGCACGCGCGCCGACCTGCGCGGCGACCGCTACATACTGAACGGCCGCAAGATGTGGATCACGAACGGCCCCACCGCCGACTTGCTGGTCGTCTACGTCAAGGTCGACCCGTCGCTCGGCAATCGCGGCGTCACGGCCATGATCATCGAGCGCGGCTTCAAGGGTTTCTCGACCGCCCAGAAGCTCGACAAGCTCGGCATGCGCGGTTCCGATACCTGCGAGCTCGTCTTCGACGATTGCGAGGTCCCGGTGGAGAACGTCCTCGGCCAGGTCGGGGGCGGTGCGCAGGTGTTGATGAGCGGGCTCGACTACGAACGCGTGGTGCTCGCCGGCGGTCCCCTGGGACTGATGCGTGCCGGCCTGGAGCTGGTGCTGCCGTACGTTCACGAGCGCCGGCAGTTTGGCCAGCCAATCGGCGCCTTCCAGCTCATGCAGGCTAAGCTGGCGGACATGTACACGATGACCAATGCCTGCCGCGCCTACGTCTACTCGGTGGCTCAGGCCTGCGACCGTGGACACACCACGCGAATGGACGCGGCCGCGGCGATTCTGCTCGCGTCGGAACAGGCCACGCAGATGGCCCTGCAGACGATCCAGGCGCTGGGCGGCAACGGGTACATCAACGACTTTCCCGCAGGTCGCCTGCTGCGCGACGCGAAGCTCTACGAGATCGGTGCCGGCACCAGCGAAATCCGCCGCATGCTTATCGGCCGTGAGCTTTTTGCCGCGACCGACTGACAAGAGGAGTGCTGCAATGCCGATGGGAGGGCTGTACTACGAGGAGTTCTCGGTCGGGATGCGTATCGAGCACGTGCTCAGGCGCACTGTCACCGAAACGGACAACCTGATCTTCAGCGCGATGACGCACAATCCGGCCGCGCTGCACCTCGATGAGGAGTACATGAAGGGCACCGAGTTCGGCACCCGCATCGTCAACAGCGCGTTCACGCTCGCGCTGATGGTCGGCATCTCGGTGGGGGACACGACGCTCGGCACGACGATCGCCAACCTTGGCTGGGACGAGGTGCGGTTCCCCCGCCCGGTATTTCCGGGCGATACTCTGCGCGCCGAAACGACCGTACACGAAATGCGCGAGAGTCGTTCGCGACCGGATGCCGGCATCGTGGTGTTCATCCATCGCTGTTTCAATCAGCGCAACGAGGAAGTTGGCGCCTGCAAGCGCAGCGCGCTGATGAAGCGCAAGGCGGCCGGCTGATGCGCTCACTGCTGTTCGTTCCGGGTGACCGCCCGGAACGCTTCGCGAAGGCTGCGGCGAGCGGCGCGGACGCCGTGATCCTCGACCTCGAGGACGCAGTCACGGCCGATCGCCGCGGCGGAGCGCGTATCGAGGTCGCACGGCACCTTGCATCCGTGAGCCGTGCGGTGCCGCAGTGGGTGCGCATCAATCCCGTCGACAGCGCCGATGCGCTCGCCGATCTCACGGCCGTGATCGCGGCGCGGCCGGACGGCATCCTGCTGCCGAAGCCCGAGTCGCTCGACGACCTGTGGCGCGTCGATCACTGGCTCGAGGCGCTCGAGGCGGCGAACGGAATCTCGCGCGGCGCGATCGCGATGCTGCCCATCGTCACCGAGAAGGCGCGCGCCGTGCTGAGCCTCGGCAGCTGGGGACGGCTGCCCGCGCGTGTCGCAGGCCTCACCTGGGGCGCCGAGGATCTCGCCGCCGACATCGGTGCGGAGGCGAACCGCACTGCGGATGGCGCCTACGAGCCGCCGTTCCTGCTGGCGCGGTCGCTGTGCCTCCTGGCGGCGGGTGCGGCAGGCGTTCCGGCGTACGACACGATCGACATCGAGTTCCGCGACCCGGCGGCGATCGAGCGCCGTTCGCGCGAGGCACGCCGGCTCGGGTTTCTCCGGGCAGATCGCCATCCACCCGGCGCAGATCGCGCCGATCCACAAGGCCTACACACCCTCGGCCGAGGAGATCAGCTGGGCGGAGCGCGTACTCGAGGCTTTCCGCTCGTCCCCGGGCCGCGGTGCGGTACAGCTCGACGGCCGCATGCTCGACATGCCGCACATGCGGCAGGCCGAGCGCATCCTCGCCAGCCGGCGGGCGGAACCGAAGGACTGACGGGTATCGGATCCCCGGTAATGAGCGTCATCGAATCGTCGGTCGATCGGGGCTCCGCGGAGTTCGCTGCGAATGCGCAGGTCAACCGCGGACTCGCCGAGAAACTGCGGGCGCTGATCGCGCGGGTGGAGCAGGGCGGCTCGGCTGCAGCACGCGCGCAGCACGAAGGGCGCGGCAAGATGTTCGTGCGCGACCGCGTCGACCGGCTGCTCGACGCGGGATCGCCCTTTCTCGAGATCGGCGCAGCTCGCGGGGCACGAGCTCTACGACGACTGGCTGCCGGCCGGCGGCGTCGTCGCGGGGATCGGGCGCGTGGGCGGCATCGAGTGCGTGATCGTCGCGAACGACGCGACGGTGAAGGGCGGGACCTATTACCCGATCACCGTCAAGAAGCACCTGCGCGCGCAGGAGATCGCGCTCGACAATCGCGCTGCCGTGCATTTACCTCGTCGACTCCGGCGGCGCCTTTCTGCCGCGGCAGGACGAGGTGTTTCCCGACCGCGATCACTTCGGCCGGATCTTCTACAACCAGGCGCAGATGTCCGGTCTCGGGATCCCGCAGATCGCCGTCGTGATGGGCTCCTGCACGGCGGGCGGCGCCTATGTGCCCGCGATGTCGCGACGAATCGATCATCGTGCGCGAGCAGGGCACGATCTTCCTGGGCGGCCCGCCGCTGGTGCAGGCCGCCACCGGCGAGCGTGTCGACGCGGAGTCCCTCGGCGGCGGCGATGTGCACGCCCGGCAGTCGGGTGTCGTCGATTACCTTGCCGACAACGATTCGCACGCGTTGTGGATGGCGCGCCGTCTCGTCGCCAACCTGAATCACGCGGGCGCCCGGCCGCCACCGGCATCCGCGCGGGCGCCGCTTTACGACGCCGAGGAACTGTACGGAATCGTGCCGCGCGACACGCGTCATCCGTACGATGTCCGGCAGATCATCGCGCGGCTCGTCGACGGCTCGGAGCTCGACGAGTTCAAGGCGCTCTACGGCACGACGCTCGTCTGCGGTCATGCCCGTATCGGCGGCTACCCGGTCGGGGTCATCGCGAACAACGGCGTGCTTTTCTCCGAGTCCGCGCTCAAGGGCGCACACTTCATCGAGCTGTGCAACCGGCGGCGCATTCCGCTGCTCTTCCTGCAGAACATCACCGGCTTCATGGTCGGCCGCAAGTACGAAAGCAGCGGCATCGCCCGCGACGGCGCCAAGATGGTCACCGCGGTCGCCTGCTCCACCGTGCCGAAGTTCACCGTGATCATCGGCGGCTCCTTTGGCGCCGGTAATTACGCGATGTGCGGCCGTTCGTACGGTCCGCGTTTTCTCTGGACCTGGCCCAATGCTCGCATCTCGGTGATGGGCGGTGAGCAGGCGTCCACGGTGCTCGCGATCGTCAAGCGCGAGGGCATGCAGCGGCGGGGCGAAGACTGGTCGGCGCCCGACGAGCAGGCGTTTCGAGACGAGATCCGCGGCCAGTACGATCACCAGGGCAACCCGGCTTATGCGAGCGCGCGGCTCTGGGACGATGGCGTGATCGACCCCACCGACACCCGGGCGGTGGTCGCGCTCGCGCTGGCGGCATCGACGGTGCGGCCGGATCCGGGCGAATCCCGGTACGGCATCTTCCGGATGTAAGCGGTGCCCATGCTCGACAGCGTGCTGGTCGCCAACCGCGGTGAAATCGCCTGCCGCGTGATACGCACGGCGCGCCGTCTCGGCCTGCGCACGATCGCCGTGTACTCGGAGGCGGATCGCGACGCCCTGCACGTGCGGCTCGCCGACGAGGCCGTCGCGATCGGACCGGCACCCGCGCGCGAGAGCTATCTCAACGTGCCGGCGATCATCGCCGCCGCTCGTGCGACCGGCGCACGATGCATCCATCCCGGGTACGGCTTCCTGTCCGAGAACGCACGGTTCGCGCGAGCCTGCGCCGAGGCGGGCGTGGTCTTCGTCGGCCCGCCCGAATCATCGATCCTGCAGATGGGATCGAAGAGCGAGGCGCGGCGGCTGATGGCGGCCGCGGGCGTCCCGGTGCTCCCCGGTTACGACGATGCCGAGCAGGCGCCGGAACACCTGCAGCGGGAGGCCGGACGCATGGGCTTTCCGCTGCTCATCAAGCCCACGGCGGGCGGCGGCGGTAAGGGAATGCGCATCGTGCGCGCGGCCGCGGAGTTTGCCGACGCGCTTGCTGGCGCGCGTCGCGAGGCCGCCAAGGCCTTCGGTGACGACCGGGTGCTGCTCGAGCGTTTCGTTGAAAGGGGCCGGCACGTCGAGATCCAGGTATTTGCAGATGCGCATGGCAACGTCGTGCACCTGTTCGAGCGCGACTGCTCGCTGCAGCGTCGCCATCAGAAAGTGATCGAGGAAGCGCCGGCCCCGGGTATCGACGAGCAGACGCGCGCAACCATGGGCGACGCCGCGGTCGCTGCTGCGCGCGCCGTGGCCTACCAGGGCGCGGGTACCGTCGAGTTCCTGTACGACGGTCAGGGCTTCTATTTCCTCGAGATGAACACGCGCCTGCAGGTCGAGCATCCCGTTACCGAGATGATCACCGGGCTCGACCTCGTCGAGTGGCAGTTCCGCGTCGCCTCGGGTGAATCCTTGCCGCTCACGCAGGACCAGATCCGCCGACACGGTCATGCCGTCGAGGCACGCCTGTACGCCGAGGATCCGGAGCGCGGCTTTCTGCCCTCGACCGGCCGGCTGAAGCGATTCCGTCTGCCTGAGCCGACCCGGGAATTGCGGGTCGACAGCGGCTTCGAGGCGGGCGACGAGGTGAGCGTCCACTACGACCCGATGCTCGCCAAGATCATCGTCTGGGCCCACGATCGCGGCGCGGCCTTCGCGGGTCTCCGTGCCGCGCTCGAGGAAACGGACGTGGAGGGTGTGCGCAGCAATGCGCGGTTCCTGTGGGACATCCTGGGCCATCCACGCGTGCTTGCGGGCGAAGTCGACACCGGGCTGCTCGAGCGCGAGCTGCAGCCCGGCGCCGGCATTCCACCCGTGGAGGTCCGTGATGCCTGGTTGCTGGCGGCAGTGGCGAGCCTCTCGGTCGACGACGCCGCGGGCACGGCACAGCCGTCGCCGTGGGATGCGCGCGACGGGTTTCGCCTGAATCAGCCGCCTGCGGTCCGCGTGTCGCTTGCAAGCGGCAACGACGCTCACTGGCTACGCGTCCAACGCGATGACGGCCGGTTCCGTGTCGATCTCGACGGAGCGGTACATCGCATCGCCGTCGACGGATGCGTGGACGGACGCCTCGCGGCATCGATCGACGGCCGCCCGGTGACGGCGATGATCGAGCACGCAGCCGGCCGTCTGCGTCTGCGCAGGCTCTGCCGGACGTTCGAGTTCGCCGAGAACCCCGGGCGCGACCCGCATTCGTCCGCCGAGCACGAGGGACACCTGCGCGCGCCCATGCCCGGGCACGTGCTCGACGTCCGTGCGACAGCGGGTGCCCGCGTCGCGCGCGGCACTGTCCTCGTCGTACTCGAAGCGATGAAGATGGAGCATTCGCTGGTCGCGCCCTGGGACGCGATCGTTACCGACGTGCGCGTAGCGGCCGGGGAGCGGGTGGACGAGGGCACCGAGCTGGTGCGGCTTGCGCCGCAGGATGCCCCCGCGTGACGACTGCCGGGGCCGTGCTCGAGGCACGAGACATCAACGCCTGGCGGGGCGAGCGTCACGTTCTGAAGGACCTGTCATTCGCGCTGGCATCAGGCGAGTGCTGCAAGGTCGTGGGCCCGAACGGCATCGGCAAGACGACGCTGCTCCGCGTGCTGTGCGGCCTGCTGGCGCCGGAATCGGGCGAGACACTGTGGCGCGGCCGCGCGGTCGGCCGCGTTGGCGCGGAGTATTTCGCCGAGCTCGCCTATCTCGGTCATGCAAATGCGCTGAAGACTGACCTCACCGCGCGCGAGAACCTGAGATACCTGGTCGGCGTGCGGCGCCCGCTGGCCGGCACTGAGATCGACGGCGCGCTCGAGCGCGTCGGCATCGTCGACTGTGCGGATTTGCCGGTGCGCGTCATGTCCGCCGGCCAGCGTCGACGGCTGAGTCTGGCGCGGCTGTGGCTGTGGCCCGCGGCACTCTGGATTCTCGACGAGCCCGCGACCAATCTCGACTCCGCTGGTCTCGCGCTCGTCGAGTCGATGATCCGCGATCATCTGCATCGCGGCGGCCTCGCGGTCGTCGCCGCACACCAGCGCCTGCTCGATGACGACGCACGTGTCCGCCGGCTGGAGCTCGCATGACCGAGTCCGCCGGGCTGATCGCGGCAATGCGGCTCGTCGTGCGCCGGGAGCTCACGCTCGCCTGGCGGCGCTGGGACGAGGTTGCCCAGCCGCTCATCTTCTACCTGGTCGTGACGACCTTGTTTCCGCTCGCCACCACCCCCGAGCTCGCCGTGCTGCGCGTCGTCGGCGGTGGTGTCGTCTGGGTAGCCGCGCTGCTATCCTCGCTGCTCGCGCTGGAATCCGTGTTCCGCTCGGATGTCGAAGACGGCACGATGGAACAATGGGTCCTGTCCGGTCAGCCGCTCGCGTGGCTGCTGTTCGCCAAGGTGGTGGCGCACTGGATTCTGACGGGGCTGCCCCTGGTTCTGGTGTCACCGGCGGTCGCCACCGCCTTGGGGCTGCCCTCGTCCGTGTGGCCAGCTCTGGTGGGGTCGCTTGCGCTCGGCACTGCGACGCTGAGCGTTCTTGGCGGGATTGGTGCGGCGCTGACGGTCGGTGTGCGGCGTGGCAGCGTGCTGCTCTCCCTGCTGGTGTTGCCACTGGCCATGCCGCTCCTGATTTTCGGTGCGCGGGCCGTGGAGCAGTCGCTCGCCGGGCAACCTGCGGCCGGGCCCCTGCAGTTGCTCGCGGCGATGTTCTTTCTCGCGTGGAGTCTTGGTCCGCTCGCGATGTCGGCGGCGATGAGGATAAGCACCGAGGGCTGAGGGGACGACCGCAAATCCATGTGGACCTGGATACACAAGCTCGGCTCGCCGCCGCACGCCTTCCGCATCCTCGACCGGCTCGCGCCGTGGTTCGGCTGGGCGGCGCTCGCGCTCATTCTCGCGGGTGCGTACTGGGGACTGGTGCGGGCGCCGGCCGACTACCAGCAGGGCGACGGGTTCCGGATCCTGTACGTGCATGCGCCCGCCGCATGGATGTCGTTGTTCGTCTACGTGGTGATGGCGATGGCAGCGGCCATCGGACTCATCTGGCGGATCAAGCTCGCGCACGCCGCGGCTGCCGCGTGCGCGCCGGTGGGCGCCTCGTTTACGTTTCTCGCGCTGGCGACCGGCTCGATCTGGGGCAAGCCGATGTGGGGCACGTGGTGGGTGTGGGATGCACGACTGACCTCGGAGCTGATCCTGCTCTTCCTGTACCTGGGATACATGGCGCTGCGTTCGTCGTTCGACGACCGCGAACGCGCCGATCGTGCGAGCGCGGTCCTCGCGATCGTGGGCGTGATAAACGTCCCGATCATCCATTACTCGGTCGAGTGGTGGACCACGCTGCACCAGCCCGCCAGCGTGACGCGGCTCGCGAAGCCCGCGATTGCGCTGCCAATGCTCGTGCCACTGTTCATAATGCTGGCCGGATACCAGCTCTATTTTGGCTGGCTGCTGTGCCGCCGCCTGCAGGGCGAGATCCTGCGGCGCGAGCGCAGCGCCGGTTGGCTCGAGGAGGTCGGCTGAGGCGTGGACATCGGGGATTTCCTGGCGATGGGCGGCTATGCGCGCTACGTCTGGCCGGCCTGGGGCCTGTCGGCGGCTGTGCTCGTCTGGAACGCCTGGTCCGCGCTGCGCCTGCGACGTGAGGCGCTCGCTGCGGCACGGCGGCGCGCGGTCAAGCCATGACTCCGCGGCGCAAACGCCTGTGGTCGGTCGCGCTCATGATCTGCGGCGTTGCGGCGGCGACCGCCTTCGCGTTGCAGGCGTTCCAGAAGAACCTGCTCTATTTCTACAACCCGAGCCAGGTCCGCTCGGGCGAGGCCCCGGCCGGCGGCGTCTTCCGCGTCGGCGGCATGGTCGAGCGGGGCTCGGTTCGGCGTGCCTCCGGCAGCCTCGAGGTGCATTTCACGTTGACCGACTTCGCCGAGCGCGTGGTGGTGAGCTACACCGGCGTATTGCCGGATCTCTTTCGCGAAGGGCAGGGCATCATCGCGCGCGGGCGACTCGGGCCGGACGGCACCTTCGTCGCCGAGGAAGTGCTCGCCAAGCATGACGAGAACTACATGCCGCCCGAGGTGAAGGAAAGTCTGCGGCCGCAAGTCGACGCAGCGCAGCCGGCGGCAGCAGACGCGACGGCAGGCAACTGACAGCACGGAGCCGATGTGGGTGTCGAACTCGGACATTTCTCCCTGATCGTGGCGCTGGTGCTCGCGATTGCGCAGGCCGGCTTCGGGCTCGTCGGCGCGGCGGTGGGATCCTCGCGTCACATGGCGGTCGCCCGCCCGGCCGTCGCCGGACAGTGGGTGTTCGTGGCCGTGGCGTTCGCCGTTCTGGCCTGGGCCTTCTATCGCAACGACTTTTCCGTGCTGTATGTCGCGCAGAATTCCAATTCCGCGCTGCCGGCGTTCTACCGCTTCGCGGCGGTGTGGGGCGCGCACGAAGGGTCGCTTGTGCTCTGGGCGCTGGCGCTTGCGACCTGGTCGCTGGCCGTGGCCGCCTTCAGCCGCCAGCTCCCGGAATCGTTCGCCGCACGCGTGCTCGGCGTGCTTGGCGTGGTCAGCTCGGGTTTTCTCCTCTTCATACTGCTGACCTCGAATCCCTTCGAGCGGCTGACGCCCGCGGCGCCGGACGGTCGCGACCTGAATCCGGTGCTGCAGGACTTCGCGCTCGCCGTGCACCCGCCAATACTGTACGTCGGTTATGTCGGCTTCTCGGTCGCGTTCGCCTTCGCGGTGGCGGCCATGCTCGAGGGCCGACTCGATGCACGCTGGGCGCGCTGGACCCGACCCTGGACGACGCTGGCGTGGCTCTTCCTGACCGTCGGAATCGCGCTCGGCAGCTGGTGGGCGTACTACGAGCTGGGCTGGGGTGGCTGGTGGTTCTGGGATCCCGTGGAGAATGCCTCCTTCATGCCGTGGCTGGTCGGCACCGCGCTGATTCATTCGCTGGCAGTGACCGAGAAACGCGGACTCTTCCGCAGCTGGACGCTGCTGCTGTCGATCGTGGCGTTCTCGCTTTCTCTGCTCGGGACCTTCCTCGTCCGATCCGGCGTCCTGATTTCCGTGCACGCGTTCGCGAGCGATCCGAGCCGCGGACTCTTCATCCTGGCCTTTCTTGGCGTGTGCATCGGCGGGTCGCTCGCGCTCTATGCATGGCGGGGTCCTGAGTTGCGCACACGTGGCGGCTTCGAAGCCGTATCGCGCGAGTCCTTCCTGGTGTTCAACAACGTGCTGCTCATGGTGGCTACCGGCCTGATCCTGATCGGCACGCTCTACCCGCTCTTCCTGGAAACGCTCCGGCTCGGCAAGATTTCGGTAGGGCCGCCGTACTTCAACAAGGTTTTCATCGTGCCGATGCTGCCCCTCCTTGCGCTGCTGGGCATCGGCATGCACGCCGGCTGGAAGAAGGCGCGGCTCGAACCGTTGAAGCGACCGCTCACGATCATCGCGCTCGTTGCCGCCGCTGCGGCAGCCATCGTGCCGGCGCTCGCCTGGGGCGGCTTTCACTGGCTGACCGCCGTCGGCGTCGCGGCGGCCGGATTCGTGATCCTGTCGGCCCTGTATGAGCCCGTCGATCGCCTGCGGCACCGGCAGCGCATACCGGCGTCGGTGCTCGGCATGTGTGTCGCTCACCTGGGCGTCGGTCTGCTGACGCTCGGCGTGACGGTGACGCAGACCTACCGGATCGAGAAGGACATCGCGCTGTCGCCTGGAGAGCGCTTCGAACTGCGTGACTACACCTTCGAGTTCGTGAGCACGCGCCCCGTACAGGGACCGAACTACCAGGCGATCGAAGCGGAAGTCCGTGTGCTCCGGGGCGATCGTACCGTCGCGGTTCTTCATCCGCAGAAGCGGGTGTATCGCGTGCAGCAGAGCCCGATGACGGAGGCCGGGATCGAAGCCGCATGGAACCGTGACCTCTTCGTCGCTATGGGCGAGGATCTCGGCGACGGCGTATGGAGTCTGCGCCTGCAGTACAAGCCGATGGTCCGATTCATATGGCTTGGCGCGCTCGTCATGGCGCTGGGCGGCCTCGTGGCCGTCACCGACCGGCGCTACCGTTCGCAGCGGGCGGCAGCCGACGTACGCGCGCGCGCCGACGGCGCGGCGACCGTGCGCTGACCGGCCAGATTCGATGTGGCGCTACGCACTGCCGCTGGCATTGTTCGTGCTGCTCGCCGTTGCTCTACGCGTCGGTCTCTACCGCGATCCGTCGGTAGTGCCCTCGCCGCTGATCGGACGCCCTGCGCCTGCGCTTTCCCTGCCAAGCCTGCAGGATCCGAGCTATCCGGTTGCGACCGCCGAGCTGCGCGGCGCGCCATGGCTGCTCAACGTCTGGGCCACCTGGTGCGTGGGCTGTCGCCAGGAGCACGAGGTGCTGCTGCAGATCGCCGCGCAGAACGTGGTCCCGATTATCGGGCTCAACTGGAAGGACGACAACGCCGGCGCCCGTCGCTGGCTGGCGGAGCTCGGCAATCCCTACGCGGCGGTCGCCGAGGATCGCGAGGGACGCGTCGCCATCGACTGGGGCGTGTACGGCGCACCCGAGACATTCCTGATCGGTTCGGACGGCACCGTGCTCTACAAGCACGTCGCACCGATGACGCTCGAGGTCTGGCGTACGGAATTCCTGCCGCTCATCGAGGTGGCACGTCGGACCGCGGAGACAGGCAGGTGACCCCTCGGCACGTCGTGATCGGCCTCACGCTGTGGTGCCTGGTCAGCGGCGCATGGGCCTTCGACAGCGAGGTCGCGTTCCAGGACCCGGTACAGCAGGCGCGCTACGAGCGGCTCAATCGCGAACTGCGCTGCCTCGTATGCCAGAACCAGACGATCGCCGATTCCACCGCGCCGCTCGCGGCGGATCTGCGCCGCGAGGTGCGCGAGATGATGCAGGCCGGGCGCACCGACGCGGAGATCCGCCAGTTCATGATCGAGCGCTACGGCGACTTCGTGCTGTACCGCCCCCGCCTGAATGCCACCAACTTCCTGTTGTGGGCGGCGCCGGCGCTGCTGCTCTTGATTGGCGGCGGCGTCGCCGTGCGTTTCATTCGGCGGCGCACCGCCGAAGTCGACGAGGACGACGCAGGGTCCGGGGCGGGGCACGCGTGACGGTATTCTTTGTCGCCGCCGCCGCGATGCTCGTGGCGGCGCTCGCGCTGATCCTCGTACCGCTGCTGCGTCGCCGTCCTGAGACGGCCGAGGAAGTGTCCCCGGCGCCAGCGACGATCACCGGCGTGATCACTGCGATCGTCGTGCCGATCGTCGCCGTCGGACTCTATCTCGGCATCACGAGCTATCCCTGGCGAGGGGAGGGAGCGTCGGCGGCGACTCCATCGGCCCAGCCGGCATCGATCGAGGAGGCCATCGCAAAGATCGAGACACGGCTCGCCACGCATCCTGACGATGCGACCGGCTGGCGCATGCTCGGCCGCAGCCGGGTAATGACCGGCCAGTACGCGCAGGCGGTCACGGCGTATGACAAGGCGATCGCACTCACCGGCGGTCTCGATCCCGGTTTGCGACTCGATCTGGCCGAAGCGCTGGTGCTGACGAACGATGCGGCGGCGCAGCGGCGGGCCCGGCAGATCATTGACGAAGTGCTCGACAGCGACCCCGTCAACCAGAAGGCGCTCTGGTACTCGGGCGTGATCGCGCTGCGCAGCGACGATGCGGCGACAGCCAAGCGGCGGTTCAGGGCGCTGCTCGCGCAGGAACCGCCGGGCGAGATTCGCGGCATCCTCGAGACACAGCTCGCCGCCCTCGAAGGCGTGACGCCGGCGCAAAGGCCGGGCGATGGCGCCGCGACATCGGCGCCGCCAGCACGCGGCCGCACCATCCAGGTCGCCGTCTCGATCGACAAGGGCGTGGCATCGCGCCTCAAGACCGTCGTGCCCGTGTTCGTCTCCGCCCGTCAACCCGGCATCCCCGGCCCGCCGCTCGCCGCGGTCCGGCTGACCAGCGACGCGTTGCCGGCGACTATCGAGCTCAGTGATGCGAACTCGATGATCGAGGGGCGCAACCTGTCGTCGGTGGATGAAGTCGAGGTCAGTGCACGCGTAGCATTCGGCGGCACGGCGATCACCGCGCCCGGCGATCTGGTCGGCAGCGCACGCAGCCGGCGCTCGCCCCAGGAGAAGATCGCGATCACGATCGACAAGGAGGTCTCCCGACCATGACCGACGCGCTCCACGTGCGGCTCAAGCGATCGCCGCCCGGATGGCGGAGTTACCCCAGTGTCATGCTCCGTTCGCGCCCGCCCGTCACCGATATCGCGTCGCCGCGCCCGATCACGGTGTCGGTGCAGGGCCTGCGGTTCCGAGCGCACAAGGCCGACCGATACTCCCGCGTCTGCGGCTTCGACTCGCGCGCATCATTGCCGGTGACCTACCCGCACGTGCTCGCGATGCCGCTGCACCTGCGGATATTTGCAATGCCGGAGTTTCCGCTGCGGCCGATGGGGCTGATCCACCTCACCAACAGTATCGAGAGCATGGGCGAGCTGCGTGCGGGCCAGTCGCTCGATATCGACGTCTCCGCGCAGGGCTACCGGCACACCGACGCCGGCCTCGCCTTCGACATGGTCACCGAGATCCGCGGTGAGGGCAGGTTGCTGTGGCGTGAGACCTGTTGCTTCCTTTCCAGGTGGCCGGTATCCGCCGAGCGTCCCATGGGCCGGCCACCGCGTCCGCCGAAGGCGCCGAAGGACGCCGCAGTCCTCACTGAATTGCCGGTGTCGCTGCGGACCGCCTGGGACTACGCACGCGTCTCGAACGACTACAACCCGATCCACCTGAGCGATCGCGCCGCGCGATTCTTCGGCCTGCGCGGTGCAATCGCGCATGGCATGTGGTCACTGGCACGCAGCATGGCGCTGGAACCAACTCCGACGATGCCGACCCGGATCGAAACGCAGTTCCTGTCGCCGGTACAGTTGCCGGCCCGCGTCGCGATCAAGGAGTGGAAGGCAGACGGCCAGGTCCGCCGCGCGCTCTGCGACGTGCGGACCGGACGCGTGCATATGTACGCCTGGTGGGCGTCGGCCTGACTCGTCAGTTGGTCCTTACCTCGAGAACGTTTTGAACTTCCTTGACGCCCGAGACACCGGCCGCGACTGTTCCGGCCTTGTCCTTCATCGCGGCCGAGTCGACGAAGCCGGACAACTGGACGACTCCCGACTTGGTCTCGACGTTGATCTGACCGCTCTTGACGTCCGACGCATCCATGAGAGCGGCCTTGACCTTTCCGGTCATGACGGTGTCGTCGAGTTTCGTACCCATCGAGGTCTTGCCGCCGATCGAGATGCTGTTCTTGACGCTCTTGACCCCGCTGACACCCGCGGCGACCTTGCCGGCCTCGTCCTTCTCCGCAGCCGTGTCGACGAAACCTGAGAGCTGAACGACCCCCTTGTAGGTCTCAACGTTGATGTCGTGCGCTTTGGTCGTCTTGTTGCCAATCAGCGCGGACTTGACGCTCGCGTTGACCGTGTTGTCGTCGAGGACCTCTCCGGTCGACTTGTCGGCCTGCGCCGTGGCCACGGCGAAGACGACGCTGGCGAGGAGGGCTGGAACCCATTTCTTCATCGAAGGTGCTCCTTGTAGGGCACGTTGCCCGACCCCGGCGAATGCCGCGGTCGCGTTAGACTCGCGCGACAGAATACCCGAACGGAACCCGCCGCATGACCCCGCCACGCACCGACGACCATCGCGAGATCGAAGAATGCCTGTACCGGTACGCCTGGATGGTGGATCAGCGCAAGTGGGAGCTCATGGATTCGGTCTTCACGGCCGATGGAACCATCGATTACACGAGCACGGGCGGCAAGCGGGGTCCATATCGCCCGACCTTGGAATGGCTCGACCGCGCTCTGGCGGCCTGGCCGATCAATCTGCACATGATCAGCAACATCAGCATCGAGTTTCCGGCGCCCGACGCGGCGCGCTCTCGCTGTTATTTCTTTGCGCCGATGGGACGTGCGCGCGCGGATGGCACGCAGGAAGTCATCTCGAACGCGGGCTACTACGTAGACACGTTGACGCGCACGAGCGCCGGATGGCGCATCCGCGAACGTCTCTGCACCCAGACGATCATGATCGGGCAGCTGCCGCCGGGCTACGTGATCCCCGAGTGACCGTCATCCGCCGTGGCTGCTGAAACGGCTCGTCGAACCGTCGTCCGCGACCAGTTCCACGTCGTAGGCCTGCGCGCGCCCGTCCGGCACTTCCATACCGGGCGAACCCATCGGCATGCCCGGCACGGCGAGGCCTTTCGCCGCAGGGCGCTCCTTCAGCAAGCGCTTGACGTCGGACGCCGGCACATGCCCTTCGAGGAAGTAACCCGCGACCTCGGCGGTATGGCAGGAGCCTTTGCCCGGCGGTACTCCAACGCGCATCTTGACCGGGTGTACGTTATCGACATCGTTCACAGTCACCATGAAGCCCGCCTTGCGCATGTGCTCGACCCATTTGACGCAGCATCCGCAGGAAGGGCTCTTGTAAACCGTGAGTGGTGGCAGGTCGGCGGGCGAAGGCTTCTCGGCGCAGGCGCTGAAACTCACCAGGCTTGCAAGCAGGAATGGGATAACTGATTTGATTACCACGGGCGCTCCGTCGAGATGAATTCGAGTCCAGTGCGCCGCTGCGGCGGCCGGTACGCGAAGCCACGAATGTGCGGCCCGGCGGCGAGGGTGTCAATTGCCTGCGCCGCATTCGTGCTGCTCGTCGCAGGCCCGGCCGCGGGCCGCAGCGCGTCCGATTCCGAGCTTGCAGAGGATGCGGCTACGATCGCCAGGCATTTCGATCCGCGGGTCGCGGGCACATTGCCACGCATCCCGGACCTCGGTCGACGCCTGCTCGCGCTGCGCAGCTACCTGCGCGCCGGGCCGACGCTTCCGGAGCGATGGAGCTGGTCGGAGCGGGAAATCTGCGAGTTTGAGCGGACGCCGGAGTTTCGCGACGCGCAAGCCGAGCTCGACCGCGTTACGGCGGCGTTTGCCACCGCCTTTCCCGGCTATACCCTTTACGTCAATCGGGAAGTGCGCAGCCTCGATGTGCAGATCGAGCGCTGGAACAGCAACGCATCGGTCGATGCCGCCGCGCAGGCCCTGCTGACGGAGCTTCGTCAAGCATCCGCGCACCGGCAATCAGGCACCCGCGCCGACTGGTTGCGAAACGCGCTCGCGGGGTGGACCCTCGCCGTGCCCGTCACGCTCGCTGCCCCCGGTCTGTCCGCGCACGGCCAGTCACGCGCTTTTGACTTCCAGGTAGAGCGCGCTGGAGTCATCGTCGCCGGCACCGACGCCGAGCACACTACCCGCGAATGGGACGCGCCCGGCTGGACGCAGCGACTGAAAGAAGTCGTCACCCGCACGAGTACACGCCTGCAAGGACCGCTCGAGTCGCCGCGCGAGCCCTGGCATTACGTGTACGCACCGGAGCCCGACTGACGCGAAGGACGGTGTTATCGAAAGATCCCTTTCTCGAGGATCGTGCCCCGTCCGACCGGCCGCCCGACAGCCACCCACAGACTCCACGAATCCGTCGTCGTGGCGCCGACACCCACGGTCAGCGGGCCAACCGGCGTGCGACCTGTCAGGTACACGGCGCCTCCGTACAAGTCCTCGCCCGAGATGTTGTCGATGCGGTCATGGACTGCGCCCGCCATCACCTGGACACCGAGGTACCAGGCCTGGTTCCGCAGAGTCATGATGTCCTTGAACTTCCACAGGTAGCCGGTGCTCGCCGTCCAGTAGCTGCCGACTCGCAGCTCGCCGAGCTCGAGCCCCGGAAAACTGCCCGGACCGCCAAGCGGGAACTTGCGATCGGGCGGGAGGTTGCTGCCGAGGTCCGACCCGCCTGCAAGGGTCAACCACAACACGTCCCGCCGCCGCAGCAGCGGTAGTGCCAGGCCGACGCCGAGCTCCGCTCGCTCCCAGTCTCGGTCCGCGCCGAGCGCATCGTCGCTCCGCATGTATTCGGCAGCCACGGCGAGCCCGCGTGTCGGATTGAAGGCCGTGTCGCGGGTGTCGTACTCGAAAAGCGCCGTGATGCCGGCATCCTTCGCGTCGATCTCGGGCAGCAGTTGCAGACCGATATCCACGTCGACGGACCGACGGTCGTACAGATAACCCAACCGTGCCTGCGCTACGTCGGCGATGTTGACACCGAAATCCAGTTGCGCCGCCGTATCCTGAAATTGATAACGTGCGAGGCGCTCTCCGTCGCGGAAAATGTCCTCCAGCGAGCGTGACCAGAAGACCCGCGGTTCGACGAACCAGCGATGAGCGGTGTCGAGCGGCTGCAGCAGGCTGGTGGAGACGAGGTTCTCCCCGCCGAGCTGGATTTCCGTACGGGACTCGAGACCGCTTGAATTGAGCCACGTCCGGTCGTACTTGCCGTAGATTGCGAACGTAACATCGCCGCCTTCGGAGGAATACATTCCGAGGTCGACCTTCAGGTAACCCGGTCCCCAGCGCTTCTCCTGCGGGAGCCAAACGAGCGCCGGCGCATCCGGGTCGCCTTCGAGACGATAGCCAACGGATTCGAAATCCCTGAGCACAGACATGCGCTGCGCCTCCTGGCTGATCTTCGAGGTGTCGACGACCTCGCCAGCCTTGACCTCGCTGCGCGTCGCGAGGTAGTCGGGATTGACAAGATCAAGGCCTTCGAAGCGCACCCCTGAAAGTCGGGCGTCGATCTGCTGGGACGAGGTGACTCTTGTCCGCCAGGCGACGTACTCGCTCGTTGGCACGGCGTAGCGGCGCAGCGCGTCGGCCATCTTGCGCGCAGCGCTCTCGCCGAGCGGAATCGTCTCGGGTACGCGCTCGAAATCGGACGTCGTGATGTCGCCCATGTAGACGTCCACCCGCACGTCGTTCGGTCCTATCGACTGCAACTGCAGCTGCTCATTCGCTTCGATCATCACGTCCATCGTTCGGCTGAGGAGCTGAATGGCCGACTGGAGCTTCTCCCGCCGGGCCGGCGGCTCGACGAGATTGACGACAATGACTACGTCTGCGCACAAGTTCCGAGCCACATCGATCGGAATGTTGCGGACCAGTCCGCCATCGGACAGAACGTACTTGTCGGTGACGACGGGTGCGAATGCGCCGGGGATCGCCATGCTTGCCCGCATTGCGGTCGCGAGATCGCCTTCCTGCAGGACAACCATCTGTCCCGAGACCATATCGGTCGCGACCGCGCGGTAGGGGATAGGCAGCCGGTCGAAACTGGGTTCGAGCCTCGCGCTCGCAACGAAGCTGCGCAGCAGGTCCTCGATACTGCTCGTATTGACCAGGCCGCCCGGCACCACTACGCCGTCGGGCCCAAGGCCCAGTTCGAGGCTGTTGCTGTAGGTCGCGCCGTCGCGCTTCTGCTCGATCGGCTCGAGGTCCCGGCGACCCTGTCCGCCGACGACCTTCCCCCAGTCGATGCCGACCAGAAAACGCTCGAGTTCGGCGGCCGGCATGCCCGAGGCATAGCCGGCGCCGACCAGCGCGCCCATGCTGGTGCCCGCGATGCAGTCGATCGGTACCTGCAGCTCCTCGAGCACCTTGAGCACGCCGACATGCGCACCGCCCTTGGCACCGCCGCCGGCGAGCACGAGCCCGACGCGGGGCCGGCCACTGCTCGTCGCGGCAACCGCATTTTCGGTTCGAGCCGACTCCGGCGCGGACATGCCCAGGATCGCGACCACGCAGCCAAGGAGCGTCATACGCCTAGACGCAGAAATCATTGCTCAACCTCCATTGCCTTGCCGGACGTTCGATCTCGCAGCCGGCGCAAGAATGCAGCTTAGTGCATCGGGCCGGGCGCGGTTGCGCGCTACCAGGATTCTCCGAAAGGCCGCGCCTCGACCTCGAAGGCCCATGCCGACCGTGGCTGCTGGCTGAGCCATCGAACCGTCGCAGCGACGTCATCGGGCCTGACGAAGTAGCTCTCCGGCTTGTCCCGCATCGCCTTACGGGTGCTCTGCAAGTCGACGACGCCGTCGACGATCACGAGCGCAACATGGATGCCGGCCGGCCACAGGTGGCGGGCCATTGACTCCGCAAGGCTCCGCTGGGCGGCTTTCGCCGGCGCGAAGGCCGCGGTTCGCGCTACGCCACGCCGCGATGCCGTGGCGCCGATCAGGATGATTGAGCCCGTGCCGCGCCGCTTCATCGCAGGAATGACCTGCCTGGCTGTCAACAACGTGCCGAGCGCGTTGACCCGCCACGAAGTTTCGAAGTCCGCCGGCGTGATGGTCTCGATGTCGCCCCACACACCGCTGCCGGCGTTGTAGACGAGCGACCTCCGGGTCGCCCAGTTCGTCACGAATGCGCTTGAACGTTGCAGCGACATTTGTTTCGCTCGTCGCGTCGCACGCGTAGACCTTTGCACCACTGAGGGTTCGGCACAACTCTTCGGCGAACCTGGTGGACCGTGACAGCAATGCCACGGCATAGCCGTCCGTCGCGAAGCGTCGTGCTATCGAAGCGCCATTACCGGGCCCGACGCCGACGACGACACATACACCATTGTCCATGACGTCAATATCTCACCGCGCGGTGAGTTTGCCTACGTGAGTCCAGGGGCTGAAGCGACACACAGTTAGAGGTGTCTCTTGAAAGTCAGCGTTCCGACCTCATCTGTGGCGCATGCGCGCGCCGATTGACCCAGGCCAGGCTGCCGAGCTCGAGGCCCTGGACGCCTACTCCCGAACAGTCATCAGTGCGGTCAACCAGATCGGCCCGGCGGTCGTCAGCATCAAGGTCGAATCCGATCGGGGCCGCGGTGGAGAGGGTTCCGGCGTGCTGGTGACTCCGGACGGTTACCTGCTGACCAACGAACACGTTGTCCGACGGGCCGGCCGTGTGAGCGTCACCTTCATCGATGGCCATTCCGCGCCCGCAGAGCTGCACGGGACCGACACCGCCACAGATCTGGCCGTTCTGCGCGCTCGCGGCAATGACCTGCCGTACGCCGTCATCGCCGAGCAGGGATCGCTGCGGCCCGGGCAGCTCGTGATTGCGATTGGCAATCCGCTGGGGTTCGAGGCCACGGTAACTGCGGGGGTCGTGAGCGCCCTCGGTCGATCGATGCGCAGCCGCGACGGACGTCTGATCGAGGGCGTAGTGCAGCACACGGCGCCGCTCAATCCGGGCAATTCGGGCGGACCCTTGACCGACAGCGCGAGCCGCGTCGTCGGCATCAACACGGCGATTATCGCCAGCGCGCAGGGCATCGGGTTCGCTGTCCCGTCCAATACTGCGCACTGGGTGTTCACGGAGCTGCTGGCACATGGTCGCGTGCGTCGCGGTTATCTCGGGATCGCGGGTCGAGATCGGCCGCTCGATCGGCGGCTGGTACGCGCCCTTGACCTGCGAACGAGCGTGGCCATCGAGGCGATGAAAGTCGAGCCCGACGGACCGGCGGGCCGCGCGGGGCTACAGGTTGGCGACATGATCGTCGGTGCCGGTGGGGAAGCGCTCGGCGGTCTGGACGGCCTGCATCGGTTGCTCTCCCGCTGGCCGAGCGGAACGCCCCTCGTCGTTGAAGCGCTGCGCGGGCGGCGAGTTATCACCGCTGAGATCGTGCCGGTCGAATCGGGCTGACCGGCTGAGTCCACGCATATCTTCAGCGCGTCTTCACCTACCGTCACCAGACGTCGCAACGCTCCTGCGCCTTGCGCACCATCGGCGCGTCGGCCTTGCATTGGAAGGCCTGCTGGAACTCGGGCAGGTTCGAGAGCGGCCCTATGACCCGGTATTTCGCCACGGGATGCGGGTCTCCCTGCACCATGGTGCGGGCGAACTCCGGCCGTACCTCATCGCCGCGGAACTGCCCCCAGGCGATGAAGAATTGCTGCTCGGGAGTGAATCCGTCGATCGTCGGCAGCGGCGGTTTACCGCGCCGGGAGATCTTCAGCGCGCGATACGCGATCCTCGCCCCGGCCAGATCGCCAATGCTCTCGCCCAGCACCAGCTTGCCGTTGTGGTGAATGCCCGGCTCGATGAAGTAGCCCTCGAACTGCTTGACGACACAGGCCGTCCGGCTCTGAAAGGCCTTGAGGTCGGCGTCTGTCCACCAGTTCTTCAGCCGGCCCTGTGCGTCGTACTGTGCACCCTGGTCGTCGAAGCCGTGGCTGATCTCATGGCCGATTACCACGCCGATGGCGCCGTAGTTGACGGCATCGCTCGCCGCGAGGCTGAAGGCCGGCGGCTGCAGGATGCCGGCGGGGAAGACGATTTCGTTCAGCAGCGGGTTGTAGTACGCGTCGGAGGTTGGCGTGGTAATGCCCCAGCGGCCGCGATCCACCGGCTTGCCGATGGTCGACCAGTTGTCGCGCACGTTGAAGTCGCGCCCAGCGAGGACGTTGTCCCAGTACGAGTCGCGGCTGATCGGCACCCTGCTGTAATCCAGCCACTTGTCGGGATAGCCGATCTTCGGATTGAACGTAGAAAGCTTCTCGAGCGCACGCTTCTTGGTTTCCGCGCTCATCCACTGCAGGCCTTCGATGGTCTCGCCCATCGCGGCCCGCAGGTTGCCGACCATCTCCTGCATCCTCGCCTTCGCTTCGGGCGGGAAGTACTTCTCGACGTAGATCTTGCCAAGGGCCTCGCCGAGGAGCTGGTCTGTAGACTCCGCGCAGCGCTTCCAGCGCGGCTTCAGTTCCTTTGCGCCATTCAGAAACGCTGAATTGAACGCGAAGTCCTCCAGCACGAACGGCCCGGAAAGGGAAGGGGAGGCGGCGTTGAGCAGATGCCAGCTTAGATACGTTTTCCAGTCGGCGAGGGGCGTCTCCTCGAGCTGGCGGTTCACTTCCTTCATGAACTCCGGCTCCGCCACATTGAGCTCGCCGGCGGGCAGCTTGCTGGTCGCGTAGTACTGCGGCCACGCGAACTGCGGCGTGAGCTGCTGCAACTGCGCGAACGACATCTTGTGATCGGTGGCCTTGGGATCCCGCAGTGCCACGTTGTCCAGCGAGTGCTCCGCCAGGGACGTTTCCATGCGCATTACCGTCTGGGCGGCGGACTTCGCGTCGGCCGGCTTGTAGCCGGCCAGCTCGAATACTTTCTGCACGTGCTCGAGATACTTCGCGCGGGCTTCCAGGAAACGGGCCTCCGTCTTCAGGTAGTAGTCGCGATCTGGCAGGCCAAGACCGGCGGCGTCGACCTGGACGATAACGTTGTTGGGGTTGCGGTCGTCCGATTGCCCATACACGTTGAACGGCACGGCGATGCCGATCGCATGCAGGCGCTGGATCTCGCGCTGCACGGCCGCGCCGTCCTTCAGCGCCGCGATTTCCGCGAGCTGCGGCTTGAGCGGCTCCACGCCGAGTCGATCGATGCGCGCCTCATCCATGCAGCTTGCATAGAAGTCGCCGGTGAGCTGGTCGATGCTGCCTTTGGGTGCCGTTGCGGCTTCGGACACGGCTGCGTCGAGAATGATCTTGAGCTGATCCTTGTTTGCCTCTCCAGCTGCCCAGCGTCGGCTCCAGCGTGGCATCGACGCGGGAATCGGGTTTGCGGCGCGCCACGCACCATTGGCGTACGCGAAGAAATCGTTGCAGGGCTCGACGCTCCGATCGAGATCGCCAACCTCGATGCCACGCTGTGTGCCGTCGTCGCCGAAAGCCGTGCTGGCCACCAATACGAGGACGCCGAGCGCCGGTACTAGCTTCATGGTCATCTTCCGTGGGTAATTGGAGCGGCGCGGAAGCGTACGGCGGAAGTCACTGAGTTCGCTACGGCCGAGAGGATGCTCAGGCGGACGGCGCCGCCACGCGAACCGTCCATAAGTCATAGGGTCATAATTTAACTTAATATACATTATGCGTACCGATAGTGTGGTAACTAAGTACAGATGTCCGGTTCCTGCCAAGTAGAAATGTCCCCTTTTTGTAGTTCAAAGACCAGTCTCGGAGGCGCGTCTGGAGCGCTGGAGGCTGGTCATGGTCGGCACACCAAAGGTGACGATGACGATGCGCGAATTGGACCGGCTGAAGTGTGTGCAAGGGGTTGTTGACCGGCAACTGAAGCTCTACCAAGCCGCCGAGCGGCTGGGCCTGACAACACGCCAGGTGCGCCGGCTGGTGCGGCGTTACCAACAGGACGGTCCAGTGGGCCTTATTTCGAGGCACCGGAATCGACCAAGTAACAATCGGCTTAAGGACGCTGTTGTGGATCAGGTGTTCGGCATCATTCGAGCGCATTACGCGGATTTCGGGCCGACGTTGGCCGCTGAGAAGCTCCGAGAGCGCCACGGTGTGGATCTGGCCGTGGAGACCGTCCGCTCGTTGATGGTTGCGGGCGGGCTGTGGCTGCCGCGCAAGCTGCGACCGCCGAAGATTCAGCAGCCGAGAACGCGACGCGCATGTCTGGGTGAACTGATCCAGATTGATGGCTGTGACCATCACTGGTTCGAGGACCGGGCACCGGCGTGCACGGCGCTGGTGTATGTCGATGATGCGACGAGCCGACTGATGGTCGTGTTGTTCACGGGCACGGAGTCGACGTTCGCGTACTTTGAGGCCACGCAACAGTATCTGAAGCGTTACGGGAAGCCGCTGGCGTTCTACAGTGACAAAGCCAGTATCTTCCGGAGCAATCTGAAGTCGGCGACCGGCGGCGACGGCCATACGCAGTTCGGGCGCGCCTTGTACGAACTCAACATCGATGGGATCTGTGCGAACACCCCAGCGGCCAAGGGGCGCGTCGAGCGGGCGCATCTGACGCTGCAGGATCGACTCGTCAAGGAGCTGCGGCTCGAGGGGATCTCGACGATTGATGCTGCGAACGCGCTGATGCCATCGTTCATCGATGACTACAACCGTCGCTTCGGGAAGCTCCCGCGGGATCGTCATAATGCGCATCGAGCGATCCGTGACGATGAGCACCTGGATACGATCTTCGCCTGGCGTGAGACTCGCAAGGTCACGAGCAACCTGACGTTGCACTACGAGCGCAAGTTGTATCTGCTACTCGACACGCCGACGAATCGGCGCTACTGCGGCAAGTATGTGGACGTCTTGCAGTACCCGGATGGACGGATCGAGATCCAGGTGGGCGGCGTCTCACTGCCCTACGCCACTTACGACAAGCTCGGCACAATTGATCAGGGCACGGTCGTCGAGAACAAGCGCCTGGGTCATGTGCTACGGATCGCGCAAGTCGTCCAGGCGGAGCGCGACAACCGTGCGGTATCGGTGCCCTCAACCGCCCACCGGACGACCGGGATCCGCATTCCTCGGCGGAAGATCGCCGGGTCCAAGACTCAGCGGGAGCTCAGTCCGGAAGACCTGCGCGTGGCGATCCAAGCCGTCGACCAGGTCAGCGCATCCGAGAAATCACGAATGGCCACGCTCAGGTAGAGGGGATCAAAAGCGGACATCTGAACTTGGCGGATACCCGGACATGTGTACTTAGGATTGGCATCGGTACGGTGCCACCGCCATCCCGGTCAGTGAAGGCGCGCTTGCTCATCGAACGGGAGCTCACCGTGCGGCTAGCTCGCCATACCAATAGGCTGCAGTCACGCCGCCATCCATAAGGAAGTCGCTTCCGGTGATAAACTCGCCGTCCGAGCCCGCCTTAATCGGAGTTGTGTCTTCGTCAGATCAGAGGACACAACCTAAGGCCGCTTGATCGCCGACTTGAACCGCTTAGCCGCTCAAGGTCACAAACGCTTCCAGCGCCGCGACAGCGTGAGATGCAGCTTTCGATGCTCATGCTCCGCGAGCGCCGCCGCGTGGCCGGCGAGCTCGACCTCGAACGCCGCGAGCGACTCCGACCCCGCGATCGCTGCCGCCTGCAACCGCTGTTGGAGCTCGTAGAAGAGCGGCGAATACTCACCGCAGAGCTCTTTGATGAACGTGAACGATCGGCGATGGATCGGCGATGGGCCGAGCCGCCGCACGGCGTCTTGATGCTCTGGCGTGCAGTAGCCCTTGTGCCGCTCAAGACCGTAACCGGGATGCTCACGCGCGAGGCCGTCCATGAGCCGGTCGCGATGCGTCTTGGCGACGATCGACGCGGCCGCGATCGAGAAATTGATGCCGTCCCCTTTATTGAAGCAGTTCTGCGGGACGTCAACGCCTGGGATGTCGCGCGCATCGACGAGCACGTGCTGCGGGCGGACCGGCAGCGCCTCGACGGCGCGCCGCATCGCGAGCAGGCCGGCGTGGTAGATATTGACGCTGTCGATCTCCTCGACCTCGGCGCGGCCGATCGCGATCGCGACGGCGACGGCGCGGATTCGGCGCTCGGCGTCCTCGCGCTGCTCGAGGTCGAGCTTCTTCGAATCGTCGATGCCCGCAAGCTCCGTATGCGGCGGAAACACGACCGCGGCGGCGATCACGGGACCCGCCATCGGACCCATTCCGACCTCGTCGACTCCCGCGATGATCTGCACGCCCGCGCGCCACAGTACGCGTTCGAAGTTCAGCATTGCGTCCAGCCGCGTGCGCTCGACCGAGTCGCGCTCGTATCGCTTCTTGAGCGCCTCGTAGAGCTGGCGCACGCCGTGGCGAGGATCTCGTTTGAGCTTGTTCAGCGCTTGCGGCGTGACGGGCTGCGTCCGGCCGCGCATAGCGCTCCCGGATCTCGTCGATCGATAGTCTGGAATAGGTCGAAGCCACGCTGCTCTCATTTGCGCCGGAGCCGGAAAGCTAACCAAACCCGCCGCCGTCGACAAGACCGCAAATCAACTTGACGGCCGGTACAGGCTGGCATTGGAATATCGAATCGAAGTTGGAAGGTCAGAACGGTCGGTCTAACAACGCATCGGCGTGGGCCTTCCAAAGCTCTGGCTTCGAGCCGATCGTGTGTCCAGTTACGCTTCTACAGGGATGTACACATGTCAGACAACGTAATTTCTACCCTAAACGACCTAGTCGAAACATCCAAGGACGGCGAAGAGGGTTTTCGCGCTGCGGCTGAGGACACCGTAAACGCAGAGCTGCAAGCGTTATTTCTGCGACGCGCGGAGGACTGTCGGAGTAGCGTCGTCGACCTGCAGCAATTGATCACGCAACTTGGCGGCGAACCGGAGAAAAGCGGCAGCATCGCCGGCGCGATGCATCGCGGTTGGGTCCATTTGAAGGCAAGCGTCTCTGGTCGTCCCGATGTCGCGATCCTCGAGGAGTGCGAAAGAGGCGAAGACCTTGCCAAGGATCGCTACAGCGAGGCCCTCGCGAGAGAGTTGCCAGACACTGTCCGGATGGTGGTGCAAGGACAGTACGACGGTGTGGTGCGGAACCACGACCAGATCCGCGATCTACGCGATCGTTATCGCACGAAAGATAAGTAACGGACTACGGAATAGTTTCATCGGCAGCAGTGCGCGCCTTCCGATCGATTGGGCTCCAGACGCCCTGTCCATCAGTTGCATCCGATGGCTCCCACGAGGGTCTGCGCGTCCGTAATCAGTATGTCGGCCACGTGGTGGGTGAGCTTCTTCCCGCGTTGAGCCTCAACTTCCTTAAGGAAGCCGGTCAGAACGGCACAGGTTGCCTGCACGTCGCCGGCGGCGAAATACGTTCCGGCGCGTTCGGTCTTCTTCGTGATGGGTCGAGAGGAACCGACGGCTGCGTTGCTTGCTCTTGCAGACGACACCAATCACGTGATCGTCGCGGCACAATCCGGCACGGACAGGGAGATCGATCGACATGCAGGAACTTACATTCAGCCGGGAGGAAATGGCAGCCCGTGTTGCGCGGTTCCAGCAGCTAGACGTCCTCGAGGCTCAGAAGACTGGAATGCCGCTGGAGGTACAGGACATCATCCTCTCCCGGAAGCTGATGCCTGTAATTACGCTGGATGACAATCGCGAGTCAGTCACGCCCTTCGGCCGTCGCGGACCAATCCACGGAGCGGGCGGGATGACAATGACCTATGCCATCTGTCCAGCTGGAACCGGGCCGTCGTTGCACCGACATCTGCGCACCTTCGAGACGTTTACGGTGATCACGGGCCGATTCGAATTCTCCTGGGGCGAAGAGGGAGTTGACAGGCTGACGTTGGACCCCTTCGACGTGGTATCGATACCGCCGGGGATCAGCCGTTCGTTCCGCAACGTTTCAGATGGCGAGGCTGTGCTACAGGTGATTATCACCGGCGGTGCTCACGATATGAATGACGTGGAGGTCCCCTCCGCGACTGCACGCAAGATCGAGTCCTTGGGTGGCGATTATCTGCAGCATTTCAAGGCGATGGGACTGACGTTTACTTCAAACGACGGGTAGAGCCGGGGTGTATCTCGCAACCTGCAATTGCTGCCTATCGCGTAGTTGCGAGCAGGTGCGCGTCGACTCAGCCGAACTCGCGGTGGTCAATCCCTCGAAGGTCACGATTGGCGTCAGGCCGCGGCTTTCCCGATCGGGCGCAACGCGGCCGAGCTTTGGTTGCTCTTTCGTCCTAAGTTCTGACGCGCCTTCAGGGCTCCGCCATGCGGGACTTGATAGCAACCGCAGCTCCCGCAACGACGACCAAGCACATGCCCAAAATACTGAAGGCATCGGGTACATGCCCAAAGACGACCCACCCTAAGACGCCAGCGAAGAGGAGCTGCACATATTGCAGCGGTGCCAGCATGGACGCTGGCGCATCCCGGTGTGCAGCAGTGAACAAGAAGTGACCGACGCCGGCAAGGGCGCCGATCGCCACAAAGAGGATGACATGCAGCAAAGTCGGCCGCTCGCCGCCCCAAAACCACGGGGCGCATGCACCGAACACCACCGCACCGACCACCGCGCTGTAAAACAACATCGCCAAGGTGCTCTCAGTGCGAGCGAGCACACGAGATAACAGTTGATAGATTGCCGTGACGACGGCGGTGCTGAACGCCAGCGCAACGCCGACTGTGTCGAGCCCCGCGCCAGGTCGGGCAATGAAAAGCACGCCCGTGAATCCGGCGGTCAGCCTACCATTCCGATGTTCTCATGCAGGATCGGACCCGCCATTACGACAACCAGTATTGGCCCGAGGAAAACTATCGAGCTGGCCTCGGCGATGGGCATGCGCTTCAGCGCGAGCGCAAGGAGTAGTGACGCAGCTGCGAGGCATGCCGCCCGTATCAGGACCATTCCAGTCCGTCTCGTTTGGACAAGCCTGCTGCCCGCTGTGGGAGCCAACAGGATCACCATCAATAGGCAGTGCACAACGTAACGTACTGCCACAACCAGCGGTGGCGGATAGTAGGCGGTCACGTACTTGGTCGTCGTATCCATGCATGCCAACAGGAAGACACCCGCCACGAAGAACATGACGCCTCGCAGTCCATGCGTCGAATTGGTCGCCGGGGCCGAATCTGAAGTAGCACTCAAAGCAAATTGTCCGGCGTGACGGGTAGCGTTCGTATGCGTTTGCCTGTGGTATGAAAAATCGCGTTCGTGATCGCGGGAGCAACGCCCACCATCGCGATCTCGCCCACGCCTTTCACTCCCAGTGGGTTCACGTGGGGGCCGTGCTCTGGCACGAAGATCACATCCATAACGGCCGGAGCGTCTTGCATGAACGGGTATGGCGTATTCGGCGAGGTTTGAATTCGTGACGCGGCCATTGCGAGCGTCCACGACGGAATGCTCCATCAGCGCCAAGACGATGCCTCCGATCATGCGGCCGATGCTGCGTGCGCTCTTCGGATTAACGATCCGGCCGCCGCCATACGCGCCCAAGATGCGTCTTACTCGAGTTCCCCGAGGATCCGGGTAGACGGCCACTTCGACGAACAAGCAAGATGAACAACTCGCCGGTGACGGATTCTACAGTTTGCTTCAGGAACTCGGGCTGATACCAAACTTACGAAGCCCGACGGCCTTAGACATTTGGGCAGACCACGTCGATAAGGCCCATACATTGGTGTAGTTTGGGTTGGCTCTGTCGCGCTTTAAATGTTGAAAGAGTTCGACAACCAGGACTGATGACCGGCTAGTTCACGATATCTAGAAACAAACGCCTGGCTGCTTAATCACCGCGCAGGCGCTTTGTTTTGCCTTATGCGTCATGGGCCTCGGTAAGTGCACGACGCAATCGGTCGGTCTGCTCTTCTCCGACCTGTTCGACAACTGCCTCACTCAGCTCACGCATCGCGCTTGAGATGCGTCGGAAATTCGCGCGGCAATCACGCAGCACGACTTCAGGATCGCTGCTATCACCTAATGGCTGCAGCGGTAGGCCGTGTGTGTTTTGAAGGCGAAAAATCGCCCGATCGATCTGGCCAACAATGACGGATTGTCGGTAGCGGTCCGCGCTCTGGTGCTTCGCGATCGATGCCCACTGCGGCACGCTAAGGTGCTTCGCCTGTGGACATCCACTGGATATCTCATACAGCATTCGGGACCTGGCAATACTGTATGGACACGGCGGCGGGCCGGTTGCGATCATGTCCAGGATGTGCGGACGATACGTAACACCCGAGGAAGCCTCGCTTGAGCGCGCCTACAACCTCAAGTGAGCGAGGGGTGGCAACTGAATACCACCTCGCCGGTCCCGGGGTCCCGCAATTCGAGCAGCCCGGTTTCGATTTGTAGCGTCCTCACTGAGCGCTGTGTGGTCGGGGGGCGGCCGCCGCGTATGGAATGATCAACGTTCCGACTACTCGACGACCGCTCCGGCCTACGCGCTTCTCACTCCGTGACGTTTCCCCGGCGTTGGCTCTCGCCGCGGCCCGTGCGCTGCGGGTCGGGTCGGGGCATGTCCTCGTCATCCCCCTCGTCCTCGTCGTCCTCGTCGTCCTCGTCGTCCTCGTCGCCCCTCTCTCCTCGTCTTGGTCGTCCGAGCCTTCCACGTCCTCGTTTGGATCCTGTCGGTCCTTGCGGCCGGGCTGCATCGGCGTAGTTACGCCGCGCTGTCCCTGCGCCTCGGTGGTGCCGTCGTCGCCGCTTTCGATCTCGCCGGGCGACTTGGACGGCTGCGTCTGGTCATCGCCCTGCGGATCGGGCTTGCGGCTGTTGGCGCGAATGGTGGTCATCGGTGGGTCCTCTGTTAATGGGGGGTCCGTAGTCGTGCAGAGCGAGTCTGCGACCGCTGGATGGGTGGAAATGTCGGCCGCCGCCTTGTCCCCGGTGCGACGTTTCTGACGCGCTCGCGGTGCGCCAAGCCGTAACGAGTGCTTGTCCGTACTCTAGATCCGGAGGCCGGCTGGCCGCGCCGACGTATGTATAGGATTATCGTGAACTCACCGTTCGGAGTCTGCTCGCCATAGCAGCCCGCCCGCCCCCTTTTGGCATCCATCCCGCCGTCGCCAAAAGAGATGATCGACCTGATTAAGGCGGGTCGACCGACTGCCGCCCGCGTTTCTCGCAAGACTGCCTCTTGTCTGAGGGCAGTGCCCGTGAATCGCTGTCAGACATCGCCTAGCGAATTACCGAGTTTCGACTATGGATTCCAGCGACGCAGCCAGCCACATTGCTGTCGTCTCGATTGTCCGTTCGCCGTGGATAGGCGGCATTGGGCAAAGACCCTGAGGAGCAGGGTATGAACGTGATCATCGGGCTGGTTGTTGGCGGCGCAATGGGCTGGATGGCCCATCGCATGATGAAGACCGATGGTCGACAAGGAGCTGGGCCAAACGTTCTAGTCGGCATCGTCGGCGGGTTGGCGGGCGGATGGCTGCTGTCTCCCGTCGTCGGTGCCGATACCGCCGATCAACACGGCCTGAGTCTTGTGGTCTCCTTCACCGGCGCGATGATTTTGCTGGTGATGGTCAATCTCATACGCCAGATCGCCGCGGGCAGCGACTGATGGCGAACACGCCGAGCTGGCTGTAAAGCGCGTCGCCGTCCGTGGCACGGGTGCGCGCACGGACCCCTCGTTCAATAGCTCGTACGCGCGACGCGCGCGACCGAGTGGCACTGGTCGAGCGTATCCAGGAAGAATTCGCACGACATTGAATTCGTTGAGATGGATTGCGCCTAGACGTCTGTTGACGGTCACGACCGGTACTCACACGAAACGGGGCAACTTGGCAGGGCTAGACGCCGGTTCCCCAGCTGCGTTCAGTGGTATCGCTGATTGGGGTATTCGGATTTCCGGCCCTCGAACCCGCTGTAAGAGGAAAGACAATGAAACGATTCACGGCTCTGGCCATTTGCATTATCTCCTTTGCGTTGGCGGGATGTGGCGGCGAGAACACCGAATCAGCTGTCCAACCTCCTGGCGCTGATACGACAACGAAGACCAATATATTAGAAGCCGGCGCGGCGGTGATGCAGAACAAGGAGCCACTTGAAGCTTTCAACGCATACATGAATGGCTTCCATTTCTACAACGGCGACGTGAAAGGCCAGATGGAAGCCCATCACTACTGCGCTCTCCTCAATGAAGACGTCACGCAGTGCGTTATCTTCGACGGTAACACCAAAGACTCCAAGATCATGGGTGTCGAGTACATCGTGAGCGCGAAACTCTTCGCCGGATTGCCTGCAGACGAAAAGCACATGTGGCACAGCCACGTGCATGAAGTTCGCTCTGGACAACTGATCGCGCCCGGTATCCCAGAGGTTGCCGAGAAGGAGTTCATGAGGAAGGTGGCTGGGACCTACGGCAAGACGTGGCACACGTGGCAAACGGATCAGGACAAGGAACTGCCGGTAGGTTCGCCCCTGCTAATGATGGGCTTCACGCAGGACGGTCAGGCGGACCAAGCGATGGTTGCGGCGAGGGACGAGCGCTTTGATGCCTCGAGCGCCGAAAACCGCGAGAACCGCGCCGACATCGAATACCCGGCCATCGACCCCGATGCGGATGCCTGGCAGAAGGGAATTGTCGTGCAGATTAAAGCGATCGTTGGTGAGGGGAAGAAAGCGCACACGTCGCACATAGCCAATAACAAATGAGATTTTGTACGTCGGGCCGCCATGCCGGCAGCGTGAGCGTATGCTTGCGCGCCTGTCACGACTGCATACGCAACGTAAAACCTGGCACGAACAAAAAAGCGCGTCCTGATGAACCCGAAACTGGGACAATAAATTCTCGCGCAGCCGATCCGCTGCAGATCCGCTAGGTGTCGAGAACGCGGCATTAGCCCGTTGTGCGGAGATCCGTGTCGAAGCAATAGCGCGCAACTGCGTCACTAGCAGGGAAGGTGTCCATTAGCCGGCGATCGACCTCGTCATACTCGGCGTCGTTCCCCGCGGCTGGACCGTCCGCAGTCACGCGGCCGTCGTGCTCTTCGATGGACAGTTCCTCCGACGGCGGTCTCGCCACGTCGTTGCGATGCGCGAGGGATGTCAGCAGCTTCGTGATCATCGCCGACATTCTCCACCCGGGGAGCAGATATGCGTGTCGGAAACGTCCGCGAACGTGGACGGCAATTGTCCGATTCCCACCGTCAGAGTTGCACACCCTCGATGCGGCAGGCAGTGCAGTATGGCGTCGAGGTGGACTGACCCTCTGTCAGGAAGGGCATCAATACGGTTCGTGCCCGGGTGCTGGAAGGCGAGAAGATGGCGGTGCTGTGCCGGGAGTTCGAGATCTCGCGCAAGCTGTGCGTCGGACGGCTTCATGGGGATTTCGCGCAGATGTCCTCAAACGCCCTCGCGAGCACCAGCGTCAGGCTTCGAACTCGCCCGCATCCGCAAGGACCGCGCCGTGTTCCACCCGGGGGCGCTCCGGTGAGCACTCGCGCGTTCCCGAACTGAACACGCGACCCTCGCGGGCCAGATCCCCCGCGATTCCACGAAGTACGCCAATGTCACTTCTCAAGCGACCCGGCGAGTAGGTCGAAGGATTCCGCCTCGGGATTGAGGTCAACGACGTGGCACGTCCGCAGGTTCAAATCGGCGGCGCTATTTGGCGTCTTCCGACAGCGCGTCCGCCTGGCCAATCGTCCCGACCTCGTGATTAGGAGTCCCAGCACTCCTACAGCGGGCAACAAAAGACAACGCAAGTCGCTGTTTACTGAGACCCGCGATTCTGCCTCTTACGGTGCATCACTGCCCCTTCTTGCTGGTTACAGTGGCAAAACTGTGGCAGCCAACTGCGATTGAATAGGACGGCTCCGTCCCGGAGACAGAGCACGCCTTATAGCTTTACCGGCCGTCTCGATCCGAGTCACCGGGGATCGCCATCTCCACAGTGTCCCGGGCACGCTCGAACGCATCACGCGTCGCGTTCTTCGCATGTTCCCAAGTCAGACTCGAGGTTCCGCGGTTCGCCTCCCAGTCTCGACGGAACTCCGGTTCAACATCGTCGAACGCACGACCGTGATACTGAGGATAGCGTTCATACCCCATCCTATACGCCGGCGCGTAGTTATCGTAAGTCGAACCGGAGGTCACATACGGTCGCGAGGAGTAGTTCTTCCTCCAGTAGTCGTTTTCAGCGCTTGGATTAATCCTGTCCGCGATAGCCTTCCCAGACAGCGCACCTGCCACCGCACCGACCGCAGCGCCAATTGCCGCACCTGCTGGACCTGTCAAGCCGCCGGCCGCCGCCCCGGCTAAGGCACCACCCGCGACACCGCCTATTGCGCCGCCTGCCAATCCACCGCCGACCGTGCCTGCCTTATCGGTCTTGTCCTCGTCGCCCGTACCAACGACGCGGTCCTTATCCTTCATAATCGCCATGGTCAATCTCCTTCCTTGGGAATACTTCGACCCGTTAACGGGCCACTTGAGACTTTTAGAGCATTCAGCCGCTAAATCTGTAGGCATACGCCTCAAGCTGAGCCGCCAGCGCGCGTAGTACACAGGCAGGTGATCAAGAACTCTGTGTGCACCATAGCTTTATGGTCTGCACTTCAGGACCAGGAGCATCAGCCCTCGCGCCATTTTCCGGGCACGCGCCCACGTAGCGCCTTCCGTTTAATCCTCACCGTAGGACTTTATCAGGCGCGTCGGACATTACTGAGCGAACCTGCCGACTTTTGACTATGGATCGTCGCCGCCACTCGGTCGACTGTGGATACCTAGGCCATCATTGTGGCGCGAAGGGGTGCGCGACGATGAAATGCATTGTGCTAGAGTTGACGACAACGGCTGCGGACTATTGGGGTTTGAACTCCCATCGGACGCGACGGACGACGAGGTCGCGTACATAGAAAGTCTCGTGCCACGCCTCGAAGCGGGATTGCTCGAATTATGCGACCCCGACACCGGTGAGGTTGTATTCAAGGTATCCGACCAGTAACGCATCAACACCGTTCGATCCCGGTCGATACCCACCGATCACGAATTCCTGCTGAAGCTCGAGCTTGAGCTTTAACCACTCACCGCTTCGCTCGCCAGGTTCGTAGACGGACTCTCTGCGCTTCGCGATCACCCCTTCTAAGCCAAGGCCGCGAACCGCTTTGACGATTTCCGCTGCAGTACCTGGTAACTCCTGCGAGAGCGGGAGACCGAATTCTCCGATTACCTTTGGAAGCTTGTTTCGACGCTTGCGCAGGGGTTCGGCCGTCAGGTTCCACCCCGTCGAGGTGCAACAGGTCAAACGCATAGAAGACGTCGTATGACCCGGCATGCGAGCTACGGTGCTGAAGCACTTGGAATGACGGGCGTCCCTCTCCATCAAGCGCAACGATCTCCCCGTCGATGACAACCTGCGTCGCCTTGATTCGCTTCCCGGCAAGTGCAATGCCCGGGTGCATGCCGCATCGTGATCCAGCATGGGGCCGAAGATGGAGGGATACCGGACGAAGCTGCAGAATATCCCGCTGCCGCAGCAGGTTCACAACAGACTCACGCGCAATATGCAATCTGTGGGCGTGCGCTCTCAGGAGCTGAGTAACCGATCCGTTTCTGTCTTGACGACGGCATAGCACTCACAACAGAGTCTTTCCAGCTTCGGCCGGTCCAGCACCGTGATCTTCCCACGGGCGTATCGGATGACGCCGAGCTTCTGCAGCTTGCCGGCGGCCTCCGTGACCCCTTCGCGCCGAACGCCGAGCATATTGGCGATCAGCTCCTGGGTCATGGTCAGTTCGTCCGACGCCAGGCGGTCAAGGGACAGCAGCAGCCAGCGGCACAATTGCTGGTCCACCGAGTGATGCCGGTTGCAGACCGCCGTCTGGGCCATCTGCGTAATCAGGGCCTGCGTGTAGCGCAGAAGCTGGAGCTGCATGTGCCCGTTTCGATGGAATTCATCCTTGAGCAGCTGCCCGATCAGCCGATACGCGTGGCCGGCGCTCTGCACGATCGCCCGGCTGGGGGTGGTTTCACCGCCCATGAACAATGCGATGCCGATGAGGCCCTCGTTGCCCACCACCGAGATTTCCGCCGAAGCGCCGTTTTCCATCACATACAGGAGCGATACGATGCAGTCGGTCGGAAAATAGACGTGGCGCAGGGTATCGCCGGACTCGTACAGGACCCTGCCGAGCGGCATCGCGACGAGTTGCAGGTGGGGGTAAAGTCGGTCGCGCGCCGCGGGTTCCAGTGCGGCCAGCACGTTATTCTGTCTTGGATCGTGAGGGCCGGGCATGGTCCCTCTCCCTGTTGCCAACAACCAGTAACAGGCGTGGATGATAGACCAACCGCCCGCTCCAGTCCCGGACGGCCACCGAGAGGTTGATGCGCCTCGCACCGGAACCGTCGCGTCGAGGTCATCATCAACAATCCGGTCCTCGCGTGTCACCGCACTGCCGGAGAGCTGGACCTCGACGATCCGACCCGTACGCGTCCGTCTGCTAAACCCGCTGCTGCTCCTCGGCCTGCACTGACGACGTCAGCAGTACGAGGCAGGTCGTGATGACGATCTTCACTGCGATTACCTCCTTTCCGAAAGTCTCACACCAACGTCGCCGCGTCGCCCCTCGCCGTGACAGCGTCTCAGACCGAATTGCTACTGCAGAATCCAACTGGTTGGTAGAACGATGTTGGCGAGGTATCCACCGATCATTATGAGTAGAAGCACCAAATCTAGCTTGGCGCTTTTCGAGAACGGCAGAATCAGCAGCATCGGCCAATAGGTAAGCACGTCAACAGATAGCTGAAGTCCGGCACCGGAGGGTGAACGAAAGTCGTCACCGTCGTCGTCAGGAAGTTAGCAACAAGAATTCCGCACGCGATGTAGCGCTTGTTGCGCCAATACTGCTCATCTAGATCGGGTCACTCGGCGCGAGCGTGGCGTACTGCCATGTCGCGGCAACGATTTAACTGGCCGTTATGTAGCTTCGTTGCCAATCACGATCTTCTTTGTGTAAGGATCAGATCGGGTAAAAAGAACAGCGCCCGCTTTTCGCGGCAAATGCTAGCCAACGAAGTCGAGCGGTTTAAGCCGCCGCAGTACGTCGCGTTTCGGACCATGGAGAGATGGGTCGTGATTCCGGTCATTGTGCGTATTGAATCGCGCGAAGGCGGGCGTCTCTATGGATATTGGTTCAGCAGATTCACACCCGAAGGCACGCTCAGAGAAGTGCCTGTCGACCATGTCGTCGAGCTGGGAAACGACGACGACCCAGAGAAGCTCATAGACCTGCTACGTGGCGGCCGGGACCTGCCCGTCGAGTTCGTGCAGAGACTGCACGTGATCGACTAGCTGGACCGGTCGCCACGACCTGGATTGCAGCGCCGCGCCCCAACTCGACCGGAGGCTAGGGGCTAGGGAATGACACTAATTCTGTTGACGTTTCTGTTAGTCATGATTGCGGTGGTGTCGGTGGTTGTAGCGCGTCGGCGACGGGAGCATGCCCGGGCTGAGCGCGCCAAGGCCTTGCGCGCCGAGCGGTCGAAGAGACGACGGGAGCGCATTCCGAACGTGTCAGCGAACCTCCGCGGCTCCACCGGCCCTGAGCCGACCGCACCGGCTACTAACGGCCGCCGATCCCCGCCGCCGAAATAACTGATCATGGTCGTATGGAAGCGAAGGAAGTACCGCGGCGCGGAGGTCATCCCAGGCGACGGTGCGTGCGATGCCGCACGGTCACTGACGTACTTGCGCTTACTGTCGGCGAATATCCCGCCGCTGCCGCTCAAGACCTGTGACCGCCCTGCGACCTGCAAGTGCAAGTATCGGCGCTTCGGCGATCGGCGTCGGTCTCGCTGACTCAATTCATACTACGATGACACTGGCTTTCGGTTCGCGGGCAAGGTGAGGGCTTCGTCCCTCACCTGCGTCGCGAGGTCTTCAGGGCGCTGAAGCCTCACCACGTCGATGACTGTCCCTTCGTCGACCTGCCGAACCCGAAGTCGTCCCGCTGGGGCGGCGGCGTGACGGCCGATGAGATGCGAGACATGCAGTGGGTGAAGCCGGAGCTGGTGGCGCAGGTGCGGTTCGTGGAGTGGACGGCCGAGGGTCGGCTGAGGCATGCCGCATTCCTGGGGCTGCGCTCCGATAAGAGCGCGAAAGGTGCGGCGAGAAGTTAGTTAGGGCTCATGAGCGAGCTTCGATTCTACGAATCCGTGGAAGGGCTCAGGATAAATACCCCCCTTTTGCCTCCAGAATTTCCGAAATCCTTTGTTCGAGGCGAGGTTGCCTGTCATGCCGCTTTCGATTCCCTTCCAGAGCTCTTCCCGAATTTCGCCGTCCTTGTGGGCGTAGTACGCATGCTCGTAGCCATCGTACCTAAGCACTAGTAGGTACGAATATCTTTGCCACTCGCCTTCGGAAAGTGACTCCGGGTCGGTCTCAGCTCGGACCAGGATGTCAGCCAACCCTTGGTCTTGAGCTATCAGTTCAAACGGTTTGTGCATCATTTCCAAAGTGTCGATATACGATTGCGCGCGAAGCTGCTTGTTACTGCCCTGGATCTGAATCCCCAAGTAGATAACGGAGATCATTACTCCGATCGAAGCACCAATCTCCGCAACTGTCGCAAAGCGAGCCAGATCCCAGTTTCTCATCAGCTTTCCCCAAATGGGCCCTAACTGATTATAGATGGAGGGGCAATTACAGCATCGGCCCTGAACGGCCGCTTCGGGTAGTCGCCTCAAGTGGTCGACGACCGAGTTCGGCCAGAAGCAGACATTGCGAGCGCGGTCAGAAATCTCCGAGAGCGGACGGCTCGTACGCTTGGTTAGCCCTGCATCACGTTTCGAGACTCGCCACACGTTGCGCTGCCTCGTGAGAACTAATGACTGCATGAACTTCAAATTCAACCAAGTCGATCCAGGCTCGCATCCACTGATCGAGAAGCGCGCGATTTGAAGTTTCCATGAGTTGATAGCACGTCGCCAAATTCTCATCGACCCAACTCGAGACATACGTAAGGCCCTCGGGCGCCATCCGACCCCGCTCCTTGAACCGGCGATAGACCGGCGCGGCCTCGCCGTTGCGAAAGTGCTCGACGATCATGAAGAGTGGCACGCTAGTCTCCTAAACGCGGTGCATCGAACGCCACCGTGATGCGGCCTGACTACAATTAGGCAGCACAAATGCGGCTTTATAACGCCGCAGAATCACGGCATATGGACATGGACGAATCCCGAACCCCATGTAATGACTAGACCACGACCTACGGCCGCGTTGAGCCGCCGCGAGGTGGCGGTAGGAGTAGTTCTTGGACATTCAGCTCCTCCGCCGAGACAGTGGGTTGCTTTTGATGCGCAGATTGCGCAGCGGGTTGATTACAAAGTTGTGGGCCTTTGTGTTCATGCTTCGCGTTTCTGTAGTCGCCGCATTTCTTCCACCATACTTGGTGCTGATCAGTGGCTTCTCTGGTGTTGGGCATCCTCCGGGCGAAGCTTTATCTCGCCATGCTAACCATCTGCATCGGCGTGAGCGGGTTTCTGTTGTTTGGCTTTAGAAGTTCATTTGTTCGCCGTCTCGGAGATTCCTGATCGCCCTCGCAGTGCCTGCTTCTGGGCCGGAAACCGATGATCGCTCGACGGCGCGTGTCGCAACAATGCATTCGCAGGAAATCGCGCGGGCTCTGCGAAGTCACTTCCCTGCGGCCCCGAGGGACGCGCGCCGGGGGCCCATGGGGGCCGCCATGCCCGCCCCGCGGGCGCGCCCCGCGCGTCCACTCCGGAGGCGACGGCGCCGCGGCGGGAGCGACGCCGGGCTCGCCGGCCGCACCGGCGCGTCGAGCCCGCCGATGCATCGACCCGATTTCCGATAGTCCGATGGTCGGCCGATTTCCGGCCCCGGCGCGCGCCGATGGTCCGCCGGTGATGCCGGGAACCCGTTGCGCTTCATCGAGTTGGGGGTGGTGGCCAGGGGCGGAATCGAACCACCGACACGCGGATTTTCAGTACGGCGGAGGGCCCGCTTCGGCGCGAGCAAGCCGAAGACCGGCAAGGATTTCCTTACGGGCCGACCGAACCGCCCCGCCCGACCGGGCCCATACCGAACCAGAACGCCGCAGGCTCGGTGCGGGCGACGCCGTGCCCATGTCGGTCAACGGCTTGCGCGCCACCGAACCGAACTGCCTCCGAACTTGTCCCGTGTCGAAACGCTCGTCACTGCTCTCCGGCAGGTCTGCCTTCGGCCAATCAGCGACGTCTCTGGCATCGACATGCCTGCCGGAAAGCAGACGTTCATAACGGCCCGCCGTATCCATGTGAAATGCGAAACGTTACATGAGTGTCCCTGGCACATACTGAAGGTCCGACTGTTCCAAGCACTTCTCGTTCGGAGACACTATGACTGGCACCAACTCCTTATTTGACCTGGGCGGACGCGTCGCCGTTGTGACCGGCGGCAATGGAGGAATCGGCCGTGCCATTTCACTGGGTCTGGCTCGCGCCGGCGCATCCGTGGCTGTGCTCGCGCGCAACGATGAAAAGAATCGCCTTGTGCTTGCTGAACTGCAAAGCATCGGTAGACCCGCGCTAGTCTCCCGGCTCGACGTTACCGATCGAGCCGCACTGGGGCCTGCCGTAGAGCAGGTAGAACACGTACTGGGCGGTATCGACATACTCGTGAACAACGCCGGCGTCGTTGCGCTGACTGGCGGGGTGCTCAATGAAACCGCCGCTATCTGGGACAACACAATTGAGACGCATCTGAACGCTAGCTTTCTTCTGTCGCAGTTGGTCGCTAAGTCGATGGTCAAGCGTAAGAGCGGCGGAAAGATCATCAACCTGGGGAGCATGTACTCGATCTTCGGATCGGGCCTCGTGCCTTCTTACAGCGCAGCAAAGGGCGCTATCGTGCAACTTACGAAGTCTTTGGCTATTGAGTTGGCCAGTCATAACATCCAAGTCAACGCAATCGCGCCGGGCTGGATTGAAACGGACATGACGGATGCCGTGCGCAAATCACCTATGAATGATGCGATCGTTGCACGGACCCCTGCGGGGCGTTGGGGGAAACCAGAAGAAATCATTGGTGCTGCAATTTTCCTCGCCTCTCGGGGTGCCGACTTCATTACCGGAGTGACGCTACCAGTCGACGGCGGTTATTCCGTTTGCTAAGCCGCTTGGCTGCCGAAAGCGGACATTGGCGACAGGGGGCTCAGGGTAGTTCTGAGTCACTCGCCGGCGACCGAGTTCGGCCAGAAGCCGACGTGGCGCATCGCCAGCTAGAAACGCCCGCCGTCTAACGCCGCGGCTGAGCGGCCGGCGGTGGACGCGTGTTCGTCCCCGCCGGACTACTTGGGATGCTTTCCTACTTGTAATAGCCCACGAGGCAGACCTGATCTTCCACCTTCGTTACGTACGCCACCTTCTGGACTGGCTTCTTATCGGGTCCCGGCCGCGGGAACATGTACGACACCTCCGCGATCTTGCCCTCTTGGGCGACCTTCGTGATCTCTGCGCCATACGGCTTGCCCGTCTCGTCCTTCATCGCGTACCGGTCCATGCCGATCCGCGTCTTGTCGGGGTGTGCGGTTAGCTTGCCATCCAACCCCGAGCATGCCGGATAAAGGTCGCGATCCATGAAACCTCCCTCGCCCTTGTTGATCATGGCGATGGTCTTGGCCTTGTCGGCCTTCATGGCGGCGACCGTTTTCTCGAGCATGGCCTTTGCCTCGGCCGGCGTGCCGAATTCTGGCTTCTGAGCATAGGCGACAGCACCGACCAAGGAGACCATCGTCAGAGCGATCAAGACTCGTGTAAGCATGATTGGCCTCCCTAGCTATGTGAATGGGCACTTATCAGGATGGCTGGACTGGTGGTGAGGGGCCACGTCACCTACTTCCAAAGCGGCTTGCTCTCGTAATCCATACAGAGCGGTCGACATAGCCTGCACGCCGCCACCGCGTGGAGCCTGGTGCATAGCATCGACGGTTGTCGCACGTGAAGCAACACGGCGGTCGTCGCCTCTCGCCAGTATGGCGCTGCCCGTCTAACGGATGGCGCCTAAGCTGCGGCGCGCTGAAGAACGATTCATTCCGAGTCTACGCGCGCCCGTCAGCTAGGCGCAGCCGTCACGAACGTAGACATCGGGGCCGCGATCCGAATGACATAGCGCTGCTTATGCGTACCGCATCCACTTTCGCGTTCGGACGCTGGAACATGCGCTACTGCTCAGCCGAACCAAACGGCGCGTCGAATTGACGGGGCAGGTCGGCCAACGGAAGCCGCGAGCCTCCGAGGCCCGTGGTACTGTTGGGTGCCAACGTGCGCGGGCCGAGCCCGCACGGTTTCCCATGCACCGTAGAAAACTCCTGAAGGGCATCGTCGGCATGACCGCTGGCGCTCTTGCACTTCCGGTCATTGCGCGTCGCAGCCATCTCAAGGTCGGCATCGTCGGGGGAGGTATCGTCGGCGCATCGATCGCGATGCGCCTCGCCGAGGCTGGTGCGAACGTCGTGCTGTTCGACAAAGCCGCTCCGGCGAGCGGAGCCACGCGGAATTCGTTCGCCTGGCTGAACGCCTTCGTCGACGACCAACACTACCGTGCGCTACGGCTTCGCAGCCTCGTCGCCTACCACGCACTGGACGCGTCGCTGGGGCTCGGCATCGTCTGGGGCGGATACCTGAACTGGGCGCGCGATGCGACGGAGGCGCCGATCGTGCGCGAGAATGCTGCACAGCTTGAGGGCACGCAGTTTCCTGTACGCAGTTTGTCTGCTGGCGAGTTCGCGAGTCTTGCTCCTCCGATCGAGCCCGGTCCCATTGCCGCAGCATTCTTCTCGTCGATCGATGGGCACCTCGATCCGGTTTGGGCGACCGAGTGCTTTCTCAAGCGGGCACGTCAATACGGCGCGCGCGTGATACATCCCTGCGAACTGCAGGGCCTACGTTTTCGTCAAGGCCGCCTGACCGCAGCTTCGACGAGCACTGGCGAGATCGCGCTCGAGCGGCTAGTCGTCGCCGCGGGTGTGGACACCCCGCGGATACTCGCGATGGCGGGCTTCGAACTGCGATTGCGTCACGCTCCTGGCCTCCTGATGCACAGCACACCAGTATCCCTGCTGACGAGGTGCGTCTGCGACGCCCCGGGCAACGTAACTTTCAAGCAGATGGCGAACGGCACTCTCGTGGGAACGGACTCGCCGGAACCGCCCGATCTGCCCGCGCACGCCGTGATCCGCGATCACGCAATCGATTTTCCCGACGAGTCGCTGCGTGCCTGGCACGGCACGCGCGTGCTCGACAAGGTCAAGGCCTTTCTGCCCGGTGCGCGCGCCGCTTCGCTCGATCGCGTGACGCTTGGATTCAGGCCAATGCCCACCGACGGGTTCCCGATCGTCGGCGCGATGCCCGGCGTCGCAGACATATACGTGGCGGTGACGCACAGCGGCGTGACGCTTGCGCCTGTCCTTGGCGAGGACGTGCGCCGGGAACTACTGGACGAGCAGCGAATCGACGAGCTCGAACCCTATCGGCCGGACCGCTTTACGATCTGACGAAAACCCCATGCCGCTCAACCTAACCAGCGGCGGAATCGAACCACCGACACGCGGATTTCAGCACGACGGCGGGCCCGGCTCGGCGCGAGCAAGCCGAAGACCCCGAAGGGGTTTCTGGGTGGCCGACCGAACCGCCCCGCCCGACCGAGCCTATCCCAAACCGGGAGGCCGGAAACCTGCCGAAATTGACGGGACACCGATCCGCTTCAACGGCTTGGGTGCGTCGCGACCGAACCTCTTCCGAACCGCTCGCCGAACGGAGCCAGTCGGGTCCGAGTGTGTTCTTACCCACCCTCGACCTAAGACATGCAGCCGGGTCGGCGAAGGCGCGCTTAGCACGGGGCCGTCAGTCGCACAGCGGTCAATGTCGGGTCAGTTCGCCTTTCGCTTGGCGCATTCGCGGCGCGCTTCCGGGTTGTCCAACTTGCTGCAGTCGACACTGTTGCCGTTGTTGTTGTTGTTCGCTTTGTGCTCGGCGCATTCCTTGCGCGCCTCTGGATTCGCCAGCTTGCCGCAGTCAGGAGTGTTGTCATATTTGCGCTGCAGGCATTCCTGACGTGCTTGGCGATTCGACAAAGCGGAGCAATTGACGTCGTCCGCCATAGCCAAGGAGCCGCTCAGGCTCAGAACCCCGATCGCGAATAAGCCTTTCAGTCGCATGATCCTGGTCTCCTGACTTTGAGAAGTGCATTCCGCTAATCGGATGATCAACCCGCGAGCCGCACGATACTAGATTGGATATCGAGATGCTCGCTGTGATTCGGGGCGTCGGCGGTGCACGGCCAATGTTCGGGTGATATCGGGGAGCCGTTCCGAGCGGCTAAAATCTGAAAGTAACTCTTGGTCTTCCCCCCAACCCGATCTCCGGCCCCGCTAAACCAGGAACTGCTGCGCCGCGAGCAGGAGACTGCGCGGACACTGCGGGTGGGCCTGTCGGCCTCGAAATCCAAGGAGTATGCTTCGGTGGCTCCCGCGCAACGGGAACACGCGCGCCAACGCGCAGTATTAGACCAACAACTACGACACCTCCAGAGGGGATCAAAATGAAAGCGATTCTGAAGACCGCATTTATTGCGGTATTGCTGGCCGCCGGAAGCGCCGCCGTCGTCGCGGCGCCCGCCGCCGATCCCGTGATTGGGACCTGGGAGCTGAATGTCGCGAAGTCGAAATTCAGCCCTGGCCCTGCGCCGAAGAGCGAAACCCGAACATACGCGGCAACCGATCAGGGCACCGCCATGACCTGGAAGAGTGTCGGCGCGGACGGCAAGGAGATCGTCGTCAAGTCAACGTTCAAGGCGGATGGAAAGGATTACGCCGTGACCGGAGCCCCCAACTTTGACAGCCTTTCGTTGAAACAGGTCGATGACCACACGGTCCAGAGCACACAAAAGAGGGGCGGCAAAGTGATCGGGACGACCACTCGCACCGTTTCCAAGGATGGCAAGGTGCTCACGTTGAGCAGCAAAGGCACCAGCCCAACGGGTGCGGCGTACGACAACGTAATGGTCTACGACAAGCAGTAGTTAGCCGGGGACGGGCGGCCCCACGCCTGTCAGACGTGGATTGCCCGCCCCTGGATCTTGCCTCCTGTACTCCGCAAAAATTGAATTTGCCGGTTCAATGCCAACAGAGGCAAGACTGACGGATGCTGTGGCAAGATCGAGCGGTGCTGCCGGTCGTCCAAATTCTGATTCGGCTGATCTGCGACACGTTTCGCTACGTCGGGCTTATGTTCCGCTCGACTCAGTCGGTCAAGGCCGAAAATCTGTTTCTCCGTCGACAGCTTGCACTATACGTCGAGCGCGGAGTCAATCCGCGGCGAGTTGATACCGCGACGCGAATTTCCCTCGCCTTGTGGTCGCGATTCTTCCACTGGCGGAACGCCCTGGTGGTAGTTCGACCCGAGACGCTGATCCGCTGGCACCGAGCGGGCGGAGCCTGTTCTGGCGCCGGAAGTCTCGACCCGGCCGTCCGCCGATTCCCCAACGACTGCAGGCGCTAATTCGCCGGATGGCGAATGAAAACCCATCGTGGGGCGAGGAGCGCATTGCCAACGAGCTTCTGCTGAAGCTTGGAATTCAGGTATCGCCGCGAACCGTGCGCAAATACCTGCCCCGCCGCCCAGGCCGACCGAGAGGCGACCTGCGCTGGACGACGTTCCTGCGCCTGCATGCCCAGGCCATCATCGCCTGTGACTTCTTGGTCGTCGTGACCGCGACGTTCCGGCTGCTTTACGTGTTCGTGGTCAGGTTGCGCGCCCGGTTGTCAAGAATCGCGGCGATTGGTTGGTTGCAATCCCCACCATAAATCGGTGGTTCCAGGCACACGGCATTAATTTGTGCTTGCGTCGGATTGCGCGTGATCACCGATGCGAATTCCGCCTCTTGCGTGAGGAACCCTGCGGCCATCGGGCCTGGGCTGCGAATCTTGTCGTGATAATCAATGTCGAAGTAGGTCAGCGACAGGGAGAAGTTCGGCGCCGCCGACGGTGTCAGGTCCACGCCGAGCGTCCACGAATGCGCGGTCTCCGGTTTCTGATCGGGCGCCGGGCCAAACAACAGCAAAGCGAGGGAGTGCTCGTCGGTTGACTTGGGATCGACGACCTCTTGTATTCCCGAATCGCCCACTTGGTCGGTGTTCGAGTAGAAGAAGGGGGGCGCCCGGAACGCCGTGCCCCAGGTGCCGCGCAGTTGCATCTGGGAAATCGGCCGCGCGCTCAAACCCAATGTCGGATTAAAGGTGGATCCGGCGTCGCTATAGTGATCGTAGCGGCCGGCAAGAGATAGGTCCAAACGTTCGCCAATCGCTCCTGCACGCGGCCCAATCAGTGGCACGGCAAGTTCGAAAAAGCCCGCATAAACTTGTCGGCCACGATTCTCGGGGCCATCTGCAATGTTGCGGCCTACCGAGTGTTCCTTACGAAAATCAACCCCGACGGCCGCCCGGATCGCACCGGCGGCTGCAGCGATCAGCGGCCCATCGGCGATCACACTGGCTGCGGTCGTGGTAAATACGTTTACGCTCGACGTCTCGTTCTGACTGCGCAGGCTCGCCAAAACGACAGGGTTCGTGTGGGAGCCATCGCCAAAGATATTGAGTGCGGCCGCTGGATCCGCGCTATTGAGCGCCCCATCGATGGCGTCGGTATTCAGTGCGTTTGATTCGATAAACTCAGTACTCGCCTTGGAATAACTGGCTGTCAGGTTCAACTGCCAGCCTCCGCGGAGGTTGCCTTTGACTCCCGTCCCGAGGAAAGAAGTCTCCTCCGGCCCGCTGTCGACCACGGGCCCCAGATCGGGCGTCAAATCGTAGGCGATCACGACTGGACCACCCAGGTGATTGAATGCATTGTTCGCCGGCACCAAGAGTGGGACTTCAACTTGTGGAATCTTCAAGTCGAATTCGCGTGATGAATAGCGGCCGTCGGCCGACCACTCCCACTGATCCGTGATGCGGCGGGACGCACTTGCGAAGGCGCTGCGCATCGTCTGTTTCGGCACGATGTCGTTATTGAGCACAGTGTTCGTATAATTGACGGCGCCGGGCATGAGCTGTGCCGCCGTGAGTTGCGTGCCATCCTGTCCATGTGGAATAGCGGCGATCGGCACCAGCGTGACCGGATCGAGGATGGTGCCGGGATTCCCGCCGACACTGCGTAGATCGCCGCCTCCAAAGCCCCTCAAGTCACCGTTGGCCGCGCAGTAAGCGCGCGCACTGCAGGCTAAAGCTTGGCTGTCGTCGAATTCAAAGCCAGCCAGCAAATGCCCGCTGGATCCCGCCCGCCCCCGCAACATCGCAATGGTCCCTTCCCGGGCGTCACCGCCCGCCGTGCTCGCGCGCACGCGCGCTTCGAGGCCAGTGAAATCCCTGCGCAGTATGATGTTGACGACGCCGCCGACAGCGTCTGAGCCGTAGAGGGCGGAGGCGACGTCCGGTAAAACCTCGATGCGCTCCACGGCCGACGCCGGAATGCTCGATACGTCGGTGAACAGTCCCTGCCCGCCGCTCGCTCCTTGACGTTGGCCATTCACCAGCGTCAAAGTCGTGCCCACGCCCAAACCGCGCAGTTGCACTTCACTGCCCCGGTTGAGATTGTCGAAACCGTTATACGCGGTCGCTGCGTTAACGCGACTGAAATTCTGCGTCACGGTCGACAGCACGTCCTCGATGCGACCGTAACCGCTGGCGTCAATCTGCTCGCGACTGATGACGATTACGTTAGCGCCCGCTGCTCCGGTGCCGCGGATGTGCGTTCCGGTCACAACGATCTCTTCAAGAGTGTTCGCGTCTTCGCTTTTGGTAACGGCACAGGTTGACGGATCGGTACATCCGTCGTTCGCCTTAACCACCGTCGCAGCGCCGAGAGCCAATATCAGCCATGGTCCGGCAGCACCGAGGCTAAATGTACTATCGCGCACTGACTTGCTCGCCCTGATCAATGCGCGGCAGCTGCGTCTCCGCGCCGCGGCACATCTCCGTGTCGGCGCAATGCTTCAAGCTGGCCGCGCTGCGCATCTACATAGCGCCGCACATCCGCCGCGATGGTCTTAAATCGCGGATCGTTATGGAGCGGCAACCACAGTGGATCGTACTTCATGGTGTACCACCAGGTCATGTAGCCTCCTGAACGGAATGAATCCGCTAGCTCAGTGAGCGCCGCGTCTTGCTTTCCGTCAAGCAGCAGAACTAAGGCGCGCTGGCGCCCAGCGCCCGTAAAATACTTGGCCGCGTTAGCATCGAGCCACGATGACGCGGCACGCCGCCACGCCAGTGCCTCCGCGCCTTGGCCGGCAGCGGCCAGTAACTGTGAAAGATTGACGGTCGCGCGGTAATTACATGGATCCAGGTCTGCCGTTGGAACTTCGCCCACGAGGTACTTCAGTTTGATGAACGCGATTGCCCGGCTCAACTCTTTCGTCTTCATCGCGTAGTCGCGAATCGCCTCGCTCGCCAGCCAGTTTTGGCAGAAGTCGCTGTCTTTTGTCCAGCCCGCCTCATCGTATGCAGCGAGTCCCGCACCCCGCCAATCGCCCTCGTGCATCAAGAGCAGCTCGGCCGTGCGCGGATTTGGCGGCATGCCGGCGGCCACATCGCGTGCCGCCATCACATCGTCCAGGTCCAGATACACCGCCACCGCGTACTGACGCAGCCACGAATTGCTCGGATCGAGAGCAATGGCATGTTCGATAATCTGGGCGGCTTCCGCCAGCTGGCCGTCGAACAGCCAACGGAATACTCCATAGCGCTGCAGCGCAGGAACGAAGTTCGGATCGAGCTCCAGCACCTGCAGTGTCTTTTGCATGGAGGCCTTGACGCCGTTTTCCTCAAGAGTGAACAAGGCATCCGTGTAACGCGCGCTTGCTGATATCGGATCGACCCACAAGGCGCGCTTCAGAACGCTCCTGCCTTCCTCGGGTCGCTGTAGCATCCAATAGAGAAACTCGGCGTAAGCCCTGAGTCCGCGCCCGTTGCTGGGATCAAGGGCGGCGCCCTGGTGAAAGTCGCGCTCGCGCGCAACGATCAACGGGTTATCCGGTGTCGCGCTCGCGTCATTCGGCTGGTCTTCCCACATGGCACGCGCAAAGTATGCGGCGCCCAAGTCGGGATCTAATTCAAGCGCCCGATCGATCAAATGACGGTAGCGCCGCCTGGCCAGCGTCAAATCCTCCTGGCGTCGATCGGCCGCCTGCAACCTCGCGTCGTACATTGAAGCGTAGGCGGGCGCGAAATTGGGATCCAAAGCAATTGCCCTTTCAAAATACGGCACCGCAGCCTCCGACTCGGCGACGGTGAAGCGACCCAGTAAGGTCCGACCGCGCAAGAAGGCGAGATAGGCCTCCAAATTCGCACTGCGGGCACCGGCTGGGGGTTTGGGGTCGAGTTCTCCAAGGCGCACCGACAGCGCATCGGCGATTTGATCGGCGATCTCATCCTCGACACTGAAGATGTCATGCAAACCGCGATCAAAATGTGACGCCCAAATCACCGTACCTGTTGAACTGTTCACGAGTTGCACCGCCACCCGCAACCGATCCACCTCGCGTTGCACGCTGCCGCCGACCAGGTATCCGGAATTGAGACGTCGGCCGATCTCTTTGGAATCGATGTTCTTGGCTGGAAGTGAGAATGACGAATTACGTGCTATGACTATGAGCCCACTGATGCGAGACAGACGGTTGAGAATCATCTCCGGCATGCCTTGCGCCAGATAGGCGTCTGCAGGATCCGGGCTGATGCTTTCGAAGGGCAGTACTGCCACCGTGCGCTCGCGCACGCCGAGCGCCGCAGTCTCGGGTAGCGGACTATCGCTCGTCAGCTGAGTGTCCACCCCGCGAGCTTTATTCGCCGTACGCACGCCGATAGCGATCGCGCCAATAGCCACCACCAGGACGGGTACCATGAACCACCACATCCGGCTCGTCTTCGTGGCCGCTGTTCCGGGCTCGTCTATCACGGTGTCTCGCGTCGAAGGCTCAACGACTTGGGCGACGACCTCGGGCACCGGATGTGGGGCGGGAGACACGGCCGCCACCAGCCGGTAACCGCGACTTCGCACTCCGGCGATGTAGCGGGGCTCGTACGCGTCATCTCCCAGCGCCTCGCGCAACAGGTTGACCCGTTTGTTCAAAGTCTCCGGACTCACGACCAGCCCGGGCCAGACGCGTGCCATGAGCAGGTCGTGGCTGAGGACATTGGGCGCGACGCGAATCAGCGCTACCAGCAGTTGAAACGAGAGATTGGTAAGGGCGATGTCCACGTCCAGACGAGTGACGCGCTGCTGGCCGACATCGACGCGCAAGTCGCCGACCAGAAACACTCCACTGTCAATGCCGTGCATGTCGTTCGGCATTTCGCCCAATTCTGCTGATAACTCTAACGGCCGGTCGGCCGCGGCCAGTCGATGGTGGCGCTGACGTAGGCAAGGCCTTGCAGCAGACCCACGCGCCGGCGACGTAGACCACGCACCACTGCACCACCTTGCGTCGACGCAGTCTCGTCCAGGTGTCCTCGTCGTCACGCTCCGTCGGCGTGTCGGTCACTGGGTCACCCCCCCGGCCACAGTCTAATGCACCTAGTCGCGCCGCGAGACAGTGCATGTGCTGCAGTGCGTGTCGGCGGAGCTGCGCCGCCAGTTTTCGAAATCCCATGTCCACTTCGGCCGCGATTGGCGGCCAGGTTCTGATCGCACTCGGGCTAGTCGAATAAGACCGCCAAGACAACCATCGCTAGCCGAATGAGCACCGATAGATCGATGCACACTGGACTCTCACGCGAGGTCCCCTCGCTCCCGAGAGAACCATCGATTCGCTGCGGAGGGCACGTTCCCATGCACTCGTGTCGGCGCCCTCTCAAGTCGCGACCCTCGCGTGGTGTGGGACGCGCGGGTCCGGCCATGGGCGCGGCCCCTCCGCCGCCCCCGAGTGCGCCCCAAGCGGCCACTCCGGTGCGACGGCGGGCCGCCCCGGAGCGGGCCGGGCCCGACCGCCGCACTCGCCCCGCGACGCGTCCGGCGACCTGAGAAGCTGAAATTCCGGCGCCGAGTCGAGCTCGCCAGGACGCCAGTTTCCCAGTTCGCCGCAGCGCACTCGCGCGCTGGAAACCTGGAAAGCTGGCGACCTGAAGTCTCGGTCAGTTTTCAGGTTTTCAGATTTCCAGTTCGCCGCCCCGCTGCGGGCGACTCGAGAGTTCCTGCGGCCGGACAGAATGACCCGCGCCCGCGGTGCGTTCACTCGTGCAACAGTGCAGACACCCTCCCCAGCGCTTCGGCCAGTCGATCGGTCCGGACGGGCCCGACCTGCTCGGTGATAGCCGGCGCCAGCTCGCCGGCGGCCGACGCGAGGTCTCTCAAACGCTCCTGGCACGCATGCAGCACGGGCTCCGGATCGCTGTCGTCGCCGACGGGCCGCAGGGGCAGGCCGTTCGTGTTGCGCAGGCGGTAGATCGCGCGGTCGATGCGCGCCGCTAGCGATGGCTCTTGGAGGTCTCATACAGTATTGGGCACTGAGCAACACTGTATGGAATCGGTGTCTAGGGATCTCCTCGCGCACATGCACGGCAGGACCAAGGAGCGAGTACTCAGTTACTACGGATCCGTCCCTAGGTCCCAGTTGGGCCCCGCCGACGTCGACTAACGCCAGTCACTCCGTCGCGGGATCTGTCGTTTGAAGCGAGATCGACTGTACCCAGCGATCGCGACCGGACTTGAACTCGTGCAGCGCGATGTAGAGCTGGCGCGATCCACTGAGGATAGCCAGCCAGTCCGAGACCAGCCGCGGTTCGACACGCAACCAAGCGTCCACATCCCATCCGTGCGTCGATGGTCGAAGCGACCTGACACCCGAGCGTAGTACTGGCTGAGAGTAGAGTCTGCTTCACCAGGAACAGACGATGAAATCGAAGAGGTTTTCCGAAGAACAGATCATTGCCGTGGTTAGGGAGGCTGAGGCCGGAGCGAGGACTAAGGAGTTGTGCCGCCGTCACGGGACCTCGGAAGCGACGTACTACAACTGGAAGGCGAAGTATCGCAGCCGGTTCCATATGGGCGGGCTTTGGCGTGGTCATGCGCAAATTTCGCCTCGATCCCATTCTGGCAACGACTGCTGCTGGGGTATTTGGACTCGCCGCCTACGTGCCCTTCTATCTCGCGACGGAAGGAATAGATCGGCTCGCGCACGCCGATGCATCTCTCCTCGCCATTGAGGTCTGGGTGCAAGGCGCATTGGCAGGTACGGGGATCATCTATACCTATGCTGAAAGTCACAAGCGGGCGATGTTTACTTGGCCAAAGGCGCGCCAAACGCCATCCCCAGCTATTGCGCAGCTTGCGGACAAACAGCGAGGACAAGCAGTCCACTATTTCCACTGTACCGACCAGGACGCCGGTCGGAACGCTGCCCGGCGCAACACCGCTGCCCTCGTAGTCGCCCTCACCTTTTGAGGCGTACACATACACGCGCTCCCGAATAGTTGTCCGCATCGAGCGAAATTCGAAAACCTTGCTACCTCGCAGAATCTGCTCCGCATACGGCTGCCGGATGCTCAGGGCGCGAGTGATCTTCGCTTTCATGGAGCCGTCCCCTTCAAGCGAGCTTATTTAGCGATCAATCGAGCGACGCGCCGAATCGTGTCTCATCGCGGCAACTTACCTCAGGCCCTGGCAAGCATTGGCCTGAATACTTTGTCGAAGATTTCAAGCTTGTCCCGCAACCAGGCGAACTGCTCGGGCCACGTTTCTTCCTTGTAGCCGTCCGCAGACTTAAACACAACGATGCGGGAAGCCTTCTTATCGGGCATCTCGCGCCAGTCAAGTGGCTCGCCGATCGCCGTCTCGATGCTGTCTTTCTGTTCGAATAACTCACGAAAGACTACTTTCGCCTCTTCCGCATTCATCGCCAACTCAAACCGCTATCTTGCCGTCTCGCGTGATCAGATCCGCCGCACGGATCGCCTCCGCGCGCGGGCGGATCACGGTCGCGTACACAGTCTGCACGGCGATTACGATCATGAGCAGGGTGAACAGCTCGATCAGATCGCGGTCGGTCGAACCTTCTTCATACGACGCAGGCATCAGCCCAGGCAGCGGTACGAGCGGCCCAGCGTCCGGAGCAGCACCTCGCTAGCGGTAGCCTCGGGTCGGGGGCGGTGCTCGGCGACCTCATCCAGCATCCGCGCAACGAACTCCGGAAGACTCATGGCGCTGTCAACGCAGTAGAGCGGCGGAGGTGTGCGTCGTATTCCGAGCCGCGTTCGGAAAGCCCGCTCGCTAAATGACTCTCCCGGCTGCTGCGCACCCTCAGGATCACGAACCCGGACCAGCGATGACCCCTCGACGAATCCTCGGATGTACGCAGAGCACGAACGGCCGTCGGTGCTCTGCGCGTTCTCCAGGTACGCGAGGCAGTGCTGCTGCAGCTCGACGGCCGAGAGTGGCGCGAGGTCGCCGGCCCGTGCCGATGGCGAACCCATTCGGCTGCACAGGACCAGCACGACGGCGATCCACACCCCAGTGCGTCGCATCATGTGCTCCTAACGCGATTGCGCACCAACCACAGGCGGCCGAGCGTCAGTCCCAGGATCCCGGCGCCCGCCGAGGCGAGAAGCACGCCGGATTTCGCCGCGGCGAGCAGCGCGTTGTTGCCGAATGCCAGCGTTGCGATGAAGATCGACATCGTGAAGCCGATGCCTCCCAAGCAGCCGACTACCAGCACCCCTGGCCAAGTCACGCCCCGCGGCAGGGCGCACCAGCGCAACCGAACCGCAATCCAGGCGGTAAGGACGATGCCTACGGGCTTCCCGATCAGCAACGCCAGCAGGACTCCGAACATCACGTCGGAGGCGGTAGAGCTCTGGAAATCCACGCCGCCGATGTTCACACCCGCATTGGCGAGCGCAAACAACGGCATCACCCCGAATGCGACCCAAGGGTGGAGCGCCGCCTGGACGCGCACTACGGGCGGGAGGATCTCGCGCTGCGCGTAACGCAACTGCCGCACCGGCTCCAGCAGCGCGCGCGTGTCGTGATGCGCAGATTGCCAGCGCGGCGCAAGCACGTTTAGCGCCCTGAAGGCCACGTCCACCGGACGCTCGCGGGCACGCAGCGACACCACCGGAGTCAGGAGACCGAGTACCACACCCGCGAGCGTTGGGTGAACACCGCTGTGCAGCAGGCCAAACCACACGACGGCGCCGGGCGGGACGTAGGCATAGGCCGCACCGATCCCGATGCGCTGGAGGCCGAGTACGATCAGCACGCCGACGGCAGCGATCAGGAAGCCCGAGTATTGCAGGCCATCCGAATAGAAGACGGCGATGATGATCACGGCGGCGATGTCGTCGATCACGGCCAGCGCCAGCAGTAGCACCCGCACCGGGGCAGGGACCGACCGACCGAGCAGGGCGAGCACGCCGACGGCGAACGCGATGTCCGTGGCGGTTGGTACCGCCCATCCCGCCCGCAGCGCCGGATCCGTGGTCACGGCGAAGTAGCAGAGAGCGGGCATCACGACGCCGCCGATCGCCGCGACGAGCGGCAATGCGGCGAGCCGCGCGTTCGCGAGCGCGCCCTCATGAATCTCGCGACGCACTTCCATGCCGACGACCAGAAAGAAGATCGTCATCAAACCGTCGTTGATCCAGAAGTGCAGCGTCTGCGAGCTCTGGACCGCGCCGATACCGATCGTCAGCATCGACTGCCACAAGGCGTGATAGCTGTCAGCCGCGGGCGAATTTCCCCAGACGAGCGCCGCTGTCGCAGCGAGGAGCAACGCTACGCCACTAAGAGCCTCGATACGTAGAAAACGATCGAGCGCCGTGAAGACGCGGTCGGCGACGAGTTGCGCAGACGGCAACGCCTGCTGGGACGGGTCCTGGCTCATGGCCGCACAGCTCCCTGCTGGCGGCCCGACCAACGTTATCCTGTCGCACTGCGGTGCGCAGTGCGGACACCCTAGGACGATTAGACATCACGCGCGGCATTACTTCAACCGGCTGGGTCGCTGCTCGGGCGATACTGTGCAACCTTCGCTGCCCGGCGAGTGATTGCCGCCGGACCGCCTACACGGATGACGACCACAAGCCTGCTTCTCGCCGCCGCCGGATTCCTGCTGGTCCTCCTCAACGGTTTCTTCGTTGCGGCGGAGTTCGCGATCGTGAAGCTGCGATTGACGCAGGCGGACGAGCTCGCACGCGAACGCGGCCTGCGCGGTCGCGTGCTGCTCAAGGTGCGCACCAACCTCGACGCCTACCTCTCCGCTTGCCAGCTCGGCATCACCCTCGCCTCGCTCGGCCTCGGATGGATCGGCGAACCGGCGTTTGCACGGCTGCTTGCGCCGGCGCTAAGGATGCTGGGCATCGAGGACCCGGAGATCATGCACAGCATCGCCTTCGCCGTCGCTTTTGCGTTCATCTCTTTTCTGCACATCGTGCTGGGGGAGCTCGCGCCGAAGTCGCTTGCGATTCGCAAGGCGGAGACCGTGTCGCTGCGCACGGCGTTGCCGCTGTATCTGTTCCACTGGCTGATGTATCCGTTCATCTATGTGTTGAACGGTACGGCTAACGCGATTGTCCGCCGCATGGGTGTCGAGCTCGCCACTGAGGGCGATACCGTGCACTCCGCCGAGGAGCTGCGCACCATCCTGCTCGCAAGCCACCACCACGGCGAGCTCGGCCCGGTCGAAGCGCGGTTCCTGGTCCACGGTCTCGAGCTGGGTGAGCTCCTGGTGGGAGACGTCATGCGGCCGCTCGCGGACCTGGTCTGGATCAGCGTGGGGCAGCCGATCGAAGAGGTGCTGGCCGAGGTGCGCACCAGCCGCTATACGCGCTATCCGGTGCGCGATCCCGAGACCGGCCGCTTCGTCGGGCTGCTGCACATCAAGGACCTGCATTCTCGCGATGAGCGGCTGCGCGACATCAAGGACCTCCAGCCGTACCTGCGAATGCTGCCGCGCATCGACCAGGAAGCCTCGCTGTCGGAGCTGATCGCGCAGTTCCGCAAGGGTGCGCCGCATCTCGCGATTGTCACGGATCGACTCGACAACGAAATCGGGTTCGTCACCTTCGAGCTCGTGATCGAGGCGCTCCTGGGTCCTGTGCAGGACGAGTTCACCAAGGCCGAGCCGCGCTGGACCCGCGGCGACGACGGCAGCCTGACCGGACCTGGAAGCCTCTCGCTCTTCAGTCTCGAGGACGCGCTCGGCCGGCCGGTGCCGGTGGTCGAGGCGAACAGCGTCGCGGGACTGCTGATCGAGCAGCTTGGACGGATTCCGGCAGCCGGTGAGATCGTGCCGTTCCCGGGATTCGAGATCGAAGTCATGTCGGTGACGGGGCCGCGCGTCGACAGTGTTCGTGTCCGACCGCTGGTGCGCGAGCCCGAGGTTTGAGCTTGAGTCAAGACCGCGCTCGGCTGACGCTCCTGGAGGCTCTGGAAGCGTAGTTCTTGGCTGGAATCGCCAGCGCGCCCCTTCTGTCGCGCTGCCTCGCCGACCGCGCCGAACGCAGCAGCGAGCAGTATTCAGCGTCCCGAGCAGCACCATCGTCGTATGAAGCTGCCTGCGTGCGCGCGCAGGACCGCGATGCCGCGCTCGTCCTCACGAGGCGGCAAGACAGAGCAGCAGGAGGACAAGAAGAAAGCGCGTCTCGCGCTACGCGACAGCGCGCGCAAGCGAGCCTTGTGTTTGGCTGTATTCTTTAGCCTGTGTCGACTGTCACTGGAAACATGCACGCCTGGGGGATCATCGCGTTCACTCTGCTGGCATTCTTCCTGTTCACCCGCGAGCGCATCCCGATCCCCGTTACCAGCCTGTTCGTGGTCGCGGCGCTCGCGCTCGGCTTCTACCTCTTCCCGTATTCGGGCCCGCAGGGCTCGATCGGCGTCGCGCAGATCTTCTCGGCGTTCGGGCACGAGGCCCTGGTCGCGATCTGCAGCCTGATGATCCTCGGCCGGGCGCTGATGGTCACCGGCGCGCTCGAGCCGGTCGCGCGGCTGCTCGCGCGGCTGTGGGCGTTCAACCACGCCGTTGCCATGCTCGCGCTGCTCGCGCTCGCGATGTGTCTCAGCATGATCATCAACGACACGCCGGTGGTCGTGATCCTGATGCCGGTCGTGATCGGACTGGCGCTGCGGGCGGGCGGCTCGGCGTCGAGGATGCTGATGCCGATGAACTTCGCGGTGATCATTGGCGGGATGGCGACCACAATCGGCACCTCCACCAACCTGCTGATCGTGTCGATTGCGAACGATCTAGGCGTGCGGCCGATCGGCCTGTTCGAGTTCACGCGGCTCGTGGTGGGGCCGGCGGTTATCGCGCTACTGTATCTCTGGCTGATCGCCCCGCGGCTGCTGCGCCAGCGCAGCGGGGCGCTCGCGGATCTTGCTCCTAGGCGGTTCGATGCGGTGCTCTACGTGGGTCCCGAGAGCGCTGCCCGCGGCCGGACTCTGCACAGTATCCGGCGAATGACGGGCAACCTGATGATCGTGCAGCGGGTGCTGCGCGCCCAAGTGACGCTTGCCCCGGCAGACGATCTTGAGATCGTCGAGGGCGATCGGCTGTTCGTCAGCGACAGCTCCGCGTATCTCAAGGACTACGAGCGCTCGCTCGGGGCCACGCTGTACGATGCGAAGCGCGTCGGTGATCTGCCCCCGGAGCACGCTCCGTATCGGGCGCCCGAGCAGCAGCTGGTCGAGGTCGTAGTCACCGAGGAATCGCCGCTGCATCACCGCCGGTTGAAGGACGCCCGGTTCGCCGACCGGTTCGGCGTGGTGATCCTGGCCATGTACCGGCCCGCGGACGAGTCCTCCCTGGAGGGGGAGATCCCCGATCGCGTGCTGCGATCCGGCGACGTGCTGCTGTTGCAGGGCCCGCCGGCGCGGATCGCGGCGCTCAAGAAGGAGGCGGGCGTCCTGGTGCTCGACGGCACGCTCGACCTGCCGCATACCGCCAAGGCGCCGCTTGCCGTGCTGATCATGGCCGCCGTCGTCGCGCTTGCGGGATTCAAGGTTCTGCCGATCGCGATCTCCTCGCTGCTCGGCGTGCTGGCGCTGATTGTCACCGGCTGCCTGCGTTTCGAGGGTCTCGGCCGCGGCATCAGCGCCGAGGTCGTGCTCGTGGTCGTCGCGAGCATTGCGCTCGGCCGGGCACTGACCCTCACCGGTGGCGCCGAGATGCTCGGTGGCGCCTTCATGGCCCTGGCTGGAGGGCTGACACCGCAGCTCGTGCTCGCAGCCGTGATGATCTTCCTGGGTCTGCTGACCAACTTCGTGTCGAACAACGCCGCGGCGGCGATCGGCACGCCCGTGGCGCTCGCGATCGCGCACCAGATCGGCGCGCCGCCCGAGCCCTTCATCCTGGCAACGATCGTGGGCTGCAATCTGTCCTTCGCGACGCCCATGGGCTATCAGACCAACATGCTGATCATGCAGCCCGGTGGCTACGTCTTTCGCGACTATGTCCGGGTCGGCGGTCCGCTGGTGCTGATGATGATCGCCGCATTCTCGTTCCAGCTCGCTCGCGCCTATCCGATTTGAGCCGCTCCCGTCGAGCAGAGGCTAGACGTCCTCGCCGAGCTGTGCGAACTCCGACGACAGAACATAGAGGCTGCGACCCATAGGCTGATACCCCTCAGGTCATCAGCCAGTCCAGCACGAGGGCAGCCGCGACGATCGCGGCTAAAACTAGAATGATGGCCCAAAGACGAGCATCAGCCCTGTCACGCATTGCGGCGATCCTACTTGAGAACCCGAAGCCCTACTACGGGTCGCGCGACGGCCGTACGCGCGCGCGAGGACCAGAATTCGTCTGTTGAAGTAGGTCCTGACCGCCCGTTACACTGGATTGTGGTGACTCAGTGGTGACTCAGTAGCGGCATGTGCACGCGATGTCCGCACGCAACTGTTTTTGCCCTTCCGGGCGAGAGGGTAACAGTTCATTCCGGGTACATAGGTAAAGCGGCCTCAGTGGATCAACGAACACTGGCACCAAGCATATGGGCCGGTGTCTTCCAGTGAAGGGTTTCTGGGGGTCGTGTATTTAGTTTTCGAGCCACGGTATCTAACTGGACCTGGCTGACGGCAGACAAGTCCGTGCCCTTCGGATAGTACTGGCGCAGCAGCCCATTTATGTTCTCGTTGCTCCCTCGCTGCCAGGGACTCGATGGATCGCAGAAATAGACCGCTTCGGGGCGGTGGCCAGCTGGATCACTCGGAATGCCCCGATTGCCTCTTTTCACGCGAATTTCGTGACGCCAGCGGCAATCATCTTCAGCGGCTTCCACTCTTCTGGTTCGAGTCCGCGCTACCGACCACGGTCACTCCCTGCTGGACGATCGGCGATAGCGGACCGTGGCGCGGCGAGATCGGCAACATCTGCACGCCGTGCATCGTCCGCTGGCGCGGCAGGACTCCGGCCGGTCGTACGAGTAGCAAGATCGTGTCGTATCGTCATCGTCCTTCCCGCTTCGGCTTCCTTGCGGCGAACGGATACGCGCCGTGACCCGCGCGACGGGTCGGGATGAGGATCGACAACAGCATCGTGAACGCGAGGACGCCGACCGTCATCATGAGTGACCACGATACCGGCATCTTGTAAATGTCGGCGAGCAGCATCTTGGCGCCGATCAAAACCAGCACGATGGCGAGGCCATAAGAGAGTAGATGGAAGCGCTCGTGGATGCCAGCCAGAAGAAAGTACATCGCACGTAGTCCCAGGATGGCGAACACGTTCGACGTGAGCACAATGAAAGGGTCGGTCGTGATTGCGAAGATGGCCGGAATGGAATCCACGGCAAAGACGACGTCGATTACACCGATGAGCAGTATCACGACAGCAAGCGGGGTCGCCATCCTCGTGCCGTCGACGGTCGTGAACAGCCTCTCGCCGTCGTAATACTTGACGACCTTCATCCGGCGCTGGACCCAGCGGAGCGCGGGGTTAGATTCCAAGTCCGGCGCCTCTCCTGCAGCCCGCCACATGCGGATGCCGGTGAACAGCAGGAATGCGCCGAACAAATACAGGGTCCAATGGAAGCGGCTGATAGCCCAGGCCCCTATAAGGATCATGACTGCGCGCAACAGCAGCGCGCCGAGTATGCCGATCATGAGTACACGCTTCTGAAACTCGGCAGGCACGGCGAAGTACGTGAAGAGCGTCAGAAAGACGAAGATGTTGTCGACAGCGAGCGCCTTCTCCACCGTGTAGCCGGTGATGAACTCGAGCGCCTTGTTTGCGGCCAGCGCCTTACGGGCTGGATCATCACCGGCGCCGCCGAGAAACCACCACATCCAGCTGACGAAGACGGCGCTGACAACAACCCACGTCAGCGACCAGATCGCCGCTTCACGCAGCGACACTTTGTGAGCGCCTTGCTTGTTCAGCGCCAAGAAGTCGACGAGCAGAGCGACCAGCACAAAGGCCGCAAAGAGCGCCCATAGCAGCGGATTGCCGACGGATGACATCGCAAGACCTCTCGTGCCGGCGGCGCAACGGCGGGGTTGGACGATGACAGCCGGTTGGCCTGCCGATGCCCTTCCGGTCTTGCCATGCGCGCGTGGCGCGAACCGCAGTGCCGGGCTATAAGATCAGACGCCGCTGACCCAATGTCCGTGCTGACGACACTGCAGGAGCGGGATGCTCCGGCTACTCCCCTTGAGAGGCAGCACTATTACACAGGCGCGGAAGCACCCGGTCAAGGTTGAAGCGTCGTCTTGGCCTGACGCACTGAGCTCGCGGGCGTTCAGCGACGCCCCGAGAAGCACTGGACGACAGTCCGCGGGCTTCGCATCCCAATTCACGCAGCCACGATGCGACTCGAGTCCTTCGAGTCCGGCGCGGGGCGGTCACGACACCACCGAGGGCCTCCGCTCTGCTCCTCGAGTTCCAGGGAATCCACGCGACGCACTTGGCCCACCGGGATCGGTTGCGTGCGGAGCTGATGACCTAACCAGATTGGGACGCAAGGCCGGCGAGGCGCCGCCGGCCCGTCCGGTCCGTTATGCTTTTTTCCACTTGTCGTTCGCGATGCAATGCGCTGCAAGCGACCGGCGCTCAAGCTGGCGGGCGGAGTCCGCGTTGCGATAGCCGGAGACGGCCGCGGTTCATGCGACGACCGTAGCAACGTCCTCCCGGCGTAGCGTCAGACCATTACCGAGTGCATTGACGGGATGACCCAGAAGTTTCCAAACTAGGATAAGGTTGTGGCATGAAGCGCGGCATTCTATCCCTGCTAAGCGTCAGCGGAGCCGAGTTCCGGCTTTGTCCCTCCAACTCTGGCGACGTGGTGGTTCGCTTCACGGTCCAGGTCGGCCAGCAGCAGTCAGGCGAACAACTCGCGCTAGTGGAGCAAGTCGACGCGGGGGAGCTAGGTTTAGCGGGGCGTCTCAAAGTTCGCTGCGCACCGATCGATGTCGGAATTCCTGCGCAGGTCATCGAGCCGCACATAGAGACCTACGTTCTGCGTGCAGTGCATATGATTGGCGGCGTCTCCCTAGCGGAGATGGCCAACAAAGTCGTCGAAGTGGAGTTGCAAGTCCCGATCGAGTTCGAAGCGGATACGATCCACTAGTCGCGAATCGAACGACAGTCCTTCGCCGCCCGCACGCCCACAGTGGCGTCGCTGCCGGTGGCGGCAATCAGGTCACCCGGCACTCACCGACGCCCATAGGGCGTCCGACGAATTCGCCGCCTGTTCCCAAGCTCGGCTTCACTCCCATTGATTTGCATCATCAGGCACCTTACCGCCGCGCTGAGGACGGATGACGCAAAAGCGGTGGCCAGTTGGCGCTTCAATGACCCACCACGTCTCGATATTCTCGATGCGCCGGGCACCGAGCGCTTCAAGCCGCTTCACTTCCGCCTCGATGTCGTCCGTTTCGATATCCAGGTGAACACGGCTCGGATGCGGCACTTTCTGGGTTAACACGATCAGCTCTTCGTTGCCGCTGCCGAGCTTGACATACCTATTTGTCGCAGGCCTTTCGGACGTATCAACCTTGCGCCCGAGCGCCGCACTCCAGAAGCGCGTCGCTTCGGTCAGATCGTTCGTCTGACAGTCGATGACCACCGTTGAGAGCTTGCTCTTGTGCATTTTGGACCATCCTTTCGCTGGCGACGGAGCGTGCCGTCAAACGCAAGACACCGTCTTGTTCCGCAGGAGGTGACTATTGCTTACGTATCAGATTCGGTCGAGGGTGTTTCAACATGCGGCTGCGGGGCCGCTGACGCTTCCTGCGCACCACCGTTGTCAACAGTCCGCGAGATAACGGACAACATTGTGACAGGAGCGCGGAAGTCGACTTAGAGGTCGCCGATCTGCGCAGGCGATATTGACCGTACGTAATTCAGAATGGCCTGTCTCCGCGGAGTCGAAGCTCCGGATGCCAGTGCCTTCGCGAACTTCGCGAGGCGCTCAGGTTCAATGCTCATTTGAGCCTCGCTCACGAGGATATTAAACGCTGATATTTGCGGTAACGGCCCAGTACTTTTAAGCGGATTCAACACGAACCGCGAGCGATGGGCGGCGGCAACTACATTGGCATGAATCTGGTTGAGTCGTGCTCCATCGCGAGAAGAGATAATGATGTCGTCCACGTACACGCTGACTACCTACGCCGTGCTTGCCATGAACTTGACGCAAGAGCCGTCCAAGCGCGCTCGCGGAAAGGCAAAGGGACGCGTAGCGGCTGCGACTGCACGAAGCCATAGGGTAGCGCGCTCCGTGTATTCCCCGGTCCGTTACCGTCGAGGCAGTTGCAAACTCACGCGCGGTCTCGTAACTGAACTTCGTCTTTAGGCATCGCGTGACACGAGTTCGATTGATGCTGCCGAAAAAATTCTGGACGTCTGCTTTGAGGAAGATGTTGTTGCCAATGTGAGAGCGCAGGGCTGCAATGTGTCCACCCTTCTGAAGATGTAAGTAGTAGTCAGGCGGACTCCACTCCTTCTCAATCTGCCTCTTGATCTCAGCTCCCGAAGCCCGAGCCTCAGGCGTGGGAACGTATACCCAGCGGCCAGCCTTCAGCTCGAATCTATTGAGCCACGTTGCAGGCATGGAATGTGTAGCGGCGGTGGACGTAGTTAAATGCCATGTTCGAGGCACGATCGCCAGCTGGATCACTTGGATCAGCAGGCTTGCGAACTCCAGAACTAGGCGAAGCTTACGATTTCTCATAACTTCGTCCCTCTCTGCAAGTGCTCGGCGAACCTAGCGCTAAAGCGCATGGCTATAACCAGAAGGGGCACATGAACATAGGTGACTGGCGCCCTGCGAGTCACTCAAGTGACACAGTGAGGGGTAGGCTGTTAAGCC
>CAVSKB010000023.1:0-17293 GCA_963728295.1 uncultured Gammaproteobacteria bacterium | reverse complement strand
GGCGCGAGGTTTCAAGGGCTGACTGCCGGCAGGATGTCGTCTGGCACGAACTCTCGCTGCGACTCTGAACAGCACCGGGTCGGCGTAATTGCCCCCGGTGAAGGCAATCACCAGGTCGAGGTCGGGAATCCCGATATACACCTGCCCACCGTTCCCGCCAGGGAAATACGCGTGCAGCTTGCGTCCGCGATACGGATATGCGAACGAGTTCCAGAGATACCCGTAGGTTTGGCCGCTCCTCGGCGAGAGAACTCGCAACGCCGCGCCCGACGTTTGCGCCCACTCGCGGCTGACGATCTGCCGCCCCTCCCACTTGCCATCGTTCAGGAACAGCTGCGTGAGCTTCATGAAGTCCCGCGTGGTGAAATGATGCCCTCCACCGCCGTAGGGCTGGCCGGTCGGCTGCAGGAACAGATGGTACTTGCCCATGTGCATCGGCTTCGCGACCAGCCGATAGAACATCTCGGGCAGCGGCTCGCCGGCGATCTTCTCCAGCATGCCCGCGGCGAGGTTCGGCTTCATGCTGCAATAGACGATCTTCTCGCCGGAATTCCACGCCATCGGCACGTTCAGCGAATATCGATACCAGTCCGGCTCCGCCGTCTGCTCCTGCATCGGGTCTTCGTCGCCAGGCCTTTCCCCCGAATCGTCGCAGTCGAAGCCCGCGGTCATCGAGATGAGATGCTCCAGAGTCATCGCCTTCTTGCGCGGGTCGAGGTCTGGCGGGACGGAGCCCAGCATCGTCTCGTAAACCGGCGTGTCGAGGCGGATGGGAACGCCCGCCTGCATCGCCGCGCCGATCAGCACGTTGGTCCAGCTCTTCGAGGCGGAGCGCGTGTCGTGCGGCGTGTCGCGATCGAATCCGTGGAAATATTCCTCGAGCACGAGCTTGCCGTGCCGCGCGATCAGCAAGCTGTGAACTTGCGAGGTGCTGACACTGTCCTGCCGCATGTCGATCAGCTTCTGGACGAACTTCTCGATCGTCGCCTGGTCGATGCCTTCCTTTTCCAACGTCGATACCGGCCATCCGTCGTCGAGCTGTACCGGCGGAAAGTAACGGTAGCGCTCTGGCGGATTGCCGCGCGCGTAAAAAGGGCTGCTTCCGTCGGTCTCGCGAGCGAAGTCGAAAGTGCTGCCGAACAAAGGAAGGCTGAGCGTGCCCGTGTCGGGCTCGCGCGCCCCGGTCGCAACGACGCTCTCCTCGTCCTGACCGCGCCGCGTTCCGACCAACCTGACCACGTCGCCGTCCTGCTCGATCCGCGACACACCGAGGAACATGCCCTGGTTGCGCTCCGGATTGCGCAAATAGGTCGAGTAGGGGACGCCGGTACCGCGCGTGACCGGCAGGTAGTAAGTCATATGGTCCTCGCGCGGCACGACGTTGCCGGTCCAGCGCCCGTCACCGTCCGCGAGCAGAACGAGCGGCGTGGCGTAGCGCGCGCCGCCCTCGACCGTGACAGATTGGATCCACTGGCCGTCGATCTGGTCGCCGCTGCGCTCGCCTCGAAAACTGCCCTTGCCGTCGGGAAGGTCGAAGCTGAGCTTCTGGCCTTGCTGCTTCACCGGCACCGAGAAGCCCGCAATGTCGGCCACGAGGCCGTTTGCGCGCGGGAAGATCATCAGCCTCCCGCGCACATCAGGGCCATAACGCGCGTGCGCGACCCACAGTCCTTCGAGGTCCGGCGTGCCGGCGGGCTGAGCCGACGCGGCGGCCGCCATCAAAAGCAAGGCGCACGAAAGCCAGCGAGCTAATTGCATCGTCACTCTCCCTGAACCGGCATGGCTGCTCTGCGGGGCAGGTCAACGACTGATCGGTTGAATCGCGGGAACCGCAGGCACGGGAGGAATCGGAGGCACCGGCGGAGGACCTTCGAGCCCAAGTCCGCAAGCGGCCGGTCGACGTCGGTGGCGGTGCCCTTGACGACGACGCCACCGAATCGAACCGATGATTTGACGACGGGATCGCCCCAATACGTGACGTTGCCGCCTTGCTCGACCTTGGCGGACAAGGCGGCTCCCGCCTGGGTGAAAATCCGGCCGCCGCTATACACCGAAGCCGTGACGTTCGCGACCGGCATCGAGCGGATGTCGATCGTGCCGCCCTGGCTGACGCCGACGCGGATCTCCGGTTGCAACGGGAATTCGCCGCGGCTCTGGATCGTGCCGCCTTCCGCAACCGCGATTGCCGCGAGGCCGGGCGTCTCGACTTCGACCTCAAGGTCGTGCCCGCGCGGGCAATGCTTCGGGCATCGATCGATCACTAGCCGGCCGTCTGCGCCGATGGTGATCGCGATCTGCTCCGGATCGCCCTTGAGCAACGTGACGCGCTGCGAGGGTCCGTGAATCAGGTTCACCGTGCCGCCATTGCGCAGCTCGACCGCGCTGAACGACACCGCCAAGGGACGCCCGGGCTCGAGCGTGACGGGGGAGGCCACCGCCGAGACGGCGGCGAGCACGATCATCAGGCCGGCAAGCGGTGCGAGCGCGATGAGAAGCGCCACGCGGCTCAGGGGCACGCGTGCTCTCGTCGCGTCGAGGATCGCGGTCACGCGGCCGTGCAGCTGCGAGCGCTGGACCATACCGACGGCGGCTGGGATTTCCAGCGACAGGCGCCGCGCACCGGCGATGCCGACCAGGAACTGCGCATAATCCGACGGCGTTTCGCCGGCGTTCAGTACGACGTCGTCGCAAGCCTGTTCCTGGAGCTTTCTCGCCTGGACGGCGGCGAGCCACACGAGCGGGTTATACCAATGCACCGCGCACGCCAGGCTCGCGATCTGCGTCGTGAGGTAGTCGAGCCGACGGACATGCGCAAGCTCGTGCAGCAGGGCGAAGCGACGCTGCGGCTCGGGCCAGTCGGCGCCCGCGGCGGGGAGCAGCACGACCGGCCGCACGAGTCCCCAGGTGCAGGGACTCGTCGCGTGGTCGGACTCGAGCACACGCAAGTGCCTGCCGAATCCCGCGTCGCTCCCCACGCGACGGAGCGTCGCCTCCCACGCCAGGGAAAGCCCGGGCCGCGCCTTGCGAGCCCAGCGCCTCAATCCGACGTGAGCGAGCGCATTGCGCAGCCACACGATCAATGCGCCGATGAGCCAGACGATCATCACTGTCGGCCATGCCGTGCGCGTCCGGAGTTCCGCGCTCGAGGGTTCGTTATTTCGCGGGGCGACAATCGCGGGCTCCGCGCCGGCCCGGTGGGCGCCGGCCGTGAGGAGAGCGGGCTCGCTGAGCGCAGATGACCGCGCGGCCGGCCAGGGCAGAGTGAGTTGCAGGGAGGAGGGCACGGACACGACCGCGATCGGCATCAGGAGCGAGAGCGCGAGCGCGGAGGTCCAGAGGAAATGCCGCCACGCCGCTGATCGCTTCGCCGTGAGCAGGACCACGACGCCGACTGCGGCGATCAGCAGACCGGTCTTCAACGCGAAGGCCGAGACGGTCAATGCATCGAACATGGTCATGGCCCTCGCTTGCGTGCGGCGTCGATCAGCGCGCTCAACTCGTCCAGCTCGTCCTTGGTCAGCTTCCGCTGCGACGAGCCGAGCAACGCGGAGGCCGCACTCAGCGCCGATCCGTCGAAGAAGGTGTCGACCACCCGCGCAAGCGCGCGCGCACGCGCCTTCTGCCGCGGCACGGTCGGTGAATAGACGTATCGCGGCCCGTCCTCGCGGTGCTGCAAGTGCTTCTTATCGACCAGGATGCGCAGCAGCGCGCGGATCGCCGAGTAGCTCGGCGGATCCGACATTTCGGCCAGGATCTGCGCAGCGGTCGCCTGGCCGCGGCGATACACGATGTCCATGATCTGCCGCTCGCGGCGGCTCAGGGATTCATGGGTCACGGGGTCTGGTCCCTCGACGAATGCCGGCATGCTAAAAAGTTAGCACACGGATCGAGACGTTGTCGAGTCCGATGTTGGCCGGCAGCGAAGTGACGTTGCCGGTCCCGAAGGAAAAAGGACTCTGGATCTCCTATCCATTTGCGACAAACGAGGAAATTCGCTACATCACTGCCTTCGCCAAGGGCGATCGGACGATGTCCGGGACCATTTCCCGCGCGACGCTCATTGAATGGAGGAAATACTGTGTCCACTCCTGCCAGGCAGAAAACTCAAGGCGTATTCGCAGATGTGGAGCGGATTTTTGCTTTACAGCGAGCTCATCAGTGGGAGATGAAAGCCACTACCGCCGAGCAACGGAAAGAAAAGCTGCGGAAGTTGAAATCGGCGGTGGAAGCTCACGGCGATGACATTCTGGCGGCAGTGAAACAAGACACTCGCAAGCCTGAAAATGAAATAAAAGTCACCGAATTCCTGAACGTGATCGCCAATATCGAGAGGAACATCAGCAATCTCGACGAATGGATGAAGCCGATCGAAGTAGTTCCGTCCTTGAACAAGAGCGACAGAGCGAAAATCGTCTACGAGGCGAGAGGCGTATGCCTCATATTGGGCCCCTGGAACTTTCCGCTCGGATTGGTCATGGGCCCTCTCGCGGCAGCCATCGCGGCCGGAAACTGCTGCATGGTCAAGCTCACCGACCTGTGTCCGGCCACTGCGGCAGTAGCCGCCAAGATCATCAAGGAGTCGTTCGATGAAAGGGAGGTTGCCTTGTTTGAAGGGGGTGTAGATGTGGCAACCGCCTTGCTCGAGCTTCCGTTCAACCACATTTTCTTCACGGGAAGCACGCGGGTAGGAAAGTTGGTCATGGCGGCGGCGGCGAAGCATTTGGCCACTGTAACCCTGGAATTGGGAGGCAAATCTCCTGTCATCGTCGATGAAGACGCAGATCTGCGGAAGATTGCCGGTGATTTGGCGGCAGCCAAGCAATTCAACGGAGGGCAAGCCTGTATCTGCCCCGACTATGTATTCATCAAGGAGCAGCAGAAGGATGGCTTGATTGAGGAGTTTCGAGCCAAGGTAAGGCAGAACCTCTACCGGGACGACGGGAGCATCAAGAAGGAAAGTATCGCCCAGATCGTCAATGATCAGAATTTCGCCCGAATCAAGAAACTCTTCGATGATGCCGTTGATAAGGGCGCCAAGGTTGCTGTCGGCGGCACTCTGGAAGAAGCCGACCGCACGATCCATCCAACGATGCTCACGGATGTAACTCCTGACATGCTGATCATGCAGGAGGAAGTCTTCGGGCCGGTCGTGCCTGTCCTGAGTTACAAGAGCATCGATGATGTCATCGAATACATCTCGGGCCGTGGCAAGCCTTTGGCGCTCTACATTTACAGCAACAATCAAGACAACATCGACAGAGTACTCAGCAGAACTTCATCGGGCGGCGTAACGATAAACGGATTCTTCTCTCACTATCTGGAGAACCAGTTGCCATTCGGTGGCGTCAATCAAAGCGGCATGGGCAGTTATCATGGGGTCTTCGGGTTCAAAGCGTTCTCTCACGAGCGCGCAATCTACATACAGGAGAACCGATAGACGGCGATGTGTCCGTCGCCCTCAGTAGCGGAACGTATAGCTCAGCTTGAGCGTGACATCCGAGGTGTAGGACCGGAAGCGGCCGTCACGGTCGAAGTCTTCCTGCTGCGTGTTGACGACAAGTACCGTCTCCTGCCCCGCTCGCGGGATCCAGCGCAGGATGCTGTTGAGTCCGACGGTGTCCGAGACGTTGTCGTACTGAACGAAGTTGTCCCACGACCAGGCGGTGTTGAACGCGATGTCGAAGTTCAGTCTCGCGAGTCGGGTGATGAAGTCGCCCTGCGGCAGGTCGATGTCGTTGTACTCGCCGCCGAGCGTGACCTTGAGGTGAGCGCTCGGTCGCCAGGTCGTCTTCGTCTCGAAGACGAAAATCTGCCCCTCGTAGAAACCGCCCGCGCAAATGCTCGACTCGGTCGCGAGCACGCGCTGCTCGCCGGTGTATAGCGATACACAGGGGTGGTCGTAGGTGTAGCTGCCCGCGGGTATCACGACGCCTTCCGAAATCTCGAACGGCTCCGCGAACTCGTCCTCAATGAAGATGTGCGTGAGTGTCAGGTAGTCCGCGGCCTGGTTTTCGACTTCGACGAGCTGGAGCTCGACTTCGCGGCTGCGATCGCTGCCATTGATCGGCTCGACGACCTCGACGCCGATCTGGCTCTCCACGCGCCGGATCCAGTGGTTCTCCGGCCGCCAGGTGTAGCCGAGCTCGGCGAAGGTCGCCTCGAAATCCGTCCGGGCAGCGAAACCCAGCGCGGGGAAATAGTTCTCCTCGATCACCTTGTGGACGAGCTCGCCGTTCCAGCCCTCGCTGTTCGGCACGGCGAAACCGAACCCGTACGCCGAGCCGTCGCCCGAGAGCCCTTCGGTGTCGGTGTGCTGGTACCAGGCCGTCGCCTCGATGCTGCGGCCCTCGTCCAGGCGCGTATTGAGGTAGCGGAAGTCGACGCCCACGAGCGAGTTGTCGACACGCGGGTCGGGATTGCCGCTCGTCACGATGACGCCGACGCTCGATTCCTCGAACACGTTCGCTGCGACGCGCCCGACGAAGAGATCCACCGACCCCGGCCCGACGGCCGCATCCTGGCGCACGCCGAGGACGCCGACGTTGAGGGGACCCGCACGGCCGGTGAGCTTCAGCCCGGCATCGAGCGTGAGCGTCTCGCCCTCGTCGTCGAGACCGATGCGCCGCGAAAAGAACGGAATGCCGCTTTCCTCCTCCAGCCCTCCGAACTCGAAGATGTCCGAATCCTGGAGGAAGAAGGCGCGCTGCTCCGGGAAGAACAAGTCGAAGCGCGTCAGGTTGATCTGTCGCGTGTCCGCGGTCGTGCCGGAGAAATCGGGGTTGAGCGTGAGCGCGGCGGTCAACGACGGCGTGATCTTCCAGAACGCATCGAGCGACGGCTCGATGAACTCGTCCTCTTCGTCGGTCGCGTAATCGCGCGTCGCGCCGACGCGCAGGCCCGGAACCACGTCGAGTCCATGCCCTTGATTCAGATCGGCGATCCCCGTCATCGATCCCGTGCGCGACAGATTCTGGGCGCGGTTGTACGACACCCAGCCGAACTGCTCGTTGTCGGCACCGTGCCAGCGCGTGAAATTGACGCCCCAGGCATCACTCGCGGGATCGAAGGACAGCGTCTTCACGGGGATCGCGACTTCGGCGGTCCAGCCTTCTCCGTCGATCCGCGCTGCGGCGTTCCAGATGCCCTCCCAGTCCCAGTTCTGGCGATCCGTGTCGGTGTAGATCGCTTCGCTGCGCATTCCGTTCGGGTTCACGTCGAACATGTAGCCGGCGCGGGCCTGGTCGAAGGGATCGAGCGTTATCGAAAAGCCGTCTTCGCCGAAGGAAGCGTCGCGCTTGCTCAGCACCTTGGCGACGATCGTGTCGGGTTTCGAGTCCCAGAAGCGCGCGGCGAAGTAGAGATTGTCGGCATCGAATGCGAGGTAGACGCGCGAGCGCTCGCCCGGCTTGCCGAATTCGTCCGACACGACGATGTGAAAGTCCTCGACGGAGGCCGCTTCTTGCCAGGCGGGATCGTCGAGCACCCCATCGAGAATCGGCGGCGTTTCCACACGGACGGCACGGACGGACTTGCGCGGCGGCTCGGCGACCTCCGAAGCGGCTCCGGCGGCCGCGAGGCACAGGGCGGCTGTCACAAGAGATCGCGCTGGCATGGCGGGCGGATATAAGTGCTGCTAGCCCAGCGAACGGGCAATCGGCAAGCAGGGAGTGCCTATTTCGCGAGCACGTGGTCGTAGCTCAGTACGCGCGACAACTTCCACTGGCCGTTCTCTTGTTTCCAGTAGTGCGTGAACTGGCCGGTTTCCGTCAGGCGATCCGGCGCGCCGGACTTGACCGCATAGAACGTATGGGTACCGATCTCGATCGCGCCGTTGTCCTGGATCGGGTAGACCTTCAGGGATTCAGGCACGAGCTTGCGCGTCGAGAGGAAATCGATGCCGTCCGCCTGCCTTTTGCATTTCTCCTGCGTGATCCTGACGAAATCCGCGCCTGAGCGGGTCACGACGCCGCCCTTGTCATGGATCATTTCGAAGTCATCCGCGATGTAGCGGCGCACGGTCTCGACGTCGCAAGTGTCGAAGAACGCGCGGAAGAACGCGGCGTCGGCCTGCCGGATTTCATCCTCGAGGCCCGGCCGCGCCGTCGCACCCGGCGTGAGGTTCACCGGCGCCTCCTGCTTCGGTTCGAGCGGCACGCGGGTGGCCTGCCAGGCGACGGCGCGCCATTCTCCATGGCGCTTGAGGAACGTGCCGGTGTTGAGGAAATTGAGCATCTCAGGGTTCGCACCGCCCACCCGCCCGACCAGGCGAAAGGCGACGATCGCGGTGTCTCCGTACTGCTGGACGCGTATGTCCTCGGCCGAGTAGGCCGTTGGCGGTTCGGCCGGGTCGGAACCGGCGCGCAAGTCGGCCAGGATCTCGGCCTTGTTCGTACGCACGCCCACGGAGCGCGTATAGACGAGGTCTTCCGCCCAGAATCGCTCGTGCGCGGCGATGTCGTTGCGCGATGCTCCGTCAAGGAAATACTTGAGGAGCTTCGTCAGCTCCTCGGCATCGGGCGCGGCTTCCTGTGCCACGGCCGCGGTCGACAGGAACAACGTCACGATCAGCGTGGCGAGGCGTCGCAGCATATTGCTCTGGAACGGTAGATGACGGCCACTTGCGTTGCAACCCGATCTTGCGGGCACTCCCGCTGCGGACCAAACTCGCTGCCTCCAGCCTCGAGGAATCCCTGCATGGCAAGATCAGCTCGCGAGTTCGTCGCAGACTACATCGCTGCCATGAACCGCCACGACGTCCAAGGCGTCGCAGTCTGGAACACGGACTACTGGGACATCAACACGATGCGCCGCCAGATCGAGGCCGGTTCGGGCTGAAGTCCGTGCATGCGCCCAAAAACATGGGACAAGTTCGATGACCGATCTGTCACAGCTCTTCTCGCCGATCCGCATTGGCCGGATGGACGTCGCCAACCGGATCATGATGCCCGGCATGTCGGCCGGCATGATGCTTAATGGTGATGCCGAGGCGACGCCGGAAATGATCGCCTACTACGTTGAGCGGGCCCGGGCCCGACCGGGCCTGATGGCGATCGGTGCCTCCTCCGTCGTGCCGTCCCCGGTTCCGCGCAAGATGCCGCTTGCGATCGACGACGACCGGCACATTCCTTCGCTCGGGAAGCTCGTGGATGCCGTGCATGAGTACGACACAAAGTTCGGCATTCAGCTCTATAACGGTGGCACGCAGGCCGGCGACCGCGAACAGCTTTCGCCCTCCGGTGTGCCGTCGATGGCCGCTGCAGTGCTGGATGCGCGCGAGAAGCCGGTCCTCAAAGCCCTCAGCGTCGAGGAAATTGCCGAGGTCGTCGGTCACTTCGCGGCCGCCGCCCGACGGTGCAAGGCCGCGGGATTCGACTTCGTGGAAATCCATGGCGGTCACGGTTACCTGATCAGCGCCTTCCTGACCCCGTACTTCAACCGGCGGACCGACCAGTACGGCGGCAGCCGGGAGAATCGCTGGCGCTTCCTGGTGGAGATCCTGCGAGCCGTGCGTTCCGCGGTCGGCGACGACATGGGCGTGGGGGTCAAGATCAATGGCGACGATTTCATGGTCAAGGACGGCTGGACGCTCACGGACAGCTGCGCGCTCGCGCCGGTGCTGGAAGCGGAAGGTGCAGACTACCTCTCGATAACCGCGGGGGTCATGGGCGGTACGCGCCTGACGGTACCACCGCTCTACGAGAAGCAGGGCTGCTTCACCGATCTCGCAGCAGCCGTCAAGACGGTGGTCACCATACCCGTCGCGACCATTGGTCGGATCAAGAATCCCGTCATGGCGAACGACCTCGTCGCGCAGGGCCGGGCCGACATCGTCTGCATGGGTCGGGCCATGATCGCCGACTCCGAAATCGTCGCAAAGGCCCGGCGCGGCGACCTCGAAGACATCCGCCTCTGTCTCGCCGACTGTCGCGGCTGCATCGATGAGGAGATGCGCTCGATCAAACGCGGGTCGCCCGGACACGTCAGTTGCGTGGTGAACCCGCGCATGCAGCGCGAGTCAGTCTGCATCGACATCGAAGGGTCGAGCAAGGAGCATCCGAAGAAGGTCCTGGTCATAGGAGGCGGGCTTGCGGGTCTCGAAGCCGCACGCCGCACGGCCTTTTCCGGCCACCGCGTGACCTTGTGCGAGAGCCGCAGCTGGATCGGCGGGCAGATACGCTTTGCGGCGATGATCCCCGGGCGACAGGAGATCGCCGACATGCTGCCTTGGTACGAGCGGCAGCTCGCCAGATATAACGTCGACGTCCGACTCGGCACAACCGTGGATGCGGCGATGCTCGATGCGCTCGTGCCGGATGTCGTCTTCGTGGCCACCGGCAGTGTGCCGCAGGTGCCGCAGGACATGCTCGACAGCGTCGCCAATGCCGCGAAGATCAACATGCTGATGGTCGATGACCTTTTCGAGAACGGGCTCGAGCCCGCTGATCACATCCTGGTTGTGGGCGGAGATCAAATCGGCCTGCAGACGGCAGACTATCTTTCGGAAGGCGGCCGCACGGTGTACGTGGCCGAGTCGCACGGTCACTTCGCGCAAAAGCTCGCTGCGAACGATCGCTGGTATCTGGTCGGTCGGACGATCGAAAAGAACGTTCGTCGCTTCAAGAACGTGCACGGCATCGAGATCGGTCAGGATGACAGCGTGTGCCTGATGACTGACAAGCAAAGAACGACGCTGCCCGGCATCGACACGATCGTCTTCGCGAGCGAGCGCCGATCGAACCGCCGGCTGTCGGAAGTAGCGAATTCGAAGGGATACAAGACCTACGTCGTCGGCGATGCCTTCGATGTCGTATCGGAGGACAGCGGCACGATCTTTGCGAACATCGCCCAGGCCTATGACATTGCCCGGCAGATCTGAGGATCCTGTCAATGGCAGAGACAACAACGCTGACGGGACCCGACCTCGCAGTCGGAATATCCATCGCCGATCTTCCGGAGAACGCACCGGTCGTCGGCCATGCGCGCGGCGAGGCGGTCGTGCTCGTGCGGACGGGCGCCGAGGTGCGGGCGCTCGGCGCGACGTGTACGCACTATAGCGGTCCGCTGGGTGAAGGACTCGTCGTCGGGGCAACACTCCGTTGCCCGTGGCATCACGCGCGCTTCGATCTGCGCACCGGCGAAGCGCTCGGTGCCCCGGCGCTGAACCCGATTGCGTGCTTCGAGGTCGAGCGGCGCGGGGATCGTGTGATGGTCGGGCCGCGGCGATCGCTGCCCGAACACGACGCGCCGTCGTCGTCGCCCGCCGCCGTCGTGATCGTCGGCGCGGGCGCCGCCGGCGCGGCGGCCGCCGAGCGGCTGCGGCGCCTGGGTTGCCAGGGCTCGATCACGCTGGTCGGCGACGAGGCTCCGGGCCCCGTGGACCGGCCGAATCTCAGCAAGGATTACCTGGCGGGCACTGCGCCGGAGGAGTGGCTGCCGCTGCGTCCCCCGGCGTTCTACGACAAGATCGGCGTGGAGCTTCGCATTGGCGATGCCGCCGTCGGGCTCGATCCCACGCGCAGGACGCTGGCGCTCGCAAGCGGACATGCGCTTGTCTATGACGCGTTGCTCCTCGCGACGGGCGCGGAACCGGCGCGCCTGGCCATCGACGGCGCGACGCAAACCCACGTTTTCACGTTGCGCACGCTGGCCGATTCGCGTGGGATCATTGCCGCGGCCGGCGGGGCACGACGCGCCGTCGTCGTCGGCTCGAGCTTCATCGGGCTCGAGACGGCCGCCTCGCTGCGAACGCGAGGTCTCGAAGTGGACGTGGTGAGCCGTGACCGCCTGCCCCTCGGGCGCATTCTCGGCGACGACCTGGGCCGTTTCGTCCAGCAACTGCACGAGGGGCATGGAGTGCGTTTTCACTTTGAGGCAAGCCCGCGCGCCATCCGGCCGGACGGCGTCGAGCTCGAGGACGGCCGCATGCTCGCTGCCGACCTTGTCGTGCTGGGCGTGGGCGTGCGCCCGCGCACTTCTCTTGCGGAGAAGGCGGGGCTGCGCGTCGCGGACGGCATCGTCGTCGACGGTTTTCTTCGCACGAGTGCCCCGGGCATCTGGGCGGCGGGTGACTGTGCGCGCTACCCCGAGGCACGTCTCGGGAAGCCGGTTCGCATCGAGCACTGGGTCGTCGCCGAGCGTCAGGGCCAGGCGGTCGCGCGCGACATGCTGGGGCTCGGTGCGCCATTCCGTGACGTTCCATTTTTCTGGAGTCAGCACTACGATGTCACGCTCTCGTACGTCGGTCATGCGGATTCATGGGACGCCATCGAAGTCGCGGGCAGTCTCGCGGAACGTGACGCCGCAGTGGTTTATCGTCATGCAGGGCGTGCACTGGCGGTCGTGACGGTTGGCCGCGACCGGCAGAGCCTGGCGATCGAGGCGGCGCTCGAGCGTGGCGATGACGCTGAGGTCGAAATCTTACTGCGGCAATAGACTGCGGAAGGCGAACATGAGTCAGCCGTGCGTTACGGTACGGGCAAGGATGGAATGTGGCTGCACCGACGCTCGATGACTGGAAGCAGATGTATCACGCGCTCTGGCGGATACGGCTGTTCGAGGCTCAGGTGCAGCGGCTCGCCGCCACGGGCGAGGTTCCCGGATTCCCTCACCTGTCGACCGGTCAGGAAGCGGTTGCCGTCGGCGTGTGCGCGCATCTCACTCGCGACGACGTGTTGTTCACCAGTCACCGCGGCCACGGCCATGTGCTCGCCAAGGGAAGCGACTTTCAAGCGACGCTCGCCGAAATTCTCGGCCGGGAAGACGGCCTGTGTCGCGGCCGCGGCGGCTCGATGCACCTCGTCGACGCAGCGAATGGCGTGCTGGGCGCAACCGGTGTTGTGGCAGGCAACCTCGCTCTTGCCGCGGGCGCCGCGTGGGCTGCGCAAGCGCAGGGCAAGCAGAACATCAGCGTGGTGTTCTTTGGTGACGGCGCGACGGGCGCCGGTGCGTTTCACGAGACGCTGAACATCGCCGCGCTCTGGCGCCTTCCGGTGCTGTTCGTCTGTGAGAACAATGGGTACGCCGAGTTCACTAGTCGCGAGGAACACTCCAACGTCACGCACGTGAGTAGTTTTGCCGCGCCATACGCCATACCTGCGAAGACGATCGATGGCAACGACCTGCCGACCGTATTTGCAGCCGCGCGCGAGGCGATCGAAATTCTGCGCAACGGTGCCGGTCCTTATCTTCTCGAATGCATGACGTTCCGCATGGCGGGCCACTATGTGGGCGACGCGCAGCAGTATCGATCGAAGGAAGAACTCGCTGCGATCCGGGAGAAATGTCCGATCGAGCGCTTGAAACGACACCTCATGGAGCGTGGCGTCAAGCAAGATGAGCTCGATACGATCGGCGAACGTGCAAAGCGGGAGGTGCAGCAAGCGGTCGAAGCGGCCCGCGCCGCGCCGCATCCCGATGTGACGAGGGTGCTCGAGGACGTCTACCGATCGCCGTCTCTCAATGCGATACCGGGCTAAGCATTCATGGAGCACACCTTCATCGAAATTCTTCGCCGTGCGCTCGACGAGGAATTGGCGCGCGACGCCTCGGTCTATTTGCTTGGCGAAGACGTCGCGGCCGGCGGAGCGTTCGGAGTGACCAGGGGCCTCGCGCAGAAGCACGGTGACAAGCGCGTGCGCAACACGCCTATCAGCGAGGCGGCAATTACCGGCCTCGCAACGGGCGCGGCGTTGTGTGGTCTCAAGCCGGTGCTCGAAATCATGTTCATCGATTTCGCCACCCTGGCGATGGATTGCCTGGTCAATCAAACCGCCAAGTACCGCTACATGTCGGGCGGCCAGCTCGCGGTTCCCCTGGTCGTGCGTACTCAGGCCGGTGCCGCGGGTGGCGCAGCAGCACAGCACTCGCAGAGCCTTGAAGCCTGGTTCGTTCACGTGCCCGGGCTGGTGGTGGTGGCGCCCTCGTCGCCCGCCGAGGCCTACGGACTCCTCAAGAGTGCGATCCGGCTCGGCGACCCGGTGCTCTTCATCGAGCACAAGCGGCTCTACACGATGAAGGAGGCGCTGCCCGACGACGCGGAGCTCCCGCCGATCGGCGAGGCTCGCATCGCGCGGGCAGGCAAAGATGTCACCGTGATCGCGTATTCGGCCATGGTGAGAGACGCACTGGAAGCGGCCGAGGTTCTGGGGCGCGCGGGTGTCGCGGCTGAAGTCATCGATCTACGGACGCTGGTGCCGCTCGACATGACAGCCATCGCTGCGTCGGTGGCCAAGACCCACCGCGTGCTGATTGCGCACGAGGCGGTGCGCAACGGTGGCGTCGGTGCCGAGATCGCGGCGCGTATTGGCACGGAGCTCTTCGACGAACTCGACGCCCCGGTGGTGCGCGTCGGCTGTCCCTTCGCGCCCATCCCCTTCGCACCAGCGCTCGAGCGCGCCCTGCTTCCTGGCAGCAGGGACATCGTGCGTGCCGCGCGCCAGCTGCTCGGCCTCGAAGCACACGCACGGGAGTAACGAAGTGGCGCTGGTTACCCAGGAGATTCCGAAAATCGGGCTCGTGATGGAGGCGGTCCGGGTCACTCGCTGGCTCAAGAACGTGGGCGATACGGTGAGGCTCGGCGAGCCGTTAGTCGAAGTCGAAACGGAAAAGTCGGTCGTTGAAATCGAGGCGACCGTGAGTGGGCGCTTGGTCGAGATCCTGGTGCACGTGGGCCAGGAGGCGAGTGTCGGTAACCAGATCGCCCGCCTGGAATCCGATCCAGCACAGCCATTCGAAACGCACGCTGCCGATCGCATACGGAGTTCGCCAGTCGCGCGCAAGCTTGCAGGCGAGCATGGCGTCGATCTCGGCAGCATCGCGGGATCTGGCCCGCGCGGACGAGTTCAGCTCGAGGATGTGAAAAAGGCGATCGAATCACCCGCAACGGCACGAGCAACCCACACGCCTGCGTCGGTAACGCAAGCGCTTGCCCCGATGCGGCGCGCGCTGGCGCGCGCGATGACGCTGAGCAACGCGACCATCCCGCAGTTCATCGTCGAGCGCTCGGTCGATTGGACCGTGCTGCAGGCGCTGCGCACGGAGTTCTCCGCGACGCTGGCGCCGGCTTCACGGAAGCTCTCGGTCAATGACTTCTTGTTGCAGGCTGTGGCTCGAGTGCTCGGCGAGTTTCCTGCAATGAACTCGACTTTTTGGGAGATCGGACTCGCCCGATGCTCGTCTGATCCAGGCGAGCGGTGCTCACATCGGCTTGGTGGTTGCCGTGGAGAACGGCCTGCTGGTTCCCGTGATCCACGATGTGGAGCGGCTCGGCCTCGCGGAAATTGCGCGCCTCCGCGAGGGTTGCGTCGAGCGAGCCTTGCAGGGTCGACTGAAGCGCGAAGAGCTCGACGGCGCGACGATCAGCATATCGAATCTCGGCGCACGAGGCCCGGACCCGCTTCACCGCGATCATCAATCCGCCACAATCGGCGATTCTCGCGGTGGGCCGGCAACGAAATTGCGTCGTAGCGCGTAACGGAAGTAAAGAGGTGCGCCCGACTTCAGAATTCACGCTGACGGTGGATCACCGCGTCGCCGACGGTCGCGTCGCGTCGGAGTTCCTCGCACGTCTCGTCGAGCTACTCGAGGGCAGGGACTGGCGTCTGCAATAGCGATGGCCATCGAGCGCTAGAGGCGACCCCTGAGCACGCTTCGCACGCCGGTGATGATCCTCTCCTCGTCGGGGATCACATAGGCCTCGAGCGGCTCGCTGTAGGGCACGGTCGCGTTGCGCGCCGTGACCTGTACGATCGGCGCCTTCAATGATGAGAAGCCTTGCTCGGCGACATCGCCCGCAATGATGCCGGCGACTGTTGCATGCCGTGGCGCCTGATCGACGAGCACCAGCCGACCGGTCTTGGCGACCGACTTGAGAATCGTTTCCAGGTCGAGCGGCGCGACGGTGCGCGGGTCGATCACTTCCGCCTGGATTCCTTCGCCAGCGAGCTTCTCGGCCGCGGCGAGCGAACGCGAAACCATCCAGCCGGTGGCGACGATCGTGACATCGCCGCCCGAGCGTCGGACTTCGGCCTTGCCGAACGGCACGAGGTACTCACCATCCGGCACTTCGCCGTGTTCGAGCGTGAGCAGGTAGTGGTGCAGGAAGACGACCGGGTTGTCATCGCGAATCGCCGTCGCCATCAACCCCTTGGCATCGGCGGCGGTCGACGGGACGACGACCTTGAGACCGGGAACACCCATGAACATTGCAGTCAGTGAGCCCGTGTGCTGTCCTGCCCAGCCGCAGGCGAAGCCGAAACCCGGCCTTGAGCACGAGGGGCACCTTCACCTGTCCGCCGGACATGTATCGGAAGCGCGGCGCCTCGTTGACCACCTGGTCCATGGCGACGAGCATGAACTCCGCCATGTAGAGCTCGACGACCGGGCGCAAGCCCGCCATCGCCGCGCCGATCGCGATGCCGATCTCCGCAGTCTCGGAGATGGGCGTCACGCGCACACGGTCGTGCCCGTATGCGGCGACGAACTCATGGTTCTCGGTGGTCGCCATGTTCTGGCCGAAGTAGAGGACGCTCGGATCGCGCCGCATCTCCTGGTGGATGCCGGCGTCGATCGCGGCGATGAAGGGCAGGTTTGCCATCGTGTACTCCGGCCTATGCGTAGATGTTTTCGAGCGCGGATTCGAGCTTTGGGAATGGACTCTTGATGCCGAAAGCGACGGCAGCGTCCATTTCGCTCGCGACTTGCGCGGCGAGCTGGTCGGCTTTCGCGCCGCTCAACACGCCACTTTGGACCAAGGTGCCTCGGAAGCGCGGCACCGGGTCGCCACGCAGCGCGGCCTCGTACTCCGCGCGGTTGCCGAAGACTGTGATCGCTTCGTGCTCTGGATAGTGCAGACGGCACACCCGGCGGCGCGATGATGTTGCCGTGAGCCGAAAGTCGATACACCTTCGACTCGACGAGCGTCGGGCCCTTGCCCGCGCGAGCGCGCTCGATCGCCTCGCCGACGATCTTGTGAACCGCGAGCGGATCGGTGCCATCGACCGTGACGCCCGGCATTTCGTACGAATCGGCCTTCACCGACAGCGGGCGGCCCGCACGCGGCATTTGTCATCTTCCTGCGCGGTGGTCGTGACGACGTTGTAGCCGTTGTTGTCCATCACGAAGATCACCGGCAGCTTCCACAGCGAAGCGATGTTCAGCGTTTCGTTGAGCGCCTTGCTTCGCGCCGTCGCCGAAGAATGAAAGGACGACATCGCCTTTCTTGCGGATCTGCGCGGCCCACGCAGCACCCGCGGCGTGCGGAATGCCCGCGCCAACGATGCCCGACGTGCCGAGG
>CAVSKB010000022.1:0-34378 GCA_963728295.1 uncultured Gammaproteobacteria bacterium | reverse complement strand
TGGTTCGGCGGCTCTCGCCGCACGCCGGCGCGGGTTCGCGCCGTGGACGGAATGCTAGGGGGCGAGCGGTTACGCGGTCAGTCGAGACCGGGTGACATAACGGTCGAAAGCGCCTTCCCTGGGGAGTCGGGCCAGTACGAATTGAGCAAACGCCAACCGCGTCACGTGTCGCGGGAGCGCTCAGCGCAGCGGCAGCTCCATGTCCCTGGTCAGCGCATCGACATCGGCCTGAGTCGTCGCGTTCGTCGCGCGCTCGATCACGCGGCGCGTCAGGTGCGGCGCGAAGAGCTGCATGAAGTCGAGCTGGTACTTGCGCAGCAGCCCGCCGCGCCGGAAGCCGATCCAGGTGACGTGTGCGGGAAACAGATCCGAAGTGTCGATCTCGACAAGGTCCGTGTCGCTGTCGTCGATCGCCATGCTGGCGACGATGCCAACGCCAAGTCCGAGCCGCACGTACGTCTTGATCACGTCGGCGTCGCGCGCGGTCAGCACTACGTTCGGTACCAGCCCCTGGTCAGCGAAGATCTGCTGCAGCGACGACGGGCCGGTGAAGCCGAAGACGTAGGTGACGATCGGCTGCGCCGCGAGCTGCTTGAGCGTGAGCTTCTTGCACTTCGCGAACGGGTGGCCCTTCGGCACGACTACGTGCCGATGCCAGCGATAGCAGGGCAGCAGCGAATACCCCTCGAACAGGCTCTGCGAACCGGTGGCGATCGCGAAGTCGATCCGATCGAGCGCCGCCATCTCGGCGATCTGCTCCGAGGTCCCCTGGTGCAGGTGCAGTCCCACGTCCGGGTACTTGTCGCGAAACTGCTTGATCACGTCGGGCAGCACGTAGCGCGCCTGCGTGTGCGTCGTGGCGATCGAGAGCGTGCCCCGCGATTCGTCCTTCAGCTCTTCGGACAGGTGCTTGATGTTGCGGACCTCGCGCAGGATGCGGATCGCCCGATCGACCACCTGCTGGCCCGCGGGCGTAATCCGCGCGAGGTTGCGCCCGTCGCGCACGAAGATCTGGAACCCGAGCTCGTCCTCGAGCAGCTTGATCTGCTTGCTCACGCCCGGCTGCGAGGTGTGGAGCTTCTCCGCCGCAGCGGTGATGTTGAGACCGGTCTGGGCGATGGCCGCGAGGTAGCGGAGCTGGTGCAGTTTCATCCGCACATTCTAACGACACGCGGGGCGCGGCCGGATGGCCGGCCGTGACAGCTGCACGTTTCGGCGTGGATCAGGCGGCCTGCGGAACGGCTAGAGACTTCCGCCAGGCGGGCAGCGCGCTCAAGTCTGTGTACCAGCGGTTGATCTCCGGATAGCCGGCCACCGGGATCTTCGCGAAGCCCGCCATGTTGAGCGAAGCACCGAGCGCGAAGTCCGCGATCGTGAGGCAGCCGTCCGCGACGTACCGTTTGCCCTTCAGGTGGCCGTTGAGCACACCCGCGGCACGGTGGAACCGTTCCTCGCCCTTTGCGATCTCGGCCGGGTCGGGCTCGCCCAGCTTGAAGAGCGCCTTGACCGCGTTTTCGAAGATGAAGATCGCGCAGGCGGCCTCCCAGTGTGCGAGGTCCCAGCACTGCCAGCGCGTGACGTCGGCGAGCCGCCTGGGCTCGGTGGGCAGCAGTCCCGCCTCGGGTTTCTTGAGCGCGAGGTACTGCATGATCGCGCCCGACTCCCACAGCACGAAGTCGCCGTCTTCCATGACCGGCATGCGCTGGTTCGGGTTGAGCGCCGAGAACTCGGGCGTCTTCTGTTCGCCCTTGCCCAGATCGACCAGCTTCTTCTCGTAGTCGAGCCCGAGGTGCTCGGCGACCGCAAGCACCTTGAACGCGCGCGGCGAGAATGGAAACACGTGCAGCGTAATCATTGCTCTTCTCCTGCTGTTGATCGTTGGAAGTCAGGTGGCGGCCGCCTCGCGGTAGCGCTCGAGGAGCCCGGTCCAGCCGTTCGGCGAATCGATCTTGCCGCGGAGCACGTCCGCCTGCGCGCCGAGCCGCTCGAGACCGCGATGCTCGAGCTCGACGCGCGTGACACCGGGCGACTCCGCGATGAAACGCAGCTCGACCTCGGTGGCGGCCCCGGGATCGTGGCGGAACTCACTGTCGAGATGCCAGCCCAACAGCAGACGCCCGGGCGGCTCCCAGGCGAGCACCACGCCCCAGTCGCACTCGGAGCCGTCCTGTCCGCGCTCGTACCAGCGGCCGCCGGCGCGCGGCTCGATGACGACGTCCTTCATCGGCACTCGGCCGATCGAATGCGACACCGGCCACCAGCGGCCTATGCCCGCCGCGAACGCCTCAAAGGCGTGAGCGGGTGCGGCGGTGACGTGGACGGTCTTGCGTACGGGCGCGACCGTGATCGTGCGGTTCATTCCGGGGTTCCTTCGAACGGGGATGGGTCGGCGCATCCGCGGCGCCAAGCTCGGCTTCGAACGCGGCGAGCGCTTGTGTCCACGACTGGTCCAGCCACTTGCGGAGCGCGCCAAGGCCGTGCGGATCGATGTAGTAGACGCGGCGCGTGCCTTCGGCGCGGTCGGCGACCAGGCCCGCCTCCTTCAATACCTTGAGGTGCTGCGAGACCGCGGGTCGGCTCACCGGAAGCGCGCTCGCGAGCTCGCCCACCGCCGAGGGTCCGGCCTGGAGCCGTTCGAAGACCTGGCGGCGGGTCGGGTCCGCGAGCGCAGCCAGCGCCGATGCGTAAGTCATGGCTTACGGTAGCCCATGACTTACCGAAAGGCAAGCGCAGGCTGGGAGCGCAGGACTAGACTCGGGGCGTTTCGCAGACTACATCGCTGCCATGAACCGCCACGACGTCCAAGGCGTCGTGAGCTTCTTCGCAAACGACTCAGTCTATGAGGACGCCGCGATCGGTACTGTACGGCGCGGTCGCGCGGAGATCGAGGAGTTCGTCGCTTTCTTCTTCAGCTGCTATGAAGACGTGAAGTACACACCACACAGCGTGGTCGGTGACGACGAACGGATCGCCTGGGAGTGGACACTCGAGGCGAAGTACGCGCGCACCAGCCACACCGGCGTTCCCGCCAGCGGTCAGAAGGTCTGCGTCCGGGGCGCCTCTTTCATGCGTGTGCGCGACTCGGTGGCGGTCTGGAACACGGACTACTGGGACATCAATACGATGCGCCGCCAGATCGAGACCGGCGTGCGCAGCTGTACTCTCTCGGAGCCGTAAGGTCATCGCGAGGTATTCGCAGAAATGATGCGTTCAGCCCTGCTGCCTGCACTTTGTGTCGTCTTCGGTGCCTGTACGACGATCAAGATCAACCAGGACGACACCCAGACCATCGAGCATGAAGCCGGTGTCGAGGTCGCAAGGGATATGACCACCCGGGCGTGCCAGCGAGCTGGTCAAAAGAGCGCTGACATCATATCGACTGTAAACAAGGACCCCGCGCTGCCTGCGGGCACGGGCAAACAGGTAACCACTTTCAGATGCTCGGCCGCCGAGCCGCAGTAACAACGTACTTTCGTCTTCGCGCCAGCGTGAGTGTTACCTAACGGGGGGCTGAGATCGGGTCGACCTGGTTACCAGGTGCACCGCTCCCATTCCTCTGCTCGGGTGCACACCCAGGCAGCGGACTCCTCGAGGTAGCCGTGTTCGTCGTAGCTACGAACGTCGAGTACCGGACGCCCTCGCTCGCGCGATCGCTCGAGCGAGACCGCACCCGTAAGCAGCCAGGTGCGCACACCGTCGCTCCACGCATACCAGACATACTGCTGGTCCGGGCCGGAGCCGATGTTCCGGCGCAACTGTAACGGCAGCTCGTTCAGGCTCTTCAGTTGATGAGCATCGGGCGGTATTTTCAGATTGCTCCGCGCGAACGATTGCAAAAGGCTAAGCGTTCGATCGGGACCCTGTATCGACTTGAGTCTAGATGTATCCATGCGCCCTGCTCTCTCACGCCGTTAGATCGAGAGCGATTCCGTGAAGGTGTGCGCGGGCACCCTGATCTGCTGCTTCTGTGAGCCGTACGAGGCCGCATCGTACGGCTTCACTGGAGGAACGACGTGATCTCCTCCGCAGATCGGGGCGGCAGATCCATCATTTACGCGCGACGTCGGGCGGCTTGGAGCCGCGGGCTGCCATGACCGACTTCGGCCCGAAGCGGACTTTGAAAGGCCCGTCCTTGACACCTTTTGTCTTGAAGTAAAGTTGTATGACATAAGAAATCTCGTTCTCGGCGGGGTTGCCCTGTCCGCTCGTTTCCAACATTTGTGGAGGCCCGTCCTTGGGCTGGGACCGCAACGAGGAGAAGGCCGTGAGAGACCTGATCTTGAAGATGTCCATATCGATCGACGGGTTCGTGAGTGACCTGGATGGCACAAACAAGTGGATGTTCGGCTCCGATCAAGAGTCGAAGGCCTGGGCCGTAGAGACCACATGGAACGCCAGCCTGCACATTATGGGCAGCCGCAGCTTCCTTGCCATGGCCGCCTTCTGGCCGACCTCCACCATGGAGTTCGCGCCGCCGCTGAACCAGATCCCCAAGGCCGTCTTCTCACGACAGGGGCCGGCGATCCTGAGGAACGTGAACACGACGGCGACGCTCAATGACGCCCGCGCCAATGCGGGGACCGGTCAGTCTGCGGAGCCGCAGCCCGGCGCAGGGAGTTGGGCGGAGGCCTATGTGGCGAGCGGTGACCTGGCGGAGGAAATCGCGCAGTTGAAAGCCAAAGAGGGCAAGCCGATCCTCGCCCACGGCGGAGTCAGCTTCGCCCGCAGTCTCGTCGCCCAGGGACTGGTCGACCAGTTCGTCCTGGGGGTGCACCCCGTGGCGCTGGGCAAAGGCCTGCCGCTGTTCTCCGACCTGCCCGCGCCGAGGCCACTCAAGCTAGTCAGCTCGAAGGCCTTTCCGGGCGGCGCGGTGGCGCAGATTTATCGGCCGGCGTGAACCCGTTGCCAAAGGTCCGGTTGCCGGCGGGCAGCTATTGGCCGAACTCGGTCGTTGGCGAGTGACTCAGAACGACCCAGAGCGGACCCTCACGTGGTTGTGACAACCTCGATCCGGGTGCCGTCCGGCAGGTCCTTGGTCTGCCGGTAGATGTCCGCGAGGAAGGAGTAGTGAATCGCGATGTCTGTCGGCACGACATTCGACAGCTCGTATGGTCCTCCTAGGATGGGTGGAATCTTGAAGCCATAACACTGCCCGGCACCGAGAGACATCCCCGATTCGCGGCACGCATCGACAAGCGGGATCATCAGCCAATTGTCGGCGTTGTCGACCGCGTCCAATCGAGTCGCGAAGTCATCTCGGCTGTCGGCCAACCTGGAAAGGCTACCAATCCCGATATCGAGCATATGGACCGACCCATCATCGAGACGACGATGGCGTCCGCGAAGCGGTTGACTAGCCAGACCGTGAAGTTCTGTGGCAACGGTGGGGACCAATCACGAAGCAGCGCCGCCCAGTCCTTGCCAGTTTGATCGATTAGGTAGTCGTTGATGTCCATGACGCCCGAGTATGCCGCCAGTTTGGGGCACGGCGAAGGGCCGCTTATGGCCGAATGCGACCCTTAGCAGACGTCCAATTCGGATCTGATCATTGTGGTGGGTAGGGCGCATATCGGCGTATAAGGACGCTCCGGGGGCGAAGACGCCACGACGGCGCTGCAACCTGGATTCACACACCAATCAATCGTAATCAGGGGGATTCAGTCATGAAGCGTCCGCTTTCAGTTGTTCTTTGCGCCGGAGCATTGATGGTCATGTGCCAGGGCGCCGTGGCCGGCGAGGACCCCAAGGTCGCTGCCGAGGTGATCGCAATCACGCGCGCTCAGTGGGCTGCGGAAGCAGAAGGCAAGAGCGTCGCCGAACAGAACGCCGCCCTGGCTGACGACTATACGGAGTTCAATCGAGGCTATCCGGTACGCCTCGATGGCAAAGCGCTGAATTCCGCTCTTGCCGAGGCACTGGCCCGCTCTGGCGATAGAACGATCCTCGGCGACATGCAGAACGCGAAGGTGCAAGTCTACGGTGACGTCGCGATCCTGACCTACAACTACGTCGGTGTGGACCTGCACAAGGACGGCAAGACTGAGAGCAGCGTGGCCAAATCCACACGCGTGTACGCCAAGATCGACGGCCAGTGGAAACTGGTACACGCGAACTTTGCCCCAGTGCCGCCGCCTGAGAGCTGAGGCGTCAGCGTACCGATCCAGACGAGCCCGCAGGCAATCAGCATTGACCGGGACTTCGGCCTCGCGCCGGGGTTCCGGTCTTCTGCACTTCACTCCGCAAATGCGTCGATAAGCCAGACATTGCAACCGACCCCGAGCGTCCGCTCCTGGCCGAACGCGGTCGTCGGCGAGTGACTCAGAACGACTGCGGATTCAACCGATCGACGCAACACATTGGCTAAATCGTTCGGCTGGTGTTTCGAAGTTAAGCGTTTCTCTCGGTCGTTCGTTCAGTCGTCTCGCGACCCCATTGAGCCTGTTCTGATTGATGTCCGACAGATCCATCCCTTTCGGGAAGTACTGACGCAATAGACCGTTGGTGTTCTCGTTGGAACCGCGCTGCCACGGCTGCTGAGGATCGCAGAAGTAGACCTTGACGTGGGTGGCCAGCGAGAAGCGCTGATGGTCCGCCATTTCCTTGCCACGGTCCCAGGTCAGTGATCTGTAGAGCTCCCGTGGAAGCTTGTGAGCCTGCTTGATGAGCGCATTGACCACCGTCTCGGTGTCTTTGCCGGCAGCTCTCGCGAGCATGAGATAACGCGTCTGGCGCTCAACCAGCGTGGCGATTTGACTGTTGTTGCTGCCGAAGAAGAGGTCTCCCTCCCAGTGGCCGGGCACCGCCCGATCCTTGGCCTCGGCCGGTCGTTCACGGATCGACACCGTCTCGGTGATCCGACCACGATCGGCCGTCTTCTGCGTGTAACGGCGCGAGCGGCGCATCGCGCGGGTGCGTCGCAAGTGCTGCAACAGCTCTTTCTTCAACGCCCCGCGCGCCTGGATAAAGAGAGTGCGGTAAATGGTCTCGTGGGACACCTGCTGGGTCTCGTCGTCCGGGTACATGCGCTTCAGCCACCCGGCAACCTGGCGCGGTGACCACTCGAGCTGCAGCTTGTCGGCCACGACACGCGCCAGCGCAGGGTTCTGCGCCAGTTTACAGCGCTTCGGCCTCGTCGCCCGGTGCCACGCCGCCTGATCGGCCACACTCGCCCGGTACGCTCGCCGACCACCGTTACGGCCGATCTCGCGGCTCACCGTGCTGGGCGCTCGCCCAAGCGAGCCGGCGATCGTGCGCACCGACAGGCTGGCCATCACACCGCGCGAGATCTCTTCGCGTTCAGCGAGGGCCAAGACCAACGAGGAGCGACGTCGTTGCGGGGGTCGAATGCCGCCAGTCCTCGAGAGAATGCCACCAACCACTGAATGGTAACGGTCAAAGAGCCGAGCTATCGCATGCAGCGACTCGCCCTGTCGCCAGCGCTCCCACATCAGTGCCTTATCGGTCTCCGTGTACTGGATCCTTGTCCGGTACTTCATGTGCAACATCCTCCCCTCTACATTGAGAGTCTAGGTGTTGCATCGACCAGTTGAATCCACAACCCAAAGCAGCCGTTGAGGATCGCTGCAATTCCCCGTCGATTTATTGACGCCTAACGAGTCGCGTGGTCTATTGATTTCATGGGGTTGGGGGTTTGTTCACGTCCATATGCTGCAATTCTGCGGCGTTATAGAACCGTTAGGCCTCATTTCGTGCGTCGTCGTTTGACCCAGCCTTGCGTGAGCGTCATCGCATGAACGAGCGTCAGTTCGATCCCAACGATTTCTGGGAGGACTCCAATTACGCACGTGAGGAATACGTCGGAGCGCCCCTGACCGATGAAGCGCTCGCAGCGGTCGAGCGCGAACTTGGTTACAGGCTACCTCGAGCCTATGTCGCGCTTTCGCGGCATCAGAACGGTGGAATTCCGAAACGAACGAATCATCGAACGAGGGAACCTACTTCTTGGGCAGACGACCACGTCGCCATTACCGGCATCTACTCGATCGGCTTCGACAAGCAATGTTCCTTGTGTGGGCCGCTTAGCAGCAGATTCTGGATGGAGGAGTGGGGTTACCCTGACATCGGCATTTATTTCGCAGATTGCCCATCAGCCGGCCATGACCTGTTGTGCTTGGATTATCGAGATTGCGGGCGAGATGGCGAACCTCGCATTGTCCACGTCGATCAGGAGTCCGATTACAAAATCACACACGTCGCGGATAGTTTTGAGGCGTTCGTTCACGGCCTGGAGGCCGATGAAGCGTTCGACGCTCTCGGAGATTCCTGACCGGGCTCGCATGTGCATATCCCGCAATTCCGCGGTCTTACAAAAAGCCGGATTTATGCGGCCTACTTACAGTTAGGCGTCAGATGACAAGTCTTGCGATTATCGGCCGCTGTTCGATTGTCCTGATGGTATTTGCCGCTTTCGGCTTTCTACCGACGATCTTCTACAGTCGTCCATTCGGCACTTCACGCTTCTGGGAAGATTCAGTGAGCAACATGCTCTACCCCGGTGCGATAGGGCTCAGCATCGCAATTTGCCTCGGCGGTGGATTGCTTTTGATGCGCAGATTGCGCAGCGGGTTGATTACAAAGTTGTGGGCCTTTGTGTTCATGCTTGGCTTTTCTGTAGTCGCCGCATTTCTTCCACCATACTTGGTGCTGGTCAGTGGCTTCTCTGGTGTTGGGCATCCTCCGGGCGAGCTTTATCTCGCCATGCTTACCATCTGCATCGGCGTGGGCGGGTTTCTACTGTTTGGCTTTAGAAGTTCATTTGTTCGCCCTCTCGGAGATTCCTGATCGCCTTCCCAATGTCTGCTTAGGCCGAACCCGGTCGTCGGGGAGTGGCTCAGAAACGACCCGAAGCAGCCATTCGCGAAGGTTCAAATCACGCCCCGCTACCAACTTCTCAGTGCATTGTCCTTTGGCGAATCGGTACACGGTGGATGACGCGCACGTCTAGCGCCATCCACCGGACGACCTTTGAACGACGCCAATTACCGCAACGACTTCAACCCTGCGCGCATCTCATCCACCAGGAGCTTCGGCTGTTCCCACGCCGCGAAGTGCCCGCCCTTGTCGAGCTGGTTGTAATGGATGAGGTTGGGATAGGCCTTCTCCGCCCAAGTCCGCGGCGTATGGTAGACCTCGTCAGGAAAGACGCTCAGCGCAACCGGGATGGTGACGTTCTTGGGTCCCAAGTCGGTCTTGGCGAACCCCTCCCAATAGAGACGCGCCGCAGAGACTGTCGTGTTGGTCAACCAGAACAGCGTGGCGTTGTCGAGCACATCGTCCCGGGTAAGGCCTGTCGACTCCCCGTCGAACGCACGTGCGATGAGCCGCAAACTAATCGGGTCGTGGTCGAGCAACCAGGCTGCCACGCCGACGGGTGAATCCGCGATACCGTACAGCGTTTGCGGGCGCGACCCCATAAAAAACTGTGTTGGAATGGTCTTGTACAAAGCGACAATCGTCTCGTACGCGCGCTTTTCCTCGGCCGAGAGACCTGACGGCGGCGGGCCGCCGGCCGCAGCCGCCTTGTTGATTTCGGGTGGAATCGCGTTGGGCAGGTTCGTGTGGAGACCGATCAGTTCCGGATGCCCCTGCGTGGCCATCACGTCGTTGACAATCGCGCCCCAATCCCCGCCTTGCGCCACATATCGCGTGTACCCAAGGCGCTTCATCAGCACCGCCCAGGCACGTCCGATCCGCGCTTGGTCCCAGCCGGTCGTTGTCGGCTTCCCGGAAAACCCGTAACCCGGCATCGAGGGAATCACCACATGGAAAGCGTCCGAGGCCTTGCCGCCATGCGCTGTGGGATTGACGAGCGGGTCGATAATCTTCAGCTGCTCGATAATCGAGCCGGGCCATCCATGCGTGACGATGACCGGCAGGGCATTCTCATGCTTCGAGCGAACGTGGATGAAATGAATGTCGAGGCCGTCGATTTCGGTGATGAATTGTGGCAGGACCTGCAGCCGGGCCTCGACCTTGCGCCAGTCGTACTCCGTCGCCCAATAGCGGGCGAGCTTCTGCATTGTCGCGAGCGGCACACCCTGCGAGTGATCCGCGACCGGTTCCTTTTCGGGCCACCTGGTCGTATTGATGCGCTTGCGCAACTCGACGAGCTCCGCTTCCGGAATGTTCACTTCAAACGGACGAAGAGCGGTCTTATCACTCATGGCTATACTCCCTTCTGAAAGAGAAAGACGGACCTAGATGCCGGCCAGCAACGGTGGCTGCAGAACCGCAAAAGGACGGTGATTAAGGCCGGCCGGCCGTCTATTGCAGACGACTCCTCAGCAACTGATGGCGAATGGGGATGCCCGCATGGGCCCACCATGCCCGGCGGGGGTTAACAGCAGCAGACGCAGCGATCTGCTGGCTTATACGCCAGTGACCCAGTGTGTGCTCAAAAAATATTGCGTGGTCACCACAGGGCACCTCGGAGGTCCAGCGACGTCCGCTTCTGGCCGAACTCGGTCGTCGGCGAGTGACTCAGAACGACCCTGAGCCGCCTGTCGCCAATGTCCGCTTTCGGGCAGCCAAAGCGGCTTAGCAAACGGAATAACCGCCGTCGACTGGTAGCGTCACTCCGGTAATGAAGTCGGCACCGCGAGAGGCGAGGAAAATTGCAGCACCAATGACTTCTTCTGGTTTCCCCCAACGCCCCGCAGGGGTCCGTGCAACGATCGCATCATTCATAGGTGATTTGCGCACGGCATCCGTCATGTCCGTTTCAATCCAGCCCGGCGCGATTGCGTTGACTTGGATGTTATGACTGGCCAACTCAATAGCCAAAGACTTCGTGAGTTGCACGATAGCGCCCTTTGCTGCGCTGTAAGAAGGCACGAGGCCCGATCCGAAGATCGAGTACATGCTCCCCAGGTTGATGATCTTTCCGCCGCTCTTACGCTTGACCATCGACTTAGCGACCAACTGCGACAGAAGAAAGCTAGCGTTCAGATGCGTCTCAATTGTGTTGTCCCAGATAGCGGCGGTTTCATTGAGCACCCCGCCAGTCAGCGCAACGACGCCGGCGTTGTTCACGAGTATGTCGATACCGCCCAGTACGTGTTCTACCTGCTCTACGGCAGGCCCCAGTGCGGCTCGATCGGTAACGTCGAGCCGGGAGACTAGCGCGGGTCTACCGATGCTTTGCAGTTCAGCAAGCACAAGGCGATTCTTTTCGTCGTTGCGCGCGAGCACAGCCACGGATGCGCCGGCGCGAGCCAGACCCAGTGAAATGGCACGGCCGATTCCCCCATTGCCGCCGGTCACAACGGCGACGCGTCCGCCCAGGTCAAATAAGGAGTTGATGCCAGTCATAAGTGTCTCCGAACGAGAAGTGGTTGGAACAGTCGGACGGTCAGTATGTGCCAGGGACACTCATGTACGTTTCGCATTTCACATGGATACGGCGGGCCGTTGTGAACGTCTGCTTTCCAGCAGGCATGTCGATGCCAGAGACGTCGCTGATTGGCCGAACTCAGTCGTCGGCGAGTGACTCAGAACGACAGTCGCCTCAAGTGGTCGACGCAACACAGGCTTGAAATTTCTCTTTCGGCGTCTTGAATCCTAGCGTCTCTCGAGGCCGCTCGTTGAGTTCTCTGGCCACGTAGTTCAACCGAGCCTGGCTGTGCACCGATAGGTCCGTTCCTTTGGGGAAGTACTGGCGCAGCAGTCGGTTGGTGTTCTCGTTCGAGCCGCGTTGCCACGGGCTCTGCGGATCGCAGAAGTACACCTGGATGTCGGTCGCCAGGGTGAAGCGCTTGTGATCCGTGAGCTCGACCCCGCGATCCCAGGTCAGCGACTGGTACAGATGGTCGGGCAGCTTCTTCGCTTGCTTGATCAGTGCGTTGACGACGGTCTGCGTGTCGCGGCTCGGGATCTTGGCGAGCATCACGTAGCGGGTGTGCCGTTCGACCAGCGTGACGATGTAGCTGTTCCTCGAGCCGCACAACAGGTCGCCCTCCCAGTGACCGGGAACCGCTCGGTCCTCGACGTTAGCCGGCCGCTCACTGATGGAGACCGTGTCGGGGATGCGTCCTCGCGTATCGGCCTTGGCCGTCGCATGGCGAGAGCGGCGGATCGGGCGATGAGTCCGCAGGTGCTCAATCAGCTCTTTCTTAAGCGCCCCGCGGGTCTGGACGAACAGCGTGCGGTAGATCGTCTCGCGCGACACCCGGAACGCCTCATCTTCGGGGTGGGTACTCTTCAGCCACCCGGCGATCTGCTGCGGCGACCAGTTGTGCCGAAGTTGCGTGTCCACGATGCGGCGCAGGTGCGGGTGCGTGGCGAGCTTACACGCCTTGGGGCGCAACGCTCGACGCCAGGCCTGTCGATCCGAGGCTTCCGCTCGGTATGGACCAGAGCCACCGTTGCGAGCCACTTCACGACTGACCGTCGAGGGTGCCCGACCGAGACCGCAGGCGATCTGGCGCAGCGAGTGACCGTACACCAGGCCGCGGGAAATCTCCTCGCGCTCCGCCAGCGTCAACGCCCGTCGCGAACGCCGCCGCTGCGGCGGCCGGATGCCGCCGGTCGGGCTGATGTGGGCAAAGATCGACGAGGACCTTTTACCGAAGGCCCGGGCAATGGTCCAAAGACCTTGCCCTCGTCGCCATCGATCCCAGATCTCGGCGCTCTCACCCGCGGTATAGAAGCGCCGCTTCTGTCTCCGTCGCATGACACCCTACCTCCGTTCGGAAAGGTAAAGTGTTGCGCTGACTGGTTGAGGTCACCACCCGAAGCAGCCGTTCAGGGTCGCCGCAATCGCCCTCGATTTATTGACGAATAACTGGGCGCGTGCTCTAGTGATTTTATGGAGTTGGGGCTGCACTCAGGTCGTTATGCCGCGGTTCTCCGATCTTACAAAGCTGCATTTATGCGGCCTACTTGTGGTTAGCTGACAACTTACGATGGCAGAGTCTTTTCCGACAAGGGTACTCATCTCTTGCATGGTAGGGGCCACCGCCACGCTAGCGACGGCGGCCGACCATGAGTTCACCTTTGACTGCGAAAAGACCTTTTCTCCAGACGCCAACGCAGCCAGCCTCGCGAAACAATTTGGAGCGGAGCACCTTACGACCGCGGACATCTATATCGGTGAGGGCTCCTATCAAGCTGGATCGGTGTTGTTCGCTGATGATGCAAAGAGCAGGGTGGAAATTCTTTGGAAGAACGCTCAGAAGCAAGAATCTCCCGGAATCGTTCGCATTCGCGGTGAGGAGAGTCATTGGCGCACTATTCACGGCCTCTCACTCGGTTCCGATCTCAAGACCTTGGAACGAATCAACGGCGTGCCGTTTCTGTTGGCGGGATTCGCATGGGATTACAGCGGCGTCCAAACGTCCTGGTCCGGAGGGCTATTGGAAGGTGCGGAGGGGCGCTGCAGGATCGGGGTACGGCTCGCGCCGGAGCTCCACAACGACGATCCGATATGTCGAACTGGTACGAGCAGGTCACTGGTGATCGCGAGTTCTCCTCCAATCACCCTGCGATGCAAGAACTTAATCCCAAGATATATGCCATCGAACTCTCCTACTGAGGTTGCCAGCTAACTATTGCGATGCAGCGGTCGTTAGGTAGGCCAGAGGCTGACGCGTGGCCTGGGGTGTCCGCCTCTGGCCGATTTCGGCCGGTCGAGTGCGGCTCTTAGCGAGGGGCCGGCCTTTACTTAGGTCGGCGTCGGTGCGAAGGCCCCCTGAGCCGGCGGAATCGTCCACACAATCCGGCTGGGGGCTCGACAATGTGCGGATTGATGTCACGCCGATACCGGAACCCAGCACGTTTTTCCTGTTGGGCACAGGTTTGGCTGGGTTGCTCGGTCTCGGCCTGACGATACGCAGAGCGAACTAAGCGTCGCACTCGACGCAACAACGAGCCCGGTCACGCGCCGGGCTTCGTTTAGCCGCGTAGGGGCGAGCGCCGCCGAAGTTCAGCCCTTGCTGACGCGTCATAGGTCGACTCCTGTTTTGGCAGCGTCAACACGAACCAAAAGCAGCCGGCGATGAGCGCGGCGAGCATGGCGAGAAAGAGCAGTGCGTTTACCATCGCCTGCCACGTTACATTGCCGCTGAAAACGCGTTAGTCATTGCGACAGGCTTTGCGGAGTGCGTCACAGTCGTCGCATCACGACGACGCTATCACCAGAAGCGGGTGGGCCGCGCACAGGTTGAGCCCCGCAGGCCTTGCACCGCAGGCGACGGCGGAATCGGTCGGGCAGCCTGGACGCCGGGGTAGTCCACGTCTTCGAATGACGCGCATCATTGCCGCCGCTATTAGGCAGGGTCGGTCAGTTCCGCGCCTAGCTCCATCTCCGCTCGGTGCGCTCGCGACTGTCCGGTTCGGCGGCCCGGCTGTCGGCTAGCCCCGCCGCGCTGCCTCGATGGTGGCGATGTCGATCTTCTTCATTGGCATCATCGCCTCGAAAGCACGCTTTGCCTCACCGCCACCGGCCGCAAGCGCCTCGATTAGCGTGCGAGGAGTGATCTGCCAGGAGAGGCCCCAGCGGTCCTTGCACCAACCGCACTGACTTTCCTTGCCGCCATTACCGACGATCGCGTTCCAGTAGCGGTCTGTCTCTTCCTGATTGTCCGTCGCGATCTGGAAGGAAAAGGCCTCGCTGTGTTTGAACGCCGGGCCGCCGTTGAGACCGAGACAGGGGATGCCCAGAACGGTGAACTCCACCGTCAGCTCATCGCCCTTCTTGCCGCCGGGGTAGTCGCTGGGCGCCTTGTGAACAGCGGTCACTTCACTGTCCGGAAAGGTGGCGGCGTAGAAGCGAGCCGCCTCATGCGCGTCCTTGTCGAACCAGAGGCAGATCGTGTTCTTTGGCGTCATGTTCGTATGCTCCTTGTGTTCATCAGGGCGAACTCGGCGCAGTCCTAAACGAGTGAGCCCGAAGCGTCGCGTTGGCGATGTTCGGGCTCGGGCCTACTCGGAGATTTTTTCGAACCTCCTTCTAGGTTCGCTCTATAGTCTCACACTCTGCACGAATGCTGGATCGGTTGAGCCCGCAACGCGCTGTCAGATTTCGCTTATAGCGCCTGCGGAAGCGGTCAAATGGCTGTGAAGAACGGACACTCAATATGCAGATGCGATGATCGATGCCTTCCCCTGGATGCATGCGCTCATGAAGAACCCCGTTGCCATCCTCTGCCTGCTCCTTCTTGCCTGCGCACATGCGCAGTCTTCTACAGTCGCCATCCGCGGCGTCACTGTTGTCGATGTCAACGATGGGTCGCTCCGTCCTGGACAGACGGTTCTCGTCACAGGCAACCGCATTGAGGCCGTCGGCTCCGTCCGCGGGGTCGCTGTGCCCGACGACGCGAAGGTCGTGGAGGCCGCTGGCCGGTACCTCATACCCGGTCTCTGGGACATGCACGTCCACTCGGTGGCCAACGTGGCGCTGGATAGCTCGCTCAGGTCGGTCGCGGCCCAGGACTGGCACTTCCCGCTGTTCCTCGCCTATGGCGTCACTGGCGTTCGCAACATGAACGACGGAACCGGCGACGTGACGCTCGCGCTGAGCAAGACAGTCAGACGCCAGCTGGCCGAAGGGGTTCTTCGCGGGCCACCGCGATTCCTCACCGCAGGCCCTTCGCTCGATGGCGATCCTCCGCTGGGGAGCAACCCAGTCGTCGTGCGCACGGCGGCAGAGGCACGGGCTGCGGTAGAAAAGCTGGTCTCGAATGGTGCCGATCTCGTCAAGGTCTACGAAAACCTCTCCCGCGAGGCCTACTTCGCGATCATGGACGAGGCCCGGCGTAGAAGAATCCCCGTGGACGGCCACGTGCCGTTCCGCATCACACCCGAGGAGGTCGCCGACGCCGGCCAGCGCACGGTCGAGCATCCGGACGCTCTCGCAGCGGCATGCTCGACGGCGGCTGAAGCCGAGCGGAAACGGTTCGCAAGTGTTCTTGCCAACTACGACAGCCTGCCAGAGGGCGAGAAGTTCCTGGCCATGTTCCGGCACGTGCGCGCCCTCTACGACAGTCGGGATCCGGCCGCCTGCGCGTCCGCCATCGAGGCGTACCGAAGAAACGGAGTGGCGGTCACCGCCGATCTTGTGGCGTATCACCACGTCGTGCATGCAGAGCAGGTCCTTTCGGACCCAGCCCGCATGCGACTCGTCCCGCAGGAAATCCGTCGCAATTGGGAGAATTGGTTCGCCTCTGTGGCGACTCGGGAGTTCCAATCAATCCTGCGGCCGATTGTCCCACTCGAGTTGGAGACCGTTCGTCTCTTGAACGAGGCCGGTGTCTTGTTGCTGGCGGCGACGGACGTTGGCGTGCCGTTGCAAGTTCCCGGCATCAGCTTGCACGTTGAGCTTGAGAGGCTGGTCGAGGCTGGCCTCTCTCCGCTCGAGGCCCTGCAGACCGCCACCCTCAACCCTGCTCGCGTCCTCGAAATGGCCGATTCCCTGGGCAGCATCGAGCCCGGCAAGCTCGCCGATCTGGTGCTGCTCGACGCCAACCCTCTCGAGGACATCCGCAACACGCAGAAGATCCGCGCGGTCGTCGCCAACGGCCGGCTCTATCGCCGGGCCGACCTCGACCAGCTTCTCGCTGGAATCAAAGAGCGTAACGCACTCGCAGTGTCTGCTCCTGGTGCCCCTTGCTTCGACGCATCGACGCATACCATCATATTGGCGCCGCGACCGGCGGGCTCCGTGTCAGCAACATCCTGCGAGTGACCGGCCGCAAGCGAATCTCAGATAGCCCAGGTCCGCATGGCCACCGATCCGGGAGAGCGCCGCTGGCGCGTCATTGAGCTTGTCATCGCGGGCGCCATCGTCGTGATCTCGCTCGCGTCGCTGTTCACGGCCGTCTACCAGTCGATCATCATGCGGCAGACGCTCGAGGCCTCCGTCTGGCCGCGCGTAGAGTGGGAGAACTCCAGCTACGACGATGAGCACCGCGTAAACGCGATCATCTTCGGCCTCGCAAATCGCGGCGTCGGCCCGGCGCGGATTGCGCGCGTCGAGATCCTCCTTGAGGGCGAGAGGGTGGGCAACGAAGACGCTCTGCTGCTCAACTGCTGCCTCGACGGCGAGGCCCGGGACGAGCGGTCCGTAACTCTCAAGCGGCTGACCGAGCAGACGTTCACGAGCACCCTCGACGGCGCCGCGCTCACGCCCGGCCAGGAGCGCATCCTCTTCGAGTTCGAGCGGCCCGTCGACGACAGCCTCGCGCTCGCCGTTTGGGACCGACTGAACAAGACTCGCGATGAGCTCGACCTGACAGTCTGCTACTGCTCGGTGTTTGACGACTGCTGGGTCACGCGCGCCCGCGCCTACACGCAGACGACCGAGCCCGTCCGTAGTTGCCCGAGCGAGCCCGAGCCCGGTTTCGCCGGCTGAGGTCGCGTGGTCGAGTGATTTCATGGGGTTCGGGGTTCGCATGAACGCAAAGTGCGCTGTCGCTTACGCTGCATTACTCGCAAGTACGCCATCCTGGGCGGCGGCTACCGATTACACCAAAGCCACAGTGGAACCTGATGGTCAGTTGATCCTTCACAGCGCGGATGGGAACACTCAGGCGGCTCCACGCATAAGCCGCGTTGACGGCACTGAATCACAAGTGGGCTTTGAGAAGCCACTACTTGGTCCTGACCGTCGAACGGTCGGCTGGCTCGCGCTGTTCCCGAACTGCTGCACCTCGTATCCGATCCCGCTCGAATTGGTCTTGTTCCGAAACGGCGTAGTAATACAAAGAATCGTTGGCGCGGAAATGCCCATATGGGGCTGGAGGTTCGTCGTCGGCTCAAACCAGGTCGCAATCACGCAGCGCCCCACGCATGGTGCTGCGCCGGACCATTACGAGCTGCGAGACGTAGCGTCGGGGCAACTGGTCGAAGAATACGATCATGAGGAAGGCCAGCCGCCGGAGAACATTCCTCAATGGGCACAAGGGCTCAACTCCTTGCCTATCAGCTCGCCGGTGGCTTGCCAGTGAAAACCGCCAACTGAGCGTCGAAAGCACGCTTGTAGGCGGGGCGCGCTTCGCCGCGGGCGACATAGGCGGAGAGGTTCGGATATTTCTCCAGTGCACCCGATCCGTTCAACCTGCGCAGCACCGTCACCATCAGTAAGTCACCGGCGCTGAACGCATCGTCGAGCCAGTCCGCTTCGCCAAGCCGACTGGAAAGTTCGCCCAGCCGCACACGGACGCGATCCTCGAGGATAGCCAGGCGCTCCTCATACCAGCTTTTGTCGTGCTCCAAGAGCATCGCCATCGCGCGATCAACAATCGGCGGCTCCACCGTATTAAGCGCGGCAAACATCCACGCAATCGCGCGCGCCCGGGCATTCGCATCATCTGGCAGTAGCCCCGCATGGCGCTCGGCGATATGGAATACGATCGCCCCCGACTCGAAGAGCGTGAGATCGCGTTCTTCATAGGTCGGAATCTGACCGAAAGGATGAAGCTTACGATGCGCGGATTCCTTCATCTCACTGAACGAGAGAAGTCGAACGTCGTAAGGCTGGCCCACTTCTTCAAGCGCCCAGCGAACGCGCATGTCACGCGCCAGTCCTCTGCCGCGATCGGGCGACCGCTCGAAAGCGGTGATGGTGGGAATCATCGGGACGCTCCGCTTGAAGGAAGGGTTAGGCCTCGGGTTCGTGGCAAACTACTTCGATGTTGTGCCCGTCCGGACCAATGACGAAAGCTGCGTAGTAGTTCGCGTGGTAGTGCGGGCGCAGACCAGGCGCACCATTGTCTTTGCCACCCGCCTCCAGAGCCGCGCGATAGAAAGCTCCGACTTGCTGGCGATTCTCGGCCGTGAACGCCAAGTGAAGATGCGCCGGCTTCTCCTCGGTTTGGTACAGGCACAATGAAGCCTTACCCTTTGGGCTGAGCTCGACACCGTACGTCGGCGGCCCCTCCGAGACAACAGCTACGCCGAGCGGTTCGAGTGCCTTGAGGAAGAACGCTTTGCTCGCTGCATAGTCGCTGACTCCGAATTTGACGTGGTCAAACATGAGTTCTCCTGAAGTGTGTGGGCCTGCGCGACGGTCCCCCCGTCCGAAGCGGCTACTCCAGAAACCGGACGCGGCCGGTCTGGAGACCGTACACGGCGCCCACCAGCATGAGTCCGTCCTGCGACATACCGCTTTGCCGTTCAGGGGATTCGAGCAGCTGGCGGATGGTCCAGCGCACGTTGGCTTCTACCGCCGCATCGACAAGCGTCTCCGGGGCCAATTTCTCGTCGATATTGTCCAGGGCCGGGAGAATGTTCTCGAGCAGCAAGGCGATTCGGCTCATATGCCGGGCACCGTGGAATTTCGAGTCGATCGCGGCCTTCACGGCTCCACACCCCTCATGCCCCATCACAACGAATAGTGGTGTGTGCAGATGCGTTGAGGCGTACTGCAGGGTTCCCGCGATCGACGGACCCAACGTGTTCCCAGCCACTCGCACGACGAACAACTCGCCGAACCCGGCGTCGAATACGAGTTCGGGAGGCACCCGGCTGTCGCTGCAAGCCAGAATCGTCGCATAGGGTTTCTGCCCCTTGGCGAGCTCAGCCAAGTCATCCGCCTGCAAGGTAGAAAACCGCGCTTGGCCGCTGACGAATCGCGCGTTACCGTCCTTCAGGCGTTTGAGGGATTCCTCAGCGGTCCACGGGGATTGATCGTTGGTGGTCATGATCGGCGTTCTTTGCACGTGACGGTTCAGGTCCGAGGAGTCATAGCCGGAAGATTCTTGCGGATCTTCCCATCCTTCATGATCACAAGGAACTTCTTTGCCGGATCACCCCAGACCCTAGAAGCAATCGACCGTCGTCAACACCGAGCCCACTGGACATCGCCTGCGTCTGGCCGAACGCGGTCGTCGGCGAGTGACTCAGAACGACCCAAAGCGGTCATATAAGCGACGCGCGCATCGTGGCGCATCGCGTGCCTCAACATCGAATCGGGTCCAACGTGATGTAGATTTTGCAGCGTCGCCCATGGGCTCGGGGTAAGGCTTCTACGCAGTCGCCTGCTGCACCGGAACCGACCGCAACAACTCAGGCTTGAAGAACCGACTCGCAATGGCCGCCAAGATAATCGGCGCGAAACCGATCACGGCGGCATAGACCAGAAGACCCGCGTTGCCGATCACCGGCAGGCTGTACTCCTCGAACTGATGGATCCAGTAGAGCGGCACCGCGAGCCATGCCAGCCACGCTGGATCACGCCAGCGCGATACCGTGATGTTGCGACGAAATGTGTCGGTCGTCATTAGGATGGCGACCATCACGATTGCTCCCCCCACCCCTATGAACGGCCAAACGGTGTAGAACCAGTGTGTTTGCAGGGTGCTCCACATTTGTGCTGGCCCGTAACAACAATTCTGCCGCATGTTTCGTGCAGTCGCATCAGCGTTCAAAGATTAGGTGGTTATCCGTGCGTGCGCTTCTGGCCGAACGCGGTCGTCGGCGAGTGACTCAGAACGACCCAGAAGGGTCATTCACGAGTACCGGCAGCCACGGATGATGCTCCGCTGTCTTTGACGATCATCGCGTCGACGTCAGCGACGAATCCGGGAACGAAGCCTACATGTTTGGCGCTGCGCCACCACGCGCCACCACGCGCCGTTCTGAGCACTCCGGAAAGGAGTGCGCCGCCCGTCAATTCGAAAGTCCCCTGTGGAAAGATACCGCGTTGCGTGCGATCCCAAATGTGGAAGGCCGCCCAGGCGTATTCAGCCAACATGTGCTCCAGTCGCAGCTGATCTGCAGCATCCGTGGCGCTCTCTCCGTGCAGGCCGGCGGTCATCAGTTCGGCAATGTCGCGGTTCTTGGCGATGGCCATGCGGATCACCGTCCATTGCTCCATCGTGGAATTGTGCTCGTTGCGCTGGAGTGCGGCCGTGTTCTGCTTGATCTGCAAACCGACAAAGATCAAGGACACAATGACGCCAATTGAGCCGAACACTTGCGCGAGACTGGACAGTTGGTCGAGCGACATGGATTTCATCCTGTAGGCATGACCTGACAACCCTGAGGGAGGCAATCATCCACGATGAGCACGTTTATCGATGTGTGCCACATCCGTGGCACGGCTTGCGAGTGTCCGCTTCCGGACAGTCTACTTGCGACGGATATGCGTCCGCTTCTGGCCGAATACTGCCTGCATGATCGACGGCTGAATACGACCCGAAGCGGACATCCGTGGCCGTATCTTTTCGGTGGCGTGGCATAACGTGTATCGTGAACCAAGGCAACGACCTACGAGTACGCAGCGCTGTCGATCTCATGAAAAGCCTACTGTTAGCGTTGATGGCCCTTTTGCTATCTGCCACTGCTCGGGGAAGCGGAGGACAGGATGCCATTGGTGATGGGGTGGTTGAGCCCTTTCTGAGCGTTGTCTGCGATCCAGAGAATGAGAACCTCGACATCGAGGTTTCGTATGTCGATGACATCGCGGGGATGCATGATCCCGATGCGGGCCGCTACGAGATTGACCGATTAGCGCATAGGAAGCAGATCGGGCCGGGACCGAGAGACTACGAGAGTATGGAGGACACAGTCATTAGAAAGTGCATCCTCAAGAGTAAAGAGTACGTTGTAGTCATTAGAGGCCACCACTGGGCAGGTTCGCCAATGGCAGAGTGCGGCATCGGCAACACGGCAACCGTGGAAATTACGGGTCCTGTCACACAGTGCTGCCCCCAACGCTCCTAGACGACTGTCATCAGGCACCGCTAGTCAAAAGAATCACTTTGGACCTTCGGAAGCAAAGGCTTGAAGTGATCAGTGAGCGGTACGTCTCGGGGTAACAAGGGAATCGACTGTCCGCTTCTGGCCGAACTCCGCCGGTCACTCGACGGGCTGAATACGACCACCCGAAGCGGACCCTCGTCAAACGCTGCCATCAGCAGCGAGTCCAGCAAGGCATGGCGGGTTCAGACGGCGGGTCATGGTTTGGGATCGAGGACCGGCGCGCCAAAGATAAACCAGACGCGAGTGATACGCGGCCCTTGGACCTCGTACATTGCTATCGCATCCAGGGTGCCGGTGCCTGCCGGAAACGTCCGTGTGACCCTCTCGTGATCTATAACAAAGTTGCCCATGACGATTCGCTTTATGACCAGTGCATGAAGATTGGGCTCCGCGAAGCGGGCCGCGTACCGCTCGCGCAATTGAGCCGCACCGCTGGCGAGGAGCTTCGAAGGATGTTCGAATAGCTGGGCGTCCTCGGCGTAAGTAGCGAGGAAGTCATTTAGGTCTCGCGCGTTGTACGCCTCAAGCTGTGCTTGAACGATGGCTTCCGGCCCAATGGTTGCTACTGCCGGGTGGGCAAAGAACCCAGCGATCACCGCGATTGGGGCAAACATAGAATTTCTCGAATACATGTGACCTCCCCGAGTTACGGCATCTGCTGCGGTTGCCCTGACCGACCCGGCAATCATAGTCGCCGCGACTCGACACAGATCCGCGAAGTCTGGACCGTCCGCTTCTGGCCGGACACGGCCGGTCAACGAGGGGCTGAGGGCGACCCGGAGCGGCCGTTCGCGAATGACTGGTTTCCGTATTGCAACATCTCACCGCGCGCCCAAGGAAGCCCCTCGGTCTGTCCTTACTCTTTAACGACGACGCCTTGCTTCATGACGAGCAGCGGCTTCTCCGTCGCGCGCACGTTCTGCAGCACATCGCCGGGGACCGCGACGATGTCGGCAAACTTGCCGCTCTCGAGCGTGCCCGTCTCGGAATCAATGCCAAGCAGGCGCGCCGATCCCTGGCTGCTCGTCATGAGCGCCGCGGCAGGCGTCATGCCGACATCGACGTAGTCGCCGAACTCGCGCGCATTGAGGCCGTGTGGAAACACACCGGAGTCGGTACCGTAGGCGATCAGCACGCCGATCTTGATGGCGTTGCGTATCATCGTCGCGTGCGCGGCCCCGGCAGCGCGGGCCTTGTCTCGGATCTTCGGCGGATAGGTTTCGGCTTTTTCGACGATCCAGAGCTGTGTCATGCGTGTGGGCACCAGATACATGCCCTTCTGCTTCATGAGCTGTAGCGTGGCGGGCTGCAGGAAGCTGCCGTGCTCGATTGAATCCACGCCGGCCTCGACGGCCTGCTTAGCAGCGAGATCGCCGTGGGAGTGGGCCGCGACCTTGCGGCCCCACGCATGCGCCTCTGAAATGATCGCCCGCAGCTCTTCCGGCGTTAGCTGCGGCACGTCGACCGGATCGGCTTCCGACAGCACGCCGCCGGACGCGCAGATCTTGATGACGTCTGCGCCGAACTTCATCTGTTCTCGCACGGCGAGCCGGCACTCTTCCGGGCCGTTGCAGACGCCCTGCAACGGCCCGGCCGGAGGCATCCTGTCCGGGGGAATGGGTGGACCGTCGCAGTGCCCGCCAGTCGAGCCGATGGCGTGCGCAGGCGACGAGCATACGCGGGCCCTCGGCGATGCCGTCCCTGATGGCATTGCGCAGCGCGACATCGACGAAGTCCGGCGCCCCGACTTCACGCAGGCTCGTGACTCCAGCCATGAGCAACGCGCGCGCATTGCGGCGCGCATGGAATGACTGCTCGGCACCGAACGCAGTGTGTCCTGTAGAAGGCGTGTGCCCAATTCTCGTGTAGTCGCCGGCGATGTGGGTGTGCGCATCGATGAAGCCCGGCAGCAGTGTCGCATCGCCGAGGTCGATCACGCGTGCGCCGGGGGGTGCCTGCGTGCCGATCCGACGGCCACGATGCGCTGGTCTTGGACCACTACGATGCCCGGGGATCTGCAGCTGGCCGTTTTTGCCATCGAACAGGTGTGCAGCCTTGAGGACGATTGGTGTTGCGGCACTCGCGGGTTCCGGCGGGGCGTCGGCTGCGGCGGCACAGAGTGTGAATAAAAAGCCGAGTACAGTAGCCAGAATGGCCTGGTTCATTGGTCGCCTGTCTTGTTTCTGATTGGTGCGCGTGGTGCGCGAGTCGTGGAGTTTAGCGGAAGCACTTGTGAGCGTTGTCACCATGTCTATATGCAGCATCTTATGAAGCCGCATTTACGCGGCGTATTTATGGTTAGCGAATGCCTGAACGTCTGAGCCGCATTATTGCCGCCATAGAGGCACTGGTACTCGGGGTACCGGCAACCTTTGCGGTTCTGTATCTCATGGGCTTTCTTGGGATGATTACCAGTGCGCTGAGGGAACCACTTCGTGATCTGCTGATGCGGTTGAACCTTCTCCTGCTGACATTTGCCTTGTTCGCGGGCTGGCGTCTTCTCTACATATTCGTTCGCGGAGGAGCTGCTCGGCTCAGACAGGAAGGTTTATGGCTGTGGGTTCTGACGAGTCTGGGGGCCGCGGTGGTAATGGTGGGAAACGCGGTTGACCGGCTCGACGCCGATGCTGGCGAGGGTTTATCAAGCGCATTTGCCGTCTTCGGCGCGAGGTTAGTGGTGCTGCTGCCGCTTGCACACCTGCTGCTCGAGAGGCTCATGCGCACTAACAACGCGTCGAAGCCGCCCGCTTTCGGAGATTCCTGACCGCGCGCTCGCAACGTCTGCTTCTGGCCGATTGCAGCCAGTCAAACGCGGATGTCTAGACGTATGCGCGGCCGCCGATTCCCGGCCGCAGAGCCGGAAACCTGACCTGCCAGATACCCGGCGACCGGCAGTAGCTACGTCGCAGCTTGCGCCCGACGAACTGATAGTCCCCGCGCGGTGGCATTGATTGCCAGCGGCGCGGATCAGCGGCGGTGAGAATCGGGTGCAGGCGCCTCAGGGCCGGCAGAGCCGCGGAGATTCGCTGACACGTTCGGAATGCGCTCCCGCCGTCTCTTCGCCCGCTCAGCGCGCAAAGCCTTGGCGCGCTCAGCCCGAGCCTGCTCCCGTCGCCGACGCGCTGCGGCCACCGACACCACCGCAATCATTACTGGGAGAGCCGTCAACAAGATCAGATTCATTCCCTAGTCTCCGACCGAGTTGCGGTGCGTCGATGTAATCCAGGTCGTGCCGGCCGGTCAGCTAGTCGGCGATCACATGCAGTCTCTGCAGGAATTCGGCGGGTAGTTCCCGGCCGGCACGTATTAGCCTGAGGAGTTCGTCAGCGTCGCCATCGCTTTCCAGCGCAACGACACGATCGACGGGCACTTCTTTGAAGAGGCCCTCCGGTGTGTGCTTGCTGAACCAGTATCCCCACCATCGCCCGGACCTGTGGGATTCGATGCGCGCGATGACCGGGACTGCGATCCAGTTACCGGTCCGAAACGCGACATACCGCGGCGATAACCGCTCGACTTTGTTGGCTGCCATTTGTCCCTGAGCGGGCTTCGTTCTTTTTCTGCCCGACGCTAATCCTTACACAAGGAAGATCCTCGTCGGCAACGAGGCTACATAATTACGAAGCAAATCATCGCCGCTGCCACCGTCGGAGTTCCTTACATCATCCACGTGACATATCGCAGCGACTCGGGACTGCAGGTGCCAAGCGCTTGTTTGGAGGACATCCCTAGCCGTCGGCACGCGGCATGCATGGACCAATCGCTGCTCTCTTTGCTTGTGATGGATCGAAAGTATGGAAACGAAACATGATCCGACGCGGCGAGGCCTACTTAAGAAGGCAGCCTACGCGGCGCCCGCAATTTTGACGCTGCAAGCAACTTCAGCTTTGGCTAAGTCAGGATCGGAGAAGGAGCCAAGGGAGCTGAGGGAGCCAAAGAAGCCAAAGAAGCTAAAGTTGAAGAAGCGTCGATGGGGCTGAGACGCAGAGCGAACTAAGCGTCACATGGGTGGCTTGCAATAGGGCTCATTGCCGGGGCCTCTTCGGCGCGACGAGCTTGAACAAGATCGAACCCAACAACCGGGCAATGCGATTCATCGCCAAACGGTTGGCGACATGGAAATCCGACTAAAGCATCGCACAACGAACTGAGCTCCCCGCAGCACAGGAAAGGCCCAGCCGCGCGCCGGGCTTTTTGTTTCTGTCTACCGGCGAATCTGTACGACGTTAGTCGCGGCTGAACCGGATCGCGGAATCGTCCACGCAATACGAATGTACGCGCCGCGGTTGCCGCAGGCTTTGCAGCGCAGGCGACGGCGGTAGCTTTCAGGGATCGGTGCAGGCGGCAGCGCGCCAGGATCGACCCGTACGCGCCGGAAGCATGTCTTGCATTCAAGCGATGCGACGAGCTGGCCGGGGCATCCGACGATTGCACCCATAGGAGACACCGCCGTTGCGACAAGGGCTCCGGCGCCGCGAGGTGCGGCCGTTTCCTCCGCCCCACAATTGACGGCCTAAAAGTTCAGTGATCTAGTCCGCCATGAGATGACCATGTCGGGCGACGACGTTCTCCTCACCATCGCGGAGCTGGCCGTAGCATTCGCTGGCTTCAGCGGTGTTGTTGCCGTTTTCGGTCAGCGGTCGGCGGGGCGGTGGTCAGACGAGGATTTCGTTCGGCTGATGTTCCTCATCTCGTCCAGTTTGGTCGTCCTGTTCCTCGCCCTCTTGCCCTTCTTCCTCAGATTTCTACATTGCCCCGACGCCGTGGCATGGGGCATCTCAAGCGCGTTTCTGGCCGCGTCTGCCGTCGCGCTTACCGTGTCCGCCCTGCGGCGTGTCCGCGCGGTTCATTCCAAGCAGCCGTTCTTCCTTGGCGCCACGCTGGTGAATTCGTTGCTGCGCGCTTCGGCGTTCATCCTTCAGGTTCTCAACCTCTTTGGTCCTTTCGATCTCGAGGCAGGGCCATACGTCGTCGGTACCGGCCTGCTCCTCCTCACCGCAGTCCTCCCATTCGGCACCTTGCTCTATCGCGGAGTAGTTCGGCAGAGTTGAGATCCGCCCGACGTCCGCTTCTGGCCAAACTCGGTCATCGGCGATTGGCTCAGAACGACCCGAAGCAGCCATTGAAAAGGCCCGTCGCCTATCTATGGACACATCTTTCATGGACGCCCGACGGAGTTCGTTGTAAACATTCCGACCGCTTGATTTTGGAGGAGACGCAGCATGGACCGATTCACCGGCGGTTGCCTGTGCGGCAATGTCCGAATTGAGGCGTCGGGACGCCCATACCGGGTCGGCCTTTGCCACTGCCTCGACTGCCGCAAGCATCATGGCGCCCTTTTTCACGCTTCCGCGATATTCCCTGAAGGTGCGGTGACGATCGATGGCGAAACACGCGACTATGCCGGGCGGTTTTTCTGCCCCCGCTGCGGCTCGTCCGTTTTCGCGCGCACCGCCGACGAAATCGAAGTGAACCTGGGATCGCTGGATGCCCCTGACCAACTGATGCCAACCTACGAAAGCTGGATCGTCCGTCGCGAGTCGTGGTTGCCGCCGTTTCCGCTCACGAGACGATACGACCGCGATCGTGACGCCACGAGTCGCTTTGAGGAGTAGGTCGCACGAACGGAGGTTTTTCGATTGGACAGATATCAGGCGACGACGGCGTAACCAGGGCCGCTAGGCATAGTCACCGTCACGTCGCCCGCGCCGCACGCGCTGCTCGACGCCGCGGTAGCGGGTCGCATGCTCGACGCGACGCGGGAATACCCGACGCCGATCGTCGAAGTGCCGATAGATGCACTTGCAGGTCGCAGGGCGATCACAGGTCTTGAGCGGCAGCGGCGGGACATCCGCCGACAGTAAGCGCAAGTTCGTGAGGGATCGTGCGGCGTCGCACGCGCCCTCGGCTGCGATGACCTCCGCGCCGCGGAACTTCAGCCTTGGCTTCCCTTCGACCATGACTAGTTACCTCGCCGAAAGATGCGCTCGCGCAGTTGTTCAGGGTTAGTCACACGGCGCGTCGCCTGTCGCGCTTCTTATAGTTTCACCCCGATGAGCGCAGGGTTGAGCGCTCACACTTTTACAAGAGATGAAGACAACCGCAAGCCGGACTGGACATAAGGCGACGGAAAATCCGGTCGGTTCAGTCGCCGTTGGTCCAAGCGGCGAGGACCGCTACGGCGCGGCCGGTTTGTCATCACGGGTGCTGGACACACCTTCCGGAATTTGTTGCACTCGCCGTATAAATCGGAGGGATCCAGCATGAAGTTTCATTGTTTAAGGGCCGCTGCAGTGGCGGCCTTGAGCGCGGGCCTCGTGCTCCTTGCAGGGCAGTCGGCGGCAGCACCGAAGGCCGGCTCGCCGGGCGCCGAGCACGCTCGCATCGTCGCCTACTGGACCAAGGAACGAGTCGCTGCGGCGATCCCGCGCGACCTCCGGATCGACGAGCGCGGCTACGGTTATCTCCGTCATCCCAACGGCTCGCTCGAGCCGTACGGCCACATGATCGCGGCGCAATCGAGGCCCGCGTCCCCGCAGCCGATGGCTAAGCCGGGCGGCGACACCACCGCGCCCACCATCAGCAATCGCGACCCGGCCAACAGTGCGACGATTGGCGGGGCCTACACGTTCAAGGCAACCGTGACGGACGCGTCCGGCGTCCGCTCGGTCAGTTTCAAGGTCGGCCCCTCGGGCGGCGCGCACCAGTCCTTCAACGCCGCTGCCGGCGCAAACGGCGTGTACAGCGTGCAGTTATCCGGCTTCACGAACGGCCCCTGGACCTGGTCGGTCGTTGCAAAGGACAAGGCCAACAACACCGCGACGTCTCCGGTCACGTCGTTCACTGTAGATACGGGCGGCGGTGGCGGTGGCGGCGGCAACGTCGTCGCGAACGCGGAGTATCTCTCTGGCGGCGCGATCCAGAACGCGGCCGGCCGCATCTACTTCGAGATGCCGTCGAACTCGCGCCTGACGCGCTGGGCGGGCTACGTCTGCTCTGGCACGGTCGTGACGGACTCGACGAACGGCCGCTCGATCGTCCAGACGGCCGGACACTGCGTCTACGACGATGCGTACAAAGCGTTCGCGCGCAACGTGCTGTTCATTCCGAACCAGGCCGACACGACCGGCACGGGTACGGACCTCAACTGCAGCAATGACCCGCTCGGCTGCTGGACCCCGTCGTTCGGCGTCGTCGACGTCAACTGGACGACGCGGACGTTCCCCGACAACGTCACCTGGGACTATGCGTACTACGTGTTCAACGACGCGTCTCACTCAGGCGCCGGCGGCGGCGCGGGCGTTGTGCTTGATTCGACCGTCACGCCGATCCCGATCAGCTTCGCGGTGCCGAAGTTCGACGTCGCGAACAGCTCGACCGATTACACGACGGCGCTGGGCTACTCGTACGACGAGGATCCGAAGTTCATGTACTGCGCCGAGGACATGCAACAGCTCGACCAGGCGAACTGGTGGCTGGACAGCTGCGGCCTCTCGGGCGGCTCGTCCGGCGGCCCGTGGATGCAGCCGTTCACCAGCGGCACGGGCTCGTTGATCTCGGTCAATTCGTGGGGTTACACGAACCAGCCGGGCATGGCCGGGCCGAAGCTGAGCGGCACGAGCGCGTCCTGCGTGTTTTCGCTCGCGAAGAGCACGACGTTCGCGTCGGTGCCGACGACCGATGGCAACGAAGGGACGAAATTTACCGGCAACTGCCCGTAGTAGACCGTTCCTGACAGCACGGGCCGGGCATCCGCAAGGGTGCCCGGCCCATCACTTTCGCGCCGGCACCGTTGTCAAAACTCACGCTATGAGACTCTTCTATATCCCTGAGGGAAAGAATGAAACGACGCGACTTTCTTGGCGGTGCGGCTGCGCTCATTCCGGCGGTTGCCTCGGGACAGTCGCCTCTCCTGAGAGACCGGGTACTGGGCGCCTGGCGGATTCGTGACGCAGAGACCGTGAACGTAACGAGTGGCAAATCTGAGCCCTGGCTCGGTCGGCCTCGTCCGTATTCGGGGATGATCGCCTATCTGCCGAATGGTCTCATGAGCGTGCAAATCGGAGCCGCACGTCCGCCTGCGCGAACTGGTGCCGGGTTTGGAGCTCTCTCGGCCGACGAAAAGATCGCTTATGCCGACACTTGGTATGCCTACTACGGTCGTTTTGAGATCGACGAACGCCAATCTCAAGTGCGGCACTTCATTGAGGGTTCTCTATTCGCCTTTGAGACGGGTGCTACGCTCGTTCGGGCAGTGAGCTTGGAGAACGACGTGTTGACACTGAGAACCGTTGATCTCCTCAAAGGTCCTGATGGCGAAACGTTCAATCGGTTGACCTGGACCCGGCTCTGAGCTCACGGGATCTTGCCTTCGAGTGGCTCGGCCATTCGCCTTGGGAGTTATGCACGCCGCAGCCATCCCGACGCAGGTGGCGATTGATAAACTGCTGGGCGAAGGGGAACAGTATGAAAGCCATCATCGTTTTTGGAATGTTGTTGCCTGGTTTTGCGTTTGCAGCCGACGATGAAGCAGCGGTCCGCCACGTCGTGCAAGCGTTCTACAAGGCTTTTGACGAGGGGTTCGTGAAACCTGTGGATTTCGCGACCGACGATTGGCACCACATCAATCCATTTGGTGGCATCGACCGGGGTTTAGAGGCCACGCTGAAAACCGTTCGCGAAGTCCACACTACCTTTCTAAAGGGCGTCACCGACACACCCGAAGATATCGCTATTCGCTTTGCGTCCGGCGATGTGGCGGTGGCTACGGTTACCAGCACTATGAGCCCGTACAAGGGGCCCGACGGAGTCAAGCAGGGCCCTCAGAAACAGGTTCGGACCTTCATCGTGGTGAAGCGCGGCGAGCGCTGGCTCATCATGCAGGATCACAACACGACGGTCGCATCCGCGCCATCTTGAGTGAGTCCGCCCCAAAGCGAACCCTAACGAAGGCGTCACCCACCAGGGAAACTCTGAACCTGCGTCATCCAAACAGCGGCAATAGGAATGCGAACGTCACGCCGACCAGGAACGACAACGCCGCGCCGCCGTACAGCCAATAGCTGACAACACGCAACCGCGCACACGCTTGTGCAGCGATGCTGTCGGTCGGGCAGGGCAGGCGCCTGGCATTCCACAGAAAGGCGCCGCTGACAGTGAGCAGACTCCCAGCGACGCCGAATACCAGAGGCTTGTGCTCGCTCAGCCACACCAACTGCGGGACAGCCGAGACGAGGCCAGCGAGCGCCGCGCCTGCTCCGAGCGATACCAGCACCGCGGGCAAGACACAGCACACCAATGTCGCGGAACTCGCCAATAGCGCCGTTGCCGCAACCCCAACGCTTCGCCGTTCTGTGCCGGTCATTGCTTGGCCCTGAGTTCCTCGCGAATCCCGTCGATCGACCGCTCGGTGCGGACAATCGCCTTCACGTCGTAGCCTGCGTCCTTGAGGGCCTTTCGCAGTGCTTCGTCGGTAATGTCGGTCCCGGGTTTTGTTGCGACAGCGACCAGGCGATTTTCGAGGCTCACGACGACGTCGGCGGTCGCGGCGTCCTTGCGCAAGGTCTTCTCGATACCTTGGGCGCAGAAGCCGCAGACGAGGCCATTAACGGTGGCCTCGATGGTTGCGGCATCAACGGCAGAAGCGAGCGTTAGCAGCAGTGCTGCGCAGATAGTCGTACGTGTCATGTCTGGCACCCATCAAAAGTTGATCATCAGCATGGCTTGGAGATTCCCGTCCTGCGTGGCCCCGGCTTCCACCCAGACGTTCCGTTTGAAGAGCCTCAGGAGCGCCGCCCACTCTGTACCGTCGTAGAGTCCCCCCGTGTATTGGCGGCCTTGCACGACGAACCACACCGCAAGCGTCTGGTAATCGTGCTTGTAGGGAGCGACCCCCAGCTGCAGCGTATCGATGCGATGGCTGTAGTCGCTCGCCTCGTGCAAATCCGTCCGAAAGGAGCCATAGAGGCGCCTGGTCTCGTAGTCGAGCTGCCCGCCGACGTTCCACGCGAACTCGTTTTCGCCGGTCTCCCCGATGTGCGCGCGACCCGCACTCCCCCAGACGAAGACGTTGGCCTGCGCTGCTTCGAGATTCCAGCGCCTTGGCAGGTAGTTGAGACGCAGATAGGTGATATCCCGAGTGTCGTCGTTCTCGGAGCTATTGAGTGACAAATGGCCGCCGCCAACCGAGTATCGGAAGGTCGGCGCATAGAAAGCCTGCACCTCGGTCATGGTGCCCGCGCCGTATTCGCCCATCACCGTTGTCCCATGCGCAAAAGCAATGGGTTTGGCGTGAGCGACCGTTGGCTGAGCACAGCAGATCGCGAAGGCGGTCGCACGCGCGACACGCCCAAGATAAGCGTTCATCGAAGCTCTCCTCGTGTGGGTCGATGCTCCGCGCGCTTCACGAAGCGCGAGGGACACTCTCACCTACGACTAGGAGATCGGTGGCGGGGTAACAGGTGGATAGGTCGGACCGGACGCCCCATGCACGGCGAGCCGCTCATGGCTGGAACCGAGGGCAGGCAGAACGAACAGTGGCTTCGCGGATAGGGCGGACGCCGCTCCGCACAGCGTTGTGCAGCCGCCGGTGATGGCGACCTCGTCGGTGCAGCAGCTGCAGTCCATCGGGGCACCATCATGGCCGTCGCAATGCTGCTCGACAGGGTCCGGCAGCATGTCGGCACCCACTGGCGCCACTCCTTGGAGCACGAGCGCGAGCAAGACAAGGCGGCCGATAAGTAGTCGCGACATCAGTGATGGCTGCAGAAATCCAGAAACTAGCGTACTCCTACGACGTGACAAAGCAATCGATCTGGTGGATCCACCTACATATACGGACCAATCGCACGGTTTCGACCATGCGTTTCGTCCACCTAAATCCAGTTTAGACGACCCCGCGACCTACCGCTTGACGCTTTGACGTCATGGCGTCAGACTTGATGCCATGGCGACCCCCAAGAGAGCCACGGTTTACTTCGAACCCGACGTGCATCGCGCGTTGCGGTTACGTGCCGCGGCAAGCGATCGCTCTATCTCCGACATGGTCAATGACGCGGTCAAGGCGTCACTGGCTCAGGATGCCGAGGACTTGGAAGCTTTTGACCATCGCCGAAAAGAGCGTAGCGTGTCATTTGAAGGCTTCGTGCGCGGTTTGAAGCGCCGTGGGCGACTATAGGCTGCTGATCAAGCCATCGGCGGGTAAGGAATTGTCCCGCCTTGGTAGCAAGACTGATCGGCAGCGAATTGTTCAGCGAATTGAAGCGCTGGCTGAGGATCCTCGGCCGCATGGAGCCGAAAAGCTTGCCGGTTACGATGACCGGTATCGTATCCGCCAGGGTAACTACCGCGTTGTCTATCTAATCGACGATCATCGGCACGAAGTCACGATCTTCAAGATTGGGGATCGGAAAGATGTCTACTAATAGGTCGTCTAAGAACGCGTTCGAGCCGTCCGATCAGCGTCAGTTCGGGCGCGCCGCAGGCGCGCTTGGAAATTCTGCGCCTGCGGCGCGCTCCGACTGCCGGTTCGCGGCGGCTCAACGCGGGCGTTAGACCCCACTACAGAGGGAGAATCGTTTGTTCAAAGCTGCGCTTTCAAAGATAGCCCACGGCCTGCTTGTCGGACTCGGTTTCGGTGCGGCTGTGGCCGGTGCCATGTATGGATACAGCAAATGGCAAATGCACGAGCTTGAACAGGGCGACATGTTCGGTGGCATGTTCAAGGAGTACACGGCTGACGCCGGCCTGACAATCAAGACCCATCGCCCACAGCTCCCAGAAGAATTCCGCTTTCCTGGGCGTCATTTCAAACAGTGGGAAGGACACTTGGGAGAACGTCGAAGTCCTCGTCGAGCTCTTCGCGAAGGATGGCACTTTGTGGACAAGTGCTCCAGTTACGTGGATGGTTCAATAAGCCCCACACAGGACCGCAACTTCAAGGTGTCGTGCTCCAATTGCCGTGACGTTTCGCAGCCGCTGGAATACGACAAATACACAATCACAATTGCGGACGCCAATTTTGTGCGCCCTGAGAAAGTGGGGTCTAAAAACGCGCGTGAGGGATAAAGTGCCAGCATCCAGGAGCGTCGCTCAACGCGCACGTTGGGCCTCATGAAGATCCGTCCGGTGGCAATCTATTTCGTCATACCGGCACTCGTCCTTGCTTGGCTGCTGCGGGAAGATCCCGGCCCCGCTGGTTGGTCTCAAATAGCGTTGTTGTCGGTAGTCAATTACCTGCTCTTCGCGCTTCCACAACTATCGTGGCTTGGCATCTCGCGCTCTATCGAAGCTTCGCCTGTGGTGAAGCACGCCGGCTTTCTCGGAGCTACCGTTCCGCTGGTAGGGCTGATAGTTGCCTTTGAGTGCTGCATAGACAATTCAAACGGATTGGGCTGGGCGTTCTACTGGCCATTAGCCGCAGCTGGAATTCTGCTTCTTGTGTGGATAGCCGCGGTCCCCAGTCGCAAACGACGCAACGCGCCCTAACTCCCTGTCGCCGGTGGCCCGACCGTCTGCTTCTGGCCGATAGCCGAGTGCGGGTGACGGTACGCCTTGAATCCACAGACGTCCGCGGGCTTCGCCACGCGGACGTTCGGACCGGACCGCCACGACGAAGAAGACGAGCCAAGTGACTGTCCCCCAACGCCCCGCCCACGTA
>CAVSKB010000021.1:0-24812 GCA_963728295.1 uncultured Gammaproteobacteria bacterium | reverse complement strand
GATACGCAGTCCAGCGGCGATTGAGCCGGTCGCAGCGGCCCGCTGCTAGACTCCGGTCTACCGTTTTATCCCGAGCAGCCATGCTGCGGCGTATCGCGTACCTTTCCGCATTTTTGGCCCTGGCGGCGATCGGGCTGCTGTTTACCGCACTGAATCCCCAGCGATTCGACATCGACCTCGGCGTAACGCGCTTCGGCATGTCCGCCGGTCTCGCTCTCCTGATCGCATTCTCCGCGGGTCTGTTCATGGGCGCGGCCTGGCGCTCGGACTGGATCGCACGGCTGCTTGCCGAGCGCGGCCGTCTGCGTCGCGCGCTCCGGCTCGCGGAGTCTCGCCGGCTGGCCGATCGTCCACCTGCTGATCCCCGACCGTCGGATGTCGCCTGACGACGGCACGATTTTCTGGCTGACGCTCGCGGGCACGCTCGCGGCCGGCTGGGGGGCGACCGTCTGGTACCAGGAGCGCCGCCGTCGTCGCCGCGTGCGGCGGCGCGAGCGCTACCTCGAGGGCCTTCGCTACCTGCTCGACGAAAAACCGGAGCGTGCACTCGAGGTGTTTCATGGGCTCGCCGCGGTGGACGACGAGACCGTCGACACGCATTTCGCACTAGGCAGCCTTTATCGGCGGAGTGGTGAAGTCGATCGCGCGATCCAGGTGCACCAGAACATCGTCGCGCGCAATAACCTCGACGAGCGGCACCGCGACGCGGCGCTCACCGAGCTCGCACGCGACTACTTTCGCGCTGGACTGTATGACCGTGCCGAGGAGCTCTTCCAGAAGCTTGCGGCGGGGGGCCGCGAGCCGGCCGTGGCGCTCGCTTACCTGGTCCGGATCTACGAGATCCAGCGCGACTGGCCGCAGGCCGCTCGACGCACGAGCGCCTGGTGCCGTCGGCCTGCCCGAGCAGCCGGGCGCAATCGCGCACTACTACTGCGAGCTTGCGGAGGCTGCGCTTGCGGAACGCGACCTGCCGGCGGCGCACGCACATCTGCGAGCGCCCATCGCGAACAGCGCGAGTTCGGTCGAAGCGCGATCCTGCGCGGAGATCTCGCGCGGCTCGAAGGTGACACGGCCCTCGCGGTGCGGCTCTACAGTGGGGTCGTGCAACGCGACTTTCACCTGTTGCCGGTCGTATTGCCGAGGCTCGCTGAGGTGGCACGGCAGGCGGGCGACGATGGGGTGCTTGTTGCCGTGATCGACGACCTTATCCGACGCGGCGCAGCGAGCCGGGCCGAGATCGCCTATGCCGCAATCCTGAGCGGGCATTACGACTCTGCGCCAATCGTCGATTGCGTGCGCGAGTGGCTTCAGATCGACAGCGATCTCAAGGATCTGACGGGGGCGTTCCTGACGCCGGGGCGGCGCCCACGGTCGAGCAGCTTCGCGCGCTGTCGGGTGCGATGCGCAACGTCGTGCTGCGCCATGCTCGCTATCGCTGCAGCCAGTGCGGTCTCGATAGCTCGACCTTTCTCTGGAGTTGCCCTGGCTGTCATGCCTGGGACACGCTCCGTGCGATCGCCGCGCTCGAGTTCCTGCCGCGGGCCGCGCGTCCGCGCGCCCGCCAGTAATCATTCGCCCGAACGCTAATCTCGCTGCTCTCGGGAGATTTTCGCGCTGACGTTGCTTCGAGCGATCGCTAGCGTTGCGACCTGATCGCAGCCGTTCGGCCGCGACGCACCAACGGGAGGACGTCATGACCAGGTTTCTCGAATCATCGCCAGCTATCTGATCGCCGCGCTCTTGCCTATCGTCGCTTGGGCCGGGCCGGTCAACATCAACACCGCCGATGCCAAGACGCTGGCGAAGGAGCTCGATGGGATCGGCCCTGCCAAGGCCCAGGCAATCGTCGACTATCGCCAGAAGAATGGCTCATTCAAGACCGCCGATGATCTGCTCAAAGTGGAAGGCATCGGAGCGAAGGTCCTGGAGCAGAACCGGGACAACATTCGGGTCGAGAAGGGCAGCGGTAAACGAGTGGCGGCAAGAAGGCCACGGCCAAGACCGGGTCGTCGCCTGAATCGTAGCCATTGCCCGCGGCGGGGCCCTGGCGACAGGGCCTCGCGTCATCTTATTGGGCTGGGGAGCCACCGCGTTGATCCGCTATGATCCGGCTTTCAGACTCCGGGTCGTTCCAGGTTCCCCGATGCCCAAGATCCGAACGGCCGTGTTCCCGGTTGCCGGCCGAGGCACACGTTTCCTTCCGGCGACCAAGGCCAGCCCGAAGGAGATGCTGCCTATCGTAGACAAGCCGCTCATCCAGTATGCGGCGGAAGAGGCGCTGGCCGCCGGCGCCGAGAAGCTGGTATTCATTACCGGCTACTCGAAGCGAGCGATCGAGGACCACTTCGACACCGATCATGACCTGGAGCAGGAGCTACAGGCGCAGGGAAAGCGTGATCTGCTCGCCGCCGTGCGCGGCATCGTGCCCTCGTACGCGAGCTGCATCTACATCCGACAGCCCGCTCCCCTGGGACTGGGCCACGCGGTCCTCTGTTCGCAGCCGGTGGTGAACGACGAACCGTTTTTCGTTCATCTCGCAGACGACCTGATCGATGCGGAGCAGCCCTGCCTCGCACAGATGGCCAGGGTCTACGAGGATCGACAGGGAAGTGTCCTCGGGGTCGAGGAAGTCGAACCAAACGAGACCGACCGATACGGAATCGTGGCAACTCGTCCGGTGGCGCCGCGCCTGTCGCAGGTGGAACGAATCGTCGAGAAGCCGAAGCCGGCTGACGCACCGTCGACGCTGGCCGTGGTGGGGCGCTATATCCTCACACCGGCGATCTACCAGAAGCTCGAGAGTACCGGTCGCGGTGCGGGCGGCGAGATTCAGCTCACCGACGGCATCGCCGCGCTGCTGTGCGACGAAAAGGTGTTCGCTTACGCTTTCGAAGGCACGCGGTATGACTGCGGTTCGAAGCTCGGCTATCTCGAGGCAACGGTCGAGTTCGGGCTCAAGCATCCGGAGTTCGGAAAGCCGTTCTCGGAATATCTGTCGCGGGTCGCAGCGCGCAAGCGCGACTGACGCATGTCGGGAGCCCATCATGTCCAGGAACGAGGATCTGCAGAAGCGGCGTGATGCGGCCATCGCCCGCGGCATCGCAAACCAGCTGCCGGTGTTCGTGGAGCGCGCGCGCAACGCGGAGCTCTGGGACGTTGAGGGCCGGCGCTATATCGACTTTGCGTCCGGGATCGCCGTTGTCAACACCGGGCATGTGCATCCAGCGGTGCACGCGGCTGCCGCTAAACAGCTCGACGCCTTCACGCACACCTGTTTCATGGTCACGCCGTACGAGGTGGCCGTCGAGCTGGCCGAGCGGTTGAATCGGCTGGCACCGGGTCCGACGCCCAAGAAGTCCATCTTCGTCACGACTGGCGCAGAGGCGGTCGAAAACGCGATCAAGATCGCGCGCGCCTACACCGGGCGATCGGGAGTGATCGCCTTCGGCGGCGGCTTCCACGGCCGCACGTTCATGGCGATGGCTCTGACCGGCAAGATCGCACCTTACAAGGCGGCGTTCGGCCCGTTTCCGGCCGAGATCTACCACGCGCCATTCCCGATCGCGTATCACGGCGTCAGCGTCGCGGACAGCCTTGCCGCAATCGAACACCTCTTCAAATACGACATCGAACCCGCGCGGGTCGCGGCGATCATCGTCGAGCCGGTGATGGGCGAGGGCGGGTTCTACATCGCGCCGCCGGAGTTCCTCCAGGCGCTACGCAGGCTCTGCGATCAGCACGGCATCGTGCTGGTGATCGATGAAATCCAGACCGGCTTCGCGCGCACCGGCCGGATGTTTGCGGTCGAGTACGCCGGCATCGAGCCCGACCTGATGACGCTCGCCAAGAGTCTCGCGGGCGGGTTTCCGCTCGCCGCGGTCGTGGGCAAGGCGTCGATCATGGATGCGCCTGCGCCCGGGGGTCTCGGCGGCACCTATGCGGGTTCGCCTGTGGCCTGTGCGGCGGGTCTCGCGGTGCTGGAGGTGATCGAGCAGGAACAGCTGTGTGATCGCGCCGCCCGGATGGGGACAATCATGGCGCAGGCGCTGCGTGAGGCGGCACGGACGCTTCCGGCCATCGGCGAGGTGCGCAATCTCGGCGCGATGGTGGCGATGGAGCTCGTCAAGAACGGCGACCCGCACCAGCCGGACGCGGATCTCACCAAGGCGCTGGTCAAGCACGCGGCGTCGAAGGGACTGGTGATCCTGTCCTGCGGCATTTACGGCAACGTCATCCGGTTTCTTGCGCCGCTGACCGCTTCGGATGAGGTCGTGCGGGAGGGACTCGGGATCGCGATCGCGTCGCTCGAGGCGCTGACGGCGGGTGAGCGCAAGGCTGCGGTAACGGCGTAACCTTTTCGCCAGCAGAAAGCTGAAAGAAGCCTTGTGGAGAACCTGCTGCCGGCAGGTGTCGACATTTCTTACGCTACACCTCGCTCTATGTTTAATTTCCAGCAGTAACGCACTGAACGGCTGATGAAACGCACTGCTGGCACGCCGTTTGCCTCTTGTCCAGATGCATGTGCTGCATCGGTGCTGCAGCGCAAAATTTGTTGCAAGCGCAGAAACTAGATCCGAGAACAAACAACGTAAATGACTGTGCCGGCGGACGGTCGGCGGGGGCGCGGTGAGTGCATACATCGTGCGAGTCGTGGGCCCGATGATTCGGCGGTTGACATCGGTTGCGGCGGTACGACGCTCAGTTTGGGAGCAGTGCAGGCTGCGCGTGCCGACAACGTCTTTGGCGCGTGGTTCCAGCTCCCACAGGAGACTGGCCCGCGCAGCAGAACTGGCCAATGATCCCTATCCACGCGGTGTTGCTGCCCGATGGTCGCGTGCTGACGCTACGGCACCGACCGGGCCGGTCAGCAGACGGCCTTTTTCATCTACGACGTCTGGAATCCCGGCGGCCGGCTTAACCTCCAGGGCTGGCCGCACCTGACGTTGAACAACATGACGCTGACCGACATCTTCTGCAGCTCGCAGGTCGTCCTGCCGCAGAGCGGCAACGTCTTCATCGCAGGGGGTGACAACTGGACCGGCACGACCACCACCAACAGCGGCAACCCAACGCAACATATTTAGTTCTACACGGGCAACACGCTGAACCGCGGCAATGATATGAACCGCTCGCGGTGGTACTCGTCGTCGACCGTACTCCCGAATGGCGAGATCTACATACAGGGTGGCATCGAGTGGGCAGGACCGACCGGAGGTGCGCGAGCTGGACGGCGACTTCCGCCTGCTGAGCAACGTCAACACCAACAGCATGCATGGCGCGTTCCCACGGAACTTCCTGGCACCCGACGGCCGCGTCTTCGGCTACGACGCTAATGGTGTCATGCACTAGGTCAACCCGAGCGGCGCCGGCGCGCGGACCGCGGCGGGGAGCTTCAATTCGAATTCCGCGGGCGGTGCCTCCAGCGCAGCGATGTACCGGCCCGGGAAGATCGTGCAGTTCGGAGGAAACTCCAACCGCACCATCACGATCGACATCAACGGCGCAAGCCCGGTCGTCACGTCGTCAGAGGATATGGCGTCGCAGCGGCAGTGGGTTACGGGAACGGTGCTTGCCGATGGGCGGGTGCTCGCCACCGGCGGCAGCACCGTCGACAACCAGTTGACGGGCGTCAACAACTCGGCCGAGGTGTGGGACCCCACCCAGGGCACCAAGGTACCTGGCGCATCGGTCCTTCCGGCTTACGCGCCCGCCTATATCACTCGATCGCGCTTCTGATGCCCGACGCGACCGTGCTCGTCGGCGGCGGCGGTGCCCCGGGCCGCTGATCAACAGGCATGTCGAAATCTATCGTCCGTCGTATCTGTACGATGCATCGGGCCAGCTTGGCCACCGCGCCCCGCGATGCAGGCACCCCCCGGACGTCATCCAGCTCGGTCAGACATTCAGCTTCGGTGTCGGCGCCGCGACATCCGCGCGTGTAACGCTGGTCAAGACGGGTTCGGTGACGCACAGCGTCAACATGGATCAGCGCTTCCAGGAATTGTCGTTCACGTCGTCGAGCGGGACGCTCTTCGTGCAGGCGCCCGCGACATCCACGCTCGCGCCCCCGGGGTACTATCTGCTGTTCGTCGTTCGACGAGCGTGGCGTGCCGTCGCTCGGCAAGATCGTTCGGATCAACATCAGCGGCGCTGGATACCACGGCGCCCGGTGCGCCTGGGGCGCTGACCGCGACCGCGGCGAGCTCGAGCCAGATCAATCTGGGCTGGGGCGCGGCGACCGATAACGTCGGAGTCACGGGCTACCAGGTGGAGCGCTGCCACGGGTGCAGGGTGCACGACTTTTGCGCTTGTCACGACGGTGACGGCGACGAGCTTCAACAACACGGGACTTGCGGCGTCGACTCTCTACCGCTACCGCGTCCGGGCGACCGATGCGGCGGGTAATTTTGGGCCGTATACGGCGATCGCCGAGGCAACGACTCAGATCGGTGGCCGCCGCCGCCGCCGACGGCGATCCGTGTAAACGCGGGCGGGCCGGCGTACACCGACACGGCAGGCAACGTGTGGAGCGCGGATACGGGCTTCAACACGGGCACTGCGCTCAGCTGGCCGACGAACCTGGCGATTGCCGGGACGAGCGATCCGACGCTGTACCGGACTGAGCGCTGGGATGCGCCCACGGCGCCGGCGATGACCTACAGCTTTGCCGTGCCGAACGGCACGTACCAGGTGCGGCTGCACTTTGCGGAGAACTACTCGCGCGAACTTTGGCGTCGGGCGGCGGGTGTTCGACGTGCAGGTGGAAGGCGCGGCTCGCGATCGACAACCTGGACGTCTATGCAGAGGCGGGGGCGAACACGGCGTTGATCAAGACCGTGACCGCCACGGTCGCCGACGGGCAGATCAACATCGCCTTCATCCATGGGATCGAAGACCCCGCAATCAACGCAATCGAGGTGCTCGGCGGTACGGCGGACACAACGGTGCCGAGTGTGCCGGGTACGCTGACGGCGACCGCGGTGAGCTCGAGCCAGGTCAACCTGAGCTGGGGCGCGGCGACGGACAACGTCGGCGTCACGGGTTACCAGGTCGAGCGCTGCCAGGGCACGGGGTGCACGACCTTTGCGCTCGTGACGACGGTGCCAACGACGAGCTTCAACAACACGGGGCTTGCGGCGTCGACCCTCTATCGCTACCGCGTTCGCGCGACTGATGCAGCGGGCAATTTTGGCCCCTATGCGGCGATCGCCACCGCGACGACACAGGCGCCGCCGGCGCCCGACACGACCTTGCCCAGTGCGCCGGGGACGGTGACGGCGAGCGTGGTGAGCTCGAGCCAGATCAACCTGAGCTGGGGTGCGGCGACGGACAACGTCGGCGTCACGGGCTACCAGGTGGAGCGCTGCCAGGGCACGGGGTGCACGACCTTTGCGCTCGTGACGACGGTGCCGACGACGAGCTTCAACAACACGGGACTTGCCGCGTCGACCACCTATCGCTACCGGGTGCGGGCGACCGATGCGGCGGGCAATTTCGGACCCTATGCCGCGATCGTCACCGCAACGACTCAGGCGCCGCCGGCGACCGCGATCCGCGTAAACGCGGGCGGACCCGCGTACACGGACACGGCGGGCAATGTCTGGAGCGCGGACACGGGCTTCAACACGGGCACTCCGCTGAGCTGGCCGACGAACCTGGCGATTGCCGGAACGAGCGATCCGACGCTGTATCGGACTGAGCGGTGGGATTCGCCCTCGGCGCCGGTGATGACCTACAGCTTTGCCGTGCCCAACGGCACGTACCAGGTGCGACTGCACTTTGCGGAGAACTATTCACGCGAACTTCGGCGTCGGGCGCCGGGTGTTTGATGTGCAGATCGAGGGCGCAGCTTGCGATCGACAACCTGGACGTCTTTGCGGAGGCGGGGGCCAACACGGCGCTGATCCGAACGGTGACAGACCACGGTCGCCGACGGTCAGCTCAACATCGCCTTCATTCACGGCATCGAAGACCCCTTCAGTCAACGCAATCGAAGTGACTGACCGCGGCGCCCCCTGCGCCGCCGCTGGTGCTGGATCCCATGCCGTTGCAGCCGGCGCGGCAGGTGAACATTCGATTACTTACACGGCAACGGCGCGAAACGGGATCAACGCACAGTACAAGTGGTTCTTCGACGATGGCTCCGAGACCGCCTGGTCCTCCTCACCGACCGTAACCATACCTTCACAGACGCCACGATGTATTGGGTGGCGGTAACGGCCAAGGACGATCGCAATATCGAGGTCACGCAGACCTTCTCGCAGTTGATCCATCTGCCGCTAACGACCCGTCAGCCGACCCGCAGTCTCGAGCAATCTTGCTCTCGGCGGCGGACGTCTCTGGGTCGTCAACCAGGACAACGACACTGTCAGCGTGTTCAATGCCTCCAATCGCCAGAAACTGGCGGAGATTGCAGTCGGAACGGCGCCACGATCGATTGCCCTGGCGCCGAACGGTGAGGTCTGGGTAACCAATCGTCGCTCGGCCACCATCAGCGTAATCGACCCGTCGACAATGAGCGTCAGCCGAACGATCACGCTGCCGAGAGCATCGCAGCCCTTCGGCCTGGTGTTCGCACCCGACGGTCTTGCGGCATACGTGGCTTTCGAAGGCATCGGCCGGGTCCCGAGCTCGACCCGGTGACGGGCGCCGAGCTGGTCTCGGCATCGCGTCGGATCACGGCCGCGTCATGTCCGGTCATGCCGCAAACGGACGCCGGCTGCTGGTGTCGCGCTTCGTTACCCCGAAGTTGCCGGGCGAAGCCACTCAGACTGTTGTGACCGAGCTGAATGGCGTGAAGCAGGGCGGTGAAGTGCTGGTGCTCGATACGGCCACGATGGGGATTCATCACGACCGCCGTGCTGCAGCACAGCGACGACCTCGACTGGCCAGACGGGGGCAGCGGCGTTCCCAACTACCTCGGCGCGCCGGCCATCTCGCCGGACGGCACGTCGGCCTGGGTGCCGTCGAAGAAGGACAACATCAAGCGCGGCACGCTGCGCAGCGGCGGGAACCTGAATCATCCAGAACACCGTCCGCGCCATCGGCTCGCGGATCGACCTGGCGACGAACAGCGAGACGTTCGGCCGACGCATCGATCTCGACAACGCAAGCATGGCCAGTGCGGCCGCGTTCGAGCGCTACGGAGTCTTCCTGTTCGTCGCGCTGGAGACGAGCCGTGAAGTCGCGGTGGTCGATGCGCACAACGGCGTCGAGTTCTTCCGGATCAATGTCGGTCGCGCACCGCAGGGCGTCGCGGTATCGGCCGACGGTCTGCAACTGTTCGTCAGCAACTTCATGGACCGCACGGTCGGCGTGTTCGACCTGGCGAAGCTGGTCAACGAGGGGCAGTGGCAGGCGCCACTGCTCGGAACCTTGCAATCGGTCGCCACGGAAAAGCTGTCAGCCGACGGTGCTGCGTGGCAAGCAGTTCTTCTACGACGCACGCGACACGCGGCTGGCCCGCGAGGGCTACCTGAGCTGCGCGAGCTGCCACAACGACGGCGATGGTGACGGGCGCGTCTGGGACATGACGGGTCTCGGCGAAGGCTTGCGCAACACCATCGGCGCTGAACGGCCGGGCCGGGCGCAGGGCTTCCTGCACTGGAGCGCAAACTTCGACGAGGTGCAGGACTTCGAAGGCCAGATCCGCGCGCTCGCGGGCGGCACGGGGCTGATGGCGGATGCGGTGTTCAACCAGGGGACGCGCAACCAGCCGCTGGGAGATTGCGAAGGCAGGCCTCAGCTCCGATCTGGATGCGCTGGCCGCGTATGTCGCGTCGCTGAATGTCTTCGCGGCGAGCCCGCACCGCGCGACGGACGGAAGCCTGACGGCGGACGGCGATAGCCGGCAAGGCGATATTCCAGACTCTGAATTGCGCGCAGTGTCATCGCGGGCCGGGGTTCACTGAAAGTGGTGCGGCGACGCTGCGCAACATCGGCACGATCACTGCCGAGCAGTGGATCGCGGCTCGGCGGGCCGTTGACCGGAATCGACACGCCGACACTACGCGACGTGTGGGCAAGCGCGCCGTACCTGCACAACGGATCGGCAGCGACATTGGCCGACGCGGTGCGCGCGCACAGCGGCGTTACGGTCTCCGACGCGATATGACGAAGCTGGTGGCTTATCTCGGCCAGATCGACGGGCAGGAACCGGCTCCCGTGGTGCCGAACGGCGCACCGACGGTGCAGAACCCCGGCAACCAGGCTGGAACGGTCGGCACCGCAGTCAATCTGCAGATCGTCGGCAGCGATCCGGATTCGATCCGATGACCTTCTCGGCAACCGGACTTCCGGCCGGGCTCGCGATCACTGCCAATGGCCTCATCTTCGGCAGCCCGACGTCGGTCGGAAACAATTCGGTCACGGTCACCGCCAATGACGGGCAAGGGGCGACCGGCAGCACGAGCTTCAGCTGGTCGATCACCAATCCGGCCCCGCCACCCGACACGACCTTGCCAAGTGCGCCGGGAACGGTGACGGCGAGCGTGGTGAGCTCGAGCCAGATCAACCTGAGCTGGGGTGCGGCGACCGACAACGTCGGGGTCACGGGCTACCAGGTCGAGCGTTGCCAGGGGACGGGTTGCACGACCTTTGCGCTCGTGACGACAGTGACGACCACGAGCTTCAACAATACGGGGCTTGCCGCGTCGACGACCTATCGCTACCGCGTGCGGGCGACTGATGCGGCGGGCAATTTTGGACCCTATACCGCGATTGCGACCGCCACGACACAGGCTCCGCCAGCGCCAGACACGAGTGCGCCAAGCAGGCCGGGGTGCTCACGGCGACCGCCGTGAGCCCGAGCCAGATCAACCTCAGCTGGGGCGCGTCGACGGATAACGTCGGGGTCACGGGATACCAGGTCCAGCGGTGCACGGGGTCGGGATGCACCAACTATGCTCTGGTCGCGACGGTCGCGACGACGAGCTTCAATGACACTGGCCTGCCGCGTCGACGACCTATCGCTACCGCGTGCGGGCGACCGATGCGGCGGGCAATCTCGGACCCTTCACTACCCCGATCGTCAGCGCCACGACACCGCGGCGCAGGACACGACGGCGCCGGGCGCGCCAGGGGCGCTGACGGCGAGCGCGGTGAGCTCGAGCCAGGTGAACCTGAGCTGGGGTGCGGCGACGGACAACGTCGGGGTCACGGGCTACCAGGTGGAGCGCTGCCAAGGGACGGGATGCACGACCTTTGCGCTCGTGACGACGGTGACGACGACGACCTTCAATAACACCGGGCTCGCGGCGTCCACGACGTATCGTTATCGGGTCAGAGCAACCGACGCCGCGGGCAATTTTGGACCGTACACAGCCATTGCAACGGTCGCGACACCGGCGGCGACCGCAGTCGCGATTCGCGTGAATGCCGGTGGGCCTGCGTACACGGACACGGCGGGCAACGTGTTCAGCGCGGACACGGGCTTCAACACCGGCACTGCGCTCAGCTGGCCCACGAACCTGGCGATCGCCGGGACGAGTGATCCGACGCTGTATCGGACCGAGCGCTGGGATGCGCCCACGGCGCCTGTGATGACCTACAGCTTCGCGGTACCCAATGGCACCTACCAGGTGCGGCTGCACTTTGCGGAGAACTATGCTCCGAACTTCGGCGTCGGCTTGCGGGTGTTCGACGTGCAGGTGGAAGGGGCGCTGGCGATCGATAACCTGGACGTCTGGGCGCAGGTGGGGGCCAACACGGCGCTGATCCGTACCGTGACCGCCACGGTCGCCGACGGGCAGATCAACATTGCCTTCATCCACGGCGTCGAAGATCCCGCCATCAACGCGATCGAAGTGCTCAGCACGACTCCGTAACGGGTGGGATCGTCGCAACGTGCAGCGCCTAAGTCAGCCACATTCATTTGGTACTCGTGTCGGCAGCAGCTTGCGCGGGTGCTTGATGGCAATCAGTGTGCTGACCGTTGGACTCGGAGAACATGCGCAGTCAGCGCAGATCGAGGCGCAAGGCCTGCAAGCACCAGACCGGACTCAGATCGCGAACCCCACCGCGCCGATCGCCGATATTCAGCTGCTGGACCAGGACGGTCATGAATTCGGGCTTGCAGATTGCAGGGGCGGACCGTGCTCGTGTTCTTCGGATTCACGAACTGTCCCAACGTGTGCCCACCCACGCTGCAGAAGATTCGCCAGGTGCAGAGGTCGCTGAATGCGCCGGAAGCGAACCTGATGGGTCGTGTTTGTCTCGGTCGATGGCGAGCGCGACACACCCGCACGCATGAAGGAGTACCTGCGTCCGTTTTCGCCGGGGTTTGTCGGACTGACCGGCGATCCGCCCGGGTCAAGGACCTCGCGACGGCCTTTTCCGCCGTGTTCTTCAAGGGTATGCCGACAGACACCGCCGGCGGCTACAACATGGAGCACACCTCGCAGGTTTATCTTGTCGATCGCAGCGGTCGCCTGCGCGCTACGTTCTACAACGCGCCCGCGGACGACATGGCGAAGGTCACGGCCCAGGTGCTGGCGGAAAGATCCTGACCGGCGTTCCGCGCGACTCTACGCGTGTGTCGGATTGGCTCCGGCACGTGGATTCGAACCACGGACCCGCTGATTAACAGTCAGCTGCTCTACCGCTGAGCTATGCCGGAACCGGAAAAGGGGCGGAATTCTGCGGATTCGGCCCCGGGGAGTCAACCCAGTAGCCCGGCCTATGCGCTCGAGCGCCTGGGCCAGCAACTCACGGCTGGTCGCAAACGAAAATCTGATGTGGCCCGGCCCGCCGAAACCGGAGCCGGGAACGCCCGCTACGCCCGCCTGTTCGAGTAGGTGCTCGGCGAACGCGTCGTCGTCCGGCAGCCTGAAGCCTGCGATCGCGGCCGTGACGTCACACCAGGCATAGAAGGTTCCGGCTGCGGGCAGCACCTTGAACCCCGGCAGACGGTTGAGCCCGTCATTGAAAAAATCGTGCCGAGACTTGAAGTGGCGGTTCATCTCGGTCACGCACGACTGGTCGCCGAGCAGGGCAGCCGTGGCCGCCTTCTGCGCGATCGAGCTCGGGTTGGTCGTGCTCTGACTCTGGATGGTCGCCATCGCCTCGATGATCTCCGGGGGGCCGCCGCAGTAGCCGATGCGCCAGCCTGTCATGGCGTAGCTCTTCGAAACCCCGTTGACCGTAACCGTACGGTCGTACAACGCAGGCACCGCCGTGAGCAGGCTGCAGAACGGCTCCGACCCCCAATAGATGTGCTCGTACATGTCGTCCGTGCAGATCAGCACGCGCGGGTGGCGAAGCAGCACCTCTCCCAGGGCCGACGAGCTCGCGCTTCGTGTAGGCCGCGCCGGTCGGGTTGTTCGGGCTGTTGAGGATGAGGAGCCGGGTCCGCGGTGTGATCGCCGCCTCGAGCTGCGCAGGGGTGATCTTGTAGCCGTGTTCGGGCCCGCAATACGGCAGAACCGGGACGCCGTCGGCGAGCAGCACCATGTCGGGGTACGATACCCAGTACGGCGCCGGAATCACCGCTTCGTCGCCGGGGTTCAGTACCGCCATCACCATGTTGTAGATGGTTTGCTTCGCCCCGGTCGATACGAGAATCTGCGGACGCGAGTATTGAGCGCGTTGTCGCGCCGGAACTTTGCCGCGATCGCGTCCTTTAGCTCCGCCGTGCCTTCGACCGGCGTGTAGCGTGTAAATCCGCCGCGAATCGCGGCGACTCCGGCATCACCTATGTGGGCAGGAGTGTCGAAATCCGGCTCGCCGACGCCGAGGCCAATGATGTCGTGGCCTTCGGACGCGAAGTCGGACGACGCGTCCGTTCAGGGCGACGGTGGGAGAGGGCTTGACGCGCTTTACGCGCTCCGCAAGGGCGACGGGCACTGTAGATTTCCGCGGATGCAGAGGGACAGGTATCTTAGACGATTCCCATGAACGACACCGACCGACCCTTTCGACTGCGGGCCGACTATCGGCCGGCGGGTGATCAGCCCGAGGCGATCGCGCGGCTCGTCGACGGCCTGGAGAACGGTCTGGCCCACCAGACGTTGCTGGGGGTTACGGGAAGCGGGAAGAGCATGGGTACGAGGACGAGATCTACGTCATCGAGCAGCGCGATGGTCGACAACGCGCGTCCGTGGTCAAGGCTGGGCCGTTTATCGATGGGTTGATCGCCGAGTCTGGCGCTGCTATCGATGACGGTGATACGGAAACGTATCGCTGCACTGCTCGTTCCTTCTCTACGCACGGATACGATGTGCGACGCGGCGTGTCCGGGCTCTATCCGGTTGGGGCGTTGCTGCGACATCGCGTTCCCGCTCAGATGTACGAACTGCGAACGCGCTGTGGCCGGGCGATGACTCTTACCGGGGACCACAATCTCTGGGTGCTCCGCGACGGGATGCCTGCGCTGATCCGTACGGATGACGCGCGGACGACCGACTTCCTTCCCGTGCCTCTTGCGCTGGAGAGCGCCGGAGATCTACGCGAACTCGACGTACTGCCGTATCTCGCTGATACGTCCCTGTCGGTGTTCGCTGAGGAATCCGTCCTCGATTATGTCGCTAACGGCGGCCGAGCCGATTTCGTGGCAGTGATGCAGTCCTCCGGTATCGATGCGCGGGCGAAGCTGTTCGCGATACGGAAAGGAATTCGAGGCCGCGGCATCAAGGTGGGTCAGTTTCTCCGGCTCGGACTGTATCGAACCGGGCGGCCTGCGGGATGGTATGTCGGCAGCAAGATGGAGCGCTGCCGACTCCCCGCCGCGCTGCCACTCACCGAGGAAGTCTTGCGGCTCGTCGGTTTGTACATCGCGGAGGGCAACGGACAGGACCGCTACTTCATTCTGGCCAACCGCCATCCCGTACTGCGCCAGCGCATTGAGCAGTCATTGTCAAGCCTCGGCATCCCCTTTCATGTCCGCCGTAGCAGCGATTACGCCGTCTCGTCAACGGCGCTCGCGCTGCTGCTCCGCAAGTTGTGCGGCGGCACCGCGGCCGCAAAGCGTCTTCCCGACTTCTGGCCACAGCTAAGCGATGCTTCACTTGGCACGATGCTGCGGGCGTACTTTGACGGTGATGGGACGGTCGGCTCCAGCGGCGAGGTGATTGCTACGACGGCAAGCCGGCTGCTCGCGTCAGATCTTGCGTACGCGCTGAAGCGGTTCGGAATCCATGCGCGGCTGCGGGAACAGCGGAAGCGCGCGACCAATTCATCGCACGCTGGCGGCGATTACCATTATGTGTGTGTCTCGGGGCAAGACGATCTCGAGCGCTTTGCGAATTTCGTGGGATTTGACCACCCCGACAAGGCCGGCAGACTGCGGGTGAGCCTGAGACGCGATGCCGACACGAATGTCGACGTAGTTCCCATCCGTCCGGAGCTGCTGGCAGTGTTGCGCAGGACTCTGCGCCTCACGATGCTGGAACTGGCCGAGGCCGGCGGATGCGCGCGAAGCATGGTCAGCCTGATAGAGAGCGGCAGGCGCAGGCCGAGTCGCGCCCTGCTCAACCGGTTGCTCGGAGCGCTTGCCCTCCGTGGCCAGGCGTCACCCTGTCGCGGAAATCTCCTGGTGGAGCATCTGGAAACTTCTGAATGGTCTTTGCAGCGTACGCTGGACACCCGTCAGGAGCGTTCAGACGATTGAGTACCGGCATTCGTACGTCTATGACCTGTCCGTGCCGGGACCCGAGACGTTCCTGGCGGGATTCGGTGGGACGATCGTTCACAATACATTCACCATTGCAAATGTCATCGAGCGCGTGCAGCGGCCCACGCTCGTCATGGCACACAACAAGACGCTGGCCGCGCAGCTCTATGGTGAGTTCCGCGAGTTCTTCCCGGGCAACGCGGTCGAGTATTTCGTCAGCTACTACGACTACTACCAGCCCGAGGCCTACGTTCCGTCGTCGGACACCTATATCGAGAAGGACGCCTCGATCAACGCCCACATCGAGCAGATGCGACTGTCGGCGACCAAGGCACTGCTCGAGCGCCCGGACTCGATCATCGTCGCAACGGTTTCGTCGATCTACGGCCTGGGCGATCCCGAGGCTTATCTGAGCATGGTCCTGCACCTCGACCGCAGAGACCGGCTCGATCAGCGCAAGCTGCTGCGCCGTCTGGCCGACATGCAGTACACGCGCAACGAGCTCGACCTGTCGCAAGGTACGTACCGGGTCCGCGGCGACGTCATCGACATCTTTCCCGCGGAATCGGAGCGCGAAGCCGTACGCGTCGAGCTCTTCGACGATGAGATCGAAGTCGTCTGTCACTGTTCGACCCGCTGACCGGCGAAGTTTTGCGCAAGCTCCCGCGCTACACGGTATATCCGTCGACGCACTACGTGACGCCGCGCGAACGCGTCAACTGGGCAGTCGACCAGATCCGCGAGGAGCTGCGCGAGCCGCCTGGGCGAGCTTCGCGCAGCGGGGAAGCTGCTCGAGGCGCAGCGGCTCGAGCAGCGGACGACCTTCGACCTCGAAATGATGATGGAGATGGGCTACTGCGCCGGCATCGAGAACTATTCGCGCTACCTGTCGGGCCGCAGCGCCGGTGAGCCGCCGCCGTGCCTGTTCGACTACCTGCCGAAGGGGGCACTGCTGGTCGTGGACGAGAGCCACGTTACGGTCCCCCAGATCGGCGGCATGTATCGCGGCGACCGGTCACGCAAGGAAACGCTGGTTGAATACGGCTTCCGGCTGCCTTCAGCGCTCGACAACCGCCCGCTTCGATTCGACGAATGGGAAGCCCTGGCGCCGCAGATGATCTTTGTTTCCGCGACGCCCGGACCTTACGAGCTGTCGGCGTGTCGGGTGACGTCGTCGAGCAGGTCGTGCGCCCGACCGGGCTCGTCGACCCGGAGGTGGAGATCCGTCCGGTGCGAACGCAGGTCGACGACGTATTGTCGGAGATCAACCGCTGCGTGGCGCTCGATGAGCGGGTGCTGATCACGACGCTGACCAAGCGCATGGCCGAGGACCTCACCGAGTACCTGCACGATCACGGCGTGCGGGTGCGATATCTTCATTCGGACATCGAGACGGTGGAGCGCGTGGAGATCATCCGCGACCTGCGGCTTGGGGAAGTTCGACGTCCTGGTCGGGAATAAACCTGCTGCGGGAGGGCCTGGACATGCCGGAGGTGTCGCTCGTCGCGATTCTCGATGCGGACAAGGAGGGCTTCCTGCGCTCCGAGGGCTCGCTCATCCAGACGATTGGCCGGGCCGCCCGTCACGTGAACGGTCGCGCCATCCTGTATGCGGACCAGGTGACGGGCTCGATCAGACCGCGCCGTCGACGAGACGAACCGCCGTCGCGCGAAGCAGCTCGAGTACAACGCCGCGCATGGCATCACGCCGCAGTCGATCCGCAAGGCGGTGACGGACGTCATGGAGGGAGCGCGGTCCGCAGAGGAGCGTGGCGGGCGACCGCGGCGCTGACCGGCGGTGACCTGCGACCGGAGCAGGGTATGAAGGCGATCAAGCGGCTGGAGGCGGAGATGTACCGCCATGCCCGGAACCTGGAGTTCGAGGAAGCGGCCCAGTATCCGGGACCAGATCGAGCGTCTGCGCGAGGCGACCTTCGGTGGCGACCTGCCGCGCGGGCAGGCTGACCATGGCAAGCGCACCATTTCCAGTTGGTGTCGGCTTCGTGTATCGTTCGCCGCCCGATCATGGGCGCGTAGCTCAGCGGTAGAGCACTACCTTGACATGGTAGGGGTCCCTGGTTCGATCCCAGGCGCGCCCACCACGATTCGCGAAGACCTCCGGCGCCAACATTTGCAGCTTTGTCTGCGCGTCATGGACCCCAGTCAATAAGTTGAATAGAATCAATCGCGTGGGGTCAATGACCTTCGCCGGCGTCTAGCTACGGACCAATGGAACTGGAAATTCAGATCGTCCGGGATCCCTGCCACGAGCTCGCCAAGCACCGACTGCGCGTATTTGGGCCCAGGCGGAGGCAACATCGGGCGGTCGCCGGACAACTACTGGGCGCTTCCGGACCCGAAAGCCTATGTGTCCGGTCAGCACTGCGAGATCGAGTTCCGGGACGGCAGCTTCTGGCTGAGGGATACCAGCCGCAACGGGGTATTCATCAACGATGCGACGGAACGGGTCGGCTACGGCCACAGGGTTCGGCTGGACGACGGCGATCACCTGCGCGCTGGGTCTGTACGAGCTGGCCGTAAGGTTGCGGGAGCACGGACGGCCAGTTCGCCCGCTCGATGGGACGGACGCGCAGCATGCAGTGCACCACGGGCGCGGCGCACGCCACACGGACCGACAACCTCGATGCATTGCCGACTCTCGAGGCGCTCGATGAGCCGCAGGCAGTCGCCGCCGAAGGTCCGTCCGCTGCACCGCAGCTCGTCCCGCTGTCTGATGCCGCGCGCACGCCCGGTGGTCCGTTTCGACAGGGCCAGGCTACGCGAAATCGGACTACTGCCGCCGGAGTCCCAGGAGCGGCTCGTAGCGAACCAGTTCCGCCAGATAAAGCGAACGCTGCTCGCCAACGCGCTCGGTAAGGGTGTCCCGGCGATGGCGAACGGCCGGCTTCTAATGATGACCAGCGCGTTACCGGGAGAAGGCAAGACCTTCAGTACGCTCAACCTCGCCTTGAGCCTGGCGCGCGAAAGGGATCTCGAAATCCTGGTGGTCGATGCAGACGTCGCCAAGCCGCAGGTCAGCGGGTTGTTCGATTTGGACACGGCGCCCGGGCTGCTGGAGGCGATTGACTGACGACTCCGTCGACATCGAGTCGCTGATCCTTCGCACCGACGTACCTGGCCTGCATTTCCTGCCCGCCGGGCGTTGCGAAGGGGATGTGGCGACTGAGTTGCTTGCCAGTGCACGCATGCAGGACGACGGTGTTGCGTCTGGAATCGCATGCCACCAATCGCGTAGTCCTGTTCGATTCGCCACCGTTGCTGCTGACGAACGAAGCTCGTGTCCTGACGTCGCTTGTCGGGCAGATCGTTCTGGTTGTGCGCGCGGGCGTGACGCCGCAGCAGGCGGTACTCGAGGCAATCGGATACATCGGCGAGGACAAGCCCATCGGTCTCGTCCTCAACCAGAGCAAAGCGAGTCGCCTGGCAGTTACTACGGCTACGGGGCGTACGGATATGGCGGATACGGTTCAAAATCGGACAACTCGAGCAAGTCCGGCTGAGAGTGACGTGCAGGCTTTTACATAAGGCGAGTGAGGCGTCGCAGGATGGCGGCAAGCTGTTACCATCGACGTATAAGGCTACGAACCCGCACTACGGGTCCGACACTGTCGTCCGCGCTTGCCTGGATTGGTGACCCATGCCGATCGCCGACTCCGTCGCTCTGGGAGCAAACGTTCGGATCTTTCATCCGGAGCTGGTCAACCTCTACGGCTGCAGGATCGGCGACGAGACGAAGATCGGCGCCTTCGTCGAGATTCAGAAGAACGCCAGCATCGGCGCCCGCTGCAAGATCTCGTCGCACACGCTTCATCTGCGAGGGCGTGGTCGATCGAGGACGAGGTCTTCGTCGGCCACGGCGTGATGTTCATCAACGACCGCTATCCGCGCGCCACCAATGCCGACGGCAGCCCGCAGACCGAAGCCGACTGGAAGGTGGAGCCGACGCTGCGTGAAGCGAGCGCGCGTCCATCGGCTCGCAACGCCGACCATCGTGTGCCGGCGTCACGATCGGCGAGAGGCGCCTGGTCGGCGCCGGCGCGGTGGTGACGCGAGACGTGCCGGACTACGCCATCGTCGCCGGCGTGCCGGCACGCGTCATCGGCGACACGCGCAAGCGATCAGCGGTGCACGAACTGAGGCAGTCGGCGAGTCACAGGCGGACACGACGATCTAATCAGCCAGGAGGACAAGCGTTATGATCAGACATCGGCGTCGTCGGCTACGGCTACTGGGGTCCGAACCTCGTCCGCAATTTCGCCGAGACGCCCGGGGCGACGGTCGCCGCGGTCGCGGATCTCGATCCCGCGAAGCTCGACGCTCGTGCAGCGCCGCTATCCGGCCGTGAAGACCACGACCGACTTCCAGGATCTGCTGCGCGACCCGGCGATCGACGCCATCGCGATCGCCACGCCGGTCAGCACGCACTTCGAGCTGGGCATGGCGGCGCTCAGGGCCGGCAAGCACCTCTGGCTCGAGAAGCCGATGGCCGAGACGTCGCTCCAGGCGCGCAAGCTGGTCGACGAAGCCGAGCGGCGCAAGCTGCGTGCTGCTCGTCGACCACACCTTCATCTACACCGGCGCGGTGCGCAAGATGGCCGAGATCATCAAGAGCGGCGAACTCGGGCGCGATCTACTACTACGACTCGATCCGAGTCAACCTCGGGCTGTTCCAGCGCGACGTCAGCGTGATCTCCGACCTCGCGGTGCACGACTTCTCGATCCTCGACTACCTCCTCGGCGAGCACCCGGTGGCGGTGTCGGCGAGCGGCACGAATCACTTTCCCGGGCACGCCCGAGAACCTCGCCTACGTCACGCTGTTCTACGACTCCGGCACCATCGCCCACGCCAACGTGAGCTGGCTGGCGCCGGTGAAGGTGCGGCAGATCCTGGTCGGCGGCAGCAAGAAGATGATCACCTACGACGACCTCGAGCCGAGCGAGAAGATCAAGGTCTACGACAAGGGCGTCAGCTTCACCGACGACCCGAGCAGATCCAGGAGATGCGCGTCGGCTACCGCACCGGCGACATGTGGGCGCCGAAGCTCGCCGTCACCGAAGCGCTGCGCGTCGAGGGCGAGCACTTCGTCGATTGCATCGAGCACGGCAAGACGCCGCGAGACCGACGGCCAGCTCGGCCTGCGCGTGGTCGAGCTGATCGAGGCGGCCACCAGCTCGATGCGGCGCAAGGGCGAAACCGTGTACATCCAACGTCAGGGGAAGAGCATCGTGATTCCGTTCGTCGATCTGAAGGCGCAGTACGCTATCGATCAAGGACGAGGTGAACGCCGCGATCCAGGGCGTGCTCGACAGCTGCCAGTTCACGCTTGGGCAGCGAAGTGGCGGCGTTCGAGGAGGAGTTCGCCGCCTATTGCCAGGCGCCGCACGGCATCGGCGTGAACACGGGCACCAGCGCGCTGCACCTGGCGCTGCTCGCCGCCGGCGTCGGCCCGGGCGACGAAGTCATCACCGTGCCGTTCACCTTCGTGGCCACGGTGTCGGCGATCGACTACACCGGCGCGACGCCGGTGTTCGTCGACATCGATCCGCGTACGTTCACGATGGATCCGGCTGCGATCGAGGCGGCGATCACGCCGCGAACCAAGGCGATCATCCCGGTGCACCTGTACGGCCAGCCGGCGGACATGGATCCGATCCTGGACGATCGCGCGGCGGCACGGCCTGCATCGTGATCGAGGACGCGTGCCAGGCGCACGGCGCCGAGTACAAGGGCCGGCGCGCCGGCAGCATGGGCGACATGGGCTGCTTCAGCTTCTATCCCGGCAAGAACCTGGGCGCCTACGGCGAGGGCGGCATGGTCGTGACCGACAACGCCGAGCTACGCCCGCACGATCCGCATGCTGCGCGACTGGGGTGCCGAGAAGAAGTACCAGCACGTGCTGAAGGGCTACAACTTCCGGCTGGAAGGCATCCAGGGCGCCGTGCTGCGCGTCAAGCTGCGGCACCTCGAGGCGCTGGACCGAAGCGCGGCGCGCCGCGGCGCGCGCGCTACGACGAGCTGCTTGCCGGCAGCGGCGTGCGCGACTCCGACGGCGATGCCGTACGCGCGCCACGTCTACCACGTCTATGCCATCCGCACGGCCGAGCGTGCAGGCATGGCAGGAAGCGCTGCACGCCGCAGGGATCCAGACCGGCATCCACTACCCGATCCCGGTCCATCTGCTGCCGGCGTTTGCCGATCTGGGCTATCGGAGCGGGCCAGTTCCCGCATTCCGAGCGGGCGGCGAACGAGGTGCTGTCGCTGCCGATGTTTGCCGGAACTGACCGAGGGTCAGATCGCGATCGTCGGCGAGTCGATCCGGAGCCTTGCGCGAGCGGCCCGATCAAGCGCTTCGGTTGACGCGGCGCTGCGGCCGGCGGTGTCGAGAAATCTTACAGGTTGCATTTCGGCAGTCATGCAATACTCTAAATTACGCAGGCTCGGCAGCAAGTTCGACGACCAGGTGCAGGCGTGGCACGGGCGTTGCATGCTGCCTTTGGACACGGACGACCGTAGCAACAGGTGCTTGGGTTCGGGTCGCGCACCTGTGAAGTACTAAAGGCCGGTATGCCAAATCTTGCACAAGATTTACTCGGTGAGCTCCGCGATCGGGGCTCGCGCGGTGAGCGGGTCGTCGATGAGGCGGGCGCGTCCGGCGTTTACAAGCGCCTGACCCTCAGCCCGACGAGCGCCAGCCATATGCTGGCGAAGAGTCAGTTCCTCAAGCAGCTTCAGCTCGAAAAGCGCCGCACCGACCGATCGAAAGCGCCTCTGTCGATGATCGTCTTCCACACGGGTGTTGCGGACGGGCAGCACATACAGAACCTCAAGCAGCTCGCGGACCTTCTGCAACGCAGCAAGCGGGAAACCGACATACTCGGGTACCTCGGCGAACATCGGCTGGCGACTGCTTCTGCCCGACACAAACGGTGTTGGCGTCGAGACGCTGATTCGCAATCTGCGCGGCCGCGCCGGCGATCTCGAGTACTCCACGAGCAGCGGCACATACCCAGACCAGGTGTTCGACAGTCTCCTGGCACCCCAAGGGGCGCCCACCGAGGTCTTTCCGCTGCTGATCGAAGACAGGCCCGAACACCTCGAGTGTTTCCGCACTTCTCAAGCGGACATTCGACATTGCGGGGGCGGCTGCTTTGATGGTGATGCTGTCGCCCCTGATGCTGGTGACGGCGTTGGCGATTGCGTGACCTCTCCTGGGCCGGTCATCTTCCGTCAGGTCCGGCTTGGCAGGCGTGGGGCGCCGTTTGTCTTCTACAAGTTCCGATCGATGGTCACGCAATGCGGACGACCAGATCCATCGCGAGTATGTCCAAAACCTCATCGACGGCAAGCACCAGGAATTCAATCAGGGCAATGACGACAATCCGCTCTACAAGCTGAAGGCGGATCCCGCGGATTACCCGTGTGGGTGCTTTCATCCGCGCGACGAGCATCGATGAGCTGCCGCAGCTGTTCAACGTACTGAACGGCGACATGAGCCTGGTTGGGCCTCGGCCGCCGTTGCTTTACGAAGCCGAGAAATATCAGTCCTGGCACCTGCGCCGAATCCTCGATATTCGGCCGGGGATCACGGGTCTTTGGCAGGTCGAGGGTCGAAGCCGGACGTCGTTCGACGACATGGTGCGACTCGACCTGCGCTACATTCGCAATTGCTCGATCGCGCTCGACCTCAAAATAATGATCAAGACGGTGCTCGTCGTTCTCCGGCGTGACGGCGCCACCTGAAGTCGAAGTCACACGCCGGAGAGCTTCGATGCGGTTAGCCTACATAGCCCCATACCAGGGGCCGGCCTTGATTATGCGCCGACCATCGCGAATAAATCTCGCCTTGGCTGGCAACCTGAAGATCGAGCTGGTCGCTGAGCTGCTAGCCGAGCGCGATCATGATGTAGAGATTCTTTCCCAGGGTGAGGTCGTAGAGAATCGCCTCGCCTATTTCCCCGCGTTCGATGAGCCCCGCCCATTCAGTGCCGAGATTCCGGTCAGCTACGCGTCGGCGCTTCCGGTTCGATTCATGAACGCCTGGTGGTCCTCTCGGCGTACGTTGGCGTTGTTCCAGGAGCGCCATGAGTCGGCTCGGTTTGATCTTGTCTTGGTCTATAACCTCAAGCCTCCTCAAGTGAGCTGCGCTCAACATGCGATGGATCGGTTCGAATTACCGGTTGTCGTGGAGTTCGAAGATGATCTCTTTGTCGACGTCCGTGGTCGCGATGAGGACGGGTTCCGCGCCCGTCGGCACCTTCCGGGTGCGAGAAGAAGGTGGATTACATTCGGCATCAGGTTGCCTGGGTGTGTCGCCGCACTTGCTTTCGCGATTTCCGGAGCAGATTCCCCGCCTGCTCGTCCGGGGAGTGATCAGCGACGACATACTGGTACACGCGAGGCAAGGGGCGGAGCGGAAAAAGAATAGAGTCGTCTCTCCGGCACGTTTGCGGACAGCAAGGGCCTTGTTCCGCTGATCAAGGCATGGTCCATGGCGCAATTGGCGGACTGGCAGCTGCACATAGCAGGCGATGGCGTTCTGGCGACCCAACTTCGCCAGATAGCTCAAGGCGACCCCAGCATCGTTTTTCATGGTCTGTTGAACCGCCAGGACAACGCTCGGCTGCTGAGTACTGCGAGAATCGGCATTAACCCACATGACTTGAGCGCCACACCGGGCAATGTATTTGCCTTCAAGATCATTGAGTACCTTGCCGCGGATGCTCACGTCATTACGACGCCGATGGGTCCACTTGAGGCTGAGTTGGAGCGAGGCCTCACGTACATGCCCGATAACAGACCGGAAACGATCGCGAGCACACTCCGGCGTGTCGTGGCCAATCGCCTGTTCGAACGGCGCGCGGCGGAGGCTGCGGTCGATGCTTACGGGCCCGCCGCCATCGGGAAGGCGCTCGACCGGCTCATGCGGGCATCCGTGAAGCCGGCGCGCACTAATTGACGCGGCACATGTCTCATTCTCGCGCTCCAGGAGTGGATACGATGGTATTTGGGTTACCGGGTTTCACATGACGAGGGTAAGCGCGCCAGGACGCTTATGAGTATCGCCTTAGTTACTGGATCAGCCGGTCTCATCGGTTCCGAAACCTGTAAAAGGTTTCACGAGGAGAAGTTCGACGTCGTTGGCATCGACAACGACATGCGCGCGCGCTTTTTCGGTCCAGAAGCA
>CAVSKB010000020.1:0-23298 GCA_963728295.1 uncultured Gammaproteobacteria bacterium | reverse complement strand
CGACTGACGCGGCGCCCGGCCTCGTCGCCGTGAGGGACGGAGGACAGGTCATGTGGCAGATCACACGAACGGCTTATCTCGTCGTGCTCTTGGCGAGCGTTGCGCCCGGAATCGCGGTCGCCCAGGAGATCCGCTGGGACGCCAACGGCCGCGACGTCCAGGGCACGCGCTATCTCCCCGCACGCGAGATTACGCCCGAGAACGTCAGCCGCCTCGAGCCGGCGTGGACCTATCGCACCGGCGAGGCTGACGCGAGCTTTGCGACCGAGAAGGAAACGTCCTTCGAGGTGACGCCGCTCGTCGTCGAAGGCACGATGTACGTCGGCACGCCGCTCGGGCGCGTGATCGCGCTCGACCCGGCGACCGGCCGCGAGCGCTGGGTGTACGACCCGAAGATCGCACGCGACGTGGAATATGGAGACTTTGCGAGCCGCGGCGTGTCGAGCTGGCTCGACGAGAAAGCGCCAGCGGATGCCGTCTGCCGCCGCCGCATCTTCGCCGCAACCGCCCAGTCGCAGCTCATCGCGCTCGACGCACGCGACGGGCGTCCCTGCGCCGGCTTCGGCCGCGACGGAATGGTGGATCTCAAGCAGGGATTGCGCATCCCGCCGTTCGAGCCCGCTGCGTACTCGATGACCTCCCCGCCCGTGGTCGTCAACGGGCTCGTCGTGACCGGCTCATCGGTCGCCGACAACACGCGCCCGGATCTCCCGAGCGGCGAGGTGCGTGCCTGGGACGCACGCACCGGCGCTCTCAAGTGGAGCTGGGATCCCGTGCCGCAGAACCCGTCGGATCCGGCGCACCGGGAGTGGCGCGGCGCGATGGCCCACAAGACGGGTGCCGCGAACGCATGGTCGGTGCTCTCCGCCGACCCGGAACGCGGACTGGTGTACGTCCCCACCGGCAGCGCTGCACCCGACTACTACGGCGCGCTGCGGCTGGGCGACAACCGCTATGCGAATTCGATCGTTGCACTGCGCGCCGCGAATGGCGAAGTCGTCTGGGCGTTCCAGACGGTGCATCACGATCTCTGGGACTACGACAACGCCTCGCCGCCGGCGCTCGTGACGCTACGCCGCGACGATCGGGCAATTGCAGCGGTCCTGCAGGCGACAAAGAGCGGAATGCTGTTCGTGCTCGATCGCGAGACCGGCGCTCCCGTGTTTGCGGTCGAGGAACGCGCGGTGCCCTCGAGCGACATTCCGCTCGAGGAGGCGGCGCGCACGCAGCCGTTCACCACCGTCACGCCACCTTTGAGCCCGCATCGCTTCACCGTGGAGGAGATCTGGGCCACGAATGACGCTGATCGCGAGGCCTGCCGCGCAGCGATCGCGGGACTGCGCAACGAAGGCATTTTCACGCCCCCGAGCGTCAAGGGCACGCTGGTGCTGCCGTCGAACATCGGCGGGGCGCACTGGGGTGGCGTCGCCGTCGATCCCGAGCGGCAGATCGCGGTCGTCCCTGTCAACCGGATCGCCGCAGTGGTGCAGCTCATCCCGCGCGAGGGCTTCGACCTGAAGCGCGCGCGCAAGGACGACGAGCGCCTCGGGCACGACTACGAGTACAACATGATGCGTGGCACGCCCTATGTGATGCGGCGGCGGATGCTGCTCGCGCCATCGGGAGTACCCTGCACTCCGCCGCCCTTCGGTACGCTGGTCGCGATCGATCTCAAGACCGGCGCTCGCCTGTGGGAATCGCCACTCGGCTCCGTCGCGGGGCTGGTCGGCCCGGAAATGGCGGCAAAGCTTGCGCCCGACTGGGGCTCGCCCAATCTCGGCGGGCCCATCGTGACCGCGGGCGGCGTGGTGTTCATTGCCGCCGCGCTCGACCGGGCGCTGCACGCCTTCGATATCGAGACCGGTCGCGAGCTCTGGCGCGGCGCACTGCCCGCGAGCGGCAAGGCGACGCCGATGAGTTACCGGCTCGCCTCCGGTGAGCAGTACGTCGTCGTCACCGCCGGCGGAGGCGACGTATGGGGCAAGGGCGATCACGTCGTCGCCTTCCGACTTCCGCGCTGAGCCCCTGCTATTCTTCTGATCGATGGCGACCGACGCATTATCTGTCGCTGACGTCGCAAAGTATCTGCGCCGCCTGCACGACGACCTGACCGCGGGGATCGAAGCCGCGGATGGCGCGGGACGTTTCCGCCGCGACGCCTGGCACCGCGCCGAGGGCGGCGGCGGCGAGACGCGCGTGCTGCGCAACGGGGCGGTGTTCGAGCAGGCGGGCATCAACTTTTCACACGTCCGCGGCGCACAGCTTCCCGCCTCGGCCACCGTGCAGCGGCCGGAACTGGCGGGCGCTTCCTTCGAAGCCATCGGTGCGTCGCTCGTCGTGCATCCGCGCAATCCGCACGTGCCGACCTCGCACGCCAACGTGCGCTTCATCGTCGCGAACGCGGCGCACGATGAGGCGGTGTGGTGGTTCGGCGGCGGGTTCGACCTGACACCGTATTACCCGCGCGACGAGGACGTGCTTCACTGGCATCGCACTGCCCGGTCCGCGTGCGAACCGTTCGGCGCCGACGTGTATACGCGCTGCAAGGACTGGTGCGACCGGTATTTCTACATCAAGCACCGCAACGAGACGCGCGGCGTCGGCGGGCTTTTCTTCGACGACTGGAACGAGCCCGGCTTCGAGGGTTCGTTCGCGTTCATGCGCAGCGTCGGGGATAGCTATCTTCCCGCCTACCTGCCGATCGTCGAGCGCCGCAAGAACACGCCCCACAGCGAGCGCGAGCGCGACTTCCAGCTCTACCGGCGCGGACGCTATGTCGAATTCAACCTGGTCTACGACCGCGGAACGCTTTTCGGGTTGCAGTCGGGGGGGCGCGCCGAGTCGATCCTGATGTCGCTGCCGCCACTCGCCCGATGGGAGTACGAGTACGCACCGGAGCCGGGTTCGCCGGAGGCGCGCCTGCGTGATTATCTGCGACCACGCGACTGGCTCGCCGAGCTCGAACGCTGACCGCGCCGCCGCGCGCGTTTACTCTGCCGCAGTGCAACTTTACATATTGAGCTGGCGGCCGCCGTGCGCCTGCGACCGTTGTTTCAAATGTTGCGAATAGCTGCACGCTCGCGTAGCTTGCGCGCCAACGGCAATTAGTCGAAGGGCACACCCGCCGCGAGGCGGGATCGAAAAATCACAGCCCTTGGGTCGCTGGGAAGCAAAAGAGCTGGGCTACCAAAGGGGAGACATAGCGGAGCTGCAGGAGTGCGGCGCCCGCTCGATTTCCTCTCTGCGCGTAGATCGATCGCGACACATCACCGGTGCCGCGTGCGATTCGTCGACTGCCGGACGTGAGAATCTCAAAAAACGTCCTGCGGAGGGGACCATGTCCAAACGCAAACTGACCACACTGCTGACCGCGATCGCGGTATCGGCCGCGGCCGCATTGTCGGTGCCGAGCGCGACGCTCGTCGCGGCGCCATCGGCGGAGGCCGGCAAGAGTTCGGCGAAAGCCGCGTCCAACAAGTTCTACATCGTGCGACTCGCGGAGTCGCCAGTCACGGCCTACAAGGGTGGCATCAAGGGTTACCCGGCGACGAAACCGGCTGCGGGCAAGAAGATCGACCCGACGTCGTCCAAGGTCGTCAATTACATGGGTTACCTCACGGGTCGTCACGACGCGGTGCTCGCGGCGGCAGGCGGTGGCAAGAAGGCGTACAGCTACGGCTACGTCTTCAACGGCTTCGCAGCGGAACTGACCGAAGCGCAGGCGGAAGAGATCCGCACCATGCCGGGCGTGCTGTCGGTGGAGAAGGACCAGATCTACGAGGTGGACACCTCGAACACGCCGACCTTCCTCGGGCTCGATGCGCCGGGTGGTCTGTGGGACCAGCTCGGCGGTACCGCAAGCGCGGGCGAGAACATCATCATCGGCGTCATCGACTCGGGAGTCTGGCCGGAGAGCCTCAGCTTCTCCGACCGCACCGGCGCCAACGGCAACGCGACCAAGGACGGCAAGCTGGCCTACCAGCAGATCGCGGGCTGGCACGGCAAGTGCACCCCGGGCGAGGCATTCAACGCGTCGCTCTGCAACCAGAAGCTGATCGGCGCACAGCATTTCAACGCGGGCCAGGGGGGCGACGCGGGCGTCAACGCGACACGGCCCTGGGAATTCGCCTCGGTCCGCGACTACAACGGCCACGGCACGCACACCGCGTCGACCGCGGGCGGCAATCACAGCGTGGATGTCACCGGACCCGGCGATCCGCTTGGAAGGGTGAGCGGCCTCGCGCCGCGCGCACGGATTGCGGCGTACAAGGCGTTGTGGTCCACGGTGGACACGGCAACGGCCAGCGGATCCGGCGTCGACCTCCTCGCGGCGATCGACACAGCGGTAGCCGACGGCGTCGACGTCATCAACTACTCTGTCAGCGGCACGACGACCAACTTCGCCGACGGGGTGGAAATCGCCTTCCTGTTCGCCGCCGACGCCGGCGTGTTCGTCGCCGCCTCCGCGGGTAACAGCGGCCCGACAGTGGGCACGGTTGCGCACCCGAGCCCCTGGATCACCACGGTGGCGGCGGGCACACACAACCGCAGCGGCATCGGTTCGGTCACGCTCGGAAACGGCGTGACGTACCAAGGTGCCTCCATTGCCTCGCCGGTTGGCCCTGCCCCGCTGATCGACTCGACGGCGGCGGGTCTGCCCGGCGCCGATCCGGCGGCGGTCGCGCTCTGCTTTACGGCGCTCGACATGGTGACTCTCGGCGGTGCTTCGACGCCGACGCCGGTGCTCGATCCCGCCAAGGTCGCAGGCAAGATCGTTGTCTGCGATCGAGGCGTCAACGCTCGCGTCGCGAAGAGCGACGCGGTCAGGGCCGCGGGCGGTGTCGGCACGCTCCTGCTCAACGTCACGCCCAATTCGCTGAACGCCGATTTCCACGTGATCCCAACCGTCCATCTCGCGGATACGGATCGCGCAGCCATCAAGGCTTATGCTGCAACGGCAGGGGCGACTGCGAGGATCAATGCCTCGGCGCTCGTGTTCAACGTTCCGGCTCCGCTGACGGCAGCCTTTTCGTCGCGCGGCCCGCTCACTGCAGGCGGCGGCGATCTGCTCAAGCCCGACGTGATCGCGCCAGGCCAGGACATCCTCGCGGCATATTCGCCAGCCTTCGCCGGTCTGGACTTCAACATGGTCAGCGGCACCTCGATGTCGAGCCCGCACGTGGCGGGTCTCGCGGCGCTGCTGATGGACCTTCACCCGAGCTGGACGCCGATGATGATCAAATCGGCGCTCATGACCTCGGCCTCCGACATCCTCGACGGACCGAACACGAATCCGCTGGTGATCTTCCGCCAGGGTGCCGGACACGTCCGTCCGAACAGCGCAGCGGATCCGGGCCTGGTGTACAACCACGGCTTCAATGACTGGCTGGCCTTCCTTTGCGGCACGACGGCCGCAGTCGGCCCCGCGACCTGCAGCGCGCTGCAGGGAGCTGGCTTCTCGCTCGACCCGAGCAACATCAACGTCGCATCGATCGCAATCGGCGATCTGGTCAATTCGCAGACGGTAAAGCGTAGGGTAACCAACGTCGGCAGCATCGCGGCGACGTACAACGCGAGCCTCTTGGGCATGGCCGGATTCACAACTACGGTCATACCCTCCTCGCTCACGCTGAGCCCGGGTCAGACCGGATCGTTCGAGGTGACGTTCCAGCGGACCTCGGCAACGCTCAACGCCTATACCGGCGGCCAGCTGACCTGGGCCGACGGTGCTGGGCATGTCGTACGCATCCCGGTCGTCGTCCGGCCGCTCCCGCTGTCGGCACCTGCAGAGGTGTCCAGCACCGGCGGCCCCATCTCGTACAACGTCAAGTTCGGGTTCGACGGTCCGTTCACCGCGGCACGCCCGCGGCCTCGTGCCGGCGACTACTCGAACCGCGACGGCGCAGGACGACCCGACCGACAGCTCGTGCAGCCTGACTACGCCGAACGCGATCATCGACACGGTGGATGTCCCGGCGGGCACGACCCACGCGCGGTTTCGTTGTTCGACGAGTTCACCGACGGCCCCGGACCTCGACATGTGCGTGTTCAATTCGGCAGGCACGTCGGTGGGTTCCAGCGGCGGTTCGACATCGGCCGAGAGCGTCAACCTGCGCGACCCGGCGGCCGGCACATACAGGGTTGTTGTGGCGCCCTTCGATACGGACGGGCCGAGCGCGACCTTCACGCTGTTCAAGTGGCTGCTCGGTAGTACGGCCGCGGGCAACATGACCGTGTCCGCGCCTGCAACGGCGGTCACCGGGGCGACCGGGACGATCAACCTGAGCTTCAGCGGCCTCACGGCCGGCACGAAGTATCTGGGCTCGATCGTCTATTCGGGTGCTACCGGCCTGCCCAATCCGACCATCGTCCGCGTAGACCCGTAAAGGTCCCGCGGCTCGATTCAGTCGAGATCAAGCGCCCCGGGGAGAAATCCCCGGGGCGTTCTCTTTGATCGTTTCGAACGAGGACTCCGCCACGCGCAAGCGCGTGCGCGGATCGCCAGTAGCGCGATCAGGTCGGATCCATGGGCGACGGCGGTTGCGCGCGTTCGGGCGGGCAGTGCACGAACGTGTTCTGCGAGCCGGCGTGATAGACGAGCGTCGTGCCCGCGGCATCGACGCCGATCCGGTAACCGCGCACCAGCGCCTGCGTGTACATCATCCCCGGCTCTGGACACCCGAGCGACCCGTCCGCCCAGGTGACGGCCTCCACAGCCAGGATCTTCACCTTGTCGGGCGTGACACCGGCGCGCTGCGCGGCGTCGGCGCGGATCTGATCGAGCATCGGTTGCATGGCCTGACTCCCGGCCGCGTCGTTCGCGGCCTCCGTTTCGCGGCGCGAGTCGCGATCGGCCGGCGCCTCGGCCTGCTCTCGGCTCATCGGCGCGCACGCCGCAAGTGCGAGCGCGAGCGCCGTGATGCGGCATGCGTTTGGCCCCCTGATCGGTCTAATCCCCACGTCTACCTCCGCAAAAAAAAGAGCCCGGCACGAGGCCGGGCTCCATGGTCGCAGAAGCGACGTCGCGCGTCAGTCGCCGATCGCTCCGAGTGCGGCGGCCGCGTCGACCAGGCCGTGGCCCGCATCGAAGCTCACGCCACCGGGGCCGATGTCCTCGATCGGGAAGGTGATCGTCGGACGGTCCGACGTGAAGCGCAGCGAGATCGGACGCGCCGTCTGCTGCAGCGTCGTGCGAATCTGCTCAACCGTCAGACCCGGGTTCTTGTCCAGCATCAGCGCCGCAACCGCCGCGACGTGCGGCGCCGAAGCCGAGGTGCCGAAGAAGTTCGGGTACTCGTCCAGAGGATTGTCGAGCCCGCTGATAAACGTGCTGAAGGGGCTGTTGAGCCCGTCGCCGTCGTCATCGTCGTAGCTCGAGTCGGAGAGGAAGAACGTGGTGTTGCCACCGTCCGGCCCCGTCACGCTGGGCACCTGGCGGACCTGCGGCGTGCCGAGGCGTGCGCCGAACCGATCGAAATAGATCGGGATGCCGCCCGCCGACGAGAAGTCGTTCAGGCACGCGGGAGCGCACGGGCTCAGGTCGATGGCCGGGGTCTGCGTGTCGTTCGGCGGAACCTCGCCGCTCGTGCTGAACGGCACCGTGACATACCACGAGGCCGCGCCGATCGCCTGGTTGCCCGCGGCGTTCGAGTGGCCGAACGAGGTGCCGCTGTTCGTCGCGAAGTTGAGCACGCCGAACACACCCTGGTTGTCGAACCAGGAGTACTTGACGACGCCCGGATCCGGCCCGTCGTTCAGCACGAAGGCGACGAAGAAGAGCTGTGCGGTCTTCGGCGGCCCAGAGTAGAAGAGCGCCGAGACATCAACCGCATCGCCGCCGATGTTCGGATCACCAGTGATCTGACAGGTGATCCCGGTCGCCACGCCCGGCGGGCAGTTGCGGATGAGGTGTCCCTTGAAGTCGAAGAACACGATGTCGAGATCGCTCTGGGCGCCGACCGCCAGCGATGGGCTCTGGCCGGCCTTCAGCCGCGCGTAGGTCGTCGCCGTCAGGTGCGGTTGATCCCACTGGAAGCTGAAGATCGTGAAGCCCGCATCCGCATCGGGCTGCAGGAACACGGGCTGCATGATCGTCGAGCAGCTCGGAGTCGCGCCAAAACTGTGGAAACGACGCGTCACCGGCTTGCCTTTCAGCTTCACGAAGCAATTGACGCCGTTGAAGTCATGCTCGTAGGAGTTGCGTGCCTGGTTGCCTGCCGACGAGTAGTACGGCACGCCGCGGGCCGCGACGATGTCGACCGCCTGCGCGATCATGCCGTCCATGAAGAAGGGCTCGGCGAAATAGCGCACGTCGTCGACGATCACGTCCGCGCCCGCATCCGCGAGCTCGATGATGCCTTCGGCGAAGTCGAACTCGCTGTTGAACGCAGTGTGGAACGCGATCCCCGCCCCGGGCGCCACGTCATGAACCAGCTGCGACATGCCCCGGCCCTCGTCGCTGCCCGGGCAGGCACCGTTGTCGAGGATCGTCGTGTTCGCAGGCAGCTCGCCACTCGCGATGTCCTGGGCGAACGACGTGTTCCGCGCCCCCGGCTGGAAGGGCGGCGGATTGCAGTTCATGCTGTCGGACAGCGTCCCGACCGTGAGACCCGAGCCGTCGACGCCGTTCGCGGCGCGCGCCTGCGGACCGTTCAGCGACACGTCACCCTGCGTGATCGCCGTCGGCGGCAGCGCATCGACCACCGCGAGCACCGGCCGCGCCGAGCGCAGCGACGTCAGCGCCGCGATCTGGCCCAGCGCCTTCACCGGCACCCGCGCAGACACCAGTGGCCCACGCGCCTTGACCTTGGTCGCACCAAGCGCCTTCAACGAGCGGTTGAGCTGCGCCGCGTCGTTCGCGTACGCATCGATGCTGACCATTCCCTTCGCCGAGCGCAGCGCCTTGTTCTTCGACTTGAAGGCCTTGGCCGTTACGCCCTTGCCAGCCGCTTGCTGGTACTCCGCATAGAGATTGCTCAGCCAAGGACCAATCTTGGCGTGCGGCCCATTCTTCACCGCGTTCAGCACCGGATCCGGTGCCTCGGGAGTCGGCGCGGCCAACGTGGCCGTCGTTCCCACGAATAGAGACAGCGCCGCACAGACCGCGGCAATACGAAATCCCCTGACCATTTTGAATCCCCTCCATGATGTTTAGGCCGGCGCTGCCGTGCCCGATGCGGGCGTGGACGCGTCTCACCGGATTCGCGGAGCCTACCCCAGGCGAGACAGAAATTTGTCTTCGTTGTAATAATGCAACGTGAACTATCGCCACGCGTTCCACGCCGGCAACTACGCGGACGTGGTCAAGCATGTCGTCCTGTCGATGCTGATCGAGCATCTGAAGGCGAAGCCCGCGCCGTTCATGTACCTCGACACCCACGCCGGGCGCGGCCGCTATGACCTGAGCCACGCGCAGCCCCAACGCAGCGGCGAGTACCTCGGCGGCATCGGTCGGCTGCTCAAGGCGCCGGCTGCGAGTCTGCCCGCAGAGGTGGCCGCCTACGTCGACCTCGTCCGGCGCAGCGCCGGTCCCGAGCGCAGTCCGATCACGGCGTATCCCGGCTCGCCGCTCATCGTCGAGCTGCTGCGCCGGCCCACCGACCGACTGGTGCTCGTCGAGAATCATCCGGCCGAAGCCGCCGCGCTGCGCGAGTCGATCGGCCGGGCGCGCCGCGTCACCGTGCTGGAGCAGGACGGGTATGCAGCGCTCAAGGGCCAGCTCCCACCCGCCGAGCGGCGCGGGCTCGTGCTGATCGACCCACCGTACGAGGCCGAAGCCGAGTTCGATGCGCGTAATCCGGGCCCTGATTTCCGGACACGAACGGTGGCCCACCGGCATGTACTGCGTCTGGTACCCGCAGAGCGAGCGCGCGGGGAGCCTGCGGTTCCATCGCGAGCTCCGCGAATCGGGAATCCGCCGCATCCTCGACGCGCAACTCTCCGTGCTGCCGCCCGACAGCGCGGTCGGCATGCAGGGCTGCGGGCTCGCGATCGTCAATCCGCCGTGGCAGCTCGACCTGGCGCTCGCGCAACTGCTGCCGCAGCTTCATGCGCTGCTTGCGCCCGACGGCGCCGGCGGCACGCGGGTGGAGTGGCTGGTGCCGGAGTAGCCGCGGCAAAGACCGCCATCGCCGCAGCGCGCGCTATCGAATCGCGCAGCGGCGGGTCACCGGAGGCGCGCCGTCTCCTGGTACCGGAAGCAGGTCCGGACGTGGTCGTTGACCAGGCCGGTCGCCTGCATGTGCGCGTAGATGATCGTGCTGCCGACGAACTTGAAGCCGCGGCGCTTGAGATCCTTGCTGAGCGCGTCCGATTCCCGGCTGGTCGCGGGTACCTGTTTGATCGACGAGGGCTTATTGACGATCGGCTTGTCCTTTACGAAGGACCAGAGGTATTTCGCGAAACCCCCGAGCTCGTCCTGCACGGCGAGCACGCAGCGCGCGTTCGTGATCGCGGATTCGATCTTGAGCCGGTTGCGGACGATGCCCGGGAACTTCATCAGTCGCTCGACCGTGCGCTTGTTGAAACGCGCGACGCGCTCGGGATCGAACTCCGCGAATGCCTCGCGATAGCCCGCACGCTTGTTCAGGATCGTCGACCAGCTCAACCCCGCCTGTGCGCCCTCGAGGATCAGGAACTCGAACTGCGTGCGATCGTCGCGCACCGGGACGCCCCACTCCTCGTCGTGGTAGCGGACGTATGCCTCGCTCAGCCCCGAATTCGACCAGGGGCAGCGGGTGCGGCCGTCGTTTGAGGTCAGGACTTTCATGGCGTGCTCGAGCGTATTCTAGCGATCCGAACGCTCGGTGGTCAGTCCAAGGGACTGCGGACCGCTCCCGCGCCCTTGCGCATGACGTGCGTGTTGGGTAGTCGACAAGTCCTTGTGCCCCAGCAGCTCCTGCACCGTGCGTATGTCGTAGCCACGCTCGAGTAGATGCGTCGCGAAGCAGTGGCGGAATGTGTGACACGAGGCTGGCTTGGCGATTCCCGCAGTGCGGACCGCCGACGCGATCTGGCGCTGTACAGTGCTCTCGAGAATGTGGTGTCGACGCCAGGTACCAGTTCTCGGGTCACGCGACGGCGAACGTGCCGGGAAGACGTACTGCCAGCCCCACGCCAGATACGCGTTTGGATACTTTCGCTCGATCGCGCTCGGCAGTTCGACGCCCCCGTGTCCGTTCTGCACTGCGACGCGATGCCGCTGCTCGACGCGGGCGAGGTGTTCGCGAAGCGGCGCCATCAGGCCCTCGGGAAGCATCGTTACGCGGTCCTTGGACCCCTTACCGTCCCGCACGACGATCTGACGATATTCGAACTCGATGTCCTTGATGCGCAGTCGCAGGCTCGAGAGCCGCAGACCAGTGCCATACAGCAAGCTGGCGATGAGCCAATAGTCGCCGCGCAGGTGCCCGAGCACAGCCTCTGACCTCAGTGCCGTCAGGACGACGGGCAGATGCCGGTACATGAACAGGATCGCGGCCAGCGCCTGGTTCTGGGTGGGCGCCGACACCTTCCGATCGACCGCCAAATGGCTGAGAAACGCCTCTACTTCCGGCGCGCCCAGCTCCGCCGGATGCCGCTTATGGTGAAAGAGGACGAATCGGCGGACCCAGCCGAGGTACTGCTGCTCTGTTCGGTAGCTATAGTGAAGGGTGCGCAATCGGTTGCGCACCTGCTCGAAGAGCCGAGGCTTTGCGTTCATGCAGCCTAAGCCGACCGATTCGTTGACGCTCTAAGAGAGCCGTGCTGTAGTTAATACAGCGGGTTGCGGCGGCTCAACCGGCATATACGAACAAAATGCACACTTTCAGGGTCGCGTTTTACTTAATTACTGTTAGGCTGCAACGGAAGGGCAGTTGACTCCGTTACAAGTCGCGACCTTAGGCATCCGGCTTACTGGCTTGATTTGGGCAGTGGCGCGGTATCGACACTCGTACCAGTGGATCGCATTCTCGCGCCTTCATCCGACGACATCGATCCGACCATGCGCTTTCTCTTGTCGGGCTGCAATTGGCGACCTGTGTCGTTCTTTTGATGTTTCCGGCCACGATCGCGACGATGCTGCTTCCCTCATTGCGGTCGATCCAAGGCAGCGGCACCGTCGCATCCGAGCTTGAGTGGCAAACGATCGGCGTAATTTGTGCGGCGACTTTAGGTTCTTGCCCGCGCTGTCCCGACGCCTTCTACTGGGCCACTTCTTTGCCGCCCACCGCTCCGGATTTGACGTCTTGCCGTTGGGGCCGGAGCACTGGGCTCGATCTGGCTCTCGATTGAGATCCGGTGGCATTCGTGTTGGCGTGGCATCGATGCTTGGCGAAGCTCGACCAACACGCGGCGCCCGAAGCGACTTATGAATTGCCGCCTAACAATGCGATGCAGCGGTCGTCGCTTGTCGTCACGCCGCTTGCAAGATCTGCAGGCGGCTTCCAGGTTCGAGCGGCAAGCGGCGCGCCGACTGCGCGCCGCCGCTGATCGCGGACGTTAGGCGACGATGAGTCGTCGCTTCCGCCGCGCTGCCCAGATATTCGTCGCAGCATGCTCACTCCTTTCCGCAGCGTTAGCTGTGTCCGAGACTCTGCCTAAAAGCATGATTTCTGTAGAACAGCTTCAAGACATGTTCGATAACATCCAGCAGAAGTCTGGGTGGGACATGTCCCAGGACATGGTATGGGGTTACTTCTTTACGCACTCGACTCGAGCACCGTTGGAGCGGGCTGCAAGACTGTTGCAAGCTCAGGGATATCGACTGGAGGACATACACTTAGCGGACAAGGACTCACCCAAAGACCCCGACCAGTGGTGGCTGCATCTCGAGAAGGTGAAGACCCATTCAGTTGCGTCCCTGAACGCGCGCAACCTACAGTTGAATCGTTTCGCCGATGAGAATGGCCTTGATACGTACGACGGTATGGACGTTGGCCCTGTTCAGCAGTAATTGCTCGTCGCCTAACAATGCGTTCGAGCCGCCCGCCAGGCCTCAGTATTGGCGCGCCGCAGGCGCACTGTCATTCTCGCCTGCGGCGCGCTCCTGCTGCTCCTTCGCGGCGGCTCAACGCGGGCGTTAGAACGCACATGTCAGCGCGGGTGGTTCGCTTCCTCGGAATGTATGTGGCCGCCTCTCTCGTTCTTGGAGTGCTCTTGCTTGTACAAGTTTGGCCTTGGCAGCCAAAGACCATCCTGGGTTGGCTCGCACTCCTTCTCCTGGCCTTGCCAATTACCGCTGCCGGCGAGTGGCTTGGGAATTTCATCCTTGAGAACCGGTTCGCTGCATCATTGGGACGAAACGCGGCTCCCGATTCGGTGTCCTGGCTACGGGTAGCGTACGGCGTGGCGGCACTTCTGTTGATATATGCCGTTGGCGGTGCGATCTATGTTGCAGTGCGGACTTTGCTGCGGTGAAGACACAGCGGTGGGTGGTGCGTTCTAACATCGCGTTCGAGCCGCCCGAGTGGCGTCGGTTGTGGCGCGCCGCAGGCGCGCTTGAGGATTCTGCGCCCGCGGCGCGCTTCGGCTGCCGGTTCGCGGCGGCTCAACGCGGGCGTTAGGTTGCGTTCGGTGTCCGTTCCTCAGAATGCTTGCGGGCGGGTGTTGTTGTAGTTACAATAACTCGTGCGCATCACGTTCGATCCGGCCAAGCGCGACAAGACCTTTGCTGCTCGTGGCCTGGCGTTCGAGGATGCAGCCATCGTCTTTCAGGGCGTGACCTTGGAAGTCGAGGACAAGCGTAAGACCTACGGCGAGACGCGCATCATTTGCTACGGCCGTTTGATGGGCCGAATGGTGGTGATCGGCTATACGCCGCGCGGTGATGATCGACACGTATTTAGTATGAGGAAAGCCAATGCCCGCGAAGAAGCGCGGATCGCGCCGTACCTTGAAATCTGACCTGGCACGCGTCGACGCTCATGTCGTTAAGGCCAGGGAGTATGTGGAGCTCCCAGAGCTCGACTCGGACATGCTTGCTCGGGCCAAGGTCAAGAAAGGGGGACGCCCGGTTTCGGCCAACCCGCGAAAGCTCATTACCATCCGGCTGCCCGCCGACGTCATAGCGCGGTGGAAATCGACCGGCCCGGGCTGGCAGACACGCATGGCGGACCGACTCAGCAAAACGCGCTAACGCAACCTAACATCCGCATCGAGCGCACGCGTGATCCATAAACTGCCAGGTCGACGCCTGAGCGCGCGCGGCGCTCATGCGGGGCGTTAGACCGCATCATCATCGCAGGTGGTGGCAGCGCCCAAGGAGATCCAGCGTGGCCCTGTATATGGTCGTTGAGCACTTCCGAAATGGAGACGCCGCACCTGTATATCAGCGTTTCAGGGAGCGCGGGCGAATGGCACCCGAAGGACTCGTCTACATCTCAAGTTGGGTCGACGAGAATTTGGCCACCTGCTATCAAATCATGGAGACCCATGATCGGACCCTTCTCGAGCAGTGGATGGGACACTGGAGTGACTTGGTTGAATTCGACGTCCATCCGGTAATGACGTCCCACGAGGCGGCTCAGCGAGTGGCGCCGAAACTGGGGGCATGATGCGGTCTAACAACGCATTCGAGCCGCCCGCCTGGCGCCTGCTTTTGCGCGCCGCAGGCGCGCTTCGAGAGTTTGCGCCTGCGGCGCGCTCCTTTCGCCGGCGCGCGGCGGCTCAACGCGGGCGTTAGGTTGCCATGGCTGACGAACCCTCCCCCTGGCCGCGTCCGGACTACCCTGAGAGGGCGAACCGTCGGGCCGAGCTACATTCCCAGGGAATTAAGGGGATGTTCCTGCTGAACGGTGGTGGCGTTATCTCGCTCCTGACATTCCTGACGCAGCTCGTGCAGCGCACTGACGACACGACGCAAATTGTCAGATTCACGGCCGTCGCAATCGCAGTCCTTCTGTTGGGTCTTGTTGTGCTCGCGCCGATCAACCACTTGCGGTACGAGTCGTCGAGACTTTTCGATCATCTCTCCACGAGAGCGAGAGGCCAAAAGTATGCGTTCGCACACCGCCTGCTGTTTTGGTCTTCCATCGGCCTCTTTGCAATTGGCGTCTCTATTGCGGTGATTGGCGTCTGGAAGTGGAAAGGGTGATGGCAACCTAACAACTCGCTGGAGCGCACGCGTGAGCGATAAAGTGCTAACAGGTTGCGTCTTCGCGCGCGGCGCTCAGCTCAGCTGTTAGGCGGCTTCTGAGCCCGAGCGGTACGGTGATGTCCCTGATAGCCCGAGAAACATTGCAGAAGTCACGCTTTTTCGTGAGTAAGGCGCGCGACACTACCCTTGAGCAGCGCCAGGAGTTCGCGACCTTTCTGGAGGCAGCCATTGTCTTCAGCCGAAGCGTCACGTTCCATCTTCAAAAGGAGCTAGCCGAGAACCCTCGATTCGACCCGTGGTACCAGAGCTGGCAGCATCGGCTCGGTGCTTCAGCCATTAGTAGATACCTGCTCGATCAGCGGAACTACGTGCTGAAGGAAGGTCCGCTCGAGACGCGACGCGTAATCAGTATGATGGGAACCTCAAGTATTCGACTCAGGGATTCAGTTACAGTCACGGTCCACAGGGGCACGCCTTGGTACCGCAGATCGCTGGCGATCATCGTCGAGGATCTGCTGCGCCCTTACAGAGAGTGGAAGCGCCACCGTCTAGACCAACTTCAGCAAAAAGTTGAAGCCCGACGGGCCAGAAAAGCCGCCAAGGCTGCGGCGCGCGCTGCAGTTACAAGCGACGCCATATATTTTGCTGACGAAGAATGGTCTGGAACGCCGGCGATAGATCTTGTAGAGCAGCACCTTTCTCTATTGGACGAACTCGTGACTGAAGCTGAGGCAGTTTTCGCCAGCGCGCGTGGCAACGCCGCCTAACAGCGCGTTGGAGCGGGCGCATATGCATAGGGTGCCTGACGTGAAACACCAGCAGCGCGCCGCTCAACGCGGGCGTTAGGCGTCAGATGACAAATCTCGAGATTCTCTTCCGTTGCTCGATTGTTGGATGGCCTTCGCCGCATTCGGCTTTCTAGCGACGATTGTGAACGGCCCCCCATTTGACACACCACGTTTCTGGGACAACTCACTGACGAGCATGCTCTACCTCGGTGCGCTAGGCCTCAGCATCGCAATTTGCCTCGCCGGAGGACTGCTTTTGATGCGCAGATTGCGCAGCGGGCTGCTTACAACAGTGTTGGCCCTTGTGTACATGCTTGGCTGTTCTGTAGTCGCCGCATTTCTTCCGCCATTCTTGGTGATGACCAGCGGCTACAACTATATTGGTGGGCATATCCCGGGCGCATTCGCAGTTGCCTTTGCCACCATCGGCATCGGCGTGATCGGGTTTCTAATCTTTGGTGCTGCAAGTTCACTTATTCGCCAACGATGACGCCTAACAATGCGTTGGAGCGGACCGGGCAGCCTCAGCTGCCGCGCGCCGCAGGCGCCCTGGGAGAGTCTGCGCCAGCGGCGCGCTACGGTTGTCGATGCGCGGCGGCTCAACGCGGGCGTTAGGCATCGGCCGTGGCGCTGAGTCAGCTCGAAGCAGCGTGGGCCCGAAGGGTCGCTCGACGCCTTCCTCGAGAAGCGCCGACCGCCTCCGCACATTCGACATGAACTGGACCTTGGCTATCGAATTTCCGGCCAGAGCGTTGAGATATTCGAGATCCGCCCTGTGTGGCGCGGAGCCCCTGGCGAGAAACTTGAGCACGGCGTGGCCAAGGCCACCTTCGTTCGTACTCGAGCAATCTGGCGTGTCTTCTGGCTTCGCGCAGACCTGAAGTGGCATGGCTATGAGCCCGTCCCGACCGTAGGATCGATCGACGCGTTCTTAAGGGTGGTAACTGAAGATGTCCACGCATGCTTTGAACCGCCCCGACTTTCCCGGAGGCTCCATTACTTGAGAGGATGGAGCAATGGGAACGACGACAACTCGATATTCAGCGGAAGTCAGAGAGCGCGCGGTCCGGATGGTGTTCGAGCTGCAGCGTGAGCATGGGTCGCAGTGGGCAGCGATGCAGTCGATCGCACCGAAGATCGGCTGCACGTCGGAGACGCTTCGCAAGTGGGTACGGCGGGCGGAGCGCGACAGCGGACAGCGGGCCGGGATGACGAGTTCCGAGCGTGAGCGGCTGAAGGTGCTCGAGCGCGAGAATCTGGAGCTGCGGCGCGCGAACGAGATCCTGCGCAAGGCATCGGCGTTTTTTGCCCAGGCGGAGCTCGACCGCCGCGGGAAGTGATGGTGGCGTTTATCGACGCCCACCGCGCCGAGTACGGGGTCGAGCCGATCTGTGCCGAGCTGCCGATCGCCCCGTCGACGTACTACGAGTGCAAGGCGCGCGAGGCCGATCCTGCGCGGCTGCCGGCCCGAGTGCGGCGTGATCGCGAACTCTGGCCGGAGATCCGGCGAGTCTGGCACGAGAACTTCCGTGTCTACGGCGCTCGCAAGGTCTGGCGCCAGTTGCAGCGTGAAGGTCGCCCGGTGGCCCGCTGCACGGTCGAGCGGCTGATGGGCCGGCTGGGGCTGCGCGGTGTTGTTCGCGGCCGACGTTGCCGCACGACCATCCCGGCCGAGCTCGCCGAGCGTCCCCTGGATCGTGTGCAGCGCCGGTTCACGGCGTCGAGGCCTGACCAGTTGTGGGTGGCGGATCTGACGTACGTGGCGACCTGGGCAGGGTTCGTGTACGTGGCTTTCGTGATCGACGTCTTCAGCCGCCGCATCGTCGGTTGGCGCGTCACTCGCTCGCTGCATACGGATCTCGTGCTCGATGCGCTCGAGCAGGCGCTGCACGCACGCGAGGTGAGCGGCGGATTGATCCATCACAGCGATCGCGGCACACAGTACCTGTCGATCCGCTACACCGAGCGGCTGGCCGAGGCAGGGATCGAAGCCTCGGTCGGCAGCGTCGGTGACTCCTACGACAACGCCTTGGCGGAAACCATCATCGGCTTGTTCAAGACCGAGGTGATCCACGTTCGAGGACCGTGGCGGACACTCGATGCGGTCGAGTACGCGACGTTGGAATGGGTCGACTGGTTCAACCATCGTCGTCTGCTCGAATCGATCGGACACGTACCGCCGGCCGAATATGAACGGGAGTACTATCGACTCAGCGAGACTCAGGCCATCGCGGCCTGACTCACACACCGGGGTCTCCGGAAATCCCGGGGCGGTTCACTTCTTTGGGTGAGCCGATGCCTAACAACGCGTTCGAGCCGTCCGGTTGGCCTCAACTCAGGCGCGCTGCAGGCGCCCTTGCAGAGTCTGCGCCAGCGGCGCGCACCATCCGCCGGTTCGCGGCGGCTCAACGCGGGCGTTAGACCGCACGCCGCGCGCCGAATGTATCCTTGACCATGATGGATCCGCTTGAGCTTGGAGAGGCGTTATGCGAATCGACATCGACAAATTGACCGAAGCGGAGCTGGTCGACCTCAACAATCGGATTGTCGAGCGTTTGCGCTTCTTGCATCAGATGCGAGCGCATTCGGAGATGCTCGAGTTTCGCATCGGCGACCGCGTAACCTTTCAGCCAGACGGCCGACCGGCCGTGGTTGGAATGTTGACGAAGTACAACCGAAAGTCAGTAACTGTTATTACCGATCAAGGTGTGAAATGGAACGTCGCTCCTGCCTTCCTCCGGAGGTACGAGGTGGACGTCACTCCGACCGGAAAGGTTGTGCCGCTTCGGCGAGAATGATCGTGCGGTCTAACATCGCGTTCGGGGGTATAGATATATCCCGCGGAAAATAACAAACCAAGAAATTCACGCTGCTGATGCGCCTGTACTCCCCCGCGCGAGGAATTTCTGGAAGGCAAGTGGACGCCGCCGCCCAGGGTTACGTATGTCCGTTTCACATCTGCATACTCGCGTGCAAGCCATACACAAACGGCAACTCAGGGCGAACTGCCGCGCGCACAAGCGCGATAGTGAGGCGTGCCTAATGTGAGGCCCAAAATTTCCCCCCGCTATCCTGCCGCCCGCGTCCCTATCTCGGTAACTCGAAATTGCATCCATTTAGCGCTGCGGCTCTCCTTGAGCTTCAACAAGCCATCGAACAGCACGGCAGCTTGGGTTCAGCAGCAAGTCTAAATACGAGAGTGCCGTCAGAAAGCTACTCATTGACGATGATGAATCGCGGAACGTCGTTAAGCAGAAGCTACAGGCTCTTACTACTGCGATGGAGGCCTAAGCTTCCCGCAAACCGCCCGCAAGCCAATGAATCGGAAAGATTTGGGTGTAGTCCCTGCGATCCACTATCCTGAAGACTCAACGGAGGCAACACCATGCGTTACCTGACGATCCTCCTGTTCCTATTTGTTTCGACCGCGCACGCCGGTGAGAGCTCGGGCTTCGACGACCCTTCGAAGCCCAAGGTGACCCAGACGCTCTGGGAAGTGTGCCGCCTGACGATTGCGCGGCCCGGACGACCGCCGGGGTCGCTGGACATCGTGGTCTACACGAGTCTCATGCCGAGAGGCCAGATCAATGAATCCGACTACCGCAACGCGTTTGCCGCCTACGTCGAGAAGACGTACGGAGTTCGAGGCGGGGCCGAATGCGGCGCCGTGAAATCCGAAGCCGAAGCGCAGCACATGCTCGACTTCTGGACGACGAACAAGGCGGATCCTTCTCAGATCACGGTCATCAAGACGGGGTGGACGTACTGACCGGCCGATGACCGGCGGCGGGTCCCAGTTCGTCAAGAATCAACTCGCGATCCTGCGCGAGGGGCTCGAACTCGGCCGGCGGGACATAGCCGATCGACTCGAAGCGACTGAATGCGCCTTCGGCCTGAGTGCGAGACTCCTCCGAGCCAGGATGACTTACGTTGCGACGGCAATACGTTGCATGCGCATGTACGTACCTTTTTGTTTTTTTCCGTGGGATATATCTATACCCCCTAACATCGCGTTCGAGCCGTCCGGTTGGCCTCAACTCAAGCGCGCTGCAGGCGCCGGCGGGGAGTTTGCGCCTGCGGCGCACTCTGGCTGTTGGCGCGCGGCGGCTCAACGCGGGCGTTAGGCCGCACAAGAGGGCAGTGCCATGCTCACAGGGTCTTGCCATTGCGGTGCAGTCCGAATCCAGGTCGCGAGAAAGCCCCGGCGCCTTACGAGCTGCAACTGCTCAATCTGTCGCCGCCACGCTGGGCTGTGGGGCTACTACGAACCAAACAAGGTCAAGATCACTGTCCGCAGTGGAGCCATCGACCGCTACGCATGGGGTGACAAGTGTCTTTGGTTGTGTAGATGCGCATCGTGTGGTTGCGTGACGCACTGGCAGCCAACCACGCGGGGCAGGAATAGGATGGGTGGTCAACTTACGAAACTTTGATCCCTCAGTCATTGAGTCAACTCGGATTCGGAGATTCGATGGTGCAACGACCTGGAAGTTCTTGGACTAAACGGCGCTCCGTTCTCGCGCTTGCGCGTGTGCGGCCTAACCAGTCGCTCAAGCCGACGTTTGCTACCGCAAACGCGGCTGAGCTTAATACGTTGTGCCGCTTTGGCAGGCCTCGGTTGACCCATCGGCGGTGGTCTGGAACGATGCGCCATGCACTTCGAGTTTGCAGACGATCTGACAGAAGTTGAGACAATCGCCACCGGTGCGGGGATTCGCGAGATTGCTCGGCTACGGAAGCGCTATGGTCGCGGGCGCTGGCGAAAACGGAAGGCATCGCTGATATCGGGCTCGCGGCCGGCGAAGTCGTCCGCGCCGAGATACACTGGTACGAGGCAACCGGAATCGGGCGTCGAGAATTCAAGATCAAGCGCTTCCTTTGAGGCGAAAACCCATGGCTAAGGCGACAAAAAAGCTGGTCGTTTGTTTGGAAAACTCGGGTTACGAAGTGTCGCTTGAGCGTCGCAAAATTTATGTATCGCTGCCTGATGCTCGAGCAGAGAAGCTGCACCAGATTCGTCTGATCGACGAGTCTGGAGAAGACTATCTGTACCCGCAGGAATACTTCGTCGCCATCGCCTTGCCGCACCCGATAAAGAAAGCAGTCATCGAAGCGGCATAACAACGCGATGCACGCTGACGCGGGCGTTTAGGTGACGCTTAATGAAGCTGCAACCGTTTGCGCTGAGCTTGCTTGCTCTTGCTGCCGCAGTCACCTCGCCGATCCACGCCGAGGACCGGGCACTGTCCCAAAACAGTTCCTTCCGGCGAGATACTTGGAAAGCCATTTCCAGCCGCCGCGCACTGGTACGGAAGCGAAACGCTCGCGGTCATTCTTCGACCAGACGGCATTTGGCGAGGGATGGGCCCAATACAACTACCGTGACAAACTCTTTTGGTGGAGTTTCGGTTTCAAGCCTGGCTCTGAGTCTAATTTGAAGGTCTCTGCCACGAGCTTGGACGGCAATCCCGCCAAAGCGAACATCTCGCCACCGACGAACGCCCACGCGCCCTCGCTGGGTGGGCGGACGATGTTGGTGGCGGTGGTATTTTCCGGCCGGGGGGTGTTGGGAGATTACGGGAGAGTACCTAGGGCAGAAGCTTAGTTTTGTGGTGGAGGTCCGGCAGTGTTCCGCCTAACGACGGCGCCACCTAACATCACGTTCGAGCCGCTCGGTTGGCCTCTGGTGTGGCGCGTGACGCTTCCGCCTGGTTGCTGATTCCTGCGGCGCTTTCGCTCGCTGCATTTGCGTGGCTGTTGACTCTCCATCCGACACATGCCGGTAGGACGTATGCCGCTTACGGTGGCGTATATATAGCCGTGGCAATCCTTTGGCTTTGGAACGTCGAGAGTGTCCGCCCTGATCGCTGGGACATAATTGGCAGCGCGGTCGCGATGTCCGGAATGGCAATTATCATGTTTGGTCCGCGGAGTTAGCTTGGTATCGCCTAACAATCGCTGGAGCGCACGCGTGGAAAATAAAGTGCCAAGTTCACAATGCAGCGCGCGCGGCGCTCAGCTCAACCGTTAGGCGTCGCATGCGCGGCCCTGTGCGAATCATTCGCTGGACACCCTTTGGCGTTAAGCTGGGCATGCCTGGGAACACGGCGGGAAGCGCATGAACGAGAACGTGCGGATCGTCGAACTGCTTGCGCGGATCGAGGAGAACCAGCGCAAAGCATTGGAGACGCAACAACAACATCTCCAAATAGCGCAGGCTCAGCTAGACCGTTCCAACAAGACTATCCCAGGAAAGCATCGACCTTCAGCGCATCGCGGTCTCGCGGCAAGCCCATATTACTAAGTTTGTGGTTCCGGTAATTCTTGTCCTGCTCATCTTGCTCGGGTATCTGCTCGTCAAATGGAATGTCCTCTAGCGCACATAGCTGATCAAGTTGGAGTGACGCCCCGGCCATCACCGGTACTCTTACGAAATGCGACCTCTTCGGTACTCCATCAACGTCACATTGGACGGGTGCTGCGATCACCGTGCAATGTTCGCGGACGAAGACTTGCATCGTCATGCGGTCGAGAACCTCAACCGGGCCGATGCCCTCCTTTTTGGCCGTGTGACTTATGAAATGATGGAGTCAGCGTTTCGGTCGCCGGCGCGGGGAGCGTTGCCCGATTGGATGGAAACCCTTCGCCCGGACGATCGACGCGGCAAAGAAGTACGTAGTGTCGAGCACGCTGAACCGGGTCGATTGGAACGCGGAGTCAATCATACGAGCCGACAAACCGGCCATCACGCCGCGCGAGATCTCCTCGCGTTCGGCCAACAGTGACATGAAGTTGCGCGTGAACGCGGAGGACATGGCATCACGCCATCCTGAACCGGTCCGTTGACCTTCACGCCAGCCGGCGCACAAGTCCTATTCAGGAGGGATCGGCAGGAAGATGCGCCACGCCTGCGTGGGGTGCATCAACGCCCAGACGGGCGCGAGGAGACCGCCCCACATTCCGTCATAGACATTCTCATTCATCGGCAACAGCTCGGCCGGAGCCGTGACCGTGATCTCCTCCAATTGACCATCGAGGCCGCTGCCCGGGCCTGTAGCGCTCAATCCCGCCTTGGAAACAATTGAATCCCAATCAGACCGCGTCATGGGCAGCCACAAGGGTTTCACATTCGCCGGAGCCGAATGTTGAACGGTGGCTACAGTCTGTTCAGGGATGCTCCGCTGCCGGGCATCCCCCACCGCCGACTCTTCGGCGCTGTACGCCGCAATGCCTGTCAGTTGGGCCAGCAACCCCAAAGCCAGGGTCGCCGCTCGGGGAGCAACCCTTGCTGAACACCTAGCCACTACGTCTCCTGCCATGACGAGATAGGCCACGAACTCACACCCGCGCGCCAGTCTTGCCCCAGAGCTGTCTGAAACAACGAGAGCGCGTACGATCATTGGACGCCTGACTGCGTGTTAGGTTCAATTCACG
>CAVSKB010000019.1:0-1200161 GCA_963728295.1 uncultured Gammaproteobacteria bacterium | reverse complement strand
CTGCTTCGATCAGCGTCGGCCCCGGCCGCACGACGAGGCGCGCGAACTCGCGCTCGAAATCCTCGGCGCGCTCGGCGCGCACGGCCTCGACGCCGTGCGCTTCCGCCATCTTCACCCAGTCGAGCGCCGGGTTGCCGAGGGAGAGCATCGACGTCGCCGCGGGGCCCGGACTTCCGGCGCCGGTGCGGGCGAGCTCGATCATCAGGATGCGATAGAGGCGGTTGGCGAAGACGACGACCGTGACGTCGAGCGCCTCGCGCGCCATCGTCCAGAGGGACTGCACCGTGTACATCGCCGCGCCATCGCCGCAGAGCGCGATGACTTTCCGTCCCGGCGCGCCGACGGCGGCCCCGACCGCCAGCGGCAGCCCCTGGCCGATCGCGCCGCCGGTGTGAAAGAGCCAGTCGTGCGAGGCGGCGCTCGCGGTCGCCGGGAAGAGCACGAGTCCCGCGGTGACGCTGTCATCGGCGACGATGCAATCGTCGGGGAGGTGGCGAGCGAGCGTAATGCCGACGGACTCCGGCGTGAGCTGCCCGCTGGGCGCGGTTGGTTTCGGCCGCACGGCGGGTTTGGTCGCCGCCGGCGCGCGGAGCGCCTCGGCGAGCACCTCGAGCGCCGCGGCGGAGGAGACTTCGGGCCCGCCGAGGGATAGTCGGGTCGCGCCCTCCGGCGTGAGCTCGCTCGGCTTACCCGGATAGGCAAAGAACGCGACCGGGTGCTTGGTGCCGGCGGTGACGAGCAGGTCGACGCCCTGCAACATCTCGAGCGCCTCCTCGCCAAAATACGGCAGGCGCTGCGGCGCAAAATGCGCGCCGCCGCGGCGCTGGCGCGTGGCGAATGTGTCGTTCAGCACCAGGATGCCTGCCGCCTGCAGCCGTGCGGCGTGCGTGAGGCCGGGCTCGACAAGCGCATCGCCGTTTACGAGGATTGCTGGCCTGTTCGCTGCCTGGATCGCGCGCGCGACGGTCTCGAGGTTCTTTGGTCGTTCCGGCGCAGGCGACGGCAAGGGTGTCGCGATGACGCCGCCTTCGTTCCACGCCGCATCCGCCGGCAGCAGCAGGAATGCATTGCCGCCGGGCGGACCGAGGCTCGCAGCGTAGGCCGCGGCGGCCTTCGGGCCGGCGTCCGCCGGTGCCGTCGCGACGTCCGTCCAGGCGGCGAGCGGCCTCACCAACGCCTCGATGTCCGAGGTCAGCGGCGCATCGAGGTGCCGGTGATAGGTCGCGTGATCGCCGATGATGTTGATCGTCGGCGCAAACGCACGCCGGGCGTTGTGCAGGTTGGCGGCGCCGTTGAGATAGCCGGGACCGAGATGCAGCAACGTCATCGCCGGCCCACCGGTCATGCGCGCGTAGCCGTCCGCTGCGCCCGTTGCGACGCCCTCGAACAGGCACAGGATCGATCGGATCCTCGGTTCGCGGTCCAGTGCAGCGACGAGGTGCATCTCGCTCGTACCGGGATTGGCGAAGCAGGTCCGGACGCCGCAATCCGCGAGCGTCCTGATGAGCGCATCGGCGCCGTTCATGCGTCGGTCCTCCGGCGACGTTCAGGTCCTCGGGAGTTTCCGCGGAAACGTGCAGGAAAGTCCCCTCTCAGGTGCGGTGCGGTACAACAGTATGTGATGCGCTGGTCAGCATCGACGTCCCTGCGGAAAAGGCCCGGGCGGTGATCGATGCCATGGAGCGGACATGGGCGCGACTTTGGCGACCAAGCAAGACACGTTGCTCCTGAAGCAGGACGTGGATTTGCTGCGTCGTGAGATCGATCAGCTGCGCAAGGACATCGCGCGTGACATGGAGCTCCTGCGCGCGTCAATGACCGTCCGCCTGGGATCGATCCAGGTCGTGACGGCCGGGCTTCTCTTCGCCGGCCTGAAACTGACCTATCTAGTCAATCCCTAGTGGAGATTCTCGAGACGCTCGAGCTCGGCGCGCAGGGCGTCGCGCTTGTCGATGAGCTCGAACACCTTTTCCTCCGCCCTTGCGATCTCGGCGGGGGGAGCGCTCGCGTCGCGCCTCAGCTGGTAGCACTCGAGGCGAGCGAGGTCGAGCTGAAGGGACGTCTCACGATAGCGGGTTTCGAGCTTCTGCACTTTCTGGTAGAGCTCTGCCTGGTCGAGCTCTGCGTTGCCCGTGCTCGTGCTGTACATGCGTGCCTCCACTTCCGGGTTCACGACCAGTCTCATCGCGCTGTTTGAACGCGTGACGATAGGGCGATGACGGTTTTCTGACGCGGGCCCTACATCACGGGTGAGGGCCCTACTCGAGGTACCTCTTTCGCAAGGTCTCGATGTCCGCGGCGTCAACGCCCAGGACCTGGTCGAGGTACCCTTCGACCGACCCCCAGCGGAGCTCGATTTCCGCAAACGTGGCGGCGAGCCACGGTCTGCCCTGAGCATCCACCAATGGCTGCGGTTTCCGCGCCCCGGGCTGATCCTGGGAGCGGGCGAAGAACAGTGCTACGGGGTCGTCGGCATGTTCCGTCGGATCGATGTGCGGCAGCTCGTTTTCCGGTCGTCGCAGTTGTGTCGACAGCAGGTAATCCTCCAGGACGACCTGGCGTGGCACGCCGAGCGCGCTCAGCACCAGTGCGGTGGCGACACCGGTGCGGTCCTGGCCGGCGGAGCAGTTGTAGAGGACCGGCCCGGGACTCGCGAGCAGCTGCTCGAAGACTTCCCGGAACTGCGCCGCCAGGCTGAGCGGCCACTCTCGGTACAACCGCTCCATGATCACCGGCCTCGACAATTGCGGGTCGCTGAGCTGGGCGACCAGTGGACGCATCGAATAGTCGGTCGCCCGGTACGGAATGCCCGTGAGTCGCGTCGGCGCGAGGCTGCGCTCCTCGGTCGAGCGCAGGTCCACGAGCGCCGTAACGCCCAGATGGTCGACCGCGTCCACATCCGCATCGCTCAGGAGCGCCGACGCGCCTGATCGATAGACCCGTCCCCACCGAACGTGCCGCCCGTCGGCCGCGGGGTAACCGCCGAGGTCCCGAAAGTTCGAGCTGTGCTCCAGGGGCAATTCCCGCTCGGCAACCTTGAGCGTCGACTGGTCGCCCCTATCCCTCAACAGAAAATAGACGCGCTCCTTCCGTGAACTGCCGAACTCGAAATGGCCGTCCCGGTCTTCCGATTCCACGAGTCTCCATTCACCCGGTTCGGCATCGGGCGCGGCTGACACATACAGGTCCACCGGGTCACCATCGGTCCAGGAAACTTCGATGCGTTCCGGGGTCAGGCGCGTGACTTGCGCCCCGTCGATCGCACATGCGGGCGCCGCGCTGAGCAGCGTCGCAACAGAAAATGCGATCCGCCGCAGTTTGTAAGCCTTGGGGTGCATCGAGCCAGAATACGGGCGGAATGCGACGAAATTATTGATTTCGTTCGAACCGGGTTTAGCCTAGAGGCACGCCTCGGAAGGCGCAGGGAGTAGTTCATGGCGCGCAATCGACTGTTCCAGACGGGGTTAGCAGCGGCTATACTGTGCTGTGCCGTCGCGACGGGCGCCGAGTCGACCAAGCCCCGGCTCAAGTTGTTCGGAGATCGTCCGAACCCTCACGGCCTCTGGAAAACGGAGCTGCTCGAGGCTTCGGATCCGGCGCTGATGGCGAACGCCAAGCGGATGTCCCAGGTGGCCGTCTGCATGGATGCCGGCCTCGAAATGGGCAAGGACGTGAAGCCTTCCGAATCGGCGTGCACCAAGGCCGTGCTCAAGAACACGACCGGCGAGGCGGAGATCGAGACGCGATGTCCCGAGCGTCCCACGACCGTAATGACGATGAAGCGTGAGTCCGCCGACAGCCTGTTCTTCGAATCAGTCGAGAAGAGGAAAGGCGGAGCCGTCACGACGATGAAAGGACGCTACCACTACCTGGGACCCTGCGATCCGGACGACGGCCTGATGAAGGCCGACAAGGACAGCGAAGTCTGCCAGCAGATGCGCGCCGAGGCGGCTGCGTCGGACCCGGAGGCCGTGTGCGGTCGGTACGAGGGCGCTCAGAAGGCCGATTGCGTCAAGCGGGTCGAGTCCTCGTTGGAAGCGACTCGCAAGCTGTGCGAGTGACCGGTCGACTATTTAGAGTGTTGACCTGACCCCGGACACCCCTCAGCCCATGTAGGCCTGGCCGCCGTCGACGGCGATGCTTTGCCCGTTCACGTACGAGCTGGCATCGCTGCAGAGGAGAGCGACGAAGCGGCCGATGTCGCCTTCGCACTCGCCGACGCGTTGCTGCGGGATCGTGGCGATGAAGGCTGCGGCCTCCTCGGGGCGGCTCTCGATCCAGCCTTTGAGTGCCGGGGACTTGGCGTGCGGCAGGATGACGTTGGTGCGGATGCCGTCCTTGGCCCATTCGCAGGCTGCCCCGCGACTCAGGGCCCGGATCGCTTCCTTGACGGCGGCGTAGGCGCTGTAGTTGCTCGCGTCCCAGCGCAGCGCCGCGGTGCTCGCGAGGTTGATGATGCAGCCGTCGCCTTTCAAGTACGGATAGCAGAGCTTCATCAGGCGAAAGGTCGCGAGCGGACCGGACTCCCAGCCGGCCTGCAGCGCCTCCTCGGTCACGCCATTGAGCGGGCCGAGGGGCACCTCCTGCGCGTTGTTGACCAGGATGTTGATTCGTCCGAAGCGCTCGACGACACGTGCGACGCATCTCTCGAGTGAATCCGGTCGCTTGACGTCGCATTCGACTGCGAGCGCCGTGCCGCCGCGGCGCTCGATCTCGGAGCAGGTCGCCTCGAGTTTCGCGACGGTGCGACCGGCCACCGCAATGCTCGCGCCCTCGCCAGCGAGCGCCCAGCTGATGCCCTGGCCGACACCCTGGCCGGCGCCGGTGACGAGTGCGATCTTCCCGCTGAGATTTCCCATGACGGCAGTTCTACTCCGGCGGCGGATCGTTCCAGATATCGCGGTGCATCTTCCAACCGTCTGCTCCCCGTTTCCAGACGACGACGTACTTCGCGGACGCCGTAGCCTGCGGCTTCCCCTCGACGTTGATCATCAGCAGAACGGTTCCGACCTCATGCGCAAGATCGCCGTTTGCGCCAACATCGAGCGTCGTCAGCGTCACGCTCTTCACGCCGCCGTCCATCGCCGTCTTCCAGAACTCCCCGATGGCTTGACGGCCTTTCACCATCGCCCCGCGCTCGGGAAGCATGATCGCGTCCTCGGTGTAGAGCGCCGCAACGGCCTTTGCGTCGCCGCGCGCAATTGCCTCGCTGAACCGGCCATTTCCCTGCTCGATTGCAGCCCGCGCATCGTTCGTCCCTGCTCCTTCGGTTCTGCCCACAGAGCTCGCCGCCGCCATGAGCGAAACAGTCACGGCGAACGCGCCGATTCTTCCTGGACCGATCATTTGGAACTTCCTTCTGATTAGCTTGCCGTGCGGCGGATCGCGTAGTCGGCGTGCGCCAGGTAGTCCTGCTTGCCTATCTGGACGCCCTGGCTGCGCAGGATGTCGTAGGCCGTGACGACGTGGAAATAGAAATTCGGCAGCGCCCAGTCGCGCAGGTACTGCACGCCGTCCATGTCGAGCACGAATTCTTCCCCGAGCGGGAATGTGACCCGACGAGTCTCGGCGCCCTGGTACGCGCTCTCGGGCACGCCCGCGACATAGTCGAGCGTGCGCCGGATGCGTGCCTTGAGCTCATCGAGCGTCTGCTCGGTGTCCTCGAACTTCGGCGGCTCCTGCCCCGTGAGCCGCGCCGCTATGCTCTTCGCCTGGTCGCAGGCGATCTGCACCTGTCTCGTGAGCGGGAACATGTCAGGCACAAGCCGCGCCTCCGCAAGCGTGTCGGGTTTCAGCCCTTTGGCCTTCATGTGCTCGGCGCCCTTGTCGAGCAGCTTCGAGAGGGTGCCCAGCATCGGCACGAAGGTGTCCATCGCCATCGAGTAAATGGTGAAGCTCACTGCTCGCCTCCTTGGTATTTGCCCGGGTCGCCACGCGGCCTGCGCCGCAGCATAGCCTTGAAAGGGCGGGGACGCCTGTCTGGACGTTTCCGACGCCGGATGCTGCAATCGGCCCATCTAATAGAGAACCGGGGGGACCGGACCCATGGGGGCGACCGACGACCAGCGCTGGCAGGCCACCGCCGACCGCGTCGAGCTCGCGGAGCTGATGCACCGCTACGCGCTCGCGATCGACACCGCGCAGTTCGAGGACCTGCGCGAGGTCTTCACGCCCGATGCCTCCGTCGATTTCGGCTCCGTCGACCAGTACGTCGAGGGCGCGACAGGAGTGAGCGGCACCGATGCGATCGTCGGCTGGTTCCGCACCGTGCTCGCGCCCTTTCCGGACGTGCTGCACTTCATGAGCAACCACGTCATCGACCTGGACGGGGATCGCGCACGCGTGCGCACCTGCATGCATGTTATGCACATGGCGATGGGCGGCGTCTACGACACGCAGGCCGTGCGCACGCCGGAGGGCTGGCGCATCCAGCGTTTGAGGCTCGATGAGCGGCAATTCGAGGAAGCGGCGGCGCGGTTGGAGGCGCACATGTCGCGCGTCGACCGCGGCGGCTGAGATAACAAGCAACCAAACAGTTGCGTATGACCGGTCAGGGGCGTAGCATGATAGGCAACCAGGAGGTTGCCAATGAACAGCTCCAACGACAGGATCGAGAAGGTGATCGAGATGGAGGCGCCCGTGGCGCGGGTATGGCGGGCGGTGACGGACCACGAGGAGTTCGGCCAGTGGTTTCGCGTCAAGCTCGACGGCCCCTTCAAGCCCGGCGCCGTTTCGACGGGAAAGATGACCTATCCGGGCTTCGAGGGCTGGCCCTGGCGGGCGACCGTCGAGCGGATCGAGCCCGAACGCCTGTTCTCGTTCCGCTGGCACGACTATGACGCGGAGTCGGGTGTGCCGGTCGAGCGTCAGCCGACAACGCTGGTCGAGTTCCGGTTCGAGGCGATACCGCGCGGCACGCGCCTGACCATCACGGAATCGGGCATCGCGGCGCTCCCGGAAGCCCGCCGGATCAAGGTCCTGCGGGACAACACCGAAGGCTGGAACATCCAGGCTCGCAACATCGCCGAGCATGTCGCCTCGCGTCGCTGAGTTCATCCCGGCGGCGGCGGCGCCGGTGTTTGCCGCGCTCGGCGACGCGACACGGCTCAACCTGCTCGCGCGCCTTCGGGACGGGCGGTCGCGCTCGATCATCGAGCTCACCGACGGTCTCGGACTCACGCGGCAGGGCGTGAGCAAGCACCTGCGCGTGCTCGAGGACGCCGGGATGGTGCGCAGCGAGCGGATCGGGCGCGAAAGCCGCTTCGTGCTGGAGCCCGACGGCCTCGCGCAGGCACGCGCTCATCTCGAGCGCGCCTCGCGGCAGTGGGACCGCGCGCTCGCGCGGTTGCGGGCGCTCGTCGAGGACGGCTAGGCGTCGTGTCGTCCGATTGAATCAGGGCCGATTGCCGCCCTGGTCCTGGATCTGTGCGAACGCGTCGCGATGAATGACGCCGTTGAAGGTCGCGTCGCGCAGGAACATCTTCGCGCCGATGCCGGCATCGTACGACCCGGACCCGCCCTCGATGTAGCTGTTGGAGATGTGCGCGGTTGCGTCGCGCACCACCACGCCGGTTCCCGACGCGACGATACGGCTGTTGGTGATGTGCAGGTCGCACCCGTTCCGCGCGGTGATCGCGTCGCCGTCGACGAAGATGCGCTGATTGTCGATATGCATCATGCGGCCTTCACAGACAATCGGGTCGGAGGCGCGCTGGCCCGGCTCGCCCTTCGCTGTCGCCGGCCCCTGGGCGCCCGCCGAGACGATGGACACGCCCGGGCCGCTGACCTTCACCTGGCCGCCCGACCGTTGAATGGTGTAGCCGAGCGGCTCGGTGATCGGGACCTCCTGTGCAACGGATTGATCCATCGAATCGTCGCTGCTCACCTCAGCTTCTTCCTCGCCACTGCCTGCGCCGGCAGCCGCGGATTCACCGGACGCGGACGCGGCCGCAGGCCGGGCCGAAAGCTGCGCGATCGGTGCCGCGGCCAGCTCGTCCACTTCGACCGCACGTACCTCGCCGCTGATCTTGTCGCGCACCGTGAACACGCCGGCCTCGGAGTCCGTGGCCACCACTTCGATATTCGGATTGCGCTCGAGTGCGGCGCGCGCCCACGCCATTTCGGCACGGGTCTCTGCGGGCGATTCGCGGCCTCCTTCGCACGCGCCGAGCGCCAGTAGCGCCGCGCATGCGAGCGCCAGCGAGACGGGCATCGTAAGGATTGGGATCGTTCCCGGGGTGCGCATTGGACCTCCAGCTGTCGGGGTTCTGGCCGACCGTCCTATGTTCGTCCCGGACGCGCCGGTCGTCCAACCGTTGTTACATAAGGGACGCTGACGGCTCGGCACTGTGTGCCCGAGCGGCGGCAAGGTGCATGTGCGCTGAGGGAAATGGCCTTATGTTAAAGTCGTCACCGCGCCTGATCACCAGAAGGAGCGGAAGAACATGGCCAAGAAGAAAGGAGACCGCGGCGTTTATCGCGTCACGGACATCATCGGCACCAGCACCGTTTCCTGGGAGGACGCTGCAAGGAGCGCGGTTGAGACGGCGGGCAAGTCGCTGCGAGACCTGCGTATCGCCGAAGTGAACAAGCTCGACATGAAGGTCGAGAACGGCAAGGTCGTCGCGTATCGGGCGCGGGTGTCGCTGTCCTTCAAGTACGAAGGCTGAGCCGCTAGCTGGCCAGGCGAAGTCGGCGCTGCAGCTCTTCTTCGCGCGCGTCCTCGATAACGCGCATCACGTCGGCGGGATCGGCGACGGTCTCGTCGCGTGCGAACACACCTGAGAGCTCGGTGTCGGGTCGCAATTCGCCCTGCTCGAACAGCGACCACATTTCCCGCGCGAATTCGGTGGCGAGCAACTCGGGCGCAAACCGACCGAGCGTGGTCCGCAGATTGTTCACGTCTCGTTCCAGCATCGAGAGCGCAGCGTTGTTCCCCGCCGCGTTGACGGCCTGCGGAAGATCGATGATCACCGGGCCGTCGGGGGTAACCAGCACGTTGAACTCCGACAGGTCGCCATGAATGAGTCCGATGCAGAGCATGCGCACGACCTGTCGTATCAGGATGCGATGGTAGTCACGCGCGGTCTCGGCCGAGAGTTCCAGCTCCCCGAGTCGCGGAGCAGGTGCTCCTGATGCATCGGTCAGCAGTTCCATGATCAGCACGCCGTCGAAATACCCGTGCGGCCGGGGTACTCGCACGCCCGCGGCCACGAGCTGGTAGAGCGCGTCCACCTCGGCATTTTTCCAGGCGACTTCCTGTTCCTTGCGACCGAAGCGGGTGCTCTTGCTGATCGCACGAGCCTGCCGGCTGCCGCGAACCTTGCGTCCTTCCTGGTACTGGGCGCGCTTCTGAAAGCTGCGCTGCGCCATGTTCCGATAGACCTTGGCGCATCGCATCTGGGCACCCGAGCGCACCACGTAGACGGTCGCTTCCTTGCCGCTCTTCAGCGAACGGACGACTTCGTCGATTACACCCTCGTCGATCAGGGGTTGCAGGCCTGGAGGCGTCTTCATGCGTTCCGTTGGACCAGCTCGAGGCTGGGCCGCTCGATTGGGAGGTGGGGTGCCACCTTGAGAGCGGCATGGGGCCGGGACATTCACGGCTCCGGGGCCGTGAATCATACAGATCCAGGTGCCCTACGTCTGTGCCGTCGTCGCAAGCCGCGCCTCGGCGGCTGCGATCATCGCCTTGAAGCGCGGATTATCGCGGAGGACAGCGAAGTCCGGATCGGCCTTTGCGTGGTTCAAGAAACCGGTAGCCGCCGTCTCGAAAAACGGACCGAGCAAATCCAGCGCCGCATCTATCTCGTTCAGATCAAGGACAAGTGTGCAGGCAAAGTTGTAGCGCATATTCAGATTATCGGGATCGATCAACAGCGCGCGGTTCTCCGCTCCTTGGCGCGTTCAACTTCGCCAAGGGCTCCGAGCGCGTAGGCGCTGTAGCCGATGACCGTTCCATTGTTCGGATCCTGCGCCAGTACTTTTTCTGACCGTGCAAGTGCGATGCGCGCAGCGCGCAGCCTGCCGTCGGAGTCTCCGACGGCCCTGTAACAGCTGAGCAACATGGCAGGCGCATTGATGTCCGTCTCCATGAGCGTCGTCGCTTTTTCAAAGTAGCGTATCGCGTCCTCGAGCCGGTGCTGCCTGTAGCTCAAGTACCCGGCTGACCGGTTGACCTCGTACGATTCGGCGTCCAGACCAAGGGCGATGTCGATTTCGGCGGACGCCTCATCATGACGACCGGTAGTCGGCCAGGATTCTGGCCTTTGCGGCATGGGCCTCGGCCAGATTGGCGTCCAGTGCGAGCGCCCGTTCAGCCGCCAGCAAGCCGTCATCGTCTCCTCTTCCAATGGCGAAGCGCAGAATTATTTGCCCAAGGGCCATGAGCGCCCAGGCGCGCGCATAGCCCGGGTCTATTTCGGTCGCGCGCGCACATAAGCGGATGATCGCTTCGCCCCGCCGAGCGTCGCCTTCATGGCCAGTGACGTAGAGCTGCCGCGCCATGAGGTAGAGATTGTAAGCCTCGACATTTTCCGTGCCGCGCTGCTCGATGGCCTTCTTCTCTTCTGGCAGGAGCTTGAGTTTCAGAGCCTTGACGATCGCTTCGGAGATTTCGTCCTGCAGCGCGAAGATGTCGTTCAAGTCGCGGTCGTAACGTTCGGCCCAGACGTGATCGTTGCTCGACCCGTCCACCAGCTGGGCGGTGATCCGTACGCGGCCACCTGCTCTTCGCACGCTGCCTTCCAGCACATGGCTGACCTTGAGCTCGCGTGCGACTTTCGGGACATCGACGTGCTTGCCCTTGAACACGAAGGCGCTGTTGCGGGAGGTCACCGCCAGCGCCGAGACCTTGCTCAGGTCCGTGATGATGTCCTCGGTGATACCGTCGCTGAAATACTCCTGCTCCGGATCGCCGCTCATGTTGGCGAAGGGCAGGACGCAGATCGCGACGCGAGCGGGCCCGCGCGGACGCGGGCAGGGCGGGGCTAGAGCTCGCCGTCGCAGCCTGGGGCGCCCGCTGGCGCGCGATCATGGCGCCGAGCGCACGCAACATCTCCTGCACCTGTGGACTCCGGGCGTCCTTTGCCGAGTCATCGAGATCGGTGGTGTGAAACGCGCGCACGTCGATCGGCAGGCTGGCGTCTCTCAAAGCGCACGGGGACGAGGATGCCGCGCTCGGCTGCCTCGCGCGCCTCGCCGCGCACCCAGCGCGACTCCACTGAATTCGGCGTCCAGACCACCAGTACGGCGCTGGCGAGCTTGAGTTCCGCGGCGATCTGGCGGTCGAACTCCTGGCCGGGAGCGATCTCCGGGTCCCACCAGACCGACCAGCCCTGCGCCTCGATCGCGCCGACCAGCGGCGCGACGCGCGCCTTGTCGCTGCGGGCGTAGGAAACGAAGACGTCGGCCATGGTTATCGCGCCTCGCGCGAGGCGGTGGGGCCGCGTACAAAAGCTATCATTGTCTCCACCAGGCGCCGCAGCGTCCCTACGAGCCCGGTCGCGCGGGCCGCCCCGTACGACGGAGGCCAGTTGTGCTCCTGAATGTCGGCCGCCGGTTCCTCGAGATAACCGCGCATCGCGAGCTCGAGCTGTACGGCGTGCATGCCGCTGTCGGGTTGCCCGTAATGACGCGTGATGTAGCCGCCCTTGAACCTGCCATCGACGACTGTCGGCAGGCCACTCGAGTTGCAGATCGCCTGCAGGGAATGCGCAAGGTCCGCCGCGCAGCTCCGCCCTGAGTTCGTGCCCAGGTTGAAAACGGGCAGCGTGCCGTCGAAGAGCCGCGGTACGACCGAGCGGATCGAGTGCGCATCGAACAGCACGACTCTGTCATGCCGTTCGCGCAGCCGGCGGATCTCGGTCGCGATCGCGGCGTGATACGGCGTGTAGTACCGCTCACGCCGCGCGGCGATCTCGCGGGAATCCGGCTCATCGCCTGCGCGATACAAGGGCTCGCCATCGAACGTGGTCGTGGGACAGAGCTCGGTCGTTGCCTGCCCGGGGTAGAGCGAGTGGCCCTCGGGGTCGCGGTTTACGTCGATCACGGTCCGCGACATGAGCGTCCGGATGACGGTAGCACCGAGTGCGCCGCCGAACGAATACAGCCGGTCGACGTACCAGTCGGTGTCTTTGCGAGCGAGCCAGGGTGATGCCAGCCGCGACTCGATAGCCGCGGGCAGGCGGGTGCCCGCGTGCGGTATGGACAGCACCAGCGGCGCATCGCCGCGCTCGACGACGAGCCAGTCGTACCAGTTGTCAGTCTGCTTGATCGTCATCGCGAGTGGTTTTGTTGGCCTCGATCCACCAGCCGCGCGGTGCGTGCCCGGAGAGCTGCAGCACCTGCGTTCCACGAGCACGGTTTTCGAGCCAGGCGAGTGTATGCGGTGCGAGTGCGATCGGCGCGCCCGGCGCCGTTCGCGAGCTCCGCATCCGTCGCACACGAAGCACGCGAGCAACTCGGCGTTCGAGCGCAGGCCGCCGTCCCGCAGGCGACGAATCGTCGCACGCGCCTCGCCTCGTCGCACCATCACGTTCAGGTCGCGGGTCGCCTCCTCTCCCAGCAGCCGCGCAGTCGGTCGCGACGTCGCCCGGAAACGCGTGCATCTCCTCGTCCGCCGCCCGCACGACGACCGGCGCATGGCCGCCGGTCGCGAGATCCACCCCGTCGCCCTCGAGCACCGCGAACCAGCGATCGACACCGGCGAACACCGAGAACGGGCCTGCCTTCTCGACGTCGGCGACGCTGATGCGCACGACCCAGTGTCCCGGATCGGGCCATGCGAGCAGCGTGCGCGTCCGTCCGCCGCCGTTGGCCCAGGGTTCGGGTGTGACCTGCGAGGGTTGCAGGATCTTCAGGTCAATGCTCACTCATGGATGATCCGTCGTTGCCGCATCACCGGCCGCACGCCTTTCGATGTGCTCTTCGAGTCCGAGGAGGTCGGTACTCCGATGCGGTATGCGACCAGGAAATCCAGTCCGTCGACGACTCCCGTGCCGACCACGATTCGTACGGGCGAGCTCTCGACCGGATAGGCGCCGCAGGCTTCGGCGGGGTCGCAGATGAACCCGTCGTTGTTGAGATCGGTGCCGGACAGCAGGGTGTACTCGCCCGCGGGCACCAAGTCGAACTGGTAAGGAGTGGAGCTTCCGTCCGCCTGCACTTCCACCTGGTCGATCGACTCGTCCGTGACCGCATCGATCAGCAGTATGTACTCCATGCCAGCGCTCGGCTCACCGGTGACCGGGGCCACCTCCATGATGACGTCGACGCGCACCGTGCCACCGTTGGAGGCGAAGTCGACGAAGCCGGAGTAGCTGCCGTCGACGAGCGAGCCGCGATTGACGCTCACCGTATAGACGCCCAGACCGTTGGCGTTGACGGACGTCGGCGTCACCGAAAGCCACTGCTCGGGCGCCGTAACCGACGCCGTAACCCCGGTGATGGTGAGCGCGCCGCCGCCCGAGTTCGTGACGAACACCTGCGCCGTCGTTCCGATGTCGCCAAAGGCGAGCGAGGAGGGCGTCACGCTCAGCGTCGGCGGCAGCGCTGGCAGCGACGGATCGACTGCCGCGATCGCCTTGCGCGCATTGATGAGCCCGGCCCCGAGCTCGTCGGGTCCGGGCGGACCGATGTCATCTGTCAGCATTCCCTGCGCGAGGAGCCCGTCGATCTGCGCGGGTGTTGCCGCGGAATTCCTGCTCAGCATCAGCGCGATCACACCAGAGACGTGGGGTGCGGCCATCGACGTGCCCTGCAGATGCTCGAGCGTGGGCGTGGTGTTCGAGCCGCCGCCGGTGGCATGCGTGCTGTAGACCCCGTCCGGGTTGCCCGTCGCCGTCGATGTCGCGACGCATGTCGCCGCCGGGCGCAGCCACATCGATCGATGGGCCGAAATTCGAGTATGGCGCCCTGGTCCGCAACGGCCCGACGGACGCCACACTGATGACGTTGGGACAGGAGGCCGGTGTCTGCGGCGCGCTGGTGGCGTCGTTGCCGGCGGCTGCGACGACGACCACGCCCTGGGCGCGTACCTGCGTAAAGAGGTCCTCCGCGCTGGCGTCACATGCTCCGCTCGCGCCAAAACTCATGTTAATCACGGCGGCGCGCTGCGAGGGCAGCGTTCCGGAGTCGTTGCTCAACCCGGCCGCGTAGCGGATGCCTTGGATGATGTCGAAGCTGGTGCCGGTGCCGGCGCAGCCGTCCAGCACGCGCACCGGCATGATCCGCGCCCCCCAGGACACACCGGCGACGCCGCTCCCATCGTTGCTGCGGGCGCCGATAGTGCCGGCGACGTGCGTGCCATGGAAGATCGAGCCGCCCCCGATCACGCAGCCGGGATCGGTGGGATCGGCGTCGATGCCGTCACCGTCCTGGTTGGTCGGGCTGCTGATCAGGTCGCGACCATCGATGAGCTTGGAGGCGAGATCCGGATGCGGCGCTACGCCGGTGTCGACGACGGCGACGCGGATCGCGGTACTACCCGTCGTAATGTCCCACGCGCCGGGGAGCTGGATCTGCTCGTAATGCCAGCGCTGGAGTGGGTAGCCGGGGTCGTTTGGCACCGCCGATGCGCGCATCACGCGGTTGAGGTCTGCACTGCGGACTTCGGGATCGCTGCGCAGCCGCTTGGCGTAGAGGATCGTGTCGAGCTTGCGCTGCTGCGCGGCGTTTGCGACACGCCAGCGACGGGTCGCCGTGTACGCGGCACCGCCAGTTGTGGCGGAGCCCGCCTTCGAGTTCGCCGTCGCCGTGCGTGACCACGGCGTCATGCCGCCGGTGACCGGTGCGGCGTCGGGCGGTAGCTTGAGCAGCATCGCGCGCCCCGGCTCGCCACCTTTCCGGCCTGTGCCGTACCGGACCGCCAGGATCGCGTCGCTCTTGGCTGTCTTTGCGGCAGGGTCGCCGAGCGCTCTTGAGCGTGACGATGACTTCGCCGGGAATGAAATCATCGCTGAGGCGCAGTCTCGGGCGACATTCGACGTCACGGTCGACTGGCCGACGCTAAGACGGTACATTGCGGCGCCCCGGAGAAGACGAAAACGTCGACGAAGTACGTGCCGTCCGCCGGGGTCACGGTGAACGACGACTTGCTCGACCTGGCCGACACCTTCGGCCGAATCGACGAGCTCGAATGTTCGAGTTGTAAAGAAAGAGGTCCACGTCGTCGCCGCCGGCCAGGGCAGACGGAATCACGAGCTCGATAACCTGCCCCGCGACCAGATCCATCCTGTAGACGTCGTCATATCGCCGCTCGCGAACGATCGACCGTCGGGGCCCTGGTTCGGCGACGTTGACGTACCCGCCGATCACGACCGGATTCGGCATCATCTGCGCCTGCAGCGTCGTTGTCGTTCGGGGCGAACGGCACGCGAACGGGTCGTTGACGTCGCTGTCCGAGCGCGAAATCGTCGGCACGAGCAGGTTCCCGGCGACCGTGCCCGTTCCCCCCAGCAACGCGACGGTGACGCTGGCCGAGGCGGTCCCACCCCGGCCCGTGCAGTCCAGCGTGAAAGTCGTCGACGCGGTCAGCGGACCGGAGGTCTCCGAGCCGGATACCAGCATCGCGCCGCTCCAGCCGCCGGACGCCTGGCACGAATCGGCGTTGGTGCTCGACCAGGTGAGCGTCGTCGTCCCGCCGGATGCAACCTCGGTCGGTTCCGCCTGGAGCGTCACGGTCGGCGCCGGCGTGCTGCCGCCACCGCCGCCGCCGCTGCAAGCGGCCAGCAAGGCGGCGATTCCCGCGATCACGATTCTCCGGGCCTGAGGGCTCACCATCGTCACGGGTCCCGGCATGTTCGATTTCTCTTGATCTCGCGGCAGGAGTGCGGATCTTACCGCTACGGACAAGCCGCGCGTTTTCGGCGAAGATGCCGCCGCCCCACGGGGCGGGAAACACTGATGACGAGCCGCTCGATCCTGCATTTCGATTGGGCCCTGCTGCCTGCCGGCTGGGGCCGCGACGTCAGCGTGACGGTGGACGACGGGCGAATCGCGGCGATCGAGGAACGCGCGCCAGCGGACGGTGCTGGCGAGCGCCACACCGTGGGATTGCCGGCCTTGAACAACGGTCACAGCCACGCCTTCCAGCGAGCGATCGCCGGTCTGACCGAGTGCAAGGACGCGGCCCCCGCCTCGTTCTGGACCTGGCGCGACACGATGTACCGCTTTCTCGACGGCATCGGTCCGGACGAGGTCGAGGCGGTCGCCGCGCAAGCCTACGCCGAGATGCTCGAGGCCGGGTTCACGCGGGTGGGGGAGTTCCATTACCTGCACCACGATTCAAGCGGGGCCGAGTACGGCGATATCGGCGAGATGGCTGGCCGGATCGCTGCTGCCGCCGCGGAAACCGGGATCGCGCTGACGCTGCTGCCGGTGTTCTATGCGCATGCAGGCTTCGGTGGCGCGCCGCCCACCGCGGCGCAACGCCGGTTCATCTGCAGCCTCGACCAGTTCGAGCGGCTTCTTGCATCGTGCGAGCGCGCGACGGCAACGCTCTCCGATGCGGTGCTCGGCGTCGCACCGCACAGTCTGCGCGCGGTTGACGAATCGGAGCTGCGTGCGCTCGAGCGGCTGCGGCCCCGCGACCCGTTTCATCTGCACATCGCCGAGCAGAGGCAGGAAGTGGCTGACTGCATCGCCCGGTCGGGTCAATCGCCGGTGCAGTGGTTGCTCGACCGCTTCCAGGTCGATCCACGCTGGTCGCTGATCCATGCAACGCACGTGATGCCGGAGGAGCTTTCGGGCCTGGCGCGCAGCGGCGCGGTGGTCGGGCTCTGCCCGATCACCGAGGCCAATCTCGGCGATGGCGTTTTCCCGGCCGCGGAATACCTTGCGCAGGGTGGCGTTTTCAGCGTCGGCACGGATTCGAACGTGTCGATCGATGCAGCCGGCGAGCTGCGGCTCCTCGAGTATGGGCAGCGGCTCGTGCGCCGCGCGCGCAACGTCCTCGCCACACCGGGCGGAGCCTCGACCGGACACGTGTTGTTCGAGATCGCGCAGGCGGGCGGCGCGCGATCGCTGGGCGTGCCGGACGCTGGCCTGGTGGTCGGCGCGCCCGCCGACATCGTGTCGCTCGACACGGCGACCGCACCCTTCGTCGCGACGAAGCCGGACCAGTGGCTCGATCACTGGATCTTCGCCGCGCGCCGGCCGATGGTCGATTGCGTCTGGCGTGCCGGGCGCAAGCTCGTGTCGAACGGACGGCACATCCATGCCGCACGGATCGAGCGACGCTATCTCGAGGTACTCGAGCGGCTGACGGCCAGGCTCGGCCAGACAGCGTGACGAGCTTGCAGTGCCTGGGCGCACGAGCTCGTAGACCCTTTACCTCGACGCCTGACGGTTCGCGCATTATCAGCGAATTTCGGAAGTACTCGAAACGCCCGACAGCAACAGGCAGTTCAAAGCACTGGGCCCACATTTTCTTCGAGGGACGGTAGACCGGGCCGTCATTCTGCATTCGGGTGCAGTGGCTCTCGGTACGGCCCCAGCGTGACGAACACGCCCGCTGCTGCCAGGACGGCGACGGCGAACACCTGGACGCCGAGTGCATACGAGCCCTTCTGGTCGTACGCGAACCCCAGCAACAGCGGGCCCACGGTCGCGCCGGCGAGGAACGCGCTATAGACGACGCCGTACGCCCACGTGTAGTGGCTTAATGGAACGTAGCGGCTGACGAGATAGGAAATGATGTCGAAATCCGCGCCATTGGCCAACCCGATCAGCGCCACCGCGACCAACACACCAGCGGTCAGGTCCGTGGCACCGATGTAAAACAGCGACAGAGCTGCCACAGCAAAGACTCCGGCCGCGAGGTAGGGTGCAAACACGCGATCCAGCAACCATCCGCACAGCAGCCGACTCGCAAAGGTCGAAAGGCCGAGAAGTGAGGCGGCCGCGGCCGCTTTCTGTGTCGATCCGAGTTCGATCGAAAACCACGGAACAAAATGAACGACCACGCCGAACAGGCTGAGGCCGAGGAGAAAGCAGGCGACCGCCAGGCGCGGCAGTGGGGTTTGTCGCAGAAGCGCACGCCGTGTACTCCAGAATGCGGATCCGGAGGTCTCAGGGCGAGCAACACCGGATGCAGTCGTGCTCGGTGGCACCTCACGCAACCACGCCATCACGACGGGCCACCCGACCAAGAGGACTACAAGGGCGAAGCACAGGTACGCCGTCCGCCATCCGTAATTGGCGATCGCCCGCTCCAACACGAGCGGTAGAACGACCGCTGCCACGCCGACCCCGGAGAGCGCAATGCTCAATGCAAGGCCGCGGCGCCGAGAGAACGCGTTTACCAGCATCCGGCTGTACGTCGGAGGCAGCGTCGCCATCCCGGTGAGCGCGATCGCGAAGGCCAAGCCGTAAAAGACCCACAATTGGCCCGTCTGGGCAGACAACGCCGCGACGGCGACGCCAAAGAGGCCGATCGATGGAATCAAGATCGTCCGGACTCCGTGACGATCGAGCAGTGCGCCGGCAAGTGGCGCGAGCACGACGATCGATGCCGAGCAGAGCGTCAACGCGCCGGAAATTGCGGTACGACTCCAGCCGAACGCACCGGAGAGGGGTTCAATGAACAGGCCGAACACTACGCCGGCAAAGACCGAGTAGCCGGTCGCGAGGCCGGCGAAAGAGGCGACGAGGAGCTTGATCTGCGCTGCGTCGCGTTGCACGACCGAGGCTACACCGAGGACACGCTTTCGAACGCTGCGCGGATCAGAGCTTCACTGCGCTCGCCCACGCCTTCGCCGGCGCACAACCAGTTGGGACTGTAGCTGAATGCCAAGGCGTTCTCCGGGTCGGCAATCCCCACCGCGCCGCCCAGGCCCGGATGGCCGAAGGCCCGCGGGTTGGGACCGAAGGGCGTGAGCGGCGGTTTATTGAGGAAGAATCCCAGACCATAGCGATACGGCCGGCCGGTCAGGCCGCACGCGCTGTCCCATTGCGGCGTGCGCGCCTGCTCGATGAGCTCCGGGCTCAGCAGCCGCACGCCATCAAGCCCCCCGCCGTTGGCGAGTAGCGCGAAGATCCTTGCCGTGCCGCGCGCGTGACTGTGACCATTGCCAGATGGGATGACGGCGCGCCGAAAGCTCGGCAGGTTGTAAAGCAAACCTGGCTCTTCCGGTCGCACCCGCCACGCGCGCCCGATGCTCGTGTCCGGTTGTTCGATCAGAGAGACGGTCGAGCTCGCCGGGTTCGGGATGATCTCGGCAATGCGCCCCTCGTCGTCCTCCGAGAGCCCGAAGCGGTATTCGACCCCCAGCGGTAGAGTGACCTCTTCGCGAAAGAACTGCGCAAACGGGCGGCCGTCAACGCGCCGGACCAGCTCACCGGTGAGAAAACCATAGGTCGTCGAGTGATATGCGCCCCGGGTGCCCGGGGGCCATTCAGGCGCCTGCCTCTCTATCGCATGGACCATCTCATCCCACTGCAGGATGGCGCCGCGCGGCGCGGTGTCGGTATAGATGAGCCCCGCCAATCCGCCCAGCAGCTGGCGGACCGTGATCCCGGACTTGCCCGCCTGCGCGAACTCGGGCCAATAGCTCGCGACCGCCGGTCGAGTCTGAGCGCGCCTCGATCAACCAGCATCAGTGTCGAGAGCGCGGCCATCGACTTGCCGATCGACATCATGCAGACGATCGTGTCCCTGTCCCACGGAACGGTCCTGCCGGCGTCACGGTATCCGCCCCAGAGATCGACCGCAGCTTTGCCGCGGTGGTACACGCAGACAGCCGCGCCGACTTCGCCGCGCGCAGAAAAATTGGCTGCGAATGCGTCCCGCACGCGCAGAAACTGCGGGTTGCAGAAGCCGGACAGTGCTAGCGGCCACTTAAGGAGTCTTACGAGCTTCGACCACGCGCGAGGCGGTCAATACTTCCAGGCGACGCGCACGCCGTAGGTGCGCGGCGGACCGGCATGCCCGGTGCGACCGGGCGGCGTGTACTGCACGCTCCAGGTAATGTAGTCCTCGTCGGTCAGGTTGTGACCCCAGAGGGACACCTCCCAGCGCTCGTCGACCGAAAGGATTCCGAGCGATGCGTCAAACAGACCGTAGCTAGCCTGCCGGTCGACCGAGTTGTTGTCGGCGGTGAAAAACACCTCGTCCTGCCAGGCATAGTGCCCCGATGCGTAGAAGGTGCCCAGAGAAAACTGGCGGTTGTAGTTGAGCCCGACTTGTGCGCTCAGCTCGGGCGCGTTGTTGAGTCGATTTCCTTCTGCATCGACCGTGCCTCCACCCGCGGCCGGTGCCTCGGGATAATCGTCGTACGTGGCGTCGAGGTACGCGAGGCCGAGCGTGAGCTCGAGCGCGGCTGTCACGCTCGCAACGGCCTCGAGCTCCGCGCCGCTGATGGTGGCGGAAGCAGCGTTGGTTACATCCACAGTGCCTGGCACGATGAAGGCCAGCACCTGCAGATCCTCGTAGTCGTAATAGAAGGCCGAGGCATTGAGGCGCAGGCGATCCTCGACCAAGTCGGACTTGACGCCGATCTCGTAGGCCAGCACGTTCTCTGGCTTGTAGCCGCCTGGCGCTGGGGCGGTAAAGCTGAAGCCGCCGCTCTTAAATCCTTCAGTCACCGATGCGTACAGCAGCACATCGTCCGACGGCCGGAATTCGAGCCCGAGCTTGGGCGTGAAGTCGGAGTAATTGCCCGTCTCTGGCGGAAAGCCAAGGTCCGCGAGCTGTGTATCTGTGCCCAGCAGGAAAAGGCCCAGGCGCTGGTCGAAGTCCTTTTCCTCATCCGTGTATCGACCACCCACGGTCAGCGACCAGGTGTCAGTCACCTCCCACGTTCCCTGAGCGAACACGGCCCACGAGGTCGTATTCACGAGCGGCCGCGGGCGCAAGGCTATCCCCGCTGGCACGACCTCGACGCCGCGAGTTTCTATCATGTCGATGTCCTCGTCCATGTAAAAGGCACCGAGCAGGAGCGAGGAGCGGTCTGTCTTCCGCACGACATTGAATTCCTGGGAGAACTGCGACTGGTCCTCGACGAACAGTGAATGCAGGATGTCGATCTCCGAGCCGTCCGAGTCGACGCGCGCGTCGAAAAAGTTCTCCCGATACGCCGTCAGCGACTTGAGAGACCACGCCTCGGAGAGGCCCGCGTCCACATCGAGGCTCGTGCCCCAGCTTTCCTGCTCCTGAAAGTTGGGATAATTGGTCGCCACACGGCTGAAATCGCCGAAAATCGATTGTGTCAGCGGCGTCGTCGGAGGCTCGAGGAACGTATCGAAGTCATAGATGCGGACCTCATTCTGGAAGTAATCGCCACGGAGAGTCGCTTCCACGTTGCTGCCGGCCTGCCAGCGCAGTTGCGCGCGTGCGGCCTGGCTGTCTTCGTCGTCGAGATCACGCCCGGTAGCGATGTTGTCGCGATAGCCGTCACGCTGGCTGATCTGCCCCGCCAGGCTCGCGGCAACAACGTCCGGAACCAGTGGGCCTGATACGGCGGCCTCCACTCGTTGAAAGTCGTAATCGCCGTACTGAAGTTGTACGTTGCCGTCGACCTCGGTGAGCGAGGGCTTCCTGGAGACGACGTTGATCGTGCCGCCCACGGAGTTTCGCCCGTACAACGTGCCTTGCGGCCCGCGCAACACCTCGATGCGTTCGACGTCAAGAAACGAATTGAAGGTGCCCTGCGGGCGCGCCTGGTACACGCCGTCGATGTGAACGGTGGAGCTCGGGTCGCCCCCGGCGAACACCTGGTTGGTGCCGATACCGCGAATGTAGACCTGCGCCAGGCCAGAGTTCTCGCCGATCGTAAGTGAGGGCGTGCGCGACACGATATCGCGGACGTCGCTCAGCGCGGCACGCTGCAGTTCCTCGGCCCCGAGGACCGTTAATGCAATCGGAGTGTCCTGAGCGAGCGTCGCGCCGACCTTTGTCGCCGTAACGGTGATCTCTTCCAACGCGCCCCCGTCGTGCTGCGCGGCGGCGGTCCCCATCGAGGTGCACGCCGCGGCGACTGCGGCCCGAACGGCGACGGAACCCAGCGTCTTAGGCAGCTGTACCATGACTCCCCCGGAATACGTTTGGTTAACCAAATCATGATTTGGTGAGCCAAACGTATACCCGGCGCTCCTGCCCGTCAAGGCAGACTGCTCAGGGTCTAAGGACGGTCAGACAGAGGAGGCGGTGCGCCGCTCGTCGTATTCCTTACCCAAGATGGTGACGATCCACGCCATCAGGCTCGCGTACTCGGTTTCAGCGCGCTCCGGTGGCCCGGAGAGGATGGCTTCGACGAGCGCGCCGATGCGGCGGGCATATTCTTCGGGTCGACGCACCCAGATACCCGCCACCGCCTGGGCGTAGTAGTCGAGCATGAGTGCTTGCCGGACGGCGGGCAGGAACGAGTTATCGCTGATGTCCATCACGGTCTGGGAAAACGCGAGAATCGCCCGCTTGAACTCCTGGATCTCCCCGCGGCGCATCGCCTCCTGTACAGCCGCCGCGGCCCGGCTCACGTGCTCCCTGTTGTTTCGGATATGGATTCGCTCGGCGGCCCAGCGGCCGGCGCGCGGGGCGATGACCGACCAGAGCTCCGCAATGTCGAGAATGTCCTTGAGTGTTAGCTGGTGCACGCGGGCCGCACGGCGCGGCGCGCGCTCGAGCATGCGTCGGCCGATGAGGATCTGGATCGCCTCCCGGACGGGCCCCCGACCCAACTTGAGCTTGCGTGCGATTTCCCGCTCGACGATGCGACTGCCTGGCGACAGCTCACCGCTTGCGATTGAATCGGCTATGGCGCGGATGACGTGTTCGACCCGCGACCCGCCCGGTGGCGCGCGATCGCGGGCGGCGGCGGGCCGCTTACCGGCTGGCTTTTTCTTCATGAAGCGTTTCTCGTCCGGCTGGAATGGTGCGCAAGATCGCTTGAGCTTTGGCTGACCAAATATTACTCTGGCCAGCCAAGCCCCGATACTCGTGCAGGAGCACACCCGTGAAAACGATCCCCATCTCCCCGGAGAAGATGGCAGAACGCGTGGCTCGTTTCGAGCGGCTCAAGCCGTTGGCCATTCAGACGGATCCGGACATTCCACAGGAGGCGCTCGACCTCATCTATTCCCGCAAGCTGTTGCCTGTCATCGGGCTCGAGTCGAATGCGGCGACGCCAGTTTCGGAAGGTGCGCCGATCCGCGGCGCCGCTGGGATGACGGTGACGCTGGCCGTATGCCCGCCGGGGCAAGGTCCCGGTCTGCACGCACATCGGCGCACGTTCGAGACCTTCACGGTGCTGCAAGGGCAGTTTGAGTTCAGTTATGGCGACCGGGGCGAGGACCGCGTGACGCTCAACCGTCTCGACACCATTTCGGTCCCGCCCGGAATCTGCCGTGCGTTTCGCAACACGGGTGCGGTGGAGGGCATCCTGCAGGTGATTATCACAGGCGGGGTGCACGACATGAACGACATCGACCTCGTGCCCGACATCGAAACACAGTTGCGAAACCTGAGCCCGCGCCTCCTCGAGCGCGTGCAGAAACAGGGTATGTCCTTTACCGCCGGCCGGGTGGAATAGCCGGCGCGACTGCAGTAGTGGTGCGGGACGCTTCGGCCTGAGGGATCAGGCAGCGGTCGCGAAGACCGCCATCTGGTCGGTGAGCGCTTTCTCGAAAGCCGGTCGCGATTCGCATCGCTGCTTGTAGGCAAGCAGCACGGGTTCACCCTCGAGAAGGTCGGTGTGCCGGAGGATCCGGAGGACGGACGTCATGAGGATGTCTGCCGCTGAAAACGACTCGACCAGGTAATCGCGGCCGTCGAGACAGGAGGCGAGTGTCGCAAGGCGCGTCTGCACGGACTGGACCGCCGCCGGACGTCGCTCCTGGGCCCAGCGCTCGTCGGGATAAAACAAGTCGATCTCCGCCAGTTGCTGGATCGGGACCTCGACGGTGTTGAGCGCGGCGAACATCCACTGGTGCACCAGGGCCCGGTCCGGGGCATCGGCCGGCAGCAGATTCCCGCTCCGCTCGGCGACGTAAAGGACGATCGCCCCAGATTCGAACAGCCTTAGAGCTCCATCCTCGATCGCCGGCACCTGGCCGAACGGTTGCACGGCGCGATAGTCGGATCGCGCAATCGCCCCGGGACGATTGCCGATCAGGGTCACGCGGTAAGGCAGGCCTGCCTCCTCGAGCGCCCAGCGCACACGCAGGTCGCGCACGAGCCCCTGCGCGAAGGTGGGAACGGCGCCGAATGCATAGCAGTTGATCATGTCGTCTCCTCCATGCGGAACCGGGTCGATCGCGCGGCGATGACGCATTGTCTCCGCAGAAGATAGTCGATTCGACCTGCGCGAAATCGACATGCGCCGTCAGTCGACGAGGTCGGCCGCCCGCTCCTCGCGTACCCGGAACATCACGGCCAGTCCCGCAAGCAACAGGATGATCAGCGAGGCGAAACCGGCGCGCTGGCTGTGGAAGATGCCAGTGAAGGCCGCCACCAGCGCGTGGCCGAGAAAAGAGGTGGCCGTGCCCGACAACGCATACAGGCCGAAGAACTGGTTCATCATCGAGATGGGCGCAATGCGCGCCATCATCGTGCGGCTGGTGCAGAACGCCGCCGTGATGGTGACCGCGAGCAGAGCGAACGTCAGCAGGTAAACGACTTCCGGCAAGGTCTGGAAGTAAGGGAACGACCAGAGCGGCCCCTCCGCCGCGGCGTCATACGGAAACAGGAACAGGATCTGGCCGGGAGTCGTGGCCACGGCGCCCACCATGCCGATGCACGTCAGCCCGACGCTGATCTGGATGGCGCGCTTCGAGCCCAGCCTGTTGTCGAGCCAGCCGCCGATGAATCCGCCCGAGATCGAGAACGGCGCGAGCAGCACCGCGAACAGCAACAGTTCCGCGAGCTCCCAGCCGAAAACCCCTGCGGCATAGATCCCCGAGTAGGCGAGGATCGCCACCTTGGCGTCGGTGTAGAGCATGCGCGCGAGCAGAAAGAGCGCCACGTTCGAGACGCGCCGCGCCCGCTTGATGGTGAGCCAGAGCTGCGTGAGTCCCTCGCGTACCGCAACGCGCGCCGAAACACCGGTGGACGGTCGGTCCGGCGTCCACAGCAGCAACGGCACGATGAAGATCAGGAACCAGACGCCGGCCACCGGTCCCGCGATACGGCTGTGTTCGTGCGTGGCGGGATCAAGCCCGAACAGCGGCTTGTCCGGCAGGAGCCCGCCGAGCGTCATCCCCGAGGCGGGCAGCGCCACACCGAACAGCATCACGATCATCGCGGTCAGCGTGCCGAGGTTGCCGGTCGCGATCCCGAGCCCGGAAAGGCCGCCGACACGCGCCGGTGTCGCGATCGAAGCCAGCATCGCGTTGTGGAACACTTCCGTGAACTGGAAGCAGGTGGCCAGGATCACGACCAGGAGCAGGATGGCCTTGACCGGCAGGCCACCCTGCGCTCCCGGCATCGCGAACCAGAGCAGCATGCAGCTCACCGACATGATGAGCGCGACCGCGGCGAGCCATGGTTTTCTCGGGCCGGTGCGATCGGAGACGGCGCCGATCAGCGGCGCGAGGATCGCGACGCAGATGCCGACGATGGTGTTTGCGAGACTCCAGGCTTCCTGCCCACGCACGGCGTCGCCGATGACGACGCTCGCGAAGTAGGGCGGGAATACGAACACATACACCAGGCTGATGTACGGAGAGCGTGCGAACTCGAACAGCGCCCAGGAGAGCTGGCCGCGCAGATCTGCGGGCTTCTCGCCGGTCGTGGAAAGAGATGTGCCGTCCGCGGACGCAGCGGATGTTGCGACGGCGGATGTCACGCTATGGTGAGCGGTGGGTTTGCCGGGGAATACCGGCACAGGGCCCGGTATTCCCCAGCGGGGGGAACGACTTCAGAAGTTGAACTTGAGGCGCAGCCCGTACTGGGCCGGCGGCGCGGCATAGTAGAGCGTCGCGTTGTTCTGAATACCCGCGATGTACTCTTCGTCCGTGATGTTGGTGCCCCAGAGCACCGCCGACCACCGGTCTGACTCCGGTACGAGCGCGATCTGTGCATTGATCAGGTCGCGCGCTTCGAGCGTCTCCATGGGCGTGTCCCACAACGCCGCCTGGGTCTCATCCTGATGTGAGTAATCGACGCGGGGCGTCAGCGTGAGATCGCCCAGCTTGATGTCATAGGCGAGGCCGATATTTCCGGTGAACTCCGGCGAGAACGGGATCTTAGCGCCGGAGAGATTGACGACGTTGTCCGGAGGGGTGCGGAAGGGATCGAGGACGTCGCTGAACGTGCCGAGCTCGCTATCCATATACGCCACGCCGAAATCCAGCGAGAACCCGCCGAAGCGCGCCTGCCCGCTGAATTCGAGCCCCTTTACTTCGCTCTCCGTTTCGGCGTTGCGGTTCGTCGGGTTGTTGAGCCCTATAGCGCTCTCGGCAAAATTCGCCTGGTAATCGTCGAACGTCTCGTAATAGACATTGAATTGCGTGTTGAACTGGCCGTCGGCCCACCGTTGCTTCCATCCGGCCTCGTAATTGATCACTTCCATTTCGTCGTAGTCGTCGAACGGCGGAAAGATGTTGATGCCTCCGTTGACATGACCCCTGGAGACGAGTCCGTACAGGTACGTGTCCTGGCTGAGATCGTAGTTCAGCGCGACCTGCCAGTCGGTGGAACTCTCGGAGATGCTCTGTCGGTCACCTGTCCCGGAGGTTCCGGGCCAGGGCGTTGAGGGCGGCACCAGGCCGCCTTGGGGATTGAACAAGTCGTTGAACCACAGTGTGAACTGATCCCTGTCATATTCGCCGTATCGGACGCCGGCCTCGAGCTCCCACTGGTCGTTGAAGCGATATCGGCCGTGCGCGAAGACGGCCTTGTCCTCCTCCTCGTTGTCCCATGGACTGGTTGCCCATGGGAAGTCAGTGCCGGGAGGTAGTCCCACGAGGCCTTCAACAGGAAAGCCGATGAAATTGAATCCACCCTGCGGCCAGTCCAGCAAATGGGAATCCTGCTTCTGCCAGAACAATCCCAGGGTCCATCGGAAGGGCTGATCGTCCGGCGAGAGCAGGTTGAATTCCTGGGAATAGAAGTCGGCCTCGAGGTGGCTGTTGAAGACGTAAAACTGGGGAATCGTCGCATTCAGATCAAGGTTGTTCACCGATTCGATGTCCTGGTAGCCGGAGAGCGAGCTCAAAGTGACCCCGCTTCCGAACTCATACTTGAGATCGAGCACCACGCGAGTCGATTCGTCGGTATAGGCGAAGTTGGCGTTCTGTACGACGTCACCAAGCGGCTCCTCTCCGTAGACGGTCGTGACGTTGCCGCCGAAATCGAGGTCGTGATAGTCGACCTTCAGCAGGCCAGAGAAGCTGTCCGACGGTTGCCAGAGGAAGCCCAACCGGTAGCTGTTGTTGTCGACTTCGCCCGGATCGCCGGTGAAATCGCCGGTGATTGAGTCGTAGAAGTTATCGCGCTCGTTGTGCCGGTAGCCCAGCCGCAGAGCTGCGGTTTCGCCCATGGGGATATTGACGATACCGGTGGCCTCGTAGGCCGAGTAGCCGCCTCCTCCAAGCTCGACGCTGCCATCGACTTCCTCTCCGAGCTTGGGATCATTGGTGTTGATGAACACGGCGCCGCCTGCGGCGTTCTTGCCGACAAACGTTCCCTGCGGACCGCGATAGACTTCGACCGACTCCATGTCGAAATAAGGCTCGTTCTGGAAATAGCCGGCCAGGGTCGGCGTGCCATCGCGATAGATCACGACACCCGATGGGACGTCGATGTCGACCTGGCTTCGCCCGATGCCCCGGATGTTGAAGACATTCGCCGAACCATACTGAGTGACGGTGACGGCCGGTGCCGCGTACTGCAGGGCGTACAGATCCGTGACGCCCTTGTTTTCGAGCAGGGCCTGGTTCAACACCGTGGCGGAAATGCTGGTCGTCTGCAGGTCCTCGTTGCGGCGCTTCGCCGTCACGATGATCTCTTCGAGCGAATCGACTTCCACTATCGGAGCCTGCGCCCGGGCGTCCATGCCGAAGAGCGCAGCGGAGCAGGCCATCGCGAGCAGCGGAGTGTGGTTCCGCAGCGAAATAGCGTTTCTCATCTGAAGTCCCCCCGACGTTTCGAATCCCGCCGCCTCAGCCCACCGCCCGCAGACGGCGCGGGTCGGATACTAACATGTTAGCAGCTCCAAAAAAAAGGTCATCGGCGCTTCGACCTGACATTCCCGGCGTAAAGGCTGATCCTGAAACCGATAGCGTTCGCCGCTGCTGTCGCCTGCCTGCCACGGGCGCGTACCGGCGCGAGCGCCCCGCGTCCGTGCCACTTTCGTTAGTAAACAGGCTGGAAGAACAAGGCTCGACGACCCTGCAGGATCTCGCTCACGCCCGGCGCGGCGCGCCAGGCATACAACGGCGGCTGACTGCGTGGCGAGTGGCCCGGCAGGATTCGCGGAGGATTTTCGCAACGGTGGGCTCGCAAGGGCCTATGTGGCTAACATGTTAGGATGTGCAAGTGTCATGCACCCGCACCGCGGCTAAGATGAGGCGCGAGCCGCGCCGGCTGCGGGGAGCCGTCACTGCAAGGGCCCAATACAACGATGAGCAAGAGCCACCCGATCGCGGATTCCGCCGAGCATTCGAAGGCGGAGCGCGTCTATCGGGAACTGCGCCGCCGCATCCGGGGCCTGGAGCTGCAGCCCGGTTCGCGGCTGCAGAAAAACGAGATTGCGGTTGAGTTCGGTGTGTCGCGGGCACCGGTGAGCGAAGCCTTCGCCTGGCTCGCGGAAGAAGGGCTCGTGGACGTGTATCCGCAGAGCGGCAGCTTCGTCGCCCCGATCCGTCCCGAAGATGTGCGGGAGGCATTGCTGATCCGCACCGGCCTCGAAGTGGAGGCCGTGCGCCGAGTCGCACAGCAGGCGGATGCGCAACTGCTGAAGCGGCTCGATGAGAACCTGGATGCGCAGGCTGCGGCGATCCGCGACAACGACATGGCACTGCTCGACGATCTCGACGAAGCGTTTCACGCCACGATCATCGGCGCGCTCAACTCGCCACGCGCGCAGCGCCTGCTCGACTCGGCGCGCGCGTTGCTCGACAGGCCGCGCTTCCATGCGCTGCCGGAAGACGGCCGGCCAAACGCCACGCTCAGCGAGCATCGCCGCATCGCGGATGCGATTCGCACCGGTGATCCGGAACTGGCGGGTGCGGCGATGCGTGTGCATATTGCGATGGTGGCGCGTGCCATCGAGCTCGACAGCGCAGAGAGCAGAAACCCAGGCGAGGTCGAAGAGCGTCAAGTGAGTGACGCCGCCACCCGTGCATGAAAGTCACCGGCGTCAAGGTGACCCCCTATGCGCGTCCGCCGGGCCGCATCCCTGCCGGGCGACATGCGAACCGCGGCTGCGTCGTCGAGCTGCTGACCGACAGCGAGCTCACCGGCATCGCCATCGGAGTTGATGGAGCCGGTGCGCAGATCGAGCGTTTCGTGGCAGAAATACTCGTGGGCGCAGATCCTCGCGCGGCGACCGAACTCTGGCAGCGCATGGCGGATGTGCAGGCGGCACGCCGGTGCGAGGGTCTTCCTGCGACGACGATCGCCGTGCTGGACGTCGCGCTCTGGGACCTCAAGGCCAAGGTCAACGAGGAGCCCCTGTGGAGGACGCTCGGCGGGGCGCGCCCGAGGGCGAATTTGCATGCGGGCGCCGCCGCCCCGACGGCGAGCGACCAGGAGCTCGCCGACTGGTACGGATCGATGGCGCGCGATTACGGGCTGCGCGGCGCGAAGCTGCAGGTCGGCCTCGACGAAGGGCGCGATCTCGAGCGACTGGGGCTGATGCGGACGGCGCTCCAGCACGGCACGACGGCGCCGACACTGATCATCGACGCGGAGCAGAGCTGGACGCCGAAACAGGCGATCAGCCGTTTGCGCGAGATGGAGCGGCAGTTCGACGTCGCGTGGGTGGAGGGGGCGACGCACAGCTGGGATTTTCCGGGACTGAAGCAGATCTCGAACGCGATCTGCGGCGCGGTCTGCGTCGGCGGGGGCCTCGCCACCCGCGGCGAATTCCGGCCGCATTTTCATCACCGCTCCGCGGATGTCATCCAGCTCGACATCGGTGCCGTCGGCATCACGGGAGCGCTCGAGCTGGCGGACGCCGCATACGGCTTCGAGCTCCCTGTCACGCTGGCCGAGTCGCCGGGCAACATCCACGCCCATCTGGCGGGCGTTATGCCTTACTTCATGAGCATGGAGGTCGTGGATCCGGTTGCGCGCTGGCCTGTCTTCGCGACCGACGTGCGCATCGAGGCGGGATGGGCGATTGCGGGCGACGCGCCCGGCAACGGCTTGAGCGTGGACCGCGAAGCCCTGCGGCAGGCGACGCCGCGCGCTGGACGCTGACATGAAGATCCCATGAAGATCACCGGCTACCGCGTCGAGCATTACCTCATGAAGATGGATCGCCTGATCGGCGATGCCAACCTGCCGGGTGGCGTGGAGATGTTGCCGGGCTCGATCCTCTACCTCGAGACCGACGAGAACGTCACCGGCATCTCGCTCGGATACGGCGGCAACATCGAGGGACTGTTCGGCGCGGTCGAAGGCGCCGACCCGCGCGAGACGGTGGCGCTGTGGATCAGGATGAACGACTGGCTGCACAAGGCCGGTAACGAGGGTGCGGCCAGCGCGTCTCTGAGCGCGATCGACGTCGCGCTCTGGGACATAAAAGCCAAGCTCGCGGACGAACCGCTGTGGCGAACACTCGGCGCGCGCAAGGGTCGGGTCCGCGCCTACGCCAGCGGCCTCGACTACTGCCTGTCGGACGATGATCTGTTTGCCTTCTATCGGCGGATGGCGGAGCAGGGCATCGACACCGGCAAGCTCAAGGTCGGGCTCGATCTCGCAGGCCGATCTGCGCCGGCTCGGCATCATGCGCGAGGCCTTGAGCATCGCCTCACCGCGCCCGGGACTCATGATCGACGCCAACGAGTACTGGTCGCCCAAGCAGGCCGTGCGCTACGTGCGGCAACTGGAAGAGCACTTCGAGCTCATCTGGGTGGAGGAGCCGGCGCGGCGCTGGGACTACGATGGCCTGCGCCTCGTGTCGCAGCAGGTGCGGGCAGCCGTGGCGAGCGGCGAGAACCTGCACAACCTCGCCGACTTCTATCCGCTGATCGCCAACCGCGCGGTGGACGTGATCAATGTCTGGACGGGGCAGTCAGGCGTCACGGGCCTGAGGCAGATCGCGCGCATGGCGCACGCCCACGGGTTGCAGGTCTCGATGATGAATGCGCAGGCCAACTACATGGCGCACATCGCGGCCGCGCTTCCCAATCACAACATGATGGAAGTCGTCGACCCGGGACGCGAGCATTGCCTCAAGTGGGACAACCGCATCGAGGACGGTTTCATCGTCCTGGGTGACGCTCCGGGCTTCGGCATCGAGGTCGATGAGACGAAGCTCAGGGAGCTGCAGGCGAATCCGCCCACCGGACGGGGCAAGTTTCCGTTTCCGCGACGCGAGGGCGCTGGCCGCTATATCGTGCCGCCGGCGCCGGGCGAAGTGCCGTGGCGCTGATTCCCGAGCGCCGTGCCCTCCACTCGCTATTGGCGTAGGCTCCGTCGTCCTGCCAGCAACAACTGGAGATGCTCATGCTGCACCGCTCTAGCGCCGCTTCGCTGCTGGCTGTCATCTCCTGCGCGTTGCCGGCGCTGGCACTGGCCGGGACGCTCGAGCAGATCAAGAAGTCCGGCGAGATCCGCATTGGCTACCGTACCGATGCACCGCCTCTCGCGTTCAACGACGCTTCGGGACAGGCGACAGGCTATTCCGTCGACCTGTGCAAGCGCATCGCGACAGCCGTGAAGGAGGAACTGAAACTGGCCGATCTCAAGGTCACGTTCGTGCCGCTCACCTCAGCGGATCGTCTCGACGCGATCGTCAAGAACAAGGCTGATATCGAGTGCGGGGCCACCACGGTCACGTTGTCACGCGCGGAGAAGGTGGATTTCACGCTGATGACCTTCGTCACGGGTGGAAGCCTGCTCTCGCTTGCCAACTCGAACGTCAATGCCCTTTCGGATGTGGCCGGGAAATCAGTGGCAGTGGTCACCGGGACAACTTCGGAGGCCGCGCTCCAGAAGGCCCTGACTAAGAGCCTGATCGATGCCAAGGTGGTGACCGTTCCCAGTCGCGAGGAGGCCATGAAGCAGCTGGATGGAGGGCAGGTCGTTGCTTTCGCCTCCGATCAGATCGTCCTGATCGGCCAGATCATCCAGTCGGCAGATCCAAGGAAGTACAGCCTGGGGCGTGAATTGTTCTCCTACGAGCCCTATGCCTTCGTCGTGAGACGCGACGATTCTGATTTCCGACTCGTGGCGGACCGCGCCCTCGCCCAGGTCTATCGCACCGGCCAGATAGAGCAGGTGTACGGCCGATGGTTCGGCCAGGCCGGCATCAAGCCCTCGCCCGTCCTCACGGCGATGTACGCGCTTCAGGCGTTACCGGAGTAAACGGCACACTGCGCTGCCGTAGACGGCAGATCCTTCGAGTCAGCCGCTACAGATTGAGCGGCAGGCCGGCGGTCTCGACGTCGAAGACCTGCACCGAACCCGTCTCGACCTCGGTGACGTAGATCTTCCGCTCGCCATTTGGACCGAAGGCCAGGTTGGTCGGCATCGACCCCGCGGTCTTCATTCGCTTGACGACCTGCCCGCCGGGATCGAGCACGGTGACGTCGCCCTGTCCGAAGACCGCCACGTACAGGTTGCCGTCGGCACCGAACTTCATTCCGTCCGGACCCTTGCACTCCGCCGGATCGAAACGCTCGATGACGTTGCCGAACAGCTGCCGCGTGCCGCTCGCGCGGTTCCCGCGATACGTGTAGCGATAGATGTTGCCGCTCAGCGTCTCCGCGACATACAGATCGCCGTCCGGCCCGAAGGCGATCCCGTTGGTGAACTTGAAGCCGCGGTCGACGCACTCGATGGCGCGTGTCCGGGCGTCGATGCGAAACACGCGCCCGTCGTAGGGCAGCGTGCGGTAATCCGGGTTGAGTTGGCCGCCGGGCGCGAAGTCCTCCACCTCGATGCCCGAATCGGTCAGATAAACGTCGCCGTTGGGCGCCAGCGCCAGGTCGTTGAGAAACAGGAACGGCTGGCCGTCGCAACCGTTCGCGATCACCTCGTACTTGCCGTCGAGGCTCATCCTGAGGAGCGCGCGCATCGCCGTTTCGGCCACCCAGACGTAGCCGTCGCGATCCGGTGCAAGGCCGTTTGGCCGGCCGGTCTTCGCCACAACCGCGCGGGACTTGCCATCCTTGCTGAACCGGATGACCCAGCCGCGGTCCGGATTCATCTCCACGAACAGGAAGCCGCCGTCCGGCAGCACGACCGGTGCTTCGGGAAATCCGAGCTGATCGGCAAAGGTCGTCGTCATGATCTCACCCCTTCACTCGCTCACTCGCTCAGCTGGTACGGAATTCCGCCATCGCCTCGCGCGTGAAGTCCGTGGACGCACCCGGTTCGGTGGGCGTCAGGCATTTCCCGTCCTTGAGCCTGATCTGGTCCCTGAACGGGCCGCGCTCCCAGATCGGGATCACTTCGAGCAGCCAGTGGTTCGGGATCACCTTGACCATGTGCTGATGGACCTGCATCAGGTCTCCGGCGTGCGGGTTCACGCGGATGTTGAACGCGTTCGCCATGGCGGCGACTTCGAGCCACGGCGTGATTCCCCCGATGCGGCAGACGTCGACCTGGACGAGGTCGACGGCGTTCCCCTCGATGTAGTCGCGAAACGCATGCGTCGTGTAGACGTGCTCGCCGAGTGCGATCGGAATCGAGGTGGCCTCGTTGAGGATCCGATGCGAGCGGATGTCGTCCGGGTGCAGCGGTTCCTCCAGCCACGCCAGGTCGAATTCCTCCAGCAGCCGCGCCGCGTGGCAGGCCTGCATCAGGTCCCATTTCTGGTTCGCATCGACCATCAGCAGCACGCCGTCGCCGATCGCCTTGCGCACGGCGGCGACGCGCCGCTGGTCCTCGCGCGAATCGGCGCGGCCCACCTTCATCTTGAGCGCGGTGTAACCCTGGTCGAGCAGCTTCAGCGCCTCGTCCGTGAGTTGCTCGACGGAATAGTTGAGCCACCCGGCGTGCGTGTTGTAGATCGGGATGTCCGCTTCCCGCGCTCCGCCGAGCAGCTGCCACAGCGGCAACTCCGCCGCCTTGGCGTTGATGTCCCAGAGCGCGATGTCGATGGCGGCCTGCGCCATCGTCGTGGCACCGGCGCGCCCGATCCAGTGCGACTTGCCGAAGTACAGCTGCTGCCAGATCTCGCGGACGTTGCGCGGGTCCTTGCCCGCCAGATCGCCGATGAACAGGCTGTCGAGCGCCTCCTGGATCACGCTGCCGCCGGCGCCCACCGTCATCGTATAGCCTGTTCCCGAGATACCGGCGTCGGTCGCGATCGTGAGGCCCGCGAATTCGAGGTGCGTCACGAACTGCATGCTGTCGGCAATCGCGTTGCCGACCGGCACCTTGAGCACGAAGCTTTCCGCGGCTGTGATCTTCATGGCTGCGACCGCTTCACGGGCGGCGGCGTCATCGGATAGCCGCGCGCGCGATAGTCGAAGTCGCCGATCTCGTGCGAGCGTCGTTCTGTCGTGGATGGCGGGCAGGAATAGTAGGCGCGAATCTCCTGGATCAGCCCGCGCTTCGAGAAGACGTACCATTCGTCGCCGCGCAGGTGCAGACCCTGTTTCGGCTTGAAGTGCGTCCACTCGATCACGGCTTCGAGCCGCGGCGCATCGATGATCATGCGGTCGATGGTCCAGATCGAACCGAGGTTGCGGACCGCGTTCACCCACCCGGCAGCGATCGCCTTGGCACCGACGAAGGTGCCCTGCGGCGCGCCGGCGGGAAAATAGTGCACGCCGTCCGGCTCGAAGCACGCGCTGATCGCGTCGGCGTCGGCCGCGTTGCAGGCATCGAAGTACTCGCGGATCGTGGCCTCGAGCCCGGCGGCGGTCGTGTCTCGCATAAGCTCAGCTCCCGTCCGCTGCTTGCCTGTTCGGCACCGACGGCGCCCCGACGAGTTGCAGCGTTACCTCACCCAGTCCCTCGATGCGCCCCGCCACGCGGCCATGGCCGCCGATGCGGACACAGCGCGTGCAGGTTCCCGGCAGCACGACGTGACCGGCCTCCAGCGTGAGACCGAATTCCGAGATCCGGTTCGCGAGCCACGCAATGCCGTTGGCCGGATGACCGAGGATCGCGCTGGTGTTGCCGGTCTCGCGAACGACTCCATCCAGCTCGAGCTCGGTCTCCAGGTTGTCGAGATCCAGCGTGTTCGGGTCTGCCTTGAACGCGCCGAGCACTACGCGCGCGCTCGAACCGTTGTCGGCGACCGTATCCTGCAGCCGGACACGCCAGTCGATGATGCGCGAATCGATGACCTCGAAGCACACGCAGACGTACTCCGTTGCGGCCAGCACGTCGGCGATCCCGACGCCGGGCCCCTGCAGTCTGCTCCCCAGCACGAAAGCCGGCTCGATTTCGATCTGCGGGTCGATGAGCGTACCGAGATCGAGCGGCACGCGCTCGTCGTGCAACATCGTGTCGAGCAGATGGCCGTAGTCGGGCTCGTTGACGCCGAACATCTCCTGCATCGCCCGGGCCGTGAGCCCGATCTTGTGGCCGACGACGCGCTCGCCGCGCTTGAGCCGCCGCTCCACGTTCGCCTGCTGGATCCGGTAGGCCTCGGGCACCGTGAGTTGCGGAAACTTGCTGGTCAGCGGCTGGATCGGCCGCCGGCTCGACTCCGCGCCGTACAGCACCGCCGCGCACTGGGAAATGAGGTCCGCAGCGCCCGCATCCGAGGTCACGCGTCACCCGTCATCGTGTCGTTCTTTCGCTGATCGCCTGCTTCGCCTGCGTCACGACCGAGCGGGCGGCGTTCGCCAGCATGCGCCCGTCGAAGCTGACGCATTGCAGCGCGAAACGCCGCGCGGCCCAGTCGCCACACTTCGCCGGGTCGTCGATGTAGATCCCGAGCGCGACGCCGTCCGGTACGGCCTTGGAAAGCTCTTCGGCGGCGGCAAACACCGGCGGACTGCCGGGAGGCACGTCCAGTGAAAGCGCCAGGTCATAGGGACCGACGAATACGGCATCGACGCCGGGGACCGCCGCGATCGCGGCGATGTTCGCGAGCGCCTGCCGTCCTTCGATCTGCGCCACGACGTAGGTCGCGTCGCCGAGCACCCGCAACGGCTCGCCCAGAGCGTCGTACTTCGTCAGAGGCGAGAAACCACGATTGCCGAGTGGAGCGAACCGCGCCTGCTCCACGATCGCGCGCGCCCGCGCCGGCGACTCCACGTGCGATGCCATGATTCCGTTCGCGCCGATATCGAGGATCTTGCCGATCAACCCGACGTCCTCGCCCCAGGGACGGACCAGCGTCGCGAGGCCGGCTGCCTGGCCCGCGCCGATGAGCGCCTCGAGGCGCGAGAAATCGATCGTCGAATGCTCCATGTCGATCACGACGAAGTCGAAGCCCGCGAGCGCCATCGCGCCGAGCGTGGCGGGCACCGGACTCTCGAGGACGAACGTGCCGAGTGCGCATCCGGCCGCCACCTTGCGGCGCAGGTCCGCGCCGAGTGTCAGCGCGCGCGAAATGCGCTCCGCGCCGGCGTTCTCGACGGCGAGGGGATTCCTCCAGGTGCTGGCGCCAGGCTGGTCGTTCATCGTCGGATCTTTCGGCGTCGGCAGAATACTAACATGTCAGTTAGCTCCCATTCAATTTCCTCACCGCGGGTGTCCGGCTGTTCCAGGCTTGACGTCGAGGGTCTGCGATTCGGGTCGGGTCGTGTTCGACAGGTGTTGCACGGTGCGGGCCCAGGTCGAGCCGCGGGCCCGCTCCGGCGGGATAATTGCCCATAAATACATTTCGTTACGTAGCCATGGCGCGCCGGATCAGGCTGCGAGCCTACGCAGATTGAAGCATCGGCTGCTACACGTGCCGGCGCTCGACCCTGCTCTGCAAGGTGGCGCGAATGCCGGTTGCTAAGCAGAGGTGACATGTTAGATATTACCGGCCGGCGCTTTTCCCAACAAGCAATGGCCGGGTGATCGCCGGCCGGATCGAGGCCACCACATGACTCGCACATCGCACGTGTCCGACCGGCGGCGTTTCGTGACGCGCGGCGGCAAGGAGCTGAGCTTCACGGCCATGGGCTTCGGATCAGCGCCGCTCGGCAACTACCTGCGACCGCTCTCCGAACAGGATTGCGACCGGACGCTGTCGGCGGCCTGGAACAGCGGCATGCGCTATTTCGACACCGCGCCACTGTACGGTCTCGGGCTTTCCGAAGTGCGCGTCGGGCGACTGCTCGCGCAGCACCCGCGCGAGGATTTTATCGTGTCCACGAAGGTTGGCCGCCTGCTTACGCCGTGCGCCAGGGAGGACGTGAACGGCATGTTCTTCGTGCAGACGCCGCAGGTGCGCTTCGACTACGACTATTCCTACGACGGCGTGATGCGCTCGTACGAAGACAGCCTCGAGCGCTTACGGCTGGACCGCGTCGACATCCTGTACGCACACGACATCTGCGCTTTTGCCCACGGCGGACGCGAGGGGTCCGAGGCGCGCATCCGCGAGCTGATGGACGGCGGCGGCTGGCGCGCGCTCGCTGAGTTGCGGGATAGCGGCGAGGTCAAGGCGATCGGCGCGGGAGTCAACGAGTGGGAGTCGTGCGCGAGATTGCTCGAGCTCGCCGATCCGGACCTGTTCCTGATTGCCGGACGCTACACGCTTCTCGAGCAGGCGCCGATCGATACGCTTTTTCCGCAGTGCGCCAGGCGCGGTGTGGGGATCGTGGCCGGTGGCCCGTATAACTCAGGGATACTCGCAGGCGGCAGCACGTACAACTATGCGGACGCGCCGGCCGAGGTGGTGGCTCGCGCACGAGCGCTGGACGCCGTGTGCCAGTCACACGGCGTCAACCTGCCGGCCGCGGCTCTGCAGTTCATCCTCGCAAATCCGCTGGTCGTCAGTGTCATCCCGGGCGGTCAGAACGTGAACGAGACGCGGCACAACGCGAGCGTGCTGGATGAGCCCATCCCGGCCGCGCTTTGGCGCGACCTGAAGGACAAGCAACTGCTCCATCCGCAGGCGCCCACGCCTGCATAGGACGGAGCGCGGGAGACGCCGATGCGGAAAGGCGGGACGGACCTGCTGATCGTCATGCTGCTCGCGGGATGCAGCGGCGCCGACAACACCACTGCGACCGCCGAGGCCGCCGATTCAGCGGCGGCAACCTCGCCCACGGTGGAGTCGACGACCTACCTGGGGCCATTTGCCGGCGAGGGCGCGACGCTGCACCCCGACAACGTGACGCCGCATCAGATCGCGTTCTACGGCACGGATCTCGGCTTCACGTACCAGCACGGGACCGAGCTCAAGATCCTGTTCGGTGACAGCTGGGCGACGGAGAGCTATGCACCGATCGAGGCCTCTACGGGCTCGCGCTTCGACGACGGATTCGGATCGATCGATCTCCGCGAATGGTCCGATCCGGCGCGCATCACGCCGGCCAGCATTCCGCCGATCAGGCTCGGGCAGAACCCGGGCACGACCGAGATGTCGGCCATCGATCCCGGGCACGCGATGGATCTCGGCAAGACGCCGATGGCCGGCTTCAGCAACGGCACGCGGGAATTCGGCGTGTTCAACATTGGAAAACCGCAGGGCTGCACGAAGGATGCGGAATGCAGCAACGGCCTTACGTGCGACACGAAGCTCGGCTACTTCGGCAGCCGGTACTCGCAGCAGGAGAACGGCACCATCGGCTGTCGGGACGGCACGCCGGGGTGCACCAGCGACACGATGGTCGACGCGGCGGACAAGCCCGTTCCGTCGAGCGGGCTCTGCACGGACCCGACGAGCCCACTGCGCAACGGGCCGGTGTCGAACCTGCTGAGCGCCATCGGCATCCGGGTACTGATCGGCGCGCGCGACAAGGCGACACCGAAGCGGTACGGCGACATCCACGAGTGGTTGACCAGCAAGTTCGTGAATGTCACGACACGAACGGTGGAGCGCTTCGACCCTGCAAGCGCGCAGCGGGACTATCGGCCGGCGCAGGGTGCGGGCGACAACCGCCGCGTCTTCTTCTGGGGGCGTCCGGGCTTTATCGGGGTCGCGAAGAACGGACGCAGTCTGCCGATGTATTTCGCATATGCCGACATGCCGGCGGATACGCCGCGCGCATGGACATTCAATTACTACACAGGCAGCGTGAACGGCACCGCACGTTTCAGTCCCAACGAGAGAGACGCGGAGCCGCTCGACCTGGATTCGAGCCGCACGGGCGTGCAGCCGGAGGAGCTTCACGACATCTCCGACCAGATGTCGGTCGCCTGGGTCGAGCCGCTCGGCAAATGGGTGATGTTCTATGGGGGCGGATTGACCAGGCTGCCCACGGCGGTACTCAAGCAGTGCGGGGTGCTCGAGCTCTTTGTCGGCGCCGAATGCACGGCCGTGAACATGGGCAATGGCGCCGTGCGCATGCGCACAGCCGACGATCCCTGGGGTCCGTGGACGCCGCCGCAGGACGTGATCGCGGGCGGTGTCCCCGCCGACGGACCGATCGGGCAGTACGGCCCCGGCGGCGCGCTGCGGCACGCGGCGTGCACCGATCCGACGTGCGCACCGCACAGCGACATGTTCGCCTACCACGCTGACGAGTACGGCTTCTTCTACAGCGCCAACATCATCGAGCAGTGGATCCGTCCCGCCGGCAACGGCGTGGACATCCTCTGGAACGCCTCGACGTGGGATCCGTATCGCGTCGTCCTGCTCAGAACCCACATCCGCAAGTGATGCAGCGGATGTGTATTTCGGCCAAAGGGGGTCGCGCAGAATCATGAACAGGGTAATTGGTACAGTCTCGGCCGGCCTGCTGCTCGCAGCCGCTCAACCGCTGGCCGCCGCTGATCCGTCCGCGGGCCAGACCACCGTGCTCGGTCCCTTCACCGGCGTCGACGCCCCGCTGCATCCCGCGAACAAGTCGCCACTGCTAATCAAGTACTACGGAACGGACCTGGGATGGAGCTACGAGCACCGGGGCCAGCTGCATTTCCTGTTCGGCGACACCGCGGCGACGGAGAAGGGCGAGCTGATCGAGGCATCGAGCAAGTCGGTCTACGACGATGGCTTTGGCACGATCGATCTGAAGGAGTGGCCGAATCCGGCGCTGATCACGCCGCAGAACATTCCACTGATCAAGCTCGGACAGAACCCGGGCACGACGGAGATGTCGGCGATCAATCCCGGCCACGCGATGGAGTCCTTCAAGACTCCGCTGGGCGGATTCAGTAACGGGCGCGACGAGTTCGGCCTCTTCTATGCATCCAAGCCGCAGGCGTGCCGCGTGAATGACGATTGCAGCAGCGGCCTCGTGTGCGACGTGGGGTTGGGCTACATCGGCGAGCGACCCGACACCGACAAGGGCGCGACCTTCGGATGCGTCGACGGTACGCCGGCGTGCGTCGCCGAGACGCTCTCCGATGCCGCCGGCAAGGCGGTGCCTGGCAGCGGCTTCTGCACCGATCGGTCGAGCTCCGCCTGGGCGGACACCGAGGTCGGGCGCATCAGTGGCATGGGAATCAAGAACCTGGTCGGCATTCGCAGCACCGCGGATCCCCGGCGATATACGACGATCCGCGAATGGATCACCAACAAGTTTTCGAACGTCACGCCGCGCACCGTCGCAGACTTCGTGCCCGCGCGCGGTTCGGGCCGCGACAAGCAGGACTACCGCGGCGCCACCGGCGCCGGTGGCAATCAACGCGTCTTTCTGTGGGGGCGGCCGGGGTTCGTCGGTGTGGGCGCGCGGGGACGGACGCTCGGCCTCTACTTCGCGTACGCCGACATGCCCGCCGGAGGCGATTCTCCCTTCGAGCTTCACTATTACACCGGTACCGATGCCAAGGGTGTCCCGCAGTTCAGCCGCAACGAACAGGACGCCGCCGCGGCCGATCTCGACTCCCGCCGCGCTGGCGTTCAAGCCGAAGAACCGTATGACGTCGTGGACCAGATAAGCGTGAGCTGGGTGGAGCCGCTCAAGAAGTGGGTGATGCTCTACGGCGGCGGAATGATCACGCTGCCCACACCCGTCGCCCAAGTGTGGCGTGCTCGAGTTCTTCACGCGTGGCGAGTGCAAGGACGTCGTCATCGGCAACGGCGCGATCCGCATGCGCACGGCCGATGATCCTTGGGGTCCGTGGACGCCGCCGCAGGATGTCCTGGTCGGCGGAGATCCGGCGAAAAGTCCGCCGGAGAATCTGTACGCGCCGGGCGGCGTGCTGCGCCATCCCGACTGCGTGGAGAAGACGTGCGCTCCGCATACGAACTGGGACGGCGTGAACCCGCGCGAGTACGGCTTTCTCTACGGCGTGAACATCATCGAGCAGTGGACCAGGCCTGCGGGCAACGGCGTGGACATCATCTGGAACGCGTCCACCTGGGATCCCTATCGCGTGATCCTGCTGCGAACACACATCGAGCGCTAAGCGTATGTCCATGCCACGAACATCGTTGAGCCTGCTCTGCGGCATCGTCGTCTCGAGCCTGGCGGCTGCCGCGCCGGCTCCCGAAGTGACGGAAGTCCTCGGGCCGTTCGTGGGGTTGGACGCGCAACTGCATCCCGACAATCGGCAACCACACCCGATCGCCTACTCCGGCACCGACCTGGGCTGGACGTACCAGCACGGTGGGAAGATCCACTTCCTGTTTGGCGACACGCACGCGGGCGAAAAAGGTGACCCCATCAGCCCTGTGCACGATGACACGTTCGGCACGATCGATCTCGCCGATTGGCCCGATCCGGCCCGGATCACGCGCGGCAACGTTCCCTTCATCAGGCTCGGACAGGATCAAGGAACCAGCCAGGCTTCGGGCATCGATCCGGGCCGGTCGATGGAGCAGTTCAAGACACCCCTGGGCGGCTTCAGCAACGGCACGCGTGAGTTCGGCTTGTTCATCACCGGCAAACCGCAGAGCTGCAGCAAGGATGCCGATTGCAGCAAAGGCTATACCTGCGATGCGTCGGTCGGCTTTCTCGGTGAGCCGCCCGACAAGCAACCCGGCCTCACGCTGCCGTGCAGCGACAACGCGGCAGGCTGCACGCGTGACACGGTGTTCGATGCTGCCAGCGCTCCCGTTCCCGGCAGCGGCCTCTGCACCGATCGGACCAGTACCATCTGGGCCGACAGCGATTTCGGCCGTGTCGGCGCGTACGCAATTCACCAGCTCGTCGCTGTGCGTAGCCTCACCGATCCACGGCAGTACACCGACGTCCACGAGTGGCTCACCAACAAGTTCACCAACCCCGCGGTGCGCACCGTCGCGGACTTCGTGCTCGAGAGAGGTCCGGGCCGCGCGAAACAGGACTATCGCAGCGCGGGCAGTGCCGGCGGAAACCGCCGCGTGTTTCTCTGGGGTCGACCGGGTTTCATTGGCGTGAACTCCAAGGGCTCGACCCTGGGGCTGTACTTCGCCTATGTCGATATGCCGCAGGGTCCGGGATTCTCCTGGGACGTCAACTACTACACCGGTACGGGCGCCGACGGTGCCCCGCGCTTCAGCCGCAACGAGAGCGACGCTGCTGCCGTCGATCTCGATGCCTCGCAGGCCGGCATTCAGCCCCGGGAGATCCACGACGTCGTCAATCACATGAGCGTCGCGTGGGTGGAGCCGCTCGGGAAGTGGGTGATGTTCTACGGCGGCGGGATCAGCAAGTTCCCGATCCCGCAGCTGTTGCCGGATTGCGGCGTGCTCCAGATATTCGCGCGCACGGACTGCGCGAGCGTCGTCGTCGGAAACGGCGCGATCCGCATGCGTACGGCCGATGACCCGTGGGGACCGTGGACGCCGCCGCAGGATATGTTATTCGGTGGTGATCCGGACCAACGGCCGGTCGCCGACCAGTACGCAGCCGGGGGCGTGCTGCACCATCCGGCGTGCAGCGGCGAGCGCTGCCAGGCGCCGTCCTCGTACATGCTGAAGGGTGATTACGGCTGGCTGTACGGCGCCAACATCATCGAGGAATGGATCCGACCCGCGGGAAAGGGCGTCGATGTCATCTGGAACGCGTCCACCTGGGATCCCTATCGCGTGATCCTGCTGCGCACGCGCCTCAATCCATGAGGTGACTCCGATGCGACTGCTGATCGTGCTCATCACCTGGATCGGCGTGAGTCTCGACCTGCATGCGCAGGAGCTCGGGGTGCCGCCGTTCAATGGGATGATGCGGCTCACCGACACGGCGACGGCGCGCGTCTCCAGCTTTGATCAGTCCGGCGCCAACTCCGACTTCCGACCGATCGCCGCCGGGGAGACGCTCGAGCTCGCGCAGCTCGATGGCGCCGGCATCGTGCGACACGTGTACTTCAGCATCCTCGGCGGCCCGCACTACCTGCGCGACCTGGTGCTGCGTGCGTACTGGGACGGCGAGGAGGCGCCCTGCGTCGAGGTGCCGTTCGGCGACTTCTTCGGTCTCGGGCAGGAGCGCCCCCGCTTCTTCTCGTCGCTGATGGTGACGGTCAACCCGGGCGACCTCGGCGTGTTCGGCACCTACGGCTTCAACAGCTACTTCCCGATGCCGTATGCGAAAGGCGCGCGATTCACGCTCACCAACGAGGGACCCGATCCCGTGGCTGCGGTGTGGTATCACATCGAGTACGAGCGCATGAGCGCACTTCCGGCGGGACTCGGCCGCTTCCACGCCACTTGGAAGCGCGAGAATCCCACGCAGGCGATCGGTTCGACCGTCAACACGACGCTGCACGGCGCCATCAACGACACCGGCAAGGACAACTACGTGGTGCTAGACGCCGCGGGGCACGGCAGCCTGGTCGGGATTTTCCTCAACATCGACAACGCGACCGCCCGCTGGTACGGGGAAGGCGACGACATGATCTTCATCGACGGCGAGGCCTGGCCGCCGTCGTTTCACGGCACGGGAAGCGAGGAGATCTTCGGTGGCGGCGCCTGTCCGACGGCCGAGTACGCGGGGCCCTACACGGGCTTTCACCTGATCGGCAATCTCGACTACAGCGGCAAGATCTCGATGTACCGGTTCTACGTGAACGACCCGGTGCGTTTCCGCAAGTCGATCCGCATGACGATCGAGCATGGTCATGCGAACAATTTCGGCAATGATTATTCGAGTACCGCGTTCTGGTACCAGGCGGAGCCGCACAAGCCCTTCGGCACGCTGCCCGCCGCGCTCGCCCGCCGTCCACGCGACGGTGCCGATCCGCACGACCGCGCATTCGCGAGCCTCATTGCGCTGCGTCCAAAGCTGGTCGCGCTGTGGTTCCAGTCGATTCGCGCCGACAAGCCCATCCCGCCGAGCCTGCAGCAGCTCCTCAAGCACGACATTTCGGAGACCTACTTCCGCCGCGACTACGAGGGCCTGCGGGCACAGATCAGCGCGCTTGAACAGCAGCTCGATGCTCTGCTTCCGGCCAACCCGCCGGAGTAGGAGAATCGGACCATGCTCACCGCTATTGAGGCGGCCGCGTATCGTGAACGGGGCTACCACGTCCCGCTGCGTGCGTTCTCCGAAGAGGAGGCCGCGCTGCGTTACCGCCGGTTTCTCGACTACTGGCAGCCGCACGGTCAAAGGCTCAAAGCGCGCCCACCGCGGGAGTGGGGACCGTACCTGATCGACACGCATCTCTTCCTGCGGTGGGTCTGCGACATCGTCTTTCATCCGCGGGTCCTGGACGCCGTGGAGTCCGTGCTGGGTCCGGACATCATGGTGTGGGGCTCGCAGTGGTTCCCGAAGTTCGCCCATGACAAGGCGTATGTGTCGTGGCACCAGGATGCGGCCTATTGGGGATTGACGCCCCTCAACGTCACGACTGCGTGGATCGCACTCGTGCCGAGCACGCGGGAAAACGGCTGCATGCGCGTGGTCCGCGGCACGCACCGCGGGCTGCTGCCGCAGCGGGAGACTTACGCCGAAGCAAACATGCTTTCGCGCGGCCAGGAGATCGCCGTGGAGGTCGATGAAAGGCAGGCCGTCGACTTCGTGCTGCAGCCGGGCGAATTCTCGCTGCATCACATCGGCATCGTGCACGGGTCGGGGCCGAACACGTCGGACACATCGCGTTTGGGGCTCGCGGTCCGCTACATTTCGCCGGACGTCGTGCAGCAGGGCAGCGCCCGCGATATGGTGCTGCTGGCGAGGGGACGCGACGACTACGGTCATTTCGACATCGCGGTACCGCCACTGCATGACCTTGCCTTCGGGGAGAGCCCGGTGCATTCCGAATCCATGGCCCGCCGGACCCGCAACGTGCTGCCCGCGGGCGCAGGCGACAAGAATTGACCACCCGCATGAGACTCAAGGACCGGATCGCGATCGTTACGGGCGGGGGATCGGGCATCGGCCGGGCCACGGCGTTGCAGTTCGCCCGTGATGGCGCCTCGGTGCTGGTCGCGGATATCGAAGCGAGCAGCGGCACGGAGACCGCCGCGTCGATCAAGGCGCAGGGCGGCCAAGCCGCGGCCCTGGTCGCCGATGTGTCCGACGAGGCGGCCGCCGCACGGATCGTCGGCCGTGCCGTCGAGCTCTGGGGACGTGTCGACGTGCTGGTCAACAACGCCGCGTCGTTCCATCACCTGCGGGTGGAGCAGGCGACGCGCGCCGACTGGGAAAAGGTGCTGGGCGTGAACGTGATGGGCACCAGCTTCTGCACCAGGCACGCGGTCGAGGTCATGAAGACCCATGGTGGCGGCGCGATCGTCAACGTTGCCTCGATCAACGGGCTCGTCGCGATGCCCGACTGGATGACCTACAACGCGAGCAAGGCCGCCGTGATCGAGATGTCCAAGTCCATGGCCATGGACCTGGGGCCGTTCGGCATACGCGTGAACTGCGTGTGTCCCGGTATCACGGACACGCCGGCGCTGCAGCGCGTGATCGCGGAATTTGGCATGCCCGTCGAAGAGGTGATCAGGGTCCATGTCGCGCCGCGCTGCCTGATCAAGCGCTTCGGACGACCCGAAGAGATCGCCGCGGCGATCACGTTCCTCGCCTCGGACGAGGCGTCGTACATGACCGGCTCGACCGTGGTCGTCGACGGCGGCTTCACGGCCTGATCCGAATCTTGACGCGCGCGGTTCTTCCTGGCGGTGCCGATTCTGGAACCGAGGGCTCCGGCTGGCTACGCCGAGGCGGTCCCTTGGGCCGCCTCGGCGGTACCGGCAACTACCTACTGCGTCTTGAACGCCGCACCGAACTCCTCGCGCGAGAGCTTGCCATCACTGTTGGTATCGGCAGACGCGAAATTCCCTGCGACTGTCGGATGGGCTTGTGCTTCTGACTGCGAGATGCTGGTGTCGTGATCCGCATCCAGCGTATCGAATATCGATCCGCCCGCGTTGGTTGCGGAGCTCGGTTCCGTCTGCGGAGGTGCAGCCGAAGAGTCTGCGGGAGGCGTGGACGATGGCGGCGGAGCAGGCGTTTGAGTTTGGCCCAACGCCACGGTTGAGAGCAGGGCTGCGACTGCGAATGCGACAAAGCGTTTCATGACGGAACCTCCTTGATTCCATGGAATGACGACTGACGGGTCACGAACGATCCATCGCAAATAGAGTGCCGGGAAACACATGAAGATTCCCGGCGAACTTTGTCGTGATGTGACGACAGTGCCAGAGAAGATCTCGAATCGCGCGATCCGTGCGTCAGCAGCGAGCGGCGCGCTCGTTGAAAATTATTCAGTGTGGATAAAGTTCTGGCCGGTGTATCCGTCACGTCTAGCGAAGCTGGTACGCGATCGCGACGAGCACCACACCCGCGGCATAGAGCGCCAGGCTTGTGCCGATCAGCAGCCACGCGCGGCGGCTCGCGCCGTGGAATTCCTTCCACAGCAGGATGCCCCATAGCGCGCCCACCATCGGCGCACCGCTGCCGATGCCCCAGCTGATCGCGACGCCCACCAGTCCGGCGGAGATGAAGTTCGAGAACGTACCGATGCACCAGATCGCGCCCGCGAGCCAACCGAACAGATGCGCGCGCGCCGGGCCCTCGGTGTATCCCTTCGGGCTCGCGGCTTCGCCGATGAAGGGCTTCCTGAGGAGCAGCGGGATGCCGACGAAAGTCGCGATCGATGCACCGAGCATGAAGAAGATCGTCGCGACGTAGGGATCGAGGGCGTGCTCGCCGCTGATCGCGCCGCCGACGAAGGGCGGGAAGATCCCGACGAGAACGCCGGCCACGAGCGCGAGTGCGATACCGAGCTTCCGCTTCTTCGAAGCGGAGCTGCCGCCGAGCTCGCGATAGGCCTGCGCATTGATGCAGGCCGCGGCGACCAGAACGATCGAACCGGCGACCAGCCACGCCGGGTTGCCGATCGGTTGCGCCCAGTAGCTGATTCCGACGCCCAGCGTGATCGCCAGCACCGACGCGATGGGAAACGCCACGGCGAGTCCCGCGATCATGATCGCGTTGAGCAGGAAGATGTTGCCGATGTTCCAGAGCAGTCCGCCCGCAACGGCGAGAGCCGCTTCGCGCGAGCCCGCAGCGATCAGGCGATCCAGGAAATCGAGACCCACCAGGCCCGTCGACCCCGCAGTCGCACCGACGACGAGCATCGCGAGCAGGAAGCCGATCGTGTAGTCGACGTAGAAGTATTCGAGCCGCCATCCGGGCAGGACCTTGAGCAGGTTCGGCCATGATCCCCAGCACAGCATCGAGACCACGATCAGCAGCAATGCGATCGTCGACGATTCTGGTGTGAACATGTGGGGTCTTTAGTTATTCAGAGCGACACGCCGAGCCGGCCGCGGGTGAGCTGGAAGTCCACATGGCCCGCGGCCCAGAGCCTGGGCGCGTAGTCGCGCGACGCGGCCCGGCAGAGCAGCCCGAGCAGATCGCGACGGATGTCCTCGACGTCGTGCGTGGGGTCGATCAGGTGATCGAGATCCTGGCGGAAGCGGCGCGCGGACGACGTATCCGCGGCGATCTGCAGCACGGGGATCATCGGATGGCCCTGCAGCGGCGGACCGTCCACGCACGCGAGCATCAGATGCACGCCGGTGCCGCCGAGACCCGTCACGGTCTCCACGCCGTCCGCCGTGGGCGTGGCCATGACATGCAGACCCAGCCTGCAGGACGGCCTGCCCATACTGCAGGCTCGGTGTGGCCGCTGCGGTCCAGCCGAGTCCCTCGATGAATTCGGCCGATCTCAGAAGCGAAGCATTCGCTGGGATAACGACCGTGCCGCCGCTGCCCGCGATCGCCGCCGCTACCTGCGCCAGCGCGCGCGCCGCGGGCGGTGACACGGGCCCGATGGAAAGCAGACCGAGTGACAGCGCCTCGAGACCCACCTCGTGACGCTCGGCGGGCGGCGTGTCCGGCAGCTGCTCCAGGAACCAGTGCTCGACCTTGCGAACGACCTTGTCGATCCCGCCATCGAGCTGGATGCTCGCGTAACCGAAGCGGCCCGGGTCGATGCCGCGCTCCTTGAGCGCATGACGCATCAGGTCGTTGTGCGTGCGCTCGCAGCCGTGCTCGAGCAACAGCGCCGTCCTCACGAACGGATGCAGCAGGTGGCCGGCCATCGTGCGCAGCTGATGCTCCTCGTTCTCGCCGGCGGAGGCGCCGCAGCCTTCGGTGTGTGGCAGAGCGACGAAGCGCGATACGCCGCGCGCGCCCGCCGGAATCGTCTCGTTCAGCTCCCGGGCGATCCGCAGCGCGATCTGTCCCGAGCAGAGGCTGGTCGGCATGATCAGGCCGACCTGGTCCGGCACATACCCGTGCGGCGTGAGCAACGCGCCGAAGCGTGCCTCCTCGGCACTCGCCGCGACGACGGGAATCGGCTGGCCGTCAGGCGCCGGCGCGTTGCGCAGCTCGTCGAGACGCGAGCGATCCGTCTGCTGCCAGTCGCGCCAGATCGACACCTGCGAGTGCCCGGCGCGCTCGCCGACACTGCGCGTGCCCGAGGCAACTTCCACCGTGTAGTGGAAGGTTTCCATGCCGAGCTCCTCCATCGACGCGCCGTCGAGGTAGCGCCCGGCATTCACGTCCATGTCCTTCGACAGCAGGTTCCAGCGCCCGGTGGTGGTGATGAACTTGATCGTCGGCACGAACGGGAAATTCGTGATCGAGCCGTTGCCCGTGGTGAAGAAGATCAGGTTGCAGCCCGCGGCGATCTGGCCGGCGATGCTTTCGAGGTCGTTGCCCGGGCTGTCCATGAAGTAGTAGCCCGGCTGCGTCATGCGCTCGCCGTAGTCGATCACGTAGTCGAGGCGCACATCCGGATCCTTCTTGCGCGCCGCGCCGATCGACTTGATCGCGATGTTGTAGAGACCGCGAAACTTGTTGCCGCCGGTCGGGTTGCCCTCCGCGCTGTGGCCGTGCCAGGCGACGCGCTCCTTGAATATCTCGATCTTCTCCAGGAAGCGCTGCGCCGTGGCGAGGTCGCGCGTGTTCGCGAGGATGTAGGACTCGGCTCCGATCAGCTCGTCGGTCTCGGCGAGGTTGGCGGAGCCGCCATGGCGGATCACTTCCCGCGCGACCCAGCCGGCGAGCGGATTGCCGGACACTCCGGAGAAGGCGTCCGACCCGCCGCACTGCAGGCCAATCCGGAGCTGCGAGAGCGGCTGGGCCGAGCGCGGCATCGCGCTCGCGGGCTCGAACCACTGGCGCACGATCTGCGCGCATTCGTCGAGCGCGGCCGCCTGGTCCTGGCGGATCGAGTAGAAGCGATGCAGCACGTGCTCGAGCGGATAGCCGTGCGCGCGCATGTACTCTTCGAGCATCGCGTTCGTGAAGACTTCGCTGCCGTAGTCGACGGCGAGGCACGCGGCTACGTTCGGATTGACGATGAACCCGGCGAGCGTGCGCAGCACGAACTCGAGGTTGTTGGGCGGTGAGGTTCCGCCGCCTTCGGTGTGCGCCACCGCCGCGATGCCGTCGAGGTTCGCGTACCCCGCGGATTCCGCCCGCAGCCGCGCTTCGAGCGCCTTGACGAAGCTGCCGCTCAAGGACGTCGTGCCGAGCAGGACGATGACGTTGCGCGTCCCGACGCCGCGTCCGCCGGGGCGCGGGTAGCCCGCGAAGGTGCCGCGCTCGGCGTGCAGCGGCACCTGTGTGCCCGGGCGAAACGCCTGTTCGTCGAGCTCGTAGGGAGCGATGGTAGTTCTCGAAGTTCGCGTGCCGGGGCAGCGCGAAGTCGAGGTTGCGCAGTTGCAATGCCTCCAGGATCCCCGCATTGCACAGGTATTCGCCAGGCTCGATCGCGCGCAATGCGCGGCCAAACGGCAATCCCCAGGACAGCAGGGGCTCACCCTCTGCGATCGGCTCGATCGCGAAGCGATGGCCCTCGAGGATCGTATGGGTGAGGCTGCGGACACGACCGCCGAGCTCGACCTGCGTGCCTGCGGGCAGGCGCCGCGTCGCGATCGCGACGTTGTCTCCCGGTGCCGGGATGCGCCCGATCTCCTGAAGAGCGATTGCCTTCACGCTGCCGGTCTTCTCTCCAGCTACGCCGCCTACCAGAGCTCGGCCGACGCCAGCCGCGCGCCTTCGGCGAGCGCCGCGAGCTTGGCCCAGGCGATCTCGGGCTCGACCAGCGCCACACCGACGAACGTGCCGAAGCCGCAATCGCTGCCGGCGATCACGTTCTCCCGGCCGACGATCTTTGCAAACTTGACGATGCGCTCGGCGACGAGCTCGGGGTGCTCGATTCGGTTGGACATCGATTCGATCACGCCCGGGATCAGTAGCTTGCCTTCGGGCAGGCGCACCTTCTCGAACACTTTCCATTCGTGCGCATGGCGCGAGTTGGCGGCTTCGAAACAGAGCCCCTGCGCACGCACGTTCAGGACCAGGTCGATGATCTGCTCGAGCGGCACATCGCGATGGTGCGGGCCGGGGTAGTTCCCCCAGCACAGGTGCACGCGCAGGCGATCGGGCGGAATGCTTGCGGTGGCGGCGTTCAGCACCTCGATGTGCAGGCGCGCGTAGTCCCGGAATTCCTCCACCGGCCGGTTTGCGAACTCGCGATGGCGTGTCATCGCGAGATCCGGGCAGTCGAGCTGCAACAGGAAGCCCGCGCGCACGATCGCTTCGTACTCGGGCTTCATCGCTTCCGCGACCGCCCACAGGAACGCCTCTTCGTCCTTGTAATGCGTGTCGCCGAGGAACATCGACACGACCCCGGGCGACGCCGCGGTCATGAACGCCTCCTCGACCGCGGCTTCAGCGAGCCCGTGCTTGAAATTCGCGATGTCGGCGTCGACCTCGGCCATGCCCTTGCGGGCCACGGGACCGTTGCACGCGGGCCGGTTCATGTTGAGGCGCTGCACGCCGGGGTCGTTGAAGTAGTGGCTCGCGACGTTGGGATGCTCGAGGATGTCGCTCAGCTTGGGCCGCTCGGACTTGCCGCCGAAGCCAGTGAGCCGTTCGGTCACGTAGGTGGCGTAGCTCGGCTTGCTCATCTCGCCGTCGCTCACGACGTCGATGCCGGCCGCCTGCTGGCGCTCGACCACTTCGCGCACGGATTTGCGCACGCGCTCCGCGAGCACGCGGGCATCGACCTCGCGCCCTTCCTCCTTGGCGAACATCAGCTCGACGAGCTTCTCCGGCCGCGGGAGGCTGCCGGTGTGAGTGGTCAGGATGCGCTCGACGCTGCGTTTCATCGGGTTGCTCCTTGCGGGTCAGTACGTGGCGCGCCCGCCGCTCACATCGAAGCACTGCGCGGTGATGAAGCTCGCCGCGTCCGATGCGAGGAAATGCACCACGGCGGCCACCTCGTCCGCCGTTCCAAACCGGCCCATCGGCGCCTTGCTCAGCATCAGCCTGCGTCGACTCCGGCGGCAGCTGATCGAGCAGCGGCGTCTCGACCACGCCTGGTGCCACGCAATTGACGCGGATGCCGTCCGCGACGACCTCTTTGCCGAGCGCCTTGGTGAACGCGATGATGCCGGCCTTCGCAACCGAGTAGGGGACGAGCCCGGGCGTGCCTTCCTTCCCGGCGATCGACGAGACGCTCACGATGCAGCCGCTCCGGCGTGCGCGCATCTGCGGAATCACCGCGCGGCTCACGAGGAACACGCTCGTGAGGTCCACCGCGAGCACGTCGTTCCAGTCGTCGTCGCGCAGCTCCCAGAGTGGTGCGACGCGTCCCATGCGGCCGGCGTTGTTGACCAGGATGTCGATGCGTCCGAAGCGTTCGAGCGCGCCGTCGACGAGCGCTTGCGCCTCCGACGCCTTGCTCACGTCGCCGCCCAGGCCGATTGCCGGGTGACCGACCTTCGTCAGGGCGTCGGCCGCCTGCCGCGCGGCGTCGAGCCTGATGTCGGCGAGTACCAGGTGGGCGCCCGCTCGTGCGAAGCGGAGCGCGACCGCGAGCCCGATGCCGCCGGCCCCGCCCGTGATGAGCGCGACGCGGTCGCGAAGGGCGAATCCGTCGCTGCTTGGGGACAAGCTCTGTTGATCTGACATGTTAGCAGCCCGCGAAACAGGCCACTGAGGCGCGTTGATCGGTGTATCTGCCGTAGGCTAACATGTCACTTAAAGGCTCAACAAGTCAGAATCCTTAGGAAAGCCTGAGGCGGGAACGGCACAGGAGTAGTTCCTCATGCCCGATATTTTTGCGCCGATCAGAGAGACCATCGCGATCCGGGTCCCGGAGAGTCACAAGGTGCCGATCGCGATCGTCGGCGCCGGTGAGATCGCCGATCTCGCACACCTCCCCGCGTACGCGGCGCATGGTCTCAAGGTCGTCGGGATCCACGATCTCGACAAGGCCAAGGCGAAGTCGGTGGCGGAGCGACACGGCCTGTCCAGAGTCTATGACTCGGTCGACGAGATCGCGCGGGACCGGGACGTGGCGGTGGTGGACATCGCGGTCTTCCCATGGGTCCAGTGCGGGATCGCCGCACCGCTGCTCGATGCGGGCAAGCACCTGCTCTGCCAGAAGCCCATCTCGTACGACTTCGACGAGGCGGTCCGGCTGGTGGAACACGCCGAGAAGCGCAAGCGACTGATGGCCGTGAACCAGCAGCTGCGCTTCTCGGAGAGCGTCGCGGCGACTCGCGCCATGGTGAAGGCCGGCTGGATCGGCGACCCCTTCGAGATGACCTGGGATTTCCACGTCTACACGCCGTGGGAGAACTGGGCCTGGGTCGCGAAGCAGCCGCGACTCGATCTCAACCAGTTCACGATCCACTTCATCGACGCTGTCCGGTACGTGATCGGAAGGAATCCTCTCTATGCATACGGGACCCAGGCGCGCGAACCCGGTCAGCCGGAGCAGGGCGAGACGCGCACGATCAGCGTGCTCGAGTTCGAAGGCGAAACGCGCGCGCTGCTGCGCAGCTTCCACAAGAACCGCACCGGTGATCCGCGCGCGGAGTTCCGCATCGACGGTACGCAGGGCAGCATCCGCGGCACGATCGGCCTCATGTACGACTATCCGCGCGGCCGTGCGGACACGCTCGAGCTCAACTCGCGCGTGCTGCCGACGGACGGCTGGCTGCACTACCCGGTGACCACGCGCTGGATCCCGACGGCCTTCATCGGCCCGATGGCCTCGCTGCTGGAAGCGGTCGCCACCGGCGGCCAGCCGCTGACGAACGGCAGGGACAACCTCGAGACGCTGCGCGTCGTCCAGGCGCTCTATCGATTCGGCGAACGGCACGAAGTCGTCCGGTTGGAATGACGCGGGGGACGCGCGATGAAAGCAAAGAGAGAGTTCCCGCCGGAAGCCGCGCTCGATGCGCTGTTCGACGAGCTCAACAACGCCGGGCGCTGGGGCAAGGACGATGAGCTCGGCACGCTCAACTACATCACCGACGCAAAACGCATCGCGGCGGCCTCGCTGGTGCGCACCGGTCGCGCCTTGTCGCTGGCGCGCGATCTCAACACCCTGCAGTCCGCCAACAATCCCTCTCCCGTGCGCCACACGATGTGCTACCAGGCGCACTACCCGATCGGCGCGGTCGATGCGCTCACGCTCGACATGCACGGTTTCGCGCTCACGCATCTCGACGCCATCGCGCACGTCTACCGGGGCGAGGAGATCTACAACGGCCGCAAGGCCGCTGAGGTCGCGCTGCCGAGCGGGCTCACGTTTGCCGACATGCTCGCGCAGAAGGATGGGATCTTCACGCGCGGCGTGCTGCTCAACATCGCTGGCAGCGCGCGGTGTGGAGTGGCTGACGCCCGACGAGGGCGTGTATGCGGCGGACCTCGACGCCGCCGAAAAGCGTCAACGTGTCCGCGTCGAATCGGGCGACTGCATCTTCGTCTATACGGGGCTGCAGAAACGCGAGGCGGCGGAAGGTCCCGAGAACCTCGGCCAGCGCGTCGGCATCATGCCGGATGCGATCAAGTGGATGCATTCGCGCGAGATCGCGGTGTACTCGGGCGACTGCGTGGATGCGTTCCCGAATCCGTACGGTGCGCGCTACGTGATCTATTTTCACGCGATCGCGCTCGCCGCGATGGGGCTGATCCTGCTCGACATCCCGGCGCTCGAACCGCTGGTGGAGCTCTGCGACGAGCTCGAGCGCAGCGACTTTCTCGTGACGATGGCGCCGCTCCGGATCAAGGGCGGGACGGGCTCCCCGGTCAATCCGATCGCACTGTTCTGAGCCGTGTACGCACCGCAAACCTATTTCGTCGCCCTCATCCTCATGCTCATCTCGATGGTGTGCTGGGGCTCGTGGCCCAACTTCCTGAAGAAGCTGCCGGGCTGGCGGCTCGAGTACTTCTACATCGATTACACGCTTGGCTTCCTCATCACGGCGATCCTCTTCGGCGTCACCCTCGGGCCCGGGGACGGCCTTGGTTTCTTCGACGTCGTATTCCAGGCCGGGGCGCGCGAGGCGGCATTTGCGATCGTCGGCGGGTTCATCTGGAACATCGGCAACATCCTGCTGCTCACGGCGATCGTCATCGCGGGGCTGGCGGTGGCGTTCCCGATCGCGGCGATTCCCGCCATCGTGCTCGGCCTCGGCGCGAGCTACTGGCTGCAGCCCGTCGGCAACGGGTGGGTGCTGGCCGTGAGCGCCCTCATCCTGCTCGTCGCCGCGCAGGTCACCGCCACGGCGTATCGGCGTCTCGGCCACGTCACCACGGTCGACAAGACCAAGGGCATCACGCTGGCTCTGGTATCCGGCCTGCTGATCGGATTCTTTCCGCCGTTCGTCACCGCAGCAATCAGCGGCAGCTCCGCGCTCGACTCCTATACGGTGTCGGTTCTCTACATGGTGGGTGCCTGCCTGGCGACGCTGATTGCCATTCCCATCCTGGTCAGGTGGCCGCTGGTCGGTGAGGCTGGCGACATCAGCGGATACTTCCGCGGTTCCACGACCTGGCACGTCCTCGGGCTTCTCGCCGGCGCGGTCTGGTGCAGCGGCACCGTGTTCAACTTCATCTCCGCGGGCCTGGTCGGCGTCGCCATCAGCGTCGGTATCGGGAGCGGCGCTCCGATGGTCGGCGCGCTCTGGGGAGTGTTCGTGTGGGATGAGTTTGCCAAGGGGCCGGCGAGCTCGCGGAAGTTCATCGGCGCAGCCTTGATTCTCTATGCCGTGGGCGTCGCGACGATGGCCGTCGCATACACGATCTGATATGCCCGAAACAGGGTCGCACCCCGGTTCTGATCCAGCGTGAAGGTCTATCAGACGCCGTCGGGGATCCTGGTGCTGGCGGAGCAGCGCTGGTATCGCGCACGCGACTTCTCCTTCGACGCGCTCTTCCGCGCGAGCGAGCCCGTCGCGTGGCTGCGCTCACGCCTCGAGGAAGTCGGCGACGCACGCGTCGCCGGAAATCTGCATCCGCCGCTCGAGGGTCAGGAAGTCTGGGCCGCGGGCGTCACGTACTACCGCAGCCGCGAGGCTCGCATGGAGGAGTCGGCGCGTGAGGCGGACGTTTACGACCGCGTCTATCAGGCCGAGCGACCCGAGCTTTTCTTCAAGGCGACACCGCATCGCGTCGTCGGCCACGGCGATGAGGTGCGGATCCGCGCGGATTCTCCGTGGAACGTGCCGGAGGCCGAGCTGACGCTGGCGGTCAATCGCGAGGGGCTCATCTTCGGCTATACGATCGGCAACGACATGAGCTCGAGAAGCATCGAGGGCGCCAATCCTCTGTATCTGCCGCAGGCCAAGATCTACGACGGCGGTTGTGCGCTGGGGCCCTGCCTGCTGATTTCGGAAGAACGCCTGGCGCCGTCGACGGAGATCGCCCTGCGGGTCGCGCGACTCGGAACTGACGTCTATCGTGGCTCGGCCCGGCTGTCGCAGATGAGGCGCAGCCCGGAGGAGCTCGTGGGCTTCCTATTCCGGGAGTGCTCCTTCCCGAATGGCTGCTACCTCCTAACCGGCACCGGGATCGTACCGGAGGGGGATTTCACCCTCGCTGCCGGAGATGAGATCGAAATCACCATCGAACCCATCGGGACGTTGATGAATCGCGTGCGCTGACGTGACTACGATACGGCTCGTCTCGCGGATCAGAAGCTGTACGAGAGATTGACGCCGTAGCTTCGCTCCATCCCGATGCGGGCGGTCACGTAGTCGGGCTCCGAGCCCACCGGCGCTCGCGAGATGTTCGTGAAGTAGTCCTTGTCGGTGAGGTTTTTGCCCCACAGCGTGATGTCCCAGCCCCGCGTCCGACGAAATGCCCAGGCTCGCGTTGACGAGACCGTACGAGCCGATCTCCTGCATCGGATCGCCGCCATCGCCGACCGGGTGCGACAGGCTCGAGCCCGCGGTACGACGTACTCGCCGCGCATGAACCATTCGAGCGAGGTGGAGCCGAGCCCGGCGGTGTACTGAGCGTTCAGGTTGCCGACCCATTTCGGAGCGGCGGACAGCTGCTCGTCGGTCAGGTCCTGGGCGCCGGCGACGGGATCGTTCGGGCACGTGCCGAATCGCGAGCTGATAGCTGTCGCACGGCGCCCCGAGGAAACTGTCGTAGTACGTGTCGTTCCATGCGACGCTCGCGCCAAGCTCGAGACCGCTGGTCGGTGCCCACTGCGCGTCGAGCTCCACGCCCTGGCCGATCACGTCCGCGTTCTGCACGATGAACGTGAAAGCCTCGGAGTTGTATTGCACGACCTGGTAACCGTCGTAGTCGGTGAGAAACACGCTCGCGTTCAGGCGCAGCGTGTTGTCGAGGAACAGTCCCTTGAGCCCGATCTCGTAGTTGAGAGCGATCTCGGTGTCGTAGTTCGGCTGGCCGAGATTGTTGATGCCGCCCAGGCGGAAGCCACGGTCGATGCCGGCGTACACCGTGACCTGGTCGTTCAGGTCCCGCAGCAGCTTGAGCGTGCCGCCCCAGGCGTCCTCGTCCGAGCTCACCTGTGGGAAGAGGCTGGTGTCGAGCGGCTGCACCGGAATATGCGCCGACACCAAACACGAGGCCGTTCTGGCCATCGTCCGACTCCTCCAGTGTAGCGCGCGCCGAACACGAGCTCCCAGTCGTCCGCTGAACCGCCACGAGTTGTGGTTGAAGACTGACCACGTCTGCTTGTCGACCGTGACGTACTGCGCCAGCGGGAAAATGAAGCCCGGAAACACGGAGCCGAAGTCGCCGCGCGAGAGCGGCGCCTGGTAGTCGCCGTAGAAGACGCCGAACATCGAGTCGAGCCTGTCGCCCGCGAAGTTGAGCCGCAGCTCCTCGGTCGTGTAATGGATCCGCTGCTCACCGGTCGCGAAGAAGCCGACGATCACGCCGTTGCTCGCGTTGTAGCCGCCGGCGATCGGCTCGTCGCCGCCGTAATGGTCCTGGTTGTCCTGGTAGCCCGTGACCGACGTCAGGCTCCACTGGTCGTTGATGTCCCAGTTCACATGCAGCGAGGTGAGCTCGTTCACGAGCTCCTCGTGGAACGGAAACACCATCTGCACCTTGCGGTCGAACGGGTCCTGCGGCGTGAGCGTGATGCCCTGCGCAGCGGCGGCGGCGATCGTGCCCGCACCGTAGGAGATCGCATCCATGCCGTCGTTCGCGCCGCCGTCCTGCCGGCTCTCGCGGTGGTTGAACTCGAGGATGAAGCGCAGATAGTCGGTCGGCTCGAACAGCAACTGCGCCGAGTAGCCCTCGCCCTCGAGCTTGCGTCGCGAGCCGTCGACCGTGTTGACGACCTGGTCCTGGTACTCGTTGTGATGCGCGGCGGCGCGGAACGCGAACTTCTCGCCGAGCGGTCCGCCGATGCTGCCGCGGATCTGCTGCAGGTCGTGGTCGCCGGCCACGATCGACACCTTGCCGTTGAAGGGGTCTTCGCCGCTCGGCCGGCGGTTGTAGAACGCGATCGCGCCGCCCGAGACGGATTCGCCGAACAGCGTGGACTGCGGTCCCTGCAGCACCTCGACTCGGTCGAGATCGCCGAGATCCAGATCGGACGCGACGGACAGTCCCCCCTGCAGCTGGTTGAGCAGCGGGATGTCGTTGTAGAAGAACCCGACCGCGGGCCGCAGCGTCGACTGCTCGTCCGGACCCACGCCCCGGATCTTGACCTTCGAGTTGCGGCCGGTCTGGTCCGAATTGATGAAGATGCTCGGCGACAGCGTCGAGAGCTGGTTGACCTCGGTGATCTGCGCCGCATCGAGCGCCTCGCCCGACAGCACGCTGACCGTCGTCGGCACGTCCTGCAGTCGCTGCTCGCGCTTCTGCGCGGTGACGATCACTTCCTCGAGCGCGGGCGCCGCGTCCTGCGCCAGCGCGGGGCCGGCGAACGGTACGCAGGCGCTGCCCAGCAGCGCGATTCGTACGGCCCTGGGGATGGCGTATCCGGACTTTGTCTTGCGGATCATCGAGTATTTCCCCCTGAAAGTGCTCACTGGACGGCGAGCGAGCGGCGCATCGCCGCGCCGCATTGCCTGCCGATTTCCTTCGCTGAAAGATCTCTCCACCTCGAGGAAGGCGCTTCGATCGCCCAGCGGCCCGCGTAGCCGCTCGCCCGCATCGCGGCGATCGTCTCGGCGACGGGCAACTCGCCGTCGCCCGGCAACAACCGGTCCGACGCTTCCGCGAACAGGTCCGGCCAGGCCTTGACCGGACCGTCGTTGAGCTGGACGTTGTCCATCAGGGCACCGGGCGTCGCCCGCAGGTCCTCGATGCGGCTCCCGCCGCGGAAAAACGCCCACGCATCGAACGCAATGCGCGCGTTCGGCGCCTTCGAGCCCTCGACGATCGCTCTTGCGACTGCGTGACTGCCGATGCCGGCCCAGGCCACGGGCTCGAGCGTGACGAGGAGCTTGCGGCGCGCGGCGCGTTCGCAGATCCCGGCGAAGAGCTCCGTGGCCCGTGCGACGTCGACGGCCTGGCCGAAGGCCTGCGCGACGGTGATGAACCTCGCGCCGCCGACCGCTTCGACCACAGCGTAGAGATCGTCCTCGGTGGCGCGGAACACCGGCATGTCCGGAACCTGGTCGCCCGGCAGCCAGTCGAGCAGGCAGTCGACACCGTCCACGGCCACACCGTTGTCGTCGAGCAACCGGCGGATCGCGCCGTCGTTGAGTCCGCGCGCCTTCGCGCCGGCGCAATCGTGCGGCCAGAACGTGACGCCCTTGAAACCGCCGCCGGCGGCGGCCTCGATCTTGTCCTCCAGCGACCGATCGAAAATCGTGGCCGAGCAGAGGACGAGATACGGGTCAGAGCTGCGCTGAGTCATCGAGCCTGCACTCCTCAGGACATCGGCAACGTGGGTATGACCTGGCCCGCCATGTAGCCGCCGTCGACCAGGTACGTCCCGCCGGTGCAGTAACTGCTCTCGGACGAGGCGAGGAACGCGACCATCGCGGCGACTTCGCTCGCGCAGCCCGACCCGCGGGATGGCCTGGCGGCCGAAGAGCGCCTCGTCGCCGGCCTCGGTCATCTTGTCGGCGATCATCTCGGTCGCGATCGAGCGCGGGTGCACGGAGTTCACGCGGATGCCACGGCGGCCGAGCTCGAGCGCCGCGGCCTTGGTCAATCCCGTGACCGCCCACTTCGACGCGACGTAGCTGGAGGCTCCGTTGATGCCCTCGAGACCGGAGCAGGACGAGATGTTGACGATGCTGGCACCGCGCACCATCAGCGGGATCAGCGCCCGCATGCCGAAGAAGACGCCCATCAGGTTGGTCTCCATGACCTCCCGGAAGCTCGCCGTCGAACTTTCGAGCAGCGATTCGTAGCGCACGATCGCGGCGTTGTTGACCAGCACGTCGAGCGGCTGCCGCTCGGTGCGTAGGCGCTCCGCGGTCTGATTCCAGTCGGCCTCCTCGCGCACGTCGAGATGCCAGTACTCGCAGCCTTCGATCCCCTGGAGCGCGGCACGCGGCTCGGGCGTCGTCCCGGCCGGTCAGGATCACGGCGGCGCCCTCGGAGTGCAGCAAGCGCGCGACCTCGAGACCGAGGCCCTGCGTGGCCCCGGTGACGAGCGCTTGCCTGCCTTGAAACCGTCTGGACAAGTTCCCGGCCTCGTCTGTTTGCAAGCCAACTGGCTTGCATAGCGAGCGAGACTACCGCCACCGCAAATCGACGTCAATCCTTGCGGCTCGACAACAAAGGCAGACTTTGGCGCCAGAATACTGCTGTTTATCGGGAGACTAGTGCGGTTCCGGGCGGGGTTATTGCAAGCCATACGGATTGTGATAGGTTACCGCGACGCGATCGGCGCGCCGATCTCTGGACCGTCGGGGACGGAAGGAGCACCAACGATGTCGAACGATCCCGGCGCCAGCGGCTTGAAGCCGGACCTGCTGTCGTGGGTGGCGGGCGTGCTTGGAGGTCAAGTCATCTCCTGTGAGCGGATCACCGGAGGCGCGTCGCGGCAGAGTTTTGCTCTCAAGCTCGCGCCAGGCGCGCGGCGCGAAGAGGCGTTCCTACGGGTCGACACCGGGTCCGGGCCGCTGTCCGGCACGATCTTCACGCTGCAGCGCGAAGTGTCGACGCTTGAGTCCCTGAAGGGGACGAAGGTTCGGATCCCGGAGATCTTCGGCTTCAACGCGGCGCATGAGGCCGTGCTGATGGAGAAGGTTGCGGGCACGTCCAATTTCTTCAGCGTCACGGATACGACGCAGGCCGCGGCACTTCAGGTCGAGCTGCTGGCCCAACTTGCGCTGCTGCATCGCACGCCGATCGACGTGCAGAAGGTTTTCGGCGTCGCGACGCCTCGCACGGTCTGCGAGGCGCTGCGCGAGGACATCCAGTTCTGGGGTGAGCTGTTCCGCAAGCACGTCCCGCACCCGGAGCCGGTCATCACGTTTGCGCTCGACTGGCTGTATCGTCGGGCGCTGGGCGGCGACCAGGCGCCGGTGCTGGTGCACGGCGACATCGGGCCGGGCAACTTCATGTTCGAGGGGTCGTCGCTCAAGGCGCTGATCGACTGGGAGCTCGTTCACGCGGGACACCCGCTCGAGGACCTGGCCGCGATCATCGCGCGCACGCTCGGCGTGCCGTTCGGCGACCTCAAGCAGCACGTCGACACCTACGCGAGGCTTTCGGGCAGGAAGGTCGACCCGGACGAGCTCGACTACTGCATCGTGCTGATGCTTACGCGCTGGTGCATCGGGATGTCGATGGGTCTCGCGAAGATCTCCACCGCGCTCGACGTGCCGATCTTCGTCAAGTTCATGCAGGTCAACCTGTTCGCGATCGCGAAGCTGCTCGCGCGGTTGTCGGGCCAGGCCTTGCCGCCGGTGCCGGCGATCGCGGCCGTGCCGGGCGTAACGCGCGACCTGTACGGGTACGGGGCCGCTCTGCTTACCGAACAGGTCAAACCCGCCGTGGCCGAGCCATATCTGCAGGCGAAGCTGGACGGCGTCGCAGGGCTGCTGTCGTATCTGCGGAATCTCGCGGACTACGGCACCGACCGCGTGCGCCGGGAGGAACTCGAGGCGCTGCAGACCGTGCTCGGCGGCGAGGTCGCCTCCGTCGAGGCAGGCCGTGCCGCGCTCGCCGAGGCGCTCCGCACTTCCACCGACGAACAGCGCGCGACGATTCTCCGGTGGCTGCTGAAGAAGCTGTCGCTGCAGCACGTCTTGCTCAAGGAAATGCTGGGACCGATGTACGAGCGTGAGCTCGAGTACAGGGGACGGGTGGGCCAATGAGCGGCGTTCTCCACGAGCACGATTCGATGTTCCACCCGGCCGGAGACGATCCATGGGCCTACGAGTCCTGGTGGTTCTCGTTCTTCATCCCGGACCGGAAGCTGATGGTCTACGTGTATCCGTGGTTCCGGCCGAACCTCGGGATTGCAGGCGGCGGCGTGCTCGCGTGGGATCACCGCGGCTCGGATCCGTGGACGATCGTGCATTGCGACTACGCCTGGCACCTGCCGTGTCCGAAGGCCGAAGCGATGATCGACGGCACGACGCTCTCGCTGCCGCAGGGCGTCAGGATCACGTCGCTCGAGCCGCTGATGAAGTTCGACGTGAGCTACTCGCACCCGCGACTGTCGCTCGATGTGCGGTTCGAGGCGATCCACGGCGCCAACATCGCGACGCGACCGATCGGCAACACGCAGCTGTTCGGGGGACGCATCGACCAGTGCGGGCGGATCACGGGCGAGCTGGTCGTGAACGGGGAGAAGATGGCCGTCGATTGCCTGTCGATCCGCGACCGCTCGTGGGGCGCACGTCGCGACGACAACCGGGACATGAACATCGGCTATTTTCACGCGACGGCTTCGAGCAAGGACGCGTTTCTGGTCGTCTCGAATCACGCCTCGCCGGTCGAAGGTACATCGAAGGACGTGGACGCACCGATCGTGACCGGTTACCTGATCAGGAACGGTGAGTACCAGGCGATATCGCAGGGCACCGTCTCCTACACGCGCGACGCGCGAGGTACGCCGCTCACGGCCGAGATCCGCGGCACGGACGCGACGGGCAGGACGCTCACAGCCAGCGGCTCGGCGCTCAACCACTACTCGTCGCTGGCATTCCCAGGGCTCTTCAACCTGTCGGCGCTGGCGAGCTGGCAGTTCAACGGAATCTCGTGCATCGGCGAGCTTCAGAACACCATGTACCCCGACCGATGGCGAAGCTTCTACCGCAAGCTCTCCGGCGGGGGCTAGGATGCGCCCGAGCGGGAAACTCTGCATCGTCCGCCGAACAACATCGGCGCCGCCGGGGGCACTGTAAGGGGTTATGCCGAAGGTCGTCGATTCTGAACAACAACGCCGCGAGATCTCCGCACAGGCCGCCCGCTGGATTGCCACGCGGGGCCTCGAGACACTGAGCCTCCGCAACGTCGCAGCCGCGCACGGCTGCTCGAAGGGCATGGTGCAGCACTACTTCGCCGACAAGGAGGAGCTGCTGTTCGGTGCGCTGCTGCACGTGACGGCGGCCTACGAGGCGCGCGAGCACGACATCGTCGCCGGCTACACGGGTCTCGAGCGAATCGAGCGGCGATTCGTCGTCGTGCTGCCGATGAGTGAGTCGCTGCGGGACGAGTGGGTCGTGCGGCTGGCCTTCTATGCGCGCGCGGCGCTCGCGCCGAAAATGCAGGAGTACCTGCACAGCCACGTGTCGAAGGCGCTCCGCATTGGGACGCGCGAGCTCCGCGAGGGGCAGCTCACCGGTGAGGTCGCGCGCGACGTGAATCTCGTGCGGGCCTATCGCGGGATCATGGCGACCGTCGCTGGCATCGCCGTTTCGGAAGTCGTGAGCCCGGGCGTGATCGCCCCGGCGGTACAGAAACGGATGCTGCGCGACGCGGTATCGACGCTGCGGTCGACCTGACGCAGCGACCGATGCCGAGCGTCTATTTCGGCAACGACTTCGACACATGCCGCCGAGGACTTAACGGGCTCACTGTGGGCTATCAGTTCTGACGGTTTTGCGACTGATCGCGCGGTTGTGACATCGGCGCTCGCGCGGCGGTGCGCCGCGCAGTGCGCGCACGCCGCGCCAGAGCGCCAGCCGGCTCAGGCCGACGCGCGCGGCGACCTCACCGACCGGCAGCACCGTCGAGTCGAGCAGCGCGATCGCGCGCTCGAGCCGCTGGCGCCGCAGGAACGCCACTGGCGTGACGCTGTGGGCCTGCTTGAAGACGCGCAGGAAGTGATACGGCGAGAGTCGCGCGGCCGAGGCGAGCTCAGGCAGCGACAGATCGCGTGAGAGGTCCGAAAGCATGTAATCGACGGCCCAGCCGACCCGACGCGCGAGCTCGCGCCGCGTGCCGGGGCGAACCTGATCGAACTGCTCGGCGATTTCCTGCCGCGCACGCCACGCCGCGATCGAGCGCACGACGCACTGGTGACGCTGCTCGTCGAGCCACGCGAAATCGTGATCGCGTGCGAGATCGCGCCGGCTGACCGAACTTCGCAAGCCGTGAAACATCGCGCACCTCGCTTCCTGCTGGCCACTCCGTCACGCTCGCTGACACACTGCCTCGCACGAATGTGCGGATCAATCAGGAGAACATCATGCGCGTCGCATCATTGGTGCAATTCGTCGCAGCGCTGATTCCCGTTGCGGCGCAGACACAGACACCGACAACTCCTGAAACATCGCCTGCGCCGGTGCAGCGCGCGTCTCCCTGCGAATCCGGTGCGTACCGCGAGTTCGATTTCTGGGCGGGCAACTGGATCGTGAAGGTGGCCTCGGGCGAGGAAGCCGGCCGCAACTCGATCGAGATCGAGCAGCGCGGCTGCGCACTGGTCGAGCGCTGGACGTCCGCGGACGGCAGCACCGGCATGAGCGTGAACTTCTACGACCCGGTGGCGCGGGTCTGGACGCAGCAGTGGGTGAGTCCGGGCGCGGTGCTCACCATGACCGGCGGGCTCGTCGACGGCGCGATGGTGCTCGAAGGGCCGCTGCATTACCTCAAGGACGGCCGTGCGACGCTGCTGCGCGGGACCTGGACGCGGATGCCGGACGGTCGCGTGCGTCAGTATTTCCAGGAATCCTCGGACCAGGGCAAGACCTGGACGGACTGGTTCGACGGCTACTACTCGCGCATTTGACGCGTGCCGGCGACGAGACTGATCTCGCGCGGCGACACCCCGCGCAGCTTCCGCACGCCGCGCCACAGTGAAAGCCGGCTGAGACCTACTTTTTCCGCGACCTCGTGTACCGACATCTCGTGCGCCTCGAGGAGCCCGAGGGCGCGCTCGAGCCGCGCCCGTCGCAGGTAGTTCATCGGTGTGAGCCCGTGCGCCTGCTGGAAGACGTGCGCGAAGTGATACATCGAGAGCCGCGCCGCCGCCGCGATGTCGGAGAGCTCGAGATTGCGGTGCATGTTCGAGAGCATGTAGTCGATGCCCCAGCCGACGCGTCGCTCGAGCTCGTGCCGGGTCGATGGTCGCGCCTGGTTCAGCCGCTCGGCGAGTCGTGGCCGTGCGCGCTCCTCGGCGAGGAGACGCGCGACGAGGAACAGGTACTGTTCCTCGAACCAGGCTTCGTCACGCTCGCCTGCGGCGACGTAGTGGCGGATGTAGCGCAGCACCGGCGTGACGCGATGATCGTGCACGCGCAGGTTCTCGGAGAACTCCACCTGCGCCGTGACGGGCTCCGGTCCCGTATCGAGCGCAGCGCCAAGTGACTGCGGCGCCGCATGCGCGACCTCGCCCGCGAAACCCGGGCGTACGAAGATCGAGAACGAGAATGCGCGGCGCGGGGATTCGAGGAGGCTCGAGTACTCACGACCCTCATTCAGCACCAGGTAGGTGTTGTCGGTCACGGTGATCCGCCGGCCGTCGACGAAATAGCGCTCGGTGCCGTCGTTCACCATCTTGAAGGAGAGCGTCTGGCGGAACCGGGTGTACTCCGCGTGGTGCGCCCAGCCGCAGACGATCCAGTTGCCTTTTCCCCACTGCGAGTAAAAAGCCTCGCGGAACGCCTTGTTGTGTCGCGTTTCCGGGGCGGGCGGCAGGTCGGGCAGCTCCGTCAGGATCATCGCGCGCATCCATTGGAGACGGCTCCATTCTTACTCGCGGCATGGCGGAAACAACACAGCTATTTTTCGAGGCTTGCGAATTGTTGTGGCATCGGTGCCACAGCGAACTGATTCGCAATTCATGAAGTACATGGCTCGGAAAACCAGCCTAGCGTCCGGTGCAAAGGCGGCTTTCGGGGCAAGTGACTGGCCCGGAAGCCCGGACAGTGGCGACTGGAAGGAGAAGTAACATGAATACAACACAAGGGATGAAGCGCGCACGATGGCGGCTCGGGGCGCTGAGCCTCGTCGGCCTCGCCTGGCTCGCGCCAGCCGCCCAGGCGGTGGAGGGTCCGGTCGAGGAAATCGTCATCACCGGCTCGCGCATCGCGGCGCCCAACATGACGAGCACGAGCCCCGTGCAGGTCGTGTCGGGCGAGGAGATCAAGCATCTCGGCAAGACCGACATGGTGGACATCCTCAATACGCTCCCGCAGGTATTCCAGAACTCGGCCACCGACTTCTCGAACACCTCGAACTCGCTGTCGACGCCGGGCGGGTTGACGACGGTCAACCTGCGCGGGCTGGGTGTTCAGCGAACGCTGGTGCTGGTCGACGGGCGTCGGCTTGGCACGGCGGATGCCAACACCGGCAATCCCAATCCGGCGCCCAATCTGGACCAGATCCCGGTGGGGTTGATCGAGCGCGTCGACGTCGTCACGGGCGGCGCCTCCGCGGTATATGGCTCGGACGCGATCGCGGGCGTCGTCAACTTCATCATGCGCAAGAACTTCGAGGGCGTGCAGATCGACGCGCAATACGGATTCAACCAGCATGACAACAGCAACGGGTTCATGCAGGGGCTGGCCGACGACGCGGGACTGAGCGTGGCCGACGGCAGTGGGACCGACGGCGAGAACTTCAGTGTGTCGATCCTCGGTGGCACGAACATCGCCGACGGCCGCGGCAATTTCACGGCCTATCTGACCTACCGGGAGGCGGATCCGATCAACGGCTCCGACCGCGACTTCGCCGGCTGCCAGCTATTCACGGTGCTGCCGGACTCGAGCGTCTGCGGGGGCAGCAGCAACTCGAACTTCTTCCGCCCCGTCACCAGCCAGACCCCGTACACCGTGGTAGGCGATCAGTTCCTGCCGTGGCCGCAGGACGCCTCATCGCCGCCGGCGTCGTTCAACTCGAACGAATTCGTCAACATGTCGCGCGATGACACGCGGTATATGGCGGGGTTCCTCGCCCACGTGACGTTGAACGACTATGCCGAGCCCTACGCCGAGTTCGGCTTCATGAACGATCAGACCGACGTCGTGATTGCGCCGTCGGGCCTGTTCCGTGGTTCGAACCCGCTGACCGCCGACACCCAGTACCTGGTCAACTGCAGCAATCCGCTGCTCAGCGAGCAGCAGCGGGCGATCCTCTGCACGCCGGAGCAGGTTGCGGCGGACCTCGCCAATCCCGGGTCGACGAGCGCCAGCGTCGAGATCGGCCGGCGCAACATCGAGGGCGGCGGGCGGCTCAACTCGTTCGAGCACACGAACTATCGCGGTGTGCTGGGTGTACGCGGCGACCTCGGCCAGGACTGGAACTACGATGTGTACGGCCAGTACTACTACTCGACGCTCTACAACTCGAACACGAACTATCTCAATTTCCAGAGCATCGCGAATGGGCTGCAGGTCACCGGGACGCGAGACAACCCGGCATGCATCAGCGGCGGTACCTGCGTGCCGTACAACATCTTCACCGAAGGAGGCGTGACCGAAGATCAGCTCAACTCTCTCTATACCCCCGGCACGGCGTACGGCACGGTGACTCAGCAGATCGTGCACGCGGATGTGACCGGCGACCTGGGCGCGTACGGCCTCACGATACCGTTCGCCGACGACGGGATCAGCGTCAACGTCGGCCTCGAGCGGCGGACGGAGGATCTGACCTTCGACCCGGACGCCGCGGAGCTGTCGGGTCTCCTGGCCGGATTCTCCGGCGCGTCCGTTGCGATCGACAACGGCTACACGGTGGAGGAGGCGTTCGCGGAGTTCCGCGTGCCGCTCGTGCAGAATCGGACGGGTGTCCACGACCTGGTGTTCGATGCCGGGTACCGGTACTCGGACTACTCGACCTCGGGCGGGGCCGACACCTGGAAGGCGGAGCTGCAGTACGCGCCGATCCCGGATCTGCGCTTCCGCACCTCGTTCCAGCACGCGATCCGCTCGCCGAACATCATCGAGCTCTTCAGCCCGCTGAACTACGGGCAGCAGAGCTTCCTGGGCGTCGATCCGTGCGCGCCCCTCAACGGCGAGCCCGCGACCGCAACGCTCGAGGAGTGCATCCGAACCGGTGTCACGCCCGAGCAATACGGCGACGGCCTCGCCACCAATACCATCCCGCAATGCGTGTCGAACCAGTGCGGCCAGGTCATCGGCGGCAGCACGGTGCTCGATCCGGAGCAGGCCGACACCTATTCGCTTGGGGTGACGATCACACCCAGCGCGCTGCCCAACCTGACGGCGAGTGTCGACTACTACCGCATCGAGCTCGACGACGCGATCGGCACGATGCCAGGCGCGTTCCTCTTCAACCAGTGCCAGGCCACCGGTGATCCGCTGTTCTGCAGCCAGATCCGGCGCACTTCGCTCGGAGCGCTCACCGGCTCGAGTGTGGCGAGCGGCGGATACATCCTTCAGACCGCCATCAACACCGGCGAAGCGCAGATCACGGGTATCGACCTGCAGACGGCCTACACGCTCGATCTCGGCGACAGCGGACACTCGCTGATCGCGACGCTCAGTGGTGCGTTCCTGGAGGAGGCGATCGCCACACCGGCGCCGGGACTCTCGTACGACTGCGCCGGCCTCTTCGGGACGATCTGCCAGACCGTCAATCCGGAGTGGCGTCACAACCTGCGGCTGACCTGGTCGTCGCCGTGGGACCTGGACGTGTCGCTGCAGTGGCGTTACATCGGCAGCACGAAGCTGGACCAGAACGACTCGGACCCGGACCTGCATTTCGCGCTCTGGGGTGAGTTCGACGGGTTCAACGACGAACTGCCGGACATGAGCTACGTCGATCTGTCGGCGCTCTATCAGGTCACCGATGCGCTCGAGCTCCGCGCCGGCATCACGAACCTTCTCGACAAGGATCCGCCGATCGTGGCGACCGAGATCTCGGGTACGGGCTCGGCCAATACCTACCCGACCTACGACACGCTCGGCCGGCAGATCTTCTTCGGCGCCACCGCGCGGTTCTGATGAGGGGGAAGGCGCGCGCGCCGCTGCGGCGGCCGCGCGCCAGGCCCGCTATTGGCTGGCCACCGGAATCAACCCGAGCTGCTGCATGATCGAGAGACGATCGAACGCGGACCATTCCTCCGTGATCCGCCCGTCGACGATCCTCCAGATGGTGATCCCGCGACCCGAGAGCGCCTTGCCGGTCGCCGGCAGTCCGTTGCCGCTGCCGGTGTTGGTGCCGCGTGCGGACCAGAGCACGGTCACGAGGTCGCCCTCGGCAACGAGCTTGTCGGGGGTCATCACCATGTCCGGAAACGCCGATTTCCAGCCACGCGCGGCCGCCTGGTCCTCCGCCAGGCCGATGTCGCGCGTCTGCCCGTGGTTGACGAAATCGGAGGCGTAGAGCTCGTTCGAAAGCTCGAAGTTTCCGCCGCTCAGGATCTCGGTCACGACGCGGCTTGCGACTTCCTTGTTCCGTGCCTCGGGTCCGGCGGCGCAGCCTGCGCCAAGGAGGGTGAAGGCGAGCAGCAGCGCGCCCATTTTTTGAATACCGGGCATTGTGCTTCCCCCAGAACCGCCGACGGGTGCAGTCTACGCTCGGAGGATCAGGCAACGGCGATGAAACGGATACTCGGTCTGCTCGGAGCGTTCATCGGCGGCTGGCTGGGCTGGTGGCTCGGTGCCCGACTCGGATTTGCAGCCGGCGTTCTCATCAGCACCTTCGCCGCGGGTGCGGGTATGTACGCCGCGTACCGCTGGTTCGACCAGTACCTGGACTAGCTCGATATCGGCTCAGCGCGCGAACAGGCGTGACGGGTCGCGAAAGGCCTTGAACTCGAGCGCGTTGCCCGACGGGTCATAGAGAAAGAACGTGGCCTGCTCGCCGACCTTTCCCGCGAAGCGTATCCCGGGCTCGATGACGAACGCCTGCCCGCGCGCCCGCAGGCGCGCAACCAGCGCATGCCAGTCGTCCCAGGCGAGCACCACGCCGAAGTGCGGCACGGGCACGTCCTGGCCATCGACCGGGTTGGTCGTGCGCACGTGCGGCTGCGCGCTCGCGTCAAGGTGCGCGACGAGCTGGTGGCCGAAGAAGTCGAAGTCCACCCACTCGACGCTGCTGCGTCCCTCCGCGCAGCCGAAGAGCTCGCCGTAGAACGCCCGCGCCGCCGCGAGGTCGTGGACCGGCACTGCGAGGTGAAAGGGTGCGAGCGAGCCCATTACCAACCACCCCCGCCGCCGCCACCACCACCTCCACCGGAGGAGCCGCCGCCGCCGCTGCCGGAGCTCGAGCCGGGCGCGGTGGACGCCGAGGAGATCGCGCTGCTGAAGGACGAACCCAGGCTCGAGGTGAAGCGGCCGATGTCGCGCGTGTTCCAGTTGTCGCCGCTGTACCAGCCGGGCGACTGCGCGGCCGCTGCCTGGGTCGCGAACACCGTCGCGAAGCGCTCCGCCCAGCGCTGCTCCACGTCGAGCGCGAGCGCCGCCGGCAGATTCTTCTCGTAGAGCTCGGGCGTGAGCGGCGGCGCATCCACGAGCTTGAGCTCGTCACCCTCGGCGACGTCGAGGAACAGGCGGAAGCCCGCGACGTGATCCATCAGGGCGCGACCGGCGACGGTGGGCGCCTTGAGCAGCTTGCCGAACACGCCGTTTGCGAGCAGTGCCAGCAGGGCTGCGCCGATCGCGACCCAGCCGGTGGGCGTCAGGAACCACCAGCTGGGGCCGAACCCGCCCAGCGGTCGCCGCCAGCAGCACGACGCCCGCGCCGAGCAGCAGGCTGAGCGCGATGCCGCCCGCGTGCCAGCCCCCGTTGATGCGGAAGAACGACGGCGTGTGTCGCTTCTTGAGCATCGCCTCGTGGCTGCGCTTCGCACCGCCGATCAGCACGTGATTCTTGTCATCGAGCTCCAAGCTCGGGCCCGACGCGAACAGCTTGTCGCGCAGCGTCCATTCGTCCTCGGCGAACGCTTCCGCCGCCTTGGGTTCCGTGCGATGCAGCGTGTACTCGCTCTTGCGGCCGAAGAGTCCCTTGCTCGCCTGCTCGATGCGCAGCCCGCCCTTGACTGCGAGCGCCAGCACCGCGGCCGCGAAGCACCGATCGTCGTAGGCCATGCGCGTGAGGTAGCGCATCGAGGCCGGCGATTCGCCCTTCGGTGCTTCGTAGTGCGGCACGACGATGCGCCCGGGCGGGTCGCGCCCGACCGCGTTCCAGACGCGCCAGTAATAGAGAATCAGCAGCACCAGCCCGGCCGCGGCGAGCAGCGCCGGCCACGCATCGCGGAACAGGTAGCCTGCGCGACGCCCGGCGCCCGGCGGCGCAACGTGACCCTTGGGCCAGCTTGCGACGATGGTGAGGCCCTCGCCGGGCCCGAGCCCGCGCGTGGTGCGGTACGTCGCGACGCCGGCGTCGATACCGGCGGTCCACTCGCGGCCCTTCGCGCCCTGCGGCCCCGTGTAGGCCTCGACCCGGATCGAATCGGCGGGCACTGCCGCGGGCAGCGTAACCGTTGCGCCGACCTCGTCGATCGGGAAAGCCCAGCCGTTGCCGGTGACGTTCCAGTAGAGCTCGTCATGATCCGCGAAGTACCCGAGCTGGCGGTCACTCACGTAGCTCAAGATGTAGGTGTGCTCGCCGGGATCGAGCTCCACGGCGGCATCGCCGATCCAGACGCGTACGCCGTTCGAGCGCTTCTCGACGCGAAAGGGCTCCGCCCGCCCGTCGCGCGCTACGCTCTGCACGTCGAAGCCCGTGACGACGCGTTCGCCGCGGCTGTTCGTGTACACGGTCGGGAAGTCGCGAAAGATTCCGCGCCGGATCTCCACGCCTTCCGCACGCACGCGCAAGGTCTCGCGGACCTCGACCGTGCTGTCGGGGCGCACACGGATGTCGCTCTGCCAGCTCAGGATGCGTTCGTCGGCGCGCGCGTCGGCCGCTACGAACAGGAAGGCGAGGGCGAGCGGTACGACCGTGCACAGGACCCGCCCGAGAGGTGCTCGCCGCATCACGCCACCTTCGCCGGTTCGAACTCGAAATACTCCGCCGGGGCGAAGCCGAACAACCGTGCGGGGACCACGTCCGGAAACGTCGCGATGCGGGTGTTCAGGTTGTTGACTGCGCCGTTGTAGTAGCGGCGGGCGTACTGGATCTGGTTTTCGGCGTCGCTGAGGTTTTTCATCAGCTCGAGGTAACTCGCGCTCGCCTTGAGCTCGGGATAGGCCTCGGCGATCGCGATCAGGTGCGCGAGGCCGGCGCCCAGCTCGCCCTCGACACGGGCGAGCGCCGCGGGGCGTGTCTCGCGCATGCTTCGCGCGCGAAGCTCGGCGACGCTCTCGAACACCGAGCGCTCGTAGCCCGCGTGCTGCTTTACGACTTCGACCAGCTTGGGAATCAGGTCATGGCGGCGCGCGAGCTGCACGCCGACGTCGCTCCACGACTGCGCCACGCGATTTCGGTCGCGCACCAGCAGGTTGTAGGCGACGATGCCCCAGATGACCACACCCGCCGAGAGCACGAGGGCGATCATCGTGCTCACGCGAGCTCAGCCACGATCTGCTTGAAGCGCGGATGGTCGTGCAGCGGCACGAGGTCGTCGTCGTTCATGAGCCACCGCGCATTGGACCAGCCGAGGGCGATGGCGCGCTCGAGCAGATCGAGCGCCGCCTCGAGCTCGCCCGACAGCGCTGCGGTGCAGGCGGCGTTGTAGTGAGTCTGCGGATCGTCCGGGCGCAGCGCCACGGCCCGCTCGCTGAAGCGGCGCGACTCCTCTTTTCGCCCGAGCATTGCGAGCACGCCGGAGCCGTGATCGTAGGCGGCGGAGTCGTCCGGATCGATCGCCAGGCGCCGCTCGATCGCGGCCCAGGACCGCTCGATGGCGCGCTGCTCGCCCGCGCGGTCGCGGAGCGCGCGATACTCCTGGATCGCCATGGTGACCGGGAGGTAGTCGTCCGGATGTATCGCGAATGCAGCCTCGTAGTGGCGTACGGCGCCGGCATGATCCCCCTGCGTGACGAGGAATCGCGCGTAATAGTAGTGCGCGTCGAACAACCGTGCATCGAGCGCGATCGCATGCTCGAAGGCGGCCGCGGCTTCCGGTACCTGCCCGTCGCTGGCGAGCACCTGGGCGCGCGCGACGTGAGCCACGGCGAGCCCCGGCGCGAGCTCGAGCGCGCGCAGGCTCGCGTCACGTGCATCGTCGAACGGCTCTGACCGGTCGGCCAATCGGAACCGCATGTGGGCGCGTACGCTTGCAAGTGCGGCGTGCGCCTCGGCGAACCGCGGATCCAGGCGGATCGCCTCGCGGAAGAACTCCGCGGCCGAGCGCTGCTCGGTCGTTTTTTCGCGGCGCATGAGCTGCCGGCCGCGCAGAAAGAACTCGTGCGCAGCGAGGTTCTCGGTGCCGCGTCGCTCGAGCCGCGCCGCGTCACCTTCGAGCAGCGTCAAACGCAACGCGCGCACCGTCGCTCGCGCGATCTCTTCCTGGATGGCGAAAATGTCCTCGAGCCGCCGGTCGAAGGTCTCCGACCAGAGCAGGGCGCCGTCGGCGGCGACGAGCTGCGCCGCGACCCGCACGCGCTCGCCCGCCTTGCGCACGCTGCCGTCGAGAACCGCGCGCACCTGCAGCAGCCGCGCGACCTCGCGGTTGTCGACGACGCGGTCCTTGAACTGAAAGGATCCGGAGCGGGATGCGACGCGCAGCCCGCGCACGCCGGCGAGCGCATTGATGATCTCCTCGGCGGCGCCCTCGCAGAAATAGCCCTGGTCCCGGCCGGGACTCATGTCGGCGAACGCGAGCACCGCGACCGATGGGTCGGAAGCCGACGCCAGCTGGGTTGGCGATGGCGCGGCGATCGCTTGACCGGCATCGGCGTCTCCCACGGCGGGCGCGAAGTCCCCCTGCGGGCCTTTGCCGGCGTCGAAGCCCCACGCCACCGCGATCGCGACGAAGAAGCCCGCGATCACCAACACGATGATGGACCGGAGCGCCCAGTCGGGCAGACCGAGCGGCACGAGCATCGTCGAGGCCACCTGGACGAGTAGCCAGCCAGCGGCGGCGTACGCGAGCGCGACGCGCGCTACACGGCCCGATCTAAGCGTCCGCCAGCGAATCCTGTACCGCGATTCGGACTCTCCCATGGGATCACATTATCGACGCCGACCTTACCGCGGTGCCACTAACTGCGTCCGACGGCGTGGTTTGACGCCGGATTCGCAGCGGGCGCGCAGGATGTGCGCGCCCGATTAAAACGATATGACCAATGGGGGTATGGCATGAAGAAGCTGATACTGGCAGTCACAGCCACGTTCGGAGTGTTTGCGCTGGCGGCCACTGCTGAGGCGACTGTGCTGCGCGTGGTCGTGGTCGAGTCGATCGGACGCCGCGGCCTATGCGAGCGAGCTCGCCAAGATCCGGGCTGTCATGACTCGTCTCGGCAGCAAGTCCACCATGCGGGTTTGGCGGACCCGCTTCGCCGGTCCGAACGCCGGAGCCATCGTGGTGTCGATCGAGTACCCGGACATGGCGACCTTCGCGGCGGAGGATGCGAAGGTGCAGGCCGACCCGGAGTACACGTCGCTGCTCAAGGGGCTGGATCGGCTGCGGAAGATCGTATCCGACAGCCTCTATGAAGAGATGAAGTAAACGATACGGGGACCGGCCGTGTCGCAGAATGCGCGGGCTCATGCAGTGCGCTGTTCCTGCAGCCCCAGTTTGTCGACCATGGCCTTGCGAATAAGGTACTTCTGGACCTTGCCGGTGATCGTCGTGGGAAAGGCGTCGACGAAGCATACGACCGCGGGCACCTTGTAATGAGCGATCTGGCCGTGGCAGAAGTTCCGGATGTCTTCCTCGGTTGCGGTCTCGCCCGCGCGCAGGCGGATCCAGGCGCAGACCGCCTCACCCCAGCGTTCGTCAGGGACCCCGACCACCGCTACATCCTCGACCTTGGGGTGGCGGAACAGGTACTCCTCGATCTCGCGGGGGTACACGTTCTCGCCACCGCGGATGATCATGTCCTTGCTCCGTCCGACGATGTTGCAGTAGCCCTCGTCGTCGATCACCCCGAGGTCGCCGGTGTGCATCCAGCCCTCCCCGTCGATCGCCTCGGCGGTGCGTGCGGGATCGTCCCAGTAGCCGAGCATGACGGCGTAGCCGCGCGAGCAGAGCTCGCCCGGCTCCCCGCGCGGCACGGTTTGCCCTTCGGCGTCGATGATCTTCGCCTCCATGTGCGGCTGGATGCGCCCGACGGTGGTCACGCGCCGCTCGAGTGAATCGTGCGGCGAGCTCTGGAAGCTGACCGGGCTCGTCTCGGTCATGCCGTATGCGATCGTGACCTCGCGCATGTGCATACGCTCGACAACACGGCGCATCACTTCAACCGGACAGGGCGAGCCCGCCATGATCCCGGCGCGCAGCGTCGACATGTCGAACTCCTCGAAGCGCGGGTGCTGCAGCTCGGCGATGAACATCGTTGGCACGCCGTGCAGTGCGGTGCAGCGCTCGTTCTGCACGGCCTGGAGCACCGCGAGCGGATCGAAGCCGGCGGAGGGATAGACGATGGTTGCGCCGTGCAGTACGCAGGCGAGATTCGACATCACCATGCCGAAGCAGTGATAGAGCGGCACGGGCACGCAAAGGCGATCGCCGGGGACAAGCCCGGTGCTCGCGCCGACGAACCAGGCGTTGTTGACTATGTTGCGATGGGAGAGCGTCGCGCCCTTCGGCAATCCGGTCGTGCCGCTCGTGAACTGGATGTTGATCGGCTGGCGCGCGTCGACTTGCGCGTCGGCGGCGGGCAGCCGCGCGCGGCGCGTGTCCGGGACGCCCGCGAACTCGAGCCAGCCCGGCCGCGGCCCGCCGAGCGTGATCAGCGTCGATAGCGCCGGGAGGCGCGCGGCCTCGAGCGCGCCGGGCGGGCTGCCCGGGATCTCGGGCGCGAGCGTCTCGAGCATCGCCAGGTAGTCGCTGGTCTTGAATGATTCCGCGGCGATCAGCGCCTTCACGCCGACCTTGTTGAGCGTGTAGTCGAGCTCGGCCAGGCGATATGCGGGGTTGATGTTGACCTGGATCAGGCCGGTGCGCGCCGTGGCGAACTGCGTCAGCATCCATTCGGCGCAATTCGGGGCGAGGATCCCGACGCGGTCGCCGCGCACCAGGCCGAGTCCGAGCAGGCCCTCCGCAAGGTCGTCCGCGCGGCGCGCAAATTCGGCGTAGGTGTAGCGGATACTCTGCTCGACCGACACCAGGAGCTCAGTCTCGGGCCAGCGCGCGACCGAGCGATCGAGCAGCGCGCCGATCGGCTCCTCGATGAGCGGTGCAACCGTATCACCGCGCACCTGACTCGCGTACGTGTCCATGGGGCCGAATCTACGCTCGGATATCCGATGATATTTGCGGATCTCGGCGCAGACTAACATTGCGCCGCGGATGGATCATGGGCGCCCGCTGGTGCGATCATCGGTCCCCAGGCAGCAATGCAGCCCAGGCCGTTGGCGGTGAAGGGAAAATTTTCGCTCAGCGAGTTTCTGGCGGAGGCACGCCGGCGGCGTGTGATCCGCGTCCTCGTCCTGTACGCGATCGCCGGCTGGCTGATCATCCAGGTCGCCTCGACCGTGCTGCCGAATCTAAACGTCCCGCCGTGGTCGGTGACGCTGGTCATCGTCCTGGTCGCGCTCGGCCTGCCGCTCGCTGCGATCCTGGCCTGGGCTTTCGATGTGGGGGACGGTCGTATCACGCGCAGCGATGCCGATGCAGGCAGCGAGGGGGCTCCCGGACCCCTTGTCACCCGTGTCGCGGTGCCACGACCCACCGACCTCAAGTCGCTCGAGAAAAACCGGGATCTCGCTTCGCCCCCGGATACGCCTGCCGTGGACGACGACCGGCGGTCGATCGCGGTGCTGCCCTTCGTCAACATGAGCGGCGACCCTGAGAACGAATACTTCAGCGACGGGATCTCGGAGGAGATCCTGAATCTGCTCACCAAGCTCCCGAAGCTGCGGGTTTCGTCGCGGACGTCGTCGTTCGCGTTCAAAGGCAAGGACATCGAAATGCCGGCGGTCGCGCAGCGACTCGGGGTCGGTACGGTCCTCGAGGGAAGCGTCCGCCGCGCGGGCGATCGCGTGCGCATCACCGCGCAGCTGATCGATACGAAGTCGGATTCCCATCTGTGGTCCGAGAGCTACGACCGCAAGCTCGAGGACGTCTTTGCCATCCAGGACGACATCGCCCGCTGCATCGTCAACGCGCTGCGGATGACGCTGACTCCGCAGGAACGCCTCGCGATCCAGTACACCGCAACTTCGAATCCGCAAGCCTACGACTTCTACCTGCGGGGACGCAGCTACTACAACACGATGACCAAGCGCGGCTTCACGCACGCGCTCACCTTGTACCAGGAAGCCATCGAGCGCGACCCGAACTACGCGCTCGCCTTTGCCGGGATCGCGGACGTGTATTCCTTCCTCTTCAAGTACGGCGGGGCGACGCCCGAAATCGCTGGTCGGACCCTCGACGCAAGCGAGCGAGCCGTCGAGCTCGATGGCGGGCTGGCGGAGGCGCACACCTCCCGCGGCCTCGCGCTCTCAATCAACGGCCGGCACGAAGAGGCGGAACGCGAGTTCGAGCGTGCGATCGAATTGAAGCCATCGCTTTACGAGGCCTATTACTTCTACGGCCGCGATTGCGTGTCGCAGGGCAAGAGCGACAAGGCCGCACGCCTCTTCGCGCAGGCGGTCGCGATCAACCCTGACTACTACGAGGCGTTTCCATTCCTGGCGACCGTATACCGGAAGACCGGCCGACGGGAGGAAGCAATGGATGCGGATCGGCGTGGGGTTGCCGCCGCCGAGAAGCACCTCGAGATGTATCCGGACGATGCTCGTGCCCTGTACCTGGGTGCAGGTGCCCTGATCGCGACGGGTGATGCGGTGCGCGCCACCGAATGGGCCGAGCGGGCGCTGGAGGCGGCGCCCGACGAACCATCGGTGCTCTACAACGTCGGTTGCATGTACAGCATGATGGGCAATAAGGAACGTGCGATCGCACTCGTCGACGAGGCGGTCAGGAAAGGGTTCGGCTACCGCGCGTGGCTCGAGCAGGACGGGGATCTGGACCCCATACGCGACGATCCCCGGTTCAAGGCCATCCTCGCGCGGTTGGCCTGACGGCGACGCCATGTCCAGTCGGAGATGAATCCGCCGGAGCCGACGGCCGGTGCTATTCTCCGAGCGGGCAGCACAGCCACGTCAACCAGGAGGACGGCCATGTGCTACGAGGAACTGTTCGTCGGTCGATGGACCACGAAGAAGGAGCGCCAGCGCGTCGAGCCCGCCGCCCAGGGCGAGCACCCGACGCCGCGCACGCACCCCGATCGCCCGAAGCCTGAGAGCGAGGCGCCGAGGCGACCCGAGCGGGAGCGCGAGCTGGAGCCTGTCTGAGCGATTGATGCCGATCTCCCGCGGGAAGCCATGCCTTCCCGGGGTCTTCTGGAAACGCGGGGCGTCCTGCGCTACCGCCGCGGAGTTCTTCCGTGCCCAGTGACGTGATCTCGATGTTCCCGACGCTCGTGTGGCGGGTGGAGCTCGACGATCCCGTGCGCGAAGCGATCGAGACGAAGGGCCTCGCGGCTCTGGCACACATGAGGCGGGATCTGCCGCCGCTCGCGACGGGCGAGGGCTGGCAGTCGGTGCAGACGCTGCACGAGCTCGAGGATTTCGGCGAGCTCGTCGCCAACGCGCGGCGCATGGTCGGCGGGATCCTGCAGATTCCTGAATATCGGCTACGACGACGTCGAGCTCACGGCCTGCTGGGCGACCGTGCTCGCTCGAGGCGCGGCACACAAGATCCATCACCATCCGAACAACTTCCTGAGCGGCGTCTACTACCTGCGGACATGCAGCGGCGCGGATACGATCAACTTCCATGACCCGCGCAGTCAGACCGGCATCATCCGACCACCGGTCACCGAACTCACCGCCGCGAACACCGACCAGGTCGTCCTGCGGGTGCACAATGGCACGCTGCTCGTGTTTCCCTCGTGGCTCCAGCATTCGGTCGATGCGAACGCGGGCGAGTCGGAGCGAATCAGCATCAGCTTCAACGTGATGTTCAGCTCGTTCAGCGAACGTCTCACAAGACCCCTTTGGCAGGCGCCCGGAGAAAGTCATGAGCAAAGATGACCGAGTATCACGCGACACCGATGCGCCGGACGTGGCGCTGCCAGGCACGGCGAACCGGATTGCGCGCGAGCGCCCAGCGCTGTGGGAAGCGTTCCAGCGACTGGGCGAGGAGGCGAGCCGGGCGGGGCCGCTCGATGACCGCACCCGGCGCCTCGTGCACCTCGCTTATGCCATCGCCGCGGACTCGGAAGGCGCGACCCACTCGCACGCCCGGCGTGCGCTCGCCGACGGTATCGCCGCCGAGGAGCTCGATCACGTCGCGCTGCTCGCGGTGACCACGCTCGGATGGTCAGGCGCCATCAAGGGTCTGAGCTGGGTGCGCGACGTTACGGCCACGCCAACAGGCGGTGATAAGTGACCGTTCGCCTGTGTCCGCGCAAACTCGCGAGTAAGCACTATCCAGCGTTGAGCGTGAGGCGGCGTGATTTCCTGACGGGCACGGGCTTGCGAATGCGGCCCAGGCCGGCGCTCACGCCACTTCGAACCGCAGGCCCGAATACCTGGTCAGCCGTTCGATGAGCCGGTCGCCGAAGATAGTAGCCGGCGTCCAGAATCCTCCCGGCGTGGCCGACTTCGGAATATCGAGAGCGAGGCACGCGGCCGCCTGGCCGAGCATCTTGCCTGTCGAGCCGTAACCGGGATCGCTGTCGCCGGTCACCTTGACCTGAAGGGTGTGACCTTCCGGCGTGCGGCCGAGAATGCGCATGTCGAAGAAGCCGTTGCGCTGCTGCTCGAGCGTCGGCCCTTCGCCCGGCTTGGGCAGGAAACGCTCGAGCACCCAGCGCGTCGGCGTCATCGAGGCCGCGGCCATGAAGGCGCGGAGGCCTGCGCTCATGTTCGTTGCCGCGACGCGTCCCTTGAAGCCGTCTCCCCGGAGCACGGCCTCGTCGTAGCGGAAATCGGCGCCATACGCCTGCTTCGACAAGGCGTTCGTGCGCTGGACGATGCGGGTGTTGATCGCGGCCATCACGAACGGAGCGATCCAGGACTTGAAGTCGGCGTCGTACTCCGCGCGTGAGAGGTTGGGCTGCCAAAGCTGCGGCGTGTAGCCGTCCGGGCAGAGCGAATAGGGGTTCGCAAGCTCCCTGCGAAGCTGGGGATCGCCGGAGGCTTCCTTCACGACATTGAGCATGCTCGCGATCGTGCCGCCCGAGGCGCCGCCGCGCATCGCCTTGACGCGCAACTTCACCTTCGGGCATGTCTTTCCGTACTTCTGCATCGCCTGCTTCTGCAGGAAGTGCACACCGAGGTCCGAGGGGATCGAGTCGAACCCGCAGCAGTGCACGATTCGTGCACCCGAGTTGCGCGCCGCGCCTTCGTACTTGCGGATCATTCGGCGGATCCACTGCACCTCGCCGGTGAGGTCGCAGTAGTCGGTGCCAGTTGAGGCGCAGATCTTGACCAGCGGCTCACCGTAGAGCGCGTAGGGACCGACCGTCGAGATCACGACCTTGGACTCCGCGCACATGTTGCGAAGTGCCTGCTCGTCGTCCGCATTGACAACGATGCTGCGGCAGCTTGGCCGCCTTCGGATACAGCGAGCCGTGCAGCTCGCGAAGCTTCTTTTCCGAACGCCCGGCGATCGCCCAGCGCAGCTCACCATCCGTGCCGAAGCGGCCGTAGAGATAGCGCGTGAGGATCTGCCCGACGAAGCTCGTCGCGCCGAAGACGGTCAGATGCCGCTGCTCCATGTGCGCCATTACACGCCGAATTCCGTTTTTGAGCCACACCGAAATTCGGCTCAGAAAAATCGGCTCGGAGCCGAATTATTGATTCATGCGGAGAGGAAGCGGGCGATGCGAACGGTCGCGAGCGTGTCGTGCGCGCAGTAGCGCAGCAGCCGCGTCCGGATCTCCTCGCGGCGCGATGCCGAAGTCCCGGGATCGATGGCCTCGATGAAGGCTCGCTGCGCCGCGCCGCCATCCTGGATTTCCTCGAGGCGGGCGTAATCCATCTCCGGCGCGATCGTCGGCAGCACCGCTTTCAATGACCAGCTGCCGTGCATCGCAGGGTGACAGTAGTTGCGCTTGAGGAGGGCGTGCAGATCGACGAGTCGCGCCTCGATGGCGAAGAGCCGGGGAGCGAGATCCGGGCAGAACTCCGCAAGCGTCGCCAGGCAGCGCGCCTCGAACCCGCTGTAGCAGAAGACCGGGCCGACAGGTCCCACCGCGGCGACCAGGCGTTCCGCGACCGCCCGCATCGGCGGGGCATCGTCGAGCTCGAGGCATTCGATGTGCACGGGATTGTCGCCGGGCGAGAGCTCGATGTGCAGCGACCACTGGAAGGGCAGCGCCTGGTAGGGGCGGGTCCCCGCCCAGATCGGCACGGCAAAGGCGACGGTCTCGAAATCGAGGTGATGACGGGGCCAGGGGAGCGCCGCAAGCTCCGCTGCGGCTCCGGCCTCGAGCGTCGCGCGCCCGGAGCGGACCGCCGCCCACACGCGTTCCTGCTGCGGGGACGAGATCTCCTCGACGGGCACGTCGCGCAGGTCGCGGTAGCCTCGCGCCACGTACGCGGCAAGGTTCCGGTGCACTCCAGGCAGGTCGGTGAGCGGGAACTCGGTGGCGGGCCAGCAGTGCGAAACGAAGGGGCACTCATATGGGACGCGGCACTGCGCGCCGATCGGCACCTGGGGTTCCTCGCCCACGAGCGTACGTTTCGCGCGGCCGAGCCAGACGGGCACCTGCGCGGTCAGGGCCCGCGCCGACTCGGTGATGTCCTCCTCGACCAGCAGTCCCTCGTAACGACCATCGCCGCGATAGACGAACTCGGTATCGACATGAGCCACGGCAACCGATCGCGGGCGTACGCGGCTCGCCTCGAGCACCCAGGCCTGGATCGCGCAGTCGCTCAGGTGCTCGGCCTTGACGCTCGCCGAGGCTTTGACCTCCACGAGACGCGCGCCCTGCCGGTGTGCGTTCGAGCACGTCGGTGCGTATCAGCAATCCCTCTCGCTGGAACGTCGCCTCGAAGAGCGGTGTCGAAGATTCCTCGCCCAGGAGCTGTCTGGTGCGCTCGGTCGCGGCACCGAGCCCGCCCTCGGCGCTCACCAGCGTGCCGCCGTCCCGTCCATACAGGCTGCGTGCGATTTCGCCCACGGCAGCGCCCTCGGCCAGCCGCGCCCGCGTCGCGGCGTCGGGCGGCGACGCAAGCTCGGGGCGATGTGCCTCGAGCCAGAGCCGCTTCGGGCACTGCAGAAAGGACATCAGCTTCGACTTGGACAGGCCGCGGGCCATGCTGCAAGCTTACTGAACAATCACAGGGGGCGAGCTCATGAGCGCGACCACCGATAAGGACTCCGGCGCGGCAGTGCGACCGAGACTGCTGCTGGGGCAGAGCATCGCGAAGAACCTGATCGTGGGCGAGATCGTCGAGGAAAACCTGTTTCCGTATCCCGCGATCCGCAGCCGCGACCGCGAGATGCTCGGTCAGATCGTCGAGGCCATCGACAACTTCCTCGAGGACAAGGCCGCTGATTTCCGCCGCTGGGACCGTGAGGGCGCGCAGCCCGCCGAGTTCATACAGTCGCTGCGCGAGCTCGGGCTCTTCAGCCTGATCATCCCCGAAGAGTACGGAGGGCTCGCGTTATCGAACGCGGCCTATGCGCGCGTGCTGGCCCAGACCTCGTCCTACGACAGCTCGGTGTCGCTCACGATCGGCGCGCACAGCTCGATCGGGATGAAGGGCATCCTGCTCTTCGGCACGCCCGAGCAGAAGGCAGCGCTATCTGCCGCGGCTCGCGACCGGCGAGTTGATCGCGGCTTTCTGTCTCACCGAGTCGGGTGCGGGTTCGGACGCCGCGTCGATCCGCACCTCGGCGAAACGCAACGACGACGGCAGCTGGACCCTGAACGGCGAGAAGATCTGGATCACGAACGGCGGGATCGCGGATTTCTGTACGGTGTTTGCCCGCACGGACGGACCGGAAGGCAAGATCACGGCCTTCATCGTCGAGACCGCATGGCCGGGAGTTACGCGCGGCCACCACGAGGACAAGATGGGGATACGCGCGTCATCGACGGCGTCCGTGTCCTTTGCCGACGTGCGTGTGCCGGCTGAGAACGTGCTCGGCGAGGTCGGCAAGGGCTTCAAGGTCGCGATGAGCATCCTGAACAACGGCCGGACCGGCCTCGGGGGCGGCGCGGTGGGGGGAATGAAGGCGCTCATACGCCTGGCTGGTCGGCAGGCGCAGGAGCGGCAGCAGTTCGGCCGGCCGATCGCCGAGTTCGGACTGGTGCGCGCGAAGATCGCGCAGATGACGGTCGACTGTTTCGCGGCCGAAAGCACGGTCTGGATGGTGGCGCACTACATCGACGAGGGCAGCGAGGACTACTCGACCGAGGCCGCGATCAGCAAGGTCTTCGCGAGCGAGGCGATGCAGCGCGCGGCCTACGAGGCGCTGCAGATCGCCGCCGGCGCAGGCTTCATGCGCGATCTGCCCTACGAGCAGTTCGCGCGCGATGCGCGCATCCTGCCGATATTCGAGGGGACGAACGAGATTCTGCGGCTGTACGTCGCACTGTCCTGCCTCAAGGACGTGGGCGAGAAGCTGACCGAGCTCAGGTCCGCGGCGGCCTCGATCTTCAATCATCCGATCAAGGGTTTTGGCCTGATGTCGGATTACGCCGAGCGGCGCTTCGCGCAGGCGACCGGTGTCGGACGCGACCGGGTGCGTCATCCGCTCCCCGTGCAGCTGCGGCCGCTCGCCGACGACTACGAGAAGTACGCAACGCAGCTCGCGAGCGCCGCCGACGAGGCACTGCGCAAGCTCGGCAAACGGGTCGCCGACGACCAGGCGCTGCAGAAGCGGATCGCCGACATCCTGATCGATCTCTTCGTCGGGCTGTGCGTGATCTCGCGCGCCGATGCGATTGCCAGCGCGGACCCGGCCGCCGCCGAGCAGGTGTACGACATTGCGAGAGTGTTCACGCGGCAGGCGCGGCAGCGGATGAGCCGGAACCTTCGCCGCATCACGCACAACGACGATGCGGCGATCGATCGCATCGCCGCGCACGCGCTCGAGCACGGCTACGCGTGGGACGTGATCTGAGGGTCGTGGTGCAGCATCCGGCTGCTGTTCAGATTCCGAACACCTTCAGAAGCCCGTCGGTGAGACCCCTCGAGGCCGCGCCCGGTGATTCCCGACTTCCTGCCGAAATTCGGCATCTCCTCATAAACGTAGAATCCGGGGCTCCCCGAGAAGTTGTCGTTGAACAGCCCCCGCATTCCCATCAGGTAGGCGCCAAACGTCTCGGATCGCCGCGGCGAATAGTCGAGATTCGGACTGAATCCGATGGTCGCGCGCTGGTCGATGCTGCGCCCGCGACCGGCCTGCTCGACCCGGATGCCACGGCGTCCCTGGATGATCAGCTGTCCCGGCCCTTCGAAGATCAGATAGCGGAACTGCAAGGTGATCAACGCGGCCAGGCTGAAGAGCCAGCGTCGCCTGATCCGGATCGGCCGGTCGATCGCCTGGACCATGCCGATCAGGTTGCGCGGCTGCAGTACGAGTGCAGCGCCTTCCGTCAACCTGATCACGCCCACCTCCGAGAACGGGTCGGTCGTGCTCGAGACGACGACCGGCTCAGGTCCGGTCGCCCGGATCCGGGTCAGCACCACCATCCCCGCGGCAATGCTGGTGAACGGATACGCCCAGCTCAGAAGCCACTTGGTGTCCTTCCGCCCCCGATTCGTCGAGCTCTGCAGGAAGTTCGGATGCACGAGCAGCTCTTCGTGGTCACCGATCGTCAGCGGCTGGGAGAGCGCGGACGCCTTCTGGTCCGGCTGCGCTTCGTCCGGGGCAGGCAGGTCGCCGGACTGCGGCGGGGAGGGCCGTGCGGCGAGTCGGATGGGAGGGCGCCGCGACGCCATCGGTGCCATGATCCAGTACCAGAACGCCTTGATGCCGACCGGCGCCAGCGTCACCAGTACCAGAATCCAGAGGGCGTCGAAGAAAACTCGTCCAACCGAGCCTTGGATCCGCGACGCCTGTCGGCTGGCCGAATCCAGCGCGGCTCGCTTCGTCGCAATCAGGTGATCCAATGGCTTCAGCGGCGCCTGCGCCGCGGCTTCGACCTGCGCTCTGATGGCACGGCTTGCCGTGCGGGCCTTTCTCCACCGGTCTCGGGCGGCGTAGAAATCCTTCCCTGCATTCTCGTATTCGCTGGCCAACCGATGGACGTCCTCGCGGATCGCCGTCGCATGCTTCCATGGGCGCCGATCCCGGAACCCACACCTTGAGCGCATTCGCGTCCTCGTAGTCCTGCAGCTCGTTCCTCTTCGCGCGATAAGCGCCCCAAGTCGAAAGGGTCCGCTCGCGTGTCGCGCACGAACCGGGGAGCAGCGTCCTGAATCGACGGCTGACGACCGTCCAGCTGGTTTTTCAATCGCTGCAATGCATCGCGTTCCGCGGTCAGCAGCTGGATATCGATCTCGTTGCTGATGTCTTCCTGGAAGCCCTTGCCGTTCAGCAGGGAAATCGTCCTCTTCAGGCTGGAGCGACGCTGTTTCTCTTTCCCGGCGATCTCGACCCCAAGCTCGGCGATACGGTGCGTCGATGCCAACAGCCGATTGCGCAGGTGCCGTCTGCAGGTCACGGATGACGCGACCCGTTCGCTCGCGTGCGACAACCCCCATCTCTTTCCGTCCAGCCTCGAGCCGCTCGACGAGCTCGGCATCGGGAAGCAGCGCCTTGAGCCGCGCGGTCAGCAGCGAAAACTCGTCGCGATAGGCATCGGACGCGACGAGCGCCGCAATGATGATCAGCAACAGAAGCAGCCGCCCGCCCAGCCAACTGGCTGTCGCCCTTACCGGACTCAGCATTTCGACGTCACAGCACCAGCGAATGGGGCGTCAATGTAACTCAGGCGCGCGACGGGCAGAGTCCCGGAGTGGCCATCAGTGGCGTCTCGCCGGTCATAATTGGCATCGAGTCACATTCGGGATCCGGGATGGAGGTACCTGCATCATGAGCGATTCACTGGAAGCCACTCGCGCTGCTGATCGCGTCGTGCCTTGCGACCGCGACCGGTGCGCAGACCCCCGCACCGTCGCCGGAGGCGAAGCCCGAGAAGCCGGGCGTGATCACACCCGCACCCAATCTCCACACCGACGGCATGCCGGAGCTTCCCGCATCGATCGCCGACGCGGTCGGGCGATATACGGAGTTCCGCACTGCGACCTTTGCCGGCTGGCACCCGGGGAGGCGCGAGGCGCTGATCCTGACGCGCTTCGCAAACACCAACCAGGTGCACGAGGTGCGCTTTCCGGGCGGCGATCGTCGTCAGCTCACGTTCTTTGCGGATCGCATCACCGATGCGAGCTGGCCGCGCCACTCGGGCGAGTACTTCGTCTTCACGCGTGACCGCGGCGGGGACGAGTTCCGTCAGATCTTCCGTACCGACGTGGCGACCGGCGCGACGACCCTGGTGAGCGACGGCGGTCGCTCGCAGAACGATCTCGGGCCCTGGTCACGCGCGGGCGATCGCATGGCCTACGCCTCGACCCGCCGCAACGGCGCCGACCGCGACATCTACGTCGTCGACCCGAAGGACCCCGCGAGCGACCGGCGAGTGCTGACCCTCGAAGGCGGCGGCTGGGATGCCGTGGACTGGTCGCCGGACGACAGCAGGCTCGCGGTGCTCGAGTACATCTCCATCAACGAGAGCTATCTGTGGGTGGCGGACGTCGCGACCGGTGAGAAGACACGCGTCACGCCGAAGGTCAAAGGTGAGCTCGTCTCCTACGGCGGCGCCCAGTGGAGCGCCGACGGCAAGGGGCTCTGGGTCACGACCGATCGAGAGTCGGAGTTCCTGCGGCTCGCCTACCTCGATCTCGCGAACGGCAAGCATCGCTACCACACGACGGAGGTCCGCTGGGACGTCGACCTGCTTCGACGTGTCGCCCGACGGAGGCACGATCGCTGTCGTCACGAACGAAGACGGCATCGGGCGGCTGCGGCTGATCGACGCTGCGAGCGGCGAGGCGCGGCTGATCACGGCTTTGCCGGTGGGCGTGATCGGATCGCTCGCATGGCATCAGAACGGCAAGGAAATCGGGCTCTCGCTGAGCTCGGCGAGATCGCCATCGGATGTGTACTCCGTCGACGCAGCCACGGGCAGGGTCGAGCGATGGACCGAGAGCGAGACGGGCGGGCTGAATGCGGCGAACTTCGTCGAGCCGGAGCTCGTGCGCTGGCCGACCTTCGATGGGAAGACGATCTCGGGCTTCCTGTACAAGCCGGGAACGAAGTTCACGGGCCGGCGTCCGGTGGTCATCAACATCCATGGTGGGCCGGAGTCGCAGTTCCAGCCGGGATTCCTGGGCCGCAATAACTTCTACCTCGACGAGCTGGGCGTCGCGATCCTGTTTCCGAACGTGCGGGGCTCGAGCGGCTACGGCAAGTCGTATCTGCGTCTCGACAACGGACGCCTGCGCGAGGACTCGGTCAAGGACATCGGAGCGCTGATCGACTGGATCGCGACGCGCCCGGATCTCGACGCCTCGCGCATCATGGTCACCGGAGGCAGCTACGGCGGATACATGACGCTCGCCTCGGCTACGCATTTCGACGCGAAGCTGCGCGCATCGCTCGCCGTCGTCGGCATCTCGAGCTTCGTCACCTTCCTCGAGAACACCGAGGACTATCGCCGCGATCTGCGGCGAGCGGAATACGGCGACGAGCGCGACCCCGAGATGCGCAAGTTCCTGCTGTCGATCTCGCCGCTCAACAATGCGTCGAAGATCACCAAGCCGCTGTTCGTCGTCCAGGGAAAGAACGATCCGCGCGTGCCCTACACCGAGTCCGAGCAGATGGTGGCGACGATCCGCAAGAACCAGGGGCCCGTGTGGTACCTGCTCGCCGACGACGAGGGGCACGGCTTCGCCAAGAAGTCGAACCAGGACTTCCAGTTCTACGCCACGGTCGAGTTCATCCGCAGGTACCTGCTTGAATCCGCTGACGGAAGCCCTGCGCGGCTGAGGGTCATGCGCGGCTGACGCGCGGCGGAGGTGGCCGCGCTCGCCGCGTCGTCCGCGGACGCGCTCGCGGCTCTTGCGCCGAGCTGGAACACGCTGCCGCAGGATCTCTACCTGCGCGACGGCGGCCGCTATCGTTCGCGCCGGCATGCGTGCTTCGTGCAGGATCTCGAGCCGCGCGCGCTCGTCCGCGTACCGCACCGCGCGCACTGGCAGCCGACGACATACAACGCGCTGCACGGCGGCCTCGAGCGCTGGTTCGAGCCCATCGAGACCGAGATCACCGAGAGCCCGGCGTGGATACGTCTCGTCATCGGCCTGGGCGAGGTGTTCGCCGCGTTACGGCCCGTGCCGTGCTGGTACATCGAGGCGCACCAGTTCCGGATCGACACGGCGTCCGGGATCGGGCGGCCGACACCGGAGGGCGCGCATCGCGACGGCGTCGACTACATCGCAATCGTGCTGGTCGACCGGGTGCGCGTGCTCGGTGGCGAGACGCGCGTCTTCCCGGCCGATTCCGGGCACGGCGTACGCTTCACGCTCGCAGAACCGTGGTCGGCGCTGCTGCTCGACGATGCGCGCGTCGTGCACGAGACCACACCCATCCAGTCAGCGACCAGCGTGCCCGGCTGGCGCGACACGCTGGTGCTGACCTACCGCGCTGGCGGGTTCCAGGCGCCCGCAACTGGTTGACGAATTCTCCGGGCGCGCGCTCAGTCCGGCGGAGCCTTTGGGCGCGTCGGGCCGAGGTACTTGTCGTACCAGTCGAGAGTCGCGCGCACGAGCTTGTTGTGCGGCAATGCACCGTGGCCGGCCTCGAAGAGGATGTGGCTCTTCTGGTCGGCCGGTGTTCCGAGAAGCTCCAGGAACCGCTGCTGCGCTTCGGGGCTCACATCGATGTCCCAGCGGCCGTTCAGCATCAATACGGGCTGGGTGATCCTGGGGAGGTAGTTGTAAAACTGCTCCGTCTCGGGAATGTCGAATAGAAATATGCCGCCACCATCGAGCACGACCGCGCGGAAGCGCGGCTCGACCGCGAGGACGGGCAGTCATGGCCTGCGCGCCCCAGCTCACCCCGAACCAGCCGATCCGTCCGGTGTCGATATCCTGACGCGTTGCCAGGTAGTCGATCACGCGGCCGAGGTCCTGGCGCCCATGCCTGAGTCGTATGCGATAGCGCTCGGCATAGCTCATCGACTCGCGCCGGGCTGGCGACCAGGCCCGTTCAAACGTCCCTTCCAGCGCGACGACGACCAGCGCGCGGCCCGATTTCGGGATGAAGTCGAGCGGTTGCGCCGGAGTCCGTCGGTTCAAAATCGCTCGACTCTACGCGTCGCATCGTGAACCCGGCGTGCGGCACGTAGATCACCACCTGATAGGGGGGAGTGCCTCCAGCAGGCAGGAACAGGTGTGCCGCGAAGCGCGTGTCGTCATAACCCGTGGCGAGTGTGATCCGCTCGCGCGTCCAGAGCGGATTCCTCGGATTCGACCGCCTCGACGCGCGGATCGAGACCGCCGGGTGAATAGTCGAGTTGCTGCGCCAGTACCGCATAGGCGGCGTCCGCGACCGGCATCAGCGACGCGAAGTCGACCGACGTCTGAGCAATCGGTTCACGGAGCTCCGCGGCGTAGGCGTGACCGTGCTGCGTGCGCATGCAGCGGAAGCCCTTGCCGGGCGATCGTAACGGTGGCGCCGAATCGCGCTCATTGAAGAGATAAGGCGGCCTGGTTCCATGCGCCGCCCGCCGTCCAGCGGCCGTTGGGTGAGACGTTCCACAACCATTCGCGCACGTTGCCGGCCATGTCGTATGTTCCGTACGGCCCTATGCCGCCGTGCTTGCCAACCGGCGTGGCTCCCGCGCCCGGCGAAGTTGCTTGCCGCGATCATCGCGGTCGCCAGCGATTCCGAGCCGTTCGTTCGGCGACATAGGCGGCGCGGTACCAGTGATAGGCCGTCGGGAGCTCTTTGCCGCGGAACCGGGCGTACGCAACGGCCTCGAACCAGCTCACGCCGTCGACGGGGTTATCGGCCATCCCGTCACGGTAGGTGCCCGCTTCCCAGGTCGCCGGTCCCGGCCGCCCCGTCGTATCGATGAACTTCGCGACGGCATCCTGCCAACCGGCTCTGCCGTCGCCGAACGGAAGGTCACGCCAAAGTTCGGCACGCGCGTAGCCGCCCGCATCGACAAATTCCTTGAACTCGCGATTACGGACCTCGAAGCGGTCGATAAAGAAGGGCGGCAGATCGACGGGCTCATTCCTCCTGGATAAGCGGTGCCGGCAGCGCGGTCGCCTGCACGAGCACCATCTCGGCCGGCGTGGTGCCGCATCGGCCAACTGCAGCGTGAAATCGATTCCCTCGGCCTCCGCGCGGACCTGCGGGTCCCGAGTCATTTCGCAGCTGCATGCTCGGGTTGCGCATCGCGAGGACGGCCGGTGGCCCGACTCGGGATGCTCGAGCTTCCATAGCCCGATCCCCATCGGAAGGGACACGCCGGTCGAGCGGCGTCCTTCCGATCGGGCGCCATTCGGACTCCGCTGCCCGCATAACGGCGGTAGAAGACCTCGGCTCCCGCAGGTTCGCTGTCGAGGTTGATCCGCGCCGCGAAGGACGGCTCGAGCGCCTTCGAGCCGAGGGTCGCTCGGGACGACCGCTTCAATACGGGAGGCAAGATCGAAGGCCGGCAATGTAGTCGTCCTTTTCGATCAGCGCTTCGAGCTGCGGTAAGGCGACTTCGCGCGCCCAGCGTTCCTTGTTGCGCTGCTGCAGAGTCCAGGTGAGCGCGCCAGCCAGCCCGATCAGTGCCAGCGCGCCGGGAATGGTCCACCAGTTGGCGAAGCAACCTGCCGGACGATCGCGCCAGGTCGGGCACGGATTTCTCTCCGCGCGTTGGTACCGGCTGAAGCAGACACCGCGTGTCTGGGTGCCGAGGCCGGCGTCCTGGAGCGAGCTGGGTCCTGGATCGCCGCGACGATCCGGTCGCAGATCTCGTCCTGAAGCGCGAACGCATCCTCGAGCCGGCGGTCGTAGCGTTCGGCCCAGACATGCTCGTCCTTCGGTGCGTCGATGAGCTGGGCGGTGACCCGCATCCGGTCGTCGATCTTGCGAACGCTGCCTTCGACGACGTACTGGCAGCCGAGCTCGCGCGAGATCGTCCGGGCGTCGACCTGGCGGCCCTGGTAGGCAGAGGCGGACTGCCGGGACATTACCTTGAGATCGGGCAGCGCCTGCAGCCGCGTCGTCAGGTCCTCGACGATGCCGTCCGCGAAGTGCTTCTGCGCCGCGTCCTCGCTCATGTTCGCGAACGGCAGCACGACGATGGAGCGCGGCTGGACGCTGGTTGGCAGACCGGCCGTGGCGGGTGGCGTGACGCCGCGATCGCGCACGACGTCGAAGCTCCAGGCGAGGACCAGCGCGATCGGGAACCCGAGCAGCAGCAGGACGGTGGTGAACGTGACCGTCCAGGGTGGCAGGTTGAGCGCAGGGAGGAACACCGAGGCCACCTGGACGAGCAGCCATCCGACCACCGCATAGGCGGCAGCCACGCGAAACACCTTGCGTTTCTTCAGTTCCGCCAGCCAGGACATGGAGGCGAAGAATACGCCGGTCAACGCGTCGGGCCGAGATACTTGTCATACCAGTCGAGCGTCTCGCGGACGAGCTGGTTCTGCGGCAGGATGCCGTGACCCGCGTCGTACTGCACCAATCGCTTTTCCGACGGTGACGCGCCGAGCAGGTCGAATAAGCGCTGTTGGGAAACAGGACTGACGTATATGTCCCAGCGGCCGTTCAGCATCAGCACTGGTTGCATGATGCGCGGCGCGTAGTTGTATGGCTGTTCTGCCTGTGGAACGTTTGCGAGGCGGACGCCACTGCGTATTAGCACCGCGGTGCGGAAGCGCTTCTCGACAGCCAGAATCGGGATCATCCAGATTCCACCGTAGCTGTCGCCGAACCAGCCTAGGGAACCGGCATCAATGTCATCGCGGCTGGTCAAGTAGTCGATTGTGCGGCCGAGATCCTCGCGCGAGTGGCGCAGACGCGTCCTCAGTCGATCGGCCTCGCTCATCGTCTCCCGACGCTCGGGCGGCCAGTGTCGATTGAAGGAGCCGTCGATCGCGACCACCACGAGCGCACGGCCGGATTTGAGGATGAAGTCGAGCGACTGTCCGGCGTGCGCAGGATCGAACTCGTCCAGATCGAAGGGACGCATCGTGTACCCCGCGTGAGGTACGTAGAACACGGCTTGGTATGGCGGCGACCCGTGGGTTGGCAGGAACAGGTGGACTTCAAATTGCGTGTCGTCATAGCCGGTCGGCAGCGTGATCCGCTCGCGGCGCCAGTGTGGATCGTCCGAGTCGACCGGCTCAACCTGCGGCTGCGGCGTCGACGAAACGTAGCTCAGCTGCTCGGCCAGCACTGCGTACGTCGGCTCCGAAACTGGCTCGAGGGCCGAGAAATCTACCGACGATTGCCTGGCCGGCTCGAGGAGTTCTGCGGAGATCGTTTCGCCCGGCAGCGACCGCATGCAGCGAATGCCATTGATGGGTGACCGGTCCCAGGGGTCGGCGGATTCAATCTGGTTCCAGAATAAATAGGGCAGCTCGCTCCATGCGCCCCCGGCGATCCAGCGCCGATCCTCCGACATGTTCCAGAGCCATTCGCGTGCGTTGCCGGCCATGTCGTAGGTGCCCCACGGCCCGATGCCGGCGAACTCGCCGACGCGCGAGGTGCCCTTGCCGGAGAAGTTGCTGGCGCCCACGATCGCAGACGCCAGCGACTCCGAGGACTCATTCAACGAGAAGGCTGCGCGATACCAGTGATAGGCGGTCGGCAGGCTCTTGCCGCGAAACCGGGCGTAGGCGGCGGCCTCGAACCAGCTCACCCCCGTCGACCGGGTGATCGCCCGCATCCCGTCACGGGTAGCGGCCCGACTTCCCAGGTCGCCGGTCCCGGGCGGCCGGTCGCGTCGACGAACCGCGCAACCGTCGTCCTGCCAGTCCGGCCGTTCCGTTCTGCCGAGCGGCAAGCTCGTGCCAGTACTCGCTCGAATCGTAACCGCCTGCATCGACGAACTCCATGTACTCGCGGTTGCGTGACCTCGAATTGGTCGATGAAAAAGGGCTGGCAGAGCAACCGGCGCTTTCCGGGCTGGACGAGTGCGTACCGGCAGCGTCTGCTGGCCGGCACCAGCACCATGCTCGGCCGGCGCCGCTGCCGCGTCCGCGAGGCGCAGCGTGAAAATCGGTGCTCCTGAAAGCGCTGACGCAGAGCGGATCCGGAGTGTTCCGCAAACTGGACCCCGGGATTGCGCATCGCAAATACGCCGGTCGACAGGCCGGGATGCTCGAGCTTCCACAGGCCGACGCCCACGGCATCGTCACACCGGTCAAGGGCGTCTGGCCGATCGGCCGCCAGTCTGCGTCCGTGCTGTCGTACGGTCGAAAGGACACAGTAGCTCCCGCCGGGTCGCTGGTCAGCGTGATCGGCGCGGTGTACGCGGGTTCGAGGGCCTTCAGCCGTGGATCGTTCGGGATCACCCGCGCGATCCGCGTCGCAAGATCGAACGCCGCCACATGATCGTCCTGGCCGATGAGCGCTTCGAGCTGTGGCAGCGCTTCTTCACGCGCCCACCGCTCGCGGCCACGCTGCTGCAGCGTCCAGGTGAGGGCACCTGCGAGCGCGACGAGCGCGAGCGCACCGGGAATCGTCCACCAGGTGCGAAGGACCTGCCGCATCAGGACGCCGAGGCGGGCGCGTATCTCGGGCTTCACCAGGCTGGCTGTGGGGCCCGCGACCTGGACTGCGGGCTCGTCGACGGGTGCGAGGCGCGCCTGGATCGCCGCGACGATCCGGTCGCAGATCTCGTCCTGAAGCGCGAACGCATCCTCGAGCCGGCGGTCGTAGCGCTCGGCCCAGACATGCTCGTCCTTCGGTGCGTCGATGAGCTGGGCGGTCACGCGCATCCGGTCGTCGATCTTGCGGACGCTGCCTTCGACGACGTACTGACAGCCGAGCTCGCGCGAAATCGTACGCGCGTCGACCTGGCGGCCCTGGTAGGCAGACGCGGACTGCCGGGACATGACCTTGAGACCCGGCAGCGCCTGCAGCCGCGTCGTCAGGTCCTCGACGATGCCGTCCGCGAAGTGCTTCTGCGCCGCGTCCTCGCTCATGTTCGCGAACGGCAGCACGACGATGGAGCGCGGCTGGACGCTGGTGGGCAGACCGGCCGTGGCGGGTTGCGTGACGCCGCGATCGCGGACGACGTCGAAGCTCCAGGCGAGGACCAGCGCGATTGGGAACCCGAGCAGCAGCAGGACGGTGGTGAACGTGACCGTCCAGGGTGGCAGGTTGAGCGCAGGGAGGAACACCGAGGCCACCTGGACGAGCAGCCATCCGACCACCGCATAGGCGGCAGCCACGCGAAACACCTTGCGTTTTTTCAGTTCCGCCAGCCAGGACATGGAGGCGAAGGATAGCTGCAATACTGGATACCGGCACCGACAACGGAAATAATGCGCGCCCGACTTCGAGGACACTCCATGCACCCGATCCGTTCGTCCGCGCTGCTCGCGATCCTCATCGCCGCTCCCGCAGCAGCGGGCGCAGCCACGACCGCTCTGCAATGCGGCGACGTCTACGATTCGAAAACCGCGCGCCTGCTCGGCGCGCGCACGATCGTAGTCACCGACGGTCGCATCGCGCAGGTGCTGCGCGAGCGCGCGAACGTCGCCGGGGCCGAGACCCTCGATCTCGCGGGTCACACCTGCATGCCCGGCTGGATCGATCTGCACGTGCACCTGTCGCAGGAATCGAACCCGGACAGCTACTCGGAGCGGTTCCGGCTCGATGACGCCGATTTTGCGTACCGATCGGTCAGCTACGCTGAGAAGACGCTTCTCGCGGGTTTCACGACGGTGCGCGACCTGGGCGGACGTGTCTCGATCGCCGTGCGCAACGCGATCAACCAGGGATACGTCAAGGGACCGCGGGTATATGCCGCGGGCAAGTTGATCTCTACCACCGGCGGTCACGGCGACCCGAACAATGGGCTCAATTCCGAGATCGCCGAGGCGCTCGGACCGCCGGGCCCGACGGAGGGCGTGATCAATGGTGTCGATGAGGCGCGCCAGGCGGTCCGGCAGCGCTACAAGGACGGCTCCGACCTGATCAAGATCACCGCCACCGGCGGCGTGCTGAGCTTCGCGAAGAGCGGCGATGCGCCGCAGTTCACCGTCGAGGAAGTGCGCGCCATCGTCGAAACCGCGCACGACTACGGTTTCACGGTCGCCGCGCACGCGCACGGCAAGGAGGGGATGCGCCGCGCGATCGAGGGCGGCGTCACCTCGATCGAGCACGGCACCTACATGGATGAGGAGATCTTCGAGCTGATGAAGAAGCACGGCACCTGGTACGTGCCGACGATCAGCGCGGGCCTGTTCGTCGCGGAGAAGGCCAAGATCCCCGGTTTCTATCCCGAGATCGTGCGACCCAAGGCCGCGCGGATCGGCGCGCAGATCCAGGACACCTTCGGCAAGGCCTGGCGCGCGGGCGTGAAGATCGGCTTCGGAACGGACCAGGGTGTTGCGCTGCATGGCGACAACGCGCGCGAGTTCGGCTCCATGGTCGACACCGGCATGCCGGCCGCGACCGCGCTGCAGACCGCGACGTACAACGCCGCGCAGGTGCTCGGCGTGACCGACATCGGCCAGCTCGAGCCCGGCTTTCGCGCCGACGTCGTCGCGGTGCCCGGCGATCCGATCGCCGACATCGCGCTCACGAGCAAGGTCGACTTCGTGATGAGGGACGGCGTCGTCTATCGCCACCCATAAACTCGGCGCACGAGTGGCTCCGAGCCATTTTCAGGAGAGGACGATGAAACGAACGGTCCTGTTGATGCTGATCGCAGTGACGGCCGCGACGGCGTGCAATCGGCGCGAGGATGCAGGCAGCACGCCTGGGGCCGCCGTATCGCCCCCGCCCGCCGCGACGACCGAGCCCGCCCCGTCCGAGCCCGTGCCCACGGAGCCGGAACAGGCCGAGTCCACACCGGTGGCGCCGGCCGGCGAGCTTCCTGCGCAGGCCGAGGCCCCTTCGGCGACTGGCGACGGCTGCAACGCGGAACCCGCGCAGCGATTGGTGGGCGAGGTCTACACCCCTGAGCTCGGCGAGGAGGCGCGAGTGACCGCTGGCGCGCGCGTCGAGCGCGCGCTGCGGCCAGGGCAGATCGTGACCATGGAGTTCCGGGCGGATCGATTGAGCTTCACGCTCGACGAGAAGGGGCGGATCTCCGCCGTGAGCTGCGGATGAGCTCGCCCGTCACGTGGACGGCGCGTCCGACTGCTCACGGAGCTTCTGGATGACTTCCTCGTAGTACGGGCGGTCCTTGAGACTCGCGTACTCGCCCGGGAAGCAGATCGTCGTCAGCTCGGCAAAGTCCTCGACCCAGTTGGTGAGCACGACCGCACAGCGCCAGCCGTTTGGCAGGCGGGTGTTGTCGATGATCGGAAAGTCGTAGAAGCCGACGTCGAAGGTCGTGTTCAGGGTCTGGATGTCCGTCCCGTTGCAGGCGCTCGCCTCGAGCCGCACGCGGATGTTGCGGGTGCGCCGGTCGGCGGAACGCAGCAGCACGGCGATGTCGCACTTGTGCTCGCCGATCTTGAGCGTCTGTGGCTCCGGTGTCAGCGGCAGGCTGCCGTTGCCCGCCGCGTCCAGCTCCGCCAGATCGACGGGCCGGCTGAACCGCGCGCCGCGGCCCTGCAGCGTGAAAAGCTGCTTCGACGTGACTTCGCGCGCCAGGTTCTCGATGCGCAACAGAAGCTCCTGCTGGTCGGAGCTTTCCGGCAACTTGAGCAGCTTGCGCTGCAGATCGTGGAACAGCGGACGCAGATCGAGCGAGTCGTGGAAGTTGTTCGACAGCAGCTCGAGCTGCAGCACCTTGGCGTCGAGATCGGTCGGGCTCGCCTGCAGGTATTCCTGCAGGATCGCTCCGAGCACGTCCTTGCGCAGAGTCGATTCCGCGACCTCGCGCTGGCTCATCAGCTCGGAGTAGAGACGCGCGTTCGAGTCGCGTGACTGGCGTTCCTCCAGCGCGCGCGAGCCGGTGACACCGAGGAACGCGACCGCCATCGCAGTCAGCAGGCCGCCCACAGGCTGCAGCAGCACGCCGAACTTGTCCCATCCGTCCTTCCGCTTTGGAGGGTCCGCCATCGCGTCGTGCCTCCTCCGGCTCAGCCGCGCTTGGCCGTCAGCGTGCCGTCCGCTCCGACCGCGAGCACTACGTCGGATTGCGTCGGGTCGTCGAAGGACACGACGTTCATCGTTGCCGACTTGCCGTCGTGCGTAACCGTCAGCGTGCACTTGCCGGTTTGACCGATGACCAGCCGGTAGGACCCCTTCTTGTCCGTCTTTACGGGCCCGTAAGCCTGGTCACCGCACTTGGCAGCGACTTCCGCGCCGTCAACGGCGCCCGAGGCACCCTTCACGACGCCGAAAACCTCGCCGGCGAAGGCGAAGACGGGGAGCATGCTGGTAGCGGCAGCGACAGCAATCACAATGAGTTTGTTCATGGAGGCATCCTTGAGGGGCGAGGGCAGTAAGACTACCGTATCGGCAACCTAGTTCCATTTCCGACGTACGCGGGGCAATGTCAACCGCTGCGTCGTCGTTGTGGAGCGACTAGATTTGGCATGACTTTACGGATAGTCCGCCTCGGCAGTCCCCGGCATCCCGGGGAGGGACTTCGCATCGGCACGGTGCGTCGGCCACCGCGCGGTGTGCCGAAGTCCGAGTACGCGAAGCGCGATCTCTACGACGTCTGGCTGCCGAACCTGGCTCCCAGCGAATCGCTGCTGAAGCTGGCGCAGGCGGCAACCGCGGACGACGACGCGCGGGCGTGGCGCAACTTCGTGCGCCGATACCGCGCCGAGATGAAGACCCCGGAGAACCGCGCGTTGCTGGATACGCTCGCCGCCCTGTCGCACCACGCGGCGTTCGCCGTCGGCTGCTATTGCGCCGACGAGGCGCGCTGTCACCGCTCGGTGCTGCGCGAACTGCTTGCTGCGCGCGGTGCGGCAATCGCGCGAGACTGATCCGGCTCATCGCAGGGTTCCCGCCAGCACTTCGGCCGGAAGCGCCGGGTCGTCGGGATCCGTGACCAGCAGCAGGTGAATGATTCCGCCGTCGAGTCGTGCAGCGACTCCCTCGATCTTGTGACATCGCTCGAGGTGCTCGAGCATGCACACCCGTCCATCCACGTCCACGAGCCCGACAGCGGCGCCCTGGCAGGGGCCGTCCTCGTAGCTGTCTTCCGTGTCCTCGGCCACGGCCGTGAATACGAAACGCCCGTCGGGCAGGGCGGCACCATCGGTGAAACAAAGCGGCACGCCGCGGATTGCACCCAGGTCGAAGGTTCGGATGTCCAGCGGCATCGTTGCACCGACCGGGTTCCCCTCCGCCAGCGAATCGAGCGTTGCCCGCAGCGGGAGGCGGACGCAGGCATTGGTGGAATCGCGCTTGTTGCCCCGATGCAGAAGACAGAAATGATCGGCGGTGGTGAACGCGCCCTCGATATTGAGTGCGGGCAGACGGGTCCGAGCGCGGAATAGAGTCTGCGCAGATTGACCTGGATGGCCGGCTCGTGCGCGAGACCCCATGCGTCGAGCTCGATCAATGCGCCCACTTCGCGGTTTGGCCGGGATCCCGAGCCGAGCGCGAACAGCACACCGTGCGGAAATTCGAGCATTGCGGGCAGACGCGTCAGCGCTTCAAGATCTGCCTTCGCTGCCTTTCGCTCCGGGGTCGAATCCGGGAGGCGGCCCGGCAGCACGGTCAACAACGTGCCAGGCTCGCTGCCCTCGGCGGAAAACACGCCGAGTTGGTGCTCATCGTCCGCAATGACGTAAAGACGATCGCCGACGTGCACCAGCCCGCTCGCCGCGCTCAGGTGACACGGACGTCCCGGTCCCGGCGCGAAGCGCAGGGTCAGCTCGCGTAGCTTGTCCAGGCGGAGCATCGGGTGGCGCGGGGGCTCTCTTTCCCGTCAGCCTGAAATCAATGGACCATCGGCACGGCAACGATGCGCAGCGCATCGGCCACGAGCGTTCCGGTCCCTGCGTTGCGTACCGTGACGACGAGTGCCGGTGCGGCCGCCTCGACAGTGCCGAGCGGCAGCCAGCGCGCATTCCAGCGCCGCTGGTCGAGCATCGCCAGCGGTGCTTCTGCCGCACCGCCTGCCGAATACACCGCGTTCGTCGCCTGGCCCTCAGCCGCGGGATACCAGACCGCGAGCTCGTAGCGCCCGGGCGCCGGCAACGGCACATGCCAGGAAAACACGGCGCCGGCCGAGTCGCTCTCGTAGACAGCGCCCGAGCTCGAGCGTGCGCCGCGGCGCGCGACCCGACGCCAGCCGGTCGGCCCGTCAGTCGTATCCGTTGCAGCGGAAATCCGGGCCCATGCGTCGGCATCGCGGTCCGCGGATGGCAACGCGGCGAGCAGCTCCTCGACGAATCCGCCGAGAGTGGCGACGTCGTGCGGCGGATCCTCCTTGTCGAGCCCGTTGCTGAACGCGGCGATGACGAAGCGTCGGCCGTCGGGCAGCGTGAAAGCGGCGATCTCCTCCAGCGTGTCGTAGGCGAGGCCGTTCTTGGCGCGGAAGTCGGTGCCGGGCGGGAGACCGCGACCGTAGCCTCCGTGGCCACCGTAGCGCTCCCGCTGCAGCAGGCTCTTCATGTAATTCGTCGCCTGCGGCTCGATCACGCCTTCCTCGATTGCGAGCATGAGCCGCGCGGAATCGTCCGGCGCCAGCGCGTTGCGGCCGATACGCGCGATCGAGAGCTTCTCGAAGCCGACAGGCTCCTCACCCGAATTCGTCGGCCAGGTCTTATTGAGCACACGCTGGCCGCCCAGCAGCCCGTACCCGGCGAGCAGTCGCTCGGTGTAACGCCGCTTGGCGAGCCAGGCGTCGAACTCGGCATCGGTGCCGGACTCGAGATTCGGCGCACCGGAGAGCGCATCGACGACGCGGCCGGTCGCCACGTTATCGGACTCGATCACCATCGGCCGAACGTCGGCGTCGAGGCAGTCGGGCGGCCGATCGTGCTCGGCGCACCAGTGCACTGCGGCCACGAGGTATGCGAGCTTGACCGTGCTCGCGGGGTAGGCGAGGGCGCTGCCGCCGAAGCTTCCGCGCCGCCAGCGACCATTGGCGTCGTCGCTGCAGCGCCGTGACGTCGAAGCGGTCGAAGGGCTGGCGTGCGAGAAAGCGCTCCCGCGCGGTGACGACCGCGGCGGAGAGCGCCGCATCGTCGGTGATCGCCGGCATTGCTGAGGCTGTCGCGGCGCTGCCGGTGCCGGGCAGCTGCAAGCAAGCGGCGAGCAGTGCGATCCCGGCCAGCGAGATCGCTCGGTGCCGCGTGAGCTCAGGCAGCGGGCTGCCCGCCGCGGAGCGCGAACTTCTGAACCTTTCCCGCGGCATTGGTGGGCAACGCATCAACGAACTCGATTCGCCTCGGCACCTTGTAATTGGCCATGTTATCGCGGCACCAGGCGAGGAGCGTGGTCTCGTCGAGTGCCGTGCCCGCGCGTCGGATGACGAACGCCTGCCCGACCTCGCCAAGGCGCGGATCGGGGATGCCGATCACCGCGACCTGCGCGACGCCGGGGTGTGCCGCCATGATCTTCTCGATCTCGGCCGGGTAGCAGTTGAAACCGCCCGCGATGTACATGTCCTTGCGACGATCGGTGATGCGCAGGTACCCCTCGGCGTCGAGGACGCCGACGTCGCCGGTGTGCAGCCAGCCCTCCGGATCGATCGCCTCCGCGGTCGCGACGGGATCGTCGAGATAGCCGCGCATGACGTTGTAGCCGCGGACCAGCACCTCCCCCGGTTCGCCGCGCGGAACCGTGCGGCCCTGTTCGTCGACGCACCGCACTTCGACACCAGGAATCGGCACGCCGCAGGTGAGCGCGATGCGCTCGACGCTGTCGCCGGGCCGGCACATCGTGACGATGCCCATGCTCTCGGTGAGCCCGTAGCCGGTGACCACGGTCTCGAAGCCGAGCACGCTCAGCATCTTCTCGATGAGCGACGGCGGCACCGTGGCCGCGCCCGTCACCGCGAGCCGCAGCGACGAGATGTCGTGCCGCCCGAGCGCCTCGTGCGCGAGCAGCGTCTGGAAAAGCGTCGGCGGCCCCGGCAACACCGTGATCCGTTCGCGCTCGATGCGCGTGAGCGCCGCGGTGGCGTCGAATACGGCGAGCGGGGAGATACGCGGCACCGGTGATCAGGCAGGCGAGCCAGCCCGCCTTGTAGCCGAAGGCGTGGAAGAACGGATTGACGATGAGGTACCGGTCGCCGCGCGTAAGCCCGACGAACTCGCTCCACGCGGTAAAGGCGCGGACGTTCTGCTCGTGCGCCGACATCACGCCCTTCGGCCGGCCGGTCGTGCCCGAGGTGAACATGATGTCGGCGAGGTCCTGGCCGCGCAGCGCCGCGCGCAGCCTGAGCGGCTCGGCGCTCGGGATGGCGCGGCCTCGATCCAGGAAATCCCGCCAGCCCACCGTGCGTCGGGCGTGGCCGGTCTCGGGCACGGTCGCGGCGTCAAGGAGCACGGTGAGCGCGAGATCCGGGAGCGCTTCGGCCTCGAGCAGCTCCGGGTAACGGGTGCCCAGGAACTCGCCCACCGTGAAGAGCGCGCGCGCGCGACTGCGCCGCAGGATGTCGCCCGCTTCCCGACCCTTCAGCCGCGTGTTGAGCGGGATGATCGCGGCGCCCACGGTTTGCGCGCCGATTGCCGCGACGATCCACGCCGCCTGGTTCGGCGCCCAGATCGCCGACGCGATCGCCCCGGCCGATGCCGGCCGCAAGGAAGCCCGCGGCCGCCTCGATACTTGCCGCCTCCAGGCCGCTGAAACTGAGAGTAAGAGAGCCGTCCTCGACGGCGGTTGCATCCCCATGACGGCGGGCCGCGCGGGCCAGGATCCCGGGGATGGTTAGCTCGTCGGCTTCCTGCGAGGTCATCAGTCAACAGGCCCTATGATTCCGCGAAACGAAGCCCAGCCGGCGGTTGACCTTTCAATGTTCGTAGGTAAAGTAGCAAACCTCTACGCAGATTGCGATAAGACCCTTGTCCAACGTAGTCGATTTCACGGGTCGGGTGGTGCTCGTCACCGGCGGCACCCAGGGCATCGGCCGTGCGATCGCCGAGCGCTTTCTCGCCCATGGTGCGAGCGTCGTTGTCTGCGCGCGCAATGCCCCGGCGGCGGCGCCGGCGGCGGGTGCTCGGACGGCCGAGTTCGAGGCCTGCGATGTGCGCGACGCCGACGCCGTGGCCCGGCTCGTCGAGGCAGTGATCGCGCGCCACGGCCGGATCGACGTGCTGGTCAACAACGCCGGTGGCTCGCCGGAAGCCGAGGCGGCCACCCACAGCACGCGGTTCTTCGACAAGATCATCGGGCTCAACCTGTCCGCGGCCTTCTACTGCGCGCAGGCGGTGAATGCGCGCATGCAGGCGCAACCCGGGGGCGGCAGCATCGTCAACATCGCAAGCGTTTCCGCGACGCGTGCTTCTCCAGGCACAGCCGCGTACGGCGCCGCGAAGGCGGGGCTCCTCAATCTCACGCAAAGCCTCGCGATGGAGTGGGGTCCGAAGGTGCGGGTCAACGCAGTCATCGCAGGCCTGGTCGCGACCGGCAATGCCGAGGCGCACTACGGCGGACCGGCGGGGCTCGCGCGTGTCGCCGCGAGTCTGCCCGCGCGACGCATGGGTGAGCCCGGGGACATCGCCGATGCATGCCTGTACCTGGCGTCGAGCCTTGCCGCATACGTGAGCGGTGCCGCGCTCGCGGTGCATGGCGGCGGCGAACGCCCTTCCTTTCTCGATCTCGCGCAGACCGACGGCCGGCATTGACACCTGGAGCACAAGACACATGAGTGATCATCGGCCGCAGGTCGCCATCGTCACCGGCGCGAGCCGCGGCGCGGGCAAAGGCATCGCGATCGGCCTCGGCAGCCGCGGAATGACCGTCTATGTTACGGGCCGGGAAAAGAGCGAGAGCGGCGGCAGGATGCTCGGCCGCGATCTGCCCGGGACGCTCGAGGAAACCGCGACCGCCGTGACGCGCGCGGGCGGCAAGGGCATAGGAGTGGTCTGCGATTCGGCTCGCGACGACGAGCTGCGCGCGCTCGTCGAGCGCGTCGTCCGCGAGACGGGCCGCCTCGACATCCTCCACAACAACGCGACCTTCATCCACGACCGGCTCGTGGACCCTGGCCCGTTCTGGGAGAAGCCGCTCGAGTTCGTCCGGATCATCGACGTCGGGCTGCGCTCCGCGTATGTCGCAAGCTGGTACGCGGCGCCCGTCATGGTTCGCCAGGGGAGCGGGCTCATCTCCTTTTCCTCGTCCTTCGGCGGGACCTGCTACATGCACGGCCCGGCCTATGGTGCGCAGAAGGCGGGTGTCGACAAGCTCGCTGCCGACATGGCCGTTGATCTGGAGAACACAGGGGTTGCCGCGGTTTCGCTATGGCTCGGCCCGCAGAAGACCGAGCGCTCGGCGATCGCGGTAGAGGAGAAACCCGAGCAGTACACCGGGTTCATGGCGGTGGCCGAAACACCCGAGTTCAACGGCCGTGTGCTCTATGCGCTCGCCTGCGATCCGAATCTCGCCCGCCGCTCGGGGCAGACGCTGATCACGGCGGAGCTCGCGCAGGAGTACGGCATTCGCGACGAGGGTGGCCGGGAGCCGCCCTCCTACCGCGAGGCGCTCGGCGCGCCCCGGGTGCCGCACCCGGCCCGGGTGATGTGAGCGGACCGGCGGCGACCGGTGCAAACTTGTGCTCTCGCCAGGCGGGGGACCACCGTGAGCAGGCCGATCGAACCGCGGGAACTGCGCGACGCTTTCGGAACCTTCGCGACCGGTGTGACCGTGATCACCGCGCGGCGGCCGGACGGCGAGCCGATCGGCGTCACCGCGAACTCCTTTGCGTCGGTGTCGCTGTCACCGCCGCTTGCGTTGTGGTGCATTGCACGTGACAGCCCGAGCGTGCAGGCCTTCGTCGAAGGTGCCAATTTCGCGGTGCATGTTCTGACAGCGGCGCAGCACGACGTGGCGCTGCGCTTCGCGACGCGGGGCGGCGAGAAATACCCGGGCGGTACGGTGGCTGGTATGCACGGCCCCGCACCGAACGTTCCGGGTGCGCTGTGCAGGATCGACTGCGTCGTGCAGGAGCTGCATCCGGGCGGTGATCACGTCATCGTGCTCGGGCGCATCGTCGCCGTTGATCGCCGCGTGGGTGCGCCGCTGCTGTTTCATGGCGGTCGATTCGGGCGGCTCGATGTGGATGCGAGCTCGCCGGCAATGGATCTCTGGGATTCCTTGAGCAGGGGATGGTTCTGACGATGAATACCGCAGCGAGAGTCTTGGATGCACAGGCGCGGGTCATGGAAGGCCAGAGCTGGCGCGACTTCTGTCGCGCTCTCGAGGCTGCGGGGGACATCGTGCTCGCGCGTACGACGCCTGCTTCGCCGATCGATCGCGCCGAGGGCTACCGTTACCTCACACGCCTCACGCGAATCGGCCTCGAGATGATGCTCGAGCATGCCGACCCGGATTTTCCGACCTTCTATTCGGCCTCGCATCCAACCGGCAAGATCGGCGGCGACAACCCGGACAACCTGTACCAGAACGCCACGATCGCAGGCGACCGCGACTACCGCATCTACGGCCGTCGGAACACCGTCCCCTACCTGTCGTTCGGCACCAAGGCCAACCGCTACGCGACCGAGGGCACGATGGCCTCGACCGGCGAGCTCGAAGCCGCGGAAATGACTTTTGGCAAGGACGGCAGCTTCGAGATCGCAGTGAGCCGGGAACGCAAGCCCGGCAACTGGCTGCCGCTAGCCGCCGACACCTCGATGCTGCTCGTGCGCCAGACCTTTCTCGACCGGCCGACGGAGGTCGCCGCGGATGTCCGAATCGAGCGCGTGGGCGGCCCTGCAAAACCCGAGCCGCTTACGCCTCAGAAACTCGATCGCGGCCTTGCCGCCGCTGCGGCCTTCGCTACCGGCACGGCGCGCACGTTCGTCAACTGGGTCGAGGAGTTCCGCAAGTACCCCAATGCGTTTGCGCCCTTCCCGCAGGAGACCTGCTACCGCACCGGCGGAGATCCGCTGATCCACTACCTGCACGGCTACTGGCAGCTCGCGCCGGACGAGGCCCTCGTGATCGACACGGAGGTGCCGGAGTGCGAGATCTGGAACTTCCAGCTCGACAACTACTGGATGGAGTCGCTCGACTACCGCTACCTGCCGGTGTGCTGGAACAAGCACACCGCGAAGTACAACGTGGACGGAACACTGACCTTCGTCATCGCCGCGCGCGATCCCGGCATCGGCAACTACATGGACACCGCCGGCCATGCCTGCGGCTCGATGCTGCTGCGCTGGACGCGCGCAAAGACGCACCCGCAGCCGCGCTGCCGCGTCGTCAAGCTTGCAGGCCTTACCCGGGGGACCACGACGTGAGCATGTATCTCGAAGACATCGAACGCATCCGGCAGCTCAAGTACCGTTATTTCCGCGGCATCGACACGGCCGACATCGAGCTGCTGCGCGGGGTGCTCGCGGAGGACGTGCACATCGACTATCACGGCGGCACCTACCGATGGCAGGTTGAAGGCCGCGAGTCGATGCTCGCCGCCATAGCGGCCGCCTTCAACGAGCACGCAGTCGCCTGCCACACGGGCCACCATCCGGAGATCGAGGTACTGACGCCTACGACGGCGACGGGCATGTGGTATCTCACCGATGTGTTCATCAACCTGCGCGAGAAGCTCGTGACGACCGGCAGCGCGCTCTACAGCGACGAGTACGTCAAGCAGGCCGACGGCTGGCGGATAAAGTCATCGACGTACAAGCGGCTCTACGAGATCCAGGAAACGCTCGGGTCCGCACCGAAGCTCACCGCGCACTACCTGGCCGGGGCTGCGGGTCGCGAGGCGCTCGCGCGCGCGGGCGCACGATGAGCTGACTGCAGATTGTGATGAACGAACGCGAACTGACGGTCGACGTGCTGGTGGTGGGTTCGGGCAATGGCGGGCTCACGGCCGCGCTTTGCGCCTACGAGATGGGCTTGAAGGACGTGCTGGTCGTCGAGAAGAGCGAGCTCTACGGCGGCACGAGCGCCTCCTCCGGCGGTGGAGTCTGGATTCCCTGCAACCGGTACGCGCGTGAGGCGGGTGCGCAGGACAGTTTCGAGGAAGCGCGCGAATACCTGCGCGGTACGATTTCCGACAGTGCGGTCTCCGACGCGATGATCGAGACCTATCTTCGGGAAGGTCCGAAGATGATCGACTTCCTGCACGAGCGGACCCACGTGCGTTATGCGTCGCTGGAGCATTACCCGGATTACTGGTCGATGCTGCCCGGCGCCAAGAGTGGCCATCGCTCGATGGAGCCCGTGCCGGTCAACCGGGACGTGCTGGGGCGCGACGGGCCGACTCTCCGCGACACGCACCACATGATCTTCATGATGGATCGCATCTCGATGACGCAGGTCGAGGCGCATGACCTCATGATGCAGTCGCCGGGCTGGAAGAAGCTCGCGGCGCGGATGGTGTGGAACCACTACAGCGACCTGCCGTGGGTGCTCACGCACAAGCGATCGCGGCGGCTCACCTGCGGGTCGGCCGGCATCGCGCGGCTGCGCTGGTCGATGCTCGATCGAAAGTTGCCGCTCTGGCTCTCCACGCCGATGCGCGATCTCATCACTGACGGACGGGGCGGGGTGGTCGGCGCGCGCGTGCAGCGTGACGGCGCGCTCTGGACGATACGCGCGCGGCACGGCGTGGTGCTCGCCGCCGGCGGGTTCGAGCACAACCAGCAGATGCGCGAGCGCTACCTGCCGCAGCCGACCAATACGGAATGGAGTGCCGCCGCGGGCACCAACACCGGCGAGGCGATCCGCGCCGGGATGGCGGTCGGTGCCGCCACGCGGCTGATGGACGGTGCGTGGTGGTGCACGACGGTGCTGGTGCCGGGAGAGCCCGTGCCGCGGCTCGCGATCATGGACAAGTCCTATCCCGGCGGCTGCGTCGTCAATCGGCGAGGCAAGCGCATCGCGAACGAATCGCAGAACTACCTCACCTACCTTCTCGAATTCTTCCGCCGCCACACGCCCGACGATCCGCAGACGCCGACCTGGCACGTGTTCGATGCTCGCTTCCGGCGCAGCTACTTCGTTGGTCCCCTGTTCCCGACGCGATTCATGCCGGACAAGAAGATTCCGCAGGAATACTTCCGTTCCGGGTTCCTGACCCGCGCCGATTCCGTGGGCGGGCTCGCCGAGGCGGCGGGGATCGATCCGGCGGGTCTGGAGAACACGATCGCGGCGATGAACGAGTACGCGCGAACTGGCAAGGATCTCGAGTTCGGTCGCGGCGACGCGGAGTACGACCGTTATTACGCCGACCCGACGGTGAAACCCAATCCATGTCTCGCACCGATCGCCGAGCCGCCGTACTACGCGATGCGGATCGAGCCCGGCGACTTCGGCACCCACGGCGGTCTCGCGACGAACACCCATGCCCAGGTCCTGCGCGAGGACGGGATGCCGATCGCGGGGCTGTACGCGGTCGGCAACTGCTCCGCCGCGATCCTGCCCACCTATCCAGGTCCCGGCGCGACGCTCGGTCCCGCGATGACCTTTGCGTGGCAGGCCGCCAGGCATCTCGCGGGAAAATTGGCCCGGAGCCAGGTTTCCGCGGAATCGGCGGGGGCGGCTGCAGTCGGCGCCACGTCGCAGAAAACCGGCTCCGAGCCAATCTTCGGGAGCGGAGCGCGATGAACGCTGAGCCGACGCTCGACCCGGACGAGCTGATCGCGAACGCGCGCGCGGACACCGGCCTCACCGAGCTCGACGAGCCGGACATCGTCGCACCGTTGCGGGTCCTGACGCGGGCACTGCGAGAGGAAGCGCGACTCACGCCCGGGGGACGCTATTTCTGGTCAGGCCGGCTGCACGGCATCCTGGTCGCGCGTCTGCGGGGCCGCGACTGGGTGCGTCGGCATCCCGAGATCCTCGAGGAGCAGGTGCCTCCGCCAGTCGTGATCCTCGGGCTTTCGCGCACCGGCACGACCTTGCTGCACCGCCTGATCGCGGCCGATACGCGTTTCTATTCCGCCGCCTGGTGGGAATGCCGCTTCCCCGTGCCCGCGCCCGACGACATGGACGGCGCAAAGCGCATCGCGGTCGCCAAGGCCGAGGTCGCCGCGATGCTCGAGGCGAATCCGGACCTGCTGAGCATCCATCCTTTCGATGCGATGGGCGCGGACGAAGACATCCTGCTGATGGACCAGACGCTGCTCAGCACGACCAGCGAGACGATGGCCTGCATACCGAGCTACTACGACTGGCTGCGCACCCAGGATCTGCGGCCGGCGTACGACTACTGGTATCGAACGATCCAGCTGCTGCAGTGGCAGAAGCGGCAGCGTGGCGTGACCGCCGAGCGCTGGGTGCTGAAGACGCCGATGCATCTCGGGCATGTCGACAAGATCGTCGACATCTTCCCCGACGCTACTTTTGCCCAGACCCACCGCGATCCGCTCGCGACCATCCCATCGTACGCGAGCATGATCTACGAGCTCTGGCGCGGCGTCGGGGAGACCTCCGATCCGGTCGAGGCTGGACGGGAGACGAGCGGGACGCTCGAGCACGACCTCAATCGCTGCCTTGCCGTGCGGGATACGCTGCCTTCGGGGAAGTTCATCGACATCGACTTCCGCGACACGGTCAAGGACCCGGTGAGCGTCGTCGAGCGAATCTACCGCCACATCGGACTGCCGATGACGGACACTGCGCGACGCCAGATCGGCGAGTACATGAGTTCGCACCCGCGCGAGGGCCGTCCGAAACACGAGTACTCGATGGAGCAGTTCGGGTTCACGCGCGCAGACATCGAGCGCCGCTTTGCCGAGTACAGGAAGCGGCATATCGAGCCCTCGGCGCGACTCTAGACCACGCGCCGCACGGCGTTACACTTCGCCGGCGTCGTGAGGGCGGTTTTCTCGAGCAGCAGGGAGTCGATTTGACGGTCTACGGATATCACGAGCACCCGAACGTGCTCGAGTTCGATACTGAAGTGGTGGACAGCCGCCCCGGCGCAGTCCTGCTCGCGCGGTCGCTGCTGCACCCCGGGGGCGGTGGCCAGGTCTCCGACCGGGCGCAGATCACGTTCGGGAGCGGTGTCGCCGCGATCGTCGATGTCTCGCTCGAATCCGGCCGCTACTGGCACGTCCTCGACTCGGCGGTGGAAGTGAGTGGCTCGGTGCACGTCGCGATCGACGCCGCGCACCGACTGCGGGTCGCGCAGCTCCATACCGACACGCATATCCTGAATGCGCTCGTGTTCCGGCATTTTGACGGCGCGCTCGTGACCGGAGCGCAGATCGCGGCCGATGGCACGGCGCGGATGGACTTCGACCTGCCGGAGGTGGACAACGATGCGCTGCGCCGGCTCGAGCCGGAGTTGAACGAGGCCATCCGCGCGGCACTGCCTGTTCGGGCCAGCTATGTAACCAGTGTGGAGGCGAGCGCGACGCCCGGATTGATCCGGAGCGCCGCCGTGGCACCGCCGCCTACCTCCGACGGCCGCATCCGCATCATCGAAATCGAGGGCCTCGACCGCCAGGCGTGCGGCGGCACTCACCTGTCCAATACCGCCGAGTCCGGTCCCGTCCGGATCGTCAAGGTCGAGAACAAGGGACGGCACAACCGGCGCATCCGGCTTGCGCTGGCGAATCAGGCGTGAATCGATCCGGCAGCGCAGCGATCCGCCGCGCGGAACCTGAACCCCGCCGGGAAGCGATCAGTCAGGACCACCCGATCCCATCCGCGCCCGGCGGCGCGGTGCCGCTGGTCGTCGCGGTGACCGGGCACCGCGACCTCGTGCCCGCGGAGATCCCGCGCATCCGTGAGCGAGTTCAGGAGTTTCTCCGCGAACTGCAGCATCGCTACGCGGATCGCAGCGTAGGCGTCATGTCGGCGCTGGCCGAAGGCGCCGACCAGCTCGTCGCCGAGGAGGCGCTCGCGCTCGGCATTCCGCTCACGGTCACGATGCCCATGCCAAAGGCGCTCTATCTGCAGGATTTCGCGACGCCGGAGGCCAAGGCGCGCTTCGAGCACCTGTGCGCCGCGGCCGTGGACGTGTTCGAGCTTCCGATCACACCCGGCAACACCGTCGAGTCCATCTCCGGCCCGGGACCGAACCGCTCGCGGCAGTACGCGCAGGTCGGCGTCTTCATGTGCGCGCACTGCCACGTGCTGCTCGCGCTGTGGGACGGCAAGGATTCAGATCAGCTTGGCGGTACGAGCCAGGTCGTCCGCTTTCACCACGACGATGTGATGCCGGGGTTCACGCCGCGCGGTGCCGCGGGGAGACTGGTCCTCGCGGACGATGAGAGCGACCTCGTCTACCACATCGTCTGTTCGCGCGACCGGCCCGGCGGCACGCCGACCGCGGGCCTCACCCCGCTCGATGCGAGCTGGTACACCTCGGACGATCGCCAGCCGCGCGTCGCCGAGCTGCCCGCGAGACATCGCCTCGTGTTCGATCGCACGAACGAGTTCAGCCGCGACATCCGCCTGCACGCGGCCAGCATCGCTGCCGGAAAGTACCCGCTGCTGACGAAGGAGCAGGCCGCGACGATGCCACCGGGCCTGCGGGACATCGACCAGCTCTTCTGTGCGGCCGACTGGCTCGCGATCCATTTCCAGAAGCGCGTGCAGCGAACGCTGCTCGCAACGCATGTCTGCGTGTTCCTGACGGGCTTCGCGTACCTCTCGTACACGGATTTCAGATCCGATCGGAAATTCATCTTCCTGGTGCTGGCGGCGATGGCGATCGCCTCCCTGATCAACTACCTGGCGCGGCGCGGCGCCTGGCAGCGCAAGTACCTGGACAACCGCACGCTCGCGGAGGGCCTGCGGGTGCAGTTCTACTGGGCCGCGGCCGGCGTCACCAGCGGCATCGTGTCGAAGTTCGCTCACGACAACTTCCTGCAGATGCAGGATCCTGAGCTCGGCTGGATCCGCAACGTGATGCGCGTGGCGGGCACGGAGTGCGACATCGCACCAAACCGCAGCGCCGAGGGGCTCGAGTTTGCCGTGCGCGAGTGGATCGGCGACCCGGCGTCGGGCCAGCTCGGCTACTTCGCCCGCGGCTCCTCCAAGCGGCTGCGACACCAGGACGTCACGCAGCGCATTGGGCGGGTCGGGCTGTGGGTGACTGCAACGGCGCTGGCGCTGCTGCTCTTCATCGGAGCGGGCATCCCGGGAGGAGTCCGTCAGCCGCTCGTGTACCTGGTCGGTTGCGTGCTGCTCCTGGTCGGTATCCGCCAGGCCTACGCGAAGAGCACTGCCGAGGCGGAGCTGATCAAGCAGTACGAGTTCATGCACCGGATCTTCCACAACGCACGGCGCCGCATCGATGCGACCGACAGCGACGATGAGCAGCGGCGCGTGCTGAAGATCCTGGGCGATGCGGCGCTCGAGGAGCACTCCGAATGGCTCCTGCTGCATCGCGAGCGTTCGATCGACCAGAAGGAAATCCTGCGTCTCTGACGGCGACGCTTGCTCGCCGCCGCTCGGCCGGGTGGCTGCTCGCCGACGCGCGGCCGCGGTGTATCCCCAGCCGCTTACCACGATTGAGGATCGTTGCAGAGCTGAAGAGGGTGCCCCGCACGTGCTGTCGGCGAACGCCGGATCAGTAGTGGTATCGCGGAATCGTCGAGGCAGCCCTTCGCTAAGAGTGCCCGCGACGTCCAACTGCGGGGACGGAGGCCTGCTTCGCGGCTGGGATACCACCGCGTCCACGCGCCGGCTCATGTCCTCTCTTCGGCTTGAGGTCAGGAGGCTGTTTCGGTAGGAGCGGTTCCGTGCACTCGCTGTGACAGCCCCCCGGCTCGTCATCACATGACCCGCGCGAGACCCGCTGCACAGCGAGCGCCGGGAGGCCTCGACGGGCTACAGGAAGTTGCGCCGTGGGTAGCCGCCCAGAGCGCCGATCAATGAGCATCCCGCCAGGTCTCCCAGCACGGGCAGCTGTAACACATCGCGAAGGAGAGCTGCCATGGCCGTGTATGCCGGAATCGATTGGGGCGGCACCGCTCACGCGGTCTGCGTGCTCGACGAGCTGCCGTGCGCCTTCGCGCACTTCGAGATCAAGCACGATGCCGCGGGGCTCGCCGAGCTGCTGGTCCGCCTGCGCCAGTTCGTCCACGCACCGAGCGAGCTGCGAGTCGCCATCGAGCGTCCCTCCGGGTTGCTCGTCGACACGCTGCTCGAGGCCGGCTTTCCCGTCGTGCCGATCCATCCCAACGTCGTCAAGGCCTGCCGGCCACGCTACCGTGCCGCCGCCGGCAAGTGCGATCCCGGCGACGCCTACCTGCTGGCCGATATCCTGCGCACCGATGGCCATCGCTTCCGCCCGCTCGCGCCCGAGTGCGACGAGATCCGTGCCCTGCGCGCCCTGGTGCGCAGCCGCGACGACCTGGTGGCGCAGCGCGTGGCCCTGGCCAACCAGCTGCGCGCCCTCCTCGAGAGCTTCTGGCCCGGCGCCGCCGCGATCTTCGCCGAGATCGACTCGCCCATCGCGCTCGCCTTCCTCGAGCGCTACCCCACCCCGCACAGCGCCGCTCGCCTCGGCCAGAAGCGCCTGCGCAGCTTCCTTGCCACGCACGCCTACTGCGGCCGCCGCACCGCCGTCGCGCTGCTCGCGCGGCTGCGCGCCGCCGCTCAGGTCTCGCTCGGCGAGGCACGAGGCGCGAGGCCAAGGGCGAGCTCGTCCAGAGCCCTCGTCGCGCATCCTCGCGACCCTCGTCGCGCAGCTCGCCACCTTGACCGCCCGCATCGAGCACGACGTCGCCGCAGCTGCCCGATGGGCAGATCGTCATGTCCTTCCCCCGCAGCCGGCCGCATCAACGCCGCACAGATCCTCGCGCGAACTCGGCTACGTGCGCGAACGCTTCCCCACCGAAGCCCAGCTCGCCGCCGAAGCCGGCGTCTGCCCCGTCACCCACCAGTCCGGCAAATCCCGCGGCGTCGTCTTCCGCTGGGCCTGCAACCACCGCCTGCGCGCGCGCTGATCACCTGGGCCGACAACTCCCGCCACGCCTCCCCCTGGGCCGCCCATCTCTACCACCGCGCCCGAGGACGCGGCGCCCGACACCCCCACGCCGTCCGCATCCTCGCCCGCGCCTGGGTGCGCGTGCTCTGGCGCTGCTGGATCGATCAACAACCCTACGACCCCGCCAAACACCACGCCGCCGCATCGCTTCTCGCCACCGCCTAGCACAGGGGTTGACACAGGAAGTCTCGCGACCCCACCGTGGCCTCGGCGAGCCGGCGTTTGGACCGGGTGTCTCGTGGGCCGCAAACCACGCCTGAACACTCGCAGGTAGACGTCGCGGACCACTCCGAGGTCATGACTCCGCGACGATTCCGCGATACCGCCACCGACTACGGCGTGCTCCGACAAAGTGTGCGGGGCACCCTCTTCAGCTCTGCACCGTCCGTCGATCGTGGTGACCGGCCCACGAGATACCCGGGCCGAGCGGTCGGCGAGCAAGCTACAGCGGCCGAGCGGCCACTCAGACGCGTCGCGGGACGATCTCGTCGAACACGATCCGCCAGCCGTCCGGGCGTCGCTGCCAGATCCGCGCGTAATAGCGCAGGCGCTCGACCCCCTCGTGCAGGTCACGTACCTCGCCCATCGAGAAGACCATGTCGCCCGACAGCGCGGCCTCGCGCCCCAGCGGTGCGAAGCTCGTGGCGCCGTCGGCGGCGAGGAGCGCTGCGGCCGCAGCGATCCCGATGCCGCGCGGGGCGGAGGGCCGGTGTACGCGCGCGTCGTCCGCGAGCAGCTTTACCAGCGTCTGAGAGCTGGTGTGCTTTGCCTCCAGTTCCGCGATCTCGGCGACCGCGGCCTGTGGCGTTGCCGCGGCTGTCGTTGCCATCGGCAGACCCGGTATTTCTTCATTCGGCGCGACAGGCGAGGTGTCGACCACGTCGGTGCCCGCATCGAAGATCCACTTCCAGCTGCCGTCGGACTGAAGCCGCCATACGGTGAAGTAATGGCCGACGACGCCTTCGCGGCCGCGGATCAGGAACGGACCGGTCGTAAAACCGAAGTCACCGGAACGCGAGATGCCGGCATAGGCGGGTCGCCAGTCGAGCGTCGTCTCGCCGTCGCCCTGGACCTTCGCGAGGCTCTCATGCGCGTTGATCGGATCCGGGTTGAGCATGATCGCTTCCGGCGCCGCGTAGGAGCGGAACGCCGCGGCCCAGCCGCGCTTCGCGCCGTCCGCCGCAAAGGCGCGCTCCGCTGCAACCACCGGTGCGGGCGTGACGAGCTTGTCCGGCGCCGATGCGCAGCCGGCAAGAAATGCCACGAGGATCAGCCAGCGATGGCGCACGCACCGGATGGTAGTCCATCGCCAGCCGCGCGCGAAACCTCGGCCCGGGCGCTCGCGCTTTACCGGTTCAGCGGTCAGCACGCATTTCGCGTCACCTGGCGTTCTTCCAGCCGGTGACCTAGAGGAGAACGTTGTTGCCGTTGACATTAAGCTGAACGCTGACAGTAGAACTGCCTGCCGGTCGCATCGAACACGCCGCCGGTAGTTTCCGCGCCCAGGTCATTGATCGAAATGATCCTGGCGCACGCATCGGCCAGACCATTGCGGTCCCCGCCATCGTCGGTGCACGCCCAAACGTCGTTGTTGCGGCCAAATTCCGGGCCTTCGCCGTCCTCATGGACGATCCAGTTGCCGCTACCGGGCTGATACGCAACGTTGTCAGGCATCGCAAAGGCCTCGTAGTGCGTGACCAGCGGTTGATACTCGGGCATCGAGGTTCCGGGCCCATTGTTGATCGTGTAATCGACACCCGACGTGGACTGGACGGTGGTGGCCACGACCGCGGCTTCGTCGAGCGTCCCGTCGGTGATGCAGAAGGTCTCGCCGTAGTTGAGGGTCTGCCCGTCCTCACCGGTGTTAGTGCCGCAGAAGCGGACCACACCCGCCGAAAGGGCACCCTTGTCGATGTCGTGGTCTTCCGGCCGATAGTAGGTCGTGAGCTTGAGCAGCGCTGATGCGGCACGCAGGTTGGCGCGCGACACCGTCGAGGTTCCAACGATCAGGCCATCCACGACCTCCACCCATACACCGCGACCGGTCTGTCGCCCTGGCCAAAGTCGGTATTGCCGGCGCGCGCGCCGACGCGCAGCCCAAACACGCGGCCGCTGGTGAGCGGCGACTGATCGAGGCTCGTGATCGGGCCGCCCGCATGCGGCTCAGACGGAATGAACTTGAAATAGGCGCCGCCACCGACGCCGTTGCCCGGACGGTTTTCATCGCCGTAGTAGACGACGCCATTCGGGTAGATCGAGACACCTTCGAAGGACAGCTTGCCGAGCGCGCTTCGCCAGACGATGTTGCCGGGATTCGTGCCGCCGGACGTGGTGCCGTCCGCTGCAATTGCGACGTCCGTCGTGTCGAGTGGATGAATCAGCTCGAACACCCGCCCGCTCGTGCCGGCTTCCTCGCCAAACACGATCGTGCCCCAGGGCGTGATTTCAGTCGGGTCGCAACTGGTGAGCCCGCTCGCCACGATGTTCGCGACCGAACCGTCGGCGAGGCTGATTCGCTGCAGGCCGACCTGGCCGCTCCCTTGCTCATTGCAGGCGATGATGTCGGTTGGGGCCACGTCGTTCGGCCAGAGCGCCATCATGTCGATGTTGGCTCCCAGGTTCGCGGCTGCGCTGACGACGTGCGCTGTGAGGCCGGGCGCGAGCCAACGAGCGCGGCCGGGTTGGCGTTCGCAACCGCGGCGCTGATGCTGGCGGTGGAAGAGGCTCCGAGCGTACCTGCCGTGCCGAACAATTTGACGGACTGTGCTCTGGCGAGTTGCTCGACCAGCTCACCGAAATCCGGGCCAGCCCCAAGCGTCGTCATGCTCAAGCTGAGGCCGACAGCGACCGCAACGGGTTTCATCATGAGGGTGTGCTCCATGAAGCAAGAAATCGATCCGTGACCTTCTCCAAGGGTCCGCACGAAAACGTCCGCTGACGTCGGCTGGACCACTAGTGATCGAGGTTAGGACCGGACTGTGACTTGCGTGCGATCGCTTATTTACGAGTTCGTGACAGCCGGGCCAGGCGATGCGCGGTGCTTCTCGGAGCCATGGTCCGTGCCGCGTCGGCAGGTCAGTACCGCCAGAGGACGCCAACCGACGGCAGGATGGGCAGCCAGTTGTCCTCGTCCTTGAACAGCACGGGCGGCGGACCATCGAGCACCCGGTACTCTTCGCAGCACGGATTGCCATGATTCGTCAGGTTCGTTACTTCGAACCAGGCATCGAGCTCGCCGTGCCGCAGTGTGAAGCGGCGACTGACCCGCGCATCGATCGACAGGAAGTCCTTCAACTGGATGTCGTTGCGGGCGCCGACCAGGACTTCCGGCGGCGCTTCGACGGGTTCGTCCAGGCGGACCGATGTCGTGGGCCAGCCGCTGTGCCACGTCGCGGCCAACGTTGCGACCCAGGGATCGGAGGTCCAGGAGACGCCGCCGCCGAAGGCGTGTTTCTGGTCCCACCCGCGAGGCGTGTCGACGCCACTTTCGCGATCCTCGACGGTGGCCCACGCGTAGTTGAGCCAGCCGTTCCAGGGCGAGCCCGACTTGCGGGTCAGCAGGAGCTCGACGCCCCGCGCGCGCGCCGATTCCGGCGCGATCCGCACCCGATCCCAGCGCAGCTCCGGCAACAGAGACAGCGGGTCGAGCAGGTTCTCGTAGCGCGGGCGCAGGTCGCGGTAGTTCTTGCTGTAGGCCTCGACCCGCAGCGCGTGCTCGCCGGGAAGGTCCTGCTCGAGGCCAAGCACGATCACGTCCGCGCGCTGCGTGGGTCCGAACTCCGCAATGCCGTCCTCGACCTGCAGCTCGTTGATGCTCTGCGCCTGCTGGAATTCTCCCCAGCTCGCGCGCAGTCGCGTCGTCGCGCTGGCGTCGAATGCGAGGTTGATCCGGGGTGCGAACTGCTGGTCGGCGTCAGCGCCATAGCTCTGCTCGTCCCAGCGGGCACCGAGTTCTGCGGCCAGGCGGTCGGTCACACGCAACCTGCTCGACGCGTAGACGGCGATGTGATTGCCGTCTGGCGTGGGCCGCAGGTCCCGCGCGATCGTACCGCCCGGATCGCCGGGGAACGGATAGTCGGGTTCGAAGGTCACCTCGCTCGTGTAGCGGTACCGCGCGGACAGCGAACGGAATTCAACGCCGGCGCGATGCAGCCAGCGCGGTGTCGTCCAGCTTCCGTCCAGCTTCGTGCCAACGACGTGATAATCGCGATTGTCGTGGACGAAGCCCGTCTGCCGGCCGGGCTCCTCGAGCGTGCCGTTGCGATGCGCCGTGACCTCCGAGTACGACAGCAGAAGCGAGCTTCGCAGCGCGGACGACCACTCGTGATCGATGACTCCCCAGACGTAGCTGTTGCGATAGTCCGCGTTGGCGAACTCGATCTCCTCGCTGTCATGTAGCGATGAGCGATCCGTGGCGAGCAGCATGTGCAGACTGGCGGAAGTGGCGTCACTGAAGCGATAGTCCAGCCGGCCGAAGCCGTCCGCGTAGGCGGGCTTGCCGATATCATCGGACTTCGCCATGTCCGATATGAGATCGAGATTGCTTCGCCGTGCCGAGAGCAGCCACTGGCCGCGACCGTCGGCGAAGCGCGCCGACGCCAGCGCATTCGCGTAAAAGACGCTCAGACCCGCTTCGTAGTAGCGATCCGCCTCGGGCCGGGTCGAGTGCGCGTCGATCACCGCGCTGATGCGGTCTCCGAACTCCGCGGTAAAACCGCCCGCGTACACCTCCATGCTGTCGAGCGTGCGCGGATCCAGGATGCTGGCGGGGCTCGACAGCATGCGCAGGTGGAATGGCTCGTACATCGGCAGACCATCGAAGACGATCAGCGTCTCGGACTGTTCGCCCCCGCGGATGTACGCGAGACCCGAGAGCCCGTTGGTCGCGGCGCCCGGCAGGCGGTGCACCGCCTTCAGCGAGTCGTCCGCCAACCGCGGCAGGGCTTCGAGCTCCGCCTGCGTGAGAAAGGTGCTTTCGAGGAGGGGGTCGTCTGCCAGCCGGTAACGGCTGCTCGCGACCACCACCTCTTCGATCGGGTACCGGTGCTGCAGAAGCGGCAGCGGGTGCGGTCGTGCCGGGTTGCGGCGGCGCGCGGACGACGGCATAGACGATTCCGCCGACGTGCTCCGCACGCAGGCCGTGAGGCGCAAGCAGCTCTTCGAGCAAAGCCGGGCCCGCCTGCCGCCGTAGGCTCCGCCGCGACACGCAGACGCGCCGGCACGACCTCAGAGCTGTACACCAGCCGCATCGACGACGTGCCGATCTCGCTCAGCACCTCGGACAGGCTTCGACCGCGATAGGGAGGTTCCGCGGCTGCTGAACCGGCACGCAGCGCGATCAGCGCAAAGGCGACGGCGGCGACGCATCTCACCGCATCGATAGTAGCCCGGATCTCCCGCCGCTGAGGAATGCACCGCCGCTCGTCCGAGGCTGCTCGCTGACGCCCGGCGAGTGGCTGCTCGCCGACACGCGGCCGTGGCTGTAGAAGCTCGCCGACGTGCGGCCGCGGTGTATCGCCAGCCGCGCACCACGATCGAGGAACGGTGCAGAGCGGCAGAGGGTGCCCCGCACGTGCTGTCGGCGAGCGCCGGATCGGTGGTGGTATCGCGGAATCGTCGAGGCAACCCTTCGCTAAGAGTGCCCGCGACGTCCAACTGCGGGCACGGAGGCGTGCTTCGCGGCTGGGATACCACCACGTCCACGCGCCGGCTCGCGACCCCACCGTGGCCTCGGCGAGCCGGCGTTTGGACCGGGTGTCTCGTGGGCCGAAACCACGCCTGAACACTCGCAGGTAGACGTCGCGGACCACTCCTAGATGATGACTCTGCGACGATTCCGCGATACCGCCAGCGATGCGGCGTGCTCCGACAAGATGTGCGGGGCACCCTCTTGAGCTCTGTAACGTCCGTCGATCGTGGTGACCGGCCCACGAGACACCCGGGCCGAGCGGCGGCGAGCTACCAGCTGCCGAGCGGCGGCGAGCTAGCTACGTGCGAGCGCCGGCGAGGCGTTCCAGCCTACGGTCGTGCGGATGCCGAGGGTGCTCCGGAGCGGACTTCGATTCGACCAGCTCGAACCTCGACGGCGAGCCCGGTCGTGCTCCCCACGGCCGCAATCGACTCGTCGGGGCTCAGGCCCTCGATCGAGCCGCGCAGCACGATGCGGGCCGCCTCACGCTCCGCATCATCGGAGGCGTACGAGGAGATCGCGCCCGGTCTCGCGGGACGCCCAGCGTAGAAACTCCGCCAGCGTCCGTCCCTCGATGACGAAAGGCGGCGCCACCGCGCCGACCCAGTCCCACGACGGGTCGTGCGCCGGCAAGTCGCTCCGGGTGATGTGGTTTTCGTCGACCAGAATCTGCTCGCCGGCGATGCCGGACACCGCGCCGCCCGGTGTGTCGATGCGCACGCTGCCTTCGCGGATGGCCACCCGCAACCGGTTGGCATCCAGCCGCGCCTCGTACTGCGTACCCACGTGCCGGACGGTGCCTGCGGCGGTGCGCAACGCAAAGCGGCTCGTGAGCGCACCGGGTGAAGTACCGGAATCGACGTATGCGGCGCCTTCCTCGAGCGATGCCACGTCGCGCTCATCGAAGACGACGCGCGACGCCCGGTCGATCCTAAGCTCGAGCCCGGAGGGCAGCTCGAATGCCGCGCGCGAGGACCCCGAGGTGCGTATCTCCTGCTGCGAAGACACGGCGGCACCCTCGACCAAGGGCGCCCAGTCGGCGCGGGGACCGTCCCGATACTCGATCGTGCCGGCCGCCTGGACCAGGGTGGCCACCACTGGCCCCCTGCGATCGAGCAAGGGCATCGCAAGCCACACGGCGAGCGCCGCCGCGGCCACGCCGGCGGCGGCGGCCCACGCTGTGAAGTTGCGACGGCGTCGGCGCGCTGAGACCAGCTCGCGCCACTCCGACTCGACTGCGGTGCGCACCTGTGCCGCGATCGCCGCATCCGGCTGGTCGCGTCCGCCGGCGCCTTTGAGCAGGCGTGCGATCGCATCGTCGTCGGGCGGACCGTTGCGGTCGTTGTTCATCGCTTGTCCCTCATGCGCCGAGCCGAGTCAGTACGTCGCCCGCCGTGGCGCCGAATACCGCCTCCATCCCGTCGCGAAACGCTATGCGGGCGCGCGCCAGCAGCGACTGCGCCGCCGTTTGCCCGATCCCGAGCCGGTCCCCGATCTCCTCGACCGACCGCCCCTCGATGTACTTGAGCTCGAGCGCTTCGCCATAGCGCGCGGGCAGGCGATCGAGCACCGCGTGCACGATCCGCTGCAGGTCGGCCGCGCTCTGGGCGTACGTCGGCTCCGTGGACTGCGGCGCCTCGATCGACTCGAGCACCGCGCGAACCTCCGGGCTGTCGTCGATCAGCACGACCTGCTCGGACCGACGCCTTAGCTTCCGAAGCTGGTCGACGATCTCCCGGCGACAGATCTGGCACAGCCAGGTGAAGAGCGCCGAGTCGCCGCGAAATCCCGCCAGACCCCGAATGGCCTTGATCAGGGTCGCCTGGACGACGTCCTTGGCGAGGTCCTCGTCGCGGTTCAGCCGTGGCAGGGCAAACCGGTAGATGCGCGGGAAGTACTCGGCGAAGAAGGCGGCGAAGGCACGTTCGTCGCCCGCGAGCAGCCGCTGCACCAGTTGCTGATCTTCGTTCATGACCTTGGACGCCGGAATCCACACCAACCAATCGCCCCGGGCGCCGATTGATCCGCCGGCCTTCCGTCGTCCAACCCGCGTCAGGGCATGCCAAGGGGCTGCTTTGCGTCCGGTTTCAGGAGACTTCGGGTCATGCGGCAAGGGTTGGGCAAGGGGTGGCGCGGCCATCTCGGACCACACTGGCGGATGGCGTATTGGCCGCTGCTGACGATCTTCGCGCTGGCCGCAACGCCGGGCCAGGCCGCAAACCCGGTGGCTCCGATCGACCTGGCGGCCTACAAGGGCCGGGTCGTGGTGGTGGACTTCTGGGCGTCGTGGTGCACGCCATGCCGTCGTTCGATTCCATGGCTGAACCAGATGCGCGCCAAGTATGGGGACCGGGGACTGGTTGTCATCGGCATCAACGTCGACAAGGACGGCGCGGATGCTGCGCGCTTCCTGCGTGAAGTTCCCATCGATTTCGACGTCATTTACGACCCGGCAGGCGCGCTCGCCGCAAGCTACGGAGTCGAAGGAATGCCCAGTACCTATGTCTACTCGCGCGACGGCGAGCTCGCGGCGCGGCATCTCGGTTTCCAGAATGCGAAGCGGCCAGAGTACGAAGCACTGCTGGGGAGACTGCTGCAATGAAACGTATCGTCACTGTCTGCCTGGCGGCCGTAATGCTGGCTGGGTGCGCTGGAATCGGCGTGGATCCATGGGATCGCGGCGTGCTCGCGCGCGACGACATGCAGCTCGATGCCTATCCAGTCGATGCGGCGCTCGACGATCACATCTACTTCAGCAAGGAAGCCTCCAGCGGCGGTCGCGGTTTCGGCGGTGGCGGCTGTGGCTGCAACTGACGGCATGAACCTGGGGCTGTCGGGCACATGAGCAAAGGGGACACCAGAATCGGCCACGCCGTTGCGGCGGCGACCTGCACGCTGCTGGGAACGACTGCGCCGGCGCTCGCCGAGGATGAGGCAGCGCGCTGGGACTTCGACACCGCACTCCTTTACTACGGCGAGGACAACGATCGTGTCCGGGATCTGAGTGCGAGCATCCTGACGCGGCGGGATTTCGACGACGACCGCTACCTGAGCCTCGACCTGACCGTCGACAGCCTGACCGGCGCGTCACCGAGCGGTGCGATCGCCATGGACGGGCCGCAGACCTTTACCAGCCCGTCGGGGGACGACGTGTACGAGACGGCGGCAGGCCAGGTTCCGCTCGATGACACCTTTCTCGACACGCGGTTCGCGCTCGACGTGGGCTGGACGCAGCCCTTCGCGCGTCTCTACACAATGACCGCGGGCCTCGGCTTCTCCACGGAATACGACTACACGCACCTCGGCGCCAACCTCGGCGTAACCCGCGACTTCAACCGTCGCAACACGACCGTGAGTGCCGCCATGGCCTACGCGCAGGAGGACATCGACCCGGTCGGCGGCACACCGCTTGCCGCTCGCATTGATGCAGGACGTCGGCGATGACTCGAGCAAGGCCGGCACGGACACCAAGGACGTGCTCGATCTGCTGCTCGGCGTCACGCAGGTGATTGGCCCGTCGACCGTGCTGCGGGTCAACTACTCCTACAGCGACTCGAGCGGGTATCTCACCGATCCCTACAAGATCCTGAGCGTCGTCGACCCGGTGACCGGTGACACGGTCGAGCGCGCGCCCGCCTCTGGCGCGCTGGGCCCGACCGGCGTCTATCGCTACGAAGCGCGGCCGGACTCCCGACGCAAGCAGGGGCTTTATGCGGAGGTGAAGCACGACTTCACCGGCAAGGTGCTCGGCGTCTCGTACCGGTTTGGCACCGATGACTGGGGCATCGACTCACATACCCTCGACGCGCGACTGCGCTGGCCGATCGGCGAATTCAACTACGTCGAGCCGCACCTGCGCTACTACACCCAGAATGCCGCCGACTTCTACCGTTTCAGCCTGCTCGACGGTGACCCATTGCCGTCATTCGCCTCGGCCGATGCGCGGCTGGCCGATCTCGACGGCGTCACGCTGGGACTCAAGTACGGTCACCGGACCGTTTCGGGCAGCGAGTGGAACGCGCGTGTCGAGCTCTACCAGCAGTCGGGCAACGTGCCCGGGCGGCCAGCTCATCGGCAACCAGTCGCGGCGTGAGCAGTTCCCCGACCTCGATGCGGTGATCGTCCAGATCGGTTACCACTTCAAGCTCTGAGCCGGCGAGATGCTGAGCATGGCCGCGCTTCGCGCAGCGTCGATCTTGACCTGGAGGACGGCTTCTGGCTCGGCCGGTTCCGTGCCATGGCGGGCCCATGCGAAGTGCTGATCGAGACTGCCGATGCGACGGAGGCGCGCGTAGTCGCGGAGCGGGTCGCGGACTGCGCGTGGAGAATCGAGGACAAGTACAGCCGCTACCGCCGCGGCACCATCATCGACGAAATCAATACCGCCGGTGGCCGCGCCGTAACAGTCGACGAGGAGACGGCGAACCTGCTCGATTTCGCCGCGACGCTCCACGACCTGTCGGACGGGCTCTTCGACATTACCTCCGGCGTACTGCGTCGGGCATGGACTTTCGACGGCGGAACGCGTGTGCCCACGCAGGCGGAAATCGACACGCTCCTGCCACTGGTCGGCTGGAACAAGGTGCAATGGAGCCGACCGAAACTGCGTCTGTTACCGGAGATGCAGCTCGACTTCGGCGGCATCGGCAAGGAGTACGCCGTCGACCAGGCCGTACAGATCGTCCGCAACATCTGTAGCCGCGGCGCACTGGTCAACTTCGGCGGCGACCTCGCCGTGAGCCGGCCGCGCGCGGACGGACGCCCCTGGCGGGTCGGAATCGAGAATCCGGCGGTAAAGGCCCGTGCGCATCCAGGGTGCTCGAGTTGCGGCACGGCGCACTTGCGACCAGCGGCGACACACATCGCTTCCTCCTGGCGGATGGAACGCGCTATTCGCACATCCTCGACCCACGCAGCGGCTGGCCGGTGTCGGGCGCGCCACGCTCAGTGACGGTTGCCGTCGCTCACCTGTACTCATGCTGATGCGCGCATAGCGCTGGCGGCTGTAGTAGGACAGCGCCCAGTTGAGCATCACCGCCAGCCGGTTGCGGAAACCGACCAGGAAAAAGAGGTGCACGATAAGCCAGAACCACCACGCAAGGCGGCCGCTCATGCGGAATGGCCCGACGTCGACCACGGCCGCCTTGCGACCGATCGTCGCGAGGATTCCGTAGTCGCGGTAGCGGAAGGCTGACGGCTCGCGCCCCGCAAGCCGCGCCCGGATCGCGAGACCTGCGTAACGGCCCATCTGCTTCGCCGCGGTTGCTACCCCGGGCACCATGCCGGCACCTTGTGCGACGCGCGCGAGATCACCGACCACGAAGACTTCCGGGTGGCCCGGCAGCGTCAGGTCGGGGGACACCGCCAGGCGGCCCTGCCGGTCACGGCCTTCTCCGAGGCTGGCGCCGAGCGGCGAGGCCTGTACGCCTGCCGCCCAGATCACCGTTCGGCAGGCGAGACGTTGCCCGCCGAAGTCGACGCCGCGGGCGTCGATGGCTGTCACCGGGGTGCCGGTGTGCACACGCACCCCCATCGCCTCGAGCTGGCGTCGTGCGCTCTCCGACGACGCCTCGCGCATGCCCGCGAGCAGCCGCGGGCCCGCCTCGATGAGGTGGACCTCGGCCGTCTCCGGACGGATGCGCCGGAATTCGCCGCGCAGCGTGTGCCGCGCGATCTCGACCACGCTGCCGGCGAGCTCGACGCCCGTCGGGCCGCCGCCGACGATCGCGAATCGCAGCCAGTCGGTGCGCACCGCCGGATCGGATTGGAGCTCCGCATGCTCGAAAGCGGTCAGGATCCGCCTTCGCAGGTCGAGCGCGTGCTCGAGCGTCTTGAGGCCCGGCGCGACCTCCGCCCAGTCGTCGTGGCCGAAGTAGCTGTGCGAGGCGCCGCTCGCGACGACGAGAAAGTCGTAGGTGAGGCGCTCGCTCCGCGTCTCGACCGTGCGTGAGGCCACGTCGATCGAGCGCACCTCGTCGTTCAGAACCGTGACGTTCCTCTGCCGGCGCAGGATCTGCCGCAGCGGAGCGGCGATGTCCGGTGCGGCGAGCGCCGCGGTTGCGACCTGGTAGAGCAACGGCTGGAACAGGTGATGGTTGCGCCGGTCGATCAGGATCACGTCGACATCGGCGCGCTCGAGCGCGCGCACGGCCCACAGGCCGCCGAATCCGCCCCCGATCACGACGACCTGAGGGCGTGACGGCGAAGTCGGCTGCGGAGTTCCAGCGATGCTCATTCGCCGCCGGCTGCCGTGTCAGGGCTCCGCCGTACGACCCAGTACGGGATCGCGCTGCGCTCCGCGAAACCGAGCCGGTCGTAGAGCGTCTTGGCCCGTTCGTTGGCGAAACTGACGTGCAGGAAAGGAGTTTCGCCGCGCCGGCGTATGTTCTCGCAGATCTCCGCCATCAGCTGCCGCGCGAGACCTTGCCCGACGTAATCCGGATGGGTGCACACCGCGCTCACTTCGCGCCACGACCCCGCGTGCATTCGCTCGCCGGCCATCGCCGCGAGACGCGGTCCGTCGTAGACCCCGAAATAACGCCCCATCTCCGGCGTGCGTGGCCTGAAGTACTCGGGGTAGACGAGTGCCGTCAGTGCGAGCATGTCGGCGAGATGCGCAGCGGCCAGCGGGATCACCTTCGCCGCCGAGGGTGCCTCAAACGGCGCGGTCCAGACCATCTGCGCGAGCGGCCCGTGATCCTCGACCTGGAGCAGGGGCGACGTGGCCGGAGCAGGGCCCACGCCGTAGAAGTGCTCGTCCGGCGCGATGAGGCGCGCGAGCGCGGCCGAGCTCTCCGGGTCTGCGTGACCCACAGCGGCAAAGGGCGCGACGTCCGTCGCGTAGCGCGCGGCCCCGCGGCCGCGGCTCGCGAAGCGCGCGTGGTGCGTGTGGAGCGCTTCCCAGATGGGGTTGTCGAGGGGGTGGTCGGCCACCCTCGAATGATGACATTTGATGCGAGACGGCGGACTACTTCGCGGCCGACGTCCTGATGTGCTCCGGCACGTTGTACTGTACGCCCGCCTCTTCGACGCGCTCGCTCATCCGCCAGCCCTCGCGCGTGCGCACGAACCGGTCCACGTACCAGAGCGCGAGCCACATCACCTGGCTGCCGCCGCCCGGCGACGGCACTTCCATCGGGTTGATGCAGGCCGTCCGCGCGCGTGCGCTGTCGCCGTCAAGCTCGATACCGATGTTGCCGACCAGGTGCGTGTAACGCGGGAAGTTGGGCAGCACCTGGGCGAGCCACGCCTTGATGGCGGGATAGCGGCCGTCGACGCCGCCGAGGGCCCGGTAGTCGATGTAGGCGTCGGATGTGAACACGCGATCCAGCGCATCGAAGTTGCGGCTGTCGATCGCGTTGGCATAGTCGGTGATCAGCTGCTGGATCTCGAGGCGGTCCGAAATTTCCTGCAGGCTCAGCATGGAGGCGGCTCCCGAATGTGCGTCAACGAGGGATTCAGGCGGTGAGCGAGGCTCGAAGATCGGAAGCCAGGTCCGCGAGCGCGCGACTGGCGAGCGGGGTTGCGAACGGCAGGCTCGCGAATCCGTGGATCACGCCGAGATAGCGGCGCGCGTACACGGTAACGCCCGCGTCTCGCAGGCGGGCCGCGTACTCTTCCGCTTCGTCGCGCAAAGGATCGTGATCGGCGGTGACGATGCTGGCGGGCGGCTGGTCTGAGAAGTCGAGCGCGCGCAGCGGCGATGCAAGCGGGTCGTTGCGACGGGCGGGATCCGGCACATAGCACTCCCAGGCCCACAGCATCCAGTCGCGACTCAGCATGTAGCCCTGGCCGAGATCGCGCCAGGAGGCGTTGTCACACGCGGCATCGGTGACCGGATAGATGAGCGCCTGGTGACGCAGCCGGGCGCCGCGGCGCTCGCGGGCGAGGCGGCACACGCCGATCGCCAGGTTCCCGCCTGCGCTGTCGCCGGCGACGGCGAGTCGTCCCGCATCGACGCCCAGCTCATTGGCGTGAGCGACGAGCCATTGCGTCGCGTGGTAGCAGTCCTCGAGCGGGACGGGGAACGGGTGCTCGGGCGCGAGGCGATAGTCGACGGAAACGACGGCGCAGCCGGAGCGTGCAGCCAGCGTGCGGCACAGCGGCTCGTGCGTGTCCAGACTGCAGAACACGAACCCGCCGCCGTGGAAGTGCACGATCAGCGGCAGGTGCGGGCGCTCCGACGGCCGGAAGAGCCGTGCGGCGATCGTGGCGCCCGGCACCGGGACCTGCAGCTCCCGCACCTCGTGGACGTCGTCCACGGGGAAGGGCGGCATCGGCAAAGCGGCGGCGCGCAGCTCCGCGGCCGTGACCCCCGCCGGGGGGCGCGAAAGCTGGAATTCCGGAATCTGCAGCAGGGTCTTGAGGCCGGGCTCGAGCGACATGACTTTCTCTATACTCAAGGCGAGGGCTTCCGCGCAGGCACTGCGAATGCGGCAGGCGGACCGCCCTCAGGTTCCGCGAAACGCCTATCCCTCGGTCCAGGACGGGTGAAATTCGCAGTTCGAAGGGTTATGCTCTACGCATACTGCAGGGACGTCAACCCGCACGGGTACTTCGATGGGCAAGACACAGGATTACGGGCTCGGCGAGTTCACCTTCCCACGCGGCTGGTTCATGGTGGCCGATGCCGAAGAGGTCAAGGATCGGCCGGTTTCGGTCAGGTTTTTTGCCCAGGACCTCGTCATCTACCGTGGCAAGAGCGGCCGCGTCGTGATGCTCGATGCGTACTGCCCGCACATGGGCACGCACATCGGCCGCAACGACAGCTCCTATGTCATCCAGGACGGGCAGATCGAGGGCGATTCGATCCGCTGCCCGTATCACGCGTGGCGCTTCGGGCCCGACGGCAAGTGCAACCAAATCCCGTATTACGACGGCCCCATCCCGAAGGCGGCGGTCATACGCAGCTGGAAGGTCCTCGAGCGCATGGGCTGCATCTGGGCCTGGCACGATCCGGAGAACGGCGAGCCCGATTACGAGGTGCCGGACTTCGCGGAGTGGAACGATCCGCAGTGGGTGCGCTGGAAGATCGACCAGATGGGCACGATCGAGCTCCATCCGCAGGAAGTGCTCGACAACATGGCCGATGTCGCACATCTGAATCCGGTGCACGGCAGCACGGTCGAATATTTCGAGAACGAGTTCCGCGACCACGTCGTCATACAGCGCCAGGGCGGCGGCCATCGCACGCTCGTGACGACCACCGGGATGCTCGAGACCGACACCTGGTACACGGGTCCGGCAATCCTCTACTCGAAGCTCACCGGGCTGTACGACACGCTGATGCTGATCACGCACACCCCGGTCGACGACGGTGTGCTCAAGGTCTGGCATGCGCTGCTGGTAAAGTCGCCGAACCGGATCGCGACCGCTGAAGACGTGGCGAACGCGCGCGCCTACCAGGAATCGAGCCGGCTGGCGTTCGCGCAGGACTTCGACATCTGGGCTCACAAGCGTCCGTGCATCAACCCGCTGCAGATACCTACCGACGGACCCTTCCACAAGGGCCGGGTCTGGTACGGCCAGTTCTACAACCCGCGCGCGCGTGCGCCCGAGTTTCACCGGAAGGTGAACGGAGTGCATGTCGTGAAGGGTATGCCCGCGGCGCCGAAACGCGTCGGCGCCGCCTGACTTCCCGGTCCCGGCGGGCCGGCCGATGAGCGCGCTGCCCGGCGGAATCGGGTCACGCCGCAGGCCGCTCGATGCGGCCGCGCTGCTCGATGCGCTGCGTTCGCCCGACTCCGGCGTTACACATTCGCCGCTCGGCTCCACGCCATGGCTCTATCTCGAGCTCGATTCGTTCGGGGCTCTCCCGGCGCAGTACCGCAGGAGGCTGCCGCAATGGGTCCACAGCCGTGCCTGCCCGGTCATCGGCGCAGGCGATGGCGCGGGCAATCCTCTCGGCGCTGCGTGCGATCTCGTCGTCGCCGACGACGCCGAGGCGCAGCTGCTCATCGACAACATCGAGCGCACGCCCCTTGCCGCCATGACTCTGGTTCATGTGCTGCGGGCGACCGAGCTTCTGCCGATCACGCAGGGGCTCCTGGTCGAGTCGATGGGATTCGCGACGTTGCAGGCGGGCCCCGAATTCCAGGGGTGGCTTGCGACCCGCGAGCGCGTGCGATCGGTCGGATCCGCCGGACCGCCGCTTCGGATCAAGCGTGCCGGCCCGGCGCTGACGATTACTCTTGCCCGGCCGCAGCGACGCAACGCACTCTCGATCGAGATGCGTGATGCGCTGGTCGAGGCGCTCGAGCTCGTGGCGTCCGATCCCACGATCGAGACCGCGGTGATCGAGGCCGACGGGCCGGATTTCTGCGCCGGTGGCGATCTCGCAGAATTCGGCACGGCGTCGGATCCGGCCAGCGCGCACGCCGTGCGCTCGACGCGCCTGCCGGCTGCAGCACTTGTCGCGTGTCGCCATCGCGTGGATTTCCGGCTGCATGGCGCCTGCATCGGCGCGGGTGCGGAGCTTGCGGCCTTCGGTCGCCGGGTAACCGCCGCCGCCGATACCTGGTTTCGGCTGCCGGAGCTCGGCTTCGGGCTGATCCCGGGTGCGGGCGGGTGTGTGAGCCTCGTGCGACGCATCGGGCGGCAGCGAACCGCCTGGCTCGCGATCTCGGGCGAGCGCATCGACGCCGCGACGGCGTTGGCATGGGGACTGGTGGATTCCTTGACTTGAGCCAGGGGGAGCGATGACACGATCGGCAGTGGTGACCGGCGCGGCGATGGGCATGGGGATGCTGATGGCGCGCAAGCTCGCAACCCGCGGCTGGCGTGTGTTCGCCGGCGTGCTGCCGGGTGCGGACACGCGCGAGCTCACGAACGGCGTCGACCTCACCGTGATTGCGCAGGACGTCACGGACGCGCCGATGGTGCGCGCAGGCGCGTCGCGCGTGGCGGACGCGCTCGGCGGGCAGGGTCTCGATCTGCTGATCAACAACGCGGGCGTGGCGAACATCGCCACCGGCGTGCTGGAGGCGGTCGACATGACCGAGGCACGGCGTCTGTTCGACATCAACGTGTTCGGCATGGTCAACGTCATCCAGGCGCATCTGCCCCTGATGCACCAGAGTCGGCAGTCGCCGCGGATCATCAACTTCGCCTCGGGCGCGGTCCGCGTGCCGCTGCCGTGCTCGGCGATCTACAACATGTCGAAATACGCCGTCGAGGGCATGACCAACACGCTGCGCTACGAGCTTTCGCCCTTTGGCATCCAGGCGACCTCGATCGAGCCCGGCGCGGTGGCCACCGCGATGACCGCGAACCCGGTCGAGGGGACGGCGCGGATCTGGGAGCGAACCCCGCCGGAGATCAGGAGCCGTTACGAGGCGCGGATCCGGCCGATCACCGACGATCTCGGCCGCAGGCTCCTCGACTCGAACGATCCGGACGCCATCACGGACGAGGTGCTGGCGCTCGTCGACGTGCCGACGTTGAAGCCTCGCTACATGGTCGGCAAGGAAGTGAGGATGCTGCCGCTGATGCAGCGGCTGCTGTCGGAGTCCGCCTTCGAGCGGCTGATCGCCAGGCAGTTCAACATCCAGTGAGCACCACGATGCAGGATCTGCCCGCGCGGTTCGCGGCGCTGCGAGAGCGGAGCCGGACGCTTGCACTCTCGACCGCCGCCGAACGCGCCGATCGGCTGCGACGGCTCAACTCGGCCGTGCTCGCGAACCGCAAGCGCTTCTACGAGGCGGCGTGGGAGGAGCTCAAGGCCTGCGATCTCGACGTCGCCGCGCAGCTCGTGATGATCAAGAGCGAGACGGATTTCGCGGTGAAGAATGTCGCGCGCTGGATGCGGCCGCGGCGGGTGCGCAACTCCGCGGCGACGCTCGGCAAGAAGTGCTATGTGCTGCACGAGCCCAAGGGCGTGGTTCTCAACCTCTCGACCTGGAACGCGCCGGTGTGCATCGGGATAGTCCCGGCGATCGCCGCGATCGCGGCGGGGAACGCCTTTGCGCTCAAGCCCTCCGAGCTCGCACCGGCGAGCGCGGCCGTGCTGCGCGAGGTCATCGAGGCCGAGTTTCCTCCGGAGGAGTTCGCCGTGTTCGAGGGCGGGCCGGAGGTCGCGCAGGCGCTGCTCGCGCTGCCATTCGATCACGTGTACTACACGGGCGGGCAGCGCGTCGGCCGACTCGTGATGAAGGCGGCGGCCGAGCATTTTGCGGGCGTGACCCTGGAGATGGGCGGCAAGAACCCGGCGATCGTCGATGCGTCGGCCGCGCTGGACAACGCCGCGCTCAAGATCGCGTGGGGCCGCGCGGCCAACGCCGGGCAGGTGTGCGTCGCGCCCGACTACGCGCTGGTGCACGAGTCGCGGCACGACGAGTTCGTCGCCGCGCTCGGTGCCGCGCTGCGCAAGATGTACGACGCCGAGGGTCGCGGCTTCGACCAGTCGAAGGAGCTGCTGCGGATCGTCAACGACGCGCATTTCGCCCGCGTGCAGGCGCTGCTCGACGATGCGCGGGCGAAGGGTGCGCGCGTGGCGGTGGGCGGCGAGACGCGTGCGGCGGATCGCTATGTTGCGCCGACCGTGCTGACCGGCGTGACCGAGGACATGCTCGTGATGCAGGAGGAGATCTTTGCGCCGATCCTGCCGGTGATCGCCTGGCGGGAGCGCGCCGAGGCGGTCGAGATCGTGCGCCGCAGGAGCAAGCCGCTCGCGCTCTATGTCTTCTCCAAGGACCGCGCCGCGATCGACTGGTTTCTCGCGCACACCAGCGCCGGCAGCACGGTGGTCAATCACAATCTCATTCAGTCGGGGACCAACCCGCGACTGCCGTTCGGCGGCGTCGGGCCCTCCGGGACCGGGCGCATCGGCGGCGAGGCGGGATTCCGCGAATTCTCGAATGCGCGATCGGTGGTCGAGCAGCCGCTCGGGCTCCTCGACACGACATTCAACTTCCCGCCGTACTCGAAGACCTATCGCAAGCTGATCGAGAAAGCCCTCGGCTGAGAATCCGGCTCGGCGCCAGGAACGGAGAGACCCAATGTTCAGCCTCGGAAAGCCGCTGGTCCTCGCGGCGAGCTTCGCTGCGCTGGCGGCCTGTGTCAGAAATACGCCGCCGGCAGATACGACTGCGGACAAAGCGGCAGTCGAGGCCGTCAGCATTGCCTGGAAGAACGCCTACAACGCCGGCGATGCTGCGGCGGTCGCTGCACTCTACGCCGAGGATGCCGTGCTGAGCGCTCCGGGTGAGCGCGCTCTGCATGGAAACGCTTCGATCAGCGAGTACTTCGTCAAGACAGTTGCGGAGTTCTCAGCGGCGGGACTCACGGTCGAGGACGAACCGATGGGCGATGTCGTTGCGTCGTGCGATCTCGCATGGCAATGGAAGACCTACAAGGTCGCCGACAAGGCCGGTGTGGTGGTGGACGCGGGGAAATTGGTGACGCTGTTTCAGCGAAGGGACGGGAAGTGGATGATTGTCGGCGATACCTGGAATTCGGATGCCACGCCCGGCGCACCCGCTGCTCAGGTCTCAGCACCCGTGATCCTGAGGTCAGCCAGCGATGAGGGCACGCAGTGACGCTGGTTGCAATTTTCTATCGCGCGATCTGGGTCGTACCCGGATTGCGCTGCCCGCGGACGCGGACCCTGAACTTCATGCTGGGGCCGGGCGTGGGCAGGGTCTTGGTCTCGAGCACGTAGTCGGCGGGCTCGAGCGCGAGGTCGAGGCGGTAGAAGAGCCGCGCCATCGAGATCGCCATCTGCACTTCGGCAAGCGATTTTCCGAGGCAGGTGTGCGGGCCGCGGCCGTACGGTGAATACACGCCGGGCTTGAGGTGCTCCGCGCGCGGCTTCTCGTAGCGATCAATGTCGAAGACGTCCGGATTCGGGAAGTACTCCGCCATGAAGTGCGGCACGCTGGTCGCGACGAACAGCAGCTCACCCTCGCGGATGCGATGGCCCAGGAACTCGAAATCGCGCGTCGCCGTGCGCATCTGCGCAACCGCAATCGGATACAGCCGCATGGCCTCCATGATCGCCCCGTCGATCGCCGGGATGCGCCGCAGGTCCTCCGGTCCGATCGTCCCGGCGGCGAAGAGCGCATCGGCTTCGTGCTGCACGCGCTCCAGGACTTGGCGGTGCTTGAGCACGGCGTAGATGAACGCGGCCGTGGTATTTGCGACGGTGTCGAGGCCGGCAACGAACGGTCCGGTCAGGCTCAGGATCAGGTCGCTCGCCGGGATCAGATCGGGATCGCGCTCGTGCGCCTCCATGATGTCGTCGACCAGGTTGCGGTTCTCGGGCCGGCGCTCGGCCCGGGTCGCGTAATACTCGGCGATCATCCGTCGGCCGAGCTCCGAGACGCGCTCTTTCGCGTGGCGATAGCGCGGGTCCTTGAGCAGGAACTTCGGCCGCTGACGCGTGACCAGGATGTTCAGGATGTAAAGGATGGTCGTGCGGATGTCGGCCACGTATTCACGTGGCGAGGTGCCGGTGAGGATCGCCCCGAGTTGCTCGGTGACGACGTATTGCATGTTCTGCAGCACCGGAACGAGCTCGCCTGTCGGCCAGTCGCGGTCGATCACCGAATCCGTGATCGCGACGAGCTCGTCGTAGCGTCCGGCGACGGATTCCTTCGAGTAGCCGTGGCGCATTACCGCGCGCAACTTGTTGTGCGTCTCGCCGTCCTCGCCGGTCAGGGTCTTGCTCGCGCCCCATTCGTTGACCAACCCCTGCCAGAACTCCTTCGAGCGCAGTGAGTCGCGCCCCGCGCGCGTGCCCATGAAGTTCGCGGCCTCGGCGCCAGCCAGCACCGTGTAGGTGTTGCCCATGACCTTGATTCGGAACACCGGGCCGTAAGAGCGGTAACAATCGACGAAGAACTTCGCCGGATCCTTCGCCATGTCGAGGGTGTTGCCGATCAGCGGGATCCCGCGGACCTGCGGTGGATCCTTGAGCACGGCGGTCTCGGGCGTGGCCATCGATGATCCTCGCGGGAGTTTCAGGCTGGGCGGGATTCGCCCGGATGATATACGAAACCGCCGGTACCGGACGCGTGCGTGCCGGCTGGGCGGGCGCGCACCGTGGGTGGGTACACCGTGCCACCTGCAGCGCGCAGCACGGCATTCCACCGCGCCTGGCGCTCACGCAGCGCGACCGGTTCCAGCGACCCGCTCGACTGGATGCAATGTCTGACGACGCCGGCGAGCGAAAGCGATATGCGGCGCGCACCGCCGGTTCGGTAGCTCCACCAGGCGACGAGCGCAGCGTGCATGCCGGTCATCGGATCGGCGATCGCGTCGCCGCAGAAGACCGGCTCGCCGGTCGCGTGCCGCATCACGGTTGCAAGGCCTGCGGCGATCCCGGCATCGTCGCCGAAAGCGATCCAGTCGCCCTCGGGCATCGCGCGCCCGTGGCCGGTCAGGCTGATCCAGGTGAGCGCGCGCCCGGTGGCGCAGAACTCCGAAGCGTCGGATGCCGAGCTGCTCGAGCGCCCGCGGCCGCGAGGCCTCGACGACGATATCCGCCTGAGCGAGCAGCCGCCGAAGCCGGTCGCGTCCGCTCATCGTGTCGAGATCGAGCGTGAGGCTCGCCTTGCCGCGGTTCAGGAGGTCGAAGAACGCCTCGTTGCCTGCGCGTGCGCCATCGCGTCGCGTGCTGCTCTCGACCTTTATGACACTTGCACCCAGCAGTCCAAGCAGGTGCGTGCAGAGCGGCCCCGCCCAGAGCGCTGAGAGATCCACGACCAGCGGCCGTGCGCTCCGGTTGCGTCGTGCTGCCGGTTGCTCGCAGTCGATCGCGAACCAGCCTGGTGTTGGTATGGCGGGCGGTCGGTCCGCGGCGACTGCGAGCGACAACAACCGGCCTCGCTCGACGAGCTCGTCGACCGGCATTGCGGCTACCGCCTTGGCCACGGCCTGCCAACCGTCTTCCGTTGCTCCGTGGTCCGGCCCGTGCCATTGCTCGCCCAGGAAGGCAGGCAGCGCGGCCCAGTCATGGGCCCGCGCAAGCGATAGCGCGATGCGGCCGTCGGCGCAGTCGAGCAGGCGGCAGGCACCGCCGGGCGCGATGCGACCGTTACGCCTGAGACCCCCAAGCGCTGCGCGCTCGGCGAGCAGCTCGCCGCCGCGCGGCAGCACGCCGCGTGGCGTGCCGGCGATCGCCGCTAGCGCGAGCACGGCGCCGTCGGCGCAGGAGGCGAGCGGCACCGGGCACATGAGCGGCGGACCGTCGCGGTGCCCGGTGAGCGCCATCGCGCCGCACTCGGCCCAGCGCAGGGCAGGGTGCACGGACCGGCCCGGCCGGCGCCACGAAGTCGCCTGCGCCGAGATCGCGCAGGAGCTTCTGCGGTCCAGCCCTGCGCGTCGAGCGCAGCAGCGTCCTCGGTATCCATCGGTCTAATCCGCCATCGCGACTCGAACCGGTACTCTCGGTACTCTAATTGACCCGCCCGCGCGGGTCGAGGACAATGGCCCGGCCGCGCCTGCGCCGAGGAACATGCTGGGCGACCGCGGCCACCACGCAGGAGAACCCTCCATGTCCAGCATCGCCCCCGTCACCGAGCGCCTGATTTCCGCCGATTCGCACGTGCACTTCACGGATGACTGGGTAAAGGCCCGGCTGCCGAACCGTCTGCACGCGGTCTGGGACGAGGCGGTAAAGAAGCAGTCCATCTTCGATGCCACGGAGCTCCGCGGCGGACAGAAGAACCTCGAGCTCGAGGACTTCGTCGATCCGGAGGCCGCGCGCGATCCCGGACACTTCGAGCCGCACGGCAAGCTTGCCGCGATGGACAAGGACGGCGTCGAGGCGGAGGTGATCTTTCCGGAGGTCGGGGGCTCGAAGTACTGCACCCCGGGACTCATGGGCAGCGACTGGAAGGAAGCGCTCTCCGGCTACAACGACGGGATGGCGGACTTCGCTTCGCTCGATCCGAAGCGGCTGCTGACCGCCTACCAGATCCAGCTCTTCGACGTGGACTTCGCGGTCAAGGAAGTCCATCGCCTCGCGAAGCGTGGCGCGCGCTGCGTGCAGATCACGCCCTTCCCGAGCGAGTTCGGCCTGCCTGACGTGCACGACGCGCGCTACGACCCCTTGTGGGGCACGCTCGGCGATCTCGGTATCACGGTGCTCAATCATCTCGATCTCAAGGCTTCGCTCTGGGACGTGTTCCGCCGCGACCCCACGCCGCAGAAGGGCATCTTCACCGCGATGCCGGCGGTCGCGCTCGCCGAGCCGATCCTGTTCTGGATTCTCACCGGCACGCTCGAGCGATTTCCCAAGCTGCGCGTGATCCTGGTCGAGCCGGGGCTCGGCTGGCTGCCGTTTTTCTTCGAGACCGTGCTCGACCCGCGCATGCACCAGCACTACACGTTCCCGGGTGTGAAGCTGCTGCCGAGTGAGTACTTCAAACGGCAGATGGGCGCGACCTTCATGTACGAGCCCAACGGGCTCGCAGCGGCGTACAAGTTCTTCGGCCCCGACTGCCTGTACTGGTCGACCGACTTCCCACACCCGGCCACCTGCTGGCCGAATTCCCGCAAGGTCGTCGCGGAGCAGTTCAGCAAGGCCGGCATCCCCGAGGCCGATCGACGAAAGATCACGAGCGAGAACGCACTGCGCACCTTCGGCCTGCAGAGCTGATCTCGATGCCGGGTGCGGTGCTCGAGGGGCTCAAGGTGCTCGACCTCTCATGGGGCATCGCCGGCCCCATGGCGACCATGCTGCTCGCGGATCACGGCGCCGCGGTTACGCGCATCGAGCCGCCGGGCGGCGATCCGTTCCGTACCCAGCTCGGCTATCGAACCTGGCAGCGCGGCAAGCGCAGCGCGGTGCTCGATCTGAAGACGCCGGCCGACCGCGACTGCCTGCTCGCGCTCGCGCACGGCGCCGACATCCTTGTCGAAAGCTTCGCACCCGGTGTCACAGCGCGGCTCGGCATCGACTACGCGCGGCTGCACGAAGTAAACCCGCGGCTCATCTACTGCTCGATCACGGCGTACGGGCGCGGCAACCGCCATTCCGAGCGCCCCGGCTACGATGCACTCGTGGCCGCGCGCACCGGGCTGCACTTCGAGCAACGCGGCTGGCCCGAGGGCGCCATCAATCACATGGGCCGGCGACCGGATCCATTTGCCGAGCTCGAGATCCCGTGGGAGTGGGTGCAGGGACCGCCGCGCCCGGGGCCGGTATTCCCCGCGTCGCACTGGCCGAGCCTCGGCGCGTTCTTCGCCGCCACCACCGCGATCAGCGCGGCGCTGCGCGCGCGCGAGATCACGGGCCGCGGGCAATGGGTCGAGACCTCGCTGCTGCAGGGCGCGCTGGTCTGCGGCAGCGGCGTGTGGCAGCGCGCGGAGAAGCCCGAAGCGCCGATGTTCGACAGCTGGATCCTCGGCGCGCGCGCGCCCAAGGGTCATTTCCAGTGCGCGGACGGCCGCTGGATTCACAACTGGGTGCCGAACCCGCGCTTTATCCTCACCGCATCGACCGGCGAGACGCTGAACGCCACACCCGATCTCAAGGCGCAGAACGATCCGGATCGTTTCGGCACGGGCCCGGAGGAGTTGCTGGTCATGATGCATTACCAGCCGATCCTCGCCGAGGCCGTCCGCAAGTTCCCCGCACAGGCCTGGGTCGACGCGGCCGCTACCGCCGGCATGACCATCCAGGCCGTGCGTCCACCGGAAGAGGCGCTCTGTGATCCGCTCTTTCTCGCGGACGGTTGCGTCGTCGAAATCGACGACCCGGAGCTCGGACCGGTGCGCCAGGTCGGCACCACGTACCGGCTGCATGCGAACCCCGCTGCGATCCGCCGCCCGGCACCGCGCCCCGGCGAACACACCGATGAGGTTCGTGCCGAGGCGGCGAGCGTGCACGCGGCTACGGCGCCCGTCGCCCGCGGGCCGGTGGCAGGCGGCGCGCAACCCGGCGAGGGGCTCGCCGCGCCGCTCGCAGGTATTACGGTCCTCGATCTTGGTCTTGCGATCGCGGGCCCGTATGGCACGCAGATCCTGTCGGACCTCGGCGCCGACGTCATCAAGATCAACGCCCTCTACGACACCTACTGGCACTCGAACCACATCGCCTACATGGCGAACCACGGAAAGCGGAGCATCGCGCTCAATCTCAAGGATCCGCGCGCGATGAAGGTGCTGCTGGCGCTGGTCGAGCGCGCCGACGTGGTCCAGCACAACATGCGCTACGACGCGGCCGAGCGGCTCGGGATCGACTACGAGAGCCTGAAGAAACTGAACCCGCGCCTCGTCTACTGTCACACGCGCGGCTTCGAGACCGGCCCCCGCGCCGAGTTGCCGGGCAACGACCAGACGGGCGGCTGCCTTGCGGGCGTGCAGTACGAGGATGGAGGCATGGGCCGCGGCGGCAAACCCCTGTGGAGCTTCTGCAGCCTCGGTGACACGGGCAACGGCTTTCTGTCGGCGATCGCGATCATCCAGGCGCTCTATCACCGCGAGCGGACGGGCGAGGGGCAGTTCTGCGACACCTCGATCGTCAATGCGCAGCTCCTGAACACCTCCTACGCGCTCGCCCGACCGGACGGATCCGGCTTCGAGCGGCCGCGAGTCGACGCGGAGCAGCTCGGGTTCAGCGCCGGCAACCGGCTATACGAGACGGCCGACGGGTGGTTGTGCATCGTCGCGGCAACCGAGGAGCACTGGGATCGTCTCTGTGTTGCGATCGGGACGCCAGCCCTCGCCGCGGATGCGCGCTTCGCCGGTGAGGCGGCGCGCGCCGCGAACGACGCGGCACTTGCGGACCTGCTTGGCGCGAAGTTCCGCGAGGCGGCGGCCACCGACTGGTTCGCGAAGCTGGACGCCGCCGGCGTTCCCTGCGAGGTCTGCGATCCCGGGTTCGCGCTCGGTCTGCATGACGACGAGGAGTTCAGACGGCGCGGGTGGGTCGTATCGCATCGGCATCCGTTCGTGGGTCGCCTGGACCAGATCGGCGTTGCGTTCGACTTTTCTGAAACACCGGCGCGGGTGCAGGGACCGCCCTTGATCGTGGGCCAGCACAGCCGCGAGTTGCTCGTGGAGCTCGGGCTCACCCCCGCCGAGATCGACGAGCTCTGCGCCGACTGCGTACTCGAATGGCGTCCGGGCGAGGGTCATCGACGCGTGCGCAGCCCCTGGGAAGTCGCAAAACCGGCAGCGACGACGGAATGAGCGACACGCCCACGCGCCCCGATCCGGTCTACACCGCCGACGCCGCTTTCTTCTGGGAGGGCGGCCGACCGCGGCGAGCTCAGCTGCGAGCGTTGCACGGACTGCGCGCGGCTTCGACATCCGCCGCGGCCGATGTGTCCGCATTGCCGGAGCACGAAGCGCGAGACGGTGCGGCTCTCCGGCCGCGGACGCGTCCTGTCCTGGATCGTGCCGCGTCATCCGGCGCCGATCGGCTTCGCCGAGCCGCCGGTGGTGGTGCTGGTTGCGCTCGATGAAGGTATACGCCTCGTCTCGAACCTGGAAGGCGTGGATACGGCGGAGCTCGCGATCGGGTTGCCGGTGGAAGTTACCTTCGCGCCGACCCGCGGCGGGCACGCCGTGCCTGTATTTCGCCGAGCGGCGCGCGCGACATGAACCGCAGCGGCGGCGCCGCGATCGTCGGCATCGGGCAAACCGAGTTCTCGAAGAATTCCGGGCGCAGCGAGCTGCAGCTCGCCGCCGAGGCCTCGCGGGCTGCACTCGAGGATGCAGGCATCGATCCCGCGGATGTCGACGGGATGATCACCTTTACGCTCGACAGCTCGGACGAGATCGGTGTCGCCCGCTGTCTCGGGGTGCGCGACCTCGCCTATGCGACGCGGATACCGGGCGGCGGCGCCGCCTCGGTGGCCACCGTCGCCCAGGCGATGGCGGTGGTCGAGTCGGGCCTCGCGGACATCGTGCTGATCTGGCGCGCGATGAACGAGCGCTCCGCGTACCGCTTCGGCCAGCCGATCGTGCCGCAGGGCGGCGGTCTGGTGAACATCGCCGGCGCCGGCACCGGCTCGCTGCTCTGGTGCATGCCCTTTGGCGCGCAGACGCCGGCGAGCTGGGAAGCGCTCGCGGCGCAGCATTACATGGCGACCTTCGGCGTCACCAATCGCGATCTCGCGCACGTCTCGGTGGCGCAGCGCCGGCACGCGGCCACCAACCCGGCGGCCTGGTTTTACGGGCGCCCGATCACGCTCGAGGAACACCAGCAGTCGCGCTGGATCGTCGAGCCTGTGCTGCGGCTGCTCGACTGCTGCCAGGAGAGCGACGGCGGGGTGGCGCTGGTCGTGACGAGCCTCGAACGCGCACGCGACCTGCGTCAGCCGCCGGTGCGTGTCCTCGCAGCCGCGCAGTCGATCCCCGCCGAGGTCGAGGTGATCTCGAATTACTACCACGCGGACCTGACTGTGATGCCGGAGGCCATCGGAACCGCGCGCCGGATCTACGAGCGCTCGGGACTGGCGCCCGGGGACATGCAGGTCGCGATGCTCTATGACGCGTTTACGCCTCAGGTTCTGAAGCAGCTCGAGGGGTTCGGCTTCTGCGGTCGCGGCGAGGCGAAGGATTTCGTGCGCGACGGCAACATCGAGCTCGGCGGGCGCCTGCCGGTCAACACGAACGGCGGACTGATCGGCGAGGCATACATCCACGGCATGAACAACATCACCGAGGCGGTGCGCCAGGTGCGCGGCACGGCCGTCAACCAGGTGCCGAACGTCGAGCATGCGCTCGTGTCCTGCGCGATGGCGGGCGCGATACTGGGGCGGGCATGATCCGCGAGGAACATCTCATCCCGGTCGGGCGCGTGTTCGACGACGAGCCCGACGCCGCGCTCGCCGTGACCGTCACCGCGCCCGAGGCCGGGCGGCTCGCCGATCCACCGCTGGTGTATTTCAGCGTGCCGGGTGGCGGCCTCGATCGTGCCTATTACGATCTGCGCGCCGGTGGCGGCACACGATTCAGTTTTGCCGTGCAGATGGCCGAACGCGGCTGCATCACGATCGCGATCGATCCGCTCGGGATCGGCGGCAGCACCCGGCCCCGCCGCGGTTTCGAGCTGACCGCGGACGTGCACGCGCGGGCACTCGCGAGGCTGCACGACACGGTGTGCGCAAGGCTGCGCGCGGGGAGCCTCATTGCGTCCCTGCCGCCGCTGCGGGATCTCGTGAGCATCGGCGTCGGCCATTCGGTGGGCGCACTCCTGGTCCTGTTCCAGCAGGCCGCGGAGCGCAGTTACGACGCGCTGGCGCTGCTCGGCTTCGGCACCGGCGGGCTCGTTGCGGCGCTCGATGAGGAGCTGCGCAAGTACGCCGGCGATCCAGCCGGCGCGCGCGCCAACGCGACCCGGCTCGCCGAGCGCTGGTACGCCGATCCGTATCCGGTGCTCGACGTGGAGGGCCGCGGACGCGAGATCTATGGCGGACGCGCCGACCCGGAGGCGCTGCAGGCCTTACGCGGCTGCCGCGCGCCGCTGCTCGCGACGGTGGCGGTGTTCGTCATCATTCCGGGCAGCTCGGCGCCCGAGGCGGCGTGCGTCGATGTGCCGCTGCTGCTCGCCGCCGGCGACAGCGATCTCTGCGGACCGGCGCGCGAGCTGGCCGCGAGTTTTCCGCGCAGTCCCGCGGTTTCGGTGCTCGAGCTCCCGAGCACGGGCCACAGCCATTTCGTGTTTCCGTCCGTCGACGAGCTCTTCGCGCGCATGGCGGCCTGGGCCGGGTCGCTCGTCGCCGGGCGCACGCTTGAGCAGGCGCAGGCATGAAGACCCTCAAACCCGGTCTGCGCCTCAAGAGCGCCGTTTGCGGAACGGAGATCATGGTCATCCGCGCGCCGTCGCTCGACGCGGTACTCGCCTGCGGCGGCGTCGAAATGCTGGGCATCAACGAGGCAGCTCCGGCCGGCGGTTCGGTTTCACCCGCGCACGCCCAGGGCACGCTCGTAGGAAAGCGCTACGTCGACACGGCCGACCGCGTCGAGGTGCTGTGCACGCGGGGCGGCGACGGGTCGCTCGCCCTCGACGGCGTCGCGATGCCGGTCAAGCAGGCGAAGGCGCTGCCCTCGTCGGACTGAGCGCGATGAATACCGCGATCCTGCTCGACATGGCCGCGGCCACGTGGCCGATGCGCACCGCCGTGTGCTGCTCCGGACGAAGCCTCACGTACGACCAGCTTCGCAGGCTCGCCGCGGCCGCCGAGCGGCGGCTGCGGGAACAGGGCGCCGGCTCGATCGCGTTTCTCGACGTCAACGGTCCAGCGGCGGCGGTGGCGATGTATGCCGCGTCGCGGACCGAGCTGCCCTACGCCCCGATCAACTATCGCCTGAGCCGCGGCGAGATCGAGTCGCTGCTTGCACGACTCGATACACCGCTGATCGTTGCTGCGCCTTCGCAGCTTAAGGATCTGCGGCTGCCCGCCGGGGCGCTGGCGATCCACAGCGACATGCTGCTGCGCGATGAGTCCGCGGGACCCGCGCCGGACTGCGCCGGTGATCTGGACCCGGACGCGGTCGCAGTCCAGCTCTTCACGAGCGGCACGACCGGTGCACCCAAGTCTGCCGTGCTCCGTCACGGTCACTTGAGCGCCTACGTGCTTGCGACGGTGGAGTTCGGCGGCGCGAGCGAAGAGGAGGCTGCGCTGATCTCGGTGCCGCCGTATCACGTCGCCGGGGTCGCGGCGCTCCTGACCTCGACCTATGCCGGGCGGCGCATGGTGATCCTGCCCGAGTTCGATGCGGCTGCGTGGCTCGAGCTCGCAGCCGCCGAGCGTGCAACGCAGGCGTTCCTCGTTCCCACCATGCTGGCGCGCATCGTCGCGTATCTGCAGCGCTCGGGCGAGCCGCGGCCCTCGACGCTGCGCGCGATCGCGTACGGGGGCGGCAGCATGCCGGCTGCGGTGATCGAGAGCGCGATGCGGCTCTTCCCCGCGGTCGACTTCACGAATGCGTACGGCCTCACCGAGACCAGCTCGACGATCTGTCTGCTCGGTCCGGAGGATCATCGCGCCGCCATGACCAGCGAGGACTCCGACGTGCGGGCACGTCTGGGCTCGGTCGGCCGGCCGCTGCCCGCGGTCGAAGTCCAGATCCGCGACGAGGCGGGTCACGTGCTCGAGTGCAGGTCGAGCCCGGGCTCGTCTTCGTCCGCGGCGCGCAGGTGTCCGGCGAGTACCGCGAATCCGGCAGCCAGCTCGACGCCGACGGCTGGTTCGCGACCCGCGATCGCGGCTGGATCGACCCGGCGGGATACGTGTACCTCGATGGACGCGCGGACGATGTCATCGTGCGCGGAGGGGAGAACATCTCCCCCGGCGAGATCGAAGCCGCGCTCCGCGAGCATCCCGCCGTGGCCGATGCCGCGGTGTTCGCCATCGCGAGCGAGGAGTGGGGCGAGACCGTCGGCGCGGTGGTGGTGCCCGTTTCCGGAAGGAACGTGAGCACGGCGGAGCTGCAGGACTGGGTGCGCGCGCGACTGCGGGGCTCACGCGTGCCGGAGCGCGTCATGCTCCGCGACCAGTTGCCATACAACGACATGGGGAAACTGCTGCGGCGCGAGCTGCGCCGCGAGTTCGGAGGTTGAGCGTTTGACCGTGCGAAAGAAACCCGGACCAGGGCGCCCGAGAAGCGTCGCTTCGGAAGAGGCCATCATCAGCGCGACATCGCGGCTGCTGCGCGAACGCGGCTTTTCCGGGCTGACGCTGAGCCGGGTCGCGGCGCGCGCCCGCGCCAGCAAGTCGACCATCTACCGCCGCTGGCCGACCAAGGAGCACCTCATCGTTGCGGCCTTCAACCGTTGGCCGGTGTTGATTCCGCATGACAGCGGCGACGTGCTCGAGGACCTCATGGATCTGCACGCCCAGTCGATGCGGAACCTGCGTCGCGGCGAACTCAAGGGCGTGATGCCGAAGCTCGTCGCGGCACGGGCCGAGGCGCCGGCGCTTGCGGAAGTCCTCGACCCGCTGATCGAGCGGCGCTACGACCCGGTGCGCGTCATCCTGCGGCGCGCGATCGAGCGCGGGCAATTGCCCAGGAACACCGACGTGGAGCTCGGCGTGCACATGATCATGGACATCACCGCCTCGCGGCTCTACTTCACCCCGAGCGACGCCAGCGTTCCCGCCATCCGCCAGGTATTTCGCGTCGTGCTCAAGGGGCTCGGCGCCCGCGGCTATTGACCGTTCGCAAATGATTCCTCCGCCGGCCCCGTCTAACCAGATGAGCTACGTCGTCAGGTGGCGCTAAATGTGGGTGGACGGGGCGTGTATTGCGCGGCGACAGGAATCACCTGCGCACCGGGTGATCGCGGGTATCGCGCTGGCCTGTGCCCTGCTGGCGTCAGGGTTCGTGACGGCGTGCGGCCAGTCAAAGACGCCGGACCAGCATGCAACAGCGGCCCCATACGATTCCGGCGAGGCCCCTCATGCGCTGCAGCTTGCGCTGATCGATCCTGACCGCGAAGTGCGCAGAGCCGCGATTGCCAGGCTTGCGGCTCGTGGCGGCGATGAATCGGCGCGCCAGCTAGCGATAGTGCAGAGCGATGACGATCCGCGGCTGCGCCGGGATGCCGTGCATGCGCTCGGTGAAATCGGTGGTGCCACCTCGACCCGGGTCCTTAGACAGGCATTGCTCGACGAGGACCCGGCTGTCCGTCAGTCCGCTGCGGAACTTCTCGAGCAGGCGTCGGCGATGCACTGAGCGGATATCGCCGGCACCGGGCGCCGGCTCGGTCGTAACACACTGATCATCCTGGGGTTACGGGAGCTGTAGCCGTCTGGCGACGCGGCCCAATCTTGCATTGAACCGTCCAGACGGTATAGTCGCCTCCCCCGACTGCTTCAGAGACCAGTTCCATGCAAGCCACAGCGCCCGTATTGCCCGCTGCTCGCGATCGCATCCTCGATGCGGCGGAGCAACTCGTTGCTCATCAGGGCGCCAGCAACCTGACGCTCGAGGCGGTGGCGCAGGCCGCCGGCGTGAGCAAAGGCGGGCTGCTCTATCACTATCCGAACAAGGAAGCCCTGCTGGCGGCGATGATCGAGCGGCACTGCGACGATCTCGACGAGAGCTGCGCGCGGGAACTCGAGCAGCTGCCGTCGGACCAAACGTCGAGCAGGCTGAAGGCGTCGATCCTCGGCGTGCTCAAGCGACGCTTCGGCCGTGAGGATCTCGGCGCGGCGCTCCTGGCGGCGGCGGCGAGCAACCCTGCGCTGCTCGATGGCGCGCGCGCCCGTTATGCCGAGCACGTCGCACAGCTCACCGCATCGGGCAGCTGCTTCGCGCGCAGCGCAGTCATCATGCTGGCGGTCGATGGACTGATGCTCGGCGAGGTCTGGCGCCTGACGCCGTTCACGGAGGAACAACGCGAGCTGATCGTCCAGGAACTGCTGCGTCTCGCCGACGAGGCCTGTGCGCAGATTCCCAGACCCGCTGAAACGGCGCCAGGTACGGTCTCGCAACGGACCGCCGGCGCCCTCGAGGGCCACCCAATCATGGAAGCCACCGTCGTTCGAAGACATCTCCTGGCGGCACTGCTCGCGGGCGACTTCGCTCGTGGCGGGCTGCGGCGGCGACAGCTCCGCGCAGATGACGCCGCCGCCGCCCGAGGTCGTGGTGAACTCGGTCTCGCGAGGAGAAGTGCCGATCCAGCTGAGCTACAGCGGCCGTACCGCGGGCTCGCGCGAGGTCGAGGTGCGCGCCCGCGTGAGCGGGATCCTGCTCGAGCGCCTCTACGAGGAGGGCAAGCGGGTCCGCGAGGGCGAGGTCCTGTTCCGCATCGATCCAGAGCCGTTCCGTGCCGCCGCGGCGCAGGCGCGGGCGGAGCTCGCGGTCGCGGTCGCTCAGCGCGACGAGGCACGCCGCAATCGCGACCGACTCGTGCCCTTGTTCGAGAAAAGCGCGGTCAGTCGGCGCGAGAGGGACGCGGCGGTATCGGCATTCGAGATCGGCGAAGCAAACGTCGCCGCGGCGCAGGCGCGGCTGCGTACCGCCCAGCTCCAGCTCGGTTATACCGAGGTCCGCGCGCCCATCAGTGGCCTGGCGAGCCGCGAGGAGCGTTCCGAGGGCAGCCTGGTGACGGCGGGAGAAGACTCGAGCCTGCTCACGCGCATCGTCCAGACCGACCCGCTGTACGTCGACTTCTCGATCGCCGAGAGCGAGGCGGCGCTGCTGCGGAGCGCGCTCACCAGCAACCAGCCGCCGACCGTTCGCCTCGTGCTCGACAACGGCGGCGAGCACGCGACGCCAGGCACGCTCACCTTCATCGACAACGCCGTCGACACCACTTCGGGAACCGTACGCGCGCGCGCCGTCCTGCCGAACCCGGGTGTGGCACTCCTGCCGGGCCAGTTCGTCAGCGTGCGTCTGTCGGGCGTGTCGCTGATGGCGGCGGTGTCGCTTGCCCCGGCGCGCCGTGATGACCAGCACCAACGGCAGTTTCGTCTGGGTCGTTGGCAAGGGCCAGGTGGTGGAGCTCCGCCCCGTCGTGCTCGGCCGCGCGATCGGCGAGCAGACGATCATCACCGAGGGACTCACCGGCGGTGAGCGCGTGATCGTCGAAGGCGTGCTCAAGGTGCAGCCCGGTGTGGCCGTCAAGGTCGTGAATCCCGCAAAGCCCGGCACCCGGACCGCCGAGGTCGCGCCCGCGACGCCGGCGGCGGAGCGAGCGCGGTGATATCGCGCTTCTTCATCGACCGGCCGATCTTCGCGTCGGTCGTCTCGGCATTCATCGTGATCGCCGGGCTCGCGGCGATCCGTGCCCTGCCGGTCACTGCCTACCCCGACATCCTGCCGCCCGAGGTCGAGGTTACGGCGTTCTACCCCGGCGCCAACTCCGCGACGGTCGCTGAGACCGTTGCCGCACCGCTCGAGCAGCAGATAAACGGTGTCGAAGGGATGCTCTACCTGCGCTCGGCGAGCGCGGGGAACGGGTCGCTGTCGATTACGGTGACCTTCGCCATCGGCACGGACCCGGATCTCGCGACGATCAACGTCGACAACCGCGTGCAGGCCGCGGTGCCCACGCTCCCCGAGGAGGTGCGCCGCCAGGGCGTCGCGGTGCGCAAGCGCTCCTCCACGATCCTGCAGATCGCGACGATCGACTCGACCGATCCGCGCCACGACCAGATCTTCGTGTCGAACTACGCGTCGCTCAACGTGATCGACGAGCTGCGGCGCATTCCGGGCGTCGGCGACGCGCAGAACTTCGGCGCCAAGGACTACTCGATCCGCGTCTGGATGCGGCCCGACCGGATGGCGCAGCTCGGCCTGACGCCGGCGGACGTCGCCGCCGCAATCCGCGAGCAGAACTCGCAATTCGCCGCCGGCCGGGTCGGCCAGGCGCCGACCGACGACCCGGTCGACTTCACGTTTTCCGTGACGACGATGGGGCGGCTCCAGGATCCCGAACAGTTCGGCGAGATCATCCTGCGCACCACGGAGGATGGCGCGTTCGTCCGGCTGAAGGACGTCGCGCGCGTCGAGCTCGGCTCGCGCGACTACGACTTCGTCGGCAAGCGCAGCGGCAAGCCGACGGTGCCGATCGGCATCTTCCTGCAGCCCGGCGCAAACGCGCTCGAGGTGGGCGACGCCGTCAAGGCCCGACTCGCGGAGCTCATCAAGTCGGCGCCCCCGGGCTTCGATTTCTCGGTGCCGTACGACACGACCAAGTTCGTACGCGTGTCGATCGTGGAAGTGCTGAAGACGCTCGGCGAGTCCATGGTGCTCGTCTTCGCGGTCGTGTTCCTGTTCCTGCAGAACTGGCGCGCAACCCTGATCCCGATGCTTGCGGTGCCCGTGTCGCTGATCGGCACGTTCACCGCGATGCTGCTGTTCGGTTTTTCGATCAACACGCTGACGCTGTTCGGCATGGTCCTCTCGATCGGCATCGTGGTGGACGACGCGATCGTCGTGCTCGAGAACGTCGAGCGAATCATCGCCGAGGAGGGTCTTTCGCCGCGCGATGCGACCATCAAGGCGATGGAGCAGGTCACCGGCCCGGTGATCGCGATCGTCTTCGTGCTGACCGCGGTCTTCCTGCCGGTGGCGTTGCTCGGCGGGCTGGTCGGCGAGATGTACCGGCAGTTCGCGGTCACGATCGCCGTGTCGGTAGCGATCTCCGGGTTCGTGGCGCTGACGCTCTCGCCGGCGCTCTGCGCCGCGCTGCTGCGCGAGGAGCCAGCGGCGCGCCACCCGCTGTTCCGGCGCTTCAATGCCTGGTTCGCGCGCATGACGGGGCGCTACTCGGACGGCGTGCACCGGATGATGCGCCATGCGACGCTCTCCTTCGCCTTGTTCGGCGCGATGCTGGTCGCGACCGCGGCGCTGTTCCGCTTCGTGCCGGGCTCGCTCGCGCCCACCGAGGACCAGGGCTACATCCTCGCGATTCCGCTGCTGCAGGATGCGGCTTCGCTCGAGCGGACCGAGGCCGCGACTGATCAGCTGAGCGAGGCGCTGCTCAAGCATCCGGCCGTTACGGAGGTCGTCGGATTCGCGGGGATCGACGTCCTCACCTTCGCCTCGCGCACCAACGCGGGCGTGGTCTGGGTGGTGCTCAAGGACTGGAAGGACCGCCACGGCAAGGACCTGAGCCCGGCGGCGGTCACCGCCTACACCTACGGCGCCGGGGCGAAGATCCGCGATGCGATGATCCTCGCCTTCGAGCCGCCGCCGATCGAAGGGCTCGGCACGACCGGCGGGTTCGAGGCCTATGTCCAGTCGCGCGCGGGCGCCGACTACAAGGCGCTCGAGGCGCGCCGCGCAGCAGCTCGCGGCCGCGGCGGCCAAGCGCAAGGAGCTGGTCGGCGTCACCTCGACCTTCTCGGCGAGCGTGCCGCAGATGCGCATCGATCTCAACCGCGAGCAGGCGAAGCTGCTCGGCGTCAACGTGACCGACGTGTTCGACGCGCTGCAGAGCACCTTCGGCGCACTGTACGTGAACGACTTCAACCGCGACGGGCGCGTGTTCCGCGTGCATCTGCAGTCGGATGCGAAGTTCCGCTCGAGGCCCGACGACATCCGCGACGTCTATGTCCGCGGGGGCTCGGGCGAGCTGATACCGCTCACCGCGCTCGTCACCGTGCGCGAGGTGACCGGGCCCGAGGTCATCGAGCGCTTCAACGTGTTCCCTTCGGCCAAGGTGATCGGCAGCGCCGCGCCGGGGTACAGCTCGGGCGAGGCGCTGGCCGCGATGGAGGAGGTCGCGGCGGAGGCGCTGCCCGCAGGCTACAAGCTCGCCTGGACCGGCACGTCGTACCAGGAGAAGGTGACCGGCGGCACTTCCACGACGGTGTTCCTGATCGGCGTGCTGATGGTGTTCCTGGTGCTCGCGGCGCAGTACGAGCGCTGGACGCTGCCGTTTGCCGTGATCCTCGCAGTACCGTTCGCGGTGTTCGGCGCGCTGCTTGCCGTATTCCTGCGCGGGCTCGAGAACGACATCTTCTTCCAGATCGGGCTCGTGACGCTGGTCGGGCTCGCGTCGAAGAATGCGATCCTGATCGTCCAGTTCGCCTCGCTCAAGGCGAGCGAGGGGATGCCGCTCGCCGAAGCCGCGATCGCGGGGGCACGCCAGCGGTTGCGGCCGATCATCATGACCTCGCTCGCATTCATCCTCGGCGTGACTGCCGCTCGCGCTCTCCTCGGGTGCAGGCGCGGCGAGCCGGCACTCGATCGGCACCGGGCGTGATCGGCGGCATGCTGCTCGCGACCTTCGTCGCGACGTTCTTCATCCCGCTCTTCTACAGCCGGATTGCGGCCTGGCGCCGGCCCGAGCGGGCATCGGACCCGGCGCGCCGACCGGCGGAGGAAGGGGGACATGCGTAACCCCATACTCGCCGCCGCGTTCGTGCTGGTTGCAGGTTGCGCCCTGACCAGGAGCGATCCCGACACACCTGAGCTGCCGCTGCCGGATGCGCTGCCGCCGGTTGCGCAGGCTTTGCCCGAGCTGCCCGCACCCGTGGTGGCGGGTGTTCGACGATCCGGCGCTCGACGCGCTCATCCGCGAGGCGCTCGAGCGCAATCCCGACATCGAGATCGCCGCGGCCCGCGTCGCCGAGGCGCGCGCCATCGCGCGTGCCGCAAGCGCCGACCGGCTGCCGTCGGTCGGCCTGGAGGCCGGTGTCGAGCGTTCGCGCGAAAGCGTGCTGACGCTGCCGTTCCCCGGAGCGCGAACGACCCAGACCTCCTACTACGTGCAGGGCTCGGTGCGCTACGAGCTCGATCTCTGGGGACGGTACGCGCATGCGTCGGAGGCGGCGCGCGCGCGGTTGCTTGCCTCCGAGCTCGACCAGGAAGCGGTGCGGCTGAGCCTGAGCGGGGAAGTGGCTCGCGCCTGGTATGCGCTCAAGGCCGCGAGCGAGCAGCTCGCCAACGCACGCGAGTCGCTCGCCAACCGCGAGGAATCGCTGCGCATCGAGCAGATCCGGGAGGAAGGTGGCGAGAGCGACGAGTTCACGCTCAAGCGCGTACAGGCGGAGGTTGCAGCGACCCGCACGGCGGAGCAGCAGTTCGAGCTCGAGGTCGTGCGCCGCGCCAATGCGCTCGCGGTGCTGCTCGGGCGCTCGCCGCGCGAGATGGTCGACGGGCGCGTCCTGCCGACCGGTGAACTGCCCGACTCCGCGCCGCAGCTGCCCGCCGGCCTGCCCTCGAGCGTGCTCGAGCTGCGTCCCGACATACGCGCGGCAGAGGCGAATCTCGAGGCGGCCGCGGCCGATGTCGGCGTCGCCCGCGCGGATCTCTTCCCGCAGCATCAGCCTGACCGGGCTATTCGGCTGGGCGAGCCTCGAGCTCGACGACCTTTTCACCGCGCCGGCCGAGACCTGGGCCGCCGCGGCCGCGCTCGCGCAGCCGCTGTTCGAAGGAGGTCGCCGCCTCGCGGGGGTCGACCGCGCCGAAGCGCTCAAGCAGCAGCGTCGCGCCGAGTACGCGAAGACCGTGCAGGCGGCGTTCGGCGAAGTGCTCGATGCGCTGCAGGGCCAGCGGAGCCTCGGATCCATCGAAGAATCGGCCGCCGAGCGGACCGCGGCGCTGTCGCGCGCCACCGAGCTGGCCCAGCTGCGCTACCGCGAGGGCGAGATCGCGTACCTCGAGCTGCTGGACGTGCGACGCGATCTGTTCCAGTCGGAGATCGACCTGGTCGCCGCGCGTCGCGACGCGCTCGCCAACACCGTCGACCTCGCGCTCGCCGTCGGCGCGCGCCTCTGAGTACCAGCGTATCCCGGAGTCTTGTCTCGCAGGCAGCTCGCCCGCGAGCAGATCGGCTCCGTACCGTGAAAAAGTTACACGCACCTGAGGACCCGGTTCACGTGTAACTTTGTCGGCGTGGCTCAATCTAAACACCGAGTCGCGGCGGTGGTCGCCCTGGTCCGCGGCACGTAGCGGAGATGCACACGCACGCACGGGTCGCGAGCATCGATGAGCAGCCAGCGCAGTTCGTGCGGCGGCACACGAGCGGGCGTCAGTTGCTGCCCTGGCATGCCAGGCTCGTGATTGGCGGCTTGCTTTGCGCAGCGCGGAGCATCGCCTGCGGGCAGGACGCCGCCACGGACCAGGATGTCGCGGTGGCTCCCGACGAAGCGACGGAGGCGGTGCCGGACGAGTGGATCGACCGCGCCCACACGCGGCCTGCACGCGATGGTCTGGCGCTCCGCGATGTATGTCGATGGGTTGTTCGGCCCGCAGCTGGATGAGGAGGCCTATCAACGGGAGACCCGCGGGAGCATCACTCCGGCGCTGCTGTGGGATGAGTTTCATGGCTTCGACGAGAAGTTCAGATTCCGCGTCAAACTGCCGCTGCCGGTTCTCGGCGAGCGTTACGACGCCTTCGTCGGTACCTTCAGTCGCGACGAGTTCGTGACGGAGAGCGAGATCGAATCCGGCGCGATTCCCGCGGCAGCATGTCGGCGGCGAGGTCGAGGAAGACGAGACCCTGCTGGGAATCCAGTACCGGCAGCCGGACAAGGGCGGTCGATTCGACGCCTCGGCCGGAATGCGTCTCACATCGCCGATCGATCCTTTCGTCAAAGTCAGCTATCGCTACAAGCGCGGGACGCACGAACGACTCCTCCTGCGCCTGAAGGAAACGGTGTTCTGGGAGAACAGCGAACAGTTCGGTCTGACGAGCCGGGTCGACCTGGAACGAGTGCTGGATGAGGCGTGGCTCGCGCGCTGGACTGTGTCAGGGACGTTTTCGGAAAAAACCGAGGGTGTCCGCGGCTATACGGCGCTCACGGCGTATCGTGGCCTGCCGGATCGCCGGGCCGTAGGTGCCCAGGTCTTCACGGAGCGGGTCGTTCGACGCTGCCGTGCCGGTCGGAGAGTACGGAGTCAGGATGGCGTATCGCCAGAGCGTCGTGCGTGACTGGCTGGTGGTTGAAGTTCGACCGCAAGTCACCTGGCCGAAGGACGAACCGGAACAGCCGCGCAAGCCGAGCTGGGGTATCGGCATAGGCTTCGAGATTTTCTTCGGCACGGACGAGTTTCAGGCACGACCTGTGACATTCTAGGTCGCCAAACGCCGGGTAGGGTGAAACCTACAAAACCTACGGCCGCCGGCGTCGCAGGATCGACACCGCGCCGCCGGTCTCCTCGACCCGATCGGAACGGCTGAGGCGCGCGGCTTCGAGCAGCGCGGCCAGCCGCGTGCGTGTCCGCATCACGGTCTCCATGATCTCGGACGCATCCGCGGGGTGCGCGACCAGGTAGCCCTGCACCGAGACGTCGCCGCAGTTGACGAGGAAGTCGAGCTGGCTCGGGCGCTCCACACCCTCCACCGTCACCTGCAACCCCAGGCTTCGGCACAGCGAGATGATCGAGCGCGCGATCGAAGCTGCACGCGGATTCCAGTCGACCTCCGCGACCACGCTCCGATCGAGCTTGACCCGGCTCAAGGGCAGCCGCTCGAGCGATGTGAGCGAGGAGTAGCCGGTCCCGAAGTCGTCGAGAGCGGTCGCGACACCGAGCAGCTGCAGGCTGTGCAGCGTCTCGACGGTGATCGCGCCCGTCTGCAGCATGTTTTCCGTCAGCTCGAGCTCCAGGCTGTCGGGCGGCAGGTCGAAGCGCTTGAGCAGCCGCTCTATCTCGGCGAGGAAATCCCCTGCGACGAACTGCTGCGCGGAGACGTTGATGGCGACCCGCGCGTTTGCCCAGCCGGCATTGCGCCACTCGCGCACGGCCTGCGCGGCCTGCTCGAGCACCCAGTAATTGAGATCCAGCATCAGGCCGGACTGCTCGGCGATAGCGATGAAGTCGCTCGCGGGCACGATCTGCGAGCCGTTCTGCCGCCAGCGCAGCAGCGCCTCGACGGTGATCGTCTCGAGACGGCCGAGGCAGACCTGCGGCTGGAAGTGAAGCACGAAGTCCCCGCCCTCGATCGCCTTGCGCAGCGCCTGCTCGACGCGGAACCGGTTCGATGCGGCGATCAGGAGCTCCGGGTCATAGACGCAGAGACGATTGCGGCCCAGTTCTTTGGCTCGGAAAAGCGCGGCGTCGGCGGCGCGGAGCAGCGAGGCCGCATCGCGCCCGTGCTCGGGGAAGGCCGCGGCGCCGCAGCTCACACCGATCGTGAGCTCGCGGCGATCGACGACGATCGGCCGCTGAAAGAGGCTCACCAGGCTGCCCGCGCGCCGCTCGATCTCGTCGACCGAGCCCGAGAACGGAAACACCAGCGTGAACTCATCGCCACCCAGACGCGCGATGAAGCCCGCCTCGCCGCTTACCTGTCGCAGTCGCTCGCCGATGCTCATCAGCACCCGGTCGCCGAACTCGTGACCGAGGCTGTCGTTGACCGTCTTGAAGTTGTCGAGGTCGAGGAACAGCACCGCGAGCTGTCCGCGACCGGCGGCGGTGGCCGCGATCATTTCGTTCAACCGCTGGAAGAGGTGACGGCGGTTCGGCAGGTTCGTGAGCGGATCGTGCTCGGCGAGATGCCGAAGCTGCATCGTCCGCTCCTCGACGCGTGCCTCGAGCTGAGCCTGGTAGCTGCGCACTACGCGTTCGGCATCGTCGAGCTCGCTCGCCATCTGGTTGAACGCCTGCGCGAGCTCGTCGACCTCGCTCGCGCCGCCGCCGCGCACCCGGGTCGACAGGTCGCCGGCCGCGAGGCGGCGTGCGCCGGCGGTCAGCCGCCGCACCGGCCACGTGATCGCCCAGGCCGTGATCGCGAGCACGAGCAGCGCGAGCAGGATGGCCTTGAAGGTCGCGTCGGTGATCGTGCGCTGCGCATCGTCGACCGCGCGGCTCGCGGTTTCCGCGGCCGCGGTCAGTTCCTCCCACGCTGGCGCCTCGATCTCGTCGCGGATGCGCATCGTCAGCGCATCGCCGGCGGCGAGGTAGGCGACGCGTTTCGTCTCGAGTTCGGCTTCGAGGGCGCTGATCCGCCGCCGCATGGACACGGAGCGCTTGAAGTCCTCCTCGAGCAGCCCGAGCCATGCGACGCCTGGCGATACCCTCAGTTCCTGGCCGAAGCTCGCGAGCACGCTGCGCAAATGCCCTTCGCCCTGTGTAGCGACGGGAGCCTCCGACCCGGGCGGTCGCGAAAGCGTGGTGACCGCATCCTTGCGGACGTGCGCGACCGCCTCGGCGACCTCGGCGAGCGAATGGCGCGCCATCAGTGCATTGCCGATCGACACGCCCTTCGCGCCGGAGCTGCTCACTCGCGCGTCGAGCTCATTGAGAGCCGCGTCGAGCGATTTCCGCGTCGTCTGCCGGCGTTCCTCGAGCGCTACGAGCTGGAATCCGTCGGCCTGGTGCGCGGCGGTCAGCGCGGCGATGTCGTTGAATTGCGCCTCCTCACCAATCGGCGCGAGACCGGACCCCTGGTTCACCAGGTTGGAAAGTCGAGTCCCGACCTCGACGATGGCCGCACCGTTGTCGGACGAGGGTGATCGGAGGTAGGCGAGCACCGCGCGATCAAAAGCGCCCACCGCTGCACCGAGTTCGCGGGCGTGCCGGGCCAGCGGCTCGAACTGCTGCTGCACGCGTGCGACGTCGGCCGTCGCAAGACGCGTGCTGCGCTGCGCGAGTATGTTCGCTGTGACAAAGGCGCCGATGATGAACACGAAGCCGAGGATCAGCCAGACGCCGATCGGCAGGCCCCAGCCCCGCGTGCGGATCTTCGATGGCGGCGCGTGCGTTTGATCCAAGAGCGCGATCCTGTGGGACGCGGAGGGCCCGGAGTGCTTCAAGCGGAACGATCCCCCAGTGCCGCGCCGACGTCTGTGACACGCTTCGCGCGGTCGAAAGGACCTCGAATAATACGCTTCGCGCCGTCTGGCTCAATAAATCCACCAGCCCGGCGCAGCGTTGGGGGGTCGGGTCATGACGTCCAACCGCATCCGACGGCGGGCTTATGTCAAGTCTGCGTGGAAGACCCGAACCCTTGGGACGGCGCTAGGGCAGGTCCGTCCTGCCCATCAGGTAGCGGTCGCACTCGCGCGCCGCGCCGCGACCTTCGTTGATTGCCCAGACGACCAGACTCTGGCCGCGGCGGCAGTCCCCGGCCGCGAACACGCCTTTCACGGTGGTTGCGTACTGCCCGTATTCCGCGCGAATGTTGCTCCGCGCGTCGCAGTCGACGCCCAGTTCGCGAAGCACCGGCTGTTCCGGGCCCAGGAAACCCATCGCGATCAGTGCGAGCTGCGCCGGCCGCGTGCGCTCGCTGCCCGGGACTTCGACCGGCAGCACCCGGCCCTCGGCGTCGCGTCGCCACTCCACGTCGACCGTGACCACGGCCTCGAGCCGGTTCCCGTCGTCTCCGAGGAATCGCTTGGCGGTCGCCACATAGGCGCGCGGATCAGCGCCGAACCTGGCGGCCGCTTCCTCCTGGCCATAGTCGAGCTTGTAGACCTTCGGCCACTCGGGCCAGGGGTTGTCCGGCGCGCGTTCCAGGGGCGGCTTGCGGCAGGATCTCGATCTGTACGAGGCTGCGGCAGCCCTGGCGCATCGCGGTGCCGACACAGTCGGTACCCGTGTCGCCGCCGCCGATCACGACCACGTCGCGTCCGCGGGCGTGGATCGGCGAGTGATCGGCGCCGCCATTCAGCAGCGCCCTGGTGCTAGCGGTGAGGTAGTCCATCGCGAAATGCACGCCGGCGAGACTGCGGCCGTCGACCGGCAGGTCGCGTGGCTGGGTTGCACCCGTGCAGATCACCATCGCGTCGAAGTCCCGCAGCAGCAGCTGCGCCTCGACGTTGTCGCCGACGTTGGCGTTGCAGAGAAAGCGGATGCCTTCCTGCTGCAGCAAATCGATGCGCCGGGACACGACCTCGCGCTTGTCGAGCTTCATGTTGGGGATGCCATAGGTCAGCAGGCCGCCCAGGCGATCCTCGCGCTCGAGCACGGTGACCAGGTGACCGGCGCGGTTCAACTGCGCCGCGGCGGCGAGACCGGCCGGCCCGGAACCAATGACCGCCACTTTGCGCGCCCGTGCGTACGCGCGGCGGCTGCGCCAGCGACCCAGCCCTCCTCGAAGCCGCGGTCGATGAGCTGTGCCTCGATGTTCTTGATCGTCACCGGCGGCTCGTTGATCCCGAGCACGCACGAGCCCTCGCAGGGCGCGGGGCAGACGCGTCCGGTGAATTCCGGGAAGTTGTTCGTCAGGTGCAGCCGCTCGAGCGCATCGCGCCACAGCCCGCGGTAGACGAGGTCGTTCCACTCGGGGATGACGTTGTTGATCGGGCAGCCTGAGGCCATCCCGCTCAGTAGCTTGCCCGTGTGGCAGAACGGCACGCCGCAATCCATGCAGCGCCCGCCCTGCTGGCGCAACCGCTTCTCGTCGAGGTGCGGGTGGAACTCGTCCCAATCCCGGACTCGCTCGGCCGGTGACCGGTCGACAGGCAGCTCCCGCAGATACTCGATGAATCCCGTCGGCTTGCCCATGGCTAGTTGCCGCCGACGCGCGCGAGGTCGTGCGCGTTCTCTTCGAATGCCACCATGATCGCTTCCTCGCCCGCAAGTCCCTGCTCGTGGGCGCGCGCGATGGCGGCAAGCATCCGCTTGTAGTCCTTCGGGATCACCTTGACGAAGCGCGGGACCGAGACCGCCCAGTCCGCGAGCACCTGCTTCGCGCGCTCGCTCGAGGTGTGGTGCAGGTGGCTCTCGATCATCCGCCGCAGGCCGTCGATTTCCGCGGCGTCCTCCAGCTTCTCGAGGCCGACCATCTGGAGATTCACGCTCGAGGCGCATTCGCCCAGCTCGTCGAGCACGTAAGCGATGCCGCCCGACATCCCGGCCGCGAAGTTGCGCCCGATGGCGCCCAGCACGACCACGCGTCCGCCGGTCATGTACTCGCAGCCATGATCGCCCACGCCTTCGACGACCGCGTTGACACCGCTGTTGCGGACACAGAAGCGCTCGCCCGCCATGCCACGTATGTACGCCTCGCCCCCGGTCGCGCCATAGAAGGCGACGTTGCCGATCACGATGTTGCGCTCCGCGGCGAACACCGCCTCGCGCGGCGGGAACACGATGAGTCTTCCGCCGGACAGGCCCTTGCCGACGTAGTCGTTCGCGTCGCCCTCGAGCGACAGCGTCATCCCGGGCGGGATGAAGGCGCCGAAGCTCTGGCCCGCCGAGCCCCGGAAGTGCAGTCGAACCGTGTCCTCGGGCAGACCCTTCGCGCCGTGACGCCGCGTGATCTCGCTGCCCACGATCGTGCCCACCACCCGATTGACGTTGCGGATCGGCAGTTCCGCCGCGACCTCCTCGCCGCGCTCGATCGCGGGTGCGCAGATGTCGAGGAGCTTCGTGACGTCGAGCGATCGCTCGAGACCGTGGTCCTGGCTGTCCTGGCAGTAGCGGCCCCAGTCCGGGTCGACCTCGGGCTGGTAGAGCAGGTTGGTGAAGTCGAGACCGCGCGCCTTCCAGTGATCGATCGCCTTGCGCGGCTCGAGTCGATCGACGCGCCCCACCATCTCCTCGACGCTGCGGAAGCCGAGCTCGGCCATCAGCTCGCGCATCTCCTGCGCGACGAAGCGCATGAAGTTGACGACGTGCTCCGGCCGGCCGAGGAACTTCTCGCGCAGCCGCGGATCCTGCGTGGCGACACCGGCGGGGCAGGTGTTCAGGTGGCAGACCCGCATCATGATGCAGCCGGTCGCGACCAGCGGCGCCGTCGCGAAGCCGAACTCCTCGGCACCGAGCAGCGCGGCCACCGCCACGTCGCGGCCGGTCTTGAGCTGCCCGTCGGTCTCGACCGCGATGCGGCTCCTCAGGTTGTTGAGCACCAGCGTCTGGTGCGTCTCCGCGAGGCCGAGCTCCCACGGCAAGCCTGCGTGCGCGATCGAAGTCAGCGGAGAGGCACCCGTGCCGCCATCATGCCCGCTGATCAGCACCACGTCGGCGTGCGCTTTCGCCACGCCGGCTGCGATCGTCCCCACGCCGGCTTCCGCCACCAGCTTGACGCTGATCCGCGCCTCGCGGTTCGCGTTCTTGAGATCGTGGATGAGCTCCGCGAGATCCTCGATCGAATAGATGTCGTGGTGCGGCGGCGGAGAGATGAGGCCCACGCCCGCGGTGGTGTGCCGGGTCCTGGCGATCCAGGGATACACCTTGGTGCCGGGGAGCTGGCCACCTTCGCCCGGCTTGGCGCCCTGCGCCATCTTGATCTGGAGCTCCTTCGCGTTGACCAGGTACTCACTGGTCACGCCAAAGCGCCCGGACGCCACCTGCTTGATCGCCGAGTTCTTCGAGTCGCCATTCGGAAGCCTGACGTAGCGATCCGGATCCTCGCCGCCTTCGCCCGTGTTGTTCTTGCCGCCGATGCGGTTCATCGCGATGGCGAGCGTTTCGTGCGCCTCCTTGCTGATCGAGCCGTAGGACATCGCGCCTGTCTTGAACCGCTTGACGATGCTTTCGACGGGCTCGACCTCCTCGAGCGGCACCGGGTCGCCGGGCTTGAGCTCGAGCAGGCCGCGCAACGTGCAGAGCGCCGCGGTGTTGCTGTCGATGATCCGCGAGTACTCCTTGAAGCTCGCGTAACTGCCGTTCCGCACCGCCTTCTGCAGCCGATGGATCGATTCGGGGTTGAAGAGATGATGCTCGCCGTCGGCGCGCCACTGGTACTGGCCGCCCGACGGCAGCGTGCTGCGGTCGGCGGCGCGCTCGGAGAACGCGGCGCCGTGGCGCATCAGCACCTCCTGCGCGATCACATCGGTGCCGATCCCGCCGACCCGCGAGGCCGTCCAGCTGAAATACTCGTCGATCACGTCCTGCCGCAGGCCCACGGCCTCGAACACCTGCGCACCGCGGTAGCTCTGCAGCGAAGAGATACCCATCTTCGACGCCACCTTGATCACGCCCTTTGCGGCCGCCTTGACGAAGTTGCGGCAGGCCGTGCGGTGGTCGACGCCTGTGAGCAGGCCGTCGTCGATCATCCGGGCCAGTGTCTCGAACGCGAGCCACGGATTTATCGCGCTGACGCCGTAACCGATCAGGAGCGCGAAGTGATGCACCTCGCGCGCCTCACCCGTCTCGAGCACCAGGCTCGCGCGGGTGCGCAGGCCTTCGCGGATCAGGTAGTGGTGCAGCCCGGCCACCGCCATCAGCGACGGGATCGGCGCGAACTCACGGTTGACGCCGCGATCGGAGAGCACGATGACGTTGACTTCCTCTTCCTCGATCAGGCGCCGCGCCATCAGGCGCAGCTCCTCCATCGACTTGACCAGGCCCTTCTCGCCGCGCGTGACACGGAACAGGATCGGGAGCACCCCGACCCGGAGGCCCGGCAAGTCCATGCGCCGCACTTTCGCGAACTCGTCGTTCGTGAGGATCGGCCACTTGAGCTCGAGCCGCCGGCAGTCCGCGGGCTGCGGATTCAGCAGGTTGCCTTCGGATCCGAGCCGAGTCTCGGCCGAGGTGATCAGCTCCTCGCGGATGCAATCGATCGGCGGGTTGGTGACCTGGGCGAAGAGCTGCTTGAAATAGTCGTAGAGCAGACGCGGCCGGTTCGAGAGCACCGCGAGCGGCGCGTCGTTGCCCATCGAGCCCACCGCCTCGACACCGTCGCGTGCCATCGGCGCGAGCAGCATCCGCTCGTCCTCGAAGCTGTAGCCGAAGGCTACCTGCCGTTGCAGCAGGCTGTCCGGATCGGGGGCGGGGACCTCGGGTGCCGCGGGTAGATCCTCGAGGTGCACGAGATACTCGTCGAGCCACTCGCGGTACGGACGCTCCGCGGCAACCGTACGCTTGATCTCTTCGTCGTCGATGATGCGGCCCTGCACGGTATCGACCAGGAACATCCGCCCGGGCTGCAGGCGTCCCTTGTGGGTCACGTCCTCGGGCGGCAAATCGAGCACGCCCGCCTCGGAGGCCATGACAACCAGGTCGTCCTTCGTGACGTAATAACGCGAGGGACGCAGACCGTTTCGATCGAGCACCGCGCCGATCAGCCGCCCGTCCGTGAACGCGATCGAGGCCGGCCCGTCCCAGGGTTCCATCAGGCTCGAGTGATACTGGTAGAACGCGCGCTTGCGGTCGTCCATGCTCTCGTGGTTCGACCAGGGCTCCGGGATCATCATCATCATCGCGTGCGGCAACGACCGGCCTGCCAGCATCAGCAGCTCGAGCGTGTTGTCGAACATTCCCGAATCACTGCCGTTCGGGTTGATGATCGGCCGGATGTCCGCGATGTCTGCTCCGAAGGCCTCGGACTCGAAATGCGCCTCGCGCGCATGCATCCAGTTGGCGTTGCCACGCACGGTGTTGATCTCGCCGTTGTGGGCGAGATAGCGGTAGGGGTGCGCCCGGTCCCAGCTCGGGAACGTATTGGTGCTGAAGCGCGAGTGCACGAGCGCAAGCGCCGTTTCAACCGCGGGATTTCTAAGATCCAGGAAGTACTGGTCGAGCTGCCCGGTGAGCAGCATGCCCTTGAAGACGATGGTGCGGCTCGAAAGGCTGACGACGTACCAGTACTCGGCGCCGGCCATCGTCGAGGTGCGGATCTCGTTGTAGGCGCGCTTGCGGATCACGTACAGCTTGCGCTCGAACTCGAGCTCGTCCGTGATCGCCGGATTGCGCCGGATGAATACCTGCCGCATGAAGGGTTCGCAGGATCGGGCGGTCTCGCCCAGCATCCCGTTCGCCACCTGCACGGTGCGCCAGCCGAGCACCTGCTGCCCCTCGGCCTGCACGACCTGCTCGAAGCGCTCCTCTATACCGCGCCGCACGGTCGGGTTGCGCGGCAGGAAGATGATGCCGCTGCCGTACTCGCCGGGCGGGGGCAGCGTAAAGCGGGCCTTTCGGCTCACCTCCTCGTTGAAGGCGTGCGGCATCTGGATCAGCACGCCGGCGCCGTCGCCGGTGTTGGTCTCGGCGCCGCACGCGCCGCGGTGATCCAGGTTCTTGAGCACCTCGATCGCCTGCTCGAGGATCCGGTGCGACCTGCGGCCCTTGATGTCGACGACGAAGCCGACGCCGCAGGCGTCGTGCTCGAAGCGCGGATCGTAGAGCCCCTGGGCGAGGGGTGGGCGGACACGTCGGTTCGATCCGTGCACGCGACCGGCCGGAGGCTTCGCACGGTCCTTGCTCGGCGCGATGCTCATGGGGTCTCGACCGTATGACATGTGCGCCGACGATCGTCAATGCAGTGCAAAACGAGCAACGGGCTCCGGGCGATCACATGTGGTTATGAGCATATGACCCGCGTGCGCCGGCGTCGCTCGGGGCGCGTACCCCGCGAACAGCGACTTTGTTATCGTTGCGGCCCCAACGACACCCGGGAAGCGATCATGGAGCAGACGGTTGGAGCCGGTATCGGGATCGTCGTATTCCTGTTGATCGTGGCCGGCACGGGTCTCTTGATCGGGGCGCTGGCGCGGCTCGCGCTGCCAGGGCCTGATCCGATGAGCTGGCCCGCGACGCTTGGCTACGGGCTGGTCGGCTCGGTGGCGGGCGGGCTCATTTCGCGGTTCCTTCACGTGCCCCCGCTGCTCGATATTGCCGTCGGCGTTGCCTGCGCGGCCGGCTTGATCTGGTTCTTCCGTCGGCGCCGCGGTGCGGCGGCGACCCCCGCCGCACCGGAACGTCGCGACTGATCGCGCCGCAACTGCAACGTTAGGGTTCGTCCTCCACCTGGGGACGGACAGCGGTGGCGCGTCGCCGCAGTCAACCGGCCGCAAGGTCTCGACGTTTGAAGGTCATCCGATGAACGCCAAGCCAGAGGAGCTGCCGGAGGTCATACGGGCAGCTGGGCTTGCTCGTCGCTATGCCATGGGCGGCGAGACGATCCACGCGCTGCGCGGTGTGAGTCTCGAGGTGGAGGCGGGCGAATACGTCGCGATCATGGGCCCTTCCGGCTCCGGAAAGTCCACGCTCATGAACATACTCGGCTGCCTGGACACGCCCGACGAGGGCGAGTACTGGCTTCGCGGTCAGCTCGTGTCGCGCATGAGCAGCAAGCAGCTCGCGCAAACGCGCAACCGTGAGGTCGGGTTCGTATTCCAGTCGTTCGCCCTGCTGCCGCGGGCGACTGCGCTGCAGAACGTCGAGCTGCCTCTCGTGTACGCACACGTACCGCGACAGGAGCGGGTGCGTCGCTCGCTGGAGGCGCTGCAGAGCGTTGGTCTGTCGGACCGGGCGAGCCACCGTCCCAGCGAGCTCTCGGGAGGGCAGTGCCAGCGCGTGGCGGTCGCCCGGGCGCTCGTGACCGCCCCCAGCTTGCTGCTTGCCGATGAGCCGACCGGGAATCTCGACACCGCCACTGGCGAGGAGATCCTCGGTCTCTTCGACCGCCTGCATGCGGCCGGTCATACCATTCTGCTCGTCACCCACGATCGGGACGTCGCCGGACGGGCCGGTCGCCGGATCGTGATGCGCGACGGGCACCTGGTGGCCGACGAACGCAATCCGCGAGGAGCGGGATGAAACGAATGGCCCCGGCGCTGCTCGCGATCGCGCTGCTTGCTGGCGGCTGCGCGCGCTCGGGCGCACCGGTACCGTTGGCCGAATACGAGCTCGCGACAGCCGAGCGAGGTACGCTTGCCCTCGTCGTCGAGGCCGCGGGCGTGATCGAGCCCGTGAGCACGGTCGAGCTCAAGTCCAAGGCCTCGGGAGAGATCCTCGAGATCGGCGCCGAAACGGGCGACACGGTGCGGCGCGGTGCGCTCCTCGTGCGGATCGATCCACGTACCCCGCGTAACCGGCTCGCACAGGCCGAGTCGCAGCTGAACGCGGCCCAGGCGCAGCGCAGCACGGCGAGAAGCCAGCTCGAACGCGGCCAGACGCTGCTCGCGAGCAAGTGGATCAACCAGTCGGAGTTCGATCAGCTCGAGCTCGCTGTCGCGAACGCCGAGGCAGCGGTGGTAGCGGCTCGCGTCGACGTCGAGAATGCGCGCATCGCGCTCGAGGACACGGAAGTGCGCGCGCCAGCCGACGGCACGATCCTGAGCAAGCGCGTGGAGGTCGGGCAGGTGATCTCCTCGCCGACGACCGACGTCGGCGGCGGAACCGCGCTGCTGCAGATGGCGGATCTGAGCCACGTCCGCGTCCGGGCGCTCGTCGACGAGACGGACGTCGGCAAGCTCGCGGCCGGACAGCCGGCGCGGATCAGCGTCGCTTCCTTTCCCGGGCTGACGTTTGCCGGATCGATCGAGAAGATCGAGCCGCAGGCGATCGTCGATCAGAACGTCACACTGTTCCCCGTCCTCGTCGCGCTGCCCAACCCGGACGGCCGGTTGCGCCCGGGCATGAACGTCGAGGCCAGCTTCGACGCCGCGCGGCGCGAGGACGTGCTTACCGTGCCGGTAGCCGCGCTCCGGACCGACCGCGACCTCGCCTCGACCGCGAAGCTGCTCGGCCGCCCCGAACAGGAGCTGGCTGCGGAGGTCGGGCGCACTGAGTCAGGCCGCGGAACCGGCACGGATGCGGCGTCGCGCCTCGGCGGGCAGTACTGGGTGGTCGTCAGACGGGGCGAAGGCTGGGTCGCCACACGCGTGGCAACCGGTCTCACCGATCTCGACCGCGTCGAAGTGACCGAGGGCCTGGCCGAGGGTGACCAGGTGGCGCTCCTGCCGAGCTCCGGGCTCACCGAATCGCAGGACCAGATGAAGGAGTTCATGCGGCGGCGTGGCGGAATTCCGGGCATCACGCAGCGGTCAGACGGCACTACGGCGCCGGCGCCGTCCCGCTGAGCAGCGATCGACGGCCGCAGCGACATGTCGGAGATCCTTCGGGTAGCGCTCGGTTCCATTGCGGCCAATCCGTTTCGCTCCGTGCTCACGATGCTGGGCGTGGTGATCGGGGTGGGCTCCGTGATCACCATGCTCGCTCTCGGTCATGGCGCGCAGCGCGCGGTCGACGAGCAGCTTGCGGCGCTGGGCGCGAACGTGATCACCGTGACGACCGGCATGCGGTTCGCGCAGGGCGTGGCACGTGACCAGCAGCTGCTGACCATCGACGATGCCCGGGCGCTGGCCGACCACGGCGAGCCCCTTGTCGCCGTGGTGCCCGAGCAGTCGAGCAGGCAGCAACTCAAGCTCGGGAACCGGAATCTCAACCTGAACGTGATCGGCACGACGCCGCAGCATGCCGAGGTCAACGGTTACACCTTGCAGGCGGGCCGGATGCTGGCGGAGGAGGACGGCCGGGCGCGGCGCCGTGTCGCGGTGATCGGCGGCGACGTGGCGCAGCAGCTCCGGCAGCCCGCCGCAGATCTCGTCGGCCGCACGCTGCTGATCAAGGCAATGCCGTTCGAGCTCGTCGGCGTCTATGCGATGAAGGGCGCGGTCGGTTTCGGCAACCCAGACGACGATGTCTACATTCCGATCGAGACATCGCAGTATCGCGTCACCGGTGACGACCGCGTCCAGACCATCGCCGTGGAAGTGGAGCGCGGGACCGAGCTGGCGCAGGCGATGGTCACCGTCGAGCGCGTCCTGCGGCGGGTGCATCGGTTGCCGCCGGGACGGGACAACGACTTCGCCATCGTCGATCGCAAGCAGTTTCTAGCCACGCAGCAGGAGACGACCCAGATCCTGGGCTTTCTGCTCGCAGGCATCGCCGGCGTCAGCCTGCTCGTGGGCGGGATCGGAATCATGAACATCATGCTGGTCACGGTGACCGAGCGGACCCGCGAGATCGGCGTGCGCATGGCGCTCGGTGCCACGCGAACGCACATCCTCGCGCAGTTCATGATCGAGGCGCTCCTCCTGTGTCTCGTGGGCGGAATCATCGGCATCCTCGCCGGCGCCGGCGCGTCCTGGGCCCTGTCGAGCATCGCCGGTTGGCGCACGGCAATCACGACCGACGCGCTCGTGCTCGCATTCGTTTTCAGCGCCGCGGTCGGGCTGGTGTTCGGCCTCTGGCCCGCGAGACGCGCGGCGCTCCTCGATCCGATCGAGGCCTTGCGCCGCGAGTGACTCACCGGTCGAGCATGTGGATCTGCCAGAGGTCGCGCGCGTTGAGATGCAGAAAGGGCTGCATCGCGCGTCGCCCGGTGCGACCGATGCTCCGCTCGAGATAGTGCAGCTCGTCGAACTTGCCGCGCGCTTCCGGGTCGAGCGTGGGCTCGAGCCCGTTCTCGCGCATGAGCAACACGCCCTTCGCGAGCATCTCGAGCTCGAGATGCAGCCGCAGGTAGCAGAGCATGTCCGCCACGACCTCGCCACGGAAGTGGCTGCGCAGCGACTGCAGGTACTGTCCCAGGTTCGAGCTGCCGAAATCGTCCGAATCGATGAGCTCGAGCAGGCGTGCGTCTGCATCGAAATCCGCGCCCAGCCAGTCACCGACGGCGCGCTCGCTGCGGCGGAACACGTACCAGCCGAGCGGTGGCAGCGCGATCAGTATTCCCAGCGTCGAGAGGATCGGCAGGAACAGGAAATGGTTGAATGCGGAATGCAGCAGCACCGCCGCGGCGAGACCCGGAAGGAACGCGGTGATGCCCGACTTCTTTTCCGAAAGGGCGACGGAGACGATGGCGAAGATGGCGGTCGCGCCGCCGTGCATGATCGCGGTGCCGAAGCCGCGCACCACCCACACGGCCATGTGCGAATCCGGCCGCATGGACAGGTAGTACAGGTTCTCCACCACCGCGAAGCCGGTGCCGACGGCGAACCCGGCGATCGCCGCGTCGACCAGGAACGCGATGCGCTGCGTACGGATCAGCACCACGATGATGAGTGCCTTCAGCGTTTCCTCGATCACGGGCGATACATAGCGAGAATAGGTCACGAACTCGAGATCGAGCCGTTCGAGTGCCTCGATGTTGAGGAAATAGCTCGCGCCCGCGGCCGCCGTGCCGACGAGAATCGTCCCGATCACGGCACGCAGCGACACCAGCTTGTAGCTGTCGAAATAGACGAGTGCGCCGAGGAACACCACCACCGGCAGGAGCCCGACCGGTGCTCGCGCGAGCGCCTCCAGGATCATCCGCGCGACCGACTGCGGGGACCGAGCCGGCTCATCAGAGAACCTTGAGCGAGATCATGACCTCATCGTCGTCCGGGCCGGCGTCCGCAAATCCATGGGCGTAGCCGATGGACAGCATCATCGACCGGCGATACATGACCTGCATCTGGAAATCGACCTGGAAGCCGGCGTTGTACACGGTCTCGCGCACATCACCGTCCTCGAAGTTCGTGGTCAGGGCCGTCGCAAACAGTGCCGAGCGCATCCACGGGACATAGAAGGACGGCTTGCCGAGCGCGTCGAAGCGCAGCGGCGGAAGGTTGAGCTCGAGCATCGACTTGGCGAATGTCCGGCCGCCGACCGCGTCGATCTCGAACCCCGGCAGGCTGAGGACCTCGCGATAGCGCTTTGCATCGCCGTTGTCGACGTAATTGTTTCCGAAGCCGCCGAAGAAGAAGTTCGCCAACGGGTCGTCGCGGTCGCCGGTCGACCCGCCCGCGGCATTGCGCAGCCAGATCGAGGAATGGCCGGCGGGCAGCGCGATGCCGAAGTCGAGCTGACCGACGAAACCAGGCACGTAGTCGCCCTCCACGCCGTAGACGTGTGCGAGCGCCCCCCAGCTGTGTCCGGTCTCGTCGTCGACGTTCCCGATGGAGGATTCGAAGTGCTCGTGGGTCAACCCCACCTCGCCGGTCGAAAGCTTGCGCGAAGGAGAGGGAATGTTCTGAAAGTTCGGCAGCGAGTCCAGGTCGCCGTAGTAGGCGACCTTGCCGTGGACGCTGGTCATTTCCGTCGGCTTGTAGACGAGCGGGCGGTCGTAGGCGAGGAAGCCGTTGTAGCCCTCGCGGCTGCGCTTGGTCGGTCCGAACAGGTCGTAGAAATCGCCGGCATTCCAGTTGAGGCCGGCACTCCAGCGACTCTGCTCGTACCGCAGGGCAGCGTGGGCGCGCTCACTCGAGGGCAGCGAATCGTCGATGCTGTAGCTTGCCGTCACGGTCGCCTGCGCGAACTCCATGGGATCGCTGAAGCGCGCATGCAGGCCGAGCGCCTCCGAATTCTTGTAGCCCTCGATGATCGGATAGAAGGCTTCGAGCCCGAGTTCGCGCGCCGGCTTGATAGATTCCCTGCCGCTTGATCTCGTTGTCGACATCGAAACGCGCCGGCGAACCCGCGCTCCAGCTCTGCACGACCGGGTGTCGGGTCGCGATCTGCTCGCCGAGAAAAGTGATCGCGCTCAGGTCCTCGGTGGGTACCGGCCGGATCATCGCCGGGACGAAGCCCCGCGCCGGTGTAACTGAACACCAGCAGCTCGTCGCCCGTGAGCGGCACGGGGCGGAAGAACCCGACCTCGGCATTGCTGACCGCCTCAACCTCGCCCGTAGCGATCTCGCAGCGATAGATGTTCGATACGCCCGTGTAGTAGGAGCTGCCGTAGAGGTACCGGCCGTCCTGCGAGAACACGAAACCCTCCGGAACCGAACTGCCGAATGTAAGCGTCCGCACGGGGGTGGCATCGCCGTCGAGCAGTGCCTCGGTCTTCATCAGGCGGACCTGCATGACCTGTGCGCCGGCGCGACTCGAGTCGAGTCCGGCGACCGACGTCGATATCAGTGCACCGTCCGGGGAGACGTCGAGATCGAACGCGACCTCGCCGTATGGAAATGCATGGATCCTCTGCCATTCCTTGTAGGGGTAGGGGATGCGCACCAGCACCACGTAGCCGTTGTTGGTGCGCAGGCCCCAGAGCGACCGGTCTGCCCGGTTGAAGGCGAGGTCCCCGATACGCTGTTCCTCGAGGAGCATCCGCGCCTTGCCGGACTTCAGGTCGTAGGCCATCAGGTTGCGATAGCCCAGGTGGTCCGTCGTATAGAAGAGCGTACCGGCCTCGGGGTCGAACGCCACCGAGGCGACCCGGTACTGCATCGCTTCGCCGATTTCCTGCAGTTCCTTGACTGACCCGTCTTCCAGCGAGATGGAGACGAGGTGCGGTATGCGACCTGGATAGCGGACGGCGGCGTAGAGCGTGCGGCCGTCCTCGCTCGGGACAGCGCGCGAGAGTGCCCCGAGAGCGGTCGGGGTGACATTGCGAGAGGGAGTCAGAGGGTGCTCGCGCACTGACGCAAGATTCTTCGCCTGGAACTCGCGCTCCCAGGCGATCCAGTTCTGCCAGGCCTGGTCGAGTGGCAGGCCGAACACGCGCTCGAAGTCTCCGGCGTAGGACCCGAGGCTCCCGGGGTCGCGCCGATACCAGCTGAGCAGCCGTTCGGGACCGTACTCCAGGGCGAGATAGCTCATGAACCGCGTGCCATAGAGATAGGCATTGGCGGCGACCTGGAATTCGACCTCCGTGCCGACCGAAACCAGTGCCAAGGGATCGTAGAAGCGGGCGTCGTCGCGAACGAGCGCGCGGAACATCATCTCGTCGTAGCCGCCTTGCGCACGGCCGTAGCCGCCGCCCAGCCAGGTCTCCATGAAGACAGCGCTGCCCTCGTTGAACCAGCGCGGCGCCGTGTTCCGGGGATTGGTCAGGTAGTTGTAGAGAAGCGTCTCCGGATGCTCGGACGTCGGGACGACCTTGCCGCCGAACAGCTCCCGGTAACGCCGATCAGCTTCACTGGGCTGATCCCCGGTCGCCAGGTGGACGGTCTCGTGATTGGCAATCGTGAAGATCCGTTCGCCCGGACTGAAGGTCTCGAACGCAAGCGTCGGCGGAGCGATGTCGACGAAGACACTGTTCCGCGGCGTGCTTAGCGCGCCCCCTCCCCCCTTGTCCGAGAAATCCTGCAGCAGGACTGTGGGCTTGCCGTCGGGCGTGTACCCGAGGCGCGCCTTCTGCGCGGCAAGCGCATTCAGGAAGCTCTGGGTCGCGTACGGTACGAGATGGGCGCCGGTCTCACCGTAGTTGATGACCCGCAGGTCGTCCGTCTCGACGAAGTGCAGCTCCGCGGGAATCGCGGGGGGCAGCCAGAGCAGCAGAGGGGCAGCAGCGAACGATCGTCGCAGCGAGGGTCGCATCAGGAAGACGTTCGCCCCGGACAGACGCCGGCAAGCGCCAAAAAGATGAAGTGGCTCATCCTTTCAGGATTGAGCCACTTCCTCAAGCTGCCGCGACGCGTCAATCGATGCGCCGCGACGGCGCCCTTGCGCTCGAGTTGCTGGCAGAGTCAGCTGCGTCGGACATCGAGGCAGAGTCGGCGCGATCGGCACGGTCAGCCTGGTCGGCGCGATCGGCTGAATCGGCATGGTCCGCACGGTCAGCGGAGTCGGCACGGTCGGCCGAGTCAGCCTTGTCGGCACGGTCAGCCGCGTCAGCCTTGTCGGCACGGTCAGCCGCGTCAGCCTTGTCGGCACGGTCAGCCGCGTCGGCACGGTCAGCCGCGTCAGCCTTGTCGGCACGGTCAGCCGCGTCAGCCTTGTCGGCACGGTCAGCCGCGTCAGCCTTGTCGGCACGGTCAGCCGCGTCAGCCTTGTCGGCACGGTCAGCCGCGTCAGCCTTGTCGGCACGGTCGGCGGCGTCAGCCTTGTCGGCACGGTCGGCGGCGTCAGCCTTGTCGGCACGGTCAGCCGCGTCAGCCTTGTCGGCACGGTCGGCCGCGTCAGCCTTGTCGGCACGGTCAGCCGCGTCAGCCTTGTCGGCACGGTCGGCCGCGTCGGCGGCGTCAGCAGCCGCGGCCTGATAATTGGCGCCGACCGAGCTAATGCCGCTCTTATCGATGCCTACGGTGCCCCCCGCGGCGCCACCGGCGTCATCCGCCTGGTACCGATTCGCCGGCATGATTGTCCCGGCCGCGTCCTCGCTGGACGGCGGGTAGTTCAGACTGAAATAACCCGCGACCGCGACGACGGCGAGCAAACCGGCCAGTAGCCAGATCCGGTTGCCGGCACGTCCTGCTTTCAATTCCGTCATTTCCTTCTCCCTCTGCCTTGGCCCGGTCAAACCGGGGTATTGCTGTCGAACTACGTGTGAATTACCCGTCAGCCTTCAAAAAGTTGGTTCGGCCCCCTTGTCGGCCCCCGAGATCCTACTCCGACTCATCCGCCCGGAGGCTGTCCCGGTGCAGGAGTTGCCCGCCACCGCCGTACACCTCGAGCTCGACGTCGGGCCCACCCTGCGGTTTGCCAGCCGGCAGCCAGATGACCCGTTCGGGGGTCGCATCGGGCCGGCTCCCGAGGCTGAAATGGACGGTCTGTCCTGCATGCGTGGCAACGACCTCTATGGGCTCGCTTGCCGTCAAGTCGAGCTCGACGACCAGCTGGTCATCGAGCTGATACGAGTTCACGGCACCGCTGACCTGCGTCAGGTCCAGGGTGACACGATCAATCGGCGAGTAACGGCCGGCGGCACCGTGTCCACCAATCGTCCCGACCAGCTCGGACACGTCCGGACCCACCGAGTGCCGTGCACCCGGGGCGAGCAGGACGGCGCTTGCAAGCAAGCCACCGACGAATACGGCGGCATAGCGGAACGCCGGGCCCGTGTACCAGGTCCGTCGGGCTGAGTGCGCTGCCCCCGGGCGCAGCTTTGCGCCAAGCGCACTCAGCACCGAGCCGGAAAGCTCCGGTGGCGGGTCGGCCAACTCGAGCTTCGCCACGGCGCCGAACAGGCGGGCGAGCTGATCGCGGAGAGCCCGGGCCTCGGGATTGGCGAGCAGCAGCGCGCGATAGCTCGGCGCGCTGCTCGGAGGTGAGCTCGCCGTCGAGCTCGGCATGTATCAGTTCGACGTGGCGTTCTTCGATCATGGCCTCATCATTCCCTGGTCAAGCAGTACTTCCTTGAGCATCTGGCGAGCCGTAAACAGCCGTGATTTCACGGTTTTCTCGGGCAGCTCCAGGATCTCACTCATGTCCTGGTAGCTGCAGCCGAGCAGGTGCTTGAGCACGATCACGGCGCGGTGTTCGGGCTTTAGTCGCATCAGCGCACCCTGCACCTGGTGGCTGATCTGCTCGTCGCCAACCTCGTCATCGGGACCTGGATGCTCGTCGGGCTCCTGCTCGTCGATCGGTTCGACCGGATGTCTGCGGCTGAGCCCATGGAGTGATTCATTTACGGCGATCCGGTAGATCCAGCTGTAGAACCTGTACTTCGGGTCGTACTCCGACAGATGCTCGTAGACCTTCAAAAAGACCGTCTGCGCGACATCCCTTGCATCCTCCGGGTTCCGCAGCATGCGCAGTGCAGCGTTGTAGACCGGTCTTTCGTATCGCTTCAGGAGGATCTCGAAAGCTGCCCGATCCCCGTTGCAACACCGCTGCACCAGCTCCGCATCACCCACGTCAACCATAAGTACCGGCGGCGGCGCGAAAAGTTGGTTGGAGCGGGCGCATCGACCCGTCAGATGCCGTCATCGATCTGGAAAATCCGGTCGAATCCCGAGTATCGGAATATGTCACGTATGTGCCGGTTTGCGTTCACAAGGCGCAGGCCGCCGCCCGACTGCAGCAGGCGCTTCTGCGTCCGCAACAGAACCCCGAGCCCGGCGCTCGAGATGTACTCGAGCCGCGCCATGTCGACTACGTCCGGGGTGGCGAGGGCATCCAGGAAGGCCTGCGCCTTGGCGGCCTGCGACGCGTCGAGGCGCCCCTCGCAGACGACCTCCCCCTTGTCGCCGAGTCGAATTTCGAACATCCCCTTACCTCAGGTTTTTCGTAACCGTAATCCGGCTTTGGCGATTCGTATAGTCGTAAGTGAGCTCGTCGACCAGCCGGCGGACCAGCTGAAGGCCGAGCCCGCCCGGTTCGCGCTTCGCAAGCGGCAAGCTTATGTCGACTGCCGGCGCGCGGCTGATGTCGTATGGCTCGACGTCGAAGTCCGTGAGACTCACCTGGACACGATCCCCGCTGCGATCGAGCGCAAGCTCGATGTCCTGCAGGTTCCCGCGGTTGTACTTCACGAAGTTGGTGAAGATCTCCTCGACGCAGAAGTCGAAGACCAGGCGCTCCGCGTCGGGCACCTCTTCGCACTCGTAGAAGCGGCGGGTGAACCCGAAGACCTGGTCGAGGGCGTCGAAGGAGCGCTGAAAACGCTTGCTGATCAAGACGGGGGGTCGGCCAGCCGGCGGATCAGCACGATCGTGACGTCGTCGGCCTGCGCGGCGGTGCCACCGAACTCGCGCGCAGCCGCCAGCACCTGGGCGACCAGCTCCTTCATCGGCCGGTCGTGATTCTCGCGGATCACCGCGGCGACGCGATCCTCGCCGAAATGCTCGCCGGCCGTGTTCTCGTACTCGTAGATCCCGTCCGAAATCAGGCCCAGCACGTCGCCGGGGTCGAGCACCAGGCTTCGCGCCTGCTCGAGGCGGGTCTGCGGCAGGGCGCCCATCGGAAACGTGGTCGGGCCGTGCCAGTCGATCGACGCGGTGGCCGCGCGGTAGTGCAGCAGCGGCCCCTGGCCGCCGGCGTGAAAGCTCACCCGGTGCGTGGTCGTGTCGAGCAGCCCCAGGAACGCCGTGACGAAGCGGTCGGCGGGCAGATCGTCGACCAGCTGGTTGTTGACGTGCGTGTACACCTCGTCGAGGCCAGCGCCCAGACGCAGGCCGACGCGGATCATCGCGCGAACCTGGGTGGCAGAGAGCGCCGGCCCGATTCCATGCCCCGTCGCGTCACCGAGCAGCAGGAACAGGCGGCTGTCGGGCAGCCTCACGAAGTCGAACAGGTCGCCCCCGGTCTGGTCGGTCGGGCGGAACAGCCCCGCGCCGTCGTAGCCCTGCACCTGCGGCATCTCTTTGGGCAGCGCCGACATCTGGATCTCGCGCGCGACGGCGATTTCCCGGTCGAGCTTCTCGGTCAGCAGCCGCGTCTCGGTCATCTGCACGCGATGCAGCGCGACCGCGCATTGCGCGGCGAGCGCCGAGGCCACGCGCTCGTCGTGCCTGTCGAAGCTGCCTTCGTCCCGGTTCAGGATCTGCAGCACGCCGATCAGCTCGTCCTCGTGGCTGATCAGCGGCAGGCTCAGCATGCAGCGCGTCCGGTAGCCGCTCTTGCGGTCCACCTCCGGGTTGAAGCGCGGGTCCTGATAGCAGTCCGGCACGTTGATCAATCTGCGCGTCTGGGCGCACTGGCCGACGATGCCCCGGTCCGCCGGTATGCGGATCGGTGCGAGGCCGGTCGCGACCTTGAGTACGAGCTCGTTCGAGGTCGCGTCGTACAGGAAGACGCTGCCGCGCTCGGCGTGCAGGACCTTGCGCGCGGCGTCGACCACTGCCGCGAGCATGGCATTCAGGTCGTACGGCGAGGCAAGGCGCCGCGTGACCTCGAGCAGCTCCTCGAGCTCGTCCGCGCCCAGTCGCCCCGCGCTCGCCGCGGCGCGAGCGCGTCCGCCCGATCGCGCGCTCATCGACGTCCCCGCGCGTGCATGAACGCGAGGCGGGCGTACTCGATGTCGATCCCGGAGATCCTGGCCAGCCGGCGATCCATGACATACGCGAGATCCTGGGTGGCCAGTGCGAGGGCACGCGCCGTCACCAGGATCTCGCCTTCCGCCGCCACGTCCTCGCCGAGTTTGCAGGCGGTATTGACCGGGTCCCCGAAGAAGTCATGGTCGTCGATCAGGAGCAGATCACCTTCGTCGATGCCGATGGCGAGCGCGATCTGGTCGCCCGGTTGCCCCCGCGCGTTGAATTCCTCGACCCGCAGCGTCAGATCGCGCGCGCAGAGCAGCGCAGAGTCGATATCGTTGAAAAAGGCGAAGCTGTTGTCTATCTCGAACTTGAGCAGGCGTCCGCCGTGGCGCAGCACCTCGGGGGCGATGATCCGACGCGCGCGTTCAATGTGACACAGGAAATGGCAGATGCCATAGGTACGCGTCGTGCGCGAGAAGCCGCACATGTCGCTGATGAAGACGACACCGCGCGTGCCATACCGCTGCCATATGCGGGCCTCGGTCTGCTGGCGCACGGTCTCGTCCTCGCTCTCGGCGAACGCCGCAAGAAGCGAGCCGAACTCGTCTTTTTTTTCGTCAACCGTCGTCACAGGACCTCGAACAAGGCGGCTGCCCCCATGCCGCCGCCGATGCACATCGTCGTCACCACGCGCCGGGCCCCGATGCGACGCCCGGCCAGGAGCGCATGTCCGACGAGCCGCTGCCCGGTCATGCCGTACGGGTGGCCGATGGCGATCGCGCCGCCATCGATGTTGAGCCGTTCGTCCGGTATGCCGAGCTTGTCGCGGCAGTATATGACTTGTACGGCAAAGGCCTCGTTCAACTCCCAGAGGTCGATGTCCCGGACCTGGAGTCCCGCCCGGGCGAGGAGCTTCGGCACCGCATGGACCGGGCCGATGCCCATCTCGTCGGGCTCGCAGCCGGCGATCGCGAAACCACGGAAGACACCGAGCGGCTCGACGCCGCGACGGCGCGCCTCGCCCGCGCTCATCAGCACGCAGGCCCCTGCGCCATCGGAGAACTGGCTCGCGTTGCCGGCCGCGATCACCCCGCCCGGCGTCGCAGGGCGGATTTTCGCCAGGGCCTCGTAGGTCGTGCCGGCCCGCAGGCCCTCGTCGACCGCGATCGTCACCTGTCTCGTATGGAACGCGTTGGTCGCTGGATCGACCCCGGCCATCCGCACGCTGATCGGCGCGATCTCGTCCTTGAAATGTCCGGCCTCCTGCGCAGCGTTGGCGCGCTGCTGGCTCAAGGCACCGTACCGATCCTGTGGCTCCCGCGGGATGGAGTATCGAGCCGCCACCACTTCGGCCGTGCGCAGCATCGGCCAGTAGAGCTCGGGTTTGTGCTCTTCGGTCCACGGATCCCGGAGCATGTGCATGTTGAGCTCCTGCTGCACGCAGGAGATCGACTCGACGCCGCCCGCTACGTACACCTCGCCCTCACCGCACTGGATGCGCTGGGCGGCGATGGAGATCGCGTTGAGGCCCGACGAGCAGAAGCGGCTCACGGTGAGCCCCGACACGCTGACCGGGCAACCGGCCCGGTTGGCGATGATCCGCGCGATGTTGCTTCCGGTCGCGCCCTCGGGCAACGCGCACCCCATCACGACGTCCTCGACTTCCGCCGGTTCGACCCTCGCGCGCTCGAGCGCGGCCTTGACGACGTGACCGCCGAGCGTGGCGCCGTGGCTCATGTTGAACGCGCCGCGCCAGCTCTTTGCGAGCGGCGTGCGGGCGGTCGAGACGATCACCGCGTCGCGATCCTGCGCGCTCATGCGGCACCTCCCGGCGAGGCGTTGAACGTGCCGTCGGCCGCGGCGAGGCGCGCAAGCAGCGGGGCCGGCTTCCAGAAGTCCGGTGCCGCGTGCGGATTCGCCGCGAACTCCCGCATGCGTCGCTCGACCGCGTAGAGCCCCACCGTATCCGCGTAGAACATCGGCCCGCCCCGGTGGATCGGGAAGCCGTAGCCCATCAGGTACACGACGTCGATGTCCGAGGCTCGCTGCGCGATCTTCTCCTCGAGGATCGCGGCACCCTCGTTGACGAGCGCGTAGACGAGCCGGTCGACGATCTCCTGGTCGTCGATCTGGCGCGGTACGAGGCCTGCGGACTTGCGGCTTGCGGCAACCAGCTCGTCCACGACCGCCGACGGGTATGCAGTGCGGTCACCGGGCTTGTAGTCGTACCAGCCGGCGCCAGTCTTCTGGCCGAAGCGCCCGAGCTCGCACAGCCTGTCCGCGACCTCGGGGTACTTCAACTCGGGATGCTCGACGCGCCGGCGCTTGCGGATCTGCCAGCTGATGTCGTTGCCGGCGAGATCGCTCACCCGGAACGGACCCATCGCGAAGCCGAACTTCTCCATCGCCGCGTCGATCTGCGCCACGCCCGCACCTTCTTCGAGCATAAGGAGCGCCTGGCGTGAGTACTGCTGGAGCATGCGGTTACCGATGAAGCCATCGCAGACGCCCGATACGACGGCGGTCTTGCGCAGCGTCTTGGCGAGCGTCATGGTCGTGGCGAGCACGTCCTTGGCGGTCTTTGCGCCGCGCACGACCTCGAGCAGCTTCATGACGTTCGCGGGGCTGAAGAAATGGGTACCCAGGACATCCTGCGGGCGCTTCGTGAAGCTCGCGATCCGGTCGACGTCCAGCGTCGAGGTGTTCGTGGCGAGGATCGCCCCCGGCTTCATCACCTCATCGAGTGCCCGGAATACCTTCTCCTTGACGCCCATGTCCTCGAAGACTGCCTCGATCACGAAGTCGGACTGCGCGAGATCGGCGTAGTCGAGCGTCGGTGCGAGGAGCGCCATCCGCGCGTCGAGCTTCTCCTGCGTGAGCTTGCCCTTCTTGACCTGGCCACCGTAGGTGTCGCGGATGCGCGCGACGCCCTTGTCGAGCGCCTCGCGGCCGGCTTCGAGCAGGCGCACGGGAATGCTGGCGTTCAGGAAGTTGATCGCGATGCCCGTGCCCATCGTGCCCGCGCCGATGATCGCGGCAGACTTGACGGGACGGAGCGGCGTGTTTTCCGGCACGTCTTCGATGCGCGCCGCGGCACGTTCGGCGAGGAACAGATGTCTGAGCGCGCGCGATTCGGGGCCCAGGAAGAGTCGCATGAAGAGGCGTCGCTCCTCGGCGAGACCCTCCTCGAAAGGCAGGGTGGCCGCGGCTGCGACCGCGTCGACGCAGGCGAGCGGCGCCGGGAGATTCGGGAACGCAGCCTTGACGGTGTTGCGTGCGAATTGCGCCAGCGCCTCGTGATCGGGCTCGTGGACCGCCCGGTCGCGCACGCGCGGATGAGATCCTGGGCGTGTTCCGACCCCGGCGGCGAAGTCCACGGCCGACGAAAGCAGGTCGCCGTCGGCGAGCCGGTCGATCAGCGGACTCTTCGCGAACATCTGCGCTGGAATGGGCTCGCCGCCGACGATCACGTTGAGCGCGGCCTCGATGCCGACGAGCCGAGGCAGCCGCTGCGTCCCGCCGGCGCCGGGAAGCAGCCCCAGCTTTACCTCGGGCAACCCGAGCTTTGCGTCCTTCTGCACCACGCGGTAGTTGCAGCCCAGTGCCAGCTCGAGCCCGCCGCCGAGCGCGAGCCCCGCGATGGCCGCGACCACGGGCTTGGTCGTGGATTCGAACGCCTTGATCACGTGTAAGCAGCGACGGCGACCTGAGCATCGCCGGAGTGCCGAATTCCTTGATGTCGGCGCCGGCGGAAAACGTTCCGTTGCTGCCGATCAGCACGATCGCGCGAACCCCAGCGTCGGCGGTCGCGCGATCGAGCGCCTCGACCAGCTCCTGCCTGAGCGAATGGCTGAGGCTGTTCACCGGCGGGTTCGCGAACGCGAGGACGGCCACCCCGTCGCGAAGCGAATAGTCGACGTGCTTCATGATGCGTTCCCCGCCTGCTGCATGACCGACCGGCTCGCCAGGGCGACTGCCGGGTTTCCCTCGACAACCGGGGCCCGCGCCCGCGGCTCCATGTGGCTGACGACGAAGGCCGCGATCTCGCGGAGCGCCTGGTGTGCCTCGGGCATGATCGTGAAGAGCGGCGCCACGTGCGGCAATCCCGGCCACACCTTGATACGCGCATCGACCCCGGCGGCGATCGCCCGGTCATGCGCGCGTACCGAGTCGTCGAGCAGCATCTCGGTCGACCCCGCGTGGAAGAGCAGCGGCGGAAGTCCCTGCCACTGACCGAAGAGCGGCGACAGCCACGGGTGCGAGCGAGAGACTCCCGGGCAGTACAGGTCCGGCAACAAGGTCAGCGCTGCATTCGCGAACATCGGGTCGGCGCGCTCGTTGTACTCGATCGAGGGTCCCGACATCGTGAGGTCGGTCGACGGCGAGAGCAATGCCGCGCAGGCGGGCAGTGGGAGCGAGGCGTCCCTGGCCCGCATCATCGTCACGAGCGTGAGGCTGCCGCCGGCCGAGTCACCGGCGATCGCCAGCGGCCGCTCGGCATAGCCCCGGTCGACGAGCCAGCGATATGTCGCAAAGCAATCGTCGACTGCGGCCGGAAACGGATGCTCGGGCGCGAGTCGATAATCGGGCAGCAGGACGCGCAGCCCCGTCAGGGCCGACAAGCGCGCGGCGAGCCGGCGATAGGCACCGGGCAGATGCAGGCACCACGCGCCGCCGTGCAGATAAAGGAGTGTGCCGCGGTCGGACAGGCCTCGCTCGCCGTGCCAGGCCGCCGGGACACCGCCCGCGTCGATTTCCTCGACGGTGATACGCGATGCACCACCGGACAGCCGTGCGTCCATGCGCCGAACACGCTCGCGTGTCAGGTGGACGTCGAGGTCCGGGCGCCATCTGCGTTTCGTCCCGATGCGCAGGAATGCGTTCGTCAGTCGCGCGCGCAGGCTGGGCATGTCTGGCCGGCGTTATTGTTGCAGTGCGTCATTCTGGACTCGTTTGGCGGTGTCGACAATGCCGGCTGCTAGAATCCGCCGCCCCCGCGAGCATGTCCGCTCGGGTCGCTGACGGAGCCCCGCGTGTCCTTCGAGGAATACGTCCGCCACGACGCGCTTGGCCTCGCGCAGCTCGTGCAACGGGGCGAGGTCAGCCCGGGCGAGCTGCTGGACGAGGCGCTCGCGCGGACGGCGGCAGTCAATCCGAAAATCAACGCCGTCATACATTTGATGGAAGAGAAGGCGCGGGCAGCGATCGCGGCCGGGCTGCCCGTGGGACCCTTTCGCGGCGTGCCGTTCCTGATCAAGGACCTGATCATGGCCTACGGCGGCGAGCCGATGCGAAGCGGATCGCGGCTGCTCCGCGATTTCATCCCGCCCCGGGACGAGGAACTGGTCGGCAGGTACAAGAACGCGGGTCTCGTGATCTTCGGCAAGACGAACACGCCCGAGCTCGGGATGGCCAACGTTACCGAGCCCGAGCTCTTCGGCCCGACCCGCAACCCCTGGAATCCCGATCGGACCCCCGGTGGCTCGTCGGGCGGATCCGCAGCAGCCGTGGCGGCGGGCATCGTGCCGGCCGCGGGCGCGAACGACGGCGGCGGTTCGATCCGCACGCCCGCCTCGAACTGCGGCCTGGTCGGTCTCAAGCCCAGCCGCGGGCGAAATCCTTCGGGCCCGCAGGCGCCCGAGCTCTGGTGGGGTTTCGTCGCCGAGCATGCGGTGACACGCACCGTGCGCGACAGCGCGGCGCTGCTCGATGCGACCTGTGGGCCCTATGCCGGTCAGCTCACGCGGCTGCCGGCGCCGGAGCGACCGTACCTCGAAGACACGCAGCGTGACCCGGGGCGGTTGCGGATCGCGTTCAGCCTCGATCGCGGACTCGGCGGGAGCCTGCATCCCGAGAATCGAGTCGCCATGGACCGGACGATTGCCGTGCTCGCGCAGGCCGGCCACGAGCTCGAGGAAGTGCGGCTGCCGATCGAGGCAGAGGCGTTCATCGAGCACTACGCGACCCTGGTGGCCGCCGAAGCGGCGGCAACGATCCGGCTGGCACAGGGACTCGCCGGGCGAAAGGCCACGGCTGCGGATCTGGAGCTGCCAACGTGGCTCCTCGGGCAAATGGGCGCGGCGCTTTCGGGTGGCGAGGTAGCCGTGGCGCTTTACTGGATGCAGGGGTTCTCTCGCAGCTGGCTCACCTGGTCCGACAGGTTCGACGTGCTCGTAACGCCCGCGGTCGGTGTCCCGCCGTTGACCGTAGGCGCGTATCGGCTGAGTGCGGGTCAGCGTCGGGCCATACGGATGCTGGCTGCCATGCCGGGACGCGTGCTGCTCGGTCAGCGGCACCGGATCCTCGAGGCCTTCCGACCCATGTTCGACGCTGCGCCCTACACCATGTTTGCGAATGTCACCGGGCAACCGTCGATCTCACTGCCCTTGCACTGGAGCGCGGAGGAATTGCCCATGGGTATGCTTTTCACCGCACGGCCCGGTGACGAGGCGACGCTTTTCCGGCTCTCCGCCCAGCTCGAGCAGCGCATGCCCTGGTCCGCAGCGCCGGGCGCCGCTGGCGCCGGCTTGAGAAGCCGCCGCTACAATCGCGCATCCGATTGCGGCCTTGTCCCGTAGTTCTCTGATGCCGGTCAGCACGAGGGTCGTCACGAAGCGGCAACGAGGCAAGCAATGAGCGTGACCGACATCATCGACGGCTACTTCAGTGGTGAGAAGCTCGAGAGCGCCTGGATCGCGATCGTCGGGGCGCTGGCGCTGGCGGTGGCGCTCGTGCTCTGGTTCGTCGCCCGGGACCCGTTTGCCAGGGGGCTTGCGGCCGCGCTCTTACTCACGGCTGCGCTCGGGCTGGTGGTGGGCGGAACGATCTATCTGCGCACCGACGCGCAGGTCGCCGCGCTGCACGATCTGCGGACGACGGATCCGGCCCGATTCGCGGCGGCCGAAGGCGCGCGCATCGAGACCGTTGTGAAGAGCTTCGGGGCATACCGGCTCGCCTACGCGGGCGCCGCACTGCTCGCGTTCGTCTTCGTCTTCGCGATCGGGCGACCGGTGTTCCATGGCCTGGCGGTGGGACTGCTGATCCTGGCCGCGCTGGGCTGACGATCGATTTCTTTGCCGAGGAACGGGCACGCGAGTATCAGCGCGGGCTCGCGGACGCGGGCTCGATTCCGTCTCAAAGAGACTACTGACCTTCATGGACGACTCACGTATGCGAGCGTGGCTGCGCGAACCTTTGCTGCATTTCCTGGCCGCCGGCGCGGCGATTTTCCTGCTGTACCGGGTCGTGGCCGGCGGCGAGGAAGGGCCGCGCGAAATCGTCGTGAGCGAGGCGCAGATCGAGGCCCTCGCCGACGGCTTTGCGCGTACGTGGATGCGGCCGCCGACGGCGGCGGAGATCCGCGGGCTGGTAGAGGACTACGTCCGTGAGGAGGTCTACTACCGCGAGGCGATGGCACTGGGCCTCGATCGCGACGACACGGTGATCCGGCGGAGGCTCCGCCAGAAGATGGAGTTCGTTTCCGACGACGTGGCGTCGGCGCGCGAGCCGACCGATAGCGAGCTGCAGGCCTATCTCGAGAAGAATTCGGCGGCGTTTGTCGACCCGCCGACGCTCAGTTTCGAGCAGCGGTTGTTCAGCAGCGACCGGCGGGGCGAGGCAGCGCTCGAAGACGCGCGCCGGGCACTGGGGCAGCTGAATGCCGGCGATGGCGTTCCCGCAGCCAAGCTGGGCGACCCATCGCTGCTTCCGGCGGAAATGGCGCAAGCGACTCCACGAGATGTCGCCAACGTCTTTGGCGAGGCGTTCGCCGCGGAAGTGGAAGACGCGCCCGCCGACCGCTGGATCGGCCCGGTGCAGTCGCCATTCGGCGTGCACGTGGTACGGCTCTCGAGTCGCAAGCCAGGTCGCATGCCGACTCTCGCCGAGATTCGCCCGGCCGTGCTGCGCGAGTGGCAGGCCACCCGCCAGGATGACGCCAACGAGGCCTTCTACCGGGGGCTGCTCGAAAAATACGACGTGCGCATCGAGGGCGAGCTGGGCGAACTGCTGCAGCGCCAGGCGGCGCGCGATGAGCCCGCGCCAGCCGGCGAGGGCGGCTGATGACGATGCTGGCGCGATTCGCGGTGCTGCTCATGCTCGCCTTTGCGGGGGGCGTCGCGGCGGCGCACGAGGTCCGTCCGGGCTATCTCGAGATCGCCGAGGTCGAGGCCGGTGTGTACGACGTGCTGTGGAAGGTGCCGGCGCGCGGCGAGCTGAGGCTTGCTCTCTACGCCCATCTGCCGGCCGACTGCACCGGCGCGACCAATACAGGCTCGTTCGTCGGCGGCGCGTTCGTCTCGCGATGGCGTGCGACCTGTCCGGGCGGCCTCGTCGGCCGGCGCATCGCCGTCGATGGCCTTTCGGCGACGCGCACCGATGTGCTGGTCCGCGTCGCACACCTTGGCGGCGTCGTGCAGACGACGCGGCTCACGCCGGACGCGCCTTCGTTCGAGGTTGCCGCCGTACCGACCGCGGGCGATGTGGTACGCACCTATTTCGTGCTGGGAGTGGAGCACATCCTGCTCGGCATCGATCACCTGCTGTTCGTGCTGGGCTTGCTGTTGCTGGTCGGCAACTGGAGGCGGCTGATCGTTACCGTCACGGCGTTCACCGTCGCGCACAGCATCACGCTGGCTGCGGCGACGCTCGGCCTCGTGCACGTGCCGCAGGCACCGGTCGAGGCGGTGATTGCACTCTCCGTCATGTTCGTCGCGGCCGAGATCCTTCGTACGGCTCACGGCCGGGCGAGTCTCACTGCCCGGACGCCGTGGCTCGTGGCGTTCGTGTTCGGACTGCTGCACGGGCTCGGCTTCGCGGGGGCGTTGCGCGAAATCGGGCTGCCGCAGACGGATATCCCGCTCGCGCTGCTCTTCTTCAACGTCGGCGTGGAGATCGGTCAGCTCGCCTTCATCGCCGCAGTCGTAGCGGTTCTCGCCGTCATCGCTCGGCTGAGCTCGAAATGGCGAGATGGCCGCGCGGGTGGAACATGGCGGGCCGAGGCGCTGGTCCGGACACCACTCGCATACCTGATCGGCTGCACCGCCGCCTACTGGACCATCGATCGCACCGTCGGATTCTTCTGAGCCAGCAAGTTTCCCGTTCGGGCCCGAGTGAACACGGATGCCCTGCTCAGCCGGATTCAATGGATCCACTGATCCGGCGAACCAGAACGCGGCAACCGCGGGGAGTCTCCGGCAAACCATGGGCAGGACTGATCGATTCCTCGCGCGGCAAGGCGTCTGATGACCGGCGCGGCCGTGATCTGGCTCGCGAGCTGCCACTCCGTGGGTCCCACCACGATCCCCCGCGACCGCTTCGACTACAGCACGGCCATCGGCGACTCGTGGAAGCGACAGACGCTGCTCAACATCGTGCGGCTGCGTTATGCCGACCCGCCGATCTTCGTCGACGTCGGGCAGGTCGTGGCGGGCTACTCGCTTGAGACCACGGTCAGCGCAGCGGGCGTAGCGTCGTCGGCCGGCGCGGTACAGGGCGACAGCGCGAGCCTCGGCGCGCAGGGCAAGTTCACCGACCGGCCGACGATCACCTACACGCCGCTCACCGGCAATCGTTTCATCGAGAACATTGCCACCCCCATTTCGCCGACTGCGATCTTCGAAACCATCGAAGATGGGTTCCCGGCGCACGCCATGCTGCAGATGGGCGTGGTCTCGATCAATGGCCTGCACAATGTCGACACCGACCTCGACGGCGGGCGGCCGGCGGACCCGCGTTTCCTCGAGGTCGCGCAGCTGCTCCGGGATGCGCAGCGCCGGGGTGCCATCGGAGTACGAGCGCATGTCGATGAGAAGGGTGGGCGAGCGACGGTCATCACGCTGCGCAATCCGCGGATGACCGACGAGGATCGGGCGGCGGGACTGCGGGTCCGGGAGCTTCTCGGGCTCGACCCGGAGGCTACGGAGTTCGAGCTCGTGGGCGGGGAGTTCTCGATGCACCCTCGGCAGATCGCGGTTCGCGGCCGTTCGCTCCTGCGCGTGCTGCAGGTCCTGGCGCTGTACGTCGACGTGCCCGAACGGGACGTCGCCGAGGGCCGCGCGACCCGCGGTCTGCCGGTCCCCGAGGCGGGTGCCCCGCAAGGGACATTTCGCGTAATGAGCACAGACGACGAGCCGGAGGATGCGTTTGTCTCCGTTCGCTACCGCGGCAGGTACTACTACGTCAGCGATCGAGACCTGAGCTCGAAGCGGCTTCTGTCATTCATCATGATTCTATTTTCCCTGGCCGACCGCTCTGAAGATGCGGCCAAGCCGGTGATCACGATTCCGGCGCAATAGCGCGCTGAGCCGCGCACGGCGTTCCGGGGGCACCGAGTCGATGCTGTTCGAGCTGCGCATGCGGGCTTACCGCTTCCTCAAGCTCTTCATGCAGCCGGTCGTGAAGCTGGTGCCGCAACCACGCCCGGTCGTGTTCGTCGGGCCGGACGCGGCGCCGCGGCTCTGCCGGATGATTGGCGAGTTCGGATTTCGGCGAGTGCTGATCGTGACCGACGCCGTGCTGGTCAAGCTTGGCCTCGTCGGGCCGCTGTCGCGACGAGCTCACGGCGCGCGGCATCGACGTCGCCGTGTTCGACGGCATCCTCCCGGACCCGACCTACCCGGTCGTCCGGCAGGGTCACGCGGCGGCGGTTGCGCATCGCAGCGACGCGATATTGGCGATCGGCGGCGGCTCGTCGATCGATGCGGCCAAGGTGATCGCGGCCATGGTCACCTCGCGCAAGGCTCCCGAGAAGCTGCTTGGCTTCTTCAGACTGTCGGCGCCCATACTGCCGCTCTTCGTGGTGCCGACCACCGCCGGCACGGGATCGGAGGTCACCGTCGCGGCGGTGCTGACCGACCCGGTGCGACATGAGAAGGCCGCGGTCGTCGATCCGCGGATCGTTCCGGTCGCTGCAGCGCTCGATGCAAAGCTGATGCAGGGGATGCCGCCGCATATCACCGCGGCGACGGGAATGGACGCACTCACGCATGCGGTCGAGGCCTATCTCAATACCTGGCCCACCGCGGAGACGGCACTCCATGCCGTGTCGACCGTGCGGCTGGTCTTTGCGAACCTGCCGCGTGCGTATGCCAACGGCGCAGATCTCGAGGCGCGCGAGGCGATGGCGCTCGCGTCGTTCTTCGGCGGCCTCGCGTTCACGAAGGCCTACGTCGGCTACGTGCACGCGTTCTCCCACAAGATCGGCGGCATCTACGGCGTGCCACATGGCCAGGCGAATGCCATCACGCTGCCCTACGTGCTCGACTTCATCAAGGATGCCCCGCACGCCGAGGCGCGGCTCGCCGAGCTCGCGGTCGCGATCGGTGCGGGCACGACGGATGAGCCGCGCGCGGACCTCGCGCAGCGCTTCGTCGATCGGGTACGGCAGCTGAACCGTGCCGTCGGCATCCCGGAGAAACTGGCGCTTCTGATGCCAAAGGACATCCCGGATATCGCCCGCGCCGCCATGATCGAGGCAAATCGCGATTACCCGGTTCCAAAGCGAATGAAGCTTGTCCAGGCCGAGGAGCTGCTGCAACGGATGTGCGCGACGGCCTGACCCGTCAGAATGACCGTCTTGTGCCTGTCGCCCGAGGGATACCCATGCTGAGACACACCGACGCTTTGTCATCGAGGAGTGGCGCTGGCCGCAACTGCGTTCCTGGGCGCTGCCACGCTGGCGAACGCAGCGGACGAGCCGTACGACGCGTTGCCCTACACCCCGAGCCTCGATGTGAGTGCGATGGATCGCACCGCCGATCCTTGCGAAGACCTCTATACCTACGCGTGCGGTGGGTGGAAGAAGAACAATCCGATTCCGCCCGACCAGAATCGCTGGAGCGTGTACGCCAAGCTGAGCGTGGACAATCAGCGCTACCTCTGGGGCATTCTCGAGGACGCGGCCAAGCCGGCGAGCGGGCGCACGCCGACGCAGCAGAAGATCGGCGACTACTTCGCCGCCTGCATGAACGAGGAGGCCATCGAGCGCGCAGGGCTCGGGCCCGATCGAGCCGGATCTCGAGAGGATTGCCGCACTCGCGGATCGGCAGGCACTCGCGAAACTACTCGGCGAGCTGCATCTGCGCGCCTCGGGCGCCGGAATGTTCTTCGGCAGCGGTGTCCAGCAGGACGCGCGTGATGCCAGCAAGGTGATTGCGGCGGTGGGTGCCGGCGGGCTCGGGCTGCCGGACCGCGACTACTACACCAAGACCGATGCGAAGTCCGTCGAGACACGTGCGCGTTACGTGGAGCACATCGCGAAGATGTTCGAGTTGCTCGGCGACCCGGTGGAGGTGGCGAGCGCGAGCGCGGCCACCGTGATGCGCATCGAGACCGCGCTCGCGAAGGCGTCCCTCACCCAGGTAGAACTCCGCGATCCTTACAAGACCTACAACCGCAATACGCTCGCCTCGCTCTCCGAGATGGCCAGCGGGTTCGACTGGCCCACGTACTTCAAGACCGTGGGATTGAATCCGGGCCCGTGGCTGAACGTCACCGAGCCGGCGTTTTTCAAGGAGCTGAACGCGCGCCTCACGCAGGAGAGCCTGCAGGATCTCAAGACGTACCTGCGCTGGAGTCTCCTGGACGACACCGCGCCGTATCTCCACTCGGCACCGGTGGCCGAGAAGTTCGCGTTTGATCGAAAGTATCTGCGAGGCGTGGAGGCGGATCAGCCGCGCTGGAAGAAGTGTGTGTCATGGGTGGACCAGCAACTCGGCGAGGCGCTCGGCCGGGAGTTCGTCGCGCGTACGTTCACTCCGGAAGCCGAAGGAAAAGACCGTCACGATGACGCGTCAGATCGAGGAGGCGATGAAGCAGCGCATCCAGCAGCTCGACTGGATGACGCCGGAGACGAAAGCGCAGGCGCTCGCCAAGCTCGCAAAGGTGCGCAACAAGGTGGGCTATCCGGACCTGTGGCGCGACTATTCGTCGCTCACCATCGAGCGCTCGGATTTCTTCGAGAACGTGAGCCGCGCGCTGCGCTTCGAGTCGCGGCGGCAGGCTGCGAAGATCGGCAAGCCGGTGGACCGCGGCGAGTGGCAGATGTCCGCGCCAACCGTGAATGCGTACTACGACGCGCAGTTGAACGACATCAACTTCCCGGCCGGCATCCTGAGCCCGCCGCTGTTCGACGCGAAGCTCGACGATGCGCCCAACTACGGCAACACCGGCGGCACCATCGGCCACGAGCTCACGCATGCCTTCGACGACGAGGGCCGCCAGTTCGACGGCGACGGGAACCTGCGTGACTGGTGGACGAAGAAGGACGCCGAGAGCTTCGAGAAGCGCGCGCAGTGCATCCGCGACGAGTACTCGCAGTACACGATCGTGGACGACATCAAGATCAACGGCGCGCTCACCTCGGGCGAAGACATTGCAGATCTCGGTGGCGAGCTCATCGCGTGGATGGCCTGGCAGGAGCAGACCAAGGCGATGCGCCTCGCCGAGCGCGACGGTCTTACCCCGGCGCAGCGCTTCTTCGTCGGCTTCGCGCAGTGGGCCTGCACGAACGATCGCCCGGAGAACATGCGCGTGAACGCCGTCGTGGACCCGCACTCACCGCCGCCTGTGCGCATCAACGGCGTCGTCGTGAACATGCCCGAATTCGCGACCGCCTTCAGTTGCAAGGCGAACGCGAAGCTCGTGAAGAAGCCTCAGGACCTCTGCAAGGTCTGGTGAGGGTCGCCTACGTCCCGTCGTCCGGGTACGGTCTTCCGTCCCGGTGCGCATAACCCCCGCTACCCTTGAGCGCATGCAGGTCGATGTCGGGGTAGAAGGCTTCGTCATCTGCCGGTCGACGCGTGCCGATCTCGAGAACGGTCGCTGCGCGCGTCGATCGATTCTGCAGATGATGACCATCGGGGGCGCCAGCGGCGAAGCCCGCGCAGTCACCGCTCCTCAGCAGCTCTTCGCCGGCATCGGTTACGAGCACGACCTCGCCCTCGAGGACGTACACAAACTCGTCCTCCTCCGTGTGCCAGTGTCGCTGACTCGACCAGGCGCCCGGCGGCAGCTCGAGCAGATTCACTCCAAACTGCGTGAGCCCGGCCGCATCGCCGAGCCGACGCCGAAACCGTTCCCGGCAGGGCTCATCGAATGGCGACGGATACCGCGAGCCTCGCGCTCCCGGTGCCTGGTCTATCCCGATCTTGTGCGTCATGCTCTCCTCGCTTTGCGTGGGCGGATCACTCCACGCCAGGCCGTGTGTAGTGGTTCCCATGGGTCTCGCGCAGCCGCTTCTTGTCGATTTTCCCGGTCGCGGTCAGCGGGATGCTGTCGGCAAGGACGACGTCGTCCGGAAGCTGCCACTTCGCGAAATGCTGCGCGAGGTGCGCCAGTACCGAATCGCGTGCGGGCGTGCGGCCCTGCTTCGGAACGACGATCAGCAGCGGGCGCTCCTCCCATTTCGGATGGCGGACCCCGATCGCCGCGGCCATCAGCACGTCCGGATGGCCGCAGGCGCAGTTCTCCATGTCGACGGAGCTGATCCATTCGCCGCCGGACTTGATGACGTCCTTGGCGCGGTCGGTGATGTGCAGGTAGCCGTCGGCGCCGATCGCGGCAACGTCACCGGTGGCGAACCAGCCGTCGGCATCGTGTGCCGCGCTCTCGTCGATCCGGAAGTACGCCGCTGCAGACCCAGGGCCCCCGAACCTTGAGCTCACCGGTCGCGACGCCGTCCCAGGGGAGCTCGCGGTTCTCCTCGTCGACGATCTTCATGTCGACGCCGAACACGGCGCGACCCTGCAGGGCACGCTTGCGCCAGGTCTCCTCGCTCGCCTCATCGCCGTCGGGGGCATAGGAATTGACCGAGCCGATAGGACTCATCTCGGTCATGCCCCAGCCCTGTTGCACGACGATGCCGTGCTTCTGGTCGAAGTCGCGGATCATCTTGAGCGGCACGGCCGAGCCACCGACGAGAGTGCGCTTCATGGTCGGCACACGCTTGCCGGTCTGGTCCAGGTAATTGAGCAGGCCGGTCCACACCGTGGGCACGCCCGCGGCGTGCGTGACGCCTTCTTCCTCGATCAGCGCCGCGAGTGTCGCGGGGTCGCCCATCTTCGGCCCCGGGAACACGAGCTTCGCGCCGACGATCGGGCCGTTGTACGGCAGCCCCCAGGCGTTGGCGTGGAACATCGGCACGACGGCGAGGACTGTTTCGCGACTCGACAGGCCGAGAACGTCGGGCAGGCAGCCCGCGTAGGCGTGCAGCACGGTCGAGCGGTGGCTGAACAGCACGCCCTTCGGGTTACCCGTCGTGCCCGAGGTGTAGCAGAGCGAGGAGGCGGCGCGCTCGTCGAGCACTGGCCAGTCGTATGTCGCCGGCTGACCGGCGATGAACGCTTCGTAGGACTCGAGCTTGCCGGTGACCGCTGCGGGGAGCGCGGCGTCACTCGTCATGACGATCGTCTTGCGCACCGTCGGCAGCTTGCCGCCGAGCTGCGCGAGGAGCGGGAGCAGCGTCGGGTCGATGAACAGCAGCCGATCCTCGGCATGATTGATGATGTACTCGACCTGCTCGGGAAAGAGCCGTGGGTTGACGGTGTGCAGCACCGCACCCATGCACGAGACCGCGTAGTACAGCTCGAGGTGGCGGTAGTCGTTCCAGGCAAGCGTGCCGACGCAGTCGCCCTCGCGCACGCCTGCATCCGCGAGCGCATTGGCGAGCTGGCGGGCGCGCCGGAAGACGTCGGCATAGGTGCAGCGGTGCCGTGGCGCATCCGCCGTGACGGAGACGACCTCGCCGCGAGGATGGTTCTTGTCGGCATACCGCATGATCTCGGTGACGAGCAGCGGTGCGTCCATCATGAGCCCGTTCATCGTGTCTCCCCCAGGTGCGGCGCGTTTCGCGGAAACGCACTGCATGTCAGCGATTTCAAGCCATGGCCTTGAGGACCTTGTACTCGTCCGCCAGGTTCTTCTCGAGCTCGGCGGCCGCGAACGAGGCGATGACACTGCCGATGAGCGGCAGACCGCTCGTCACGTCGAAAGTCCACTCGACGCTGCAGCCACCCTTCTCGGGTCGGAGCGTCTTTGTTCCCGTGATCTTCACCGGCACGCCTTTTATCTCGACAGCGATGTCGGCCACGTGTCCATTGCCGTCCGCACGCCAGGCCTCGGTGTGGGATACCTCGTTGGTCGCCGGCACCAGCCGCTTGATCGCTGCAGGCGGGTTCGCGGGCATGGTGCGCGACACGCGCAGCCTTACGTTCGGGGCTTTGCCCTCGCGCTTGATCTTGAGATTGCTGCCGGGAAGCTTTGCATACACCGCTTCCTGGCTCTTCTGATCGGTGCAGAGCTTGAGTGCCGATGCGACGTCGGTCTTGAGGCCCTGCTTGACGTTGACCTTCATTGCAACCCCCTTGCCACCCACGATGCGGCGCTCATCATCGGCCCTTCGGCTCCTGGTGCATGTCCTTGAAGTGCACGAGACCGGGCGCCCACATGTGCTTGACCGGGTCGACATCGACATGCACTACGGCCGGTCCGCCGCAGTCGATCGCGCGCCTGAGCACAGCGGGCAGCTCGCGCGGGTCCGCGACGCGCTCGCCATGGGCGCCCATGGCCTGCGCGAGCTTGTCGAACTCGATCTCGCCGAGGTCGGTGCGGATGGTCTCGTCGGGATCGAGCGACTTGCGCAGCATCGCCTTGATGGGCTTGAGCGCAAACTGCTGGCTCATCTTCACCATGCCCCACGCACGGTCGCACACGACGACGTAGATCACCTGCAGGCGGTTGCGCACCGCGGTCTCGATCTCCTGAGGATGGAATCCCATCGCGCCGTCGCCGATGATGCAGCAGACCGGCTGCTCCGGCCGCGCCACCGCCGCACCCAGTGCCTGCGCGACGCCCGCGCCCAGCATCCCGAACTTGAAGGTCGACAGCAGGGTGTTCGGAACCCGCAGCTCGTGAAAGAACATCGTCCAGATCACGGTGTTGCCGCCATCGACGACCAGCACCGTGCCCTCCGGGAAGGCTTGCTGACAGGCCCGCGCGACGTGCGCCGGGTTCATCGGCACGTCGAGATCCTTGAGCTTTTCGTCGAGCCGCGCCCGCTCGGTCGCGACCGCGCGGCGGTACTTCTGGACGGAACGACGACGCTCGTCGCGGTTGCCCGGAGAGCTCTCGAGGCGTTCTGCCAGCGCATCGAGGAACAGGCGGAGATCGGCCTGAACGGCGAGCGCGACCGGCCGGTTGGCCCCGAGGATCGCGCCGTCGACGTCGACCTGGATCGTGGCCTGCTCGTCCGCGGGGCGCCAGTAGGGCGGCTTGCCCCACCAGTCGGTCTCGCCCAGGCGTGATCCGAGGATGAGCGTGGCGTCGGCCTCGTTACGCACCGCGTGATTGAGCTTGACGTGCCACATCGGCACCGCGAGCTCCGATTTCTCGGTCAACACGCCGCGTGCGGACCAGCTCGTGGTGACCGGCGCCTGCAGCAGGTCGGCGACGCGCTTCAGTTCCCGGAACGCACGTGCGTGGATCACGCCGCTGCCGGCGTGGATCATCGGCGCGCGCTGCGCTGGTCAGGAGCTCGGCGGCCTTCTGCACCTGGTCCGCGCGTGGAGGCAGCGCCTCGGTACGGCGGTACTCGTGCGGTTGCAAGGTGTGAACCGTCTGCTTGAAGCGGCCGTTCATGACGGTTTCAGGCACGTCGAGATGGACGACGCCGGGTCTTCCCTCGAAGCACTGACGCAGCGCCGCGCGCGACAGTTCCGCCACACGGTCGAACGTGGTCGCGCACTCGCTCCACTTGGCGATGCGCCGGATCGCGCCCACCTGGTCGAAGGCCTGGTAGGCGCCGCTGCGGTCGGGGTAGACGATCTGCGGCCGCCGGCAGCTCGTCACGGCCAGCACGCGGTTGCCTTCCGCCTGCTCGACGACGAGACCGGGAAGGAGGTTCGCCACACCCGGCCCGTTGCTCGCCATGCATACGCCCAGCCCCGCGGTCAGCCGTGCATACGCGCCGGCCATGTGCGCGGCGCTGGTCTCGTGGCGCGGCGTGACTATCTCGATGCCGAGGCGGTGCAGTGCCGAGTAGAAGCCGAAATACGTACCGTCGATGATGCCGAAGACCCGGGTGACGCCTTCGGCTTCGAGGATGCGCGCCAGGATTTCCCCGCCGCTGGTATCCGCCATTGGTTCTTCTGCTGTCGCCAGGCTTCGCCGGACTATACGCCGGCCCGTGACGCCCGGCGTGTGCGGCTAGAATCCGCGGTTCTGAACATAAGCTGCCAGGGGACTGACTCGATGCGGTTCTTCCTTCTCATATATATGTGCCTGTCCGCCGGGCTGATCCACCCGGCGCCGGCCGCCGCGCAGGCGCTCACCGTCACGGCGGCGCGACTGCTCGAGGTCGAGACGGGCCACGTGCTGCGCGAGCAGGTCATCCGCATCGAAAACGGCACGATCGTCTCGGTCGCGGCGCGCGCTGCGGGGGAGCAGGTCGACATCGATCTCGGCGACGTGACGCTGCTGCCGGGGCTCATCGACGCGCATGTGCATCTCGTCGGCGGCGAGGAGCTGACGCCGTACGAGGACCTCAAGCAGACCGCGGCGCGCGCGGCGATCGAAGGCGTGGCGAACGCCCGCAAGACGCTGCTCGCGGGATTCACGACGGTGCGCGACCTGGGCAGCCGCGATTTCGCCGACGTCGCGCTGCGCGACGCGATCGCGGCCGGCAGTGTCCCCGGGCCGCGGATGCTGGTCGCGGTCAAGTCGCTCTCGGCCACCGGCGGTCATGGAGACGACAACGAGCTTCCCGCCGACATCCACGTGGAGCGCTACAGCGCGCTCGCCGACGGCCCCGACGCCATACGCCTCAAGGTCCGCGAGAACATCAAGTACGGCGCCGACTGGATCAAGCTGCTCGCGACGGGCGGTGTCATGTCTGCAAACACCGACCCGACCATGGCGGACTACACGGAGGAAGAGATCCGCGTCGCGGTCGTGACCGCCGCGGACAAGCGGCGCGACGTCGCCGTGCACGCGCACGGGTCCGAAGGCATCAAGCGCGCGATCCGCGCGGGCGTGCGCTCGATCGAGCACGCCTCGATGCTCGACGACGAGGCGATCCGGCTCGCACGCGAGCACGGCACCTGGCTGGTGATGAACCCGTATACCAACCGCTACATGATCGATCGCGGTCCTGCCGGCGGATACCAGCCCTATCAGCTCGAGAAGGCCGCTCAGGTGCTTCAGATGAAGATGGCGAGTCTGCGCAAGGCGGTGAGCGCCGGGCTCAAGCTTGCCTACGGCACCGACTCAGGCGTCCAGGCGCACGGTCTCAACGGGCGCCAGTTCGCGATGTACGTCGACGCCGGTATGACGCCGCTACGAGCCATCCAGTCGGCGACGGTCGTCAACGCCCAGCTCCTGCGGATGGAGGGCAAGGTCGGCACCTTGAAGCCCGGTGCCTGGGCCGACATCGTCGCGGTACCCGGCGACCCGCTCGCCGACGTGCGCGCGCTGGAGTCCCCGGTCTGGGTCATGAAGACGGGCGAAGTGGTGACCGGGAGCGTGCGGGCGCAATAGGCCCGACGCCCGGATTCCAGCCGCGCACCGGCGCGTAGCCGCCGCGCAGACTCCCCACCGCTCGCGCGTGCCAGGCGTGGATATCGTTCTGCCGCAGCACGGCAAGCATGCGCTGGTAGCGCTCGAGTCGTTCGATGCGCGGCATGACCAGGGCCGCCTTCAAGGCGTCGCCGACACCCGTCAGATCGTACGGATTGACGAGCAACGCGCCGCTCAGCTCGTGGGCCGCTCCGGCCAGCGTCGACAGCACCAGTACGCCGGGATCCTCGGGATCCTGCGCGGCGACGAATTCCTTCGCGACCAGGTTCATCCCGTCGCGCACTGCGGTGACGAGACAGACCTGCGAGGTGCGCAGAAAACCCATCAGCGCGTCGTGCGGGAAGTTGCGGTTCAGATAGCGGATCGGCGTCCAGTCGGTGTCGGCGAACCGGCCGTTGGTGCGCCCGGCGGCCTGCTCGAGCGCGCGCCGGATCTCGATGTAGGAGCGGACGTCGCCCGCGGCTCACCGGTGCGATCTGCAACAGCGTCACCCGGTTGAGCTCGGCCGGATTGGTCTCGAGGAAGCGCTCGTAGGCGAGGAACCGCTGTACCAGACCCTTGCTGTAGTCGAGACGGTCGACGCCGATGACGCACTTTCGCCCCAGCAGGCCCGCGGTCATCCGCTGCACGGCCGGCAGCGCCTGCGATTCCACCGCCTCGCGCTGGACGCCGTCGACGTCGACACCGATCGGGTTCACGAACGCATGCGTGCGACCGCCCATGGCGGTGACGACATCGTCGGGCCCGATGGCCCCGGGTCCCCAGAGCTCGCGCACGCAGGAACGGAACGATTCGAGGTCGCGTGCGGTCTGGAAGCCGAGCGAGTCGTAGGCGAGGAGCGCGCGCATCAGCTCGCCGTATACCGGCAGCGTGCGCAGCACCTCGATGTGTGGGAAAGGAACGTGCAGGAAGAATCCCAGCCGCTGCCGTACGCCGGCCGCTCGCAGCTTCTGACCAAGCGGAATCAGGTGATAGTCGTGCACCCAGACGAGATCGTCATCGCGCAGCAGGGGAAGCAGCCGGTCTGCGAACAGCCGGTTGACCCGCTGGTACGCGGCGTACTGCGCGTCGACGAACTGGAATTTGTCGGCGAAATAGTGAAAGAGCGGCCAGAGCGCCCCGTTGCAGAAGCCGATGTAATGCAGCTCGTGATCTTCGCGAGCAAGATCGGTGGTTGCGAAACTGATTCCCCCACGGCTCGAGAGCCGCGGCTCGCGCGGTGCGCCGTCCACCACTTCGCCGCTCCAGCCGAACCAGAGCCCGCCGCGGGCCTGCATGGCCGCCAGTACGCCGACAGCGAGCCCGCCGGGTGCGGCGCCCTTGCGTGGCAGCGAGATCCGATTCGACACTGCGACGAGGCGGCTCATACGAGGTCCTCCCAGCTGCGACTCAGGCGCACGGCGGAGCTCACGATCCCCACCATGCTGTAGGTCTGCGGAAAATTGCCCCAGAGCTCTCCGGTTTCCGGGTCGATGTCCTCGGACAGGAGACCCAGCCGTGTGCGTCCCGCCAGCATCCGGTCGAAGCGCTCGCGCGCCTCCTCGCGCCGGCCGACCGCCGCGAGCGCGTGCACGTACCAGAAACCGCAAATCGTGAAAGCGGTGTCGGGATGACCGAAGTCGTCGGCATGACGGTAGCGGAACAGCCAGTCGCCGGTGCGCAGCTGGCGTTCGATCGCGTCCAGCGTCGCGAGGAAGCGAGGATCGTCCGGGGCGACGAACCCGAGCTCCGGGCAGCAGCAACGCCGTCGCGTCCAGATCGGACCCGCCGAAGCTGGACGTGAACGCATTGCATCCGCGGATTCCACGCGCCTTCGAGAACGCTCTCACGCATCCGTCCGGCACGCCGCCGCCAGTCGGCTGCGCGGTCGTCGAGGCCCAGCGAGGCTGCGATGCGCGCCAGCCGGTCGCAACCCGCCCAGCACATCGCGGACGAAAACGTGTGCGGCTGCTCGCGGCCGCGGAACTCCCAGGGCCCCGCGTCGGCGACGCCCACCGTCCGTTCGGCGTGCTGGCCAAAGGTCTCCAGCCGCTCGAAGAGCGCCACGTCACCGGGCGTCGTGAGGCGATCGTCGAAGAACAGCTGCGTACAGGCGAGGATCGCCGAGCCATAGACGTCGTGCTGGCGCTGCACGAAGGCCAGGTTGCCGACCCGCACCGGCCCCATGCCGCGATAGCCTTCGAGCGCGGGCTCGATGCGCTCGGGCAACTGGTGGTCGCCGGACAGGCCGAACAGCGGCTGGATTCCCGCACCGTCTCCGCGCGCGACGATGTGGTCCATGAAGCGCAGATAACCCTCCATGGTCTGCGTTGCGCCGAGCCGGTTCAGCGACTGGATGGACGAAGTAGCTGTCGCGGAGCCAGCAGTAACGATAGTCCCAGTTGCGACCGCTGTTCGGCTGCTCCGGGATCGAAGTCGTGAGCGCGGCGACCATCGCGCCCGTGTCCTCGTAAGTGCAGAGCTTGAGCGTGATCGCGGCGCGGATCACCGCGTCCTGCCATTCGGCCGGTATCGAGAGCCCTCGCACCCAGTCCTGCCAGTAGGCGCGCGTGGCGTCGAGCAGCGAGCGCGCGAGCAGCAGTGGTGCCTCCTCGACGGTTTCGTCGGGCCCGAGCAGCAGCGCGATCGGCTGGTCGATGACGATCGGGCGACTGGTCGGCGATGGCGCTCAGCGAGCAATCGGTGGTGAGGCGATATCGCGCGCTGGCGCAGATGAAGCTCAGGTGGTGCGAGCCGCTTTGAGTCTCGGGCTCGCGTGCTCCGTAGTCGCACAGCGGCCGCAGGCGCAGACGCGCGACTGGTCGACCCGCCGCCGCCTCGACGATGCGTACGAACATCATCGGGCGGAAGAAGCGTCCACGGCGGCGGAACCGCGGGCAGAAGTCGAGCATGCGCAGGACGTTGCCCGCGCCGTCGTCGAGCAGTGTTTCGAGGATCGCCGTGTTGCGAAGGTAGCGCTGCTCGCTGCGCGCGCCGTGCTGCAGTTCGACGGCGAACACGCCGCTGGCGGCGTCTCCTCCTTCGCGCGACAGCAGAGAACAGAACACCGGATCGCCGTCGAGCCTCGGCAGGCAGGCCCAGACGATGCGTGCCGATTCGTCCACCAGCGCGGCGATCTCGCAGTTGCCGATCACGCCGAGCTCCAGGCTCATGCTTCGCTCCCGGTGGCGACCGGTACCGCCGGCAGCAGCTCCGCAAGGAAGGCCCGCAGCTGCGCCGGTGAGGCGAACCGCAGGCGGCCACGCACACGATCGCCGACGGAGATCGACAGGCCGCCCGCGCGCTCGACGGCCTCGAAACCGTCGATGTCGGTCAGGTCGTCGCCGGCGAACAGCGGGATGCGGCCGGCGAACGGCGGCTCGGCGAGAAAGGCCTGGATCGCGTCGGCCTTGTTCGGACCGCGGAGCTTGAGCTCGAGCACGCAGGCACCCGGCTGCAGATCGAATTCGCCGCCCAGGTCGCGCACCAGCTGTTCGAGCATCCAGCTGAGAGCGCCCTCGAGCTGCGGCGCTTTCCGGTAGTGCACGGCGATAGACGCGCCTTTGTCCTCGACGAGCACCCCGGGTGCTGGCTCGCAATCGCATCCAGCATCGCGCGGGCCGTTGCGAGCTGGGTCCGCCCGTGCGACGGTGCCGTGGTGCGGCCCTGGGCATCGCGCCGCTCGAGACCGTGCAGACCGGCCGCTGGCCAGCGCCGCGGCGAGAACAGGCGATCGAGATCGGCGAGGGTCCGTCCGCTCACGAGCGCAAGCGCACCGCCCAGCGCCTGCGATCCCCGATCGATCAGCGCCGCGAGCGCCGGATCGACGTGCACGTCATCGGGTGACGCGGCAAATTCGACCAGCGTGCCGTCGACGTCGAGAAACAGGCAGTAGCGCCTGAATTGCGCGGCCGCAACCGGTGCCGGCCCGCTCCCGGGGGCCGAAAAATTGGGCAACGGGTCCAGGTCCTATATCCTTCTTGACTCATGGAATCGCCCATCGTAGAGGCCGGGTCACGGCCGAGGAAATGAGAAAAGGTCATGGCTAGCGTGAGGCGAATTCATCGTGGATAGGCCGCTGCCGCCCCTGACTTCGCTGCGCGCGTTCGAGGCCGCAGCGCGTCTCCTGAGCTTTACGCGCGCCGCGCGCGAGCTGCACGTGACACCCGCCGCCATCAGCCACCAGATCCGCGGCCTGGAGCGGCATCTTGGAGTCGAGCTGTTCCGCCGCGGCGCGCGGCGTCTGACACTGACCGACTCGGGGCAGCTCGCCGCAGAGCATCTGCGTGAGGGTTTCGAGCGGCTCGCGCGCGGCGTGGGCGTGCTGCGGGGTGGACAGCGCAGCGGTCAGCTCACCGTCGGTGCGACACCGTCTTTTGCCACGCGCTGGCTCGTCCCGCGATTGCCGAGACTCGCACGGCGGGTGCCCGATATCGATCTACGGTTGCGTACGCAGACCCGGCCGTTCGATCTCGACCAGGATGAGATCGACGTTGCCATCCGCTTCGGTCGCGCGGGCTTCGACGGCGCCACTGCGCACGCCCTGTTCGGCGAGTTCGTCACGCCGGTCGCGAGCCCGTCTCTGCTGCGCGCACATGCGATACGGCGTCCGGCGGATCTCGCACGCGTCCCGTTCATACACGACGATTCGATGCGTCGCGCCGGCCGTCCACCGGGCTGGGCGGAATGGTTCCGCGCGGCGGGCGTTCGCGGCGCCGATACCGGCGGCGGGCTGCATTTCGACGACGGGCATCTCGCGCTGCAGGCTGCGGCCGCCGGTCAGGGAGTTGCGCTGGGCCGCCTCGCCTATGCGGCAGGCGACCTGTCCGAGGGGGTGCTGCGGGCGCCTTTTCCACAAGTGATCGAACTAGACCTGCATTACTATCTGCTCGTACCCGATTCCCGGATCGGTGAGCCGCCCATCGCGGCCTTTCGTGAATGGCTGCTTGCCGAGGCGATTCGATTCCAGCGCTCGCTGCGGCAGCATCTCGCCGCCGGTCGCTGGTAGGGCATTTTTCCCAACAAGCGGACGAATAAGGGGACAACGATGATCCGCCAGACGCTACGCAACCTTCCCATCTACGTCAGCTGCCTGTTCCTGGCTGCGGGCGCGCACGCCGCAGCGGATAAGCCCGCCGATCCGATCGCCGCCGCGATCGGTAGCAGCGAGCGCCCCGCGGACGATCGGAGCGAGGATGCCATCCGGCAGCCGGCCGCTTTCCTCGCCTTCGTCGGTGTGAAGCCGGGCTGGCACGTCGCGGACATGTTCTCCGCCGGCGGGTACTACACAGAACTGTTGTCGCGCATCGTTGGGCCGGAGGGCGAGGTGATCGCGTACAACAATCCGCCCTATGCGAGTTTCGCTGCCAAGAACATAGTCGCACGGTACGCAGGCAATCGCCTGTCCAACGTCCGGCAGATCACCGCCGAGGTCGATGAGCTCAAGCTCGCGCCCGGCAGTCTCGATGGCGTGATTTTCGTGAAGTCGTATCACGACTTGTACTGGCGGCCCGCGGACGGAGCGTGGAACAGGACCGACCCGAAGGTGATGCTCTCCAAGCTGCACGCGGCGCTCAAGGACGGCGGCGTCGTGGTCGTGCAGGATCACGTCGCAAAGCCGGGCGGCGACGCTGCCGAGATCGTCGATAAACTGCACCGGATCGACCCTGCGCTCGTCCGGCGCGACTTCGAGGCGGCGGGGTTCAAGTTCGACGGTGAATCGGCCACGCTCAAGCACGAGGCCGACGACCACACCAAGCTCGTGTTCGATCCCGCCATCCAGGGCAAGACCGACCAGTTCATCTATCGCTTCCGGAAGGTTGCTCGCTGACGGCAGCGGCATGCTGCGACTCGCCATGTGGTCGGGACCCCGCAACGTCTCGACCGCGCTGATGCGTTCCTGGGGCAACCGCGACGATACGGTGGTCGTCGACGAGCCACTGTATGCGCACTATCTCGCGGTGACCGGGCGGCCGCACCCGGGCCGCGAGCAGGTGATCGCGCACCATGAGACTGACTGGCGGCGGGTGGTCGAGATGCTGCTCGCGCCGCAGCCCCCGGGCACGCGCATCTTCTACCAGAAGCAGATGTCGCATCACCTGCTGCCGGACATCGGCCGCCAGTGGCTCCCGCAGATGACCCATGCCTTCCTGATCCGCGAGCCGCGCGCCATGCTGGCGTCTCTGTCCGGCAAGCTCGAGCAATTCACGCTCGCGGACACCGGGCTGCCGCAGCAGGTCGAGATCTTCGATCACGTGCTCGAAGCGACCGGCCGCGTGCCTCCGGTCGTGGACTCTGCAGACCTGCTCGCAGCGCCGGAGGCCATGCTGCGGCGGTTGTGCGATGCGCTCGGCGTGCCGTTCAGCGAGCGGATGCTCGCCTGGCCACCGGGCCGGCGCGAAACGGACGGCATCTGGGCGCCGTGGTGGTATTCGCGCGTCGAGGAGTCGACCGGGTTCGAGACGCAGCCTGCGCAACCGCTGGCACCGCTGCCCGAGGAGCTCCGCGCGATCGAGGGGCAATGCCGGCCGCTGTATGAGAGGCTTTGGGGTCATCGACTGACGACTTGAGGACCGCCCGGATGCAGCAACGTTTCGACGAGCGCAATCGCAACCTGGTCGTCAACGTGGCCGGGCGACTGGTGCATCGCGACGAGGCGGGTGTAAGCCCGTTCGACTCGGTGGTGCAGGGCGGCGATGCCGTATGGGAGGGATTGCGGCTGTATTCGGGGCGCATCTTCCGGCTCGAGCAGCATCTCGACCGGTTGGTCGAGTCCGCCAGGGCGCTGGCCTTTCAGACCATCCCCTCGCGCGCCGAGATCACCGGACAGATCCGCCGGACGCTCGAAGCGAATGCGATGTTCGACGGCGTCCACATACGCCTCACGCTGACGCGAGGCGTAAAGATCACCTCGGGCATGGACCCGCGGCTCAATACGTCGGGTCCGACACTCATCGTGCTCGCGGAGCACAAGCCACCGGTGTACCCGCGCGACGGGATCTCACTGGTCACCGCCAGCACCAGGCGCTTTCCGCCCGACTGCCTCGACCCGAAGATCCATCACAACAACCTGATCCAGTCGATCCTGGCGAAGATCGAGGCCAACTTCGCGGGCGCCGACGATGCGCTGATGCTCGACATGCGTGGTTTTGTCGCCGAGACCAACGCGACGCACCTCTTCATCGTCGATCGCGGGCTGGTGCGTACTCCACGCACCGTGGCTTGCCCCGAGGGAATCACCCGCGCAGCAGTGCTCGAGCTCTGCGCCGCGAACGGCATTGCTCACGAGGTGTGCGACCTGTCGCTGACCGAGGTCTATCGCGCGCAGGAGATGTTCTGCACCGGAACCATGGGCGAGCTTGCGGCCGTGACGCGGGTCGACGGCCGGACCATCGGCGACGGCAGGCCAGGCACGAGGACCGCGCGGCTGGTGGATCTCTTCCGCGCGCTGGTTGCGCGCGAGGGAACGCCAGTCGTGTCCGCCCCGTCGGCGGCCGCCGGCTGAAACCTGCAGCGGCGGCGGCCAGCCGGCGGTCAGGCTCGGTTTCTCAGCTGTTCAAGGCGCTGGCGTGCCAGGCCAGGTGATCCGCCATGAAGGTCTGTATGAAGTAGTAGCCGTGGTCGTAGCCGGGCTGCATCCGCAGCTCGAGGGTCTGTCCGGCGCGCCGGCAAGCTTCGGCGAAGAGCTCGGGCTTGAGCTGCTCGGCGAGGAATTTGTCCGCGTCGCCCTGGTCGATCAGGATCGGGCCGTGGAAGGGCGCGTGGGTAACGAGCTCGGTCGCGTCGTAGGCCCGCCAGCCGTCTTCGTCCGCGCCCAGATAGCCCGACAATGCCTTGTGGCCCCACGGGCAGCGCATCGGCGCCGAGATCGGCGCAAAGGCCGACAGCGAGCGGTACTGCGCAGCGTTGCGCAACGCGCAGACGAGCGCGCCGTGACCGCCCATCGAGTGACCGAAGATGCCCTGTCGATCGGCAAGCGCTGGAAAGCTGGATGTCACCAGCTCGGGAAGCTCGCTCGTGACATAGCTGTACATCCGGTAGTGCGCCGACCAAGGAGCCTCGGTTGCGTCGACGTAGAAGCCCGCGCCCAGTCCGAAGTCCCAGCTCGCATCGTCCCCCGGCAGTCGCGGCTGGCGCGGGCTCGTATCCGGTGCCACCAGCATCAGCCCCAGCTCGGCCGCGAGGCGCTGCGCGCCGGCCTTGATCATGAACGTCTCTTCGGTGCAGGTGAGGCCGGCAAGGTAGTAGAGCACCGGCACGTGCCGCTCGCGCGCCTGCGGCGGCTCGTACACCGAGAATCGCATCTCGGTACGGCATTCCCGCGACTCGTGGGCGAGGAAGCGCTGCGTGCCGCCAAAGCAGGCGTGCTCGGAAATTATTTTCGATCGTCGCCATTCCAGAACGCTTAGAACTGACGACGCTGCGGATCGACTTGCCCTCGTGCATCAGGTCGAAGGCGTCGTTGATCTTCTCGAGCGGCATCACGTGCGTGATCAGGTCGTCGATGTTGATTTTCTTGTCCATGTACCAATCGACGATCCTGGGTACGTCGGTCCGCCCGCGTGCCCCGCCGAACGCCGTGCCCTTCCAGACGCGGCCGGTGACGAGCTGGAACGGCCGCGTCTTGATCTCCTGACCCGCGCCTGCGACGCCGATGATCACCGATACACCCCAGCCGCGATGGCAGCACTCGAGCGCCTGCCGCATGAGATCGACGTTGCCGACGCACTCGAAGCTGTAGTCGGCGCCGCCGTCGGTCAGCGACACGAGATGCGCCACCAGGTCGCCGCCCACTTCCTTCGGATTGACGAAGTCGGTCATCCCGAATTTCTCGGCGAGCGGCTTGCGCGCGGGATTGACGTCGACGCCGATGATCCGGTTCGCGCCGGCGAGCCGCGCGCCCTGCACCACGTTGAGCCCGATGCCGCCGAGACCGAACACGACCACGTTCGCGCCTGGCTCGACCTTGGCGGTGTTGATCACCGCGCCGATGCCCGTCGTCACGCCGCAGCCGATGTAGCAGACCTTTTCGAAGGGCGCGTCCTCGCGGATCTTCGCCAGCGCGATCTCGGGCAGCACCGTGTGGTTCGAGAAGGTCGAGCAGCCCATGTAGTGGTGGAGCATCTGCTTGCCGATCGAGAAGCGGCTGGTACCGTCCGGCATCACTCCCTTGCCCTGCGTCGCGCGGATCGCCGTGCAGAGGTTGGTCTTGCGCGACAGGCACGACTTGCACTGCCGGCATTCCGGTGTGTAGAGCGGGATGACGTGGTCGCCCTTCTTGAGCGACGTGACGCCCGGGCCGACGTCGACCACCACGCCGGCGCCCTCGTGTCCGAAGATCACCGGGAACAATCCCTCAGGATCGGCGCCCGAGCGGGTGAACTCATCCGTATGGCAGATGCCGGTCGCCCGTATCTCGACCAGGACCTCGCCGGCCTTCGGCCCATCGAGATCGACTGTCTCCACGACAAGCGGCTTGCCAGCGGCATAGGCGACGGCGGCACGGGTTTTCATTTCTCCGGCTCCCAGCGGCGGATGTTAGGGTGCGTGAGACCCGCAAGCGTACCGCAACGGCGGCCCGATTCGGCAGGCCTGCAACCTTTCCGGTAGACGGGGCATCCAAGCTGCATCCTGCACTCAAGGGCGACGCCTCGGGGGACCGATGATTCGATATGCACTCGCGCTCACCTGGGCCGTCTCGACGGTGGCGCTCGCAGCCGCCGGCAACATCAGCAAGGTAAACGGCAGTATCGAGGTCGAAACCGGCGAGGAGGCGGGTGACGTCTCTACGGTCAACGGCGGCATCGTCATCGGCCAGGGCGCCCGGGTGCACGACGTCGAGACGGTCAACGGTTCGATCCGCCTGGAGGACCGGGCCGTCGCAACCTCGGCGGACACCGTCAACGGATCGATCACCGTCGGCGAGCAGGCCGAGATCGACGGCGCGGTCGGAACGGTAAACGGCGGGGTCGAGCTCGGCAAAGGTTCGCGAATCGGCGGCTCGCTCGAGACGGTCAATGGCCGCATGTCGCTGACCGAGGCCACCGTCGGGGGCGGCCTCGAGACCGTAAATGGCGACATCACGGTCGGCGCCAACTCACGGGTCGAAGGCGGGATCCTGGTCGACAAGCCAAGCAGCAACTCGTCCCTTCGCAAGCAGCGCAACCCGCGCATCACCATCGAGGCCGGGGCCGTGGTCAATGGAACGCTGCGCTTCAAGCGGGAAGTGGACCTGTACGTAAGCCCGTCGGCCACGATCGGCAGCGTCGAGGGCGTGCCACCGGTTCGCCACACGCTCCAGTAGTTCGCGCGGAGTATCCTGTCGGGCATGCCGAAGGCGCCCGACCATCCTGCCGCGACAAGGCTGCCGCCGCCGCCCGCGCCCGTCGCGCGGGATGCAAACCCGTGGCCAATGCCGCGGCAACAGGGTGAGGCGCCGCGGCGCGCGGAGCGAACCCGCGTTGTCGCAAAGCACCCGCTGCCATCATCCGATCCCGTACGTTCGTCGCATCACGGCCTCTCGCGCTTCGTGCCGATCGCCGTTTTTCTGGCCATTCTCGGCAGTATTGCCTCGGGCGCATTTGAAGCTCTGGGTCGCGGCGACCGGCTCGGCGCAATCATCCCGCTGGTCGTGCTCGGTGTAGCCGCCCTGAGCATCTGGAGGAGTGCGCGGCGGCGCAGCAATCGGTGAAGAGTGCCGGTCAGATCAGCGTCTGACCGTCGATCCAGGTCTCCTTGATGTCGAGCCTGTCGTCGGCGAGCACCAGATTGGCCCTGTATCCCGGCTCGATCCGCCCAAGCTCTGCGCCCAGTCCCAGAAACTCCGCCGGGTACTGACTGGCCATGCGCGCGGCCTCAGGCAGGCTCACACCAAGCAGTTGGACCGCGTTTCGCACCGTTGATGCCATGTCGATGTCGGACCCGGCCAGTGTGCCGTCCTCGTCGACGAGCACGCCATCCGCGACGGCGATCATGCGACCTTGAAGAGAAAACGATTTTTCAGCCGCACCGACGCTTGGCATCGCGTCCGTCACGAGCATGAATCGATCGGGCCGCTTGCAGCGCAAGGCAATGCGAAGCACCGTCGGATCGACATGGCGTCCGTCCACGATGATGCCGCACCAGCTGTTCGGATCGTCAAGCGCAGCGCCGACGACTCCTGGTTCGCGTGCGGTGAGCTGTGACATCGCATTGAAAAGGTGCGTAAAACCCGTCAGCCCGTGACGCAGGGCGGCACGGATCTGATCGTACGTGGCGTTGGTGTGGCCGGCCGATACCACAACGCCCGCCGCGGACAGTTTCGAGATGATGTGGGGTGTCGTCATCTCGGGCGCCAGCGTCACCAGGGTCTTGCCACCGCGAAGCGACGTCAGCAGGCCAATCGCGTTTTCGTCGAGACCGCGCAGCTTCGTTGGATCGTGTACACCTTTGCGGGCGACGTTCAGATACGGGCCCTCGATATGGATACCGAGAACGCCGGGCAATCCCGCGTCGATCGCAGCTCGCACTGCTTCGAGTGCGCGCGCGACAACATGCAGGTCATCGCTGATGAGCGTCGGTAGAAAGCCCGTGGTGCCGAAGCGCCGATGTGCGCGGCCGATCTCGCGGATGGCGTCGACGGTCGGCTCGGCGTTGAAGAGCACTCCACCGCCGCCGTTTACTTGCGTGTCCAGGAAGCCCGGCAGAAGCAGGTGGCCGCCTAGATCGTGGCGGCGCGCGCGCCTGCAGCGCGCGTCATCTTTGGCGACGACGTCGACTATCCGTCCTCCGTCGAGCAGGACGGCACGGTCATCGAGGAAACCTGAGTCACCGAGCACCCGACCGTTGACCAGCGCGACTGGCATCAGACCGTCTCGGTGACCTTGCTCAAGTGCGGAGGACGATCCGGATCGAGGCCGCGGGCTATAGCGAGCGCGTTGGCGAGGCGGTAGAAGCTCTGGATCATCAGCAGCGGTTCGATCGCCGCGTTCGCGCCCAGCGTCGGCAGCACGACCGCACCCGGGACCTCGGTGCCCGCGACCATGACGTCGGCGCCAACCGCACTCAACTCGCGCGCCAGCGCTTCGACCCCTTCCCGTGTCTCATCGTTCTGCAAGAACGCGAATATCGGAAATCCCACGCGGACGAGCGCCATGGGACCGTGCCGCAGTTCCGCGGCACTGAATGCCTCGGCGTGCAGGCCGCAGGTTTCCTTCAGCTTGAGCGCGGCCTCCTGCGCGATACCCAGACCGAGCCCCCGCCCGATGACGAAAAGACTGCTGGCGGTACGAAGGTGCTCGGTCGCGGCGCCCCAGTCGAGCTGCCAGGCAAGCACGAGCTGGTCCGGGGCCTGCTCGAGCGCCAGCTGGAGGTCGCGGTCCTGTGTCCAGCCCGCCACCAGGTGCACGATCGCGGCGAGTGAGGCGATGTACGACTTGGTTGCGGCGACGCTGGTTTCGACGCCGGCGCGCAGCGGAAGCGCGTGATGGGCGGTGCGCGCGAGCGGAGAGTCCTCGGCGTTGACGAGCGCGATCACCAGCGCACCCGCATCCCTGGCTGCTGTCGCGGCAGCGAGCAGATCCGGGCTCGCGCCTGATTGCGAGATCGCAATGAACAGGACGCCTTCGAGATCCGCCTTCGACGCGTACACCGAGCTGATGGACGGCGCCGCGGAGGAAGCGAGCAGGCCCGTACGCGTCTCGATCAGGTATTTCGCGAACGTTGCGGCATGGTCGGAGCTGCCGCGCGCGCAGGTAACGACGGCACGCGGCGCCATTCTTCGCACGACCTCTCCGAGTTGCTCGACGAGGTCGCGATTTGCAAGCAATTGCGAGCGCACCGCAGCAGGAGCCGCAGCCGCTTCCCGGAACATGCGGGTATCGGGCATCACGGGGTGCTGAGCTCGGCGACGAAGTCGTAGGTGTCGCCGCGATAGAAGGACTGCGAAAACTCGATCGCGCGCCCGTCCTGCAGGAATCCCAGCCGCTCGACCAGAAGACCCGCGTCGCTCGGCTTCGCGCGCAGCAGCTCGGCCTGCTCGCGCGTGAGCAGCACTGCACGCAGTCGCTGCAGGGCACGCACGGGCCGGTTTCCGGCGCGCTCCAGCGCTTCGTAGAGCGACGTCTGCACGGCGTCGAGCGACGGCAGGCAGTCGGCGACGACGGTCGCGTACTCGAGCGCCATCGGCGCGTCGTCCGCGAAGCGCAGGCGATGGAAACGAAACACCGGCGTGCCAGGGCTCGAACGCAGGGTCAGCGCCTCTTCGGGCGTGACCGTCCCGTTCAAACGCTTGAGCCACTCGCTGCGCGGATTGCGACCGCGAGCGCGCATGTCCTCCGAGAACGAGGTCAGCTTCGAGAAGTTCTTTTCGACCCGTCCGCGCACGAAGGTACCCGAGCCATGACGGCGCACCAGCAGACCTTCGCTCACGAGACCGTCGATGGCTTTGCGCACGGTGATCCGCGAGACACCGAACTCGCTCGCGAGGTCGCGCTCGGGCGGCAATGCGTCATCCACGCCGAGGATGTTCCGGTCCATGGCTTCGCGCAGCGCGCGCTGCAGTTGCTGGTACAGCGGCAGATTGCTGGTGCCTGGGAGCGGGCCGATCGCTTCAGAGAGGCGCGTCACGCCGGCCCCCTTGTGCCGGATCGGTGGCTGGTCTGATACCAATGCCATACCACAACTCCTCATCCGTGGCTACATGTAGCTCATAAGCAACGGTATATGCGGCGCAATGCGTTTGCTTTGGCTGTTTCTGGACAGGCTTGCCATTCTGTCGCAGGTGGTATTATAGTGGCATCATAGTGGTTCTGTCATTGGGCTGTTGCGGGCGATGGTTGGGCCCGACAGGAACCGAGTAGCAACCGAGTTACAGCTCCTGCGCGGATCGGCCGCCAGGACTGAGCCAAAGGGGGACCTGAGCACATGAACAGGACACGGTCGACACTGATCGGGACGGCAATCGCCGTCGCACTGTACGGCAACAACGCGGTCGCGCAGGCGCCCTCCGCCGAGCTCGAGGAGGTGGTCGTCACGGGCATCCGCGCGAGCCTCACTCAGTCGCTCGATGCCAAGCGCGCGGCCGAAGGAGTTCTCGATGCGATCTCCGCCGAGGACGTTGGCAAGTTCCCCGACAAGAATCTGGCCGAGGCGCTGCAGCGAGTGCCTGGTGTCCAGGTGAACCGTGAGTTCGGCGAAGGCGAGCGCGTCAGCGTGCGCGGCACGTCGCCGTCCCTGACCCGGATGCTCTTCAACGGTCACAGCCTCGCGACGGCCGACTGGTTCATCCTCGACCAGCTCAATACCACCCGCAGCTTCAACTACCTCATGTTCCCCGCTGACATCATCGGACAGGCCGCCGTCTACAAGACTTCGCAGGCGGATGTCGAGGAGGGCGGCATCGGCGGCACGATCGACGTCAAGACGCGAAATCCACTGGATCTCGACGAGCTCGAGATCTCCGGGTCGCTGCAGGGCGTGTATACGGAACTCGCGGATAAGACTAACCCGCAGGCGACCGGGCTGGTCTCATGGAAGAACTCTGACGAAACGCTGGGACTGCTCGCGGCCGCCGTTTACCAGAAGCGCGAGATCCGCCGGGATGGCGTCGAGGTGCTGGGCTATTTCGACGCGGATCCGGGTGCGGCCGTCGTCGACGTGCCGTCGCTGATCGGCTCCGCGCTGTTTGAACAGGAGCGTATCCGGACAGGCGGCAACGTCGCCGTGCAGTGGCGCCCGTCCGACGATCTCGAGTTCAACCTTACGGGGCTCTACACGAAGTTCGACGCCGACAACGTCAACGAGAACTTCATTGCCTGGGGCACGCGCGCGATCGCCAACGGCGGCACGCTCACCAACGTCACGATGGAGGGCGACACCGCGGTCGCCGGCACGATTTCGTCACTGAACGGTGGCACCGCCGACTTCGGCGTCGTCTACGACGCGATCCAGCGGTTTGCCGAGACGAACACCAGCAACATCGACCTGCTGACGAGCTGGGATTTCGCACAGGACTGGACGGCCAGCTTCCGCATCGGATACACGAAGGCCGAGGGCGATACCACCGCACAGCCGTTCGTCGAGTTGGGTGCGCCGGCAACCTTCAGCTACGACCTGCGTGGCAATACGCCGCAGGTCAGTTTCCAGAACATCGATCCGACCGACCCGGCCGACCTGTCGTTGATCTTCAGTTCGCTGCACGAGATCCTGAACGATGACAAGGAGACCTACGGCTATGCGGACTTCGAGCGGAAGCTCGGGATCGGGGCGATCGACTCGGTGACCTTCGGCGCCAAGTTCACCGACCACGACCGGGACCTGGTGTTCAACGCGACGGGTTACGGCAGCTTCCACGCGCCGATCAATGGGACGTCCGGCTCCGTCTTCGGCGGGCCTCTGACCCCCGGCGACTATCTCGACGGGCTCAGCCCGCCCCCCGGCACGCTTCAGAGCTACTGGGAGATCAACCGCGGCGTCACCCGGGACTTCCTGTTCGATCAGCTCGCTACGACTCAACGCTATTTCTACCCTCAGCAGAGCTTCTCGGTCAGCGAGAAGACCTATGGCGGCTACCTGATGGGCAATCTCAAGGGCGATGGCTGGCGGGGGAACGCGGGCGTCCGCTGGGTGCAGACGGAGCAGACCTCGGACGCCAACAATCCGAACCCGGCCGGCGCCATCGAGAACGTGTTCGGCAACTACGACCCGATCAGCGTCGATCACGACTACGACGACATACTACCCAGCGTGAACCTCGCGTTCGACCTGACCGACGACGTCGTGCTGCGTTTCGCGACGGCGAGGGTGATGTCGCGCCCGGACTACACCGACGTCACTTCGCGTGTGAATCTGAACGTGGGAGCGTTGAGCGGCTCTTCGGGCAACCCGGAACTCGACCCGTATCGCGCCAACCAGTACGACCTGTCGCTCGAGTGGTATCACGACGAGGGTGCGGCGGTCGCGTTCGCGTTGTTCTACAAGGACGTGAAGTCGTTCATCACCGACCATGTCGTGACGCGCAACTTCAACGTGCAGACGGCTACGGCGCCGAGCCTCGCGTGCACCGACGTCGGCGACGACCTGTTCAGCTGCCCGTTCACGATCAACGAGCGCATCAACGGCGGCGGCGGCGAGATCCAGGGCGCCGAGTTCGCGGTCACGCAGCCGATCTGGGGCGGATTCGGGGTCCAGGCGAATTACACGTACACGGACGCGAAGGCCGACAACGGCGACCCGATCCCGGGCAATTCGAAGGATGCGTTCAACGTGATCGCCTACTTCGAGAATCAGCTCTTGAGCGCAAGGCTGGCCTACAACTATCGCTCGGAGTTCTTCGTCGCATTCGACCGGACGACGCGGCTGAGCCAGGAGGCGACCGAGTCGCTCGACGCGTCGGTCAACGTCAATCTGCTCGATTCCCTGATGCTGACCTTCGAGGCTCAGAACCTCACCGAGGAGGAGATCACGCAGTTTGCGGACTTCTCGTATCGGCCCCGCGCGATCTACGACAACGGCATAACCTACTACGCGGGTGTGCGCTTCCGGTATTGACGCGGCTGACCCGGGCGGGTTTTCCCCCGCCCGCCCGGGTCGTGTCTGCCCGATGGGCGGTTATAGGTGGTAGTCGTGCGCGGCCATCATCCGCTCGAGGCGCGGCACGAAGGGCGCGAGCTGATGGGCGTAGTGACGGTGGCGGCCGATTGAGCGGTCATTGAGCGGCTCGCTCACCTGTACGTAGCTCGGCGTCCGCGCGTGACGGCGGTTCTCGTGGAATCGAATGCAAGCCTCGTCGAACGGCAGGCCGACGTAGGCGAGCAGCCGGCGGGTCTCGTGCGCCTGGTTGGCGACGAACGACTCGTAGCGGAGCAAGTGTTCGTCGTGCCCGAGCTCCCGGCGATAGCGCTCGACCAGGTCGAAAACCGCTGCGAAATGATGCACCGTATCCTCGATCCGGTAACCACAGTTGAAGCCGTGGGTCAGGTTGTTCGACATCACCGACACGCACACATCGAGCGGATGACGCACTATCCGCACCACCTTTGCGTTCGGGAAGGCCATCGTTATCAGCGGCAGCCAGACCTCGTTGAACGGCATCTTGTCGACGAACCAGCTCTTGCCGGACTCGAGGAGTCCGGCGGCTTCGGCGCGCGCGAAGTAGTAGTCCCGGAACACGGTTGCCGCGTAGCGATGATCGGCCGTAAGAGCCTGCGCGAGGTTGGCGGGGAACCGCTCGGGACCTGGAAACAGGTGGTTCGCCAGCTTGCGAAGCTCCGCCGCAAAAGCAAGCTCGCCACCCGCGCGCACCGACGGATGGCTCGCGAGCACCTGTTCGATGAGCGTCGTTCCGGAGCGTGGGAAACCCATGACGAAGATTGGTTGCGGCACGTCGGCGCGAACGGTCGCACGCGGAAGCAGCTCGAACTTGTCTCGGACGAAGAACTGCCCGAGGCGCGCGAAAAATTCTTCGACGGCTTCAGTCTGATAGTGCAGTCCGCCGCCCTGGGCGGCGAGCTTTGTCTTGCCCTCGACAAAGTCACGCCAGGCTTCGTCATATCGTCCAAGGCGATCGTACAGGCGTCCGCGCTCGAGCTGCCCGTCGCCAATGAGCGCCGGGGCCGACTCGATGATTGCGAGGGCCTCCGCGTCGCGGCCGGCGCGGGACAGAAGCCGGGCCCGCAGCAGATCGACGTCGCGCGGCGACCGCCCCGCCTGGGCGCGGTCGAGCAACTCTCCGGCGCGAACCAGGTCCCCGCGCAATTCGTGCAGCTTCGACCAGTGACCGAGCGTGAGGAGCTCGCCCGGGGCCAAGCGATCGGCGTCAGCGAACAGGGCATCGGCTTCCTCGAGCCGGCCCTGGTTCATCAGATTGATCGCCAGATTTGCGAGTACCGACGCGCGCGCGCCTCCGAGCGCAAGGGAGCGGCGAAAATGCCACTCGCCGGCCGGAAGATCGTAGAGCTCCGACAGGATGGTGCCGAAGTGCTCATGCGCGAGCGCATTGCGCGGATTGACGCCGAGCGCCTTTCGGGCGAGCTGCTCGGCCTCAGCGCGCCGGCCGTGGTGAAACAACAGAGGGATGAGCTCGGCGTAGGCCCAGTCGGCGTTCGCGTCCGCCTTGATTGCTTTCGCCAGTATCTCGACTGCTTGAGGCAGTTCGCCACGTGCACGAAACTCGCGTGCCCGCCGAACCAGGATCTCCGGTGTGTCGACCATATTGGGCCGCAGTCTACTGAAGTTGCGACCACCGGCGCGGTCGCAGACCGGTGCCGGAGCCCGGACTGAACATATGAAGCGACCGTGTATCGCCATCGCCCTTGCATCGATGCTGGTGCCTGCCGTCGCGCTTTCCGCGGCACGGCAGCCCGACGCGCAGCCGGCTCTGGTACCCGTCCCTGCGAACCTCGTCCTTCACCACGGGTCGCTGACCCTCCGGGACGACGCCGTGCTGTCCGTCGAGGGGGGCGATGAGGCACGGCAGATCGCTCTGCGCTTCGCCGGGCAAGTGCAGCAGATTGGCGGGCCGCGCCTGCACCTGCTCGCGGCACAGGATGGCGGCGCAGATGATTCAGCGGTGATCCGGTTCTCACTCGATGCGAATGCTCCGGTTGCCGCTGCGGAGGGCTATTCCCTCGAGATCGAACCGCGGGGTGCCCGTCTGCGCGCACGCGATCCCCGCGGTCTCGCGCACGGATCTGTGACGCTGTGGCAGCTCATCGCCGGCGCCGGCACCGCCGACGGCCGCGTGACCGTGCCGGCGCTCGCAATCGACGACGAGCCGCGCTTCGCGCTGGCGCGGGCTGATGCTCGACTCCGCGCGGCACTACCAGTCCCCCGAATTCATCGAGCGCTTCATCGACTGGATGGCGCTGCACAAGCTGAACGTGCTGCACTGGCACCTGACCGACGACCAGGCCTGGCGGCTCGAGATCAAGAAGTACCCGCGACTCACCTCGGTTGGCGCCTGGCGCGTGCCGGCCGGGCGTGCGGCGGCAGCGGACATCGACCCGGCCACCGGCCGGCCCCGCGTATACGGTGGGTACTACACGCAGGACACGGTGCGCCGCATCGTGCGCTACGCGGCCGATCGCGGTATCACGATCGTCCCCGAGATCGAGATGCCGGGCCATGCCACCGCGACGATCGCGGCCTACCCGGCGCTCGGCGTCAACGGAGACCCAGCCGCGGTTCCTGCGGACTGGGGGATCTATCCGAACCTCTTCAACGTCGAGGACGCGACCTTCGCGTTCCTCGAAGACGTCCTGCGCGAGGTGATGGATCTATTTCCGGGCCAGTACATCCACGTCGGCGGCGACGAGGCCGTCAAGGACCAGTGGCGGAGCTCGCGCCTCGTGCAGCAGCGGATGCGCGAGCGCGGAATTGCCGACGAGGACGCGCTGCAGAGCTACTTCGTGCAACGCATCGGCCGCTTTCTCGCCGCGAACGGGCGGCGGCTCATCGGCTGGGACGAGATCCTCGAAGGCGGGCTCGCGCCCGATGCGACCGTGATGTCCTGGCGCGGCATCGATGGTGCGCTCGCCGCGGCCGCGGCGGGTCACGACGCCGTGCTTTCGCCGTGGCCCACGTTGTACTTCGACAATCGGCAGGGCGCCGGCACCACCGAGCCGCCCGGCCGCGGCAGGGTCATCGATCTCGAGACCGTGTATCGCTTCGACCCGATGCCGCCGGCGCTGCCGCCCGGGCAGCGTCATCACATCCTCGGCTTGCAGGGAAACCTCTGGACCGAGCACATCCGCACCGAGGACCGGGTTCAGTGGATGGCGTTCCCGCGCGCCGCGGCCGTGGCCGAGGTCGGCTGGTCGCCCGCGGAGCGCCTCGACTATGCGGATTTCCACCGGCGGCTGACGCGCGCGCGCGGCTGGTACGATGCGATCGGGCTCCACGCCGCGGACTCGTCGTTTCGCGCGGCGACCTCGCCGCAACCCAATCTCCGCCGCAGCCAGGAGATGCGCACGTGCAGCGACAAGCTGGTGCTCAATCTCGAGGACGACGCGCCACTTGCCGGCACACGCGCGGTGTTCCTGGTCGACATCATGCAACCCTGCTGGATCTACGAGCGCGCGGACCTGTCTCGCGTCACGCAGATCGACGCGTCGGTCGGGCAGTTCCCCTTCAACTTCCAGATCGGCCGCGATCGCGACGCGATACGGCTGCGCCCGCCCGCGACGCCCGAAGGAGAGCTCGAGATCCGTCTCGACAGCTGCGACGGCGAGCTGATCGCGAGCATGCCGCTCGCACCGGCCGTGGCCAGCGACGCGGTTACGCGGCTGCCGCCCGCGGCGATCCGTCCGCGCGACGGCACGCATGACCTCTGCCTGACCTTCACCGGCCGTGGTATCGACCCGATGTGGGCGATCGATTCGATCGAGCTTCGCGACTGAGTGCGTCGATGACCACGCTTGCGCTGCTGTCGCCGCTCTCCGGATGGTCGATGCCGCTCGAGGAGGTGCCGGACCCGGTTTTCGCGGACCGGATGCTCGGCGACGGTCTCGCCATCGACCCGACCTCCGGCGTCCTGCATGCGCCCTGCGCCGGAGAACTGATCTCGGTCGCGCCGACCGGGCACGCCGTGACGCTGCGCGCCGACATCGGCGCCGAGCTCCTGATGCACGTAGGCGTAGACACGGTTGCACTCAAGGGCGAGGGATTCGAGGCGCAGGTGCAGGCAGGCCGGCGGGTGGAGGCGGGCGCTCCGCTGATCAGGTTCGATCTCGATGTCATCGCGCGCCGGGCACCGAGCCTGGTCACGCCCCTGCTCGTGACGAACGGCGAGCGTTTCGAAATCGTCCGCAGGCTGGTCGGCCGGGCGGTCTCTCAGGGCGAGCTCCTGATGGAGCTCCGCGCGACCGGAGCCGCATCGCGGGCGACATCTTCGGAGGGTGGCGGGACAGCCGGCCTGCGGCTGCGTGTGCCGCTGCCGCATGGCATCCACGCCCGGCCCGCGGCGCTGATCGCGCGAACTTTGCGCGACTTCGATGCCCGTGTGACGGTCGTCGCGCACGGACGCCGCGCGAGCGCGGCCAGTGCGGTGTCGCTGATGTCGCTCGGGGTGCGCCACGACGACGAGATCGCACTCGAGGCCGAAGGTGTCGATGCGCACGCCGCGCTCGCGGCGGTGGCCTCGCTGCTCGAAGGCGTGACGGCGGAGTCGCGCGGCACGCAGGCAAGTCCCGAGACAGCCAAAAGCGCGGCGCCGGCCGCCAAGCCAGCCGCCGGTGCCACGCTGCCGGGCGTCATCGCCTCGCGTGGCGTCGCGCTCGGGACCGCGGCGTTCGTCACCCGCGCCGAGCGCAGCGTCGCCGAGATGGGGGCGGGTGCGTCGCACGAGTCCGCAGAGCTTGCCCGTGCGCGGAATGCGGTGCGGGAGCGGCTCCGCCCCCTCGCCGCCGCCGATCAGGGGCCGCAGAGCGAGATCGCCACGGCGCACCTGGAGTTCCTCGACGACCCCGATCTCCTCGCCGCCGCGGCAGAATCCATTGCACGTGGCCGCAGCGCAGGTTTCGCCTGGCGGAGCGCGGTGCGCGCGAGCATGGCGGCGCTCCGCGACCTTGGGGACACGCTCCTTTCCGAGCGCGCAGACGATCTCCTGGACCTTGAATCGCAGGTACTCGCAGCGCTCGCCGGGGAGGAGGGCGACGCCGCGATCAACCTGCCAGAAGCGGCGATCGTGCTGGCCGACGAGCTCCTGCCCTCGCAACTCATCGCGCTCGACGCACGCCGCATCGCCGGTATTGGCACTGCGCGCGGTGGGGCCACCTCCCATGTCGCGATCCTCGCGGCGGCGATGGGCAAGCCGATGCTGGTGGGACTCGGCCCTGCGATTCTCGCGATCGAGAAGGGGGCCCGCCTGTGGCTGGACGCCGAGCGGGGCCACCTGCTGGTCGAACCGCCGCGCGACCAGGTCGCCGCGGCCGAGCGTGAGCTCGGAGAGCGCGCTGCGCGCGAAGCCGCCGAGCGCGCCTCAGCGCAGATGCCGGCGGTGACCACGGACGGCGTACGGATCGGAGTACTCGCGAACATCGGCTCGGCGGCCGAGGCGACCGAGGCGGTATCGCGTGGGGCCGAAGGGTGCGGACTCCTGCGCACGGAGTTCCTGTTCCTCGACCGCCAGACTGCCCCCGATGTCGCCACCCAGGCGCTTGAATACCAGAAGGTCATCGATGCGTTCGCCGGCCGCCCGGTTGTGATCCGCACGCTCGACGCCGGCGCCGACAAGCCGATCGCCTATCTGTCGCAGGCACGCGAGGACAACCCGGCGCTCGGTGTGCGCGGCATCCGCGTGAGCCTCCGGCACCCGGAGCTGCTCGCGGCACAGCTCGAGGCGGTGCTCCGCATCCGCCCCCTCGCGAGCTGCCGGGTCATGCTGCCGATGGTCAACGACCCCGGAGACGTCGAGCGCGTACGCGCGCTGATGGACGCCACCGCCGCACGGCTCGGGATCGAGGCGCGTCCGGCGCTCGGCGTCATGATAGAAACGCCCGCGGCAGCGCTCTCGGCCGCGCAGCTCTGCGAGGTCGCAGAATTCATCTCGATCGGAACCAACGACCTCACGCAGTACACGCTGGCGATGGACCGCACGCATCCAGAGCTCGCGAGCGAGCTCGACGGACTGCATCCGGCGGTGCTGCGCCTGGTCGCGGTAACGACTCACGCCGCCCGGTCGCGCGGCCGGCACGTCGCGGTCTGCGGCGGCCTGGCGTCGGATCCGCTCGCGGTGCCCGTGCTGCTCGGGCTCGGCGTGGAGGAGCTGTCGGTCGTTCCCGGTCTCATCCCGCGCATCAAGGCGCAGGTCCGGGCATCGACGCACGCGAGCTGCCGGGCGCTCGCCGAGCAGGCGCTCGCGCTTGCTTCCGCGCCGGAAGTGCGCGCGCTGCTGCGCGACGCCGAACGCGGAACGTATCGAGACGCATCGGCGGTGGTCACGTGAAACGCGCCTTCGCGGGGGTGCAGCAACTGGGCCGCGCACTCATGCTGCCGATCGCCGTGCTACCGATCGCAGGGCTGCTGCTGCGACTCGGCCAGCCGGACCTGCTCGGCATCCCGATGCTGGCTGCGGCGGGCCAGGCCGTGTTCTCGAACCTGGGGCTCCTCTTCGCGATCGGTGTGGCGGTCGGTCTCGCGCGCGAGAACCACGGCGCGGCCGGGCTCGCGAGCGTCGTCGGCTTCCTGGTCGCCACCAAGGGTGCCGAAGTCCTGATCGCCGTGCCGCCGGAGGCGATCGCGGGGCTCGCCGGCCAGGCACGCGATCTCGCCGCCGCGGCGTACAAGTCCCGCGAGCTCGCGAAGCTGAGCGTCCCTGCCGGGATCATCTCCGGAGTGATCGCGGGGCTGCTGTACAACCGCTATTCCGACATCCGCCTCCCGAGCTATCTCGCGTTCTTCGGCGGCCGCCGCTTCGTGCCGATCGCAAGCGGGTGCGCGGCGCTGGTCGTGGCCGCGGCGTTCGGCTACGGGTGGCCGGTGCTCGAGCGCGGCATGGACGCGCTCAGTCGTACGGTGCTCGGCTCCGGCGAGCTTGGTCTGTTTGCATATGGCGTGCTCAACCGCGTGCTGATCGTCACGGGTCTGCATCACATCCTGAACAACCTCGCGTGGTTCCTGGTCGGCGACTACGGCGGCGCGACCGGTGACCTGAATCGCTTCTTCGCCGGCGATCCATCGGCCGGCGCGTTCATGTCCGGGTTCTTCCCGGTGATGATGTTCGGGTTGCCCGCCGCCTGCCTGGCGATGTACCACGAGGCCCGACCCGAGCGACGTCGTGCCACGGGCGGGCTGCTCGCGTCGATGGCGCTGACCTCGTTCCTGACCGGGGTCACCGAGCCGATCGAGTTCACCTTCATGTTCCTTGCGCCGCTGCTCTATGCCGTGCATGCGGTCCTGACCGGGCTCGCGATGGCGATGATGGACGCGCTCGGGGTGCGGCTCGGCTTCAGCTTTTCCGCAGGACTCTTCGACTACGTGATCAACTTCGGACAGGCGACCCGTCCCTGGTGGTTGATCCCGATCGGGCTCGGGTACGCCTTCGCGTACTACGCCTGTTTCCGCTTCTTCATCCGCCGCTACAACCTGACGACGCCCGGCCGCGAAGCGGATGCGATGGTCGCGACGGAGGCCGCGTCCGGGACCGACCGTGCACGGGCCATGATCACGGCGCTCGGCGGCGCCGCCAACCTGCGCGCGGTGGACGCCTGCACGACGCGACTGCGGCTCGAGGTCGCGAACCAGTCGGCGGTCGACGAGGCGGCATTGCGTGCGCTCGGGGCCCGCGGCTTCGTGCGTCCGTCGGCGGAATTGCTCCAGGTGGTCCTGGGCCCGATAGCGGACCAGGTCGCAGGCGAGCTGCGCGCGGTCCTGCGCGGTGGCGGCACATCGACGGCGGCAGCGGTTCCGTCGGGTGGCGGGTTATCCGCAGCCGCCGTGGTTTCGTCGAGCAACAACGCGCTCCCATCGCGCCTGCTCGAGGCGCTGGGCGGCGACCAGAACGTCGCGAAGCTCGAAGGCTCAGCTACGCGGATCCTGGCGACGCTTCGCGACGGTGCGCTCGCCAGGGAGGACGATCTGCGCGCGCTCGGTCTGCGCGGCATCGCACGTCCCTCGCCGCTGAGCATCCACCTGCTCATGGGGCCCGAGGCCGCGGGGGTTCTGCAGGAAATGCGCCGGCTCCTCGCCTAGTGACGTGAACTCCGGGGGCAATCAGCGAGCGTCGGTCGCCGGCAGCCCCGCGCGTGTCGTGTAATAGGTGGCGAAGGTGCCGAGCCAGTGGCCGCCTTCGTAATGCTCGCCGGTCACCGCGGGGAGCGCGGCGGCGGCATGCGCGGCGGCAGCGGCCGCAAGGGCGGCGGCGCGTCGATCGCCCTTCGGCAGGCCCGACGCGATGCCTTCGAGCATCCAGGCGCGGCTCAGGTTGAGACCGTCGATGTGCGCGAGCTTGGGATCGCTGCGATCCGTGACTATGCCGGGTGCGAGCCAGTCGGCGTTCGCGGCGCGCGGGATGCGCGGCAGGAAGCCCGTGAGCCATCGCGCGAATTCAGCCCCCGTGAGGATGCGGCGCATGAAATCCGCCTCGGCGAGGCAGGGCGACAGGAAATCCTCGCCCGAAGGCTCGTACGCGATCGGACAGTCGCGGTCCGCGAGGTAGTAGTCGCGCCCGCGGCTCGTCGAGCAGCTCGAGCATCGCAGCGTTGCCGGCCACGCGTGCCCAGTCGTGGATCAGGCCGAACGCAAACGCCGTCTGGCTGTGCTCGCCGACGCGAATCGGGTAGTGGAGCTTCGGCAGCCAGCCCGCGACTCGCGCGGCCGCCTCCGCCTCGAGCGGTGACAGCGCCGCCACCCAGGTGCGTGCCTGCGGGTCCTCCCAGCTGCGCAGCTCGGCGGCGAGTGCGAGCAGCCAGGCGAGACCGTAGGGCCGCTCGAAGGAGCTGCGACCCTCGCCGCGCAGATAAATCAGCTCCGAGCCGATCTTCTCGGGGGTAAGGCTTACGGCGAGCGCTGCGCGGGCGGCGTTCGCAGTCCCGCTCCCGGGAAACTGCCGCGCGATCCGTGCGAGCAGCCAGTGCGCATGTACCGACGAATGCCAGTCGTAGCAGCCGTAGAACGCCGGCGTCAGCGCCCGCGGGGGGCGCACGTCCGCATCGCCCGCGAGGACGTGCGCGATCTTGTTCGGATACTCCTTGTGCACGCACGCGAGCGCGAGCGCGGCAAAGCGCTGTGCCGCTCCTGCGTCGAGCGGCTCGGACGCAGCGGCCGGTACCGGGCGCGCCAGGAGCGCTGCAAGGAGCACAAACAGAGAGACAGCGCCTGGTCCGGCGCGCAGTCGGTGTTCGAATCTCATCTGCTCCCCTTCAGCGCACAGTCCGTCCGTCGGCATCCAGCACGCGCACGTCGCCGAAACCGAGCTCGCGGATAGGACGCTCGATGACATCGAGATCGCCGACGACGATCCAGGTCAGACGCGACGGGTCCAGGGCCTCGACCGCGGCCGCCTGTACCGCAGCGTCGGTCTGCGTCTCGATGCGGTCCTTGAGCGTGCGCACGTAGTCGTCGGGACGGTTGAACACGATCATCTCGGCGATCGCACTCGCGACCGCGGCATTGGTTTCATAGCGGCCCGACAGCGCGCGGACCTGCCGATTCATGACCTTGCGGATTTCAGCGGTGGTCGACGGCCGCGGTCCGACGAACTCATCGATCTCACGCTTGAGCTCGCGCATCGCCTCGACGGTGCGGTCGGTCTGGACCGGCGCGGCCAGCAGCCAGGGGCGTTCACCCTGCGCGTCGGGCAGGCTCGAGCGCACGCCGTACGACCAGTGCTTGTCCTCGCGCAGGTTCATGTTGAGACGCGACGTGAAGGTTCCGCCCAGCACGTCGTTCATCGTATCCATCTCGATGGCGTTCGGCGCCGCGCTCGACGGCGCCACGAGCCCCACGAGGATGCTGCTCTGCACGGCAGCCGGCTTGTCGATGAGGTACAGGCGCGCGGCGGCGGGACGTGCGGCCTCGGGGATGGCCTTGGCCGGCCGCGCTGCCGTCGGCGGGGTCCAGCCGCCGAAGTGCTTCTCGAGCACGGGCAGGATCGCCTCGCGCGTCGTGTCGCCGACCACGATCAGCGTGACGTTGTCGGGCCGCAGCCAGTCGCGCTGGAACCCGAGCAGATCCTCGCGGGTGATGGCCGCGATCGCGGTCTCGGTGCCGGAGCCGGAGAACGGGATCGCATACGGATGACCCGCCCCGTACAGCAGCGGCGGCAGGAGGCGACGGGCGAGCCCGTCGGGACTCGACTTCTCGCGCTGGATCCCGGCGATCCATTCGCCCCGCACGCGATCGATCTCGTGCTGCGGGAACGTCGGGTCGCGGACCAGCGTTGCGAGCAGACCGACCGACTCGTCGAGCCGCTCCGTCAGCGCCGAGACCGAGACGGACGACGTGTCGAGCGAGGAGCCAGCCCCGAGATCCGCGCCGAGCGTCTTCGCGCGATCGGCGATCGTGAGCGCGTCCATCTGGCCCGCGCCCTCGTCGAGCATGGCCATCGCGTAGCTCGACAGCCCGAGCCGCGGCTCACGGTCGGCCGCGTACCCGGCATCGAAGAGCGCGGAGACTCGCACCACTGGTACGTTCGGACGGCTGGCAAGGATCACGGGGATCCCGTTTCCGAGCTTCGCGCGCTCCAGCGCAGGAAAGACGAGATCTGGATACGTGTCGATCACCGGCAGACCCTTGCTGCGATCGACGGCGCCAGTGGCGGAGGCGTGGTACGCGGGATACGGCCGCACCTCGAGCGTGTAATCGCCCTGCGCGAGCCAGCGCTCGGCGACCTGCCGAACCTGCTCCGTCGTCGCCTCCTCGACCACGCGCAGCGATCGTCGGTAACAGCCCGGATCGGCTTCGTATACCTCGCAGGATGCGAGAACATCGGCCTTGCCACCGAAACCGCCGATTCGCTCGAGGCCCTTGATGAAAGCGGAGCGCACCGCCATCCGCGCGCGATCGAGCTCGGCTTTCGTCGGGCCCTTCAGCATGAAGCGGCGCAGTTCTTCCTCGATCGCCGCCTCGACTTTCCGCTCGTCGACGCCGGCCTTGACGTCCGCCGTGATCCCGAAGAAACCCGCGATCTCGAGGGCGCTCTGGCCGGCCGAGGCGCTGTCCGCGATCTGGTCCCGGTACACGAGACGCTCGTAGAGCCTCGAGGTCTTTCCGCCACCCAGGATTTCGCCTGCGATCACCAGCAGATCGGCTTCAGTGGTGCCGTCCTCGGGCGTGTTCCAGAACCGGTGCAGACGCGTCTGCGCCACCTGGTCGTACATCGTCTCGCGCGTGGACTCCGTGCGCGCCGCGACCCAGGTCTCGGGCCGCGTGATCGCCGGGCCCGGCGGTATGTCGCCGAAGTACTTCTGCGCCTGTGCGCGTGCCGTGGCGACATCGATGTCGCCCGCGAGCACCAGTACCGCATTCGCCGCGCCGTAATAGGTGCGGAACCACTCCTTCACGTCGTCGAGGCTCGCGGCGTCGAGGTCCTCCATCGACCCGATCGGCAGCCAGTGATAGGGGTGACCTGTGGGAAAGCTCGCGCTCACCACCGAGTCGAAGACTCGCCCGTACGGCTGGTTCTCGCCCTGCCGCTTCTCGTTCTTGACCACGCCGCGCTGCTCGTCGAGCCGTGCCTGGTCGATCACGCCGAGCAGATGTCCCATCCGGTCCGATTCCATCCAGAGCGCGAGCGGAAGCGCGCTGGTCGGCACGTTCTGGAAATAGTTGGTGCGATCGAAGTTGGTCGTGCCGTTCATCGCGGTCGCGCCCACGTCTTCCATGGGCTTGAAGAACTCATCGTTGTAATTCTCCGAGCCCTGGAACATCAGGTGCTCGAATAGATGAGCGAAACCGGTCTTTCCCGAGCGCTCGTTCTTCGACCCGACGTGATACCAGAGATTCACCGCCACGATCGGTGCCTTGCGATCGGTGTGGACGATGACGGTCAAGCCATTGTCCAGCTTGAATTTTTCGAAAGGGATCAACACCGTCGGCGATGCCCGCGCGCCACGGAAGCAACGCGGTCACCGCCATCGCGGCGAGGGCGACGAGGCGCGTCGAGCGAGCGGTGCGCACAAATTCGAGCCTCATGTAAGCGATCTCCGCTACGTTCTGTAGTCCAGGGCGCCAAGCATAGTCACTGGAACCGATTGGCGCAGACTCGCGTATTATTCGCAACACCCCGGCCCAGCAAGGAGCGATTGCCGATGTTTTCCCGCAACCGACTGTTGATCCAAGCGGTGCTGGTCCTGGCGATGTCTGCGCCTGCCGTCGTCGCTGCCGAAGACGGTGACTGGCTCCTGCGATTTGGTGTGCATCAGATCAATCCGGACAAGAACAACCTGCCCGACACGTTCGGCGGCAACGTCGTGCTCGACAAGGAAGAGGCCATCACGCTCGATGCGGAGTACATGCTGACTCCAAACATCGGCGTCGATCTCTTCGTGCCCAGCTTTACTTCGCACGAGCTCCAGCTCAAGAACACAAGCCTCGGCAATTCCGCGAGGATCGGCGAGACGGATCTGTTCGCGCCGATCCTGGGTCTCAACTGGCACTTCAACGTCGACGGAGCGTTCCGGCCGTATCTCGGCATCGGGGCCAACTGGACGGACTTCAGCGACGAGAAGCTTTCGGGCAATGCAGTGCTCCCCGCGGGCTCGCGTCTCGACTTCGACCAGGCATTCGGACTCGCGGGCCGCGCCGGCGTGGACATCGGTACGAGCGAACACTGGTTCTTGAACCTGGATGCGCGCTACGTCGACCTCGACACCGATGTCGAGGCCAGCGTTCCGGCCGGTCTCGGCTTCACGAAAGTGCCGCTCGGCGACGCCAACATCGATCCGTGGATCTACGGAATCGCGATTGGTTATCGCTTCGGCGCAGAGAAGCCGCTGCCCGAGCCGGTGGCAGAGGAACCGCCGCCGCCACCGCCGCCGCCGCCGCCGCCGGAGAAGTGCGCCGATGGCGACAACGACGGGGTATGCGACACCGACGACAAGTGCCCGGCGACACCCGCGGGTACGCGCGTCGATCGCGTCGGCTGCCCGTTGTCGCAGACGCTCAAGGTGCTGTTCGATTTCGACAGCGCGGAGCTGCGGCCCGAATCGATCACCGAGCTGGAGCGCCTGGTCAAACTCATGAACGACGTTCCGTTCGCGACCGCATTGATCGAGGGTCATACCGACAGCGTGGGCGCGGATGCCTATAACCTCGCGTTGTCGGATCGCCGTGCGAAGTCGGTGTTCGACTACCTCACCTCGCGCGGTGTCGATCCGGCGCGTCTCAAGTCCATCGGCAAGGGTGAGAGCGAGCCGGTTGCGGAAAATACGACGGAGGAGGGCCGGCAGGAGAACCGCCGCGTCCTGCTGATCCGGACCGACACGGGTACCTGACCGATCGGCGATGTTGAACGGGGCCCCGGCGTGCAAGCGCCGGGGCCCTTTGCTTTGCGGACCGCGTATCATTCCGCGCCTCAGCCGCACTCGATCCCGGAGGTTCCGATGAAACTGCACAGGACGCTCGCCATTCTGGCAGTCGCGTTATCCCCCGCCGCAGCGCTCGCCGACCACACCAAGTCGGACGCCCCCGGGTCCTCGGATGCAACCCTCCTGGCCGCGGTTGCCGGCGACTGGCGCAGCGAGGACGACAAGTCGCGGGACAAGTACCGGCACCCGGTCGAGGCGCTCACCTTCTGGGGTCTTGCACCCGGCATGACCGTGCTCGAAATACAGCCGGGCGGCGGATGGTGGACCGAAATCCTCGCGCCATACGCAGAGCGCACCGACGGACACTTCTACGCCACCGGCGTCGATCTCGCGAATCCTGAGGTCCCCGAAGCCGCGCGCAAGTCCCGCGCCGAGTTCGAGCAGCGCTTCGTCGCCAAGCCGGATGTGTATGGCAAGGTCCAGCTCGTGAACTGGGGTCTCAAATCCGCGCCCCTGCCCGCGAACACCTTCGACCTCATCCTGACCGCGCGCTCGGTGCATGGCTGGATACGCAACCCGGGCATGGTCGAGAAAGCCTTCAAGGACTTCGCCGGCGCCCTCAAGCCGGGCGGAATCCTGGCAGTCGAGCAGCACCGGGCGAACCCCGGCCCGCAGGACCCGAAAGCCGCGAGCGGCTACGTCACCGAAGCGTTCGTGATCGAGCAGGCCGAGAAGGCGGGGCTCAAGCTCGCCGCGCGCTCCGAGATCAACGCCAACCCCAAGGACACGAAGGATCATCCGTTCGGCGTCTGGACGCTGCCGCCGACTTTGCGGTCGACGCCGTACGGCTCGGATGCGACCGACCCTTCCTTCGATCATTCGAAGTACCTCGCGATCGGAGAGAGCGATCGCATGACGCTCAAGTTCGTCAAGCCGAAGTAGTCGAGATCCGGGGTACCGCATGAGATTCGACCTGGCGCTGGCGGCCTGTGCCGCCACCCTGCTTGCGGCCTGCACCACGGACCCGGCGCAGGCCCCGGCCGGAAAGAGCCCTCCGGCGCCAGCGCCCGTCGTAGACGCACGCGCCGAGTCGCAGCAGCTGCACGTACTGCTCGACGAGTATTTCGAGCAGCAGCTCGAGCTCAACCCGCTGCTCGCGACCTCGATCGGCGATGCGCGATACAACGATCGCTTCGAGGTCTCGATCGCCCCGGAGTGGCGCGCGCGAGCCGAGCGTGTCGAGCGCGACGCGCTCGCAAGGCTCGCGACCATCGATCGCAGTCGTCTCACCGGACAGGACCTGCTGTCCTACGACGTGTTCAAGTCGGGGCGCCAGCTGGAAATCGAGGGGTACCGCTTTCCCGAGCACCTGCTGCCGCTCAACCAGTTCTATTCGACGCCCAACAGCTTCGCGATGATGGGCTCGGGCAAGGGCATACAGCCGTTTCACACCGTCAAGGATTACGACGATTTCCTCAAGCGGCTGGATGGATTCGTCGCCTGGACCGATCAGGCGATTGCCAACATGCGCGAGGGAGTCACGAAGGGCTATACCCTGCCGCGCGTACTCACCGAGCGCGTCCTGCCGCAGCTCGAGGCGCATGTGGTCGCGACACCCGAGGACTCGATCTACTTCGGCCCGTTGCGCGACATGCCGGCCGGGTTCGCGGCCGCGGACCGGGATCGGCTCACCGCGGCGTATCGCGCCGCGATCAGCGGCAAGGTCGTGCCGACCTACCGGAAGCTTCTCGGCTACATGCGCGATGAGTACCTGGCGCAGTGCCGTACCACGGTTGGTCTCGACGCACTGCCGGACGGTGCGGCCTGGTATGCGTACAACGTGCGGACGATCACGACCACGGACTACACGCCAGCCCAGATCCACGAGATCGGGCTCAGGGAGGTCGAACGGATCCACGGCGAGATGCGCGAGGTCATGCGCCAGGTCAGATTCGAGGGCGACCTGCAAGGCGTTCTCGGAGTTCATGCAGACGGATCCCCGGTTCTTCTTCGACGACCGCGAGAAGCTGATTGCCGGCTACGTCGACATCAAGCGCCGCGTCGCCCCCGCGTTGCCGAAGCTCTTCGAGCGCATGCCAGCGGCGGACTACGAAGTGCGCGCAGTGGAAGCGTTCCGCGAGAAGAGCGCGGCCGGCGGCAGCTACCAGGCGGCGAGCGAGGATGGATCCCGGCCGGGAATCTTCTACGCCAATACCTACGACCTGAAGGCGCGACCGATGTGGGCGATGGAGGCGCTCTCGCTGCACGAGGCCAATCCGGGCCATCACTTCCAGATCAGCCTGCAGCGCGAGCAGAAGGATCTGCCCAGGTTCCGCCGCTTCAGCAGCTATACCGCGTACGTCCGAAGGCTGGGGCCTGTACGCCGAGTCGCTCGGCCGCGAGCTCGGGCTATACGAGGATCCGTACCAGTACTTCGGCATGCTCGAGGCGGAGCTCTGGCGCTCGATACGGCTGGTCGTGGACACGGGGCTGCACTCGAAGGGCTGGACGCGCGAGCAGGTGCTCGAGTACATGGACGCGATGAGCTCGACCGCCGAGGCCCGCGCCGTTTCCGAGGCGGAGCGCTACATCGCGATCCCCGGGCAGGCGCTTGCGTACAAGATCGGCCAGCTCAAGATCCGCGAGCTGCGCAGCCGTGCCGAAGCGGAGCTCGGCGGTGACTTCGACGTGCGCGGTTTTCACACTGCAGTGCTGGGGGACGGACCGCTGCCGCTCGATGTGCTGGAAGCCAAGATCACGCGGTGGATCGACGACCGGGAGCAGTGAAGCGGGCGGAGCGGGCACGTGATCCGCACGACCGCGGCCGCGTTCGCTGCGGTCGTCTCGCTCGCCGCCGCGCGACGCGCGGTGCGGCGTCCGCGGCGCCGGCCGATGCCGCGAAGATCGAGTCGCGCACGCTCGCCAACGGTCTCGAGGTCGTCGTCTGGCCCGATCACGACATCCCGAACGTCGCCATGTACCTGTGGTTCCGTGTCGGCAGCCGCAACGAGTACCCGGGCATCACCGGCATCTCGCACTTTTTCGAGCACATGATGTTCAACGGCACGAAGACTCGCCGGCCGGGCGAGTTCGACCGGATCATGGAGGGCAACGGCGGACGCAACAACGCCTACACGAGCTCCGACGTCACCGTCTACCAGGACTGGTTTCCGCGCGGTGCGCTCGAGCTCGTCTTCGACCTCGAGGCCGATCGGATGCGCAACCTCGACTTCGATCCGAAGGCGGTCGAGAGCGAGCGCGGCGTCGTGTACTCGGAGCGCCGATCCTCCGTGGACAACGACAATTTCGGTGTGCTCGTGGAGCAGATCCAGGCAACCGCGTTCGTGGCCCACCCCTACCAGTTTCCGACCATCGGCTGGCCGTCCGACATCGAGGGGTGGACCATCGAGGACCTGAAGACGCTACTACCAGCGCTACTACGCGCCGAACAACGCGGTGGTATTCGTCGTGGGCGACGTGACCACGGCGGAAGTGTTCGCGCTCGCGGAGAAGTACATGGCGCCGATCAAGGCGCAGCCGGCGCCCGAGCCGGTCACCACGCGCGAGCCGCCGCAGCTCGGCGAGCGGCGGATCAAGATCGTGCGCGATGCGCAGACGCCGCTGATCGCGATGGCCTGGCATGCAGGGTCGGCGCCCGAGCGCCAGACGCGTGTCATGGAGGTGCTGCTGGCGGTGCTTGGCGGCGGCGACTCATCACGGCTGCATCAGAAGCTCGTCGAACAGGAGCAGGCCGCAGTGCAGGTCGGCGTGCAACTCGAGCAGGGATTCGATCCGAGCCTCGCATGGGTCTTCGCGGTAATTCCGCCCGGGGGCGACATCGCGCGCACCGAAACGCTGATCGATGCCGAGCTGACACGCATCGCACGCGACGGCCCGACGCCCGCCGAGCTTGCCAAGGCCCGCAACCAGGCGCTGGCGTCGTTCTGGCGCGGGCTCGAGACCATCAGCGGCAAGGCGCAGGAGCTCGGCACCTACGAGGTCTTCCACGGTGATTTCCGCAAGCTGTTCGACGCGCCGGGTGAATACGAGAGCATCACCGTGGAGGAAGTGCGCGCGGCCGCTGCGGCCGTGCTGCGACCCGACAACCGGACCTTAGGTGTACTCGAGCCGGCGACCGCGGCGCCGGCCGGCGCCGCGACACCGGCGGAGGCGCCGCCGTGATCCGCGCGGTATTGACGGCCGGCGTGACGCTCCTCTTCGCATTCGCCCTTCCGGTGCACGCGCAGGGATCGGCGAGCGGCGGCGTGCGGCTCCCGCCTTTCGAGCAGCATGTGCTCGCGAACGGTGCGGTGCTGGTGCTGATGGAGAAACGCGATACGCCGCTCGTATCCATGCGGGCGTTGCTGCGCGGCGGCTCGATGGGCGACGCGGCCGGCAAGGATGGCAGCGCGGCGCTGCTCGCCGAGCTGCTGCAGAAGGGCGCCGGCAAGCGCGACGCGGCGGCGTTCGCCGAAGCGATCGAGAGCGTCGGCGGCGAGCTCGCGGCGAGCGCCCAGACCGAGAGCCTCGCCGTCGGAGCGAGCTTTCTGGCCCGCGACGTCGACCTCATGGTGGAGCTGGTCGCAGACGCGTTGCTCCGGCCGCGGCTCGACCCGCAGGAATTCGCGAAGGCACGGACGCTCGCGGTGCAGTCGATCGCTGCGGCGAAAGACGCCGATCCGCGCGATCTGATTGATATCTACGGCGACGCGTGGCTGTTTCGTGGCCATCCTTATGGTCGTCCCACCGAGGGCAGCGAGAAGTCGCTCGAGTCGATCTCGCTGGACGATCTGAAGGCTTACTACGCCGCACAGTGCGGCGGCGATCGCTTGATCATCACCGTGGTGGGCGACATCCGTGCCAAGGAAATGAAGCGGACGCTGGAAGCCGCTTTCGGTGGCTGGCGGAAGGCAGGCGTCGCCGCGCCTGTCGCGTCTGCACATGGCTCGCGTGCAGGGCCGTCGTGTGTTGCTGGTCGACAAGCCGGGCGTGACGCAGACCTACTTCTGGCTGGGCAACGTGGGCGCGGATCGCACGGATCCGGCACGTGCCGCCCAGGCGCTGGTCAACACGGTGTTCGGCGGACGGTTCACGTCGATGCTCAATACCGAGCTTCGGATCAAGAGCGGCCTCAGCTACGGCGCGAGCTCCGGCTTTGCACGGCTCACGAAGCCGGGCGACTTCCAGATCGCTTCCTACACGCAGACGGAGAAGACGTCCGAGGCCATCGATGTCGCGCTTGCGACGCTCGACAAGCTGCACACCGAGGGCATCGACGCCGATGCGCTCGCCTCGGCGAAGAACTACCTGCTCGGCCAGTTCCCGACCGCGATCGAGACCAACGGCCAGCTCGCGACCCGGCTGGCCGACATCGTGTTCTTCGGCCTCGATCGCAGCGATGTCGACGGGTATGCAGCGCGCGTCAAGGCCGTCGACTCTGCCGCCGTCGCCGCGGTGATCGCGCGCGACTTCCCGAAATCCGCCGACCTGGCGATGGTCGTGATCGCGGATGGTGCGGAAATCCGCGAAGCCCTCCGCAAGTACGGGCCGGTGACGGAGATGAAGATCACCGATCCGACCTTCGCGCCGCCGGCTGCGAATTGACGTCGCAGCGAACCGCGCTGATCGCGGGAGCGACCGGCCTCGTCGGTGGCGAATGCCTGCGTCGGCTGCTCGCACATCCGGCATGGACGACCGTGGTCGTGCTGACACGCCGCGACGTCGGTGTCGAATGGACGTCGCCGAAGCTCCGAAAGGTGGTGACGGATTTTGCGGCGCTGGAGAATCACCGCGACCAGCTCGTCGCTGACAACGTCTTCTGCGCGCTCGGCACCACGATGCGCAATGCGGGATCGCGCGCCGCGTTCCGCGAGGTCGACCTTGAGTATCCGCTGCGACTCGCGCGCCTTGCGCGCGCCAGCGGCGCACGGCATTTCTCGCTGGTGAGCGCGGTCGGTGCGGATCGGCGCTCCGCGTTTCACTACTCGCGCGTAAAGGGTGAGCTCGAGGAGGCGTTGATCGCGATGGACTGGCCGAGCCTCGCGATCTTCCGGCCGTCGGTAATCGAGGGAAAACGCAGCGAGGTGCGCCCGCTGGAACGCCTGTCGGGAAGCCTGTTGCGGCTGGCGCCCCTTGCATGGCGACCCGTAGCCGCGGCCGACATCGCCTCGGCCATGGTGTCGGTCGCGCTGGAGTCGCCGCCGGGTATCACGATCGTCGAATCGCGCAGCATCCCGGAGCGAGCCCGCGGCGCGGTCACCGACGCCCTCTAAAGGCGCCCCGCCAGCAACTCTCGCGACCCGGCGCCCAGTCCCTTTATGCATTTCATTGCTTGCGGAATCCGCACATCGACTGCCTTGAACCGGTCGTCGGCCATCATGTAGACGGAACCGGACTTCGGGTCCGGCGCTCCGGGCACGAAAACCGCCGAGTGAGTCTCGTCGATACGTTCGACCAGCAGTCCGAGTTGCCAGGAGTCCTCGACCCGAGCCAGGACGACCTGCATGTGCGATTGCGCGTCGCCCGTGCCCGCAATGTCCGCGCCCAGCGTGGCAACCACACTGTAGCCCGGAAGGTTCGAAAGTATCGCGCGTTCCAGCCAGCCGACGAGTTGCTGTGCGATGGCGGTTCGAGCGAACAGCCCCGCCACGAAGCACGCCAACACCACGCCGACGACGGCGAGCAGCCGCGCGAGATTGATTCCCCCGACATCATGCAACTCGAGTTGCTGAGCCATGGGCGCGACAAGCTTGCTCGTGATCGCGTGAACCTTGCCGAGCACGACGAGGATGAGGGCGATCGGTACCAGGTAGAGCGCGCCACCGACGATCGTCGTCTTCAGGAATGCGGTCAGGCTCTTCATTGTGGTGATCCTCGTTGGTCGAGTTGCTGCAGGCGGACACGGATCTCCGCGGCGCGCCTTTCGTCGCCGGTCTCGGATAAAAATTGGGCGAGCGCCTCGAGGATGTCGCGGTTGTCGGGCGCCGTGGCCAGGCCTCGCTCGAGCTCGTCGATCGCTTCCTGCGCCCGGCCAAACGAGTGCAGCGCGACAGCGATGGACGTAGGCATATCGCGCGTCGTCGGGCGCTGCCTGTGCCGCGCCAGCCAGCTCGCGCAGGGCTTCGGCGCTGCGTTGCTGGCGCACCAGCGACAGTCCCAGGGCATGGCGAAGGTCGGCGTTGCCCGGAGACGCTTCGAGAGCTGCGCGCAACGTCGCCTCCGCTCCGGCTTCGTTGCCGTGCATGCGCTGCAGATCGGCAAGATTGACCCAGGCCGGCACGAAGTTCTCGTCGAGCGAAAGCGCCGCGCGGTACGCGGCTTCCGCGGCTGCGGCATCGCCGCGTTCTGCCAGGAAGTTTCCGAGGTTCGTGCGGTTTTCGGGCCGGTCGGAATTGAAGCGCTCGGCGGCAATGTACTCAGCCGCCGCGCGCTCGAACGACGCTGCATGATCGCCCAGCGCATCCGTCGCGAGCGGCGCCAGGAGGTTTGCTGCGGCGAGCCGCACCGTGCGGACCGGATCGTCGAGAAGCGGCAGCGCGTCGCGCCGCTCGAGTGGTGGCAGGCGCTCGAGCACCGGATAGCGCCGCGGCGCGCACCAGCGGGCTCGGATCGGTGAGCGCGGCGCCGGCGGTATCGATGGCGGCAGGATCCGGTTGGCGCGAAAGTCGGTCCAGCGCCGAAGCGCGCGCGATGGCGGATTGTGCTGGATCGGCCACGATTGCAGCTGAGCGCGGCCGCCCCTCGCGGATCGCCGCGATCCGCTGCTGCAAAGGCCTCGCCAAAGGTCTGAAGGCCCGGCTTGGGCTGCGCGTGGATGCGCGTGATCGCCTCGCTGGCCCATTCGGCCGAGCGGTCCTGGTGACACTGATTGCATGCATTCGGCACGCCGATTGCAGCACTCAAGTCGGGCCTCGGGATCCGGAAACTGTGGTCGTGGCGTGGATCAACGACCATGTAGGTGGTGGCTCGGCATGTGGCAGGTCACACACTGGCTGCCGGGCGAGGCGACGGCATGCAGGTGGTGGCTTGTCGCATGATATTTCGCCGGCTGATGGCATTGACCGCAGACCGCGCTATCCGGCGCGCGCAGGCGAGCCGAATGCGGCTCGTGGCAGTCACTGCAGGTCACGCCGGCCGCATGCATCCGGCTCGACAGGAACGATCCCCAGTCGTAGACCTCATCGAGCTGCTGGCCGTCGGGGTGGTAGACGCCGGCTTCGAGCAACGCCGGCCGATAATGATCCAGGAACGGCTCCCCCGCGCGGTAGGCGTTCGAGTACTGCCCGCGCCGTGAGTGGCATTGCGCGCAGACATCGAGCTCGCGAGCGGTCGATCTCGGCGGATTGCGGCGGGCGTTGCCCGTGCCTGGATCGATGGCCCATGTCGCGCCCCGCCGCTCGTCGAGTGCCACCGTCAGACCTTCGGAGCCGCGGCCGAGCGCCGCGAGGCGCGCGTGCTCCGAGCCCGGGCCGTGGCAGGCCTCGCAGCCGACGCTGATCTCGCTCCAGCTCGTCGCATAGCTGTCCGTGGCCGCGTCGTAGTTCTTCTGCAGGTTGGTCGAGTGACAGTCAGCGCACATGTAGTTCCAGTTCTGTTGTCGTCTTGTCCAGTGCAGCTCATCGCGATGGCCGATCCGCTCGTCGGGATAGAGATGAAACCATCGCTGCCCGCCGACCTCGCGAGGCCGCGCATCCCAGGCGATCGAAAGCGCCTGCAGGCGCCCGCCCGGGAGTTCGAGAAGATACTGCTGCAGGGGATAGATGCCGAAGGTATGGCGGACCTCGAAGTCTGCGAGGCGGCCGTCCGGTCCGTCGGTGCGGACGATGAACTGATTGTCTCGACGGAAGAACTCCGAGCGCACTCCCAAATGATCGAACCGCGCGCCGCTGAAATCGCCGAGGACCGTCCCGTCGTTCGCAACCTGCATTGCAAGTGCGTGCTGCGAGCCCTGCCAGGCGCGGTACTGATCGTCATGGCAGCCGGCGCACGCGGCAGAGCCTGCGTACGTCGCGGCGTCGGCCAAGCGGACCGGAGGAGCCCGGGTCGGCGACTGATCGGAGCCCCGGTGGCGGGACCAGCCGGCATAGAACGCCGCCGCCGTCACGCCGACGGCCACCGCCATGCGCAAGAATCCAGCCGTGCGCGACTGGGATGCGCTGGTTTTGCGGGGCGCCGGACGCTGTGGCGCCGGAGGCCGGGACTGCGGGGTGCTCCGATGCTCATCGCCGGCCATCTCGCCTCGTACCGTCCCGGGTCAATCCTGACCGCGGCGGGTCACGGGCAAGTGTGCCGGTTGCTGAATAGCCTGGGAATGGCCGCAGCCCTGCGGCGCGAAGCCGTCAGAATGCAACGCTATAGAAGATCATCGGCCCGTCGTATACCCAGTCGAGCTTGCCCGTGTACCGGTTCTTGGTTACATCGACATCCATGTCGAAGCGATTGTAGCCGACACCGATCCCGAGCCAGTCTTTTGGCTGCCAGGTCACGCCGAGGCGGGTGTCGATGAGCCGGCCGTCGACGTTCTCGTACTCCAGGGCGAAGAACTGCACCATCGCATCGATCCAGAAGTCGCGGTAAATGCGCCATAGATCACGCGACCGCCGATCACGGGGAGCGGGGCGTTGAGCTCGCCCTTATCGCCGATTTCGACCGTCCCGCCCCCGCCGCCGGTATCGACGTCCGCAGTCATTCCGACCTCGAACTGCGCGAGGTGGAAGCCGAACGAGCCCGAGAGCTCGAGGTTCTCGCGCTTCAGGAACGCGTACTCGTATGCCAGCTCGTAAATGTCGAACTCGAACGAGCCGTCAACGGTGACATCGACTGGGAAAGTCACGTCGCCCCACTCGACCTCCTCATTGAACTCCGTCGACCGGTTGCGCGCGAAGTTGAACCACATCCCGCGAACCTTGTGCCGGTCGGCAAACCGCCACGCGCCGTCGACCCGGAACCGGCTGCCATCCATCCCGCCGAAGTTCTCATCCCAGTCGAATTCGGTCCCCGGTCGCCCGTCGGGCCGTCGAGACGCACGGTCGTGTCCGACTCCAGGATGAAGGTCCCGAGCGTCGACCATGAACGTGTCTTCGAGCATGTTCGGTCCGCCGGACGTACCGCTCATCATGACGCCCGGCTCCTCGGCGACCGCGGGTCCTGCCCCTGCCGCAAGCAAGGCGGCGATCAACACAGCGGGCGCAGAAGGCGGTCAGCTCCACGGTGCATGCTCGGCGGCATGTCGACAAGACGCATAACGGCCCCTCTGAACTTGGTGTGGTGGGAATTCCCCGCCTGATGCTATCGCCAATTCTCCCGCGACCAATTACGATATCCGGACAGCCGAGCATGGGCCGGCCGCTGGGCGGTCAGTCCCGGCGCCCTCACGGTCGAGACGGCAACGCAGACGTGAGGCGATTCTCCGCGGCGAAGCTCACCTGGGCAGCTGCGGTCGGCAGTGCGAGATCAATTGCCGGCCGGATGCCCGATACCCGAGGCTGCTCTGCACGCGTTTGATGCTTTGCGAGGCCCTGGTCAATCGGGAGCTGCTAGGCTTCGTCCGATGTTTCGTGCACCACGCCCGCCATGGGTCGCCTTGGCTTTCGCCTTGGCCTGCTCCTTCGCCTCCCAGCCCGCCAGCGCGGACAGCGGCAGGATCTATGTCTCAAACGAAACCGGCGGTGACATCGCCGTCATCGACGCTGGGGCCAGCACGGTGGTCGAACGCATCCCCGTCGGGAAACGGCCGCGCGGCCTGAAGCTTTCACGGGACGGCAAACAACTGCTGGTCGCGTTGTCCGGCTCGCCGATCGGCGGCCCCGGCGTCGACGAGTCGAAGCTGCCACCGGCCGACCGTGCCGCAGACGGCATCGGGCTCGTCGATCTCGAGACACGCAAGCTGGTTCGCCTTTTCCCGAGCGGGCAGGATCCGGAATCCTTCGATTTCTCGCCCGACGGCAAGACTCTCTACGTTTCCAACGAGGAAACCGCCGAGATGTCGGTGCTCGACCTGGCGAGCGGCAGCATCGTCGCGCATGTGAAGATCGGCGAGGAGCCGGAGGGCGTCACCGTGGGGCCCGACGGACGTTTCGTCTACGTTACCTGTGAAGCTGACAATACGGTCGTTGCCGTCGACACGAAATCATTGAAGGTCGTGGAGCGCATCGCGACAGCCGCCCGGCCGCGCTCGATCGTCTTCGCGGCCGACGGGGCGACGGCATTCGTCAGCGCAGAGCTTGGCGGGTCCGTAGTGGTGTTCGATGCGAATACGCATCGGGTCCTCGCGACCATCCCTCTGCCCACATCGGGTGCCACGCCGAGCGCACCTTTGCCCATGGGTCTCGCGCTCGCGCCGGATGGCCGCCGCTTGTTCGTCTCCAGTGGGCGCCGCCGATCCGTGGTCGTGATCGACGTCGGTGCGCGCGCCGTCTTGCAGGAAATTCACGATGTCGGAACGCGCCCGTGGGGCATCGGCGTCAGCCCCGACGGCCGAAAGGTCTATACCGCCAACGGTCCGTCGGACGACGTCTCCGTGATCGATGTCGCGACCGGAACGGTGGATCGCAGGATCGCTGTTGGCGGGCGCCCCTGGGGCCTCGTCGTTTCCAGTCGCTAGCCCGTCCGGCCGGGCCACATGCGGCCGAAAATCCCGTCGCGAAGGACGAGGTGACGTACGGCGGCGAGCACGTGCAGGGCGATGAGCGCGACGAAAACGTAGGACGTCACCCTGTGCACGCCCTTGAAGAACTCGTAGATCCGCGGGTCTTCGATTCCCCAGGGCGGCAGCAGGACAGCATTGAAGAACTTGACGCCGTACTTGCTGAAATTCGAGGCGACGTAACCCGCGAGCGGCATGATGATCATGCATGCGTAGAGGGCGACGTGGCTCACGCGCGCGGCGGCACGTTCCCAATCCGGCATCGAGACCGGCAGCAGGGGCGCCTTGTGCGTCAGGCGCCAGTAGACGCGAACCAGTATGAGGAGCCCGAGCGTAAGCCCGGTCGATTTGTGCAGGTTGACGTAGACCGAGCGGGCCGGGGTCCCGCGCGGGATCTCATCCAGATACCAGCCGAACAGAACCTGCCCGAAAATCGCGACCGCAATTACCCAATGCAGCACGATCGCCGTGCGGTCGTAGCGTGTGGTCATCAAGGGGCGGCATCGGCGTCCAATCCGACGCGACGTGTACCTCACTTCAGGGCGAGAATCCACTTGACCATCGCCTGAAGGTCCGCGTCGGGTACATTGCTTGCGCGCTCGTTGGCGATGGCCACCCGGACGATCCGCGGCGTAACATGGCTCTATCTGATCATCCTGAGCCTCTACCCTCACGATCCACAGCAACCTCGGAGGGTGACTGGCCCGCGAAGGTCCGCGATCGGCCACCGATCATCCAATGAGTTACGTCACGATTGCCCGTTCCGTTCAGAACAGGAACCCGACCATGAATGCACCTTACAAGCCTGATCCCGAGCTCGAAAGGCGCCTGTCCGGGAGGCTGCTGGATGTCCTCATCCGAGCCGGGTTGGTGTTCGCCCTGGCAGTGCTGTGCTACCGGATTTTCTCGCCCTTCTTGTCATTGATGGTGTGGGCGCTGATCCTGGCCGTGGCGCTCTTTCCAATCCATCAGATGCTGGCCCGCAAACTGGGCGGGAAACAGGGGCTTGCGGCCACCCTGCTGGTGCTGGCCGGCATCGTGCTGATCGTGGTGCCCACTACCGTGTTGATGGGTTCGCTGGGCGATTCGGTGCATGACCTTGTCGACAGCGTGCGGAACAATACGCTGCAGATTCCCGCGCCTCCGCCGAAAGTTGCCGACTGGCCGGTCGTCGGCAAGAAGGTCCACGGCGTCTGGTCGCAGGCCCATGCGGATCTGCCGGCAGTCGTTCAGAGCATGCAGCCGAAGCTCGGCGACCTGTCCAGGAAGGCGCTGGGGATGGTTGCCAGCATCGGCGGCGCGGTACTGCTGTTCCTGGCTTCATTCATCATTGCCGGGATCATCATGGCCTTCGGCCAGGCGGGAGCCCGAAGCACCCGGTCCATTTTCGATCGCATCGTCGGCACGGGCCGGGGCGAAGAATTTGCGAAGCTGTCCACCGCGACCATTCGTGCGGTGGCGCAAGGTGTCCTCGGCGTGGCCTTCATCCAGGCCATCGTCGTTGGCCTGGTGATGATGATCGCCGGCATTCCGTTTACAGGCGTGCTCGCGGTGATCGTGCTGGTACTGGGAATCGCGCAGGTCCCGGCGCTGCTGGTCACGGTGCCGGTCATCGTCTACATCTGGGTGAGCGGGGACTACGGTACCGTGCCGGCCGTCATCTACAGCGTGCTGCTGTTCATCGCCGGCATGCTCGACAACGTGCTGAAACCGCTGATGCTGGGTCGAGGCGTCGATGCGCCCATGCCCGTGATCTTGCTGGGCGCGTTGGGAGGCATGGCGAGCAGCGGCATCCTTGGGATGTTCGTCGGCGCGACCTTGCTGGCGCTGGGCTATCAGATCTTCATGGGGTGGGTGGCGACCAACCCGGACACCCCTGCGGCACCGACGGAGCGTGGAATGCAGGCTGCGGGCTGAGTCGGCCGAACAAGACGGAGCAGCCCATGCTGAGGAATCTGGTGATCGGGCTGCCGACGATGCTGATATGTCTGGCGCTGCAGGCAACATTCACTTTCTGGAGCGTCCGGTATTACATGCGGCAATCCGACCGGATGTCCACATCACGGACTGTTTTCACAGGTCCGCCCGCTCCTGATCGCGATGGTCATCATGATGCTGGGCAACTTTCTCCAGATCGTTATCTGGGGAGTCTTGTTCCTCTGCTTGGGCGAGTTCAGCGAGCTATATGAGGCGGTCTACCATTCAGCAGTGAACTTCTCCTCGTTGGGCTATGGCGACGTGGTGATGAGCGCGCGATGGAAGCTGCTGGGTCCGCTGGAGGCTGGGAGTGGCGTTCTGATGTTCGGAATGACGAGCGCGGCCCTGGTGACGATCCTTCAGCAGTTGATCAAGACGCAATTTGCAGGGGGGCAGCGGGATCAGCAGCTACTAGCTTTTTTTTTTTTTTTTTTTTTTTCCGGCGCAGCTCAGCCTGCCGGTGCCGGCGCAGCGTTGGCGGGCGTGTACCAGATCGGCGAGGTGTAGGCGCGCTCCTGCGTCGTCATCGGCACCTTCGCGTCCATCTTCACCTTGAAGCGCTTGGCGTCGTACGCGGTCCAGCGCGGCGTCGGGATTTCCAGCACGCGGACGTAGTAGAACGCGCGCAGCGCGGGATCGAAGTCCGGGTCCTGCCACATCTTCATGAGCGCGGGCGAGCCGATGGTGTTCGTCCATGTCGCGTTGGCGACATCGACCGTGTTGCCCACCGGCGGCAGCTTGCCGTCGGCGCCGGGCTTGCGATCGCCGGACCACACCACGTCGTAGACCTTTTCCTGCAGCGCGCCCTTGGCATCCATCCAGCCCTTGACGATCTGGATGCGATCGAGGTTGCCGCCTTCCGGGTCCTTCATCGCCGCGACGAGGAACGTCGGCGACTTGCCGGCCGCGGCGGCCTTGAGGTCGCCGCCCATCGGCACGCCCTTCGCGTAACCGGCGGCGGCGAGATCGCCGGTCGCGTCGGCGGCCGAGTAATCCCAGCCACCGAAGAAACGCACCGTCATGCGCGGACCGGTCGTGCCGTAGACCTCGCGGCGCTGCATCGCATCGAACAAGGCCTCGCGCGTGTTCGCCTTGGCCCACACCGCGGCGTAACCGGAGGCGGTCTGCTCCCAGCCCATGATCACGCCCTTGTCCGTCTGCACGAACGGATGCTTCCAGCGCTCCGGGCTCGGTTCGTTCGGCGCGATCTTGCCCCAGAAGTTGTTGTCGTCCGGCGTGCTCATCGCGGTATGCGAATCGGTGCTGCCGACCAGGCCGATCTTGTACGGATTGGTGCCGAGTTCCGCTTCGACCTTCAGGCCGTTCTTCAGCGCCGAGCGCGCGTATTCGAACTCGAGCATCGCCGGCTTCTTCGCCTCGGTCATGTCGAGGTTGCCCTTGTCCCAGCGTCTCGAAGTTCGCGAACTCGTCGTTCGGCGACAGGAACGGATGCGTTTCGCCGTCGCCCTTCATCTGCGTGACTTCGTAGATGCGTTCGCGCTTGGCGCGCTCTCGACGTACTCGCGATCCAGCGGCTTGCCGTTGAACGTACTCGATCAGCGGGAACATCATGCCGTTGCTGAGGTTGCCGTTGTGCGCGATCGCCAGCACCTGGCCGCCGGTCTTGCTTTCGTAGGCCGTCATCCACTTCCACAGGTCGCGCGGATTGGAGCTGCCGGGCGGGTAGTTGGTGAACGGTTCGACCTGGCGCGCCTTGTCGCCGTTGTCGCGGAAGATCACGTTGCGGTGCAGGTTGTTGCCCGTTGACCAGCGAGGTCCATTCGTAGCCGATGAAGGCGGTGAACTTGCCGGGTTCGTTGGCGTCCTCGGCGGCCTGGATGATGCCCTGCCAGGTGGCGATGTATCCCGTCGTGCCGGGGTTGTACATGATCTCCTTCGGGAACTTGCCCTGCGCGAAGGTCGTGACGAGTTCGATCGTCGCTTCGCGTTCTTCCCCGACCTGCATCATGTCGTACCAGCGCTTGGCCATCGGATTGGCGAGGAGCTCCGGCTTGCCGGCGTTGAGGTCGGTGACGAATCCCATCTGGTCGGAGTGATCGGTCACGACCAGGAAATCGAGCGGGTCGCGACAGCTTCGCCTTCTGGCCGCTGGCGCCGGTGACCTCCTCGCCCTTCGCGAAGCGATACGCGTCGGCCGGCAGCAGCGTGGCGCCGGCGGCGCCGGCGTCCAGCGACAACGCGGTGTGCAGGTGGGTGTCGCCGAAGAAGACGCGCGTCGGGTAAGCGGCGCTGGCCGCTGGCGCTGGCGCGGTGGCCTCCGGAGCCGCAGGCGCGGCGGCCTGTTCCGGTTCCTTACGGTTGCATCCCGCCAGCAAGACGGCAGACATCATTCCAACCAGCACTGTAGTTGCGAGTTGCGTGCGTTGCATGACTCCTCCTCGTTCGCCGTCTGTCCGGCACTCCGTTCGGGCGGTGATATTTTTTTTTTTTTTTTTTTTTTTTTTTTTAAAAAAAAAAAAAAAAAAAAAAAAAAAAAAAAACCCCATCTCGAAGCCTCAACCGCCAAGCGCGATCGCGACTGCGACCAACGCCACTCCGCCCAGCAGGAAAACGCACCCTGTCAGCACGGGCTTCGCCATTGTACGGCGCGCCCAGGCGTAGCCCACGTAGAAAAGCAGCGCCAGGAGTACGGCGTTCGACACGCGCAATGCCACCCACGCCTCGTCGATGAACAGGAAGGGAATCGCTGCCGGCAGGCTGGCGACGAACACCAGCCAGAAGCTCGCGATGGCGCCGAAGAAGTCCTCGCGCGTCACGCGGTTTGGCGGGATCACACCGGTCCGCACTTGATCGACGATGCGCCGGTATAAACCCTGGCGCTCGACCGGCGTCGTGACGCCGGCAACGATGTCATCCAGCTCGGTCGCGACCAGCGCGACCGCATCGCCGTCCTCCTTGGCTTCGCGCACTCGCTGCTTGAGATGCCGGCGACGCCCGCGCTCGAACAACTGGCCGACCATGTACAGGGCGCCGTCGATGATGCCCCAGGCGATGTTGCAGCCGATCGTGGCAATCAGGAGCTGCCGAGCGCCCTCCCGGCCTTCCTCCTGCAGCATGATGCCGGCGCTCAGCGTGAAGGTCAGCGTCATTATCAGGCCGAACAGCACCTCGCCGAGGCTGCTCGCCGGATCGAGGTACTTGTTGGAGAACGAGTCGCGCAGTCCAGCCATGATTGTTGGCCCAGATTCGGTTGCGGCTGGCAACCACTGCGGATCCTAAGGCAAAAGTGCCAGCAGCACACGGCCCACCGATATACTCGAGTTCGTGAATTGGGTGGGGTCATAAACAGCTCAATGGGTGCCACGATGAAAACCAGGCTCATCTCTTTCGCATTCGGCTTGAGCATGGCCTTCGTGCTGATGACACTGGCCGCATGCGGCAAAGATTCGTCACCGGCGGGCGACACCGACACCCCCGCCGACTCGGCCGCGCCCGCATCGGCACAGTCCACGCCCGTGCCTCCCGCGCCGGCCCAGGAGCCGGCTGCGCAGGAAGCGGCCGACGGGACCCTCACGATCGATCTCGAAAAGCAGCAGAAGCCCTGGACCGGTGATCTCGACGGGATGATCGAGCGGCGGGTCATCCGGGTGCTGACCGTCAACAGCAAGACCTTCTATTTCCATGACAAGGGTACGCAGCGCGGCACCGTTGTTGACTTCTCCCGGTTGTTCGAAGACGAGCTCAACAAGAAGCTCGCCGCCGAAAGAAACTCAAGAACAAGAACCTGAAGGTGCCAGTGGTACTCATCCCGGTGGCGCGCGACCAGCTGCTGCCCGGGCTCGTTGCAGGCAAGGGCGACATTGCGGCCGGCAATATCACCATCACGCCCGAGCGCCGGAAACTGGTGGACTTCACGGTCCGCCGGCCTCAGCGATGTCAGCGAGGTCGTGGTGTCAGGGCCGGCTTCGCCGAGAGTTGCGAGCCTTGATGACCTCTCCGGCAAGACCGTCTTCGTTCGCAAATCGTCGAGCTACTACGAAAGCCTTGCCGGCCTGAACAGGAAGTTTGCGGCCGCAAAGAAACCGCTGGTCACGCTCAGGGAAGCCCCCGAGACGCTGGAGGACGAGGACCTGCTCGAGATGCTCGACGCCGGCCTCGTTCCACTCCTCGTCGTCGACAAACACATCGCGGATTTCTGGAAGCAGATCTTTCCGAAGCTGACGGTGCACGACGACATCGCGGTACGCACGGGCGCCGAGGTCGCCTGGGCCCTGCGCAAGGACAGCCCGCAGCTGAAGGCGGCGCTGGACGACTTCGCGACGCGCAACAAGGTCGGCACCTCGATCGGTAATCAGCTCATGACGCGCTACCTTAAGAACGTCAAGTATGTGAAGAATGCAGCGTCCGAGGAGGAGCGGAAAAAGTTCTTCGCGCTCATCCAGTATTTCCAGAAGTATGGCGAACAATATGACGTGGACTGGGTGCTGATGGGTGCGCAGGGCTACCAGGAGTCGCAGCTCAACCAGAACGCAAAGAGCTCGGTGGGCGCGATCGGGGTCATGCAGCTGATGCCTGCGACCGCCAAGGACATGAATGTGGGAGACGTCCATGAGGTCGAGGCGAATATCAACGCCGGCATCAAGTACATGCGATGGATGATCGATCATTACTACGGCGATGAGGCCATGACGGAGCTCGACAAGGCCCTGTTCGCCTTCGCCTCGTACAACGCAGGCGCGGGCCGCGTTTCGCAGCTTCGCAAGGAGGCCGCCCGAGCGCGGGCTCGACCCCAACGTGTGGTTTCAGAACGTCGAGTACGTGGCGGCCGAAAAGATCGGCGCGGAGACGGTCACCTACGTCAGCAACATCTACAAGTACTACATCGGCTACCGATTGGTCATGGAGGACCGCGCCGCACATGCAGAAAGCGGTCGAGAGCGTCAAGAGTGGCGGCAATCTGAGTCCTCGGCTCGCGTCAATGAGGGAATCGCATATGAAATCCGGCATGCCGGGGTCCGCTGACGATCTGTTGCAGGATCCGCAGGACTTCTCGCTGGTTCTGGGGGGTCCCCTGTTCCAGCTCATGCGTCGGTCGCATCTGGCTGACGACGCGCTGCTGCTGGTGCGCCGACGCATCGTCGTTCATCGCGGGCATCTGCTGGTTGCCGCTCCTGGTGCTCGCAGCAGTCGGGGGCCAGCTGCTAGGCGGGAATGCGTCGGTGCCCTTCCTGGCGGATGTCGAAGTTCACGTTCGCTTCCTCGTTGTAGTACCGCTGCTGATCGGTGCGGAGATCGTCGTCCACCGGCGCATGCGCAACGTGGTCAAGCTGTTCCTCGAGCGTCACTTGATTCCAGACAGCGCGATGACGCGCTTCGATGCAGCGATCGCTGCGGCCTTCCGACTCCGCAATTCGCCACTTGCAGAGGGCCTGTTGCTCGTCTTCGTGTATGTGGTCGGGATTCTGGTCGTCTGGCGACAGTTCGTTGCGCTCGACACGGCCACGTGGTACGCGATTCCATCGGCCGCAGGGCCGCGACTCTCGCTTGCGGGAATGTGGTTTGGCTACGTGAGCTTGCCTATCTTCCAGTTCTTGCTGATCCGCTGGTACTTTCGTATTTTCATCTGGGCGCGGTTTCTCTGGCACGTATCGCGCATCGAGTTGCGCCTGGTGCCAACGCATCCGGACCGCGCCGGCGGGCTGGGGTTTCTGCCCAGCATCGTCTACGCGTTCGTTCCTCGTGTTGCTGGCGCATGGCGTCTTACTCGCCGGAAACCTGGCCAACCGCATTTTCCATATGGGAGCCAATCTGCTCCAGTTCAGGCTCGAGGTCCTCGGCTACATCATTTGTCTGCTGTAAGTCTAGTGACCGGCCCGTCGATCATGTTTGCGCCGGAGCTGGCCCAGGCCGAGGCGCGTCGGCAGACGTCGAAGACTTCACACTGACCAAGCGCTCTGTGCACCAGTTCGACGTGTAGATCGTTTCGCGGCAACACGGCGCCCGATGAGCATTTGCTCGGTGCCGCTGACGTCCCGTGCGCTCGCCGACCTGTGGAACGGCCTCGAAGTAGTACCAACCATGCGCGTGCTCCCCGTCACCCAGCCAGATTGTCGCCGCGCTTTCAAACATCGTCTTCGTGCCCATCGTGCCCTTGGTACTCCTCGCTGGTGCCGCTGGAGGAGCTGCTGGAGATTCTCTTAGGCGTAGTCTTTCAGCCTCGCGACGCGAGTGCTCTGCGCGGTTTCGTCACGCTGCCTCGCGCTCCGCTGCCGGGAGTCGCCGCGACGCGAGCAGCAGAACAACGCCGACAGCGAACAGTTCATCATCGACCGTAGCGGGCAAGAGCGCCGCTGGACGAGGCTTCGGGCGAGCGCACGACGACTGGGTACGCGAAGCGCGCGCAAGGCGTGGGAAGACACCGACTGCAGACGCCCAGATGCGCTCCTACTATCTCGGCCGCGACATGTACGACGGCAGCGAAAGCGAAGCGTGGGCCCTTGGCGGGTCGGTCGGATTCAAGTCGGGCTATTTCCGCGATCGTCTCGCCCTCGGCGCGACCGGCTACGGCTCGCGCGGCTCTACGGCCCGAGACAAGGACGGCTCCCGCTGCTCAAGGCCGGCCAGCACGGTCTACGCGGCTCTGGGCGAGCCGTACCCCGAATTGCTGCTCGGCGAAGACGCGCAGATCACCGTCGGGCGCGCCCCTTGGACACGCCCTACCTCGACCAGAACGACTCCCGCATGACCCCGACCTTTCATCGCCGTCGTGCTGCAGGGCCTGTAGGCGGTGGCGAGGCAAGGCCGAATGGCGCTGGGGCGCCGGCTACTTCGACAAGATCAAGGAGCGCAATTGCGACGAGTTCGTGTCGATGGCGACTGTCGCCGGCGCCCCCGAGGAATCGAACGCGGCGTCTACGTCGCCGGCGCCAACTACAGGAAGGCGATCTCTGGTTCGGTGCATTGACTTCTACAGTGACGACATCATTGATATCTTCTACACCGAGCCGGAGTTCGCGCCGCCGCTACGCGATGACCTGCGCCTGCAGTTCGCGCTGCAGTATCGTCAGCAGAGCACGGGCGACGCCTGCTCCGTGGCGCGGCGCTCCTCCAGCAGTGGGGCGGCGAGGTCGAGCTCGGCGTCGGGGTGCCCTGTTCTCGGCAGCGCACACCAGCGCCGGCGGCGACACCGACATCCAGAGCCCTCGAGCAGCTATCCCGGCTACACCAGCGTGCAGGTCGAGGACTTAACCGCGACCGCGAGGACGCCTGGATGCTGCGCGCCGCCTACAATTCCCGTCGGTGAGGGGCTGAGCCTGTACGGCCTGTGGGTCAACGGCTCGGATCCGCAGGACCCGGGCAGCCCCGCGAAGGACGACTCCGACCTGAACCTGCAGTGGACGTCGCCAGCGGCCCCGGAGGGGCTGATGATGCGGCTGCGCTATTCGCCCGTGTCACAGGACGATCCCGCGAACTCCGATCTGGACGACCTGCGATTGATGATCTATCGATCCCATCATCGCTCCGGGACCAGGTGTTCCGCACCCCTTTTTTTTTTTTTTTTGCTATGACGAACGAGATCAGAACAGATGCCATGCCTTCGTGGTCCGGTCCTCCTTCTCTCGGATCCCTTCAAGGTCGGAATGGATCGGCCATGCGCTACGAGTCCGATGCGATCGTTGCGATGGCGGCCGGCAAGATCACCCATTTCGGGCCGCCAACAAGATTCGGTCGCAGCTTCCACCGGGAACGGCGTCAAGGAAACGGTAAGGACTCACTGATCTCGCCGGCTTCATCGACAGCCACGTCCACTTTCCGCAGACGCCGATGATCGCCGCCTTTGGCGAGCAACTGCTGGACTGGCTGAACAAATACACCTTTCCGACCGAGCACAAATATGCCGACAAGGAATTTGCGCGCGGTCGCCAAGGTTTTTCTCAACGAAAGTCTGAAAAACGGCATCACGAGCGGCTGCGTCTATTGCACGGTCTTCCCGCAATCGGTCGACGCGCTGTTCGAGGAGGCCGAGCAGCTCGGCATGCGGCTCGCGGCTGGCAAGGTGCTGATGAACCGCAACGCGCCGGATTACCTGCTCGACACGACCAAGACGGCTACGACGACTTCAAGGCGCTGATCAGGAAATGGCACGGCAGGGGCCGGCTGATGTACGCCATCACGCCGCGCTTTGCGCCGACCAGCTCGCCCGACCAGCTCGAATCCGCTGGCGCGCTGTGGAGCGAGCATCCCGACTGCTACATGCAGACCCACGTTTCGGAGAACAAGGACGAAGTCGCCTGGGTGAAAGAGTTGTTTCCGGAGCGCAAGGGCTATCTCGACGTCTACGACCACCACTCGCTGTGCCGGCCGCGCGCGGTGTTCGGCCACGGCATCCATCTTACGACGATGAAATGCACTGCATGCACCGGACAGGCTCTGCGATCTCGCATTGCCCGACGTCCAACTTCTTTCTGGGCAGTGGCTATTTCAATATTTTCCGCGCGATGCAGAAGGAACGGCCGGTGCGGGTCGGGCTCGGCACCGACCTCGGCGCCGGCACCTCGTTCTCGATCCTGCGACACTTAACGAGGCCTACAAGGCGGCGCAGCTTAACAACAACGAGCTGACCGCCGGCCACGCCTACTACCTGGCGACACGCGGCACTGCACACGCGATGTACATCGAGGACAAGGTCGGCAGCATCGCCCCAGGCATGGAGGCCGACATCGTCGTGCTCGACATGAAGTCGACGCCGATCATCAAATACCGCATGGAGTTCGGCAGGACATCCACGAGGCGCTGTTCATCCAGATGACGCTCGGCGACGACCGGGCTGTTCAGGCGACGTATGTCGCCGGCCAGCTGGCTTATGGCCGAACGTAACTCTGTAGTCCTCGCGAACGGTGCCCTATTGCCGCTCGCTGAGGTAGGGTCCCCACTGCTTCCAGGAAGCCTTCTTCTGCTTGTGTTCCTCGAGTCGGATCTGTTCTGCGCCCATAGACGGATCAGAACTCCTTCTCCGTCCCTGCGTGGCTGCGCAGCGTGTCGACCTGGTAGAACTTCGCCCAGCTGTTGCGTCAGCGAGAACAGCAGCGGCTTGCCGATGACCTTGCCGAGGCCGCTCGGCAGCGCGAAATGACGCTGGTTCGAGAAGTAGTTGAAGTACTTCTTGTAGTCCTCGTCCGCCTCGCCGAGCACGTTCCTCGCCGCGAAACTGCCGCAGAACGTCGCCCACGGAATCCCGACGCAGCCGAGGATGAAGCGCATGTGCGGGTGCTCGGGCGGCCTCGCGATGACCGGCAGCAGGTCGCGCGTCATGTCGATCTGGCCCGGCCAGAACTGGATGAAGGACAGATCGCGCAGCTCCGGGAAATGGCTGCGGAAGTCCTTGATGACTCGCCTGATGACGCCGGGATTGTTGTAGGCATCCTTGAGGAAGGTCGTGATCGGGGTGCCGCCGCCGAGCAGCAGGCGATTGTCGCCGGTCAGCCTGAAATACGAATACACGAGCTTGGAGTCCCAGCACTGCATCTGCTCGCCGGACGGAAACAGGATCCGCAGCTCCGTGTCGGTCAGCGGCTCGGTCACGCTCAGGAATGTCTGCGCGTGGAAGATCTCGTCGGCGAGCGGGCTGATCGACGTCGCTCAGCTTGTCGACCGCGATGATGATGTGGTCCGCCGTCACGCTGCCGGCGTGCGTATAGGCCGTGTGATCCTCGAGCCGCTCCATCTCGGTGCTCTCGAAGACCTGCATGCCGTTGTCGATCAGCAGATCCTTGAATCCCTGCAGGCACGGCAGCGGATTGATGCCGTAAGTGCCGCCGTAGCGGATTCCCGCGGTGTATCCCTGCGCGCCGAGGATGCCCTCAGCTGCTTCTCGTCGTAGGTGCGCTGATCGGTGAAGCCGACGCTTTCGCGGCACTCGCGCTCGGACTCCACCGCCTCCTTGCCGCCCGCGCCGAGCCCGAGGAACAGCGAATCCTGCTTCAGCAATCCGCATTCGATGTCGTGCTTCTTGATGGTGCTCGACGATGCGGTCGATGCCGCGGCAGGGCGCTTCCCAGATCTCCGCCGGCGGCCTTGGCGCCGTAGCGGCGAACCAGCTGATGCAGCTCGAGCTCGCTGTCGGGAGTCAGGAACCCGGCGCTGCGGCCCGACGAGCTGCCGCCGACGATGTTCTTCTCGATCAGCACCACGCTCAGTCCCTTGCGCAGGAATTCCGCGGCCGCGCTGATGCCGCTGAATCCGCCGCCGACGATCAGCACGTCGCACTTGATGTCCTTCGTGAGCGGCGGACAGTACTTGTGCTGCTGGACCATCAGCGTGGTGATCCACCAGTTCTGATTGACCATCCTCACGGGGGCGTCACGGTTCACCTGCCTGTCTTGGCTTACCAGGATTCGAACTGCAGTTACGGCCCGGTCACTGGACACATTGCGCGCTTGCATCGCCCGGCCCGACGTGCAGCGTGCTGTACCTTAGACGATTTCGAGAGCCGGGTCAGGCCGGCGTCGCATGCTCGGATCCTCGATGAGGGTCCGGGACTGAACCCCACCGTATCGCGATGCGATGCCGATACGCTTCGTGCAGAATCGCGCTGGTATGTGGGACGAGGGAATAGCTGATGACAACAACGGACGACGACTTACTGCTACCGGCCTCTGCGCAAGCCCCCTCGAACAGACAAAGGGTGTTCGTGCGGTATTTCACCGCAATCCTGATCGATCTCGTGGTGTTGAATCTGTTCGCCCAATACTGGCGGCAGGTTGCTGTCGACTCGTTTACGGTGTCCCTGTTCGCTGCCTTGCTGCTGCAGATCCTTCTGAAGCTGACGATAGCCGTCGAGCATCACGTGGCAGCCTTCTTCAAGGCGCGGCAAGGCGGCTTCGCGAGATTCATGCGCTTCTTCTGTGCGTGGCTGGTGCTTTTCGGGTCGAAGTTCGTAATTCTGGAAGCCATCGATTTCGTGTTCGGCGACTCCGTGAGTTTCGGCGGGCGGTTCCACGGGCTCGTGGCGCTGATCGTCGTGGTGGTCACGATGCTCGTTGCCGAGGAGGGCATCGTGCGGTTCTACCGCCGGCTTGCGTGAGCATCCGATGCTGACCGACCCTAGTTGATTTCGAGTGCCGCGAATCATGAATACGGCTCCGGGACGACGCATCGCTACAGCGGTCGCGTACGTGACGGTGACGATGCTGAGTGCTTGCACCACCCTCGGCCCCGAGTATGAGGAACCCGAGGTTGCCTGGCTCAACGACTGGCAGTCCGATCTATATGGCCAGATCGGAGCCCCGGAGAAGCAGGCCGAGGTCGATCTGAGCTTTTGGTGGCGGCTGTTCGACGATCCGGTATTGAACAACCTGATCGAGACGGCGCGGCGCGAGAATCCGTCCCTGCGGATCGCAGGGCTGCGAATCCTGGAAAGTCGCGCCGTGCTCGGCATCGCGAGCAGCAACCGCTACCCACAGCTGCAGCAGCTCAGCGGCGCTGCGACTTATGCCGATCGACAGGTCAAAGGCGGACAGACATCCGACCGGGACCAGAGCTACACGGCATATGGGGCGAGCTTCGACGTAGGCTGGGAGCTGGATTTCTGGGGAAAATTCAGGCGGGGCATAGAATCCGCGGAAGCCGGGTTCTTCGCCTCGATCACCAATCAGCGGGACGTTCAGGTATTGCTGAGCGCGCAGGTGGCGGATCTGTACTTCGCCTACCGCACGACGCTGCTTCGAATCGCCATCGCGCGCGAGAACGTGGTCATACAGAAACGGAGCCTGGAGATCACTGAGAGGATCTTCGAGGCCGGCGAGGGAGCGGAGCTCGACGTACAGCAAGCCAAGACTCAGTACCTCGCCACTCTGTCGACCATACCGGATCTGGAGGCGACCCTGATCCAGATTCGAAACGCCCTGGGGGCGGTGCTCGGTCGGGCGCCCGGGGACGTGCCCGAGCTTGCGTCGGTGAGTGGGCAGCTGCCCACAATCGAGCAGGTGGTCATCCAGGACATTCCGGCACGCTTGCTGCTGCGTCGACCGGACCTCCGCACGGCCGCCTGGCAGATAGCGGCCCAGTCGGCACAGATCGGCATTGCAGAAGCCGACTACTACCCGGCCATTATGCTCCTGGGCAACATCGGCTGGTCCTCGGACACGCTCGGCTCCACGCCGGACATCGTCAGCGCCGCCGCCGGCCCTGCGCTGACGTGGAACATATTTGACTACGGCCGGATCCGGAACAATGTGCGGCTGCAGGACGCCCGCTTGCAGCTATCGATCGAAGCTTTTCAGAACAGTGTGCTGCAGGCGGCACGCGAGATCGATGATGCCGCGATCAGAGTGATAAAGACGGGTGAACAGCAAGGGATACTGAGCGATGCGCTGCGAGCCGCGGAGCGCTCACTCGAGCTTGCGAACACGCTGTATCAGGAGGGCTTCGCGGATTTTCAGCGAGTGCTGGACGCTCAACAGGCCTTGTTCGTACAGGCGGAGCGGCAGCTGGTCAATCAGGGTGATCACGTCAGTGCTGTGGTCGAGCTGTACAGGGCCATCGGCGGCGGTTGGCTGGACATGCCGGTGGAGCAACTGGTTCCAGAGTCTGTGCGTGAGACGATGCGCACTCGAACGAAGTGGGGCGATCTGCTGGACGCACCCTTGCCTGCGGAGGCCGATGGGCCGTCAAACTGATCGGAGACGTCGCGATGAGTGATACGAAAAACGAGGCAGGAAGCGAGCAAGGCCTCGTCGACGACGAGCCTGAACGGGACGACCGCAGGAAGGTTCAAGCCGAGAAGAGCAGCGAAGCGCGGCAAGAAGCTGCCGGTCGCTCGGTCAGGAAGGGGACGCTCGCCGTAGTAATCGCGATACTGCTCAGCCTTACGTGGTACTTGCTCGCCGATCGCTACACGCCGTACACGACCCAGGCGAGGATCGAGGGATACGTCATCGGGGTTGCTCCGCAGGTCGCGGGAAAGGTGACAAAGGTATCCGTCAGCAACAACCAGGAAGTGGAGGAGGGTCAGCCGCTGTTCGAGATCGACCGGTCGCAGTATCAGATCGCCCTGAACAAGGCACGGTCCGATCTCGAGAACGCGCGCAAGCAGGTGGGTGCCGGCAGCGCGGTCGTGGCGACAACCCGGGCGAATCTGCGTGCAGCGCAGGCAAATGAGAAGAAGGCGCGTCAGGACTCCGTGCGCCTGGAGCGACTGCATGAACGGGACCCCGGTACGATCTCGGTGCGCCGGGTGGAACTCGCCCGCGCGAGCCTGGAGACGGCGCGGGCGCAGGTGACGGCTGCGGAGGCCGACATCCAGCGGGCCATCGAACAGATGGGCGGTGACGATGCCGATAACAATACGATACTCAACACGGCGCTGACGGCAGTGGACAAGGCGGAGCTGGACCTCGCCAACACAGTGATCAAGGCGTCAACACGCGGCGTCGTGACGGACCTGCGCGCCGAGGTCGGCCAGTTCGCCGGTACCGGCAGCGCCGTGCTGACGCTCATCGGCATTCACGACTTGTGGGTCAACGCGGAGTTCACCGAGAACAACCTGGGTCACATGAAGGTGGGGACGCGGTCGAGATCTTGTTCGACGTGCTGCCGGGACAGGTGTTTCGGGGCGAGGTGCGCAGCCTCGGCCTCGGCGTCGGCGCGGGTCGCAACCCCGCCGGCGGGAGCCCTGCCGACTATCCAGAACGACCGCGACTGGTTGCGCCAGTCGCAGCGCTTCCCGGTCATCATCGGCTTTGATAGCGAGCAGGACTCGGCGTTGCGGGAGCAGTTGCGCATCGGTGGGCAGGCTTCCGTCATGGTCTACAGCGAAGGGACCGGGCTGCTGAAGCTGCTCGGCAAGGCATACATCCGCATTGCAAGCTTGCTGTCGTATGTCCATTGAACTGGAATGATGCCGTGATGCCGATCGGCGCCCGGCGCACGTTCCGCTTCGCTGCAGTCGTGGCGTTATCCCTTGTCTTCGCCTACGGCCTCCGCATGCCGTTGCCTTTCCTCGCGCCGCTGTTTGCTGTGCTGCTTACGGCCACGCCGGCGCAACCCCCTGGGTTGAAGGGTCTGCTCGGGCTGATCGTGGTCGTGTTGGTTACTACGGGTGTGGGGTTGCTGCTGATCCCGTTCTTGAGAGACTACGCGTTATCCGCGGTTCTGATCATCGCCGCGGGTCTGTATCTGAGCGTGTTCGTGAGCGTTGGTCGCGGCGAGGCGCTGGTCGGTACGCTCCTCACCGTCGGCTTCACACTGATTCCGGCCGCGGGGCTTGTTGCATCTTGCTTCGCGGCCGCCGTTGTCGACGCGCTCGCGGTCGGCATCGCGCTCGCGATCGTCTGCCAGTGGATCATCTATCCCGTCTTTCCGGGGAGGATCCCGGGCAGGGGCGGCCCGGGACCGGCTCCAACGGCCGCTGCCGACGAAGCGGGCCTGCGGATCGCCTTGCGTGCTACGCTGATCGTTCTGCCGCCGTTGCTGGTGACGTTCTCCAATCCCACCCTCTACATGCCGACGATCATGAAGACCGTGCTGCTCGGGCAGCAGGGGTCGGTTGTCAGCGCACGGGAAGCGGGGCGCGAGCTGCTGGGGTCAACGTTCCTCGCCGGTTGCCTCGCAATGCTGTTCTGGTTCGTGCTCCAGATCCAGCCCAGCCTGTGGATGTTCTTCCTGTGGATGCTGCTGTTTGGCATCTACTTCGGAGGCAAGCTGTGCGGAGTCATCGCCACGCGCTTTGCACCGTCCTTCTGGATAAACGTGGTCGTCACGATGCTGATCCTGCTCGGCCCCGCCGTGCAGGACAGCGCCGCGGGCAACGACGTCTATCGGGGGTTCGCGGTGCGTTTCAGCTTGTTCGTCGCGGTGACGCTGTATGCGTGGGTCGCGATCGTCGCTCTGGAGCGGATGCGCGCCGACCGTCTTGGCGGTAGCCGAATACTACGGTCTGGCACGTAGGCAGGCTGACTAAGCGAGCAGGACAAAGGCCTGAATGTACGCGGTCGGCGTGTTCCCTGGCAGCCGCTGCTTTCCGAGTTGGTCGGTACGGCACTGCTGGTATTGGTCGGCTTGTCTCTGGTCATCCTGATGTTCGGCGCCGGCAGTCCTGTCGTGCGAGTCGTGCCGGACGAAGGAGTGCGGCCGCTGATCACCGGTTTTCTTTTTGGCACCACGGGAGCCCTCATTGCCTTGTCTCCCGTCGGGGAAGAAAGCGGGGCGCACATCAACCCGGTCGTCACCTTGGGGTTCTGGCTGATGGGCAAGCTCGACTCGCGGATTGCCCTCAGCTACGTCTTCGCGCAGCTGGTCGGTGCAACAGTGGGCGCGCTGCCGCTCCTTGGTTGGGGTGCGATGGGCCGCAGCGTGGCGTTCGGCGCAACACTGCCAGGCGAAGGCTACGCCCTTGGGACCGTGTTGATGGGTGAAGCGATCGCGACCTTCGCCTTGATCGGCGTGTTATGCGTATCGCTCGGGTTTCGAAGACTTCGCCCATTCACGCCGGCGATGTTTCCGTTTCTGTATGCCGTGATGGTGTATGTCGAGGCCCCGTTGTCCGGCACGAGCACGAATCCCGCTCGCAGCCTCGGCCCGGCAATCATCTCAGGAGAATGGCAGGGATGGTGGATCTATTGGGTAGGTCCGCTGATCGGTACCCTCGCGGCCGTATTGGTCTTCAGTTTCCCTGGCGAAGCGAATCGAAGTGGCGAAGCTGTACCATTTTGAGAGCGATCGGCGTCGGTTCTTTCGCACCATGGGTGCGCGGAGCAAGCCGTAGGCCAGCGGCACTACTTCAGGCCTCCGCCCCACCTGTATTGCCAAGCGGCCCCGATGGCGTCGAAGTCGGTGCCGGTGCGGACTGAGATGCCACTGTGGGCGAAGAGCTTGATCGAGCTCTGCGCGTTGACAGGCAGGGAGAGCGTGAGCCCGAGGCGCGAGCTGCGCAACGGATCGCTCGATTCGACTCCGTCGATCGTGGTGGTGCCGCCCTCATAGTAAGTGCCGTCAACGCCGAGCCAGATTCGCGAGGCAAAGGTGTAAAGCAGATGCCCCTGGACGGAATAGACTGGCTCCTGCTCGCGGGTTTGATTTCCGAAGTAGTCGTCGTTGTCGGAATAGAATGTGGCAGCCGCCGCGAGCTCGACCGTCCAGCGTCCCAACGCTTTCGAGACCCCCAGTTCCGGCTTGATCGACCAGCGGTTAGTGCCGAGGTTGACCACGCGCTCGTCGTCGTACTGGCCGAGCGGGATTCCGACCTGCAGGCTCATTCCCATGATCCAGTCTTGCCGGTAGCGCGCGAACTCCTGCGCAGCGAGCGCCGGAGCGCCGAAGAAGTTCATCGAAAAACGAAGCTTCGGATCCCAGAAGCCGGAGACCTCTCGATCGCGCGGCTGGCCGGCGACATCCGCCGTGCCCGAGAGAAAGCCGTAAGGAACGACGACGTCGACCTTCGCAGACTTGCCCGCGACGTCGAGCGTACGCGCGTAACCCAGGACGGGACTCCAAACCGCGAGCTCAGCGTTCTCGATCGGCCCCGCCGGATCGGTGGCGATGCCGCCTTCGATATAGTTGAGGCCGGCGACGAGGAAGTTGAGCCCGACCGGAGCGTTCGAGTAGGCCCGCGGCTCCAGTTCCTGCGCCGATGCGCGCACCGACGCCAGCAGAAGCGGGAGCGTGATAGCCGCACAGAGGAATGCCCTCACCGATCTTCTCGACAGGGGCAGCTGCCTTGATACGGGGTTATTTAGCGATCAGTATGCGGCATCCCGCCAGGTCTCACGGAATCCCCCCGATGCCTCGAAGTATTCTGCGCAGCAGAGCCCTGTGCTGCGCGATCGGTCTCCTGGCCATGGCAGCCGCAACAGCGGCGACCCCCGAAACGTACTGGCCACCGATTACCGATCCGCCCACGCAGCAGAAACATCCGGGCCGGTGGGTCTGGGCTGAATTGCTGACTCGTGACGTGGGCGTGGCCGCCGAGTTCTACGGCAAGGTCTTCGATTGGAAGTTTGAGACCTACGGGCCGAAGGACGATAAGAAGACCTATACCCTCGTCGTTGCGAACGGCACCCCGATTGGTGGGATGGTCTTCTCGAACGCGCGCGATCGGTCAATCAAGCCCGATGCTCGCTGGGTGGGCCTGGTGTCCGTCGCGGACGTCGAAGCGGCCGCGGGGCGCGTGACGGCTGGTGGTGGCAAGGTGTTGATGGCCCCAGCGACGCTTGGGCAGCGGGGCAAAGTCGCGGTGTTCAGCGATCCCGAAGGGGCGGCGTTCGGGGTCATCGACTCCACGACAGGCGACCCCGAGGACTACGCCGGCGACAACAACCAGTGGCTGTGGGTGGAGCTGTGGGCGGACGATCCGGCGAGGATGGCTGACTTCTACAAGAGCGTCGCTGGCTACGAGGTGGTGGACGGGGCGAACTCAGACGAAACACCCGGCCTCTATCTCGCGGCCGGCGGATACTACCGTGCCGGCATTCTGCCGAAGCCGGCCAAGGTCCCGACGACATGGGTTCCATACATCCGGGTGGAAAACGTAGCAGACACCGTGGCCAAGGCACGCACTGCCGGTGGCGCCGTCGTCATGGAGCCAACCGCCGCGCACGGCACCTCTGTGGCTCTGTTGCTCGACCCGACGGGCGCGCCGGTTGCCGTGGCCGAGTGGACCGCAGCCCGCAAGGAGGCGCCATGAACAGCGCCCTTCGACTGCTGTGCTGGGGAATCCTGGGGATGACCTTGGTCAGCATCGCCGGATGCGAATCGTCCGGCTCCAGCAGCTCCAGCATCGGCGTCAGCTACGGCTACGGCGGGTACTACGGGAGCTATTACGGCAATCCCGGGTACTGGTACGACGACGACCGGCCGATCGTGGTCAACCCGCCGGAGAATCGTCCGGGGTGGCCGACCACTCTTCCGGCGCAGCAACCGTCGACCCGACCGTCGCAGCAGCCGTCGACGCGACCGTCGATGCCCTCCACGCGCCCGTCCGCGAGCCAGCGACCGGCGCGAAGCATGTCCCGTCCCGCGTCGCGTCCGATGCCGCGACGTACCCGCTAGTCGCGATCATCGAAGAGCTCTGCGACACAAGGAAGGTGTGATCGTGAAACCCCGCTCACAGCTGCTCGCACAGAGCGCGGTCTTCGTTGTGCTGGCTGCAATGTCATCGATCGCGTCGGCGCAGACCAAGGGCGCGCAGGTGCAGCCTGCGGGCGCTGCGGAAGCGCCCCTTGTTGGGATCGATGGGGCCCCCAGTTTCGTTTATCCCCAGCGGCGCCTGATGGGCGGCCACTCGGTGCTGCTGTACGCCCCGCAGGTTCGAAGCTGGCCCGGGTTTGAGCGCTTCGAGGCCGGGATTGCGTTCGAGCTCAGCCCGTCGGACGGATCGGCGGTGCGCTACGGCACGATGACTGTGAGCGGAACGACAGAGGTCAATCTCCCTGCGCGCCTGGTAACCGTGCGTGCGCCGAAAGTGGACCACGTGGTGTTCTCGGGCAAGGTGCCTGCCGCCTATACCGATGCGATCAAGAACGCCGCGACACGGACCAGCCTGGATATTCCGCTCGATTTTTTCCTGGCGCATCTGGCCGACGGCGTGTTGGAGACGCCGGCGCCACCGGGCTTCAGCACCAAGCCACCGCCTATCTACGTCCGCGACATCCCGACCATATTGTTGTTCGTTAACGGCCAGCCTGCGCTGCAGACGTTGGAGAAGACGACACTGCAGGTGGTCGTGAACGCGAACTGGCCGACGTTTACTGATGCGAAAGGCCAGAGTTTCTATTTGCTGGCCGGTGAGCGCTGGCTGACGGCGAAAAAGCTCGAGGGCCCCTGGTCCGTTACAACCAAGTTGCCACCGGAGTTTACGAAGATCGCGGCGGACGGCCCGAACGCCGCCATTCGTGCGGCGGTCCCGCCGAAGTCAACGACGCAACCGGTGCCCACGGTGCTCATGACACAGGCACCGGCGGAGCTGATCGTCACGGACGGCACTGCAAAGCTCGAGGAGATTCCGGGTACCGGTGGGCTTTCGTATGTGCGCAACAGCGCGAGCCCGCTGTTTCGCCTCGGCACCACCTGGTACTTCCTCGCTTCGGGTCGGTGGTTTTCGACAGCGAACTTGAACGCGGGTCCCTGGACCTTCGTAAACCTGCTACCTGATGCATTCGGCAGCATTCCGGTTGACCATCGCATGGCGCAGGTGCGTGCGTCGGTGCCGGGGACCACCGAGGCGCGGATGGCCGCGCTGGAAGCGATGTTGCCAGCGAAGAATACGGTGGCGCGCAACGCCGCACCGCCGGTGCAGGTGAGCTACGCCGGGACGCCGAAGTTCGAAGCCATCGAGGGAACTCTCGTCGCGCGCGGCGTCAATACGAGTTACGACGTCCTGCAGGTCCAGGGCAAGTACTACCTCTGTTATGCCGGTGTCTGGTACGTCGGCGATGCTGCGAGCGGTCCCTGGGCAGTGGCCACCGCGGTGCCGAGCGCGATCTACACGATACCTCCGAGCTCACCTTCCTATCACGTCACCCAGGTGACCGTGTACCAGTCGATACCGACGACGGTGGTGTACACCTATCCGCCGTCCTAACAGCACGAATGTCTATGTCGTTGCGGGAGTGGCGATGTATGGCACGGGTTGGTACTACCCTCCCTACTACGCATACGGGGCCTATTACCCGTATTGGGGCACGTACGGGTATGGCAGCTGGTACAACCCGGCCACCGGCGGGTACGGATCACGTTCGGTGTACTACGGGCCCTACGGCGGCGCCAGCTACAACCAGGCATACAACCCGAGCACTGGACGCTACGGATATGTCGAGACCGGGTGGAACAGCGAAGAGTGGGCAAGCTACGGGGAAACCTACAACCAGCGCACCGGCGTCTACACGGAGACGGCGCGGAACTACGACGAAGACTCCGAAAAGCTCTCGATGGACCGGACAGTGCAACGTGGCAACCAGTCGGTAACCACCGAGCGCACCACTGACTTCGACAACAAGACGCAGAGCGTGAGCCGCGAGACGTCGAAGGGCGGATCGCAGCAGACCCAGCGCCAGGTCGAAGACGGGCAACTGACTGGCTCGAGCACGATTCAGGGCGCCAACGGAGGCTCGGGAACCATCGAAACCTCGCGCAGCGCGGGTGAAGTGACGCGCGAAGGGTCGTTCACGACCGGCAGTGGCGATACCGTGTCCACCAGCACGCAACGCAGCGGAACTTCGAGCGCCTCGAAGATCGAGTCGTCGTCCGGTGCGCAGGCAGCATCTATTTCGCAGGGAGGAAATCGTACGACGGTGGCGCAGACCGGCAGTGGCGATCTGTACGCGGGTCGCGACGGCAGCGTCTACAAGAAATCGGACGAAGGCTGGTCAACGTACCAGAACGGTTCATGGCAGAACGTCGACACACCCACCCGGCCGGAGAGCCAACAGCAATCGCGGCAGCGCGAGCAGGGCTCGATGTCCAGCCAGACACGAACGGGGCAGGCCGGCGGCTCACGGGACATGTCGCAGCTGAACCGCGATTATTCTGCCCGGCAGACGGGAAGTCGGCAGTTTGCGAGTCGGGGTGGTGGTGGCCGACGATCGCGTGGGCGCTGACACGCCGACATTCGCCTGCATGTTGCGCAGGCCTCGGCCAAGTGGAACGTCTCACTAGGGGCACGCGCTCCAGGTCGGAGGCACCATGCCACGCATCGCGTTCGGCGGGTTCCAGCACGAGACGAACACGTTCTCGCCGATCAAGGCGACGTTCGCCGATTTCGAGGCGCCCGATGCCTGGCCGGGGCTGACGCGCGGCGAGGCGCTGTTCGACGCGGTTGCCGGCATCAACCTGCCGGCCGCGGGATTCGTAAAGGAGACGCGTGGCCTGCGCCATACGCTGTTACCCCTGCTCTGGTGCCAGGCGCAGCCGTCCGGGCACGTCACACGCGACGCTTTCGAGCGAGTGAGCGCGATGATGATCGATGAGCTCCGGTCCGCCGGCACCGTCGACGCGGTCTACCTGGATCTGCACGGCGCCATGGTCGCCGAGCACATCGACGACGCCGACGGCGAGCTACTGCGTCGACTGCGCGCGGTGGTCGGCCCTGATCTCCCGATCGTCGCGAGTCTCGACTTTCACGCCAACCTGTCGCCGCAGATGGCGGATCTCGCGACCGCGCTGTTGTCGTTCCGGACGTATCCCCACGTCGACATGGCCGCGAGCGGCGCCCGAGCGGCGCGCTGCCTGCATGACCTGATCGGCCGGCCACGGCCTGCGCACGCACTCGAGCAACTCGATTTCCTGATGCCGCTCACCTCGCAGTCGACGCTGGTCGATCCGATGCGCTCCCTGATGGACGAAGCCATCGCGCTCGATCGTGCGCCGCTCGTCGCGGTCGGGCTCACGGGCGGGTTTCCCGCATCGGACGTTCCCGAGTGCGGGCCCGCGGTCTACGCCTGCGGGCGAGACCCCGCAGCCACGCGCGGAGCAGCGCGTGCGCTCGCTGAGCGCGTGCGAAGCCGGGAAAGTGAGTTCGCGCTCGAGATCTTCTCGATCGACCGTGCGCTCGAGATCGTCAAGGCTACCTCGCGGGAGCGCGGCAGACCGGTGATCCTCGTCGACACCCAGGACAATCCCGGCGCAGGTGGCAACGCCGATACCATGACCCTGATCCGCGCGCTGCTCGATGCGCGGATCGAGCATGCGCTCGCCGGCATCATCTGCGATCCCGAGGCGGCAGCTCGCGCCCATGAGGCAGGGCAGGGTGCGACCGTTACCTTGAGCCTGGGGTCGCACTCCGGTACTCCGGGCGACGCGCCCTTGCTGCGCGGAGTACCGGGTGGAGGCTCTGGGCGACGGTCGGTTCACCGGCACCGGGCCGTTCTATCTCGGCTCGCGGTTCGAGCTTGGTCCGATGGCCCTCTTGCGCTGCGGCGGTGTTCGCATCGCGGTTGCAAGCCGCAAGCAACAGGCGGCAGACCAGGCGATGTTCCGTCATCTGGGGGTGGAGCCCGCGGACAACGACGTCCTGCTGCTGAAGAGCTCCGTGCACTTCCGCGCCGATTTCGGCGCGCTGGCCAGCCGGGTGCTTGTTGTCGCGGGCCCAGGCCCGAACGTGCCGGACCCGTCGCAACTGCCGTTTCGCAAGCTGCGACCCGGCGTCCGGTTGAAGCCGCGCGCCGCAGGGCAACGCAATTCACTCCATGGCGCGGCGCAACTCCACCAGTACCTGATCGGCGGCGTCGACGCGGATCAGCCCGAAGCGGGGATATTCGATGTCGACGATGACATAGACGGCCGCCGCCATGACCACGGCGAAACCGATGCCGTGGAGCCAGTTGCGCGTCCTGCCTCCCGCCATGCCGTAACCGATCAGCATCGCTCCCGGCCAGCGCCAGCACGGCGAGCATGATGTAGATGATCGCCGGCGGATGCATTTGCGTTGCCATGGCGCGCGTCGTCGTGATGTCGATCATGGCATTCAATGCGGGCAACAGCAGCATGTGGGCCGGCTGCGAACCTGAATCTCGGGCCGCGTTCACCGCCTGCGTCCAGATCTCCTGTTGCAATCTCTGGGACCGGATCGACTCCGCCCGTGTCGGCATCGACATCCGACGCCTTGCGATACGTCGCCAGCCGGGAATCCAGATACTGGCGGAACAGCTGGCGCAGCGGCGGCTGCGCGGCTCGCCGGCAACAACATCAATTCGCAGCCACGCCGTCCCGATGGCGTTCGCCTCCTCGGCCACGAGATGCCGCCGATCATCGAAGCGCGACGCCGCACCGGAAAACGTGAAGGCGATGAGCAGCCCGAGAAGTGCGAAGACCGCACCTTCGACCGTGCCGGCCCCTGCTCGTGCTCCCTCGGGATCTGTAGCGAGCCGGCGCATACCGAGGCGTCGGCCGGCCTCTATCATCAGCAGCAGCCCTATGAACAGGCCGCCGCAGAGAAGCGGAATCACCGTGAGAAAGTTCGCCATGATCGGGCCTGGACGTTTCCTTTGGCGATATTCTGGCTGACAAAGTTCGTTGCAGTGCAGGAAAACCGTGGCCTGTCGAAGGCCGCGGCATCAGGCCTATACTCCTGCCGGTCCCGGACCAGCCTTGCGCCCGACAATCCAGAAACTAGAAGGGGGAATCACATGGCGGAGAAGAAAACCGTCGGCAGCGTGACCTATACGCAGACCGACAAGGAATACTTCGCAGAAGCGCGGCCTACGCAGATATGCACGCGTATGGTCGCTGTGGGCGCTGGGTGTCGGCGCCGTGATCTCCGGCCATTACTCGGGCTGGAACTTCGGTCTGCAGTATGGCTTTGGCGCGATGCTGATCGCGTTGTTCGTAATCGCAGCGATGTACTGGGGCCTGATCTTCAGCATCGCCGAGATGTCGCCGGCGCTGCCGCACACCGGTGCCGCGTATTCGTTCGCGCGCAGCGCGCTCGGCCCCTGGGGCGGAATCTTCACCGGGCTCGCCGAAAGCATCGAGTACATCCTGACGCCCGCGGTCATCGTGTTCTTCATCGGCGCGTACATGACGGCCATCTTCGAGACGCCGCCGTCGTGGCAGCCGCTGTGGTGGGCGGCGTCTTACGTGGTCTTCCTGCTCCTCAACCTGCGAGGCGTCGAGCTCTCGTTCAAGGTCTCCGTGCTCGTGACGCTCGGCGCGCTCGCGGTGCTCGCGATCTACTGGGTGAGCGCGATTCCGCACTTCGACCTCGATCGATGGGCGCTCAACATCGGCGTCGGCCCGGACGGTGCCAAGGTCGAGCTTCCGGAAGGCGGCGGTTCCTGGCTGCCGTTCGGCATCGGCGGCGCGCTCGCGGCTCTGCCGTTCGCGGTCTGGCTGTTCCTCGCGATCGAGCAGCTGCCGCTCGCGGCGGAGGAGTCCTACGACCCGAAGGCGGACATGCCCAAGGGGCTGATCTACGGCATGACGACGCTGATGATCTCGGCGCTCCTGATCACGTTCCTGAACTCCGGCGTCGGCTCGACCGATCCGGACAAGATGCATGGCGCGTTTTCGCTCTCGGGCTCGGCCGAGCCGCTCCTGGACGGCTTCCGGGTGATCTACGGAACCGGCACCGCCAAGGTGCTGGCGTTCCTCGCAGTCATCGGACTGATCGCGAGCTTCCATACGATCATCTACGCGTATGGCCGGCAGATCTATTCGCTGTCGCGGGCCGGCTATTACGTGCCGTTCATGTCGCTCACGCATGGCACACACAAGGTGCCGCACATGGCGCTTTACGCCGGCACGCTGCTCGGCTTCGGCATCATGCTCGTCGTGTGGTACCTGCGCGGCGCGGAAGCGGGTGGCGCGCTGATCGGTGGCACGCTGCTCAACATGGCGGTGTTCGGCGCGATGATCTCCTACGCGATGCAGGGGATCTCGTTCATCCGCCTGCGGCAGAAGATGCCGAACATCGCGCGGCCGTATCGCAGCCCGCTGGGCGTCGCCGGCGCGGCCGTCACGGTCGTGGTCGCGCTGGTCACGCTCTACTACCAGCTGCAAGGATCCCGTGTACCGGACGGGTGTGTACGGCGCGGCGATCTGGTACGTGCTGGGCCTGTTGTATTTCGCGTTCGTCGGCCGGCACCAGCTCGTGCTGTCCCCGGAGGAGGAGTTCGCGCTCACCAAGGGCGAGCACGGCCATCCCGAGCGGGAAGGCTACGGAACGACGAAGATCTGAAGTGTGCGGCCCCGGCTTGGCGCCGGGGCCGCTTTCCTTCCGGAGCGATGCATGGAACCACGCCAGGTCAAGAGCGCGGCGGATGCGCGTGCCATCGTGGAGGCGCGCGGCCTGCCGCACGTAAAGGTCGGCGCCTTCGACATCGACGGGATCATGCGCGGCAAGTACATGTCGCGGGAGAAGTTCCTGTCGGCACTCGAGGGTGGATTCGGTTTCTGCGACGTCGTGCTGGGCTGGGACTGCCAGGACCAGCTCTACGACAACGTCAAGTTCACGGGCTGGCACACCGGTTACCCCGACGCGCCCGTGCGCGTTCTCCCCGACTCCTGCCGGCCTTTGCCGTTCGAGGACGGCGGGCTCTTTTTCCTTGGCGAGTTCGCGCCGCCGGCCGAGACGGTCTGCCCGCGCGCCTTGCTGCGCCGCGTGATCGAGCGTGGCCGGGCCCTGGGGTTCGAGGCGTACGTCGGTTTCGAGTACGAGTTCTTCGTGTTCAAGGAAACGCCGGAATCCGTGCGCGAGAAAAACTACCGGGGGCTCACGCCGATGGCGCCCGGCTGGTTTGGATACTCGGTGATCCGCAACAGCGCCGGCAGCGACTTCTACCGCACGCTGCTCGACACCTGCCGCGAGATGGACATCGGGATCGAGGGCCTCCACGAGGAGACGGGCCCCGGTGTGATGGAGGCCGCCATCACGGTGGACAAGGCTCTATCCGCAGCCGACAAGGCCGCGCTCTTCAAGACCTTTGCCAAGGTGATCGCGCAGAAGAACGGGCTGATGGCCACCTTCATGGCGAAATGGTCGAAGGACTGGCCGGGTCAGAGCGGACACATCCACTTGTCGCTCAAGTCGAAGGACGGCACGCCGGTGTTCCACGACGCCGGCCAGCCGCACTCGATGAGCGAGACGATGCGCTGGTTCGTCGGTGGCCAGCAGCGGCTGATGCCCGAGCTGCTCGCGATGATCGCGCCGACGATCAACTCTTATCGACGGCTCATCCCGGGTTTCTGGGCGCCGACAGATGCGACCTGGGGCGCGGAAAATCGTACGACGGCGCTGCGCGTGATCCCGGGCAGCCCGAAGTCACAGCGCGTAGAGTTCCGCATCGCGGCGGCGGATTCGAATCCCTACATCATCCTCGCGGCGGCGCTTGGCCTCCGGACTCTGGGGGATCGAGAACCGTGTCGAGCCAGAGGCGCAGGTGACCGGCAATGCCTACGACCGCAAGTTCCCGGCGCGGCTCGCGCTGCCGCGGACGCTCTGGGATGCGGCGCAGCGGCTCAAGGGCTCGAAGATGGCGCGCGACTGGTTCGGCAGCGACTTCGTCGAGCATTACGCCGCGACGCGCGAGTGGGAGGAGCGGGAGTTCCGCAAGCACATCAGCGACTGGGAGTTGTCGCGCTACTTCGAGATCATCTGAAGGAATCGGGGCGGGCAGTCCCTGCACCGCCCACGATCCCGCAGAGCTCTGCTTGTTATCTGGTTGTTACTGGTCCTTGCTCATTCCGGCGCTCAACTCGGCCGTGGTCAGCGAACCACTCTTGTCCGTGTCGAGTTCGCTGAACTTGGCTGAAAGGGTCGGATCCTTCTTCGCTTCGTCCTTGCTGATGCTTCCATCGCCATTCACGTCGAGCTTCGAGTAGTCGGCCGACTTGTCGCTGGACTTCGCGCTGGGCTCTGGCGCCGGATAATTCTGCGCAAACGCTGCAGAGGCGGACAATATTGCGGCCAGCGCCGTGACCTTGATCAATGAGTTCATGTCGTACTCCTTGGAGTTCCTTCCCGTAGAAAAACGGCTTCGATCGAAGATCGGCTTCGATCTGGCCGGCTGAAAGGTAACCTCTCTTGACCTCGGCGTGCGCGCAAGGAGCGTCGGTCAAAAGCGACACGCCGGCGGTGTCGTTGGCACTTTCAGCGGCGGGCTTCCAGGCCTACCCTACGACACACGAAGGAGCACTCCGTGTCGGACAATTCCTGCAAGAGTTTGCGATGAAGGTTGCTACTTTCAACATCAACGGCATCAACGGGCGGCTGCCAGCGCTGCTGAAGTGGCTCGAGAGGGAATCCCCCGACGTCGTCTGCCTTCAGGAGCTCAAGGCGCCCGACACCGGCTTTCCGCAACTCGCAATCCGCAACGCCGGGTACGGTGCCATCTGGCATGGCCAGCGCTCCTGGAACGGCGTTGCGATCCTGCAGAAGGGCGGGGATCCCGTCGAGACACGACGGGGCCTGCCGGGCGATCCGGACGACTCGCACAGCCGCTATATCGAGGCAGCAATCGACGGAGTCGTCGTCGGATGCCTGTATCTGCCGAACGGCAATCCACAACCGGGCCCCAAGTTCGACTACAAGCTCGCCTGGTTCGAGCGGCTCAACTCGCATGCCCGGACCTTGCTGAAGATGCGTCAGCCGGTGATCCTGGCGGGCGATTACAACGTCGTCCCGACCGATTTCGACATCTACAACCCGAAGTCGTGGCGCAAGGACGCGTTGCTGCAGCCGCAGAGCAGAGCCGCGTACCAGGAACTACTGGACCAGGGCTGGACCGATGCGATCCGTGCTCATCATCCGGAGGAGCGAATCTATACGTTCTGGGATTACTTCCGTGAACACTGGGCTCGCAATTCGGGTTTGCGGATCGATCACCTGCTGTTGAGCGATGAGCTCGCCCCTCGGCTGGTCGATGCCAATGTGGACCGGTGGGTTCGCGGCGAGCCGAAACCGAGCGATCACGCGCCGACCTGGGTGCAGCTGTCGGACGCAGGCAGGCGCCGATGACCACGCAGCGCACCATCAGTCCCGTCGACGGCAGCGTGTACGTCGAGCGCGAGCTTGCCGGCCCGGCGCAGATCGAGGACGCGCTCGAGGGAGCCGTGCGCGCCTTTCAGGGCTGGCGGAAAGTGCCCGTCGGAGAGCGTGCCGCAATCCTGACGCGCTTCTGCGCCGCCTTCGAAGCGCGTCGCGATGCGATCGCGACCGAGCTCGTCTGGCAGATGGGTCGGCCGATCCGTTACGCACCAAACGAGGTCCGCGGAACGCTCGAGCGGGCGCGGCACATGGTCGAGATCGGGCCGGACTCGATCTCGGACATCGACGTCGGCCGCAAGGCCGGATTCACGCGCTTTCTGCGCCGCGAGCCACTGGGTGTGGTGCTGACGGTGGCGGCGTGGAATTACCCGTACCTCATCGCCGTCAACAGCGTGGTTCCGGCGATCCTGGCCGGCAACGTAGTGCTGCTCAAGCATTCGGCGCAGACGCCGCTCTGCGCAGAGCGGTTCGCGGAGTGCTTCCGCGAGGCCGGGCTGCCCGAGGGCGTATTCCAGGTCCTGCACATGAATCATGACGACACCGATCGTGTGATCCGCGACCCACGCGTCGATTTCGTGGCATTCACCGGATCGGTGGCGGGCGGTCACGCGGTGCAGCGCGCCGCGGCCGAACGATTCGTCGGCACCGGGCTCGAGCTCGGCGGCTGCGATGCCGCTTACGTGCGCCACGATGCCGACGTCGGCGCACGCCATCGAGAACCTCGTCGACGGCGCGTACTTCAACTCGGGTCAGAGTTGCTGCGGAATACAGCGCGTCTACGTGCACGAGCGCGTCTACGATGATTTCGTCGCGGGATGGATCAAGCTCACACGCGGCTACGTGCTCGGCAATCCGCTCGCACCGGAGACAACGCTCGGTCCAGTCGTGCGACCGGCGGCTGCCGACGCCATACTGAAGCAGATCGATCTTTCGATCGGCGCCGGCGCCCGACCGGCGTTCGACGGCGCGGACTTCGGCGAGGGGCGCGGCGGGCGCCAGTACCTCGCGCCGCAACTGCTGCTCGAAGTCGACCACTCGATGCCCGTGATGCGCGAGGAAATCTTCGGCCCGGTCGCCGGTATCATGAAGGTCGCCTCCGACGAAGCGGCGATATCGCTCATCAACGACAGCGAGTTCGGGCTGACTGCGGCGATCTGGACCGGCGACGAGGAGGCGGCGCTCGCGATCGGCGACCAGGTCCAGGTCGGAACCTGGTTCATGAACCGCTGCGATTACCTCGATCCGGCGCTGGCCTGGGTGGGCGTCAAGGATTCGGGGCGCGGCTGCACGCTGTCGACGATCGGCTACGAGCACCTGACGCGGCCGAAATCGTTCCACCTACGCACCAGGACCTGACATGGCAAGGAAACTGCGCGGCAACTGGAATTACCCGACCGCGATCCGGTTCGGTGCCGGTCGTATCGCGGAGCTGCCGGATGCCTGCCGCTCGCTCGGGATGCAGCGTCCCTTGCTCGTGACCGATCCGGGGCTGGCGGCCCTGCCGATGATCGCCTCCGCGGTGGAATCGTGCCGGCGCGCCGGGCTCGGCTGCGAGGTGTACGCCGACGTACAGGGCAACCCGGTCGAGGCCAACGTCAGCGGCGGCGTGGCGGTCTATCGCAGCGGGCGGCACGACGGTGTCATCGCGTTCGGCGGCGGCAGTGCGCTCGACGCCGCCAAGGCGATCGCGTTGATGGTCGGCCAGGACCGGCCGATCTGGGATTTCGAGGATCGCGAGGACTGGTACACGCGCGTCCGCACCGAGGGCATGGCCCCGGTCGTCGCGGTGCCCACTACGGCCGGGACCGGCTCGGAGGTCGGTCGCGCCTCGGTCATCACCGATGTGCGCGATCACACCAAGAAGATCATCTTTCATCCGAAGATGCTTCCCGCGCTGGTGATCGAGGATCCGGAGCTCACGATCGGCCTGCCGCCCAAGGTGACCGCGGCGGTCGGCATGGATGCGCTCTCGCACAATCTCGAGGCCTACTGCTCGCCGTACTTCCACCCGATGGCGGAGGGCATCGCCGTCGAAGGCATTCGCCTCATCAAGGAGTGGCTGCCGGTCGCGGTGCGTGACGGCGCGAATCTCGAGGCGCGCTCGCACATGCTGGTCGCCTCGGCGATGGGGGCGACCGCGTTTCAGAAAGGGCTCGGTGCGATGCACAGCCTGAGCCACCCCTGCTCGGCGAACCTGAACACGCATCACGGGCTCACCAATGCGGTGGTCATGCCTTACGTTCTCGAATGGAACCGCGCGGAGATCGAGGAGAAGATGGCACGCCTAGCGGCCTGGATGGGACTCGCAGAGCATTCGTTCGCCGGCGTGCGGCGCTGGCTGCTCGAATTGCGCGAGCAGATCGGCATACCGAACACGCTCGCCGGCCTCGGCGTGCGCCGCGAGCACGCGGCGGAGTTCGCGCCGCAGGCGTTCAATGATCCATCGACGGCCGGCAACCCGCGAGCGATGACGGAGCGCGATTTCGAGCGGCTCTATGGCAACTGCATCGAGGGCCGGCTGGAGACCGCCGTTACTTGACGGTGTAGCTGCGTGCCTCGAGGCACGCGGAAAAACCCTTGTTGAACATCGCCTTCTGATCCGCAGCCGCCTGCTGTGACTGCGCCGCCGCCTGTTGCTGCTGCGCGGCCGCCTGTTGCTGCGCCTGCGCCTCGGCCTTTCGCTTCTGCCGGCCCCCGGCGACGACACCCGCCGTGGCACCGATCGCAGCGCCCTCGCTCGCATCGTCATTGGCGATCTCGCCGATCACCGCGCCGGCGGCCGCGCCCCTGGCGGCGCCACGGATTCGCTCGCCGCCGGGCTTCTGTTCGGCGGCAGCCGCGGTCTGGGCTGGGCAGGCGCCGCTGTCGGGGCCGCGAATGGGTCGATACCGGTCTGCTGCTTCGACCAGGCGTAGCACTCGGTTTCATCTGTCGCCTGCTGGTCCTTGCTCTGGTTCTTCGCCGGAAACACGACCAGCCCAAGGGTGGTCGATAGCGGCGTGGCAGGTTCGATTCGCGTTGTCGGAGCCGTCTGCGCCTGCGCAGTGAATGCCAGCAACGCGGCGATGCCGGTGGCGGTGATTGCGGTGATCGTTCGCATCTGTCTGCTTCCTTCAGAAAAGTCGCGGCCGTGTCGTGTGCGGCTGGAGTGCGGTAGTGTGACCCGGTTCGGGCATGAGCGCATCTCAGTCTGCCCCGTTCGGCGCGTACGGATCGGCCGGTGCCTCGCAGGCGTGACAGACGGCCTGCGGCATGATGGGGGTGAGCGCCATCCCGTCGGGCTCACCCGGGACGTCGATCGTGCGAAGAACTTCGAGGGCGGGCACGGCGAGCACGATGCACTTTATCGGCGCGGGTCGCCGCGACATAGGCCGTCGAATCGCCGGCAGACACGATGCCGACCGGCACGGCACCGCCCCGCGACCCCGCACCCGTCACGCCCCTGTACCGCGCCTGAGACCGCGACGTCGAGCGTCACCCGGCCGATCTCGCGGCGGCCGCCTGCGTCAAACGCGACGAGCTCGCTCGATTCCGCGCAGCTTACGAGCGCCGTGCCGTTCGGGGTCATCACGATCCGGATGGGATGGCCGGGCACCGGAACCGTCGCCAGGACCTCGAAAGTACGCGCGTCGAGTACCGTGATCGTTCCCGCCTCTCGGGCGGCGACCCAGACCTCGTTGCCGCTCGGCGTCACCGCAATCGCTTCCGAACCATCGCCGGTGCGCACGTCCGCGAGTTTGTGGCCGCTGGCCAGGTCGATGACCGTCGTTGAGGCCCCGCTGCGGTTCGTGACGAAAGCTCGCACCCCGATTGGCGCCACGACGACCATGTGTGAGCCTGGCTGATTGGTCGCGGTCTGGCTCACGACCTTTCCCGCGCGTGGATCGACGATGAGCAGCGCGGCGGGCTCTTCGGTCGTCAACGCAATGCGGTCCTCCGCATACCACACGACTCCGTGCGGTCTCCGCCACGCACCGAGCTCGATGCGTCGCAGCTCACGGGGGTGTTCCAGGTCGATGACACTGAGCGTCGAGCCTGGTCGTTCCCGCGTGCCGTAGTTGGTTACGGCGGCAAGTCGTCCGTCGGGCGACCGGCTGATCTCGTGCGGGGCGAACCCGACCGGAACGCTGTCGAGCGTGACACCGGAGCCCGGGTCGACGAAAGCGACGGCGCCCGCGGACTTGCGTACGACGAGCAAGGTCTCCGCCTGCGCGCCCCACGGTCCGAGGCACAGCGTCGCAAGGGCCAGCCCGGCCGCCATTGCTCGCCGAGCGCGGCGCGCGCAATCGAGCATCGTGATCACCGATGGACCATACCTGTGACCGTTTCGTGATGCACCAGTCATTGCATCGTCAGTCACTTGACGCAGCGCAGCAACACAGCGGGCGGATGATTCGCCACGTGCCATGGTGGCGCACACAGGAGGACCCGACATGGAATTCGCTGCAATACAATTGTTCGCTGCGGTTGCGCTCTGGATCCTGAACACGTTCCAGGCCAACCGGCCATGACGAACTGACTGAGGGGACGACCGTGCAAAAGGTCAACATCGCAGACCAGCTCGCGCGTTTTTCGGAAGCGTGGAGCCCGCGGATCGTCGGCGAGCTCAACGGCCAGCACGTCAAGCTCGTCAAGCTCAAGGGTGAGTTCGTATGGCATCACCACGAGGAAGAGGATGAGCTCTTCCTCGTGGTCCAGGGGCGGCTCCGCATGCGTCTGCGCGACCGCGAGATCGTGCTCGCACCGGGCGAGTTCCTGATCGTGCCGCGGGGTGTCGATCACCTGCCGGTGGCTGACGAGGAGGTGCACGTTCTCCTGTTCGAGCCGGTGAGCACGCTCAACACCGGCAACGTGCGCAACGAGCGCACGGTCGACTCGCCCGTCAAGGCCGTCTGAACCGCTGCAGCAAGCGATCAGCCTGACGATCCGATTGAGACCCAGGCGCGGCTCACCGTTCAGTCGGGCGCGTCGGCGTACAGCTTCACGACCTCGTGCAGGAAGCGTCGCCCCTCGAGCAGCGACTTGACGCGTATCCGCTCGTTCAGACCGTGCGCCCGGCTGCCTTCAGCGTCGTGAAACATGCCCGAGAGCCCGTAGGTGGGTATTCCAGCCGAATTGAGCAGCCGGCCGTCCGTTGCGCCCGGTGTCATGGTCGGGACGAGCGGGACACCGGGCCAGATCTGCGCGGCCACGTGCCGCGCGGGCTCCAGCACCTGCGGCGTCAGCGGCGGGACGGGGGCCGTAATTCCGCGATCGCGGATGGAGATCTTTATCCCGTCGTCCGCGACGAGTCGTCTGAGCTGCTCCTCCACAGCTTCGATCGTCGTGGCCGGCAGGATGCGGCAGTTGACGTTCGCCTTCGCGCGCTGCGGAAGCGCGTTCTCCGCGTGCCCGCCCTCGATCATGGTCGCGACGCAGGTGGTGCGCAGCATGCCGTTCCAGCTCGGATTGCTCGACCAGATCCGCTCCGCGGCTTCGGCCGACGGCGGCTCGGCAAGGATCGCGCGGACGTCGGCGGCGACCTCCGGCGGCGCAATTGCTGCCTGGTGCTCGAAGTACGCGCGGGTCGTTGCGTTCAGCTCGATGGGAAACTGGTATGAGGCAATCCGAAGCAGCGCGGCCGCAAGCTGGTTGATCGCGTTTGCGCGCACGGGCCGCGCGCTGTGTCCGCCCACGTTCGAGCTCTCCAGCGTGAAATCCTGGTACACCTTCTCGCCTGCCTGGATGTCGAGCGAGACGGGACGCTCGTTGGCGTCGAGCAGACCGCTTGCGCCCTCGTTGAGCGCGAACTTCGCACGCAGCAACTCCGGACGGTTCTTTAGCAACCAGACCACACCGTTGTGGATGCTCGAAGTCTCCTCACCGCAGGTAAGGGCGAGCGTGATGGGGCGGCGAGGCCTGTGACCCTCCTTCCGGTAGCGGATCAGGCTGTCGGTGAAGATCGCGGCCATCGCCTTGTCGTCGCTCGCCCCACGCGCATAGAAGAAGCCGTTCTCCTCGACGAGCTTGAACGGGTCGCGTTCCCAGTCAGCTCGCTTCGCCTCGACGACGTCGATATGCGCGAGCAGGAGAATCGGCTCGAGCGCCGGTTCCCGCCCCTCGAGCCTCGCCACAAGATTGCCGTCCTTCGGCTGCTCGGCGGGCACGAGCACTTCGACGTCGCCCGCCGGGAAGCCCGCCGCCCGCAGGCGGGCGGCCATCGCTTCCGCCGCCGCTGTGCAGCTGCCCTCGGAGAGAGTGGTGTTGATTTCCACCAGCTCGCGATACAGCTCGCGGAACGCGGCCTCGCCGTCGTCTGCTGCGTGCGCTGCGCTCGTCAGGGCGCAGACCGTCGCGACGACGGCCACCGCGGGACGTAGCCATGAGCATCGCTGCTGCCTCATCCGGTCGATCCTCCGCAGGGGGCCGCCAGCCTAAGCGGTCGCGACGCGTCGCGGCAAGCGTCCGGTTTGCCGGTTCGTGTAGGCTCGCACGCACGCATGCGAATCGCACTGGCCTGCCTGCTCACCTGTGCTGGCGCCGCCGCCCAGGCGCAGACTCCTCTCACTCGCTCTGAGCAGGCCTTCATCGATTTCGGATTCGCGAACCAGCTCGGCTCGGGTGTCTATACGATGTCCGGAAGGACGCTGCAGGTGTACCGGCTCCCGTTCGGTTACAAGTTCGATCAAGACACCGACGCGCGGGTCCGCGCGAAATTGACGTTGCCGGTGACGCTTGGCTTCCTCGACTTCGAGGCGGTGGACGTCGTCCACACCGGCCTCCCCGACACCGTCGATTCGCTGAGTATCGTGCCGGGTCTGACGCTCGAAGTGAGGATCTCGCCACGCTGGCGGCTGGAGCCTTTCGTCGAGGCGGGTATCGCAAGCGATCGCACCAGCGATCTCGATCAGCGCATCTACGCCGCCGGTCTGCGCAGCCTCTACGACCTGACACACGGCGCCACGGACTGGGAGCTCTACGACGAGCTGCTCTACGCGGGCGTCGAGCAGCGCTCGCTCGATCGCACCGACGATTTCACGCGCCTGCGTCTCGGCGTGACGGCCCGGCGTCCTTTCGACGTGGCCGGCAATGGCCGGCGCGCGGACTACCTCGTGTACGGCTTCGGCGACGTGTTCCTGGACTCTCCGGAGAGCCCCTTGAACGGCGAGGAGGGCGAGGAACGCGATGCGCAGCTCGAGGTCGGTGTCACCTTCGGAGCCACCGAGCCGATCCGGCTGTGGCGCGTACCGCTGCCGCGCATCGGGCTCGGTTATCGATTCGGCGACGGTCTTTCGGTCTACCGGCTCGTGTTCGGCGCGCCATTCTGAAGCGGCGTGCGCTGCACGCCCTTCGAATCGAAGTTATCCGGCGCGAGCCAGCGGCGGAATTCTGCATCGACCGCTGGCCAGTCGCGGTCGATGATCGCGTACCAGGCGGTGTCCCGGTTGCGGCCCTTGTAGACGGCGGCCTGGCGAAAGATACCTTCGAAGCTGAATCCGAGGCGCTCGGCCGCGCGGCGCGAAGCAGCATTCAACGCGTCGCACTTCCACTCGTAACGCCGGTAGCCGAGCTCGAAGGCCCGGCGCATCATCAGATACATGGCCTCGGTCGCCGCCGCGGTGCGCTGCAGCAGCGGCGAGAAGGCGAGATGCCCGACCTCGATGACTCCGTGGGCGGGTTCGATGCGCAGGTACGATCCGAGACCCGTCGCGCGCTCGAGACGCGCATCGACGATCGCAAAGAAGAGCGGGTCCTCGCTCACCGAGCACTTCTCCAGGTACAAGTGATACTCGGCGCGCGTGCGATACGGGCCCGCGAACAGGTAGGTCCACATGCGCTCCTCGCGGTCGAGCGCGTTCGCGTCGAAGAGCGAGTCCGCATGACGGTCGGGCGACAGCGGCTCGACCCGGCAGAATTTCCCCTGCATCACCGCCCGCGGCGGACGCTGGCAAGGGATCCAGCCGGGGACAGCGGGGCCGATCGGTAGTTCGCCACTCATGCTGGCGCGCTCATGCGGCGGGCGCGGCTTCGGCGAGGCCATCGGTGAACTGCAGGGCGGCCAGCCGCGCGTAGAGTGCGTTGCCGCGCACCAGCTCGGCGTGCGAGCCGGCTGCGACGATGCGTCCATGGTCCATGACCACGATACGGTCGGCCTTGAGCACTGTCGCAAGGCGATGCGCGATGACGATGGTAGTGCGGTCGCGCACCAACCGCTCAAGCGCCTGCTGGACCAGTCGCTCGCTCTCGGCGTCGAGCGCGCTCGTCGCCTCGTCCAGCAGCAGGATGGGCGGGTCGCGCAGGATCGCGCGGGCAATCGCGATCCGCTGGCGCTGACCTCCGGAGAGTCGCGCCCCACGCTCGCCCAGGAAAGTGTCGTAGCCGTCGGGGAGCCTGCGGATGAACTCGTCGGCGGCTGCAGCGACCGCGGCCGTCTCGACCTCCGCATCGGTAGCGCCCGGGCGTCCATAGCGGATGTTTTCCCGTGCGCTGGCGGCGAACAGCATCGTCTCCTGCGGAACGAGTCCGATCCGCTCACGCAGCGCGCGCGGGTCGACGAGCGAGATGTCGACACCGTCGATGAGCACGCGGCCCGCTGCTGGGTCGTAGAAACGCAGTAAAAGCTGGAAGGTCGTGCTCTTGCCGGCGCCCGACGGCCCGACGAAGGCAACTGTCTCGCCGGGCGCAATCGAGAGATCGAAATTCTCCAGCGCTGCCGTCTCGGGACGCGACGGGTAGCGGAACGAGACCTGTTCGAAGCGTATGGCGCCCCGCCCGGGTTCCGGCAGGCGCACCGGATTCGCCGGAGCAACGATCGCGGGGGAGGCGTTGCGCAACTCGATCAGCCGCTCCATCGCGCCGGCGGCGCGCTGGATCTCGCCCCACATCTCGGAGAGTGACGCGGCGGAAACGGCGACGAACACGGCATACATCAGAAACTGGCTCAGCTGGCCGGCGCTCATCTCGCCACGCAGCACCGAGTGTGCGCCCACCCAGAGCACCCAGGTCACGCCGCCAAAAGCGAGCGCGGTGGCGGCGGCGGTGAGCATCGCCCGCACCCGCGTCCGCCGCACGGCGGCACGGAAGGAGTCCTCTACTGCCAGACCAAATCGACGGGCGTTCACATCCTCCAGCGTAAAGGCTTGCACGGTCTGGATCGCGTTGAGCGTTTCGCCCGCGAGCCCGCTGGTGTCCGCGATCCGGTCCTGCGAGGTGCGCGACAGTCGGCGGACGCTCCGTCCGAGCGTGACGAGCGGCCCGAGGATGATCGGGATCAGCACGATGATGAGCCCGGTCAGCTTCAGGCTGGTGATCGCGAGCATCACCAGGCTGCCGAGGATCGTGATGGTCGAGCGGAGCGTGATCGAGAGATTCACTCCCGCGATGGACTGCACCAGTGTCGTGTCGGCGGTGAGCCGCGAAAGCACCTCGCCGGTGCGCGTGACTTCGAAGAACGTCGGGTCCATGCGTATGACGCGCGAGTAGACGTCGGAGCGCAGGTCGGCGATGACGCGTTCGCCGAGCCAGGTCACGAGATAGAAACGCAGCGCCGCGAACACGCCGAAGGCGCCGGCAGCAGCAAGAAACGCGACGAAGTACCGGTTGACCGTTTCGGTGCTCCCGGTGCTCATTCCCTCGTCGATCAGGTATCGGAGGGCGACCGGCAGCGCCAGCATTGCGGCCGACGCCGTGAGCAACGCGAGCAGCGCGAGGCAGATCGTGACCCGATAGGGTCTCAGATACGGCCATAGCGCGCGCAGCGGCTTGAGCGAACGCGCCTTCGGGCGATCAGGAATGCTGAGATCCGCCATGCCGTCAGTCCGTGGACGCCCGGCACAGGAAGTTATGGGGCTTGCTCGTGTCTTCCGCGGGTTGGGGCGCCGCGACGCGGGGGTAGTCGCAGACGGGCCGCGTCCACTGGATCGCGCCCTCCGCGTCGCGGCGCTGGGCAGAGATCGATTCCGGGGCGATTCCCCGTTCGACCCAGTCTTCGAGTGCCGGCAGCGGATCGAAGCCGGCGTCGTTCGCCCCCGGGCCACCCTGCGCTCCGCAATGATCGAATCCCGGCAGCATGAAGAGACGCGCAAATCTCGACGTCGCCTCCGGGCCGCCGTTCGCAGCCCGCACGGCCTCGAAGTACTCGACCGTACGCAACGGCGTCACGACCGGGTCCGACCAGCCCTGGTAAACGATCAGCTTGCCGCCGCGAGCCTGGAACTCGCCGAGATCCGCCTGCTCCGCATCGTAGAGCTCGGCCATGTGCGCAAGCGAAGCCGGGTCGCGATCGAAGTCGAAGTCACGCGTGTCGTAGCTCTCGCCGGGATCGTGTGCGAAGGCCATGTAGCGCAGAAAGTCGCGTGCGAAGAGCGGCATCAGCGGCGGATTGCGCGTGCCCGGCGCACCCGTGAGCCATGTCGGCCAATACGGCTCCGAGCCACGCGGCACGCCGCCTGGATACAGCTGCGAGCCCTGCGAGTCGCGCGCGCCGCCGTACCATTTCTCGAGCACCGCGACTTCGTCGGGCTCGAGACACGTGGAACCCGGTTCGGCCCCGGATTTGACACGGCCACTCGGGTCGGCAGTTGACCCCGAGCCATTTTTTTCGGTGGCGCAGGCGAGCGCCGCTGGCTGCCAGTCGCAGCGCCGGGGATCGTCGATCAGCCCATCGTTCGCGCCGTCGAGTGAATCGCAGGCCTCGAGCACGGCGGCCCCGATCGCTGCAACCTTGCCGCGCGCAAGGATTTCGCCGCCGTCGTCCCGCCGATTGGCCTGTGTGACCCAGGCAGAATGCGTAGCGACGAGGCCCGTGTAATCGAGCGCCGGCGCGCCGGCGATGATGCCGTCGAAGTCGGCCGGGAAGCGCTGCGCCTCCATCAACGCCATGCGACCGCCGTTGGAGCAGCCTGCGAAGTACGCGTGCGACTGCGGCCGGCCGTAATACGCCTGCAGAAGAGCCTTCGCCACGCGTGCGGTCTCGGTCACGGCGCGCCACGCCCAGTCCGTCTCCGCGATACGATCGTTCTGCGCCCAGCGACCGTCCGTTATCGCGCTGCCCCAGTGACCGCCGTCCATGGTCGCTGCCGCGTAGCCGCGCTCGAGCCCGTGATTCATCGAATTGGTGAAACCCGAGCGCTCGACCTCGAGCCGCCCGCAGAATCCGTTGCATCCGACCATGTAGAACTTCCCGTTCCAGTCTTCGATCGGCAGCCGGAGCTCGAAGTTGATCGCCGGGACAATCACTCCGCGCACCCGGCAGTGCGCCGGCAGTTCGTCGCGCTCCTCGACGGCGATGCTGGACAGGACCTGCGAGGCGTCGACCTGCGCGGTCAGCAGCACGTCGCAAGGAGTGACCGCCACCACCACGCCCGGCAGCGCCAGGCCCACGGTGGCCACCGATCGTGCGAGCGTGGAGGCGGCTGCTGGATTCATGCGGGCGATGCGCTATTCTCGTCGGCTATCCGGTCGATGCCGGAGGGGTCGTGCGGCATGCGTGAGTATCGCAGGTTCTATATCGACGGCGCGTGGATAGACCCTGCGGCGCCGAGATCGTTCGAAGTTGTCAATCCCGCGACGGAGGCGGTGGTCGCGGTGATCTCGCTCGGAGATCGCATCGACGTCGATCGCGCGATTGCAGCGGCACGACGGGCGTTCGATGGCTGGTCGCGGACCAGCCGTGAAGAGCGGATCGCCTTGCTCGGGCGAATAGTCGATGTCTGCAAGCGCCGGATGGACGACCTGGCGCAGGCGATCACCGATGAGATGGGCGCACCGCTTGCGACGGTGTCGCGTCCGATGCAGGCGCCTTCGGCGATCGGTCATTTCAAGGTAGCGATGGACGTGCTGGAGACGTTCGAGTTCGAACGTGCCCAGGGCGCCACCCGGATCGTGCGCGAGCCCATCGGCGTGGTCGGCATGATCACGCCCTGGAACTGGCCAGCGAACCAGATCGCCTGCAAGGTCGCGCCCGCGCTCGCGGCCGGCTGCACCATGGTGCTGAAGCCGAGCGAAATGGCGCCGTTGTCGGCGCAGGTGATCGCCGAAATCATGCACGAGGCGGGCGTGCCGAAGGGCGTGTTCAATCTCGTGAACGGCGACGGACCCACGGTCGGTGCGGCGCTCGCCGCGCATCCCGGCATCGATATGATCTCGTTCACAGGCTCGACGCGCGCCGGAATCCTGGTGGACAAGGCGGCGGCGGACACGGTCAAGAAAGTCGCGCTCGAGCTTGGCGGCAAGTCCCCCAACATCCTGCTCGACGATGCCGACTTCCGTAAGGCCGTGGGTCACGGCGTCGCATCGATGATGCTGAACACAGGGCAGAGCTGCAACGCGCCGTCGCGCATGCTGGTGCCGTCGCTGCGGACGGCGGAGGTCGAGCAGGTCGCGCTTGCGGCGCTCGCCAAGGTCAAGGTGGGCGATCCGCTCGATCCGGCCACGAACATGGGTCCGCAGGCGAGCGGAGCGCAGTGGCGCCGGGTGCAGGGATTGATCGAGACCGGGATCAAGGAGGGCGCCCGCGTGCTCGCGGGCGGTCCAGGACGCCCGGAGGGGCTGCGACGCGGGTTCTACACGCGTCCGACGATCTTCAGCGGAGTGACCAACAACATGACTGTTGCGCGCGAAGAGATCTTCGGTCCCGTGCTCTGCATCCTGCCCTACACCGACGAGGAGGAGGCGATCCGCATCGCAAACGACACGCCGTACGGTTGTCGGGATACGTGTCATCGGGCGACCTCGACCACGCGCGCGCGGTTGCACGCCGTATCCGCGCCGGCAACGTCCATCTCAACGGCCAGGGGCTCGACACCGCTGCGCCGTTCGGCGGCTACAAGCAGTCCGGTCTCGGCCGCGAATGGGGCGCCTTCGGCATGGAGGAGTTCCTGGAGGTCAAGGCCGTCATGGGCTACGGCTGAGGCGACAGCGTGGCCGCATATCGATCGCCATGGATGGACGACGAGCTGGACCTGTTCCGCGACGCGGCCCGCCGCTTCGTCGAGAGCGAGATCGTGCCGCACGATGCGCGCTTCCGCGAGCAGCACCACGTCGACCGCGAGCTGTGGAACAAGGCCGGGGAAGTGGGACTGCTCTGCACGGACATTCCCGACCGCTACGGCGGCGTCGGCGGCGACGTGCGTCACGAGGCGATCGTGGTCGAGGAGCTCGGTCGCCGCGGCGTGACGAGCCTCGGTCACTCGGTGCACAGCATCGTCGCTCACTACCTGCTCAACTACGGTACCGAGGAACAGAAGCAGCGCTGGCTGCCGCGCATGGCCACGGGCGAGCTGGTCGGCGCCATAGCGATGACCGAGGCGGGCGCGGGCTCGGATCTGCAGGCGGTGAAGACGCGCGCGCACCGCGACAATGGGCACTACGTCATCAAGGGTTCGAAGACCTTCATCTCGAACGGCTATCACGCCGGGTTGGTCGCCGTCGTGGCCAAGACCGATGCGGACAAGCGGGCCAAGGGCATGTCGATCATCATGGTGGAGACCCGCGACCAGCCGGGCTATCGCGTCGGGCGCGTACTCGACAAGATCGGGCAGAACGGCTGGGACACCGCCGAGCTTTTTTTCGACGACGTGCGCGTGCCGGCGGATTGCCTGCTCGGGGACGTCGAGGGCCAGGGGTTCGCGCAGCTCATGGATGACCTGCCGTACGAGCGAACGCTGCTGGCGATCGGCGGCGTGGCCGCAATGGAGTATGCGCTCGAGCTCACCGTCGACTATGCGCGGCATCGCAAGGCGTTCGGCAAGGCGCTGCTCGAGATGCAGAACACGCGCTTCACGCTGGCCGAGGTCAAGACCCTGGTTCACGTGGCGCGCGTTTTCATCGACGCCTGCATCGTGAAGTTGAGGGAAGGCCGGCTCGATACGGTCGACGCATCGATGGCGAAGTGGTGGCTCACGGACCTGCAGAGCAAGGTCGCCGACGAATGCCTTCAGATCTTCGGCGGCTACGGGTACATGAAGGAGTACCCGATCTCGCAGCTCTACGTGGACGCACGTGTGCAGCGCATCTATGGTGGTGCGAACGAAGTGCTCAAGGAAGTCATCGCGCGTTCACTCTGATCGCGCGACGCGGTACTTCGGCAATTTATTCGCCGGTGTGTAGCCTGCTCGGGATGGTAGATCCTACCTGCGGCACGTAAATGCTACATCCGCGGTTGCAGCGAATAGCGTGATGCTGAGCGATGAACTGCATCGCGCGGCTGGCATGGTGCTTGCAACCACGCCTGCAGGGCCGGCATGCCGGTGCATTCATCCATGAGGAGATTTCATATGAACTGGGAACAGGTCAAGGGAAATTGGAAACAGGCGAAGGGCCAGGTCAAGAGACAGTGGGGTAAGCTCACGGACGACCAGCTCGACGTGATCAGCGGCAATCGCGACATACTCGTCGGCCGCATCCAGGAAGCGTACGGCATCACCCGCGAGGAATCCGAGCGTCAGGTTCGCGACTGGGAAAGCAACCAGGCCGGATACGGGACGGACGACGACCGTGAGCCGATGAAGCGCCGCAAGGCGTGAGGTAGGGCAATCTGACGGGGCGCCGCAGCCCCGCGACGGGCGCCGGAGAGCGATGCTTTCCGGCGCCTTTACATGTCTGGCAAACGCGCGCAGAGGCGCGGTTAACGCGGCATGTCGGGACAGACGTAGGGGACCGTCGCGGCGGTGAACCGTTGTTCCTCCTCACCGCCGCGCAGCATCAGGCGGAGCGTCAGCGCGTCGCTGTCGACACTCACGACGCGCGCGCGGATGTCGATGCCATCCTCGCTCCACACGAGCTCTTCGCCGTCCAGCCGCCAGCTCGAAAGGCGGTAGGTCTCGAAGCAGGAATCCGAGATCAGCGTTCCGTCGCTCAAAAAGCTCTGTATCGCTCCAGGCGCACTCCCCGGATCCGCCCGCAGCCATACCCGGTCGGTGAAACTCGGAGTCGACGTTGCCTGGCCTTCGGTCGCCGCAGGTGCGACTGCCGGAGTGGACGATGGCTCGGATGTCTCAGCCGGCGCCGCGCCTCGATCGCATGCGCCCGCCAGGAGGATTGCAATTGCTGCGGGAATCCTTCGCATCATCCGCCTTCCTTGGATCGGGTTGCGCTTGCTCACGGACGCTCGCCGCCTTCCGGTCCGTAGAAAGCCACCCAGGTGGCGAAGTCGATCGTGAAATTCTCGAATCGATGCGGCAGGTGCGCGGGAACGAAGATCAGGTCGCCGACCCCGAAGGGCGCACGGCGTTCGCCGTACACGAACTCGCCACGGCCCGACATCACGACATAGAGCTCGTCGCGGGTGTGCGGCTCCTGCTTGTCCTCGCCGCGCGGCGCATAGACCTCGACCGAGAGCGTGCCGTGCGCGAAAAGCTCCGCATAGGCGGCGCCACCCGGCCCCGGCAGCCTTGCGAGCGCCGCGGCCGGTGCGATGACGACCGTGCGGGCCTCAAGCTCCTTCATCTTCGACTGCTCCCCATGTGCGCGCGGCCGCTCCACGCTGCTACAGATCGGTCTTGCCGTCGTAGAGCGTCTCGAACACGTACAGCGTGTCGAGGTACTCCTTGAACTCTATGATTTTGCCGTTCGCGTCGAAACGCAGCAGGAAGTGGTACTGGTTCTCGTACGGGCGCCCATCGACGAGGTGACCGTGGCTTTCCGCCTCGACGGCGACGCGATCGTCCTCGGCGGTGGTCGACAGGATCGTCATCTTTGGCGGGCTCGCGAGCCGTGCGAATACCTTGGCAGCTATCCGTCCGGTGGCCTCCATGTCATGCCACCCGGCGGTCTTCAGGTGCTTGCCCACCTGCCAGAACCGCGCATTGGACGCGTACATCCCGAACAGCGACTCCGAATCGCCTTCGCTGATCGCCTTCATGACCGCGAGTGCGGTTTCGCGGTTGCGCTGTTCGACGGTCATCGGCTCTCCTCGTCTGCACTCATCCGGATTGGAGCTCGGCCAGCAGTGCAGTGTAGATGCGCAGATCTTCCTCGGAAAAGCAGCAGAAGGTGATCTCCCTGATCGACGGCAAGCCATGTGTCGTCATGCGCACCGTCGTCACGGCGATTCGCGCCGCCGGCTCGGCAGGATACCCATAAACGCCGGTGCTTATGCACGGAAACGCGATCGTCTCGACCCCTTTTTCGGCGCCGATCTCCAGCGACCGTCGGTAACAGGCGGCGAGCAGCGCGGCTTCGTTCGCTCGACCGCCGTGCCAGACCGGCCCTACCGCGTGGATTACGTATCGGGCCGGCAATCGATAGCCGCGGGTCAGCTTCGCATCGCCGGTCGGACAGCCGCCGAGTGTGCGGCATTCGCGCAGCAGTTCCGGTCCCGCTGCGCGATGGATCGCGCCATCGACACCGCCGCCGCCGAGCAACGTGGTGTTCGCTGCATTGACGATCGCATCCACGGCAAGCGTGGTGATGTCGGCACGAATGACGAGCAGCTGGACGCTCATGGCAGTCGTGCACCGTCGCCCTGCCGAGGCGGCGCCCGCTCGTGGACAAACTCTCCGCGCGCGAGGTATTCAATCTCCTCGGGTGTCGAGATCCGCCCGAGCACCGCGTTGCGATGCGGCTGGCGCCCGAAACGCGCTACCACGTCATGGTGGCCGCGCGCCTGCGACGCGGAGTGCTCGAGCATCGCGCGCTGCTCGGGTGGCGCCTCCCTCGCGAGTTGCTCGGCGAGCTCGACGGCCTTTTGGAGATCCCGCAGGTCCTCCGAATGGCCAAGAGGGAGAAAGAAGAAAGTCTTCTCCCATGGAGATGCCAACGCCGCGTAGTGCCCTGCATCGATTCCGGCGCGCGTCAGCGACCGAGCTTTCGGGTCGAACGCGTATGCCCGCGCGTCGCCGCGGTAGACCGTGCGTGAGAACTGGTCGAGCACGAGGATGAGTGCGAGCCGGGACCGTGGCTTGTCTGCCCAGTCATCGAGCTGGCCGCGACCGACCCTTTCATGCAGCGGCCGGAACCGCCGGTTGATCTCCGCATCCGCACCACCGCGAAACCACCACTGGAGTTGGCGCGCCATTGCGGCCGGATCGTCCGGAGCCACCGGTGGAAACCAGAAACTCAGCACGTCGTCGTGGCTATCCACGATAGGCCTCCCTGGCCGTTGGGTTAGAGTCCAGGCAGCGCGGGCTTCAGCACCATCAGCGCGACCGCCACGAGGGGAGCGATGAGCGCGACCATCCCCCAGACGTTCCACGAGCGCGTCGCCGCCTCGTAGGCCGTCCAGTCGAACGGGCTATCCTGCGCGCTGGCGGCCGCAAGCGCATGCATCCGGCGCTGCAGAGGCGCGACGCGCAGCATGAAGGCGAGCCCGGAGATCGTCAGCAGCACGATCGACCAGAAGATCCATCCCGTGCCGAGAATCGGAAAGTTCCCGGTGATCGCCGCAACGATCCCGGCGATCACGATCAGCAGGACACCGGGCATCGTGAAGAAGCGGTCGCTGCGTGTCAGACCCGCGCAGGCATGTGCGATCAGCACGGGGTTCCGTGTCCGATCCGCCTGCACCTTCCAGAGGATGCCGGTCGTGATGTTGCCGACGAACAGGATGACCGCGAGGACGTGGATGAGTTTCCAGATCAGGTAGCCCATCGATACAGCCTCCTGCAGGTGCGTGATCCGTGTCGGCCCATCATACGGCCACGCAGCCGTCGCGCGCCAAAGCGGCAGCGGGCACAGTCGGCAGCGCTCGTGCAGAATGTCGGTCGGCGTCGATCAGCATGGACGTCGAAGTGGTGGCCCTGCTGAATCATCGTATCGGGAGCAGATCATCAGTCTCATACGCCGCATCGCTGCATTGATGACGGCGGCAGCCGTCTGCATGAGCGGGGGCAACGCCTGGGCTCGCGAATCCCCGGACGGCTCGGACATCGCCCTGGTCGAGCGCTATGGTCTCGAGGAGTCCAAGGTTCCGGTGCGCGAGCGCGCCGGCTGGACACCGCCCCGCAAGGTGCTGGTCTGGAACCGGGCACCGCAGCTCCTGCCCACGCTGCAGTCGGCCGCGCCGGGTGTGGAGCTCGTCCCCGCAGCGAACGAAGCGGAGGCGGTCAGGCTGGCCGCAGACGCCGACGCCGTCATCGGTTTCTGCTCGGAAGAGGTGCTCGCCGCAGGGCCCAAAGTCAGGTGGGTACAGGTGTTCTGGGCCGGGGTCGAGGACTGCGTCTCGATCCCCGCGTTGCGCGAGCGCGGGCTGCTGCTCACGAACATGCAGCGTGTCGCGGGGCCGGTGATGGCCGAGCACGTCGTCGCGATGATGCTCGCGTTTGCACGCGGGCTGCAGTTCTTCATCCCGGAGCGCGCGGCAGGCCGGTGGACGGAAGAGCCCCCGCCGTCGGTCCGCATGGTCACGATCGAGGGCAAGAACGTGCTGGTCGTGGGCCTGGGCGGCATCGGCACGGAGGTCGCGCGCCGCGCGCATGCGCTCGGCATGCGCGTGACCGCTACGCGTGCAAGCGGCCACGAGGGGCCCGCCTTCGTGAGTTACGTCGGCTTGCCCGACGAGCTACTCAAGCTCGCCGCTGATGCCGACTTCATCGTCAACACCACGCCGCTCACGCCGCAGACGACCGGCATCTTCAACGCGGCATTCTTCGCCGCGGCGAAGCCGGGCGCGTATTTCATCAACGTCGGCCGGGGCGGCAGCGTCGTGCAGGCAGACCTGGTCGCTGCGCTCGAGAGCGGTCGCATCGCGGGCGCGGGCCTCGACGTGACCGACCCCGAGCCGTTGCCATCGGGGAGCCCGCTCTGGAAGATGCAGAACGTGATCATTACGCCGCACGTCTCGTCGGACTCGGATCTCGGGCTCGCCGCGCGCGTCGCGGTCATCCGCGAGAACCTGCGTCGCTACGTCGCCGGCGAACGCATGCTGTCGGAGGTCGACCTCGGCAAGGGCTATTGATCGGCGCCGGAACCACGCAGCTCGAGCAACTCGCGGCGCAGCTCCTCGACTGCCTGCTCCAGCGCTTCGACCCGGGATTCGAGGCGACCAGTTGCGGGCACGAGGTCCGGCGGGGCTGAATCCGCCGACTCGGCGGCGGCCGGTGGCTCGGCACCTGTGAAGAGCTGCATGTAACGTGAGTCGCGACGGCCCGGCTCGCGCGGCAGTCGGGCCACGAACGGGCCGTCGGGCCGGGTCACGAGATCGTCGAGCGCCGCCTCGACCTCGTCAGGGTCCTTGATCTCGGCAAGCCGCGCCGCGCGTGTCCGCAACTCACCGGGCGTCTGCGGGCCGCGCAGCAGCAGCTCGCAGACGATGGCGGTCTGCAGCGGCGAGAAGCGCAGCGACCCGAACTCCGTATTGCAGAAGAGTTGCTGGTACTTCGGCACCCGATCGCCGAGGCCGAATCGCTCGAGGACCAGGTCGCGGCGCGTCAGCGCGGAAAGCGCAGCCTGCACGTCGTGTTCCGCGAGGGCGAGCACAGGGTCGCGATTGCTTTTCTGGTTGCAGGCCGCGATTAGCGAGTGCAGCGTGAGGGGATACTGGTCGGGTGTCGCTACCTGCTTTTCGATCAGGCAGCCGACCACACGCGCCTCGATCTCCGACAACTGTGGTGCCATGGTTGCGTCCGAAGGCCGCACGGGACGGCGGCCAAGAGAACACACGAAATCACACGAAAGCAAGTGCCCCCCGGGGCGGGCAGGCATAATCGGCCGCTGGTCGGGCCGGGGGCCGAAGGGTGAACGAACGCAAGGGATCGCTGCTCAAGGGAGTGGCCACGATCACCCTGATGGGGTTAAACCTCGTCTTCTGGATGGTCCCGCTGATGCTGGTAGCCGTGCTGAAGCTCCTCGTGCCGGCCGCCGCGTGGCGGGAGTGGACCAGCCGTGTTCTGACCGTGCTTGCGGAATGCTGGATCGCCGGCAACGGCGCAATATTCCGCGTGATGCGCGCCATGCCGATGAGCGTTGCAGGGCTCGAGGGACTCGAGACGCGCCAGTGGTACCTGGTCGTGTCGAATCACCGCTCGTGGGTCGATATCCTGGTACTGCAGTCGATCTTCAACCGCCGCATTCCGTTCCTGAAGTTCTTTCTCAAGCGCGAGCTGATCTGGGTTCCGCTGCTCGGGCTCGCGTGGTGGGCGCTCGATTTTCCGTTCATGCGCAGATACTCGTCCGACCTGCTCGCGCGTCATCCGCACCTGCGTGGCAAGGACCTCGAGGCGACGCGCCGCGCCTGCGAGCGCTTTCGCCGCATGCCGACCTCGGTGATGAACTTCGTCGAGGGCACCAGGTTCACCGAGGCCAAGCGCATCGAGACCGGCTCGCGCTACCAGGAGCTGCTGCCGCCTCGGGCCGGCGGCATCTCGTTCGTCCTGTCGGCGATGGGCGGGATCCTGCACTCGATGCTCGACGTGACCATTGCATACCGGGCGCGGACACCGAGCCTGTGGGATCTGTGCTGCGGGCGGCTGGCGCGCGTCGTCGTCGATGTGCGCAGGCGCGCGATCGAGGGCTGGATGGCGGAGGGTGACTACGCGACCGATTCCGCGTTTCGCGAGCGTTTCCAGGCGTGGCTCGGCGACATCTGGGCCGAGAAGGACAGCCTGCTCCTGAAAATCCGCTCGGAGCCGTTTATTCCCGACAAGTCGGCTGTAAGTCGATTTTCACGGGTGGCATGAGCGGGGCGCTGCCAAGCGTATGTGTGATCGGCGCGGGCTCCTGCGGCCTGCCGGTCGTCAAGGCGCTGCGGGACAAGGATATCCCCGTCACCTGCTTCGAGCGCACGCCCCACATCGGCGGGATCTGGTGCATCGACAACAAGCCCTACGGTGCCACGGCCGCATACGAGTCGCTGCACATCAACACCGACACGCGGATGATGGAGTACCGGGACCTGGCGATGCCGGCGGACATCCCCGACTATCCCGCCCACGATGACATCTACCGCTACTTCCGTTCCTACGCGGACCGTTTCGGGCTGTTGCCGCACATCCGGCTGAATACCACCGTGACCCATGCCGAACGACGCCCCGACGGCGTCTGGCAGGTCACGACCGATCGGGGCGGCCAGCACGAGTTCGACGCGCTCATCGTGGCGAACGGTCATCACTGGGAGCCGCGCTGGCCCGAGCCGTACCCAGGGCATTTCGACGGCAAGCAGATGCACTCGCATGCCTATCTCAACCCGGACTCGCCCCTGTCTCTGCGCGGCAAGCGCGTGATGGTCGTCGGGTTCGGCAACAGCGCGATGGACATCGCCTGCGAGCTCGGGCAACGCACCGTGTCGGAGCGGTGCCTGCTCTCCGTGCGCCGAATGAGCTGGGTGATGCCGAAGTGGGTGTTCGGCCGGCCGGTGACGCGGCAGTTCGTCGACATGCCGCACTGGATCCCGTGGTGGATCGGTGGGGCCGCGGTCGGCCTGCTTGCGCGCATCGCCTTCGGCCGCCCGACCGACTACGGCCTGCCAAAGCCGGATCACCGCTGGTTCCAGTCGCACCCGACCATCAGCCAGGAATTCTATTCGCGGATCGGCCACGGCGACGTGATCGTGAAGCCCGGCATCCGCGAGTTCGCGGGTCGCGAGGTGCGCTTCGTCGATGGCAGCAGCGAGGCCGTGGACGCGATCGTCTGGTGCACCGGCTACAAGATCGCCTTCCCGTTCTTCGACGACGATTTCCTGCCGGTGCGCGACAATTACCTGCCGCTCTGGATGCACACGATGTCGCCCGGTATCCCGAACCTGTTCTTCGTCGGGCTTTACCAGCCGCTGGGCTCGATCATGCAGCCGGCGGAGCTGCAGGCGAAGGTCATCGCCGGGTACCTCTGCGGCGAAGTTGGCCTCCCGGACGAGGCCACGATGCGCACCGAGATCGAACGGGAGCGCGAGGCAACGCGGCGGCGATACGTCGCCTCGCCGCGGCACACGATGCAGGTCGACTTCGCGCCCTTTCTGCATCGGCTGCGGCGGCTGCGCGAGGGCGGCGCGAAACTCGCCCGCCGTCGTGGTAACGCATTGCCGGTACCACCGCGCGCGAGGGCTGCTCCCGAAAAAATGGCTCAAAGCCAGTTTCTTCCGGGGCCATGAGCTGGGACCTTCCATCGCCGTTCATCCACGAGCGCGTCGCGGTGCACGCGGAGATCGACGGCTACGGGCACGTCAACAACGCCGTTTACGTCACATGGCTCGATGACTGCGCCTGGGCGCACTCGACCGACCGCGGAATCCCCCCGGAGGTCTGCCGCCGCCTCGGACGCGGCATGGCAGTGTGGCGCACGCAGATCAACTACCTGCTCCCGGCGATCGAGGGCGACCACATCCAGGTCGCCACCTGGCCCGTGCGAAACGACCAGCGGCTGCGCATCGACCGCCGCTTCCAGATCCGCCGCCGCGAGGACGGCGCGACGCTGCTGCGGGCACTGATCCACTATGTCTGCATCGATCTCGAAAGCGGCCGCGCGCGACGCATGCCCGCGGAGTTCGCCAGCTACATCGTCGCCCCGGAGGTCGAGGCGGCGCTGCGCGGGCAGACGGAAAGGTTCCTTCCAGGTGTCGAACCGGAGTAGGAAACCGCTATCCTTGACCACTTTCGACCCCGGCACGAGGACCACCGCCATGACTGCGTCCACCGACTCCGCCGAACTCGCCGGCCTGCTGCAGAAGACCCCGCTTACGCGTCGCGCGATCCTGGTATCGACACTCTCGGTCGGATTCGCCGCTGCCGTGGAACCGGTCACTGCGCAGACGCTGACGACCGACACGACCGGGCTCGACGCCGGCGAGGTCAAGATCCCGACCGCCGACGGCGAGATCCCGGCCTATCGCGCGATGCCGACGGCCAAGGGCCCGCATGCGGTGGTGCTCGTCGTGCAGGAGATCTTCGGCGTACACGAGCACATCAAGGACGTCTGCCGTCGCTTCGCGAAGCAGGGCTACTGCGCGATCGCGCCTGAGCTCTACGCACGGCAGGGCGACGTGTCGAAGTACACGGACTACCGTGACATCATGTCGAACGTCGTTTCGAAGGTGCCGGATGCGCAGGTGATGGCGGATCTCGATGCGACCGTCCGCTGGGCCGGCGGCCACGGCGGGGATGCCAAGCGCGTCGCCGTCACGGGGTTCTGCTGGGGCGGAAGGATCGTCTGGCTGTACGCGGCCCACAGCAACGACCTCAAGGCCGGTGTGGCGTGGTACGGGCGTATCGATGGCACTCGAAACGAGCTGCAGCCCAAGTACCCGATCGACGTTGCGGCGAAACTCAAGGCACCGGTGCTCGGCCTCTACGGCGGAAAGGACGACGGGATCCCGATGGCGGACGTCGAGAAGATGCAGGCCGCACTCGCCGGGGCAAAGAGCCCGTCGAAGATCGTGGTTTTCCCGGATGCGCCTCACGGCTTCAACGCGGACTATCGGCCGAGCTACCGCCCGGAGACCGCAAAGGAAGCCTGGCAACAATGCCTGGCGTGGTTCAAGAGCCACGGCGTCGCTTAGGGACGCAGCTCGCAGCCGAGCTCAAGCAGTACCGATGCAAACTCCTCCGCGAGCGGCGCCTCGATGCGCAGCGGTTGCTGCGTGACCGGATGCGTGAACTCGAGCCGCACACAAGCCAGCAAGAGTCGACGCACGCCGTAGAGGCGCGCGAAGAGACGATTGTGTGCGCCCTTGCCGTAGGTCGAATCGCCGACAATCGGGTGCGACAGGTGTGCGAGGTGGCGACGGAGCTGGTGTCGTCGCCCGGTGTGTGGCTGCAGCCGGAGCAGCGCATAGCGGCTGGTCGGGTAGCGATCGACCCGGTGTGGCAGCTCGAAAGTCGCGAGCCGCTCGTAGCTCGTGCGTGCGGACTGCGGCTTCCGCCCGGTCGCCGTGATCGCGTCGTCCTCGACCGGTCGCAGTGCATGATCGACCGAGCCGCGCTCATCGGGCCAGCCGCGCACCAGCGCGAGATACGTTTTTTCGACCGCCGCGCCGGCAAACGCGTGGGACAAGCCTCGTGCGGTGCCCGCGTCGAGCGCGAAGGCGAGGGCGCCGGATGTGCCCTTGTCGAGCCGGTGCACCGGATACACATGCTGGCCGAGCTGATCGCGGAGCAACTGCACGGCAAAGCGGGTTTCGCGCGCATCGACGGGCGAGCGGTGCACGAGCAGGCCGGTGGGCTTGTCGATGACCACGATCCAGTCATCGCGATGCAGTATCGGCAGCGCCCCGGTGTTCATGCGGCACCCGGCGAAGAATTTGACGGAGATACGACGTGCCTTCGGAGCGGCTGACCGCCTGGGAAAAGGGCGGTGCAACGATACGCCTGCTCGGGCGGCGGATCTTCACGCGTACTGCCATCGTCGGCGACCGCAAGCCGCTGCTCCTGATACACGGCTATCCCACATCGAGCTACGACTGGCACGCGCTCTGGGACGCCGCTCGCAGAACGGTATTCGCTATACGCGCTCGACATGCTGGGCTTCGGGCTGTCGGAGAAGCCGCGGGGCCTGCGCTACACCATCGAGCACCAGGCGGACATCTGCCAGGCGCTGGTGGCCGAGCACGAATGCGGGCCCGTGCATATCCTCGCCCACGACTATGGTGACACCGTCGCACAGGAACTGCTCGCCCGCGATCGCGAGGGACGCGTGCGGCTGCGCAGCGTGACCTTCCTGAATGGCGGACTCTTCCCCGAGACCCACCGGCCGCGGTTGATCCAGCGGCTGCTGGCCCTGCCGATGCTCGGGCCGTTCATCGCGCACGGCACGACCGTAAGCGGCTTCGAGTCAAGGATGCGATCCATTGCCGGCCGCAATCCGCCTACCGACGAAGAACTGCGCGACCAGTGGGCACTCATCGAGCGCGAGGAGGGAGACGTCGCCCTGGCAGGCCTGATCACCTACATGAAACAGCGGCGGGTCAACCGCAAGCGCTGGGTGGGTGCGCTGGTCGACACCACTGTTCCCCGAAAGCTGATCTGCGGCGCGATGGATCCGATTTCCGGGGCGCACCTGGCCGACCGCTATCGCGAGCTGGTACCGAATCCGGATGTAACCTATCTGGACGACGTCGGCCATTACCCGCAGCTCGAGGCCCCGATATCCGTCCTCGAGGCCTACTTCCGGTTCAGGGAGTCGCAGGCCTAGCCGTCGTCGAAGGCCTGAGCGCCTGCGTCAGGCGTCGAACAGGAATACCCGCACCAGGATATCGGCGATGCCGATCAGCGCGGCACCGGCGATCAGGCCGGCACAGATCGCCTCCTGCGAGTCCACCCACAGGCGGAATCCGCCCGATTCCCGCCGCCCGGCGTAGACGCGCCCGGCGACCCAGAACATCAGCGAGCCCAGGAACATCATCAGCGACGACTCGGGCGGCACGACCACGCCAAGCCCGATCGCGAGCGGCGAGAGCGGGAATCGATTCCGCGTACGGACGCGCATGACCTCCATGACGAGCGCAGCAAGCGCCGCGATTGCCATCGACCAGACGATCGAGGTCGTGAGCAGCACCTGTCCCGAGCCACCGCCGAAGATCGTCGTCACCAGGTCGGACACGCCCTTCCACTGCACGGCGCCCGGAAAGGCAAACTTGTCGCTCACCATCGTGTCCTGCACGCTGACCGCTCCGCCGGGCACGTAGCGATCGAGGCCGAACAGCAGGAAGTAGAGCGGCGTCGCCGCAAGCGCGCCCGCCACGATGCCGATGCCGTGGCCGATCGCCTGCTGGCGCGGTTTCGCGCCCAGCATGTAGCCGGGCTTGATGTCCATCAGAAGGTTCGAGGCGTTGCTCGCCACCTCTGCCGACATCACGGCGGTCATCAGGTTGGGCGCCGGCGTGCGCGGCTCGATCGCGCCGACGATGAACTGCGGGATCTTCGACAGCGAGCTCGACGGCGTGATGCCGGTGAGCGCGGTGCTGCTCGCCGCGATCAGGGCAAGCAGCAGGATGAGCGGGATCGATGCGGCGCCGAGCCACCAGGGTACGCCGAACCAGAGCTGCGCCAGGTACACACCGACCGCTCCGATCAGCGGTACGCCGATTACGGAGACCTTGAGTGGCAGCTCGATGTCCCGCAGTACGTCGTCGCGCGGCACCGGCGGGCCGCGGCGGGTGAGCATCCGCCACGCCTGCACGAAAACGTCGGGGCGTGCAAAGAGCGTCACCATCGCCGCGACGACCATCATGGTGATGCCCCACCACAAGGACCAGGTGTTCAGGATGTGGGCGCGGCCGAAGACTGCCGTACCGTCGGCGAGCGAACCCGCGCGCGGGGCGATCTCACCCGCAGTGATCATGATGGGCACGATCACCGCGAAGTTGAGCACCGCGCCGACCAGCAGGCTCGACGCGGTGCGGATGCCCATCAGGCCGCCGGCGCCGATCATCGCGAAATCGAGCGACGGGCGAGAGCGCGAGCTGCCGCAGGTCAACGCCCGCGAGCCTGGGCAGCGGTACCAGGCCCTTCTTCGGCCAGCGCGTAGTACCAGCCGTCGAGCGACAGTGGCAGGTGCCAGGCGGTAGTGAGGCCAAGCCACTTCTGCTGCACCAGCCGCATGATGTTCTCGCCGGAGAGCACCCCGATCGTGCCCGCAATACCGGCTGCCGCCGCGAGCACGCGGGCCTTGTACATCCCGGCCGCGGCGCCCGCCGATTCGTACAGCGCGTCGAGCACGACGCCGCAGGCGCGACCTTCGGGGAAGGGGTGCTGCTCGTCGTTGATGAAGCGCCGCTTCATCGGAAAGGCCACCAGCACCCCCATCGACGAGAGCACGACGTTGAAGCACATGATCTGCCACCACGGCAGCACGTCGTTGGTTGCCCACATGTAGGCCGCGATGCCCGAGGTGAGCGGCATCGTCATGTAGCCAGCCGCCGTCGCAATCGACTGCGTGCAGTTGTTCTCCAGGATCGTCATGTCGCGCGCGCCGAGCCGCGACAGCAAGCGGAACATCGCGAAGGCGAGGATCACCGAGGTGAGGCCGACGCCCAGAGTCCAGCCCGTCTTGGCTGCCACGTACAGATTGGTTGCGCTCAGCACTCCGCCGAGCAGGAAGCCCGTGGCTGCCGCGCGCAGCGTGAGCTGCGGCATGTCGCCGCGAAAGACGTTCTGGAACCACCAGCGGTCTTTCTGCTCGCGAGTCCAGTCGCGGATCTGATCGTCGGTGAGGTGCAGCAGCGCCATCGCGGAACCGTTGCTGAGCTTGGGCCGAGGATAGCCGTATTGCCACGGCCGCGCGCGCTCCGACACCGGACGACCGGCTCAACCGCTGGCTACACGCGACATGTTGCTCGATGCAGCCGATGCCGTCGTCCTCGTTGACGCTCCAACTGAGGCGTGATCTAGTTAAAACAAGTTACGTGCCCAGGGGTGTGTTTCATGCGTAGCGCCGCTTGGTACTCTCGATTTGCAAAGGCAGCAGCACATTTCTGTGGCCGCCCACGTGTGTTTACAGTTGCAGTTGCAATCATTGCTGTCTGGCTTGTGACCGGGCCGATTTTCGGCTTCAGCGATACATGGCAGTTGGCTGTCAACACCGGTACAACGATCATCACGTTCCTGATGGTCTTTCTGATCCAGAACACACAGAACCGTGATACCGAGGCCATCCAATTGAAGCTGGACGAGCTGATCCGAGCCACACAAGGGGCGCACAACGCGTTGCTTGATCTTGAGGAACTTGAAGAGGCGAACCTCGATGTCTTCAAATCAAAGTACCAGGCGCTTGCAGCTGCGGCACGCTCACAGCTGGAGCAGGGAAGGCAAGATACCGGGACTCCTGAGCCATGAGCCGGAGGGCGTTGGAGCGCACTGGTAATGGTCCCCGCAGCATCGGTGTTCCTGGTAGTGGGGTTCGCATACGTTGTGTGGTGCCTCGTTGTCGTACTCGATAACGGATTACACATCGGTACGCTCGGCATGGCGCTCCTGTCCGGCGCGCTGTGCTATCAAGGTCTCACCCTGCTTCAAGGGAGCAGCTACGCTCGCCTGCTTGGCATCGTCAGCGCTGCGGGGCTCAGCATTGGCTGCATCGCCACGGCCACGTTGGTCATGATGCCTTGGCTTTCAGGCCCACCCCACGCACCCATTCCGAGCACGCTGTGGCCAACGTTGGTGGTGCTTCTGGCTACCGCCGCCGCCTTCGCGGTTGCCGCCGCATTTCTGATTTTCGATCGTCGCGCGCGCTCCGGCTGAACGGCATCCTCAGGCAATGAACCGGAAGACCGAAATGTGCACGGCGACGGTCGTTCTGGTGAACCTGCTGCTCGGCGGCTGCGCAAGCAGCGTGACGCAGGACGTCTCGGCCCCTGGGCTGGTCGCCCAGTTGTCGGCACAGGCGGACGCCTGGGACAAGGCGATTGTGCGTTAAGGATCGCGCCGCCATCGAACAGAACATGGCGGAAGACTTCCGCCAGATCGATGGCGCGGGAAATATAGAGTCTAGGATCGTCGTGGACTCTCTTCCGACTGGTCGACCCGTACCCGCATGTCGGGCAGGCATCAAGGGACGCCCTTCCGTAGTCACTATCGCTACATCGACGTCTATGTTCGTCGCCAGGGTCAGTGGAAAATCGTCAGCGTGCAGATATCCCGCATTCCCAACTGACCAATGTGAAAGACGAGCGCAGGGAGCAACGCAGGTGAAGCGATCTTTTCGACTGGTCAATGTATTTTCAGCCGATCCGCTGAGCGGCAATCCGCTCGCCGTCGTCCATGCGGCCGACGGACTGACGGAGGAGCGGATGGCGGCATTTGCGCGCTGGATGAACCTCTCCGAGACCACTTATCTGCTCGCTGCGACGGATGCAGGGGCCGATTACCGCGTCAGGATATTTACTCCCAGCGGCGAGTTGCCCTTTGCAGGACACCCGACGCTGGGCTCCTGCCACGCATGGCTTGCCGCGGGGGGGGACCCCACGCGACCGGAGGGTTGTCGTCCAGCAGTGCGAGATCGGATTGGTGCGCATACGTCGTGACAGCGCCCGGCTCGAGTTCGCAGCGCCGCCCACGCGTCGCACGGGCCCACTCGAACCCGAGGTCCTCGGTCGGATAGTCAAGGCTCTGAACGTGGCTCCCTCTGATATCCAGCACCATCAGTGGGTGGACAACGGGCCGGGCTGGTGTGCGGTGATGCTGCGCTCCGCCAGCCAGGTGCTGTCCCTTCGGCCAGATTGGCCAGCACTTGGTCAACTGAAACTGGGGGTCGTTGCACCGCAAGTTGGCCGGCCATGAGACCGACTTCGAGGTACGGGCCTTCATCGGTGACGGTGGATACGAGGACCCGGTCACCGGGAGCCTGAACGCCAGCCTGGCGCAGTGGCTCATTGGTTCTGACCTTGCGCCCGCGACGTACATCGTTGCCCAGGGCGCGGCGATGCAGCGGGCGGGGCGCGTCTATTTGCGCAAGAGTGACGACGAAATCTGGGTAGGCGGAGATGTCGTGGACTGCGTTGAAGGTGAGGTTCATATTTAGCCAGCACGTTCCTGCCAGGAGGTTCTCGTGGCCGCGCATGAGCTTGCACAGCTGAACATCGGTGTCATCAAGGGCCCGATGGACTCACCGGTGATGGCAGATTTCGCCGCAAACCTGGAGCGGATCAATTCAGTGGCGGAAGCCGCTCCGGGCTTTGTCTGGCGGCTCCAGACCGAGGCGGGGGATGCCACCGCCATCCGTCCATTCGAGAACGAGAACATGCTCGTCAACATGTCGGTGTGGAAGGATCTCGACTCACTCCGCAAGTACGTCTACCACTCCGCGCACGTTGACGTGATGCGCCGCCGCCGCGAGTGGTTCGAGCCGATGACCGAGGCATTCCTCGTGTTGTGGTGGGTGCCTCGGGGGCACCGGCCAGGCATCACCGAAGCGATCGCCCGGCTGGAGTTGTTGCGAGCCAAGGGGCCGAGTCCAGAGGCGTTCACATTCCGCCAATCGTATCCGCCGCCGGGCGCGGCACAGGAGGCATCCCCGGTCGCCTTTGGCGACAGCTGCCCTGCCACGTGACGAGGTGGAGCGAGAATGCCGACCGGAAACGGGCGGCGCTCGACGCCGGCGCCTAATCGGCGACGGTTGCCATCGACCATGCCACGATGATGACCGCGATCGTCACCAGTCCGAGGAGCAGCTGCACGCCGCCACGGAACGGCGCGCCGCGCGATGCGCGTCCGTGCCACCATCCTGCGATCGCGCCGGTGACGAAGCCCGCCAGGTGAGCGAGGACATCGGTTCGCTCGCCGCCGACACCGAGAAAGGCGAGCAACGCAACGCCCGCCACGATCGGCGCATAGCGGTACGCCCAGCGTTCCGCGAGTGAGTGACGCTGCCGCCAGCCATAAGCGGCCAGCAGCCCCAGCGTCGCAAATACCGCGGTCGACGCGCCGGCCGAGGAGTGCGCCTGCGTCTGTACCAGTGCGGTGAAGAGGTTGGCGGCCGCGGCTGTTCCCAGAATGGACGCCCAGGCGACGCCTGGACCGAGCAGTTGCCCGGCGAAATAGCCGAACAGCATGCCGAATCCCAGGTTCGCAACCAGGTGCGCAACATCGAGATGCAGCGTGAGCGCCGTGACCGGGCGCCAGAGCTCGCCCCGCTGTACCTCGCCCGCTCGCAGCGCACCGGCATCGAGCCAGTCCAGATCGAACGCGCTCACGCCCGCGAGATAGCCAACCAACAGGAGGACCAGTGCATACGCGAGCGAACCGAGCCCCGCGTAGGGCTGCATCGCCGCTGGGGCGGCGGGGACCGGTCGTGGTGGATTCTCGCGCTCGTAACGATCGAGCTGCTGCCGTGCCAACGATGCCTCTTCTGCGGCTACGAACAGATGCCAGTGCCCGCCGGCGAATACGAGCTGCGAGCCGATGCCGACGGACTGCAGCACGAGCACCCGCTCCTCGCATTTCGGGCGCGACAGACTCTGGAACAATTCGACGATGTCGGATGGCCCGGGGCCGTTCGAGTCGGTCACGATGGCAGCCGCAGCGTTTCGCCAGTCTCCAGCACCCGGAACTGCGCCGGAGCGACCTCGTGCGCGCGCAACGCGACACCGAGCTCGCGCACCGGGTCGTCGATGCCCTCGTCGGTGAGCTGGAAGCAGCCGAAATGTGTCGCGATGCTGAGCCGGGTGCCGAGGTCCAGATGGGCACGAACGGCCTCGTCAGGGTTCATGTGCTGCTCCTGCATGAACCAGCGCGGCTCGTAGGCGCCGATCGGCAGCAGCGCTACGTCCACGACCCCGTAACGACTGCGGATCTCCGCGAATTGCGCGCAGTACCCCGTGTCGCCGGCGAAATACACGGTTCGATCGGCCACCTCGATCACGAACCCGCCCCACAGCGTCCGATTGCGATCCGACAGTCCACGGCCCGACCAATGCTGCGCGGGTGTGCAGAGCACGCGCCCGGACCCTACCGGTACCGTGTCCCACCAGTCGAGCTCAGTAACGCGACCGAGCCCGTGCTGCGCCAGAAACGCGCGATTCCCGAGGCAGGTCACGAACAGCGGCTGATGGGCGCGTTCCAGGCGCTGCAGCGTGTCGAGATCGAGATGGTCGTAATGATTGTGGCTGATCAGCACCAGGTCGATGCGCGGAAGCTGCTCGAACGCCAGCCCGGGCGAACGTACGCGCTTCGGTCCCGCCCAGGAGACCGGACTCACTCGCTCCGACCACACCGGGTCCGTCAGCACGTTGAGTCCGCTGAACTGCACGAGAAAGGTGATGTGGTTGACGAAGGTAAACGCGAGCTCGCCGGACTCGAGGCGCGCGGGGAGCTGCGGCGTCGCGGTGTTGTCACGCCAGCGCGGCCAGGGCGTCGTACGGCGCGTGCGCTGCCAGCGTATGAAGTCGCGCAAGCCCTTTGCCGCGCGGACGCGGGGATCGAGGTTGCGGAACACTCTGCCATCGAAGTGATCGGGCATCACGTTCTACCGCGAGTTGTGCGCGTGGGCTTGCGCCGGGGGCGACCGCCGGCCCCGATGTCGAGCCGGGCCGCGAGCCGCGCCAGCTCGACGGCGGCGGCGTCGACGCTCTTCTGGCCGGTCTCAATGGATTCGCGCGCCCGATGAAAGTCCATCAGCTGAAGCTTCGCGAGATCGGGCTTCAAGACCAGGTCAGGCGGATCCGCCGACAGCCGGTCGCGCGTGATCCGCTCCTGCATGATCCCGACCGCACTCGCCATCACCTCGAAGAGACCCGGCTCGCTGCGCCGCGCGCGGAACGATTCGACCAGCCCGTCGATCAGGCCCGACCAGCTGCGCAGCACCGCGGTGCCCTCCGCGCTGTCGGGTGTTTTCTCGGTCGCACCGGTTCGCCGCCCCGCCGTGCCGCCACGCACCGCCCTCATTGCCGCGCGCGTCACCGGACGGCTCAGGTCGACAGCGATAATGACGTCAGCGCCGAGTGCGCGACACAGCGATACAGGGACGGGGTTGACGACGCCGCCGTCGATCAGCCACCGATCCTCATGCCAGCTTGGCGCAAAGAGGCCCGGCAGGCCGCTCGACGCACGGATCGCGGTCATCATCGACCCATTGCGCAGCCAGATCTCCTCGCCGGTATAGAGGTCGGTGGCGACCGCGCCAAAGGCGACCGACAGGTCCTCGATCTTTGGATCGCCGATCTGCGTAGCGATCGCCATCATCAGCCGGTTGCCGGTCATCACGCCTCCGCCGCGGAAGACGGTATCGACCAGCCGCCAGACGTCGCGCTGGGTGAGTGCAGTGACCCATTTCTCGAGCGCTGCCAGCCGCCCGTTTGCGTAAGCCCCCGCGACCAGCGCGCCGACCGAAGCGCCGCTGATGACGTCCGGCTTGAAGCCTCTTTCGACCAGCGCGGTGACCACGCCGATGTGCGCCCAGCCGCGCGCGGCGCCGCTGCCGAGCGCAAGCCCGAGACGCAGCCGCTTTGCGCTTCGACGCGCGCTCACCTCAGGGGCGCAGCGCGCGATACAGGAAGGGGAGGCTCACGTCCATGCGGTAGTCGACGTCGGAGTGATCATCGTCGAACTCCTCGTAGCGGTGAGCGATCCCGGCCGCGGACAACCGCTTCGACAGGATGCGCGTTCCGAAATGGATGTGGAACTGGTCGCGCCAGCCGCAGTCGATGTAGATCCCGCGCAGCTTGCGGAGGTTGCGACGATATCGGGCAACCAGATTGACAGGGTCGTGGCGCATCCAGCGCCGCCAGCGCCCCGGCACCGCCTCGCCTGTCTCGAGGTGGAACGGAAAGCGGAAGCCGAGCGGTGCCTTTGGATCCGGATCGTAGGTCGCCGCCATGCACACGTTCATGATCGCCATACCCTCGGCCTGCGAGAGCTTTGGCTTGCCTCCACATCGCATCGAGAAAGCGCTTCGCGCGCCCGTCATCGAAGCCCTGCATCAGGCGACCGTTGCCGCGCGCGAGCTCCGCGGCGGTCTGCCGGCCGGCCCTGCGCGCCGGCTGGCGGTACTTGGCCAGCACGTTGAGCGTATTGGGCCAGTCGCAGTGATAGATGAACTCGAAGTAGGCGTCGCCCGAATGGTCGGCGATCGCTCCCCAGTGCTGCGGTGTAGCGCATGCCGTGGATGATCGCGCCATAGCCGCCGGACGATTTCCCGAAGCAGCCGCGATGCTCGCGCGACGCGAGGGTGCGGAACTCGCGATCGACGAACGGAACGATCTCGTCGACCAGGTAGTCGGCATAGCGGCCGATTGCGGAGGAGTTGACGTACTGGTTGCCGCCCAGGCTCGTGAAGCAGTCCGGCATCACCAGGATCACCGGCCCCATGCGCTTTTCGTGGATCAGTCGCGCGGCGCGCTCGGCCAGGTTCTCGCTGAAGGGCTTCCAGTTCAGATGCGCGGGGCCGGAGCCGGTGAACCCCACCATGTCGACCAGCACGGGAAAGCGCGCGCCGGGACCGCTGCCGCGCCGGTCGTACTGCGGCGGCAACCAGACCGCAAGTCGCCGCACGTGCGGATCTCCGAGCGGATTCCCGGCGAGTACCTTCGAGCTGTGCTCGAGTATGACCGTCGTGCCTGCGCCGCGAACCGGACGCTTGCGTGCCATGCGGTGCTTTCCTTCGGCTATTTGCGGTCGCGGATCTCGATGAAGGTCAGGAACTCGCTGCGGGTTCGCGCATCGCTGCGGAAGGTGCCGAGCATGTTGCTGGTGATCATGGAGACGCCGCGCTTGTGGACGCCGCGCGTCGTCATGCACTCGTGGACGGCCTCGATAACGACACCCACGCCGCGCGGCTGCAGCACGGTGTTGATGCAGCCCGCGATCTCCGCGGTCATCTTCTCCTGGACCTGGAAGCGGCGGGCGTACGCATCCACGACGCGTGCCAGCTTGCTGATGCCGACGACCTTGTTGGTGGGCAGGTAACCCACGTGGGCGCGGCCGATGATCGGCGCCATGTGGTGCTCGCAGTGCGACTCGAACTCGATGTCGCGCAACACGACCATCTCGTCGTAGCCGGCGGTCTCCTCGAAGGTGCGTCGCAGATACTCGCGGGGATCGATGCCGTACCCGCTGTACCAGTCGCGATAGGCGGATACGACCCGGCGCGGCGTGTCACGCAGGCCCTCGCGCCCGGGATCCTCGCCGGCCCAGCGCAGCAGCATGCGCACCGCCTCTTCCGCGGCGGTCTGGTCGACGGTCTTTGGGGCCGTTTTTTTCGCCTTCGCCATGTCGACTCCTTCAGCGCTTCGCCTGGCCGCGCCAGAGCATCAGCAGCAGAAACCCGGCAACCATCCCGCCGAGATGCGCAAAGTGCGCGATACCCTGACTCGTCCCGGTCACCCCCAGGTACAGCTCGAGCAGGCCGTAAAGCGTGACGAACAGCCAGGCGGGCATCGGGATCGGCGGGAACAGCAATATGATACGACGCTGCGGAAAGGCCATGCCAAACGCCAGCAGCAGACCGAAGACTCCACCGGAGGCGCCGACGGTCGGCACGGGTGGCCGGTCGATGTTCCCCATGACGATGACCTGCGTCACCGCAGCGCCGATGACGCAGAGCAGGTAATAGACGAGAAACCGGCGTGCGCCGAGCAGGCGTTCGATGTCACCGCCGAACATGTACAGCGCCAGCATATTGAAGAACAGGTGTGCAGGTCCGGCGTGCAGAAAACCATAGGTCAGAAGCTGCCACGGCCGGAAGCTCGGCGCGCCCGCAAACTGGTCCGACCCCAACGGCCACAGCGCGAAACTCGAGATAAGCAGTGGACCGCTCAGGTATTGCAGTACGAAGACCGCAACGTTCGCGATCAGGAGTGCCTGGGTTACAGGCGGCATGCGGCCGGGGGACATCGTGGAATCCTATCGGAAAGCTTGCCGGGACGCGGGCCAGCGGTGCTAAGTTTGATCGCATGACCGTACACGGCTGGACTTTTCATCTGCTGCTGGCCGCCGGTCTGGGCTGCGCCCCGGTCGCCGCGCAGGGGGCACGCCGTTTTGGCGCGCTCGAGTTCTCGCCCTGCACGCTGAGCTCAGCGGGTCTGCCGCTCACCGTGCCGGCGCAGTGCACCGAGGTTACCGTCCCGGAGGATCATGCGCGGCCGGATGGCCGGCGCATCGAGCTCGCGCTCGCGTGGGTGCCAAGCGCGGCGCGCAAGCCCGAGGTCGACCCGGTTTTCATGCTGGCGGGCGGACCGGGTCAGTCCGCGCGCGAGAGCTTCGCAGTCGTGTCACCCGCTTTCCACGAGGTGCTCAGGCGCAGGCACGTCATCCTGCTCGACCAGCGCGGCACCGGGGCGGGCAATCCCCTGGACTGTGGCGCGATGGACGAGGCAGGGCCGTCCGGAGCGGCCGATACAGCGAGCCCGGAAGCTGCGCGCGCGCAGGCGAAGCGCTGCCTCGAGCAGATCGAAGCGGATCCGCGGTTCTACACGACGAGCGATGCAGTGCGCGACCTCGAAACGGTGCGAGCGCGCCTTGGCGTCGAACGGATCGACCTGGTGGGTATTTCGTACGGCACGCGGCTCGCGCTGGAGTACCTGCGGCGAAACCCCGCACACGTGCGCACCATCGTGCTCGACGGGGTGGTGCCGCCCGAGCTCGTACTGGGCGCCGAGCACGCGCGGAACCTCGAGCAGTCGATCGAGGTGCAGCTTGGCCGATGCGCCGAGAACGAAGCCTGTGCGCGTCAGTACGGCGCGCCCCGACAGACGCTCGCCCGACTGCTCGAGGAGCTGCGCCGCGAGCCGCGCATGGTTCGATACCTGGACCCGCGAACGGCCGAGCCGCGCGAAGACCTGCTGACCGCGGACCTGGTGGCAGGCGTGGTGCGACTCTACGCTTACGCCCCGCAGCTCGCCGCGATGCTGCCGATGACCATCGCCCGGGCGGCCGCGGGCGAGGCCGGGCTGCTCATGGCCCAGGCGCGGATGATCGACGATCTGGTGGGCGAGCAGATCTCGATGGGGTTGCAGCTGTCGGTGAGCTGCGCCGAGGACGCCCCCCTGCTTGATGCGAGGGCGGACGACGCCGATACGCTGCTCGGTACAGGGTTCGTCGCGACGATCAAGGCCGCATGCGAGGTCTGGCCGCGCGGGCGCATGCCTGAGGACTTTCATGCGCCGATCGCGAGCGATCGGTCCGCTCTTCTGCTCTCGGGCGAGCTCGACCCGGTGACGCCGCCGCGCTATGGAGAGCAGGTGCTGCGCGGCCTGCCGAACGGCCGGCATCTGATCGCACGCGGTCAGGGACACAACGTGATGGTGGCCGGGCTGCATGCCACGGCTCATGGCGGAATTCATCGAGTCGGCGGATGCGCGCGCGCTCGATGCGAGTTGTCTCGAGCGCCTGATCGAGACGCCACCGTTCTCCGGTGCCTACGGATGGGAGCCATGAACGACCGGGGCCGTCCGCGAGGCAGCCGATGATCGAGGTGCAGGACCTGCACAAGTCCTTCACGATCCGCGGCGTGCCACTGCACGCGGTCAACGGCGTGAGCTTCGTCGCGGCCGACGGCGAGATCACCGGTCTGCTGGGTCCAAACGGCGCCGGCAAGACCACGACACTGCGGATGCTCTACACCCTGATGCGACCGGACCGCGGACGCGTGCTGGTCGACGGCCGGGATGCCGGATCCGACCCGACCGGTGTGCGCGCGCGGCTCGGCGTCCTCCCCGACGCGCGCGGGCTGTACAAGCGCCTGAGCGCCCGCGAGAACATCGAGTATTTCGCACGCCTCTATTCGATTCCCGAACCCGTCATCGCAGCGCGCATCGAGCAGCTGTCCAAGGCGCTCGACCTGGGCGAGTTCCTCGAGCGGCGCACGGAAGGATTTTCGGGGGGGCAGCGCACCCGTACGGCGATCGCGCGCGCTCTGGTCCACGACCCGCGAAACGTACTGCTCGACGAGCCCACCAACGGTCTCGATGTCATGACGACGCGCGCTCTCCGCGGCTTCCTCCGCGGACTGCGCGCGGAGGGTCGCTGCGTGCTGCTGTCGAGCCACGTGATGCAGGAGGTCGCGGCGCTCTGCGACCGCATCGTGGTCATCGCGAGCGGTCGGGTCGTCGCGCAGGGCACGCCCGAGGAGCTGCGCGCACGGACGGGTGCCGCAAATCTCGAGGACGCGTTCGTCAGCGCGATCGGCAGCGACGAGGGGCTGCTCGCGTGAACGCGCTCTGGATCGTGCTGCGCAAGGAGCTCATCGACGCGTTCCGCGACCGACGGATGGTGCTGATGGCGTTTCTCGTGATGCCGCTCGCGGTGCCGAGCCTGCTGGCCGGGATGAGCGCGGTCGGTATACGCAAGCAGGCTGCAGAAGCTCGAAGCGACGCTCGACCTGCCGGTCATCGGCGCGGAACGCGCGCCGAACCTGATGGCCTGGCTCGGCAGCCACAACATCCGCATCGTTGCGGCGCCGGAGGATCCGGACGGCTCGGTGCAGCGGCAGGAACGCGAGGCGATTCTCCGGATCTCGCCGGACTACGGTGCCCGCTGGCGGGCGGGGGAGCCGGCGCGGGTCGACCTGATCTACGACAGCTCGCGACCGGTTCAGACCGGAACCTCGGTGGCCCGGGTGCGGAACCTGCTCGAGGCTTACTCGGGCCAGGTGGGGACTCTGCGTCTCATCGCGCGTGGCGTGCATCCGTCCGCGGCCGAGCCGGTGCAGCTCGCGCTGCACGACGTGGCGACCCCGGAATCGCGGTTTGATCTCGCGCAGCAGCTGCTGCCTTACCTGCTGCTTTTGCTTGCGTTCATCGGCGGCATGCAGCTCGCCATCGACGCGACGGCGGGGGAGCGCGAGCGGCAGTCACTCGAGCCCCTGCTCGCGACACCGGCGTCGCGCGGTGCGTTGATCAGCGGCAAGATCCTCGCGACCGCGGTGTTCACGCTGGCGTCGCTGCTGGTCACGCTGCTCGCGTATCGTGTGGCCTTCGCCGTGATCCCGGTGGAGAGCCTCGACATGACGCTCGACGTGTCGGCACGATCGCTCGTCAAGCTCCTGCTCGTGATCCTGCCCATCATCCTTCTGGGTGCAAGCGTGCTGACCGCGCTCGCGGCTTTCGCCCGCAGCCATCGCGAGGCGCAAGGCTACCTGCCGGTGCTGATCTTCCTGCCGATGGTGCCGACGCTGTTTCTGATGGTCGCGCCCGTGCGCACGCAGCTCTGGATGCTGGCCGTGCCGTTTCTCGGACAGAATCAGCTCATCCTGCGCGTGCTTCGAAGCGAGGCGATCGCCTGGTGGGAGTGGGTCGTCAGCCTGGGCGCCGGTTTCGCGCTCGTTGCGCTCGTCTGGTTCGTCGCGGCGCGCCTGTATCATCGCGAGCAGCTGGCGACTTCCGCCTGACACGCCGGCCTTCGGATACGGAATGCGGATCGGGATCATCGGCGCGGGCTTGAGCGGGCTCGCCACCAGCTTTTACCTGTCCCGGCTCCTGACGGGCTCACGCCTGGTGGTGTTCGAGGCCGAGCAGCACCCGGGCGGTACGCTGCAGACCGTCGAGATCGACGGCTTCCGCTTCGAGACCGGCGCCAACGGTTTTCTCACCAGCAAGCCCGACTGTCTGCAGCTGGTCCGCGACGCCGGGCTCGAGGAGCGCCTGTTGCGCAGCGCGTCGGCCGCGCGCCGGCGATTCATCTACACGGACCGGCTGCATCCGCTGCCGGAATCGCCGGCGCTCTTGCTGAAGAGCGAGCTTCTCACCTGGCGTGAAAAGCTGCGCGTCGCAGGTGAGCTCTTCGTTCGTCCGCGCCGCGACCTGGGCGAGGAAAGCCTGCGCGAGTTCGGCGACCGCCGTCTCGGGCCCGCGTTTACGCGTGTTTTCCTCGACGCCATGGCGGCCGGGATTCATGGTTCGACGCCCGATCGTCTGTCGGTGCAGGCGGCGTTCCCGATGATCGCGCAGCTCGAGCGCGAGCATGGCGGGCTTCTGCGCGGCATGATCGCGCGGCGGGCCGCTTCAAGGCCGGGTGACGGACTCGTAAGCCTGTCGGATGGAATCGGCACGCTTGCCCAGCGACTCGTCGAGCTGACGCCCGCCGACTGGCGCTTTGGCGACCCGGTGCGGTCGGTCGAGCGACAGGGCGCTGGGTTCCACATCGTTGGCCACCGCTCGACGGCCGAAGTCGACCAGGTCGTGGTCTGCGCACCGGCGTTTGCCGCGGCGGGGATTCTCGTCGAGCTCGACGCAGAACTCGCGATGCAACTTGCGCGGATCGAGTACACGCCGATCGCGGTCGTGGGCGTTGGCTACCGTTCGTGCCCCGTCAAGGTCGATGGCTTCGGACTGCTTACGACCAGCGCCGCGCAGGTGCCGATCCTGGGTGTCACGTGGGACAGCAGCATCTTCTCCCAGCGCGCGCCGCCGGGGGGTTGCAGCCTGCGGGTGATGATCGGCGGCCAGCGCGCACCGGAGCTCGTCGCGCTCGACGAGGCCAAGCTGATCGAGACGGCTCGGGCGGGCTTGAGGACGACGATGCAGCTCGATCGCGAGCCCGATGTGACCTTCGTTCAGCGCTGGCCGCGCGGTATCCCCGCATATTCGCCCGGCCACCTGGCCGTAGTGGACGCGATCTTCGCCCGTGCGGGCCGGATCCCCGGTCTGCACCTCAACTGCAACGCCTACCGGGGGGTCGCGATGAACGATTGCGCCCGCGAAAGCCGCGAGCTCGCGCTCAGGATCGCCACCCGTCAATAATTGGCTCCGAGCCGATTAGCCGCATAATGCTGTACCGTCCCCGAATTGCACCGCGCTACGCGCACGCTCGCGAGACGCGACCCGGACCTGGCCCGAGTTGTGCGCGCGCACGGACCTCCGCCGCTCTGGCAGCGCCGAGCCGGGCTTTGCGACGCTGGTGCACATCATCCTCGAGCAGCAGGTGTCGCTCGCCTCGGCGCGCGCAGCGTTTGATCGCGCGCGGGCACTTGCGCGCCCGTTTGCACCGGCTACTTTCCTCGCGCTGGATGACCGGCAGCTTCGCGTGGCGGGATTCAGCCGCCAGAAGACACAGTACTGCCGCAATCTGGCGCAGGCGATCCTCGACAAGGAGCTTCAGCTCGGCAAGCTCGCGGACCTCGACGACGACGAAGTCCGCCGGCAGCTCACCGCGATCAAGGGAATTGGTGCCTGGACCGCAGACATCTATCTCATCATGGTGCTTGGGCGACCGGATGTCTGGCCGCTCGGCGACATCGCGCTTGCGCAGGCCGCCCGGGAGTTGAAGCGACTGTCGGCGAGGCCCTCGGGTGTCGAGATGACCTCGATAGGGGAGAGCTGGCGACCGTGGCGCGCGGTGGCCGCCCGCGTGCTCTGGCATCACTATCTGAGCACGCCCCGCCGCGCCGAAAAACGGCTCTGAGACAACTGTCTACCAGGCGATGCCGTAGTCCTCGCCATGATTGCTCGAGCCGCCCCACATCGTGCCGTGGGCGTGGTCGAGCATGATCGCGTTGATCGGGCCGGAGCTGCGGCCCTCGAACTCGAGCGTGTACCCCCGGAGGCGCAGCTCGCGGCGCACCCACTCCGGGACGGATGCGTTCAGCATCAGGCGCCCGGGTTCCGACTTGTGATCGTCGAACGACGACTTCATCTGGTAGCTGTTGAAGTTGGATGCCTCGGCGGCCTCCTGCGGCGTCATGCCGAATTCGTAGATGTTGAGAAAGAACTGCAGCAGGTTCTGATCCTGGGAATCGCCGCCCTGGACTGCGAACGCGAGCCATGGCTTGCCATCCTTCAAGGCGATGCTCGGCGTCAGCGTGACACGCGGACGCTTGCCAGGCTCGATGACGTTGAACGGGTTCTCCGCCGCCTCCACCACGAACTGCTGCGCGCGCTGGCTTGCACCGATCCCGGTCCGGCCGGCGATCACCGCGGGGATCCAGCCGCCGCTCGGTGTCACCGCGACGAGCCATCCCGTCGGCGTCGGCGGACACGACGCTCGTCGTACCGCGCTGAAAGCCGTCCTTGAATCGCGCAAGCTCGGTCGGGCCAGGCGCGTCGGCCGAGGCCAAGGCGGCGGGATCTTCCGGCGACGCCGCGCGCGCCGCGGCCGCGGTCTGCGCCTGCAACAGCTCGGCGAACGGGTTCTTGCCGTCCTGGTACGGATAGGGATCGCCCGGCCCGGCTGCGGCATCGTTGCGATCCGGGCGGATCGTCGATGCGCGCTCTTTCGCATAGGCCTTCGACAGCAGGCCGCGCCGCGGCTCCTCCGGCGGAAAGCGCGGATCGCCGTAGTAGAAGTCGCGGTCGGCGAACGCGAGATTCATCGCCTGGTAAACGGTGTGAATGTAATTCGCGCTGTTGTAGCCCATCCCGCGCAGGTCGAAGTTCTCGAGTATGTTGAGCGTCTGCAGCAGCGCAGGGCCCTGCGTCCAGGTGTCGAGCTTGTAGACATCGACGCCGCGGTAGCTGGTCGAAAGCGGCTCCTCGATCCAGGGCTTCCAGCGTGCAAGGTCCTCGAGCGTGATCAGGCCGCCCGCCTCGCTCAAGCCCCGCACGAACTCCGCCGCGATGTCGCCGCGATAGAAGCGCTCGTGCGCGGCCGCGATCGCTTCCTTGCGCGACTTGCCGGCCGCGAGCGCCTGCCGTTCGGCTTCGACCAGCTTACGCAAGGTCGCGGCGAGGTCGGCCTGCCGGAATATCTCGCCGGGTTGCGGCGCCTCTCGCGCCTCGCCCTGGTGCGGCAGCATCACGCTCTTCGAGTACGGCCACTCGCGAAGGGTGCCCTTCCAGCGCTCGATGTTGTTTGCAGTCTCGGCGTCTATGGGATAGCCGTCGGCGAGTTCGATCGCGGGCGCGAGCACCTCGGCAAGCGACAGCCGGCCGTACTCCCCGAGCATCAGCATGATCCCGCCCGGGGTGCCCGGCGTGATCGCCGACAGCGCGCCGTGCTCGGGCGGATACTTGAGTCCCTTGCTGCGGTAGAACTCGGGCGTAGCCCCGGTGGGTGCCACACCCAGTCCGCTGATCGCGATCACCTTGCGGCTGCGCGGGTCATAGATCAGCGCCTGGGTCTCACCACCCCAGCTCAGCACGTCCCACATCGTCGCGGTCGCGGCGATCATCGCGCATGCGGCATCTACCGCGTTGCCGCCGCGCTCGAACATCATCGCGCCGGCGGTGGCGGCCAGCGGCTTGCCAGTGATCGCCATCCATTTGCGCCCGTGCAGCGGCGGTTTCTGCGTCTTGGCCATGGAGCGTGCGATGGCCGGGTCGACGGCCTGCGCCTCCGCATCGCCAGGAACGCCCATGGTCACAAGGCCGGTCAGTACACAGATGAAGGCGAGAAGCGCGCGTCGGGTGCAGCGCCGCAGGATCGGAAGCCAAGGCATCGTCGTTCCCGTCGAGACATGAGTGACCGCCAGTATATCGGCTATGCTCGCCCGCTCATTGCCGCCGGATACGCGTCCATGCTCCGAATCTCCGCCGCTTGCCTGCTGATCGCGCTCACCGTGCCGCTGCGTGCCGCCGACACTGCACCGCAGCTCCAGGCTGCAATCGAAGGTATCCGGCCGAAGGTCGTCGAGTGGCGCCGGGACATCCATCGCAATCCCGAGTTGGGCAACCGCGAGGTGCGCACCGCCGGCCTCGTCGCCGCGCACCTGCAGTCGCTTGGTCTCGAGGTGCGGACCGGGATCGCGCACACGGGCGTGGTGGGCGTTCTCCGCGGGGGCCGGCCAGGACCGGTCATCGCGCTCCGCGCGGACATGGATGCGCTGCCGGTAACCGAGGAGACGGACCTGCCCTTCAAGTCCGTCGCGACATCCGAGTTTCGCGGCGAGAAGGTCGGCGTCATGCACGCCTGCGGTCACGACGGTCACACGGCGATCCTGATGGGTGCGGCGTCGGTGCTCGCGGCGATGCGGGAGGAGCTGCCGGGCACGGTGATGTTCGTGTTCCAGCCGGCGGAGGAAGGCCCGCCGGAGGGCGAGCGGGGCGGCGCGCCGCTGATGCTCGAGGAAGGCCTGTTCTCGGAGGTGAGACCCGAAGCGATGTTCGGGCTGCACCTGAGGGCGGAGCTCAACGTCGGCCAGGTGGGCTATCGCAGCGGTCCCATGATGGCGGGCTCGGACCGCTTCCGCATCGTAGTGACCGGGCGGTCGACGCATGGCGGGCGTCCCTGGCAGGGCGTCGACCCGATCGTCACCGCTTCGCAGATCGTGCTTGGCCTGCAGACGATCGTCGCCCGGCAGACGGACATCACGCGCGCGCCCGTGGTGGTTTCGGTTGGCTCGATCAAGGGCGGCGTGCGCTTCAACATCATTCCCGACACCGTCGAGCTGATCGGCACGGTGCGGACCTTCGATCCGGAGATGCGCCGCGAGACGCTCGAAAGCATCGAGCGCATCGCGACACAGATCGCTGCGGCCGCGGGTGCGGTCGCGACGGTAGAGCCCGACAGCGAACCGAACAAGGTGGTGGTGAACGACCCGGCGCTTACCGAGCGGATGCTCCCGACGCTGAAACGCATCGCGACCCCCGACGGGTTGGTCGTGCCGCCGTTGTCGACGGTGGCGGAGGACTTCTCGTTCTACTCCGACGAGGTCCCGACGCTGTACGTTTTCGTGGGCAGCACGGCCGCGGACCGAGACGCTGCCACGGCGCCCAGCAACCACTCGCCAATGTTCCAGATCGACGAGAAATCGCTCGATATCGGGCTCAAAACCCTGCTCGGGCTGGCCCTGGACTACCTGCACGGGGGCTCCAGCTGAGGCCCGGACGCCCGCCGGGGTCAAACCTTTGCGGTCATCGGTGCATCTGAAACGTCAAGGCGCGGCGCATCGAGCCAGGCGGCCCCCGGAGACGGGTAGGATTGCGCGCCGGCCCAGGGGGCCGGGTTTCCGAGGTGTGTTCTTGGCCGAGGCTTCCGCCGTGATCGATTTCGACCGTGCGCGTCACGATTCAGACGAGCGCACGCTAGTGGCGGAGGCCAAGGCGGGTTCCGAGGTGGCATTCGAAAAGCTGTACCGCATTCACGCCGGCAGGATCCACGGATTGTGCCTGCGCATGACTGCGAACCGCGAACGGGCCGAAGACTGCACCCAGGAGGCGTTCATACAGGCCTGGCGGGCCCTGCCGCGTTTCGAGGGGCGCAGCGGGTTTGGCACCTGGCTGCACCGCATCGCGGTGAACGCCGTGCTCGCGCAGGGGCGTCGCCGTCGCGAGGAAACGGGCGTCGACGCTCCGCTGGATGACACTCTCGAGCTCATCGCGGATCCTGCCACCGGCGAAGCCGGCGGCGATCTCGACATCGAGGCGGCGATCGCCGCGCTGCCGCCCGGGGCGCGGCGCGTGCTGGTGCTTGCAGGCCTCTATGGCTATTCGCACGAGGAAGCGGCGGCGATGCTCGGTATCGCGGTCGGCACGTGCAAGGCGCAGTTGCATCGCGCGCGACAGCTGCTCGGCGCGCGGCTTGCGCCGGCGGAGCAGCCGTCATGAGTCGTGAGGGCGAATCGGGCGACGCACGGCTCGATCGTGCACTGGCGGGGTTGCCGCGCGAGATCGGACCTGCGCGCGACCTGTGGCCGGCGATCGCGGCGCAGCTCGAGCCGCGTCGTGCGCAGCGGCGGTGGCTGCCCCTGGCGGCGGCGGCCGTGCTGCTCGTCGCGGCGTCGTCGCTTATCACGGCGCATGTCGTGCGCAGAAACGCCACGCCCGTTGCGACGGTTGCGCCCGCCGCGCCCGAGCCCGGGGCTGTGCGGCCCGCATCCTTTGGTCCGGGCCACGCGCTCGACCCGGAGTACGCGGCAGCGCGTCAACAGCTCGCCGCGATGCTCGCCGCGCGCATGGACCGTCTGCCGAGCTCTGCGCGGCAGAAGGTCGCGGACAACCTGGCGGAGCTGCATCGCGCCGCCGATGAGATCAATGCGGCGCTTGCGCTGCAGCCCGGCGACGCGCTGCTCGAGGAACTGCTGCTGAATACCTACCAGGACGAGCTCGCGGTGCTCGCGAGCGTCAACCAGTTGGCAAATCTGAACGGGACCGCGGTCCCGGAGGACAAGAGGATAAAGCTATGAGGATCGAGTTCCGCGAATTCGCCAGTGGACGGTGGCTTCCGACCGCCGCGCTGGTCGCAGGCCTGGCGCTCGCGGCGTCAAATGCATCGGCGGATGACGACACGTCGATCAACAAGAGTGCCCAGGCCGACCCTGCGGGCCAGGTGCAGGTCTCCAATACATCCGGGACGGTGGTCGTGACCGGCTGGGAGCGCAACGTGGTCGAGGTGACCGGCGAGCTGGGCGAGGGCAGTGACCGGCTGGAATTCGAGAGCTCCGGCAAGCTTACCCGGATCAAGGTCGTGCTGCCGAAGAGAGGGAGCAGCGACGACTCGGATCTGTACATCAAGATCCCGTCCGGCAGCAGTCTCTCCGTCAATACCGTCAGCGCCGATATCGAGGTCACCGGTGTTCGCGGTGCGCAGCGGTTGCAGGCGGTCAGCGCCGACATTACGACCGAGGCAGGGGCCGAGGATGTCGAATGCAAGACGGTGAGCGGCGACATCACGGTCCAGGGAGAGGGGAAGCCGGGCCTGATCACGATCACTACGGTGAGCGGCGATGCCCAGGTGAGCAACGTCGCAGGCGAAGTAAACGGCAACACGGTAAGCGGCGACTTCATCTTCGGCCTGGGCGCGACCAGTCGCTCGCGTCTGCGCACCACGAGCGGCGATCTGACGATCAAGGGCAAGCTGACGAGCGATGCGCGGCTCGATGCAGAGAGCATCAGCGGTGACGTCCGCCTCGACCTGGTCGGAAAGCCGAACGCGGAATTCGACGTATCGAGCTTCAACGGCGAGATCCGCAATTGCTTCGGTCCGAAGCCTGCGCGGACGGACGAGTACGCCCCCGGCCGCGAATTGCGGTTCAAGGAGGGCTCGGGCAGCGCGCGGGTCCGCATCAAGACGCTGAACGGCGACATCAGCTTGTGCAGCAAGTGAGGTGGGAGTGAGCCGCCATGGGGCTCGCGCAAATCGCTGATTCGTGGACAATAGCCGACTCCGGGAACACCGGATCGCCCGGAGCTGTCTCAGCAGGCGGCGGACCGACCGTGCAGCGGGATGGAACTCCCCCGGAAAACGACAGCAGCAGACTCATGGCCTTCTTTTCGGAACTGAAGCGCCGGCGTGTCGGCAAAGTAGCCATTGGCTACGGCGCCGTCGCCTGGATGGTCACCGAGGCCTCCTCTGTGGTCATGCCGGCGCTGCGCCTGCCGGAATGGACCGTCACGTTCATCGTCGTCTTCCTGATGGTCGGCTTCCCGGTCGCCATGACCATGGCCTGGGTATTCGACGTCGGTCCGCAGGGCATAAAGCGCACCGAGCCACTCCGCGAAGAATCCGCGTCGATGCAGTTGCGGCTGCGCATCGCCTACGCCGCGGTCGTCGTGCTGCTCATGGCAGGGCTCGGGTATCTCCTCTACGAGCGCGGCCTCGGGCGCGCCATGGCGGGCGAGCGGCATGGGTCCATTGCGGTGCTGCCCTTCACCAACCTGAGCGGCGACGCCACCAGGGACTACTTCAGCGACGGCATGTCCGAGGAGCTTCTCAACCTGCTCGCGCGCGTGCCGGGGCTGCAGGTCGCATCGCGCACTTCGGCCTTCGCGTACAAGGGTCGCAACGTCGATATCCGCCAGGTCGGGCGGGAGCTCGGAGTTGAAACGGTGCTCGAGGGTAGCGTGCGCCAGGCCGGCGACCAGGTGCGGATCACGGCGCAGCTCATCGACACGGAAACCGGTTTCCATCTCTGGTCGGATACCTACGACCGCCAGCTCGCGGATATCTTCCAGGTGCAGGACGAGATCGCCGGAGCGATCGTCGAGAAACTGCGCATCCAGCTCGCTCCGCAGGAACAGCAGCTCGCGCAGCGCACGCGTGCGCCCACCCAGAACGTTGAAGCCTATGAGCTCTACCTGAAGGGCCAGGCGGTCTGGAAGAAGCGCGGCGAGGACAACCTGAAACGCGCAATCGAGCTCTACCAGTCCGCACTTGCGCGCGACCCGGCGTTCGCGCGTGCGCACGCGGCGCTCGCGTCCGCCTACGTCGTGATGCCGGGTTACACCAAGGAGCAGGGGGACGAGGAAAAATTCTTCCGCCTCGCGGAGACGTCGGCGCGGCAGGCCCTGGTGCTCGACGCGAACATTGGCGAAGCACACGCCGTCCTTGCGCAGATGAACGCCGACCGCGGCGATTTTCTGGACGCGGAGTCCGGGTTTTTCTTCGCGATCTCGCTCGAGCCCAACGAGCCGACACCGCATCATTGGTATTCGATCCTGCTGTCGAAAGTGGGTCGTCTGCAGGCGGCTCTCACGCAGGCGAAACGGGCGTACGAGCTCGATCCCTCTTCGCCGGTGCTCGCGGCCAACCTCGCCAACACGCTGCTGCAGCTCGGGCAGAACGACGAGGCGCTGCGGTTCGCGAACCTCGCGGCGGAGCTTGGTCTGAACAAGAAGCGCTTCGGCATCGAGGCGGCGATCGCGATGCGCAACGGTGACTGGGACGAGGCTCGTCGGCTGATCACCGAGATCGATGGCATGCCCGACGAGATAAAGCCGTACGCGTCGCGCTTCGTCGACGCGCTCGCCAATCCGAAGCTGCGACCCGAAGTCGTGGCGAGCATGCGTGAGATCGATCCAAAGATCGCGCCGCAGGTCCAGTTCGTCGGTCCGTATCTGCAGATGGGGGAGGTCGATCTCGTCTACCGCATTCTCGAGGACGAGCTGCGGAGGGACAACAACGACTGGGCAAGCAACTGGGATCTCGCCCACGCCTGGAGCCCGGAGGGCCGCCGTTTCCGCAGCGACAAGCGCTTCGGGCCGCTCGCCGAGCGGCTCGGCATGGTCGACTACTGGAAGCAGTACGGATATCCGGACGCCTGCCGCGCCGGTGCCGACGCGGTCCTGGTCTGCGGCTGACGGCACTTCATATGCCGGCCCGCGCAGCGGGCCAGTTGGTACCATGCAACCTGGTCCTGAAGCCAGGGGTCTGCCGGCGTGCCGTCACGGGCAATCAGATGGACGTTGATTGCGGTCGGCGCGCTACTCACGTTGCTCGTCGTCTGCGGCGTGCTGTTGCGGCTTCTGTTCGATCCTAACGATTACCGCACGCAGATCGAGGCGGCCTTCAACGAGCGCACCGGGCGGGTTCTCGAGCTCGAGGGCCATCTCCATCTGCGGCTGCTGCCGCGACTTGCCGTGAGCACCGGACCGTTCTCGATCAGCGACCGATCCGGCGCCGTTGACGGGGATTTCCTCACCGCGCGGGACGCGCGGCTCGGGCTTGCACTGCTGCCACTGCTGCAGCGGCGCATCGAGCTCGGCAAGCTCGTGCTGGTCGAGCCCGCGGTCGCCCTGCGCATCGATGAGAACGGTCGCGACAACTGGTCCGATCTCCTCGATCGCCCCGAGCCGACTGAATCCCCTGATGAATCCGAACCGCGTCGCGAAGCAACCGCGCCGGGCGCGCCGGATCTCAGCATTGCGGGGCTTTTCATCGAGGACGGTCGGTTGAGTTTCGACGACGCGCGTCGATCGCGGCATCTCCAGTTCGTCGATCTCGACCTCGAGACCGGGCCGTTGGCCCACGACTCGCCCACGTCCATTAGCGTCGGTTTCGCGCTCGAGCACCAGGACAAGGTGATTCTGAGATCGGTGGTGAGTGGGCGCCTCGGTCGCGTGCGGCCGCGGGTGTGGGCAGCCGAGGACATGGTCGTCGAGATCGAGCGGCCGGCACCGTCCGGTTCCGAGCGCGAGCCGCTCAAGGGACGGATGGAGGCCGCGCGTGTGACGGCGGATCTCGATGCACGGCATTACTCCGCACCGGAGCTGCGATACCGACTCGGAGACGCGAAGGGCGAGGCCAGCCTGGAGGCGCGGCAGGGAGCCGAGGGGCTGGCGGTAGAGGGGCCGGTCACGATCGAGCGCACGGATCTGCGGGCGCTGTTGACGAGCCTCGGTGTGACGCTGCCGCAGTTCAGGGACCCCGAGGCGCCGGGCGACATCGAGCTGAAAGCGGCGCTCCGCTACGGTTCGAGTCTCGCGCTGCGCGACCTCGTCGCGGTGCTCGGCGGCACGCGTCTGACCGGAAATGTCGAGCTTGCCGGTGCGTCCGGCACGCCCGCGCAGTTCGATCTGCGTGGCGATCGAATCGCGCTCGACGATTACATGCCGGCGAGTCCCGGCGGGGCCGGGACCGTGACGCCGACGGCGCGACCGTCCGCAACCGACGGTGGGCTTCGAAAACTCCACGTGCAGGGCCGCTTCGCCTTCGGACGCATGTCCTACGCGCGGATGGATGCCTCCAACGTCGACGGCAACCTCGAGATGCACAACGGCACCCTCCAGCTCGATCCGCTGCGGGCGTCGTTGTTTGGCGGCACGAGCCAGACCCGCGTGAGGTACGAGCTGGCAGCGGAGGTGCCGCGGCTGACGCTGGATCAGCGGCTCGCAGGCATCGACACGGCGGCGATGCTGGGGAAACTGCTGAATCAGAAACGCCTGAGCGGTCGCGCAACGCTGACCGCGCAGCTGAGCGGTGCGGGCCACGATCGCAAGGCGTTGCTCGGCGATTTATCCGGACCTTTCGAGGTGCGCGTGACCGATGGTCGGTTCGCCGGCGTCGACCTCTGGGCCGAAATCGAGCGCGCGATCGCCGCCGCGCGTGGTGCGGTACCGCCGCGCCGGTCGGGCTCGCCTTCCACGCCCTTCGATCGGTTCGAGGCGCAGGGCAGGCTCGATGGCACGGTGATCCGCAGCGAGAGTTTCGACGTGGCCAACCCTTCGATGCGCGCACGCGGCAAGGGAACCGTGGACTACGGCACCGGCGCGCTCGACCTCGCGCTGACTGCGCGGCTGCTCGAGGCACCCGAAGGGGAGGTCGCGGGCCTCCCGCTCGATCGGATCGTTGGCGTGGACATACCGCTGTCCGTGCGCGGCTCGATCAGCGAGCCGAAGGTGCGACCGGACATCAAGCGACTGCTCGAAGCGGCCGCGCGGCAACAATTGAAGGAGGAGGGCGAGGACGTCGAGAAGAAACTCAAGAAGAAACTCGAAGACAAGCTTAAGGAGCTGCTCGGGCAATGAGTCGCCGCGCCACGTTGTCTTTCCTCACGATCGCGCTCTTCCCCGCGGCGACGCAGGCCCTGTCGGTACAGTCACTGGAAGCGAACCTGCGAGACGGCGTGTACCGGATCGTGCTCGTTGCGCGTATCGACGCGCCCGTCGAGGGCGTTGCGGCCGTGCTCACCGACTACGCTGCCTACCGCAAGCTCGATCCGCAGATACTCGCCAGCACGGTGCTGCCGTCGGACGATCAGGGGGGCGAGCTGGTGCGCACCGTGGTGCGCGCCTGCGCCGGGCTCTTCTGCCGCAAGGTCGAGCGCGTCGAGCGGGTGGAGCGACGCGAGGGCGAGCTGATTGCGACCGTGGTACCGGAACTCGGCGAGCTCAAGAGCGGACTTACGCGCACGACGTGGCAAGCCGACGACGACGACACGACGAGCGTGACGTACCAGGCCGAGTTCGTTCCCGACTTCTGGGTGCCATCGCTGATAGGGCGGCGCTACGCGGTTCGCGCCCTCAAGGCATCGACGCTCGAGTTGTTCGGCAACGTCGAGCAGCGCGCGCGTGAACGCTGACCACGCCCCGATCGACGCGTCGCGGGCTGCGGAGTTCGCTGCGCGGCTGCTGGCATGGTCCGAGCATGATGGACGGAAGGACCTGCCCTGGCAGCGCGATCCCACGCCGTATCGAGTGTGGGTGTCCGAGATCATGCTGCAGCAGACGCAGGTCGCCACGGTGATCCCGTATTTCGAGGCGTTCACCGGCCGTTTCCCCGACGTCGCGAGCCTGGCGGCGGCGCCGATGGACGAGGTGCTGCATCTGTGGTCCGGACTCGGCTACTACGCGCGTGCGCGGCATATGCAGCGAGCCGCGAAGACGATCGTGGCGCGGCACGCAGGCCAGTTTCCGACGACGCTCGAGGAGGTCATGTCGCTGCCCGGAATCGGTCGCTCTACCGCAGGTGCAATCCTCGCCCTGTCACGCGGCGAGCGGCACGCGATCCTTGACGGCAACGTCAAGCGCGTGCTGACGCGACAATTTGGCGTCGAAGGCTATCCGGGCGACCCGCCCGTCGAGCAACGGCTGTGGTCGCTGTCGGAACTCTGTACGCCGCGTGCGCGCGTGCGCGGAATACACGCAGGCGATCATGGACCTGGGCGCGACGGTGTGTACGCGTGCGCGGCCTGCGTGCCTGCTGTGCCCGGTTGCGGCGGACTGCGTGGCGTTGCGCGAAGGGAGACAGGCCGAGCTTCCGGCGCCGCGACCGAAGACGCGCCGCCCGCAACGCGAGGCGTGGGTGGTGGTCGCGATACGCGCCGGCGGCGAGCTGCTGCTCGAGCGCCGCCCGCCGCAGGGGATCTGGGGCGGACTCCTGGGTCTGCCCGAGTTTCCGACCCGCGAGCATGCGCTGCAGTGGATCCACGAGCGGCTGACCGGCGCGCAGGCGGCGGAGTCCGCCGAACCCCTGCGTCATGCGTTCAGTCATTTCGAGCTCGAGATGAAGCCGCTGATCGTGCGCTGCACGGATACCGTGGCCGGCCTGCGCGATGATGACCGGTACCTGTGGTACGACCCACATGATCCACCGCGCCTGGGTCTTCCCAAGCCCGTGGCGACGCTGATACGCGCGGTGGCACGAACAGACAAGAGGTAGCCGCGAAAACAGGCTACGGGTTCTTTCGTCCGTGTGCGTTCGCGGCTACTCTCCCTGTTATTGGTCCCCGTCCTGTTTTTTTTGGATGGCCTTCCGTGGCCATCCGTCCTTCTCTTTCCTCCGCGGGAGGCAGCGTGTACGTCCTCTACTACTCGCCAGGCGCAGCAAGTTTCGCCGTCCATTGGTTGCTGATCGAGCTCGGCGTGCCGTTCGAAGCGCGACGCCTGGATCTCGACGCCCAGGAGCACAAGTGTCCCGAGTACCTGAAGCTGAATCCCAACGGCCTAGTGCCGACGTTGCTGATCGATGGCAAGCCCGTTTACGAATCGGCGGCACTGGTTGCACTCCTTGCCGAGCGGCATCCCGAGGCGAAGCTGTCGCCGGCCGTCGGGACGGCCGAGCGGACTGCTTACCTTCAGTGGATGTTCCACCTGTCGAACACGCTGCAGTCTGCATTCCGGACCTGGTTCTATCCAGAGGGTGCGGCTGGCGCCGCGAACATCGACGCAGCGAAGGCTGAGGTTCGCCCGCGGATCGAAGCGGCGTGGGAGCGCATGGGTTCCCACCTGTCGTCCGCCGGGCCCATGATGTGCGGCGAACGGCTCAGCGCGGTGGACTTCTTCGCAACCATGTTGATGCGCTGGTCGCGCAACATGCCGCGGCCCGCAACCGACTGGCCCGAGATCGCTTCCTACGTGTCAAAAATGAAAGCGCGCCCCAGCTTTCGTGAGCTGTACGCGCGAGAGGGACTCACCGAATGGAGCTGAGCAGCTTCCGATGCAAGCCGCGATCGCGGACTCAGGTCTTCGCGCCGTTCGGATCGACGAATTCGTCGGGCTTGGCGGAGCCGCCTCCGAACAGGAATTTTTCCATCTCCTCGGCGAGAAACTTACGCGCCTTGGGCTCGATCGGTGAGAGGCGGTACTCGTTCATCAGCATCGTCTGGTGACCGAGCCATTGCTGCCAGGCGGCCCTGGAGATGTTGTCGTAGATCCGTTGTCCAAGCGCCCCTGGGTAGGGGACGCGATCGAGGCCTTCGGCTTCGCGCTTCAGGTAGCTGCAATACACCATTCGCGACATGAGCGCTCCTTCGAGCGGGATGGGCTGCGCTCAGGCCAGCTGCTCGCGTGCGACGACGATACCATCCTCGTCCGCGTAGACGTAATCACCAGGGCGAAAGGTCACACCGGCGAAACGTACCGGCATATCGCGCTCTCCCTCTCCGCGCTTCTCGCTGCGCAGCGGCATCGTGCCGAGCGCCCGCAGCGCGAGCTTCATGCCGCCGAGCTCTGCGCTGTCGCGTATGCAGCCGTAGATGATCACGCCGGCCCACCCGTTTCTGACGGCCGCCTTGCCCAGATTGCCACCGAAGAGAGCGTGACGACGCGATCCGCCGCCGTCGACGATCAGGATCCGGCCCTGCCCGGGGCTTTCCACCGCGTCCTTGACGCGGGAGTTGTCCTCGAAGCAACGGACGGTGCTGACCGCTCCGTGCATCGCCGTGATGCCGCCGTAGGTCTCGAACAGCGGTTCACATACCTGCACGCGATCGGCATAGGCGTCGCAAATATCGGCCGTGGCCCGTTCTACTTTCATCATCGCGTCTCCGTATGAGCGGACGCGACGATTATAGGGTTACGGCCCTCTCCCGGCAGGGAGAGGGCCGCGCTCGTTGGCTTTACTGAACCTGAATCTGCCGCGGCTGGGCATGCGTGACTTTCTGCTTCGGAATGTGGATCACGAGGACCCCATCCTTGCTCTCCGCCTTGATGCCCTGCTCGTCGGCGTCGTCAGGCAGCGTGAAGCGTCGCGAGAAGGTGCCGTGAAACCGCTCGACGCGGTGCAGCTTCTCGTTGTCCTCGCGCTTCTCCTCCTTGCGCTCACCGGCCAGCGTCAAGACGCCTTCCTGGACGGTAATGTTGAGATCGTCCTTGCCGACCTCCGGCAATTCGGCCTTGATGAGGTACTCGCCGTCGGTCTCGCTGACATCGGCCGCAGGCGCCCAGTCGTACACGCGACGCTCGTCGCTCGAAACCCGCGGCCAGCGCCGCATGGTGTCGGCAAAGACGCGGTCGAGCACGTTGTCAATGTCGCGGAACGGTTCCCACTTGATCACTCGCATTTCCTGTCCTCCTCGTGCGGCCGCATGTGCGGCCCATTTGCATGGGTCCCTAGATGCGATCTGATCGTGGAGATTCAAGGGCGGCAGACGCACAAATGCAGACGGCGCGACCGGGCAGGCCGCGCCGTCGGAAGTCAACCTCGCCTTCGATCAGGGCCGCTTGACCCAGACCTTGCACCAGCCCTTGGCCTGGACGAGCTTGCCGGGAAAGATGTTGCACGGAAGCATGGCGTCACCGGGCTTCCCCTGCGCCTGCAGGCAGTTTGCGCAGTCCTGCCCGGGCTTGTAGTTGGGATTCGCCTTTGCGTCGACCTTGCTCGCGTCCTCGACGTAGCCCAGCGCCTTGGCCTGCGGATCGTTGACATCGAGCTTCACCGGGGCGGATTCGGCCCGACTCAGCCAGCCCGCGGCGGGTGCGGCCGCGATGCCCAGCAAGGCATGCTTCAACAGACTGCGCCTCGGAATACGATGACTCGGACATTGACGTAATCTCCCGTGTCGATATGAACGAAACCGCTACGCCATTCGCTGCGTCGAAGGTCGGCCGCGATTCTACGCGGATTCGAACGATTGGACAGCGCGGCTGTCATGAGGGTTTCCGGGCTTACCTCGCGAAATGAGAATCATTTTCCTCCGTCGGTTTGTAAGAGCTGCGCATGCCTGATCCACGCCGGCAGCGGCTCAAGACGGCGATTGGTGTCGCGGCCAGCCTTGTGATCGCGGGACTGGCGACGTGGGTGCTGTACCAGACGTTCCAGCGTATCGAGCCCGCCGATGTGCTGCGGAACATGACGGAGGTCCCCCGCGCGAAGCTGCTGCTCGCGGCAGCGTGTGCGCTCGGCGCCTTTCTCGCAATCGCGCTCTACGAAGGCATCGCGGTGCGCTACGTAAAGCGCTCGCTGGGGATCGGCAAGCCAGCGCTCACTGCGCTCATCGCGTATCCGATCGGTCACGCGCTCGGCCAGATGCTCCTCAGCGCCAGCGCGATTCGCTATCGCATGTACACGCCGGCCGGCTTTTCAGCCGTGGAAGTCGGCGCGACCGTGCTGATGTGCGCGCTGCCGTATGCGCTCGCGTTCGGTCTCCTGGTGGACCTGGCGCTCGTCTTTGCGCCCGATCGTCTCGCGCGTCGCGGTCGGTGTGCCGGCCGGTTGGCTGTTCGCGCTGGGGCTCGTCGGGCTCGCCAAGGATCTGGGCTACTCCGTGCTCGTCGCTCGCCGCAAGGCGCCGATCCGACTCGGCGGCTGGGCGGTCAACCTGCCGTCGGCGCGCGTGACCGCGCTGCAGGTCGTGGTCGGCTTGATCGACATCGGGCTGATCTCGTCGATTCTCTATCTTCTGCTGCCGCCTTCCGCGGACATCGCCTTCCTGCCCTTCGTCGCCATCTATCTCGCAGCCATCCTCGCGGGCAGCCTGAGCCACGTGCCGGCGGGCATAGGCGTGCTCGAGTCGGTGCTGCTGCTGCTGCTCCCGCACGTACCCCCGGCGGAGCTGCTCGCGGCCGTGCTGCTGTATCGCGTCATCTACGAGGTGATTCCGCTCATCATCGCGCTCGCGCTCTGGGGCGCGTTCGAGCTGGTCGCGGACGACGGGATGCGCGTCCGGATACTGCGGCCGGGGCGCCGTTTGCCGCCGCCTTAAGCCGGTGGCCGCTCGCAGGCGCCCGGCCGCGGCCGGGGCCGTAGAGGCTCGCCGACGCGCGGCCGCGGTGTATCCGCCAGCCGCTAACCACGATCGAGGACGTTGCAGAGCGCAGATGGTGCCCCGCACGTGCTGTCGGCGAACGCCGGATCAGTAGTGGTATCGCGGAATCGTCGAGGCAACCTTCGCTAAGAGTGCCCGCGACGTCCAACTGTGGGGACGGAGGCGTGCTTCGCGGCTGGGATACCACCGCGTCCACGCGCCGGCTCGCGACCCCACGGTGGCCTCGGCGAGCCGGCGTTTGGACCGGGTGTCTCGTGGGCCGCGAGCACGCTCGAGCTCCCGCCGGTAGACGTCGCGGACCACTCCTAGGTGATGACTCCACGACGATTCCGCGATACCGCCGGCGATGCGGTGCGCGCCGACAAGCACGTGCGGGGCACCCTTCTTGAGCTCTGCAACGTTCCTCGATCGTAGTGACCGGCCCACGAGATACCCGGGCCGAGCGGCGGCGAGCAGCTACAGCGGCCGAGCGTCGGCGAGCAGCCACCGCGGCCGAGCGGCGGCGAGCTACCAGATGCCGAGCGTCGGCGAGCACCAATGGCGACGGATTGCGTGGGCTAGGAACGGGGCTCCGCTGCAGGTTGCGGCGCAAGCTTGCCCAGCATCGAGAGCACCGAGTGGGCCATCGAGCGGCCGCTTTCGAATGCCGCTTCCACTCGCGGCGCAATGCACCAGTCGCCACAGGCGCCGGCCGCGATGTCGGCGTCGAGCAGGCAGGGCAGCCCCAGCGGCTGCTCCACCATCGCATGCCGCCAGCGATGCGCGTGCAGCCATGCGGGGGCGGGCAAGCCGTTGCCTACGGCGCTGGCGAAGGTATGCAGCATGAGCTGTGCGGCTTCCTGCGCGTCGGCCTCGAGGTGCTCGCGACTCCATCGAGGCGAGGCATGGATGACCCAGCTGCCGCGATCCGCAGGCCGTCCGGGCTTGCTGCTCTCGCGCGCGGCGAGCGCGAGCGCGCCCTGCGTCCAGCGAAACACATCGCTGTCGACGGGAAGCCCGCGCTCGAACGACACCATCAAGGACCAGCACGGCGCCATCTGCACGGATATCAGGTGACGGAAGGCGCGACCGTGTGGTGCGAGGAGCGACAAGGCCTGGGGAGCCGGCACGGCCACCACTACTGCGTTGTACGGGCCGAGTCGCCGCGATGTATCGGTCTCGAGCTCCCAGCCGTTCTCACGACGCAGGAGCTCGTGCACGAACGTGCCCGTCTGGAGCGTGAGTCCGCGCGCAAGCGGGCGCACGAGACCGCTCATTCCAGGAGTGCCGACGTACCAGTCCTCGATCGGCGCATCCCAGTTGCGATGACCGTCCTCGAGGATCGACGGCGTCCACGCCGCTGCGGCGCCGGCGTTCCGCGCCACGGTCACGTACTTGATGAACGGGCGGCTGCGCGCCGTGATGAACTGTGCACCATGGTCGTAGGCGAGACTGTCCCGTCGGCGGGTCGCGAGCCGGCCGCCGAGACCGCGCGCGCGTTCGAGCACCGTCACCGTGACGTCCGAGCGCGCCAGTTCCGACGCGCAGGCGAGACCGGCGACGCCAGCGCCGATCACCGCGACCTCAGGTCGAGCGCTCATAGCCTCCTCAGTTCCCACTCGAGCTGCCGCCGCTCCGCTTCGAGCCGCGAGCGCTCGAATTCCAAATCGCGGATGCGGCTGTACAGCTGTCGCTGCTCGGTCTCACCGAGGTCCGGCGTGGTGCTCTGTGATCGATACATGCGCAGATCGCTGTCCAGTCGCTCCAGTTCCTGATCTACCGCGTAGAAACGCCGGCCGAGGTCATGTCCCCGCAAAAACTCGCGATCGCTGCCCGCTGGGCATCCGCCGCCGTACTGCAGTCCCTGGCGGCCGATCTCGAAGCCGCGCTTGACCGTGCAGTAGTGCACCAGGCCGTCGCGTCGCCCCGCCTCGTACTGCTCCGTGTCAGGTTCGATCCCGTATTCTGCGCACGCCTCGCGATGCGCGTCGATTTTTGACGCCGGCGCGCCATCGTAGCCATCGTCGGCGCCGATGCCGTACCAATCCTGATTGCGGCACTCGCGTTCCGACAGGGTGGCGCAAGCCTGCAGGGCGAGCGAAAGCACCGCGATCACGAGAGATCGGGGATGCCACAGCCTAGATGCGGCAGGCTGCATGGCGGGGCACCGTCCGGCTTCGGTCACAGCGTGGCGAAGTACTCGACCATCCGCGTGCGCTGCCTGGCGTCGGGCAGCGGGGTGGCCCCGGCCGCAACGTTGTCCTGCATGTGCCGCGGCTTTGCCGTCGCCGGGATCACACATGTGACGGCCGGATGCGAGGCGGCGAAGCGCAGGAAGAACTGCGCCCAGGACTCACAGCCGATCTCTGCCGCCCATGGCGGCAGGTCCTTGCCACGGGCGCGGTCGAAGAGCGCGCCGTCGGCGAAGGGCCTGTTCGCCAGCACGGCGATGCCGTGCTCCTGGCAGTAAGGAAAGAGAGAGCGCTCGGCCTCGCGTTCCGCGAGCGAGTAGTTGATCTGCACCCAGTCGAAACGCTCGGCGCGGAGCACGCGCTCGACGTCCGCATGGGCGTCCGCGCGGTAGTGCGTGATCCCCGTGTAACGGAGCTTGCCGGCGTCCTTCATGCCGCGGAGGGTGGGCAGGTGCTCGCGCCAGTCGAGGAGATTGTGGATCTGCAGCAGCGCAAGCCGGTCGGCGCGGAGCTTGCGCATCGAGTCGGCGATCTGCTCGACGCCCGCCTCGCGCCCACGCGTCCAGACCTTGGTGGCGAGCCAGATTTTCGGGCTCATCCCGAGCTCGGCGAACAGATCGCCAAGCACTTCCTCGGACCGGCCGTACATGGGCGAGGTATCGACGACGGTGCCTCCGGCCCTGGTGAAGATTCGCAGCACCTCGCGTAACGGTTCCCGCTCCGCTGCGCCGCCGCCGACATCGAACGTGTTCGAGGAGCCCATGCCGATGACGGGCAAGGCTTCCTCCGTTCCGGGAATGCGGCGCGTGACCATGCGCGCATTGTCCGCCGACCGCGCCGCTTGCGGCAGATGCCCGGCAACGACACCGGCTGCGACGAGACCGATGGCTTCCCTGCGTGTAAAGCTCTCGCGATCCATCGTCGGCTCCCGTCGAGTCAGGCCGGCCGGCGCCGGAAGAAGCTCGTCCCGATCAGGCTCAACACCACCTCGTCCTTCTGGTTGAGCACCTCCGCCCGCTGGCGAACGCTGCCCATGAACGGCCGGCTCCGCGACGGCGTCGCATCGATCACCGTCAGGCGGCACCGGAGTCGGTCGCCCGGGTACACGGGCTTGAGCCACCGCAGCTCGTCGATGCCGGGGGATCCCAGGCTCGCCTCGGGCGATAGATAGTTGTCGACCCACATCCGCATCATTACGGCGGTGGTATTCCAGCCGCTTGCGCACAACCCACCGAAAATCGATGCCTTGCCCGCCTCGCGGTCGACGTGAAACGGCTGTGGATCGTAGCGCCTGGCGAAGCCCACGATTTCCTCCTCCGTCATTTCCACGCCGCCGAACTCGAGCACCTTGCCGGGCGGGAGGTCCTCGAAGTAATAGGTCGTTGCCGTCATGGGTCCAACCCTCGGCGCCGCCGGATTGCCGACATTACAACGGAAGTACGGTCGTTTCCTTGATCACGGTGACCGTGACAGATGAGTTGATCGATTGCACGAACGGAAGTTTCGACAGGTGGTCGAGATAGAAGGCCTCGTAGGCCTTTATGTCGCGCGTGACGATGCGCAGCATGAAGTCCCACTCACCCATCGTCGTGTAGCAGTCGAGCACCTCCGGGCGCCCGCGGATGGCCTCCGCAAACGCGGCGATCGCGTCGCGGCCCTGGGTCGAGAGCTTCACGTGCGCGAAGATCGTCACATCGAGGCCGAGCGCGGCGCGATCCAGCACCGCCACGCGGCCCCGGATGACGCCTGCCTGCTCGAGCGCCTGGATGCGGCGCCAGCACGTCGTCGTCGAAAGACCAATGCGGGCCGCGAGCTCGGCCACGGGCAGCGCGGCCTCGCGCTGCAGGACATCGAGAATGCGTCGATCGATGCGATCGACGGCGACATGCGGATTATTTTCCACGACAGGCAATTTTATGAAACGTACGTTCCGGATTGTTGCACCGCAATGCAACAAATTCAACCGTACGCTGTCGATCTGAGTAACCTATCGCGCCCATTCCCGTTCACCCGACAAAACCGAGGGAGCCATGGCCCGTCGATCGCGCTTGCACACACCCAAGCCGCACTCCCGGCCGGGCGAGAAACCCGATTTCAGCTATCTCGAGACGTCGCCGGCCGGCGCCGTGCCGCGCCCGGACGTCAACGCGCGCGTTCGCGACATCGGCAACCTCGCGACCGAGCTCGTACGCGTGCTCGACGACGAGCACCGCGCGGTCGGGCCCTGGCATCCGCATCTGGATGCGTCGGACCTGCAGATCGGCCTCAAGCACATGCTGCTTACGCGGGTGTTCGACGATCGCATGCAGCGCACGCAGCGCCAGGGAAAGATCACGTTCTATATGCGCTCGCTCGGCGAGGAAGCCGTCTCGGTCGCCCAGGCGATGGCGCTGCGTCCCGGGGACATGCTGTTCCCCTCGTACCGCAACCAGGGGCTCTACATGGTCCGCGGGCGGCCGCTCGTGGACCTGATGTGCCAGCTGCTGTCGAACACGCGCGACATGTGCAAGGGCCGGCAGCTGCCCGTTATGTATCACTGGACGGCGGGGCGGATCTTCTCGATCTCGGGCAACCTCGCGACCCAGTTCCCGCAGGCCGTGGGCTGGGCGATGGCCGCGGCGATCAAGGGCGAGGACGACATCGCCGTGAGCTGGCTTGGGCGAGGGTTCGAGTGCCGAGGCCGATTTTCACCACGCGATGCTGTTTGCCGCGGTGTACCAGGCGCCGGTGATCCTGAACGTGGTCAACAACCAGTGGGCGATCTCGACCTTCCAGGGTTTCGCGGGCGGCGAGCAGCGCTCGTTTGCGGCGCGCGGCCCGGGCTACGGGATGGCCGGCATCCGCGTGGACGGCAATGATTTCCTCGCGGTGTACGCGGTGACGCAGTGGGCCGCCGAGCGGGCCCGGCGTGGCGCAGGCCCGACCCTGATCGAGCATGTGACCTACCGCGGAGCAGCACACTCGACCAGTGACGATCCGGCGCGTTACCGCCCGAAGGACGACTACGAGAAGTGGCCGCTCGGCGATCCGGTCGAGCGCCTCAAGAAGCACCTGATCGCGCTCGGCGAGTGGTCCGAGGAGAGGCATGCGGCGCTTACCGCCGAGCTCGACGCGCAGGTCGCAGCCGCGTGGAAGGAAGCGGTAACGCATGGAACCCTCGGCGAGGGGCCGAAGCTCGATCCCGACTCAATGTTCGAGGACGTCTTCAAGGAAATGCCCGCTCGTCTCGTGCGTCAGCGCGAGCAGATGCGCGCGGAGCGGACCTGAGCCATGGCCAGGATGAACATGATCCAGGCGCTCAACTCCGCGATGGACATCATGATGACGCGCGATCCCAACGTCGTCGTGCTCGGTGAGGACGTCGGTTACTTCGGCGGCGTCTTCCGCGTGACCGACGGGCTGCAGCGCAAGTACGGCGAGCACCGCGTACTCGACACCCCGATCGCCGAGGGCGCGATCGTGGGGGCGGCGATCGGCATGGGCGTCAACGGCCTGCGCCCGGTCGCCGAGGTGCAGTTCGCCGACTACATCTATCCCGCCTGCGACCAGATCTTCAGCGAGCTGGCGCGGCTCCGGTACCGCACCGCGGGCGAGTTCTGGGCGCCGGTCACGATCCGCACGCCCTGCGGCGGCGGCATCCGCGGCGGGCAGACGCATTCGCAGAGTCCAGAGGCGATCTTCACGCACGTGTGCGGCATCAAGGTCGTGATGCCCTCGAACCCCTACGACGCGAAGGGCCTGCTGATCGCGGCGATCGAGGACGACGACCCGGTCGTGTTCTTCGAGCCGAAGCGCGTCTACAACGGTCCGTTCGACGGCAATCCGAACAAGGCCGCCGTGTCCTGGAGCGACGCACCCGAAGGGCGAGGTTCCCGACGGCTATTACACCGTGCCGATCGGCAAGGTGGACATCGTGCGCGCGGGCAGCGACGTCACGATCGTGACCTACGGCACGATGGTGTACGTCTGCCAGGCCGCGGCAGAAGGCCTCGGCCTCGATGCGGAGATCATCGACGTGCGCTCGATGGTGCCGCTCGATATCGATACGATCACCGCCTCGGTCAACAAGACCGGACGCTGCGTGATCGCGCACGAAGCGACGCTCTTCTCCGGTTTTGGCGCCGAGCTTTCGGCGTCGATCCAGGAGGAATGCTTCTGGAACCTCGAGGCGCCGATCCAGCGCGTGGCGGGCTGGGACACGCCGTACCCCCATGCCTTTGAATGGGAGTATTTTCCCGGGCAGGCGCGCGTAGCCGCCGCACTCAAGACGGTGATGGAGTCGCGATGAGCCGATACGTCTTCAAGATGCCCGACCTCGGGCGAAGGAACGGTCGAGGCGGAGATCGTCGCCTGGCACGTCAAGGTCGGCGATCTCGTCAAGGAAGACCAGCTCATGGCCGAGATCATGACCGACAAGGCAGCGGTCGAGGTGCCGGCTCCCGTCACTGGCCGTGTGCTTTCGCTTACACGGCGCGCCGGGAGAGATGGTCAAGGTCGGGTCGGATCTGATCGTGTTCGAGACAGACGCCGGCGCCGACGCGGCCGCGCCGTCCGCAGCCGAGCCCGCCGCCGCCGTGACCGCCTGAAAGCGCAGCCGCTCGCGGCGGCCCCAGCGACGTTGGCAGCGCCGACACCGAAGACGCCTGCTCCGGCTGCGACGCCGCCCGCTGCAGCCTCCCGGGGCAACGGTCACGGCGCGCGGGCGCTTGCGCCGTCGCCCGCGGCGAGCGGTCGCGTGATGGCCTCGCCAGCGACGCGGCGACGCGCACGCGAGGCGGGCATCGATCTCGCCCAGGTCGCTGGCACCGGTCCGAGTGGGCGCATCACCCGCCAGGACCTGGCTGCCGCATTGACGGGCCGCGAACCGGGCGCCGCGCGTTCCGCGGGTAGTGCGGCGCCGCCCGCCCGGCGCACGGGTACGGAGGAGATCAAGGTCATCGGCCTCCGGCGCGTGATCGCGCAGCGCATGAGCGAGGCGAAACGGAACATTCCGCATTTTGCTTACGTCGAGGAAGTCGACGTCACCGAGCTCGAGGCGCTCCGCCGTCACCTGAACGGTCGCCGGCCCGAAGGTGCGCCGTCGCTCACCTACCTGCCATTCCTGGTCGCCGCGCTGGTGCGCGCTCGGGTCAGTTTCCGCAGTGCAACGCTTCTTATGATGCGGAGCGCAACGTGCTCGTCCGCCACCATGCCGTTCACGCCGGCATCGCGACGCAGACGCCCGACGGTCTCAAGGTGCCGGTCGTGCGACACGCCGAGGCGCGCGGCCTGTGGGATCTCGCCGCCGAGATCCGCCGCGTGTCGGAAGCCGCGCGCACCAACAAGGCCACGCGCGAGGAGCTCAGGGGCTCGACCATCACCGTCACGAGCCTCGGCAAGCTGGGCGGCATCGTCTCGACGCCGATCATCAACGCGCCCGAGCTCGCGATCATCGGCGTCAACAAGGCCGTGGAGCGTCCCGTCGTGGTCGACGGCGCGGTGGCGGTCCGGCGGATGATGAACCTGTCTTCCTCGTTCGATCATCGATTCGTCGACGGCTTCGATGCCGCCGCCATGATCCAGGCGCTCAAGGAGATGCTCGAGCATCCGGCCACCATCTTCATTCCGGAATAGACGCACATGAACGCAGCCACCGCAGAATCACGCTCCAAGGACACCGCGAAGGCGACCACGGCTGCCGCCGCCCGGCCCGGGTTCGGCACCGTGCTCGCCGACCACATGTCGATCGCGCACTACAAGGATGGCCGGTGGAGCGCGGCGCAACTGCTGCCGACCGGGCCCATCCCGATGAATCCTGCCGCGCACGTGCTTCATTACGCGAGCACGTGCTTCGAGGGCTTCAAGGCCTATCGCTGGCGCGACGGCAGCGTGCATGTCTTCCGCATGGATCGTCACATCGAGCGCATGCGCCAGAGCGCGCGGCTGCTCACGATGCCCGAGCCGGACGCCGAGCAGCTGGCGGCGATGGTGATCTCGGTCATCGATCGCTGCCGCGACCAGGTGCCGGAGCCGCCGGGCGCGCTCTACCTGCGGCCGCTGCTCTTCGGCACGATGCCGAACATCGGCGCGGCGTCGACGCCGACCAACGAGGCGAGCCTGATCGTCCTCGCGAGCCCGGTCTGGGACTATTTCTCGGGCGGCGTGAAGCCGCTCCGGATCTATGTCGAAGACAAGGCCAACCGGACGGCCTCGCACCTGGGGATGGTAAAGACCGGCGGCAACTACGCGGCCGCGATGGGCCCCACGCTCGCGGCGCGCGACAAATACAAGGTCGACCAGGTCCTCTTCTGCCCGGGCGACTCGGTGCAGGAGACCGGCGCGGCGAACTTCCTCCTCATCCGCGACGGTCACATCGTCACGCGCAGCCTCGACTCGACCTTCCTTCACGGTGTGACGCGCGATTCGCTTCTGACGATGACGCGCGACATGGGATTCAAGGTCGAGGAGCGCGTCTTTGACGTCGCCGAGATGCTCGAGTGGGTCAAGACGGGCGAAGCAGCGCTCTCGGGCACCGCGGCGGTTCTCGCAGGCATCGGTACGCTCGTGCATCGCGACGGCGAGCACCGCGTGGGCTCGGGCGAGGTCGGCGCGGTAACCCAGCGCCTGCGCAGCGCGCTGGTCGCGATACAGACGGGCGAGGCGCCCGATCGGCACGGCTGGGCGCGCAAGGTCTGAGCCTCAGCGGCGCAGACGCAGCCCCGGCAGTACGTCGTTGCCGAACGACCACGCGAGCGCAGCGACGGTGATCGCCAGGGTCGAGAACCTGAAGATCGCGGAACCGGTCTGAGCGTCGAGCGCCGGGCGCAGGTGCTCGACGAGCACCGGCAGGACGGCCAGCGCGCAACCGGCTGCGGCGACTGCGCCGGCGACGCTGCCGAGGGTTGCTGCGCGCAGGCGACCCCGCAGGCCGGCCATCAGGTCGGCGTATTCCCGATCCGCGGCGGCGCGGGTATCGGCGCGCTCGTCCGGCGCGCCCGTCCGCAGGCGCGCTGCCAGCTTCCATTCGAAACCGCTGGCGAGCCGAGGTCTGGGCAGCGCGCGGACAGTCGCGCATCCATCGCCGAGTACTCGTCACGCCATCGGCGACAACGCGCACAACCCGCCAGATGCAGGCTGACGATCCGCGCCTTCTCCGGCGCGAGTGTTCCGTCGACCAGCTCTGCGACCTCGAACTCGTAATCGTCGCAGGCGCCGTTCACGAATGTGTTCATGCCGCCTTTACCTCCTCGGGGCGCGCGAGCTCGATCAGCCGCTTGCGCGCGCGGTGCAGCAGATTCTTGACCGTCCCGAGCGGCATGCCGAGCGATTCAGCCACTGCATCGTAGGACCGGTCCTCCAGATAAAAGAGTCGCACGGCCTCCTGCTGGTTGCGCGGCAGCCGGGCCAGCAGCCGCAGGAGGTTGTCACGCTCCGGATCCTCCGCCGGCGCGGATGCGATCTGCGCCTCGGCATGCTGTGCGTCCGGCGTATCCGGGTCGTCCAGGGATACCGTCGGGCGCCTGCGTCGCAGATCCATCAGGCAGGTGTTGCGCGCGATGGCGTAGATCCAGGTCCCCAGTGCAGCGCGACCGTCGAAGCGCGGCAGGGCCTTCCAGACGCGCACGAAGGTTTCCTGGGCTGCGTCTTCCGCCGCGGCGCGCTCCTTCAGAATCGAGAAGGCGAGTCGGAACACCCGGTCCTTGTAGCAGCCCACGACCAGGTCGAATGCGCGGTCGTGCCGGCCCGCCGCCAGGTGTTGTTCGATCTCCGGATCCATCAGCGCGCCACGGGGCCCTCCGATCGCAGCGTCGAGCCGCGGCGACATTTATACGCCGGGACCGTGCGCAGGGTTGCAACAGGGCGGTGCAACCTTTGGCGGCCGGCGGGCATATAAGCGGTATCCAGCCTGGAGGGCCATCCATGTCCGAAGACGCCGTCGCGGTATTCATCCCCATCGTCGCGATCATCATGTCGCTCTCGATCCCGATCGTGTTCGCGATCATCGACTACCGCCGCAGGCGGGACATCGTCGAGGCGCATCACAAGGAACGCATGGCCGCGATCGAGCGGGGCATGGAGTTGCCGCCACTGCCGGAGACGTTCTTCAGGTCGTTCAACCTACGACCGGAAGCCGCAGGCACCTGCTTACCGGGATGATCTGGACCTTCGTCGGCGTGGGGCTGTTCGTCGCGCTCCAAGAGGTCGCGGGCCGCGATGTCGCGTGGTTTGCGCTGATGCCGATCGGCGTAGGCCTCGCGCTCCTGATCTACTACGTAGTCGAAGGCCGCAAGCAGGCGATGCAGCCAGGCCAGGGCGACAAGCCTTGATCACGCGCGTCCTCAGCGAAAAGTCCTAAGCGCGGATGACCGGATGGACGAGCACAGTTCCTCCAGTGATCCAGCGACTACGCACGCTCGCTGCGCAAGGCGGTGAACCTCCGCATGGCAATTCGAACACAATAAGTTGCACTTCCTCGCTTCGACCTCATGACGTCTAGCGAGCGATTTGCCAGCTATCGAGCGTTGCGTGAATAGCCGCAACGCGTGCAGAGGCCTCCGTGAGCTTTCACAAGTGCGATTGCCGTCGGGCGACCACGCAGTGCGGTACCGCAGATTGCTGTTTCCTGCCGGAGAAGCTTCGCCGACCATCCAACTAACGGCCCAAAACGTGTAGGATTTGCGTATGGGCCTGTAGCACAGCGGTTAGTGCAGGGGACTCATCGAAAGGTGCCCACGCGGAGTAACTCGCGTGGTGAACGGGAAGAATTCAGGGAACCCTTCCAGCGAGGCTGATGGCAACCCTGAGCCGAGCCGGCGGTACACCGTCGGAAGGTGCAGAGACTACCTGAGGGCTCAAGCGCCCTTGATGACAGGCAGCGAGCATCCCGCACCCGACCGGCCAGGGCCGAGGGTGAAGAGATAGTCCACGCCCGATGGAAACATCGGGGCAACGTGAATCCCTTGGTCGTAGGTTCGAATCCTACCGGGCCCACCACCTTGAATATTGAGCGGACATCGCACAATATTCAAGGTATGGTTAAACGCTCCGGTCTTCTAGGCCGCCTGCGCGCCAGCCTCAAGACGAGCCCGGCAGTCGCTTTGCTGGGGCCGCGTCAGTGCGGAAAAACCACGCTGGCGCGGCAGTTGATCAAGGGTTCCCGGAGCACGTACTTCGACCTGGAGAATCCCGTCGATCTCGCACGCCTCGCGGAGCCGATGACGGCGCTGGAGCCATTGCGCGGGCTGGTGGTCATCGATGAAGTCCAGTTACGCCCGAATCTATTTGGCGTACTTCGCGTGTTGCTGGACCGGCGCCCGGTACGCGCGCGATTCCTCATTCTGGGCAGCGCATCTCCGGACCTGTTGCGTCAGACCTCCGAAACGCTCGCGGGCAGGATCGAGATCGTCGAGATGAGCGGCTTTACGCTCGACGAGCTTGAAAGGCCGGATCTGAACCGACTTTGGTTGCGTGGCGGATTTCCGCGCTCCTTCCTGGCGCGCTCGGAACGGGCGAGCACCGCCTGGCGAGAGGATTTCATCCGGACTTTTCTCGAGCGGGATCTCGCTCAGCTCGGCGTGCAGGTGCCGTCCGGCACGATGCGCCGATTCGACCATGACCCGCATTATTCCGGCATTTGGAATAGCTCGGCGATCGGTCCTCTTCCGGCGCGCTGGTCGACGTCCTGAGGTTCCTGTTGTCCCTGCCGAGCCGACTGCTCGGCGGAGGCAAACGCTAGCGAATCGTCGGCAGTCAGTTAGCCCGACATCGGCGTTTGCGCGTTGCCGCGCTGGTCCATTCCGGACACACGGGTGCTGGTTCCGCATCAGGCTACGGGCGGAGGAGTCTCTTCCTTCTTCTGCTGGCGGCGCTGCTGCTTTTCCTCGCGCTTCTTTCTGGCGGCTTCCTCGCGCTGCTTCTTCTGGTGGGCGTAGTTGGGTTTGGCCATTCAATCTCCGTCAGGGTAGATGGGACGATTCACCCCCCAAAGATTAGCGGATTTCGCGGGAAAGGCACCGGGTTCTGTTCACGGCCGGATCAGTTCGATCGGAACCGGCCGCAGCCCTGGTACTCCTTGCCGGCGGCTGCAAGGACGGCTTTGGCTTCGAATTTCTCGCCGCTCATGTTGTCGAGGCATTCGACGCGCTCGAATCGAAGCGTCACCTGCGTACCGTCGGCGGCCGTTCCGCTCCAGCCCGTCTGGTCCTCGATCGCGTTCGAGATCTCGAACCGTGTATTGCCGTAGTCCACCTCGGCATGCATCGACGGCTGGTCGCTGAGTTGGACCTCCGCCATCCAGCCAGGCTCGTTACCCTGCGCACGGAATGTCGAGCTGCGCCCGCTGGTGTCGGCCCCAGCGGCCGTAGTGCCTGGTGCGGGCGCGACGGGTGCCGCCGCCGGTGCCGCGGATTCCGCCCCTGTGGGCGGATCAGCGGGTGGCGTGTCCGCGGCGCGGTCGCAGCTTGCCAGGATGAGTCCCAGGACCGAGGCGATTGCGAGTATCGATGTGCGCATGAGGGCCTTCCCTCTGCCGGATCATACTCGCCGGAATCGCCGCCAGACATGTCCTCAGTCGGCGCTGAAGAGCCTGGCGATGCGCGAAAAGATAGTGCGCAGATCCTTCGTCGCCGCCAAGACGTTGCCCTGCCGCAGCTTCGCAAGCAGGGACTCGTGCAGCTCGATGAACGCCTTGAGCTCTTCACGGCGCCCTGCGATGCGCTGCAGGGCGACCCGGCCACGAACCTCCCAGTGCAGCGAGTCCCAGGCATTGAGGAACGTGCGGTTACCGCTTGCCAGGACCAGCTGCCGATGCATCAGCAAAGCCTGTTCGGCGAAGTTCTGCAGGTCGTTTCGATCAAAAGCCAGTGACATGCCCGAAAGATGCCCGGTAAGTGCCGCCAACACCTCCGGCGGATACGGCACCCCAAGCTCGACGGCGCGCACCTCGAGCACCATGCGCAGCTCGTAGGACTCGCGCATTTCCTGCAGATCCGTGCCACGCACCCGCGTACCGCGATAGCGCTCCGAATACACGAGGCCCGAGGCCTCGAGCTCGCGCAGCGCCTCGCGGATCGGTGCCTGGCTCACGTTGAACTCGCGCGCCAGCGACAGTTCCTTGAGCCGCTGACCGGCGGGATAGGTGCCATCGAGGATACGGGCCACGAGTACGTCGCGCACGCGGTCGCGCATGCAGGTGCGCTTGATCTCGAGGTCGTTCATGGCAGAAGGGGTCGATTCAGCTGGTCGGGAGTCCAGCCGCCGCCGAGCGCGCGTACGAGTGCGACGGATGCGTTCATGCGTGACACCCGTGTTTCGAGCGCAGTACGTTGCGCGAGCAGCGCAGAAGTCTGGGTCGTGGTGACCTCGATGTAGTCCGCGACGCCGGCCGTGTAGCGTTGTCTCGCGTGGTAGGCCGCGCGCTGAGCGGAGCTGGACGCGGCCTCGCTTGCGTCCAGCTGGTCGGCGAGATGGCGCAGAGCCGCGAGGTTGTCCTCCACTTCGCGATAGGCGGTCAGCGCGACGCTGCGATAGTTCGCGGCGGCCTCGTCGAAGGCAGCCCGCGCCTGCCGATTCAAGGCGCTGCGACCGCCGGCATCCAGTAGCGGAATGCTGGCCGCCGTGCCCAGGGCCCAGAAACGGCTGGGTGCCTCGAACCAGTTCGATGACTCGGTGCTTTCGTAGCCCGCCAGCGCACCCAGCGAGAACACCGGGAACCAGGCGGCGCGTGCGACGCCGATGTCCGCGTTCGCGGCAGCGACCCTTCGCTCCGCGCTCGCTACGTCGGGGCGCCGCTGAAGCAACGTCGATGGCAGGCCGACCGCAATGGGTGGCGGATCGCCGACCAGCGGCGCGCGCTCGAGCGCGAACAGCGCGGGAGGCAGGCCGAGCAGCACCGCGATCGCGTGCTCGAGCTGCGCTCGCTGCAGTCGCACCGCGGCGAGCTGCGCATGCGCCGCCTGCAGCTGAGTTTCGGCCTGGTCGACATCGGCTGCCGAAGCAATACCGCCGTTGTAACGGTTGCGCGTGAGATCGAGCGCCCGGGTGTAGGCATCGACAGTGTCTTCGAGCAGAACGAGCGTCGCATCCGCGCCGCGCAACGAGAAATAGCTGGCGGCGAGCTCCGCCTGCAGGGAAAGCCGGATCGCCGCCAGATCACCGGCGCTGGCGTCGGCACGCTTGGCGGCGGCATCGGCCGCGTTACGCAGACGTCCGAAGAGATCTATTTCCCACGACAAGGCGGCGTCGGCGGAGAAATCGTTCCTGAGGACCCGATCACCGTCCGAGCTGGGCGCATTGGCCGAGGTGTGCTCCCGTTGAAAGGACGCGTCGGCATCGACGGTCGGAAATACATTCGACCACGTGCGGCGGGCGACCGAGCGCGCCTGCTGGTACCGCGCGACCGCGGCGTCCAGGTCGGGGTTCGCATCACGCAGCTGTTGCTGCAGTCCGTCCAGCTGCGGATCGCCGAAGGCCTGCCACCAGGCATCCTGCCCTGCGGTGTCCGCGGGTGCAGCAGGGAGCCACTCACCCCCCTCGCGAAAAGCGTCCACCTGTGGCTGGGGTAATGCGGGCGGCGCGTCGTAGTCCGGCGCCAGCGAGCAGGCGCAGGCGAACACCGCGCCCGCGCACCCGAAAATGACGGTCCTCAGCTTCATGACGTGGCAGGGGAGGGTGTCGCCGCCGGCCGGGCGATCCGGACCTTGGCCTGTTCCGTGAGCGAATCGGGTGGATTGATGATCAATACGTCGTCTTTCCCCAGACCCTGCACTATCTCGATCTCGGTCCCGTAGTCGCGACCGATGACGACCGGCTTCGTGACGACGCGGCCGTTCGCGTCCACGGTGGCGACACGCAATCCGTCGTTACGGAAGAGCAGCGTATTGGCGGGAACCCGTAGCGATTCTGATTGCTGGTCGGCCGGCAGCTCGAAGTGAACTTCGGCGTACGCACCTGGCAGCAGCTCATTCTGCGTGTTGTCGATGATTAGCTGCGCGAGCAGCGTCCGGGAGGCGACGTCGAGTGCGCTCGATGTGCGCTCGAGCGTGGCTTCGTAGCTCTTTCCGGGCCGGTCCGGAAAAATCAACCCTGGCGACGAGGCCGGGTGTCATGGCCGCAGCATAGGTCTGCGGCACGTGGACGTAGACCCGCAGGCGCCGCGTGTCGGCAATGCGAAACAGCTCCGGACCCGAGCTGCTGCCGGCGCTGATGAGCTGCCCGACATCCGTGTTGCGCGCAGTAACCACCCCATCAAACGGCGCAACGATCTTCTTGAAGCCGTACATCTCGCGCAGGCGCTGCACATTGGCCTCGCGCCGAGCCTGCAGCTGTGCCGCGGTGCTCGCGGCGAAGCTGATTTTCTCGTCCGCTTCCTGTTTCGAAACGGAATCCGTGTCGCGCAGTCCGCGCCAGCGTTCCGCCGTGACATCGGCGATGTCCCGATTGGCGCGCGCCGTCGCGACATCCGCCTCCGCCTGGCGCAGCTGCTGATCGAGTTCCGGAGCATCGATCTCGGCGAGCACCTGGCCGGACTTCACGGGCGTGCCGATATCGACCAGCCAGCGCTTCAGGTAGCCGGCAGTGCGCGCGTAGATCGGCAGCCTCGTAGTCCGCCTGCACGCTACCTGGCAGCGTCACTTCGGCGGCTTCACTCGCGGCGCTGGGGAGTGGTCGTCGCCACCGTCACCACGGACTGCGCGTCGACGGCCTCCTGGCGCTGCGCCCGGGCGCGGTGGGCGGAGACGAGCCCCCAGGCCGCAAGCGCGACGATCATGACTGCAATGACAACTCCACCGCGGGCAAAGCCGCGATGCCGGCGCTGCTGTTCGGTCGAATACCGCAAGTCCATTGGCAACTCTCTTCGGTGTGGTACGGCGCGGCCGTCAACCTGCCGCGCGCACTTTCGATCGTCCGCGGTCGTGCAGTGCCGCGAAGACGGTCGGCACGAAGAACAGCGTCGCGACCGTTGCGAACAGGAGGCCGCCGATGACCGCGCGGCCGAGCGGAGCGTTCTGCTCACCGCCTTCGCCGAGGCCGAGCGCCATGGGCAGCATGCCGATGATCATCGCGAGCGCCGTCATGATCACCGGGCGGAAACGCGTGAACCCGGCGTCGAGCGCCGCCTGCCCGGCGCTCGCGCCTTCGTTCATGCGAGTGCGCGCAAAGGTCACGAGCAGGATGCTGTTCGCGGTCGCGACCCCCATGCACATGATCGCGCCGGTGAGCGCGGGCACGCTCAAGGTCGTGCCGGTGAGCAGCAGCGTCCAGGCGATGCCCGCGATGGCGGCGGGCAGCGCCGTAATGATGATGAAGGGATCGAGCCAGGACTGGAAATTGATCACGATCAGCAGGTAGATCAGCAGGATCGCGCCGACGAGGCCGACCGCGAGACCCGTGTAGGAATCGGTCATCGTCTGCATCTGTCCGCGCGCGACCAGCCGCGTTCCCTTCGGCAGCTTCGCTTCCTCTGCCGCCAGGATCTTTCGTATGTCGCGGCCGACGGCACCGAGGTCGCGGTCCTGCACTGCGCCGAAGATGTCGATGACGGGCTGGGTGTCGTAGTGCGTGACGATGCCCTGCCCGAAACCACGCGTGATCGTCGCGAGGCCCGCCGAGGACCTGCGATCTGGCCCGGCCCCGACACCGGCATGTTCTGCAGGTCGTCCAGCGAGTCCATGCGGTACTGCGGCGCCTGCGTGACGATCGGATACTGCACGCCGGTCTTCGGATTCGAGCCAGAACGTCGGCGACAGCTGCCCACTGCCTGCCAGCGTCAGCAGCAGATTGCTCGCGATGTCGCGCTGGCTGAGCCCAAGCTGCTGGGCGCGGCTGCGATCCGTGGTGACACGCAGCTCGGGCTGGTTGAAGTTCTGCTGTATGCGCAGGTCGACGAGACCGGGCACGCGTCGCAGCGAGTCGAGCAGCTCGATTCGCGACGTCCCGGTTCTTCGGGCTCGTCCCGACGATCTGGACGTCGATCGGCGACGGCAGGCCGAAGTTCAGGATCTGGCTGACGATATCCGCCGGCAGGAACGCGAAGGTGGTGCCCGGGAATTCGCTGCGGCAGCCGCTCGCGCAGCAAGCGCACGTACTCGGCCGTGGGGGCATGGTCGCCAGTCAGCGTGACCAGGATGTCCGCATCGCCGCTGCCGACGACACCCGATGTCTGGTAGGTCAGGTTGATGCCCGAAACGGGCAGGCCGACGTTGTCGACCATGCTTGGCGAGCTCGCGCGCTGGAATCACCTTGCGCAGCGCCGCCTCGATCCGGTCGACCAGCGCCGCCGTCTGCTCCACGCGGGTGCCCGAGGGTGCGCGCATGTGGAGCTTGATCTGGCCCGAGTCGACGTCCGGAAAGAAATTGCGGCCGAGCAAGCGGGATCAGCAACATCGACGCCGCCACGGCGCCGCGGAACACGCCGATGAGCGGGCGGCGGTGACGCAGGGCGGAGTCGAGCGTCCGCGTGATAGCGCTCGCGAAGTGCGGCGAATCGGCGCTTCGAAGCGTGCCTGGAACCGCTGCCACTTGCCGTGCGGATCGCGGCCGCGGCCGTCTCCTGCTCCGCCGTGCGCAGCCAGTACTTCGCAAGCGTCGGCACGAGTGTGCGCGACAGCACGTACGAGGTCGAGCATCGCGAACACGACGGCTTCGGCCATCGGAACGAACAGGTACCGCGCAACGCCCGACAGCAGGAACATCGGCACGAACACGATGCAGATCGCCAGTGTCGAGACCAGTGCGGGCACGAGGATCTGACGCGAGCCTTCGAGGATGGCGGATTCGACGCTCGTGGCCTTCCTCGAGATGCCGGTTGATGTTCTCGATGGTGACCGTCGCATCGTCGACGAGGATACCCACCGCGAGCGCGAGCCCGCCGAGCGTCATCAGGTTGATGGTCTCGCCGAGTGCGTTGAGCAGGATGATCGAGGACAGGATCGACAGCGGGATCGAGATCGTGATGATCAGCGTGCTGCGCCAGCTGCCGAGGAACAGCAGGATCATGAGTCGCCGTGAGGGCCGCGGCGATGATGCCCTCGCGTACACCACGCCGCTGCACGGCGGCCTTCACGAAGACCGACTGGTCGCCCGCCACCGCGATCGACATGCCCTCGGGGAGCTGTTCGCGGACCAGCGGCAGCTCGTTCCTTGATGGTGTCGACGATGCTCGATCGTCGACGCCGAGCCCGTCTTCTGGATCGTCATCAGCACGGCGCGCTTGCCGTCGACGCGCACGATGTTGACCTGCGGCGGGTGGCCGTCGTGCACGATGCGCGACGTCGCGCACATAGGTCACGGCGCCGTTCGCGTGCCTTGATCGGCAGGTCGTTGAGTTCCGTCGACTGACAGCGGGCTCGCGTTGAGCTTCACGCTGTATTCGGCGTCGCCGATCTTCTGCGTGCCCGCCGGGAGGATCAGGTTCTGGTTGCCGATCGCCGCGTTCACGTCCGCGGCCGAGAGCCCGTGGGCGCGCAGGGCGTCGGGCTGCAGATCCACCTGCACCTGGCGCGCGGCGCCGCCGTACGGGAACGGAATCGCGGCGCCGGCCACGGTAGCGATCTGGGCACGGATGAACTGGATCGCGAAGTCGAAGATCTGCGACTCGCTCAGCGACGTGGCTCGACAGCGCGAGCTGGACGATCGGCACGGTCGAGGCGTTGAACTTCAGGACCAGCGGCGGCGTGGGTGCCCGGGGGCATTGCCGCAGCTGGGTCTGCGCGAACGCCGTGACCTGCGCCATGGCGAGGTTGATGTCGACGCCCGGCTGGAAGAAGACCTTGATGACGGTGATGCCGGAGTAGGTCTGCGATTCGACGTGCTCGACGTCGTTGACGATCGTGGTGAGGAACGCTCGAACTGCGACGTGATGCGACCAGCCATCTCGTCGGCGGCATGCCCGAGTAGCTGGAACGTGACGCTGATTACGGGGATGCGGATGTCCGGAAAGATGTCTGTCGGCATCCCGGGGCGTCCGGGCATGCCGAACAGCGTCAGCGCGCCGAACAACGGCAGAGTAGCGCCAGGACGATGAAGGTGTAGGGGCGCCGCAGCGCCACCTGGACAATCCACATTGGGGCTGGGATGGCGGCTTTAGGGTAGTGATCGATTATCGATAATTCTCTCCCAAAGGCAAGTCCAATCGGCAATTTCGCCCGGAAAGAGGGGTCGGCAGGCCGGTGGCCTCAGCTGGCGCGTGCGACCTCGACGACGATGCATATCCACAGCGCGAGAAGCACCGCCCAGCTCGCGGCGTAGACGGGAATCCTGTGGCGGAGACGATTGCGGCCGATGTGAATCCAGGCGTGGGCCATCCGTATGGCGACGTACACCCACGCGAGCGTCAGCACCGCAGGGTTCGCCGTCTGCGTGACGAGCCCGGCCAGGCAGGCAGCGTAGAAGAGCGTCGGCGCCTCGAACAGATTGATGAAGTGACGCGCGGGCTTTACCGCGTACTCCGGTTCGACGCCGCCCTGAAAGGTGCGGAAGTATGCGCTCGCCAGAGCCTTCTCCCGGATCGCGCGAACGCGGCTGCGGAACATGATCACCAGCACAGCGGCAGTCAGCAGCACCATCGCGAACATCGGGTAGATCAATGCGAAGGTCTTCATCGGCGTCATTGCTCTCGCGGCGAAAGGTCCGCAGAGTGCATCAGATCCGTTCCAGCGGGAAGATTGACGAGGAATTCATATGTCCGATCGTACGGCGATACTCTGGCCCATGTGCGCGCTCGCGGGGCTCGTTGTCCTGGTATGGGTCCGCCTCTATGCGGTGCGGCTGACGGAGATTCGCGTCCGACGCATCGATCCGCAGCGCCTGGCGCGCGCCGATGAGGCCGTGAAACTGCTCGAGAACAACAGCGCCGCGGACAATCTACGCAACCTGTTCGAGATCCCGGTTCTGTTCTTCGCAATCTGCCTCGCGCTCTACGTCACGGGGTTCGTGACGCAGATGCAGCTGTCGCTCGCGTGGGGTTTCGTAATGCTGCGCGCCGTGCATAGCCTCGTTCATACGACGTATAACCGCGTGATGCACCGTTTCCTTGCCTACGCATTCAGCACGATCTTCGTGTTCGCGATGTGGGCGCTGTTCGCGATCGAGCTTCTGCGCGCGGACGCCTGAGTCGCCGGTGGAAAGGCGAGGCCCGGGCGAACCCGGCCTCGCCGCCATCCGCCGGATGGTTACGCCGACCGGTCGTGCCGCTGAACACCCGGACGGCCGACGTCGTCTCGCGTCCGGCTATGGTTCCTCGGCCAGCACCGCCTCGGCCCGCGGGCGGTAGCCGTAGGAGAATCCAATCGTCAGGCCCTGGTTCATCTTGTGCCCGTTGCGGCCCTCTAGACCCTCCATGTAGATCGCGAAGGCCGTCAGCTGCGGAGTCAGCGCGTAGCCGGTGCCGATCCCGGCGTTGATGAATTCGTCTTCCGCGAGCGAGTCATGATTCAGGAAGTACGGGCTGCTGGGTGGAATGGGGACATCGACGCCGCCGTGCGTCCACTGGAACGCGCCGTACGCGCTGACGTTCCAGCGCGGAGTGATGAAAGTGCCGAACTCGAGATTCAGATTTTCGCGGTCGTGCGCGATGCCGAGGACTTTCTCGACGAAGCCATACGAGTAACGCATCTGCACGTAGGTTCGCCGCAGCCAGGGATCGAGGCTCTTGCCGGCGCTGAACCCGACCAGCAACTCGTCGACGTTGCGCCCCTGCGCCGCGTGACCCCGGTAATAGTAGTCGCTCACCGGCGTGACATAGGCGACGAACGGTGCCAGCGCAAACGGCCGCTCGAGCGCCTGGTAATGCACGCCCACTCGCAGATCCGTGAACGCGCCGTGCTCGTCGCCGTCGTCAACATCGAAACCCGGCGCCCCGCCATGGCTGGGCGGGCCCCAGTACTTCGTGATGATGTACGGCAGCGCGGCCGACACCATCACTTTGTCGGTGGCACCGTAGTTCGCGAGCAGCGCATAGGTCTGTGAGCGGGTATGCCCGACGTCGACCGTGCCTCCGTCGGCGGTCCAGTGTTCCTTGTTCAGGACGTCGTTGAATATGAAAGAGGTGTTGAACGTGCCCTTGTCGGGCAGCCATGCCTGTGCGGAAGCCGCGGCCGGCACGAGCGTCGCTGCCAGCAGAAGAACCGGCCGGAAAAATGATCGACGCGACATTCCCTACCTACGCCGCGCCGTAGTCGGCGCTCAACTGGTTCGACTTGCAACCACCACCGGGCAATCGGCCGGCTCGCCCTTCCGTCGTTTGTCCAGGACCTTGTCGATGGTCTCGGTGAGCTTCCGGCCCTTGCGCTGATCGGCTTGGCAGACGCATTTGCCAGCACCGGCCGCGATGGCCTCCGCGGCGTCATCGGACTTGTATGAAACCGGCACGACGGTCGGTGAGCCGGTGCCTTTGCCCAACCGTCCAGCGGTAGCGGCCGCCTCGGACCAGTGCGCGACGACGACGTCGGCACCCTGCTCACGCACGACCCGATCGAGCTCGTTCGCATCGGCGACGACCTTGACGTCATGGCCGGAGCGCTTGAATTCGGCAACCAGCCCGAGATCGTTCTCCGCCGCCTGAATCTGTGAACCCGGCTCCGCCAGGACCACGATGCGGCCGGGCGGGCCCGCTTGGCTCACGCGTTCGAAGCTCACGCCACCGCCGACCAGGGAGAGCTTGTCTCCGCAGGCCGGGCACGCTTGCGCCGCCGTCGCGGCGAAAAGCCCGGCGGCTGCGAGGATCAGCACTTTAGGTCGCATAACCGCCCCAGCTGGTTCGTTCTACCCACGAGCGTACTCCTAATGGCACGCAACCGCAGCCGCTTCCGGCCCGTTGCGGCTGCGCATCAGTTCCGTCCCTATATATTACCGATCGCGCCCGCAAAAGTTGGCTGGCCGCGTCGATCGGTCCTGAGGCACTAGGCGAGCCCGATCCCGGGCCGTATGCTGCGGCGCACATGTGACAGATCGCGCCGGCACCCCTTGGTTGCACCGCCTGCGTGAGCGCGGAGTGATCCGCGTCGCGGCGAGCTACGCGGTCATTGCCTGGCTGCTGCTTCAGATCGCGGACGTGACGTTCGAACCGCTGGGTGTGCCACGGTGGGTGATGGTCTCGCTGATCGTCGCGGCGATGCTCGGCTTCCCGGTGGCAGTCGCGCTCGCCTGGTTCTACGAGGCGGGCGACCAGGGAATCACGCGCGATACCGCGGCGGCGGGCATCCCGCGGCCCGTTGTGCACGGGCTGCGCCGGTATGCCGACGTCGCGATCATCGGGCTCCTGCTGGTCGCGGTTGCCGTGCTGCTGGTGCGCCAGTCGGACCTGGCGGGTCCGGATTCCGCGAGCCAGGCGATCGCGGTGCTGCCGTTCCAGAACCTGAGCACCGCCGCCGAGGGCCAGGTTCTCGCGCTCGGCATCGCCGAGTCGGTGCTGCACCAGCTCGCGAACCTGCAGAAGCTCGAGGTCATTTCGCGAACCTCGTCGTTCGCGTTCGGCAATCGGCAGCAGGACGCGCGCGAGATCGGCAAGCAGCTCGGCGCGCGCTTCCTGCTCGAGGGCAGCGTTCAGAGCGACCGCGCGCGGATGCGGGTGACGACCCAGCTCATCGATACGCAGACAGGTGCCGATGTCTGGTCGATGCGCTTCGATCGGGCGCCCGGCGACATCTTCGAAGTCCAGGACGAGATCGCGCTGCAGGTCACGCGCGCCCTCGAGCTGAGCCTCGATGCCCGGGAGCGCGATCGCCTGACCGGCCAGGGAACGGAAAACCTCGACGCCTATCTTGCCTTCCTGCAGGGACGCAGCCTGCAGGCCAACGATCGCGTCGTCGACATGCGTGATGCGATCGACCACTTCGAACGCGCGACAAAGCATCGACCCGGAGTTCGCCGACGCCTACGTCAGTCTCGCCGCCGCAAAGCTCTTCGTCGCCGAGTACGAGGTGACCGACGACAGGGCCGAGCGATTCGAGATCGCGCTGCGCGAGAGCAGGGAACTCATCGAGCGCGCGCTCGCCATCGATCCCGAGAACGGCGACGCGTATCTGGAGCGCGCGCATCTGACCTCCTTCGACGACCTGTCGGCGGCCGAGGCCGACTTTCGGAAGGGCCTCGATCTGAGCCCGAACGCAGCGGAAGGCTACGCGGGCCTCGCGACGGTGCTGTACGAAGATCCCGCGCGGCGTGAGGAGGCGCTGCAGCTGCTCGAACGTGCCCGCAGGATCGATCCGCTCGAGCCGGGCTACGACGTCACCAAGGCCGTGTTCCTGATGTACGAGCGCGGTGATATACAGGGCGCGGACAAACTGCTCGGCAGCGCTACTCGAGCGCCATCCGCGGTACCTGCCTGCGCTGGTGCGGCAGTGCGAGATTCGTTCGATGCTGATGGGCCGTCAGGCCGACGCGATCCGGCTCTGCGAGCAGGCACTCGCGGTCGACCCGCTGATCGAAGAGGCGCGACGCGTGCTCATCAGGACCTATCTCGATGTCGACGACCCGGTGGCGGCGGAACAGCTCGCAGACGCCTCGCGCGGCGACGAAGCTGTCCCCCGGGCACTCATGGCGCTGTATCGGCGGGACTGGATACCCGCGGGCGAGGCCGCCTACGAGGCCCTCGCGCGACGCACCGATGCCCCGAACAACGTGGGATTGCTGTATGCGGCGATCCGGTTACACGCGCGCGCAACCAAGGACGTGGCCCGGCCATCGCTGCGAGTCGAGCCCCATGCCCGCGTCGAATGGGACGCCGCTGGCAAACCCGCGCTCCTGGACAGTTCGGGGCTCCGTGACGGAGCGATCGCGCTGGCGGACCTGTTGATCCTGGACGGACAGGTCGAACGTGGACACCGGTTGCTCGCCGAGATCATCGCCACGATGCAGCGTGAGATACGCGTCGAGGGTCGACCGGAGTTCTGGTATCTGCGCGGGCATGCGGTGGCGCTCGCACTCAACGACAACGACGACGCCGCGATCGCGATCCTGGAGCGTTCCTACGCCAGCGGGCAGGCGACCAGCGCATGGTGGCTCTACCTTGAAGCGGAGCCTGCTTACGATGCGCTGCGCAAGGACCCGACGATTTCAAGCCCTCCGCCGAAAGGTCCAGGACGACATCGCCGAACAACGCGACGAACTCGAGCGTCTGCGCAAGGAAGGCCTGGTCCCGCAGCGATCGGGCGGACAGCATAAGCTAAGGCGCTCAAGCGCCGCGGCATTCGCGCGCGGCAGCGCCAGGCACACGGCCGGCTGTGTTGGTGCTCAGCGTCGGAGAATCTTACATAGTGCGTTGAAAGCGCCGCGGTCCCCTTCTAAGTCGTTGACATAAAAAGGGAGACCCCATCGGCTCGAAAGTTGCATCAAGCAGGCAAAAAGGCGGACACCGGCCGCATTGCCGGGCATATCAGGGAGAGACATGATGTCAACAATAATCAACAGCCGGACCTTCCACATAATCGCCGCCACATGCCTTGCGCTCACGAGCGCCGGGGCAAACGCGGTCCCGTTCTTCTGGACGGATTGGACGGGCACCGACCTGGACCCGGGAACGGGATTCCAGGCGCAGGGCACGATCACGACGACTACCTCGAGTGTGACCGTGACCTACACGAACGCGCTCGGTGTCGGGTTCTACCAGCCCACGGGCGGGATCGATTACTACATCGGCGGCTCCGGCAACACCTCGCCGTACACGAGTTCGCTCGTCGACAATCGTCCCACGGGCACCGACATCATCGCGCTGCAGTTCCAGGGAACGTCAGACGCTGGAGTTCTCCGAGGCGATCGCAAACCCGGTCTTTGCATTTCGTCAGCCTGAATGGCAACGGCTACGCGTTCGACCAGGATTTCGAGATCCTGAGCGTGGGCGGTGTCGACGGTAACGCCTGCGGGTACTGGGGGTGCGGTGGCGTCGTGAAAGTGATCGTTGACCTCGGCAACGGGCAGTTCGAGTACCAGCTGAACGCAAGCAACGTGGGTGGTTCCGAGCCGCACGGCACGATTCGCTTTACGGGCGCGTTCGACTCGGTGACCTGGCGCAGCAGCACCAACGAGTTCTGGAACGGGTTCACCGTTGGCGTGCAGGGTACGGCCGACGAGTTGCCCTGCGAGGTCGATCCCACACTGCCTGGGTGCGAACCCACGCCCGTTCCCGAGCCCGGCACGCTTGCGCTGCTTGGCCTCGGCCTCCTGGGTCTTGGCCTGACGCAACGACGAAGAACACTCTGAGCACAGTGCCCTGGTGACCCAAAGCCCGGCCTCGTGCCGGGCTTTTTGTCATCCACCCTGGCCCCGCACACCGCGCCAGGCTCGTTCAATCAGCGTTGTCATCGTCACCTTCCAGTCCTCATCGAGTGCGGCGATCCGCCCATACGCCCTTGCGTAGGTCCCTCGGCCTCGAAGGTTCGCCTGGATCTGCTCGAGCGTCTTCCCTTCCCGTGCCATAGCTTCCACCCGGGACGTCACCCGCTTCCAGCAGCTCCCGCACCTGGCGCGTATACGCATGGTCGTGCTGCACCGGACCGTGGCCCGGTACGAGCGCCACGACCGGCATCGCCTCGATTCCTCGCAGCACTTCGATCCAAGGGACTGGCCAGGACGCGCCGCTGTAGGGCAGCGGTGACTGCACGACGATGTCGCCCGTGAAGAGAATTCGTTCGTCCGGGAGATAGACGGTCACGTCATGGGGACTGTTGGCGCGGCCCCAGTCACGCAACTCCACACGGCGCCCTCCGAGATCCAGGCTGAGCCCGCCGTCGAAGACCATGTCAGGCGGAACGACGTCGAGCGCCGCGAGCTCTTCCAGCTCCCCCTTCCGCTGACGAATCACCTGTTCCAACCTGCGCCTGGACGCGGCGTCCTTCGCTGCTGCGAGCTCGGACTCCTTGGTTTTCAGACTCGCGCGTTTTTCCGAGTCGCTCGCGGCATTCATTCGCGACCACCATGTCCCGTTGAGGTCGATGAAGCGCGCGGTTTCCCGCTCACTGACGACCAGCAACTCGGGGAACGCCTGCTTGTACGCAACGGTGCCGTTGTTGTGGTCGAAGTGCCAGTGCGTGAACACGAGGTGGCGCACGGGCTTGCCAGTCACCTGGCGTATGAGCGCGATGTCCGCTTCCGCACGCGACGGAAGATAGGTCGAGTCCACGACGAGCACGCCTTTGTCGCCGACGATGACGCCAGTCTTCCCGTGCGGCCATTCGTCCGTCGCATCGTCGTGAAGGATGACAAACACACCGTCTGCTATCGCCTGCATGCGCGCGGTCGCGTCATGCAACTCCGTGGGACCCGTTTGCCCGAGGACAGGCGAGAGCAGGGCGGCCATGGTCGTAAACGCGGGCAGGAGCTTCACCGCGTCGAATCTACGACGCGTCCCCGGCGACGTGGAATGGACGCATCGCAGGCCTGTTGGTACTTTTCGACGATGCGTCACGTCGCATTCCACCGCACCAAGTACGGTCGCGAGCTGCTGCTCGACGCGGCGTACGTCAGGCAGATGCCGGAGTTCATTCGAGCCAGCGGCGCTGAGCACTCGCTGGATTTCCACGACATCCTGCTCGTAACAAAGGGCACCGGGTGCTTTCTGCTCGATGGCGAGCCCAACCAGGTGTCCCCCGGCGTCGTTCTCTTCACCCTTCCGGGACAGGTGAGGGAGTGGCGACTCGAGCATGCCCTCGACGGCGCATGTTTGTTCTTCTCCCGCGAGCTCACCGCGGATTTCTTCAGCGATCCGCGCTTCCTGGATGGCTTCGCGTTCTTTTCACCGCGCAGGCCCAGCGCCGCGCTCGTGCTCGAGCCGTCCATGCGGCGGCAGTTCCTGGCGCGCTTCGCCTCTATGAAGCGGGAGATTGCGGGACTCCGGAACGATACCGCGGACGCGATGCGTGCGCAGCTCTACGAGTTACTGGTCCTGCTTAACCGCTGGTACGTCGGGCAGCACGGCCTGGTCGCCACCTCGCAGCGGGGCGACGTCGTGGAGCGGTACATTGATCAGATCCAGCGCTCGTTCGCCCGACGACACCGGGTGGCCGAATACGCCGCGAGCCTGCGAATCAGCCCGGGGCATCTGAATGCGCTCTGCCGGCAGACACTCAGTACGAGCGCGAGCGTCCTGATTCGAGAGCGCATCGCGCTGGAGGCGCGACGCCTGCTGCTCTACAGCGATCTCACCGCGACGCAGATTGCCGACCGTCTGGGGTTCGACGATCCGGCGTACTTCACGCGTTTCTTCCGGCGCGAGGTGGGAGTTACGCCCTCGCGCTTCCGAATGCGCCGGACAACCTGAGCGACGCGCAGCCCTGCGTCAAGGGCAGAAGTCAATCCTCGAGGAAGCTCCTGAGCTGCTCGCTGCGGCTCGGGTGCCGGAGCTTCCGCAGCGCCTTGGCCTCGATCTGCCGGATCCGCTCGCGCGTGACGTCGAACTGCTTCCCGACTTCTTCGAGCGTGTGGTCCGTGTTCATGTCGATGCCGAAGCGCATGCGCAGCACTTTCGCCTCGCGCGGGGTGAGCCCTGCCAGGACCGAGTGCGTCGTCTCGCGCAGCGACTCGGTCGTCGCCGAGTCGATCGGCGATTCGACCGAGGTGTCCTCGATGAAGTCGCCGAGATGCGAGTCTTCGTCGTCGCCGATCGGCGTCTCCATCGAGATCGGCTCTTTCGCGATCTTGAGCACCTTGCGGACCTTGTCCTCAGGCATCTCCATGCGCACCGCGAGCTCGTCGGGCGTCGGTTCGCGGCCCATCTCCTGCAGCATCTGCCGCGAGATGCGGTTCAGCTTGTTGATGGTCTCGATCATGTGCACCGGGATCCGGATGGTGCGCGCCTGATCCGCGATCGAGCGCGTGATGGCCTGCCGGATCCACCATGTCGCGTAGGTCGAGAACTTGTAGCCGCGGCGATACTCGAACTTGTCCACCGCCTTCATCAGGCCGATGTTGCCTTCCTGGATGAGGTCCAGGAACTGCAGGCCGCGGTTGGTGTACTTTTTCGCGATCGAGATCACGAGGCGCAGGTTGGCCTCGACCATTTCCTTCTTGGCGCGGCGCGCCTGCGCCTCGCCGACCGCGACCTCGCGGTTGATTTCCTTGATCTCGGCGATCGACAGGTGCGAGCGGCCCTCGATCTCATGCAGCCGCATCTGCTGCCTCTCGACCTGCTCGCGCATCCGCGCCAGAGGTCCGGAATGCTTGCGCTTGGCGCGGATGTGCTTGTCGAGCCAGCGGAGGTTGGTCTCGTTACGCGGGAAGGTCTCGATGAAGTCCGACCGGGGCATGCCTGCATCACGAACGCAGAGCTGCATGACCGCCTTCTCGACGCCGCGGATCTCGTTCAGGTGCTCGCGCAGCTGGACGATGAGCGCATCGAACATGCGCGGCGAGAGCCGCAGCTCCATGAACTCGTCGGCAATGCGCTTGCGCGACCCGCGCGGTCTTCGGTTCGCGCGGGCCTTTTTCATCCAGCGCCTTGACCGCCTGCGCCTGGAGCTTCGCGAGCGACGCAAAGCGCCGCGCAGCTTCCTCCGGATCGGGCCCGGTCTCGATCTGTTCCTCGTCCTCGGCCGCTTCCTCGTCGGTTTCCTCGAGCTCCTCCTCCACTGGCGCCTTGGCGGCGAGCTTCGGGTTGATGGGTTCCGCGATCACGTCTGGCGCGTTCGGGTCGTGGAAGCCGACGATGATGTCGATCAGCCGACCCTGGCCCGACTTCACCGGCTCGTAGGTACGGAGGATGTGGTCGAAGGTCGGCGGATAGGACGACAGCGCCCGGCGCACGGAGTCGAGGCCTTCCTCGATGCGCTTGGCGATCGAGATCTCGCCCTCGCGTGTGAGCAGCTCGACGGTGCCCATCTCGCGCATGTACATGCGGACGGGATCGGTGGTGCGGCCGAACTCCGCGTCGACCGTGGTCGCAAGCGCCGCGGCGGCTTCCTCGGCGGCTTCCTCGTCGGCCACCACCGGCTCGCGCAGCAGCAGCGCCTCGGCATCCGGCGCCTTCTCGTACACCGGGATGCCCATGTCGTTGATCATCTGCACGATGTCTTCGATCTGCTCGGGATCGACGATCTCGGAGGGCAGGTGATCGTTGACTTCGGCGTAGGTCAGGAAGCCCTGCTCCTTGCCGCGCGCTATCAGCAGCTTCAACTGCGACTGGCGGTCCTCGGGCGTGGAGGGCGGCAGACGAATTTCGAGCTTCTCGGCGCCGGCCTTTGCCGGCTTGCCAGCCTTGCGACCGGGCGTAGTCGAATTCAGCTTGGGGTCGACGGCGGCGGGCGCCACCGCGACCTTGGACGGGATGCCGGGCTTGGCCGGTGCGGACGCCTTGACCGCGGCACGCGCAGGCGCGGCGGCGGTCTTGCCCGCCGGCCGGGCAGCCGGGCGGTTGCTCGCAGCAGGCTTGGGTCGTGCCGGTGCCTTCGCGCGCGCGGGCGCGCGCGCGGGCCGCGCGTGCGCCGACTTGCTCGCCGGAGTCTTGCGTGCCGCGGATGCGGAGCGCGCTGCCGCCGCGGGCTTCCGCGCGGCTGTTTTCCTGACCTGCTTGCGTGCCGTCTTGCTCAAGATGGGCGCCTCGGGGGGGAGGGTGATAAAAAAGAGCGGAAGTATACCATTGGACCGTTCAAACCCCTCGTTTACTTCCCCGGCTGCCCGGCATCCCGCCGGGCACGCAGAAGCTCCTGAAGTTCCTGCTTTTCCGGGTCCGAAAGTGCCATGTCGCGCGCCCGGGCCAGGAGCTCATCCAGCCGTCGGCCCGGTGTTTCCTCGGCCACCAGTCGGGCGATCGCCGACCCGAGTTCGGCCGCCGCGGCCGCCGGGTCCAGAACCAGGCATTCGGTCGCCGCCAGCCTGGCAAGCGACACGTGCTCAGGTCGCTCCCGCCAGCGCTCCAGCAGTACGGCGGTACTGGCCGCCGGGTCTTCCCTAAGTTGGGTCAGGAGCTCAAGGAGCAAGGGCACGCCCGGCCGATCCACCGCGGAAAGGGCCTCCAGATCCGCCGGCGCCGCCGCCGCCGAAGGGTGATGCACCAGGAGGCTCACGGCCTGCCTGACCAGATTTCCCCGCCCGGCAAGACTCGCGTTGACCGGCGGCCGGCGCGGTGGCGCGCGGCGGCTGCGGTCCGGTGCGGCGGCGTCGGTGCCGGCTGCAGCGCCCAGCAGCTCGGTCAGCCGAGCCGCCGGCATACCGACCACCGACGCCAGCTGCGCCGTCAGCAGCTCGCGATATACGTCGGATGGAATTCGCAGGATCAGCGGGCGCGCAAGTTCCACCAGCCTGGCCCGGCCGTCGACGCTCGCGACATCGCAGCGCGATGCGAGCTCGCCTATCAGGTAATCCGCCAGCGGAACGGCTCCGCGGATGCGCGTCTCGAAGGCCTCTGCGCCTTCCTCCCCGACCAGCGAGTCCGGATCGTGACCCTCGGGCAGGAAAAGAAAGCGCAGCTGGCGGCCCTGCTTTACCTCGCTGACCGCGTTCTCGAGCGCGCGCCAGGCGGCGGCGCGGCCGGCGCGGTCGCCGTCGAAGCAGAACACGACTTCGCCCACCAGCCGGAAGATGCGCTGCAGGTGCTCGGGCGTCGTCGCGGTGCCGAGCGTCGCCACGGCGTAGGTGATCCCGGCCTGGTGCAGACGCACGACGTCCATGTAGCCCTCGACCACCAGCAGCCGGGCGAGACTGCGCGTCGCCTGCCGCGCCTCGTACAGGCCGTAGAGCTCGCGTCCCTTGTGGAAGAGCTCGGTCTCTGGCGAGTTCAGGTACTTGGGCTCGCCCTTGTCGAGGATGCGTCCGCCGAAGCCGATGGTCCGGCCGCGGACATCGCGGATCGGAAACATCACGCGATCGCGAAACCGGTCGTAGTGGCCCGCGCCGGTCGCTGCCGTCGCGCTGCGCTCGATGACGAGCCCGGCGCGCAGAGAGTGTCTGCCGCTCCGTCCTGGCTCGTCCCGTAGCGCTCGAGCAGGGCGTCCCAGCGCGACGGCGCGTAGCCGATGCCGAAGCGCGTGAGACTGTCGCCGGTCAGGCCGCGACCCGCGAGATACTCGCGTGCACGCGGCTCGCCGGTCAGCGACTGGCGGAAGAAGAGCGCCGCGCGCTCGAGCGCGACGTAGAGATCCTCGTTCGGCCGCGGCGCCCGCCGCATCGCCGCCCTCGCGCGGCACCTCCAGTCCGGCGCGCGCCGCGAGCTCCTCCACGGCCTCGACGAAGCCGAGATGGTCGTACTCCATGAGGAAGCCGAGCGCCGTGCCGTGCGCGCCGCAGCCGAAGCAGTGATAGAACTGCTTGTCCGGGCTTACCGTGAACGACGGCGTCTTCTCGTCGTGAAACGGGCAGCAGGCCTTGTACTCGCGGCCCGCGCGCTTGAGCTGCACGCGGTTGCCGATCACCTCGACGATGTCGGTGCGTGCGACCAGCTCGTCGATGAAATGCTGCGGGATACGGCCGGCCATGCAAATCCCAGAATCAGGCCCGGAGATTCGGCCCAGAGCCGATCCAGGGAAATCGGATCTGCGCCGGGCTTCAGCCGCCGAGAGCGGCCCTGATGCGCGCGCCGACGGCCGCCATGTCCGCGCGACCCGCGGCCTTCGACTTCACCACGCCCATCACCTTGCCCATGTCCTTGATCGAGGCGGCACCGGTCGCGGCGATCGCGTCGCGGATCAGCGCATCGAGCTCGGCGGCGGGCAACTGCGCCGGCAGATACGCCTGGAGCAGCTCGATCTCCGCGGCGCTCCTTGTCTGCAAGATCCGTGCGGTTGCCCTGCTCGAACTGCGCGATGGATTCCTTGCGCTGCTTGACCATCTTCTCGAGGACGGCGAGCACCTGGGCGTCGTCGAGCGTGATGCGCTCGTCGACTTCGCGCTGCTTGATAGCGGCCTGCAGCAGGCGGATCGTCGACGAGGCGTTCCTTCTCGGATGCCCGCATGGCCGCTTTCATGTCCTCCGTGATGCGCTCCTTGAGCGTCACGAACGGCGGCTCAGAAGGTGCGTGCGCGGGGCGCCGACGTCAGGTCCCGGGTGCTCCGCTTCTGGTGCCGTTTCACCGCGGCAGCCTTCTTGCGTTTCCGCTCCTGCGTGGGCTTCTCGTAGAATTCCCGGCGCCGCAGCTCGGTCAGCACGCCGGCCTTCTCGCAGGCGCGCTTGAAACGACGCAGGGCGGCATCGAAGTACTCGTTCTCACGCACGCGGACGCTGGGCATCTAAACCTCGTCGGACTATCTGGGCGGGCGGCTGCCTGGGCCGGTCCCGCTCCCCGGGAAAAACGGGCCGCGAATTTTAGTGAGCCCGGTGAGGAATTGCAAAATTGCGAGTTCTGGGCATCGAGACGTCCTGCGACGAGACCGCGGTCGCGATCTATGACGCCGACCGGGGCCTGCTCGCGCAGGAGATCTACAGCCAGGTCGATCTGCATGCCCCCTACGGCGGGGTGGTCCCTGAGCTGGCGTCGCGCGATCACCTGCGCAAGCTGTTGCCACTGTTGAAGAAATTGATCGAGGACCGAGGCGGGCGGCAGGCCATCTCGGGGGTCTCCTACACGAGCGGCCCCGGGCTCGTGGGCGCTCTCCTCGTCGGGGCGGCCGTGGCGCGGAGCCTCGCTTATGCATGGAAGGTGCCCTGTCTCGGCGTCCATCACATGGAAGGTCATCTGCTGGCCCCGCTGCTCGAACCCGACCCGCCCGCGTTCCCGTTTGTGGCGCTCCTGGTCTCCGGTGGGCACACGCTGCTCGCCCGGGTGGACGGCCTGGGCCGCTACGATATCCTGGGACAATACGCTCGACGACGCGGCCGGGGAGGCCTTCGACAAGACCGCCAAGCTGCTCGATCTCGGGTACCCGGGCGGGCCGCGGCTCGCTGCGCTGGCCGAGCGCGGTCGGCCGGGCACGTTTCGCTTCCCGCGGCCGCTGACCGAGCGGCCCGGGCTCGATTTCAGCTTCAGCGGACTGAAGACCGCGGTGGTCGTCGCGCTGCGCGATCGAAAGCTCGACGATCAGACCCGCGCCGATGCCGCGCTCGCCTTCGAGGAAGCGGTCGCGGAGACGCTCGCCATCAAGTGCGAGCGGGCGCTCGAGAAGACGGGAGTGCAGACGCTGGTCGTCGCGGGCGGCGTGGGCGCAAACCGCCGCCTGCGCGCACGCCTGCTCGCGCTCGGACGGCAGCTCGGTGTGCGCGTGGCTTACCCGCGGCCGGAGTTCTGTACGGACAATGCGGCGATGATCGCGTTGCTCGGCTGCCTGCGCCTGGGCGCCGGTGAGCATGACGACCTCGCAATCCGCGCGCGCGCGCGCTGGCCGATGTCGCACCTCGCTCCACCGGCGACAGGACGATTCCAGGCCTGAGCCCGCACCACCCTAGAGCAGACACCCGGGTATCCATGGACATCATCTTCCTGAGCGGTCTCACCACCGAGTGCATCATCGGCATCTGGGACTGGGAGCGCCGGGTCAAGCAGAAGATCGTCGTCGATCTCGAGATGGGCGCCGACATCCGTCGCGCGGCCGGCAGCGACCGGATCGAGGACACGCTCGATTACAAGCAAGTCTCGAAGCGACTGCTGCAGTTCATCAGCGATTCCGAGTTCCAGCTCGTCGAGACGCTGGCCGAACGCATCGCCGAGCTGGTGATCACGGAGTTCTCGGTTCCCTGGGTGCGGGTGCGGCTGAACAAGCAGGGCGCGATCCGCGGCTCGCGCGACGTCGGCATCCTGATCGTGCGCAGCTCCGGCGACTACGGCGGGCGCGCGTCGTGAGCCTCCCGGGCGCCGCGGGGCGGCAAGTTGCCGTGAGGTTTTCGTCGCCGCCGGCAGCAACGTCGAGCCGGTCGTTCACCTGCGCCGCGCGCTCGGCCTCCTGGGATCGCACTACCCGGGGCTGCGGCGCTCCCGCGCCTGGCGCAATGCTGCGGTCGGTTTCGAGGGAGAGGATTTCGTCAACCTGGTCGTCGCGTTCGAGACCGACGAGCCCGTGCACGGGGTCATCGCGCGCCTGCACGAGACGGAGGCCGCCTGCGGCCGCGCTCGCGACGCACCGCGCTGGGCGCCGCGCAGCATGGACCTCGACGTGCTGCTGTACGGCGACCGCGTGAGCCACGAGCCTGGCCTCACGCTGCCACGGCCGGACCTCGTGCGCCGCGCCTACATGCTCGGGCCGATTACGGAGCTCGCACCGGAGCTCCGTCACCCGACACTGGGTCTCACGATGCGCGAGCTCTGGGAGCGCTTCGATCGTGACGCTCACCCGATGCAGGAGATCGATCTCGGCTGCGCAGCCCGGAGCGCCGACCCGATGATCGAGTCAGAGACTGCGTCCACCATCGACCACGATGATCTGACCGGTGACGTAGGGCGCGTCGGCGGCGAGGTAGAGCGCCGCGCGCGCCACATCGTCGGGCGTACCCATGCGCTGCAATGCGGTCTTGCGGATGATCTCGGTCTTGAGCGATTCGGGAAGTCCGCCCTCGGGCCACAGCACCGGGCCGGGTGCGATGCCGTTGACGCGGATCTCGGGTCCGAGCTCGCGCGCAAGCGAGCGGGTAAGCATCGCGAGACCTGCCTTCGCGGCGCTGTAGACGGTGTGCCTGCGCAGCGGGCGTTCCCCGTGGATGTCCACCATGTTTATGATGAGACCGCGTGCCGAGCGCAGCGCCGGCGCCGCGATCTGCGACAGGAAGAGCGGCGCCCGCAGGTTGCTGCCGACGAGATCTTCCCACTGCGCCGGCGTAATGCTGCCGATAGGCGTGGGATAGAAGGTCGAGGCGTTGTTGACCAGTACGTCGAGTCGCCCGTAGCGCCGCACGGCGGCGTCGACGAGCGCGGGCAGCGCGTCGAGATCGCGAAGGTCGCAGGCGGCGGACACGGCCGAGTCCGGCCTGGCCCTGTTCATTTCCGCGACGAGTGCCGCGGCTTCGCCCGCGGAACGCCGATGATGCACGACGACCGCGGCGCCGGCCGCATGCAGCCGTCGCGAGATTGCGGCTCCCAGCCGCCGCGCCGCGCCGGTCACGAGAACGCAGAATCCGTCGAGCGGCAAATGAGCATGCATGCGCGCAATCCCGCCTGCCGCGCAAACCGTGCGCGATCGCCTGCGACGATACCCAACACGACGCGGGCTGTCGCCTGCCGGGACCGCCGGCAATGAGCCTGTCCGCCGATCTGCCGCCGTCAACTTCGGAGGAGACCGCGCACAGCCGGGCGCTCGAGGATCGGATCCGGGGCGAGATCGACGCGGGCGGCGGCTGGATCGGCTTCGCGCCGTTCATGCAGCTCGCGTTGTACGAGCCCGGGCTCGGCTACTACAGCGCAGGGGCGCGAAAGCTGGGCGCCGCGGGCGACTTCATCACGGCGCCCGAGGTCGCGCCGGTGTTCAGCCGTTGCGTCGCGCGCCAGTGCGCCGAAGTACTGGCGACGCTTGGCGGCGGCGAGATTCTCGAATTCGGCGCCGGCTCGGGTGCGATGGCCGCCGTCCTGCTCGACGAGCTGGCGCGACTCGGGTCGCTCCCCGCGCGTTACTGCATCCTGGACGTGAGCGCCGACCTGCGCGAGCGGCAGCAAGCGACGCTCACGCAGGCCTGTCCGGAGCTGGTCGAGCGCGTTGCCTGGCTGGACCGCCTCCCGGGATCCTTCACCGGGATCATGCTCGCGAACGAGGTGCTCGATGCGATGCCCGTCGAGCGCTTCGTGATTCGCGGTGGCGGGGTGAACGAGCTGGGCGTGACCTGGCAGCTCGGTCGGCTCGAGTGGTCCGAGATCCGTGCGGGCGCGGCGCTCGAGACCGCCGTCCGCGACATCGAACGCGAGGTAGGTACCGCGCTGCCGCGACGGCTTTACCTCCGAGTTGAACCTGAGGCTCGGCTCGTGGTTCGCGGGGCTCGCCCGCGCGATGACGAGCGGCGTGATGCTCGCGATCGACTACGGTCTGCCGCGCCGCGAGTACTACGCTGCCGAGCGGCGCATGGGCACGATGCTGTGCCATTACCGGCACCGCTTTCACGACGACCCGTTCACGCGGCTTGGGCTGCAGGACATAGGCGCGTGGGTGGACTTCAGCGCCGCCGCGGGCGGGGCGCAGTCGGCCGGGTTCGAGATCGCGGGCTTTACCACCCAGGCGCATTTCCTGATCGGCTGCGGGATCGGCTCCTACATGAGCGAGGTGTCGAGTCTCGACCTCGTGCAGCGGCTCAATCTGTCGCGACAGGCCATGCTGCTGACTTTGCCTGGCGAAATGGGGGAACGGTTCAAGGCGCTCGGCCTCACGCGCGGCTACCATGCGCCGCTTTCGCGGGTTCTCGGTCCGCGATCTGCGTCACCTGCTGTAACAGTGGCGGACCTTCGAAGGATTTTCACAGGAGTCTGTCCGGATGGGTGTCATCGAAGCGATCGTGCTCGCCGTCGTGCAGGGGTTGTCCGAGTTCCTGCCGATCTCGAGCTCGGGTCACCTGGTGCTGGCGCCGCACTTTCTCGGATGGCCGGATCAGGGGCTCGCCTTCGACGTTGCGGTGCACGTGGGCACGCTGATCGCACTCCTGGTGTATTTCCGCCGCGAGCTCACCGTCATGGCGGCCGCGTGGCTGCGCTCGCTTACCGGCAGACACGATCGCGACAGCCGGCTCGCCTGGCAGATCCTGGTCGGCACGGTGCCGGTCGGTCTGGTCGGTCTCTGCTTCGGCGATTACATCGAGCATCATCTCCGCCAGCCGCTCTTCGTCGCGGGCACCCTCGCGGTATTCGGGTTGCTGATGTACGCCGCGGACCGCTTCGGCCGGGGCACGGGTGACGAGTTCGCGCTCAGCTGGCCGCAGGCGATCGCCATCGGCATGGCGCAGGCCCTGGCGCTGATGCCAGGTACTTCGCGCTCGGGCGTGACCATGACCGCGGGGCGCGCGCTCGGGTTGTCGCGCTCCGGCGCGGCGCGATTCTCCTTTCTGCTCGCGGTGCCGGGCATCGGCGCGGCGGGCTTCTACGAAGGCGCGAAGCTCCTCGGAGCGGATGCGCCGGTCGACTGGACGCCGATTCTGACGGGGATGCTGTTCGCGGCCCTGTCGGGCATCGCCTGCATCCATTTGCTGATCCGGTTCATCGAGCGGATCGGCCTGCTGCCGTTCACGATCTACCGGCTGGCCCTCGCCGCCGTGATCGTCGCCGTCTTCGCGTGACCGGAAAGACGTCTCGGAGCGCGTTTTCAATGCGGAACTCCGGCTCCCGGGCAGGTCACGATCCGGAAAATTCGCTCCGAGCCACTTTCCCGATGGCGTCGATGCGCGCGGTGCGCAGCCGCGCGGCGATCGCCGCACCGTCGCCTCCAGCGAGCACCTCCGGCGGCAGCCGGACCGCGGACGCGGCGCCGTGCGCCGCGCGAAGCATCGCTGCCTGCGGATAGGGCGCGACGCGCAGCTCAGGACCGCGGCCCCGCGCATCCGCTTCGCAGGCGAGGATCAGCCGCTCCAGACGTTCCGGTCGGCGGAAGGCGTCCACCTGCTCGAGCAGTTCCAGCACGGTCGAAGATCGGAGCTCCGCCAAGCGATGCACCCTGGCGTGCTGACGCGACACCTGCACCGCGAGCTCCCGATGCTCGGTCGGCACACGGAGCCGCGCGCAAAGCTGCTCGATGAGCGCGACACCGCGTTCTTCGTGGCCCGTGTGCCTGGGCCAGAGCTCGCGCGGCGTAGTGCCCTTCCCGAGATCGTGCACCAGCGCCGCGAACCGCACGACCGGGTCGGGCGAAAGTTCGGTTGCCATCTCGAGCGCGAGCATGGTGTGCAGACCCGTGTCGATCTCAGGATGCCAGCGCGGCGGCTGCGGCACCCCGTACAGCGCGTCGATCTCGGGAAAAACCGCGGCCAGCGCGCCGCAGGCGCGCAGCACCTCGAAATACTCCCGCGGCCGCGCCTCGCCCAGCGCACGCGCCGTTTCCGCCCACACGCGCTCGGCGACGAGCGCGCCCATCTCGCCTGCTTCGACGATCTGGCGCATCAGGGCGAGCGTCTCGGGGGCCACGCGAAAACCGAGCGTAGAGAACCGCGCGGCGAACCGTGCGACCCGCAGCACGCGCAGTGGATCCTCGACGAACGCCGGAGAGACGTGACGCAACCACCGCCCCTCCAGGTCGCGACGCCCGCCATGTGGGTCGACGAGCGCGCCGTCCTCGCTGCGCGCCATCGCATTGATCGTGAGATCGCGCCGCGCGAGATCGTCCTCGAGCGTCACGTCGGGCGCAAAGCGCGTCTCGAAGCCGTAATAACCGGGGCCCGTTTTCCGCTCGGTGCGCGCCAGCGCATACTGCTCGCCGGTTTCGGGGTGCAGAAACACCGGGAAATCCCTGCCGACCGGCCGGTAGCCCAGCGTCTTGAGCGCTTCGGGCGTCGAACCCACCACCACGTAGTCGCGCTCGATGACCGGGCGGCCCAATAATTCGTCGCGTACCGCCCCGCCCACCAGAAACACCTTCATGCGCAGAATCCTAGCAGTCCTTGCGATCTGCCTGCCGCTCGGCGGCTGCTACCTGATGCAGGCGGCAGGCGGGCAGCTCGACGTGCTCGCGCGCAGCCGTCCGATCGCCGCCGCCGCCGCCGATCCTTCGACGACGCAGGGCACACGCACGCGGCTCGAACTGGTGGTCGAAGCACGCGAGTTCGCGGTGCGCGAGCTGGGTCTGCCGGATGGGAAGAGCTACCGGCGCTATGCAGACCTCGGCCGCCCGTACGCGATCTGGAGTGTAGTCGCCACACCGGAGTTCTCCGTCGAGCCGCGGCGCTGGTGCTTTCCCATCGCCGGCTGCGTCGCATACCTCGGCTTCTTCGACCCGGACGACGCGCACGCGCGGGCCGGCCGCCTCGCGGCGCAGGGCAGCGACGTCAGCGTGGGTGGTGTGGCGACCTATTCGACCCTTGGCCACCTGCCCGACCCCGTCTTCAACACGATGCTTCTCTGGCGCGAGCCGCGGTTGCTGGGAACGATCTTCCACGAGCTCGCCCACGAGCAGCTCTATGTCGCGGACGATACCGAGTTCAACGAGGCGTATGCGACCGTAGTCTCCACCGCGGGTATTCGCCGCTGGTATGCGGCCCGGCCGTCGCCCGAGCTCGATGAGTGGGAGCGCCAGGAAGCCCGTGAGCGGGAATTTGTCGCACTGCTCGTCGCCGCGCGCGCGCGCCTCCAGCAGCTCTACGCCGGTGGCACGCCGGCCGAGCAGATGCGGATCGCGAAGAACCGCGAGTTCGGTCATCTCAAGTTCGAGTATGGAGGGCTGCGCGCGGGCTGGGGCGGGTACGCCGGCTACGACGCGTGGTTCGGCCGCGCGCTCAACAACGCCCATCTCGCGGCGGTCGCGACCTACGAGGACTGCGTGCCGGGGCTCGTCCGCGAGCTCGAGGCGGCCGGATCGCTGCACGCGTTCTACGGCCGCGCGGCGCAGCTGGCGCGGCTCACCCGCACCGAGCGCCACGCTCTCGTGTGCACGGCCCCTTAACGGATCGGGATCACAAGCATCGCGTTGCCGCGGCGGATCTGCAGCACGAAGGCGGCGGCATCGCGCGTTGCGTCGGTGAACTCGTCGAGATTCGCGACGCGCGTACGACCGACGCCGAGGATCAGGTCGTTGGCGCGCAGGCCGCGTTGCGCGGCCGGGCTGCCCTCCGCGACCGCGCGGATCACCACACCCTCGCCACCCGGTGCATCCTCGAGCGTGGCTCCCTCGAGCCCGTTATGCAGCCCGGCGGCGCGCGCCTCGGCGGTCGCGTCGCGCTCGCCGATCACCGCGGTCACGCGGCGCGGCTTGCCGTCGCGCAGCAGCGCGATGTCTACCTTGTCGCCGACGCTCAGCAGACCGATCGAATTCCGAAGCCCGGCGGCGTCCTTGACGGCCTTGCCGTTGATCGCCGTGACCACGTCGCCTGCCTTGAGGCCGGCGGTCGCTGCGGCGGAGTCATCCGCCACCTGCGAGACGAGCGCGCCCTGGACGTTGCCCAGATCCATGCTCTCGGCGATGTCGGGGGTCAGCGTCTGCACGTTGACGCCCAGCACGCCGCGCTTGACCTCGCCGAATTTGACGAGCTGGTTCATCACCGTCTTCATCATGTTGGACGGAATCGCGAAGCCGATGCCGATGTTGCCGCCGGTGCGCGAAAGGATCGCGCTGTTGATGCCGACCAGCCGGCCGTTGAGATCCACCAGCGCGCCTCCGGAGTTGCCCGGGTTGATCGAGGCATCCGTCTGGATGAAATCTTCGTAGCCTTCGGGGTTGATACCGGAGCGACCGAGCGCGCTCACGATGCCGGACGTCACCGTATGACCGAGACCAAAGGGATTGCCGATGGCGACGACGAAATCGCCGACCTCGGCGCGGTCCGAATCGGCCACCGGGATCTGGGCGAGATTCGCCGCCTTGACCTGCAGCACCGCCACGTCCGAACCCGGATCCTTGCCCACGACCTTCGCGGTGAGCGAGCGGTTGTCGAGCAGCGTGACCGTTATCTCCGTGGCGTTTTCGATCACGTGCGCGTTGGTGATGATGTAGCCGTTCTTCGCATCGACGATCACGCCCGAGCCAGCGCTCTGGAAGCTCCGTTCGCGCGGCACGTTGGGGATGTCGAAGAACCGGCGGAAGAAGGGATCGTTGAGCAGCGGGTTTTCCTGCTGCACCGTGCCGCGGGTCGCGATGTTCACCACCGCGGGTGTCACGTTCTTCAGCATCGGAGCGAGCGATGGCACCGGCGTTTCGCCGACGGCGCCCGGCAGCTGACCAAGGGCGACCGGCGGTGCGGAGAGCGGGGTGATGAGCAGCAGCAGGGCAGCTAGGCTCGAATGAAGCTTCATGCGGCGTCCTGAAAAGTATCGAGACTGCGGGCAACTCATGAGTCTAGCAGCGCATCGGGCAGGTCCCGGCGCGACCGCCCCGTCGCGTCCGCAGCAACATGTCCGACCGGCCGGTCAGACTGCGAGGGCTCTGGCCGAGTTCCCCGGCGGCCGCTCGACGCGGAGTCCGCCGCGACTTGCCGGGACCCGGAGATCCGTCGCGTTGGGCTTGACAAGCTGTGAATAAGCGGTGGCAAAGCGGTGAACACAATATGTAGTGTCTTTGGTGCAAAAAGGCCTTGACGAATCGGCGGATTCAGGCATTGTGATGCCACGCGAAAGTAACAATATAAGTCGCTGAAACTGAACAGTTTTGCTGCATCGCAGCGGACGAGAAGAAATGGTTGACGGACCGGGAGACGGTGCATACCCTTTCCGCCCTGACCCAATATGTTGTGTCCTGCATGGCGCGCCTCGGGGGTTATCAAGGGCCGTCGCAGCCGGGCAAATTCAGGATCAGGCCGTACGCCCCAGCGCTCCTCCTTATTAAGAGGCCCGTCACGGCGAACGAGGGGCTCTTCTTTCCGATAAAAGACCGCCTGATGGGAGACGTGTTTCCGAAATGAGCACCGCCGTGAAGCTTGCATCCAGGGACGCCCGCAGCATTCCATTCCAGGAAGCGTCCCTGGACATCTGGGACAAGAAGTATCGACTGAGCGCCAAGGACGGAACTCCACTCGATCGCACCATGGACGACACCTACAAGCGCGTCGCGCGCGCGCTTGCGGATGTCGAGAACGATGCGATCCGCGAACACTGGTACGAGCGGTTTCTCTGGGCGCTGAGGCGCGGTGCGATTCCCGCGGGTCGCGTGACTTCGAACGCCGGCGCGCAGGAGCACAAGCCCGCGACCTCGACCATCAACTGCACGGTGTCGGGAACCATCCGCGATTCGATGGACGACATCCTGGGCAAGGTCCACGAGGCGGGGCTCACGCTCAAGGCGGGCTGTGGCATCGGTTACGAGTTCTCGACGCTGCGGCCGCGTGGCGCGTACGTGTCGGGCGCCGGAGCCTATACGTCCGGCCCGCTGTCGTTCATGGATATCTACGACAAGATGTGCTTCACGGTGTCGTCGGCCGGCGGCCGCCGCGGCGCGCAGATGGGTACCTTCGACGTCGGCCACCCCGACGTCATGGAATTCATCCGCGCCAAGCGCGAGTCCGGCCGGCTGCGGCAGTTCAATCTCTCGCTGCTCGTCACCGACGCCTTCATGCGCGCTGTGCGCGAGGACTGTGAGTGGCAGCTCGCTTTCCCCGTATCGGCAAAGGAGATCGAAGGCGTCGATACCACCGATCAGACGCAGTACCTGTGGCGTGAATGGCCGGACGCAAACGGCTACGTGCGCGACGAGGCGGGTCTCGTCCTCTGCAAGGTCTACAAGACCCTGCCCGCGCGGCGCATGTGGGACGTGATCATGAGCTCGACCTACGACTTCGCCGAGCCGGGATTCGTGCTGATCGACCGCGTCAACGAGATGAACAGCAACTGGTGGTGCGAGAACATCCGCGCCACGAACCCGTGCGGCGAGCAGCCGCTTCCGCCGTACGGCTCCTGCCTGCTGGGCTCGGTGAATCTCACGAGCTTCGTGCGCGACCCGTTCTGCGAGGACGCGCGTTTCGACTGGGACGAGTACCACGAGGTCGTCAAGGTCTTCACCCGGATGCTCGACAACGTGGTCGAGGTCAACGGGCTGCCGCTGGCGCAGCAGCAGGATGAAATCCGCCGCAAACGCCGCCACGGGATGGGTTTCCTGGGCCTCGGGTCCACCATCACGATGCTCGGAATGAAGTATGGCTCGCCTGAGTCGGTCGCCTTCACCGAGCGCGTCTCGAAGGAGCTCGCACTCGCCGGCTGGGAGGAAGCGCTCGAGCTGGCGAGAGAGAAGGGTCCCGCGCCGATCATGAGCGAGGAGTTCACGATCACCCCGGAGATGCTGCGCAAGCGGCCCGAGCTCGTGCGCGACGGCATCCGCGCCGGCGACCGCCTGCCAGGGCGCCTGCTGCACGCGCGGTACAGCCGCTACATGCAGCGCGTGGCCGAGGTGGCGCCCGAGCTCGTCAACCGGCTGGCCGAGGTCGGCGCGCGCTTTACGCACCACAGCTCGATCGCGCCCACGGGCACGATCTCGCTGTCCCTCGCCAACAATGCCTCGAACGGCATCGAGCCCACCTTTGCGCATCACTACTTCCGCAACGTGATCCGCGAGGGACGCAAGAGCAAGGAGCGCATCGACGTGTTCTCCTTCGAGCTGCTGGCCTATCGCGAGCTGGTGAACGCCGCCGCGATGCCGGGTTCGACCGCGGCGGGCGAGCGTCTGCCCGATTATTTCTCGACCACCGACGACGTGACGCCCAGGCAGCACGTCGACATCCAGGCGGCGGCGCAGAAGTGGGTCGATTCCTCGATCTCGAAGACGGCGAACGTGCCAACCGACTATCGCTACGAGGACTTCAAGGACATCTACCTCTACGCGGACGAGCAGGGGCTGAAGGGCTGCACGACGTTCCGCTTCAACCCGGATGCCTTCCAGGGTGTGCTCGTCAAGGAGGACGATCTCAAGAACACGACCTACGTGTTCACGCTCGAGGACGGCAGCGAGCTCGCATTGAAGGGCGACGAGATGGTGGAGTACGACGGAGAGATGCACACCGCCGCCAATCTCTTCGATGCGCTTAAGGAAGGCTATTACGGCAAGTTCTAGAGGCACCGCGCGGCGGCGCCGGAGTATCAGATGAGTGGCCACAGGATAGATACGAAGATAGTCAAGTACCGGGTCGTGAAGCCCGGCGAGAAGACGGAAGCGAAGGCGGCCGATGCGGCGCCCGTCGCGCGGGCGCGCGAGGAATCGCACGACTCGAAGGTCATCTGGATGCACGAGAAGCTCGAGCGTCCGGAGGTCCTGATCGGCTCGACCTACAAGATCAAGACGCCCGTCTCCGATCACGCGATGTACGTGACCATCAACGACATCGTGCTCAACGAGGGCACCGAGCACGAGCAGCGCCGGCCCTTCGAGATCTTCATCAACTCGAAGAACCTCGATCACTTCCAGTGGATCGTCGCGCTGACGCGGATCATCTCAGCGGTGTTCCGCAAGGGCGGCGACGTGACGTTCCTGGTCGAGGAGCTGAAGGCGGTGTTCGATCCGCGCGGCGGCTACTGGCAGGCCGGCGGCAAGTTCATGCCCTCGATCATCGCCGAGCTTGGCTATGTGATCGAGAAGCACCTGCAGACCATCGGCCTGCTGCGGGCGCCGGAGCTCGACGAAGGCCGGCGCAAGCTGATCGAGGAAAAGCGCACCGAATACGAGGCGCGGCAGAAGCAGCAGGACGCCTTCGCGAACAACCACTACCCGCAGGGCGCGCAGCTCTGCGCCAAGTGCAGCACCGCAGCGGTGGTGATGATGGACGGCTGCATGACGTGCCTGAGCTGCGGCGATTCGAAATGCGGCTGATCGCGCATACGGTTCCCCACGCGCTATGGCTGGAATTCCCGCCGGCCACCTGATGACCCAGGGGCGCCTCTGACCGGGCGCAGCGCGTACTTTCGAGGCGGCCGCAAGGCCGCCTCGTTTTATCAGGCGGTCGACCCTGCGGCTGGCCCGTCGGCAGACTAGAATTCGCGTGCCCGACGGACTGGAGAACTTCACGTGAGAGTCTTCGTCTGCATGCTTGGCCTGGCGTGCGCGCTGACCGCGTGCGCAACAGGACCTGATAAGCCCGACGCGCAACCGGCCATCGCGGCCGTGATCGAGCCCTATCCATCGACCTATCGTGCGCCCAAGGGTCCGCCGATCCTGATCCGATCCGCAACCGTGCTCACCGGAACCGGGACACGGCTTGATGCGGCGGATCTACTGATCGTCGACGGCAGGATCAGCGCAATCGGCGCGGGGCTCGTGGCTCCTGCGGGCGCGGTGGTCATCGAGGCAGGTGGCCGCTGGGTGACACCGGGTCTGATCGACGTTCACTCGCACCTCGGCGTGTATCCGAGCCCCGGCGTCGAGGCGCACGACGACGGCAACGAATCGACGGGACCCGTGACGGCCAACGTGTGGGCCGAACACTCCGTGTGGCCGCAGGACCCTGGCTTTGCCGCGGCGCTAGCCGGCGGTATCACCACCCTGCAGATTCTGCCCGGGTCAGCGAACCTGATCGGAGGCCGCTCGGTCGTGCTCAAGAACGTCGCAGCAGTGACTTACCAGGCAATGAAGTTCCCGGGTGCGCCGCAAGGTCTGAAGATGGCGTGCGGAGAGAATCCGAAGCGTGTCTATGGCAGCCGGGATCAGTTTCCGTCCACCCGCATGGGGAACGTCGCCGGCTATCGAGCGCAGTGGATGGAGGCGCAGGAATACATTCGCGACCAGGCGGAGTACGAGAAAAAGCTGGCAGAAGGCGACGAGGATGCAGAACCCGTCAAGCGCGATGCGCGGCTCGACACGCTCGCCGGCGCGCTCAAGGGCGAGATCATCGTCCACCAGCACTGCTACCGCGCCGACGAGATGGCGACGGTGCTCGACATGGCGAACGAGTTCGGCTATCGCGTGGCCGCGTTCCATCATGCGGCGGAGGCCTACAAGATCGCGAATCTGCTGGCCGAGCGGGGCGTATGTGGCGCGATGTGGGCCGACTGGTGGGGCTTCAAGATGGAGTCCTACGACGGGATCCCGGAGAACATCGCGATGGTCGATGCCGCGCCAGGCGGCTGCGCCATCGTTCATTCCGATTCGGAGGAAGGCATCCAGCGGCTGAACCAGGAAGCGGCCAAGGCGATGGCGTACGGCGCGCGCGCCGGCTTGGCGATTCCGCCGGAGCGGGCGATCACGTGGCTGACGGCCAACCCGGCCAGGGCGCTCGGAATACTCGAGCGCACCGGGACGCTCGAGCCAGGCAAGATCGCGCGACGTCGTGCTGTGGAACATGACTCCGTTCAGCGTCTACGCGCTGGCGGACCTCGTGTTGATCGACGGCGCGGTGCGCTATGACCGGGCGAGTCCACCTGCCGCGCCGGAATCCGATTTCAGCCTGGGCCAGTCCGCCACGGCGGTGGGAGCGCTGCCATGAGACCGGCAACGCTCATCGCGCTTGCGACGCTGGCCACCGCGCTCGCGCACGCGCCCATCGCGATAGAGACCGCCTCGGCGGCGAGCGTGCTCATCCGCAATGCAACCGTGCATACGATGGGTGCGCGTGGCGTGCTCGCCGGCGCCGATGTCCTGATTACGGACGGGCGCATCGCGGCTCTCGGCGACGACATCCCGGCGCCCGAAGGCGCGGAAGTCGTCGACGCCGCAGGTCGCCCGGTCACGCCCGGGTTCTTTGGCGGGCTCGGTCATCTCGGCGTCGAGGAGATCGGTCTCGAGCCAAGCGAAGGCGACTACGCGCTCGCGCTGGGCGAGATGCGGCCTGAATTCGACGTGACGCTCGCGTTCAATCCCGCCTCTACCGCTATCGGCGTCAACCGCATCGGCGGCGTAACCTTCGCCGTGCTCGCGCCGACCGCGGAGGCCGGCTCGAAGGATCGCCCGGGCGGCACCGTGATCGCCGGCCAGGGCGCGGTGGTGACCCTCGATGGAACAGTGGTGCCACGCACGAGCGCGCTCTTCATCGATCTCGGTGGTGAAGCGAACGCGCTCTCGGGCGGAAGCCGCGCGGCTCAGTTCATGCTGCTCAAGCAGGCGTTCGTCGAAGCGCGCTCGCCCGATCGGGTGCTCATGCACGACGAGCGGCTCCTCACGCCGCTCGGACGAGAGGCACTGCTCGAGCTCGCCGGGCGCCCGGCGGCCTTCGTGTTCGACGTCGACCGCGCGGCGGATATCCATCAGACCGTCGTGTTCGCGCGGCGGGAGAAACTTCGCGCAGTCATCGCCGGCGGCGCGGAAGCCTGGCGGGTCGCCGGAGAGCTGGCGACCGCCGGCATTCCCGTGATCCTGGATCCGCTCGACGACCTGCCGTCGAACTTCGACAAGGTGGGCGCGACACTCGAGAACGCCGCGAGACTGCACAAGGCGGGCGTGACGATCGCGTTCAGCTTCCGCGACCCTCAGGCGTACAACGTTCGCAAGCTGCGCCAGGCTGCGGGTAACGCGGTGGCGCACGGATTACCGCAGGATGCGGCTCTCGCAGCGTTGACGCGGAATCCAGCCGCGATCTTCGGTGTGATCGACCGGGTCGGGACGCTCGAGGTGGGCCGGCCGGCGGATCTCGTGCTCTGGAGTGGGGATCCGCTCGAAGTGACCACGCTGGCAGAGCGCGTCTTCGTCGGCGGGCACGCGGTGCCGATGCGCTCGCGCCAGACCGAGCTGCGGGACCGATATCTCGAGCGGCTGCGCCACGGCGCGGCTCGCTGAGCGCGCGGAACTTCGCATGCATGTGCCATGGATGGCGGAGCGCGGCACCTGCGTTAGGTCATTGAAGACTCTGCTATCTTGCGTGCCAAATCGACCTGCGCGCCAAGAGACGGAACGTTGAAGACACTGCGATTCTTCATATCCTCGCCCGGCGACGTCTTCGAAGAGCGCGCGCTAGCCAGCCGAGTCATCGAACGCCTGCAGGGCGAGTACATCGGAAGGGTCGTGCTCGAGCCCGTACTGTGGGAGCACGAACCGCTCGTCGCGACGTCGACGTTCCAGACGCAGATCGTCAAGCCGTCAGAGACCGATATCGTCATCGCGATTCTCTGGTCACGTCTCGGCACCAAGCTGCCCGAGCAATTCAAGCGTCCGGACGGATCGCGGTACGAATCGGGCACCGAGTACGAGTTCGAGGAAGCGATGGAGGGCTTTCGCCAGAACGGAAAGCCTGACCTGCTCGTCTACCGCAAGACCGCTCCGCCCTCCGTCCGGCTCGACGACGAGAAGGACCTGATGGAGCGGCTTGGGCAGAAGAAGAAGCTCGACGCCTTCGTCGACAAGTGGTTTCACGACAAGGCCGAAGGAACGACTGGTCGCGGCCTTCCATCCCTTCGAGTCGCCGGGTGACTTCGAGATTCTGCTCGAGAACCACCTCCGCCGGCTGATCGATCGACATCTACCGCGGAGTGCTCGACGCGACCTCGGAGGCGCGGGCGGTCTGGAAGAAGGGCTCGCCGTTCCGCGGACTGGAGGCGTTCGAATTCGAGCACGCGCCGGTGTTTTTTGGCAGGACGAGGGCGGTCTCCGATGTTCTGAAGGCGCTGCGCGAGCAGGCCGCCGAGGGTCGCGCATTCGTACTGATTCTCGGCATGAGCGGCGGCGGCAAGTCGTCCGTCGTCCGCGCCGGCGTCCTGCCGATGCTGACCAAGTCGGGCGTCATCGAAGGCGTCGGGCTCTGGCGACGGGCGGTGTTCAGGCCCACCGACGTTCGCGGCGATCTATTCACGGGGCTCGCGAAGGCGCTGCTGCGCGAGCATGCGCTGCCCTCGCTCGACGACCGACGGCAAGGGGCCCGAGGAGCTTGCGCAGATATTGCGGGAATCGCCGCAGGCGGCGACATCGCTGATACGCAATGCCTTGACGCGCGAGGAGCAGACGGAGGGCAAGCCCAATGCCCGGCTCGCGCTGGTCGTCGATCAGATGGAGGAGATGTACACGCAGGAGGAGATCCCCTCCGGGCATCGGCAGTCTTTCTTCGAGGTCATCGATGGGCTGGCACGAAGCGGGCGGGTCTGGGTCATCTGCACCCTGCGCAGCGACTTCTATCCGCGGCTTGCCAACCATCCCGAAAGTCGGCGCGCTGAAGGAAGGCGCGGGGCAATACGACCTGATGCCGCCGAACGCCAGCGAGATCGGGCAGATGATCCGCCTGCCGGCGAATGCCGCAGGCCTGCGATTCGAGGAGGACCCGGCGAGCAGCGAGCGCCTCGACGACATGCTGCGCGATGCCGCTGCAGGGCACCGGGAAATCCTGCCCTTGCTGCAGTTCACCCTCGAGGAGCTGTACCAGCGCCGCACGGAGGACGGCATGCTCACCCTGGCCGCGTATCGCGACCTCGGTGGTGTCGAGGGTTCGCTCGCGCAACGAGCGGAGACCGTATTCAAGCAACTACCCGACGACGTCGAAGCCGAGCTGCCGAAGGTACTGAACGCGCTCGTGAGCATCGGACAGGACGGTCAGGCGGCGATCGGTCGCAAGCGGGCGCCGTGGACCGACCTGTCCACGGGCAAGAGTCGCGAGCTCGTCGACACCTTCGTCGACAATCGTCTGTTCGTGACGGAGCTCGCCGATGACGGAAGCGCCGTGGTCACGGTCGCGCACGAGGCCCTGCTCTGGCATTGGCCCCGTGTCACGGACTGGGTCGCGCAGAATCGCGAGAGCCTGCGCATCCGCGGCCGAATCGCGGCCGCCGCGCAGCGCTGGGAGGCCGAGAACCGGCCACCGGACCTGTTGCTGCCCTCCGGCAAGCCGCTCATCGAGGCGGAATCGCTGCTCGAGCACGGCATCGAGCTGCACCATGACGAGACCGCCTTCATCCAGGCGTCGATGCGCCCGCGCCAGGCGCATGCAACGGCTCAAGGTCGGTGTCGTCGCCACGGTCGCCGCCCTGGCCTTCCTCGCGGTGGTGTTCCGCCTTCCTCGCCAATCAGCCAACGCAGTCGCGCCATCGCCGAAGCAGAGACGGCGCAGGAAACCACCAACTTCATGGTCCGCCTGTTCGAGGTGTCCGACCCGAGCGAGGCGCGCGGCAACTCGATCACCGCCCGCGAGATCATGGACCTGGGCGCAAAGCGGATCCAGAAGGAGCTCGGCGGCGCAGCCGCGTATCCAGGCGACCCTCATGGAGACGATGGGGGCGGTCTACACGAGCCTCGGCCTGTACGACCAGGCCGTCCCGCTGCTGCAGACCGCGCTCGAGAAGCGCAAGGCCCTGTACGGCGAGGAGCATCTCGATGTCGCCCGCTCGCTGGACCGTCTGGGCGAGGTCCTGAAGCTCCAGGCCGAATATGGCCGGGCTCTGCCGATGTACAAGCAGGCATTGGCTCTGCGGCGGAAGCTGCTCGGCGACGAGCACGTCGATACGGCGCGCAGCGTGTACGAGCTCGCCGACCTGCTGAGTCGGATGGGCGATTTCGCCGGCGGCCGAACCGCTCTTCCGCGAGTCGCTGGCGCTGCGGCGCAAGGTGACCGGGAAAGAACAGTCCGGAAGTCGCGCAGAGCATGGAAGGCCTGGCGCTGAACCTGTTCGACCAGGGCGACGTTCGAGGAGGCAATCGCCGTATGCGCGAGGCGGTCGAGCTGCAGCGCAAGCTGCACGACGGGCCGCATCCCGCGCTTGCCGACGCCCTGAATAATCTGGGGTGGATGCTCGGCGAGATGGGCCAATACCAGGAAACCGAGCAGCTCTACCGGCAAGCCCTCGAGATGAAGAGAGTCCTGCTCGGCGAGATCCACCCGGAAATCGCCATCGGGCTCAACAACGTAGCGTTCGTGCTGCAGACGCAGGGCAAATACGAGGCGGCCGAAGCCCTGTACCTCGACGCGCTCACGATGCAGCGCAAGCTCCTGGGCGTCGACCACCCGGACGTTGCGCTGGCGCTCAACAACCTCGCCTTTGTCGCTCACGACAAGGGCGACCTGAAGACGGCCGTCAGAGATGTCGCGGGACTCGCTCGAGATGTACCAGCGCACGCTGGGCAACCGAGCACCCTCTGGTGGCCCAGGCGATGAACAACCTGGCGATCTGGCTGTTCGAGACGGCGATCTGGCGTCCGCCGAGCCTCTGGTGCGCGGAGCGCTCGATATGCGCAGGAAGCTGCTGGGGCCGGATCATGCGGACGTCGCGAGCAGCATGACGCTGCTGGCCGGCCTCCTGGTCGAGACAGGGCGTTACGAGGAAGCGCTCCCGCTGGCTACGGATGCCAAGGCGATCTGGCTCAAGGCGCTGCTCCCGGACACTGGCGAACAGCCAGCGCCGAGGCGGCCGAAGGCGCGGCCCTGGCCGGGCTGAGGCAGATACGACGAGGCAGAGAAGCTGCTGCTGGCGAGTTATGAGGTGCTGCAGAAGGAAAGGCCGCGGATGCACGATCTACGTGATCGAATTCAAGCCGCTGGCTCGCGAAGCTCTACCAGGCGACCGGCCGACCCGAACAGGCGGCGCGATACCGCCTCGCGCAGCATGGTTGAGCAGTGCACTGTGAGATCATCGATCCGAATACGGTGCGAGCGGACCCCTGGATGACATAATGCGCCGCCCGCTGCGGCGGGGAATGTATTGCCGCGGCAACAATTTGAGAGCATGCTATGCGACCGGTCGCACGCGAGCGCGCGTTCGACCGGTCACAAAACGAAGAATACAATCAGTCTGGTTGACGGGAAGGGCACGTTACGATGCCTGGCGCTCTGTATGGCGTGCCGCGGACAACGGGCGCCGCAGGATTTGCGAATCTGCAGTTCATCAGAGGCAGTCATATGGCAATCGAGAGCAGAGCGCTGCTGGCGATTGCGCTCGCCGCAGTTTCAACCTACGCAACGCCGCCCCTGTCCCGTTCGACGGGCGCTTACTACGAAGTGGTGGCTGCCACGGGGATCAGCTGGAACGACGCCAACACAGCCGCCAACGCCAGGAGACGCACCTGGGCGTGCAACTGCGGCCATCTCGCGACGATCAACACCTCCGCAGAGGACGCGTTCATCGACACCAGAACGTCCCTCGGGAAACCGTACCGAGCTCTGGATCGGCGGGTCTCCAGGCCGACCTGTACGCCGGAGCCCGGAGGCGGCTGGAAATGGGTCAACGGACGAATCGATTTCGCCCGTCGACGATGATGACCCTTACACGAACTGGGCGACCGGCCAGCCCGAGAACCAGCAGTGCGCCGAACAGCCTGACCTTTGGCTTGGACGGCTCCGGACTGAAGACAACGGCAAGGCCAGCGAGATCTGAGGGCTATGTCGTCGAGTACGGCGAAAGCTCGCGCCGTTCAACGCCGGACTTTGCGCCGACCGACGACCATCGGCTGCAACCTGGGAGAGCGCTGTGCGCCGGCACGTCAACGGCATCGTCATTAAGCTGCCTCGCCAGCGCGATCATCCGAAGTCTCGATCAGTACACGGTTACGCACGTGGCTCGTCGATGAACGATAGCTGCGGCGCGGCGCGCGAGCTCGATTTGCTCGTCGATCCCGATCACCCCGGGCCGGACGTCATCGTACCGGGCTACCTGTGCGCACATCCCGACCTCGACTATTTCCTGGTGGTCAAGAGTCCAGGCGCCCATCGAGATTCCGAGCGGGGTCGTCGTCGATATCCTAACGATACGAAGAAGCTGCTGCCGACAGCGTACGACTGCAACCTGCCGATTCCGAGGAACGTCAACCCGACGCACCAGGACATCGTCGTGCTCCAGTACGACAAGAAGGAGGACATGGTCGAGTCGACGACGACGACAGGTCCGTACTTCGGGACGGCGACGAAGCGACGAACGGGTGCAGAAACCCGTCGCGTGGGTCAGGACCTAAGGGCTCGTGGCACCTGGTCGGCCTCCACATCGGACGCCGGCTCGGCCAGCGCCTACCAGGCTCTGCTTGAGCTGACCAAGTTCAAGCTCCAGATGCTGTCGGACGCGGTCGCACAGGCGGGCGCGGATGGTGCCGTGGGCAGTGGTGACCTGACGAAGTTGGGGAACCAAGTGAAAACCGCAACTGGCGACATCACGAAGGGCAATCTGAGGAGGCCCTGAAACACGTGGTGAACCTCCAGAAGTTTGCCAAGGCTGCGGCCTACACAACTACGTCGGATACGAACTGGAACGGCGAGTTTCTGATGCGCGGCGATAACCTCGCCTTCATGCTCCAGGTCAAGTTGATTCCGTTCAAGCCGCAACGCGCGGGTCACGCGGTAGCGTCCACGAAAAGGGCCCTCAGCGGCCCCTTTCCTTTTGCTGCGCGCGCCCGACTTCTGTGCCGCGCCGCACGAACCAGTGCATGAGCCCCGGTATACTCTTCCAGAATGCACTGTCTTGACCGGTTTCTCGTCACTTGCATCGCGGCGCTGGGACTCGCACAGCCCGTCGACCTGCCGGCGGAGGAAGCTGCGGCGGCGGAACCGGTGTCTGCCACCCCCGTAGCAGCCGCGCCCGATTCGGTTGTGGACTCTGCAACTCCACCCGCGCTCGGCACTGATGCGGCGGTCGCAACCATGGCCACGGTCGCTGCGGGCAGCGCGGCCGCGAACCTTGGCACGACGTCGGGTACCGCATTTTCAGAGGCCGACCGGATAGTCGTGCACAAGTCGAAACGCCGGCTCGAGCTCCTGAAGGCTGGCGCGGTGGTCGCCGAGTACCCGATTCGACTCGGGCTCAACCCCGAGGGCCACAAGCTGCACGAAGGCGACTTCCGCACCCCGGAGGGCCACTATTACCTGTCGCGGCGTAATCCCCGCAGCGATTTCTTCCTCTCTATCGAGGTGTCCTATCCCAACGATACGGACCGGCGCCGCGCACGGGGGAACGGCAAGGCGCCGGGCGGCTCGATCATGATCCATGGTCAGCCCAACGTCCCGCGCAAGCCCGCCGACTACTACACGCGCAACGACTGGACCGACGGCTGCATCGCGGTGAGCAACTCCGACATGGTCGACATCTGGTTGCGCACCAAAGTCGGGCTGCCGATCGACATCCGTCCATGATGCGCAGGGCCGAAGCGATCGTACCGACCTTCGAGGAGGTCGACTCCGTCGATGCGCGGGTCGCACCGACCGGCACGCTTGAGAATCTCTCGCAGGACGAGGTCGACCGCCTGCTCGATACCTCGCGCGGCGGACTCTACCCGCTCTATCGGCGCTGCTCGCTCGCGGTCCTGAACAGCGGCGGCGAGACCGACGACGCTCGGGCGATCTTCGAGCGCTATGCAGACTTCGACATCAGCATCGTGCGCCAGGCCTGGGGCGTGAAGCTGCAGCTGCGCAACGCGCCGGCGTCGGCCTTCGTCGACGGCAGAATGATCCGCGGCATCCAGGAGCACCTGTTCGCGGTGCTGCGGGACATCCTCTACCTGCATGGCGAGGTGCTCGAGCACGGCTTGATCGAGCTCAAGGAGCCCGAGCAGATCACCAACGCCGTCTACCGGCTGCTGCGCAACGCGGGCATCCTGCTGCCGCGAATGCGGCCAGACCTCGTGGTCTGCTGGGGAGGGCACTCGATCAGCCGCGAGGAGTACGAGTACACCAAGAAGGTCGGATACGAGCTGGGGCTGCGCGCGCTCAACGTGTGCACGGGCTGCGGCCCGGGAGCGATGAAGGGCCCGATGAAGGGCGCCACCATCGGACACATGAAGCAGCGCCTCCGCGAAGGCCGCTATCTCGGCCTTACCGAGCCGGGAATCGTGGCGGCGGAGCCGCCGAACCCGATCGTCAACCAGCTCGTGATCCTGCCGGACATCGAGAAGCGGCTCGAAGCCTTCGTTCGCGTCGGGTCACGGCATCGTCGTCTTTCCGGGGGGCGTCGGAACGGCGGAGGAAATCCTCTACCTGCTCGGCATCCTGCTCGATCCGGCGAACGCCGAGCAGCCGTTCCCGGTGGTCTTCACCGGCCCCGCGTCCGCGGAGGGCTATTTCGAGCAGATCGACGCCTTCCTGTCCGCGACGCTGGGTCCGACCGTGCGCCAGTGCTATCGCATCATCCTCGACGACCCGGACGAGGTCGCGCGCGAGATGCTGCGCGGGATGGATGCGGTGCGGGATTTCCGCCGCCGGCACTCCGACGCCTACAACTTCAACTGGCTGCTGCGGATTCCCTTCGACCTGCAGCAGCCCTTCGAGCCGACGCATGAGCGCATGGCGGCGCTCGAGCTGCGGCGCGACACGCCGCCGCACCTGCTCGCCGCAGAGCTGCGCCGCGCCTTCTCGGGCATCGTCGCGGGCAACGTCAAGGAGCAGGGTGTGCGGCTCATCGAGCAGCACGGGCCCTTCGAGCTGCACGGCGATCCCGAGCTGCTGCGTCCGCTCGATGGCCTGCTCGAAGCTTTCGTCCGCGACCGGCGCATGAAGATCGCAGGCGAATACCGCCCCTGCTATCGCCTCGTCGCCTGATCACCGCGATCTGTGACGCAATTCCGGACGGCCCCGCAGGCCGCCCCGTAGCTTCCGCTGCAGGCGAACGGTGTATCAATGAGCGACCCCAAAAACGCGGCCGGCCGACCGGTTCCGGACGGCAACGGCAAGACCCCAGAGGGCACCGGCCGCCGCTCCAAGTTCGGCGCCGCCGCCGATGGCTGGGAGGCCTATAACAGCTGGCTCGATCGCGTTCGGCAGCAAGCCGGCCCGACGTCGCGCCAGGCCGTCATCGCCAAGGCCCTCTACAGCGTTTCCAGTTACAAGAGCTGGGCGGACAAGGCCAAGGATGCTTTCGACAAGGACGGTTGAGCGGCACCCGAGCTATCATTGCCCGGCACTCGCGGGCGATGGCCCGGCATAACCCGCGAAGGCAGGCCCCATGGAACGCTGGTTGAAGTGGCTCGATGATCTCGATGATCTCTGTGCCCTCGTTTGGCACCACTCCCCGCAGGCGGTCACGACCGTGCTGCTCCTGGTTGCGTTCGTCACCTCCGTCGGCATCGTTTTCGTTTTCGGACCGCCCGATCTGCTCGCCGCGCCCTGAGGGGGCGGCATGACCGGCTCGCGCAAGCCGGACGAGGCCGAGCTGCGCGCCCGGCTCACCGACGAGCAGTATCGCATCACGCAGGAAAAGGGCACCGAACGGGCCTTCACCGGCCCCCTGCTGCACAACAAGGAGAGCGGGGTCTACGCCTGCGTCGTCTGCGGCAGCGAGCTCTTCGAATCAAGCACCAAGTACGACTCGGGCTCGGGCTGGCCGTCGTTCTGGCTGCCTCTGGCGGGCGAGCGTGTTCAGACACACGTCGATCGCAGTCACGGCATGGCGCGCACGGAAGTCACCTGCGCGACCTGCGGTGCCCACCTGGGGCACGTATTCGATGACGGACCGCAGCCTTCGGGGCTGCGATACTGCATCAACTCCGCCTCGCTCGATTTCAGGCGCGGCGACCAGGAGAAGAAATGACCCATGGATTCGCTGCACACCGGCCCGCGGGCCGGCTCGTATCTCTGTTGCTCGCGGGCGCAGTGGCGGGCTGCGGGTCCACGGCGCCGCCCGAGACGGCTCCGACGGCCCCCGCCGCGCCCGTCGCTGCTGCGCCGATCGACGTACCGGACCTCGTCGTCTCCGATCTCGAGGCCGGCACGGGTGCCGAGGCGCAGGCAGGCAGCCTGGTCACTGTGCACTACACGGGCTGGCTCTACGATCCCGAGGCCGTGGAAGCCAAGGGCAAGAAGTTCGACAGCTCGCGCGATGGAGGCCAGCCGTTTCAGTTCTGGCTGGGCGCGGGCAAGGTGATCCCCGGCTGGGATCAGGGCGTCGCCGGGATGAAGGTGGGCGGGCATCGCCGGCTCGTAATCCCTTCTACGCTGGCCTATGGCCAGCGCGGCGCTGGCGGTGTCATTCCTCCGGGCGCCGCGCTGGTGTTCGATGTCGAGCTCCTCGACGTGCGTGCCGGCGCCGGCTGAGCGTGCAGCAGGCGTTTCGTCCGCCGGTCCCCGAAGCGGTCGTCATCGACGGGCCCGCAGGAGCGCTCGAAGCCCGGGCCGAGAATCCACTGCCCGATGCCGCCGTCCAGGTCGTCGGTGTCGTCTGTCATCCGCACCCGCTGTACGGCGGCACCATGCAGAACAAGGTGGTGCACACGCTTGCTCGCGCGATGCAGGAACTCGGCGCACCGACCGTTCGCTTCAACTTCCGCGGAGTGGGTGCGAGCGCCGGCACGCACGACGAAGGCAGGGGAGAGATCGACGATGCGGTTGCCGCCGCCGATTGGGCGCGTCGGCGCTGGCGCTGCGACCGGCTTTGGCTCGCGGGCTTTTCGTTCGGCGCCGCGGTGGCGCTCCAGGCGGCGCCGCGTCTTTCGCCCGAGCGGCTTGTCACCGTCGCGCCGCCGGTCGCGCGCCTGGGACTTGACGGCATGCCCCCGCGGCCCGCCGCGGACTGGCTGATCGTGCAGGGCGACGCCGACGAAGTGGTAGACGCGGCGGAAGTTGCTCGCTGGGCAGCGCGGTACGATCCGCGTCCCGAGCTCATCGGGCTCGCGGGCGCGGAGCATTTTTTTCACGGCCGGCTCACGGAACTGCGCGAGCTCGTGAAGAATTTTCTTGAAGGTCCCGCGCGTGGGAGCGGGGCTGTGCTGCCTGGCTGAAGGGCGGCGCGCGAGGTCAGCTCGTGGAATCGGCGGGGCGGCGCAAGGCCGCCCCGCTCTGAATTCCTACTTGCTCAGTTCACCATACCCTTGAGGTTCTTCAGCGGCATGATCCGGACCTTCTTGCTGGCCGGCTTCGCCTTGAACACCATCTTCTCGCCCGTGAAGGGATTCACGCCTTCGCGCGCCTTCGTGGCGGGCTTCTTGACGACCTTCATCTTCGCGAGACCGGGCAGCGTGAACAGGCCCGAGCCCTTCAGGCTGCGCTTGATCACGGTGCCGAGCGAGTCGAACACCGAGCCCACCTGCTTCTTGGAAAGACCCGTGTCCTTCGAGATCGCAGCGAGGATGTCGGACTTGGTGGGCGCTGAACTCTTCTTTGCCATGTAACGTCTCCTGTGGATGTATCGCGGGCCGCTGGCCCCGAGGAAAATTGAAGCGCGCGGGAAAATAACACAAGATCGCGAGGTGTTTAAGCGCTCCGGAGGCTTTTTTTCCAGTATCCGGACGATCAGTCGGTGAAGAACTCCCGCTTGAACTGCACCGTGAGCGGCTCAGGTTGATCGGCGGGCGTCGCCACGATGTCGAAGACGAGAATCTCGTTGCCCGTGATGCCGACCTCGCCGATGAAGTAGACCGACTCGCCCTCGGTCACGCGACGCATCTCGAGGCCCTTTACCTGGCCGTTGAGGTTGTGTGCGGTGGCGGATACCTTGCCGTCGACGGGCGTGGTGCGCCCGTCCGCGGACTTCCTGAGCAGCGACACGTTCAGCAGCACGCGGTTGGCGCTGCGTTCGATGGCATAGGCGCGCGCGACTTCCGGCCTCAGCAGGTCGGAGCGCACCGCGTTGTAATGCAGCTCGTAGTCGCCGAACACCTGGTGTGTGGGCTCGCTGGGTGCAGCCTGCTGCGGCGGCGTCTCGGGGCCGGAGGGCGAGCCGCAGCCCGCGAGGGCGAGCGCCGTCAGTGCGAGCAGCGGCAGTGGGCCGAATTGCGCGTCGCGAACTGACAACGGCGGAACCCCCGGAATTTCCCGCACGAAGAGTGCGCCACTATAGTGCAAGCCGCTTTCAGCGCAACAGGATCTGCAGTGCCTGCAATCCGATAAGCACGAAGATCGGCGACAGATCGAGACCACCGAGCGGCGGGATGACGCGGCGCAGCGGCCGCAGCAGAGGCTCGCACAGCCGCTGGAGGATCGCCGCGGCGGGGCTGCGGGCGCCGGGCGCGACCCAGCTCAGCACGACGTGCAGCAGCACGGCGAAGAAATAGAACTGCAGCACGGTGCGCGCAAGGTCGCGCAGCGCGACCGCGACGATCGAGAGCGGCGAGGCCATCGGTGCGCCCGCAAGGCCGAAGATTAGCGCCGTGCCGGTGATCTGCACGATCAGCAGGGCGACGATGGCCGCGACGTCGACCCGCCCCGCAGGTCGCAGTAGCTTGCGCAGAGGCAGCACCAGCGGATCCGTCACTCGCAGCACGGCCTGGCCGATGGGGTTGCGGAAGTCGGCGCGTACGAGCGGGAACAGCGCGCGCAGCAGAAACGCGATCACGATCAAGGTGATCAGGGCGTCCAGGACGAAGATCAGTGCCTGCATTTCTGGGATCCCGGGTAGTGGCCGCGTTCGGTCATTGATCTCCGGATTGCGCGGCCAGTTCCGCGGCGCGCCGAGTGGCGGCGGCGACCGCGGCGGAGAAAATACCACGCAGGTCGGCCGCGTCGAGCACCGCGAGAGCGGCTGCAGTCGTGCCGCCACGCGACGTGACCTGCTCGCGGAGCACAGCGGGCGCGGCATTTCCTGCCGCCGCCATCTCGCCGGCGCCTGCGGCCGTGACCACGGCAAGACGGCGCGCGACGTCGGCGGAAAGGCCCTGGGCGCGGCCCGCGTCTTCGAGCGCCTCCATCAGCAGGAAGAAATACGCCGGTCCGCTGCCCGAGACCGCGGTCACGACGTCGAGCAGCGGCTCGGACTCGATCCAGAGCGTCTCGCCGGTCGCCGCCAGGATCTGCCCCGCCCGCGTCCGTTCCTCCGCCGTCACGCCCGGCGCCGCGCACAGCGCGGTGATGCCCCGGCCGATGAGGGCCGGCCGGTTCGGCATGGCCCGCACCAGCGCTGCATGTCCGCCCAGCCAGCGGTCGAGATCCGCGAGACGGATGCCGGCCGCGACCGACACCACGAGCCGCCGTCGATCGGCGATGGCTCCGGCGATCCCGGTTGCAACCGCCCGCACGTCCTGCGGTTTGACCGCGATCACGATGGTGTCGGCGCCGCGCGCGGCAGACACGTTGTCGGGGGTCGTGTGGACGCCGAATTCGCGCGCCAGCGACTCGCTGCGCGCGGGCAGGGGTTCGGCGACGGTCATCGAGGCGGCGTCGACGCCACTGGCGCGCAGTGCGCCCACCAGGCTGGTCGCCATGTTTCCGCCGCCAAGGAAAGCGATCCGCATCGGCGCTCCTCAGGACCTCGGTCCGAATACCGCCGTACCGACGCGCACGATCGTTGCACCCTCGGCGATCGCCGCCTCGAAATCACCGCTCATGCCCATCGACAGAGTATCGAGCCTGTGACCGCGGCGGTTGAGCTCGAGCAGCAGCTCGCGCAGCCGCCGGAAGGGCGCGCGCTGCGCCGCTTCGTCGGCTGCCGGCTCCGGCATGCACATCAGCCCGCGCAGCTCGAGCCGCCGCATGCCGCTCACCGACTCCGCGAGCGCCGGCAGCGAGCCGGCATCGATGCCGCCACGGCCGGGCTCGTCGCCGAGCCGCACCTGCAGCAGCACCTTGAGCGGCGCGCGATCCTGCGGGCGCTGCTCGGCCAGCCGCGCCGCGATCCGCTCGCGATCGACGCTGTGCACCCAGTCGAACGAAGCCGCGACATCGCGCGTCTTGTTCGCCTGCAGGCGGCCGATGAAATGCCAGGTGATCGGCAGCTCGCGAAGCGCCGCAACCTTGGGCTCGGCCTCCTGCACGTAGTTCTCTCCGAAATCGAGCTGGCCCGCCGCGCAGGCCGCGCGTATCGCGGCCGCAGGCTGCTGCTTGCTCACCGCGACCAGGCGGATTGCCGCGGGGTCCCGTCCGGCGAGCCCGGCAGCCGTGACGATCCTTCTGCGCACGGAATCGAGGCCCGCGGGTGAGAACTGCGGAGCGGTTAACATATTGGGGTCGGAGGGCCTGATCTATACTGCGGCCGCTCGCGCGGGCTTTGCCGCTTTGGTCCCGACGCGCGGGCACGAGGAATACAGATGGCTGTCGACATCGCCCAGCTGCTGACGTTTGCCGTCAAGAACAACGCCTCCGACCTGCACCTTTCGGCAGGGGTCCCGCCCATGATCCGCGTCGATGGGGACATGAAGCGGATCAACATGCCGGCGCTGACGCACAAGGAAGTGCACAGCATGGTGTACGACATCATGAATGACAAGCAACGGAAGGCGTACGAGGAGTTCTACGAGACCGATTTTTCCTTCGAGATTCCGAAACTCGCGCGGTTCCGTGTCAACGCCTTCAACCAGAACCGCGGCGCGGCGGCGGTGTTCCGCAACATCCCCTCGGTCGTGCTGTCGCTCGACGACCTGAACGCGCCGAAGATCTTCAAGGACATCTCGATGCACCCGCGCGGCCTGGTGCTGGTCACGGGCCCGACGGGCTCGGGCAAGTCCACCACGCTTGCGGCGATGATCAACTACATCAACGACAACCGGCCCGACCACATCATCACGATCGAGGACCCGATCGAGTTCGTCCACGATAGCAAGAAGTGCCTCATCAACCAGCGCGAAGTGCACCGGGACACGCTCGGGTTCAGCGAGGCGCTGCGCTCGGCCCTTCGAGAGGATCCGGACGTGATCCTGGTGGGCGAGATGCGTGACCTCGAGACGATCCGCCTCGCGCTCACCGGCGCCGAGACCGGCCACCTCGTGTTCGGCACTCTGCATACGAGCTCCGCGGCCAAGACCATCGATCGCATCGTCGACGTGTTCCCCGCGGCCGAGAAGGAAATGGTGCGCGCGATGCTGTCGGAGTCGCTGCGCGCCGTGATCTCCCAGTCGCTCCTCAAGCGCATCGGCGGCGGCCGCCTCGCGGCGCACGAGATCATGATCGGCACGCCCGCGATCCGTAACCTCATCCGCGAGGGCAAGATCGCGCAGATGTACTCGTCGATTCAAACCGGCCAGGCGGCCGGCATGCAGACGCTCGATCAATGTCTCAAGGAGCTGCTGCAGAAGGGCGTCATCTCTAAGGAAGAAGCGCGCCACAAGGCGCAGAACAAGGAGGATTTCTAGCCACCGCCTCAACACGAGGCGACGCTGGGGGACAACATGGATCGCGAACAGGGCATCAAGCTCATGCAGGACCTGCTGCGCCGCATGGTGGAGCGCAACGGGTCGGACCTCTTCATCACCGCGGGCTTTGCACCCGCGATCAAGGTCGACGGCGAGATCCGCGCGCAGACCAACCAGCCGCTCTCGCCCGAGCAGGCCGCGCTGCTGGTGCGGGCGATCATGAACGACCGCCAGACCAAGGAATTCGACTCCACGAAGGAGTGCAACTTCGCGATCGCGCCGCCGGGTATCGGCCGCTTCCGCGTCAGCGCCTTCGTGCAGATGGGCCTCACGGGCGCAGTGCTGCGCACGATCAACATCAAGGTGCCGACGATCGAGGAGCTCGAGCTGCCGCCGATCCTCAAGGAGATCGTGCTCTCGAAGCGCGGCCTCTGCATCATCGTCGGCGCCACGGGCTCGGGCAAGTCGACCACGCTCGCGGCGATGGTCGACTACCGCAACGAGAAGACCCGCGGTCACATCGTCACGATCGAGGACCCGATCGAGTACGTGCACACGCATCGGAACTGTGTGATCACGCAGCGTGAGGTGGGCGTCGACACCGAGAGCTGGCACATGGCCCTCAAGAACACGCTGCGCCAGGCGCCCGACGTGATCCTGATCGGCGAAATCCGCGACCGCGACACCATGGAATACGGCATCCAGTTCGCCGAGACCGGCCACCTGGTGCTCGCGACGCTGCACGCCAACAGCGCGAACCAGGCCCTCGACCGCATCATCAACTTCTTCCCCGAGGACCGGCGCGAGCAGCTCCTGATGGACCTGTCGCTCAACATCCGGGCCATGATCTCGCAGCGGCTGGTCCCGCGTGAGGGGGTCAAGGGACGCATTGCGGCCATGGAGATCATGCTCAACACGCCGCTGATCGCCGACCTGATCTTCCGCGGGGAAGTCTCATCGATCAAGGAGATCATGGCGAAGTCGAACCGTCTGGGCATGAAGACGTTCGACCAGGCGTTGTACGATCTGTTCGAAGCTGGCACGATTTCGTACGAGGAGGCGCTGCGGAACGCCGACTCCAAGAACGAGATCCGCCTTCGGATCAAGCTCGAGAGCAAGCGACCTGACAAGTCCTATCTCGACGAGACGGGCAAGCTGCAGATCGTCGAAGAGGACGACAAGGGCAAGCACTTCGGATCATGACAGGCACCGAAACAGAAGGCTCGACGACCGATACCCAGCAGACGATGGGGGAGTCGGGCCCCGCGCGCGCCTTCGTCCTCAACACCAAGCCGCTGTTCAAGCTGATGGTGGAGAAGAAGGCCTCCGACCTCTTCTTCACGTCGAACGCCCCGATCAAGATCAAGATCGAGGGGCAGATCAAGCCGATCAACCGGCAGGTGCTGAGCGCCGACCAGGTCCGGCAGGCCGCGTACGGGCTGATGAACCAGGAGCAGCTCGACTACTTCCTCCAGGAGCTCGAGATCGACTTCGCGGTCTCGGAGCCGGGCCTGGGGCGATTCCGCGTCGCCGTATTCCACCAGCGCGGCAACCCGGCGATGGTCCTGCGCTACATCACGTCCGACATGCCCAAGATCGAGGATCTCGGGCTGCCGGAGATCCTCAAGGACCTGGTGATGCTCAAGCGCGGGCTGGTGCTGATGGTCGGCGCGACCGGCTCCGGCAAGTCGACCTCGCTCGCCGCGATGATCAACTATCGCAACGAGAACTCCTCGGACCACGTGCTCACGGTCGAGGACCCGATCGAGTTCCTGCACAGCAACAAGAAATCGATCATCAACCAGCGCGAGGTGGGGCTCGACACGAAGTCGTTCCACCGGGCGCTTCGCAGCGCGATGCGTGCCGCGCCGGACGTGATCCTGATCGGCGAGATCCGCGACCGCGAGTCGATGGAATACGCGATCACATTCGCAGGCACCGGTCATCTCTGCCTCGCGACGCTGCATGCGAACAACGCCGCCGAGACGATGGATCGCATCATCAACATGTTCCCCCGCGATCAGCACTCGCAGATCTTTCTGGATCTGTCGCAGTACCTGAAGGGAATCCTGTCGCAGCGCCTGGTGATGGGCAAGGACGGCCGCCGCTACCCGGCGACCGAGGTGCTCCTGAACACGCCGCACGTACAGGAGCTGATCAAGAAGGGCGACGTCGTGGGCGTAAAGGAAGCGCTGGTGCGCAGCAACGAGAAGGGGATGCAGAGCTTCGACGTGTCGCTCTACCAGCTCTATCTCGACGGCAAGGTCACGCTCGAGGATGCGCTCGTCAACGCCGACTCGCGCACCAATCTCGAAGCCAAGATCAACTTCGGCTGATCCGGATTTCTCGCAGCACGGTCGTCTCTCGGCGCACGCAAGGCTCGCTGAGGGCAGGGCCGCTGGCGCTGCTCGCCGGCGCCCGGCCGCGGCGGTGACTGCTCGCCGACGTGCGGCCGCGGTGTATCGCCAGCCGCTTACCACGATCGACGGACGGTGAAGAGCAGCAGAGGGTTCCCCGCACGTCTGTCGGCACGCCGGAGCTCATCGGTATCGCGGAATTGTCGAGGCAGCCCTTCGCTAGAGTGCCCGCGACGTCCACCGTGACGGAGGCTGGTCGCGGCTGGGATACCACCGCGTCCACGCGCCGGCTCGCACCCACCGTGGCATCGGCGAGCCGGCGTTTGGACCGGGTGTCTCGTGGGCCGAAGCACGCCTGAGCTCTCGCCGGTAGACGTCGCGGGCACTCGGAAGTCATGACTCACGACGACTCCGCGATACCGCCGAGGTGCGGTGCGCTCCGACGACGTGCGGGGCACCCTTCTGAGCTCTGCAACGTCCTCGATCGTAGTGACCGGCCCACGGGACACCGAGCCGTGGCCTCGGCGAGCGAACGAACGTGCCGAGCGCCGGCGAGTAGCTACCGCAGTTGTCCGGCGCTACAGGCGCGGGTCGGACAATACGTCCGTCCCCTTCTCGGGGAAGACAGCGTTTGCATCGAACACCGGCCCGTCGACGCAGACGCGCTTCATCGCGAGCTCGCCGTCGACCAGGATCGGCACCGCACAGCCGGCGCATCCCCCGACCGCGCATGCCATGAATTCCTCGAGCGATACCTGACCGGGCACGCCGAAGCGGCGCGCGACGCCCGCCATCGCCTTGAGCATCGGAGTGGGGCCGCAGGCGTAGATCGCGACCTCTTCCCGCGCGTCTGCGTCCAGCGTTTGGAGCCATGCCTCGGCAAGTGAAGTGACGTAGCCCTCGTAGCACCCTGGAAACCCCGCGAGGCTCGCGAGGCGGCTGGGCACTGCCCAGTCCTCGAGCAGCGGCATGCAGGCGATCACGCCGGCCGGCATACCCGGAATCAGGAGCGTGGACGGCCGTGCCCGGAACGGGAACGGGATCTCGGAGCCCATCAGCACCAGCGGACGCCAGCGCGCATCGGTACGACGCCGCAGCGCATCCGCGAGGAAGATCATCGGCGGGATCCCCACGCCGCCACCGATGAGGAGTGGCCGCGGCCGGGTCGACAAGGGGGTAAAGCCGTGTCCGATCGGGCCCATGAGGCTCAGGCGGGCGCCGACCGGCTGCCGCGACAGCTTCTCGAGTCCTGAACCGACCACCTTGTACAGGATGTCGATCCTGCCCGCGGCGGCGTCCGCCAGCATGATCGACAGCGGCCGGCGCATCGGGAGATCGCGCATCACAGGAGAGATGAGCGAAGCTGCCCGGTACGGCCGCCGCGGCGCAGCGCGGCGCGTGCAGCCGAATCACGTACTGTCGCCCCGGGAACTCCTGGTGAGCGCGTACTTCGGCGTCCTCGACGAAAATCGTCCCCCGGTGCTCGCGGCCGGTCATCCGCTTTCCCCCCGCGCGAGGCTCGGGATGGCTCCTTGGCACGGCGCAGGAGATGGGCGAGGACTGCCATGCGAACGGACATGCCGTTCGCGACCTGCTGCTGGATGACCGACTGTGGACCGTCGGCGATCTCGTCGCTGATCTCGACGCCGCGATTCATCGGCCCCGGGTGCATGACGAGCGCGCCCGCTCGCGCGAGCGCGAGGCTCCGCGCCGTTATGCCGTATTCGCGATGATAGGACTCGGCATCCGGGATACGCGCCTCGGCCATGCGCTCGCGCTGGAGCCGCAGCGCCATCACCACGTCGGCGCCGTCCAGACCCTCGGCCAGCGTCGCGCAGCGCCGCGCACCGCGCAGCTCGTCGTCGTCGGGCAAGAGCTCCCGCGGCCCGACCAGACGGAACTCGCCCAGCCCCAGGGTGCTGAGCGCCTGCCACGCCGAGCGCGCGACGCGCGAGTGGCGCACGTCGCCGACCACGGCGACCACCAGCCGGGAGGTGTCTCCCAGCCTCTGGCGGATCGTCAATGCGTCGAGCAGACCCTGTGTCGGATGCGAGAGATGCGCCTCGCCCGCATTGAGCACGCTGACGTGAGGCGCAGTGTGGCGCGCTATCCAGCGCCGGCAGGCCCGGCTCGGCGTCGCGGAGCACGAAGACGTCGACCGCCATCGCCTGCAGGGTGTAGATCGTGTCGAGCACCGACTCGCCCTTTGCCCGTGACGACGACTGCATCTCGAGATTGACGACGTCGGCGCCCAGACGCGCGGCGGCCAGCTCGAAAGAGACCCGCGTGCGGGTGCTGGGCTCGAAGAAGAGGTTGGCCACCGTTCGCCCCGCGAGGCTCGTCCCACGTGCCGGCGGCTCGCCGGGCGGCCGCACATACGTCTCGGCAAGCTCGAGCAGGTCCAGGATCTCCTCGCGGCTCAGGCCCTCGAGGGTGAGCAGGTGACGCAACCCGCCCGCGGCGTCGCGCTGCTGATCGCGGCCGCTGTCGGTGGTCACGGCGTGCTCCCGCTGGGTCGAATCGGATCTTGCAGCCACGTCTCGAGGATCAACCGCGCCGCGTTCGCATCGATGTCCTCGCGCCGAACACGTCGCCGGCGCGCACCCGAGCGGCGCGCATCACGCAGGTCCGCCTGGGCGGCGGACGAGGTCAGGCGCTCATCCACTAGATCTACCGGCAGCTGGTACCGTTTCGACAGCTCCGCCGCGAACTGGCGGCAGGCGGCGGTCAGAACGGTCTCGGAACCGTCCATATTATAGGGCACGTCCGACCACCGCCCGGTCGGGGGACCACTGCCGGACGCAGCGCGTCACCGCTTCCCAGTCGGGCGTGCCACGCGCCGGCAGCACGCCGACGGCCGTCGCGGTGCAGGTGCCGGTGTTGCCGATCGCGACGCCGATGCGGCGTTCCCCGAAATCGAAGGCGAGTATCAGCTCGGCGGGCGAGGTCACGGGCGCGTCAGGCGCGACCGGCATCGAAGCTCAGGTGGAGCAGGTTCACGCCGAGCAGCCGGCCGGCCTCGTGCCAGCGCTCCTCGAGCGGCGTCGTGAACATCAGGCGATCGTCCGCCTGAACCGACAGCCAGGCGTTCTGGGACATCTCGTCCTCGAGCTGGCCGGCTTCCCAGCCTGCGTAGCCGAGCGCGACGATCGCCTGCTCGGGACCGCGTCCGCCGGCCATGGCATCGAGGATGTCCCGCGAGGTCGTCAGGTGCACACGCTCGGAGAACGGCAGCGTCGAATCCCAGGTCGTGCCGGCGGTGTGCAGCACGAAACCGCGGTCGGTCTGTACGGGCCCGCCGCGCAGCACGGGGCGCCGCACGAGCTGGTCATCCGCGGAATCGAGCCCGAGCTGCTCGAACACGTCGCCGAGATCCATCTTGAGCGGCTTGTTGATGACGATCCCGAGCGCGCCAGCGGAATTGTGCTCGCAGATCAGCGTGACCGACTGGGCGAAATTCGGGTCGGTCATGCCCGGCATGGCGATCAGGAACTGGTTGGTGAAGTAGCTCGCCGACATCGCGCGACAGCGTCCATGCGCGGGTGAATCAGAGGTTCCTAGTATCCAGCCGCGGGAGCGGCCCTCACAAGCGCGATTGCTCGCGACGTCAGGGCTGCCCGGTGGTGACGGATCCGCCGCCCAGGCGACCCTCGAGGAACTGCCATTCGTAGGCAAAGCGCAACACTGGGTAGCTCTTGCGCATGGCCGCCGGGAAGGGGTCGAAGGGCGAGGCGAGCCGCACGATGTTGACCGCGGCCTGGTCGAGCTCCGGATGACCGCTCGAGCGGCGCACGATCACCTGGTCGAGTTGGCCGTCGGCGGCGATGGCGACCTCGAGCACCGGGTTGCCCGACAGCGAACGGCGCCGCGCCTCGTTCGGGAAATTGAGCGTGCCGACGCGCTCGACGCGCTGTTTCCAGCCATGCAGGTAGCGCGCGATCTGCGAGGCGCGTGTGTCAGCCAGCAGCTCCGCGCCCGCCATGGTGTCGCCGCGGAGCACCAGCTCGGGCAGGGTGGCGCTGGCGTCCACCGCCACCTGCGGCCGTGACTGCAGCGTGAGCGGCGGGCGTGCCGAGCGGGTCTCCTGGTCGGCGCCGGTGAGCGCACGCTGCGCACCGGCGGTGCGCGCCGAAATCGCGGAGTCGTTGCCAGCGGTCTGCTCGATTGCCTCCGGGACGGGCAGTTCGCCGGCGGTGTCGCCGGCGTCCGCGCCGAATCCGAGCGAAGGCTCCGGCAGCGAGGGTCGCGTGCGGTCGCGCGTCGTCCCCGAGCCGCGCTGGTTGCGCTGGGCGATGTAGCTCGCGTCGAGATTCGCCTCCTGCTCGGGCCCCTCCGCCACGAGCAGCACCTCGAGCGTCGGCAGGGCGTTCGTGGCCGGCGGGCTCGCGAAGCGAATGCCGAGGATGACTAGACCGTGCAGCAGGGCGGCGAGGAAGAGCGCCGTGACCAGCCGGTCCTGTTCCGATGTGAAACGCTCGACGAGTCGCATTCAGGCCGCCGCGGGCAGCCGCTGCGCGATTGCATCCATCAGCAGTCCGGCGATGTCGGTACTGAACTGCCGGTCGATCTCGCGCACCCCGGTCGGGCTGGTGACGTTGATCTCGGTAACGAATCCGCCGATCACATCGAGTCCGACGAAAAGCATGCCCTTTTCACGCAGCCTCGGACCGATGCGCGAGGCGAGCCAGCGATCTCGATCGTCCAGCGGCCGGCCGACGCCCTTTGCCCCGGCGGCCAGGTTCCCGCGATGATCGGTCGCCGAGGGGATACGCGCCAGCGCGAACGGCACGGGCTCGCCGTCCACCAGGATGACGCGGGCATCGCCGGTCTGCGCGATCTCCGGGAGGTAGCGCTGCACGATCGCGAACTGCGAGCCATAGGCGGTCAGGGTCTCGAAGATCACTCCGGCGTTCTTGTCCCCGGTCTCGATGACGAAAATCGACTTGCCACCCATGCCGTGCAGCGGCTTGCAGACGATCCGCCCCTGCTCCTGCAGGAAGGCATGCATCGCCGGCATGTCGCGCGTGATGAGCGTCGGCGCGCAGCACTCCGGGAACCATGCCGTGTAGACCTTCTCGTTCATGTCACGCAGACCCTGCGGACGGTTTACCACCAGGGCGCCTCCGATTTCCGCGCGCTCGAGGATATAGGTCGCGTAGATATATTCCGTGTCGAAAGGCGGATCTTTGCGCATCAGGATCGCGTCGTAGTCGCCCAGGCGCCGCTCGGCCGCGTCGCCGAGCGAATACCAGTCTTTGCCGTCGTCGCGCACCTCGACGGGCCGCGCGCGGCCACGGGCCTCGCCATCGCGCAGCCAGAGATCCCTGAGCTCGAGATACTCGATCGACCAGCTGCGCCGCTGCGCTGCCAGCAGCATCGCGAGCGTCGTGTCCTTCGCCGGCTTGATCGCGCCGATCGGGTCCATCACGACGGCCAACCGAACCTGACCGCTCTGCATGCATTGCTCCGTCGACTGCGGACGCGCGCCGCGTTGTGACGCTCGTCATGTTATCGGAACCCGCCAATGGCGGCGCTGCAACCAATATGTTAAAAACGCCTCCGCGAGCACATCCTCTCGCTTTAGCGTCGTGCTCGCCACGCTCGTTCCGGGAGTCAGATTGAATGGAAACCACGGCAGCCAGCAACAGCCGACCGCGGCTGGCCGGTTTGAAGGTGCTGGTCATCGATGACAGCAAGACGATCCGCAGGACGGCGGAAACGCTGCTGGCCCGGGAGGGGTGCGAGGTTTACACGGCGGTCGACGGCTTCGATGCGTTGTCGAAGATCGCGGATCATCAGCCCGACATCGTGTTCGTCGACATCATGATGCCGCGTCTCGACGGCTACCAGACCTGTTCGCTGATCAAGCACAACAAGGTCTTCCGCTCGATCCCGGTGATCATGCTGTCGAGCAAGGACGGGCTGTTCGATCGCGCGCGCGGCCGCATCGTGGGCTCCGAGCACTACCTCACCAAGCCGTTCACGCGAGAGGAGCTCCTGAGTGCGATCGAGTCGCACGTACACCGCTGATGCTAATCGAACGTAGGAGATTTCCGTGGCACTCGTACTGATCGTGGACGACTCACCGACCGAGGTTCACGTGATGCAAAAGGCCCTCGAGCAGCACGGATTCCGCACCGCTTCCGCCGCCGACGGCACCGAGGCGATACGCAAGGCGCGCGAACTGCACCCGGACCTGATCCTGATGGACATCGTGATGCCCGGTCTCAACGGCTTCCAGGCGACGCGTCAGCTCGCCAACGATCCGGAGACACGCGAAATCCCGGTCATCATGGTCACATCGAAAGCGCAGGAGTCCGACCGTGTCTGGGGGTTGCGGCAGGGAGCGGTCGACTACATCGTGAAGCCCGTCGTCGTGGAGAAGCTCGTTCAGAAGGCCCAGGCGGCCATTGCGAGCTGAGATGGAGAAGCGGACCGAGCTGCGGTCGCTGCGCGATCGCCCGTACGAATTGCTGCGCGAGCTCGATGCCCGCGCCCGGCGGGCCGCGCAGGGCGCACAGGAAGTCGCGGTCACCGGACCTGAATGGGTGGGGATCGCCTTCCGTCTGGGCGGCGAGGCCTTCCTGCTCGCCCGGGAGGAAACCCGCGAGGTGATGAGTTATCCGGCGAGCGTGACGCGCGTGCCGGGCGCGCGGAACTGGATCCGCGGGCTCTCCAACGTGCGTGGGCAGCTCCTGCCGGTGATCGACCTGCGGGCCTTCCTGGGCTCCGGGAGCACAAACGCCTCGCGATCGACGCGGGTGATGATTGCAAACCATCGCGAGATCCCCGCGGGCCTGCTGGTCGACGAAGTGATGGGTTTCCGGCGGTTCGCGGAGACGGAGTTCACCGCGGATCTGCCGCCGACGCTGTTGCGCTGCGAGCGCTACCTCGCTGGGGCGTTCCGGCGCGGCGCCGAGGTGTGGCCTGTTTTCAGTCTGCGGAGCCTGCTCGAGAGCCAGCAGTTCCTGCAGGCGGCGGCGTCCTAGGGGCGCGCTCAGATCCGGATCGGGTGATGCAAATGAGCAATCGAATTGACGCCGCTCGGCTGCTGCCCATCGTGATGGGTGTGGCGCTCGGCTCGGCACTGCTCGCGGCGCTGGCCCTGCTGTTGTCGGGGCGCACGGCCGGCGACCTGGTGCGCAAGCGCGAACAGACGGCGGAACTCGCGGCGCTGTCGCAGAACATGCCGCTGCAAGCGGGCGCCGCGGTGCGCGGCTCGGCGCCGGCATTCGACGCGCTCGCGGACTCGCGGCTGCGGCTGACGCGCGTGCTCGAGGAAAGCGGGCTCGGCCGGGGTTCCGGCAAGACCGCCGCGGGCTGGACCGCCATGCTCGAGCAGTCGCAGTCGATGCTCGATGGGCGCGAAGCTGCGCTCAAGGCGCAGCAGGCCGCCGCGGCGGTGCGCGAGCTCACGCCACAGCTCCTCACCGCGCTCGCGAATACAGTCAAGGCCTTCGATCCGCCGCGGCCGGCATCGGCGCCACAGTTCGAGCGCTTCGAGCTTCGTGCCCAGGCGGTTGACCAGGACCTGTCGGCGCTCGCGGACGGCACCGCGCCGGTCGAGGCGGCGTCGCGCCGCCTGACCGACAGCCTCGACTACATGGGCCGGGTCACGGCCGCGCTCGCCGGCGAGCGCAACGCGCTCGACATCGAGCCCGCGCCGCCCGCCGCGTCGGGCGCCGTTCGCCTGCTTTCCACCGTCTTCCAGAACGAGCAGGGCCAGGTGCGCGGAGTGATCGCGCTCGGCGACCAGCTCGAGCAGATGCAGGCGGCGCGCAACGCGCTGGCCGAGAGCGGCACCGCGCTATACGCCGGGCTCGCGGATTCCCCGCCGTTCGGCGCCGGCATCCTGGGCTGGCTTGCGCGCCCCTGGCTGCCGCTGTTCTTCATCACCGTCACCCTGCTTGCGCTTGCCTATGCCGCGCTCCTGCAACGGTCGCTCGCCAACCTGCGACGGGCCGCCGATCAGCAGACCCGCCAGAACGAGCGGAACCAGCAGGCCATCCTGCGGCTGCTCGACGAGCTATCGAGCCTGGCCGACGGCGACCTGACGGTGCAGGCGACCGTTACCGAGGACATCACCGGAGCAATTGCCGATTCCATCAATTTCGCCGTCGAGGCGCTGCGCGAGCTCGTAACCACCATCCACGGCTCCGCGATCAAGCTCGACGGTGCGACCCGGCAGACCCAGGCGCTCTCCAACCATCTCGCGAAAGCCTCCTCCGCGCAGTCCAAGCAGATCGCCGCCGCCTCGGAATCGATCAGCGCCATGGCGGCCTCGACCGAGGAAGTCTCGGGGAACGCAGAGCGGTCCTCGGACGTCGCCCGTCACTCGGTCGATATCGCACACAAGGGCGGCGACGCCGTGCGGCGCACAATCGACGGCATGAATGCGATCCGCGAAAACATCCAGGAGACCTCCAAGCGCATCAAGCGCCTGGGGGAGAGCTCGCAGGAGATCGGCAACATCGTCGAGCTCATCAACGACATCGCCGAGCAGACCAACATCCTCGCGCTCAACGCCTCGATCCAGGCGTCGATGGCGGGCGAGGCCGGGCGCGGCTTCGCCGTGGTCGCGGACGAAGTGCAGCGGCTCGCCGAGCGCGCCGCGAACTCCACGCGGCAGATCGAGGTCCTGGTGCGCACCATCCAGGCCGACACGAACGAGGCCGTGGTGTCCATGGAACGCACCACGACTGACGTTGTCGGCGGCGCGCTCCTTGCCGAAAACGCGGGCGCCGCGCTCGAGGAGATCGAGCAGGTCTCGAACCAGATCGCGAGTCTCGTGCAGAACATCTCGGCGAGCTCGCGGCAGCAGGCGGGCGTGTCGCAGAGCATCTCGCGGAACATGCAGGTGCTGCGGGAGATCAGCTCGCAGACGGCCGAGAGTACAACCGCCACCTCCGCATCGATCGGCAAGCTCGCCGAGCTCGCGGCACAGCTTCGGCAGTCTGTCGCCGGATTCCGCCTGCCGGAGGGCGTGGTGAACGTCCCGGAGAGCGACTACCCGGTGCTTCCAGCCGATGATGCAGGCGTCTCACCGAGCAGGCCGCGACGCGTCGGCGGGCTCGTCGGTTGACAGCGCGGGACGGGCGTCGATGAGCAGCTTGCCCATGCAGCTCGGGCCAGCCGACGAGACCAATGCCTCGCTGCAGCTCGTCGCCCGCGAGATTGCCGCGGAGCTGAACGAGGCGCGTCTCGCGCTCGAGGCGTACGCGGAGCGGCCAGAGGAGCGCGGCCTGCTCGACCGCTTCGCCGGTCACCTGCACCTTGGCCGCGGCGCGCTGCGCATCGCCGAGGTGTACGGCGGCTCGCTGCTTGCGGAGGAAATGGAGCACGTAGCGCACTACGTCTCCGACCACTCCGGCCATGGAAAGACCGATGCCGACGGGCTCGATGCCCTGATGCGCGCGATGGAGCAGCTGCCGGCGTACCTCGACCGCGTTGCCTCCGGCGGCCGTGACGTGCCGCTCGCACTGCTGCCGCTGCTGAACGACCTGCGGGCCGTGCGCGGCGGGGCGTTGCTGTCCGAGGGCACGCTCCTGATGCTCAACCTGCACTCGGACGAGCCCGCGCGACCGATCGCGACCGGGCCGGCAGGCGAGATGAGCGAGCTTGCGAAGCGGCTGCGGCCGCGCTTTCAGCGCGCGCTGCTTGGCTGGATCCGCGGGGACAACGTCGATCACCAGCTCTCCGCAATGTCGGAGATCGCCGAGCAGGTCGAAACGGCGTCGGCAAGCCAGCCAGTGTTCCAGCTCTGGTGGGTCGTGGGCTCGATCCTCGAGGGGCTGCGACAGCGCGGTCTGGACGGCAGCGTATCGGTCAAGCGGCTGCTGGGGCAGGTGGATCGGGAGCTGCGCCGCCTGCAGGACACCGGCGAGGAGCGCTACTCTCAGAAGCCGCCGCTCGAGCTGCTCAACAATCTGCTCTTCTACGTCGCCCGCGTGACGACGCAGGGACCGCGGGTCAGCAGCGTGCGCCGCTCGTTCCAGCTGGACGAACTGCTGCCGGTCGACGAGCGCATCGACGAAGCGCGCGAGACGCTATCGGCACCCTCGGTGCGCCTGATGAGGACGGTTGCCGCGGCGATTCGCGAAGACTTGACCCGCGTCAAGGACGTGCTGGATATCTTCGTCCGCAAGGGCGCCAACCAGGTCGAGGACCTCGTCCCGCAGCTCGAGATGCTGCGGAAGATCAGCGACACGCTCGGCGTGTTGGGCCTGGGGGCCCTGCGCGACCGCGTGCAGGGCGAGATCGAGTCGCTGCGCGCGATCGTTGACCGTCGGTCGCCACCCGACGACGCGGCGCTGCTCGGCATCGCCGCTGCCCTCATCGAGGTCGAGGACAGCCTCGACGCGCAGCTCGTGCGGCTCATTCTGCCGGAGGCGGGGCCGAGAGCCGACGCCGCGCCGCAGGACGAGGAGTTCAGGCAGGTACAGGACGCGGTGCTCCGCGAATGCATCGTCAACATGGCGCGGATCAAGGAGGCCGTTACGCAGGCACTCGGCGCGCCGGCAGAAGCGCAGGGACTCGACCAGGTGCCTCAGCTCGTGCGCGGCATCACCGCCGGCCTGCTGATGCTCGGCCGGCAGCGCGCCGTGGAGGTCATGGAGGCTATCGGCCAGGCACTGGGCGGCATCATGCGCCCGGAGCCCGGTGCGCTTGCACCGCACCGGCTCGAGCGCATGGCCGACGCGATCGTCGCGGTCGAGTACTACATGGAGATGCTCCAGGCGGGTCGGCCGGATCACTTCAACATGCTGGAGAGCGCCGAGAACTGCCTCGGATCGCTCGACCAGGCGGGTAAGGTGGTTACGCTCCGCAGCCGCCCCGCCGAAGCGGCTCCGGCCGCGCAACCCCTGCCGTCGGTGATCGAGAGCGTCCGCGAGATGGCGGCGTCGTCCGCGCCCGTGCGCGCACCCGTGCCGCCGACCATCGGCGCGGTCAGCGGTGATTCAGAGTTCGTCCACCTGTTCATCGAGGAGGCGCGTGAGAACGTCGCGCAGATCGCTGCGCTCTTCCCGCAATGGGAGCAGAACCCGCTCGAGCTCGAGGCCCTGCGCGACGTGCGTCGTTCCTTCCACACGCTGAAAGGCAGCGGGCGGATGGTCGGCGCACTGCGGCTCGGAGAGTTCGCCTGGAGCATCGAGAATCTCCTCAACCGCGTGTTGAGTCAGACCCTGACGCGCTCGCCGGAGATCGTGGCCGTGATGCACGATGCGGTCGCGTTGCTGCCGGTGCTGGTCGACGAACTCGAGTATGGCTCTCCACCCGTCGCCGCAGCGGACGGGATTGCCGCGCGCGCGGACGCGATCTCGGGGCGCGAAGCCGGCCCCCTGCCCGCTGCGACAGTGCCGGGTCCGGCATCAGGGCCCCCGAGCGAGGCGGTCGACGACGCGCCGGGCGAGACGGAAACGGCACCACCGGAGGTGACCGAAGTCGACCCGGTGCTGCAGGACATCTTCCGCAAGGAAACCGCGGGTCACGTCGCCGCGGTTCGCGACTACATAAATGGGCGCTCGCATGACCCGGCACCGCATCCGGTGACCGAGGCGCTTTACCGCGCCTGCCACACCCTGAGCGGCATCGCGAAGACGGCCGGCGTGCGCCAGGGGATCAAGGTCGCCGAGCCGATGGAGCATTACATCCGGAAGCTCCACGACGTCGGACACGGATTGCCGGCCGAAGGCTTGAGCCTGCTCACGGATACGCTGCACGCGCTCGAGAAGGTCGTCGATCACGTCGACGAGGACACCGGGTTCTTCCCGGATCACCGCCGCCTGATCATGGGCTGGCACGGGCTCGAACGCTCGCTCGACGGTGAGCTCGCAAGGCTCAACGCGCCGGCCGAGTCGCCGTCGATACCGCCGGGCTCCGGGGAGTTCGCCGTTGCGGGTACCGAGCCGCCGCGCGCGGAGCGGTCGACACCGACCGCAGATCGACACGACGTGGAGCTGCCTGCGGGGGATGTCGAGTTCGACGCCGATATTGCCGGTATCTTCAGCGAGGAAGCCAACGAGCTGCTCGAGCAGGCGGACGCCGTGCTCGGCCGTTGGCGAGGCGACCGCGCCGATGTCAGCTCGGTGTTCGAGCTGAAGCGCATCCTCCACACGCTGAAAGGCGGCGCCCGGATGGCAGGGCTCCGCGCGATGGGGGATCTGAGTCACGAGATGGAGTCCGCGCTCGAATCGTTCGAGACGGGCGCCGCGCCGGCAGACGCTCAGGCAATCGCCGCGCTGCAGGCCGCGCTCGATGCACTCCAGCACATGCGCGATGCCGCGAGCGGCGGCCAGGCGATGACGCCGGCCGCCGAGCTGATCGCGCGCATCCGGGCGATCGGCGCCCCGCAACGTCCCTCCGCGCCGGTCGTGCCTCCTGCGGCGCTCGCGCCGGCTGCGCCGGAAGATGAGCCAGAGGTCGTGCCGCCCGCTGCGGCGGTCGTCCCGCCGCCTGCCACGCCGGTCCGCCCGGTCGAGCCCGAGCCGCCCGCTCTGGGAGCAGGTGGCCGAGCTCGACGAGGCGAGCGAGATCCGCGCGATGGCGCCGGCGCTGCCGGGCCGCGAGCCGGTCGTTGCCACCGAGCGGCAGGAGCTTGCTCGCGTCGACGCGGAGCTCCTGGACGAGCTGCTCAACAACGCGGGCGAGGTGAGCATCTTCCGCGCGCGCGTCGAGCAGCAGATGACCTCGGTCGAGTTCAACCTCGCCGAGCTCGAGCGCACCGTGACTCGGCTGCGCGAGCAGTTGCGCAAGCTCGAGCTGGAAACCGAGGCGATGATCCTCCACCGGCACCAGGACGACGCGCAGGGTCGTACGGACTTCGATCCGCTCGAGCTCGACCGCTATTCGACGATCCAGCAGCTCTCGCGCGCTCTGGCGGAATCGGTGAGCGACGTCGCGAGCATCGAGGGCCTGCTCGGCAACCTGACTCGCGAGGGGCAGAACCTGCTGCTGCAGCAGGGCCGCATCGTCAGCGAACTGCAGAACGGGCTGATGAAGACCCGGATGGTGCCGTTCCAGCGGCACGTGCAGCGCCTGACGCGGCTGGTGCGCCAGACCGCGCTCGAGACCGGCAAAAAGGTCGAGCTCGCTGTCGAGGGCGGCTCCGGCGAGCTCGATCGCCAGGTCCTCGAGCGGATGCTGCCGCCGTTCGAGCACATGCTTCGGAACTCTATCGTCCACGGCATCGAGTCTCCCGCGGAGCGGCTGACGCGCGGCAAGCCGGAGACCGGCACGATCTCGGTGCGGCTGCAGCGCGAGGGCGCGGAAGTCGTGATCGTCGTCGAGGACGATGGCGCCGGGCTCGACGTCGCCGCAATCCGCGCCAAGGCCCGGAGCCTCGGATTCCTGCGGGCGGACCAGTCGATCACCGACGAGGAGACGCTGCAGCTCATCCTCGAGCCTGGGTTCAGCACGGCCGAGCGGTTGACGCAGCAGGCCGGACGTGGCGTCGGCATGGACGTCGTCGCGAGCGAGGTCAAGAAGCTGGGAGGAGGGCTCTTCATCGAGTCGCACCCCGGGCGCGGCGCACGCTTCACGATCCGCCTGCCGTTCACGCTCGCGATAACGCAGGCGCTGATCGTTCGCGTCCACGACGAGTTCTACGCGCTGCCTGTCGCGACGGTCGAAGGGGTCGCGCGACTGCAGCGCTCGGAGATTACTCAGCACCTGGGCGAGGAGGTCCCGAGCTTCGAGTACGGCGGCCAGGTGTACCGCTTCCAGTACCTCGGAACCTTCGTGGGCAGCGGACCCACTGCGCTGCCCGATAACGATGTCGCGGTACCCGTCATCCTGGTGCGCGCGGGCGAGCACTCGGCCGCGCTCGTCACCGATGAGCTCGTTGGCAGCCGGGAGATCGTGGTCAAGGCTCTCGGACCGCAGATCGCCGCCATCCGCGGCATCGCCGGGGCGACCATCCTCGGCGACGGCCGCATCGTGGTCATCCTCGACGTGGGCGCGCTGGTGCGCTCCGAGTGGCGTTCGCGACCGGTGGACGAGGCGGTGCGTCCCGCCCGCGACGACCGTATCTTTGCGCTGGTGGTGGACGACTCGATCACCGTACGCCGTGTTACCCAGCGTCTGCTCGAGCGAAACGGTATGCGGGTGATGACGGCGAAGGACGGCGTCGACGCGATCTCGCTGCTGCAGGAGCACGTCCCCGATGTGTTGCTGCTCGACATCGAGATGCCGCGGATGGACGGCTATGAGGTCGCCTCCCTGGTGAGGAACGACCCGCGGCTATCCGACGTGCCGATCATCATGATCACCTCGCGAGTCGGCGACAAGCATCGAGCGCGCGCGATCGAGCTCGGTGTCGACGACTACCTGGGCAAGCCTTATCAGGAGAGCCAGTTGCTCGATGCGATCGAGCCGCTGGTTCTCGCGCGGCGTCAGCAGGCGTACTGACATGGCCGTGACGCAACCCGGCGAGGAACTCTACTGCCTGCTCGTGCCCCTCGGCGAGGATCGGCTGCTGGTGCCGCGCGGCTGCATCAGCGAGGTAATCAACTACCAGGCGCCAACCCCGATGGAAGGGGCGCCGGCGTGGTATCTCGGGACGATCGCCTGGGGCGGACGACGCGTGCCGCTGATGTCATTCGAGGCCGCGTGCGGCCGGATGGCGCCGCGCGCCAGCGGCAGGACGCGCATCGTCGTCATGCAGGCGATCGGGTCGGCGCTCGAATGCGGGCATTTCGCGGTGCTGACCCAGGGATTTCCGCAGCTGGTACGCGTGAGCCCGGACGTGGTGCACGCCGACGAGTCGCGCACCTTCGCGCCGCGCAGCCCCGTCATCTGCCAGCTCAGGATGATGAACGAATACCCGCTCGTGCCCGATTTCGAGCGCATCGAGGCGATGTTCGCGGACGAGACGCGGGCGGCCTGACGGCGCCGCCCGGGTAGTTCTGGCCGTTTTCGTCAGTTCTTCGGCTGGGGCACCACGCGCATATAGGACGTCACGGCCTTCCAGCCGCCCGGAAAACGCTGACGCGCCTCCTCGTCCGATACTGCCGGCACGATGATGACGTCCTCACCCTGCTTCCAGTTGACGGGTGTTGCCACCTTGAACTTCGCCGTGAGCTGGCAGGAATCGAGCAGCCGCAGCACCTCGTCGAAATTCCGTCCCGAGCTCATCGGATATACCAGCATCGCCTTGATGAGCTTGTCGGGCCCGATCAGGTACACCGTGCGCACCGTCTGGTTGTTGACCGCCGTGCGACCCTCGGAGCTCGCGCCGGCGTCCGCCGGCAGCATGTCGTAGAGCTTCGCCACTGCGAGATCGCGGTCGCCTATCAGCGGATAGCCTACGACGCCGCCGGTCGCGGCCTTGATGTCGCCAAGCCAGCGCTGGTGATCGGTCACCGGGTCGACCGACAGCCCGATCACCTTGCAGTTGCGGCGCTGGAAATCCGGCTCGAGCCGGGCGAGATAGCCGAGCTCGGTCGTGCACACCGGCGTGAAGTCCTTCGGGTGCGAGAAAAGCACGCACCAGGAATCGCCGAGCCATTCGTGAAAGTGGATCGAACCCGTCGTCGTTTCGGCGGAAAAGTCCGGGGCCCGATCACCAATTCTCAGGGACATGACAACCTCCGTATCGAACAATCCGCGTGAGGGCCGAGGACTGTAGCACCGCTCAGGGAGCGGGGGCTACCGTGCAAGAGCCGCGTCGGCAAGGCCCTTCGCGGCGAGCCATCCGGCGTCGTAAAGGCGCGACAGGTACCGCACGCCGACGTCACACAGGATCGTCACGATCACGTGGCCGGGGCCGAGCTGGCGTGCGACCTGGACGGCTGCGGCGACGTTGACGCCGCTCGTGCCGCCCAGGAATAACCCTTCGCGGTGCAGGAGCCGATACGCGGTAGCGACGACATCCGGATCCGCGACGCGCACGGCGTCGTCGATCGGCGAGCCTGCGAGGTTCGCCGTTACCCGACCGATGCCGATCCCCTCGGTGACGGAGCTCGAACCCTCCGACCGGAGCTCTCCGCTTCGGACCCACTGGTAGAGTGCGCTGCCGAGCGGGTCGGCGAGCACGCAGCGCACGCGCGGATTGGCGTCCTTGAGCGAGCGCGACACGCCGCCGAAGGTGCCGCCGGTCCCCGTGGCGCAGACGAACGCGTCGATCCGGCCGTCGGTCTGCCGCCAGATCTCCGGCCCCGTGGTCGCAAAGTGCGCATCGCGATTCGCAGTGTTGTCGAACTGATTGCCCCAGATCGCATTCGGCAGCTCGTCGGCGAGACGCCCGGCAACTTTCTGGTAGTGATTCGGATCGCTGTAGGGCACCGTCTTGACGATCCGCACCTCGGCACCGAGCGCCGTGAGCAGTGCGGCCTTCTCGGGCGACTGGTTGTCCGGCATCACGATCACGCAGCGAAAGCCGCGCGCGTTGGCGAGGTGCACAAAACCGATCCCGGTGTTTCCCGCCGTGCCCTCGACGATGGTCCCGCCGGGCTTCAGCCGTCCCTCTCGCTCGGCGGCGAGCAGGATTCCGAGCGCGGCGCGGTCCTTGACCGAGCCGCCGGGATTCATGAACTCGGCCTTGCCCAGGATCTCGCAGCCCGTGTCCCGGCTGAAGCTGTCAAGCCGGATCAGCGGCGTGTTGCCGACGGTGCCTGCGAAACCGGCGCGGATATCCATGGCCGTCCCTGGGACGCGGTGCCTCGAGGATTCTATCGAACCTTGACCGGCGCTCACGCTCAGGAGCTGCTCGCGGCGGCCAGGTCGCCCCAGTGTGACTGGAGGACCGCAAGCGCGACGATCCCGGCGGTCTCGGTGCGAAGCACCCGCGGCCCGAGCCGTGCCGGCCGAAAGCCGGCGCTGCGCGCGGTTGCGACTTCGTCCTCGTCGAAGCCGCCCTCTGGGCCGATGAGCAGCTCCACGGCACCGGCTGGCGCGGGCATCGCGGCGAGCTCGACGCCCGCGTCCGCATCGAGGACGAGGCGCAGGACTGCCCCGGTTGGTCGCGCGAGCCATGCGCGCAGCGGTTCCGGCGGCCGCAGTTCAGGGACTACGCTGCGGCCCGATTGCTCGCACGCGGCGACGACGATGCCCTGCCAGTGACGCAGCTTCGCCTCGGCCTGGCGGGCATCGAGGCGCACGACGCTCCGCGCGGTGAGCACCGGGGCGATCATGCACACCCCGAGCTCGGTCGCTTTCTGCACCGTCCAGTCCATGCGCTCGCCGCGCGAGACTCCCTGGACCAGCGTGATCGCGAGCGGGGATTCCGGCCGGCCGGCCACGCGCTCGAGCAATCGGACGCGTACGGTACCGCCCGCGATCGAGGCGATCTCGGCGCGATGCTCGCTGCCGCGCCCATCGAAGACGCACCAGCGGATCGCCCGCATGCAGCCGAAGGACGCGCCTGACGTGCGTTGCCGCGGCGTCGGGCAGCGTGGCTTCCCCACCCTCAACCAGCGGCGCGGCGCAGTGCACCCGGGTCAATCGCACGTGGCGAGCCCGATCCCGTCGCGCGCTGTCGCCACCAGCGCGTCGATCTGCGCAGGCTCGACGACATACGGCGGCATGAAATACACGACGTTGCCGATCGGTCGCAGCAGCGCCTCGTGCTCGAGTCCGTGACGGTAGACGCGCAGGCCGCGCCGCTCGCGCCAGTCGTAGGCGGCGGCGCGATCGCCGTTCGGCGCCATCTCGACCGCGACGATCATCCCGGTCTGCCGTACCTCGGCGACGTGCGGCAGCCCGCCGAGCTCGTGCGCGCGGGCACCCAGGTGCGCGGCGAGCCCGCGGTTGCGCTCGATCACGCGATCTTCGGCGAAGATGTCGAGCGTGGCGAGCGCGGCCGTGCAGGCGAGCGGATTGCCGGTGTAGCTGTGCGAGTGCAGGAACGCGCGCTGACTCGAGTACTCGTCGTAGAACGCGTCGTAGACGGCGTCGCCGGTGAGCACCGCCGACAGCGGCAGGTAGCCGCCGGTCAGGCCCTTCGAAAGGCAGAGGAAATCGGGAGCGATGCCGGCCTGCTCGCAGGCGAACATCGTGCCGGTGCGGCCGAACCCGACCGCGATCTCGTCCGCGATCAGATGCACGCCGTACCGGTCGCATGCGGAGCGGAGCAGCTCGAGGTAAACGGGGTGGTACATGCGCATGCCGCCGGCGCACTGCACCAGCGGCTCGACGATGACCGCGCAGACCTCGTCCGCATGCCTGGCCAGGAGCGCGTCCATCGCCGCGAAGCTGCGCCGGCTGTGCGCTTCCCAGCTCTCGCCCTCCTCGCGCAGATAGCAGTCGGGCGAGGGCGCGGTGATCACGTCCATCAGCAGCGGCTGGTAGATTTCCCGGTAGAGCTCGACGTTGCCGACCGCGAGCGCACCCAGCGTCTCGCCGTGGTAGCTGTTCGCTGAGCGTGACGAAGCGGCGCTTGCGCGGCCGGTCGCGATTGCGCCAGAAGTGGAAGCTCATCTTGAGCGCGACCTCGATCGCGCTCGAGCCGTTGTCGGCGTAGAAGCAGCGCGTGAGGCCGCGCGGCGCGATCGCGGTCAGCCGCTCGGCGAGGGCGACGGCCGGCTCGTGCGTGAAGCCGGCCAGCAGCACGTGCTCGAGCCTGCCGAGCTGCGCGGTGAGCGCGGCGTTGATGCGCGGGTTCGCGTGGCCGAACAGGTTTACCCACCACGAGCTGATCGCGTCGAGGTAGCGCCGGCCGTCGTAGTCGTAGAGCCAGGCGCCCGAGCCGCGTGCGATCGGCACCATCGGCAGCCACTCGTGGTCCTTCATCTGCGTGCAGGGGTGCCAGACGACTGCGAGGTCGCGCCGGACGAGTTCGAGCTTTGAGTCCATCCGAGTTCCGCGTTCTTGCCGCGCCGGAATTCTAGACGCTTCCGGTCAGCGGGTACCGCGCGGCTGGCGGCGTGCCGGGGCGACGGGCATCATGCCCGGATGCGCAGACAGAGCCGGGCGTCCGGAACCACGAGCGGCCTCGACATCGACACGACGACCGGATTGCTTGCCGGCGCGCGGCAGGTGCAATCTCCCAATTGCGACGATCGGCCGCCGGGGACGGTCGTCGATCTCGTGGTGGTGCATGGCATCAGCCTGCCGCCCGGCGAGTTCGGGGGTCCGTGGATCGACGCGCTCTTCACCAACACGCTGCCCGCGGACGCGGACCCATTCTTTGCCGGGGTCTCCGGGCTGCGCGTATCCGCGCATGCGCTCATCCGCCGCGACGGCGAGATCGTGCAATACGTGCCGTTTCAGCGCCGCGCGTGGCATGCCGGTCCGTCGCAGTGGCAGGGACGGAGCGGCTGCAACGACTTCTCGATCGGTATCGAGCTCGAAGGCACCGACGCCAGCGCGTACGAATCCATCCAGTACGTTCGGCTTGCACGGCTGATCTCGGCCCTGATCGGGGTCTATCCAGGGCTGTCGGTGGAAGCCGTCGTCGGCCACAGCGACGTCGCGCCGGGCCGCAAGACCGATCCGGGACTGGCCTTCGACTGGCCGCTGCTCCGCGCGCTGCTGCGCTTCGAGACCGAGCTCGCGGGCGCGTGAGGCGACGGCTCGCGTCGTTCGTTGTCGTGGTACTGCTCGCCGGCGCCGCGGCCCAGGCCGCGCCGGCACGGCCGCGGATCGTGAGCCTCGCGCCACATCTCACCGAACTCGTGTACGCCGCGGGCGCGGGCGACCTCCTCGTCGGGGTCGTCGAGTACAGCGATTACCCCACGGAGGCGCGAAGCCTGCCGCGCATCGGCGACGCCTGGCGCGTCGACATGGAGCGGTTGCTGGCCCTGCAGCCGGACATGGTCCTGACCTGGGCGTCTGGCACGCCCGACGACGTGGTCGAGCGTCTCGATGCGCTCAAGCTCACTCACCGCGAGATCGCGACCTACCGTCTCGCCGACGTACCGATCGCGCTCCGGACCATCGGTGCGATCGCCGGGACGCCAGCGGTGGCCGAGGCCGCCGCCGCGGGATTCGATCGGGAAATCTCCGAGCTGCGGCGTCTCCACCGGTCGGCGCGGCCCGTGAGCGTGTTCATCCAGCTCGACGATCAGCCGGTCTACACCGTGAACGGCCGGCACATCATCAGCGAGGTCGTCGAACTCTGCGGCGGGCGCAACGTGTTCGCCGACCTGCCGCAGCTCGCGCCGCCAGTATCGCTCGAGGCGGTCATCGCCGCGGATCCGGAGGTGATCGTGAGCACCGACGACACGATCGCGGATCCGCTCGCGATGTGGCGGCGCTGGGAGAGCGTCCGCGCCGTGCGCACCGGCGCGGTCTACGCGCTGCCCGCCGACACCATGGCGCGCGCCACGCCGCGGCTCGCGGCCGGCACCCGCGCTACCTGCGCAGCCCTCGACGACGCCCGCAAGAACTACCGCTGATGACGCCAGAGCACCTCGCTGCCGCTCTCGTGCCGTGCCAGCACGCGCGCGACGACGAACAGCAGGTCGGACAGCCGGTTCAGGTACTGCGCGACCGGCGGTGCTACCGGCTCGGTGCGGGCCAGTTCCCAGACGCGCCGCTCCGCGCGCCGCGTAATCGTGCGCGCGAGATGACAGGCACCGGCCGCTGCGCCGCCGCCCGGCAGGATGAAGTCCTTTAGAGGCGGCAGTGGCTCGTTGAAGCCGTCCAGCGCGTGCTCGAGCCGCGTCACGTGCGCATCGGTGATGGCGCGGTGCCCCGGGATGCAGAGCTCGCCGCCCAGGTCGAACAGCTCGTGCTGCACCTCGACCAGGCACTCGGTGATCGCCGGTGGGAAGGCCGGGCACCGCCAGCACCATGCCGATCGCGCTCGATGCCTCGTCGACCGAGCCATAGGCCTCGACGCGCGGGTGCTCCTTGGGCACCCGCGTGCCGTCGCCGAGCCCGGTCGTCCCATCGTCGCCGGTGCGCGTGTAGATCCGGCTCAGCCGATTTCCCATCGCGACGGCCTCAGCCCTTTGGCGCCTTTTCCGCGTCGAACTCCCCGACGTTCGTGGCGAAGGTCCAGTGGTAGCCGTCCGGGTCCTTGAAGACCGCGATCCGGTCGCCCCAGAACTGATCGGCCGGGCGCTGCAACACCTTTGCCCCAGCGCGCTCCGCGCGGGCGGCAAGCGCATCGACGTCGGAAACGTACACGTAAAGCGACAGGCTGTCGGTCGCGCCGCTCGCGGCGGGCGCACGCATTTCGTTCGACATGCCCTGCGGCGCGAACATGATCGCGGTATCGCCGAGACGCATGCCGGCGTGCATGACCGCCCCGGCATCGTTTCGCATGACCTGACCTGTGACTTTGAAGCCGAATGCCGCGTCGTAGAACTTGAGGCTCGCGCCCGCATCGCTCACGGTCATGTAGGGCGTGAGCGCGGGCCAGTCGGCCGGCCGCCCATCCTTGCGCTTGACCTGGGCGGTCCTGCGAGCCGCGGTTCCGCGGGCCGCGACTTTCCGGCGCCCCGCAGACTTGCGTCGAGCGACTTTCCGTCGCACGGCAGACTTGCGGCGCGCCACCTTTTCCTTGAGGGCTGCCCGACGCACGGTCCGTCGACCCTTCCTGACCGCGGACTTGACCTTTCTCACGGTACGCCGACGGGCGCGCGTGGCCGATTTCCTGGTTGCCATGATGCGGTACCTCCTTGGCGAGTCCGCGAGCTTAGCGCCGCGTGATCGTGCTCGCTATCTCGATTGCCCGTAGCGAAGCGCCACGTACACGCCGCGCTCCGGTGTGTTGAATCCGTCCGCCAGCTCGTAATCCTCGTCCAGCAGGTTCTCGACGCGCGCGCGCAAGGACAGTCGATCGGTGATCCGGAGGCCCGCGGTCAGATCGACGAGCACGTAGCCGTCGAGCTCGACCGGGTCGGGGAAGCCGACGTCAGTCCGCTCGCCCACCGCGAGCAGGTTGACCCCGAGGTCGAACCGCTCGAAGCGCCGCAGGACAGCGAGCGTGAAGCTTTCCTTCGCCCGCCGCGGCAGTTGCTCCCCGGTGCTGCGATTCTCCGGATCGGCGAGCGCGAGCTCGGCATCGAGCGACCAGAGTTCGCCTGCATATGCGTAGCCTGCTTCGACGCCCTGGATGCGCGCTTCCGCGACGTTACGGATCTCACCAAACGGGTCAACAGGCAGCGGCACGAACTCGATCAGGTCCTCGATCTCGTTCTCGTAGACGCCCAGCCGGAACGCGTGTCGTTCACCGATGTGGTGGCGCAACTCCGCGGCGAGGCTCTTCGACCGCTCCGGCTCGAGCGCCGGGTTGCCAGCGAAGCCAAACCGGTCGGTGGCGTCGGGAGCGTGAAACCCCGTGCCGCCGGACAGCACGAGCTCCGTGGCATCGCCAAAGGCGTAGGCATACTCGGCGTTCCACGTGACTTCGCTGCCGGCGGTCTCGTGATCGGTGTAGCCGACCGCCAATACGCCGCGGTGCGCCCCGTAATCGAGCTGATCCTGCACGAACAGGTTCCAGAACTCGGTCGTCTCGTCGAACGGCAAGCCGAAGGATAGCGACTCGGCGTCCTCGTCCGAGTACTGCACGCCCGCCGAGACCGAGTGCTGGTCGTTCACGCGCCAGTCCTGCTGCGCGTCGAGCGTCAGCCGGCCCGTCTCGAGGAAGTCCGGCGATTGGTTCTGACGGATCTCGTCTTTCATGTAGGCGGCGGTGATGGTCAGGCGACCCTGGCCACCGGTCGCGACCGCGCCGCTCAGCGAGGCCGCGGAGTTGTCGAAGTCCTGATCGACCGGCGCCAGGAAGAAATCGGAATATTCGGTGTTGCCTTCCGCATGCCAGAGACGCGCCGTCAGATCCATCGCGCCGACGGCCGAGTGCCCGCCCATCGTGAGACTCAGGTTGTCGAAGCCGCGGTCCACCGAATCGTCGCTGCGGGTCGGGAAGCCCTGGCTGTCGATCCAGGAAAGCCCCAGGTCCAGATCGCCCGCGCGCCCCGAGAATCCGCCGCTGAAGCTTGCCTCGCTCGTCTCGTAATCTCCGTATCCGACTTCCGCCGTCCAGCCGTCGCGTGACCCGCGCCGCGTGATGACATTGACGACGCCGCCGATCGCATCGGTCCCGTAGAGCGCGGAGCGCGGGCCCTTGACGACCTCGATCCGCTCGATCAGTCCGGGCGCGAGGTTCTGCAGTGGCGGCTGTCCGATCGTGCCTGGGTTGATCCGCACGCCGTCGATCATCACCAGCGTGTGGTTGCTCTCGGCACCGCGGATGAAGATCGAGGTCGTCTGGCCGGGCCCACCGTTGCGACCAATCTCGAGCCCGGCGTGAAACCGCAGCAGATCGGCGGCATCGCCCGCCAGGCTGCGATCGATCTCCTCGCGACCGATCACGATGACCGAGGCCAGTACTTCCTCGATCGGCGTCGGCACGCGCGTCGCGGTGACGACGACGCGTCGGTCTTCGGGCACCGAATCCTGGGCAACGACCGGTGCGGCGACCGCAATCGATACCGCGACGCAGGCGCCTCGAAGAGGCAATCCGGATGAATCGAGCATTTGAACCCCCAAGCGCTCCCGCAAGGTGACGGTGCATCCAGCCTGGCAGGAGGAGGGGGTTCGGCCCGAAGGCACACACCCGCCGCCCGCCCGCCGCGTGGCTGGTCTCATACCGTCAGGCCGGTCTCCGGGCTCTCGAGCAGGTCTTGCGACCCGGCATGCATCCCCTTCCCACGCCCATCGGAACGCAGTGGGTGCCGGACGATCCGGCCGATGCAGCATTGACTCGACTACCGTTGCGGGGGCAGCGCCGGCTTCGAACCGGCTTCCCGTTATCCCGACGCTTACGCGCGGGATCACCTGGCGGCACGAGCAACGTATGGAAGGACGGGAAGGCTGTCAAGCCAGTCGCTATCATCCGACGCCATGATCCGCCGCCTTGCGATCATGCTCGCGTCCCTGACGTTCGTGCCCGCCACAGGCTCGGCCGAGCAAGTCGAGCGATACGACTACTGGGCCCCGCAGCGCCAGATGATCCGGCACGGGCAGCAGGCGCTCATGATGTGCAACGGCCTCTTCACGAGTCACCGGACGCTCGAGCAGGTCTTCGCCCAGGAGCTTGCGTTCCTGCCGCAACCGGTCGGCACGCCAACCGGTGGCGACTACGTCGTCGACCGTGTTCGAAGGACAGTGGCGGTCGGCGCCGTCTCGGGCCCAACACCCGTCATGCGCGCCGCCTTTCGCGATGGTGTCGGCTGCGTGATCCTCGCGCCCGATCAGGGCTTCGAGGCGATCGACGAGCTGCCATCACTCGCCATGCCGCCGCCACCGGGGGATCCCGCGAAGATCGCCTGGCCGGAGGGCGACCTCATCGAGGATACCGAGCTGCCTGCCGGCATCGATGCAGCGGCGCTCACGGCGGCGTCCGACTGGGCCTTTGATCGCGAGTCGCCGGAACAGGTGACGTTGAGTCTGCTCGTCGTGCACGACGGCAGGCTCGTCCATGAGCGCTACGCCCCGGGTGTCGACGTCGGCACACGTACGCGCACCTGGTCCGCGGCAAAGAGCATCACCGCGACGCTGATAGGAATGCTCGTCGATCGTGGAAAGATGTCGCTCGACGCACCACTCGACGTCGACTGGCTGCCGGCGGGCGCTGCGGCGGGAACCGACCCGCGCGCCCGCATCACGCTGCGTCACGTGCTCAACATGGCGAGCGGCCTCGAGCCCGTGGACGACGACGGGCTCGAATACGCGACCGGGTCGGGCCTCTCCTACTGGGCGGGCGCGAGCTCGACTGCAGGCGCGCGGAGCCGCCCGCTCGCGCGCGAGCCCGGCACTGCGTGGAACTACGAGAACTACGACACGCTGCTCGCCGTCTACGCCATGAAGCGCGCGCTCGGCAACGCCCGCACGTATCTCGAGTTTCCGAGGCGGGCGCTCCTCGATCGCATCGGCATGCGCAACACGCTCGTGAGCGTCGACCGCTTCGGCGACTTCGTGCTGAGCAGCCAGGTGTACTCGAACTCGCGCGACCTGGCGCGCTTTGGTCTCTTGTACCTGAACGGCGGTGTCTGGAACGGCGAGCGGCTGGTTTCGCAGGCGTGGATCGACTTCGTGCGCACGCCGGCGCCTGCGACGGCCACGACGGGGCGGCAGTACGGCGGGCAATGGTGGCTGGTGCCGGCCGACCGGCACGACGTGCCCAGGGACGCCTACGCCGCCGCCGGGAACCGCGGGCAGTACGTCATCGTCGTGCCCTCGCACAGGCTCGTGATCGTGCGTCGTGGACTCGACTTCGGCAAACAGGGATTCGATCGCTGGGACCTGACCCGAGAGGTGCTGAAGGCTTTCAACTGAAATTGCGCTGCAGCACTTCCCCCGCCTCGATGCTCACGCTCTGGGCATCGCCGAACTCCAGGTCGTCGTCCGTGCCCAGCTCGTCCTCGTTGCCCCTGCATGAGAGGGCGAGCGTGTAATCGCCCGCGGGAAGAAAACGCAATGCGTAGCTGAACTGGCCGCTGTCCGAGTCGAGCACCACGCTGGTCGTGGCGTAAGGCTCGGCCGCCGCGCCGTCGAGATCGTCGGGGGTGGCATCTGCGCCGGCGAACGCATAGACCGCGCCGCCCAGAATCAGGGACGTGCCCGCCGGGCAGCTTGCGTTCACGCCCCCTTGGACCTGCGCCGCCTCGTCCGTGCGTACCGTGCGCAGGACCGGAGTCAGTGTGTGTTCATCGTCGACGTCGTCGAAGCGCAGGGACTGGCGCAGATCCAGCGTAAGGGTCAGGAGCTCACGGCTGCTTTCGTCGTCCTGGACGGTGAAGTCGACCTGGGCGAACGGGCCGTCGGACAGAAGGAGCGGGAACACGTCGCCGTTCGTGCTGACCACGGTCCCATCTTCGCCCTCGTCGAACAGCAGCCGCACCCCGGTGTATTGCCCCGCTGGCAGTTGCTCACCGGTGAACAGGCGCATCGGATCGCCCTCGCGCAAATCGAGCAGGTCGACAGGCTCCCCGGCGCGAAACTCGAGGGTCGCGGTCCCGCCGTCGCTCTTGCGGAACTCGAGGCCGAGCAGGCTGATCCGCACCTGGTTGATCTCGGGGTCAGCCGGCGGATCCGGTTGCGAGATCCGCGCTCAGCCTGCCTTCGCATCCGGCCAGCAGCGCCCCGATCGCGACAGCGGCGCTGAATGCGCAACGCCTGCCGCAGCGCATGCGCGTTGACTCTGAACGTCCCATCCAGACTCCGACTCCTCTGGCGCAACGTGGTTCCGAAGCTGATATGTTGAACGCAGGATCCGGAAACGTCGACATCACAGCGTCGGTGCGCATCGCAGGAGGTCGAATACGTCATGGGTCACTCGGAGTTCCTGACCGCCGCGCTCGACGCCGCTACCGCCGCGGCGGACGTGATCCGGCGCTACTACCAGCGCAATCTCAAGGTCACGATCAAGGCCGACAAGTCGCCGGTCACGGAAGCCGACGTCGAGGCGGAGAAGGTCATCCGCGGCATCGTGACGGGGCGGTTTCCCGGGCACGGTTTTTACGGCGAGGAAACCGGCACGACCTCCCTCGACGCCGATCATGTCTGGATCGTCGACCCGATCGACGGCACCAAGGCCTTCGTGCGCGAGTATCCGATGTTTTCGACACAGATCGCGCTCATGTACAGGGGCCGACTGATCGTGGGCGTGTCCTCGGCGCCCGTCTACGGCGAACTGGCCTACGCTGAGATCGGCGTGGGCGCCTGGCTCAATGACGCGCCCATCGCCGTTAGCCACATCGACACGCTCGAATCGGCGGCGCTCTCCACCGGCAACCTGAAAACGCTTGCGACGGGTCCGCGCTGGCCCGCGGTCGGGCGGATGATCGGCCGGCTGTCGCGGATCCGAGGCTATGGGGACTTTCTTCACTACCACCTGCTTGCGTCGGGCCGCATCGACGCCGTGATCGAGTCGGACGTGAACATCCTCGACGTAGGTGCCTGCGCGGTGATCGTCGAGGCGGCGGGGGGCAGGTTCACCGACCTGGATGGCCGGCCGATGGGGCTCGACAGTACGAGCGTGCTGGCGACGAATGGCGTGCTGCACCCGGCCGTCCTGGCCGCGCTGGATGCATGAATCCGCGGGAACTCGAACACTACCTGCACGAGCACATCCCGCTCTCCGCGGCGATGCAGGTAACGGTCCTCGAAGCCTCCCCGGCGCAGGTGCGTCTCGCCGCGCCGCTCGCGCCCAACATCAATCATCGCCGCACCGTGTTCGGCGGCAGCGCCGCGGCGGTCGCGACACTCGCCGCGTGGGCGCTGCTGCACCTGCGGCTCACGGCCGAGGGTTTCGCCGGGCGGCTCGTGATCCGGCGCAGCGAGATGGACTTCGAGCAGGCCATCGCCGGTGAGTTCGAAGCAGAGGCGACCGCGCCGGGTGAGGAGCGCTGGCAGCGGTTCCGGTCGGCAGTCGCGCGCGGCCGGCCGGCACGTATCGAAATGCGCGCGACCCTGAGCTTTGCGGGTGCCCGGGCGGGCGCATTCATCGGCGAGTTCGTCGCGCTGCCGGGGCATGAGCGGAATGTCCGCTGACGCCTCGCCGTTCGCGATCAGGCCTGCTCGCGCGGATGACGCCGCGCGGATCTGTGCGATCTACAACCACCACGTCACCGATACGACCGTAACCTTTGACGAAACACCGCTCGAGGCGCGGGAGATGGCCCGCCGGATCCGTGCGGCAACGCTGCCCTGGCTAGTGATCGAGGACACGGGTGTGCTCGCCGGCTATGCCAGGGCCTCGACCTGGAAGACGCGTGCGGCGTATCGGTACACGGTCGAGAGCAGCGTGTATGTGGACGCGCGGTTCCAGCGCCGGGGTCACGGCCGACGAATCTACGAAGCGCTCCTGGCGGAGCTTCGCCGTCGTGACGTGCACGTGGTCCTGGCCGGCATCGCGCTCCCGAACCCGGCGAGCATCGCGCTTCACGAGCGTCTCGGCTTTGTGCACTCGGGCGTGATGCGCGAGGTCGGGTGGAAGTTCGGGCGCTGGGTCGACGTGGGTTACTGGGCGCTTGTCGTCTGACCCGCGCGGGCGAGCCCGCCGAAGCGCGCATACGTCGCGGGATCGATTGATGGGAGCGGCCCGCGGAGCCGACGGGCGTGCGTCGCCAGGTGTACCTGCGCGGGTTGGAAGACGCGGGCATACAGATCGCGGCACAGCTCGTACGCCGCGAAACCGGCCCAGTCAGCAGCCAGCAGCGGCGCGGGCAGCAGCGGGTCGCGCAGGTGCACCTTGCGAAACTCGTGCAAAAGCAGCGTGCGGACGACGAAGGCCGATTCCGGTTCGAGCGTCGGGCCCGTGTCCAGCGCCGTGCGCAGCGGTTCGAATGCAGCCATGAAGCGCCGGTAGCGCGTGGCCAGCGCCCCGAGCTCCCAGCTAGACGTCGCTACGCGCCGGTCGGTTCGCGGATCCAGCCCGTTTGCGGTAAAGACCAGCACGTGCTCGCCGCCCGGCAATGGTGCGCAGGCCTGACGCGCCTCAGTCGCGGTGAGCGTCGCATGGGCGAGGACTCCGGGCTCGATCTGCCCGAAGCCGTGCCACTGCAACTGCCGGCGCAGCTCGCCACGTCCGGCCGGCGGCAGCAGGACGAGTGTCCATGATCCGGACCAGGTGTTCGGATTCGATGCGTAGATCCGCCGCGTCGCATCCACGAACCGGGTTCGCCCCGTTTCCGTGAGACGGTATTCGCTCAGGCGTCCCTCGCGCCGGTTCGCAAGCCAGCCGTCCTGCGCCAGCCGCGCCACCGAGGTTCGCACCAGCCGTTCGTTGACGCCGAAGGGCGCCGCCAGGCGGATCAGGCTGGCGAGCGTAACGACGCCGCCCAGCGGCGTGATCGAATCGCCGAAGATCGTCACCAGCAGCGATCCCGCGCGGAGCGGTCGCTGACGCCGGAAGCGGCCGACGAGTGCGGCGGCGGTCGCAGGAACACGTGTCCTCATCCGGTCCTCGGGCGCTGTCAAATATGACACAGAAATTATTGCACAAGCGTGAACTCTGTGTCACAGTCAACAGCGCACCCGGAGGTCGAGGTACGGCATGTACACACAGGGTCTGGATGCGGCGGGGCGTGAGCCCGCGCCGCCCGATGCGGCGAGCGACGCCGAACGCGCGGCGCGATTCCAGGCGCGTATCGACGCGGAGGAGAAGATCGAGCCCAAGGACTGGATGCCCGACGCCTACCGGCGCACGCTCGTGAGGCAGATCTCACAGCACGCTCACTCCGAGATAGTCGGCATGCTGCCCGAGGGCAACTGGATCACTCGCGCGCCGAGCCTGCTGCGCAAGACCATCCTGATGGCAAAGGTCCAGGATGAAGGCGGTCACGGCGCGTATCTGTATGCCGCCGCGGAAACGCTCGGCGTGTCGCGTGAGGAACTGGTCGACCAGCTGCTCGACGGGCGCGCCAAGTACTCGAGCATCTTCAACTACCCGACACTGACGTGGGCGGACATCGGCGCGATCGGCTGGCTGGTGGATGGCGCGGCGATCATGAACCAGATCCCGCTCTGCCGCTGCTCGTACGGGCCGTATGCGCGTGCGATGGTGCGCATCTGCAAGGAAGAAAGTTTTCACCAGCGGCAGGGCTTCGAGATCATGCTCCGGCTCGCGCGCGGTACGGAGGACCAGCGTCGCATGGCACAGGACGCACTCGACCGCTGGTGGTGGCCGTCTCTGATGATGTTCGGTCCGCCGGATACGGATTCGACGCACAGCGCGCAATCGATGCGCTGGAAGATCAAGCGCTTTTCGAACGACGAGCTCAGACAGAAGTTCGTCGATTTCACCGTGCCGCAGGCGGATTTTCTGGGGCTCAAGATGCCGGATCCCGAGCTGGCATGGGACGCGGCCAGCGAGCACTACCGCTTTGGCGCCATCGACTGGCAGGAGTTCGAAGCAGTGCTCAAGGGCCACGGACCCTGCAACCGCGAGCGCATGGCCGCAAAGCGCCAGGCGCACGAGGAGGGCCGCTGGGTGCGCGAGGCCGCGGTCGTCCATGCGGCAAAGCGTGCGGCCGCCGCCCGCGCCGCAGCCTGACCCGGTCGCCGGAGGATTCGACATGCCTGACACTGAGGAGCGGATCGATGGCTGGGCGCTCTATGAGGTCTTCATCCGCGCGCGATCGGGTCTTGACCATAAGCATGTCGGCAGCGTGCACGCCACCGATGCGCGCATGGCGCTCGAGCACGCCCGAGACGTGTACACCCGCCGCCAGGAGGGCGTCAGCATCTGGGTCGTGTTCTCTTCCGACATCCTGGCGTCGGATCCGGGCGAAGCGGATGCGTTGTTCGAGCCGGCACGCGACAAGGTGTACCGGCATCCGACGTTCTACGACATCCCGGATGAGGTGAAGACGCTGTGAGCGCGACAGCGCCGGCGACGGCTGCGTCGAGTGCTGCGGAGCCGGCGCCGAGGCTGCGCTACGTGCTGCGGCTCGCGGATGCGAGCCTGATCCTCGCCCAGCGGCTGGGCGAGTTGATCGGCCATGCGCCGGCGCTCGAGGAGGACCTCGGCCTAGCGAACACCGCCCTCGACCTGATGGGCCAGGCGCGGCTGCTCCTGGCCTACGCCGGTGAGCTCGAGGGCCAGGGCCGCGATGAGGATGCGCTCGCCTTCCTGCGCGAAGAGCATGAGTTCGTGAATCCTATGCTCGTAGAGCAGCCAAACGGGGACTTCGCACACACGATCGTACGGCAATTCCTGTTCGACGCCTGGCAGCACGATCTCTACACAGGCCTGGCTTCTTCGTCGGACACACGCCTCGCCGCGATCGCCGCCAAGGCGCTCAAGGAGACGCGCTATCACCTGACCTACAGCTCGGGTTGGATGATCCGGCTCGGCGACGGCACGGAGGAAAGCCACGCGCGCATGCAGCGGGCTCTCGACGCGCTCTGGCCCTACACCAACGAGCTCGTCGAGACGGATGGGCTCGACCGGGAGATGATCGCCGCAGGTGTTGCGCCGCCAATGGCGCCGATCGCGGCGGCGTGGTCGGCGCGGATCGACGCGGTGCTCCGCGAGGCGACGCTCGGGAGACCGCCTGCTGTGAGCTTCCGCTGGTACGGCAAGCAGGGTCACCACAGCGAGCATCTTGGCTACCTGCTTGCCGAGATGCAGCATCTGCCGCGCACCTATCGCGGCGCGAGCTGGTAGGGCGGCGATGACCGCGATCCGAGAATACCCGACGTTCGTCGCCGCGCCGGCGGCCATCGAGGCGCGCGTGCGCGCGGTCCTCGCGGATGTGGCCGACCCCGAGATCCCGGTGCTCTCCGTGCTCGATCTGGGTGTCGTGCGCGCCGTAGAGCTGAGTCCGGACGGGAAGGTACGGGTCGCGGTGTCACCCACCTACTCAGGCTGTCCCGCAACCGCGGTGATACGCCGCGACATCGTGCTGGCCCTGCGGCAGGCGGGCTTCGAGGGCGCAAGCGCCTACGACAAGCTCTCGCCGCCCTGGAGCAGCGACTGGATCAGCGCCGAAGGCCATCGGAAGCTGCGCGAATACGGCATCGCCCCGCCAGGCGCCGACCGCGAGCTCGCTTGTCCCCGCTGCGGCTCGAAGTCGACGCGCCGCCTGAGCGAGTTCGGCTCGACGCCCTGCAAGGCTCTGTACCGCTGCGAAAGCTGTCTCGAACCTTTCGACCGTTTCAAGTGCCACTGAGCCTGGCCGCGAATGCTCAGGTTCCACGCACTCAAGCTCACGAGCCGCACCGCGGCCGCCGAGGATGCGGTGCGGCTTCGGCTCGCAATACCCGAGGATTTTCGCGAGGCATATGTCCACGAACCCGGACAGCACGTCGCGCTCCGGGTCATGCTCGACGGGCGCGAGGAGCGCCGGACGTATTCGATCGTCAGCCCTCCGGGCGCGCCTGATCTCGAGCTCGGCGTGCGCGTGCAGCCGGGCGGGGCGGTGTCGCGTTTCATTGCAGAGCGATTGCGCGTCGGCGATACGATCGAGGTGCTGCCGCCGATCGGGAGTTTCCATCCGGCGAGCGTGCCGGCCGACGAGCCGGCACCACGCCGGTATTGCGTCGCCTTCGCCGCCGGCAGCGGCATCAGCCCGGTCCTCGGCATCGCCTCTTCCATGCTCGCGGCCGAGCCGGATAGCCGGTTCCAGCTCTTCTACGGCAATACCGGCATCGCAAGGACGATGTTTCTCGAGGAGATCATGGGACTCAAGAACCGCTATGTGTCGCGGTTCTCGGTGCATTTCGTGATGAGCCGCGAGCCTCAGGAACTTGACGTCTTCAATGGCCGACTCGACGCCGCCAAGGTTCGCGAGCTGGCGCAGGGCGCGTTCGATCCCGTGGCCGTGGACGAGTACTTTCTCTGCGGTCCGGGAACCATGATCGAGGACATCCGTGGCGAGCTCGACCGGCTCGGTGCGCGCGGGCGCATCCACGTCGAGCATTTCACGCCGGTCGGCGAGGCGCCGGCGAGTGCGGCCGAAGCAGTGCCGGCACCGGAGCCGGTTCCTGCCGTGCCGTCCGCACCGTCCGCGGGCGCGGACCATCTCGCGAGCGTGACGGTCGTGATGGACGGGCGGCGCCGGACCTTCGACGTCACCGCGGCGGACGAATTCGTCCTGGACGCCGCCGGGCGCGCGGGCATCGACCTGCCGTTCTCCTGCCGCGCCGGGGTGTGTTCGACCTGTCGTGCGAAGCTGGTGCGCGGTACCGTGACGCTGGACAACAATGTCGCGCTCGAGGACTGGGAGCTCGACGCCGGCTACATCCTCTGTTGTCAGGCCCGGCCGACCAGCCCGGAGCTCGAGATCACCTACGACGAGTAGCGGGTCGGCATCGACGCGCGCTCCTGGAGCCCAGATGCAGTACGAGACGATTCTCTGTTCCGTCGAGTCGGGTGTCGGGCGGATCACGCTCAACCGGCCGGACAAGCTGAACAGTTTCAACGCGCAGATGCATCGCGAGCTCCGCGCCGCGCTCGCGCAGCTGGTGCCGGACGGCGCGCGCGTGCTGGTGCTCACCGGCGCAGGGCGCGGCTTCTGCGCAGGACAGGATCTCGGCGACCGCGCGGTCGCTCCCGGGGAGAAGGGCGTCGATCTCGGAGCTTCGATCGAGGAGAACTACAAGCCGCTGGTGCTTGCGCTGCGTGCGCTGCCGATGCCGGTGATCGCGGCGGTCAACGGCGTAGCGGCCGGTGCCGGCGCCAACATCGCGCTCGCCTGCGACATCGTGATCGCGGCGCGCTCGGCCGCGTTCGTGCAGGCCTTCTGCCGGCTGGGTCTCGTGCCCGACAGCGGCGGCACCTGGTTTCTGCCGCGGCTGGTCGGCGATGCGCGCGCGATCGGGCTCGCGATGCTGGGCGAGAAGCTCCCGGCGGAACAGGCCGCCGCCTGGGGACTCATCTGGGAGTGCGTCGACGATGCGGAGCTCGCGGCAACAGTGGACCGCCTTGCGCTCGCGCTGGCGGCCGCACCGACGCTCGGGCTCGCGCGCACCAAGCAGGCGATCTACGGCAGCTGGTCGCGCACACTCGAGGAGCAGCTCGACGTCGAGCGTGACATGCAGCGCGAGCTCGGCTGGTCCGCCGACTATGCCGAGGGCGTGGCTGCGTTCACCGTCCGGCGCGCGCCGCGTTTTCCAAGGGCGCTGAAGCGTGGGCGCCACCACAGACACCGCGAGCGACCCGACCGTGGCGCAACGCACGGCGGAGCGGGCAGCCCGCGTGCTTTACGAGCAGGACCGCGCTTCGCAGTCGCTCGGCATGCACATCACGCCGCATGGCGCCGGGCGCGGCGGTGCTGACGATGCAGGTGCGCCCGGACATGACGAATGGCCATCACATCTGCCACGGCGGATTCGTCTTCGCGCTCGCCGACAGCGCGTTCGCGTTCGCCTGCAACTCCTATGGCGACAACACGGTGGCGGCCGCGGCGTCGATCGACTTTCTGGCGCCGGTGCGCGACGGCGATACGCTCACGGCGACTGCGCGACGAGCTCTGGCGCGGCGGTCGGAGCGGGCTCTACGAGATCGTCGTCGCAAACCAGCGCGGCGAATCGGTGGCGCTTTTTCGCGGCCGCAGCCAGCGCGTGACAGGCCGAGTCATGGCCGACGATGCGGCAGGAGATCCGGAGTGAGCGAGGCATTCATCTGCGACGCGGTGCGAACCCCGTTCGGCCGTCATGGCGGTGCGCTTGCGGGCGTGCGCACCGACGACCTCGCCGCGATCCCGATGCGTGCGCTCGTCGAGCGGAACCCGGACGTGCGATGGGCGGCGCTCGACGACGTCATCTACGGCTGCGCCAACCAGGCGGGCGAGGACAATCGCAACGTCGCGCGGATGGCGGCGCTGCTCGCCGGGTTACCGATCGAGGTGCCGGGCGTGACCTTGAACCGTCTCTGCGGCTCAGGCCTCGATGCCGTGGCCACGGCGGCGCGCATGATCCGCGCGGGCGAGGCTGAGCTGCTGGTCGCGGGTGGCGTCGAGAGCATGAGCCGCGCGCCCTACGTGCTGTCGAAGGCCGACGCGGCGTTCGGGCGCAACCAGCAGATCTACGACACGACGATCGGCTGGCGTTTCGTCAACCCGCTGCTCAGGGATCAGTACGGCGTCGATTCGATGCCCGAGACCGGCGAGAACGTCGCGGCGGACTTCGAGGTGTCCCGCGCCGACCAGGACGCCTTCGCGCTCCGCAGCCAGCAGCGCGCGCTCGCGGCGCAGGCGAGCGGCGTACTGGCGGAGGAGATCGTTCCCGTGACGTTGCCCGCGAAGAAGGGTGACCCCGTGATCGTCGCGCGCGACGAGCATCCGCGCGAGACCAGCCTCGAGGCGCTCGCGAGGCTGCCGACGCCGTTCCGCGCGGGCGGCACCGTGACCGCCGGCAACGCCTCGGGCGTGAACGACGGCGCCTGCGCGCTCCTGATCGCGAGCGAGCGCGCCGCGCAACGGTACTCGCTCAAGCCCATCGCGCGTATCGCGGGCGCCGCGGTCGCAGGCGTGGCGCCGCGCATCATGGGCATCGGTCCTGCGCCCGCGTCGCGCAAGCTGCTTGATCGGCTGGGTCTGGGCATGGAGCGGATGGATGTCGTCGAGCTCAACGAGGCGTTCGCCTCGCAGGCGCTCGCGGTGCTGCGCATGCTTGGAATCGCCGACGACGCGCCGCATGTCAACCCGAATGGCGGCGCGATCGCGCTTGGTCACCCGCTCGGCGCCAGCGGCGCACGGCTCGCGACCACGGCTGCCCGCCAGCTCGTCCGCACGGGTGGGCGGTATGCGCTCTGCACCATGTGCATCGGAGTCGGCCAGGGCATCGCGCTCGTGCTGGAGCGCGCATAAGAGGTCAGCTATGAATCTCGAGAGCTACGTCCAGGGCCGCTGGCAGGCAGGCACTGGGGACGCGATCACGCTCAGGGACGCGACGACGGGCGAGCCCGTCGCCGTGGCTTCCTCGGGCGGGATCGACTTCCGGGGCACGCTCGAGCACGCGCGTGCGGTGGGCGGGCCGGCGCTTCGCCGGATGACCTTTCACGAACGGGCGCGGACTGCTCAAGGCGCTCGCTCAGCACCTGACCGCGCACAAGGAACCTTTCTACGACCTCTCCTACGCCACCGGAGCGACGCGCAGCGACTCCTGGATCGACATCGACGGCGGTATCGGTACGCTCTTTGCGTACGCGAGCCGCGGCCGGCGCGAGCTCCCGAATAGCCATGTCTTCCTCGACGGCGGCGTCGAGGCGCTGTCGAAGACCGGCACCTTCGTGGGTCAGCACGTGTGCCTGCCGCTCGAGGGCGCGGCACTCCACATCAACGCCTTCAACTTCCCGGTGTGGGGGATGCTCGAGAAGTTCGCGCCGGCGCTGCTCGCGGGCGTGCCGTCGATCGTCAAGCCAGCGACATCGACGGCCTATCTCACGGAACGGGTCGTTCGCTCGATCGTGGATTCCGGACTCGTACCGGAGGGGGCGCTGCAGCTCATCTGCGGCGGCGTGGGCGATCTGTTCGAACACCTGACCTGTCAGGACATCGTCTCCTTCACCGGGTCCGCGTCGACCGCGACCCGGCTGCGCGCGCACCCGATCGTGATCCGCAACTCCGTGCGCTTCGTGGCGGAGACCGACTCGCTCAATTCCTCGGTGCTCGGACCCGACGCGGGGCCGGGCACGCCGGAGTTCGACCTCTACGTCAGGGAGGTCGTGCGCGAGATGACCGCCAAGGCCGGCCAGAAGTGCACGGCGATCCGCAAGGCGATCGTGCCGGCGTCGTCGTCGGGCGCCGTGGTCGAGGCGCTCTCGGAGGCGCTCGCGAAAGTGGTCGTCGGCGACCCGCGGCGCAAGGAGGTGCGTATGGGGCCGGTCGTGAGCGGCTCGCAGCGCGACGAGGTGCTCGCCCGCGTGCGCGAGCTCGCGTCCGACGCGCGCGTCGTGCACGGCGATCCCGAGCGCTTCGAGGTGAGCGGCGCCGACGCGCGTCGCGGTGCGTTCGTTCCGCCGATGCTGCTCCTCTGCCGCGATGCAATGTCCGCGCGTGCGGTGCATCACGTGGAGGCTTTCGGACCGGTCGCGACCGTGCTCCCGTACCGCGATGCCCGCGAGGCGATCACGCTTGCACGGCGCGGCGAGGGCAGTCTCGCGGGATCGATCGTGACCGCCGACGATGCGATCGCGACCGAGCTGGTGCTCGGTCTCGCGCCTTACCACGGGCGCCTGCTGATCCTGAACCGGCATTGCGCCAAGGAGTCGACCGGTCACGGCTCGCCGCTGCCGCATCTCATCCACGGCGGACCCGGTCGCGCCGGAGGCGGCGAGGAGATGGGAGGATTGCGCGGCGTGCTGCACTTCATGCAGCGCACCGCGTTGCAGGGAACACCCGACACGCTCGCGGCCGTCGGCGGACGCTGGATCCGCGGGGGCACGCAGCGCGATCCGGGCGTGCATCCGTTCCGCAAGACCTTCCATGAACTGACGATCGGCGACACGCTCCTTTCCGAAGAGCGTCAGGTTACCGTCGACGATATCGAGCGCTTCGCGGAGCTTTCCGGGGACCGCTACTATGCCCACATGAGCGACGCCGAAGCGGCACGCAACCCGCTGTTCGGCGGCAGGGTGGCGCATGGTTATTTCCTGATCTCGGCGGCGGCGGGGCTCTTCGTCGATCCGCCGTACGGGCCCGTGCTCGGCAACTACGGTCTCGACTCGCTGCGATTCGTCAAGCCCGTCAAGCCCGGCGACCGGATCCGGGTGCGTCTCACCTGCAAGCAGAAGTCGCTGCGGCTCGGGGCTGGCTGGGGCGAGGTGCGCTGGGACACCGAGATCACCAATCAGCAGGGCGAGACCGTCGCCGTCTACGACGTGCTCACGATGGTGAGCGAGCATGTGGTGCCGGATGCGGTAGCAGATGCCGCGCCAGCCGCGGTGACACCGGAGGCGTGATGGACGCGACGCGGGCGGGGCATGACGTTTCGCTCGAACCCATCGAGCACGCTTCGCGCGACGAACTTGCGGCGCTGCAGTTGACCAGGCTGCGCTGGTCGCTCGGGCACGCGTATCGAAACGTCGCGCACTACCGGGCGAGCTTCGACGCCGCGGGTGTCCGACCCGAGGACCTGAACGAGCTCGCCGATCTGGCGCGATTTCCGTTCCTGAACAAGAGCGACTTCCGCGAGCAGTATCCGTTCGGTCTGTTCGCGATGCCGCGTGAGCAGGTGCTGCGCATCCACGCGTCGTCGGGCACGACCGGCAAGCCGACCGTCGTGGGTTACACGCGTCGCGATCTCGACACATGGGCCGACCTGGTCGCGCGCTCGATCCGCGCCGCCGGCGGTCGCGCCGGCGACGTCGTGCACGTCGCCTATGGTTACGGCCTCTTCACCGGCGGCCTGGGCGCGCACTACGGTGCAGAACGGCTCGGCTGCACGGTGATCCCGATGTCGGGCGGGCAGACCGAGCGGCAGGTGCAGCTCATCGTCGACTTCCGGCCGGACATCATCATGGTGACGCCGTCGTACATGCTCGCGATCGCGGAGGAGTTCGCGCGACGCGGTATCGACGCGGCTGCCTGTTCGCTTCGCGTGGGCATTTTCGGTGCCGAGCCGTGGACGGATGCGATGCGCGGCGAGATCGAGCGGCGGATGGGCCTCGATGCCGTGGACATATATGGCCTTTCCGAGGTGCTCGGGCCCGGCGTCGCGAGCGAATGCGTCGAGACCAAGGATGGTCCGGTGATCTGGGAAGATCATTTTTACCCCGAGATCATCGACCCGGAGACCGGCGAGGTTCTACCGGACGGGGAGGAGGGTGAGCTGGTCTTCACCTCGCTCACGAAGGAAGCCGTGCCGGTGATTCGTTACCGCACGCGCGACCGCACTCGCCTGCTGCCGCCAACCGCGCGCTCGATGCGGCGGATGGGGCGTATCGGCGGCCGCACCGACGACATGCTGATCATCCGTGGCGTGAACCTGTTTCCGAGCCAGGTCGAGGAGCTGATCCTCGCGCTCCCGGGGCTTGCGCCGCATTACCAGCTCGAGCTCACGCGTGTGGGTCCGCTGGATGCGCTCACGGTGCACGTCGAGTGCACGCCCGACGCCGATGCGTCGGGCGGTGCGTCGCTGGGCGCGGAGCTCGCGCGACATATAAAGGGCCGGATCGGGGTCACGGCAACCGTCCAGATGCACGAGCCCGGCGCAATCGAGCGATCGGTCGGCAAGGCAAAGCGCGTCGTCGACCGGCGCTGAACTTGCGTAGACTTTCGTGATCTCGGTTCAAGAGAGGGAACGTAGATGGCATGGGTTCTGCTCGTGATCGCGGGTCTGTTCGAAATCGGCTGGGCCATCGGACTCAAATACACCGAGGGCTTCACGCGGGTCTGGCCATCGATCGGCACCGTTGCTGCGATGGTGATCAGCGTAGTTCTGCTCGGCCTCGCGATGCGCAGCCTCCCCGTTGGGACGGCGTACGCGGTGTGGACAGGCATCGGCGCGGTGGGGACGGTGTTGCTTGGCATCCTGCTCTTCAACGAGCCGGCGACAGCCGGACGCATCGCATGCATCGCCCTGATCGTGAGCGGTATCCTGGGTCTCAAGCTGACTCATACGGCCTGAACGTGGAGCTCGTTCCCATCACCATCAGCGGCGCGCCGGCACGAGAGGTGCCGACCCTCCCGGATGCGGCGCGCGAAGCGCTCGCAGGCACGGCGATGCTGTATCGCGAATCCGGGTTCGAGCCGCCCTGGATCGGGTATCTCGTGGTCGCCGACGGCGCGTGCGTCGGCACCTGCGCGTTCAAATGCGCGCCGCGCGACGGCCGGGTCGAGCTCGCCTATTTCGCATTCCCCGGACACGAGGGACGCGGCCTTGCGACCCGCATGTGCGGCGAGCTCGTCGCGCTGGCGCGCACGGCCGATCCCGCCATTGTCATCACGGCCCAGACGCTGCCCGAGCGCAACGCGTCGACGCGCGTGCTCGAGAAGACCGGCTTTCGCTGGGACTCGGAGCTCGATCATCCCGAGGATGGGCGTATCTGGGAGTGGCGGCTCGATCCGCTTGCCGGCGGCGAGCCAGATCGTTAGGGCGCAGGTCGGCGCGAAGAATAGCTCAGTCGGTTCAGGCTACAGATCGGCCTGCAGATCCAACGGCAGGAGGAGGAGACATGACGAGTACAGTCATGGAGGGCGGTTGCCTGTGCAGGTCAGTCCGATACCGCGTCACCGGCTTACCGATCGTCACATCGCTTTGTCACTGCAGGACCTGCCGGCTCGCTGCGGGTGCACCTTCCGTGGCGTGGGTCGTTTGTCGTTCGAGCGACTTCATGTTTTCCGCCGGGCCCCCAGCGTGTTTTCGTTCGTCCCCCGCTGTGACTCGCACATTCTGCAGCCGATGCGGAACCTCTTTGACGTATCAAGGGGATGCGGAACCGGACACCATCGACGTTACTACGGCATCCCTCGATTCGCCTGATGACTTCGCGCCGACACGCGAAATCTGGATCGCGCACAAGCTCGTCTGGGAAGCCCTGAACGACGCCCTTCCGCAGTATCCGGAGAGCAGCCGGCAGGCGTAGGCAGTATTGATTGCTCATTCAACCGGGCTTGCGCCCGGGCTCGTCGCGACTGTGATTGCCGCCGCCGACGGGCCGCCCAGCTCGAGGCTGACTGCCGGCGCGGCATCGTAGAGCTGCACCGTGCAGATCGGCGGCAGCGGCGCGCGCTCGACCAGCCGTCCGTCGAGCCGTGTCCCGTTGCGGCTCGCGAGATCGATGACCCACCAGCGACCCTGTTCAAAGCGGATCTCCGCGTGTCGCCGGCTGATAAGCGGGTCGTCGAATCGCACCTCGCAGGACTCGTGCCGGCCGATGCAAAACGCGTCGAAGAAAACGCGCTCATGACTGCCTTCCGCATCCTCCCAGCGTGCTCGAACGCTGTCGGTCGAGCCGAAGAGCAGCGTCGTGTTACCCGAGATCGGACTGCCCGCGCTGACGGCGGCATCTCCGCCCGAACCTGGGTCGCGAACGATGCCGCCGGTGGTGATTTCGTAGATCCAGGCCAGCAGCGCCGCGATCGGCAGGCCAAGCACGGCGCAGATGATGAAGGCGCGTGCGGCCCACGGTGGAGCGCCAAAGGCGGGCAACAGCGAGGTTGCCGCGAGTGACGCTCCCCAGGCCACGACGGCGTAGGCGGCCATGATCTTGAATACGCCTCGCCGCCGGATTTCACCGATCACGGATCCGAGACGTCTCGCCAGTGCTCGCATCTTCCATACTGTCCGCGGACATCCGCCCTGCCGCACGCTATCACAGCGGCGGCCGGCGAGGTCACGGCCGGACGCTGACCGGCACGAAGAAGAAGTCGCCGATCTCGTGCCCGGCACCCTTAATCGCCTTGAACTCGGGCACCTGATGGAACCCCGTGCGCCTTGCTGCGGCCTTGACGCGGCTCTGCAGCCGCGCAAACAGCGCCGGCGCCGACAGCACGTCGCGGTTCGATTCCAGTGCATCGAGAAACGCGCGTGCAAACACCGAGTTTCCCTCGCCGCCGGTGTCGAGCACCGGCTGGTCGCCGCCCGAGGAGATGAGCAGCCGCGCGCGCTTCGGAAGCCGGATGCGAATGTAGTCGAGCGAAACGCGCGACGCATCCTGCAGCAACAGGAAACTCGGGTCGTCCGACAACAACCCCGCATAGCACGAGTCGGCGACCACCAGCACGCGACGCGCCGGCAGCCGCGCGAGGTGACCGGTCACCTGCTCGTTCGCGACCCAGAACGTATCGGTGGGTGGCGGATCCGCATTGACCGGCAGCCAGTAGCCCGCTTCGCGGTCACCGGTACGCAGACGCGTGCCGTGGCCCGCGTAGTAGATCAGGAGGTTGTCCTCGGGCTTGAGCACGCCGTTGAGATCGTTGAGCGCGCGCAGCATCGCGACGTCGTCGGCGTCGTCGACCACCGTGACGGTGAATCCGTATTCCTCCCGGAGCACCCGCGCGGCGCGGTGCGCATCTGCGATCGGGGTCGCGAGAGACTCGATCCGCCGGTAATTCTGATTGCCGATCACGAGCGCGTAGTAGCGGCCAAGACCGAGACCGGCGAGCTGGCGCGGTGTGGCGCCGTCCGCGGGCGCTGCCTTTGTACCCTCGGTCTGGCCGGCCGACGGCTCACGCGTGCGCGACGGCGGCAGCGAGGTCAGCCGCGCCTGGCTGCCCTCGCGTTCGTGCCGGAGCTGCGCGAGCAGGGCGTTGAGCGATGCGATCTGGCCCGATAGCTCCGCGGAGGCGCTGCCCTGCGCCTCGAGCTTGCGCTCGAGCTCCTCGACCTGCTGCTCCAGTGCGTCTATCTGGCGGTCGCGCTCGTGGATCGCCTTCTCGAGCTCAGCGCGCTGCCGCTCGAGCTCCCGTCGGTACGCTTCCTCGTAGCCGACATCGCCCTCGAGCCCGCCCGCCGATCGATACAGGTTGAGCGCCGTGAGCGCGTCCTTCTCGACACCCAGGCCCTGCTCGTAAAGCGTGCCGAGGTTGAACTGAGCACGCGCGTGACCCTGGTCGGCCGCCTTGCGGTACCAGCTCGCAGCGCGGGCATAGTCTGGCAGCCGTGCCGAGACCCTTCTCGTAGATCTCGCCGACCACGGTCTGGGCTTCCGGATCGCCCGATTCCGCCGCTGCCTGCCATATGCCAAGCGCCGTTTCGAGCCTGGCCCGGTCGTACCTCACCCATTCGCCGCCACGCACTCGGCATTCGGTCTCGGTAGTGCGTGTCGGGCGTCTTGGCGTCGAGAAAGTGCGGCCGCCCACCTGCCGGACCTGAGGCGGCAGCAGGCAGTCGACAATCTCGAGATCCCCTCGCTGCATGGCTTGCGCGGCGGCGGCAGCGCCGCCCGCCGGAATCAGGATCCATGCAGCGAGCATGAGCCCCGCGACTTTCCGGGGCATCGTGCCCATCGGCACCAGCTCATGCATCGTGGTGTTCCTCGTGTGGCGATCGCAATCGCGCTCGATCATGGACAACCCGATGCGCCCACGCGCTCGGTGTCGTAGGCACCCTGTTCGATCCATTGCAGGATGCCCGGCAGCACCTGCGCGCGCAGTGCCGGGTCGCCCGTCAGGTTCAGCGCGCGGCCGCCATGATTCAGTTCGCCGCGGGGTTTGAGATTCAGCGCACTCGCGTCGGGCGTGCTTGTCAGCACGTACGGCGTCGCGAGCGGATCGCGCCCGTCGAAGCCGCAGCGCATTCGGCCGTAACCATCCACGGCATCGATACCGAGAAAGCCGATCGGGCTGTCGGGTCGCGCGTGGCAGCTGCCACACGCCGTCGCTAGCCGCATCGAGTCGTAGAGCCGGGCGAACGAGACAGCATCACCGGGCGCCGGGGCGTCCGACCAGTGTGCGTCGTCCACGCCCACGAAGCGTATCTCGACGTTCCCGTTCCGGGCCGGCTCGGCCGGTCCGGCATCCGCATACTCGGCGCTGAAGGCAACGAGCTCGGATTCGGGCGCTACCGGGCGGCGCAGCGATTCGGGCGGCGCGGAGACGAACACGCTCATCCGGCCGGCGGGCGGTACGTAGGTGAGCTGTCCCGCGACGATCTCGCTGCCTGTGCCGTCGAGGAATCGAACACCGCGCTGGCCTGCGCCTGCGACGCAATCGGTGATGTCGAGCGTCGCGGGCGGGTAGACGCTCGCATTGTTCGGCCGGATCGGCACTTCGCGCACACAGGTGAGGACAGTGAGCTCGGTCGGGACGAACACGTCGAAACTTGCGGCGTGGGAATCCGCATCTCCGTCGTCGTCGGCGACAACCGCATCGATGCGCACCGGTTCCGTCGTGATCGCGCCCGGCGGCACGGTCACGCACACCGCGAGACCGTCGGTGCAGGGCGCGGCTTCGATGCCGGGAACATTCGCCGCGGCTGCTGCGGTGCGCAGGGCGATCGAGCCGTCGCCCGCGCTGTCCCAGCGTACGGCGAGCTCGAGGCGGGTGATACGGCCGGCATCGAGTGCAACGGGCATGGAGAGTGGCTGCCCGCGAACGGTGTCGACGATCGGGACACTGTCACGGCGCGTGCGGGTCTCGCAGGTCGTCGCAGCGGTACCGTCGGCGATCGCCTCGTCGCAGTCGATGGGGCCGGCGCCCGACACCGACAGGCTGATCCGGTAGTCGCCCTTCAGGTCGACGCCGACCAGCGTCGGTGCGGCCGAATCCGCGAAGCTCAGCCGTGCAAGACTTCCCGGTGGAGCAGAAAGCTGCCAGGCAAAGCCGTTCGGCGCCTGCATGGTGCTGCGTCGTCCGTCGAGCGGATAGTTCGCGCCGCGCACGAGCGTCGCACCCGCGGCACCCAGACCGTCGATCCGCGCAACCGGGCCGGGTCGCGTAAATGCAGCGGTCGCATCGTTTCCGTCGTCGCGGAAGTGCTCCGAGAGTCGCTCGGCTGCGGAAACATCGTCTTCCGCACCGGGCGTCGGCAACCAGAAGCGGTCCATCGTGAGCCGGGAGAGCGGCATCCGGCCGCTCTCCAGCTGCGTCGTCAGGTTGATCGCGCCGGCGAGGTCAGCGTAGCTCGAGATCGCGAACTGGCCCGTGCCACTCGGCCCGGGTACGTGCATCACGTGACAGGAGCGACAGTTGCGTGCGAACACGTCGAGATAGATCGAAGGAGCATCCGCGGGGTTGCCTTCGGTCTCGGTGCGCCAGCCCACCGGCACGTAGCTCCCGTTGAACGCTGCGTTCGGGAACCCGGAGCCGCCGTACCAGCCTTCGACCAGGTCGCGGGCGAGCGCGAAGCGGTTCTCGTCGCCATAGGTGAGCCACGCGAGCTGGTTCAGCCGCTTGAAGTTTTCTTCCTGCGGTGCGCGCGCAAAGGCCGCAGCAAGGTCCTGCTCGGTCGGCGGGAAGTCCGGATCGCCCGCGTTGGAGAACGCAGGATCGGTGTCGCTGTAGAGCAGCGAATCGAGATCCCAGGGGAGGAACGTCGCGTTCACATCGCCGCCATTGCCGTATCGGGCGGGATCGTCCGCGTCGAGCCCGCGAGGCGTACCGCCGTGACAGACGGTGCAGGAGCCGGGCATGAACTTCTCGCCCCGCCCGTCAAGATCGATGCTGAGCACGCGGTCGAAGTCGCCACGCCGGTTGGGCGCGTAGGTGTAGAACTTCGTGATCCGATGATCTCCGCTCGCCGGGGCGCGCGTGTATTCCATCGCCACCGCGATGATGGGCTGCAGGTTGCGCGCCGCGGCCTCCAGGCTTCCGTAGTTGATCACGACGGCATAGACATCGCATGCGCCCTGTGTCGCCTGTGCCAGGCTCGCGGGTGTGCCGTCGTCGCAGGCGCCCAGACGCAGGTACATGTCGCGCCCGAAGCCGAGATCGAAGTTGTTGAGATAAACGGCGTGCGCTCCGGTCACCGAGGACTGCAGCGCCGCGCGCATCGCTGCCCAGTCGGTTGTGCCGCCCGCAAAGCCGGCCTGCGCCAGCCAGCCGGAGAAGTGGCGCTTCGCGGCCTCGTCGTCCGGATCGTCGATGGTCCGGTAGTAGGCGAGCGCTGACGCCCGGGTATCGCGCACGCGCGTGGGCGACCCGTGCAGCGTGTCGAGCCGCACGTCCGCCAGGCTCGAGACGCCATCCGCCGCCGGGGCGAACGAGCCCGGCGCGGACGCGGAGCTCGCGGGCACGTCGTGGCCGTCGGCGTCCTGTACGCAAAGGCCGGCTTGTACGCCGGAGGGGAGCGAACCCTCGAGGGTCAGAGTCATCCGCAGGTGAAGCACGGCGTCGTCGATGCGTGCCGGATCGACGGCAAGCTCGGGATGTTCGACCCCGAGGTTCCTCAGCACGTCGTCCATGATCAGCGAAGGCAAGGGAATCGCGAACCGCGGATTGCGGAAGTCCGTGCAATCGGGTCCACCGGTGCCGTTGGCCTGCAGCCACTGACCCGTCACGGTCTGCGTCCGCGTTGCAAGCGCGAAATCCACGTGCGTTGCGCCCGTGAGATCCGTGTAGTCGAGCAGATGCTCGATCGTTACCCGGAATGGCAGGTTGGAAGCCAGAGCCGCCGTGGTGCTGGTCACCGCGACGATCGTGTAGCTGCTGTTGCCCGCGTAGGTGAGGAAAGCATCCGGATCGAGCACCTCATCGACGATCACCGTCACGAGCGCGTCATCGGTGGCGCCATTGCCGTCCGCGACGGTGAGACGGAACTGCAGCTCGCCCGCCGTGCCCGGCACCGAGAAGTTGACCGTGTTCTCGTTGCGTTTGATGAGCGCGACCGCTTCGGCGGCCGGATTCGCAGCGCTCCAGGTCCAGGTGAGCACGGGAACACCCCGGCCCTTGCTGTCCTTGCCGCTCAGACGAACTTCGGAACCGCTCCGCACCCGGACCGTCGCGTCGCCGGCCTGTGCCGTGAACGGGTGATTGAGCACTTTCGCGACCGCGATCGGCGGCTGCTGGTCCTGCTCCCCGACGTCGCTCGCGCCGCTGCAGCCCAGCAGCAGCGACGTCATCCCGATGAAGAGCAGAAATCGCACGCGCGGCTTACCGCCCGAACTCGTAGCGTATTCCGCCGGTGATCACCGCATCGGAATAATCTTCGAGGTCGAGCACCTTCATGTACTGGACGAAACCCATCAGGCCGCCGGCCAGCACGACGGTGGTACCCGCGGCAACCGTGTAGTAATCCTCGTCGGGCGGATCCGTCGGCACGTTGAAGTCGGCGTCGATCGTCTGGATCAGCTGGCCTAACGCATCGGCATACAACGCCGACACGCGCCGCACGTCGTCCAGCAGCTCGTGGTGATAACGCCCGCTCAGGTAGGGGACGACCACGCCGAAGCGCGGCGTGAACACGTACTGCAGCTGCAGCCCGGCGCTGCCGTCGAGCGACTCGATGTCCTGGTCTCCGATCTGCAGATCGAAGGGGTCCACCGGGCTGCCGTTCGCAGTGTTGTCGACGCTGGTCTCGCGGAAGCCATCGACGCTCGCATTGATGTAATCGAGCCCGAGGGAAGGCTCGACCGAGAACGCGCCCCAGCGAAAGGCGTAGCCCGCGCCCAGCGTCGCGAGCAGCGTGTCGCTGTCGGTCGATCCGCTCGCGAGGCTGTCGACGGCCGGGACCAGCGGATTCTGCGAGGGGTAGGTGATGCGGCGCCGTGAATCATGCGACAGGCGCTGAAAACCGAGTGAGCCGTTCAGATAGGCGCGCTCGCCTTCGAGCAGCGCGTAGACGATCCCGCTGTACCCGTCGGTCTTGATTCGTCCATCGACCACGCTTCGCGAGGAGTCGAAATCGATCTCCTTGCTCGAATAGCCCACCATCGCCCCGACCGCGAGCGCGGGCGAGAAGCGATAATCGACGCCGAACGTGATCTCCTGCCCGTCGAAGTCGAACGCATCCTCGAGCTCGGTCGGATCCTTGTCGCCATAGCCGAACGCGCCATCCAGGAACCAGCTCCAGCGGCTGAATATGGACTCGCCATCCGCGCTCGCGCCACCTCCCAGGGGCAATGACCCGGACCGCGCGACGCGGATCGAGCCGTCGGGTTCGTGCAAGCGGGTGACGCGGGGACCGCTGATCCCCCACCGCAGCGCGGCGACGCGGGCCGACAGCGCGGAGAGCTGGCTCGCTGCGAGCTCGGTCGTCATCGAGCCCTGGGCCGCGATTTCCTCGGCCGCCGTCCAGCGCAGCGCGAACCCCAGGCCGTCGATATCGAGCCCGAGGCTGAAAGTCGTGTCGCCGGTGCCCAGGAGCTCGTTAGCGGTCTGCACGAGCTCGCGTGTTTCCTCGAAGACGCCGAATACGTCATCGGGACAGGCGGGACCCGGCCCCGCTGCGCACACGCCAGAGAGAGCATCGAAGCTTGCCTGGTTGGCGCGCGCGGCCGCGGTTTCGAGCGCGTTCAACTGCGCCAGGATCCGCGGATCGGTGAGGTCCGCGCGCGCCTGCGGAGCGAATGCGACGCCTGACAGCACGACGAGCGCGCAGGTGGCCGCGCGCCGTGCCCGAGGGGGGGCCCTGACCGGTGAGCCTTCGAGTACCCGTGTTGCGTCCTGCATGCCGGCGACAGGCGATGCCGATGTAGCACCGGCCGTGAGCAGCCGGAGTAGCGGCGGGCGCCAGCCCTCCCCTGAGCGAGTTCATGCGCCGGCCACCGGCTGGCGCTATCGTGCCGGGACGCTATTTGCGGGGGCCTGGCTTGTCAAGCCGCCGTCGCTGATCCGTTCCGCGGCGGAGCGACGCTCCGTCGGCGGCCGTGCGAGGGCAGGCCAGGCTCAGCCCAGGTCGTCGAGCAGATCCGCGAGCGCTGCATGCTGCGCGAGCTCCGGATGACGCTCGAGCAGGGACTGCAGACCTGCGCGCGCATCGGCGCGGACCTCTGGTGTCGCCCCCTTGAGCTGCGCACCAAAGGCGGCCAACGCGCGGTCGAGCGCGGCCTTGGCGTCCGGGTTCCTCGGATGCAGCGAGTAAGCCTCGCCGAACTGGGACACCGCGTCGTACAGCAGTGCGAGCGCCTCCGAGCCGTCGAGCGACCCGGTGCCGGCCTGCAAGGCGTAATCGCCGAGGTCCATCGCCGCGCTGAATTGTGCCTGCACCTCGGCCGGAAGCGATGCAAACGGCACATCGGGCTGCGACTGCGAATACCCGACCCAGCTCGAATATCCGGCTGCGATTGCAAAGGCGGCTGCGAGCGCCGCGAGGGCCGGTATCCACGAGCGCGCGCCCTCGAATGCATCGAGAAACGCCTGTGCGTGCGGCCATCGCCTGGCGCGATCGAGCTCGAGCGCGCGGTCGATCGCGCGCCAGCGGCGGCGTCCGAGATCCTTGATGGGCGCGGGTCGCAGCCCGCGGGCCAACGCGTCGCCGGCCGGCAGGCCGCCGTACGGATGCTGCCCGGAGAGCAGCTCATAGGCCACGAGCCCGAGCGCGTACACGTCGTCCGCGGGGTGCGGCTCTCCGCCCTGCGCCATCTCGCGGGTCGCGTAGCGCGGCGTGAGCGCCAGCAGGCGTCCCGCGTCGAACGTATCCGCCGCGCGTTCGGCTTCGCTCGCAAGCCGGGCGATGCCGAAGTCGAGGATCTTCGCCGCGCCTTCGAGGGTTGCGAACGCGTTGCCCGGCTTGAAGTCGCAGTGCACGATCCCGCGCTTGTGCGCGTAAGCGAGCCCCGCGGCGAGCCCGCGGACGATCCCCAGCGCGCGTTCACGCGCGATGCCGCCCGGCTCGGTGCGGATCAGGGCGTCCAGCGGCATCCCGTCGAGGAGCTCCATGGCGATAAAGGCCTGACCTGTGCCGGGATCCACGTCGAAGGTATAGACGGTGGCGATGTTGGGATGCGCGAGGGAGCTCGCCTTGCGGGCTTCGCGCTGCAGCGCGATGTAGGCTTCCTGGCGGCGCTGCATGTCGTGGCTCAGAAGCTTGATCGCTACGTGCGGCTGCGGATCCCGTGCCTCCTCGAGCAGAAGGTCCTTCGCCTTCCACACCTGGCCCATTGCGCCGGCCCCCAGGAGCTGTTCGAGACGATACCGGCTGCGGATTACGCTCCCGGGGGACGCGGCCGCGGCTGCCGCACTGCCCGGTGCCGCGGTCTGCGCGGTGGTTGCGTCGCGCGCAACCGCCGGCACGGCCGCATCACTACCCGCGGGGTTTGCGGTGCGCGTGCGATCCACTCAGGTCTGCCTGCCCACTTACCGGCATGCTGTTGTAGGCTGCTGTCGCAGCGACGAACCAAGGGTCAAGGAGGATACATGCGAAAAGTCCCTGTCTGCCTGTTGGCCCTGCTGGGTGGCACGGCGATTGCAACGGAAATTGCGTCCACGGGCGATACGGTCGTGTCTATGACCCTGGTCGACGCCAAGGGGCTGGGCGCGCCGGTGGGCGAGGTCACGCTCAGTGAATCGCGTTACGGCCTCGTGCTCACGCCGCGCCTCAAGGGGTTGCCCCCCGGGCTGCATGGCTTCCACGTCCACGAGCGTCCGAGCTGCGCTCCCGCAGAGAAGGACGGCGCTGTGGTTCCCGCGCAGGCTGCTGGCGCGCATTACGATCCGCAGGGATCGGGCCGGCACGGCCTGCCCTGGGGCGACGGCCACCTGGGCGATCTGCCCGCGCTCTATGTTGCCGCCGACGGCACGGCGACTGATCCGGTGCTCGCTCCGCGTCTCACGCGCAAGGATGTCTCCGGTCGCAGCCTCATGGTGCATGCCGGTGGTGACAATCACGCCGACCATCCTGCGCCGCTCGGCGGCGGAGGCGGGCGCATCGCGTGCGGTGTGATCCCATAACCGGGCGGGCTCAGGCCGGCACGAAAGTTCGACCGCTGTCCCAGGTGAGCTCGCGCACGGCGAGCCCGTAGAGCTGCTCGATGTTGCGGGCACGAAGCACTTCGTCCTCGGGTCCGTGCAGCCAGCGACCGTCACCGAAGAGCAGCAGAGCCTCATCCGCATAACGGGCTGCGAGGCCGACGTCGTGCAGGCTCATGACGACCGATCGTCCGGCGTCGGCGAGCCGGCGGCAGATCTCGAGCACCATGATCTGATGCCGCGGGTCAAGCTGCTGGATCGGCTCGTCGAGCAGGTAGATCGACGGATCCTGCGCGAGCACGGCGGCCACTGCCAGCCGGCGCCGCTCACCGCCGGAGAGGGTCCCGATGTCGCGCGCATCGAGCCCCGCGAGATCGACGTCGGCGAGCGCCTGGCGCGCGATGTCGCGATCGGCGGTGCTTTCCCACTGCCAGAAATCGATGTGGGGGTGGCGCCCGACGAGCACGGCATCGAGCACCGTGCCGGGAAACGGATCCTCCGGCGCCTGCGTCAGCAGGCCCAGCCGGCGTGCGAGCGCCCGCCGCGGCCAATCGGCAAGGCGCCGCCCATCAATTCTGATCTCACCCGATGCCGCGGGGCTGAGTCCCGCGAGCGCGTGCAGTGTCGAGCTCTTGCCCGCGCCATTGCGGCCCAGCACCGCGAGGACGGTCCCGGGCCGGACCTGGATCGAGAGCGCCTCGACAAGGCTGCGCCCCGGCACGCGCACGCAAAGCGCCTCGCAGGCGAGCGCGCGCTCCCCGCTGGTCACCGTGTCCATCCGATTTCGCGCGCCGTCGCGGCACCGATCACCATGTCCGCCAGCGAGTCGGGCAGCTCCGCCTGCGTGGCGCTCACCGCGATGCGGCCCGCCATGATCTCGCCCTGCGTCTGCGGATACCTTGGATCCTGCGACGGGTCGCCGAGGCCCTCCGGTACCAGCGGGCGGCCGTTGCGGCGGTCGTACTTGTCGCTCGCGCCGAGCGTGTGCAGCAGCTCATGCATGATCACGACCTGGTTCGCATCCGCCGCGTTCCGGCCCGCGAAAAGGCGGGCGACCGCTACGAGCCCCTTGCTGAGTCCGAGCGAGTCCGGCAGCGGTTGGCCCGTGACTCCGGGATGGTAGATTGCGAAGAGCTGGATGTCGGGCGGTGGCAGAGGATCATTGGCTGCGACACGCCACGCCCACCAGCGCATCCGTAGACTCCAGAGCACGACGGACACAACGCCGGGCTCCGCGCCAGGATCGGGCGGCAGAGCGTGGACCGCGCGCGATATGCGAATGCGCATCGGTTCGGTGAGCGGCAGGCCGAACGCACCGGCCTGCTCCGCGAGAAAGCTCTCCACGTCGTTGAAGGAATCGTCGTCGAGACCCGCAGCGTAAGACCGCGCCGCCTCATCGTCGCCAGCCGTCAGCACGTAGACGGTCACGCGCAGCGGCGCATCCCAGTCCCGGCTGCGACTGCGGTCGAGCCACGCACCGACCGCGACGAACAGCAGCACGCCCACGAGCAGCGCGAGTCGCAGGTTGCCGAGAAAGCTGCGCCGTGCCACTCAGGCGCGCTCTAGGGATACAGCCGTGTCGCGTGCCAGGGCCCGACGCGAAACGCGCCCGGCGATTCGAGTGCGAGGCTGCGCGTCCAGCGTGCGCGGTCGTGGATCCGGAATTCCCCTTCAGTCCAGAGCTCGACCGCCTCCGGCCACAATCGATATCCGCCCCAGCGCGGCGGGCGCGGCACGTCCGTGCCGAGTCGCGCCGACTCGGCCGCGACCCGCGTGAGCAGGGTTGCGCGCTCGTCGAGTGGCTGGCTCTGCAGGCTCGCCCAGGCGCCAATACGGCTGTCGAGCGGACGGGAGCGGAAGTAGGCGTCGCTCTCCTCGGGCGGTGACACGCTCACGACTCCCTCGAGCCTCACCTGGCGTCCCAGCGTGTCCCAGTGGACGACCGCTGCCGCGCGCGGATTCGCCTCGAGCTCGCGACCCTTGCGGCTGTCATAGTTGGTGTAGAACACGACATAACCGGGTTCGACCACCAGCTTCTTGAGGAGCACCACGCGCGCCGACGGGCGGCCATCGACGGTCGCGGTTGCAAGTACCATCGCATCGGGATTGGGTTGCGCCCGTCGCGCCCGCGCAGCTTCGAACCACTGCGCGAACAACGGCAACGGATCGGATGGCAGCTCGGCCGGCAGCGGGTCCTGGGGCAACGGAGTACTCTGGGCGCAAGGGGCAGGAATTATGCCCCCAGCCGAAAAACCGGTCGCGCACTCGTCGGGTATTTTCGCAGCCGGCATGGCCCTCACCCCGATTCCTTTGGTAAAAGACCGGCGTCGCATCCGTTGTCGGGCACGATGAAATCACTCGAAGACCTGCGTACGCGCCTGGACGTGCTCGATCGGCAGCTGCTGGAGATCGTCGCCGAACGCCAGGCGCTCGGCGCGCAGATCGACGCGGTGAAGCGCACCACCGGCCAATCCACCCGGGACTTCGGTCGCGAGCGCGAGGTGCTGCTGCGTGCGCGTGCCGATGCCCGCGAGCTCGGCGTGCCGCCCGCGCTCGCCGAGACACTGCTCCACTCGCTGATCCGCGGCTCGCTCACGACGCAGGAACAGGCGCGTGTAGCGGCGCAGGGCGCGGGCACAGGGCGCAGCGCGCTCGTCATCGGCGGGCGCGGCAAGATGGGACGCTGGATGGCAGACTTCCTGGCGTCGCAGGGTTTCCGCCTCACCGTCGCCGACCCGGCCGGGGCGGTGCCCGGGTACGAGTGGCTCGCCGACTGGCGCGAATCGGCACTCGATGACGATCTGATCGTCGTTGCGACGCCGCTTCGGACCGCGAACGAAATCCTGATTGCCCTGGCGGAACGCCGGCCGCGAGGGCTCGTCTTCGACCTGGGCTCACTCAAGACGCCGCTGCGCACGGGTCTCGCCGCCCTGAGGGAGGCGGGCTGCAGGGTTACGTCGATCCATCCGATGTTCGGGCCGGACACGGAGCTCCTGTCCGGCCGCCACGTGATTTTCGTCGACCTGGGCGAGAGCCGGGCGCTCGACCAGGCCCGCGGTCTCTTCACTTCGACGATGGCAGAGCTGGTCGTGATGGAGCTCGAGGAACACGATCGCCTGATCGCTTTCGTGCTGGGCCTCTCGCATGCGCTCAACATCGCCTTTTTCACGGCGCTCGCCGAGAGCGGCGAAGCGGCGCCGCGGCTGGCCCGGATGTCGAGCACCACCTTCGATGCGCAGCTCGACGTCGCGAGCCGGGTCGCGAGCGAGAATCCGGATCTCTATTTCGAGATCCAGAGTCTCAACGCCTTCGGCGAGGAGCCACTCGTCGCCCTCCGCGCGGCGGTTGAGCGGCTCTACCGCACCGTTCACGACGGCGACGCGGGCGGTTTCATCGCCATGATGCGGCGCGGCCACGAATATCTGCAGGGGCGCCGCGCGGCGCAGGAGGCCGGTGGATGAGCGGAGCTCCTTTCAAGCAGGGCATGGGATCGGGCACCTCGCGCGACGACGAGTCGCTGCGCGCAGTGTTCGAGTGGCAGCGCGGGATACTCGCTGCAGGCACGCTTCCCGAGCTGCTCGCAGCGGCCGCGTGTCCGCCCCTCGCACCCGCACCGCTGGCGGCGACGATGCTCCTCTCCGACCCGACCCACGAGCTGCGGCACCTGCTTCTGGGCGGCGCACGCGCACCGGCGCCGGCTGGTCTCCTGTTCGCGGACAGTCTCGTTGCGACGGCACCGCAGCTCGCGCTGCTGAGCGATCCCTGGCAAGGGCTCTTCCGCTCAACGGAGCATGGAGCGCTGTTCCCGGGTGCGGCGGACATCGAGCAGGTGTTGTTGTTCCCCCTGCGCGCCCGCGGCGCGCTTGTGGGAAGCCTGAACGTCGGCACGACAGCCTCCATCCGCGTGCCAGGCGACGGCGAGCCGTGGGTGCTTGCGCATGTGGGCGAGGTCATGAGCGCGGCGCTCGAACGCCAGCTCGACGCGATGCGCCTTCGGCGCGGCGGCTTCACTAATCCCCTGACCGGCTGGTACACGCGCCGATTTCTCGAGGCACGGCTCAGGGAAGCGATCGCGCGCTGCGAGCGTCACGGCGGCGACGTGACCTGCCTGCTGATCAACATCGACGGTCTCAAGGCGGTCAACGACGCATACGGTCAGCTCGCGGGTGACCAGGCGCTGCGAGAGATCGCGTCGCGGATCGAAGGACAGCTGCGCGCGAGCGATGCCGCCGCACACGTCGATGCGGACGAATTTGTCGTGCTGCTGCCGGATGCGCGCGTCGACTCGGCTGTGCCACTCGCCGAACGAATCCTCGACGCGGTGCGCTCCGAGCCGGTCGGGGCGGCATCGGGGCTGCTCCTGCCGATGAGCGTTTCAATCGGACTCGCCTCTATCTCAGCAGGGCCCGAAGCAGGCAATAAATCCCTTTCGAATCACCTACTTGCAAAGGCAGAGTCCGCGCTGCACCTGGCCAAGAACCGGGGCGGCAACCGTTACGCGCTGGCCGACGCGTGAGACCGGCGGTTTCAACCGCGCTCACGCTGCATCAACACCAGGAACAAGGGAACGCCGACCAGCGCGGTAAGCGCGCCGACCGGCAGCTGACGCGGGGCGAGAGCGACGCGCGACGCCAGGTCGGCGATCATCAACAGCACGCCGCCCGCGAGCGCCGACGCCGGCAACACGATGCGGTGATCTGAGCCGAGAGCAAGACGCACGAGATGCGGTGTGACCAGCCCCACGAAGCCGATGCTTCCGGCGGCGCTCACCGCACAACCCGTGAGCACCGCCGTCACCACGAAGAGCAGCATCTGAAACCGACGCACCGGCAGGCCTACGGATGTCGCCAGTGTTTCGCCGCGTGCGAGCACATTGAGATGCCGGCCGATCGCAAGTCCGCCAACCGCCACGACGACAAGGAGCACGATGAGCCACGGCCAGCGCTCCGAACGCGTGAGATCGCCGAGCAGCCAGAAGATCATGCCCCGCAATCGCTGCTCGTCGCCAAGCGCGAGCAGCAGGCTCACCAGCGCGCCGCAGCCGGCGGCAACGACGATGCCCGTAAGGAGCAGCCGCGTAGGCGTCCAGGCGCCTCCGCCCTGGGCGAGCGCGAACACGAGGAGGCTGGTCGCGAGCGCGCCGAGGGCTGCCGCCCCGTCGACGCCCAGTGCGGGCAGCCCGAGCATGATCGCGATCAGCGCCGCTACCGACGCGCCGCCCGAAACGCCGAGCACGTATGGATCGGCGAGCGGGTTGCGCAACAGGGCCTGCAGGAGTGCGCCGGTGACCGCAAGCAGACCGCCGATCGCAAGCGCCGACATTGCGCGCGGCAGTCTGAGCCCGAGCACTACGTCGGTCGCGAGCGTCTGCTGTCCGCCCATCAGTGCACCGAGCACGTCGCGCGGACCGATCGCGACGCTTCCCGTCATCAGCGACAGAACGAGCACCGCCACCGCGGCAGCTGCGAGCGCAGCCAGGGCGACCACGGGGGACGCCCGGATCATCGAATGCGACGCGGCAGGCGGATTACCACTTGAAGCGCTTCTGCACGCCGCGGCGACGAGCAGTCAGCTGCTCGCGACGGGCCTCGGGCGTGATGCGTTGCACCCCCGCCGGCAGGTGCTCGAAAAGCCTGGCGCGCGGCACCTGCATGCATCGAGGGACCGGGTGCTCGTCTGCGAGCATCCACCGGTAGGTTACGTAGCCCTCGGTGTGACCCGACGGGTCGAGCCAGTTCGGAAGACCCGGATCGTCGTGGCTCGCGACGACGATCAGCTCGCCGTCGTCCTCGAGTACCGCGTGATGGCAGTTCGTGCTGGCGAGACGGTATCGATAGTCCATCGTCTCCCACCAGTAATTACCGAACTCGACAGACCAGTACTGCGCCCGCGGCGGACGCACGCGGATGACGAGCGCCTGGTCGGCCGGCAGCATCCAGTAGGCGATCAAGGGCTCGCCGCCGGGCGTGGCGTCGATGCGGTTGTCGTCGAGCTGGCGATAGGAGAGGAAACGGTTCGGCTGCGCCTTCCATTTCTCGATCATGTCCGCCCAGTAAGTAAGCGACCAGTTCACCCAGTGCGACGCTCCTGCCAGGCCCGCGGCGACGCGCTCCGGCGTCAGCGCGGGCGGCGCGCCATCGCCGGTCAGCCGGTCGATCCGCGCTTCCATCGGCGCCTCGTTCTCCCAATCGGCGAAGAACTGGCGGAAAGTGACGCGGAAGCTCTGCGGTGTCGTGCGGATCCAGTTACCGGGATGCGGCTCGGGGCTCAGGTACAGCTCGAAGCTGCCATCGGGGTCGGTCCGGATCTCATCGCCGAGAAGCATGCCGGCGACGCCACCGCCCCAGGGTGTCACGCCGCGCTCGACCACGGTCACGCCGAAGTAGCGCGCGCTGCCGCGCTGGCCGGACACCCGATAGGTGTCGCTGCCATTTATCGGAGCGCCGACGTAGAGCGCGTCCGTGTTGTCGCCCCCCTGTTTGCGCAGCGGGTCGAAGTAGTGCAGCAACTCGGGATGCTCCGCGTCGTTGTTCTCGAGCTCGAACAGCAGCGCGAGCGCGATGTTGCGCGACAGGAGGCGTACGCCAGCCGCGCGATCTACGCTGCCCTGCGCCGCCGTCGGGCGGAACGCGACGTCGCCCGCCGCCTTGAGCTCGTCGCAGAACCTGTGCCAGGCCTGCTTGAGCGCCGTGTCCGGTTCACTCACCGTCGGCTACCCCCGATTCCCTCACGGCATGTAGACGCCACCGCTCACCGAGATCAGTTGCCCCGTGATGTAGCCCGAGACGTCCGAGGCCAGGAACATCGCGAGATTGGCGATGTCCTCCGGGCGTCCGAGCCGCTTGATCGGCAGATGGCTCATGTTGGGCAGCGTGCCGGCCTCGAGCGCCGCCTGCATGCCCTCGGGCGTGCCGACAAACTCGAGGCGGTTCCAGAAGCTCCCACTGGCGATCTCGTCGTTACGGTGCGGAACGATCCACCCCGGCGCGATCGTGTTCACGCGTACGCCCTTGGGGCCCCATTCCCACGCGAGCGACTTCGTAAAGCTGTTTACGAAACCCTTGGCCGCGCCGTAGTGCACGATGTTGTGCGCGGCCTCGCCGAGCAACGAGGAGTTCGACGAAATGTTGACCACGCTGCCTGAGCCCCGCGACAGCATGTCGGGCGCCACGGCGAGCGTACAGTTCACGACGCCGTCGACGTTGAGCGCGAGCTCCCAGCGACGCGTCGCCTCGTCGAGATCCTCGAATGCGCAGTGACGCGCCACCCCGCCCGCGTTGTTGACCAGCACGTCGACAGGGCCGAAGCGCTCGCGCGCCAGCGAGAGCATCGCTGCGACGCTGGCAGGGTCCGTGACGTCGGTCGCGATGGGCAGGACAGCGCCAGCGCAACCCTGCTCACGGGCCCGTGCGGCCAGCTTCTCGCCGGTCGCGACGTCGCGCGACGCGGAGACGACGTTGGCACCCTCGCGCGCGAAACCGATCACGAGACCATGACCGATCCCGCCGCTTCCGCCCGTGATGACCACGGTCCGTCCGCCGAGTTCGAGGTTCACGCGCTACTCCTCGCTCGGGACCGCGAAATACGACTGGTATCGAGCGAAGAGGCCACGCACCCGGTCATCCCTATCGACCTCGTAGCGATGCGCGCCGAACTTGTGCTGCGGCTTCTGCGCGAGGTAGCGTTCGACGGCGGCGCGAGCCTCGCGGCTGAAAGGCGAGCCCATGGCCGCGTACAGCCGTTCGAGCGCCGCGAGTGGAGCCTCCATCAGGTCGGCATAGCGTGAATGAGTGAGCTGCGCCGACGGAATGCGGCCCGACTCGATCCAGTCGATCATCGAGTCCAGGCGTGCGGCGGTGCCCTCGGGCGTCAGGAGTTCCTCGAAGGCATGCGCGTCGAAAGCCTGGTCGCTCCGCATCCAGTAGAAGGTGCCCAGCACGTTGGTGACCGAGCCCTGGGCACGGAGCGGATCGCGATGCGTGACGATCACGCGTGCATCCGGGAAGACTTCGAACAGCGTCGGCAGATAGGACTGATGCTCGGGTGACTTGAGAAGCCAGTGAGCGCGCGGGTTCCGCCATTGCAGGAGCTTGAGCAGCCGGCGGTAGTCAGCGTATGCAGGTCGCTGGTCGGCCGAGTAGAGCCATGCCGAGTAGCTCGGCACCTGGAACGTGGCGGCGAGATGCTGCGAGCGGAAGCTCATGCGGAACGCGACGCCGCATTCGTTGGGTATCCACGCGCCCAGCTCGTGCATGGCCCGGAAGGTCGGCGCCACGCGCCCCGGCTGGGTGATCAGGTCGTGCGCGCGCGGAACGCGCGGATCCTCGCGGTAGGTCGAGGCTTGCGGTGGCGGGCAGGGCAACACGAACTCCCAGTTCGCGGGTGCCATGAACTGCGGATCCTGCGCCAGCAGCTCGAACAGGATCGAGGTGCCGGAGCGCGGCAGGCCGGTCACGAACACCGGCCGGTCGATCACCTCGTCGTCGATCTCGGGGTTCGTGCGATATGCGGCCTCCATCCGCAGGCGGGTCTCGAGAAAGAGCAACAGGTCCTGCCGTGTCCAGATCCGGCCGAACAGGTTCAGATCCGCCTCTCCCTCGATGGCCTCGAGCAGCACGTTGAAGGGTTCGCGCCAGTCGTCGGCGCCGAAGTCCTCGAGTCCGGTATTGCGGATCGCAGTCGCGATGAGCTCCCCGGCTTCGAGCGGAGCGACAGCCCGCGCATCCCACGAGCGCGTGTCGGCGAGGAAGGATGCCAGCCAGTCCGGACGTGGCGGCGGTTGCCAGTTGCGGGCCGCGCCCGGTGGTCGTTCGCTCATGCGCCAGCAGGGTACTGCGCGCCCGGCCGTCGCGGAAGTGTCGAGGCTGTGGAAAAATGCGAGGCCGCCGCACGGAGCACCAATGAGCGACTTCATCGACGAGGCAGGGGTTCCGCGCGAATGTGGGCATCGTACTGATGCGCGGCGAGGGCGAGGTCTTTCTCGGCGGCCGCAGCGACGGCCGTGGCTGGCAGTTCCCTCAGGGTGGGATGCGTCGCGACGAAACGCCGGAAGAGGCCCTCTATCGCGAGCTTCGCGAGGAGGTCGGTCTGCAATCGGACGACGTCACGGTGCTCGGGCGCACGCGCGACTGGCTCAGATACCGCCTGCCGCAGCAATACGTGCGGCGGCGCTCGCGGCCATTGTGCGTCGGGCAGAAGCAGCTCTGGTTCCTGCTGCGTTTCCTGCGCGACGAGGACCGGCTGCGTTTCGACGTCACCGACGCGCCCGAGTTCGATCGCTGGAAGTGGGTCGATTACTGGTCGCCCGTGCGGGAAGTCATTCATTTCAAGCGCGGCGTGTACGCGCGTGCGCTCGAGGAGCTCGGCCCGCATGCCTTCCCCGGCGGGCCGCCCGCGCGGCCCACCTGGTGGACGGACGACTGATGCCGAGCCAGAAAGCGCCCCGGTTCTGGGAATGGCGGCCGTCCGCCGGGCAGTGGGCGGCGATCGCGGCGGCGGCGATCGTGCTCGCGCTGGTGGCGTGGTTCGCCTGGCAGCAGGGACGGCTGAGCGGCGGTTTCGACAGCACCGTCGTCGACCGCGATCGAAGGGAAGCGCGGGCGCAGATCGACGTGCTGCAACGCGAGAACGCGCGCCTCAACGTGCAGGTGGCGGAGCTCGAGATGGCGCGGCAGCTCGATCGCGAGGCGTACGGCCAGATCGAGCGAACGCTCGGGGACCTTCAGGCGCAGTTGTCGTCTCAGGGCGGGGACCTGGCGTTCTATCGCAGCATCGTCTCGCCGGCCGACGGCATTCAGGGCCTGCGTATCCATCGCTTCGAGATCTCACCCGCCGCCGGTCCGCGGGAGTTCAAGCTGGCGCTCACCCTGATCCAGTCGATGCGACACGAAAGCGTGGCGTCCGGCCTGATACAGATCGCGCTCGCCGGGCTCACCGCCAACCGCCCGAGCCGCTATACGGTGGGTGAGCTGCTCGGACGTCCCCGCGCGCAGCTGCCGTTCTCGTTTCGCTATTTCCAGACGATCGAGCAGAATGTGACCCTGCCCGCGGATTTCGAACCTCTCGAAATCGAGATCGAAATCCGCTCCAGCAAGCTCAAGTCCCCAGTGCGGCAGACGTTTCCCTGGAAATCGCCTCCACCGCCCCCACTTTGACGTGGTGCTAGACTTACCGGCGGAGAACACATGGATACAGGCACACAGGACACGGGCAACGGTGCAGCGCAGCTGCCGCCGCTGCTGCTCTTCAGCGATGCGGCGGCCCGCAAGGTAGGCGAGCTGATCCGCGAGGAGGGCAACGACCTTCTCAAGCTGCGGGTATTCGTGTCCGGCGGCGGCTGCTCGGGGTTCCAGTACGGGTTTACCTTCGACGAGAACGAGGAAGAAGGCGATACCTGCATCGAGAACCAGGGTGTCAAGCTGCTGGTCGATCCGACGAGCATCCAGTACCTGGCGGGCGCGGAGATCGACTACAAGGAAGATCTCGAGGGTGCGCAGTTCGTGATCCGCAATCCGAACGCCACCACGACCTGCGGCTGCGGCTCGTCCTTCTCCGCCTGACCGGCGGGCGTGGCCCGGCCCGCGGAAAAGCTCCCCGACGTCCTCGCGGCCGTCGATCTCGGCTCCAACAGTTTTCACATGGTGGTGGCCCGGTACAGCCATGGGCAACTCATCATCCTCGATCGCCTGCGCGAGATGGTTCGCCTGGCCGCCGGTCTCGACGATCACGGCCGTCTGAACCGCGACGCCGTCGTCCGCGCGCTCGGCTGCCTTGAACGCTTCGGCCAGCGACTGCGTGACATGCGCGCCGAGCGCGTGCGGGTGGTCGGCACGAACACGCTGCGCAAGGCGAGGCGCAAGGGGGCGTTTCTCGATCGTGCACGGGAGGCGCTGGGCAACCCGATAGAGATCATCTCCGGCGTCGAGGAGGCGCGGCTCATTTACCTGGGCGTGGCGCACACGACGCCGAGCGACGCAGGCCGCCGGCTCGTCGTGGATATCGGCGGCGGCAGCACCGAGCTGATCATCGGCGAGGGTCTGGCGACCAAGCGGCTCGAAAGCCTCTACATGGGCTGCGTCAGCCTGACGGTCGAGCATTTCTCCGATGGCACCATCAGCGAGAAGCGCATGAAGCGCGCGCGCACCGCCGCCCAGCTCGAGCTCGAGCCGATCGCGGCGCGCTTCCGCAAGTACGGCTGGGATGCGGCGTTCGGCGCGTCGGGCACTCTTCGCGCGGTCTCCGAGATCATCGTCGCGCGTGGCGCGTCAAACGGCGTGATCGACCGGCCCGGCATCAAGTGGATCATCGACGAGTGTCTGCGCGCGGGCGACACGTCACGGCTCAGGCTGCCGGGTCTCGCCGCCGACCGCGCGGAGATTCTGCCCGCGGGGCTCGCGATCATCGTCGAGATATTCGACATGCTCGGGATCGAGTCGATGCGGGTCGCGGACGGCGCGCTGCGCGAGGGTTTGCTCTACGACCTGCTCGGCCGTCTCACCGACGAGGATGCGCGCGCCCGTAGCGTGCGCGCGATGGAAGCGCGGTATCACGTTGATACGGCGCAGGCGGACCGTGTCGAGGCGACGGCGGTCGCCTTCCTGCACCAGGTGCGCGAGGACTGGGGTCTGCAGGAACCTCTTGCGGAGCTGGTCCTGCGCTGGGCGGCCCGCCTGCACGAGATCGGCCTCGACATCTCGCACTCGCACTACCACCGTCACGGCGCCTACCTGCTGCAGCACGCCGACATGCCGGGCTTTCCGCGCGAAGAGCAGCAGTTGCTGGCGGCGCTGGTTGGTGGTCACCGCCGCAAGCTCGACCTGTCGCACACCGAGGAGCTGGTGCCGCCGTGGCATCTGAAGGCCGAGTTCCTGATCGTGCTGCTTCGTCTCGCGGTGCTGCTGCATCGCGGGCGCGGCCCGCGCTCTCTGCCCGAGATCCAGCTGCGGGCGAAGGGTGGGTCGCTCGAGCTCGGCTTTCCAAAGGGCTGGCTCGCCGAGCAGCCGCTCACCGAGGCGGATCTCGAGCAGGAGATCCCCTGCCTGGAGGCGGCGGGGTTCCGGCTGCGCCTCGGTTGACCGGTCGCTGATATTCTTCACCCGCGATCCAACGCGCCTCTTCACGCCGGAGCCAGCCACCCCGTGCCACTCGAGTTACCCACCACCGACGACCGGCCCGTATGGGACCTCTGGCTGTCGATGTATCACCTGCCGGCCGTGACGGCCGCAATCGAGCTCAACGTGTTCGAGTCGCTCGCGGCCTCCCCGGCCACGCACGACGAACTGGCCCGCAGGCTGTGGCTCAGCGAACGTGCCACGGAGATCGTCCTTCCGCTCTTCGCATCTCTGGGCCTGCTGATACGCCATGACGGGCGGTATCAGCTGACCGACGTCGCACGCCTCTATCTGCTGCGCGACAGCCCCTACTACTGGGGTGCCTTGCTCAACCGGATGGGTCCGTCGTCGCCGCACCATGCCGCCATCATGCAGGCCCTGAAGGGACAGCTTGCCTCAACCACCGGCGGCCCCGGAGACCGGCCGAGCGATGCGTGGGCGGCGGGACACGTCGAGATCGAGCAGGCGCGCATGATCGCCGCATTCATGCACAGCCACTCGATCGCGGCTGCGCTTGGGATGGCCCGCAACGTCGATTTTTCGGGTGTCCGCCGCTTGCTGGACGTCGGCGGCGGCTCGGGGTGCTTCTGCATCGCGCTCGCGCAACGCCTGCCGGAGCTGCGCTGCACGATCATGGAGCTGCCGGCGATGTGCGAGGTCGCGAAGGAGTACGTCGCCGCGGCCGGTCTCGGGGAACGCATCGGCACGCGCGCGGTCGACATGTTCCGGCAGGAATGGCCGCGCGATCACGATGCGGTGTTCTTTTCCAACATCCTGCATGACTGGGATTTCGCCACCTGCGCGCGCCTGCTCGCCAAGGCACACGCCGCGCTGCCGATGGGAGGCCGCATCTTCATTCACGAGGCGCTCCTCAACGACTCCGGCGTAGGCCCGCCGACTATCAGCACCTTCAGCCTGCTCATGCTCCTGGGAACTCAGGGCCGGCAGTTTACGTACGCGGAGCTTGCGAAGCTGTTGACTGAGGCCGGCTTCGAGGACATCGGCGCTACGCCGAGCTACGGTTACTACTCGGTGATCCGGGGCACACGGCGCTGAACGCCGCGAACGCTCATCCGGCGAGGGTCTGCAGGAGCCTGGTCTGCGCGGTGATCGGCTCGCGGCTTCCCGGCTGTTCACGCAGGTAGTTGCCGTCTGACTGCAGGACCCAGGCCTGGCAGTTGTCGGCCAGGTAGAGCTCAAGGTCCTCGAACAGCTGCCGGCGGTGATGGCGTCGCTGCACCGGGAAGGCGACCTCGATCCGGCGGAAGAAGTTGCGCTCCATCCAGTCGGCGCTCGCGCAGTACACCTCGGGGTCGCCGTCGTTCTCGAAGTAGAAGACGCGCGAGTGCTCGAGAAACCGGCCGACGATCGAGCGAACCGTGATGTTGTCGGAGACCCCCGGCACACCGGGGCGGAGCGAGCATACGCCGCGCACGATCAGATCGACCTTCACGCCTGCCATCGACGCTGCGTAGAGGCTCTGGATGATCTGCGGCTCGATCAGCGCGTTCATCTTCGCCACGATCCGTGCCGGCCGCCCCGCGCGGGCATGGTCGATCTCGCGCCGCGTGCGCTCGAGCACCGACTCGTGCATCGTAAACGGGGACTGCAGGACCTTGCGCATCTGGGCGACGCGCGTCGGGCTTGTGAGCTGCAGGAAGAGCTCGTGCAGATCCTCGCCGATCGCCTCGTCGCAGCTGAAAAGACCGTAGTCCGTGTACTGGCGGGTCGTTCTGGGGTGGTAATTGCCGGTGCCCAGGTGGCAGTAGCGACGAAGTCTGTCGTGCTCGCGCCGCACGACCATGATCAGCTTGGCGTGCGTCTTGAAGCCCACCACGCCGTACATCACCTGAGCGCCCGCTTCCTGAAGCCGGGTGGCGAGATCGATGTTTGCCGCCTCGTCGAACCGTGCCATGAGCTCGATGACGACAGTGACTTCCTTGCCTGCGCGCGCCGCCGCTACCAGCGCGTCGACGACCGGCGAATCGGCGCCCGTGCGATAGAGCGTCTGCTTGATCGCGAGCACATGCGGATCGGCGGCCGCCTGCTTCAGGAAGTCGATCACCGGCGTGAAGCTCTGGAAGGGATGATGCAGCAGCACGTCCTTCTCGCGGATCGCCTCGAAGAGGTCGGGCCGGCCGATCAGGCGCCGCGGCACCGCCGGCGCGAACGGGAGGTACTTGAGATCGCGGCGGTCCACCAGGTCGTGGATCGCCATCAGCCGGTTCAGATTGACCGGGCCATCTACCGCGTAGTGATCCTCCGGTGCGAGCTCGAACCGCTCGAGCAGGAAATCCCGCACGTGCGGCGCGCAGTCGACCCGTGTCTCGAGCCGCACCGCGTCGCCGTAACGACGCGAAGCGAGCTCGCCCTGCACGGCGCGCATCAGGTCCTCGGTTTCCTCGTCGTCGACGAACAGGTCGGCGTTCCGCGTGACGCGGAACTGGTGGCAGCCCCGGACTTCCATGCCCGTGAAAAGCTGCTCGACGTAGTTCTGGATCACCTGCGAGAGGTAGATCAGGTCGATCGCACCGCCCACCGACGGCAGCCGGATGATCCGTGGCAGCGAGCGCGGTACCTGCACGATGGCGAGGGTCGCCATGCGACCGAAGGCGTCGGTCCCGGCCAGCTCGACGATGAAGTTCAGGCTCTTGTTCTGGATCCGCGGGAACGGCCGCGCCGGATCGAGGCCCAGCGGCGTGAGCACGGGCTCGACCTCATTGGCGAAATACGCCGCAACCCACTCCTGCTGCTCGGCGGTCCAGTCGGCCGGACGCAGTACGCGGATTCCTGCCGCGTCGAGCGCGGGCAGGATCGCGTAGTTGAGCAGGGCGTACTGGGTGTCGACCAGCTCCGCGGACCGCCGCGGGATGGCCTGCAGCTGATCGTCGACGTCCATCCCGTCGGGGCCGGGCGCCAGCGAGCCCAGCTCGCGGCGCTGCTTGAGGCCCGCCACGCGGATTTCGAAGAACTCGTCGAGGTTGCTGCATGAGATCGCGAGGAACTTGACCCGCTCGAGCACCGGCACCGAGTCGTCCTGCGCCTGTGCCAGCACGCGCCGGTTGAACTCGAGGAAGGACAGCTCGCGGTTTATGAAGAGCTGCGGCGACTTGAGGTCGACTTCGGGCAGGGCAGTAGCGACGGACATAAACGTCGACAATACTACCGCCGCGTGACGCCGCCGTGACCTTGCGGGTCGATGCGCAAATTCGGCTCAGAGCAGATCATTCGCCATGAATCGGCTCCGAGCCGAATCGCCGAGCCGATTCAGCCGAGACGGCCCCGCCGGCGGGGGCGCTCAGCGGGTGTTCGCGGCGTAGGCCTGGACGTCGGCGGGCCGGGCGACCAGGTTCATCTGCGCAAGCAGCGTATCGGCCTCCGCGCGGAACTCGGCCAGGTAAGCCGGCGGCAGCTCCGCCCGCGGCATCACGACCTTGGCGGGATTCTTGTACACCCCGCGCACGCGGTATTCGTAGTGCAGGTGCGGCCCGGTCGCCGCGCCGGTAGCGCCCACGTACCCGATCACTTCCCCCTGCGCCACCTTGTGACCGCTGCGCGCGGTGCGGCTGAAGCGCGACATGTGGCCATAGAGGGTGGTGATGCCGTTGCCGTGATCGACTATCACGGCGTTGCCGTAGCCGCCCTTGCGGCCGGCGAACTGGATCCGCCCGTTACCGGATGCCTTGATCGGCGTGCCGGTCGGCGCGCCGTAGTCGACACCCGTGTGCGCCCGGATGCGACCGCTTATGGGGTGCCGGCGCCGCGGGTTGAAGTTCGAGGTGATCCGCGTGAAGTCGAGCGGCGAGCGGAGGAACGCCTTGCGCATGCCGCTACCGTCGGGCGTGAAGTAACCGAAGACCTTGCCGTCGGCGGATTCAAACCAGATCGCGCGGTGCTTCTTGCCTGAGTTTACGAACTCGGCGGCGAGTACCTTGCCGTCGCCGATGTAGCTGCCGTCCTGGAAGCGCTGCTCGTAGAGCACGCCGAACTCGTCTCCCGCGCGGATGTCGAGCGCGAAGTCGATGTCCCAGCCGAAGATGTCGTTCGCAAGCGTCATGATCACCGGCGCCGAGATACCCGCGTGCTGGCCGGCCTCGAAGAGCGAGGTCTCGATCCGCGCCCGATGGCCTATCGTCTCGGTCTCGAGCGGGTTCTCGATGTAGTTCACCGCAAAGGCGTCGCCTTCGCGCGAGATCGACATGGTCTGGGTGTCGCTGATCTGACGGTTGAGCGACTGCAGCGCACCGTGCTGATGCGTGAGCGTAATGTTCTCCCCGGGGCGGAGCATATCGAGCGCCTTGCGGACCTCGGGACGCCTGCGGAGCTCCGCCAACGTGCCGAGATCGAGGCTGGCGGTGCGGAATATCCGGTCGAGCGTATCGTTGCGTTGCACCGTCACTTCGATGCTGGCCGGGCCGTCCTCGGCCGTAGGCGTCGCGGTGGACTCCGCCACCGCGGCGAGCGCGGTGAGGTCGAGCGGCAGCGGCGCGGATGCTGGGGTGGGACGCGCGGTCTGAAAAGCGACGGCCGCGGCGACCAGGGGGAACGTAAGACCGGCAAGCAGCCAGCCGCGGTCGCGAAAGCGGTGGAACGCGGCCGAAAATGGCGACAGCGCTGGCATATCGGTTGAGCTCAAGTTCGACCCCCGGCAAATCCTGTGGGTAACTTAGTTGCGACCGCTGGGTGCGTCAACAGGAAAGATCGGCGATTTCCTTAACTGGCACAGTCGCTTGCACTGCCCATCTAGACTTTGTGACGAGACGCACACGAATTTCCGGCGAACCTCGCCGATGCGGCGGTTCCCAGCCCCTGGAAAACCGTACCGCAAGGCGCGTATGTGCGGCCCTTTGCGTATTTGCCTGCCCGCGGGAGAGCGCCTAGAGTCGCGCGTTTTCGCCGCACGCGCGGTCTGACCGCATAAAAAGGCTTCCAATGACCTCCGCCGGGGAACAACTGGTCGAGCTGCGCCGCGGCGCCGTAGATCTGCTGCTCGAGGCCGATCTGGAGCGCAAGCTCGAGCGGGGCCGGCCGCTGGTCGTCAAGACGGGTTTCGATCCGACGGCCCCGGACCTGCATCTCGGGCACACCGTGCTCATAAACAAGATGCGGCAATTCCAGCAGTTCGGCCACGACGTCGTGTTCCTGATCGGCGATTTCACCGGACTGATCGGGGATCCGACCGGGCGCAATGCAACGCGCCCGCCGCTCACGCCCGAGGCGATCCGCGAGAACGCGCGGACCTACGAGACGCAGATCTTCAAGATCCTCGATCGCGAGCGGACCCGGGTCGAGTTCAATTCGACGTGGATGGGCCCGATGACCGCCGCCGGGGTGATCCAGCTCGCGGCGCGACACACCGTGGCGCGCATGCTGGAGCGGGACGACTTCTCGAACCGGTATCGCGGCGGCCAGCCGATCGCGATCCACGAGTTTCTATATCCGCTGGTCCAGGGTTACGACTCGGTCGCGCTCAAGGCCGATGTCGAGCTCGGGGGGTCGGATCAGAAATTCAACCTGCTCGTCGGCCGCCAGCTCCAGGAGAGCTACGGCCTGGAGCCGCAGGTCGTGCTGACCACGCCGCTGCTCGAGGGGCTCGATGGCATAAACAAGATGTCGAAGTCGCTCGGCAACTACGTCGGGATCACTGATCCGCCGGAGGAGATGTTCGGCAAGCTGATGTCGATCTCCGATGAGCTGATGTGGCGCTACTATGAGCTGCTGTCGTTCCTGCCGGTCGCCGACGTGGCTCGACTGAAGCGCGCTGTGGCCGACGGGCGCAACCCGCGCGACGTGAAGTTCGAACTGGGCATCGAGATCGTAGACCGGTTCCACGGTTCCGGGTACGGCGCCCGCGCGCGCGACGAGTTCATAGCGCGCTTCCAGCAGGGCGCACAGCCGGATTCAATGGCCGAAGTCACCCTGCACGCCGTCGAAGGCCACCTCGGACTGGCGCAGGCGCTGAAAGGCGCCGGGCTCGTTTCAAGCACGAGCGACGCAATTCGCCAGATCCGCCAGGGGGCGGTGAAGGTGGACGGGGAGCGCGTCGAGGACATCGCGATGAAGCTCGCGGTTGGCGCGTCTCATGTCGTCCAGGTGGGCAAGCGCCGCTTTGCGCGGATCAGCATAGCAGCGTGAGTGTTACCGGTTTCTGACCGCGGTCGGACGCTCCTCGAGCGCGAGCGTCCGGATGTCGTTCAGCATCACCGGCTGCTGCAGGTACGCCAGGCTGTAGATCTCGCGGATCATGCCTTCCGTGTCTATCAGGAACATCTTGAGCATGTGGTTGATCGTGCGCGTCGGCTTGCCGTTCGCATCGCGCTCGACGCGAACGTCCTGGCCGAACCCGTCGAGCATCGGCAGCAGATCGGCGACGGATGACGCGGTGAGAAACCGCCATTCGAGGCGCGCATCGTTCATGAAGCGTGCCCCGTAGCGCCGGAGCGCTTCCGGGGTATCGTTCGTCGGGTCGAAGCTCACGCTGACGAAGCGCACCCGGCGCGCAAGCTGCGGATCCGCCATCAATCGGTCGCGCAACCCGCTCAAGGTCCAGTAGGCGTAGGGGCAGCCCCAGGGGTCGGCGCAGTAGGTGTAGAAGAACGTAAGCAGGGTGATCTTGCCGCTGGTGAGCTCGGCAAGGCTCTGGATGCGCGAATCCGGGTTGAGCAGCGCCCCGTCGGGAGCGCGCTGGATGCGCTGCAGTGCGTAGGAACCCGCGGGTGGAGGCGCGAACTCCATGCGCGGTTCCTCCGGCTTGCCGGCATCTGCCGCAGCATTGACGTTGAGCGCCGCCGCGCAGGCCGCCGCGCCGACGGCGATTGCGCGCAGGCGCATCAGCGCGCGGCTGTCGATGCGGCGGCGGCCGGGCGTGCGGTGAATTTCATGTGATGGGGTCGGCCGAGCTTCTCCGCCCTGAAGTCTGTTTCGAACGCCAGCTTGAGCTCTTTGCCATCCCAATCGAACGCGCGCAGGAACTGCTCGTCATCGGCGCCCTTCTTGTCCCACTTCGCGAGCAGGCTGGAGGTGATGTAGACGCGTTTCCCATCCCAGCTTTGCGAGACCATGTTGACCTGCTTGCCTGTCTGCTTCGCGTATGTCTGTACCGGGCGCTCGGGATCGGTCAGATCGAAGTAGCGTGTCGTGCCGTCCATGAACGTATTGACCCACAGGCCCTTGGCGTCCGCGGATATCGAGATGTCTACGGGCAGCGGAATCTTCGAGGGATCGCCGATGGTTCCCACTTCTTTCGCCTGCCACTCGCCGGCCTTGTCCTGCCGGATCAGCCACAGCTTCGACGTCAACGCGGTCGCGGTTACTGCCCAGTTGTCACCTTCGCGCAGCGACCAGCGGATCTCGAGCGGCGCCCCCGGTACCTTTAAGACGCGGCGGGGTTGCATTGCCTTCAGGTCCCAAATCACCATCGTGTTACCGAACTGCTTCATCGCCGCTGGATCGCCGACGACTTCGCCAAGGTCGCGCATATAGTTGTTCCAGCCGGAAAAGCTCGACGTCAGGATGGCGTTCCGCGCCGGGTTGACCGCGATGTCATAGCCGTATCCGTCGCCGACGTCGCCGCCGAGCGGTCCGACGGGCATCGGGAACTTCGCCACGAAGTCGCCCAGGTTGTTGTAGAGCGCCATGCCCGTCACACCGTCTTTCGTGGCGACGTTCGAGATATTGGCGATCAGCATCCGCCCCGGCAGCGCGTAAAAGGTGTGAGGTCCGAGATAGCCAGTCCGCGTTCCGAGGTCGGTGATCGTCTTGACGAGCCGCGGCTTCGACGGGTCGGTCCCTACGTCGAATACGTAGATCTGATTACTGTCGAGCGAGCCGGCCCACAGGTGCTTGCGATCGTCGGTGAATCCCATGTGGTGGGCTTCGCCCCGCTCACCAACCGAGACGCTGTGGATCGGCTTGCCGTACGACGCCGACTTCGGGTTGACGTCGATTGTCACGAGCTTGTCCGAGCCGTCGCCAATACCTTCTATGCCCAGCGTCCAGACGTGGATGAAATCCTCCTGCCCCTTGATCAGGCCGGTCATGTACGGGGAATTGCAGGTCTCATCGGCGAGCGACGCGCCGCCGATCAGGAGCGCAGCTCCCAGGACACTCGCACGAATGTTCATGGCGGGAACCTCATTTTTGGCAGCAGCCGCAATGTCGAGCAGTGTGCGTATAAGTGATCCGTAACCGATCTGCAACGCATGTCGAGCCGGTGGCCGCCCGCGTATTCGTTTCCCGCAGGTCATCGTCGTTCGAAATGCGGGACTTGCCACAGCGAACTGTTCCATTCCGTTGACGGGCTGGCATCGGCCGCTATACTGCGCGCCCCTCCGCGAGGGACCCGGTGCCGGGGTGGCAATCCGGTCACATTGCAAGCGGTCTTTTGGCGCTGGCAGTGTTGACAGTAACCCGGAATGCCTCATAATTCGCGGTCTGCCCGGCTAGCTCCGGGTTTGCTCTTTAAGAATCTGAAACAGGTAATTTGTGTGGGAACTCGCGTCAGTTGCGGTGAGCGCAAACACGGCGAGTATCCAAATAGCCAGTTAATTATTGAGCTTGTTTGGTTCTGCTCTCCGAAAAGTCGAAAGACTTCAAGTGAAGAGTTTGATCCTGGCTCAGATTGAACGCTGGCGGCGTGCCTAACACATGCAAGTCGATCGGTAACGCGGGGGCAACCCTGGCGACGAGAGGCGGACGGGTGAGCAATGCTTGGGAATCTGCCCATCAGCGGGGGACAACCCGGGGAAACCCGGGCTAATACCGCATACGCTCTACGGAGGAAAGCAGGGGACCGCAAGGCCTTGCACTGACGGATGAGCCCAAGTCGGATTAGCTAGTTGGCGGGGTAACGGCCCACCAAGGCGACGATCCGTAGCTGGTCTGAGAGGACGATCAGCCACACCGGAACTGAGACACGGTCCGGACTCCTACGGGAGGCAGCAGTGGGGAATATTGGACAATGGGGGAAACCCTGATCCAGCGACGCCGCGTGGGTGAAGAAGGCCTGCGGGTTGTAAAGCACTTTCGGTAGGGACGAAAGCTTCCGACCTAACACGTCGGAGGGTTGACTTAACCTACAAAAGAAGCACCGGCTAACTCTGTGCCAGCAGCCGCGGTAATACAGAGGGTGCGAGCGTTAATCGGAATTACTGGGCGTAAAGCGCACGTAGGCGGCTTGGTATGTCGGGTGTGAAATCCCCGGGCTCAACCTGGGAACTGCATCCGAAACTGCCTTGCTCGAGTATGGGAGAGGGAAGTGGAATTTCCGGTGTAGCGGTGAAATGCGTAGATATCGGAAGGAACATCAGTGGCGAAGGCGACTTCCTGGACCAATACTGACGCTCAGGTGCGAAAGCGTGGGGAGCAAACAGGATTAGATACCCTGGTAGTCCACGCCCTAAACGATGAGAACTGGATGTCGGGAGGGTCTGCCTTCCGGTGTCGTAGCTAACGCGTTAAGTTCTCCGCCTGGGAAGTACGGCCGCAAGGTTGAAACTCAAAGGAATTGACGGGGACCCGCACAAGCGGTGGAGCATGTGGTTTAATTCGATGCAACGCGAAGAACCTTACCTGGTCTTGACATCCCAGGAACCCTGCAGAGATGCGGGGGTGCCTTCGGGAGCCTGGAGACAGGTGCTGCATGGCTGTCGTCAGCTCGTGTCGTGAGATGTTGGGTTAAGTCCCGCAACGAGCGCAACCCTTGCCCTTAGTTGCCATCATTAAGTTGGGAACTCTAAGGGGACCGCCGGTGACAAACCGGAGGAAGGTGGGGATGACGTCAAGTCATCATGGCCCTTATGACCAGGGCTACACACGTGCTACAATGGTCGGTACAAAGGGTTGCCAACCCGCGAGGGGGAGCCAATCCCATAAAACCGATCGTAGTCCGGATCGCAGTCTGCAACTCGACTGCGTGAAGTCGGAATCGCTAGTAATCGCGAATCAGCCATGTCGCGGTGAATACGTTCCCGGGTCTTGTACACACCGCCCGTCACACCATGGAAGTTGATTGCACCAGAAGTGGGTAGCCTAACCGCAAGGAGGGCGCTCACCACGGTGTGCTCAATGACTGGGGTGAAGTCGTAACAAGGTAGCCGTACGGGAACGTGCGGCTGGATCACCTCCTTTAAGAGACGAGAGCGCAAGCAACAGCTGCGCGCGAGTTTCCACTCAAGTTACCTGTTTCGTTGCCCACGAGGCTGGACACCAGATCCGGGCTCCCGGAACCTGGAGCGGAAGAACCGGGTCTGTAGCTCAGTTGGTTAGAGCGCACCCCTGATAAGGGTGAGGTCGGAAGTTCGACTCTTCCCAGACCCACCAGTCCAATCGGACACGATCAGGGGCCATAGCTCAGCTGGGAGAGCGCCTGCTTTGCAAGCAGGAGGTCGCCGGTTCGATCCCGGCTGGCTCCACCAAGTCTCGCCTCGTGGTGACGCGCGCGACCAGGCATGCATCGCAGTTGCGGTGCATGCCGTGGTCTCACGCGACGCGACTTCGGTCGCGCGTTCGTTCTTTAACAATCTGAATTGGGTATGACGCCGAGGATCAAGTTGATTCAACTTGAGAATCGCATGCGTGTCGCATTCGTAGAGAGATACCAGCTCAACGACCACGCCCCAGACCTATTGGGGTTATATGGTCAAGCGAAGAAGCGTACGTGGTGGATGCCTTGGCGGTAGGAGGCGATGAAGGACGTAGTAGCCTGCGAAAAGTCTCGGGGAGCTGGCAAACAAGCTTTGATCCGGGAATGTCCGAATGGGGAAACCCACGGCTTCGGCCGTATTGCATGCTGAATACATAGGCATGCAAAGCAAACCCGGGGAACTGAAACATCTCAGTACCTGGAGGAACAGAAATCAACCGAGATTCCGCAAGTAGTGGCGAGCGAACGCGGAACAGCCCAGTTGGAACCAGTCGATGGCGCCTAATGGAACGGTCTGGAAAGTCCGGCCATAGCGGGTGATAGCCCCGTACATGAAAGGCAAAGTCGATGACCGACGAAGAGTAGGGCGGGACACGTGTAATCCTGTCTGAACATGGGGGGACCATCCTCCAAGGCTAAATACTACCTACCGACCGATAGTGAACCAGTACCGTGAGGGAAAGGCGAAAAGAACCCCGGAGAGGGGAGTGAAATAGAACCTGAAACCGCGTACGTACAAGCAGTCGGAGCCCCGCAAGGGGTGACGGCGTACCTTTTGTATAATGGGTCAGCGAGTTATTTTCAGTGGCGAGCCTAACCGAATAGGGGAGGCGCAGGGAAACCGAGTCCGAAATGGGCGCCTTAGTCGCTGGGAATAGACCCGAAGCCGGTCGATCTATCCATGTCCAGGGTGAAGGCAGGGTAATACCTACTGGAGGCCCGAACAATCTACTGTTGCAAAAGTAGTTGATGAGGTGTGGATAGGAGTGAAAGGCTAATCAAGGCCGGCGATAGCTGGTTCTCCCCGAAAGCTATTTAGGTAGTGCCTCGTATAGGACTCCTGGGGGTAGAGCACTGTTTAGGCTAGCGGGCCATCCCGGCTTAGCAAACCTATGCAAACTCCGAATACCAGGAAGTCAACGTACGGGAGACACACGGCGGGTGCTAACGTCCGTCGTGAAGAGGGCAACAACCCAGACCGCCAGCTAAGGCCCCTAATTCATGGCTAAGTGGTGAACGATGTGGAAAGGCATAGACAGCCAGGAGGTTGGCTTAGAAGCAGCCATCCTTTAAAGAAAGCGTAATAGCTCACTGGTCTAGTCGGTCCGCGCGGAAGATATAACGGGGCTCAAGCCATGAGCCGAAGCTGCGGATCTGCGCGCAAGCGCAGGTGGTAGGGGAGCGTTCCGTAAGCCTGCGAAGGTGCACTGCGAGGTGTGCTGGAGGTATCGGAAGTGCGAATGCTGACATGAGTAACGTTAATGCGAGTGAAAAACTCGCACGCCGTAAACCCAAGGGTTCCTGCGCAACGTTAATCGGCGCAGGGTGAGTCGGTACCTAAGGCGAGGCCGAAAGGCGTAGTCGATGGAGAACGGGTCAATATTCCCGTACCTGGTGCTGCTGCGATGGGGTGACGGAGAAGGCTAGATCATCCGGGGCTGGTTCCCGGTTCAAGCGTGTAGGGAGGGTCTCCAGGCAAATCCGGAGATCCATTCAATCCTGAGACGTGATGACGAGGTCCCACGTGGATCGAAGTGATTAATGCCACGCTCCCAGGAAAAGCCTCTAAGCTTCAGGCAGTGCTAGACCGTACCGTAAACCGACACTGGTGGGTGGGCAGATGATCTGCCAAGGCGCTTGAGAGAACTCGGGTTAAGGAACTCTGCAAATTGATACCGTAACTTCGGAAGAAGGTATGCCTTCATCGGTGTAGGGATTTACTCCCGAAGCTGACGAAGGTCGCAGGTAATCGGTGGCTGCGACTGTTTACCAAAAACACAGCACTCTGCTAACACGAAAGTGGATGTATAGGGTGTGACGCCTGCCCGGTGCCGGAAGGTTAAGTGATGGGGTCAGCCGCAAGGCGAAGCTCTTGATCGAAGCCCCGGTAAACGGCGGCCGTAACTATAACGGTCCTAAGGTAGCGAAATTCCTTGTCGGGTAAGTTCCGACCTGCACGAATGGCGTAACGATAGCCACACTGTCTCGACCCGAGACTCAGTGAAGTTGAAATCGCTGTGAAGATGCGGCGTACCCGCGGCAAGACGGAAAGACCCCGTGAACCTTTACTACAGCTTTACACTGAACTTTGAACCTTCTTGTGTAGGATAGGTGGGAGGCTTTGAAGTGCGGTCGCTAGATCGCATGGAGCCAACCTTGAAATACCACCCTGGAATGTTCGGAGTTCTAACCTAGGCCCGTTACCCGGGCCGGGGACCGTGTATGGTGGGTAGTTTGACTGGGGCGGTCTCCTCCCAAAGAGTAACGGAGGAGTGCAAAGGTACCCTCAGCGCGGTCGGTCATCGCGCTCTAGAGTGCAAAGGCATAAGGGTGCTTAACTGCGAGACGGACAGGTCGAGCAGGTGCGAAAGCAGGTCTTAGTGATCCGGTGGTTCTGTATGGAAGGGCCATCGCTTAACGGATAAAAGGTACTCCGGGGATAACAGGCTTATTCCTCCCAAGAGTCCACATCGACGGAGGAGTTTGGCACCTCGATGTCGGCTCATCACATCCTGGGGCTGTAGCAGGTCCCAAGGGTATGGCTGTTCGCCATTTAAAGTGGTACGCGAGCTGGGTTCAGAACGTCGTGAGACAGTTCGGTCCCTATCTGCCGTGGGCGTTGGAGAATTGAGGGTGAGCTGCTCCTAGTACGAGAGGACCGGAGTGGACGTATCTCTGGTGTTCCGGTTGTCACGCCAGTGGCACTGCCGGGTAGCTATATACGGACGGGATAACCGCTGAAAGCATCTAAGCGGGAAGCCCCCCCCAAGATTAGTTCTCCCTGGGGACTCGATCCCCCTGAAGGGCCGTCGAAGACTACGACGTTGATAGGCTGGGTGTGTACGTGCAGTAATGCATTGAGCTAACCAGTACTAATTGCCCGTGAGGCTTGACCATATAACACCCAATCGGTCTGGATCTTCCGGACGATGGAGTGTGTCAGCCGGTATCGCTCTGAAGCGACACGCGTGTGTCATACCCGATTCGAATTCACCGCCCGCGCGAAGAGCGCGGCGCGTGAGCCGGTCTGCCTGGCGGTCATAGCGAGCGGGAACCACCCGATCCCTTTCCGAACTCGGAAGTGAAAACGCTCAGCGCCGATGGTAGTGTGGTCTTTGGCCATGCAAGAGTAGGTCACTGCCAGGCTTCTGAAACAAACCCCCGCCGGAGAGATCCGGCGGGGGTTTTTCTTTTCGGTGAAGACCACGCGGCCTCGCCCCGGGGTGATCTGCGGGGTGGGCGGGACGCCGGTCGGGATCGCGATCCAGGAGTACTTCGAGCATGTCGTGCCGGGTTTTACCGAGAACCCGGACTCCATTGGCCGTTGACATGCGGACCGAACGCATCCGATGTCTTCGAAATGATGTCGGTCTTCTGTCCCTCTTGTCCCAAGACGTTCACCGCACGAACGTAGAAATAATAATGAGGTGCGGTGCTGTTGGAGGGAATGGTGAAGGTGTACTCGTAGCTCCGGTGTCCCGGTGCAGCGGTCCTCGTACTCAGGTTCAAAATCGGCGCTGAGTTGGCCTTGATCCATGAGGCATACCACGCATTCACCACTTCGGGGGGCTTGTCGTGCGTATTCATATGATTGTCGACAAAGTAGACATTGAATCCGCTGACTTCCATGTCCGCAGGCCATTCCCACCAAATCCTGATCTTGTTGGTTGGCGCCGGCATCGTCTCGTGGCGGTCAATGTTGACCGCCAGCGGCGCATCCGGAAAAGTCATCGCGTAAGGGCTTGGACCACTCTCCTTGCCAGCCCGATTGACGGTGGTTACCCAATAAAAGCGAGCCACCGAATCAGATAAATCAACTGTCGCATCAATGTAGTTGGGGCTGTTGATCAAGCTGGAGTTTATTTTTTCGCCGGCGCCTTCGACACGTACGTCGCTTCCGCGGGCGCGGTACACGTTGTAGCCAGCTGCGTCGGGTTCGATCGCTTCGTCCCAGCGCAATTTAACGAGATTCGCACCTTCAACTGACGCCATCAGACCAGCTGGTCGTCTGGGCTGGTCGAAGGCCACATTCGAATACACTCGATTCTTTACGACAGACTGAGTGGGCGACACGCGATATGCATAGACCTTGGTGTTGAGGGGAGTGCGATCGATGTAGGTATCGGCAGTTACCGCTCCAATCTCTTGAAAAGTTCCTGGCAGCGGATTGGCTTCGGCACGATAGATTGTGTAGTTCTGACCGGCCTGTCCTGTCCATTCCAGTTGATTTGAATACTCGGTCCTGCTGATGCCAGTCGTCGGATCAGTGGTTGTAGTCGTGCGTGTATGGACAGTTATTCTCTTTGGATGCGTCGTCGGGAGAGCATTCGGCTGCGTTCGGCAAATTGCAGACAAAGAGTTCACGGCTTGTAGCGGGCCGCAGGTTTGCCGGTACACCCTCAGCATGTTGTCTCGCCACATCGTCGCCACCGCCCATGATCACCAGGCGATGATTCTCGGAATCGTAAGTCGTCAAGCCCGGGAAGCGTGGTTCGCCGTTGAGAATCAGCTTTTTCCACTGCTGAGCATAGGTATTGAAGGCCCAGGTCTCGGCCCGAGGCCACTGGCCACGGTCGTAAACTACGTCTTCAATGGGTGTAACCCGTAACAGGATGTTCCCGTTACGTGGTTCATACACCATCATGTATTTGATGAAATCCGAGCCGGGATACCCGCGGGGCGGCTGGACGGTCTGTGGCAGTTTTTCCCAGGTGTCGTCTTCAAGACGATACATCCAGGTGTCTTTCTTGACGTGATTCTGGAATTCGCTGTCGGGTAATCCGAGATCACTCCTGAGATATTGCCATTGTGTTGGCGACACGCCGCCAAAAATCACCAGGTTGCGATGAATTGGGTCGACGGCCGCGCCGTAGTTGCGACGGCGGTGCAATTCGATCGGTAAAGCCCGACGAAAGACCTTATTCAGTTGTACGGAGTAAATGAAAAGTTCAGTTTCGCCGAGTGAATAGACAACATCGCTGCTTGCGTCATAGGCCATCGGCGCATGTTGGAAAGAAGTAAAGCGATTGCCGACGGTACGGGCATACTCAAAATCGTCCTTGGCGCTGTCGTACAGCCACGGCCCGGTTTCGTCGGCAATTTCGAGAGCAGTGTAAATTCCATTCTTGAATTCACCTGGTGGCATGGAGCCATGGCCCGACAGTCCGTGCGCAAAGACCGAAACTTTGCGTGATTCAGCATAGGTGCCATCTTGTAAGCAGACTCGAGGCGGTGTCCGTCGTGGCTTCGCACGGCGGATAGTTCCATTGTCAGGATGGTAAAGATAGGTGTAACTGCTTTGTTCGTAGGTGACGTGTCCACCGTGGTGTACCAGTTCACCGGTTTCAGGATCGAATGTGGCGGCGGTCTCCCACATCTTTTGCGGTAATTCGGATGTCAGCCTTGTGCACGTACCTGCAATCTCAGGGACATCGGCGAAGTCGGGATCGCCCTCGACCTCGAGATCGTACGCGGGCAGGTCGGCGACGGCCTTGCTGTCGGATACGCTGATCAGAATATCGTCATAGACGCGGGCAGCGGCGGACGCAGGCGGACGTCCCGACAGCCGCCCGGTGGTCGGGCTGAACGTGGCCCAGTCCGGACGGTTCTCAATCGCGAAGGTGAGGACGTCCTCATCGGCGTCCGACGCGTCTGGCACGAACTCGTAGGTCACGCCGGCGACCGCCTTGGTGGCAGGTGTGCCCACGATCACCGGCGCGGAGTTCGAAGTACCGTCCAAGTCGGCCCCGCGCGACGTCTCGTTGTCGTCACGACAGGCGCCGAGGACCACCAGGAGGACAATCGGGAGGGTGACCTTCAGCAGGTGCAGGTTGACCAATGTCGAACTCCGGCAACCCCGCTATCCAGGACAGGTGTCCGCGGACCGGAGGCTTTGCGTCCCCGCCTTACGACGGGTTTGCCACAATTCAGAAATCCGTGAGTCGGATTATGGTGCTGATCTGTGCCAGCGCAATGTTCGATCTCGCGCGATCGCCGGAAACGTGAGGCAATCGGCGCGCTGCGGCCAGGTCGCACGGCAGTGCCGCACAAACCGGCGCCCTCGCGGCTTGCGCTCGACTCGCGGACAATAGCCGTCATGGCGCATCTGGATGCCAAACGATTCTGGAAGGAACTGCTGCGCCGCCGGGTCGTACGGGTCGCCGTCTTCTACATCGCGGGCGCGTGGATACTGGCGCAGGCGATCGATCTGCTGCTCGACGCGTTCGACTCCTCACAGTACATGCGCTTCGTCGTCGCGGGATTGGCCGTCGGGCTGCCGGTTGCGCTGGCGCTTGCGTGGCTGTTCGACATCACTCCCTCGGGCATCGAGCGCACGGCAGATCGTCCTGAGTCCGTGGATCCACCGCCGGCCGCACCCGAGAGTTCGATCGCGGTGCTGCCATTTGCGAACCTGAGTCAGGATGTGGAGAACGAGTACTTCTCGGACGGCCTGTCGGAGGAGATCCGCAACCAATTGGCACGCGTGTCGGGCCTGCGCGTGGCGGCGCGCACGTCGTCGTTCGCGTTCAAGGGTCGGCACGAGGACGTGCGGGAGATCGGACGTCGGCTGAGCGTTGCGACCGTGCTCGAAGGTGGTGTCCGCAAGCAGGCAGACACCGTGCGCATCGATGTCCAGCTCGTGAGCGCCGCTGATGGTTACCAGATCTGGTCCGAGACCTTCGAGCGGCGTCTGGATGACATTTTCCGGCTGCAGAGCGAAGTGGCATCGGCCGTCATTGCAGCGATCGGCCCGCGCACGGCCGGCGAGGAGCGTGCGCCGACACCGCCGGCGACGCAGAATGTCGAGGCTTACAATCTATACTTGCTCGGCCGCCACCATTTTCACAAGCGCACGGAGGCGTCGCTGGAACGCGCGGTGGCCTACTTCGAGCAGGCCATCGAGCATGACTCCGCTTATGCTCTCGCGTACTCGGGCCTTGCCGACGCATACACGCTGCTGAGCGCGGGCTACTACGGCAACATGCCGGCGATGCGTGCGGTCACACACGCGCTGCCCGCTGCCCAGCGTGCGCTGGAACTTGCACCCGACCTTGCCGAGGCACACGCGTCGCTGGGGCTGATCCACCACAACCAGGGCGATCTCGTCGCGGCGCAAGTCGAGCTCGAGCGCGCGCTGGCGCTGAACCCCGGTTACACGATGGCGCACGTGTGGCACGGCCTGGTGCTGACGACGCAAGGCCGCTACCGCGATGCGGAGGCGCGCGATCGGGAAGCGCTGCGGCTCGATCCGCTGTCGCCGATCATCAATACCAACGCGGGCTTCGATGCGCTGCGCTTCGGCGATGAGGACGAGGCGGCAGCCCGTTTCGCGGTGGCGATCGAGATCGATCCCGACGTTTGCCGTGCCGTATTCCGGCATGGCGCGGCTCCATTCGACGCGCGGCGCGCTTGCGGATGCGCAGCGCTGGATCGACCAGGCCATCGAGCGCGCTCCGACACGCGCCTTCTATCTCGCCCGCAAGGGCCTGTTCCTGCTGCAGCTCGGCGAGGATGATGCAGCTGCTGCCTTGATCGAGGCGGCCTGTCGCAGCTCACCCGACAATGCCTTCGACTCGGATCTCGTGGTCGCGTTGTGCATGGTGCGCCGCGACAGTTCCGCGCTTGCGCGCATCGGGGATGGCCATCCCCCTGACCGCAGCTACCTGCCTTCACAACGCGCGCAGGCCCATCTGGCAGTCGGCAACCTGGACGCCGCGCGAGCGCTTTACGAGCTGCAAGCGCCTGACCCCCGCCACGCCATCGACGATGCCATCAACGACAACTGGGTCTGGCGATTGCCGCACATCGTCAACCATGCGCACTTGCGCGTGGTTGCCGGCGAGGAAAGCGGGCGGCACGACCTTGAGCAACTGCTCGCGCAGCTCGACGAGGTCCGGTCTCAAGGCATCGTGAACATGGACCTCTCGTACTGGGCGGTGAGCGCTCACGCCGTGCTCGGACGAGGCGACGTTGCTCTGCAACTGCTCGACGAGGCCATCGGCCGCGGCTGGCGTCACGCATGGTGGGCGCGTCACGATTGGAACATGTCGAGCCTCGCAGACGACTCGCGGTATCGTGAGTTGCTCCGGCGCGGCTGAGTTTTTTTCTCGTGACAGCTAGCGGGTCAAGTAGTCAGCCAGCGCTTCGAGCTGCGCGTCGGTCAGGTCGCTGGGGAGGAAGGCGGGCATTGCCTTGAGCCCGTGCCTGACTACAAATTGAATGTATGGCGGGCGGAGGTCATCGCGCTCGGTCAATAAAGCCTTGTCCTGACCTCGCGTCCGGGCGAGCTGCAGCGTGCCGGTGGCCTCGTTACCCGGTCCGTGGCAATGCACGCAATGTCTGTCGAAAGTCTCTTTTCCGGTGGACTCCGACCCCAACACCGGCATCGTAACGGCGAGGAGCGCCGTCAACGTGGTCAACGCGATGCGTTTCATGCCTTGTCTCCGTGCCGCAGGTGTCTTGGCCAGATGCCCGATTTGCCTGGCGCCAGAATGCCTTTGGGGTCGAGCGCATCCTTGATGGTCTGGTGCATCTTCATCAGGGCATTGTCATTCCAGCTGTAGGTGCCCGCGATGGCGTCCATGTAATGAATGTGCGTTCGGTACTCGCCGTAACCCTCGGCAGCGGCCTCCTGCACCAACCTGTTGAACAGCTCGTCCAGCCTCTGGCGCTGCTTCGGGTCGGTCCGGTCGTAGACGATTACCGTCACATGATGCAGCTCGCGGAAGCCAACGGCCATCAGGCCCATGTAATCGAAACCGTATTCCCGCACCCGACCGCTGACCATCCGATACTGCTTGATTGCGTCCTCGCCCGTGGTCGGGGAGACCGGGGAGAAGCCCACGTGACCGCCACCACCGGCCCAGTTCAGGAAGTTGAACTCGGTCAGCTTGGGGATACCCTTCATGGTCTCGGCGCGATGAATCAGGATGTCCGGCCTGCGCTTGCGGTCCTCCGGGAAGTAGAACTTCGCGCCGGGAACCTTGGCGAAGGAATCCCGCATCACAGTCCATAACGCGTCCGTGATCGGCGGCGGCCCGTAGAGTGCGCCGCAGAAATTCCACATGCCGATTTCCTGATCGGCCATGATTGCCTTTGCGACGCTGTCCGGTATTGGGCCATCGCCCGAGTAGTACTGGCTCCGGGTCGCGGAGATGGCAGCATCCAGCACCAGGCTGCGGATCGTGGCCGCGTTCTGAATGACGTTGTTGAGCCTGAGCGGTCTCACGATCTCGACGACCTGCTCGATGTCTTCTTCCCGCGGAAAGGTGATCAGGTAAGGGCGATAGCCCGTCGGCTCGGGCATGAGCCAGATGCCCATCTTGGTGACGATGCCGAAGTTCGACTGCGAGAAGATGCCATCCACGTAAGGGCCGAACCCGTACTTGAACAACTGCCAGGTATTGTTGCCCGGCATCGCGCCCATACCGGTCCGCACGACCTCTCCATTCGCGAGAACGACCTCCATGCCACACTGCATCATGAAGTGATCGCCATACGGCGTGTAACCCACGCCGTGGTCGAGCGCATTTCCCATGACGCTACCCCAGCCGGGATCCGGGACGTCGAGCCACAGTTTCAGCCCGCGCCCCCGGATGTAGTCGTACAGGTCGAAGTAACTGACGCCCGGCTCGACGAGGGCGTAGCCGAATTTTTCGTTCACCTCCAGGATGCGGTTCATCCGGTTGAGATCGACAACGACGGAACCGGACAGGATCGGGGCGGCCCCGCCATAGGCGAAATTCTTACCGCGGGAGACCGGCCACAACGGGACACCAAACTCGCTGGCGACCTTGACGATCTCCTGCACCTGCTCGGTTGCGGCCGGTGCGACCGCGGCATGGGCCTTGTACCGCGTGTCGTCGTTGGAGATTGGGTAAGGATCGTGGTAGCTCACGACCTTCTCGCCCGTGAACACCCATTCGCTGCCGACGATCTTCCTGAATCGCTCCAGGGCATTGGCCATGCGATCAGCACTTACACCTGGCGCTAGTGGTTCAGCCATGACGTAGTTCCGTTGGCGTCTGCGGGCCGGTACGCATCGTCCAGAGAAACAGGTCCCGGTCGACCCGGGTTACCTGTGCGTTCAGATCGGCGTGCTCGCCTATCATGATTTTCAGACAGAAATAGAATGATTCAGTGGTGACACCGCGCATATGCAGGGATGACTGGCGACTGGCACGGCCGAGATAAGAACTCCACAACTCCGTGATGTCACCCTGCACCGGGGTCAGCGCGGTGCAGCCCGACAATTCCGCGGCCAGTCGGCGCGCTTTCGCAAAACGTTCGTCGCAGAAGAAATAGTCCGGACCTGGCGACTTGGTGGCCGATGCAGAGGCGTGTGCGACCATCACCGCCTTCGGAATGAACAGGGCCGACGTGGCGGCCAGAATCAAACCTCTCCTGTTCATAGGCGACACCCCGACCCGCAGGAACAATCAGGCGGCACTGTATGGCCGGGAAGACCCGGAATCCAATCCATGTCAGGCTTGCCATGGTATGCCGGTTCGCGCAGCCCATTTGAGGAATACCGCATGACGACCCGCACCCTGCAGGCGGCGCTGACTGCACGCGAATTCTGCCTGACTGCGGAAGTAACGCCGCCGCTGTCGTGCGACCCTGCCGATCTGCTCGCAAAGGCCGAGCCGCTCGCGGGCCTTGCCGATGCGGTAAACGTGACGGATGGGGCGAGTGCAAGAGCGCATATGGACGCCATCGTTGCCGCGACCATACTGCTGCGACACGGCATTGATCCCATACTCCAACTGACCTGCCGGGACCGCAATCGGATTGCATTGCAGAGCCAATTGGTTGGTGCGGCTGCCTCTGGCATAAGCAATGTGCTGATACTGACAGGCGATGATCCGAAGGCGGGAGATCAGCCAGACGCCAAACCGGTCTTCGATCTGGATTCGAGTGCGCTGATGCGCACGGCGGCGTCGATTCGCGACAAGGGCGAGCTGCCGCACGGCCGCAAGGTCGGTGGCACGGCGCGCTTTTTCATAGGGTGCGCGGATGTACCGATCGATCCGAAACCCGGGTGGGCGCCGGAGGCGTTACGCAGGAAACTCGACGCCGGCGCGCAGTTCGTGCAGACCCAGTTTTGCATGGACCTGTCGCTGTTGACGCGTTATCTCGACCGCTTGCGGGAGCACGGCATCCCGCTCCGCAAGGAGGTTCACCTGCTGGTTGGCGTCGCGCCGCTCGCGTCGGCGAAGTCAGCGCGATGGATTCGCGACAACCTGTTCGGGTCTGTGATTCCCGACTCCATTATTCAGCGACTCGAAGCTGCCGCGGATCCCAGGTCCGAAGGCAAATTGATCTGTATCGACATCCTGCAGCGGCTTGCCGACATGCCCGGCGTGTCGGGGGCGCACATCATGGCGCCACTCAACGAAGCCTCGATCCCTGACGTCATCCGCGAATTCAGAATGGGATAGACCTCAGGCTTCTCGCCGGCGCGGCGGTCGCAGACCCCGGCGAGCGATCAACTCATCCACCCGCGCCAGCCCGGCCATCGTCTTCGGTCCGTCGTAGCCAAATCCAAAGCGCAGGCCGCTTGTGGCGCCGAAGTGGCCTGCCGGCGTCACCAGCACCGAACACTCGCGGCGCAGCACGTCGAACAGCTCGACGGAATCCATGTCGAACGTATACCGGAGATAGGCAATGGCGCCGGCGACGGGGCGCACGTAGTCGAACAGGTCGCGGCGCGCGTCGATCCACTGCTCGACCGCGGGGAGGTTCTGGCGGATCAGGTGCCGCGTGCGGGCGAGGATACGCTCGCGGCGCGCCGGCTCCATCGCGATCGCCGCAATCCGGTCGTTGAGCAGCCCCGGTGTCAGCGTGAGGTAATCATGGCGGATCCAGGTCTGCTCGATGAACTCCGGCGGCGCAACGACCCAGCCGATCCGCAGCCCGGGCATGCCGAATGCCTTTGACAACCCCGACGTGATGATCACGCGATCGTAGCGACCCCAGAAGGTTGGAGTTGTCGCATCCGTGTCGACCTCCGCTCCGCGATAGATCTCGTCGACCATGAGCCACGCGCCCACCCGCCGCGCGGCTGTCACGACGGCTTCCATCTCGGCCGCGTTCAGCACGGCACCCGTCGGATTGTTCGGATTCGTGACCAGCACGACCCTCGTCTGCGGCGTCACCGCACGCTCGAGGGAGTCGAGGTCGAGCGCCCAGCGGCGCACGCCGCGCTCCTCGCGGACCACGAGGTGAAACGCGTCCGCCCCCGCGGCGTATGCGCGGCCGAGGCCCCAGCCCTGCAGATAGTTCGGCAGCATGCAGGCGAGCCGTCCTTGATCGCCAAGCAACGCCCAGAGCGACACGTAGTTCGCTTCCGACCCGCCGTTCGTGATCGTGATGTTGGCGGCCGCGCAATCCGGGTAGAACTGCGCGATTCGCTCGCGCAGCGCGCGCGAGCCGTCGGACTCGCAGTACCAGAGTCTCTGCTCCAGCAACTGCTGGCGTTCGGCGGGCGATTCGACCAGCTCCTCCACGCGCAGCGGAAGCACGCCGCTCTCGGAGAGGTTGAGCTCGACGACGTTCTCGTAGAGGCACTGCGTGCGCTCCATCTCGAATCTTTCGATCTGCATGGGTCAGACCTCGAACGACTTGCCCAACTTGAGTGCCTGCGCCGCGCCCAATGCGGCGACGGCGATGGTCGTGTCCTGAACGCCGACACCGGTGAGGTCGCAGATGGTTATCTCCTCATCGCCCGAGCGGCCGGGTCGGCGGCCGCTGCACAGCTCGCCGAGCTCCACGACCGGAGTATCGGGCCGGATGACCGCGGCATCGACCGCATGGTGGAGCTCGCCGAGCCTGAAGCACTGCGCGCGGCTGTCGCACGCGATGCGGTCCGCACGCGCGAAGCAGTCGGCATCGAGCTCCTGCTTGTGCTCGCCGTCGGCCCCGACGGCCGTGATGTGCAGCCCCGGATGCAGCCACGCGGCGCGCAGCCAGGGCTCTCGCGTCGGGGTCGTCGTCACCACGAACTGGCTTTCGCGCACCACCGATTCGACGTCGCTCGCCACCGTCACCTCCACGCCCAGCTCGCGACGCATCTCGTCGGTGTAACGCTCGACGGACGCCGGATTTCGCGCATGCACGAGTATGCGCCGGAAACTGCGCACCAGCCGGAGGCCCCGCAGCTGGAAGCGGGCCTGCATGCCGGAACCGATCACACCGGCGGTGTCGATCCGGGGCGGCGCGAGGTGCCGGGCGGCGATCGCTCCGGCAATGCCGGTACGCAGGTCCGTGAGATATCCGTTGTCGAGCAGCACGGCCTCGATCAGGCCGGTGATTGCGCTCATGACCAGCATCAGCCCGCTTCCGTACGGAAGGCCAAGCGACGCGTTGTCGAAAAACCCGGAGGCGACTTTGACCGCAAAGTGGTCGAGACCCTCGATATACGCGGTCTTGATGTCGACCTCGCCGCGATGGCGCGGGATGTCGACTCTCACCACCGGCGGCATGCTGACCCGACCCTCCGAAAGACGGGTAAAGCCGAGCGCCACAGCCTCGGCGGCTTCGAGGGTCATCGACACGCAGCGCCGGATCTCGCGTTCGTTGAGGACCAGTACGTCCATCGCGACGGGCGTCAGACCAGCCCAAGCTTGACCAGGCTGTCCGCCATGTCCGAGGCGGCCTTCGATGCAGGAATGAATTCCATGCCGAGCGCGCGCCGGGTCTGCGTGTTGTCCACGCCGTACCACCGCCCGAGATCGGCCACGGCCTGGCGCGCTACGGGATCGAAGATCGCGACCACCTTGAGCACCCAGTCGGGCATCGGCCGGGTTGGAATCTTGCGCGCGACTGCGCCGAGCGACGCCTTGATGGCGCGCGCCATGTCGAGCATCCAGATCGACTCCGACACGGCGAGATACCGCCCGCCCGGCGCCGCATCGGTTTCGAGTGCGAGCCGGTGCATCCGTGCGACATCGCGCACGTCGACGCACGGAAACGATAGCCGCGGGCAGGCGGGGTACTTGCCCCGTAGCAGCATCTGGATGATTTCCGCCGACGAGCCCACGTCGCGGTCGAGCGCGGGTCCCAGCACGAAGCCGGGATTCACGGACGCGTAGTGCAGGCCCGAGCCGTCCTTGTCCATGAACTCGCGCGCCGCGCGCTCGGCGAGCGTCTTCGACCTGGCGTAGGCCGTGACACCCGGCGCGTCGACCGCCGTCCAGTCCACCTCGGTGTAGGGCGCCGTGCGCTCTCGGGGATGCCCGTACATGATCGCCACGGTCGACGAGGTCTGCAAAAAGCGCTGCACGCCCGCAGCGGCCGCGGCACGCAGGACGCGCAGCGTGCCGTCGACGGCCGGCCGGATCAGCACGTTCTCGTCCTTCGGCTGGCTGCTCGGAAAAGGCGAGGCGACATGCAGCACAGCACTGCAGCCGGCGACCGCACCCGCCCAGTGCTCGTCCACCAGCAGATCGGCCTCGACGAACTCGAGAGCGCTCGCGTCGGCGTGATTTCCGAGTGTGGTGCGGACCGCATCGCGCGCTGCTGGCGAACGCACGGTGCCGCGCACGCGGTAGCCGGCGTTCAGCAGCTCGACCGCACAGTGCTTGGCGATGAAACCGGAGATCCCGGTAACGAGGACTCGGTCCGCAGGCATCGTCGTTGCGTCTTACGCGGTCATGAACGGGAAGCACGCGAAATCGCGGCATCTTATGCCTACGCCTGCAGGCCGACGATACCTTCTCCTGCACAGGCCAACGCAAACTGGTCCCACTTCGGGAAAGGCCTGGGTGTATAATCCCCTTGGGTAGTGACCCTTCTCCTAGTCTGTCCCTGACGGCCAGCGTCGCAATGACGCCAAACTTCGCCGTAGGTCCCCTCTGAGTCGAAGAGTTTCTGATCCACGCGGCAGGGGTCGCGTTGCATCCGCTTTTCCGCCTTTCGAGAATCGGGCTGGCGCGTGCTGCATGGTCCCGCCAGTTCGTTTCCGGCCGTACGGCGCCCCGAATTCAGCATGTATTCGGTCGCCAGGCCTTCAGTAAGTGAGTACTTTCGCAATGGCTAAGATTTACGTAGGCAACCTGCCTTTTTCCGCCGACGAAGCGGCTGTCCGGGCGCTGTTTTCGCAGCACGGGACGGTCGAGTCGGTCGCCCTGATTACCGATCGTGACACGGGTCAGCCGCGCGGCTTCGGCTTTGTCGAGATGTCGCAGGCCGACGCCGCCCGCAGCATCCAGAGCCTGAACGGTCACCAGATGGATGGTCGTGCGCTCAAGGTGAACGAGGCGCAGGCCAAGTCGGATCGACCCCGCCGGTTCTAATCGGCTCGACAGACTGCAGGGACGCGGGCGGCGGTCGTGCCGCCCGCGAACCCGTGGCTCGCAGCCACGCATCGTTGCTACTATCGTCCGCCACGACCCGCAAACCTTCGTCGTGGCATGGACAAGATATACATCACCGCGACCACTCTGCTGCAGGATTCCTTCCGGCTGGGAGCGCAGATCCACCAGAGCGGGTTCCGCCCGGATTTCATAGTTGGAATATGGCGCGGCGGCACGCCGGTCGGCATCGCAATCCAGGAATACTTCGAGTACGTCGGCGTGCGGTCCGACCACATTGCTGTGCGCACCTCCGCCTACGAGGGCATCGGCCAGCGCTCGAAGGCGATCCGCGTGCACGGCCTGCATTACATCATCGAGGAGGCAAACGCCGATGACTCCTTGCTGGTGGTCGACGACGTATTCGACTCGGGCAACAGCATCCAGGCGCTGCTCCGGGAGCTCTCCGAGAAGATGCGGCTCAACATGCCGCGCAATGTGAAGATCGCGACACCCTGGTACAAGCCGGGCAACAACCAGACCACGCTCGTCCCGGACTACTTCCTGCACAAGACCGATGCGTGGATCGTCTTTCCGCACGAGCTCGCCGGCCTGACCTTCGAGGAGATCGAGGCGGGCAAGACCGAGCTGGCGCCGGTGCTGGATCTGCTGCGGCGCTGAAAGGATGGGCGCGCCCGCCCAGCGTCCGTGAGCCGCGCGCCCGAGGTCGAATTTCGTCCCTACGATTCCCGTTTCGCCGCGGACCCATACCCGGTGTATGCGCGCCTCCGCGACGAGAGCCCGGTCTTCTATTCAGCCCAGACCGGACTCACGCTGTTCGCGCGCTACGACGACGTCCGCAGCCTCCTGCTCGACGGGCGTCTCGGCCGCAGCACGGACCACCTGACGACTCCCGAGGAGCTGGCGCACCGCCGCAGCCAGGCAGGCTGGGACAGGCTGCCCAACTACAGCCGCTACGTCCGCGTCAACCTGCTCGAGACCGAGGGCGCCGACCACGCGCGGGTGCGTCGACTCGTGGCGGCGGCGTTCGGTCCGCGACGTATCCGGGACCTGCGCGATCGCGTTCGCGCGCTTGTCGAGGGTCTGCTCGACGAGCGGATGGAGCAGAGGCGAATGGACTTCGTCGCGGATCTCGCCGCGCCGCTGCCGGTGCAGGTGATCGCCGAGCTGCTCGGCTGGCCGGATCAGGAGCGCCATCGGCTTCGGCCCTGGTCGGCGCGGATCGTGCGGCTCTACGAGAAGGATCACACGACGCAGGATGAGGAACGCGCGGAATCCGCCACCACCGAGTTCGCGGCGATGCTGGCTGAGCTTGCTGCCGAGCGCCGCGCCGCCCCGCGCGACGATCTGATCTCCGCGCTCGTGGCTGTCTGCGACGAGGGCGATCGCCTGACTGCCGATGAGCTCATATCGACCTGCATGCTGTTGCTCAATGCCGGCCACGAGGCGACGGCCAACGCTGCCGGGAACGGGCTGTGGGCGCTGCTTCGTCAATCCGGATCAGCTGCGCCGGCTGCGCGCCGAACCGTCCATGCTGCCAGCCGCGGTCGAAGAGATGCTGCGTTACGACGCACCGTTACAGCTCTTCCATCGCTACGTGCTCGAGGACCTCGAGTACGCCGGGTTCGAGCTGCACCGTGGTGAGATGATCGGCCTGTTGTATGGGTCGGCCAACCGCGATTCAGCCAGCCTTCGACCGCGCCGACGAGTTCGACGTCGGGCGCGCGCCGAACCGGCATCTCGCGTTCGGCGCCGGTGTGCATTTTTGCCTGGGCGCGCAGCTTGCGCGGCTCGAGCTCGAGGTCCTGTTCGAAACTCTGCTGCGGCGCCTGCCGATGCTGCGGCTCGATGGCGAGCCGCCGCGCTACCGCCCAGGACTCGTCTTCCGCGGGCTCGAGAGCCTGAACGTACGCTGGTGAGACCGGCTCGGGCGCTACGCGGTAACCCCCCCACAGTTGCGGACTGTTGCCGCGCGACGGCCTAGCCGCGGATCGTGAATCCGCCATCGACCACCAGCGTCGCCCCGGTGACGAACGACGCCGCGTCACTCGCCAGGAAATGAATGGCGGAGGCGATCTCCGAGGGTTCCGCGACGCGGCCGAGTAAGGCGTAGCCGGCGGTACGGCGGCGCAGGTCGCCTTCGCTCATGCCCTGTGCCGCAGCGGCGCGAAGGTGATGATCGGTCAACGTCGCGCCGGGGCAGACCGCATTGACCCGTATACCGTCGCGCCCGTGGTCCACGGCCAGGCTGCGCATGATCCCGAGCACACCGGCCTTGGTCATGTCGTACAACGCCATCCCGGTGGGCGCGAGCAGGGCGTTGATCGATGACACGAGCACGATGCGCCCGTCCCGGCGCTCGATCATCGCCGGCAGCACCGCGCGGCACGAGTTGACGACGCCCTTGAGGTTGACGGCAACCAGCCGTTCCCAGTCGGACTCGGTGGCATCCAGCAGCCGTCCCGGGGTCTGGATTCCGGCATTGCCGACCATCACGTCGATTCGGCCCCAGCGGTCGAGCGCCTCGCGCGCCATCGTTTCGCAGGCGCGCGCATCGGCGACGTCGCAACCGGCACCGATGGTCTCGACACCGTGACTGTCCCGTGCGCTCGCAGCCGCGGACCGCGCCGCCGCGACATCCATGTCGGCCGCGGCCACCCGGTAGCCGTGCTGAGCGAAGAGCTCGACGCAGGCACGTCCGATCCCAGCGCCGCCGCCGGTGACAATACAGACGGGACCGTCCGCGCTCATGCCTGGGCCGGCCGCGGCACGTAATCGATCACGCAGGTGCCACCCAGCCGTTGCATGCTCATGGTGCCGTACTCGTGCAGCTCGATGAACACACCGTTCGGGTCGCGGCAGGTGACCATCCAGGTGTGGTCGCCGCCGAGTCGTCTTTCCGACGCCTCGAACCCGGCGTTGAGCAGGCGTGTACGCAGTGCACCGATGTCATCGCTTTCGATCGCGAAGTGGCGGACCACGCCCTCGGCGCGCACGCGTTCCGACCCGAATCACCTCGAGAAAGGTCTCGTCGTCGAAGCGGAGGTAGAAGCCGATCAGGAGTCCCGCCGGATTGCGGAACTCGAACTGACGTCGCAGGCCGAGGCAGGCGTAGAACCGCTCCGTGGCATCGAGATCGGCCGATTCGATGCAGACGTGCGCGAGCTTGATCACGAGGTCCTCCTCAATCTTGTGTCCAATCGAACAGCACCCCGACGGCCTCCTCCCGGTGGTCCGAGACCAGCGCGTAGGCGGCTTCGCAATCCTGCGGGCACGAACTCGTGCGTAATCAGGCCATCCAGCGTGAACAGGCCGTCGTGCACCAGCTTGAAAAACAACTGGTCGATGCGCCGCTGCGTCCACCCGCCGCGGTCATGGTGATCGTGCGTCGCCACGATCGTCAGCCCCTTGGTCATCATGTCGGAGCTCAACGCCTGCCGCGACGGGTAGCCGGTGTCGCCGAGCAGGACCACCTTGCCGAACGGCGCGGCGATGCTCAGGGCTGCGGCAAACACGGCCGGGTTACCGGTGGTGTCGACCACCAGTTCGAAACCCTCACCCTGGCTCGCATCCAGCAGGGCGCCGTGCAGGTCGGCGAGACCGCCGAGATGGCAGTCGGTCGCACCGCCGCGTTCCGCCAGCCGCAGTCGGAGCTCGGACAGGTCGACGACCGTGATGCTCGCGAGCCCGGCGCACCGCGCCCAGCGCACCGCCATCTGCCCGACCGGACCGGCGCCGACGACCAGCACCGTGCCGCCCAGGGCGAACGGCGCCGCATGTGCCGTGCGAAAGGCCGTCTTGGCGAGTCCGCACCAGCAGGCCCACTTGAGATCGACGCCGTCGCGGCACGCGCGAGCACTGCGCGGCATCGAGCGTCCAGTGTGAGGTGTGCGCCATCCGCATGAAGACGAAGTCGCCGACTTCGAATTCCGCGACGCCGGCGCCGACCTCCTCGACGCGCGCGACGGCCTGTACTCCGGTCTTCAGCTGCGGAAAGGAGAAACGCGCCGCGAAGTGCGTTCCGGGATCGTATTTCGCATGCAGGATCGTGGTCTCCGTCCCGATGCTCATCAGGCTATAGAGCGTACGTACGCGGATCTCGCCGTCGGCCGGCTCGCGCGTTTCGAAGGGCTCCAGCCGCACTTGCCCCTTGGCGGGAAACACGATCCGGCGGCTCATGGCGGTGACCCGCCTTCGCTCCACCAGTCCGTGCCCGACACGCCGCGCAGGAATGCGTCTCGTGTCGCCTCGTCCTGCGCGAACATCGTGGCGAGCACCTTGCTGGCGACGGCGTCCGCCGGCCAGCGCAGCTGCCGGCCGTCGGACCTGGAGATCGTCACGAGCAGCTCCCCGACGTCGCGCGGGTCGAACGCCTGTGGCAGGCGGGTCCGCAGCTCGCGCAGCCGGTGCTCGATCAGCGCGCGATACGGCGAGTCGGTGGGGTATGAATCGGGCAGCACTTTATCGACCGGCAGGCTGGCATCGAAGATGCGCGTGGCGTAAAGCCCCGGTTCGACCAGTGCGAGCCGGATGTTCCAGCGATCCACCTCATGCCGCAGCGCCTCGGTCGCGCCCTCGATCGCGAACTTGCTGGCCGTGTATGCCACGTCACCCGGCAGCCCGGCGATGCCGGACAGCGAACTAATCATGATGATGCAGCCGCTCCGCTGCCTGCGCATCTGCGGCAGCACGGCCTGGCTGAGGAGCAGGGCACCGAAGAAATTGGTCTCCATGACCTCGCGAAGCCCGCGCTCGCCGAGATCCTCGAGCGCACCTGCCCTGAGCACGCCCGCGTTATTGACCAGGACGTCGAGTCCTCCGTAGTCGGCAACGATCGACTCGACCGTGCCGGCGAAGGTCTCCGGCCGTGTCACGTCGAGCGCGACGATCCGGATCTCGAGCGCCGCCGCCTTGGCGGCCGCGCGCAGAGCCGCCGCCTTGCCGGTATCCCGCATCGATGCGACGACCGTATCGCCGGCACGTGCGAAGGCGAGTGCCGCAGCCTCGCCCATGCCGCTGCTGCAGCCGGTGATCAAGACGACAGACATGGCGGGTTCCTCCAGGCTGGCTGATCGCTCTCGTCGGGATAACGCAGGCCGATCTGCTCGCGCACCGCGTCCATGGTGCGCATGATCGAGAGGGTCTCGTCGAGCGGCATGATCGGACTCTCGAGACGGTCGGCGCGGAGTGCCGCGGCTACCTCGCGCAGCTGGTAGGCGAATCCGCTGCCCGCCACCGGGTACTGGCGTGTCGTCGGATTCCCGACCTGGTCCCAGAGCGTCAGTGCCGCGGGTCTGAACAGGGGCGCCTCGATTCGGATCCGCCCGCGGCTACCCAGTATCTCCAGGTCCGGCGATCGCCGCGCCAGCAATGACACGTACAGCACGGCCGACGAGCCGTCGGCCTGTCCGAGCAGCATCGTAGTCTGCTCGTCGACGCCGGTGTCACCGCAGCGCGCAGTCGCCCGCACCTGGATCGGTGAGCCCAGGATCATCGAGGCCATCGACACCAGGTAGACGCCGGCATCGAGCAGCACGCCGCCGCCGAGCGACTTCTCGAACAGGTAATGACCGGCCGTGCGTTCGGGGATGAAGGCGCCGCCGCCTGTGATCAGACACACCTGACCAATCGCGTCCTCGGCGAGCAGCCCTCGCAGCGCATCGATCGCCGGCAGGAAGCGCGTCCACATCGCCTCCATGACGAACAGGCGGCGTGCGCCGTGCTTCCGCGATCACTGCCGACGCCTGCCCGGCGTTGAGGGTGAACGGCTTCTCGCACAGCACGGCTTTGCCGCCGGCGAGGCAGGCGAGCATGTTCGCGGCATGCAGGCTGTGAGGCGTCGCGACGTAGATTGCGTCCACTTCCCGGTCGTGTACGATCTCGTCGTATTGACCCGACCGCGCGCGGTATTCGATGCCGCGCTGCGAACTCAAGCGCCTTCGGGAGGTGCCGCGACGCCACGGCGACGAGTTCGTGCCCCTCATTGCGCATCGTCGCAAGCTCGGAGGCGATCGTCGCGGCCATGCGACCCGTGCCGAGGATTCCCCAGCGCACGCGTTCCGGCAAGTTGGTGCCCTCGGCTGTCAGATTTTTCCAGCGCGGGTCAGGATAGAGCAACGGAGCGAGGCGCGAGTCCGCACGCCGCATGAAATGTTCTTATCGACAGGATTAGCGTCGCTGCGGAAGCAGGCGGCAATAACTTCTGATCATGTGACGAATTAGAAACGATAGCTTGTTTGGCGGCGTCGACCTGTTTTCCAATCAGCCCGATAGGCAGACACGCGGGTCACAGACGCCGTCGTGCAGTTTCGACGCAACACATTGGGGGTCAAATGAAGAAGTCCTCGCTAGTCGCCGCCAGCCTCGTAGCGGTACCACTCGGAGCGCTCGGCCAGGACACGGGTGGCCTCGAGGAGATCCTGGTGACCGCGCAGCGACGCGAACAGAACCTGCAGGAGGTTCCGATCAGCGTCAGCGCCTTCTCCGGCGAACAGCTGCAGCGCTCGAACATCCGCGGCGCGGCCGACTACCTCGCCATGACGCCAAACGTGAGCTTCACCGAAGACGCGCAGTCCGGTAGCCGCGGCCTCGGCGTCGCGATCCGCGGCGTCAACAACCTCGTGTCGGGCGAGAACGCCTTCGTGAACTCCGTCGGCAACTATCTCGACGAGTTCAGCATCGCGTCGGTCCCGAATGGCGTGGCGAACCCGATGCTGATCGACATGGAGCGCGTGGAGGTGCTGCGCGGTCCGCAGGGCACGTATTTCGGTCGCAACTCGCTCGGCGGCGCGCTCAACCTCACGACCCGCGCGCCGACCGACGAGTACGAAGGCGAAGTTGCGCTCGGCATGGAGTCCTACGAGGACGCCGGCGAGATGTACAACGTGACCGGCATCTTCAACGCGCCGCTCAGCGATGCGTTCAAGGTGCGTGCGGTCGCCTTCTACGAGGACAGCGGCGGCCTGGTCGAGAACATCGGCCCCGGCACCAGCGACAGCGGACACGAGTGGCTGGACCTGCGGCTGCGCGCGGTCTGGGAGCTCAGTGATGCCACGTCGCTCGGCTTCACCGTGATCTACTCGGACCAGGACCAGGGCACGGACGAGAACGTGCCTTCGGGCATCGTCGACCTCGACACCATCGACACCTTCGGATTCCAGCCCGGCATCGGCTTCGATCCCGGCACGGGGTTCTGGCCGGACAACCAGAACAAGCTCAGCCACGATCTCGACGAGTCGAACGAGCTCGAGACGACGATTGCCATCGCGAATCTGCGGCACGAGATCTCCGACAGCCTGACGTTCAAGGCCGTCGCGGGCCTCATCGACGCGAGCCAGACACGCCTTTTCGACAACGACCTGATCGGCAACCTCGACGTACTGAAGCGCACCAACGACTACGAGGGCGACTCCTGGAGCGTCGAGGCGCGGCTCGAGTCGGAGAGCGAATCGGTCGACTGGGTGATCGGCGCGCTGTATGCCGAGGACCAGCAGGAGCAGTTCAACGACGTGGCCGTCTCCAGCGACCCGACCGCGACGTTCAATGGCGGTCGGTTTCCTGCCGCCGTTCCCCGAGGGCCTCGGGCTCGCGCGCAACACCAAGAACTTCGAGGTCGAAAGCCTCGCGGTGTTCGCGGATGCGACCTGGCACGTCACCGACAGCCTCGACCTGATCGCCGGCGCCCGCTACACGCAGGACGACGTGCTGAACGAGCGGACCTCGTTCGGCATCGCGCCGTCGTGCGGCTGCGGCCCGCCAGATCCGGCCTTCTTCCCGAGCTTCGCCAACTTCCCGCGCCGCCGGCGAGCGGCGACACGTCCTTCGACGACGTTTCCCCGCGCGCCGGCATCCGCTACGCATGGAGCGACGCGGCCAGCGTCTACGCGACGGTCTCGAAGGGCTACAAGGCCGGCGGCACGAGCACCGGCAACAACACGAACGCAGAAGGATCCCCGACCTTCAACGTGCCATACGACGAGGAGACGCTCTGGAACTACGAGGTCGGCATCAAGACCGAGTTCGCCGACCGGCGCGTGCGCCTGAATGCATCGGTGTTCTTCATGGACTGGGAGGACCTGCAGGTCGAGGCGTTCCGCTTCCTGACGCCGGGCGACCTGTCGTCGAACTTCGAACAGACGGTCAACGTCGATGCCGAAGGGCAGGGCGCGGAGATCGAGCTGCTCGCGGCGGCGACCGACAACTTGACGCTTGGCGGCTCGATCGGCTATCTCGACACCGAGATCACGGACGAACCGCCCTGTGACTCGACCCGGCCTTGGGAACCTGCATCCAGATCACCGGCGGATTCAACGTGACCGCGATCGGCCTCGAGATGCCGAAGGCGCCGGAGCTCACGGCCAACGTGTTCGGCGAGTACCGCTGGCACATCGGCTCGAACGAAGCCTGGTTGCGCGCGGAGTACGTGCATCGCGACAGCCTGTACTCGGACATCGAGGCGCTGACCAACCAGCAGACGCGCGGCCCGTCGCCGAATCCCAACCAGGGCCTCGTGTCCGGATCGTCGGCGCCGACGAGTTCCCGTACAAGGTGCCGTCGTTCGACGTTGTCAACCTGCGCGGCGGGTTCGAGTGGGAACACGCGTATATCACGCTGTATGTGGCAAATGTCCTCGACGAGGAGTACTACACCGGCACGCAGGAAAACTTCGGCTGAGCGGCATCCGTCTGCGGCCGCATCCGCGCACCTACGGCGCCCAGATCGGCTACCGGTTCTAGCAGCCCCCGACCGGAACGACGTTCCGTCGTTCCGGAGCCGCCCTGCACACAGGTGCAGGGCGGCTTTTCTTCATGCCGCGGCGGGGCTCACCAGTGCCAGAGCGTGCCATCCTCCAGGCGGTTGACGGGAAGGTAGGCGCGCCGATACGGGTATTGCTCGGCGAGCGCTTCGTCGATATCGACGCCGTGGCCAGGCGTTTCGCCCGCGTACAGGCAGCCATCCGAGAACCGGTAGTCGTGCGGGAACACTGCATCGGTCTCCGCCGTGTGCCGCATGTATTCCTGGATGCCGAAATTGGGGATCGCCGTGTTCAGATGCAGCGACGCACCCATGCAGACCGGCGACAGATCGGTCGCGCCATGGCAGCCCATGCGCACGTTGTGAAGGGCCGAGAAGTCCGCGATGCGACGCAGATGCGTGATGCCACCGGCGTGCACGACGGTCGTGCGGATGTAGTCGATCAGCTGTTCTTCGACGAGCTGCTTGCAGTCCCAGATCGTGTTGAACACCTCGCCGACGGCGAGCGGTGTCACCGTGTGCTGGCGGATCAGGCGGAAGTTCGCCTGGTTCTCGGCTGGCGTCGCATCCTCCATCCAGAAGAGCCGGTATGGCTCGAGTGCCTTGCCCAGCCGCGCGGCCTCGATCGGCGTCAGCCGGTGGTGCACGTCGTGCAGCAGATGCGGCCCCGCGCCGAACCTCGCGCGCAACGCTTCGAACAGCTGCGGAACGTGAGCGAGATATTTCTCGGTGGACCAGACGTTCTCGCTCGGCAGGTTCGCGTCGGCGGGCTCGTAGAACATCTTGTCGCCGGACACGCCATAGGTCGAGGCGAGACCCGGCACACCGGATTGCGCGCGGATCGCCCGATAACCGAGCTCGATGTAGCGCGCGACCTCGTCGGCAGTCTCGTCGATGTCGCGGCCGTTGGCATGACCGTAGACGAGCACGCCCGAGCGGCTGCGCCCGCCGAGCAGCTGGTACAACGGCATGCCGGCCACCTTGGCCTTGAGGTCCCAGAGCGCCGTGTCGACCGCAGCGATCGCCGTCATGGTCACGGGCCCGCGGCGCCAGTACGCGCCGCGATAGAGGAACTGCCAGATGTCCTCGATCTGGTGTGCGTCGCGGCCCAGCAGGCACGGCATGACGTGCTCGCGCAGGTAGGCGACCACCGCGAGCTCGCGTCCGTTCAGGGTCGCGTCGCCGATGCCGTGAGCGCCGTCGGCGGTCACGATCTTGAGCGTCACGAAATTCCTGCCCGGGCAGGTGACGATCACACGCGCATCGACGATCTTCATCGGAATCGACTCCTCGAAGCAGCAAGCGGCCACGGCGAAGCTGGCCCGCGACACCGTCTGATATAGTTTGGGACACCGCCGCGTGCGGCCTGCCGAGAGTGCGCCCCATGGCGACGCGACTGCCACCGCTCAATGCCCTGGTCGTGTTCGAGGCGGCTGCGCGACATCTGAGCTTCACTCGGGCGGCCGACTCGCTGCACGTCACGCAGGCTGCCGTAAGCCACCAGATAAAGGCGCTCGAGGAATGGCTCGGCGTGCCGCTGTTTCACCGCGTCGGTCGCGGCAAGGGTCTTGCGCTCACCGAGGCCGGACGCACTTACCTGCCGCGGATCAACGCCGCCCTCGAGTCGATCCGCAGCGCGACCAGCGCCGTCATGGACAAGCGCCGCCAGCGTGTGCTCAACGTGGCGACCCTCGATTCCTTTGGCTTGCTGTGGCTGCTGCCGCGCCTGCGGCGGTTCCTCAGCCGCAATCCCGGCATCGATGTGCGCATCCTCGCCGCGGATCTCGACGACGATGCGCTGGCAATGGGTGAAGTCGACATCGATCTGCGTTATGGCGAAGGCGACTGGCCGGGCCTGCAGGTCGTGCGGTTCATGACCGAAGTCATCTTCCCGGTCTGCAGCCCACGCGTCATCACCAGGGACCGGCCGCTCGACAGTCCCTCGGACCTGAAGCACCACACTCTGCTGCACGACGTCCTGACCGTGGATTGGCGGACGTGGATCGAGGCGGCCGGCGTAACCGGGATCAACGTCGACAGCGGTCCCGGGTTCAATCACTCGCATCTGGTGACGGCTGCGGCGATCAACGGCGACGGCGTGGCGCTCGGCCGCGGCGCGCTGGTCACGGACGCGATCGAGCGCGGCGAGCTGCACAAGCCGTTTGACCTGTCGCTGCCCTCTCGTTCGCGTATTACGCGGTGTGTTCGCACGGCTCGGCGGATGACCCCGTCGTAGTGGCGTTCCGTGACTGGCTGATCGAAGAGGGCGGGCAGTCGCAGGTTGCCCAGGACGCGATTGCCGGCACGGTGGCCTCCGCGAGTACGCCCCATTCAGCCTAGGCCAGGCAGTCTACGGCGACAACCGCGCGCTGCTAATCACGCCAATAAGAATATGTCATGCGCGGTATCAACGCGCTCGTGGCATGCGCCGCTCCGCCGGTGCTGAATTAGGCCTGCTAATGATCCGATGAAAATTGGTGAATTGCCTGTTGCGGCACGCCGCGCGCTAATGCGGACTGCCGGCGACAGGTGATGCAGCAAATGACCTTGATGAGTGGAGCCGACGCCATCCTGCAGCAGATGCTGTCGAACGGCGTCGAGACGATTTTCGGTCTGCCCGGGGGGCAGCTCGATCACTTCTTCGATTCGATGTACCGCGAGTCCGAGCGCGTGCGGTTCGTGGGCTCACGCCACGAACAGGGTGCGGCCTACATGGCGTTCGGCTATGCCCGGTCCACGGGCAGGCCCGGTGTGTACACGGTGGTTCCTGGACCCGGCGTGCTGAACACCACCGCCGCATTGAGTACTGCGTATGCAACCAATGCCCCGGTGCTTTGCCTGACCGGCCAGATCCCGAGCGCCGCGATCGGGCGCGGCATCGGCTTCCTGCACGAGCTGCCCGATCAGCTGGCGACCATGCGCTCGCTGACGCGATGGGCGGCACGGATCATGCGTCCGGAAGACGCGCCGTCGATCGTCAACGAGGCGTTCACGCGGATCGGCAGCGGTCGCCGCGGCCCGGTGTCGATCGAGATGCCGATGGATACGATGGGCATTAAGGCCGACGTCACGCTGCTCGAGGCAGCGCGGATGCTCGCGCCCCCCGCGATCGACACCGACCGGGTCGACGACGCAGCGCAAATCCTGGCCGCCGCCGCGCGGCCGATGATCGTGATCGGCGGCGGTGCGGTCGACGCGTCAGCCGAGCTGCTCGAGCTCGCAACGATGCTGCAGGCCCCGGTCGTGTCGTTCCGCAGCGGCCGCGGCGTGATCTCGGACCGGCACCACCTGTCGCAGGTTCTGCCCGCCGGGTACGAGCTCTGGAGGACAGCAGACGTCGTGCTCGGCATCGGCTCCCGAATGGAGCAACAGCTGCTTCACTGGAAGACGGCGCCGGGGATGAAGATCATCCGCGTCGACATCGATGCGGATGAATTCAATCGCATCGAACCGCCGGCCGTTGCGATCCACGGCGATGCGAAGGCGGCCGTCGTCGCACTGACCGCCGCGCTCGGCAGGGCGACGCTGCGCCGCCCGTCTCGCGAAGGCGGAACTCACGTCGCTCAAGGCCCGCATCGCGGGCGAAATCCGCAGCGTACAACCCCAGCTCGAGTACCTCGACGCCATTCGCCGCGCTCTTCCCGAGGACGGCTTCTTCGTCGACGAGATCACCCAGGTCGGCTACGCATCCTGGTACGGCTTCCCCATATACGAGCCGCGCCATCTCGTGACCTGCGGTTACCAGGGTACGCTGGGCTACGGCTATGCGACGGCGCTCGGCGTCAAGGTCGCGAATCCGGACAAACCGGTCGTCAACATCGCCGGCGACGGCGGCTTCATGTTCACTGCCAACGAAATGGCGACGGCGGCGCAGTACGGCATCGCGCTCGTGACGGTGCTGTTCAACAACGCCAAGTTTCAGAACGTCCAGCGCCAGCAGAAGGAATGGTTCGGCGGACGCCTGATCGGCTCCGACCTGCGTAACCCCGACTTCGTGAAGTACGGCGAGAGCTTTGGCATTCGCAGCGTGCGTGTCGACGGCCCGGAGGCGCTCGGAGACCGCGATACGCGGAGCGCTCGAGCGCGATGCACCCGCATTGATCGAGGTGCCATGCGGCGACATGGCGAGTCCGTGGCCGCTCATCATCAAGCCGCCTGTCACGGCGCGGTCGCGTGAGAGGCATGATCGCGGAGCGCGAGCCGTCCATCGCGCGGGGTCCGCTGCCCGAGCCGAACCCGGGACTGCGGGACCTCGCAGCCATTCCGACAGGGCAAGAGCGAGATAGCCGGTCAAATGAACCCGATCAAGCTGTCGGCCAACGAGTCGCACCACGGCCCGTCGCCCGCCGCAGCGGAAGCATACCGCAGCTGCGCCGCGCAGCTGTTCCGCTATCCGGACGGCGCGCAGATCGAGTTGCGACGCGCGATCGCCGAGACGTTCGGGCTGCGCGTCGAGGGCATCGTCTGCGGCAACGGCTCGGACGAGCTGCTGCAGCTCCTGATCCGCGCGTACGTGCGCCCCGGCGACGATGTCGTCCTCAGCCGCACATTCCTTTGCGATGGCGTACGTGCATGCCACGGCCCAGGGCGCACGGCTCGTCCATGCCGAGGAGCCGCAGCTGCGACCGGATACCGATCGGCTTCTGCAGGCGGTGACGCCCAGGACCCGCATCGTGATCCTCGCCTCGCCAAACAACCCCGTCGGCCAGTATCTGCCTGGCACCGAGCTCTGGCGACTGCGGCGCAGTCTGCCTGCCGAAGTGATCCTGATCGTCGATGCCGCGTATGCAGACTACGTCGTTGCGGACGATTTCGAGTCTGGCCGGTCGCTGGTCGAGGCGGGCTCGAACACGGTCATGACCCGGACGTTCTCCAAGCTGTACGGACTCGCCGGCCTGCGAATCGGCTGGATGTACGGGCCGGCCAACATCGTCGACGCCGTGACCGCATCCGCACGCCGTTCAGCGCGTCGGCGGACGCGATGGCGGCGGCGGCCGCCGCCGTGCGCGACGTGCGCTACAGCCAGTTCGGTCCGCGATTACAATAACCGGGAACTGCAGCGTATCGCCGGCGCGGTGCGCGCGCTGGGCGGCGGCGTCGAGTTCGTGCCGAGTTTCGCCAACTTCTACCTGTTGCGATTCGTCGACGGCAGCCACACGCCCGACGGTGCGGCTGCCGCCCTCGAACACAACGGCATCATTCCGCGGCCTGTCGGCGCTGGGGGCCCCCAAGATTGCCTGCGCGTCACCGTGGGGCTGAGCCACGAGAACGATGCCGTGCTGCAGGTACTGGCTGAATACATGACGGCTTGAGCGCTGACGCACGAAGCATTCATCGATGGCAAAGCTGCATCCGGTCTCGACGCTTACTCGTGATTACCTTGCGGGTCCGCGGCCGTTCCTGGTCGGGGAGCAGTGGATCGCCACGGGTGACGAGCACCGCGTGCCATGCGTTGATCCCGCCAACGGGCAGATCATCGGCAGCTTTCATTCAGGTCGCGAATCGGACCTGCACGATGCCGTGGCTGCGGCGCGCCAGAGCTTCGACGACGGTCGCTGGCGACGTTTGACGCCGGCGCACCGTCAGCAGCTTCTGTGGCGCGTGGCGGAGCTGATCGAAGCATCTGCCGTGCAGCTTGCCGAGCTGGAATGCCTCGACGGCGGCAAGCTGTACACCGCCGCGCTCGAGCACGAAGTGCCCCACGCTGCGGAGACGTTCCGCTACTACGCCGGCTGGTGCACGAAACTCAACGGCCAGCTGTTCGAGGCCATCCGTCCCCGGAGTCGATTTTCACGGCTACGTGCGTCACGAGCCGGTCGGGGTCGTGGGCCAGATCATCCCGTGGAACGGCGCGCTGGTGGCCGCGGCGTGGAAGCTGGCACCCGCGCTCGCCGCGGGATGCTCGATCGTGCTGAAACCCGCGGAGCTGTCGACCTTGTCGGTGCTGCTGCTCGGAGAAAAGCTGCTCGAGGCCGGCATCCCGCCGGGAACCGTCAACATCGTTGCCGGGCAGCGGGCGGGTGCTCGGAAGGCTGCTCGCCGAACACCCCGAGGTCGACAAGATCGCGTTTACGGGTTCGACGGCCGTCGGCAAGCAGCTGCTCCTTGCCGCGCAGGGCAACCTGAAGCGCCTGTCGCTCGAACTGGGCGGCAAGTCCCCGACGATCATCTTCGAGGACGCCGATCTCGACGAAGCGCTGCCAGCCGCCGCCGCGGCGATCTTCGCCAATGCGGGCCAGGTGTGCGTCGCGGGTTCGCGGGTCTACGCGCAGCGTCGCGTTTACGAGGCGGTCTGCGCCGGCCTGGCCCGCGTCGCATCGACGCTCAGGGTCGGGCCCGGGCTCGATGCCGATTCACAGCTGGGTCCGCTGATTTCTGCGGCGCACCGGCAAGGCGTCCATGGCATCGTCGAACGCGGCCGCGCCGACGGTGCGCACATCCTGGCGGGCGGCGCTACGCCGGCCGGGGCTGGATTCTTCTATCCAGCGACAGTGATCGCCTGCGCGCACGGCAGCGTGCCGGTCCTGCAGGAGGAGATCTTCGGCCCAGTCGTCACGGTGATGCCGTTCGACGACGCCGAGCAGGCCGTACACCACGCCAACGACTCGATCTACGGTCTCGCCGCGAGCGTATGGACGCGGGACCTGTCGCTCGCCCACCGCACCGCGGCCGCCATCCGCGCCGGCATCGTCTGGATCAACAGTCATGGAATACCCGAACTCAGCATGCCGATCGGCGGCATGAAGCAGTCCGGCTGGGGTCGGGAACACGGCAGAGAAGGCATCCTGATCTACACCGAAGCGAAATCGGTGATGGTGCGTATCTGAGCTGGCGCCTGGCGGTCACACCGTCGATGTGCCATGCGCACGCACGCTGCGTGCAATAGAAACCGCCGTCGCGACGCGCCGCTCGATCCCCGCGTAATCGGCCGCCGAGATCAGCTCCGGTGGCGCAAGCCAGCTGCCGCCGCAGGCGACGACCGAGGGCATGCCCAGATACTCGCGCAGGTCGGCCTCGCGAACGCCACCCGTCGGCATGAAGCGCATGTCGCGGAACGCTTCCGCCAGCGCGCGCAATGCAGGCGGCCCGCCAAGCGAGCCGGCCGGGAAGTACTTCACGATGCGCAGCCCCAGGTTATAGGCCGCCTGGACCTCGGTCGCCGTGGCCACACCCGGCAGCACCGGCAGGCCGAGCGCGCGCGCGACTGCCACGGTCCCGGCATCGAGTCCCGGAGCGACGATGAAGCGTGCACCCGCAGCCTGCGCCGCACGGGCCTGGTCCGCGTTCAGCACCGTCCCGGCGCCGACCATGAAGTCCGGATGACTCGCGAGCGCCTGGATCGCTGGCAACGCCGCGGGCGTGCGCAGTGTGATCTCGATCAGCGGGCAGCCGCCGGCGGCGATCGCCTCGGCCACCGGGACGGCGTCGCGCACATCCTCGAGAACGACCACCGGCACGACGCCTGCTCGCGTCATGCGCTCGAGCAGCGGATTCGTGTCAGCGGGCGCAGACATGGCCGGCGCCGTCACCACGGCTTGTTGATGTCGCCCGGACGCGGTGTTCGCGAGGCGGTCGTGCCGTGCGCTGACCCGCGCCCGAGCGTCTGGCGGAACCAGAACCACGGCAGACCGACGACGAACAGCAGACCCGCAGGGCTGGTCAACACTCTCATCAGGGTGGCGACGACTTCGCGCGCGGACACGATGATGGTCGCCTCCATCGAGCTGTCCGGTCCAGACATCAATACCAGGTCGTTGCCGGCGCGGCGTACCCGCCCCACGACGACGTCCATGTCCGCGAGCCGTGAGCGGACTTTCATCGCGAGCTCTCCTTCAACCATCCTTCCTGAGGGTACCGCGTTGCTGCGCGCTCACGACCCGCTTCTCGTGCAGGTTGCCCATGTCGGCGACGGTCATCCCGGCCGGCGGTACAAACTGGCCGCGCCCATAGAGGTTCTCGAACACCTTCTTGAGCGGGCCCATCTTGTCGGCCAGGGTTCGCGGCGGCCGGCCTTGGGGGAACTGGTTCGCCGGATAGATCGGCTTCTCGTAGATCTGCCGAAATCCCTCGGTGCGCAGGTCCACCCAGGTGTTGTGATTGCAGCGTGAGCGGTGCTCGCGCAACGCCTCGATGTCGATGGTCGCCGCCAGCACCTGCTCCTGCGGATATGGGGTATGACGCATGACCATGCCCTGGTAGTCGATCGCGAAAGAGCCACCCGGGCAGAACGCGCTCGGATAGTACGCGTAGTCGACGGTACCCCAGTTCGAGCCGAGCAGATACGCCATGTTGTCGTGCGCGCGTGTACGGCGCGTGAACATCCAGAAATCCCACGGCGCCGAGACGCCCTCGATCTCCTGCAGCGCGACGGGATGACAGATCACCTCGACGCCGTTGTAGCCCAGCGCACGCGAAACTTCGGGGGTGCAGCCGTCGTGACAGGTCATGGTGCCGAGCTTGCCGATCTCGGTGTCGATCACCGGAAACAGGTTCTTTATGTCGGCGCCGAAGACAGCCTTGTATTCCTCGAGGATGTCGTGCGGGCTCGTGCCGAGCCCGATCGAAGCGGGGATGTGCCACTTGTGATAGCGCAACGCGAGTTCGCCATCAGGCCCGATGATGAAGGCGGAATTGAACCAGCGGTCAGGGAACTCGGGAACCTTCTCGACGATGCCGCCGCCGGCGATGTAGAGCCCGTACTCGCGCGCCTTGTCGGACAGGGCGCGAAACTCGGGCCCGTCGAACGTGATGGCCTTCTTCATGAAGCTGTCGATGCCGTGCTCGCCCTTGCCCGGGGTCGTGACGCCCTGCATGAAGTACTCAGGGAAAACAACGAGCCTGGCTGGCAGCTCCCACGAGTAACCCACGCCGAAGTCGATCATGCGCAGTGCACGCTCGACGTTCTGGCGGATACCGTCGCGATCCTCGGCGACGACGACGTGCGGCTGCATCACGAGGGCAGTGTATTTGTCTATCTTTCGGCTCATCGTCCTCTCCGGTAGTCAGCGGCGTCGTCGCCGGGAGCAGTACGTTTCAGAAATTGGCGGGCCTGAGCCCCATATCGTCCAGCATCACCCGTGCGGTGATCGTGCCCATCGCGGAAATTCCCCCGCCCGGGTGGCAGTGTGGCCCGGTCATGTAGAGCTGCTTCACGGGCGATCGGTAGTGTGCGTACCCGGGGAAGGGCCGGAAGTACCCGAGCTGGGCGGCAATCCGCTCGCCGCCGTTGGTCGTGCCTTCGACAAAGCATGGGTTGCCGCTTCGAGCGTTTCCCTCGTCTGCACATAGCTGCCGAGGATGGTCTTCTCGTTGATGTTCGGCGCGTACTGCCGCAGCTTCGGCAGCAGGACGTCATGCGCATACGCTTTGCCGATCTCCGCCCAGGTCCGGCCGTCGGCCAGCCAGTTCGACACGAACGTGTCGAGGATAAGTGTGTGCATTCCGGCGGGAGCGCGGCTCGGATCGAGCAACGTCCAGCAGGCACACCACAGAAAGGGATCACTTGGCGGCAGCCCCATCGCCAGCTCGGCATAGAACCGCCTCATCTGCTCGGTTGAGTCGACGATACGGTGGAAGAGGCACGCGCTCATGTCAGCGCCGTTCAGGAACCTCGGCGGTTCGCGAAGCGCCAGCTGCAACCGGCAGACGCTGATCTGGCCGAAGGAGAACTTCCGCACCATGTCGATGAAATCAGACGCCAGCTTGCGCTCCCCGACAAGCCGCAGGAAGGTCTGTCTCGGCTCCAGTGCAGAGACCACCGCCCGTCGCGCGGTGAGCGTGCGGCCATCATCGAGGCGCACGCCGCGCGCCTGGTTGTCGTCCACCAGTATTTCTGCGACCGGACAGCCGGTTAGTACCTGGCCGCCATGCGCCTCGACATAGCGCGCCATCGCGTTCGGCAGCTCCTGGCTGCCGCCCGCGGGTATTGCCTGGCCGTAGACGTGGATTGCCGGGATCATGATGTAGAAGGACTGGCCGGCGCCTTCCTGGTCGGGAAGAATCTGCGGTGCCAGCGCCCAGTTGAGCATCACCGCTTGACGAAATCGTGCTCGAAGTTCTTCTCGACCCACGCGCGCGCCGACAGAGAGAACTCCTGCAGCCGCTCAAACCCTCGTGGCTTGCTTCGAGCGCGCGCGCCATCGTCGAAGGTGGCGAGGGCGGTGAGAAGAACGCCTTCAGGAATCCGTCCTTCATCAGCGCGAAATCGTCGTGAACGCGACGATAGCAGGCCGCATCGGCCTTCGAGTACTGCGCGATGCTGTCGCACGTCTTGTCGATCGAGCGGTAAATGACGATCCCCGGGCCGCCGTGGCGGTCGGGATGGCCCGTGATCTGATCGGCGGGTGAGAGGTACTTCAGGCCGTAGCGCTCCAGCTCGGGCTGGATCGCCTTGAAGTCGGCGTTGCACTGAATCCAGACGTGCGAGGAGCCGTAGAGATCGTGTTTGAAACCGGGCAGCGTCACTTCCTGGGTAACCGCGCCGCCTCCGACCCAGGCGTTGCGCTCGACGACGCAGACCGACAAGCCCTCGCGCGCCAGCGTCGCGGCGCACGCCAGCCCGTTTACGCCGCCCCCGGCCACCACAACGTCAAACGTCGACATGCAAACCGCGCCTTCTGACGGCCTCGTAGAGGCAGACCATGGATGCGAGCATGATCCGCGTGGCAGGCAGGACCGACAACTTAGGCTTGCTCATCGGTCGATTATTTCTGCTCATGACCCGGATCGAGCCGATGAGCGAGAATGCGCGCTGCCCGATGCGACAACAACCGGCCAGTCCCGCGTCGCTGCGCAGCGTGAGGGTGGCGCAAAGGTCTCCGCATGTCCCTGATCCCCGCTGACGCCACGACCGCGCTCGCCGCCGTCATCTTCGGACTGGCATGGCTCGGTTTCTGGGCCGATCACAACAAGTACACCCGCAAGGTCTCAGGCGTTCCCTGGGTGCTCACCGTTGCGCTCATCCTGTCCAACACACGCGTGATACCGCTCGAGTCGCCTGCTTACGGCTTCGTCGGTCAATACCTGCTGCCGCTCGGTGTGCCGTTTCTGCTGTTCAAAGCCAACCTACGCACGGTGTTCACGCAAGGTGGCTGGGTGCTGTCCACATTCCTGATCGCAAGCATCGGCGTCGTCGTTGGTGCGGTCTCCGGGTACTTCCTGTTTGATCTCGGCGATGCCGGGGCGAAGATCGCGGGCACCTACGCCGGCGCCTTCATTGGCGGTGTTGTGAACTTCGTCGCGATATCGCAGGCGGTGCAGATGACACCCACCGAATTCAGCGTTTCGCTCGGTGCCAGCGCGCCCGCGTCGATCGTCGGTCTGCTGATCCTGGTCACTCTGCCGTCGATACCGTTCATACGACGCCACATTCCATCGAAGATCATCGACCAGGCCGACGCGGCCGACGTGACGCACGAGGCCGAAGAACTGCCGCGGTTCCGGCTGGACCACGTGTCCGCGGCGATCGCCATCAGCCTCGCGATCTGCGCAGTCTCGAATTACATCTGTACGCGGTTCGGCATCGGCACATACAAGCTGTTCGTCGTCACGGTCATTACGGTGATTCTCGCCAACATCGCGCCGCGGCAGTTCGCGAAGCTCGAAGGCGATTTTGCGCTCGGGATGCTGTGCATGTACGCGTTCTTCGCGATGATTGGCGCCGGCACGGACGCCGTGGGTTTCGTAAGGTCCGCGCCGATCCTGTTCGTCTACTGCACGTTCATGCTGGTCGTGCACTTCATCGTGCTGCTCGTCGCATCGAAGTTCCTGAAATTTGACCTCGCCGAGGTGATTATCGGTTCCGGCGCAGCGATCGTCGGGCCGGCGGCGTCCGCCGGCATCGCGAGCGCCAAGGGCTGGAAGACGTTGCTGACGCCCGCGATCACGATCGGCATGCTGGGCTACGTCATCGCGAACTTTGTCGGCATCGCCATCTACCAGTGGCTGAGGTGAGGGTCAGCGACGCACGTCCCGCTGCCCCGGCTCGATCGCGCTCCAGACTTCGTCGGCGCGCGTGACGATGAAGTCACCGGGCGTGCCGTGCTTGAGTGCCGCGAGCGTCACCGCAAACTCTACGATGCGGGCGCGCTCGAGGTGCTTGGCGATCCCGTAGATCACGCCAGCGGCATACGCGTCGCCGCCGCCGATGCGGTCGACCACCGGTGTCAGGGCCAGCGTACGGCTGGACGCAGTTCCCTCACGATCTGCCAGGCGACCGGTCAGATCGTGATGTTGAGGACCGTGAACGACTCGATCGGTGGCGGCCACGAACCTCAACCCCGGGCACGCCGCAAATGCGGCCGCGGATGCGATTCGGAACGCATCCGCCGGATTCTTGTCCACCGCGTGTGATTCGAACAGCAGCCCGGCATCGTGCACGTTCGCAAACAGTAGCTGCGCCCGGCCGGCAAGCGCGCGCAGCACGCGCGCGGCTTCCCGTTCGCGTCCCTGCCACAGCGATGGTCGAAAGTTGCAGTCGAGCGAAACAGAGACGCCCAGTGAGTTGGCTGTCTCGGTAGCGGCGAGCAGCGCGCGCGCACAGGGTTCACCAAGCGCAGCGCTGATGCCGCTCACGTGCAGCCAGTCGGCAGCCGAGAGCAATGACCGCCAATCGTATACGACCGGTTCCGCGGCGGCGAAGGCAGAACCTGCGCGATCGTAGATGACCTCAGCCGGCCGCAGCAGCGCGCCGCGTGAGAGAAAGTAGAGACCCATCCGACCCGGGTGCCGGACCACGCCCTCGACTCCTACGCCATAACGACGCAACTCGCCGGCACACGCGTCGCCTATCGGATTGTCCGGAAGCACGGTTACCATCGACGAGCGAAGTCCGAGTCCCGCGAGGGCGAAGGCGACGTTCGCCTCCGCGCCGCCGAAGCTTGCCTGGAGAGCCGGCGAGCGCAGCAGGGGTTCGTGTCCCGGCGCGCCGAGCCGCAACAACATCTCGCCGAAACACACGATTCGCGGCATCTGCACTCCCGCGGACGACTGGCGCAAGCGCCGAAGGCGCCGCAATCATAGTCGTTGCGTAGGGGCGGGCGAAGAGGCCGGTGTGCGGCCCGACCACATTGCGGTACGAGGCCAGCCAAACCTGGCTCAGGCGCCGATGGGGTGCCAGGTCGTCTTGGTTTCCTGCGTGTCGCGGATCAGGTACGGGCTCTGCGAGTCGTCCGCGGTCCAGTCGAGCCCGGCGCGCAGCACGACGCGCTTGATGTTGTCGGCCGCGGCGAGCTGCACGCGGCGGGACATATCCGCTTCCGCATCGCAGCAGACGACTGCGTTGACGTCCATGTGCGACGCGAACTGCTCGGCCAGCTCGTCGCGCCAGCCGGTCAGCACATTGACCACACCTGCGGGAATGTCCGAGGCCTGCAGCACCTCGCCCAGGCTCACGGCCGCGAGCGGCAGCGTCTTCGAGGCGAGCACGACACAGGTGTTGCCGCCGGCGACGGCGGGCGCAAGGTTGGACGCGAGTCCGAGAAGTCCGCTCGCTTCCGGCGCGATGATCGCGACCACCCCGGTCGGCTCGAGCACGGAGAAATTGAAGTGCGAGGTGGCGACCGGGTTCACCGAGCTGAACACCTGCTGGTACTTGTCCGCCCAGCCGGCGTAGTAGACGAGCCGATCGATGGTCGCGGTGACCTCGGCGGCCGCGCGGCTGCGCGTCACTCCCTGCAGTACGAGCTCGGCCGTGAACTGCTCGTGACGACCCTCGAGCATTTCCGCCGTGCGATACAGCATCTGGCCGCGCAGATACGCGCTCGCCTGCGACCACGTGGCAAAGGCGGTGCGCGCCGCGACGACGGCGTCGCGGAAATCCTTGCGGCTCGCGCGGCAGACGTTGGCGACCAGCCGGCCGCCGCGTTCGAGCGGGTAGTAGCGGCCCGATTCGCTGCGCGGGAACTTGCCGTCGACGTACAGCTTGTAGGTCTTCGCGACCGGAAGCCGCGCCGACGCGCCATTGGAGCGCGGCTTCGATGTCGCCGGCGCGCCGTTCGAGCGCTTTGGTGCGCGCGCGGCCATCAGGCGAGCTCCACGTAGGCATCGAGGCCGTGAAGACCGCCTTCGCGGCCCATGCCGCTCTCCTTGTAGCCGCCGAACGGCGAGGTCGGATCGAACTTGTTGAAGGTGTTCGCCCAGACGACCCCGGCGCGGATCGCGCGCGTCATCCGGAAGATTTTCGCGCCCTTGTCCGTCCAGACGCCGCCCGACAGACCGTAGGGCGTGTTATTGGCCTTGTCGAGCGCTTCCTGGAACGTACGGAAAGTCTGGATCGCGAGCACCGGACCGAAGATCTCCTCCTGCACGACCCGGCTCGACTGCGACACGCCTGTGAAGAGCGTCGGCCGGCACCAGTAGCCGGAATCGGGAACGGGGCAGGAGCTCTGGTGCATCTCGCCGCCCTCGGCCTGCCCCACGGCCAGGTATTCCTCGATCTTTGCGAGTTGAGCAGCCGAATTGATCGCGCCGATGTCCGTGTTCTTGTCGATCGGATCTCCGACGACCAGCGTCTCCATCCGGTCCTTCAGTTTCGCGATGACTTCCTCGGCCACCGATTCCTGCACCAGCAACCGCGAGCCCGCGCAGCAGACGTGGCCCTGGTTGAAGAAGATCCCGTTGACGATGCCCTCGACCGCCTGGTCGAGCGCGGCATCCGCGAAGATGATGTTGGCCGCTTTGCCGCCGAGCTCGAGCGTGTAGCGCTTCGCCGTCCCGGCGAGCCTGCGCTGGATCAGCCGGCCGACCTCGGTCGACCCCGTGAACGCGATCTTGTCCACGTCGGCGTGATCGACCAGCGCTGCCCCGGTCTCGCCGGCGCCGGTGACGATGTTCACCACTCCCGGGGGCAGCCCCACGTCGCGGATGAGCTCGGCGAGCTTCAGCGCGGTGAGCGGCGTCGTCTCCGCGGGTTTCAGGACCACGGTATTGCCGCAGGCCAGCGCCGGCGCGATTTTCCAGGCCGCCATCAGCAGCGGGAAATTCCACGGGATGATCTGCCCGGCCACGCCGAGCGGCCGGGCGCGCCGGCCTGGAAAAGCGTAGTCGAGCTTGTCGGCCCAGCCCGCGTAATAGAAGAAGTGCGCCGCCGCGAGCGGCACGTCGACGTCGCGCGATTCGCGGATCGGCTTGCCGCCGTCGAGCGTCTCGATCACCGCGAACTCGCGCGCCCGTTCCTGCAGCGCGCGGGCGATCCGGTACAGGTACTTGCCGCGCTCGGCGGGTTTGAGCTTCGACCAGCTCCGCTGCCAGGCGCGCCGTGCCGCCGCCACCGCGCGGTCGACATCGCCCGCGTCGGCCTGCGCGACCCGGGCGAGTGGCTTTGCCGTCGCCGGATTGATCGTCGTGAAGTACTGCCGCCGGCGCGGTGCGACGAACTCTCCGTCGATGAAGAGTCCGTACTGAGGATCGATCCGGGCGTGGTCGGTGCTTTCCGGGGCCGGAGCGTACTGCCAGCCGGTGTCGAACCTGAGTTTTGTATCCGGTCGCGCCATGCTCAGTCCCTGGAGAAATAATCGGCCGACTGGTAGACGCCGGTTCGCTGCTTCTCGAGCTGCATCAGCAGGTCGTTTGCGAGGCTGCTCGCGCCAAAGCGGAACCAGTCCGGCGTGAGCCACGCCTCGCCCAGCGTTTCGCGCAGCATCACCAGGTAATGGATCGCCTGCTTGGCCTTCGCGATTCCGCCGGCGGGCTTCATGCCGACCATGCGCCCGGTCGCACGGTAATGATCGCGGATCGCCTGCAGCATGACCAGCGTGACCGGCATCGTCGCGGCGGGCTGGATCTTGCCCGTGGAGGTCTTGATGAAATCCGCGCCGGCGTGGATCGCGAGCACGCTCGCGCGGCGCACGCGGTCGAGCGTGCCGAGCTCGCCGGTCTCGAGAATGACCTTGAGGTGCGCGGCTCCGCAGGCCTCTTTGACCGCCACGATCTCGTCGAACACGCGCTGGTATTCGCCCTGCAGAAACGCGCCGCGGGCGATCACCATGTCGATCTCGTCGGCGCCTTCTTCGACCGCGAGGCGGGTCTCCTCGAGCTTGATCGCAAGCGGCGCCATCCCGCTCGGGAACGCCGTTGCCACCGACGCCACCTTGATGTCGTGACCGGCGAGCGCCCGGCGCGCGACACCCACCATTGTCGGGTAGACGCACACCGCCGCAACGTGCGGCAGATCCGGCTGCGCGGCGTGAAGATGCACGGCCTTGCGGCAGAGCTGCGTCACCTTCCCCGGCGTGTCCTGCCCTTCGAGCGTCGTCAGGTCGATCATGCTGAGCGCGAGCTTGAGCGCGTGGACCTTCGAGTCCTTCTTGATGCTGCGCGTGCAGAATCGCGCGACACGTTCCTCGACGCCGACCTGGTCGACCGGCGTCACCCGGTCGAGCGCCGGCAGCCTGGGTGCGACGCGCTCGATCGCCGTGCTCATGGCGCGCCGCAACGGCAATTCATGCGGCACCTACTGGCGGTGTCGAGCCCGAGCCGGATCATCTCGTCGAAGCTGGTCTGCCGTTCGGCCGAAGTGAGCGCCGCGCCGCCAGTGATGTCGTCGCTCACGGTGCAGATTGCGAGCGCTTCCACCCCGAACTCCGCGGCCACGCCGTAGATGCCTGCAGCCTCCATCTCGACCCCGACGATGCGGTACTTACGCATCACCTCGAACATCTCGGGCTCGGGCGTGTAAAAGAGATCGGCCGAGAAGACATTGCCGACGTGAAAGCTGAGCTTGCTCTTCTCCGCGAGCCGCACCGCGTCGCGCACCAGGCCGAAGCTCGCGATCGCTGCGAAATCGTAGCCGCGAAAGCGCATCCGGTTGACCCCGGAATCGGTCGAAGCGCCCATCGCGATCACGATGTCGCGCAACTTCACGGAAGGCTGCACCGAACCACAGCTTCCGACGCGGATGATCCGCTTGACGCCGTACTCAGAGCAGAGCTCGTGGCAGTAGATCGATGCCGACGGGATGCCCATGCCCGATGCCATCACCGAGCAGGGCTTGCTGCGATAACGGCCCGTGTAGCCCCACATGTTACGCACGTCGTTGACGCGCCGGACGTCCTCCAGGTAATGCTCCGCGATGAACTGTGCCCGCAATGGGTCGCCGGGCATCAGGACGGTCTCGGCGAAATCGCCTGGCTGGGCGTTGATGTGCTTGGTTGCCATGGATCAGCGGCGCGGGTCAGAGATTCTACACGCGATACCGCAGCCGATGTATCCGTGGCGGCGTGGTCGGCCAGAGCCGCGCGTTTCTGGATTCGGCGGGTGCGGACCGCCTATACTCGCCGCCACGTCCGCTGCGCGGATTCCGCGCGCGACCATACAACCGGATCAGACAGGGGAGACTCTCTTGGCAGCGAAAACCGCTTCGTTTCGGCCGTTGGCGCGCGCATGCGCGCAGACACTCGCAGCCGCCGCCCTCGCGGCCGGCACGGCTCAGGCCCAGGATGCCGGTCAGCTCGAGGAGGTATTCGTCACCGCGACTCGTCGCTCGGAGAACATGCAGGAGGTGCCGATCTCGGTTTCGGCGCTCGAAGGCGAGCGCATGGACGCCCTGTTCGAGGGCGGCGACGACATTCGCGCGCTCGCAACCCGCGTGCCGAGCCTCTATGCCGAGTCGTCGAATGGCCGGATTTCACCCCGGTTCTACATTCGAGGTCTTGGAAACTCCGACTTCGATCTCGCGGCATCGCAACCCGTGTCGGTCGTCGTAGATGAGGTGGTCCTCGAAAACGTCGTATTGAAGAGCTCGCCGCTCTTCGACATCGAGCGCGTCGAGGTGCTGCGCGGCCCGCAGGGCACGCTCTTCGGCCGCAACACACCGGCCGGCATCGTCAAGTTCGACACCAAGAAGCCAACCCAGGATTTCGATGCCGATCTCTCGCTCTCCTACGGCGAGCTCGGAATCCACCAGCGTGCAGGGCGCGATCGGCGGCGGTTTGACCGATACCGTCTCGGCCCGCGTCGCGGTCCTCTACCAGTCGCGTGGCGACTGGATCGACAACGATTTCACGGGCGAGAGCGACGCGATGGGCGGCTTCGACGAGCTCGCCTGGCGCGCACAGCTGCTGCTCGAGCCGAGCGAGTCGTTCAGCGCGCTCCTCAACGTACACGGCCGCGACATCGACGGCACCTCGTCGATCTTCCGCGCCAACGTCCTCGGCCCCGGCAGCGACGGCTTCAATTCGAACTACGACCGCGACAGCGGTCTCCTACGACGAGGGCGACAACAATCCGCAGTCCGCGGAAGGACTGGGCGGGTCGCTGCGGCTCGACTACGACTTCGATGGCGACACGACGCTGACCTCGATCACCGCGTACGAGAAAACCGAGAGCAGCAGCCTCGGCGACATCGACGGTGGCCACGGCGCGGATTTCCCGCCCCTGAATGCAAACGTAGGGCCTTGCCCGCCGGGCAGCACACCGGGCGTGGATCCCTGCATCCCGTTCCCATCGCAGACGCAGGATGGCATCGACGACCTGGACCAGTTCACGCAGGAGTTCCGCTTCGCCTCGCAGGCGAGTGAAGATCTCTTCTGGCAGGCGGGCGTGTTCTACTTCGACTCCAAGTTCACCGTCACGACGATGCCGTTCTTCGCGCCCCCGACCACGGTCGAGCACGAGAACACGGCCTGGGCGGTGTTCGGGCACCTGAGCTATGACGTGTCCGAAGCGCTCACCGTTGTCCGGCGGCGCGCGCTACACCGACGACGACAAGGACTTCCGCGCTGTGCAGGCCAACCTGCCGGTCGCCCCGGTGTCGGTTGCCGACGAGCAGGTGAGCTGGGACCTGAACGCGCTCTACCGGGTGCAGCAACACGTTCAACATCTATGGACGCCTCGCCTCGGGGTTCCGCGCGCCGACCATCCAGGGCCGCGACGTCGCGTTCTTCGGTCAGCCGTCGGTCGCCGACTCGGAGACGATCACCTCGGGTCGAAGTCGGGTTCAAGTCCGATCTCGCGGCCGGCCAGGTGCGCTTGAACGGTGCGGTCTTCTACTACGAGATCGAGGACCAGCAGCTGTCCGCCATCGGCGGCGGCGGCAACTTCGTGCAGCTCGTCAATGCCGACAAGGGCACAGGCATGGGCTTCGAGCTCGAAGGCGAGTTCCTGGTCACCGACCGGCTGCTGGTGACGGCTGGCCTCAGCTATGTGGACACCGAGATCGACGACAGCGTGCTGACCATCCCGGGCTGCGGCTCCGGGATGTGCACGGAGCTCGATCCGGTCGACCCCGAACGGCAACCTGATCATCGACGGCAATCCGTTCCCGCAGGCGCCGGAATACATTGCGACCGTTACGGCCCGATACGGCTTGCCGGTTGGCGACGGCGGCGAGTTCTTCATCTTTACGGATTGGGCGTTCCAGGGCGAGACGCACTTCTTCATCTATGACGCTGAGGAGTTCAAGAGCGAGGACAGCTTCGAGGGCGGGCTGCGCATCGGCTACTCGATGAACGATGGCCAGTACGAGTTCGCGGTGTTCGGCCGCAACATCACCGACGAAGAGAACGTCAAGGGCGCCATCGACTTCAACAACCTGACGGGCTTCGACAACGATCCCCGTGTCATCGGCGTGTCGTTCCGGGCGCGATTCGACTGAGCCCCAAGTGTCTTCCGGCCGGGGAGGGTGCGCTTGAAATCGCGCCCGGCACTTCTCGTTCTCGCGGCGCTCGCGACCGGCTGCGCCGCGCAGCCCGGGAACGGCAACGGCAACGCGACTGCCGTTGACCTGGTCGTCGCCGGCGACCACGTGGTCACCATGGACGGTGACCGGCCGGTGCTCGAGGGAGGTGCGGTCGCGGTCAAGGACGGCTACATCGTCGCAGTAGGGACGCGCGAGGAGATCGACCGCCGCTACCGGGCCCGCGAAACGATCGACGGCAAGGACCGTGTCGTCCTGCCCGGGTTGATCAACGGACACGCGCATTCCGCCATGACCGTGATGCGCGGCATCGCGGACGACCGCGAGCTCATGGACTGGCTGCGCAACTACATCTTCCCGACCGAAGTGCGCTTCGTCGACCCGGCCTTCGTGCGGATCGGTACCGAGCTCGCCTGCTGGGAGATGATCCGCGGCGGCACGACGACTTTCGTCGACATGTACTACTTCCCCGACGCGGTGGCGGAGGCGGTCGAGAGGTGTGGCCTGCGGGTGCTCGTTGCGCCAACGGTCATCGATCAGAAGAGCCCCGACGCCGCGGATGCGGCCGATTCACTGCGCCTCGCCGCCGAGTTCGTCGGGCGCTGGAAGGGGCGCAACAACCGGATCATCCCCATCCTGGGCGCGCACTCGGTCTACACGATGAAGCCGCCGCAGCTCGCCGCGGTGCGCGCCAAGGCGCGCGAGCTCGGCGTTCCCGTCAGCATCCACCTGTCGGAATCACGCTACGAGATCGATTATTCGCGCAAGACTTACTCGACCACGCCGATCGATCTTCTCGAGAACCTCGGCTTCCTGGATGGGCCGACCATCGCAGCGCACGTGATCTTTCCCACCGACGAAGAGATCGCCATCCTCGCGCGCCGCAAAGTCGGCGTCATACACAACCCGACCTCGAACATGAAGATTTCCTCGGGTGTCGCTCCTGTGGCGAAGATGCTGGAAGCCGGCGTCGCGATCGGCCTCGGGACGGACGGCGCGGCCACCAATAACGATCTCGACCTCTGGGAGGAAATGCGCCTCGCGGCCTTTCTGCAGAAGGTCTCGACAATGGATCCTCAGGTCGTGCCGGCGAAGACCGCACTCAGGATGGCCACCTCGGGCGGTGCAGAGGCGATCGGGCTGGCCGACCAGATCGGCGCGCTCGCCGTCGGGCGCCGCGCGGACCTGATCCAGGTATCGCTCGAAGATCTGCACTTCACGCCGCTCTACGACCTGGTCTCTCACCTGGTCTACGTTGCCGATGAGCAGGATGTCGTCAGCGTCGTCGTAGATGGTAAGGTGATCATGCGCGGAGGCAAGGTTCTCACCGTCGATGTGACGCATGTGCGCGGCGAGGCGACGGCACTCGCCCAGCGGATTCGCGCCTCGGTCGTCGAGAAGAACGCGCCGGCGGACCAGCTACGTCCCTGACTACAATTGCGCGAGGATGAGGAGACTCCCGAGGGCCACGGCGAAGAAAAAGTAGCGATCGAACTGGGAAGAGGTTTTCATTTTTGGCTTCCGTCGAGGGTTCCGGCGCTCAGGTCTTGACCTGGCTCGAGGATGCCGGTCAGCCCACCGCAACGGCATCGGAGAATGGCGATTTCGCCTGTCATCGAATTTGTCAAGCCTGGTCATCGTGCTATGTAGGAATTTTCCGGCAGCATCAGGGGGAAATTGACTGGCACACGCCCGAGCGGAATCGAGTAAGCTGCACTCGTCCAATCGCCAAGGGCTAAAACCCGCCAGCAGGAGGACAGGTGAAGGGCCACGGAGTGGCCCTTTGTCTTTTGTGGCGCACCTCTCGCCAGAGTTGCGCGGCCGGCCGGCCCGATCCACTCTCGCTATCCCACGACCCAACACATAGCCGATGACCCGGCTCAGAAGCCGCGCACTACAGGGGTGCGGCCGCGAGGAGTGATACGGCATTGAATCTGACGGGCGCCAGTCTGCTCGCCTACGTCCGCCACGCAGTCGCCCGGCTGCGGCCGAACGACCTGTCCTCCGAAGTCTTGCTGGCAGAAGCTCCGCTGCGGTCGGAGCTCCTGAGCGCCGAGCAGCTGGAGCAGCGCGGCCGATATCTCGCGGGCACGCACACCGTGTCGCAGCATCGCGCGACGGACAAGCTGTTGCCGCGGTTGACAGCGAACGAGGACATCCTGCGCGGCGCGTTCGACCAGTTGACCGAGGCGGTCTCGGCCGATCGCCGCGTGACGCCGGCCAGCGAATGGCTGCTCGACAACTTCTACCTGATCGAGGAGCAGATCCGCACGGCGAGGCGGCACCTGCCGCGTGACTACAGCCGCGAGCTCCCGCAGCTGGCGGACGGTCCTTGCGCGGGATTCCCCCGCGTCTATGACATCGCGCTCGAGACGATCGCGCACGGAGACGGGCGGGTCGACCTGGAGAGGCTGAAGCGCTTCATCGCCGGCTATGAAAGCGTGACGGCGCTGAACCTCGGCGAGCTCTGGGCGATCCCGATCATGTTGCGTCTCGCGCTGATCGAGAACCTCCGCCGGGTGGCGTTGCGGATCACGGCTGGCCGGATCGACCGCGACCTCGCGGAAGTCTGGGCCCGCAGGATGATCACGACCGTCGAGCACGACCCCAAGGACCTCATCCTGGTTATCGCGGACATGGCGCGCTCGAATCCGCCCATGACCGCGCCATTCGTATCCGAGTTCGTCCGTCTCCTGCAGGGGCAGAGCCCCGTCCTCGGGCTTGCGCTCAGCTGGATCGAGCAACGACTGGCCGAACCCGGCCTCACGACGGACCAGCTGATTCAGGCGGGCAATCAGAACCAGGCGGCCGACCAGGTGACGATCGGCAACTCGATCGGCAGCCTGCGTTTCCTCGCGTCCGTCGACTGGCGCCGCTTCGTCGAATCCGTGAGCGAGGTCGACCAGGTGCTGCGGACCGACCCGGCCAGCGCGTACGCGGAGATGGATTTCGCAACGCGCAACCGTTACCGCCAGGCGATCGAACGCATCGCGAAGCGGAGCAGGCTGTCGGAGCGTCAGATCGCCGAAGGCTCCATCCGGCTGGCCAGCGAGGCGACGGCCCGTGCGGACGCGGATGACGTCGAGAGTACGCGACGCACACACGTAGGCTACTACCTGATCGATCGGGGACTCCGTGAGCTCGAGCGGCTCGCGCGATTCCACCGTCCCGCGCCTGAGGTTGTACGCGACACGCTGGGACGAGCACCGCTGCTCGTGTATCTCGGCGCGATCGCGCTGATCACGATCCTGACCAGTGCAGTCCTGCTGCCGGCCGCCGGCGACGCGAGCGGCTGGCGACTCGCGATCTACGTGGCGGCCGTGGTGCTCGCCACCAGCCAGCTGGCGGTTGCACTGGTGAACTGGCTGGTGACGCTGCTCGTGGCGCCGCGCGCGCTGCCGCGGATGGATTACTCGAAGGCCATCCCGCCGACCTCGCGCACGCTGGTGGTCGTTCCGACGTTTCTAACATCGATCGAGGGCATCGACGACCTGGTCGAAGCACTCGAAGTGCGCTTCCTTGCCAATCGCGATTCGAGCCTTCGCTTCGGGCTGCTGACGGATTTTCCGGACGCAGACGCGGAGGTGCTCCCGACAGACGACGCACTGCTGCGTCATGCCGGCATGCGCGTCGAAAGTCTCAACGGGCAATACGGCGACGACACCTTCTATCTCTTCCACCGACCGCGCCGGTGGAACGCCGGCGAACGGGTGTGGATGGGATACGAGCGCAAGCGGGGCAAGCTCGCCGACCTGAACTGGCTGCTTCGTAAGGGCGCGTCGGAGTCGGCGGCCGAGCGATTCTCGCTGGTCGTCGGCAACGTCGAGGCACTGGCGGACACGCGCTACGTGATCACGCTCGATACGGATACGCAGCTTCCGCGCGACGCCGCCCGTGAGCTCGTCGGGACGATGGCGCACCCGTTGAACCGTCCCGGTTACGACCCGTCGCGACAGCGGGTGTGCAAGGGCTACGGCATCCTGCAGCCGAGAGTGAGCCCGAGCCTTCCGGGAGCGGGCCGTTCGATCTATGCGGGTCTTTACAGCGGCGATTCCGGTATCGATCCGTACACGCGCACTGTTTCCGACGTCTACCAGGATTGGTTCGGCGAGGGCTCATTCATCGGCAAGGGCATCTATGACGTCGACGCATTCGAGCAGTCGCTCAACGGCAGATTCCCCGAGAATCGGATTCTCAGTCACGATCTCCTGGAGGGCTGTTATGCGCGCTCCGGGCTGCTCAGCGACGTCGAGGTGTTCGAGGATCACCCCGCGTCGTACCTGACCGACCTCTCACGCCGTCACCGCTGGATCCGCGGCGACTGGCAGATTGCGAGCTGGCTGTTGCCGTGGGTGCCGGTGAGCCACGGCCGCCTGCAACGAAACCCGCTTTCGGCGCTGTCGCTGTGGAAGATCGCCGACAACCTGCGCCGCAGCCTGGTGCCCGTGGCGCTGCTGCTGCTGTTGCTGGCCGGATGGCTGGCTCTGCCATCTCCGAAGCTCTGGACCCTGGTCGTCGTCGTCGTCGTTTTCGCGCCGGCATTTCTCGGCCTCATGCAGCAGTTGTTCCGCAAGCCTCCGGACAGCCTGCTGCGACTGCACATCGCAGTAACTCTGCGGTCGGCCGTGGTGCGGTGCGCCCAGGCGGTGGTTGCACTCGCCTGCCTGCCGCACGAGGCGTTCGTCAATGCCGACGCAGTGCTGCGTACGACGTGGCGCATGCTCGTCTCCCACCGACGACGGCTCGCCTGGAGCCCGTTCGGTGCGCAGTCGCAGGGCTCCGCGCTCTCGGTGCTGGCGTCGTTTCGGGCGATGTGGGTTGCCCCGGCCGCTGCGATGGCGACCATCGCCGGACTGGCGGTGTCGAGGCCGGCGACTCTGCTGTGGGCGGCACCGGTACTCGCGCTGTGGTTGTTGGCGCCCGGCATCACCTGGTGGCTGAGCCGACCGCTGGTGCCGCGCGAGCCGCGTCTCAAGCCCAGCCAGGAAGTCTTTCTCCGCACGCTGGCGCGGCGCACGTGGGCGTACTTCGAGACCTTCGTCGGACCGGAGGACAACTGGCTGCCTCCGGACAACTTCCAGGAGCTGCCCGTACCGAACGTCGCGCATCGCACATCGCCGACCAACATGGGCCTGGCGTTGCTCGCCAACGTGACCGCCTACGACTTCGGCTATCTGACCGCCGGAGGACTGCTCGAGCGTACGTCGCAACGCGTTTCGCAGCATGGTGTCGCTCGAGCGGCACCGCGGTCATTTCTACAACTGGTACGACACGCGGACCCTGCAGCCGCTGCTGCCAATGTACGTCTCGACGGTCGACAGCGGAAATCTGGCGAGCTATGTGCTGACTCTGCGTGCCGCCCTGCTGGCGCTGCCCGATGATCCGATCCTTTCGCGACGCACACTCGCGGGCCTCGCCGACACGCTGGACGTGCTGCAGAGTTCTGTTGGCGCCGATGCCGCAGTGGCGCTTGCAGCAATCCGGCACGAGATCGATCCGGGCACCATCGCTGGCCCGATGCCGCTTCGCGATGCGAAGCGGCGACTCGACCGGCTGGTGGCGCTCGCAGGCGCGCTCTCGATTCCCGACGCCGGCAACGGTGTGCGCAATACCGCGGCCGACCCTGCCCGGACCCAGGACTGGGCCGCGATGCTGCTGCGACAGTGCCAGGTCGCCCGCGACGAGCTCGTCTCGCTCGCCCCGTGGCTGTCGTTGCCGGCCGCTCCGACGGGTCTGGAGGCGCTGCTGCCGGACACGCGGACACCGAGCCTTCGGGAAGTTGCCGATCTCGAGTCGACGCTCTCGCCCGACATCGCGCGCGCGCTCGAGACCTGCGCAGATGCATCCATCCGCGAGTGGCTGATCCGCGCTGCGTGAGTCGGTGACGGCCGGCAGTGCGGTCGCGCGACAGGCGATCGAAAACAGCGAACGCCTTGGCGGCGAGGCCGGCGAGTTCGCCAACGTGGACCATGGCTTCCTGTACGACCGGAGCCGCCGCCTGTTCCGGATCGGCTTCAACGTCAGCGACCGGCGGCTTGATTCGAGCTACTACGACCTGCTTGCGTCGGAAGCGAGGCTCTGCAGTTTCCTCGCGATCGCGCAGGGTGCGCTGCCGCAGGAGAGCTGGTTCGCGCTGGGACGAATGCTGGCCATCGCCGGCGGCGAGCCGGTGCTCGTCTCGTGGAGCGGCTCGATGTTCGAGTACCTGATGCCGCAACTCGTGATGCCGAGCTATCCGAACACGCTCCTCGACCAGACGAGTCGCGCGGCAGTGCAGCGGCAGATCGACTACGGGCGCCAGCGAGGCGTGCCATGGGGCATCTCCGAATCGGGATACAACTTCGTAGATGCAAATCGCACCTACCAGTACCGGGCCTTCGGCGTGCCCGGGCTGGGATTGCAACGCGGCCTCGGAGACGACCTGGTCATAGCCCCGTACGCGTCGGCACTCGCATTGATGGTTGAACCCGAGGCCGCCTGCAGCAACCTCGAACGCCTCGCCGCGGCCGGCCTGCTGGGCAGGTTCGGAATGTACGAGGCGATTGACTACACGCCGTCCCGTCTGCCACGCGGGCAGACCGGTGCAATCGTCCATAGCTACATGGCACACCACCAGGCGATGAGCCTGCTGGCGTTCGCCGACCTGCTGCTTGATCACGCGCTGCAGGCCCGCTTCGCCTCCGACCCGGCCTTCAAGGCGACGTTGACGTTGCTGCATGAGCGAATACCGCGGTCGGCCGCCGTGCACGCCCACCCGGCTGCGCTGCCTGGCACCCCGATCATCGCCGAGCAGCCACTGGCTGCGACGCGCGTGATCACCAGCCCGGACACACCCGCACCCGAGGTGCAGTTGCTGTCGAACGGCCGATATCACGTCATGGTGACCGGCGCGGGCGGAGGATATAGCCGATGGAAGGATCTCGCGGTCACGCGCTGGCAGGAGGACCCGACGCGTGATCACTGGGGATCCTTCTGCTACATCCGCGACCTGGCGAGCGGTGAGTTCTGGTCGAATGCGTCGCAGCCTGCGCCGCGACGGCCAGACCACTACGAGGCAATTTTCACCGAAGGGCGGGCGGAGTTTCACCGCCAGGATCGGATCGACGGCGCGCTGATCGAGACCCGCACCGAGATGGTCGTATCGCCGGAGGACGACATCGAGCTGCGCCGCATCAGGATCATCAACCGCTCGCGGACGCGCAGGGCCCTGGATTTGACGACGTACGCGGAAGTCGTCATGGCGCCTGCGGCCGCGGATGCGCTGCATCCCGCCTTCAGCAAGCTGTTCGTGCAGACGGAGATCCTCAGGCAGAAGCGCGCGCTGCTCTGCACGCGCCGGCCGCGCTCCCTCGACGAGCAACCGGGCTGGATGTTCCACCTGGCCACGGTCTCGGGTGGAATACCGGGTGAGCTTTCCTTTGAAACCGACCGCGCGACGTTCATCGGTCGCGGCCGCACGGCTGCGAATCCACGCGCGCTCGCGACGAATGAACCGCTCTCCGGCAGCGAAGGCCCGGTGCTGGACCCGATCGTGGCCATCCAGCAGCAGATCGTCCTGGACCCCGATCGGTCCGTCACGATCGACGTGGTGACCGGTGTCGCTCGCCACTCGCGAGAGCGCGGAGCAACTGATCGACCGCTATCAGGACCGGCATCTCGCCGACCGGGTGTTCGGCCTTGCGTGGACGCATAACCAGGTCGTGCTGCGGCAACTGGACATCACGGAATCCGACGCGCAGGTCTACCAGCGCCTCGCCGGCTCCGTGATTCATGCAAACGCTTCCCTGCGCGCGGACGCGAGCACGGTGCTCAGGAACCGCCGTGGTCAGTCCAGTCTTGTGGGGCTACGCGATCTCGGGCGATCTGCCGATCGTTCTACTGCAGATCGCCGATCGCGAGAAAATCCAGCTCGTCCGGCAGATGCTGCAGGCCCGGGCGTACTGGCGGCTCAAGGGCCTGGTCGCCGATCTGGTGATCTGGAACGAGGAACACGCCGGTTACCGTCAGCAGCTGCATGACGAGGTCATGGGTCTGGTCGCCGGCGAAGCCAGCGCGATCGACCGGCCCGGCGGCATCTTCGTCCGCGCCGCCGATCACATCACGCCCGAAGACCGTGTTCTGCTGCAAGCGGTGGCGCGCGTCGTGATCGTCGACACGCGCGGTACGCTGGCGGAGCAGATCAAGCGCCGCATGCCGTCGGTTGCGCCGTTGCCGCTGCTGGCGACGACGAAGCGCCGCCCGTCCGAGGACGCCGTCCCCGCGGCTGCGCCTCGCGCCGACCTGATATTGACGAACGGTGCCGGCGGGTTCACGCCCGATGGCCGCGAATACGTGATCACGCTCGCGTCCGGGCAGACGACGCCGGCACCGTGGGTCAACGTGATAGCGAATCCGCAGTTTGGAACGGTCGTTTCCGAGAGTGGTTCCGCGTATACGTGGAGTGAGAACGCGCACGAGTTCCGCCTCACCCCGTGGCACAACGATCCCGTGACCGACGAGAGCGGGGAGGCGTTCTACCTGCGTGACGAGGTGTCCGGGCGTTTCTGGTCACCGACGCCCGGGCCGGTCCCGGGGCGGCGGCCGTACGTCAGCCGGCACGGCTTTGGCTACAGCGTTTTCGAGCACGAAGCAGCGGGCATTCGATCGGAACTGATCGTGCACGTTGCCACGGATGCTGCGGTCAAGTTCTGGGTGCTGAACGTCCGCAATGAATCGGGTGAGCTGCGCAAGCTCTCCGCGACCGGCTACATCGAGTGGGTGCTCGGCGATCTGCGCGCGAAATCCGCGATGCACGTCACCACGGAGATCGACCCGAAGACCGCCGCCCTGTTCGCCCGCAATCCCTACAACGCGGAGTTTCCGGACCGGATCGCCTTCTTCGACGTCGACGACCAGGGCGCAGGCCGGACGGTGACTGGCGATCGCACGGAATTCCTCGGTCGCAACGGAACGACGCAGCGGCCGGCGGCGATGACGCGGGCGCGCCTGTCGGGCAGGGTCGGCGCGATGCTCGATCCCTGCGCGGCGATCCAGGTCACGTTCGACCTTGGCCCCGGCCAGGAGCGCCAGCTCGTCTTCCGCATGGGCGTTGGCGCGGGCCTCGACGAAACCCGGGCGCTGGTGACCCGCTTTCGCGGCCTGGCGGCATCTCGCGCCGCGCTCGAATCCGTGTGGGAGTACTGGAAGCGGACGCTCGGGGCTGTGCAGGTCGAGACACCCGACGAATCGCTGAACGTTCTCGTAAACGGCTGGCTGCTCTACCAGACGCTGTGTTGCCGGTTCTGGGCGCGCAGCGGGTTCTACCAGTCCGGCGGCGCATTCGGGTTTCGCGACCAGCTGCAGGACGCCATGGCGCTCATTCATGCCGAGGCGCGCCTGACGCGCGCGCACCTGTTGCTGTGCGCGAGCCGGCAGTTCGTCGAGGGCGATGTCCAGCACTGGTGGCATCCGCCCGCCGGCCGTGGAGTTCGAACCCGCTTTTCCGACGACTACCTGTGGTTGCCACTGGCGACCTGCCGTTACGTCTTCGCGATTGGCGACACGGGCGTACTCGACGAGACCGTGCCGTTCCTCGAGGGCCGTGCGGTGCATCCCGACGACGAGTCCTACTACGACCTGCCGGGCCGGGCCGGCGATTCCGCGTCGCTGTACCAGCACTGCGTGCGCGCCCTGCGTCATGGATTCCGGTTCGGGTCGCATGGGCTGCCGCTGATGGGCTCCGGTGACTGGAACGATGGCATGAACAAGGTGGGCATCCACGGCAAGGGAGAAAGCGTCTGGCTCGGGTTCTTCCTCTACGAGGTGCTGCAGCAGTTTTCGAGGCTTGCACGCCTGCATGGCGATGCGGCATTCGCCGAGGAATGCGATGCCGTCCGCGTGCGGCTGCGCGAGAGCATCGAGAGTCACGGCTGGGACGGGCAGTGGTATCGACGCGCGTATTTCGACGACGGCACGCCGCTCGGCTCCGCGACGAATCCCGAATGCCGGATCGATTCGATCTCGCAGAGCTGGTCCGTGCTGTCCGGCGCAGGCGACGCCGGGCGGGCCCGGCGCGCGATGGAGGCGCTCGATTCGCAACTCGTACGGCGCGACGATTCGCTGATCCAGTTGCTCGATCCGCCATTCGACAAGTCGAGCCTCGATCCCGGCTACATACGCGGTTACGTTCCCGGGGTGCGGGAGAACGGCGGCCAGTACACGCACGCCGCAATCTGGGCGTCGATGGCATTCGCAGAGCTCGGCGACGCACGGCGGGCCTGGGAACTGCTGACGATGATCAATCCCGTGAACCACACGCTGTCCGGCCAGGACGCGGCGATCTACAAGGTCGAGCCCTATGTCGTTGCCGCGGATGTCTACGCTTCGCCGCCGCACGTCGGGCGGGGTGGCTGGACCTGGTACACGGGCTCGGCGGGCTGGCTGTATCGCCTGATCGTCGAATCACTGCTCGGATTGCGGCTCGACGTCGACAAGCTGCGGTTCAAGCCGTGCCTGCCGGCCCATTGGCAGTCCTTCAAGCTTCACTACCGCTATCGCAGGACGACGTACCACATCCTCGTCACGCAGAGGCCCGCAACTGATGAGGAGAAGATCGGGCACGTGACTGTCGCGGTGGATGGCATGCCTCGACGTGACCAGGCGGTGCCGCTGATCAATGACCGCAATGACCATGCGGTCGAGGTGAGCGTGCTGACGGCGCCGACCGCCGGGATCGAGCGCGCGCTGGAGAGCGGTGCGGCACCCGCCTGAGGTCAGTGATCAGTGAAAAAGCTCGTGCCGTGATCCATCGCCGGCAGCGCGAAGTGCGCCGCGAGGCTCTGCCCGATGTCCGCCATCGTCGCGCGTCGGCCGAGCGATCCCGCAGGCACCCCTGGTCCGCTCACCAGCACGGGCACGTGCTCGCGCGTGTGGTCGCTACCGGGCCAGGTCGGGTCACAGCCGTGATCGGCGCTCAGGATCACGACGTCGCCCGGTCCGAGCCGCCCGAGCAGGGCCGGCATACGCGCGTCGAAGTACTCGAGCGCAGCGGCATAACCTTCCACGTCGCGGCGATGGCCGTAGAGCATGTCGAAGTCGACGAAGTTGCTGAACACGATCGAGCGGTCGGGTGCCGCGGACAGCTCATCCAGGGTCGCATCGAAGAGCGCCGCGTTGCCCGTGGCCTTGACCGCTCGGCTTATGCCCTGGTGCGCAAAGATGTCCGGAATCTTGCCGATGCCGATCACCTCGCCGCCACTCGCGACCAGCTTGTCGAGCACGGTTGGCGCCGGCGGCGGCACTGCGTAGTCGCGACGGTTACCCGTGCGCACGAAATCCCGGGCGGTCCGTCCAACGAAAGGGCGTGCGATGACGCGGCCAATCCGGTATTCGTCCACCAGTTCGCGCGCGATCAGGCACAGGTCGAGCAGCCGTTCGAGACCGAAGGCCTCCTCGTGCGCTGCGATCTGGAAGACGCTGTCGGCTGATGTGTAGACGATCGGCTTGCCGGTGCGCACGTGCTGCTCGCCCAGCCGCGCGATGATCTCCGTACCGGATTCGTGGCAGTTGCCGAGAACGCCCGGCAGCCGGCCGCGCTCGATCAGCATCGCGAGCAGAGATTCCGGAAACGCATTCACGGGATCGCGAAAGTATCCCCATTCGAAGAGCACCGGCACTCCGGCCATTTCCCAGTGTCCGCTTGGCGTGTCCTTGCCCGTGCTGAGCTCGGCCGCATAGCCATAAGCGCCGCCGACCGCGACGTTCGCGTCGCAGCCGTCGGGGAACCGCCCGCTGCTGTCGCGCGCGGCGTGCAGCAGCCCGAGCTTCGCAAGGTTGGGAATCGCGAGGGGCCGACCTGCGCGGGCACGGCGTTCGGCAATGTGTCCGAGGGTATCAGCGCCGACATCGCCGAACCGGCCGGCATCGTCGGTCGCGCCGATCCCGAAAGAATCGAGCACGAGAATGACGGCACGTGTCATGGCCGATTGCTCGTGGCGCTCATGGCGCCCGCAGTGACACGTGTCATTTTGTCTCTGATCAGCTCCGGCGGTTGCCGGCTAGTGTCCCACATTCGCGGCAGCGGCAGCCGCACGGGCTAAACTTCGCGCATGAGCGATACCAAGAGCGGGACGCGGGGAGCGGCGAGCGCTGCTGGTTTCGCCCGCGGACAGACCGCCCGGGCGGCACTCATGATCCGGCCCGCGGCCTTTGGCTGGAACGCCGAAACCCGCGACAGCAATCGTTTTCAAGCGCGGATGGCGCCCGACGATCCGGGGCTCGCATCGGCCGCGCTGGTGGAGTTCGATTGTCTGGTCGCGGCGCTGCGTGCCGCCGGGGTCTCGATCCACGTGGTCCAGGACCGGCCGGAGCCGCGTTGCCCGGACGCGGTGTTCCCGAACAACTGGGTGAGTTTCCACGACGACGGCACGGTCGTGCTGTATCCCATGCTCGCACCGACGCGGCGCCACGAGCGGAGGCCGGACCTGCTGCAGGACCTCGTGCTGCGCGGTGCGTACTCGGTCACGCGTCTGCTCGATCTCACGCATCACGAGCTCGGTCAGCGATTCCTCGAGGGCACCGGCAGCGTGGTGTTCGATCACGTCGCACGCGTCGCCTACGCCTGCCTCTCGCCGCGAACTCATCCGGCGGTGCTGCAGGAGCTCGCGGGCGAGCTCGGATTCGAGACTTGCATATTCGCCGCGAGCGGCCGCGACGGCACGGCGGTCTACCACACCAACGTGCTGCTCGCGATCGGCGAGCGATTCGCGGTGATCTGTTCCGAGTCTGTGGACGCCGATCATCGTGAAGCGACCCTGCGCCGCCTGGCGGCAGGCGGGCGCACGGTCATCGACATCGGTTTCGATGCGCTGGAAGCATTCGCGGGGAACATGCTCGAGCTGCGCGCCGCCGACGGTGCGGGTGTCCTCGTGATGTCTGCACAGGCCCGCGCCGGGCTCACCGGCGACCAGTTCGATGCGCTCGCGTCGTGCGTCGACCGTGTCGTCGTGGCGCCCGTCGCACGAATCGAGCAGGCGGGTGGGGGCTCGGTACGCTGCATGCTGGCGGAGGTCTTTCTGCCGCCGCGACGGCGGGAAAGTTAGAATCCTGCCCGATGGGGGGTCCGTGCTCGAACTCGGCGTAAAGAGCCTCATTGCCTACCTGCTCGGATCGGTCAGCGGCAGCCTGCTGCTCGGCCGCCTGCGCGGCGTCGACATCCGCGAGCTCGGCAGTGGCAATGCCGGCGGTACCAATGCGCTGCGGACGCAGGGCTGGCAGTTCGCGCTGGCGGTCATGGTGATCGACGTCGGCAAGGCGGTGCTGGCGGCGGGCGTCGTGCCAGACCTCGATCTACCGTTCATCGGCATCAAGCCGCGCCTCGATCGGCAGTGGCTCGCGGTCGCCTGCGCGATCGCGGTCGTCGTCGGGCACGTGTACCCGCTCTGGTACGAATTCCGTGGCGGCAAGGGTGCGGCGACCCTGATCGGCGCGGTCGCCGTGCTGGCTCCGGCCGCGCTCGCTCCTGTACTTGCGGTATGGCTTGCGACCGTAATGCTGACCGGCTTCGTAGGTCTAGGCACGATGCTGGCCAGCCTCGCGCTGCCCGTGTATTTCGCGCTCGATCGGCCGATCGATGCTGCGCTGCTCAGCTTCGGCGTGCTGATGGCCGCGTTCGTCATTTACACACATCGTGCCAACGTCGCGAGGATGCGGGCGGGGAATGAGAGTCGCGCGCGGCGGCTCTGGCTGCTGCGCCCGCGATGAGCCCGACCGCGCCGCGACTCCTGGCCCTGCTCTGCGACGGCCGCCTGCACTCGGGCGCGCAGCTCGCCGCCGCGCTGGGTGTGTCGCGCGCCGCGGTGTGGAAGCTGGTCGGCGCGTTGCGAAGATCGGGTGTGGCGATCGAAAGCCTGAGCCGTCGCGGCTATCGCCTGCCCGCCCCGGTCGAACTGCTCGACACAGCGCGCATGCGTGCGGAGGCCCGCACGCATGAACACCGGCTTCCGGACGCGCTTGCTGTGCATTTCCTCACCGATTCGACCAACGAACATCTGCACGCGGCGCCGCCACCGCCGCCCGGTGTCGCGCGTGTCGCATTCGCCGAGCTGCAGAGCGCCGGACGTGGCCGCCGCGGACGGCGCTGGATCGCGCCCTTCGGCAGCGGACTCACGTTTTCGATTGCCTGGACGTTCGCGGAAACGCCGGCCGACCTGCCCGCGCTCGGGCTTGCGCTCGGCGTGGCGATCGCGAAAGTGCTGCGCGGCCTCGGTGCGCAGGGTCTTACGCTCAAGTGGCCGAACGATCTGCTGCACGACGGTCGCAAGCTCGGCGGCCTGCTCACCCAGTTACGGCAGGAAGCCGGCGGCGCAGCCACCGTCGTCGCCGGGCTCGGCCTCAATCTGGTGCTGCCGGCCGAGGCGCGCCTTGCAATCGATCAGTCGGCCCAGACGCCCGACGAACACCAGGCTTCGCTCCCCGTCACCGATCTCGCGACCGCGATACCGGGCGGCCTGCCGTCGCGCAATGTCATCGCCGCACGTCTCGTCCTCGGTCTCGAGGAAGCACTCCGCGAGTTCGCAACCGGGGGCTACGCCGGCTTTGCCGGAGACTGGGCCGCGCTCGATGCGCTTCGCGATGCGCCGGTGCGCGTGCACCAGGGCAGCGACCGGATCGAGGGCACCGCGCGCGGCACGGATCGCGACGGGGCGCTGCTGGTCGAGAGCGCCGGGCGCGTGCTACGTGTGTTTTCGGGTGATGTCAGCGTGCGTCGCGCCGCGTCCTGAGCGGCTGCCGCAGGCATCGCAGGCCGAGCCGGACGTCGCGGCAGCGACGGCCAGCAGCCGGGCTCGCAACCATCGCGGGCAGCGCGACCACCCCGCGGACCATGCAAGCGCGCGATTCGCGAGTTGCCATCGCAGTGTGCGCGGCGCGAGCGCCCACGCGGCGTAGCCCACCGCTGCGGCGACCAGCAACGCGACCAGCAGGTTCTCGAACATTGGGCGGCCTCACGCAGTGAGCGCTACCGCGACGCGGTAGGTGATGAAGGATGCCACATACGCGAGCGCGAAGAGATACGCTGCCATGATCAGCGGATAGCGCCAGGAATTCGTCTCGCGCTTGACGACCGCGAGCGTCGACAGGCACTGCGGTGCGAACACGTACCAGGCCAGCAGCGATAGTGCCGTGGCAAGGCTCCAGGTGGAGGCGATCATCGGCGTGAGCGCTCCGGCGAGTGCATCGTCCGTCGCCGACAGGGAGTACACGGTGCCGAGCGCGCCGACCGCGACCTCGCGCGCGGCGAGACCCGGCACCAGGGCGAGCGAGATCTGCCAGTTGAAGCCGATGGGCGCAAACAGGTACTCGAGACCGCGCCCGATGTAGCCGGCGATGCTGTACTGGATTGCCGGTCCGGTTGCATCGGCCGGCGGCGCCGGAAACGTGCTCAAGAACCACAGCACGATCATCAGCGAAAGGATGATCGTGCCGACTCTGGTGAGGAAGATCCGCGTGCGCTCCCAGAGACCGATCAGCAGGTTGCGCAGGTTTGGCCAGTGATACTCGGGCAACTCGAGCAGCAGCGGGTGATAGCTCGCGCGCATCACCGTACGCTTCAGGAGAAAGGCCACGGCCATCGCCGAGACGATCCCGGCGGCGTACAGGATGAACAGCACCAGCCCCTGCAGGTTGAACGGCCCAGCCGCGCGGTGAGGGATAAACGCCGCGATCACAAGCGCGTACACCGGCAGACGCGCGGAGCAGGTCATGAGCGGCGCGATCATGATCGTCGCCACGCGATCACGGAGATTCGGGATCGTGCGCGTCGCCATGATCCCGGGGATTGCGCAGGCAAAGCTCGACAGCAGCGGGATGAATGCGCGACCCGAGAGACCCACGCTTCCCATCAGCCGGTCGAGCAGGTATGCGGCCCGCGGCAGGTAACCGCTGTCCTCGAGCAGCAGGATGAAGAAGAACAGGATGAGGATCTGCGGCAGGAAGACGAGCACGCTGCCGATGCCGGCCACGACACCGTCGACCAGCAGACTTCGAAGCGCACCGTTCGGCAGCGTCTGCTGGATGAACTGGCCGAGCGCTGCGATGCTGCCGTCGATCATTGCCATCGGCACGGCGGCCCAGCTGAACACGGCCTGGAAGACGAGAAAGAGCAGCGTCGCAAGGATCGCGAGCCCGGCGACCGGATGCATCACGATCGCATCGAGCTGGCGCAGCGCACTGTGCCGGATGGGTTCGGCGTAGCCGATCGCGCGCAGGATCCGTCGGACTTCGCGCTGCGTGCGCTCGATCTGCGCAAGGTCGGGTTCACGCCACTCGACGGACGGCGACGCAGCGGGCAGCGGCACGCTCTCGAGCCGCTCGATGAGCTGACGGTCGCCGTCGCGTGCCACCGCGACGGTCTCGACCACGGGTACGCGGAGCTCGCGCTCGAGGGCGGCGGCATCGACATCGAATCCGCGCGATCGAGCGAGATCGCTCATGTTGAGCGCCACGATCATCGGGATGCCGATGTCCTTGAGCTCGAGCACGAGTCGCAGATTGAGCCGCAGGTTGGTCGCGTCGGCCACGCATACGATGAAGCGCGGTGCGGTCTCCCCGGACAGACGTCCGAGCAACAGGTCGCGGGTGATCGCCTCGTCGAGCGTGGTCGGGGTCAGGCTGTAGGCACCGGGCAGATCGAGCACGCGGTAGGAGCGCTCCCGCGAGGGGCCGACGAACATGCCTTCCTTGCGCTCGACGGTGACGCCGGCGTAGTTGGCGACCTTTTGCCGGCTGCCGGTGAGACGGTTGAAGAGCGCCGTCTTGCCGCTGTTCGGGACACCGATCAGCGCAAGCTGAAAAGCATCGACGGTGGCAGCATGCACGCTCATCCGGTGCCGCCTTCCTCGACGTCGACCATCACCGCCGCGGCCTCGCGACGACGGAGCGCAAACACCGAATTTCCGATGCGAACGGCGATTGGGTCGCCGCCCGGCCAGATCTCCTCGATCACCTCGACACGCTCGCCCGGGCAGAAGCCGAGTTCGAGCAGCCGCCGGCTGACCGTCGAGCGGGCGGAGTCACCCAGACTCTGCCGGTCATCGGCGACCGAGCTTACGATGCCGCGAGCCCCCTTGCGCATCGCGGCCAGACTCAGGGCTGGCATGGGCGAATGATACCAATCGTAATGAGAATCGTCTGCAATAAGCATCTCAGATTTCCAGCAGAATCGCGCGTGCCGAGGATCACCTCCGGAGCGCCTGGTTACATACGTGATCTTGCTAATCGATATCGGCAACAGCCGCGCCAAGTGGGCAACGTTCAAGGAAGGCAAACTTGGGCCACAGCGCGCCGCGGCGCACGGGTCCTGGGGCGAGACCGACTGGCGTCTTGAGATCACGCAGAGCGGGGCGACCCGTGTGCTCGCTGGCAGCGTCGCCGCCCCGGCCATCAACGACTTGCTGACGGCCGCATGCCGGGACACGATCGGCCGCCCACCCGAGTTCGTGAGATCGACGGCCGCCGCTGCAGGCGTGCGGAACGGTTATTCGAACCCGATGCAGCTGGGTGTCGATCGCTGGCTGGCCGTCATCGGTGCCTTCCACCGGTACCGGGCCGCCTGTTGCGTCGTCGATGCCGGGACGGCGCTCACGGTCGACGGCGTCGACGGCAGCGGCCAGCACCTGGGTGGCTTCATAGTGCCCGGGCCTCGCCTGATGGTTGATGCCCTCCTTACCGGCACCAGCGACCTCGCCGGGCGCTCGGCGTGGGAGAGCACGCCGGACCTGGCAAGCTTTCCGACCAATACCCGTGACGCGATCGAGCAGGGTTGCCTGGCCGCCTTGGCCAGCCTCGTCGCCAGCGCCTCGGGCAGGCTGGAAAGCCCGGGCGGGCAGCCACCTCGCCTGGCCGTCACCGGCGGCGCCGCGGAGGTCCTGGCTCCGTGGCTTCCTCAAGCCACTGAATTCATTCCAGATCTTGTCCTTCAGGGGCTCGCCCGTCTTGCATAATCAGTGGCCCTATCGAAGCTGAGACCCGGTGCGGCGTCGGGGCCGGGCTACGCGTGTATGATCCGCGCGTGGTTGGCTGGACACCCGGCAAGGGGCTGCCGTTCCACGGAGGAAAGGTCTTGAAAATCAATGGCTTGACGATTGCCTCGGTCGCGCTTGCCGCGCTCGCCATGGTGTCGCTGTGGTCGCGGTCCGCACAGGCGGACGTCGCCGCGGGTAAGGCCCGGTTCAACGCTGCTTGCGGTCAATGCCACGATTCGGCGGATTTCGAGAACGAGAATCCGCAGGTCCTGGCGGCGACGCTCCATCGCATCGTCAGCGGAGAGCTCAAACACAAGAAGCCCTTGCAGCTCTCGGACCAGGAAATCGCGGACATCGCCGCCTACATGTCGACCGGCGGCAAATAGCCAGCGGCTCGACTCCTGTGCGCGCGTTGTTCCTGCTCCTGCTGCTGGCCAACGTACTTTTCTTCGGCTGGTCGCGCTGGGTTGCGCCATCGCAGGCGGGCTCACTGTCATCCACGAGCCCGCAGCCGCGCTTGCGCAGCATCCGCCTGGTCACCGAGCAGCCTGCATCGGGCGCCGAACCGGCACCCGCCGATCGGCCTGCGCTCACCGATGCAGTCGCCATGTCGGATTGCATGAGTGCCGGCCCCTTCCTGGAACCCGGCCGGGCGCAGGCGGCGGCCGCGCGACTCCGCGACCAGGGGTTCACGCTCGATCTGCGGGCATCGCGCGACGAGGTCTGGGTCGGCCAATGGGTGCGGCTCGATCAGCTCCCGAACGCCGACGCGGCAGCTGCGGCACTGGCCGGGTTGCGAGCCGCGGGTCTGACCGATGCCTACCTGCTGACGGAGGAGGCGCCAGGCACAGTGATCTCGCTCGGTGTGTTCTCGGACCCGCAGCGCGCGCAGGACATCGCGGGGCTCGCCCGCGACGCCGGTTACGAAGCCACGGTCGGAGATCGATTCCGCACGGCCGATGTCACCTGGCTCGATATCGATCGTCGCTCGAATGCGGGATTGCCGGCGCTCGAACCGCTGCAGGCGAGCGCCGGTGTCACGGCGCGGCTCGAGCTGCGCCCGTGCCCGAGGCAGACGGCGGCGGCCGCAGACCACGCATCGGAGAGTGAAGGTATCTCGACAGCCAGCGAATGAGCGCGGCGTGGCGCAGGTGTCGCGCTAGAATCGCGTCCGCTATCAGCCTCGCACGCGCCGGCTTAGCTCAGTTGGTAGAGCAGCGGTTTTGTAAACCGCGGGTCGGGGGTTCGATTCCCTCAGCCGGCACCAATCCGCGACGACCTTCTGCTCAGGTGCCGCGACACTTCAGACGGCTGATTGGATCGCCACCCTGCGCATACAGCGCGGGCAAGTGGTTGGCGCGAGATCGATCGCCCACCAACGCCGCCCGCATTCGCAGCGAATGCGGAAGTGAGTTTCGACGACGGTAGCGAACCCGGTCGGTTGCTCCTCGACCTCGACCTCTTCGGTCGAGTCGACGTGCTCCATCACTTCGATGCCAGTAGTGTCCAATCGGCTCACGGTCGATCCGCTGGGTCGAACGGCCTCTCGCCATTCGGCGGGCGGTTCGCTGTCGTGATCGACGTACTCGGCAGGACGGCGACGCGCCAACAGCGACTCGACAGTCCCTTTGAAGTTCTCGACTGTCCCTTTGAAATCCAACGCTGGCACCTTGAAGACCATGACAGGACTCCCTTGCCCGCTCTGTGGCGGCTTGACCACATTTTATACGCCTGAATCGGGCTCGATGCACGCGCGGCCGTTCGATACGCATGTCACGATCCCGTCGGGTGGCCGGGTATAGCGTTGGTAACGCCGCGTCTGACTATGTCAGGATCACCGTCAGTCCAACACTGACCGGAGGGCCCGACATGGCACTGTGGAAGGAGCAATCGGGGAAGGAGAACGTTCCTCCCATGGCCGACCCAGGCCTGAATGGTTCGGAATCCATGACATATTCCCCTGATCGTCCGCTCCCCGGCCCGGTTTCGGCCGAACCCGCTCGTCGTCCCGCCTCCACCGGTGGCCCCGCCAAGGAATCCCTGATCGCCGCCGACGTCACGATCGAGGGCAAGATCGAGGGCGCGGGACACATCCGCATCGCCGGCCGCTTCAAGGGCGACGTCAACGTGGAAGGCAATGTCACCGTCGAGAACGGTGCGCACGTGACCGGCCAGCTCCGCGCGAATACCGTGGTCGTGAGCGGTGAGGTACACGGAAACATCGACGCGACCGCCAAGGTCGAGCTGCTCGAGGCCGGCGTCATCAACGGTGACATCAAGGCCGGCACGCTTTCCGTCGCGGCCGGTTCGCGGATGCGCGGTCAGGCGGACTTTGGCTGGAAGGACAAGGGTCCCGCCGGCAAGTAGCGGCCGGCCCACGTCATGCTCAACAGCCGCGCCGCGCCAGGCAACGCCGGCCGGACACGGTCCTGTCCGCACTGCAAGGCGACCATCCTCGAAAGCTCGGCGATCTGTCCGCAGTGCCGGCATCATCTGAAGTTCGGTGCGGCGGCGGCGCCGGGTGAGCTCACCAAGTCATTCTCGGCGTTGCGAGTGGAAGGCGCGATCCGCAGTCCCGAACAGGGCGGTGAGTGCGAGTTCTCCGTCGTACTCGCGATCGTCAACGAGCGCGGCGAGGAAGTGTCACGGCAGGTCGTCGGCGTCGGTGCGCTGCGTCCGACGGAGTCACGGACCTTCAAGCTGTCGGTCGACGTGCATACGCGCGATCGCAAGCCGCGCTGATCACGGCCCGCGGAACCGACGGGAGGGTCCATGGCAGGCGCGATCGGAAATCTGGTTACCCGGGTGACCGCGGGCATGCGGTTCCCGACACTGTTCCTGATCGTCGGTGGCCTGTTTCTCGTAGATCTCGTGGTCCCGGACCTGATCCCGTTCTACGACGAGATCCTGATGGCCATGCTCGCGGTGCTGATCGCATCGATCCGCAAGCCCGGCCGCATGCTCGATCCGGCAGGCGACGCCGGCCCGCCGGATAATAATCCCTGAACCGATAAAAACGGCTCGGAGCCATTGTCCGCGCTGTGCCGCGCCGGTCAGGCGCGGCGCATCATCTTGCGCGTCTCGGCGGTGTGCATTTCCTCGGCGGCGATCATCTCGCGGGCGAATTCCTCGAGCATGATGCTGCGATCGCGCACCTGCTCGAGGAGCTTGCGGTAGGCATCGAGCCCCTTCTGCTCGTGCTCGAGCGCTTCGCCCAGGATGTCGTCGACGCTGTGCTTGTGCGTCTCGAGCAGCGGGCCGATGCGCAGCGACGGATGCCCGCCGAGCGTGGTGATGTGCTCACCCGCCTGGGCAGCGTGCGCCATGGATTCGTTCGACTGGCTACGCAGCCACGCCGTGATCGGAATGCGGTGATGGCCGAAGATCATGAAGCTGTAATGCATGTAACGCACGACACCCGCGAGCTCGAGCTCGAGAATCTCGTTGAGCGTTGCGATGACCTTTTCGGCGTTGAGTTCGGAGCTGCTGCTGCTGGCCATGGTCGCTGCTCCCCGATGTGATGCGGGGCAGGCTCGCCCGCCATCCGATTGTAGGCGAGTACGCCCGCGCGGGCGATCAGCCGCCCTGGCCTTCCATCATCAGGCCCGTGCCGCCGCGCGAGATGTGCGCGACCACCGCCGTGCGGCGATGGATCTTGGTCACGACACCGAGACTGATTGCGAAACGCGAGCTGCACGGTCTGGCCGCGCCGCAGACCCATGTCGCCGGTCTCGACGAATACACCCGTCGCGCTCAGGTTCTTCGCGCGGCACAACCTGCGCTTGCCTGTCGGCAGAAGCAGATAGACCGTTGTTCGTGCGCGATGTCGTGTCGTCAGTCGTCTTTCCACGGCGCAGCCCTGTATCGTTATTGTGGTGGCTGAACTCCAGCAATTATGCACGCCTTGCCGCGGGATGGAAGCCCGTCGCGCAGTGCGCAAGCGATTGACTTATGTCGAAAACCCGGCCGGCTGACCCGAAGTTGCCGTTATGACCGAGCGCCGCAGGGCCGAGGCTCCTGTCGGCGTGTTCGACTCCGGCGTGGGTGGGCTCACCGTGCTCGCGGCGCTGCACCGGGCGCTGCCTGCCGAGGACTTCGTGTACCTCGGCGACACCGCCCGGTTGCCTTATGGCACGCGGAGCCCGGATTCGATCCGCCGCTACTCGCTCCAGGCCGCGGGACGGCTGCACGACAGCGGCGTCAAGTGCCTGGTCGTGGCCTGCAATACGGCGTCGGCCAGCGCGCTCGATGCGCTCGCGCACGAGTTCGCGCCGGCGCCGGTGCTGGGTGTACTCGAGCCCGGTGCGGTCGCCGCCTGCCGCGCAACGCGCACCGGCCGTATCGCGGTAATAGCGACGGAGAGCACGGTGCGGGGCGGTGCGTACGAGGCCGCGATCCGCTACGAGCGGCCCGCGGCGGTCGTGAGCGCGCGCGCCTGCGCGTTGCTGGTGGCGCTCGCCGAGGAGGGATGGATCGACGGGCCGGTGGTCGAGGGCGTGCTGCACCGCTATCTCGATGGGCTGTTCGACGCGGCCACTGCTGCTGAACGACCGGACACGCTGCTGCTCGGCTGCACGCACTTCCCGGTGTTTGCCCCGCTCCTGGGTCGCATGCTTGGGCCGGGTGTGACGATCGTCGATTCCGCGGCGACGACGGCCGATGCGCTCGTACGCGCACTCGATGCCACGCAACTCAGGCGCACGGCCGCGCAGGCCGGGACCGTGCGGCTGCTCGCGACCGACGGTGCGGAGCGATTTGCCCGGATCGGCGCAACGTTTCTCGGCCGGACGATCAAGACCGCAGATGTCGAGATCGTCGATCTGGCAACCAACCCGCCGGTTCTGCGATTCTGAGCACCCTGTCCGGGCCATCGGCCCCTATCAAGAGCACTTTCATGACTCGAACGACGGCGACGGCCGCCTTTCTGCTTGCCATGGCCGCCACCGGCGCGACGATGACCGCTGCCGCTGCGAGCCCGGTGGCAACCGCCCCAGCGGAGGTCCGTGCGCAGGCTCGCGACATCTATCGCACGATCATCGGCTTCGAGACATCGGCGGGTAAGGGCCAGGTGCCCGTGATGGCTCGCTACCTCGCCGATCGGTTCCGGGCCGCGGGATTGCCGGCCGACGACATCCACGTACTCCCGCTGGGCGAGACCGCCTCGCTCGTCGTCCGCTACGCGGGCGACGGCACCGGTGGACGACCTATCGTGCTGCTCGCGCACATGGATGTCGTCGTCGCCAAGCGCGAGGACTGGACGCGCGACCCCTTTACGCTCGTCGAGGAGAACGGTTATTTCTTCGGGCGCGGCACCAGCGACATCAAGGGTGACCTCGCCCTGATCGCTGCGACCTTTCTCAGGCTCAAGGCTGAAGGCTTCGTCCCGACGCGCGATCTCATCATTGCCTTCAGCGGCGACGAGGAGACCGACATGGCCACCACGCGCAGCCTGGTCGGCGAGCATCGCGCGCTTCTCAGGGACCCGGAATTCGCGTTGAACGCCGACGGCGGCGTGGGTGTGCTCGATGAGACGACCGGCGAGGCCGCCGTTTACTACGTGCAGGGCGCCGAGAAGCTCTACGCGACCTACGAGCTCAACGTTCGCAATCCCGGCGGACACAGCTCCGAGCCCCGCCTCGACAACGCGATCTACCAGCTCGCCGATGCGCTCAAGGCCGTGGAGGCTTACCGCTTCCCGGTGATGTGGAACGACTGGACGATCGGCAGCTTTCGCGCCTCCGGTACCGTAACTCCCGGGGCGCTCGGCGAGGCGATGAAGCGCTTCGCGGCGAATCCGCGCGACGAGGCCGCCGCCAATGTCCTGTATGAGAATCCGTCATATGTCGGGCTGACGCGCACGACCTGCATTCCGACCCGGTTGACCGCCGGGCACGCCGACAACGCGCTGCCTCAGTCCGCCACGGCGACGGTGAACTGCCGGATCTTTCCCGGCGTGGGCTTCGAGCCGGTCCGCGCGGCGCTGGCCCACGTCGTGGGCGAAGGGGTCGAAGTGCGGCTCACCGATGAAGGGACGCCGAGCGATGCCTCACCGATGCGCGAGGACGTGATGACGGCCGTGGCGAACGCCGTACATGCGAGCTATCCGGGCACGCCGATCGTGCCGCAGATGGCGGCGTATGCCACGGACGGCTCCGTGTTCCGCGGCGCGGGGATCCCGACCTACGGAGTAAGCGGAGTCTTTATCAAGGACAGCGAAAGCTTCTCGCACGGCCTGAACGAGCGAGTGCCCGTCAGGTCGTTCTATAACGGGCTGACGCATTGGTACGTGCTGATCAAGCAACTTGCGGGGCGCTGACGTTGAGCGACTCAGGAGCGGCCATTCAACCGCGCCGCTCGAGCTCCTCGATCGTTCGCGGCCAGTCGTCCTTCAGCAGCCGCGCGAGCGACCGATCCGAAAGCATCCGACCCCCGGTCTGGCAGCGCGGGCAGTAGTTGGTCTCGTTCTCCGCATAGCGAATGCGCTGCACCCGGGTGCCGCAAACCGGGCAGGCCTTGCCGAAACGCCCGTGCACGGCCATCTCTTCGCGAAAGGCGGTGACGCCTTCCGGGAACTCGCCCGCCGCCTCGGCGCGCAGACGCGCCGTCCACTCGGCGAGCACGGCGCACGTCGCCTCGAACAGGCGTTCGAGCTCGTCGGGCGCCAGCAACTGCGTGAGTGCGAGCGGGGAGAGCCGCGCGCGATGCAGAATCTCATCCGAGTAGGCGTTGCCGATACCACTCAGGATGCGCGGGTCGGTGAGCGCGCGCTTGAGCGTGTGATTCGCCGCTGTGATGCGAGCCGCGAAGGTCGCGGAAGTCGCGGCTGAGATCTCGAGACCGCCCGGGTCGTGCGAAGCGAGCGCCACGTCTCCGGCGACGACATGGAGCGAGGCGCGCCGCTTCGTGCCGGCTTCGGTCAGGGTCAGCGATCCATTGTCGAAGTCGAGTGTGGCAAGCGCCGCCCGTCGCCTGCGCGCGTTGCCGGCCGGATACCAGTGCAGGCGGCCGGCGATCATGAGGTGCAGCACGAGCCAGAGCTCGCCTTCGACGCCGATCGCGATCCGCTTGCCAAGCCTGCGCACATCGCGCACCACCCGACCCGAGAGCGCCTGCGGCGACGGTTCGAAACTGCGCAGCAGGAACGGATTCGCGATCGTCACCTGCTCGAGCCGGTGGCCGACAACCCGCGTCGCGATGGCGTCGACGTAGACGGTGACGTCGGGCAGCTCGGGCATCGGTCGGTCGGACGCCCAACCGCGCCGCTTCAGCCACGATCCAGCAGCGCGAGACCCGCTTCGTTGTAGCGCGCGCCGGACACCGTGTCCGGCGCAAAGGTCTGGTCGAGCAGGAACTGGTCGCAGGCCGCGAGCTGGAGCGATGCCGCCGCGAGGTTTTCCCGCAGCCGCGCGCGTCGGGTAGTGCCGAAGATCGGCACCACATCCGGCCCCTGGCCGAGCAGCCAGGCGAGCGCGATCTGCGCGGGCGAGGCGTCCACCCGGGTGGCAAGACCGCGCAGACGCGCGACCAGCGCCATGTTCCGGTCGTAGTTTTCGCCCTGAAGCCGCGGCTGGTTGCGGCGAAAGTCACCCTCGGGCAGGTCTTCGGCGCGGGTCAGGGCGCCGGTAAGAAACCCGCGGCCGAGCGGTGAATAGGGCACCAAGCCGATCCCGAGCGCCCGGCAGGTGGGAAGAATCTCGGTCTCGATCGTTCGCTCCCAAAGGGAGTACTCGGACTGCAGCGCGCTGATCGGGTGCACGGCATGGGCGCGGCGGACCGTGGCGGCACTGGCTTCCGAGAGCCCCAGATATCGGACCTTTCCGGCGGAGACGAGCTCGGCCATGGCACCGACGACATCCTCGATCGGCACCGCCGGATCCACGCGGTGCTGGTAGAGCAGGTCGATCCGGTCCGTGCCCAGCCGCTCGAGCGAGGCGTCGACCGCCTCGCGGATGTGCCCCGGCCGGCTGTCGAGCCCCGAGATCTGCCCGTCGGCCGCGATCCGGAAGCCGAATTTGGTCGCGAGCACCGCCCGGTCACGGCGCTCGCCCTTGAGCAGCCGCCCGACCAGGCGCTCGTTGGAAAAGGGCCCGTAGACCTCGGCCGTGTCGAACAGCGTGACGCCGGCGTCGACCGCTTCGAGGAGCGTGGCTTCGGCTTCCGCAGCATCCCCGCCACCCGAATAGGCCCATGTCATCCCCATGCATCCCAGCCCCAGCGCCGAGACCGTCAGACCCTCCCCACCCAGCCTGCGTTGTTCCATGGCGACCTCCACGTTGACATGTCCTCGTGGCCAATTGAAAATACGCGGCTCTCCGTCCGCGGAGGGGTACCCAAGCGGCCAACGGGAGCAGACTGTAAATCTGCCGGCTTATGCCTTCGTAGGTTCGAATCCTACCCCCTCCACCACGTCTGGGGAGCGGGAGGCGTAGGCCTCGACGGACACGGGTCGGCTGGCGCTGCGGGTGTAGTTCAATGGTAGAACCTCAGCCTTCCAAGCTGATGGCGTGGGTTCGATTCCCATCACCCGCTCCAGTCCGCTGGGCCGGGTGAGTGACAGTCGAGGCCCACGTAGCTCAGTCGGTAGAGCACGTCCTTGGTAAGGACGAGGTCACCGGTTCGATTCCGGTCGTGGGCTCCAGGTCGAGTGGCAAGAATTCAGAACATCCGAGGTAAAGGTCGTGTCTAAGGAAAAATTCCAGCGTACGAAGCCGCACGTGAACGTCGGGACGATTGGGCACGTGGATCACGGCAAGACGACGCTGACGGCGGCGTTGACGAAGGTGATGTCGGAGACCTTTGGCGGCACCTTCATGGCCTACGACCAGATTGACAAGGCGCCGGAGGAGAAGGCGCGGGGGATCACGATTTCGACGGCGCACGTGGAGTACGAGTCGCCGAAGCGGCACTACGCGCACGTGGACTGTCCGGGGCATGCCGATTACGTGAAGAACATGATCACGGGTGCGGCGCAGATGGACGGTGCGATTCTGGTGGTGAGTGCCGCGGACGGTCCGATGCCGCAGACGCGCGAGCACATTCTGCTCGCCCGCCAGGTGGGGGTGCCCTACATCGTGGTGTACCTGAACAAGGCGGACATGGTGGATGACGCGGAGCTGCTGGAGCTGGTTGAGCTTGAGGTTCGGGAGCTGCTGTCGAAGTACGAGTTTCCGGGCGAGAAGACGCCGATCGTGACCGGTTCGGCGCTGAAGGCGCTGGAGGGGGACAAGGGTCCGCTTGGGGTGCCCTCGGTGGTGAAGCTGGTGGAGGAGATGGACGCCTACATCCCGGTGCCGGAGCGGGCGGTGGATGGGGCGTTTCTGATGCCGGTGGAGGATGTGTTTTCGATTTCCGGGCGCGGCACGGTGGTCACGGGGCGCATTGAGCGTGGGATCGTGAAGGTCAACGACGAGGTGGAGATCATTGGGCTTCGCCCGACGGTGAAGACGATCTGCACGGGGGTGGAGATGTTCAGGAAGCTCCTCGACCAGGGGCAGGCGGGGGACAACGTGGGGGTGCTGCTGCGGGGCACCAAGCGTGAGGAGGTCGAGCGGGGGCAGGTGCTCGCCAAGCCCGGTTCGATCACCCCGCACACCAAGTTCGAGGGCGAGGTGTACGTGCTGACCAAGGAGGAGGGCGGGCGTCACACGCCGTTCTTCAAGGGGTATCGGCCGCAGTTTTACTTCCGCACGACCGACGTGACGGGAGCGGTGGAGTTGCCGGAGGGCGTCGAGATGGTGATGCCGGGCGACAACATCAAGATGACGATCGAGCTGATCAGCCCGATCGCGATGGAAGAGGGTCTGCGCTTTGCTATCCGCGAGGGTGGCCGCACCGTCGGCGCAGGCGTGGTGTCGAAGATTCTGAAGTAATCGTGCACGGGTCCGCAGTCGTTCATACCGGTTCCGTTTGCAGCGCAGGCCAGTAGCTCAATTGGCAGAGCGGCGGTCTCCAAAACCGCAGGTTGGGGGTTCGATTCCCTCCTGGCCTGCCAGTCGGAGCGGTAGATGAATGCAGGTGCGGGCTTACGCGTACCCGGCGTAGGAAAAATGACCGAACAGACCGAGACCGGTGCCAGCGCGCTGGACACTGTCAAGCTCGTCGCAGCCGCCGCGATCCTGGTCGGCGGCATCGCGGCGTTCTATCTGCTGGGCACGTACCCGCTGGCGGTGCGCTGGGCGATCGTGCTCGCGTCCTTCGGCGCGGGCGCGTTCGTGGCGCTGCAGTCGGCGCAAGGGCGGGTGTTCTGGCAGTTCGTGCAGGGCTCGCGCGTGGAGCTCCGCAAGGTGGTGTGGCCGACGCGCCAGGAGACGCTGCAGACCGCGCTGGTCGTGTTCATCGCGATAACGGCGATGGGTCTTTTCTTCTGGATGCTGGACTGGGTGCTGGGTGCGTTGACCCGCATGCTCACCGGGCAGGGAGTTTGAACGTGGCCCTGCGCTGGTACGTCGTGCATGCCTACTCGAACTTCGAGCACAAGGTCTCGGAGTCGCTCAAGGAGCGGATCCGGCTGAAGAACCTCGGGGAGCGCTTCGGCGAGATCCTCGTGCCGACCGAGGAAGTGGTCGAGATGAGGGACGGGCAGCGCCGCAAGAGCGAGCGCAAGTTCTTCCCCGGTTACGTCCTCGTTCAGATGGAGATGGATGAGGACACCTGGCACCTGGTGCGCGAGACGCCCAAGGTGCTCGGTTTCATCGGCGGCACGCCGGAGAAGCCGGCGCCGATCACCGACCGGGAGGCAAGCTCGATCCTGCGACGGGTCGAGGAGGGTGCCGAGAAGCCGCGGCCGAAGGTGCTGTTCGAGCCGGGCGAGGTGGTACGGGTGACCGACGGTCCGTTCAACGATTTCAACGGCGTCGTCGAGTCGGTGAACTACGACAAGAACCGCCTGCAGGTGGCGGTTCAGATCCTCGGGCGTTCGACACCCGTGGAGCTCGATTTCAGCCAGGTCGAAAAGGCCTGAGTACCGGGGAGCCCGCGAGGGCGCTTGTACCCAACGAGGTGACAGATGGCGAAAAAAGTACAGGGTTACGTGAAGCTGCAGGTGCCTGCCGGCCAGGCGAATCCGAGCCCGCCGATCGGGCCGGCGCTTGGCCAGCAGGGCGTCAACATCATGGAGTTCTGCAAGCAGTTCAACGCGCAGACCCAGCAGCTCGAGAAGGGGCTGCCGATTCCCGTGGTGATCACGGTGTACGCGGATCGCAGCTTCACCTTCATCATGAAGACGCCGCCGGCGTCGGTCCTGATCCGCAAGCAGCTCGGGATCGAGAAGGGCAGCGGCGCGCCGAATACGACCAAGGTCGGCAGGATCACCCGCAAGCAGCTCGAGGAGGTCGCAAAGACCAAGCAGCCGGATCTGACGGCCGCCGATCTCGATGCCGCCGTGCGCACGATCGCCGGCTCGGCCCGCAGCATGGGCGTCGACGTGGAGGGAGCGTGACATGACCGCCGTCGCAAAGCGCATGAAGCCGTGGGCGGAGAAGATCCCGGCGGGCAAGCAGTTCCCGATCGACGACGCCCTCGGACTCGTCAAGCAGTTCGCCACTGCGAAGTTCGACGAGACCGTCGACGTCGCAGTCAATCTCGGCATCGACGCGTCGAAGTCCGACCAGCAGGTGCGCGGCTCGACCGTCCTGCCGAACGGTACCGGCAGGAAAGTGCGTGTCGCGGTCTTTACCTCGGGCAAGAACGCCGATGCGGCGCGTGAAGCGGGCGCCGAGATCGTCGGCCTCGAGGACCTCGCGGAAAAAGTGAAGGCCGGGCAACTCGACTTCGACGTGGTGGTTGCGAGCCCCGATGCGATGCGCGTCGTCGGCCAGCTGGGCCAGATCCTGGGTCCGCGCGGTCTGATGCCGAACCCGAAGGTCGGCACCGTGACGCCGGACGTTGCGGGCGCGGTGCGCAACGCCAAGGCGGGGCAGGTGCGGTTCCGCGCCGACAAGGCCGGCGTGGTCCATTGCACGATCGGCAAGGCCAGTTTCGAGGCGCGGGCCCTGAAGGAAAACCTTCACGCGCTGATGGCGGACCTGCAGAAGGCCAAGCCCGCCGCCTCGAAGGGCATTTACATGAAGCGCGTGACCGTGTCCTCGACGATGGGGCCGGGCGTCGCGGTGGATCAGACCAGCCTCGCGTCGACGTGACGCGGGTTGATGAACGATTGATGCAGGGCCGTTCGGGCCCGCGCGCAGCCAGCACGGCGGCACGCAGATCCGGACGGCCATCATCGAAGACCGCAGGCGGGGAGGTGCTCCCCTTAATGGTCGCCTGCGCAGATGGTGGTACCCGACTCAGTGTCTCACTGGTGACGGTCGCCGCCGGAGGAAACATATGGCACTGAGACTGGAAGACAAGAAGACGCTGGTCACCGAGGTGAACGAGATTGCGCAGAAGGCGCAGTCGGTCGTCGCCGCGGAGTACCGCGGGCTCTCCGTCGCGAAGCTCACCGAGCTGCGCGCCAGGGCCCGCGCGTCCAAGGTCTACATGCGGGTGGTGAAGAACACGCTTGCCCGACGCGCGGTCGCCGGCACTCCCTTCGAGTGCGTCGGCGAGAAGCTCAAGGGCCCGCTGATCCTCGCCTTCTCGCAGGACGACCCGGGCGCGGCCGCACGTCTCATCAAGGGCTTTGCGAAGGACCACGACAAGCTCGTGCCGACGCTGGTGTCCCTCGGTGGGTCGGTGCTGCCGGGCAAGGACCTCGATCGGGTGGCGAGCCTCCCCACGCGGGCCGAGGCTCTGGCGCAGCTGCTTGGGGTGCTCAAGGCCCCGATAGGCAAATTCGTGCGGACGCTCGCCGAGCCCCACGCGAAGCTGGTGCGCACCATCGCCGCGGTCAAGGACCAGAAGCAGGCGGCCGCCTGAGGCGGCCGCAGTTCGAATCATCGGGTATCTGACAACCAATTTAATCAGGAGTCACTCACATGGCTGCCAGCAAGGAAGACATCCTCGACGCTATCTCCAACATGTCCGTGATGGAGATCGTCGATCTCGTGAAGATGATGGAAGAGAAGTTCGGCGTGACCGCCGCGGCCCCGATTGCGGTGGCGGCGGCGGGCGGCGGTGCGGCTGCTGCCGCGGCCCCGGCTGCCGAAGAGCAGACCGAGTTCACGGTCCACATGACCAGCTTCGGCGCGAACAAGGTCGGCGTGATCAAGGTCATCCGCGAGATCACCGGCCTCGGGCTCAAGGAAGCCAAGGACCTCGTCGAGGGCGTGCCCTCGGTGGTCAAGGACAGCATTCCGAAGGCCGACGCCGAAGCGATCAAGAAGAAGCTGGACGACGCCGGCGCTGCCGCGGAGATCAAGTAACCGCGATGCGCGGGCCCCGGCCCGTAGCACCGTGGCGGACGGCCGCCGGATCGGATCCGGCGGCCGTCCGTCCCGTTTTCGTTTGTTTTGCATCGTGAGCCGCGCGCGTACGGCCGCCTCGCTGACGTTGAGAGGTTGATCGCAATGGCATATTCCTTCACCGAGAAGAAGCGCATCCGCAAGGACTTCGGCAAGCGGTCGAGCATCCTCGAGGTGCCGTATCTGCTCGCCATCCAGCTCGATTCCTATCGCAAGTTCCTGCAGGCGGACACCGCCGAGGACCGGCGCGAGGAAGGCGGGCTGCACGCGGCATTCCGCAGCGTCTTCCCGATCGTGAGCTACTCCGGCAACGCGAGCCTCGAATACGTGAGCTATCGGCTCGGCGAGCCGGTGTTCGACGTCAAGGAGTGCCAGCTGCGCGGTCTCACCTTCGCGGCGCCACTGCGTGTCAAGGTGCGCCTCGTCGTGCTCGACAAGGAGGCTCCCGGCGCCAAGAAGCCGGTCAAGGACATCCGCGAGCAGGAGGTCTACCTCGGTGAGCTGCCGCTCATGACCGAGAACGGCACCTTCGTCGTCAACGGCACCGAGCGGGTGATCGTGTCGCAGCTGCACCGCAGCCCGGGCGTGTTTTTCGATCACGACCGCGGCAAGACGCACAGCTCCGGGAAGCTGCTCTTCTCCGCGCGCGTCATCCCCTACCGCGGCTCCTGGCTCGACTTCGAGTTCGACGCCAAGGACTGCGTGTTCGCGCGCATCGATCGGCGCCGCAAGCTGCCGGTCACCATCCTGCTGCGCGCGCTCGGCTACAGCGACGAGCAGATGCTCGACATCTTCTTCGAGAAGAATACCTTCCACCTCGCGCCCGAGGGCGTGGAGCTGACGCTCGTTCCGCAGCGCCTGCGCGGCGAGACAGCGAGCTTCGAGATCCGCGCCGGCAACAAGGTGATCGTCGAGGAAGGCCGGCGTATCACCGCGCGGCACGTGCGCCAGCTCGAGGAGGCCGGCGTCAGCCGCCTGCCGGTGCCCACCGACTACCTGATCGGCAAGGTGCTCGCGCACGACGTGGTGAACACCGAGACCGGCGAGATCCTGGCGAAAGCCAACGAAGTCCTCGCGGCCGCGACCATCGCCAAGCTCGTGCAGGCGGGGATCAGCGAGATCCGCGTGCTGTACGTCAACGACCTCGACCGGGGGCCCTTCATCTCGGATACGCTGCGGATCGACCCGACCAAGAACCGCATGGAGGCGCTGGTCGAGATCTACCGCATGATGCGTCCGGGCGAGCCGCCGACGCGCGATGCGGCGGAGAACCTCTTTCAGAACCTGTTCTTCAATCCCGAACGCTACGACCTGTCGGCCGTGGGCCGGATGAAGTTCAACCGCCGCGTGGGCCGCATCGAGACCAAGGGCGCGGGGATCCTCTACGACCACCTGCACTTCGGCCGCCGCACCGACGATATGGCGAAGTCGCTGGTCGCGCAGTACGGCGCCACCTCGGACATCATCGACGTGCTGCGCACGCTGATCGATATCCGCAATGGCAACGGCACGGTTGACGACATCGACCACCTGGGCAACCGCCGGGTGCGCAGCGTCGGCGAGATGGCGGAGAACGCCTTCCGCGTCGGCCTGGTGCGCGTCGAGCGCGCCGTGAAGGAGCGCCTGACGATCGCCGAGTCCGAGGGCCTGATGCCCCAGGACATGATCAACGCGAAGCCCGTGGCCGCCGCGGTCAAGGAGTTCTTCGGCTCCTCGCAGCTCTCGCAGTTCATGGACCAGAACAACCCGCTCTCGGAAGTCACGCACAAGCGGCGTGTCTCGGCGCTCGGCCCCGGCGGGCTGACGCGCGAGCGCGCGGGCTTCGAGGTCCGCGACGTGCATCCGACGCACTACGGCCGCGTGTGCCCGATCGAGACGCCGGAAGGTCCGAACATCGGTTTGATCAATTCGCTCGCCGTCTATGCGCGCACCAACGAGTACGGCTTCCTCGAGACGCCGTACCGCAAGGTCGTCAACGCACACGTGACCGACCAGATCGAGTACCTGTCGGCGATCGACGAGGCGCAGTACGTGATCGCGCAGGCGAACGCCTCGCTCGATGCAGATGGCCGCTTCACCGACGAGCTGGTGTCGAGCCGCTACCAGAACGAGTTCACGCTCTCGACGGTCGACCGGCTGCAGTACATGGACGTCTCGCCGAGGCAGATCGTGTCGGTGGCGGCCTCGCTGATTCCGTTCCTCGAGCACGACGACGCGAACCGCGCGCTGATGGGCTCGAACATGCAGCGCCAGGCAGTGCCGACGCTGCGGTCGGAGACGCCGCTGGTCGGCACCGGCATGGAACGGCCGGTCGCGATCGACTCCGGTGTGACGGTCGTGGCGCGCCGCGGCGGCGTGGTCGACTCGGTCGACGCCTCGCGCATCGTGGTGCGTGTCAACGACGCGGAGACTACCGCCGGAGAGGCGGGCGTCGACATCTACAACCTGACCAAGTACACGCGCTCGAACCAGAACACCTGCATCAACCAGCGTCCGCTGGTGCATGCGGGAGATGCGATCGCGCACGATGACGTGCTGGCCGACGGGCCGTCGACCGATCTCGGCGAGTTGGCGCTCGGCCAGAACCTGCTGGTCGCCTTCATGCCGTGGAACGGCTACAACTTCGAGGACTCGATCCTGATCTCGGAGCGGGTGGTGCAGGAGGACCGCTTCACGACGATCCACATCGAGGAGCTCACCTGCGTCGCGCGAGACACCAAGCTCGGGCCCGAGGAAATCACGGCCGACATCCCGAACGTGGGTGAATCCGCGCTCGCCAAGCTCGACGAGGCGGGTATTGCCTTCATCGGCGCGGAGGTCAAGGCGGGCGACATCCTGGTGGGCAAGGTCACCCCGAAGGGCGAGACGCAGCTCACGCCCGAGGAGAAGCTGCTCCGTGCGATCTTCGGCGAGAAGGCGTCCGACGTGAAGGACACCTCGCTCCGTGTGCCGCCCGGGATGGACGGTACCGTGATCGACGTGCGCGTCTTCACCCGCGACGGTGTGGAGAAGGACAGCCGGGCGCTCTCGATCGAGAAGTCCGAGATCGACAAGGTCCGCAAGGACCTTGCCGATCAGCAGCGCATCCTCGAGGAGGACCTCTTCTCGCGCGTGCACTCCAGTCTGGTGGGCAAGGTTGCGGCCGGCGGCCCGCGCAAGCTCGCGGCCGGCAGCAGGGTGAGCGCGAGCTACCTCGCGGACATCCCGCGCGAGCACTGGCTCGAGGTGCGCCTCGAGGACGAGGAGGCCAACGCCGACCTCGAGCTCACGGCCGAGCGTATGCGGGCGCAGCGTCGCGAGTTCGAGCGGCGCCTCGAGGAGAAGCGCTCGAAGATCACCGCGGGCGACGATCTCGCCCCCGGTGTGCTCAAGATGGTCAAGGTATACCTCGCGGTGAAGCGCCGAGTGCAGCCGGGCGACAAGATGGCCGGCCGCCACGGCAACAAGGGCGTGATCTCGACGATCGTGCCGGTCGAGGACATGCCGTTCATGACGGACGGCACCCCGGTCGACATCGTGCTCAATCCGCTCGGTGTGCCGTCGCGCATGAACATCGGCCAGATCCTCGAGACCCACCTCGGCTGGGCCGCGAAGGGCCTGGGGCTCAAGATCGGGCGGATGCTCGACGAGAGCCGCAAGGTCGCGGAGGTCCGCGCGTTCCTCGGCCAGATCTACAACGAGAGCGGCGGCCGGGGCGAGAACCTCGATTCGATCGGCGACGAGGACGTGCTGGCGCTCGCCGGCAATCTCCGCAACGGCGTGCCGACGGCTACTCCCGTGTTCGACGGCGCGACCGAGAAGGAGATCAAGTACATGCTGCGTCTCGCCGATCTTCCCGAGAGCGGGCAGACCTGGCTCTTCGACGGGCGCACGGGCGAGCGGTTCGACCGCGCCGTGACGGTGGGCTACATGTACATGCTCAAGTTGAACCACCTGGTCGACGACAAGATGCACGCGCGTTCGACCGGGCCGTACAGCCTGGTCACGCAGCAGCCGCTCGGCGGCAAGGCGCAGTTCGGCGGGCAGCGCTTCGGCGAGATGGAGGTGTGGGCGCTCGAGGCCTACGGCGCCTCCTACACGCTGCAGGAGATGCTGACGGTCAAGTCGGACGACGTCACGGGCCGCACCAAGATGTACAAGAACATCGTGGACGGCAACCACATGATGGATGCGGGAATGCCCGAGTCCTTCAACGTGCTCGTCAAGGAGATCCGCTCGCTCGGGATCAACATCGAGCTCGAGCAGGAACGGCGTTGAGACACAGGGCGCTGAGCCGCGTTAGCGCTGAGGTGAACGAATGAAAGACCTACTGAAGTTGTTCAAGCAGCAGACCGTGGTCGAGGACTTCGACTCCATCCGGATTGCCCTGGCCTCGCCGGAGATGATCCGGTCCTGGTCCTTTGGCGAAGTGAAGAAGCCGGAGACCATCAACTACCGCACCTTCAAGCCGGAGCGTGACGGGCTCTTCTGCGCGAAGATCTTCGGCCCGGTGAAGGACTACGAGTGCCTGTGCGGCAAGTACAAGCGCCTGAAGCACCGCGGCGTGGTGTGCGAGAAGTGCGGCGTCGAGGTGACGCAAGCCAAGGTGCGCCGCGAGCGCATGGGCCACATCGAGCTCGCGAGTCCGACCGCGCACATCTGGTTCCTCAAGTCGCTGCCGTCGCGCATCGGGCTGATGCTCGACATGACGCTGCGCGAGATCGAGCGCGTGCTCTATTTCGAGGCCTTCGTGGTCATCGAGCCGGGCATGACCGAGATGCAGCGCGGCCAGCTGCTCTCCGACGAGATGTATCTCGAGGCGATCGAGAAGCACGGCGACGAATTCGACGCCCGCATGGGCGCCGAGGCCGTGCACGAGCTGCTGAAAACCATGGACCTCAAGGCCGAGGTCGTGAAGGTGCGCGAGGACATCGGCAATACCAGCTCCGAGACCAAGATCAAGCGGCTCTCGAAGCGCCTGAAGCTGATCGAGTCGTTCATCGACTCGGGCAACCATCCCGAGTGGATGGTGCTGACCGTGCTGCCGGTGCTGCCGCCGGATCTGCGTCCGCTCGTGCCGCTCGACGGCGGCCGGTTCGCGACTTCCGATCTGAACGATCTCTATCGCCGCGTCATCAACCGCAACAACCGGTTGCGCCGGCTGCTGGAGCTGAACGCCCCCGACATCATCGTGCGCAACGAGAAGCGCATGCTGCAGGAGTCGGTCGACGCGCTGCTCGACAACGGCCGCCGCGGCCGGGCGATCACCGGCACCAACAAGCGCCCGCTCAAGTCGCTGGCCGACATGATCAAGGGCAAGCAGGGCCGGTTCCGTCAGAACCTGCTCGGCAAGCGCGTCGATTACTCCGGCCGCTCGGTTATCGTGGTCGGCCCGACGCTGCGTCTGCACCAGTGCGGTCTGCCGAAGAAGATGGCGCTCGAGCTCTTCAAGCCGTTCATCTTCCACAAGCTCCAGCTGCGGGGCGAGGCGACGACCATCAAGGCGGCCAAGCGCCTGGTCGAGCGCGAGGGCCCGGAGGTCTGGGACATCCTCGAGGAGGTCATCCGCGAGCATCCGGTGCTGCTGAACCGCGCGCCGACGCTGCATCGTCTCGGCATCCAGGCCTTCGAGCCGGTGCTGATCGAGGGCAAGGCCATCCAGCTTCATCCGCTCGTCTGCACGGCGTTCAACGCCGACTTCGACGGCGACCAGATGGCGGTGCACGTGCCGCTGTCGCTCGAGGCACAGCTCGAGGCGCGGGCCCTGATGCTGTCCTCGAACAACATTCTCTCGCCCGCCAACGGCGACCCGATCATCGTGCCCTCGCAGGACGTGGTGCTCGGCCTCTACTTCATGACGCGCGAGCGGGTGAACGCTCCGGGCGAAGGGACGCTCTTCACCGACGTGGCGGAAGTGCATCGCGCCTACGAGACCCGCGTCGCCGGGCTCCAGGCGCGCTGCCGCGTGCGCATCTTCGAGCACGTGCGTGACGCAGAGGGCGCGCTCGTCGAGCGCCGGCGAGTGGTCGACACCACGGTTGGCCGCGCGCTCCTGTTCGAGATCCTGCCGAAGGGGCTGTCCTTCGACCTGATCAACCAGGACATGACCAAGAAGGCGATCTCGGGCGTGATCAACGCCTGCTACCGCACGCTGGGCCTCAAGGAGACCGTCGTCTTCGCCGACCAGCTCATGTACACCGGCTTCCACTACGCGACCCGCGCGGGCGTCTCCATCGGCGTCGACGACATGGTCGTCCCCGAGCAGAAGCAGAAGATCCTCGGCGCCGCGGAGCACGAGGTGAAGGAGATCCAGGAGCAATACGCCTCGGGCCTCGTCACCAACGGCGAGCGCTACAACAAGGTCGTCGACATCTGGTCCCGTACCAACGACCAGGTGGCCAAGGCGATGATGGAGAAGCTCGGCAGCGAGGAAGTCGAGAGCTCGACGGGCGCCAGGGTGCGCCAGAAGTCGTTCAACTCGATCTACATGATGTCGGACTCGGGCGCGCGCGGTTCGCCGGCGCAGATCCGGCAGCTCGCCGGCATGCGCGGCCTGATGGCCAAGCCCGACGGCTCGATCATCGAGACGCCGATTACCGCGAACTTCCGCGAGGGTCTCAACGTCCTCCAGTACTTCATCTCGACGCACGGTGCGCGCAAGGGACTGGCCGACACCGCGCTCAAGACCGCGAACTCCGGCTACCTCACACGCCGGCTGGTCGACGTCGCGCAGGACCTGGTCGTCACGCAGCCGGACTGCGGCACGACCAATGGGCTCGCGATGATGCCGATCGTCGAAGGCGGCGACGTGGTCGAGGGCCTCGGCGAGCGCGTGCTCGGCCGGGTCACGGCGAGCGAGGTGTTCCGTCCGGGTTCCGACGAAGTAGTGGTGGAAGCGGGTCAGCTGCTCGACGAGAAGCTGGTGCGCAGCCTCGAGCAGGCGGGCGTCGACCAGGTGATGGTCCGCTCGCCGATCACCTGCGCGACCCGGTACGGCGTGTGCTCGCAGTGCTACGGGCGCGACCTCGCGCGCGGGCATCGCATCAACCTGGGCGAGGCGGTCGGCGTGATCGCGGCCCAGTCGATCGGCGAGCCCGGCACGCAGCTCACGATGCGCACCTTCCACATCGGAGGTGCGGCGTCACGCGCGGCGGCGGTCAACTCCGTCGAGACCAAGAGCAAGGGCACCGTGCGCTGGCACAACCTCAAGGCCGTGCATCACGAAAAGGGCCACTGGGTCGCGGTCTCGCGCTCCGGCGAGGTCGGCATGATCGACGAGTTCGGCCGCGAGCGCGAGCGCTACCGCATCCCGTACGGCGCGGTCATCACCGCGAACGAGGGCGACACGATGCAGCCGGGCCAGATCATCGCGACCTGGGATCCGCACACCCACCCGGTCGTGACCGAGGTCGCGGGCTTCATCCGCTTCCAGGACTTCATCGACGGCATCACCGTGTCGAGCCAGGTCGACGAGATCACCGGGCTCTCGAGCACGGTGGTCATGGACCCGAAGCAGCGCGGCGCCGGCGGCAAGGACCTGCGACCGGTGATCAAGCTGGTCAACTCCAAGGGCAAGGAAGTCTGCTTCGCCAACACGGACATCCCCGCGGTCTACGCGCTGCCCCCGGGCGCACTCGTGAACCTCGAGGACGGCGCTCAGGTGTCGGTCGGCGACGTCATCGCCCGCATCCCTCAGGAAAGCTCGAAGACCCGCGACATCACCGGCGGTCTGCCGCGTGTCGCGGACCTGTTCGAGGCCCGCAAGCCCAAGGACTCGGCGATCCTCGCCGAGTACTCCGGCACCGTGAGCTTCGGCAAGGAGACCAAGGGCAAGCGCCGGCTGATCATCACCGACGAGCAGGGCGAGAAGCACGAGGAGCTGATCCCGAAGTGGCGGCACCTGACGGTGTTCGAGGGCGAGCACGTCGAGCGCGGCGAGGTGATCGCCGACGGCGAGCCAAACCCGCACGACATCCTGAGACTCCAGGGCGTCGAGCCGCTTGCGAACTATCTCGTCCGCGAGATCCAGGACGTCTACCGGCTGCAGGGCGTGAAGATCAACGACAAGCACATCGAAGTCATCATCCGGCAGATGCTGCGGAAGATCGAAATCGCGGAATCCGGCGATGCCGGCTTCCTGCGCGGTGAGCAGATCGATCGCGCTCGCGTGCTCGATGCCAACGAGCGGCTGACCCGCGAGGGCAAGCTGCCCGCAATCATCGATCCGATCCTGCTCGGCATCACCAAGGCCTCGCTCGCGACCGAGTCGTTCATCTCGGCGGCCTCCTTCCAGGAGACCACGCGCGTGCTGACCGAGGCGGCGGTGCGCGGAATGAAGGACGACCTGCGCGGCCTCAAGGAAAACGTGATCGTCGGGCGGCTGATCCCGGCGGGCACGGGCTCGTTCTATCACCAGGCACGGCGCAAGACGAGCGAGGAAGCCATGGGATTGGGCTTCGGCGAGGTCACGACCGCGGCGGCGGTGGCGGACTTCTCCGCACAGTCGGACGAGGCGGAGGCGCCGGCGGGCTAGTACTGGTGCCGGGTCGCAGATTCGCAGTTGCGCTCGCGGCGATGGCTGCCTGCGGCTCGGCCGCAGGGGCCGTCGCCGTACCACCCGCGGACTCGATCCTGCTCGACGGGAAGATCCTGGTTTTCAGCGGCCTGGAGCGCCACGAGCGTGAGCAGCAGCCGCGCTTCGAGCAGGCGCTCGCGGTCCGCGACGGCCGCATCGTGTTCGTGGGCACGAGCGAGGCGGCCCGCGCCTACCGCGGTCCGCAGACTGCGGTCACCGAGCTGGACGGCCGGCTGGTCATCCCGGGCATCGTCGACGGGCACTTCCACGGCACGCGCTACACCGACTGCGACCTGGGCTACGAGGGCGGCACGATCCCGCAGGTCCTCGCCAAGCTGCAGGCCTGCCTCGATCGGTCCGACCAGGCCGCGCACCGGGGCAGCAACGTCAGGCTCTACGCGCGCAATTTCTTCGCCGAGGCGCTCTCGCCTCGCGGAACGCAGCTGACGCGCGCGGACATCGACCGGCTGGACACGACCCGCCCGGTCCTGGTGCGCAATGCCGATGGCCACAAATTCTGGCTGAACAGCCGCGCCATCGACAACCTGGGCATCGACGAGCACACGCCGATCCCGCCCGGCGGCCAGATCGGACACGATGCCGAGGGCCGCCCCAACGGCTTCTTCGCCGACATGGAATCGGTGGTCGAGAGCAGTGGCGAGGTCGCCCCGGTGCCGGAGGCGGCGCAGGTCGAGCTGGTGCGGATCACGAACGCCGATGCCAACCGCATGGGCATCACGACGGTCTTCATCCCCGGCGCAGTCGAGGAGCGGCTGCCGCGCTGGGCCCTGGTCCAGCGCGAAGGCGGCCTAACGCTGCGCGCGAACCTCGCACTCTCCGCCGATTTCGTGCATGACACCCAGGACCCGGTCGAACTCGCGAAGCGCGTCGCCGCGCTCGAGGAGTACCGCCGCTATGCGGGCGGCCTCATCTCGGTGTCCAGCGTCAAGATCTATTGCGACGGTGTTATTGAGTACCCGGCGCAGACCGCGGCCATGCTCGCCCCTTACCGAGTCAACGCGGGGACGCGCGATCACCCCGACTGGCGGCCCGGCACCACACGCGGACCCGACCCGGCCTGCCGCGAGGCCCGGCCCGGGTTCGTCGCGCTCGACAAGGCCGGGTGGCAGATACACGTACACGCGATCGGCGATCGCGCGACGCGGGAGGCGCTCGACAACTTCCAGGCGGCCCGCGAGACGAACGGCGTGCGCGACCTGCGCCACACGATCACGCACCTGCAGGCGATCGACGCCGCCGACATTGCGCGCTTCCCCGCGCTCGGCGTCGTCGCGAGCATGTCGCTGCAGTGGGCGCGGCGCGATGGCTACTCGGTCGACAACACCGAGGGCTACGTGAGCGACGAGGTCTACCAGCGGATGTACCCGGCCGCCGAGCTGTGGCGCGCCGGCGCGATCGTCGCCGGCGGTAGCGACTACCCGGTCGACCCGCTGCTGCCGATGGTGCAGATCGAGACGGCGATCGATCACACCGGCGAAGCCGCGCCGGGGGTCTACTCTGGCGCGCTCAGCGCTCGCGAGGTCGTGCCTGAGCTGCTCGCCGTGATCCGGATGCACACGATCAACAGCGCCTGGCAGATGCACATGGAGGCCGACGTCGGCTCGATCGAGGTTGGCAAGTACGCCGACCTGACGGTTCTCAGCCAGGACCTGTTCGCAGTCCCGACCGAGCAGATCTCGGAGACCCGCGTCCTTCAGACCTACCTGGGCGGGAAGCTGGTTTACGGTGCCGCGGCCGCCCCCTAGGCAGGCAGCGATTGCGCCGAAAACTACGAAACTGCGAGCCGGCACCGGCCGGTTGTTGCACCGCGGCAAGTTGACACCCGCGGGCCCCCTACCTACAATTTCGCCCCTTTCGTCGACCGGCCGTCGGCTCCACACCCGCACGGCCGCCGTTAGTCATACCTCAACGGGCCGCCGCAGGGCGGCCCGGTGCTTCTCGCGCCCGGCATCTGGAGTTCACGACCGCAATGTCAACCGTCAACCAACTGATCCGCGGCCCGCGCCGGATCGCCGATGCGAAGAGCAAGGTTCCGGCACTCGGAAGCTCGCCGCAGAAGCGCGGCGTGTGCACACGCGTCTACACGACGACTCCCAAGAAGCCCAACTCGGCGCTTCGCAAGGTCGCCAAGGTGCGGCTCACCAACGGCCACGAGGTGATCAGCTACATCGGCGGCGAGGGTCACAACCTCCAGGAGCACTCGGTGGTGCTGATCCGCGGCGGCCGCGTCAAGGACCTGCCGGGTGTGCGCTACCACACCGTGCGCGGCACGCTCGACTGTGCCGGCGTCGGCGAGCGCAAGCAGGGCCGCTCCAAGTACGGCGCCAAGCGCCCCAAGGGCTGACGCCCGCTCAACTTTGCAAACGCTCTTTACCAGGTAATCGCCATGTCCCGTCGCGCAGCAGCCCCAACCCGCAGCATCCTCCCGGATCCGAAGTTCAACAGCGTCATGCTGGCGAAGTTCATGAACATGGTGATGGAGCGTGGCAAGAAGTCCGTCGCCGAGGGCATCGTCTATGGCGCGATCGACCGCATCGCCGACAAGACCGGCCGCCCGGCCGACCAGGCGATCGAGGTACTGACTCTGGCACTCGACAACGTCAAGCCTGCAGTCGAGGTCAAGTCGCGGCGCGTCGGCGGCGCTACCTACCAGGTGCCGGTCGAAGTGCGCTCGACGCGGCGACAGACGCTCGCCATGCGCTGGGTCATCGAGGCTGCGCAGGCCCGCAACGAGAAGTCGATGTCGCAGCGCCTCGCCGCCGAGCTGCTCGAGGCGTCGGAGAACCGTGGTGCGGCGGTGCGCAAGCGCGAAGACACGCACCGCATGGCCGAGGCCAACAAGGCCTTCGCCCACTACCGGTGGTGACGGCCCCGGGGCCGGACCAGTTCCCGAGGATTTAATCGTGGCACGCACGACTCCGATCGAGCGCTACCGAAACATCGGTATCTCGGCACACATCGACGCCGGCAAGACGACGACGACCGAGCGCATCCTTTTCTACACCGGTGTCTCGCACAAGATCGGCGAGGTGCACGACGGTGCCGCCGTCATGGACTACATGGAGCAGGAACAGGAGCGCGGGATCACGATCACCGCGGCGGCAACCACCTGCTTCTGGAAGGGAATGGACAACCATTTCCCCGAGCACCGCATCAACATCATCGACACGCCCGGCCACGTCGACTTCACGATCGAGGTCGAGCGCAGCCTTCGCGTGCTCGACAGCGCCTGCGCCGTGTTCTGTGCGGTGTCGGGCGTGCAGCCGCAGTCCGAGACGGTCTGGCGGCAGATGAACAAGTACGGCGTGCCGCGCATCGCGTTCGTCAACAAGATGGACCGCGCGGGAGCCGACTTCCTGCGGTGCGTCGACCAGATCAAGACGCGGCTGCGGGGCAACCCTGTGCCGATCCAGCTGCCCATCGGCGCCGAAGACAACTTCGAGGGCGTCGTCGACCTGATCCGCATGAAGTCGATCTACTGGGACGACTCGACCGAGGGCATGCGCTTCGAATACCGCGATGTCCCGGCCGACATGCGGGAGCAGTGTGCCGAGTACCGCGAGAAGATGATCGAGGCGGCGGCCGAAGGCGACGAGGAGCTGCTGCACAAGTACCTCGAGCACACGGCGCTCACCGAGGACGAGATCCGCCGCGGCCTGCGGGCACGCGCGATCCGCAACGAGATCTGCATCACGCTCTGCGGCTCGGCCTTCAAGAACAAGGGCGTGCAGGCGATGCTCGACGCGGTGGTCGAGTTCATGCCGTCGCCCGTGGAGATGCCGCCCGTTCGCGGCGTCGACGACCGCGGCCGCGAGATCACGCGCGAGGCCAGCGACGACGAGAAGTTCTCCGCGCTCGCGTTCAAGATCCTGAACGACCCGTTCGTGGGCAACCTGACCTTCTTTCGCGTCTATTCCGGGGTGCTCAACTCCGGTGACCAGGTATATGTGCCGGCCAAGGACCGCAAGGAGCGCATCGGCCGCCTGCTGCAGATGCATGCCAGCGAGCGCGAGGAGATCAAGGAGGTCCGCGCGGGCGACATCGCCGCGGCGGTGGGTCTCAAGGACGTGACGACGGGCGACACGTTGTGCGATCCCGACCACGTCATCACGCTCGAGAAGATGGAGTTCCCCGAGCCCGTCATCTCGGTCGCCGTGGAGCCCCGGACCAAGAGCGACCAGGAGAAGATGGGACTAGCGCTGCAACGGCTCGCCAAGGAGGACCCGTCCTTCCGCGTGTCGCACCGACCAGGAATCCGGCCAGACGATCATCGCCGGCATGGGTGAGCTGCACCTCGAGATCATCGTCGACCGCATGAAGCGCGAGTTCAAGGTCGAGGCGAACGTCGGCAAGCCGCAGGTCGCCTACCGCGAGACGATCCGCGGCAAGGTCGAGCAGGAAGGCAAGTTCGTGCGCCAGTCCGGCGGCCGCGGCCAGTACGGTCACGTGTGGCTCAAGATCGAGCCGCAGGAAGAGGGCAAGGGCTACGAGTTCGTCAACGGCGTCGTCGGCGGCTCCGTGCCGCGCGAGTACATTCCCGCCGTCGACAAGGGCGTCAAGGAAGCGCTCGAGGGCGGCGTGATCGCGGGTTACCCGGTCGTCGACATCAAGGTCACGATATTCGACGGCTCGTACCACGACGTCGACTCGAACGAGATGGCCTTCAAGATCGCGGGTTCGATGGCCGTGAAGGAAGGCGTGCGCAAGGCGAAGCCCGTGCTGCTCGAGCCGATCATGAAGGTCGAGGTGGTCACCCCGGAAGACTACTTCGGCGACATCGTCGGCGATCTGAACCGTCGTCGCGGTCAGATCATCGGCATGGAGGATTCGGTCTCGGGCAAGGTCGTGACGGCCGAGGTTCCGCTCGCCGAGATGTTCCAGTACTCGACCTCGATGCGCTCGATGAGCCAGGGTCGTGCGACCTACACGATGGAGTTCTCCAAGTACATGGAAGTGCCGAACAACGTCGCCGAAGCGGTGATGAAGAAGGCGAGCTGATTGCGGCCCCGCGCTCGGTGCGCGCGGGCGTCGGTAACCGACCAGATATTTCGAGGTTGCAGCCGTGTCTAAGGAAAAATTCCAGCGTACGAAGCCGCACGTGAACGTCGGGACGATTGGGCACGTGGATCACGGCAAGACGACGCTGACGGCGGCGTTGACGAAGGTGATGTCGGAGACCTTTGGCGGCACCTTCATGGCCTACGACCAGATTGACAAGGCGCCGGAGGAGAAGGCGCGGGGGATCACGATTTCGACGGCGCACGTGGAGTACGAGTCGCCGAAGCGGCACTACGCGCACGTGGACTGTCCGGGGCATGCCGATTACGTGAAGAACATGATCACGGGTGCGGCGCAGATGGACGGTGCGATTCTGGTGGTGAGTGCCGCGGACGGTCCGATGCCGCAGACGCGCGAGCACATTCTGCTCGCCCGCCAGGTGGGGGTGCCCTACATCGTGGTGTACCTGAACAAGGCGGACATGGTGGATGACGCGGAGCTGCTGGAGCTGGTTGAGCTTGAGGTTCGGGAGCTGCTGTCGAAGTACGAGTTTCCGGGCGAGAAGACGCCGATCGTGACCGGTTCGGCGCTGAAGGCGCTGGAGGGGGACAAGGGTCCGCTTGGGGTGCCCTCGGTGGTGAAGCTGGTGGAGGAGATGGACGCCTACATCCCGGTGCCGGAGCGGGCGGTGGATGGGGCGTTTCTGATGCCGGTGGAGGATGTGTTTTCGATCTCCGGGCGCGGCACGGTGGTCACGGGGCGCATTGAGCGTGGGATCGTGAAGGTCAACGACGAGGTGGAGATCATTGGGCTTCGCCCGACGGTGAAGACGATCTGCACGGGGGTGGAGATGTTCAGGAAGCTCCTCGACCAGGGGCAGGCGGGGGACAACGTGGGGGTGCTGCTGCGGGGCACCAAGCGTGAGGAGGTCGAGCGGGGGCAGGTGCTCGCCAAGCCCGGTTCGATCACCCCGCACACCAAGTTCGAGGGCGAGGTGTACGTGCTGACCAAGGAGGAGGGCGGGCGTCACACGCCGTTCTTCAAGGGGTATCGGCCGCAGTTTTACTTCCGCACGACCGACGTGACGGGAGCGGTGGAGTTGCCGGAGGGCGTCGAGATGGTGATGCCGGGCGACAACATCAAGATGACGATCGAGCTGATCAGCCCGATCGCGATGGAAGAGGGTCTGCGCTTTGCTATCCGCGAGGGTGGCCGCACCGTCGGCGCAGGCGTGGTGTCGAAGATTCTGAAGTGAGCAGGCGTGAGGCCCGCTCCAGGTGAACTAACATGGCTCGACAGAACATCCGCATCCGCCTCAAAGCCTTCGATCATCGGCTGATCGACAATTCCGCGCGCGAGATCGTAGAGACCGCGAAGCGCACTGGTGCAACCGTGCGCGGCCCGGTGCCGCTGCCCGTCAAGATGGAGCGCTTCACGCTGCTCATCTCCCCGCACGCCGACAAGGACGCGCGGGACCAGTACGAGCTGCGCACGCACAAGCGGCTGATGGACATCCTGAACCCCACGGACAAGACCGTCGACGCGCTGATGAAGCTCGAGCTCCCGGCCGGCGTCGACGTGCAGATCAAGCTGAACTGAGCGGCCGGGGCGCGCGCCCCGTTCCCACCGGCGTGACCATCGCCGCAGAGCGGACTGCCATGGCCCGTGTCGGCTGGCCTTTCGTCGCATTCGGTGCGGCCCTGTTCGCATTCTTTCAAGTGACCGAGGCTGCGGAGGCCAACCCGGCAACCGCTCCGCTCACATTCCCCTACGGTCGCTTCGGCGAAACCACGATCTACCGCCCGGCCGCGAAGCCGACCGGCGTGACGCTTTTCATTTCGGGCGACGGTGGCTGGAACCTCGGCGTCGTCGACATGGCGCGGCACCTGGTCGAGCTCGGCTCCGTAGTCGTCGGCATCGACATTCGCCACTATCGCGACCAGGTGAACCGGGGCGGCGCGGCTTGCCAGGACTTCAGCGGCGACTTCGAGAACCTGTCGCACGCGGCACAGCAGCGGCTCGGTCTCGACGAGTACTGGCTTCCGGTGCTCGTCGGCTACTCCTCGGGCGCAACGCTCGCCTATGCCGTCGCCGTGCAATCCCCGAAAGGGACCTATGGCGGTGTGCTGAGTCTCGGGTTCTGCCCCGACCTCGACCTGAAACAGCCGATCTGCCGCGGCGCCGGGCTGCAGTATGAGTTCGATCGCGCGCAGCGTTCCGAGGCACGTCCGTCCGACCCTGGTGCGGTGAAGGGCGTGATCTTCCAGCCGGCGGAAAGCAACACGACGCCGTGGTTCGCGTTGCAGGGCGACGCCGACCAGGTGTGTGCGCCAGCGGCGACACGCAACTTTGTCGCGCAGACCGGGGCGGCGACGCTCGTACCGTTGCCAAAGGTGGGTCACGGCTACTCGGTCGAGCGCAACTGGTTGCCGCAGTTCGTCGTGAGCTACCGTCGCGTCGCGAATCCAGCCACACCCGCACCGTCACTGGCCGACACTGCCGACTTGCCGCTGATCGAAGTACCGGCGCGCGCTGCGGCCGACCCGAAGCTGAGTGACGTCTTCGCCGTGCTGCTGACCGGCGACGGCGGGTGGGCGGGTCTCGACCAGGACGTCGCAAGTGAGCTGGCGGGACGCGGCGTCCCCGTCGTCGCGCTGAACTCGCTCAAGTACTTCTGGAAGGCGCGTGATCCGGACGGCGCCGCGCGCGATCTGCAGCGCATCATCCACGAATATGGCCGCCGCTGGGGGCGGCGCGACGCGCTGCTGATCGGCTACTCGTTTGGCGCCGACGTGCTGCCGTTTCTCTACGACCGTCTCGACGCCGACACGCGACGCGACGTACGCGGTGTCACTCTGCTCGGCCTCGCTGGCAACGCGAGCTTCGAGTTTCGCGTAGCGGAGTGGATCCCCGGACGCGGCGCGGAGGGGCTTCCCACGGTGCCGGAAATCGAGCGCATGGGCACTGCGCGCGTGCTCTGCCTGCACGGCCGAGACGAGCGTGACTCGCCCTGCCCGGCGCTGCGGGGTACCGGCGTGCGCGTGGTCGCCATCGACGGCGGGCATCACTTCAACGGCGACTACGGCGGCGTCGTGCGGCAGATCCTCGATTTCGCGGAAGGCGGCGCGCCGTAGAGGGCCGCACGATCAGTCGGTCGCCGGACTGTGCCAGGCTCAACTGACGTGAACATTCTCACGCCTTAGCCGCAACGTGGCGTCGGACATCGTGCCTCTCACTGAGCGCGGATTATAGGACCCGATTCCTGCTGAGCTGCGCATCGGGCCGCCGTGCGTGCGCTCACCACGCCAAACCGCGCGCCAAGCAGCGCCGCCGCGGCCGTAAGCCCGGCGATGAGCCCGAGCCACACGCCGGGCGCGCCTCCGCCGCGCACGATGCCGAACACCCAGGCCAGCGAAAAGCCGATGCCCCAGTACGAGACCACCGTGATAACGAGCGGGATGCGCGCGTCCTGGTAACCGCGCAGCGCGCCCGAGCAGCCGAGCTGCAGGCCGTCCGAGATCTGGAACAGCCCGGCGAGCAGCAGCAATGTGGTCGCTACCTCGAGCACGGCAGGGTCGTCCGTGTAGACCTGGGAAATCGGTCCGCGGGCGAGTACCAGTACCAGGGCGGAGACGACCATCAGCCCCGTGCAGAGCGCGATACCGATGTAACCTGCGCGACGGGCTTCCGCGGCCTGACCGCTGCCGAGCATGTGTCCCACGCGAACCGTGGTCGCGGAGTGAAAGGCCGCTGGAATCATGTACGTGAGAAGCGAATAGCTCAGCGCGACCTGGTGCGCGGCGACGACGACCGCTCCGAGCGCGCTCACCATCAGCGTGGCGCCGATGAAGAGCGACCCCTCGGCCAGCAGCGAGCCCGTAAACGGCAGCGCGAGGCGCAGGATCGTCCTGAGCTCCGTTGCGCTCGGCCATTCGAATCGGGCGAACAATGCGAATCGCGCGTACGAGGGGCGCTTCATCAGCAGGATCATGAAACCGAGCGCGAGCCAGATCGTGATCGCGCTTGCGACGCCGGCGCCCACGGCGCCGAGCGCCGGCGCACCCCAGTGTCCGAACATGAACACCCAGTTGAACAGCACGTTCACCGGCAGCGCCAGCACCGTCATCAGCATGATCGTGCGGGTGCGGCCCAGCCCTTCGCTCGTATACGTGAGCGCCTGCAGCGCGAACATCGCCGGAACGCCGCAGCAGACCGCCTGCGTGTAGGCGGTCGCCGTGGGAATGATCGATGGAGCTGTGCCCACCGCGGTGTAGACCCGGTTGGCGGACAGTGCGACGACCAGGGGCAGCACCGACATCGCAAGGGCGATCCAGAGCGCCTGGCGCATGTAGCGACCCGCGGCCGTGTCGCGACCGGCGCCGTAATCGTGGGCGACGATCGGAGCGAGCGCCATCATCATGCCGGCACCGATCAGCGACTGCAGTTGCAGCGCGTTGCTGCCGACGGCGACCGCCGCGAGCGCATCGGCGCCGATATGCCCGGACATCACGGTGTCGGCAAACGTGATGCCGGCGTAGGCGAGGTTGTTGACGACCAGCGGTGCTCCGAGCTTGAGGATCGCGCGCAGGTGGCTGCGCTGCCCCATATCGGTCGTCGTTGCCGATGCTGTGACCATGACACCCTGCCCGCGCCGTATCGTCACGACGGCTCGGCCCTGGTGTGCCGGTCGCTGGAGGCGGGCGCGTATCGTACCGATCCGGGGGTTGCTGCGGCGCGGCGAAAAGCAGGGCCAACCCCGGGTCCGGAGAGCCTGCGAGCCCCCGGAAATCGGCCGGCCGGCCGCCCGCCGGGCGATTAACTTGCGGGGCCCGGCCGGATGGCTATAATGCGCGGCTCCTTCTCGCCGAGGCCCGGCCCGCTTTGCGGGTACCGCTCGAGCGGCGCGGACGGTCCGCCGATCCCGCACCTCTCAAGCCTTCCTTCGACGAGCGCGCCTTGACGGCCGCAAGCGGTCGGCTCGTGCGCGGGCAATACGGTTTTCTTCCCGGCCGGCCCAGCGATGGCGATGACCGGCGGTTTCAGCCCAGGCCAATCGCAGCCCGGGCGGTGAACGAGGACGTATCGATGACGATCGGTCTCATTGGCCGCAAGTGCGGCATGACGCGCGTCTTTACCGACGCCGGCGAGTCGGTCCCGGTGACGGTGATCGAGGCTCTGCCCAACCGCGTCACCCAGGTCAAGGCGGCGGAATCGGACGGCTATCGCGCAGTGCAGGTCGCGTTTGGCAGCCGCAAGCCCTCCCGCATCGGCCGGCCGCTGGCCGGCCACTACGGCAAGGCCAAGGTCGAGCCCGGCGCCTCGCTGGTCGAGTTCCGCCTCGCCGAGGGCGAAGGTGCCGACCTCGCGCCTGGAGCGGAACTCAAGGTTGACCTCTTCAGCCCGGGCCAGGCGGTCGACGTGACTGGCACGACCATCGGCAAGGGCTTTGCCGGCACGATGAAGCGCCACAATTTCGCGGGCGGCATGGCTTCCCACGGCGCCTCGGTGGTTCACCGCGCGCCGGGCTCGATCGGCCAGCGTCAGACACCGGGCCGCGTGTTCCCGGGCAAGCGCATGTCGGGCCATATGGGTGCGGTGCGTCGCACCATCGAGAACCTGCGGGTCGTCGAGATCGACGCCGCCCGCAACCTGCTGCTGATCCGCGGCGCGGTCCCGGGTGCGCCGGGCGGCCAGGTCATCGTGCGCCCGTCCGTGAAAGCGGGCCGCCGCGCAGCGCGACCGAAGCAGACTCCCGCCCCGAAGGCGGCTGCGGGCAAGAAGTAAGAGGAGCGGAAGAGCAATGCCCACGACGCTCAAGCTCGTCAGCAAAGGCGCCACCGGTGCCGGCCTCGAGGTGTCCGACAACGCCTTCGGCCGCGACTTCAACGAGTCGCTCGTCCACCAGGTCGTCACCGCCTACATGAACGCCGCCCGCGCCGGCACCAAGCGCCAGAAGAGCAAGGCCGAGGTCCGCGGCGGCGGCCGCAAGCCGCACGCCCAGAAGGGCGGAGGCCGAGCGCGCGCCGGCAGCATCCGCAGTCCGATCTGGGTGGGTGGCGGCCGCGCTTTCGCTGCGCGTCCGCGTGACTACACGCAGAAGGTCAACCGGAAGATGTACCAGGGCGCGATGCGCGCGATGCTCTCGGAGCTCGCGCGGCTCGACCGGCTGGTCGTGATCGACTCGCTGGCACTCGAGGCGCCGAAGACGAAGCTCCTTGCGAGCAAGCTGCGCGAGCTCGGCCTCGGAGACGTGCTGGTCCTGATCGAGGCCTACGACGAGAAGCTCGACCTCGCCTCGCGGAACCTGAAGGACGTTTCCGTGCTGCCTGTGTCGGCCATCGACCCGGTGAGCCTGGTGCGGCACGAGCGCGTGCTCGCAACCGTCGGTGCGGTGCGCATGCTCGAGGAGAAGCTGGCATGAGCGGCAAGGAACGTCTGATGTCGGTGCTCCTGGCGCCGCACGTATCGGAGAAGGCGGCGTTCGTCTCGGAGCGCGCGAACCAGTTCGTGTTCCGCGTCCGCCACGACGCGACAAAGCCCGAGATCAAGGCCGCCGTCGAGCTGATGTTCGAGGTAAAGGTCGACTCGGTGCAGGTCGTGAACGTGGAGGGCAAGGCCAAGCGTTTCGGTAACCGCGCGGGTCGCCGCTCCGATTTCAAGAAGGCGTACGTGCGTCTGGCTGCCGGCCAGACCATCGACTTCACCGGCACCGGCGGCTGACGCGTCGGCAACGGAATCAGGAAGAGCTCACATGGCCCTCATCAAGACCAAACCGACCTCTCCCGGGCGGCGCTTCGTCGTCAAGGCCGATCGCTCGCACCTGCACAAGGGCGGGCCGGTTGCTGCGCTGACGTCGAGCCAGAAGCGCACAGGCGCGCGCAACAACCAGGGCCGGCTCACCACGCGCCACAAGGGCGGTGGTCACCGCCATCGCTATCGGGTGGTCGACTTCCGGCGCAACAAGGACGGCGTGCCGGGCAAGGTGGAGCGTCTCGAATACGACCCGAACAGGAGCGCCCATCTCGCGCTCGTGCTCTACGCCGATGGCGAGCGCCGCTACATCCTCGCGCCCAAGGGTCTTGCCGCGGGCGACGCGGTGGCCTCGGGCACCGAGGCGCCGATCAAGACCGGCAATGCGCTGCCGCTGCGCAGCATCCCGCTGGGCTCGACGGTGCACAACGTGGAGTTGAAGCCCGGCCGCGGCGGGCAGCTCGCGCGCAGCGCCGGAAGTTCCGCGCAGCTCGTCGCGCGCGAGGGGTTGTACGCCACGATCCGCCTGCGCTCCACCGAGATGCGCAAGGTGCACATCGACTGCCGCGCAACGATCGGCGAGGTGGGCAACGACGAGAACAGCCTGATCGTCTACGGCAAGGCCGGCGCGAAGCGCTGGCGCGGGATCCGCCCGACGGTCCGCGGCGTCGTGATGAACCCGGTCGACCACCCGCACGGCGGCGGCGAGGGCAAGTCCGGCCAGGGCAACCCGCACCCGGTCTCGCCCTGGGGCTGGAAGACCAAGGGCAAGAAGACCCGCACCAACAAGCGTACCGCCGGGCAGATCATCCGGCGTCGCAACTGATTCCCGAGAGGAGCGCACCGTGCCCCGTTCAGTGAAGAAAGGCCCGTTTGTCGATCTGCATCTTGCGAAGAAAGTGCAGGTGGCCTCGGAGAAGAACGACCGCCGTCCGATCAAGACCTGGTCGCGCCGCTCGATGATCCTGCCGGACATGGTGGGGCTCACGATCGCGGTCCACAACGGCAGGCAGCACGTGCCGGTGCTGGTGTCGGAGAACATGGTCGGCCACAAGCTGGGCGAGTTCGCTCCGACACGCACGTTCAAGGGCCACTCGGGCGACCGCAAGGCGGCCGCCGCGCCGGAGTAAGCCATGCAGGTCGCAGCCAAGCTCAAGTACGCGCGCATCTCGCCGCAGAAGTGCCGGCTCGTCGCGGACATGGTCCGCGGCCAGTCCGTGGGGCAGGCGCTCTCGACGCTGCGCTTCACGCCCAAGAAGGGCGCGAAGCTCGTGCGCAAGGTGCTCGAATCGGCGATCGCAAACGCCGAGAACAACCACAACGCGGATATCGACGCACTCAAGGTCGACAGTATCCGCGTCGACGAGGCGCCGCGGCTGAAGCGCTTCCACGCACGCGCCAAGGGGCGCGGCAACCGCATCGTGAAGCGCAACAGCCACATCACCATCCTCGTCGGCGACGGCCGGACGGGCTGAGGAGAGGACGCTCATGGGTCAGAAGGTCAATCCGATCGGCATCCGTCTCGGCATCACGCGCGACTGGACTTCGAAGTGGTACGCCAACACCCGCAGCTTCCCGGGCTTCGTGCTCCAGGACTGGCAGGTGCGCGAGTTTCTGAAGAAGAAGCTCGCTGAGGCCTCGGTGAGCCGCATTCACATCGAGCGCGCTGCGCGCAAGGCCAACATCACGATCTTCACCGCACGCCCTGGCGTCGTGATCGGCAAGAAGGGCGAGGACATCGAGCGGCTGCGGCTCGAGGTCGCGAAGATGATGGGCATGCCGGTCGCCGACGTGCGCATCAACATCTCGGAGATCCGCAAGCCCGAGGTCGATGCGCAGCTCGTCGCCGAGGGGATCGCGCAGCAGATCGAGCGCCGCGTGATGTTCCGCCGCGCGATGAAGCGCGCCGTCATGAACACCATGCGCAGCGGTGCGCTGGGCGTGAAGGTGCGGGTGTCGGGCCGGCTCAACGGCTCGGAGATCGCGCGCACCGAGTGGTACCGCGAGGGCCGCATCCCGCTGCACACGTTCCGCGCCGAGATCGACTACGGGCTCGCGGAATCACGAACCACCTACGGCGTGATCGGCGTCAAGGTGTGGATCTTCAAGGGCGAGGTCTTCCAGGCGGAGACGGCGCCGGTGGAGCAGGCCGAGGCGGCCGCGCCCGCCGCGGAGCAGGCCACCTGAGGCCGCGCGGGCCGGTGCCGGAGACACTGCGATGATGCAACCGAAGCGAACCAAGTTCCGCAAGCAGCACAAGGGCCGTAACACGGGCCTCGCGCAGCGCGGCAATGCCGTGTCGTTCGGCGACTACGGGCTCAAGGCCGTCGAGCGCAGCCGCATGACGGCGCGCGAGATCGAGGCCGCGCGCCGCGCCATGACGCGCTACGTAAAGCGCGGCGGGCAGGTGTGGATCCGGGTCTTCCCGGACGTGCCGATCACCAAGAAGCCCCTCGAGGTCCGCATGGGCTCGGGCAAGGGCAACGTCGAGTACTACGTCGCGCGAGTGCAGCCCGGCAAGGTGCTGTTCGAGATGGAAGGCGTGACCGAGGCCATCGCACGCGAGGCGTTCCGCCTGGCGGCGTCGAAACTCTCGGTCGACACGATGTTCGTCAAACGGCAGGTCCGGTGATGAAGGCGAAGGAACTCAGGCAGAAGTCCCCGGCGGAGCTCGGCGACGAGCTCCTCAAACTGCGCCGCGAGCAGTTCAACCTGCGCATGGCGCAGGCCTCGGGCGCATCGGCGCGGCCGGACCAGTTCGGCAAGGTGCGCCGCAACGTTGCGCGCGTGAAGACGGTTCTCGGCGAGAAGGCACGTACGGCCGGCAACAGGGGTGACAAGCGATGAGCGAGCAGATCTCGGCGGGCACCGGGGCCGTAACCGGCGAGGCGGCGGAGCGCATACTGACGGGTCGCGTCGTGAGCTCGAAGATGCAGAAGACGATCACCGTGGCGGTGGAGCGTCTCGAGCGCCATGCCAAGTACGGCAAGTACGTGCGCCGCACGACCAAGCTCCTGGCCCACGACGAGCAGGGCGAGTCGCGCGAGGGCGACCTCGTTGCGATCACCGAGTGCCGCCGCCTGTCGCGACGCAAGTCCTGGCGACTGGTTCGCGTGCTCGAGCGGGCCGGCCAGGCCTGACCTGCGAGAGCCCAAGGAGCAACGACCATGATCCAGATGCGAACCATGCTCGCCGCCGCCGACAACAGCGGCGCCCGCAGCCTGATGTGCATCAAGGTGCTCGGCGGCTCGAAGCGCCGCTATGCGACCGTCGGCGATGTCATCAAGGTCAGCGTCAAGGACGCCATTCCGCGCGGCAAGGTGAAGAAGGGCGAGGTCTACGACGCGGTCGTGGTGCGCACCGCGCACGGCGTGCGCCGCTCCGACGGCTCGCTGATCCGCTTCGACGGCAATGCGGCCGTGCTCCTCACCAACAAGCTCGAGCCCATCGGCACGCGCATCTTCGGGCCGGTGACCAGGGAGCTGCGAACCTCGCAGTTCATGAAGATCATCTCGCTCGCACCGGAAGTGCTGTGACATGAACAAGATACGCAAGGGCGACGAAGTCGTCGTGATCGCCGGGCGCGAGAAGGGCCGTCGCGGCACCGTGATCAAGGTGCTGGCGAACGAGCGCGTGCTCGTCGAGAACGTGAACATGGTGAAGCGTCACACCCGCCCCAATCCGCAGCGCGGCGTCCAGGGCGGCATAGTCGAGAAGGAGGCGGCGCTTCACCTCTCGAACGTGATGCTGTGGAACCCGGCGACGAAGAAGGGCGACCGGGTCGGCGTCCGCGCGCTCGCCGACGGTCGGCGCGTACGGTATTTCAAGTCCAACGACGAAGTCGTGGACGCCTGAGCGGCTCGAGGGGCCGAGGAAAGAAAGATGGCAAGGCTGCAGGAATACTACCGCGAGAAGGTCGTGCCCGAGCTCATGAAGAGCCTGGAGCTCCCGAACCCGATGCGGGTCCCGCGCATCACCAAGATCACGGTGAACATGGGCGTGGGCGAGGCCGTCGCGGACAAGAAGGCGATGGACGGCGCGGTCGAGAACCTGACCGCGATCACCGGGCAGAAGCCGCAGGTGACCAAGTCGCGCAAGGCGATTGCGTCGTTCAAGCTGCGGGCCGGGCTGCCGGTCGGCTGCAAGGTCACGCTGCGCGGCGCGCGCATGTACGAGTTCCTCGACCGGCTGATCAGCGTGGCGATGCCGCGCATCCGCGACTTCCGCGGCGTTTCGGCGCGCTCCTTCGATGGTCGCGGCAGCTACAGCTTCGGCGTCAAGGAACAGATCATTTTCCCCGAGATCGCGTACGACAAGATCGACGCGATCCGCGGCATGGACATCACGATCACCACCTCGGCACGCGACGACCGGGAAGGTCGGGCGCTGCTCGAGTCCTTCAACTTCCCGTTCCGCAAGTAAGGATCGGCACATGGCGAAGACCAGCATGATCGAGCGCGAGAAGCGCCGCGGAAAGCTCGTGAAGCAGCACGCGGCGAAGCGCGCCCGGCTCAAGGAGACGATCCGCAGCCCGAAGTCGACGGACTCGGAGCGCGAGGAGGCGACCCGGAAGCTGCAGACGCATGCCGCGCGATACCTCGCCGTCGCGGCTGCGCAACCGTTGCGCGATAACGGGACGCCCGCGGGGCACCTATCGCAAGTTCGGCCTTGCGCGCACCAAGCTGCGCGAGGCGACGATGCGCGGCGACATTCCCGGCCTGCGCAAGGCCAGCTGGTAAGGCCGCGTACTGGAGCAACACATGAGCATGACGGACCCAATCGCGGACTTCCTCACCCGCATCCGTAACGGGCAGCGCGCCGGCAAACCCGAGGTCGCCGCGCCCTCCTCGCGGATCAAGCTGGCGCTCGCGAAGGTGCTGAAGGACGAGGGCTACATCGACGATTTCGCGATCGGCGGCGACGACGGCAAGCCGATGCTGACGGTGCGCCTGAAGTACTACCAGGGCCGCCCGGTCATCGACCGTCTCGAGCGCATCAGCCGTCCGGGCCTGCGCGTCTACAAGGGCAAGGACGAGCTGCCGCGCATCCTGGGCGGCATGGGTGTGGCGATCATCTCGACCTCGAGCGGCGTGATGTCGGACCGCGACGCGCGGGCCGGCGGGCACGGCGGCGAGGTTCTCTGCATCGTGTCCTGACGGACCGGTTCGACGCTTAGGATCAAGAGCTATGTCACGAGTCGCAAGAATGCCGGTGTCGCTGCCCCAGGGCGTCACCACGACGATCACCGACGACACCGTCACGGTGAAGGGTGCCAAGGGCACGATCAGCCTGCCCGTCAGAGCGGGGCTCAAGCTCGTGCAGGAAGCGAGCAGCGTGCGCGTCGAGCCTGCCGAGCGCAGCCGGGAGTCGCTGATGCACGCGGGGTCGCTCCGTTCGCACCTGGCGAACGTGGTGCTGGGCGTCTCGAAGGGCTACGAGCGGAAGCTCGAGCTCGTCGGTGTCGGCTACCGCGCGCAGGTGCAGGGACGCAACCTGAACCTGACGCTCGGCTTCTCCCACCCGGTGGTCTACGCGGCGCCGGAGGGAATTACGATCGAGACACCGTCGCAGACGGAGATCGTGGTGAAGGGCGCGGACAAGCAGCGCGTGGGCCAGGTCGCGGCGGAGATCCGCGCGTACCGCTCGCCCGAGCCGTACAAGGGCAAGGGTGTTCGTTATTCCGGTGAGCGCATCGAGCTCAAGGAAACGAAGAAGAAGTAAGGGTGCCATGATGGAAAAGAAGGTCAGCCGTCTCAAGCGCGCTCTCCGCGGCCGCGCCAAGCTCCGCGAGCTCAAGGTGATGCGCCTGTCGGTGCATCGCACGCCGCGCCACATCTATGCGCAGGTCCTGGATGCCCAATCCCGCGTCGTCGCGGTGGCATCGACACTGCAGAAGGACGTCGCGGGCGGGCTCAAGGCCACCGGCAACGTCGAGGCCGCGAAGGCGGTCGGCAAGGCGATCGCCGAGCGCGCCACGGCCAAGGGCGTCAAGCAGGTCGCCTTCGACCGCTCGGGTTTCAAGTATCACGGCCGCGTCAAGGCGCTGGCCGACGCCGCGCGCGAGCATGGGCTCGAATTCTGAGCCGGCCACCGCCGCAATCTGAGGAGCAGCAATGGCGAGAGTAGACAGGCCGGCCGCGGCCGACGAGTTCATCGAGAAGCTGGTGGCCGTCAACCGCGTGGCCAAGGTCGTCAAGGGCGGCCGCCAGTTCGGCTTCACGGCGCTCACCGTCGTGGGCGACGGCAACGGCCGCGTCGGCTTCGGGTACGGCAAGGCGCGCGAAGTGCCTGTCGCGATCCAGAAGGCGATGCAGGCCGCGCGCAAGAACCTGATCAACGTCAGCCTGCGGAACTCGACGCTGCACTTCGCGGTCACCGGAAAGCACGGCACCTCGAAGGTCTACATGCAGCCCGCCGCGGACGGCACCGGCGTGATCGCCGGCGGCAGCATGCGCGCGGTGTTCGAGTGCGCCGGCGTGCGCAACGTGCTCGCCAAGAGCTACGGCTCGCGTAACCCGATCAACGTCGTGCGCGCCACGATGAACGCGCTGATGCACGCGCCTGCGCCGGAGCGGATCGCGGCGAAGCGCGGCAAGAGTCTCGCCGAGATCGTGGGTTGATCGCCATGAGCAGCAGGGAAGACAGCACGGCCAGGACCGTCAAGGTAACGCTGGTGAAGAGCGTCCACGGGCAGCTCGAGCGCCACCGCGCCACTGCGCAGGGGCTCGGGCTCCGTCGCATGCACCAGTCGGTGACGGTAAAGGTCACGCCGGAAGTGCGTGGGATGCTCGATGCCTCGCGGCACCTGTTCCGCGTCGAGGAAGCGTCATGAAACTGAACAGCATTTCCCCCGCCGCAGGCAGCAAAAAGCCCCGGCTGCGCGTCGGTCGCGGCGCCTCGGCCGGCCAGGGCAAGACCTGCGGCCGCGGCGTCAAGGGCCAGCGCGCGCGCAAGGGCGGCTATCACAAGGTCGGCTTCGAAGGCGGCCAGATGCCGATCCAGCGCCGCCTGCCGAAGGTGGGCTTCCGCTCGAAGCTCGCGCCGCTGGTGGCGGAGGTGCGCCTGAACGAGCTCGCCCGGATCGAGGGCGGGGTGGTCGATCTCGCCTCGCTCAAACGCGCCAATCTCGTGCCGGCGCGCTCCGAGCGCGCGCGCATCATGCGCTCGGGCGAGATCAAGGTGGCGGTGACGATACGCGGCGTGAGCGTGACCAAGGGCGCGCGCGCGGCGATCGAGGCCGCGGGCGGCAAGGTCGAGACGGCCTGAGCCGGCCCGGACGACGAGGACAGCGCGTGGCCAAATCCCCCGGCAGCAATCCGGTCGCCGCATTCGGTGAGGCGAGCCGGTTCACCGAGTTGAGGAGACGTTTCTTCTTCCTGCTCGGCGGACTGGTCGTCTACCGCATCGGCACTTTCATCCCGGTGCCGGGCATCGACCCGACGGCCCTCGCACGCCTGTTCCAGGACCAGCAGGGCACGATCCTGAGCATGTTCAACATGTTCTCGGGCGGGGCCCTCGAACGGCTGTCCATCCTCGCGCTCGGCGTCATGCCGTACATCTCCGCGTCGATCATCGTGCAGATGATGGCGGTCGTGGTTCCGACGCTGCAGGCGCTGCGCAAGGAAGGCGAGGCGGGCAGGCGCAAGCTCACGCAGTACACCCGCATGGGCACGGTCGGGCTCGCGATCTTCCAGGCGGCCGGCGCGGCGGTCGCCTTCCAGAACCAGGGCGTGGTCATCAACCCGGGCATCCAGTTCGTGTTCCTGGCGACCCTCACGCTGACCGCGGGAACGATGTTCGTGATGTGGCTCGGTGAGCAGATCACCGAGCGCGGCCTCGGCAACGGCATCTCGATGATCATTCTTGCGGGCATCGTCGCGGGCCTGCCGGCGGCGATCGGCGGCACGCTCGAGCTGGTGCGGAACGGGGAGATCAACCCGGCGCTGGCGCTGCTCCTGATCATGATGGTCGCCGCGGTCACGGTGTTCGTGGTGTTCGTCGAGCGCGCGCAGCGCAAGATCCCGGTCAACTACGCCAAGCGCCAGCAGGGCCGGCGGATGATGGCCGGCACGACCACGCATCTGCCGTTCAAGCTCAACATGTCGGGCGTGATCCCGCCGATCTTCGCCTCGAGCCTGCTGCTCTTTCCGGCGACGATCGCGAGCTGGTTCGGCACCAACGACAACCTGGCCTGGCTGCAGACCTTCGCGGCGAGCCTGGGTGTCGGCCAGCCGGTGCACATGGTGCTGTACGGCACGCTGATCATCTTCTTCTGCTTCTTCTACACGGCACTCGTGTTCAACTCGCGCGAGACCGCCGAGAACCTGAAGAAGTCGGGCGCCTTCATTCCCGGGATCCGTCCCGGCCAGCACACGGCCGAGTACATCGACAAGGTGCTCACCCGCCTCACGGTATGGGGCTCGCTGTACGTGGCGCTCGTGTGCCTGCTTCCCGAGATCCTGATTTCCCGGTTCCGCGTGCCGTTCTACTTCGGCGGCACCTCGCTCCTGATCATCGTCGTGGTGATCATGGATTTCATGGCCCAGTTGCAGGCGCACCTGATGTCGCACCAGTACGAGGGCCTGATGAAGAAAGCCAACCTGCGCGGCTATGGCCGCCCCGGGCAGGTGCGCTGAAAGCGCGCCCCCGGACGGAGACGACCATGAAAGTACGACCCTCGGTGAAGCGGATTTGCAAGAACTGCAAGGTGGTGCGCCGTCGCGGCGTGGTGTACGTGATCTGCAGCGACAAGCGCCACAAGCAGCGGCAGGGCTGAGGCCCGCCGCCCTTGAGCAAAATCCGATTTTGTGATATTTTTCCGCGCTTTTCGCGCCCCGGAGTGAGCCTCAAATGGCCCGCATAGCTGGCATCAACATACCGATGAACAAGCACGTCTGGGTGGGGCTCACCTCCATCTTCGGCGTGGGCCGCTCGCAGGCGCTCAAGGCGTGCGCGGGGGCGGGTGTGGCCCCCGAGACCAAGGTCAAGGACCTGACCGAGCCCGAGGTCGCGGCCTTGCGTTCGCAGCTGTCGCGCATTCCGGTGGAGGGCGACCTGCGGCGCGAGACATCGATGAACATCAAGCGGCTGATGGATCTCGGCTGCTACCGCGGCATCCGCCACCGCAAGGGGCTGCCGATGCGCGGCCAGCGCACCCGCACCAATGCCCGGACCCGCAAGGGCCCGCGCAAGGCGGCGGTCAAGCTGAATGCGCCTCCGGGCAAGGTCTGATCCCGCGTCATGGCAGGACAGAACAAGAGTATGACGAGCAGAGGCGCGGCACCGGCCGGCGGTACGGCGGCCAAGGTTCGCAAGAAAGCGAAGCGGCAGGTGACCGATGCGATCGCGCACGTGCACGCCTCGTTCAACAACACGGTCGTGACGATCACCGACCGGCAGGGCAACACGCTCTCCTGGGCGACCTCGGGCGGCTGCGGATTCCGCGGCTCGCGCAAGAGCACGCCGTTCGCGGCTCAGGTCGCCGCCGAGCGCGCCGGCACCGCCGCGCAGGAGTGGGGTGTCCGGACGGTCGAGGTCCGCGTGCGCGGCCCGGGACCGGGACGTGAGTCGGCCGTGCGGGCGCTCAACGCCGCGGGGCTGAAAGTGACCAGCATCGAGGACGTGACGCCGATTCCGCACAACGGCTGCCGTCCGCCAAAGAAGCGTCGCGTCTGATCGACGCGGTGCGAGGAAGATCGAATGGCGAGGTATCTGGGACCGAAGTGCAAGCTCTCGCGCCGCGAGGGCACCGACCTGTTCCTGAAGAGCGGGGTCAAGCCGCTCGAGTCGAAGTGCAAGCTCGAGGTGCCGCCGGGCGGCGTCAAGGGCGAGCGCCGCGCGCGAGTGTCGGGCTACGGACTGCAGCTGCGTGAGAAGCAGAAGCTGCGCCGCATGTACGGCGTGCTCGAGCGGCAGTTCCGCGGCTACTACCAGCAGGCCGCGGGGCGCCCGGGAGCCACGGGCGAGTCGCTGCTGCAGCTGCTCGAGGGCCGACTCGACAACGTCGTCTACCGGATGGGCTTCGCCTCGACGCGCAACGAGGCGCGCCAGCTCGTGAGCCACCGCGCGGTCGCGGTCAACGGTGCCACGGTCAACATCCCGTCCTACCAGTGCAAGGCGGGCGACGTCGTCGGGCTGCGTGAAAAGGCCCAGAAGCAGGCCCGCATCCAGCAGGCGCTCCAGATCCGCTCCCAGATCGGCTTTCCCGACTGGGTCGAAGTCGACGAGAAGAAGTTCTCCGGCGTGCTCAGATCCCTGCCCGAGCGCGAGGACATCCTGCCGGACATCAACGAGAGCCTCGTCGTCGAGTTGTATTCGAAGTAATTCCGTTTTTTTGTTGACCGGCCGGCTGGCCGGCGAGGTGACCTGTCCATGCAGTCATCCGTGACCGAGTTTCTGAAGCCGCGCGTCGTCAAGGTGACGCCGAGCTCCCCGCGCCATGCGCGCGTCGTGATCGAGCCGTTCGAGCGCGGCTTCGGGCATACGCTCGGTAATGCGCTCCGTCGCGTGCTGCTGTCGTCGATGCCCGGCAGCGCCATCACCGAGGCCGAGATCGAAGGCGTGCTCCACGAGTACACCAGCATCGAAGGCGTCCAGGAAGACGTCGTCGATATCCTTCTGAACCTGAAGCAGGTCGCGACGCGGCTCAATGCCCGCGAGCAGTCGGAGCTGCGCCTCTCGAAGAAGGGCCCAGGGCCGGTCCGCGCCGGCGACATCCAGGGTGACCACGACGTCGAGATCCTGAATCCCGAGCTCGTGATCGCGAACCTGACCAAGGCCGGCGAGCTCGTCATGACGCTCAAGATCGAGCGTGGCCGCGGCTACCGTCCGGCCGTGCAGCGCGTCGCCTTCGAGGAGGCGAGCCGCCCGATCGGCCGCCTGCTGCTCGATGCGTCGTTCAGCCCGATACGCAAGGTCACCTACACGGTGGAAGCCGCGCGCGTCGAGCAGCGCACGGATCTCGACAAGCTGATCATCGACATCGAGACCAACGGCACGATCGACGCCGAAGAGGCGATCCGTCGGGCGGGCTCGATCCTCAAGGACCAGCTGTCGGTGTTCGTCGATCTGCAGGGCCAGGACGAGGATCGCATCAAGCCGTCGGAGCATCACTTCGAGCCGCTGCTGCTGCGCCCGGTCGACGAGCTCGAGCTCACGGTCCGCAGCGCAAACTGCCTCAAGGCCGAGAACATCCACTACATCGGCGATCTCGTTCAGAAGACCGAGGTCGAGCTGCTGCGCACGCCGAACCTCGGCAAGAAGTCGCTCACCGAGATCAAGGAAGTGCTGGAGAGCCACGGGCTGTCGCTCGGCGTGCGTCTCGACAACTGGCCGCCCGCAGGGCTGAAGCGCGACGAGGACCGGGACATCGTCTGAGCCTCCGAGGCTGCGGACGCGGGTAGAACAACATGAGACACGGACTGACCGGGCGGCAGCTGAGCCGCAACACGCCGCATCGCTGGGCAATGCTGCGCAACATGGCGGCATCGCTTTTGCGGCACGAAGCGATCCGCACGACGGTGCCGAAGGCCAAGGAGCTGCGCCGCTACGTCGAGCCGCTGATCACGCTCGGCAAGAACGACAGTCTCGCCAATCGCCGCCGCGCGTTTGCACGGCTGCGTGACACCGCGATGGTCGACAAGCTGTTCGGCGATCTCGGACCGCGTTACCAGACACGCCCGGGTGGCTATACGCGCATCCTGCACATGGCGAACCGGCCCGGGGATTCGGCGCCGATGGCGTTGATGGCGCTGGTCGAGTCGGCGGCTACGGCTGCTGACGCGTCGGACGAGGACGCAAAAAAGAAGCCGCGCGCGCGCAGGAAGAAAGCTGCGCCGGCCGAGAAGGCGGCTCCGAAAAAGGCTGCGAAGAAGGCGGCTGCGGAGCCGACCGAGAAGAAGCCGCGCACGACTCGCAAGAAGAAGGCCGCTACCGCCTGACGCGCAGCAGCGCAGTTCCTTGCGGATTTCCGGCCGCCGCCCCAGGTCACCGCGTAGGGCCGTCAGGCGAGGCATTCAAGGCTGCGACCTGGGCACGCATTGCCGCCTGCCGCTTCTTCAGCTCGTCGACGAGCTGTAAATAGCCCGGTTCGCCTTCCAGACTCTTGAACCACGGCAGCTGCGGATGCAGGCGGGGTGGCACCGGCGCCTGCGCCATCGCCGCCTGCAGGTGGCGAACCGCTTTCGCGCGCTGCCCGGCGGCGAGCGCAATCTCCGCCAGCAAGACGTTCTGCGCGACATCCGGCGGTCGCGCCCCGAGTTCCTTGCGCACTTTCTCCTGGAAGCGCGACACCATCGCCTGCGCCTCGTGCTCGCGGCCGTCAGCCTGGTAGGTGCGCACGACCGCAGGTAGCGCACCGACGCCGAGTGAGGCGCCCAGGAAACCGCCGTCCGGCACCGTCTCGAACTCGCCGGCCTTCGCGAGTGCAGCGGCAGCGTCCTGCAAGCGCCCCTGCACCGCATACCAGTACGCATCGACGACATAGCGGTAGTGGGCAGACACCTCTGATCGCTCCGGAATCGCGAGCGTCTCGTCGAGGCGCTTGAAATCACCCTTGAGCCCGGCTGCCATGATTTCAAGGGGCGCGGTCTCGAGTGCTTGGGCCGCGCCCGCGGCCTTGAGCGTGTCGATCCGAGCCAGGCTTTCGTCATAGTCGCCCATCTCAATCAGCGGTCCCAGAGAAGCGCGCAGGACCGTCGTCCGATCCGCGCCGGCGCGTTCGAGCTCGTGGCTCAATCGGTAGGCCTCGTAGGGATGCCCGGTTTGCGTCTGTACGGCCAGTACGAGTGTTTCGAGCCCGTCGGTGTCGCCTGCGAAGACCTGCATCGCCTTCTCGAACTGCTTCTGGTACGCGGCCACACCTTCTATTTCAAAAACGTGCCCCAGCTTGTTTGTCCAGGCGATGGCGGAGCGTGGATCGAGTTCGAGAATCCGCTCGCTCAGCGCCACTGAGTCGGCCTCGCGACCCGGCAGTTGGCTCAGCAGGACGGCATAGTCATGGGTAACGATCGCATTGTTCGGATTGAGCTCAAGCGCGCGCTTGTATTCGTCCTCTGCGCCGGGACGGTCCGCGTATCGAAGCACATTGCCGAGCGCGCCATGCGCGTCCGACAGCGAGGCATCGAGCGCCAGCGCCTTGTACGCTGCCTGCTCGGCGTGCGCCAGCGAATCGGCGCCTCCGCCCCCGGAATAGCCCCACCACAACAGCAGGGAATTCGCCAGCGCCGCGTGCGCCTGCGCGTAAGACGGGTCGAGTGCCACGGCCTGCTCGAGCTGAGCCACGGACTCCGCGAGCCGGGCAGCCGATCGGGACCGCTGGGCAGCGAGTCCCAGCAGGTAGTGATCGTGCGCGTCGAGATTCGTCGTCGGCGGGGGAGCAGCAACGGCGTCCCCGCGTGCAGCCGGGACGATGGCATCGATCACGGCCGCCGCCAGCTCCGTCTGTACGGCGAAAATGTCCGTGACCTCGCGATCGAAACTGCCCGACCAGAGCTGGAAGCCGGTGCTGCCATCAATGAGCTTGGCATTGACCTTCAGCTTGCGCCCGTCGCGACGCACGCTGCCTTGCAACACGGTGGTCACACCGAGCTTCTCGGCTATGGATCGGGGATCCTGGTTCTTGCCCTTGAACGAGAACGACGAGGAACTGGCGATCACCCTGAGGCCGGGCACGCGCCCGAGCCGGTCGAGCACTTCCACGGCGAGGCCGTCGGAGAAGTACGCCTGCTCCGGGTTGCCGCTCAGGTTCTCGAAAGGCAGGACAGCGATCGCCGGGCTCGCTGGCGGCTTTGGTTTGCCGATGTCGGACTGCCGCACCAGCAGCACCGCAACCGTGATGAGCAGCACGCCGATGATGACGAGGTCCGAATGACGCCGCTTGCCATGCACGCTCGGCCGCACGGCGCCTTCGCCCGCGGTATCGCGCTGCACACCTTGGTCGCCGACTTCGTAGAACCACGCGAGCGCGATGGCAACCGGGAAACCCAGCACGGCGGCGACAATGAGTGAAGTCATGACCCACTTCGGGACACCGAGTGGATCAAAGGTGACGTCGGCGATCTGCAGCAGCAGCCAGGCGATGACCGCGTAACTGGCGGCGACTCGCAACACGCCACGCTCGCGTAATCGCGCGATCAGGCCGGGTCGCATTTACCGCACTGTCCGATCGGCACGCGCGGACTATATACACTGCATGACACACAAGGCCAGCAGGGCGGCGATGCATGCATGCATGCGTCGGTCGCTGGCCTTCTCATTCCGCCGATGAGCCCGTATCGTCGGCGCTTGCTTTTCACTCCAGCTGGGGAGGCAAACAATGAGCCTGACGACCGAGTTCAAGGAATTTGCCATGAAGGGCAATGTCATCGACATGGCCGTCGGCATCATCATCGGCGCAGCGTTCGGCAAGATCGTCAGCTCGTTCGTCGGCGACATCGTCATGCCGATGCTCGGAATGGCGATCGGCGGCGTGAATTTCACCGACCTGTCGCTGTCGCTCGGTACGAGTCCTGCCGGGGAGCCGGTGCTCGTCAAGTACGGTGCATTCATCCAGGCGGTGTTCGACTTCGTGATCATCGCGCTCGCCATCTTCATGGCGATCAAGGGCATCAACAGGCTGAAAAAGCCGCCCGCGGCGCCGGCAGCCGCCCCGCCAGCCGCGGATGTCGTACTCCTCACCGAGATCCGGGATCTGCTGAAGCGGCAAGCCTGATCAGGCCAGCGCAGCGAATGCATCCCGCGTCAGGTTCTCCGGTTCACCGTTGGTGCACGCGACGTCGTCCTCGACACGGATTCCGCCCCAGGGCGCGAGCCGCTCGACCGTGGGCCAGCGGATATGCGGGCCGGCCGCTCCCGCGCGCGCCGACTCGAGCAGCAGCTCTATGAAATAGACGCCCGGCTCGACCGTTACCACGAAGCCGGGCTCGAGCCGGCGCGTGAGCCGCAGGTATGGGTGGCCCTCCGGCTTCGGGATCTCGCGTCCGGTGACGTCGGCTGCGAAGCCAGCGACGTCGTGGACCTGCAGGCCCAGCAGGTGGCCGACACCGTGCGGGAAGAAGACGCTGCTCACTCCTTCCGAGACGGCCGTCTCCGCGCTGCAGGAGATCACGCCCGCGTCGCGCAGCAGCTCACTGATCAGCCAGTGCGCCTCCAGATGCACCTCTCGATAGTCGCGGCCCGGTCGGATCGTTCCGCAGAGCCTGCGCTGCAGGGCGTCGACACCGTCGATCAGCGCCGCGAACTCCGGATCGCCGCCGGAATACGTGCGTGTAATGTCGGAGGCGTAGCCTCGGAACTGCGCGCCGGCGTCGATCAGGAAGGAGCGCCGCGGCACGTCGCGGCTCCGGTCGAGACTGTGGTTGTGCAGCACGGCCGCGCCTTCGTTGAAGGCGATGATGTTCTGATACGGCAGCTCCGCCTCGGTAAGTCCGCTCGCCTCGCAGTACGCGCCATGCACCTCGAATTCCGAGGCGCCGGTGAAGAAGGCGTCTCGCGCCGCCAGGTGCGCCCGCGCACCGATTCGCGACGCCTCGCGCAGACACGCGAGCTCGTACGGGGTCTTGACGGCGCGCCAGTAGTGCAGCTGCGCGAGCAGCGCGGGCGGGTTGGCAGCCGCAAATCTCCACTCGGCGAATTCCGGGTGCCATTCGCCCAGGAACACGGTTCGCGGTGCGCGGCCGAGAGCGCCCGCAAGCACTTCTCGCGCCTTCCCGGGTTCGCGAATGGTCACCACATCGAAGCTGGCCAGCCACTCCTCCGCTGGCAATCGCGGCGGGCGGTGCCAGTAGTCCGCCGGCTGATAAAAGCAGAGCAACGGGCGGCGCCCCGGCACGTGGCAGACGAAGCTTTCGGGTGCATCGCTGAGCGGGGCCCAGAGCTTGAAATGCGGATTGACCTTGAGGGGCCAGCCGAAGTCGTCGAGGAAGTGATTGGCGGTGCGGCCCGAGAAGATCACGAGGGCGTCGAAGCCGCAGGCCGCCAGCGCGTCGTCGGCGCGCGCCGCGATCGTAGCGAGGTGGGCGGGGAAGACCCGGTCGATATCAGTTGCGGTCATACGGTCTGCCCGGCAGCCCTGGACCCGGGCATCTTGCCCCAAAGCCGGCGGCGCAGGATCGCCGGTGCAGTCCTACCGTCGTCGGATGTCGCCAATAACAGACAAAACGCTCCGGGTCGCCTGAGGACACTGCCCTAAAATTCCGAACGCGCAGGGAGCACGCACCGCATGAAGCGGGCGCCTCACCTGCTGGCCGACCATACATCCAAACTCATTACTCGGGGTACATTCTGATGAACGCCAAGATCGCTCTTGCCGCTGCTCTCGCTGCCCTTGCCATCGCGGGCTGTGCCAAGAAGGAACCCGTTGAGGCCGCGCAGGACGCTGCGGCCGATGCCGCTGCTGCGGCCGGAGAGGCTGCTGATGCCGCCGGTGACGCCGCTACTGCCGCCGGCGATGCCGCCATGGAAGCCACCGGCGACGCTGTGGAAGCGACTGGCGATGCCGCCGCTGCCGCGGGTGATGCCACTGCCGAAGCTGCTTCGGACGCCGCCACGGCGACCGGTGAGGCTGTCGAAGAGGCCGGTGAGGACATCCAGGACGCGGCGAAGAACTGATAGCCGCCGCTCAGCGTAAGCTGACAGGTGCGGGCGGGTCCCGGCTGGGGCCCGCCCGTCCCTTGAGCAACTAAACCCGCCCGGGCGGCCGGCCCGCCCACACCGGCACGAGCACGGATCGCACCGTGTCTGTCACCCTCAGAGACGCACGTAGCTCCCGCGAGGATCGCGAATGGATATACGCGAGCTATCGCGCGTATCTGTCCGAGCTGTCGGTTTCCAAATCAGGCTTGTTCCCGGCGCTCGGTGAATGGGATGGGCGCGAGAGCGAATTTGTCGCGGGCTGGTTCTCCGATCCCGCGGGCGCCCCGTTCGTGATCCTCGATCACGGCACGCGCGTCGGTTTCGCGCTGGTCACCCGGGCGGCCGGAAGCGCGCGTCACCGGCTGTCGGAGTTCTACGTCGCATCCGCCGAGCGGCGCCGCGGGATAGGCCGCGGCGCAGCGCTGCTGCTCTTCCACCGCTATGGCGGTGAGTGGGAAATCGTCGAGGATGAGCAGAACCGCGCGGCGCTCGCCTTCTGGCGCAGCGTGATCGCCACGCTCACCGATGGCCGCTATCGCGAGATGCGCTCCGCCGGCGAGGTTCGCCATGTGTTCCAGGTCCCCGTGCGGCCGCACACCCCGGGCTGAACGCGGCGCGGTCAGCCGGCCGCGGAGCGGCGCGACCGGTCCGGCTGCAGCACGCGACGCAGATACCGGCCGGTGTGCGATTGCGGCATGCGTGCCACCTCTTCGGGCGTTCCGGCCGCGACCAGCTGGCCGCCGCCCGCGCCGCCTTCCGGACCGAGATCGATCACCCAGTCGGCGGTCTTGATCACATCGAGATTGTGCTCGATGACGACGATCGTGTTGCCCTCGTCGCGCAGCCGCAGCAGTACCGCGAGCAGCTGCTCGATGTCGCGGAAGTGCAGACCAGTTGTCGGCTCGTCGAGCAGGTACAGCGTGCGCCCGGTGGAACGCTTCGCAAGCTCGCGCGCGAGCTTTACGCGTTGCGCCTCGCCGCCGGACAGTGTCGTGGCGTTCTGCCCGAGCCGCAGATATGAAAGCCCGACGTCGTTCAGCGTGTTGAGTCGGGTCTGCAGCGCCGGGATGTTGCGGAAGAACGTGAGCGCGTCTTCCACGGTCATCTCGAGAACTTCGTGGATACTGCGCCCCTTGTAACGGATCTCGAGCGTCTCGCGGTTGTAGCGCATGCCGCGGCAGGCATCGCAGGTCACGTACGCGTCGGGGAGGAAGTGCATCTCGACGCGGATGACGCCATCGCCCTCGCAGGCCTCGCAGCGGCCACCGCGCACGTTGAAGCTGAAGCGGCCCGGATCGTAGCCGCGCGCCCGGGACTCCGGCACTTCGGCGAAGAGCTCGCGGATCGGACCGAACAGGCCCGTATACGTGGCGGGGTTCGAGCGCGGTGTGCGGCCGATCGGGCTCTGATCGATGTCGATCACGCGGTCGATCTGCTCCAGTCCCTCGACGGCCCGGACGGGCGCGGCGTCGCCTGCCGATTCCTGGAGCGCCGCTGCCGCATGGCGGAACAGCGTGTCCACCACCAGAGTCGATTTGCCTGACCCGGACACGCCGGTGACGCAGGTCATGAGACCGAGCGGGATATCCGCGGTGACGGACTGCAGGTTGTTGCCGGTTGCCTCGACGATCCTGAGGACGCGTCCGGGCTGCACGGGAGTGCGCACGGGCGGGACCGCGATGCTGCGCCGGCCGCTCAGGTACTGACCGGTGAGCGAATCGCTCGCGTTCGTGATCTCCTCGGGCGTGCCGCGCGCCACTACCTCACCGCCGTGCACACCCGCGCCCGGCCCCAGATCGACCACGTAATCGGCCTGCCGGATCGCGTCCTCGTCGTGCTCCACCACAAGCACCGTGTTGCCGAGATCGCGCAACCGGATAAGCGTGTCGAGCAGCCGCTGGTTGTCACGCTGGTGCAGCCCGATCGACGGTTCGTCGAGGATGTACATGACGCCCACAAGACCCGACCCGATCTGGCTAGCGAGCCGGATGCGCTGCGCTTCGCCGCCGGAGAGGGTCTCCGCGCTCCGATCGAGCGCGAGATAGTCGAGTCCGACGTCGCTCAGGAAGGTGAGGCGGTCGGAAACCTCGCGCACCAGCCGCTGCGCAATCTCGCCACGCCAGCCTTCGAGCTTGAGCTCCGCGAAGAAACGGCGCGAGTCTGCGATCGGCAGCGCGGCGATGTCCGGCAGATTCCGTCCCGCGACGAACACGTTGCGCGCGGCGAGGTTGAGGCGGCTGCCGCGGCAATCCACGCACGCGCGTGTGCCGCGATACCGCGCGAGTTCCTCGCGTACCGTCGCTGATTCGGTCTCGCGGAAGCGCCGCTCGAGATTCGGCAGTATCCCCTCCCATGGATGGCTGCGACGGGTCGTGCCGCCGCGCGCGTCGAAATAGCGGAACTCGACCTTTTCCTCTCCGCTGCCCCAGAGCAGCACGTGCTGCACGGCCTCTGGCAACTCGTGCCAAGGCGTCTCGATGTCGAAGCGGAAATGCCGCGCGAGCGACTGGATGAGCTGGAAATAGTAGGCGTTGCGGCGATCCCAGCCGCGGACCGCGCCGCCGGCCAGCGACAGGCCCGGGTTGACCACCACGCGCGCGGGATCGAAGAACTCCTGTATACCCAGGCCGCCGCAGGTGCCGCAGGCGCCCGTCGGGTTGTTGAAGGAAAAGAGGCGCGGCTCGAGACCTGCCAGGCTGTAGCCGCACACGGTGCAGGCGAAGCGGTTCGAGAACACGAGCGCCTCGCGGCCGGGATCGTCCGCAAACGCGACGCGTGCCACGCCCTGCGAGAGGGCGAGCGCGGTCTCGAAAGACTCCGCCAGACGCTGACCGGCATCCCGTCGTACGCGCAGTCGATCGACTACGACGTCGATGCTGTGCCGCCGCCGCGCGTCGAGACTTGGCGGCGTCTCGAGCTCGACCAACCGACGGTCGACGAGCGCGCGGACGAAGCCCTGGGAGCGCAGTTGCTCGAACGTCTCCAGATGCTCGCCCTTGCGATCCTGCACGACGGGCGCGAGAAGCAGCACGCTCGTTTCTTCCGGCAGCGCGAGCACCTGGTCGACCATCTGGCTCACGGTCTGCGCCGTGAGTTCCTGGCCGTGCTCGGGACAACGTGGCAAGCCGGCCCGTGCGTAGAGCACGCGCAGGTAGTCGTAGATCTCGGTCACCGTCCCGACGGTGGAGCGCGGGTTGTGCGACGTCGCCTTCTGCTCGATCGCGATCGCGGGCGACAGACCCTCGATATGATCGACATCCGGCTTTTCCATCACCGACAGGAATTGCCTTGCGTACGCCGACAGCGACTCGACGTAGCGGCGCTGCCCCTCGGCGTAGATCGTGTCGAAGGCGAGCGAGGACTTGCCCGAGCCCGACAACCCGGTGATGACGATCAGCCGGTCGCGCGGCAGGTCCAGGTCGATGCCCCGCAGGTTATGAGTGCGGGCACCGCGGATGCGTATGACGTCCATGGCGGCTCGAATGTGGCCGCTAGCGGCCAACCAGTAACTATACCCAGCGCCCGGCGGGCGAGGCAAAGCAGGGCTGTCGTGATTTGGGGACGCCGGTGACCGGGCGTTGCGCTGCATCCGCTGAAGGCGACCCAACGTATCGGTCAACATGGCGGCGGGTCAGCCCAAGTGGGCCGGCGCACCCAGGATCGGCGGCGTGCCAGGACGGTGCGTCGTAAACCCGGCCGACGGGGCTCTACGACCCGCCGCCGTACCTGCGCAACAACCGGCGGTACACTCGACGCCGGGCCCGAAAGGAGTGCCTCTTGTGGCCGAAACGGAAGCACGGCCGACCGCAGAGCGCGATGCAGCGCTCGATCGTCTCGTCGCTGAGGTCGCGGCCGGGGATCGCACCGCCTTCGAGGCGCTGTATCGGGCGACTTCCGCCCGGCTCTTCGGCATCTGTCTGCGCGTGCTGTCCGATCGCGCCGAGGCCGAGGATGTGCTGCAGGACGCCTTCGTGACCATCTGGCATCGCGCAGCACAGTTCGACCCTGATCGTGCCGGGGCGATTGCGTGGCTGTCGACCATCGCACGGAACAGGGCGATCGATCGATTACGGGCGCGACCGCCGATGTCGCGCGCCCCGCTGGAGGCCATCGAGGACATGGCGGACCCGGGTGCGACGCCCGAGCGGAATGCGGAATCGATCACCGATCGCAGCCATCTCGAACGGTGCCTGGAACAGCTCGACGATCGACGTCGCAACCTGATCCGGACGGCTTTTTTCGATGGCGCGACCTATGACGAGCTCGCGGCGCGCATCGGCGCGCCGCTCGGCTCCGTCAAGAGCTGGATACGACGCGGCCTCATGCAACTTCGCACCTGTCTCGAAACATGACCACGCCTGATCCCACATCCGGCGACGATTTCAGCGCCGATCCACCAGGCCCGGATCTCGAGGCCGCGGAGTACGCGCTCGGTGTGCAGGACACCGTGCAGCGACGCCGCTCGCAGGCGCGAATCGACGGGGATCCTGCCTTTGCCGCACGGGTGGCGGCGTGGGAGGGTCGGCTCGCTGGACTTTTTTCCGCAATCGCGCCGGTGCCGCCGCCGCCTCACGCCTGGCCGCGAATCCGCCGCCAGTTGGGCTGGCCCGCCGTCGAAGGTGCCCGCGGTGGTCTCTGGCAGAGCGTCGGCTTCTGGCGTGCGGCCGCCGCCGCAGCCGTGGTGGCGGCCTCGGCGCTGGCGGTCCTCTATACGGCCCGCGAGGCGCCGCAGCCCGTGTCGCCGGCTCCGCTTGCGCGCGCGGTCACCACGCTCAGCTTCGACGACGGGACGCCGGCGTATCTTGCAACACTCGATACGACGAGCGGGGCGATCCTGCTCGTGCCGGTTCCGAGTGCACCCGACGCGGAAGGCCGAGTTCCCGAGCTGTGGCTGATTCCGGCCGGCGAGGCGCCGCGCTCGCTGGGCGTGGTTACGACCGACAAGGCATACGCGATCTCCGTGCCGGCCGAGCTGCGCGGGGCGATGACCGCGGGCTCGGTGCTTGCCATTTCGCTCGAGCCGCCGGGAGGCGCGCCGCTGGGCGTACCCACGGGACCCATCGTGGCCAAGGGCAGCATCACCAGCACCTGACTGGCAGCGGCGCGTTTCTTGCCATCAATGCCACATTTCGCTCACCCGGCGCGGCGCCGGGTGCCGTAAAATTACCTTCTCAGTAAGGCGGACAACACCATGGCACGCGGCATCAACAAGGTAATTCTGGTCGGCAACCTCGGGCAGGACCCGGAGACACGCTACATGCCGAGCGGCAAGGCGGTCACGAACCTGCGGCTCGCGACCTCCGACAGCTGGAAGGACAAGCAGACCGGCGAACAGCGCGAGCAGACCGAGTGGCACAGCATCGTCATGTACGACCGCCTGGCCGAGATCGCCGCCGAGTATCTGCGCAAGGGCTCGCAGATCTACGTCGAGGGTCGACTCAAGACGCGCAAGTGGCAGGACAAGGAAGGCAAGGACCGCTACACGACCGAGATCATCGCCAACGAGATGCAGATGCTCGGCAGCCGCGCCGGTGACCGCGCGGGTGCGGAACCGCGCAGCGAGCCGCGCGCCGCACCCAGCCAGGAGCGTTCGGTGCAGCCCGCGGCCGCGGGCGAGTTCGACGACGACATCCCGTTCTAGGATTCGGGAGCAAGACCCGGGATGCCGGGGCGGCGGGCCATCCTCAGAATGCGCGCACCTATCCGGCATCCCGAGGAACGGTAATGAGCATCGCCGAACGCAACGCAGAACTTGCCCGCAGTGTCGTCGCGGATCCGCGCTGGGCGACCGTGGTCGCCCGCGACGCAGCAGCGGACGGACAATTCGTATACTCGGTGCGCACGACCGGGGTGTATTGCCGGCCCTCCTGCGCATCGCGGCGCGCGCGCCCGGAAAACGTCCAGTTCCACGCGACGCGCGAGGCGGCCGAGCGCGCCGGTTTCCGCCCCTGCCGGCGCTGCCATCCGGACCGTCCGAGCCTGACCGAGCGGCACACGGCGCAGGTCACCCGGGCCTGCCGCGCGATCGAGAGCGCGGAGACTGTGCCGTCGCTGGCATCGCTCGCGTCGGCGGCCGGTATGAGCGCCTGGCATTTTCATCGCGTCTTCAAGGCGGTCACCGGCCTGACGCCGCGTGCGTACGCGCAGGCGCAGCGCGCCGGTCGTGCGCGCAGAGAGCTCACCCGCGCAGACAGCGTGACTGATGCGATCTACGACGCTGGATACAACTCGAGCGGCCGGTTCTATGCGGAGACCGATGCGCGTCTCGGAATGACGCCGTCTGCCTATCGCGCTGGCGGCGCTGCAATGCGGATCCGGTTTGCCGTCGGCGAATGCTCGCTCGGATCCATCCTCGTCGCCGCGAGCGAGCGCGGCATTTGCGCGATTCTGCTGGGCGACGACCCGGACACGCTTGCGCGCCGCCTGCAGGACGAGTTTCCGAAGGCGGAGCTGATTGGTGGCGACACGGACTTCGAGCGTCTCGTGGCGCGCGTCGTCGGTTTCGTAGAGACACCTGCGCTCGGGCTGGACCTGCCGCTCGACGTGCGCGGCACCGCCTTCCAGCAGCGCGTGTGGCAGGCGCTGCGAGCTGTTCCCGCGGGCAAGACGGCGAGTTATACGGAGATCGCGCGGCGTATCGGCGCACCGCGCGCGGTTCGCGCCGTCGCGCAGGCCTGTGCCGCGAACCGGCTCGCTGTGGCGATTCCCTGCCACCGGGTCGTGCGAAACGACGGGGGGCTGTCCGGCTATCGGTGGGGCGTGCACCGCAAGGCGGCGCTCCTGGCCGCCGAAGCCCAGGCTTCCGGGCGCGCGCTCGTCGAGCGTAGCCCAGGCCGCGCCGGCGCCGCGTAACCCACGGAATTCACGTGGATTTCGTACCCGGCCGGATCGCTATTGCGGTCCGGTCGGGTAGCCGCTCGCGCCGCGGGGCGGACAAGGCTGCCCGCCTCCGTCTACGATAGGCGGCCCCGGAGGCCGCCAGGACCGCGCCATCGGGGATCCAAGCTATTGATCCTGCACCGAATCCAAGGGATGCCGCGCGTCTATCTGAAAACCTTTGGCTGCCAGATGAACGAGTACGACTCCGCCCGTATGGTGGACGTACTGCGCGAATCGGGTGGCTACGAGCCCACCGACACGCCCGAGGACGCGGACCTGCTGCTGCTCAACACCTGCTCGGTGCGCGAAAAGGCGCAGGAGAAGGTCTTCTCGCAGCTCGGACGCTGGCGCGAGATCAAGACGCGACGACCCGACGTGATCATCGGCGTCGGCGGCTGCGTCGCGAGCCAGGAAGGCGTGGGGCTGACCGAGCGCGCGCCCTTCGTCGATCTCGTCTTCGGCCCGCAGACGCTGCACCGGCTGCCCGCGATGATCGATGAGCTCCGCGCGAAGGGACGCCCCGTCGTCGACGTGAGCTTTCCGGAGATCGAGAAGTTCGACCGCCTGCCAGAACCGCAGGCCCGGGGAGCAACGGCGTTCGTCTCGGTGATGGAAGGCTGCAGCAAGTACTGCACCTTCTGCGTCGTGCCGTACACACGCGGCGAGGAAGTCAGCCGGCCGCTCGAGCAGGTGCTCGAAGAGCTCAGGCGTCTCGCCGCGCAAGGGGTCAGCGAGGTCACGCTGCTCGGTCAGAACGTAAACGCCTACCGCGGCACGATGGCGGGCGGCGGCCACGCCGATCTCGCCGCGCTCATCTATTTCGTCGCCGAGGTGCCCGGGGTCGAGCGTATCCGTTTCACGACGTCGCATCCGGTTGAGTTCCGCGACAACCTGGTCGAGGCTTTCCGCGACGTGCCGAAGCTCGCGAACTATCTGCACCTGCCGGTGCAGAGCGGCTCGGATCGCGTACTCGCGCTGATGAAGCGCGGACACACCGTCCTCGAGTACAAGCAGAAGCTCCGCCGGCTGCGCGAGGTGCGACCGGACATCAGCCTGTCGAGCGATTTCATCGTGGGCTATCCCGGAGAGACCGAGCGCGACTTCCAGGGCACCCTGGACTTGATCGCGGACGTCGGCTTCGACCAGGCGTACAGCTTCATCTACAGCCGCCGTCCCGGGACGCCCGCGGCCGCGCTGCCGGACGACGTGACGCACGATGAGAAGCAGCAGCGGCTCGAGCGGCTGCAGGCGTTGATCGGCGAGCAGTCCTTGCGCTACGCCCGTGCGATGGTCGGCACCGTGCAGCGCGTGCTGGTCGAGCGCCCGGCACGCCGCGACGCGCGCCAGCTGGCGGGTCGCACCAGCAACAACCGCTGGGTCAACTTCGACGGACCTTCCGCGCTTGTCGACCGTTACGTCGACGTCGAGATCACCGAAGCGATGCCCAATTCGCTGCGGGAAGGCTCGCCGAGCCGGCGCGGAGTGTTGCTTGAACGATCCTCCGGAACAGCGCGAGATCTCGCTTGCGGAGGCTGACAACGACTGGCTCGCCAACTTCGCGGGGCCGATGGAGCAGAACCTGCGCCACGTCGAGGAGCGACTGGGAGTCGACGTGCGGCGCCGTGGTCACCGGCTGCAGCTCTCGGGCCCGTCGGGACCGCTTGCGCGCGCAGAGGCGGTGCTGCGTCGCATGTTCGAGCTTTCAGCCAGCGAGCCGATGACGCCCGAGCGCGTGCACCTGAGCGTGCAGGAGCTCGGCTTCCCGCAGTCCGAGGACGCAGGCGAGGTGCCGGCTGTCGGGCCCGCAGGCGAAGTTGAGGTCCATACTCAGCGCGGCGCGATCCGCGGGCGTGGCCCGAATCAGCGGCGGTACCTCGATCAGATCAGGACTGTCGACCTCACCTTCGGGATCGGCCCGGCGGGCACCGGCAAGACCTATCTCGCGGTCGCGAGCGCTGTCGAGGCGCTGCAAAGCGCGAAAGTGCGGCGCATCGTACTGGTTCGCCCTGCGGTGGAGGCGGGCGAGCGGCTGGGGTTCCTGCCCGGCGACATGGCTCAGAAGGTCGATCCGTATCTGCGGCCGATGTACGACGCGCTCTACGAGATGCTGGGGTTCGACCGCGTCGCGCGCGCGATCGAGCGTCAGGTCATCGAGGTCGCGCCGCTCGCGTTCATGCGGGGCCGCTCGCTCAACGATTCGTTCATCATCCTCGACGAGGCGCAGAACACCACCGTCGAGCAGATGAAGATGTTCCTCACGCGGATCGGCTTCGGCTCCAGGACGGTCGTGACGGGTGACATTACCCAGATCGACCTGCCGCGACAGCAGCGCTCGGGGCTCAAGCACGTCATCGACGTGCTGCGTGACGTCGAAGGCGTGGCCTTCACGTTCTTCAGCGCCCGCGACGTCGTCCGCCATCCGCTGGTGCAGCGCATCGTGCTCGCCTACGAGCGCGACACCGACAGCGCGCCGGACGCGCCGTGAGCGCGGCTTCCACGGCAGCGGCCGCGCTTCGGGTCGAGACGCAGTTCGCCGCTCGACGCCCCTGGGTACCGGGCGAAGCAGCGCTCCGGCGCTGGGCGCGCGGCGCCTATGCATCGACAGCTCAGGCGCCGCGGTCGCACACGACCGCGGCGCGGATCTGCATCCGGATCGTCGGCACTGCAGAGAGCCGACGCCTGAATCGCAGTTTCCGCGGCAAGGACGCGCCGACCAACGTACTGTCGTTCCCCGCGTCGCCGCAGGAGCGGGCGCGTGACGGCGCGCTCGGCGACCTCGCGATCTGCGCACCGGTCGTGGCCCGGGAGGCACGCGCGCAGGACAAGACCCTCGCCGAGCACTGGGCGCACATGGTCGTGCACGGCGTGCTGCACCTGGCCGGCTACGACCACCGGGTCGACCGTGAAGCGCGGCGGATGGAACGGGCCGAAGTGGAAATCCTTCGGGCTTTCGGGTATCAGAATCCTTACCTCAGGGTGGTGACCTCGCGCGCATGAACGACGATCGACCTGCGGGCCAGGGCAGCTGGCTGCGACGCCTGGTGGAATCGCTGTCCGGCGAACCGCGCGACATCGAGCAGCTTTCCGACGTGCTGGCGGACGCGAAGGATCGCGGCCTCATCGAGGCCGACGTGCTGTCGATGATGGAGGGCGTGCTGCAGGTCTCGGCCATCCAGGTCCGCGACGTCATGGTGCCGCGCGCGCAGATGGTCGTCGTGCAGCGCGAAGACCCGCCGGAGAAGATCCTGCCGACCGTGATCGAGTCCGGTCATTCGCGCTTCCCGGTGGTCGGCGAGGATCGCGACGAGGTGGTCGGGATCCTGCTTGCGAAGGACCTGTTGCGGTATTTCGCCGAAGACTCTGCCGCGAGCTTCGACATCCGCGAATGTCTCCGGCCCGCGGTGTTCATCCCCGAGAGCAAGCGGCTGAACGTACTCCTCAGGGAGTTTCGCAACAGCCACAACCACATGGCGATCGTCGTGGACGAATACGGCGGTGTATCGGGACTGCTTACCATCGAGGACGTGCTGGAGCAGATCGTCGGCGACATCGGCGACGAGTACGACGTCGACGAGGTGGAGGGCATACACAAGGAAGCGGAGCGAACGTTCGCCGTGCCGGCGCTGACGCGGATCGAGGAGTTCAACGACGTCTTCGACACCCGCTTCTCGGACGAGGAGGCGGACACGATCGGAGGGCTGGTGCTGCACGAGCTCGGACGCATGCCGAGGCGCGGCGAGGCGATCGAGCTCGGTGGTCTCGAGCTCAAGGTGTTGCGTGCCGACCGGCGGCGCATCGAGACACTGCGCGTGACGACGCCGCGCGACATCGACCTCAAGCGGGCGGAGTGAATCGCAGCGGCGGCAGCGTGGCCCCGGCGGCGATCGCACCCCGCCGCGTGGGACCTCTGCTCGACGTCCTCGGACGTCGCGGGCGGTGGGTCGCGCTTGCGAGCGGGCTCGCGCTCGCGGCGGCATTCGCGCCGATCGGATTCGCCGTCCTGAGCATCGCCTGTCCCGCACTGCTCATCCTGCTCTGGCACGACGCGGCGCCGCGCGAGGCGGCGTGGCGCGGCGCCCTTTTTACCGGGGGCACCTTTCTGGCCGGTACCTACTGGCTCTATCACAGCGTCCACGAGATCGGTCACGCGCCGCTGCCGGTGGCGATCTTCCTGATGCTTGGGCTGGTCGTGATCATGGGCGCCTACACGCGCATGTCTCGGCTGGGCGGTGGCGCGCTACGCGCCGCGCAGCGGTATCGCGCGCTGGATGATCCTGGTGCCCGCGGGCTGGGTCCTGATCGAATGGGTGCGCGGCTGGCTTTTCTCGGGCTTTCCGTGGCTGTCGCTCGGCTATGCTCACGTCGACACGCCGCTCCGCGGTTACGCGCCGGTGCTCGGGGTCTATGGCGTCGGGCTTGCCGTGGCGATCTCGGCGGGTGCAATCGTGACGCTCTTCCTCGGGACGCGTGTCTCGCGCATCGTCGCCGTCTCGTCCATGGTGGTGATGTGGGGCGTCGGCGCGTGGCTGACACGCATCGAGTGGACCGAGCCGCGTGACACGGTCCTCTCCGTCGCGCTGGTGCAGGGCGCGGTCCCGCAGACAATGAAGTGGGAGACCGGCCAGCTCGAGCGCACCGAGCGTCTGTACCTGGGACTGTCGCGACCGTACTTCGGAGTGGATCTCGTCGTGTGGCCCGAGGCCTCGATACCGGCGCTGGCCGCCGATCTCGGCGAATTCCTCGCCAGCGTGCGCGCCGAGGCGGCCGCGAGCGGAACAGCGCTCATCATGGGCCTGATTCGCAACGACGCCGCGACCGATGCCTACTACAACGCGATGGTCGCCTGGAACCCGGAGCAGCCGGGAATCGAGCAGTGGTACGCGAAGCGCAGGCTCGTGCCGTTCGGCGAGGTCTTCCCGGTGCCCGCTGCCGTGCGTTCCTGGCTCAAGTTGATGAGCCTGCCGTACTCGGATTTCGAGCCGGGCTCCGACCACCAGGATGCGCTCGCGGTGGCGGGCGAGCGGCTCGCGCCTACGATCTGCTACGAGGATGCCTACGGCACCGATCAGCGACGCATCGTTCGCAACTCGACGCTGCTGGTCAACGTCAGCAACGACGCGTGGTTCGGCGATTCGACGGCGCCGCACCAGCACCTGGACATCAGCCGCATGCGCGCCATCGAGGCGGCGCGACCGACGCTGCGCGCGACCAACGACGGCATCACCGCGCTCATCGGGCACGATGGGCGGGTGCTGGACACGCTGCCGCAGTTTCAGCCGGGCGTGCTCGCCGGGCGCGTCACGCCGCGGACCGGGATCACCCCGTATCTGCGGCTGGGAGACGCGCCGGTGCTGATGCTGATCGTGGCGGGGATCGTCGCGGGGCTCCTGGTTCGGCGGCGAACCGGGACACGGGCATGAAGGAGCGTGGGCCCGAGCTGACGCGTGAAGGTGAGCGCTATCCGTCGCGTGCGCAGGATCTCGCCTACCTGCCAGGTGATCCGCCGGCGCCCGGCGAGGGACGACGCATCGCCGACGGCTTGTGGTGGCTGCGGATGCCGCTGCCGATGGAGCTGAACCACATCAATCTCTGGCTGCTCGAAGATGGCGACTCGTGCACCGTCGTCGATACCGGTCTCGGGGCTGAGGAGTGCCGCGTCGCGTGGGAGTCGCTCGAGGTCGAGCCGCTCGCGCGCCGTCGGCTCGCGCGGATATTCGTCACGCACGATCATCCGGATCACATGGGCCTCGCGAGCTGGCTCGCCGAGCGGCATCACGCGGGGATCTGGATGTCGCAGCAGGCGCACGAGTCGTCCTCGGCATTTCTGCGGATGGAACCGACCGACGTGGACGAGCGGACGCGTGCATTCCTGAGCGCCCACGGTCTTCCGTCCCCAGCCTCGAGCGACCCGCCACGTGACCACCGCACGTGGTTCGGCGGGATCCCGCCGCTCACGCATGCGCCGGTCGACGGCGAAACCCTCGTCGCAGGTGGCGTGACCTGGCAGATCATCGAAACCGCGGGTCACTGCCGCGGACACCTGTGCCTCTACGACGCCGAGCGCCGCATTCTGGTGAGCGGCGACCAGGTGCTCCCGTCGATCTCGCCCAACGTCTGCGTCCTTGCGTCCGCGCCGGACTCGGATCCGCTGCGCGCGTTCCTTGATTCGCTCGCGCGGCTCGAGGCCTGCGATCCGGCGACGCTGGTGCTCCCGTCTCACGGCCGCCCGTTCCGAGCGCTGCACAAGCGCATCGCCGACCTGCGCAACCATCACTTCGAGCAGCTCGCCCGCGTCGAGGAGCATTGCCGGGAGCCGCGCAGCGCTCAGGAAGCCGTGCCGGTCATGTTCGGCCGCGTGCTGCGCGGCTTCCATCGGGTGCTTGCGCTCGGGGAGGCGCTCGCGCACCTCCAATTCCTCGCGAGCGAGGGGCGGGTGAGCCGCATAGCCGGTGCGGACGGCGTGGCGCGCTTCGTCCGGATCTGACGCACGCTCGCGGGCGACGCGGCGTGGCGCGGTCGCGCTTGCGGGCGTATGCTCGGTGCGACATCGGTACGGAACGGGGGCTCGCCATGCCGTTCTCGAAGCTTGAGCATCTGCTCGACGCCAATCACGTCCGATACACCAAGATCCGTCACTCGCCCGCGTATACGGCACAGGAAATCGCCGCGGCCGCGCATGTCCCGGGCCGCGAGCTCGCCAAGACGGTGATCGTCGACATCGACGGCAGGCTCGCAATGGTCGTACAGACCGCGTCGTCGAAGGTGCCGCTCGGCCGGGTCCGCTCGGTCGCGGGCGCCCGCGACGTGCACCTGGTCAGCGAGACGGAATTCAGGGACCGCTTTCCCGACTGCGAGCCGGGTGCGATGCCGCCTTTCGGCAACCTCTACGGCATGGAGGTCTACGTACTCGAAGATCTCACCGAGGACGACGAGATCGCCTTCAACGCCGGCACGCACACCGAGCTGATCAGGCTCAAGTACCGGGATTTCGCGAACCTGGTGCATCCGACGATCGTGTAGCCGCGCCGCCGCGGGTGAGGCCCGAATTGGTGCCGGCTGGGCGCCTCCGCTATCCTTGCCAGCCCATTCAGCCCACCCCTGGCCGGACATGCAGGACCGTTACGATCCGGACGTGATCGAGCCGGAGGCCCAGCGTTACTGGGACGAACACCGGAGCTTCGAGGTCCGCGAGGATCCGGACCGTCCCAAGTACTACTGCCTGTGCATGTTCCCGTATCCGAGCGGCCGGCTGCACATGGGGCATGTCCGCAACTACACCATTGGCGACGTGCTGACGCGCTACATGCGGATGCAGGGTTGCAACGTCCTGCAGCCCATGGGGTGGGACGCGTTCGGTCTACCCGCGGAGAACGCCGCAATGGCGAACGGGGTGCCGCCCGCGAAGTGGACCTACGACAACATTGCGTACATGAAGCGGCAGATGAAGCCGCTCGGCTTCGGCATCGACTGGAGCCGCGAGCTCGCTACCTGCCGGCCTGAGTATTACCGCTGGAACCAGTGGCTGTTCCTGCGAATGCTCGAGCGCGGCATCGCCTATCGACGCACAGGCGTCGTCAACTGGGACCCCGAGGACCAGACCGTGCTCGCGAACGAGCAGGTGATCGACGGGCGGGGCTGGCGGACCGGCGCGCTGGTCGAGAAGCGCGAGATCCCGATGTATTACCTGCGGATCACGGATTACGCGGAAGACCTGCTGGCCGCGCTCGATAAGCTCCCGGGCTGGCCCGAGCGCGTCAAGATCATGCAGGCGAACTGGATCGGCCGCTCGGAGGGGATCGAGCTCGCGTTCGACGTTGAGGGTGGGCTCGAGCCTCTGCGCGTCTATACGACGCGGCCGGATACGCTGTACGGGGTCACTTTCATGGCGGTCGCAGCCGGACATCCGCTGGCCCGGCATTTCGCCCGGCACGATGCGGATCTGCGTGAGTTCATCGCCGAATGCGAGCGCAGCGGCGTGACCGAAGCAGCGATAGAGACGATGGACAAGCGCGGCATGCCGCTCGGCGTGCATGCGCTCCATCCCCTCACCGGCGAACGCATCCCGGTCTGGGTCGCGAACTTCGTGCTGACGGGCTATGGCACCGGCGCGGTCATGGGCGTACCCGCTCACGATCAGCGCGACTGGGAATTCGCGCGCCGCTATGGGCTCCGCATCCACCAGGTGATCCAGCCCGCGGACGGCCGGCTGGTCGACCTCGACGCGGCCGCATACGTCGAGCACGGACGCCTGATCAACTCCGGGCAGTTCGACGGGCTCGACTTCGACGAGGCCTTCGACGCGATCTCGAAGACCCTGGAGGCGACCGGCCGCGGCCAGCGCCGCGTCAACTGGCGGCTGCGTGACTGGGGCATCTCGCGTCAGCGTTACTGGGGCTGCCCGATCCCGCTGATCCACTGCACATCCTGCGGCGAAGTGCCGGTGCCGGATGAGGACCTGCCGGTGGTGCTGCCCGAGCACCTCGTGCCCGACGGCAGCGGCAACCCTCTGGCGAAGCTCGCGGCGTTCGTCGAGTGTCGCTGTCCGCGCTGCGGTCGCCCGGCGCGGCGCGAGACGGACACGATGGACACGTTCGTCGACTCGTCCTGGTATTTCTTCCGCTTCGCGAGCCCCGGAAACGACGCAGCGATGGTCGATCGCCGCGCGGACTACTGGATGGCGGTCGACCAGTACATCGGCGGCATCGAGCACGCGATCCTGCACCTGCTGTACTCGCGGTTCTGGACCCGCGTGATGCGCGATCTCGGGCTGACCTCGCTCAAGGAGCCGTTTATCAACATGCTGACGCAGGGCATGGTTCTGAACGAGATCTATTACCGCAAGCCCGCCGCGGGCCGCATCGTGTATCTCAACCCGGCCGAGGTCGAGGTGCAGAGGGATGAGCGGGGCACGCGCATCGGCGCCGTGCTTCGCACGGACGGCGAGCCGGTCGAGTACGGCGGCATCGGTACGATGTCGAAGTCGAAGAACAACGGGGTCGATCCGGACGCGCTGGTCGCGAAATACGGCGCAGACACGGCGCGGCTGTTCATCGTCTCCAATTCGCCGCCGGAGATGACGCTCGAGTGGTCGGACGAAGGTGTGGAGGGCGCCCACCGATTCATCAGGCGGCTGTGGAAGGCGGTGCACGCGCACGTGAGCGGAGGCGCGGCACCCGCGCTCGACAGGTCGGTGCTCGATCCCGCGCAGCGCGACATGCGCCGCCAGGTGCACGAGACGCTGGCCAAGATCACGGTCGACATCGGCCGGCGGCGCACCTTCAACAATGCGATCGCCGCAGCGCATGAGCTCCTGAATTCGCTCGCACGCTTCGACGACCGCTCCCCGCAGGGCAGGGCGGTGCTGCAGGAAGCCCTCGACGTCCTCGTGCTTGTCCTGTCGCCGATCATCCCGCATGCCTGTCATGCGCTGTGGCAAGCGCTTGGTCACGCGCGAGCCGTGGTGGATGAAGCATGGCCCCGGGTCGACGACGACGCGCTCGTGCGCGAGACCATCGAGGTCGTCGTGCAGGTGAATGGCAAGCTGCGAAGCCGCGTCGCCGTAGCCGCCGGCGCCGACGAGGCCGCGGTCCGCGAGGCGGCGCTCGCGGATTCGAACGTGCAGCGGTTCATCGAGGGTCGGCCGGTCCGCAAGTTCATCTACGTCCCGGGCAAGCTCGCCAATGTCGTCGTCTGATCCGTTTCGTGGTCCTGCGTGGCCCTCCGCGGCCTGTGCCGTCGTGGCCATGCTTCTCTCGGCCTGCGGCTTTCACCTGCAGGGCTCGGTGGACCTGCCGGTGGAGGTCCGCCGTGTCTACGTGGCCACGGCCGACGAGCTCACGCCACTGGCTGTCGAGCTGCGCGAGGCGCTGAGCCGCAACGGCGCGACGCTTGCTCCGGCGGCCAGCGCCGCCGACGCCGTGGTGCGCGTGAGCCGCGACCGTACGGGTCGTCGCGTGCTGTCGGTCTCGGCACGCAACACGCCCGAGGAATTCGAGGTGTTCTACGCCGTCGACTACTCGATCGACCGCGGCGGACAGGAGGTGGTCCCGAGCCAGACGCTCGAGCTCACGCGCAGCTTCAGCTTCGATGAGGCGGACCTGCTCGCCAAGGACCGGGAGGAGAACATCCTGCGCGAGGCGATGGCGCGGGACATCGCCGGACTCATCGTCCGACGGCTCGGCTCGCTCTAGAGCGTCCGGGGCGGGCGGCTACGCCGGGTTCGCGGTGAGCTGCAGCGTGCGACCTTCGCCGTCTACGCTCGCGAGCACGATCGGGCGCCGCCAGACTTTAACCAGGTAATCGAGCACGCGCGCACTGCGCTCGTGATCGAGCCCGCGGCCATCTGTCGCATGGTCGTGGACGAGCTCGAGCGTGCCGTCGACGCGCAGCCGCTCGACCGCCACCGTCGGGGCGCCGAAGCTGAACTTGGGTCTGAGCAGTGCCTCGTGCAGCGAGTCGAGGTCCTCATCCTGCACCTGGTAGGGGCCGCGGGCCGGTCCCTTGTAGCGGAACAGGTTGAGCTCGGCCGCGGCCTCGCTCGTGAGATAGCCGCGTATGAACGCGAAGTCGTCGTTCTGCTCCATCACGCGGCGCGCGTACTCGACGCCGTGTTCCGCGATGATGCGCTCCCAAAGCGAGAAGCCGAGGTGGTACGGGTTGATTTCGAGCGAGGCGCGCTCGCCCTGGCCGGTGGGGCGCACGACGTCGGAGTGACACTTGATCGCATCGACGTAGTCCTCCGGCGGCAGGAACTCCGCTTCGCGCAGCAGCCGGGCGTGCCAGTACGACGCCCAGCCCTCGTTCATGATCTGGCAGGCGAATACGGGGTAGAAGTAGAACGATTCCGCGCGCACCGCGAGGAAGATGTCGCGCTCCCAGGGCTCGAGCTCCGGCCCGTACTGGGCGATGAACCAGAGCAGGTCGCGCTCCGGGTGCGGCGGGGTCTGTGGCCTCGGCACCGGGGCGAGCGTCGCCGGCGCCGGGGCGAGGTCCGGTCCCAGCGTGCGGAAGCGCCGGATAAACGTGTCGTCGTCCGCAGCGGCGGGTTTCTGCCCCTCGTCGGGGTAACGCGGTCTCGCGAGCACGGCGTCGGTATTGACGTGCTGCTCGAGCGCGAGCGCAGCGTCGAGCACCGCCTCGACACGCGCCGCGCCATGCGCTTCGATCGCCTCGCCGATCTGCCGCGCGTGCGTGGCCGCCTGCTCGACGATCTGCTGCCCCACCTGATCGGCGCTGCGCCGGAAGAGCAGGTTGCAGCTCGAGAAGTCGGCATGGCCGAGGACGTGCGCGGTGACAAGTACGTTCTCCGCGTCGCTGTTGTTGCGTGCGAGATAGGCGCGGCCGGGGTTGCCGGGGAACACGACCTCGAACAGGCGTGACAGCCCCATCCGGTGCTGCACCAGCCGGTAGATGTAGCGCACCCCGAACGACCAGTGCGGCATCCGCACCGGCAGCCCGTAGATCGCGATCTCCATCATCATGCTGTCGGGTACGGCCTCGAACTCTACCGGGTGGTAGTCGAGGCCGGCGCCGCGCGCCAGGTCTTCGATCCGGGCGAGATAGCTGCGCCAGCCTTCGCTCATCGCAGTGCTCTCACGCCGCCTGTTGCTGGCCGAAGAAGTGCCGCACGGCGCCCCAGATATCGTCGCTCTTCGCCGCACGGTAAGCAGCGGTCCGCCGCCCGTCGGCAGCGAGCTGGAGGAAGAGCTTGCCGATGTCGCTCGACGGACCGCCTTCGCCGCTCGAGCCGACTTCCAGAAAGCCGCAGTACTGCAGATCGTCCAGCAGCCCCTTGAGCGCGACGTCCGTCGCGGCGCTGTCGCTGGGTGAATTCTCGCCGTCGGAAGCGTAGAAGAGATAGAGGTTGTAATGCGCAGGGCTGTACCGCTCGTCTGCAACACTGCGCGTCAGCGTCAGGGCCGTGGACATGAACGTGCCGCCGGAGCCCGTTACGCGGAAGAACTCCTCCTCGGCGAATTCCCAGGCCTCGGTCGTGTGCGCGATGAATACCACCTCGAGATGCCGATACTGCCGGCGCAGGCCCTGCACCGCCCAGAAGAAAAAGGACTTCGCGAGCCTGCGGTGTTCCTCGCCCATGCTGGCCGACACGTCGAGCACCAGGAATACCACGGCCTGGGTGGCCGGCTGCTCGCGCTTGGCGAGCTGGCGATAGCGCAGGTCTTCGTCGGTGAATCCAGGCGAATCCTGCGTAACGGCCTGGCGCTTGAGCGATTCCTTGAGAGAGCGGCGCCGGTCGAGACGAGAGCGCGCGCCACGGCGATCCCAGCCCTCGCGCGTCCAGTCGTCGTCACGCGCCTGCCCGGCGCGGGCCTCGAGGTTCGGCAGCTGCATCTCCTCCCACAGCCAGTCGACGATGTCGTCGACCTGGAACTCGAGCGTGTACTGGATACCGCCGTCCTCGTCGCCGCCCGTGCCGCGGCCATCGCCCTGCGCCGGATCGGCGCCGGTCTCGATCCGGTCGCCCGGCTTGCCCGCACCTTGACCCACGCCCTCGACCTGGTCCGGGCTTCGCAGCCGGAAGCGATAGTGCTCGAGCATGCGCACCGGTACTCGCACCGTGGATTGACCCCGGCTCAGCACGTCGGCCCCCGCCACCACCTGCGGCAGATGCGCTCGTACAGCATCGCGGACTTTTTCGTTGTGGCGCAGCCAGTCGCGCGCGCCGCGCGAGAACAGGTCGTACCAGGCGCTCAGACGGTCTTCGCTGACATCGTCAGTCATCTCTCGGTCCTGCCGGGCGCTGCAACCCGGCCCTGCCCAACCCCCGCCGCCTCACTCCTGTGCGAGCAGAGTCGTCACGTAACTCAGCGCCTCCCTGGCGCTGTGCTCGTCGTATCCGTACTCGTCGATCATGCGCTCCTGGACCGCGGAAATCTTTCGCTGCGCCTCGTCGTCCGGCCGCGCCGCCGAAGTCACCAGGCGCAGCACGTCGCGGCGCTCCTCGAACAGGTACTGCTCGATCGCCTCGCTCAAGCGCGCATGGCTCCTGAGCGTGAACTTCTCGCCGGTCTTGTAGGCCACCATCGCCTTGCGGACGATCTCCTGGCGGAAGGTGAGCTTGCCTGAATCCGAGACCTTGATCTTGTCCTCCACCGAGCGCAGAAAGCGCTCGTCGGGCGGACGGGACTCGCCGGTGATGGGATCCTTCACCTCACGCTGGTCGAGCGCGGCCTCGACCTCGTCGAGATACTTGTCGAGCAGCTGCTGCGCCTCGTCCTCGAAGGAGGCGAAGAGCGCCCGGTGCACGTCTTCCTTGACCCAGCGGTTGTAGAATTCCTTGCGCGCCACGACCAGGTGGTCGATCCACGCCTTCTTCAGCTTGGCGTCCATGCGCGCATCGCTCTCGATGCCGTCCTTGAGCGCGAGCAGCACTTCCATGCTGGTGAGACTGCGCGTGTCACTGCGTGTGATCGCGTTCGAGACCGCGTTGATCACGAAGCGCGGGCTGACGCCTGTGAGCCCCTCGTCGGGCGCCTCGAGCCGCAGCCGTTCGACCTCCGTCGTCGTGAAGCCTTCGACGCTCTCTCCGGCGAAGATGCGCGCCTTCTTGCCGAGATCGAGTCCCTCGCGCTCGGACTTGACGAGCCGCGTCAGCACGGCGAACACCGCGGCGACGCGCAGCGCGTGCGGGTCGAGGTGCACGTCGCGGAACGCCGGGGCCGACGACACGAGCTTGTGGTAGATCCGGCCTTCCTCGACGTAGGACAGCGTGTACGGCACGCGTACGATCACCATCCGGTCGAGCAGTGCCTCGTTCTCCTTTTCCTGCAGGAACTTGTTGAACTCGGCGAGGTTGGTGTGCGCGAGGATCGTCTCGTCGAGGTGGATCAGCGGGAAGCGCGAGACCTTGACGTTCTTCTCCTGCGTGAGCGTGAGCAGCAGGTAGAGAAACTCGCGCTTGACCTTCAATATCTCGATCATCTCCAGCACGCCGCGGCTGGCGGCGTAGACGGCGCCCGACCACGACCAGGCACGCGGATCGCCTTCGTCGCCGTACTGAGCGACTTTCGACAGGTCGACTGAGCCGACGAGGTCCGCGATGTCTGCGGTCGACGGGTCGTGCGGCGCGTAGGTGCCGACGCCGACGCGCGAAGCCTCGGACAGGAAGATTCGTTCCACGGGCATGCGAAGGAAGTCGCCTTCGAACTCGCGCTCCAGGCGGTCACGCGCCCAGGGGCTCGGCTCGCCGCGGATCTCGACGCCGAACTTCTCGCGGAATTCGGCGCGCAAGGTCGTCGGCATGATGTTGAGCGGCGACTCGTGCAGCGGCGAGCCCGCGAGAGCGTAGACCGCACCGGCGTCGGTATGGCTGTATTCCTCGATGCCGCGCTTCAGGAGAATCGCCATCGTCGACTTGCCGCCGGACGGCGGACCGAGCAGCAGGAGAAGACGCCGACCGACGTCGGAGCCCGCGGCGGCGCCCTTGAAATAATCGACTACTCGCGCAAGCGGCGCATCGATCCCGAACAGCTCGCGCTGGAAAAGCGCGCTCGGGCTGCTGTCGGGCTCGGACTGGCTGCGACCGAACCAGCACAGCATGTCCCACAGGTATTCGTGGCTGGTGCGGGCGAGTATGCGCGGCGAGCTCGGGACGATGTCGCGGAGGAATTCCTCGAAGGTGCCTGACCAGTGCTTGGCTCGATGCTGGCGGCTGTACGCACCGAGCGACTCCACGAAGCTCGTGGCGTCCCCGGCCTGATCCTTGATGGAATACACACTCATCGATGACTCCTCCCGGCCTCAGATGCTGGTGCTCAATCTCCTTGCCACGTGTTCGACGTGTGTTGTCAGCATACGCGCGCGCTGGCGCCAAGATGTGACATAAGTCCCGACCTCGTCAATCCGTTGGACCCGGCAACCGCATTCGCGTTCCCTGTCGGCTTTCGTCCGGCACGGTCCGGCCGTCGTCCGCAAAAATTCGCCTCGGCAAATCGGCTCCGAGCGGACTATCGGCGGGCGAATCGGTTGGTGGCCTCGATCAGCTCGTGGGTAATGCCGGGCTCGAGCGCGGAGTGGCCGGCATCGGCAACCAGGCGGAAGTCTGCCTCGGGCCAGGCGCGGTGCAGATCCCACGCCGTACTGCATTGGACAGACAACGTCGTAGCGGCCCTGAACGATGACCGCGGGGATCTGGCGGATACGCCGCACGCCGCGCAGCAGCTGGTCCTCGCGCGTGAGGAATCCATTGTTCACGAAGTAATGACACTCGATGCGCGCGATTGCGGTCGCGAACGCTGCTTCGCCCCACTTGCGGATCTGCGATTCATCCGTGCGCAGGAAGCTGGTCGCAGCCTCCCAGACGGACCAGGCCCGCGCCGCCTCCAGCTGGCGGGCGCGGTTTCGCCCGGTCAGCCGGCGGTGATACGCGCGCAGCAGGTCACCCCGCTCGCGCTGCGGAATGGGCGCGATGTACTGTTCCCATCGGTCAGCGAACAGCGCGCTCGCTCCCTCCTGGTAGAACCAGTCGATTTCCCACTTGCGCAGCATGAAGATGCCGCGCAGCACGAGCTCCGAAACGGCGGCCGGGTGCGTTTGCGAATAGGCGAGCGCCAGTGTCGAACCCCACGATCCGCCGAAGACGAGCCAGCGCTCCACACCCAGGTGCCTGCGCAGCTGCTCCATGTCGGCGACGAGGTGCCAGGTCGTGTTGTCCTCGAGGCTGGCGTGCGGACGGCTGCGACCACAGCCGCGCTGATCGAAGACCACGATGCGATAGCGCCTCGGGTCGAAGAATTGCCGCGAGGTCTCATTCGCGCCGGCCCCCGGGCCGCCGTGGACGAATACCGCCGGCTTGCCCTTCGGGTTGCCCGACTCCTCGTAGTAGATCTCGTGGACGGGCGAGACGCGCAGCCACCCGTGGCGATAGGGCCGCAGGGCGGGGAACAGACCGCGGCGGCGCGCAGCGCCCGCGGTGGCGGATTTGCGATCCATGCCACGAGTGTAGCCCATGGCCGCGCAGCGGCCGACGAACGGCCAGCACGATGCGACGGACGGCTGCGAGACGGTGGAACCGTCACGGGCGAGGCGGCATAATCGCCGCAGATGGTCCGAACTCGACAGGCATGTCGCCCTGAACACGGCTGACCCACGGCCGTGAGGATCGCTCAGGAGAGCCTGGCCAGTGCGCTTGCACGAGGCCTGCGCAGCGCCTATCTCGTTACCGGCGCGGAACCCCTGCTGATCGGCGAAGCCTGCGACCTGATCCGTGGGACCGCGCGCAACGCGGGCTATGCGGAGCGCGAGCTGCACTTCATCGACCGCGGATTCGACTGGAACCGTCTCATGGTCGGGGCGGCGAACCTGTCGCTCTTCGGCGAGCGGCGCCTGATCGAGCTCCGCCTCGCCGGGCCGATCGATGCGTCCGCCGCGCGCTCGCTGACCGACCTGGCCGAGCGTCCGCCGGCTGACACGCTGCTGCTGGTAAGCGGCGAGCTCGAGCGCAAAGCGCTGCAGACGGCCTGGGTCCAGGCGTTCGAGCGCGCAGCGGCCCTCGTCATCACGCGGCCTGTTGGCCGCGATGAGCTCCCGGGCTGGATTTCCGCGCGGCTCGCGCGAGCGGGGCGTGACGCTCGATGCGCCCGCGGCGCGGTTGCTCGCCGAGCGTGTCGAGGGCAACCTCCTCGCGGCGCAGCAGGAGGTCGAGCGGATTGCGCTCGCCTGGCCCGGCGGCTCGCTGGACGAGGCGGCCGTAGCTTCGCTGGTCGCCGACAGCGCGCGCTACGACGTGTTCGAGCTCGCGACCGCTGCGTTCGCAGGCGAAGCCGTGCGTGCGCTTCGGATCCTCGCGGGTCTGCGCGCCGAGGGACAGGAGCCACCACTCCTGCTCTGGGCGCTGCTCTCCGATCTGCGGGCACTCTCCCGCGTCGCGCTGCGGCTTACGCGCACGCGGTCGATCGACGATGCGTTGCGCGCCGAACGGGTCTGGGCCAGCCGCCAGCCGGCGCTGCGCGCGGCGCTCCCGCGCCTTTCACGGTCGACGATCGACGCGCTCATCGTCGCGGCGGGCAATGCCGATCGGATGGCCAAGGGCGCGCTCGCAGGCGATCCGTGGCTCGCGCTCGAGGCGCTGGTGGCGCGCATCGCGGGAGTACGCCTGGCCGCATGATGCCGATCGGAATCTTCGGCGGCACCTTCGACCCGATCCACTTCGGGCACATGCGCACGGCGTTCGAGATGCTGCAGGCGCTGCGTCTCGCTGAGGTCCGCTTCATCCCGGCTGGCAACCCACCGCTGCGGGATTCGCCGCTCGCCGATGCGAGCCTGCGCCTCACGATGGTGCGTGCGGCGATCGAGGGCCAGGCCGGATTCGTGGTCGACGATCGAGAAGTGCGCCGCGAGGGTCCGTCATACACGGTGCTCACGCTCGCCGAGCTGCGGCGGGAGCATCCCGACCGCTCGCTCTGCCTCATCGTGGGCATGGATGCGTTCCTGGGCCTGCCGAAGTGGCATCAGTGGCGCGAGATCCTGCAGCTTGCGCACGTGGTGGTCGCGCACCGCCCCGGCTGGCGCGCGCCGACCAGCGGGCCCCTGGGCGAGCTGATGGTCGACCGCGGCACCGGGCGCATCAACGATCTGCACGAGAGCCTCGCTGGCCGGATCTTCATTCACCCGGTGACGCAGCTCGAGATTGCATCCACGGATCTGCGCAACATCATCGCGTCGGGCCGCGATCCTCGATATCTGATGCCCGACGCGGTTCGCGACATCATCCGCGAAACAGGTTGCTATACCCCCAACCCGACGAGGTGAGCATGGCAGTGAAGCGTACAAAGGCCACACGCACGACACGCTCTGCGGCGAAGACGCCGCGCGTGCCGCGGCGCACCGCGAAGAAGGCGGCGCGCCCCGGACACCGGATCGACGCTGCGGGAGCTCGTGCTCGCGGCGCTCGACGACATGAAAGCCATCGACATTTCGGCGCTCGACGTGCGCGGGCTGACCGACATTACCGACACCATGATCGTCGCGAGCGGCACCTCCGACCGACACGTGCGATCGATCGCCGACCGCGTCGTGCAACGCTGCAAGGAAGCCGGGTTCCGGCCTATGGGCATGGAAGGCGAGCGCGACGGAGAATGGGTGCTGCTCGACCTCAACGACGTCGTGCTGCACGTCATGCTGCCGCGCGTGCGCGATTTCTACGCGCTGGAGAAGCTCTGGTCGGCCGGCGCGGTCGCCGCCTGAGACCTCCGCATGCTCCTTCACCTGGTCGCCGCCGGCACGCGCATGCCGGGCTGGGTGAACGCGGGATACCGGGAGTATGCGGACCGCCTGCAGGGGGCGGATTACCGGATGGCATTGACCGAGATCCCGCTAGGCAAGCGCTCGGGCGACGACGTCACGCGCGCAGTCGCCGTCGAGGGCGAACGCCTGCTCGCCGCCGCGGGCCCGGACGCTTACGTCGTCGCGCTGCAGGTGCACGGCGAGTGCTGGAGCACCGCGCGGCTGGCCCGCTGGCTCGATGAGCGCTCCCGTGAAGGCGACCCGCTCGCGTTCTGCATCGGCGGTCCCGACGGGCTCGCCCCGACGGTGGACGCAAGGGCACGGCTGCGCTGGTCGCTGTCGTCGCTGACACTGCCACACAGCCTGGTGAGGGTCGTTGCTGCCGAGGCCCTCTACCGTGCCGTGAGCCTGATCAAGGGGCTACCGTATCACCGGGCCTGAAGGGCCTGCCGTGCCGGCCCACGGACTCGTTCGGCCGACCGACCGGTCCGGTATCCTTCGCGGATGCCCAAGCCGTTGATCTTTCTGGCTTCCGCGTCTCCCAGACGGAGCGAGCTGCTGCGCCAGATCGGCATCGAGCACGAGGTGCACCCAGTCGAGGTTGACGAGGCACCGCCGCCCGCGCGAATCGGCCACCGCCTACGTCTGTCGTCTCGCGGAAGCCAAGGCGCGCGCGCTCTGGGACGGGCTCGCCGGCGGCGAGCGTCGCCCGGTGCTCGGCGCCGACACGACGGTGACGCTCGACGGCGAGGTCTTCGGAAAGCCCGACGGCGCGGCCGCCGCCCGCGCGATGCTTACCCGCCTGTCGGGCCGCACGCACGACGTGCACACGGCGGTGGCGCTGGTGTGCACTCACGGCGTCGAGCTGCGTTTGAGTTCCAGTGCGGTGCGTTTCCGCAGGTTGACGGACACGGAGCTCGACTGGTACTGCGCGAGCGGCGAGCCCGTGGACAAGGCCGGCGGCTACGCGATCCAGGGCCGCGCGGCGATCTTCGTCAGCCATCTGGCCGGCAGCTATTCCGGCGTGATGGGCCTGCCGCTGTGCGAGACCTGGGAACTTCTCGCTCCGATACTCGCCGCCCCGGACGGGCCGGCGCCGTGAGCACGGAGATCGTGATCAACGTGAGCCCGCGCGAGACGCGCGCGGCGCTGCTGGAGAACGGAGTGCTTCAGGAACTGTTCGTCGAGCGCGCAAGCCGGCGCGGTCTGACGGGCAATCTCTACAAGGGACGTGTTTCGCGGGTCCTGCCCGGAATGCAAGCGGCATTCATCGACGTCGGTCTCGAGCGTACGGCGTTTCTGCACGCCTCCGACATCGTCCAGCCCGACGATGCGGAGAACGGTGGCTCGGCGCCCCGCACCGACAGCATCCGCGAGCTCGTCAGCGAGGGTGCCGACATCCTCGTCCAGGTGCTCAAGGATCCGCTCGGCACCAAGGGCGCGCGACTCACCACGTTCGTCACGATCCCATCGCGCTACCTCGTCTATATGCCGTTCGGACATGGCGTCGGCGTGTCGGCCCGCATCGAGAACGAGGACGAGCGACAGCGGCTGCGCGAGGCGGTGCAATCGACCGTCGTCGAGGGCGACGCCGGAGGGTACATCGTGCGCACGGCGGCGGAGGGTGCGGCACCCGAGGCGCTGCGCGCCGACATGCTGTTCCTGCGGCGCCTGTGGGAGGTGCTGGACGCCATGGCGCGGACGGCGCGCGCCGGGACGCTGGTCCACGAGGACCTCGCGCTGCCGCTGCGCCTGATGCGCGATCTCGTCGGTGAAGGCGTCGATCGCGTGCTGGTCGATCACGAGGCCACCTGCGACCGGATGCGCGAGTTCGCCACCACCTTCATGCCCGCGCTCGGCGCGCGCGTCGAGCACTACACCGGAAGCCGGCCGATCTTCGACCTGCACGCGGTCGACGAGGAAATCCAGCGCTCGCTCGACCGCAAGGTGGCGCTCAAGTCCGGCGGGTACCTGATCATCGACCAGACCGAGGCGCTTACGACCATCGACGTCAACACCGGCGCCTACGTTGGGCATCGCAACCTCGAGGAGACGATCTACCGGACCAACCTCGAGGCCGCGGTCGCGATCGCGCGGCAGTTGCGGCTGCGAAACCTCGGCGGGATCGTCATCATCGACTTCATCGACATGCAGGAGGAAGAGCACCGGCGGCAGGTGCTGCAGGCGCTCGAGAAGGCGCTCGCCACCGACCATGCCCGCACCAACGTGTCGACCGTCTCGCCGCTCGGGCTCGTCGAGATGACTCGCAAGCGCACGCGCGAGAGCCTCGCGCACCAGCTTTGCGCGCCCTGCGCCGCCTGCGAGGGTCGCGGCTACGTCAAGACCGCCGAGACCGTGTGTTACGAAATATTCCGCGAGATACTGCGCCAGGCCGGCCAGTTCGACTTCCAGGAGCTACTCGTGCTCGCGCACCAGGACGTCATCGAACGCCTGCTCGACGAGGAATCGGCGGCGCTGGGCGAGCTCGAGGTCCTGACCCGAAAGCCGATCCGGCTGCAGACCGAGGCGCTGTACCTGATCGACCAGTACGACGTCGTGCTGATGTGAACATGGACGTGCTCACCTCCCGGGTCGAGTCCGCCGGTCCCGCACGGAGGCGGCTGCTGCGGGGTCTCGGCTTTCTCTTCGCGGGCCTCCTGATCGCGATTGCACTGCTGCTTCTGCTGCTGCGCATCGTGCTTGCCGGAATGCCCGAGCGCGCCGATCGCGTAAAGGCCTGGGTTGAGCGGGAGACGCAGCTGCGGCTCGAATTCTCGAGCCTGGACGCGCGGCTGCGCTGGTACGGCCCGGAGCTCGTGCTCTACGACCTGCGCATCCTGGACCGGGATAGCCTGCAGCCGATGCTCGCGATGCGCGAGGGCAGTGTCGCGCTCGATCTCTGGAACGTACTGCGCGCCGGCGAGTTCGTCGCCGGACGCGTGAGTTTCGTCGGACCAGCGGTGACGGTGATGCGTCTCGAGGACGGCAGCATCCGTCTGCTCGGATTGAGCGAACGGCCCGCGGACCGGCCCCTTTTCGATTTGGACCGGCTGCCCGCCGGTCACGTGCAGATCGCGGACGCCACGGTGCACGTGCGCGACCTCAAAACCCGCGCGAAGCCCTGGACCGTGCAGGATCTCGACGTCGTGCTGCGCCGCGACCGCGATCGAGTCGTCGCGCGCGGTTCCGCCAGGCTGCCGGAGTCGCTCGGGACGCGCGTTGGTTTCGAGGCCGAGCTCGACGGGACTCTCGCCGAGCCGCGCGACCTGACCGGTCGTGTCGATCTCGAAGTCGAGCGGCTGGAGCTGGCGGGGCTCGCTCCGCTTCTGCCGCCCGAGATCGCCCGGCCACTCGCCGGCACGGGCCGCGTCAATGCGCGGGTCGCCTTTGGCGATCGCCGGCTGGGCGAGCTGCGTGTCGACATCGAGCTGCGCAAGCTTGCGCTCCGCACACCCGCCCGCAAGCTGCCCGCGGTCGAGGTGCTCGAGCTCGCACCGCCCTACCGGGCGCCAGGTAGCTCGCCGCTCAGCATGCCCGTGGTCGAGACACGCTGGCGCCCCCAGCCGGTCACGCTGCCGCCGGTCGTCAGGTACGAACTCCTCGCCGGGCACCTCGAGCTTAAAGGTCTCGCCGACGGCTGGGCGTTCGACGTGCGCGACCTGCGCGCCGTGCGGGAGTCGCAGTCACGGTTCGCTCCGCCGGCGCGGCTGCGTGGAGAATTTCGCGGGCGGCCCGTTACCCGGCATTCGCTCAGGCTCGAGGGTCAGGCGCTGCGGCTCGAGGAGCTGTGGCCGCTCGCCGTGGCCATCGCGCCGCACGCCGCGGACCGCTGGCTCGCGCTCACGCCGCAGGGGGAGATCCGCAAGCTCACGCTGGAGCTCGACCGGTCGCGAGCCGGGGCGATACCGGTTTTCAAGGTCGACGCCGACGTTGCGAACCTGGGGGCCGCGGCCAGCGGCGGGTGGCCGGGTGTCAAGGGCCTGACGGCCACCGTGACCGGGAGCGACGAGCGCGGCCGGATCATCGTGCGTTCTCAATCGCTCGATCTCGGATGGCCGCGGATCTTCTCCGCCGCACCCGGCCCTGTCGCGGTGACCGGCGAGGTGGAGTGGCGTCGCGAAGGACGCGTCTGGATCGCAGCCGCGGAGCGCGTTTCGCTCGAGCACGCCCAGGGCCGTGTGCAGGGCGGATTCGAGTTGCGGTACGCAGGCCGGACGCAATCGCCCGAACTGCGCGTCGACGCCACGGTGGAGAAGGCCGATGCGGCGCTCGTGCGCGTCCTGCTTCCTTACGGACGGCTTAGACCCAAGTCGATCGCATGGCTCGCGCCGGCGTTCGTGCGGGGTACGGCCACCAACGGTGTCGTGCACATCCAGGGGCCGGTCAATCGCTTCCCGTTCCGTCACGGCGGCGGGCAGATGCGGATCGCGTTCGATGTACGCGACGTCACGCTCGACTATTTCCCCGGTTTCACGCCGCTCGGCAATGCCGCAGGGCGGGTGCTCATAGAGAACGGCGGTCTGCGCGGGGAGCTCACGTCCGGGCGTATCGGCGGGCTCTCGGTGCGCCGCGCCGCGGTTGCGATTGCGGATCTGAAGGCGCCGGTGATCGACATCGATGCAGCCGGCAATGGCGACGTCGGGGAAGCGCTCGCGATGCTGCAGAAGTCCCCGCTCGGCCCTACCTTCGGCCGCCAGTTCATGCAGCTGACCGGGAGCGGCGATACGGCAGTCGATCTAAAGCTGCACCTCACGCCGAGTGATCCGGACAGCCGCGATTACGAGGTGCGGGCGCGCCTCAACGAGGCCAGCGTCTCTCTACCGCTGCTGCGCGTTCCGGCGCAGCACGTGACCGGTGAGCTCGTGGTCGCCCGGCGCGACATACGATCGACCGACCTGCGCGGCAGCTTTCTCGGTGGTCCGTTCTCGGTCACGGTGGCATCCGGCGACTCATCGGCACCGCAGCTCGACTCCGTCGTCGTCGAGGGCAGCGGTCGCGCCGCCGGCGCGGAACTCCCGGCCTTCATCGGACTGCCCGCCGGAATCCAGATGTCGGGGAGCATGGACTGGACGCTTGCGCTCGGCGCGCAGCGACAACTGCAGGGCGACCCCTGGCCGACCCAGCTCGAGGTCTCGAGCGATCTGCGCGGGCTCGCGATCGACGCTCCGCCGCCGTTCGCGAAGACGGCAAGCGATCCGCGGCGGACCGGCCTTACGCTCGATTACTCGCCCGGTGGCGCAACCGAGGTGGACATCCGCTCCGGCGCCGCGCATGCGCGCCTCGCGTTCCGCGACCGGGACGGCAAGTCGGAGTTCGATCGCGGCGCGCTGCGCTTCGACGATCGTGCACTGTCGCTGCCCGCGACCCGCGGGCTTCAGATCGACGGCGACTGGCCCGACTTCGATCTGGGACGGTGGCTCGCGCTCGGCGGTGACGCGCCTGCACGACGCACGCTCTCGGACTGGCTGGGTCCGGTCAACGTCCGCCTGGCGCGGGCGCGAGTCTTCGGCTACGAGCTGCGCGACGTCGCCGCGGTTCTCGCGGCGTCCGACCGGCACTGGCAGGTGGACCTGACCGGGCCGCAGGCCGCGGGCCGGGTCACCGTTCCCTTCGATCTCAAGAGCGGCGCGCCGGTTGCGCTCGATCTGCAGCGGCTGCACCTGGAGTCCGACGCTGCTGCGTCGGCGACGACGAAGCGCGAGAACCCCGCAGATCCGCGCCGCATGCCGGCGCTCACTGTGTCGGCGGATGAATTCGTCTGGCAAGGGCGGCAGCTCGGCCAGGTGCGCGCCGAGATCGTCCGCGACCCGCAGGGGCTGCGCCTGCGTAAGTTCACCGCGCATTCGCCGGTGCTCGACCTCGCCGGCACCGGCCACTGGTTCGCCGAGGGCGCCGGATCACGCAGCGAGATCGACGTCGAGGCCACCAGCACCGATCTCGCGAAGGCCTCAGAGTCGCTCGGCTACCGCGATGCGATCGACGCACAGCGCGCCTCGCTCACCGCGCATCTCACCTGGCCGGGCGGGCCCAGCGAGGATGCGGTGCGGCTCATGGACGGCCGCGTGCACGTCGAGCTCAACGACGGCCAGCTCCGTCACGTCGAGCCCGGGGCGGCCGGGCGGGTGCTGGGCCTGATGAGCGTGGTCGAGCTCCCGCGACGGCTCGCGCTCGATTTCCGCGATGTGACGGACGAGGGTCTTGCCTTCGATTCCGTGCGCGGCGATTTCGAGGTGCGCGACGGCAACGCCTACACGCAGAACCTGTTGCTGACCGGCACGGCGGTCGACATCGGTGTCGCCGGCCGGACAGGGCTCGTGAGCCAGGACTACGACCAGACGGTGATAGTGAGCGGCAACCCCGGCGGTCCGCTCACCGTCGCAGGCGCGTTCGCGGCGGGCCCGGTCGTGGGTGCCGGGGTGCTCGTGCTCTCGCAGCTCTTCAAGGGCCAGCTCAAGGGCCTGACGCGCGCGTACTACCGCGTCACCGGGCCGTGGGCCGCGCCGGTCGTGGAACGCATTTCGGCGCCGGATCAGTCCGATCCCGCCGCTCAGGGGCCGCCGCCGCGGCGCTTACGCAATGACCGTCGTCGCCGCCATACAGATGACCACCGGCGCCGACGTCGCGCGCAATCTCGCCGACGCCTGGCGGCTGCTGCGCGAGGCGCGCGCGAAGGACGCCGAGATCGCGGCGCTGCCCGAGAACTTCGCGCTCATGGGTCACACCGAGCAGGAGAAGGTCGCGATTGCGGAGCCGCCGGGCGACGGCCCGATTCAGCGTTTCCTCGCGCAGGCCGCCCGCGAGTTCCGGATGTGGCTGATCGCCGGCACCGTCCCGATCGCGACCGCGGAGCCTGCGCAGGTCGCGGCGGCCTGCCTGGTTCTCGACCCCACCGGCTCCACGGTGGCGCGCTACGACAAGATTCATCTCTTCGACGTCAGCATCCCTGGCCGCGACGAACGCTACATGGAGTCGCGCACGGTGCTGCGCGGCAGCGAGCCCGTCTGCGTCGATACGCCGGCGGGCCGGCTGGGACTCGCCGTCTGCTACGACATTCGGTTTCCGGAGCTCTTTCGCGAGCTTGGACGCGCTGGTGCCGACTGGTTCTGCCTGCCGTCCGCCTTTACGGCGCCCACCGGGCGCGCGCACTGGGAGGTCCTGCTGCGGGCGCGCGCCATCGAGAACCTGGCCTGCATGGTGGCGCCGGCGCAGTCCGGGTTCCACGAAAACGGGCGTGAAACCTACGGCGACACCATGATCGTCGATTGTTGGGGACGGGTGCAGAGCCGGCTGCCGCGCGGCACCGGAGTCGTGATTGGGCGCATCGACCTCGTGCGCCAGCGCGAGGTCAGGCAGAATTTCCCTGTTCTGACCCACCGACAACACGCCTGAGGCAGCCAATGAGTCAACCGATCCCGCCGGCGATGTTCGCGCCGAGCCAGTTGCCGTCCGCCGGCGGTGCGCATCCCGACCCACTCGACCACGCCCGCGGCGTGATCCTCGCGCCTGCCGCGCTCGACGAGAACCGCGTCGCCGGCATCCTGGGGGAGGTGATGGGGCACGCGGTCGACTACTCGGATGTCTATTTTCAGGCCGTGCGCGAGGAGTCCTGGTCGCTCGAGGACGGCATCGTCAAGGATGGGGCGCACAGCATCGACCGCGGTGTCGGCGTGCGCGCGCTCGCGGGGGAGCGCACGGGGTTTGCTTACTCGGACGAGGTCGTGCTGCCCGCGTTGCTCGAGTCCGCGCGTGCCGCGCGCGCAATCGCACGCAGCGGCTCGACCGGCGCACTTCAGGCCTGGCACGCCCGCGGCGGAAGGGAGCTGTATACGGCCGTAGACCCGATCGACACGCTGGATGATCGCGACAAGGTGCGTCTGCTCGAGGAAATCGACCGCGAGGCGCGTGCACTCGATCCGCGTATCACCCAAGTGATGGCGAGCCTGTCCGCGTCGCACGAGACCATCATGGTACTCGCGAGCGACGGCACCCTCGCGGCTGACGTGCGGCCGCTGGTGCGGCTCAACGTGTCGGTGATCATCGAGCACGACGGACGGCGCGAGCAGGGATACGCCGGCGGCGGCGGCCGGTTTGCGTACACCGAGTTCCGCGCCGGAGAGCGCTGGCGGGCGTTGGTACGCGAAGCGGTGCGCACCGCGCAGGTCAATCTGGAGGCCGTGCCGGCGCCCGCCGGCACGATGACCGTGGTGCTCGGGCCCGGCTGGCCTGGCGTTCTGCTGCACGAGGCGGTCGGGCACGGGCTCGAGGGCGACTTCAACCGCAAGGGCACCTCGGCGTTCAGCGGCCGGATCGGTCAACGGGTCGCGGCGCCGGAATGCACGGTCGTCGACGACGGAACACTCCCCAACCGCCGCGGCTCGCTCAATATCGACGACGAGGGCACGCCCACGCAGTACACGACGCTGATCGAGAACGGCGTGCTGTGCGGGTACCTGCAGGACAAGCTCAACGCACGGCTGATGGGCGTCACCCCGACAGGCAACGGCCGCCGCGAGTCCTTCGCACACCTGACCCTGCCACGCATGACGAACACCTACATGCTGCCGGGCCCGCATTCGCCCGAGGAGATCGTGGGCTCCGTCGCGAAGGGTCTCTATTGCCGCCACTTCGGCGGCGGTCAGGTGGACATCACCTCCGGGAAGTTCGTGTTCTCCGCGAGCGAGGCGTACCTGATAGAGAACGGCCGCATCACCCGGCCCGTCAAGGGCGCGACGCTGATCGGTAACGGTCCGGACGTGATGACGCGGATATCGATGGTGGGCGACGACCTGCGTCTCGACGACGGCGTCGGGACCTGCGGTAAGGACGGCCAGGACATACCGGTCGGCGTCGGTCAGCCGACGCTGCGTGTCGACGGACTCACGGTGGGTGGCACTGGGTGAAGAGCGGCCCCGTGCGGCCGATGTGGATTCCAAACGCGCTCTACGAAGCGCTGCCGATGGTGTACATCGCGGCCGGCGTGCTGCAGCTTCTCTGCGCGTTCTTCATCGACGCCGGGCCGCGCGCGCTGCTGCTCGGGCTCGGTGCGCTCTGCATGATTGCGGGCCTCGTCGTCTGGATGCGGCGGCGCGACTACCGGACCACCCAGGAGGAGTACCAGCGCCCGCCGCTGGAATAGTCCGGGCATAACTCGCCGCCGCTCGGCCAGGTGGCTCGCTCGCCGCGCTCGGCCCGGGTGTCTCGTGGGCCGGTCACCACGATCGACGGACGTTGCAGAGCTCAAGAGGGTGCCCCGCACATCTTGTCGGTGCACACCGCAGCGTCGGCGGTATCGCGGAGTCGTCGCGGAGTCATGACTTCGGAGTGCCCGCGACGTCTACCTGTGGCGACTCAGCGTGCTTGCGGCCCACGAGACACCCGGTCCAAACGCCGGCTCGCCGAGGCCACGGTGGGGTCACGAGCCGGCGCGTGGACGCGGTGGTATCCCAGCCGCGAAGCACGCCTCCGTCCCCGCAGTTGGACGTCGCGGGCACTCTTAGCGAAGGGCTGCCTCGACGATTCCGCGATACCAACGACCGTTCGGCGCGCGCCGACAGCACGTGCGGGGCACCCTCTTCAGCCCTGCACCGTTGCCGTCGATCGTGGTCAGCGGCTGCGGATACACCGCGGCCGCACGTCGGCGAGCAGCCACTGCGGCCGGGCGCCCGGCTAGCATCCACGAGTCAGATCGTAGAGCCGGTCGACCGGCTATTCGCCGCCCAGATCCTGGCCGTCGATCCGCTGGTAGATCAGTTCGTGGACGCCGATCTTGACCACGTCCCCTTCTGCAAGCTTCGAGCGCCGGATGCGCCGACCGCGCACGAAGATGCCGTTGGTGCTGTTCAGGTCCTCGATCGAGCTGCCGTCGCGCGTCGTGACGACCTGGGCGTGATGCCGGCTCACGAACTTGCTGTCGATCTGCAGGTCGTTGTCCGTGGTCCGCCCGATCACGAACCGTCCCGGCGCGAGCAGCGCCTCGCTCACCACGGCACCCTGCAGTGCGAGCACCAGCCGGCCCACCGGCGGTTGCATGTGCGTGGCGGTGTCATCTTCGCCGGCGCGCTTTGACATCGGAGTCGCGCCGTATTCGACCCACTGCAGCTCGCTGATAGCCGCCTGCAGATCCTCTTCGCCGATCGTGGTGTGGTCCTGCACAAACGCCGCGATCAACGCCGTGTCGCAGAGCGTATTGATGAGCCGCGGGATGCCGCCCGAATAGCGATAGATGACCGGGTAGGTCTCCGGGGTGAAGAGCGCGCGGCCGTTGGAGCCGGCGACCTGCAGCCGGTGCTCGATGTAATTCACGGTGTCCTGCTCGGACAGCGCCGAGAGGTGGAAACGAAGACGGACGCGTTGGCGCAGCTGCATCAGCTCGGGCGAGTCGATCTTGGCATTGAGCTCGGGCTGTCCCGCGAGGATGATCCGCAGCACCTTTTCCTTGGTAGTTTCGACGCCCGAGAGCAGCCGCACCTCCTCGAGCACCTTGTTGCTCAGGTTCTGCGCCTCGTCGACGATAAGCAGCACCTTGCGGCCGTTCGCGTACTGCTCGATCAGGAACGAGTTCAGGGTCGTGATCAGCTCGGCCTTCTTCATCTTGAACGGGGTGAACCCGAACTGCGCCAGCATGGTCTGCAGGAACTCGATCGGTGACACCTGCGTCTGGTTGAGCTGCGCGACGACGACGTCCTTGTCGATCTCCTTCAGGAAGGTCTCGATCAGCGTGGTCTTTCCGGAGCCGATCTCGCCCGTGATGATCACAAAGCCATCCGTGAACCAGATGGTCGACTCCATGTACGCCTTGGCGCGGGAGTGAACCGGGCTCGGATAGAGGAACGCCGGGTCCGGGCTGAGCCGGAAGGGCAGTTCCTTCAACTGGAAATGTTCGAGATACATCCGTAACTCCCGGGCGCAACTATAAGGGCCCGGCCCGCCACCGCAAAAAAACCCGTAGGATAGGTCGTAGGACGGTGACGGACAGCACGTCCTATCGCGCTCGCAGGCGCCGTTCGACCCGGCGCAGCAGGCGGTCGCGGTCCCTGGCCGCAGCGGCGACGATCGTGCAATGGCCGAGCTTGCGGCCAGGTCGCGGGGTCTTGCCGTAGTCGTGGAGATGGACGCCAGGCAGGGCGAGGATCGCGTCCCGGTCCGGCATCGTGCCGATCAGGTTGACCATCGCCGCGTGTCCGAGCGCCCGGGTGCTGCCCAGTGGCCAGCCCAGGATCGCTCGCAGGTGATTCTCGAACTGCGAGGTCGCCGCGCCCTCGATGGTCCAGTGGCCGGAGTTGTGCACCCGCGGCGCCATCTCGTTCGCCACCAGCCGCCCGCGCTGGACGAAGAACTCGATCGTGAGCACACCCGCGTAGCCGAAGTGATCGAACAGCCGCTTCAGATGGCGTTCCGCCGCGCGCTGCAGCGCCGGCCGACGCAGTGGCGCACGCGTCGTGCGGAGGATGCCGTCGCCGTGGACGTTCTCTGCGAGCGGGTAGACGCGGGTCTCGCCCTTCGTGCTCCGTGCACCGACGATCGACACTTCGCGGTCGAAGCGCACGAATCCCTCCAGGATGAGGGGCACGCCGCCGAGGGCCGCGAAGGCCGGTGCAAGGTCGGCTGTACGGCGCAGGTAACGTTGCCCGCGACCGTCGTAGCCGAGACGCCGCGTCTTGAGCACCGCCGGAAGCCCGATCGCGGACGCAGCGGTCTCGAGCTCGGCCAGCGTGTCCACCGCGCGGAACGAGGGTGTGGCGATGCCGAGCCTGTCGAAGAGCTCCTTTTCGTAAAGCCGGTCCTGCGACACGCGCAGCGCCTCGAGCGGCGGATGACAGGGCACCGACCCCGGTATCTGCGCCAGCGCCGTGACCGGAACGTTCTCGAACTCATAGGTGACTACGTCGCAGGCGGCACTGAGACGCGCGATGCAATCCGGATCGTCGAATGCGCCGGTGACGATCGGTGCGATCTGCCCGCCGGGGGAATCTGCGCGGGCGTCGAGAAAGCGGAAGCCAAGTGCGAGCGGAAAGCCTGCCAGCGCCAGCATGCGCCCCAGCTGGCCGGCACCGATTACGCCGATCCTCATGTGCCGGCGGGCTTGCGTGGATCCGGTGCGGCGAGCACCTGCTCGGTTTGAGCGGCGCGATAAGTATCCAGAGCGGCGCGCACTTCGGGATGTCCGTTCGCGAGGATCGCGGCGGCGAGGAGTGCCGCGTTGACCGCGCCGGCGGGGCCGATGGCCAGCGTGCCGACCGGCACTCCGGTCGGCATCTGCACGATCGAGAGCAGCGAGTCGAGACCGCTCAGTGTCTTTGACTGCACCGGTACACCAAGCACCGGCAGCGAGGTCTTTGCCGCAGTCATACCCGGCAAGTGAGCTGCGCCGCCGGCCCCGGCGATGATGACCTCGAGCCCGCGATCGCGCGCGGTGGTCGCGTACTCGAACAGCAGATCGGGCGTGCGATGCGCCGAAACCACCCGAACTTCGAAAGGCACTCCGAGGCGCTCGAGCGTGTCGGCCGCGGACTTGAGCGTCTCCCAGTCCGACGACGAACCCATGATGATGCCGACCAGTGCCTTCACCGAGGCATTGTACATAAACGGCCCTAAAGCCAGCGTTTCCGGCACAGATGCATCAGTCCGCGCTCCTGCCCGGATCCAGCAGCTCGCGCAGTCGCCGGAAGAGCATGCGTGCCGACGCGGGCGGGCGCGCCGAGTCGCGTTCGGCGCGCGCCTGTCTCACCAGCGAGCGCAGCTGGTCGACGGGCGCGCTCGGGTGCGACGATTGCAACTCCAGCCACGCAGCGGGCTCGTCCGTGAGCAACCGGTCGCGCCATTGCTCGATGTGACGCTCGCTGTGCAGCCGGGCTCGATCAGCGTCGCGCCGCCGTGCAAGCGCGGCACGGATCGGTTCCGCGTCGACCTTGCGCATGAGCTTGCCGATGAACTGCCGCTGCCGCACACCGGCACCGCGGCTCGCGATGTCACGTGCCGCGACGATCGCGTCGTGGAGCGTCTCGGGCAGATCGAGCGCATCGAGCTCCGCCGGCGGCAGCGCGATCAACGCCTCGCCGAGCGCCTGCAGGTCGAGCGCCTCGCGTTTGCGCGCGCTCTTGCTCGGCGGCTCGTCGGGATCGCGGTCGGGCGGACGCACGCGCGAAATGCTAGCACGCAGGGTTTGCGCGGCGGGCACTGCTAGAATGGCCGCTGCACCCCCTTGGACCCCGACGCATGAACGACCCGCAACCCGCCGCGCCGCCCGCCCGTGGCTCGGACTTGCTCGCGCTGGTCGATGTCGCGCTGCGCGAGGCGAAGGCGCGCGGGGCCGACCAGGCCGAGGCGGCGGTCAGCATGGACATCGGGCTCTCGGTGTCGGTGCGCATGGGCGAGGTCGAGACCGTCGAGTACCAGCGCGACCGCGGCATGGGAGTAACCGTGTACTTCGGAACGCGGAAGGGCGCGGCGAGCAGCGCCGACCTGACCGAGGACGCGCTCCGCGAAACCGTTGCCAAGGCCTGCAGCATCGCCCGGTTCACCGCCGAGGATTCATGCGCGGGACTCGCCGATCCCGACACGCTCGCGACCGACATCCCCGATCTCGACCTGTCGCATCCCTGGGCGGTCGATGCAGAGACGGCAGTCGAGTTCGCGCGCGCCTGCGAATCGGCCGCGATGGCCGTCGACAGACGCATCACCAACTCCGACGGCGCCGGCGTGAGCAGCCACGCCGGCGTGCGCGCCTATGGCAACTCGCACGGTTTCATGGCCGCCTACCCGGGGTCGTTGCACGGCATCAGCTGCGCGGTGATCGGCGTCGATGGCGATGAGATGCAGCGCGACTACTGGTACAGCAGCACGCGCGACTGGCGCGAGCTCGAGTCTGTCGAGACCATCGGACGACGCAGCGGCGAACGCGCGGTCGCGCGGCTCGGAGCGCGCAAGGTCGCCACCACCCGCGCACCGGTCCTCTATTCGCCGGACGTTGCTCGCGGATTGATCGGGCACTTCATCGGTGCGGTGCGAGGCGGCAGCCAGTACCGGCGCGCATCGTTCCTGCTCGACGCCGCGGGGCAGCAGGTATTTCCGGACTGGTTCGAGCTGCAGGAGCGTCCGCACCTGCCGAAGGCCCTCGGCAGCGCGCCCTTCGACAACGAGGGAGTCGCGACGCGGGACCGCAACCTCGTCACGAACGGCGTGCTCGAGGGATACGTGTTGAGCACGTACTCCGCGCGCAAGCTCGGGCTGCGCACCACCGGCAACGCCGGCGGCACGCACAACCTGATCGTCCGGAGCCGCGAGCGCGACTTCGATGACATGCTTGCGCTGCTGGATCGCGGGCTGCTGGTGACTGAGCTTATGGGGCAGGGCGTAAACGGGGTGACGGGCGACTACTCGCGCGGCGCCGCCGGGTTCTGGGTCGAAGGCGGGCGCATCGCCTACCCGGTGAACGAGATCACGATTGCCGGCAACCTCAGGGACATGTATCGCCGGATCGTCGACGTCGGCAACGACGTCGACCTGCGCGGTGGCACGCGCACCGGCTCGATCCTGCTCGAGGAGATGACGATCGCGGGCGACTGAGCCTGCAACCGGAGCAAGCGAGATGCGAGGCGCTGCGGACGATGCCGAGGTGAGAACGGTGCAAGCCGAGATCAGCTATGTCTCACCGACCTCGCTGATCAACCGAAGGTTCGTGGCGCCGGGCGTCGAGTGCAACACCGGCCAGTACGAGACTCACCGCGTGCCTGTTCGCGACGGCCGCGCCGTCAAGGACCGATTCAGGCTGGATGTCCACGGCTTCATGCTGGCCGAACGTCCCAGCGCCGTGCGCGACTTCTTCGATCAGGACCAGGTCGAGCGGATCTACCCGGGCGAAGTCGAGGAGACGGTCAAAGCGCTGACGGGCGCGAGCCGCGTTGCGCTCATGAGCTGGATGATCCGCACGTCCGGAGATCTCGCGAAGCATAGGCGCGAGATCGTCGGCTACACGCACAAGGGTGGAGTGCAGCCTCCAGCAAGCGAAGCGCACGTCGACTTCACGCCGCGACGTGCCGAGCAGCTGGCGCGTGATTTGTACGGGAAAGAGTTTCCGAACGGCCGGGGTTTCTCGCGCTTCATCGCGTCCAGCCTGTGGCGGTCGTTCTCGGACCCGCCGCAGGACTGGCCGCTTGCGCTATGCGACGCGAGCAGCGTCCGTTCCGACGAGGGAGTTCCGAACACGCTGCACGTCGTGGACGAGATTCCCGATGCGGCGGGCATGATGCGCGACATGCCAGGCGAGGATTCGCTGCTGGCAGCCGCGATCTTCCATTACAGCCCCGATCATCGGTGGTGGTATTTCTCCAATATGACCCGCGACGAGGTAGTGCTCCTCAAGTTCCACGACAGCGACAGGACCAGGGCGCTGCGGACACCGCACACCGCGTTTCGTGACACGAGCTTCCCCGGGGCGAAGGCCAGGGAAAGCATCGAGTTCCGCAGCTTCGCGTTCTTCGAGTAACGCTGGCGCCGCCATCTCAGCCGGCGCTAGGCTAGGCGCGTCGCACCGCCGCGATGTCTATCTTCTTCATCTGGAACATGGCCTGGGTGGCGCGCTTCGCCTTTTCGGCGTCCGGATCGGTCATCATGTCGATCAGCTCCTTCGGCACCACCTGCCACGAGACGCCGAACTTGTCCTTGAGCCAGCCGCAGGGCTGCTCCTGGCCGCCGGCGGTGAGCTTGCTCCAGTAGTGGTCCACTTCCTCCTGGTTGTCGCAGTAGATCTGCAGGGAAATGGCCTCGTTGAACTTGAAGATCGGGCCGCCGTTCAGGGCCGTGAAGGGCAGGCCATCGAGCTCGAAGGCGACGGTCATCACCGAGCCGGGCGGCTTGTGGTGGTGCTCCTTGCCGACCTCGGTATAGCGCGCAGTCTGGGTGATCTTCGAATTCTTGAAGATGCCGGTGTAGAACCTGGCGGCCGTCTCGGCCTGATCGTCGAACCAGAGGCACGGGCTGATTCTTTGCGAGATCTTCATGGGCTGCTCCTGTCTGATCCCTGGGCCACGGGTGAGCCGTGACGGGTGGTCGATGCCCTATAGTCGTTCGGGCAATACCGAAATCGACACGATCTCGAACGAGAGGCTTCCCGAGCCTTGCCGCAAGCAGCGCAGTACGGCCGGCTCGGCTACAGCCCGAGCCCGTAGACGTAAAAGGCGGTGTCGCGTACCCATCCCTCGGACTCGTAGAGGCGCTGCGCGCTCTCGTTGTCCGTGGCGGTGGACAGCTCCAGGCCCCCTGCGCCGACCGCGCGACCGTAGTCTGCCGCCGCCCTGAGCAGTTCCCGCGCCGCGCCGGAGCGGCGCGCCGACGGGGCAACGAACAGGTCGTACAGGACGAAGGTTCGCGCCAGCGTGAGCGACGAGAACAGCGGATAGAGCTGCGTAAAGCCGATGGCAGCGCCCTGGTCGTCGTGGGCGATGAAGATCACCGACTGCTGATGCTGGAAGCGCTGAAACAGGAACTCGCGTGCCGCAGCCTGGTCGGTGGCCCGCTTGTAGAACTGCCGATAAGCGTCGAAGAGCGGTACCAGAGCATCGAGGTCGCCGATGCCCGCTTGCCTGACCTTGACCATTCCGACCTCCTGCCGTTCCACCACTTGCGCGGAATGCGCAGTACCGGTACGCATGCGGCGTGAATTTGGCTTGCCGGTGATTCGGAAGTCAACGACCGCCCCCTTTCACACCAAGTGGAGGATTTCTGACACGCCCCTTGGATACACTCTGACTCCATGTCTTCCTCTCATTTCCATCCGGCCGTTCAGGCATGGTTCGGCGCGACCTTTGCCGGCGCGACGCCTGCCCAGGCCGTCGCGTGGCCGGCGATTGCAAGCGGGCGCCACGCGCTGATCGCCGCGCCGACCGGGTCGGGCAAGACGCTGGCCGCGTTTCTGTCTGCGATCGATGCGCTCGTGCACGAAGGCGTCGAGGGGCGGCTCGAGGATGCGACACGCGTCGTGTACGTGTCGCCGCTCAAGGCGCTGTCCAACGACATCCAGCGCAATCTCGAGCAGCCGCTGGCGGGGATAGGCGCACAACTGACGCGGCTCGGTATGCCGGCCTTCGAGATCCGTGCGCAGGTCCGGACTGGCGACACCTCCCAGACGGAGCGCGCCGCGATGCGCCGGCTTGCGCCGCACATCCTCGTGACCACGCCGGAGTCCCTGTACCTGCTGCTCACGAGCGAATCCGGCCGCCGGATGCTGTCGAGCGCTCGCACGGTGATCGTCGACGAAATTCACGCGGTCGCGGGCACCAAGCGGGGTGCGCACCTGGCGCTGTCCCTCGAGCGCCTGGACGCGCTCGCCCGGCAACCGATCCAGCGCATCGGGCTGTCGGCGACGCAGAAGCCGATCGAGGAGATCGCGCGCTTCCTCACCGGCTCCCGGCCGGACGCCGCCTGCGAGATCGTCGACAGCGGTCACGTGCGCGAGCGGGACCTCGCCCTCGTCATGCCGGGTGCGCCGCTCGAGGCGGTGATGTCCGGCGAAGTCTGGGCCACCGTCTACGATCAGCTTGCCGCGCTCATCTCGCAGCACCACACGACGCTCATCTTTGCCAATACGCGACGGATGGTGGAGCGCGTCACGCGCCACCTCGCCGAGCGCATCGGTGAGGAAAACGTCGCGGCGCACCACGGCAGCCTCGCGAAGGAGCAGCGCTTCGACGCGGAGCAGCGCCTCAAGGCGGGCAAGCTCAAGGCGATGGTCGCCACCGCTTCGCTCGAGCTGGGAATCGACATCGGCGACGTCGAGCTCGTCTGCCAGCTCGGCTCGCCGCGCTCCATCTCGGTGTTTCTGCAGCGGGTCGGTCGCGCCAACCACTCGGTCAGCGGCGTGCCGAAGGGCCGGTTGTTTCCCTCGAGCCGCGACGAGCTGGTCGAATCGGTGGCGCTCCTCGACGCGGTGCGTCGCGGCGAGCTCGATCGACTGAGCATTCCCGCGCATCCGCTCGACGTGCTGTCGCAGCAGATCGTGGCCGAGGTGTCGGCGCGCGAGTACGGGGAGGACGAGCTCTTCGCGCTCGTCACGCGCGCATGGCCGTACCGGCGCCTCGAGCGCAAGGACTTCGACGACGTCGTGCGGATGCTCGCCGAGGGCATCAGCACACGGCGCGGCCGGCGCGGCGCCTATCTGCATCGCGATGCGGTGAATCACCGGCTGCGCGCGCGCGGCGTGGCGCGCGATTGACCGCCATCACCTGCGGCGGCGCGATCCCCGACAACGCCGACTATCAGGTCATCCTCGAGCCGGCCGGCACCTTCGTCGGCACTCTCAACGAGGACTTCGCCGTCGAGAGCCTGCAGGGCGACATCTTCCAGCTCGGCAATACCTCGTATCGGATCCTGCGCGTCGAGGCGGGCCGGGTGCGGGTCGAGGACGCAAAGGGTCAGCCGCCCAGCATCCCGTTCTGGCTGGGCGAGGCACCGGCGCGGACGCCAGAGCTGTCCGCGGCGGTGTCGCGCCTGCGGGAAAGCGTCGAGGCGCTGCTGCCCGAGGTGACCGGCGATTCGGTCGTGCATGCGACCGACCAGGTTGTGCAGCGCCTGCGCATCGATCGGGTCGGCCGCGCAGCAACTCGTCGAATACCTCGCCGCCGCCAAGGCCGTGCTGGGACGACTGCCCACGACCGACACGCTGGTATTCGAGCGTTTCTTCGACGAATCCGGCGGAATGCAGCTCGTCATCCACGCCCCGCTCGGCGCGCGCATCAACCGCGCCTTCGGGCTTGCCTTGCGCAAGCGCTTCTGCCGCGCCTTCAACTTCGAGCTGCAGGCGGCGGCCACGGAGGACGCTATCGTGCTGTCGCTCGGCGAGACGCACAGCTTCGAGCTCGACGGGCGTCGCGCGCTTCCTCAACAGCGAGATCCGTCGAGGATGTGCTCGTGCAGGCGGTGCTCGACGCGCCGCTCTTCACGACGCGCTGGCGCTGGAACGCAAGCATTTCGCTCGCGATCCGCCGAAACCAGGGCGGCAAGCGCACGCCGCGCGCCGCTGCAGCGCATGGCGGCGGAAGATCTGATCGCGGTGGTGTTTCCCCAGCAGCTCGCCTGCGCGGAGAACGTCACGGGCGAGCGCGAGAGTGCCGGATCATCCGCTCGTGAAGCAGACGCTCGCGGACTGCCTGTACGAGGCCATGGACGTCGATGGGCTCAAGGCGCTGCTGCGCAGCATCGAGCGTGGCGAGACGCGCGTCGTCACGCGCGACCTCCCCGCGCCGTCGCCGCTCGCGGCGGAGATCCTCACCGCGCGGCCGTACGCGTATCTCGACGATGCTCCGCTCGAGGAACGGCGCACGCAGGCCGTCGCGTCGCGACGCTGGCTCGATCCGGAGTCCGCGGCCGACATGGGTCGGCTCGACCCGGCCGCAATCGCGGCTGTCCGCGAGGAGGCGTGGCCCGAGGCGCAAACCGCGGACGAGCTGCACGATGCGCTGATATCGCTCGGTCTCGTGACCGCGGAGGAGGGGGCACGCTCCGGCTGGTCGCCGTTGCTCGATGCGCTCATCGCCGCCCGTCGCGCAACGCGGCTCAATGCCGCCGGGCGCGAGTTCTGGGCCGCCGCCGAGATGCTGCCAATGCTGGCTGCAGTCCACACGCAAGGGCGGCTCGATCCAGCGATCGACGCGCCCCCGGAACACTCAGCCCGCGCCTGGGCGCGCGAGGAAGCCGTGATCGAGCTGGTGCGCCTGCGCCTGCAGGGCCTGGGGCCGGTGACGGTCGCACCGGTGGCTGCTTCGCTTGGCTTCGCCGACGACGAAGTCGAGGCGGCTCTCACTGCGCTCGAGAGCGAGGGCTTCGTGCTGCGTGGGCAGTTCACGCCGGCGGATGGCGACGCGGGCTGCGATTGCGGGCCATCGCGGGGGCCGAGTGGTGCGAGCGGCGCCTGCTCGCGCGCATACACCGCTACACGATCCGCACGCTGCGCGCCGAGATCGAGCCGGTGTCGTCTGCGGACTTCATGCGCTTTCTGCTCGACTGGCAGGGCGTGACGAGCGATCCGCGTCCGGAAGGCATCGAATCGCTGGCGGCGGTCATCGCACAGCTCGAGGGGTATGAGATCCCGGCGGCCGCCTGGGAATCGGACGTGCTCCCCGCGCGCATGCACGAATACGACCCGAACTGGCTCGACAGTCTGTGTCAGTCGGGTCGAGCGCTCTGGGCGCGGCTCACGCCCGCCAAGGGGATGACCGCGGCCCCGGTGCGCACGACGCCGATCACCCTGCTGACCCGCAAGAACTGGCTCCTCTGGCAATCGCTGACCGAGCAGCCGCGCGACGACATGCAGCTCTCGCATCCCGCCCAGGCGCTGGTGGAGCATCTCCGCAGTCACGGCGCCTCGTTCTTCGACGACCTCGTTGGCGGAACGGGCTTGCTGCGCGCGCAGGCCGAGGCGGCGCTCGCCGAGGTGGTCGCTGCCGGCCTCGTGAACGCCGACAGCTACAGCGGTCTGCGGGCGCTTCTGATTCCATCGGAGCGCAGACGGCGTCTCGCCGCGAGACGGCGACGCATCGCACTCTTCGGACTGGAGGATGCCGGGCGCTGGAGTCTGATGCGGCGGGGAACGCCAGCCTCGGCCGCCGAGTCGGTCGAGCAGATCGCCGCGATCCTGCTCCGCCGCTACGGCGTCGTGTTCCGTCGTGTTCTCGAGCGAGAGGCCGAATGGTTGCCGCCGTGGCACGCTCTGCTGCGCGTGTATCGAAGGCTCGAGGCGCAGGGAACGATCCGGGGCGGACGCTTCGTGGCGGGCATGAGCGGCGAGCAATACGCGCTCCCCGAGGCGGTCACGGCATTGCGCGCGGTGCGCCGGCGCGAGCCGACGGGCGACCTCATCGGCCTGTCCGCCGCCGATCCGCTCAACCTGACCGGCATCGTGACACCCGGGCCGCGCGTCCCTGCGCTTGCCGGAAACCGCGTGTTGTTCCGGGACGGCGTGCCGGTCGCGATCCATGCCGGCGGTCAGTCAGATTTCCTGGTGCCGATGGAGCCCGCCTCGGAATGGGAAGCGCGGCAGGCCCTGCTGCGCAAGCGCCTCGTTTCCTGGCAGGCGCCGGCACGGCCGGTCTGACGCACGCCTCATCGGGCGTGATCTCAGACGCGGCGATAGAACAGAACGGTGCTGTGCAGCTGCCCGTCCGGCGTGCGTGCATATTCCGGAATTTCCCCCGCCCGCAACCAGCCGCTCTGCTTGTACATCTCGAACGCCGGCTTGTCGGGCTCGGTATCGAGGTAGAGCAGCGATCGCCGAGCCAGGCGTGCCTCTTCGTCGAGCGCCTTCATCAGTTTCCGCCCGATGCCCCGACGGCGCCATCGGGTGTGCACGAGCAGCTTCTGAACCTCGGCGCGGTGCAGCGCGTTAGGCTTCGTGCATAGCCCGAGCTGGACGCTGCCGACGAGGGCTCCCTCGCGCCGCGCGATCAGCAGGATGCGTGACTCCTCGCCGACTTCGCGGAAGACCTCGCGCCAGTAGCCCAGGGCGACCTCCGGAGACAGTGGCCGCAGGAACCCGACGGAGGCGCCGTCGTCCACCGCGTCCTGAAGCAGGGCGATCAACTGCGGGAGCAGCGTTTCGGCCTGATCGGCAGTCAGTCGTTCGACGGCGGTCATGCTTGCGCTGTAATGGTCGGAGTCAGCCGGAAAGCAGTCTGACGGCAGCGATGCCAGCCAGAACGATGATCATGATGACGCCGAACGTGAATATCTTGCGTCGCAGCGGGACGTAGTTGGAGCCGGTGTGGACGTACAGATGTGCCACGCGGCTCAGTGCAAAGAGCCAGGCGACGACCAGCGAAAGCGCTCCGGCGGCGTCGATCGCCCACAGGACGATGACGAGCACATAGAACAGCACCGGCAGCTCGAACTGGTTGCGGATGTTGTTGTTGATCTGGATGACCTGGTCCGGCCACGCGTCGTCATGCAGCGCCCGGCGGGCGTCATTGACGAGGCCGGCCTTCGTCGCGCGCGACTTTGCGCCGCCAAGGAGGACGTACGCATACAGCGTGATGAGTACCTGCAGGAGAACCGGCAGAAAGATGAGGTTCCGGTTCATCCAGACGGCGGATCAGTCACGATCCGGCGCACCGGGCGGAAATAACGCGCGGTACGGTCGGGCCTCGTCCACGGCTCGCGCGAACGAAGGTCTCGACAGCAACCGGCTCCGATAGGCCTGGACGTTCGCGTGCGCACGGCCCACCGGATGCACCCAGTCGGCATAGAACAGAGCCGGCGCCGCGGCACAATCCGCAAGACTGAAGTCCCCGCCCGAGGCCCAGGTGCGGCCGCGCAGCGTATCGTCGAGCCAGTCGTATGCGACGTCGAGCAGCCTGCGTGCCTCGTCGTCGCCGTAGGGATCGCGGTTTTCGGGCGCGCGGATGCAGTTGAACACGATCCTCTGCATCGGTGTCATGACGTAGTTGTCGAAGAACCGGTCGAGCATCCGAACGTTCAGTGCCGCTGCGGGATCGGCCGGAAGCAGGCGAGTCCGCGCGGGATACCGCAGCCCGAGATACTCGACGATGATGCTGGCCTCGACGATCGTACGGTCTCCGTCGACGAGCACCGGCATGCGCCTGAGTGGCCACAACCGCGCATGCTCCGCCGCTGTCTCTTTCGTCGTCGGGCGTCAGCAGGCGGAACTCGAAGGGGATATCGTTCTCGTAGAAGGCGATCAGCGCCTTCTGGCAGTAGGAGGAAAACGGATGACCGTAGAACTGCATCGGTGGCGAGGCTCCGGTCACGCTTCGGTATCCCATTCTTTCGCTTGCTTGCCAAAGGCGGACGTCTTCGCGCGCACGACGCAGAAACGCTGCCCGGTCGGAGCCTCGAGCACCCACCAGGTGTTGATCTTCTCCACGCGTTTGGCTCCGAGACCCTCGAGCCGCCGTACTTCGGCTTCGACGTCGTCCGATTCAATGTCGAGGTGAACGCGACTGGGGTGCGACACCGACTGCACCTCGATATGCAGCCGGCCGTCGGGATACACCAGCTCGATGTATTTATCCTCCTCGCCCGGAAGATCCCGGATTTCCATGCCGAGCGCGCCGCCCCAGAAGGCGGCCGCTGCGTCCAGATCGTCCGTCCTGCAATCGATGATGAATCCCGCGAGCCTGCTCCTGTGCATGACGTGCCTCGTGCGCTTTGCCTCGGTGGCTAAGGTTGCGAACTGCAGACGCCATGAGCGCGTTCAGGCGCGACCTTCAAGGGAAACCAGCAGGGTTTCGAGGGCGTCGACGTTGGCCGGCTTGGTCAGATGGAAATCGAAGCCGGCTCTACGCGACCTGCGCCGGTCCTTTTCCTGTCCCCAACCGGTCAGTGCGATGAGTGTGACATCCCGAAAATCGGGCAGCTCGCGGATTCTGCGTGCAACCTCGTAGCCGTCCATTTCGGGCATGCCTATGTCGAGCAGTACCACGGAAGGCTTATGAGTCGCGAGCGCCTTCAACGCGTCCGCGCCGCTATAGGACACGTGCACGGTGGCACCGAGCATTGTCAGCAGCATGCCGAGGCTTTCAGCCGCGTCGCGATTGTCGTCCACCACCAGCACACGCTTTGGAGCAAGAGCCAGGGTCGAACTGGTCGCGCTCTTCCGGCTGCCAGCGTATGCCGGCTCCTCCGCCAGCGGCAGATGAACCACGAACTCGCTGCCTCGTCCATTACCTTCGCTGTAGGCATTGACAGTGCCGCCGTGCAGCTCGACCAGGCTCTTCACGAGGGTCAGGCCAATTCCCAACCCGCCCTGGGCTTGCCCGGCGTGTCGATCGATCTGTCTGAACAGGTCGAATACACGGGGCAGCATGTCGGACGGGATGCCGACGCCCGTGTCGCGCACCGAGACGGTTGCCGACGCACCCTCCCGCCGGATCGTGAACCAGATCCGCCCGCCGGCCTGAGTGTATTTCGCAGCGTTGTTCAGGAGATTGGCAAAGACCTGTGCGAGACGGACGGGATCGCCGTGCAGGGTGAGGGGTTCGGGCGGAAGCGCGACAACCAGCTGGTGGCCAGCGGCCTCGATCAGCGGCCGGCTCGTTTCCACGGCGGTGCGAACCAGCGAGGCAATCTCGATGGCTTCCTTGCGCAAGTCGATCTTCCCGCTGGTGATGCGGGAAACCTCCAGCAGGTCGTCGATCAGGCGAACCATGTGATTGACCTGCCGTTCCATCAACTCCGTGAGTTGCTTGGCATCGGCGTCCTGCTCGCTGAGCAGCCTGAGGATGTGCAGGGAGTTGCGGATCGGCGCGAGCGGGTTTCGCAACTCGTGCGCGAGGATGGCCAGGAACTCGTCCTTGCGGCGGTCGGCGTCGCGGAGCGCCGCTTCGGCCCGCTTGCGGGGCGTGATGTCCCGTGCGACCTTCGATGCACCGACGACCCTGTCGTCGGCGTCTCGAATAGGGGACACGGTGATGGATACATCGATTCGCCGGCCGTCCTTCGCCACGCGTACGGTTTCGAAGTGCTCGATGCGTTCACCCCGGCGCAGGCGATCGGAGGACCGCTGGCTCCTCTTCCTGTCGTTCGGGGGGGATGAGAAACGTGATCGACTGGCCGATCGCCTCGGCCGCCGAATATCCGAAGATGCGCTCGGCGCCCGCGTTCCAGCTGAGAATGATCCCGTCGAGGGTCTTGCTGATGATTGCGTCGTCCGAGGACGCGACGATCGAGGCCAAACGCGCCTGCGCCTGCATGCCTTTCTCGCGCTCCATGAAATAGTCGCGCATCTCGTATTGCCGCCGCCGCGCACGAAGCGCCGTGCGCACAGCTGCTCACGAACGACGACACCCGCGTCGGCCGCTCGAGGACCGTGACGTTGCCGATCAGGTCCATCGCCGCGGCCACCGCCGCCGAGGCCGCACCCGGGCGGGCGAGAACCAGCACGGGCAGGTCCGACCACGGCGGCTGCCGGCGCAGCCACTCGATGAGGCGCTGGCCCTTGTCCTCCGCGACGGCCTCCTCCGGCACGAGCACGGCCCCCGCGCCCGCGTCGAGCTCCTGGCAGAGTTGCACGATGTCCGCACAGCTGACACATGCCACGCCGGCCCTTTCGAGGATGGACGTGGTCAATGACGCGTCTTTGCCCGTTGGAGCCAACACGAGCAACCGTCCCTGGTTGTCGTGCTCGTCGGTCATCGCAAGCTGTCTCCGTCGCGTGGAGATTCGGATCTGTCTTCAACGGGCACGCCGGTCAGCACTCCGCGGAAGTGCCGCAGCGGTGGACCGACGCTGATGCCGACGCCGCTCTCCAGGCGAAATTCGCGGATGCTGCGCTCGTGCGCGCCGCCCCGCTTCTTGACGACCGAAATAGCCTGGCGGACTTCTCCCCTGGTCTCGAAATAGCGCATCAGGATCACCGCGTCCGCCAGGTAGCTGGCGTCGACGGGGGTGATCATGTGGGCACCAATCAGGCCCTGATGCGCGCCGATCAGCAGGGTGGCGACGCCGGCTTGACCCAGATACGTCAGGATCTCGTGCAACTGTATGATCAGGAAGCGCTCGCCTGGCATGGCATTGAGGTAACCGTTCAGGCTGTCGATCACCACGACGGTCGCCTTGTCGCGCTCGACCGCCCCGCGGATCGCGTGGGAAAACTCTCCCGGCGAGAGCTCGGCTGGATCCACCTGCCGCACGGTGATCCTGCCGCTCTCCACATGGCTGCGAACGTCGATTCCCAGGCCATCGCCGCGGGTGAGCAATGTGTTGATGCTCTCGTCGAAGATGAACATCGCCGCGTTCTGGCCCCGCGCGGCTGCAGCCGAGACAAATTGCGCGACCAGCGACGACTTGCCGGTTCCTGCCGCGCCGACGATCAGCGTGCTGGTGCCCCGTTCGATGCCGCCGCCCAGCAACTGATCCATCTCGGCGATGCCGCTGGCGAGCTTTTCCAACGACGGCGTCTGACGGTGTTCGCTGGCGATCAGCCGCGGATAGACCGCGATTCCCCCGCGCAGAATGACGTAGTCGTGATATCCGCCCCGGAATCGGACGCCGCGGTACTTGAGAACGATGAGCCGCCGCCGCTCCGCCCCGTACTCCGGAAAGAACTGCTCGAGCCGCACCACGCCGTGCGCGATGCTCTGCACCTGCAGGTCGTGGTCGTGGCTGGTCAGGTCGTCGAGGAGCAGCACGGTGCAGCGTCGGCCGCCAAAAAACTGCTTGAGCGCGAGAATCTGCCTGCGGTACCGCAACGGGCTGCCTGCGAGCAGCCGAAACTCCGAGAGTGAATCGAATACCAGCCGCGCAGGCTTGATTCGTTCCACGTCCGCAAGGATTGCCTTTGTCGTCTCGCTCAGCTCCACCTCCGAGGGGTGGAACATCGTGTACTGGTCGTCCGGCCGGAGGCTGTCTTCGCTTGCAATCAACTCGCGGATCGTGATCCCGGCCAATGACCAGCCGTGGGATTCGGCCACGGTACGCAGCTCCTCCTCGGTTTCGGAGAGGGTCACGTACAGCACGGGCTCACCCAGTCGCGCGCCTTCGAGCAGAAATTGCATCGCCAGGGTGGTCTTACCCGACCCCGGTACGCCTTCCACCAGGTACGTTCGATGGGGATAGAACCCGCCGGCGAGGATGTCGTCGAGGCCCTCGATACCTGTCCTGTCCTTGACTACCGGAAGTGGTTCGGGCGAACGCGGAGGCTCATTCATTGAATGACTTTCTCACGGGTCAACTGTAAGCAGTACGTCGCAGCTTGCGACAAGGGCATGTTAGACCGTGCCAGCGCCCGGCGCATCCGCCGCCAGCAGGTCGCGAAGCGTGCGCTCGCCCAGCGCGTCCCGCATCGCCTGGTCCATCGCCTGGGAAGTCAGGTCGGCCGCTGCCACCGGGCGCGGTTGCGGACAGCGCGGGTTCGGCGCCGCGTGGCGGACCGCGTCCATGATCGAGGCAAGCTTGATCATGGCCAGATCGCGTCCTGGCGCCACGGAGTCGTCCTCGGCCGTCAGTATGAGGCCCTGAGCCTCGAGCTCGGATATCACGTCGTTCAGCACGTGCCCCGGCATCATCAGCCGTTCCGCCAGCTTGTTGACGGTCCAGCGTGGTCCGCCGTCGAGGAACCGCTCGCCCAGCAGCCACATGACCGACATCGCGAGCCGCTCGCGCAGCGCGCCTGTCACGTCCACGTCCTCGTGCCCGGTGCGGAGGTGCTCGGGGTGTTGCAGGTAGAACGAGAGCTGTGCGCCAAGCAGCAGGATCAGCCAGCTCAGGTACAGCCACAGCAGAAAGAGCAGCACCACGGCGAAGCCCGCGTAGATGATCATCGTCTTCGTGGAATAGACGACGATGCGGGTGAATATCGCGCCGACCATGGTCCACAGCGAACCCGCCGTTACGGCGCCGATTAGTGCCGGGACGAACCGCACGCGCGTATTGGGAATGTACATGTATACGAACAGGAACAGCCCGATCGTGAGGAGGTACGGAGCAACGTGGAGCCGGCCGGTCTCCCCGGTGGCGAGTCCCTCGAGGCTGGCCACCGCCGCGCTGCCTTCGACGGACGCGAGCGTCACCAGCACGAGCACCGCCGCGAGGGGACCGATCAGCATCACGACGAGGTACTCGGTGATACGCCGGCCGAGGCTCCGCGGCCGTTCGACATGCCATGCGAAATTGAGGGCTTCTTCGACCTTCTGGATCATCGTCACGGTGGTGTAGATCAGGAACACGACCCCGATCGTGCCCAGCACGGTGCTCTGCACGTTTTCGACGAATCCCATGATCCGTTCGGTGACCACAGACGCCTGATCGCCCAGCGGCTTCAGGAATTCAAACAGGACGGGTTCGAGCTCGCTCCCATAGCCGAAACCCTTCAGCACGGCAAACGCGACCGCGACGATCGGCACGAGCGCGAACAGCGTCGAATACACGAGGCTCATCGCACGCAGGCCGAGACCTCCCTGGCTCATGTCCCGCAGCAGCGCGTAGACGTAGCGCAACGGGGCGGCAAGCCAGCCGAGCGGGCGCCCGCCGACGGCTTCAGGCAGGTCGAAGACCCAATGCTCGAACTTGCGCTGCAGGCTGAGAAGCATGGAGGGGGATGTTGTCGGCGCTGCAAGCCTTGCATGCGCCCGGCAGGTCGGCAAGTGCAGCCCCGTTCGCGGGCTGTTTGCTAGATTAGACGCATGAGTGCGTCTGCCGCGCAGTACCCGAGCCGCATCGTCTGTCTGACCGAGGAGACGACGGAAACGCTGTACCTGCTCGGCGAGGACTGGCGCATCGTCGGCATCTCGGGCTTCACGGTCCGCCCGCCGCGGGCGCGCAGGGAAAAGCCGCGGGTGTCGGCGTTCACCAGCGCGAAGATCGACCGGATCGTGGCGCTGGCGCCCGACCTGGTGCTCGGTTTTTCGGATCTGCAGGCGGACATCGCCGCCGAGCTCGTCCGCAACGGCATCGAGGTACACGTCTTCAACCAGCGGAGCGTCGCCGAGATCCTGCGCGTGATCCGCACGCTGGGCGGAATGATCGGCTGCGAGGCCAAGGCGGCGGCGCTCGCCGCAGAGCTCGAGGCGGGCCTTGACGCGATACGCGGATCCGCCGCGCGCTTGTCGCGCCGGCCGCGCGTCTACTTCGAGGAATGGGACGAGCCGCAGATCTCCTGCATACGCTGGGTATCGGAGCTGATCGGCATCGCGGGCGGCGACGACGTGTGTCCGGAGCTCGCTCAGCAGGGGCTCGGGCGCGACCGCATCATCGCCGACCCGCTCGAGATCCCGCGGCGCGCGCCCGACCTGATCTTCGGCTCCTGGTGCGGCAAGAAATTCAACCCGCGTGCGGTGGCGGCGCGTGCCGGCTGGATGGAGGTGCCCGCGGTTCGCGATGGCGAGCTGCACGAGGTCAAGTCATCGATCATCCTGCAGCCCGGGCCAGCGGCGCTCACCGATGGCGTGCGCGAGCTGCATCGCGTCATCGCGGCGTGGGAGAAGAAACGGGGATAGAAGCGGCTATTCCTGTTCTCCCGTCAGCCGACGCAGCGCCTCCTGGTACTTCTCGCTGGTGCGGCGGATGACGTCGGCGGGCAGGTGCGGCGCGGGCGGGCGCTTGTCCCAGTCGAGCGTTTCGAGATAGTCGCGCACGAACTGCTTGTCGAACGACGGCGGGCTGGTCCCGGGCCGGTAGGTATCGACCGGCCAGAAGCGCGATGAATCCGGCGTCAGCGCCTCGTCGATCAGGGTCAGGGTCCCCGCATCGTCGACGCCGAACTCGAACTTCGTGTCGGCGATGATGATGCCGCGCCTGAGTGCGAGTTCGGCGGCGAACGCGTACAGCGCAACCGCGGCGTCGCGTACCTGCGCGGCGCGCGCGCCGCCGATCAGTGCCTCGATATGCGCGAAGCCGACGTTCTCGTCGTGCTGTCCGCGCTCGGCCTTGGTCGAGGGTGTGAAGATCGGCGTGGGCAGCCGGTCTGCGAGCTCGAGCCCGGCGGGAAGCGCGATGCCGCAAACCTCGCCGGTGCGCTGGTAATCCTTCCAGCCGGAGCCGATGAGATAGCCGCGCACGACCGCCTCGACCGGGAGCGCGGTCAGTCGCCGCACGATCATGCTGCGATCCGCGAGCAATGCGCGCGCGGCATCGTCGGGCACCGCGCGTGACAGCGGATAATTCGACAGGTGGTTGGGCACGATGTGCCGTGTCAGCGCGAACCAGTAGTTCGAGATCTGCGTCAGCACGCGACCCTTTCCCGGGATCGGATCGGGCAGCACGACGTCGAACGCGCTCAGGCGGTCGGTGGTGACGATCAGCATGTGCCCGTCGTCGACCGCGTAGATATCGCGCACCTTGCCCTGATGCAGCCGCGCAAGCCCGGCGACCTGCGATTCGTGCATCGGCGGCGAAGGCTTGCTGTCGGCGGACATGCGTCTTCCGGTGCGTGCGGCGTGGCGCCCTGCAGGGCTGCTACCATACGCCGCCTAAGAAAGCGCCCGATGTTGCAGGCGCCTCCGGCGACGGTCAAGGAATCCATGGGTTGGTACGGCAAGGTGCTTGGCGCGCTGATCGGTGCGATGGTGGGTCGCGGCTGGATCGGTGCCGTTATCGGTTTCCTGATCGGCCACCTGTACGATCGCCGGCTCGCTGCCGGTCAGCTGGGCGGCGCCGACCCGCAGGTGCTGAGCGCGGCGTTCTTTCGCGCGACCTTCCAGGTCATGGGGCAGGTCGCAAAGTCGGATGGTCGGGTCTCCGAGCAGGAAATCGAGGCCGCCCGCGCCGCGATGCGGCGCTTCTCGCTCGGGGAGGCGGATGTCCGGCGCGCGATCGCGTACTTCACCGACGGCAAGCGGCCCGACTTCGCGCTGCGCGAAACGCTCGAGGAACTGCGCCGGCTCATCGGACGGCGCGGCGACCTGCGACGGATGTTCCTGCAGATACAGCTCGAGGCGGCGCTGCAGGGCAACGGCCTCACGGCCGCGGCGCGGCCCGTGTTCCACGAGATGTGCCAGGTGCTTGGTGTCTCGGCGCTCGAGTTCGCCTCGCTCGAAGCGATGCTGCGCATGCGCGCGCAGGCGGGCGCTGGCGCAGACGCGCAGTCGCCGGGCGCCGCCGCGGCGCGCATCATCGATGCCTACCGTGTGCTCGGCGTGCAGCAGTCGGCAAGCGATGCGGAGCTGACGCGTGCCTATCGCCGGCTCGTGAGCCGCAATCACCCGGACAAGCTGGTAGCGAACGGGCTCCCGGAATCGATGGTTGCCGCGGCGCATGAGCGGACGAAGCAGGTGCTTGCGGCCTACGAGCTCCTCAAGCGTCACCGCGGGATGAAGTAGCGTCGGCCTGCTACAGTGCGCTCACGCGACACGGGAGTCCCGATGCTCGAGCCCTGGATTGCACCATCGATCCTCTCAGCCGACTTCGCCCGCCTCGGCGAGGAAGTGCGCGAGGTGCTCGCCGCGGGCGCCGACCTGATTCACTTCGACGTGATGGACAACCATTACGTGCCGAATCTGACAGTCGGCCCGCTGGTCTGCGACGCACTGCGAAAGGCCGGCATCACTGCACCGATCGACGTGCACCTGATGGTGCGGCCGGTGGATCGCCTCGTGCCTGACTTCGCAAAGGCGGGGGCGACCTGGATCAGTTTTCACCCGGAGGCGACCGACCACGTCGATCGCACGATCGAACTGATCCGCGAACAGGGGTGCCGGCCGGGCCTGGTGTTGAATCCGGCCTCGCCCCTGAACTGGCTCGATCACGTGCTCGACAAGATCGACCTCGTGCTGCTGATGTCGGTAAATCCCGGCTTCGGCGGGCAGTCCTTCATCCCGAGCGTGCTGCCCAAGATCCAGCGCGTACGCGAGCTGATCGATCGCTGCGGCCGAGAGATACGGCTGGAGGTGGACGGCGGCGTCAAGATCGACAACATCGGCAGCATCGCCGCGGCTGGCGCCGATACCTTCGTGGCGGGCTCAGCGATTTTTGGCTCGCGGGACTATCGCGCCACGATTGCCGCGCTGCGCGCCGGCGCCCGCGAGAACTCGGCTCGGATGCCAGATTGATCGCGACTAAGTCGGCTCGGAGCCGGTTTTCTCAGTCCTCGTCTTCGTCCTCGTCCTCTTCGTCGTCCGCGGTCGTGGCCTTGTGGGCACGGAGCGAGATAGGCGCGGGTGCGCCGGCGGCGCCGGCCATCTGCGCGGCCTTGCCTTTGAGCTTGGGACGCACGCCGTAAACCACCATCGTCTTGCCGCGGGCGGTCAGCAGGCCCTGTTCTTCCAGCACCTTCAGCACGCGCCCGGCCATCTCACGCGAGCAGCCGACCAGCCGCGACAGCTCCTGGCGGCTGACCTTGATCTGTGTGCCTTCCGGATGCGTCATCGCGTCCGGCTCGTTGCAGAGATCCATGATCGCGTGCGCCACCCGGCCGGTGACGTCGACGAACGCGAGGTCACCCAGCTTGCGGTTGGTGCGGTCGAGGCGGCTCGCGAGCTGGGTCGCAAGCTCGAACAGCAGGGTCGGGCTCTCGGCGGCGATCTGGCGGAACCGCGGGTAGGTCATCTCGGCGAGCTCGCACTGCGAGCGGGTCCGGACCCACGCGCTCCGCTGCGGCTGGTCGTTGAAGAGACCCATCTCGCCGAAGAACTGGCCCTTGTTGAGATAGGCCAGCACCATCTCGTTGCCTTCCTCGTCCTCGATCAGGACTTCCACCGAGCCCTTGATGACGTAGTACAGGACGTCCGGTACGTCGCCCGCGTGGATGAGCACGGTCTTGGATGGCACCGTGCGGATGCGGCAATAACTCAGGAACCGATTGATCGCAGGAATGTCGCTCAGTGGTCTGCCAGCGGTCTCCATGCTCCCCGTCCCGTGGTTTATGTAAAAAAGTTCCGCGGATTTAATACAAGTGTCGCGCAGGCCGCAAGCACTCAGATCCGATACGCGGTCCGTGTCATCACGCGCGCAGTGTGCCGCATCAGGCGGCGGATCGCCTCGGGCAATTCGCGCGCACCCGATTCCCGGGCTGCGGCGCCGTGGCGTGCTTCGTCGTCACGCATGCTGCTCGACGACCTTGCGCGAGCGCAGATCGCTCGCCGGCAGTTCGCGCAGGTGCGATTGCAGGTGCTCGACGACCTGCCGCTCGGTCTCGGCAACGAACCCCAGGCTCACGCGGTCGCCCGCCAGTCCCGCAAGCGCACCGATCAGCCATGAGCCGGCGTACCAGGCGGGTGCCAGCAGGCTGGTGCGGCTGCCCAGCTCGCGGACACGCTGCTCGCACCACGCGAGATGGTCGGTTTCCTCCCGGGCGGCGTCCTCGAGCACGCTGCGTACCTGTGCATCCCGGGCCGTAAGGGCCTGGCCGTGATAAAGCGCCTGAGCGGCAATCTCACCCGCGTGGTTTACCCGCATCAGGCCGGCCGCGTGACGGCGGGTGGCAGGGTCGGCGGGCGACTCCGGCACGGCGGCGGCAGGGTAGGGTCGGGCTGCGACATTGGCCGCTGCCACAGTGCGCAGGCCCTGGTCGACCCCCCGGATCAGGCGGTCTGCGAGGCTCAGTGCACGGGGATTTCCGGGCATGGACACATCTTATATTAGGCTGCAGGGCAGGGCCCGCGGACCCGGTAGTTCGGGGCCTCCGCGCTTTGCAATGCCCGGTCCCGTGAAGTAAGATTCGCGGCTCTTTTGCACGGCGCCCGCCAAGCGCCGCCGCCCTGCCTAGCCGTCTCTCCGTCGGGGGCCGTCGGGGCCGGCGGGGGGCCCCGGCCCGGGTTTTGGAGCCTTCGTATGAGCACAGTTTTTGCGCGTTCTGAGAGCGTGCGGCGCGACTGGTACGTGGTAGATGCGAGCGGCAAGACGCTCGGCCGCCTCGCCACCCAGGTCGCGATGCGCCTCCGCGGCAAGCACAAGGCCGTATACACGCCGCACGTGGACACGGGCGACCACATCATCGTGCTGAACGCAGAGAAAATCCGCGTCACCGGGGACAAGCTGCGCGACAAGATCTACTACTGGCACACGGGCGCAATCGGCGGCATCAAGAGCAAGTCGCTCGAGAAGCTGATGGCCGAGCACCCCGAGCGTGCGATCGAGTTCGCCGTGAAGGGCATGCTGCCGAAGAACCCGCTCGGCCGGCAGATGTATCGCAAGTTGCACGTGTTCAAGGGCGACAAGCACCCCCACGCCGCGCAGCAGCCGAAGCCCCTCGACCTGTAAACCACACTCGCCGCGATCTCAGGACCAACGATGCCCGCGAACACCAACTACGGAACCGGCCGCCGCAAGACCTCCACCGCCCGCGTTCACCTGCGGCCGGGCAAGGGCAGCATCCGGATCAATGACCGCACGATCGAGGAGTTCTTCGGTCGCGAGACGGCGCGGATGATCGTCCGACAGCCGCTCGAGGCGGTGCAGATGATCGACCGGTTCGATGTCGAGGTGAATGTCGCCGGCGGCGGAATCACCGGACAGGCCGGCGCGATCCGTCACGGGCTGACCCGGGCGCTGATCGAGTACGATGAATCGTTCCGCAAGCCGCTGCGCACGGCGGGCTTCGTTACCCGCGATGCGCGCGAAGTCGAGCGCAAGAAGGTCGGCTTCCGCAAGGCCCGCCGCGGTACACAGTTCTCCAAGCGCTGATTAGACTACGGCGCATCGCCCGCCTTTGGGGGATCGTCTAGCGGTAGGACAACGGACTCTGACTCCGTTTACCTAGGTTCGAATCCTAGTCCCCCAGCCAATTGGAAGAGCCCCGCCCAGTGCGGGGCTTTTTCTTGTGCGGAGCGCTCGCCGTTCGAGTGGCGGTTGCCGATACGAATGCTTCGCATTGCCATGCAGCCGGTGCCGAACAATCCTGGCAACCCGACGGCAGTGCAGCGGACCGGGTCGTCGATTACCACCTGCTGCGTCGCTGCTCGGAGATCTGAGCTTGCTGCGTAGCGTGCTGTTCCAGGTGCACTGGTTCGCCGGCATCGAGCGCGCCTGGCCGGACAGGTTCGCCCGCGCAGCGACTGGTTCGACTGCACCTAGAGAAGCTCGATCCAGTGGCGGACAGGCACAGGCGAGGCGGCCTGCAGGTGCGCGAGGCAGCCGACGTTGGCCGTGGCGATCAACTCGGGCTTGTCTCGCATCAGCCCAGCCAGCTTGCGCGCACGCAGCTCCGAGGCGAGCCGTCGCTGAAGGATCGAATAGCTGCCGGCTGAGCCGCAGCAGAGCTGCGGCTCGTCAACCCAAACGAGCGTGTATCCCGCGGCTTCGAGCAGACCCTCGACGCGGCCGGCGAGCCCCTGCCCATGCTGCAGCGTGCAGGGTGCGTGGAACGCAACAGTCTGCATCCGAGGTGTGGCCGCGGCGCGCGCAACGGTCGCGCGATCGAGTACCTCGCAGAGATCGCGCATCGCAGCGGCGACACGCCGCGCCATCGCGGCGTGCTCCGGATCGTCGCGAAGCAGATGCGCGTAGTCCTTCGTCTGTACCCCGCATCCGCTTGCGGTACTGACGATCGCCTCGCAACCGGCGTCGAGCATCGCATTGCAGGCGCGCACGTTGCGTCGAGCGGCCTCGAGCGCGCCTTCGATGTCGCCCAGATGATGCGCAAGGGCGCCACAGCAACCCGAGTCCCGAACGCGGATGAGCGAGATACCCGTCCGGTCAAGCACCCGCGCAGCAGCGGCATTGATCCCGGGAGCAAGCGCCGGTTGAACGCAGCCGTCGAGCACCGCCATGCGCCGCGCATGGCGCGCCTGCGGCCACGCACCGGCCTCCGCCACCGGCGGAATCTCGCGCGCGATCCGCTGCGGGAGGACCGGGCGCAACCACCGGCCGACGCGCAGCAGCATCGCGAACAGACGTCCATCCGCCACGACCCGGGCGAGCAGCCGGCGTGCGGCGCGTTCGCGTACGGGGCGCACGCCCTGTTGGTCGATAATCTTCCGCCCGATGTCGAGCAGGCGGCCGTACTGCATGCCCGACGGACAGGCCGGTTCGCACGCGCGACAGGTCAGACAGCGATCGAGGTGGATCCGCGTCCCTGCGGCCGACCCGCCTTCCACCAGTTGCTTGATGAGGTAGATCCGGCCGCGCGGGCCGTCGCGCTCATCCCCCAGCACGCGATACGTCGGGCAGGCCTCGAGGCAGAACCCGCAATGCACGCAGCTCTTGATCAGCTCACGGGCTGTGCGGCCCTGTTCGGTATTCGCGTGGGCGCCTCCGGGCAGTGTGTACATGCGGGTTGTCGGTTCGCGGCGAGCTAAAGGTCGGCATACATCCGGCCGGGGTTAAGTATGCCGGCCGGGTCGAAGACCTTCTTGAGCGCGCGATGCAGGCGCAGCACCGGCGGCGTGAGTGGCGCAAACACCTCCTCCCGGTCCGTCGCGCCTCGAAAGAGCGTGGCCGTGCCACCGGCGGCTGCAGCGACCGCGCGCAGATCCGCATCCGCCCGATCGTGATACCACCATTGCGCGCCCTGCCACTCGACGAGCGCAGCATCGCCGGCGAGCGGCAAGCCACCGCCACCCGGAACGTGCAGCCGCCAGAGTCGTGTGGCCCCGGCAAAGAACGGGTGAGTCTGATCGCGCACGCTGGTCCAGAACGACGCGCCGTGGGCGAGAGTCTCGCCTCCCTCTTGCCGATGCACGGCGGCAAGCGTCGCATCCGTGCCTTCGAAGCGCGCATACAAGCGGCCGCCGACCCATGTCGATGCAACCAGGGGCAAGGAGGTACCCGACCAGCGAGCCACCCGATCGAGCGCCGCTGCCCCATCCACGTCGAAGACGAGCGTGAGATCCGCCATCGGCCGCGGCAGCACGCGGAGCGACAGCTCGAGCAGCACACCCAGGATGCCGAGCGACCCGGCCATCAGCCGTGCGACGTCGTAGCCGGCGACGTTCTTCAACACCTCGCCGCCGAATCGCAGCGCGCCGGCCATCGCCGGTCAGCAGCCGCACGCCCTGAGACGTAGTCGCGCACCGCACCCTGACGCGGACGCGACGGACCAGCAAGACCCGCCGCGATCGCGCCCCCGATCGTGGCATCGGCTCCGTGGCGTGGCGGATCGAATGGCAGCCGCTGCCTGTTGGCTGCGAGCAGTGTGTCGATGTCGGCGAGCCGGGTGCCGCAGCGCACCGTCAGGACGAGCTCCGCCGGATCGTAGTTCACGACACCCGCGTGATCGCGCAGATCGAGCGTCTCGCCGGTGACCGGCCGGCCGTAGAACGCGCTTGGTGTCGCCACCCGCCAGGCGCAGCGGCGTGCCGCGCGCCGACGCGTCGCGTAGCCGGTCGGCCAGAGTGGACCCGAGATCGTGATCGCTCACGGATCAGAAGCGCGGCAGGTCGGGGAAGGGCAGCCGCCCGCCCTGCACGCGCAGCGCGCCGTAGTCCGCGCAGCGCGCGAGTGTCGGCATGGCCTTGCCGGGGTTGAGCAGGCCGCGCGGGTCGAAGGCGTGCTTCACGGCATGAAACGCCGACAGCTCCTCGCTGCCGAACTGCGAGCACATCGGGCCGAGCTTCTCGACTCCGACGCCGTGCTCACCAGTGACCGTCCCACCGGCGGCGATGCAGAGCTCGAGGATCTCGGCGCCAAAGCGCTCGGCGCGCTCGATATCGCCCGGTCGTCCCGCGTCGAACATGATCAGCGGGTGCAGGTTGCCGTCGCCGGCGTGAAAGACGTTCGCGACGGGCAGCCCGTGAGCGACCGAAAGCTCGCCGATACCCGCAAGCACCGCCGCCAGGTGGCGACGCGGGATCGTGCCGTCCATGCAGTAATAGTCCGGCGCAAGCCTTCCGACCGCCGGGAACGCCGCCTTGCGACCCGACCAGAACTGCGCCCGCTCGGCTGCGTCACGCGCGCGCCGGATCCGCGTGGCGCCGGCCTCTCCAAAGATCGCCTCCACGCGGCGGACGTCGGCCGCGACGTCGGCGGGAGGCCGTCGAGCTCGCAGAGCAGCAGCGCCGCGGCCTCAGTCGGGTAGCCGCAGTTCGCGATACGCCTCCACCGCGCGGATCGCTGGCCCGTCCATCATCTCGAGCCCGGCGGGAATCACTCCCGCCGCGATGATGCGACCGACCGCCGCCGCGCACGCCGCGACGTCGGCGAACGCGGCCATCAGCAGCTCGGTCGCCTCCGGCCGCGGCAGCAGCCGCACTGTTACCTGGATGATGACGCCGAGCATCCCTTCCGACCCGCACAGCAGGGCGATCAGCGGCAGCCCCGGAGCATCGCCCGCGGCGCTGCCCACCGTCACGAGGTCTCCTTGCGCCGTGACGAACCGCACCTCGAGCAGGTTCTGGAAGGTCATGCCGTACTTGAGGCAATGCACGCCACCGGAGTTTTCCGCCACGTTGCCGCCGATCGAGCAGACGAGCTGCGACGACGGATCCGGTGCGTAGTAAAGACCATGCGGCGCAGCGGCACGGGAGATCGCGAGATTCGGCACGCCGGGCTCGACCCGCGCGAAGCGTTGGCGCGGGTCGACCTCGAGGATGCGGTTGAGCCGGCTGAGCACGAGCAGGCAGCCATCTGCCACCGGCAGCGCACCACCCGACAAACCCGTTCCCGCACCGCGCGCGACGACGGGCACGCCGTGGCGATCTGCGGCGCGCATGACAGCCTGTACACCCTCGCTGTCTCGCGGCAGCAACACGAGGTCAGGCACGCGCCGGTACATCGTCAGCGCGTCACATTCGAACGCGACGCACGCCTCCGGCCCGGTGAGGACCTCGTCGTCGCTCAGGCAGCGGCGCAGCTCGCGGATGAATGCGGGGTCAAGCGCCACGCGTCAACGTTACGACGCCATCGGCCGTGCCGACCAGCAGAACGTCCGCCGGCCGGCGCGCAAAGAGCCCGACGGTCACCACGCCCGCGATCTGGTTGATCTCGGTCTCGAGTGCGATCGGGTCGACGATCGAGAGCCCACGGACATCGAGGATGTGATTGCCGTTGTCGGTCACCACCCCCTCGCGCAGTGCCGGCTGACCGCCGAGCCGCAGGAGCTGCCGCGCGACGTAACCGCGCCCCATCGGGATGACCTCGACCGGCAGCGGGAAGCGACCGAGCCGCTCGACCAGCTTCTGGTCGTCGATGATGCAGACGAAGCGGCGGGATGCGGCGGCGACGATCTTTTCGCGGGTCAGCGCACCGCCGCCGCCCTTGACCAGCGCAAAGCCGCGGGTCGCCTCGTCGGCGCCATCGACGTAGAGCGGCAGCTCGCCCGTGGCGTTCAAGTCGAGAACCGGGATGTCGTGGGCCTTCAGCCGCTGGGCGCTCGCCTCCGAGCTCGACACCGCTCCGACGATCCGGCCGCGCAGGCTCGCCAGGCCCTCGATGAAGTAATTGACGGTCGAGCCCGTGCCGACGCCGATCACCGATCCGTCGCCGACGAGGTCGAGCGCCGCCTCGGCTGCGCGCTGCTTGCGGATGTCCTGGTTCACGATGCGACTCCCGGAAACAACTGTGCCCGCTTTCGCGGGCACAGTCTTCGTCTCGGAGGAGGCGGCGATCTTTCCTATCGGTGAGGTCGCCACCTCTGGTTCCGATGCGTCCTACTTCTTCTTGGCGGCCTTCTTCTTGCCAGCCTTCTTCTTGGACGACTTCTTTGCCTTAGCTGCCATGTTGGATCTCCATGTCGGGTTAGTCCGGGCGCAGTATTTACAGAATTCAATATTCAATTGCAAGAGGCACGTCACGGATCTCTGCGCTGCCTCTCGGTGATTCGCGCTCGCGCGATCGTGCGCATCCGATGATCGATGCGCCGCTCGCGCTGGAAATCAAGACACTTTCTCACGCGAGCGTGAGTATGAACCTCCATTCCCGGTCGCTAATCGGCGTCACCGAGAGCCGGTTGCCTCGCCGCAGTATCACCATGTCCTTGAGGCCCCGGTGCGCGTGTTTGCGCAAGGTTTCGAGCGTGATCGGCGGTTCGATGCGACGCTCGAGGCGGATGTCGACGCTGTACCAGCGTGGCTCCTTCGGATCGCTGTCGGGATCGTAGTAGGGATGTTTCGCGATCGAGCGCGGCCGCCTCGGGGTAGCCGGCACGCACCACGCGGACGATTCCCGCGATGCCCGGCTCATCGCAGCTCGAGTGATAGAGAAAGCCGAGGTCGCCCTTCTGCATCTCGTCCCGAAGCATGTTGCGTGCCTGGTAGTTGCGCACTCCATCCCATGCGGTCGTCGCGTTCTTCGCGCGCGCGAGATGCTCCACGCCGAAAGTCGATGGTTCGGTCTTGAAGAGCCAGTACTTCACTTCTCGCTCCCTGTGCGTCGGTTGGATCCGCGTGCGGGGCGCAGCACGCCGCGTTCCGTCACGACCAGGTCGAGCGGCACGTCCCACGGAGCTGCCGCGATCGTGCCGGTTTCCTGGCAGGCGAAGGCGACGCCGATGAGCCGCGGCCGTCGCCAGGCGCCGACACCTGCGAGCCGCCGTCGCAGCGCGCGGTCGTAGTAACCCGCCCCCATCCCGAGGCGATGGCCATTTCGGTCGAAACCGACCAGCGGCGTCAGGATCACGTCGAGCCGAACCGGCGCGATGCCGAGAGCCGGTCCGTACTCGGGTTCGTCGATGCCGTACCAGTTGCGTCGCAGCGCGCGTTCGTCGCGCAGCGGCATGAAGCGCATCGTGCGGCGACGCCGGCTGGTGATGTACGGCGCATAGAGCCGGACCCCTCCGCGGCGCGCGGCCCGGATCAGCTCCGCGAGGTCGACCTCGCCATCGCGCGCGAGATATAGCGCGACCCGTCGGCCGCGGGCGGTACATCCAAGCCTGCGCAGTGTCGCCGCGATGCGCCGCTCCGCGACACGTCGCTCCCGGCCGGCCACCGCGCGGCGCAGACCGCGCAGGCGCCGCCGTTCATCCGCTACTTGTCTGGAGCGCTGCGCCATGCGGATCCGCGCAGGAAAAGGGAAGGCGCCACCCGCATGTGCCGTCACGAACCATTGCTCTCGACATGGAGCAACATTCGGGGAAGGCTGCGGCACTTAAGGCTTTCCGCTCAAGGCGGACCTGCACAATTCTGCCGACTGAGCCTGACTCCCCTGGGTTTTGACTTACGGTCGAGAGGTAACCCGGACCGTGTCGAACACCGCAGGCGGCGCCAATTCGAGAGGACGCGATGCTGCGTCCTCACAATTCCAGTTGTTTGCCTTTCTCCAGCGCCGCCTCGACGCGCTCGCGCATCCCGCGCAGCCGCGCACCGAGGTCGCCGTCGAGCGTGCCGCCGTTGTGGCGCATCTTGATCAGCTCGTTCGCGATATTGAGCGCCGAGATCACGGCAATCCGGTCGAGCCCGACCACCTTGCCGGTATCGCGCACCTCGCGCATCTTGGCGTCGAGGTACTCCGCGGAATCGAGCAGGTCCGAGCGCTCCTCGGCCGGACAGGCGACCTGGTACTCACGGTCGAGCACACGGACGCTGACTCGCGTGACGCGATCGTCGCTCATGCGCCGTGCTCCATCGACTTGAGGCGACCGATCATCGCCTCGACCCGGGCGCGGACCTGCTCGTTCTTCTGCAGGAGGTTGGCCCGCTCGGAGATCAGGTTGTCCTGGCGGTGGCGCAGCGCGCGGTTCTCTTCCTTGAGCTGCTGCACGGAGGTGACGAGCTCGTCCAGTCGGCGCTCGAGGCGGCGCAACTCGGCATCGACCGGGGATTTTGCGGCGGTATCGTTCATATGCGGAGAACTATAGGGCCGCCTCGGCGGGGAAGCAATTGACGCGCTGGACGCGGGTTTGCGGGGCCGGCGGCGGGTCGGAATGTTAGGATAAGTCCAATGACATCCTCGCTGGCCTTCAACGAAGTCGCGCAGGCGCTTGCGGCCGGAGGCTCGTCGGTCCATGCCGCCGAAGCGCACGGTTGTCTGTGCGGGGCATTGTGCGTCCGCAGCGGCTTCGGGTTCGGTGACTGGCTCGACGAGATACTCCCGGAGACGGTCACGCTGCCGGATCGCGACGGACCGCTGGCGGATCTGTTCGAGCAGAGCGCCGCGGTGCTCGCCGCGCCGGACATGGAATTCGATCCGCTGCTTCCCGACGACGATGCCGCGCTCGATGAGCGCGTCGACGCGCTGTCGGCCTGGTGCCAGGGTTTTCTGTATGGCTTCGGATCGACGGCCCCGACCGCGCCGCCGGCACGTTCCGGAGAGGTGACCGAGGTGCTGGCGGACTTCGCCGAGATCTCGCGCGGCGGGTCGATTGGCCTCGACCCGATGGAGATCGAGGAAGACGCATACACGGAGCTCGTGGAATTTCTCCGGGTCGGCGTGCAGCTCGTATACGACGAGCTGCGGGCAGAACGTCGCCAGGGCTCTGGCCCCACCACGCGTCACTGAGCGCAATATGACCGTTCGCAAGGATGAGTTCGCCCGCCGGCGACGCCAGCTGATGCGGATGATGGGCAAGGGCGGCATCGCCATCCTGCCCACCGCCGTCGAGAAGCAGCGCAACAACGACGTGCACTACTCCTTCCGGCCGGACAGCGATTTTCACTATCTCACCGGCTTCAACGAGCCCGAATCGGTTGCGGTGCTGATCCCCGGGCGTCCGCAGGCCGAGTACATCCTCTTCGTGCGCGACCGCGACCCGACTCGCGAGACCTGGGACGGCAAGCGGGCGGGCCCGGACGGCGCGACGCGCGACTACGGCGCCGACGATGCGTTCCCTATCGGCGACATCGACGACATCCTGCCGGGCCTGATCGAGAACTGCGGGCGCGTGTATTACACGATGGGGCTCAACGCGGATTTCGATCACCGGGTCATTGGCTGGGTGAACAGCCTGCGCGGCCAGTCTCGGCTCGGCATCCACACCCCGCAGGAGTTCGTCGCCCTCGATCACCTGCTGCACGACATGCGGCTCTACAAGGGTCGTGCCGAGCTCACCGTGATGCGCCGCGCCGCCCAGATCGCGGTCGGAGCACATGTGCGGGCGATGCGCGCCACGCGGCCGGGCGTATACGAGTACCAGCTGATGGCGGAGCTCCTTCACGAGTTCCACCGCCATAACGCCGACATCTCCTATCACCCGATCGTGGGCGGCGGGGCGAATGCCTGCACGCTGCATTACCACGCCAACAGCGCCCAGCTCGAGGACGGCGACCTGCTGCTGATCGATGCCGGTTGCGAGTACCGCTACTATGCCTCCGACATTACGCGCACCTTCCCGGTCAACGGCCGCTTCAGCCCCGAGCAGCGCGCCGTGTACGAGGTCGTGCTCGAGGCACAGGAAGCGGCGCTCGCCCGCTGCCGGCCGGGCAACCACTGGAACGATCCACACGACGCGGCCGTGCAGGCGATCACCAGGGGCCTGGTCCGGCTGGGTCTTCTCAAGGGCCGTGTAGCCGCGCTGATCAAGGAAGGCGCCTACCGGCGGTTCTTCATGCACCGCACGGGTCACTGGCTCGGCATGGATGTGCACGACGTCGGCGACTACAAGGTCGGCGACGAGTGGCGCGTTCTCGAGCCGGGGATGTGTCTGACCGTCGAGCCGGGCATCTATATCCCGGCAGGGAGCAAGGGCGTGCCACGCCGCTGGTGGAACATCGGCGTCCGTATCGAGGACGACGTCGCGATCGCGACCGGCGGCTGTGAGGTGCTGACGGACGGACTGCCTCGCACGCCCGACGAGATCGAGCGGGTGATGCGCGCCGCATGAACGAACCGGCGCCGGTCGGACCGACCTGCGATCTCGCCATCTGTGGCGGCGGCATGGTCGGTGCGACGCTCGCACTCGCACTCGCGCCGCTCGACCTCTCGATCGTGCTGATCGAGGCGGCGGCGCCCGACGCCGCCGAGCCGCCAAGCTTCGATGAGCGCACGACCGCGCTGGCCAACGGCAGCGTGCGGACCTATCGGGCGCTCGGTGTCTGGCGCGACATGGAACGCGAGGCGACCCCCATTCGGCGGATCCATGTGTCCGAACAGGGGCGCTTCGGCGTCGCCCGGATCGACGCCTCCGAGCGAAGGCATGGATGCGCTGGGTTATGTCATATCGAACCGGGCGATCGGAGCTGCGTTGTGGCCTGCGATCGGATCGCAGCCCCGGATTCGCCTGCTCGCGCCGGCGCGGGTCACGGATACCTCTAACGAGGGCGGGACACGGAGCCTCGAGATCGAAACAGGCACCGGGCCCATGCGGCTCGACGCGCGGCTCGTGATCGCGGCCGATGGTGCGCGCTCGCTGCTGCGCGAGCGTGCTGGCATCCCGGCCGAGCACTGGGACTACGGGCAGACCGCGATCGTCGCGACGCTCACCACGCAGCGGTTCCACGACCATGTGGCCTATGAGCGGTTCACGCCACACGGGCCACTCGCCATGCTGCCGCTTGCTGACGGACGTTGTGGCCTGGTGTGGACCCGCGCACCGGACGAATCGGCGCGGCTGATCGCGCTGCCGGACGCAGCCTTTCTCGCGGAACTCCAGGAGGCGTTCGGGCTGCGGCTCGGCCGGCTGCTCAGCGTCGGGCGCCGTCAGGGGTACGAGCTTGCGCTGACGCGTGCCGAGCGCCACACGGCGCCGCGTCTTGCGATCGTCGGCAATGCGGCGCAGGGCCTGCACCCGATCGCGGGGCAGGGATTCAACCTGGGGCTGCGAGACGCCGCGAGCCTCGCGGAAGTGCTCGCCGAAGCGCTCGCGGCCGGCGAGATCGATCCGGGCAGCGAAGCGATCCTCGATGCGTATGCCGCATGGCGTGCCGAGGATCGCCGCCGCATCGTCGGATTCACCGACGGGCTGGTGCGTCTCTTCGGGACGCCGCTCGGCGTGGTGCGGAACCTGCGCGGGCTCGGGCTCGTCGCCTTCGATGTCCTGCCATCGGCGAAGAGCGCGCTATCGCGCCTGAGCGTCGGTGCGGCCGGGCGGATTCCGCGGCTTGCGCGCGGCGTCGCCTTGCCGCTGAGGCCCGTTTGAGCAGCTCCCGGCCCGACTTCGACATCGTCGTCGTGGGCGGCGGCATGGTTGGACCGTGCTTCGCGGCGCTCGCGGCGCGCGATCCGCATGTCGGCGGACTGCGCGTCGCGCTCGTCGAGCCCGCTACGCCCGCGGCGCCGCGGGCCGGCGAGGTGGACCTGCGTGTCTCCGCACTTTCGCGCGCCTCGCAGCGGATCCTCAACGCGGTCGAGGCGCTGGGAGCCGATCGAGCGGGAGGCGTGCTCGTACTCGGGGATGGTGGTGTGGGACGCCGCGAGCCGGCCCGATGCACCTGACGCGCTCAAGTTTTCGGCGGCTGAGACCGGCGAGCCGGACCTCGGACACATCGTGGAGAACCTGCGGGTGCAATGGGCGCTGTCGGAGTCGCCGTTGCTCCGCCGCCTGACGCGGCTGCACACCGCGCTTGCGGATCTCGAGGCCGGCGAGGACGGCGCGCGGCTCACCCTCGCCGACGGTCGACGGCTGCGCGCGGCGCTGGTGGTGGGCGCCGACGGCGGCGCATCGCCGACACGCGAGCTCGCCGGCATCGAGCGCGTCGGTCAGCCGTATCCCCAGGAGGCCGTTGTCGCGCATCTCGCGACCGCGCGGCCACACGGGGAGACGGCCTGGCAGCGGTTCCTGCCCAGCGGACCGATCGCGCTACTGCCTTTGCGGGACGGACGCGTCTCGATCGTGTGGACGACGACGCCTGCCGAAGCCGAGTCGCTCGTCGACCTTCCCGCGGGAGGAATTTTCCGCGCGCGTTACCGAGGCCAGCGGCCGGGTGCTCGGCGATATGACGCTCGCGAGCGGGCGGGCCCGCTTCCCGCTCGCACTCTGGCACGCGCGCGAGTACTGCCGGCCGAGGATCGCGCTCGTAGGTGATGCCGCGCACACGATCCACCCGCTCGCGGGGCAGGGGGCGAATCTCGGGCTGCTCGATTGCGCCTGCCTGGTCGAGGTGCTGTCGGGCGCAATCGCCGCCGATGAAGACTGGACGGGCCTCAGGGTACTGCGCCGCTACGAGCGCTGGCGGCGCAGCGAGAATGCCTTGATGATGAGTGTGGTCGATGGGCTCAACCGGCTGTTCGGCGCAGAGAATCCGGCCATCGCCTCGTTGCGCCGGCTTGGGATGAGCATGGTCGCGCAGCAGTCCTTTCTGCGTCGCGCGCTCACCGAGCACGCACTCGGCGTGCGGGGCGACGTGCCGCAACTGGTGCGCGGCGCGGCATGAGCCGACCTGACGATCCGTTCACGCAGACGCCGCCGCGGCTTGGCAACCAGTATCGCGACGACGCGCTGCTCGTCTCGTGGCTGCACCGCACCCTGCCGCTCGCGCGGTTGCGCGAGTTCCAGGACGAGATCGAGGAGCTCGGGGCCGAGGCAGGCGGACCGCTCTACCGGCTGCAGCTCGACGATCGGCTGCACGAGCCACGGCTCACGCAGTGGGACGGGTGGGGCGAGCGCATCGACGCCATCGAGCTCACGCCGCTGTGGCGCGAGGCAGAGCGCCTCGCGCTCAAGTACGGGCTCGTCGCAACCGCCTACGATCGGCGCAACGGCTACCTGTCCCGGATCGAGCAGTTCGCAAAGGTGTACCTCTTCCACCCGTCGTCCGACGTGTACACCTGTCCGCTCGCGATGACCGACGGTGCGGCACGCACGCTCGTCCACAGCGGCAACACCCGCCTGATCGAGCGCGCGGTGCCGCGGCTGACCTCGCGCGACCCGGCGCGGTTCTGGACCAGCGGCCAGTGGATGACCGAGAGCACGGGCGGCTCGGATGTCGGCCGCTCGCGGACGCACGCGGTGGCGGACGGCGACGGCTGGCGTCTCCATGGCCGCAAGTGGTTCACCTCCGCGGTGACCTCGCAGATGGCGTTGACGCTGGCGCGTCCCGAGGGCAATCCCCAGGGCGCCAAGGGCCTGGCGATGTTCTACGTGGAACTGCGCGACGAGGCAGGCCGGCCGAACGGTATCCGCGTCGACCGGCTCAAGGACAAGCTCGGCACACGCAAGGTGCCGACCGCCGAGCTCACGCTCGACGGGACGCGGGCTGAGCTCGTGGGCGAGCGGACGAACGGCACGCGCGCGATCGAGCCGATGCTCGCGGTGACGCGGATGTGGAACAGCGTCTGCGCCGTGGCCTTCATGCGCCGCGGGATCGCGCTTGCGCGCGCCTATGCGGCCGAGCGCCGCGCCTTCGACAAGCCGCTGCGCGAGCTGCCGCTGCACGCGGACACGCTCGCCATGATCGAGGCGGAAACCTGGGGCGCGTTCCTGATGACCTTCCTGCTTGTGGAGCTGCACGGCCGGCGGGAAAACGGCGAGATCGACACGCAGCAGGAGGCGCTGCTTCGGATTCTCACTCCGCTTGCGAAGCTCGCGACGGGCAAGCAGTGCGTGAGCGCCGTGAGCGAGGCCATCGAGAGTTTTGGCGGTGCGGGTTACGTCGAGGACACCGGGCTGCCGCAGCTGCTGCGGGACGCGCAGGTGCTGCCGATCTGGGAGGGCACCACCAACGTGCTCTCGCTCGACCTGCTGCTGCGCTCAGGGTTCGCGACCGGACTCGCGGCGCTCCTCGGCCGCGCCTCGGCCGCCGCTCGCGCAGCGACCGACCCCCAGCTTGCCGATGCCGCGCGCAAGCCGATCGCCGCGCTCGAGCGCGCGGCGTTGTGGATGGACGCCGGTCAGGATGACGAGGTCATGCAGGCCGGCGCCCGCCGGCTGGCGATGACGCTGGCGCGGTCGCTGCAGCTGGCGCTTCTCTGCGAGCACGCGCAGTGGATGCTCGACAACGAGCGCGACGGCCGCGGCCGTGCCGCGGCGCTGCGCTATGCGCGGTTGCCGGTCGACTTGCTGCACGAGGTCGATCTCGACCTCGACCGTGAGCTGCTCCGCTGACGGGTCACCGCGGTGGAGGCGCGGTGCCGTGGCTGCTCGCCGGCGCTCGGCCGCGGTGTATCGCCAGCCGCTTACCACGATCGAGCGGACATTGCAGAGCGCAGAGGGTGCCCCGCACATTCTGTCGGCGCACACCGCAGCGCCGGTGGTATCGCGGAGTCGTCGAGAGTCATCGCTTCGGAGTGCCCGCACGTCTAACGGCGGGAGCGGAGGCGTGGTCGCGGCTGGGAGACACCGGTCCAAGCACCGGCTCGCCGATGCCACGGTGGGTGCACGAGCCGGCGCGTGGACGCGGTGGTATCCCAGCCGCGAAGCAGGCCTCCGTCCCCACAGTTAGACGTCGCGGGCACTCTTCGCGAAGGACTGCCTCGACGATTCCGCGATACCACTACTGATGCGGCGTACGCCGACAAGGTGTGCGGGGCACCCATCTTCAGCGCTGTAACGCTCCTGAATCGTGGTAAGCGGCTGCGGATACACCGCGGCCGAGTGGCGGCGAGCACCTACCTTCAGAGGGCGTCGACCTTGGCAGCGCAGATGAAGTCGTTGGCGGACAGCCCGCCGACGGAATGAGTCGAGAAGCGCACCCGGCAGTAGTTGTAGCCCAGCTCGAGATCCGGGTGATGATCCTCGATGTTTGCGATCCAGGCGACGGCATTGACGAAGGCCATCGTGCGGTAGAAGTCGTCGAAGCGGAAGGCGCGCCGGATCGCCTTGCCGTCCTCAGCCACCGACCAGCCCGGGTCGAGCTCGGCGAGCAGCCGTTTCGCTTCCGCGTCTGCGAGCGGCGGCGTGCCGGCCGCGCAGGCGCTGCACTTGCGTTCGGTGAGCCGCGTCATGCCGATTTCTCCTCTCGCGACCTCCCGTAGGTCCGCGCCACGTAGTCCTCGACGAGTTGCTGGAACTCCTCCGCGATGTGGTCGCCCTTGAGCGTCGGTCCCTTCTCGCCGTCGATGTAGACGGGCGCGACCGGCCGCTCGCCGGTGCCGGGCAGGCTGATCCCGATGTTGGCGTGCTTGCTTTCGCCCGGACCGTTGACGACGCAGCCCATCACCGCGACGGTCATCTCCTCGACGCCGTGATAGCGCTTGCGCCACTCGGGCATGCGGTGACGCAGATGCGACTGGATCTTCTGCGCGAGCTCCTGGAAATAGCTCGAGGTCGTGCGTCCACAGCCCGGGCATGCGACCACCATGGGCGTGAACGACCGCAGTCCCATCGTCTGCAGCATCTCCTGCGCGACGATCACCTCCTGCGTGCGGTCGCCGCCGGGTTCCGGAGTCAGCGACACGCGGATCGTGTCGCCGATACCCTCCTGCAACAGCACGGCCATCGCCGCGGTCGAGGCGACGATGCCCTTCGAACCCATGCCCGCCTCGGTGAGCCCGAGATGCAGCGGATAGTCGCAACGCGCGGCCAGGTTGCGGTACACCCCGATCAGGTCCTGCACGCCGCTCACCTTGCAGGAAATGACGATGCGATCGTGCGGCAGACCGAGCTCTTCGGCGCGGCGCGCGCTTTCGAGCGCCGATACGACCAGCGCCTCGCGCACGACGTCCGCCGCGTCGACCGGCTCCGCGCGGCGCGAGTTCTCGTCCATCATCCGGGTGAGCAGGTCCTGGTCGAGGCTGCCCCAGTTGACGCCGATCCGCACCGGCTTCCCGTGGCGGCAGGCGATCTCGATCATCTCCGCGAACTGCGGATCACGCTTGCTGCCGCGGCCGACGTTGCCCGGGTTGATCCGGTACTTGCCGAGCGCCGCCGCGCAGCCTGGATGCTCACGCAGCAGCTTGTGCCCGTTGAAATGAAAGTCGCCGACGATCGGCACCGTGACGCCGAGCGCCGCGAGGCGCTCTACGATCGCGCGGCACCGCCGCGGCCGCCTCGTCGGTGTTGACCGTTACCCGCACGAGCTCCGAGCCCGCCTGCGCGAGCGCGCGCACCTGGCTGACGGTCGCGTCGACGTCGGCCGTGTCCGTATTGGTCATGGACTGCACGACGACCGGGTGGTCGCCGCCCACCGGGACGGTGCCCACCCGAACGGTCACGCTGCGTCGGCGGCGGACGCTGCTCACCGCTGGCCGGCTCCCGCGGCGGTCGGGGCGCCCGCAGCCACCTGCTTCTGCCAGTTGGCGACGTTGCGGTCGAGCACGTCGAGCGGCACCGCGCCGCTGCCGAGCACGACATCGTGGAAGGCGCGGATGTCGAATTTCTCGCCCAGCTCCTTCGTCGCCCGGGCGCGAAGCTCCTTGATCTTGAGCTCGCCGATCTTGTAGGCAAGCGCCTGGCCCGGCCGGCGATGTAGCGGTCGATCTCGTTGACGATGTCGAGCTCGGTCTTTGCGGCATTGGCCTTGAAGTAATCGATCGCCTGCTGCCGGGTCCAGCCCTTGTGATGCATGCCGGTATCGACGACGAGCCGCACGGCGCGCCACATTTCATAAGTGAGCTGGCCAAATTTGTCGTATGGGTCGGCGTACAGCCCCATCTCCTCGCCGAGGCTTTCGCTGTAGAGTCCCCAGCCCTCGGTAAAGGCCGTGAGCTCGTAGTCACGGCGGAACTTCGGCAGGTCGCCCAGCTCCTGCGCGAGCGCGATCTGCAGGTGATGACCGGGTACGGCTTCGTGGACCGACAGTACGGGGATCTCGTAGATGGGGCGTTCTTCCGGCTTGTACAGGTTCACGTAGTAATAACCGGGGCGTCGCCCGTCGATCGAGGGCGGCTGGTAATACGCAGTCGTGTTCTCCGCCGCGGTGTTGTCCGGGATCGGGCGCACGCCATAGGGTATCCGCGGCAGGCGTGCCGAAATACTGCGTGAGCAGCGGGTCGATCTTCTTCGACATCGCAAGGTAGTGCTGCAGAAGCTGCTTCGGGTCCGTGTAGCGGAAGCGGGGATCGGTGCGCAGGTACTGAATGAACGCGGGCAGGTCGCCCTTGAATCCGACCTTGTCGATCACCTTCTGCATCTCGCCGCGGATCCGCGCCACCTCGGACAGGCCGAGCTCGTGAATCTGGTCGGCGGTCAGGTCGGTGGTGGTGAACCAGCGGATGCGTCGCTGATACCACACCTCGCCGCCCGGCAGATCGCGCACACCGACCGTATCGCGGGACGCGGGCAGGTACTCCTTGCGGAAGAATTCGTCGAAGCGCCGGTACGCCGGCACGATCACAGTACTGATCGCCTTCGAGGCGGCCGCGCGCAGCCGGGTCTGCTCGGCAGCCGGGATCGAGTCGGGCATGGTCTTGAACGGCGCGTAGTACGGGCTCGCCGTCGGATCGTCGACCAGCTGTGTGGCGATCTGTGGCGGCACGCGCTCCATGATCGCGCGCGGCTGGACCATCTTCTTCGCGATGCCGGCGCGCATCAGCGCGATGTTCTGGTCCATCAGGGTGCTGAACTTGCCCAGGCGCGCGAGCCAGTTCTCGTAGTCCTTCACCGTCGCGAACGGCAGGAGCTGCGTGGTCTGATCGAGGTTCTGTATGCCGTCCATGTGATTGAGCGGGAAGTACTGGGTTCCCCACGTCGTGGCCGGCGATCGCATCGGCGTACATGCGAAGGAAGAGCTCGCGGTTGAGCCGGTCCCCGGGAGTCAGGCTCGCCGAGGGGATCGCCTCGACGTCGGCGAGCAGCCGACGGTCAGCCTCGTTCGACGCGTCGATCGCGGCCAGCGACTCGTCGGGCAGCTGATCGTCGTAGCGCGGGTCGCCGAGGTAGGTCGCGAAGAAGGGGTCCTCGCGCAGACTCCGCTCCCAGCCGGCATCGAACAGGGCGTGCAATTTCTTCGCCGCATCGTCGGCGGCGATGGCGTGCGCGGCCGCGAGGCACGCGGCCAGCACGAATGCGGAAAGGGTCGCGGGACGCATGATCGGTGCGCTCCACAGCAGGGCCGGGGCGTGGATGTTGGGTCCGGCCGCGGCGAATGACAAGCGGGCGGGGTGCTGGTGGACACGCGGCATGTCCCCCATTCGAGCAAGGAAGGAAATAGAGAATGTCGCCGTTTCCGGGTACCATCCCGCCACCCATCGCAAGGTCCGTCCGGAGAGAGGCTGGAAACGGCCCGCCGAAGGCGCAAAACGCCCGGAAACGCTCAGGCAAACGTACGGCGGCGCCTGATGGGCTCTGGAGAGCGGCCTCGCAGGGGGCCCACCGAAGGGGTGCGGTGCCAGCAAGCGGCACCCGATCTCTCAGGTCACAGGACAGAGGGGCGGCGGGTCGCGAGGCCCGCCGCCTCTTTTTTGTTTCCGAAGGTGCCGACCGATGCGCCTTGCGCACACCGCTCTACGAGACGCATGTCGCCGCCGGCGCCCGCATGGTCGATTTCGGCGGCTGGGACATGCCGGTCGTGTACGGCTCGCAGATCGAGGAACACCACGCGGTGCGGCGCGACGCCGGCATGTTCGACGTCTCGCACATGTGCGTCGTCGACCTGCGCGGAGAGCGCGTCCGCGATTTTCTGCGGCGCCTGCTCGCGAACGACGTCGCGAAGCTGGCGCAGCCCGGCAAGGCGCTCTACTCCTGCATGCTCCTCGAGACCGGCGGCGTGCATCGACGACCTGATCGTCTACTACATGGACGACCAGTGGTTCCGCATGGTGGTCAACGCCGGCACGCGCGACAAGGATCTCGAGTGGATCCGCGCATCCGCCGTCGCCGTTCGCGGTCGCCGTCGAGCCGCGCACCGATCTTGCGATGATCGCCGTGCAGGGACCCAATGCGCGCGGGAAGGCCGCGACCCTGCTTGACGCCGGACGTCGCGTCGCGCGCGCTCGGGCTCGGCAGCCTTCGTCGGGATGGAGGCCGGCGCCTGGTTCGTCGCACGTACCGGTTACACGGGCGAGGACGGCTGGGAGATCATGCTTCCCGCCACGGAGGCGCCGGCGTTCTGGGGTCGCCTCCGCGAAGCCGGCATCGCCCAGTGCGGGCTCGGCGCACGCGATACGCTGCGTCTCGAAGCCGGGATGAACCTCTACGGCAACGACATGGACGAGACGACCTCGCCACTCGAATCCGGACTCGCATGGACCGTCGCCTGGGAACCGCAGGATCGCGACTTCATTGGCCGCGCGGCGCTCGTGTCGCAACAAGCGGCCGGTGTGCAGCGCAAGCTCGTGGGACTGCTGCTCGAGGGACGCGGCGTGCTGCGCTCGCACCAGAAAGTCATCGTGCCCTCGGTCGGCGAGGGCGAAGTCACCAGCGGCAGCTTCTCGCCGACCCTGGAACGCTCCATCGGTCTTGCGCGGGTACCGGTGCAGACCGCGGAGCGCTGCGAGGTCGAGATCCGCGGACGGCTGCTCGGCGCGGCGGTCGTCCGGCCGCCGTTCGTGCGCAACGGCAAGATTGCAATTCCTCTCTGATGCAGGTGCGGAGGACGTCATGAGCAAGGTCCCGGCAGATCTTCGATATCTCAAGTCCCACGAGTGGGCGCGGCTCGAATCCGACGGCAGCGTCACCGTCGGCATCTCCGACCACGCGCAGCAGGCGCTCGGCGACCTGGTGTTCGTCGAGGTGCCGGAGCCGGGACGGCGGGTCATGGCGGGCGAAGCCTGCGCCGTCGTCGAATCTGTCAAGGCCGCTTCGGACGTCTACAGCCCGGTGAGCGGTGAGATCGTCGCGGGCAATGCCGATCTCGGCGGGCAGCCGGAGCTCATCAACAGCGATCCCTACGGCGGCGGCTGGATCATGCGCGTCCGTCCGGAGGACAAGTCGCAGTTCGCGGCACTGCTCGATGCGAAGGCCTACGAGGCCGCGCTCGCGGCGGAAACGCACTGACCCGCACGGGCCGCGCACATGCCGTTCATTCCGCACACCGCCGACGACGTGCGCGAGATGCTCGCGACCATCGGGGTGCCCGAAATCGAGACGCTGTTCGACGAGATCCCGCGCGAGCTGCGCGCCGGGTCGCTCGAGTCGATCCCGGCGGGGCTCACCGAGATGGAGATCGGCCGGCTGATGGACGAACGCGCCGCCTGCGACGGCCGCCGGCTCAACTTCATCGGCGCGGGCGCCTACGAGCATCACATCCCGGCCGCGATCTGGGCGATCGTGACGCGCGGCGAGTTCTACAGCGCCTACACGCCTTACCAGGCAGAGGCCAGCCAGGGCACGCTGCAGCTCGTCTACGAGTTCCAGTCGATGATGGCCAGCCTCACCGGGATGCAGGTGAGCAACGCATCGCTCTACGACGGCGCTTCCGCGCTGGCGGAGGCCTGCCTGATGGCGGTGCGCGCGAATCGCCGCTCGAAATCCGCTCGCGTGCTCCTGCCCGCGAGTTTGAACCCGACCTACCGCGCCGTGCTCGGGGCGATCGCCGGCAACCAGAACATGCGCGTGGAGGTGCTGCCGTACGACCCGCACGGCGGCCATCTCACTGCGGCATCGCTGGAGAAATACCGGGGCGAGGACGTCACTGCGCTCGTCATCCAGCAGCCGAACTTCTTCGGCACGCTCGAAGACGTCGATGCGCTCACCGATCTTGCGCATGCTGCCGGCATGCTTGTAATCGCGGTCGTCAATCCCACCTCGCTCGCGGTGCTGAAGCCGCCCGGGGAATGGGGCACGAAGGGCGTCGACATCGTCTGCGGCGAAGGCCAGCCGCTCGGCGTGCCGCTGTCGTCGGGCGGACCCTACTTCGGATTCATGACCACCCGCATGGAGCACGTGCGGCAGATGCCGGGCCGGATCGTCGGTCGAACAGTGGACCTCGATGGCAAACCGGGTTACACGCTGACCTTGCAGGCGCGCGAGCAGCACATCCGCCGCAGCAAGGCGACGTCCAACATCTGCACCAACCAGGGTCTGCTGGTGACCGCGGCGACGATCTACCTCGCGCTGCTCGGCGCACAGGGGCTTGCCCGCGTCGCCGGCGTCTGCATCGAGCGGACCTCGCAGCTCGTCGCGGCGCTGACGCGCATTCCCGGAGTGCGCGCGGCTTTCGAGCGGCCGCGCTTCCACGAGGCCGTGCTGCAGCTCGACCGGCCCGTGGTACCGGTGCTCGAGGCGCTCGCCGCGCGCGGCATCGTCGGCGGCTACGATCTCACCCCGCATTACCCGGCGCTCGGCAACGCGCTGCTCGTCTGCGCGACCGAGACGCGCACTACGGCCGACATCGACACCTACGCCCGGACGCTGCGCGAGGTGCTCGAGAAGGCGGCGGCCGCCTGAGCGCCGGAGAGCATCCATGAGCGAAAAGCTGATCTTCGAACACTCGGCGCCCGGCAGGAGCGCCACCGCCCAGTATCCCGATGAGCATCCCGCCGCCGGCGCCGTGACCGCGATCCCCGAGGCGCTTCGGCGTCGCGCGCCGCCCGCGCTGCCCGAAGTATCGGAGCTGCAGGCCGTGCGTCACTACACGCGTCTCTCGCAGCTCAACTTCTCGATCGACACGCATTTCTACCCGCTCGGCTCCTGCACGATGAAATACAACCCGCGGGCCTGCAACCAGTACGCGATGCTGCCCGAGTTTCTCGGGCGGCACCCGCTCGCGCCTGACTCGACCGGGCAGGGCGTGATGCAGTGCCTGTGCGAGCTGCAGGAGATGCTGAAGGCGGTGACCGGCATGCGCGGGGTCTCGCTCACGCCCATGGCCGGCGCGCAGGGCGAGTTCGCGGGCGTGGCGATGATCCGCGCCTATCACCGCGCGCGCGGCGACGGGGCGCGCAGCGAGATCATCGTCCCCGACGCCGCGCACGGCACGAACCCGGCGACCGCGACGATGTGCGGCTGCACGGTGCACGAGATCCCTTCGCTGCCGAACGGCGACATCGACCTCGACGCGCTGCGCGCCGCGGTCGGGCCGCAGACCGCGGGCATCATGCTCACCAACCCCTCCACGCTGGGCGTCTTCGAGCGTCGTATCCACGAGGTCGCGGACATCGTCCACGAGGCTGGCGGCCTGCTGTACTACGACGGCGCGAACCTGAATGCGATCCTCGGCAAGGTACGCCCCGGTGACATGGGGTTCGACGTGATCCACATGAACCTGCACAAGACCTTCTCGACGCCGCACGGCGGCGGCGGCCCGGGCTCCGGCGCGGTCGGCGTCAGCGAGCGTCTGCTGCCGTACATGCCGGTTCCCGTGGTCGGACGCGAGGGCGAGCGCTTCCGCTGGCTCGACGAGCGCGACCTGCCGCAGACGATCGGCCGGCTCTCCGCGTTCATGGGCAACACCGGCGTGCTGCTGCGCGCCTAGATCTACATGCGGATGCTCGGCGCGACGGCATGCGCCGCGTCTCGGAGTTCTCGACGCTCAACGCCAACTACCTGCTGGCGCGGCTTGCGAAGGCGGGCTTCGAGCCGGCCTATCCGGGCAGGCGCGCGAGCCATGAGTTCATCGTGACGCTGAAGCGCGAGGCGCGCGAGCACGGCACGACCGCGATGGATTTCGCCAAGCGCCTGCTCGACTACGGCTACCATGCGCCGACCACGTACTTCCCGCTGCTGGTGCCGGAGTGCCTGCTGATCGAGCCCACCGAAACCGAGGCCAAGGCCGAGCTCGACGGCTTCGTCGAGGCGATGATCGCGATCCGCCAGGAGGCGCAGACCGAGCCGGACAAGCTCAAGGCCGCGCCGTACACGATGCCGGTGCGCCGGCTCGACGACGTGCGCGCCGCGCGCCAGCTCGACCTCGCCTGGAAGCCGCGGCATGATGCGCGAGGGCGTGCGGCCGCAGCGGTCTCCGGAGACTGTGGCTCGCGACCGGGCATTCGCTGCGGGGACTGAAGCTCTGTTATTCGAGCGAAGCCGCGTTCCGCCAGGAAGCCTGGCTCGCCGTCGTGCTCCTGCCGCTCGCCTTCTGGCTCGGCGAGCCCGGCGTCGAGCGCGTGCTGCTCGCGGGCAGCGTGCTCGTGCTCCTGATCGTGAGCTGCTCAACACCGCGATCGAGGTGGTGGTCGATCGCATCGGGCTCGAGCGGCATCCGCTGTCCGGCTTCGCAAAGGAGCTCGGCTCCGCAGCCGTGTTGCTGACCCTCGCGCTGGTCGCGCTCACCTGGGGCCTGATACTGTTCGGATAGAAACGGGGTCCTTCCCCTCGGCGGCGCATGACGGCACTTATCTGCGGCTCGCTCGCCTACGACACGGTGATGGTGTTTCCGGGCCGGTTCCGGGACCACATCCTGCCCGACAAGATCCACATGCTGAACGTGTCGTTCCTCGTGCCGACGCTGAGGCGCAACTTCGGCGGCTGCGCGGGCAACATCGCCTACAACCTGCGGCTCCTCGGCGGCGACGGTGCGCCGATGGCCACCGTCGGCACGATTTCGGCGCCTACGCGCGGTGGCTCGCCGATTGCGGCGTGCGCTGCGGACACGTGCTCACGATCGACGGCGAGTTCACGGCGCAGGCGTTCATCACGACGGACCTCGACGCCAACCAGATCACCGCCTTCCACCCGGGCGCGATGGACCATTCGCACCGTAACCACGTGCCGCTCGACGCCGGCATCACGCTCGGCGTCATCGCCCCCGACGGCCGCGAGGGCATGCTCGCGCATGCGACGCAGTTCGCCGCGGCAGGTATCCCGTTCCTGTTCGATCCCGGCCAGGAGCTGCCGCTGTTCGACGGCGCGGAGCTGCTCGGCTTTATCGAACGATCGCGATGGGTCGCGGTCAACGACTACGAGGCGCAGCTGCTGCAGCGACCGCACCGGAGAGGCTGTGACCACGACTTGCCGCGACGGGTCGATGCGCTCATCATGACGCGCGGCGCGCAGGGCAGCGTGATCATGACCGGCGGCCGCGAGATCGCGATTCCCGCGGCCCGTGCCGAGGCGGTGGTCGATCCGACCGGCTGCGGCGACGCCTACCGCGCCGGGCTGATCTACGGCCTCATGCGGGGTCTCGACTGGGAGACCACCGGTCGCATCGCCTCGCTCATGGGCGCGATCAAGATCGCGCACGCGGGCACGCAGAATCACCGCTTCACGGTGGACGAGTTCTCGGACCGGTTCCGAGCCGCCTTCGGCCGCGCGATCTGATGCGGAGTGCACTGCGCATGCGCCGCCCTGGCGCTACTAGCCGCGTGGCCTTCGGCTCGCGCAGGATACTTCCGCTCGGGAGACCCACGCCTGGGACCAGACGCTATAGCGCATCGCGCCGGCGGTCGTCACGATCGAGATCGACCAGACGCGCGCCTTCGACACCGAGTGGAACAAGTCGAGCCAGGCGACCGGCTTCGTCGTCGATGCCGAACGCGGGCTGATCCTCACCAACCGTCACGTCGTGACGCCGGGGCCGGTGGTCGCGATGGCGGCGTTCCAGAACCGCGAGGAAGTCGAGCTGCAGCCGATCTATCGCGACCCGGTGCACGACTTCGGCTTCTATCGCTATGACCCGGCGAAGCTGCGCTACATCGAGCCGCCTGCGCTGCCGCTCTACCCGGAAGGCGCGCAGATCGGCACCGAGATCCGCGTCGTCGGCAACGACGCGGGCGAGCAGCTTTCGATCCTCGCGGGCACGCTCGCGCGGCTCGATCGCCAGGCGCCCGACTACGGCATCGGCAAGTACAACGACTTCAACACGTTCTACATCCAGGCGGCGTCCGGCACCTCGGGTGGCTCCTCCGGCTCGCCGGTGATCGACATCCGCGGCCGCGTGGTCGCGCTCAACGCGGGCGGCAGCACCGGCGCGGCGTCGAGCTTCTACCTGCCGCTCGCGCGCGTGCTGCGTGCGCTCGAGCAGATCCAGGCCGGCCAGCCGGTCACGCGCGGCACGCTGCAGACGGTGTTCAGCTACACGCCGTACGACGAGCTCGAGCGGCTCGGGCTGCGCCCGAAACCGAGGCCGAGGCGCGTCGCGCCGAGCCGTCGCTGACCGGCATGCTGGTCGTGAGCGAAGTGCAGCCGGGCTCCGCCGCGGAGAGTGCATTGCAGCCGGGCGACATCCTCGTGCGCATCGACGGCAAGTTTGTCACGACCTTCGAACCGCTCGACGAAGTCCTCGACGAGTCGGTGGGCAAGAGCGTGACGCTCGAGGTGCAGCGGGGCGGTACGGTGATCGAGAAGACTCTTGAGGTCGAGGACCTGCACGCCATCACGCCCGACGACTACCTGGAGTTCGGCGATGCTGTCGTGCACACGCTGTCCTACCAGATGGCGCGGCACTTCAACGCGCCAGTAGGCGGCGTGTTCGTCGCGAATCCGGGCTACGCGCTGGGCTCTGCCGGCGTGCCGCGCGGCGCGTTGATCACCAGTATCGCCGGCCAGCCGGTTGCCGCTCTTCCCGATTTCACCAAGGCGGTCGCGGCGCTGCCCGACGGCGGGCGACGCGGCGCTGCGCTACACCACGCTCGACGACCCGAAGGGCACGCAAACGCGCGTCGTGCGGATGGATCGGCGCTGGTTCCCGGCCCGGCAGTGTCGCCGCGACGACACGACGGGTTACTGGCCGTGCACCGACCTGCCGGCGCCGCCGCCGCCCCAGCCGGAAGAGCCGGCGCGCACCTCGTTTGCGATAACCGGTTCCCCGATCGCCGACGCGCTCGCGGCTCGCTGGTGCTCGTGAATTTCGACATGCCGTTCTCGGTGGCTGGGATCACCGAGCGCAACTATCACGGCACCGGCCTGGTCGTGGACGCGGCGCGCGGGCTCGTGGTCGTCGACCGCAATACCGTTCCGGTCGCCGTCGGCGACGTCAAGATCGTTTTCGCCGGCTCGGTCGAGGTGCCCGGCCGCGTTGAGTACGTGCATCCGCTGCACAACCTCTCGATCGTCTCCTTCGACCCGAAGCTCCTGAACGGCACGCCGATACGTACCGCCCGCCTCGATCTGCGCGAGCTGCGTGCCGGCGAGCCGGTGACCGTCGTCGGCCTCGGCGCCGACACCCGCCTGCGCTCGCACGCGACCTCTGTCGCCTCGATCGAGCCGGTGGTGTTTCCGCTGTCGCGCACGCTGCAGTTCCGCGACAGCAACCTCGAGGTCGCGAGTCTCGTCAACTCCGCCGACCGATTTCGACGGCGTCATCGCCGGTCCAGGCGGGGCCGTGCGCGCCCTCTGGTCGAGCTTCGCCGCCGAGAACAACCGCGAGCTGGTGCAGCTCAACCGCGGCATGCCGGCCGACCTGGTCGCGGAAGTTCTGAAAGCGGTGCAGACAGGCGAGCCGCTGTATTCGCTCGAGGCGGAGTTCGAGCTCGCTGCCGCTGGCCTCGGCCCGCCAGCTCGGCGTGCCGGAAGAGTGGCTGCGTCGCATGGAAGCGCACAGCCCGACACGCCGCCAGGTCCTGAGCGTCGCGCGCGTGGTCGCGGGCTCGCCCGCGGTGGGAGTGCTGCGCGAGGGCGATCTGCTGCTCGCGATCGACGGCAAGCCGGTCAACCGCTTCGGGAGGTGGAGCGCGCCTCGCAGTCGCCCCAGCTGATGCTGACGGTCGTGCGCGACGGAATCGTGCAGACCTTTGCGCTGACCACCGCCGTGCTGCGCGGCAGCGACATCGACCGGCTGCTGATGTGGGCGGGCGCGGTGCTGCACGCGCCGCATCGCGCGATGGCGCTGCAGCGCGGCATCCCGCCGGACGGCGTCTTCGTCGCGTACTTTTCCTACGGCTCGCCGGCCACGCGCTATCAGCTGTTTGCCGGCCGGCGCATCGTCGAAGTCGACGGGCGCCCGACGCCCGATCTCGACGCATTCATCGACGCTGTGCGCGGACGCGACGACCGGGCTGCCCTCCGGCTGCGCACGATCACCTGGAACGGCTCGATCGAGGTGATCACGCTCAAGCTCGACAAGCACTACTGGCCGGCCTATGAACTGGTTCGCGGACCGCCGGATGGGAGCGCGTCGACTGGATTGAGGGCTATCATTCAGAGATGGTGACGGCACGTCTTCCCCAGGCTGAGATCGATCTGGCGGTGCTCGCGCTGCGCGACGGCGAACTCGTCGCCTTTCCGACCGAAACCGTATACGGCCTCGGCGCCGACGCGCAGAACGGGGAAGCCATCGCCAAGGTCTTCGCACTGAAGGGGCGCCCGGCGGCCCATCCGCTGATCGTGCACATCGATCATCGTCGGTCGCTCGAGCGCTGGGCGCTCTCCGTGCCCGCGCAGGCGCACGCGCTCGCCGAGCATTTCTGGCCGGGTCCGCTGACGCTGGTGCTGCGGCGCGCACCCGCGGTCGATCCGATGATAACCGGCGGGCAGGATACGATCGCGGTGCGGGTGCCTGGTCATCCGGTCGCCCAGCAGCTGCTGCGGGCCTTCGGCAGCGGCGTCGCGGCGCCGTCGGCCAACCGCTACGGACACGTCAGCCCCACGCGGGTGGAACACGTTCGCGATGAGTTCGGCGACGAGGTGCGCTTCGTGCTCGACGGCGGCGACTGCAAACTCGGCCTCGAATCGACGATCGTGTCCTGCGTCGAGGACGCGCCCCGCGTGCTGCGACCGGGCTCGATCACGCTTTCGCAGCTGCGCGCGGTCGTGCCGACCACACGCGGCGGCGCCGATGCATCGTCGCCGCGCGTGCCGGGCAGCGACGTCAAGCACTATGCTCCGCGCACGTCGCTGAGCATCGTGACCAGCAAGACGCTCGAGGAAGTCGTGGCGCAGTCGACGGTCGATCATGAGCGCGTCGCGGTGCTCGCGATGCGTCCACCGCGGGTCGCGAACAAGTTCATGACCTGGATCAACGCCGGCCGCCGCGCAGACCTCTACGGCCGCGACCTGTACGTCAACCTGCGTACGCTCGACAAGTCCGGCGCGCGCGAAATCCTGGTTGAGGAAGTGCCCGGCGGGGAGCTGTGGGAAGCGGTGCGAGACCGCCTGAGCCGCGCCGCTTCGGCGGAAAACGTCGTCGCGGTGGACCCGGACATCGCCGCGTTGCGGGCCGACATGGGCGAGGACATCGGCTACCCATGAGCGGCAGCCAGGGCCCGCGCGCCGCGCGGCCAGCGACGGCCGTGTCGGCCGCCCGCATACGGAGTCTCGTCGCCACGTACGGCACGCCTCTCCTCATCGTCGACTGCGAGGTGGTGCGGAGGCAGTACCTGGCGCTCAAGCGCGCGCTGCCGGGCGTCGACCTGTACTACGCGTTGAAGCCCCTGCCGCTCGCTGCGGTGGTCGCGGAGCTTCGAGATCTCGGCGCCTGTTTCGACGTCGCGACCAGCGGCGAGATCCGGCTCATCCGCTCGCAGGGCGTAGCGGCGGACCGCTGCATGCACACTCACCCGATCAAGAGCGCGCGGGAGATCGCCATCGCGCTGCGTTACGGGATCCGGCGGTTCGTCGTCGACAACCCCGACGAGCTCCGCAAGTTCACCCGCCATCGCAAGCGGGTCGAGCTGCTGCTGCGGGTGTCGTTCCGCAACCCGGCGGCTGTGGTCGATCTGTCGCGCAAGTTCGGGTGCGAACCGGCGGCCGTGCCCGCGCTGCTCGCGATGGCGGCTGATCTCGGCTTGACCATCCGCGGGCTGTCTTTCCACGTCGGTTCGCAGGTAGCAGACCCCGGCAAGTACGTCGAGGCGATCGACGCCTGCCGCGACCTGATGGCGGACGCCGCGGCGCACGGCTTCGAGGGTCTCGACTGCCTCGATATCGGCGGCGGCTTTCCCGTGGCTTATCGTCGCGATCCGCTGCCGATCCAGCGCTTCTGTCAGCCGATCCGGCGGGCACTGGCGCGCCTGCCGCGCACGACACGGGTCGTCGCGGAGCCCGGCCGATTCATCGCCGCGCCGGCGGGGACGGGCGTGGCGGCGGTGACGGGTCGCGCACAGCGCGAGGGCCGCTGGTGGTATTACCTCGACGACGGTCTTTACGGCTCGTACAGCGGGCAGCTCTACGACCACGCGCATTATCCGCTCGAGTGCATTGGTGGGCTCGGCCCGCGTCACCCGTCGGTGCTCGCCGGGCCGACCTGCGACAGCATCGACGTGATTCGCGAAGACCTTCCGCTGCCCGAGCTGCAGATGGGCGATCTCATTCTCGGGCGGATGATGGGCGCCTACACCGCGGCCTCCGCCAGCGACTTCAATTTCATCCCGCGCGCGCGCATCGTGACGGTGGGCCAGCGCGCGCTTCCGCGTGCGGATTGAGCTCCTCGATCACGTCGCGGGCGCCCGCGCCGCGCGTGGCATCGCCGTGATCATCGACGTCTTCCGCGCCTGCTCGACACTGGCCTGCGCAGTGGACCGCGGTGCCGCACGGGTCGTGCCCGTGGCGGGGGTGCCGGAGGCGCAGGAGCTGCGCACGCGGCTCCCCGGTGCACTGCTGGCGGGCGAGCGTCATGCGCGCGCCCTGCCGGGCTTCGATGCCGGAAACTCGCCGACCGAGCTCCAGACGCTGGATCTGCGCGGTCGCACGCTGTTGCACACGACGCACGCCGGCACCCAGGGACTCACCAGCGCCACGCGCGCCCGCGAGGTGCTGACGGGCGCCTTCGTCAACCTGAGCGCGGTCGCGGGCTATATCGGGGCGCGCCGGCCGGAGCAAGTCTCGCTGGTACGGATGGGTCACGAGGCGCGTGAGCGTTGCGCGGAGGACGACCTTTATGCCCGTTGCCTGCTCGATCTGCTCGAGGGGCGCGATCCCGGGTTGCACCGGGTGCCCGGGCTGCTCCGTGATGCGCCCGCAGCGCGCAAGTTCTTCGATCCGGCATGCGATTACGCGCCTGAAGCGGATTTCGCCTTCTGCGCGGACGTCGATCGCTACGGGTTCGTGCTGCGGCTGAAGCGCGCGGCCGGTGCGCCGGTCGAGCTCGAGCGCATCGATCCGCCCTGGATGGCCACGGCCTGAGATGGATCCCCCGCATCCGGCCGCCGCGGGCGGAGTCGAGATCGCGGGTGTGCCGCTCGAGTTCGTGCTCTTCGGTCTCACGCTCGTGGGCGTGGCGATCCTGCACCGGCAGGCGCTGCAGGTCGCCCTGGTCGGGCTCGCCGGCATCGCAATCTACAAGCTGCTGGCGACGGGATTCGACGGCGTGGCCGGATTCGCAGGGCTCGCGCATCACCTGCGGCTGGAGTGGGTCGTGCTCGCGAACCTGTTCGGTCTGCTGATGGGGTTCGCGCTGCTCTCGCGGCACTTCGAGGAGAGCGGCGTGCCGAACCGGCTGCCGGATTTTCTGCCCGACGACTGGCGCGGCGGTTTCGTTCTGCTCGTCATGGTATTCGTGCTGTCGAGCTTTCTCGACAACATCGCCGCCGCGCTGATCGGCGGCACGGTGGCGCGAACCGTGTTCGGCGGCAAGGTGCACATCGGCTATATCGCCGCGCTGGTCGCGGCCTCGAATGCGGGCGGCTCGGGCAGCGTGATCGGCGATACGACGACGACGATGATGTGGATCGACGGTGTCAGTCCGATCGACGTCGTCCACGCCTATATCGCCGCCGGCGTCGCACTCGTCGTGTTTGGCATTCCAGCCGCCCGCCAGCAACAGCGCCATGCACCGATTGCGCGCGCCGCGGTCGCAGGCGCGCGGGTCGACCGCGCCCGCCTGCTGACCGTCGCCTTTGTGCTGATCGCCGCCATCGCGGTCAACGTCGCCGTCAACCTGCATTACCCGGCGCTCGCGGACCGCTGGCCCTTCCTTGGGGCCGCGGTGTGGGCGGCGCTGCTCGTCGCCGCGCCGCTGCGACAGCCGGACTGGTCGGCGCTCCCGGCCACCCTGCGCGGGACGATCTTCCTGCTCGCGCTGGTGCTGTCCGCATCCATGATGCCGGTCGAGCGCCTGCCCGCGCCTTCATGGATGACGACGCTCGCCCTCGGTTTCGTGTCCGCGGTGTTCGACAACATTCCGCTCACCAAGCTCGCGCTCACGCAGGGCGGGTACGATTGGGGCATGCTCGCGTATGCAGTAGGCTTCGGCGGATCGATGATCTGGTTCGGATCCTCGGCCGGTGTCGCGATCACGAATCTCTTCCCGGAAGGGCGCTCGGTCGTCGCCTGGCTCCGGGCCGGCTGGCATGTGACACTCGCATACGTCGTCGGTTTCGCTGCGCTGCTGTTGACGCTGGGCTGGCAACCGCATGGACCCTGAGCGCGCCACGATCCGCAACGTCGTGTTCGACGTCGGCAACGTGCTGCTGCCGCTCAACTACGGACCGTTTCTGGCGTTAATGACCGAGTCCGGCGTCGATCACACGGACATGCCAGCGTGGCTCGCGCGCATCGGTCTCGAGGCGCACGAGCGCGGCGAGCTCGCGGGAGAGGCGTTTCTCGAGCGGCTGGCAGCCACGTCCGGCCGAACGCTCGACCCGGTCCGGCTGCGCAGTTCGTGGCTCGACATGTTCGACGAGGCACCGGAGATGTTTGCGCTCGCCACCGGCCTGATGTCCGACTACCGCGTCTACCTGCTCTCGAACATCGGCGACCTGCACTGGGAGCATCTCGACGCTCGCTACGGGCTCGGCGGCCTGGTGCACGGCGCGCTCGCCTCGTTCCGCGCGGGAGCGGTCAAGCCGGACGCCGCGATCTTCCGGCAGGCGGAGCGACAGTTCGATCTCGAGCCCGCGCGCACGGTCTTCATCGACGACCTAGGTGCCAACGTACGCGGCGCCGAGGCCTGCGGCTGGCGCGGCATACACCACATCGACGCGGTAACGACTCGCGCTGCGCTGCGCCGCCTCGACGTCCGGCTGCCCGCGAGCTCCCGGGCGCGCTGAACCATGTCGGTCATCCCGACCACGGTCGTACTGCTCATGCTGTCGAACGTGTTCATGACGTTCGCCTGGTACGCGCATCTGAAGGACCTGTCCGGGCGCGCGTGGTACGTCGCTGCGCTCGTCAGCTGGGGCATCGCGCTGTTCGAATACCTGCTGCAGGTGCCCGCGAACCGCATCGGCTTTTCCGTGATGACACTGCCGCAGCTCAAGATCCTTCAGGAAGTGATCACGCTGGTCGTCTTCGTACCTTTCGCTGTCTTCTACATGCGCCAGCCCCTCAAGCTCGACTATCTGTGGGCGGCACTCTGCATCCTGGGCGCTGTCTATTTCGTGTTCCGCAAATGACCGCGATCCATCGGCGTGTTGCCGCTTGTCGAGAAGGCGCGGACCCGACACTCGTCGCGCGGCTCGATTCGGGCTGGGCCGTGATGGGCGATCCGCAGGTGATCGCGGGCTATTGCCTGCTGCTGCCTGATCCCGTCGTCCCCGACCTGAATGCGCTGCCGCCGGCGGGGCAGGCGGCATTTCTCGCGGACATGGCCCGCCTGGGCGCTGCGCTGCGCGATCTGACCGGCGCGGTGCGCATCAATTACGCGATCTTCGGCAACCTCGAGCCAGCTCTGCACGCGCACGTGTTCCCGCGACGGGTGACGGAGCCCGCGAGCCTGCGCACCGCGCATCCCTGGGCGTGGGACTGGGCGCATGCCCCGGCCTTCGACGGCGCCCGCGACGGGCCGCTGCTCGAGGCCCTGCGCGCGCGGCTCGCCATGCCGGCCGGGGCCGCTCCCGCCCGGGAAACGCCCGCGGATCCGTGAGCACGGTCGAGTTATCCGGACAAACACCGGGCGCAGGGGTGGAAATCTGCGCTCAGCACGTTAGTCTCCCCTCATGGTCCTTCGCCCCTGCCTCGCCCTGGTCTGTATCGCGCTTGCCGCCGCCCCGGCCGTAGCCGAGGTCTACCGGTACAAGGACAAGAACGGCCACTGGGTGTTCGCCGACCGTCAACCGGATGCGGTCCGCGCCGTCGAGCCAGTGCCGGTCAAAGCCGGCGCCGCCGCGCCCCGGATCGCGGTCGAGCCGCGCACGACGCCGCAGGGCATCTCGATCGTGGCGGTCAACGAGTGTCGGTGCAGCGTCGAGTTCGGACTGCGGGTGGGCAACATGAGCGAGGCGGACATGGTGCGCGCCACCGTCGCGCCGCGCTCGGAGCGGTTGCTTTTCTCACTGCCGCCCCCCGCGGGCAAGGCGCAGATCCCCTACGACTTCGGCTACGTGATCGGCGTGCCCGGCGCCGAGCACGCGCCCAAGGGCCCGTACCGCGCGCCGTTCGCCAATGCGCGCTCGTTCACGGTGAGCCAGGCACCGCCGGACAACTTCACGCACAGCGACCCCTCGAGCCGCTACGCGATCGACTTCGCGATGCCGGAAGGCAGCGCCGTGCATGCCGCGCGCGAGGGAGTGGTAATCAACGTCGCTCACCGGTTCTACAAAGGCGGTCTCGCGCCGTCGAGCCAGGACGAGGCCAACTTCGTCCAGATCCTGCACGATGACGGCACCAACGCCATCTACGCACACCTGCAGATGGACTCGATCCGGGTGCGGCCCGGGCAGCGCGTCGCGCGTGGTGAGTACATCGCCAATTCCGGCAACACCGGCTTCTCGAGCGGACCGCATCTGCATTTCGCCGTGCTGCGCAATGCGGGGATGCGCAGCGTATCGGTGCCCGTGACTTTCGCCGGGCCCGGCCGCGTGGTCGTCGTGCCGCATACCGGCTCCCCGCTCACCGCGTACTGATCCGCGACTCGGTGGTTGCTCGCCGACCGCCCGGCCGCGGGGGTGGCTGCTCGCCGACGTGCGGCCGCGGTGTATCCCCAGCCGCTTACCACGATTCGAGGATCGTTGCAGCGCTGAAGAGGGTGCCCCGCACGCCTTGTCGGAGCACGCCGGACGGTCGTTGGTATCGCGGAATCGTCGAGGCAGCCCTTCGCCAAGAGTGCCCGCGACGTCCAACTGCGGGGACGGAGGCCTGCTTCGCGGCTGGGATACCACCACGTCCACGCGCCGGCTCGCGACCCCACCGTGGCCTCGGCGAGCCGGCGTTTGGACCGGGTGTCTCGTGGGCCGAAACCACGCCTGAACAATCGCAGGTAGACGTCGCGGGCACTCCGAAGTCATGACTCTGCGACGATTCCGCGATACCACCGACGCTGCGGCGTGCTCCGACAACATGTGCGGGGCACCCTTCTGAGCTCTGCAACGTTCCTTGATCGTGGTGACCGGCCCACGAGATACCCGGGCCGAGCGGCGGCGAGGCCGAGCCAGCTGCAGGCCGAGCGGCGGCGAGCAGCCATCGCGACCCAGGCTGCGAGAAATCCGGGCTAGAATCGCGCCCCTGTGGCAAGGCCGGCCAGGAGGGACGGTGCGATTCGAGAACAAGGTCGCGATCGTGACCGGCTCAGCCGGCGGCATCGGCGAAGCCTACGCGCGTGCGCTCGCACGCGAGGGTGCTGCGGTCGTCGTCGCGGACATCGATGCGACGCGCGGCAACGCGGTCGCCGCCGACATCGCGGCACGTGGTGGGCGTTCACTCTTCGTCGCGACCGATGTCAGCTCGGTCGAGTCGGCCGGCGCGGCGGCTGATGCAGCGATGCAGGCCTTCGGCCGCCTCGACTATCTGGTCAACAACGCCGCGCTCTTCGCCGGTATGCGGCTCGACCCGCTGATAGCGGTCGACCTCGATTATTACCAGCGGTTCATGAGCATCAACATGAACGGGGCGCTCGTCATGACGCGCGCGGTGCTGCCGTACATGCGGCGGCAGGGCGGCGCGATCGTAAACCAGACCTCGACCGCGGCGCACATGGCCTATGGCATGTACAGCGTCGCGAAGTACGGCTTGAACGGCCTGACGTTCGCGCTCGCGCGAGAGCTGGGCCCGCTTGGGATACGCATCAACGGGATCGCGCCAGGCCCCACCGACACGCCTGCGCTGCACGGCAACGCGACCGATGCGCAGCTCGCCGCGATCCTCGCCACCATGCCGATCGCTCGCCTCGGCACGCCCGAGGATCTGACCGGCGCAGTGCTGTTCCTGCTGTCGGACGAGGCGCGCTGGGTGACCGGACACGTGCTCAACGTGGACGGCGGTCAGTGGATGCGGACCTGAGCGCCGCGATGACCGAGCGCCCGGGCTCACACCTCTTCATCGATGGCCGACTGCGACCCGCGAGCGGCGGTCGCAGCTACGACAACATCGGGCCGGCGACGGGCGAGGCGATCGGCCAGGCCGCCGATGCCGTCGCCGCCGATGTGGATGCGGCGATCGCCTCCGCGCGCCGCGCCTTCGACCACGGCGGATGGGCGCGTGACCGCGCGCTGCGGGTGCACTGCCTGACTCAGCTCCGCGACCAGCTTCGCTTGCGTGCCGACGCGGCGCGCGAGCGCGTCGCCGGCGAGACCGGCGCGCCGCTCGGTCTCACCTACGGCTACCAGCTCGACCTGCCGATCCGGTTCATGGACTGGACCATCGCGCTCGCACGCGACCACTCGTTCGAGCGCGATCTCGGCATCACGCACGCGATGGGCATGCCGACGCGGCGCCTCGTGTGGAAGGAAGCCGCCGGCGTCGTTGGCGCGATCACGCCCTGGAACGCGCCCGTGCAGATCAACCTCGCGAAATGCGTGGCGGCCCTGGGCGCGGGCTGCACCGTGATCCTCAAGGCGGCGCCCGAGACACCCTGGTCCGCCGCGCTCATCGGCGAGGCCGCGGCGGCGACCGATCTGCCACCCGGCGTGCTGAACGTGATCACCGGCGCCGACAAGATCGCCCTGGGCGCGCAGCTGGTCGAGGATCCGCGTGTCGACGTGATTTCGTTTACCGGCTCGACCGCGACCGGGCGGCGCATCATGGCCGCGGCTGCCGCGAGCGTGAAGCGGGTGTTCCTCGAGCTCGGCGGCAAGTCCGCCAACATCCTGCTCGACGATGCGGACTTCGGCCAGGCGCTCTACGGCGGGCTCGCCGTCTGCTACCACGCCGGCCAGGGTTGCAGCATCCCGACCCGGATGCTCGTGCCGCGCGCGCGTGTCGAGGAAGCGGTCGAGGCGCTCAAGACCATCTTCGAGAGCCTGCCCTACGGCGATCCGGACAGTCGCGAGCAGATCCTCGGGCCCGTGATCTCGCAGGCGCAACGCGAGCGGGTGCTGGGCTACGTCGACACGGGGAAGCGCGAGGGCGCGAGGCTCGTGACCGGCGGCGGCATTCCGCCGCGGCTGCCCCGCGGGTTCTATGTCGAGCCGACTCTCTTTGCCGGCGTCGACAACCGCATGCGGATCGCGCAGGAGGAAATCTTCGGGCCCGTGCTCGCGGTGATCGCGCACGACGGCGACGACGACGCAGTGCGGATCGCCAATGACTCGATCTACGGTCTCGCGGGCGCCGTGCATTCGGCCGATCGCGAGCGGGCGCTCGCGGTCGCGCGCCGGTTGCGCGCCGGCACGGTGAACGTCAACACGGGCAACGCCTTCGACGCCGACGCGCCGTTCGGCGGTTACCGGCAGAGCGGCATCGGTCGCGAGATGGGCGTCGAGGGGTTCGAGGAGTACCTGCAGACAAAGACCGTGGGCATTCCGGCATGAGCGGTTCGCTCACCGGCAAGGTCGTGATCGTCACGGGCGGCTCGCGCAACATCGGGCTCGCCGCGGCGGCGGGCCTGGTGCGGCGCGGGGCGCGGGTTGCGATCCTGGGACGCGACCCCGCGGCGCTGGCCGAGGCCCGCGAGCAGCTCGGCGAAGCCGCAACCCCGCTCGCCGTCGACGTCGCGGATGGCGACGCGCTCCGATCCGCTATCGATCGCGTCCACCGCGAGCTCGGCCGCATCGATGGCCTGGTCAACAACGCGGGCACCTCCTACGCGAGCCGCATCGAGAAACTGCGCCCCGCGGACGTAGTGGCGCAGGTCGCGGTCAATTTTCTCGCGCCGGTATACGCGTGCCAGGCCGTGATTCCGCATCTGCGCGCGCAGGGGGGCGGGCGGATCGTCAACGTGTCCTCGGCGACGGTGCACGAGGAAATGGCGTTCGCGCACCTCTCCATCTATTCCGCGACCAAGGCCGCGCTCGAGCAGTTCTCGAAGGAACTGCGCGCCGAAGTGCGCGGCGAGAACATCGCAGTCACGACCTTTGTGCCCGGCAACACGATGACGGGCTTCGGCGACGGCTGGGACCCGCAGGCCGCGGGCGAGGCTTACGCGGCCTGGCTCGAGCATGGCCAGTACTGGGCCGGGATGATGTCGCCCGAGCCGGTGGGGGAGGCGATCGCACACTGCTTCGACTTCGCGCCGGACTGCTCGCTCGATCTCGTCCTGATTCGTCCGGTCGGCAAGCACCCCAAGGTCATGGAGAAAGACCTGTGACCGGCGTCGTGCCGGAGCGTGGAACCGCGGGGCTCGATGCGCCGCACTACGATCCCTTCGATTACGAGCACCACGAGGACCCTTATCCGGCCTATCGCCGCCTGCGGGACGAGGCACCGGCATACCACAACGAGCGATACGGATTCTGGGCGCTTTCGCGCTACGCCGACTGCTTCGCCGCGGCGCGCAACCACACGGTCTATTCGAGCGCGCAGGGCACGACGCTCGAACCCCTCAAGGGGCAGCTTCCGCTGCTGATCAACAGCGACCCGCCGGATCACTCCCGGCTGCGCCATCTGGCAGACCGGCTCTTCACCCGCTCGGCCGTGGCGCCGCTCGAGGAGGCGATCCGCGCGCTTGCGCGCGAGCTGATCGGACCACACCGGGCGAGGGGCCGGATCGACATCATTGCCGACTTCGCTGCGCGGCTGCCGATGGCAGTGCTCTGCCGGCTGCTCGGCGTGCCGAAGCAGGACGAGGACATGCTCCGCGGCTGGACCGACACCGTGGTGCACCGCGACGAGGGCGTGTTCGAGATGCCCGAGGCGGGTCTGCAGGCGACGCTTCGGATCTTCGGCTACTACGAGGACGACCTGCGTCGTCGCGCCGGGCTGCCGCCGCAGGCCGACCTGATCGCGAGCTTCGTCGAGGCCGAAGCCACGGGCAGGATTGAGTCACGAGGAACTGCTCGGCTATCTGTATCTGCTGTCGATCGCCGGCAACGAGACGACCACCAAGCTGATCGGCAACATCGTCTGTCAGCTGCACCGGCATCCCGACCAGCGGCGCCTCGTGCTCGCCGACCGCACGCTCGCACCGCTGGTCGTAGAGGAGACCATGCGCTTCGACGGGCCCACGCAGATGATGGCTCGGACCACGACCGAGGCCGTCGCCCTGCACGGCCGGACCATCCCGGCGGGATCCAAGGTGGCGCTCCTCTTCATTTCCGCTAACCGCGACGAGCGCAAGTTCGAGCGGGCGGAGGTGTACGACGTCCGCCGTAACGCCCGCGATCACCTGGGCTTCGGCGCCGGCGCGCACGCCTGCCTCGGGGCGCCGCTTGCGCGGCTCGAGGCGCGCATCGCGCTCGAAGAGATACTCGATGTGGCGCCCGACTTCGTCGTCGAGGAAACCGGGCTCGAGCGCATGCATTCGCCGCAGGTGCGCGGCTACACCCGCGTACCGGTCCGCTTCACCCCGCACGACTGAGAACGCGAATCTTGGGGCGCATCAACGCGATCCTGCGCCTCAACATGAGCGGGCACGCCGTCGACGGCCGGGCGGAGGCGGAGCGTTACGGCGCTGCGCTCGACATGGCGGCCTATGCCGATGAGCGCGGGTTCGCGGTCGTCAACGTCGAGGAGCATCACGATGCCGCGATCGGCTGGCTGCCATCGCCGCTCGTCATGGCGGCGCTGATCATCGCCCGCACGTCCCGTGTCCAGGTGCGCGCCAGCGCGCTGCTCGGGCCGCTGTACGACCCGATCCGGCTCGCCGAGGACATCGCGATCCTCGACCTTGCCAGCCGCGGACGTTTCAGCTTCGTACTGGGGCAGGGCTACCGACCGGAGGAATACCACGCGCTCGATCGCGATTGGGCGGGACGTGGCGCGCAGACCGAGCTCGTCATCGAGACCCTTCTCGCCGCCTGGCGTGGCGACCCGATCGAGTATCGCGGACGCGTGGTCCACGTCTCCCCGCGGCCATATACCCAACCGCATCCGCCGTTCTACGTAGGCGGGATGAGCGCGGCCGCCGTGAAACGAGCCGCCCGCTTCGGTCTTCCGTACTTCCCCGCGCAGCCCTCACCTGCGCTCGAGGCACTGTATCTCGAGGAGAGTGCCCGGCTCGGCCGCATCGGATTCATCGAGCGGCACGAGGACCTGTCGCTCCTGATCCTCGATGACGACCCCGAACGCGCGTGGCAGGAGCTTGGCCCGTATCTGCTGCGCGAGGCGGAGCAATACGCGCGCTGGACGCGCGCCGGCGTTCCCCGGCATTACCAGTCGGCCGCGGATTCAGTCGCGGCGCTCCGGGCGCAGAAGGTCTACGAGATCATCACTCCGGAGGAATGCCGCTCACGCGCCCTCGGGCGACGCGAGTACCGGCCGATCCTGCATCCGCTCGCCGGCGGAATTCCCGTAGAGCGCGGCTGGACGAGCCTGCGGCTCTTCGCCGAGCACGTGCTGGCGCCGATCAGAGCTGGAAGCGCCGAGCGAGAGGGCGGATCTGCAGCCGCGGTCCTTGAGCACGGGCGCGACCGCGCTCCGCAGCCGCGAGGCGCGTGGATAGCCCACATACTGTGCGAGCATGATCACGATTTCCTCGAGTTGCGCCTGCGACAGCTCGCCGTTTGCAAGAGCCGCCCGCGCCTGCAGCGCGAAGAGTTCGCCGTCGCCCAGCGCGGCGATGATGCCCATGATCAGCAGGCGGCGATCGCGGACCTGCAACGCGCCGCGGGTCCAGACTTCGGCGAACAGCTGGTCCAGCATGAGCGCGAGGAAGTCGTCGCGCTGTCCGGGCGGCGGCAGCGGCACGACGTCACCATAGACTTCACGGAACATCCGTTCGCCGCGCGCGCGACGGTCCTCATCCTGCATCGTCGCTCCCTTCGCGATTCGCGGAGTCGGCGTTGAATACGCCGGTCATCAGCGGGCGCGCCGCAGCCGCTCCCGGCAGCTCGATGCCCGCATCTCGAGCGATGTCGAGCGCCACCTGGAGATCCTTGGCGCCGAGCCGTCCCATCCGCTCCTGGAACTCGCGGTACGCAGGCTCGCCCAGGGATGCGGGCCCCGACATGCGGAATTCCATGAAGCGGCGCATCGTATCCGTGAGGTTGCCGTTCTCCGTCATCACCTCGGCGAGCAGCACCGGGTCGAGGCCGCCCGCGCGGGCGAGGGCGTCCGATTCGTGCGCGGCAACGAGCTGCAGCATCGTCACGAGGTTGTTGGCAGCCTTGAGCACCATGCCGGCCCCGAGCGGGCCTGCGTGGATGATACGGCGGCAGCAGGCGGCGAGCACCGGACGGACGCGCGCGAGATCCGCAGCGTCGCCGCCCACCATGGCGCAGAGGTCGCCGCTCGCGGCGAGATGCGCGCCGCCGGTCACGGCCGCATCGAGTACACGCCCGCCGCGCAGCGCGAGCGACTCGCCGAGATCGCGCACGGTCTGCGGCCGCACGGTGCTGTGCACGAGCACCGTCGTGCCGGGCTCGATCGAATCGCTGAGGCTTCCGTCGCCGTAGGCGACGGCCAGCAGCTCGACGTCGTCGCGCACGCACACGGCGATCACCTGCGACGATCGGGCCAGCTCGACGCAGGACATCGTGAGGCTCGCGCTCGTGCCCTCGAAGGGCTGCAGCGCCTCGGCATGGTTGTCGTGCACGGTCAGCTCGAAATCGGGCCGCAGCAGCCGCCGCGCCATTAGCGCGCCGATATTGCCGAGCCCGATGAAGCCTACTTTCACTTGTGTCCGACCGTGCTGCCGCGCAGCTCCTCGATCAGCACCGGCAACGACTCCACCGGCGCGCCGCACTGCATGCCCCGGCACACGTACGCCAGTAATTGGCCCGGAGCCATTTTCCCCGCGCCCGATCGCTCGGCCTGCGAATGACGACTCGGAGCCCTTTTGTCGGCGAGGGCGGGTGGGAGGTCGGTGGCGTCGGCGGGGATGCCGAGCACCAGCCGGCGCGGGTCATACAGGCGATCGAGCTCGGATTGCCAGACTGCAAGCTCCGCGGCCTCGCCGCGCAGCACGATGGCGGCGGGCGGCGCGGTCAGCTCGTCGAGCGCCATGGCAAGCGTGGTGTGGCCATGCGGGTACTTCTCGAGTACCGGCCATGCAGCACGCAATGTCCGCTCGGCCGCTGTCAGATAGCGCGGCTCGGCGAGCAGGAAGCCGAGCCGCACCAGCAAGCGGGCCGCGACGCCGTTGCCGGCGGGCGTGGCGTCGTCGCCGAAGGTCTTGGGCCTCAAGATCAGCTGCTCGTGATCATCCGCCGTGAAGAAGAATCCGCCCGCGTCGCGATCCTCGAAATGACGCAGCATCGCCTCGGTGATCTCGATCGCCCAGGCGAAGTGCGGTGCGTGCCACCGGGCCTGGACGAGCTCGAGCAGTCCCCAGGCGAGCGAGGCGTGATCGTCGAGATACGCCGGGAACCGCGACCGGCCGTCCTTGTGCACTGCGAGCAGCCTACCCTGGTACCAGCAGTGCTCGTGCAGGAAGTCCGCTGCGCGCGCCGCCGATTCGGCGAGCTCCGGGCGCCGGAGGCTCCGCGACGCTGCGGCAAGGCCCGCGATCGCGAGCCCGTTCCAGCTCGTCAGTATCTTCTCGTCCCGTCCCGGGCCAGACGCGCCGGTTGCGCACGGCCAGCAGCCGGGCGCGCGCCTGGTCGATCAGCCGCGCGGCCGCATCCTCGTCAACGCCCACTTCCTCGGCGACCTGGGCCCTGGACTTGAAGCAGTGCAGATGCCACTTCCCCTCGAAATTAGGTGCCCGGTCGACGCCGAAGCGGGCCGCGAACGCGGCGTACTCGTCCGGGGGCAGCAGGCCGCGCAGCTCCTCGCGGTCCCACGCGTAGAAGCGGCCTTCGTGGCCCTCCGAATCCGCATCGAGCGTCGCATAGAAACCGCCGCCCGGGTGCTCCATGTCGCGGCGCAGCCAGTCCGCAGTCTCGTCCGTCACGCGCTGGAAAAGCGGGTCCGCGGTCGCAAGCGCCGCCTGCGCCGCGACGGCGAGCAGCTGGCCGTTGTCGTAAAGCATCTTCTCGAAATGCGGGATCATCCAGTACGGGTCGACCGAGTACCGGGAGAAGCCACCGCCCAATTGGTCGTAGATGCCACCCTCGGCCATGCGCGTCAGCGTGAGCGTGGTCATGTAGAGCGCCTGAAGATCGGGCTCCTCGGCATCGGCCGACGCGCGCCAGCTCCGCAGCAGGAACTCGAGGTTCATCGGATGCGGAAACTTGGGTGCCTGGCCGAAGCCGCCGTATTGGCCGTCGAACTCCCGCGTCAGCTGCTCGCGCGCCGCGGCGAGCGGCGCGCGATCGAGCGCGACGTCCGCCTGCGCCGGGGGTGACATGAGCTCGCCGAACACTTCGATCAGCGCCTCGCCCTGCCGCTCGACGTCCGCACGGTGGCTGCGGTAATACTCGTCGACGCGGCGCAGCAGGTCGGTGAAGGCGGGCATGCCGTGCCGCGGCTCGGGCGGAAAATAGGTGCCGCCGAAAAACGGCCGCTGATCATGCGGTGAGAGAAACATCGTGAGCGGCCAGCCGCCGCCACGCTGCGTCAGCATCTGGTGCGCGGTCTGGTAGATGCGGTCGAGATCCGGGCGCTCCTCGCGATCGACCTTGATGTTGACGAACAGCTCGTTCATGACCTTCGCACATGCGGAATCCTCGAAGGACTCGTGCGCCATCACGTGGCACCAGTGACACGCCGAGTAGCCGATCGAGAGCAGGATCGGTTTGTCCTCGCGACGCGCGAGGTCGAGCGCCTCCGGTCCCCACGGATGCCACTCGACCGGGTTGTCGGCGTGCTGCAGCAGGTACGGGCTCGTCTCGTCAGCGAGCCGGTTGCGCTGCGTTCGTATCGGCTGGGTGTGCATCGTGCAAGGCCGCGCTGGGCTACAATGCCGGCACTATAGCGGATGAGCGCCCGACCGATGACTGACGCAGTTGTCGCGCCAGTGGAAGGCGCCTCGCTCCCCGAACTGCGTCTCAAGCACCGCGAAGACCGCCGCATCTCGGCCGGGCACCTCTGGATATTCAGCAACGAGGTGGACAACGAGCGCACGCCGCTCGCACGCTTCGCAAGCGGCGCGCTCTGCCGCGTCGTCGGCGACCGCGACCGGTTCCTGGGCTACGCCTACGTCAACCCGCACGCGCTCATCTGTGCCCGCATCCTCGGTCGCGATCCCGCGTATCCACCGGGCAAGTCGCTTTTCGTGCACCGCCTGCAGGTCGCCCTCGCGCTGCGGGAGCGGAGCTTCTCGACGCCCTGGTACCGGCTGGCATACGGCGAGTCCGACGGGCTTCCGGGCGTGGTGTTCGACCGCTACGGGGACGTCGTGGTGGGCCAGATCGCCACCGCCGGCATGGAGGCACGCAAGCCGGAGCTGCTCGCTGCGCTCGAGCAGGTCGTCGCTCCGTCGGCCGTGATCTGGAAGAACGACGGCGGCAGCCGCGAGCTCGAGGGTCTGCCGGTCTATGTCGAGACCGCGCTCGGTGAGCCGCCCGAGCATGCCTGGCTCGAGGAGAACGGCGTGCGCTTCAAGCTGGCGCTCGGCCGGGGGCAGAAGACCGGCTGGTTCTACGACCAGGCGGCGAACCGCCGCGCGATGCTGACCTATGCGAAGGGCGCCCGCGTGCTCGACGTGTTCGCCTATCTCGGGTCGTGGGGACTCGCCGCTGCACGCGCCGGCGCCCGCGAGGTCCTTTGCGTCGATTCCTCGGCGGCGGCGCTGGCGCTGCTCGAGGAGTCCGTGGCCGCCAACGACCTCGGCGGCGTTCGCACGCTGCGCGACGATGCCTTCGATGCGCTCGCGGCGCTGCGCGCGGCGGGTGAGAAGTTCGACCTCGTCATCGTCGACCCGCCGGCCTTCATCAAGCGCAAGCGCGACCTGCCGAAGGGACTCGCGGCCTATCGCAAGCTGAACCAGGCGGCGATGCAGCTCCTGTCGCGGGACGGGATCCTCGTAACCAGCTCGTGTTCCCATCACCTGCCGCACGAGGAGCTGGTCGCGGCGGTGCAGCAGTCCGCGCGGCATCTGTCGCGCTTCGCGCAGATCATCGCGGTGGGCGGCCACGCGCCCGATCACCCGATCCACCCGGCGATTCCCGAGACGCGCTATCTCAAGACGCTGACCTGCCGGGTCGTGCACGACTGACGCTGCCCGTCGGCGGCACCCGGTAAGATAGCGGCCGATGTTCGTTTACCCGCATTTTGATCCGGTCGCGATCGCGATCGGTCCCGTGCAGATCCGCTGGTACGGGCTCATGTACCTGCTCGGGTTCCTCGGCGGGTGGTGGCTCGCGCGACACCGCTCGAAGCGTCCGGGCTCGACCTGGACGGCTGCGCAGGTCGACGACCTGATCTTCTACTGCGCAGTCGGCGTAATCCTGGGGGGGCGCCTGGGCTGGATGCTGATCTATGGCACGGAACGGCTGTTCGCCGACCCGCTCAGCGTCTTCAGGATCTGGGAAGGCGGGATGTCCTTCCACGGCGGGCTTGTCGGGGTGGTGATCGCTCTGGTGCTCTTCGCGCGCAGCCGGGGCAAGAGAGTCGGGGACGTCTTCGATTTCACGACGCCGCTGCCGGCGATCGGGTTCGGCGCCGGCCGCATCGGGAATTTCATAAACGGCGAGCTCTGGGGTAAGCCGACCGACGTGCCCTGGGCTTTCGTCGTCGACGGCGTCGCGCGTCATCCTTCGCAGCTCTACGAGGCACTGCTCGAAGGGCTCGTGCTGTTCGTGATCATGTGGTGGTACACGGCGCAGCCGCGCCCGCGGCTCGCGCCGTCCGGCCTGTTCCTGGTCTGCTATGGGGTGTTCCGCTTCGCCGTGGAGTTCGTGCGTGTTCCCGACGAGAACCGCGGTTACCTCGCCTTCGGCTGGCTGACGACGGGGCAGCTCCTCTCGCTGCCGATGCTTGTCGGCGGCCTCTGGTTGCTCTTCGTCGCGTACCGCCGCAACGAGCCGTCCGGCAACTACACCCGCTTTTCATGAGACAGTATCTCGATCTTCTGCGGCTCGTCCTCGAGCAGGGTGCACCGAAGACGGATCGCACGGGGACCGGCACACGCGCCGTGTTCGGCCACCAGATGCGGTTCGATCTGGGCGCCGGGTTTCCACTGGTCACGACCAAGAAGCTGCACCTGAAGTCGATCGTGCACGAACTGCTGTGGTTTCTGCGGGGCGAGAGCAACGTCGCCTATCTGCGCGAGCACGGCGTGACGATCTGGGACGAATGGGCGGATGCAGACGGCGAGCTGGGACCGGTGTACGGCGTGCAGTGGCGGCACTGGCGTGCTGCCGATGGGCGCACGATCGACCAGATCTCGGCCGCGGTCGACCTGCTGCGGCGCGACCCGCACTCGCGGCGCATCGTCGTCAGCGCCTGGAACGTGGGCGAGCTCGACCGCATGGCGCTCACCCCGTGCCACGCGCTGTTCCAGTTCTTCGTGGCCCACGGACGGCTGTCCTGCCAGCTCTATCAGCGCAGCGCCGACATCTTCCTCGGCGTGCCCTTCAACATCGCCTCTTACGCGCTGCTCACGCACATGATGGCGGAACAGACGGGCTTCGAGGTCGGCGAGTTCATCTGGACCGGTGGCGACTGCCACCTGTATTCCAACCACCTCGAGCAGGCGCGGCTGCAGCTCAGCCGCGTGCCGCTGCCGTCGCCGCGACTGGTGATCCGGCGGCGCCCGCCGTCGATCTTCGAGTACCGGTTCGAGGACTTCGAATTCGCAGGCTACGAGGCGCATCCGGCCATCAAGGCGCCGATCGCCGTATGAAGAAGTCAAAATCCGCTTCGCATCATCACGCGCACATGCGCGCGGCAACGCGCCGTGGCGCAGCTGACCGTCACGACCAGGCCTTCGAGGTGCGGCGCTCGCGCATACACGGCCGCGGCGTATACGCGACGCGTCCCATACCCGTGGGAACGCGCGTGGTCGAGTACGTGGGCGAGCGGATCTCCAACAAGGAGGCCGACGCGCGCTACGAGAACAGGAAGGACGACGGTCACACATTCCTGTTCGTCGTCGACAATCGCACCTGCATCGACGCCGGCGTGGGTGGAAACGAGGCGCGCTACATCAACCACTCCTGCGATCCGAACTGCGAGACGATCATCGAGGATGGCCGCGTTTACATCGACGCGATCCGGGACATCCTCCCGGGCGAGGAGCTCGGCTACGACTATCAGCTCACCTGGGAAAGCACCGACGACCCGTCCGAGCTCGCGCTATACGCTTGCCGCTGCGGTGCCGCGCAGTGCCGCGGCACGATGCTCGATCCCGTGCCGCTCGACCGCAAGCGCAAACCGAAGCGCCGGCCGCGGCGCCGGCGCTGAGCCCCGCCTGCCTGCCGCGCATGACCACGATCACGATCGTCGTCGCGGCCGACGAGAGGGATGGCATCGGACGCGCGGGCCAGCTCCCCTGGCATCTGCCCGCCGATCTCAGGCGCTTCAAGTCGCTGACCATGGGCAAGCCGATGATCATGGGGCGGCGCACCTGGGACTCGATCGGCCGGCCGTTGCCCGGGCGACACAGCATTGTCGTGACGCGTGACCGCTCCCTCGCGATCGAAGGCGCGTCGGTCGTGCATTCCTTCGAGGCGGCGCTGCAGGCCGCCGGCGCGGCGCCGGAAGCCTGCGTTATCGGTGGCGCGGATATTTTCGCCCACGCGCTGCCGGTGGCCCGCGTGATCGAGCTCACGCGGGTGCACGCGCAGGTGTCGGCCGACACGTTCTTCCCGCCGATCGATCCGGACGCCTGGCGCGAGACACATCGCGAGCTGCACTCTGCGGACGAGGCGCACGCCTATCCGTTCAGTTTCATCACTCTCGAGCGTGTGATCGGTCCGCTCGTCACCGTTGAGGATCAGCGCGGCTGAAGCCTGCGGCGCCGCCACAGGAGCCAGGCATAGATGCCGGCGTTCAGCACGAGAACGAAGACGCCGAGCACGATCTGGTGTCGGCGGTCGAGCCCCTCCGGGTAAATGAGCCGCGTGATGTAATGCTCGATGAAGCCGCCGGTGTACGTCGCCTCGCCGCTCGCGCGCACGCAGTCCGACCTCGAGCGGGGTGAGGGGGCAGATCCATCCGCTGAACTCGATCCACGCACCCCACGCGATCGCGGGCAGATGGAGCCACGCAAGCCGTGGCCAATGCAGCACGAGCAGACCGCCCAGCGCGACGAAGACGATGAAGGCGAGGTGAACGATCAGGACTGCATCGGCGAGCAGCCGGTACCACATGCCGGCTGACTAGAGCACCCGGCGCCGGAGTCGTCAATGCCTGCGGCCGCGCGTCAGCCCTGGTTGCGGCGGCGCAGATCCTCGATGGCCTCGGGCGACATCCAGAGCACCGTGCTGAGGTAGCTCTCGATTCGCGACACGATCGCTTCGCGCGGGCCGTTGCGCCATTCCTCCGAGCCGTAGAACGCGTCCTGGCGGCGGTTGAGGTCGTCGAGATCCGCGTAGGCGCGGATCAGGTAATAGGTGTCCGGCGCGTGCTCGGACGCTCCGTATGCGACCACGTCCGTGCCCCATTCGCGCAGCATCGGCAGGGCGGTCGTCTCGACGGCCGCGTGAAACTCCGTCCCCGCCCCGCGCTTGAGCTGATATGACCGGATCTCGATCAGCCGCTGCACCGGAGAGCCTCGTCAGAACAGGCCGACGATTCTGCCGGCGTCGTCCACATCGATCGAGTTCGCGGCGGGTACCCTCGGCAAGCCCGGGCATCGTCATGATGTCGCCGCAGATCATGACGACGAACTCCGCGCCGGCGGCGAGCCGCACCTCACGGATGTTGACCACGTGCCCATGCGGCGCGCCGCGCAGACTGCGCATCGGTCGAGAACGAATACTGCGTCTTCGCCACGCAGACCGGGTAATGGCCGTAGCCGGCATCCTGCAGCTCCTTGATCTGCGTGCGGATCCTGGCTGTCGGCGGTGATCTCCGAGGCGCCGTAGATGCGCGTCGCGATCGTATTCATCTTCTCCCAGAGCGTGGCCTTGTCGTCGTAGACGAACTTGAAATAGTTCGGCGTGCTCGCAGAGATCGACGACTTCCCTGGCGACCGTCTCGGCGCCCCGGCTCCCCTCGGCGTAGTGGCGCGAAATGATCACCTTGATGCCGTGATGCGAGGCTCGATCGACGATCCAGTTGAGCTCCGCCTCCGTGTCCTCTGCGCGATGGTTGATCGCGACCAGGCATGGCAGCCCGTAGACGTCGCGCACGTTGTCGACGTGGCGGTCGAGGTTGGCGATGCCCTTCTGCAGCGCGACCAGGTTCTCGCGGCCGAGATCGGCGACATCCACGCCGCCGTGGTACTTGATCGCGCGCACGCGTAGCCACGATGACGGCCGCGGACGGCTCTGAGGCCCGCCTTGCGGCACTTGATGTCGATGAACTTCTCGGCACCCAGGTCCGCGCCGAACCCCGCCTCGGTAACGACGTAATCGGCCAGCTTGAGCGCGGTGCGCGTTGCCATCACCGAGTTACAGCCGTGCGCGATGTTGGCGAACGGTCCGCCGTGGATGAACGCAGGGTTGTTTTCGAGCGTCTGCACCAGGTTCGGCGCGAGCGCGTCCTTGAGGATTGCCGCCATCGCGCCATGCGCCTTGATATCGCGCGCCAGGATCGGCTTGCGGTCGCGCGTCTGGCCGACGACGATCCGGCCGAGCCGCTCTCTCAGGTCGTGCAGGCTGGTCGCCAGGCAGAGTATCGCCATCACCTCGGATGCCACGACGATGTCGAACCCGTCCTGACGCGGATAGCCGTTGGCGGGACCGCCGAGACCCACGGTGATCTCGCGCAGGGCGCGGTCGTTGACGTCGACGACGCGCCGCCAGGCGATGCGGCGCACGTCGAAATCCCGTTCGTTGCCCCAATGGACGTGGTTGTCGATCAGCGAGCTCAGCAGGTTGTGCGCCAGCGCGATGGCGGGGAAATCGCCGGTGAAATGCAGGTTGATGTCCTCCATCGGCACCACCTGCGAGTAGCCGCCGCCCGCGGCGCCGCCTTTCATGCCGAACACCGGGCCGAGCGCGGGCTCCCGCAGGCAGATGACCGCCTTTTTCCCGATCCGATTGAGTGCGTCGCCGAGACCCACGGTCATCGTGGTCTTGCCTTCACCCGCAGGCGTCGGGGACATCGCCGTCACCAGCACCAGCTTGCCATCCGGCCGGCCGTTGAGATGCTCGCAGTAGTCGAGCGCCAGCTTGGCCTTGTACCGGCCAAAGGGATGGAGGTGCTCCTCGGGGATGCCGAGTCTCTCCAGTCCGAGCGGGACGATGGGCTTCATCGTCGCGCGCTGGGCGATCTCGATGTTGGACAGCGGCGCCGTACCCGTCATCTTGCGCTCCTCACTTCATACCAAGGCGCTCGCGCGCCGCCTTGTAGCGCGCGAGGCTGACCGCTGGCCATTCCTGCCTTGGATCGTAGAACTCGGGCACCGCCCGCGCGCCGGCGGGCAGCACGACCCACGGCAGTTTCGTCGAGGTATAGATGTGGATGTCCGGGGACAACGAGCCCGGGTTCTCGAGCGTACCGATGCGCACGAAGCGGATCGCGTCGCCGCCGCCGGGATAGTTGCTCCACAGCGCGACGTAGCACCTCGGGCAGCGTGTGACCTTCTGTCCGCGTCCGCTGTTCGACGGCGTGTCGACGACCAGTGGCGACCCTGAGAGCAGTTCGACGCACTCCGCCTCGACCATCGCATTGAGCACGAATGCGGATCCGGTCTCCCGTTGACACCAGGTGCAGTGACAACAGTGCACGAACAGGGGCGACGCGGTCATCCTATAACGCACGCTGCGACAGGAGCAGGTGCCCTCCATCGGCTGAAACGCAGCGTCGCTCATGGGCGTGCTTCCGCGCTGGAATAGCGGCGGATCGCGAGCGCGATCGGCAGGCCCACCAGGCACGTGTGCACCAGCAGATCCCGGGCGAGTTTCGCGGGCGTGTACTTGAACTCGAACGGCAGCGCGGAGAGCGGCACCACGACAAAGTTCATGAACAGATAGATGCCGACGCCGAACAGGAGCCCGCAGATCACGGCCTGGTCGCGCAGCACCGGGAAGCGGCGGCTGGCCACGAGGTACAACGCGGCCGCAGCGAACACGATGCCGTAATGGGAGACGAGGCCAAGCGCTGCTGCGGCCTGGCCGCCCTCGAAGGCCGCATTCCCGAGCCAGCCGCTCGCCACCGATTGCAGCACTCGCGTAGGCGATACGCCTGCCGACGCCGACATCACGAACGCGTAGACGATGTCACAGGTCGCCGCGAATCCACCGCCGATGAGCACGCCCTTGGTTGTAGCTTTCATGTGCCTCCCGTCGTGCTGACGTCAGGTGCGCGCGGGGGCGCGGTAGAGGTACGCGACGATCGCGCCAAGCAGCAGCAGGAGGATGCCGTCGAGCACGATCTGCTTTATTACCAGGCTGCCAGGCATCGGCTGCACCACGTAATAAATCACGTAGATCGGCACGAAACTGAGCAGGGCGACCGCGAGACCGTATCGCAGACCCTGGCCCAGCCAGGGCTTGTTCTCCAAGCCGCGCGCGTAGATCCACACGAATGCGCCGGACAGGATGACATGCGCAAGGATCATCAGCGGAAAATGCCGCTGCGCATCCTCTTCGGTACGGAACAGGTTCGACAGCTGCGAATAATCGGCGTGCAGCAGGGTGCCGTGCACCATGAAACTGCCCGCCATCCAGGCAACGAACAACACCACCCACGCGATGAAGAATCTCCGGTCCATCTAGCATCCCCTGTTCATCGTATGGACGTCATCGAGCCAGGCCGCTGCGGCCTTCGCTCTTCTTTGGCGCCGTGTAGACGATCCGACCGCCTCGGATCGTGTACCGGACATTTGCGAATGCAGTTACATCGGCAGACGGATCGGCGCCGAGCACGACCAGGTCGGCGTCGAGACCGCTGGCCACGCGTCCGCGACGCAGGGTCTCGTCGAACCGCTCGGCCGGCGCGGTGGTGAGCGAGGCCAGGATCGCGCGCCAGTCGAGGCCGGCGCCCGCCATCAGCGCGAACTCATCGGTCGTGTCGTAGTCGGTCATGTAGCCGACGTCGGTGCCGAACAGGATCTGGCCGCCGGCCTTCGCATACGCGCCGACTTCCGCCTGGATGTACTTCGTAAAGCTCTGGCCGCCGAAGAGCTTGAGCGTCGGAATCATCGCCATCCTGATCGCTTTCATGCGCGCGACATGGCTCTCGTTCCAGCCACGGTCGTCGTCGAGTGCGTGCGCGAGCACATCCACCCGTGCCTCGAGCGCCGGTTCCAGCCCCGCGACGTTCGAGGCATGCGCGAACACGAGCTTGCCGCGCGCGTGCGCGGCATCCGCAGCGGCGCGCGCGACGGCAGTGTCCATCGGCAGCACCTTGCCGCGCTCGACCCACGAGCCCGTGAAGAGCTTGAGCGCGTCGGCGCCAGCCTCGATCTGGCGGCTCGTGATCGCGGCCGCTTCCGTGCCGGACTGAGGCGTATAAAGCAGGCGCAGCACGTCGGGCGGCAGGGATTCTCGAAGATAGTAGGGGATGCCGTCGTGCGGGTAGATCGGCGTGCCGACAGTGTAGATGCGCGGGCCGCGCACGTCGCCGGACTCGATCCGAGCGCGCAGTGCGAGCGTGTTCGAGAGCACCGATCCGGTGTCGACAACCGTGGTGACACCCCACCGCAGCAGCATGTCTTCAAATTGGGCCGAGAGCTGCGCGGCGGGCAGCTTCGCCGCGTCCTCCCACTTGGCCTCGGTGAAATGGACGTGGCTGTTCTGGAAGCCGGCGACCACGAACAGGCCTTCGCAGTCGACGCGCGTCGCGTCCGCGGGCACCGGGTGCGCCGTCTCAGAGCCGACCGCCAGGATCCGACCGTCACGCATCAGGACGACGCCAGGGGTGATGGGCGCGTCGCCGGGGGCGGGATAGATCGTTGCACCGGTGAGGGCGAGCGTCCCCCCTTCGGTCGCGTCTGCGAGCGCCAGCGGCGCGCCGAAACCGGCGGCGGTGAGCGCAAGGAACGCCACGATCGCGCGCATCACGATCCGGCCCCGTCGAAGAACTCCACGACGCCGGTATCGAGCGAGTACTCGGCCCCGACCACGCGCAGCCCTCCGGTGTCGATGAGCTGTTCGAGGACCTCGGAGCCGTGCCTGAGCTGGTTGGCAGACATGCGGATGTTCGCGCGGACCGCCTCGCGCATCAGCGCCTCCCGATCGCGCGCAAGCGACGTTCCGAGCAACGGTTCGACCGACGGCCGGATACGGTCGACGATCGAGCGCAGGTTGCGGGACTGTTCCTCGGACCGGCGTCCGAGCTCATCCACCGTCGCCTGGATTGCACCGCAGCTGGTGTGGCCCAGCACCACGACCAGGCGCGTCTCGAAGCGCGCGGCGGCGAACTCCACGCTTCCGACCTGCGACGGCGCCACGATGTTGCCCGCGACGCGGATCACGAACAGGTCACCGAGTCCCTGGTCGAAGACGATCTCGGCGGGTACACGCGAGTCGGAGCAGCCGAGGATGATTGCGAACGGTTCCTGGCCTGCCGCCAGCTCCTGGCGGCGCTCCCTGCTCGCTGCGCGGCCGCGAACTTCGGCGACGAAGCGCCGGTTGCCATCGCGCAGCCGCTGCAGTGCCTCGTGCGCCGGGATCATTTCTTCGCGCCCCGCGGTGCCGCGCGGCGCGAAGCGGAGCGTTTCCCAGCAGCGATCGACCGGCGTACGACCGGCCGATGCGGTCTGCGTCTTGCGACTTCGCGGAATCCCGCGTCGTCGTACATCGACTTGGCACCGAACCACATTGCCTCGTCACTGCTGCGCTCCGGACGGTCGACCGGATACGCCTCGAGCGTCCTCGCGCCGCACTTGCGTGCATATGTAATTGCACCGTCGAGCAACCCCCGAGCGACGCCCTGGCCACGATGCTCGGCCGGCACCACGAAGCACACGATCGACCACACCGGCGCGTGGTCAACGGGCTTCATCACCGAGGAACGCTGCAGTCTCGCGAATTCCTCGCGCGGACCCAGCGACACCCAGCCAACCGGTGCCTTGCCCCGGTACGCGATCAGGCCGGGCGGCTGATCGGAACCAGCGAGCACCTTGAGCGCGGCCCGGTTGGCGTCGGCGCGGACGCGGCCGCCGGAAGGGTCCCATGCGCGGCCGGTGCGACGATAGTAAATGCACCAGCAACGACGCGCCGCGCCGCAGCCGCGGGCTGCAAAGAGCGCCTCGAGGTCGGCCCAGCGATCGGTGGTCAGCGGGCGTACGGTGAGTTCGGGCATGTCCCGGACGTGTCGTCCTGAGCCGGATGCGCGACGTTACTATTGTCCGATCGGACAGGCAATTCGCGCATGCGCGTGCCCGGATGGGCGCACAGCCAGTCGCTTCCCGAACAGATCAGCGCTGGCGCGGAGGAATGTCGCGGATCGCCGCCGCAAACTGTGCGTGCTGGCCGGGGTCGACCGGCCGGTGCCTGACACGCGTGCCCGCGGGGTTCTTGCCCAGGTAGTTGTCGCCCTTCCAGTTCTTCGCCGGCCGGACCGGTCTCGGTTCGAACCCACCGCCGCAGTTCGGGCAGACGTTTCCCAGGATCCCGTCCACGCAGGCGGCGCAGAACGTGCACTCGTAGCTGCAGATGCGCGCGTCCATCGCATCGGGCGGCAGCGCCTTATTGCAGTTCTCGCAGGTCGGTCGAAGCTCGAGCATGCGTCACTCCAGGAAGCGCGTCACGAGGACGAGCGTGCGGTGGCACGGGCAGACTTCTTTGCACTGACGATGTGTACCGACAGGTCGAACTCGACGCCGCCGTCGACCTGCGAGACGTGTGAACCGAGTGCCTGATCGGCGGCAGCGAGCACGCGATCGATTGTCTCTTCGCTCTGCGGCAGACCGACCCTCGGCAGCCAGCCGCGGAGGTCGGCCTCCAGCACCACGCGCATACTGGGAAAGCGCGCGACGCCGGCATGCGTCGTGATGTCGATCGGCCGGACGCCGGCGTCCCCGAAAACCTTCGCCAGGACCTGACGATCGCCGAGCATGAACGGCGCACGCACTGCATCCGCGGGCGCACGTCCGGCCAGGCGTGTCAGCAGGTCGACTTCCGCTGCAAAGGCCGGATTGTTCTCGAGGCTGTCCCAGACGGCCACGGCCAGGCGTCCACCGGGCGTCAGCACGCGCATCATCTCGCGCACCGCCCGTGCGCGATCAGTGAAGAACATCAGGCCGAACTGGCTTACGACCGCGTCGAACGAGCCGGCGTCGAAAGGCAGCGACTCGGCGGTACCGCGCCGCCAGTCCACGGCCGGCGCGTGCCGATCCGCGACGGCGAGCATCCCGGGGCTTGGATCGAGCCCGGTCACGGTCCCGCTGGTGCCGATGCGGCGCCCGACATGTCGTGCGAGCACGCCGGTTCCGCAGGCGACATCGAGAACGCGTTGACCGGGCTGGATCCCGGCTGCGTCGGCGACCTGGACGGTCCACTGCTCAAACAGCGCCGGGACGAAGAGTGACTCGTAGGCCGTCGCGGACTCGATCTGTGCCTGCTCGGCGGAATCCTTCACGGTGGTCCTCCTGACCGACGTCAGCTTCGAACGGCTCAGGTGTCGCGGCGTCGGGGACGTTGCTTCGCCGACACGGAGCGAATGATAAGCGGGCCCGGCGCGCCCGATGAAAACGGAGTTTTCGCCTGGGCAATCGCCGCCGACAAGAGCGTCTCGATCTCCGGACGCGCGCCTTCGAACGTCAGGAATGGAGAAATCTTGCACGCCATTGGACCCTACTGCCGCCACACGTCAGCCACGATACGTTGCCACCCACCAGGTGTTGCCAAAGGAATCCCGTACGCCGGCCTGGCGCTCCCGATAGGGTTTGTCCTGCGGAGGGGCGATCGATGTGGCACCGCGTTCCAGGGCGCGCCGGTAGGCCTCATCGACATCGGGCACGTACACGTAAATCGATCCGGCACTGCCTCCGGGGTGAGGGGGGTCGCCCGTCTCCAGCACGATCACGGAGTCGCCGATCTGTGCTTCGATGTGAAAGGACGTCGGTCCGAACTCGTGCCGCTCGAGTTCCAGGGCACCAAAGGCATCGCGCACCAGGTCCCAGAGATCCAGATGCCCGTGGACATAGGGCCGCACACTGCCGATGCCGTGTCGTACGTGTCCAAGCGCTGCGCTCATGACTGCTCCTGGCGCCGACGGTTCTGATCAATACGACACACAGACCGCACCGCGAGTTCGGAGAACGGCTTCCTGCTGGAAGCGGCGCTTGTATTCGCCTGCGATCTCCTCGACCTTGCGCTCGTTCGCTGCGTCATCCGAGTGCACCAGGTACAGAACACGCGAAGGTTCCTCGACGATCTTGCCGTCTGCGCCGCGCCACTGCCCGGAGGCGTGCAGGACGGTCAGCCCATCGGGAAAGCGCGGCGTGACCCAATCGTCGAGGAACCGTCTCCACTCGGCGTCGTCAACCACCCCATCCGGCTTCGCGGTCCCGAAGTAAAGCGCCTCGCTGACCAGCTGCCTTTCATCGGTGCGACAGGTCACAGAGCCGGATGCCGCACAGCCGCCAACGGAGCCCGCCAGCAGCGCGACGGCAGCGAGGCCCGCACCAAACCTCATCGCCCGATCAGTTCGAGCCCTTGAGCTCGACCAGGATCAGATGAATGGTCGTCGTGCCGATGTTCTCGGCCCAGTGCGTGAGTGGCTCGCGATAGACGGTCTCGCCGGTCACGAATTCGGTCTCGGTTGCCTTGCCATCCGTGCCATGGCTCCGAATCCGGCCGCCACTGATGACGTACACGACGTAAGCCGGATGCGAGTGGAGCTTTTCCTTGTCCCCGGGCTTGAGTACCGCTTCGAGGACTCGCACACGGCTATTCTCGAGCTCGACTTGAATGGTCTTGGCGTTTACGACAGCCGGGTCCTGGGCCGAGGCGCCGCCGGCGCCCGCGACCGTCACCAACCCGCCGATCAGAGTTGCCGACAGCAACGAGCCGATTCGTCCGATCATGTCGACTCCAGGCTGATCACGACTTTTCCTCGAGCGTGTCCGTCTTCCAGGTACCGGATCGCCTCCGGGACCTCGCTCAGCGCGTAACTGCGGTCGATGACCGGAGTAACTTTTCCCGCCTTCATCAGGTCGCTCATGACGGTCAGGTCCTCCTTGTTCAGTTCCGCCAGCAGCATGACCATCTCCTGGCTCACGAACGGAGACAGCAGGAAGGCCATCATGGGACGCGCCATCGGCCCGAGCCAGTTACCCTCGCTTGGCCCCCCGACGATGACCAGTCTGCCGTTGGGTGTCAGCGCATGCGTGACTTCCAGCAACGAGTGATTCCCGACCATGTCCAGGATCAGGTCGTAACGTTGTCCGCCATCGGTGAACTTTTCCTTGGTGTAATCGATGACATGGTCCGCGCCGATCGAGCGGACCATCTCCACGTTCTTCGTGCTGCATACGCCGGTCACGTCCGCGCCGAAGGACTTGGCGATCTGCACTGCGAACGTGCCTACGCCTCCTGATGCGCCGTTGATCAGGACTTTCTGTCCGGCCTGGATCCGTCCCTTGTCACGAAGCCCCTGCAGGGCGGTGAGTGCCGCTATCGGTACCGACGCTGCCTGCTCAAAGGTCACGTTGGCCGGCTTGAGCGCTACTGCTCGTTCTTCGCGAACAGCGACATATTCGCCAAAGGCGCCAGTCCTGCCGCCGAATACCTCATCGCCTGGCTTGAACCGCTTGACGTCTCTGCCGACCGCTTCGACCGTCCCGGCAAAATCGACGCCGAGCCGTGGAATTTTCGGTGCCCCCAGGCCGGCCTCCGTGCGCATGATGTAGGGCGTGCCGCGCATGTAGTGCCAGTCGAGCGGGTTCGCGGAAGCCGCGTGGACCCTCACCAGGATTTCATCGTCCGCTGGTTTCGGCTTTTCAATGTCCTCGAGACTGAGGACATCCGGAGAGCCATAGCAACGATAGACAATCGCCTTTATCGGCTGCGCGTTGGCGGTCAGCGGCGGCGCCGGCCCACAGGCGGCGTTGTGGCTGAACGCGAGGGCCAGTGAGAAAAGACCAGCTGCTACGAGTATCAGGAGAATGCCAAGGATCCTGGAACGTCGCGTCATGGTTCTCACGCTCGCGGTGAACCGCCCCGGTGAGACGCGGCAACCAACAACACGGCGCCCAAAGCCAGCGCGGCGGTCAGAACCTCGATCCAAATGGTCAAGTTCATACCGAAGGAGTGGGACGAGATCGGAGCCCGGCCGTAGTGAAGCAGTCCGTCGAACCCTAAAGCAGTGTAGATTGCAAGCAGCATGAGCCCAGGAAGTGTGCGGCCACTACGAAAGAGAAGATAGCCACAAAAGCCGGTCAGGAAGATCGCGCACCAGGCGACATAGATCGATTGGCGGGAAATCCACCCGGGGAGGTTTGGGTAGTCGGCCACGTACTCGGCGTTGTGAGCGAAGTGCAAAAGGCTGGCTGCGCAGTACAGGAGCAGAACCCACGGCAGCGCGCGGCCTGGTAACGTTGATGTATCAGCGGGGGGCATGTGAAGGACCACTGCAAAGACGAGCACGACGAACCCGGCATCGACGATCTCCGAACGTGCGGGCAGGCAGCACGATGAAGGCCAGACCCACCGCTACAAGTACCCCACCGGCTAGATGCCACGGACGAGGAATGACCGCGACGAAAGGCACAACGTAGTGGAGCACCACCGCCCCGCCGAGGGCACCGAGAAAGTAGACCGGTGGAAGTACCTTTCCCGCACAACGTGCCTCCTGCAGTCGTCTAACGCCCGCGTGTAGCGCGCCCAACATGCCGTATCACGATCCTCTCCAACGTGCCGTTAGGCGACATGCCCGAGACAAGTGGCGATCTGCCAGATATTGCCCCACTTGTCCTGGACCATTCCACGACGGTCTCCATATGGCAGGTCCGACGGTTCTTCGAGCGCGCGGGCGCCAGCCTCAATAGCGCGCCGATAGGTATCGTCGGTGTTGTCGACGTATATGTACAAGAACGCGGGCGTCGCCTGGCGGACTCCTGCGTCACTTATCATGACGCGAGAATCGCCGATGCTCAGTACGGAAGGCATGTCAGTTCGGTACTCGCCTGTCGCCCCGAAAACATGCTTCACGAACGCGACCAGCTCCTGTGGCTGGTGAACCACGAGCCGCGGCGTCACGGTATGCCAACCATCAGGCGTAAAGCGCGAGCGGTCGCTTGGTTCATTCATACACTTTCAATGTGTTCCCGCAGTGCAAGCGCCAGCCTTTCGCACTCGGCATCATCGGCCAAGATCTTCGGAAGCTCGTCGCGTGATGTTGTCCAGACAGGATGGCCCCAGCGCGGATCGGAACGATAGCGCGGGATAACGGCGATGTGCAGGTGCGGTACGGTGTTGCCCAGGCATTCCAAGTTGATGTGGTCAGGGCGAAAGGCGTTAGTGACCGCTCGTTCCGCCACCCAGGTATCGGAGGCGAACTGCCGCCAGTTGACCTCGCTCAACTCGCTGGGGCGAGTGACGTGCACCGGGTCGTACACGACGGCACAGGTGCCCCGGTAGGATTGATCGCGGGTCAAGTAGAGAGTCGAGACGGAGAGCTTGGACACAAAGTACCTGTGTTCATCGACGGCCGGTCGCGGCGCACACAGCGGGCAGCCGTGGCCAGAGCGAAGATCAATCCACGACGGGAGCGTCACGGTGGAATGGATGCCGGCACTGTGTCCCTCCCTCGTTTGCTCGACGCGTTGTCAGGTGCCAGCTTTCGCGACCAGTGAATAGTCGAGTAAACCCGTCTGCGCAATCATTTTCCATCCGCGAGCCGTCAACGTATAGAACTTACAGGCGCGGCCCAGCCAATGATTTGGTGCTCCGTCGTTGCGCTTCCACAGCGTATCAACGTCGACCACCGCAAACGCACCGTCGCCTTCGGCGGAAACAATAATTCGCTCGGTCGTGCGATGATTGTGGACGAGTTGGTGCGTACCAAAGAGCTCCTGCCACCCGCGGCGCCAACGATCGCGATTGTATCGGCCCCAGGCCAACACCCATTGCGCCGGGTCGTGGGCGGTTGAATCAGGTGGCCAGGGCCAGACCATATCCTCGTGCAGCACCGTCAAGAGCAGATCAACGTCCTGCGTGTCCCAAGCGCGAGTCTCGCGGTCGATGATTTCTCGGATCTGCGCGTCCATGTTCGACACTTTCGCGGCGCCTAACGCTCAGCATCAGCGGGGGCGCTGTGCACCGTCCGCTCAGTAGCGGAGACGTGTGGTCTGGCCAGGCCCGCGATATACCCTCCGAGGAAGAGGTCGAAGCCGACGCAAAACCACGGGTACCAGACCGGCGCGAATGCCGAACCGCTCGCATAGTGGAAGAAGAGGTCCCATGCCACGTGGGCCGTCCAGCCAAACGCCAAGAGAGCGGGCCAGCGCCTGGTGCCAAGGACGGCAGCAATGCCATAGAGTCCCGCGCCGACCAGCTCCAGGCCGAGATAGCTCGCTGGAGCGCCGCGTTGCAGGCCAAACACAACGTAGGCGACGGCGGTGATGCCGAGGCCTACGCCGTACACAAGCAACTCGCGGCGCGGAGCAAGAGACCGAGCGATTCCCACCAGCGCGATCGCACCGAGCACGCCAATGGTGACGGCGATCTCGAAGCGGGACAGAAGCGCGAACATAGTGCCTTAACCGTCTGACGGCCCGACCTAACCGCGCGGGGCCCGCATGTTGGTCCGCCATGCAACGATGAAGGCGGCGGTCAAAAGCAAATGGATCACAAGGAACAATTTCGCAATCGGGCGCGCGCCACCAGTGAACACACCCCATACGTCCACGAGAGCCACGCAACCAAACCCCACGATATTGGCAAGGACAATGGCGTTTCGCGCTGTGGAAGGCTCCGCGTTCCGAGCCATCCAGTTCAGCACTGCAATCCCAAGCATGGGACCGCCGAAGATTCGGAGGAAGGCGATCAGCGCGGGGGACGCATCCGGTGGGACGGCATCGATACCAAACTGCCGGGGGGCGAGCATCATCCCGACGCCAACAATGGCCTGGTAGATCGCCGAAACTATCAGCACTGCCTTGAGCTTCATGATAGCTCCTGATGTCGCGCTTCAAAAAATCAATGAGTTCCCTGTTGGTGAGCGGCTCGAGCGCGTTGTTAGGCCGCGCCGGACTCATTTTCGGTGATCAACTCTGAGACGCGCTGCCAATCTGTGATCTCGCGGTTGAGTGGCCAAAGCCTCCGATGGAAGCCCCACCACACGACTTCACGCCAGATGGCGCCAAGGACGAAGCCCTGCAGGATGAAGCTAAGCCAATGATCTGCCAGGCGTAGGTCTTCCAGGAGCGCTTTAGGAAGCGGACAGGTGAGGGCGGCGACGTCAGACTCTGCTGCGCCGCCTTCAGCGCGCGAAGTTCAAAGGAAGAAAGCTTCACCCTCCGCCTCCAGTTTCGCGCGATCTAACTGTGAGTCGGCCGCATAAATGCGGCTTTGTAACACCGCAGTTACCGCATAACGTCTTTCGGTACAAACACCGCAGGCCTACGCCCTTAGAGGCGCACGCTCCTGGCCCGCTGCGACGACGACATCGAGCGGTGGGAGCACGGCACGGATCTCGGCATCCGCTCGTTGCAGGTCCACTTCGGGCAGTGTTGTCACGCGCTCGGTTAACCGCTCGAGGATGCCCGCCTGGATGCGGCCGCGCTGGTACGCGACGGAGTAGGGGATCTCGTGATGAAACATCACCATCGAATACCGCGGTATGAAGCGATCGGGGTAGCGGCGCTCGAGCTCGAACGCTAACTCCTTCCGCAGCAGAAACTTCGGATCGCGCACGGTGTCGCGCATCTCGACATAGTTCTCGAGCGCCATCGCGGCGATCGCGTCGGTGTTCGGCTTGCGGTGGTGCTCGAAGGCGCGGAACGCACGTGACCAGTCGCCGGTCGCTTCGAGCATCCGGTGCAGCTCTGCGCAGTCCTCGAAGCAGCAGTTCATGCCCTGGCCATGAAACGGCACCATGGCGTGTGCGGCGTCGCCGAGCAGCACCGCCTTGTCCCTCGCTGCCCAGTGGTCGCAGTAAACGGTGCCCATCCGGCCAATCGGGTTCTCGAGGAACTCGCGCGCCACATTTGGCATCAGCGGGACGACGTCCGGAAAATGCCGGCGGAAGAAGTCGTCGACCGCGTCCCGGCCGTCGAGGGTCGCAAAGCTGTCCTCGCCGCGCAGTGGCAGAAACAGCGTCACCGTGAAGCTGCCGTCCAGGTTGGGCAGCGCGATCAGCATGAAGCCGCCGCGCGGCCAGATGTGCAGCGCATGCTTCTCGACCTGGTGCGTGCCAGCGGCCGAGGCGGGCAGCGTCAGTTCCTTGTAACCGTGCTCGAGCATGTCCTCCGTGACGCGCACGCCGAGCTGCCCCGTCATTGCGCGTCGCACGATCGATCCCGCTCCGTCGGCCGCGATCAGCGGCGCCATCCGCAGTCGCTGCGGGTCGCCCGTCACCTCGTTCAGCATGACGAGCTCGTCGCGGTCGAAGTCGATTGCGCGCGCGGCGTGCAGAAACTTTGGACTCACGCCGTACACGCGCTGGGCGTGATCGAGCAGTACGCCGTTGAGACCGGGCCGCGACACCGAGAAGATCACTTCGTGCGGGCGCTGACCGTACGGCACGAAGCTCTGCTTTCCCTCGAGATCGTGCAGTATGCGACCGCGCATCGGGATGAGAAGCGGCTCGACTTCCTCGAACACACCGGCTTCCTTGAGGGCTTCGATGCCGCGCGCGGCGAGCGCGAGGTTGATCGAGCGGCCGGCGTCCATGTCCACCTTGCGCAGGTCGGGCCGCCGCTCGTATAGAACGACCTTGCGGGCATTGCGCGCGAGGAAGATCGACATCAGCGCGCCCGAGAGCCCCGCGCCCAGGATCGTGACGTGCGGATTCATGCGGCCAGCTCGGCGCGAAGCGCATCGGCGAACTGCCAGGCGTCCTCGAAGCTGTTGTAGAACGGCACAGGCGCGACACGGATCACGTCGGGTTCGCGCCAGTCGGGGACGATGCTCCGCTCGCGCAGGCCGTCGAACACCGCCCGCGCGCGGTCGCGATCGACGTGCACGCGTAGCGACAGCGCCGCGCCGCGCGCCTGCGCGTCGGCGGGTGTCACGATCGTGACCTGTCGCGCGAGCATCTCCTGCACCAGCGCCTCGAGATAACCGGTCAGCGCCACCGACTTGCGCCGCAGCGCCGTCATGCCGACCTCGTCGAAGTGCTCGAGCGAGGCCAGGAGCGGCGCCATCGCCAGGATGGGCGGATTGCTGAGCTGCCAGCCTTCGGCGCCCTCGATCGCGTTGAACTCCGGCCCCATCAGGAACCGGGTGGTCTTGTCGTGACCCCACCAGCCGGCAAACCGCGGCAACTCACGGCGGTTCGCGTGACGCTCGTGCACGTAGGCGCCGCCGACGGCGCCTGGGCCGGCGTTTACGTACTTGTAATGACACCACACGGCGAAATCCGCGCCGCTGTCGTGCAGGGCGACTTCAACGTTTCCGATCGAGTGCGCGAGGTCGAAACCGACGAGACAACCCTGCGCGTGCCCGGCGCGCGTGATCTCCGCGATGTCGAGCCGCTGGCCGGTCAGGTACTGCATGCCCGGCAGCAGGATCGTCGCGACGCGCGCTCCGTCGCGCTCGATCGCGGCGACGATGTCTTCCGGCCGCAGCAGCGCCTCGCCCGCGCGCGGCGCGAGCTCGATCAGGTCGCGAGCGGGGTTGCCGTTGTGGAAGCGCACCTGCGATTCGGCGGCATGCCGGTCCGACGGAAAGGCGCCCTGCTCGATCAGGAGCGCGCGGCGCTCCCCGGCCGGGCGGTAGAAGCTCGCGAGCATCAGGTGCAGGTTGACCGTGAGCGTATTCATCGCCACGACCTCCCGCGGATGCGCACCGACCAGTCGTGCGAGCGCGGGCGCGGCGCGCTCGTGGTACGGCATCCACGGCCGCCGCCCGGCGAAGTGTCCCTCGACCGCGAGCGTGCGCCAGTCCTCCATGCATTCGGCGACGTATCGCTGCGCAAGCTTCGGTTGCGCACCAAGTGAATGTCCGCAGAGGTAGACGAGTGGCGCGCCGTCCTCGCCGCGCGGCAACTCGAACCGTGCTCGCCAGTCGCGCAGCGGATCGGCGGCGTCGAGCGACTGCGCGTGCTCGCGGCCGAGCTTCACACCCGGACCTCGTTGGCGGGGCGGATCACCGGGCGGCTGGGCGCGGCGTCGCTCGCGAAGGGCGCGATCTGCAGCTCGAGCAGGTACAGGCCGTCGAGCAGGCGGTCCGGTATATAGGCGAGCTCGGTCACGAGCGCCGTCGCGCGTGTCGCCTCGGCGGCGCGGCGGCTGCCTGTCGAGAGCCCCCAGTACGCGCGATGCGCAGCGAGGCTCGCGTCGTCGCCGCGATCGAGGCTCGGCAGGTCGACCACCAGGCTCGCCACGTCGTGGCTCACGATCCAGTCGATGCCTTCGGGCAGGAACCATGGCACAGCAGCCGGCCCGCCGTATTGCCGGAAGCGCTTTCGCGGGTCGTTCGGCATCGTGCGCACGACGAGCGCTGTCCAGGGCAGGCCTTCCCAGCGCTCGGCCGCGATCGTGAGCGCGGTGCGCGAGATTTCGCGCGTGTCGGGCGGCAGCGTGAGCAGCAGCGCGAGCCGGACCGGCTCGGGCGGATGATCGGCCAGGCTGTGCCCGTCGTCGGTCAGGTGGCCGACGCACTCAGTGTGGGTGCCGTGGCAGTGCGGGGCGAAAGTGTGGAGGCTGCAGTTGCAGCTCGCACCGCGCCGAACCTCGCCGTTGAAGCTACCAGCCTCGAGCGGCACCGACGAGGCGGGCGCGCCGGCGAAGAACCGCGGCTGCGGGCCCTGGAAGTCGAGCGGTATTGCGAGATCGACGGCCGCGGCCGCGCCACGCCAGCATCGCCCGTCGACCGATATCTCGATCCAGTCCATCGCGGGGCGGTCAGGGCGGCTGCATGACCGCACCGCACTTGCGGCAGGTGCGCCGCTCGGGGAGCGACCAGAAACGCTCGAACACCAGCGGCAGCTGCGTCTCGATATCGCTCACGTGCAGGTACTCCTGGTGCAGCAGCTCGTCGCAGTGCTCGCAGTACCAGAGAAATCCGTCCTTCTCGTCTGCCCGGCGGCGGCGTTCCACGACCAGGCCCACCGTGTCCCTGTATCGCTGCGGTGAATGCGGAACGTGGCCCGGAAGCAACAGAATCTCGCCCTGGCGGATCGACAGATCGACGCGGCGGCCATCCTGGATGGTGCGCAGGAGCATGTCGCCCTCGAGCTGGTAGAAGAACTCTGCGCCCGGGTCGTCGTGATAGTCCTTACGGGCATTCGGACCGCCGACGACCATGACGATGAGCTCGGCGTCCTCGAAAACCTGCTTGTTCCCGACCGGCGGCTTCAGCAGGTGTCGGTGCTCGTCGATCCAGCGCTGGAAATTGAAGGCGGTCAGCGGCTGCATGCCGTCCAGCTCGTAGTGCCGGCGGCCCCGGCTGGTGGCAGTATAAGGGAGTGTCGCGCGGGAGCCGCGCGGTCCGGCGGGCCCAAGGCCCCTGGAGGCAATAGATGAACGTCAGACTCGCGTGCATCGTGGTGTTCCTGGCAGGCTCGCTGCCTGGCCTCGCATATCCACAGGCCCCCGCCGATGTGGCGGAACAGATCTCGCTACCCGCGCCGGGCGCCGTGCCTGCGGCGCCTGAGACTCCAACCCCCGACGTGCCTGGATCGGTGACCGGTGTAGGTGCCGATAGCATGTCGCCATCGGGAACCGTGCCCGCAATCTGGATTGCCAGGGAAGTATCGTTTACCTACTTTTCGTCTACCTCGCTCTATTACTGCGACGGGCTCCGCACGAAGGTGAAGTGGGTGATGAAGCAGCTTGGACTGATGGACGGCTCCAGGGTTCGCATCCGCTCCTGCTTCAATACCGGCGGACCGGAAATTCGCTACGGGCCCGCCGGTCCGGAGTTCTACTCCGGGGCGGAGCACATGCCGCGGGTGGTGATCGAGGCCGTCGTCCCGCAACGCGTCACGTCGGAGCTGCTCGCGGAGCTCGACGAGCGCGAGGGTGAGCGCGAGCTGCTCGCGCGGGTGCGCGGCGAATCGGTGGTCGACAACGCGGAGGCACAGTTCGCGGCCAGCACGCGTCGCGTGACCTTCGACGATGAGTTCCGCCGCGGGCGCATCGAGGCCGGCGACTGCGAGCTGATCGAGCAGATGCGAGACCAGGTCTTCGTGCCGCTCGGCTTCAAGATCGTGGAGGACAATATGAACTGCCAGCCAAACCGCGTGCAGCGCGGCAGTGTCAATCTTCAGCTGGAAGTTCTCGAGCCTTGGACGCCGGAACCTGCACCGGGCCAGCCGGTCGATCCAGGCGCAGCGCAGTAAGCGACCCGCCCCACACGCAGCCGGTATCGATCGAGGCGACGCCGTTCTCGTCGAGGTAGCCGAGCGCCGACCAGTGGCCGCAGACGATGCGCGCGCCCGCGGTGCGTCGGCCTGGCACCCGGAACCAGGGCATCACGCCGTCGGGCAGTTGATCGAGGCTGCCCTTGAAGCCCAGCGAGACTCGCCCCTCCGCATCGCATACCCGCAGCCGCGAAAGGCAGTTGACGATGAAGCGCAGCCGCGCGTCGCCATCGAGGTCGTCGCTCCAGAGATCGGGCTTGTCGCCGTACATTCGACGGTAGAACCGGCCGTCGCGCTGGCTGCGAAGCTCCGCCTCGACCTCGCGCGCGCAGCCGATCGCGGTCGGCAGGTCCCACTGCGGCGGCAGCCCGGCATGCACCATCGTGACGCCGAGCCCGGGATCGTGATGCAGCATCGGGCGCGATTGCAGCCAGTCGAGCAGGCGGCCGCGGTCCCGGGCATTGAGCACCGCCTCGAGGCTGCGGTCCGCCTTCTTGAGCGGCGCGTCACCGCGAGCTACCGCGAGCAGGTGCAGGTCGTGATTGCCGAGCACGACGATCGCGGCTTCACCCAGCGCTTCGACCCGGCGCAGCACCGCGAGCGAGTCGGGCCCGCGGTTGACCAGGTCCCCGACGAACCACAGGCGGTCCGCTCGTGCGTCGAACTTTATCTTTCTGAGCAGCGCATCGAGCTCGGTCGCGCAGCCCTGCACGTCGCCGATGGCGTAGACCGCCACGGCGGGGTCAGTGCAGCATGCCGGGCATGGCGAGCGTGAAGGGCGCGATCGGCGCGTCGAATACCTCGCCGCCGTCCGCGACCATGCGATAGCTGCCCTGCATTGAGCCGACCGGCGTTTCGAGAATGGCACCGCTCGAGTATCGGAAGCCCTGGCCGGGCTTCAGGTACGGCTGCTCGCCGACGACGCCTTCGCCCTGGACCTCCTGCACCTTGCCGTTCGCATCGGTGATGATCCAGTGGCGCGTCATCAGCCGTGCCGCGACCTGGCCTTCATTGCGGATCGTGATCGTGTACGAGAAGACGAACCGGCCCTCGGTCGGGTTCGACTGGTCCTCGACGTAGCTCGTGGCCACGTCGACCCGGATGCGGTTCGTGACTTCAGCTGTTTCCATGCGCGGTGGCCGCGGCGCGGCCATCCCTGGGCAGCCGGACCGCGAGCACGTCGCAGGGGGCGGCGTGCAGCACGGTGTCCTCGGTGAAATTGAAGAGGATCGACACGCCATGGCGCTCGCGGCTGCCGATCACGATCAGGTCGACACCGCGCTCCTGCGCGATCCGCACGACGTCCGCCTTGATGTTGCCGGTCTGCACGATGCGCTCGCAGTTCTCGAGGCCGAGCCGCTTCGCGAGCTCCGCGATCCGCAGCCGGGCGCGCTCCACGAGCTCGCCCTCGATCTGCACCGCCGGGCAGCAGCGCCTCGCCCATGGGCTCGACCGGGACGTACTCGACCACGTGCAGGAGCGTCAGCTCGGCGCCGTAGCGTTGCGCGATCCACTTGCCACGCGTCGCGATGGCGTCGCTGTCGTCCGTTAGGTCCACGCAGAGCAGGATCTTCTGATATTCGCGCATGGCCGCTCCGGAAGCCCGATGGCCGGATTATATGGCTGCGCGGAGCGTGCGACAACTCGCTCGCGACTTAAGACCGGGAGCGTGCGGCGAGGGCGGCGAATTCGGCGGGGGCGAGCGTCTCGGGCCGGGCGCCGGGGTCGATGCCGGCGGACTCGATCGCCGTCGGCGTCGACCAGGCCGCGGAGGGAGTTGCGCAGCGTCTTGCGGCGCTTCGAAAAGGCCGCGGCGACGACGCGGGCGAAGGCGGCGCGGTCGCCGCAGCGCGAACGGCGGCTCGGCGCAGCGGTTCGAGCGCAAAGAACGTCGATTGCACGCGCGGGCGGCGGCGAGAAGGCGCCGGTGCCGATGTCGAACAGGGGCTGCACGCGCACATGCGGCGCCAGCATCACCGTCAGCCGCCCGTAATCCCGCGTCCCGGGCCGCGCCGCCATCCGCGCAACGACCTCCTTCTGCAGCATGAAGTGCATGTCGGCGATCGCAGTCGAGCTGCTCGATCAGCCGGAACAGGAGCGGCGTCGAGACGTTGTACGGCAGGTTGCCGGCAAGCCGCAGCTTGGCGCCCGAGCCGCGCAGCGCCCGCGAAATCGAACTCGAGCGCATCGGCCAGGTGCACCCGCAGCTCGCCGCGGCCCGCGCAGCGCCGGGTCGAGCAGCCGGCATCATGTCGGGGTCGATCTCGATGACGTCGAGCGCACCTGCGCCCTCGAGCAGCGCCGCGCTGATCGCGCCCGCGGCCGGGGCCGATCTCGACCAGCCGGTCGCCTGGCTGCGGGTCGATCGCGCGCACGATCCGGTCGATCGTGCCGGGGTCGTGCAGGAAATGCTGTCCGTAGCGCTTCTTCGGCGCGGCTCAAGTCCGTGACCGTCCGCGGCGGGCGGCGAGCTCGATGGCAAGCTGCGATCGCCTCGAGCAGGCTGCCGGGATCGGCTCGTCCGCGTGCCCGCGATGTCGAGCGCCGTGCCGTGATCGACCGAGGTGCGCACGATCGGCAGACCGAGGGTCACGTTGACCGCGTGCCCGAAGCTCGCGCGCTTGATCACCGGCAGACCCTGGTCGTGATACATCGCGAGCACGGCGTCGAACTCGCGCAACCCCTCGGGCACGAAGGCGGTGTCCGCGGGCACCGGACCGGTGAGACTCATCCCCGCGCCGGCGCAGCGCCGTACTACCGGTGCGATGACCTCGATCTCCTCGCGTCCGAGATGGCCGGATTCGCCGGCGTGCGGATTCAGGCCGCAGACCAGGATCCGCGGCGAGCGCAGGCCGAAGCGGCGCCGCAGATCGCCGTCCAGCACCCGCGAGCACCGCGGCAAGCCGGCGTCGGCGTCAGGGCGCCGCTCACCTGGGCGAGCGGCAGGTGCGTGGTCGCGAGCGCGACACGCAGCCCTCCGCCGACCAGCAGCATGACCGGTTGGGCGGCGCCGCGTTCGTTCGGCCAGGTACTCGGTGTGGCCGGAGAAATCGATGCCGGCGTCGTTGATGAGCGCCTTGTGCACCGGCGCCGTGACCATCGCATCGAAGAGCGCCGGACGTGCAGCCCGCGATCGCGGCATCGATGCAGCCCGAGCACGTAGCGCGGCGTTACGCGGTATCGAGCCGGCCCGGGACGGGCCGCTCGCGCGAGCGGTCGATGCAGGGCCTCGATGCGGCGGCGGGCGGGTGCGCCGGGATCGAATCGCCGGCAACCGGCGCGCCGATCAGTCCCGTGTCGCCAATCACGACCAGCCGCGCGGGCCAGCGGCGCCGCGTCAGCGCTGCGGCAGATTTCGGGGCCGATGCCGGCGGGTTCGCCGCTCGTGACTGCGATCGTCGGAAGTGGCGCGCGTGCGCTCACATGCGGTATTCGACGAACGCCTCGTCGCGCAGGCGGCGCAGCCACAGCTCGGCTTCCTCGTCGGCGCGCGCCTCGCGCATCTGTGAAACGCAGCGGTTGCGGATCACGTCGTCGGTGGCGTCATAGGTGCGGCGGCCGAGCAGCTGGACGATGTGCCAGCCGTACTGTGTCTTGAAGGGCTGGCTGATCTCGTTCTCGCTCAGCGCGTCGATCTGCTGCTCGAACTCGGGCACGAAGGTGCCGGGACCCTGCCAGTCCAGGTCGCCGCCATTCGCGGCCGAGCCCACGTCGGCAGAGGTCACCGACGGCGATCGCCTCGAAACTCTCGCCGCCGAGGATCCGCTCGCGGATCCGAGCCAGCTTCTGCCGCACCGTCTCGTCGTCCTCGATCTCGTTGGTCTTGAGCAGGATGTGCCGCGCATGGACCTGGGAAACGAGCGCGGCCTGCTCGGCGCCGCGCACCTCGAGCAGCTTGAAGAGATGCAGGCCGCTCGGCGAGCGGATCGGCTCGGTCACCTGCCCGGGCTGCATCCCCGGGATGACTTCCGCCGCGAAGGACGGGAGCTGTCCGGCCTTGCGCCAGCCGAGCGCACCGCCCTCGAGCGCCGTGCCGGCATCGGAGTAGGCGATCGCAAGCTGCGCGAAGTCCTCGCCCGACTTGGCGCGCTCGTAGACGCCCTCGGCGCGTGCCACGCCGTTCGGCGACCAGCTCGGTGCTTGCCGACTCGGGGATCGCAGACCAGGATGTGCGCCAGGTCGAACTCCTGTGTTTCGGCCGGCGAGCCCTTCCGCTTCACGACGCACTGCTCGACCTCGCGTGGCGAGACGAAGATGCGCGAATAGACGTCGCGCTGGCGCAGCGTCGGTCATCGTCATTTCCCTGCGCATCTCCTCGCGGTACGAACGATAGTCGACGCCCTGCTGCTCGAGCGTCGGCGGGCAGATCGGCTGAAGTTGATGTTGTTGCGCTGCGCGACGTCGGTGAGCGCGGTGTTCAGCATCTCGTCGGTGACCTGGATACCGAGCCGGTCGGCTCGCTGGATCTGCAGCTCCTGCAGCACCAGCCGCTCGAGGACCTGCTGGCGGAGCACGTTACGCGCCGGCGGCTGCTGGCCCTGCTGCTGTATGCGCGCCGCGATCATCTGTGTCTGCTGCTCGAGCTCGCTCTGCAGCACGATGCCGTCGTTGACTACGGCGACGACGCGATCGAGCAGCACGCCGGTGCCGGAGAGTTCCTCGGCGGGCGCGGCGGCGGCTGCGGCAAGGAGCGCGCACGACAGGAACAATCGCTTTGAAAATCAACGACATATCAGGGTTCGGGCTCGGTGGGGACGGCGGAGTATCCACGAATCGTGCTCGCGCAGGAAAGCCTCGTTGTCGACTCCGACACTCGACAGTCCCTTGAGTTCCAGCTGCAGGCCGACCGACGTGTCGGTGTCCCCGGTGCGGCTGCTCACGAAGCGCCGAGTCACCAGGCGCAGCGCCCAGCAACACGAGCTGTACTCGAGACCGACGAACTGATCGAGTGTCTGGTTGTCGCGCATCGAATAGACCACGCGTCGCGAACCCGCGCCAGCTGTCGCTTATCGGCCAGGCGCACGGACGCCTCGAGCTGCTCGATGGAGTCGCGCTGCAGCCGGTAGCCCGCGTTCACGACGTGATCGCTGGCCGGCCGGTACTGCAGGTCCGACCTCGGACTTGACGGTCTGGGTATTCTCCGGGTCCCACTGGATAGCCGAGGCGCGCGCTCCAGTCCTGGAACGCCGACATCTCGAGCTCACCGACGACGTCCGAGGCGTCGCGCGAAGACTCCGGCTCATCTGGCAGCCGCACCTCGTGGATCGTCGAAATAGTACGCCTGCCCGATCGTTGCGCTGACGTACTGGCGTCCGCCGGCGGAGTCCAGCAGGCGCGAGGTGAGGCCGACCGCGAGCTGGTTCGCGTCGCTCAGCCGGTCCGTGCCGACGTAGCGATTGGTGCGGAAAAGTTCCACGAGATTGAGATCGGGCAGCGCCGTGTCGAACACCGGCAGGTCATCCTGCTCGCGAAACGGCACGTACAGGTACAGCAGCCGCGGCTCGAGCGTGTGCAGCCGCTGGCCGTGAGAACCCACCGTGCGGTCGAAGACGAGACCCGTGTCGAGGCTCAGGATCGGCGCGGTGCGCGACGGGGCATCGTCGAATCCCGTCGCGACGTCATCGAGCGTGTACGAGGTGTAGCGCAGCGCCGCGTCCGCGGCGAGGAACGAACCCGGGCCGTCGATCCGCCAGCCGAGCGCGGGCTCGACATCGACGCGCAGCCCCTCGGGACCCGTGTTCGCGCAGGAAATTGCCGGCTTCGGCGCGCAACCCGGCGGAGAATCCACCCGGCAGGTCGCGCCAGCGCCCGATACGCGCCGACCTGCGGCGCGATCGTGTAGGGTTCGTCGAGTTCCGGCAACTGCTCGTCGATCACCTGGTAGTCCTGCGCGCGGCCGATCAGGCTCCAGTGACGCGTGTCGTGCCGCAGCTCGGCGCTGCGATTGAGAAAGGTCACGCTGGTGCCTTCGAACCCGGAGCCGAAGTCCTCGAAATAGTTCGAGTCGCTGACGTTCGCGGCATCGATGTGCAGCCGGGTGCGTGGCTTGAATCGCGTCGCGTGCCGCAGCTCGACGAAGCTGCGCGAGTCGTCGACCTGGGTGTCGTCCTGGAGGTATTCGGCGTAAAGAATCCCCCGGCTCGAATCGCTGAGGTACCGGAACTCCGGGTCGAGACGCAGCCCGCGCGAGCTGTAATACCGCGTCATCAGCGTCGCGTCGCGGTTTGGAGCGAGATTCCAGTAATACGGGACGGCGACCATAGTCCCGGAACTGTCGCTGTTGCCGATGACCGGAAAGAGCACGCCGGTCTTGCGCTGGTCGCCGACCGGGAAGGAGATCCATGGCGTGTACAGGAGCGGTACGCCCTTGAAATCCAGCCGCACGCCGCGGCCGGTCCCGATGCGCGTCTGCTGGTTGAGCGAGATCTCGTCCGCGCTCAGCATCCAGTCCTCGTTGCCGGGCGGGCAGGCCGTGTAGGAAACGTCTTTCAGCTCGAGCAGTCCCTGCTGGCGCATCTGCACGTCGCCCGCCGTGCCGCGCACCGAGCGGTCCAGCAGCTCGAACTCGGCGCCATGGAACTCGGCCGTGGCTTCGCCCGCAAACGATCCGCCCTCGCCGCGCACGTGCAGCGTCGGGTCCAGGTATTCGACCTTGCCGCGCATGCTGACACTGCGCTCGGTAGCGTCGACTTCCGCTTCGTCCGCGGTGATCAGCCGCTGGCCCATCCGGATGCGCACGTTGCCGCGCAGGCTCGCGTCCCCGTCGCGCTCCATGTCACCGGCGTTGCTCTCGATGTCGATCGTCTGGTCTTCGGGGTCCTTCTGCGCGAGCTCGTCGAGCCGCGGGTCCTGCGCCGCCGGATTGCGGCACAGCGCTTCATCGGCCAGTGCGGCCGGCGCGGTAGCGACCAGAAGTGACATTGCGCACAAAACGAGCAGCCGTTGGCATTCAGGCGCGTTTCGGGCGGTTGGGGTCATCGGCCGGATTATAATTACAGCTCCCGCGCCGATTTGACTTTCCGAGGTCACGCTTGCACGACGAACGCCGAGACGACCCGCGGCTCTCCGAGCTGCGCACCTGGTTGCGTGAGGGACCTGAGATTCGGCGAATTCGCCCTGGCGCCCGCATCGGCCGACGCCAGCTTCCGGCGCTATTTCCGGGTGTCGCGTCCGGGCGGCAGCAGTCTGATCGTGATGGATGCGCCGCCGGACAGGGAGAACCTCGACCCGTACCTGCGCGTCGCAGCGATGCTGGGCGAAATCGGCGTACACGCACCGCGCGTGCTCGAGCGCAACATGGAGGCCGGCTTCCTGCTGCTCACCGACCTGGGCTCGCTCACCTATCTGCGGGCGCTCGAGAAAGGCGGGCGTGCCGATGCGCTCTACGGCGATGCGATCGACGCGCTCGTCGAGATCCAGGTGCGCGGCGCGCGCCAGGCCAAGAAGCTGCCACAGTACACCGCGAAATTGCTCAGGTTCGAGATGGGCCTGTTCCCGGACTGGCTGCTCGCGCGCCACCTGGGACTGGCACTCGATGCAGACGAGGCCGCGAAGCTCGCGCAGGTGATGGATCTGCTCGCGGAATCCGCCCTCGCGCAGCCGCGCGTGTTCGTGCACCGCGACTACCACTCGCGGAACCTCATGGTGTGTGCCGGAGGCAATCCCGGCATCCTGGATTTCCAGGACGCCGTGCATGGCCCGCTGACCTACGACCTGGTTTCGCTGCTCCGCGACTGCTACATCGCCTGGCCCGCCGAGAAGGTTCGTGAATGGGTCGCCGCGTACTGCCGGCGGGCCGAGAGCCAGGGCCTGGAGCTGGCCGGCGACGACGCGCAGTTCGCGCGCTGGTTCGACCTGATGTGCGTACAGAGGCATCTCAAGACGAGCGGAATCTTCTGCCGGCTCTGGTATCGCGACGGCAAGTCCGGCTACCTCGACGACATCCCGCGCACGCTCGGCTACGTGCGCGAGGCGGCCAGCCGCCACGCGGATCTCGCAACGCTCGTCGATCTGCTCGATCGGCACGTGCTGCCGAGGCTTGCGGAGCGGCGCTCGGCAGTGGCGACGTGAAGGCGATGATCCTCGCCGCCGGTCGCGGAGAACGGATGCGTCCGCTGACGCTCACGCGGCCAAAGCCGCTGCTCGAGGTCGGCGGCCGCGCGCTGATCGAGCATCACCTCGCGGGCGCTGGCGACCGCCGGGTTCCGCTCGATCGTGATCAACCTGTCGTGGCTCGGCGAGCAGATCCGCGCGCACGTCGGCGACGGCGCGGCGTTTGGCGTCGCGGTCGAATACAGCGAGGAGGGTCCCGAGCCGCTCGAGACCGGCGGCGGCATCCTGCGCGCGCTGCCGCTGCTCGGGCCCGGTCCGTTCCTGGTGGTCAACGGCGACGTCTGGACCGACTACTCCTACGCGAGGCTGCGCGGGCGGCTCGCCGAGCGCGACCTCGCGCACCTGGTCCTGGTGCCGAACCCGGACCACCATCCCGACGGCGATTTCCTGCTTGCCGGGGGCCGCATGGTCGAAACCGGTGGCCAGCGGCTGACGTTCTCTGGTGTGGGCATCTATCGCCCCGAGCTCTTTGCCGGGCACGAAGGCATCTTCCGCCTGGCGCCGCTGCTGCGCGCCGCGGCGCGCGACGGCCGGGTTTCGGCCGAGCAATACGACGGCGCCTGGTACGACATCGGCACCCCCGAGCGGCTCGACGCCCTCAACCAACGGTACAATTCGGGCCGGATCCCGCAGGCTTCCGGTTCAGGACGAAATGGCTGAATTCAAGGGTATCCGGGTGGTGCCGGAGATTGCGCGCAGCGGGCAGAAGTACCGCACGGCGCAGGGCGTCGTCGCGATCAAGGACGGTGTCAAGGCGGCCGCGAACGCCGTCGCGGTTCCGGCCGGGCGCAAGCCGCCGTGGCTCCGGGCGCCGATGCCCGCGGGCGCGCGATTCGACGAGGTGCGCCACACCGTCCGCGAGCATCGCCTTGCGACCGTCTGCGAGGAAGCCAAGTGCCCCAACATCGGCGAGTGCTGGAACGCCGGCACGGCGACGCTGATGCTGATGGGCGAGGTGTGCACGCGGGCCTGCCGGTTCTGCGCGGTCGACACCGGGAATCCGCGCGGCTGGCTCGATGCGGAGGAGCCGGCGAACGCCGCCCGCACGGTCGAGCTCATGGGCCTGCGCTACGTGGTGCTGACCTCGGTCAACCGCGACGACCTCCCGGACGGCGGCGCCGCACATTTCGCGGCGTGCGTGCGCGAGATCAAGCGTCGTTGTCCGCAGACCGCGGTCGAAGCACTCACGCCGGATTTCCAGGGCGTGCTGACGGACGTCGAGACGGTGGTCGACAGCGGGCTCGAGGTGTTCGCGCAGAACGTCGAGACGGTGCGAAGGTTGACACACCCGGTGCGTGATGCGCGCGCCGGCTACGAACAGACGCTCGCCGTGCTCGAGCATGCCAAGCGGCATCGACCCGCGGTGCTGACCAAGACCAGCGTGATGCTGGGTCTCGGTGAAACTGAGGCGGAGCTGCTCGAGACGATGGACGAGCTGCGCCGTGTGGGCGTCGACCTGCTCACGCTGGGCCAATACCTGCGCCCGACGCTGAACCACCTCCCGGTGGAGCGTTATGTGACACCTGCGGAATTCGACGCGCTGCGCGAGGCGGCCCTCGCACGCGGCTTTGTCGAGTGCGTTGCGGGTCCGCTCGTCCGCTCGAGCTATCGGGCGGAGCGCGCGCTCGCCGGCAACAACGCGGGGCTCGGCAGCGGCGGTCTCGCCCGCGCCTGAATGCCGTGAGCGCCGCGATCGCCGCTGCCATCCCGGCGCCGATCCTGCGCTGGCTCGGACACGCCGAGTACGAAGCGACCTGGCACGCGATGCAGCGTCACGTCGACGCGAGCGGATCCACGACTCGCGACGAGATCTGGTTTCTGGAGCACCCGCCGGTGTTCACGATGGGAATGAACGCGCGCCCGGAGCATTTGCTCGCGCCCGGCGATATCCCGGTGGTGAACATCGATCGGGGCGGACAGGTCACCTATCACGGCCCGGGCCAGCTCGTCGTATATCCGCTGCTCGACCTGCCGCGGCTCGGTCTCGGGGTGCGCGGACTGGTCGTCGCGATCGAGCGCGCGATCGCGGATACCGTCGCCGAGTGGGGCATCGTGGCCGCCGGCCGTCGCGATGCCCCGGGCGTCTATGTCGATGGGCGCAAGCTCGCGAGCATCGGGCTGCGGATCCGTCGCGGCCATTCCTATCACGGGCTCGCGCTCAACGTGGCGCTGGACCTCGAGCCCTTTCGCCGCATCAATCCCTGCGGCTACGCGGGGCTCGAAATGACCCAGCTCGCCGATCTCGGCGGCCCATCGGATCTGCGAATCGTGGCGGCGGCGCTCGCGCCCCGGCTGCTGCGCTGCGGTCGGGCTCGACCCTCAGAGCGCGACGAGCACCCGCTGGCAGGAACTGAGATCGCGATAGACGGCGTCGAGCTGTTCGCGGCTCTCGGCCCGCACTGTCACCGTAATGCCGAGATAACGCCCGGCGCTGCTCGGGCGCTCCTCGATCCGCTCTGCGTCGATCTCACCGAAATGCTGGGAAACGATCCCAACGACGAGGCTGCGGAAATCGGCGTCAGCCCTGCCCATGACCTTGATCGGGAAATCGGTTGGAAACCTGAGTAGCGTGGTGTCGTTCATGATTGCCGCTAGATGGGGATGGATTCGCCGGCTGCAAGCGTCTGCATCTCGGTCCGCTAGAGCGCCGGCCGCGAGGCGATGGCGTCGAGATGCGCCTGCAGCTCGGCGTAGGTTCGTTGCCAGTGTGGGCCGGGCCGCCCGCTGCCGACGGCGCGGCCATCGAGCCGCGTAACCGGCAGCACGCCCCGACCGGCGGAGGCAATCCAGACTTCGTCCGCAGTGGCGAGCTCCTGCGCGGGAACCGGCCGGATTTCCTGCGCGACCGCGCGTGCGAGCTCCAGGACCGCCTCACGCGTGGTACCGGGCAGGATTCGCGGATCATTGGGCGGGGTCATCAGGCGATCGCCCTTGACGACGAACACGGTGCTCGAGGATCCCTCGGTCAGCCAGCCCTCGCGCAGCAGGATCGCTTCGGAGCCGCCCGCGTCGCCGGCCTCCTGCCGCAGCAGCACGTTCGCGAGCAGCGCGATCGACTTGATGTCGCACCGCGCCCAGCGGATGTCCTCGCGGGTGACCGCGACGATGCCTTGGGCGAGCAGCTCGGGCGAGGGCGCCGGATAGGGCCCGGTGAATCCGAACACGGTAGGGGCAGCGCCAGACGGGAAAGGGATGGTTGCGCCCCGACTCCGCACCGCGAGTCACCTGAACATAGACGAGCTGTTCCGGCGCGCCGGCGCGCGACGCGAGCTCAGAGACGATCCGGGCCCACTGCTCGTGCGTGTGCGGATTGGCGAGCCGGATGGCCGCGAGGCTGCGCGCCAGCCGGTCGAGGTGCTCGCGCAGCAGAAACGGCCGGCCGCGATGCACCGGCACCACCTCGTAAACGCCGTCCGCGAACAGGAAACCGCGATCGAACGGCGAGATGCGTGCGCTCGCGAGCGGCAAATACTCGCCGTTCAGGTAGCCGGTTGGAAACGGCTCGGCCACGTCAGTCGAACCACAGCTTCATGCTGTCCATCGCGCGCCGGAAAATCCCGCCACGCGGCACATCCTGCACGGCGTACAGATCGTGCGCGGCGATCGTCGAGCCCTCGACCACGATGCGCGCCTTGCCGAGCGCGGTTTCCGCCGAGAGCGGTGCAATCAGATGCTCGGGGAGCTCGAACTCCGCCTGGACGCTGCCCATTCGGCCGCGCTGACCGGTCACGTAGAGATCGCGTTTCAGGGTGAGCGCGACCTCGGGCTCCGCACCCTTCCAGACGCGCACCGACGTGAGCGGCTGCCCTGCGGCAAAGATCCGCTTGGTCTCGAAGAAGGTGTAGCCGTAATTGAGAAGCGCAGCGTTGGCATCCTCGCGCGCGCGCATCGAGTCCGTGCCCATCACCGCGGACACGAGCCGCATATCGTCGCGCTTGGCCGACACGACCAGGCAGTAGCCCGCCGTCTTGGTGTGTCCGGTCTTTACGCCATCGACGGTGGGGTCGCGCCAGAGCAGCCCATTGCGGTTCTGCTGGGTGATGCCGTTCCAGGTGAATTCCTTCTGCGAGTACCAGCGATAGTATTCGGGGTAGTCGCGGATGATCGCGCTTGCGAGCAGCGCGGCATCGCGCGCCGTGATGTATTGCTCGGGGTGCGGCATTCCGGCGGCGTCCGTAAAGTGCGTGCCGGTGAGGCCGAGCCGCTTTACAAAGCTGTTCATCATCTGCACGAAGGTGGGCTCGGTGCCGGCGACGTGCTCTGCAAGCGCGAGCGTGGCGTCGTTGCCGGACTGGACAATCATGCCCTGCAGCAGGTTCTCGACCGAGATCTGCTTGCCGACCTCGATGTACATCGCCGAGCCGCCCAGTTTCGGCGACGCCTGCCGCCAGGCGTTCTCGCTGACCGTGACCATGTCATCGAGTTTGATGCGGCCTTCCTTGAGCGCGTGGAACACGACATAGGCGGTCATCAGCTTGGTCAGGCTGGCCGGTTCCTGTCGCGAATCGGGGTCGAGCGCGGCCAGCACGCGGCCGCTGTCGTGATCGATCACGATGAAACTGCGCGCCTTGAGCTCGGGTGGCGGAGGCAGCGGGATCGCGGGACCGACAGCCTTGGTGGCGGCGGCGGGTGGCGTCGTTGCCGCCTCCTCCTCGGAGCCGGAGCAACCGGCCACGGCGGCGATGAGCGCGAGCAGCGTGGCGCAGGGGAGGAATGCTTGAGGTCTCATGTATACCTTGCGTGACGTGTGGTCGGAGATTCGGTTCAGGGCGTGCCGGTTGCGGGGTCTGCGGCCTCGGGTGGCGCCGGCGCTTCCTCCGGACACGGTGCCGCCACCGGCCTGGATTCCGTCGGTTCAGTCGGCGTCGGGACCTCGGCCGGTGATGGCGATGTCACCTCGGGTGCGGCGGGAGGGGTATCGGCCGGCGGTGTCAAGCACAGCGGTCGCGGCGAGCGACTCGGCGAGATCGTTTACCGCGCTCGCGTACAGGGCGCTGCGGTTGTAGCGGGTGATCGCATGGAAGTTGTTGAAGCCCACGCGGTACTCCGGACCCGCGCTCCCGGCGAGCTCGATCAGCACCGCGCGCGCCTCGGCAGGCAGGCCGGTGTCGAAGCGCACACCGCGCTCCCGCAGCGAGCCGACCGTCTCGCCGAGATCGAGCTTCTTGAGCTCGACGCCGTCGAGACGCGCGCCGCTGACATCGGCGGCGACCATGACGGGTTCGCCCGCCCGCCAGCCGTGCAGCTTGAGATAGTTGCCTACGCTTGCGAACACGTCGTTCCAGTCGCGCCAGAGATCGCGATGCCCGTCGCCGCCGCCGTCGACGGCATAGCTGCGGAAGCTGGTCGGCATGAACTGCGGGATGCCCATCGCGCCCGCGTACGAGCCGAGCGGCGCCAGCGGGTCGAGTGATTCGTCGCGCGCCATGAGCAGGAACTGCTCGAGCTCGCCGCGGAAGAACTCGCTGCGCGCGGGAAAGTCGAAGGCGAGGGTCGCGAGCGCGTCGATCACGCGGTGCGAACCGGTGATCTCGCCATAGAACGTCTCGACGCCGGTGATCGCGAGCAGGACCGGGCACGGCACGCCGCTCGCGCGGGCGGCTGCCTCGAGCGCCGCCGACTGCTCGCGCCCGATCTCGCCGCCGCGCCGGATGCGCCGCTCGGTGATGAACCGGGCGCGGTACTCGTGCCACGGCATGGTCTTCTCGGCTGGCCGCGACATCGCCTCGATAATTGCCGGGCGCGTCTCCACCTGCTTGAAGACCGCGCCGAGCGCTTCCGTGTCGAAGCCGTGGCGGTCGGCCATCTCGGAGATGAAGCCTGCGACTTCCGCGCGCTGCCCGTCGAGCGCCTGCGCCGGCGATGTGGCCACGGCCAGCAGCGCGCAAAGCAGGAGGTGCGGCCGGGCGGGCCGCAGCGGTCGGGGCGTCACGTGGATACCAGCTTCCGGCGGGAATGGATGGACATGAGGATACCGAAGCCCGCCATGAGGGTCACCATAGACGTACCGCCGTAGCTCACGAGCGGCAACGGTACGCCCACCACCGGCAGCAGGCCCGCGACCATGCCGCTGTTCACGAACACGTACACGCAGAATGTCAGCGTGAGGCTGCCCGCGATGAGACGCGAGAACGTGTCCTGCGCCTGTGCCGCGATATAGAGTCCGCGCGCGATGACGAAGAGGTACAGCGTCAGCAGGACGAGCAACCCGACCAGCCCCCATTCCTCGCCGACCACGGCGAAGATGAAATCCGTCGAGCGCTCCGGGAGGAACTCGAGTTGCGCCTGGCTGCCGTTCATGTAGCCCTTGCCGAAGAGCCCGCCCGACCCGATCGCGATCTGCGACTGGATGGTGTGATAGCCCGCGCCGAGCGGGTCGGTCTGCGGATTGAGAAACGTGAGCACGCGCTGCCGCTGGTAATCGTGCAGGAAATGCCAGACGACGGGCACGGCGCCGACGACGAGCGCGCCCAGCCCGATCATGTAGCGTGCCTGCAGGCCGGCGAGCAGGACTACCAGCGCGCCGCCGGTCGCCACGAGCAGCGCCGTACCGAGGTCGGGTTGCTCGGCGATCAGAAGCGTCGGTACCAGGATCGCCGCTGTCAGCACGACAAGCGACAGCACACTCGGTGGCAGCGGCCGGTCCTGCAGGTACCAGGCGCAGGCGAGCGGGACGGCGATCTTCATGATCTCGGACGGCTGGAACCGCACCACGCCGAGATCGAGCCAGCGCTGCGCGCCCATCGCGATGTCGCCGGTCAGCGCGACGGCGATGAGAAGCAGCACGCCGATGGAGTACAGGAATGGTGCGACGATGCGCAGCACCCGCGGCGGTATCTGCGCGACAAGGACTATCACGCCGATCCCCATGCCGACGCGCGCGGCCTGGCGCAGGAATACACCGAGATCCTCGCCCGCGGCGCTGAAGAGCACGATCAGGCCCGCGGCGCACACGGCGGACACCGAGAGCAGCAGCGGCCCGTCGAGATGCAGCGCCTCGAGCAGCCGCCCCGTGAAGGTGAAGGTCCGCTGCGCGCGGCTCGAATACCCCGGTCCTGCGATCTCGGTTCTCATTCCTCGCTCCCGGCGGCCGGCGCAGGTGCCGTGGCGGCCTCCGCCTTGACGGCTGCCGCGGGCGGCAGCAGATACGCATCGAACACGGCGCGTGCGATCGGGGCCGCGGTGCCGCTGCCGCTCTTTCCGTTTTCGACCAGCACTGCGACCGCGAGTTTCGGCGCGTCCGCGGGTGCAAAGGCGACGAAGAGCGCATGGTCGCGCAGCCGTTCCTCGACCTCGGACTCCTTGTACTGCTCGTGTTGCCCGACGCTGAAGACCTGGGCCGTACCGGTCTTGCCGGCGATCTTGTACGGCGCGCCCGCCTGGCTGCGCCGCGCCGTGCCGGTCGGATCGTTGGTTACGCCGATCATCCCGCCGATGATCACGTCCCAGTGCGACGGGTCCTTGACCTCGATCGAGGACAAGGGCTCCGGCGGCAGCTCGCGTGTCTCGCCCGTGCTCACGTTCCGGATACGCTTTACGAGTCGCGGCGCGTAGCGCTTGCCGCGGGTGCCGATCGTCGCCGCCATCTGCGCGAGTTGCAGCGGGGTCGCGAGCATGTAGCCCTGGCCGATGCCCGCGATCACGGTCTCGCCCGGAAACCACGTCTGCAGATCGCGACGCTTGAAGGCGCCCTTCTTCCAGGCCTTCGAGGGCACGAGACCCGATCGCTCGCCCGCGATGTCGATGCCGGTCTCGCCGCCGAGCCCGAACCCGGTCAGGAAGTCGTGCATCCGGTCGATCCCAAGGTGATCGGCCACGTCGTAGAAGTACGTGTCGCAGGACTCGGCGATCGCCTTGTGCATGCTGACCGTGCCGTGACCGCCCTTCTTCCAGTCGCGGTATCGGTGGCTCGAGCCGGGCAGCTGGAAGACTCCGCGGCAGATCCGCGTTTTCTTCGGATCCGTCGTGCCGTACTCGAGTGCGGCCAGCGCCATCAGCGGCTTGATCGTCGATCCCGGCGGGTACTCGCCGCGCAGCGCGCGATCGTACAGCGGCTTGTCGATGTCGTTCTGCAGTGTCGCGTACTCGCTCACGGTGAGCCCACGCGCGAAGCCGTTCGGGTCGAAGGTCGGCATGCTCACGAACGCCACCACGTCACCGTTGTTCGGATCGATGGCGACGACCGCGGCTCGCCTGCCCGCGAGCGCCTGCTCGGCGGCACGCTGCACGCGCATGTCGAGCGCGAGGATCAGGTCGTTCCCCGCCATGGGCTCCTGGCGCTGCAGATCGGCGGCGGACAGCCCGACGCGCTCGACCAGCCGCCCCTGCGCGTTGACCAGCAGCTGCTGGTGACCGGTATCGCCGTGCAGCTCGTCCTCGTAGGCACGCTCGATGCCGAGCTTGCCGATCAGCGTCGTGCCGGCGTAGTTCGTCGTGTCGATCCGTGACTGGTCCTGCTCGCTGATCGCGGCCACGTAGCCGAGCGCGTGCACCGCGCTGCCGTTCCCCGGGTAGAAGCGCGTGAGGCGCGGGCGTACCTCGACGCCCGGCAGGTCGGGGCGGTGCACGGCGAACGTCGCAAGCTCTTCCTCGGTGAGCTGCAGCCGGATCGGCACCACGTCGAAGCTGCGCCGCGCATCGATCGTCTGGCGCAGGCGGCCGACCTCGGCCGGGGCGAGCAGCCCGAGCTCGACGAGCTGCTTCAGCGTCGCATCGAGGTCGGGCGTCTGCTCGCGGGTCAGCTCGAGCTGGTAGGCCGGACGGTTGAGCGCGATTGCCTCGCCGTTGCGGTCGTAGATCAGCCCGCGCGCGGGCGGCACGGGCTCGATGCGGATGCGGTTGCCCTGCGACAGCTCGCTGAAATGGTCGAAGCGCAGCACCTGCAGATAGAACAGGCGCACGACCAGGGCGCCGGCGCAGAACGTCACGATCAGGGTCATCCCGATCAAGCGCCGCGCGAACAGACGCTGCTCGGCCCGCTGGTCCTTCAGGCGTACGGAGCGCGACACAGAGCGACCCCCGGATCCCGCGTGGGTCAGCGTGACCGGCGCGACATCGTGTCGCCAGCCGCCACGATCAGCGGCCAGATCAACGCGCCGGAGAGGATCGGCAACCAGCGGTTCCACCCCGTGTAGTCGTGCCCGGTGAGCCCGTCGGTCCAGAAGATGATGAAGTGATAGAGACCGAGCAGCAGCGCCACCGCGCCGGCCTGGTGCAGCAGTGGGAACATCCGGATCCGCAACTGCAGCTTGTGCGCGAGGAAGGCGACCACGAGGAACGCGAACGCCTGCTGGCCGAGCACCTGCCCGCGCAGCGCGTCGAGGATCAGCCCTGCGAGCCACGCATAGCCGAGCCCGGCGATCCGCGGGCTCGTCAGGATCCAGTAGACGATCGCGAGCAGCGCCAGGTCGGGCCGCGAGGCATCGAGCCAGGCTGGCAGTGGCACGATCGCGAACACGAGCCCCGCGGCGACGCTCGCCCAGTAGAAAAACCGCCGCGTCATCGAGTCGGCTCTCATTGGTTGGCCTCCCTCGCCGCCGGCGGGGTTTCGGCCGCTGCCGGTGCCTGGGCGGGAGCGCGGGCCGGTGTCGGAGCAGGAGTGCTGGCCGGTGTCGCAGGCGGCGCTTCCTTTTTACTCTCGACCGGCGGCGCCGCGGGCGCCGCCGCGGGCACCGGCGGCCGGAACCAGACCAGCAGCACCTCGCGCGCGCGATCGAGATGCGCGGTGGGCCTCGCCTCGACCTTGGCAAAGGTCGCCGTCGCCGCATGTTCGACCTTCGTGACTTCGGCCACGGGGTAACCGGGCGGGAACACGCCCCCCATGCCGGTCGACAGGAGCAGGTCGCCGGCGCGCAGATCGGCCTCGACGGTCACGAAGGGCAGCGAGAGCTTGTCAGGGTCTCCGGTTCCGACCGCGATCGTGCGTACGCCACTGCGATTGCTCTGCACGGGGATCGCATGCTCGGCGTCGCTGATCAGGATCGCCTCGGCGGTGTGGGGGTTTACGCGGAACACCTGCCCGACGATGCCGTCGGAATCGAGGATCGCCTGGCCCTTGAACACGTCGTCCGCCGCGCCCCTGTCGAGCAGAACGCGATGACGGTACGGGTCGAGGTCGACGTTCAGGATCGACGCGACCACCACGCGATCGGCAATACCCGCCGAGTTCTCGCGCATGTCACGCAGCCGCCGGTTCTCGTCCTCGAGCGCCGCGAAGCGCTGCAGCTGCAGGTTCGCCATGCGCAGACGCGCGGTAAGCTCGAGGTTCTCGGAACGCAGGCTTTCCCGGTCGGCCAGCGACTGCCCGACCCAGTCCCACGCGCGGAAGGGAATGTCGACGATGGCCTGGACCGGAAACGTGACGGCCGCGAGCCAGTTCCGCACGCGCTCGAGTTGTCCGTAGCGGTGATCGGCGACCATCAGACCGATGGAGAGAATCGCCAGGCCGATGAATGTCGCGCCCAGCGGCGGCCCTCGGCCGATGATCGGACGGAAGTCGTGGCTCAGCTCGACCACGGCCTCAATCGAGGCCGAACAGGCCCGGACCGTGCTCGTCGATCAACTCCAGCATCTTTCCGCCGCCACGCGCCACGCAGGTGAGCGGATCCTCGGCGACCACGACCGGGAGCCCGGTCTCTTCCATTAGCAGCTTGTCGATGTCGCGCAGCAGCGCACCGCCGCCCGTGAGCACGATGCCGCGTTCGGCGACGTCCGAGCCGAGCTCGGGCGGCGTCTGCTCGAGCGCCGCCTTGACGGCGCCCACGATCCCCTGCAGGGGTTCCTGCAGCGCCTCGAGAATCTCGTTCGAGTTCAGCGTGAAGCTGCGTGGCACGCCCTCGGAGAGGTTGCGACCCTTGACCGAGATCTCGCGCACCTGCTGGCCGGGATACGCCGAGCCGATGTCGATCTTGATCCGCTCCGCAGTGGCATCGCCGATGAGGATGCCGTAGTTGCGGCGCACGTAGTTGATGATGGCCTCGTCGAAACGGTCGCCGCCGATGCGCACCGAGGCGGCATAGACGATGCCGTTCAGGGAGATGACCGCGACCTCGGAGGTGCCGCCGCCGACGTCGAGCACCATCGAGCCGCGTGCCTCGTGCACGGGCATACCGGCACCGACCGCGGCCGCCATCGGCTCCTCGATCAGCCGCACCCAGCGCGCGCCGGCGCCCTCGGCCGATTCCTGGATCGCCCGCCGCTCGACTTGAGTGGAGCCGTACGGCACGCACACCAGCACCCGCGGGCTCGGCCGCACGAGCCGGTTGCCATGCACCTTCTCGATGAAGTACTGCAGCATCTTCTCCGTCACCGTGAAGTCGGCGATGACGCCGTCCTTCATCGGGCGGATGGCCGTGATGTTGCCCGGCGTGCGCCCGAGCATGTTCTTGGCTTCGGTGCCCACCGCTTCGATCTTCTTGCCGCCGCGCGAGGGCTCCTCGCGGATCGCCACCACCGACGGCTCGTTGAGCACGATTCCCTTGCCGCGGACATAGATCAACGTGTTGGCAGTGCCAAGGTCGATCGAGAGGTCGTTGGAGAAGTAACCCCGGAGTTTCTTGAGCATCTGCGAGCTGGGAAGGTGGGCGCGCGGGCTGCGCCGAGTCGGGCGGCAATTTAACCAACGACAGGACATTAAACAAGGCGACTGGTATCATCTTTCGCCGCTTTTCTTGCCGCATTTCGCGTTTTCAGAATGTCGCTCACGCGCGCACAGGTCGCAGCAATCGCCCGACTCGCCCGTCTCCAGATCACGGAGGCGCAGATGCCGGTGTACGTCGACAGCCTGTCGCGGATCATCGATTTTGTCGAGCAGCTCTCGGCAGCGAAGACGGATGACGTGGAGCCTATGGCGCATCCCCTGGCGGGCCAGGTCCAGCGCCTGCGGCCGGACGAGGTCCGGGAGACGGACCAGCACGAGAAGTACCAGCGCAACGCGGCGAGCGTCGCGGCGGGTCTTTATCTCGTGCCCAAGGTCATCGAGTAGTGCACACTCTCACCGTCGGCGAAATCGCGACCGGTCTCGCGGCGCGTCGCTTTTCGAGCGTGGAGATCACGCGTCACCTGCTCGCGCGGATCGAGCGGTTCGGCCCGGCCTTGAACGCCTTCGTGACAGTGACGGCCGAGCGCGCGCTCGTCGGATGCGCGCGAGGCCGATGCGCGACGCGCGCGGGGCGAGGCAGGACCTCTCACCGGCGTGCCGATCGCGCACAAGGACATCTTCTGCACCGACGGCATCCTCACGACCTGCGGGTCGCGCATGCTCGGCAACTTCGTCGCACCCTACGACGCGACCGTCGTCGAGCGGCTGGCGATCGGCGCGGTGCGGTGCTGCTGGGCAAGACCAACATGGACGAGTTCGCGATGGGCTCGTCGAACGAGACGAGTTTCTACGGCCCGGTGCGCAACCCCTGGGACCCGGCACGCGTGCCGGGCGGATCCTCGGGCGGCTCGGCCGCCTCGGTCAGCGCGGGGCTTGCGGCGGCGGCGAGCGGCACCGACACCGGGGGATCGATCCGCCAGCCGGCGGCGCTCACGAATCTCACCGGGCTCAAGCCGACCTACGGGCGCGTATCGCGCTACGGGATGATCGCGTTTGCCTCGAGCCTGGATCAGGCCGGAGTGCTCGCGCGCTCGGCCGAGGATGCGGCGTGGCTGCTGGGCGCGATGGCTGGCTTCGATCCGCGCGATTCGACCTGCGTGGATTCGCCGGTCCCGGACTACCATGGCGCGCTCGCCACACCGCTAAAGGGTTTGCGGATCGGCGTGCTGCGCGAGTTCTTCGACAAGGGCCTCGATCCGCGCGTAGGTCAGCTCGTGCGGACGGCCATCGCCACGCTGGAAGAGCAGGGCGCCTCGGTGCGCGAGGTGAGCCTGCCCAGCCTGCCGCTTGTCCGTGCCGACGTACTACGTGGTGGCGCCGGCGGAATGCTCGTCGAACCTGTCGCGCTTCGACGGCGTGCGCTTCGGCCATCGCTGCGAGAATCCGCGCGACCTGCTCGACATGTACGAGCGTTCGCGCGGTGAGGGTTTCGGCGACGAGGTGAAGCGCCGGATCATGACCGGCACCTACGTGCTGTCCGCGGGTTACTACGACGCGTACTACCTCAAGGCGCAGAAGGTGCGACAGCTCATCGCGGGCGATTTCGCCAAGGCCTTTGCCGAGGTGGACGTGGTGATCGGCCCGACCACGCCGACCGCGGCGTTCGAGCTCGGCGCCAAGACCAGTGACCCGATCACGATGTACCTGAATGACATCTACACGATCGGCGCGAACCTGGCAGGGCTTCCGGCGGTCTCCGATCCCATGCGGCTTCGTCCGCGAGGGCGAGCGCGACCTGCCGGCCGGACTGCAGCTCATCGGCCCGCACTTCGGCGAGGCCCGGCTGCTCGGCATCGCCCACCAGTACCAGGCCCGGACCTCCTGGCACCGGCGCATGCCGCCGGGCTACGAGTAGTACCCATGGAATGGGAGACCGTCATCGGGCTCGAGATCCACGCCCAGCTCGCCACGCGCAGCAAGATCTTCTCGGCGTCCTCGACCGCCTACGGCGCCGCGCCCAACACGCAGGCCAACCTGGTCGATCTCGGCTACCCGGGCGTGCTGCCGGTGCTGAACGGCGAGGCGGTGCGCATGGCGGTGCGATTCGGCCTCGCGACGGGCGCCACGGTGCGGCGGCGCTCGGTCTTCGCGCGCAAGAACTATTTCTATCCGGATCTGCCGAAGGGCTACCAGATCAGCCAGTACGAGCTGCCGATCGTCGAGGACGGCTCGCTCGACATCCTGCTCGAGGACGGCGGCCGCAGCAAAACCATCGGCATCACGCGTGCGCATCTCGAGGAGGATGCAGGCAAGTCACTGCACGAGGACTTCCAGGGCACTCACGGGCATCGACCTCAACCGCGCCGGCACGCCGCTGCTCGAGATCGTCTCCGAGCCCGACATGCGCTCGGCCAGGGAAGCCATCGCGTACATGAAGAAGGTGCACACGCTGGTGCGCTATCTCGGTATCTGCGACGGCAACATGCAGGAAGGCTCGTTCCGTTGCGACGCGAACGTCTCGGTGCGCCCGCTGGGGCAGGCGGCGCTCGGCACGCGCGCGGAGATCAAGAACCTGAACTCCTTCCGCTTCGTCGAGCGCGCGATCAACCACGAGGTCGCGCGGCAGATCGGCGTACTCGAGTCGGGCGGCAGCGTCGTGCAGGAAACCCGACTGTACGATCCGGATCGCAACGAGACGCGCGCGATGCGCTCAAAGGAAGAGGCGAATGATTACCGCTACTTTCCCGATCCCGATCTGCTGCCGCTGGCGATCGACGACGCGCTGATCGAGCAGGTCCGGAGCACGCTCCCGGAGCTGCCGGACGAGAAGGCTGCGCGGTACAGCCGGGACTTCGAGCTGTCCGCATACGACGCCGGCGTGCTTACCACCAGCCGCGAGCTGGCATCGTACTTCGAGACCGTCGTCGGGAAGCTCGGTGGTCATCCCAAGCTTGCCGCCAACTGGGTGATGGGCGAGCTCTCAGGTGCGCTCAACCGCGACAACCTCGAAGTCGATGCGAGCCGGGTGCCGGCCACGGCGCTCGCCGGACTCCTGGCGCGGATCGGCGACGGCACGATCTCGGGCAAGCTCGCCAAGGAAGTCTTCGAGGCGATGTGGGCCGAGGGCACGCGGCGCCGACGAGATCATCGACGCGCGCGGACTCCGTCAGATCACCGACAGCGGCGCGATCGAGCAGGCGATCGACGCGATCATGGCGGCCAATCCGAAGCAGCTTGCCGAGTACCGCAGCGGCAAGGACAAGCTGTTCGGGTTTTTCGTCGGGCAGGTGATGAAGGCCACACAAGGCAAGGCGAACCCGGCTCAGCTCAACGAGCTTCTAAAGCGGAAGCTCGACGGCGGCTGATCCGCCGGGCTCGCCGGCCCGCTGCAAGGACGCCGATCGAGATGGCCATGACCACCATCCGCGAGGACGATTTCATCCAGAGCGTCGCCGACGCTCTGCAGTACATCTCGTACTACCACCCGGTCGACTACATCGAGCATCTCGGTCGTGCCTACGAGCGCGAACAGTCGCCCGCGGCCAAGGATGCGATCGCGCAGATCCTGACCAACTCTCGGATGTGCGCCGAGGGCCGCCGACCGATCTGCCAGGACACCGGGATCGTCAACGTGTTTCTCAAGGTCGGGATGAACGTGCGCTTCGACACGCCCTTGAGCCTCGCCGAGCTCACCGACGAAGGCGTGCGCCGCGCCTACGCCCATCCCGACAATCGCCTGCGCGCCTCGATCGTCGACGATCCGCTCTTCGCGCGCCGCAACACCCGCGACAACACGCCGGCGGTGCTGCATGTCGAACTGGTGCCCGGCGACAAGGTCGACGTGACGGTCGCGGCCAAGGGCGGCGGCTCGGAGAACAAGTCGAAGTTCGTGATGCTCAACCCGAGCGACTCGCTCACCGACTGGGTGCTGAAGACCGTGCCTGCGATGGGCGCAGGCTGGTGCCCGCCGGGGATGCTCGGGATCGGTGTGGGCGGGACGGCCGAAAAGGCCATGCTCCTCGCCAAGGAATCGCTGATGGATCCGATCGACATGCACGAGCTGCTCGAGCGCGGACCCCGCGATGCGCTCGAGGAGCTGCGTATCGAGCTCTACGAGAAGGTGAACGCACTCGGGATCGGCGCGCAGGGGCTGGGCGGGCTCACGACCGTGCTCGACATAAAGATCCGCAGCTACCCGACCCATGCCGCTTCGAAGCCCGTCGCGATGATTCCGAACTGCGCCGCGACCCGGCATGCGCACTTCGTGCTCGACGGCACCGGACCCGTTGCGCTCGACCCGCCGCCTCTCGAGGCGTGGCCCCGCGTGACCTGGAGCGCGGGCGCGGCGTCGCGTCGGGTCGATCTAGATGCGTTGACCCGCGAGGAGGTCGCGAGCTGGAAGCCGGGCGAGACGCTGCTCCTGACCGGCCGGATGCTCACGGGTCGCGACGCCGCGCACAAGCGCATTGCGGACCTCTTTGCCTCGGGCGCGGGCCTGCCCGAGGGTGTCGATTTTACAAACCGCGTCATCTACTACGTCGGACCGGTGGACCCCGTGCGAGACGAAGTGGTGGGACCGGCGGGGCCGACCACGGCGACCCGCATGGACAAGTTCACGGACCTGATGCTCGAGCGCACCGGTCTGCTCGCGATGGTGGGCAAGGCGGAACGGGGCCCGGCCGCGATCGAGTCGATCCGCAGGCATGGCGCCGCGTATCTCATGGCGGTCGGCGGCGCGGCCTATCTCGTTTCCAAGGCCGTACGGGGCGCCCGCGTCGTGGCATTCTCCGATCTCGGTATGGAGGCGATTTACGAATTCGTGGTCAGGGACATGCCCGTCACCGTTGCGGTCGACGCACGCGGCGAGTCGGTGCATTCGACGGGGCCTGCGGAATGGAGCTCCCGCATCCGCACGCTCGGCATACCGGTACGCGTGGCATGAGCAGCGACGTCGGCAACGACGACAGCCTGCGGCGCTTCGTGTTCGAGCGCTACCCGTTTCGCGGCCAGCTCGTGCATCTGGGACCCGCCTGGCGGGCGATGATGGAGCACCATCACTATCCGGCGCGTGTCCGTGATAGCCTCGGTGAGGCCGTGGCGGCCGCGGTGCTGCTGTCGGCCACTCTGAAGTACCAGGGACTGCTGAGTCTCCAGCTACGCGGCGACGGGCCTATGCACCTGATGTTGGTGGAATGCAGCGACGGGCTCGCGGTGCGCGCGGTGGCACGGTTCCGCGATCCGCCCGACACGCGCGACCTGCGCGTGCTATCCGGCGGCGGAACGCTTACGGTGACGCTGGAGAACGACGACGTGGCCAACCGTTACCAGGGGATCGTGCCGCTTGCCGGCGAACGCATGAGCGACTGCCTGCGCGAGTATTTCGAGAGCTCCGAGCAGCTGCCGACGCGGCTCTGGTTGCGCGCCGACGGCGCAGGAGCGAGCGGCCTGCTGCTGCAGCGCCTGCCGGTCACGTCGCGGCCGCGCGCAGTGAGCGAATCGGGCCGCGGCGCGCTGCCGGAAGACGAGGTCGAGGATGCGTGGCGGCGCGTGCAGCTCGTCGCGGCCACGGTCACCGACCGGGAACTGGCCGCGCTCGCCGACCGCGACCTGCTGCGGCGCCTGTTCGCGGAAGACGACGTGCGGATGTTCGAGTCGGCACCGGTCTTCTTCCGCTGCCGTTGCTCGCGTGATCGCGTCACCACGATGCTCAAGGCCCTGGGGCAGGCCGAGATCACCGGGGTCCTGGCCGAGCGCGGGCAGGTGGAAGTGCGCTGCGAGTTCTGCAGCCGCGCGTACCAGTTCGACGCCGTCGACGTCGAGGCGATCTTTCTCACCGGGACCATCCAGCCGCTGCGCGGCGGGCCGGCGCACTGATCATGTCCCATCGCCTGAGTCGCAGCCTCGAGCAGATCCGCACCGCGCTGGCGGCGGCGAGCGAGTCGACGCGCGAGCGCACGGGCAAGAGCCGGGCCCGCCAGGCATTCGAGATGATGGTGCTGCGCGCGCGCGGCTACTCGCCGGACGACTATTACACCCTGCGGCTCTACGAGCGGACGCCCGGTTCCGCCGATGGGCTGATGCACCGCCGCGAATTCAGCCGCCTGCGTTATCGGCTGAACCCACAGCAGGCCGAGGTCGTCCCCTTCAACAAGTGGGTGTCGGGACTTTACCTGGAGACACTCGGCGTGCGGGTGCCGGCCTGTCACGGCATCTATCACCGCAATCGCGGCATACTCCGCAACGGACAACGGTTGAGCTCCGCATCCGATCTGGCGCTGCTCCTTGCGCGGATGCCGGGCGGTCTCGTCATCAAGCCAATCGACGGCGCTCATGGCCGCGACGTTATCGTCATCGTCGGCTACGATGCGGCGCACGCCCGGCTGAACCGCGCCGATGGCAGTGAGCTGACGCTCGACCAACTCGTCGCGAGACTCGACGAGGCGGCCGACGGCTGGGTCGTTCAGGAACGCATCACCCAGCATCCCGCGCTGGCGGCGCTTCACCCCCAATCGGTCAACACGGTGCGGCTCGTGACGCTCTGCAGCGACGACGGCGTGCCGGCGGTGATCGCCGGGGTGCTTCGGATCGGAACGGGCGGTTCGGAGATCGACAATACGACCGGCGGAGGCATCGTCGCGAGCATCGATCTGGCCACCGGCAAATGCGGCCCCGCCATATCCCGCTACCGCGTATCCGAGCACGCGGTGCATCCCCAGAGCGGCGGGCAGATCGTCGGCTTCGAGCTGCCGCACTGGGCGCGGGTCACCTACGAGGTCATCCGCGCGCACCGGCTGGTGCCGTTTCCGCGAACGCTTGGCTGGGACGTCGCCATTGAAGACCGCGGCCCGGTGATCCTCGAGATCAACTCCGACTACTACTACAACCACCTGCAGCTCGACGGCGAATCCGCGGCGGTCGGTCTCCTGCGCGATACCGTGCAGCCTCACCAGTAAGCGCGCCCACCCGTTGCCGGGTCTGAGAGGCTTGGCCCCAAAAATCGAAGAGATCTCCTGAAAAGCGGATTTCCGCTTGCCAGAGATTAATAACTTCTTTATATATGCAAGTCATGAAGCTACCGCTTGAGCAGTACGTGCACCTGCTGCGATCCGCCGCGGAGCCCACCCGGTTGCGAATCCTGGCGTTGCTGGCCACGGCGGAGCTGTCTGTAACAGACATCGCAGCCGTCCTCGGACAAAGCCAGCCACGGGTATCCCGACACTTGAAGGTGCTCTGCGACGCGGGGCTGTTGTCGCCGGTCGCGGGAGCAGCACTGGATCTATTACCGGCTCGCAGACACGGGCGCGGGAGCCGAGTTCGTGCGGACGATGCTCGATTCGCTGGATCCAGCTGATGCGGCGCTGGCGCTCGACCTCGAGCGCAGCGGCGCGCGGCGGGCGCGGCGCGAGATCGAGGCAGCGACGCCGCCCGCCGCAGCGCCAGACGCATCGCAGGAAAGCGGGGAGCTCGGCGCCGTACTTGGCACGGAGCTCGGCGATGCACCGGTTGATGCGCTCCTGTATGCCGGAAATGCACCGGTAGCGGTCGTTCCGGCACTGTCCGGCCGCGTCAACCGCACTGTCGTGCTGTTCACTTCCCGGGAGGACCTCGACCGCGCGCGTGTGCGCATGGATGGGCGGGGGGCCGGCGCGCGCCGAGCTGCGCCTCGGCGATCCGTGTTCACTCCCATTCGCCGCCGCGAGCTTCGACGCAGTGATCATCGATCGCATCGACGACCCGGATCTTGCGGAACTGCGCGAGGCAGCGCGTGTGCTGCGCCCGGCAGGCCGGCTGATCGTGATCGACGACTACGATCGGCTCGAGGAGCGCGCGGCGGGCGCGAATCCGCTCATCGCCTCCCGCGAGCGTCTGGCGCGCGCGGGTCTCAGCTGCACGCGTCTGCGTCCCTCTGGACCTCGACAGTGCCCGGCTGCTGCTTGCGATCGCCGCGCCCATCGCGCGCGAAGCGGCGGCCTGACGGCCATGATGGGGACGCGGGTGACGAGTCCAGCGCGCCTACGCGACTCCGTCCTGGAGCAGGCCGCAGGCCTGCGACGGCCAGTGCCGGTGTCGTTCGAGTTCTTCCCGCCGGGCGATGCGGCCATGGAGCAGACGCTATGGGCGTCCGTGCAACGCCTGGCGCCCCTGGGACCGCGCTTCGTGTCGGTCACCTACGGCGCGGACGGCTCGACCCGCGAGCGCACGCACAACATCGTCATGCGCATCCTCCGCGAAACGACGCTGACGCCTGCGCCGCACCTGACCTGCATCGGCGCGTCGCGCGAGGAGATCTTGCACGTAGCACGCGGGTACTGGAACGCCGGGATCCGCCACGTCGTCGCGCTGCGCGGCGATCCGCCGGCCGGGCAGGGCGCCTATCGTCCGCGTGCCGACGGTTTCGACTATGCGGTGGACCTCGTGGGCGGCCTGCGCTCCGTGGGCGACTTCGACATTTCGGTGGCGGCCTATCCCGAAGTGCACCCGGAGGCACCCGATCCTGCCTACGACCTCGACAACCTGCGGGCCAAGATCGACGCGGGCGCAACCCGGGCGATCACGCAGTTCTTCTTCGACGCCGACACATACCTGCGCTTTCGCGACCGCTGCACCAGCAGCGGCATCGACGCGCAGATCGTGCCGGGCATCCTGCCGATCACGCGCTTCCCGCAGATGCTGCGATTCGCCGAGCGCTGCGGCGCGAGCGTCCCCGATTGGCTCAGGGAACGCTTCGACGGGCTCGACGACGACGCCGACACACGCCGGCTGATCGCCGCGAGCGTCGCGATCGAGCAGGTCCGCCGGCTCCAGGAACACGGCGTCGAGGAGTTTCATTTCTACACGCTGAACCGCGCAGAGCTGACCTACGCGATCTGTCATGCGCTCGGCGTGCGACCGAGTGCCGCGCGACCCGCGGCGCCGGGGGGCTGAGGACATGCTGCGCCAGGAGCGGCTGCGTGAGTTCCGCCGTCTGCTCGACGAGCGCATCCTCATCCTCGACGGCGCGATGGGCACGGTCATCCAGTCGTACCGCCTGGGCGAGGCGGAATATCGCGGCGAACGATTCCGCGATTCGCAGCGCGACCTCAAAGGTAACAACGACCTGCTGTCGATCACACGACCGGAGCTGATCGCGGAGATCCACCGCCGCTATCTCGATGCCGGTGCGGACATCATCGAGACGAATACGTTCAATGCCAGCGCACCGTCGCAATCGGATTACGGCATGGAAGGGCTGGTGCACGAGCTCAACCTCGCCTCGGCCCGGATTGCGCGCCGCGCGGCGGACGAGGCGGCGGCGCGCACGGCCCGGCCACGCTTCGTCGCCGGCGCGTTGGGGCCCACGAGCCGCACGGCGTCGCTCTCGCCGAAGGTGAACGATCCGGGCTTCCGCAACACCAGTTTCGACGAGCTCGCCGCGAGTTATGCCGAGGCGACGCGCGGGCTGATCGAAGGCGGCGTCGACATGATCCTGGTCGAGACGATCTTCGACACGCTGAACGCCAAGGCAGCACTCTTCGCTGTGCGGCAGGTGCTCGACGAGCTCGCGCTCGGCCTGCCGATCCTCGTCTCGGGCACGATCACCGACGCGTCGGGGCGCACGCTTTCCGGGCAGACCGTCGAGGCGTTCTGGAACTCGATCCGTCACGCGCGGCCGCTCGTCGTCGGTCTCAACTGCGCGCTGGGCGCCAGGCAGCTCCGGCCCTACGTCGAAGAGCTGGCGCGCATCGCGGACGCCTACGTCTGCGCCTATCCCAATGCCGGTCTGCCGAACGCTTTCGGGGAGTACGACGAGGCGGCTTGCGAAACCGCCGAGCTGCTGCGTGACTTCGCGGCCAGCGGCTTCGTCAACATCGTCGGCGGCTGCTGCGGGACGACGCCCGAGCACGTGGCGCACATCCGCGAGGCGGTCGATAAGCTGCCGCCCCGGCGGCCGCCGGTGGTCGAGGTGCGAACCCGGCTTGCGGGGCTCGAGCCGCTGAACATCGGCCCGGACAGCCTGTTCGTCAACGTGGGCGAGCGCACCAACGTCACCGGGTCGGCGAAGTTCCGCCGCCTGATCGAGGCGGACGACTACGCGGGCGCGCTCGAGGTCGCGCGGCAGCAGGTCGCAAACGGCGCCCAGATGATCGACATCAACATGGACGAGGGGATGCTCGATTCCGAGGACGCGATGGTCCGGTTCCTCAACCTGCTCGCCGCCGAGCCCGACGTCGCGCGGGTGCCGGTGATGATCGATTCGTCGAAGTGGTCGGTGATCGAAGCGGGACTGAAGTGCCTGCAGGGCAAGGGCGTCGTCAATTCGATCAGCCTCAAGGAAGGCGAGGCGCCGTTCCTCGCGCAGGCGCGGCGCCTCCGCGCCTACGGCGCAGCGGTGGTAGTGATGGCGTTCGACGAGGCGGGGCAGGCCGACACGGTCGCGCGCAAGATCTCGATCTGCGAGCGCAGCTATCGCCTCCTGGTGGAGCAGCGTCGGGTTCCCGCCGGAGGACATCATCTTCGATCCGAACATCTTCGCTGTCGCGACGGGTATCGAGCAGCACGACCGATACGCGCTCGACTTCATCGAGGCCACGGCGAAGATCCGGGCCGCTTGTCCGCACGTGCAGGTGAGCGGCGGCCTGAGCAATGTCTCGTTCTCGTTCCGCGGCAACGACGCGGTCCGCGAGGCGATGCACTCGGCGTTCCTGTACCACGCCATCAAGGCCGGGATGAGCTTGGGCATCGTCAACGCCGGGCAGCTTGCGATCCTGGACGACATCGACGCGGAGCTCCGCGAGCGCGTCGAGGACGTGATCCTCGCGCGTCGCCCTGACGCGACCGAGCGGCTGCTCGAGACTCGCCGCGCGGTTCCGCGGCGAATCCGCGAGTCGCCGGGTGGAGGACAACGCCTGGCGTTCATGGCCAGTCGAGAAGCGGCTCGAGCACGCGCTCGTCAAGGGGATCGACGAGTTCATCGTCGAGGACACCGAGGCGGCGCGCGTGGAGTCCGGCAAGCCGCTCTCCGTCATCGAAGGACCCTTGATGGACGGCATGAATGTGGTCGGCGACCTGTTCGGCGCCGGCAAGATGTTTCTGCCGCAGGTGGTCAAGTCGGCGCGCGTCATGAAAAAGGCCGTCGCGTGGCTGGTGCCATTCCTCGAGCGCGAGCCCGGCGAGGCGCCGCGCTCCAACGGCAAGATCGTGATCGCGACCGTCAAGGGCGACGTGCACGACATCGGCAAGAACATCGTCGGCGTCGTCCTCCAGTGCAACAACTTCGAGGTGATCGATCTCGGCGTGATGGTTCCGGCCGAGCGGATCCTCGATACGGCGCGGCGCGAGAAGGCCGACATGGTCGGTCTGTCCGGGCTGATCACCCCGTCGCTCGACGAGATGGTGCACGTCGCCCGGGAGATGAAGCGGCTGCAGTTCGAGGTGCCGCTGCTGATCGGCGGCGCGACCACCTCGCCCGCGCACACTGCGGTCAAGATCGACCCGGAGTACGCCGGGCCGGTGGCGTACGTGAAGGACGCGTCGCGCGCGGTGGGTGTCTGCCAGTCGCTCTCGACGCCCGAGGCGCGCGCGCAGCTGACGACCCGCCTCAAGCGCGAGCACGCCGAGCGGCGCGAGCAGCACCGTGGACGCAAGATCAAGGCGCCGGCGCTGACGCTCGAGCAGGCGCGCGCAAACCGGTTCCGGGGCGACTGGGCGTCGTACCGGCCGCCCGTGCCGCGCCTCATGGGTGTCAGGACCTTCGAGGACGTGCCGCTCGACGGCCTGCTGCGTTACATCGACTGGATGCCGTTCTTCAATGCGTGGGAGTTTGCGGGCCGGTTTCCCGATCTGCTCACCGACCCCGTCGTGGGCGAAGCCGCGAGCAACCTGTACGCCGACGCGCGCCGCGTGCTGCGCCAGATGATCGCCGAGCGCTGGGTCCGGGCGCGCGCGGTGATCGGGTTCTTCCCGGCAAATTCGGTTGACGACGACATCGAGGTGTACGCCGACGAATCGCGTCGCGAGGTCGTGCACCGACTGCACCACCTGCGCCAGCAGAAGCCGAAACCGAACGGTCATCCGCACTATGCGCTGGCGGATTTCGTGGCGCCGCGCGATTCGGGCATCGCCGACTGGATCGGCGGCTTCGCCGTCACCACCGGCCTGGGCGTAGATGAGAAGGCGCGCGAGTTCGAGGCGCGACACGACGATTACAACTCGATCATGGTCAAAGCGCTCGCCGATCGGCTTGCCGAGGCGCTCGCCGAGGCCACGCACGAGCGTGTTCGTCGCGAGTTCTGGGGCTACGCGCCCGATGAGCGGCACACGAACGACGAGCTGATTCGCGAGAATTACCGCGGCATCCGCCCCGCACCCGGCTACCCGGCGTGTCCCGATCACACGGAGAAGGCGGCGCTCTGGCAGCTGCTCGACCCCGAGCGCAATGCCGGCATCGTGCTGACCGAAAGCTATGCGATGCATCCCGCCGCCGCGGTGAGCGGCTGGTACTTCTCACACCCGGATTCGAGCTACTTCGGCGTCGGCGCCATCGACCGCGACCAGGTCGCGGATTACGCGCGGCGCAAGCGGATGAGCCTCGCGGATGCCGAGCGCTGGCTCGCGCCGCTGATCGGCTACTCGCAGCCCGCCGACGCCGCTTGATCCGGCTCGGAGCCGGATCTGCGACGGGCTCCGAACCATTCGCGAGGGACCGCGTCGCAGCAGCAGGTCAGGAATGTAATCAACACGCGGCAGTCAAGCGCGTGTCGGTCAGTCGTCGAGGCTTTGCAACGCCGCGGGCCCGCCGATCGCCGCCATTTGTCGCAGGATCGACTGCTGGCGGCCGCGCACGTAGGGAGTCGGCGCATCTGCGCGCAACCGCAACGGACTCGGCAACACGGCCGCGAGCAGTGCGGCCTGTGCGGGATCGAGCTGCGCGGCGCTGCGGTGGAAATAGCGCCGGCTCGCTGCCTCGACGCCCCAGGTGCCGCGCCCGAACTCGGCGATGTTCAGATAGACCTCGAGGATCCGCTGCTTGCTCCAGGCGAGCTCGATCAGGACCGTGAGACCGGCTTCGAGACCCTTGCGGAACCAGCTCTGGCCGGGCCAGAGGAACAGGTTCTTCGCCACCTGCTGGGTGATGGTGCTTGCACCGCGCATCCGTCGCCCTCGCTCGCGGTCGGCAAGCGCCTTGTCGATCTGCTTGAAGTCGAAGCCGTCGTGAATCGGGAACGCCTGGTCCTCGGCCGCGATCACCGCGACCGCCGCATGTGCGCGAGATCTGCCGGCCAGTCACGCCACTCCTGCCGGAAGGCGTAGCCGCGCTCGGCGGTCACGAAAGCATCGATGCGGTCCCGCAGCATGAAGGCGGTGGTCGGTGGATCCACCCAGCGCAGCACAACCACGCCCGCTGCCATCGCCGCAAGCCACGCCAGGAACAGGACGATCGCGCCGCGCACCAGGCGGTACGCGAGGCTCCGTCGCCGCTTCGGCATGTGTGCGGGCCGGGCGCCTGCTCAGGCGGTCGGGTCGACCACGCTCGCGCGCACAACCACGACCGGCTCCAGCGGCACGTCGTCGTGGCCCCCGCGGCGACCGGTCTTGCTCGCGGCGATGGCATCCACGACCGACATGCCCTCGGTCACGGTGCCGAAGACGGCGTACCCTGCGCCGCCGCGGCCCGGATCGAGAAAGGCGTTGTCGACCAGGTTCACGAAGAACTGCGAGGTCGCGCTGTGCGGGTCATTGGTGCGCGCCATCGAGAGCGTGCCGCGGCGGTTCTTTACGCCGTTGTCCGCCTCGTTGCGGATCGGGGCGCGAGTCTTCTTTTGCTGCATGTCGGCGGTGAAGCCGCCGCCCTGGATGACGAAGCCCGGGATGACGCGGTGAAAGATCGTGCCGTCGTAGAAGCCGGCCGCTACGTAGTCGCGGAAGTTCTGCGCCGACGTCGGCGCCTCCTTGTCGAAGAGCTCGATGGTGAAACTGCCGAGAGACGTCTCGAAGCGGATCATGGTGACCTGCGTGCGGATTCGGGGGGCCGCATATTGCACGCAAGCCGCCCGACTGTCACGTGCGGCCAAGGCCGGTACCGGCGGATTCGGCTAACCAAGGCGAGTCCCCTCACAGCAGCGCTCGTGGCCGGCGAGGTCGCGGAACGTGGTCACCTCCCTGAACCCTGCCGCGCCGAACAGCGCGCGCACGGCCTCGCCCTGCGTCGCGCCATGCTCGACGACGAGCCATCCCGCCGGGAGCAGGTGGGCGGGTGCGCCGGCGATCACCGTCTGCAGCGCCTCGAGACCCGTCGGCCCGGCATAGAGCGCCTGATGGGGCTCGTGACGGCGCACCTGCCAGGCGAGACTGACATCGCCGTCGGCCACGTAAGGCGGATTGCACGTGATCACGTCGAAACGCTCTTCGCCGGCGGGCTCGTACCACGAGCCCGTTTCGAACCGCGTGTTCGCAAGGCCGAGCCGGCGCGCATTCGTCGTCGCAAGCGCAACCGCGGGGCCCGACACGTCGGTCCCGAGTACCCGGCACGCGGGACGCTCGTGCGCGATGGCGAGCGCGATGGCGCCGCTGCCCGTCGCGAGGTCGAGCACCCGCCGCCCTTCGACGCCTTCGGCCAGGTGAGCGAGGGCGCGCTCGACCACGAGCTCGGTCTCCGGCCGCGGCACCAGCACGTCGTGTGTCACCGCGAGCGTCAGCGACCAGAACTCCTTCTCCCCCAGGATGTAGGCGACCGGTTCTCCGATCGCGCGCCGCGTGACGTGCGACTCGTACCGATCGGTCGCGTCGCAGTCGACGATCCGCTCTTCGGGATTCGCGAGCAGCGAGGCACGGCTGCGTCCGAGCGCGGCCGCGAGCAGCAGCTCCGCCTCGCGCCGGGGATCGTCCGCGGCGCGGCGCAGACGCGCAGCGCCTTCCTCGATCAGCGCGCGGATCTCGGTCGCCACTGGTTCCTCAGTCGAGCTGTGCGAGCTGCGCGGCCTGCCATTCCTGCTGCAGGGGAACGATCAGCTCCTCGAGCGCGCCGTCCATGATCGCAGGAAGCTGGTACAGCGTCAGGTTGATGCGGTGGTCGGTGACCCGCGCCTGCGGGTAGTTGTAGGTGCGGATGCGCTCGGATCGGTCGCCGCTTCCGACCTGCAGCCGCCGCTCCTGCGCCTGCTGCGCCGTCTGGCGCTGCTGTTCGGTCTCGCGCAGCCGCGCGCGCAGCAGCGACATGGCCCGCGAACGGTTCTTGTGCTGCGAGCGCTCGTCCTGGCATTCGACGACGATGCCCGTCGGGAGGTGCGTGATCCGGATCGCCGAGTCGGTCTTGTTGACGTGCTGTCCACCGGCACCCGATGCGCGAAAGGTGTCGACGCGCAGCTCCGCCGGGTTCAACTCGACCTCCCCGATCTCCTCGAGCTCGGGCAGGATCGCGACCGTGCATGCCGAGGTGTGGATGCGGCCCTGCGATTCGGTCGCCGGGACGCGCTGCACGCGGTGCGTACCGGACTCGAACTTGAGCTGCGAATATGCGGCGCGGCCCACGACACGGCTGATGATCTCGCGGTAGCCACCGTGCTCGCCGGCGTTCTCGCTGAGCACCTCGACACGCCAGCCCTGGCGCTCGGCGTAGCGCGAATACATCCGGAAGAGATCGCCGGCGAAGATCGCGGCCTCGTCGCCGCCCGTGCCCGCCCGCACCTCGAGGAAGATGTTGCTCTCATCGCGCGGGTCCGTCGGGATCAGGAGGCGTGTGAGCTCGGCGGACTCCGCCTCGAGCCGCGTCTCGACTGCGCGGAGCTCCTCGAGCGCGAGTTCGCGCATCTCGGCGTCGCCGGCCTCGGCCATCTCTCGCGCCTGCAGCGCATCCGACTCGAGCCGGCGAAATTCCATGTAACGGGCGGCGACCGGCTCGAGCCGCGCATATTCGACCGACAGGTCGCGGAAGCGCGTACTGCCGCCGGCGAGGTCGGGCTCAGCGAGGAGCGCGCTCACTTCCTCGAACCGCTCGACCATACGCTCGAGTCGCCGGCGCACCGATTCCTTCATTGCCCGGTGTCCGGACGGTAGATCGCCGCGATGGCATCGACAGCGTCGGCATCGCCCGATTCCGCCGCCTCCTTGAGCCGCATGCTGGGGGCGTGCATCAGCCGGTTGGTGAGCGTCGTTGCGAGGAACTCGAGGACCTCCCGCGCCGGCTGTCCGTTCGCGAGCATGCGCTCGGCCTGTTCGAGCGTCTGACGGCGGGCGCGCTCCGCCTCGTCGCGCAGCCGCCGGATCGCCGGCGCGGCATCTCGCGTGCGTTGCGAGGACTCGAACCGGGCAACTTCCTCCGCGATCAGGATGTCGGCCGCGAGCGCCGCATTGCGGCGGCTCTCGATATTGCCGGCGACCACCGACTGCAGATCGTCGATGGTGAACAGGTATACGTCCTCGAGCTCTGCCACCGCCGGATCGATGTCGCGGGGCACGGCGATGTCGAGGATCAATATCGGGCGGCGGCGCCGCGCCGCAAGCGCAGCCTCGACCATGGCGCGGGTGACGATCGGCGTCGGGCTCGCGGTCGAGGCGAGGACGATGTCCGCCTCCGGAAGATGCGCGCCGATGTCCTCGAGTCCGATGGCGAAGGCCTGGAACTCGGCCGCGAGCTCGCGTGCCGCGTCGATGCTGCGGTTGGCGATGATCATGCGGCGCAGACCATCGGCGCGCAGGTGACGGGCGGCAAGCGCGGCGGTGTCGCCGGCGCCGATCAGCAATGCGGTGCGTTGCTCGAAACCGGCGAACACGGTGCGCGTCATCGACACCGCCGCGGACGCGACCGACACCGCGTTGACGCCGATGTCCGTCTCGGTCCGCACGCGCTTGGCCACCGCGAACGCCGCCTGGAACAGCCGGTTGAGCACCGGCCCGGTGCTGCCGGTCTCCTGCGCCGCGCGATAGGCGTCCTTGAGCTGGCCCAGGATCTGCGGCTCCCCCAGCACCATCGAGTCGAGCCCGGCTGCCACCGCAAACGCGTGCGCGACGGCGGTGCGCTCATCGAGCCTGTACAGGCTGTGCTGAATGCCCTCGCCGAGCCCGTGATAGCGCTCGAGCCAGCCGCCGAGATCGACGTGGCCCGTGACCCCGCCGGTGACGCAATAGAGTTCGGTGCGATTGCAGGTCGAGACGATCAGCGCCTCGCTCACCTGTGGCAGGTCGAGCAGCGCGCGCAACGCGTCGGCCAGCCGGAGCGGCTCGAATACCACGCGCTCGCGCACGTCGACCGGGGCGGTGCGGTGATTGATACCGACGACGTGAAGCGACATCAGGGAGCCGGGCGCGGAAACGCGGGGATTCTGGTGGATGAACCTGGGCAAGACAAGCGCGCCGGGACGGCATCGCGACGCATCCGTTATAGTGCCGCGATAATGCCGGATATGACTCGCTTCGCTTGCCTTATCCTCGCCGCCGCGCTCGGCGGCTGCGTCGCCATCGGGACCGAGCGTCCCGGAGAACCCGATCCGGCCGCAACACCGGCGCAGTTGCAGGCAGACGGCGACGCAGCGCTCGAGCGGCAGGCCTACCCGCTCGCGGCCAACTATTACCGCCGCGCGGCCGAGCGTGCCGACGACGAGCGGATTGCCGAACAGGCCACCCAGGTCGCCTACGACAACCAGCAGCAGCGCGAAGCGGCGGCCGCGGCGGAACGCTGGCTCGAGCTCAACCCGACGAGCGAGCAGGCGCGTCGTCACGCCGGCGTCGCGGCACTGCAGCTCCATCGGCTTGACGCCGCCGACGCGCACTTCGCGGTGCTTCTCGAGACCGCGTACCTGAGCCCGGCGGCAGGGTTCCTGGCGCTGTACCCGGTCATCGCCGACGAAGGAACGCCTGCCGACGTCACCGAGCTCTTCCGGCGTCTCTCCGCGCGTCATCCGAAGGTCGCCGAAGGGCACTACGCGCTCGCCGGCTCCGCGCTGCGCTCGGAGAACTTCGCCCTTGCGATCGAATCCGCGACCCGCGCCACGCAGCTCGCGCCGTACTGGGTGCCGGCGCGGATGCTGCGCGCGCGCGCGCTGATCGCGAACGGCCAGGAGGAACAGGGCCTCGCGCTGGCGCTCGAGGTCGTCAACGACAACGAGTCGGACGTGGCGACGCATCTCGAGTACGCGATGCTGTTGTCGAGCACAGGGCACGACGAGGAAGCGCGCGCCATGCTCACGCCGTACGCAAGCGGGGCAACCGTGGTGCCCGGCGCGCTGCGCACGCTCGGCCTCATGGATCTGCAGCAGGGCAACCTCGATTCCGCGGCACAGCGCTTCGACGCCCTGCTTGCGACCGGAGCGCAGACATACGAGTCGCTCTTTCACCTTGGCGCGATCGCCGAGCAGCGCGAGGACACCGACCGCGCCCTGCGCAACTACGCGCGCGTGACCGGCGGCGACTTCGCGCTCGCCGCGCAGGTGCGCGTGGCGCGGATCAAGGCGGAGAAGTCCGGCACGGAGGCCGGTCTGCTGCATCTCGACGAGTTCGCGCGCGCGCGCCCGGAGCTGGCTGTTGACGTGATCGTGCAGCGCGCCTCGCTGCTTTCCGAGCGCGACGAAGAGCGTCGTGCGCTCGCGGAACTCGACGCTGGAATCGAGCGCTACCCGGATTCGGTCGACCTCCGGATGGCGCGCGTTTTCCTCCTGGAACGTACCGACCGTGTCGACGCGTCCGTCCGCGAGCTTCGACAGCTGCTCAAGGAGCGACCGGGCGACGCGATCCTCCAGAACGCGCTCGGCTATACGCTCGCGGACCGCACGCGCGAATACGACGAAGCGCATACGCTGATCGCGAGCGCGCTGACGCAGACGCCCGACAGCCCCGCCGTGCTCGACAGCATGGGCTGGGTGCTCTATCACCAGGAGCGGCCGCAGGAGGCGCTGCCATATCTGCGGCGCGCTCGCGAGCTCGCGCAGCGACCCCGAGATCGACCTGCACCTGGGTGAGGCGTTGTGGGCAGTCGGCGACGAGGCCGAGGCACGCAAGACCTGGCAGAGCGCCCTCGAGCGCAGCCCCGATGACGAGAAGCTGAAGGAGCGGCTGGAGCGCGCCGGACCGTGACCCGGCTTGCGCTCGTACTGCTGGCCGGTGTCCTGGCCGGCTGTGCGGGTCTCGCGGGACGGCCAACACCGGCGAGCTCGGCCGGGATCGCGGGGCTCACCGCCTGGATCGCGGCCGGACGTCTGGCGGTGGCGGCGGGCAGCGAGGGCGGGAGCGGCGGCTTCGTCTGGCAACAGCAGGGCCCTGAAACCCGGCTCCGGCTGCGCGGGCCGCTCGGCGCCGGCGCCTTCGAGATCGCGAGCGACGGCGAGCAGTTGTCGGTGACCGACGCCGCGGGGCAGGTGCTCGGCGACGATGCCCACGCCACGCTCCGCTCGCGGCTGGGCGCTGATCTGCCGCTGTCGAGCCTGCGTTACTGGATTATCGGCCTGCCCGATCCCACGGCCCCGGCGCGGGTGACCGAGTCGGAAGCTGCACCGTTGCGGATCATCGAGCAGCACGGCTGGACGATCGCCTACGACGCGTTCACCTCGAGCGGCGGCTTCCCCCTTCCCGCGCGGATCACCGCCACCCGCGGCGACGTGCGGCTTCGCCTCACGGTCAGCGACTGGACGGATCTGCAGGCGAACCCCGAATGAGCGCCCCGCGCGCGCTGGGACACCCACATCCGTGGCCGGCGCCCGGGAAGCTGAACCTGTTCCTGCACATCGTCGGCCGCCGACCGGACGGCTATCACCTGCTCCAGACCGCGTTTCAATTCATCGACCTGTGCGACGAGCTCCACTTCTGGCAGCGGCCCGACGGCGTCATCGAGCGGGTGGGGGAGGTGGCGGCCGTCCCGGCGGACTCGGACCTCGCGTTGCGCGCGGCCCGTGCGCTGGCGGCGCGGCACGGCGTGCGCGCGGGCGTCGGGATCGAGCTACGCAAGCGGCTGCCGATACAGGGCGGGGTCGGGGGCGGCAGCTCGGATGCCGCCACCGTGCTGGTTGCACTCAACCGAGTCTGGGGGCTCGATCTGGCCGTCGACGCCCTGGCGGAGCTGGGACTCGCCCTCGGGGCGGATGTCCCCGTCTTTGTCCGCGGACAATCCGCCTGGGCCGAGGGCGTCGGTGAGCGGCTGACGCCGGCCGACTTCCCCGCCCCGATCTACCTTCTCGTCCAGCCCGACGTGACCATCGCGACCGCGGACCTCTTTCAGGCCCCTGAATTGACAAGGGATTCGCCCCTAATCACAATGCCCGGTTTTCTGGCGGCGGGTGGGCGAAACGACTTCGAGCCGGTCGTCCGGCGGCGGTATCCCGCGGTGGCCGATGCGCTCGATTGGCTCGGGCTGGTCGCGCCGGCGCGGCTGACCGGGACCGGGTCATGCGTGTTCGCGGCGATGCCGGACGAGGCGACCGCACGCGAGAAGCTGGCACGGCTGCCGGCGCGCTGGCGCGGATACGTGGTGCGTGGCCTGAACCGGTCGCCTCTGCTCGAGCGGGCGCGGCTCGAGGAGGCACAGGACGGGACCGCCCGCTGACGATTACGCTGGGGTGTCGCCAAGCGGTAAGGCAGCGGGTTTTGATCCCGCCATTCGGAGGTTCGAATCCTTCCACCCCAGCCACCGAATGTGGCTTGGAGCCAATTTGTGGAAAATGGCCCCGAGCCATTTTTCGGGACGGGTTGCAGGACAGGAGCGAGGCGGGATGGACGCGGCGACGATGGCGGTGTTCACGGGCAATGCGAATCCGCAGCTCGCGCACGACATCGCGCGCCATCTGCAGATGCCGCTCGGCCGGGCCAACGTCGGGCGGTTCAGCGACGGCGAGGTGACCGTCGAGATGATGGAAAACGTGCGCGGGCGCGACGTGTTCGTCGTGCAGCCGACGTGCCCGCCGGCGAACGACCACCTGATGGAACTGCTGGTGATGGTCGACGCCTGCCGGCGCGCCTCGGCAGGCCGCATCACCGCGGTGATGCCGTACTTCGGCTATGCGCGGCAGGATCGGCGCCCGCGCGCGACGCGCGTCCCGATCACGGCCAAGCTGGTCGCGAACATGATGGCGAGCGCGGGGGTGCACCGGCGTGCTGACGGTGGATCTGCACGCCGACCAGATCCAGGGGTTCTTCGATATCCCCGTGGACAACGTCTACGCCTCGCCGGTGCTGCTCGGCGAGGTCTGGAAGCAGAAGTACGACGACCTCCTGGTCGTCGTCGCCGGACGTCGGCGGCGTGGTGCGCGCGCGCGCGATCGCGAAGCGGCTCGACGACGCGGACCTCGCGATCATCGACAAGCGCCGGCCGCGGGCGAACGAGTCGCAGGTGATGAACATCATCGGCGAGGTCGAAGGCAAGACCTGCGTGCTGGTCGACGACCTCGTCGACACGGCGGGCACGCTCTGCCACGCGGCGAGCGCGCTGAAGGACGTGGGCGCCAAGAGCGTCGTGGCCTACATCACGCATCCCGTGCTGTCGGGCCCGGCGGTGGAGCGGATCGAGGAGTCGGTGCTCGACGAGCTGGTGGTCACGGACACGATTCCGCTGCGCGATGAGGCGCGCAAGTGCCGCAAGATCCGCCAGCTGTCCGTCGCGGGGCTGCTCGCGGAGACCATGCGCCGCATACGCGACGAGGAGAGCGTGAGCTCGCTGTACATCGATTGACGGCGGACGGGTCGCGAGGCCCGGCTGCCCGAACGTGAGGCACCGACCCTGGTCGCGGGGCGGGCTTCGAAACCAAGACGACTGGAGAACGATCATGAAGACCTCTTTCGAACTCGATGCCGAGTTCCGTGACGCCGAGGGCAAGGGTGCGAGCCGCCGCCTGCGTCGTGCGAACAAGGTGCCGGCCATCCTCTATGGAGGCCATCGCGAGCCGCGGGCGCTCGCGCTCGACCACACCAAGCTGCTGCTCATGCTCGACAACGAGCGCTTCTACTCGACCATCATCAGCCTCAAGGTCGGTGACGTGAGCCAGGCTGCGGTCCTCAAGGACGTGCAGCGCCACCCGGCGCGCAACGCCGTACTGCACGTCGACCTGCAGCGCGTGCTGGAGAACGAGACGATCCGCATCGCGATCCCGCTGCACTTCAAGGGCGACGGCGCAGTCGCCGGGCGTCAAGAAGGGCGGCGTCGTTTCGCACCTGCGCAACGAAGTCGAGGTCAGCTGCCTGCCGAAGGATCTGCCGGAGTTCCTCGAGATCGATGTGTCGGGCATGGACATCAACGACCTTCTGCACCTGTCCGACATCAAGCTGCCGGCGGATGTCGAGATCCCGGAGCTCTCGCACGGCCGCGATTCGCCGATCGTCTCGGTGCACCATGCGCGCGCCGAGGAGATCGACCAGCCGACCGAGGAGGCTGCAGTCGCCGGCGCCGTGCCGGCCGCAGCGGTGCCAGCCGGTGCGCCGGCCGCAGCGGCAGCACGCGGCCGATGCCGCGGCGCGACGCCGGCGGCGGATGCCAAGGCGGCGGCGGATGCCAAGGCAGCGAAGCCGGCAGAGACCAAGGGCGGCAAGGACGCGAAGAAGTAACCGGCCCCGGGCCGGTGGCATCGGGCCGCCCACGCGGGCGGCCCGGTCTTTTTCGGGAGTCGTCATGGCAGGCACTCCGCTTGCAGATCATCGCCGGGCTCGGCAATCCGGGCCCGGAACACCGCCTTACGCGGCACAACGCGGGCTTCTGGTTCGTCGACGCGCTCGCGCGCGCGCCAGGGTGCACAGTTCCGCGCGCATTCGCGGTATCACGGCGAGATCTGCCGCGTGACGCTCGAGGGCCAGGTTCTCGTGCTGCTCAAGCCGCAGACCTACATGAACCGCAGCGGCCTCTCGGTGCGCGCGCTGGTCGACTACCTGAAGGCGCCGATCGCGGAGCTGCTGGTCGTGCACGACGAGCTCGACCTGCCGCCCGGCGTCGCGCGGCTCAAGCTTGGCGGCGGCCCCGGCGGACACAATGGGATGCGCGACGTGATCACGCACTGCGGCCCGGACTTCTGGCGCCTGCGGCTCGGCATCGGCCATCCCGGCGACAGATCCAGGTGATCGACTACGTGCTGCAGCGCGCCAGCGCCCGAGGAGGAGCAGGCGATCGTGGGAACGATGCCGCCGGCGCTCGATGCGCTCACGACCTTTTTGAGCGAGGGCTCGGAGAAGGCCATGCACCGGCTGCACAGCCGTACGCCCGGCGACAACGGTAACGGGGGCGACGGCGGCAACGGCCGCAACCGTCGAAACGGCGACAGCGGGACCGGTCGCAACGGTACCGTCTCGTCCGGTCCGGACGGCTGAGCGGGCAGCGAGGGAAGGATGGGCATCAAGTGCGGCATCGTCGGGCTGCCGAACGTCGGCAAGTCGACGCTCTTCAACGCGCTGACGCAGGCGCAGAACGCCGCGGCGGCCAACTATCCGTTCTGCACCATCGATCCGAACGTCGGAGTGGTGCCCGTACCGGATCCGCGGCTGCTCCGGCTCGCGGGGATCGCCAAGCCCGACAAGTGATCGCCGACCACGGTCGAGTTCGTCGATATCGCCGGCCTCGTGGCAGGCGCGTCGAAAGGCGAAGGGCTCGGCAACAAGTTCCTGGCGCACATCCGCGAGGTCGATGCGGTCGCGCACGTCGTGCGCTGCTTCGAGAACGACGACGTCGTGCACGTCGCCGGGCGCATCGACCCGCTGCACGACATCGAAGTGATCAACACCGAGCTCGCGCTCGCCGACCTCGACACCGTGGAGCGCGCGCTGCAGCGTGCGGAGAAAGCCGCGAAGACGGGTGAAAAGGACGCGATCCGGCTGCGCGAGCTCCTGAAGCGAATCCGCGCGCACCTCGACCAGGGGCGGCCGGCGCGCTCGCTCTCGATCGACGCCGCGGAGCGGCCGCTGCTCAATGAGACGCCGCTCATCACGATGAAACCGCTGATGTACGTCGCGAACGTCGCCGAGAACGGTTTTCGAGACAACCCGTATCTCGACACGGTGCGGCGGGTCGCGTCGACGGAAGGCGCAGAGGTCGTGCCGGTGTGTGCCGCGATCGAAGCCGAGATCGCGCACCTCGACGAGGACGACCGGGCGGTGTTTCTCGCCGAGCTCGGACTCGAAGAGCCGGGTCTCAACCGCGTCATCCGCGCGGCCTACCGCCTGCTCGGGCTGCTGACGTTCTTCACCGCCGGCCCCAAGGAAGTGCGGGCGTGGACCACGCACGCGGGCGCGCTCGCCCCGCAAGCCGCCGGCGAGATCCACACCGATTTCGAGAAGGGTTTCATCCGCGCCGAGGTGATCGCATACGACGATTACGTCGCACTCGACGGTGAGCTGGGAGCGAAAGAGGCCGGAAAGATGCGGCTCGAGGGCAAGGAATACGTCGTCCGCGAGGGTGACGTGATGCACTTCCGGTTCAACGTCTGAGGCCCTAGAATTCCGGCCCCCGATCCGGTCCGGCGGCGCGGCCCGGGCGGCAACAGACAACGTGGTGAGGTAGCTCAGTCGGTTAGAGCGAGGGATTCATAACCCCTAGGTCGGCGGTTCGATCCCGCCCCTCACCACCAATAATCTTCAGTAATTTCAATAAGTTAAAGATTTAACAAGTCTCTTTTGTCGAGAGTTTCTCGCCGACTGTTTATAGCCCACGATTTGCCGTCTCCGATCCGACCTTAAATCAGCTGGAAAGGTCGCGAACACCGATCCTGCTAGCTCCAATAATTCCCGCGAGGAAAATAGCAGTCTGCTATATTCGCCGCCGTGCATGTCGTGACTCACGCTCGGATCGTCGCGGCGCAGTCTCGCTTTCCGGAGTCCGCCGGCGCGCTCGATTTCTGGTATCGCGCCATGAGGCGTGGTCGATTCGCGACCTTCGCCGAGTTGCGGGCCGCGTTCGGCAGCGTGGACAAGGTGGAGCACGTCTTCGTGTTCAACGTAGGCGGCAACAAGCTTCGAGTGATTGCTGCCGTGCACTTTAACGTGGGCAAGGTGTTCGTGCGCCACGTGCTGAGTCATGCGGAATACGGCCGTGGAGTGTGGAAGCGCAGAGAGGGTGTCCAATGAGCAGTGAAGTACAAGCCGCCATCCGTTATTGGCCCCGCGTCGCACCGTTGCTCGCCCCGCCGCGCAGCAAGGCGGCATACCGGCGGCTGGTTGACGCGCTCGATGCCGTGCTCGATGCAGGCGGCGCGGACGAATCGCATGAGCTGGCGCGGCTGGCGGATTACCTGGGCGAGCTGGTGAGCGAGTACGAAGCGGCGCACCTGCCGATTCGTGAAATGCCGGTGCGTGCCTTCCTGCGCGAACTGATGAAGCAGCACGGACTGACGCAGAAGGACCTGCCCGAGATCGGGGCGCAGAGCGTCGTGAGCGCCGTGCTGAGTGGCAAGCGTCAATTGAATGTACGGCAGATCGCGCGGCTGTCGGCGCGCTTCGGACTGCCTGCCGATGCATTCATGACAAAGGCGTAATGGTCAGCGCATTAGCATCGAGTCAAGCGGGCAGGTGCGTTTCGCGGGTACCGCGGCGGGCGACGCCGTTGAGATCGACGCATGTCAATGGTTTGGCGTCGGCCCTGTATGAGGAATAGTGAATCAAGACAGGTACCTGGCGTTCGACGCGCTGCCTCCGTGACATCAAGAAGATCGCGATCATCGGGCCGCACGCCGACGACGTGGAGGCCGGATTTACGACCTACACGTTCCAAGCCGCACTGAAGCAGTCCCATGCTAAGGCCACCGGCGGTGAGACCGCGATGGCAGGGGTCGACCTCGGCGGCGCCGTACCCCCGGAGGCGAAGGCCGCGGTCTCGGCCGAGCTGGCGCCGGTATTCAAGATCGATCGCAGGGAGTACATCAAGTCCAACTATGCGGCGTTGTCATTAGCCGAGGCGGTGCGTCAGATCGTGCCGAAGGCGGAGGTCACGGCCGTCGGCGGGTACCGGCGTGGTTCCGAAAGAGCCGACGGACATCCCGGCGGCCGTCAAAGCGGCCAAGGACGCCGACCTCATCATTCTTGCGGTCGGCGGCCGGTCGTCATGGTCCGGCGAACGCACCGAAGGTGAGGGTTCCGACACAGCGAACGTCGACCTCCAGCTCACGCTCGCCTCGGCTACCTTGCTTTTCTACCGAGCGCAGCCATACGCGCGAGCCAGTTCGCCCGCTGCTTCGCGCTCATGACTTCGATCATTCCAATTACGCTCGAACCGACAGGCTTGATGCCGCAGAACGCGAGAACGTTCTTCTCCAGGCTCTTCAGGCTGTGCGCCCGCAAGTAGAAACGATAAAAGAACCCAGGCATACCCATCGTCACAACAATCCGGCTCGTCTTGCCGCGGAGTAGCTTTTTCGGCAAGCGGCCCTTCTTCGCTGCGGCAAAAGCAAACCCTGGACGCAGCGTCTGCTCGAAGAATGCCTTTAGCACTGCCGGCATTGCGCCTAGCCAGAGGGGAAACAGAATGAGCAGGTGATCGGCCCAGATGATCTTCTGTTGCGCTTCCTCAATTGACGGCGGAGGCTTGCCATTTTGGAAATCCTCTGCCGTGCGCAAAAGGGGGAAATTCATTTCTCCCACGGCGATCGTCTTGACTTCGTGACGGGCTCCCTCGGCTCCCTCGCGATACGCTCCAGCGAGTGCGTGCAGAAATCGCTGCGGCCGCGCGTCGGGATGACCGTCGATGATCAGAATCCGCATATCGTACTATCGACGATCTTCCAGGAACGCAACCATCTCCTTGAGCAAGACTTCGTGCTGCCCCATGAAGATGTGGCCGCCGCGCTCGTAACCCACGAATCTGGCGCTGCGAATGTTCTGAGCGGTGTACTCGGCGCCCGTAAACGTGCCATACATATCGTCTCGAAGGCTGATGACAAGGGTTGGCGCACGGATGGATTCCAGGTCGTAGCGGTCGAGTGCGGTCGCGATCCGGGCATCGTTGCGCAGACCCGCGGCCCGATCGCTGATCGGAAGTATTTGCTCGAGTATGGTTTCTGCCCGCTCTCGTTCTGCGGCGCTCGCGGTCTCGATCACCTCTACAGGCGTCGCAAGCACCAGGCCCATGACGCGAACGCGCGCCAGTTTCATGGCCGACCAGAACACGAAATTAGAACCCACGACCCGGGCGAGAACGTCCTGTTGCAGGGTGGAACGCTCGGTTGCCGAACCTGGTGCATCGGGAGGTCGCCAAGCCAGGGGCACAAGCAACACCAGCGCAGCGCAGCGGTCTGGATATCGAATTGAGAATTGCATTGACGAGGGTCCGCCCGCCGAAACGCCGATGATCGCCGCTTGTGGGATGGCAAGCGCGTCGAGCAGGCACGCATGGGCATCGGCTTGCGCTTCAGCCGAGCTATCGGTCGGCAGAGGCGTACCCAGGTATCCAAAGCGTGATACCGCGATCACGTGGAAGCCACGTTGCACGAGCGGTCGCGCGAAGGTCATCCCCTGATCATGGCCGCCGCCGGCACCGTGCACGACGAGCACGGGTAGGCCCTGGCCAGCTTCCTGGTACTCAATGGGGCCGCACCGCGTTTGCACCACCGTGCCACCCGCGGTTGCCTTCGCCCTCGCTTCCGTGAGATCGTGCTGAAACTTGCCGTAGATGAACGCGCTGCCCACCAAGGTTGCCGCAACGGCCCTCACCAGCCGCTTGCGTCGGACAATCATTCTGGTTGCCGTGTTCGCTTCAACGTCCTCAGGCGCCGGCGCTTCGTACCAGGAGCACCGGGACCGGCGAAGTGCGCAGGACCAGTTCGGCATCGCTACCCATGACTATCCGCCGTATCCCGCGCCGACCGTGCGTACCCATGACGATGATGTCAGCCGGCCAGGCCTTTGCATGCCGCACGATCTCCTCTCCGGCCGGACAACCGAGGGCTTCGAGCAGCCTGGATTCGGGCTCAAGGCCGTGTCGGCGGACTAGCGATTCAGCCTCGCTAAGGTGTGTTCGGCCGTTCTCCCGCAGCTTCTCGACGACATCTGTCGCAAACTGGACGGGATCAAACGTGCCCACCACGAAAGGGGAAGCAAGAATCATCTCATTCACGACATGTACAAGGCGCAGCCTCGCGTCTGGGGACTCAGCAAGTTTGATCGCTTCCTCGAGTCCGGCCGTCGCAGCTTCGCTGCCATCAACGGGCACCAATATTCTGCTGTACATAACTTTTCCTCCGTCACCACACTTACCATCGTCGCCGCTCGCACGTATGACCGTTCAGGGGTCGTTTTCCGGATCGCCCATTGGTGGTGCTCGATTATCGACCAAGGGGAGCCGCTCACGCCGAGAGCGGCGACGCGAAGCAGCAGCGCCCAGCGCTTCGCTTCGAGAGAGGTTGTCTTCAAGGCCTGAAGGCGCCGCCCGGGAGGCTTAGCGCACTCGCGGCAGGTGCGGGAAGCATCGGAGCAGTCTATCGGCGCGAACGCGCACCTGAATCCGTGTTTGTACCTAGGTCGACAAGGCGGGGGAGAAATGCGATCCGCACAACTCCGTACAGCGTCGGACAGCTGTACGCGATAGTGTTGCTCAGCCCCGAAGCCAATGAGGAGAAGGACCATGACGATCGCCTCAATCTGCACTCACAAGGTCATTACCGTAGATCGAGAGATCGATATTTCCGCTGCCGCCGGGGTGATGCGTGAAAACCACATCGGTTATCTCATCGTAACGGACAGTCGGTCGGGGGGCTCGTCGCCCATTGGCGTGATAACCGACCGCGACATCGTCGTGAAGGTCACGGCGAAGGACGTTGACCCGCACACCCTGACGGTCGGTGACGTCATGACACCCGAGCCGCTCACGGCTGCGGACGATGATGGCATCAGCGAGACGCTGCGTCGGATGCGGCGCATGGGCGTACGCCGGGTGCCGGTCGTCGGGCCGGGCGGAAAGGTGAGCGGCGTGCTCTCGATCGACGACGTCCTGAATCACGTCGTGGGCCAGCTGTCGGACGTCTCCGGGTCGATGCGCAACGAGCTCAACTTTGAGCGGACCCTGCAGACCTGATCCGCCGCACAAGCTGCCGCCTCGAGACGCGGCGACAACGGCATTCGCTATCGGGGAGCTGTTGCCGGCGGCGTTCCCGCACACAGTGTCGCGGATGCACGTCATTGAGACTCACATCTCCTGGATCGTGCTCACGGGACATTTCGCCTACAAGTTCAAGAAACCGGTCCGTTACGACTTTCTCGATGCCTCGACACTCGAACGGCGGCGCGAGTTGTGTATGGAGGAGTTGCGGCTCAACCGGCGGTTTGCGCCCGATCTTTACATCGACGTGATTGCTCTCACTCGCGAGGATGGGCAGCTCAAGGTCGGGGGTGACGGACCAGCGGTGGAATATGCGGTCCGCATGCACGAGTTTGATCCGCGTCAGGAGCTGTCGAGCCAGCTCGGGGCTGGCAGCGTCTGGCCCAGCGACATGAGATCGCTCGCGATCGCAATCGCCGAGTTTCATCGTGATGCTGTGGTGGCGGCTCCCGAGAGCCCGTGGGGGGAAGTGGCATCCGTCAGAGACCAGATCGTCGACAACATGACGGTGCTGGAGCGGTGCGTCGAGGCGACTGAGGAGATTGCTGCGATTCGCCGCCTCAACGAGTGGCTCCAGTTGTCCCTAGCCGAGTCGACCCCGCTCATAGCGTTGCGAAAGCGAGACGGTGCGGTACGCGAATGCCATGGAGACCTGCACGCGCACAACATCGTGCGTTGGCGGCAACGGTGGATGCCGTTCGACTGCATCGAATTCAATCCCGACCTGCGCTGGATCGACGTCATGAGCGACGTCGCGTTCCTGTTCATGGATCTCGGGGCCCATCGTCGGCGTGATCTGGCGTTTGCGTTTTTGAGCCGCTATCTCGAGGAGACACATGATTACCAGGGTGTGCGCCTGCTTCCGCTGTATGCGGTGTATCGCGCGCTGGTCCGTGCCAAAATCGATGCGCTCGCGGCGGAATCCGTGTCAGGGGAGAGCGCACAAGCACTGCGCGTGCGGGGCGCGCGACGCGTGAGTGTAGCTGCAGAGCTCATCGGCGATCAGGTGCCTGCACTGCTGATCACCCATGGCATCACCGCTTGCGGGAAGTCGTGGCTCAGCGAACGGCTCATACCCGCCATCCATGCAGTGCGGGTCCGCTCGGACCTCGAGCGAAAGCGCCTGGCTAGCCTGGAGCCGCTCGAGCACAGCGGTTCAGGGGTTGGCGAAAAGCTATATGCCGCAGACATGAGCCATCGCGTATACGCCCGGCTCAGCGAATGTGCCGAGTCCGCGCTGGCTGCGGGTTTCAGCGTGATCGTCGATGCGTCGTTCCTGGGCCGCGATCAGCCGGAGCAGTTTCGGCAGCTTGCAGTGAGGCGGCATGCTCCATTCATGATCCTGTCGTGCCAGGCGAACACCGCTACACTGAATCTCCGTCTCGAGAACCGGACGCGGGCGAGGCGCGACCCCTCCGAAGCGACTCGAGCTGTGCTCGATCATCAGATCGCGACAGCGCAGCCTCTAACCGCGCAGGAGCAAGCTCACGCATTGCTGATCGACACCAATTCGCTCACCACCGTCGACGCAGTGGTCAACGCCGTCAAGGAGCGGCTGCTGCGTTACTGATGACGCCACGTGCAGCACCTTGCCTGATGGTCTTGCGTCATCCATCTCCCAGGCCTCGTGTCCCGGTCGGGTGCCGGTGACGTACGCGGGTCACGAGAATGTCGAGCACGAGAAACGCAAACGCCGATACTGCGATTTCTGCTGCGCCGAGTCCCAGGGCACCCGCAAGGACCATCGACGGAAGCAGCGCCTCGGGGAGCTGATCGAGCCCCGGAATCTCCGCTCCCGGCGCCAGCCGCAGCCGCCGCTTCAGTGCGCTGGATAGGGCATCGCCCGTCAGCGACAAGGCGCCGAAACCTGCGCCGACGGCAAATCCCGGACCTGTCAGCATCGCGGTCAGTCCGCAGCCAAGCGTGCCGAGCAGAAGGCCTCTCCAAGTCTTGTGGTCGCCGAGAAGGCGTTCGCCATCCCACAGCCGCACGCCACAGTCGAGAGGTGCAGACCAACGCCGCGGCGCAGCCCTGCCCGCACCCCATGGTACGACGTTGGCGACGGCGATGAGGAGCAGCGCGCGGCCCGCTTCGAGCAAATCGATCATTTATGTCCGGTGTTCATTCGAGTTGGGCTGCCGCAGACACGCTCCTGATCCGTTCGAGGCCCAATTGGGCCCGCGACCGGGCCGGAGCGACTACATGCGCCCTGCGTTGCCGCTGTGTCCTCCGGCCCGCCGGCCTCGGGTTGGGCGCAGATAGCCCGAAAGCAACGGCTCCTCCGCCCAGGACTGCCGCACCCAGTATGCCGACCACAGGTGGCCGGCCGAAGTCGAATGCCTCGGCGGCTGGCGGCACCGCAAGGATGAGGGCCAGTGCGGTCGCCGCGAGCGCGCATATCCACCAGAAGGCCGCGTTCGGCCGTGTCAGTACCGCAGCGAGCGAATCGTCCCGCGAGCGATTGACGAGGATCATCGTGAGGTTGCCCGCGACCAGCGCGACGAAACCGAGTGCCCGCGCCTCATCATCGGAGGGCAAGAACCGCAGGGCGGTGCCGTAGACGAGCAGTGCGGCGATGAGACTGGTGACACCGAGCGCCGCGCTTTCGAGAACCATTGACCTGGAGAACAGTCGCTGGCGCGGGTCCCGCGGCGGCCGGCGCATGACCTCCGTTCCTCGTTGCTCGGTTTCAAAAACCAGCGTGCAGGCGGGGTCGATCACGAACTCGAGGAATACTACATGCAACGGGAAGAGCAGCAAGGGCCAGCCGAGCAACAGTGGCAGAAGACCCATGCCCGCGAGCGGAATGTGCACTGCAAGGAGATAGCTCATGGCGTTGCGGATATTCTCGTAGATGCGACGCCCCACACCCACGCCCGCCACGAGTGCCGAGAAATCGTCGCTTAACAGCACGAGCGCCGCCGCTTCACGAGCGACATCGGCGCCCCTCCGGCCCATGGCGATCCCGATGTGCGCGGCCTTGAGGGCGGGCGCATCGTTTACCCCGTCGCCGGTCATCGCGACGATATCGCCGTTGGTCTGCAGGGCACGCACGAGTCTCAGCTTCTGATCGGGCGGCGTCCGCGCGTACACATTCACGACGCGAACCGCGTCGCACAGTGCAGCGTCGTCCAGCGTAGCGATCTGTGCGCCCGTCAATATGCCAGCCGAATCGTCGAGGCCGACGGCGCGTGCGACGGAGCGCGCTGTTGCGGCGTGATCCCCTGTGATCATGATGACCCGGATGCCGGCGCTGCGGCATTCGTCCAGTGCAGCTGGCACGTCACCCCGCACGGGATCCATCAATCCGATCAGGCCTCGCAATTGCAGGCCAAGACCGTGCGGCGACGCGGGCAGAGTCTCGCCGGCAAACTCACTTTCCGCCACCGCCAGTACCCGCAGGCCATCGCTGGCGAGTTCCTCCGTCCGCTTCAACAGCCGAGCTGCGGCGCCCGCCTCGAGCCTGCACAGCGCGGCGAGCGCTTCCGGCGCACCCTTAGCCGCGACGTGGACCTTGACCTCGTCGTGCCGGCGCCATACGTGGGTGACGGCCGGGAGCTGCGGAGTGAGCTCGTATTCACGCACCAGCAGCATGTCCGCAAGCTGCCTCACGGCGTCTGGCGCGTGGCATTTCGCCGCACGGATAATGGCCCGTTCCATCGGATCGAACGCGTCGATCTCACACGCAGCCAGTGCGGCGCTCAGAAGATCGCGCATGCGGGTGTCGACGCTGCCGCTCGCATCGCCCAGCGTGATCCGCCGCGCGCCGTCATCCAGCACGGCTACTGCCATGCGGTTTTCGGTGATAGTGCCCGTCTTGTCCACTGCCAGCACCGTGGTGGCCCCCAGCGTTTCGATCGCCGGCATGCTGCGAGTCAGCACGTTGCGCTTCGAAAGACGCCAGGCGCCGAGTGCGAGGAACACCGTGAGCACGACGGGAAATTCTTCTGGCAGGACGCTCATCGCGAGCGTGATCCCTGCCAAGGCACCGTCCACCCAGTCGCCCCGCAAGGACGCGTACAGGAACACCACCGCCAGACACAGCACGATTCCGAATAGGGCCAGGTATCGGACCAGACGTCGGGTTTCCCGGTAGAGAGGCGTGCTCTGCGGCTGCGGCTGCGTGAGCGCCCGCCCGATCCGCCCGACTTCGGTCGCGGCGCCGATCGCGACAATCTCCGCGGTGGCATGTCCCTGGACTACCAAGGTCCCGGAGAAGACGCAGGCGTGCGAATCCGCATGCGGCCGCGACATCTCCCCGCGTTCAGGATCTGCTTGCTTCGGCACCGGCGCCGATTCACCGGTCAGGAGCGATTCGTCCACCGCGAGGCCGACGGATTCGCGCAGCAATCCATCCGCTGCGACGCGGTCTCCCTCGCTCAGTAGCACGATGTCGCCGCGGACGACTTCACGACCAGCGATGCGTTGCAGCTCACCGTCGCGTACGACGGCCGCACGCGGACTCGACAGGTCACGCAGCGCCGCGAGGGCCCGGTCGGCGCGCCGCTCCTGCAACACGGTGATGGCGACTACGGCAAGCAGTGACCCTCCGAGAACCAGCGCCTCAGGCAGGTCGCCGAGCAAAACATAGAGCGTCACCGCCGCGCACAGCAGCAGAAACATGGGTTCGGCGAACACGCGAAGGATTACGCGGGGCAGGCGGTGATCCCGCCCGGTCGGTAAGTCGTTCGGACCTTCTGCGCTCAGGCGCCGAGCGGCCTCGCTACTGGTCAATCCAGAGTACGCCCGTCGGGCCGCACCGGGCTGCGTGCTGTCTGGCGTCGTACCAGCCAATGCTTCCTCCGCCTTGGATGACACGATGTTGCGTTCTTGGGGGGGTTCGTGTCGACTCAGGCGGCCAGGAGCTCCCGCAGCAAGGTGAGCAATTCATCCGAGTTGATGGGCTTGCTCGTCATGCGCACTCGCTCGTCGTGCTGGAGCTCCCTGACGGCGCTCGAGGTGTCGCCCGTGACTATCACGACCCGGAGGTCGGCACCCAGAATACCCCGTACGGACGCAATCACTTCCAGGCCCGTTTGTCCGTCTCCCAGGTGATAGTCCGTTATGAGCAAGTCCACATCCGCATGCTCGTGGGCCCTCTGCATGGCTTCCGACAATGAGGCGGCAGCCGTGACCCGGTAACCCTCGACCTTGAGCAGCAGGCGGGTGGCGTTCAGGACGGCCGGATCGTCCTCAACGACCAGAATATGCGGTAACGCGCCCGCGCTTCGGGAGCTGTCGGGGTGCGCTGTCTCGTTGGCTTCGCGATCGGCGATCCGCGCCGCGCCGGCAGGCAGTACCAGCGAGAATACCGATCCCCTGCCGACCTCCGATTCAACCTGAAGCCCCAGGTTCAGCAGCTTGACCAACCTGAGTACGATGCTCAGCCCGAGACCGTAACCTTCGCGGACGGTGTTTGCTCGGACGCCGACCTGATAGAACTCGTCATAGATGTACGGCAGCTGATCGGACGAAATGCCGATGCCAGTGTCGAGGACCTGGATGCGAACGCGTGCTTGCTCGTGCAGGCAGCGTAGTCGAACGCAACCGTCGCGGGTGTATTTGATCGCGTTCGCAATGAGATTGCGCAGGATCTGCTCCACCAGCGACGGGTCACTGTGGACGCAGTCCATGCAAGGGTCGACCTGGAATTGAAGGCCCTTGTTCGCCGCCAGTCCAGCGAACTCCGTCCGGAGCTCCTCGAACAGGGCGGCCACCGTGAAGTCGGTGAGCTCAGGCTTGATGGCCCCGGATTCCAGCTTGCTGATGTCGAGCAGGGCATTCAGCAGTCGCGACATGCCCCCGATCGCCAGATCCTGCTGTGCAAGTGCCTCGACAGACACAGGGTCGCTGACCGTTCGTCGCAAGGTACCGCCCAGAAGCGCGAGCGTCTGGAGCGGCTGACGCAGGTCGTGGCTCGCCGTGGCGAGAAAACGGCTCTTGCTCTGATTCGCCCGATCGGCTGATTCGCGCGCAGCGACGAGTTCGGCTTCGATGCGCTTGCGGTCCGTGACGTCGCGTATCGCCGCGGCGACCAGCGTCCGATCGCCATCGCGGATCGGGCTCAGGCTGATCTCCACGGGAAACTCGGTGCCGTCGCGACGTCGCGCGAAGAGTTCCAGGCCGGCCCCCATGGGTCGTACGCCGCCCTCGATGGCGAAGCGTTCGCGATGGGCTACATGGCGTGCACGGAAACGATCCGGCAGGAGGCACTCGACGTGCTTGCCGGCCAGCTCTTCCGAGGGGTGCCCAAACAGAGCCTTAACCTGATGATTCGTAAATAGAATAACGCCGGACGCATCGGCGATGACAATGGCATCCGGCGCGGACTCGAGGGCGCTGCGAAGGAGTTCAGACGACAGCATGGCGACTGATCCGGCCCTCTGTTCGAGGGTCAATCTGTGTTGTCCCCCAAGACCGCATGTTCACATTGTGAGGGATCTGGCGGCAACACCCTGCATTTCCGGCCGCAGAAATCCGGCTTCCGTAGCTGCCGGTGTGCGTCAACGCGCGATCAGGTTTCCCTCGTCTACCTCGATCGCCATGCGCACGAGGTGTGCCAGCGAATTCGCGCCCATCTTTTCCATGACATGCGCGCGGTGGATTTCTACCGTGCGCTGGCTCAGATCCAGGTCGGCGGCGATCACTTTGTTCGCCTTGCCCTGCGTCACGAGGTCCATGACCTCGCGTTCGCGCGGCGTCAAGCCGGCGACACGCGCACGGATGCGCTCGCGATTGCCGAGCAGCTCGCGGCCGGCGCGATCCTTTGCCAGCGCCTCGGTGATGCGATCGAGCAGATCCTGATCGCGGAACGGCTTCTGCAGGAAATCCATTGCGCCACGCTGCATGGCCTCCACTGCCATCGGCACGTCACCGTGCCCCGTGATGAAGATGATCGGCAGGATCGCGCCGCGGGTGTTGAGCTCCCCCTGCAGCTCGAGTCCGCTCATGCCAGGCATCCGGATGTCGAGCACCAGACACCCGCCTCGGCGCGCATCGAAGGTCGCGAGGAATTCCTGGGCGGATGCGTAGGTTTCCGCGGGCAGGCCGAGGGTCTTCAGCAACAGCTTCAGTGAAGCGCGCACGGCCTCGTCATCGTCGACAACGAAAACCGTCGCTGGCTCCTCTCTCATGATTCGACCCTCTATAGTGTCGGCAGCGTGAAATAGAAGCACGCTCCACCGCCAGGCTCCTCGCGATGTGCAAGGGTGCCGCCGTGTGCCTGCACGATGGTGCGACTGATCGCGAGCCCGAGGCCGGTGCCGTGCGGCTTGGTCGTGAAGAACGGGTTGAACACCTTCGAGAGCACATCGGGCTCAAGGCCTGGCCCGTGGTCGTGCACCGAAATCTCCACGTTGCCCGGCGTGGACAGGGCACGCAGCGTGATTTCGCGCCGCGCGTCTCCACTCTGCAGCGTCGCGTCGATGGCGTTGCGCAAGAGATTGATCAGCACCTGCTGTAACTGTACGGGGTCCGTCATCACGTCCGGCAGACCCGGCGCGACGTCCAGTCTCAGCCGCACATCGTTAGCACGCAAGTCGGGTCGTGCGAGCGACACGACGTCCTCGAGCAGCCGGTTGCAGCGGAGGGGTTCCCGGCGAACCTCCCGTTTGGCGACGAGGGAGCGCAGCCGTCGAATTACCTCGCCGGCGCGCAGCGCCTGGCGACCGATTTCCACCAGCGCGTCGCGGATGTCAGCGGCATCCAGCGCCTCGCCCTTGTCCAGCAGGCGTTGGCAGGCTTGTGCGTAGGTGGTGATTGCCGCGAGCGGCTGATTAATCTCGTGCGCGAGACCCGCCGCCATCTCGCCCAGCGTGCTCAAGCGTGCGACATGGGTGAGGCGCTCCTGCGCTTGAGCGGCGGCACGCTCGGCGGCAACCCGCGCGGAGATATCGCGAATGAACCCGACAAAGCGGGCGGTTCGGTACCTGCGACACGACCGACGGCGAGCGAAGCGGGGAAGACAGTGCCGTCGCGGCGCTGCGCCTGAACGTCACGGCCGATGCCGATGATCCTCGCCTCTCCGGTAAGGTTATAGCGTCGCAGGTAGGCGTCGTGCGCACTGCGATCAGGTTCCGGCATCAGCAACGCGACGTTCTTGCCGAGGATCTCGGCAGCGGAAAATCCGAACATCTGCTCTGCAGCCTGATTGAACTTTTCGATCTGCCCCCAGCTGTCGATGACGATGATGGCGTCGACGGCGGCGTCGAGAAGCGCCTGCAGCTCCTCAGCCGCGTTGGTACGCCGTTCGCCCGCTTCGAGGAGGCCCGCGACCAAGTTCGTCAAGTTCCAATGCCGTCGAGAACTCTGGCGAGGCGCCCGCGGACTTCCAGCGCGATACGCGCGAGCGCAGGATTAGCGGTGCGCTCCATTGCGACGACCGGATCAACGCTAGCGATCTCGACCCGCTGCTCCGCCGTCTCGTGGACGATGACGTTGCAGGGCAGGAGCACGCCGAGCTTATCCTCCATCTTCAAGGCCTCGTAAGCGAGCGCTGGGTTGCAGGCGCCCAGTATCCGGTAGCGCGACATCTCGGTGCCGATCGTCGATCTCAATTCGGCCCTCAGGTCGATGTCCGTCAGCACGCCGAAACCTTGAGCTTTGAGCAGCGCGACGACCTCGGAGACCACGCTGTCGAACGGCTGCTCAACAGTCTTCGCGATGTAATAGTCCACCGATGCTGGCCCGGAATTCGAGGAGGCCTGAAAGACCTCGTGAGGCAGGTGTGCACGACCAGACGCGCGGGCGACTCACCCGCCATCGGGCGTGACCGCGGGACCCGGTTTCATCATCTGATCATGCATGCCCATACCCATGCCCATCATGGGACAGCCCTGATCACCCATCATGTCCCGACAGCTCTGCTGCATCTCATCACGGCAGACAGCGAACGCCTTGTCGGAGCGCAGACAAGCAGCCATCTTTTCATGCAGGGTTGCCATCTGCTCTCGCATCGCCTTCGACGGTACGGATGGAGATGGTTGCGGCTCATCCGCCGCAAACACCGTGGGCACGCCAGCGATCACCATGGAGACAATCAGGTGTCGGAGGAACGTATTCGACGCTCGTCGTGTGTTCATGAATACCTCCAGCCACCAGCTTCAAATCGGACGACTCAATGATCCTTGACCACCTTGAGCCAGGTGCACAACGATGAATATACGGATATATACGCATCGACGGTGCACACGAACGTAGCGCTGGGGAACGCCCAGCTGAGCGCTCATCGACGATCGCCGTGCTTCAGGGCAGCGCCGGGAAGGTGATCAACCGTGTTTCGCGCTTCGCGCGCGACACATGACTGGCAAAGCGCGGCGGCTTCACGACCAGGACATCGCACGCCAATTGATCGAGGATTCGCTCTGCCGTGTTGCCGATGAAAAGGCGCTTCAGGCCGGAGCGGGACACCCCTCCCATGACCACGATGGCGCTGCGAACGTCCCGCGCGACCTTCACGATCGCCTCGACCGGGTGACGGCTGGCCAGGTGGCGGCGAGTGCGCGGTATCTTTGTTCCTTGCAGCGCCCGACTGAGGCCCGCTTGGGCGCCCGCGCGGGCGTGCGCCTCGATCCGCTCCGTGATGTCCGGCGTGAGGTCTCCCACTGCCGCCAGGTCGGCAGCCATGGGCACGTAAGCGTGCACGGCGTGCAGCGTGCCGCCCAAGGCAGCTGTGAGAAACTGTGCCTGGCGCAGAATCTCGTCATCCAATCGGGATGGCTTGGCAAACGCGTGTGAAGGGTCTACGGCCGCCAGAACCACCGGCTGGCGATAAGCCCGCGGGCTCTTTACAAGCAGTACCGGCACCGGGCTCAAGCGCAGCAACTCCCAATCGGTAAACCGCAGCAGCCACGGTGCGACGTGCCGCGTCGCGTGTCGTTCGGCGACGATGATCCGCTCGGTTCGCTGCTGCGCGTCGCACGATAGCTTCGTAGATCGGGTAGTCCCATTGGCGGTAGACTGCACCTTGAGGCCCTGTTGGCGCAGCGGCGCGGCGATGGATTCGAGCCGATGCAGAACCTCGCGGCGTGACTTGGACTCAAACCACGACGCTCTGTTTCGCTATCTGGAGCGCGTCGATGTAGATGACGTCGACAATGCCATGGAAGAGTTCGAGTTGGGCTCCGGTCGCGCGCGCGAGCTGTGCAGCCTTCTTTACGGCGGGCAGCGACTGGTTGAAGGGTCTTTCACAGCAACGAGAATGCGACGAATCGGGCGCATGTTCCTGATTCCTGGATGTCTTTGGAAGACCTGCACAACAGAGTCTCTCTTGTTTTGATCCCATCGCAATACGTAGTGGCCGCAGGCGCGTCGTTGATTGGGACGGCGTTTCCGAAAGTCGCAATGAGGGCATTCCCGGAGTAGTCTGCTGCCCCGGAAGTGATCATATTGCGCCAACTTCGCTGGAACGGTGGCCCGCATGGATCGAAAAGGCAGTCGAATCGCGCTTCTGCCCTTGTTTGTCGGCATCGCTGTCGCCTGCACACCCGTCCCCCGCAGGATTCCGGAAGGTCTGCAGGAGGTTGCGGCGGTGACCGTGCTGCAGACGCCGCAGCCCAGACCCGATGCTCTGGCTGATACCAACGCAGCGCAGATCAAGCATGGCCGGTATCTCGTCCAGCTTATCGGCTGTGGAGCCTGTCATACCGACGGTGCCATTGTCGGGGAGCCGGACGCTGGCCATTTGTTCGCAGGTTCAAAGGTCGGCATCGCCTACACGAGTCCATTGCGTGACGATATACCCGGGCGTCGTCTATCCACCGAATCTGACACCCGACCCGCAAACCGGCCTGGGCAACTGGACCGACGCACAGATTGTGGACGCCATACGCTCAGGGACGCGCCAACACGGCTCGGGCAGGCTCATCGTGATGTCCTGGCCGCTCTATCAGGGAATGTCGGACGAGGATGTGAACGCGATCGTCGCGTATCTGCGTAGCATTCCGCCCGTGAAACACGAGGTACCCGCAGCGGTCACTCCCGGCACAAAGGCGCCGTCCGAGTACGTGCATTTCGGCCTATATCGAAGCAGCAACCCTAATAGAAAAAATGTGATCGAAGATGCACGCCCCTTCATTGTTTCCAGAATCGCTGCATCTCCACGAATGTGAATGACGCCGACCAGGCGATCAGCACGAAGCCCGTCAGCGCCTCGGTGCCGGTCATGAACCTCACGGAACCTGTGGGCACTATGTCGCCGAAGCCAAGGGTGGTGAAGCAGACCGCGGAGAAATAGATGGAATCGAAGAGGCCGATAGGGTGGCCGGCGAGCAGCGATCCATGCCCATCGCTGGAGTTAAGATAGAAGTACGCGCCGCCAAAGATCCCGATTTTCCCCGATGTGTGTCAGCAGGATCGAGAATATAAGCAACAGGATCCGTGGTCGTGGCACTATTTGGATACGCTTGAGCAGCGAGGTCAGCCTGCTGAGTGCCTCGTAGTGCACTACGACGCAGAGCACGACCACAAATCCTGTCGCCGGATGACTTCCACAAGGCCTGGGGCTTGCATTAACTTCCGACCCGAAGCCCAACCAGTCAGCAGGCCGTGTGGCGTTGCACGCCCTCGCTCAGCTGCTGCCGTCTGAGAGATGATCGTTATGCTCCATCACTTCTGCTGCAGAGTCTCCAGATAGTCGACGAGCCTGGCGATCATCATCCGAGTAGCGCGCTCGGCATCCGGGTCGCCGATCTGAGAAAAGTCCTCGCCCCACACCGGCATCGTGTAGGCGCCGTGTGAGGCAATTTTCTGCCGCCCATCGATGGTTCTCTCGACCCAGTCGCGCTGAAACTCGCCTCCGTGGCGACGCGCGATCAAAGTGAGATCTGGAATCTTTTTTGAGAAGGATTGCGCCACCGGACCGTCGCCATGCCCCTCGATGCCGTGGCAGGACGCGCAGAACCGCATATACAGCTGCTCGCCCGACATCGCCAGATAGTCGGCGGCATGGGCTGGGGCCGTGCCCACCAATACCACGGAAATTACCGAAAAAACATGTCGGAGCGGTGTTTTCCAATTCATGCTGCACTTCCACGCGCACTTTACGCCGCGGCCGCACAAAGTCGCAATTGGAGGACGTCGTAGGCCACGTACGGAATCTACGTATCGCCAGCGGTCCAGCGTGTCGGCGACACTGGCGCCGCATCGCGTCAAGCGGCCGGTTCGCGCTCCAGGGGCTCGATGGAAGACACGCGGCGTCTGTGGATCGGGCTCGCGGTCCTGCTGGCGAGCTCATTCGCGGTGCTGCTCTGGATGGGTGGCAGATCTACCGCAACGCACCGCCGATGCCCGAACGGGTCGTCGGTGGCGACGGTAGCGTCATCTACACGCGCGCCGACATCGAGCGAGGCCGCCAGGTCTGGCAATCGATGGGCGGCATGCAGCTCGGCTCGATCTGGGGGCATGGCGGCTATGTCGCGCCCGACTGGAGCGCGGACTGGCTGCACCGCGAGGCGATCGCGATTCTCGACCTCTGGGCGAAGCGCGAAGAGGGCGCCGCGCGCTTCGGCGCGCTCAGTGAAGAGCAGCAGGCGGCGTACCGCGGACGGCTGGCGACGCGCATGCGCACGAACACCTACGATCCGCGAACCGGCACGATCACGCTCGACGCCGACCGCGCGGTCGCATCAAGCGGGTCGCGGCGCATTATGAGAGCCTGTTCGGCAACGATCCGGCGACGGCCGCGCTGCGCGAAGCCTATGCGATGAAGAACGACACCGTGCCGGACCCGAGCACCGGCGCGCGCTCGCGGCCTTCTTCTGGTGGACCGCCTGGGCGGCGGTCACCGAGCGCCCGGGCACCGCGATCACCTACACCAACAACTGGCCGAGCGAGCCGCTGATCGGCAATCGGCCGCCGGCGAGCACGTACCTGTGGTCCGCCTTCAGCGTACTGTTCCTGATCGCTGGCATCGCGCTGCTCGGCTGGCACCATGCGGTGACGCATGCGCGCTCGGAGGAGGCCCCCGAGCTGCCGGCGACCGACCCGCTGGCCGTGGTGCGCGTCACGCCGTCGATGCGGGCGACCGCCAAGTACTTCTGGGTCGTGCTCGCGCTGTTCCTCGTGCAGATCCTGCTCGGCGCGATGACCGCGCACTACCCGGTCGAAGGCCAGAACCTCTACGGCTTCCAGCTCGCGGACGTTCTGCCGTATTCGCTGACGCGCACCTGGCACACGCAGCTGGCGGTGCTGTGGATCGCGACCGCCTGGCTCGGCACCGGCCTGTACATCGCGCCGGCGATCTCGGGCCACGAGCCGAGGTTCCAGCGCCTCGGCGTGAACGTGCTGTGGGTCTGCCTGCTGATCATCGTGGTCGGCGCGTTCGCCGGCCAATGGCTCGCGGTGATGCAGAAGCTCGGCCTCGATCGCAATTTCTGGTTCGGCCATCAGGGCTGGGAATACGCCGACATCGGCCGCTTCTGGCAATGGTTCCTGTTCATCGGCCTGATGCTCTGGCTCGTGCTCGTCGGCCGCGCGCTGTGGCCGGCCATGCGCCGCGGGGGCGAGGGCAAGTCGATCGTCGGGCTGCTGTTCCTGTCCACGCGGCCATCGGCCTGTTCTACGGCGCCGGCCTGATGTGGAACGAGCACACTTCGCTGTCGATGGTCGAGTACTGGCGCTGGTGGCTGGTGCACCTGTGGGTCGAGGGCTTCTTCGAAGTGTTCGCGACCGCGGTGATCGCCTTCCTCTTCACGCGGCTCGGCCTGCTCGCGTCGAACCGCGACGGTCGCCGTGCTGTTCGCGACGATCGTCTTCATGGCGGGCGGCGTGCTCGGCACCCTGCATCATCTGTACTTCGCCGGAACGCCGACCGCGGTGCTCGCGCTGGGCGCGAGCTTCTCCGCGCTGGAGGTCGTGCCGCTCGCTTACATCGGCTTCGAGGCCTACCACACCTACAAGCTCGGGCACGCCACGCCGTGGATGGCGCGCTACCGCTGGCCGATCCTGTTCTTCGTCGCCGTGGCGTTCTGGAATCTGGTCGGCGCGGGCCTGTTCGGCTTCCTCATCAATCCACCGCTGTCGCTGTACTACATGCAGGGCCTGAACCTCACGCCGCTGCACGGCCATACGGCGCTGTTCGGCGTGTACGGCATGCTCGGCATCGGGCTGGTGCTCTTCTGCCTGCGCGGATTGAAGCCCGGCATTGTGTGGAACGAGCGCCTGCTCCGGACTTGCTTCTGGTCGCTCAACATCGGCCTCGCGCTGATGGCGCTGCTGACGCTGCTGCCGATCGGCACGATGCAGCTGCTGGCGGCGATCGATCACGGCTACTGGTACGCGCGCTCGGCCGAGTTCATGCATCAGCCGCTCATCGAGCTGCTGGTCTGGATGCGCGTGCCGGGCGACACGATCTTCAGCATCGGCGCGGTCGCGCTCACCTGGTTCGTGATGCGGCTGTGGATCGCGCCGACGCGGGACGAAGCCCTTCCGGGGGGCACCCAGCCGACGGAGGTCTGACCGAGGAGGTCGGGCGCGTCCTGCATCCTGATCGTGATCGAGTTCTATCCGCAGATCAAGCTCGTGCACGTCGTCGCGGTCTTCGCGAGCGGCGGTTCTTCCTGTTGCGGGGTCTCGCCGGGCAGCTCGGCTCGACGCGTGCGATGGCCGCTCCGCTGCGCTATCTGAGCTACACGATCGACACGGTGCTGCTGACCGCCGCACTGATGCTGTCGTCGATCCTGCACATGTATCCGTTCGTGCACAGCTGGCTTACAGTGAAGGTGGTGCTGCTCGTCGTTTACATCGTGCTCGGAACATTTGCGCTCAAACGCGGTCGGATGGCGCGCGTGCGGCTTGGGTCGTGGCTCGCGGCGTTACTCGTCTACGGGATGATGATTTCGGTGGCCGGTCGCACGACCCGTACGGCATGCTTGCGCCGTTGCGGGCCATCGCTTACGGCTCTTTGCTGCGATAGACGCCGAAGTGCACTTACGGCGCGCCGTTCGTTGCCGGTGCCTGTTCGAATTGACCTCGCTTTACGGCGTGTACCAGATTGGCGAACTCCAGGCGCGTTCCTGGATGGTTGCCGGCACCTTGGTCAGCGGCTGCATTTTCTGCCTGACCGCGTCATAGGTGTTCCAGCGCGGGGTCGGCATCTCGAGAACGCGGGCGTAGTAGAAGGCGCGTTGGTCCGGCTTGAACTCGGGATCGGTCCAGCCCGTGGCAAGCTGCTGGGCGCCGATGTCATCCGTATACGTTGCGGTCTTCAGATCGACACTGTTGCCGACCGGAGGCAGCTTGCCATCGGCACCGATCTTGCGATCGCCCGACCAGACGACGTCAAATATCTTCTCGTGCTGCTTGCCAGCCGCGTCGAGCCAACCCTTGACGATCTGGACACGGTCGAGGTTGCCGCTCTTGGGATCCTTCATCGCCATGACCAGGAACGTGGGCGCCTTGCCGGACCCAGGCTTCAGGTCGCCGCCCATCGGCACGCCTTTCTCATAGGCGAGTTTCACGAAGTCCGGCTTGTCCACGTCGCTGGTGCCATAGTCGAAGCTGCCGAAAAAGCGCAGCTTGATCATCGTGCCCGAGGTGCCAAACGTCTCCTTGCGAAGCATCGCATCGTAGATCGCCTCGCGCGTGTTCTGCGGAGCCCAGACACCAGCCAGGCCAGCCGAACTGAATTCCTGGATCTGCTGAACCTGGCCTGCTGGCGAACCCGGGACACCGGTCAATCGTTCCTTGGGGTTGTTTTCAAAGGCGAACTTCCCCGTGAAGTTGTACTCCTCGTGGCTGGCCGCGGCATTGTGCGTGTCGCTGTCGCCGATGAATCCATACTTGAACGGGTTGCCTGCACCCGCCGCCGCCTGGCTCATTCCATCCAGCAGTGCCTGACGGATGAAGCTGCCCTTGCGATGCGACGGCCGCTCGAAATCCGCCGACAGCGTGTAATCCCACTGTTCGAATCCGGCGAATTCGTCGGTCGGCGACAGGTCGGGATGGGTTTCCGAAGTGCCCTTGATCTGCGTGATTTCATAGAGCGGTTCGTTTTCGGCGCGGGTCTTGTTGTAGGCCGCATCGATCGGCTTGCCGTCGAACTTCACCGTCTCGAACATGCGACCGTCGCTCGCATTGCCGTTGTGCGGGATTGCAAGCAGCGTCGAACCCTTGGCGCGCTGCTCGTCCATCCACTTCCAGAGATTCTCGGGATCGTCGGAATCAAGCGCTGACAGCACCAGGTCGGGCAGGTGTGCGGTGTCCCGGAAGACGACGACGCGATGCAGGTTGCGCTTCTGTGGATTTGACGTCCATTCAAAGCCCGCAAATGTCGTGAATTTGCCAGGAATGTAATTGGCGTCCGCTGCTTTGACGATTTTGGCCCAGACCGTGCGGGCCAACGCCGGGTCGCTCAATTGCGGGTCGCGCTTTCCCTCGCTCATGTCGCGCAGGATGCCCGCAAAGGTCTGCAATCGAACATTGGCGTCGGGTGAATTGACGCCCTTGGCAATCTCCGTCTTGCTGAGTGGGCTTTCCGGGTTCTGCATCTCGTTAAAGACGCCCATGTATTCGGCATGGTCGGACACCATGTAGAAATCGAGTGGAGTCTGGATCTGCATTTCCGGCCCGCCGCTGCCGGTGATCGGCCTGCCCTGCGCCCAGGCATAGGCATCGGTCGGCGTGGTCTTGGAGCCGTTGGTCAGCGCGTCGAACGACCAGCCGGTGTGGACGTGGACATCGCCAAAGTAGGCGTTGTTGTCAGGATTCGGTGCCGGCAAATCGGCAGGCGCAGCGGGGGCGGCCGAGGTGCCGGCCGAGGTGCCGGCCGGCGGTGTTTCCGACCGCGAACAAGCCGTCAAACCCAGTGCAACGCCGAGAATCACGAGTATGTGGTTCGATTTCATTTTCTTGAACCCCTGATTTCGATCCTCATGGTAGCCGCTTTTTGGTCGAAAGCCGCTTGCTGCCGTCCACTAGCGCGAATCGTGCGTGAGTTTTGCGTGAATCAGTGCTGCACGGTCCTACATCGTAGGGCATTTCAGTGCAACGGACGCCCAGTCAACCGACTCGGCAGCGGTTTTGAGGGCTCTGAAGTCAATTCTTTACACGGAATCAATTAGTCCGCCCTGCAACTGTTGCAACACTACCGAAGGAGATTGAGAGCACGAACTAGGCAACAGTTCTGGCCGATCCGGACAGGCGCAAACCCGCTACCCGCTCCGCGCATGCCGACGACTTGGCCTTGGAATACCGGAGCAGCGGCACCGATGACCGAGCCGCGATCTGCGAAGAATTGCACGTCGTATTTCCACGCATGACCCTCGCGGTCTATCACGGGGTGCGGCGCATAGCGCTGGGCGACGTAAACCCCGGCAGGTAGCTCGGTCAGTTTTTTGCGGCTGATGCTCTTGCCGACGTAGACGCCCCGACTGCCATGACCTGACACGGGCTTGAAGACCCAGTCGTCCCGCTGTGTGTACCAGTCGGCAATGGATGTGGCCGTAATCGGCAGGGACTCTGCAATTCGGAAGGTCAAACCGCGGCCGGGATCGTGTGCCAGCTCGGGCCGGCTCGACCACTCAAGGAATCGGCGCTTGTCCGCGACTGCGGAATATGCGTGGGGCGAAGGCGCAAGGATCGTCGAGCCCTCCACGACCGCGCGACATACAGCGGCGTGCCGTGGTTCATCAGGAAATCCGTACTTCGCCGTAGATCCGGTCGATAGCCACCTCGCCCCGACGCAAGCGACCGTCGCGATATTCCAGTTCCGCTGCATCGAGAACGAGAACCGTCGAAGCCGTCGACGCAGCAAGTCGGCGAGTGCGCGCATTTCGGGAGCAGCGGCTGCGAAGCCAGATTGTCGTCAACCATCGCGACGACCCCTGTATGGGAGGGGGCATCACCCACCAAGTTACGCTGAAACAGGGCAAGCAGGCGCTTCTCCAAGGTGGCGTGTTCCCAGTCGGCGCAGCACACGTTGACGTGTCGGGCAGCCCACATGGCGGCAGCGATCCCACCCGCGTTCGTGTTGACCTCGATGAGCACGGGGCCCTGCGGAGTGGGATGAACGTCGTAACTCAGAAGCAGCGGTCGATCTTCGGCTCGTGGGTCGGCGATGCTGATGCGTGACCACAGCGTGGCAACGCCGCCAGCGCAGCGAGCGAATGCACAGCCGTTGTCGCTTTCATGATTCCATGATCATCGAATCGTTCGATGCTGGTCAAGGTCGATTTTCCAAGTCCGGCTAGGGCCTGGAGGGAGCGGTTGCCGTCTGGGTGGGATGCACCTGTCGGCCCGTGTTGCCGCAGTGCAACGCCGATGGCCGGGCATCCTGCGATTTAATCCAGACTAGCTGCGTTGCCGGGTGACTGTTGCACGTTCTCTTTCGTTCGAAGGCCGCCGAGGCTTTGAACGGCTGCTCGTTGAGCTGTCCACCACCAGGCTGTACAGCGCCTCCCGTCGTTTACCCTCCATTGTTTGGATTCCGCCCTTAGCCACCACCTCGAGAATCGCTTACTTCGATTTGCAATCAGTTGCAAATTCCCATGCGGCAGTTTTCGCGCGACGTCGCCTACCGACACTGAGTGAAGCGTGTGGCTGAAGGTTTGGACTGCTCCGCAAAGGGCTGGGTGTAAGTCTGGGGGTAGGCAGAGGCTCACCCTCAGGGGAACGCGTTACCCACCAGCACCTTAGCTAAACTTTGCGGTGGTGCCCCTCACCACCAAATTCCCCAAACGCCTGGAGTGCTCTTGGCGGACCTGCTAAATAAACAGTGGGCTCACTTCGGTCCGAGGGGAAATTGCAGGTTCAGCCCCATGAAAAGCTGAAACTTCGGCAGGGCGTCATCGTCGTGCGACACCGTCCACTGCGGCTCGGCAAACACGTTGTAGGTCGTAGTTCCTGCTTTCCAGACTTTGCCGAGGCCGAGACCGACTGGAATGTAATGGCTGTTGGCTTCCAAGTTCCAGGTCCAAAGCGCAGTGGTGCGCAGGTACCAGCCGCGGGGCAGGTTGTAGATTACCAAGGGCTGAAACTGCAGGTTGTTTTGGGTGCCTCGGTCGCTATCCCCGGCGAACGAGTGCTGCCAGGTGACGAGCCCCCCACGAGTCCCCACTTCTGCGGAGCGATCACCAGCGTGGCCAGACCGGCCTGCCATTTGCCCGTACCCGTCTCGTCGCGGCCGGCGGTCGGCGCAGTCAACTGCGGGCCAATGCCGATCTGGATCTTGCCGGCCTTGAACATGAAGACATCGAACAGATTGAGATCGCCGACGTCAGTATGGTCGCCTGACGGCGGCACATCGGGGGACGTGACGATCGGCAGCGTCCCGCGCAGAATTTGGGCCTTACCGAACAGTTTGTGCGGCAGCACGCTGCGGAGCAGAAATGCGTTGGAGTCCGCATCGTCGAGGCCGTAATACTCGCTCGTGTAGTAGTCTTGGAAGTTGACGCCCAAGCGTCGGCTGCAGCGGGTTGTTGGCCGCATTCATATCTTCGTTCGACTGTGCGCCTGCCGTCGCCCAGCTCAACAGGAGTGCGGCACCCAGTAACCCCATGAACGGTTGAGCGTTCACTCTACGTTGATTCTTGGAGGCTGCGATCTCGATTTAGTCGGCCAGAGGACCGTCACGAGGCAGGTCGGCCTCAACTCTCCGCATTGCGCCAGGGCTGAGTGCGACCACCCATCAGCCTCCAGACGCATCTGCAGGCTCAGCCTGCTCGAAGGGGTCTTCGGCTGGTGGGGTGGCCGCCTTCGGGGGCTTCGTTCCCGGCATCATTTCGAAGTCCGGGGTGAACTGGACCAGGATGCCTCGGAGCTGGTCGAAGGGTTTGCGATCTCCCTCGAACTTCGCCCTGCCGGCGGCAATCAGATCGTCGAATGTGGACTTGCCACCCATTACGGTCTCCAGGTCAGTGCGGTTGACAGTGATGGTCAGATCCGGGTTCTTCGACTGCTGGCCGCTGATGTTGGTGAGCGTCGAGTTGCTCAACTCCACCACGAACTTCTCCCCGTTGTCGGGCGTGACCAGGTTGATGGTGAACTTCATGCCCTCGGCCTTCTTGCTGTCGAGCCGGATGCCGAGGAAATCGAGCCAGAGATCGGTCGACATTGCGCGGAGCGTGTCCGGCCCAGTGCTCGACGGCGGCACACCGGCCGGCATCCCGTGGCGAAGCTCATACGCCGCCGCGAGGAAGCTGTTACGAACGCTCGGGCTTTCCTTCTGGTAGCCGATCTGCTCGAACACGTCCGCCAGCAGGTCCTTGCCCGCCTGATTGTTGGGTTCCGCGTAGACGAGCTTGTTCAGGATCTCCATGGCTTCGCGGTACTTGCCTTGATCATGAAGCTCCTTGCCCTTGGCAATGATCTTGGCCGCGCCGCCCATCATCTCGACGTAGAGCGGAGCCGAGTCACGCGGCGATAGCGGGATCAGCGTGGCGGGGTTGCCATCCCAGTATCCGAGGTAACGGTTGATCACGGCGCGGCTGTTGTGCTCCTCGGAGCCGTGGTAGCTGTGCGCCGCCCACTGGCTCTGCAGGCTCTTGGGTAGCTTGTAGACGTTCTGGATCTCGTTGACGGTCACGCCCTGGTTGGCCTGATGCAGCACCTCGTTGTTGAGGTTGGCGTACACGTCACGCTGCGTGCGCATCACTTCCTGGACGCGGGCATTGCCCCAGCGTGGCCAGCTGTGCGCGGCGAACATCACCTCGGCCTCCTGACCAAAACGGTAGAGCGCCGCGTTGATGTGCTTCGACCACCCCAGCGCATCCCGCACCAGCGCTCCGCGTAACGTGTAGATGTTGTGAATGGTGCCTGTGATGTTCTCCGCCGCCCAGAAGGCCTTGAACTGCGGGAAGTAGGTGTTCATTTCCGCCGGCGCTTCGGTGCCGGGCGTGTTTTGGAAAACCATTTTCACGCCGTCGACGCTCAGCTCCTCGAAATCCTTCTCGATGTAACGGGTGGGCTCAATCAGGCCCATGGTGCCCGCTGCGGTGTTCTTGCCAATCGACTGGTCGACATGGCCGAACGGGCTGCGCGGCAGCAGCACCCCGTACTGGAAGAACATGCGCCGGTTCATCGCATTGCCGGCGTACACATTCTCCGCCACCGCATGCTTCATGAAGCCGACCGGCGCGATCACTTGCACCTTGCCGCTCTTCACGTCAGCTTCGTCCACGACGCCTCGCACGCCGCCGTAGTGATCACCGTGGGAATGCGAGTAGACGACGGCCACCACCGGACGCTTGCCGACTTTCTCGTTGATCAGCGCCAGCGCTGCCCTGGCGGTTTCTTTCGCCGTCAGCGGGTCGAATACGATCCAGCCCGTGGTTCCCTTGATGAAACTGATGTTTGCGAGATCGAAACCTCGCACCTGCCAGATCTTCCCCGGCACGACCTCATAAAGGCCGTACGCCATGTTGAGGATGGCCTGGCGCTGCAGCGACGGATTGATGCTGTCGAAGTCCTTGCCCTGCAAAAGGTACTCGTAGCTGCCCATGTCCCAGGCCACGTTGCCGGCATCGGACATGATCTGCTTGTACGGCGGTGCGGCAACGAAGCCGCGCTTCGCTTCCTCGAAATCGCGCTTGTCATCGAACGGCAGTGTGGCGCGCAGACCGTTCTGCAGCTCAATCGTGAACTTCGAGGGCATCTTGCCTTTGGGGTCGAAGTGCTTGCCTTCCATTGCCCCCGGGTCCGCCAGCACTTTGCCGCCGCCCGCAGCGACAGCAGTACCCGTGAACCCACCCAAGAGCGTGATGGCCACTGCCAGAGCGAGCATTTTGCCGCTATTCATATGGTCCCCTCTTTCTTCCCTTTGGGCATCCGCGAACCGCGCAAAGATTTGCATGTCTTCTGGCAGGCAACTGTCCTCCGGGGGACAATGCCGGCAGAAATGTTCTGGGATCGTAGGCTCCTATGAACGCCCACGCATCCGTCAGCCGGAAAATGCCAGAAGGGGATGAGATGGTCGGTCCATCCAGGGCCCGTGACATTTTGACCAGCATAGGTTGGCTTTCGCGGCAGCCCGAAGATTTTAAGGAAGAAGTCTTCAAGCGCAGCGTCGCGGTCAAATATGCTGCGGGCGAAGTGATTTATCGTCTCGGCGATGCACTCGGCGGTATTTACGGTATCGTCACGGGGGCAGTCACCGCGAGCGTAGCGCCTCCGAGCGCGACACCACATCTCCTGCACAGGCTGACGCCGGGCGGCTGGACAGGGGAGGGCCCCTTCCTTAGTCGTGAGCCACGCCGCGTGGGTCTGCAAGCGGCAATTGAAACGTCCGCAGTGTACTTGTCGCTCGATTCGATGGACCAGATGGCGGGTCGTGACCCGATGGCGACGCGCCGATTCACGCAGATCGTGATGATAAATCTCGACATCGTGATGAGGGCGTTCTACGACATGCAGGAACCCGACGAATACCGGCGGATCGCCCGGGCGCTGCGGCGTGTTACCGCATTGGAAAACACGCCGATTCCGCTTGCGCAAGATGCACTGGGAATGCTGTCGAACGCCTCGCGCAAAACGGTCAATGCCGCCCTGAAGCGTTTCGCGGATGCCGGCTGGTTAAAGAAGGCTTATCGTTCCATCACGGTGACGAACCTGGAGGCCCTGACGCGATTTGCCGAAAGCAGGCCCTAGCAGCGCCTGAGGCAAGAACGGCGGCGCGCTGGGGATCGGCAGCAAGGTGGCCGCCGCAGAAGAGAATATGGAAGCGCCAAAGCATTTCGAAGTCATGGAAGGCTACTGCTGTTATCGGCTATCGGGGCACGGCCCTTTGGCGGAGGCGGCAGGCAAGGTCATCGGGGCCATCACTTTTGCCCGCGAACAAGGGATGCACAACCTTGCTGATCGATACGACGAACTGGACCGGCCATCAGAGTCCAGACACCTTGGAACGGTACACGTGGGGACAGGCATTCGCAGAAGCGGCCCGTTCAACGGTGAAGCTGGCCATGGTGGTGCGACCTGAAATGGTGGACCCCGACAACTTTGAGGTTACGGTCGCCAGAAATCGAGGACTGATAGGAAATGTCTTCGATTCTGAAAAGGATGCGCTGGCGTGGCTCTTGGACGCTGCTGTTGATGAGGGCTGATGTGGGCGTCATGGATGCCCTGCTGGCCACAGGCGCATCCTGCTGACATGCGTCTATTGCGGCGCGAGGAACGCTCAGTTCTGGCGCACCGTCATCAGGCGGTAGCCGCGCTCGCGGCGGCGTTTGGCGATAGCGCCTAATGTCATCAAGCCGCTTTCCAGTGAGGCGACCCAGCTGGTCATGAAGCGACCGTGGCGTGCGCCCTTGCGACCGACGACTCTGGTCAGTGTCCAGTGGCCCCACAGGTCCTGTTCCAGATGCGTGCGGTAGTAACGGTTACCGCGCTCCCAGCGCACAGCAACCCACGACGACGTGTCGAAGGAGGACGGGCAATGCTTAGTCATCGGCGTTGACCTCCGCACCATCGCGCATTTTTCATAATCTGATTGTAGCGACTCGGCAGTTCGCCATTTCGCGGCTGTTTGTGATCTGGATCACAGATTGCCGGGTCTGCAGCGAATTTCTGCTACTGCGCCCAGAGGCGCGCCACGAGTGTCTGCGCGACGCCAGACATCCACTCAACGAATAGTCACGCCGCCATCGACGCTGATTACCTGGCCGTTGATCCACTCGCCGTCGGCTGACATCAGCATCGCGGCGGCCGCCGCGATGTCCTCAGGACGCCCGAGGCGCGGACTGCGTACTCCGCGAAGCGCGCCCTCGAGCCGCCCAGGAGGGGAGTCGGCGTTCGATTCGGTCTGGACCATCCCGGGCGCGATGACGTTTGCGCGCACGCCTTCCTTGCCCCAGCGGGTGGCCACGTGGCGAGCCAGGGCGTGGATCCCCGCCTTTGCCATCGCGTAGGAAACGCGCTTGGGCTCGCCTAGAAACGCAGCTGCCGATGAGGTGTATACGATCGCGCCGCCCCCGCGGGCGAGGAGATGGGGCAGGGCGTAACGCGTGCAGAGCAGGTATCCGCGCAGGCTGACCGCGATCACGCGGTCGAAGACCGCGAGGTCGAGCGAGAGCGCATCAGTATCGATGCGGTGAACGACGAGGTCCGCGACGTTGACCTGCATTCCATCGATGCCGCCGAACCTCTCGATCGCGGTCTGCATGAGTGCAGCGACCGTCGGCTCATCGGTGACGTCGAAGGCACACCCGATCGCATCGCCACCCGCTTCGCGAATTCGTGCCGCTGCCGACGCCGCGCGATCGGCGGAAAGGTCGCCGATGATGACATGTGCGCCTTCGCTGGCGACCCGCAGCGCAGTTCCGGCGCCGATCCCCGTGCCGCCGCCGGCAATGACGATGACCTTGTTCTCGAATCGTCGCATGGCTGCTCCTCGCAAATCGACCGAGCCAGATCGGCGTCGTCGATGGCGGCCTAGGGGCGCCCGCCATCCACGCGGATCAACGCGCCGGTTGTGAATGCCGAAGCGGGGCTCGCGAGATAAAGCGCGGTTGTGACCATCTCCTCTGGCTCACCGAACCGGCGCAGGACGGCGTCGGTCTTCGACTCCTTGTCCGCCGGCCAGTGCTTGGCGACGTCGGTGCGAAACGAACCGGGCAGGATCGCGTTCACGCGCACCTTCGGCGCGAACTCGATCGCGTGCGCGACGGTAAGCGCATTCAGCGCGGCCTTCGCGCCGGAATAAGGGGCGAATTCCGGCTGTGGACGCAGCGAGCCGTAGCTGCTGACATTGATGATGCTGCCGCCATCGCTGAGTGCCATGCGGCTGCCGACGAGGGCGCTCAGGCGAAACGGTCCCTTGAAGTTGAGCCCGAGCACCTTGTCGATGAGTTCCTCCGAGGTCTCGAGCGAGGACGGAGCTACGGGTGACATGCCGGCGTTGTTGATGAGCACGTCGATGCGTCCGAATTCGCCGTAACTGCGCTCGACGAGCTCATCGAGGTCGCGCCAGCGGCCGGCATGGCAGGCGACGGGGAGGGCGCGTCGTCCGAGCGTGCAGATTTCGGCAGCCGCGCGCTCGCAGTTCTCGAGCTTTCGGCTCGCAATGACGAGGTGGGCGCCGCGTTCGGCGAATGCCTTCGCCATGGCGAAGCCAAGCCCGCGGCTACCGCCAGTGATCATCACCACCTTGTCGGTGAAATCGAACAGGGCGTCCATCGCTCAGACCTCCTTCCGAGCGCGGTACCTGCGCAGCTCCGCACGCGCAATGGTGCGGTTGTGTACCTCGTCGGGCCCATCGCCGAAGCTGATCATGCGCATGCGCGCGTACGCGAAGCCGAGGCCTTCGTCATCGCAGAGTCCGGCTGCACCATGGGCCTGGATGGCGAGGTTGGCGACGGCCTGGCCCATTCGGGTTGCTGCGACCTTGATCTGCGAGATCTCGCTGCGCGCCTCCTTGCTACCGACCGTGTCCATCAGCCAGGCGACGTGCTGCGTGAGCAGGCGGCACATGTTGATCTGGGTGCGTGCGTCGGCAATGCGCTCCTGCCAGAGCGAGTGGTCCGCGAGGGGCTTGCCGAACGCTACGCGCGAGACGAGTCGCCGGCACATCTGTTCCAGCAGACGCTCGGCGTGACCGATGATGCGCATGCAGTGGTGAATGCGGCCGGGACCCAGGCGTCCTTGTGATATCTCGAAACCGCGCCCCTCGCCGAGGATGAGGTTATCCACCGGCACCCGCACGTTCTCGAACAGTATCTCCGCATGGCCTTTCGGGGCGTCGGCATAGCCGAAGACGTGGAGAGGACGAACGCGGGTGATTCCGGGCGTATCGGGATCCACCAGGATCTGCGACTGCTGCAGATGACGGGGCGCATTCGGATCCGTCTTGCCCATCACGATATAGACGCCGTTATTCGGGTGATAGGCGTTCGTGATCCACCACTTGCGACCGTTGATGAGGTAGTGGTCGTCGTCGCGCTCGATGCGCGTCTCGATGTTCGTCGCATCCGAGGACGCGACGCCGGGCTCCGTCATGCAGTAGGAGGAGCGGATGCGACCCTCGAGGAGCGGCAGCAGGTATTTGCGCTTCTGCTCGGCGCTGCCGTAGCGATCGAGCACCTCCATGTTCCCGGTGTCGGGGGCCGAACAATTGAAAATCTCGGCGGCCCAATGCACGCGACCCATGATCTCCGCGAGCGGCGCGTACTCGAGGTTTGTGAGTCCCGCCCCATGCTTGGAGTTGGGCAGGAACAGGTTCCATAGCCCCCGGGCCCGTGCTTTCGTCTTGAGCTCCTCGAGCAGCGGCGGCACGACGAAGGCGGGTCCCGACTGCGCTAGCAGCTGGCGCTCGTAAGGCGCCTCCACCGGATAGACCTCCTCGGCCATGAACGCGCTGAGCTCTTCGCGCAGCGTGAGGGCTCGTTGACTCGGGACGGCGTACATATGGATCCTTCTGTCGTCAGGGATCGCGCCCTTCGAGCGTCGAACGCGCGAGGGCCGCGACCTCCAGCACGCGTTCCTGCCGATGCAGCATTGCCCGGCTCGTCGCTGTGCCGATCGAGGCGCGCTTGAGGATCCCCTGGATCATCGCGGCATAGCGGAACTGCGCGAAACCGAGATAGAAGCGCCGGTTGGGCACCTCGGCAACACCGATCCGGCGGCAGTACGCCTCGATGTATGCATCCATCGACGGAATTCCGAGCGCCGCGAGATCGTGCTCGCGCAAGCTCGTGGCTGCGCCACCGGTGTTCGGCGGCTCCCACCAGGCCCGCAAGTGATGCGCGAGATCGACGAAGGGATCGCCGAGCGTCGCCATTTCCCAGTCCAGCACGGCCTCGATCCGCGGCCGGTCCGCAGCAACGACGATGTTGTAAAGGCCGTAATCGCCATGCACGAGGCAGGTGCGTTGGTCCTTTGGCACTATCGCGCTCAGGCACTCGATCAGCCAGTCCATGTCCGGTATCGGGACGAGTTCCGATTGCCGGTACACCTTCGACCAGCGTGCGAGGTTGCGCGCGACATAGCCGTCTGTCGGCCCGAAGTCTGCGAGCCCGAGCGCCGTCACGTCGAGCCCGTGCAGCTCGGCGAGCCGCGCGTTCATGTCGTCGTACGTCGCCACACGATCGGTGCATTCCAGATCGGCGAGCTCGGCGTTCCAGAACACGCGCCCGGTGGCGCAGCTCACGACATAGAAGGCCGAGCCGATGACGGAGTCGTCCTCGCAGTAGAGGTACGGGTGTGGCACCGGAAAGCCGACCCGGGCAAGCGCGGTCATGACGCGATACTCGCGGTCGATGGCGTGGGCCGACGGAAGCAGCGGTCCGGGCGGCCTGCGGCGCAGCACGTAAGTACGCGTACCCGAAAGCTTGTATGTGGGGTTCGATTGGCCGCCCTTGAACTTCTCGACGGTGAACTCGGTGCCCAGGCCCTCGAGCCGGCCGGCGAGATAATGTCCCAGTGATCGGGCGTCGAGCTGCAGATGCTCCGGCGGTGGTTCGGTGCCCGAGAAGAGCGCCTGACGGTCGACGCCGATCAGGTCCCGCATGAGCCCGTTCCAAATCCCGCCACCGCAAAGTCCAACATCCGCTCGAGCATCGCCTCGGAATCTCCACCGCGGGTAGCGCCGCGTGACAGCCGATGGAGACGGTCAAATTCGGCCGGGCGATTGTTGTGAACGAGGCCGAGGCAGAAGTGAAGCCGCCAGTAGACGAGCTCATCGGGCAGGGCAGGTAACGCCGCTTTCAGCGCCGCAGCAAACCGATCGAGGTGAGAGATGTCCTTGTGAAGATGCTCGAGCATCGCTTTCGTGCCCTCGGTCCGAACGCGCAGGATGAACTGCAGCGCCACGCGGCGTCCGTCCTTCGCGTGATACCAGCGGATAGGTGGCGTGAAGAGCGCCGCCAGGATCTCACGCAGCATCGCGGTGCCACCATGGCGCGCCTCAGCTTCGTGCAGCATGCGCGCTCGCTCGCGGTTGAGCTCTGCGGCGCGCGTGCGGAATATCTGGAGGAGCAGCTCGTCCTTGGACCCGAAGTGATAGTTGACCGCCGCAACGTTCACGCCAGCTTCGGCAGTGATGTCCCGGATCGATACGGCATGGAACCCGTGGCGCGCAAAGAGTTGCTCGGCCGCGGTAAAGATCTCGCTCCGCGTCGCCGCGGATGTTGAGGCGGCGATCGACCGCGGTTCGTGCGCCGACCTGGCCTCGCGCCATGGCGAGATCAGCCGAGGGCCTTGCGAATCAGCCGGAATTCGCCCTGAAGTCCGGTCAGCTCCAGCGCACCGCGGATGGCGCCGTCCGCATCGGCTTCGCCGTGGATCTCCGACCAGTTGTCCCTCACATCCTCGGGCGTGAGGTCCGGGTTGCAGTATCCGCGCGAGGTCGCGAACACCACTCGGGCAACCCGTCCGCCTGCCGCGGAGATGAACTGCCCGGTGACCGGGCAGTCGTGATGCAGGAGATAGAGGCATGCGGCTGCAACCTTCGCGGGATCAAGCTTCTCCTTCATGTATTTCCCAAGCGCCGAACGCTCGAGGTCCTTGGCAGCCATCGGCGAGAATGCCCAGGGGAGCAAGAGGTTCGCTTTGATGCCGGACGCAGCGCCTTCGCCCGCCATCTGGCGAGTGACGGCGAAGAGAGCCGACTTCGCGACCGAGTAACCGACCTCGTAACCCTCGGGAGTCTGGACTCCGAAGGCACACGCGGATCCTGTGTTGAGAATGCGACCGGCGCCCGTGGCCGCGAGGTGTGGCCACGCGGCACGCGTCACCCGCATCGTGCCGCGGAGATGTGCGTCGAGTGCGCCATCGAGCCGCTCGTCTGGCGCCGCCGGCGTGGTAAGAGTCGTCTGGCCGGTCCCCGCGTTGTTCACCAGGATGTCGATGCGTCCGAATGAATCGATGGCCGTTTGCACCATTCGAAGTGCTGCGTCTTCATCGGTCACGCTGCCATTGACCGCGACCGCCTCTCCGCCGCGCTCCCGGATGAATGCGGCGACCTCTTGCTCGGGTCCGGAGCCGCTCGGCCGGAAATTGCCGTTCACCACGACTTTGGCGCCGCGTTCGGCCAGCAGCTCGCAATGAGCGCGGCCGATGCCGGCAGCGCCGCCGGTCACCAGAGCGACCTGGCCGTCGAATCGCAGGGCTGTGGGCATACGAAACGCTCGATTGAAACAAGTGTTTGAACAAAGACTAGCAGCAGCTCATCTCTGTCGCAAGACGCTTCTCCATGTCTTGGGGTCCTGTGCATTCTTCTGTAGGTCCAGGCGAAGCGGTTGTCGCGGAACGTCCGCTGGCGGCGTTGCTGCTTCCCGGCCAATCTTCAGCCATCGTTAATCCGCGTGCCCTGCGCGCACAGAGTTAGGGAGTGCCGAAGATGCACAAGCCTCTCATCCGCAATGCGATCGCAGCGCGAGCCGGTCATCGCGCCAACATTACGAACGGGTGTTGAACGAAGGGTGGCGCCCGTGTGCAAATCGACGACGAAGTCAGCATGCTCTCCACAGGGCGGTCGTATGTCTCGAATGCGCTCGGTCGCGAAGCGCAGCTGCCCGGGAAGGCCGCAAGGCCATGGGCGTCGGGGGAAGGGTTGCCCAGCATCGCCTGGAAGGCGGGAGGGTTGGCGACGGGGATCAGTATGACGAGGCCGGTCATCGTCCGGGATGGAGAGCCCTGGCCACGCGCTGCAACGCCAGCGCCCCTCCGAACTCGTCGCCGTCCGCAGGTGATAGCCACGCCACTGGCCCGCGCTGTTTTCCGGCAATGACGATCACCGGGCCTCGACGTCCGACCCGTCGGCATACTCGATGCGGGGAAGCCTCCGAGTCACCTCACCCGGCCGCACCTCGGCTGTGCCCACGCGGTCCGGCCGGTAGTGCCCGCGCCTGGCGCTGTACGCGAGAAGGCTCACGCGAGGGCGAGTGTCGGAAGAGAAGGCGTGTGCGGAATTGTGCCGAGCATGTTCCGCCACGGTTTGGGGGCTGTGGAAGCGCGATCGGTCGCCGCATAGAACATGGCGATGTGGACGATCGCAGACGGCAAGCAACCAGACGTAGCGCCGGGAGGCCGTGTTTGGCATGCGAGTGACCCCTTGGAGCGTCCCGTGCCGGCGCTCAAGCTTACTGCCGTATCGTGCGTTGCATTGCACCCAGTTGTCGCCCCCGGGCGACGTCCCTTGGCGCCCCGCCGGGACCGGCCAGGCACGCCGGCCCGTACGCACATATTCTTCTAGTTAGCCTGAAACTCGACTAGCATTGGAGCTTGGCGCGCCGCGCATGGGTTAAACGCAAGTGCCGGCTGCCAGAGCCGACGCCGATATATTCGAATGCTTACCAAGTCACATTCACGGGAGAATGGAAAATGAAGGGAATTGTCAGAGCCGCCTGTTTAGCGGTGCTCGTAATGCCAGTACTCGCCGTCGCCCAGGAGTACGGGTGCGACAAGGTGAACTGGGGCGAGGAGGTCCTGAAGGCGTTTCCGAACGCGAGCAAGGGCTGCCACTCGGTCATGATGAAGAACAACCAGCCGTACGCAAAGTACGTTGCCGAAGTTGAGAGTGTGGACAAGGCGACCAAGGAAGTGACGCTTCACATGCTCGACACGAAGGACAAGGCATTTTCAAAAGTCGTGATCGCGCCCAAAGAAGGCGCATCCGTCAAGATCGACGGCAAGGACACGCCCGGTCGCCAAGCTGAAGAAGGGCGACAAGGTGAGCTTCTATATCCCGCACGACCGTTGGGGGCTGTACTCCGATCCGGAGAGCACGCCGATCAACATCATCAGCCGCGAGGATCTCTGATCCTCGGTAGGATTTGATCTGCCAACGGCGCCGCGAGCCTTACCGTTCGCGGCGCCGTTTTCTTATGTGGGCCGGATGACGGCGGTGGATGCCTGCACAACCCGCGCGCCAGTCCGGGGTTAGTTGCTGCCGGAGCATCTCGGCATCACGAAAAGAAGCGAGAAGGCCTCGTCCATGTCCGACATCGACACGCGGCTCGCCAACCGGATCCTGCTCGGCCTCGTGATCGGTGCGATCGCTGGAGCGATCACGCTCCTGATCGGCGGCGCGGCGCCCGGTGTACTCGCCGGCGCCCGCTGGCTTGCGACGACCGTGCTCGATCCCATCGGGCAGGTCTTCCTCCGCATGCTGTTCTTCGTCGTGATCCCGCTGGTCTTTGCCTCGCTGGCCTACGGCGTGGTCCAGCTGGGAGAGCTCAGGGAGCTGGGGCCGCTCGCGGGTCGCACCTTTGCGCTGTTCTTCGCGAACATGGCCATCGCCGCGACGCTTGGCCTCGTGATGATGAATGTGCTCGAGCCCGGCGCACGGCTGAACGATGACACGACCGCCCGCCTCCTGAGCGAGTACAGCCAGCAGGCGTCACAGCATGTCGAGAAGGGCGCGTCCCGGCCGGACATGACACCCATGGCCATCGTGGACATGTTCATGCCGCGCAACCTCTTCGGCGCGTTCGTCGGCAATCAGCGCAATCTCCTGGGCGACGTGCTGCCGCTGATCACATTCGCGATTCTGGTGGGTGCCGCGGGCCTGGGCCTGTCGCGGGAGCGGCGCAAGCGCTTCGAGGACGGGCTCGAAACCGTCGCACAGCTCATGACGGGCATCGTTCACTTCGCCTTGCGCCTCGCGCCGATCGCGGTACCGGCGATGATCTTCAGCGTGATCGTCAAGGTGGGCTTCGAAATCATCCTGGCGCTCGGGCTCTTCGTGCTCGGCTGCGTCGTGATGCTGCTGCTGCACCTGTTCGGCACGATGTCGATCTGGCTGCGGTTTCTGGCCCGCCGCAGCCCAAGGCTGTTCTTCCGCCAGATCAAGGACGTCCTTGTGACCGCGTTCTCGACCAGCTCGAGCAGTGCAACGCTGCCCGCGGCGCTGGCCGCCGCGCGCGATCCGCTCGGTATCCGTCCGTCGACGGCCGGGTTCGTGCTGCCGCTCGGCACCACCATGAACATGAGCGGCACGGCGCTCTATGAGGGCTGCGTCGTGCTGTTCGTCGCGCAGGTGTTCGGTGTCCACCTCGACATTGCCCAGCAGATCACGCTCGTTTTCCTGGCGGTGCTGAGCGCGGTCGCGGTGGCGGCCATTCCGGGCGGGGCCTTGCCACTCATCGCGGGTCTGCTCGGCGCCTTCGGGATTCCACCGGAGGGGATCGGGATCATCCTCGGCGTGGACCGGATCCTGGACATGACGAGGACTATGGTAAATGTCGGGTCCGACCTGGTGACCACGGCCGTAGTGGACGCGGCGTCGCCGGGTGTACCCTTGAGTCGAGCAGGCTGAGCCTCCGGGGCGGGCCCCAGGGAACGGCGATCGCTCGCTCGGAACCGGGGACATCACCCCGGGCCAATGTTCAGGAGGACCTGCAACCGTGGCAACACCCGTTCAGATCACGTTCCGGCACATCGAAGCCTCTCCGGCCGTCGAGGCGCGCGTTCGCAGCCTCGCCGATCATCTGCATCATTTCAGCGACCGCATCCAGTCGTGTCGCGTCGTGGTGGACGCACCGCATCGTCATCATCACCAGGGCAAGGTGTTCAACGTCACTGTGCAGGTCGGGTTGCCGGGCGAAAACGTGGTCGTGGACATGGAACGGCCGCAGCGTGACGGCCACGAAGACGTTTACGTCGTCATCCGCGATGCATTCGACGCCGCAAAGCGGCAGCTGCAGCAGCGGATGGCGAGCCTGCGGGGCGACGAGGCGCGGCGGTGACCGCGGGCGCACCGACACCAGAAATCATCCGTATCGACGAGCACTCGGGTCAGGCGGAGGCGCTCCAGCTTGATGCGGGGCGCCTTGCGCCCGGCAGCGCAATGCCTGCGCAGACCGTCCGCAACCTCTTCACTGATGCCAGCGGGCGGTTCTTCTCGGGAATCTGGAGCAGCACGCGCGGCGCGTGGCGCGTGGCCTATACGGAGAACGAGCTCTGTGTGCTTACGCAGGGCAGCGTCCGGATCACGGATGAGTCGGGCCGAAGCTGGACCTTCGGGCCCGGCGACTGCTTCGTCGTGCCCGCGGGATTCGAGGGTCTATGGGAAGTGCTCGAGGACGCACGCAAGTTCTACGCGATCTTCGAGCCGCCCGCCGGCGAACGCTGAAGCAGCGCACGACGACCGAATCCAGTGCGCCGCGATCGCGCGCGTTGCGCCGTTGCGGTGCAGATCGAACCACCGCGCGCGCGAAAATTCGTGCGTTCCGTTGCTGGCATGAAACCTGCATTTCGTTCTGTAAACAGGCTTCCGTGTGCCATCTGCTACAATCTGTGCGACGGCCGCAACCTTTCCGTGGTTTCCACGCAACTTAAGGGGTACGCAATGAGATTAAGTCAAGCCTTGGCGGCGCTGGCGCTGCTCGCGTCGGCCTCGATGGCCCACGCGCAATTTTCCGGCACCGTGACGGCAGTGAGCGACTACGATTTCCGTGGCATTACCCAGACCGCACAAGACCCTGCGTTGCAGGGCAGCATCGACTGGGCTGCAGAGAGCGGGCTCTACCTTGGCGCCTGGGCCAGCAACATCGACTTCGGCAACTCGTTCGACGCGGACATCGAAGTCGATCTGTACGCAGGCTTCAGCGGCGGCGAAGACGTTACCTGGGACATCGGTTTCATCTACTACGGCTATCCGGGTGAAAGCGATGCAGACTTCCAGGAACTCTACGCGAGCGTTGGCTATAGTTTCCTGACCGGCAAGATCTGGTACTCGGACGAGTTCGGTGGCTTCGACAACGACGAGGCGTTCTACTACGACCTCCAAGCCGCATGGGAGCTGCCGTCCGACTTCGGGCTCAACGCTCACATCGGCTACAGCGACGGCGACGGCATCGACAATTTTTATGGCGACAGCTACATGGACTGGTCGGTCGGCGTCACCTACATGCTCGGCAATTTCGAGCTGGGTCTGAAGTATGTCGACGGCAGCGATAACGAGGCCGTCGACGGCACCCCCGGCGACATCGGCAGCAGCGAAGCGCGGGCGATATTCTCCGTGTCGACCACGTTCCCCTGGGGCAGCGAATAGCACAACCCATCCGATAATCGACTCAAGCGACGCCTGGCTTTCGCGAGGAAGCCAGGCGTTTTTGTTGCCGCGGCTATGGCTTGCGGGCGCTCGCGTGAACGCTGACTTGGGTCACGGGAGCTCGCTCAGGACCTCGTCGAGCCGGCCGAACAGCTGATCGATGTGCGAGCGCTCGATGATGAGCGGCGGCGACAGTGCGATGGTGTCGCCGGTGACCCGGATCAGCATGCCCTTTTCGAAGGCGCGCAGGAAAGCGTCGAAGCCGCGCGCGCCGGGCTTCCCCGCGATCGGCTCCAGCTCGATCGCGCCGATCAAGCCGTAGTTGCGCAGGTCGATGACATGCGGCCGGCCCTTGAGCGCGTGCAGAGCATCGGCCCAGTACCCGCCGACCTCTTGCGCGCGTGTGAGCAGCCCCTCGCGCCGGTAGATCTGCTGCGTGGCGAGGCCGGCGGCGCACGCCACCGGATGCGCCGAGTACGTGTAGCCGTGAAAGAGCTCGATCGCGCTGTCGGGCCCCGTCATGAACGCGTCGTAGATCGTCGCTGCGCACGGCGACGGCGCCCATCGGTACCGCGCCGTTGGTCAGGCCCTTGGCGCATCGTGATCATGTCCGGCAGTGACGTCGAATTCCTGCGCGGCGAACGGCGTGCCCGTGCCGCCCGAAGCCGGTGATGACCTCGTCGAAGATCAGCAGGATGCCGTGGCGCGTGCAGATCTCGCGCAGCCGCTTGAGATAGCCCTGCGGCGGGAGCAGCACGCCGGTCGAGCCCGCGATCGGCTCGACGATCACCGCGGCGATCGTCGCTCGCATCGTGCAGCGCGACCAGCCGCTCGAGCTCGTCGGCGAGCGGCGCGCCGTGTTCGGGCTGGCCGCGCGAGAAGGCATTGCGCGCGAGGTCGTGCGTGTGCGGCAGATGATCGACGCCGGGCAGCAGCGTCGCGAAGAACTTGCGGTTGTTGACCATGCCGCCGACGGAGATGCCGCCGAAGCCCACGCCGTGGTAGCCGCGCTCGCGGCCGATCAGCCGCGTGCGCGTGCCCTCGCCCCGCACGCGGTGATACGCGAGCGCGATCTTGAGCGCGGTGTCGACCGATTCGGATCCGGAGTTCGTGAAGAACACGTGATCGAGTCCCGCCGGGCAGCGATCCCCACGAGCGCGTTCGCCAGCTCGAAGGCGGCCGGGTGGCCCATCTGGAACGGCGGCGCGTAATCCATCGTCGCGATCTGGCGGCTGACGGCCTCCGTGATCTCCTGCCGCCCGTGACCCGCGTTGACGCACCACAGGCCGGCGCAGCCGTCGAGGATCTGGCGGCCGTCCGGCGGTCCAGTAGTGCATGCCCGGCCGCTCGCGCGAGCAGGCGCGGGTTCGCCTTGAACTGGCGATTCGCGGTGAACGGCATCCAGAAGGCTTCGAGCTGAGACCGGTCGAGACGGGAGTGCAGCGGCATGGCGTTCTTCCTTGATGGGCGGCGGATGATAAGAAAAATTGACAGGCGCGACAAACGGCCTTGAAACTTCCTGGTTCCGGCGCTGGACGTGTCCAGGATACTCAACACCCCATGGCAACAGGGATCGACGTCGGCGCGCGCCTGCGGGCGGTGCGCACCATGCACGGGCTGTCGCAGCGCGAGCTCGCGCAAGCGCGCGGGCGTCACGAACGGCCTGATCTCGCTGATCGAGCAGAACCGCGTGAGCCCGTCGGTCAGCTCGCTGAAGAAAGTGCTCGACGGCATGCCGATGTCGCTCGCCGAGTTCTTCACGCTCGATCTCGTCGGCGACGCCGCAGGTGTTCTTCGGCGCGCGACGAGCTGGTCGAGCTCGGCGACGAGCGGCGTCTCGCTGCGCCTGGTCGCGGCGCAGACGCCCGAGCCGCGCAGCATGGCGATCCTGCACGAGCGCTATGCGCCCGGCGCCGACACGGGCGCGGACATGCTGCGCGCACCGCGGCGAAGAGGGCGGTGTCGTCGTGCGCGGCCGGGTCGAGCTCACGGTCGGCGGCGCAGCGCGCGTGCTTGGCCCGGGCGACGCGTACTATTTCGCGAGCGCGATGCCGCACCGCTTCCGCAACGCGGGCGCGAGCCCTGTGAGATCATCTCGCGCCAGCACCCCGCCGACGCTTCTGAGCACGAGCAGCGCCGTGCATCCGAGGAAGCCGACGATGACGCGTCAGACTGGCACGAACGCGCCGCGGCCCTCGAGCCGCGCACGCAGGCCTTCATCGACGGCCGCTACGTGCCCGCGGTCTCGCGGCGCGACCTTCGACTGCATCAACCCGGTCGACGGCCGGCTGATCGCGCGCGTCGCCTCCACGCGACGCGGCCGACGTCGATCGCGCGGTCGCCGCAGCGCGCGCGCGCCTTCGAGCAGGGCCGCTGGGCGCGGCAGCCGCCGGCCGCGCGCAAGAAGGTGCTGCTGCGATTCGCCGAGCTCATCGCTCGCGAACCGCGACGAGCTCGCGCTGCTCGAGACGCTGGACATGGGCAAGCCGATCTCCGACAGCCTGAGCGTCGACATTCCCGCCGACGGCGCAACTGCATCGCGCTGGTACGCCGAGGCGATCGACAAGATCTACGACGAAGTCGCGCCCACCGGCGCACGATGCGCTCGCGCTGATCACGCGCGAGCCGATGGGCGTCGTCGGCGCGATCGTGCCGTGGAATTTCCCGCTGCATCATGGCGGCGTGGAAGATCGGCCCGGCGCTCGCGGCCGGCAATTCGCTGGTGCTGAAGCCCTCCGAGAAATCGCCGCTGACCGCGCTCCGCGATCGCGGAGCTCGCGGTGGAGGCCGGCATGCCCGACGGCGTGTTCAACGTGGTGCCGGGCTTCGGGCACACCGCGGGCAAGGCGCTGGCGCTGCACATGGACGTCGACTGCATCGCGTTCACCGGCTCGACCGCGCACCGGCAAGCTGATGCTGCAGTACGCGGCGCAGTCGAACATGAAGCGCGTGTGGCTCGAGTGCGGCGGCAAGTCGCCGAACATCGTGCTCGCGGACTGCCCGGACCTCGATCGGGCGGCCGACGGCGGCGGCGTCGGCGATCTTCTTCAACCAGGGCGAGATGTGCTCGGCGGGCTCGCGCCTGCTCGTGCAGGAGTCGGTCAAGGACGCGTTGCTCGAGAAGATCGCGGCAGTCGGCGCGGCGCATGGTCGCCCGGCGACCCGCTCGATCCGGCGACGCGGCTCGGCGCGATCGTCGACGAGACGCAGATGAACGCGCGTGCTCGGCTACATCGACGCCGGCCGAGACGGAGGGCGCGACGTCTGCGCTCGGCGGCAATCGCGTGCGCGCAGGACAGCGGCGGCTTCTTCGTCGAGCCGACGGTGTTCGACGGCGTGCAGCCCGGACATGAAGATCGCGCGCGAGGAGATCTTCGGGCCGGTGCTGGCCGACGATCACGTTCAAGGACGTCGAGGAGGCGATCCGGATCGCGCAACGACGTCGACTACGGCCTCGCGGCGGCGGTGTGGACGCGCGACATCAACACGCGCGCATCGCATCGCGCGCGCGTTGCGCGCCGGCATCGTCTACGTGAACTGCTACGACGCCGACGACATCACCGTGCCGTTCGGCGGCTTCAAGCAGTCCGGCATCGGCCGCGACAAGTCGCTGCACGCGTTCGACAAGTACACCGAGCTCAAGACGACCTGGATCGACCTCTCCTAGAAAATCGGGCTCGATGATCTGCGGTCAGCGCACGGTGACCTCGACGCGCCGCGCATCCTCGAGCGTTCCCTCGCCCGTAGTTACGACGGGTTTCTCCATGTTGATCCGTGACTCCTCGACCCCAGCGGCGACGAGGGCGTCGCGGACCGAGCCGGCGCGATTCTTGGCGAGCTCCTCGTTGGCCGCCTGGTCGCCGGTTGGATCGTGATAGCCGGAGATCACGGCCGTCGACGCCGGATTCGCCTTCAGATAGGCGATCACCGCCGAGAGCGCGGTCTCGCTGCCCGCCGGGAGCGCCGACTGGTCGACATCGAAGTACACGGTCCCGGTCGGCCTCGTCGACGGAGCCCCCACCTCGGGTTCCGGAACCGGCGCAGGCGCGGGCTCGACGGCCGCGGGCGGCGTGGTGGCGTCCTCCACGGGCCGCTCCTTGCGCCCGAAGAGCGAGGACAAGAGCCACAGCAACCCGAGCGCAATCAGGAGCGGCAGCAGCCAGCGCCAGATCGATGAGCGACGCTCCGGTACCGGCGGTGGCGCGGCGTACGCCTCGCGCTCGCCGGTCGGTGCCGCCAGGTAGCTGCCGATGTCAGCCAGCGGCCCCGGCAATGCAGCAGCGAAGGAGTCCTTCTGACTCAGCAGCAGGCTCGCGAGCGAGGACGCGTTCAGGTTGTCGCTGCGAGTCCGTCGACCCAGCACGGCCAGCACCAGCGGCGCGGCGAGGTTTAGCAGCGTCGAGGCGGTGGAGCTCTTCACGCCGGCGTAGCCGGCAAGCGCACTGGCAAGGTTAGTGGTATTTCCGCCGAACAGCATGCTGACAAGCTTGCCGCCGAGACCCATCATCGGCGAGGACGTTCCGCTGCCGAGCAGACCGCCGACGTCGTTCAGGACGTTGTCATCGTTCGCCGGCGATCGCACGAGATCGAACAACGATCCGGCAAATCCCGGATCGCCCGCGCGACTCGCGAGTCCGGTGAGCATGACCGGTAGCGCGCCGCCCAGCCCCTTGCGGATCGAGGAGTCGGATTCGCCGAGCATCGAGGCGGCCCTGCTGGCCAGGTCGGGCGTGATGAGCGCGGTCAGACTATCGAGCAATGAAGCGGACATGACAGTCCTCCTTACACGGAACCTGACCTGAGCCGGCATTCTGAACATAATGCGGTGAGAGCCGCCACCGCCGACGACCGCGGGCCGCGGCCGGTCCCGCCTGGGCGTTGCGTTAGACTCGCGGGCCGGAAGCCGCCGACCTCGCGGAGAGAGCCATGGCCGTAACTTTTGCCGCCACCCAGTTCGCCTGCACCGAGGACGCCGCGACCAACGTCGCCTCGGCCGAGCGAGTATTGCTCCAGGCTGTGAAGAAAGGCGCGCAAGTTATTCTTTTACAAGAGCTATTCGAGACCCCGTACTTCTGCAAGGATCACCTCGCGAGCCATTTCGAGCTGGCACGGACCGTCCAGGACAGCCCCGTGGTTGAGCGCTTCCGTGCCCTTGCGCGCGAATTCGCCGTGGTCGTCCCCTTGTCGATGTTCGAGCGCTCGAACAACGCCTACTACAACTCGCTGGTCATGATCGACGCCGACGGCGAGGTGCTCGGCGTGTATCGCAAGTCACATATTCCGGAGGGACCGGGCTATCACGAGAAGTACTACTTCGCGCCGGGTGACACGGGGTTTCGCGTCTGGCCGACCCGTTACGGAACGCTGGGCGTCGGCGTGTGCTGGGACCAGTGGTTTCCGGAAAGCGCGCGCTGCATGGCGCTGCTCGGCGCAGAAGCGTTGCTCTACCCGACTGCCATCGGTTCCGAACCGCACGATGCGAGCATCGACTCCCGCGACCACTGGCAGCGCTGCATGCAGGGGCATGCGGCAGCAAACGTCATGCCGCTGGTGGCGTCGAACAGGATCGGGGTCGAGCGAGGCCAGAAATACGAGATGACCTTTTACGGGTCCTCTTTCATTGCGGATCCGACCGGCGAGAAACTGGTCGAGGCCGATCGAAGCAGCGAAGCGGTCATCACCGCAACCATCGATCTCGAGCAGGCTCGCGCGCAGCGTCATGCCTGGGGCGTCTTCCGCGATCGGCGACCGGACCTGTATGCGCCGATCCTGACGCTGGATGGTCATCGCCCTGCATAAGCCCGGTACAGATCCCGGCACTGAAGAAACTGGCCCGGAGCCAACGCTCGGCGCGCCGGGTCATCTGCGCGGGCGGGTGGCGTGTGTCGATCTGGAAACCACCGGTGGCGCGGCCGCACATCACCGTGTGATCGAAGTCGGGATCGTGCTGCTCGAGGGCGGCGTCGTGGTGGAGGAGTGGAGCAGCCTCGTCAATCCCGGCGGTTACATCCCGAGCGGCGATCACGGCGCTCACCGGTATCGACACCGGCATGGTCGCGGACGCGCCGCGGTTCGAAGAGCTGGGCGCGGCGATCCTGCGGCGCCTCGATGGTTGCCTGTTCGTCGCGCACAACGCCGGTTTCGACTACGGCTTCCTGCGCAGCGAGTTCCGCCGAATCGGCATGCGCTTCAGCGCGCCCAGGCTCTGCACGGTGCGATTGTCGCGCAGACTTTTTCCTGAGGAGCACGGCCACAGCCTCGACGCGCTGATCGATCGTCATGCACTGCGCTGCGATGCGCGGCATCGGGCGCTGGGCGACGCCCGGGTGCTGCCCGCGCTGCTGGATGCCTTGGAGATGCGTGCCGGTCGGGCGCGACTCGACGAGGCGGTCGCAGCCCAGATCCGGGCCACCCAGCTGCCGCCGGGCCTGCCTGCGGATCTCGGCGACGATCTGCCGGAGTTGCCGGGCGTCTACGTCTTCCGCGGCGAGGGTGGCGTGCCGCTCTACGTTGGCATGGGACGCAACCTGCGCAGCCGCGTGCTCGCGCACTTCTCGGGGCGCGATCGCGATGCGGCTATCGTCCGCGACCGTGCGCGACGTCGAATGGTTCGAGACGGGCGGGGAGTTCGGTGCGCTGCTGCTCGAGTCGCGGCTGATCAGGGACCTTGCGCCGCTCGCGCATCGTCGGCTGCGCGCGTCCGACGGCGCATGGGTGATCCGGCTGCGTGGTGAGGCCTGCGGGCACGACGGTCACGATCGAACCGGTCGGAGCGACCGACGTGGGTGACGAGGACGACGCCTATGGGCCGTTCGGATCGGAGCTGGCGGCGCGGCGCGTGCTCGAGGGCCGCGCGCGCGATACACACCTCTGCCTGAAAGTGATCGGCCTCGAGTCGGGAGAGGGCTCCTGTTTCGCGCGCCTGCTCGGGCGGTGCCGCGGCGCGTGCTCAGGGCTCGAGCCACGCGCGCTGCACGATGCGCGGCTCCGACTTGCGCTCGCCCCGTTGCGCCTACGCTCCTGGCCCTTTTCGGGCGCAGTGGCGATCCGCGAGCCGGCGGCCGGCTCGACGGGCAGCGTGCTGCACGTGATCGATCGCTGGCAGCACGTCGGCAGCGCAGCCTCCGAGGAGGAACTGCAGGCGCTCGCCGGCACTCGCGCCGAGCCGGGATTCGATGCCGACATGTATCGGATCATGAACCGCTGGCTCCGGCGTGTGGACGCTCGCGCCTGCATACCCCTGCCTGCCGGCGGATCGGGCGTGTGAGCGCCGAGGCAACGGCACAGCGCCGCCAGTTCTTCGCGGCTTGCCCGCGTCACGTTCCGGAGCTGCTGGCGGACGAGCTGCGCGCACTCGGCATCGAAGTGACCCGCACGCATCCGGCCGGAGTCGGCTTCGAGGGTCCGCTCGAGCACGGCCTGCTTGCCTGCCTGCATTCGCGAACCGCGAGCCGCATCGTGCTGTCGCTGGTCTCGGGGCCGTCGGCGGATGCCGAGCAGTTCTACGATCTCGTACGCGCGGTCCCGTGGGAGGAGCACGTCGCCGCCGAGGGCAGCATCGCCATCGATGTCGTGGGCGACGCGCCGGCCTGGGTTCGACGTACCACCTATGCCGCGCAGAAGGCCAAGGACGCGATCGTGGATCGCTTCCGCGAGCGCGACGGTGTGCGACCGTCGGTCGATTTCGACCGGCCGGACCTGCGCGTGAGTGTCAGGTTCGGTCGCGACAGCGCTGCGATCGGGATCGATCTGACCGGGCCGCCGCTGCATCAGCGTGGTTACCGGCAATCGGCCGTCGAGGCGCCGCTCAAGGAGAACCTGGCCGCCGCGCTGCTGCTGCGTTGCGGCTGGCCCGGGATCGCGGCGGCGGGCGGGGCATTCGTCGATCCGATGTGCGGCTCCGGCACGCTGGTCATCGAAGCGGCGCTGATGGCGGCACGCATCGCGCCCGGGCTCCTGCGACGCCGATTCGGCTTCGAGCGCTGGCGGCAGCACGACGCGGAAGTCTGGGAGCGTCTGCGCGCGGAGGCGCTCGCCGCACGGACGCTCGAGGCGCTGGAGCCGGGCCGCCTGCGCGGCTTCGACCGCGACCAGATGGCGATCCGCGCCGCGATTGCGAATGCGAACCGCGCCGGCCTCGGCGAGGTCCTCATGTTCGAGCGACGCGAGTTGACGCAGCTGCCCGCCGTCGTCGCGACGAGCGGGCTCGTGCTGGTCAACCCGCCTTACGGCGAGCGTCTCGGCGATGAGCGCGAGCTCGTGTCTTTGTACGCGGAGCTCGGTCGGGCGCTGCTACGGTCTTATCCGGGCTGGCAGGCGGGGGTGTTGACCGGTAATCCGCGGCTCGGTCTCGCGCTCGGCCTCCACGCATACCGCACGCATGTATTTTTCAACGGCCCGATCGAGGGCCGGCTGCTGCGATTCACCCTCGACCCCAGCGCAGTCGTGGAAGATCCCGAAACGCGGCGGCAGACGCGTCTGGACGCAGCGCGCTCGCGGCCCGGCGCCACGATGTTCGCTAATCGGCTGCAGAAGAACCTCAAGCGTCTCTCGTCCTGGGCAGTGCGCGAGGAGGTGAGCTCCTTCCGGGTCTACGACGCGGATATGCCCGAGTACGCCTTCGCGATCGACCTGTACGCCAACGGGGAGCGCCACGCCTGCGTGCAGGAGTACGCGGCGCCGGCGACGGTCGCGCTCGAAGGCACACGCGCGCGACGCGACGAAGCTCTCTCGGTGCTCCCGGATGTGCTCGCACTGCCGGCCGAGCGCATACACCTGAAGACGAGACGGCGACAGCGCGCCGGCGCGCAGTACGAGCGTGCGGATGGGGAGGGCGCGTTTCACGAGGTGCGCGAAGGCCCGTACCGTTTTCTCGTCAATTTCGACGACTACCTCGACACGGGTCTCTTTCTGGATCATCGGCCGACGCGTCAGCGCCTCGGGGCGCTCGCCGCCGGCCGGCGCTTTCTCAACCTCTTCGCCTACACCGGCACGGCGACAGTGCACGCGGTGGGCGGCGGCGCGGTCGCGAGCACCACGGTGGACATGTCGCGCACCTATCTCGACTGGGCCAGGCGCAACCTCGCGTTGAACGAGCTCGCCGGCCCGGCGCACGGCTTCGTTCAGGCGGACTGCCTGGACTGGCTGCGCGAGGACGTGCAGGCGCAGCGACGGCCGTACGGACTGATCTTTCTCGATCCACCGACGCACTCGCGCTCGAAGCGCATGAGCCGCGACTTCGATGTGCAGCGCGATCATGTCGAGCTGCTCAGGCTCGTGGCGCGTCTGCTCGAGCCTGACGGCACGATCGTGTTCTCGAACAATTTCCAGCGCTTTCGCCTCGATGCCACCGCGCTGCCCGAATTCGAGGTTCGCGACATAACACGCGAAACCGTGCCGCCGGACTTCGCGCGCAACCCGCGTATCCATCACTGCTTTACCGTCGCCTGGCGCGGCTGAGCCCGGCTGTCAACCGGCTTCGGCGGCGGGCGTTTTTCACCCCCGGAAACCGAGGAATCGTGCCGCGACGGCGCGACCGCATCCGGAGGTGTCGACGTGAGAAAGCTCGCCTCTATTGCAATTCTTACGATGCTTGTGGCCGCGCCCGCGGTGGCGGACTCGGACAAGCACCGCCGTTATGAGCCACGCTATACCTACGGGTCGATCGTCTCGCACTGCAACCAGCGGGCGAACCGGATCGGACTGCGCGCACACGACCGGCGCGAGTTCGTCGCGTGGTGCACGGACCGCGGCCGCAACTACGCGACGTATGACTGGGACCGGCGCGACTGGGATCGCATCCGTTTCTTCCGAGACCAGTATCGCAACCGCTATGGCAACGACTGGCGCTGGCGTGTTCGCGACGATCGGGACTGGGACGACTGGGAGGATCGCGACGATTGGGACGACCGGAACTTCGTGCGGCTGCTGAATGACGATCCCTACTGGTACGCCATGCGCTACAACAATGACTGGCGCTACGCCGCGCTCCAGGACTTCATCGGCTGGAGCCTGCGCAACTGAGCACGGCCGCTTGACCGCTTGGCGGGGCCGCCCGGGATCGCGCACACTGCGCGGATGCCCGCCAGGCGAAAAGCGAGTTCCCGGCCCGCCAAGAGCAGCGCACGGCGTTCGCGCGGCAAGCTTGCGCCGGCGCGCGAACGGCGCGGCCTGGCGGCCACGGAGGTCGCGCTGCCGCTCGATGAGCCGCAGGTCCTTGCGCTTGCCGCGCAGATAAACGCCGCCGGTGGCGCCGCGCTCGGCGCCTATCGCGACCCCCTGGGTGGGCGGCCGCTCGTCGTCGCGTCGCTGCCGCTCGACGGCAGTGCAGCCGACACCGTTCCAGCGTGACCTGTCGCCGACGCACACCAAGCGCCTCGCCGCCAAGATCGACGAGGCCGGGGCATTTCTCGACCCGCTGATCGTGGTGCGTGGCGCCGACGGCGCCCTGTGGACGCCGAACGGTCGCCACCGCCTCGCGGCCGCGAAGGTACTCGGCCTGCGGCAGATCACCGCGCTCGTCTCGCCCGACGAGTCGCTCGCGTATCGCATCCTCGCGCTCAACACCGAGAAGGCGCACAACCTCAAGGACAAGAGCCTCGAGGTGATCCGCATGGCGCGCAGCCTCGCCAAACGCGACGGGGCGCAGCGCGAATCGAAATACGCCGCCGAGTTCGAGGCACCGGAGCTGCTCACGCTCGGCATCGTCTACGAGCGCAATCCGCGCTTCGGCGGTGGCGCCTACAGCCCGTTTCTGAAGAAGGTCGATCGGTTTGGCGACCGACCGCTCGCGACGTCGCTGCGCGATCGCGATGCCTGGGCCGCGCGGCTGCGTCGAGATCGACGGCGAGGTCAAGCGCATCGTCGCGAAGCTGCAGGCGCAGGGCTTGAAGTCCCCTTACCTGCGCAACTACGTTGTCGCGCGGATCAACCCGGTGCGCTTCCACAAGGCGAAGAAGGGCGATACGACCCCGCCGATGACGATCGCGCAGGCGCTCACCCGCATGACTGCGGCGGCGAAGCGCTTCGACACGAAGAAGGTGTCGAGCGCCGATCTCGCATGGGTCGCCGCCGGGGCGGAGTCAACGGACTGAGGAAGAGCCCCCGGATTAAGAGATAATCCGCCGCATGCGTCCCTTCCTCGCCGAGCTGCGCAGGCGGAACGTCTACAAGGTCGGCGTCGCATACGCCGTCGTCGCCTGGATCGCGCTTCAGGCTGCATCCTTCCTCCTGCCGTCGTTCGGCGCTCCTGCGTGGGTTTTCCGAGTCCTCGTCCTGCTGGTCGTGCTGGGATTCGTGCTCGCGCTCGCCTTCTCCTGGGCGTTCGAGCTGACGCCGGAAGGGTTGAAGCGCACCCACGAGGTTCCGCACGAGCACTCGATCACGCACGTAACCGGCCGCAAGCTGGACTTCGCGATCATCGGGCTCCTGATCGTCGCGCTCGGCATTTCCGTCTACCTCAACTTCAGGGAAGCGCCGCGAAGCCACCGATCGGCTTCGATCGCCGTGCTGCCCTTCACGAGTCGAAGCATCGACCCGGCGCACGCGATGTTCGCCGACGGTATCCACGACGAGCTGCTGACGAGCCTCGCGAACATCGGCTCGCTCAAGGTGATCTCGCGCACCTCCGTGATGGAGTACCGCGAAACGACGAAGAACCTGCGCCAGATCGGCAAGGAACTATCGGTCGCCACCGTGCTCGAGGGGGCGGTCCAGCGCGCCGGTGACAACGTGCGGATCAACGTCCAGCTCATCGACGCCGCGACCGACGAGCACCTTTGGGCGAACACCTACGATCGCCGGCTGAGCACCGACAATCTCTTTGCGATCCAGACCGAGATCGCGACGACGATCGCGGACAAGCTCAAGGCGACCCTGAAGCCGGACGAGAAGGAGCGCATCACGAAGGTTCCGACGGAGAATCTGCAGGCTTACAATCTTTATCTGGCCGGCCGGCAGAATGTCTACCAGCGGAAGGTCGAGAACCTTCAGCGGGCCAGGGAACTCTTCGAGCAGGCGATCGCGCTCGACCCGAAGTTCGCCAAGGCCTACTCGGGCCTGAGCGACACCTTGATGATCCTCTACTCCAATTTCGGTGCGCTCGAGCCCGACGTGGTGCTTCCGAAGTCGAAGACGCTGCTCGACAAGGCGCTCGCGCTCGACCCGGATGATGCCGATATCCACGCCTCGATTGGCCTCCTGGCCAGTACCCGCTGGGATGTGACGTCCTCGGATGCGGATCTCGCCGAGGCCGCTGCAGGCCTTTGAGCGCGCGATCGCGATCAATTCCAATCATGCGCAGGCGCTGGCCTGGTACGCGGGCCAGGAGATGTTTCGCGGCGAATACGCCCACGCGATCGAGCTCTTCGGGCGCACGCTGCGACTCGATCCGCTGGCGCGCGTCTCCCAGCTCAACCTGGGAGAGAGCTACGCCGGGATCGGCCAGCATCGCAAGGCGCTCGACACCTGGCTCGAGTGCACGCGGATGAATCCGGATTGGCCGTCGGCGCCGGAGGATATCGGTCTGCACCTTGCGGAACTCGGGCGACTCGATGAGGCCCTGGCCTGGGCGAACAAGACGCGAGCACTGAGCGCGGACTCGGCGGTTTTGCGCGGTGAAATCGGTGCCTACGGCGCGTTGGGTCAGACCGAACGAGCCGTCAAAGCTGGCGCGCGAAGCGCCGCAAGACTCGCTCTTCTGGGTTGTCAGACAGGCACAGGCGCGCCGGTTCGCAGGGGACCCGGCCGGTGCGCTCGGACTTGTCGAAGGCGCGATCAAGCGTAGCGAATACGCCCCACCGCAATATTTCTATGTCGCCGCCGACCTGAGCCTGTTGACAGGCAAGTACGCAGAATCACGCGCCTACATGGAGCGGCTGTGCCCGCCGCTCCTGGAGCCGGTTCCCCGCTTCGACGATTTCGGCTTCTGCAATGCAGCGGGGTATGCGTTCGTGCTGCAGCGCCTCGGCGACCGGGAGCGGGCGGAACGGGTCCTGGAAGCGTACCTCAGGTACATCCAGAGTCACCCACGACTGGGGATCAAGGGCTACGGTATCGGCGACGTCGAAAGCCTTGCACTGCTGGGCCGTAAGGACGAGGCCCTCGCGCGTCTGCGCGAGGCCGTTGATGCCGGCTGGCGCTCAACCTGGCCGAGACACGGCTGGAACCTTGCGAACGACCCGTATCTCGAGAACCTGCGCAACGACGCCCGGTTCCGCGAGATCGTGGCCGAGACCGACGCCGACCTCGCCCGGATGCGCGAGCGCGCCGCGCAGGCCGAGGCGAGCGGCGACTGGCAGCCGCTGCTCGCACTCGCCGCGCACGGCGAGGGACGCGTCGCGCCCGCCCAGGACAATTAACCCTCGTCACGCCGATTTCGACACCGGTACCCGCAATGCTCGTCGCCGTGTGAAATCTGGCTCGCCGCAAGGTCCGACGCCGACGCAATCGCGGTGCTGTCCCGCGACTGCATCGAGCGCGGTCTGCGATGGTCATGGACCGCGCAGCGGGTGCGGCGCTGCATCGAGGACCGCGACACCAACGTCATCGTGATCCGCGACCGCGGCGTGCTCGCCGGGTTTGCGATCATGAGATACGGCGAGCACGAGGCGCAGCTCTTCCTGCTTGCCGTCAGACCATCGCATCGGCGGCGCGGTATCGGCACCGCGTTGCTGTCCTGGCTCGAGGTTACCGGCAGGACAGCCGGAATATCCGTCATCCGTCTCCAGGTGCGCTCGACGAACGACGCCGCGATCGCGTTCTATCGCAGCGTCGGATTTCGCCCCACGGGGTTGCAGGCCGCGTATTACCAGGGTGCCGAGGATGCCTTGCTGATGAGCTGGGACCTTATGGAAACCCTCCACGGGCCTTGAGATTCAGGAACTCGCGTCGCGTTCGGGGCCCGTAGGTGAGATAGGCGGGGTCGGGATCCGCGCGGTACTCGGCCCGGGCGACCGATACGCGATCCTTCGCCAGGTGCTTCTTCAGCACCTCGTCGGGAACGGGGTAGACACGCAGCGCGTTCAGCCCGAACACCTTGGCGCGCAGCTCGCGCGTGATCTCGGGATAGCCGTGCTTGTCACGCAATGCGGGCGCGATCTGGAAGGTGCGGAAGGCCTGGATCTGGTCCTGCGGCGAGCCGTACCAGATCGAGTCCGTCCCCCACAGCACATTGTCTGGTCCGCAATACCGGAAAAGCTTGCCGAGCGCATGCGCGGCGGAATCCGGATCGCGCATGAGAAAGCGCCAGGTCGAACCGAGCTCGGCGTAGACATTCGCCCCCGGCTTGATGCCGTTCGCGGCGAGACTCGTGCAGAGCCCGTCGATCCCGTCGCTGCGTGCCGGATCGTAGGGCCCCTCCGGGTGCTCCGTGACGAAGCCCGAGTGATAGATGACGAAGTTCACGTCGGGGAATCGCTTCGCGACACGCCCGATGTCCGCGCAGGTCGAGTGTTCGTAGGACTTGCGGCCGAAGGCCAGTCCCTTGTGGATCGCGATGTTCCTGACGCCGAGCTTGCGCGCCTTCTCGATCATCGCGAGCCCGGCGTCGTCGTCCATCCAGAACCCGGTGCCGTCGGGTCCCCATTGCGTGTAGGTCTTCCAGGCGCTGATGGTGTACCGCGCCGCGAGCTCGTCCATGCCCTCGAGATCCCCCGGCTGGTTCGGATTGACGCGGCCGTGGACGTAGAGCCGGTGCGTGCCGTCGAGCCGTTCCACGATCCGCGCCGTGGCTGCGGCTTCCTCGATGGTCAGCGGTTCGCCCTCGCGAGTGGACGGGACGAAGGAGAGCACCATCAGGTCGGTATCGGAGTCGAGGAACACATCCTTGACGAACTGATCGGGGCCGACGCAGCGCAGGTAGTCGAACTGCCCCGGCCCGCGGTGGGGCTCGCAGCGCGGATCGTCCGTGAAGCTCTCCAGGGGGCGCGCGCCTTCCGGCAGTTGTCGTGTCCAGGCGCCAGTCGGGTTCACGAAGTGCCCCTGGACGTCGAAGATGAATTCGTCGCCCGCCAGGCTCGCCTGTGCGACTTCGAGATCGAGCGCCGCCTCGTCGGGCAGGTCGTACCAGCCGCCGGTGCGCCCGCTGCGGGCATAGGCCGCGTTCATGCCCAGCAGGCTGCTCGCGACGCCGCAGGCGGATACCAGGAAACGGCGACGACCGATCCCGAGGTGCCTGGCGTTTGCCGTCGCCGCCTCGTGCGCGAGCCGATTTGCGTGGTGATGGACCGGTGCCAGTGGAACGGGGGCGAACTCGCCGTTGGTCGTGGTGTCGAGCTTGACCGGCAGCCGCCGGCCGTCAGGGTCGTGTCGTTGGCTCATGGCGGGCTCCTCCGCGGCTGACGCCTCACATCGATGGTGGCAGAATCGGGGCAACGACGAACAGGGGGCCAGCGTCAAGGTCGCGCGATTTTCGCGCCGCGAACCGTCTCCACCACCCATATGCCATGACCAGCGACCCGGTGGTCCGCCATTTCCGCCAGATTGCGCTGTGGCCGGTACAGCTCATGCCCGTCCGTACGGGTCCGGTTCAACGCCACTGGGAGCTGCTCGACTCCATGCCCGACTGTGCGTGGACCGAAGTCGTCGACGAGTTCTGCGAGGATCCGCGCGCGTTCCAGGAGCGGCACTACCGGGAGTTCGTCACGTTCCTGCCGTACGCACAGCGCTTCCTGTACGGATCCGCCGCGGGACAGGAGTCGTCCCGGCGCAGCGGTGAGGCCAGCATCCGCACTTATCGGCGCCGCGACGTCCGAGCCGCGCGCATCACCTTGGAGCGAGGTGGACCGGCCTGGACCTTCCGCATCGCGCACGCCGACGTGCACTTTTTCCTCGACGCGGACGTCGCGCTGGTCGCGTTCGAGATGTACGCAGACGATCTTCCCCTCGGCGTAGCGCAGAACACCATGTTCCGGTTCGGACGGGCATACCCCGGGTTCTGGGAGAAGAACGGCGACGGCGGCAACTGCCCGCACAGCGTGGAATGGCTCGACGCAGACGACCGTATCCTCGCGTCCTCCGACTTTGCGGATCGCAGCAAGTACCTCGAGTTCGTCGCGCGCCATCGCGCGCCCTGCACCGCTGCGCACTGGGAATTCCTGCTCCGGCCATTTGTGCTCGAGCAGCCCGGTCAGGCCGCGACGCTGCGTTACCGGCAGCTCGAGTATTACCGCATGCCATTCATGGCGTATCTCGCCTTCGACGATCCGAAACAGCTCACGCGCGCCGACTGGGTGCGGCTCGGGCTCGTGACCCGTCCCGGCGACCCCGACGAGCTGCCGTACTCATCGGTCATGCTCGAGGACTTCGAGGCCAGGTACTGTGACGACCGGTTCTGGGGCCGCAGCGGCGAGCGGTCGCTGCGAGACGTACGGATCGTCGTGACAGGAGCGACGCTGTCGATGGTGGGCGCTCACGGCGACCAGTTCTACGCCGATGTAGAAAACGGCTTGCTGGCGCAGTTCCGTCATCAGTACTTCCTGCTCTTCCTGGTAGCGCACTTCCACAAGGCATCACTGCTGTCGATATCCGACGAGCTCGCTGTCGCGATGAACCGGCTCGTGGTCGGCCAGACCGAGTCGGTCAAGGCTTTCAAGCGGACCATCCGCCAGATGATGGAGGCCTTCCTGCGGTTCACGCATCGCTACTGGTTCTGCCAGGTCTCCAATCAGGAGCTGGCGCAGAGCGTGTTCGACAAGCTGCAACGGCATCTCGGGAATCAGGCCCTCTACGACGAGGTGCGCGACGAGGTGATGGACATGAACAACTACCTCGACTCGGACAGTACGCGGCGGCAGACGAACACCGTTCTGCGTCTTACGGTCGTGACCATCCTCGGGCTTATCGGCACGGTTGCGACCGGGTTCCTCGGCATGAACCTGATCGCTGCGGCCGACCAACCGCTTGCCCTGCGCATCGCCGCGTTCGTCGCAATCCTGGTCGCGACGTTCGTGATCACGGTTTTTTCGATCTCGAGGGCGCGCCGGCTCGCCGACTTCCTCGAAGCGCTGTCGGACGAGCGGGTGACGTGGCGCGCCAAGACGCGAACGCTGTGGCGCGTGTTCCACCGCTGACCCCTCGCAGGGCCTTTGAGCGACCCGCCCGCGCCGTTACACTCCGCGCGCCGATGGACATCTTCAAGACATTCACGCTCGAGTGCGCGCATCGCCTGCCCAATGTGCCGGCGGGTCACAAGTGCGCGCGCATGCACGGGCATTCATTCCGGGTGGAGGTGCACGTAAGCGGCCCGGTGGATGCCCATTCCGGGTGGGTGATGGACTTCGCGGACGTCCGCGGGGCCTTCGAACCGCTGTTTGAACGGCTCGATCACCGCTGCCTGAACGAGGTGCCGGGACTCGAGAACCCCACAAGCGAGAACCTCGCGCGCTGGATCTGGCGCGAGCTCGAGCCGCGCCTGCCGCCGCTGTCGAAGGTGGTGATCCACGAGACCTGCACCAGCGGCTGCTCCTACGATGGACAGGGGTGAGGAAAACGCAGAACATCACCGACGGCGCGAGACTGATACCAACTCAAGATAAAAGGGGGATCGCATGGAAAATCTCAATCCGAAGGAAGCCGTGTCGGCACCCGAAGCGCCCGCCGGCGCTCCGAGCGCGGAAGAGCGACAGTGGGCGATGTTCGCGCACCTGTCGGCGCTGCTGGGCGGCCTGGTGACCTCGGGGTGGGCCGGCAACATCGGCTTCTTCGTTGGACCCCTCGTGATCTGGCTGATGAAGAAGGACACCATGCCCTTCGTCAACGACCAGGCGAAGGAGGCGCTCAACTTCGCCATTACGGTCTCGATCGCCTTCCTGGTCTTGATGATCCTGACGGTGATGACCTTCTTCGTCGGCGCGGTGCTCACGGTTCCGCTGATGCTGATTATCGGCGTCACCGCGCTGGTGTTCATCATCATTGCTGCGATGAAGGCCAACGAAGGGATCGCCTACCGCTACCCGTTCGCGCTGCGGCTCGTCAAATAGCGTCGCTCATCCGCGGCCGGCTAATCCCGCGCGGTATACGGTTCGAGAGCGCCGTAGCCGCGCCGGTCGATGCGATCCATCCGCGAATCGAGCGGAGGATGCGTCTTTTGCAGCTGCGCGAGACTCGCCGACTCCGTGCCGAGCGCGATCATCTTCTGCAGGACTGCGTACAACGCCAGCGGATTCATCCCGGAACGGGCGAGGTAGATTTCCGCCGCTTCGTCGGAGCGGTATTCGGCTTCGCGATCCAGCGCGGTGAGCATGACCGTGGCGCCGTACTGCTCGGCGTAGCGTCGGGCGTAGTCGCCGGCGACGCTGCCGGTGCTCGCATTGACGTCCTTGAGCGCCAGCTCCTTGCCGTAGCTCGCCAGCTCCTGCTTGCGTATCACGTTGTAGTGATCGCTTTGCACGCAATGGCTTATCTCGTGGCCGAGCACTGCTGCAACTTCGCTGTCGGTGGAGAGCAGCTCATAAAGGCCGCGCGTGATGAGTATGAAGCCGCCCGGCGCGGCGTACGCGTTCACCTCCGGTGTGTCGATCACGCCGAAGGTCCATGGCAGGTCGGGGCGGCTCGTCTGCGATGCGAGCCAGCGACCGATCAGGTTGACGCGTCGCTGCGCCTCGAGGTCGTTCCACAGCGGACGCGCGCCCAGCACCCGGCCTGCGATCTCCGGTCCGAGCGCGATTTCCTCGGCCGCGACTTCCGCGTCGGATTTCGGCATCACCTTCGCGGCGGTGTCGGCCGCGGTGGTGGCCGCAGTGCCCGCCTTGTCGCCCAGCATCGAGCCAAGCTCGCGGCCGAGCGAGCCGAGGAGCCCGCCGGCGGACTTGGCGGGCTTGGGCGTTGCTGACGCAGCTTGCGTCGGCTCGGCCGCAGTGGCGCCTTTTGCCTCGGCCGCATATGCGACGCTGGTCGCCTGCAGGCCATGCTGGGCGGCATACGCAGCGCCGGCGGCGGCATCGACGCGGTTGCCTATCATCGCGTCGAGCTGCGCCTGGTTGCGCGCGGCCGCCTTGAGCTCGCTCTCATCGATGCCGCGCACGCCGGCGGTCTCGGTGATGCGGCCTTCGCCGGACTTGCCACCGAGCAGCGCACGCACGCTGGCCTCTCCGCCCTCGGCGCCGGCATAGGCGACGCGCACGTCGTTGACGCGCACGTACCCGGCCGTGCTGGCGACGAGCTTCACCTGGTACCAGAGTCCCTGCTGCGCGGAGATGGTGACTGCGGTGCCGCGTGTCAGCGTCGAAACCTTGGGTGCATCCAGCCTGGGCTCGGCGTGCACATCGACGGTCGGCTTCTGAACGACGGCTGATACTTCAGCGAACGCCACGCCCGATGCCAGGAGCGCGACGGTCACGGTCAGTGGGAAAACTCGCATCACGATCCTCCGGAAGCACCGCCCGTCGGGGCGGAGTACGCCTCGCGCCGCGCGAGCGGCCATTCGGCCGACGCAGCCAGCAACCGGCCTACAAGGTCACGCAGCCGAACCCGCTCGCCCCGGTCGCAGTCCTCGTTGCCGTCATCGATCTCGGTGCAGGCGAACGCCACGCGCACGCTGCCGTCATCGGGCAGACGCGCGTCCTGCTCCGCCAGTTGCCGTTCGAGTCTTGCGAGATCCGAGAGCGCTCTCGTGCGCGCCGCGATCTCGCTGTCCCCATGCCACACCAGCACCATTAGATCACTCAGCGCCTCGTGCAGCCAGCTCTTGCGTTCGACAACGCCTTCCAGCATGACAGCGTCGCTGCCCGCGTACAGGAAGCGTCTCAGGCGCCGTTGGTATTCGCGCCGTCGTCTCGCGGCGGCCTTCGATTCGAGCTGCGCGTCGGGGACGAAACGCAGCCGCGCGACTGCGAGCCAGCGATCGGTGGCGGGATCGTAGTCAGGCAGGAAATCGCCATTTCCGACCGCCCGCCCGCGTTGCACTCCCGCGTACGCGCGGCAGAGACCGAATATCAGGCTCACGAAGGCAACGCTCGCGAACACATCGAAGAAGAATGCGAAGAAGGTGAGCCCGACGAACGCCGAGCTCAGCAGCGCCAGGTTGGTGGCGACGAAAACAGAGTCGATGTCGGTCGCCGGTTCGCCGCGATAGAAGGCGAAGGTCGTCATCAGGACCAGGAACGTGGCGAGCACGTACTTGAGCCACGCCGGCGGTGAGCGGATCCCGCTGCCGGCAATCAGCGCTTCGGTGGCTTCGGCCATCACCTCGACGCCTGGCATTACCGGATCGACGGGCGTGGGCTTGGCGTCGTTGAGACCGGATGCCGTGTATCCGACCAGAACCACCCGGTCCTGCAGCGCGGGCCGCGCGGTCGTCGCGTCGCGGCAAATTGGCCGGCTGCCGCCCAGCAGATCGGCGGCGCTGATCCTCGGCAGCCGCGAGTCCTCGCGCCAGTTGGGACGCACCGTGGGTGCGAGCGTATCGGGCGGTACCGATGCGGCAGTCATGGCGAGGCGCAGAGGCAGCGACGGCAGGGCCCAGTCGCCCGCGGCCTCGCGCAGCAGGATGTCGCGCAGCACGCCGTCCTCGTTCCGCGTGACGTTGGCGACCGCGCTGAACCTCGCCATCGCCTCGCCGTACGGCAGGAGCAGCGCGACCTTGGGATCGTCGGTCGGCTGCGTTGTAAGCGCAAAGGCCGCCGGCGCCTGCGACGCGCGCAGCGTCGAGCCTTCGTCATAGTCGGGGTGCAGCCGCGTCGAGGTGAACACGAAGCGGCCGGCGCCGCCCGCCGCCATCGCTTCGAGGGTCTGGTCGCCGCTCGGATCGTCCTTCGACGGATCCGCGAACAGCACGTCGTAGCCAACCGCGGCGACGCCGACCCGGTCAAGCTGGTCGATCAGGTCCGCGTGCCGCTGGCGCGGCCACGGCCAACCACCTTCGCCGCGGGCGCGAAAATACTCGATCGAGCATTCGTCGATCTCGACCACGACGACACGCCCGGAGGGCTCCGGCTCGAACGGTCGCCACCGGATCACGCGGTCGAAGATCGCATCCTCGGCCGCAGCGAGTGTGCGCGTGTGGCTCAGGTCCCAGCCGAGCCAGGCGATCGCCCCCAGCGCGAGCAGCGGATAGAACGCGAACTTCAAGCGCTGCGTGAGCTTCGAGAACGGTCGCCGGTAGCCGCGCTCGACCTTGCTCCAGGCCTGGATGAACGAGTGCCCGAGAGCCGCGAGGCTGGCGTCGATCCAGGAAAGCAGGCGGTTTGTCAGGCTGCCGGACATCGGCCATCCCCCTCGACCTGATGATGCCGGGAAGTTCGGTCGGTCAGGCGAGGTCCTTCATCCGGAACCAGAGCATCGCCAGTACCAGCAGCGGCGTGCGGAGCCTCTTCCCACCGGGGAAATTGCGGTGCTCGAGCTTCGTGAATAGATCGAAGCGCTCAGCCTGGCCGGCGATCGCCTCCGCGATCAGTTTTCCGGCCATGCCCGTGAGCGCGATCCCGTGACCGGAAAAGCCCTGCAGATAATAGATGTTCGGCGCCAGCCGCCCGAAGTCCGGCGCGCGGCTCATCGTGATGTCGACGAAGCCGCCCCATGCGTACTCGATCCTCGTGTCGGCGAGCTGCGGGAACACGCGGATCATCCGTTCCCGCGTCGCGGCGCCGGTGTTGCGCGGGTCGAGCCCCGAGTAACTCACCCGGCCCCCGAACAGCAGCCGATGATCCGCAGAGGGCCGGAAGTAGTCGAGTACCCAGTTGACGTCCGAAACCGCGATCGGCTCCCGCAGAAGCGCGCGCATCCGCGCTTCGCCGAGCGGCTCGGTGGCCACGATATAGGTACCGACCGGCATGATCCGCGAGCGCAGCTCGGGGACGAGATCGTCGATCCAGGCGTTGCAGCAGATCGCGACGTGGCGCGCGCGCACGCGTCCCGCCGCCGTCGCAACCGTCGCGGGATCGGCGCGGTCGATGCGAGTCACCTCGCTGTCTTCGAAGATCTGTACGCCCGCCGCCTCGGCGACGGCGGCGAGTCCGAGCGTGTAGTTGAGCGGGTGCAGATGTCCGCTGCGCGGATCGTACAGGCCGCCAAGATACCGCTCCGACGCGATCCACTGTCGCGCTTCGTCGCGCTCGAGCCAGCGCGTGCCGGGATAGGCGTACGTGTCGATCATCTCCCGCTGCCAGGCCTTCAGCTCCGTCACGTGACGCGGCTTGACTGCGACATGCATCTGACCCCAGTGCAGATCGCAGTCGATCGCATGACGTCGGATTCGTTCCTTCAGCAGATCGATCGCCTCGACCGACACGTCCCACATCCGGCGGGCGGCATCGAGCCCGACCTGGCGGGCGAGCGTGTCCTGGCTCGACGCGAATCCGGCGATGGCCTGGCCGCCGCTGCGACCGGAAGCGCCCCAGGCGATGCGCCGTCCCTCGAGCAGCGCCACGCGGTAGCCGCGCTCCGCCAGATGCAGCGCGGTGGAGCAGCCGGACAGACCGCCGCCGACGACGCAGACATCGACGGTCAGCTCGCCTTCGAGCTTCGGCCGGCGTGGCGCGGGATTGGCCGTGGCCGCGTAATACGAGTCGATGTGCTCTTCGATGGTCATGCGGGCCGGCTCAGCTCGTCGTCAGGTACCAGGCGTAGTCGAGCGGCGAGATATACGAGTTGAACTCCTGCATCTCGCCGCGCCGCGTCATCACGTAAAGGTCGGTGAAGGCGTCGCCGAGATACTGGCGCACGAATTCGCTCCGCTCGAACGCGGCGAGAGCTTCCGGCCAGGTGAGCGGAATCGTCGCACGTCCGTCGCGGTAGGCATTCCCGGCGAGCGGCGCGCCGGGATCCAGCCGGTGCGTCGAGGCCGTGATGCATGCCCGCGAGCACTACGCTGCGAGCAGGTACGGATTGGCGTCCGCTCCCGCGACGCGGTGCTCGACGCGCCGGCTCGCCGGCGGCCCGTGCGGGATGCGGAAGGCCACGCCGCGGTTGTTGATCGCCCAGCTCGGATTCAGCGGGACGTAGGCTTCGGGCCGGAAGCGCCGGTAGGAATTGGCGGTCGGCGCGCACACCGCCATCGTCGCGTCGATGGTCGCGGCGAGCCCGCCGATCGCAGCCCTCAACATCTCGCTCCCGGCCGCATCTTCAGCTGCAAAGACGTTGCGTCCCGCGGAATCCAGCGAGGCTCACGTGCAGGTGAGCGCCGCTGCCCGCGTGATCGCGGTAGGGCTTGGCCATGAAGGTCGCCTCCATGCCTTGCTGCAGGGCGACGCCGCGCACGAGCCGCTTGAGCCGGATCGCATGATCGCAGGCGGCAAGCGCATCGGGGACGTGATGCAGGTTGACTTCGAACTGGCCGGGTCCGTACTCGGCGAGCACCGTGCCTGCGGGCAGCGACTGCGCGCGCGCCGCTTCGTCGATCGCGGCGAGCAGGGTGGAGTACTCGTTCAGATCGGCCATCGAGTTGATCTGCGTGCGGAACTCGCGCCGGCCGGACAGCGGCTGGCGCGGTGGCTGCGCGTGGCCTTCCGCCGTGCGCTCGCGATCGACGAGGTAGAACTCGAGCTCGACCGCCATGACGGGCGTGAGGCCGAGATCGCTGAAGTGCCGCAGGACTCCGGCCGAGCACGTGGCGCGGATCGCCATGAAACGGCCGGCCATCGTGCTCGTACATGCTTACCTGCATCTGCGCGACTTCGGGTCCGAGCCAGGGCACCGGCGCCAGCGAACCCGCAACCGGCAGGCAGATCCGATCCGCGTCGCCGTCGTCGAACCCGAGACCCGTCGCCTGCACGGTGCCGCCCAGCACGTCGAGCGCGAACATCGAAGCCGGCAACAGCAGTCCGTCGCGCCCGATCGATTCGAGCTCGTCGATCGTGATGCGCTTGCCGCGCAGGATGCCCATCTGGTCGGGCAGCAGGAGGTCGACGAAGCGCACCTGGCCGTGCTCGGACACCCACGCGCGTACCCGCTCGTCATCCGCTGGCTGCGGCATTTAGGACCTGTGGACGTTTAGGATTTAGCGACGAGATCGCCGCTTATGCGGCGGCAGCATAGCCCGCCCCCGGCGAGACCGGCAAGCTCGCACGGTTCCTCGGTTGTCAAGGCATTCGACTGATTTTGCTGGCGTTTTAACCGCGGTTGGCAGCCCCCGGCGACTCACCCCCCTGGCCTGTGCTTTAATCCCCTGACCCCTGCGGCGTTCGTTCTCGGGGGCCGTCTAGGATCTTAAACGTGCGTCGCGCCAAACCGCTCATCGGCATTCCCGCGGATCGCCGCCTACTGGGCCCGCATCCGTTCCATTGTGTCGGCGAGAAATACATCGAGGCAGTGGCGCGCGCAGCGGATGCGATCCCGGTGCTGATTCCCTCGCTCGACTCGCTGGTCCCGGTCGAGGAGCTGCTCGAACGCGTCGACGGTGTGTTCCTGACCGGCAGCCCCTCGAACGTCGAGCCGCATCGCTATGCCGGCCCGGCCAGCGACGCCGGCACGCCTGCACGATCCGCATCGCGACGCCGACGACCCTGCCGCTGATACCGCGCGCGGTCGCGAGCGGCGTGCCGGTGTTCGGCGTCTGCCGCGGCTTCCAGGAGATGAACGTCGCGTTCGGCGGCACGCTCTGGCAGAAGGTGCACGAGGTGCCCGGTCTCACGGACCACCGCGAGGACAAGGACGAGCCGCTCGAGGTGCAGTACGGGCCGGCGCACGAAGTCGAGCTGGTAGCCTGGCGGCGTGCTGCACCGGCTCGCCGGCAGCGATCGCATCCGGGTGAACTCGCTGCACTGGCAGGGCGTGCAGACAGCTCGGCGCGTGCGCTCGAAATCGAGGCGCGCGCCCCGGACGGCCTGGTCGAGGCTTTTCGCGTCGACGACGCGCGCGACTTCGCGCTGGCGGTGCAATGGCATCCCGAGTGGCAGGTGATGAGCAATCCGTTCTCGCACGCGCTGTTCGCGGCTTTCGGCGCTGCGGCGCGCGAGCGGGCGCAGGGAAAACGATCATGACTAATACGCCCATCCAGCAGTTCTTCAAGGAGCACGGCATCTCCGAAGTCGAGGCCATCGTGCCGGACATGGCGGGCATCGCGCGCGGCAAGATCATGCCGGCGCGACAAGTTCGCCGAGGACGAGGGCATGCGCCTGCCGGAGAGCATCTTCCTGCAGACCGTCACCGGCGAATACCCCGACGACGACCGCGCGATCAGCCCGTCGGAGATCGACATCGTGCTGCAAGGCCGACCCGACGACGCTGCGCGTCGTGCCCTGGGCGGCCGAGCCGACCGCGCAGGTCATCCACGACTGCTTCTACGGCGACGGCCGGCCGGTCACGATGGCGCCGCGCTACGTGCTGCGCCACGTGCTCGACCTCTACGCGCAGCAGGGCTGGCAGCCGGTCGTCGCGCCGGAGCTCGAGTTCTTCCTGGTCGAGCCCAACATCGACCCCGACTATCCGCTGAAGCCGCCGGTCGGCCGCTCGGGCCGCCCGGAGATCGGCCGCCAGGCTACAGCATCGCGGCGGTCAACGAGTTCGATCCGCTGTTCGACGACATCTACGCGTTCTGCGAAGCGCAGGACATCGAGATCGACACGCTGATCCACGAGGACGGCGCGGCGCAGATGGAGATCAACCTGCTCCACGGCGACGCGCTCGACCTCGCCGACCAGGTGTTCCTGTTCAAGCGCACGGCGCGCGAGGCGGCGCTGCGCCACAAGATGTACGCGACCTTCATGGCCAAGCCGCATGCGCAAGCGAGCCGGGCAGCGCCATGCACATCCACCAGAGCATCGTCGACGCGAAGACCGGCGAAGAACATCTTCAGCGACAAGGACGGCAAGCCGACGCCGCTGTTCTTCTCGCACATCGCCGGCCTGCAGAAATACCTGCCGGCGGCGATGTCGCTGTTCGCGCCGAACGTCAACTCCTACCGGCGCATCACGCGCTACCACATGGCGCCGATCAACGTGCAGTGGGGCTACGACAACCGCACCGCGGGCCTGCGCGTGCCGTTGTCGGACGCCGGAGAACCGCCGCGTCGAGAACCGCCTCGGCGGCGCGGACGCGAATCCGTACCTCGCGATCGCGGCGTCGCTCGCCTGCGGCTACCTCGGCATGATCGAGGGGCTGAAGCCCTCCGAGCCGATCACCGGCAGCGCCTACGACCTGCCGTTCGCCTGCCGCGCACGCTCGAGGACGCGCTCCGCTGCTGCGCGAGAGCCGAGCCGCTGGTCGAGCTGCTCGGCGAGCGCTTCGTGCTCGGCGTACACCGCGGTCAAGGAAAGCGAGTACGACATGTTCCTGCGGGTGATCAGCTCCTGGGAGCGCGAGCACCTGCTGCTGAACGTCTGAAGCGGAGAGCGGGACCATGAGCGCAAGATCCGCCACCGACGACGGCCGCGACTGGCAGGAGCTCGACCGCGCGCACTACCTGCATCCGTTCACCGACTTCAAGGCGCTCGCGGCCAAGGGCACGCGCGTCATCGTGCGCGCCGAGGGCGTCTACCTCTACGATTCCGACGGGCAAGCAGATCCTCGACGGCATGTCCGGGCTGTGGTGCGTCAACGTCGGCTACGGCCGCGCACGAGCTGGCGGACGCGGCGCGCGCACAGATGCTCGAGCTGCCGTACTACAACAGCTTCTTCCAGAGCACGACCCGCCGGCGATCGAGCTCGCGCGCAGCTGGCGAAGTGACGCCGCCGCAGTTCAACCACGTGTTCTTCACGGGCTCGGGCTCCGAGGCGAACGACACCGATCGTGCGGATGGTGCGCCGCTACTGGGACCTGCATGGGCCAGCCGGAGCGCAAGGTGATCATCAGCCGCGATGAACGGCTATCACGGCAGCACGATGGCCGGGGCGAGCCTCGGCGGCATGGCGTCCATGCACGCGCAGGGCGGCCTGCCGATCCCCGGACATCGTGCACATCAAGCAGCCCTACTGGTTCGGCGAACGGCGGCGACCTGTCGCCCGAGGAATTCGGCCTGCGTGCGGCGCGCGCGCTCGAGGAGAAGATCCTGGAGCTCGGCGCCGACACAGGTCGCGGCATTCATCGGCGAGCCGGTGCAGGGCGCCGGCGGCGTGATCATTCCGCCGGAGACCTACTGGCCCGAGATCCAGCGCATCTGCGAGCGAGTACGGGATCCTGCTGGTGGCGGACGAGGTCATCTGCGGCTTCGGCCGCACCGGCCACTGGTTCGGCTGCGAGCACTTCGGCATCGCGCCCGGACTTCATGACGATCGCCAAGGGCATGTCGTCAGGCTATCTGCCGATCGGCGGCGTGATGGTCGGCGACCGCGTGGCCGAGGTGCTGATCGACAAGGGCGGCGAGTTCGCCCATGGCTTCACCTATTCCGGCCACCCGGTCGCCTGCGCCGTGGCGATCGCCAACCTCCAGCATCATCCGGCGCGAGAAGCTCGTCGAGCGGGTGCGCGACGAGCTGGCGCCCTACCTCGCAGAGCGCTGGCGCGAGCTGGCCGAGCATCCGCTGGTCGGCGAGGCGCGCTGCACCGGGCCTGCTCGGCGCGCTCGAGCTGGTCCGCGGACAAGGCGAGCCGGCGCTTCTTCGACAAGCGCGGCGAAGTCGGGCACGATCTGCCGCGACCTCTGCTTCGAGAACGGCCTGATCATGCGCGCCGTGCGCGACACCATGATCGTCGCGCCGCCGCTGGTCATCAGCCCGGTAGCAGCTCGACGAACTGGCTGAGAAGGCCTGGCGCTGCCTCGACCTGACCCTGGCGCATTGCCGGGCCGAAGGACGCCTGTGAGCCAAGCGTGGCGGCCGTGCGGGGTTTGCGTTATAAAAAGCCGTCTTCGCGAGCGTCAGGCCGCGCACGGTCGTGTACGGTCCAAATCATCAAACGGGGTAACTTCACGATGAGCATCAGCATACGCGTCGGGCTCGTGAGTCTGCTCGCTGCGACGTCCCTGGCCGGCTGCGGCAAGAAGGCGAAGAGGCGCCACCGCCGGACGCCGCCGCAGGCGCCGGTGGCCGCGGACGAGGAGAAGGTCGTCAACGTCTACAACTGGTCGGACTACATCGATCCGGCGATGCTCGAGAACTTCAAGGACGAGACCGGCATCAAGGTCAACTACGACGTGTTCGACTCGAACGAGGTGCTCGAGACGAAGCTCCTCGCCGGCAACACCGGCTACGACGTCGTCGTGCCGTCGGCCTCGTTCCTGGAGCGCCAGATCAAGGCCGGCGTGTTCCAGAAGCTCGATCGAGCAAGCTGCCGAACTGTCAGAACCTCGACCCCGAGATCATGCAGCGCGTCGCGCTGCACGACCCGGGCAACGAGCACTCGGTCAACTACATGTGGGGCACGGCCGGCGTCGGCTACAACGAGGCCAAGATCAAGGCGGCGATGCCGAACGCGCCGGTCGACAGCTGGGACATGATCTTCGACCCGAAGGTCGTGTCGAAGTTCAAGGACTGCGGCGTCGTCGGTGCTCGACGCGCCGACCGAGGTGATCGCGGTCATGCTCGTCGTACCTCGGCAAGGACCCGAACAGCCAGAATCCGGACGACCTCAAGCTCGTCGAAGACAAGCTGATGACGATCCGGCCCTATATCCGCATGATCCACTCCTCGCAGTACATCGACGCGCTCGCGAACGGCGAGATCTGCCTCGCGCTCGGCTGGAGCGGCGACGTGCTGCAGGCACGCGACCGCGCCGACGAGGCCGGGCAGGGCAACGTCATCAAGTACTTCATCCCGAAGGAAGGCACGATCATCTGGTTCGACATGTACGCGATCCCGGCCGACGCTCCGCATCCGGACAACGCGCACGCTTTCATCAACTTCATGATGAAGCCCGAGGTCGCCGCGGCGAACTCGAACTTCGTGAACTACGCGAACGGCAATGCTGCGTCGATCGCACTCGTGAACGAGGACGTGCGCAACGACCCCGGCGTCTACCCGCCGCCGGAGGTCAAGGCGAAGCTGTTCCCGGACCTGTCGGAGACCGATGAGTTCACGCGGCTTCTCAACCGGACCTGGACCCGCTTCACGACCGGCAAGTGAGCTGACGCAAGGGGGCCTGCAGGGGGCGGTCCGGCAACAGCCTGGCCGCTCGCCTGCAGGACGGCTGCCCAGGGGAGTCCGGCGCGAAGGGAATGCGATGCGGACATTCGCATACATCGCCGCCGCGGCGGCAACGGTCGTACTTGCCCTGACGGGCTGCGGACGCAAGACCAAAGACTCCGATGCCGCAGCCGGGCGGGGCTTCGATTCGAACGAGGTCCTCGCCGAGCTCCGCGACGATCCGTCGATTTTCACCACTGGCCGGTAACGCAGCGCTAGCGCTCCGGCAGCAGCCAAACGCAGCAACCACCGAACGGAGCCTCATGGCCACCTCACCCCGCGACAAGCAGCTCAAGTTCGAGCCCTGGACCGATCCGCACGCCAAGCCCTTCGTCCAGCGTGGAGCGATCACCAAGAAGTTCGGCGAGTTCGTCGCGGTCGACGACGTCACCCTCGACATCTACCAGGAGGAGATCTTCTGCCTGCTGGGCGGTTCCGGCTGCGGCAAGACGACGCTGCTGCGCATGCTGGCCGGCTTCGAGCGACCGACGTCCGGCAAGGTCTTCATCGACGGCCTGGACGTGACCAACATGCCGCCGTACGAGCAGGCCGTGAACATGATGTTCCAGTCCTATGCGCTGTTCCCGCACATGACGGTCGAGCAGAACGTCGCCTTCGGCCTCAAGCAGCGACGCGTGACCAAGCCGGAGATCACCACGGCGTGTCGACGAGATGCTCGACATCGTCAAGCTCGGGCCGTTCACAAAGCGCAAGCCGCACCAGCTCTCCGGCGGTCAGCGACAGCGCGTCGCGCTGGCGCGCGCCCTCGTCAGAAGCCCAAGCTGCTGCTGCTCGACGAGCCGCTTGCCGCGCTCGACAAGAAGCTGCGCGAGCACACGCAGTTCGAGCTGATCAACATCCAGGAGACCCTCGGCGTCACCTTCATCGTCGTCACGCACGACCAGGAGGAGGCGATGACGCTGTCAAGCCGCATCGGCGTTATGAATCACGGCGAAATCGTCCAGGTCGGCACGCCGAGCGAGATCTACGAATATCCCGAATTCGCGCTTCGTCGCGGAGTTCATCGGCTCGGTGAACATGTTCGAGGGCCGGCTGATCGAGGACGAGCCCGGCTACGTGCGCATCCAGTGCGACGATCTCGGCGGCGCCGATCTACGTCGATCACGGCGTCAGCTCGGCGCCCGGGGCGACCGTATGGGTGGCGGTCCGCCCCGAGAAGATGCACATCGGCCGGGAGAAGCCGGCCGCCCCGGACAACTGCGCCAAGGGCGTGGTGCGCGGACATCGCCTACATGGGCGACCTTTCCATCTATCTGCTGCGGCTCGACACGGGCAAGGTCATGCGCGTCACCCAGCCGAACGTCTTCCGCCACGCGGACGACCGCATCACCTGGGACGAGACGTGTCTACCTGAGCTGGCATGCCTCGAGCCCGGTCGTGGTGACGCAAGTGAGCGATGCCGGACCGATCGTCCTGATGGGCAATGAGCCGCCGCCGGCGCGGCCCGTACGTCCCGGCTCGGCCGCTGGTCGCGGCGCGTGCTGCCCTCGGGCAGGACACTGGTCACGTCGGTCCCTTACCTGTGGCTGCTGCTGTTCTTCCTGATCCCGTTCGTCATCGTCCTCAAGATCTCGTTCGCGGACACCCAGATCGCGATGCCGCCCTACGAGCCGCTCTTCAGCTGGGCGGCCGATCAGGTGCTGGAAATCAAGCTGCACTTGTCCAACTTCGCCTTTCTCTACGAGGACGACCTGTACTGGCAGTCGTACCTGACATCGTTGTTGGTCGCGGCGGTGTCGACCCTGCTGTGCCTGCTGATCGGCTACCCGATGGCGTACGCGATCGCGCGCACAAACCCGGCGACCCGCAACATGCTGCTGATGCTGGTGATCCTGCCGTTCTGGACCTCGTTCCTGCTGCGTGTCTACGCCTGGATCGGGCTCCTCAAGAACAACGGCCTGATCAACAACGCGCTTCTGAGCCTGGGCCTCATCGATCAGCCGATCCAGATGATGCAGACCAATTTCGCTGTCTACATCGGCATCGTCTATTCCTACCTGCCGTTCATGATCCTGCCGCTGTACACGACGCTCGAGAAGATGGACCTGACGCTGCTCGAGGCGGCCGCGGACCTGGGCTGCCGGCCGTGGCAATCCTTTCTCAGGATCACGCTGCCGCTGTCGATGCCCGGCATCGTCGCCGGCTGCCTGCTGGTGTTCATTCCCGCGGTCGGCGAGTTCGTGATCCCGTCACTGCTCGGCGACCCCGGCATGCTGATGATCGGGAAGGTGCTCTGGACTGAGTTCTTCAACAACCGCGACTGGCCGGTCGCGAGCGCCGTGGCCATCGCGCTGCTGCTGCTGCTGGTCATCCCGATCATGTACTTCGAGAAACTGCAGAAGGAGGAGACAGGCGGGGGGGCACCTCGATGAACAGCGGGCGGCCGTGGTTCCGGATCACCGCGCTGGTGCTGGGATTTCTGTTCCTCTACATCCCGATCCTGTCGCTGATCGCGTATTCGTTCAACAAGTCGAAGCTGGTGACGGTCTGGGGCGGCTTCTCGACGCACTGGTACGGGGCACTGTTGAAGAACGATCAGATCCTCAATGCGGCATGGCTCAGCGTGAAGATAGGCACGGTCTCGGCCACGCTGCGCGGTGATTCTCGGGACCTTGTGCGGGCTGGCGCTGACGCGCTTCGGCCCGTTCAAGGGGCGGACGCTGCTGTCCGGCATGAAGTCAGCGCCGCTGGTGATGCCCGAGGTCATCACCGGGCTGTCGATGCTGCTGCTGTTCGTGACGATGGAGCAGTTGATAGGCTGGCCAGCTGGCCGCGGCATCACAACCATCATCATCGCGCACGTGACGTTTACGATGGCATTCGTCACCGTAATCGTACAGTCGCGGCTTGTGCAGCTCGACGAGTCCATCGAGGAGGCGGCGGCCGACCTGGGCGCCCGGCCGGCCAAGGTGTTCTTCGTCATCACGCTGCCAATTATCGCGCCGGCGCTGCTGTCGGGCTGGCTGCTGGCGTTCACGCTATCGCTCGACGACCTCGTGATCACGAGCTTCGTCGCGGGGCCGGGGTCGAGCACGCTACCCATGGTGGTGTTTTCCAAGGTGCGGCTGGGGGTCAGCCCGGACATCAACGCGCTCGCTACGATCATGATCAGCATCGTCGCGATCGGCGTCGTCATCGCGGGGTTCTGGATGAGCCACCAGCAGAGACTGCGCGACCGCGACGCGCAGATGGCGCTGGCGGCCAACCAGGACCTCATCGAAAGCCTGAAGAAGGGCTGAGCGCCGGGACGATCGTGAGCCGAGTTCACCGCCGCACCGCTGAAGCGCAGATTCTCGCCTTTGATGTTGGCGGCTCGTTCGTAAAGGCTGCCCGCGTGGACCCGGTGCGGGGCGCGCTGCTCGACGAGGTCCGGCGAGTGCCTACCCCGGCGGGCGGTTCGCCCGCCGACGTCGTCGACTTGCTCGCCGACATCGCGAACCGGCTGCCTTCCACGGGTCCGATCGGACTTGCGTTTCCGACGGTTGTGCGTAATGGCGTCGCCATGACGGCGGCGAACATCGATCGACGCTGGATTGGTACGGACGCCCGCGCGCTGCTCGCTTCCCGCATCCACCGGCCGGTGGCATTTCTCAATGATGCCGATGCGGCCGGTCTCGCCGAGATGCGCCTCGGCGCGGGCCGCGGTCGTGGCGGGACGGTGCTGCTCGTGACGCTTGGCACCGGCATCGGCTCGGCGCTGTTCGTCGATGGGCGGCTGGTACCCAACACCGAGCTCGGCCATCTTCAGGTAGGAGCCGAGGAGGCGGAGCAGCGCGCCTCTGCTCGAACCCGCGTCGAGCGCGGCCTCGGCTGGGAAGCATGGGCGGGCGAGGTCAATGCGGTTCTCGCGGAGCTGCATCGGCTCCTGTGGCCGGACCTGTTCATCATCGGCGGAGGCGTCACCGAGAACTGGCCGTCGTTTGGATCGTTGCTTTCGAGCCCTGCGGAGATCGTCGTCGCCCGCTATGGCAACGATGCCGGTCTGATCGGGGCGGCGATGGCCGCGGTCGAGAACGGGGACGCGGCGGCGTGAGCCTGCGAGAGGCGCACCTGTCCAAGCTTCCCGAGGTCGGCACGACCATCTTCACCGTGATGTCGCGGCTGGCCGCGGAGCACGGCGCGATCAACCTGTCGCAGGGGTTTCCGGATTTCTCGCCGCCTCCACGGCTGGTCGAGATGGTCGCCGGGCACATGCGCGCAGGGCTCAACCAGTACGCTCCCATGCCGGGCCTGCCGCGCGCTGCGCGAAGCGATCGCCCGCCAGGTGATGGATCTGCATGGGCGACGCGTCTCCCCGGAGGCGGAGATCACGATCACGGCCGGCGGAACAGAGGCGCTGTTCTGTGCCGTGCAGGCGGTCGTCCATCCGGGCGACGAGGTTATCCTGCTCGACCCGGCCTACGATTCCTACGAGCCGGCGGTGCGGCTGGCCGGCGGTGTGGCCGTGCGCGTGCCGCTCCGGCGTCCCGGATTCGACGTCGACTGGGACCGCGTCGGCGACGCGATCGGGCCGAAGACGCGGCTCATCATCATCAATACGCCGCACAATCCGAGCGGCGCAGTGTTCACTCGCGGCGACCTCGATGCGCTGGCCGACGTGATCGAAGACACGGGGGCGCTCGTGCTGGCGGACGAGGTCTACGAGCACATGGTGTTCGACGGACGCGCGCACCAGGGCCTGCTCGCGCACGATGCCCTGGCGGGGCGCGGCATGGTCGTGTCCTCGTTTGGCAAGACCTATCACGCGACCGGCTGGAAGCTGGGCTGCTGCATCGCACCGGAGGAGCTCACGACCGAGCTGCGCAAGGTGCACCAGTTCGTCCAGTTCTCGGTGGCCACACCGCTGCAGGCGGCGCTCGCGGACTTCATGACCGAGGCACCGGGACACGCTCTCGAGCTTGCGGGCTTCTACCAGCGCAAGCGCGATCATTTCTGCGGGCTGCTCGGCCAGACGCGCTTCCGCTGCTCGCCGAGCGCCGGTACGTACTTCCAGCTGGCGGACTACTCGGCTCTGTCCGACGAGCCGGACATCGATTTCGTCCGGCGGCTGACGATCGAGCACGGCGTCGCCGCCATCCCGGTGTCGGTATTCTCCCTGCCGGCCCCGGTCGAACGGCTGGTGCGCTTCTGCTTCGCGAAGGATGAAGCTACTCTTGATGCGGCAGGAGAGCGGTTGCGAAGGATATGAACGACATGGAGCAGCATCGGACATGAATCCACATCTGCGGGTTACGCTCGTCCAGGCCGAGCTCGCCTGGGAAGACCCGGCCGCGAATCGGCGCGCGCTTGCGCGGCACTTCGCGGGTCTCGCCGGTCACACGGATCTCATAGTTCTCCCGGAGATGTTCGGCACGGGTTTCACGATGAATGCGGCCGCGCAGGCCGAGGACATGCACGGTCCGTCGGTCGACTGGATGCGCGAGGAAGCGGCGGCGCTCTCCTGCGTAGTCACCGGGAGCCTCGTGATCCGTGACGGGGACCGCCATTTCAACCGTCTGCTGTGGGTGCGGCCCGACGGCGAGGTCACGCATTACGACAAGCGTCACCTCTTCCGGATGATCGGCGAGCACGAGCACTACTCGGCCGGCGACCGGCGTCTCGAGTGCAGCCTCAAGGGCTGGCGCATACGGCCATTCATCTGCTACGACCTGCGATTTCCAGTCTGGAGCCGCAGTGCCGGTGACTGCGATCTGCTCATCTACGTCGCGAACTGGCCATCGCGCCGGCACCAGGCGTGGTCGACGCTGCTGCGCGCGCGCGCGATCGAGAACCAGTGCTACGTGGTCGGGGTCAACCGGACGGGTCGCGACGGAAACGGCGCGTCGTACCTGGGCGGCAGCGTGGCGATCGACTTTCTCGGCGAACCCGTCTCGAGCGAGGGCGACGGCGACGGAGTCGAAACCGCGATACTCGACATGGCCTCGCTGCAGGCATTCCGCGCCGGTTTTCCGGTGCATCTCGATGCCGACGAATTCGAGCTCGTGTAAACCTGGCGGAGAGGAAACCCGCGATATCTCGCGCGGACAGCGATGAAGAAACGCACCCGCGTGACGCATCTCCCCGAGGTCGAGATCCCGCCGGACAATCGAGCGCTGGTCGCGCCCATCTACCAGTCGGTCAAGTTCACCTTCGATGACGTCGCCGAGACAGGGCGGTACTACGAGGGCCGGCGCGCGGGCTTCTACTACTCGCGCGTGTCGAACCCCACGCTTCGCCAGCTCGAGAACGCGCTCGCAGAACTGCAGGGCAGGGACGCGTGCCTGCTCACCGCTTCGGGAATGGCGGCGATCTCGGCGAGTCTGCTGTCGCTCACCAAGCAGGGCGACCATGTTGTGTACTTCGCAGAGATGTACCAGCCGACGCGCAGCCTCATCCGTCGTGTGCTCGGCCGTTTCGGCGTCACCAGCAGCCTGCTGTCGATAGACGATCTGGCCGGGCTCGAGCGTTTACTCGGGGAGCGGCCGGTGCGGGTGATCGTGTTCGAATCGCCGACCAACCCGGTGCTCAAGGTCGCCGATATCGGCAGGATCACCGAGCTCGCCCGGCGGCACGGCGCGCTTACGCTGCTCGACAACACGCTCGCCGGTCCCCACAGCCACGGCGACCTCGACCTCGATCTGTACGTGCACAGCCTGACGAAGTACGTCTCCGGCCATGGCGACGTCATGGGCGGAGCCGTGATCGGCCGCGCTGAGCTGATCCAGGCGATGCGGCCGGATCTGACCGTGCTCGGCCCTACCCTGGATCCGCATGCGGCCTTCCTGATGCTGCGCGGTCTGCGGACCTTCTTCGTGCGCCGCGACGTCCAGTGCCGTGGCGCGCAGCGCATCGCTGAGTTCCTACGTGCCCACCCGGCAGTGGAACGGGTGTCGTATCCGGGACTCGCGGACGACCCGGGCCATGAGCTGGCGGCGCGCCAGATGGAGGATTTCGGCAGTATCGTCAGCTTCGACGTCGCTGGCGGGCTCGTGGCGGGCAGCCGGTTTGCCGAGGCGCTCGAGCTCTTCGCGATCGCGGCGAGCCTCGGTTCGACCGAATCGCTGGTCGTTGCGCCGGAAATGCAGCAGCCCCGCGACCTCACACCCGAGCAACGCACCTGGTCGGCGATCACGCCCGGTACGGTGCGGTTGTCGGTCGGCATCGAGGATCCCGACGATCTCATCGCCGATCTCGAACAGGCGCTGGCCCGCAGCCAGACCTGATCGAAGCCGGATGTGCATTATGATGTTGGCAACGGACAGGCTTCGGGGCGCGGACGACGGCCGTCGAAAGTGAGCCATCGGGCGGAGGTTGGGGTGCAGTGCTGACGGATCATTCGGGGCTCAGTCCCTTCGAGCGGGCGCTGACGGTGTTCACGCGCATCCGGCCGGGGGAGGGGCGCAGCACGTTCCTGTTCTTCCTCCATGGCTTCCTGCTGCTCTTCTCCTACTACATCGTCAGGGTGCTGCGCGAGGCCTTCATCCTCACGGACTTCTCGCCCGAGGTGCGCTCATACGGCTACGCCGTCATCGCGCTGGTGCTGATGTTCGTAGTGCCCCTATACGGCGCCGTGCGCAAGCGCATCGACGGCGAACGCCTGCTGCAGGCCGTGACGGTGTTCTTCGCGGTCAACATGCTGGGCTTCTCGGCCACCGCGTACTACGGCATCTCCACGTCCTTCACCTTCTTCGTCTGGGTGAGCATCTTCGGCGCGATGATGATCGCCCAGTTCTGGGCGTTCGCCGCCGACACGTTCAACCTGAAGAGCGGTCAGCGGCTGTTTCCGGTGATCATGGTGGGCGCCAACCTGGGCGCACTCGCAGGGGCCAAGTTCGCATCGATCGCAGTCCAGGCGCTACAGCCCGTCGGGCTGATGATGGTCGCGACGCTGGTGCTCGCGGCGACGGCCGTGCTTGCCGGGCCCGCGAGGGCGGCGACGCCCGAAGGGTCGCGGGCAGTCTCGCCGGAACACGGCGCCGCGCCGGCGAAGCTCCTCGGCGGGATCGAGCTCGTGCTGCGCGACCGCTACCTGCTGCTGGTCGCGCTGTTCATCGTGCTGCTGAACTGGATCAATACCACCGGTGGGTTCCTTCTCTCCCGCCTGGTGTCGAGCGACGCCGACGCCCGCGTGGCCGCGTCGGCCGGCACGCTGGCCAAGGACGTCGTCATCACGGCCTTCTACGGCGACTACAATTTCTGGATCACGCTCGTCGGACTCGTGATCCAGCTGCTGCTCGTTGCGCGCGTGTATCGCTGGGTCGGGATCCGCGGTGCGCTGATGGTGCTGCCAGTCATTGCAGCGCTCGGTTACGGCCTGATGGCGTTCGTGCCGATCTTCTCGATCATCCGGCTGGTCAAGATCGGGGAGGACGCCGTCAACAACTCGCTGATGAACACCACACGGCAGGCGCTCTTCCTCCCGGTCGATCGCGACGCCAAGTACGAAGGCAAGACGGCGATCGACACCTTCTTCTGGCGGGTCGGCGACCTGATCCAGGCCGGTGTCGTTTACGCGGGACTGCACTGGCTCGACTGGACGACGGCTGAGTTCGCGGTGCTCAACTTCGCGCTCGCGCTGGTGTGGATGGGCCTGGCGTTCGCCATCGGCCGCGAGTTCCGAGCGCTGGCGCAGCGGAATTCCTTCAACGTGCCGCCCGAAGTGGGGCAGGCGATCCCCGATCTTCTCTACTTGCCGGGCCGGCCGTTCCGGCATTTCGTGCCGGCGGACGCGTTCCGCGACGCCGATCCCGGCGACGTGCTCAACCTGAATGCGCGCCTCGCGGGGGGCAAGCCGCTGCCGCGATGGGTGCAGTTCGACGCGGCCCGGCGGACCTTCCTCGGCACCTGTCCGGATGGATACTCCGAGGAGGTCACGATCGAGGTCGTGGCGAGCGACGTCGACGGGTCGCAGGTCGCGAGCCTGTTCGTGATGCGTCGCGCGCTGCCGGACTAAGGGTCGCGACGCGGATCAGCGGGCTGCGGCCGCCGCGGCCGCACCGGTCAGTACGGCGTCACGCCGCTGCAGCATGGCCTTGATCTCGCGCTTGCCGACGAGGTCGCCCAGCGCACTCTGCAAGCCTGCTTCGTCCAGGGTGCCGAGCCGCTTGCGAAGTTCCGCGCCGGGCCGAGGCGGGCGCTGCTGGAGATGGGCCGGGAAGTCCCGCTTCGTGCCGAAGGCGCGATCGTGGCCGGTCAGCAGCAGGTTCCATTCCTTCGCGTCGTACAGAATCCGGTCCTGCGAGCGGCCTTCGTTGCCGATCAGCGCATCGAAGGTATACATGAGCTCGAACTGCGCGGGCAGCGCGCACCAGCCGACGCCGCGCTGGCCTTTGGCCTGCACCTCGGCCTCGGTGGTCCACTTGGCGGGCCGCGCCTGCAGGATCCCTCGCTGCCCTTGCACTTCCCGCTCGACCGTAGCCGGCACCAGGCCGAGTCCGAGCATGCGATCGAGCTTCATCGCCGCCAGCTCCTTCTGCGCCGCCGCCCCCGTGGTCGCGATGAATACGGCACTCGTCTTGCGGCCATCCTCGGCCACGACGACGTCCATCACGCCCGGTGCGCGCGGCGCGGAGACCGTCACCTGGCCGCGCCCGAGAAGCGCGGCCACATCCGCCTCGGGCATCGTGGCCGAGCTCAGATAGAGGCCTTCAGCGGGGATCTCGACCGGGGACTGCGGCGCGTCGGCGTAAATCGCCCGCGCGGCACCTTTCTCGAGCAGCAGCGCCGAAGGGCGGCCGTGATACACCGCCTGGTTCATGCCCGTATCGAGCTTTATGACCGTGCCGTCGAACCGCGAGACGACTCGCGTATCGGGAGTGACGGTGTGGCCGATCACCAGACGGCTCGCGCCGAGACCGGCGAGGATCGGCCGCAGCACATCGGACTCGGCGCAGGCATTGCACATGGCGGCGCCGCGATACCAGTTGGGCCCGTCGGCTTCGATCATCGGGTTGCGATCCGCCGCGACGAACCGTTGCACGGCTTCGGTTTCGCGCGCCTTGACGGCCGGGTCCGTGTACTGGCGCGCGGTCAGCCGCTCCTGCGCACGCGTTGAACGATCGCCGAAGTCGTCCTCGGGGAGCACGAGTCCCGCCGTCTCGAGCGGCGCTACGGTGGCCAGATAGTCGGAGAGCGCAGCGTGGTAGCGCAGATTGATCTCCGGCAGCGAAAGCCCCGCCAGTACCGCGGAAGGGCCGCCGTGCATGAATAGAGTGTCATCGATCATGATGGCCACGGGCAGCGCGAGCAGCCAGCGCCCGTACACTCCGTCCGGCGCGAACATCACGCGATGACCGAAGTACCCGACCGGAAAGCGCGTGTCGAATTTCGCGCCGGAGTCCGGTCCGTTCCGCGCGATCCACTCGGCGCGCATCCGCTCGCGCACGCCGGCGGGTTCCTCCGCCGCATAGGCCTCGAGCTCACCCGGTGCTACGTCGCGGACGTGGCCAAGCAGGTTCATCGCCTCGTGGTTGCCGAGTGTCACGTGCAACTGCCCACCCGCCGCCGCAGCCTCGCCCTGCAGGCGCATCAGGAGATCCATCACCTTTCGCGAGTCCTTGCCGCGATCGAGCAGGTCACCGGTGCTGACCACGTGCGTCCGGCCGCCCGACCAGCGTAGCTCGGCATCGACGACACCCGCCGCCTTGAGGAGCCGCGTGAGGTCGTCGTAGGCGCCATGGACGTCGGCGAAGGCGATCACGCGCTCGACGCCCGTGTATGCCACCTGGGCGCTCTCGGCTGCGCGCACGGGCGCCCATACACTCGTCGCGCCGAGCGCGACGAGCGCCGCCATCGCGCCGGCCGCGGTTCTGGCGAAGTGATAAAACGGAGCGAGCGAGACTGGCCGTCGGAGCGTCGTCAGCATGTCAGTACACCTTGACCCTGCCACGGTCGACCTGGTTCAGGAGACGCTTCACCTGGCGCGCAACCCCCGAAACCTCCTCGCGAGTGAGACCCATCTGCACCACGCCGTCCTTGATCCGCACGCCGCGAGTGGGCGACGTATTCGCGGTCGGCTCCACCGGGACAAAGTGACCATCGCGCAGCTCCCATTGGGCCAGCACGCCCAGTTTCGCTGTGAGCTGATCCTTGTCCAGCTGTCGCACGCGGTCGATCGTATCCTTCGGCAGCCGGTCGACACGCAGGTTCAACCAGGCCGTGCCCCGGTCGCTGTCGAGCGATGCGAAGGCGACGCCGTGATCGATCGAGAAAACACGCGGTCCCTGCTTCGGCCTTGGAGATGAGGAAGTTGCCCTGGTTGGAGTCGCGATGCTCGATCAGAAAGGTGAAGACGTTGAGCTGGCCGATGTGCCGTGCATACACGGCGTCGGTGTCGAACTTGTTCATGTCGAGAATGTCGGGAGGGTTCGTGACGTTCTGCAGCCAGTACTGCACCACACAGAGCACCTCGTCCGCACCTTTGAAGGTCGGTTTCACGGCGGCGGGGTCGTGGTAATTGCGCTTGAACTCCGCGACCGGAATCATGCGCAGCGCCGTCGGAGGCATGACATATTCGTTAGGATCCATCAGCAGCTGCTGGATCGCGTAGGCGGCGAGGTCGTAGCGCGGCACGTTGTTGAAGCCCTCTGCGCCCGGGTCCGACCTGCGCAGCTTGACGCGGAAAGGCTCCCGCCCCCCGAACGAAACCTCGGCCTTCGACGTGATATCCCCCGGGGCCTTAGGCCGGCTCTTGTCCGCGGACACGATCTGCATCGGCTCCCTGGCGAGCATCTGTTCGAGCTCGGCGACCGGCATCGTGATATTGGAGTCCTGTGCAAGGACCGGCCCGGCGACGGCGAGCGTCACGAGCGTCAGGTAAGAGAGGCGGATCGCGCGCATTGTGTGTTCCAGGATGGATACGCCAGCGGGGAAACGATACCAGCAAATCGCCGCGAGCCAATCTTTTGGGGATCGGCTCGGAACCATTCTCGCCGCTAAAACGTCGTGACGAATGGACCGAAATGGCGTAGGCGATCCTTGAATTTGACGGGCGAACCGTCTAAAAGAACTCGCAAATAACATCTGGGTCGGAGCCTTGCGCGGCTGCGTGCGCCGAGGCTCCCGACCGCTTGGGGGCTTGTTGACGCTGAGACCGTTGTCGCAAAAGTCCGGTTCGAAGGGCATCCTTCCGAAATCTACCGGTGGACGGCACAGGCCTCCGGTGAATCGTTCAGCTTCGATAGCGCTGGCCGCCGCACTCTTGCTGGCCGGCGGCGTGGCGTCAGCCCAGGACGACGATTTCGAGGAGGTGATAGTCACCGGCTCGCGCATCGCACGGCCGGATTTCGATTCCGCCAGCCCCATCGTCTCGGTCACCGACGAGCTCTTTCGACGAAGCGGTTCCAACACGGTCGAGTCCGCGCTCAACACGCTGCCGCAATTCGTCCCGTCGTACACGAGCACGTCGAACAACCCGGCCAACGGTGGACAGGCCAACGTCAGCCTGCGGGGCCTCGGTACGACGTCGACCCTGGTGCTGCTGGACGGCAGGCGATTGATGCCGGCGAACGGCAACGGCGTCGTCGACCTGAACATCATCCCGTCGTCGCTGATCGAGAGCGTTGAGGTCATCACCGGTGGCGCTTCGGCGGTATACGGGTCCGACGCGCTGGCGGGCGTCGTCAATTTCAAGCTCAAGCGCGAGTTCGACGGCGTCGAAGTCGACGGAAGCTGGGGGCAGACCGATCGCGGCGACGGCACGCAGTATGAGGCGGGGCTGACGGCCGGTACGGACTTTGCCGACGGTCGAGGGTCAATTGTCGGATACGTGGGATACGCCGACCGCGAGCTCGTCCCTTATCTCGACCGGGATTTCTCGAAGTACTCAATGAGCTATGCCGGTGGGCCAGGACGCGGCACGCTCGGGCCGGACGCCTCGTTCCTGCCCGGTGGCTCCGGTTTCATCGAGGAGGGGCGGGTGCTCCTCAATGGCCCCGACCGGCCCAGCCAGGCGGCGTTCGACGCGCTGATGGTTTCATACGGCTACGCCCCGGGCGAGGTACCGTTCTTCGGTCCGCAAATCTTTCCCGGCGGGCCGTTGTCCACCAACACGCAGTTCGGATTCAACGCCGACGGCACGGTGTTTACGACGGGCAATCCCTTCTTTCTGGACAACCAGTTTTCGGGTGTGAGGAATTTCCGTGGCGTCCGGGATCCGGTCTTTTTCAACGACTATGCCTACACGTTCAACTTCGCTCCCGACAATGCCCTGCAGTTGCCGCTCGAGCGGACGTCGGCATTCGCGCGCGCGGAATTCGAGCTGAGCGAGGCGGCGCGGGTCTATGCGCAGGGCCTGTACGCGGACTACTCCGCCACCCAGCAGCTCGCAGCTACGCCGGTGATCGATATCGCGATCCCTGTCGGCAATCCATTCGTACCCGACGATCTCAGGCTCCTGCTCGATTCGCGCGCCGACCCCACGGCGCCTTTGTTTCTGTCAAAGCGCCTGTCGGAGACGGGACCACGGACCGGGACGTTCACTTACGACGTCTACCAGGTCACCCTTGGCGTGTCCGGCACGGTCCTGGATGGCTGGAATTACGAGGCGTACGCCCAAGTCGGCGCCAATGACCAGGAGGACAAGCAGACCGGCAACGTGCTGATGTCCCGCATGCTCGAGCTGACCTTCGCCGCGGACGGCGGGGTGTCCGTCTGCGGCGGGTTCAATCCCTTCGGCGCCGGATCGATTTCGCCGGAGTGCATGGACTACATTGAGATCGACGCGTTCAACCATGCATCCGTCGAGCAGACGATCGCCGAAGCGTCGCTGACCGGCCCGTTGCTCGCGCTGCCCGCCGGGGAACTGAAGGCCGCGTTCGGAATCTTCTACAAGGAAGACAAGTACGAATACACCGCCTCGCCCGAGGCCAGTGTCTTCCTTCCCGATGGATCGCCCGACATCCAGGGGTTCAGCGCCTCGGACGACATCAATGGAGACGACCACAATCTCGACCTGTACATGGAGCTGCTCGTGCCGGTGGTGCGAGACGTTCCCGGCATCCGCTCGCTCGAGACGGTGCTGGGATATCGCTCGTCCGACTATGCCTCGGCAGGCCGTTTCGACTCGTGGAAGGCGGAGCTGCTCTACCAGCCGGTGGACAGCCTGCGCGTGCGCGGCTCCTACCAGGAAGCGGTGCGGGCGCCGAGCGTGTTCGAGCTTGACCTGCCGCAGCTTCCGGCCAACTTCTTCTTCGAGTTCACCGATAGCCCCTTCGTCGACCCCTGCACGGTGGGGAGCCCGGAGCGCAGTGGCCCGAACGGGGCCGGCGTCGAGGCGCTATGCCTGGGGCAGGGCGTGCCGGCCGCGCGGCTGCCGACGTTCGAGGACTCGGACCAGGAGGCCCCCGGCGTCGAGGGCGGTAACCCGGGCCTCTCCCAGGAGGAGGCGTCCACCACTACGATCGGCCTGGTCTGGACGTCGCCATTGTCCAGTCCCTGGCTGTCGCGCCTGCAGCTCTCCCTCGACTGGTATCGCATCGAGATCGGCGACAAGATCGAGACAGTGCTCTTCGACCAGTTCGTGCCGTACTGCTACGACACGCGATACAACCCGGACCTTTCCCTGTCGAACCAGTGGTGCTCGCTCTTCGGTCGCGACCCGATCAGCGGCGAGATCGAGGACGTCCACCAGGTGTCGTTCAACGCCTACGACTGGGAGACGAGCGGCGTCGACCTTCAGCTCGATTGGCGGTTCGACCTCGGGCCCGGTCAGCTCGGGGCGAATTGGCTGGTCTCGTGGCTTGACTCGTTTTCGATCGCTGTCGTTGACAGCACGGCACCGGAGGATGAGTTTGAAGGAACCATAGGGGGAGCTGTCGGGGATTCCTTGCCGGAATGGAAATCCAACCTGCATCTGAGCTATGCATGGGGCGACCTGACAGTGGGTGCGAGCTGGCACTACATCGATGCAATGACCGACTCGAATCTGGATCTGGATCCTCAGTTCAGGATTCCGAGCATGGACTATTTCGACCTCAACGCCAGCTACGAGATAACGACGGGCGTGCTCGACGGACTGCAGATCGGCGTTGGCGTCGAAAATCTGACCGACGAAGAGCCGCCGATCTTCCCGAGCTTCATCCAGGCCAACACCGACCCGTCGCAGTACGACGCCTTCGGTCGGCGTTACTACGCCAACCTCCGCTACTCCTTCTGAGAAATTCGCTCGACCCAATGACGGCTTACGGGCCTCAGAATCGCTTAGCGCAACTGCAGGACGGACCCTTTAGCATTTGCCTCGAGTTGCACCATTTCGGCATGGGCCTTGTCGATGCGGCGCGTACGTTCGGTCATGAGCTGTTCGTAGCCCGCATGCCCTTCGAGGCTCCTGAACCAGGGCAGCTGAGGAAAGAAGAAGTCGACGAGCGGGTATTGCTCGAACAGGCGCCTGTCAGCGTCGCAACGGCCTCGTCTTTCATGAATCCGATGGGGGTCAACTGCGTAGTGCATCGATGACGCGTACGCGCGTCCGGGTCAAACCGGTGCCGGGGGCGCATATCGCGGTGCGCGCTCCCGACTCGCACGTGGCCAAGCATCTCGGCGGCGCACTTCTCGTCGGGCTCTGCGTCTGCGCGACACCGATACTGGGCGAGGAGGCCGAGCTCGAGCAGATCTTCGTGACCGGCTCCCGCATCGCGCGGCCCGATTTCAACTCCGCGAGCCCGATCGTCTCGGTCACCGAGGAGCTGTTCCAGCGCAGCGGCTCGCGCACGGTCGAATCCGCCCTCAATACCCTGCCGCAGTTTGTTCCCGCGTTCACGAGCACCTCGAACAATCCCTCGAACGGCGGACAGGCCAACGTCGCCCTGAGAGGACTTGGCCCGACTTCGACATTGGTGCTGGTGGACGGCAAGCGGCTGATGCCAGCGAACGGCAATGGCGTCGCCGATCTCAACATTATTCCGGCCTCGCTGATCGAGACCGTCGAGATCATCACCGGCGGCGCCTCGGCGGTGTACGGCTCGGACGCGCTCGCCGGTGTCGTCAATTTCAAGCTCAAGCGCGATTTCGACGGCGTCGAGATCGATGGCGCGTGGGGGCAAACGGATAGCGGCGACGCCACGCAATATGAGGCCGCGCTAACGGCGGGCACGGACTTCGCCCGCGGCCGGGGCTCGATCATCGGCTCCGTGGGATATTCGGATCGCGAGCTCGTGACCCTTGCCGATCGCGACTTCTCGAAGTACGCGCTGGCCTACATCGGGCCGGGACTAGGCACCCTGGGTCCCGGGCGATCCTTCCTGCCGGGCGGAAGCGAAGTCATCGAGGAGGGACGGGCCAATTTCTTCGACGTCAATAACTTGCCAAGCGAGCAGGCTTTCGACGCGTTGATGGCGTCTTATGGCGCAGGATCGGTGCCGTACCCGCAAAGCGTTGGTTTCAATTCGGACGGGACCCTGTTCACGCTTGGCGACTTCTTCTTCCTGGAACAGCAGCAGCCGGCCGTCGCGAACTATCGGGGTGCAAGAGACCCGGTGAGCTTCAACGAGTTTGTGTACCTTTACAACTTCGCGCCACAGAACGCGCTGCAGCTGCCGCTCAAGCGCACCTCCGCATACGCGCGCGCGGAGTTCGACCTGACCGAATCGACCCGCGTCTACGCGCAGGGTCTGTACGCAGACTACTCGGTGAGCCTGCAGTTGGCGCCCACACCCGCGTTCGCGATGTTCATGCCGGTCGACAATCCGTTCATACCTGACGATCTCAGTCTGCTGCTCGATTCGCGACCCGAACCAGACGCGCCTGTGGATCTGGCCAAGCGCATGTCGGAGCTTGGGCCGCGTGTCTCGACGGTCCAGTACGACGTGTTCCAGGCGACGCTGGGTGTGGCGGGGTCGGTTCTGGACCGCTGGGATTACGAGGCGTACGTCCAGGTCGGCGCCAACGACCAGACCGATCACCAGACGGGCAACCTGCTCACCTCGAAGGTCGAAGAGCTGACCTTTGCACCGGACGGTGGCGTATCGCTGTGCGGCGGCTTTGATCCCTTTGGGCTCGGGTCGATCTCGCGCGAATGCGCGGACTACATTGCGGTCGATGCGTCCAACCATTCGAGCGTCGATCAAACGATCGTCGAGGCGTCGATCTCCGGACCGCTTGCTTCATTGCCGGCCGGCGACCTTCGCGCGGCTTTTGGCATCTTCTACAAGGAGGATCGGTACGAGTACAGCGCCTCGCCCGTGGCGAGCGTGTTCCTGCCAGACGGCCGACCGGACATCCAGGGGTTCAATGCATCGCAGGACATACGCGGCAACGATCACAACATTGACCTGTACGTCGAGGTCCTGTTGCCCGTCTTCGCGGGCATGCCCGGGGTGCGGTCGTTCGAGACCGTGCTCGGTTACCGGCTGTCGGACTATGCATCGGCTGGCAGTTTCGATTCCTGGAAGGCGGAGCTGCTCTACGAGCCGATCGATGGGATCCGCGTGCGCGGCTCGTTCCAGGAAGCCGTGCGCGCCGCAAGCGTCTACGAGCTGTACCTGCCGCAGCTGCCCGCCACCTTTGACTATTTCTTCTTCGAGCAAGGTGTCGAGCCGTGCGACGTCAGGAGCGCCCAGCGGAACGGCCCCGACGCTCCCAGTGTCGAGGCGCTCTGCCTTGAGCACGGCGTGCCAGAGGACGCGCTACCGACGTTTCGAGCCCCGGATTTCACGTCTGGCGTGGCGGGGGGCAACCCCGATCTGGGACCGGAAGAGGCGACTACGACCACGGTTGGCATGGTCTGGACCTCGCGCATGACGGATTCGCTGCTGGCGAACCTGCAGATTTCGCTCGACTGGTACCGCATCGACATCGCCGACCGGATCACGGATGTTCCGTTCGAGGTGTTCGTCCAAAACTGCTACGACGCCGATTACAACCCGAGCTTCTCCGCCGCGAACGAATGGTGCACGTATTTCGGGCGCAACCCTGTCTCCGGCGGTATCGAGGATGTCGGGGCGCTTCTGCGCAATGCGTACGACTGGGAGACCGACGGTCTGGACCTGCAGCTCGACTGGCGTTTCGATCTCGGACCGGGGCAGCTGGCTGTCACCTGGCTCGTCGCCTGGGTCGATTCGTGGACGATCAGCGTCGCCGACAGTACGGCACCGCCCGAGGAGCTCGCCGGGACGATCGGCTCACCCGTCGGCGGCTCGTTTACTCTGGGCGTCGGCGCTTCGTTTCCGGAATGGAAATCCAATCTGCACCTGAGCTACGCGTGGCGAGACCTGACGCTCGGTGCGACCTGGCGTTACATCGACGCCATGGCCGACGCGGACAGGACCTTGTCTCCGATGTTCCGGATCCCAAGCAGGGACTATTTCGACCTCAACGCGAGCTACGAATTCGCAGCGGGTATGCTCGGTGGACTGCGGCTTGGGGTCGGGGTCGAGAACCTCACCGACGCGGACCCGCCAATCTTCCCTAGTGCGCAGGGGGCGAACACCGACCCGTCGCAGTACGACGTCTTCGGCCGGCGCTACTACGTCAACCTCCGCTATTCCTTCTGAAACGCAGAGCGTCGGCTCAGGCGTTGCTGAACGGCCCGGAACACGCCGGCGAAACCCAGCAGAATCATCGGGAAGAGCCCGAATTGACCGCCGCCCGAGCTGCCGCCCTGGCTGCCGCCGCCTGAGTTGTCATCCTGGTCGTCGTCGTTGATTGTGATCCTGGTGACGGACGGGTCGCCGATCAGGGCGCCGTTCGTTGCACCTGTGATGCTTACGGTGAAGGATTCGCTGGATTCCTGCGCGTCGTCATCGACGATCGGAATGCTCACCGTCTTGATCGACGCGTCGCCGTCCGCCCACTCGATGATGGTGGGCTCGAAGCGATAGTCGCTGTCTGCAATTGCCGTGTCGGCCGACGCCGTCACCGTCGCCGAGACCACACCCGCAACGTTGGTGTCTCGGACCAGGTTGAGTGAGATCGTGCCTTGCGACTCGTCTACGGTGAGGTCCGTTGGATCAATCCGCAAGATCGCAGCGAGGAAGCCCGTGTTGACGGTGGCGATCGTTGAACCGAGGCCGCCACCCTGGACATCCGACAGCTGGACTTCGAATGTCCGGTCGTTCTCCGGGTTGCCGTCAATTTCGCCCAGCAGCTGCACCACGATCTCCTTTTCCTGGGAGTCCTGGTCGGCCCACGTCAGGCGCCCGCTAGTGGCAACGTAGTTCTGTCCTTCGGCTGCCGGCGATGCGGCATCCGGGCTGGTCCACGTCCGGTATGCGACGCTCATGGCACCCGCGCGGCCGCCGGTGCGGCGCACGGCCACGACGGCCTGGTTCGGGTTCGATGTCGCGTCAATGAGGAAGCGCTTTACGCCAACCACACCCGGACCATCCATTCCGGAATTGCCGAGCAAACGTGCGACGAATGGATGCCCCAATCCCGCGGCGTCGGGAACACCGCCGGCGAGCACGATGTCTCCCTCCGCCAGAGGCAAAATGTCGTAGACGGTCTGGACCCCGGTCGACGACGGCAGGTCAACCCAGGTCGCACCGACATCGCCGAACGACGCGTCGCGCATGCCGTCCGCCCGCAATCTGACCACGAGCGAGCCGGAAATCCCTGTGTCGCCGGGGCCAGCCATGAGCAGTGAACCGTCGGATGCGGCGGCCAGCGCCGTGATACCGGACATCCCGGCCGTGGCCTCTTCTGTGTTGAAACTTGCATCCCGTTCGCCGCTCGCACTCAGGCGAATTGCAGTTACACCATTGCGCGCGATTACGAGCCCCCCATCCGGCTGCGCGGCAAGGCCAGCACAAATTGAAAGTTCGCCAAGATCCACAAACCCGGCAGCTCCAAAGGTCGTATCGAGCCCGCCGTCGTCACGCAGCGCTACGACCCGGCACTTGAACGATCGCGGGCTCGGGATGTCTGGGGAAGGCAACACGAAGCTATTCAGGATGACGCGGTAACCATCAGGAATCCGCAACAGGCGCGGCCGCGAAATTAAGGTCCGGTTGCCGCTCCAGGTGAACACACCGGCGTCCCCGAACGAGTCATCCATTTCGCCGTTCGGCAGCAGTCGAAAAACAGCCAGGCTACGTCCGGAACTTCCGGCGATCACCGCGCGCCCCGAGTCATCGAGCACGACCGACGCGCCTGTGAAGAGATCCATTTCCGCCGGTCCTTGCGCGAACCCGCCCTCACCGAAGGTCGCATCCAGCGCACCGCTCGCGGTCAGTCGAAACGCCGTGAACCCGCGCCCGACGCCGATGACACGGCCGTCGCTCAGCGTGGCGACGTCATGGACGATCAGGTCCTGGGGTATCGCGCCTGCAAAGTTCGGGTCGATCGAACCATTCTGCGCGATGCGGGCGGTGAAACCGAAGGAAAGGGTGATCTCAGGGTCGTCGGACGGTGCTAGTCCCCCGCCTCCCAGGACGAACGCGTCCCCGTGGGGCTCGATTGACCACACATCGCCGAGCAGTCCAGGCAGCTCCGTGGCTCGCCCGATATCGCCGAAAGCAGGATCGAGATCGCCCGGGGCGCTCCACGCGAGCGGGCAGAGCAGCATCGATGCCACCGCCGCCGTCGAGGCAAAGCTGCCGGGGTACCGGCGGTGCTCCTTCATTGTCGTCTACTCCGTATCCGCGCAAACAATGGAACTTAAATGCCCGTGCCCGAGACCCAGACGCTGAGCGGGGTGCTCGTGGCACTCGTCCGGATGCTCAGGGTGGAGGAGTTCACTCCCCTTTTTGTCGGCCACATCCGGACTGCGATCGTGCAGGAGGTGCCCGCCGCCAGTTTGACCGGACAGTTGTGTCTCCCCAGGAAGGGCCGCGAATGAAGGAACCCGTTCTTGAATTCGATGCCTGTGATCGAGAACGACGTCGTACCCTTGTTGTAGAGCCTCACGTTTTGCTCCGGGCTGGGTCTGAAGCTGTCAACCAGTACATTTCCGAACTTCAGCTTCGTCGGGCTCACCGAGGCGGCTGGAATCAACCTGAGCGTCCTGGACTTCGCGCTCCCGTTCGCTGACGCCGTGATCGACACCGAGCTTTGCGCTAGGGCCGGATGGGTCGTGACCTCGAATGTTTCCGACTGCAGCCCTTGGGGTATGACCACGCTCGTAGCGACGGGCGACGCAAGCGCCGGGTGATTGCTCTTCAGGTCTACGGTGATCGGTCCCGGCGCCGCCTTGCACTCGAGCGTTGCCCTTCCGGTCACGGTGCTGCCGCCGACGACCGTAGGCGGCGAGAGCGAGAAGAGAGCAAGCCCATCGGCCGCACGGTGAGTGGCTGGTTGAGCGTCGTGGTGCCGAATGTGGCGCGGACACTACCCGTCTCGCTCGAGGCGACCGGCGACGTCTTGATCGTGAAGGCGGCGCTCGTTGCACCCGCCGGGATCGTCAGCGTTGCGGGGCTCCTGGCCGAGTTGAGTGTATCGCTGAGATTGACGACCAGGCCTTGCAGCGGCGCGGGCTGGGAAATGGTTACCGTTCCCGTCACGCTGTGGCACCCTGGTACCGCGGATCTCGTGAGCACCAGTCCGCCGGGCCCGGGCGTGGAAGACTCCGCGACGTACGCGATCGGACTATTGAAGTCAAAAGCGAAGCGGGGTGTACTCCAGGCGATCCCTGACCCGTCCCCAAAGGGGGGCGCAAAATCCGCGTAGGAAATCGGCCTGCCGCTGTAAAAGAAGAAGGGCCCCCAGTCCGTAAACGAAACAGGCTCGCCCGTCACCCACTGGAACGTGTTTCGGTCGACGATATTGAAACCGCCGATCCACGGTCCGTTCCGGGGCACCGGACCCACGGGAAACAGATTGAAGAACCTCGGATCGCTCCCGAAAAGACTCTTGACGAATGTGCTCTCTTCGGCGGTGGTGATCGTCGCGAGGTCCCAGCCAGGACCGAGTGCCTTGGCCGCTTGCCTGGCTTCGTCCCAATGGAGTTGACGTCCGACCCGGATCACTTCGTAGAGGTGTCCGTTTCCCCCCGCCGCGTGCTCCCATTGCACGGGAGCTGCTGATGCCACGGCCACGATCGCTTTCCCGCAGGCAAGCAGCACGAGCGAGTGAAATCGCTTGGAAACGTTCATTGGCCGACGAAACCGAGAGCATCTGCGAGGATCTTCATGGTTGTAGTCGTGGTCAGCCATCGATGTCTCCCTTGCGAGCCGGACTTGCCCAAGCGCCTGATTGACTGAAAGTAGCCCTGGCGCCGCGAATGGTTGGCGAGGTGAGGCATTCGTGTCCTGATAAAACCCTGATATCGTTCCGATATCGGCCTCCAGATGAACGCCTCATCCGAAATTCACGGCGATCCGCCGCTTGAGAGTGGTTTTCGGCTCGAGGGGCTAGCTATCGACCCGCGTACAGGCGAGGTCTCTGGACCTGGTGGCCGCGAGGCGCTGGATCCCAAGGTCATGGACGTGCTCGTACTGCTCGCACAAAGCGCCGGGCAGGTTGTGCTGCGTGAGGAACTGCTGAGAGAGGTGTGGCCGGACACAGTGGTGACCGACGACGCCCTGTCGCGGTGCGTCTCTGAACTGCGTCGCCAGCTCAGCCACGCTGGTAGCGACGAGCGGTACAGGTCGATGCTCGAGACGCTGCCGAAGCGGGGCTACCGCCTCAACGGCAAAATCGACGTGCCATCGCCTTCACCGACGCCACCCTCACTGTCCCCGGCGTCGCCGGATCCTCGCGCCCAGCCTCGGTCGAACCGGACTGTGCTGGCGATCGCAAGCATCATGCTCCTGGCGGGTGGCGCGTGGCTTGTCGCCAGTCGTCTGTCTGACAAACCACCACGGGAATCGGCGCCCCGCACCGCCGCTGCAGCAACGAATTCGATCGCCGTCCTGCCATTCGTCGACATGAGCGCAGCGCAGGACCAGAGATACCTGTCGGACGGTATTGCGGACGAGATACTCAACCGACTGACCCGGATCCCCGCGCTACGGGTGATCGCGAGAACCTCGTCATTCACATTCAGGGATCAGCAGACCGATATTCGCGAGATCGCGTCGAAGCTCGATGTCAGCCACGTTCTCGAAGGCAGCGTGCGTCGGGCCGGCGACCAGGTGCGGATTACCGCACAGCTTATCGAGGCCTCGAGCAATTCACATCTGTGGTCCAGGACCTACGACCGCGCGCTCGGTGACCTATTTGCTGTGCAGGATGAGATTGCTGCGTCGGTCGCGACGGCCCTGGATTTGTCGCTCAGCGATGCGACACATGACTTCCCGGCGCCCAACACCGCGGCGGCGCATCAACTGTTTTTGCAAGGAGAATTCTTCTTCAATCGCCGGGGGCCAGGCGACGCCGAGCGGTCCGCCAAGTACTACGAGGATGCCGTGTCCCTCGAGCCCGACTACGCGAGGGCATGGGCGGCACTCTCTCGAGCCTACAGTCTACTGGGCGATGGCGGTAGCATGCCCCGCTCCGTCGCCCGCGTGAAACAAGGCGAGGCGGCGCACAAGGCCGTGGCCCTCGCACCGCGCGTCGCTGAAGGCCACTACACGTTGGCGCGGTTCTATTTCGAAGGGGGTGATCGCGAAAACGCACACAAGCACCTTGAAACGGCTGCCAGCCTCGATCCGGGTGCGGATGCAGATTTTGAAGTGAGCGTCGAATCAGGCGGTCACCTCGAAGCCGACGTCGACCTCCATCGGCAGATGGTGGCGCGAGATCCTTTGTCCGCAGTCAACCGCAACAACCTGGGCGTCATGCTGGTCGCCGTGGGCCGGCTGGAAGACGCGAAATCCGAGTTTCTCAAGGCAAAGGAACTGAGTCCGGACAACGATGATATTGAGCTCGAGATCATCCGCGTCCTCGTCCTGCAGCGGCGGTATGACGAGGTCCACGCGGCATGCTTCCGCCTGCCCGAAGGTGAGGCTCGCGACCACGGATTGGCCCTCCTGTTCGATGCACCGGGTCGCCGGACTGAGGCGGACGCTGCACTGGCGCGGCTGGTCGAAGGCAGAGGATCCGACCTGGGCAGGAACATCCGCCTGGCCGAGGTGTATGCGTATCGTCGAATGACGGAGGAAGCCGTCTCGACCCTTCAGGACTACCGCAACGCGATCGATCCTGGGGCAGAGACGTCGGACTATCAAATCTTCTGGATGCAGCGGGAAATGGACCTTTCTCCGTTCCTGGCGCCGCTGCACACCGATCCGCGCTGGAAAGAACTGATGGCCGAGCCTACCTGACAGGTGGCTCTGACTCAAATCAAAGGCTGCTGAATACCCGGACTCGATGCCGGTGGTAGGGCAGCACCTCGAGCAGCTCCCCGTCGCGCAGGCGGTGCTGAATCCCGCGCCACCACTCGGCGGTCAGGATCTCGCCGTGCGATTCGTAAAACACCCGCTTCAGGTGCGCGTCGAACCCCAGAAAGTTCATGAAGGTCTCGGGGAACACATCGTTGTCGGCGACGTAGTACCAGGCCTCGGCGCGCGTCTCGTCCTCGTCGTGCTCGGCCTGCGGGATCTCGCGGAAGCGGCAGTCGGTGACCAGGCAAAGCTCGTCGTAGTCGTAGAAGATCACACGGTTGTGCCGCGTCACGCCAAAATTCTTGAGCAGCAGATCGCCGGGGAAGATGTTGGTCACCGCGAGGTCGCGGATCGCCTGCCCGTAGTCGAGCACGGCCTGCTCGGCCTGGTCGCGCGTGGCCGTGCGGATGTAGAGATTGAGCGGTGTCATGCGCCGTTCGATGTACAGGTGGTCGATGACGAGGTCCTCGCCCTCGTCGTGCACCGTTCCGGCCGTCGAGGTCAGGAGCTCCACCAGAAGCTCCGGCGCGAAGCGCTTCTTCGGGAACTTGAGCCTCTTGAACTCCTGCGCATCGACCAGCCGCCCGGCACGGTCGCGCTTGAACACCATCTCGTATTTGCCGAGTACGTCCTCCCGGGCGATGTTCTTCTGCACGGGGAAATGATCGCGGATCACCTTGAATACGACGTCGAAGGAGGGCAGGGTGAAGCACACCATCACCAGGCCTCTCTCCCCGGGGGCCGGCACGAACCGGTCGTCGGAGTGCTGCAGGTGGCGGAAGAGCTCCCGGTAGCGCTCGGTCTTGCCCTGCTTGGCGCGTCCCAGCACCGTGAAGAGCTCGCTTACCGGCTTTCGCGGCAGGATCTCCTTCAGAAACTGAACGCCCTCGCCGACGTGCGCGAGATCGACGTGGAAATACGAACGCGTGAAGCTGAAGAGCACGCTGACGGTACCTTCGTCGAGCATTACCGCGTCGACCAGCACGCCACGATCCGTGTTTCGCAGCGCGATGACAAACGGCATCGCCCAGCCCCGGCCGCCGACCCGCCCGACGAGATAGGCGCGGGTCATCTGGTAGAAGACCTCCTTGATGACCTCGAGCGTCTCGATGCTGCGCCGCTCACCCTCCGCCTCGAGCGATGCCTTGACCTCGTCCGCGACGCGGCGGACGCTGTGGTCGAAGTCGCGATAGGCCGTTCGGAAGCGGAAGTCGGCCAGCAGCTCTTCGATCAGCAGGTCGGGCGACCCGCGGTTGATGTACTGCTTGGTCTCGACATGCGACGTGGACGCTGGCGAGCGGATCGAGATCGAGCGCGATGAATTCGACCGCGGCATCGACGCCGACCGTGCCGAAGGTACGCCGCGTCACCGAGCTGAAAAAGGTCTTCGTAAACTCGTTGTCCGGCAGCGGGTCGATGATCTCGGCGAAGCGCCGCTTGATCGCCGACCAGATCGCGCGCTCGCAGACATCCTCGCCCAGCCGGTGCCGCATCAGCTCGACGGTGCCGTCGACGTAGCGGTTGTAGAGGTCGATGCGCTCGACCGCGTCCTTCTGGCTGCCGCGCCAGTCACGGTCTTCGAATCGCTGCCTCGCGCGCTGGGTGATCGCGCGGAACTCGGCGTTGTAGCCGGCGAATGCGTCGACCAGCGCCTGCGCGCAGTCACCGACGAGCTCGTCGCGACTGGCTGCAACCGCCGGGCCGCGGTTCACGCTGCGCCTCCGACGCGTCCGGGATGCGCCCTCGCGATCAGAGGTTGCGTATCAGCGCGTCGCCGAACTCGCTGCACTTGACCTCGGTCGCGCCCTCCATCAGGCGGGCGAAATCGTAGGTGACGATCTTCTGCGCGATGGTGCGGTCCATCGCGACGATGATCGCGTCCGCCGCCTCGGTCCACCCCATATAGCGCAGCATCATCTCGCCGGAGAGGATCACCGAGCCCGGGTTGACCTTGTCGAGATTGGCGTACTTCGGTGCGGTGCCATGCGTGGCCTCGAACACAGCGTGACCGGTCACGTAGTTGATGTTGCCGCCCGGCGCGATGCCGATGCCCCCGACCTGCGCCGCGAGCGCATCCGAGAGGTAGTCGCCATTCAGGTTCATCGTCGCAATGACGTCGAACTCGTCGGGACGCGTCAGTACCTGCTGCAGCGTGATGTCGGCAATCGCATCCTTGACGATGATCCGGCCGGCCTGCTTCGCCGCGTCCTGCTCGGCATTGGCTGTCTTCTCGCCCTTGTCGGCCTTGGTGCGTTCCCACTGCTCCCAGGTGTAGACATGCGCGCCGAACTCGCGCTCGGCCAGTGCGTAGCTCCAGTTCCGGAACGCGCCCTCCGTGAACTTCATGATGTTGCCCTTGTGCACGATCGTCACGCTCTTGCGCTTGTTGTCGATCGCGTACTTCACGGCGGCGCGGAACAACCGCTCGGTGCCCTCCTGCGAGACCGGCTTGATGCCGATGCCCGATGTCTCGGGGAAGCGGATCTTGCCGTAGTGCTTCGGGAACGCCTGCTTGAACAGTTCCTGGAACTTCCTGTTCTCGGCGGAGCCGGCCTCGAACTCGATCCCCGCATAGATGTCCTCCGTGTTCTCGCGGAAGATCACCATATCGACCTTCTCCGGCGACTTCACGGGCGAAGGCACGCCCTTGAACCAGCGCACCGGTCGCAGACAGACGTAGAGGTCGAGCATTTGGCGCAAGGCGACGTTGAGCGAGCGGATTCCGCCGCCGATCGGCGTTGTGAGGGGTCCCTTGATCGACACGAGGAATTCCCGGCAGGCCTCGACGGTCTCGTCGGGCAGCCAGGTGTTGAAGAGGTCGTTCGACTTCTGCCCGGCGTAGACCTCCATCCAGTGAATCTTCCGCCGCCCGCCGTAGGCCTTCGCGACCGCGGCATCGAGCACGCGCACCGACGCGCGCCAGATGTCCGGCCCCGTGCCATCGCCTTCGATGAACGGCACGATGGGCTGATCCGGCACGACGAGCTTGCCGTTCGAGATGGTGATCCTGCTCCCCTGGGCGGGGACTTCGAGTTTGATCGCCGTGGACATCTCTTAGGCTCCGGCTGGCCGCCTGAAAAGGGGCCGGAATGCTAGCACAAGGCTCGTGCCGGCGGTCAGCGCAGCCGGACGATCGCCGTGCGCACCGCCGGCGTGGCGGCGACCTCCGTCCAGGCAAAGAGCAGGACGTCGCCGGCAAGCGCCATCCGCGGGAACCCTGCCGAGCGATCAACGTTTGCGGCCGCCACGGTGAGCGGCGAGCCGACCGCGCCGGCACGTGTCCAGAGCTGTGCGCGGATCTCTGCTCCGCGGCTCGCTCTCGGCGAGCCAGCTGACGGCCGCGCGCCGGTCGTCGAGCAGCACCAGGTCGACGCGACCCGTGACCCGACCGCTCGCAATCTCGAGCGGCGCGGCGAAGCTCACGCCAGCATCGTCGGAGAAGGCGAGCCGTATCCGCGGCTGGTCGGGCGCCGTGAACCACGCGACGGCCACGGTGCGACCCAGTGCGGCGATTGCCGGACCGTTGACCGGGCAGGCCGTGATCCGCCAGTCGTCGCGGTGCACGCGCGACGGCGCGGACCAGCCTTCGCGCGTTGCACGCACGACCGAGATGTCGCGGATCTCGCCTTCGTCGCGGTCGCGATACGCGACCACGAGACCCTCCGCTGAGGTTGCGGTGTCGGTCTGGCAGCAGTCGCAGACGCGCGCGTCGAGCTCGACGATCGCCGCCTGCCAGGCGACCCTGCGCGTCGATCACGGCCGTGCGCAGCGTCATTGCGCCGGCCGCGGAGCCGTGCGCCGATTCTTCATGCTCACCACCACCGGTGTTGCGGCCGTCGAGCCAGATCGCGGCGACACCCTTGCCCGCGCCGGCCATCGACACGAAGCCATGCTCGGTCGGCGTGCCGTCGTCGTGCGGGCTCATCGGTGCCGACCAGCTACGCCCCTCGTCCGTCGACACCGCGAGGCGCACGTCGTAGGAATAGACATTTCCCGCGCGCTGCTCGAGCCAGTGCGCCGCCCAGAGACCGTTCGCCAACGGAACCACCGACGCAAAATCCGCCCAGTTGACGAACCAGCGCGCGCCGGTGCTCACCGTCACCGGCGCGGTCCAGTCGTCATCCGTCCAGGTCGAGTACTGGAGCGCATGCTCGCCCTCGGCGGCGGGCGCGACCCAGCTCAGCACCGCACCGCCGTCCGGGCGGGGTGCGAGACTGGGGTAGCGGCTTCCCGCCACTGCTGGCGCGGACACCAGGACCGCGGGTGCAGCCCAGTCAGCCGTTGCCGCTCGCGGGCCGCATCCCGACAGGAGCTCGATGGCCCCGAGCGCCAGGAGCAAGCTGACTCCAGCCGTCGTCCTCGGGCTGCCCAATGGGTTGCCCGGTGTAAACAGCGGTTGAGGTGTATTACATATCATGCTGATTTAATGAAACTTTAATACCGGCTGAAATCCCGTTGAAGGATACGGCGGCCATTCTTGGCGCCGGCGAGGTCTCGATCGAGGTGGTCTCATGACCGACACGACCCTGCCGGCATTCTGGCAGCGGATGGATCATGCGGAGCAGGCACTCTGCCTGCGCGTCAACCGCGCCTGCCGTCGGCCGGTCGTGCGCGCGTTCTTCGCCGCGGTGAGTCGCGCGGGCGACGGCGTGCTCTGGTATGCGTTGATGGCCGCAGTGGCTCTGCTCGACGTTCGACGGCGGCTGGCGCATCGCGCTCATGATGGCGGTCACCGGCGCAACAGGCGCCGCGCTGTACAAGTTTCTGAAGACGCGCCTGGTGCGCGAGCGACCATTCATTTCGCATGCCGGGATACTCTGCGGCACGACGCCTCTCGATCGCTACAGCTTTCCGTCCGGCCATACGCTCCACGCGGTCAGTTTCACGATTCTTGCGGGCGCGCACTATCCGTGGCTGCTGCCCGCGCTGTTGCCGCTGGCGCTTGCGATGGCGGCGTCGCGCGTCGTGCTCGGTCTGCACTATCCCTCGGACGTCGTCGCCGGGGCGGCGATCGGTGCTGCGCTCGCGACCACGAGCCTCGCGATCTGGTCGATCTAGGTGCACTCCTTTAGCATCGCAGCCGTTCCAACGGGAGCGGCGACGCGATGCCGAGAACACTGAAGTCACTGCCGAGCCGGGATGGCTACCGCATGCCCGGCGAGTTCGAGCCGCATGCGGGTTGCTGGATGCTGTGGCCCGAGCGACCGGACAACTGGAGAATGGGCGCAAAGCCTGCGCAGGCGGCGTTCGCGGCCGTTGCCACGGCGATCTCACGCAGTGAGCCGGTCACGATTGGCGTATCAGCTGGCCAGTTCCATCACGCCCGCAGCGTGCTGCCGCCGCAAGTGCGTGTCGTCGAGCTTTCGAGCGACGATGCCTGGATGCGCGACGTCGGGCCGACCTTCGTGGTCAACGGTCGCGGTGGCGTCCGCGGCGTCGACTGGATGTTCAATGCCTGGGGCGGCCTGGAAGGCGGTCTTTACCGGGCGTGGAATCTCGACGACGTCGTGGCGAAAAAGGTGCTCGAGATCGAAGGCCGCGACCGGTACTTTGCGCCGTTCGTGCTCGAGGGCGGCGCGATCCACGTCGACGGGCAGGGCACGCTCATCACGACTGAAGATTGCCTGCTCAACCCGAATCGCAATCCGAAGCTCACGCGCACGGACATCGAGCGGCTGCTCGAGCGCTATCTCGGGATAGAGCTGGTGATCTGGCTCGGCCGTGGTGTGGTCGATGACGAAACCAGCGGCCATGTCGACAACCTGTGCTGCTTCGTGCGCCCGGGCGAGGTCGTGCTCACATGGACCGAGCAACCGGCGCGACCCGCAGTACGAAGTCTCGCGCGACGCGTGGGAGCGACTCCACGCGGCACGCGATGCTCGCGGTCGTCGCCTTCGCGTCCACAAGCTCGAGCAACCGGGCCCGCTGCGGATGACGCGGCGGGAAGCCGAGGGTATCGACCCGAGCGGCGAGTTCACCACTCGTTCCGCCGGCATGCGGCTCGCCGGCTCGTACGTGAATTTCTACATCGGGAACCGATGCGTGGTCGTGCCGCTGCTCGACGCGAGACGCGACGGTGTGGCACTGCGGAAGCTCGAAGACCCTGTTTCCGGGGCGAGAGGTAGTGGGCGTCCCCGCGCGCGAGATCCTGCTAGGCGGGGGCAACATCCATTGCATCACGCAGCAGGTGCCGCTCGGGCGCGGCCGGCGGCGCAGGTCCGGTGAGTGATCGCTGAAGCGACTCCGACCGGTCGCGGTCCGGCGCAGCGGAGCTCAGAACCAGCCGGAGAAGAAGAACCGGAATACGTTCGCGTCGAACTCGTAGCAGTGCCTCCGCGCCGGGCGCTCCGGCCGTCGTGAGGTCGCGGAAGTCGTCGTACTGGAACTGCATGCGGTCGTAGAAGAAGCTCAGCGTCGACCGCTTGAGGAACTTCCAGCCCGGCGGCAGCTCGTAGGTCGCGCCCAGACTGATCATCTGATTCGAAAAGGTGCTGAGCTCCTTGTCGCGCGCCAGGAAGTTCTGCGCGTCCGCGAACGGGAACAGGTCTGAGTAGAAGTCCGCGGCGTCCTGGGTGTAGAAGCGCAGCCCCAGCTCGAATATCCACCGCTCGGTCCAGGGATGCGTGTAGGTCACCTCGGCGGTGTGCGCGCCGATACCCCAGGTATCGGTGAAGTAGCGATATTCGCCGCTCAGGGCGGCGCGGTAGGGCAGGAAATAGCGCCCGCGCACCGATGCCGCGCTGCTCGTGCGCGTGTTCGGATAAACCTCGGGCTGGTAGGTGTAGCCGGCCGGGCTTTCCGCATCGAGATAGCGGACCGAGCGGTACGGGTTGTTGAGAAAGCCCTCGTCGGTGACGAGCTCGTACGAGAGCCCCATCATGAGGGAGGGGGTGACGATCTGCGAGACGCCGACCCGGTAGGTGCGCCGGTCCACCGACTCGACGAAGGCATCGTCGCCGCGCTTGCGCACCTCGTCCCAGCCACGGCTGAATCCAAACGACACGGTCGTAAGATCGCCGAACATGTCCTGGCTCACGTCGAAGGAGAGCGAGTTCGCCGTGTAGTCGGTCTCCTCGCTGTTGGTGAAGCTCAGGCTGTACTGCGACTTGCCGTTCAGCATGTCGAAAGCAAGGCTGCCCTGCGTGCGCTCCTCCTTGTACGGACTCGCGGTCGTGACCACGTCAATCGAGGCGCTCGAGACCATGTCGATGTAGTAGTTGGCGGTCACGCCGTATTTCTCGGCGAACTTCTTCCGCACCAGCAGCGACGGGCCGTCGATCGTGACGCCGCCACCGTCGTACTGGTGGTAAAGCACGTCGGCGCGGTCGTCGGGCAGCACGCCGGCGGTGGCGGGAACAGACACGGCCAGCAGGATCAGCGGGACCGTGATGCGCGTGTGAATCATCCGCGACGAGCTCCGGCTCAGTTGCAGCCGCAGCCGCCGCCGTGGCTGCCGACGGCGCCGCGGGCGCCCTCGCGTGCCTCGAAGACGTGGTTGATGTACGCCGATGACACCGGATCACGGTCGAGTGCCATGATCGGATCGGCGAAGTTCTGCCGCTCGTAAGGCTTGACCCAGGGCTCGACGCTCCCGCAACCGGCGGCGAGCAGGAGCGACGCCATGCAAAGCAACCGTGCGACGTTCTTCATGTTCACTCCTTGACCAGCCCGCGGACCAGGTCCGCGTACACGGCCTCGTCGCCTGGCTTGTAGCCGCGGTGCACGTGCCGGATGCGACCCTCGCGATCGATCAGGATCGAGCTCGGCATGGCTTCCACGCCGAAACTCGAGCTGACCTCGCTCTTGCGGTCGAAGACGATTGGAAAACTGACGGCCATGCCCTTGAGCCAGTTCTGAGCCGCCGCGCTGTCCGGCTCGACGTTGACGCCAAGCATCGTGAAGCCCAGGGGCTCGTACTTGGCATGGATCTGCTGCAGGAGCGGCATCTCCTGCCGGCACGGGCCGCACCATGTCGCCCAGAAGTTGATCATCACGACCTGGCCTTTGAGCTCGCTCAGGTGTACCTCGCCACCGTCGCGGGCGGGCAGCGTGAAATCCGGCGCCGCCGGCGCGGGCCCGGTCGCCGTTGCGGTGCCGGCCAGCAGCGCGAGGAGCAGTGTCGGGATCAGAGTGCGTCCGGTTCGCATGGTGGTGCTCCGAGTCGTCAGAAGAATGCGGTCAGCCCGAGGCTGAACTGGAGGTTCTGCGTGAGCTTCTTCGAGCCGAGCAGATCGCTTTCGAACATCTGGTCGCGCACCCCCAGGTGCGCGGCGATGGAATCGGTCACCAGCAGCCGCAGTCCGGCGCCGGCGATCAGCGTGAAGTTGTCGTCGCCGGCGAAGCGCGTGCTGCCGGCGCCGAGCGAGAGATAGACCGAGCTCGGCATGGCGCGCCGCCCGCCGAAGAACACCTCGCCCGGCAGCGCGTTCCAGCCGACGGAGAGATCGTAGTAGGTGAACTGACGCTCGCTGTCGGTCAGCAGCTCGACCGAGCCGCTCAGGTCCTCGTAGCTCGTGCGCCCGGCCTTGGCGGTGCCGACGGTCGCCTCGGCAAAGAGATCCTCCGTGAAGTGGTAAGCGGCACGCGCCCCGTAGGTCATGCTGCTGCCGAAGTCCTCGATCGCGATCGTGCCGACGAAGGCGCCCACCTCGAAATTCTCCGCGTCGATGCGCGGCGGCTTGACGTTGCGCCGCTCGACCTGCGGCACGACGACCTGCGGCGTTTCGCTTCCGCCGCCAACCGGAGCCTCTGCCGCCTCGATCGGCGTGCAGAGTGCGCAGGCGAGCGCGGCGCCGCTCAGAAGAAGTAGATGAAGCCCATGGTCCATTCGTCGATCTCCTCGTTATCGTCGCGGCTGGTCAGGACCACGAACTTGCGGTACTCCGCCTGCAGCAGGAAGCGGTTCGTCAGGTAGCCGCGCACACCGAGCCCCGTGTACGCCGCCGGGTCGGTGCGGTCCCCGGACTGTACGATCGTCGCCTTGGGCGAGATGTTCACCACCCCTCCGCCGAGCGAAACGAAGGGCGAGACGCGCCACTGCGGCATGAAGGCGTGCAGCAGGCCAGCGGTCCCCATCAACCCGTTCGAGTAGCTGCCGAGCAGGTGGGTCACGTCGAGACGCGCATGCAGGGATTGCGTGAGCGCATACGAGCCCGTAGCAGATACGATGTTCGCGCCACCGAAGTCGCCGGTCACGAGACCGACTTCCCAACGGTGTTCCATCCGCGATTCGGGCGCCGGACCCGCGAGCTTCACCTGCTCGCCCTGCGGGGTCAGCGTGCGTTCGAGCTGCGAGCGATGCACCCAGCCTTCGCGACCGCGATCCGAACGCACCTTGATCCAGTCGGTGCGCTGGCGCAGCAGGCTCACCGCTTCGCCGCGATCGACGACGTAGAAGATCGGATAGCCGCGTCCGGGTCCGGTGCGGAACTCGAGATACGGATCCTGCACGACGACCTGTTCCGCATCCGCAGCCGCGGTCGCCGCGACCGGCGCCAGGGCTGCGAACAGAAGCATCGCGGACAGCAGGCATCGGACCATCGGTCAATCGAGCGGTGCGGCAAAGGGGTCATTGAAATATTGCGCACCAAGGTCGACCCATTCTGAGACGAGCTTCAACTCGCTGGACATAAGGCGGCCTGCGTGGGTGCCACCGGGAGCGAAAACCGTGAAGAAGCGCACAGAGTCGCCCGCCCGGCCCGCGAACATCACGGGCCCGGGCTGTCCGTCATCGGTCGCGAGCAGCTCCCGATATGCATTGAAGTGCTCGGGTTCGGCAGCGGACGCGCCATCGGCCAGATCCAAGCCTGCCGCTGCCGTGACGCCCGTGTGGCAGGTCGTGCAGGTGTCGTCGGCGAGCACCGTGACGCCGTCGGCCGCCAGCGTGACTCGCGGCTTGCTCCACAGCGGATGGATGTGGCTCTCGTAGTGGATCGTCGCACGGCAGCCCGCGCGCCAGCCCGTCGTGCAGTCGGCGCTGGTCGGCGCCGGCGTCTGCAGATCGGCGTAGCGGTACGCGAAGCTCGGATCGGGTGCGCGGTTCGCGGCGACCGGGTCGGTCCACACGTCGTCGAACACGATGTCGAGCCGGGGCAGGAGCGCTGCGCAATCGGTCTGGCAGCTGATCCGCGTCCGCACCTGCGCCATCGTCTCGCCTGAATCCGCGAAGAACGCCGGGTTGCTGTTGGGAAATGGCTGGCCGGTGGTCGTCGCGCCGTCGTTGACGGCGTCGAACAGATCCGAGCGACCATGGGAAAGTCCGCTGCCCGGATCGTGGCACCCGTTGCAGCGCAGCTCCTCGCCCGGACGCACCTGCAGCCAGTTGTTGTGGCGCGGCCCGATGCGGTGACCGTCTGCGTCCAGCACCGTGACCGCGAACGGCACGTTGGCGGGCACTTTCGTGCGAACCGAGCCGTCCGGCTCGACCATTACGTAACCCAGGATCTCGCGCATCCCGAAGGCCGCGGTCACCCCGAATGCAGTGCCGGTGAAATCGCGGACGTCCTCATCGGGCAGGCTGACGGCCTTCTCGATCCGCAGGAAGCGCGCGGGGCGCTCGGCGGCCGTGGTCAACGCCGGGTCGGCGAGCGCTGCGATGCCGGCGGGCGCAATGTCGGCACCGTCGAAGTCGTAGACGCTGCGTATGTCGAGGATGCCGACGCCTTCGGTCGCGAGCTCGGCGTCGAAGTCGAGACCGGCGACGCGATCGAGCAGCACCGGCGGCGGCGTGAGCGCCTGCAGCGCCACGGCGTCCGTGTAGATCCAGCCTTCCGTGGGTGTCACGACCGGCAGCTGGGTCTCGTCCCGCGGGTCGTACATCCAGATGCCATACAGCGGCGGCGCGGCCGGAAGCGTGCCCGCCTCGAGCAGATCCTCGGTGCACGGAATGATCCGTTCGCCGTCCAGCAGGCGGCACTGGTTCCAGCTCACGAGGAGGCGACCGGTGCCGTCACGCAGCGGGTACGCGGAGCTGTAGCGGCCGCCGGGCGAGGGTCCGGGAATCGTCAGGACCTGATTCGGCGTCGCGAGCTTCTGCGCGGGGCCCGAGAGCGCGCCGCTGTTCGCAAGGTTCGCCTGCGTGTCCTCGACATAGTTGACCGTATCGATCGTGAGCAGCTGCCCGCCGAAGTCCTCCGCGCTGAACGGTTGGGCGCGTACGAGCACCTCGCCATTCGCCATCGGGCGCGGATCGAGAAATTGAACCTCCGAGCCGTCCGTGCCCGTCATGTGGCTCTGCGCTCCGTACAGCAGCTCGAGATCGCTGCCATCGGGCCGCATGGCATAGAGGTGGATTTCGCTCTGCGGGCCGGCATGGTCCCAGCGGCTGAAGACGATGCGTCCGTCGTCGAGTACGGCGGGTTCGAGATCGTGGCTCTGGTTGAAGGAAATCTGGTGGATGTCGCTGCCATCGGCATCCATCACGTGCAGCACGAACGCCGGCTCGCGCCGGTCCTCGTCCTGCGCCGCGAACTGGGGCTTGCCCTCGTCGAGAAGGATGGCGCGCGCCTGCCGCTGCCGCGTCGACGCGAAGACGATGCGGCCGTCCGGCAGGTAGTGCGGCGCGACGTCGTGACCCTCCTCGGCGATGATGTCGGAGGGGATCACCCGCCGCAGCGCCCGCCCCGGAACGTCGTACTCCCAGATGTTCCAGGTCGGCTGATCCTCCTCGTCGGCGCCCTCGATCAGGGGTTCGCGCATCGCGAAGACGAATTTGGTGCCGTCGTACGAGGGCTCGACGTCGCGGACGTCGCCCAGACCCCCGGTGATCTCGCCGGTGACGTTGATCTCGGCGGATGAAGGCGAAGCGCGGTCGCGGACGAACAGATCGCTGCCCTCGTGGAACTCGAGCAGCTGACGCGCATCCGACTGCATCTCCATTTCCGGAACCGGGCGCTTGACGTAAGCGATCGCGAAATCGAGGACGACCGGGTCGGGCCCCTGGCTCCCGCCCGGGGTTCCGCCACCATCGCCGCTCGTGCACGCCGCGAGGGCGAACAGTGCCGCTACGAGAGCGCCGCTGAACGTAAGCCGTCCGCCGCGGTCGCGTGCAAATGTGTCCATCCGGCGTTCCTCGGAAATCCTTGCGCGGCGCGCAGTGCGCCACACAGTGCAATGTCCCTCATACGGAGAGCGCGGACCACGTGTCGCGTCGCGATGTGTGAGGCGGCTCTCACAACCCTGATGGCACGCCGATCGCGCGCTTTGTGTGAGCGCGCTCGCAGAACGGACGATGGCGCTTGGCGAAGCCTGCGCGCCCCTACACCCTGCGTGCCGATGATCCTTGCCGTGGTCGGGACGGCCCGGCGGAGCGGACCGAGTCGAGCTGCGCGGGTGCGCGGCCGACGGACTTCGCGAATGGAGATCGATCCATGCTGATGCAGTGGCTCAAAGGATTTGGCGGCCGCCACGGGCGGAGCGGATCCGCGACTTCCGGACGCGTCCGCGCGCCCGGCGCGCTCGCGCTGGCTGCCGCTGCGACGCTGCTCGGCGCATCCGCCGCGCACGCGGGTGACCGTGAGCAGGCGCGACGCATCCACGACCGGCTGGCGGGCGTGCCGCCGACCGACGCGGTGCTGGATCTGATGGCCGCCGATATCGCCGGCGGCAATCCGGTTGCCGCGGCGAACAGGGCGATGGAGCACCGCTCCTTCTACGACGTGACGCTGAAGAACTTCGCGACGCCGTGGACCAACCGCGACCAGACCGTGTTCGCGCCGCTCAACGATTACGTCGCCACCGTGATCGGCATGGTCCGCGACGACGTGCCGTTCAACCAGGTCCTCTACGAGGACATCCTGTACGTCGGCAGCGGCGGCGGCCTGCCCGCATACTCACCGGCGAACAACGACCATTACGCGGCGCTCGAGCGGCGGTTTCAACCTCAAGCAGGTCCTGACGCGCACGACGCAGTCCGGCGTCGAGCGGCCTGCCCGCCAGTGCCACCGCCGGCGTCCTGACGACGCGCGCCGCCGCGGAGGCGTTCTTCATCGCCGGCACCAACCGGGCGATGTTCCGCTTCACGCTGATGAACCACATGTGCCGTGACATGGAGCAGGTGCAGGACACGACGCGCCCGCCCGATCGCATCCGCCAGGACGTGAGCCGCAGCCCGGGCGGCGACAGCCGCGTGTTCCTCAACAACTGCATCGGCTGTCACAGCGGCATGGACCCGATGGCGCAGGCCTTCGCCTACTACGACTGCGACGAGACGGCCGGGCCGCATCGTCTACACGCCCGGGGCAGTGCAACCGAAGTACTTCAACAACGACACTACCTTCGCTCCCGGGTTTCGCGACGCCCGACGACCAGTGGGACAACTACTGGCGTCACGGCGCCAACAGCGCTGCTCGGCTGGGATACGACGCTGCCCGGCACCGGCAGCGGCGCGAAGTCGCTCGGCCGCGAGCTCGCCGGCAGCGACGCCTTTGCGCGCTGCCAGGTAGAGAAGGTGTTCCGCACCGTCTGCTTCCGACCGCCGAGCGATTCGGACGATCGCGGCGCAGGTCGACGGCGATGACCGCGTCGTTCAAGTCGAGTCAGCTACCGGCTGAAGCGAGTGTTCGCCGAAGCCGCCGCCTACTGCATGGGTGACTGAGGAGCCGAGCCATGGATCGCACCCCGAAATTCGGCTCTAAGCCGCTTTCTGGTGAGCGGCATGCTGGTGGTGCTCGGTGCCTGCGGTGGCGGCGCCGACACCGTCCAGAATCCCGCTGGGCCCGGCGGCGCGACGGCCACCTACACGGGTCCGCCGCCGGCGACGGCCGATGTCCAGGCGTTCAAGCTCAACGTCTGGGACAACCTCAAAGCCACCAACCGCTGCGGCCAGTGTCACGGCGCGGGTGGTCAGACGCCGAGTTCGTGCGGCAGGACGACGTCAACCTCGCCTACGAAGCCGCCAATACCGTGGTCACCTTTCCTCGCCGCAGGACTCGCAGATGGTCCTGAAGGTCGGCGGCGGCCACAACTGCTGGCTCGCCAGCAACGAGGCCTGCGCCGACATCCTCACGACCTGGATCTCGAACTGGGCGGGCGCAGATCGCTCAACGGCGGCAGCGGCGTCGTGCTCGAGCCGCCGGTGCTTCGCGACCCGGGCGCGAGCAAGTGCTTCCCGGCGGATGCGGCGCTCTTCCAGAGCACGGTCTATCCGATGCTCGAGCAGTACTGCTCAGCGCTGCCACTCGCCGTCGGCGGCGACCGCGCAGTCGCCGTACTTCGCCTCCGAAGACATAACCGAGGCCTATGCGCGCCGCGAAGCCAAGATCAACCTCGACCAGCCCGCCATGTCGCGGCTCGTCGTGCGCCTGCGCAAGCGAGTTCCACAACTGCTGGAGCGATTGCGCGGCGAACGCGAACACCATGCAGGCGGCGATCCAGGCCTTCGCCAACCAGCATCCCGCTCGACGCAGGTCGACTCCTCGCCTGGTGCTGTCGAAGGCGCTCACGCTCTATGACGGCACGGTCGCGAGCGGCGGCAACCGCTACAACGGCAACGTGATCGGCGCTGTAGGAGTTCAAGACGGGCATCGGCTCGGTCGCCTACGACACCAGCGGCGTCGAGCCCGCGATCAACCTCACGCTGTCCGGCGACGTCACCTGGGTCGGCGGCTGGGGCATCAACCTACGCGGCGGCAAGGCGCAGGGCTCGACCACGAGCAGCAAGAAGCTCCACGACCTGATCAAGGCCACGGGCGAGTACACGATCGAGGCCTGGGTTGCACCTGGCAACGTCGCGCAGGAAGAGTCGCGCATCGTCGTCGTATTCGGGCGGCGTCGACGGCGCGCAACTTCACGCTCGGCCAGACCATGTACAACTACGACTTCATCAACCGCTCGAGCACGACTCGGACGCAGAACGGCGACCCGAAGCTGTCGACGCTCGGCCGACGACGAGGATCTGCAGGCGACGCTGCAGCACGTCGTCGCGACCTACGACCCGGTGGACGGCCGGCGGATCTACGTCAACGGCGAGTTCACCGGGGACGCCGACCCGGTCGCCGGCGGAACGCTCGACTGACTGGGACGACACCTTCGCTTTCGTGCTCGGCAACGAGGTCTCGGGCGACCGCCAGTTCCAGGGCGTGTTCCGCATGGTCGCGATCTACAACCGCGCGATCACGCCGGCGCAGATCACGCAGAACTTCCAGGCGGGCGTTGGCGAGAAGCTTCTTCCTGCTGTTCTCGGTCGAGCCACCTGGTCGACGTGCCGCAGGCCTACGTCATGTTCGAGGTCAGCCAGTTCGACAGCTACGCGCTACCTGTTCCACAAGCCGACCTTCATCAGCCTCGACGCGGCGGCCACGCCGGGCAGCATCCCGGTGGCCGGCATCCGCATCGGCGTCAACGGTGCGGAGGCGCACGTCGGCCAGGCGTACCGCACGCTCGACACCGTCGTCAACGATTCCAACTACGGCCCGGGCGGCCAGCGCCTGTCCGCGATCGGCACCGTCATCGCGCTCGAGAAGGGTCCCGAGTTCGACGAGTTCTTCCTGACCTTCGACGTGCTCGGCGACGCACACCAACGTGCGCACCGACCCGATCGCCGCTCCAGCCTGCGCCGCCGCCCGACGTGGCGCGCGCACCCGACATCGGCATGCGCGTGTTCGACGAGATCAACGCGACGATGTCCGAGCTCACCGGCGTCAGCACGCAGAGCCCGGGCGTGGCGGCGACCTACGACTCGGTCCGACAGAGCCTGCCGACGGTCGAGAACATCGATACCTTCTGTCTCGCGCACCCGGTCGCCATCGCTCAGCTCGCGATTCGAGTACTGCGACGCGCTGGTGAACAACCAGGGCTCGATCCCGCGCACCACCTACTTCCCGGGCTTCAACTTCGGCTCGGCACCCGCCACGGCCTTCAACCCAGCCGGCCGCACCATCGTGCTCGATGCGCTGGTCGGTCGCATGGTCGACCCGGCGCTCGCGACCGACCCGAACGTTGCCGAAGTGCGCGCCGAGCTCGATTCGCTGATCACCCGGCTCGTGCCTGCGGCGGACTGCGCCGCGCAGCGCACCGAGACGATCGTAAAGGCGACCTGCGCCGGCCTGTCTGGGCAGCGCCGGTCACGCTGGTGCACTGAGGGCAAGGGCCATGATCATCCGCAAGGCAACACCCCGACAGCTTCGCCTCGGCGAGCCGATCCGGCACGCCGAGGCCACAAGCGGCCGGTGACGCGCCGCGACTTCATCTCGCAGGGCTTCCTGGCGGGTACGGCCTCGATCGTCGCCCCGACGGTATTCGGGCTGTTCGCTAATCCGCGTCGCGGCGCATGGCCGACCTCTCGCCCGACCTGCAGGCGCTGAAGGCAGAGCTGCGGCATCGCGGTGCTCGGGTGCCGGCAAGATCCCGTTCATCTGCATCGACCTCGCCGGCGGCGCGAACATGGTCGGCTCGAACGTGCTGATCGGCGGTCCGGGCGGGCAGCTCGATTTCCTGTCGACTGCGGGCTACGGCAAGCATGGGTCTGCCGGGCGACATGATGCCGTCGCTCACCAACCCGGTGACGAACACGAGTTTCACCGACACGTCGCTCGGGCTCGCGTTCCATTCCGACAGCGCGTTCCTGCGCGGGATCCTGGATCGCATCTCGCCGGCGACCGCAGCCGGCATCAACGGCGCGGTGATCGCGGCGCGCTCCGAGAACGACACGGGCAACAACCCGCACAACCCGATGTACGGCATCTACCGCGCCGGCGCGGACGGCGACCTGGCGACGCTTGATCGGCTCGGAGAGCACGGATTCCGGCGGCAACTCGATGGCGCCGGCGGGGCTGATCGACCTGTCGGTGCGCCCGACCAAGATCGATCGCGCGAGCGATGTACGCGGCCTGGTCGACACGGGCAAGCTCGCCAACCTGCTGGACGTAAGCGACACGGTTGCGGTCCTCGAGGCCATCCAGCGGGTGAGCGCGCGCAAGATGCTGAAGGTCGACCCGAAGCAGCCCTGGCTCGATCCCGAGTCCGGTGTGAGCCGCAACGAGGTCGTGCGCGAGCTCGTCCAGTGCGGCTACCTGAAGGCCGCCGACGTCGTCGATCGCTACGGTGACCCCGCACAGCTGGACCCCGACCTGGACCCGGACATCGTCGGCTCGGCCGGCATCTTCAGCCAGGCGGAGTACGACGGCGACGGCGAGTTCCGCAAGACCGCTGCGGTCATGAAGATGGTGATCTACGGCTACGCCGGCGCCGGCACGATCGAGATGGGCGGCTACGACTATCACGGTCAGGGCCGCTCAACTGGCGAGGTGCGCGACTTCCGCGCCGGCCGCTGCATGGGCGCCTGCCTCGAGTACGCCGCGCGCCGTGGCCGTGCCGCTGATGCTGTACGTGTTCTCCGACGGTTCGCTGTCCGCGGACGGGCAGGTGGACAACACCGTCGACGGCCGCGGCAAGTTCATGTGGAGCGAGCGACAACCAGTCGACGGCGGCCTCGTTCTTCCTCGTGTACAACCCGAACGGGCGGGCGACGCTGCTCAGTACGGGCGCCGGCGGGGCGCCGCGCGGCACCAGCAGATCGGCTATTTCCGGCCGGACGCGTCGGTCGAGACCGCGTCGAGCCCGGCGGCCAACGCGTCAACCTGCTGGTGGAGACCGTCGTGCTCAACTACATGGCGCTGCATGGCGAGCACGGACAGTTCAGCGCGCGTTTCCCGGGCCACGGTCTCGGCTCTGCGGCGCTGCAGGACAGTCTGATCGCGTTCAACCCGATCGTCAGCGGCACGATCACCTGACGTCCTCGACGGAGCTGCGGACGTTCGAGGCATCGGCGGCAGCCGCAGCCGGGGCGTCGCCGGCGCGTGCTAACGTGAGCGGCGGAGGCCGTCACGTGAACGACCCATCCGTCCTGAGCGACCTGCTGCGCTGCCCGGCCTGCGCGTCGGGCGCACTCGTCCGCAACGATGTCGACTGGCAATGCCGGCGCTGCGCCGCGCGATACCCTGAGCTCGACAGCATTCCCTGGCTCTTCGCCGCGCCCGGAGAAGCGCTGGCCGAATGGCGCCAGCGCCTGCAGGCGCTGCTTGCGGATCTCGCTCGCGAGACGGACGGGCTGCGCTCCGCACTCGAGCGCCCGGGTCTCGACGTGCGCGCGCGCAATCGCCTGAAGCTGCAGTCCGCTGCGTTCGAGGACCATGCACGCCGGCTGACGGCCCTGCTCGCGCCACTCGGCACCGCAGGCACGGCCACGCCCGAGCTGCATCGCGCACTCGGCACGCGCATCCCTGGTGCGCAGGGCCTCGCCTCGTACTACGTCAACCTGCATCGCGACTGGGCATGGGGCGACGCGGAAAACGAAGCAGCGGTCGCCGCGGTCCTCGACGTCCTGCCGGGTCATGCGCCGCGCCGGGTCCTCGTGCTGGGTGCCGGTGGCGGCCGGCTGGTTTACGACCTCGCGCGGCGACTGAGACCCGGTCTCGTCGTCGCACTCGACATCAATCCGCTCAATGCCTTCGTCGCGCGGCGGATCTTCGCCGGCGAACACGTGCCGATGTACGAGTTCCCGATCGCTCCGCGCGACGCGGAGAGCCATGCGATCCTGCGCAGGCTTGCGGCTCCCGGCGCCATCGACGTCGCCGTCGAGTTCGTGCTCGCCGATGCCTCGCGCGCACCGTTCGCGCCGGGAAGCTTCGACCTGGTGATCACGCCGTGGCTCATCGATGTGCTCGAGGAGGACCTGGCGAGCTTCGCGCCGCGCATCAACGCATTGCTCGAGCCGGGCGGTCGATGGGTGAACACGGGCTCGCTTGCCTTTGCGCAGTCCGATCCGGCGCTGCGATACACGCTCGAGGAAGTCCTCGGGATCGCGGCGCGCGCCGGGTTTGCGCGACCCGTGCCCGACGAGCGGCGCATGCCGTACATGTGCTCGCCGGCGAGCCGTCACGCGCGGATGGAGTCTGTCGTCACTTTCTGCGCCATCAAGGAGCGCGCGGTCGACACGCCCGCACATCCGTCGCTGCCGGCGTGGCTCGAGGATCCGCGCGCACCGGTGCCCGCGTTGCAGGAGTTCCAGAGCGCTGCGCTCGCGATGCGGATCTACGGATATCTCGCGTCGCTGATCGACGGTCGACGGTCGATCGCGGACATGGCGGGCGTGCTCGCCGATGAGCGGCTGATGAGCATCGCGGATGCGCTGCCGGCGGTGCGCGGATTCGTGCGGCGGCTCTGGGAGGAATCGCGGCTGCGCACCCGGTTCTGATCCGCGCCCGTCTGTGACGCAGGTCCGTCTGCGAAACGCGCAGCGCGCAGTTCGTTGACACGGCCACGCGCGGCACAGGACGATTCGATTCGACTGTAAAGGGCAAACCCGTCGAAAGGCGGGGACGCAAAGCTACCGGTCTTCGGGTGAGACCCATGACGGCGGGGTTGCCAGGATGGAACGAATTTCGCGGCCCGAACGCCGGCTTGCGCGACGGCAAACGGGCCTTCCGGTCTGGTTGCACGTGGTCGCGTTGGCGATCGCGGTGCTGGCGGGCATCGTCGCATTTCCGCTCGTGTCGCACGGCGCCCCCGACCGTGGCGCCGTGGCGCCCGACTTCGCGCTCAAGGACCTCAGTGGTGCGAATCAGCGTCTGTCGGAGTTTCGCGGCGACATCGTAGTGCTGACCTTCTGGGCCAGCTGGTGCGGGCCGTGCCGCGAGACGCTCGTGGAACTGGGCGGGATGAACGCCGGCGGGTCCACCGACCGCGCGATGATCATCTCGGTGAATATCGAGGGTGATGCGGAGCGCGCCCGGTCGGTCGCCGGCTCGCTCGGGCTCGGCTATCCGACGCTGCTCGACACCGGCCAGACCGTAGGGCGCCTGTACGACATCTCGCACCTGCCGCTGACCCTGCTGCTCGATCGCGACGGCGTCGTGCGCGAAGTCTGGACGCGCGATCGGATTTCCACCGCCGAACTGCTCGCAGGCATCACGGAGCTGCAACGGCAATGATCCTCAGGTACATCACGGCTGCCCTTCGCAGCGTCAACATCATCGTCGCACTCCTGATCCTCGCTATCTGGCTGGGCATCGCGCTTGCCGCCAGTGCGCGCGCCGCACCTGCCGGTGGCGAGGCAACCCAGGCGGACAGCGTCGACCTCGACGTGCAGACGCTCAAGAAGGAACTCGTCGACCTCAACAAGGACCTGTTCAAGCTGGAGGAAGAGCTGCTCTATCCTGCAAGCACCCAGGTCGCGGTGTTCGTGTCGGTCGACGTAGGGACGTTCTTCGCTCTCGACTCGGTGACGCTCAAGGTGGACGACAAGGAGGTCACGAACTATCTCTACACCGAGCGCGAGGTGCAGGCGCTGCACCGTGGCGGCGTCCAGCGGCTCTACCTGGGCAACCTCAAGGCCGGCGAGCACGAGCTCATCGCGTTGTTCACCGGCAAGGGACCGCACGAGCGAGACTACCGTCGCGGCACCACGCTCAGGATCGACAAGGGCGTAGGTGCGAGCTATATCGAGCTCAAGATCAGCGATCGAGTGGCGTCGCTGCAGCCCGAGTTCGTCGTAAAGGTCTGGGAGTAGCGCCGGCTCCCGGGCCAGCGCCGCGGATCGACGGACCGGACGCAGTCACATGCGACAGGGAGCCACAGCGGCAACGGCGCTGACCATGTTCTGCGCCGCGCTGCTCGGGCCCGCTGCGGCCGCAGTCGCAAAGGAATCGCCGCGGCGCGAGGTCCGCGACCTGCACTACGGCGACGTGCTGTTCCAGTTCTTCCAGGACGACTATTTCGATGCCGTCGTGCGCCTCGAGGCTGCACGGGACTTCGGCCGGCTGCCGAATCATGCCGCGGAAGCCGAGATGCTCGCCGGCGGAATGTACCTGTCGCTCGGCCTGCACGCGGAAGCCGACCGCATTTTCAACCGCCTGCTGGCCGGCAGCCTCGACTCGTCCGTCGCGGATCGCGCGTTCTTCTATCTTGCGCGGATCGGCTATCAGCGCGGTCACTACGAGCAGGCCGCGCGCAATCTCGCGCGGATTCAGGGCCCGCTGCCGGGCGAGCTCGAGCCCGAGCGTCGCCTGCTCGAGTCGAACGTCCTCATGGCGCTCGGCCGTTACGCCGACGCGGCGGCCGCGCTTCGGGTCTGGGACGACGATTCGTCGTGGGCCGCTTTCGCACGTTTCAACCTCGGCGTTGCGCTCGTTCGCTCCGGCGACGCGGCGCAGGGCCGCATGCTGCTCGAGTCGGTCGGCAACGCGCCCGCGGTCTCCGAGGAACAGCGCTCGCTCAGGGACCGCGCGAACCTTGCGCTCGGCTTCGCGTTGCTGCAGGAGCGCTCGGGCGAGGCGGCCGCGGCTGCGCTGAGCCGGGTCCGCCTCGATGGGCCATTCACCAACCGGGCGCTGCTCGGTCTCGGCTGGGCGGAGACCGACGCCGAGCGCCCCGATCGTGCGCTGGTCCCCTGGCTTGCGCTGCGCGACCGGCCGCTGCTCGATTCGTCGGTACAGGAGTCGCTGCTCGCCGTCCCGTATGCATATGCCCGTCTCGCCTCGAACGGGCAGGCCGCGCAGCATTACCGGCAGGCCGTACAGTCCTACGTCCGGGAAAGCGGCCGGATAGACGAGTCGATCGCCGCGATTCAGCGTGGTGGGTTTCTCGACGCGATCCTCGCAGCGAGTCCGCGTGGCGGCGAGGTCGGTTGGTTCTGGCAGCTCAAGCAGGTCCCCGACGCGCCGCACACACGCTATCTGTATCACCTGCTCGCATCGCACGAGTTCCAGGAGGGTCTCAAGAACTACCGCGACCTGCGGATCATGCAGGTGAACCTCGAGCGCTGGCAGGATTCGCTCGACTCGTTCGACGACATGATCGCGGCGCGCAAGCGCGCGACGGCGGAACGTGAGCCGCGCAAGACCGACATGCTGGCACGTACCGACGTCGAAGCGTTCGCGACGAGACAGGCCGGGCTCGCGGCACGCGTCGCCGCCATCGAGGCCGGGCGCGACGTCGCGGCACTGGCGAGCGGCGACCAGGCCCGTCAGTGGCAGACGGTGCAGGACATCGAGCAACGGGTCTCGGCGCTCCCGCCGGGACCTGGCCGCGAGGCGCTCGTCGACCGCGCGCGGATGCTGCGCGGCGCGCTCACCTGGCAGATGGATGCGCAGTACAAGCGCCGGCTTCAGCTCGTGAAACGCGGACTCGCCGAGGTCGACGCGCAGCTCGGCGAGGCCAGGGGCCGGCTCGGCCTGGTGCAGGAGGCAAGCACCCAGGCGCCGCTCGACACGAGCGGCTTCGCCGCGCGCATCGCCGAGCTGCGGTCGCGGATCTCGCGCATCGGGCCGGGTATCGATGCCGCGACCCGGGCACAGGAATCCGTGCTCGGGACGCTCGCCGTGCAGGAGCTCACCGCGCAGAAGAAGCGGCTGGCCTCGTACGCGACCCAGGCGCAGTTTGCGCTCGCCGCCATCTACGACGGCGCGGCGGCCAAGGTGTCGCCGTGACGGACCGCACGTCCGTGCACGCAGCCGTGCTTGCGGTGCTCGCCGCGGCGACGCTGGCGGCGTCGAGCGCCGAGGCAAAGCGGCGTCCGCCGGAGCCTCCGACGCTCGGGGACCTGGCGACTGCGACCGCGCCGATCACGCCGGAAACGCCGGTCGAGGCCGACGCCAATATTGCGGCGCAGAGCTACCGCGATTTTCTCGCGATCCAGGACGCCGATCCGCGGATGCGGGCCCAGGCGCTGCGGCGGCTCGGCGACCTGCGCCTGGCCGCGGCGGAAAGCCTGCGCGCGCAGAACGACGCCTCGGCGGCGGCGGTCGGCCGCGAGGCGATCGACGCCTACCAGCGGCTGCTCGCCGAGTACCCCGGCGAGGCGGATGCAGGCGAGGTGCTCTACCAGCTTGCGCGCGCCTGGGATGGTATCGGTGAGCCCGAGCAAGGGCTTGCGACGCTCGACCGGCTGGTCGCGGGCCATCCGGGCGGAGCGCACTACGCGGAGGCGCAGTTCCGGCGCGGCGAAATCTTCTTCAGTGCGCAACGCTACGCCGATGCCGAGCGCGCCTACGCCGCCGTGCTCGCGCATGGTGCTTCGGATTTCACGATCCAATCGCTCTACAAGCACGGCTGGTCGCTCTTCAAGCAGTCGCGCGAGGACGAAAGCGCGGTCTCGTTTCTCCAGCTGCTCGACCGCGTGCTGGTCGCCAGCGATGGCGTGCGGCGCGCGGATGACCTCTCGCGTGCGCAGCGCGAGCTCGTCGACGATACGACCCGCGCACTCAGCATCGGATTCGCAGGCGCCGACGGCGTCGCGACGCTGCAGTCCGCTCTCAACCGGCACGGGCCCGCGCCCTACGAGGCGTTACTCCACGCGGCGCTTGGCGACCTGTATCTCGAAAAGGAGCGCTATCAGGACGCCGCGCAGGCATATCGCGCGTACGCGAAGCGCCAGCCGATGGATCCGGAGGCGCCGCTGCTGCTCGTGCGCGCGACGGAGGCATACGCGCGCGGCGGCTTCGAGGCGCTGGTGCTCGACGGCAAGCGCGAGCTGGTGGCCGGCTACGGGCCGAAGAGCGCGTTCTGGCAGGCGCACCGCGCCAACCTCGACCCGCGTGTAAGCGCCGCGGTGCGCGCGAACCTGCTCGACCTCGCGCGCCATCACCACGCGCTCGCGCAGCGCGGCTCGGCGCAGGACCTGAACGAGGCCGTGCGCTGGTACCAGGACTTTCTCGCCGGCTTCGACGATTCACCCGAGGCGCCGTCGACACGGCTGCTGCTCGCCGATCTGCTGTTCGACGGCTCACGCTACGCCGAGGCCGCGGCGGAGTACGAATGGGCGGCCTATGGCTACGCTGCCAATCCCGGCGCGGCGCGCGCGGGTTACGCCGCCCTGGTCTCGTACGAGAAGGCGGAGCTCGCGCTGCCCGCCGATGCGCGCGCGGCCTGGCAGGCGAAGGCCGTCGACTCTGCGATCCGGTACGCCGATACGTTTCCGGCCGAGCCGCAGGTACCGGCCGTGCTGACCCGCACCGCACGCAGCCTGTTCGATGGCGGTGACCGGGTCCGCGCCGAGTCGGTCGCGCAGCGGATCCTGGCGCTCGGCCCGCGCGCCGACACCGCGCAGCAGCGGGTCGCATGGACGGTACTCGCGAACACCTGGTTCGACGGCGGCCGCTTTGCGGATGCCGAGCGCGCGTTCCGCGAGCTCGATGCGCGGATCCCGCCCGGCGATCCGGAACGCGCCGAAGTCCGCGAACGGCTCGCCGCCTCGGTGTACCGGCAGGCCGAGGCCCACCAGGCCGCGGGCGACATCGAAGGCGCGGTTGGCGAGTTCCTCCGCGTCGCGACCCTGGTTCCGGACTCGACGATCCGCGCCAAGGCCGAGTTCGACGCGGCGACTCTGCTGCTGAACGCGCAGCAGTGGGACCGCGCTGCGCAGGTGCTCGAAGCCTTCCGCTCCGCTCATCCGCAGCATGAGCTCGCGCCGGAGGCGACGCGCAAGCTCGCAGTCGCCTACCTCGAGTCCGGACGGACGCAGCAGGCCGCAATCGAGCTCGAGCGAGTCGCGACGCTCGACGGCGAGGATGGCGAGATCCGTCGCACCGCGCTGTGGCAGGCGGCCGAGCTCTACGCCGGCGCGAACGACCGGGCGGCGGCGACGCGCGCGTACACGAGCTATGTCGAACGTTACCCTGCGCCGCACGCGGCAGCGATCGATGCGCGGCAGGCCCTCGCCGACCTGGCCCGCGACACCGGTGACACGGCAGCGCGCAGGCGCTGGCTCGAGGAAGTGATCGCCGCTGACGCCGCTGCCGGCAGCCAGCGCACCGATCGCAGCCGCTATCTTGCCGCCCAGGGCGCCCTCGAGCTTGCGCGGCCGCACGACGACCTCGCGCGCGCGATCAAGCTCACCGTACCGCTCGATCAATCGTTGCTGGCGAAGAAGACCGCAACCGAGCAGGCGCTGGCCGGCTATTCGCGCGCGGCGCAATACGGCGTTGCCGAGGTCACGACGGCGGCCGGCTGGGCGATGGCCGACCTGTACCGCGATCTCGGCAAATCGCTGCTCGACTCCGAACGACCGCCCTCACTTTCGCAGGAAGAGCGCGAAGCCTACGACGTGCTGCTCGAGGAGCAGGCGTTCCCGTTCGAGGAAAAGGCCATCGAGATCCACGAGGCCAACGCGCGGCGCGCGGCGGACGGGGTCTACGATCAATGGGTGCGGAAGAGCTACGCCTCGCTCGCGGAACTAAAGCCCGCACGATACGCACGCTCCGAGCTCGACCCGGATTCGGCCACGGCGCCGGTTTCCGATCCCGCCGCGGCGGGGGCGGTGAATCCGGTGCCGCCGGAGATCGCGGCGCAGCTCGAAGTTGCGCGCGCATCGCTCGCGGCCGGCCGTGACGAGGAGGCCGTCGGAGAGCTGAACTCGGCCCTGACCCAGTACTCCGCGAGCGCCGAGGGATTGAACCGCCTCGGGATCGCGTATCGCAGGCTCGGCCGGATGGCCGAGGCCAGGGCTGCCTATGAACGCGCGATCAGCGCGGATCCGGCGATGCCGGCGCCGCATCGCAATCTCGCGGTGCTCCTCGATCTCTACCTCGCGCAACCGGCCCCCGCCCTCGATCATTACGAGCAGTACCAGCAGCTCGCTGGTGGTGCGGACACGCAAGCGGTCGCGTGGCTCGAGGAGCTGCGTGCCCGCATGAAGCAAGCCCAACGAACCGCGGATGCACAGCCATGAGCGCGATACGCCATTCCGGAACCGCGTCACGGACGATCGTGTGGCTGCTGGTCGTGGCGGCATTCGCGCTTGGCACCGCGTACGCGGCCGAGCCCGGTGCTGTCGCGGATCCGGTCGGACCTGGCGACACGCCGGCGGAAGCGCCGATCCCGGGCAAGGAGCCTGCATCGCAGGTCGCCGCAAACACACCCGGCGATCGCGTCGTCGACCGCCTGAAGCTCGATACGACAGCGATCACCGGCAACCGCGAATTGCCGAAGGTCATGAGCATCGTGCCGTGGAAGCCCGCGGAGGCGCCCGAGGGGCCCGAACGTCCCATGGGCAGCCTGATCGAGGAGCTGCTCGCACCGGTGGATCGTGACGAATTTCGGAGGGAGATCACGTATTACCGCGACCTGACGTCGCAAAGTAACGCCAGTGACGCGCAGGCCGCCGGACGCCCGGTGGCCGCCGTCGAGACTGAGCGCAACCGGCCCAATCCGTCCAGCCCACCTGGAGCGTCCATTCCATGAATTCCTTCGACATGATCGTCAACTTCTTCAAGCAGGGCGGAGCGTTCCTGTACCCGATCGCAGCGGTGTTTGCGGTCGGCATCGCTGTCGCCATCGAGCGGTTCATCTATCTCACCTTCGTGTCGCGCGGCAACCGTCGTCTCTGGTCGCAGATCGCGCCGCAGATCCAGGCAGGCAATTACCGCAAGGCGATGGAAATCTCCGATCGCACGGATTCGGCGCTGTCGACGATCATGAAATACGGCATCTCGCGCATGGCGACGGCGCAACACCACGAGGACATCGAGCGGGCGATGGGCGAGAGCCTGATCGAGGTCGTCCAGCGGATCGAGAAGCGTACTAATCACCTCGCGGCGCTCGCCAACATCGGCATGCTGATGGGGCTGTTCGGCACCGTGGTCGGACTGATCAGCGCATTTGCCGCGGTCGCGAGCGTAAACCCCGCGGAGCGGACCAGCCTGCTCTCGGCCAGCATCTCGGTCGCGATGAACAATACCGCGCTCGGCCTCGGGCTCGCGATCTCGCTGCTGCTCGCGCACATGTATCTCGAGAGCAGGACCACCGCGCTCGTAAATGGCCTCGAAATGGCGACGATGAAGTTCCTGAACTCGGTGGCCGAACGCCGCACCGAGACGCAGCGCGCGCTGACACCCGGCCAGGTCGCGGCGCAGCTCGGCACACAAGCCGGACATGCGCCGCGCGCCGCCCATCGCGCATGAAATCCTCGTCGCCACTCACGTACGGCCTGCTGCGCAACCACACGCGGCATCGCGGGCCCAGGGATCTCACGATCATCCCGATGCTGGACGTGATGGTGATCCTCGCCTTCTTCCTGATCTTTACCGCGGTATTTTCGCGGACCAGCATCCTCGAGCTGAACCTTCCGGGCCCGAATGTGCCTTCAAAGGCGCCTCTGACGCTCGAGCTCGAGGTCATCCTGCGCCGCGGGAGCGTCCAGGTGGCCGATCGCAATAGCGGCGTACTGCAGACCATCCCGGCGACTACGGCCGGGCCGGACGTCGTGCGGCTTTCAGAGTACCTGGAGCAGGTGAAGGCGCGCTTCCCCGACAAGGCGCACGCGACGCTGCTGGTCGCGAACGACGTCGACTACGACACGATCGTCCAGGTCATGGACGCCGTCAGCGTGCGGCAGCGCATGGACGGCCGCAGGCTGGTGCGCACCGAGCTCTTCCCGCAGATCGCGCTCGGGGATGCGCCGACATGATCCGCGCCGGCCTCCTGCGCAATGCGCGTCACGGCAAGGTCGGCGGCGGCCACGGGCCGCTGAGCCTGGTCCCCATGATCGACATCCTGACGATCATCGTGGTTTACCTGCTGGTGCACGCGGCGGACGCCGAGCTGCTCTCGAACCCACGCAACGTCTCGATGCCGATGTCCGTTTCCGAGTTGAAGCCCCGCGAAGCGACCGTGATCACCGTCGCCCGGGACATGTTGTACGTCAACGGCGAGGAGGTCGTCTCCGTGGCGGAGGTCGCCGCGAGCACCGAGCCCGTGGTCGAGCGACTGCGCGCGAAACTGCGCAAGCAGACGAGGAGCCTGCTCGGTGCTGGCGCCGAGGTGCGCGAGATCACCGTTATCGCCGACAAGTCGCTCATGTATCCGGTGTTGCGCCGGATCATCGCCAGCTGCTCGGCGGCGGAGTACACAAAGGTGTCGCTCGCGGTCGTCGAGCGCGAGCAGGCACTCGCGAGCCTGCCGGGCGCCTGAGGACGCCATCGATGTCTGCCGTCGCGCTGTTCCGCGACTACGAGCTGCCCTGGTCCCCGTCGGAGGGCGAACAACGGCGGCTGCGGCGCGTGCTGGGCGCCGTGCTCGGGCTCTTCATCGCGTTCGGCGTGATCATTCCGCTCCTGCCCGCGCCGCCGAAGAGCGCGGCGCCTCCGGTCCTGCCGGAGCGTGTCGTCGAGTTTCTCCTCGAGCGGCCCAAGCCAAAACCCGTTCCGCCGCCGCCCAAGGTCGAGGCGCCGAAGCCGATACCGGTCGAGCTGCCGAAGTTCGAGGCTCCGGTCGTCAAGCCACTGCCGCAACCGGAAAAGCAGCCAAAGCCGAAACCCGATCCGAAGCAGAAGGTGGCGAGCACAGGGCTCCTCGCGTTGTCGCAACAGCTCGCAGAGCTCCGCCAGCTCGACGTCAACACGAAGACTGACGCGAAGGCGCTCAACGCCGGCGTTGGCGAGAAGACCCGCGTGGACCGCGCGCTCCTGACCGCCAAGGTCGGGGAGGGCAGCGGCGGCATCGCGGTATCCGCGGTGAGCAGCGGGTTCGGCGGCGGCTCGACGGGTCTGAAGGGGCACGACACGACGCATGTCGCGGCGCCACCGTCGGCTGCGCCGCCCGCGGACGACGTCGAACGCAGCGGTCGAAGCCTCAAGGCCTCGCGAACGCGCGAGGAAATCGAGCTCGTTTTCGACCGCAACAAGTCGGCGATCTACGCGATCTATAGCCGGGCGCTGCGCGACAAGCCGACGCTGCAGGGGAAAGTCGTGCTCGAAGTCACCATTGCCCCTTCCGGCGAAGTGACGGCCTGCGAGGTCGTCTCGAGCGAGCTCAATGACCCGGAGCTCGAGCGCAAGCTCGTCGCACGCGTGCGGATGTTCCGCTTCGAGGCCCGCGACGTCGCGACGATGACGACGACCAAGCCCATCGAGTTCTTCCCGGCTTAGGAATAAGTCAGGGGCGCCGTCGTCGCGCCCCCAGAAAATGTCGATCAGTTCTCATGCTCCAGCGCCATGGAGCATCGATCGCTCGCGTCCACGCGCCCCTGCATTCCAGTCCCGATGCGCCATAAGTCGTGCGCGGCGCTGCATTGAGTCAAACATTTTCGTTCGCGACGACCTCAGCCAGCGAAATCTGTGAGCCGGGTCACACCCCGAGTCCGGTATATTCGCGCCGCGATTCAGACAAGGGCAAAGCCATCGAAAGGTGGCGACGCAAAGTCTCCGGTCTAAAGGGCTACGGCCCCAGGATAGCGGGACCGCCGGAATCCAGTCCGACGCTCGGGCTGCTGACTCGGTGCCCTTTCCCTTGACTGTCGCAGGGTAAGTGCAACGAGGAGTCGAGCGATGCCTGGGACTTTCCGAACTGTCGCTCTCGCCGTGCTCGTCCTGGCCTCCAGCCTGCCGGCCCGGGCGGTGGACAACGACCGCGAGCAGATGAAGGGGCTGGACGAGCAGGTCCAGGAGGTCAAGTCCGACGTTCTCGGCATCTCCGCCGAGCTCAGCCGGCTCGAGGAAAAACTCCTCTATCCCTCCAACACCCAGGTCGCGGTCTTCATCGCGCTCGCCGAAGGCGACCCGATGCGCCTCGACGCCGTGCAGATCCAGATCGACGGCCAGCTGGTCGCGCACTACATCTACAGCTTCAAGGAGCTGGACGCCCTGAAGCACGGCGGGGTGCAGCGCATCTACGCCGGCAACGTCACGACCGGCGAGCACCAGATCGACGTCTCCCTCACGGGCAAGCTTCAGGGCGGCGCCGACTATAACCAGACAGGGAGCTTCGCCTTCCGGAAGGGCGTCGAGCCGAAGCTGGTCGGACTGACTCTCGCCGGACCCGATGCGGGCCGGCCCGCCATCGAGATCGGAGACTGGTAGATGCCCCGCCGGGCACCCTCGCGGTTGCTCGCCTTCGGTCTGGCCGCGGTACTCGCGGCCGGGTCGTCCTCGGGCAGTGATCTGCACGATCTCTACTTCGGGGAAGCGCTCTTTCACGCCGACCAGGGGCACTACTTCGACGCGCTCCAGCGGCTCGATACCGAGCTCGGCCAGTACCACGGACTCGACGAACCGCAGTACGACTCGCTGCACTACCACATCGGCGCCGCCGAGTTCGACGTCGGCGACTTCGAGCTCAACTACCGCATGCACCACCGCGCCGGACGGGCGATCCGTGCGGTGCTCGAAGGCAATGTGGACGAGGCCGTGCGCAACGAGGCGGCGTTCCGCCTTGCGCGCATCCACTTCCAGAAGGACCAGCCCGAGGACGCGCTGCACGCGCTGCAGCGGATAGACGGCGAGGTGCCGGAAGCGATCGCGGACGAGGTCGAGTTCCTGCGCGCCAACGTCTACATGGCTCTCGGGCGCCCCGCAGATGCCGTGGAAGTCCTTGCCGCACCTGCAGCGCGCCGAAAGTCTGACCGGTTTTGCTGCGTACAACCTCGGGATCGCGCTGCTGCAGGATGGCCGGACACAGGAGGCGATCGAGCAGCTCGATCGAGCCGGCCGAGTTGCGAGTGGCGAGCGCGGTGCCGAGGCCATTCGCGACAAGGCGAACCTGATCCTCGGAACGATGCTGTTCGAAGCAGCCGACTTCAGCGCGCCTACCAGTCCCTCGATCGCGTGCGGCTCGAAGGGCCGTTCTCCAACCAGGCGCTGCTGCGGGCAGGCTGGGCCGAAGTCTCTGCGGGAAACTTCGAACGCGCGCTCGTCCCCTGGAACATCCTGGCCAATCGCGAGGTGACCGACGCCGCCGTGCAGGAAGCGCTGCTCGCCGCGCCGTTCGCCTACGGCAAGCTGGAACATACACGGCCGCGCGGCGCTCATGTACGGCCACGCGCTCGAGACCTACACCAACGAGCTCGACCGCGTCGATGCCTCGATCGACAGCATCCGCAAGGGCAAGTTCCTGAAGGCGCTGCTGCGCGAGGAGCTCAAGCAGGACAGGGACTGGGTCATCCGGCTGCGCACGCTGCCCGAGACGCCCGAGACGTATTACCTGATGGAGCTGATGGCCTCGCACGACTTCCAGACGGCGCTTTCGAACTATCTCGACCTCGAGGACCTGCGCACGCGGCTGGTTTCGTGGGAGACCAGCTTCGATGCCTTCGAGGACATCATTGGCCTGCGCAAGCAGAACTACGATCCGCTGCTGCCCGAGGTCGACGCGGAGTTCCGCGAGCTCGATTCGCAGATACGTCTGCGCATGGAGCAGCGCGAGCATCTCGACAAGCGGCTTCAGGGAATGCTCACCGCACCGCGACCGGACTATCTTGCGACGGCGGACGAGCGGATCGTGTCCGAGCGGCTGGACCAGCTCGAGCGACAGCTCATCGATCCCGCGAGCCCGCAGGAGCCGGCGCTGCGGCAGCGCATCGCCCATGTGCGCGGCGCACTGACATGGCGGCTCCGGACCGAGTACCACGAGCGGCTGACCGAGGCGCACACGCATCTGAACGAGCTGAATGTCGTCATAGCGGCGATGACCGAGCGCTACCAGAGCCTCGTTCGGACCCGGCAAGCCGCCACCCACAGCTATGTCGGCTACGACGTTCCGATCAACCAGCTGCGGCGACGCGTCGGCGAGGCGCTGCAGAAAGTGAACCGGCTCATGGCGCGCCAGGGACACCTGCTCGAGACGGTCGCCATCAACGAGCTCAAGGCCCGCCGCGAGCGACTGGATGCCTACCAGACCCAGGCGCGCTTTGCCGTCGCGGACAGTTACGACCGAGCGGCGCGACTGCAGGCGGACGTGCGACCGGATGGTGCTCAGGCAGGCAGTGTGGAGTCGGGCGATGCGCAGCCAGCGGGCGCGCAGCCTGGTGGAGGGCAGCAATGATGCGTGCACTCCGCCTGACATGCGTCCTCGGTTCGGTGCTGTTGGCCGCCTGCGCAGACCAGCGCGCGCGCGACACGCTCGCGACGCTTCACGATGTCGAGCCCGACGTCGAGGAAGTGAAGGTCGAGCAGGGCCTCGAAAAGGCCATGCAGAGCTACCGGCGGTACCTCGAGGAAACGCCGCGGACCGAGATGACGCCGGAAGCAATGCGGCGACTCGCGGACCTGCAGATCGAGAAGCAGTTCGGTATCCGCGGGGACGGCGAGATCGAGGAAATGGCGGCGCCGGAAGAGGCCGACACGGCAGTCGCGTCGACCGCGACTCCGGCCGCGACAGGTGTGGCGAACCACTCCGGAGTCGGACCGGGATTTCGAGGCACGCGCAACGCAGGTGAACGCAGTCTCGTCGGCCGCGGGCAATGCCGTCGCGCCGATGCCGCCCGGTGCGGCGAGCGAGCCGCCACCGGCGGGGCCGCTCGAAGCCATCGCGCTCTACGACCGCCTGCTCGCCGAGTACCCCGACTACGAGCACAACGACAAGGTGCTCTATCAGAAGGCCCGCGCGTACGACGAGCTCGGGCGTACCGAAGAGGCCATGGCGACGATGGAGCTCTTCGTGAAGGACTATCAGCACTCGATGCATTACGACGAGGTGCAGTTCAGGCGCGCCGAATTCTTCTTCACCCGCCGGAAGTTCCGCGACGCCGAAAGCGCGTATCAGGCCGTCATCGGCATGGGCGCTTCGTCCTCGTACTACGAGCTCGCGCTCTACAAGCTGGGCTGGACACTCTACAAGCAGGAGTTCTACGAGGAGGCGCAGCACCGGTTCATCGCGCTTCTCGACTACAAGGTCTCGATCGGCTACGACTTCGAGCAGGCCCATGACGAGGACGAGGAACGGCGTATCGCCGACACCTTCCGCGTCATCAGCCTGAGCTTCTCGAACCTGGGCGGCCCGGAAGTCGTGCAGGAATACTTCGCCGCCAAGGGCAGTCGCAGCTACGAGGACCAGATCTACGCCAACCTCGGCGAGTTCTATCTCGCCAAGCTCCGCTACGACGACGCGGCGAAGACCTACAAGGCGTTCGTTGCGCTCAATCCGTTCCACCGCGTCTTCGCCGCACTTCAGCATGCGCGTGGTCGAGATCTACGCCAAGGGCAATTTCCCCAAGCTGGTCCTCGAGGCGAAGAAGGAGTTCGCATCGAAGTACGGTCTGCAGTCCGAATACTGGCGCCACTTCGACGTAAACGAGTCGCCGGAGGTGTTGAGCTACCTGAAGAGCAATCTCAAGGACCTCGCGAACCACCACCACGCGCAGTACCAGAACGCGGAGCTGGTGGCGGAGAAGCCCGCCAACTACGCGGAAGCACTCCGCTGGTACCGCGAGTACCTCGTGTCCTTCCCGAAGGAAGCCGACACCCCGCCGATCAACTACCAGCTCGCGGACCTGCTGCTCGAGAACGAGGCCTTCGGCGAGGCGGCGCTGGAGTACGAGCGCACGGCCTACGACTACCCGGTCCATGCAAAGTCGGCGGCCGCGGGCTATGCCGCCATCTTCGCCCACCGGCAGAACCTGAAGACCGCCCCGGAGGAGCTGCGCACGGTCGCGCGGACGAACACCGTCGCGAGCTCGCTGCGCTTCGCGGATACCTTCCCGACGCACGAACACGCGGCGACGGTACTCGGCGCGGCTGCCGACGACCTGTACGGGATGAAGGATTTCCGCCCGGCAGTCGCAGCGGCGCAGAAGCTGATCGAGCGCTACCCTGGCGCCGAGCCCGGTATCCGGCGCTCGGCCTGGACCGTCGTGGCGCATTCCTCGCTCGAGCTCGCCGAGTACCCGCAGGCCGAGCAGGCCTACGTCCAGGTGCTCGCGCTCACGCCGCAGGACGATGCGGGCCGCCAGGCGCTGGTCGACAACCTCGCGGCATCGATCTACAAGCAGGGCGAGCAGGCAAACGCGGCGCAGGACTATCGAACCGCAGCGGACCACTTCCTGCGCGTCAAGCAGGCGGCCCCGACGTCGCAGATCCGCGCCGCGGCGGAATACGACGCAGCGGCCGCGCTCATCCAGCTGCAGGACTGGATCGCGGCGGCGGGCGTGCTCGAGGCGTTCCGCAGCAGCTATCCCGATCACGAGCTCAACCGCGAGGCCACCAAGCAGATCGCGTACGTCTACCGCCAGAACGGCCAGCTGTCGCAGGCGGCCGGCGAATACGAGCGCGTCGCCACGGAGTCGAGCGACCCGAATCTGCGCGGCGAGGCGCTGCTGGTCGCGGGCGACCTTTACGAGCAGTCGGGCTCGATGCCGCAGGCGCTTGGCGCATACACGCGCTACGTCGAGCAGTTCCCGCGGCCGATCGACACGGCGGTCGAGACTCGATTCAAGATCGCGGAGATGCACCAGGCGGCACACGACGAGCCGCGCTATCTGCAGGAGCTGCAGCAGATCGTCCGCATCGACGCGCAAGCCGGCGCCGAACGCACCAACCGCACGCGCACGGTCGCGGCGCGTTCCGCGCTCGTGCTCGTCGGAGCAGCTCTATCGTCAGTTCGCGGCAGTGCAGCTCCGGCAGCCGTTCGAGGCGAGCCTCGCGGAGAAGAAGCGGCTCATGGATGCGGCGGTGGAGGCTTTCGGACAGCTGGTCGACTACGAGATAGGCGACGTCACCGCGGCCGCGACGTTCTACATCGCGGAGACGTACATCGGCTTCAGTCGCGCGCTGATGGCGTCCGAGCGCCCCGCCGGCCTGCACGGCGCGGAACTGAAGGAATACGAGCTGGCGCTCGAGGACGAGGCGTTTCCGTTCGAGGAACAGGCCATCGAAGTCCACGAGAAGAACATGGAGCTGATGCGCACCGGGATCTACAACGCCTGGATCGACAGGAGCCTCGCCAAGCTCGCCGAGCTGATGCCGGCTCGCTACGCGAAGGGCGAGCTTTCCAGCGGCTTCCTCGGTTCGATCGAGCGCTACGCCTATGCCGTGCCCATCGCGCCCCCGCCGCCCGCGCCTGCAGCGGCGGGCGAGGAGGCGGCAGCGCCGCAGCCTGAGGCGGAGCGAGCCGCCCGCGGCGCCCCAAGAGACGCCGGCGGAACAGCCGGTCCAGACCACCCATGTCGACGACCACGCCACGAACGCCGAGGTGACCCTTGCAACCGCGCGCTAAGAACTCGGGCGTGAGTATTCGGGTGCGCCGATCGCCGTGGCTCGCGGCGGTGCTGGTCGTTGCCGCCTGCGCGACGCCAGCGCTGGCGGCGAAGCGCGCACCCAAGGTCGAGATCACTCCCGACGCAACCGGGTTCACGGTGACGCAGGAGATCCGTGTCAGCGGTGACGTGCGAGCCGACTACGACAACGCGCTGCGACTGCTCGCGCAGCAGCAGTACGAGCAGGGCATCGCGCTGCTCGTCAAGGTGACGGAAAGCACACCGGCGGCGATCGCTCCGCACATCGATCTCGGGATCGCCTACAGCCGCTCCGGGGATCTCGACCGCGCGGAGGCGAGCCTCGGCAAGGCGCTCGCGATCAATCCGGATCACCCGATCGCGAACAACGAGCTCGGGATGGTCTACCGCAGAAAGGGCAGGTTCGCCGACGCGCGTGCGAGCTATGAGAAGGCGTTGTCAGTTTATCCCTCCTTCCATTTTGCGCATCGCAACCTGGCCATACTTTGCGACCTGTACCTGATGGATCTCGGCTGCGCGCTCACGCACTACGAGGCGTACAGCCAGCGCGGTTCCCGGACGATCAGGAAGCGGTGAAGTGGATCGCCGACCTCCGGAACAGGACCGGTCAGTAGGAGGACGCATGCTGTACAGATCTCTGTTGCTCTCGATGCTGCTCGCTTCTGCGACGTGCGGGGCGGACGAGGTTCCCGCAGGCGAGCCGATGGCAAGCGCTGCGCCGGCCAAACCCGTGCAGAGCGAGCCCGTGCAGAGCGAGGCCGCGCAGAGCGAGGCCGCGCAGGACAAGCGTGCCCAGGGCGCCCGCGCGCAAGGCAAGAGCGAGGGCGGCGACAAGGCGCTTTCCGGCATGTCGATCCTGGGCAACCAGGAGGCGCCCAAGTCGCTGGTCATCGTGCCGTGGAAGAGCTCGGAGCTCGGCGACACGCTCGGGCTCGCCGAGAGCCTCGACGACGCGCGTCAGCCCGTCGACAAGCAGGTCTTCATGCGCGAGCTCTCGTACTACGAGATCAGATCGGGTTCCAAGTGATGCCGAATGTTCCGTCGAGGATCGTTTCGTAACGCAATGTTGCCAAGTTCAAGAGGATTCGAACCGTGGACATCTTTTATTCAATCGTGAAGTTCTTCGTCCAGGGCGGGCCGTTCATGTTCCCGATCCTGCTCGTGGCTGCGGTCGGGACCGCCATCGCGGTCGAGCGCTACGTCACGCTCACGAGGCTGGGCGCCAGGAATCGCAGCGCCTGGGCTCGAGTCGAGCCTGCTCTGCATGAAGGGCGAGTTCGACAAGGCGCGGGAAATCACCAGCAAGGACGATACAGCCATCTCGCGGCTGCTCTCCATCGGGCTGGCTCTGCAGGGCACCGTGCGGCGCCGCGACGACGTCGAGAAGGCGATGGAGGAGAGCATGATGGAGACGATTCCGCAGCTCCAGAAGCGCACGCACTACCTGGCCACGTTCGCGAATCTCGCGACGCTGCTCGGGCTGCTCGGCACCGTCAGCGGTCTGATCCACGCGTTCTCCGCGGTCGCGACCGTGAACCCGGCGGAGAAGGCCAACCTGCTGTCGGCGAGCATCTCGGAGGCGATGAACTGCACGGCCTTCGGCCTCATGACCGCGGTGCCGATCCTGTTCGTGCACGCCCTCCTGCAGACCAAGACCACCGAGCTCATCGACAGCCTCGAGACGGCCTCGGTCAAGTTCCTGAACGCCCTTGCGACCCGCGCAGTCGGCGCGGGTCAGCCATCTCGGACTCGCCAAGGCCGGCTGAGGATCGCTCAATGCGCAACAAGCAGCTCGCCACATGCGTAAGCCGGCCGAGCTGCTGCTCGTGCCGATGATCGACATCTTCACGGTGCTGGTCACGTTCCTGCTGATGACCGCGGTGTTCTCGCGCATCACCATCGTCGAGCTCGATCTTCCGAGCGCGGCGGACGGACCCGCGGTGACCGAGCCGGAGTTCAGGCTCGAGGTGATCCTGCGCGAGGAGGGCTTCGAGCTGACGAACGGCAGCGCCGTGATCGCGGCGATCCCGAAGGTCGGCGGCAAGTACGACCTGAAGGCGCTGTCCGAGCTGGCGCTGTCGCTCAAGCGCGACCATCCCGGACGTGGACGACGCGTCGGTGCTGCTCGAGCCGCAGGTCGCGTACGACGACCTCATCCAGGTGATGGATGCGATCCGCAGCGCCGAGAAGCCGGCAATCGTCGCTGCGACGCCTGCCGACCGGCAGGCGGATGGCACGCGCTGACGAGGCCGTTCAGCCTGGACGACGCCAGGCCCGAGCGAGTGGCCCTCTTTACCGACATCGCGCTCGGAGACGCACCATGAGCCTCTGGAACCGTAATCGCGGCACGAGAGATCACCACCTGCATCAGCGCGAGGATGCTCACCTCAATCTGATTCCGCTGATCGACATCCTGTCGGTGATGGTGGCGTTCCTGCTCGTGTACTCCGCGAACGTGGAGGTCGTGCAGAACTCGAAGGGCGTCGAGATTCCGCAGTCGACGGCCGAGGCGCAGCCGAAGCAGTCCGTGGTGGTGATGATCACCAGGGACCAGTTGTTCGTGCAGGGCGAAATGGTCGCGAGCATCGCGGAGATCCGCGATCCCGGGACGCAGCTGATCGAGCCGCTGCGCGCGGTGCTCGCGCGTCCGATGGTCGGGGTCGACGCGGCGGCGCAGGAGGAGGCCCTGGCCTCGCGCGAGATCACGGTGCTCGCCGACAAGTCACTGCCCTACGACGTGGTGAAGAAGGTGATGACGACGTGCACCGCGGCCGCATACGGCCGGATTTCGCTGGCGGTCCTCGAGAAGGAGAAGCCGGCCGGTGGTCTGAAGCCGGTCTAGGACCGCAGACGCCGCCTACGGCACCCCCCATTCCAGCCCGGGAAATTTCATGGAATCCGTAACATCACAGGACAGCCAGGCGCTCGTTCCGCAGCTCGCGGAGGCCCGCGAGAAGCTCGACGGTCTCGTGCGCGACCTGCGCGCGGCCGACGCCGAGCTCGAAGCGCTGAGCGCCGAACGCAAGCAGCACCGGTTTCTGAGCGACGCATGCGGCGCGCTCGAGGAGCTGCGCGAGACGCGGCGGCGCCGAGCTCTTCTGGGGCGAGCGCGCGTCGGCCGCAGGCGACGAGCACATGCGCCGCGCACGCGGACGCGTGGAAGCCTTCCAGAAGCAGGTGGGCGGGATCGAGCGACCGGCGACAGGCGCTCGTGGAGGAGATCAGGCAGCAGGAATACCAGGCCGGTCGTGCTCGAAGACGATCTCTTCGAGGCGCAGGAAGAGGAGGAGCTGCGCAAGCTCGATTGGATCGTCGAGCGGGAGCTCGGTGAGCTTCCCACCCGCGAGCTCGTCATGCCGTGGACGCGCCGCGGCGAGGACGACCGGCGTTACCGCAGGTCGCTCGCTGCGTCGCTGCTCTTCTGCCTGCTGCTCGCGCTGGTCTTTCCGCTGATCGACCTGCCCCTGCCGGAACCGGGCGAAGTCGTTCGAGCTGCCCGATCGCGTGGTGCGCATGATGATGGAGTCGCGCCCGCGGCCACCGGCGCCGCCGCGCGAGGAAATGAAACCGAAGCCGCAGGAAGAACAGGTCGCGCAGAAACCCGTCGAGAAGACCGTGCCGCAGAAGCCCGTCAAGCGTGACGTGGAGGAACCCGAGCCGGTCGAGGTGGCCAAGGTCGAGCCGGAGCGGGAGCAGGGAATCCTTGCTTTCCGCGAGAAGCTGTCATTCAAGGAAGCGCGGGTGACGGACCGGATCGGCCTGAAATCCCGTATCAACGACGCCGATGAGCCCTCCGCCGGCACGGCCGCAGCGCGCGATGCTCACGACCAACGCGCCGGGCTCGAGCGGCGGCATCAACCTCGCCGCGCTCAGCCGCAATGCCGGCGGCGGTGGTGGTGGCGGTGGCAGCGGCGGCGCGATCAAGGGCGTCCAGGTAGGACGTGCGACCAGCTCGATCGGCGGTGTCGGCACCGCGGACCGGCCGCTCGCGAGCGGCGCGCGTGCTTCGCGCACCGACGAGGAGATCCAGATCGTGTTCGACCGCTACAAGGCGGCGCTCTACCGGCTCTACAACCGGGAGCTGCGCAAGGATCCGAGCCTGCGCGGGCAGATGGTGCTGCGCCTGACGATCGAGCCGGACGGCAGCGTATCGATGTGCCAGCTGCAGGCGTCCGACATGAACGCGCCGGAGCTCGTCCGCGCAGGTCGTGGACCGCGTGCGCACGATCAACTTCGGCGCGAAGGACGTGGATGCGATCACGATCCTGTACCCGATCGACTTCCTGCCGGCCGCGTGACGCGCGCGGTTCGGACACGAACGGCAGTGAGCAGAGGAGTGTTGACGACCTGAGCTGACGAAACAGAACTCGACGCGATTTTGACAAAGGCAAAGCCATCGAAAGGTGGCGACGCAAAGTCACCGGTCTAACGGGCTTCGGGCCCTAAGGCAGCGGGACCGCCGGAATCCAGCCTGTCTTGCAGGCTGCCTCGGTCCCCTTGAGCGATGACATCGCACGGTGGAGTGGAACGAGGGCGCAGATGACTTCGAGCGATGCAAACAGTGCGACGGACGGGCGGCAGCCGGATAGCGAACTGGCTGCTCGCCTTCGTGCTGTTGCTGGGCGCGGCGTTCGCGGCCAAGGCGGACGACTGCTCCAGCTTTCCGAACGGCATCCTCGACGGCTTCGTCCCGGGCACGGTTGCGCCGTCCCAGATCAACATCGACAGCAATTGCATCGATCCGGAACTTTCCGGGTCGGCCTCACGACCAACTTCAGCTTCTTCACGCAGCCGGGCCAGACCGACCAGCGCTGGGTCGTCGTCTTCGACAACGTCAACTGGACGGGCAACATGTCGTGCGACGCCGTCCATGAGCACAAGATCTGGCTCACCAACGGCTCGTTGAGCACGCTGCAGCCCAACTGTCAGAACTTCCTGATCCCGGTCGAGAAGATCGACAAGTCGATCCCTTCCGGCCAGACCACCGCCACGATCGGCGTGCCCTTCACCTACCGGCTCACGATCCCTGTGCTGTTCGACCCGGACGGTAGCGGAGGCGGCGTCATCATCGACAACCAGGGATCGCCGAACGATCTGCACGGCGTCACGGTCTGGGACGACCTCAACGCCACCGGCGCGGTGCTCTCCTACGTGAGCCACGTCGCGTACTGGGAGGGCACCAACACGCCGCTCACCGAAGGCGTGCATTACACGTTCACGAACAATAACGGGGTCCTCACGTTCGAGATCGCTCCCGCCTGGACATTCCGGCAGGCGAGCAGTTCGTGATCGAGCTGACCGCCGTGCTCGATGACGTGCCGGCGAACGCGATTGGCACGCAGTTCATCAATACCGCGAAGTGGGACTTCGGACGGCTGATCGACGGCGAGTTCTTCGAGCCGCTGCCGGGCGAGTGGGGTATCAGCCCGCCGCTCACGATCGCCGCGCCCGAGCTGATCGTCAACAAGTCGGGTCCGGCGACGATGAACCTGGGCGAGACCGGGCAGTTCACGATCGACGTGGTGAACTCGGGGCTCTCCGACGCGTGGAACGTCACGCTGGTCGACCGGCTGCCGAACGGTCCCACCGGCGGCATGTGCGACATGACGCCCGCGATCAACGAGCGTGACGCTCGCCGGCGCGCCGCTCACCGAGGACACCCACTACACGCTCGACTACACCACCGGGCCGCCGACCTGCGAGCTCACGCTCACGCTGCTGGACGCCGCGGGCCCGATCGGTCCGAACGAGCATCTGATCGTCAGCTACGAGACCCAGCTCGACGCCGACACGCAGAACGGCATCACGCTGACCAACGTCGCGGGCGCCACCGAGTGGTTCAACGGCAACAGCACCATCGCCAACCGCGAGCCCTATACGCGTGTCGTGACCAACGGCACGGTCGGCACCGACGACCACCAGGACGCGCACACCGTGACGGTCGCGATCACGGGTTACTTCTTCGAGAAGACAGTCGCGAACCTGACTACCGGCGCGAACCCGACTGCGACCGCCGCGGCAGGCCACACGCTGCGCTACACGCTGCGCCTGTCAGCGCCGACCGAGATCTTCACGAACGTCCGGATCTTCGACGAGCTGGACGCGCTGAACGCGTCTGCCGCCTTCGTGCCGGGTTCGCTCACCTCGTCGCGTGGCCGGCGGGCGCCGACGTCAGCAACACCAGCAGCACCGGCGGCGCCAAGGGCACCGGCGTCATCGACATCCGGAACCTGAACGTCCCGATGGGCGGCCAGATCCTGATCCAGTTCGACGTCACGCTGGCTGCGACGCTGCCCGTCGGCACGGTCGTGACCAACCAGTCGGCGCTGCGGCTGGCTGACAACACCCCGCGTGCGCTGTCCGACGATCCGAACGTCAACGGCCCGGCCGATCCTGACGTCGCCGGCGACGAGGACCCGACCCGTGTCGTGATCGCGCCGACGACGCTGGTCTTCCAGAAGACCGTTGCGAACCTGACCAGCGGCGCAAACCCCGCCGCCGAGGCGAGGCCTGGTGACCGGCTCCGGTACCGTCTGAGTCTCGCAGAACCTGGCCGACTTCGCGCTCAGCGATCTCACGGTGCGCGACGAGATCGACCGCCTGAATGCCGACCCGGCCTTCCAGCCCGGCACGCTGACCGTAGTCACGGTGCCGGCCGGCGCGAATGCGAGCAACACGAACGCCACCGGCGGCGCGAGTGGCACGGGCGTGCTGGACGTTCGCAATCTCACGCTCGCTCCGTCGGGCGGCACCGCAATCATCGAGTTCGAGGTGACGCTGGCGGCGGTGCTGGACAACGGCACCGACGTGCTGAACCAGTCGCAGTTGCTGGTGGGCGGCAGCGCGGTCATCGCGCAGTCCGACGATCCGAACATCAACGGCGCGGACGATCCGGACGTGCTCGGCGACGAGGATCCGACGCGCATCCGCATCGTGTCCGCCCCGGCGTTCCAGGTGCAGAAGATCTCGACGGACCTGACCGGCGATCCCGCCATCCTGCTCGCCGGCGAGACGCTGCGCTACACGATCACGGTCAGGAACATCGGCAACGTCGACGCGACCGAACGTCAGTGCTGCGCGACCAGATCCCGGTCAACACGACCTACGTGGCCGGCAGCACGACCCTGAACGGCGCGCCGGTCGCGGATGTCGAGCGGCACTTCGCCGCTCGTGGGCGGCATGCCGATCAACGCGCCGGCGGACCCGACGCCGGGCGCGATGCCCGCCGAGTGCCCGCCACTCCGGACAACGTCGCCACGATCACGTTCGACGTCGTCGTCGACCCGACCGTGATCGACGGCACGGTGATCTCGAACCAGGGCTTCGTCACCGCGGTCGACGCCGGCATCGTCGACCAGCCGTCCGACGATCCGGCGACGCCGACCGTCAACGATCCGACGCGCGACATCGTCGGCAACCTGCCGCTGCTCTTTGCCGCGAAGAGCGTCGTCGCTGTTCGTCGATCAGGGCACGCCGGGCGTCGTCGATCCGGGCGACGTGCTGCGCTACACGATCAGCGTGCAGAACTCCGGCACGATTGCCGCGACCGGCGTCGTGCTGCGCGACGCCGTTCCGGCGAACACGACCTACGTCGCGGATTCCACGCTGCTCAACGGGCTGCCGGTCGGCCAGCCGGATGGCGGCGTCTCGCCGCTCGCTGCGGGCATCAACATCAGCTCCTCCGACCTCACGCCGCCGCTGCCCGGTGCGGGCGCGGGCACGATCTCGGCGGGCGCCTCGGCGGTCCTGCAGTTCGACCTGCGCGTCAACGACGGCATGCCGACCGGCACGCTGATCAGCAACCAGGCGGTCGTCGAGACCGTCGAGGTGCCGAACCTGCTGACCGATGGCGACGGCAATCCGGCGACCGGACCCGAGCCGACGGTCGTCGTGGTGGGCGCCGGCCAGCAGCTCTCGATCACCAAGCAGGTCGCGGTGGTCGGCGGCGGCCCCGCGCTGCCGGGCGCCGAGCTCGAGTATGTCGTGACCGTCACCAACATCGCGGCGGTGCCGGCGCTCTACGTCGTCATCACCGACGACCTCGACGCATCGCAGACCGGCTACCTCACCTATGTGGACCAGTCGGCGACGATGAACGGTTCGACGGCCGGCGTCAGCTTCGCCGGCACGACGATCACCGCCGACTATGGCGCGACGAACGGCAACCTCGAGCCGGGCGCAACCGTCGTCCTGCGCTTCCGGGCGCTCATCGCGCCGGCCCTCGCGATCGGCACGCGCATCACGAACACCGGCGTCGTCACGTGGAACAACCCGCCGCAGACGGCGAGCGCGAGCGTCTCGATCGACATCGGCGGCATGCCGGGCGTCGGCGTCCTGAACGGCACCGCGTGGCACGACGCCGACTTCGACGACGCGCCTGGACACGGCCGAGCGGCCGCTCGAGGGCTGGACGGTCGACCTCTATCGCGACGGCGAGCTGGTGTTCTCCACGCGTGACCGACGCGGCCGGCGTGTACCGGATCAGCGGCCTGCCACCGAACTACCTCAGTGGCGAGGTCTACGAGCTGCGCTTCCTCGCGCCGGGCGCGGTCGCCACGACCGCGGCGCTCGGTCGCGCCGATTCCGACTTCACGAACGACATGCAGCGGATCACCGACATCGTCGTGCAGCCGGGCGCCAATCTGCAGAATCTCAACCTGCCGATCGACCCGAACGGCGTCGTCTACAACTCCATCACGCGCTTACGCCGTAGCCGGCGCGGTCCTCACGCTGCTCGATGCCGGCAGCGGCGCCGCGTTGCCGGCGAGCTGCTTCGACGATCCGGCGCACCAGAACCAGGTCACGCTCGCAAGCGGCTGGTACAAGTTCGACATCAACTTCAACGACCCGGCCTGCCCGAGCGGCGGCAACTACCTGATCGGTGTGAGCGTGCCTGGCGGGGCGACTACGTCGCCGGGCTATTCGCAGTTCATCCCGCCGATCTCCGGCCCCGCGACCGCACCGTTCTCCGTGCCGTCCTGCCCGGCCAGCGCCAATGACGCGATCGCCGCAACGGCGCAGCACTGCGAGGTGCAGGTTTCCGAGTTCGCGCCGGCGACGTCGGTGCCGGCGCGCAGCGCCGAGCACCAATCACCACGTGCACCTGATGCTCGACGGCAGCAGTTGCCAGGCTCGAGCCAGCTCTTCAACAACCACCTGCCGCTCGATCCGACGCTCGACGGCGCGGTCGCCATCAGCAAGACGACGCCGATGCTGAACGTCACGCGCGGCCAGCTGGTGCCGTACACCATCACGGTGCACAACCAGTTCGAGGTCGCGCTCCCCGACGTCACGATCGTCGATCGCTTCCCGGCGGGCTTCGCCTACGTCGAGGGCTCCGCGCGGCTCGATGGCGTGCCGGTCGAGCCCACGGTCTCGGGTCGCGAGCTCGCCTGGGGTGGTCTCACGCTGGCGGCTTCCGGCGAGCACAAGCTCGTGCTGCTGCTCGCCGTGGGCGCCGGCGTAACCGAGGGCGAGTTCGTCAACCGCGCGCAGGTGGTGCACGGCCTGACGGGCAACGCGATGTCGGGCGAGGCGACCGCCACGGTGCGTGTCGTGCCGGATCCGACCTTCGACTGCACCGACGTCACGGGCAAGGTGTTCGACGACGCCAACCGCAACAAGGTCCAGGACGACGGCGAAGGCGGGCTCGCCGGTGTGCGGGTCGTGACCGCCCGCGGCCTGTCGGCGATCACGGATGCGCATGGGCGGTACCACATCACCTGCGCGATCACGCCGGAGGAGGGCCGCGGCAGCAACTTCGTGCTCAAGCTCGATGACCGCACGCTGCCGAGCGGCTACCGGCCGTCCACCGAATCGGCGCTGCGTCCAGCGCGCGACGCGCGGCAAGGCGCTCAAGTTCAACTTCGGCGCGTCGATCCATCGCGTCGTCGGACTCGACATCGCCGATGCCGTGTTCGAGCCGGGCACCACCGAGATCCGCATCCAGTGGCAGCCCCGGCTGCAGACTGCTGCTCGACGAACTGCGAGAAGGCACCGGCCGTGCTGCGCCTGTCCTACCTGGCCGACGTCGAGGATGCCGATCTGGTCGAGCGGCGCGTGCAGGCGATACGCAGGCAGATCACCGAATCGTGGGAGGCAAAGAACTCGAGTTACCAGCTCACCATCGAGCCCGAAGTCTTCTGGCGCCTCGGCGGACCGCCCGAGAAGTCCGCAGTGCGCGAGCCGTCCGGCAGGTGATCGGTATGTACAAGCGCATCTCTCTGCTGCTTCTGTCGTGCCTCATGGCGACCCTGGCCGTCGTCCACGCCGAGGACGTCGTCGACTCGCCGCTGGGCGAGCCCGTCGAGCGGCACCTGGACGACTATCAGCCGTTCGGGAAGTGGATACGCGATCCCGCGACGCTCGAGAGCGAGACCGGCGATCGGCTCGAGACGCAGCAGGTCGTGGGCGAGGAGCTCGAGACCGTCAAGCTCACCGAGCGTCGTGCCGCCGATCCGCTTCGAGTCCGGCGTGGCCGACATTCCGGGCGGCTACGTCGAGCGGCTCGGCCAGATACTCGACGGCATGCGCGACCGCAGGAACGTGCGCGTGCATTTCGTGGGCCACGCGGACTCGCAGCCGCTGTCCGCAGGGGCTCGCCCAGGTCTATGGCGACAACGCGGGCCTGTCTCGCGAGCGCGCCGGCGAGGTGGCCGAGTTCTTCCAGCTCGCGCTCGGGCTGCCGCCGGAGGCGATCTCGTTCGAATGGGCCGGCGACACACGGCCGATCGCCAGCAACGCGACCGCGGATGGCAGGGCGCTCAACAGGCGCGTCGAGGTCGAGGTCTGGTACGACCAGCCAAAGGAAAGCCTGCGCGAGGAGGAGGTGCTCGTCGCCGCGGACTTCAAGCAGATCAAGGTCTGCCGGGTCGAGACGGTCTGCAAGATGCGCTATCTGGAGGGCCACGCGCGCCGCGCACGCGTCAGGAACCTGGTTGCCCCGCTGCGCTACGAAGACGACACCGCCGGCCTGACCGAGGAGTTCACCCGGCAGGTCCGTCAGGCAGTCCACAACCTGCGCGACAAGCAGAACGTGCGGATCCGGTTCATCGGTTACACCGATGACGTGCCGCTGACCGGCCGGGCCGCGAGCATCTACGGGAACCACCTGGCGCTCTCCAAGGCGCGAGCGCACCGCGTCGCGCTGGCGATGCAGGAGACACTGGGCCTTCCGAGCACGGCGTTCGAAAGCGATGGCCGCGGCGCGTCTCTGCCGGTCGCGTCCAACGAGACCGCGCAGGGGCGCGCGCTCAATCGCCGCGTCGAGGCCGAGTTCTGGTACGACGATCCGCTGCAGGAGCTGCCCGACGAGCCGCAGCTGTGCCCCGCCGAAGAGGGCGATCAGCTCCTCACGAAGGTGTACGACCCGCCCTGGGGCAAGATCGCTGCCGCTCGAGCTCGAGAACGGACGCGCGCTGATCCCGGCGGGCTATACCGACAGTCTGCGTCGTGCGATGAACGACCTGGCCGGTCGCCGGAACGTGCGCCTGCGGTTCATCGGCTACACGGCGAACGATCCCCTGGATCGCCGCACCGCGATGGTCTACGGCGACGACGTGGGCCTCTCGGCGGCGCGCGCAAAGCGCGCGATGGAGACGGTGAGTGCGCAGATGGACCTCGAGCCGTCGCAGGCCGAGCACGAAGGCCGTGGCTTCGTGCACTCGGACGACGTCGTCAACGCCGGCTTCATCCGCGGGGAGACCTCATACGTGCGCGTGCAGGTCGTCTACGACGAGCTCGCGCCGCTCGACGATTACGAGGGCGTGGACATCACGCGCCTGACCCGTGAGCTGAAACCGAAGAACCCGTTCGAGCTCAACCTGATGCGCATCACCGTCGACGGCGAGCCGATCGACGACCCGGCGCGCAGCTCCTCGGACATCCAGCGCTGCACCGACGTCGCGCTGGATAAGGCCAACATCGAGTTCCGGTTCGACAATCTCGAATCGCGGCGGCGGCTCGCCGTCGCGGCGACGCCGGCTTCGGTCGAGTTCGTCGACGCGGGCGAGGAAGGGATGACGGCATCGCCGGTTCGCTTCCGCATGTACGCAAACTACGGGCACTTCATCGAGCGAGCGGAGGTGCGCATCTTCGGTCACGGGCAGTCGGTGCAGTCGTCGCCGCTGCAGGTGCTCGAGATCGATCGCGCGGGTCTGGCCGAGTGGCAGCCGTCGGTGGAACGGTTCCCGGGGCCGGTCCGCGAGCTCCAGTACGTGCTGCGTGCCTACGACGCCAAGGGCAACTTCGACGAGACCAGCCCGAAGCCGCTCTGGATGGTCTACCGCACTGCAACTGCGCCGGAAGCCGAGGCGGAGGCTTCGGCGATGTCGACGGCGGATCACCGGGCAGCCCGAGCAGCCGGATCAGCCGCAGGAGCAGCCCGCCGAATCCGCTCAGGCGGATGTGCCGGAGCAGGACGAGACCAGTCCGTCGGAAGAGCCTGGTTCGCCCGAAGTGTCCGGTTGCGCCGGAGCGGGCGAGCGAGCTGCAGACCGCTTCGACCGAGCAGGATCGCCAGTTGCTGGCCGCCTATGGCGAGAACAGCCTCGCGATCCGCAACATTCAGCTTGGCAGCGGCACGATCAAGGTGCGGGGCAGCGGCGTGCCGGCCGGGCACGGCGTATGGGTGGCGGGACGGGCGGTGCCGGTCGACGCGCAGGGCAACTTCGTCGCCGAGGAAATCCTGCCGTCGGGCGCACAGACGGTCGAAGTCGCCATGCTGGACGAGGCCGGCAACGGGACGCTCTTCCTCAGCGACCTCGAGCTGAAGCGCAACGACTGGTTCTACGTCGGTGTCGCGGACGTCACGATGTCCGAGAACCGCACCAATGGCCCCGCGGAGCTGCTGCAGGGCGCCAACTCGCCACAGGACCTCGACTCCTCTCTGGACGGCCGATTCGCGTTCTACGCAAGCGGCAAGTTCGGCGAGCACTGGCGGCTGACGGCGAGCGCCGATACGGAGGAGGGCCCGCTGGACGATCTGTTCAGCAACTTCCTCGACAAGTCACCCGACTCGCTGTTCCGGCGCATCGATCCGGACTACCACTACCCGACCTTCGGCGACGACGCGGTGGTCGAGGAAATGGCGCCGACGATGGGCAAGTTCTACGTCAAGCTGAGCGAGGGTGAGAACCACGGCCTGTGGGGCAACTTCAAGGTCGGCTACATGCAGAACGAGCTGGCCCAGGTCGACCGCGGTCTCTACGGCGCGAATGGCCACTACGAGTCCGAAACCACGACCAGCTTCGGCGAGCAGCGCTATGCAATCGACGGGTTCGCGGCCGAGCCCGGCACCGTCGCCAGCTTCGAGGAATTCCGCGGCACCGGTGGTTCGCTCTATTTCCTGCGACGCCAGGACATCCTGCCGGGTTCCGACACGCGTACGCGTCGAGCTGCGCGACAAGGACTCGCGCATCGTGACCGGCGTCGTGAACCTGCGTCCGGCGATCGACTACGACATCGACTACCTGCAGGGCCGGGTGCTCCTGTCCGAGCCGCTGTCCGCGACCGTCGACGACGATCTCCTGATCCGCAGCGGCGGTGTCAGCGGCGACGAGGCGTTCCTGGTCGTGCGTTATGAATACACGCCGGGCTTCGACGATACCGACGCCGTGGCCGCGGGCGGGCAGGGTCACGTCTGGTTGAACGAGCACGTCAAGCTGGGCCTGACCTCAAATGCCAACGACGAGGGCGACCAGGACTCGAGCCTGAACGCCGCGGACCTGACGCTGCGGATGAGCGCCGAGTCGTGGATCAAGCTGCAGGCCGGCCGCAGCGAGGGGCTGGTCTCCAATGCGATGCGCTCGGACGACGGCGGCTTCGACTTCTATGGCTACGACGACCTGGGCTTTACGGACGCGAGCGCCGATGCCTACCGCGCGGATCTCAGCGTCGGAGTCGGCGACTTCTTCGCGAGCGGCAAAGGGCGCCTGACGCTCTACACGCAGACCATGGGCGAAGGCTATTCGGCGCCCGGGCTCGCGACGGTGACCGACACCGACCACGTCGGCGGCACATTCACGATGCCGGTGACGGACTGGCTGCAGCGTCAGCGCCAAGAGCGATCAGCGGATCCAGAAGCAGGGACTGGAGACCACCGCGCAGGAAATCGACCTCGGCTTCCAGGTGACCAACGCCTGGAGCGTGAGCACGGGCCTGCGCAACGACCTGCGCGAAGACCATTCGCCGGTCGTGCCCGCTGACGCAGGAGCAGGGCGAGCGCACCGACGGCATCGCGCAGGTGGCCTACGACTCCGGCTCCACCTGGCGCGTCTACGGCTTCGTGCAGGACACGCTGTCGAAGACCGGCGACCGCGAGGACAACGGCCGGGTCGGCACGGGCGGCTCGTATCGCTTCACGGATCGATTCCGGCTCGACGCGGAAGTCTCGGACGGCGACCTGGGACCCGGCGGCCGGCTCGGAACCAACTACCTGCTGACCGATCGCACGAACCTCTACCTGAACTACGCACTGGAGAACGAGCGCGCGGACAACGGCCTCTACGCGCCGCGATCAAGCCTGGTGTCGGGGGTGAAGCGCCGTCTCTCGGACGCCAGCAGCGTGTACCTCGAGGAGCGGTACCAGGACACCGATTCGCTCGCCGGGCTCACGCATGCGACCGGGATCAACCTGGTCGCAAGCGACCGGTGGAACCTGGGAGCCAACGCCGACTTCGGAACCCTGGAGGACTCACAGACGGGCGCCGAAACCGACCGCAAGGCGGGCGGTATCAGGGTTGGCTATGGTCGCGACTCGATACAGTTCTCGAGCGCGATCGAATACCGCATGGACGAAACCGAGCAGCTCGACGCGACCGTGATCGAGCGGACCACGTGGCTGTACCGGAATAACCTGAAGTACCAGCTCACGCCGGATTGGCGTCTGATCGGCAAGCTCAATCACGCGGTGAGCGACAGCACGCAGGGCGATTTCTACGACGGCGGATACACCGAGGCCGTGGTCGGGTACGCGTACCGGCCGGTGCGTAACGATCGGCTCAACGCGCTCGCCAAGTACACCTACTTCTTCAACGTGCCCACGACCGACCAGGTGACGTTGCAGGACACGGCTGCCGAGTTCATCCAGAAGAGCCACGTCGCTTCGGTCGACTTGGGCTACGACCTGACCGCGGCCTGGTCGATCGGCGGCAAGTACGCGTACAGGCTGGGCGAGATCAGCCTGGATCGGGAGAACCGGGAGTACTTCGACAATTCAGCGCAGCTCGTGATCCTGCGGACCGACCTGCGGATCCGCGAGGTCTGGGAGGGGTTGGTCGAGGCCCGCACGCTCGATCTGCCCGACATCGATCAGAGCCGCAGCGGCGCCCTGGTGGCGGTCTACCGCTATCTGGGCGATCACTTCAAGGTCGGTGCCGGGTACAACTTCACGGATTTCTCGGACGACCTGACGGATCTCAGCTACGACCACCAGGGCTTCTTCCTCAACCTGATCGGAACCATGTGAGCATCATGCGAGATCGCATGAGCGCTCCGCCCGGCTACGCCCTGGGCTTACGGGCGCGGGTGGTCACGGGATCGTCGTGCTGACGAGCTCCGAGAGCCTGCTCTCGATTCCCGCCGTCGAGACGGCGCGCACGCCGAAATACCAGGTTGCCGGCGCCAGGTCTTCGACGACGGCGGCCGTTACCGCTTCGCCTCGCACATCGAGGCGTCCGTTCAATTGATCGCGCCTCGTGCCGTATTCGATGACGAATCCCCTGAGGCTGGTCAGCCGGCTTCCATCCGTATTGCGGGTCGGCGCGGACCAGCTGAGTCTTGCGCTGCCGCTCCCAACGGGCGAACCGCCGACCTGCAGCGAGTAGGCCGGCAACCACGTCCTGGAATAGCCGTCGGTCACTGCGATCCGCACTCCACGGGTCGTCCTGCCCGCATGGAAGGCGCGCGGGGTGCCGCTGAGCCGACCGGTGTGTCGATCGAAGGTAGCCCACGCGGGCTTGTTCACGATCAGAAACCAGATCCTCTGGCGATCCGCGTCGAACGCCCGGGGCTTGAACGAATAGCTGGCGCCGACTCTTGCGGTGCGGCTGGGCGTGCCCGAGATTCGGGGTGCCCTGTTCGACGCCGCAATGCGTATCGAAAACGCCGGCAGGCACGCCCTGGCCCGTCCGTCGGACGCGCAGACACTGATGTTTCGATAGAGCCTCCCAGCCAATGAACGCGCGGGACGGCCCGCCAGACGTCCCGACGTCCTGTCGAATGTCGCCCACGCAGGCCGGTTCGCGATCGTGAACGCCAGCCGCTGGCCGTCCGGATCACGGGCGATTGGGCGGAACGCGTAGCTCTGGCCGACCGGCACGAACGTGAGCGGTCTTCCGGACATTACGGGAGCACGGTTCGCCGGTTTCACCTGGATGCTGAATCCGGGCAGGTAGCGCCGCGTAATTCCGTCGCTGACCGAAATGCGTATGACGTCGAAGGTGATGCCCGCGTACGCGGCCTTGGGCGTTCCGTAGAGTCGGCCGGTGGCGGGGTCGAAGACCGCCCAGGGTGGCTTGTTGGCGATCGCAAACCGCAGCCGCTGCCGGTCGGCATCACGGGCGACCGGGCGGAAGTTGTACTGCTCGAATGCCCTGACCGACCTGGCAGGTGCCCCCGAGATACTGGGGACGGTATTGGCGGCCACCGCCTTCAGCGGCGCGGCCCAGGAGATGAGGAATAAAGCCCCGACCAATGCAGGAACACCCAGGTTCATGCTGATTTCCCCTTTCGTGCCAAAGCGGTCGGACCGTCCCTGCAGGATTCCCGGCGCCGCCGTGCGATCGGGGTCTCGAGGCTCCGCTCGATTGGCGCGACTCTAGGGGGCACCAGCGAGCGGTGGTACCCAAGAACGTGTAAGCGATTGGAGACAGTTACTCGTGCGGTTATCGGACTCGGTGCACTGAGAGTTGACAGGGCGTGGCCATGTCCCGGTCGTCACGGCCGGGGTTATGACTGCATAACGACGCGGCCTTTCCGTTGCGGAGCGCGCTTCCCTAGCATCGCGTGGAACCCTCGATTCCAGGCGTGCCATGACCTCCCAGCCCGCACTTGCCCAGCTTCCGGGGCCGCTCGACGCAGAGCGGTCCGAGCTGGTCGCGCGCGTCGTGGAAGGCCTCGATGCCCCGTCGCTGCAATGGTTGTCCGGATTCGCGGCCGGTGTCGCCTACGAGCGCGCGCAGGGCGGGCGCGCCGCGGCGGTGGCCCTGCCGGCGCCAGGGTCGCGGGCGGAATCGCAGGCCCGCCTCGCGGTGATCTACGGATCGCAGACGGGTAACGGCAAGCGTATCGCCGAGCGCCTGGGGCGCGCGGCCGAGGCCGCGGGTCTCGCGGTGCGGGTCCAGTCGGCGCGCGACTACCCCCTCAAGGATCTGGCGAAGGAGCGCCTGCTCGTCGTAGTGATGAGCACGCACGGCGACGGCGACCCCCCGGACGACGCGCGGGGCTTCATCGAATATCTCACCGGGAAGCGCGCGCCCAGGCTCGAGCAGCTTCAGTATTCGGTGCTGGCGCTCGGCGACTCGAGCTATCCACGGTTCTGCGAGACCGGCCGCCAGATCGACGAGCGGCTGGCCGTGCTCGGCGCCCGCCGTCTGCTGTCGCGGGTCGACTGCGATCTCGACTATGAGCGGCTCGACCGTTCCCTGGCTCGAACAGGTCGTGGGTGGCGCGCGCGAGGCGCTTGGTGCGCCCGCCGTCGCGACGGTTACGCGCCTCCGTTCCGTGCCGGCCGCGCCCGATTACTCCCGCGAGCAGCCTTATGCCGCGCCGGTGCTTGCCAACCAGCGCATCACCGGGCGCGACGCGTCGAAGGACGTGCGCCACGTCGAGCTGTCGCTCGAGGGATCGGGCCTGACATACGAACCGGGCGACGCGCTCGGGGTGTGGCACGAGAATCCGCCGCTGGTCGTGGACCAGGTGCTCGCGGCCACGGGTCTCGATGGCGCGGAACCGGTTGCAGTCGATGGGCAGACGAAGGTGCTCCGGGAGTGGCTGGCGACGCACCGCGAGCTGACCCGTCTCACACGACCCTTCCTCGCGCAACACGCGGAGCGGGCCGGTGAGCCGGCGCTCGCCTCGGTGCTCGAGCCCGCGAACGGGGTTGAGCTGCGACGCGTGCTCAAGGACATGCAGCTCGCCGATCTGCTGCGCCGGCACCCGGCGCGATGGGACGCGACCGCGCTCGTGCAGGCGTTGCGGCCGCTCGCGCCGCGGCTGTACTCGATCGCTTCGAGCCGCGAGGCGGTGGGCGAGGAGGCGCATCTGACGGTCGCGGTCATCGACTACGAGCGCGACGGCGAGCGCCGGGTTGGCGCCGCCTCCGGGCATCTTGCGGCCCTCACGGGGGACGAGGCGACAGCGCGTGTCTTCATCGAGGCGAACGATCGCTTCCGCCTGCCCGACGACCCCGCGCGCGACATCATCATGATCGGGCCGGGCACGGGCGTCGCGCCCTACCGCGGCATTTCTTCAGCACCGCGAGGCGCAGGGCGCCAGGGGCCGCAACTGGCTCCTGTTCGGCGCGCGGCATTTCGCGAGCGAGTTCCTCTACCAGCTCGAGTGGCAGGAGGCGCAGCGCAAGGGCCTGCTGCACCGGCTCGATCTCGCGTTCTCGCGCGACAACACGCCCCGGGCCTACGTGCAGGACCGGATGCGCGAGCAGGGTCGGGAGCTGTTCGCCTGGCTCGAAGGCGGCGCCTACGTCTACGTGTGCGGCGATGCCGAGCACATGGCGCCCGACGTCAACGCCGCGCTCATCGACATCGCCGCTGAGCACGGTGGTCTCGGGCGCGAGGCGGCGGAAGCCTGGGTCAGGCGAGCTTGCCGACGAGCGCCGCTATCTCGGGACGTGTACTGAGCATGAGCGAGCTGTCGCCCGTCGAGCTGATCAAGCGCGAGAGCCGCGGCCTGCGCGGCACGCTGGTCGAGAGTCTCGCGGACCCGGCCACGGGGGCGCTGCGCGAGAGCGACACGCAGCTGATCAAGTTCCACGGCAGCTACCAGCAGGACGATCGCGACGTGCGCGAGGAGCGCCGCCAGCAGAAGCTCGAGCCCGCTTACAGCTTCATGATCCGCACGCGGCTGCCGGGCGGCATCTGCACGCCCGGCGCAGTGGCTCGCGCTCGACGAGATCGCGCGCCGCTACGGCGAACGGGACGCTGCGGATCACCACGCGCCAGGCATTTCAGCTCCACGGCGTCGTCAAGACCGAGCTGAAGGCGACGATGGCGGCGATCAACGCCGCGCTGATCGACACGATCGCGGCCTGCGGCGACGTCAACCGCAACGTGATGGCGAGCGCGAATCCAGTTGAGTCGCGCGCGCTCACGCCGAGGTTTACGACTGGGCCACGCAGCTCTCGGAGCACCTGCTGCCGCGGACGCGCGCCTATCACGAGATCTGGCTCGACGGCGAGAAGGTCGCGGGCACGCCCGAGGCCGAGCCGATCTACGGCACCACCTACCTGCCGCGCAAGTTCAAGGCCGCGATCGCCGTGCCGCCGCTCAACGACGTCGACGTCTTCGCGAACGATCTCGGCTTCATCGCGATCATCGAGGACGGCGTGCTCAAGGGCTTCAACCTGACCGTCGGCGGCGGCCTCGGCACGACGCCATGGCGAGGCCGCGACACCTACCCGCGGCTCGCGGACGTGGTCGGTTTCCTCATGCCCGAGCAGCTGCTCGCGGTCGCCGAAGCCGTCGTCACGACGCAGCGCGATTTCGGCGACCGCAGCGAATCGCAAGCATGCGCGCCTCAAGTACACGATCGACGATCGCGGGCTCGACTGGTTCGTCGGCGAGATCACGCGCCGCCAGGGCTTTGCGCTCGCGCCGGCGCGGCCGTTCGAGTTCACGCACCAACGGCGACCGCTTCGGCTGGGTCGAAGGTCACGACGGCCGCTGGCACCTGACGCTGCGCATCGAGTCCGGTCGCGTCGCCGACTCCGATCGGGGCCGGCACCTGACCGGGACTGCGCGAGATCGCGCGCGTGCATCGCGGCGATTTCCGGCTCACGCCAAACCAGAACCTGATCGTCGCCGGTGTCGAGCGCGGCGCACGCGTATTCATCGACGCACTGGTCGTGCGCTACGGCCTCGACGCGCATCTGCGCGCAACGCCCCTGTCGCGCGACGCGCTGGCCTGCGTGGCGCTGCCGACCTGTCCGCTCGCGATGGCGGAGGCCGAGCGCTACCTGCCGGCGTTCGTGCGGTCGGTCGAAGAACGGCTCGCGGAGCATGGCCTGCGCGAGCTGCCGCTGACCGCTGCGGATCACCGGCTGCCCGAACGGCTGCGCGCGTCCGTACCTGGCGGAGATCGCGCTGATCGGCAAGGCGCCGGGTCGCTACAACCTGTACCTGGGCGGCGACGGGCGCGGCCAGCGACTCAACGTGCTGTACCGCGAGAACGTCGACGAGCCGACCATTCTTGCGGCGCTCGACGAGGCTCTTTGGCCGCGTTTGCGGCCGAGCGCCAGGCCGAAGACAAGAGCGTTTCGGAGATTTCGTCTGGCGCGTCGGGATTGGTGATCGGGCCGCGCATCGCGCCGCAGAGGCAGTGAACGGCATGAGGGCACGTGGCCTGGAATCCGGATCAGGCGCTCACGACGAGCCGGCGAGGCTCGACGAGGCTGAACATCGAGCTCGACGCACATGAACGCGGAGGAGCGCGTCTCCTGGGCGCTGCAGCATCTGCCCGGGCAAGCAGGCGCTGTCCTCGAGCTTCGGCGCACAGGCGGCGGTGTCGCTGCACATGGTGACGCGCCAGGCGCCGGCGATCCCGGTCATCCTGATCGACACCGGTTATCTGTTTCCGGAGACCTATCGCTTCGTCGACGAGCTCGCAGTGCGGCTCGACGCTCAATCTCAAGGTCTACCAGCCGCAGATGTCGCCGGCCTGGCTCGAGACCGCGCTACGGCCGGCTCTGGGAGCAGGGCGTCGAGGGCATCGAGCGCTACAACGAGCTGCGCAAGACCGAGCCGATGCGCCGCGCGCTCGAGGAGCTCGGCATCGCGCAGCTGGTTCGCGGGTCTGCGGCGCGAGCAGTCGCGCAGCCGCAGCCGCATCCGGCCGCTCGAGTGGCGCGACGGTCGCTGGAAGGTGTATCCGATCTTCGACTGGACGGATCGCGACGTGTTCGAGTACCTGACGCCGGCACGACCTGCCGTATCACCCGCTCTGTGGCACGAGGCTACGTCTCGATCGGCGACTGGCACACGACGCGCACGCTCGCCGAAGCGGGTGACGACGAGGAGGCGACGCGGTTCTTCGGGCTGAAGCGCGAGTGCGGCCTGCACGGCCTCGAGGGCTGACGCCGGATCGAATCCGACGAGCGAGGTTTCCGTGCGCTACTTTCCATTGTTCGCCGACCTGCGCGGACCGGCACGTGCTGGTCGTCGGCGGCGGTGAGGTCGCCGAGCGCAAGGTTCGGCTGCTGCCGCGACGCCGGCGCACGCGTTCTCGTGGTCGCGCGCGCGCTCACGCCCTGGCTCGCCGAGCAGGCTGCTGACTCGGCAGGGACCGTCACGCACCTGGCGGCCGATTACGCTGACGGACAACTGGACGGCGTCGTCGCTCGCGATCGCCGCCACCGACGATCGCGAGCTCAACGCGCGAGTCGCGGCCGCCGCGCGGACGCGCAACCTGCTCGTCAACGTCGTCGACGACGCGGAGCTCTCGACCTTCATGTGCCGGCGATCGTCGATCGATCACCGGTCATGATCGCAATTTCGAGCGGCGGAACGGCGCCGGTGCTCGCACGGCTCATTCGCGAGCGCATCGAAACGGCTGCTCGACGAGTCGTTCGGACCGCTTGCGAGCTGCTGGCGCGCTGGCGCGGACGGCTTCGCGCAGCGTTCCCCGATCTCGCAGCACGTCGCAGGTTCTATTCGACTATCGTTCGCGGACGCGTGGCGGAGCTGATGCGGGCGCGGCGGAGCGTCGCGGCAGAACGGGAGCTCGAACGATCGATCGTGCGCGGCGGAGAACCGGTCCCCGGCACAGTGGTGCTGGTCGGTGCGGGACCCGGAGATCCCGGCCTGCTGACCTTGAACGCGTTGCGCGCGCTGCACGAGGCCGACGTGATCCTGCACGACCGACTGGTTTCGGACGAGGTGCTCAAGCTCGCGCGCCGCGACGCGACCCGGATCTGCGTGGGCAAGGCCGCCGGCATGCACTCGGTGTCGCAGCAGCAGATTCATGAGCTGATGATCGGGCACGCGCGCGCGGGCCGCCGTGTCGTGCGGCTCAAGGGTGGGGATCCGTTCGTCTTTGGCCGCGGCGGCGAAGAGCTCGAAGCCCTGCGCGCTGCGGAAATCGAATACGAGGTGGTGCCGGGGATCACCGCCGCGATTGCCTGCGCGGCATATGCCGGCATTCCGCTCACACATCGTCAGCATGCGCAGTCGCTGCGGCTCGTGACCGCGCACTGTGGCGATTCGGTCGATTCCATCGACTGGGAGTCTCTTGCGCGCGAGCGGCAAACGCTTGCGTTCTACATGGGCGCGGGCCGGCTCGCGGTCATTGCGGACAGGCTCATCGAGCACGGCGCGCCAGCCGACACGCCGGTCGCAATCATCGAGAACGGCTCGCGTGACGACCAGCGGGTGACCGGCGCCAGGCTCGTCGAGCTGACCGAGATCGCCGCTCGGGGCGGAATCCGATCGCCGGCGCTGCTGATCGTCGGCGAGGTGGCGGCGCTCGCCGGCGAGCTGTGCTGGTTCGGCGCCAGGCCGCGCATCTGGGCAGGACTGCGCGAGGCGGCCTAGAGCCCGGCCCTCGCAGGCCGGCCGCGTGCCGGGCGGGGTGGTGTCACTGCTGCCATGCGAGCTCGGCAAACAGCGTGCGATCGCGACCAGGAAAGTAGCGATAGGTGCCGAACGCGAAATCCGCCCGATCGGCGTAGTCGCGTTCGAGCGCATTGTTGAGCCGCAGTGCGAGGCTCCACTGCGGAGTGATCGACCATCGGCCGCGCAGGTTCAGAAGCTCGTGGCCCGTATAGCGGTGTGCGTTGGCGGCGTCGAGCCAGTAGTCGCCGACGTACAGCCACTCAGCTTCTGCAGACAGCCGGTCGCCCGGTTCCCAGCGCAGGGATGCCGTGTGTAACTGCCGTGGAGCCGTGTCGACGTCGTCACCGTCGACGATCGTCTCGCCGGCCTCGATCGCGCTCGAGAATTCATAGCGATGACGCGCAAAGGTGCCGGCAGCGCTGAGCGCAACCGCGGGCACGGCCTGCCAGACTAGCTCGTACTCGATCCCCTGGTGCGACGTGCGGCCGTTGTCCACGTTGAAGCCGTTGGCATCGCGCAGGATCACGTTGCGCTTGTCCATGTCAAATGCCGCGACTGAGAAGCGCACGCGCTCGAGCTCAGCCTTGACGCCGAGCTCGAGTGCGTCAAGCCGTTCAGAGTCGAGGTCGGCGATGCTCTGCTGACGCTGCAGGCGGTACAGCTCGGTCATCTCCGGCGGGCGAAAGCCACGCGAGGCGGAGGCATAAGCGACGACACCCTCGCTCATCATGAACGACACCGCGGCCTTTGGTGCGAGGGCATCGAAGCTGTCGTCGCGATCGGCTGGCCGGCTGTACAGGCAGCCGGTCGTGCCGCAGGGCACGCCGTTCTCGTCCGTATTTCCCGCGAGCATGCGATTGTCGTAATCGTAGCGGACGTACTCCGCTCGCAGACCCGCGGTGAGCGACCAGCGTGGCGACATCTGCCACGCGGCCTGCGCGTAGGTTGCTGCCACGTACGAGCCGACCTCGTAGTCGTAGTGTCGTCCCGCAGGGCGAATCGCGTTGGCTGCCGGTGGACCGTCGGTGGTGGGTCCGTCCTGATCCTCGATCAGAAAGCTTTCCGCAACCTCCAGGTCGATACCGGCAGTGACCGACCAATCTTTGCTCCGGTCCCAGATCAGGGTGCTCATGAGGCCGAGGCTTTCCTGTCCGTTCTCCTCGACCGGCTTGCCGAGAAGGAAGTGCTGCAGGAATTCCATCCGTGAGCTGCGCAGATACGGCCGCAGCTCGAGCCGCATCGGACGGTTTGAGGCCGGCGTGAGCAGGCCCGTGAGCCGCAGCGCGTGCGCCTTGCGATACGCGTCCGGATCCGGGTTGCTCCGGCTCAATGCCTCGTCACGGTAGGCATCCACGCCCGTGATGAAGCCAGCCGTCTGCTGGTCGAGGATCGTGCCGGCGAAATCGACCCGCAGCGGTGCGTCGCGGACCGCGGTCGTGATGGTTGCGTTCAGCTTGCCCTCGTCGAAGCCTGAGCTCGCGCGCCACCCGCCGTCGTGCGCGTAGAGCGCCGCCACGCCGGCCGACGTGCGGCCACCGAGCGCCCGTGCAGCGAGCTTCAGCCGCCGGTACTCGTCCGGTCCTGCGTCGATGCCGGTGCGCAGCGCCGGCAGCTCCGCGGGTGCACCCTGCAGGACGTTGATCGCGCCGTGCATGGCATTGGAGCCGTAGAGCGAGTTCGACGGCCCACGCAGCACTTCAATCGCCTGTGCCTGCTCGGTGTTGATTTCGAACAAGTCGTTGACGTTGCAGAACCCGACCGGTCGGATCGGCACACCGTTCTCCAGCATCAGAAACGCGCCGCAGGAGCCGGGTCCCGTGAGTACCGGCGAGCGGATCGCCGTCAGGCTTTCCTGGCCGCTGCCGCGCTGGATCAGCGTGCCCGGTGCGCGATTCAGGATTTCGGCGTGATGCGTCGAGCCGACCGTCGTGATCGTCTCGGACGTCAGCCGCGCGATGCTCGCAGCGTTGCGCAGTGCCGGTTCGGGCCGGCGCGTCGCGGTGACGATGATCTCCTCGAGCCTTACCGAGTCTGCACCCGCGGCCGGTGCTGTCGACAGCACGCAGATGAGACAGCCCAAGGCCCGCAGATGCAGGTCACGAATAACGAGCCGTGGTCGTGTTGGCCTCATGCGCCAGCTCAGCAGGTTCGCAGTTCGGATTATTCACCATTCGGCGCACGCGCGCCGGGCCTCGCGAATCGTTTGCTAGTATCCGGCGCATTCCGCTGCGGAGCGAATGCCCATGCCCCCGCGATCGCGAAACTGGCCAGCGCGCAGAACACTGGCGTTGCTGTCCTTAGTGGTACTGCCCGCCGCCATCACCAGTGCCGCGGACGCCGCCGCTGCCGAGGGGAGGCCGAGAATCGGGCTGGTGCTGAGCGGCGGCGGCGCCCGTGGCGCGGCCCACATCGGGGTCATCCGGGCGCTCGAGGAGCTGCAGGTGCCGATCGATGCCGTGGCCGGCACGAGCATGGGCGCGGTCGTAGGCGGTCTTTACTGCGCGGGATTGAGCGGTGCCGAAATCGAGCAGGTATTTCGCAAACTGGACTGGCAGGACCTGTTCCGCGATCGCGCGCTGCGACGCGACCTCGTCTATCGACGCAAGCAGGATGACCGCAGCATCTATGCGCGCGGCTCACTGGGGTTCCGATATGGCGAGGGGATCGAGCTTCCGCTCGGCCTGGTGCAGGGGCAGAAGATCACCCAGGCATTGCGCAGCGCGACGCTCGGCGTGGCCGACATCACCGACTACGATGAGCTTCCCACACCATTCCGCGCACTGGCCACGGACCTGGAGAACGGCGAGGCCGTGGTGCTCGACCATGGCGACCTTGCGACGGTGCTGCGCGCCAGCATGTCAGCGCCCGGAGTGCTCTCCCCGGTGGAGGTCGCTGGCCGCCTGCTCGTGGACGGCGGATTGGTGGACAACCTGCCGGTCGATCTCGCGCGCGCCATGGGAGTTGATGTGTTGATCGTGGTCGATGTGAGCTTTCCGCTCGCCAGCCGCGAAGACCTGCAATCACCACTCGACGTCACGAACCAGATGCTGGGCATCATGGTTCGTCGCAGGACCGAGGCCTCGAAGGCGCAGCTCACGCCGAGCGACGTCTTGATCGAGCCCGATCTCGGGCCGATGACCGCGCTCGACTTCGGCCGTGTGCCCGATGTGATGGCGGCCGGGCGCACGCTGCCAGGTGCCGTCCGGGACCGGCTGACCGAGCTGGCGCTGCCCGTCGCACTGTATTCCGACTATCGGTTGGCGCGCGCATCGCGGGGCGGCGGCGAGGAGGTGATTGCGTTCGTGCGGCCAGGCATGGGTTCCGACCGCGACGCCGCGCGCATCGAAGCCGTGTTCGGCGACCTTGCAGGGGCGCCATTCGATCCGCAGGAGCTGCAGCGCCGCGCCAATCGGCAATACGGTCTCAATCGCTATGAGTCCGTCGATTACCAACTGGTGCGCGAAGGCGACCGGCGAGGGCTCCAGATCGACCTGCGTGCGAAATCCTGGGGGCCGAGCTTCCTGCGTCTCGGGCTCGGTATCGAGAGCGACTACGATGAGGGCTCGCGCGCAAACGCGGCGGGTGAGATCCTGATGACCGGTCTCAACCGCCTCGACGGCGAGTGGTTGACGCAGCTCCAGCTGGGTGAGGACCCGCGTTTCTTCACTGAATGGTTCCAGCCCTTATCGCTGACCAACGACGTGTTCCTCGCACCGTCGCTGCGTCACGAGATCGCGAGCTTCAACCTGGTCGAGGACGACTCGACGATCGTACGCTACCGCGTGCGCGAGTCGGTGGCTGCGATCGCGATCGGCGCCGAGATCTCGAACTGGGGCGAGGTCCGGCTCGGACTGCGCCGCGGCGACGGCGCGGCGAGCGTGCAGATCGGTGATCCCGCGCTCATCGACCAGGAATTCGACATCGGCGGAGCGCTGTTCGAGATTGGCTACGACAGCCTCGACAGCGCCTACTTTCCGACGCGCGGCCAGGCGGCCCGCATCCGCTGGCAGGCCGACCGCGAGTCACTGGGCGCGAGCCTGGATGCCGATCTTCTCGCGGCGTCCTGGCAGGCTGCGTGGAGCCGCGGTCGCTACAGCCTGCTGCTCGGCCTCGAAGGCGGCTCAGCGCTCGACGACGAGCTCAATTCGCCCCAGGACCTGTTCACGCTCGGCGGCTTTCTCGAGTTGTCCGGTCTGCCCCGCGATGCGCTCACCGGAACGCAATACGGCCTCGCGCGTGCGGTTGTGTTCAGGCGCGTGAGCCGGGGCGGCACGGGCCTGTTCGAGTTCCCCGCCTATCTCGGATTCTCGGTGGAGGCGGGCAACGCCTGGCAGACCCGCGACGAGGTCGACCTCGACCGGCTGGCGCTCGGCGGCAGCTTCTTTTTCGGCGCGGAAAGTCCGCTCGGTCCGATCTATCTCGCAGCAGGATTCGCCGAGCACGGCGAGCGCGCTCTCTATCTGCTCCTAGGCCGGACTTTCTGATGGGCTGAGAGCGAGACGTTAGAATGACGGCGTCGACTTGCACCGCCGGTGGTTTATGAGCATCAGCCAGGAGCACAACCTGCGCGCGCCGCTTCCTGAAAGCCGGCCATACGGCATACGCGTACGGATGCGCCGCAGCGATCCGATGCGGAGCCTCCTGGGCGAGGGCTGGCAGAAGGAACACTGGTTCGCGACCGTGGCGGAGCGCGACCAGGCTCTCGCCGAGATGAGCGGCCGGTACGTGTACTTCCGCCCCGGCGATGCGCCTTCGATGGAGTACGAGAAAATCGCTCGCTGACGGCGCGCGACGGCGTGCGTCATCAATTCCGGCAATTCCCTGTATCTGCCAGCAGGCACGCGCGAACGTGGATCTCATGACGAAATTCCTCGGTTACGTCGCGGGCGCGCTGCTCGCGATCCTGCCGATCGTCAATCCTCTTGGAGCTGTGCCGCTGGTGATGACCGTCGCGGCACACCTGCCGGAGCAGGAGCGGCTGCGCCAGATCCGGCGAGCCTGCGTCTATACCTTCGTGATGATGGCGGGGTTCCTGCTCGCGGGCGGGCTGATCATGAGCTTCTTCGGCATCTCGGTTCCCGGGATGCGCATCGCGGGCGGCATGATCGTCGCGAGCCTCGGATTCCAGATGCTGTTCCCGAGCGCGCCGCTGCCCTCACGCGAGCTCGAGCGGGAAACCGGTTACAAGACCGACATCGCCTTTACGCCGCTCGCCATGCCCGGTCTTGCGGGTGCTGGCACCTTTGCCGTGATCATGAGCCTCTCGTCGCAGGCGAGCGCGCGCGCGGGTTTCGACCGTGTGGTCGACTTCACCGCGGTCCTGACCGCGATCGTGATCGTGGCGCTCCTCTGCTTCGCCACGCTCCGGGCCGCGGAACGATTGAATCGCGTGCTCGGTCCTACGGGCATGATCGCGCTCACGCGGCTGACGGGATTTCTCATGGTCTGCATCGGAGTGCAGTTCATCATCGACGGGCTGACAGCCATCCTGCGAGACCCCGAATTCTGGTCGGGCTTGTCACAGGCCGTGGCGACGGATTGAATTCTGAGGAGTTCGCCACCACTGTTCCGGGCATCCCACCTCGGAACCGGAGAAACGCCTCATGTGGTCCTCAAAGCGTAAGAAGCTCGAGATGCCTTCGCCCGGGGATGCGCTGCCGGGCCGCGCAACGCGCATGAAGGTCCCGTCCGCGCATTTCGTCAACGGCCACGCGTTGGAGCCGCCATATCCCGCCGGCCTCAAGACCGCGATGTTCGGGCTCGGGTGTTTCTGGGGCGCGGAGAAGCTCTTCTGGAACCTGCCCGGTGTCTACAGCACGGCAGTGGGTTACGCGGGCGGAGTGACGCCGAATCCGACCTACGAGGAAGTGTGCACAGGGCTGACGGGTCACAACGAAGTGGTGCGTGTCGTCTATGACCCGTCGCAGACCACTTACGAAGAGCTTCTGCGTGCATTCTGGGAAGCCCACGACCCGACGCAGGGCATGCGCCAGGGCAACGACGTCGGCACGCAATACCGCTCCGGTATCTACGTGAACGACGACGCGGAGCGAATGGCCGCGGAATCCAGTCGCGAGAGCTTTGCGGCGCAGCTCGCGAAGGCGGGGTATGGCGCAATCACGACCGAGATCGTGCGGGCGCCCGAGTTCTACTACGCCGAGGACTATCATCAGCAGTATCTTGCGAAAAATCCCGCCGGATACTGTGGCTTGGGTGGGTGTGGAGTTACTTACAAATCAGCAAGTTAAGCTGAGATCCTCATGTACGATCCTGGATCACCCGCGCGACGGCGGCTGATGTCGGGTCTGGCGGGCGCGGCTGCGATGGTTGCCGCGCCGCGCATCCTTTCGAGCGTCATGGTCCCCACGCCGCGACAGACCGCGGGGCCTTTCTATCCGGATCGTCTGCCGCTCGACACCGACAACGACCTTGTGCGCATCAACGATGCTGATTCGCAGGCGGGCGGAGTGGTCACCTGGCTATCCGGCCGCATCCTCGATGCGAGCGGCCGCCCGCTGCGCGGCGCGCAGGTGGAGATCTGGCAGGTCGATCGCAACGGCGTGTACCTGCACTCGCGCAGCGGCGACCGCGAGCGCCGCGACGCGGGCTTCCAGGGGTACGGCCGGTGCATCACGGGGGACAACGGTGAGTACGTGTTCCGCACCGTGAAGCCGGTGCCCTATGCCTTCCGCACGGCACATGTACACTTCGGCGTTCGCCGCCGCGGCAGCTCGGAGCGCTTCACGACGCAGATGTACGTGAAAGGAGAGCCGCTCAATGCGCGTGATGGTGTGCTGAACGCGATCGAGGACCCACATGCGCGCGATTCGGTGATCGTCGATTTCCAGCCGCTTGCGACCGGAAGCAGCGAGCTCGCCGCACGCTTTGATATTGTTCTCGGAGCGACGCCCGGCGCCTGACAGGCGGGGCGGATCCGTCACTTCATTCCGGCGGCGGCGCACCCGGCGCAGGATCTTCCATCGGAAACGTCTCCGCACCTTCGGGGGCAGGGGCCGGTTGTGGCGCCGGCACCGCTGGCGCTGCCGGAACACCCGGCGAAGGCGCCGCGGACCCCGCCGCCGCTACCTGCGTTGCGCGTTCCAGCGCCGCCTTGAACTGCATCGCGGCTTCAGGCGCGGTGGCCACCTGGCCTTCGAGGATCTGCGAGGCGCGGATATCCGCGGTCCCGTACGCGGAGGCGTTTGCCCTGTCGTCGATCGACAGGACGCTCCCGTCGAGTGCGACCCCTGCGAACATGCCTTCGCTCCTCGAGTAGGAGAGCACCTGCGCGTTAAAGGACGCATCCGTGGTCGCGGCGGCCGAGCGCCCGACCGGGCCGGCGGCGACCGCCGCGTCGGCTCCGAGCGTCACCTTCCCGTCCGCGATGCCCTCGACGCTGTTGCGCGACATCAGCACGAGCACAACGTCCGTCGACTGCACACCCCATTGGAAACCGACGTTGACACCCGCCAATGTGATGAACACCGGATCGCTCCACACGCCGTCCAGATTGCGCACCGAGAAGACGCCCTTGCCGCCGCGGCCACCGATGATCAACGCGCCCTTGATCACGCGCGGTACGACGACGATGCCGTAGGCGCGCTCCATCAGCCAGGTCGGGATGACCTGCTCGCGTATATCGACGAAGGTCTCGAATACCTTGCGGGCGTCGGCAAGCCGCTGGTCGGTCTTCGCGTCCGCGTGCACCTGCAGGGGAGCGAGTCCCAGCACCGTGAGGCCAATCAGGGCGACGATCTTCTGCATCTGGCTGCCACCGTGTCCCTCGACCGAAGCCGAAACTTTAACAGAATACGACCGAGCGGCGGCTCCGCTCCACGGTTGTGCAGGGTGACCGCTGTTGTCAAGCGCGACCTCGCCGTCGAGGGTCTCGCAGGCGAGCGCGGATCAGGCAGCGTCGATGTCAGGATTGTGTCGATTCTTGCTGATACGATTCCCGCGCTGCCATGCCACGCAAAGGCATATTTTTCCCCCCAAGGACGCTGCACTGCGTGACGATGTGCACGCGTTCGGACACCTCGTCGGCGAGGTGTTACAGGACCAGTGCGGCCCCGCCGTATTCGCTGCGGTGGAAGGCGATCGGCAGGCCGCAATCGGTCGCCGCGAGGGCGATGCCGAGGACAGTGTGGCGCTGGTCGTGCGCACCCAGGGACGTCCACCGGCCGAAGCGCTTGAGCTGATCCGGGCGTTCACGACCTGGTTCCAGGTCGTGAACATGGCCGAAAAGGTCCATCGCGTCCGGCGTCGAAGGCAGTACGTCAATTCGGACGCCGGTCCGCAGCCCGGCGGCCTGCTCGACTGCTTTGCCCGCCTGAAGGAGCAGGGACTGTCGCTCGAGCAGGCTGTGGCGCTGCTTGGCAGGCTCAGCATCGAGCCGGTATTCGCGGCGCATCCAACCGAATCGACGCGGCGCACGCTGCTGCGGCAGCAACAGCGGGTGGCGCGGCTGCTCATGTCGCGGCTCGACGTGGTTCAGGCGTCGGCCGAGAGCGACGTGATCATCGATCGTGTACGCACGGAGCTCACGACCGGCTGGCAGACGGCCGACAACTCGCGCGAGCGGCTCACGGTCGCCGACGAGCGCGAGCACGTGCTCTTCTTCCTGGTCGAGGTCATCTACAAGGTCATCCCATTCTTCTACGAGGAGATCGAACGGGCGCTCGGCCGGGTCTACGGCGAGGCCGCCCGAGGAGTCGAGGTGCCTGAGCTGCTGCATTTCGGTTCGTGGGTGGGCGGTGACATGGACGGCCACCCCGACGTGCACGCCAAGACCATCCGCGAGAGCTGCGCCCGCCATCACCAGCTGATCATCAATCGCTATTTCCTCGACGCGCTGTCGCTGGCGGAAAAGCTGAGCCAGAGCAGCAGCCGGGTCGGAGTGCTGCCCGCGATCACCGACCGGATCGAGCAATATCGGAACGTCGTGCCCGCCGCTCGCAGCGCAACACCCGCCGCGCAGGACCGCATGCCGTATCGCGTATTCCTGGGCCAGATCGCCGAGCGGCTGCGCGCCGCGTACGACGGCAGGTCGGGGCAGTACGAGCGCGCCGGCCAGCTCATCGATGACCTGCAGCTGATCGAGCGGAGCCTGGCAGCGAACCGCGGCACCTACGCCGGCCGTTTCCACGTGCGGCGCATGCTGCGCCGGGTCCGTACCTTCGGCATGCATCTCGCGACGCTGGACGTGCGGCAGAACTCCGGCGCGCATCGGCGAATCGTGGGACAGGCGCTCGGGGATCCGGCGTGGTCGCGGCGCTCGCGCGAGGAGCGTATCGCGCGCCTGCGGATGGCAATCGAGCGCGACGAGGCGCCAACCGCGGTGCTCGACGCGAACGGCAAGCGTGCGCTCTGGGTATTCGAGGCGATCGAATATTGCAGCCATCGCTATGGCGCTGCGGCGATCGGCTCCTACGTGGTCAGCATGGCGGGCGGTGTCGACGATCTTCTCGAAGTGCTTCTGATCGGCCGCTGGTCGGGGATACTCGACGAGGCCACCGGCCAGGTGCCGCTCGACGTTGCGCCGCTGTTCGAATCGGCCGAGGCACTCGAGGGCGCGGGCGACATCCTCGGGCACCTGCTGTCCGATCCCGGTTACCGGGCTCATCTGGCCGCGCGCGGGCACCGCCAGACCGTGATGGTTGGCTATGCGGACAGCAACAAATCCACCGGGGTCGTCGCGTCGCGATGGCTGCTGCAAAAGGCGCAGGAAGCGATGGTGTCTGTCTGCGAGCCCGCGGGGGTGCAGCTCCTCGTGTATCACGGGCGCGGCGGTGCAATGGGGCGTGGCGGTCGGCGATGGGGTCTGGTGCGCGCCATGCCGCCGGGTTCCGTGCGCGGACAGCTCCGGGTGACGGAGCAGGGCGAGAGCATCAATGATCGCTACGGTCTGAGACCGATCGCATACCGGACGTTCGAACAGGCACTGCACAGCCTCGCACTGACTACAGCGGGTGTGGAGGGACAGGACCGGCCACAGGAGAGCTGGCCGAGCGGCTCTCTCGCACATGGCCGAGGCGAGCCGCATCGCCTACCGCGCGCTGGTGCACGATGACCCGGCGTTCATCGACTACTTCCAGGCAGTTACCCCAGTCGATGTCATCGAACGGGCGCAGATCGGGTCGCGCCCGCTGTCGCATCCAGGCGGGCATGGTGTCGAGGCGTTACGCGCCATCCCATGGATCCTGTCCTGGTCGCAGAGCCGACACATGCTTCCGGGGTGGTATGGCGCGGGTACCGGGCTTGCAGCCATCGTCGAGCGTCACGGCGCCGCGATCACCGCGGAGATGTATCGTGGCTGGGCGTTCTTCGAGAGCCTGGTGGACGACATCGAAATGGCGCTGGCGCGCGCGGACATCGGTATCGCGAGCTTCTATGACCAGCTGGCCCGACCCGAGCACGACCGCTTTGCGCAGTCGATCCGGCGCGAGTACGAGCTCACCTGCAGCCAGGTGCTGGCCGTCAAGGGCTGTGCCGAATTGCTCGACTCCGAACCCACGTTGCAGCGCTCGATCCGGCTGCGCAACCCGTACGTCGATCCGATCCACCTTACCCAGGTCGACCTGCTGCGACGATGGCGCGAGGCCGGCCGGCCGGCGCGTGGTGAGCGGGATCTGCTCGACGCGCTGGTCGCGTCGGTAAACGGCATCTCGCAGGGACTGCAGGGAGCGGACTGAGGCTGCGAGCCTTGTTGACTCCGCACCGTCGCTGCACTAGCGTCCGCTGCGAACCTTTTTTTGCGCACGGCTTCGCCGCAGCGCCCCAACAGCGAGGATGTCTCAAATGGCAGCTAAGAAGAAGGCCCGCCGGACGATGCGCCGCAGCAAGAGTGGCGTACGACGCGTCGCAGCAGCGCGCCGCAAGACGGTACGCAAGGTCGCACGTTCGCGGCGCAAGACGGTGCGCAAGGTCGCACGTGCGCGGGGCAGGACGGTACGCAAGGTCGCACGTGCGCGGCGCAGGACGGTACGCAAGGTCGCACGTGCGCGGGGCAGGACGGTACGCAAGGTCGTACGTGCGCGCCGCAAGACGGTACGCAAGGTCGTGCGTGCGCGCCGTAAGACGGTACGCAAGGTCGCGAGACTTCCCAAGCCGGCGAAGACGGCGCTGGCCAAGGCAGAGTCCGCGCTCACGCAGACTGTAGCCGCGGTCCGCCAGTCCGCCGTCGACACCGCGCGGCAGGCGGGCTCCATGGCCTCGACCGCCCAGTCGGCGGTGGAACAGCAGGCAAGCGCAGTGATGGATCAGGCCAAGGACTTCGTCAAGCGGGTGGGCGAATCCGTTGGCAATATCGTCGAGAGCGGGACGGGCGGGGACGCTAAAAAATAGCGGGAGAAACGGCGTGTCCCGTTCGCTGGGACACGCCGGTCTCGCCGGCGGCGTCTATCGATCAGCCGCGCGCCGGAACACCAGGCTCGAGCGGCGGCGCGTCAAGTGGGCCGGATAGCCGGCGCGGGCCATGTACCCCTCGCCCTGTGCCTGCTCATACTCCGGACTCCAGGGCATCAGCACGCGCGTCGTCGCGCCGTCCATGACCACCCGCGGCATGACAGGTGGCGTGGCGCGGCCGCGCTCCGCGGCGAGCATCGCCGACACCCCACCGTGAAGCGTGTGCGCTTCATCGATGTCCTCGAGCGTGAGCTGCGTCGGCGGCGCAATCAGCATGCTGCCGCTCGCGGCAGCCGCGCAGACGTCGCGAGGAGCAAGCCAGGCAAACTCCGTCGATTCGCGCTGGTCGAGGCTTGCGACCTGGCCCTCCGGCATGGCAACAGCGAAGAACCGTGTGTCGAACCGGCGCGATTCGTGCGACGGCGTGATCCAGTGCGACCAGTAAACCAGCCGATCGACGTCGAGCAGGAGACCGGCCGAGGCCACGAGGTCCACGAAACCGCCCGGCACGTGCGTCGAGCCTTCCCTGGCGGCGGCGAGCGTTTGCAACTGCTCCGGCGCGGGTCGCCGGCCATCCCGGCCGCGCACGAGCAGGACGCCCGCCTCTTCGTAGGTTTCGCGGCACGCGGCGACGCGCAGGCCGAGCACGAGCTCCGGGGCCACGGACGTCCCGTCGGGTGCGAGCATGATCGGCGCGTGGTCGTCCGCGACGAGCGCCGCCGCGGCCGGGCCGCAGTCCGGCGGATCGACGCGGCCGCCGGGGAATACCCACATCCCTCCCATGAACCGCAGCGACTCCTGCCGGCGCATCATCAATACCTCGACCCGCGAGTCGCGCTCGCGAAGCAGGAGCAGGGTGGCGGCCAGTGCGATTGGTCGCGCCGCGGCGGGCGTGTCTGGCGTCGTCAAGGCGGGCCCTGTGGCGCGGCATGAGCCGGTGCCGCTGAGAATAGCGCGTCCCGATTGAATCGTTTCCAGCCAGAGCCAATAGCGGCCCGGTCCGGCCGCGACTGATCCAACGGGCAATCGATCGGACGGCGGCTCAGCGTGTCGCCGTCTCCGCGGCCAGCCTGGCGACAGCCTTGCGGGCGAGATCGCTCAAGCCCGCACCGCCCGTCGCCTGGTGCGCCACGATCTGGGCACGCATCCGCGGGTCCCAGAAGCGCCGCAGGTGCCCGGCAACGGCGTTTACCGCCTGCTCGGGATCCGGCTCGCTTGCAAAGAAGGCGCCGACCTCGTTCGCCATCTTGACCAGGTATTCGATCTTCACGGGTGTATTCAGTCGCTCAATCGCCCGGCGTGCGCATACACGACATGCTGCCGCCGTCGGGCAAACCCGACCAGCGTCATGCCGCAGTCCTGCGCGAGGCGGATGGCGAGGGCGGTAGGCGCCGAGACCGCCGCCAGCAGTGCCACACCCGCAGTCGCGGCCTTCTGCACCATCTCGTAGCTCGCGCGGCTGGTCACGACGAGATAACCCTCGGCCGGATCCGTCCCCTCGCGCAGCAGCGCACCGATGACCTTGTCCAGCGCATTGTGGCGCCCGACATCCTCGCGCACGAGCCGGATCCCGGCGCCGGGCAGCACCCAGGCGGCGGCGTGCACGCTGCCGGTCAGGCCATTGAGCGGCTGGCGCGAGGCGAGCTCGCTCACGACCGCGTCCAGCTCGGTGATCGCGACACGCGGTCCGGCGCCGACCGGCGGCGGTCGCCTGATCGCCTGCTCGATGGTCTCCGCGCCGCAGACCCCGCAACCCGTCCGGCCGGTCAGGTTGCGCTGGCGCTTGAGGACCTCGGCAAAGCGATCGGGCGCGATGTCGACGCGCACTTCGAGCGTGCCGCCGGGACGCTGCAGCTCGACCGAGCGGATCTCCTCCGCTCGTCCGACGATGGCTTCGGTCAGCGTGAACCCTCGCCCAAGGTCCTCGAGGTCGGCCGGCGTCGCGAGCAGTACGACGTGGGGTATGCCCTGGTAGGAAAGCTGTACCGGCTGCTCTTCGGCGACCACGTCATCGGCCGGCTCGGTGTGTCCATCGCGCCAGCGACGAACCTGTACCGGTGAATGGGTGGCGGGCAGTGCCTCAGGCGTGGTCGACATCTGCCCTGGGTGTCATCTTGCGCTGATGCCGATCGTACTCGCGGAACCGGCGTTGCCACTCGGACGGCTGGTCGACCTTCACGACCTCGACCGCCGTCACCTTGTACTCGGGGCAGTTGGTCGCCCAGTCGGAGTTGTCGGTGGTGATGACGTTGGCGCCGGATTCCGGGAAGTGAAAGGTGGTGTAAACCACACCCGGGTGCACGCGCGCCGTAACCGTGGCGCGCAGCACCGTTTCACCGGCGCGGCTTGCAACACCGACCCAGTCGCCGTCGACGATGCCGCGCGTCTCGGCGTCGCCGGGATGGATCTCGAGGCGATCCTCGTCGTGCCAGACGACGTTCGCCGTACGGCGTGTCTGCGCACCGACGTTGTACTGCGTGAGCACGCGACCGGTCGTCAGGATCAGCGGGTAGCGGGCCGTCGTGCGCTCATCGGTGGGTACGTACTCGGTGACGTAGAAGCGGCCTTTTCCGCGCACGAATTCACCCACGTGCATCGTGGGGGTGCCTTCGGGAGCGCGGTCATTACAGGGCCACTGCAGGCTGCCGAGGCGGTCGAGCTTGTCATAGCTCACGCCGGCGAAGGTCGGCGTCAGCGCCGCGATCTCCGCCATGATCTCGCGCGGGTGCGTGTAGTTCATGGGGTAGCCGAGCGCGTTGGCGAGCAGCTGCGTGATCTCCCAGTCCTGCAGCCCCGCAGGCGGGTTCATCACCTTGCGCACCGGCGAGATCCGGCGCTCCGCGTTGGTGAACGTTCCGTCCTTTTCGAGGAAGGAGGAGCCGGGCAGGAAGACGTGCGCATACTTCGCCGTCTCGTTGATGAAGAGATCCTGTACGACCAGGCACTCGAGCGCCGAAAGCGCCGCCGTCACGTGCTGCGTATTCGGATCCGATTGCGCAAGATCCTCGCCCTGCACGTACAGGCCCTTGAAGCTGCCGTCGAGCGCCGCCTCGAACATGTTCGGGATGCGCAGTCCCGGCTCGCTCGCAAGGGAGACGTTCCAGTTGCGCTCGAACAGCCCGCGTGTCGCGGCGTCGGAAACGTGCCGGTAGCCGCTGAACTCGTGCGGGAAGGAGCCCATGTCGCAGGAGCCCTGGACGTTGTTCTGACCGCGCAGGGGATTGACGCCCACGCCTTCGCGTCCGAAGTTGCCGGTCGCCATGGCCAGGTTCGCGATCGCCATCACCATCGAGGTGCCCTGGCTGTGCTCGGTCACGCCGAGGCCGTAGTAGATCGCCGCGTTGGCGGCGCCGGCATAGAGCCGCGCAGCCGCGCGCACCTCGGCGGCCGGCACGCCGGTGACGCCTTCCAGCGCTTCCGGAGCATTGTCCGGTCGGGAGACGAAGGCTTTCCAGCGGTGCCAGGATTCGGGCTCACAGCGGGCGAGGGCGAAGTCCTCCTTCGCGAGACCCTCCACCACGATCACGTGCGCGATCGCGTTCATGACCGCGACATTGGTGCCGGGTCGCAGTTGCAGGTGGTGGCTCGCCGTGACGTGCGGCGTGCGCACGACGTCGATCGCACGGGGATCGACCACGATCAGCTTCGCGCCCTCGCGCATGCGACGCTTCATCTGCGAGCCGAACACAGGGTGGCCCTCGGTGACGTTGGCGCCGATGAGTATGATCACGTCGCTTTTCATGACCGATGTGAACGCCTGCGTGCCGGCGGATTCACCCAGCGTGTGCTTGAGGCCATAACCGGTCGGCGAATGGCACACCCGGGCACAGGTGTCGACATTGTTGTTGCCGAAGCCTGCGCGCACGAGCTTCTGCACCAGGAACGTCTCCTCGTTGCTGCAGCGGGATGAGGTGATGCCGCCGATCGAATCCCGGCCGTGTTGCGCCTGCAGGCGCTTGAACTCGCGTGCGGCGTGGGCGATCGCGACGTCCCAGCTCACCGGCAGCCACGGGTCGGTGATCCGCCGGCGGATCATCGGCGTGGTGACCCGATCGGCGTGGGTCGTGTATCCGTACGCGAAACGACCCTTGATGCAGGCGTGACCGGCGTTTGCACCGCCCTTGCGGTTCGGCACCATCCGCACCACCACGTCGCCCTTTACCTCGGCATTCAGTGAGCAGCCGACGCCGCAATAACCGCAGGTAGTGGTCACGGTGCGGTCGGGTTGTCCCGCTCTCGGCCAGCGACTTCTCGGAAAGTGCAGCCGTCGGGCAGGCCTCCACGCAGGCCCCGCAGGACACGCATTCGGACGTGAGGAAGGGCTCGTCCTGGCTCGCGACGATCCGCGAGTCGAAGCCGCGTCCGTCCATGGTGAGCGCGAGCGTGCTTTGAGTCTCGTCGCAGGCTCGCACGCAGCGCGAGCAGGCGATGCAGAGGCTGGGGTCGAACGCGAAGTACGGATTGCTCACGTCTCGCGTCGCTCCGGCGTGCACGACGCCGCCAGGCGCATAGGGCGTGTCGCGCACGCCGACCACAGCCGCCATGTCCTGCAGCTCGCAGTGTGTGTCGGCGGGACAACCTTCGCAGTCGAGCGGGTGGTCCGACACGTAGAGCTCCATCACGCCGCGCCGCAGTGCCGAGAGCTTCTCCGTGCGCGTGCGCACGCTCATTCCATCTGCGACCTCGGTCGTGCAGGAAGCCGGGTAACCCTTGCGGCCCTCGATCTCGACCAGGCAGAGGCGGCACGAACCGAAGGCCTTCAGAGTGTCGGTTGCGCAGAGCTTGGGTATGCGGCTGCCCGCCAGCGCCGCCGCGCGCAGGATCGAGGTGCCGGCCGGCACCGTGACGGGCAGTCCATCGATGCTTAGCGTTACCGATTCGCCGGACCGGATGGCCGGCGTACCGAGGTCTTCGTGGTCGATCGCGTACATATTCCGCTCCGTCGCTGGCTACCGCGCGCTGCGCCTCAATGCGCGCGCGGGGCGCCGAAGTCCTCTGGGAAGTGCTCGAGGGCGCTGCGCACCGGGAAGGGTGTCATACCGCCCAACCCGCAGAGCGACCCATGCTGCAACGTCTCGCACAAATCGACGAGAGTCCGCAGGTTCCGTTCGCGCTCCTGCCCGAGCATGATCCGGTCGATGAGCTCCGCGCCGCGTGTCGAGCCGATGCGGCAGGGAGTGCATTTGCCGCAGGACTCGTGCGCGCAGAACCGCATCGCAAAGCGCGCCATGCGCGCCATGTCGACCGTGTCGTCGAAGGCGACCACGCCGCCGTGGCCAAGCAGCGCTCCGATTCCGGCAAGTGCTTCGTAGTCGAGCGGCGTGTCGAACTGTGATTCGGGCAGATAGGCACCCAGCGGTCCGCCGACCTGCACCGCTCGCAATGGACGGCCCGAGGCGCTACCCCCGCCGAAGTCGTACAGCAGCTCGCGGAGACTCGGGCCGAAGGCGAGCTCGACGAGACCGCCGCGGCGCAGATTTCCGGCGAGCTGGACCGGCAGCGTCCCGCGCGACTTGCCGACGCCGTAGTCGCGATAGAACGTCGCGCCGCGCGCAAGAATCACGGGTACGGTCGCGAGCGAGACCACGTTGTTGACGACCGTCGGCATGCCGAAGAGTCCCTTCACCGCAGGCAGCGGCGGACGCACCCGCACTTCGCCGCGTCGGCCCTCGAGGCTCTCGAGCATCGAGGTCTCCTCGCCGCAGATGTAGGCCCCGGCGCCGACCCGAACCTCGAGCTCGAAGTCGCGTCCGCTGCCCTTGATGTCCGTGCCCAGATACCCGGCCACCCGCGCCGCCGCGATTGCCTCGAGCAACGTCCGGTGAGCGTGCGGATATTCGGCCCGCAGGTAGATGTAGCCTCGCGTCGCGCCGACTGCAAACCCTGCGATGATCATGCCCTCGATCAGCGACAGCGGATCCCCTTCCATCAGCATGCGATCGGCAAACGTGCCCGAATCGCCCTCGTCGGCATTGCATGCGATGTACTTCTGCGGCGCTACCTGCTCGAGGACCGTCCGCCACTTGGTGCCGGTCGGGAAGGCCGCGCCGCCTCGTCCGCGGAGTCCCGAGTCCGTGACTTCCTGCACCATCTCCTCGGGCTTCATCGAAAGCGCTCGCCGGAGCCCGGCGAATCCCTCGCAGCGCTCGTAGTCGGCGATATCGACCGGATCGATGAGCCCGACGCGGGCGCAGGTGAGACGTTGCTGCCGGGCGAGATATGGGATCTGCGCGGTCGGTCCGCACGCAAGGGCGTGCGCGCCGCCCTCGAGAAACGCCGCGTCGAAGAGCGATGGCAGGTCTCGCGTGCTGACGGGACCATACGCGACGCGTGTATCGCCGATCTCCACCTCGACCAGCGGCTCGAGCCAGTAGAGACCACGCGAGCCGTTGCGCACGACGGTCACGTCGAGGCCCCGCCGCGCGGCTTCGTCGGCGATGCCACGGGCGACCGCCTCGGCACCGAGCGACAGCGCCCCGGAATCGCGTGGCACGTAGATGCGCCGGCTCACGTGCGTCCCCCCGCCGCATCGACTGCCGCGAAATCGCCGAGCAGCTGGTCGAGACGCTCCGGCGTCACCCGGCCGTGGGGCTCATCGTCGATGAGGATGGCGGGCGAGCAGGCGCAGTTACCGAGGCAGTACACCGCCTCGAGCGTGCAGCTGCCGTCGGCGGTGGTCTCGCCGAACCGCACGCCCAGCCGCCGCTCGGCATGCGCTGCCAGCGCATCGCCCTGCATGGCCTGGCAGCTTTCCGCGCGGCAGATCGAAAGCCGATGACGGCCGGACGGGGTGCTGCGGAAGTGATGATAGAAGCTGACGACGCCGTGGACTTCGGCGCGGGAGAGGTTCAGACCACGGGCGATCTGCGGGATCGCCGCCGGAGGCACGTAGCCGAAATCACGCTGCACGTCGTGCAGCACCTCGAGCAGCGGGCCTGGGCGGGCAGCATGCGTGGCGACGATCGAGTCGATCCGTTCACGCGTCCTGTCATCGAGCGTAGTCATGTCACCCCGTTCGGAGCGCCGCTGGCGGCGGCTCGTACAGCGAGTCTCCGCCGGCGCCGCGCCATGGTCAAACGGCCGACTGGCTGGCTTCGACGGGCTTTCGCGCCACGTGCCGCCAGGCGAAATAGACCGGGATGCCAAGCGCGACGATGATGAGCCCCGGCCAGGAATATTGCGGTTTCTGCACCAGCAGGTTGACGCAGAAGATCAGGGTCGCGAGCGCGTAGGCCGCAGGCAACCAGGGATAGAACGGTGCCCTGACCGGCCGCTCCGCGTTCGGCTGGCGGACGCGCAGGGCGAACAGGCCGATGACGGTCAGCAGCATGAACAGCACCGCAGCGAAGATCACATAATCCAGCAGCTGGCTGTAGGTCCCGGACAGGCACAGGAGGCTTGCCCAGATGGCCTGCACCTTCAGCCCGAACGCCGGCGTGCGATGCGAATCGTGCAGCTCTCCCGCCCGACGGAAGAACAGGCCGTCGCGCGCCATCGCGTAATAGACGCGTGCCCCCGACAGGATCAGGCCGTTGTTGCAGCCAAACGTCGAGATCATGATCGCGGCCGCCATCGCGTAGAGACCGGCGTCGCCCAGGATCGCCTGCAGCATCGCCGTGCCGACGCGATCCTGGGGTGCCGAGGCGATCGCATCCGACGGGAGAACGTTCAGGTAAGCGAGGTTCGCGAGCAGATACAGAGCGACCACCGTCAGCACGCCCGCCCCCATCGCGAAGGGCAGGTCGCGTTTAGGGTCCTTGAGCTCGCTACCCGCGAAGCCGACGTTGTTCCAGGCATCCATCGAGAACAGTGCGCCCACCATCGCCGCGCCGACGAGCGGCAGGACGGCGAGTGGGAGGCCGTCGGCCGGCCAGAAGTTCGGGCCGAAATTCGCAGCGATGGCCTCGGCGTTACGGCCGATCGTGAGCCCGAGCACGATCAACGCGCCGAGCGCAACCGCCTTGATCGCGGTGAGCGAGGTCTGGATCAGCGCCGCCGAGCGCACGCCCCGGATGTTGATCCAGGTGAGCACGATGATCGAGGCGATGGCCAGCACGCGCTGCGGCGACAGCCCAACCTCGATCGCGCCGCTCGGCAGCGGCAAGGTGAAGCCGAGGAAGGTCTCGGCGGTCAGGGCCGGAAAGAACACCGCCGTGAAACGCGCGAAGGCGACGGCCACGGCGGCAATGGTGCCGGTCTGTATCACGGCGAACAGCGTCCATCCATAGAGGTAACCGAACAGCGGCGAGATACCCTCGCGCAGATACACGTACTGGCCGCCGGCCCGCGGGTACATGCCCGCGAGCTCGCCATAGGTCAGCGCGCCCGCGACCGTCATGAGTCCGGCGAGGCCCCAGACGAGCAGCAGCAACCCGGGCGCATGTACCTGGCGGACGATGTCCGCCGATACGATGAAGATGCCCGATCCGATCATCGTGCCCACGACCAGCGCCATGGCATCGACGCGGCTGATCGCGCGCACGAACTGAACGGGGGAATGTGCCTCGGTCGTCATCGATTCTCCTCGTGATTCAGGGCAAGTCGAGTTTCGCCTGCGGCAGCAGATGCGACAACGGAATTCGTGCCGAGCGCTTGAGCGTATCGAGCACAAGGCTCGACTGGACGTCGCGCACCCCCGGAACCTTGAGCAGCTTCTTGAGCACCAGTGTGCCGAACGACTCGAGGTCGGCAGCGACGATATGGAGCATGAAGTCGTGGGCACCGGTGGTGGCAAAGCAGGCCACGACCTCGTCGAGGGATTCGAGCGCGCGATGGAACTGCTCGACGTTCTCATCGGTGTGCCGCTCGAGCCGTACCTGGACGAAGGCCTGGACGGAGAGGCCAAGCCGCGCCGGATCCACGATGGCGGCATACCCCTGAATGATTCCTGCCTGCTCGAGCTGGCGGATCCGACGGGCGCAGGGCGTGTGAGTCAGGCCGACCGCCTCCGACAGCTCGACGACGGTACGACGCCCGTCCTGCTGGAGCTCGTTCAGCAGCCGGATGTCGGTTCGATCAAGCTCCATATCAAAAATCGCTAAGAACTGAGGGTTAGACGTGAAAGATAGCTAGAACACTGGCAAATAGCATCATATTTTAGTCAAATCGGCCCCTGCCAATGGAATAGCATGACGGCGGTTCCGAAGGCCGAGGAGATCGCTGCATGGGCGCCATTCGTATGTCACGCAGCGACCCCGCAACGGGCACGGTCAACTGGCCACGGGTGGTCGAGATCGTGCAGCGCTCGCGTGCGCTCGACGAGCTGGAGGAGACGCGGCTCGTACCCGAGCGCAAGGTGCTCTACCAGTTCAGCGCGCGGGGCCACGACGTTACCCAGGCCCTGCTTGCCCAGCACATCGATGGCCCGCTCGACGGCCTCGCGGTGTACTACCGGTCGCGTCCGCTGATGCTCGGACTCGGGCTCGAGCTCGACGAGGCGTTGGCCTCGACCATGATGCGTGTCGGGGGCATGAGCGAAGGGCGCGACATCGGCGTCATCTTCAATCTGCCGCGGCTGGACGGCCCGTGCGTGCTCCCGGCCTGCGGCGGCGTCGGCACGCAGTTCAGCCCCGCGGTCGGCTGGGCGCAATCGCTGCTCTATCGCTGTCGCGTGCTGGGCGAGAAGGCCGCCGAGGGCTCCATTGCCGTGGCGCACGGTGGCGAAGCATCGATCGCCACCAGCGGCTTCTGGGCCGCGCTCAATATCGCGACCACCCAGCGCTTGCCGGTCCTCTTCTACATCGAAGACAACGGTTATGGCATCTCCGTTCGCGTCGGACCTCCAGACGCCGGGAGCGAACATCGCGGCCAATCTCGCTTCCTTCAGCAATCTTCGTGTGCTCGACGGAGACGGCTCGGATCCGGCGACTGCACCGGCGCTGATCGAGCAGGCGGTTGCGCACGTGCGCGGCGGGGCGGGCCCCGCGCTGCTGCGACTCACCGTTCCGCGCCTGTCCGGGCACTCCGGACAGGACACGCAGACGTACAAGACGGCGCCGGAGCTGGCGGCCGAAGTGGCGCGCGACCCGCTCGCGCGGCTGAAGCGATACCTCGTGCCGACCCGGCTTGCAGAAGCCGAATGGCAAGCGATCGAGCAGGGCGCGCGAGGCGATGTCGAATCCGCCCGCGCCGCGGTCGATGCCCGCCCGTTCACGGACCCGCGCCGGGTGAGGCGGTACGTGTTCAGCGAGTCCGCGGACGACGCGTCGATCGAGGTCCAGCTCCAGGGTGGTCTTCTGCCGCACGGCATCGCGTGCCCGCCCGGATCTGCCGAGCCGCGACCCAGCGGCCCCCGCATCAACATGCTGACGGCGATCCGGCGCACGCTCGATCATGAGCTGGCGATCAATCCGCGCATGCTCGTCTTCGGGGAGGACGTCGGTCGCAAGGGCGGGGTGCATGCCGCGACGCTCGGGTTGCAGGAGAAGTACGGCGTCGAGCGCGTGTTCGATACGAGTCTCTCGGAGGAAGGGATTATCGGGCGTGCCGTCGGCATGGCGCTCGCCGGGCTCATGCCGGTTCCGGAAATTCAGTTCCGCAAGTACGCCGAGCCGGCGGCCGAGCAGCTCAACGACTGCGGCTCGATGCGCTGGCGCACGGCAAACCGCTATGCGGCGCCGATGGTGGTGCGCATGCCGGGTGGGTTCTTCAAGTGCGGCGACCCGTGGCACAGCCAGTGCAACGAGGTCCAGTTCGCGCACGCCGTCGGTTGGCGCCTGGCGATGCCGTCGAATGCCGAGGACGCGGTGGGACTGCTGCGATCCGCCTTGCGTGGCAACGATCCGACGATCTTCTTCGAGCACCGTGCGATGCTCGATGGCGCCTGGGCGCGCCGCCCTTACCCGGGGGACGACTATGTCGTGCCGTTCGGCAAGGCAAGGGTCGTGCGTCCCGGTAACGGCCTGACGATCGTGACCTGGGGTGCGATGGTGGAGCGCTGCGTCGAGGCCGTCGCCCAGGCGGGTGTCGATGCGGAGATTCTCGATCTGCGTACGCTCGTGCCCTGGGACCGAGCTGCCGTTCTGGACTCGGTCAAGCGGACGCGTCGTTGTCTTATCGTGCACGAGGACACGATGACCGCGGGATTCGGCGCCGAGATCGCGGCGGTGCTGGCCCGCGAGGCGTTCTTCGACCTCGATGCACCGTTGGAGAGGCTGGCCATGCCGGACGTTCCGAGCCCGCACAGCCCGGTACTTCTCGAAGCGGTCGTGCCCGGGGTAACGCAGATCGCACGCGTCGCCGCCGAACTGGCGGCAGTCTGATGGACACGAGTGTCGACGTTCGCGCGCCCGCGGAGGAGTCCGAGGGCACGCAGTCGCGCATCCTGCGCTGGCTCAAGGCGCCGGGCGATCGGGTGACGCGGGATGAGCCGCTGATCGAGCTGGAAACGGACAAGGTGACGGTCGAGATCCCATCGCCCGCAGACGGCGTATTGCGGGAGATCTTCAAGCAGGCAGAGGACGAGGTCGCACCGGGTGACCGCCTCGGCAGCATCGATGCGTCCGTCGATCGTTCCGCCGTGGTCGCAGTGATACCGGCGGCGCGCGCGGTACCTGCGTCTGTGCGAAGTACCCCGAGCGCGGCTGAGCCGGCGGCGGCCACCGGCATCATGAGTCCGGCGGTGCGCCGCCTGCTGGCCGAACACCGCGTGCAACCGGGCGAGCTTACCGGCAGCGGCACCGGTGGACGTATCACTGCCGACGACGTACTCGCACACGTTGCTGCCCGCTCGAGCGCGCAGGCACAGCCTTCCGGCGCAGGCGCTCGTATCGCAGGCAGGCCAGCCGAGGAGGCCGGGATACGCCGCGTGCCGCATTCGGCGCTCCGTCGCCGGATCGCCGAGCACATGGTAACGAGCCTGCTGCACACGGCTCCGCACGTCACGACGGTCTTCGAGGCGGATTTCGGCGCCGTGCTTGCGCATCGCGAGCGGCACCGCGAGGCCTTCGCGTCGCGTGGCGCGCCCTTGACGCTCACGGCGTACGTGATCGCCGCGTGCGTCGATGCGATCCGCGCGGTGCCGGAGACAAATGCGCGCTGGACGGACGATGCGGTCGAGATCCTCGAGCGCATCGACATCGGAGTCGGGACCGCGCTACCCGGTGGCGAATTGATCGTGCCGGTGATTCGCGATGTCGCCGCGCTCGGCCTGGACGAGATCGCCCGTCGCCTCGGAGACCTGACGACGCGCGCCCGCGAGGACCGGCTGACACCGGCCGAGGTCCGGGGCGGCACCTTTACCATTTCGAATCACGGTGTGAGCGGCAGCCTTCTTGCGGCGCCGATCGTGATCAATCAGCCGCAATCGGCGATCTTAGGGCTGGGCAAGCTCGAGCGGAGGCCCGCGGTAGTCGATAGCGATGGTGAGGAACGCGTCACCATCCGCCCGCGCTGCTACCTGACGCTGACCATCGACCACCGCGTGATGGACGGTCAGCGGGCAAATGCCTTCATGGAAGTCTTGGTGCGTCGTTTGTCGGGCTGGCCGAGCGCCGAGTGATTTCCGTCAGGGGCAGGGTCAGATCCCCCCACCCGTCCCTCACGTCCGCGGTCCATGGGTTCCTGGGTGCGATTGATGACGCAGCCCAAGGCGGCCAGGGCGACGAACACGAAAAGAAGCGTCTGCAGGAGTTCCGCGAGGCTGCCGGCGAGACCGCCGTATCCGAACGCGCCCGCGATCAGGGCAAGTACGAGAAAGAGACCCGGATATCGCAACACAGCAGTGGCTCCATGATCGGATTGAGGCAGATTCCGCCGCCGTTGTCATGGCGGGGAATTATCGACGCGGGCAAGTATCGGCACCGCCCCCACGGAGCGCTGTCGGCTGTCCGCGGCAGGGTTCGTAGGAAGGCGCCGATGGCGTCGCCGGCTGAAAAGGGTTAGGGCTCGGCGCTGCGTGCAGGGTATGACCCCGACGGTCGCGACTGGCGGGCCGACCGTGATGCGATCAGAATCGCGTGCCTCGATGGGTCTCAATCAGGAGGGGAAGCGACCATGGCTGCATTTTCGATACATCCCGCGGTCGATCAGGGGGTCAAGCCGGGCAGTGCTAATTTCTCCGGCGGCACACTCACCTGCCGGTGCAGCTCGGGCCCGGTTACGGTGGGCCTGGAGGGCAACACCGCGTACAACCACGTCTGTGGCTGCACCAAGTGCTGGAAACCGAAGGGCGCGATGTTCTCACAGGTTGCCGTCATCGGACGGGACAAGCTCAAGGTCACCTCGAACGCCGATAAGCTCAAGGTGGTCGACAGTTCGGCGCCGATACAGCGTTACGCCTGCACGGGGTGTGGCGTGCACATGTACGGCCGAATCGAGAACAAGAACCATCCGTTCTACGGGTTCGACTTCGTGCACACCGAGCTGTCGAAGGACAGCGGCTGGTCAGCACCGGAATTCGCCGCTTTTGTTTCCTCTATCATCGAGTCGGGTACGAAGCCCGACCAGATGGGAGCGGTGCGGGCGCGGCTGCGCGAGCTCAAGCTCGAGCCCTATGACTGTCTGTCGCCCGGGTTGATGGACGCCATCGCGACGCACACCGCGAAGGCGAAAGGCGTCCTGGCCTGAGGCGATTCGCAGGAAGCCGAACCGAAAAAAGCCTGACGGCGACGTCGCATCCGTGCGCCGTCGCCGTCAGGCCGGGGTACCAATCAAGCGGCGAGTGTCAGCTCGACGCCTGCGCGGCCTCACCCAGCACGAGCTCACCATCCCTCACGGGGATGCGCTCGCCAGGGTGACGGTCCATGTGCACGCTGCCCGTGTCATCACCCAGCCGGTACGTGACCTCGTAGCCATCGGCCTTCTCGGTCGTGTCGTACACGGTCGAGCAGCGGGTCTCGCTGGCCTGGTACGTGTTGGCCTCCTGCGTCTTCTTCTGGATCTTGCTGCCGGCGTAGCCGCCGGCCGCAGCCCCGGCCACGGTCGCGGCGGTCTGTCCGCGGCCATCGCCGATCTGGTTGCCGAGCACGCCGCCGACGACGGCACCGACCACGGCACCGGTTACGCGCTTCGGGTCCTTCACGGGCGCCTGATGCGTCACCATCTCGTCGTGACACACCTGGCGGGGCGTCCGCACCGTCTTGGTCACGGGTTCGACAGCGAGCACCTGGGCATAGTTCTGCCGGTCCTCGATCATCTTGTAGCTCGCCACTGCGCCTAGCGCAGTTGCAGCGATGCCGCCTGCCACGATCCCGATCATCATTGATCTGTTCATCCGATCGTTCCTCCACATCGCAACGACACGCCGTCGCGGTATGCTTCAGTCCCGTCCAGCATAGGTGGCGGCCGTAGACAGCACAGACGCCCGGCCACGCATATCCGTGTAGGGCCTCACCTACAGGAATATGTCCGATTTTCTGGAGGATTCATGCGTCTGGAGGATTCATGCGAAAGTCCGCTCAGGTCGCGTCGCTGATCGTGCTCATCACCGCAGCGCTACCGGCCGCTGCCCAGGCACCGGACGAGGCCTGGACCGTCGATCTTTCCGTCTTCTTACTCGGCGCCGGCATGGACGGGACGATCGGCGTGGCGGGCAACGAAGCCGACATCGACGTCAGCTTCGGAGACGTTGTCGAGAATCTCGAAATGGGCGGCATGGGGTCAGTGCGCGTCGCGCGCGGTCGCTGGGCGTTCACAACCGAAGTCATCTATATGGGGCTGGGTGGCTCGAAGGGACCGGTCGCCGCCGACGTCGATCAGTGGAATGTCGAGCCAAGCGCAAGCTTCCGTGTATCCGATCGCTTCGAGACGATCGTCGGCGCGCGCTACACCAACCTGTCGACCGAGATACGCGGCCCCTTCGGACGCAACCCATCGGGCACGGTCGACTGGTGGGACCCGATCATCGGTGGCCGGCTGATGCTGCCGATGGGCGAGGCGTGGACCTTCAACCTGCGTGGCGACGTGGGTGGCTTCGGCGTCGGGTCGGACTTCGCCTGGCAGCTCTTTCCATATGTGAGCTGGCAGTTCGGCGAGCGCGCGTCGATGCAGGCCGGATACCGCGCGATTTCGATGGACTACGATGAGGGCAGCGGGCTGAGTGAGTTCAAGTACGACGTCGTCACGCAGGGCGCGCAGCTCGGAGTCACCTTCCGGTTCTGAGCGGTCGCCAGGAGGCGCGCCCGGGGCTCAGCTTCCAAACCCCGACTCCTACGCGAACAAGGCACATTGTCGGACAGCGACGTCCGGCACGCCCGGCTCATGCTGGAGACACCGGCTTGAACAGCCAGGCAGCGTGACCAAGGACGGGGCACTTGCGCGACGACACTCTGACGCCATACGAGTTCGCAATGGAAGATGTGAACGGCGCGTTGCTGAGGGTAAAGCACGCACTCACGGCGGACGATCCGGGCGTGACCGCGCACGAGTGTTCCGAGGTGCGGTTGACCTACCGACGGATCAAGCACCTCTGTCCCAAACTAAGGCTCGAACCCGCGCAACGCGACTCGCTTTTTGGACAACTCTCACTGCTCGAGATCCGGCTCGAAGAATGCGAGAGAACTGCCGACCGACGCCGCCGTGCACGGCAGTCGGGTCTGATGCGCCGCTATAAGACCTGACCGCGCGAGCTTTGGAAAAGACCGAGCGGTTCTCCGCAGATCGTCACCGCGCGCCGAGCACCTTCGCGGCCCGGGCGTAATGGCGAGGCGGAACCCAGAAGATCATGCCAAAGCGTCCCATGCCTGCCGCGACGCCGTCGGCCGCAATCACGTTGATCTTCCGCTCCGCGATCTTTGCGATCGGTGTGACTGCGGCGCCGACCCTGTCCGCGCCCTGAACGAGGAACGCTCGCTTCGTGCCGCTGAGCTTCCACCCTTCGCGGCGAGCGACTCGCTTGAGCCCGGCCAGGTCGTCCGTCACGAGGTCGATTTGCGACGTGCCGCGTCCCCGGGGAACCCGGAGAACGCGAGCAGGTTTACGCCAGCGTTGCGCAGCGCGATCAATATGCGCGTCGCCTGTCCGGGCCGGTTCGGCGCCTTGATGTAGACATAGTTCACTTTGCGGATTCTGGTGGCCATGGGATTCCTCCTGTCGCCTCAACAAATTTGCTTAATGCCCCTGATGGGCCTGCCCCCTTGCGGCCTGACGGTAAATTCGGCGCGGCGGCCGTTCATCACACGGTCACGTCCCAGTCGCCGCTAGATCGAGCGGTGCATCCTTCGGACGCGCGGCGAGGGCAGCACGCTGGCGTGCCATGTCGCGTTCGATGTCGGCGAAGATCGCCTTGAACTCGGGTTCGTTGCGGATCGACGCCAGCTCGGGATCGTGGTCGCGGTAATAACGCCAATTCGGACCACGCCAGCCTGCGCGCTCCGCTTCCCGTAACGCCGAGAGTGCTTTGGTCTTTTCGCCGCGCAGCGCGTGTATCTGCACATCGGCGATGCCGAAGCCCTCTTCTCCCAAGCGAGGGCAGCCAAGCGATTGCGACGTCACTAAGGTCGAGCAGCTTGTCGGCGGCAGCGTCGTCGCCGCTCCGCTGCAATACTAGCGCAAGGTCGATCGCCGCCCAGAAGTTGCGGGCATCAACCCTGGGCGACCCGCTCGCGATCAGCTCCGGGAACGCTCGGGCATAGCGGTTCCGCGCGGAGGCGTAGTCGTTGGCCCGCAGGTCAGCATTCCGCTGCACTGCCAGCATCACGGTAGCTTGGGGCATGGCCTTCAAGGCATCCTGCGCGTGCTTCAATGCGACGTCGGATTGAGCTCGATACAGCGCCGCGATACTGGCTGCAAAGTCCGGCGGTCCTTGCCCCTTGTCGACCCGCAAGGACTGCGCCACCAAACGCTCCCCTGTCGCATCGTCGCCCAGATCGAAGTACATGCCAGCCAAATACGCGGGGCCGGTGGGATTCCCTGGGTCGAGTTCCACCGACCGGGCTATCCAGGGCACTCCCTGGTCAATGCGACCGAGGGCATAGGCGTTGGTGAGTCCAATTTCAAAGTATGCATTCGGTTGTGAAGGGTCGATCTCGATCGCCCTAGCCAATTCGGTGAGTGCATCGGCAAACTGCCCCCGGCCCATCAGCATTTGCGCCAGACTGTTTCTGACGATGGCCGACATCGGGTCGAGCTCTGCCGCGCGCCGTGCATGCACCAAGGCATCGTCTTTACGGCCGATATAGTGCAGTAGTCCGCTGTACCATTGGTGGGCCGTGGCGTAGTTGGGGTTCAACTCGATGGCGCGACGGAACTCTGCCTCGGCCTTCGGCCAGTCGTTCAGTGCCTGGGCCAGCGCCGCGGAACTCACAACGGCTTCCGCCAGCCCCGGGTCGAGCGACTGCGCCTTGGCAACAAGCATTTTCACTCGCGCGATCACCGCCTCGAGCTCGGCGCCACCGTAGCCCGCCTGCAGCGTGAGTGAGTCCGCCAGGCCAACATAGGCGAGCGCGAAATTCGGGTCGCGATCGATCGCTTGCTGGAAGAATCCTTCCGCTTCGGCGAGCGCCTCGGTCGTGCGCCGGGCCATGCGTTGCTTGCCGAGCTGGTAGGCCTCCCAGGCCTCGAGGTTCTTTGTTGGAATGGCACTCAGGTGCTTGCGTTCGGCTGGGGTCAACGTCGCCTTCAGCGCCCCAGCGATTGCCGTTGAAAGCTCGCTCTGGATTGCGAATATGTTTGCTGCGGTGAGCTCGCGGTCGTAGGTCTCCGCCCAGAGGTGGGCGTCGCTGCTCGCGTCGATGAGCTGCACGTTGATGCGCACCCTGTCGCCGGCTCGCTGTACGCCTCCCTCGAGGATCTTCGCGACCCCCAGTTGCTCAGCGATTACCTTCATCGATAGCTTCGTGTCGCGGAACTGCTCAACCGAGGTGCGCGAGATGACCTTCAGTGCACTGATCTTCGACAGCTGGGTGAGGATGTCGTCGTGGATGCCGTCGACGAAGTAGGCGTCGTCCGCTTCGCGGCTGCGGTTCTCGAAGGGCAGCACAGCGACGGAGGGCCGTGCATCTTTCGCTGCGGGCGATGTGTCCGGTTTCGCCGTGGTTGCCGCTGAGGCTGCGGTCGCTGCCGGCCTCGCTTGCGCGCTGGTAGTACCAGAACGCCCCGCCGCCGAGCAGCAGGAGCAGCGTGAGGATCGCGAATTCCGGGGTCGTGATGCGCTGCTGTCCCCGATCGCCGTGATACCAGGCGAGAACCAGGACGACCGGCAAGCCGATCAGGAGTGCGAGAGTGCGACCTGGTGGAGCTGGCGTCGGCCACCCGAAAGCTTCGCTGACGTACTCGAGCCCCTGCAGAAAACCCCAGGCGCCGCGGCGATGTAGACAAGTCCCCACTGGACGACCTTGCGCCGGCGCAGTCTGGTCCAGGTGCTCTCAGCTTCACGCTCTGTCGGCGTGTCGGTCACTCGACGGCCCCCATGGCGTCAGAGTGTAGCGGCCAATCCTCGAGTACGCGCGCGAAACCGGTCCACCGTGATTCTGAAGGGCGAGCCGCATGCGGTCTCTCAACGAACTCGGCAGAAATGCTCGGTGACACTGCTTGCGGTGTTCCTTGTGCCAGCCGCGTCAGCGCATTCAGATCACCACAATCGAAAGACTGGCGACTACCACTGCCACGGAAGTCCCGCGCCAGGTCGTGGTGGTGTCGTCAAGAAAAGTCGATCCGGTATCTGCCACGATCCGTCGTCGCAGTACTACGCGCAGACTCTTGACCGGCTCTAGCCGGCGTGCGCTGTCTGTTCGCCTGGCGTCTTCGTGGCATCCAGGTGGGCTCACAGTTCGGCGTGGGGACATGTAGTAGTCGCAGAGCCTACGTAAGCCATTGCAAGGATTGGTCGGGATGAGAGGATTTGAACCTCCGACTCCTACGTCCCGAACGTAGTGCTCTACCAGGCTGAGCTACATCCCGTGTCCGTCGCGGCTGCAATCAGTGGGTACGAGTCACCGCGAAATCCGCCAGCGCGCTTAGCGCCCGTCTGTACGCCGAATCGGGAATCCCGGCCAGGGCTTCGATCGCGAGATTGGCCTCGCGACGCGCGAGCCGCGCAGTGTACTCAAGGCCTCCTGCCGATTCAATTATTCGGCGGATCAGCTCGAAGTCCTGCAGCCCACCGCTTTCCACGGCGCTTCGCAGCACTGTCGCATCGTCGGGTGCCGCGTGGGCGATCGCGTGGATGAGCGGCAGCGTCGCCTTGCCCTCCGCCAGGTCGTCGCCCAGGTTCTTGCCCAACTCGGCTCGGTCCGCGCGATAGTCGAGCGCGTCGTCGACGAGCTGGAAGGCCATGCCGACATGGTGCCCATACGCGGCCATGCTGCGTTCGACAGCCGGTGTCGCCCCCGCGAGGATCGCGGCGATCTGAGCGCCGGCCTCGAACAGCCGCGCGGTCTTGCGATTGATGACCTCGAGGTAGCTCTGCTCCGAGGTGTCGGGGTCGTGCGCGTTCATGAGCTGCAGCACCTCGCCCTCGGCGATCGTGTTCGTGGCATTCGCCATCACTTCCTGGATCCGGAGGTCGCCGAGGCTGACCATCATCTGGAAGGCGCGCGAGTACAGGTAGTCGCCGACCAGCACGCTCGCGGAATTTCCCCACACGTGGTTGCTGGTTTCGCGGCCGCGACGCAGGTCGGATCCGTCCACGACGTCGTCGTGGAGCAGCGTCGCCGTGTGGATGAACTCGATGACGGCGGCAGCCTCGACGTGCCGCGTCGCCTTCGTAGCCGCAGGCGCGGGCCGCGAGCACCACCGCCAGCGGGCGCAGCCGCTTGCCGCCGCCGGCCGACGATGTAGTGGGCGACCTGGTTTACGAGCGCGACGTCGCTCGCGAGGCGCGCGACCACCACCTGGTCGACGCGGCGCAGGTCGTCCGCGACCAGTACTCTGATCTCTTCCATTGGCATTTGGGCGGGTCCGATCGAACGGCGCGATGGTAACCGCCTGACCGGGTTGAGGGAATGCCCGGGACGGCCTAAGCGCTTGATTCTGGCGGCCCGCATCCGTAGAATTCGCGCCCCTTTCTGCGGGTCCGAGCGGCCCCCCTTCAGGAGTGACGAGGCTCATGTACGCAGTCATTGCGACGGGCGGCAAGCAATATCGCGTGGCCGAAGGCGACGTGGTCCGCATCGAGAAGCTCGTGGCCGAGCCGGGCGCCACGGTCGAGTTCGACAAGGTCCTGCTCGTCGGCGAAGGCGACGGCATCAAGGTTGGCACACCATTCGTCTCGGGCGGAAAGGTGACCGGCACGGTCCAGGCGCACGGGAAGAGCGACAAGTACGGTATCGTGAAATTCCGCCGACGCAAGCACTACCTGCGTCAGGGCACGCACCGGCAGCCGTATACCGAAGTCCAGATCACCGGCATCCTGGGCGCCTGAGCCCGGGTCGGAAGGAGACACCATGGCACATAAGAAAGCAGGCGGCAGTACCAAGAACGGCCGCGACTCGCACAGCAAGCGCCTCGGGCTGAAGAAGTTCGGCGGCGAGCAGGTGCTGGCCGGCAACATCCTCGTCCGGCAGCGCGGCACCGCATATCGGGCCGGCGACAACGTCGGTGTCGGCACCGATCACACGCTGTTCGCGCTGTCGAAGGGCGTCGTGCGTTTCAAGCGCAAGGGCGTCGACCAGCGCGTGCACGTGAGCGTCGAGCCGACAGGGCTGACGCCGCGCAGTCAACGAGCAACGAGGCCCCGGTCTCCCGGGGCCTTTCGTTTTCCGAGCCTTTTCCCGAGCCATTCTCCCCGGGGCGCGCGATGAAATTCGTCGACGAGGCGACGATCAAGGTCCAGGCCGGCAACGGCGGTCGGGGCAAGGTCAGCTTTCGGCGCGAGAAGTTCGTGCCCTTTGGCGGCCCGGACGGCGGTGACGGCGGCGACGGCGGCAGCGTGTATGTCGTCGCGAACGCCGGGCTCAATACGCTCGCGGACTTCCGCTACCAGCGCAGCTTCAAGGCGGGCAACGGCGAGCCCGGCGGCAGCCGCGACTGCAGCGGCAAGGGCGGCGCGGACAGGGAAATCGTAGTACCGGTGGGCACGGCGCTCTACGACGTGGACACCGAGGAAGAGCTGGGCGACCTCGCGCAGCCCGGCGCACGCGTGCTGGTCGCGCGCGGCGGCAAGGGCGGTCTTGGCAACCAGCGGTTCAAGAGCAGCACGAACCGCACGCCGCGCAAGGCGACCCCGGGGCATCCGGGGGAGAAACGCGAGCTGCGACTCGAGCTGAAATTGCTCGCGGACGTTGGCCTCCTCGGCCTGCCGAACGCGGGCAAGTCGACGCTGATCAGCGCTGTCTCGGCGGCGCGACCACGTATCGCGGACTATCCGTTCACCACCCTGCATCCGAACCTGGGCGTGGTGTACGTCGGACCGCACAAGAGCTTCGTGATGGCCGACATCCCGGGGCTGATCGAGGGCGCCGCGGAGGGCGCGGGCCTCGGGATCAGATTCCTCAAGCACCTGCAGCGAACGCGATTGCTGCTGCACCTGGTCGACATCTCGCCTCCGGATCCGGCAGCCGATCCAGTCCGCGATGCGCGCTCCATCGTCGCCGAGCTGAAGAAATTCAGTCCGGACCTCGCCACACGCGAGCGCTGGCTGGTGTTGAACAAGCTCGATCTGCTGCCGCCCAGGGACGCCGAACATCGCTGCAAGGACATCGTGCGGCGGCTGCGCTGGAAGGGGCCTGTGCACCGGATCTCGGGTCTTGCACGCCAGGGCACCCTTGAGCTCATGCAGGCGCTGATGCGGCGACTCGACGAGCTGCCGCTGGGCGCGGCCTGAGCCATACGCTGGCGTCGCGAGCCGCGCTTTGGAACCGCTGCGCTCAGGCGGCGGTCATGGTCTTCAGGCGGGCGTTGAGCTCGCGCTTGTGCCGGGCGGCCTTGTTGCGATGAATGATGCCCTTGGTGACCATCGTGTCGATGACCGGCTGCGCCGCGCGGTAGGCCGCCGTGGCGGCGGTCTTGTCACCGGCCTGGATCGCGGTCAGGACCTTGCGGATGGAGCTTCGCAGACGCGAGCGGGCCGCCATGTTGTGGGCGCGGCGCCTTACTGCCTGCTTCGCGCGTTTTTCAGCCGACTTGATGTTCGCCACGGATCGACACTCCTGCGGGGCCGGGATCTTGACGCCGGACCGGCTCAAAAGAGCCGCGTATTCTGGCGATCAGGCCATCGACGGTCAAGCAGTGCCGCTTGCGGCGGGCGGCGACCGCGCCCGGCCACGCCGCTTGGGTATAGTCCGCCCCGCATGACGCGCGCCCGGCCCCGCCTTCACCCTCTGCGCCCGATCCTCCGCGCGTGAGCGGCTTCCTTCGCAGCACCTCGGTCGTCGGCGGCTTTACGCTCCTGTCCCGGGTCACCGGACTCGTGCGCGACATGGTCTATTCGCGGATGTTCGGCGCCGGGCGTGCTGATGGACGCCTTCCTGGTGGCGTTCAAGATCCCGAACTTCATGCGCCGCCTGTTCGCCGAGGGCGCCTTCTCGCAGGCCTTCGTCCCGGTGGTGTCCGAGTACAAGGTGCGCAACACGCACGACGAAGTGCGCGACCTGGTCGACGGAGCCGCCGGGACGCTCGCCTCCTTTCTCGCGCTCGTCACGGTCGTCGGCATCGTGGTGGCGCCGCTGCTGGTGCTGCTGTTCGCGCCCGGGTTTCGCGTGGAGGAAGCGAAGTTCGATCTCACGGTCGAGATGCTGCGCTGGACTTTCCCGTACCTGCTCTTCATCTCGCTCACGGCGCTCGCCGGCGGTGTCCTCAACAGCTACGGGCGGTTTGCCGTCCCCGCATTCACCTCGACGCTGCTCAACCTGACGATGATCGTATTCGCGGCGTGGGTCGCGCCGCGCTTTGAGTCGCCGGGTATCGCGCTCGCGATCGGTGTCTTCGTCGCGGGCGCACTGCAGCTGGCATTCCAGATTCCGTTCATGCTGCGACTCAAGCTGCTGCGCCGGCCGCGCTGGCGCTGGGATCACGCCGGGGTGCGCAGGATCGGACGGCTGATGCTGCCCGCTATCTTCGGTTCGTCCGTGTCCCAGGTGGCGCTGCTCCTCGACACGCTGATCGCGTCCTTCCTCGCCACGGGCAGCATCGCGTGGCTCTACTACGCCGACCGCCTGATGGAGTTCCCGCTCGGTGTCTTCAGCATTGCACTGGCGACAGTGATCCTTCCGAGCCTCGCGGCGCATCACGCGGCCGAATCGCCCGCGCGCTTCACCGCGATGCTCGACTGGGCGCTGCGGCTGACGATCATGGTCGTATTGCCGGCCACCGCGGCGCTCCTCGTGATGGCCGGACCGCTGACCGTGGCGATCTTCCACTACGGCCGCTTCGAGGAGAACGACGTGCGCATGGCGTCACTCGCTCTGATGGCCTATTCCTCGGGTCTGCTCGGATTCAGCCTGGTGAAGGTTCTGGCGCCCGGCTTCTTCGCGCGACAGGACACTCGCACGCCGGTGCGCATCGGCATCCAGTCGCTGGGCGTCAACATCGGACTCAATCTGGCGGTCGTTCTCCCGCTGGCGCTCATGTACGACCGCCCGGGTCTGCATGCGCTGCTCGCGCTCAACAACGGCATCGGGGCCTGGTACAACTCGGGCATGCTCTACCGTGGGCTCCGCCGGCAGGGTGTGCTCAGGCATGGTCCGGGCTGGCGGCGCCTGCTGGTCCAGATCCTGAGCGCGACAGTTCTGATGTGCGCGTTCCTGCTGTGGCTCGCTGGCGATACCGCGCGCTGGATCGAGATGGGTGCCTGGGAGCGCGCGCGGTGGATGAGCCTGCTCGTAGCCGGCGGCGGCGCGATCTATTTCGGTACGCTCTGGCTGCTCGGTCTGCGTCCCGCGGATCTGCGGATGCGGAGCTTCGCCGGTGCGGAAGGGACGAGCGATGGAACTGGTCCGCGGTCTTCATAACCTGCGACCACGTCATCACGGTTGCGTGACGACGATCGGCAACTACGACGGCGTGCACCGCGGACACCAGCACATGCTCGCCACGTTGCGACGCTGCGCGCTCGAGCTCGGGCTTCCGGCGACGGTCGTCACCTTCGAGCCCACACCGCGCGAGTATTTCGAAGGCGCCGAGGCGCCGGCGCGGCTCACCCGGCTTCGCGAGAAGCTGCAGGCGCTCGCCCGATATGACGTCGATCGCGTAGTGTGCCTGTACTTCAACGCGGAGTTCGCGGCGATCAGCGCGCGCAGCTTCGAAGAAGACCTGCTCACTGCGCGTCTCGGTGTGCGCCACATGGTCGTCGGACACGACTTTCACTATTCGCGGCGACGCGAGGGCACCACCGCCAGCCTGCGCGCCGCGGGAGCACGGCTCGGCTTCACGGTCGAGGAAGTGCCGCCCTTCGAAATCCAGGGCGTGCGCGTCAGCAGCTCGCTGGTGCGCGCGGCGCTCGAAGCCGGCGACCTCGCGGTCGCGACGCAGCTTCTTGGCCGACCGTACCGTATCAGCGGCCGCGTGCAGCGCGGTCAGCGCCTCGGACGCAAGCTGGGCTTCCCGACGGCCAACATGGCGCTGCATCGCAAGGTGATCCCGCTCTGGGGCATCTTCGCCGTCCGGGTCGATGGCCCGGGGTTTACATCGCACCCGGCGGTCGCGAGCCTCGGCACGCGGCCGACGATCGATGGCACGATCCCGCTGCTCGAGGTCCACCTGTTCGATTTCGATCGCGACCTCTACGGCCGCAACCTCGATGTCGATTTCATCGCGCGCCTGCGCGACGAGGTACGCTTCGATTCGCTCGATGCACTCGTCGAGCAGATGCAGCGGGACGCGGCGGAGGCGCGCGCGAGCCTCTAGCGGTTGAAGACATCGCTCGGATCCGAATATTCGGCTCCGGGCCGATTTGTCGCTAAACTGGCCGACCCTGCGTCGACCGTCCGCTCCATGACCGACTACAAGACGACCGTCAACCTGCCGTCGACGGCATTCCCCATGAAGGCCGATCTCGCGCGCAGGGAGCCCGAGATCCTGGCGTGGTGGGCGGAGCGCGACACCTATCGCAAGCTGCGCGAGGTTGCGCGCGGACGGCCGGTGTTCATCCTGCACGATGGGCCGCCATACGCCAACGGCGCGATTCACATCGGCCATGCGCTCAACAAGGTGCTGAAGGACATCATCGTCAAGGCACGGACGCTCGACGGGTACGACGCCCCGTACCTCCCCGGCTGGGATTGTCATGGGTTGCCGATCGAGCACCAGGTCGAGAAGACCATGGGGCGTGCAGCGAAGGCGCTGGATGCGCGCGCGTTCCGGCAGGCCTGCCGCGATTTCGCGCTCGCACAGGTGGACGTGCAGCGCGCCGATTTCAAGCGACTCGGCGTGCACGGCCAGTGGGACGACCCGTATCTGACCTTGTCGCCCCGTTACGAAGCCGAGCAGTTGCGCGCGTTCGCCCAGATCATCCGTAACGGCCACCTGTACAAGGGCTACAAGCCCGTCCACTGGTGCCTCGACTGCCGCTCTGCGCTGGCGGAGGCCGAAGTCGAGTACGAGGAGCGCGTCTCGCCCGCCATCGACGTGCGCTTCAGGGTGATCGACAGGGAGGAGCTGCGCCGACGATTCGGGATCGCGACGGCGCTCCCCGACCTGACTGCAAGCGTCGTGATCTGGACCACAACGCCCTGGACGCTACCCGCAAACCAGGCCGTGTCGGTCCACCCGGAGTACGAGTACTCGCTGCTGCGGATCGCGGGCGGCGCGGGGGAGGAGCTCGTCATCGTCGCCACCGAGCTCGCCGACGCCGTGCTCGCCCGCGCGGGCGTCAAGCGCATCGACGAGCTCGGTCGCGTCCGCGGGGCCGCCCTCGAGAGTCTGTTGCTCCAACATCCGTTTCTCGATCGCAACGTGCCGGTCGTGCTCGGTGATCACGTCACGCTCGAGAGTGGCACCGGTGCCGTGCACACCGCGCCCGCGCACGGCCAGGACGATTTCGCGGTTGGCCAGCGATACGGTCTGCCGGTCGACAACCCCGTCGACGACGACGGTCGATTCCTGCCGTCCACGCCGCTCTTTGCACGTGAGCAGGTGTTCGAGGCGAACCCACACGTGGTCGAGGTGCTCGAGCAGCACGGCAACCTGCTGCGGCACGAAAGCTATCGGCACAGCTATCCGGTCTGCTGGAGGCACAAGAGCCCGGTGATCTTCCGCGCGACGCCGCAGTGGTTTCTCGGCATGGAGGTCGCCGGGCTGCGCGCGAAGGCGCTCGAGGAGATCGGCAAGGTGCGCTGGACTCCCGGATGGGGCGAGCAGCGCATCTCGAGCATGATCGCGGGACGTCCGGACTGGTGCATCTCGCGCCAGCGAACCTGGGGTGTGCCGCTCACGCTGTTCACGCACGCCGAGACCGGAGAGCTGCACCCGGAGACACCGGAGCTCGTCGAACGTGTCGCCGATCGGGTGGAGAAGGCCGGTATCGATGCGTGGTACGACCTCGATCCTCGCGACCTGCTCGGGCATGAGGCCGAGCAATGGCGCAAGGTGACCGACATCATGGACGTGTGGGTCGACTCCGGGCTGTCGCACCACTGCGTGCCGCGACTGTGGCCGGAGATACGCACGCCTGCCGACCTGTATCTCGAAGGTTCCGACCAGCATCGCGGCTGGTTCCATAGTTCGCTCTTGACGTCGGTGGCGCAGAAGGGGCACGCACCGTACAAGGGCGTGCTGACGCATGGATTCACCGTCGACGACAAGGGCCGCAAGATGTCCAAGTCGCTCGGCAACATGATCGTGCCGCAGAAGGTGGTCAGCTCGCTCGGCGCGGACGTTCTGCGGCTGTGGGTGGCGGCGACCGACTACTCGAACGAGATGAGTGTCTCCGACGAGATTCTCAAGCGCATGGCGGATTCATACCGGCGCATGCGCAACACCGCGCGTTTCCTCCTTGGCAACCTCGCGGGGTTCGACCCGGCGCGCGCCCTGCTTACCGCTGACCGGCTGGTCGAGCTGGACCGCTGGGCGATCGAGCGCACGCGCGAGCTTCAGGCTGAGGTCGTCGCGGCTTACCGCGACTACGAGTTTCACCTCATCTACCAGAAGGTCCACAACTTCTGCGTAGTGGATCTCGGGGGCTTCTACCTCGACGTCATCAAGGACCGCCTCTACACGACAGGCGCGGACAGCGAGCCACGCCGTTCCGCGCAGACGGCGCTGTACTGGATCGCCGAGGCCATGGCGAGGTGGCTGGCGCCGATTCTGTCGTTTACGGCGGAGGAGATCTGGCGGCACATGCCGGGCGAGCGGGCCGAGTCCGTATTCCACACGACCTGGGCGCAGCTGCCCGATGCAGGTCCGGGGCGCGCGGGGGTCGACTGGCCGGCGGTGCTCGAGGTGCGGAGCGTCGTGTTGCGCGAGCTCGAGCGGCTGCGTGTCGAAGGCCGCATCGGCGCGCCGCTCGACGCGGTGGTCGATCTGTACTGCGCTCCCGAGCGCCGCGCCGCGCTGACGGCGCTCGGGGACGAGCTGCGATTCCTGTTGATCACCTCCGAGGCCCGGGTCCATTCTGCAGATGACCGGCCAGCCGCGACAGACGCGGGCGGCGGCGAGGGCGCAGGCGCATTCTGGGTCGCGGTCGATGCTTCGCGTGCGGCCAAGTGCGTGCGCTGCTGGCACAAGCGCGAGGATGTGGGCAGTTCCGACCGGCACCCGCAGCTGTGCGGCCGCTGCGTCAGCAATCTCGACGGTCCGGGCGAGACGCGCCGGTTCGCCTAGACGGGCCCACCGGACGAGGCAATGATGGCGGGCGAGGATCAGGATCTCAATGAGCACTGAGCCGCAACCGGCGACGGATCTGAGCATGTCGGTGATTGCGAAGCTGCGTCTGCAGCGGACGCATCCAGCCGCCTGGCTCTGGCTGTCGGTCGCGGTCATCGCGCTCGACCAGGCGACGAAGTTTCTCGTCACCCGTTTTCTCGAGCTCTACGAGCGGGTCGAGGTCCTCCCGGTGCTCGATTTCACGCTGCTGCACAATACGGGCGCTGCCTTCAGCATCCTGAGCGGCGCCTCCGGCTGGCAGCGATGGTTCTTCATCCTGCTTGCCGGCGTGGTCAGCCTGGCGCTGGTGGTCTGGCTCTGGCGCCTGCCGCGCGGCGACCGCATGATCGCAGTTGCGCTTGCGCTGGTGCTGGGTGGCGCGCTCGGAAATCTGATCGACCGGGTGAGACACGGTTACGTGGTCGACTTCATCCATGCACACTGGGGGGCCGCGTATTTCCCGGCATTCAACATTGCCGACAGCGCGATCACGATCGGCGCAGCGCTCCTGATCCTGGACGCATTCAGGCAGCGGCAATGAAGATCCTGCTGGCCAATCCGCGCGGTTTCTGCGCCGGCGTCGACCGGGCGATCGACATCGTCGAGCGCGCGATCGGGCTCTTCGGCGCGCCCATACACGTGCGGCACGAGGTGGTGCACAACCGGTTCGTGGTCGAGCGGTTGCGGGCACTGGGCGCTGTCTTCGTCGAGGAACTGGACGAGGTGCCGGACGGGGCAACCGTGATCTTCAGCGCCCACGGTGTGTCGCGCGCGGTCCAGGAAGAGGCGCGGCGTCGCGGGCTGACCGTGTTCGACGCGACCTGTCCGCTCGTGACCAAGGTCCACATGGAGGTCATGCGATACGGAAGGGAAGGGCGCGACGTGATCCTGATCGGTCACGCGGGGCATCCGGAGGTCGAGGGTACGATGGGCCAGTTCGACGCCTCGGGCGGCGGCAGGATCCGTCTGGTCGAGAACGTTTCCGACGTCGCGAGGATCGAGGTGCGCGATCCTGCGCGAGTGGCCGTCGTCACCCAGACGACGCTCTCGGTGGACGACACGGCAGAGGTGCTCGAGGCACTGGTGCGCCGCTTCCCCACGCTCGCAACGCCGCGCAAGGAAGACATCTGCTACGCGACGCAGAACCGGCAGGACGCGGTCAAGAAGCTGGTCGAGGCTTGCGAGGTGCTGATCGTCGTCGGGTCGACGACGAGCTCGAATTCGAACCGGCTGCGCGAGCTGGCGGACAAGGCCGGGATCCGCGGCTATCTCGTCGACGGTCCGGCGGATCTGCGGCCGGAGTGGCTCTCCGGGATCGACGCGGTCGGCGTCACGGCCGGCGCGTCGGCGCCGGAGCTGCTGGTGCAGCAGGTCGTCGAGCAGCTGCGCGAGTGGGGCGGGAGACCGGCAGTCGAGGTCGTCGGCCGCGAGGAAAACGTGGTCTTTGCGCTGCCGAAGGAGCTGCGCCGCTCGGCCTAGCCGCTCGCCGCTGCGCGGCCGTGACTGCTCGCCGACGCGCGGCCACGGTGCTCGCTACTCGCCGACGCGCGGCCGCGGTGTATCCCCAGCCGCTTACCACGATTCAGGATCGTTGCAGCGCTGAAGATGGGTGCCCCGCACACCTTGTCGGAGCACGCCGGACGGTCGTTGGTATCGCGGAATCGTCGAGGCAGCCCTTCGCCAGGAGTGCCCGCGACGTCCAACTGCGGGGACGGAGGCGTGCTTCGCGGCTGGGATACCACCGCGTCCACGCGCCGGCTCGCGACCCCACCGTGGCCTCGGCGAGCCGGCGTTTGGACCGGGTGTCTCGTGGGCCGAAACCACGCCTGAACAATCGCAGGTAGACGTCGCGGGCACTCCGAAGTCATGACTCTGCGACGATTCCGCGATACCGCCGCCGATGCGGTGGATGCCGACACGATGTGCGGGGCACCCTCGGGAGCCTGTAACGTCCGTCGATCGTGGTGACCGGCCCACGAGATACCCGGGCCGAGCGGCGGCGAGCAGCCGAGCGGCGGCGAGCTCGACCGCGGTTGCGCGCCAGCGCTCGACTTGCCTAATCCCAGCAGTCCGCGCTCGTCGCGGTCCGTAACCCTGCGTGGTCGATAGTGAACGTGGTACAGCGGGAGTCATCCGCCTGACGGCCCTGCGCCGTCGCGGTCGCCGAGAACCCGGTGACGTTGCCGGTGGTGATCGCAACCTCGTAGTGGCCGTTCTCCGTCGTGGCCGGGATGCCGAGACCTGCCGGCGGCGCGATCGTGAGCTCCGAAGAGCTCGCATAGGTGTTGTTCTGCAGGTAGAACCTCTCCTGCGCCGCCGAGACGCTGAGCAAGGACCGCTTCGCTTCGGTGCGATGCGTACGCAGAACATGCTGCCGGTAGCTCGGCACGCCGATCGACGCAAGGATAGCCACGATCACCACGACCACCATGAGCTCGATCAGTGTGAGGCCAGCGGCACCGTTCTTCACAGTTGGACTCCGTCGGAAGCGTGCGGCGCGGGCCACCCGTATCAGTTCCCGCGCTCGCGCCAGTAGGTGCGAACCGGCGGATTCGCGAGCTGCGTTCCGCAGTTCTCGATGCCGGCCAGGCAGAAAGGCGACGGTACCGGCGGATTCGGGGCGACGACGTAAAAGCCCTGCGTGTGGTGTGACACGGCGTCTCGACTCGAGCGGCCGTAGGCGTCGACGACGAAGTGATAGGCCTGAAAGCCTTCGCCCGGGCTGTTGCCACCATCCGGCACGGCGGTGGGCCCGGTTTGCTCGTCGAAGCGCATGAAGTATTCGTAGCAGTCCTCGGTGTCGGTCACCGACCCGCCGTCGTCGACGGTCTTCACGCAGCCGCGGATGCCGGTGCCAGGCTGCGGAGTCGGTGGGAAATCGGGATCGCTCGATGGCGTATACGTCCCGACGGTCGAATTCGTATCGTAGACACCGGCCTGGATCGCGCGCTCGATCCCAGCGTCCGCGGCCTGGAACGCCCGTTCCTGGAACTGCTCGTTGCCGGCCATCTGCAGCTCGAGCGATGCCGTCGTCATGCCGGAGATCGCAAGCAGCGTCAGTATGAGCAGCAGCAGCAGACCGACGACCAGGGCCGCGCCGTGCTGGCGGGCCGAGGACGGCTGTCGATTGCGTGCATTCATCTCAGGTGCGCTTGTTGCGCAGGCTGATGGTCCTGGATACGACGATTCGACGGACGTGGTCGTTCGACGGCGCGGCATCGACGTCTGCATAGGCGTAAGCACGATCGTCGGAGAACCCGACGTCCGGCTCCTCGGCACGTACGCGAAGCCAGATCCGGGCGGCAACGATCTGGCCGCCATAGGCCGCCGGATCGGCCTGCGGATCGACGTAGGTATCGGCGTTGGTGTCACCGTTGATGTCGATGCCGAAGCGGGTCTGCATGTCCTCGACGCCAGAAATCACCTCTTCGTCGAGGATCGAGCCCGCCACGAGCCGCTTGCGGCGCAGGGCCGGGACGCCCGTGCGGCCGACGGAGACGTCGGACACGTAATACGCGGTCGAGATCAGCTCGCGTGTCTCGGAGGCGGGCGGGGAGTAGCCGCTCGGAATGCAGGCAACATCTTTCGGGTTCGTGCAGGCCGCATCCGCGAGGAATATCGTTCCCTGGACGCGGCTGCTCTGGATGTACAGCCGATCTGCGACCAGCGTTGCGGGCGCGGTCTCTGAGCCGCGGCGCACGATCAGACCGTCGGTGCCGGCACGATAGTCGTCCTGGTACGCATCGCAGGCGAGACCGTAGTCGTCCGGGCCGTTCCACCCCGCGACGTACGCGTCCAGATCGATGGCCCAGTTGTTTCCGCACGCGTCGACGACCTCTTCCGCCGCGGCGAGGTCAGCGGGCGTGTCCTCGGCAGGTCCTGCACCGTTGATGATGTAATCCGGACGGCTTGCAAGACCCCAGTAGCTCGCCATGCGCACGTCCGCTTCCATCACGTCCAAGGCGTAACGCGCGGTCTCCTGGAGCCGCGCGACCGTCTCGATCGTGCGATACACCTTGCGACTCTGGCTGTAGACCATGACTGCACCCACGATCAGGAACAACCCGATCACGAGCGCGACCATGAGCTCGATCAGGCCCACACCCGACTGCCAGGACGAGGTCGCTCCCTTATCGCGCATGGTCATATCTCCAGCCGCAGCTCGTAGGTGACCGGATCGGCCTGGCCGATCTCGGTCCACCTCACGCGGATGGTGTAGGTGGCGGGCGTGACGGCGGTTCCGTCCACGAATCGCACCTCGCCTTCGCCCTGGGGGAGTTGCGCGGCAACCAGAGAGTTCCACTCTGCCAGGTCGGCAATCGAGCGAGCGCCCGCGCCGCTGCCGGTGTATGCATCGACCGGCACGCGATTGGCGCGGATCCGCTCGGCAAGATCCGCCGCAATCGACACCGCCTGCGTGCGGTATTGCGCCGAACGGCCGAACTGGAGCGCGTCAAGATAGAGCGCCGCGATGCCGAGCAGGCCGATCGAGAGCACGAGCAGCGCGATCAGCGTCTCGAGGAGCGTGAATCCGCGGGGCCGGAAAGTTGGGCAGAAGGTCATGTGGACGTACCAGCGGTGGACGCGCCATATCAAGTGCAGCGGAGCGGCGCCCCGGACGAGCTGAGATCCGACACGCGCGGCCGACCGGTCTGACTTATGATCACGGCCCGCGCGGATGGGTCGCCGCGACGATCACAGAACGTAAAGGTGGCCGTCGTGCCCGATTGACCGAATGGCCGGAACGACAAGGTCGCGCGGTTGGCCACGACGCTTCCGGCAGACCACGCGGAGTAAGCGCGCAACAGATCCTCGCCCGGGTCGCGCACCGCGGGCTGATCGCGATCGCGGTTGACGAACACGATCCAGCCCGAATGCCAGGGCGTCCCCGCCGGCGCGCAGAGCTCGCCGTCCCGGCTCGGGCACAGGCTGACTACGCCGTTGCGCTTGATGGCTTCGCCGCGGGCGAGATAGAGCGTGTGGACGAAAGAGTTGACCTCGCGGGTGCGAGCCGTATCGAGCCCGAGATCACGGAAAGTGGGGATCCCGCAGCCCAGGGTCGCCGCGACAATCGCAACGACGAAAACCATCTCGGGCAAGGTGTAGCCGTCGTGCCGTTCCATGGCCGGGCTCCGAAAGTTTCGTGGGCCATCATGCTGGCCGCGCCCGTCGGCCCGCGCAGCGCGGATTTCTGCCGCGATTGACCGCAAACGCTGCCGGCCGCGCGCCCAGGCCGTATAATCGCCACCATGGTCACTGAGGCATCACAGCCCGCGGATTCGCGCGACGGCGTACGGCGTACGCTCGAAGTGCATGGCGTTCGTCCTACCGCGCAGCGCATCCGGATGGCCGAGGTGATGCTCGCCGCGCCCTGCCACATGACGGCCGAGCAGGTCCTCGCGGCGTTACGGCGCTCGGCGGCGCGGGTCTCGAAGGCGACGGTCTACAACACGCTCAAGCTGTTCGTGGAGCGCGGGCTCGTGCGGCAGATCCATCTGGATCCGGATCGATGTGTATACGACTCGACGCGCGAGCCGCATCACCATTTCCAGAATCTCGACACGGGCGAAATGATCGACATCCGCCCCGACGAGCTCGCGTTTGCCCGCATGCCCTCGCTGCCTCCCGGCACCGAGATCGCGGGCGTCGACGTAGTCATCCGGTTGCGTCGCCGGATCTGACCGGCCCTGGTGCGCCGAGCACCAGCGGGAACTTCAAAGTTACACGGTAATGGCCGCCGGAATCGTCGACCGTCACCGACGAGCGGCCGGCGTACGCAAGCTCGAGCCTCTGGCGGATATTGTCGAGCGCGATCCGGTGGCCGCTCGAGGCAGGGCGGCGATCGGGCGGCATGGGGTTGGAGACTCCGATCTCGACCGTCTCGCCGGCCAGGCGGCCGTGGACGGTCACCGTTCCGCCTCCGGGCAGCGATTCAATGCCGTGCCCGATTGCATTCTCGAGCAGCGGTTGCATCATCAGGCTCGGAACGAGAGCGTCCGCCGGCATATCGCCGATCAGCCAGTTCACCTGCAGCCGATCGCCCAGTCGCAGCTGCTCGATGCGCTGATAAGCGCGTGCGACCTCGAGCTCCTGGCGCAGCGTGATCTGACCATGCGCGTCGGCGAGGTTGAACCGGAACAGGTCGGAGAGATCCTCGATTGCCTCCTCGGCCCGTGCCGGATCCGTGCGCGTCAGCGCCGCGATCGCATTCATGCTGTTGAACAGGAAGTGCGGCTGGATCCGTGCCTGGAGCGCGCGGATCCGTGCTCGCACCTCGAGCTCGATACTGCGGCGCCATTCATGCGCAATGTGGAAGTACCGCAACGCGAGCGCTCCGACAATTGCCGAGATGCCTACATTCGGCAGCAGGAACTTCCAGTGCTCTCGCGGGAAAATTCCTGACGGCACGCCGAGCTCGCCTTCCCAGGCGCGCCCGAGCAGGTAGGTGGCCTCGGAAACGAGGGCGACGGTGCCGACCACCAGGCTCAGTGCGACGATCGAGGCCGCACGAAGCGAGTGTCTGGCGAGCCAGGGCCGTGACTTGCAGAGCACCAGAGCGCACAGCAGCCCGGTCCACAGCAGGTAGCCAGACGTGCGCGCGAGCGCAACGAGGAAGTTATCTCGCGCGCCGTGCTGAGCGAGCGCCAGCACGATGGCGAGCAGGACTGAGACCAGCACAACCGCCAGCACGGCCCGCGGTTCGCAGAAGTCCGGCAGGTAGGCGCTGCGGTCAATTCCGCTCGCCGCCGGCGGTTCGGAGCTCATCGGCGCCTGCTTTCAACTGCCGTCGGTATGGTCGGCGGTCCTATGATAACGCCCGTCGAATACGCCGGCTTTCCGGCGTCCGACCGAGGCCGTATACTTCGCGGCCCTCCGCCGGCTTAGCTCAGTTGGTAGAGCATCTCATTCGTAATGAGGGGGTCGGGGGTTCGAATCCCTCAGCCGGCACCATTAAAACAAGCCTTTTTCGGATTTTCGGTCAACCCATGGAACCGATGTAAGCGCGCCGTAAGCGCAAGGCGGGAGAGCAAAGAAAAGGCCAGCCAGGACGTGTCTGTTCAGCGTCTAGGCGACGCGAATATCTACCCAGTTCGCGTAGAAATGGCGAGATGGCGTTTGGCCTGCGCGAACTGTGTCTTGATTTCTCCAACCCATCCCTTCAACGCCAACGGATCGGTTTCAAGCAGCGCCACACGTATCGGTTGCTCGAGGGCGGTAACCAGGCGCAGCTGATCGCTGGCAATCTGCTCTTCGTCGCTGTTGGTCGGCTTGGCGATTTGCACGGCCCGGCGGTGCCGCTGCAAAACCCGCAAACAGTGACGCAGTGTCCTGTGCCAGGCGAGCGTGTAGTCGTCATGATCCATCGTGCCGCACCTCCAGGCTGTAAAAGGAAATGGGCCTCGACTGACGACTGCCGCGTCGGTCGGGGCCGCTTTGCGATTGGGAGACGAATAGGTTACCGCGCGATGGGGTGTACTTCACCTGTCGCAAATCGGCGCCACCTGCCGCTCAGATTATGTTGCACCGGCATAAAGAAAGACCGGCGAAAAGAAAGACCGACGAGTCGCCCCGCCCGGCCCGTTCAGCCCCGGTGACAGGCGCGAATGCTGCACTCACCGACGCCCATAGGGCGTACGACGAATTCGCCTCCTGTTGCCAAGCTGCGCAGCGCTGAGCTCCGCGAGTTCAGCACGGAGCCGATCCCGCTCGGCCACGTGCTGTATCTGCGCTTGTTCCATTACAAGTAGCTGGGCAATCGCGCCGGTCCCAGCGTGACCGGTCCGTTCTAACGCCGAAATCAGATCGCGCTGGGCGGCAATATCTTGTTCGCCGTTCTTTATGCGCTCTTCCGCCGCCTGCAAGTAGCTGACGATTAGAGCCCGGTCCATGTGAGAACCGTAGGGCCAGTCAACCCCTCGGAGAAATAGGAAGCGGTCCTAGCCCAGCGTCAGACGATTACTGAGTGACTTGATATGCCTATCGAACGACCCTGCGCTGTGGCACAAATGAGAACCTGCTGTCTGGCTCATCCTCCGGATGCGCATAGTAGTCAGTGAACACAAAGCCGCCCATGTTGCGTCGATAACGAAATCTCCCATGCGCGGCATCCCAGCGCGCTTCCTCAGCGCGAATCGAGAATCCACGATACAGGGCGTCGTCAACCAACGCGTGCTTGGAGATCGTTGCCATGTTCATCACCTGTGGGTTAGCCGCGATCAGTTGCCTTGCGTCTCGTTAGGCCTACCGTAGCTTCTTTACGTCCATTGCCTTCGTTGCCCGCGTTGCCTTCGTTGCCTTGTGTGGCTTCTTTGGCTTCTTTGGCTTCCTTGGCTCCCTTAGCTCCCTTGGTTCCTTTGGCTCCTTCTCCGATCCTGACTTAGCCAAAGCCGAAGTTGCCTGAAGAGTCAAAATTACGGGCGCCGCATAGGCTGCCTTCTTAAGGAGCCCTCGCCGCGACGGGTCATGTTTCGTATCCACTCATCCTCCTCCTTGAGAACTTGCCAAGGCAGCAGTGATTGATCCATGCACGCTGCGTGCCGGCCGGTAGGAATGCCGTCCAAACAAACGCTTGGCACCTCCAGTCCGGAGTCAATGCGACATGTCACGGTGGATGATGTAAGGGACTTCGACGCTGACAACGGCGCAAGGTGCCGATAGCGGCCCGCACAGAAGTCTCCTGGATCCGGTGTGTGCGGTACCGTACAGATGGCTCGAGAGAATCCCTCAGCCGGCACCATCCTCGCGCTGCAGGTCGCAGGAGTTCGATTCCGCGCGCATGCGCAAGGGCTCGCACACGCGCCTAAGGCGTCTCCCGATTCTGTAAAGTCCGCGCCTCCCGTCACCCACTGACTACCGCTTGTCGGGGGAGGTTTGGCGAGAACCGGTGAGCCTGATAAACCTCTCCGCCAGAGTTGTAAGAGCTGGATCATGCACAAGCGAAGCGGGTTCTCGTTGATCGAGCTGATGATCGCGCTGGCGATCATCGCCATCCTGGCGGCCATCGCAATCCCGAGCTACCGCCAGTACGTGATCCGTAGCCACAGGCGCGCCGCGCAGACATCGATGGTGGATATCGCGAACCGTGAGCAGCAGTACTTCGCCGCGAATCGCGCGTATTCGCAGACAAGGCCATGCTCGGCTATGTCGAGCCGACCGAGGTAAGCGACAACTACACCTGGGACGTCGCGCTCGGACATCGCGGGCCACGCCGCCGACCTTACGATCACCTTCACCGCTATCGGGCGGGCAGGCGAGCGACGGCCCCCTCACCCTCAACAGTGAAGGCGTAAAGGGACCCTCTGGAAAGTGGTAACCATGAAACTCGAAGCCCCGCAATCACAGCGTGGCACCTCCCTGGTGGAAGTGCTCGTCACCATGGTCATTCTCGCCATCGGCCTGCTCGCGCTGGCCGGCTTGCAGGCGCGGCTCCACGTCCTGCAGATCGAGTCGTACCAGCGCGCACAGGCGTTGATCCTCCTGCAGGACATGACGAGCCGCGTCGTCAACAATCGTTACGATGCGGCCAGTTACGTCACCGCGGCGCCGCTCGGCACGGGTGCGGCATGTCCGACGGCCACGGCCACGCGGCAGGAGGCTGACGCCACCGAGTGGTGCAACGAGATCGTGGGTGCCAGCGAAACGGATACCGGCGGCGGCGCGGTCGGCGCCATGGTCGGCGGTCGGGGCTGCGTCGAAGCCCTGGGCGGAGACGAGTACCTGCTGACAGTGGCCTGGCAGGGTCTGGCTCCCATTTCGGCCCCGCCCGCCAGCGTCACCTGCGGTGAGGACGATTACGACGGCGGTGCAGGCTCGCAGTGCGTCAATGATCTCTGCCGCCGGGTCGTGACCACGGTCATTCGTATCCCGACGCTGACATGACCCACAGTCACCAGAATTTGCGAGGGACCCCCCGGTTCCCCTGCATGATGCGGCGCCAGGCCGGCTTCGGCCTGGTCGAGCTGATGGTCTCCATGCTGATCGGCCTGGTGATCATCGGGGCGCTGGTGACGCTCTTCGTCAACACCAGTGGCAACAACCGCGAGCTGGCCAGGGCCAACAGCATGATCGAGAGCGGTCGTTTCGCGATCAAGGTGCTGGAGGACGATCTCGTCCACGCGGGTTACTGGAGCGGGTTCGTCCCGATGTTCGACGACCAGACCGACAACGACGTTCCCACCGATGTCCCGACCGCGGTTCCCGATCCCTGCCTTGCATACGACCCCGCGGACTGGGACGACGCCTACAAGACGAACCTGGTCGGCATCCCGCTGCAGGCCTACGACGACCCCACGGCTGTGGATCTCGACACCTGCGTGACCGACGGCATCATCGACGACTACCAGGCGGGTACGGACCTGCTGGTCGTGCGCCATACCGAGCAGTGTCTGCCCGGCGAAGCCAATTGCGAGGCCGATGTGGCGGGCAACCTCTACATGCAGGCCAGCTATTGCACAACCGACGCGACACCCTACGTCTTCGATACGGCCGGATACACCGCGACCAGGTTGAACTGCGCTACGGTGGCCGAGAAGCGGAAATTCGTCTCCAACATCTACTACATCCGCGATTACGCCGTGACTGCGGGCGATGGGATTCCCACCCTGGTCCGGTCTCAGTTCGATTTTGTCGGCGGGACCCTGGCGCATCAGCCGCCGGTGGCGCTGGTCGAGGGCATCGAGGCTTTCCGGATCGAGCTCGGCGTCGACGACGTGAGCAAGACGGGTGCCGCCGTCAACTACGCGGCTGCGGTCAACTGGGCGGACCCGGATGACCGGACCACGCCCACCAACCGTGGTGATGGCGTGCCCGACGGTGATTTCGTCCGTTGTTCGCCGGACTGCACGGTCGACGAGCTGATGAACGTGACGTCGGCCAGGATCTACGTGCTGGCGCGCAGCCGCGAGGCGTCGCCGAACTACACGGACAGCAAGACCTACACGCTCGGCAGCGCCGGCGACGTGGGACCTTTCAATGACAACTTCAAACGGCACGTCTTCACCACAACCGTGCGCCTGACGAACGTCGCGGGCCACAGGGTGACGCCATGAATCGCATGCAGCGTCCATACGAAACCGGTGCCACGCTGGTCGTCAGCCTGATCATGCTCACGCTCATCACGCTCATGATCATGGCGGCGCTTGGCGATCGGCGGCGCCAATTTCAGGACCGTCACCAACATGCAGTTCCGCGACGAAGCGGTCGCCGCGGCGAACAAGGCGATCGACCAGGTCGTGAGTTCCCCGTTCGCGCTCGACCCGCCGGCCGCGGTCGAGACGATCCAGGTCGACCTCGACAACGACGGCACGTCGGACTACGACGTCGACATCGCCGAGCCCCAATGCATTCGCGCGACGATCGCCGAGACCACGCTGCCGAGCAGCGAGGGGCTGCCGCCGGAGATGGGGTCTACGTCGTCGTGGAACACGGTCTGGGAGCTCCAGGCCACAGTTACGGGAGATAACGCAGGCGAAGCTGCAGTGGACGTGCGCACGGGTGTGCGCGTGCTGCTGAGCGAAGCGCAAAAGGACGCGGTATGCACATGAAGCGAAATACAAGCTCGATCAGCACGATCAAACGCCGCCTGGCAACAGGCCTGGCAACAAGCCTGGCAGCGGTCGGCGCGGCGCTGTTCCAGCCACCCGCCGCGGCGGAAGACATCGACCTGTTCGTTCAGCCGCCTCCTGCCAATAACGGCACGCCGAACGTGCTCATCCTTCTCGACAACACGGCGAACTGGAGTACGCCGTTTACCCAGGAAATTGCGGCGCTCGTGGACACGGTCAACGGCCTGCCCGTGAATACCGACGGCACGGCCCAGTTCCGGGTCGGCCTGATGCTGTTCACGGAAACCGGCAACCCCAACAGCAATGTCGATGGCGGATACGTGCGCGCCGCGGTGCGGGATTTCACCGCCGCCAACAAGACCCTGTACATGAACCTGCTCAACAGCCTCAACGTCAACAGTGACAAGTCGAACGGTGGCAAGGCCGGCCTGACGATGATGGAGGCCTATTACTATTTTGCGGGTAAGAACCCCCGCTCGGGAAACAACAAGGTCAAGACGGACTACACGGGCAACAACTCGGGCACCGCGGCCTCCAAGGCGATCTACGCGCTGCCAAACAATGCACTGTCCGGCTTTTCGACCCAGCCGTACAACAGCCCGGTCCTCACGGGTAGCTGCGGCCAGAACTTCATCATCTACATCAGCAACGGCGCGGTGCAGGACAACAGCTCCGACGCCACGACCGCGCGCAACGGGCTGCAGGCCGAAGGCGGCGATACCACCGCCATCCCGATTTCGCCCAGCGGATCGATGACCAACATGGCGGACGAATGGGCCCGGTTCATGGAGAGCAGCCCGTACGGCATCACCACCTACACGGTCGACGTCAACAAGGTGACGACCGGTCAGGGGCCGGGATGGACGGCGCTGCTCAAGAGCATTGCGAATGTCAGCAGGGGCAAGTACTTCGACGTCAACTCCGCCGCCGCCGGCAATCAGATCGCCGACGCATTGAAAACCATTTTCTCCGAGATACAGGCGGTCAACACCGTGTTCTCCTCGGTCAGCTTGCCGGTCAGCGTCAATGCCTCGGGGACATACCTCAACCAGATCTATATCGCCATGTTCCGCCCGGATCGTGATGGAATGCCTCGCTGGGTGGGCAATCTCAAGCAGTACAAGCTCGGACTCGGAGCCGGGCGGCTCCAGACCCAGGATGCCAATTCCGTGAGCGCGGTCAACAACTCCACGGGGTTCATCACCGAGTGCGCGCGCAGCTTCTGGACGCCAACCACGGTCGACACCTACTGGGCCTGGAGGCCGGCAGGCGCATGTCTCGCCGTCGCTGGCTCAAGGAACTCGAACTACCCGGACGGCAACATCGTCGAGAAAGGCGCGCAGGCCTACAAACTGCGTGCGCCGACGACCGCGCGCACGCCGTTCAAGACATGTGCGCTCGCATCCTGCGCGTCGCTGGTCGATTTCAACAGTACGAACGTTTCGCAGACCGACCTGGGTGCGGCGAGTACGGCGGAGCGCGATCAGCTCATCAGCTGGGCCAGGACGCTCGACGTCGACGATGAACAGGTCAACGGTGTGACGGCGACGACCAGCCCGGCCGAGCGCCGGCCGTCGGCCCACGGCGACGTCGTGCACTCGCGCCCGATGGCCATCAACATGGGCACGGACGCCTCACCCGAGGTCGTGGTGTTCTACGGCGGCAACGATGGCGTGCTGCGCGCGATCAACGGCAACCGCGGCGAACCGACCGCGCAGCCGATCGGCAGCGTGGCCGCCGGCGACGAGATGTGGGCGTTCATGGCGCCCGAGTTCTTTGACGACATCAAGCGGTTGCGCGTGAATACCACTCCGATCAATTACTTTGGAAACACGTTCGTCTCGCCGGCACCCCTGCCGAAGCCGTACGGCATCGACGGACCGCTTACCTCCTACAAGAGCGGAAGCAACCTGTGGTTGTACGCGTTGATGCGTCGGGGCGGACGGACGATCTATTCTTTCGATGTCTCGACGATCCACACCAACCCGTCGAGCCCGACCCTCAAGTGGCGGATAGGCTGCCCCAACATGGGCAACAACACGGGTTGCACGACTGGCTTCGATGAGATCGGCCAGACCTGGAGCACACCCAGGGTCCTGAAGACGGCCGGCTACTCCAGCGGCACTGCCCCGATGCTGTTCATAGGCGGCGGATACGACACCTGCGAAGACGACGATCCGAACACGTGCAGCACGGATCTCACTCCCACGGGCAATCGGATCTACCTGCTCGACGCCAACACGGGCGCCAAGCTCGAATCCTTCACCACTGATCGCGCAGTGGTGGCCGAAGTCGCCGTCATCACGGATGACGCGACCGGCTTAGCCAAGTGGGCCTATGCGGCCGATGTAGGCGGCAACATCTATCGCATCTCGGGCGCGGATGCCAACACGCCATTCGAGAATACGGACCCGACACCTGGTTCGCAAAACTGGACGATGACCAAGATCGCCTCGCTCGGTTGCGCCGACGAGTCGACCACCACCTGCACCAACCGGAAGTTCATGTTTGGCGTGGACGTCGTCCAGCACCTCGACGGCAGCTACGTGATCCTGGCCGGCTCGGGCGACCGGGAAAAGCCGCTGACGGGCTTCGACGATGCATACGGCGTGACCAATTACTTCTTCAAGGTCACGGACCAGCCGACGGACGCCAACTGGCTGTCGGGTGAGGGCCCGGCCGCGAGCGGCGGCAACGGCCACTGCGCCACCGGCATCATCTGCCTCAATTCGCTGCTGTCTATCGGTGCCGGTGATCCGGATCCCAATGACCTGCTGGCGCATCCCAAGGGCTGGAAACTGCAACTCAACGCCCACGAGCAGGTTGTAACCTCGTCCATCACCGTGTTCGGCACGACGACGTTCAGCACGCACGTGCCCGTCGTGCCTGCGGTCGGGGGGTGCACGTCGGGCCTCGGCACGGCGCGGGTCTACAACATCAACTACACGAACGCTGCTCCGAGGGACGGCGCGACCAATCGCGGCGAGATCCTGGTCGGCGGTGGCTTGCCCCCGTCGCCCGTGGCCGGCATGGTGACGCTCGACAACGGCGTGACGATGCCCTTCATCATCGGTGCCGACCCCAATTCGCCCCTCGAAGGTCTGGAGCCCGTTCCGTCCGCCCTCGCGGAGCAACCGAAGGCAGTGACATACTGGTACATCCACAAGTAATCGCGGGCACCGACGATGGGCAGGAGCCGATACGGCAGCAGTTCGAGGCAGGGCGTGAGGTACCGCTCCCGCGGCTTCACGCTCGTCGAGCTGATAACCGCGGTCGCCGTGCTCGCGATCCTGGTGGCATTGGCCGTGCCAAATTTCAACGACGCCACGTTGTCCGCCAGGCTGAACGGATTTGCGAACAGCCTGGTGGCCAGCGCCCAGATAGCCCGCAGTGAGGCCATCAAGCGCAACAGCACAATCACGCTGTGCAAGTCTGCCAACGGGACCAGTTGCGCCGCGACCGGGGGCTGGCAGCAGGGTTGGATCCTTCTGAACGGCGCGACCGTGCTGCAACGACAGCAGGCCTTGCCGACCGAATTCAGCATCACTGGCGGCCCAGCCGGCGGGCTGTCCTTTCTACCCACGGTCGTTGGTACCACGAACGCCACCATAACCGTATGCCGATTGGCTCCTGTCGGCAGCGAGGAACGCGTCGTCACGATCAGCGGCACCGGTTCCGCCTACGTGAGCATCACGACCGCGGGAACCTGCTCGTAGCCTCCTTTCCGGGTTACCCTTCAGCCAGGAAGGGCAGGAATGGACGACGGCGTGGCGTTTGACGTGACCTATGCGCTGTCGCGCGGCGTCTTCTTCATCCTGTTCTCGCTGCTCGGACTGCGGCGCACAGTCATACGCGACAACCTGGCGCGCTCGTTTCCCGAGCTCGCCCCGGCGGCCCGCCGGAAACTGCGACGGGAGTTTCTGCGCCGCCAATCCGAGCTCGCCGCCGAGGTGCTGCTCGCACCCCGCCTCGAGGCGGCCGAACTCCGGGAGCGCGTCACGCTCGCTAACCCTGAAGTGCTCGCATCCGCCGCCCCGCCGCGGCCGCTGATCCTCGCGGGGTCACACCTCGGCAACTTCGAGTGGGCGCAGCTCAGGGTGTCGCTCGAGCTCGGCGACCGGTTGCTCGCGCTCTACAAGCCGATGCGCGGCGCACGGGCCGAGCGCTGGTTCCATCGCATGCGATCGCGGTTCGGAGCGCGCCTGGTCCCGGCGAAATCCGTGCTGGCGCAGCTCGCGCAGTTCCGTGGCGCCGCCGGGATCGGCATCGTCGCCGACCAGGTGCCGCGCTCGAGCCCGGACCGCCACTGGACCGCCTTTCTCAGTCAGCAGACGGCGTTCTACATGGGTCCCGAAATCCTCGGTCGCGCGCTCCGGTCACAGGTAATGTTCGCGGACCTGCGCCGCCTGGCGCGGGGCCGCTACGAGCTTGAGTTCATTCCGCTCAATCAGCCGGAGGAGCGACTGCCGGTGGGAGTGGTCACCGAGCGCTACGTGCGCGAGCTCGAGCGTGCGATACACGCTGACCCGCCCGGGTGGTGGTGGTTGCATCGCCGCTGGAAACTCCCGCCACCCGAGGTTGCAGCGACTTCGGGCGCCGCCTAGCTGTCAAGTGCGGTAGCTGCTCACCGCACGTCCCGCCGCGGTAGCTACTGCTCGCCGGCACGCGGCCGCGGTGTATCCCCAGCCGCGTACCACGATTCAGGATCGTGCAGAGCGCAAGAGGGTGCCCCGCACGTGCTGTCGGCGAGCGCCGGGTCGCTGGCGGTATCGCGGAATCGTCGAGGCAGCCCTTCGCCAGGAGTGCCCGCAACGTCCAACTGCAGGGACGGAGGCGTGCTTCGCGGCTGGGATACCACCGCGTCCACGCGCCGGCTCGCGACCCCACCGTGGCCTCGGCGAGCCGGCGTTTGGACCGGGTGTCTCGTGGGCCGCAAGCACGCCTGAGCTCCCGCCGGTAGACGTCGCGGGCACTCCGAAGTCATGACTCCGCAACGATTCCGCGATACCGCCAGCGATACGGTGTGCTCCGACAAAGATGTGCGGGGCACCCTCGGGAGCCCTGTAACGTCCGTCGATCGTGGTGACCGGCCCACGGGACACCCGGGCCGAGCGTCGGCGAGCGAACCACCGGCCGAGCGCCGGGCGAGCAGCCACTGCGGCCAAGGCGCCGGCGAGCTGATGTCCTGAGTACCTAGGCTGCCGCGAGCTTGGTCTCGATGTGCTTCGCGAGCTGCGAGATCGTCGGAAAGTCGAACAGCTCAGTGAGGTCGACCTGCCCCGGCCAGGTGTCCTCGATCCGCTCGTGGATCTGTATCAACGCGAGCGAGCTTGCGCCGACGTCGAACAGGTTGTCGTCCACATCGACGGCCTTGCCGGGCAGCGTGTCGTCCACGATCGCCTTGAGCGCCTGCTCGATGCGTCCGGCGGCGGCGCGGCCGTGGCCGTGCGCCTCTGCCCAGGCGAGGTCGAACTCCGCGATCTCGGGCGCGAATTCGCCCTCGATGTAGGACTCGGCCAGCGCCGTGCGCTGCAGCTTTCCGCTGGTCGTCTTGGGCACGCGCCGTATCGGGACGACGCGTGCCACCTCGACACCGGCATGCTCGTTGACCAGGTGCGCGGCGCGCGTCGCGAGCGGCAGGAACTCGGTCATGCCGCCGCGATGGAGGATGAACAGCACCAGCTCGTCGGTCGATGCGCCGGGGTGGCGCACGGCCGCGGCAACGACCTTGCCCAGTTCGAGTCCCGGCTCCTTCTGCAGCACTGCTTCCAGATCGTGCGGGTAGTAATTCTGGCCGTTGACGAAGATGATCTCCTTGGAGCGGCCGGTGATGTAGTACTCGCCCTCGTGCATCAGCGCGAGGTCGCCGGTCCGCACCCAGCCGTCCGCACCGACCGCGGCGGCGGTGGCCTCGGGATTGCGGTAGTAGCCGCTGGTGACGTTTTCGCCCTTGATCAGGAGATGCCCGATCACGCCGGGTGACACCTCGGCGCCCGCATCGTCCACCAGCCTGACGCTCGTATGCGGGATCGGGCGGCCGACGCACATCAGCCTGAGCGCATCGCGGTCCTGAGGAGCGGCGGGCGCAAAGGACTGGCCGGGCCCCAGCGATCGTCGATCAACCGTGAGGGAGCGAAACTCGGATCCGGGCTCCGGAATGGTGACCGCGAGCGATGCCTCTGCGAGGCCGTAGACCGGCAACATCGCCGTGCGACGCAGACCGTTCGGCGCCAGCCGCGCGAGGAACTCCTCGGCGAGCTCGACCGAGATCGGCTCGGCGCCGTTGAAGATGATCCGCACGCGGCTGAGGTCGACGCCGTCGAGCGTCTTTTCGCCGAGCGCCCGCAGGAAATGCCGGTAGCCGAAGTTCGGCGAGCAGGTCACGGTCACCCGCTTGTCCGATGCGAACTTCATCCACAGCAAGGCGCGCCGTACGAACAGGTCGGTCGGCATCAGGTACTGGCGCACCCCCGCGTACATCATGAACAGGTGAAAGCCGATCAGGCCCATGTCGTGGGTGAGCGGCATCCAGCCGAGCGAGGTGTCGGTTTCGCTGAAGGCCGCGGCCAGCATCGCGCCGTCGCTGTTCGCGAGGAGGTTGGCGTGGGTCAGTACCACTCCCTTGGGATCGCTGGTGGAGCCCGACGAGAACTGTATGAAGGCGATGTCCTCCGGGCGCACGCGCGCCGGTGCGCCTTCCCGCGACACGTCGTCGAGCTCGTCGATCAGGAACGTGCGTCGCTCGAGCGAGGACCACACCGTTGACTCACCGATGCCGGCGGCGAATGCGGCCAGCCGCTCGCGGACCTTCCGCGTCGTGTAGAGCAGAGGGTCGCCCAGCTGGCGTGCGATCCTGAGCAGCTTGTGCTTGTGCTCGTCGCTGATGCCGATGGCCACGGGCACCGGAATGATGCCGCCGTGCAGGCAGGCCCAGTACGCATCGAGAAACTGCTCATTGGTCGGGACGTGGACGATCAGCCGGTCGCCCGGCTGCGCGCCGGCACGCTGCAGATGATGCAGGATGCCGAGTGCGCGGCGACGCAGCTCCGCAAAACGAAGCGTCTTCTCCGTCCCTTCGCCTTCAAGATAACCGATCGCGCCGTCTCCGCGGCTGCGGTGCTCGAGCATCTCTGGCAGTGTCTCGTATCTGATCATCGACCTGGCTGCGCTTCGCGCCTCGCGTGCGGGCTGGCGGTGTCGGAGCATCGAGCGGAGAATTGCGCCCGATGAGTCGAGTGATCGTACTACATGCTCCTGCGCCGGGTCATTCCTCGCCCGAGTGGGAACGCAGTCTCCTGCAGCGGCTGCCGTACGCGCGACGTCTCGAGCTCGAGTCGCGCGACAGGCAAGCGCGCCGCGCGAGCCTCGGCGGCACAGCGCTGCTGTTCGAGGCGGCGGGACGTCTCGGCTTCGGCGACGTGCGGTCTGACGAGCTGCATTTTCCCGAGGGTGCAAAGCCCAGCGTCACCGGCGGCCCCTACTTCAGCATTTCGCACACGGCGCACTGCGTCGCGTGTGCGGCGAGCCGTGAATGCGACGTCGGCCTCGATCACGAGGACTTCGCGGGCGATGAGGCGCCGGTACGGCTCAGGCGCTGGACCGCCGTCGAGGCAACCCTGAAAGCCGCGGGTGCGGGCCTCAGGCGCGCCGGCGCCGTCGAGGTCGACGGGGATCTCAGGTTCTCGCGCCTCGACGACACCGAGTACCACCTCGTGCCGCTGGATCTCGGCCCGGGCGTGGTTGCCTGCCTCGCGGTCAGCTCGCGCCCGGACGCGATCGAGATCCAGCGTCTCGGAGGCGTGTATTTGTGAGCGAGGAGGAGGCGGCGCCCGAAGAGCCGGAACTGCGCAACACGCTCTATCGCCGGCTCACCCGCGGCCAGCGCCGGTTGACCCGCGGCCGGATGCTGGTCTACCGGATCGCGGTGCTCGTCGCGTGGGGACTGCTGCGCTTCTTCTGGAGCAGTTGCCGGATGATGCCGGTCGCCGGCCTCGACACCGCTCGCGAGGCGCTGCGTGTGCACCGCTCGGTCATTCCGGTGTACTGGCATCAGCACATCGTCTTCGGGATACAGACGCTGCGCCTCCTCGAGCCGCATGGGCTGACGCCCGGCTTTCTGATCAGCCCATCCGTGGACGGCACGGCGCCGGCGATGCTTGCGCGCAGGATCGGCGGCCACGTGATCCGCGGTTCGTCGACCCACACAGGCGCGCGGGCGCTGCGCGATTTCTACGAGGCGATCGTCAAGCAGCAGATCTCGCCGGCGATCACACCCGACGGGCCGCGCGGCCCCGTCCACGAATTCAAGCAGGGCGCGGTGGTGCTCGCGCAGCTCACCGGCAAGCCGATACTCCCGATCGCGGTATCCGCGTCGCGCACGCTGCGCTTCTCGACCTGGGACCGCTTCGAGCTTCCGCTGCCATTCAGCCGCGTCGTGATCTCGATCGGCGAGCCGGTCATCGTGCCGCGCGGAATCGATGCAGCCGCGCTCGCCGCGCTGCAGACGCATCTCGGGGAAACGCTGCTTGCGCTCAAGACGTCGGGGTATGCCGCGCTCGGGAAGCGCGTGGAATAGACTGGCCGTATACTGCTCACGGCATGACCGATGACACCGCGAGCGCTGGGCGCCCGACTCCTGACGTCTCCGTCGTTGTCCCCGTCTGCAACGAAGAGGACAACGTCGAGCCGCTCGCGCGCGAGATTGCCGCCGCGCTCGACGGCCGCCACTCGCACGAGATCCTCTTCGTCGACGACGGCAGCACGGACGGCACGGCTGCTGCAGCGCTCCGCGCCAGGTCGTCGGGGCTGCCGCAGCTGCGGCTGCTGCGTCATGGCGTGCGATCCGGGCAGAGCGCTGCGATCGCCACCGGTGTGCGGGCAGCGCGCGCCCCGCTGATCGCGACGCTGGACGGCGACGGCCAGAACGATCCGGCTGACCTGCCACGTCTGATCGCGACGCTGCGCGCCGCGCCATCGGATCGTCTGCGGCTCGTCATGGGCAATCGCACGACGCGCCGCGACACGTGGCTGCGGCGCATGTCCTCGCGCATCGCAAACGGCGTGCGCGGCAGACTGCTCAGGGATGGCACGCCCGACACCGGCTGCGGGATCAAGGTGTTCGACCGCTCGGTGTTCCTCGACGTGCCGCGCTTCAACCACATGCACCGCTTCATGCCCGCGCTGTTCCGTCGCGAAGGCTTCGAAGTGGTGTCGGTGCCGGTGAATCATCGCGAGCGCACGCGTGGCCGCTCGAAATATGGTCTCCACAATCGCCTGTGGGTAGGAATCGTCGACCTCGTTGGCCTGGTCTGGCTGCTGCGTCGTGCGTCGCCGCGCGTCCCGGTCACCGAGGAACGATAGATGCCGGACGGCGCTGCCGCTTCCACGCTGCTCGATCGTCTGCTGCGCCCCGGTCGAAGCGACGCGTCGGCGGTGCGCGTTGGACCTGTGCTGGCTGATCGGGCTTGCCTGCGTGCTGATCGGTGCCGGGCTCGGCTTGCGCGACCCCTGGCCCGCGGATGAGCCGCGCTTCGCGTTGATCGCGCGCGACATGCTTGCAACCGGCGACTGGCTGGTGCCGCGGGTCGCGGCAGATCTCTATTCGCAGAAGCCGCCCATGTATTTCTGGCTGATGGCGGCGTCGATGGCGCTGACCGGCTCGCTGCGGGTTGGCTTCCTGCTGCCGTCGCTGATCGCCGGCACCGGGACCGTGTTGCTGGTCTACGATCTGCTGCGACGCGCGCGCGGCCGCGAGGTGGCGCTGGCGGGTGCGCTGATGCTGCTGCTTACGTTCCAGTTCACGTGGCAGGCGCGACAGGCGCAGATCGACGCGACCTTGTGTTTCCTGACGACGCTGAGTCTGTATGGACTGCTGCGCCATCTGCTCGTCGCGCCCGCGCCCGGCTGGTTCGTCGCCGGCTGGGCTGCGGCCGGTCTTGGCGTGATCACCAAGGGAGTGGGCTTCCTGCCGCTGCTCGCGCTGCTTCCCGTCGGCGTGCTCGCCGCGCGGGGCTGGCCGCTGGCCACGCGCCTCACGCCGGCGCTCGCGATCCTGGGTGCCGATCGCGATGCTCGCGGCGATTTCGATCTGGTTCGTGCCGATGTGGCTCGCGACTTCGGCGGGCGGTGAGCTGCTCGCCTATCGCAACGAGCTCCTGTTTCACCAGACCGTCACGCGTTACGCCGATGCCTGGCATCACCGGGAACCCGTCTGGTACTACCTCACGAACGTAATCCCCTTGCTCTGGCTTCCATTGATCGCGCTGGTGCCATGGCTGTGGCCGCGCTGGCGGCGCGCGCTCCGCGGTCGCGACACATTGACGGCGGTGCTGCTCGCCTGGGTGCTGATCGTGATCGCGTTCTTCAGCGCGAGCTCCGGCAAGCGAGGCCTGTACGTCCTGCCGGCAGTGCCGGCGCTCGCCATGGCCGCGGCGCCATGGCTGCCCGAGCTGCTGCGTGCGCGCGGCCCCCGAAGGCTGGCATTCACGCTGGCGGCGGTGGTTGCCGGCGTGTCTGCGGCCGTGGCCGCGTATGTCGCGTTCGGCGGTCAGGACGTGGAGCAACGCCTCGCGGGCAACATCGCCGACCCACTCGCACCACTGGTGCTCCTGGCCCTGTGTTGTGGCGCGATGCTCGCGGTGTTCCGCGTCCGCGATGCGTGGCTCGCGTGGCTGGGTGTGCTGGCCTCGGTATTGCTCGTCACCGGCTTCGTGATCTATCCGCGCATGGACGCGGCGCGGTCGGGACGCGCCTTCGCGCGCAACGTCGAGCAGCTCGCGGGAGGTATCGCGGAGCTCGGCTTCGTGGATCTGCGCGAGCAGTTTGCGCTGCAGTTGCGGCGCCCGATCGTCTACTTTGGCAGCGGGCGCATGCTCGATCGCGAGCGCGAAGCGGCGGATGCCGCGACGTGGCTCGCGGAGAACCCGAATCGAGCGGTCGTCGTCGATGACCAGGCCCGCGAGTTGTGCTTTGCAAGCCTGCGTCCCGAGCCGCTCGGGTACTGGCATCGCGAGCACTGGTTCCTGGTCCGTGGCGCGCCGGACCCGGCCTGCGTCGCGCGGGGCGACGCCGCTTCGGCCAGGGGATATGTGCCACCAAAGGGTGCTTTAAATACAGATAGTTAGCTTGCGTTCCTGATGACCTGTGTCAGAATGTCGCGCAAGCAACTGCATAACAACAGTGCGGATTCTGTGGAGCAGTTCCGATTGAACTCTGTACAGGGTGCGAAACTGAGCGAACGGCGACACAGGGGATTGCTCGGGAGCAATGGCCACTTCCCTCCCTGAAGGCGGAAACGACACGGAAGGCACCGACTTCCTTGCCACTCAGCGCGTATTCGGTGCTGGTCGACCCGGAGTCGGCCTCGACGTGCTGGCGACGAAGGTCGCGGTCGATTTCCAGGGGCTGACCAGCGAAGGCGGCGACAGCTGCATCAAGCGTAACCTCGACGCGTTGCGCGACGCGGCCGAGCTCGACGCGATCTGCATCGTGCTGTTCAACAACGAGCGCACGCACATCGAGCGCGTCGCGAGCTCGACAGCTGTGTTCACCCCGTTTGACCCGCAGGTCATGAAGGGCGACGCGCTGGAGCGCTTCCCGTGGCTGGCCGGGGGCCTCGGTCATCTGCGCATCGCCGAGATCCGCGACACCAATCAGCCGCGCCGCGAGCAGGCCACTGACGCGGCACGCTTCGCCGAGCTCAACATGCGTTCGCTGCTCGTCTGCGGGCTTTCGCTGCGCGACCGGGTGCACGGGTTCATGGCCTTCTGCTCGACGCAGCCGCGCGATGGCTGGGATGCCAATCTGCACCTGCTCCTGAAGCTCATCGGCACGAGCTTTGCGACCGGCCTGGAGCGGCTGCGCGTCGAGCGTCATCTCAGCCGTCTCGAGGAGCGCACCGCGCTGTCGCTGCATACGGCGAACGATGGTCTCTGGGACTTCGACGTCGACAACAACACCGTTTACTTCTCGCCACGCTGGCGCAACATGCTCGGCTTCGACGAGCACGACCCCAAGATCTCGCCCGACTGGCGCCGGCTCGTCCATCCCGACGACATGGGCCGTGTGCAGACGATGATCCGCGAGCACATCGCGGGTAAGTCCCCGATGTTCGAGAGCGTGCACCGCATGCGTCACTGCAACGGCGAGTGGCGCTGGGTCGTGAGCCGCGCCAAGGCGCGCGCGGACTCGAGCGGCCGGCTCAAGCGGCTGGTCGGTGTCGAGTTCGACATCACCGAGCGCAAGCTCTACGAGGACGCGCTCTTCCGCGAGAAGGAGAGCGCGCAGATCACGCTGCAGTCGATCGGCGACGGCGTGATCACGACCGATGCGCACCTGAACATCGAGTACCTCAACCCGGTGGCGGAGGAGCTGACCGGCTGGCACCTCAACGACGCGCAGGGGCGGCCCATCGACGACATCTTCCGCGGCTTCCATGAGGAGACTTGCGAGCCGCTGGAAAATCCGCTTTCGGTAGCGATCCGGCGCAGCCGCGCGATCAAGTCGGTGCGGCCGACGCTCCTGATCAAGCGCGACGGTCACGAGATGTACGTCGAGAGCACCGCCTCGCCGATCCGCGACGGCTCGGGCGCATGCTCGGGCGGCGTGCTCGTCTTTCACGACGTGAGCGAAAGCCGCGAGCTCAATCGCAAGCTCTCCTACCACGCGAGCCACGACATCCTCACGGGCCTCGTCAACCGCCGCGAGTTCGAGGCCAGGCTCGAGCGGTCGCTGCGCAGCGCCCGCGCCCGCGAGACCTCATATGCGCTCTGCCACATCGACGTCGACCAGTTCAAGATCATCAACGATTCCTGCGGTCACAGCGCGGGCGATGCGCTCCTGGGCCAGGTCGGCACGCTGCTGAAGACCAAGATCCGCTGGCGCGACACGCTCGCGCGGCTCGGTGGCGATGAATACGCAGTACTGTTCGAGAGCTGCTCGCTCGACGAGGCCATGCGCATGGCCGAGCAGCTCTGCGACACCATCCGCAATTACAAGTTCGTCTGGGAGGAGCGCACATTCAGGCTGGGCTGCAGCATCGGCGTAGTCCCACTCACCGGCGAAACCGAGGACGTGGCGGCGCTTCTATCCGCCGCCGACAGCGCCTGCCAGGCCGCGAAGGAGGCGGGCCGTAACCGCGTCTACAGCTTCCAGGAAAACGACATCGACCTGATGCGGCGGCGCCGCGAGATGCAGTGGGCGGCGCGTATCAACAACGCGCTCGAGGAGTCGCGTTTCGAGCTGTTCCGCATGACCATCCAGCCGCTGCAGCGTCCGCGACCCCGGCACGCACTTCGAGCTGCTGCTGCGGATGAAGGACGAGAACGGCAAGATCGTCTCGCCGGACAACTTCATCAATGCGGCCGAGCGCTACGGCCTCACCCCCGCGATCGACCGCTGGGTGATCGAAAACGCCCTGCGCTGGCTCGTGTCGGAGGCGGATGAGCGCGAGCGGCTTTCGATGTGCTCGATCAACCTGTCGGGCCAGAGCCTCGGGGACGACAAGTTCCTGCCGTTCGTCATCGACCAGTTCCATCGCAGCGGCATCGACGCGAGCAAGATCTGCTTCGAGATCACCGAGACGGCGGCGATCCACAGCTTCTCGCAGGCGAACCGCTTCATCCAGGCGCTGAAGGAGCTCGGCTGCCGTTTCGCACTCGACGACTTCGGCACCGGGCTGTCGTCGTTCGGGTACCTGAAGCATTTCCCCGTCGATTTCCTCAAGATCGACGGCAGCTTCGTTAAGGAGATCCTCCACGACCCGATCGACCGCGAGATGGTGCGCTCGATCAACGAGATAGGGCACCTGACCGGCAAGCAGACGATCGCGGAGTTCGCGGAGAACACCGAGATCATCAACATGCTGAAGAACCTGGGTGTCGACTACGCGCAGGGTTACGGCATCTCCTCGCCACAGCGGATCATGAGGCTCGCCGTCAACGCCTAGAGCCCGAAGATCGCGTCGTAGCTCCAGCCGGGGATCTCGAACGACCATCCTTCGGCACCTGGCCTCTAGCTTCGCGGCCGCTGCGCGCGTCTGCGCGAGTGCGCTTTCGGGGCTCGTTGCTTCGGCGGGTGCCTCGGTGGTCGCCGGCGCGGCGGGCGCCTTATTCGAATCCGGCCCGGTGCCGGCCTTCTTTCCTGACGGCGACGGAGCCACGAAGAAGCGTCGCGCCGCGATCTCATCTACGGACGGTCGCACGCGGATGTAGCGCTTCTCGCCATCAGTGTAGCCCTCGATCAAGACCTCGAGGCCGTCGAAGGTCCGGTATGTGGTCGTCGCCGCGGGTTTGACCGTTGCCTCGTCCGCCGCCGGACGCACGTCCACCAGCCGCAGGCCGGCAAGCGCCGTCGCCAGGCGTTCGGTGTTTGCATCCGGGGCGGCTGCTGACCCGCCCGCAGGTTTGCCCGTGACGGTGAAACTCGAATCCTCGCGGCTCGACTTCGCCATCGACCATGGGCGCTTTCCTGCGACCGCGACATCGGCCGACTGGATCCGATCGGTGGCGATATCGAGGAGGTCGGTGGCGAGCCACTTGGCGGGATCGCGCTCGACTGTAAGCGCGGCGCCGATCTGCCAGCTCGCTGCCTCGCCCTTGCGGCGTACGAACGTCGAGCGGGCATCCGACGACTTGCCCACGATCAGCGACACGGGCTTTCCGAGCCCCTCGAGCTCGACGCCCGTTCCCGTCGCGCCGGGTGCAGCAAGGTCTTCCACACCAAGCGAGGGATAGTTCGCCGCGACCGAGGTCTTCTGCTCGAGCGTGCGCGCCTGGGCGAGTCCCAGAAGGAGCGTGCGCACGCGAGTCGTATCCGCCGGATAACCGGACCGCTCCACGACCTGCCAGCCGGTCTTCGCGCGTTTGACCGTCACGGCCGTCGTCGCGCCAGGACCCAGGATCCGGATCGCCGTGACATCGTCGAGGGATTGCTCGAGCTGTGGATACAGCAGTGTACCTGCCGCGGCAGGACGATCCGGGCGGCCGGCGATCGACACGTAGATCGCTGCGGCGATCAGCGCGGCGGCAAGCAGCGCCAGCGTCCAGCGGCCGCGTTGCGTCATACCGGCGTCCCTGCCGGATTCCCGCCGGCGCGATCGGCGGCTCGACCGGCCGCGAACCGCCGGCGACGGAGCCCCGCGAGCAGGAGCGCGCCGATCGCGAGCAGCGCAGGCACCAGCGCGATGTTGATCGCCTTGAGCATCGTGCCGAGCCGGTCGATCTCGACGTCCAGACCGCGGCGCACGTCGCGCAATTCGCGGCGGATGCGGAGCCGCTCGGCCTGGAACCGCTCGAGCTCCGCCTGCTGCTCGGGGGTGAGCACCAGACCCGCGCCCGCGTCGCCGCGCGCAGCCTCGAGCGCGGTGAGCTTCTGCTCGGTGTCCTTGAGCTCCCGGTCGAGCTCCTGCTCCTTCTCGCGCAGCCGCTCATCCGCTCGTCGCCGCAGCTCGTCGACGCGCGTGAAGGGCCGGAAGAAGCTCTGCCGGCCGCGAACGCTGATCAGCTCGTCGCTGCCCGCGAGGTTATCGAGCATGTTCGCAAGCAGGTCGCCATTGTTGGCCCAGGCCACGGCGAACGCCTGGCCAAACAGGTTCTGCCGGCGGATCCACAGCATGTCCGAGAGGATGTCGGTGTCGGCGACGATGACCAGGTCGGCCGCGCCCTTGCTTTCCTTGAGCCCGTTCCCCGGAGCGGTTCCGTTCGCAGGCAGGCCGTCCGGATAAGCTGACTTGAGTCGGCCATGCACTCGTGCGGCGATTGCGTACTGCTTGCCGGTGGGCGTGAATCCCTCGAGCAGTTCACCGGGATCGGTCATGAACGTCAGCCGACCCGCCGGGATCGGCGCGGACTGCGCGCTCGTACGGAGCAGCGGTTCGAATTCGAGCTTGCTGCCGTCCTTTGGCGCGACGGCACCGGCGGTCATCACGTTGACTGCCTGCAGGCCGCGGGTGATCACGTCGTCCTGCGCCATCGCGTCACTGCCGAGCGCAAGCACCGCGACGTGCGGGGCGGGCGGCTGCCCCTGGCGCATCGACACCGTGAGCGCGTGCGCCAGGTCACCGATCACCTGCTTCGGGTCGTAGGCGATGCCCCAGGCCGCGAACAGTGGTGCCAGGTCCGAGCCACGATCGCCGCCCATGCCGCCCATCGGGTCCGCGGGCCGCTCCGATTCGGCGACCGGATCGACGAACGCGAGCAGCTTGCCGCCACGCATGACGAACTGGTCGATCGCGTAGAGCGTGGCCGGCGGAAGGTCCTTCGGGTGCACCAGCAGCAGCACGCCGATGTCCGGGTCGATCGCCTTCGCGTCGCGGGCAACCGCACGGACGTCGAACAGCTCGCGCGTCTGCTGGATCGCCGCCCAGCCCTCGCGCATCTGGCCCGTCATCTGGTCGAACGATGCGTCGACCGGCAGCGTCGAGAGCAGCCCCACGACGGGCTTCTTCGGATGGGCGAGCCGGTAGACCAGGCTCGCGACGTCGTATTCCAGGAACTCCTCCTTGTCCGGCTGGAAGAAGCCGATCGTCTCGCGGCCGTCGGTCGAGTTGGTCCCCGCCAGCCCGAAATACAGCGGCTCGCCGTTGGTGCCGACGGGGACCGCGGCGAGGCCGAAATCGGTCGCACGGTCCTCGTCCTCGGAGAAGGGCTGCGGGTCGATCACGGTGAGCCGGAGCTTGCCGTTCGAGCGCTGCGCCATCTCCTCGAGGAGCTCGCGTACGCGTTGCGCGTAGGCGCGCAGCGCCGGGGTCGAGCGGCTCGCTTCCTCGGACAGGAAGAAATACAGATTCACCGGCTCGGTGAGCGACCCCACGATGCGCTCGGTGCCCGGCGCGATCGTGTACAGGCGGCTGGCGGTCAGGTCGAGCCGCGCGCTGCGGAGCGCGAAGGTCACAACGATCGTCAGGGCGAGAAACGCCGCGGCCAGCGCGACGAGCGCGCCGGCACCCCACGTTTTCCTGGCACGTGTGCTCATCAGCAAGGCCTCAATCCGCTTTCTTCATGTCGAGCACGATCACGGTGGCCACGAGCCAGGCCGCAATCAGCGAGGCGAAGAACACCAGATCGCGCAGGTCGATCACGCCCTTCGAGATCGCCGAGAAATGCGTCAGGAACGAGAGTGAGGCGACCGCGTCGATGAGGGGCTGCGGCGCCCAGCCGGTGACGAGCGACTGGACCAGCGGAAACCCGGCCAGCAGGAACGCGAAGCACACCACCGCGGTCAGGATGAACGCGATCACCTGGTTGCGGGTCGCGGCCGACAGGCAGGAGCCGATCGCGAGGAAGCCGCCGGCCATCAGCAGGCTCCCGACGTAGGCTGCGAGGATGGCGCCGTTGTCGGGGTCGCCCAGGTAGTTGACCGTGATCCAGATCGGGAAGGTGAGCGCGAGCGCGAGCGCCGCGACGCACCACGCGGCGAGGAACTTGCCGAGCACGGCCTGCCACGGCGTCACGGGCAGCGTCATCAGCAGCTCGATGCTGCCGCGACTTGCGCTCCTCGGCCCACAGCCGCATGGAGAGCGCCGGGATCAGGAACAGGTACAGCCAGGGATGGAAGTTGAAGAATGGCGCGAGATCGGCCTGGCCGCGCTCGTAGAAGCCACCGAGGTAGAAGGCGAGCGCGCCGGCGAGCACCAGGAAGATCACGATGAAGACGAGCGCGAGCGGGGTTGCGAAATAGCTGGCGAGCTCGCGGCGGAACAGGATCGCGACGTTACGCATCGGCCGCGTCTCCCGCGCGCGCGCCGGTGGTGATGCGCGGAACACCTCGTCGAGGCGGCCGGTCTCCGACGCGCAACTCCGCGCAGCTTCCAGCCTTCGCGCCCAGCCAGCGCGTCCCGACCGAGGGCAGCGCCGCCGTGCCGGCGCGCGCGAAGGCGGTGACCGCCTGCGGGCCGGTCGTCTCCGCGCCAGCGACTTCCGGCAGGCTCAGCAGGCGCGTACGCACGGCCTCGAGCGCGAACGGCTCGTCGAGCACGAGCGTGACCGCGCCGTGCCAGCGCGAGCGCGCCTCGAGTCCGCGGGGCGTGTCGTCCGCCAGCAGCCGCCCGCCAGCGATGATGATCGCGCGGGTGCAGACCGCGTCGACCTCCTCGAGGATGTGCGTCGAGATCACGATGATCTTGTCCTTCGCCACGTCCCGGATCAGCCTGCGCACCTCGTGCTTCTGGTTCGGATCGAGGCCGTCGGTCGGCTCGTCGAGGATCAGCACCGGCGGGTCGTGCAGGATCGCCTGCGCGAGACCCACGCGGCGGCGAAAGCCCTTGGACAGCGTCTCGATCACCTGCGCGAGCACCCCGCCGAGCCCGAGCCGCGCGATGACGTCGTCGAGCCGCTTGGGGCGCTCGCTGCCTGCCAGCCCGCGGACGTCGGCGATGAACTCGAGGAAGGCCCGCACGGTCATCTCGCCGTAACCCGGGGCGCCCTCGGGCAGGTAGCCAACGCAGCGCCGTGCCGCAAGCGCCGTCAGTCTCGACGTCGTGACCGCACACGCGCGCCGTGCCAGCGGTGGGCGCCAGGAAGCCCGTGATCATCTTCATGGTGGTCGACTTGCCGGCGCCGTTCGGGCCCAGGAAGCCGAGCACCTCGCCGGGTGCCACTGAGAAGGAGATGTCGTCGACGGCTGTCAGGGCGCCGAAGCGCCGGGTCAGGCGGCTGATCTCGAGCATGCGTTGTTCTTGCCGGGGCGGCGGATGGCCGCAAACGACACCTTGAGACCGGGTCGTGTTCGATTTGTTCCCATCATTCAAAGCGCATCGATAGGTCGATCGCGCGCAGGTGCTTGGTGAGCGCGCCGATCGACACGAAGTCGACCCCGGTCGCGGCGATCGCTGGCAGGGAGTCGGTCGTCACGCTGCCGGAGGCTTCGAGCTTGATGGGTCCCTTCGGGTGCCCGGCGTTCACCGCCACCGCGGCTCGCAGGTCGTCCACGCTGAACTCGTCGAGAAGTGCCATGTCGGCGCCCGCGTCGAGCGCCTGGCGGAGCTCGTCGAGCGTCTCCACCTCCACCTCCACCGGGACAGCCACTGCCTGCCGGTGTGCAGCCGCGACCGCGGCAGCGATCGAGCCGGCGGCCAGGATGTGGTTTTCCTTGATCAGGATGCCGTCGTAGAGGCCAATCCGGTGATTGGTCGCGCCGCCGCACCGCACCGCGTATTTCTGCGCGGTGCGCAGCCCCGGCAGCGTCTTGCGCGTGTCGAGCAGCCGGCAACGCGTGCCCTGTACGAGGCCGACCCAGCGGTGCACCGTGGTCGCGGTGCCGGAGAGGGTCTGGAGAAAATTGAGCGCCGTGCGCTCCCCGGTGAGCAGCGCCCTTGCGGGACCGGCCAGCCGGCAGAGCAGGGCGCCGGCATCGACAAGATCCCCTTCATCCGCCTGCCACTCGATTCTGACGCGCGGATCGATCTGCCGGAACACTTCGTCGAACCAGGGACCGCCGCAGACGACCGCCGGCTCGCGCGTGATCACCGCGGCGCGCGCGTTGCGCTCGGCCGGTACCAGGGCGGCCGTGAGGTCGCCCGCGCCTATATCCTCCTCGAGCGCGCGCGCAACCGTTCGCGTCAGGTCGTCCGGGAGTGCGGCCATCGAAGCTGACCCTTAAGTAAGAAACCCGGCCGCGGCCGGGTTTCTTCACACGTTGCGCGCCCGTCTCAGAAAGGCAGACCGTGCGTCGCGGAGCCCATGCACAGGAGCATCGGGATGGACAGCACGAAGTTGATCCGCGAGGCAAGCGTTGCGGTCTTGCGCGCCTTGGCCTTCTCCTCGTCGCTGGCCGGGACGATCCCGAGCACCTTCTTCTGGTTCGGCCAGATCAGCACCCAGACGTTGAACAGCATGATCGTGCCCATCCACGCGCCGAGCCCGATGATCAGCTGATAGTAGTTGTACGGCTCAGAGCCCGCGCCGAGCGTCAGCGCGCCGACGAAGTTACCGGCGCGCAGCAGGTACCAGGCACCAGTGAGCCAGGTCGCGACCGCCGCCCAGCGGAACCAGAACAGCGCCCGTGGCGCGACGTACTTCGTGATGCCGGCGCCGCCCGGCCCGCCCTTGTCCGCGGCGGCGACACCGAGCGCCGGGATCTGCACCACGTTGAAATACCAGAGCAGCCCGATCCACATGACCCCGGAGAGGATGTGCAGCCAGCGTGCGAGCCCGAGCTCCTGGAAACCCGTTGGCGCGATCAGGAACGTGATGATCAAGGCGATGACGACGCCGGTCGTGATCGCGCCTCGCACCGAGTTGAGCGGATTCATCAAACGAGCCCTCCCAGAGTGAAAATCTTTAGTTCTGTCGGGGTGTTATGCCCGGCCCGGGTCAGCAGCGGCATTGAAGAATAGGCGACGCACCCCCATAATTCAACGCCCAGCGCCGACCTTGGTGCTCAAAGCATGAGCGAGCTCCGCCCGATCTCCCCATGCATCAAGGTCTGCGTGCTCGACGCGGCGGCCTGCTGCACGGGCTGCGGCCGCACGATCGACGAGATCGCGCGATGGGCGCAGATGAGCGCGCAGGAGCAGTGGGCGGTGGTTGCGCGACTCGCGCGCCAGCGGAGCAACCCGGTCGAGCGCTCGCAGAACTGAGTGCGGCCGGGACATGGGTAACGGTTGAAGGAGTGGCCGCGCACGCGGACCTCGAGGTGGACGAAGTGGATGTGACCGAACGGATCGAGCAGCAGCTCAAATCAAACCGCATCGTGCTCTTCATGAAGGGCACGCCCGACTTCCCGCAGTGCGGATTCTCGGCCGCGGCATCCCGCGCGCTTGCGCGCCTGCGGCGCCGAATTCGCCACGGTCAACATCTTCGAGGATCCGGAGCTGCGCGAAGCGCTCAAGCGCTATTCGAACTGGCCCACCTACCCGCAGCTCTACATCGACGGCGAGCTGGTCGGCGGCTCGGACATCATCCAGGAAATGTACCGCTCGGGTGAGCTCAAGCAGCTCATCGAGGACGCGCGCGCCGTCTGACACTCTGCCGGGGTCTCACTCCCGACCGTGCACCCCGCCGGCGGCTTCGTCGGACCCGGCGCCCGCATCATGGGGCGCGTCCTCGAGGTCCACGGGCAATCGCGCGAGCGCCTCCTCGTACATCCCGCGGAAGCGGTTGCACACCGCGCAGAAGAGCTCCGCGGTCCGTTGCGCGTCGTAGATGGCGGAATGCGCGCCCGCCGGATCCCACTCGAAACCTGCCGCGATCACCGCGCGCGACAGCACGGTCTGGCCGAAGGCCACGCCGCCCAGCGTCGCGGTGTCGAAGCTCGAAAACGGATGGAATGGATTGCGCTTCATATCGGTGCGAGCGACCGCCGCGTTCATGAAGGCGAGATCGAACGAGGCGTTGTGCCCGACCAGCACCGCGCGCGTGCACTCGGCTTCGCGGACCGCCCGTCGGATCTCGCGAAACAGCAGCATGAGCGCCTCACGCTCCGGGATCGCCGGCCGCAGCGGATGATGCGGGTCGATGCCGATCACGGCCAGCGAGGCCGGGTCCATTCGCGATCCGTGAAAGGGCTGCACATGATGGCGATGCGTGGCTCCAGGACGCAGCTCGCCCATCGGAGTCATCTCGATCATTACCGCGGCGATCTCGAGCAGAGCGTCCGTCGACGAGTTGAAGCCGCCGGTCTCGACGTCGATCACCACCGGCAGAAATCCGCGGAAGCGATCGGCGATGCGCGGCGCGCCGGGATACCCGCTCATTCGGCGACCAGCCGCCACGCAACGTCCGAGCCGGCGCGCAGGGGCACGAGCGTGCCGTCGCCGAACGCGTACCCGGCCGGCACCTTCCACGGCTCGCGCGCGAGCACGATCTGCCCGGCATTGCGCGGCACGGCCGTAGAAATCCGCGCCGCGCTCGGCGGCGAAAGCCTCGAGCCGCTGCAGGCCGCCCGCCTGCTCGAAGGCCTCCGCGTAGAGCTCGATACCCGCGTGTGCCGAGTAAATCCCAGCACAGCCGCAGCCGGCTTCCTTGGCGCCTCGCTCGTGGGGCGCGCTGTCCGTGCCCAGGAAGAATCGCGCCTCGTCGCCGGTCGCCGCCTGGATCAGCGCCTCGCGGTCGCGTTCGCGCTTGAGCACCGGCAGACAGTAGTGATGCGGACGCAGGCCACCCTCGAACAGCGCGTTCCGGTTCAGCAGCAGGTGCTGCGGCGTGATCGTCGCGGCTACGCCTGGCCGCGCGCCCCGCACGAACTCGACCGCCGCCCTGGTCGTGACGTGCTCAAACACGACCTTGAGCCCGGGGATGCGCTCGACCACGCGCGCGAGCACACGCTCGATGAATGCGCTCTCGCGGTCGAACACGTCCACATCCGGATCCGTGACTTCCCCGTGCACCTGCAGTACCAGCCCGAGCTCCGCCATCGCTTCGAGCGCGGACCACACGCGCTCGATCGATGTGACCCCCGCGTCCGAATGCGTCGTTGCGCCCGCGGGATAGAGCTTCGCGCCGACGACGAATCCCGCCACACTCGCGCGCTTGAGCTCCTCCGGTGTCGTCCGGTCCGTTAGAAAAAGCGTCATCAGCGGTTCGAACGTGGCACCCGCGGGCAACGCCGCAAGAATGCGGCCGCGGTATGCCGCGAGCCCGGCGGTGTCGGTCATCGGCGGCTTCAGGTTGGGCATCACCAGCGCGCGAGCAAAGCGTTGCGCGGTGTGCGGCAGCACGGCGGCGAGCTGCGCGCCGTCGCGCAGATGCAGGTGCCAGTCGTCAGGCCTGCGGAGCACGAGACGCGTCATCGCGGACGTTCAAGCCGTTTGAGAAACACCGGGTCCGTCAGCAGCCGCGACGCGTACCGCACGCCGAAGCCGGTAAACTCGGTTGGCACGTGCGCGAGACCACCCTTGCGGTCACTCGCCGCCAGATCCAGGTGCACCCAGGGCAGCGCTTCCGGTACGAAGCGATTGAGGAAGCGCGCCGCCAGGATATGGTCACCCTTGCCCTCGAGTCCGCACTGCAGCACGTCGGCGATCGGGCTCTCGAGATCGCTGTCGAAGTCCTCGTCCATCGGGAAGCACCAGACCCGCTCGCCACTCGTGCGGCCGATGCGCTGCAGGTCGTCGTGCAGCTCCGGGCGGTTGGTGAACGCGCCGCTGTAGCGCTCGGTGAGCGCGTTTACGCAGGCGCCGGTCAGCGTGGCGAAGTCGAGCAGCAACGCAGGGCGTTCGCGTGCGGCGAGTGCGAGGGTATCGGCCAGCACCATCCGGCCCTCGGCGTCGCTGTGCACGACCTGGATCGTGACTCCGTTCGCCGCGCGCACGACCTCCTGCGGGCGGTACGCGCGCGGGCCGATCTGGTTCTCGGTGATCGCGAGCCAGCAGTCGACCTCGACCGGCACGCGGCGCCGCGCGAGCGCGAGCAGCGCACCCACTGCCACGGCGCTGCCCTGCATGTCCCCGTGCATCAGGTACATGCTGCGGTGGGTCTTCAGATTCACGCCGCCGGTGTCGAAGCAGATGCCCTTGCCCACGAGGGCGAGCCGGCGCACGATGCGGCTGCGCGGACGGTAACGCAGCCGGACGATGCCGGCGGCGCGATGGTCGTTGCCGCGCGAAACCGCGAGAAAGGCCCCGGCACCCAGCCGCCCGAGTCCGCGCTCGTCATAGAAACGGAAGCTCCAGCCTTCGCGCGTCGCCAGCTGTCGGAGCACGCGACGGTAACCCGCGGCATCGAGCTCGTTCGGGGGTAGCATCGCAAGCCAGCGTGCAAGGTGGTTGCCTTCAGCCTCCGCGGCGATCGCGTCCAGGTCGAGCCCGCGGCCTGCGATCGTCACTCGTCGCAGGTCGCCGCGCGGCGGAGCCTTCGAGCGCCGGCTCGGCATCGGCGCAGCCGCCACGAGCGCGGCGCTTGCGAGCGCCTCGAGAGCGGCGCGACCCTGCGCCGCCGGCAGGCCGACCGCATGCAGCGCAAGGTCCGCGACGCCGGGTTTCAGCGCCTCGCGCATCAGCCGCCCGGCGAGCTGCAGCCGCTGGAAGGCGCTGGCCGAATCCGGGACGAAGCCCACGACGACCAGCGTGCCGCGCCGGTTGGGCAGGCGCGCCACGAGTACTGGCGCGGGAACCGCACGTCGGTCTGCCTGGTAGAGCCGCTGCCAGAGCGCCGCCTGCGGGAGCTTCGCAATCGCGGAGCGCGCTTCGGCGACAGGCAGCATCAGCACGGCGGCATCCGCGCGCGCAAGCGTGGCGTCGCGCAACGCGTCGGAGGCGGCGTGCAGTCGTACCCGCGGAGCTTCTGGCAAGGATTGCGACACGGTGTTGCCTTGACCCTGTTGTGACGAGCCCCGATCATTACGGATTCGCGATCGGGCGACCGGTAGCCGCGACAGCGGCAGATCGGCGACGCGGCATGCTAGCAGGGCGTGCCGGGCAAATCATAACCGAGTGCAGCGCGCAGCGAGTCAACGGCTGCAGCAGGAGTCATGGCCGATGTTCGAGGCATCCAAGTTCGACGACGTTGATCCTGCCGAAACGCGCGAATGGCTGGAGTCGATCGACTCCGTGCTGCGGACGCATGGCCCCGACCGCGCGCACTATCTGCTCGAGCGAGTCATCGATCACACGCGGCGTTCCGGCGCCTATCTGCCGTTCAAGCCGAATACCGCCTACGTAAACACCATCTCGCCGGGCCAGGAGAAGGAATACCCCGGTGACCGCTCGGTCGAGCGCCGGCTCGAGGCGTATATCCGCTGGAACGCGATGGCGATGGTGGTTCAGGCGAACCGGCAGAGCTCGGAGTACGGCGGCCACATCGCGAGCTACGCCTCGGCGGCGACGCTCTACGAAGTGGGCTTCAACCACTTCTGGCGCGCTCCCGGCGAGAATCACCCGGGCGACATGGTTTTCATCCAGGGCCATTCCTCGCCGGGCATCTATGCACGTGCCTTCCTCGAAGGGCGGTTGACCGAGGAGCAGCTGCAGCACTTCCGCGAGGAGGTCGGCGGCCGCGGCCTGTCGTCGTATCCGCATCCATGGCTGATGCCGGGTTTCTGGCAATTCCCGACCGTGTCGATGGGTCTCGGGGCGATGATGGCGATCTACCAGGCGCGCTTCGTGCGCTACCTCGAGCATCGCGGGATCGTGCCGGTCAGCGACCGGAAGGTCTGGTGCTTCCTCGGCGACGGCGAGATGGACGAGCCGGAATCGCTGGGCGCGATCACCATGCCGGTGCGCGAAAAGCTCGACAATCTCGTGTTCGTGATCAACTGCAACCTGCAGCGCCTCGACGGGCCCGTGCGCGGCAACGGCAAGATCATCCAGGAGCTCGAGGCCGCGTTCCTGGGCGCCGGCTGGAACGTGATCAAGGTTATCTGGGGCTATCGCTGGGATCCGCTGCTCGCCCGCGACGAGAAGGGTCTGCTTCGCCGGCTGATGATGGAATGCGTCGACGGCGAGTACCAGAACTTCAAGGCCAAGGGCGGCGCGTATACACGCGAGCATTTCTTCGGCAAGTATCCGGAGCTCAGGGAGATGGTCGCCAACATGTCCGACGAGGACATCTGGCGCCTCAACCGCGGCGGACACGATGCCCGGAAGGTCTACAACGCGTACCTCGCGGCGGTGACGCACAAGGGTCAACCCACCGTGATCCTCGCCAAGACCGTCAAGGGGTACGGCATGGGCCGCGCCGGCGAAGGACAGAACATCACGCACCAGCAGAAGAAGCTCGACGACGAAGCGCTCAAGGCGTTTCGCGACCGGTTCAACATCCCGGTCACGGACGAAGGTATCAGCGAGGTCGCCTATTTCCGTCCCACCGACGGCAGCGAGGAGCAGCAGTACCTGCACGAGCGGCGCAAGGCGCTGGGCGGGTACCTGCCGGCACGGCGCGCGAGCGCGCCGCCGCTCGCCGTTCCCGGGCTCGATGCCTTCGGGCCGTTGATCGCAGCGAGCGGCGACCGCGAGTTCTCGACCACGATGGCGCTGGTGCGCATGCTCTCGATCCTGGTCAAGGACAAGACCATCGGCACGCACATCGTGCCGATCGTTCCCGACGAGGCGCGCACCTTCGGCATGGAGGGGATGTTCCGCCAGATCGGGATCTACTCGTCAATGGGGCAGCTCTACACGCCGCAGGACGCCGATCAGCTCCTTTATTACAAGGAGGACAAGAAGGGGCAGATCCTGGAGGAGGGCATCAACGAGGCCGGCTCGATGTGCAGCTGGATCGCCGCGGGCACCGCGTACTCGAACCATGGCGTAAACATGGTGCCGTTCTATCTCTTCTACTCGATGTTCGGTTTTCAGCGGATCGGCGATTTCTGCTGGGCCGCGGGCGACATGCGCTCGCGGGGTTTCCTCATCGGCGGGACGGCCGGTCGCACGACGCTCGCCGGCGAAGGCCTGCAGCACCAGGATGGTCACAGCCAGCTCGTGGCCTCGACGATTCCGAACTGCGTCGCCTACGATCCGTGCTACGCCTACGAGCTCGCGGTTATCGTGCAGGCCGGATTGAAGCGCATGTTCCAGGATCAGGAGCACGTGTTCTATTACATCACGTGCATGAACGAGAACTACGCGCACCCGGCGCTGCCGAAAGGCGTCGAGGAAGGGATCCTGCGCGGGATGTATCTGCTGCACATCGGCAAGCCGGGCAAGGTCCGCGTAAACCTTCTCGGCTCGGGCACGATCCTGCGCGAGGTGCTCGCCGCGGCGGAGCTGCTCGAGGAGGAATTCGGCGTGCCGGCGGACGTGTTCAGCGTCACGAGCTTCTCCGAGCTGCGCCGTGAGGCGCTCGACGTCGAGCGCTGGAACCTGCTGCATCCCGGCGACCGTCGCCGCACGCCTTACGTGAGCCAGTGTCTCGGCGGGACACGACGGCCCATTCGTCGCAGCCACGGACTACATGCGCACGGTGCCGGACCAGGTCCGGCAGTGGGTGCCGGGGCGCTATCACGTGCTCGGCACGGACGGTTTCGGACGCAGCGATTCGCGCGCGGCGTTGCGCGGCTTCTTCGAGGTCGATCGGCGCTACGTCGCGCTCGCGGCGCTGAAGGCGCTCGCGGACGAAGGCCGCCTCGACCTGGGCACGGTTCGGGGAGCGATCGCGCGTTTCGGGATCGATCCTGAAACGCCCAACCCGGTGACGGTGTAGGGCTGGCGCGTGGCAGGGCTGGTCGAAATCCGCGTTCCGGATCTGGGCGACTACAAGGACGTCGAGGTCATCGACGTCCCTGTCAAGGCTGGTGATGTCATCGCCGAGGAAGCGTCGCTCATCACGCTCGAGACGGAGAAGGCCACGATGGACGTGCCTTCACCCGCGGGCGGCACGATCAAGGAGCTCAAGATCAAGCGCGGCGATCGGGTGTCGAAAGGCGACCTGATCGCGCTCCTCGAGTCGGCGCAGCCGGAGGCGCCGGCCGCGGCGGCGACGGCTGCTGCGCCCGCATCGCCCGCGTCGGCGCCCGCGGAGAAGGCCCCGCCCAGCGAAGCCACGGCAACGCCCGAGCGCGCCGCGGGCCCGGCGCGCGCGCAGCCCGGTGCAGAGAAGGAGCAACGAGCCGGCGTGCCAGCCCCAGCGCGTGCTGCAGCCCGTCATCGACGAGCCCGGCTTTTCACGCGCGCACGCGAGTCCATCGGTCCGGCGTTTTGCGCGCGAGCTCGGTGTGGATCTCGCGCGCATCACGGGCACCGGTTTCAAGGGCCGGATCACCGCGGACGACGTAAAGGCGCACGTCAAGCAGCTCCTTACCGCGCCCGCGCGGACGGCCGAAGCCGCGCTGCCGGCTGTGCCCAAGGTCGACTTTGCGGCCTTCGGCCCGATCGAGCGACGCCCACTGACGCGCATCCAGAAGATCGCGGGGCCGCGCCTGCACGCGAGCTGGGTAAATATCCCCCACGTCACGCAGTTCGACGAGGCCGACATCACCGCGCTCGAGGAGGCGCGCGTGCGCCTCAAGGACGAAGCGGCGGCACGGGGAATCAAGCTCACGATACTCGCGTTCGTGATGCGCGCCTGTGCAAAGGCGCTGCAGGCCTTTCCACATTTCGGATCGTCACTGGACGCCGCGAGCAGCGAGCTCGTGATCAAGAAATACCTGCACCTCGGCTTCGCAGCCGACACCCCCGGCGGACTGGTCGTACCGGTAGTGCGTGACGCCGATCACAAGGACGTCTACGAGCTCGCGCGCGAGCTCGCCGCGCTCTCGGAAAAGGCACGTGCCGGCAAGCTCGCGGCCGCCGAGATGCAGGGTGGCTGCTTTACCGTGTCGAGCCTCGGCGGCATCGGTGGCACTGCGTTCACGCCGATCATCAACGCGCCGGAGGTCGCTATTCTCGGCGTGTCGCGCTCGGTGACACGGCCGGTGTTCGAGGGCGGTGCGTTCGTGCCGCGCCTGATGCTGCCGCTTTCGCTGTCGTACGACCATCGCGTGATCGACGGCGCCGACGCCGTGCGGTTCACGACGGCGCTCGGCAAGCTGCTCGCCGATCCGGCGGGGTTGCTGGAGGCAATCCCGTGAGCCGCGACGGAAGCGTCGACGTCAAGATTCCTGATCTGGGTGATTTCAAGGACGTCGCGGTCATCGACGTGCTGATCAAGGCAGGCGACACGGTCGCCGTCGACACGCCCCTGATCACGCTCGAGACCGAGAAGGCGACGATGGACATACCGTCGCCCGCCGCCGGCGTCATAGCCGAGGTTACGGTCCGTACGGGCGAGCGGGTCAACAGCGGCAGCGTGATTGCCCGCCTGCGCTCGACCGGGCAGGCGACCAGCGGTCCGCGCGACTCATCGCGCAAGGACGAGACCGCGCCACACCAGGCCTTGCGCGAATCGGAACCCTTCGGCGGCGAGCCGTACATGGATACCGTGCCGATCGCACCGATGGAAAACGCAGGCAGACCCGGGGAAGAGCGTGGACCCGAAGCGACGGCGTCCGCGACTGCGCTCGCGTCGGCGCCCGCTCCCGTGGTCTCGTCCGCCTCGTATGACTTCGATCTCGCGGTGCTGGGGGCGGGCCCGGGCGGATACACCGCTGCTTTTCGCGCCGCCGATCTCGGCCTCAAGGTCGCGCTGATCGAGCGGTGGCCGCAGCTCGGCGGTGTGTGTCTCAACGTCGGTTGCATCCCATCGAAGGCGCTGCTGCATGCGGCGCGCGTCATCGAAGAAGCGGATGAGATGGCCCCGCACGGTATCGCCTTCGGCAAGCCGAGTATCGACGTGGCCCGGTTGCGCGAATGGAAGAACCGCGTCGTGAACCGGCTGGCTGGCGGCCTCGCCGGCCTTGCGCGCCAGCGAAAGGTCACGGTGATCCAGGGCGACGGTCAGTTCACCGGGCCGCATGAACTGCGGGTTGCGGGCCGGGGCGACGCGCGTACGGTGAGCTTCGCGCAATGCGTCATCGCGGCGGGCTCCGAGCCGGTACGCCTCCCCGGGCTTCCCGACGACCCGCGGATCATCGATTCGACCGGCGCGCTCGAGCTCGACCTGCCCGGGACGCTGCTGGTCATCGGCGGCGGGATCATCGGGCTCGAGATGGCGACGGTCTACCAGGCGCTCGGGGTCAAGGTCAGCGTCGTCGAGCTCACCGAGGGTCTGATGCCCGGGTGCGATCGCGATCTCGTCAAGCCGCTCGAGAAGCGGATCGCGAGCCGATACGAGAACGTGTGGACGGGCACGCGCGTCACGTCCGTCGAGGCAAGCGCCGAGGGGTTGCGGGTCGCCTTCGCCGGCAGCCGCGCGCCTAAGGCAGCGACCTACGATCGAGTGCTGGTGAGTGTAGGGCGATCCCCGAACGGGGCGCGCATCGGCGTCGAGGCCGCCGGCGTCAAGCTGGGCGAGCATGGTTTCATCCCGGTCGACCGGCAGATGCGCACCAGTCAGCCGCACATCTTCGCGATCGGCGACATCGTCGGTGCGCCGATGCTTGCTCACAAGGCGACGCACGAGGGCAAGGTCGCCGCGGAAGTCGCTGCCGGGCAGAAGAGCAGCTTCGATGCGCGCGTGATTCCATCGGTCGCATACACGGACCCCGAGATCGCCTGGGTCGGTCTCACCGAGACCGAGGCGCGCGCAAACGGAACGGCGTTCGAGAAGGGCACGTTTCCATGGGCGGCGAGCGCTCGCTCGCTCACTCTCGGCCGCGACGAGGGTCTCACCAAGCTCCTCTTCGATCCGGCGACGCACCGCCTGCTGGGAGGCGGAATCGTCGGCCCCAATGCGGGCGACCTCATCTCCGAGGTCGCGCTCGCGATCGAAATGGGTGCCGACGCGGCGGACGTCGCGCTCACAGTGCATCCCCATCCGACCCTGTCGGAGACCGTCGCGATGGCTGCGGAAGCCTTCGACGGCACACTGACCGATCTGTATCTGCCCCGCCGCAAGCCGCGCGCGGCGTCGACCGGCGATTAGGTCACTCGGCGCGCGTGTGCCACGTCAGTCCCCGATGCCCGCCGCGCGCTTGAGCGCCGCAAGATAAGCGGCTTCGTCCGGCGGCTGGCCGGTGCGCTGGCTCTGCCACAGAGTCTCAGCGAGAAACTCGATCATGCGGTGCTCGGCGGCGTGACTGTCGTGCAGCCGCCGTGTGAGCTCGCCGTGCACCTCCCGTATGCCGGCCGGTCGATCGGTGCCGACCTGCTCGCGGATCGCCAGGTGCAGCCCCATGTGCAGGAATGGGTTCGTGCTGCCGGATTCCGGCATGAACTCCCGCTCGAGCGCTTCCGATCCGGATTCGAGCACGCTGTGGTATTCGGGGTGCAGCTCGATCACCGCGGCGATCTGCGCGTGTAACGGCTCGAGTGGCAATCGCTCGCGATGCCTGCGCCATGCTTCAGCGTAGAGCGCGCGCAGGCGATCCCGGCTCATCTCGTGAAAAAATGGCATGCGTGTCGCGGTCAGGTTGCGACACGGACGCGCGTGTCGGTGCTGGCGCGGGTCTTGTGGCGGTAGGCGCAGAGATCGATGACCGGGCACACCGGGCAGTCGGGACGGCGCGCCTTGCACACGTAGCGTCCGTGAAGGATGAGCCAGTGATGTGCGTCCTGCAGGAACTCGCGCGGCACTGCCTTCATCAGCTTGTCCTCGACCTCGCGAACGCTCGCGCCCGGCGCGAGCCCGGTCCGGTTGGCGACCCGGAAAATGTGCGTGTCGACGGCGATCGTCGGGGCGCCGAACGCGACGTTCAGGATCACGTTGGCGGTCTTGCGGCCGACGCCCGGCAGCGACTCGAGCGCTTCCCGATCCGCGGGTACCTGGCCGCCGTGCTGCTCGATCAGTATCCGGGAGGTCGCAATGATGTTCCGCGCCTTGCCCAGGTAGAGGCCGATCGAGCGTATGTAGCCCGCGAGACCTTCGACGCCGAGCGCGACCATCGCCTGCGGCGTGTTCGCCTGCGCGAACAGCGTGCGCGTCGCGAGGTTGACGCTGCGGTCGGTGGCCTGCGCCGACAGGATGACCGCAACCAGGAGCTCGAACGGGGTCGAGTATTCGAGCTCGGTCCTGGGCGAAGGATTCGCATCCCTGAGCCGCCGGAAGAACTCCTGACGAGCCGCGGGCTTCACGCGCGGCTGTCCCCGAGCGCGATCGCCGAGCTGCGCCGCGGCTGCCTGCGTTGTGCGGCGCGGTTCCGAGCCGCAAGCATGAGCCCGAGCAGGATGAATGCGCCGGGCGGCAGCAGCACGAGCAGCAGGCCGTGACGTTGCGGGAAGACGTCGATCCGCGCCGCGGTCCACGCGGGTCCGAACACGTCGCCGAGCCCGGCGCCGAGGGTCCCGTGACCGAGGAGCTCGCGGCTCGCACCGAGCGCGAGCAGCACCAGCATGAAGCCCGCGCCCATCGCGAGCGCATCAAGTATCGCCGGCCACACCGAATTGCGCGCGGCAAACGACTCCGCGCGGGCGAGCACCAGGCAGTTGGTGACGATCAGCGGCAGGAAGATTCCCAGCCCCGCATATATGCCGGGCAACCAGGCCGAGAGCGTCAGCTCGACGGCCGTGACCGCGGCAGCGATCACGACGACGAACACCGCGATGCGGATCTCGGGCAGCAGCCAGCGGCCGATCAGTGCGGCAAGCGTGTTGCTGATAACGAGTACGGCTATGGTTGCGAGACCCAGGCCCAGCCCGTAGGCCACGGTCGTGCTGACCGCGAGCAGCGGGCAGAGTCCCAGGAGCTGCACGAGGCCGGGGTTCTGCACGGTGAGCCCATTGGCGACAATCGATCGCGCGTCCATATGCGGAATTGTAGGTGGGCCGTCGCCCGAGGTCGAAGACGAAGCGGGCGACTGGATCTTCAGCCGCTTGCCGGCGGCACCGGTGCGAACAGCGCCGACCCCTGCCGCTGCACGAACAGCATCGTGTTCCGCACCGCGGCGACCACCGCGCGAGGCGTCACGGTAGCCCCGGTCAGCTGATCGAAGTCGCCGCCGTCCTTGCGCACTTTCCAGCGCGCGAGCGGCGGATCGCGGAGCGATCGGCCCTCGAACGAGCGTATCCAGTCCGAGCGACGCTCCTCGATCGCATCTCCAAGCCCGGGCGTTTCGTGGTGCTGCAGTACCCGGACGCCGAGCAGCCGACCGTCCGGCGTTACGCCAACGAGCAGCCGTATGGACCCTGAATAACCGTCCGGGGCCACGGACTCGATGATGGCTGCCACCGGGTGGCCGGCGAGTCGCGCACGGTAAACGGGCACGGCCGCGTCGGTGCCGAGCAGCTCCGGATCGCGGACCTCGATGCGGTCGGCGAGCAGGTCGTTGTCGTAGTCGACGCTGCCGAGTACGCGGTCGAAGGCTGCCGCCCGGCGTGCGCGCTCACTGGACGCGATCCGTTCGCGCGTCGCGTCGTGCACCAGCGCGAGCAGCAGGACGGCCGCTGCGACGGCCGCTGCGAGGGTGAGCGCCGCGCGCAGGACACGCGTGCCATCCCCGTCAGTCCCGGGCCTGGCCATAGATCCTGGGAATGGTGTAACGGTCGATGAGCGGCACGGCCAGGTTCATCAGCAGCACCGCGAAGGCGAGTCCATCCGGGTAGCTGCCCCAGCGGCGGATGACCCAGGTGAGGATCCCAATCCCGGCTCCATAGAAGAGGCGCCCCCGATCGCTGCTGGCGGCGGACACGGGGTCCGTGGCGATGAAGAATGCCCCCAGCATCGTAGCGCCCGAGAGCAGGTGAAAGACGGCGCCCGGGTGGCTGCCCGGGTCGAGCGCGTGACCGAGCGCGGCCGGAACCGCGATACCGGCGAGCACGGCGGTCGGGATCTGCCATCGAACGATGCCACGCCGCAGCAGGAACAGCCCGCCGGCGAGCGCGGCGAGGTTGATCGAGACCCACCCGGCCGCCCCCAGGGCGCCGAAGGGGCCGCCCGCGCGGATCTCCTGCATGGTCAATCGCTGACGCAGACCGGTACGCAGGACATCAAGCGCGGTGGCGCCGGTCCAGGCGTCCCACGACAGGTCCGGCGGCGGCACCCCAGCATAGAAAGAGTGAACCGTGAGCCGCGCAAGCGTCGGCCAGTCGAGCTCGGCGCCAATGAGCGGCCAGCGGGTCATCGCCACCGGAAAGGAGATCAGCAGCACCGCGTACCCGACCATCGCCGGGTTGAACGGGTTGTAACCGAGACCGCCGTAAACGTGCTTCCCGAGCAGCACGGCCACGGCCGTGCCGAGCGCCGTCAGCCACCAGGGCAGAAGCGGCGGCAGGCAGAACGCGAGCAGCGCCGCGGTGACGAGGACGCTCCCGTCGCGGAGCGCAGGCCCGGCCGGGCGCCGGCGGAGTCCGAGCGCGGCTGCCTCGCAGCCGAGCGCGACCGGCGCGGCGACGGCCAGGTGCAGCAGCAGCCCCGGTCCCAGCACGGCCACATGCGCGACCCCAGCCGGTACCAGCGCGAGCAGCACCAGAAACATCACCCGTGGCACCGTGAATCCGGCGACGACGTGCGGCGCAGGGGTGGTCTCGAACCGCATCCTCAACCGCCGTCCGGAAGGTCATCGCGAGCCCGCCGGCGTGCATCCTCGAATTCGCGACGCCGGCTGGCCTCGAGCTCTGAAACGCGCCGCTCGTGATGCTCGAAATGAAGCCGCGCCTGCCCCGCACGTGCCGCGTCCGACGCACGCTCGCGCATCGCAACGCGCTCCTGCCGGAAACGCTCGACCAGCGGAATCGCACTCGGGCACACGTAGTCGCAGCAGCCGCACTCGATGCAGTCCGCGAGCCCGAACCGCTCGAGCAGGAGTTCGTCGTGGCTGCGCACCGCCCTGTGCAGCTCCTGCGGCAGGAGACCGGCCGGGCAGACCCGTGCGCAATCGCCGCAGCGGATGCACGGCTGCTCGGTGACGGGAGCCCGCAGATCGGCGTCGGTCGCTGCGACGATGCAGTTCATGGCACTGGTGAGCGGCCATGCGTCGTCGGGCAGCGCCCGGCCGGTCATGCTGCCGCCGAACCAAAGCCGCCGCGGCGCACCGGCATATCCCCCGACCGCTTCGACCAGGTCCGCGATCGGCGTGCCAATGCGCGCCTCGAGATTGCCGGGACGCGCGACCCCGCTCCCCGTCACCGTGACGATGCGCCGGATGAGCGGCTCGCCGGTCCGCATGAGCCGCGCGACAGCGGCTGCGGTGCCGACGTTCTGACACAGAAGCCCGATGTCCGGCGGCCGGCCCCGCTGCGGTATCTCGACACCGGTGACCGCCGTGAGCAACTGGCGTTCCGCGCCTGCCGGGTAAACTGCGGGCAGCACGGCGAGTGAAAGTCGCGCATCGCCCGCGACGGTGAGGGCGGTGGCGAGCGCAGCGCCGGCCTCGGGCTTGTCGTCCTCGATCGCGATCGTGCATTTCGCCGCGGCGCATGCGCGAAGCATCAGCTGCGCCCCGCGCACGATCTCGCTGGCGGACTCGCGCATCAGCGCGTCGTCGCAACAGATCCATGGCTCGCATTCCGCGCCGTTCAGGACGAGGTGCGTGATCGAGCCGGTGCGTCCGCGGGCGAGCTTGGCCGCGGTCGGAAACAGACCTCCGCCGAGCCCGACGATTCCGCCGCTACGGATCCTCGCGATCAATTCCTCCGGAGACAGCGCGTCGGCCTCCGGGCAGGGCTCGCATCGCGGGTCGTGCTCATCCGAGCCGTCGTTGTCGATGAGGATGCCGGGGCCCGCGTCGGGTGCGTGATCGTGGCGGCCGATCGAGAGGACGCGACCGGCAACGGGCGCGTGCAGACTGGCGCCCGATTCATCGTCCGCGATCGCAATCGGCGCACCCAGCCGCACCCGGTCGTCCACGCGTACGCTGGCTCTGCCGCGCCGCCCGTCGCCCTGGTCGAGCAGCACGAAGGCCCGTGCGGGTGCGGGCGCTGCGGCGATGCGCTGCCGCATGGCCGACTGCTTGCGCCCTTCGAGCACGAGCCCGGGGGCGAATTCGCGCTTCGATGCCATTCTCAATGCCGCGCCAGTGACGGCGTGGCGCGCGTTGCCGGTGCGGCAGCGACGACCCGTAATTCGATGCAATCGACCGGGCAGGGCGCGATACATAGCTCGCAGCCCGTGCATTGCGACGCGATCACCGTGTGCATGAGCCGCGGGGCGCCGACGATCGCATCGACCGGGCAGACCGGAAGACAGCGCGCACAACCGGTGCAGCGGGTCTCGTCGATCCAGGCGACCTGACGCGGCTTGGTGACGCCGTAGCGTGGATCGGGCGTCCGGGGCGGCCGGTCGAGCAGGCGTGCGATTGCCTGCGCCGTGGCGGCGCCGCCGGGCGGGCAGCGGTCGAAGTCGGCCTCGCCGCGTGCGATCGCCGCAGCATATGGCCGGCATCCCGGATACAGGCACTGGCCGCATTGTGTCTGCGGCAGAAGCGCGTTGATCCGCTCGACCAGACCGTCGGCGTCGTGCGATATGCGCGTCGCCGCCCAGCCGAGCGTGCCACCCAGCAGGAGCGCGAACACGATCGCACCGCCGACCAGCGCGAGAGTATCTGCGTTCATCGAGGTGCGAGACCCTGGAGACCGAGAAAGGCCAGAGCCATGAGCCCCGCGGTCACGAGGGCGATGGGTGCGCCGCGGAAGGCCTCGGGCAGCTCGCCGCTCTCGAGCCGCTCGCGGAGCGCAGCAAACGTGATCAGCACCAGCCCGAAACCCGCACCGGCGGAGGCGCCAAACACCAGCGACTCGAGCAGGCTGTGATGCTGCTCCAGGTTGAGAAGGGCGACGCCAAGCACTGCGCAGTTCGTGGTGATGAGCGGCAGGAACACGCCGAGCAGCTCGTTGAGCAGCGGGCTCTGCGCGCGCACCACGATCTCCGCGAGCTGCACGACGCAGGCGATGAGCAGGATGAACGCGAGCGTGCGCAGATACTCGAGCCCGAACGGCGCGAGCAACCACGCGTACACCGCCCAGCTGAGCCCCGATGCGACGGTCAACACGAACAGCGTCGCCAGCGCCATACCGGCGGCGGCCTCGAACCGGCGACTGACGCCAACGAACGGACAGAGACCCAGGAAGTGCGACAGGACGAAGTTGTTGACGAGTCCGGCGCCGAGCGCGAGCAGCATCAGGTCGGACATCGATCCGCTCCGACCTACTTCACCTTCATCCCTGGCGTCGCGCCGGCGTCGGGCGCGATCAGGAAGATGTCGCCACCACCGGGGCCGGCGGCGAGGACCATGCCCTCTGAGGTCCCGAAGCGCATCTTGCGCGGCTCGAGATTTGCGACCAGGACGGTGAGACGCCCCACGAGCTTCGCCGGATCGTACGCTGCGCGGATCCCGGCAAAGACCGTGCGCCGTTCGCCGCCGAGGTCGACCGTGAGCTTGAGCAGCTTGTCGGCGCCGTCGACGATCTCGGCGGCGTCGATCCGGGCGATTCGAAGGTCGAGCTTCGCGAACGCCTCAATCGAGATGCGAGGCTGCGCCGCGTCCGCCTCGGGCGGCGCGGCCGGCGTTGGCTTCAGGCTCTCGGCGGAGGCGTCGAGCAGTGCCTTGACCGCGGCCGGATCAACACGCGTCGCAAGCGCAACATAGGGCTGCAGACGTCTGTCGAGCAGCGGTGTTGCCACGTCCTCCCAGCGCGCGGCCGTTGCGGCGAGAAAGTCTTCGGCCGACGCCGCAAGTCGCGGCATGACCGGCTTCAGGTACTGGACGAGCACGCGGAACAGGTTTATTCCCTGCGTGCAGATCGCCTGCACCTCGTCCCTGCGCGATACGTCCTTCGCGGCAAGCCAGGGCTTGTGCCGGTCGATGTAGACGTTGGCGCGATCGGTGAGCAGCATGATCTCGCGAACCGCGGCGGCATAGTCGCGGCCCTCGTAGGCAGCGCCGATCCGCTCGCCGGCTGCGGTGAATTCGTCGTAGAGCCCCGGGTCGGGCAGGCGTGCCGAGAGCTGCCCCTCGGAGACGCGCCCGAGCAGACCCGCGCAACGGCTCACGATGTTCACGAGCTTGCCGACGATGTCGCCGTTGACCTTGGCGGTGAACTCGTCCAGGTTCAGATCGAGGTCGTCGATCCCGGGACCAAGCCGCGAGGCGAAGTAATACCGCAGATACTCCGCCGGAAGATGATCGAGCCAGGCGCGCGCCGCGATCAGCGTTCCGCGCGACTTTGACATCTTCTGGCCGTTGACCGTGAGGAACCCGTGCGCGTAAACGGCCGTGGGCGTGCGGAAGCCTGCGCCGTGCAGCACGGCGGGCCAGAACAGCGTGTGGAAGTAGACGATGTCCTTGCCGATGAAGTGAAAGACCTCGGCGTCGCTGCCCGGCCTCCAGTAACGATCGAAGTCGAGATCCCCGCGCCGCTGGCACAGGTTGAGAAAGCTCGCCAGGTATCCGATCGGCGCGTCGAGCCAGACGTAGAAGTACTTGTCGGTCTCGCCGGGAATCGCGAACCCGAAATAGGGTGCGTCGCGCGAGATGTCCCAGTCACGGAGGCCTGCGTCGAACCACTCGGCGAGCTTGGCCGACACTGCCGGTTGCAGCCGGCCCGAGCCCGTCCAGTCGCGGAGCATCTTCTCGAAGGCCCCCAACCGGAAGAAGAGATGCTCGGATTCGCGCTGCACGGGTTTCGTCCCGGTCAGCACGGATACGGGGTCGATCAGGTCGGCGGGCGTGTAGGTGTGGCCGCAGACTTCGCAGGCGTCGCCGTACTGGTCGAGCGCCCCGCAGCGCGGACAGGTGCCGCGCACGTAGCGGTCGGGCAGGAACATCTGCGCCTGCTCGTCATAGGCCTGGCGAATCGATTCCCGCCGGATGTAGCCGCCTTCGCGGAGAGCGAGGTACACCTGCTCGGTGAGCTCGCGGCTCTCCGTGGAATGCGTGGTATGGAAATTGTCGAAGCCGATGCCGAAATCGCCGAAGTCGCGCACCTGCTGTGCGCCGACCTTCGCAATCAGCTCCTCGGGCGTGATCCCTTCCTGCCGCGCCTTGAGCATGGTAGGCGTGCCGTGCGTATCGCTCGCACAGACGTAGAGACAGTCGTGGCCGCGCAGCTTCTGGTAGCGCACCCAGATATCGGAATACACGTATTCGACCACGTGGCCGATGTGCGGCGCGCCGTTCGCATACGGCAGCGCGCTCGTCACGAGCATGGTTCGTCGGTTCACGGGATCGGGGCTCGGCGCGGTCATCCTCTGGACCGCGGAAGTATGCCATGGGGCCCGCCGGCCCGCGGCTCAGCCCATTTCCTTCAGATGCTCGAAGCGCTGCTTGTTGATGCTCTTCTCGAACGCCGCACGGCCGCTGATCATGGCCTTGTCGAGCAGTTCCTGGATCGCGGAATCCATGGTCCGCATCCCGTGCATGCCGCCGCTCTGCATCGTGTTCTCGAGCTGGTCGAGCTTGCCCTGGCGGATGAGGTTCGACACCGCCGGAGTATTGATCAGGATCTCGAGGGCCGCGACCCGGCCGCGCTTGTCGGCGCGCTGGATGAGTTGCTGGGAGATGACGCCGCGCAGCGAGGTCGACAGCATGGTGCGCACATGGCCCTGCTTGTCCGTGGGGAACGCATTGACGATGCGGTCGACGGTTGCGGCCGCGCCGTTCGTGTGCAGCGTCCCCATCACCAGGATGCCCATTTCCGCCGCGGTGACCGCGATGCTCATCGTCTCGTGGTCGCGCAACTCGCCGACCAGCACCACGTCCGGGTCCTCGCGCAGGGCCGAGTGCAGCGCCTCGGCGAAGCCGGGGCTGTGAACCCCGACCTCGCGCTGGCTGACCAGGCAGTTCTTGCGCGTGTGCACGAACTCGATCGGGTCCTCGATGGTGAGGATGTGTCCCTTGATGCGCGTGTTGATGTCGTCGATCATCGCAGCGAGCGAGGTCGACTTTCCCGAACCGGTCTTGCCGGTCACCAGGATCAGACCGCTGTTCACCCGGCAGAGGCTGCGCACGGCCTCGGGCATGTTGAGCTGGTCGAGCGACAGCGCCTTGGACGGGATGGCCCGGAACACCGCGCCGACGCCACCGATGTGCCGGAACACGTTCACCCGGAAGCGCGATACGCCGGGAATGCTGTAGGCAAAGTCCGCGCCGTCCTTCTGTTCGAAGCGGTTCATCGCCGTGCGCGGCATGATCTCGAACATCGCGGTGCGCACGACGTCCTGGGTAAGCTTCTGCTCGCGCAGCGTATGGAGGTCGCCGAACAGACGGATGCGGGGCGGATCGCCGGCGACGAAGTGGAGGTCCGAGCCGTTGCGCGACAGGACTTCGCGCAGATACTCGTCGATCCGCTTCGGCACGTAGGCGGCGTTCGACTGCGTGCTGCTCAGGCTCTGGCTCTGGCTGCCGGTGTCGGCGGGATCCGTGCTCATGCCGCCCCCTGAGTGACGTCGGCCTTGAGTATCGCGGTCCCGTCGGGCACGTAGCGTGTGAACGGCTTCTTGTCGAGCGCGTACACGAATGCGTCCTCGGGATCGACCTCGCGTGCCACGACCGCCGCGAGCAGCGCCATGTCCATGAGCTGCATGCCGGATTCCCGCCCGGTCTGCAGCTGCGAGGCAATCATGTGCGTCTGGTCGGTCATGATGAGCTTGCCGATCGCCTTGTTCATCGTCATGACCTCGCAGACCGCCCTGCGGCCGCGCAGGTCCGGCGTCTTCACGAGCACCTGGGTCACGACGCCGATCAGGCTCTGCGAGAGGAAGCCCTTCGTCTGCTCGCGTTCCTCCGCGGGGAGCGCGTCGACCATGCGGTCCACGGTCTTGACCGCGCTCGTGGTGTGCAGCGTGCCGAGCACCAGGTGCCCGGTCTCGGCGGCCGTCATCGCCCAGCGGACGGTGTCCGCGTCGCGCAGCTCGCCCACCAGGATGACGTCCGGGTCCTCGCGCATCGCTGCCCGCACGCCTTCGGCGAACGAGGGCAGGTGGGAATGCAGCTCGCGCTGGATCACCTGCGAGAGCTTGCTGCGGTGGACGAACTCGATCGGGTCTTCGAGGCTGACGATGTTGAGCTTTCGGTGCCGGTTCAGGTGATCGATCATCGCTGCGAGCGTGGTCGACTTGCCCGTCCCGGTCGGGCCGGTGACCAGCACCAGCCCCTGGTGGTAGTCGCAGAACCTCTTGACCACCGGCGGCAGTTTCAGTGAATCGAGGAGCGGTACCTCCGCAGGGATGGCCCGGAACACCGCGCCCACGCCGGTGTCCTTGCGGAACAGGTTGACGCGGAACCGCGCACCGTCGTCAGAGACGTAGGAAAAGTCGATGTCGTTGCCCTTGCGGAAGCCTGCCTGCTGCGTCGGGCTCAGGATCTCGGTCACGAAACCCTCGAGCTCCGCTTCGCCCAGGCTGCGGAACTTGATCGGCATCAGCTCGCCGTTCATGCGCAGCATCGGCGGCACGCCTACCGCCAGGTGCACGTCGGAGCAGCCCTGGGAGGCGCCGAGCTTGAGGAATGCATCTATGCGTGCCATGGCTGCCCCGGCTAGAGATATCGCTCGAGCGCGGTGCGCAGCTCGTCCATGTTCTGGAAACGCTTCGCCTTGTCCACGCTCATGGAGCGCATGACGATTTCCGACAGGCCCGGCGGGATCGCGGCGTTGAGCTCGATTGGCGGCCTCGCCTTGCCCTGGACGTGCTGATACATGACGGCCATGTGGTCCCCGCGGTGGTAGGGTGGCTCACCGGTCAGCATCTCGTACAGTATGACGCCCAGGCTGTAGATGTCGGCCCGCTCGTCGACTTTCTTGCCGAGGATCTGCTCCGGCGCCATGTATTTCGGCGAGCCGATCACATAGCCGGTCTTGGTGAGCTGAGTGTCGCCCTCGAGCTGCGCCGCGGCGACGCCGAAGTCGACGATCTTGACCAGACCGGTCTCGTCGATCAGCACGTTGGCGGGCTTCAGGTCGCGATGGATGATCCCCTGCTGGTGGGCGACCGTCATGCCCGTGCAGATGTCGGTTGCATAGCGCACCGCCTTCGCGAGCGGCAACGGCTTGTCGTTCACCTCGTGGCCGAGTGTGTGCGACGGAAAGTACTCCATCGAGATGGCGTAGTTGCCGCGGATGAACAGGAAGTCGTAGATGCGGATGACGTTGCGATGCGTAATCTTGCGCGAGTAGCGCAGCTCGTGCACGAACCGCTTCATCATCTCCTCGTCCTGCGAGACGTTCGGGTTCAGGAACTTCAGGATCAGCCGCTCGTCGACGACCGTGTCCTCCATCAGCAGCACGGTGCCGAAAGCGCCCTTGCCGATCTTCTGCACGTACTTGTAGCGGCCCTCGAGCACCTCGCCGGGCTTCAACTGCGAGATGTCGAGCCGCTGCGACTCGGGCTGCGGCTTCAGGAGCCCCTCGACTTCCGGGCGATCGGCCAGCAGTGTGCGCGCGGTCTCGGTCATGCGCGCGGGACTCGCGCCCCGCCCAACACCCGCGGCCACCGCAACGGCGCCGCTCGCGAAGCGGCTGTCGAGGTCTTCGACTGCGCGCATGGCCGCATGGCTCACGGTGGGATCGGACACGACCGCGCCGATCACCTCGAGGCGCGAGCGGACGCCGTCGACACTCTGCTCGTTGACGAGCCGCGTGAGCGCCGTGATGGCCTCGAGCCGCACTTCCTTGGACTCGTGCTCGAGGTGCTGCAGGACGTGCGGGACCTGCGCGGCATTTCCGAGCTTGCCTATGGCCCGCACGACCGTTGGCAACGAGCGTTGGTCACCGCCGCGCAGCTGCTCGACCAGCGAGGGCAGGGCCCGGCTGCTGCCGATCTCGGCCAGCGCATCGACAGCGCGTTCGCGGACCCACCAATCCTTGTCGTGCGTCGCGTCGATCAGGAAGTTGACGGCACGCTCGTCCTTGGTCTGGTTCAGGATCTCGATCGCCGCGCGCCGCACGTCCTCGTCCTGGTCGCGGATCAGCTCCAGCGCCGCATCGATCACCCGCGGCCCGCCGATCTTCGCGAGCGCGTCGGCGGCGCGGCTGCGCACCCACCAGTCGTCGTCCTTGATCGACTGCAGCAGGTACTTCACGTGCTGCGCCGTGCCGATCTCATTGAGGACCTCGACCGCTGCGCGCCGCGCGCCCTCGTCCTCGTCGCGCAGCACCTTCACAAGGTGCTTGATCGTCTCCGGGTGATTGGCGCGCACCACCGCGTCGATCGCCTTCTGCTGGGTCTCCACGTCGTGATCGCGGAGCACCTCGCAGAGGAGCGCGATATCGACGTTGCCGTCCAGTCGCGACAGCGCATTGAGCACGGCCTGGCGGATGAACTTGCTGGTGTCCTTGAGCTGCGCCTGCAGCGCTACGCCGACCTCCGGCCGGTTGAACCGAGCCAGGATATTGATGATGTGCACCCGCGCGATGGGATCCTTGCCTTCCAGCCGGCTGATGAGCTCCGGGATGATGCTTGCGTCCGCGATCTCACCGATGACCCGGAAGAGCGCCGCCTTCTCGGTCGCCTCCTGGGTGTAGGCGTGCTTCAGCAGCTCGCGCGCGTTGAGCCGCGCTTTCTGGGCGGCCAGGATGCTCACCACCTGCCCCTTGGGCATGGCCGGGTCTTCGAGCAGCGCGTAGACCATCGATGCGGGGTAGTTCTTCGCGCTGCTCATCGCCCAGACGACGGCCGCCACGGTGCGCTGGTTGCCGTCCTTGAGCCCTTCGGCGATGGCCGGAAACGTCCGCTGGTCGAGCATGCTGCTCAAGGCGCTCACGAAGCCGGCGGTCTCCTGCTTGTCGGCGTTGGCGAGCGCGTCGATGATCCGCGGGATCGCCGAGGGGCCAAGCTTGACCAGCCTGTCGAGGGCCTTGCGCTTATCCGATTCGCCGGTATCCCCGGCGGCCTTGATCTCGGCGATCAGGCGTTCGGCGCGCATGTTACTGAACAGGCTCATCGTGTGCGGGCTGCGGCGTCTGCTCTGCGGAGAATTAAGTCAACGGAACCCGGCTGCAAGGCCCGGCACCACGAAACTGAAATTATGCCACGCACAGTCCGGGGCCCCCCGCCGTCGGCGCCTGTGAATCGGCTACAATTCCTCCTGCGCGGCTCATTGCCGTTCTCCCTGGATCCGGCCACCCATGACCGACGATCGCGTCCGCGAAGCCCGCCTCGTGGTCGGGAATTATGTCGAACCCTACCTCGGGACGCCCTTGGACGACGTCAAAGCTGTGAAGTCCGTCAGATTGGACGGCGGAACGGTCGTGGCGGAGGTGGCGCTTGGATTTCCGATGGGGCCGTACCGCGAGGAGCTCGCCCGGGCGCTCGAGGCCAGGCTGGAGGCAGGCGGCGGGCAGGCGCGGGTGGAGGTGAGCTGGGAAGTCGCTGCGCAGGCCGCGCCCGCCGGCCGGCAGGCGCTGCCTGGTATCCGCAACGTCATTGCGGTCGCTTCCGGCAAGGGCGGCGTGGGCAAGTCGACGGTGGCGGTCAATCTGGCGCTCGGGCTCGCGCTCGACGGAGCGCGGGTCGGCCTGCTCGATGCGGACATCTACGGACCGAGCCAGCCCCGGATGCTCGGCCTGACGGGCGAGCGGCCGGTCTCGCGCGACGGCAAGACGCTCGAGCCGCTTGCGGCACATGGCCTGCGTGCGATGTCGATCGGCTTCCTGATCGAGGAAGAGCAGCCGATGGTCTGGCGCGGCCCGATGGTGACCCAGGCGCTGACCCAGCTGCTTGGCGACACGCACTGGGGGGAGCTCGATTACCTGATCGTCGACATGCCGCCCGGCACCGGCGACATCCAGCTCACGCTCGCGCAGCGCGTGCCGGTCAGCGGCGCGGTCATCGTGACCACGCCGCAGGACATCGCACTGCTCGATGCGCGCAAGGGCTTGAAGATGTTCGAGAAGGTCGCCGTGCCGGTGCTCGGCATCGTCGAGAACATGAGCACCGCACGTGTGCACGCAGCTGCGGCCACGCAGAGCACGTGTTCGGCGAGGGCGGCGGCGCGGCGCATGGCGGAGCGAGTACGGCGTCGCCTGCTCGGCCAGCTGCCGCTCGACATCCGCATCCGCGAACAGACCGACGGCGGCCGGCCGACGGTCGTCGCCGAGCCCGACAGCCCACTGGGCCGTGTCTGGCGCGACCTTGCCCGCCGCACGGCCGCCCGGCTCTCGCTGAGCAGCGCGGACGCGGCGCGCATTTCCCAGCATCACCGTCGAGGAAAGCTGAGTGAGCATCAAGTCCGACCGCTGGATCCGCCGCATGGCCGAGGAGCACGGCATGATCGAGCCGTTCGAGCGCGGAGCAGGTGCGGACGGTTAACGGGCACCGGATCGTCTCCTACGGCACCTCGAGCTACGGCTACGACGTGCGCTGCGCCCACGAGTTCAAGATCTTCACCAACATCAACTCCACCATCGTCGATCCGAAGGACTTCGACCACGGGTCATTCGTCGATCTGATCGGCGACGTCTGCATCATCCCGCCGAACTCGTTCGCGCTGGCGCGCACCGTCGAATACTTCCGCATCCCGCGCAACGTCCTGACGATCTGCCTCGGCAAGTCGACCTACGCGCGCTGCGGCATCATCGTCAACGTGACGCCGCTCGAGCCGGAGTGGGAAGGCCACGTGACGCTCGAGTTCTCCAACACCACGCCGCTGCCCGCGAAGATCTACGCGAACGAGGGCGTGGCGCAGATGCTGTTCTTCGAATCCGACGAGGTCTGCGCCGACGTCGTACGCGGACCGCGGCGGCAAGTACCAGGGCAGAAGGGCGTGACGCTGCCGAAGGCCTGAGTGTCGGCGCCATCCGGCCGGTGGCTGCTCGCCGACGCGCTGCCCTGGTGGTCGCTCGCCGGCGCCTCGCCGAGGTGGCTGCTCGCCGACACGCGGCCGCGGTGGTATCCCAGCCGCTCACCACGATCCAGGAATGGTGCAGACGCGAAAGAGGGGTGCCCCGCACGTGCTGTCGGCGCACGCCGGACGGTAGTTGGTATCGCGGAATCGTCGAGGCAGCCCTTCGCCAGAGTGCCCGCGACGTCCAACTGCAGGGACGGAGGCGTGCTTCGCGGCTGGGATACCACCACGTCCACGCGCCGGCTCGCGACCCCACCGTGGCCTCGGCGAGCCGGCGTTTGGACCGGGTGTCTCGTGGGCCGAAACCACGCCTGAACACTCGCAGGTAGACGTCGCGGGCACTCCGAAGTCATGACTCTGCGACGATTCCGCGATACCGCCGACCGCTGCGGTGTAGCTCCGACAAGATGTGCGGGGCACCCTTCTGCGCTCTGCAACGTTCCTCGATCGTGGTGACCGGCCCACGAGATACCCGGGCCGAGCGGCGGCGAGCTCAGACGCCGAGCGGCGGCGAGCAGCCAGCGGGCGAGCGGCGGGGTGCGGCTAAGGTCGCGTGAGGCTCGCCAGCTTCATCGAGAGCTCGGGTTTGCCCTTGCGATACTGGACCGCCTGCACGGGCACGTAACCGAGTTCCGGCGCGTGCCAGACGCGCGAAACCCGCGACGACCCGTCGCGCTGGCTGGCCCAGACAACGGTGTCGTATTCGCCGGCTGGCGTGGTGACCCGGGCCGTGCCCTCGCTCCAGTAACGGTAATCACGCAGCCGGCCGCCGGCAACGATCTTGAAGCCGGTCGGCGTGCGCCCGGCCAGCAGCTCGACCAGCATCGCGGCCTGCACCGACGCGGTGTCCTGTGTGCCAGGCTCGACGTCGTAGGTAAACGGCTTGCCGTCCGCGACGCCGGTCACCTGGTTGACATTCCAGTCGAACTTGAGCCTGACGTCCTTCACGTCCTCGGCTGTTCCGTCGTTGAACTCGAACTCGAGCGGCCGCACGCGCTCAGGCGAGATCTGCATCGTGCCGTGCTCGCGCGCCGCCGCGCTCACGGCCATGCGTCCCAGGAAATTGGGAAACGCGCGGGTCGCGTATAGCCACACGCCGGGTGCGCTGCCGGGTTTGAGACTCGATTCGACCTGCCCGCCGGCGAGCCCGCGGTAGCTGACCTGGTAGCGAGCGGTGTACGCCTCGAGCTCCAGTGCGGGGGTCTCCGCGTGAGCCGGCAAGGGTCCGGTGCACGCAAGTAGGACCGCCAGCACGCGCCACGCGGAGCCGCGCCGCGCGCGGCGATCGTCAGGCGGCCGCATCCGCCGTCCCGTTGGCGAGCAGCGGCGTCTCGAGCGGTCGCCCGTCGAACCACACGGCGCCGCCTTCGAGCCGCAACCGACCCTCCGCGAACCAGCGGATTGCAAGCGGATATATCCTGTGTTCCTGCACCAGTACACGCGCGGCGAGCATCGCCTCGTCGTCGCCCGGAAGCACCGGGACCCTGGCCTGTAGGACCACCGGGCCGCCATCGAGTTCGGCGGTTACGAAATGAACGCTGGCCCCGTGCTCGGGATCACCGGCCTCGAGCACGCGCCGGTGCGTGTGCAGACCCGGGTACTTCGGCAGCAGCGACGGGTGGATATTGAGCATCCGGCCCGCGAAACGCTCGACCAGCGGAGCGCCCAGAATGCGCATGAACCCGGCGAGTACGACCAGGCGCGGGCTCGTATCCGGCGATGACGTCGCCGAGCGCCGTATCGAATGCCGCCCGGCCGTCGTACTGCCGCTGCGGCACGGCATGCACGGTGAGACCACGCTCTGTCGCCCATGCGAGCGCCGCTGCATCCTCGCGATCGCTCAGCACGGCACAGATCCGTGCGGGCAGTTCGCCGGCCGCGATGCGCGCCTCGATCGCGCGCAGATTGCTGCCGCGCCCCGATACCAGCACCACGAGCGGCAATGACCGGGTCATCCGGTGATTACGACGCCCCGGTCGCCGCTCCCGATCTCGCCGATCAGCGTTGCCGCTTCGCCCTGCGCCGCAAGGATCGCAAGCGCCCGGTCGGCGTCGCCCGACGCGACGCACAGGCGTCATCCCGAGACCGCAATTGAAGGTGCGGTACATCTCCGCATCGTCGATGCCAGCCGGTCCTCTGCAGCCAGTCGAACACCGCCGGCCGTTGCCAGCGGCGCGCGTCGATCACGGCCTCGACTCCGCTCGGCAGCGTGCGCGGAATGTTGCCGCTCAGACCGCCGCCGGTGATGTGCGCGATGCTGTGCACGGGGATCTCGCGCAGCAGCGCGAGCACGGCACGGACGTAGATGCGCGTGGGCTCGAGCAGCAGGTCATGCAGCGCGCGGCCGCCGAGCATCGTGCCTGGACCGCTCTGCGCTATCGGTGAGGAGCTTGCGGATCAGCGAGTAGCCGTTCGAATGCGGCCCGGATGAGGCGAGACCGATGATCGCATCGCCGGCGCGCGTGCTGCGGCCGTCGATGATCGCATCCTTTTCGACCAGTCCAACGCAGAAGCCCGCGAGATCGTAATCGTCGCCCTGGTACATCCCGGGCATCTCGGCGGTTTCGCCACCGACGAGCGCGCAGCCAGCCTGCAGGCACCCGTCGACGATGCCCTCGATCACGCGCGCTGCGATGCCTACCTGCAGCCGCCCGGTGGCGTAGTAGTCGAGAAAGAAGAGCGGCTCGGCGCCCTGGACCACGACGTCGTTCGCGCACATCGCCACCAGGTCGATGCCGATCGTGTCATGGCGTCCGGTCTCGATCGCGAGCCTGAGCTTCGTGCCGACGCCGTCCGTACCCGACACCATGACCGGCCGGCGAAAGCGCTCGAGCGGCACTTCGACCAGCGCTCCAAAGCCGCCGAGGCCCTCCAGGACCTCGGGGCGCATCGAGCGGCGGACCGCGGGCTTTATCCGTTCGACCAGGTCGTCGCCGGCATCGATGTCGACTCCGGCATCGCGATAGGTCGTCGGCCTGCGTGTTGGCATCGGTAATCCGGTGGACGGCGGCGCCGGGGCGGCGACGCAGCTGTGGTATTTTACACACGCGCCAACGGCGCCAAGCCTCCCGCGGATGCCCGATGAACTCCGGACCTGCAAGGACCGCTAACCCCCTCGTCGCGTGTCGCCGGATCGCCGGCTGGCTGGCGCTCGTGCTTGTCGCCGTTGCGGCGTCGACGGCGCAGGCCGCGGAGGTCGCCCTGTACCTGGTGACCGTGCCGCTCGATGGTGCAACCGAAGCCGATCGCAATACTGCCTTCGGCGAGGCGCTGCGTGCGGTGCTGGTGCGCGCATCGGGGCGGCGCGATGCCGGCAATAATCCCGCGGTCGTGGCCGGCGCTAAGCGTGCGAACCGGCTCGTTCAGCAGTACTCGGCGACGCCCCAGGGCGAGCTCAAGGTCGGATTCGACGCGGCAACGATCGACGCAGATCCTGAAGGACGCAGGATTGCCTTCATGGCCCTCCGAGCGGCCCGCGACGCTGGTAGTGATGTCCGGGGCCGCGGGCGCCCATTCCCTGCGCGCCGGCGATGCTTCGACCGAACGCACGCAGCTCGAGCAGGCGGCGAAGGCGCGCGGTGTGCCGCTGGTATGGCCGGTCGCCGACGTGAGCATGGAGACGGTGCGCGCGCAAGTGGAAGCCTCGGGCGTCGAAGGCGCCGCAAAGGCCGCGGGCACGCACGCGGACGCCGTGCTGATCGGCACGCTCGCCGGCGGCCAGGCGGAGTGGATGCTGGTTCACGCGGGTGACACCAGCAGACGACGCGGCTCGGCCGCCGATGGCGCGCATCTCGCAGCCGACACCTTTGCCGACATCTATGCGCCCGACTCCACGCGTGGCCTGTCGACCGCGACCGTGCGCATCGACGGTATTACGTCGTTGCAGGACTATGCCGGCCTCCTGAACGAGCTCGACTCGCTCAGCATGGTGCGCGGTATCGGCGTGGGCGAAATCGACGGCGCCACCGTGCGGCTCGACCTGACGCTGCGCGGAGATCTCGAGCTGCTGCGCCGGATCGCGATGCTCACGCCCAGGCTCCGCCCGGCGACCGCATCGGATCCCGGCGCGCCGCAGTTCGTTTATCTCCCATGAGTCTGCGCCACCTGCCCAATCTCCTGTGCGTGCTGCGCATGGTGCTGGTACTGCCCGTGGCGCTCTGGATCCTCGACGGCCGTTATCCGGAGGTGATGGCGTTGTTCGCGCTTGCGGCGTTCACCGATGGGCTCGACGGTTTTCTCGCGAAGCGATTCGGATGGACCAGCGAGCTCGGCAAGCATCTCGACCCGCTCGCGGACAAGCTGCTCCTGATAACGGTCTTCGCGTGCCTGTCGGTCGCCGAGCTGTCGCCGTGGTGGCTCACCGCCGTCGTGCTGCTGCGCGACCTGATCATCGTGTTCGGGGGACTCGTCTATCGCGCGCTCTTCGGCCCGCTGGAGGGAAGGCCTACGCTCCGCAGCAAGCTCAACACGGTCTGCCAGATCTTCTTCTGTCTCGCGGTCGTGGCGCGCGCCGCGTATGGCGTGCCAGCGGAGCCCGTGATCATCGCCCTTGGCGCGCTGGTGCTCGTGACCACCGCGGTGAGCGGCATCGACTATGTGCTGATCTACGCCAGGCGCGCGGCGGCCGTCAGCCGCGGCCGCGCCGCTGCGGCACGCTGAAATCGCGCATGGAACAGCTCGCGCTGCGCGTGCGTCTCCGGGACTGGGCCCGCTTCGAGACCTTCGTCGCCGGACCAAATGCCGCCGCCGCCGGCGCGCTGTCGGACACGGGCACGCGTGCGGCACGCGTGCTCTGGCTGTGGGGGCGCGCAGGCACGGGCAAGACGCACCTGCTGCAGGCAGCGTGCGCCGCCGCCGGTGAGACCGGCACGGCGACCGCCTATTTCGACCTGCGGGAGCCTACCGATCCGGGCCGGCTCGAGGGTTGCGAGACGCTGGCCGCAGTTTGCCTTGATTCGGCTGGAGCTGGTCGCAGGCGACGCAGCGTGGAACGCGGCGATTTTTCGCCTGTATACGTTGATGCACGACCTCCGCGGACGGCTCGTCGTCGCGAGCCGGCCCGCGCCTGCGTCGATCGAATTCCGGCTCCCGGATCTGCGATCGCGGCTGCTGTCGGCCGACCTCTGGCAATTGCAGGAGCTCGACGAGGAGGAGCAGGTGCGGGCTTTGCAGATCCGCGCGACAAGGCGCGGACTCGTGCTCGCCGACGACGCCGCGCTATTCCTCGTTCGGAGGCTGCCGCGCGACATGCATTCGCTCTGCGGCGTACTCGACCGGCTGGACGAAGCCTCGCTGATCGCGCAGCGACGCCTCACCGTACCGTTCCTCAGGCAGGCGCTTGCGGAACGGGCGGACGCGGCGCGGTCTCCGAGCGAGTGACGCGCAGATACCAGATCAGCGCGGCAAACCACGCGAGGCTCGCGAACGTGATGAATGACGCGAACGTGCGCAGCGCCGGATTCGCGATCATCTCCGTTACGCCGGCGATGAGGTAAGGCGCGACGCACAAGGTCGCCCACGCATACGCCCGGCGTGAGCCGGCGAGCAGACCGCGCAGCGGTAGCAGGACCGGTACCAGCCAGGCGATCACCAGGAACAGATTCGCCGGCCAGGGACTCGACCGCAGCGTCGCGACAACAACGAGGAGCCCGAGCACCGACATTGCGGCCAGCACGCCGCGCCGCGCCCGCTTCACCGTCGTCGCGCGGAGCGCGCTCACCTTATCGGTCGCGGCCCACGCGACAGGCGAGCTCCGCGACGCGCTGACCGAGCAGGCGCGCAAGCTCGCGCTCGTCCTCGGTGAGCTCGGGGCGCCGGTTGTCACGCCCGGAAACGTGGCTCGCGCCATAAGGCGTTCCTCCGCTTCGCGTACGGTTCAGCGCCTCCGCCGTGTACGGCAGCCCGACCAGGTACATACCGTGATGAAGAAGCGGGATCATCATCGAGAGGAGCGTAGCTTCCTGGCCACCGTGCATCGTGCTCGTCGACGTGAACACGCCGGCGGGTTTGCGATCCAGCGCTCCGTTCAGCCACAGCGCACTCGTGCCATCGAGAAAGTGCTTGAGTGGCGCGGCCATGTTGCCGAAGCGAGTCGGGCTGCCGAGCACCAGACCGTCGCAATCGCGCAGCTCATCGTGCGTTGCATAGGGCGGACCGTCGCCGGGGACCGCCGCGCCCGTGGCCGCGCTCGCCGGTACGAGCTCCGGCACGGTGCGCAACCGCGCAACGGCACCGGAGACCGATTCGATGCCGCGCACCACCTGTCGCGCGAGCGCCGCCGTCGCGCCGTGACGCGAGTAGTAAACGACCAGGATGTCCGGCATCTGCAGCAGTCAGGGTGTGGCCGGCGCGTTGCCGGGGCGCGGAATTCTAGGTCGCCTTCGCTTGACGGTACAGGGCGCAGTTGTTACGGTCCGCCAGCCTCTCCGGCGCCGGTTCATGCAATTCCTACGACAAATGCTCCCGCGGTTCGGGCTGGCGTGGCTCCTCGTCGGTGTCCATCTGTCCGGTTGCGTCGGCGCACCCGTGCAGGAGATGAGCAACGCGCGACAGGCGATCCGCGCAGCGCGCCAGGCGGGCGCCGAACAGCACGCGCCGGCGATCCTGGCCGAGGCGCAGCAGCTGCTAGACCAGGCGAAGGGCAATCTCCAGCACGGCGAGTACCGTGCGGCACGCGACCAGGCAGAGCAGGCGCGCGCCAAGGCGCTCGAAGCGCGCCGGCTGGCCGAGGAAGCCACGAAGACCCCGCCCTGAGCATCGGGCGGTTCCATGACCGAGTTGATCGCCCGCCGCTGCCACGTTTCGGGCCGTGTCCAGGGAGTCTTCTATCGCGCCAGCGCCCGTGAGCGTGCCCGCGAGCTCGGTGTTACGGGCTACGCGCGGAACCTGCCCGACGGCCGCGTCGAAGTCCTGGCCTGCGGCAAGCCTGACGCCGTCGAAGCGCTGTGCCGCTGGCTGTGGCAGGGCCCTCCCTCTTCGCGGGTGACGGCGGTGGAGGTGAGCGCGGTGCCGCCGAGCGAGCTCGGCGAGCTGCCGACGTCCTTCCGCACCGGATAGGACGGTCCTTCTCGCCGCCCGGCCGCCGCGGCGGTGGCTTGCTCGCCGCCTCGGCTCGGTTCGCTCGCCGCCGCTCGGCCCGGGTATCTCGTGGGCCGGTCACCACGATCGAGGAACGTTGCAGAGCTCAGAAGGGTGCCCCGCACATGTTGTCGGAGCACACCGCAGCGTCGGTGGTATCGCGGAGTCGTCGCGGAGTCATGACTTCGGAGTGCCCGCGACGTCTACCTGCGATTGTTCAGGCGTGGTTTCGGCCCACGAGACACCCGGTCCAAACGGCGGCTCGCCGATGCTACGGTGGGGTCGCGAGCCGGCGCGTGGACGCGGTGGTATCCCAGCCGCGACCCAGGTGTCGGTGTGTACAGGTAGACGTCGCGGGCACTCTTAGCGAAGGTTGTCTCGACGATTCCGCGATTCCAACGACCGTTCGGCGTGCGCCGACAAGATGTGCGGGGCACCCTCTGCCGCTCTGCACCGTCCGTTGATCGTGGTCAGCGGCTGGCGATACACCGCGGCCGCGTGGCGGCGAGCAGCAGCTACCGCGGCCGCGTGTCGGCGAGCAGTCACCGCTGCGACCGAGGCGCGGCGAGCAGCTCGCGACTAGTGGCCGTAGCGCCAGCGGCTGACCAGCCGGTCGATCACGAGATCCGAATAGGTCGGCCGCCCGAGGCTGCCGTTGTACCGTTGCAGGGCGCGCGGGTAATTGCCGCGTTCCTTGCGCAGGTAGTAGCCCAGAATGGTCGTGCCCATCCGTACGTTCTCGGGGATGCGTATCAGCTGTTCGTTGCCCATCCCGAGCTGGCTCGGCCAGAACGGCATCACCTGCATCAGCCCGACGGCCCCCGCAAACGACACGGCGTAGCGATCGAAGCGGCTCTCGACGTCCATCACGGCGAGCACGAGCTCAGGCGGCACGTTGACCCGTCGCGCTTCGCAGTGCACGTGATGCAGGATCAGCCTGCGCTCCTCGGGGTCCTTTACGAAGCGGGCGAGTCGTGGATCCATGTAGGCGAACCACACCTCCTGCTCGTAGCGATCGACGAAGCACTGCGAAGGCTCGATCGCCGCGGCGATCACGCTGCGAAGCTCTGGATCCGTCTGCCGGTCCGCCCGGCACGGCGCAGGCAGACACAGGACACACGCCGCGAGGCCGGCGAGCGTCGCACGCCGCGAACATCTCAGTCGCGCGCGCCGGCACGCTCGCGCAGCCACGGCAGCAACCGCTCGAGCGGCAGGTCCGTGGCTTCCGTCGCGCGGCGCTCGCGGTATTCGAGCACGCCGCGCTCGAGCCCCTTGTCACCGATCACCACGCGGCGCGGTATGCCGAGCAGCTCGTCGTCGGCGAACTTGACGCCGGGCCGTGCGTCGCGGTCGTCGTAGAGGACCTCGAAACCGGCGGAACGCAGCTCGTCGTAGAGCCGCTCGGCGACCTCGCGAACGCGGGCCGATTTCTGCAGGTTGATGGGGATCAGCGACACGTCGAAGGGTGCGATTGGATCGGGCCAGATGATTCCGCGCTCATCGTGATTCTGTTCGATCGCGGCTGCCACGACGCGCGTCACACCGATGCCATAGCATCCCATCAGCATCGAGACCGCGCGCCCTCCGTCGTCGAGCACGGTCGCGTTCATGGCGTCGCTGTACTTGGACCCGAGCTGGAATATGTGCCCCACCTCGATTCCGCGTGCGATCGACAGCCGGCCAGGACCGGTTGGGCTCGGATCGCCGGGCACGACGTTACGGAGGTCGGCGACCTCGGGCTCCGGCAGATCGCGGCCCCAGTTGACGCCTGTTAGATGCAGGTCCCGGCGGTTGGCACCGCAGACGAAGTCGGCGAGGGCGACCGCAGCAGCGATCGGCATAGACCTTGAGCGGAAGGCCTACCGGGCCGAGAGATCCGGGCTCGCAACCGGCAGCCTCGCGCACACGCTCGGCGCTCGCCATTCTGAGGGGCGCCAGGACGCCGGGAAGCTTCTGCGCCTTGACGGCATTCAACTCGTGATCGCCACGCACGACGAGCGCGATCACTTCGCCTGCCGTGCCGTCGACGAGCAGGGTCTTTACGCAGCGGTCGGCCGCGACGCCTAGACAGGCCGTCAGCTCGGCGATCGTGCGGACGCCCGGCGTCGCGACTTCCACGAGCGCGGCACCGGGGGCGGCGCGCGCACCGGGCGGGGCGAGCGCCTCGGCCATCTCGAGGTTCGCGGCGTACCCATCTCCATCGGAGAAAACGATGGCGTCCTCGCCCGAGTCGGCAAGCACGTGGAATTCCTGCGAGGTGCTGCCGCCGATGCTGCCCGGGTCGGCGCCCACCGCCCGGAACTTGAGACTGCATGCGCTGGAAGATGCGGGTGTAGGCGGCGTGCATCGCCTGGTAGCCCTGCTCGAGCGATGCCTGGTCAATGTGGAAGGAATAGGCGTCCTTCATGACGAACTCGCGCGCCCGCATGACACCGAAGCGCGGGCGGATCTCGTCGCGGAACTTGGTCTGGATCTGGTAGAAGTTCACCGGCAACTGGCGGTGGCTCTTGAGCTCGCGGCGCGCGATGTCCGTGATCACTTCCTCGTGCGTGGGCCCGAGACAGAACGGGCGGTCGTGCCGGTCGCGGAGGCGCAGCAGCTCGGGGCCGAAGTGGTCCCAGCGCCCCGACTCCTGCCAGAGTTCCGCCGGCTGAACCATCGGCATCACGAGCTCGATCGCGCCCGCGCGATCCATCTCCTCGCGCACTATGGCTTCGACCTTGCGCAGCACGCGCAGGCCCATCGGCAGCCAGGAATAAAGGCCCGACGCCAGGCGCCGGATGAGCCCCGCGCGCAGCATGAGCTGGTGACTCACGACCTCGGCATCCGCCGGCACGTCGCGCAGGGTGTTGATCGGATAACGGCTGAGTCGCATTGGGCCGGGCCCGCGGGCCAGAAAGGGCGCGGTATGTTAGCAGAGCCTCGAGCCATCCCCGGCGTTGTGCGGCCCGGGCAGCGTACCTATGATGCTGCCGCCGGTGACCACATTCCCGCGCGCGAGCCTCATGACAGACCCGCACGAAGCGCACAAACCGACGCAGCCGCGCCCGCGCAATCGCGGCGTCTACCTGCTGCCGAATCTCTTCACGACGGCCGTGCTGTTCGCGGGTTTCTACGCCGTCGTCGCCGCAGCCGACGGCAATTTCGACCGCGCCGGCATTGCGATCTTCATCGCCATGGTGTGCGATGGTCTCGATGGCCGGATCGCCCGGTGGACGAATACGCAGAGCGACTTCGGCAAGGAGTACGACAGTCTTTCGGACATGGTCGCGTTCGGAGTCGCGCCTGCGATCGTCGCCTATCAATGGGGCGTGGCCCGGATCGCGGAATACGGCTCGGTGTGGGGTCGGGTGGGCTGGCTCGCGACGTTTTTCTATGCGGCAACCGCCGCGATGCGCCTCGCGCGTTTCAATGCGCGCGCCGCGACCGCGGACAAGCGCTTTTTCGAGGGCCTGCCCAGCCCGTCCGGTGCCGCCATACTCGCCGGCTTCGTCTGGATGATGTCCGACTGGGAGGTCGACGGCCTGCTGGCGCTCGTGCTCGCCTTCGCGGTTGCGCTCATCACCGGGGGTCTCATGGTCAGCCGCTTCCCCTACGTGAGCGGCAAGGAATTCGACTGGAGCCGCCGCGTGCCATTCGCGGTGCTGCTACTGATTCCGCTCGGCTTCGTGGTGGTCGGTTCCAGCCCGCCCGAGATGCTGTTCGGGATGTTCGGGCTCTACGGTCTTTCCGGTCCGCTGGCGTGGGCCTGGCGGCGCCTCTTCCGGACGCGCCGGCCTGCGACGCATGGCAGCGGGTCCAAACCGGGTTGAGCGCGATGTCCGCGGCACGCAAGCGCAGGATCCTGGCTGAGCTCGGCGTAGACCTCTACGTGCGGCGCAACGACGGAGGCGCGCCTGGCGCCGAAGAAACATCGGCCGACGTCACGGCGCCGCACCCGCGGGAGTCGGAGCATTCCTCGACGCCGTGCGGTATCGCGGATGGGCTCGAATGGGACCCGCTGCGCGCCACGGTTGCGGCCTGCACCAGATGCGCGCTGCACGCGGGCCGGACCCAGACCGTATTCGGTGTGGGCCGCCGCGATGCGCGCTGGATGATCATCGGCGAGGCACCGGGCGCGGAAGAAGACCGCCGCGGAGAGCCGTTCGTCGGGCGCGCCGGGCAGCTGCTCGATTCGATGCTGCGCGCGCTCGGTCCCGGGCGCGAGCAGGTCTATATCGCCAACGTCCTCAAGTGCCGGCCGCCGGGCAATCGCGACCCGCGGCCGGAGGAGTCCGCGAGCTGCCGTCCGTATCTGAACCGCCAGATCGAGCTCCTGGCGCCAACGCTCATCATCGCCGTGGGGCGCATCGCGGCGCAGACCCTGCTCGAGACCGATCAGCCGCTCGGCAAGTTGCGCGGCCGGATACACGCGCTCGGTGAACGTGCATGGCCGGTGATCGTCACGTATCACCCGGCGTATCTGCTGCGCAGTCCCGGCGAGAAGCGCAAGGCCTGGCAGGACCTGCTGCTCGCGCGCCGCAGCTTCCGCGAGCTCGAGCGCGCGCGGGGCGCGGCGTGAGCGCCGCGCGTATCGAGCTGCCGGGTCCGCGTCCGCGTCTGGTGCGCTTTCGCGCCATGGTGCCGGGAGACGTTCCGGCGGTCGGCGCCGTCGAGCGCGCCTCGTATGCCTACCCCTGGAGCGAGGGGATCTTCCGCGACTGCCTGCGCGTCGGGTATCTGTGCCGGGTCGCGGAGCTTGGCCGCGAGATCGTCGCCTATGGCATCGCCGCCATGGGCGCGCGAGAGGCGCACATCCTCAATCTCTGCGTGCGCTCCGACCTGCGCGGACGCAACATCGGCCGCCAGATGCTCCTGCTGCTGCTCGATCGCGCACGACAGGCCGGAATGGACGACGCATTGCTCGAGGTCCGACCGTCGAATTCGCTCGCGATCTCGCTCTACCAGTCGATGGGATTCGTGGAGATGGGGCGCCGGCGGGGGTACTACCAGGCCGACGGCGGCCGCGAGGATGCCCTGGTTCTCAAGCTCAGCCTCGCGCAGCCGCAGCCGCAGCCGACGGACGCGGGCTGATAGAATTGCGGCCCGTCTTTTCTCCCCGATCCCGGCTGAAATGAGCTTCCCGAGCGATGAAGTGGCCCGGCGCCGCACGTTTGCGATCATCTCTCACCCCGATGCCGGGAAAACGACCCTGACCGAGAAGCTGCTGCTGTTCGGCGGCGCCATCCAGCTTGCGGGCACGGTCAAGGGCCGCAAGGCGGCGCGGCACGCCACCTCCGACTGGATGCGGCTCGAGCAGCAGCGCGGCATCTCCGTCACCTCGAGCGTGATGCAGTTCCCGTTCGCGGGCCGCATCATCAACCTGCTCGACACACCCGGCCACGAGGACTTCTCGGAGGACACCTATCGCACGCTGACCGCGGTCGATTCGGCGCTGATGGTCATCGACTGCGCCAAGGGCGTCGAGGAGCGGACCATCAAGCTGATGGAAGTCTGCCGGTTGCGCGACACGCCGATCATGACCTTCATCAACAAGCTCGATCGCGACGGCCGCGAGCCGCTGGCGCTGCTCGACGAGATCGAGAAGGTGCTCGGTATCGGCTGCGCGCCGGTCACCTGGCCCATCGGCATGGGTCGCGATCTCCGCGGCATCTATCACCTGCTTGAGGACCGCATCTATGTCTACCAGCCGGCGGAGAAGGGGCGCGTGGGCACGCACGCGGTAATCGAGCGGCTGGGCGGCGACGAGGCCGGTGCCTTTCTCGGCGACCGCGCAGCAGCGTTCCGCGACGAGGTCGAGCTCGTGCGCGGCGCCTCGCACGATTTCTCGCCGGCGGAGTACCTCGCGGGTCGCCGCACGCCGGTGTTCTTTGGATCTGCGATCAACAACTTCGGCATCACGGAGCTGCTCTCGGCGTTTGTCGAGCACGCGCCAGCACCGCGGCCGCGCGCGACGACCGGTCGCAGTGTCGATCCGTTCGAGAGCGAGCTCACGGGCTTCGTGTTCAAGATCCAGGCGAACATGGATCCCGGCCACCGCGACCGGATCGCGTTCATGCGTATCTGCTCCGGGCGATACGAGAAGGGCATGCGGCTGTATCACGTGCGGCTCGGCAAGGAGATGCGTATCGCGGACGCGCTCACCTTCCTCGCGGCCGACCGGCAGCACACGGACGAGGCATGGGCCGGCGACATCATCGGCTTGCACAACCACGGCACGATCAATATCGGCGACTCCTTTACCGAGGGTGAACAGCTGATGTTCACGGGCATCCCGAATTTCGCGCCGGAGCTCTTCCGGCGCGTGGTCCTGCGCGATCCGCTGCGGATGAAGGCGCTGCAGAAAGGTCTCGATCAGCTGTGCGAGGAAGGAGCGACGCAGCTCTTCCGGCCGCTGCGCAACAACGACCTTATCCTGGGCGCCGTCGGCCCGCTGCAGTTCGACGTCGTCGCGTTCAGACTGGCGGATGAATACGGCGTTCAAGCCGGCTGGGACAACGTCAACGTGCACAATGCTCGCTGGATACAGTGCCCGGATCCGAAGAAGCTGCAGGAGTTCCGCGCGAAGGCCCACGATCATCTCGCGCTCGATCATGCGGGCGCGCTCGTGTACCTGGCGCCCTCGCGTGTCAACCTCCAGCTCACCCAGGAGCGATGGCCGGATGTGAGCTTCCGTGAGACCCGTGAGCAGCTGGCGCACGCCGCCTGAGACGCGCGACGCCGTGAATGGCGTGCTTCGGCGGCGACCGGTGCTCGCCTGGGCGTTCTACGACTGGGCGAACTCGGCGTTCGCCACCACCGTGATGGCCGGCTTCTTCCCGGTCTTCTTCAAGCAGCACTGGAACCTCGGCTTACCGGTCACCGAGAGTACTTTCCGGCTCGGTGTCACGAACGGCGTCGCGAGCGCGCTGATCGCGCTCGTGGCCCCGGTGCTGGGCGCGATCGCGGACCGCGGTGGCGCCCGCGTGCGGCTCCTGATGGGCTTTACCGTGATGGGCGCGGCGGCGACCGCGGCGCTCGCCTTCGTGCCGGCCGGCCAGTGGCAGGTCGCCGCCGCGCTCTACCTCGCGGGCTCGCTCGGGTTCTGGGCCGGCATCGTGTTCAGCGATTCGCTGCTGCTCCATGTCGCCGAACCGCGCGAGTACGATCTCGTATCCGGGTTCGGGTATGCGTTGGGGTATCTCGGCGGCGGGTTGCTGTTCTCGATCAACGTCGCGATGACCCTGCGACCCGCGTGGTTCGGGCTGGCGGATGCCGCGCAGGCTGTGAAGGCATCGTTCGTCATGGTGGGCGTGTGGTGGCTCATCTTTGCGCTGCCGCTGGCGTACGGCGTGCGCGAGCAGGCCACCGGCGCGCGGCTCGCGCCGTCCGCCGCCATTCGACACGGTTTCGGAGAGCTCGCGCGGACGCTCCGCGAGATACGCCGCTATCGACCCATCCTCTGGTTTCTCGCGGCGTACTGGCTGTACATCGACGGCGTAAACACCGTCATCAAGATGGCGGTCGACTACGGGCTGTCGCTCGGCTTCGTGGCCGCGCAGCTCCTGGCCGCGCTGCTCCTCACGCAGTTCGTGGCGTTTCCGGCAGCCCTCGCCTTCGGCTGGCTTGGCCAGCGCATCGGCGCCCGGAAGGGAATCTTCGTGGCCCTGACGGTCTACGCAGCCGCGACCTGCTTTGCGTACTTCCTGAGAGATGTCCGCGACTTCTACCTGCTCGCCGTGGTGATCGGCCTGGTGCAGGGCGGGGTGCAATCCTTGAGCCGGTCGTATTTCGGGCGGCTCGTACCCGAGGGGAAGTCCTCTGAGTTCTTCGGCTTCTACAACATGATGGGCAAGTTCGCGGCCGTCCTGGGTCCGCTGCTCACGGGTGTAGTCGCCAAGCTGACGGGTGATCCGCGCCTGTCGATCCTGTCGATCCTGGTGCTGTTCGTCGCGGGTGCGACCTTGCTGGGTGTCGCGTCGCGAATGGAGAACGCGGACGGTAGCCGCTAGGCAGCTCTCAGCTGCCGCCGCACTGACCAACTCCTGCGCATACACCCGTCGATCGGTCGATATCGTTCATCGTCTTTTCCGTGCGACTTGCGATTTCGTCGAGCTGCTCGCGCGTGAAACACATCTGCTCGGGGAAGCGGCTGCCAAGCGTGACCACCGAACGGCAAAAGAGCTCCTTGCCGCCGCGCGTCACGCGTCGGTAGCCGCTCGGTATCTTTTTCGTTGAGGTGGCGGCACTCGGGCTGGCCGCGACCGGCGCGCTAGCGGTGCCCTTGCTGGCAGTTGCCGCTTCGGCCGGCTTCGCCGGGTTTGCAGCGCAGCCCGCCAGGGCCGCAAATGCGAATACTGCGACAATGATGGCCCCAATCCGGACCACCCTCATGAGGTCAAATTCCGTTGGCACACGAAGTCGGCGACGAGCAAGCGGCGAGAACACCCGACTGAGCGGGCAACACGGCGACACGCATCGATATGCACTCCGATGTGGTTTAGTCAGCCTGTGAATGATGTCATACGTGCAATACGGATGCACACAAGCCGCGGCTTGTGACGCGTGCGCGCAACATCGGACCAGCCGGCGGTAGCATTAGCCCTGCCAGCAGGCAGGATCGACTCCGTAAAATTCCTGAATCAACAAGTAGAGCTCAGGATGGGCCTCCCGGAGCGCCGCCGGACGCTCGAAGAACTCCTCGCTCACGACGGCAAAGAACTCCGCTTCATCCTCGGCCGCATAGGGGTCGAGAAAGGTGTCTGCGCCTTGATCGACCTGCTGCTCCAGCCGATCGAACTCCCGACTCAGATCGGCCGTCCAGTCATCCAGGGGGCGGCGACGCCCGCTCGGAGACTCGGCGAGGCCCAGTCCCTCGTATTCGAGGTGATGCGCAAATTCGTGCAGCACGACGTTGTAGCCGGGAGCATGCGCGAAGGCTGCCGCAACGACGTCTTCCCAGGACAGGATGACTCGACTCGCATCCCAGGCCTGACCCGCGAGGACGCGCCGGCGCCGCGTGACGAGACCAGACTCGTCCTCGTCTTCCTCCTCCACCCAGAAGGGCGTCGGATAGACGAGGATCGATTGCAGCGAGGGATACAGATCGTGCGGACGACCGAGCACGAGCACGCAGGCGTGGGCGGCGATCGTGACCCGCATTTCGTCGGTGATCACCAGCCCGTTGCATCCGACGAAGGTCTTCTCGGCGACGAACGCCGCGACGAGTCCGTCGAGACGCTCGCGCAGCTGCGGCGGCAGCCGTGCCCGGATCGGCACGTTTCGCTGCACGGCGTCGAGACGCGACGGGGCGAGCGGTGCAGCGGCCGCTCGCCGGTGCCTGCGTTCCCGAAGCACGGGCGCGAGCAGCAGCCACGCGACGAATGCAAGCGCGAGGGCGACTATCGTCACCGCCGCGGGCCAGATCACCCCAGTTTCTTCAGCCGCTCGACGAGATCGACGTAGGACTTCTGCGCCTTGTCCTGCGCTGTGCCCTTGAGCCGAGCCCACGCGTCGTACTTTGCCCGGCCGACGAAATCGAATGCGCCGGGCCGATCGCCGCTGACATCCCCGGTCGATGCCTGCTTGTACAGCGCGTACAGGCGGAGCATGTCATCGTCGGCCGGTCGCTTCTTCAGATTCTGGGCGTCTTTCGCCGCGCGCTCGAACTTCTTGTTGAGATCTGACATGACGTTGCCGTCTGCGGATGCCCGGCGGCAAGCATAGCGCAGCGCCCCGGCCTCAGGGACGCAGCCGGCTGACCCGGTACTTCAGACGCCGCAGGTCCTCGTCCACGGGCACGGGACCGTAGCGCAGGGCGACGTAGAGCTCGCGTATCGCTTCGAGATCTGCACGCAGATCAGGGCAGTGCGCCGCGGCGCGCGCAAGAAAATCGACCGGCCCCTCCGCGGCGCCTCGCGTGACGCCGCGCCGCGTCAGCCGGGCAGCCGCCTGATCGTACAGGCGCTGCGGCCAGTCGCGCTCGGGCGAGCGGTACGTCCAGGCAAGCCAGCCCGACACGCCGATGAAGAACGCGGCGAGCACGGCCGTCAGCGCGAGTCCCAGCGTGCGCCAGTCCGGTGCGTCGATTCCGAGCCGCTGCAGCAGCGAGAACTGCAGATCGGCATCGAACCGGACGATGCGCTCGTTCCAGAAGTCGTTGACGTAGTCCCACACGAGCTGCGCCTGCGACACGAGCCGGCTCTCGTCCCAGATCCGCGCGAGCGCCGGCGCATCCGAGAGCGTCGCGGGGATGCCTCGCTCGATGCGATCCGGCGCCACCGCGCCGGTGGGATCGACACGCAGCCAGCCGCGTCCGGCCACCCAGATCTCCGACCACGCGTGCGCATCGGACTGCCGCACGAGCAGGTATCCGCCGAGCGGATTGAACTCACCGCCCTGGTAGCCGGTGACGATCCGCGAGGGCACGCCCGCAGCCCGCATCACCATCGTAAAGGCCGCGGCGTAGTGCTCGCAGAAGCCGCTTCGCGTCTCGAACAGGAACTCGTCGACCGCGTTCTCGGCGAGCCGCGGCGGATCGAGCGTGTAGTGGTACTCCTCGCTGCGGAACTTCTGCAGCAGCTCGCCGGCGATGGCGATCGGATCCGAATGACGCCGGGCGAGGTCGCGGCCGAGCGCAATCGTTCTCGGGTTTCCCTCCCTCGGGAGCTGCAGATCGCGATTGCGCAGCGATGTCGGAAGCTCGGTGCCCGCGACGTATGCAGGATACGAGCGCAGGCGGTACGAGGTCACGCGGGTGATCAGTTGTCGGGCCACGAGCTGAAAGTCGTATGTGCTGCGTGCCTCGCGCTCGGGCCACGCCGCCGGCAGATCGAGCGCCAGTATCCATGGCCGGTCGTGTGCCTCGAGGGTGATCTGGTAGTCGACCGGCGCGCCGATCCAGGCGACGGTCTGCTGCGGGAATGACTGAGCCACCGGGCGGCGCCAGCGTCGGCCGTCGAACTCGTGCAGCACCGGGCCGCGCCAGTATCTCTGCGCCGGCGGCGGGATCGCCCCGTCGAACCGGACCCGAAACGCGACCGCGCCCGAGACGCTCAGGTCGGACACGTCGCCGAGCATGATCTCGTCGTCGAGACCGATGCGCGAGCTCTGACCGGTGGCGATGCCCCAGAACGGACCGGGCAGCCGCGGAAAGAGCACGAACAGCAGCAGCGCGAGCGGCAGCGCGGGCCACGCAAAGGCCGCCGTGCGGTAAAAAACCTTGACCGGCGCACCGGCCGCGGCGCCTGCATGCACGCGATAGAGCGCCGCGGTCGCGACGAACGCGCCGATGAGCAGCAGCGGCAGCCGGGCGATGCCCTGGTCGCGCAACAACGCTGCATACAGCAGGAAGTAGGCCATGAATACCAGCACCGTCAGGTCGCGCTCGGTGCGGGTCTCGAGAAGCTTGACCGCGCCCATCACGACCAGCAACGCCGTGCCCGCCTGCACGCCGTTCACCGTGCGGAAGGCCGCGAGCACGAAAAGCAACGCCCCGACGGCTGCCAGCGTCCGCATCCAGGGCGGCGGAAGGGCCCAGCCACGCTGCGCGGCCACATAGCGCCAGCTGCCGGCAGCGAACAGGCTCGCGCTGGCCCAGGCGGGCAGCTCCCCGAGATGCGCGAATAGCGCCACGGCAATCGCGGCGAGGACCCAGCTCAGCCCCCGCATGGCGGCTCTCGCCTTCTCAGGCATGGTCGGCGGGTACCTCGAACAAGGCGAGCGTCGTGAGACAGTGCTCGCGGTGCGCACGTCCGACGTTCGGCGTGATCGTCGTGCCGGGAAGCCGGATGCCGTAGGCCTCGCCGCGATCGTGCGCGTCGATCACCCAGCGACAGATCTGCGACAGGCGCGCTTCCACGGCAAGCCCGGCCAGGCTGTCCCAGTCGAAGATGTACGAAGTAACGTCGGTGCCGGCGAACTGCTTGGCATGCAGGCCATTGCCGCGGGCATAGGACTTCCATGCGATCCGATGCAGCGGGTCGCCGAGCTGGAACGGTTTCAGGCCGACGAAGTCCTCGTCACCGCGCGCACGGTCCTGCGCGCCTCCGGTGTCGGTCTCGACGGACGGTGGCGGGTGTCCGCGGGGTGCCGGCTGCGGCCAGGCGATCGCACGATAGTCGGGGTGGACGACTGCCCACGCACGGAAGAGTCCCAGAGGATGACGTGTCGAAACCTCGTAGCGCGTGAGCGGAACCAGTCCGCGACGCGCTGCCGCGATGGAGAGCTCGCTTTCGACAGTGGCGCCGGCGTCGAGATCGGCCGACGCGGCGCGCGCGTCGTCGGTCGAGATCTCGATGCGCGCTCTCGGCGCCACCGACGGATTCGCGAGCAGAATGCGAAACGCCACGCGCCGGCCGACGAACGCGGATTCGGTCGTGTGCAGCCGCAGCGCGACGCCCTCGAGCGTGCCGTGACAGTGATGCATCGCCGTCAGCCCGATGCCGGCGAGGAGGAAGGCGAATGCAAGCCCCAGGTTGTTACCGTAGTTGAGTCCGCCGACCAGCATCGCGAACACCATGGCCGCATACGCGAGCCCGAGCTGCGTCGGCAGGATGTAGATCCGGCCGCGTCTCAGCACGACCGTCTCGGCGTCGCGGCCCTGGCGCCGCAGGATCCAGGCGCGCACCCGCCGGGTGGCGGCTGCAGTCATCCGGCGAAGATTCGATCTCATCGCGGCCCCCGAGGCTGCGGGTTGCCGATCAGGGCACCGGCACGGCGTCGAGAACGTGCTGACCGATCTCACCCGCGCCACGGAAGCGACTTTCGTCGCGTGGCGCGAGACGGTGTCCGACGACCGCCGGCAGCACGGCCTGTACGTCCTCCGGAAGCACGCCGGTATGCGCGTGCATCAGCGCCCAGGCCTGTGCAGCGCGCAGCAGCGCGATCACGGCGCGGGGCGAGAGGCCCGCATGGAACTCCGCGGCCCGGCGCGTGTGCGCGGCGACTGCCTGGACGTAATCGAGGAGCGCGTCCGACGCGTGCACCTGCGGCACCTCGCGCTGCAGGCGCAGCAGCTGCTGCGGCGCAAGGGCGGGGACGAGGGTGGCGAGCAGGTCGCGGCGATCCTGCCCGAGCAGGAGCTGCCGCTCGAGGACATCCTGCGGGTAGCCGAGCTCGATACGCATCAGGAACCGGTCCAGCTGCGATTCGGGCAGCGGGAAGGTGCCCACCTGGTACACCGGGTTTTGCGTGGCGATGACGAAGAACGGCTCCGTCATCGGGTAGGTATTTCCGTCGGCCGTGACCTGGTGCTCCTCCATCGCCTCGAGCAACGCGCTCTGCGCCTTGGGCGTGGCTCGATTGACCTCGTCCGCGAGGACCAGCTGAGCGAACACGGGCCCCCGATGAAAGCGGAACTGGCTGCTCTCGGGCTCGAACACCGACACGCCGATGATGTCGGCGGGCAGCATGTCGCTTGTGAACTGGATCCGCTGGTAGGCGAGACCGAGCGTTCGCGCGAGCGCATGCGCGAGCGTGGTCTTGCCCACGCCGGGGATGTCCTCTATCAGCAGGTGTCCGCGGGCCAGCAGGCAGGCGAGCGACAGACGGAGCTGGCGGTCCTTGCCGAGGATGATCCGGTTCAGATCGGCAAGCGCCGCCTCGATCAGCTCGACGGTGCCCGCGTCTCGGGTCGGGGTCTCCTGGTGCAGCGGCGCGCTCAAGGCCTGGCCCTCATGCGGTGGATGGGACGATGAGCGCGGTCAGCCGCCGGAGTTGCTGGTCGAGCTGCTCCGCGTGGCGCTCGAACTCGGCGAGCCGTTCGCGCTCGACCGCGACGACTTCCGCCGGTGCGTTCGCGACGAAGCCCGCATTCGCGAGTCGCGCGCGGCTGCGGTCCCGATCGGCGAGCGCCCGGGTACGGCGTTTCTCGAGGCGGGCGGCGCCGGCCGACAGGTCGTCGACCAGCCGGGAGAACGGTGCGAGCACCGCGCGCCCGTCGACGATCGCGATCGCGCTGGGCGGCAGTTCTGCTTCGGTGCGTACGAGTTCGACCGACTCGAGATTACCGAGACGCGCGATCAGCGGCGCGAGCGAGGCCAGCGCGTCCGCATCGTTCGCGCGCTCGCTCAGCACCCAGGCCGGCGTCACGCGCGCGTGCGGGACGTCGAGCTCGCCCCGGATCTGGCGAATGCCGAGCACGATCGCCTGCAGCGCCTCGATCTGGCGAACGGCGTCGTCATCCGCCGGGAACGCCGCTGCCTGCGGGTAGGGCGCGAGCATGATCGTGTCGCCCGTTTCGCCAGCGAGGGGCGCAACGCGCTGCCAGATCTCCTCGGTCACGAAGGGCATCAGCGGATGGAGCATCCTGAGCGAGGCTTCGAGCACGGTGAGGAGTGTGCGCCGCGTGCCAAGCCTGCTTGCCGGCGAGGCGGCGTCGGACTGCAGTGCTGGTTTCGCGAGCTCGAGGTACCAGTCGCAGAACTCGTACCAGACGAACTGGTGCATGGCCTGTGCCGCGAGGTCGAAGCGGTAGGCGGCGAAGTGCTCGCGCACGGCGACGATCGTCCGGCCGAGCCGGTCGCGTATCCAGCGATCCGCGAGCGCGAGCTCGTACGGACCGGTCAGCTCCGCAGCGTGCGGCTCCGTGTTCATCAGCACGAAGCGCGCGGCGTTCCACAGCTTGTTGCAGAAGTTGCGATAGCCCTCGATCCGGCCCAGGTCGAAACGGATGTCGCGGCCCATGGTCGCGAGCGCCGCGAACGTGAAGCGCAGCGCATCGGTGCCGTAGGACGGTATGCCCTGCGGAAACTGGCGGCGCGTTGCTTTCTCGATCGCGTTTCTCATCTGCGGCTGCATCAGCCCGGAAGTGCGCTTGGCGATGAGCGACTCGAGGTCGATGCCGTCGATCAGGTCGAGCGGGTCGATGATGTTGCCCTTGGACTTGGACATCTTTTCGCCGTGCTCGTCGCGGATGAGACCGGTGATGCAGACGTCGCGGAACGGCACGTCGCCGGCGAACCTGAGCCCCATCATGATCATGCGGGCGACCCAGAAGAAGATGATGTCGAACCCGGTGACCAGCACCGACGTCGGATAGTAATCCGCGAGCTCGCGCGTGCGCTCGGGCCAGCCCAGGGTCGAAAAAGGCCAGAGCGCAGAGCTGAACCAGGTGTCGAGGACGTCCTCGTCCTGGTGCAGGTCGACGTCGCGGCCGTGCCTTGCCCTGGCCGCGGCGCGCGCTTCCTGCTCGCTGCGCGCGACGTAGATCCCGCCCTCGGCGTCGTACCAGGCGGGGATGCGGTGGCCCCACCACAGCTGGCGGCTGATGCACCAGTCCTGGATGTTGCGCATCCACTGGAAATAGGTCTTCGACCATTGCTCCGGAACGAAGCGGATGCGCCCGTCCTCGACGGCGCGGATCGCGGGCGCGGCAAGCGGCGCGACCTTCACGTACCACTGGTCGGTGAGCCACGGCTCGAGCACCGCGCCGCTGCGGTCCCCACGCGGCACCGGCAGCGTGTGCGGCTCCGTTTTCTCCAGCAAGCCCTGCGGCCTCGAGATCTGCCACGATGCGCTCACGCGCGGCGAACCGATCGAGGCCTCGATAGGGTGCCGGAACGTCGTCGTTGAGCGTCGCGTCGGCCGTGAAGATGTTGATGAGTGGCAGGTCGTGGCGGCGTCCGACCTCGTAGTCGTTGAAGTCGTGCCCGGGTGTGATCTTCAGGCAACCGCTGCCAAACGCGGGATCGACATAGTCGTCGGCGATCACCGGGATGAGGCGTCCGGTGAGCGGCAGCCGGACGCGGAGCCCGACAAGGTGACGATAGCGTTCGTCGTCCGGGTGCACTGCGACCGCGGTGTCGCCCAGCATCGTTTCCGGTCGCGTGGTCGCGACGACCAGGTGACCGTCCGTATCCTCCATCGGGTAGCGCAGATGCCAGATCCGGCCCGCTTCGGGCTCGGCCACGACCTCGAGGTCGGAGAGCGCGGTATGCAGGACGGGGTCCCAGTTGACGAGCCGCTTGCCGCGGTAGATGAGGCCGTCTTGGTGCAGCCGGACGAACACCTCGGTAACCGCGGCGGAGAGACCCTCGTCCATCGTGAAGCGATCTCGCGACCAGTCGACCGATGCACCGAGCCTGCGCATCTGGCGGGCGATCGTTCCGCCGGACTCCTCTTTCCAGCGCCACACGCGCCGGACGAATTCCGCTCGCCCGAGCGCGGTGCGGTGCTCACCCTGCTGGTTCAGCTGCCGCTCGACCACCATCTGGGTTGCGATGCCCGCGTGATCGGTGCCTGTCTGCCAGAGCACGCGCCGGCCTTCCATCCGGTGAAATCGCGTCAGCGCGTCCATCAGCGTGTGCTGGAACGCGTGACCCATGTGCAGCGTGCCGGTTACGTTCGGCGGCGGAATCACGATGCTGTACGGCGCTCCGTCGCCCGAGGGCGCGAACCATCCAGCGGCTTCCCAGCGCTCGTAGATGCGCGCTTCAATTTCGCCGGGCGAGTAGCTCTTGTCCATCGAGTCCTGCGCGCTCTCAAAGATTGTGCGATTCGGGATTCGCCCCGTGCTCGCGGTATCGTCGCCAGCGGCTCCGGGCCAGCGTCTTCGCGGTTTCGCCGGCACCCACGATCTCGAGCACCCGCACGTAGTCCTCGAACCCCGTCGGCGCGTCGTCACCGAGGTTGACGAGCACGTCGCGATGCGACTCCGGCAGCGCGCCGCTTCCGATCAGCACCGGGGTTTCCGCCGCCAGACCTAAGTCGGTGGGCCACACGCAGTGTGGCACGAAACTCCGGTCGTTGAAGGTCCACAGCAGGTCGTCGAGCTCGGCGGTCTCGGCGGCGCTCCCGGTGCGAAGCGCAACGCGCAGGCCCTGTTCGTAGGCCTTCTCGGCCAGTCGACATGCGGTCCGCAGCCGCGCCCGCGGCTCGGTATCGCTCAACAGGTAGAAGTCGACCTTCGGTACGGTCACGATCCGCGATGATTCGCGAGGAAGTCGACCAGGAGCGCGACCGGACGACCCGTGCTGCCCTTCTGCGCACCGCCGAGGTAGGCGACACCCGCGATGTCGAGATGCGCCCAGCGCAGACCTTCGGTGAACTTCGACAGGAAGCAGGCTGCGGTGATCGCACCGCCCTCACGGCCGCAGGAATTGGTGAAATCCGCGAAGTTGCTCTTCAGCTGCTCGTGGTATTCCTCGGCCATCGGCATGTGCCAGGCCCGATCCTCGGCGCGCTGACCTGCGGCGACAATCTCAGCCGCGAGCCCGTCGTCGTTGCTCATCACGGCGGCCAGGTGCGCGCCGAGCGCAATCACGCAGGCGCCTGTCAACGTCGCGACGTCGAGCACTACGGCAGGCTTGAAGCGGCGTGCGTACTCGAGCGCGTCGCAGAGGATCAGCCGTCCCTCGGCGTCGGTGTTGACAACCTCGATCGTCCGGCCGGACATGCTGCGCACGACGTCGCCCGGCTTGGTCGCATGTCCGCTCGGCATGTTCTCGCATGCGGGCACGATCCCGATCAGGTTTATCGGAAGACCGATGAGGGCTGCGGCCTTGATCGCACCGAAGACGCTCGCCGCACCGGTCATGTCGAACTTCATCTCGTCCATGCCGGGCGGCTGCTTGAGCGATATACCTCCGCTGTCGAAGGTAACGCCCTTGCCGACGAGGACGATCGGCGCCGCACCCCGGCGCCCGCCCTGGTGGCGCAGCACGATCAGCCGCGCCGGCTCGTCGGTTCCTGCCGTTACCGACAGGAACGCCCCCATCCGCAGGCGCTTCAGCTCGCGTTCGTCCAGGGTGCGCGCGCTGACGGAGCGATGCTCGCGCGCCAGCTGACGCGCACGCGAGGCGAGATAGCTGGGGGTGCAGACGTTGGCGGGCAGGTTGGCGAGATCGCGCGTCAGCGAGGCGCCAGAGGAGATCGCCGCGCCGTGCGAGAGTCCGCGCTCGGCAGCCGCGACCTGGCCGCGGTCCTGCACGGCGATCGCAAAGGCCGCGAGCACCGCGGGCTTCGGCGGCCGCGTGCTGCGAATCGCGGGCACGCGGTAGAGCGCGTGACCCACCGCCTCCGCGGCCAGGCGTCCGCGATAGTACGCATCCGTCGCGGTCACGGTCTCGAGCGACAGGAAGCTCACGGCGTCGCGCGCGCCGCTGCGCACCAGTGCCGCGGCTGCGGCCAGCGTCGCCTTCTTGTATTGCTTCCGGGTGAGCGCGCCCTTGCCGCCGATACCCACCACGAGGACGCGCTGGCAGGGACCGCCGTCGACATCGAGCAGCGTGGTCTCGCCGATCCGGCCGCGGAGATCGCCGCGTTTCGCAAGCCGCGCAAGCCGGCCGTTGAGGCGCGCATCGAGCGGTACCGCGGATGCGGCGAGAGCGCCGCTCTCGTGGACGCCCACGATTGCGCAATCGGTGCGACGGCGTGCGGCTGCGCCGCTGACCGCATGGAAACGCATCTGCCCTACCTGCTCCAGCGAGTTGTTATTCGTCCCCGGCGGATTGCGCGGCTGTTTGCCCGCCGCCGTGCCCGCTACACTTGGGTTGCGAAGCGGCTCCGGGTTGCTGATCGGGCCGCATGCAGACGGCGAAGTCTACCGTTTCCCATCCGGAGCCGCGACCCGTGCTGACACGGCTTGATCGCTACCTGCTGCGCGAGGCCGCGGTCACCTTCACCGCCGTCACGGGCGTGCTGCTTGTGATCCTGCTGTCCAACCAGTTGGCGCGGATCCTCGGCCAGGCGGCGCAGGCCGAGCTTTCCGGCCGCATCGTGCTCGCGCTGGTCGGGCTGACGACGCTGCAGCAGCTGACCATCCTGCTTCCGGTGGGCCTGTTTCTCGGGATCGTCCTGGCGCTGGGCCGGTTGTATCACGAGAGCGAGATGACGGCGGTCGGCGCCTGCGGCATCGGCCCGCTCGCGATCTACCGCCCGGTCGTATTGCTGGCGGTGATGGTCGCCGCGGTTCTGGCCCTGCTGTCCTTCCGCGTCGTGCCCGCAGCCGGCGCACGCGCGCAGCAGATCCGGATCGCAGCGCTGCGGGTGGCGCAGTTCGGGGCGCTGGAGCCCGGCCGTTTCCGCAGCTTCGCAGGTGGAGATGCGGTCTTCTACGCGGAGCGGGTCGATCGGGCCGGGAAGCTGTACGGCGTGTTCGTCCAGCGGCGCGCCGAGGACCGGATCGAGCTGGCGGTGGCCGAACGCGCCGAACAGCGCGGTGCCGGGCTGACGGAGCAGGAGTTCGTGCTGTACGACGGTCGGCGCTACGAGGGCGTTCCCGGCTCGCCCGAGTGGCGAGTGGTCGAATTCCGAGAGCATGGAATCCCGGTACGGCTTCCGGAGTACAAGGCTCAGAAGGAGCGTTACGAGCTCAAGCGCACCGCGGCACTGCTCGACTCGGACGAGGGACCGGCACGCGCGGAGCTCGCCTGGCGTGGTGCGGTGCCCGTCATGGCGCTCGTGCTGATGATGTTAGCGGTTCCGCTCGCAAAGCTGCGCCCGCGGCAGGGACGCTTCGCGCGCATCGGGTTCGCGATTCTCGCCTACTTTCTGTATTCGAACCTGCTCGCGGCAGTGCGCGTCTGGATGGAAAAGGATTCTGCGGCAGGCGCGCTCGGATTGTGGTGGGTGCACCTGCTGCCGCTCGGCCTCACGGCCGCCATGCTCTGGGCCGAGGAGCATCCCGGCTGGTGGCGTCGGCGCGAGCGCGCCGCGGCCGCCTGAGAGTCTCAATGTCGACGCTCGGCAACTACATCATACGCACCGTGCTCGGCTACACGGCGCTCGTGATGCTGATGCTGCTCGCTCTCGGCGCCTTGTTCCTGTTCATCGACCAGCAGGACGATATCGGTACCGGCGGTTACACGGTGATCGAGGCGGCGCGGTTCGTCTCCCTCAATCTGCCGACCTACATGTTCGACCTGCTGCCGGTCGGGGCGTTGATCGGCGCGCTGCTCGGGCTCGGGAATCTGGCGCGCGGCAGCGAGCTCGTCGTGATGCGCGCCTCGGGCGTGACCACCGCGCGCTTCTGCGCCTGGCTCGGCATTGCGGGTCTGCTGCTTGCCTCGCTGATGTTCCTGATCGGCGAATTCATCGCGCCGCCGCTTCAGAAATACGCTATGCAGCTCAAGGTGTTCAGCAAGTTCAGCGAGTTCAGCTTCGCCGGCGACCGTGGCACCTGGGCGCGCGATGGCAACACGATCATCAGCGTCGAGCAGCAGTCGGCGAGCACTCGTTACGGCGGCGTGCTGCTCTTCCAGTTCGATCCGCAGCGACGCCTGCTCAGCATCGGGAGGGCCGAATCAGCGAGCCTCGACGCCGCGAATCGCTGGCAACTCGAGAACTACGCGGCGACGCGCTTCGTCGGAAACGGCACCGAGATCGAGCGCAGCGCGGTCAAGGAGGTGCGATCGTCGCTGTCGGCCGACTTCCTCGGACTTGCGGTGGTCGAGCCGCACTCGATGGCGCTGCAGGACATCGTCGCCTACGTCAGGCATCTTCGCGCGAACGATCTCGACACTCGTGGCTTCGAGACGGCGCTCTGGTCGCGCATCGCGCGGATGGCGGCAATGCTGCTGGTCGTCATGCTCGCGCTGCCGTTCGCGCTCGGACCGGTACGCAGCTCGGGGCAGGGCGCGCGTATCGTGATCGGCATCCTGATCGGCGCGGGCTACGTGCTCATGAGCCGTACCATCGAAAGCAGCGGACAGCTGTTCGACCTGCCCCCCTGGGTGGTGGGCTGGGCCCCGACCATCGCGCTTGCCGTGCTCACCGTCCTGATGCTCGCTCGCTCGCGCTAGCCGGGACGAAGCTCGCCGACGCTCGGCCCGTGTGGCTGCTCGCCGGCGCTCGGCCCGGGCATCTCGCGGGCCGGTCACCACGATCGAGGAACGTTACAGGGCTCCCGAAGGGTGCCCCGCACATGTTGTCGGAGCACACCGCAGCGTCGGTGGTATCGCGGAATCGTCGCGGAGTCATGACTTCGGAGTGCCCGCGACGTCTATCGGCGGCAGCTCGAGCGTGCTCGCGGCCCACGAGACACCCGGTCCAAACGCCGGCTCGCCGATGCCACGGTGGCGTCGCGAGCCGGCGCGTGGATGCGGTGGTATCCCAGCCGCGAAGCAGGCTTCCGTCCCCACAGTTGGATGTCGCGGGCACTCTTCGCGAAGGACGGCCTCGACGATTCCGCGATACCGCGGACGGTGCGGCGTTCGCCGACAGCACGTGCGGGGCACCCACCTTCAGCGCTGCAACGATCCTGAATCGTGGTAAGCGGCTGGGGATACACCGCGGCCGCGTGTCGGCGAGGAGCCACCGGGCCGCGTCGGCGAGCAGCCACCGCAGCCGCACGCCGGCGAGCAGCCACCACCGCGTGCTGGCGGCGAGTCAGGCTATCGCGGCAGCACGACTACGCGGGTGTGCGTCAGCCGGTCGTGCCAGGTGCGCCGTCGCGCATCGACAAGCGCGCCGAGCCAGCCGAGTCCCAGGACCAGCCACGACAGCAGCGCCGCAGCCAGGCGCCGCAGCACATCCGGCCACGTGAGCAGACGCCCGTCCTCGCGTTCGACGCGCAGCCGCCACGCCGCCATGCCGAGCGTCTGGCCTCGCGAGGTCCAGCTGACCCCGTAGAACCCGACCAGCACGGCGATCAGTGCAGCCCGGTAGACGAGCGAAAGCAGAGGCGACTCCTTCGCGATGAGCGCCTCGCCGCCGGTGAATGGCAGGAAGAGCGCGGTGGTCGCCATCCACAACGCGAGCACGAGCAAGGCGTCGTACAGCATCGCACTCAGGCGTCGCGGAAGTCCGGCAGGCATGTGTGTCAGGATAGCTCGGCGCTCAGCTGCGGAACCGCCCTTGAGACACAAACGAGGCCTGGTGTGGGACCTTCCAGTGCGGCTCGCGCACTGGCTGCTCGTGCTCGGCATCGCCGGGTCGTTTCTCACTCACTACGCCGGACCGGCCTGGTTCGACTGGCATCGCCGCTGCGGCTACGGTGTACTCGTGATCGTCGCCTTCCGCCTCGTCTGGGGCTTCGCCGGCACACGGCCGGCGCGATTCGCCGCGTTCGTACGCGGCCCGCGCGCGATCGCAGCCTGGCTCCGCGCGGGGTCGCCGCAGACCCCGGGGCACAACCCGCTCGGTGCCCTGAACGTGATAGCGATGCTCGTGCTGATCCTGGCGCAGGCGGTCACCGGCCTCTTTGCAAACGACGAGATTGCGAGCGCGGGACCGCTCTACGGCTGGGTGTCGCACGAGCTGAGCAACCGCGTGAGCCGGTTTCATCGCCTCAACGAAACCGTGCTCCTCGTGCTGATCGGCCTGCATCTCGCCGCGGTCGCCTGGTACACCTTCGTACGTCGTCAGCGAATCGTCCGCGGCATTATCACCGGCGATCCGGGGGACGCCAGTTCCGCTGACGGCACGACGATCGTCGATTCGCTGCTGATGCGTGCGCTTCTCATCGTGCTCGTGCTAGGGGCGCTGCTCACGCTCCTGCTCAGGCTCGCGCCGGACGCGGTCCCGGCGCTGTTCTGAGGCCTCTCACTCGGCGCGGTACTTGTCGTGACAGGCCTTGCAGGCCTGCGCCATGTCGAAGAAGGCGGCCTTGCTCGCGGCGGCGTCGCCGCCGGCGGCGGTCTTTGCGAGCGTTTCGCTGCGCGCGACCAGCGTGCGCAGCTTCTCGTCGAAGTCCTCGCGGTTGCTCCACATTTCGGGCTTGAGCTTCGATCCCTCGGCGTGGCGCGATTCAGGCGCATAGGACTCCGCCAGCATGGGCGTCATGAGCGACACGCGCTCCGCACGCTCGGCGAACACGGTCGCATCGTAGGGTTGCTTGTCCTGCGCCATCGCGGACAGCGGCGCGATGTTCCAGGCGATCACCTGGTAGACCCCCTTGCGGTATTTCAAATACTTCTCCGCCGCGAATGGGCTGCCCCTGGGCGCCCACCGACCCGGAGAGCGCAGCGATCAGTGCCGCGGTACATGCAATCCCCAGCGCCATGCCTCGTCGCATGAATAGCTCTCCTTACGATTGGTGGTGCGAAAGCCTGACGATACGGCAGGGAGACTGCTCCCGCCAGAGTGCGGGCGCGTCAGTCGCGACGCGGCTTGGCGCGCGCCTCGATCGTCGCCCGATGCGTGGAAAGCACGCCCCAGATTTCCTTCTCCGAGGGACGGTCTGCGAGACGCGCGATCAGCCCCGCGAGCGCCGGCCATTCGCTGCCCCAGTCGAGCAGACGGACGGCGTCGGCAACGATCTGCTTCGTCAGCTGTTCAGTGAGCTTGACCGGGGGGCGGGCCGCTGGACGCGGCGCGGGTGAGGTCTGGCGCGACACCTGTGTGGCAGCGCGCGACGGGAGGGCTTTCTGCGCTGCGGCTGATGCGGCCGCTCGACGCGGGGCGGGCGTCGCCGGTCGTGCCGCAACCGGCCGTCCGCTCGTGGAGCGGGGCGCCGCTGCACGTGGTGCGGAGGACTTGCCGGGGGCGGGGGCGGGTCCGCGGGCGCGGATCGTCGCCGTGGTACCCGATTGGGGCTTGAGCGTGGTCTCCCGGACGGTCGCGTCCTTCGGAGGCAGCGCGAGCGGCACGAACCGCTCGAGATGCTCGGTCGCGAGGAGCGATGTCAGGAAGCCCATCAACTCCAGCGCATCCGCAAACTCGTCGTCACCGATCTCCCTGCGTTCCTTGAGGTGGAACCGCAGCTCACCTACTCGCTGCCGGGCAAGATCGATGATCCACTTGTTCGGACGCTGGTGCTTCGGCCAGGACTGTACTTTGGCGTACTCCGCGTCATCGAGCTTGAGATATCGGGCGTGCAGGTCGAGGCTGGCGAGCCAGCGATCGAGCAGTTCCGAGACACGCTTTTCGGCTTCGCTCATGCGCACGCGTTCCTGTTGCCGGGCGCAGTTTAATACGCGAAAGCGACCGGAGGAGTGCGGCCTCGTCGGGGTGTGCGCCAGTGCCGGGGCGAGTCGCGCCTTATTGAGTGGCGCTCCCTACGGGATTCGAACCCGTGTTACAGCCTTGAGAGGGCTATGTCCTGGGCCTCTAGACGAAGGGAGCTCGCGGCGGTCGGGCCGGCTCTGCGGGTCCGAGCGGGGGCGCGTATTATACGCAGCCGTTTGTCCTGGTCCAGCGGAAGACTAAGTACCTTGAGTCCAGATGACCGTCCGAAAGCTGCCGGACATGCCGCGCCCGTGATCGTCCCGCGGGCCGAGCATCCGATCTCGCGGGCCAACATTTCGCCGTACGCGCTCAAGGTGCTCTATCGGCTCAAGGATGCGGGGCACCAGGGGTTTCTCGTCGGTGGCGCGGTGCGCGATCTGCTGCTCGGCATCGAGCCGAAGGATTTCGACGTCGCCACCGATGCGCACCCGGAGCAGGTTCGGCGGCTGTTCCGCAATTCCAGGCTCATCGGCCGCCGCTTTCATCTCGCCCATGTGCGCTTCGGCCAGGAGATTGTCGAGGTCGCGACTTTTCGCGCCGCGCACACCGAGATCGACGAGGATCACGGGGTCGACGAGGCCGGGCACCGGGTGCTCGACGAGCACGGGCGCATCCTGCGCGACAACCTGTATGGGACGATCGAAGAGGACGTGTGGCGGCGCGACTTCACCGCCAACGCCCTCTACTACAACATCGAGGACTACTCGATCTGGGATTACGTCGGCGGCGTGCCCGATGCGCGCAACCGCGTCCTGCGGATGATCGGCGATCCCGAGACACGCTACCGCGAGGACCCGGTGCGCATGCTCCGCGCGGCTCGCTTTGCGGCAAGCTCGCCTTCACGCTCCATCCCGACAGCGAAGCGCCGATCTACAGTCTTTCGTACATGCTCGACAGCGTGCCGCCGGCGCGCCTGTTCGACGAGACGATGAAACTCATGCTGGCCGGTCGCGGGATGCCGTCCTTCGAGCTGCTGTTCCGGCTCGATCTGCTCGAGCACCTGATGCCCGACGTCGACGTGGCGCTGCGCGAGCAACCGCAGTCCGCGGGGTCGCGCCTGCTGCGGCTCGGCGTCGAGGGCACCGACGAGCGGGTGAACTCCGACCGCACCGTGACGCCGAGCTTTCTGTTCGCGGTGCTGCTCTGGCCCGCGATCCTGCGCGAAGCGGGCGCCGTGGACGGCCCGCTTCCGTCCGACCCGCAGCTCGCGATGGCGGCCTGCGACGCGGTGCTCGCGCGACAGGTGCGGCGGCTCGCAATTCCAAAACGCTTCTCGCTGCCGATGCGCGAGCTCGTCGCGCTGCAGTCGCGCTTCGAGCGTCGCGCCGGCCGTCGCGCGCTGCGACTGCTCGATCATCCACGATTCCGCGCGGCATACGATTTTCTCTGTCTGCGTGCCGCGGCGGGCGAGATCGATCCCGCGCTTGCCGAGTGGTGGACGCGCATCCAGGACATGTCCGCTGATGAGCGGATCGCCGAGGTCGAGCGGCAGCCCGCCGACCCGGTGCCGGCCCGGCACCGGCGCCGTTCGCGGCGCCGCAGACGGCCCGCGGCGTGAGCCGCGGCAGGTCCGTGAGCCCGGAGCGCTGGATACCGGCATACGTCGGATTGGGCAGCAATCTCGATGAGCCGCCGCTGCAGATCGTGCGCGCATACGAGGCGCTCGCGCAGGTGACGGATACACGCGTCGTGCTCCGATCGCGGCGATACCGCACGACAACCGTTCGGACCGGTGGTACAGCCGGATTTCGTCAATGCGGCGGCGGGGCTCTTGACGCTGCCTCCCGGCCCGTGAACTGCTTGCAGCGCTGCAGGCGACCGAAACGCGGCTGGGTCGCACCCGTCCGGCCGAGCGGTGGGGTCCGCGGCGCATCGATCTCGATCTGCTGGTTTACGGCACCGCCCGTATCGACGAGCCCGGCCTTACCATCCCCCACCCCGGGCTCGTCGAGCGCGCCTTCGTGCTCGCGCCGCTCGCGGACATCGCCCCCGACCTGCGGGTGCCCGGGCTTGGCCTGGTCCGCGACCTGCTGGCGGCGATCGACGCGTCGCCGGTCGCGGTGCTGCACGCATGAGCCGACGCCGGTCGAAACAGGTCGATGTTCCGCGTTCCGCAGCACCGCTACATCGTGGTGGAAGGTCCGATCGGCGTGGGCAAGACCAGCCTCGCGCGGCGGCTGGCCGAAAGCTTCGGCAGCGAGCTCGTCCTCGAGCAGGGCGAGCACAACCCGTTTCTCGAGCGTTTCTACCGCAACCCGCGCGCTGCGGCGTTCCAGACCCAGCTCTACTTCCTGTTCCAGCGCTCGCGTCAGCTCCAGGATCTGCGTCAGCAGGATCTGTTCGAGCGCACGCGCGTCGCGGACTACCTGCTCGAGAAGGACCGGCTGTTCGCCCGGCTCACGCTCGACGACGAGGAGTTCGCGCTCTACGAGCAGGTGTACTCCCGACTGTCGCTCGATGCGCCGCAGCCGGACCTCGTCGTCTATCTCCAGGCCCCGGTCGACGTGCTGCTCGCGCGGATCGCGCGTCGTGGCATCGCCTACGAGCAGGGAATCGAGCGGCGCTACCTTGAGCGGCTGGCGGAGGCCTACTCCCGCTTCTTCCTCGAGTACGAGACGGCGCCGGTTCTGATCGTCAATGCGGCGGAGATCGACCTGGTCGGCAGCGACGCCGACTACAAGGGTCTCCTCGCCGAGGTGCAGCGCCACTGCAACGGACGTCACTACTTCAACCCGCTCAAGAGCCTGTTCTGAACGGGCGGACGGCCGCCGTCCGCGCAGCGTTGATGTTTGTGGTCCGCTCGGTCATTCTTTCCTGCCGCCAGGCGCAGGGCACCGATGTATACCCAACTACAGCAACGGGACTCGTCGCGGCCGCCGGTCAGCGTCGCCACGCTCGGCAGGATGAAGGCCGAGGGCGAGAAGATCGCGGCCATCACCTGTTATGACGCGAGCTACGCGGCACTGACCGACGCGGCCGGCGCCGACGTAGTGCTGGTCGGTGATTCCCTCGGCATGGTGATCCAGGGCCACGACACGACGGTGCCGGTAACGCTCGATCACGTCGTCTATCACTCGCGGGCGGTCGCCAGGGGCCTCTTCCGCCCGTTCCTGATCGCCGATATGCCGTTCATGACCTATACCTCGCGCGAGCAGGCGCTGCAGAACGCGGTGCGCCTGATGCAGGAGGGTGGGGCGAAGATGGTCAAGCTGGAGGGCGGCGCCGGCCAGGTCGACATCGTCGAGTTTCTGGCAAGGCACGACATCGCGGTGTGCGCGCATCTCGGGCTCAAGCCGCAGTCGGTCCACAAGACCGGCGGCTTCCGGGTGCAGGGACGCGAGCAGGCGGTCGCCGAGCAGATGAAGCGCGACGCGCTCGCGCTGCAGGGGGCTGGCGCCGACGTGGTACTCCTCGAGTGCATACCGAGCGCGCTGGGAGCCGAGATCACCGCCGAGCTCGAGGTCCCCGTGATCGGAATCGGCGCGGGACCGGACACCGACGGCCAGATCCTCGTGCTGTACGACGTGCTCGACATCACGCCCGGCCGCAAACCGCGCTTCGTGAAGAACTTCATGGCGGGCCACGACAACCCGCTCGCCGCGATCGGCAGCTACGTCGAGGCCGTCAAGCAGCGCAGCTACCCGGCGCCCGAGCATTGCTTCTAAACCCGCACGCCGCCCCCGAAACCCGACCGATGCGGACGCTGAACCGCATCGCGGACCTGCGTGCGCTGGTGCAAGGCTGGCGTATGGCGGGCGAGACGCATCGCCTTCGTGCCGACGATGGGCAATCTGCACGCGGGTCATGCGAGCCTGCTGGCGGCGGCGCACCATCACGGGCGCCGGGTGGTGGCGAGCGTGTTCGTCAACCCGCTGCAGTTCGGCCCGACCGAGGACTACGCGGCGTATCCGCGCACACCCGACGAGGACGCCGCGCTCCTGGCGGCGCAGGGCGTCGATGCACTGCTGCTGCCGACGGTCGAGGAGATGTATCCCCGCGGCGTCGTGACCAGCACGGTGGTCGACGTCCCGGGGATCTCGGACATCCTGTGCGGCGCATTCCGTCCGGGACATTTCCGGGGCGTGGCGACCGTGGTCGTCAAACTCCTCAATCTCGTGCAGCCCGACACCGCGATTTTCGGCGAGAAGGACTATCAGCAGCTCACGATCATCCGCCGCGCCGTCGAGGATCTCTGTCTCCCGGTGCGGATCATCGGCGCCCCTACCGTGCGCGCGGGGGACGGGCTCGCGCTCTCGTCGCGCAACCGGTATCTCGACGATGGCGAACGCGCCATCGCGCCCGAGCTCTATCGCGCGCTCGATCACGCGCGCCAGCGGCTGATGGCGGGCGAGACCGACATCACGTCGATCGAAATCGAAGGTCTCGAGTCGCTGCGCGCCGTCGGGTTCCGCCCGGACTACTTCGAGATACGCACCGCCGGGACGCTCGATCGGCCGCAGGGACGCGAGGTCGGTGTGGTGGTGCTGGCGGCGGCGCGGTTGCGCCGTGCACGGCTCATAGACAACGTGCAGTGCCGGGCGCCGGGACCGTTCTGAACGCCGGTCAGGTAGCCCGGAGACGCGCAAGCGACCAGTCGATGTGCTCTAGCAGTGCTGGAGCCGCGCCCACCCTCCGTGCCTCGAGCGCCGCGATCGCTTCGGACGAGGGCGGGGCATTGCCGAGCGCGATGGCGATGTTGCGCAGCCAGCGCTGATAGCCGATGCGTCGGATCGCGCTGCCTGCGGTGCGCTCGAGAAACTGCGTCTCGCTCCAGTTGAACAAATCCAGCAGGCTCGAGCGATCGAGTCGGTGTCGGGCGCGGAAGTCCGCCTCCGCGCTCTGCTTTGCATAGCGGTTCCAGGGACACACGAGCTGGCAGTCGTCGCAGCCGTAGATCCGGTTGCCGATCGCCGCGCGGAATTCCTCCGGGATGACCCCGTCGAGCTCGATGGTGAGATACGAGATGCAGCGGCGCGCATCGAGCTCGTATGGACCGACGATCGCGCCCGTCGGACACACGTCGATGCAGGCGGTGCAGCTCCCGCAATGAGCGCTCACCGGCGCATCGACCGGCAGCGGGAGATCGGTGAACACCTCACCCAGGAAGAACCAGGACCCCGCGTTGCGGTCGAGCAGGTTCGTGTGCTTGCCGATCCAGCCGAGGCCGGCATCGCGCGCGAGTGCCTTCTCGAGCACCGGTGCGCTGTCGGTGAACGCGCGGTAGCCGGCGGAGCCCGCGGCGTCGGCGAGCTTCCCGGCGAGTCGCGCGAGACGCGAGCGCAGTACACGATGGTAGTCGCGGCCGAGAGCGTACCGCGAAACGTAGGCGCGAGTCGGATCGTCGAGCACCGCGCGAGGCGTGAGCGCATCGTCCGGCAGATAGTCCATTCGTGCGCTCACGACGCGCAGCGTGCCCGGCACCAGTTCCGCCGGCCGCGCCGCGTTTGGTTCCATGCCGCGCCATGTACCCCATCTCGCCGTGACGTCCTGCGGCGAGCCAGGCATCCAGCAATGCGGAATCGCGATCGAGATCGACGCCCGCGATACCGACCTTCTGAAAGCCCAGCTCCCGACCCCAGTGCTTTACCGTGAGCGCGAGCGCTGCGAGATCGGGCTCAGTGGTGGCGGTCATAGCCGGCTGCGAGGTGAACGCGGGCTGCAATTATAATGAGCCAATGAACATGCCACCGGGCGCGATCTACACGGCGGCTCAGGTGCGCGAACTCGACCGGCGCGCAATCGAGGTCTGCGGCATCCCGGGATACGAGCTGATGACGCGGGCGGGCCACGCACTCGCGGACGCCGTCCGCGAGCTCTGGCCGGCGGCGCGCTCGATCGCGGTGCTGGCTGGGCCGGGCAAAAACGCCGGCGACGGCTACATCTGCGCGCGCGTCGCGCACGCACGCGGCGTCGCAGCCCGCGTGCTCACGCTCGCGTCACCCGATGGACTCACCGGCGACGCGCGGCGCGCCTGCGAGGAATTCCATGCTGCGGGCGGGCGCAGCGGCGCGTTCGATGCGGACGCGATCGACGGCGACGTGATCGTCGACGCGATCTTCGGCATAGGCATCGCGCGGCCCGTTGTCGACCCATATGCCGGCGCGATCGCGGCTGCGAATGCATCGGGCCGACCGCTGCTCGCGGTCGATCTGCCCTCGGGTCTCGATGCCGACACGGGGCATCCGCATGGCATCGCGATACGCGCCGATGCCACGCTCAGTTTCATCGGGCGCAAGCTCGGGTGTTACGTCGGCGCCGGTCCCGACTACAGCGGGTTGCGGCGCTACGCCGATCTCGATGTTCCGCCGCAGGCCTTTTCGGGCGTGCGCGCCGAGGCGAAGCCTCATCGGGCCGCAGAGCGTGCGCGCGGCACTGCCGCCGCGCGCGCGGACCGCGCACAAGGGACGGCACGGCCATGTGCTGGTGATCGGGGGCGCGCCTGGCATGGCGGGTGCTGCGCGTCTCGCAGGTGTCGCAGCGCTCCGCTCGGGCGCCGGTCTCGTCAGCATTGCGACTCATGCAGCGAGCACGGCGGCGATAGCCGACCGGCCGGAGCTGATGGTCGCCGCGATCGACGCGGCGCGCGACCTGGCACCGCTGCTCGAGCGCGCGAGCATCGTCGCCATCGGGCCCGGTCTCGGAGGCGGCGAGTGGGGGACCGCGATGCTCGACGCGGCGCTGTCGGCGGGCCGCCCGCTGGTCGTCGATGCGGATGCGCTCAACCTGCTCGCGCAGCGCACCCTGCGGCGCGACGACTGGATTCTGACGCCTCACCCGGGAGAAGCGGGGCGCCTGCTGGGCATCGATGCGACGCAGGTGCAGGCGGACCGGCTCGCCGCCGCCCGCGAGCTGCAGCGGCGCTATGGCGGCACGGTGATTCTGAAGGGCGCGGGCTCGATCGTGCTGTCGCCGGCGACCGGCCCGGCGATCTGCGATCTCGGCAACCCCGGCATGGCCGTGGCCGGCATGGGAGATGTGCTCACCGGCGTTACGGCCGGCATCGCCGCGCAATGCCGGGATCTACCGCTTGCAGCGGCAGCCGCGGTGTACGCGCATGCGGAGGCCGGCGATCGCGCGGCACGTGCCGGCGAGCGAGGTCTGATCGCAAGCGACGTGATCGACGAGTTGCGCGCCAGCGTCAACCGCCGCTAGTGGATGCGTGATGCGCGACCTTCAATCTCCAGAGGCGACGCAGGCGGCCGGCGCCGAGCTCGGTCGCGCGCTGCTCGCGGAAGCGGACGGCCGGCCGTGGCTCATCGGTCTCGAGGGCGAGCTTGGCGCCGGCAAGACCACGCTCGTCGCGGGCTTGCTGCGCGCGCTCGGTCACGACGGCGCCGTGCGGAGTCCGACCTACACGTTCATCGAGCCTTATCGTCTCGCCGGTCGCGCGATCCATCACTGCGATCTCTATCGGATCAACGTGGCCGATGAGATCGAGGAGCTCGGCCTGCGCGAGCTCGTGACCGACGATGCGCTGCTGCTCGTGGAATGGCCGTCGCGCGCAGCGGGCAGGCTCGGCGTGTTCGATCTCACCATCCGGCTCGATTACGCGCGAGACAGCGACGGACGGCGCATGAGCGTGATTCCCGGCACGCCGCGCGGCGCGGCCGTCATCACGGCTCTTGCTCGATAGCGGATTACATCCCGACCGTATCCCCATAATTTCATTGATATCCGGTCGGTCAGGGGAGTAGATTACGTCGCATGCTGCTGCGGCGCCTTCCCAGGCTTGTGATCCTGCCGGGTCTGCTGATGCTCTGCGTCTGCTCGAACGTAGCGGCGGCGCCTGCGCGCGTCGAGGATGTGCGCCTCTGGTCCGGTCCTGAAGGGACACGACTGGTGCTCGACCTGTCCGCTCCGGTCAAATACGACGTTTTCACGCTCAACAATCCTTACCGGGTCGTCATCGATCTCGCCAACGCGAGTATCGCGGACTCCAACCGGTTGCCCGCGGGCCAGGGGCCCGTGACGCGGGTGCGCAGCGGCAAGCAGCCCCGCCACGGCCTTCGCTTCGTGCTCGACCTCGCCGTGCTGCAGCAGCCTCGGAGTTTCATCGTCGGGCCGGATGGCACGGCCGGACACCGGCTGGTCGTCGAGCTGCCGGCCGCCTCAGGCGCCGCCGCAGCGGTATCGACCACGCCTTCACCGGCGGCGGCGGTGGTCGCGCCGCCAGCCGAGGCGATGAACGCCGTCAAGTCGGTGGCCACCGGGCAACGGGGCCGCGACCTCGTGATCGCGGTGGATGCCGGCCACGGTGGCAAGGACCCGGGCGCCATCGGCCGAGGCGGCACACATGAAAAACAGGTGACGCTCGCGATCGCGCGGCGGCTCGCGGCGGCGATCGATCGCGAGGACGGCATGCGCGCCGTGATGGTGCGGGACACCGATCGATTCATCAGCCTGCGCGGCCGTGTCGTCAAGGCGCGCGACTACAAGGCCGACATGTTCATCTCGATCCATGCCGACTCGGTGCGCGACCGCGGCGTGGGCGGCTCGTCCGTCTATGTCCTGTCGCTGCGCGGCGCGAGCGATGAAGCCGCGCGGTGGCTCGCGGAACGCGAGAACGCCGCCGACCTGATGGGCGGCGTGTCGCTCGACGACAAGAACGACGTGCTGGCCTCGGTCCTGCTCGACGTCACGCAGAAAGAGAGCGTCAGCAACAGCGTCGACGCGGCCGAGTCGATACTCGGTTCCTTGCGCGGCGTAACGAGCGTGCATCGGGCCCGCGTTCAGCACGCTGGATTCGTCGTGCTCAAGTCGCCGGACATCCCGTCGGTGCTCGTCGAGACCGCGTTCATCTCCAACGCGGCGGACGAGCAGCGGCTGAAGGATCCCGTTCACCAGCTCAAGATCGCCGAGGCGATCCTCACCGGCGTCCGGGGCTTCTTCCACTCGCGGCCGCCGCCTGGTACGCGTGTCGCGGCGCTCGTCGCGGCGCAGCGCGCCGAACTCCGTACCGTCGCGGGGCGCTAGCGCCATCGGGCTTTGCTATCCTCGCGGCCCCACCGCGAGGCCGTCGCATGCCCATCCGGGTCCTGCCCGAACAGCTGATCCACCAGATCGCGGCCGGCGAGGTCGTAGAGCGTCCCGCGTCGGTCATAAAAGAGCTCGTCGAGAACAGCCTCGATGCCGGCGCGCGTCGCATCGAGATTGATGTCGAGGCCGGCGGCGTCGCGCTCTGCCGTGTGCGTGACGACGGCGCCGGCATCGCGCGCGACGAGCTCGCGCTCGCGCTTGCGCACCACGCGACCAGCAAGATCGGGCGCATCGAGGACCTCGAGTCGGTGCGCACGCTCGGGTTCCGCGGTGAAGCGCTGCCTTCGATCGCCTCCGTGTCGCGCGTCCGCCTCATATCGCGCGCGGCGGGCGCGGAGGCCGGTTATGCCGTGACGGCGGCGGACGGCGTACTCGCGGGGCCCGCGCCCGCGCCGCACCCGCAGGGCACGACGGTCGAGGTCCGCGAGCTCTTTTTCAACGTGCCGGCACGCCGCAAGTTCCTGCGCGCAGAGCGGACCGAGCTCGCGCAGGTGCAGCGACTCGTCGAACGTGCAGCGCTCGCTCGCTTCGACGTGGCGATCGGGTTGAGCAGCGGCAAGCGGCGGCTCGCGGATCACGCGCATGCGGGTTCTGACCGCGAACGCGACGCGCGTGTCGCGGCAGTGCTTGGCGAGGACTTCATCACGCAGGCGATGCGGCTCGATCACGAAGGAGCGGGCATGCGTTTCTCGGGCTGGTTCGGGTTGCCGACCTACGCGCGCAGCCAGTCCGATCAGCAGCATTTTTTCCTGAACGGCAGGCCGCTGCGCGACAAGCTGGTCGCGAGCGCAGTGCGCCTCGCCTATCGCGACGTGCTCTTTCATGGGCGCCAGCCCGCGTACGTGCTGTACCTCGAGATCGATCCCTCCCGCGTCGACGTGAACGCTCACCCGCAGAAGCTCGAGGTGCGGTTCCGCGAGCCGGGTCTGATCCACGACTTCCTGTTCCGGACCCTGGAGCGCGCGCTCGCCCAGACCCGCGCCTCGATGGATGCCGTCGCGGCGATTCCGGCGGCGCGTCTGCGCGTGGCCGGGGGTACGTCGTCTGCACAGACGGGCTGGTCGGCGGTGGACCTGTACGGGTCGCGACCCGGGCAAGTGAGTGAACCGGGGGACTACGGGGGTCAGTCCCCCGGCGCGTCGCCGCCGATCGAGGGTGCTGCGGCGAATGACTCCGCGAGCCATCCGCTCGGGTACGCGATCGCGCAGCTGCACGGTGTCTACATTCTCGCGCAGGCGCGGGACGGCCTGGTGCTCGTCGACATGCACGCCGCGCACGAACGGACGGTCTACGAGCGGCTGAAATCGGCGCTGCAGGCCGATCGGGTGGCGCGCCAGCCGTTGCTGATACCCGTCACGATGGCCGCGAGCGTGGCCGAAATCGAGCGCGCCGAGACGCATGTCGAGCTGCTCGAGCGGCTTGGCATCGAGCTCACGCGCGGCGGACCCACGCAGCTCATTGTCCGGGCATTGCCGGCGCTGCTTTCTTCCGCCGACCCCGCGACGCTGGTCAGAGATCTGCTCGCCGACCTCGAGGAGGAGGGCGGGGCGGGCGGCGAGCGCATCCTCGAGCGCTCGCTTGGGACGATCGCATGTCACCAGGCCGTGCGCGCCAACCGCCGACTCGAGCTGCCCGAGATGAATTCGCTGCTGCGCGAGATGGAAACGACTTTGCGCAGCGACCAGTGCGTGCACGGCCGGCCGACGTGGTCGTTCCTCGGAATGGACGAGCTCGACCGGCTATTTCTACGGGGTCGATGATCGTGCCTGGTGGCGCGGCCGCCGATGCGGTCCTGCTCATGGGCCCCACCGGCACGGGGAAGTCGGCGCTGGCGCTCGCCCTGGCGCGCGAGTTTCCACTCGAGATCATAAGTGTCGACTCCGCGCTGGTGTATCGCGGGCTCGACATCGGCACCGCCAAGCCGACCGCGGCAGAACGCGCCCAGACGCCGCATCATCTGATCGACGTCTGCGACCCTGCGGAGACGTATTCGGCCGGACGGTTCCTTGAAGATGCCCTCCAGCTGATCCCCGCGATCCGGGGTCGGGGCCGGATTCCGCTCCTGGTCGGCGGCACCATGCTTTATTTCCGCGCCCTCATGCGCGGGCTCGCGGCTCTTCCGCCGGCCGAACCCACGGTCCGCGCGCGACTCGACGCGCGGGCGCGCGACGCGGGCTGGCCGGCGCTCCACGCGGAGCTCGCCCGCGTCGATCCCGAAGCCGCTGCGCGCATTCGGCCCGCTGACGGGCAGCGCATTCAGCGGGCGCTGGAGGTCTTCGAGCTCACCGGCGAGACGATAAGCGACCGGCAGCGGCGCGCAGAGGGTACCGGCCTGCGCCTGTCGGCTCACGTCCTCATGCCCCTGACCCGTGATGAGCTTTACCAGCGGCTCGATCGTCGCTTTGACGCGATGCTCGAGGCAGGATTTCTCGCGGAGGTGCGGACGCTGCACGGCCGCGGGGACCTGGACCCCGAGCTTCCGAGCCTGCGCGCCGTCGGGTATCGGCAGCTCTGGGCCCATCTCGACGGGCGCCTGCCGATGACGGACGCCGTTGTTGCAGGGAAGCGGGCCACCCGCAACCTGGCGAAGCGGCAGCTCACCTGGTTGCGGTCGGAACCGGCGCTGACCTGGATCGGCGGACTTGAAGATCAGGAAGTTGCACCCATCAAGTCGGTACTTTGCGACGCGGCCGCAGCGAGGTAAACCGGAACCCTGTGCTAAGATTCAAGTGTTCTTGCCCCGTCAATGCGACGGCTATTCCTGCCGTCTCTAAGGAAGGCTGCGCTGCAGGAACGACGCGCCGCTAAAAAGACAAAGGAGAAGCGATCATGGCCAAGGGCCAGTCCCTGCAGGACCCCTTCCTCAATGCACTGCGCAAGGAACGGATACCGGTCTCGATATACCTGGTGAATGGAATCAAGCTTCAGGGTCAGATCGACTCCTTCGACCAGTTCGTCGTCCTGCTTCGCAACAGCGTGAGCCAGATGGTCTACAAGCACGCGATCTCGACGGTCGTGCCGGCGCGCAACGTCCGCCTGCCGACGTCGGATGACGACGCGGCGGACGAGGCTCCGCCCGCCTGACCCGCCGTGAGCAGGGCAAGGACGACTTGATCGACAGACCGCGCAGCGGCGAACGCGCCATCCTCGTCTGTGTCGGGCTCGGTCGCACACCCGACCCCGATCGCGTCGAGGAATTCACCGCGCTCGCGCAATCAGCCGGCGCGCAGGTGCTCGAGCTCGCCGTCGTGACCCGCAAGAAGGCGGACCCACGGTACCTGCTCGGCAGCGGGAAGGTGAGCGAGCTGCGCGAGCGCGTGGCCGCGACCGGCGCCGACCTCGTGCTGGTCGATCACGAGCTCTCGCCCAGCCAGGAGCGAAACCTCGAGCAGGAGCTCGAGTGCCGGGTGCTCGATCGCAGCGGCCTGATCCTCGACATCTTCGCGCAGCGCGCGCGCAGCTTCGAAGGCAAGCTGCAGGTGGAGCTTGCGCAGCTCGAGCATCTCTCGACGCGCCTGGTGCGCGGCTGGACCCACCTCGAGCGCCAGAAGGGCGGTATCGGTCTGCGCGGACCCGGTGAAACGCAGCTCGAGACCGACCGGCGCCTGCTCGGGCGCCGCATCAAGACGCTCAATGACCGCCTGGACCGGGTGCTGGTGCAGCGCGACACCACACGGCGCGACCGGCAGCGGCGGGCGGTGCCGACCGTTGCGCTGGTTGGCTATACGAATGCCGGCAAGTCGACCCTGTTCAATCGGCTCACCATGTCGGACGCGTATGCCGCCGACCAGCTTTTTGCGACGCTTGACCCGACGGTGCGTCGCCTGCCGGTGGCGGCGGGGCTCGATGTGGCGCTCGCGGATACGGTGGGCTTTGTCCGCGATCTGCCGCACGAGCTCGTGGCGGCCTTCCGATCGACCCTCCAGGAAGCACGCGACGCGGACCTGCTGCTGCACGTCATCGACGCCGCGGATCCGGAGCGCGCCGAACGCATTGCACAGGTCGATCGCGTGCTCGATTCGATCGGCGCCGGAGACCTGCGACAGATCGCGATCTACAACAAGATCGATCGAACGCGCGAGGAGCCGCGCATCGAGTGTTCGGCTGACGGGCTCGCGGGTCGGGTGTGGCTGTCGGCGCAGACGGGCGCGGGTGTCGGGCTGCTGCGCGAGGCGCTGCAGGGCCACTTCGGTCGCGATCTCGCGCGCTGCCACGTACACGTTCCGGCGCGAGCGGGACGTGCCCGCGCGCGTTTCCATGCGGCCGGCGCGGTGCTGGCCGAACGCGTGGAGGCGGACGGCGGTTTCGCACTCGAGGTCTGGATGCGCCGACCCGAGATCGAGCGCATCTGCCGCGAGGAGGGCCTCGATCCGCCGGCGGCTGCGCCTTGTATGGCCGAATCGGCCTTCCTACAATCCACACGTATCAGCAACGTCGGCAACGCCTGACGTCCCGAAGCGGCCGCTCTGGTCCGGCCGATTTGGCATCTTCATCCCTCAATCGGGCCAATCGGAGCAGTCAGACCCATGGCGTGGAACGAGCCGGGCAAGAATCGCAACCCCTGGGGTAATCGCCCGGAGCGGGGAGCCGCGGATCTCGACGAGGCGTTGCGCCGCCTGCAGCGCAGGCTTGCGGGTATCTTCGGCGGCGGCGGTGGCGGCGGCGGCGACGGCAGCACCGGCGGCGGCCGCGGCCGCGGTTTAGGGATCGGCACCATCGCCGCAGCGCTGCTGGTCATCTGGGGAGCGACCGGCGTCTACCAGGTCGACGCGGCGGAGCGCGCGGTGATCACGCGGTTTGGCAGGTATGTCCGCACGACGCAGCCCGGCATCGGGATGCACATTCCGTGGCCGATCGAGTCGCGGCGCATCGTCAACATCGGGTCGATTGAGACTTTCAACGATCAGACGCGGATGCTTACGCAGGATGAGAACCTCGTCGACCTCAACATCGCCGTGCAGTACCGGCGCGTCGACCCGATCGCGTTCTCCTTCAACGTGCGCAACCCGGAAGATACGCTCGGCGAGGTGAGCGAAAGCGCGATCCGCGAGATCATCGGGCGCAGCCGCCTCGACTTCGTACTCGAGGAGGGCCGGCAGGAGATCACCGCGCGGACCAAGGAGCTCGTGCAGCGCACGCTGGACATATACAAGACAGGCATCGAGGTCACCTCGGTCAGCCTGGTTGGAGTGAGCGTTCCCGAGCAGGTGCAGACCTCCCAGCGCGATGCGATCAAGGCGCGGGAGGACAAGGAGCGGCTCGCGCTCGAGGCGCAGGCCTATGCGAACGACATCCTACCCAAGGCAAAGGGCTCCGCGGCTCGACAGCTCGAGGAATCACGGGCGTACAAGGCACGGATCGAAGCCGACGCGCAGGGTGAGGCGGAGCGATTCTCCAAGCTGCTCGCCGCCTACGAGCGCGCTCCGAGCGTGACGCGCCAGCGGCTTTACTACGAGACCATCGAGGACGTGCTCGGGAGCACGAACAAGGTGCTGGTCGACACCAAGGGCACGGGAAACATGCTGTACCTGCCGCTCGACAAGCTCACCGAGCGCCGTACGCCGGCCTTGACGCTCGACGAACAGCGGCAGTCCTCGGCCCCGCCGAGCCGGCAGCCTGCCGAAACGCCGGACGTATCGATCGAAGCGCGTCGCGAGCGAGGCAGCCGCTGATGGGCAACAGAAGCTACCTGGCCGTGTTCGCGCTCGGCGCACTGGTGCTCGTGGTGTCGATGGCGGCGTTCACCGTGCGGGAGACGGAGCTGGCGATCAAGATGCGGTTCGGCGAGATCGTGCGCGCCGACTACCAGCCCGGGCTGCACTTTCTCGTGCCGTTCATCAACAACGTGCGCAAGTTCGACCGGCGGATACTCACCGAGGACTATCCGTCCGAGCAGTTCCTGACCAGCGAAGGCAAGATCCTGCGGATCAATTTCTTCGTGAAGTGGCGCATCAGCGACGTTACGCGGTACTACATCTCGACCGCCGGCGGCGTCGAGGAAGTCGCCAACCGCCGCCTCGGCGAGATCGTCAAGGACGGCATCAAGGGCGTGATCGCGCGGCGCACGATCCAGCAGGTCGTCGCGGCCGATCGCAGCGAATTTCTGGGAGAGGTCGAGAAGATCGCGGGATTGAACGTCCGCGAGCTCGGGATCATCCTGATCGACGTCCGCGTCAAGAGCATCGACCTGCCCGAGGAAGTGAGCGAATCGGTCTTCAACCGCATGCGGCAGGACTTTGCGCGCCAGGCGGCGCAGCTCCGCGCCGAAGGCTCGGCGGTGTCCGAGCAGACGCGCGCGGAAGCCGAGCGCCAGCGCACCGAGACCCTGGCCGACGCGTACCGGCAGGCGGAGATCACACGCGGCGAGGGTGATGCGCTCGCGGCCGACATCTATGCGCGCGCGTATGGTCGAAACACCGAGTTCTACTCGTTCTACCGGGGCCTGCAGGCGTATCGCCGCGCGCTCGGCAAGCAGGGCGACATCCTGGTGATCACTCCGGATGGCGAGTTCTTCAAGTATCTCAAGGACCCCGGACCCTGATCCGCGGGGACCTGGCCGCAACGATGCTGGACTGGAACGATCTGTGGGCGGCGTGCGCGCTGTATCTGATCATCGAGGGCTTGATGCCCTTTCTCAACCCCGGCGCGCTGAAGCAGGCGCTGCTGCACGTCGCGCGGCTCGATGATCGCACCATGCGCGCCGTCGGGCTCGCGAGCATGATTGCGGGCGCCGTCCTGCTCTACGTGGTCCGCGGGTCCGTCTGACGGATTACCGGAGCGCCTGCATGTCCAGGAACCTGGTCGTCATCGGCGCGCAGTGGGGCGACGAGGGCAAGGGCAAGATCGTCGACCTCCTGACGGAACGGGTCGCTGCCGTGGTTCGCTTCCAGGGCGGGCACAACGCCGGGCACACGCTGGTGATCGACGGCGCGCAGACCGTGCTGTCGCTGATCCCCGCCGGGATCCTGCATCCGCACGTTGAGTGCCTGATCGGCAACGGTGTAGTGCTGTCGCTCGAGGCGCTGTTCAGGGAGGCCGACGCGCTCGTGCAGAAGGGCGTACCGGTCTACGAGCGGCTGCGCGTCAGTCCGAACTGCGCCCTGATCCTGCCGTCGCATGTCGCGCTCGACCGCGCGCGCGAGCGCGCGAGCGGCGCCAACGCGATCGGCACGACGGGCCGCGGCATCGGCCCGGCGTACGAGGACAAGGTCGCGCGCCGCGCGGTGCGCGTCGCGGATCTCTTCCAGCGAGACCGCCTCGCGGCGCGACTGGGCGAGGTGCTCGACTTCCACAACTTCGTGCTGCAGCGCTATTTTGGCGTGGAGCCGGTCGACTTCCAGCGCACGCTCGAGGATTGCGTGGCGCAGGCCGAGCGCGTGCTGCCGCTGGTCGAGGACGTAAGCGAGCGGCTGCGCGCGCACATTCAGGCCGGTGGGAACCTGCTGTTCGAGGGTGCGCAGGGCGCGCTGCTCGATGTCGATGTCGGCACCTATCCCTTCGTCACCTCGTCGAACACGACTGCGGGGGCGGCGGCGGTCGGCACCGGGCTCGGCCCCCGCGACATCCACGCCGTGCTCGGTATCGTCAAGGCCTACACGACGCGTGTCGGCGCGGGTCCGTTCCCCACCGAGCTCTTCGACGAGATGGGCGAGCATCTCTCGCGCGTCGGGCACGAGTTTGGCGCCGTCACGGGGCGCCCGCGGCGCTGCGGCTGGTTCGACGCGGTCGCCCTGCGTCGCGCGGTGCTGAACAACAGCATCTCGAGCCTCTGCGTCACCAAGCTCGACGTGCTGGATGGCCTCGATACGATCCGCATCTGCATCGGCTACCGGATCGACGGCGAGATCCGCGAGCAGCCACCGCTGCTGCCTCACCGCTACGCCGAAGTGGTGCCTGTCTACGAGGCGCTGCCGGGCTGGAGCGAGGCGACCGCCGGGATCACCGAGTTTGCGCGGCTGCCGGAGAATGCGCGGCGCTACCTTGCGCGCATGGAGGAGCTGGCGGGCGTGCCGATCGACCTCGTCTCGACCGGCGCCGAGCGCGCCGAGACGATCGTGCTCCGTCACCCCTTCGACTGAAAATGGCTCGGCGCCATTTTCCGGCGAGACCGGAGCCCGCATGAGCGAGACCATGCGAGCGGTGACGATCGTGGGTGGCAAGGGACCCGCGACCGCGCTGCGCGTCGAGCAGCTCCCCAGGCCCGTGCCACGGGCCGGCCAGCTGCTGCTGCGTGTCCGCGCAGCCGGCGTCAACCGCCCGGACATCGTCCAGCGCGAGGGGCGCTATCCGCCACCGCCGGGCGCGCCTGAGATCCTCGGTCTCGAAGTCGCCGGCGAGGTGGTCGCGGTCGGCACGGACACCGCGCGATGGAAGGTGGGCGATAGCGTTACCGCGCTGCTGCCGGGCGGTGGCTACGCCGAGTTTGCGGCGGTAGACGGTCGCCACGCGCTGCCGCTGCCCAAGGGTCTCGATTTCGTGCAGGCGGCGGCGCTCCCTGAAACGGTGTTCACCGTGTGGACCAACGTCTTCGAGCGCGGCGCGCTGCGCGCGGGTGAGACGTTGCTCGTGCACGGCGCCAACAGCGGCATCGGCGTTACCGCTATCCAGATGGCGAAGGCCGCGGGTGCACGCGTGATCGCCACGGCGCGGGGTGCAGCGAAGGCCGCGCAGGCCCGCGGCGTGGGAGCAGACCTGGGCATCGATACGACCACGCCGGCGTGGGCCGCCGAAGTGAAGTCCGCCGGCGGCGCCGACGTCGTGCTCGACATGGTTGGGGCGGACTTCTTCCCGGCCAACGTCGAATTCCTCAAGCCGGACGGGCGTCTGGTCGTGATCGCGACCATGAGTGGTCACAAGGTCGAAGTCGACCTCCGCCTCATGATGATGAAACGGCTGACACTCACCGCGTCCACATTGCGCGCTCGAGACGCCGAGGAGAAGGCGCGGCTTGCGCGCGCGGTAGAGACGCATGTCTGGCCATGGCTCGAAGCCGGGCGCATGCGCCCGATCATCGACCGTACGTTTCCGCTCGAGCAAGCCGGCGAGGCACACCAGTGGCTCGAGCACGGCTCGCAGTTTGGCAAGGCCGTATTGGTCACCGATGTGTGACAGTCGGACATTCTTCACGCCGTCCGGGAGCGGCGCGGCGCCGCCCGTCGTCAGCGCAGCGTTACCCCGCCGTCGACGGAGAGCACCTGGCCGTTGATCCAGGTGGCGTCGTCGGACAGCAGGAACGCGACAGCTGCAGCGATGTCTTCGGGCTCGCCAAGCCGCGGGCTGCGCGTGATCGCGAGAACCTGCGCGCAGGCTTCCTCGCTCATCGCGCGACGCACCGCATCCGTCATCACGAGGCCTGGTGCGACCGCGTTGGCGCGGATGCCCTGTTTCCCCCAGCGGGACGCGACATGCCGCAGAAGCGCATGCAGCCCGCTCTTGGCCATGGCATAGGCCACCCGCGATGCCTCGCCCATGAACGCCGCGCCCGAGCTCGTGTAGACGATCGCCCCGCCGCCGCGTGCCAGCAGCGCCGGCACTGCATGACGCGTGCAGAGCAGGTGACCGCGCAGATTGACTTCGAGCGTGCGATCGTAGATCGCAAGCGGCACGTCGACGGCGTCGCTGTCATGAATGACCGCATCGAGATCCGCCGCGTTTATGTGAATGCCGTCGAGCCCGCCGTAGCGATCCACGGCGCGCGTGACGAGCGCGCGGACCGACGCTTCCTCGACGATGTCAAAGACCTGTGCCGTTGCGTCGCCGCCGGATCCGACGATTCGTGCGGCGACCTCATGTGCCGGGCCGTCGCGAAGATCACCGACCACGACGCGCGCGCCATGGCGCGCCAGACGAACCGCCGTGGCCTCGCCGATGCCGCTTCCGCCGCCGGCGACGATGAAGACTTTATCGACCAGCGTGTGCATCGATTGACCCTCTGCGATCCGGCCGCGACGGCCTCCCGGCGCCACGCGACTGGCTAGACCGCCGTATATAAATGGGCGGTAACTGGTTGTTTCAATTACAATAGCCGAGGGAAGACTGCTGGTGCCCAGGAGAGGACTCGAACCTCCACGGTGTTACCCGCTAGTACCTGAAACTAGTGCGTCTACCAATTCCGCCACCTGGGCACAGGTGCACCGTGCGGCACCGGCCGCGTCGGAGGCGGCGCAATTTACTGGCGGTACCGGGCACTGTCAACGAATACTCGCGGCAGAAATGCCGGTTGGAAACACGTGAAAAAACGCAGAGAACAACGCCGTCGCCGGGATGCCGCTCCACGTCGTGCGACCCCGCCGCGCACCCGCTTGCCACGCCCGAACGCGGTGCTCACCGTCCTGCGAAGCGCGGGGCGACCATTGCGACTCGAGGAGCTCAAGTCAGAGCTCGGACCGGCGAGCGCAGCCCAGGCCGAGGAGCTGCTCGATACGCTGGTGCGCGCGGGCGAGGTGGTGCTCAATCGGCGCGGCCAATACTGTCTGCGCGAACAGCTTCCCGGCCTCGCGGTGGGGACGGTCAGCGCGAACCGCAACGGCGACGGTCAGCTGATGCCGGATGACGGCTCGCCGCCGGTGTTTCTCGCCGGCCAGCAGATGCGCGAAGTGATGCACGGCGACCGCGTGGCCGTGCGCGTGGAGGGGCCCGGCTACCGGGGGCGCCCGCAGGGATCGATCGTCGAGGTGCTCGAACGGCGCACCCGCGAGGTCGTCGGCCGGCTGCATGTCGAGGCCGGTGTCGCCTATCTCGTGCCGGACAACCCGCGCATCACGCATCGTGTGCTCGTCCCGTCCGGCGCACTCGACGGAGCGCGCTCCGGGCAGGTGGTCATCGTCGAGCTTACCGGTCAGCCGGGCCGCAACACGCAGCCCGTGGGCCGCGTCAGTCGAGTAATCGGCGATCACGGCGCGCCTGGAATGGAAACCGACATCGCGATCCACTCGCACGGGCTGCCGTTCGAGTTCCCGGAGGCGGTGCTCGAGGAAGCCGCCGCATACGGCGGGCGCATACCGCAGGGCGCGATCGCGGGACGCGTCGATCTGCGCGATATCGAGCTGGTCACGATCGATGGCGAGGACGCACGCGACTTCGACGACGCCGTATTCTGTGAGCCGCTCAAGGGTGGCGGCTACCGCCTGATCGTTGCGATCGCGGACGTCGGTCACTACGTCCAGCCGGGAACTCCGCTGGATGCCGAATCGCGCAACCGTGGTACCTCGGTGTACTTTCCCAACCGCGTTCTGCCGATGCTGCCCGAGGCGCTGTCGAATGGCCTGTGCTCGCTGGTGCCGGGTGAAGACCGCCTGTGCATGTGCTGCGAGCTGCGGGTGAGCGACAAGGGCGTGCTGAGTCGCACGCGGTTCTTCGAGGGCGTGATGCGCTCGGCGGCCAGGCTCACCTACGGCGAGGTCGGAGAGTTCCTCGAGCGGCCGGACGCCCGGCCCACCGCGCGGTTGAAGCCGCTGCGCGAACGGCTGCTTGCGCTGCATGGCGTCTACCGTGCGCTCACGATGGCTCGCTCCGGCCGTGGCGCACTGGAACTCGATGCTCCGGAACTCAAGCTCAAGTTCGACACCGACGGGCGGATCGCTGCGATTGTCGAACAGCCGCGCAACGACGCACATCGCCTGATCGAGGAATGCATGATCGCCGCCAACGTCGCGGCGGCGCGCTTTCTCGACCGCCATCGCGTGCCGACGCTGTACCGGGTGCACGGTCTGCCCGAGCTCGATCGGCTCGAGACCCTGCGGCAGTTCCTGCGCGAGTTCGGTCTGTGGCTGCCGCCCGCCGCGGACGTGCGGCCGGAACACCTGCGCGAGCTGCTGCGGCAGATCGGCGATCGACCGGATGCGACGTTGATCAGCACCGCGGTGATCCGCACCATGCCGCAGGCGGTGTACCAGCCCGGCAACATCGGTCACTTCGGGCTCGCGCTCGAGCACTACGCGCATTTCACCTCGCCGATCCGCCGCTATCCGGACCTGGTGGTGCACCGGGGTATCCGCCAGGTGTTGCGCGAGCGCGAGCCCGCTGATCTCCTCACCTGGCATGGTCCGTTCGCGGCGCTGGGGCAGGATTGCTCGTTTCGTGAGCGGCGCGCAGACGAGGCCACGCGCAGCGCGGTGTCCTGGCTCAAGTGCTTCTACATGCAGGAGCACATCGGCCGCGAGTTCGACGGCATCGTGTCCGGCGTGGTCGACTTCGGGCTCTTCGTGCAGCTCGAAGGTCTCCAGGTCGACGGTCTGCTGCACGTCTCCGCACTCGGGCAGGATTATTTCGCGCGCGATTCGTCCGGGTACCGGATGATCGGTCGCAGCTCGGGACGCACGTTCCATCTTGGCGATCGGCTGCGGGTGCGCGTAAGCAACGTCTCGCTGGACGACCGGCGCATCGACTTCGAACTGGCGAGCGCCACCGAGCAGACTCAACGCACGCGGCGGACATGGAGCGGGCGACGGAGACGCGGATGAGCGGAGCGGCGATCGAGCCGGTGACCTATGGCATCCATGCGGTGCGCGTCCTGCTGGTGCGCAGCCCGGAGCGGCTGCAACGGCTGCTGTTGCTCGCACGGCGTGACGATCGCCGTCTTGCCGAGCTGCGTGAGCTTGCGGAGCGAGCCAGGGTCCCCGTTGCAACGGTCGCGGAGGCCGAGCTTGCGGCGCTTGCCGGCGGTGGGCGCCACCAGGGTGCGGTTGCCGTGCTGACCGAGGACAGCGCCCGCACCGCCAGCGATCCGGAGACGAGTATCGAGATCGGCGCTCGCCGCGGCGGCGGGTCCGCCGCTGCTGCTGGTGCTCGACGGGGTGCAGGATCCGCACAACCTGGGCGCATGTCTGCGGACCGCGGACGCCGCTGGTGTGTGCGCGGTTATCGCGCCACGCGACCGTGCCGCGGGACTGACACCGGTCGCACGCAAGGTGGCGGCGGGCGCGGCGGAGACCGTGTCGTTCATCGCGGTCGTGAATCTCGCCCGCACGCTGCGCGGGCTCACGGAGCGCGGAATCTGGCTCGTCGGCACCGACGATCGGGCGCCGGCGTCGCTCTACGAAGCCGACCTCGCGGGACCCACGGCGGTCGTACTGGGATCGGAAGGAGGGGGGCTGCGCCGACTGACCCGGGAATGCTGCGACCAGCTCGTCGCGATCCCGATGGCGGGCGCGGTCGAAAGCCTGAATGTCTCGGTCGCCGCCGGTGTGCTGCTGTACGAAGCCGTGCGCCAGCGAAGCCTTCGCGGATAAGAAGCCTTCGCGGATAAATCGTCTCGGGGCGGAAATATCGCGAATGACCGGCTCCGAGCCGAATTTTTTGACTTGGTCGGGGTCCTCGCCTATCCTTCCCGGCCCCATTGGGTCCCGCGGGCCCCGTGGGTACATAACTCCTTGCCACACCGGGCTTTTTTTCTTTCCGGGTGGCCTCAACCACAAGGAGCACTTCGGTGCGTCATTACGAAATCGTGTTTCTGGTCCACCCTGACCAGAGCGAGCAGGTGCCTGCGATGATCGAGCGCTACCGGGGCATGATTGCCGGCGGCCAGGGCGCGATACATCGTCTCGAGGACTGGGGCCGCCGACAGCTCGCGTACCCGATCGCCAAGGTCCACAAGGCACATTACGTGCTGATGAACATCGAGTGCGACAAGAAGACGCTCGATGAGCTCACCGGTGCGTTCCGCTTCAGCGACGCGGTGATCCGTCACCTGGTGGTGGCTGTTCCCGCCGCCGTGACCGAGGCCTCGCCAATGGCCCGGGAAGAAGAGGTTGGCCGCAGCGAGGATCCAGGGTCGTCCGACCGCGACCCGGCCGACGAGCCGGCATCCGCCGCGGGTTGACCGCTCCTCGAACCGACAACACGGACTCAATCGCACAGGTGACGCATGGCACGTTTCTTCCGCCGTCGTAAGTTCTGCAAGTTCACGGCCGAGGGCATCGAACAGATCGACTACAAGGATCTGGCGACACTCAAGGGCTACATCACCGAGACCGGCAAGATCGTTCCGAGCCGGATCACGGGGACGCGCTCGAACTACCAGCGCCAGCTCGCGCTGGCGGTGAAGCGCGCGCGCTTCCTCGCGCTGCTGCCTTACACCGATCAGCACTGAGCGCGACGGCGCCGTGCCATCACCGGCCGGGCCGCTCCGATGAACCGCTCGATCGCTAACTGGCTCGCCACGAATCCCGGCGGCGCGGTGTTCGCCACCGGGCTGCTCGGGCTGCTGCCGTTCTTTGGCGTGGGCTTCTTCTTCTTCCTGCCGGGTGCGGTCCCGGCGCTGCTCGCGCTGGCACGCGGTCCGCGGCAGGGAGCGATGGTGGCGGCCGCCGCCGCCGTGCTGCTTGCGCTTGCGATCTGGCTCATCGGGCGTTCAGTACCGGTGGGCGTGATCTACGCGTCGTGGGTGCTCGGCCCGCCACTCGCGCTCGCCTGGGTTCTGCGCCGCACGGGCTCACTCTCGATCTGCCTGCAGATCGCCGTGCTGGGTGGCATCGTAATGCTCATCGTTCTGCACGCGGCGTTCGGCGACCCGACGCAGTTCTGGTCGCCCGTCGTGCGCCAGCTCGCGCAGGAGATGCAGCGGCGCGGTCTGTCGTTCGACGACGCATTCGCGGATGCGCTCGCGCGCAGTCTCTGGGCCTGGGTCACGGTGCTCACCCTGCTGCTCGGTATGTGCGCGGTGTTCCTTGCGCGCTGGTGGCAGTGCCTCACGGCGGACGCCGGCAGCTTCGGCGCCGAGTTCCGCCAGGTACGCCTCGGGCGTGTGCTCGGCATCGCTGCGGCCGGTGCGATAGTCGGGTCGTTCCTGATCGATCACCCGTTCGCCGACGACCTGGCGCGGTTCCTGGTATCGGCGCTCGCACTGGTGGGGGTGGCCGCAGCGCACCGGATACGCCACGAACGCGGCGCGAACACCGCGTGGCTGTGGGCGCTGTACCTGCTACTTGTGTTCGCATCGCCGGTCGTGCTTCCTGTGCTCGCCGGCGTCGGATTCGTGGACAACTGGCTGCGTTCCGGCGGCCGGAACTCAATTTCAGTCTGAGGAAACAACGATGGAAGTCATCCTGCTGCAGAAGGTCGCCAACCTCGGCAACATCGGCGACCGGGTGAAGGTCAAGCCCGGATTCGGGCGCAATTTCCTGCTGCCGCAGGGCAAGGCGGCGCTCGCGACCGCGGCGAACGTCGCGAAGTTCGAGGAACGACGCACCGAGCTCGAGAAGAGGGCGGCCGACGATCTCTCGGCTGCGCGCACGCGGGCGGCACGGCTCGAGGGACACGCGCTTACGATCACCGCCAAGGTGGGCGGCGAAGGCAAGCTCTTCGGCTCGATCGGCACCGCCGACATCGCCGAGGCGCTTTCCGCCGATGGCATCGAGGTCGAACGCAGCGAAGTGCGTCTGCCCGGTGGTCCGATCCGGCTGATCGGCGAGCATCACGTCAAGGTCCATCTGCACAGCGACGTTGAAGTCGATCTGATGGTGACGGTGGCCGCCGAAGAGTAACGCCCGCGAGCTGCGACGATGGAGCAGGACACGGGGACAGCAGCGCTGCGAAGGCGCATCCGCGCGGCACCCGAGACCGACGGAATCCGCGTGCCACCGCATTCCGCCGAGGCCGAGCAGGCGGTGCTCGGTGGCCTCATGCTCGACAACGCGAGCTGGGACGCTATTGCGGACCGGCTCCGCGCCGAGGATTTCTACCGCCGCGACCACCAGCACATCTTCGGCGCGATCGCCGAGCTCTCGGCGCGCAGCGAGCCGAGCGATGCGGTCACGCTGGCCGAGCACCTGGCCGCCAAGGGCCTGGCCGAAGAGAGCGGCGGGCTTGCGTATCTCGCGGGGCTCGCGCGCGACACACCGACCGCGGCCAACATCCGCGCCTACGCCGACATCGTCCGCGAGCGCTCTGTGCTGCGGCAGCTGATCCGCGTAAGCGGCGAGATCGCCGCCACCGCCTACGAAAACGAGGGGCGCACCGCGACAGAGCTCGTCGACGACGCGGAGCGCCGCGTGTTCGAGATCGCGGAGCAGGGAAAGCGCAGCGGGTCCGGGTTCGTGGCGCTGCGCGACGTGCTGGGTGCCACCATCGACCGGCTCGATCTGCTGCACCAGACGCAGGGGCACCTCACCGGTGTCAGCACCGGGTACAACGACCTCGACCGCATGACCGCAGGGCTGCAGCCCGGCGACCTCGTGATCATCGCGGGCCGGCCCTCGATGGGCAAGACGACACTCGCGCTCAACATCGCCGAGTGCGCCGCCATCTCGCACAACGTGCCGGTGGCGGTGTTCAGCATGGAAATGTCGCGCGAGCAGCTCGCGTTCCGCATGATCTCCTCGCTCGGGCGGGTCGACCAGAGTCACCTGCGCACCGGCATGTTCGGCGACGAGGACTGGGCGCGCATCAACAGCGCAATCGCCCAGATGCGCAGCGCCCCGATCTACATTGATGACAGCGGCGCGCTTACCCCTACCGAGGTGCGGGCGCGTGCCCGACGGCTGAAGCGCGAGCGCGGTCTCGGCCTGATCGTCATCGACTACCTGCAGCTGATGCAGGTACCGGGCACGAAGGAGAATCGCGCCACCGAGATCTCGGAAATCTCCCGCTCGATCAAAGCCCTGGCCAGAGAGCTCCAGGTGCCCGTCATTGCGTTGTCGCAGTTGAATCGCGGCGTCGAGCAGCGCACTGACAAGAAGCCGGTGATGTCCGACTTGAGAGAATCCGGGGCACTCGAGCAGGACAGCGACCTGATCATGCTGATTTACCGCGAGGAAGTGTACGAGCCGGACACGCCGCGCAAGGGCATTGCCGACATCATCATCGCCAAGCAGCGCAACGGTCCGACGGGCGAAGTGCATCTCACCTTCCTGGGCAAGTACACGCGATTCGAGAATCTGGCGAGCGGCGCTTACGGCCACCAGCCGTGACCGTGGCGGCGAGGATCCACGTTCGCTCGGTCGTGGACTCGGCCGCGCTGCGGCACAATCTGCGCGCGCGTGCGTACGCTCGCGCCGGATTCGCGCGTACTCGCGGTGATAAAGGCAAACGCATACGGGCACGGTCTGGTGCCGGTGGCCCGGGCGCTCGCCGCAAGCGATGCCTTCGCCGTCGCCCGTCTCGAGGAAGGACTCCTGCTGCGCGACGCGGGCTTCGACCAGCGCGTACTGCTGCTCGAGGGTGTGCGCACACCCGACCAGCTTGCGCAGGCCCATCAGCACGCTCTCGACCTGATGGTGCACAGCTTCGAGCAGCTTGCCCTGCTCGAGGCCCGCGCGGGGATGGCGCCGCTGCGGGCCTGGCTGAAGCTCGACTCCGGCATGAATCGGCTGGGCTTCCGCCCGGAGGAATTCGGTGCGGCGTATCGGCGGCTCTGCGGCATCCCCGGCGTCGAGCAGCCGCCGAATCTGGTGACGCACCTGGCGAACGCGGACGATCGCACCGACCCGATGACCACTGCGCAGCTGCGGCGCTTCGAAGACGTGACCGCCGGTCGCCCGGGTGAGCGCAGCATCGCGAACTCCGCGGGGATTCTTGCCTGGCCCGACGCGCGATCGGACTGGGCGCGGCCGGGGCTGATGTTGTACGGAGTCGCGCCGTTTCACGGCGACTCCGGCACGGACTTCGGCCTGCGGCCAGTGATGAGCTTCGAGTCCGAGGTAATCGCGCTGAAGACCGTGCAAGCGGGGGAGTCAGTGGGCTACTGCGCCACCTGGCGCGCGAGCCGCACCAGCCTTATCGCGGTCGTGGCAGCGGGTTACGGCGACGGCTACCCGCGGGCAACCGCGGCCGGCGCGCCCGTGCTGATCGAAGGCCGGCGCGCGCCGCTCGCCGGGCGCGTATCAATGGACATGCTCACGGTGGACGTCACCGATCTGCCGGCCGTGCGGCCGGGCGATCGCGTGATGCTATGGGGCGATGGCCTGCCGGTTGAGGAGATTGCCCGGTATGCGGGCGCGATTCCCTACGAGCTGACCTGCGGCGTCAGTCAGCGCGTGCTGCACGAAGTGCGCTGATCAGCCCTCGAAGAAGCCCATCTTCACGCCGGCGAGCTGCACCACGTCGTTGTCGTGGAGCTTTCGCGCCTGCGGCCCGATGGGCACGCCGTTGACCTGCGGGAAATCACCTTGTCCGCTTTCGACGTGCACGATGTAGTAGCCGTCGGCGCGGCGCGTGATCGCGGCCACCTGGACGCCCGGCCGGCCGAGCGTGGTCAGTGTCTTGACCAGCTCGAGCTCGCGTCCGGCGAACTGGCCGCTCAGCACCTGCAGCTTGCCCTTCTTCGGGGCGGCCGGCGGCGCGTAGCCCGACTGCGCCGCGGCGGGTGCGGGGGGCGGGGGCGGCGGCGGCGCGGCGGCGGGCGGGATCTGCAGCCGCGCGGCGGCGCGCGGGCCGATGATCATGGTCTTTTCGAATTCGTCCTGGGGCTCGTCGGCCTCACCGTCGACGAATCGCAGCGCATGGTGCCCGACGGTGATTACGTCGCCGTGCTGGAGCGCATGCTTCTTGATCAGCTTACCGTTGACGTAGGTGCCGTTGGTGCTGTTCAGGTCTTCGAGAAAGGAGTCGTTCAGGATGTTGATCACGAGCGCGTGATGACCGCTGACCGCCGCATTGTCGATGCGGATGTCGTTGTCCGGCAGACGCCCGACGGTGTAACGCTCTTTGCTCATGTTGTACTCGGCGAGCACCTGCCCGTCGAGACTGAGAACAAGCCTGGCCATGCGAGATCCTGCGTTTGCCGTTAACCGAACAATCCGAGCAAGCGATCCATCATTCCGCGCCGCGCCGGGAAGCCCTCGAGTACCCGCGCGAGCACGACAGAGATGTTGTCGCGGCCCCCATTCTCGTTGCTCAGCAGCACGAGCTGCTTGGCAAGCGTCTCAAGATTAGCACCAAAGGTACTGATCGTTAACTGGATATCGTCGTCTTCCACCATGTCCGAGAGGCCATCGGAGCAAAGCAGGAACAGGTCGTCCTTTACCACCGGAATTTCTGTGACCTCCACCTCAACGTTGGGCTCGACGCCCAATGCGCGCGTCACAAAATTCTTGGCGGCGGCCCGTGCGGCCTCCTCGGGCGTATAAAAACCCCGCGACACGAGTTCCTGCATCAGCGAGTGATCCTGGGTCACCTGCTCGAGCTCGATTGTCCCGCAACCGGTACATGCGCGAATCCCCGACGTGCGCGATCGTCAGCTTGTCGTCGAAGAACAGCCCCGCGACCACCGTCGTGCCCATGCCCTCGCAGTTCGGCTGCGTGCGCGCCGTCTGGTAGATGATCTTGTTCGCGCGATGGATGGCGTCGCGCAGCAGGATGCCCGGCCGGCTGAGTCCGGTCTCGGGGTCCGTGACCGTCAGGTCCTGCCGCTCGACGGCCTCCTTGATGAGCCCGAGCAGCGTGCGCACCGCGATGCCGCTCGCAACTTCGCCTGACTTGTAGCCGCCCATGCCGTCGGCGAGCACCACGAGGCCGACTTCCGGCATCCGTGCCGATCGTGTCCTCGTTGTGCTCGCGGACCCGTCCGGTGTCGGTGGCGCCGACGCAGCGGAGCTTGCCCTTGAGGTGCACCGTCTCAGTCCCTGATGGCGCCGCCGATCTGACGCAGCGCTGCGGCGAATGCCGCACCGCTCTCGAAACGGTCCACCGGGTCCTTGGCCAGCGAGCGGTCGAAGAACGCGTCGAGCTTCTCGGGCAGGTCGGGCCGGATCGCGCGAATACGCGGGTGCGGATCCTGCACGATCTTGAGCATCAGCGCCGGCATCGAATCGGCGCAGAAGGGCAGTTGCGCGGTGAGAAGCTGATAGAAAGTGACCGCCAGCGAGAACAGATCGGACCGGCCCGTAACCTCGCGACCCTGAAGCTGCTCGGGCGACATGAACGACGGTGTGCCCAGGACCACTCCCGTGCGCGTGCGGGCGGAGTCGGTGAGCCGGGCGATACCGAAATCCGTGATCTTGAGCTCCGCACCCGGCGGATCGTACATCACATTGGCCGGCTTTATGTCGCGATGCACGACCTGGCGCTGGTGCGCGAAGTGCAGCGCGTCCGCAAGACGGCCGACGATATCGACAGCCACGGACAACGGAAGCAACCGGTCGGGCTGCGTGTGTTCCACGAGGGGTCGGCCGCGCAGCAGCTCCATCGCGATGTACGCCATACCGTCGTCCTCGCCCGCATCGAAGATGGTCACGATGTGGGGATGACTTAACCGGCCCGCCATCTCCGCTTCGCGAAAGAATCTCCCGCGGGCTTCCTCGAGCTCACGACCCTCGAATTCGTCCGCCAGCGGGATCGCCTTCAATGCGACTTCGCGGTTGATCATCGGGTCGCGTGCCCTGTAGACGACGCCCATGGCGCCTTTGCCGAGCGCGTCCAGGATCTGGTAGCGGCCAAGTGTCGCCGGCAGAGGACCGGTGGGCAGAGCCACGCCGGATCTGCCCCCGGTGATTGTCAGAATCAGGGTTTCTTCGGCCGGTGGACGCATGATGTCGTCGGGAGTATAGGGGCTGGCCTACCGGCGTATTGCCGTCGCCGTCACACATCCGGGCCGCCCGGAGACGGCGTGCTAGCATCGCCAGCCCACCCGTAGTCGCAACCATGCCCAAGCCCAGAACGAGCTACGTATGCGCCGCCTGCGGGGAGCGTACATCGCAATGGCAGGGTCAGTGTCCCTCCTGCGAGGCCTGGAACACGCTCGAGGCGACGGCGTCGCCGGTTCGCCTGGCGCGCAGCGGGATCACCACCGCCCCGACACCGAGCTCCAGAACGGTGACGGAGATCACGGCGGAGCCGGACGACCGCATCGTCACCGGCATCGGCGAATTAGACCGTGTGCTCGGCGGGGGACTGGTCGCCGGATCGGCGATTCTTCTCGGCGGCGATCCGGGGATCGGCAAGTCCACCATCCTGCTTCAGGCGGCCGATGCCCTGTCGCGCGACCGCACGGTCGTCTATGCCTCGGGCGAAGAATCGGTGCGCCAGATCGCGCTTCGCGCGCGGAGGCTCGGACTCGCATCGACCAGCCTGCGGCTGATCGCGGAAACGCGTGTCGAGGCGATACTCGATGTCGCCGCCGCCGCGGCGGCGCGGGTGCTGATCGTCGATTCGATCCAGACCGTGCAGACCGAGGCGAGCGAATCGTCGACCGGTTCGGCCTCGCAGGTGCGGGAATCCGCCGCTCGCCTGGTGCGTCACGCGAAGGACGGCGGCGCCGCGGTGTTCCTGATCGGTCACGTCACCAAGGAAGGCGTGATTGCCGGTCCGCGCATCCTCGAGCACATGGTCGACACGGTGCTCTATTTCGAGAGCGATCCCGGCAGCCGCTACCGCGTCATCCGCGCGGTCAAGAACCGCTTCGGGGCGGCGAACGAGATCGGCGTGTTCGCCATGACGGAGCAGGGGCTGCGCGAAGTGCGCAACCCGTCGGCAATCTTTCTTTCGCGGCGCTCTGACCCGGTGCCGGGCAGCATCGTCACGGTCGCACGCGAAGGTACCCGCCCGTTGCTGGTCGAGGTCCAGGCGCTGCTCGACGACGCCCAGGGCGCCGCGCCGCGCCGCGTCGCCGTGGGGCTGGACACGAGCCGCATCGCGCTGCTGCTCGCGGTACTGCATCGGCACGGCGGAGTCGCAACCGCGGGTCTCGATGTGTTCGTCAACGTCGTCGGCGGGGTGCGGATCGACGAGACGGCGGCGGATCTGCCGGCCGTGCTTGCCGTCGCATCGAGCCTGCGTGGCCGACCGCTGCCCGCCGATCTCGTGGCCTTCGGCGAGATCGGACTCACGGGCGAGATCCGGCCCGTGCCCTTCGGCGAGGAGCGTCTGCGCGAGGCGGCCAAGCAGGGATTTGCGCGCGCGATCGTGCCGGCCGGCAACGCGCCCCGCCGACCGATCGAGGGCATCTCGGCGACCGGCGTGGCCCAGCTCCAGGCGGCGCTAGAGAGTGCGTTCTGAGACGAGGGGCGCGGGCTCGGCGTCGATGCGGTGCAGACGCACGGTCTTGACGGCATTCTCGCCTGTTTGCAGCACGTCGATCGCGTAGTCGGCGAGCCGCAGGCTCGTGCCTGGCTCCGGAATCGTCTCGAGGTATTCGACGATCAGTCCGTTCAGTGTCCGGGCCCCCGTGTCGGCAGCGTCCAGCCCATCCGGCGGTTGAGCGCGCGGACGCTCGCCGCTGCGTTTACGACGAACGTCCCGCCGGGTTCCTTGAGCACGTCCTTGTGCAGCATGGACGTATCGGAAGTGAACTCGCCCACGATCTCCTCGAGCAGGTCCTCGAGCGTCACGAGGCCCAGCACGTCGCCGTACTCGTCGACGACAAAAGCAATCCTGCGGCGCTGCCGCTGGAACTGCAGCAGCTGCTCATTCAGGGTCGTGCCCTCGGGCACGTAGTACGGCTCGCGCCCGCGCGCGAGCGTGCGCAGCTGTTCGCGATTGAGCTCGCCGCGCGCCAGCAGCTGCGCGACCTTCTTCATGTGCAGGATCCCGACCAGATGATCGAGCCCACCGTCGTGCACAGGGATCCGGGTGTGCCGGCTGTCGCGCAGCTGCGCCAGGAGGTCGTCCCAGTCGTCGGTGAGATCGAGCCCGGCGATCTCTGTGCGCGGCACCATGATGTCCTCGACGTTCATCCGCTCGAGATCGAGGATGCTCATCAGCATCCGCTGATGCTGGTGCGTGATCACCGTGCTCGACTCTGCGACCACGGTGCGCAGCTCGTCGTGGTTCAGGGAAGCGGCCCGCGCCTGATCGTGTGACACGCCGAACAGCCGCAGCACGCTGTTGGCCAGCAGATTGGCGGCCCAGACTACCGGCTGCAGGACCTTGATCAGGGCCTCGTAGACGAGCGCGGCGGGCAGCGCGAGCTGCTCCGGATAGAGCGCGCCCACGGTCTTGGGCGCGATCTCGCCGAAGATGATGAGAACCACCGTGAAGAGACCGACGCCGATTGCGGCGGCTACCTCGCCACCCATCTCCAGGCCGATCAGGGTCACGATCGAGGCCGCAACCGTGTTCACGAAGTTGTTGCAGACGAGGATGAGTCCGATCAGGCGGTCAGGGCGCTCGAGCACGCGTTCGGCCGCACGCGCGCCGCGGCTGCCCTCGCGGGCGAAGTGGCGCAGCCGATAGCGGTTGACGCTCATCAGCGCCGTCTCGGTGGCGGAGAAGAATGCGGAAAGCGCGATCAGCGCGATGAGGACGAGGGTGAGCGCCGCTATCGGTACTGTCGAACAAGGGCGTCAGCCCCAGTGCCGGCCGAGCAGCGTCTCGAGCACCAGCTTGCTGCCGAAATAGGCGAGCACAAGCAGCGCATATCCCGACAGCGCCCAGCGCAGGGCGCGCCGGCCGCGCCAGCCGAACCGAAGCCGGCCGAACAACAGCATCCCGAACAGCACCCACGCGATCATCGCCAGCACCACCTTGTGGACGAGGTGCTGCGCGAACAGGTTGTCGATGAAGAAAGCGCCGCTCACCAGCGCAAGCGTGAGCAGTAGAAAACCGGCGAGGATGGCCTGGAAGCAGCCGGACTCGAGCGATTCGAGCGGCGAGAAAATGCGCAGCACGCCGAGCGGCTGGTGACTGCGGAGCCGGCGATCCACCACCGCCTGCAGCTGCGGCGAACGCGGCACCGATGGTCAGCATGGCGAACGCGGCCGTCGCGACCGCGACGTGAAACGTGAGCTCCCATCCGGGCTTCGCGATCGAGAAGTGCCGTCCCCCGCGCGAGAAGCCGGCCTCGAGCGCCGCCGCGATCACGAGCAGCAGCGCCACCGCCCCCGCGGGCCTCGAGCGCACCATCATGTAGACACCGACGGCGGCGATGACGAGACCCACGATCGAGGCGGTGTCGCCGAGCGACAGCGCGGCACCGTGCGCGTCACGCTGTGCGACGAGCAGCGAGCTGGCGTGGATCACGAGCGCGACGAGGGTGATCGCGGCGGCGGCGAGCCGGCCGCCGTGGCCCTGATTCGCGTCGGCGCGATAGGCGCTCAATCCGAGCACGACGGCCCCGATCAGGTAGCAGGCAACGGCGATCAGTGACGACAGCAAGTGGCGCTCGGTCAGGGCGTAGCCGCGAGGATGATGTCACAACCGGCCGCGCGTTTGCAGGTGAGCGGACGCCGCGAGTCGGCGCTTGCTCGTATAATCACGGCGCTTCGCGGCCCGTGTCCCGGCCGCCCATTCCTCTTCGAGGTTGCGCGTGTTCGACAAGCTCTCGTCGCGTCTATCGGCCGTCGTCGGCGGGCTGACCGGCCGCGGTCGCCTTACCGAGGAGAACATCGCCGACACGCTGCGCCAGGTGCGGATGGCCCTGCTCGAGGCGGACGTCGCGCTGCCGGTGGTGCGCGAGTTCATCGACTCGGTGAAGACCCGCGCCATCGGTCTCGAGGTTCACAAGAGCCTGACACCGGGCCAGGCGCTGGTGCGCGTGATCCACGAGGAGCTGGTGCGCGTCATGGGCGAGGGAGCCCGCGGTCTCAACCTGCGGGTGCAGCCGCCCGCGGTGATCCTGCTCGCCGGTCTGCAGGGTGCGGGCAAGACGACGACTGCAGCCAAGCTTGCACTGTGGTTGCGTGAGCGCGAGCGCAAGCGGGTACTGCTCGTCAGCACGGACGTGTACCGGCCCGCGGCGATCCTTCAGCTCGAGCGCCTCGGCGAGCAGCTCGCGATCGACGTGGCGCCCGCGAGCGGCGATCAGGCACCGCTCGCGATCGCCGCAGCCGCGCTCGATGCCGCACGACGCGGCGTTTACGACGTGCTGATCGTCGACACCGCGGGACGCCTGCACGTCGACGAGGAGATGATGACCGAGGTGCGCGACCTTGCGCGTGCCGTGGAACCGATCGAGACGCTGTTCGTGGTCGACGCCATGGCGGGTCAGGACGCCGTCAATGCGGCGCGAGCCTTCGGCGCGGCGCTGCCGCTCACCGGCGTAGTGCTCACCAAGGCCGACGGCGATGCGCGCGGCGGGGCGGCGCTCTCCGTGCGCACCGTCACCGGCAAGCCGATCCTGTTCGTGGGCGTGGGCGAGAAGACCGACGCGCTCGAGCCCTTCCAGCCAGAGCGGATGGCCTCGCGCATCCTCGGCATGGGCGACGTGCTGTCGCTGGTCGAGGAGGTGACCCGCAAGGTCGACCGCGAGGAGGCGGAGAAGCTCGCGCGGAAGATGGCGCGCGGCAAGGATTTCGACCTCGAGGATCTGCGCACGCAGCTCGCCCAGCTGCAGGGCATGGGGGGGATCGGGGCCCTTATCGACAAGCTGCCGGCACAGCTTGCGGCTCGGGCCGGTCAGCTGCCGCAGGGCAATGAGAGCGAGGTCCGGAGGCAGATCGCGATCATCTGCTCCATGACGCCAGGCGAGCGGCGCTACCCGAAGAACATCGACGGCTCGCGCAAGCGGCGGATCGCGGCCGGCTCCGGAGTCCAGGTGTCCGACGTCAACCGGCTGCTCAAGAACTTTCTGCAGATGCAGAAGATGATGAAAGGCATGGGGAAGGGGGGCCTCGCCCGGATGATGCGGTCGATGGGCGGCCGTCTGCCCCCCGGCCTGAGGTGACCCGCAAAAGGGCTCCGAGCCAATTTTCTATGCAATCCGGGTGCCGTTTTGGGTACAATTCGCGGCTCTTTTTTGGTCGGGTAAGGGCCGAAGGGTGCCGAGAGCGGCGCCCACACTGAGGTACAGGCGACGATGGTGACGATCCGATTGACCCGCCGTGGCGGAAAGAAGGAACCCTTCTACCACGTGGTAGTAACCGACAGCCGCCGCACCGGCGGCACCGCCCTTGAGCAGGTGGGTTTCTATAACCCCGTTGCCCGTGGGGCCAGCGAGGAGCTGAGGCTCGACCTCGGCCGCATCGATCACTGGGTGGCTCGCGGTGCGCAGCCTTCCGAGCGCGTTGCGCACCTGATCAAGAGCCAGCGCTCGCGGGTCGCAGCCGCGGCCTGACGGACCGGTCGTGGGCGCCCCCCGGCCCGGCGAGCCCTTAGCGCCACCGTCCGCGCCCGGGCCCGGCCAGGTAGTGGTGCTGGGGCGGTTCGGAGCGCCGTTTGGCGTGCAAGGGTGGATCAAGCTCGAGTCCTACACCGAGCCGCCCGAGCAGATTCTGAAGTACCCGGCCCTGCGGGCCGGCGCCGCGGGCGGCGAGGTGGCCGTCCGGGACTGGAAGCGGGTCGGTCGTGGCCAGCTCGCGGTGCAGGTCGACGGAGTGGCGAGCCGCGACGCCGCAGTGGGGTTGCGGGGTGCCGAGCTCTGGGTGCGGCGGGCGGACTTGCCGCCGACGGCGCGCGGGGAGTACTACTTTGCCGATCTGATCGGGCTGGCGGCGGTCAATCTGCGAGGGAGATGCCCTCGGCCAGGTGGCGGAGATTCTGGAGCTGCCGGCGCACCCGGTGCTCGTCCTCCGCGGTGAGCGCGAGCGGCTGGTGCCGCTGGTGCGGGAACGATTGATCAAGGTGGATCTCGACGCGGGTCGAATGACGCTCGACTGGCATCGGGACGATTAGCAGAGGGCGGACGTGAGGATCGTGGTCGTCACGCTGTTCCCCGAGCTGGTGACGCAGGCTCTGGCGTTCGGCGTGCTCGGGCGCGCGGTCGCCCGGGACGTGCTGACGGTGGAGACGATCGATCCCCGGCAGTTCGTGACGGATCCGCATCGGACGGTGGACGACCGGCCGTATGGTGGCGGACCCGGGATGGTGATGAAGGCCGAACCGTTGCGGCAGGCGGTCGCGCTCGCCGTGCAGCGCGTCCCCGACGCGAGGCGCATCTACCTCGCGGCGGACGGCAGGCCCGTCGACCAGGCGAGGGTCGCCGCGCTGGCCCGATTGCAGGGCCTGGTGCTGGTGGCCGGGCGGTACGAGGGAGTGGATGAGCGTTTCGTCGAGTGCTGCATCGACGAGACGGTCTCGGTGGGCGATCTGGTGCTCTCCGGCGGTGAGTTGCCGGCGCTGATGCTGATCGACGCCGTGGCAAGGTTGTTGCCGGGCACGCTCGGTTATGCACAGTCGGCGGAGCACGAGTCGTTCACGACGGGGCTCCTCGACTGGCCGCACTACACGCGGCCGGAGGTGTGGGAAGGACGGCCGGTGCCGCCGGTGCTGCTCGGTGGGAACCACGCCGAGATCGAGCGGTGGCGGCGACGGCAGGCGCTCGGTCGGACGCGCGCGCGACGCCCGGATCTGCTGGGTGCGCGTGAGCTGACGCGCGAGGAGCGTCGGCTGCTCGAGGAATACGTGTCGGAGCAGGATGCGACACGGGTTGAGGCAGGGAAACAATAACTGCGAGATGGGTGAGACATGACCAATATCATTGCCGCGCTCGAATCCGAGCGCATGAAGCGCGAGGTGCCGGACTTCGGCCCCGGTGACACCGTCGTCGTCGAGGTGAAGGTCAAGGAAGGCGACCGCGAGCGTGTCCAGGCCTACGAGGGCGTGGTCATCGCGCGGCGCAACCGCGGGCTCAACTCCTCGTTCACCGTGCGCAAGATCTCGCACGGAGAGGGCGTCGAGCGCGTATTTCAGACCTACAGCCCGTCGCTCGGGACGATCACCGTGAAGCGCCGCGGCAACGTGCGCCGCGCAAAGCTCTACTACCTGCGCGATCGCGCCGGCAAGGCAGCGCGCATCGAAGAGAAGGTCTGAGGCGGGGCGTGGCGCCGGGCGAGGCGCTACCCGTCCACACATTTTGAGCGCACTGGGACGACTGCTCGGCTGGCTGTGGGGTGGCCTCGACACCCTGCGCAAGATCCTGCATCTCATACTGCTGCTCGCGCTCTTCGGTGGCCTCTGGGCCGCCTTCTCTCATTCGATCCCGTTCGTCCCCGCCAACGCGGCCCTGGTGATTGCGCCGCAGGGCCCGATCGTCGAGCAGCTCACGGGCGACCCGATCGAGCGCACTCTCGCCGACACCCTGCGACAGGTGCCGAGCCAGACCCTGCTCCGTGACCTGGTCGAGGCGATCCGCGAGGCTCGCGATGATGCGCGCATCACCGCGCTGTACCTCGATCTCGGTGGGATGGAAGGCGGAGGTGTCGCCAAGCTCGCCGAAATGACCTCCGCCATCGATTCGTTCCGGGAGAGCGGCAAGCCAGTCATCGCGTTCTCGGATTTCTACGAGCAGGGCCAGTACTACGTCGCCGCCCACGCCGACGAGATCTACCTCGACCCGCAGGGCGTGGCCTTCATCGATGGCTTCGCGAACTATGGGCTCTTCGTCAAGGACGCGATCGACAAGCTCGCGATCGACTGGAACATCTTCCGTGTCGGCGAGTACAAGTCCGCGACCGAGATGTTCAGCCGCAACGACATGTCTCCTGCCGAGCGCGAGGAGAGCCTCGCCTGGCTCTCGGCGCTCTGGGGCACGTACAAGGACGACGTCGCCCGCGCGCGCAAGTTCGAGCCCGAGCGCCTCCAGACCTATGCCGACGACAGCGTCGCGGCGCTCAAGCGCGCCGGTGGCGATCTCGCAAAGATGGCCCTCGACGCCGGTCTCGTCACCGGGCTCAAGGGCCGCACTGACGTCGAGGAACGGCTGGTGCAGATCACGGGCCCGGACGGCGACGACGAGACCTACATCGGTGTCGATCACTGGTCGTATCTCGCGAACCTGCACTCGCAGGAAGCGCTTGCGATCGAGCCCTCCGACAAGGTCGGTGTGATCGTCGCCACCGGTGAGATCGTCCCCGGTGAGCAGCCACCCGGCGTAATCGGCGGCGACAGCCTCGCTCGCCAGCTCCGCGATGCGCGCGACGACGACGACATCCGCGCCGTGGTGCTGCGCATCGACAGCCCTGGCGGCAGCGTCTTTGCGAGTGAGGTCATCCGTCGCGAGATCGCCGCGCTACGCGAGGCGGGCAAGCCCGTCGTGGCGTCGATGAGCAGCCTCGCGGCCTCGGGCGGCTACTATATCGCCATGGACGCCGACCGTATCGTCGCCAGTCCCGCGACACTCACTGGCTCGATCGGCATCTTCGCGATCTTCCCGACGTTCGAGCGCTCGCTCGAGAAGCTGGGTGTGCACGTCGACGGTGTCGGCACGACGCTGCTGTCCGGTGATTTCCGTCTCGATCGCAGCCTGGGCGAGGCCTCGCGCGAGATCGTTCAGCAGAGTCTCGAGTACGAATACAGGCAGTTCGTCTCGCGGGTCGCACAAGCGCGCAAGAAGGACGTCGACGCGATCGATGCCGTGGCGCGAGGCCGCGTCTGGGCGGGGAAGGACGCGCTTCATCACGGTCTCGTCGACCGCCTCGGTGGCTACGACGATGCGATCAAGCTTGCGGCGGAGCTCGCCAAGCTCGGCGACGACTACGACGTCGAGGTCCTCGAAACCAAGATGGGGATCTCCGAGGCGCTGGGACTGCGGCTGCGTGCCGCGCTGGCGCGGGCGGTAGCGCCTCTGCTGCCGGCGGCTTCATTGCCGAGACTTCCCGATGCGCTCGCGCCGCTGGTCAAGTACTCGCAGCGGCTGGCGCGCCTCAAGGACCCGCGCCAGCTCTACAACTACTGCATCGCCTGCCCGGTCGAGTAGACCGAGGCCTGCGCTTGGGCCGCCGGCATGCGGGTCGGCCAGCTATCCTGACGGTCACGGAGCCGCCGGTCTCCGCTCGAGCAGCTCGAGCACACGCTCGACCGGGCGGCAGAGCCGCACACCCTTCGGCGTACACACGATCGGCCGGTTGACGAGCTCGGGACGCTCGGTCATCGCGGCGAGCAGCGTCTCGTCGCCGACGCCGGGGTCGAGCAGGCCGAGCTCCGCGGCAGGTGACCGGATCGTTCTGAGCGCCTCGTGCGGTGTGAGACCCGCCGCGGCGAAGAGACCGAGCAGCTGCGGACGCGTCCAGCCGGTCTTCAGGTACTCGACGATGGTCGGGCGGTAGCCGGCAGCCTCGATCAGCCCCAGCACGTTGCGGGAGGTTCCGCACCCGGGATTGTGGTAGATCACGACCGGGTACGGCTCCGCGATGTCGTTCGATTCGGCCATCGGTGCACTCAGGCGGCCCAGTCGAGGATCACCTTCCCCGAGTGTCCGCTCTTCATGATCTCGAAGCCGTCGCGGTAATCCGCCACGGCAAGCCGATGCGTGATGATCGGCGTCACATCGAGCCCGCTCTGCAGCATCGCCGACATCTTGTACCAGGTCTCGAACATCTCGCGGCCGTAGATGCCCTTGATGACGAGACCCTTGAAGATGACCTCGTTCCAGTCGATCGCGGTCTCGCCGGGCGGGATGCCGAGGAGCGCCACGCTGCCGCCGTGATGCATGGTCCGCAGCATGTCGCGGAAAGCCGACGGATTGCCTGACATCTCGAGACCGACGTCGAAACCCTCGACCATGCCGAGCGACTTCATGGTGTCGTCGAGCGACTCGCGCGAGACGTTGATCGCGCGCGTGGCGCCCATCCTGCGCGCGAGGTCGAGACGGTAGTCGTTGACGTCGGTGACGACGACGTGGCGCGCGCCGACGAAGCGCGCGATGGCTGCCGCCATGATGCCGATCGGCCCGGCGCCCGTGATCAGCACGTCCTCGCCCACCAGGTTGAAGGCGAGCGCGGTGTGCGTCGCATTGCCGAGCGGATCGAGTATCGAGGCGACCTCGTCGCTGATCGCGTCGGGCAGCTTGAAGGCGTTGAACGCCGGGATGACCAGGTACTCCGCGAAGCAGCCCGGCCGGTTGACGCCGACGCCCACGGTGTTGCGGCACAGGTGGCGCCGGCCCGCGCGGCAGTTGCGGCAATAACCGCAGGTGATGTGGCCCTCGCCCGACACGCGGTCGCCGATCGCGAGACCCCGAACTTCGCTGCCGATCTCGACGATCTCGCCGCTGTACTCGTGACCGACCGCCATCGGCACCGGGATCGTCTTCTGCGCCCAGGCGTCCCAGGTGTAGATGTGCATGTCGGTTCCGCAGATCGCGGTCTTGCGGATCCTGATGCGGACGTCGTTCGGACCGAGCTTAGGCTCCGGTATTTCCTGCAGCCAGATACCCGGTGCGCGCTCGGCCTTGACCAGTGCCTTCATCAAATGGACTCCCTGCTCAGCCGGTGACACCGAGCTCGCGGCCGGTGGCGATGAATGCCTCGATCGCCCGGTCGAGCTGTCCGCGATCGTGGCCCGCGCACATCTGCGTGCGGATGCGCGCCTTGCCCATCGGCACGACGGGAAACGAGAAGCCGATGACGTACACGCCGTGATCGAGCAGGCGCTCGGCGAACCGCGCCGCGAGCGCGGCGTCGCCCAGCATCACCGGCACGATCGGATGCTCGCCGGGCACGATCTCGAACCCGGCGTCGGTCATGCGGCGGCGGAAGTACTGCGTATTGTCGCGTGAGCCGCGTCCGAAGCTCGTCGCCGTCCTGCACCAGGTCGAGCACGCGGAGCGTCGTCGCGGCGATCACCGGCGGGATGCTGTTCGAGAACAGATACGGCCGCGACCGCTGCCGCAGCCACTCGACGATTGGCCGGCGCGCCGCGGTGAAGCCGCCGGCCGCGCCGCCCAGCGCCTTGCCGAGCGTGCTCGTCAGGATGTCGATGCGTCCCAGCACGTCGCGGTGCTCCGGTGTGCCGCGCCCTCCGCGACCCATGAAGCCGGTCGCGTGCGAGTCGTCGACCATCACCAGCGCGCCGTAACGCTCGGCGAGATCGCAGATGACGTTCAGGCGCGCGATCACGCCGTCCATCGAGAACACGCCGTCGGTGGCGATCAGCCGAACGCGCGCATCGGACGCCTCCCTGAGGCGCGTCTCGAGCTCGTCGAGGTCGTCGTTGGCGTAGCGGAGCCGGCGCGCCTTGCAGAGGCGGATGCCGTCGATGATGCTCGCGTGATTGAGCGCGTCGCTGATCACGGCGTCCTGCTCGTCGAGCAGCGTCTCGAAGAGACCGCCGTTGGCGTCGAAACAGGACGAATAGAGGATCGTGTCGTCCATCCCGAGGAACGACGCGAGCCGCGCTTCGAGCTCCTTGTGCACGGTCTGCGTGCCGCAGATGAAGCGCACCGAGGCCATGCCGTAGCCGTAGCGGTCGATCGCGCGATGTGCCGCCTCGCGCACCGCCGGGTGATTGGCGAGGCCCAGGTAATTGTTGGCGCAGAGGTTGACGACCTCGCGCCCGTCGGCCAGACGCACCACCGGCTGCTGCGGCGAGCCCAGCACGCGTTCCGGCTTGAAGAGCCCCTGCTCACGCAGGCCGTGTGTCTGGGTGGTCAGCCGATCGAGAAACGCCTGGTCCAAGGAGCCTCCTGCGGAAGCGGCGATTATAGGGGCCCTATAATCGCGGCGTGAGCAAGGACCACGAGCAGAGTGTCACCCCACCGCCCGGTCCATCCGGTTTGCGAATCGACAAGTGGCTCTGGTGCGCGCGGTTCTTCCGCACCCGCAGTCTCGCCCAGGCGGCAGTGGAGGGCGGACACGTACAGGTCAACGAGGACCGGGTCAAAGCCTCACGAATCGTGCGAGTTGGCGACCGCCTCAGCATCCAGCGCGACCAGGAGCGCATGGAAGTCGAGGTCACGGGTATCCCGCTCCGACGCGGGCCTGCGGTTGAGGCGCGGGCCCATTATCACGAGACGGCCGAGAGCGAAGCGGCCCGCCTGCGCGCGCCGCGAGCTGAGGCGGCTCGTGACGCCCGGTCCGGCGCGGCGGCCCGACAAGCGTGACCGCCGGGAACTGGTGCGCGTGCTCAAGAATCGCCTGCCATGAGCCCGGCCCTCGGCGGGCGGGCGGCGCGGCTCTTCGTCGTGCTCGCGGGCTTCTTCGTCGCGAACGCGATCATCGCGGAGTTCGTCGGCGTCAAGATCTTCGCGCTCGAGACGACGCTCGGCAGACCGCCCTTCGGCTGGAGCCTCTTCGGGCAGACAGGCTCGCTTTCCTTCACCGCCGGTGTGCTCCTGTGGCCGGTCGTCTTCATCATGACCGACGTCATCAACGAGTACTTCGGCCGACGTGGCGTGCGGTTCATCTCGCTCCTGGCGGTGTGCCTGATCGCTTATGCCTTCGTCGCCGCGTACGTGGCCATCTGGCCTGGCGCCGGCCGCGTGGTGGGTTGACGGTCAACGAGCCGCGCGGCGTGCCGGACATGCAGGCGGCCTTTACGAACGTGTTCGGCCAGGGCATGTGGACCATCGGCGGCTCGATCACCGCGTTCCTGATCGGGCAACTCACCGACGTAACGATCTTCCATCGCATACGGCGGGCGACGCGCGGCCGCTGGATCTGGCTGCGCGCGACCGGGTCGACCGCCGTGTCTCAGCTGATCGACAGTTTCGTCGTGCTCTACGTCGCCTTCGTGCTGGGACCGCAGCAGTGGCCCACGTCGCTCTTCCTCGCCGTCGGCACGGTCAATTACCTGTACAAGATGTGCGCGGCCATCGCTCTGATCCCGCTCATCTACCTGATGCGCCGCCTGATCGTGGGCTACCTCGGCGCTGACGAGGCTGCGGCGCTGCAGCGCGCCGCAGCGTAGCTTTTCGTCGAGGCGTGCGCTCGTTGCGACAGACACCGCTCGCCGACCGAGGCCTGCCTCGTATCCTCCGGCGTCGGCCACGGACGACACGGGAGCCCTGCTCATGGCGCGTTTTCACCTGAAAGGACGCCCGGTCGAATTCGACGGCGACGGCGGAATGCCGCTGCTCTGGCATCTGCGAGACAACGCGGGACCTGACCGCCACGAAGTCACGCCCGGTACGGCCTCGACGCGACTCTGCCCGGGGCGCTGGTAGCCGTCGTGGAACGATGCCCGTATTTCTCGGGCGGGCTCGCCTCCCACGACGCCAGCGTCGCCCGGGCGGTTCCGGGCGCGGCCGGAGCAAAATATCGCGCGGCGACGGCGTCAGGCACGTCGGGGGAGACCATCCATGAGAGATGTCCGGATCATCGTCGGGCTGCTGGCTTTGAGCGTCGTAGTGGCTCCCGCCGCAAGCGCAGCGCGCACTCGCGGCAATGCCGCCGCGTTACCCGACGTCGAGATCCGCTACGAGACCTTCACGCTCGGATAACGGGCTGCGGGTTATCGTCTCGACCGACCGCAAGGCGCCGGTGGTCGCGGTCGGCGTCTGGTACGGCGTCCGCTCGCGCGAGGAGCACCCGGGCATCACCGGCTTCGCACACCTCTTCGAGCACCTGATGTTCAATGGCTCGGGGCATTACAACGAGGACTATTTCGGGCCTTTCGAGCAGGTCGGCGCCACCGACGTGAACGGAACCACGTGGTTCGACGCACCAATTATTTTCAGACCGTACCGGCAACCGCCCTCGAGATGACGCTGTGGATGGAAAGCGACCGCATGGGGCATCTGCTCGGCGTGGTCGACCAGGCACGCCCCGACGAGCAGCGCGCAGTCGTGAAGAACAAGAAGCGCCAGGGCGACAACCAGCCCTACGGGCTCGTCGAATACAACATGCTCGCGGGCCTTTTCCCGTCCGGGCATCCATACAGCTGGTCCACCATCGGCTCGATGGAAGATCTCGATGCGGCTTCGGTGGACGACGTCCGTGGCTGGTTTCAGCACTACTATGGGGCCTCGAACGCGGTGCTCTGCGCGCGCTCGCCCTGGCTCCCATCGAGATCTGGGACGTGAACGGCAGGCCGGCCGACTAACCGCGCTGCAGTGGTGACCGGTTCAGTCCCGCTGCGGGGATCGGCAAGCCGCATGCTGCTATTCTTCGGACCGACGCTCCGGTTTCAGGAGCGGACGGACCCACGCAGAGATCGAACGCGTGTCAAACGCGAGCACCGCGGAGACTGACGGTATCTGGCAAAAACTGCGCCGCCGGAAGGTCGTGCAGTGGGGATTAGCGTACGCCGCTGGCTCCTGGGGATTTCTGCAGGGCTTCGAGTACGCGAGCGAGGCCTTCGGCTGGCCGGGCCGGCTCCGACAGGTCGCAATCTTCACAGTCCTGATCGGCCTGCCGATCGTGCTCTTGATCGCGTGGTATCACGGCGAACGCGGAAAGCAACGCGTTACCGTCAACGAAGTCATTATGGTCGCGCTGCTGGCCGCGGCCGGAGTTCTTTTTAGCGTCGCCGCGACGAGCGCCTGGCTGCTGGTGAGAACCGGATCTCTCGGGCGAACTCCGCTGGCCGCCGCCCACTTCTCGAAAATGACCGACTTTGAAGGCATCGAACGCTCCGCAGCAATCTCGCGTGACGGCAAGTTCGCGGCATTCCTGTCGGACCGCGACGGAACCCTCGATGCCTGGGTGACCCAGATCGGTACGGGCGAGTTTCACAATCTCACTCGTGGCGGAGTGCCTGAGTTCCTGAATGATGAGATCCGCAACGTCGGGTTCTCGGCCGACGGCTCGCTCGTGACGCTGTGGGGCCGCACGCCTGGACTCGCGGAGGGCGATCAACCGATCGACATCTGGGCGGTTCCGACCATGGGCGGGCCGCTTCGAAAGTTTCTCGCGGGCGCCGCGGAGCTGGGCTGGTCCAGTGACGGAACGCGTCTGGCCTATCACCCGCCGGCGCCGGGCGACCCCATCTTCGTCACCGAGCCGGGTGAGCACGTCGGACGGCAGATCTACGTCGCTCCCCTGGGCACGCATTGCCATTTTCCGACCTGGTCGCCGGATGACGCCTTCATCTATTTCGTGCGGGGCGAGCCTCCGGACGTCATGGATATCTGGCGCGTGCGACCCGATGGTACCGACGCCGAGCGAATGACCTTTCATGATTCGCGCGTAAGTCATCCGACGTTCGTCGACCAGCACACCCTGCTTTATCTCGCGACCGTCGCAGATGGTTCCGGGCCGTGGCTCCATCTCATCGACATCCGACGCCGCGAGTCGCGCAGGCTGGTGATCGGCGCCGAGCGCTACACGTCGCTTGCGGCGAGCACGGACGGCCAGCGGCTGCTCGTCACGGTTGCGCAATCCAGTTCGAGCCTCTGGCGCGTGCCAATCTCCGAAGGCGTCGCTGACGTCTCCGGGGCCGTCCGGATCAATCTTCGACCACCAGCGGCCGCTCGCCGCGGTTCGGTCGGGGTTACGTGCTGTATGTGTCCTCGAAACGCGAGCAGGACGGAATCTGGAAGCTGGTCGGCGAGATGGCGACCGAGCTATGGAGCATGCCTCGGATGCGTATCGTCGGCGGTCCCGCAATCTCGCCCGACTGGCAGCACGTTGCCTTTACGGCGGAACGGGATGGCCAGGCAAGGCTGCATGTCATGAGCGGCGGAAGGGACCGGCGCGCGCATCTTGGACGACTCGTTGGATGCGCATGGCACGCCTGCCTGGTCAACCGACGGTCGGACGATCGCGGTGGCGGCCTCCAGTGGCGGGGAGCCACGGATCTTCATGGTTCCGCTGGACGGCCGGTCACCGGTGGCGATAGTCGATAACTTCTCGACCGATCCGAGCTGGTCGCCCGGGGGTGATTTCCTCGTCTATGCGGGGCCACAAGTCGGCGTGACATTCGACGTCAGAGCCGTGATGTCGGACGGAAAGCCTCGCCGCATACCAAAGCTGACTTTGACCCGCGGTGCCAGGCGAATCTCGTTTCGGCCCGATGGCGGGGCGCTGGTGGTCTTGCTGGGCGAAATCGGCAATCGTGATTTCTCGCTGTTCGACCTCGATACCGGCAGCCAGCGCAGACTCACCAGTTTCGGCCGCGAATTCGCTATCGGCGATTTCGACGTCGCGCCGGACGGCCGGGAAATCGTATTCGACCGGCGTGCCGACAGCTCGGATATCCTCCAGATCGACCTCGACGCGGAGTAGCGGGGCAGGTCTCTTTATCAGCGGACCAGCTCGTTGAGCTGGAAGATCGGCATCAGCATCGCGAGCACGATCAGCAGCACCATCCCGCCCATCACGAGGATCATGACCGGGCCCAGCAGCCCGACGACGCTCTGCAGGATCGAATCGAGCTCGCGCTCCTGGTGCACGGCCGCGCGCTCGAGCATCGTGTCGAGCTCGCCGCTCGTCTCGCCGCTCGAGATCAGGTGGATCATCATCGGCGGGAATAGCCGGCTCTGGCCGAGGGAACGTCCGATCGGTGCTCCTTCGCGCACGCGCACGGCCGCGTCATCCACCGCGTTTCGCATCGGCAGGTTGGTGACGACCTGACCCGAGATGCGCAGCGCCTCGAGCACCGGAACCGTGCTGGCAGTGAGCGTGCTCAAGGTGCGCGCGAACCGCGCGGTGTTGCCCGCGCGCACGACCTTTCCGATCAGCGGGAGCCCGAGCAGAAACCGATGCCAGCGGCGACGGTTGGCCTCGATTCGGAGCGACCGCACGAAGAGAAAGAGCGCCGCCCCGATCGCGACGAAGAGGTAGATCCCCCAGGCGCGCATGAAGTCGCTGCTCACGATCAGCACCTGGGTCAGCAGCGGCAGCTCGGCGTTGCTGTTGCGGAACACCTCGACGATCTTTGGCACGACCGAAACCAGGAGGAAGAACACGATCGCGACGCATACGACGAACAGGAGCACCGGATAAAGCAGCGCCGCCAGCGTGCGGCTGCGCAACTGCTGACGGTTGTCGGTGTAGTCGGCGAGCCGCTCGAGCACCGAGTCCAGGTGTCCGGACTGCTCGCTGGCGGCGATCGTGGCGCGATACATCTCCGGGAACGATCCGGGAAAATCGCCCAGGCCGTCCGCGAGTGCGTGACCTTCCATGACGCGCGAGCGCACGCCGAGCACGATGCTGCGCACGCGCGGCTTGTCGGTCTGCTGCGAGACCGCGAGCAGCGCCTCCTCGAGCGGCAGCGCCGATTTCACCAGTGTGGCGAGCTGACGGGTCACCAGCGCGAGATCCGCCGCGGAAAGACCGCGCTTCAGGCCGAATTGCAGCGGCTGGTGCGCGCTGGCGGCTTGTCTTTCCTGGACCTCGGTGACGGCGACCGGAAGCAGGCTCTGGTCGCGCAGCAGCTGCCGCACGTGTCGCGGCGTGTCCCCCTCGATGACGCCCTTGCGTTCGCGGCCGGAGGTGTCGACCGCGACGTATTCGAACGCCCCCATTCAAGGAACCTCGGGTCTGATCCGTGCCTGGACGCGACCGCGTACGATGCTCGCCGCGGCCGCGAAACGAGGAGCGAAGTGTATCCGGTTCCTCAGTCCTCGCGGGTGACCTTCAGGACTTCCTCGATCGTGGTCACCCCGGAAAGCACCTTGGCTCGACCGTCGTCGCGGATGCCTGGCGTGCGCGTGCGCGCATAACGCTCGAGGTCCTGCTCGGATGCGCCGTCGTGGATCATCGTGCGCATGTGCTCATCGATCAGCACCAGCTCGTAGATGCCGGTGCGGCCCTTGTAACCCGTCGCATCGCGCCCCCCGGGACGGTACAGCGTGGGCGAGGGAGCATCCTCGGGCAGGTTGAGAAGACGCCGCTCGTACTCGCCGGCGGTGTAGGCCTCGCGCGTCGCGGGATTCAACACCCGGACCAGCCGCTGAGCCAGCACGCCGACCAGGCTCGAGGAGAGCAGGAACGGCTCGATCCCCATGTCGCGCAGACGCGTGACCGCGCCGACGGCGGTGTTGGTGTGCAGCGTCGACATGACGAGGTGACCCGTCAAGCTCGCCTGCACGGCGATCTGCGCGGTCTCGAGGTCGCGAATTTCGCCGACCATCACGACGTCCGGATCCTGGCGCAGGATCGCACGCAGCCCGCGCGCGAAAGTCATCTCGACACGCGTGTTGACCTGCGTCTGGCCAATGCCGTCGATGTAGTACTCGATCGGGTCCTCGACCGTCATGATGTTGCGCGTGCGGTCGTTGATCCGGTCGAGTGCCGCGTAGAGAGTAGTCGTCTTGCCGGAGCCCGTAGGGCCGGTGACCAGCAGGATTCCGTTCGGCTTGTGGATCACCTCGTCGATGTGCCGCTGCGTGACAGAATCCATGCCGAGAGAGTCGAGATCGAGCCGGCCCGCCTGCTTGTCAAGCAGACGCAGCACGACGCGCTCGCCGTGTCCGGCCGGTATGGTCGAGACGCGGACGTCGACCGCGCGTCCCGCGATGCGCAGCGAGATGCGTCCGTCCTGCGGCAGGCGCTTCTCTGCGATGTCGAGCCGTGACATGACCTTGATGCGCGACACGATCAGCGGCGCCACGGCGCGCTTGGTCTGCAGTACCTCGCGCAGCACGCCGTCGACGCGGAAGCGGATCACGAGCCGGTTCTCGAACGGCTCGATGTGAATGTCCGAGCCGTTCTCCTTGACGGCCTGCGTCAGGAGCGCATTGATCAGCCGGATGACCGGCGCCTCGTCCTCGCTTTCCAGCAGGTCCGAGGGCTCCGGGATGTCCTGCGCGAGGTGCGTGAGATCCGTGTCCTCCTCGAGCCCGCCCATCGCGTCCATGGCGGCGCCCGAACCCGCCTCGTAGACCTGCCGGAGCAGCGCCTCGAATTGCTCGGGCGCCGCGCGCTCGACCTTCAAGTGGCGGCGCAGATGGCGGCGCACCTCGGCAAGCGCGAGCGGCGAGGCGCCATCGCGCAGCACGACCTCGGCGCTCGTCCTCGGTGAGCTCGCGCACCAGCACGCCGTAGCGCTTGGCAAACGCAAAGGGCAGCGGCCGCTGTGGCTCGGACACACGCCCCGCAGCTGCGAGGATGACCTCGCCCGTGGCGGCGCTGTTCACGGCACCGTGCTCTCGGGCTCCGGCTCCGGATCGGGCGGAGGGGCGTGTCGGTGGGGGCGTCACGGCGGGGGCGGTCGTGACGGGCGCCGGCGGTGCCGTCTGCGGTGCCGCCTCGAGTCGTCGGATCGGAATAGGCGTCGCTCGCCTGCTTGCGCTCGGCGGGCGTGGCGTCGGGCGCGACCGCGCGCGTCGCCGGATCGAGCAGCTTCGGCGGCACCACCGTGTCCAGCGCGGGCAGCGTGGGTTGGCGCTCGCCGGGCATCAGCGGCACCTTGCCCTTCTTGTAGTCCGAGCTGCTGGTCGCGGATGTAGTTGTACTTCGCGTTGGTCTCGATCATCGCATCGACGCCGTCGCGCAGGATGCGCGGGCGGATGAAGACCATCAGGTTGGTCTTGACCTTCGAGACGTCGCGGGTCTTGAACAGCTCACCGATCAGCGGGATCGAGCCCAGGAACGGCACCTGCTGCTTGCTCTCGCGAACCTCGTCCGAGATCAGCCCGCCCAGCACGATGATCCCGCCGTCCTCGACCAGCACCTTGGTCGTGATCGTGCGCTTGTTGGTGATCAGGTCCGTGCTGCTCACCTGCTGCGAGCTCGCGGCGAGGTTGGAGGCCTCCTGCGAGATCTTGAGCGCCACCGAGTCGCCCTCGTTGATCTGCGGCGTGATCTTGAGGATGTTGCCCACTTCCTCGCGCGTCACGGTCTGGAAGGGGTTCTTGCACGCCGCCGCCGGTCGCGTCGGTCGTGAACTGCCCCGTGATGAAGGGCACTTCCTGCGCGATCTTGATCTCCGCCTCCTCGTTGTCGAGCGTGACGATCGAGGGCGTGGCGATGATATTCGTGTTGCCGATGCCGTTCAGCGCGCGAATCAGCGCCGCCCAGCTCGTCCCGTTCTCGACGAGTTGGCCGATGCCGAGCGTGAGCCCGCGCGGGATCGTCGTCGTCGCGGTCTGGATTCGCGAACGCCTTGCGATCACCTCACCGATGCCGACGCCGTCGACAGGCGAGTTGAAGCCACCGGCCGGCAGATCGTTGCCGCCGTCGGTGTCCGCCACGGCCCAGTTGATCCCGAGGTCCATCGACTTGTCGGCCGACATCTCGACCAGGATCGCCTCGACCAGCACCTGCGCGCGGCGGATGTCGAGCCGGTCGACGATCGCCATCACCGAACGCATGATCTTCGGCGGCGCGGTGACTACGAGCGCGTTGGTCTCGGGTTCGGCCCAGATGCCGATGCTGCGGTCGACGGCGCCCTGGGGCATCGGCGGCGGTGCCGGCCCGGTGCCGCCCGCGCCGCCCGCGCCGCGGCCCTGTGCGGCCGCGGTGATGCCCTGGATCTGCTCACGCAACTTGCCGGCGATCTTCTCGGCGTCCGCATAGCGCAGGTAGCGCACCTGCGTGTCGCCGCCCGAATCGAGCGGCGTGTCGAGATGCGTGACCAGCGTGCGCAGCCGCAGGCGCTGCGAGCGCTCGCCGCTCACCAGCACGCTGTTGGTGCGATCGTCCGCGACGATCTTGACGGTGGGGGCGCCTGCGCCTTCGCCGCCGGTCGCATAGAGCGAGGTCACGATCCGCACGACCTCGGTCGCGCTCGCGTGCTGCATCGGTATGACGTCGACCTCGGCGTCGCCGGACTGGTCGATGCGCTGGATGATCCTCACCATCCGGCTGACGTTGGCGGCGCGGTCCGAGATGATCAGCATGTTGGAGCTGGGATAGGCGGCGAGGTGCCCGTACTGAGGTATCAGCGGGCGCAGGATCGGCACCAGCTGCGCGGCACTGACGTTACGCACCGCGATGACCTGTGTGACGATCTCGTCCGAAGTCGAGCTGACGCTCGAGGGAAGGTCGTTGGCCGGCAGCTGGCGCGCATTGGCGTCCGGGACGATCTTGACGACGTCGCCCGAGGGCACGGCGACGAACCCGTGTACCTGCAGGATCGACAGAAAGGCCTCGTAGAACGCGGCCGGGGTCATCGGGGTCGACGACAACATCGTCACCTGCGCCCGTACGCGCGGGTCGACGATGAAATTCTTGCCGGTGACCGCGCTCACGGCCTCGATGATCTGCGAGAGGTCGGCGTCCTTGTAATTCGGCGTGATCGTGCCTTCGGCCTGACCGACGGACGGCGACGGCCACGCGAGCACCAGCGCCGCCGCGCAGAGCGCTGCACGGGCGGCTAAGGCAGCCTGGTGGATGAACGTCTTGGGCATCGTCACTCCGTGGGTTCCTCGGCGTCCTGCACGGTCTCGGTTTCAACTTCCTCGACAGGTATCGAGCTTGCCTGAGCTGCAGCCGCCGCGGCCGCCGCGTCGGCGGCGACCTGGGCGTTGTTGATGTTGACCTGCGCACTCTGGCCGTTGCGCTCGACAGTTACCGTGACTTCGCTCGCGCTGTTGATCGACTGCAGGATTTCCATGCCCCGCGCCGGATCGTCGAGCGGGGTGCCGTTGATGGCGGTGACCAGGTCACCCGGCATCAGGCCGAGCTTGGAGAACTGCTGCCGGTTGCGGCCGGGATAGACGCGGTAGCCGCGCTGCTGGCCGTTGGCGAACACCGGCTGGGGCCGGATGATCTCGGTGATCGCCGCCGGGTTCTGGGTGGCCAGGGTGCGGATCTGCTCGCCCAGCATGGGCTCGGGGTTGCGCACCGGGGCGGCCATCGTGGCCTGCGGCCGGGCCCCGCCGCCCTGGAACTTCTTCGGCAGCATCAGCGCCTCGAGCTTGCCGCCCCGGTCGAGGATGACCCGGTCCGGGTAGACCGAATGCAGCCGCGCCCCGCCCGCGATGGTCTTGCCCACGCCATAGACCTTCGCCGTAGGCGCGCTCTCGCCGAGGATCGCGAGACCCTTCTCCGGGTCGGTCTGGGCGATCGTTCCCACCAGCACCAGGCTCATCTGCGTGGCCGGCGCCGCCGACGGATCGAGCTCGGAGACACCCGGCATGCCGAACAGGTGTGCGTTGACGATGGCCTGGATGTCGATCGGAGGTCCGGCCGGCGTGGCCGGTCGCGCGTCGCCAGGCGGCACGATCGCGGCGGCCGGGCCGGCTGAGAGTGCGGTCCAGAGCAGCTGCACGAGCTGCCAGGCAAGCAGGAGCACGAGGCCGGCGGACACCCACAGGGGCAGGGAATCCCGCCAATCGTCCGACCGGAAACCTTCTGCCAGTTCGGAGACGCGACTGAGGCTCTTCGGCAGCTGCATGGAAGCGTCGGGGCTCTAGCGGGGCGGATGGGTCATCGTGGCGGCGGTCGATCCGATGCTGGTGAGAGCGCACACGGGGCCCGTGCGCGCGGCCCCATCGCACCATGATACGGAGTCGCGGGATAATGCCTCAACATATACGCGCAATTTGTGGAAGTGGCACGCATTCCTGGCGCGCGCGCGAGGTCCGGACGGGCGATCCGGCGGCGCTTGTCAGGGCTCCCCCCCGGCCCTATATAGGGGAGGCGGCGACAGCAATGACGACATGAGCGATCGAGAGACACGGCAGGGCCACGGACTGGTGGTGGAGGAGGCGAAACCGCGCCTGAAGCGGCCGCCGCTCTACCAGGTGGTCCTGCTGAACGACGACTTCACCCCGATGGAGTTCGTGGTTGACGTACTGGAGCACATTTTCGGCATGGATCGGACGACGGCAACCCGGGTAATGCTCGAAGTTCACACACGTGGCAAGGGTGTCTGTGGCGTTTTTACGTATGAGATCGCAGAAACGAAGGTTGCGCAGGTGACAACCTACGCCCGCGAGCACCAGCACCCGCTCCTGTGCACGATGGAAGAGGCCTGACGAAAGTGTTGAGCAGCGAACTCGAAATCTGCCTGAATGAGGCGTTCCAGTCGGCGCGCGAGGCGCGGCACGAGTTCATGACGGTCGAGCACCTGCTGCTCGCCATCATCGACACTGCCAAGGTCCGCGAGATCCTCCGTGCCTGCGGTGCCGATGCCGCACGGCTCCGAAAGGAGCTCAAGGAGTTTATCGAGCAGACCACCCCCCGCCTGAAGCAGGACGACGAGCGCGAGGTGCAGCCGACGCTGGGTTTCCAGCGGGTGCTGCAGCGCGCGGTGTTCCATGTCCAGTCGAGCGGGAAGAAGGAAGTCTCGGTCTCGAACGTGCTGGTGGCGATCTTCAGCGAGAAACACTCGCATGCCGCCTATCTGCTGGGACTCCAGGACATCGCGCGTCTCGACGTGGTCAATTACATCAGCCACGGCCTGTCAAAACCGGGCGAGGAACGCGAGGGGCGCGGCGAGGATGCGCCGGCCACCGAGGCAGAACGCGAGTCCGAGGGCAGCTCTTCGCTCGAGAAGTACGCCACCAATCTGAACAAGCTCGCCCAGGAAGGCCGCATCGACCCGCTGATAGGCCGCCAGCTCGAGATCGAGCGGACCATCGAAATCCTGTGCCGGCGCCGCAAGAACAACCCGCTCTACGTCGGGGAGGCGGGTGTCGGCAAGACGGCGCTGGTGGAGGGCCTCGCGCGGCTGATCGTCGAAGGCAAGGTGCCGAGCGTGCTCACTGGCTGCACGGTCTACACACTCGACCTGGGCGCGCTGATCGCGGGCACCAAGTACCGCGGTGACTTCGAAAAGCGCCTCAAGGCCGTGCTGGCCGAAATCAAGAAGCTGACGGGCGCCATCCTGTTCATTGACGAGATCCACACCGTGATCGGCGCGGGCGCCGCCTCGGGTGGCGTCATGGACGCCTCGAACCTGATCAAGCCCGCACTCGCGAACGGCGAGTTGCGCTGCATCGGCTCGACGACCTACCAGGAGTACCGCGGCATCTTCGAGAAGGACCATGCGCTCACGCGCCGCTTCCAGAAGATCGATATCGTCGAGCCGACGGTTCCCGAAACGATCGAGATCCTGCGTGGGCTGCGCGCGCGCTTCGAGGAGCACCACGGCATCCGCTACGAGGATGAGGCGCTGACCGCGGCGGCGGAGCTGTCGGCGCGCCACATCAACGATCGTCACCTGCCCGACAAGGCCATCGACGTGATCGACGAGGCGGGTTCGCGCCTGCGGCTGAAGCCGGAGGCCGAGCGCGAACCGGCGGTGTCCGTGGCGCACATCGAGGATGTCGTGGCGAGGATCGCCCGCATCCCGCCGAAGACGGTCTCGAGCAGCGACCGGGACGTGCTGCGCAACCTGGAGCGCAACCTGAAGCTCGTGATCTACGGCCAGGACCGCGCGATCGAAACGCTCTCGGCCGCGATCAAGATGTCGCGCTCGGGGCTGGGCGACCAGCGCAAGCCCGTTGGTTCCTTCCTGTTCGCGGGCCCCACCGGGGTCGGCAAGACCGAGGTCACCCGGCAGCTCGCGCTCACGCTTGGTGTGGAGCTGGTGCGCTTCGACATGTCCGAGTACATGGAGCGGCACACGGTGTCGCGGCTGATCGGCGCGCCGCCCGGCTATGTCGGATTCGACCAGGGCGGCCTGCTCACCGAAGCGATCACCAAGCATCCGCACTGCGTGCTGCTGCTCGACGAAATCGAGAAGGCGCATCCAGACGTTTTCAACCTGCTGCTGCAGGTGATGGATCACGGCACCTTGACCGACAACAACGGTCGCAAGGCGGATTTCCGCCACGTCGTCATCGTGATGACGACCAACGCGGGTGCTTCGGAGATGAGCCGCGCCTCGATCGGCTTCGTCGCCGCGGACAATGCTCCGGACGGCATGGAGGCGATCCGCCGGATCTTCTCGCCGGAGTTCCGCAACCGTATCGATGCGATCGTGCAGTTCGACGCGCTCGACCAGGCGACGATCAATCGCGTCGTCGACAAGCTCCTGGTGGAGATCGAGACGCAGCTCGAGCAGAAGAACGTCGCGCTGCATATCGACGACGCGGCGCGCGCCTGGATCGCGCGACGTGGTTACGACCCCAAGATGGGTGCGCGTCCGATGGCGCGCGTGATCCAGGAGCACATCAAGCGGCCGCTCGCCGAGGAGCTGCTGTTCGGCCGGCTCGAGAAAGGCGGTCACGCCTTCGTCGGTGTCGGGCCCGACGATGCCCTCAAGATCGAAACGCGTTCGGCCGAGGAACCTGCGCTACTGGAGTAGGTGTCGAATCAGCGGCCGCGGTAGACGATGCGGCCCTTCGACAGGTCGTAGGGCGTCATCTCCACGGTGACGGTGTCGCCCGTGAGGATCCTGATGTAGTTCTTGCGCATCTTGCCCGAGATGTGGGCGGTCACGATGTGGCCGTTCTGCAGCTGGACTCGGAACGTCGTGTTGGGCAGGGTCTCGACGACTCTGCCTTCCATCTGAATTGCGTCTTCCTTTGCCATGCATCCTCTGCGGGACCCCCGAAGTGGCGCGAATTCTGCATAAGGTGCTGCGTATTGGCAACATCAATGCGTGCCCCACGCACCGACCGGCGACGGCTCGTCCACCCACTGTTGCAGCAAGCCCACAAAGCGGCGCCGCGGTATGGCACGCGCGCCCAGGCTCGCCAGGTGAGCGCTCGGGATCTGGCAGTCGAGCAGCTCGAACCCGCGGGCGACCAGATCCTCGACCAATCGAGCCATGGCGACCTTCGATGCGTCCCTGGCCAGGCTGAACATCGACTCGCCGAAGAACACGCGACCGAGCGCCACGCCGTAGATGCCACCTATCAGCGTCTGTCCCCGCCAGGTCTCGATTGAATGCGCGTACCCGAGCTCGTGCAGCCGCTGGTAGGCGTCGCGCATGGCAGGCGTGATCCAGGTGCCCTCCGGTCGCAGCGTCCGGTCGCCGCAGTGCGCGACTACCTCCGCGTATGCGCGGTCGATCGAGACCGTATACCCGCGATTGCGCATGGTGCGGGCCAGGCTGCGGGAAACGTGAAACTCCCCCGGTCGAAGCACTGCCCGCGGGTCAGGCGACCACCACAGGATGGGCTGGCCGGCTGCGTACCAGGGGAAGATGCCGCGCCGGTACGCCGCCAGCAGACGTGCCGGTGTCAGATCGCCGCCCGCGCAGAGCAGTCCGTTCGGGTCGGTGAGCGCCGTTTCCACCGGGGGGAACTCGTCCGGCGCATCGCCTGGCCGCAGCCACGGGATCACGCCGACCCGCTCCGGTGAAAGGGCAGGTGATCTGCGGAGGACTCCCGGTAGTGCGCGACCGCGGCCCGCTCGTCGGTGAGATAGCGCTCGATCGCGCGCCTGAGCCTTACATCGGCAAGCCAGTGCGCCGAGGTCGTAAGCGTCGGCTCGAACCCGCGTGCGAGCTTGTGCTCGCCCTGCGTCCCGGGATCGAACGCGGCGAGGCCGTGCCGGATGCAGTATTCAATGCCCTGGTAATAGCAGAGCTCGAAATGAAGGCAATCGACGCTCTCCGACGCGCCCCAGTAACGACCAAACAGAGTGTCGGCGCCGCGGAGGAAAATTGCAGCGGCGATCGGCCGACGCGACCGGCGCGCGAGCATGACGAGCACCGCGCCCGGCATCGCACACGCGACGCGCTCGAGAAAATCCGCGCTCAGGTAGTGCGCGTTCCCATGCTGCAGAAACGTTCGCTCGGAGAAGGCGAAGACCTGGTTCCAGAGCCCGCTGTCGACGTCCTCGCCACCCAGCGTCTCGATGGTCACTCCTGCCTCTTCGACGCGGCGTCTCTCGCGCTTGAGCTTCTTGCGCTTGTCGGCCCGGAACCGCGCGAGAAAGGCCTCGAAGTCGGGATACGCAGCGTTGCGCCACAGAAACCGGCAGTCCTCGCGGCGGAGAAAGCCGGCCGCCTCCAGCGCTTCCTGGTCGGCGGGCGTGGTGAAATTGACGTGAACACCCGGGTAGGCGCATTCGCGTACCGCTTCGAGCACGAGCCGCACGAGCGCGCCGCGCGCGGACGGGAACGCGTCGCCGCGGAGCAGCAGGCGGGGGCCGGTCACCGGCGTGAAGGGGATGGCTGAAAGGAGCTTCGGATAGTAATCGAGACCCAGCCGCGCGTACGCCTGCGCCCAGTGCCAGTCGAAAACGAACTCGCCCCAGGAGTGCTGCTTCTCATACGCTGGCACCGCGCCTACCAGCCGGCCGGCGTCGTCCCGGAGCAGCAGGTGACGCGGCGACCATCCCGTGTCACCACCCACGCAACCCGTGTCCTCGAGCGTCGCAAGGAACGCGTGCCGGACGAAGGGATTGCCGGTGGAATCGAGCGCATCCCACTCGCTGGCCGCGACCCCGGCGATGCGTTCGATCCATTGCGCCGTCGCGCGCATCGCCGACACGGTCGTTCAGCCGCGCGCGTCGAGCTCGTCCAGGTACTTGTCCGCGTCGAGCGCGGCCATGCAGCCCGTGCCCGCGGACGTGACGGCCTGACGGTATACGTGATCGGCGACATCTCCGGCGGCGAATACTCCCGGCACGCTGGTCGCGGTCGACATCCCCTCGCTCCCCGAGCGCACGATGATGTAGCCACCGACCATGTCTACCTGACCCGCGAAGATCCCGGTGTTCGGCGTATGCCCGACCGCGATGAACACCCCGGTCACCGCGAGCTCGCGCGCGCGCCTGCGCTCGGTCGTCGCGAGGCGCACGCCCGTCACGCCCGAATCGTCGCCCAGGATCTCCTCCACGGTGTGGTTCCAGAGAAGTTCCACGACGCCGGCGCGCTCGCGCTCGAACAGCCGGTCCTGGAGGATCTTCTCGGCACGGAGCTTGTCGCGCCGGTGAACGAGGGTCACGTGAGAGGCGATGTTCGACAGGTAAAGCGCCTCCTCGACCGCGGTGTTGCCGCCGCCGATCACCGCGACGCGCTGGCCACGGAAGAAGAACCCGTCGCAGGTGGCGCACGCCGAGACGCCACGACCGCGGAATGCCTGCTCCGATTCGAGCCCCAGGTACTTCGCGCTCGCGCCCGTCGCGATGATGAGCGCGTCGCAGGTATACATGGCGGCGTCGCCATCGAGGCGGTACGGCCGCGTCTGCAAGTCGACCGTGTGGATGTGATCGTTCACGAGCTCGGTGTCGAACCGCAGCGCGTGTTCCTTCATGCGTTCCATCAGGACGGGGCCCGTCAGACCGTGGACGTCGCCCGGCCAGTTGTCGACGTCGGTCGTGGTCATGAGCTGGCCGCCCTGCTCGAGCCCTGTGATGAGGAGCGGCCTGCGATTGGCGCGCGCGGCATACACGGCAGCGGAGTATCCGGCGGGTCCGGAGCCGAGGATGATCAGCCGCGAGTGTCGGGGGCCGCTCATGTATACTTTTCCTTATCTTCAGTCGTGCGCAATCGCGTCGCCGTTGATCCGCTCAGGGCCAGACTCGCCGGGCACCGCCCAGGGGCTCGGTCGCGAATCTAAAGGGCGAACTTTCAGATGCGGGCTCTGTCGTTTCCCGAGCGGCCGGTGGTCGGCCGCCAGCCGAAAGGGGCGGCATGGTAAGCAACTCCCGCCGCGCCGGCAAAGCGCCGTCCGGCATGGCAATAGATCGGCAGACACGCTGGCCCGGTGGAGTGCGGCGCCAGGCGATTGAACCCTCAGGATTTCATGAGCTTATAATCGGGTCTTTAGGCACTGAGTGATGTCTAGTGGCGAGAGCTGATGTAAAACACGCCGAAGCGGGCGTCCTGTCCGCGGTGGTGGCGCGTGGCCTGCGCGAAAGCGCCTTCTGGATCTTCGGCGCGTTCGCGCTGATCCTGTTCGTCGCGCTCGCGAGCTACGACCGGTCCGACCCGGCATTCTCCTCGACCGGGCAACCGGGCCCGGTCACTAACTTGATCGGACCGTTCGGCGCCTGGATCTCGGACCTGCTGTTCGTGCTGTTTGGCTGCACCGGCCTTCCTGTTCCCGGTATTGCTCGGCGTGGCGGGCTGGGCGCTCTTCCAGGGGCGCAGCGGCTTCGAGACGACCAACCGACGCTCGCTCGGTTTTCGCGGTCTCGGGTTCCTGCTCGCGCTCGCGAGCAGTTGCGGGCTCGCGACGCTGCACTTCGCGCCAGGCGACTACCCGAATACGGCCGGCGGCGTGCTTGGCTCGATGCTGGGCGATGGCCTCGCTTCCGGCGATGAGCTTCCTGGGCGCGACGCTGCTCCTGCTCGCGGTGTGGCTTGGATCGGTATCGCTCTTTACGGGTGTGTCGTGGCTCGGGGCGATGGACCGCATCGGGCACGGCGTGCTCGACAGCCTGTCCTGGATTCGCGACCGGCTCTCCACCGCGCGCGACGTCAAGGCCGGCCGCGAGGTCAAGCAGGCGCGCGCGGAAGTGGTGCGCGAGGAGCAGAAGAAAGTCGCCGAGCGCAAGCCGCCGAAGATCGAGCCTGTCGCGCCCCGGGTCGAGAAAAGCGAGCGCGTCGAGAAGGAGCGGCAGGTTCCGCTGTTCGAGAAGCCAGGCTCCACCGCGCTGCCGCCGCTGTCGCTGCTCGACGACGCGCCGCCACGCCAGGGCGGATATTCCGCCGAGGCGCTCGAGGCGATGTCGCGGCTGGTCGAGCTCAAGCTGCGCGACTTCGGCGTCGAAGCCGAGGTCGTCGAGGTGCATCCTGGGCCGGTAATCACGCGTTTCGAGCTCAGGCCCGCCCCCGGTGTGAAGGTGAGCCAGATCTCGAATCTCGCGAAGGACCTGGCGCGCTCTCTTTCCGCGATCAGCGTGCGCGTTGTCGAGATCATCCCTGGCAAGTCGACCATGGGTCTCGAGATTCCGAACGAGGCGCGCGAGATCGTGACGCTGGGCGAGATCATCAAGAGCAAGGCCTACGACGAGCTCGCCTCGCCGCTCGCGCTGGTGCTCGGCAAGGACATCGGCGGCGCACCGGTGGTCGCCGACCTGACGCGCATGCCGCATCTGCTGGTCGGCGGCACGACCGGTTCGGGCAAGTCGACCGCCGTCAACGCGATGGTGCTGTCGCTGCTGTACAAGTCCTCGGCCGAGCACGTACGGCTGATCATGATCGACCCGAAGATGCTGGAGCTCTCCGTATACGAGGGCATCCCGCACCTGCTCGCGCCCGTCGTGACGGACATGAAGCAGGCGGCGAACGCGCTGCGCTGGTGCGTCGCGGAGATGGAGCGGCGCTATCAACTCATGGCCGCGACCGGCGTGCGCAACCTCGTCGGCTTTAACCGCAAGATCCAGGAGGCGAACGAGGCGGGCCGGCCGCTCCGCGACCCGATCGAGATGAAGCGCCTGCCGCCCGGCGGAGATCCGCAGACCGTGCCGCTGCTCGAGCCGCTGCCCTACGTGGTGGTGATCGTCGACGAGCTGGCCGACATGATGTTGATCGTCGGCAAGAGGGTCGAGGAGCTGATCACACGCCTTGCACAGAAGGCGCGCGCCTCCGGGATCCACCTGATCCTTGCCACGCAGCGCCCATCGGTCGACGTGATTACGGGTCTCATCAAGGCCAACATCCCGACCCGCATCGCCTTCCAGGTGTCGGCCAAGGTCGATTCGCGCACCATCCTCGACCAGAGCGGCGCGGAGTCGCTGCTCGGTCACGGCGACATGCTGTTCCTGCAGCCCGGCACTTCGGTGCCGGTGCGCGTGCACGGCGCCTTCGTCTCCGACCAGGAAGTGCATCGGGTGGTGGGTTCGCTCCGCGGCACGAAGCCACCGATGTATGTCGACGAGATCCTCGACGGACCCTCGGCGCCGATCCCGGGTCTGCCGGGCGAGCCGGGCGAGGCCATCGGCGAGGAGGGCGTCGACGCGGAGCAGGACCCGCTCTACGACGAGGCGGTGCGGATCGTCACCGAGAGCCGCAAGGCCTCGATCTCGGGTGTGCAGCGGCGACTCAAGATCGGCTACAACCGCGCCGCACGCATGATCGAGACGATGGAAGCCGCGGGGCTCGTCGGCCCCTTGCAGACCAACGGCAGCCGCGAAGTCCTTGCCCCGCCGCCGCCCGACGCCGAGTGAGATCGCAGGTCACAAGGGCGGCTCTACGCGCATGCTCCGCGGCCGTCGCGGGCCTGACGCTCGCAGGCGCGGCGCACGCGGCGGACGATGCCGTCACTTGCGTCGCGAGCTATCTGTCAGGCGTCAAGACACTGTCGGCGTCGTTCGTGCAGGCGGTCCGCGATCGCGAAGGCCGCATCACCGAGCGGGCTACGGGCACGCTGTCGATCGCCCGGCCCGACCGGTTTCGCTGGGACTATCTCGACCCCTACCAGCAGGTCATCGTCGCCGACGGGCGAAAGCTCTGGCTCTACGATTCCGACCTGCAGCAGGTCACGGTGCGCGGGCTCGAGGAGGGGCTCGGTTCCACACCCGCGATGCTGCTCTCGGGCGCCGGGCGTATCGCCGACAGCTTCGATTCGCTGTCCGTCGAGAAGGACGGTGACTGGACCTGGTGCCGCTTGAAGCCACTGGCGGACGACTTCGGATTTCGAATCGGTGAGCCTCGCGTTGGGAACCAACGGTGAGCTTGCCGGGATGGAGCTCGTCGACAAGCTCGGCCAGACCACACGCATCGACTTTTCGGGCCTCAGGCGCAACGCGGCGCTCGATGACAAGCTGTTCCGCTTCGAGCCGCCCCCCGGTGCGGACGTGATCGGGGACAGTGCGTCGTGAGCGCCGCGCCACAACCCCTGGCGCACCGCCGCCTTTGGCTGGCGCTCGGCGTGGCCCTTGTCATCGCCGTGATCGTCTCGAGCCTCGTCCCGGGCGGCGCGCCCGGACGCTTCCCGGGTGCCGACAAGGTGGCGCACGCGAGCGCCTACCTCGTGCTCATGGTTTGGTTCGCGGGATTACAGCCGCGGCGCACCTGGCGCTGGTGCGCACTGGCACTGCTCGGGATGGGCCTTGCGCTCGAGATCGCGCAGGGAGCGATGCACATGCACCGCACCGCCGACGCGCGTGACATGCTCGCGAACGCCGCAGGCATCGGTCTCGGCGCGATGGCGGCGGCGGCGGGCCTTGCGAGCTGGCCGTACAGGCTGGAGACGTGGCTCGCGCGGATCTGAGGTCGCCGGCCGGGTCCGAGGTCGGGCGACCGCTCGCGGACCGGATGCGACCCGCGAGCCTGGAGGAGTTCGTCGGTCAGTCGCACCTGCTCGCGCCGGGCAAACCACTACGTCGGCCTGATCGAAGGCCGAAGCCTGCACTCGATGATCCTCTGGGGTCCGCCGGGCACCGGCAAGACGACGCTCGCGCGACTGGTCGCGCGCACTTGCGACGCGGAGTTCGTGGCGCTGTCCGCGGTGATGGCGGGCGTCAAGGATGTGCGCGCCGCGGTCGAGAAGGCGCAGGGACTCCGATCGAGCTCGCAGCGGGCGACCATCCTGTTTCTCGACGAAGTGCACCGTTTCAACAAGGCGCAGCAGGACGCGTTCCTGCCCTACGTCGAGGACGGGACGCTCTACTTCATCGGCGCGACGACCGAGAACCCCTCGTTCGAGATCAACAGCGCGCTCCTGTCGCGCGCGCGCGTCTATGTGCTGCGCGCGCTGTCGGCGGAGGACATCCGCGTGGTGCTCGAGCGCGCGCTGGCGCGTGAGGGCGAGGCCAATGGACCGGTCACGGCCGACGCCGCAGCTCTCGAGCTGATCTCACGCGCCGCCGATGGCGATGCGCGGCGCGGCCTGAACCTGCTCGAGGTCGCGCTCGATCTGGCACGCGCGGGCGACGGCACGGTGACGGAAGCCATCGCCGCCGAAGTCTCGGCGGGCGGCTATCGCCGCTTCGACAAGCAGGGGGAGCTTTTCTACGATCAGATCTCGGCGCTGCACAAGGCTGTGCGCGGCTCCGACCCGGACGCCTCGCTCTACTGGCTCTGCCGGATGCTCGACGGCGGCTGCGATCCACGCTACATCGCCCGGCGCGTGCTGCGCATGGCGTCCGAGGACATCGGCAATGCCGATCCACGCGCGCTCACGGTCGCGCTCGAGGCGTGCGAAGTGTACGAGCGGCTCGGCAGTCCCGAAGGCGAGCTCGCGCATCGCGCAGGCCGTGGTGTTCATGGCCTGCGCCGCGAAGAGCAATGCCGTGTACGCCGCCTTCAAGGCCGCGATGGCCGACGCGCAGGAACAGGGCACGCTCGAGGTGCCGCTGCGGCTGCGAAATGCGCCGACTGGCCTCATGAAAGGGCTCGGTTACGGCAAGGGATATCGGTACGCGCACGACGAGCCGGACGCGTTTGCCGCGGGCGAAACGCTATTTTCCCGATGATCTGCCAGCGCGCCGGTACTATGAGCCCGGTGCCGCGCGGACTAGAGATCAAGATCGCCGAGGCACTCGCCCGGCGGCGGCAGGAATATGATGGAGGGAGGATGCTGGACAGTCGTCTGTTGAGAACAGACCCCGAGGGCGTCGGCGCGCAATCTCGCGCGGCGCGGCTTCGCGCTCGACCTGGCGCGCTTCCGAGCACTGGAGGAGCGGCGAAAGAGCCTCCAGGTTGCGGCGGACGAGGTCCGCGCGGCACGGAACGCCCACGCGAAGACCGTCGGCAAGGCCAAGGCCGAGGGCCGGGACATCGCGCCGCTCCTCGCGCAGGGCGAAGCGCTCGCGAAGGAGCTCGAGGCCCTGGATGACGACCTCAGCCGCGTGCAGGAGGAGTTCGACGCGCTGGTGCTCACGCTGCCGAACCTGCTGCACGACTCCGTACCGGAAGGCCGCGATGAGACCGCGAACGTCGAGCTGCGCCGCTGGGGCGAGCCGCGCTCGTTCGCCTTTCACACCGCTCGACCACGTCGCCCTCGGCGAGAAGGCCGGGATGCTCGACCTCGAAGCGGCGGCGAGAATCGCCGGCGCGCGATTCGCTGTGCTCACGGGCGCGTTCGCGCGTCTGCACCGCGCGCTGATCCAGTACATGCTCGACCTGCACACGAGCCGGCACGGATATGTGGAAGTGTACGTGCCCTATCTCGTCGGGCGGCCCGCGCTGATTGGAACCGGCCAGCTGCCGAAGTTCGAGGCCGATCTCTTCCGCATCGTTTCGGACGAGCAGGAGCGCTTCCTGATCCCGACGGCCGAAGTGCCGGTGACGAACCTCGTGCGCGAGACGATTGTCGAGGCGGCCTCGCTGCCTCGGAAGTACGTGGCGCACACGCCGTGCTTTCGTGCCGAGGCCGGCTCGCACGGGAAGGACACCCGCGGCATGATCCGTCAACACCAGTTCGAGAAAGTCGAGCTGGTGCAGATCGTCCGGCCCGAGGATTCCTACGCGGCGCTCGAGGAGCTGACCGGCCACGCCGAGCAGGTGCTGCAGGGTCTGGAACTGCCTTATCGGGTCGTCGCGCTCTGCAGCGGCGACGTCGGATTCCAGAGCGCCAAGACCTACGACCTGGAGGTGTGGCTGCCGGGGCAGCAGGCGTATCGCGAGATTTCCTCGTGCAGCAACTGCGAAGCGTTCCAGGCGCGGCGGATGCAGGCGCGGTGGCGAAATCCCGCGACGGGAAAGACCGAGCCTGTCCATACGCTGAACGGCTCCGGGGTCGCGGTGGGTCGCGCCCTCATCGCAGTGCTCGAAAACAACCAGCAGGCCGATGGAAGCGTAAGCGTGCCGGCCGCACTCAAGCCGTACATGGGCGGCGCTGAGAGCACGCATCTGTAGGCGTATTTTCAAGTCTTAGGATTGGCGCACAACGCCTAATGTCTCGCACACAAGTGCATGATTCGTAGGGGTGGCGGGAAACGCGCCCGACAACCTTTTCTCTGAAATAGTCCTACGCGCCTGTTGTCTAATGATTTAGCAGCGGCGGGCAAGCCGCGCAGCCTTACTCATGCACGCTAGCTAGCAAACGTCAGCGCGATCAGCAGCCAGAACAACGTGCTGATAGGCAGACCGTACAGAATCCCCCGTGTGAGCCTCGCTCCGACATAGACGTCACTCTGAGAAACAGATGGCGTCACCGGGCTGCCCTTGCCGGGAATGGCCTGGTCGGCAGTTGGGGAGTGCTTTAGTGACACTGCGGTTTCCGACGACCTCATGCCGTACTCAGCGTCATTCCCGTCGCTGAATAAGTCAGTGCTTTTGATCACTGACCAGGAGCCTCGCGACGGTAGGCTCGCGCCATCTGTACGCTACCGCACATAGGGAACGAAGCGCGAGGACGACTTCGTCTGTCCGTCAGCGACGGGCAAGCCGATGCAGAGCTCTGATCTGCTGCGAACAGGCTTTCAGCCGACAGACGCAATGGCGCGACTGATGTGGCGCAGTGAAAACAAGATTGAAACTGGGCGGCAAGAAAGGCTCGGCGGAGTAGGGCAGAATACCGCCTAAGCCGTTGATTCACTTCGATCGGAGAGGTGGCAGAGCGGTTGATTGCACCGGTCTTGAAAACCGGAGACCCCTCACGGGGTTCGTGGGTTCGAATCCCACCCTCTCCGCCACCAGAGCAAGGCATCGGCAAACCGCACCAAGTTTTGTCGGAACTGCGTGATGTCATCGTTAAGCAAGTGCAGCAGGCGACGACAGACGTGCATTGCGACGGCGATGGCCGAAAGAGCATACTTTTTGAAATAGCACGCTATATGGCTACCTGCCGCTTCAACGATTCGTTCCGCGTACCGCGGGACCGTCACAGGGGGATCAATCGATGAAATCAATCATGACCGCGCTGCTGCTGGCCGTTGCCGTAGTTTCGCCGTCGATGGCCAGTGATCTCAAGGCAGACCTGCTCGCCAGGGAGAAGAGCGGATGGTCGGCTTGGGCCAAGCGCGACACCACGGCGATGAAGGACACGATGACCGAGGACGCCGTGCAGGTCGTCGCAGGAGCGGGCGTTTCGAAAGGCAGGGACAAGATCATCGCCGACGTGGGCAGCCATAACTGCCAGATGAAGGAATTCGAGTTCTCGGACAGCAGCCTGCGTCAGCTATCGCCGGATGTCGCGATCCTCACCTACACGGCGACGCAAGATACGACGTGCGACGGCCAGAAGCTGCCAGCCAAGGTGTACTCAACTGCCGTTTATGTTCGCCAAGACGGCAAGTGGCGCTCGACGAGCTACCAGGAGACCGCGCTCGAGTAAGCGTAGTGGGGAGAACGTTGCTCGGGCCTCGGCACGGGTGGGGTTAGCCCTCACGTGATTAGGCTGCATAGTTCCCCCTACAGCGAGCGACGCGAAGCCCGGCCCTGTGCCGGGCTTTTTACTTCCGGCGTCGATCTGACGAGCCGCGCGTTGACGGCGTCACCAACTTATAACGTTGTCGCTACCGACTTCGTTCCCGCGCACAGAACATGATCTGCCCGGACCCTGCAAATGGAGCATGCATATGGACAGCAGATTTCGCTTCGAAGAGTCAGTGACTCATTCCGGTGAGTCTCGAGTTTGCCGAACAATCGAATGCGGTCGAGACGCTGAGGACCAGGATGACTTCTGCATGAAGTGCCGGGACGAGATCGACGCGGTTCGCGCCGAGGCTCGGAGAAGGTTTGTTATCTGGGGCACGTCGGGCTCACTACGCAGGGGCACTGAGCTTCCTCGCGATGTTCAGCCTTGGCGTCGTGGGCCCAGGTGGCGTCCGACGCAAAGTCGCTAGGCCAGAGCTAGACCGCGTCAAAAGGCTTGGCCCTCGCCGATCAAACCTGCCATGGCTCAGCTCCAACGGGCTCGGGTCGCAGTCTTTAGCAGCGACTCGCCAGTGAGCCGACTGTTTCAGAGCGATCCGGCCGAATCTAGGCGTATTGTCCTACACGATCTCAAGGACAAACGCGCGATGGTGAGGCTAACAGCTCTACCCGCTGCGACTACGAAAGGAAGGGCTGAACAAAAGGAGGAAGCCGCCATGCTTAACCGCGCTACCGTAATCCTCTGTGCGACTATTCTTATCGCCGCCTGCAACAAGAAATCCGAGCCAACGGGACCAGATACCAAGCCATCGACCGGGCCAGCAACCTCGGCCCAGCCGAAGGAAGACGCCGTTACGACGGCCGAAGGGCCGATCAAGGCCGGCGCAAACTATGGCACTTTCAGAGCCGCCAGCCCCACCGCATTGAAACTTGCCAAGGGGACAACGCTCACCGCGACACCGGAGGGCGCGATTGTCGCGTTCAGGATCAACGACGGTACCGGAGGGTCGATCCGATGCCAGCGTGATAGCGGCTGCGCCGGGGCGTGCACATGGGATACCAGCCCGACGGATGCCAATTGCAGCGGCACCTCCGAAGGTGCCGGCGGCGACGGCCAGACGTGCGCCTGTTCCTGGCACTACGAACGTCCCAATGGGGGCGTCGCAGAGTCGCAGAGTAAGCGAGCGTCAGTCACTCAAAGCTGTACATCGCAGGCTCGTCTCACGAGGCGGTTTCGTTGTCTGGCCGTGGGTGTTCTGAAGCCTAGAAATTGCTCGATCCATTCTGGCGGGCAACGATGGCTTGTCGCTGATCCCGCCTGCGCGGTTGCGTCTGGATCGGTTGCCCACCTGGCACGACGCTGCGGTGCCTCGCCTGTGAGTATCTAATCGATGTCTCGTACAGTATTCGGGACCTGACAATACTGTATGGACACTGCTCCGCGTCATCGCGGATCATCTTTGGATGTGTGGACGCTACGTATCTCCAACCGAGGCCGCGATGGAGCGCGCCTATAACCTTACTGGGCGGCAATGGCAGGCCTGGATGGATGGAGCATACCGGCCGAGCTATAACGTCGCGCCCAGCCAGCAGGTTCCTGTCCTGCGGGTTATTCGCACTGTCGATGGAGAGCGTCGCATCGATCTCATGCGGTGGGGATTGATTCCTTACTGGACCGGCGGAGAGCCCCCAAAGTACTCGACCATCAACGCGATGATCGAAAAGCTGGAGATCGCACCCGCGTGGCGCGGTCCGTGGAAGCGTGGCCAGCGTTGCGTGATGCCGGCAGGGGGCTTCTACGAATGGCAGGTCCAGCCGAACGGCACCAAGCAGCCGCATTACATCCAACCGGCAGGGGACGACGAAGTTTTCTCAATCGCGGCGCTTTGGGATCGGGCAAGAACCGACGCCGGCGAAGAAATACTGTCTTGCGCGATCATCACGATGCCGGCGAACGAACTGCTCGCCGAGATCCATAACGCCAAGCAGCGCATGCCTTTGATCCTGCCGCCGGAAGCAGTAAATAGCTGGCTCACCGGCACGCCGGAGCAGGCAAAGGAATTGTTAGTCCCGTATCCGTCGGAACTGATGCGGGCACACCGCGTGACCAAGCGTGTCAATAAGCCGGAAAACGATGATCCAAATCTCCTCGTAGAGCTCGAACCGGAACCTGCGCAGCTCACTCTCGAGAGCTGAAAGCTGTCGGGCGCGTCTCCCGCCACCCCGACGACTCATGCCCCTTCCGTATCCGACTGAAACGGATTCTCGATGTCCTTTTTCGTGATGCACTCACGCTTGGTCTCGGTCTGCGGTCTCTCGGCCGCATCAGCCGCCATGGCCGCCTCCATCTCTGCTCGTTGAGCAGCCGTTATCTCTGATGGGCAGGACCAGGCACGCGCTGACGATGAGGGTCCTGGCACTCATGAGTCATCCTCCAATGCAATTCCCGCCCAGCACGCATTCTTCGCCAGCGGCGCGACGGTTGCACGGTCTTCCGTGGCGCGATTTGCGATTCCGGGGCCGGCCAAGGCTGAATCGGTCGTTGCATTCCTGTGTCAGCCTACTGAGGCCCAAGTTCCGTCGCACGAGGAGCATGATGAAATGATTCTCCGTGTTCGTCTGGAAGCGATCACAATCGACTTTGAAGGTAAACAGTTCGCCATTCCGTCGATGCCAGACAAGATCGTCAACCTTCCGGATGAGCCCGTGGCGGCCGATACGTGTTCAGAGGGAAGCAACTGGTGATGAATTACCCGCGTGAGCCGTTCATCATCAAGTGGGGATTCCAGCGTGCCGTCGGGTCCTTGCAGCAGCAGCTGCTCGACGATCCCACATTGGACAGCGCCGCTGAATGGAATGACGTCGACTCGTCGGGCACCTCGAGTATCGATAAGGTCGAAGCCTTCTTCCGGGGCAAGGAATTACCCCTGAGAGGGCGATTGGGCATCTTGGTGGAGCGGTAGGCGGAGAACAATCGGCCGGCGAAGACGCCGCTGTCACTCGATCATCTTCACCGTCGACACCGGCGCGTAGTCGAACGCATTCGTCTTTGGGTTCCACACGATGGGGCGGTCGCAGAACGATTCGCTGGCGAAATCCGCCGCCGGTTTTTGCCGCAACCAGCCCCGCTCACCGTCAGCCAGAGCTTCGCGGCGGGGCCCGTCCCGTCGATCTTCATGCCGTAGGTCATGTCGCTGAAGGCTTGCTTCGCACCGCCCTTGCCGTCGCCGACATACACGGTGACACCTTTCTCGCGGTCGCCGTAGAGGCTGGCGAAGCCGTCGCAACCAACCGACCCGCCGTCGAGAACGTAATCCTCCTTCCCGTCGGCATTCAGGTCCGCGCGCTTCACCGCATCCGCTGCGAGCGGCTTGCCACCCGCCTCGGTGCACATGCTCGTGAGATCCTTGAGCGCCGCTGCGACGACGGCCGGGGTCTGCGCCGACGAAACCGTCGCACCCAGGCAGCCAAGCAGGGCAGCGACGCCCGCCAATACACGCTTAGTCATATACATGGTCGGCCCCCCTTTATTCTTGGGCCGACGCTACGCCCGGGCAGGATGCGCGTCAATCCGCGACCGGCTCATAATGCCGCCTCCGAATCAGAGAACACGAATTCGAACACAGGGAGACTCGTATGACGACGCGCGATTGCGCACCGCGCAGCCGGATGCTGGCGCTGGTGCTGGCGCTCGTGGTTTGCGCCGGCCCAGGTCACACGGCCGAGCCGCCGCGGCTCGTACTTCAGGTGACCGTCGATCAGCTGCGCGGCGACATGCTGCCGCGGTTCCGCGATCGATTCGGCGCCGGGGGCTTCAGGCGGCTGATGGAGCAGGGTGTCTGGTACGCGAACGCGCATTACGGCACCGGCAACACCTTCACCGCGAGTGGCCACGCGGTCCTCGTGACTGGCGCGGACACCGCCGAGCACGGCATGGTGGCCAACCAGTGGTTCGATCGCGCGCTCGGCAAGCGCATCAACTGCCTGTTCGATCCCGAGCACGGACTCTCGCCGCGGAACCTGGGCTCGACGACGCTCGGTGACGAGCTGGTCGCCGCGTCCGGCGGGCGCGCACGTGCGTTTGCCGTCGCTGGCAAGGATCGAAGCGCCATCATTCCTGCCGGGCGGCGCGGCATAGCCTACTGGTTCGACGACAAGACGGGACGGTTCGGGCACAGCTCGTGGTACGGGTCGTCGCCCGCCGCGTGGGTGACCGCGTGGAACGCTTCGAATCCCGCCGAGCGTTTCCGGGGTCGCGAGTGGACGCCGCTTGAGGCGTCCGCTCGCGACTTCACCCCAGCAATGCGGGTGAACGAGCACGCGCGGCCGACGCCCGGGGTCGGCAAGACCTTTCCGCACAGGTTGCCCGACAGCGCCGATCAAGTACTCTTCGAGGCGATGCCGGAGCTGCCGGCGTTCGATGAGTACACCCTTGCCTTCGCCCGCGAGCTGATCGAGCGCGAGAGTCTGGGACGCGGGCCAGCGACTGACTATCTGTCCGTGTCGCTCGCGCATCTCGACTATGCCGGGCACGGATTTGGCCCGAATAGCCTCGAGTACGAGGACTCGCTCCTGCGGCTCGACGCGATGCTCGCCGCATTCTTCAAGTTCGTCGACGAGCAGGTGGAGAGCGGCCGCCTGCTCATCGTACTGGCCGCCGATCACGGCGTCGACGAGATACCGGAGGTGAAGCTGTCCGAGCGATTCGACGCCGGGCGGTTGTACCCGGACAAGCTCCGCGAGCAGATGAACCAGGCGCTGGCATCGCGCTTTGGAGTGAACGCGGAACTGGTTGCCGCATTCGTGCCACCGGGTCTCTATCTGGACCGGACGAAGATTTCTGCGCTCAAGCTCGACTTCGCCGCCGTCGAAGAGGCGCTCGCGGCAGAGATGCGCCTGGTGCCGGGGGTTGCGCACGCCATTACGCGCAGCGACCTGCTCGCCGGACGCCTGCCGCAGACCGCGCTGATGCGGCGCATGCAGCGCGCGTTTCACCCGGATCGCTCGGGCGACGTCGTGATCGTGCAGAAGCAGTTCTGGTATCTCTACCACGACGCCGAGTGCTGCGGTGCCATGCACGGCTCGCCTTACAGCTACGACACGCATGTCCCGGTGATCTTCACCGGGGCCGGGATACGGCCGGCGATCCTCTGGCGTGAGGTCGAACCCGCGAGCATTGCGCCGACGATCGCAGCACTGCTCGGGATCGAGGCGCCGTCGGGGAGCTCGGCGCCGGTGCTTGAGGAAGTCTGATGTCCCGCTGAGGGGCCAGTAGAGATCCGGCCCGTTTTCCGCTATACGCACCTGCGTGGCAAGGCTCTATCCGAAGTTTGCGGTGTTTCAGGGAACATGAACGAAAGCGAATTGGAGTACGTCGGTTTCTGGGCGCGCGTCGGCGCGAGCATCATCGACACCATCCTGGTCATCGCGATCTGCTTTCCGCTGGTGACCTGGATCTACGGCAAGGACTACTGGTCCTCGGCCGCCATGGTTCAGGGACCGGCGGACTTCCTCATCAACTGGTTGCTGCCGGCGGTCGCGGTAGTGTTGTTCTGGATCTACCGACAGGCGACGCCCGGCAAGATGGCGATCGGAGCCCGCATCGTTGATGCACGGACCGGCGGTCGTCCGAGCACCGGGCAGCTCGTCGGCCGGTACTTCGCGTACTACGTCTCCATGCTGCCGCTCATGATCGGCTTCGTCTGGGTTGCGTTCGATCCGCGAAAGCAGGGCTGGCACGACAAGCTCGCCGGTACGGTTGTCGTGCGTTCGAGGAAGACGGCGTCGTAGCCGGCCGGAGTATCGATCTTGCCCACCTTGCGCCGGGCGCTGGCGCTTACTGCTGCTGGTCGGCCTCGCGGCCTGTGCCCAGCTGCAGCCGCGACCGGAACTGCCGATCGAGACCGCCGTTCCCGCGGGCGAAGGCACCGAGGTGGACGGGATCATCGCATCGGCGGAGGCGCGTCACCCAGGCGCCTCCGCCTTCCGGCTGCTGCGCGAAGGAACCGAGGCGTTCGTTCTCCGTGCGCGCAGCGCGCGGCTCGCCGGTCGCAGCCTCGACGTACAGACCTACATCTGGCACCCGGATCTCACTGGCGCGTTTCTCGCGCTGCGTCTGGTCGAGGCCGCGGACCGCGGCGTCAAGGTCCGGTTGCTGGTTGACGACATGGACGCGCGGTCAAAGAACATGGGCTTCGCAGCACTTGCCGCGCACCGGAACATCAGCGTGCGGATGTTCAATCCCTTCGCATCGCGCACGGGCACGATGAGTCTGGTGGGCGAGGGCCTGACAAGCTTCGGTCGGATCAACCACCGGATGCACAACAAGACCTGGATCGCGGACAACCGCATCGCGATAGTGGGTGGCCGCAACCTGGGTGACGAGTACTTCGGCGCGAGTGACGAGGTCAACTTCGTCGACCTCGACTTCGCGATGATCGGGCCGATCGTCCGCGACGCGTCGGCGTCGTTCGACCGGTACTGGAATTCGCCGGCGGCGTACCCGATGGAGCTGCTCGACCCGGCAGGTGTCAACGCCGCCGCACTCGAGGCGCTGCGGACGCAGCTCGCGGACGGCCTCAAGGATGTAGGTACCAGCCGCTACGCGGACATCCTGCGCGCCGACGATGCGGTGCAACGCCTGGTGTCGGGCGACTGGCCGATGGAGTGGTCCGACCGGTACCACTTCGCCTCCGACGATCCGCTCAAGGCCACGATGCGCGAGGACGATCCCGCGCGCTCCCAGGTCGTGCAGATCGCTGGCGCAGATGCTGCGCTCGATGCAGACGGAGCTTGCCGTCATCTCGCCGTATTTCGTGCCGGGCGACAAGGTGACGCAGTCGTGGGTGAACGCCGTCAAGGACGGCAAGCGCGTGCGCGTCCTCACCAACTCACTCATCGCGAACGACGTGGCCGCGGTGCATGGCGGCTATGTCCGCTATCGCCGGCCGCTGGTCGAGGGCGGGGTGCAGGTCTGGGAATTGAAGCCACTTCCTGGCAGCAACGTCGCAATCGAGCCTGTTCGGCTCCTCGGGCGCAAGCCTGCACACCAAGGCGCTCGCGGTGGACGGGCGGGCGCTCTTCGTCGGCAGTTACAACCTCGACCCGCGCTCGACCTGGCTCAACTGCGAGCAAGGGGTCATGGTCGAGAGTCCTGCCCTCGCGCGGCAGCTCGAGGCGATCTTCGCGGAGCAGAGCGGCCCCGAACACGCGTGGCAGGTCACGCTGGTCGACGGCGAGCTTCGCTGGAGCGACGGCAACGAGACCTTCGATCGCGATCCCAAGGCCTCCGCCTGGCAGCGCTTCCAGGCCTGGATCGCCCGCGTCCTGCACCTCGACGCCCAGTTATAGAGACCCCCAGTCGTCGCGGCTCCGGCGCTATTTCATGTAGCGCGACTCGAACTCCGCGACGGACGCCCCGCCGGCATCGAACAGTTCCAGCGTCTCCCCGTCGATGCGCCAGGTCGCGACCTTGCCCAGTGCAGCGTGAAACGCTCGCTCGACGTCCATGCCCTCCGGGCAGGCCATCTTCGTGCCGGCCATCTGGCTGAAGGCGAGCTTGCTGCCATCGAGCGTATAGCTTCCCATCATGCGGTTGCAGCCGCCGGAGCCCGCGACACGCTTCTCTCCCGGTTGCAGGATGAAATGCGGCTCACGCTGGCCATCAGCCACGGTGACCGCCGTGCCGCCGAGACGAACCAGTTTCCAATAGGTGTTTTCCAGCGCCGCGGTCGATGCCGTCGGCTCCGTCGGGGGCGGCATGCGCATCAGCATGTCCACGTGGCCGGGTTTTCCCGCGCTCAACACCGGGTAGTGGGTATCGGTGGCGAACATCAGCCGGTCCCCGTGGGTAATCTTCGCCCGCACCGTGTACCGATGCGACTGGTCGATGCGCGCGGGGTCGTAGGCGATCTTGAACTTGAACGGCGGATTACCCGGCGAGTCCATCCGTGTGCGCCCGATCACTTCGGCCGGCGCGTCGGCGCGCGTGACGTCCTCCAGGGTCGCTTCGAAGACGGCGTCCGCCGGCAGCGCGATCCGTTCGCGGTAAGTGGCGGTCCCGGTCAGGCTCGCTTCGGACGGCGGAGCATTCGACATGCAACCTCCGACGGGCAGTCCGAGCGACACGAGTACAACCATCGCGGGCCAGGACGTCTGGTGTGTCATACCGGTCGCCTTTGAGAGGACTGGATTGTCGCGCGGCCGGCGCGTCGCGGACAAGTTGCGGGCAATGGTCACGGACCGCGGGAGGACCTCCGCAGCCGGGACCCGGGCGCACGCGACGGCGTCTGTGCTAGTTTGCTGCGCCGGCGGTTCCCAAGGGGTCGAGATGCATCGTCGTTCAGCGGCATCGGCATTGCGGTCCCTTGTCTGCGTCCTGTTACTCGCGACTTCCGGTGCCCGTCCACGCGGCCCCGACGCAGCCGTCGGCTCCGTCATACGGCATCCGCATCGACGAAGCGTGGATCGCGTTGCCCGACGGTGTGCGACTGTCCGCCGATCTTTATATGCCCGACGGCGGCAAGGCAGGCGAGCGGTTTCCAGTGCTGCTCGAGTACCTGCCGTATCGCAAGGCCGAGGGGCGTGGCCGCAACTACCCGCTCTACTCGTACTTCGTGCAGCGCGGCTACGTCGTCGCCGCCGTCGACATTCGTGGCACCGGCAACAGCGAAGGCCGCCTGATCCCCTACGAGTATTCCGACATCGAGCACGAGGACGGCGAGGCCGTGATCGACTGGCTGTCGCGGCAGAGCTGGTCAACTGGCAACGTCGGCATGTTCGGCATCTCCTGGGGCGGGTTCAACTCGATCCAGATGGCGTTGCGCAACCCGCCGGCGCTGAAGGCGATCATCGCCGTCGATGCGACCGAGGATCTGTACCAGGAGGACGTGCACTTCATCGACGGGATCATCCACGTCGATTCCTGGGAGATGAGCCAGGATCTCGACAATGCCCGCCCGGGCGCGCCCGGCTACGTGATCGACGAGGCGTACTTCCGTGACCGCTTCGACACGCAGCCATGGATGATGACCTACAAGCGACAGCAGCGCGACGGCACGTTCTGGGACCGCGCATCGGCGAAGGGCCACTACGCCGACATCCGCATCCCGAGCCTTCTAATCGCGGGCTGGTACGACGGTTATCGCGACAGCGTGCCGCGGATGCTCGCGAACGTGAAGGCACCGGTAAAGGCGATCATCGGCCCGTGGTCGCATGCCTGGCCCCACGAGCCGTATCCCAAGCCGGGTATCGAATGGCGGCACGAGGCCGTGCGTTGGTTCGACCAGTGGCTGAAGGGCATCGACACAGGAATCATGGACGAGCCTCGATTTGCGGTCTTTGTCCGGAACTGGCATGCGCCGGGCCCGTATCTCGAGGAGGCGCCGGGTGCCTGGCGATACGAGGATGGCTGGCCGATCGCGCGGATTCGCGACGAGGTGATGCATCTGCAACCCGATCACACGCTCAAGCGGGAGACGCCGCAGTCAGCCACGCATCGGTTGCGCTATTTTCCCTCGATCGGCATCGAGGCCGGCGGCCCGGTGATGTGGTGGGGTGACGTCGCTCACGATCAGCGGCCGACCGACGCCTACAGCCTGGTCTACGACAGCGCGCCGCTCGAGAACGACACCGAGATCCTCGGGATGCCGCGCGCCTTGCTGACCGTGTCCGCGGACGCACCACGCGCCAACTGGTTCGCGCGCGTCTCGGACGTCGCGCCCGACGGAACGGTGACGCAGGTGGCCGGCGCCGGCTTCAACGGTACACATCGCAAGTCTGCGCGGGAACCCTCGCCGCTGGTGCCGGGTGAGACGTTCGCGCTCGAGATCGAAATGCACTTCACTTCCTGGGTATTTCCGAAAGGGCATCGAATTCGCGTCGCGGTGAACAACGCGCAGTGGCCGATGCTCTGGCCGACGCCTTTCCCACTGACGAGCACGCTGCAGCTGGGACCGGATGCGTCGCGGGTTGTGCTGCCGGTCGTGCCCCATGCGCCGCGACCCGTGCCCGCATTCCTGCCGCCGAGCGAGAGCCCGACGCTGGCCGGATTCGAGACGCTCGATGCCGGTACGAGCTCCGGCTATGGTGAAATCTCTTCGGTAGACCGCAACCCGCAGACCGGGCGATGCAACGGCGACGGCGACCAACACCGGCGGCCAGCGCTATCCCTGGGGTGTCGAGCGCTACCGCGAATCCATCCGCCACACGGTCAGGGACGGCGATCCGGCGAAGGCGGCGGTGCAAGGCTCGCACCGCTTGGAGGTCGAGCTGCCCGGCCGCACGCTGCTGTGGGAAGCCGAACTGTCCTTCAGCAGCGACCTGGACAATTTCCACTACTCCTACCGGCGCCGACTCAGCGAGAACGGCAAGCTGCTGCGCGAGAAGACGTGGACGGACACGATCCCGCGCGATTTCCAGTGAAAGCCAGGGAGTACGCTTGCGATCATGCCTGTATTCCCCGCGATCCTCATGCTCACCCTGCACGCAGCGACCGCGACCGCCGCGGTACCGCCGGTTCCGGAGTGGGCCGCACGCGTCGACAGCTTCGTCGCGGAGCAAATGCGGCAGCAGAAGGTGCCCGGCATCTCGCTCGCGATCGTGAAGGACGGAGCGCTCGTCGTTGCCAAAGGCTACGGAGAATCGAACATCGAGCATCACGTGCCGGTGACGCCAGAGACGATCTTCCAGTCGGGATCGGTCGGCAAGCAGTTCACGTCCGCTGCGGTCATGTTGATGGTGGAGGAGGGTCGGCTCGCTCTCGAGGACTCGATCACGCAGTACCTGCCTGACGCCCCGGCGAGCTGGAAGCCGATCCGCATACGACATCTGCTGACGCACACGTCCGGCATCCCGGACTACGCGGTCGACACCTTCGACTATCGCCACGACGCCACCGAAGAACAGCTGATGAAGATGGCCTACGCCCTCGAGTTGCAGTTCGAACCCGGAGCGAAATACGAGTACAGCAACACGGGTTACCTGCTGCTCGGGGTCATCATCCACAAGGTATCCGGACAGTTCTACGGCGATCTCCTCGCCGAGCGCATCTTCCGGCCGCTCGGCATGTCGACCGCAAGAGTCATGAGCGAGGCGGACATCGTTCCGCATCGGGCGGCCGGCTACCAGCTCGTCGATGGGCAGGTAAAGAATCAGGACTGGGTTGCACCGTCGCTCAACACGACTGCCGATGGCGCGCTCTATCTGTCTGCCCTGGACATGGTCGCCTGGGACAAGGGGCTGCGTGCCGGCGCGATTCTCAAGCCAGATAGCTGGAAGCAGGTGTACACGCCGGTGCGCTTGAACAGCGGGGAGAACTATCCGTACGGTTTCGGCTGGCGGGTCAGCACGCTGGGCGGTGCGCCGCTGTACTCGCATGGCGGATCCTGGCAGGGCTTCAAGGCCTACATCGCGCGATACCTGGGCGCGGACCTGACGATCATCCTGTTCGCAAACCTGGCGGACACCGATACGGAGAAGCTGGTCGACGGGGTCGCGGCCATCATCGACCCGGCGCTCGCACCGCCGGCGGAGACCTCGTCGGGCGCGCCATAGCGCAGCGTGCGGCCGCGAGCGCCTACGGCGGGACGCTCGGTAAATAGAGCCCGGCTGATCTGGACCGGCTCAAAGCCGGGACCGGGACCACAAGGATCATTGAGTTAGGAGCCTTCGGCAGAAGCGCGACGGGCCGGCACCCGTGTCGCGCGCGCCTCTCGTCGGCGAGTAGACATCTTCCCTGATACTGAATCATAATACGAAGCATTCGCATTACGATTAACAACACCGAGGGAAGCCTGTCGTGCGCAACTCGCCAGTCGGATCCGGATGGATGAGGTTCTCCCAACGATGGACCGCGAAATCGCCCATCGCCGTGGCGGTGATAGCGGCACTGACCCTCGTCGCACGTGCAAACGCTGCCGACGGAAGTGACGGGTCGGATCCGAGCTCGCAGGCCACCCCAGTCACGGACGACGAATCGACGCTGCCAAAGGTACGCGTTTCCGCCGAGACAGAGGACGCCGACGACACCTACGCGCCGATGCGCAGCCGCAGCGCCACGAAAACGGACACGCTGCTGCGAGATGTGCCGCAGTCCATCACCGTGGTGAGCGAGCGGATGATCGCGGACACGTCCATGCAGAACATGGCGGACGTCGTCCGCTATGTGCCGGGTGTCGGCATGGCGCAGGGCGAGGGCAACCGTGACACGCCGATCCTGCGAGGCAACGCTTCGACCGCCGATTTCTTCGTCGACGGCGTGCGCGACGACGTCGAGTACTACCGCGATCTCTACAACGTTGAGCGCGTCGAGGCACTGAAGGGCCCCAACGCGATGATCTTCGGTCGCGCCGGTGCCGGCGGCGTCATCAATCGCGTCACGCGACAGGCCGGGTGGGACGATGTGCGCGAGGTCTCGCTGCAGGGGGGATCGTGGGACAACCTGCGCACCACGGCAGACTTCGGCGGCGGCATCAACGACAGGGTAGCGGTGCGCGTCACCGGCCTGTACGAGGACTCGGAGAGTTATCGCGACGGGTTCGAGCTCGAGCGCTACGGTGTGAATCCGACCCTCGCGCTGCGGCTCGGTGAAAACAGCCAGCTGCGCCTCGGCTACGAGTATTACACCTACGACCGAGTCGCAGATCGCGGCGTGCCGTCGTTCGAGGGCCGGCCGGTCGACACTGACGAGTCGACGTTCTTCGGCGATCCGACGCGCAGCCCGACCGACGCGACGGTGAATATCGCGACGATGGTGTTCGACCACGAGTTCGCCGGCGGCGCAAGCCTGCGGAACCGGACCCTGTACGGCGACTACGACAAGTTCTACCAGAACGTGTACCCCGGCGGCGCGGCGACCGTCGACGAGGCGGGTGTGTTCGTGGCGCCCATTTCCGCCTACAACAACGCGCAGCAACGCGAGAATCTCTTCAACCAGACGGACCTGCTGTTCTCACTCGCCACCGGCGCGGTGGAGCACGAGTTGCTCGCGGGAGTCGAGCTCGGGCGGCAGGAGACGGGAAACTTCCGCAACACCGGGTTCTTCAACGACGAGACCACGACCGTGGCGGCGCCTGTGGCCGACCCGACGATCTCGGTGCCGGTTACCTTCCGGCAAAGCGAAACGGACGCCGACAACCACACCGAGGCCAACATCGCGGCGGTCTACATGCAGGACCAGCTCAAGTTCTCCGAGCACTTCCAGGCCGTGCTCGGTCTGCGTTACGACCAGTTCGAGGTCGACTTCCGTAACAACCGCACGGGCGAGCGGCTGTCGAGCGACGACGATCTCGTCTCGCCGCGCGTCGGGCTGATCTACAAGCCGATCGAACCCGTTTCGCTCTACGCGAGCTACACGGTGACCTATCTGCCGCGCTCGGGTGCGCAGATGTCCTCGCTGAACGCCAGCAACCAGGCACTTGATCCCGAGGAGTTCGACAACTATGAGATCGGCGCGAAATGGGACGTGTGGCCTGAGCTGTCATTGAGCGCGGCCGTATACCAGCTCGATCGAACCAACGTGGCGATTCCCGATCCGCTTGATCCGAGCGTGTCGATCCTGGTCGACGGCCAGGAGACCAGAGGCATCGAGCTCGGGATCGCCGGCCAGGTGACGGAGGCCTGGAGCGTGTTCGGCGGCTACGCCTGGCAGGACGGCGAGCTGACGGCCACGGCTTCGCCGACGGCGCTGGACGGCGCGACGCTCGCGCAGCTCCCCGAGCACAAGTTCTCGCTGTGGAACCGCTACCAGCTCACGCCTGCCTGGGGTCTGGGCCTTGGCCTGATGTACCAGAGCGACATGTATACCTCTACCGACAACACGGTCACGCTGCCGAGCTTCACGCGGGTCGACGCGGCGGTGTTCTACTCGCTCAGCGATCGCATCCGGGCGCAGGTCAACATCGAGAACGTGCTCGACGAGGAGTATTTCGCCTACGCGCACAACAACAACAACATCACGCCGGGCTCGCCGCTGGCCGTAAGGGTGGGGGTCTCGGTCGCGTTCTGAGTGCGGCCGTCGCGCGGCTCCATTTCCATGCCGGCCCTGGCATGATCGAATAGCGCCTATGGGCCCGCAGCGCATCATCGACGCCTGGGCGCAGCACCCGACGCGTCGTCATCTCGAGCAGCCGATGTTCGAGTCGCTGAGGCGCTGGACGCGCGGCGCGCTGCCCGCGGGCGAGCTGCCCGTGGCGACGACGATTGCCGCCATGGATGAGGCGCGACATCGGGCTGTCTCTCATCAGCGCCTGGGTCGGTCCGCGCGGTGATCTGATCTCGAACGACGAGGTGGCGGACTTCGTCGCGCAGGCACCGGATCGCCTGGCGGGAGTCGGCTCGGTCGACATCACGCGGCCGCGCGACCGCCGTGCGCGAGATACGCCGTTGCATCCGCGAGCTCGGCTTCAAAGGTATCCGCGTGCTGCCGTGGCTCTGGGAACTGGCCGCCCACGCATGCGCGCTTCTACCCCGTGTACTCGGAATGCTGCGAGCTCGGGGTGCCTTTCTGTACTCAGGTCGGGCACACCGGACCGCTGATGCCGTCGGAAGTCGGCCGGCCGATTCCCTACGTCGACCAGGTCGCGATCGATTTCCCTGAGCTCACGATCGTCTGCGGGCACATCGGGTATCCCTGGACCGAGGAGATGATCGCGGTGGCGACCAAGCATAAGAACGTGTACATCGACACGTCGGCCTACACCGTGCGGCGCTATCCGCCCGCCCTCGTCGCGTACCTCAAGACGCACGGACGCGACAAGGTCCTGTTCGGGACCAACTGGCCGATGATCGCGCCACGCAAGGCGCTCGAAGGTCTTGCGGAGCTCGAGCTGCCGCCCGAGGTCGAGACGGCGTTTCTCGCCGGTAATGCCTTGCGCGTGTATCGGCTAGCGGCGCCGACGGCGGCGAACTAGGCCAATGTACCAGCAGGCCCAGCCCCAGCAGCGCCAGCGTGCCGGGCTCCGTAATCAACGCGCGGCGGAATTCGCGGGCGATGATCGCGTGCGCCGCCGTGGTCGGATGCACGCCGTCCCAGAACAGCCACTGGTTCGGGTTGCAGAGGCCGTTCTGGAGATTTTGCACGCATTGTCCGGTCGTGTTCGTCAGTCCGTAGCGCGCCGGGGTCCGCAAGTATCTCCGCGAACAAGGCATCGAGATCGAAGAGCGTGATCTCTGCGGCGATCGATGCATCGAGCAGCGCGAGTTGCGCAGCAAGATTCGCATTGAACGCAATGGTGAGATCGTTCAGGGCGTCGGCAAGCGGGCTGCCGGCGAAAGCCGGCGAGTTGGCGAGGTTGGCGAGATTCGGCACCAGGAAGTGCTGCGCGCCGGCCGCGGCCAGGATCTGGATTGTTGTCAGGATGTTGGCAATGCCGTTCGCGATCACGTTGTCGCCGCCGGGCGAACCCGGGACGACGCCGGGCAGCTCGCCGGTGCTGTTGAAATAGAAGATGTCGTTCGGGAACAGCCACACCACGAACAACGAGGTCGCCGGGTCGAATGAGTTGGAGGCGGCGTGCGCCTGGAACTGTTCCAGCTGCCACGCCGCGCTGCGCTCGGCGTAGGCGGGATGCAGCTCATCCGGCACGCTGTCCGTTATCTCGTTGAAGCTTTCGAGACCTGTAGTCGAGCCGCCGATCGCGAAATTCGTGCCGCCCGCGAGCGAGGGCAGCAACCCGCCATCGGTGTTGTACAGGTTCCAGAGCCGTTCGACTGCCGTGGGCCCGTTCGTGTATCGCCCTCCAGCGTAGGGTGGAGGCGGGAACACGATCGACGGATTGCCCGTGAACTCCTGTGAACGCAGCCCGCTGTTGCCGCCATCCGACAGGCTGTCGCCGAAGACGAACATGTCGCTGATCTGGAGCAACTCGGCGCGCGCAGCCAGTGGCTGCAAGGCGAGCAGGGCCAGTCCGGCTGTGACGAGCACCATCGGGCGTGTGGTCTTCATGTTTTGCCTCCCGCCGGCATGCGCCATTCCGCTGAACCCTGGCGACCGATCTTCTGTAAATGCAAGCCGCGGACCAGCGCGGAGGAAACGGCAGTCAAATCAAGGCACAGATCGCTCAAGCCCGAGCCGGCGCAGCTGCAGGAATTGTCAAATTAGCCGACGGCCGTTTCGCTGATGAGCTGTCGCAGCCGCGCGATCTGCAACCGCCGCCCCGCGACGCGCGGATCGGCCTCGGGGTCGAGCCGCCGGTCGCGCAGCCGGCGCTTGCGGAAGGCGAGCTCGTGCTGGGCGTTCACCAGCGCCGCCGATGCGGCGCGATTGCTGGAGTCGATGCGACGCGTCCGGTAGACACGGTCGGTCAGCACCGCCTGGTACTCCGCGTTCGGTGATGGACCGTCCCACCTCGTCGGCCAGCTCCTCGCGGATCACGGCGCGCTCAGCATGACCGCTGCGCCGGATGATCCAGATCATGAGCAGCACAAACGGCAGGAAGATGAACAGATTCGTCAGGCTTGCGGACGCCATGGCCTGCAGCAGCCCCATGTCGGGCGGCGCTGCGATCTCGGTCGGCGGCGCGGCGCCGCCTCTGGCCGAGACCAGCGCCACAACGAGTGGCAGCGAGTTGTTCCAGGCGTGCGCGATTACGGCCAGAGCAAACCCCGCAAACGGGGCGATCCAGGCGAGCCAGCGGATGCGCGTCGCTCGCGCGAATCCGAGGGACGCGCCGAAGATCCCCGAGAACATCGCATGTCCTGCGAGCCCGAACCAGGCATAGCGCATCCCGAGCTGAAACCCGAGCGGGGCATCACCGAACTCGACGAAATTCTGCTGCACGTACAGTGCCGACTCGAACCAGTTGAATCCCGCGCCGATCAGCGCGCCGTAGACAAGGCCGTCGCGGACGTTGTCGAACTCGGAGCGCACCAGCCAGAACAGGAGCAGCAGCCCGAGACCCTTGGTCGTCTCCTCGACCAGCGGCGCCGCGATAGGCGCGCCGATCATCAGCGCAGCTTCCGGTCCCAGCATTTCCTTGAGAGCGGCGTTTCCCTCGAGCCACTGTGCCACGAAGTAGAGCACCGTCGAATTGACGGGCAACGCGAGCGTCGTCGCGATCAGCCCGCCCCATAGGAACGCCGATGCGAAGAGCCAGGGCGATTCGCGCTCGCGCCGGTCGAGAAACCAGAGAACGGCGAGCGGCATCACCGCCAGCAGCGTCGATATTGCGAGCGCGGCGAAGAATACGCGCGTCGCCTCGGCGCCGAGACTGCCGACGGCCGCGCAGATGACGAGCGATGCGAATAACAGCAGCACCGCGAGGCACACGGCGGTGATCCGGGCGACCCGCGGACGGCGCAACGGCGAGGAGATCGCAAGTCCCGTCGCATCGCGTCGCAGTGGGGTCACTCCCGCAGCCTCCTGTGTGGTCAGCCGAGCAGCACCGCCGCCAGGCCGAGCAGTACGATCCCGCTTGCGCCGACGATCACCGGACGACGCAACCCCGGCGCACCCAGCCCGACCACCATCAGCGCCTTGACCACCGTGTTGGTGAGCGCGGCGATGACGATGGCCCGCACGGCAACCTCCATGCCGCCCTGGCGCGCGTACTCCGACATCGAGAGAGTGATCGCGTCGACGTCGGTCGTTCCGGCGAGCGCCGCGACGACGTACACGCCCTCGGGCGGAAAGTGCTGCTGCACGATCGCCACCAGCAGCAGTACCAGCGCGAAGAGTGCGGCGAACTTGGCCGCGGATGTCAGGCTGAACGGGTTGCTGAGCGGCACCCCGCCGGTCGGGCCGCCGTCCGCCGCACGCCGGTACATCAGCCATGCGTAGCCCGCTGCAGCTGACGCCATCAGCAGAAAAGGCACGGCAAGGTGCGGCAGCAGCGCGCTGTTGACGATCAGCACCATCACAAGGACCCGCAGGAACATCACGCTCCAGGAGATCAGGATGCCGCAGGCGAACGCCGGGGCGGCGCGCGAATGACCCTTCTCGCGGCTCTGCCTGGCAAACGACAGCGTGACTGCGGTCGAGGAGACGAGCCCGCCGGTGAGTCCGGTGAGCGGTATGCCGCGATTCGGGCCCAGCAGGCGCACCGCGACATAGCCCACCAGCGACAGCCCCGAGATCAGCAATACCAGCAGCCAGAGCTTCTGCGGGTTCAGCGCACCCCAGGGATCGATTGCGCGGTCGGGGAGCAGTGGCAGGACGATGAACGTGGCCGCGAGCAGGCGTACCCCGGCGTAGACGTCCTCGGCGTCGAGTCGCGAAACCATGCCGTGCAGAGGTTGCTTGTACGCAAGCACGGCCGCGATGGCGACGGTGAGTGCGACCGCGATCTCGCGTTGTCCGAGCATCACCATCGCGCCGAGCAGGCAGATCGCGATGGCTGCAAGCTCGGTGGTGATCCCCAGCTCCTTAGGCTGGACGCGCGCAGCGAAGACATAGCTCGCGACCACCGCGACCAGCGTCGCAAGCACCACGGCCACCAGGATCCACGGGAAGTCCAGCAGCTTCGTCAGCCAGCCGCCGATCGCCCCCAATGCTGCGATGAGAATGAAGGTGCGCAGTCCGCCGACCGATACGTCACCATCCGCCTGTTTGTGCCGTTCGCGCTCAATGCCGAGCAGCGTCCCGATCAGGAGCGCAGTGGCGAAGTCGCGAACGGTTTCGAGATCGAGCTCGCCGACCATGCAGGGTCACTTCGCCCCGGCGGGCCCGGCATAGAGATCGATCACACGGTCGAGCGCAGCGCGGCACACGCGGCAGAACGGCACTTCGTCGCGGGTAAACATTACGCAATCGGCCTGCGACCGGTAGAAGGCGCGTGCGTCGTAGTTCGCGCCCTGGAAGGCGCCGACCTGAGCGGAAAACGCCCCCGTGCCCAGGAGCTTCGTCGCGTGCAGCTGCTCCTCGCGGAAAAGAGCGGACATCTCGGCCTCTGGTCGGCGTTCCTGTCGGATGACCTTGCGCCGTGCCTGGAAGTCGCGCTGGCGCTCCTCGAAGTCTTCCTTGGGCCACGGTGTCGGGATCGGCGTGCCGTCCGCGACCAGGGCACGCCATTTCAGCGAGCGGGGATCGGCGAGGGCGGTGACGTTCGCTTCCCAGGGTTCCACCACGGTCTGGACGGGGGCGTATGCGACGGGCGAGGTGTAGTACTCGTCGGCGAGTCCTGCGAAGTGGTGCCCGAACTCATGAACGAACAGGTAGTCGGCCCAGTCGTTCCGCGCCGCGACGGTCGAGAAGGTGTTGAAGATCCCGCCGCCGCCGTAGGTCTCGTTGTTGACCAGGATGGTGACGAACTCGTAGGGCGCCCACGCAGCGATGTCGCGCAGCGCACGGTTCTCGAACGTGAGCACGTAACGCTCGGACCCGAAGGCATCGTAGGTCGCACCCACCGGAGTGCGCCTGTACACGCCGGTGGAGGGCCTGCGCGACGCCCGATTGGACCGCAGGCGGGCAGAGTCCCCAGACGTTGAAATCGTCGCGTCGGGTCCTGAATGGTTCATGGCGAAAAAGTGCATCGATCATCCGCCTGGCGTCGCGCGGATATCCGTCGGCGCATTCCTGCGCGGTATAACCGTCGCCGATCAGCAGGAGGTCGACCTTTTCGGGTGGGGCGCCATGCTCCTCGAGGGCCACGAGGGTCTGCGGAGACGGAGGTGTACGCTCGACGAACATCCCGTCCGGGTCGACGACTGCTTCCCAAACCGTCTCGAAGGTCTGCGCGGCGTTGCGACGCTGCACTGTGACGCGAACGGGCGCCGCCGGACGCGGAAAGCGCAGCGATTCGTCAAAGCTCCGATGCGTATCGCCGGCTTCTTCCGTGGATGCCCACTCGCCGAAGATCGACGAGTATCCGCGCGAGTACAGCAGGCGTCCGCCGGGCTCGCGCACCTCGAATCGGTATGCGCCGGTGTTTGTGTCATCGATCGCGCGCGTGGGATTGCCCGGCCAGGGAAGCGGCTCGAGCACGATGCGGTCGATCGCGAACACCTCGAGGCCGCGACCTCCCGTGTGTACGAGATCGATGCGCAGCGTCGCTGGCGGTGTGACTGGCGGCGAGGCCGGCTGCGCGTGTGCGCCGAGGCCGACCAGGCATGCGAGCATCGTGATCGAGCGAAGCACGTCAGACCGCCTTGCGTCGCCGGACCCGTGGTTTCGCGCGTCTTGCGCCGCGCCGCACCCCGCGCGGCGCGGGCCTGTATCGCCGCATCGACCTGACGCAACTGGGTGACGAAGAGCTGCGCTGCGCGCGACAACGCACGCTTGCGCGCGCGGAAGACGCCGTAGCTCGCCCGAAACCACGGCGCCTCGAAGGGCACGGCCGCGAGCCGGCCTGCGCGGATGTCGCCCTCGATGACCGGCAAAGGCGCGAGCCCGACCGCATCGCCGGCAACGACCGCGAACTTCGCCACGGAGAAATCATCGATCCCGAGCGCCGGCAGGAGATCGCCGGTTGCGCGATCGGGTCGCAGCTGCGGCTGCGCGCCGGCGAGGTGCACGGCAATCCGCTGTGGAATCCGCGACGTGGCCAGGGGAAACTCGAGTATGTCCGAGAGCGCGGGCGGAGCACCGGACACGAGGGGATGTCGCGGTCGAACGAAGAAATGGAGTGCGTACTCGGCCACCGGATCGATCGCAAGCTGAGTCGGATGCCGCTCCGCGCCCGATGTGTCGGCGACGCCGATCTCGAGCTCGCCGGCGATGACTGCGCGCGCCAGCTCCTCGAAGTCCGCCACGACCACGCGTGCGCGCAGACGCGAGTTCGCCGTGATCATGCGACCGAGCGTCACGCCGAGCGGCAGCTGCGCGACGAACATGTCGGCACCCAGATTGATCACGGGCGACTGCAGTCCGGCGAGCTCCTCGAGATCGCGGGTAAGGTCGCGTGCCTGCGAGAGGATCCGTCCGGCGTGCTCCAGCACAAGCTTGCCCGTCTCAGCGGGCATGAGCGCACGCGTCGCGCTGCCGAGAAGGTCCGCACCCAGCGTCGACTCGACCGCGCCAAGCCGCTTACGGAGCAGGTCCGGCGAGAGGCCAAGCGCGCGCGCGGTACGGGCAATGTCACCGGCGGGCAGCATCGCGAGCAGGTCGAGCAGGCTGGGTGACTTGGCCATGCGGATCCAACGCTAGCAGAGGCGCCGTCGGCTGCACAGGGTCGCGGACCGGCCGCCGCGTTCGACGCGAAGCCTTCGGTATGATGCGTAACGTGGCAGCGAAGCTCATTTCACGCCGGGATCTCGAGTTCCTGCTCTACGAATGGCTGGATGTCGAGCAGCTCTGCGCGCGACCCCGGTATGCCGACCACTCGCGCGAGACTTTCGATTCGGTGCTGTCATCCGCGGAGCGGATCGCGGTCGAGCGCTTCCTGCCGCATCGGCGCAAGTCGGATCTCGAGGAACCGAGTTTCGACGGCGAGCATGTGCGGCTGCTGCCTGAGATCAAGGCGGCGCTCGCCGCATTCGCCGATGCGGGGCTGCTGGCCGCGACCTGCGACTACGAGCTGGGCGGCATGCAGCTGCCAGTGGTGGTGGACAAGGCGGCATTTGCCTGGTTCGGCGCCGCAAACGTCGCGACCACGGGTTACGCGCTGCTGACGATCTGCAATGCCCATCTGCTGCTGGCACACGGCACGCGGGCCCAGGTCGATGCGTTCGTGCGGCCCATGCTGTCGGGCAACGCCATGGGGACGATGTGCCTCTCGGAGCCGCAGGCGGGCTCCTCGCTCGCCGACATCGCGACCCGCGCGGAACCGGATGGCACGAGCCCGCTCGGTCCGCGCTACCGCCTGTATGGCAGCAAGATGTGGATCTCGGGAGGCGAGCACGAGCTCACCGGAAATATCGTGCATCTCGTGCTCGCGAAGATTTCCGGCGCACCGGCTGGCGTCAAGGGGATTTCGCTCTTCGCCGTACCGCGGCGACTGGTCGCGGAAGACGGCTCCCCGGGCGAGCGCAACGATGTGGCGCTGGCCGGCCTCAACCACAAGATGGGTTATCGCGGCATCGTCAACACGCTGCTCAGCTTCGGCGAGGGCGGGTTCCGGCCCGAGGGCCGCGCGGGAGCGATCGGCTACCTCGTTGGAGAGCCGCACCAGGGGCTCGCCTGCATGTTCCACATGATGAACGAGGCGCGGATCGGCATCGGTCTCGGCGCGGTCGCGCTCGGCTATGCCGGCTATCTCGAGTCGCTCGATTACGCCCGCAACCGGCCGCAGGGTCGTCCACCGGACGCACGCGATCCGACCGCTGCACCGGTCGCAATCGTCGAGCACGCCGACGTGCGCCGCATGCTGCTCGCGCAGAAGGCGTACGTCGAGGCCGGCCTCGCGCTCAACCTGTACTGCGCCCGGCTCGTTGACGAGCGAATCACCGCGCCCGATGCGCCGGACCGGCGCCGCGCAGGGCTCCTGCTCGATCTGCTTACGCCGATCGCGAAGTCCTGGCCGTCGCAGTGGTGCCTCGCGGCTAACGATCTGGCCATCCAGGTCCATGGCGGCTACGGCTACACGAGGGATTTCCCCGTGGAGCAGCTCTATCGCGACAATCGCCTGAATCCGATTCACGAGGGCACGCACGGGATCCAGGCCATCGATCTGCTGGGCCGGCGCGTCGGTCTCTCGGGCGGCGAGGGGTTCGAGTTGCTGTGCGCGGCGATGACATCCACGATCGCAGGCGCGAGGTCGCATGCGGCGGGCGTAAATCAGACCGAGAACAACCCGGATCTCGACGCGCACGCCGATGCGCTCGAAGCCGCAGTGGGCCGGCTGACGGAGACAACCCGCATCCTGCAGGCGGTGGCGGAGCCGGCGCGACGGCTCGCAAACGCGGCAATCTACCTGGAGGCGTTCGGTCACGTCGTCGCCGCCTGGATCTGGCTCGAGCAGGCGATCGCCGCAGGCGGACGTGCCGGCGAGTTCTACGACGGCAAGCGCCAGGCCTGCCGCTGGTTCTATCGCTGCGAACTGCCACGTACCGGGGCGCAGTTCGAGCTGCTCGACCGCGTGGATGACACGACGCTTACGATGCGCGATGAGTGGTACTGAAGTCCCCGGAGTCGGGATCGATGCCGTGCGGCTTGGCGGCTGGATCGCCGCGACGCTCGGCGGCACGGCGGCGCCCGTGCAGGTCACGCCGCTCAAGGGCGGGCAGTCGAACCCGACCTATCTCGTCACGCGCGGCCGCGACCGCTACGTCCTCCGCCGCAAGCCGAGCGGGACGCTGGTGCAATCGGCGCACGCGGTCGACCGAGAGTACCGCGTGATGGCGGCGCTCGCGGCCAGCGACGTGCCCGTCGCGCGCGTCCACGCGCTGTGCGAGGACGACTCGGTGATCGGCACCGCGTTCTATCTGATGGAATTCGTGGAGGGACGGGTGCTCTGGGACCCGGCGCTGCCCGGTGTCACTGCGGCGGAACGCGGGCGGATGTACGACGAGCTCAACCGCGTGATCGCGGCGCTGCACGCGGTCGACCCCGACGCAGTCGGGCTCGCCGATTATGGCCGGCACGGCGAGTACATCTTGCGGCAGGTCAAGCGCTGGAGCCGCCAGTACGAGGCATCGCGGACCGAAGACATCGACGCGATGGAGCGTCTCATCGCCTGGCTGCCCGAGCACGTTCCTGCGGACGACGAGACGCGGATCGTCCATGGCGACTACCGGCTCGACAACGTGATCTTTCACCCGAGCGAGCCGCGCATCCTCGCAGTACTCGACTGGGAGCTGTCGACCCTCGGCCATCCGCTCGCGGACTTTGCCTATCACTGCATGGCATGGCGGGTCGAGCCGGGTGTCTTCCGCGGGCTGGCCGGTCGCGATCTCGCGATGCTCGGCATTCCGACCGAGGCCGAGCATGTCGCAGCCTATTGCCGCCGCACCGGTCGCCCCGGCATCGCGACACGGGACTGGGAGTACTACATGGCGTTCAACATGTTCCGGCTTGCGGCCATCGTGCAGGGCATCATGGCGCGGGCACTTTCGGGTACGGCGGCGAGCAGCGAAGCGCTCGAGATGGGTCGCCGCGCACGGCCGCTGGCCGAGCTCGCCTGGCGTCAGGTCGAAAGCCTGCAATTCTGAGGACACGCATGGATTTCGCGCACAGCGAGAAGGTCACCCGGCTGCAGGCCCGCGTGGGCGCCTTCATGGAAGCGCACGTGTATCCGGCCGAGGCGCGCTTCGCGGCCGAGGTCCAGGCGAACCGCCGCAAAGGCGACCCGTGGATTCCGACCGCCGTGATCGAGGAGCTGAAGGCGCTTGCCCGGGCCGACGGGCTCTGGAACCTGTGGTTGCCGGAATCCGAGTACGGCGCCGGGCTCACCAACCTCGAGTACGCCCCGCTCTGCGAGATCATGGGCCGATCGGTGATCGGGCCCGAGGCGTTCAACTGCGCAGCACCCGATACCGGCAACATGGAGGTGCTGGTCCGCTACGGCACCGAGGCTCAGAAGCGCGAGTGGCTCGTGCCGCTGCTGGAGGGAAAGATCCGCTCGGCGTTTGCGATGACGGAGCCCGCGGTCGCGTCGTCGGATGCCACCAACATCGAGTCGCGCATCGAGCGCCGCGGCGATGATTACGTGCTCAACGGCCGCAAGTGGTGGACCTCGGGCGCCGGCGATCCGCGCTGCACGATCCTGATCTTCATGGGCAAGAGCGACCCGACGCATGCGGATCGCCACCGCCGGCAGTCAATGATCCTCGTGCCCCGCGACACGCTCGGGGTCACGGTGGTGCGGCAGCTGCCGGTGTTCGGCTACGACGACGCTCCGCACGGCCATTCGGAGGTGTTGTTCGACAACGTGCGCGTGCCCGCGTCGAACATGCTGCTCGGCGAGGGCCGTGGCTTCGAGATCGCGCAGGGACGCCTCGGTCCCGGGCGCATCCACCACTGCATGCGGCTGATCGGCGCATCGGAGCGCGCACTCGAGGCGCTGTGCCGCCGCGCCGGCGCCCGCACGAGTTTCGGCCGCCTGCTGTCCGAGCAGGGCGTTACGCGCGAGCGGATCGCCGACGCGCGGATCATGATCGACCAGGCGCGGCTCCTGGTGCTGCACGCGGCCTGGAAGATGGACATCGCGGGCAACAAGGCCGCCCAGAACGAGATCGCGATGATCAAGGTCGTCGCGCCGAACGTCGCCTGCCAGGTCCTCGACTGGGCGATACAGGTATTCGGCGCCGCCGGCGTCAGCGACGACTTCGGGCTTGCGTACGCATATGCAAGCGCGCGGACGCTGCGGCTGGCCGACGGACCCGACGAAGTGCACCGCAACCAGATCGCCAAGTTCGAGCTCGGCCGCCACGCAGGGCCGCAGCCGGAGCTGGTGCCGCGTCCCCCGGGTCACGGCGCGTGAAGCTTGAGTCGCGCCCGGAAATGCGGTGCAGATCCGGTTTCCCCGGGGCGGGATTCGGCTCCGGGCGGACTTTGCCGCTAGACTGCGTCGCAGATCGGCAGACCGGGGACTGGCAGCAAGATGCGGCAATTGCGCGGCGAGGACGCTCAGTTCGTCTACGCAGACAGTGGACACGCCAACTCCAATCTCACGCTGGTCTCGATCTACGATCCCTCGACAGCCGCCGATGGCCAGGTCCACTTCACGGGACTGCTGAAGCACATCGAGCGCCGCCTTCACCTCTCGCCGATCTTCCGGCAGCGGCTGCTGCGCGTCCCGCTCGAACTCGATCATCCCTACTGGATCGAGGACGAGCGCTTCGACCTCGAGTACCACGTGCGCCACGTCGCGCTGCCAAAGCCGGGCGACTGGCGGCAGTTCTGTATCCAGGCGTCGCGCATCCACGCGCGTCCCCTCGACATGGCACGGCCGCTCTGGGAGCTGTACCTCGTCGAAGGATTGGATGCCTTTCTCGATCTGCCGAAGAACAGTTTTGCGATCCTGGCCAAGATCCACCACGCAGCGATCGACGCGAGCGCCGGCGCCGAGATCACAACTCTCCTGCACGACACGACGCAGCAACCGCCCGCGTTCGCACCGCCCGAGCCGTGGTTCCCTGAATCGCCGCCAGGAAACGTGGCGCTCCTCGCGCGCGCCGCGCTCAACAACACCATGCAGCCGCTCAAGGTTGCGGCACCGCTCGCGCGGATGCTCGGTCGACTGAGTCCGACCGTGCTCGGCTCCCTGGGCGACGCCTGGCTGAACCCGGAACGCTCCGCGGTCACGCGCTTCAATTCCATCGTCTCGCCGCATCGGGTATTCGAAACGCGGCGCTTCACGATCGAGGAGTTCAAGCGGATCCGCGGTCTCGTGAAGGGTGCCACGGTCAACGACGCGGTGCTCGCCGTATGCGGTGGCGCGTTGCGGCGGTACCTGCAGAAACACGAGGAGCTGCCGGCGCCAACACTGGTGTCGATCGCCCCGGTGTCGCGCCGCAATGCCGAGGGATACCGCCTGCTGCACGTGCCGCTCCGCACCGACATCGCTGATCCGGTCGCGCGGCTGCGCTCGATCAAGCAGTTTGTCGGCAGTGTCGAGGACCGAGATCTCGCGGTGAGCGCGCGCGAGCTGACCGACATCCGCAAGCACGCTCCGGCGGCCTCGCTGGCGCTGTCGGCGCGGATGATGTCGGGCTCGGCGCTCAGCTTCGGTCACCGCGCGCCGGTCGCGAGCTGCACCATCACCAACGTTCCAGGTCCGGCAATACCGCTGTATCTCGACGGCGCGCGGATGACGTACTTCTCCGCGATCATGCCCATCTACGACGGCATGGGGCTCGTTATCGCGGTGACGAGCTACGATGGCCGCATCATCATCTCGCCCACCTCCTGCCGCGAGCAGATGCCGGACCCCGAGTTCTTCGCCCAGTGCATCCGCGACAGCTTCCAGGAGTATCTCGGCCTCGCGGAGCACCCGAAGAAACCCTCGCGTCGGAAGACGACCGCGGGCAGTCGTCCGCGGCCGAAGGCGGCCGCGCCGCCGCCGCGCCGCCTGAGTTCAGCCGCGGCCCGCGTAGCGCGCGGCGCGCTCGTAGATCGAGCCCAGCATTCCCCTTGGCTCAAACGGCTGCCATGCACCCTCGGGCTGTGAAAGTCGGTCGGCGAGCACCCACATCACCGCAGCGTTGAAACCCAGGCCGAGATGGCTGCCCGGGACCCAGATGTTCTCGTGCTCGCGAGCCTGTCCGTCGATGCGCGCGGCGTCGGGTGGGACGATGCCGTCCGTCGAGGAGTATATGCAGGCGGACGGTACGGGCGGTGGCGCGCGGAGCAGCCGTGCGCGCACGTTCGAGACGTGCGCCACGGGCCCCATCGGATGCGCGAAGTACCGGTAAAGCGCCTTGACCGGCAACGGTACCTGGTCGGTGTCGGCCGTAACGCGCATCGGCCCCCCCAGCGAAACCACGCAGCGTACGCACTCAGGGGCGCAGTGTGCGGCGTAGAACGCATACACGCCGCCCAGGCTCCACCCCACCACGCTCACCTTGCGCTCATGCCTGTGGTGCAGATGGCGCAGTTTCTGCTCGAGCGCCTGGGTGAACTTGCGCTGAAAACCGGTGTTCTGCCCGAATCCCCAGGTCTCGACGTGGTAGCCGCGGGAGCGCAGGAACAGTCGCAGACCTACGAGCGTCGCGTCCGACGCTGCGAAGCCCGGCACCAGCAGCACCGGATGACCGTCGCCGCGTGGCGTTGCCTGAAGCAGCGGCAGACAGAACGGCAGGCTCGCCATCTCGAGCAGGCCACGTCCTTCCAGCAACGTGTAGATCAGCTTCGGCGGTCGCGCGGTATTCGCCGCGGGTCGGGTCGGTCGGGGTTTCTTTCGGGATTGTCGTTGCACTGCAGCAAGCTTAACCCGGGGGCCCCGGCGGAGCACTCCAGACGACCGGACAGTCCGGATGGTCGAGCACGTCGCCGTCGTGTACGGAGGCGTGGTGCGGCTTCTGCGGCACGCCTCGCCGGATCCGGTAGCGCGCGTCGGCGCCGCAGTAGCGAACCGAGAGGGCGCGACGGCGCATCGTCGGGGACGAGTTCGCAGGTGCGCCGTGCAGGGTGCGGCAATGATGCACGGTGAGATCCCCCGGCTGCATGTCGAACTGCAGGATCACGCGGCCACGCCGGTCAGCATGAAAATCCGGCACGACCTCGCCGTCCGTTCCGTCCATCGGCAGATCGGTGACGAAGTGGTTGGGCCGGTAGCGCTTGCCCCACCGGTGGCTGCCCTTGATGAACTGCAGACCGCCGTTACCCTCGCTGACCGGATCGACCGGGAGCCACGAGGTGCAGATCTGCTCGCCCTCGACGTGAAAGTAAGAGATGTCCTGGTGGAAGTATGTTTTATCCGGCGTGCCCGGTTCCTTGATGAGGATGCTGTCCTCGTAGAGGTTGAGCTTGGTCGTGCGCAACAGCGCGGCGACCAGGCCGGGCAGGGGCGATTCGCAGGCGAAGCGCCGCAGCCCCGAGAAATGCCGCCAGGAATCGGTCCCGGAGTAGAAACGCCCGGCGACCGAGCCGCCCGCGCCGTGGCCGGGGATCCGCGCGGCGCCGCGTGCCTGAGCGACTTCCTCGCCGTACTGCGTGAGATCGAAGCGCTGCGGCGATGCGAGCCAGTCCTCCATCGAATCCGAGACGAGCGCGACCCATTCCGCAGACACCGCCTCGCGCAGGCAGACGACTCCGTCACGCCAGAACGTCTCGACTTCCTCGTCGCTGATGCTGCGCATGCCGCTTACAGTAGCCGAATCGCCGAGCTCCCGGCACCTGCTAAGATCGCTGCGTGGCAGGCACAGGGCGCAGAAACCGTTCCGCTCGATCACGTCTCCGGCAACTGGGTACGCCCACGCCGATACCGGCCTCACCGGATGAAGCGCTGCTCGAGCGCGTGCCGAACCCGCATCCACGCAAGGTCTGTCTCGTGCGCTTTACCGTGCCGGAATTCACGTCGCTGTGCCCGATTACCGGGCAGCCCGATTTCGCACACCTGGTGCTGGACTATGTACCGCGCCGCTGGCTCGTCGAGAGCAAGTCGCTCAAGCTGTACCTGCAGTCCTTTCGCAATCACGGCGCATTCCACGAGGACTGCACGCTGGCTATCGCAGGTCGCCTGGTGGACTTCCTCGCGCCGCGCTGGTTGCGGATCGGTGGCTACTGGTATCCGCGCGGCGGCATCCCGATCGACGTGTTCTGGCAGACCGGGCGCCCGCCTGCGGGATTGTGGGTACCCGAGCAGGGCGTTGCGCCGTATCGCGGGCGCGGCTGAATCGAGCAATGAGTTTTGAAACGTGGGGGTTGTTACATCAATGCGCGAGCAAAGGGCACAGCGGGTGCGAGTGAATCGAGTCGTCTCTTGTGTAACCGCCTGCCGTGCTGACAATTGGCCTGGCGTCGTTTGCGAGCGGAGTATCCGCGCAGGATGCCGGAGCGCCGCCCGCGCCGAGCGCCGCCAAGGCGGCCGCGATTCGCTCGATCGATCGTCACCGGCCGGAGTTGATCTCGCTCTCGGACCAGGTGTGGGCCTTCGCCGAGATCGCACTTCGCGAGCACCGCTCGTCAAAGCTGCTGGCGGATTACGCCCAGAAGCAGGGCTTTCGTGTCGAGCGCGGCATCGCGGGAATGCCGACGGCGTTCGTCGCGTCTTATGGCAGCGGCCGGCCGGTGATCGCGATCATGGGTGAATACGATGCGCTTCCTGGCTTGTCCCAGAAGGCGCAGTCGAGCAAGGCGCCGCTGGTCGAGGGCGCACCCGGTCATGGTTGCGGCCACAACATGTTCGGCGCCGCGAGTCTCGGCGCCGCGCTTGCGATCAAGGAGCAGATCCAGTCGGGCAGCCTCAAGGGCACGATCCGCTTCTATGGCACGCCGGCCGAGGAAGACATCGGCGGCAAGACCTATATGGCGCGCGACGGGGTATTCAACGACGTCGACGTCATGCTGGCGTGGCATCCCGGCGACGAGACCAAGGCCGACACCGACAGCAGCCAGGCCATGGTCGACCTCGCGATCGAGTTTCACGGCCGTGCCGCGCACGCGGCCAACGACCCATGGAACGGGCGCAGCGCGGTGGACGGGCTCGAACTCTTCACCGCCGGCGTAAACCTGATGCGCGAGCACATCAAGCCGAGCTCGCGTCTGCATTACACGATCGTCGACGGTGGCGACGTGCCGAATGTCGTTCCGGAATACGCGAAAGTCTGGTTGTGGGCGCGTGACTGGGAGCGCGCCGAGGTGGAGAGCCTGCTTGCGCGCATTCGCAAGCTCGCCGAAGGCGCAGCGATCATGACCGAAACGACATCGACGCTGACGGTGCAGGCCGGGAGCTGGGAGGTGCTGCCGAACCTCGCCGGCGCGCGACTGCTGGATGCGAACCTGCAGTGGCTCGGCCCGGTGAGCTATAGCGATGAGGAACAGGTGTTCGCGCGCGCCATCCAGCGCGCGACGGGCGTACCCGAGACCGGCATGGACATGGGTATCGAGCCGCTCGAAAACCAGGAGCAGGAGGGTGGCTCGACCGATGTGGGCGACGTGAGCTGGATCGTGCCGACGCTCACCCTCACGGTCGCCACCGCACCAGCGGAGGCTCCCTGGCACGCCTGGCCCGTGGTCGCGACAGGCGGCATGTCGATCGGACACAAGGGACTGACGCGCGCCGCAAAGGTGCTCGCCGCAACGATGGTCGACCTCTATGAGCGCCCCGATGCGCTTGCCGCCGTGCGCACCGAATTCGTGGAGAAGAAGGGCGACGTGGTCTTCAAGGCATACCTCCCCGACGGCCCGCCTCCCGTCCCCAAGGATTCCGAGGCCGCGAGGTAGGGCATGCAATCAATGGTTTACCTGTGAGTGTTAAGAGTTTTTCTGGGACTGTCGGCGGCGATGCCGGGCTGTTATAGTCGCCGCCCTCCGAAGCGATCGACGGTCCCGAGAGGTGTCGTCGTTCGGGCTGGCCCATGGTGGCTCGCGTCGGATCCCTCGCGACGGCTCGCCGTAAACCCCGTCAGGCCCGGAAGGGAGCAGCGGTAGCGGCAGCGCCGGGTGCCGGGGGTATTCTGGCGCGGGCCGCCTCCCATTCAGGCAACCGGATACGCGCTCCCTCCATGAGCTACCTCGTTCTTGCCCGCAAATGGCGACCGCGCAGATTCGATGAGCTCGTCGGACAGGATCATGTCCGACGCGCGCTCACGAACGCGCTCGACTCGGGCCGCATCCACCATGCGTTCCTGTTCACAGGCACGCGCGGCGTGGGCAAGACGACGATCGCGCGCATCTTCGCGAAGGCGCTCAATTGCGAGCGAGGCGTGTCCTCGACACCCTGCGGCGAATGCGGCGCCTGTCGCGATATCGACGCGGGCCGGTTCGTCGATCTGCTCGAGGTCGACGCGGCCTCGCGCACCAAGGTCGACGACACGCGCGAGCTGCTCGACAACGTTCAGTATTCGCCGGCGCGCGGGCGTTACAAGGTGTACCTGATCGACGAGGTGCACATGCTCTCGGCGCATTCCTTCAACGCGCTGCTCAAGACGCTGGAGGAGCCGCCGCCGCACGTAAAGTTCCTGCTCGCGACCACCGATCCGCAGAAACTGCCGATCACCGTCCTCTCGCGTTGCCTGCAGTTCCATCTGCGGCGCCTGCCGCCTCAGCAGATCATCGAGCGGCTGACGCAGATCGCGCAGGCCGAGAATGTGGAGTTCGAGGCCGGCGCCCTGCGTGTTATCGCACGCGGCGCGGAAGGCAGCATGCGGGATGCGCTGTCGCTGCTCGACCAGGTACTCGCGTTCGGAGGTGGCCGGGCCGTCGAGGCCGAGGCGCGCTCGCTTCTGGGCACGCTCGACCGGCGGCACATCGAGACCATCCTTACGGCGCTTGCGGCCGGCGACGGTGCGGTGCTCATGCAGTGCGTCGCAACGCTCGACGAACGCGCACCCGATTATCACCAGGCGCTGGGCGAGCTCGCCGGTGCGCTGCAGCGTATGGCGCTGCTACAGGCACTTCCGGAGCTCAGGTCCGACGCGGACGACGAGGACGAGGCGTTGGCCGCGCTCGCAGCGCGCTTTTCGCCGGAGGACCTCCAGCTCTGCTACCAGATCGCGATCATGAGCCGCCGCGATCTCGACTACGCACCCGATGCGCGTGGCGGATTTGAGATGGCGCTGCTGCGGATGCTGGCTTTCCGTCCGTTGTCGACAACGGCGGACGACGAGTCGCGTCCGGCCGCGCGGACGGCGACACGACGCGCGTCCGGTACCGGGACGGCCCCCGTCCCGGAGGGCAACAGCGCAGCAGTGCCGGCGCTCGCGGTCGAGAGCGGATCGGAATGGCCCGCGCTGGTGGCCGCGCTCGACCTGCAGGGACCGGCGCGCCAGCTTGCGAACCATTGCGTACTCACGGCGCGCAGCGGCGACGTATTTCGGCTCCGCCTCGACCGGTCCGGCGAGATATTCCGCCGGCCCCAGCTCGAGCAGAAGCTCGCGCAGGCGTTGAGCGAGCAACTGGGCCGCCCGCTCCGCATCGAGATCAGCGTGAGCGATGCGGCGGAGGACACCCCGGCGCGCCGACAGGCGCAGGCCTCCGACGAACGGTTGCGCGCGGCCGAGGAAGCGATCGAGGCGGACCCGGCGGTGCGCGCGATGCGCGAAGTCTTCGGCGCGACGGTGCAGCCGGGCTCCGTCAAGCCGCTCAACTGACGATCATACCCACGAGAGGCGCAAACGATGAAGGGCGGTCTGGGCAATCTGATGAAGCAGGCGCAGGCGATGCAGGCGACCATGCAGAAGGCGCAGGAGGAGATCGCGGCCATGGAGGTCACGGGCGAGGCGGGCGGCGGCATGGTCAAGGTGACGCTCAACGGTCGCCATGAGGCGCGGCGCGTGCAGATCGACCCGGCGGTGCCCACCGACGATCGCGAGATGATCGAGGACCTGGTTGCCGCCGCGATCAACGACGCCGTGCATCGCATCGAAAGCGCGACACAGGAAAAGATGTCCGCTCTGATGGGCGGGATGAACCTGCCGCCCGGGATGAAGCTGCCGTTCGGCGGCTGACCCTCGGTTGATGCTCTATCCGCCCTCACTGAGCCGCCTGATCGAGGCGCTGCGTTGCCTGCCTGGCGTCGGTCCGAAGTCGGCTCAACGCATGGCATTTCATCTGCTCGAACGCGAGCGGGACGGGGGCCGCGAGCTCGCGCAGGCGGTCACCGGTGCGATGGACGGGCTGGGTCACTGTCGCCGATGCCGGATGTTCGCCGAAGGCGAGGTCTGCCCGATCTGCGCGGCGCCACGACGCGACCGCAGCCTGCTGTGCGTAGTCGAGTCACCTGCAGACGTGGTCGCCGTCGAGCAGTCGGGGAGCTATCGCGGCTGCTATTTCGTGCTGATGGGCCATCTATCGCCACTCGACGGCATCGGTCCGCAGGAGATTGGCATCGAGGCGCTTGAACGGTTGCTGGGCGAGGGCGAGGTCGCAGAGGTGATCCTCGCCACGAATCCGACGGTCGAAGGCGAGGCCACGGCGCATTTCCTCGGCGAGGTCGTCGCGCGGCACGGACTGCCAGCGTCGCGAATCGCGCACGGTGTGCCGGTCGGCGGCGAGCTCGAGTACGTGGATGGCGGCACGCTGGCGCATGCCATCGCCGGCCGACAGCGCCTCTAAGTGCGGCAGACTCGACGACGATTCCTGACGGGTGCCGGTCTCGCGGCCGCGGGTGTGACGGCGCTGCGCGCCGCGCCGACAGCGGCGCTGGACCGACGCGACGTGCCGGGCTGGGACGGCGAGATGGACGTCATCGTCGTCGGCTCGGGCGCGGGCGGCATCTCGGCGGCGATCGAAGCGCGCCGCGCTGGCGCGGACGTACAGGTACTCGAACTCTTCCACGTCCCCGGTGGTTCCTCGAGCCTGTCGGGCGGCGTGTGCTACATGGGCGGCGGCACGCCGTTGCAGAAGAAGCTCGGCTTCGAGGACACGCCGCAGGACATGTACCGCTACCTGATCGAGGCCGGCGGTCCGTACGCGCCCGCAGACAAGATCCAGGTCTACTGCGAGGAGAGCCTGGGTCACTACGACTGGCTCGTGGGCAACGGTGTCGAATACGCACCCGTGTATTCAGACGAGAAGGAGCTCGCGCACCACGCGGCCTCGCTGTATCACTCGGGCAGCGAACGCAATCATCCTTACCGCGATCGAGTGCGGCCCGCGCCGCGCGGTCATGTGCCGCCGGCGATCAACATGATGGGCGGCGAAGCGCTCATGAGGAGCCTGCTCGCATCGGCCCGGCGGCTCGGGATCCCTCTTCGTACGCGCATCGCCTGCGAACGCCTCGTCAGCGAATCGGACGGCACCGTTGCCGGTGTGGCTGTGATCGAGAACGGCGAGCGCCGGTATCTGCGGGCACGCCGCGGTGTCGTGCTTGCCGCGGGCGGGTTCATCCACAACCCGGAGATGCTGAGGCGCCACGCGCCGGAGCTCTATCCGTGCTCGGGCCACTGGGGCCGCGCCGGCGATCTCGGCATGGGTATCCGCATGGGGATGGGTGTCGGCGGCAACGTGCTGCGGATGCACCATGGCTTTGCGGTGCTGCCGCTGTACCCGCCCGAGAACGTGCTCAAGGGAGTGGCGGTCAACCGCCTCGGCCAGCGCTGTATCGCCGAGGACGCCTACTATGGCGCGATCGGCCATGAATTCCTCTACAACCAGGGCGGACGCGGATGGCTGATCGTGGACGCCGGCTGCGACTATCCCGGACCGGATGCGCGCGTGGTCGTCGCTGCGCAGGCGGGCGACCTCGGCGCACTCGGCCGCGCGCTTGGATTCGCCCCCGGCGCACTCGAAACGACCATCGACTATTACAATCGCCATGCGCGCGAGGGACGCGACCCGTTGCTCGGCAAGAGCCCGGCGTTTCTCGCGCCGTTGGAGCGGCCGCCGTTCAAGGCCTACGACCTCGGAGTCGAGAAGGCGTTCTACGCGGTCCACACGTTCGGCGGGCTGGAGACCACGCTCGCAGGCGAGGTGATCGACGTCTGGGGCGAAACCATCCCCGGGCTCTATGCGGCGGGGCGGACCTCGGCCGGAATCCCGGCCGCGCCCTATCACGCGAGCGGTCTGTCGATCGGCGACAGCACGTTCTTCGGGCGTCGTGCGGGTGCTGCCGCCGCCGCACGGAAGCGGTGATGCGTCCTCGCGCTGCTGCGATCGCAACCGCGATGCTGCTGCTCGCCGCGACGACGGCGCGCGCCGAGCTTCCCGCGGGCGATCCCGAGCGCGGCCGGCAGGTATTCCAGCCTTGCCGCACCTGTCATTACCCCGAGCCGGGCTTCGGTAACTACAACGGTCCGAGCCTCACCGGGATCTTCGGTCGCAAGGCCGGCACGCGTGAGGGGTTCAACGGGTATTCGCAGGTGCTCAAGGAATCAGGTCTTGTGTGGACGCCCGAGCTGCTCGATGCCTGGCTTGCCAGTCCGGGCAAGTTTCTCGCCGACTCCACCATGATCTTCGTCGGCATACCCGACCCGCAGGCACGGGCGGATCTGATCGCTTACCTGCGGCAGTTCGATTAAGGCGTGCTAAAGCCGGCTGACGTACACGTAGTAAGCGCCAGTCAGAAGGGTTCCGTTCGCGTTCAGGAACCATGTCTGCAGATCGGTCGGACCAGCCGGCAGGTTCACGTTGAACGAAATCACCTTGTCGGTCGCGGTGACCGGCACGGTCTGATCAAAATTGGCTATTTTCAGCCGCGCCTGCGTGATCGGCAGTGCTTTTCCGGCAGCGTACGTGCCATCCACGGCGCTATAAGGCGGTAGCCCTGCCGTGATCGCCGTATCCGCCTCGACCGGCCACCGGCGCAGGTCGACCTGGTAATTGGCTGCGCGCTCCACTTCGATTGTCCAGACGCCATTCTTCACCGGCGCGCTGCGAACCTGGGTTTGCTGGTCCAGAAAGACGTTGCGCCACTCGGGAGGTGCGAGCAGAACCGGGTTCGCCGCGTCCGAGCCAATCGTGAGTCGACTGAACGTGTTCACCGCTGGTGCGACCTGCGCCCACCAGGTTTCGTACTGGTTTCTCATCTGGGCGACGACGTCCGGATAGCTGGTTATCACATTCGTCGTCTGCTGGGGATCCGTGGAAAGGTCATACAGGCTGGTGTTACTGATCAGGCGCCATCGTTTCCAGAGGATTGCAGCATCCCATTTGCGGGGGATCGGCGCGGTGACGCGCGAGTATTGGACGATCAGCTTCCGGTCGGGAAGCGCTTGTTGCTGGTCGCGAAGGAGTCTGGCGAGGCTGATCCCGTCAAATTTTGCTCCCTGGGGATTCGGCAGCACGGCGAGCTCCATCAGCGTAGGCAGTACGTCCTGTACCTGCGCAAGCTCGCCGATGTTCCCGGGACTGCGCAGGCCGCCTGCCGGCCAGCGGATAAAGAAAGGAACACGGTGTCCACCCTCGTAAAGCGCTTCCTTCTTGCCCCTGCATCCCCGCGTTGAATATGACGTCGCCGTAACTGGTTCCGTTGTCCGTCAGGAAAATCACAATCGTGTTGTCTCGCAGGCCTGCCTCTATGAGCGTCTGCTCGAGCTTGCCCATGTTTTCATCGATGTTGGCGATCATCCCGAAGAAGCTGGCCTGGTTGTGGGGGAGACTCGCGTAGGGGTCCCGATACTTTTGCGGAACGAAGAGCGGCGCGTGAGGCGCATTGGGAGTGATGTAGGCAAAGAACGGTTCCCCTGAGGCGCCTCGCTGCCTTGATCCACCGCATGGCCTCGGCGAAGAAAACGTCGGTGCAGTAGCCGGGGTATTGGCTCAACTGACCGTTATGGAGATAGAAATCGTCAAAGTAGTCGTTGTTCCAGAAAGCCGGCGCTGAGGACAGCGTGGACGATTGAAATGTCAGCGTTTCCTGGAAGCCGCGATCCTGCGGTCGGTATGGGTAGTTGTCCCCCAGATGCCATTTGCCGAAAAGAGCCGTCCGGTAGCCGCCATCGGCGAAGAAATTGGCCATTGTTGGAATCGTCTTGCGCAGAATCGCCCTGCCGTTGCTGACGTTCATTGCGCCATTGGCGAGCGCATGGCGACCGCTCATGAGCTGGCCCCGTGTCGGTGTGCACATCGGAGCGACATGAAAATCGGTCAGCCGAATGCTCTGGGAAGCCAGTTGATCGAGGTTCGGCGTTCTCAAGACCGGATTCCCGTGAGCGGAGAGGTCGCCATACCCCTGATCATCTGTCATCACGATGATGACGTTGGGCGGAACCGCCGGCTCCGGAGGGGGGCGCTTCTTCGCCATGGCCCCCGACATGACCAGGGAGAGGGACAAGACCACCAGCACTCTCACCGCAACCATGACGTTTCTCTCCTTGTCCGATGCAGTGGGAGTATTACTCAGCATTGAGTCCTGAAGCGAACAGGCTGTTCGGACTCTGCGTCCGGCGTGTAAGGCTGCAATCCGCTTAGGCTTTTTGCCCGGCAAGAAAGAGCCAGGTCTCGACGACCGTGTCCGGGTTCAGGGACATGCTTTCGATGCCCTGGTCGACCAGCCAGCGGGCGAGCTCTGGATGATCCGACGGGCCCTGGCCGCAGATACCGATGTACTTGCCCGCCTTGCGGCAAGCCGCGATCGCCATCGCAAGCATCGCCTTGACCGCTTCGTCGCGCTCGTCGAACAGATGCGCGACTACCGCTGAATCGCGATCGAGCCCCAGCGTGAGCTGCGTCATGTCGTTCGAGCCGATCGACATGCCGTCGAAATATTCCAGATACCGCTCCGCGAGCACCGCGTTGGTCGGCAGCTCGCACATCATGATGATCCTGAGACCGTCCTCGCCGCGGCGCAGGCCGTTCGCGGCCAGCAGCTCCACCACCTTAGCCGCCTCCGTAAGGGTGCGCACGAAGGGCACCATGACCCACACGTTCGCGAGACCCATTTCGGTGCGCACGCGCTTGAGCGCGCGGCACTCGAGCTCGAAGCAGGGCCGGAAACTCTCGTCGACGTAGCGCGAGGCGCCGCGGAACCCGAGCATCGGGTTCTCCTCTACCGGCTCGTAACGACGGCCGCCGACCAGGTTTGCGTATTCGTTCGACTTGAAGTCCGAGAGCCGCACGATCACCGGCTCGGGTGCAAAGGCGGCCGCGATCGTCGAGATGCCCTCGCAGAGCTTGTCGACGTAGAACCCAACGGGGTCGCCGTAACCCGCCGTCTGACGCCGGATTGTGTCCTTGAGATCGGCGTCCAGCGCGTCGAACTCGAGCAACGCGCGCGGATGCACGCCGATCATCCGGTTGATGATGAACTCGAGGCGCGCGAGGCCGACACCGCGGTTTGGGATGCCCGCGAAGTCGAACGCCCGGTCCGGGTTGCCGACGTTCATCATGATCTTGACCGGCACCTTCGGCAGCGAGTCGAGCTCGATCCGGGTCTGGTCGAAGTCGAGCTGCCCCTCGTAGACGTAGCCGGTGTCCCCCTCGGCGCAGGATACCGTGACGGGCTGACCCTCGCGGATCGTCCTGGTCGCATCGCCGCAACCCACGACCGCAGGGATCCCGAGCTCCCGGGCGATGATCGCCGCATGGCAGGTCCGTCCTCCGCGGTTAGTGACGATCGCGGCTGCTCGCTTCATGACCGGCTCCCAGTCCGGATCGGTCATGTCGGCGACCAGCACGTCGCCGCTCTCGACGCGCGACATCTCCCGCACGTCGCGGATGATGCGCGCCGGTCCGGCACCGATGCGCTGGCCGATGCTGCGTCCGCTGCGCGAGCACCGTCGAGCGACCCTTGAGCGTGTAGCGCTGCACGACGCGCCCGGCGCGGCTCTGCACGGTCTCGGGGCGCGCCTGCAGGATGTAGATCCGTCCCGTCTCGCCGTCCTTGCCCCACTCGATGTCCATCGGACAACCGTAGTGATCTTCGATGACGAGCGCCTGGCGCGCGAGCTCGATCAGGTCGCCGTCGTCGAGGGAGAAGCGCATGCGATCGGCCTCGGGAACCTCGACCGTGGCCACCCGGCGGCTGCTGTCGCCGGGGGCGGCGTAGACCATCTTGATCGCCTTGCCCCCCAGCGTGCGGCGCAGGATGGGCGCGCGGCCGGCGCGCAGCGCCGTCTTGTAGACGTAGAACTCGTCGGGGTTGACCGCGCCCTGAACGACGGTCTCGCCCAGGCCCCAGGACGCGGTGATGAACACGACGCCGCGGAATCCGGAATCCGTGTCGAGCGTGAACATTACGCCGCTGGCACCGAGATCGCTGCGCACCATGTGCTGGATGCCGGCGGAGAGCGCCACCTGGGAATGATCGAAGCCCTGGTGCACGCGGTATGAGATGGCGCGGTCGTTGAAGAGCGAGGCGAACACCTCGTGCACCGCGCGCACCACCGCGTCCGCGCCGCGGACGTTGAGCAGTGTCTCCTGCTGCCCGGCGAAGGATGCCTCCGGCAGATCCTCGGCGGTTGCAGAGGAGCGCACGGCCACCGCCGCGTCGACGCCACCCTCGCACATCGCCGTGTAGTCCGCGACGATCGCCTGCTGCAGCTGCGCAGGGAACGGAGTCGCAAGGATCCAGTCGCGGATTCTTGCGCCGGTCGCCACGAGCTGCACGACATCGTCGACGTCGAGCCCGGCGAGCTCGGACTTGATTCTCGCCGCGAGACCGTCATGGGCCAGAAATCTGCGGTATGCGTCCGCTGTCGTTGCAAAGCCACCCGGCACGGTCACGCCGAGTGCCGCGAGCCCGGAGATCATCTCACCCAGCGACGAGTTCTTGCCGCCGACCTCGGCGACGTCGTGACGACCCAGCTCTGCGAAGGGAATGGTGTACGGACGCACGCCGGGACCTCTTGCTAGCTCAGCGCGGGAGATGAAAGACTGCGCGTGCGTTGAGCCGTACGAGGATACTTGGGCAGATGGGCCGCAGAACTATCTTCTTCGTCTCGGACCAGACCGGCGTGTCCGCCGAAACCATGGGGCACAGCCTGCTCACGCAATTCGACGGCCTCGAATTCAGGCAAGTGACTCTGCCATTTATCTCCACCGTTGACAAGGCAGAGGAAGCGGTGCGCAAGATCAATGCGACCGCGGTCGCCGACGGTCAGCGGCCGATCGTGTTCAGCACGCTGGTGCGCGAGGATCTGCGCAAAGTGCTGCTGGGCGGCAACGCGCTGCTGCTCGATTTCTTCGCCGCATTTCTCGGCTCGCTCGAGAGCGAGCTCGCCGTCAAGTCCTCGCCGCGCGAAGGCCGCGCGCACGGCATGGCCGACCTTCAGGCCTATGCGACGCGCATCGACGCGACGAACTTCGCGCTCGCCGCCGACGACGGCGCCGTCACGGCGGATTACGCGCGCGCCGACGTCATACTCATCGGCGTGTCGCGCTCCGGGAAGACGCCGACCTGCATCTACATGGCGATGCAGTACGGGATCTTTGCGGCGAATTATCCGCTGACCGAGGACGACTTCGAGGGCAAGCAGCTGCCAGCGCCGCTGCGCACTCAGACGGCGAAGCTGTTCGGTCTCACCATCGCGCCGTCACGGCTGACGCAGATACGCAACGAGCGCCGGCCGGGCAGCCGCTACGCATCCCTGTCGCAGTGCGAATACGAAGTGCGCTCCGCGGAGGGTCTGTTCCAGCGGTTCGGCATACCACAACAGAATACGACCGAATGCTCGATAGAGGAAATCGCGAGCCGTGTCATCGACCGCAAGGGGATCGAACGCCGGCTGCGGCCGTGATCCCGGCTGCCGCGGTGTGCCGCGCTTCACGGTTGCGCGAAATCGCTGTGCTATAGTCGATGCATGATCGTCGACAGCCACTGCGTCACATCGTGGCACGCGCGGCCGGTGAGTTTCGTCAGCCTGATGACGCTGTACGAGAGCAACTACATCCGGCTGCGCCGGCTCGCGGGCGACGTTCGCATGCTCTCGGGCAGCCTGTTATCGAAGGCGCCGCGGGAATGCGATCTGCACCTGACGGTGGTGGAGCACAGCCGGTACACGTCGATCCTGCGCCTCACGTACCTGTTTCAGGATACCGCAGGGTCTGTCGCCGATCCCGATCTGGAGCTGCGCGTGTATCACGACGCGCGGCTGACCGAGGCGAGCGGCTGCGGACGATGGGTCATGCATCCTGGTCTGCGCCAGATCCGCTCGACGCTCTCGGCGGCGCTCGGTGAGCGGTGGCTCCGCAACATGATGCTCAACAAGTGGCTCGACTACTGCACTGATCGCGGACACGATTTCGCAGCCAGGTCGACGCGGGTCGCTTGATGCATGAGTCTGTCTGACGACTGGCGCCGCCTCGTCGCAGCGCTCACCGGCCGGCCGGATACGGCCGAGGAAGCGCGGCTGGCCGCGCTGTTTCAGAACAGATCGGAGCTCAAGAAGGAATTGAAGGCGCTCGACGACGAGCGTCACCGGCTGCTCGACCGGCTGAAGCTTCAGGAAGGCTCGACCATGCGGGTGGAAGAGCAGCTCGCCAACCTCGAGCAGTATCTGGGCCGGCCCGAGGAGGGCCAGAAGAGCCTCGCATACTTCCAGCTGCGCGCCGTGTGGCGATCGGCGTCGCGGAGGCTGGAGCAGTTCGCCGCCGAGCTGGCCCGGCAGCAGAAGGACCGCGAGCGCAGGCAGCAGCTCGCCGATTTCGAGCGCAACAAGCGTAACCGGCTCGATGACGTGGACCGCGAGGTCTACGAGGCTCGAATCCTGGTGGACCAGGTCGAGGCCGAGCAGGCGGCGCGGCGCGAGCGGTTGGCGGGTCTGCGCGGATTCTGGAACTACTTCCGCCGTCGGACACTGGCACAGGTCATCGCGGAGGGCGATTCGCGGACCGACATGGCGCGCACCGCGCTTACCGATCTCGGCGACCAGCGTCACGCCATCGAGTCGGAGACGCCGCCGACGTTCGAGGGCATGAGCCTCGAAGGGCGGCGGGCGGTCAACCTGGCGGTGATCGCCTGCGCCGAAGCCTTGTGCGAACGACTCGCGCCCGCCAATCTCGCTCCGCAGTCCCGGCAGGCGACGTTGACGCGGGTCTACGATGCCGACTTCGGCGGAGAGGCGCAGTGCGCCGCGCTGATTCAGGCCACGACGCGCGCGCTCAGAGACCTCGAAGCAATGCAGGACGACCTGGCGGACATCAAGCGCCGCGTCGACCGCTTGAAGGGTACGGCGGCCTGGCGCGGTTCCGGCGACACGATTCCACTCCAGGAGAGCGTCGGTCCCCGGGATGCGATCGGGCGCGGCTCTGTCAATGTCCTGCTCGACGAGTACTTCGACATCCAGAAGCTGATGCTCGACTGAGCAGGGCGATCCGCCCGCAGCCGGTCTATCGCGAGTGTTCTATTCCGCGTGGAACCTCGGCCGGGGGGCTTCTCAGCACCAGGACGTTGCCGAGCAGCGAGATGGCAATGCCGATCAAGGTCACGGCCTGCCAGCGGAACCCTTCGAATGCGGCGGAGATCACCAGCGCGACGATCGGCACCATGACCCCGACATACCCGGAGCGTGCCGCGCCGATTCTCCCCAGCAGCGTGAGGTACGAACCGAACGCCAGGACCGAGCCGAACACGACCAGGTACAGCAGCGACAGCACGTATCCGGGTGTCGCCTCGAACGCGAACGACTTGCCGGCTGCCGCGGTCCAGATCGCGGCGAACAGCGCGCCGTACAGCATGCCCCAGGCGGTCGACTGCCACATTGGAATCCCCGCGTCGTAATTCCGATGCGCGACCAGGTTGCCAAGCATCGAGAACAGCACGCTCAGCATCGTGAAGACGACGCCCAGGACCGGTCCGTCTCCCTCGCGGAAGTTTCCGAGCTCCGGAGCGAACACGAGACCGATTCCCGCGATCCCGAGCAGCGAACCCACGGCGATGCGCGCGGTGATCGGCGTGCCGAAGAAGATGCGCTGGCCGAACATGCCGATCAGCGGGCTGGCCGAGAAACCGACCGCAACCAGCCCCGAGACGATGCGCTGCTCGGCGTAGTACACGAAGACGTAGCTTGCACCGAACATCATGACGCCCTGGCAGGCGATCCAGGCGTGGTCGCGGAGCGGGAAGCGCAGCGGCAGCCGCCGGATCCCGCAGAGAACGAACAACAGCAGAGCCGCAAGCAGAAAACGGTAGGTGACGCTTGCTTCGGGCTCGACCCGGCCGAGCTGGAAGGTGATCGCGAACCAGGTCGAGCCCCAGATCGCGACGCTGGCGGCGAAGAGCCGGAGATTGCTCAAGCGCTGTCAGGCGGGTCCGGAGGAGCTGCCTGCTGCGCCCTCCAGCGGTTCGACGACGGCGCCCCCGGCAGCGGGTTGCGCCGCGGGTCTTGCAAATACACGCCGCCGCCACGTGTTGAGCTCGTCGAACCAGACATAGAACATCGGCACGATCAGGAGCGAGATCACGGCGGAAAATGCCAGCCCACCCATGATAGCGCGTGCCATCGGATAGTAGGCCGGACCGCCGTCGCCGCCGCCGCCGACGGTCGCGTCGCCGATCGCGAGCGGCAGCATCGCGAGCAGCGTCGTCAGCGTCGTCATCATGATGGGCCTCAGGCGGTCGCGGCCGGCCTGCAGGATTGCCTGGTCGCGCGGCATGCCGCTCTCACGCAGGTCGATCACGTGTGCGACCAGCACGATGCCGATGTTGACCACGACTCCGACGAGGATCATGAACCCGATCATCGCCATCATGGTGATGGTGGTGCCTGTGAGGGTCAGGAACCATATCGCCCCCACGATCGCGAACAGGATCGAGGTGATGATCGACAGGGGGTAGAGCGTCGACTCGAACAGCGACGCCATGACGAGGAAGATCAGCACGACCGCGAGCAGCAGGTTCTGCGTCATCGTCTGCATCGCCTTGTCGTTCTCCTCGAACCCGCGGCCGAATTTCCACGAATAGCCCGGTGGCAGCGGGAAGTCGTTCATCACCGGCTCGACCCGCTTGCGTGCATCGTCGAGCGTCGTGCCCTTGGCGAGGTTGGCCGTGACCACGACGGTGGTCAGCCGGTTGATACGCTTGATTTCCCGGTCGCTTGGGCGCACGACGAAGTCGGCCACGGCGCCGAGCTCCATCCGCGTGCCGTCCGGCAGCGAGAGCGGCAGGCGGGCGAGGTCCTCGACCGACTGACGGTCTGATTCGCGGAACGCGAGCCGCATGGTGATCTCGCGGTCCGAGGTTCGAAGCTCGGGCAGCCGGTCGCCGCGCATGGCTCCAGCCACGGTCAGCGCCACGTCCTCGGTGGTCAGGCCGAGCTGCGAGACCTTGTCGCGGTCGACGATCACCTGCACTTCCTCGTCGCCGGTGCGCGCCTCGGAACGCACGGCCTCGAGGCCGTCGATCGACGACAGGCGCTGAGCGACGTCGAACGAGATCTCGGCAAGGCGCTCGGTCGAGTCGCCGGCGAGCTGCAGGCTGAAGTTGCTGCTGCCCGCGGCTGCGTCGTCGAACTGGAAGCTCGGCGTGCCGATGATGATCTCGGGCATCTCCTTGGTGACGGTTTCCATGACTTCCTTGGCTGATACGCGGGCCCGGTCCTTGGGCGCGAGGTAGAGACGCGTATGCGCCTCGTCGGTGAGCCATACCGTGTAGTAGGTCTCGATGTCGAGCCGCTCCTTGTTCGCTTCCAGGTACGCCTCCATGCGTCTCACCGCCTGCTCGACGCGCTGCATCGGATGCGAACCCTGCAGGTGATAGGCGAGGAACAGCGTTCGGCTCGCCTCCTGCGGGAACGGGTCCACCTTGGCGATCTTGAGCACGAACAGCGGCACCGGCGACACCAGGATCAGAACGGTCACGAGGGCCATGATCTTGCGGTGCGCGAGCGCCCACAGGATCGCGCGCTCGTAGCGGTGCTGCAGCCGGCCGAACCAGGAACGCTCCGACACCGGCGGCGGCGGAGTCATGCGTGCGGCGAGCATCGGGATCAGCGTCTGCGCGACCACCAGCGACGCCACCATCGCCACCACGATCGGTATGGCGACGTGCACCAGGAAGATCGACATCTCGTTCTTCTCGCCGAACACCATCGGCAGGAAGACGATAGTCGTCGACAACGTGCCGGCCAGGACCGCGACGCCGACCTCGCGGACTCCCGCCAGCGTCGCCGGAACTGGCCGTCCGGGTTCGAGCTGCCGGTGCCTGAAGATGCTTTCCGTGATCGACCACGGAGTTGTCCACCAGCATGCCGATCGCGACCAGCATGCCCATCATGGTGAGCACGTTGAGCGTGAGGCCGAGGAAGTACAGCGCGCCGAGCGTCACGAGCAGCGATGCCGGCACGGCCAGGCTCACGATCAGCGTCGTCGGCACGTGCCGGAGGAAGAACAGCAGCATGAAGAAGGAGAGCACGGCGCCGATGAGCCCGGCCTTGCGCAGCTCGGCGAGCGAGGAGCGGATGCTGTCTGCCTGGTTCGCAACCACCAGGATCTCGATACCCTGAAGCTGCGGCAGCTGGCGTGCGGCATCGACGGCCTCGATCACCCGATCGGCGACGTCGACCACGTTCGCCTGGGTGGACTTGTAAACGTCGATGCCGACCGCGGGTCGTCCGTCCATGCGTCGGCCGATGGTGAGCTCAGGGGCGACGAGTTCCACGGTCGCGACGTCCCCGACGCGGACGCCACCGCCAATGATCAGGTTTCGCACGTCGTCGAGCGTGTGGAATTCGCCCAGCGGGCGAACGATGAAGCGTGAGCCGTTCTCCGTGATTTCGCCCGCGCTTACCGAGAAGTTCGACGCCTCGAGCAGCTTGCGCAGCGCGAGCACGTCGACACCGTAGGCCGCGACTCGCGTCGGATCGACCAGCACCCGCACCTCGTTCGGCTCGACTCCCTCGAGCTCGACGCGCGCCACGCCTTCCAGGCGCTCGATGGGCCGCTTGAGGAATTTCTCGAGCGTGTCGTACTGGTCGGTGAGATCCGTATCCGAGGACAAGCGGATTATGGTCACCGGCTCGTCTGACGCGCTGAAGGAGAGCATCACGATGCGGTCCGCGGCGGGTGGCAGCTCCGCGCGTATCGAGTCGAGCTTGGTGCGCACCTCGAACGCAGCCTTCTCCGCGTCGCGATCCCAGTTGAAGCGCACCGTGAACTGCGCTTCGTCGGGACGCGCCGTCGCCTCGATCTCCTCGATGCCGGAGAGCGTCGCGAGCGCCTCCTCGACCGGACGAACGACGAGCTGTTCCATTTCCTCGGGTGTCGAGCCCGGGTAGGGGATGATCACCTGCATTCCCGGGAAGGTGATGTCCGGGAAGTTCTCGAGCCGCAGCAGCTTCGCCGAGATCAGTCCGACCGCGAGCACGGCCAGGAACACCATCACCGTCGTGACGGGACGGTTGAGCGCGAGACTGGTGTGGCGCATTGGTGAGCCTCAGCCCGTGGCCGGTTCCGGGGCAGTATCGGGCGCAGACGCCGGTGCCGCATAGACCTTCCGATCGAGCACCGAGTACACGACGGGTATGACGAGCAGCGTCAGGAAAGTGGTAAGGAGTACACCGCCGATCACGGTGATCGCCATCGGCGCGCGCACCTCCGCACCCTCGCCGATCCCGAGCGCCATCGGCAGCAGCCCGAGTATGGTCGTGAGCTTGGTGATCAGGATAGGCCGCAGGCGGATCCTTCCGGCCTCGATGATGGCCTCGCGCTTCGACAGGCCACGCTCGCGCGCCTGGTTGACCGCGTCGATCAGCACGATCGACTGGTTGACGACGATACCTGCCAGCATGATGAGCCCGATGTATGCCACGACGTTGACGGTCGTGCCGGTGATCCATAGCGCCCAGACCGCGCCGATGATCGCGAGCGGGATGGTAAGCAGGATCACGAAGGGGTGTATCAGGGACTCGAACTGCGACGCCATCACGAGATAAACCAGAAAGATCGCGAGCAGCAGCACGAACTGCAGCGAGCGGAAGCTGTCGCTCATGTCCTCGCTCTGACCCGAAAGGAATGCAGTCGTCCCGACCGGCACCTGCACTTCGGCGACGATATTCTCGAGCGCGTCGACGGCGGCGCCCAGGTCGCCCTGGGCCAGGTTGGCCGACACGACGGCGACTCGCTCCTGTCCGATGCGACGCACCTCGGCCGGGCCGATCGCGAGCTTGACGTCCGCCACGGCGGACAGCGGCACCGGGAAGTCACTGCCCGGGTTGACGATCAGGTTTCGGACTTCCTCGATCGACGCGGCGCGGGTGTCGACACTGCGCACCAGCACGTCGATCTTCTTGTCGAGCAGCGTATAGCGCGTGGCGACCTCGCCACGCACGCTGTTGACGACCCGATCGGCGATGTCGCGCACCACGAGCCCGAGCTGGGTGGCGCGCTCCTGGTCGAAGATGATCTGGATCTCGGGGTTGCCGGCCTCGACGGTCGACTTGATGTCTGCGAAGCGCCCGTCGGCCTCCATGCGCAGCCGCACCTGTTCGGCGGCGTCGCGCAGACGGTCCAGGTCGTACCCCGAGACCACGACCTCGAGCGGTGTCGAGAGCGCGAACAGACTCGGGCGGCTGAACTGGTACTGCACGCCCGGTAGACTCTCCAGGCTCCTGCGCATGCCCGCCATCGCGGCTTCTTCCTCGGCGCGACCCGACCCGCGCGTCAGCGTGATGCTGAGGCGCCCTGTGTTCTCCCCGGCGTCGACGGGGTTGGCATCGAGCCGATTGCCCGTTCCCGCCACCGAGTAGGCGAGATCGACGTTCCCGAGCCCCCTGCTCGCGAGCTGCGCGGCGACGACGGCGCGGTCTGTCGCCTCGAGCGGCGTCCCAGCGGGCAGCCGCAGGTCGACGTTGAACTCGCCCTGCGACATCTGCGGGATCAGCTCGGTGCCGAGACGCGGCACGATCAGCACCAGCGTCAGCACGAAGAGTGCCACTGCGCTGCCGATCACCCGTCCGGGACGCTCGAGCGCCCAGGTGATTGCAGGGGGATACTTGCGGTCTGCCCAGCGGTTGACGGCCTGCGTGACGTTTACCAGCGGGCTCAGCACCAGCGCGCAGGCGCGCGCGATCCAGCCAAAGCCCCGGCGCGCGCTACCCGTCATCGTGGAGAGCGCGCCGTCGAACCAGCGCCGCGCACGGCCGGGGGCAGCGCCCTCTGGCGCCGCATCCACATGGTGACGGGCGCCCGCCGCAAGCATCGGCACCAGGGTCAACGCGACGATCAGCGAGAAGGCGAGGGCGAAGCTGACCGTGAGCGACTGGTCCTTGAAGAGCTGTCCTGCCACGCCGGTGATGAACACCATCGGAAAGAACACGGCAACCGAGGTCAGGGTCGCTGCCGTTACGGCCATTGCCACCTCGGCCGTTCCGCGCTGCGCGGCTTCCCGGCGGTCCATGCCGTGTTCCTGCTTGCGGACGATGCTCTCGAGCACGACGACTGCGTTGTCCACCAGCATGCCGACCGCGAGCGCGATGCCGCCCAGCGACATGATGTTGAGCGTCAGGTCGAAGGCGTACATCATCACGAAGGTGCCGAGCACCGAGACGGGGATCGCGATGCTGGTGATCAAGGTCGCCCGCGCATCGCGCAGGAAGGCGTACAGCACCAGGATCGCGAGCAGACCGCCGATCAGCGCGGCGCTCTTGACCTCGCTGATCGCCGCGTCGATGAAGTGCGACTGGTCGTAGACGGGCTTGATCACCGTCCCCTCGGGCAGCGACTTCCCGATCTCCTCGATCCGCGCGCGGATGCCCGCGGCGAGCTGTACGGTATTCGCGTCGCCTTCCTTGTATACGGCGAGCTCGATGGCTTCCTTGCCGTCGACGCGCGTAATGGCCTCGCGCTCCTTGTAACCGTGGGTCACAGTCGCGACGTCCCGCAGATACACCGGCTGCCCGTTCCGCGTGGCGATGATCGCATCTGCCATCTGCTGGATCGTTGCGAACTCGTTCAGCGTGCGCACCAGGAAGCGCTGCATCCCCTGCTCCAGCCGGCCGCCGGAGAGGTTCACGTTTTCCGCGCGTATCCGGCGCGTGACGACGTCGATCGAGAGGCCGAGCTGCGCCAGCTTCTGCTGGTCGACGAACACCTGCACCTCGTCCTCGTAGCCGCCGCTCACCTTCACGGCTGCGGAGCCCTCGACGGCCTCGAGATCCGGTTTCAACCGGTCCTCCGCGAACCGGCGCAGCGTTTTCAGTCGCTCGACGGGGTCGTCGCGCTGCGTCTCGTCGAGGAAGGTCAGGCGCATGACCGGCTCGCTCGACGGGTCGAAGCGCAGCAGCAGCGGACGCTTCGCCTCGAGCGGCAGCTGCAGCAGGTCGAGCTTCTCGCGGACGTCGATCCCGGCGAGATCCATGTCCGTGCCCCAGACGAACTCGAGGATCACGTCCGACTGCCCCGACCGGGAGACGGAGCGAACCTGGCGGACGTTGCGGATGATTCCGACCGCTTCTTCCACGGGCCGCGTGATCAGGTTTTCGATCTCGAGCGGCGCCGCGCCCGTGAGCTCGGTGCGTACCGTGAGCGTCGGGTACGAGAGGTCGGGCAGGAGGTTGAGCTTGAGTCGCGACAGCGACACGACCCCGAATAGCGCGATCGCCACCGTGCACATGACGACGGTCACGCGGCGGCGGATCGCAAAGTCGATCAACTGCATGATGTTCCCCCGAAGAGGCGACGGCGCCCGCGACAGCCGCGGCCGTTCAGCGCGACTTGACGGCGACGGCGGGTGCGCCGGCCTCCGTGTCGACCACCTTGACGAGCGTGCCGCTCTTCAGACCGCCCTGGCCCACGACGACGATCCGTTCGTCGCCCTTGAGGCCTTCCGTGACCTCGACCCAGCCGCCGTTGACCAGGCCCGGCTTGATCCGGCGCTGCTCGGCCTTGTTGCCGGACGACCACGAACACCGACTGAGACCCATCGGAGTCGAGGATCGAGTTGCGCGGGACCTGCAACGCGTTCTCGCGTCGCTCGTAGACGATGTTGACCCGCGCGAACATGCCGGGCTTGAGGCGGCGCGACGCGTCGGGCACCTCGAGCTTGGCACGGAAGGTGCCGGTCTGCGGGTCGACGGTTGGTGAGATGAACGCGATCGTCCCGGTGAAGCGCGTACCGCCGAGGGCGTCCACCATCACTTCGGCCGGCTGTCCCGGTGCGAGCTTGCGGAACTCCTTTTCCGGAACGTGCACGTAGGCCACCAGCGGGTCGAGATCCGTGACGCGTGAATGTCGGGTCGTTCGCGTTGATGGTGTTACCGAGCTTGATGTTCCTCGCGGAGACGACGCCTGAGATCGGCGCGCGAATCTCTGTGTAGGAAAGCTCAAGGCGTGCGCGGTCGTAAGCGGCGCGGCAGCGCGTCCAGGTCGAACTTGGCGTTCTCGACGGTGCCCTTCGCGACGAGACCCTTCTCGCTCAGTTCCTGGAAGCGCGTGTAATCGCGCTCGAGCTTGCGCAGATTCGCTTCGGACTGCGCCACCTCGAGCCGCAGCCGGTCGCCGTCGAGCCGCGCGAGGACCTGCCCGGCCTTGACGGTGTCGCCTTCCTCGACGTGGATCTGCCGCACCTCGCCGCCCACCTTTGCTACGACCACCGCCTCGTCGTGCGCTTCGATCGGCGCAGTACCTGCGTACACCGCGACCATCGCGGCGCGACGGACCGGCTGGACCTCGACGGGCACCGTCGTCTCGGTCGCCTCTGCGTCCTTGTCCTTGGCCTTGCCGTTGCTGCAGCCGGCCACCAGCGCGAGCACCGTCAGCCCGGCTACGATCCCGCCGGTTCGCGCAGCGGACGCGGTGAACGTGCTGCGGATTGAGGTATTCACGATCGGGCCCCCGGTCGGGTCACAAATGTGGCCGCGATGCTAGGCGTCTATAGTGTTGTAGTCAAGTAGAACACCAGACGGATGCGCCGGCCCGTGCCGGCAGGGCCCCCAGCCGGTCTCAGGAGCCCTGGGGAACCCGGCTCAGGTACCGCGGTTCGAGGCGGCTCAGGTCTGCGGCAATCTGCGTAGCCTCCTCGAGGATCGCGTCGGGGGGATCGTCCGTGAGTTCCTCGACCGTCTTCAAGGGTGCGCTCCCCGCGGGCGCTGCGTCGGGCGTTCTCTCGCGCGAGCTGCTCCTGCCGCTGCGGTCTCGCGTTCGGTCTGTCGCGTCTTGAGGTTGAGCGACACCGACTTTTCCCGGCGCATTTCGTCGATGGCGGCATATTCCGCCATCGTGTAGCGGAAATCCGCGTTGCCAACGACGCGCTGGTCGTGGCTGCGCTGCAGCTCATCGAGGATCGGCGTGAACGACCCCTGGGTGCGGAACTCGGCCGGGCGGATGCGATACCACGGCAGGGCGCCGTCACGCGCGCTCTCGCCGACGTCCTCGACGCTGATAGCCGACGGCAGACGGATGTCGGGTTGCACACCGCGATTCTGGGTGCTGTCGCCAGTCACGCGGAAATACATGCCGATCGTAACGGTGAGCTGTCCGAAGCCCGGGTCCTGCCCGAGCGCGTAACGGTCGAGCGGGTAGAGGTTCTGCACCGAGCCCTTGCCGTAGGTTTCCTGCCCGAGGACCAGCCCGCGCCCGTAGTCCTGCATGGCGGCGGCGAAGATCTCCGAGGCCGACGCGCTGAAGCGGTCGACGAGGATCGTGAGCGGCCCGTCGTAAACCACGCCCTCTCCCTCGGAAGGGAGCACTTCGATCCGGCCACCCGTTTCGCGCAGCTGGACCACCGGCCCCTGCGCGACGAACAGGTTCACGAGACCTATGGCCTCACTCAGGTGCCCGCCGCCGTTCTCGCGCAGATCGAGCACCAGCGAATCGACACCACCCGCGGCCTTGAACTCCTCGATCAGCTTGCGCACGTCGCGCGTGGTGCTGCGGTAATCCTCGTCGCCTGCGGCCCGGGCGTTGTAGTCCTGGTAGAAGGAGGGCACGGTGATGACGCCCACGCGCATCGTCTCCTCGCCGCGGACGATTGTCTTGAGCTCTTTCTTCGCCGCCTGCGCCTCGAGCGTGATCTTGGCCCGGGGAAGCATCACCACCTTGTCGGCCGAACCTGGAGCCGACGAGCCCGGCTGGATCTGCAGACGCACGAAGGAGCCGACCGGCCCGCGGATGAGCTGAACCACGTCGTCGAGCCGCCAGCCGACCACGTCGACCAGCTCGCCCGATTTGCCCTGGCCGACGGCGACGATGCGGTCCTTGGCCGTCACTTCCCCGGTCTGCTGCGCCGACCCACCGGGCAGGATCTCGACCACGGTCACGAAGTCGTCGACGAGCTGCAGCGAAGCGCCGATGCCCTCGTAGGACAGGCTCATCTGGATCCGGTATTCCTCGGAATTCCGCGGCGAGAAATAGCTCGAGTGCGGGTCGAAGACGTGCGCGAACGCGTTCATGAAGTTCTCGAACACGTCGTCCGCAGTAATCTGCTCGCTGCGCTTCAGCACGCGCTCGTAGCGCTTGCGCAGCACGTCCTGCGCCTCGGGCCACGTCTTGTCGGCGAGCATCAGCGACACGGCGTCGTTCTTGACGCGCTTTCTCCAGAGCTCATCGAGCTCCGCACGATTCGCCGCCCAGGGCGCGTCCTTGCGGTCGAACTCGAAAGTCTCTTCGATCGTGAAATTCGGCTCGACTTCGAGCACCGCCAGCGCGTGCTTGATCCGCTCGCGGTTGCGTTCCTGGAACCGGTTGTAGATCGCGAACGCCGGCTCGACGCGTCCCGTGGTCACGGCATCGTCGAGCTGGTAGCGATAGCGCTCGAACTCGGCGATGTCGCTCGCGAGGAAATAGCTGCGCGCGCCATCGAGGGATTCCAGGTAGCGGTCGAGCACCAGCGAGGACACGGGATCGTTGACCGGGGCCTGCCGGTAGTGAGAGCGCTCGAACATGCTGCTGACGAGGCGCGCCACCTTGCCATGCCTGTCGGTGGGCGCGAGCTCGAGCGTGGTTGCGCCCGCGGTCGAGGAGGGTGCGGGCGCCGTCCCGAGCAATAGCGTGCCTACGCCGAGGGCGATGGCGGTGATCAGCACCGCGCCTGAACGTCGCCAACGGCGGACTCCGGTTTCCTTACCGACGTAACCTGACTGGTACACTTCCACCCCCTCGACCGGGATACCTTGAGACCTAGGCTAGAGACACCACCGGCGCCAATCAAGGGGCCGGCAGGCGTTGAACGTAATACATGCAGCCGCTCGCGATCTTGACAGGTTTTGTGCTCGGCTCAGCTGCCGCCACCACCTTCGCCCTGGGAGCCACCCTGGTCGTGTTCCTGGTCCTCGCCAGCGAACATCCGCAATTCAGGGCCGAACTGCCCCTGCTGGCCACGTACGCGCTGATATTCGGTACTTTGACCGCGGTCGCGGCCGTCAGTTTCGTGGCTGAGCTCAGGCAACGCCGCTGGCGCGTCTGGTCGCAGCTTCTGATGTGGTCCGCCCTCGCGGGCGTAGCGGCGCTGTACTGGTCCACCCGCTACTGATGGTGCTGCGCCGCCCCCGGCTCCAATTCCTCCCGGAGGTGACACTCATGCCTGGTCGCCGTCCAAGCGCTCTTCCTGCGGTTCTCACCGGACTCCTGGCCGGTCTTGTGGCCGGCTGCGTGTCGAGCCCCGTTACGCCGTCGTTCGAGGCCGATCGCTACGCCGACCACGTGCGCGTCCTCGCTTCCGACGACTTCGAAGGCCGCCGTCCGGCCACGGCCGGCGAAGACAAGACGATCGCCTACCTCGAGCAGGAATTCCGCAGGGCCGGACTCCAGCCGGGCGCGAGTGGCAGCTTTCGCCAGCCGGTACCCCTGGTCGAGCTGATGACGCGCCCGGACGCCGCGCTCCGCATCTCGGGTGCAGGCGGCGATACGCTGCTCAAGTACGCCGATGACGCCGTGTACTGGACCAAGCGGGTGGTGCCGGAATTCGCGCTCACCGACAGCGAGCTGGTCTTCGTCGGCTACGGGATCGTCGAGCCCGCGATGCGCTGGAACGACTACGCCGGGCTCGACATGCGCGGCAAGACAGCCGTCATCCTTGTAAACGATCCTGGATTCGCGACCGGCGATCCGGAGCTCTTCAACGGGCGCGCCATGACCTACCACGGCCGCTGGACGTACAAGTACGAAGAAGCAGCCCGCCAGGGCGCGGCCGGGGCAATCATCGTCCACGAGGAGGCACCGGCGGCCTACCCATGGGAGGTACTGCGCAACGGCGCCGCGCGTCCGCAGCTCGCGATCGATACGCCCGGGGAGGCCAGTTCGCTGGTGGGGGTCGAAGGCTGGATGACCCGTGATGCGGCGGTGAAAGTGTTCCTTGCGGCCGGCCTCGACTACGACACCGTCAAGGCGGCCGCCGCAAGACGCGGGTTCCGGCCGATGCCGCTGCCGCTCAGGGCGACAACCCGGGTAGCGAACGACATCCACCGGATCACGTCGAACAACGTGGTCGGCATCCTGCCGGGTACGAAGCGGCCCGATGAATACGTCATCTACACCGCGCACTGGGATCATCTCGGCAGGACGGCGGAAGGCAGCGGCGACACGATCTTCAACGGCGCGGTCGACAACGCTACGGGCACCGCCGCGCTGATCGAGCTCGCGCGCGCGTTCGGCGAGGTGCGGCCGCGGCCTGAGCGCTCGGTGGTGTTCGTGGGCTTTACTGGCGAGGAATACGGTTTGCTGGGGAGCGAGTACTTCGCCGACCATCCCGGTCGTGCCACTGGCGCAGATCGCCGGCGGCTTCAACATGGACGGCATGGCGGTCAACGGTCGGACCCGCGACGTGACCGTGGTCGGGTACGGCGCCTCCGAGCTCGAGGACTATCTCGCCGCGGCGGCCGCGGAGCAGGGCCGCGTCCTGGCGCCGGAGCCTACCCCGGAGAAAGGCTCGTACTACCGCTCCGACCACTTCATGCTGGCCCGCAAAGGCGTGCCGATGCTCTATGCGCGGGCGGGGATCGATTCCGAGGACCACGGACCGGAGTGGGGCCTGCAGAAGAACACCGACTACATTTCGCACCGGTATCACAAGCCCTCCGATGAGTTCGATCCCGACTGGGATCTCTCTGGCGCGATCCAGGACCTCGAGCTCTATTTCGACGTCGGGCTGATGCTTGCGATGGAGCAGGGCTTCCCGAACTGGCGTCCGGGCAACGAGTTTCGCGCAATCCGCGACCAGAGCCGCGCGGGCGGCGCGGCCTCGCAGTAAGTCAACAGGCCGTGGCGGACTAGAGAGTGGGCTCGCGGCGCACGGATGGGTCGCGAGCGGCCCGTGCATCCACGTATTCATCACCGGGGCGGCGGGCGCGCACCGCCCGGATTACGCGCCATGCGACGACGAGCGCGATCGGCGGGGCTGCGAGCACGATCGCCTGCCACTCGAGACCAGCAAGGCTGCGAAGGAAATCAGCGAGAAAGCGCCCGGCGCCGCCGCGGCTGTACGCGCCCAGGGTCAGCATGCCGGTCGCATAGACGAGCAGGGGCATCACGACGAGACCGGCGAACACGGCGACTCCGAGCCAGATCAGTTCGCGCTTGCTGCCGTTGGACATGACGACCGTCTCCAACCGCGCGGCCCGCGCGGCCCGCGCATCGTGACCGTCGAGCGACGGTGCCGCAAGCGGGTGTGTGAGGCACCTCTGTTTTGCCGGGGCGGCTTAAGTATCATCGCCGGTCTCGACTGCGGTCGTACTCTGGCGTGCAGCAGGCGGAACCAATGACAAAGGTGCGCACGGCGGTGATCGGCGTCGGCTATCTTGGGCGGTTTCACGCGCAGAAGTACGCCGCACTGGGTGAATCGGAGCTTGTGGCGGTGGTCGATCCGGACGCGGCCACGCGTGAGCGCGTCGCCGCGGAGACGGGCTGCCGCGCCGTGGCCGACTACAACCGGATCCTCGACGAGGTCGATGCCGTGAGCATCGCGACGCCCACGCCGCTGCATCATCCGATCGCGCGGGCCTGCCTCGAGCACGGCGTGCATGTGCTGGTCGAGAAGCCGATCACCGAGACACCGGAGCAGGCGCGCGAGCTCGTGCGACTGGCCGCAGAACGCGGGCGGGTGCTGCAGGTGGGGCATCTCGAGCGGTTCAACTCGGCGATCCTCGCGCTCGAGGGCACGCTCCGCACACCGCGTTTCGTCGAATCGCACCGTCTCGCCCAGTTCAAGCCGCGCGGGACCGACGTCAACGTCGTGCTCGACCTCATGATCCACGACATCGACCTCATCCAGAGCCTCGTCGGTGCGCCTATCGAGTCGATCGATGCGGTGGGAACCTCGGTGTTCTCCGCCGGGCTCGACATCGCGAACGCGCGCATCCGGTATGCGAACGGCTGCGTGGCGAACACGACGGCGAGCCGCGTCAGCATGAAGGTGGAACGCAAGCTGCGGCTCTTCCAGGACGACGCCTACATCTCCATCGATCTGCAGCAGAAGGTGCTCACTATCGTGCGCAAACCGCACGAATCCGCCGCGGCCGCACCGGGACAGGTCACGATCGAGGAGCGCAGCTACGAGCAAGGCGACGCGCTCAGGCTCGAGATAGAAGCCTTCCTGGGCGCGATCCGGGAAGGCCGGCCGCCGGTGGTCACGGGCGAGGACGGGCTGCGCGCACTCGAGGCCGCGATCCGCATCACCGAGCTCGTGCACGCCGATCAGACCGCGCGATGAGGCGCAGGCACTATGCCGGTCGTGACCTCCGGCGTGCGGTCACGATCGAGGACCTGCGGCGGATCGCACACCGTCGCCTGCCGCGCTCGAGCTGCGAGTATCTCGAAGGCGGGGCGGAGGACGAGGTCAGCCTGAAGCGAAACCGCGACGTGTTCGAACGCATCGTGTGGCAACCTCGCTCGCTGGTCGGTGTGGCGATGCCGGATCCCGCCGTGAGCCTGTTTGGAAAGCGGGCCAATCTCCCCATCGTGATCGCGCCGACGGGATTCAACGGGCTGCTGTGGCCGAACGGTGACGTGGCGCTTGCGCGGGCCGCGGCGACGGCCGGTGTGCCCTTCACGCTCAGCACGGTGTCGAACTGCGCGATCGAGACGCTGGCGCGAGAGGCGCCGGGAGACAACTGGTTTCAGCTCTATCCGGTGAAGGATCCGCGCGCGCTCGAGCGTCTGCTGGACCGGGCGCGGGACGCCGGCTTCGGCACGCTGGTCGTGACCACCGACGTCCCCACGCTCGGAGCGCGCGAATGGGACCAGCGCAACTATCGCGCGCCGATGAAGCTCGGCGTGCCGGCGCTGCTGGACATGCTCGCCCATCCGGCCTGGGTGTGGCGGGTGCTCCTGCCGGGTGGCGTGCCGCGTTTCGAGAATCTGATCGAGTTCCTCCCGTCGGGCGGACAGCGTCAGTCGGCGTTCCTGGGCGTGCGCTATCTCGCGACGCAGTTGAACCCGCTCTTCTCCTGGGACGACGTCGCCCGGTTGCGGGAACGCTGGCGTGGGCGGTTGGTGCTGAAGGGCATCCTGAGCGTCGACGATGCGCGCCGCGCGGTGGACACTGGGCGCCGACGGCATCGTGCTGTCGAATCACGGCGGGCGTCAGCTCGACTCGGCGATCTCCGGCGTCGAGCTTCTGCCGGCCGTGGCCGCGGAGCTGCGCGACCGCGTCGACGTTGCTGGTCGACGGCGGGTTCCGGCGCGGCTCCGACGTGCTCAAGGCCGTGGCGCTCGGCGCCCACGCAGTCATGATCGGTCGTGCCGCGCTCTACGGGCTGGCCGCCGGGGGCGAGGCGGGGGTCGGGCATGCGCTCATGCTCCTGCGAGCGGAGATGGAGCGCGTAATGACCCTGCTCGGCTGCCGCAACGTCGCCGAGCTCGGCCGGCACCTCGTCCGTTCGTGACCGTGGACGGCCGGAACGAGCCGCCGGATTACCGCCGGTGATCGCGGCGCGCGAAGCCTGGCGGGCCGGCCTCTTCGGCCGCGCGCACTGGCGCGCGAATCTCGTCGCCGGCGTGGTGGTGGGCGTCGTCGCGCTGCCGCTCGCGATGGCGTTCGCGATCGCCTCCGGGCGCGACCCGAGCAGGGCCTCTACACCGCCATCGTCGCCGGCCTCGTCGTGTCCGTTCGGGCGGCAGCCGGGTGCAGATCGCCGGGCCGACCGGCGCGTTCATCGCGATCCTCGCCGGCATCACCGCGCAGTACGGCATCGACGGCCTGCAGGTCGCGACGCTGATGGCCGGCGCTGATGCTGCTGCTGATGGGCCTCGCGCGGCTGGGCGGCGTCATCAAGTTCATCCCGGATCCGGTGATCGTCGGCTTCACCGCCGGCATCGGCGTGATCATCTTCGTCGGCCAGTGGAAGGACTTCTTCGGCCTGCCCGCCGGCGGCGGCGAGCACTTCCACGAGAAGCTGTGGCACGCTGCTGCAGGCGCTGCCGCGACCTGCATCCGGCCGACCGCGCTGCTCGGCGATCGTCTCGCTCGTCATCGTGCTCTACGCGCCGAGGCTCCCGGGCCTGAGGCGCGTGCCGGGGCCGCTGGTCGCGCATGCTGGTCGCGACCGGTCGTGCAGGCGGTGTTCGGCTTCGACGGCGTCGCCACCATCGGCAGCGCGTTCGGCGGCATCCCGCGGGCGCTGCCCGCGCTCGCAGCTGCCGGACGTGACGCTGGCGCGGGTCATCGAGCTGCTCGGCCCGGCGTTCACGATCGCGATGCTCGGCGCGATCGAGTCGCTGCTGTCGGCGGTCGTCGCCGACGGCATGGCCGGCACGCGCCACGACTCGAACCAGGAGCTGATCGGCCAGGGCATCGCGAACATCGCCGCGCCGCTGTTCGGCGGCTTCGCCGCCACCGGCGCGATCGCGCGCACCGCGACCAACGTGCGCAACGGCGGCACCAGCCCGCTGGCGGGCATCGTGCACGCGCTCGACGCTCGTGCTGATCCTGCTGCTGCTTGCGCCGCTCGCCGTCGCACATTCCGCTCGCCGCGCTGGCGGCGATCCTGTTCGTCGTCGCCTGGAACATGAGCGAGGCCGCGGCACTTCGTGCAGACTGCTGCGCGCGCGCCCCGCGCGCCGACGTCGTGATCCTGCTGATCACGTTCGCGCTGACGGTGTTCGCCGACCTGGTGGTCGCGGTCAACGTCGGCGTGATCCTCGCGACGCTGCAGTTCCTGCGCCGCATGGCGACCAGCGTGGAAGTGCGGCAGGCGACCGAGCGCGGAGCTCGCCGCGGAGTTCGCGCACCGCGGCTCGACGGAGCTGCCGCCCGGCGTGCTGGTCTACGCGATCGAAGGCCCGTTCTTCTTCGGCGCGGTCGAGAACTTCGAGCGCGCGCTGGCCAGACGCACACCGATCCGCGAGTGCTGATCATCCGCCTGCGCTGGGTGCCGTTCATCGACATCACCGGCCTGCAGGCGCTGGAGGAGGTGATCGACGACCTGCACAAGCGCGGCGTGCGGGTGATCCTCTGCGAGGCGAACGAGCGGGTGCTCGCCAAGTTCGAGAAAGCGGGTCTGATGCGGCTTCTCGGACCGGACGGCTATGGAGCGGACCTGGCGGCGGCCCTGAACGATGCAGAGGCGATCGAGTTTGCCGCGAGCGCAGGGCCGGCCCCGCGGCAGGGACCGACCGACGAACCGGCCGCCATACAGCCGGGCTGGCAGGGGAGGCACGATGCGCGCAGTGATCTGTCGTGAGCTGACGGGTGTAGTCCCTCAGGGCACGCCGATCGCCTCGAGCTCGGCGTGGATGACGAGCCAGCGCTCTTCGGCCTCCGCAAGCCGCGCGGCGAGCTCTGCCGAGCGGCGCGTCGCCGACTGGATTTCGTCGCCGCGGGCCGCCGCGTACGTCGCCGGGTCGGCAAGCCGTGCATCCAGCGCGTGCTTGTCGCGCTGCATATCCGCCAGGATGTCCTCGAGCCTGGCTGCCTCCTCCAGCAACGGCCTCCGGCGCGCGAGCAACACGCGCCTCGCAGCGGATGCGGCGTTGCGCTCTGCGCGGCGCAGCTCACGCGCGTCGGGCGTTCTCGGAGCAGCCGCCAGCTCCGGCCGATCGCGCCGGCGCGCGAGCCAGGCGAGATAGTCGTCGACGTCGCCGTCGAACGGCCGGGCTCTGCCGTCAGCAATCAGCACGAGGCTGTCGCAGATCGTCCGCAGCAGGGCGCGGTCGTGCGACACGAGCACGAGGCTGCCTTCGAACCCCGCCAGCGCGCGTGTGAGCGCGTGGCGCATCTCCAGATCGAGATGATTCGTGGGTTCGTCGAGCAGGAGCAGGTTTGGGCGGCGGTGCACGATCAGCGCCAGAGCGAGACGGGACTTCTCACCACCCGAGAGCGGTCGCACCGGCGCTTCCGCCACATCGCCGCGAAAATCGAAGCCGCCGAGGAAATTGCGCAGATCCTGCTCGCGCGCCAGCGGATCGGCGGCAATGAGATGCTCTAACGGCGACGCCTCCTCATCGAGCTGCTCGAGCTGGTGCTGCGCGAAGTATCCGATCGAGAGGCCCTGTCCCGAAATGCGCTCGCCCGACAGCGGGACGAGCTCGCCGGCGAGGACGCGGATCAGTGTCGATTTGCCGGCGCCGTTCGGTCCGAGCAGGCCGATACGAGCGCCCGGCCGAAGGCTGAGCTCGACGTCCTCGAGCACGACGCGCTCCCCATGGCCGGCCGTCATCTGCGACAACGCGATCAGAGGATCCGGCGCGCGATCGGGCGTACGGAACTCGAAATCGAACGGCATGTCCACATGGGCCGCCGCGATGCGCTCGAGGCGGTCGAGAGCCTTCAGGCGGCTCTGCGCCTGCCGCGCCTTCGAGGCCTTGGCACGGAAGCGTGCGATGAATCGCGACATGTGCGCGATCTCGCGCTGCTGCTTCTCGTAACTCGCCTGCTGGCCGGCGAGTTTCGCCGCACGCTGCCGTTCGAACTCGGAATAGTTGCCGGAATAGGCGAGCAGACGCCGTTCGTCGATGTGCAGCACGTGGGTGATGCAGGCATCGAGAAATTCCCGGTCGTGCGATACCAGGAGCAGCGTGCCCGTGAAGGCTGCGAGCCATCGCTCGAGCCACAGCACCGCGTCGAGATCGAGATGATTGGTCGGCTCGTCGAGCAGCAGCAGCTCGGCACGGCTCACGAGCGCCTGTGCGAGATTGAGACGCATCCGCCAGCCGCCGGAAAAAGCTGCTACCGGCTGGGAGAGGTCGCAAGCTGCGAAGCCCAGGCCCGCGAGCAAACTCGCAGCGCGCGCCGGCGCCGCGTAGCCGTCCACGGCCTCGATGCGGGCATGCGCCGCCGCGACGGCGAGTCCATCGTGCGATTGCTCGGCCGCGAGCAGCGCCGCCTCGGCAGCCCGCAGCTCGGTGTCGCCGTCCAGCACGAACTCGAGCGCAGCCCTGGGCGAGGCCGATGTCTCCTGCGCCACCGAGGCAATGCGCCAGTGCCCTGGTATGCGGCAGTTGCCGGCTTCCGGCGCCAGCTCGCCCCGCAGCAACGCGAAGAGGCTCGACTTGCCGCTGCCGTTGGGCCCGACGACGCCGATACGCCAGCCAGGATGAAGCTGCAGCGTCGCGTCCTCGACCAGTCGGCGCGCACCGCGGGCGAAGCCCAGGTTCTGGAACTGAATCACGCGGCCGATGTCTGCGCTTCAGGAGGTCGCGCATTCTAGCCGGGGCGAACGGCGCACCTGCGTGAATGCGCGCCGCCACGGAATCCGGCACAATCCGCACCCCCTGGCCGGCCCAGGGCATCCAAGACTCGGAGCGCTCGACTCGATGATCCAACGCAGCCCGCCGAAACCGGCGATGCCCCCGTATTGGGTGTACGGCTTGCTAGCCGCAATCGGTCTGGTCGCTTCGCCGCTGGCGCTCGCCCAGACCCCAGCCGTTTCCACGGTGTTCGCGATGAGCGGTTCGCGGAATATCGACGGGGTCGTCCTCGGGCCGGACGGCGCGCTCTACGGCGCCGCTTCTCCATCGTCCTCGCTGACCGGCGCGCTGTTCTACCGTGTCGGAGTGGACGGGACGTCGGCCGATACGTTGTACCAGTTCGGCATTACCGACGGCGTCGGCCCCGGCGGTGCGCTCCTGCTCGGCAGTGACAACCTGTTCTACGGCACGGCGCAATTCAGCAACGGCGGCTCCGCGGTGGGGGGCGGGACAATATTTCGCATAGCGCCCGACGGCACCGGGTTTACCCGGCTGCACCAGTTCGCGCCATCGACCACGAACAACGTCAATTCCAACCCGATCAATACCGACGGCAGCAGCCCGACCGGGGCGCTCATCGAGGGCAGCGACGGCTTCCTGTATGGCGCAGTGCGCTTTGGCGGGCCGGCGGGCACAGGCACGGTCTTCAAGATCGGCAAGGATGGTTCGGGCTTTACGGTGCTGCACGCGTTTGCCGCGGTCACCTCGGCCGCAACAGCGACAATCGTCAATGCCGATGGCGCGCATCCACGCGCCGGGCTAGTCGAGAGCGCGGGATACTTTTACGGCACGACCAATGCCGGCGGGGCGAACGGGCAGGGCACGATCTTCCGGTTGCGCTTCGACGGCTCGGAGTTCTCCGTCCTGCATGTATTCACGACGCCGACGGTTCCGAGCGGCTCGACGGTCGCTGTAAACGAGGACGGCGCGTTCCCGCAGGCGGGCCTTACCGACGGTGGCGATGGACTGCTGTACGGCACGACGACGATCGGCGGCGCAAACGGCGGAGGCGTGATCTATTCGATCACGCCTGACGGGTCGGTCCGCACGACGCTTCATGACTTCGCGGCCGAGGGTGGCGGCCTGCCTATCGGCACGCTGCTGCTCGGCACGGATACTCGTCTGTACGGTACGACCAGTAACGGCGGCGGCTCCTCGGGTCTGGGCACGGTGTATTCGATCGCACGCGACGGGACGGGCTACACAAGCTTTCACAGCTTCGACAACGTCACCGGTGCGAACGGCAGTGGCCGCATGGTTCAGCTCAACGCCACGGAATTCATCGGCACTACCACCAATGGCGGGCGCTGCGGCAACGGCACGATCTTCCGGCTGAGTCTCGCCGGCACCACCGTGACCGGCGATACCAGCTGCGGCCAGAGCAGCGGCGGCGGTGGCGGCGGCGCGATTTCCTGGCTCACCCTGTTGTTGTTCGCGGTATTTCTGGCGGCTGGAGCGACGCATCTCCGGGTGGCATCGTGGCGTCGCATCGTGTCGGCCGGCAGCTCGAATACCAGCGACGCCCAGAGGCTTTCCCAGTCGGCGCCAAGATCTCGATCGCCACGGACCATGTGAACCGCGTTGATGCGCCAGGTTTCCCCCCGGCGCAATGCGAAGCTCACCCGCCCGCCCGCATCCGAGCGTGCCTGCAGAATTCCGAACGCGTGATCCAAGCGCGGCTGCCGTGACGAGCGCGCCCGCGAGTGGCCGGCCGAGATACAGCAGACGAAGGGTTCTCTCCTCCGTGGCGACCGGGGTGGATTCCGCACGGTCCAGGATCAGCTCGAGGCGCAGCCCGACCGGGCGATCCTGCGGCGGATTCGTCCCGCTGCCCACTCCGAGCAGCGCCTTTGCATGGCGGGAATAGGCCTCGCGCACCGCCCGCACATCAGCGCCGCGCTTGCGACGTGCGGCGGCAATCGTCTCGAGCCCGACGTCGAGCAGATACTCGTCGAACTGCACGGCCGGCTGCGTGGTTCGGGCGTGATTGGTCTCGTAGGCGACCACATAGTCGCCGGGTGCGGTGAAGCGCGCGACACCGGCAGGGTCCGAGCCGTGCAGGCCCGGCACGGGTAGCCGGCCGTCCGGGCCGACTGACGCGAACGTCTCGATACGCGATGCATCACGCGCGAGAGACCACGCGTCGTCTCCGTCGCCGATACAGAGCCGCAGATCCACGCGCTCGTTCGGGTGCAAGCGGAAGCTCGACGGCTCGATCCAGAGTTCATGCGCCACCGTCGCCGCGGACCAGGCCGCCAGTGCCACGACGGAGAGGCCCGCGACGAGGTGGCGCACGAGCCGCATCAGAGTCCGGAGTCCTTGCTGTTGTTGACCCCGGAGTGCGGAGTCGCGAGATACGGGAACACCTGGTGATACGGCAGGTCGTTGGCGGGAACGTTGTCGCCGACCACCGTGATCGTCGAGTAGGCCGGGCCGCTCGCGATCGCGGTCAGGGCAATGTCGACCACGTCGTCGCCGAGACGGCGACCGTTCGGCCAGCCGCCCGAGACCCCGTTGGTCGTGTCGCCGCCTATGAAGCCGAGGCGGCTGAACCCGGCCTGCCCCGCGAGACGCACCGGATCGGTGGTTGTCGCGACGCGCAGCACCTCGGGAATGTAGATCTTCTCGAGATCGGTGCGTCCGGTGGTCACGAACTTGGTCCCGTAGACCGCGTTGATCAAGGTGGCCAGTTCGGGGTTGCGCGCGTACTTGGCGAACTGCGCATCCTGAGAGGCAGGCGTGCGGTTGAAGCGGTCCTTGTCGGCGAAGGCGACCAGCCCTTCGGTGAAGAGCGGATTACCGAGCCGCGAGACCTGTTGCCAGCCGCCGAAGTTGCGCACGGTCCCATCTGGATTTCGCTGCGTCATCCGTGCGCGGCTGACGGACGCGTAGACACCGACTCCGGTCTGCTGCCCGAAGAACACCGAGTCGTAGCGTGTCGGTATCCCCATCGCCTCGAGGTCGCTGACCGGGATCTGCATGGCGATCGACAGCAGATTGAAGCCCTTGAAGCCGTCGACGCCGTTGCCGTCCTGGCCCAGGCCGTCCGACAGGCTCCCGTTGTTGTCCAGGATACGGACGTTGAGCAGGTCGAAGGTTCCGGGAATGTCGGCAAAGAAGCTGTCATCGCGCGGACCGGCCCACACGGCCTCGCCGGACTTGAGGCTGTAGATGGTCGAGCGCGTGTAAATATCGAGGTCGCCGGCGGTGAGCGCCCCGGACACGGCCTTGCCGTTCGCGTCGTTGTAGGCGGGCGTCACGTTGTTGCCGACGTTGGGCGGCGGCACGAGCATACCCTGGCGCAGCACTGTTGCCTTTCCGTCGACGACGCGCACCACGCGGAACTTCTGCGTGAAGTTCTGCCGCGCGTCGCCCACCGTCATGATCGGGCCGACTTCCCGGCCCAGGCCATAGGACAGGATCGTGTTGCGGTTCTTGTAGTTCGCATCCACGGGCGTGAACGCGAAGTCGTAGCGCAAGCGTGTCACGCCGGTCTTCGGATCCGTGATGTGGATGCTGTAGCGGGCGTCGCTCGCGAAGCGCTCGTAGATGGCACCGTCGCCGGGTTCCGAGAACGGCCGGAAACTCATGCTGACGTTCAGGACCCTGATTGACGGGTTGTCGTATCGGGTGCCGATGAACGCGTAGACGTCGGTGAGGTTGGCCTGGGGGTCCTGCTTGATGAGCGGCGCGTCGCTGTGATTCGAGGCGAGCGACGCGGGGCTCGTCCAGGCCATGGGGATCGCGCGTCAGCGCGAGTATCAGTCCCTTGCGCAGTGGATGCCGGGGTTTCATGTGTCGACTCCTGTCAGGTGATGGATCCGTGCGCCCACGGCTCGGGGCCGGGGCGCGCTTGCGTACATGTCCTGTACGTAGCGGCGGCGCGCGCGGATGCGGCCGGCGACGCGATGCCCTCGCGCGCTCCCGGTCAGGAGTAGACGGTCAGGGTTGCGATCGTTTGGGAAGGAGCGGGCGCCGCCTGCCAGCCTGGTGGCAGACAGCGGGAGTCAGAATGAGGACCGTGGTCGGGGCCGGCACGTGCCGGCCGACCGCTTACGGCACCGCGTCCTTGACGGCGTCCTTGATCACTTCGAAGGGGTTGAACTTCTTCTTTTTCTTCTGTTCTTCCGCAGGTTGTTCGCCCGGAGCCGCGGCTGGGTCTGCTGGCGCAGCGCCCTCGACGCCCGCATCCATCGCGGGCATCGAGCCTTCCATGCCCATCATCGTGGTGCTCATCGACTTGACCCGGATCTTCAGGTTCCACTCCGGTTCCCATGCGATCTTCGGATCCGTGGGACGCGCCGGGTGCGCCAGGTTGAGCTCAGTCCCATAGGCGATGGCCCGCAGCATGCCCTGGCCGGCGGCCTCGTTCGGCACGGAGCAGGTGGTTACCGTCGGGGCGAGCAATACCCTGTCCCTGACCCAGCCGTCGACGGCGGTGTTCGTCTGGTAGTCGAACAGCCCGAACCCGGACTCGGGCAGCTCACTCGAGGTCCAGAGCAGGATGCCCTGCTCGCCGTCCGGGAGTCGCCCCCATGCTGCCGAGAAAGTACGCGCGGGCGTGCGGGATCGCCGTCCAGCTCAGCTTGACCGCGGTCGGACCCTTCTCCTGGCGAACCTCGATCGCAGGCATCACGTCCTGCGCGGCCGGGATCGTGAAGCTGAAACTCTCCGGTACGCCCTCGGCCTTGAAACTGTGCTGGCCGACGATGGACGAACCGGGAGGCAATGCGCGCTTGTCGTCCTTGCTGGGCCAGACGGGGCGGCCGAAGGTCGCGTGCGCACCGCGCTGGGTGGCGCGCCGCGATTCGAAGAACTTCCCGAGCTCTGCGATCGTCGCGGTGCTGAGATCGACGACCTTGGGCTGACCCGGCCGTACGGTTTCCGAGCATCCCCAGTACATCACGAGCTTGCCCTTCGGCGGCTCGTAGTTGAATTCCGACGGTCCGTCCTCGGCCGGCGGCGGCGGCTTCGGACGTTCGGGCGTCTGCAGCTTGAGCGTCGGGGCGAGCTGCGTGCCCGCGGGCACGGCCTGCGTCGCTTCGGCCAGGCTCGTATTGCGACTGGTGTACAGCGTGACGTCCATCCACCGGCCGGCGGTCCCGGTCGCGGTGTAACCAAACTCCGCTTTCTGATTGCCGCCGCCACCGCCCCCATCAGCGAGCCCAGTGTCGCGTTCATCATTCCGGGCCCCATGGACATCCCGGAGAACGTCGCTACGTCGATCCAGGCCTGGGAAATCGGTGGCTTGACGACCTGCTTTGGCGTGCCCTGGCCCGCGCCCGAACGCGGCAGCGCAGCCGCGGCCGCAGAAACCGCGACGACTGCGATCGCGCGAGTGATCGTGTATGACATGGCGACCCCCTTGTGTTCTGGATCTTTGCCGCCGTGCACCGGTAACTCTCACGGTCATTGTGCAGAGCCGGCGACGACCTAGCCTACGAGTCGCCCAGAGGGGATTCAAGCAATACCCGTCACTGGCGCCCGACGGTGGGTTGGCGATCCCCCGGCCATTTGCGGCCGGGGGATGATGATGGTGGAGGCGGCGGGAATCGAACCCGCGTCCGCAAGCCCTACGTTCCAGGACCTACATGCTTAGCCGTCTCTTTGATTCTCGTCGCACGCTACCCGAGCGGCAGGGAAGACGTGCGACCAGCTCAGGAGCATTTTAACGACCCGGCCCTCAGCACACCGGACTCGCGAGCTTGTGAGCGCGTCCCCCGGGTCTGGATGCACAAGCACATGCCAGTCGGAGGTTAGGCGGGGTTAAGCCGCCAGAGCGTAGTTGTCTTCGTTGGCAACTAGATGTTTGCAAGCGGTTTTACGAGGAACCTTGCACCTCGGCATGCACATGGAGTTTCGCGACCCACGTCGAAACCGGTCGCCCCCGGATGGACGCCGCCATTCTACCAGATCGGCGCGGTCGCGGCCTCAGCGGCGCTGTTTCATCAGGCGCGACTTCTCCCGCTGCCAGTCGCGATCCTTCTCGGTTGCGCGCTTGTCGTGTGCCTTCTTGCCCTTCGCAAGACCGACCTCGAGCTTCGCCCTGCCGTTCTTCCAGTAGAGGCGCAAGCGGTATGAGGGCCTGTCCCTTGCGCTCGACGGCGCCGACGAGCCGGTCGAGTTCCGCGCGATGCATCAGGAGCTTGCGGGTCCGTGTCGGATCGGCGACGACGTGCGTCGAAGTGGTCGACAGAGGCGCGAAATGCGAGCCGAGGAGCCAGGCCTCGCCATCCTTCACGATCACGTAGGCCTCGGTGATCCGTCCGCGCCCCGACCGCAGGCTCTTCACCTCCCATCCCTGCAGCGCGAGGCCGGCCTCCATCGACTCCTCGATGAAATAGTCGTACCGCGCGCGCTTGTTGAGCGCGATCGCGGGATCCGGCTTGGTCTTGGCGGGGTTCGGCATGGGGTCGCGCATTGTACAAGTGGAGGTAGACTCGCGACGTGAGCGATCGGGTCGAAGTCGTGTACGCGCTGCCGGAGCGGCAACGCGTGATCACCCTCGCGTACACGCACGGCATGACCGCGGGTGACGCGTTGCGCCTCTCGAGGATCGACATCGAGTTCCCTGAGCTCGCCGCGCGTCCGCTCAAGATCGGCGTATACGGCGAGGTCGTTAGCGAAACCCGCGTCCTTCGACCGGGCGACCGTGTCGAGATCTATCGCGAGCTAGCGGTTGATCCGCGCGAAGCACGGCGGAGTCGCGCCGCGCTCGAATCGCGCAAGGGCAGGGGGCGTCGCGCCGGCTAGCCGCTGTCGGGCCGAGGTGCCTCGGGCTCCGGCTGCCGGTCCTTGTCGTCGTCCGGCTCGGTCGGCTTCGCCATTTCTTCGGCTTGTTTCATTTCCTCTTCGGCTTGTTTGACCTCGGGCAGGCCGGTCTCGAAGCCGCGATTTGGCTCTGGCGAATCGAGTCGCTCGACGCGCGAGACCTTCTCATCGTCGAAGTACACGACGAAGTGAGCGCGATCGACTTTGCGATTGCGTCCACGCTGGAGCGTATAGATGTAATCCCAGCGCTGCGCCGTGAACGGGTCCGAGATCATCGGCGTACCGAGCACGTAGCGGACCTGGCTGCGCGTCATGCCGGTCGTGACCTGGTCCACATCGCTTGTCTCGAGATAGTTGCCCTGCTGGATGTACGGCCGGTGCACGCAACCTACCATCGCGGCGGCGACCAGGAGCAGGACGGCGGCAGTGGCGCGCGGGATTCCGTGGCTCGAATTCTGGCAATTCATCTGTCTGGAGTTGCCGGCGTGGGCCGGTGATAATGGCGGCGGATCATACAGCAACAGGCATCCCCGGCGCGCACGACGGACCACCGATTTGGAAACTGCACAGCTCAAACGTGCCGGCCTCAAGATCACGATCCCGCGCATGAAGATCCTCGAGATCCTCGCCTCGGATCAGCCTCGGCACATGAGCGCCGAGGACGTCTATCGCCGGCTGCTCGACTCGAACGAGGACATCGGCCTCGCGACGGTGTATCGCGTGCTGACGCAGTTCGAATCAGCCGGGATCGTGACCCGTCACCACTTCGAGGGCGGCAGCGCAGTCTTCGAGCTCAACGAGGGCACGCATCACGATCATATCGTCTGCGTAGACTGCGGGCGGGTCGCGGAGTTCAGCGACGAGAGCATCGAGGAGCGGCAGCGGCAGATCGCCTCGCGCATGGGTTTCTCCATCACCGACCACTCGTTGACCCTGCACGGTCACTGCGTGCGCGAGAACTGCCCTTACCGCGCGCAGCGGAAGTAGAGCCGCGCGGCGCGGCACCCGCGCGCGCGGCTTCGAGCATTTCGCGGGCGTGATCCCGCGTCCGATCCGTCAGGCGCGCGCCGCCGAGCATCCGGGCGATCTCCTCGACGCGCGATTCCCCCTCGAGCTCATCGAGCGACGTCCGGGTCGTGCCCCGCTCGGCGTGCTTGACGACGCGCAGCTGCCGATCCGCCTGCGCGGCCACCTGGGCGAGGTGGGTGACGCACAGCACCTGGGCCGAATGTGCGAGCGTCGCGAGCTGCCGTCCGACCATTTCCGCGACGGCGCCCCCGACACCGGCATCGACCTCGTCGAACACCAGGCAGGGCCGCCGATCGCTGCCCAGCGTCGCCACCTGGAGTGCGAGGCTGATCCTGGACAGCTCGCCACCCGAGGCGACGCGGGCGAGCGCGCGCAGTGGCTGGCCGGGATTCGCGCTCACCTGGAACTCTATGTCGTCGACGCCGTGCTCGCTGGTCGGCGGCGGCTCCGGTACGTAGATGCGCGTCGCGAACGCGCCGCCCGTCATCCCGAGCCCCTGCATGAGCCCGGTCACCCTCGTATCGAGCCTCTGCGCGGCGGAGCGTCGCGCGGAGGAGAGCCGCTCCGCCGCTGCGTGATAGCGCGCGAGCGCCTCGCGGGCGCGCCGCTCGAGCTCCGCGAGATGCACGCCAGCATCGCTCAGCTCCGCCAGCTCCGCGGTGAGCCGTATGCGCAGCGCGGGCAGCTCCGCGACGTCGGTGCGATGCTTGCGGGCTGTCGCCTCGAACGCGGCAAGACGGGCTTCGATCGCTTCGAGGCGCGCAGGATCGGCGTTCAACGAGTCCGCGAAGTGATCGAGGGCGCCGAGCGCCTCGCGGCAGGCGATCGCGGCCTCGTCGATGAGCCGCTGCGCGTCGCTCAGGCCGTCGTCGAGCGCGACCAGCGGCCGCAGCAACGCCTGCGAGCGCCCGAGCGCGGCCGCGGCGCCTTCGCCGTCCGTGCCAAGCAGAACCTGCAACTGGGAGGCGCCCTCGGCGAGCCGGCCGAGCGATGCGCCGCGCCGGCGCTCCTGCTGCAACTCGCCGCCCTCGCCGGGTTTGGGATCGAGCGCATCGAGCTCGGTGACGTAATGCCTGAGCAGATCGACCCGCGCATCGCGGTCGCGGGCGCGCTGCTCGAGATCGGCGCGTGCGGCTTCCGCGTCGTGCCACTCGCGCCACGCATCGCGGACCGCCGCAGTCTCCGCGCCGAGCCCACCGCTCGTGTCAAGCAGCGCGCGCTGGTAGGCGCGCCGCGTCAGCGACTGGAACTCGAGTTGACCATGGACGTCGACCAGGACCTCGCCCAGCTCGCGCAGCGCCGTGATCGGCATCGATTGGCCGTTTATCCAGGCCCGGCTGCGCCCATCCGCGCCGATCAGCCGGCGCAGCATGCATTCGTCCGGCGTGTCGATCGACTGCGCTTCGAGCCAGGCGCGCGCCGCCGGGTTGCCGGACACGTCGAACGCGGCCGTGATCTGCGCGCGCTCCGCGCCATGGCGCACTGCGGTGCTGTCGCCCCTGCCCCCCAGTGCGAGCAGCAGCGCATCCACCAGGATCGACTTGCCCGCGCCGGTCTCGCCGGTCAGCGCGGTGAAGCCGGGCCGGAACTGGATCTCGACCGACTCGATGATGGCAAAGTCGCGGACCTGAAGAAGGGTCAGCATCGGCGGATCAGGCGGGCGGCGTCTTGCCGTCGCGATCGCCGCGGCCCCAGTGCAGCTTGGAGCGCAGGATGCGGTAGTAATCGTGTCCCGGCGGATGCAGGAGCGTCACGGCGCGGCTCGCCTGCCTGATGCGCAGTCGCACGCCCGTTTCCAGATCGCAGAGCAGTACGCCGTCACACACGACCTGGGCGTGAGTGTCGACGCGTTCGGCGAGCTCGAGTTCCACGAGGCTCTCAGCACCCACTACGATCGGACGATCGGAGAGCGTGTGCGGACAGATCGGCACCAGCACCAGCGCGGCGAGACTCGGGTGCACGATCGGGCCGCCGCACGACAGGGCGTAGGCCGTCGACCCGGTCGAGGTGGCGACGACGAACCCGTCGCCGCCGTGTGTGTTGACGTAGACGCCGTCCACCCACGTGTGCAGCTCGAGCATGCGGCCGCTCTCGCGCTTGACCACCGCCACATCGTTGAGCGCGATCGCGCCGGCGACGCGGCCCTCGCAGGAAACCGCTGCTTCGAGCAGCATCCGCGCCTCGGGGAGACAGCGCCCCTCGAGTGCGTCGTCGACGCTCTCGCGCATACGCTCGGGGCTCACGTCCGCCAGAAAGCCGAGTCTGCCGCGATTGACGCCGAGCACCGGCGCGCCGGCGATCGCTGCGAGCCGGGCGGCGTGCAGCAGCGTGCCGTCGCCGCCGATTGAGACCACGAGATCGCAACCGGGCACCAGCGCGGCCTCGGCCAGCTCGTCCACGTGTAACCGGCCGAAATCCGGAGATTGACCGGCCAGCGAGCGCAGCGTGTGACCGTTGTCGGCAAGATGCTCCGCGAGCGCGCGCATCGCCTCGCCGACGCGCGGATCCGCGGCGCGACCGATGAGGGCAATGGTCTTTCCTGCGGCGGGGCGCGGGCTCATGGATGGCGAGCCTTTTAGCACGCGACGCGCGAACCCGGCCAGCCGGACGGCGCTCGCGCGACGTCGCGTCCTGCGCACTTGACTTCCGAGAAACCACGTTGTTAGCGTGGACGAACAAAGTCGCGTAAAAGCCCTTGTGGCACAGCGGCTTAAGTAAGCATGTCGGTGGACTCCGCAGACGAACAGCTCAACGACCGCGCCCGGCACCTGCTGACGGTGCTGGTGGAGAGCTATATCCGCGAGGGTCAGCCGGTCGGCTCGCGCACGCTGACGCGCGACTCGGGGCTCAACCTCAGCTCGGCCACCGTGCGCAACGTGATGGCCGACCTCGAGGAGTACGGCTTTGTCACTTCGCCACATACCTCGGCCGGCCGCGTGCCCACCGACAAGGGTTACCGGTTCTTCGTCGACACGCTGCTGCGGCGCGGGAACGTCGACACGGCGGACGACGTGGTGGACGAGCTGCGCCGGCGTCTCGACGATGAGCATCCTCAGGATGCGCGCGCCGTAGTCGCCGTTGCCTCTCAGGTGCTGTCGTCGATCACGCACCTCGCGGGCGTCGTCACCATGCCGCGGCAGGCGCAGCAGTCGCTGAGCCAGATCGAGTTCCTGCCGCTGTCGGACAACCGTGTGCTCGCAGTCATGGTGGTGAACGGCCGCGACGTGCAGAACCGCATCGTCCAGCTCGACCGTTACTACAGCGCCGAGGAGCTGCGTCGCGCGGCGAATTTCCTCAATCAGCAGTTCTCGGGCAGGCCGCTGTCGAAGGTGCGGGAGGGCATCGTCGAGGAGCTGAAGCAGACCGGCGAGCGGCTGAACCAGCTGATGCTCGATGCCATCCGCGTGGCGCAGCAGATGGTGAGCGAGAGCGCGCAGGTCGGGCCCGAATACGTCATCGCCGGTGAGACCAACCTCATGGAATTCGCCGAGCTGTCCAACGTCGACAAGCTTCGGCGTCTGTTCGACGCATTTACCGCCAAGCGCGATATCCTTCATCTGCTCGACCTGAGCCTGAGGGCCGACGGGGTGCAGATATTCATCGGCCACGAATCCGGCTACCGGATCCTGGACGACTACAGCCTGGTCGCGGCCCCGTACATGATCGGTGAGCACACGGTAGGGGTACTCGGTGTCATCGGACCGACCCGCATGGCCTATGAGCGCGTAATCCCGATCGTCGACGTGACCGCCCGGATGCTCGGGTCGGCCTTGAATTCCCGCCGCTAGCCCCGATTTCGACGCCAACTGAGATGCGCCCGGGCAACGCGCCATGGGCCCGTGCCCTTGTTTCAACTCTGAGAGGCGATCCAGGAATGAATGCAGACCCCGATCAGGATTCCATGGGCTCTCCTGGGCCGAGCCCGCACGACGACCTCGACACCCTGCGGACCGCGCTTGCGGAAGCCGAGACCCGGGCGGACGAGAGTCATAACGCCCTGCTCCGCGCCGTTGCGGAGGCGGACAACACCCGCAAGCGCGCCCAGCGCGACATCGATGCCGCCGGCCGGTTTGGTGCGGAGCGCCTGGCCGCGGACTTGCTCGAGGTCGCGGACAGCCTGGAGCTCGGCATCGCGGCGGGCGCGGGGGCCGATGCTTCCCGGCTCGTGGAAGGCATGGAGGCGACACGCCGGCTGCTGCTCAAGGCTTTTGAGCGGGCGGGCGTCATGACCGTCGATCCGCAGGGGCAGCCCTTCAACCCGGAATCTCACGAGGCGATGATGACCCAGGAATCCGCCGACGCCCCACCGGGCACGGTGCTGGGGGTCATCCAGAAGGGCTACACGCTCAACGGCCGGCTGCTGCGCCCGGCGCGGGTGATCGTGTCGCGCGGGCCGGCCGGGGCGAACTGAGGGACATCCTGACTTGAATCGAGGCGTCCCGGCCCAACCAATAGCGCCAGCGATTTATTGAACACGGAGTCTTACGTACATGGCAAAAGTCATCGGTATCGACCTCGGCACGACCAATTCCTGTGTCGCGATCATGGACGGCGGCAAGCCGCGCGTGATCGAGAACAGCGAGGGCGATCGTACGACGCCGTCCGATCGTCGCCTTCACCAAGGACGACGAGGTCCTCGTCGGTCAGTCCGCGAAGCGGCAGGCCGTGACCAATCCGCAGAACACGCTCTATGCCATCAAGCGCCTGATCGGCCGCCGCTTCGACGATGCGGTGGTCCAGAAGGACATCGGGATGGTGCCGTACAAGATCGTCAAGGCGGATAACGGCGACGCCTGGGTCGAGGTGCATGGCAAGAAGATGGCGCCGCAGGAGATCTCGGCGCGCATCCTCATGAAGATGAAGAAGACGGCCGAGGACTATCTCGGTGAGACGGTCACCGAAGCCGTCATCACGGTGCCGGCCTACTTCAACGACTCGCAGCGCCAGGCGACCAAGGACGCCGGTCGCATCGCGGGTCTCACCGTCAAGCGGATCATCAACGAGCCGACCGCGGCCGCGCTCGCCTATGGCCTCGACAAGGCCGGCGGCGACCGCAAGATCGCGGTGTACGACCTGGGTGGCGGTACCTTCGACATCTCGATCATCGAGCTCGCGGACGTCGACGGCGAGCGGCAGTTCGAGGTGCTCGCCACGAACGGGGACACCTTCCTGGGCGGCGAGGACTTCGACAAGCGTGTGATTGACTATCTGGCCGCCGAATTCCAGAAGGAGAGCGGCGTTGACGTGCGTCGCGACCCGCTGGCGATGCAGCGCCTGAAGGAGGCCGCCGAGAAAGCGAAGATCGAGCTGTCCTCGAGCCAGCAGACCGAGGTCAACCTGCCATACATCACGGCGGATGCCTCCGGACCCAAGCACCTGGCGATGAAGCTCACGCGCGCCAAGCTCGAGTCGCTGGTCGAGGATCTCGTCCAGAAGACAGTCGAGCCCTGCCGCATCGCGCTCAAGGACGCCGAGCTGTCGATGAAGGACATCGCTGAAGTGATCCTGGTCGGCGGGCAGACCCGCATGCCGCTCGTGCAGAAGGTGGTCAAGGAACTCTTCGGCAAGGAGCCGCGCAAGGACGTCAATCCGGACGAGGCCGTCGCTGTCGGCGCCGCCGTGCAGGCGGGCGTGCTGACCGGCGAGGTCAAGGACGTGCTGCTCCTCGACGTGACGCCGCTGTCGCTCGGCATCGAGACGCTGGGCGGCGTGATGACGAAGCTGATCGAGAAGAACACCACGATTCCGACCAAGGCGAACCAGACGTTCTCGACCGCAGATGACAACCAGACCGCAGTGACGATCCACGTCCTGCAGGGCGAGCGCGACCGCGCGGGCGACAACAAGTCGCTCGGCCGCTTCGACCTGTCGGACATCCCGCCGGCGCCGCGCGGCATGCCGCAGGTTGAAGTCACCTTCGACATCGACGCGAACGGCATCCTGCACGTTTCGGCGAAGGACAAGGCCACGGGCAAGGAGCAGAAGATCGTCATCAAGGCCTCGAGCGGCCTCACGGAGGACGAGATCAAGCGGATGGTCCGGGATGCCGAGGCGCATGCGGAGGAAGACAAGAGGTTCCGGGAGCTGGCCGAGACCCGCAATCGTGCCGACGCGCTGCTGCATTCGACGGAGAAGGCGCTCAGGGACCTGGGCGACAAAGTGCAGCCGGCCGACCGCGCGAAGGCGGAGTCGGCGATGTCCGATCTTCGCAGCGTGCTCAAGGGCGACGACAAGGACGTCATCGAGACGAAGGCACGTGCCCTGGCAGAGGCGTCCGCTGCGATCGCGCAGCAGGCCTACGCGGCCGGGGCAGGGTTCCGGCGGCGCGGCTGGCGGGGCTGGCGGAGGCGAGCCCTCGAGCGGTCCGTCCGGCGGCGGCAGGGAAGAGGTGCTCGACGCGGAGTTCGAGGAGGTCAAGGACAAGGATCGCAAGACCTCGTAACCTGACGTTAGAAGGATGATGCAATGAAGCGAGTCGCCGCGGCCCCCCGGGACCGCGGCGATTCCTTGTCGAGGACGGGGTGGGAGACGCATGGCGAGACGTGACTACTACCAGGTGCTCGACGTGGTGCGCACCGCGACGGAGGCCGAGATCAAGAAGGCGTACCGGCGGCTGGCGATGAAATTCCACCCGGACCGCAATCCCAACGATCACGAGGCTGAGGGCCGTTTCAAGGAGGTCAAGGAGGCGTACGAGGTCCTGTCTGACGCACAGAAGCGCGCCGCCTACGACCAGTTCGGCCACGCCGGGGTCGATGCGTCGCGCGGCGCGGGACAAGGCTTCGATCCGCGGGACGCCTTCGGCGACATCTTCGGCGAGGTCTTTGGCGACATCTTCGGTGGCGGGCGGCGCAACCGCTCCGGGGTGTATCGCGGCGCAGACCTGCGCTATGAGCTCGCGCTCGATCTCGAGCAGGCCGTTTTCGGCGCCACCGCGAACGTCGAGTTTACGACGCTGGCGGAGTGCGGCGAGTGCAAGGGATCAGGCTCGACGCAGGGCTCGAAGCCCGCGACCTGCGAAACCTGCCGCGGCGCCGGCCAGGTGCGGATGCAGCAGGGATTCTTCGCCGTGCAACAGACCTGCCCGCGCTGCCAGGGACGGGGCCAGGTGATCACCGACCCATGCGGCGGTTGTCGCGGTCAGGGGCGCGTCCGACGTCAGAAGACGCTCGCGGTGAAGGTGCCGGCCGGCGTCGACAACGGCGACCGCATCCGCCTCACGGGCGAAGGCGAGTCCGGGCGGAACGGCGGCCCCGCGGGCGATCTCTACGTCGAGATCCGCGTCCGCGAGCACAAGATCTTCGAGCGGGACGGCAGCCACCTGTCCTGCGAGGTGCCGATGAGCATTGCAACCGCCTCGCTGGGCGGCACGATCGAAGTGCCGACGCTCGATGGCAACGCGACGATCAAGGTGCCGCCGGAGACGCAGTCGGGTCGCGTGTTCCGTCTGCGGGAGAAGGGGATCAAGCCGGTGCGCGGCGGCCCCACCGGCGATCTCTTCTGCCGGGTGGTCGTCGAGACGCCGGTCCATTTGAGCCGTGAGCAGAAGGAACTGCTCAGGAGCTTCGAGGAGTCGTTGAAGTCCGATGCCAAGCGGCATCATCCGCGCGAGGACTCGTGGCTGGATGGCGTCAAGCGCTTCTTCTCCAGCCTCGGGGAATGACCGATGCCGGGCATCGCGCTGTTCGGTGCAACGGGGAAGATGGGGCGTGCAATCCTGCCCCTGATCGCAGCGAGCGACGATCTCGTGCTCAAGGGCGCGGTGGCGTCTCCCGGCAACCCGGCGATCGGGCGGGATGCCGCTCTCATCGCGGGTCTTGCGCCCCTGGGGGTCGTGGTGACCGACGACCCGGACACGGGACTTGCCGGTGCCGAGGTCGCGATCGATTTCACGAGGCCGGCGGCATCACTCACCCACGCCCGGGCCTGTGCACGGCGCGGTGTGCCGCTGGTGATCGGTACCACCGGCCACGACGAAGCCGGGCGCCGCGAGCTCGAGGCGCTCGCCAGGACCGCGGCCGTGGTGCTCGCGCCCAACATGAGCCTTGGGGTGAACCTGCTGCTGCGCCTGGCGGAGCTTGCCGCACGCGCGCTGCCGGCGTCGTACGACGCGGAGATCTTCGAGGCGCACCATCGGGACAAGGTGGATGCACCGAGCGGTACGGCGCTCGCGCTCGGCAAGGCGGTCGCGAGCGCACGTGGCACGACCCTCGACGAGTCGGCGGTCTATGTACGGCACGGCGACGCCGGGCCACGGCGCGCGGGCGCCATCGGCTTCAGCGTTCTGCGCGCCGGCGACATCGTGGGCGAGCACCGGCTGGTGTTTGCCGGTCCGGGCGAGCGTTTGGAACTTGCGCATCTGGCGCAGGACCGCTCGGGGTTCGCGCGCGGCGCGCTCGCCGCGGCGCGCTGGCTGTCGGCGGGCCGCAAGCCGGGACTCTACGGCATGCACGACGTGCTGGGGCTCTAGGCGCATTCCCGCCGCGCAGGCCTTCGGCGCCAGGCGCGGTGGCTGCTCGCCGACGCGCGGCGCGGCGGTGTATCCGCAGCCGCTTACCACGATTCAGGATCGTTGCAGCGCTGAAGATGGGTGCCCCGCACACCTTGTCGGAGCACGCCGGACGCTCGTTGGTATCGCGGAATCGTCGAGGCGACCCTTCGCTAAGACTGCCCGCGACGTCCAACTGCAGGGACGGAGGCCTGCTTCGCGGCTGGGATACCACCGCGTCCACGCGCCGGCTCGCGACGCCACCGTGGCCTCGGCGAGCCGGCGTTTGGACCGGGTGTCTCGTGGGCCGCAAGCACGCCTGAGCTCCCGCCGGTAGACGTCGCGGGCACTCCGAAGTCATGACTCTGCGACGATTCCGCGATACCGCCGACGTTGCGGCGTGCGCCGACAAGATGTGCGGGGCACCCTCGGGAGCCCTGTAACGTCCGTCGATCGTGGTGACCGGCCCACGAGGACACCCGGGCCGAGCGCCGGCGAGCAGCCACACGGGCCGAGCAGCCGGCGAGCAGCCACACGGGCCGAGCGTCGGCTACCGCCGCCGCCGTCCAGCGGCAACCGTGGCGAAGGTGTCCACCGTCGCGTAAACTTGCGACCCCGACCCGCGAGCAAATCACTCCGGGATGAGTCGTCGCTCATCCCCCGGTGTGTGCACGCGCGAAACTCGCACCGCTCCGACGGCGGGCGGTTTCACCGGAGGGCCTGACCTTGACGACACCTGCTGTTCTGGCGCTCGAGGACGGCACGGTGTTTCGCGGCGTCTCGATCGGCGCCCACGGCACCACGACCGGCGAAGTCGTATTCAACACGGCGATGACGGGCTACCAGGAGATCCTCACCGATCCGTCCTATGCCCGGCAGATCGTCACGCTCACCTATCCTCACATAGGCAATACCGGCACCAATCACGGCGACCTCGAGTCGCCCGAGATCTACGCGGCGGGGCTCGTGATCCGCGACTTGCCGGAGGTGCATTCGAACTGGCGCGCGACCGGCTCGCTGACGGAATTTCTGACGCGCGCCGGGGTGGTCGCGGTCGCGGGCGTCGATACCCGAAAGCTGACCCGGATCCTGCGCGAGAAGGGCGCGCAGTCGGGCTGCATCGCGAGTGGCGATGCCGCGGCTAGAACGGACCTCGCGGTCGAAGCCGCGCGTCGCTTCCCCGGCCTCAAGGGTATGGACCTGGTCAAGGTCGTCTCCACGCGGCGCACTTACCAGTGGAACGAGGGGACGAACTGGGCCCTGGAGCAGGGCCGCAAGCGACGACCGGGACAGCGCATGCACGTGGTCGCCTACGATTTCGGGATCAAGCGCAACATCCTTCGGCAGCTCGCCGACCATGGGTGCCGGGTGACCGTGGTACCTGCGCAGACCCCGGCGCGCGACGTGCTGCGGATGGCCCCCGACGGCGTGTTCCTCTCCAACGGTCCGGGCGACCCGGAGCCGTGCACCTATGCGATCGACGCGATACGGGAGTTCCTCGAGGCGGGGACGCCGCTGTTCGGCATCTGCCTCGGCCAGCAGCTTCTCGGGCTCGCGAGCGGCGCGAAGACGATCAAGATGAAGTTCGGTCACCACGGCGCGAACCATCCAGTGCTCGATCTCGAGAGCGGGCGTGTCCTTATTTCCAGCCAGAACCACGGTTTTGCCGTGGACGAGGCGACGTTGCCGCCCAACGTGCGCGCGACCCACCGCTCACTTTTCGACGGCTCGCTGCAGGGGATCTCTCACGTCGACAAGCCGGCGTTCGGATTCCAGGGCCACCCCGAGGCGAGTCCCGGCCCACGCGAGCTGTCCACGCTCTTCTCACGCTTTCTCGAATCGATGCTGCGCAAGGGTACGCTGCCCCTGCGCAGGCTCTCCTGAGCGCATGCCCAAGCGCACCGACATCGAGAGCGTCCTGATCATCGGTGCAGGGCCGATCGTGATCGGTCAGGCCTGCGAGTTCGACTACTCCGGCGCACAGGCGTGCAAGGCGCTCAAGGAGGAGGGCTACAGGGTCGTCCTCGTCAACTCGAATCCCGCAACGATCATGACCGACCCCGAAATGGCGGACGCGATCTATATCGAGCCGATCAACTGGCGCACGGTCGCCAGCATCATTGAGAAAGAGAAACCATCGGCGTTGCTGCCGACGATGGGTGGCCAGACAGCGCTTAATTGCGCGCTCGATCTGGTCCGCGAGGGTGTCCTCGAGAAATATGGCGTCGAGCTGATCGCGGCCTCGCGCCAGGCGATCGACATGGCGGAAGACCGCGAGCTCTTCCGCAACGCCATGCGCGAGATCGGGCTCGCCTGTCCCAGATCGCGGATCGCGCACAGCATCGAGGAGGCGCTCGCGACCCAGGCGGAGATCGGCTTCCCCACTGTGATCCGCCCCTCCTTCACGCTCGGCGGCACGGGCGGTGGCATCGCCTATAACCGTGAGGAGTTCGAGGAGATCGTCGCGCGCGGTCTCGACGCGTCGCCGACCAGCGAGGTCCTGCTCGAGGAAGCGGTGATCGGCTGGAAGGAATTCGAGATGGAGGTCGTCCGCGACCGCAACGACAACTGCATCATCATCTGCTCGATCGAGAACGTCGACCCGATGGGCATCCACACCGGCGACTCGATCACGGTCGCGCCCGCGCAGACGCTGACCGACAAGGAGTATCAGCTGATGCGCGAAGCGTCGATCGCGGTGCTGCGCAAGATCGGCGTCGAGTGCGGCGGCTCGAACGTTCAGTTCGCGGTCAACCCGCAGGACGGCCGGCTGCTGGTGATCGAGATGAATCCCCGTGTCTCTCGGTCCTCGGCGCTCGCTTCCAAGGCGACCGGCTTCCCGATTGCGAAGGTCGCGGCGAAACTCGCCGTGGGCTACACGCTCGACGAGCTCAGGAACGAGATCACCGGCGGCGCGACCCCGGCGTCCTTCGAGCCCACGATCGACTACGTGGTCACGAAGATCCCGCGCTTCACGTTCGAGAAATTCCCGGATGCGAACGACCGGCTCACGACCCAGATGAAGTCCGTGGGGGAGGTCATGGCGATCGGCCGCACCTTCCAGGAATCGCTGCAGAAGGCGCTACGCGGACTTGAGACGGGCATCGACGGGCTCGCGCCGATCGCGACACTCCCGCTCACCGAGGAGACGCGCAACGCCTTGCTCGAGGAGCTGCGGACGCCCGGCCCGGACCGGCTGCGCTACGTCGCCGACGCCTTTCGCGCGGGCATGCCGCTCGACGAGGTGCAGCGCGCCTCGCGGATCGACTCCTGGTTCCTCGCGCAGATCGCCGACCTGGTCCGCGAGGAGGAGCAGGTCCAGTCGCAGGGCATCGCAGCACTCGACGCCGCGCGAATGCGGGCCCTCAAGCGCAAGGGTTTTGCCGACAGCCGGCTCGCGAGTCTCACCGGAGGGACCGAGCAGGCAGTCCGCGACCGCCGTCACTCCCAGGGCATCCGGCCGGTGTACAAGCGCGTCGACAGCTGTGCTGCCGAGTTCGCGAGCGCGACGCCGTACCTGTACTCGACCTATGACGAGGAATGCGAGGCCGCGCCCACGAGGAAGCGCAAGATCGTGATCCTGGGGGGCGGCCCGAACCGCATCGGCCAGGGGATCGAGTTCGACTACTGCTGTGTGCACGCGGCGCTTGCGCTGCGCGAGGACGGGTTCGAGACCATCATGGTCAACTGCAACCCGGAAACGGTCTCCACCGATTACGACACCTCCGACCGGCTGTACTTCGAGCCGCTCACTTTCGAGGATGTCACCGAGATCCTGCATGTCGAGAAGCCGTTTGGCGTGATCGTGCAGTACGGCGGACAGACGCCGCTCAAGCTTGCCGCTTCGCTCGGCGCCGCCGGCGTGCCGATCATCGGCACGACCCCGGACTCGATCGACGTCGCCGAGGATCGCGAGCGGTTCCAGAAACTGGTAGATCGCCTGCATCTCAAGCAGCCGCCGAATCGTACGGCGCGTACCGAGGAGGAGGCTGTGCGCCTGGCCAAGGAGGTGGGCTACCCGCTGGTCGTGCGCCCGTCCTACGTGCTCGGCGGGCGCGCGATGGAGGTCGTCTTCAACGAGGACGACCTGCGCGCATACATAAAAGCCGCGGTGCACGTGTCGAACGACAGCCCGGTCCTGCTCGACCGCTTCCTCGACCTCGCGATCGAGGTCGACGTCGACGCGATCTGCGACGGCAAGGACGTCTATATCGGCGGCATCATGGAGCACGTCGAGCAGGCGGGCGTGCATTCTGGTGACTCGGGTTGCTCGCTGCCGCCGAATAGCCTGAGCGACGCGCTCCAGACACAGATTCGCGACCAGACACGGCGGCTGGCACTGGCGCTCAACGTCATCGGGCTCATGAACGTACAGTTCGCGATCCAGGGCGGAGTCGTCTACGTGCTGGAGGTCAACCCGCGCGCCTCGCGCACGGCGCCATTCGTGTCGAAGGCCACGGGTGTGCCGCTCGCCAAGATCGGCGCCCGCGTGATGGTGGGCCGGACGCTCTCGGAGATGGGTCTGCAGCGCGAGCGGGTGCCGAAGTTCTTCTCCGTCAAGGAGGCCGTGTTCCCGTTTGCCAAGTTCCCGGACGCCGACCCGATCCTTGGCCCGGAAATGAAGTCGACCGGCGAAGTGATGGGAACCGGGCACACCTTTGGCGAGGCCTATGCCAAGGCGCAGACGGCCTCGGGAGTCGTGCTGCCCACCCGCGGCGTGTGTCTGCTCTCCATCCGAGATCTCGACAAGCCGGGCGCGGTCGATCTGGCGAGGCTCCTGATCGAGCGCGGCTTCGAGCTCGTCGCTACGCATGGCACGGCCGCTGCGCTCGAGGCGGCGGGAATCAGCTGCCGCCGCGTCAACAAGGTGCGCGAGGGTCGGCCACACATCGTCGATATGATCAAGAACGACGAGATCAACCTGATCGTCAACACCACGGACGGCAAGCAGGCCATCAGCGAATCCCGCTCGATCCGCCGCGAGGCGGTGGCGCGCAAGGTGACCTACTACACGACCCTGGCCGGGGCTTTCGCGACCTGCCAGGCCATCGATCATCTCCAGGACGTCGAGGTCAATCGCCTCCAAGATCTTCATAAGGAGGTGCATATATGATCCGTAAGCCATTGACTAAGAAGGGCTCAGAGAAGCTCAGGGAGGACCTGCGCCGGCTCAAGACGGTCGATCGCCCCCGGGTCATCCAGGCGATCGCCGAGGCCAGGGCACACGGCGACCTGAGCGAGAACGCCGAGTACCACGCGGCGCGCGAGCAGCAAGGCTTCATCGAGGGCCGCATAAACGAAATTGAACACGCGCTGTCGCATTGCGAGATCATCGATGTGACGGTGCTGCCGGCGACCAAGCGCGTCGTTTTCGGTGCGACCGTGGAACTCGCGGACCAGGACGACGGGACGGAGATGCGCTACCAGATCGTCGGTGAGTTCGAGGCCGATGCGCGGCTGGGGCTGATCTCGATCAGTTCGCCGATTGCGCGCGCGCTGGTGGGCAAGAGCGCCGGTGACGTGGTCGAGGTGGCGGTACCCGGGGGCCTGAAGGCCTACGAGATCGTTACCGTGCGCTACGCTTGAGGCGCGTGCCTCAGCCTCACCCGGGCAGAATGATGCCCTGCTTTTCCGGGTTCGCGCGGTAGAAGAGCGCCACGTGACCGATGCGCTGCACCAGTTCCGCGCGCGTGGCCCGTGCGAGTTCGGCGAGCATCGAGTCGCGCTCATCACGGTCGCCGACCCGAGCCCGGATCTTGACCAGCTCGTGATCGATGAGCGCGCGGTCCACCTCGGCGATGAATGCGGCGCCGATCCCGGCCTTGCCGGCGAGAACGATCGGCTTGCGTTCGTGTCCAAGTCGTCGGAGGTGTTTCTTCTGCGCATCGCTGAGCATGGGCGATAGGGTATCGCCAACGGAAGCGTGATGCCTCGTCGCAGTAAGAGTTCAGCTCGCTGGCTCGCCGAACACGCGTCGGACCCGTACGTGCAGCGGGCCCGCGAGGAAGGCTGGCGGTCGCGTGCGGTGTTCAAGCTGGAAGAGATTCAGCGCAGCGACCATCTACTGAAGCCCGGCATGACCGTGATCGACCTGGGCGCCGCGCCCGGTGGCTGGAGTCAGCTCGCCGCGCGCGTGCTGGCAGGTCGCGGCCGCGTGATCGCGGTGGACATCCTGCCAATGGCGGGGCTTGCCGGCGTCGAGGTGGTGCAGGGCGATTTCTCCGAGCAGGCGACGATCGACCGGCTGCTCGGGTTGCTGCAAGGCGCCGGGGCGGATCTTGTTTTGTCGGATATGGCCCCCAACACAATGGGCATTGCCGAGGTAGACCACGCCCGCTCGATGCACCTCGTGGACCTCGCGACGGATTTCGCCGCACACGCCCTGAGGCCCGGGGGCGATCTGTTATTGAAGGTTTTTCAAGGACGGGAGTTTCAGCCCCTGGTCGCACGTCTGCGGGCCGACTTCAAAACAGTGAAGCTCCGCAAGCCGAAGGCGTCCAGGGGACGCAGCCCTGAGCTGTACGTTCTGGCACGTGGATATCGATTGGTGTAGTGTCAAACGAGATTGTGTCCGGGCCGCGCCGCGAGGCCGGCCCGTGATCCGAGGTCAAGGAATTGAACGATCTGGCAAAAAATGTCGTCCTGTGGATCGTGATCGCGGTGGTGCTCGCGACGGTCGTCAGCAATTTCAGCGCGCGTACGACCTCACCCCAGGAGATGCCCTATTCGGCGTTCCTCGAGCATGTCAAGGACGGCTCGGTCGCTCAGGTCACCTTTACCGGCGACAAGATCAACGGCATCCGCACCAGCGGTGAAAAATTCGTGGTCTTCAACCCGGAGACCGACAACTCGGCGCTGATCGGGACGCTGCAGGACAATGGCGTGACTTTTGGCGCGGCGCCGCCCGAGCGGCAGTCTTTCCTGATGCAGCTCTTCATCTCCTCGTTCCCGATCCTGCTGCTGATCGGGGTCTGGGTGTACTTCATGCGCCAGATGCAGGGCGGAGCGGGCGGCCGGGGGGCCATGTCCTTCGGCAAGAGCCGCGCGCGGCTGCTGAACGAGGATCAGGTCACTGTGACTTTCGCCGACGTCGCCGGCGTCGACGAGGCGAAGGAGGAAGTAGGCGAGATCGTCGACTTTCTCAAGGATCCTGCGAAGTTCCAGAGGCTGGGCGGCAAGATCCCGCGCGGCGTGCTGATGGTGGGCTCTCCGGGCACCGGCAAGACACTTCTCGCGCGCGCGATCGCCGGCGAGGCGAAGGTGCCGTTCTTCACGATCTCGGGCTCGGACTTCGTCGAGATGTTCGTCGGCGTGGGCGCGTCCCGCGTCCGCGACATGTTCGATCAGGCGAAGAAACACGCGCCCTGCATCATCTTCATCGACGAGATCGACGCGGTGGGACGTCATCGCGGTGCCGGCCTCGGCGGCGGTCACGACGAGCGCGAACAGACGCTGAACCAGCTCCTGGTCGAGATGGACGGTTTCGAGGGTAACGAGGGCGTGATCGTAATCGCGGCAACCAACCGGCCCGACGTGCTCGATCCGGCACTGCTTCGGCCCGGCCGGTTCGACCGGCAGGTCGTCGTACCGCTGCCGGATGTCCGCGGCCGCGAGCAGATCCTCAAGGTCCACATGCGGAAGCTCCCGCTGGCCGAGGACGTTCGCCCGTCGATCATCGCGCGCGGCACCCCCGGATTCTCCGGCGCCGACCTCGCCAACCTGGTGAACGAGGCCGCGCTATTCGCCGCACGGGCCAACCGGCGCACGGTGACCATGGAGGAGTTCGAGCGCGCCAAGGACAAGATCATGATGGGCGCCGAGCGCAAGTCCATGGTCATGGACGAGAACGAGAAGAAGCTCACCGCCTATCACGAGGCAGGGCATGCGATCGTCGGGCTCAACGTCCCGGATCACGATCCGGTGTACAAGGTCTCGATCATTCCTCGTGGACGGTCGCTCGGCATCACGATGTTCCTGCCCGAGACCGACCGTTACAGCACGAGCAAGCGCCGGCTCGAGAGCCGGATCGCGACGTTGTTCGGTGGACGCGTCGCGGAGGAGATCGTGTTTGGCCCCGAGTCGGTCACGACCGGAGCTTCGAACGACATCGAGCGGGCCACCGAGATCGCGCGCAACATGGTCACGAAGTGGGGTCTTTCGGACCGGCTCGGCACGCTGACCTACGCGGAAGAGGACGGCGAGGTCTTCCTCGGCCGCTCGGTCACTCAGCACAAGCAGGTCGGCGACAAGACCCGCGACGTGATCGACGAGGAGGTCCGTCGCGTGATCGACACGAACTACCGGCGCGCCAGGGAAATCCTCGAGCGCGAGAGCGAGAAGCTGCACAAGATGGCCGAGACGCTCATCAAGTACGAGACGATCGACGAAGGGCAGATACGCGACATCATGGCCGGGCGCGAGCCGCGCCAGCCGGATGACTGGGAGGATCGCGATGCGCCCACGACCGGCACCCGTCCGCGCGAGCGTGCGCGAGGGCGATGCGCCGCCGGGCAAGCCTGCGCCGCAGCACTGAGTCGAACGCGACGCCCGGCATTACCGGGCGTCGCTTTATCGTAGTTCAGCATTCCTGATCCATGCAGCTAGACTGCCGCGGCCACGCCCTCGCGCTCGATGCGCCGATCGTCATGGGTGTGCTCAACGTGACACCCGACTCCTTCTCGGACGGCGGCCTGCATGCCAGTGCCGACGACGCCGTCGCGCACGGTCGGCGCATGGCCGAGGAGGGCGCGGCGATCATCGACGTCGGCGGCGAGTCCACGCGGCCGGGCGCGCCAGCCATCGACACTAAAGAAGAGCTGGCGCGAGTGATCCCGGTGATCGAGGCGCTGGCGCGCGCGGTGGCGGTCCCGATATCGGTGGACACCAGCAAGCCCGCGGTGATGCGCGCGGCGGCGGCGGCCGGTGCACGGATCATCAACGACGTGCGTGCGCTGCGCGCACCGGGCGCGCTCGAGGCGGCGGCCGCGACCCGTGCTGCCGTCTGCCTGATGCACATGCAGGGCGAGCCCGGCGACATGCAGGCGGATCCCCGGTATGACGACGTGGTGACCGAGGTCCAGGGCTTCCTGGCGGCGCGGGTCGAGGCCTGCGTCGCCGCCGGTATCCCGCGGGAGCGGCTCTGCATCGATCCCGGGATCGGTTTCGGCAAGCGCGCGGAGCACAATTTGGCCCTGCTCCGGAGCCTGGGCGTGTTGACCCGGGGGGGCAGACCGGTGCTGATCGGCGTTTCGCGCAAGTCGCTGATCGGTATCATCACCGGCCGCGCTACCGGTGATCGGCTGGCGGGAAGCGTGGCGCTGGCGGCGATCTGCGCCGAGCGCGGCGCGGCGATCGTACGCGCGCACGAGGTCGCCGCAACGGTCGATGCCGTAAAGACTGGTGCTGCACTGCGCGGTGCGGCGCTGCAGAGGAGCTGATCGTGGCGAGAAAGTACTTCGGCACGGACGGTGTGCGAGGCCGGGTCGGGGATTACCCGATGACGGTCGACTTCGCGCTGCGCCTTGCGAGCTCTGCGGCGCGCGTGCTGGCGCCCGCGGGCGGGCGTGCGCTGGTTGGCAAGGACACGCGCCTGTCGGGGTACATGTTCGAGGCGGCGCTCGAGGCGGGCTTTGTCGGCGCCGGAGTCGACGTCGATCTCATCGGCCCGCTGCCTACGCCCGCGATCGCCTACCTGACACAGAAGTTCGACTGCAGGTTCGGCGTGGTGATCAGCGCCTCGCACAATCTCTACGACGACAATGGCATCAAGTTCTTCGACGGCGGCGGCAGCAAGCTGTCCGACGACCTCGAGGAGGCTATCGAGCGCGAGCTCGAGAACCCGGTCGTCACGCGCGAATCGAAGGCGCTCGGCCGTGCGACGCGGATCGACAAGTTGCGTGGCGTCTACCAGGAATTCTGCGCGTCGACGCTGCCGAAGGGCATGGACCTGCGCGGACTCAAGATCGTGATCGATTGCGCCAATGGCGCCGCCTACAAGGTCGGGCCGCGGATTCTCGCGGATCTCGGGGCGGAGATCGTGCCGATCGGATGCTCGCCGAACGGCCGGAACATCAATCTCAACTGCGGCTCGACCTCGCCGGAGTTGATCGGGATGATCGTGCCGGGCGTAGGCGCGGACGTCGGCATTGCGCTCGACGGCGACGGCGATCGGCTCGTGATGGCGGACGCACTGGGCAACATCCTCGATGGCGATCACCTGCTCTATGTCATCGCCCGTGACCGCCTTGCGCAGGGCGATCTGAGTGGACCCGTGGTCGGAACGGTAATGAGCAATCTCGGTCTCGAGCATGCGCTCGCCGCAGACGGGATCCCGTTCCTGCGCGCAAGGGTCGGCGACCGCTACGTGCTCGCGATGCTCAGGGAGCACGGCGGGGTGCTGGGCGGCGAAACTTCCGGACACCTCCTGTGTCTCGACCGCACGACGACGGGCGATGGGCTCGTAAGCGCGTTGCAGGTGCTGGCGGCGATGCGGCGCAGTGGCCGGCCACTCGCCGAGCTCGCGGCCGGGATGCCGCGCTACCCGCAGGTCATGGTCAACGTCCGCGTGCGGAAACGGACCGATCCGTCGGAATCCGTCGAGATCCAGGCGGCCGTCAAGCGCGCCGAGCGCGAGCTCGGCGGTTCCGGTCGCGTCGTGCTGCGGGCCTCGGGCACCGAACCGGTCATCCGCGTGATGGTCGAGGGCCGCGAGGCGGGCGAAGTGAACCGTCTTGCCAACGAGCTCGCGGACGCGGTTCGCAAGGCCGTCTGAGCCGCCTCTGCGCATTGCTTTCCGGCCGACCCCCCGCTAAGATCGCGCGCCTTTTCATGGGCCGGCCCGCGGCCGCGGCCCGCTACCTCAGTCGGAGGGCCGATGCGCAAGCCTCTCGTTGCAGGCAACTGGAAGATGCATGGGTCGCGCGTGGACAACGCGGCGCTCGTGCGTGGCCTGCTGGATGCGCTCAAGCCCGAATCGACCGCTGAGGTTCTGCTCTGCCCTCCCTATGTCTACCTGTGGGAGACGGGGCGCCTCATCAAGGATTCGGACATCGAGTTGGGCGCGCAGAACGTTTGCGCGGAAACGCAGGGAGCGTTCACCGGCGAGGTTTCGGCGGCAATGCTGCGCGACGTCGGCTGCCGGTACGTGCTCGTGGGTCACTCGGAGCGGCGGCAGATCTACGGCGAGACCGATACGCTCGTGGCGCGCAAGTTCGTCGCGGCGCAGTCGCAGAAGCTGAGGCCGGTGCTGTGCGTCGGTGAGACACTGGACGAACGCGAGGGTGGCCGCACGGTCGACGTCGTCACGCGTCAGATCGATGCGGTTCTCGCCGTGAGCGGGGTGGCCGCGCTCGCGACCGCCGTCATCGCCTACGAACCGGTGTGGGCCATCGGCACGGGCCGTAATGCAAGCCCCGAACAGGCGCAGGAGGTGCACGGCATGGTCCGCGGGAAGGTCGCGGCGCTGGATGCTACAATTGGCGCATCCGTGAGGATCCTGTACGGCGGCAGCGTCAAGGCGTCGAACGCGCGGGATCTGTTCTCGATGCCGGACATCGACGGCGGGCTTGTCGGCGGTGCTTCGCTCAAGGCCGAAGAGTTCGCGCGCATCTGCGCGGCCGCGGATCACTGACAGAAACGGAGTCGAAATGAACTGGGTACAGACGCTGGCAGTGGTGTTCCACGTGCTGCTGGCCTTGGGAATAGTGGGGCTCGTGCTGTTGCAGCGCGGCCGCGGCGCGGATGCGGGGGCGGGCTTCGGTGCCGGCGCCTCGGGCACCGTGTTCGGGGCGCGCGGCTCGGCGTCGTTTCTGTCGCGGATGACGGCGGTGCTCGCGACGCTGTTCTTCCTGACGAGTCTCGGTTTGTCGTATCTCTTCAGCCGCGGAACAGACGCGCCAACGAGCGTGATGGATCGTGTGCCGGCCCAGCAGGCGCCGATCGATCCCACGGCGATCCCGGCCGTGCCCACGCCCGAACCTGCGGCCCCTGCGCCCGAATCCGCCGCGCCCAGCGCGGATCCGGTTCCGGCCCCGACGGACGAATGAGCGAACGCGACGCGGATGTGGTGGAACTGGTAGACACGCTACTTTGAGGGGGTAGTGCCGTAAGGCGTGAGAGTTCGAGTCTCTCCATCCGCACCAGAACTCGAGAGGCGAGCCATGGCTCGCCTTTTTTTTATACAATCACGGGCTCGCCGGATCCGACATCCCCACCTCCCGATCGATGCTAGCCGAATACGTACCAGTCCTGATCTTTCTCGCCGTCGCGGGCGGGATCGGCCTGCTGCTGCTCGCGCTCGGCTACGTGTTCGCGCCGCGCCGCCCGGATCCGGAGAAGGACTCGGCCTACGAGTGCGGATTCGAGGCGTTCGAGGACACCCGCATGAAGTTCGACGTGCGGTACTACCTCGTCGCGATTCTCTTCATTGTGTTCGACCTCGAGATCGCGTTCCTCTTCCCGTGGGCAGTCGCACTCGACCGGATCGGCCTGATCGGGATCGCGGCGATGGGCGTGTTCCTGCTCGTGCTGGTGGTGGGCTTCATCTACGAATGGAAGAAGGGGGCCCTGGAATGGGACTAGAGGCCTCCGAGCTGCCCGAGCGCGGCTTCGTTACCACGTCGGTCGACGCGCTCATGAACTGGGCCCGAACCGGGTCCATGTGGCCGATGACATTTGGTCTTGCCTGCTGCGCCGTCGAGATGATGCATGCGGGCGCGGCGCGCTACGACCTGGATCGCTTCGGCATCATCTTCAGGCCGAGTCCGCGCCAGTCGGACGTCATGATCGTCGCGGGCACACTGGTCAACAAGATGGCGCCGGCCCTGCGCAAGGTCTATGACCAGATGCCTGAGCCGCGCTGGGTGCTCTCGATGGGGTCCTGCGCCAATGGCGGCGGCTACTACCATTACTCATACGCCGTCGTGCGTGGCTGCGACCGCATCGTGCCCGTGGACGTGTACGTACCGGGCTGTCCGCCGACCGCGGAAGCGCTGGTGTACGGCCTGATCCAGCTGCAGAAGAAGATACATCGCACCCAGACGATCGCCCGCTGAACCGAATGAACGACCACCTGGCCACCCTTGCCGAGAGCATCGGTTCCCGCTTCGGGGAGCGCCTGCAGCGCATCGAATCGCGCTGCGGCGAGCTCACCTACGAAGTGAGGTCCGCAGAGCTGGTCGAAACCTGCCGGGCGCTTAGGGACGACGCGACTTTTGCGTTCGAACAACTCGTCGATCTGACGGGCGTCGATTACCTGGACTACGGTCGCGACGAGTGGAACACGGAGAGCGCGACCGGCACCGGCTTCAGCCGCGGCGTCGAGCAGGCGGGCCGCGCCGTGCCCGAGGACGCGCGGCGGTTTGCCGTCGCCTACCACCTGCTGTCCGTCGCGACCAACCGCCGGTTGCGTCTGCGCGCGTACTGCGAAGCCGGCGAGCCACCGATGCTCGATTCGGTAATCGAGGTCTGGAAGTCAGCCGACTGGTACGAGCGCGAGGCCTTCGACCTCTACGGGATCGTTTTCCGCGGTCACCCGGACCTGCGCCGGATACTCACCGACTACGGCTTCATCGGGCATCCGTTCCGCAAGGACTTCCCCCTGATCGGCAACGTCGAGGTGCGGTACGACGCGGCCAAGGGACGCGTCGTCTACGAGCCCGTGTCGATCGAGCCGCGCACGCTGGTGCCAAAGGTGATCCGCGGCGAGGACAACCGATGGGAATCGGCGCTCAAGGACACGCCCGCTCGTGGCTGAGATCCAGAGTTACACGATGAACTTCGGCCCGCAGCACCCCGCTGCGCACGGCGTGCTGCGTCTCGTGCTCGAAATGGACGGCGAGGTCGTGCAGAAGGCGGACCCGCACATCGGCCTTCTGCATCGCGCGACCGAGAAGCTTGCGGAATCGAAGCCGTGGAACCAGTCGATCGGCTACATGGATCGGCTCGACTACGTGTCGATGATGTGCAACGAGCACGCCTACGTGCTGGCGATCGAGAAGCTGCTCGGCGTCAAGCCACCGCTGCGCGCGCAATACATCCGCGTCATGTTCGACGAGATCACCCGCATCCTGAACCACCTGATGTGGCTGGGTGCGCACGGGCTCGACATCGGCGCCATGACGGTGTTTCTGTACTGTTTCCGAGAGCGCGAGGACCTGATGGACTGCTACGAGGCGGTCTCCGGGACGCGTATGCACGCAACGTATTACCGGCCGGGCGGCGTGTACCGGGATCTGCCCGACTCAATGCCGCGCTACCAGCCGTCGCGGTTCCGCAGCCAGAAGGACGTCGACCGCCTCAACGAGCGACGCTCGGGGTCGATGCTCGACTTCGTCGAGGACTTCACCCGGCGTTTTCCCGCCTGCGTCGACGAATACGAGGCGCTGCTGACCGACAACCGGATCTGGAAGCAGCGCACCGTCAACATCGGCGTCGTGACCCCGGAGCGAGCGCTCAACCTCGGCTTCACGGGCCCGATGCTGCGGGGGTCGGGGATCGCCTGGGACCTGCGCAAGAAGCAGCCCTACGAGGTCTACGCGGCGATGGATTTCGACATACCGGTGGGCGTCACCGGCGACTGCTACGACCGCTACCTCGTGCGCGTCGAGGAGATGCGTCAATCGAACCGCATCGTGCGGCAGTGCATCGACTGGCTGCGTGCGAACCCCGGGCCGGTGATGATCGACGACCACAAGCTCGTGCCGCCGACTCGCGAGCAGATGAAGGGCGACATGGAATCGCTGATCCATCACTTCAAGCTCTTTACCGAGGGCTACTGCGTCCCGGAAGGCGAGGCGTACGCGGCCGTCGAGGCGCCCAAGGGCGAATTCGGCTGCTACATCGTCTCGGACGGCGCCAACAAGCCGTACCGGCTGAAGTGCCGTGCGCCCGGGTTCCCGCACCTCGCCGCGCTCGACGAGATGGTGCAGGGCCACATGCTCGCGGATGTCGTGGCGGTGATCGGGACGGCGGACGTCGTCTTCGGGGAGATCGACCGATGAGCGGCGCGAACGACGCACCGGTCGTCGAGCTCTCGGCCGAAGTGCGCGCGGAAATCGATCACTGGGTCGCCAAGTTTCCGCCGGATCGGCGTCGATCGGCCGTGATCGCGGCGCTGCATGCCGTTCAGCATCAGCACGGCTACCTGACCCAGGACGGCATGGACGCGGTGGCTGCCTATCTCGGATTGCCACCGATCCAGGTCTACGAGGTCGCGAGTTTCTATTCGATGTTCGAGACCCAGCCGGTGGGGCGTCACCACATTTCGGTATGCACCAACATCTCGTGCATGCTCTGCGGGGGCGAGGAGCTGCTCGCGCACGTCGAGCGGCGGCTCGGGATCAAGGTGGGAGAGAGCACGCCCGACGGGCGATTCTTCCTCAAGAAGGAAGAGGAGTGCCTGGCCGCCTGCAACGGCGCGCCGATGATGATGGTCGACCACGTCTATTACGAGAACCTGACGCCGGAAGCGGTCGATCGGGTGCTCGAGGCGCACAAGTAGGACCGCCGTGGCCGACTGGAGCGATCGCCTGAATCTCGTCTGCTTCGAGCCTCTCAAGTACGAGAAGCCGTGGACGCTGGAGACCTACCGGCGGATCGGCGGGTACGAGGCGTGGGAAAGAATTCTCGCCGGGAAGCCGCCGCAGGAGCAGATCATCGAGACCGTCAAGTCGTCGGGTCTGCGCGGCCGCGGCGGCGCGGGCTTCCCGACAGGTCTCAAGTGGTCGTTCATGCCGCGCGCCGCACCCGTGCAGAAGTACGTGGTGTGCAACTCGGACGAGAGCGAGCCCGGCACCTGCCACGATCGCGACATCCTGCGCTACAACCCGCACGCGCTGATCGAGGGTATGGCCATCGGCGGCTACGCGATGGGCGCGACCGTCGGCTACAACTACATCCGCGGCGAGTTCATGGCCGAGCCCGTGCCGCGCTTCGAGGCGGCGCTCGAGGAGGCTTACGCGGCTGGGCTGCTCGGCAAGAACCTCAAGGGCTCGGGCGTCGATTTCGACCTCTACACCTTCGTCGGTGCGGGCGCTTACATCTGCGGCGAGGAAACCGCGCTGCTCGACTCGCTCGAGGGCAAGCAAGGCAAGCCCCGCTTCAAGCCGCCGTTCCCGGCGAACTTCGGCCTGTACGGCAAGCCGACCACGATCAACAACACGCAGAGCTTCGCCTCGGTGCCGACGATCCTGCGCAAGGGCGCGGATTGGTTCGCGGCGCTCGGGTCCGCAGAACTCCGGCGGCACGATGATCTTCTCGGTCTCCGGTCATGTCGAGAAGCCCGGTAACTACGAGCTACCGCTCGGCATCCCGTTCGCTGACCTGCTCGCGCTCTGCGGCGGCATGCGCGGCGGGCGCAAGCTCAAGGCGGTGATCCCCGGCGGCTGCTCCGTGCCGGTCGCTGCCCGGCGAGACGATGATGGCGCATCAACATGGACTACGACTCGCTGCGCAAGGCGGGCTCGGCCCTCGGCACGGCCGCGATGATCGTCATGGACGAGACGACCTGCATGGTGCGCGTGCTCGAGCGCATTTCGCGCTTCTACTTCGCCGAGTCCTGCGGGCAGTGCACGCCGTGCCGCGAAGGCACCGGCTGGCTCAACCGCACGCATCAAGCGGATCCTGGCGGGCCAGGGCCGACAGGCCGACATCGACATGCTGGTCGACGTCGCCAACAAGATCGAGGGGCACACGATCTGCGCGCTTCGGCGACGCGGCCGCGTGGCCGGTGCAGAGCTTCGTCAAGCACTTCCGCCACGAGTTCGAGTACTACGTCGCAGCACGGTCACAGCATCGTCGATGCGCGCGGTCGCGCGGCCTGAACACATGAGCGAAGAGCTGGTCAACATCGAGATCGACGGCGTCGCGCGCAAGGCACGCAAGGGCGCCATGGTCATCCAGGTCACGGATGCCGAGGGTACGTACGTCCCGCGGTTCTGCTACCACGAGAAACTGTCCGTGGCGGCAAACTGCCGGATGTGCCTGGTCGAGGTCGAGAAGGCGCCGAAGCCGATGCCGGCCTGCGCGACCCCGGTGGTCGAGGGCATGAAGGTCTTCACGCGGTCGGCGCGGGCGATCGCGGCACAGAAGGCGACCATGGAGTTCCTGCTCATCAATCACCCGCTCGACTGCCCGATCTGCGACCAGGGCGGGGAATGTGAGCTGCAGGACCTGGCGATGGGTTACGGTCGCGACGTTTCGCGTTACACCGAGAGTAAGCGCGTCGTCAAGGACAAGAACCTGGGGCCGCTGGTATCGACCGATATGACGCGCTGCATCCAGTGCACACGCTGCGTCCGCTTCGGCGAGGAGATTGCGGGAATCCAGGAGCTGGGCACGGTCGGTCGCGGCGAGCTGCTGCAGATCTCGACCTATGTCGAGAAAAGCGTCGACCACGAGCTGTCCGGAAACATCATCGATCTCTGCCCCGTCGGCGCGCTCAACAACAAGCCGTACCGATACCGCGCACGCGCCTGGGAGATGACGCAGCACCCGCTCGTATCGCCGCACGACTGCGTCGGTACCAACCTGTACGGTCACGTGCTGCGCGGGCGCCTCATGCGCGTCGTGCCAAGAGCCAACGAGGAGATCAACGAGACCTGGATCGCCGATCGCGACCGGTTCAGCTGCGAGGGTCTGTACACGGAGGACCGCGCGCGACGCCCGATGCAGAAGATCGACGGCGAGTGGCGGGAGATCGACTGGGAGACGGCGCTCGCGAACGCCGCGACGGCGCTGCGCAAGGCGGCCGACCAGCACGGTGTCGGGCAGATCGGCTTCCTGGTTGCTCCCGGCGCGACCCTCGAGGAGCACGCGCTCGCGGCGCGGCTCGCCCGTGGGCTCGGTTGCCTGAACGTCGATCACCGGCTGCAGCAGGTCGACTTCCGCGACCAGGATTCCGAACCCGCCGTTGCCGCTGCTCGGCTGCCGTATCGCCGAGCTCGAGACCGCGGATTCGGTGCTGGTCGTCGGCAGCAACCTTCGCCAGGACGTGCCGCTGATCGCACACCGCCTGCGCAAAGGCGCGGTGCGCAGGGGCACGAAGGTGGCGCTGATCGGGCCGCACCCCCAGGAACTGCTGTTCCCGGTCGCTGCGAGCCTGACGAGCAACGGGCTTGGCATGGGCCGTCACCTGGCCGCCGTGCTGCTCGCCGCACTGCGCCCGCACGGCAAGCCGGTTCCGCCTGCGCTCCGCGCTGCGGTGGAAGACCTGACCCCGCGTCCCGAGCACGAGCGGATCGCGGCGATGCTGGCCACCGGCGAGCTGCGCCTCGTGCTCCTGGGCGCGCTCGCGCGGCGTCATCCCGCGTGGTCCGAGATCCACGCACTGGCCGCGGCGCTCGCCGCGGCGACCGGCGCCCGCCTTGGCTTTCTGCCCGAGGGCGGAAACGCGGTCGGCGCTGCGCTGGCGGGGACGACTCCGCACCGCGGTGTCGGCGGACGCAGCGTCGCACCGCGCGGTCTGTCCGCGACCGAGATGCTGGGCGCAAATCTCAAGGCGTACGTACTGGTGGGCGCGATCGAAGCGGAAGACTTCGCCGTGCCCAGCCGCGCCGAGGCAGCGCTCGCGGCCGCGGACTGCGTCATTTCGCTGACGCCGTACGCGGGTGCGGAGCAGCGCGGGCATTCCACGCACATCCTTCCGATCGCCGCCTTCGCCGAGACCTCGGGCACCTGGATCAACGTCGAGGAACGCTGGCAGAGCGTTGCGGGCGCGGCGCGTCCGCCGGGCGAAGCGCGGCCCGGCTGGAAGGTGCTGCGCGTGCTCGCCAACCTGCTTGGCGTGGATGGGTTCGATTATCTGAGCTCCGAGGACGTTCGCAACGAGCTTCGCGGGGAGCTGGACAAGACGCGCGCGGCGCCGGTCGCCGCGGGCGCCGTTTGTGGCCGGTCATCTGAACGGTGTCGACAAGGTCCGCGAAACGCCGATCTATCGAGTCGACGCCGTGGTGCGCCGATCGCGTCCGCTGCAGGAGACGCACGCGGGTCGCGCCGCGAGCGGCATCGAATGATCGATGCGTTCGTCACGACGTGGCAGGGCTGGCCCGACTGGCTGCGCGGATCGTTGATCTCGCTCGGGCAGATCGTCTTGCTTACCGTGATCGTGATCCTGTGCGTGGCCTATCTCACGCTCGCCGAGCGCAAGGTGATCGGCTACATGCAGGCCCGCATCGGGCCGAACCGCGTCGGGCCCCAAGGGCCTGCTGCAGCCGTTCGCCGACGTGATCAAGCTGCTGATCAAGGAAGTAGTGATTCCGACCCGCTCAAACCGCTTCCTGTTCATCATCGCGCCGCTGCTCGCGCTCGTGCCGGCGTTCTCGGCCTGGGCGGTGATGTCGCTCTGGCCGGGGTTCTCGATCGCGAACGTCGACGCGGGCGTGCTGTACGTGCTTGCGCTGCGCCGGCTTCGGCGCCTACGGGATCATCCTCGCCGGCTGGGCGACGAACTCCAAGTACGCCTTCCTGGGCGCGATGCGCTCCGCCGCGCAGATCGTCGCCTACGAGATCGCGATGGGGTTCGCGCTCGTGGGCGTGGTGATGGCGTCCGGAACGCTCAACCTCGGCAAGATCGTCGAGGGGCAGTCGGGCGGGCCGTTGTCCTTTTACTGGTCGTGGCTCTTCCCGCTGTTGATCGTGTACTTCATTGCCGGCGTCGCGGAAACCAACCGCGCCCCCTTCGACGTGGCCGAAGGGGAATCGGAGATCGTCGCCGGGTTCCACGTCGAGTATTCCGGCATCGCGTTCGCGCTCTTCTTTCTGTCCGAATACGCGAACATGATCCTGGTCTCCGCGCTGGCGTCGACGTTCTTCCTGGGCGGCTGGCTGTCGCCGGTCGAAGGCTATCCGATCATCGGCGACACGGTCCTCGGACGGCCGGGTCTGCACTGGTTTGCGCTCAAGATCGGCTTTTTCCTGTTCTGTCTTCCTCTGGTTCCGCGCGACGTTCCCGCGCTATCGCTACGACCAGATCATGCGTCTCGGCTGGAAGGTGTTCATCCCGGTGACGCTGGTGTGGATCGTGGTCGAGGCGGCGATGTGGCACTGGAAGATCGGGCCCTGGGCGGCCTGAGGACGAGATGCGCAACGTCCTCAAGACATTCTTCCTGTCCGAGCTGCTGCGTCGGCCTGTCCGTCACGCTGCGGAACTTCTTCCGGCCCAAGGTCACCCTGCAGTACCCCGAGGAGAAGACGCCGCAGTCGCCGCGCTTCCGCGGGCTGCATGCGTTGCGCCGCTATCCGAACGGCCAGGAGCGCTGCATCGCCTGCAAGCTCTGCGAGGCGGTCTGCCCGGCGCTCGCCATCACCATCGAATCCGACGTGGGCGCCCGACGGCACGCGCCGCACGACGCGCTACGACATCGACCTCTTCAAGTGCATCTACTGCGGGTTCTGCGAGGAAGCCTGTCCGGTGGACGCCGTGGTGGAGACCCGGATACACGAGTACCACATGGAGAACCGCGGCGAGAACATCATGACCAAGGACAAGCTGCTCGCGGTCGGCGAGCGTTACGAGGCGATGATCGCGGCCGACAAGGCCGCCGACGCCCGGTATCGCTGACCGGAGCACCACGCATGTTCACGAACATCCTGTTCTACGCGTTCGGGGCGCTGGTGGTGATCGGGGCTATTGGCGTCATCACTGCCCGCAACCCCGTGCACTGCGCGCTGTTCCTGGTGTTCGCGTTCTTCACCAGCGCGGTGATCTGGCTCCTGCTCGAAGCGGAGTTCCTCGCCGTCACGCTGCTCGTCGTCTACGTTGGCGCGGTGATGGTGCTGTGGCTGTTCGTCGTGATGATGCTCGACATCGATCTCGCGAAGCTGAAGCAGGGTTTCACGCGTTACGCGCCGCTCGGCATCCTGATCGCGCTGATCGTGATCGCCGAGATCGGCGCCGTGGAGTGGGGACGCAACCTCGGGCTCGCGCCGGCCGTTCCGCCCGTGCCGAAGCCAGCGGGCTATTCCAACACGGCCGAGCTTGGTGAGCTGCTCTACACGCAGTTCCTGTACCCCTTCGAGGTCGCGGCGGTGATCCTGCTGGTCGCGATCGTCGCTGCCATCACCCTCACCATGCGTCGCCGTCCCGGCCAGAAGGTCCAGGACATCAACCGGCAGGTGGCGGTGCGCGCGAAGGACCGCGTCCGGATCGTCAAGATGGATGCGGAGGGCGGTCAGTGATCCCGCTGTCCCACGTGCTGCTGCTCTCCGGGATCCTGTTCAGCCTGAGCGTGGCGGGCATATTCATCAACCGCAAGAACGTCCTGCTGCTGCTGATGTGCATCGAGCTGATGCTGCTGTCGGTCAATTTCAACTTCATCGCCTTCGCGCACCATCTCGGCGACCTGTCCGGACAGGTATTCGTGTTCTTCATACTGACCGTCGCGGCGGCCGAGTCGGCGATCGGGCTCGCGATCCTCGTGGTGCTGTTCCGCGAGCGGCAGAGCATCAACGTCGAGGATCTCGACACCATGAGGGGCTGAGCGGTGGAGCGCACGCTGCTCATCATCGTCCTGGCGCCGCTGCTGGCCGCGATAGCGGCGGGGCTTTTTGGCCGCTGGATCGGCCGAACCGGCGCACACAGCGTCACCATCGCCGCGGTGGCAGTCTCCTTCGCGCTCTCGGTCAAGGTGCTGTGGGAGATCACTCACGGCTCACCGGTGTTCGACGATGCGGTCTATACCTGGCTCGTCAGCGACGGCATCCGCATGGAGATCGGATTCCTGATCGACCGGCTGAGTGCGCTGATGATGGTCGTCGTGACGTTCGTGTCGCTGATGGTGCACATCTACACCATCGGTTACATGCACGACGACCCCGGCTATACGCGCTTCTTCAGCTATATCTCGCTGTTCACCTTCGCGATGCTGATGCTCGTGATGTCGAACAACCTGCTGCAGCTCTTCTTCGGCTGGGAGGGCGTGGGGCTGGTCTCGTACCTGCTGATCGGGTTCTGGTACACGCGGCCGACCGCGATCTTCGCCAACCTGAAGGCATTCCTGGTCAATCGTGTAGGCGATTTCGGCTTCGTGCTCGGCATCGCCGGTATCGTGTACCTGACGGGCTCGCTGCAGTACGCGGACGTGTTCGGCCGCGCAGCGGAGATGGCGGGGAAGACGTTCGAGATCCTGCCAGGCACGGCGTGGTCGGCGGTCACGGTGATCTGCATCTGCCTGTTCGTTGGCGCGATGGGCAAATCCGCCCAGGTGCCGCTGCACGTCTGGCTGCCCGATTCCATGGAAGGCCCGACGCCGATCTCCGCGTTGATCCATGCGGCCACCATGGTCACGGCCGGCATCTTCATGGTCGCGCGCATGTCGCCGCTTTTCGAGCATTCCGAGACGGCGCTCAATTTCGTGCTCGTTATCGGCGCGACCACGGCGTTCTTCATGGGCCTGCTTGGCATCGTCAATAACGACATCAAGCGGGTCATCGCGTACTCGACTCTCTCCCAGCTCGGCTACATGACGGTGGCGCTCGGCGTGTCCTCTTATGCCGGCGCGATCTTTCACCTGATGACGCATGCGTTCTTCAAGGCATTGCTGTTCCTGGCGGCGGGCTCGGTCATCATCGCCATGCACCATGAGCAGGACATGCGCCAGATGGGCGGCTTGCGCAAATACATGCCCATCACGTACTGGACCTGCCTGATCGGCGCGCTCGCGCTGATCGGCTTTCCGGGCTTCTCGGGCTTCTTCTCCAAGGATGCGCTGATCGAGGCGGTACACGCCTCGCAGCTTCCCGCGGCCGGCTACGCCTACTGGTGCGTGCTGCTCGGCGTGTTCGTGACGGCCTTCTACACGTTCCGACTGGTGTTCATGACCTTCCACGGCGAAGGGCGCATGGACGCGCATACGCGCGAGCATCTGCATGAGAGTCCGTGGGTGGTGACCGTGCCGCTGGTGCTGCTCGCCGTGCCCTCGGTGATCGCCGGGTGGCCCACGATCGGACCCCTGCTCTTCGGTGACTGGTTCGGCAAGGCGATCGCCGTGCTGCCCCAGCACGACGTGCTCGGACATCTGCGCGAGGAATTCCACGGGCCCGCGGCCTTCGTACTGCATGGACTCGCAAAACCGGCCGTCTGGCTCGCGGCGGCGGGCGTTGCGGCGGCGTGGCTCGTGTACCTGAAGCGCCCGCAACTCGCGGCTCAGTTGCGGGAGAGGGCGGGCGCGCTCTACACACTGCTCGCGAACAAGTACTACTTCGACGCCTTCAACGAGAAGGTCTTGGCACCTGCGGCGCGCGGGATTGCCCATGCGCTGTGGCGAGGCGGCGACGTTGCCGTGATCGACGGCGCCGCGGTCAACGGCTCGGCGCGCCTCGTCGGCTGGGCGGCCGGCAAGCTCCGGGCCGTGCAGTCGGGCTTCCTCTATCACTACGCCTTCGCCACGATCATCGGGCTGTCCGCGCTGCTCGCGTGGCTGCTGTGGCCGCGCTGACCCTGTGCACGCCGATATTCCCATCCTGAGCGTCCTCACCTGGCTGCCGGTCGCGGCGGGCCTGCTGTTGCTGCTGATGGGCGACTCGCGTGCCGCCTTCGGCCGATGGCTGGCGCTTGCCGCTACGCTTGCGACCTTCGCGTCGAGCGTCGTCCTGTGGCGGGACTTCGACACCGCCACCGCGACGATGCAGTTCGTCGAGCGTCAGCCCTGGATAGGCGCGTTCAACGCCTGGTACCACCTCGGAGTCGACGGTATCTCGATGCCGCTGATCGTGCTCACGGCCTTCATCACACCGCTGGTGGTGATCGCAGCGTGGACGACCATCGAGCAGCGGCCGCTGCAGTATCTCGCCTCGTTCCTGGTACTCGAAGGGTTGATGATCGGTGTCTTCGCGGCGCTCGACGCGCTGCTCTTCTACGTGCTGTGGGAGGCGATGCTGATCCCGATGTTCGTGATCATCGGGGTCTGGGGCGGGCCACGGCGCGTGTACGCCACCGTCAAGTTCTTCCTGTACACCTTCCTCGGCTCGGTCTTGATGCTGGTTGCGCTCATCTACCTGTACCTTCAGGGGGGCAGTTACGCTATCGCCGACCTGCAGGCCATGCCGCTCACGCTCCGCGAGCAGACCTTCGTCTTCGTCGCCTTCCTGCTGGCGTTCGCGGTCAAGGTGCCGATGTTCCCGGTCCACACCTGGCTGCCCGATGCGCACGTCGAGGCGCCGACCGGAGGCTCGGTGATCCTCGCGGCGATCATGCTCAAGATGGGCGGCTACGGTTTCCTGCGGTTCACACTGCCGATCGCGCCGGATGCGAGCCGCGCGCTCGACTGGGTGATCATCGCGCTGTCGCTGATCGCCATTGTGTACATCGCCTTCGTCGCCATCGCGCAGCGCGACATGAAGAAGCTGATCGCGTACTCGTCGATCGCCCACATGGGCTTCGTTACGCTCGGGGCATTCGCCGGGTACCAGATCTTGCGCAATACCGGCGATCTCAAGGGCGTCGCGATGGGACTCGACGGCGCAATGGTGCAGATGGTGTCGCACGGGCTGGTCTCGGGCGCGCTCTTCTTCTGCATCGGCGTGTTGTACGACCGCATGCACAGCCGCGAGATCGCGGACTACGGCGGCGTGGTGAACACCATGCCCGTGTTCGCGGCCTTCGCCGTGCTGTTCGCAATGGCTAACGCGGGGCTGCCCGGAACCTCGGGTTTCGTCGGCGAGTTCCTGGTGATCCTGTCGAGCTACCGCGCCGATTTCTGGTACGCCTTCCTGGCGGCGACGATCCTCGTGCTGGGCGCCGCCTACACGCTGTGGCTGGTCAAGCGGGTGATCTTCGGTGCGGTCGCGAATGACAGGGTGGCGAAGCTCGAGGATCTGAACCCACGAGAGTTCGTCGTCCTCGGCGCGCTCGCGCTCTCGGTGCTCGCGCTTGGACTCTGGCCTGCGCCTCTCCTCGATGCGATGCGGCCGACGATCGAGCAGCTGGTACAGCAGATGATGACGAGCAAGCTGTGATGGATCCCGCTTCGATCACCCCTACCGACCTGTGGCTCGCGCTGCCCGAGATCTGGCTGATGTCGGCCGCGTGCGTCATCCTGCTGGTGGACTTACTGGTCGACGATCGACGCCGCTGGGTCACGTTCGTTCTGTCGCTGGTCGCGTTGGCGGGCACGGCGTGGATCGCCGCAGACCACGGTGTTGGCGAGCGCACTGTGGCCTGGGCAGGCACCTACGTGGCGGACCCGGTGGGGACGCTCCTGAAGATCGTCGCCTGCGGTGCGGTGGCGCTCGCGTTTCTCTATTCGCACGACTACCTGCAGAAACGCGGCATCCTGAAGGGCGAGTACTACGTCCTCGGACTCTTCGCCCTGCTCGGGATCATGGTGCTCGTGTCTGCCAACAGCCTCATCACGCTCTATCTCGGCGTCGAGCTGCAGGCGCTCGCTCTGTATGCGATGGTCGCGTTCAACCGCGAGTCCGGGGTGGCCGCGGAGGCGGCGATCAAGTACTTCGTGCTGGGTTCAATTGCGTCCGGCGCGCTGCTCTTCGGCATGTCCATCATCTATGGCGTTACGGGCGCGCTCGAGCTGGGCGCGATCGGCCGGTCGGTGGCACTGCTGGGTGCGGAGCAGATCGGGCTCCTGTTCGGGCTTGCGTTCCTGATCGTCGGCGTCGCCTTCAAGTTCGGCGCGGTGCCCTTCCACATGTGGGTCCCCGATGTCTACCACGGCGCGCCAACGCCCGTGACCCTGTTCCTGGGGTCCGCTCCGAAGATCGCCTCGTTTGCGCTTGCCTTCCGGCTGCTGGCCGAAGGGCTGGGCGGACTGCACCCGGGCTGGCAGGACATGCTGGTCGTGGTCGCGGTGCTGTCGATGGCGATCGGCAACATCGTCGCGATCGCGCAGACCAACCTGAAGCGCATGCTGGCGTATTCGACGATCTCACACGTCGGTTTCATCCTGCTCGGCATCCTCGCCGGGACGAGCGTGGGCTACCAGGCGGCGCTCTACTACACGATCGCTTACGTGATCATGGCGATCGCGGGGTTCGGCATGATCATCCTGCTGTCGCGCGCCGGTTTCGAGGCCGACCGTCTCGACGACTTCAGGGGTCTCAATGCGCGCAGCCCGTGGTTCGCCGCAGTCATGCTGATGGTGATGTTCAGCATGGCGGGCGTGCCGCCCTTCGTTGGCTTCTGGGCAAAGCTGGCGGTGATCCAGGCCGTGCTCGACGTGGGGATGACGTGGCTTGCCGTCCTGGCGGTACTGTTCTCGGTGATCGGCGCGTATTACTACCTGCGGGTCGTCAAGCTGATGTACTTCGACGAGCCGAAGGAGCAGCCTGCGCTGCAGGCGAGCGGGGCGCTGCGTACCGTGCTGAGCGTCAACGGGCTTGCAGTTCTGCTGCTCGGCGTCTACCCGGGTCTGCTGCTCGCGCTCTGCGCGCGGGTGCTGCCCTAGCACCCAGGGATTTAATCGTCATCGATGACGATCACGGGCACTCGCGTCAGAGACCCCAGCTCCGCTCCACTCGCATCCTCAATCACGACATCGAGGAGTTCGGTGCGCTCCGGCACGGAGTCGGCAACGAGCGGGATCAGCAGTGTCGTCGTCGTCTGTCCCGCGGCCATCGTCTCGCGGCCTTCCGCCGAAGCGTAATCCTCGCCGGCTAGCGCGCTGTCATCGGCGGTGTGCCAGGCGAAAGAGACTTTGCCTGCGGCACCGCCGCGCCGGCGCACGGTTACACGCGCCATCGAGTCCGATTCGCTGACCGTGTAGGTGTCCGACGCAAAGCCAAGTGCACCCGGGCTGTTGTCCGCTTGCGCCGGCACTGCTGGCTCCGCCTCGGAAGGATTCGCCACCGAAGCCATCGGTTCGATTGATTGCTGGCCCGGAGCAGGATAGACGGCCGGGGGCTCGACATCTGGAGCGTTCGGCTCGGGCAACGGCGGTGCGACGACCGGAGCGGCGAGCTCGGGTGGCGGCGCGGTGCTGCTCGTCGACGAGGTTACGGACGTCGCTGCCGGTTCCGCTTCGATGGTCGATGCCGCCGGCTCGGAGTTGACCCAGCCGCGGGCAGTCTGTAGGCCCTGGTCGAGGACATATCCGGTCGCGGCTGCCCGTTGACCGAGGTCCGCCCGCAGGTCAGTCGGAAGCCGGTTCCAGGTCAGCGCCGCTATTATTCCAAGCACGACCAGGCCCAGCGCGGCCACGGGCCACGATATCGCCACGCCGCGGGACGCTCGCAAACGCCGGCGCCCGCTGGGCAGCACCGTGCGAGAAGGTAAACCGAGGCCGTCCAGCAGCTCCTGCATGCTGCTCGTGCGATCCTCGCGAGACCATGCCAGCCCCTTCTTCAATGCGCGCCATTGGCGATGCGAGAGACCCCTGATGCGGCGCGGCGTGCGGCCGGCGCTGCGAGCCTCGATCGCGGATCCCCGGTCAAACGGGTGCTTGCCGCTCAGGAGCTCGTACGCCAGGCACGCGAAACTGAAAATGTCATCGCGCACGTCCGGCAGGTCTCCGACCAGGCGCTCGCAGCTTGCGTAGGCGGGGGTGGCGGCCGGCGGAATCGGCAGGTCCGAGATCCAGGGCTCGGCCATGAACGTCTGCGCAAGGCCGAAATCGAGCACGCGCACATCACCCTGCGCGGTGACCATCACGTTGCCTGGCTTCAGATCCATGTGCAGGACGTTACGTTCGTGACCATACGCAACGGCATCGCCCAGCTGTCGCAGTATGCGGATCGCAGTCTCCCGCGGGAGCGGGTGGGGCAGGGCGTCCCTCATCAGCTCCCCGAGCGGGTCACCATTGATCAGCTCCATCGTTACGAAATAGGTGTCCCCGTCGTGATCGAAGTCGAAGACGTTGACGATTCCGGGATGCGACAGGGATTGCCCCTGATGAAACTCGCGGCGCAGCGCATACAACGTCTCGGGGCGACGCGCATGCTCGTCGCGAACCACCTTCAGCGCGACGAACTGCTGCTCGTGGGGGAGACCCGCTCTATTGCGATCGAGCGCGAGGTAGACAGTGCCTACCCCGCCGCGCCCGATCTCATCGTGCAGCACATAACGATCGCGCAGGATGGTCGTTGGACCGACGGGCGCTGCGGCCACCGCGGCAGCAGGCGCTTCTGCAGCCGGTCCAGGAGTCTCGACCGGCTCGACCAGGGTGCTCGTGGGGTGCGTCTCGACCGGCTGGATCAAGGTACGCGTCGGGTTCATGTCCCGCCGGCGTGCCGCAGCCGGCCGCGGGGTCGACACAGGGGCAGCTTTCTCGGGGGCCGGCACATCGATCTGCTGACGACGCTGAAGCTCGCGCTGCAGCGGTCCAAAGTCGAACTGCTTCAGTTTGCCGGCGTTGCTGTATTCCTCGAGTAGCAGCAACACGCCTGATGCGGTGTCTGGATCGAGTCTGCACGCCTCGAGCACATGCCGACTGAGCTGGGGCAGGGTGCAGCGGCCGGCCGCGAGTGAATCAAACCAGCTCAGGATTCGAGGCGGCCGGAGCGGCGTAGTCAGGTCCGCGGTGGATTCGCTCAGTGCAATCATGGTCTGTTACGGTGGTCCGGAAGGCCCGGATCCATGCGACCTACAATCAGGCAATTCTCGGCGCCGTACGGTAGGACCGGAACCCGATCTCTTGTCGGTGTCCGGCGACGTACCGCTGCGCGTCTGGGGCGATTTGAATTTGACCGCGTGCGCGGGTATATTGCGCGGCTCGATTGCGGGGTGGAGCAGTCTGGCAGCTCGTCGGGCTCATAACCCGAAGGTCGCAGGTTCAAATCCTGCCCCCGCTACCAATCCATCTACCCGAGCCCGTCGCCAGCATCACGTTGCGCGCGGCGAGCTCGGCGACCATGTGGCCGTCTCCCGGCCGCACCCGAATCACGCCTAGCAGCTCGCGCAGGACCCCGCGCGCTGCTGTGGCGTCATCGCCGCGCAGGATCTCGCGCATCTCCGCGACCGTTTCCTTCCATGTCCGCTCGGTCGGGAGCTCCACCGGCGCCACGCTCCGGCGCTTTGCCTCCGCGATCGCCGGCGCCGCGACTTCGGGCGACAGTACGCCCTCCCGCACCAACCGCTCGAGCTCGAGGACCTCGCGCGCCACGGGGCGTTCTTGGCGCACCCGGGCGCGCATTTCCCGCAGGGCCTCGGCGATGGCCGCCGGCGACAGTAGGTCCTGCACGACGGGCTCGAGCAGGTGCTGCTCGGCGATCGCCCGCGGGACAGTCATCGTGTTCGAGCAGGCGTGCGGTCCGCCGCCGTGGTAAGTGCCGCAGATGTACCGGTGCTGCCTGCCGCCGTACACGATCATCTTCGAGCCGCAGACGCCGCACTCGAGCAGGCCGGACAGCAGGTATATTGGTAACGCCGCCGCGGCCGCCGCTGGCTTGCTCCCGCAGCCGCGCTTGCGCGGCCGCCCACGTCTCAGCGTCGACGAGCGCGGGGATCTCGCGGACGATCCATTCCGACTCCGGCCGCTCGCGCCGCGTGCGCGTGCCGGTGTCCGGATCCTTGTGCCAGGTCGATCGGTTCCAGACGAGGCGCCCGGCATAGCGCTCGTTGTGCAGGATCGCGTGCAGCGCCGACACGAGCCAGCGCCCGTCCTTCCGCCTAGCGCGCCGCTTCCAGCTTGCGCCAGGCGATGGCACCTTCCGGTGATTCAGGGACGAGACGATTGCGCTTCATCGTCTCGCCGGCGGCAAAGCGGGCGAATACCTCGCGCACGATGTCGACTTCGCCGGGCTGCTCGCCGTGCCTTGCCGCCCGTCGGCCGGCCGGCCTCGGCGCGCATCTCGAGCGCTGAATGGGTCCGAGCTCGGATGCTCGCCCGGAACTCGTCGGACATGATGCCGCTGAGGCCCGCCTGCATGCGGGCCGTCGGGCTGTCGCTGTCGAAGCCGTCCTGCACGCCGATCACGCGGCCGCCGCGGAACCGCACGCGGTCCATGAGCGGCGCGAGCTCCTGACTTCGGGAGAGCCGGGAGAGGTCGGCCACGAGCAGCACCGTGCCGCGCTGCAGGGCCGCCAGCGCCGCCTGCGCGCCAGGTCGGTTGCCGAAGGCCGCGCCGCTCACGCCCTCGTCGGTATGCTCGGCCTCGACGCGCCAGCCGTGCTTCGCCGCGTAGGCGCGGCACACGCGGAGCTGGTCAGCGATCGACGTTTCCGATTGCCGGTCGGTGCTAAACCGGGCGTACAGGATCGCTAGCACGGCGCTTACTATGCCGGTTTCGCCGGCGTAGGCAACTTTCGGGCCCGGGCCTGTACCAGCAGGCGGATCAGCCGCAGCAGGGCGGGGTCCAAGGGAGCCGGGCCTGTCATGCCGATACCTGCCTGCACACCGGCAAGAATGCGCGCCAGCCCGCAGGGCAGCCATACTTGCTGGCGAGCCGCTGAGCTCGGCGCCTGGCGCGGTTCATCGCGTAATACCGGCGGTCATAGTCTCGGCGGGTCATGCCGCCGGCTTGAGCAGATCGGCCTGGGGCGCGTGGATCGCGAGCTCGATCGTGCAGAGCTTGCCGAGCATGTCCTCCGCGTCGGCCGACTCGTCGCCAGCGACGGGCCATGTCAGGGTCGCGCACATCAGCATTTCGTTCGGCCGGAGCTCGAGCGTGATCCCACTCAGCGTGGCGTTCGCGCACTTGAGCTTGTGCCGGCGGGCGGCGATCGTCGCGCTGCAGTCGCGATCCTTCGCGATCTTGATCTCGCCGGCAAAGAAGGGCGCGCCGAGCTCGTCGTACAGGCGCTCGGTCCAACCGATCGGCACGCCGAGGATCTCGTCGGCCTGGTCGCGGCTCACCGGCACGTCGACGATGCCGAGTTGGGCGACGACGATCTCGCTATCGTCGCCGCCCTTTTTCGCCCTGATCGAGAGCGACTTGGCGACCTGGCAGGTGCTGTTGATGAGGGTGTTCACTTCGCCGCTCCGCGCCGGCGTCAGCGATCGGCTTGCTCGCGCGCCCTCGCAGCGCCTGTTTCGCGCCCTCGACGCCGGCGGCGGCGGGCGAGGGGGTGTCGCCCGTTGCCGCCCGCCGACGCCTCAGGCTCGAACCATTCCTCCGGCTTTGACATGCCGTCGCGCAGCGAGTTGGCGATCTTTCCAAGCTGCACGAACAGGGACGGCGTGATCGAGTCCAGCCGGCGCTGGATCCGCTTTTCGATCTGTTCCTTCGTCACGTTGTACTGCGCGAACAGCTCGAGCATCGCCTTGATCCGCTCGGGCGTGACCTCGGCTTTCGTAGTCAAGGTGACGTGGCATTGCTTGACCGCCGCGTCCTGCACATCGCCCGGGATCACCGCGAGCAGGCACGCGCGCTTGCGGCGCGCGCCCATGTTGGCGATGAGCTCGTAGATGTCGCGTTCCTCTTTGATCGCGTAACCGCCGCTCCGGGTGTCGCGCCAGTGCTTCACCTGGAAGCGCTTTTCGTCACGGAAGTTTGTCTCGAGGTCCCACGCGTAGGCCAGGCACTCGCTGACGCCGGGGCGAGACCCCGTGGACCCGTGTCGAAGCGACGGCCATACGCGATCGCTGTTTAGCGGAAGGGTGGCCGCACCTGTTTGTCGTCCGGCTCGACCGCTCCGCATTGCCGCCATGGGTGCCAGACTCGCACCTTTATTTCGATTCCGCGACGTTCGACACGCGCGATCTGATCGGCGCCATCAAGGCGCGGGCCGCCGAGGTTGGCGCTCCACCTCGGAAGTTGACGGCCATCGAGCGCGCCGAGGCCATGGCCCGCAAGGAGCAGTTTGATCGTGAGACTGACTAGTTGCTCGCCCGCAGGCCGCAACAGTTCGATGAGTGCTTGGCAGAGATCACGGAGAGCATGGCGGAAAAGGCGGCGGTGATTTCGGCCACCACGGGGCGAGCGATTACGACTGGTGCTGGTGAGCACGGCAGCTTTGTCTATTCGGGACCTCCCAATCACACTGCTCCTATTGCCCCAGGAGCGTTACGCCAACACAGCGCAGAGAGCGTTCATCCTCGTGCGATCCATCCTCGGCTGTGTTCGCACGCTGGACGAGGCGCGAAGAAGTATGTATGTGATTGAAGATCCGAAGCTGATTGCCGATGAGAAAGCCAAACTGCTGCGTCTGCCGGACTTGGGATGGTGTTGGGAATGGCGCAAGCGAGTCCTCCCGCCCACGGAGGTTGCTGATGCTTTGATTGAAAGTGCCTTAGAGCGACGGGAGCAGCATCGAGCGCGTGGGTAGACATCCCGCTGCCGGTTACGGCGCGGGCGGCGCGATGTACGCGACCGCGCCTAGTCCGGGCCGCATCGCTGGCGGCCTGAGCTGCCACGCGCCGGCGCCGCCGCAATAGCCGCACCGCTGCCGGGCCTTACAGAATCGATACTCACCGCGTCCATCGGCGATGAGCCGCTCCGCTTGTGGACGTCCCCTCGATCCCCGAGGATTTACCCGCCGGGTTGAGACGGGTAGATAGATCAAGTAAGCACGCCCCGCTCACCTTCCCCCCCCCAAACAAATTGGAGCTGATCACAATCATCCCGCGAGCTCCGCACGGAGTCGCTCGCGCTCAGCTATGTGTCGCGCCAGCGTCTTTTCCATTTCACGTAACCGAGCAATCGCGCTGGTCGCGTTGTGACCGGTCCGTTCTAACGTCGAAATAAGATCGCGCTGGTCGACGATATCTTCTACGTCGTTCCCTACGTGGTCCTCCGCCGCCCGCAGGCGTCCCCGGGGGGGGGTTTGGGCCATGGGGCTACCGTGCGGATCCATGGGGCGACCCGTAGCAAAGCCGTTACCCCTAATACATAGGACATCCTCGAAGCGCAGCGTCAGCCATTTACCGAGTGATTGACGCGATGTATCGCTACAGGTCATCGGAGATCTGGCAGCGCGAAGGCGCAGCCGGCTCTGCGGCCGGGAAATCCGTCCCCCCCCCTTATTCTGCTTTCATCTCAACTACCGGAGCGGACGTTCGTTTCTGGGCCGCGGTGCGCCCGTGCTTTACAACAACTTCCACAAGGCGCTAGGGTAGGCGGTAAGCCGCCAGCCAAGATTGAGTTGCTGCGCCAGCGACCGCCCCTGCCCCCTACCTGATATCCGGAGTCGTCCCGGCAGTACGCTTCGGCTTCAGTACAGCATCAGGAGTAGATATGCGACTGACCGAGTTCATCTTGTGCAACATGGAGCGAATTCTCGAGCATTGGGAGGCCTTCGCGGCCACCCAAATGCCGGCAGCCAGCGACATGAAGTCTCTCGAACTCCGGGATCACGCGGAACAAATCCTGACTGCGGTCGTCGCCGATCTGGGGACACCCCAGACGCGAGAAGAGCAGTCTGCAAAATCGATGGGGCTGGCGCCCGTACTTTTTCCAGCTCCGGAGACCGCCGCGCAAACCCACGCGATCCTGCGGGCAAAGAGTGGCTTTGATATCGCGCAACTCGCATCGGAGTACCGTGCCCTGCGCGCGAGCGTGCTGAGATTGTGGATGGACGCGTGTCTACCCGCAGAGCCGGCTGTCGACGACATAATTCGCTTCAACGAGGCTATCGATCAGGCACTTGCCGAATCGATTGTCTTCTTCAGCGCGCAGGTGGAACAGTCACGCAATCTGTTCCTTGGGATGCTCAGCCACGATCTGCGCAGCCCTCTGCAGACGATCCAGATGACCGCTCGGTATTTACAGGTGCTAAATGGCCGAGCGGATGTTTCCAAGGCTGCTTCACGGCTGATCAACAGCGGAGCTCGCATGCAGGCTCTTCTGGATGATCTCCTCGACTTCAATCGTATCAAGCTCGGTCTCGGCATCCGCGTGACGCCGACACCAACGGATCTTGCGTCGCTCTGCGCTGAGGCCATAGACGAGATCCGCGCCGCCCACCTGCATCATCCGGTGGAGTTGGAAGTCGCCGGTAATTGCCACGGTTTATGGGACGGCGGACGTATTCGGCAGTTGCTCGACAACCTTGTGACCAATGCCATCAAGTACGGTGCACCGGACACGCCGGTGCGCGTGGCGTTGCTCGGAGGAGAGGACAACGTGCGCCTCACGGTTACGAACATCGGTCAAATCGACCAAGCAACGCTCGCTCAGATGTTCGACCCACTCGAGCGCGGCACAGGGCATGAATATACGAACGATTCCGGCTTGGGCTTGGGGCTCTACATTGCCAGCGAGATCGCCAAAGCTGACAGTGGAAGTATTGAAGCGATGTTTGACGCATCGAGCACGACCTTCGCTGTCCACCTGCCTCGCCAGCGCGCCGACCAACGTTGAATTACCCGTTGTAGCGGCCACCTCGCAAACGAAAGGGCGATATTTTTTTTTTTTTTTTTTTTTTTTTTTTTTTTTTTTTTTTTTTTTTTTTTTTTTTTTTTTTTTTTTTTTTTTTTTTTTTAAAAAAAAAAAAAAAAAAAAAAAAAAAAAAAAAAAAAAAAAAAAAAAAAAAAAAAAAAAAAAAAAAAAAAAAAAAAAAAAAAAAAAAAAAAAAAAAAAAAAAAAAAAAAAAAAAAAAAAAAAAAAAAAAAAAAAAAAAAAAAAAAAAAAAAAAAAAAAAAAAAAAAAAAAAAAAAAAAAAAAAAAAAAAAAAAAAAAAAAAAAAAAAAAAAAAAAAAAAAAAAAAAAAAAAAAAAAAAAAAAAAAAAAAAAAAAAAAAAAAAAAAAAAAAAAAAAAAAAAAAAAAAAAAAAAAAAAAAAAAAAAAAAAAAAAAAAAAAAAAAAAAAAAAAAAAAAAAAAAAAAAAAAAAAAAAAAAAAAAAAAAAAAAAAAAAAAAAAAAAAAAAAAAAAAAAAAAAAAAAAAAAAAAAAAAAAAAAAAAAAAAAAAAAAAAAAAAAAAAAAAAAAAAAAAAAAAAAAAAAAAAAAAAAAAAAAAAAAAAAAAAAAAAAAAAAAAAAAAAAAAAAAAAAAAAAAAAAAAAAAAAAAAAAAAAAAAAAAAAAAAAAAAAAAAAAAAAAAAAAAAAAAAAAAAAAAAAAAAAAAAAAAAAAAAAAAAAAAAAAAAAAAAAAAAAAAAAAAAAAAAAAAAAAAAAAAAAAAAAAAAAAAAAAAAAAAAAAAAAAAAAAAAAAAAAAAAAAAAAAAAAAAAAAAAAAAAAAAAAAAAAAAAAAAAAAAAAAAAAAAAAAAAAAAAAAAAAAAAAAAAAAAAAAAAAAAAAAAAAAAAAAAAAAAAAAAAAAAAAAAAAAAAAAAAAAAAAAAAAAAAAAAAAAAAAAAAAAAAAAAAAAAAAAAAAAAAAAAAAAAAAAAAAAAAAAAAAAAAAAAAAAAAAAAAAAAAAAAAAAAAAAAAAAAAAAAAAAAAAAAAAAAAAAAAAAAAAAAAAAAAAAAAAAAAAAAAAAAAAAAAAACCACCCCTATGGCGTGTACCAGATGGGCGAAGTATATGCGCGTTCCTGCTGTGTCATCGGAACTTCCTTTGGCAGCTGGAGCTGGAAGAACTTGGCGTCATAGGCTGTCCATCGGGGAGTCGGAATTTCCAGAACGCGGGCGTAATAGAAAGCGGACTGCGCTGGATCGAAGTCGGGATCCTTCCAGACCGTGATCAGTTCGGATCGCCGATCGTATTTGTCCAGGTCGCATTCGCGACATCCACCGTATTGCCGACTGCCGGCAGCTTTCCGTTGACATCCAGCTTGCGGGTTGCCGAATCGCTCCAGACGACGTCATAGATTTTTTCGTGAGTCTCGCCTTTTGAATCCAGCCATCCCTTGATGATTTGAATTCGATCGAGATTTGCGCCGATTGGATCTTTCAGTGCCGCGACGAGGAAAGTCGGGGCCTTGCCGCTGGCGCTTTCGTTGAAGTCACCGCCCATCGGTACGCCTTTGGTGTAGCCGATGTTGGCTGGCAGCCGGTTCTGCGAATCTTTCGCCTCGAATTCCCAGCCGCCGAAAAAGCGCACGATCATGCGTGAACCGGTGGTCGCGTAAGTTTCGCGGCGTTCCATGGCATCCCAGATTGCCTCGCGCGTATTCTCGGTTGCCCACACGGCCGCATAGCCTGATGCAGTCGTTTCCCAACCCATGACCTGATTCCGGTATCTGGGTTTTCTATGAAAGGATGTTCGGCCCGCGTCGGGCTCGGCTCGGAGCCAGAAGTCTTGCCGAAGAAGTTGTCTTCCTCGACTGCCGCGAGCCCTGTGTGGGAGTCCGTGGATCCGACCAGTCCGAACTTGTAGGGATTGAGGCCGAGTTCCTTTCCATCTTCAGACCGTTCTTGAACGCGGAGCGCGCATACTCGAACTCCAGCATCTCAGGCTTCTTGGCCGCGCTCACGTCCAGATTGCCCTTGTCCCAGATTTCGAAATTGGCGAACTCGTCGTTGGGCGAAAGGAAAGGATGCGCTTCGCTCGTTCCTTTCATCTGCGTCACTTCGTAAAGCGGTTCCCAGCGCCTGCGGTTTTCCGCGTATTCGCGGTCGATCCTCTTTCCGGTGAATGACTCGATGATCGGGAACATGCGTCCGTTGCTGCCGTTGCCGTTGTGGGCGATGGCGAGCGCATTGCCGCCGGTCTTCGCTTCATAGTCCGCCATGTACTTCCAGAGGTCGCGCGGATTGTCGCTGCCGAGTGGTTTCTGGGCGGTTAATGGCTCGACCATGCCGGCCCGGGTTCCGTTGTCGCGGAAAATGACATTACGATGGAGATTGTTGCCGCCGGTGCCCGAGGTCCATTCAAAGCCGATGAATGCCGTGAAGCGCCCTGGATCGTTCGCCTCATCCGCCGCATCGATCGTCTGTTGCCACGCATCCCGGTATGCAGGCAGTGCCCGGCACCGGAAGGAGCCCCTTCGCGATCGTGCCTTTGCCCATATTGAATAGAGGTCCAGTGCGGCTTCGACGCCCTTGCCCTCCTGAATCATGTCGTACCACTTCCGGGCTTGCGGATAGGCGAGCGTCTTGGGATCGCCCGAAAACAGCAGCGGGAAAAAGCCGAGACCGTCCGAATGATCGGCAACAACCAGAAAATCGAGAGGCCGCGAAGCTTTGCCTGCTGGCCGCTCGAAGCCGTGATCTCCTCGCCCTTTGCAAACCGGTATGCCTCTTTCGGCCCGAGTCGCGCGCCGGCCGCGCCGCCGTCCATCGAGTACGATGTGTGCAGGTGCGTGTCGCCGAAAAACGGCCGGGTCGGATAATTGCGCCCCGCATACGGAGAGTACGGCCGTTTTGGGAATACCTTCTCGACGGCTTCCTTGTCGATATGGCCGGCATCCTGGGAAAAAACTGGCAGCGCGAGGCCGACGACCAGGATGGGAAGGATCGTCCGCGGAAATTGTTGCATATACTCTGTTCCTAAGCCAGGTTCGCAACCTTGAAGTCTGAATGAGTCCATAGATGCGCACCACTTGTATGCGGCCCGCGTGCGGATTGGCCTATCAAGAAATCGCATACGAGCCAAAGCGCTGGAGAAACCCTGTGTCCGCTTCGGGGTCGAACTCGACCATCGGGCAGTACGCGGTTCGAAGCCCCCGACGTTGCCCGGCAGTGGAATCTCGGCTAGGACGGGTAATTCCCGGGGATTTACGTCCGGGTTGAGACGGGTAGATAGATCAGTAGCACGCCCCCGCTACCAAACTTGTTGACAAGGCGCTCTCGCGGCTCGCGCGAGCGCCTTTTCAATGCCCGCGTGACGGGAAATCAGCCTGATTTCGCGCTCGTGGTGTTGGCCAGATTGCGCACCAGGCGTCGGTAGTCGTCGGCAATACGTGGGACAAGGCGCGCAATGCTTAGGTGTGGGCGCGTTTCGACATATTCCTGCAACCGCGACAATTCGGCTTCTTCTGCGGCCAATCGGGCGGCAACGGCCGGCGAGTTCAGTCCGGCTCCAATCGCCTGAACGAGATTCGCGACCTCCGCCTGCAGCGCCGACACTCGCGCGTGGTCTACCGGCTTCAGACGGTTCCGCTCGCGGACGCGAACGGAGGGCGTGCCGCGCGCCGCCGTGCGTCCGGACCTCGAGAAGGCCGAAGCGAGCGTGCGCGACGCCGAGACAGTCGAAGGCCCTTGCCACAAACGCGTCGGTGTCGCGCCGTTGGACGGATGATCGTGAACTCGTAGGCGAGTCGTTCCCGCATCCGGTCATCATATCCTGTCCCGTTAGTGCAGCTCCGATGGCAGGTCGCGCCCGATGCCGAATTCGCACGGACAGCTGGTGTCTTCAGTTTCAGTGGCCGGCGGAATCGTCCGATTCGGATGTCTCGGCCCCGTCCGCCGCAACTCATGCAGTGGAGTCGCCTCGACCCGCGCCTATCGTAAAATGCCGGGCATGTGGCGGCAGACACCATGCGGAAACTCATCGAGCAGGCGGGCCTTTCTCAGCGGGAGGCGGCCAATGAGATCGGCGTCACTCACCGAACGTTTCGCGATTGGTGCGCGGCCAAAAGGGAGCCACCGCGGGCGGTACTCATGGCGCTTGAACTGTTGGCCATCAAGAAAAAGAATCAATTGATAGCGGGCAAACGCAAGACACAAGTCCGAACGGAGTGTCCGTTCGCCATCTATGCCGTGACCGACGACACATTGGGCAATCCCGATTTGCTGGGCTACGTGATCGAGGGTCCTGGCTCGTACTCTCATGGCTGCTCAGTACAGAGCAGGTCGAGCCAGAACTTGAAGAGCTCAAGGCAAAGTTGGGGCGCTGATCCAGCGCAGAGCCAGCGATGGAGTTTGCGGGCATCGCAAAGCCGGCGGCGCGCCGGGCCGCAGCCTTTCCTTTACGGCTCTCGGCACGATGACCCCCGAACCGCGCACCTACATCGTGACCTCAAACAAAGCCAATCAAGGAGCTGCCGTCAATGTACGAGCCCCGGGCCCGGAGGACGCACGGTGCGCAGCTCGCGGTAAAACTACTGCGCCTACGATCAAGGAACGGGCAGTCGCGAGTCGCGGATGGACACGCAGACGGATCCCGGCGAGATGACCAATCTGGCAGGCAACCCGTCGTTTGCGACGGTGCTCAGCGAGCATCGGACCTATCTTTTGCAGTTGAAGACTGCCTATGGCGACCCATTCCCGGTGCTCACGGGCGGCACGGCAATCACGTTCGAGCCGGACACCCTCACGACGTCCGTGTCGTCGGGAGACACCGTCACCACGCCAGTGATCTCGGGCGCGACGAATGGAACGATCAGCCGGGCGAATCTGAACGCGGTCGGCGACTTCGTTCAGTACAGTGCGACCGTGCCGGCAGGGCATTACTCCGTCAGTATCAGGCTGCTCAAAGGCCAGAACTTCGGAATCTGGCAGTTCTCCACCCTTGGCGCGAACCTCGGGGCCCCGGTCGACGGATATGCCACCTCGAACTCACTCAACACAGTGACCCTGGGGACGCCGGCGCAGTACGCCGACCCTGGACCCGTGACCTTCAAGTTCACGGTCACAGGCAAGACCGGTGCAGATTTCGATATCGGCATCGAGTGGATTCGTCTGACACCGCTTTAGATTCCGCCGCCCACTGAGGGGGCGGACCGATGGATGTGGGCTGGTGGTCGTTACGGTTGGGGCGTTTGCACCCGTGTTTCGCGCCGGGTTCTTCGCCTCGCACCATGAATTCATCGAACCATTCCCTGGGTCATCAACGTTACGGCATTGGGGATTCCGGTCGACGTACCCTGACGTCCTGATGCGCCTGGTGGCGAAGCACGGGCAAACTCAATGCAACAGAAAGCTCGGCAACGCGCCGCGCTTTTTGTTTGTTCACCTACTCGCCACGTTTGCAGCGTGACTGGCGCAGAGGCACGCGCTCACGATGCCGGCATGGCAGCCACTACGAAGCTGCAGAAGGCTGGGCGAGCGTTCCTGCCGCGCCCGATCGCGAAGAACGGGCCGCTCGAAGCGGCGAGGGTGCTGCGCGGTCTGGCGGACGAGCTTGAGGGGCTCTGTCGCACCTCGATCTTATCGGGCGAATCGGTGCAGCTACGCCGAGCACTAGGAATGGGGCGTAACATCACAGCCGGCCGGCTCGCCCAAGGTGCAGTACAGTTGCAGGCTAGCCGCCAATCCATTTTCGAATGGGTCCGTAATACCTGTTTCGATGTGGCGCGTGATAGCAATAATTGTCGGTAGCCAACTCACCGCCACCGCGGTAGCCGAAGCGTCACGAATCAAGGCACCGGTTGGCATCAGCGACAACCATCGCCACTTCGTGGACGGCAACGGGAACCCCTGCTTCTCCGCTAGGCGGCGCTTCCGAATGGAGCTCTTCCTCGCGGTGAAGAGCGACGAGGCCCAGGCCATCATGAAGGACCGTCAGAAGAAGGGATTCAACGCCATCCAGGTCATGCTCCTCGGAGTGGGCGGCGGGAAGAAGGCCAACGTAGCCGGAGAAAGGCCCTTCCTGAACGACGATGTCGACCCCCAACGAGGCCTACTTCAGAAATGTCGATACTGTCGTCGAGACGGCCGAGCCGGTCAGCCTCGTTCTCGTCATCGGCATCTACCACAAGGCGCCCGACAGCGGGGGAGATGATCACCGCGTGAACGCCCGGGCGTACGGTGCGTGGATCGGCCGCCGCTACCGCGAGGCGCCCAACGTCATCTGGTCTATGTACCCCGAGGCGAAACCGGCGTACGTCCCAGTCGTCCGCGAACTGGCCGCGGGACTCGCAGAGGGCGACGGAAAGCGCCACCTCATCACGGTCCATCCCGACCCGGCGCCCGCGTCCTCCAGCCGGGTCGACGAGGAACCGTGGTTTTCTGTCTCAACACGCTCCAGACCTGGACGAGCGACTATCTGAACCACTCGATGGTCGCCGCCGACTACGCGCGGACGCCCGTTAAGCCCGCCCTCAATGGCGAGGCGCGGTACGAGGCCGAGGACAATACGACGCCCCTCATGGTCCGACGCGGCGCCTACTGGTCCGTCCTCGGCGGCGGCTTCTATAGCTTCGGCCATGGCGGCAACTGGATGAAGCCCGCCGATTGGAAAAAGTGGCTCGATTCCCCGGCCTCGCAGCACATGACAATCCTCCGAGCCTTCTTCGAGACCCTCGACTGGTGGTCGCTCGTCCCTGACCGCGAGATCCTCGGGAAGGGCCTCGCCTTCCCAGCCACGCAGCGCATACCGATCATCCGCGCCATCTTCGACGCCCTCGACTGGTGGTCGCTCGTCCCCGTCGCTGCCCGCTCGTCGAACCGCACCTGGGTGGTGGTCTACTTCCCCATCCGCAAGTCTGTCGACGTGAAGCTCGACGCCGTGAATGCGATGCGGTCAGCAACGGTTACCTGGATGAACCCGGCGACGGGGCGAACCCAGGCAGCCGGGCAGGTCTCCGCGAAGGGCACGCGATCGTTCACGCCCCCTGAGGGTTGGGAGGATGTCACCCTGGTCCTTCGCGCCGCACCAGTGACGAGGCGCAAAGCGAACTAAGCGTCACACTCGACGCAGCAGAGAGCCCGGCCGCGTGCCGCGCTTTTTGTTTGGGCGAGCTGGTGATCGTGCTCGTGCAGCGCGCGGAAGGTGTCGAGTGGGACCACCTCAGTCACGTCGCCCACCGCAATAAGCCCTGCCAATTCCTGGATGCACGACAGGATGAAGCACGGTATCGGCACGCGCACTCCTGCCGAGACTTGGTTGCTTTCCGACAGGCAGCGACAAATAATGCTCCACAAATAGAAGAGGGTCCGTTAACCGGAACGGCTCAGGGGTGAGCGGGGAGGGGGAAGTCAAAATGACTCTACGCGCCAGCGTTTGCGTAGCGCTGTCTGTCTACGCTGCGGGTTCCGTATGTGCCGAGGATGTTGAGCGTGGTCCCGGGTTGCGTGTGATAGGGGCAAACGCTGCGTCTTCCGGAGTTCGTGACAAAGACCTGGATGCAGCACTCAACATTTTTGCGCTTCCACCAAAACTGCGCCAGAGGTTGAAACGCGAGCTGCGCATCCACGAAATCTCAAGCGCGGCGCCTGAGAGCGCGGGGACCGCGAGCACCGGAGGAGTCCTGTCCTAGTGAGCATAACGATGCCGCAGTAAGTCACAGATACGTACTCACAGATCTTGGCACCCTCGGGGTACAGAAAGTTTTGCCTATGCCATCAATGACCATGGGCAAATTGTGGGCCTGGCTAGGCTGTCCGGTGATACGTCGACTCACTCTTTTCTATACAGCAATGGCACGATGACTGATCTTTCTCCGTTGAATAGCGGAAGCATACAAACAGTGGGGCCAACCGGCATCAACAACTCTGGTCAAGTTGCAAACGGCCTGGTCGTTGCGGGCGTGTACGTTCCTTCGATATTCGATAGTGCAAGTGGTGACGTTGAGCTGCTCGGTTCTCTGGAGGTGTCACCGATTTTGGTTTCAGCGGAGTGGCCACGTCCATTAGTAACTCTGGCGATGCTGTGGGTTATTCTTATACTGGACACCACTAATCGACATGCCTTTCTGTATTTAAACGGTCTCATGACCGATATCGGCTCGTTGGGGGGCTATAGCGCCGCTCTCGGTATTAATGATGTCGGTACGATTGTTGGGTTCAGCGCTACCGAGACGGCCGCGGGGCTGGCCCATGCATTTATCTACAGCAGCGGCCTGATGAGAGATATTGACCTGTTTGTCGGCGAGTTCTCTGAGAGCTACGCGCATGGAGTCAACAAACTCGGTCAGGTGGTCGGTCAGTATCTAGTCCAGGACCAGAGCAGTCATCATGCGTTTCTCTTCAGTGACGGCACGTTCCGCGATATCGGTGTTCCCGGGAGCCCGGAAACCGTTGCTTTCGCCATAAACGATCGGGCGCAGATCGCTGGTGTGACGTTGGTCCCTTATGAAGATGTCTGCTTCGACCCTACGCAGGGCGGGTCTGTCCCCTGTACCGAGTACGTACAGCACGCGTTCCTATATGAAGCCGGTGGCCTGGTGGACCTGACCGCATCGATTCCCGCGGATTCGGGTTGGGAATTGGCGTGGGCGTTTGACATCAACAATGATGGGCAGATTGTGGGTTACGGGTCAGTTAACGATAAGTTTCGTGCCTTTGTTTTGACGCCTGCAATTAGTCGCGACCAGTGCAAGAAAGGCGCTTGGAAAGAATTCGTCGGATTCAACAGCCAAGGAGACTGCGTCCAGTTCGTTACTATCGGCAGGTAAAGGAGGTACTCGGGTTAGACGTGATCGACTCGCCGGCGGCGCGGGTCTGTGGGCGCTGGCAGATGAGCTAGACTGTCCAGCTAGGGAACCGGCTGACAATCAAGTCTCATAAACAAGCCCACGACCCCCATGATGGCATCGCCCGCCGGGCGATCAATAACAACAAGGCAAACTACCATGACGCGTAGAGCAATCCTGCTCGCTCTGGTCTTAACAGTGTTCGCTGCAAGCGTACCGACGATGGGCGAATTGGAGACGGCCGCGATTGATGCCGTTGAGAAGCGTCTTGCCAAGGCGGCCACAATCAGAGTTCGGGGCTTCTATGGAATAACGCATCACAAGGTATGGCCGTGACGCATCTGAGGGCATCGGCCGAGTACTGGACGTGCGGAGCCGTGGGTGTCGAGTCCAAGGGTCTGTCGGAGCGCATCCCGTTCATCGTGAGGCACCAAGCCCCCGACCCGACCGTATTTTTTCACAGCGACATGACGCCCGGCGATCAGCCGCTCTAGGTCGAGCACCGCCCAGCGTTCGCAGGTGGCGCAATACGCCGCGAGCTTGTGCTCGTGCTCGTGCAGCGCGCGGAGAGTGTCGAGCGTGACCACGGTTGCCTCTCCCGCAAAAGCGTCAATCTACCGAAGCTCTCCGCGCGCCCAGCGCGCCTCGAAGTCCTAGTAAATGAGATTGGCATGCATGTTGCTTTGATGAGATTGGCATGCATGTTGCTTTGATTTGACTACGTCCCTGGAAGGGGCGAGCCTAATATCGGATGCGGACGAGGAGCACGAACGATATGAAAATCAAGAATTTCATAGCGGGAGTCGTGGCGACTGGCGCGCTGGCGGTCGGCGGGCAGGTCGCACAGGCTGCGGTGATCTGCCCTGGCTGCGACTATCTGGATGCCAGCGCTGGCTCGTACCTCGGGTCGCATGACCCATCGCTCACCGACGAGTCGACGTTCACCAACACGCAGATGGCGCCGGGAGCGTTCAGTGACATGTGGGTGTTCGACTTGAACCCAGCGGGTGAAGCGACCCTCAACGCGATCTTCAGTCCGATGGACTTCGTTGCCGATTTCACGGTCACCTTGCATGCGGACGCGGGCTCGGTCTGCGCGGCGGGTGCGCCCGGGGCATGCAGCAGCGTTGCCTTTGACCCTACAGCGATCGCATCCGACACGGATAGCGGATTCGTGAACATCGATTTCACGAGCCTTGCGGCCGGCCGATATGTCTTCGTCATCACGGGCAGCGTGATCGACGGACCGAGCGCGGAATCGTATTCGGGCAATCTGAATACCTTCGCCCCCATGGTCCCGGAGCCGGGCACGCTTGCGCTGCTCGGGTTCGCTTTAGTCGGGCTGGGTCTGACGAGACGCAGGGCGAGCTGAAGCCAACTCAATGCGACCAAAGAGCCCGGCCACGCGCCGGGCTTTTTGTTTCAGCACGTTCCTATTGCATTTGCAGCGTGACGGGCGCGGAGGCACGCGCTCACGATGCCGGCATGGAAGCCACTACGAAGCTGCAGAAGGCGGGGCGAGCGTTCCTGCTGCGTCTGGTCGCGGAGTACGGGCCGCGAGGGGCGGCGAGGATCCTGCGGGCGCTGGCGGACGAGCTTGAGGCCGCGCTGCGCAGCGTCGACGTCCGCCGCCGCCTAGCCGCTCTCAAGTGCTGTTGTATTCATGCATGCCCAAATCAGCGCAACGAGCCAGCCGAGCATGGTCCAACCTAGAAAGATGTCGCTTCGCACAATGAGAAATGGCACTAGATACAGTGGCAACAGGACAGCAAGAACGAACAATTCGCGAAAACCAATTTCCATTGTCTTCCTCACCCCGAATGGGCTTGAACGCGCCCAAAAAAGAAGGCCCCGGACGGGGCCTTCGCAAGCTCGAACGATCGACGGGTGTCAACGTTCAGCTCAAAGCTACCCGGCGCAGATCGCCATTTCTGCGCGCTGTTGGATTCTGCATGCGCTTCACGCACCATGCTTTGCCTTGCGGGACGCCCGTTTGTCCGCTGGAGACAGCGCGGTTCGCGAATCGGTAAACGGAGCATTTATT
>CAVSKB010000018.1:0-64416 GCA_963728295.1 uncultured Gammaproteobacteria bacterium | reverse complement strand
CGGGGTGGCGCCGCGACCTCGAAGGCCACGTCGCCGCAGTGAAACAGCCGCCCTTATGCGTGACGTACTTGCCCATGAAACCGTCCTTGCCGTGCGACCAATGCAGATCCTGGGTCCGATTATGCCGCCCGGAGAGAGAGTCGCAGCAGCACTCTTGATGTCAGGATGGAAGCTACTACTCGACCTGGTAACGCAGCTCCAGGTGATAGCTGCGGCCCAGCAGCCGGTAGGTCGCGACATCCGTGTTGGCGGGCGGGATGTTGACGTATGGCGGGTCTTCGTCAGTGATATTGGTGATCGCTGCTCGCACTGTGACGCCTGTGTCGAATCTGAATCCCACTTCGATGTCATGATACAGAACCGCTTCGACTTGGCGGCTGAAGGGTTCGAAGGGAAAACCGAAATGTCCGGAAGAGGTTCTACGAGTTCCGTGTAGCTGCCGATGTACTCCGCCGCGTAATTCGCCATCCAGGGTCCGTAGCGCCAGTCGATATTTCCCGACACGCGCAAACGCGGCCGGGCGCCGGCCTTGAAATTGCCCGCGTACGAAGACACCGCACCTCCGGGAAACGGCTGTGTGTTCCAGCGGTCGAGATAAGTGGCGAGCAGCCGCGAATTCACTTCTCCTGTCTTTGTCACCAGGGGCCATTCGATCGCAATGTCGAAGCCGCGGACTTCCGGCCCCCCGAATTCTCTTTGAAATCGACACCTGCAGAATGCTGCCGTCCGCAGAGCGGCGTATGGCTTCGCAGAGCTTGCTGGTTCCACGTTCCGCGCATTCGACCAGGACTTCAGAGGGATACGCTTCTGAGATGTAGTCGGTGAGCTCGAGCTGGAAAAAATCGATGCTGGCGGAAAGCCCTTTGGCCCAGGCGGGCCTGTAGATCAAACCGGCGCCGACGCTGTGCCCCGTCTCCGGTTCGAGCTCCGGGTTCCCGCCCATAGACACCGTGAAACCCCCGTCCTTGCACGTAGGCGCCGCCCGGAACGCCGTTCGCCGCGCAATTTGCTTGCTGCGTGCGGTTCGGATCATTTCCGCAGGGGTCGATCTCGAAGACACCTTCGAACGTCACTCGCGGATCGTAGAGCTCAACGATGGCTGGGGCGCGAAAGACGTCGGCATAGTTGGCACGCAGCGTCAGTTCTTCGACCGGCCGCCAGCGCAGCCCTGCCTGCCAAGATGTGTGCTCATCGAACGAGGAATAGTCTGACCAGCGCACGACGAGGTTCAGGGCCATCTCCCCAGCCCAACGGTGGTCGTGCAGCAGGGGCACCTGCATTTCGGCGAACAGCTCCTTCGAATCGTAGTGGCCGCCAAGTGGAGACGTAGTTGCAGGGGTCGCCGAAATCCCCAGAATTCCAGGGCGATGCAGTGGGTCCAGGGCCAGCCTGCCCGCTTCACGCCGGTAGTCCGCGCCCAGCACCCACCGCAGGTCCCTGCCGAGCACCCGTGCGCCGGGGCCGCTCAATACCAACTCCGCGATCCGCTGCTCATTCGTACCGGAATTGATCATGGGCCGCGGACTCACGTAGTCCAGCTGCTCCTGCGTAATGCTGCCGGCTCCGCCGAAAAGATTGAGCGGCACGCAGTCCGGAATGATGCTGGCCGCAGGCACGCGCCCGGTTGCGGGATCGGGCGAGCCACACACGATGCGGCCGGAATCATCCGGGCCGGATGGCCCCAATGCCAATCCAAGCCGCGACAGCGAGAAGAAGCCCTTCTCGACACTCGTCGCTTCGGACCTGGCGTTTCTGAGCGCGAGTTTCCATCGCCAGCGAGCGACAGCGCCTTCGACCCCGATGAGCGCGCGCCAGAGTTCGACGTCCTCGCTGACCACTGCGGTTTCCGCCCTCGACGAGTCGGCGCGCAACCTCTACGAGGTCGACCCCGAAGGGGTTGTAGTAGTTGTCGGCCGGAATACCTATCGAGCCGTTGGCCAGTATCGGGCGGCAAGAGCGGAGCATACAAGGGTTCCGGCGCCGCCTGCTGCGCGGATTCCCTGTGATGAACAAGTGCTTCCATGAAGAAATTCGTGCTTTCGTCCAACGGACGCGAGCCGAGCAGCCAGAGCGACGTGCGTTCGTTGGGCGTCTGCGAATAGTTGAATGGCGCAGTATTGAAACCGTCTCTGGAGCGCACGAAGGGCCGATAGTCGGCGGCCGTCTGGCCTGTGGCGCCCGCCACGCGCGTGTAGGCACCCGGCGCCGAGTCCCAGTGCGTTTCCGGCCGGAACCTCGAAGCACCCGTCCGACGTCGCGTGTATTCCGCCATGGGCAGCCACCGTGCCTTCGGTGTCCACGATGGCCAGCGGGCCCGCAGAGTAGCTGCGACGATCCAGCGTTACGCCGTCCTGCTCGACGTAGTCGATACCTAGGCTCCAGGCTCCCCCGAGCAGGTCGAAACCGATGGCCGCCTGCCCGGTGATGATCTCGCCATCGCCGTGTTCGGTGATCGTCCGCGATCCACTGAGCTCAAGGCCATGGTTGTTCCGCCGCGTGACGATGTTGACGACGCCGCCGACGGCATCCGCACCGTAAACCGCCGAAGCGCCACTCGCCAGCACCTCGACGTGATCGATGAAGGATATTGGCAGTGTGTTGAGATCGACCGAGGCGTCGGCACCTAGACCGCTGTTCGGAAGACGCCGACCATTCAGCAACACCACAGTGGCAGATCGTGCAGCTGACGCGGACCGATCCGTCGCCCGCGCGGCGCCGCTGCCGCGCGGTTCCGCATCCCGGCAGCATTGACGTTGGTATTCAGTGGCGAGCCGGTAGTCATCGGCAGCGACTGCAGGACCCCGCCGATCGAATCTTGCCCGCCACGCTCGATGTCGCGGCGGTCGAGCACGATGACGGGAGTTACCGCGTGGGTCGCATTCATCCACAAGCGTAAGCCGCTGATGATCACTTCCTCCAGCAGATCATCCGGCCAGCGACGTCCTGACGGACTCACGCCCCGAGCGCCGCCGCGCCGAAGGGACGGGCCGGCGCAGCCAGACGGCAAGGCACAGCTGGACGCCGCGAAAATCCTGACCGTCCGCTCATTCAGAAACTCGAAGTGCAGTCCGGTACCCGCCAGCAGGCGCTGGAGCGCATCAGGCGTCGCCAGCCCGCGTGACGCGCCTTTCGAGGCTTGGCTCGCCACGATCTCGGAGACGTAGACGAGCTTGCAGGCCGGTCTGAGCTGGCGAACTCACTCAACGCTTGTGCGAGCGGCTGAGCGGCGATGTCATGTGAGAGTTCCGTCGGATGCCTCGGCGCGCGAGAACACGAGGACACCCGAAGTTGCGCAGATCGCGAGCAGGTTGCGCACCGAGGACATTAGCGTTCTTCCAACGCGGCGGCCGCGTGAGCGGTCGAAGCCGTTTCATTCCTTCTGCAATTCACCCTGAAAACACGAATTCGCTCATTGGTCCTTTCCACGCGAACTCCATCGAGTGTCTGCAGAAACGCCATGAACGAGTCGATGTCGTACGCATCGAAGACGCCACTGATCGGCAGCGCACGCAGCGCTGCGTCATCGATCTCGATGGGGATTGAGCCATAGCGGTTGAACTCGTCCGCCACCTCTCCGAGTGGTCGTTGTTCAAAAGCTATCTTCCGTTGCAGCCAGGCCACGGTCTGCTGCACATCGACGGGAATAGGTTGCGCCGACACACCGCCGTGCGTCAACGCGCACCTGATATCCCGCATTGACGCGCAATGCACCGGCCGGAAGCCCGGTCACGTCCGGCGGAGGCGCTTCCGCGAGCACGGCAACGCTTCCCTCAACGACCGTCACGATCGTCGCATTGGGTCTCGGTAGGTATCAAACTGGGTTCCCACTGCAACTATATTTACCTCGCCGGCCGCGACCCGAAAGCGCCGGGGATCGTCTCGCGCAACCGTGAAGAGCGCCTGACCTCGCGCAATTTCGACCACCCGCTCGCTGCGGGTGTAGCGAACCGTAACGGATGAATCCGTGTTGAGATGAAGCTCCGAGCCGTCGGGGAGCTGTGCCACGATCTGCTCGCCATGCGCCGTCTGGTAGGTCTTCGGCAACCCGAGAAATTCACCGTCGCGCATCCACCACAGCGCCGATGCCGGCCAGCACCAGCACCACGGCAGCGATCGACGTGGCAAATGACCATCGGCGCGGCGCCTGATCGCTTCGGCGCCGGCTCGCGCACGGGCAACGGTGCCTCGAGCGACACGACGCCGTTCGGTGTCATCGGCACGTGCCAATTCAAGGAGCGACTCGAGCGGCACCTGCGGATCCTCCGCGGCTGCGGGCAGATCGTGTGCGATGAGCGCGACGCCCAGGTACTCCTCGACATGGATCGGCGAGGCCTTGAGCCAGGCCACGAAGGCCGCGCGCTCGGCCTGCTCGAGCGATCCGGACTGGTTCGCAATGAACCAGGTCCCCGCCTGCTGGGCGACCGCGGAGCGAACCTGCTCTTCGCTTGGTGTCACGACATCACTCCATTCGCGCCATTCGACGCCGGCAATGAGCGAGCCCCTGCGCCAGGTACTTTTTCACCATGTGCGGCGACACGTTGAGACGCTGGCCGATCTCCTCGTAGCTCAGACCGTGGCGATATTGAAGTATGACTGCGGCTCGACATTTGGGAGACAGTTGCGCAAGCACGGTGCGCAAGCGCGCGACACGGTTCGTGATGTCGAGTTGCCCATCGAGCGTCGGTAGTTCGCCCAGGCGGTGCTGGATGCTCGCATCATCAACGTTCACGCCGCGGGACCGCCAGCGATCCAGCACCGCGTACTCCTTCACGAGATTGCTCGCGACGGTATACAGATAGCGCTCAGGATCGCGAATCGCGTGTATGTCGTTCACCCGCAGCATGCGTACATAGACTTCCTGCGCGAGGTCCGGTGCATCGGATTTCGTCCTGATGCGCCGATAAAAGAACGCCTGCAGGGCACGGCGGTGCTCCGCGAACAGTCTCTCGACGAGCCCCTTTCTCGGTTCAGCCATTCCCCGCCACGGCGGTTCTACGAAAACGGCCCGGATCCTACTTCTATAGAGTCCCTCTCCAGCCATTCGGGTACCACGAGCTGGCGTAGATCTGATCACCGATGAAGACGCAGTACGCCCCTGCGTTTGCCCAGCGCATGGTCGTCTTGTCCGACGGGTTGCTAGTGTCCTGTCCCGCTGATTCGTGAAGAAAGTCTTTCGAGCTTTGCAAGGATGGAATCGGCGGTGGCAGTCCAGATGAAAGGTCTGCAATTGCGATTGTATCGGGTGACGAAGTGATCGATCTGGCCGACCAGTTGTGGGACGCTGCGGAACGAGCCGCGCCGAATCGCCTTGTCAGTGATCAGGGCGAAGAAGCGCTCAACCAGATTCAGCCAGGAGCTATAGGTGGGGATGAAGTGAAGGTGCCAGCGTGGCCGTTTTGCCAACCAGGCTTTGACCTTGGCGTGTTTGTGCGTGCTGTAGTTGTCCACGATCAGATGCACATCCATCTCCGCCGGCACCGCCGCCTCGATGCTGCGCAGAAAGGCGAGAAACTCCTGATGCCGGTGACGCGGCTTGCAATCGGTGAGCACGGTGCCGTTGAGCACATCGAGCGCGGCGAACAGCGTCGTCGTGCCATGACGCTTGTAGTCGTGCGTGACCCCTTCCACGTAGCCGAAGCCCATGGGCAGCATCGGCTGAGTGCGCTCGAGCGCCTGCACCTGGCTCTTCTCGTCGACGCACAGCACGAGCGCATTTTCAGGCGGGTTCAGATACAGCCCTACCACATCGCGCAGCTTCTCGATGAAGAATGCATCGGTCGAGAGCTTGAAGCTCTCGGTGCGATGCGGCTTCAAGCCAAAGAGGTTCAAGTAGCGGTGCACGCTGCTCTTGGAGATGCCGGTCTCCGCCGCCGCCGCACGCGTGCTCCAGTGTGTGGCGCCGTCCTTGGGCTTGCGCTTGAGCAGCTTGCTGATGAGCCCCGCGATGCGCTCATCATCGATCGAGCGCGGCCGGCCGGGCCTGAGCTCATCGTACAGGCCGCGGATGCGATCCTTGAGAAAGCGCCGGCGCCACTTGCCCACCGTCGCATCGCTGATCTCAAAGCGGCGCGCGACGGCGTTGTTAGCCTGTCCGCTCGCACAGGCGAGCACGATGCGCGCACGCTGCGCCAGCGCCGCCGGCATCGAGCGCGAGCGCGCGATCGAGGACAACTGCGCCTGCTCGGCCGCGCTCAAGGTAAGTTGCGCCTTCGGTCGACCCATGCCCATCGCGGTATCTCCGTGTCCAAAGATACCTTGAAGGCATGCAATACATATGCCATGTATTAACGGGACAGGACACTAGTTGCCGGGTATTCTCCGTCCCCAGAAGGTCACCGCGGACCAGTCTGGCGAGAAACTCGCCAGCCAGATTCGCACATTCGTGTCATATCCCCAGTAGTCGCTCGGGCTCAATGTCGCCAATCCGCGATAGTGTCCGTTGTACTGAACATACGGGTAGTCGCAGTTCGCGATGGACATCTCGACGGCATAGACATTGGACTCTCCGTCTCCGAGGGGCGCAAATGTTCCGTTGCCCGTGCAGAGGTACGGCAATGCCTGGAAAAATGCGCGCCCGTCCTCGTCGATCGTCAGGACCATGCCACCGCGAGCGAAAGGTGCCACTTCCTCGGCGTATTGCCCTGCCAAGTCGCTCAGACGGGCAGGCACGTCGTAGAAATTGCTCCAGGGTGTGAGATCAAACGTCCACGTCTCGCCATCGTCTGTGATTTCACCGTGGATTGCGCCGGTGTCACCGCCTGCTGTGCGCTCCACGGTCATCTGTGCCGAAGAAGCTCGGCCACACCAGCGAGCACTCGGCGACCCACGTTGGCCGCAGTCCTCTCCTTCGCGACCGATTATTCCTCCGGAAGTTGTATGCCCTGAGGGAGTTATGGCAGGGCTGACAAAATCAATCGAGCCTTCAGGCGAAGCCAGCTGAATCGTTCCGTCGTCGGTGTACGGACCGCCGATGTAGATGTGGGTCTCCCCACTCGCCGCAAACAGCGCGTCGCCGAAATAGTTCACACCATCGATCGTGACCGTTCCCACGTAACGACCGTGATCGACGCTTGGATCTGGCGGAGGCGGCTCAGGCGGTGGTGATTCAGGCGGTGGCGATTCAGGCGGAGGCGGCTCAGGCGGTGGCGACGCTGGCGGTGGCGACGCTGGCGGTGGCGGGACGTTGGAAGCGTCGGTGCCTGGTGTACTGCCGTCGCCGCCACAACCAATCAAGGCCATTACGGCATACACGGCGACCGCCGCACTGCAGAGTGTCCGAGTCATGTTCCTGCACTCAAGGGCCATGACCTCTTTTTCTTGCTCGGCTCAGCCATTCCCGCTACGGCGATCTACGAAAACGCGTGGATCCTAGGGCTATAGAGTCCCTCCCGAGCCATTCGGGTACCAGAAATTCGACCGATTGAAAATCCGGTACCCGATCTGACTGCAACAGGCTCTTAGTCAGCATCGCGAGTCACCTCGCCACGAAGAAAGCCTGAGTCGCCGATCGCATCAACTACTCGCCGTTCCCTGCCGCGAGAGGCTGCGGCGAGGGGCACACCGAAGGGAAGGGAAGGGCATCAATGACGACGGCGTGGTCGTCGGCCGATATGTCGATCGAAGCCGCGCCATCCGCGGCTTCAAGCCCAAGCCGGCAGCTGACTCGCGAGAGAGGAACAGCCACTACAACTAAAGACATCGTAGGAGAACACATGAAACCCAAAACCCTCATCGCACTGCTCGGGGCCGTGGCCGCGAGCGGCTGGGCGCCCGCGCATGCCAGCGTCGTGACGGACTGGAACGCAATCACGCTCATCTGTGTGCAGGGGCAGGTGGCACCGGTCGCGATACCTGCAAACCGGGCGGGTCCACCCGGGCTGCTGGACACCGCGCTGGTCCATGCCGCGATGCACGACGCCGTGCAGGCCAACCAGGGCCGGTTCGAGGCCTACCATTACACCAATCCCGCGTTACGCGGGGTGGGCTCAGCCGAGGCGGCCGCCGCGGCCGCGGCCTACGGGGTGCTTGTCGGGATGTACGGCGCCGCCAACCCCTGTCTGGCCACGGTCACGAACCCGGCCGTTACCTACGCTGGCGACCCCGGTCTTCAAGCGGGGAACGAGGCTGCCGCCGCGTTGCTACCGTTGCGGCGCGAGACATTCGCGCTGCCGGACGACCCCTTCACCGGTGGTACCGACCCCGGTGACTGGCGCCCGACTCTACCGGCGCTTGCACCGGGCGCGTTCCGTTTCCTGACGGTTACGGCGCCCTTTGTCTTGAACAAGAACTCGCAGTTCCGCCCGCCGCGCCAGCCGCCGCTCTCCAGCGTCGCCTACGCCCGGGAGTACAACGAGGTGAAGGCGCTGGGCTCCCTGGCGAACAGCTCGCGAACGCCGGAGCAGACCGACCTGGCGCGCTTCTGGCTGGCCAACCCGTTCCACACATGGCACGCGACGGTGCGCACCATCGCCGATGCGCATGTCGCGGACGTTGGCGACCAGGCTCGGCTGTTCGCGCTCGTGAGTCTCGCTTCCGCCGACGCGGCGATCAGCTGCTGGGATTCGAAGTTCCACTACAGCTTCTGGCGACCCGAGACCGCGATACACGAGGGCGACAACGACGGCAACCCGGGCACCGCGGGCGACCCGGGCTGGGTCTCCTTCATCCCGGCGCCGCCCTATCCCGATCACTCCTCCGGAGCGAACAACCTGGCCGGCAGCATCATGCGAATCATGGAGCTCTATTTCGGCGATGAGTTCGAGTTCTCGATCACGAGCTCGACGCCGGGTCTGCTGGTGAACCCACGTCCGTACCATCGCTTCTCCGACGCCTCGCTCGATGTCGCCGAGGTGCGGATCCTGCAGGGCATTCACTTCAGGCACGCGGACGAAACGGGCCGGCGGCAGGGTCGTCGCGTCGCCCACTGGGTGTTCATGAAGTCCTTGAGACCATTACCCGCCGGCGATTGATGGCAACACGAACAAGGGGGGCGCTGGGCTCCCCCTGTTCCCGACAAAGTCGGCGCAGTTACAGATCACGAGGTTGGTTCCCCGGCGCCAGGAACGACACCGAACTACCTCCAGCCGGTTACCCAGTAGGACGCAAGTGCTCGGTGCACCACCTACCCCGATCGGGACCTTCGGCAAGAGCAGGGTAAGGAAAATGAACAGCACTTTCGCGTCCAATAGCGCAAGGCGAGTCGCTCGTCCGACTTCGGTCAACCCCCAGCCGAGTCGACCTGCGGTGATTGTTGCCAGTATCGTGGGGGCATTGCTCGCGTTCGGGAGCAATGCCCTCGCCGCTCCGGGTGACCTCGACCCCGCTTTCGGTAGCGGCGGTCGAATATCTCTAATCCTCGGAGGTCGGCAACTCCAGATCGACTCAGTGATCCAGCAAGCGGACGGCAAGATCGTGCTTGCGGGATTGATAGGTGGCTTCGACTTCGTTGATTCGACGCAACTATTGCTCGTGCGCCTCGATCCGGATGGAACGCTGGATACCAGTTTCGACGCCGACGGCATTGTAATTGGCGCACAAGCAAACGAGCGGGCAGCAGTTGTGATTCAGCAACGTGACGGCAAGCTCGTCGTCGCCGGTAGAGATACCGACGCCGAGAACATGGTGCTGTGGCGCTTCGCGGCCGATGGCACGCCAGACGCGAGCTTCGGCGCCACCGGCAGCATCAGCTTTGATCTGGGAGGCGCCGATTTCGCATCCGGCCTGGTACAGCAATCCAGCGGAAAACTTGTCGTGGCAGGAACCGTCAGCGGAAGCGGAGGAACCTGGGATCGAGACATGATGATTGCGCGCTTTCATGCGGACGGCCAACTGGATATCACCTTCGGAACCAGCGGAACGGCGCTCTTCCACTTTGCGCGCGGTGCTCAGGAAGTCGGGTATGCGTTGCTGCAACAGCCCGATGGAAAGTTGCTGATGACAGGCAACCGTAACGTCTCTGTTCGCGATTCGCGAGGAGGGACGGTTGCCGTAGTCAGAACCACCGTGGATGGAAGACTTGACACATCATTCGGCGGCGACGGCATTCAGGAGGTGTTCCTCGATTTTCATAGTCTCGAAGGTAGTTTCGTCCATACCTGGAAGCAGAGCGCTGCACTGCAGAACGACGGCAACATCGTCGTCAATGGAATGGTCGGGGCCGATGGTCACTCGAGCGGATTTGTGTTCCGGTTGAAGCACGACGGTGCCCTCGATCCCGCCTTTGGCACAGGTGGCATTGTCTTCAGCGGTGGCGGCTTCCTCGATGCAATGGTTTCCGTCGCAATCCAGCCCGATGGAAAAATCGTGACCGCCGGTTCCCAGGATGTCCACTGGTCTCGACGAGCGCAGGAAATGAGGCTGAGGCGATTCATGCTCGATGGCAGGATCGACGCTTCCTTCGGCGTTGGCGGGACGTCGAGCGGGGATTTCCAAGACATGGTTCCCAGCCTTTCCACGCGAGCTATGGTTCGGCAAGCCGATGGCAAGCTTGTCGTTGTCGGAGATGGGACAAGTTTCCGGGAAAATCGCCCGGGCTTGGCCGTCGCGCGGTTCGTCGAAAAGGATCCAGATTTTGCGGGTTTGATTGGACTGCTTGCAGGCAAAACGCTGGTCACAGGAAATGAGAAAACTGCAGAACTCGTTGTCCGTCGCACCGGCGGTTCGTCAGGGGCGGTCAGCGTCGCGTACGAAACTGTGGACGGATCGGCACTGGCTGGTTCCGACTACGTCCCAAAGGTCGGCCGACTCGAGTGGGCGGACGGAGACACCTCGCAGAAGTCGATTCCCCTCGTCTTGATCGACGATGGCAACCATGAGCAAGAGCGCTTCAGTCTGCAGCTCTTCGATTCGACTGGCGGTGCAATTTTGGCGCTGCAAACTGCCACCATTTGGTCCGGGAACATTCCGGAGTTGGGACTTGCACTCGAAAGAAAGACAATTGGCGAGTCTGACGGATCTATAACTCTGCGCGTCTCGCGAAGCGGCAGTGCGAGCGGTGCCGTGAGCGTGGACTTCGCAACCTACCCTATCACGGCGAAGGCGGGCTCCGACTTCACGAGCGCATATGGCACCCTCACGTGGAGGGATGGCCAGACGGCTGAGAAGACGATTACGGTCCTTCTCGTGGATGACAGCGTGAACGAAGGCGACGAGTGGTTCGGTGTCTCGCTGTCCAATCCAACGGACGGCGCGATCCTGGGAACATACGGCAGCGCGGCCGTGACCATCGCCGACGACGATGCGGCGCCGCCGCCCCCGCCACCGAGTCTTGGCTTTACTCTCGCCAATGCGTCCGTCGGCGAGGCCGACGGCTCGGTCGTGCTCAACTTATCGCGGAGCGGCTCAGCTGACGCTGCCGTGAGCGTGAACTACGCGACGTCGTCCGGCTCGGCGGCCGCGGGCTCGGACTTCGCGAGCGTGAACGACACCCTCAGCTGGGCGGCAGGAGACACGGCGAACAAGACAATTATCGTAAACCTCACCAACGATGGCTTGGAGGAAAACGACGAAACGTTCACTGTGACGCTTTCCAATCCATCGACCGGTGTGCTCTTGGGGTCGAACGTCAGTGTGACCGTGACCATCGTCGACGACGATTCGACGGACGGAGGTCTCGATGGTCCGGGCAAAGTCGGCTTGTTGGATCCCGCTTCATTGGTGCGCGTGGTGGAATCTAATCGAGTCGTGGACGTGTACCTCCATCGATCCCAAGGCTCGACGGGTAGGGTCAGCGTGCGTTTCGAGTTGGGAGGCGGCACGGCGAGCCCGGATGTCGATTTCGCGCCTAGCTCAGGGACGGTGACGTGGGAGGACGGCGAGCTCGGGCTCAAATCGATTCCGGTTGAGATATTCGACGATATGGAGATCGAGGGAGAGGAGACCATCCCTGTTCGACTGCTCAATCCTCCAACCGGGGGAGCAACACTCAGCGGTGCCACAACTTCCATTGCCGTTGCGGACAACGATTCAGGAATCGGCTTGGTGAACAACGGCCTGTCGGTCCAGGAAACTGGTAACTCGGCTCTTCTCACCGTTTTTCGAAGCGGCGATTCGAGCAGTGCCGCGAGTGTGAACTACGCTACGTCGCCTGGCTCGGCGACCGCGGGCTCCGATTTCACGAGCGCAAGCGGCACGCTTGATTGGGCGGCGGGGGACACGTCCAACAAGACAGTTTCCATCAGCATCACGAACGACAGTGCAGACGAAGGTGACGAGACGTTCATGGTGACGCTATCAAATCCGTCGGCCGGCATGCCATTGGGATCGAACTCGACCGCGACCGTGACGATCGTCGACGACGACACGTCGGGCGGCGGCGGTGGCGGGAGTACGGGACTCGAGTTGCTGGCGTTGCTCGGATTGCTCAAGGCAATTGCTCCTCGAAAACCATGATCTGGCTCTGAGCCGATTTTCGCGTTGGGGTAGCATGCGGACGCGATGCGCGCCCAGGCGATTCCGGTCATCCTGCTGGTCAAGGCCGTCGAGGAAACCGACCCGACGCACGCCCTGCTGCCGCTGGCCGATCGCGAGCAGGCGACGCGCGAGACGCTGCGCGAGCTCGGTCTGTCGACCGCAGACTTCGACACCGCGCGCCCGGGACGCCGCCACGCGCGGGCACTGACCGAGCGCTCCCAGCGGCTGGCTGCCTCGCTGGATCAACGTTTCCCAGTGCTCAAGTCTCTGCTCGAGCGCGTGCGGTGGCCGGCGTGGCTCACCGTGTTGCTGCTGGTCGGTGCCCTGGTATCCGGAATACTTCTCTCGGCGCTCCAGGAAGCACGCCGCATCAACATTCTTGCTTTCCCCTTTCTGGGCGTGATCGTCTGGAACCTCGTCATATACCTCCTGCTCGGCGCGGCCTGGCTGCGCAAAATCGTGGGGCTGGTCGGACCCGCCGTGATGCCGGTCCGCGGACGCGGACTCGCCGCCATCGCCGGCCGGGCAGTGGCCCGGCCGCTGCGCGCGATCGCACGCAGGAGCGGCGAAGTGCATGCCGGGCTCGGCCGTGCCGTGGAGGCGTTCGTCACGGAGTGGGCTCGCCTGTCGCCACCCATCGTGGGCGCGCTAGCCCGACGCCTGCTGCATCTCGGCTCGGCGACCCTCGCGCTCGGTTTGATCGCCGGTCTGTACTTCCGCGGCATCGTCTTTCGTTATGAGGCGGGCTGGGAAAGCACGTTTCTCGGCCCTTCGCAGGTTCTCGACGTGCTTCGCGTCGTGTACGGCCCGGCGGCGCGCCTGTCCGGGGTGGCGCTGCCCGCATCGACGGACGCGGTCGCCGCGCTGCGCTGGGACGGCGCTGGCGGTGGCGGCGATGCCGCGCCCTGGATCCACCTGATCGCCGTCACCCTCGCCATCTATGTCGTCATCCCGCGAACTGCACTCGCAGTGGCTGGCTGGCTGGCCGAGCTGCGCTCGACCTATTTCTCCGGCATGCCGCCTTCACTCGCGGCCTACGCGCGGCGCGTGTTCGGGGCGGCTGGACGGGGGATGCGCAGTGCCGTGGTTGTAGTGAAGCCCTATGCCTACGAGCCACCGGCCGGAACGCTGGCCGCGCTACAGAGCATGCTCGCGCGCCACCTCGGAACACCCGTCCGGCTCGCGACACAACCAGTGCTGCACTATGGCGAGGAAGCGCTCGCGGGCGGCCTGGAAGCGGGCCCGGGTGCCCCGGCTGCCGAAGCTCACGTGCTGCTGTTCAGCCTCGGTGCCACGCCCGAGAGCGAGAATCACGGCCTCGTGGTCGCCACGGTGCGCGACGCCGTGCAGCGTGCACGCCCCGCACCCGAGCTGCTGATCGTGGTCGACGAGGCGCCCTACGCCGCCCGAATGGGGCTGGACGCTTCGTACGAGCGACGTCTCGATGAGCGTCGGCAGCTCTGGCGGCACTTCCTCGCCGGGTACGGGCTCGAGCTGACGCTGCTCGAGGTGCAGGAAGCCGCATGACTCTCCCACCGCGGAACCGGGCTTGACCGGCGTATGGGCCTGTAGTGGACTCGCATTCGGAGCGACTGAACGAAATAGAAATAAAGGCGGGCGCAAGCCTTCGACTACATTCGATGTAGCCGGGATCCCGGCGAAACTCGTCCGCCAGAAGTTGGACTCGCAGTGGACAGATAGCCTTTTGGATTCCGCAATCACAGTGAGCTGGCACGCAAGGGCGGGCGATCAGCGCACCCGGCTTACGACGGCCTTCTGTATCGGGGCTGACACGAGCAGCGAATTGCAAACCGACGATCAGGCGATCAGCCAAGCCTACGTCGGGGTGTTTCGCCGTGAGGCACGGTGGTGGGCCCGTGATCTGGGGCTGCCCGGGCGGCCTGCTGATGAACGGCGTCCGGATCGAAAGCGCAGTTCTGCCACGGCGAGCGGCGCTCGCGCTCGGCAGTTCGGGCCTGCAAGTCATGCTGGAGGTCGATGAGCCCGACCCGTCGATGCGCCCGGTCGCAGGCGTCCCGCATCTCGAAGGCGACGGCCAGGCGGCGAACCGCACGGTGCTTCACGGATTCGCGCCCCGGGCCCCGCCCCCCACGCCAGGCGCCGATGTCCCGCCGATTACCGTGCGGGTCGGGACCGAACCAGCATTACGCGACTACCGGGACCGCGTCCGCATCGGCCGTGATGCGGGCTGCGACATCCGCGTCGACGACGACGGGGTCAGTCGAGTGCACGCAGAGATTTTCCCGATGGGCGCTCAGTGGTGCGTACGTGACCTTGGCAGCAGCAACGGGACCTACGTCGATGGCCAGCGTGTCCAGGAGGCCGCGCTGCCGGCGCGCTGCGCGCTGCGCCTGGGCGATGACGGACCGAGCCTCGAGCTCACTTACACCGCCCCGGCGTCCGCCCAGCCCGCAAGTGGAGCGACACCTCAGTCGGTGGAGGACGTCGTCGCGCATTATTTCGACCCGAAGTCCAGCGCTCCCGCCGGCCATCGCACGATGATGGTCCGTCGCGCCTTCAGCAGCGTCCAGCGCAGGCAGAAGCGCCGGTACGGATCGGTGATCGCAGGGGTTTTCGGGTTGCTGCTGGTAGCCATCGCCGTCGGGGTCTATCAGTACGCCCAGCTCCAGCGTACGCGCGGACTCGCCGAGCAGATCTTCTACAACATGAAGTCCATCGAGCTGCAGCTCGCCCGCCTGGAGGAGCAGATTCAGGCAAGCGCTGATCCGGCGCAGCGCGCCGAGGTAGAGAAGGGGCGCGCGCAACTCGCGGAGATGGCGACCCAGTACGACTCGCTGCTCGAGGAGCTCGGGGTGCTGGATGACAGCCTGCCGGCTGAGGACAGGCTGATCCTGCGCATGGCACGCGTCTTCGGGGAGTGCGAGGTGGCGATGCCGAAGGGCTTCATTGATGAAGTCAAGCGCTACATCGACGTCTGGCGCTCGGACCAGCGTTTTGCGAACGCCCTCGAACAGGCGCACGCACAGGATCTGCCGCCGCTGGTGACGCGGATCATGCTCGAGCATCACATGCCCCCGCAGTTCTTCTATGTCGCGTTGCAGGAGAGCGATTTTCGTCCGCAGGCGGTAGGCCCCGAGACCCGGTTCGGAATCGCCAAGGGGATGTGGCAGTTGATGCCGCAGACCGCCGGTCAGTACGGCCTGCGCGCCGGGCCGTTGCTCGGATTGCGTCAGTTCGATCCTGACGACCAGCGCTTCGATCCCAACGCCGCCACGCAGGCCGCGGCGCGCTATCTGAGGGACCTCTATCGCGGCGAAGCGCAGGCATCGGGGCTGCTCGTGCTCGCCTCGTACAACTGGGGACCGACGCGCGTCAAGAAACGCATCCGCGCGATGAAGGAGAACCCGCGCGATCGCAACTTCTGGGCGCTGCTCGCGCAGAAGGACATCCCCAAAGAGACGCGTGACTACGTGTTCCTGATCTTCGCGGCAGCGGTCATCGGCGAGGATCCGAAGCTGTTCGGGTTCGCGTTCGACGAGCCGCTCGTAAGCGCTGACGCAGTGTAGTGTCCCTCGACCCCTGACGAGTCAATCAGTGGCCGGCATCCCGACGCCTGTTGCGTTGCAATAACGCCTGGACGAGTCCTCCACGACTCCCACGCCCCGGAATGCTGTTGACAATCGGGCGCGAATGGCGAATCGTCGCACTTGGCGTCCGCGTAGTGACGCCCATCAGAAAACCAGGTCAGTGACATACGCTGCGCCGGCTGTGGGTGGTGCGGCGCAGCACAACAAAGGACAAAGATGGATCCGGTCGTCGAACGGCTGGTGGCTGCGATCAGTCCGGACAGTCCGGCGGGAGAGAATCTGGAGGACACCCAGTTGCTTGCGTCGTTTGACGGCTACCGCGTATTCGGCCAGATGGCACCGCCCGGAGCCGAAACGGACTGGCGGGAGATTCGTGACAGGGCGCTAGAAGGGCTCGGACAGAGCCGCGACCTGCGGTTGCTGACACATCTAGGCGCGGCAGCCCTGCGGACCCATGGCCTGGGGGGATTCTGCGACGTTCTCGGCGTCGCGTCGCGATGGTTTGACGGGTTCCCCGACAAGCTGTATCCGCTGGTCGACGAGGACGCCATCCTGCGCCGGAACGCGCTCAACTGTTTCGCGGACCGGATGGCGATCGTCGAGGCGGTGCGGCGCCAGCCGCTGGTTTCGAATCCGCAGCTCGGCGCGTTCTCGCTCCGACACTTCGAGATCGCGACCGGCACTCAGACGGCGACCGCGGCCGATGGCGAGCCGCCGAGTGCAGCCCATGTCAGCGCCGCGCTGTCTGCGGCCGAGGACGACCAGATCGCGCCTCTGGCGGCCAGCCTCGAGGCCGGTGTCGGCGCGCTGCGCCAGGTCGACGCCGCGATGCGCAGTGCAAACGGCACCGAGGGCGCGCCGGACTTCGACCCGCTGATCTCGGCGCTCGACCAGGCCCGCACGATCCTCACCGGCGAGCTCGCGACACGGGCGGCGAATGCCGCGCCGGCCGATGGGGCCGCCGACGGCCAAGCGGCGGCGGGCGGGGCGATCGCGGTCGGCAGCATCCGCTCCCGCGACGACGCCATCCGCGCGCTGGATGCGGTGGCGACGTTTTTTCGCAAGAATGAGCCCTCGAGCCCGGTTCCGATATTCATCGAGCGCGCCAAGCGCCTCGTTGCGAAGGATTTCCTGGAGGTACTGGCCGACGTCGCGCCCGACGGGCTCGATCAGGCCAAACGCGTCGGCGGCATACGAGACGAGTAACTCCGATGGAAGCGTCTTGAAGAATTGAACTCCGAGGAGGAGGTGTACGGTGGCCAAGCCCAGCAGTCAGAAATTCATCGCCCGCAACCGCGCTCCGCGCGTGCAGATCGAGTACGACGTCGAGCTGTACGGCGCGCAGAAGAAGGTCCAGGTGCCGTTCGTCATGGGCGTCATGGCCGACCTGAGCGGTGACGCGAAGGAACCCTTGCCCTCCGTCGACGAGCGCAAGTTCCTGACCATCGACGTCGACAACTTCGACGAGCGCATGAAGTCGATGAAGCCGCGCGTCGCTTTCAGCGTGCCGAACACGCTGACCGGCGAGGGCAACCTCGCGGTCGACATCACGTTCGAGAGCATGGATGACTTCTCGCCCGCGGCTGTCGCCCGCAAGGTGGATGCGCTCAACAAGCTGCTCGAGGCGCGCAGCCAGCTTTCGAATCTCATCACCTACATGGACGGCAAGGCCGGCGCCGAAGAGCTGATCGCGAAGGTGCTGAACGATCCCGCGTTGCTCAAGTCGCTGGCGGCGCAGCCCAAGCCCGACGACTCGGGCCAGAACACATAACCAAACCGGGGTCCTGACATGGCTGAAGCACAGAAAGACCAGGCTGCGCCGGCTGCGGCGCTCGAGAGCGATCAGTTCGCCGCGCTGCTGCAGAAGGAATTCAAGCCCAAGACCGACCGCGCGCGCGCCGAAGTGGAAAACGCGGTGCGCACGCTGGCCGAACAGGCGCTTGCGCGAAATCGACCGTCGTCTCCGACGACGTCGTCGGCACGATCAAGGCGATCATCGCCGAGATCGACAAGAAGCTGACCGACCAGGTCAACCTGATCCTGCACAACGAGCGATTCCAGCAGGTCGAGAGCGCTTGGCGCGGGCTGCACTATCTCGTCAACAACACCGAGACCGACGAGATGCTGAAGATCCGCGTGATGAACATCTCGAAGAAGGATCTCGGCAAGACGCTGAAGAAGTACAAGGGCGCCGCCTGGGACCAGAGCCCGATCTTCAAGAAGCTCTACGAGCAGGAATACGGCCAGCTCGGCGGCGAACCCTACGGCGCCTGGTCGGCGACTACTACTTCGATCACACGCCGGGCGATGTCGAGCTGCTCGGGCAGATGGCGCAGATCGCGGCCGCCGCGCATGCGCCGTTCATCGCCGCGGCTGCGCCCGACGCTCATGGGGATGGACTCGTGGCAGGAGCTCGCGAATCCGCGTGACCTTGCGCAAGATCTTCTCCGCTCCCGACTACGCCGCCTGGCGCTCGCTGCGCGAGTCGGACGACGCGAAGTACGTCGGCCTCGCGATGCCGCGCTTCCTGTCGCGCGTCTGCCCTATGGCGCGAAGACCAGCCCGGTCGAGGAGTTCGACTTCGAGGAAGAGACCGGCGTCGGCGACCACAGCAAGTACACCTGGGCGAATGCCGCCTACGCGATGGCGGTGAACGTCAACCGCTCCTTCAAGATCTACGGCTGGTGCTCGTCGATCCGCGGTGTGGAGTCGGGCGGCGCGGTCGAAGGCCTGCCGGTGCACACGTTCCCGAGCGATGACGGCGGCGTGGACATGAAGTGCCCGACCGAGATCGCGATCAGCGATCGGCGCGAGGCGGAGCTGGCGAATTCGCGGCTTCATGCCGCTGATCCACCGCAAGAACACCGACGTCGCGGCGTTCATCGGCGCGCAGTCGCTGCAGAAGCCGGCCGAGTACACCGATCCGGATGCGACGGCGAACGCACGTCTCGCCGCGCGGCTGCCGTACCTGTTCGCGAGCTGCCGTTTCGCGCACTACCTGAAGTGCATGGTTCGCGACAAGGTCGGCTCGTTCAAGGAACGCGCCGACATGGAGCGGTACCTCTCCGACTGGATCAAGAGCTATGTGCTCGGCAATCCCGGGAACGCGGGCGACGAGCTCAAGGCGCAGAAGCCGCTGGCCGGCGCCGAGGTCAAGGTCGAGGAGGTCGAAGGCAACCCGGGCTACTACAGCGCGCGAAGTTCCATCTCCGGCCGCACTACCAGCTTGAAGGAGTGAACGTCACTTTGAGCCTCGTGTCGCGCCTTCCGTCGCAGCAGCGCGGCTTAGGCCAGCGCTTGGGCTGGCAACCACTACACACTCTTAAATTGCACGTCAGATAAGGAGAATTCGTCATGGCTGTCGACATGTTTATGGAGCTCGATGGCATCAAGGGCGAGTCCCGTGAGACAAGACGCACAAGGACGAGATCGACGTGCTCGCATGGAGCTGGGGCCTGAGCAACTCGGGCACCTCCACATGGCGGTGGTGGCGGCGCGGGCAAGGCGAACTTGCAGGACATCAGCTTCACGAAGTACGTCGACGCCGGCTCGGCCGACCTGCAGCTTTCCTGTGCCAACGGCAAGCACCTGAAGTCGGCCAAGCTCATCGTGCGCAAGGCGGGCGAGAACCCGCTCGAGTACCTCATCTTCGACTCGGCGAGTGCCTGGTGACTGCGGTCTCGACCGGCGGCAGCGGCGGCGAAGATCGCCTGACCGAGAACGTGACGCTCAACTTCGAGAAGATCCATTTCGACTACTGGACGCAGGACGACAAGGGCGCGAAGGGCGAGTCCAGCAAGTTCAAGTGCAACATCGCCGAGAACATCAAGAAGTACGTTGACGCGGCGCGGATCCGGCCATCGCCACGGGCGATGGCCGGAATGCCTTGCTTTCCGCGTCAGCGACACCTGGGGAACCCGCATGCCACCTGAACCGGTTCGAGCCCGCGCCAGCTCGCCGAGGAACGGTTCCGGGCGGGCGACCTGACCGGCTGCCTGCAGCAACTGCAGGCGGAGGTCCGCAGCGCACCCGCGGACGCAAAGCTGCGGATCTTCCTCGCGCAGGTCCTGATGGTCCTGGGCGACTGGGACCGGGCGGTGAACCAGCTGAAGGTCATCGGCGAGGTCGACGCGAGCGCGCTGCCGATGGTGCATGCGTACCGCACGGCGATCCAGTGCGAGCGGCTGCGCGCGGACGTGTTCGCGGGCACGCGCGGGCCGCTGCTTTTCGGCGATCCGGAGCCATGGATCGCGATGCTGATGCAGAGCCTGACGATGCTGGGCGCAGGGCAGGCGTCACAGGCCGCGGAGCTGCGCGCGCAGGCCCTCGAGGAGGCGCCGGCGCCTTCCGGGACGCTGAACGGAGCGCACTTCGAATGGATCGCCGATGCGGACTCCCGGCTGGGTCCGATGCTGGAGGTGCTGCTGAACGGCGCCTACTACTGGGTTCCCATGCACAGGATTGCCAGTGTCACGATCGAGCCGCCGGGCGATGCGCGCGACCTGGTCTGGCTGCCGGCGAGTTCCGTGGACGAACGGCGGCGAAGCGATGGGATTGATTCCGTCGCGCTACCCTGGATCGGAACAGGCGGAGGATCCGGCCCTGCGCATGGCCCGCAAGACCGAGTGGCAGCAGGTCGGTCCCGAAACCTATCTTGGGCTCGGTCAGCGGGTTCTGGCGACCGACACTGCCGAGCTGGGTGCTCGAGCTTCGCGAGCTGCGCTTCACTCCGCGGCCTAAGGTCACTGACGAGCGCGGTAAACCTGCCCCGCAGACTCCATGGCCGAACTGAGTCTGAGGGACCATCTGCAGCCCGCGCTCCTGGACCGCCTGACCGACGAGGAACGGCTGCTGACGGTCATCCGGGTCGTGCTCAACAGCGAATCGATGCAGACCCACGGTATTTCAACGGATGCCGTGGAGCGCGCACTTGCCTCCGCGGGGCTGCGGCCAAGCGGTTAGCCGGTATCGGGCGGGTCGTCCGGCGATGGCGAGACGCTGGAGTTCGTCACAGCGGGACGTCGCGCCAGCATGGCGACGCTGCGTGGGCTTCGCGTCCGGCGGCACTCGGCGGCGAACTGCCGCTGGAGGCGATTCTGCAAGCTGGAGGTGACGCTGGCGCTCAACTCGCAGCCCGAATCGCGATCGCCGCGCGATGTTCGATGCGCCGGCTGCGCGAAGCCGTGCTCCGCGACCTCGGCTGGCTGCTGAATTCGCATGAGGCTCGATTGACTCGTAGACATCGAGCGCTACCCGGAAGTGCGCAGCTCTCGGTGCTCAACTTCGGTCTGCCCACGCTCGCCGGCCGGCAGATCAGCTCCCTCGATCCCCAGGACGGCGCAGACGCATCCGCGCGCCATCGCCTTCTTCGAGCCGCGGCTGAGCCAGGTGCGCGTCATTCCGGAGGCCAAGGAGGACGTAGAAGGCGTGATGACGCCGTCGCATTCTCGTCGAGGCCGAGCTGTGGGGTCAGCCGGTGTCGCAACACCTGTCGCTCAGAACCAGCATCGACTGAGCTCCGGCGACATCCGTGTCAGCGAACGCGGCGCGAGACGCTAGCGCATGGATCCGCGGCTGCTCGAGTACTACAACCGCGAGCTGCAGTTCATGCGCGAGATGGGCGCGGAGTTCGCGCGAGGCCTATCCGCGCATCGCCGCGCGGCTGGGAATCGACGGCATCGAGTGCGCCGATCCCTACGTCGAGCGGCTGCTCGAGGGCGTTCGCCTTGCTCGCGGCCCGTGTGCAGCTCAAGCTCGATGCGCGGCATCCGGAATTCACGCAGCACCTGCTGGAGATGGTCTATCCGCAGTTCCTCGCGCCCGGTGCCGTCCTGCGCGCTCGCCGAATTCGTGCCCGACCTGAAGGAAACCGCGCTCGAAGCAAGGCTTGTCGCGTCCCGCGGGGCAGCGCGCTGCGGACGCAGCTCGCGCGCGGCGATCGCACCGCCTGCGAGTTCCGCACGGCGCAGGACATGACGCTCTGGCCACTGAGGTGACCGAAGCGAAGTACATCGTCGGGCTCCGGCGCGCTGGCGACGCCAGGGGACTCGAGGCGTCGACAGTCGCGCCGCGAGCGCGCCTGCGGCTCAAGCTGTCGAGCCCGCGGGTGTCAAGCTGCGCAGCCTGCCGCTCGACTCCCTCACGTTCTATCTGAAGCGACGCCGGACCTCGCGCCGCAAGCTCTACGAGCAGGTGCTGGCGAATTGCGTCGGCGTTCTGGTGACGCGTTCGCCGCAGCCGGGCGCGGGCGCCCATCTCTGCTTCCGCGCAGGCGGTGCGGGCAGGTCGGGCTCGACGACGACGAGGCGCTGCTGCCCGACACGACGCTCGCGCTTCCAGGGTTATCGGCTGCTGCAGGAATACTTCGCCTTCCCGGAGCGCTTTCTCTTCTTTTCCGCCTGCGCGACTCTGCTCGAGGCTTGGCGCAGCCGTCGGAGGCGATGAATTCGAGATCTACATGCTGCTGCTCGACCGCGTCCCGTCGAGCCTCGAGAACGCGCTCGACGTCTCGCAGTTCCGCCTGTTCACTGCCGCCGGTCGATCAATCTCTTCCCGAAGGACGCTCGATCGCATCCACGTCACGCCGTGCGAGACCGAGCATCACGTGTGCCGGACCGCAACCGGCCGATGGATTTCGAGGTCTTCAGCGATCGACAGGGTCAAGGGCATCGGTGCGGGCGGCGAGAGCCATGCCGAGATCCTGCCGTTCTATTCGGTGAACCATCGCAACGATCACCAACGCCGCACGCGCGTACTACACGATGCAACGCCGGCCGCGGCTGTGCTCGCACCGGCAGCGCAGGACGGGAGCGCGCACCAGCTACCTCGGCAGCGAATGCTTCGTTTCGGTCGTGGATACGCAGAACCGGCATTGGACCGGCGACTTCCGGCAGCTCGACGTCGCAGGCGCTGTGCACCAACCGCGACCTGCCCATCCAGATCTCGATTGGGCAAGGGCGCGACCGGATTTCGTGCTGGATGGCGCGCGCTCCGATCGATGCGATCCGCTGCATCGCGGGGCCCACCTATCCGCGCCCGTCGCCGGCATTCGGCGATACGGCCTGGCGCTGATCAGCCACCTCTCGCTCAACTATCTGTCGCTCGCGACACCGATCCGCAGAGCGGCGCGGAGACTGCTGCGCGAGATGCTGGCGCTGTACGCGGACCGCAACGATTCGGCGCGCACCGCCAGATCGACGGCGTGCGCAACGTCGCGCATCGGCCGGTGGTGCGGCGCATTCCGATCGAAGGGCCCGATCAGCTACGGCCGCGGCCTCGAGATCGACCTGACCATGGACGACGACGCTTTCGAAGGCACCGGGCATCCTGCTCCTGGGCGCGGTGCTCGAGCGGTTCTTTGCCCGCTATGTCTCGCTCAATTCATTCACCCAATTGCGCCTGCTCTCGCAGAAGCGCGGCGAGGTCAAACAGTGGCCGGTTCGGCTGGGCAATCGCCAGATCCTGTAACACGCGCTCGAGACGCTGCGGCGAGGAACCCGCATCGGTTTCACGCTGTTCGCGGCCCTGCGCCTGCTGGAGCAGTGCGATCCGCAGCAGCCGCGCCTGGGTGAATCACGCAAGGCGGCGGACGAACCTGTCCGGTCTGGCGCAGCCGCCGCACCTCATCTTCGCGCCGGCCGACATCGCGCGGCGTTCGCGCGAGGAAGGCACGCCGCGGCCGGTCTGCGAGCAGCTAGCCGTTCGGGTTGTTCGGTCCCAACGGCGCGCTGCCCCTGCACCTGACCGAGTACGCGTGCGACCGGCGCCGCCAGCACGACGATCCGACGGTCAGCGATTTCGTCAACATGTTCCAGCACCGGATGATCGCCGCTGTTCTACCGCGCCTGGGCGAATCAGCGATCCCGCCGCGAACCTCGACCGCCCGGGCGGACGACGCGTTTCGCGGCCTATGTCGGCGCGCTCATCGGGCATCGCGGCCGAGCCCGCGCGGCGCGTGACGACGTCGCTCGATTACGCGAAGCTGCACCGCGTGCGGCCGGTATGCGCCGCAGGCGCGCTCCGCGGAAGGCCTGGAGGCGATCCTCGCGGACTATTTCGAGCTGCCGCTGCGAGATCGAGCAGTTCGTCGGCGCATGGCTCGACGTGCCTCCCGGTCGGCGTCTACGCGGCTCGGCGTGCGCGACCCGAATTCGCCTCGCTCGGCGCCGGCGCCACGCTCGGCGCGCGCGTCCTGGCAGTGCCAGCACAAGTTCGAGATCGTGATCGGGCCGCTGTCGCTTCGAGTCGTTCATGGATTTTCTGCCCGGCGCGCGCGGCCTGCGCGAGCTGAACGCACTGACGCAGATGTACACGAACGACGAATGGGCCTGGCAGGTGCGGCTGCTGGTCGCCGAGTCAGGACGTGCCCGGCGTTGCGCTTGGCGAGGCGGGCCGCTCGGATGGACGACCTGGCTGGGCGCGAAGCACGGCAGTCGCCGACGGACGTCGTCCTGCAGGGGGATGATCGCTGGTCAGCGTCGACCGAGCTGAAATCGAACAGTGACGAACGACACTGGAGAGAAACATCATGGGTGACATCAGCCGCGTTGCAGCTGTTCGGCAAACTGAACAGCCTTGGCTACAAGGCCATCGAAGGCGCGACGGTGTTCTGCAAGCTGCGGGGCAATCCGTACGTCGAGATGGTGCACTGGCTGCACCAGATCCTGCAGCTGCCGAACTCCGACCTGCACTGCATCGTGCGCGGCGTTCAACGATGGACGCGTCGCGCTCGCGCGCGACATCACCGAGGCGCTCGACCGGCTGCCGCGTGGCGCCACGTCGATCTCCGATCTCTCCTCCCACATCCAGGATGCGGTGCGAGCGCGCCTGGGTGTGGGCGACGCTGAAATTCGGCGACATCGCAGGTCCGCACGGGCCACGTGGTCGTCGCGATGCTCAAGACGCCGCACCCTCAAGAACGTGCTCGTGCGGCATCTCGCGAGAGTTCGACAGGATCAAGCCCGACGAGCTGCCGACGACTTCGACAAGATCTGCGCCGGCTCGCCGGAGGCAGCGCTCGCGCGCGCAGCGACGGCACGCAATTCGGCGCGCAGGCGGCGCCGGGCGAATCCAGCGAGGCGATGCCGCCCGCCGCAGATGGGCAAGCAGGAGGCGCTCAAGCGCTTCACCGTCGATCTCACCGAGCAGGCGCGCAGCGGCAAGCTCGACCCGATCGTCGGCCGCGACGAGGAGATCCGCCAGATCATCGACATCCTGATGCGCCGCCGGCAGAACAACCCGATCCTGACCGGCGAGGCGGGCGTCGGCAAGACCGCGGTCGTCGAGGGATTCGCGTTGCAAGATCGCGTCGGGCGACGTGCCGCCGCCGCTGCAGGATGTCACGCTGCGCGCGCTCGACGTCGGCCTGCTGCAGGCGGGCGCGAGCATGAAGGGCGAGTTCGAGCAGCGCTCTGCGCAGCGTCATCGAGGAAGTGCAGGCCTCGCCGAAGCCGATCATCCTGTTCATCGACGAGGCGCACACGCTGGTCGGCGCGGGCGGCGCGGCCGGCACGGGCGACGCGGCCAACCTGCTCAAGCCCGCGCTGGCGCGCGGCACGCTGCGCACGGTCGCGGCGACGACCTGGGCCGAATACAAGAAGCACATCGAGAAGGATCCGGCGCTGACGCGCCGCTTCCAGGTCGTGCAGGTGGCACGAGCCGAGCGAGGACAAGGCGATCCTGATGATGCGCGGCGTCGCGTCGACGATGGAGAAGCACCACAAGGTGCAGGTGCTCGACGAGGCGCTCGAGGCGGCGGTGAGGCTCTCGCATCGCTACATCCCGGCGCGCCAGTTGCCCGACAAGTCGGTGAGCCTGCTCGACACGGCCTGCGCGCGCGTCGCGATCAGCCAGCACGCCGTGCCGCCGGAGGTCGACGACTACGCGCAAGCGCATCGAGGCGCTGGAGACCGAGCTCGCGATCATCGGCCGCGAAACGGCCGTCGGTGTCGATACCGCCGAGCGCGCGAAGGAGGCCAACGAGAAGCTCGACGCGGAGAAGGCGAGGCTCGAGGAGCTCGACGAGCGCTGGAACGCGGAGAAGGAGCTGGTCGACAAGATCCTCGAGATCCGCGGCAAGCTGCGCAGCGGCAGCGGCAAGGTCGAAGGTACGGCGAGCGCGCTGGAAGCGGCAGCAGACGCCGCCGCGAAAGCCGCACCGGCCAGGCGGCCGGGGCCGCGAGCGGTGCGACCGCTGCGACCACGATGAGCGACTCGGAGCGGAAGACCTGCTCGAGGAGCTCGCAAGCTGCAGGGCGAGCTCGCACAAGCTGCAGGGCGACCGCCGCTGATCCTGCCGACCGTCGATCACCAGGCGGTCGCCGGCGTCGTCGCAGAGCTGGACCGGCATTCCGGTCGGCCGCATGGTCAAGAACGAGGTCGAGGCGGTGCTCAAGCTGGCCGACACGCTCGAGCAGCGCATCATCGGCCAGCGCCACGCGCTCGACATGATCGCGCGGCGCATCCAGACCTCGCGCGCCAAGCTCGACAATCCCGAACAAGCCGATCGGCGTGTTCATGCTCGCGGGCACGTCGGGCGTCGGCAAGACCGAGACCGCGCTGGCGCTCGCCGAAGCGCTGTACGGCGGCGAGCAGAACGTCATCACGATCAACATGAGCGAGTTCCAGGAGGCGCACACGGTTTCGCACGCTCAAGGGCGCGCCGCCCGGGCTACGTCGGCTACGGCGAGGGCGGCGTGCTGACCGAGGCGGTGCGCCGCCGGCCGTACAGCGTCGTGCTGCTCGACGAAGTCGAGAAGGCGCACCCCGACGTGCACGAGATCTTCTTCCAGGTCTTCGACAAGGGCTGGATGGAAGACGGCGAGGGCCGCGTGATCGATTTCAAGAACACGCTGATCCTGCTGACGACCAACGCCGGCACGGACCTGATCATCAGCCTGTGCAAGGACCCGGAGCTGATGCCGGACGCCGAGGGCATCGCCAAGGCGCTGCGCGAGCCGCTGCTCAAGGTATTCCCGCCGGCGCTGCTCGGCCGCCTGGTCGTGATTCCGTACTACCCGCTGAACGACGAGATGATCGGCGCGATCGCGCGGCTGCAGCTGCGCCGGATCGAGAAGCGCATCCGCGAGAACCACAAGGTGCCGTTCACGTACGACGACGAGGTGATCAAGCTCATCGCGAGCCGCTGCACCGAGCTGGAAAGCGGCGGCCGCATGATCGACGCGATCCTGACGAACACCGTGCTGCCGAAGATCAGCGAGGAGTTCCTGAAGCGGATGATGGAGGGCCGGCCGATCGAGCGGGTGCACGTTTCGGTGAGTGGGGGCGACTTCTACTATGCGATTGAGTGATGCAGGGGAACGCCAGCGACGACCGGCCCTCGACGCCAGAATTTAAGGAGGCACGATGTCCGAAGGTTACGTAGCCAAGATTCTCGACCCGGCCAAGATCCTGAATCTGTTGCAGCAGGTGCCGCTCGTGACCGGGGACCTTGGGAAGACCACGCACCCGATGGCGACGAACCGCTACACGAAGGACCTGCTGTCCAAAACATCGAAGAACCATGCAGGCCCGGGAGGTCCGGCGACCCTGAACTATGAGCACGTGGCCGCCTTGGACCGGGTCAGCTACTTCGACATGCTGGTCGACCCGACACCGTCGCCGCACTTGGTGCTGCATCTGGAGGAGATGCGGGTCTCGTCTAGCCTCATACGCGGCGTCATCAGCAAGAGCGGCAAGAAACTTCGCCCGATCTTCTACCTGCCGTACCGGCAGAAAGGGACGACCCGGATGAAGCTGGCCGAGCCGCCGGGGTATGCTGGCGACGAGGTGCAGTTCTTCACGACAGCGACAATCGACGGGTGCTCCGTGTACATCGAGGGCTCGCCGGCGACACCCAAGGTGTCGCACCTCAACGCCTCGCACGTGGCGCCGGTCCCTCAGAGTGCCGAAACCGAGGCCAACAAGCTGGTGCGAATCCAGCAGAAAAGCGCCGACATGGATGCTCGTCTCAACATCATCAAGAAGGGCACAGCGACCGTGGTCGAGCGTAAGGACTACATCGCCGATACGGCGGCTGGCCAGACGCAGATGAAGCAGCTCTTCGCCAATCGCAAGCACGTGCCATCTGCAACCGTGACGGACTATCAGCCGTTCGGTGCGGTGGTCGGTCTGAAGAGTGGGGGCAGCTGGACCTTCTATCTGCAGAAGTGCGGGAATTTCGCCTACCGCCCACAGGCCCAAGGACCCCTGCTCAACGCGATGATGGTGATCGAGGCGCGCGAATGCTGGCCGGGCGGCGCTGGAGTGTTCCGGATGATCTGATCGCGAGTCGCTGTACCGAGCTCGAAAGCGGCGGCCGGATGATCGACGCGATCCTGACCAACACCGTGCCGCCGAAGATCAGCGAGGAGTTCCTGAAGTGGATGATGGGGGCAAGGCGATCGAGAAGGTGCACGTGCGGGTCGAGGGTGGCGCCTTCGATTGATCGAATCGCCTAGCTCACTGGTCTGAATCGTCTCTCGGACGGACCAACGCGGGAAGCCAAGAGATGGCCAAAGACGCTTACATCGCGATCTGGCATTTGAATACGCGGGTGGACACGGCCGGGGGCGTCCCGGTGACAGACAAACTGCGCGATCTACGGGCCAAGCTGGTCGCTGCGGACCAGGCGTTCAGCAGACTGGGCGCACAACCCGGAGACATCCAGTTGTTCGCCGCTCCGGAATACTACTTCGCCAAGAGTGGCGACAAGATTCTGGGCTATAGCGCCGCCGAGAAGGACCAGATCAAGCAAGGCGTCCTGCAGTTGAGCGCAACCTACCCCGACGTCGTGCTGATTCCAGGAACCGTGGCCTGGAAGGAGCCGTTGAATCGGGCCGATCGCGCCACCACGGCGGCCCAGGTGACGACGGCGATCGCGAGCCTGCCAGGAGGCATGGCTGGTTATCAGGCGGAACTGCAGTCGGCACACGACCGGATCAAGCTCGGGAAAAACCGCTTCGGTCTGCAGAAGGCTACCAAGATGCGCTGGTTCGGATACAACTCGGCGTACGTTTACAGCGCGGGTGTGTTGGTCGGAGAGCTGAACAAGTCGGTGCCGTTTTTCGAGTTCTCGGGTGAGGACCCGAACGACAAAATCGTGATGATCCCGGGATTCACTTCCGGTGCGATGACGATGCCGGTCGTGGATGGGACTACACCCGGACAAAGGCTGACTGTCGGTGTCGAGGTCTGCGCAGATCACGGGCCAGGCCGGCTCGCCAATTGCAGCGGGGGTCGCGTCGACATCCACGTGCTCGTGTCCGCGACACAGATCGCCCAGCACCCCGCGGCCCGCGAGGGCGGTTTGTTCGTCCACGCCGACAGCAACAAGCCCCCTGCGGTGTACCCGGTGAAGGTGGTGGGGAATTTTCACGAAAAGGATCGCACCAAGTGGCCCGTGGCCAACATCATCGACGACGGCGTGGACCTCTGGATTTGCAAGGCGAGGCTGCAGTAAGCCCAGACCAATGGTCGAACGAACGCCGACCCGCTTGGCGCTACTTGAGCCGATCCTGGTCAAGCATCGTCAGGCCCGACACGTCGATGGACGTGATGACGTCCGTGTACTGATTACCCCGAACGGCCTGATGGCTCGGGCTGTCGGGGTTCGCTTCTGTCACCTTGCCCGAGGTTGCGTCGACCCATGGCTTTCCGAGCACGAGGCAGGACTGTCCAACGCGCCGAAATTCACACGTAGGCGGACTCGGTGGTATTCAACTGACCGAGATCACATCCAGAGATGGGACCGGAGAACGCGAATGCCTTGGCGAATCGCTTCAACTCGGCGAGCCACGAGTCTCTCGGGTTGCCCCCATACCCTCGACGATTGTCTCCGATGAAACTGGCCCCATATATGTGGATGCCCTTCGCATGTTTGTTCAGGCCCCTTACATAGCCAGCCATCAGCCTGGCTCGATCGTTGATCAAGTCCGTGGTGTTGTTGCCGCCGTTGTTGTGAAACCCGTACACCCCGTCCTGCACCAGGTACAGAATCGCAAGGCAGCCGCTGATGCTTGGAAAGCCCAGGCGCTCCGGATCGTAGCCGCATTCGCGCTCCTTCAGAAACTGCATGTCACCGAGCTCCCTGGTTTGTGATGTGCCCCTGTGCTGCCGGCAGGCGCCAGTAACGACAACGGACGGACAACTACGGATCGATCAGGCACGAAGCGGATTGGTCGATGAACTTCTGCAAATCGTGGATGGTCGCTGCAGGGGCTCGATGGTCTCGACCAGATCGTTTCCGCCCTGGATACCGGAGTTATTCGTCACGATCGTTACCTTGCTCGTTCGCTTGGAGCCGATGCCTGGCAGCTCATGGTTACGCTGGAATGCGAAGGTGCAGACGTCATTCGCCTTCTTGTGCGACCCGCCTCCGAAGTGCGTGTACGCGGTTGCGCTGCCGCTCTTGCCGATCTTGAACGAGTCGGCATAGTCATAAACATAAGTCGGAACGTCTGAGCAGTGCAGCGCCGCCTGGATTGGCGCTACTTCGTGGCGGCCTCCCGCGGACATGACTCTCCAGCCTGCGATGTAGAGTTCTTTGGCGCCGCCACCCGCAGCAATCAGCGCGGCTGCACCCTTCGATATCTTCTTGTGTGTCGATGTCCAGCGACCCCTGGGTCGTCCGCACTGAGATCCATCGTCTTGTGTACGGCGACCATCGGTCCGACGAACGGCGATGACCGCCGAACAGGTCGACATGGCCGGAAAAGCCAGTGACGTCCCTTCGCCATACATGTCGTCGTGGATCGACACGAAATCGAGTTTCATCTCACACCCCCATGGGGGCCGGCCACTCAACGCTCCAACCTGCGCATTATGTCGCGGTCCGGAGGCCAAGCCGGCCGGCTCGAGGTTCTTCGATCCTGCGCGTGTTCGTGCAGAAGACGAGGAGAATGAAATCCTCGGCTCGGCGTAGCCGGCGCGCGCGGACCAGCCCGGGGCAAGAATAATTCATGACTTCTCCCTGCCCGCGAAGAGTCATCTGGCGTTGTTTTCTAAAAACCACCTCTTCACCAGCATATTGCACCCAAAGGACATCGGGTACATGTTAAGGGCGGCGGGACGTTCATGTAGCGGAGGCCGGCAATTCCTACGTTGGACAGGGCCAGGCCCATCGGGCGGCGCTGATCCCGCTGGTTTCCTATCGCGCTGTGTGGGAATCTCGGGAAAACAGGCGTTTGGGCAGGGGGCAAGGCCGCTCACTGCACTTAAAGGCAGTTGACTGAACAGGGAGCAACGAAGAATGTCCACAAATTTCACGTCCCGCACTGGACTGCGTCCGCTCGTGAAGCGCCGTGCGCCCGGCATGGCGAAAGTGCACACGAAACGGGTGGCGCCGATTCGAGGCGCTGATGCTGATCATAGAGGCCACTTCAACGCACTCGGCGGGTTCTACGTGGTGCCAAGCTCACGTCCGACAAATCTGTCTCGCAGAAGTTCCTGATTGCCGCTACCCGCAAGGCGTATCAAGATCCGAGCCGGTGCGTAGAAGGCACAGGTCCCGGGAGCGAACTGGGTTCTTGATCGGGCCATGGGCCTTGCGCGCCTGGGATGAAGCACGAGTCCGCCTACATCATCGGCAACGGGTCGGGCTATACCTCGCGGCCGCTAGCGCGATCAAGAGCCTGCTTAAGAATGTGATCATGAAGAGTGTGCCGTCGTCGGCTTCTGAAAACCGGAGGGATGCCTGGCCCATGACGACGGCGAGCCATGGACAAACCGGTTCGCACCGGCATTCATCGTCCGGGTGGCATGAAGGTTGGCGAGCCTCGGGCCGGGGCACCTGCGGGCAGAAGTTGCAGGCGCGCAAGGCTGGCATGCTCGCCGTTTCGGCGCCAGTTCTACCGCTGCATCTGCGGTCGGCGTGGCCGCGGAGGACGGCAGCCTTGGCGCCGCTGCCGAAGAGCCGAGTTGGCAACACGGTACCGCAGGCCGTGGTGGACTTCATCCTGACGCTGACGCAGATCATCATCGACATCGTCGATTCGAACGCGGCAAAAGCTGCGGAGCACCTGCGAAGATCGTCGATCCGACCAGGTCACCGTCGGCAGATGTTCAAGGGCTGACCGGGCCTCGGCTAGCGACGGCTGGCCGCCCGCATCTTTCCGCGCACCTTCGTCTACCTGACGTCGAAGCCGGGCGGCATCGCCTCGGTCGACGAGTGGAACGCGTGGCGATCGGCCACGTAAATCCGTTGCGTCTCGAGGCGTCATGGCTGATTCGCCAGGCGTCCTTCACGATGAGCAATCCAGAAAGCAAGGAAGCCAATGACCAGATCCGCCTGGTGATGAAAGGCAAGAGCGAGGAAGAAATTCAGCAGGCGCTAGAGTTTCGTAACCTGCACCGTGAGCCGCGGATTATGCGACCACCCGTAGCAAGCACCTGGATCGCAGTCTGGTGCACGGGGGCTCGAGTACGCTACACGGCGGCACCGAGCCAGTACGCCAACAATCCAGCCCATGGCATCGGTTCGGACGGGAAGACGCACCTGTACACACGGCATGAGGGCAAGCTGCACGGGTTGTCGCAAAAGATCGCCAAGTTCAAGAAGTCAGCCATCACGACTTTCACGACTAACACGAGGCTGGGACGCTTCGCGAACGAGTTTGGCAAAGACGCCGGGATTGTGGAGGAGACTGAGGCGGTACTCGAACTGAAAAAGCAGGGCATGAGGGCGCCACCCTCTGGTGCACCGAAACCGATGGCGGCCCCGGGCAAGCCGCTGCCGACGCTGCCCAAAGCGTCCGACGCCGCCGCCCCTGCTGAATCCCGCCTATTCACGCGACACCTCTCTGCAAGGCCAGCGTGGGTGGACACCCTGAAGATGGAGTTCTGCCGATGCCGATGAAGCAGGTGCACGAGTACTCGCAGAGCGCCGACAAGTTCGAGGCTGAGCCTGACGGAGTCTGCCAGGCGTTGTCGGCGCGCTGGATCGTGAGCCGCGCGCTCTGGGATCCGAAACGCGACGGGAACTGGGCCGACGGCCGGTGGATGGGCAGCAAGCGCGACATGGAGCCGCACGTCTGGCGGACCTACCGGGCGACGCGCGCGGCTCGCGCGGCGGTGGACGGCGAGGAGCGCGCGGCGATGGAACAGGCGATCAAGCGCTTCAACGCCGAGAAGCAGGAGCTGATTACACGGCAGAAGCGAGCGGCTCGTACGCTCAGTGAGCTGCAGCAGCCAGGCATGGCACAGAGCTACACGCCGGCCGGCTACGCACCGGGGGATCTGAATCAGATCCTCGCGGGGATCCGCATCCCGACTCTGCCACGGATGCTGGGAGCGCTCATGAGCGACATCGAAGAGCACGGTGGCCTCGACGGTTCGCTGCATCTCGATCGCAACGTTTCCGTCGATCGCGCTCCACTCAACGTCCGAAGGCTCGGCAACGGCTACAACCTGATCGACGTCCGCGATTCCAGCCTCACGGAGGAGGGCGGCGCGCACGCAATCGCCGCGGAGATCCGCGAATCCGAGATACGGTTCTTCGATCCGAACCACGGCGAGTGGGCATCGGTACCGCCCGGCGAGCCGCCGTCGTCCTTCGACGCCCTGCTCGCCTTCCTGCTGCGGAGTATCTACGGGCTGGGCTCGGTCCAGTACCTGTCCGTCATCCATTTTCCGCTCAAGGCGGGCCAGCGGTGAGCGGGGCGGCGCTGCAGGTCGCCGGCGAAAATGCACGGTGATACGCACCGCAGAACTGCGCCATGCCATCCCTGCTTACCTGCGCGCTGCTCGCCGAGGACGTCTATCACGACCGCCCAACGATCGTGGAGGGCTATTCTCCGGTACGGGTGCCTGACCACGATGTCTACTGCGCGGGCTGCGAATTCTCCGGTGGTGCCTATGCGGGCCCGCAGGGCATCGGGATCATCGCATTCCGCGGTTCCCGGGAGCTCGAGGACTGGAGAGGTGCCAACCTCGAGATCCTTCGACGCCGGCTGCCAACCGGCCAGTTTGGCCACGCGCTCGCCTACTTCGCCTCGGCCTATCGCGCACTCGAGCGCAACGGGTCGCGCCGGTACGTCGTTGTCGGGCACTCGCTGGGTGGCGGCCTTGCCGCGGTCGTCGCCGGTACGGTGAGCTGGGTGCCGGTGCGCGGCGTGACCTTCAACGCACCCGGACTGGCGGAATTCGCCGCGGCAAACTCGACGGAGGGTCCGGCCCTTGCCCGGGCAAACGCGGAAAACGTCTTCAACTTCAGATCGGAGATGGATGTGGTCAGCCGCTGGGGCCGCCACATCGGCCATGTCTACGACGTGGCCGGGTCACGACGGCACGGCATCCGTTCGTTCATAAATCAGCTGGGCATGGTCGACTTCGGGCGCTGGGAGCTCTGATCGCATCAAGGCGACACGTACGAACGCATCTTGTTCCAGCGGTTCGGATAGATCTCCTTCGCGATTTCCTCGCAGCTCGTCCCCTGCGTGGTGTTGTAGAGAATCAGGAACTCGCAGAAATCCTCTCCGGTGTTGCGCGCGGCATAGGGCGAGGGTCTGACGGAGTCGGCGTCCGCCGCGTTCTGCCAGCGCTGCATTTCCTCCGGATTGCCCTGCCAGAATTTCTCGTGGTAGTTGTGACCGCACTCGTGCGTCATCCGGTTATCGAAATCATTCTGTGTCTGTGCACGGTCGACCGGATAGAGCTCCACCACCCCCGACCCGCCCATTCCAGCCGTGGTTTCCCTGCTATTCGAGCCGGGTGCTGCGGTCGGACACACCACGACGGTCTTGGTAAACGCGCGCTGTGCCGACGGAACCACGCGTAGAGCTTCCGCGACCTGGCCGGGAGTCGGGAGATTCTTGTCGCTGTCGCCTCCGCCGGGAACTATGAGCACGAACGACTGGGAGCCAATTTCGATGCGCCGCTCGATCGCGCTCGAGGTCGACTTGTCCGGCCAGGTGTACGACGAGCGGGGTGTCGGATCCGAGATGGTGGCCCGATCGCTGCCGTCGCGCAGACGCTTGAAGGCGCTCGCCGGCGCCTGCACGGTGCCCTGTGCCTGTGGATTCAGGAACGCGCAAAGGCCCTTTGCGGTGACGCGTACCCTGCGCGGCGCCTGATTCGAGGTTCCCCCGGCAACCGGACCAACGGTCGGAGTACGTCCTCGCGCAAGCGTCCCCTCGTCGAGGCCGTCGAACCAATCCCGGGTCTGGCAGATCGGACCACGAAACCGGAAGTTAGCCATGGGTCACCCAGCTGTCTTCGGTCATGTGTTGTTCGAGCATGTCAGCTCCTGCGCGTCAGGGTGTCAATGCGAGCGCAGCGGGCGGCTCGGCGATCGACTGCAGCCGCAGAAACTGCGCGGCGTTGCGATCCCTGAAGCTCAGCACCGGCATCAGACCGCGCTTGAGGATCTCCTCGCCGATGCGAAGGCTGAGCAGATGTTCGGCGCAAGGCTTGAGCTCACGCTCGCCATCGACGTCACGGACGTGAGCGGGCAGGTCGGGAACGTCGAGTGCGATCTCCGGCGTTTCTGCATCATTGTTGTCCGCAATCAGGTTGCGACCGATGACCTCGGCGCAGGCCAGTGCGGAATTTCCCCACAAATAGCCGTCATGGTCGTTGGTATCGGCCAGCTCCTCGAACGCGAAACCGTCGATCGCATCCGTCTTTGCACCGTAGGGCAGCCGCGCCAGTACGCGAGGCATTGCGAGACCGATCCACGGCGCGATGGCGCTGCGACGCAGCATCGACCATCGCGCGGCGACCGGTGCGTCCGTCATGACCCACTCCCTGGGTTCAGCATGTTCATCGAGTCGGGTCGTACCGAGCAGGCTCGCGTCACCCCCGGCGACGAGCGGCGCACCCAGCCGCTGCGCCAGATTGCCCAGATGCGCGAGCAGCTCGAGATCATCGCCTGTCGCGCCAAAGGTGTAGTCGCCCACGAGGAGCGTCGTGTCGACCTCGCCGCCCGCGTCGCTGCCGCGCTTCGCAATCGCGCGATACAGACCCGTCGCCTCGAGCCGACCCTCCGCCGCGTTGAGGTCGGCGATCAGTGCGTCCCTGCCTACGTCGAAAATCCTGAGTTCGAGTGAATCGCCGAGTTCCAGCGTCTCCACCAGCCGTCGCACTCCCCGCCAGCGAGCCTCCAGCGCCTGCACGCCAGGGTCGTGGAGCACGCGGCGCATCAGCGCGGTCGCCGCGGTATCGACTGCCGAGACGTAAACAGCCACGCTCGGGTCCGGGCCGCGCACGATGTGCGGCGCAACGATGCGCGCCACCAGCGCGTCTGTGACGCCCGCCGCTGAAGGCCGACTCGTGGCGCGGGCTGCGCTGCCCAGGAGACGTTCGAGCAGTTCTCCCTGCTCGTTCGATTTCGACTGACCCATCGCCGTCTCGGGCGACGCGTCGACGCCGGGCCCCGATCCTGCGCGCAGCAATGAGGCGGCTTCCTCGCCAAAGGTGGCCGGGTCCTTCAGTCGCTGCCGGCTCGTGCGCAGCGCCTGGAACGCATCCAGGCGCTGGAAGATCTGGTCGGGATGGAAGTCATCCAGGTTGCGGAATTCCATCGTCACTGGTTCGTGGCCGTCGGACTGGACCACCGCGGCACGCGGACGCATCGCCCCGAGCACCGCATCATAGGTGTCGAGATCGACCAGCCGGGTCCGGCGGTCGGCCAGGTCCGTGCCATCGTCCGGGTCGCGGACCCCACGCCCGCTGAAGTCGCCGAGGACGAGGATTCGCGCCGGCACACCGTCGCCACGTCGTGATGGGCGGGGCCGAGGTGATCCTCCGAGCGCCACTTCGAAATCTATCCGTCCGGTCATGTCGGACTCCTTGTTTTGGGCGGCGCGCCGCATAGCGATGAGCCGCACAGCGATGATATGTCGCCGCGGCCGCAATCGCGGCATGGTCAATCGGGCGCCCGGCCTTGAGCGCCTTACGCGCAGGTACACTATGCGCTTGCCGCATTGGCGCGCGACAGGCACGCGACGTGAGCTCGATAGACCCGATGCTGATGAAGGCGGTCGCCGTCCACAAGGCCGGTCGTATCGCGGAAGCGAAGAAGATCTACGAGCGAATCCTGAAGCGGCGCCCCGAGGACCCGGACGCGCTGAACTTCCTCGGAATGCTGGAATATCAGCGTGGAGAGAAGCGGCGCAGTCGTGCGCTGCTCGAGAAGTCGGTGTGCAGCGCGCCGGGCAATCCGCACGCCTGGTTGAATCTTGGCAACGTTCGCATGGCCGAGGGGGACACGGACGAGGCGGCTGCTGCCTATGAGCACGCCACCGGGCTCGCGCCGGATCTCTGGCAGGCCTGGCTCAACCGCGGGATCTGCCTGCGGCGGCTGAGCCGCTTCGAGGAAGCAATCGACTGCCTCAAGAAGGCCGTCAACCTGAAGCCCAAGGACGATGTCATCTACGAGCGTCTCGGCCGGATTCTCTACCGGGCGGGCCGCCTCGAGGAGCTCAAGAGCCTCTATCGGGACTGGGTGAAATTCAATCCGGACAATCCGACGGCCCGTCACATGTTGGCCGCGGCGACCGGTGAAGCGCCGCCGGAGCGCGCCAGCGACGAGTACGTCCGCCGGACCTTCGACACGTTCGCGGACACGTTTGACGAGAACCTGTCCGACCTCAAGTACCGTGCGCCGCAACTGCTGGTCGCCGCGCTCGAGCGGTGCTGGCGGCCGGCGCCCGAGGCGGGCCTGCCGGACGTGCTCGATGCCGGGGTGGGAACGGGTCTCAGCGGACCGCTGCTGCGGGACAAGGCCGGCCGACTGGTCGGCGTGGACCTGTCCGGGGCGATGGTCGAGAAAGCGCGGCAGCGCGGGCTCTACGACGAGCTCATTGTCGCCGAGCTGTGCGGCTTCATGCGCGAACGACCTGGGTCGTTCGACATCGTGCAGTCCGCCGACACGCTGGTCTATTTCGGCGCGCTCGAGGAAGCGCTCGCGGCAGCGCATACCTGCCTGCGCCCGGGAGGCCTGCTGCTCTTCACCGTCGAACGCTGGGCGACCGACGATCCCCAGGCACGCTATTGCATGCAGGTTCACGGGCGCTACGCCCACGCCGCCGCGTACGTCCGTTCCGCGTTGGCCGCGAGCGGATTTCGGCTCGCGGAGCTCGGCGAGGAGGTGCTGCGATCCGAGATCGGCGTGGACGTCGGCGGGCTGGTCGCGGTCGCGGTCGCGGTCCGCTGATCGGGCGCTGGGTCAGTCCGCCGGCAGATTCATGCGCGACGAAGTCACCGTCGCGGCCTGGGAGCTGGCTCGGACATGGAGCCTCAGCACTGGAGCCGTCTCGTACAACCGCACCTCGCAATGCGCCGGAAGCGGCACGCGCGTAACGCGCTGACCGTCGACCAGCGTGCCATTCCGGCTGCCAAGGTCGCGAATCCACCACAGGCCGTCGGCGTGACTGACCTCGGCGTGCTGGCGGCTGATCATCGGGTCGTCGAGCTGGATCTCGCAGGTTGCGTCGCGGCCAATGCGGAAACTGCGCTGAAGAGTTTTCTCGTGGCTACGCAGCCCGTCGTGCCACGCCACCCGTATGTTGCCGTGCGATCCGGAGAGGACCGTGGTGTTGTCCGTCCGGTTCGATGCAGGAGTGTCTTCGTCGGCCTCGTCGTCGCGGACAATGCCCCGGGGCGTGATCTCATAAGCCCAGGCGAGCACGATCGCGATCGGCAACCCCAGCCATGCGCACACGACGAACATGCGGGTGACCCATGCCGGAGCGCCAAACGCCGGAAGCAGTTCCGCTGCGCCCATGGATGCGCCCCAGGCCGTGACCGCATAGACGGTCGCGACCTTGAAGACGCTCCGCCGCCTGGTCTCCCAGACCAGTCCCCGTATCCGTGATGCCCACTGCGGCATGGTGATCTTGCTCGAGAAGGCCCGCGTCCCTTGAATGGAAGTTAACACAGCGCATCGAGCGGGCCGGCAAGCGGCGCTTTTGCAGTGCACAACACCATCTTCGGGTGCAGGTGGCCAATGGTGCCGACCGTCTGCGTGGACCGCTCCGGCGCCTGCGCTTTCGCGCAAAGTGTTGATGAATCAGCGTTGTTCCTGCTATTACTGATCGGCCAGCCGAGGATTACAAGAATGGCACGCTCGAAGGTAGTCGATTTCGACTACTACCAGTTCCTGCGGATCATGCAACGCGCCGGCAATGCCGGGCAGCGCATCGACAAGACCGACGCGCGCTGGGCGGACTACGTCCGGCAGCACAAGATCAACGAGGTGGCGGCGACCGCCATCGCGCGGCAGAAATTCGAAAAGGTGACGTCGGTCATCATCGCCGAGGGCAGCGATTCCGACGGCTTGTACTTCTATTCGCGAGACGACGAGGCCTGCCTCAAGCTCGTAGCAACCGAGTAGACGGCGCAAGATAACGCGCCTCGCCCGCACGTAGAGTCGAAGGCGCCTGGGGGTCGGAGCGCCGGGGGGCCGGCGCATCGCGGCGCCAATTAGAGGAAGCCACATGCCAGAATCCAGCGACAGCAGCGTGGCGGCAACCGATAAGGATCGTGTGCTGCAGCTCAAGAGCCCGTTCGGGGACGACGTCGTTGCCACGCACGTCTCCGGCGCCGAGCGCCTGAGCCAGCTGTTCCACTTCGACCTGAGCCTGCAGAGTGCCAAGGGAGACCTGTCGGCGGACAAGATCCTCGGTTCGCCGGTCACGATCCTGTTCCATCCCCCCGCGTCGGACAAACCACGGGTCTTCCATGGCTATGTCACCGAGTTCGCGCAGGTCGGCTATGGGCTGCGGATGCACGAATACCAGGCCACGGTGCGCCCGTGGTTCTGGTTCCTGAGCCGTTCCGCCGACTGCCGGGTCGTACGAGGACCAGACGGTCGAAGACATCTTCCGCACGGTCGCGAAGGAGCATGGGTTCTCCGACTTCCGGTTCAACCTGTCGGGCGAACCCGCTGAAACGGGAATATTGCGTGCAGTACCGCGAGACGGCGTTCAATTTCCTGAGCCGGCTGCTCGAGGACGAAGGCATCTACTACTATTTCGAGCACACCGACTCGAAGCACACGATGGTCCTGGTCGACAAGTCAACCGCGCACGAGGCGGTTCCGGACTACGAATCGGTGCCGTACTTTCCATCCTCGTCGAACCAGGCGCGCCGTGAACGCGACCACCTCTGGTCCTGGACCTGGCAAGCGGCGGTTCAGTCGGGGAAGTACGCGACGTCGGACTTCGATTTCCTCAAGCCGACAGGGTCATTGCGTGCGGAAGTGGAGAAGGCGCGGGGCCATGCTCAAGCGAAGCACGCGATCTTCGACTACCCGGCCGAATTGCAGCAGATGTCCACGGGCGAATCGAAGCGCGTCGCCGGGCTGCGGCTGGACGAGTTGCAGTCGTCGCACTGGACGGCCCGCGGCCAGGGGAATGCCGCGCACCTCGCGCCCGGAGCACGGTTCAAGCTGGCAGATCACCCCGGCGGCGCCACGTTCAACATCGACTACCTGATCGTCGGCGCAAGTTACACGCTGTCATCGAATGCATACGAGACCGGGGATACGGGTGACGCGGACTTCGGGCTTTCGATCGAGGCGATCGATCTCAAGCAGCAGTTCCGTCCGCCGCGAACGACGCCCAAGCCGCTGATCCAGGGCGCGCAGACCGCAATCGTGATCTCGGATAGCAAGGACAACCCGAAGAATGCGGAGATCCCCGTCGACAAGCACGGCCGGATCCGGGTCAAGTTCCACTGGGACAGCAAGGTCAAGCGTTCCTGCTGGGTCCGGGTCGCGCAAGTCTGGTCGGGGCAGGGCTGGGGGGCGCAGTTCCTCCCGCGGACCGGCCAGGAGGTGATCGTCAGCTTCCTCGAAGGCGACCCGGATCGGCCCATCATCACCGGCAGCGTCTACAACGGCACTCACGAGCCACCGTACACGCTGCCCGACAAGGCGACGCAGAGCGGCATCAAGAGCCGCAGCAGCAAAGACGGGCGCGCCGCCAATTTCAACGAGATCCGCTTCGAGGACGAAAGCGGGAAGGAAGAGTTCTACCTGCACGCGGAAAAGGACCTCAAGGTCAACGTCGAAAACGACGGGACCTGGACGGTCGGGCTCGACAACGACCAGCCCGCCAAGAGCAAGAAAGGCGCCGCCAAGTTCGTCGTTGGCAAGACATATCATCTCGATGCCGGCGACGAGATCACGCTCGAGACCGGCCAGTCCAAGATGGTGATGAAGAAGGACGGCTCGATCACGATCAACTGCAAGACGATGCTGATCGACGCGACCGACAAGATCGACTTCAAGGCGAACAGCGCGATCAACGCGAAGTCGAACAAGGACGTCAAGATCGACGGGACCGTCTCGGTGGCCGTCAAGGGCCTGCAGGTCTCAGTCGAGGGCACGACCAAGGCGGAGTTCAAGAGCAGCGTGCAGACCAAGGTCGAAGGTACGATGGTCGACGTGTCGGCAAACGGCATCGCGTCGCTTAAGGGCGCCTTGGTCAAGATCAACTGAGGTCCTACGCAATGCTCAAGGCCCTCGAAGCCGATTCGGGCGTCGCCTCGACGATGCTGACCCCCATGGAGCGGCTCGGTGATGAAGCGCGGCGGCGGATAGACGGGCTGGTCAGCGTTCGCACCTACCTCGACTCATTGCGCCGCGACGGGCTGCTGAACGATGCGGTCGACGTGCTGACCTATCTGCTGCCGAAGCAGTACGCGATCGCGTGGGGATGCGAGTGCTGGCAGGTCAGCACAGACCGATGGCACGGCGGATCCGATAGAGATGAGCGCGCTGGCGGCTGCACAGCGCTGGCTCAAGGATCCGAGTGAAGACCACCGTCGCGCCGCGCTGCAGCTCGCCGACCGGCTCGGGTTCAAGACGGCGGGCGCATGGCTGGCCGCGGCAGCGGGTTGGAGCGGGGGAACGATGCTGCCGTCCGGCGAGTACGAAGTGCCGCCGCCGCCCGGGCTGTCCGGGAACGCCGTCGCGGCGGCGCTCAAGCTGACCGCTGCCGCACATCCCGCGCGGTACGACGAGCAGCTCGCGCAGTTCATCGACCGGGCGCTCACCACATTCGCCCCTGGACGGGTATGAGAGGAGACCGACCGTGAAACCCGCCGCACGCATCACGGACATGCACACCTGCCCGATGGTGACGCCGGGGCTGCCGCCCATCCCGCACGTCGGCGGACCGATCGTCTCACCCGGCGGCCCGACCGTGCTGATCGGCAACCTGCCGTCGGCCACCGTCACCTCGCAGTGCGTCTGCGTCGGACCCCCGGACGTCATCGTGCTCGGGTCGATGACCGTGTTGATCTCCAACAAGCCGGCGGCCCGCATGGGTGACCTGACCGCGCACGGAGGGACGATCATCCTCGGCTGCCCGACAGTCCTGATCGGAGGGTGACGGCTCGAGCCCTCGCAAATCCGGATGTTCCTGATCCTCGAAATAACCGGCCGTGAAGCCGCCTCGCTCGGTGCGGCCAGCCGCGCGATCTTTACGACCGCGGGCGGCTCGATCGGACGCAGGGCCGGCAACGACTGGGTGCTGCCGGACCCGCACGTGTCGGGACGCCACGCACGCGTGCGGGCCATCGGCGGGACCTTCTTTCTCGAAGACAACGAGAGCGGCAACGGGGTCGTCGTCAACGGGAGCCGGCTGCACCCCAACGAGCCGTTTCCGCTGAAGGACGGCGACAAGGTCTTCATCGACCCCTTCGAGATCGCGGTGCAGGTCTCCATGACCAAGCCCGGCGCCGCAACAGAGATACTCCGCGGCCAGTCGGCGCCCCCTGCTCAGCCAGCGATGCCCGGCGCCGGCGCTGCCGCCCCCGGGCTGCTCGACGTGCCGACGGCCGCGCCGCTCGGACTCGGGGACATCGTCCCGGAGGCGGGCGGGGTCATCCCGAGCGATTTCAATCCGCTGCTGGATCCGGTGCCCGCGGCGGCGCCGGCCGGACCGAGCGCCGCGAGCCTGCAGGGACGGCCAGTGATCCACGACGCCTTTGCGCCGCCGCCTCCGGTGCATCCGCCGACGGCACCTCCCGCGATTCCTGCAGCGGGGGGGATCCCCACCAACTGGGAAGTCGAGGAACCTCTGCCGGCTGCGCCTGTGGCGCCGCCAATGGTTCCGCGACGTCCCGCACCGGCTGCGCCCCCGGCGTACGGGCCGCCGCCGGTGGCTCCGCCGGCTTCAGCGAGTCCACCGGCGTTCGCAGGTCCCGGCAGCGTTGACTTCGCCAGTCTGCTGCGCGGTGCCGGCGTGCCGGCTGAGGCGGTCTCGCCCGAAGTCATGAACGAGTTTGGACAGGTGCTACGTTCGGTTATCGAGGGGTTGATGGAAGTGCTGCGCGCCCGCAGCGAGATCCGCAACGAGTTCCGGCTGCCGCAGACGACCTTCAAGACGCGTGACAACAATCCGCTCAAGATGGCGGTCAATGCCGAAGACGCGATCCACAACCTGCTGCTCAAGCGCAATCCGGCCTACCTGGGCACCACAGCGGCGTTCGATGACGCCTTCAAGGACGTGCGCCACCATCAGCTGGCCATGCTCGCCGGCATGCGCGCGGCTTTCGAGTTCATGCTGCAACGTTTCGACCCCCGGACACTCAAGGCGCAGTTCGATGCCAAGCCGGGCCGTCGATCGCTAGGCTTCGGCGGGCAGGGGCGGTACTGGGAAGCGTTTGAAGATTATTACAAGGAAGCGACGGCCGACGCCGACGACTGCTTTCGCAGGATGTTCGGCGACCAGTTCGCGCGCGCCTACGAGGAACAGATCCAGCGGCTGCGCTCAGGGCGCGGCGAAAGGGGCTGAATGATGTCGCCGAGGCCCATGCAGCGTGACCGGTCACGCGTTTTCGGCGCGACCTGCGCGTTTGCGGCGATGGCGCTGCTGGCGGCGGGCTGCGCCAAGCCGCCGGTAGTCGAGCCACCGGCGCCCGTGACTGTTGCGATCGACCTCGCAGCGACACCCGACGTCAACCCGGACCCGAATGGCCGCGCCTCGCCGATTACCGTGCGGGTGTACCAGCTCGGCGATGCCACCGAGTTCGGCAAGGCCGACTTCTTTGCGCTCTGGCAACAGGACGCAGCGATCCTCGGTGCTGCGGCACTCGGACGTCACGAAGTCCCGCTGGCGCCCGGCGCGAGCGGCAACGTGACCTTCAAGCTGAACCCGGCGATGCAGTCGGTCGGCATCGTCGCGGCCTATCGCGACTTTCGGAAGGCAACCTGGCGGGTCAACGTGCCCGTTCCAGCGCGGCCCGCACCCGGCTCGACCATCAGGCTCGCAGTCAGCGTTAAGGCCGACGCCGTGACTGCGCAATGGCAATGACGCAGAGCGTCCGGAGAACCAGGGGATGACCATCAACAACCGGGTCGTATGGCGTGAAGGCCTGTTCCTGCGCCCGCAGCACTTCCAGCAGCAGGAACGCGCCATCGAACGCCAGCTCGAGATCCGGGCGTCATCCCTGCACCCCTGGGGCTGGGGCTTTACGGAGCTCGAGCTCGAGCGCGACCTGCTCGCGACCGGCCGAATCGCGGTGCGTCGCGCGCGTGGCGTGATGCCCGACGGCACGCCGTTCAGCATGCCCGACGACGATCCGGTTCCACCGGCGCTCGAGGTCACCGGCGCAACTCGCGATCGCACCGTGTTCCTGGCCTTGCCACTCCGTCGTGCCGGAGCGCTCGATGTGGGGCGGGCGGACCGCCCGCGTGAAGTCACACGTCATTCAAGCGGGGAGATCGAGGTCCGCGACAACACCGGCGGGAACGAGGAGCCCGCTGTGATGGAGGTCGCGGCAGTCCGCGCGCAGCTGCTCGTCGAGGGTGATCCGCTGGACGAGTACGCCTGCATCCCGCTCGCGCGTATCGTCGAATGCCGCGCGGATCGCCAGGTTGTGCTGGACGAACGGTTCATTCCCACCGTGATGCGGTCCGCAACGGCGCCGGTGCTGGCTTCGTTCCTCCGCGAACTGCAGGGGTTGCTGCACCAGCGGGGTGAGGCACTCGGAGGCCGCGTGACGGCCAGCGGACGCAGTGCGAGCGCCGAAGTCGCCGACTACCTGATGTTGCAGGCGATCAACCGCTACGAGCCGGTGGCGACTCACCTGGCGGCGAACGGCTCGGTGCACCCCGAAGACCTGTTCCGATTTGCTGCGGGGCTCGCAGGCGAGCTCGCGACCTACACATTGCCGGCCAAGCGACCCAGTCCGCTCGATCCCTACCGGCATGAGGATCTGCGCGCGACGTTCGAGCCGCTGTTCGGGGCCGTGCGCAGCGTCCTGGCCGCCGTGCTCGAGCAGAATGCGGTGTCGATCCCGCTCGAGCTGAAGCGCTTCGGCATCCGCGTTGGCGTCGTCGCCGACAAGACCCTTTACGACACCGCGGTGTTCGTGCTCGCCGCCCGAGCAGACCTGCCGGTCGAAGAGTTCCGCCGCTCGTTCGTTCCGCAGGTGAAGGTCGGACCGGTCGAACGCATCGCAAACCTCGTCAACCTGGGAATGCCCGGCGTTCCGCTGCGGGGCCTGCCCGCACCGCCGCGACAGGTTCCGTATCACGCGGGCTATCAGTACTTCGAAGTCGAATCCGGGGGTGAGCTGTGGAAGCAGTTGCGGTCCGCCGGGGGCGTTGCAGTGCACGTCGCGGGCGAGTTCCCCGGGCTGCAGCTGGAACTGTGGGCAATTCGCGGATAGCACGATGGCCAACCAGCACGGCGACGGTTCCGGCGGCGACCGCACGATCCTGAAGCCCCGGCCGGGTGCGGGCCGCGCCGCACAGCCACCGGCCCAGGCCGCGCCTCCGCCTCCAGCTCCGCCCCAGGCGGCCGAGCTGCCGGGCGCGTCACACGCACCGGCCCCGTTCGCGCCGCCGCCCCCTCCGCCGAGTGCGCCGGGGGGGTTGGCTCCGATGACCGGAGCAGACGCAGCCGCCGGTCTCGATCCGCTCGTCGCAGCAGCGGCACCACTGCTCGCCTTGGCGGGCCGTCTGCGTCACACGGGTGAGGGGCCGGATGCGGCGACGCTGCGGCAGCAGCTCGTGGCCGAGATGCGCAGCTTCGAGGAACGCGCCAAGGCTGGCGGAGTCGCCGTCGACCAGATCGCGGCGGCGCGGTATGCGCTGTGCGCAACGATCGACGAGGCGGTGCTCAGCACCCCTTGGGGCGCGCGCGGCGACTGGGGCACGCAGCCGCTGCTGTCGATCTTTCATCGCGAGACCTGGGGCGGGGAGAAGTTTTTCCAGCTGCTGGAACGCACGCGCGCCGATTCGCGCACATATGCGGGTCTGCTCGAGCTGCTGTACACCTGCGTCAGCCTGGGATTCACCGGCAAGTACGCCCTGGATCCGCAGGGCCCGATGCAGCGCGACCGCCTGCAGCACGAGCTCTTCGAGCAGTTGCGCACGCTCCGCGGTTCGCCGGCCGCGGCACTTTCGCCGCGCTGGCAGGGGGTGCGGGATCGACGCAATCCGCTGCTGCGCTACGTGCCGCTGTGGGTCGTCGCCGCGGCGGCCGTCGCGGTGCTGGCCGGCAGCTATCTGTACTTCCGTATCCAGCTCGGACGATCCGCCGAGCCCGCGTTGACCGCGTTGTCCCAGGTCGGGATGCAGGATCTGAACGTGGCTCGCGCCGGCGCCCGCGATTCCGCCGACCGTGACACTCAAGCAGCTGCTGGCCGATCTCGAGCAGCAGGGGTCGCTCGCCGTCGAGGAGCAGGGCGCGCGCAGCATCGTGACGCTCTCGGGTGGCGACCTGTTCGCGCCCGGCAGCGCCAGGATCAACCCGCGGTTCGATGCGGTCCTCGACCGCATCGGCACGGCGCTCGAAGAGTTGCCCGGACCAGTGCTCGTCGTCGGGCATTCCGACAGCCTGCCGATCCGCTCGTTTCGGTATCAGAACAATTTCGAGCTGTCCTCCGATCGTGCGCTTGCCGTGCTGGATCGGCTCAAGACGCGGCTCAGCGCTCCGGCGCGGCTGCAGGCAAATGGCGTCGGGTCCACGCAGCCCAGGTACAACCCACCGGATACACCCGAGAACCGCGCGAAGAACCGCCGTGTCGAGATCGTGCACGTTGCCTCCGGGGACGTGTCATGAAGAAGCTGCTGCTCAACCGCTGGACCTTTGCGGTGTTCGGGCTGTGTCCTGCTGTTGGCGGTCATCTGGCTGCTGGGGCCGTACTTCGCATTCGGCAGCGCGAGGCCGATGGAAAGCGTCACCGGCCGCGTGATCGCGACGCTCATCCTGCTGCTCGTGTGGGTTGCGGGGATGCTCTGGCGGACCTGGCGCGAGACGCGCGGCAGTCGCAAGCTCGTCGCGGAGGTGACTCAGCAGGCCGACGCGCCGATGGTCGGCGAGGCACGACCGACGGATTCCGCCGATGTCTCGCAGCTCAGGCAGCGCTTCGATGACGCGGTCACCCGTCTCAAGAAGGATCGCCGCGGCGGCGGCAATCTCTACCGGCTGCCCTGGTACGTGATCATCGGCCCACCCGGCTCGGGCAAGACCACGGCGCTGGTCAACTCCGGTCTGCGATTCCCGATGGAACAGGAGGTCGGCCGGCGCGCGATCAAAGGCGTCGGCGGCACGCGCAACTGTGACTGGTGGTTCACCGACGAGGCGGTGCTGCTCGATACGGCCGGCCGGTATACGACCCAGGATTCGGATCGCATCGCGGACGGCGAGGGCTGGTCGCAGTTCCTGCAGCTGCTGAAGAGACACCGGCGCCGGCGACCGATCAACGGCGTGCTCGTCGCCTACAGCGCGTCCGACCTGCTCACGCGGTCGCCCGCGGAGTTCGATGCGGACCTGATGGCGATGCGACAGCGGGCCGCGGAACTCAATCGCGGTCTCGGCATCGACCTGCCGGTCTACCTGCTCGTGACCAAGTTCGATCTTATCGCCGGGTTCCGCGAGTACTTCGATGATCTCGATCCGGCCGGACGCCGCCAGGTCTGGGGCACGACCTTTGCGATCGACGACAGTCGCAGCGGCCGGGCGCTGCGAACGCTGCCGGCGGAGTTCGATGCGCTGGTCGAGCGGCTGAACGCCGGGATCAACCAGCGTCTGCGGGACGAGCGCGATCCGCGCCGACGGTCCCTGCTGTATGGGTTTCCGCAGCAGTTTGCGGCGCTGAAGACGCGATTGCTGGAGCTCGTCGATGGCGCATTCCGGGGCTCCGAACAGGACCGCCGGTTGTTCCTGCGGGGTGTGTACCTGACGAGCGGTACACAGGAAGGCACGCCGATCGACCGCTTGCTCGGCAGCCTCGGCCGGGCCGCCGGTCTGGGCACGGACGGGCGGGCTGCGGCGCCCGAGGCCGGACGCGCCTATTTCATCGAGCAGCTGCTGCGCGACGTGGTGCTGCAGGAGGCAGGCCTCGCCGGCACCGACCGGCGCGCCGAGCTGCAGAAGGCAGCTCTGCAGCTCGCCGCGTACGCCGGCCTCGCCTTGCTCGCGGTGCTCGGCGTCGTCGCTCTGGCCGTGAGCTTCGGGAAGAATCGCGCTTACCTCAAGGATGTCGGTCAGGCAGTCGACGCGCTCGCGGACACGCCGCCGGAAGCTCGGCCGGCACCGTTGCCACAGCAGCTGCCGCGGCTGACGGCGTTGAAGCACATCGTCGAGGTCGCGAGTCACGACGGACGGGCCGCACCGTGGTCGATGCGGTCCGGGCTCTATCAGGGCCGGGCCGTCGGCAAGGCCGCGCGCGACGCATACGCGCGCGAGCTGAACGCGACACTGGTACCCGATCTCGCGCAGGCGTTCGGCGCGCGCATCGATGCGCTCGCCGGCGAGCCAGACAAGCTCTACGAATACCTCAAGGGCTACCTGATGCTGGCCGAGCCGAAGCGGCTGGTCCCGGAACAGATGGCCGTCCTGTCGGCGATCGAGTGGGAAAACCAGTACCCGGACCAGCCGCAGGTCCGCAGCGAGCTCGTCGGGCATCTCGAGGCGCTGCTGACGGATGAGAGCCTGCGTCCGGTTGCCGTCGACGCTTCGCTCGTCACTCGCGCGCGCAACGCGCTCTCGGTCGCAACGCCCGCCGCGCTCGCCTACAGCCGGCTCAAGCTCGCCTATACCGGGCCGGACCATCCGCCGCTGCGACTCGATCAGCAGGTGCAGGGTCTCGACACTGTGTTTCGCCGGCCCAGCGGCCGATCGTTCGCGGACCCGGTGCCGGCGCTCTATACCCGGGATGTCTTCAACGAGGTCAGCGGCAAAGGCGGGCGCGAGATCACCGCTGCGCTCAAGGAGGACGCGTGGGTATTCGGCGAGGGGGCGATGCCGGTCGCGATCGACGACCAGCTGACGCGTGACGTCGTCGCGCTCTACGAGCGTGACTACATCACGACCTGGGACGCCGTGCTGGCGGACCTCGAGGTCAAGCCGCTCGGCAGCGCGCAGGACGCCGCGAAGAGTCTCGGCATCCTCGGCAGCGGCAGCTCGCCGCTCAAGGTGCTGCTCACGATCGTCGCGAAGGAGACCAACCTCACACCGGCGGAAGATCCCTCCGCAGCGGCAAGCCTCGCGGAAAAGGCGCTCGCGAAGGCCTCGAGTTCCCCTCTCAGCAAGCTCCTGAAGGGAACCGGCGCCACGGCCGCGCCTGCCGCGCCGGTCGTGAAGCCGGGCGGGGCGGTCACCGCGCACTTCGCGGAGCTGCAGCGGCTTGTCACCGGGCCACCGGGGCAGGCGCCAATCGATCGAACACTCGGATTGCTCGCCCAGATGTCGACCCAGCTCGGCGCGATGAGCGACTCGGTCGGCGGGGCGGCGGCGCTGCAGGAAGTCACATCCGGCGGCGGGGGTGGGGCCGCCCGCGCCATCGAGATCGAAGCGGCGCAGTTGCCGCCGTCGGTTGCCGGCATCCTCGGGCCACTGGCGGGTTCCAGCCAGGCGCTCGTCCGCACGCAGGCGAGCGGCGAGCTTGCACAGCTGTACAAGGGTGAGGTCGTCGCAGAGTGCAATGCGATCGTCGCTGGGCGCTACCCGTTCGCAAAGGGCGCGGCGGGCGACGTGCCGGTCGCGGACTTCGCGCGGCTATTCGGCTACGGCGGCGTCTATGACACCTTCTTCAAGACAAACCTCGCGCAGCTGATAGACACGACCCGATCGCCCTGGCGCTGGCGCCAGGCCGGTGATGGGTCGATGGGACTGCCGGCATCGATCCCGGTGCAGTTCGAGGCCGTCGACCGGGTCCGCCAGCAGTACTTCCGCCAGGGGGCGGCCGACCCGGAGGTCCGATTTACGCTGATGCCCGAAAGCCTCGACGCGGACGTGCAGCGTTTCGTGCTCGAGGCAGGCGGCCAGTCGTTCGAGTATGCGCACGGCCCGCAGGCGCGGTGGGCGCTGAAATGGCCGAGCGATGCCGCGCAGCATGGTCGTCGCGACTTTCGACACGGGCGCAGGCCCGGGCTGCCAGTCTGGTGTTCGACGGGCCTTGGGCGATGTTCCGCATGCTCGATGCCGCCAGTCTCACGCCGGCGAGCGAGGTGCGTCATCGCGTCAGTCTCGGCGCGGGCGGGCACAGCGCGCAGCTCATGCTCGAGGCGAGCTCCATCCGTAATCCATTCAACACCCCGGCAGTCGCCCGGTTCCGTTGCGGCGGTTAACGATGTCCGATGCACTCGCGGTCGGTTTCTACGGCAAGCTGCCGACGCTTGGCGATTTTGTCCGGCGCCATGTCGCCGATCGGACCGTGGTCGCCTGGGATGCGTGGTTGCAGCAATCACTCGCGGCGAGCCGTGAGCGACTGGGCGACGGGTGGCTGGACCTCTACCTGACTGCGCCGATGTGGCGGTTCTTCGTGCAGCCAGGCGTGCTCGACGAGCAGCCGGTCGCCGGAGTGCTGTTTCCGAGCGTCGACAGGGTGGGCAGGCATTTCCCGTTCACGGTCTTCGCCCGGTTGCCGCGCCGTTGCGTCGGACTCGTCGTGGCGGACCGCTGCGCCGCGTGGTTCGAACGCGTCGAAGACCTGGTACTCGCACACCTGGAGGACGATGCGCGGACCGTCGATGCACTCGACGAGTCCATCGGCGCGACTGCCGAGCGGCTCGCCGCGCGCCATCGATACTCTGCCGGAGAACCTTGCCGCCGGAGGGCTGGGCGATCCGGGCTCGATCAGCGAGGGCTGCCTGCACCTGTCGCTCGGCAATCGTGTCGATGTGACTCCGACGGCGCTGATCTGGCTCGAGAAATCGATCAGTCACGCGATGCCCGACGCCGTGTTCTGGTGGAGCAGCGGCTCGGCGAGTGTCCAGCCCTCGTGGCTGATTACGCGTGGCCTGCCGGAGTCGCGCGCGTTCTCCGCGATGCTGTCCGGCGCCTGGGACGAATGGCCGTGGCAGAGCGGCGCGCCGGCGGCCAGTCTCCTGTCGATGCCGAGCGTGATGCTTCCGGCAACACCCGCCTTGCATATCGAGTCCGCGGGCAGCACGCATCCGGGCCGTGTTCGCGATGAAAACCAGGACGCCTACATTGCGCGTCCGGAGATCGGCCTATGGGCGGTGGCCGATGGCATGGGCGGTCATTCGGCCGGGCAGCTCGCGAGTCGTGCCACGGCCGACGCGCTGGCCAGCGTCGAGCCGAAGGCGGTGTTCCCCGAGTTCGTTCGCGTCGTCCGCGAGACGCTCGAGGGCGTCAACCAGTACCTGTACTCGCTGTCGCAGCGCGCCGTGAACCCGACCGTCATCGGCACGACGCTCGTCACGCTGATGGTGCGCGAGGGCACGGGCGTCTGCCTGTGGGCCGGTGACAGCCGGTTGTACCGCATGCGCGGTGGCAGCCTCGAGCAGCTCACCGTCGATCACAGCGAGGCGGTGGAGCTGGCAGCGAACGCGGAGACGGCGCCAACGAACGTCATCACGCGCGCGCTCGGCGGTCACGCGGAAATCGACATTGCGCAGCTCAGTTTCGATGTGCGCGATGGCGACCGGTTCCTGCTGTGCAGCGACGGCCTGCACGGTGAGCTGGCGTCGGCATCGATCGCCGAGCTGATGTCCGGTCAGGATGCGGCCGGCACCTCGGAGGCTCTGATCGCGCGAGTGCTGCAGGGCAACGCCGCCGACAACGTGACGGTCGTTGTCGTGCATGCGCATGCCGGCGCTGACTCGTCGGATACCTTGATTATCGAGGGCCGATGACGCCGCAGGCCCTGCTCGAGCTGCTGTACGCCGTGCTGCGAGGTGAGGCGCCTCCCGAGGCGTTGTTCAGCGGGGTCGACGAAGCGAACCAGCAGTCGCCCGAAGCCGGCGCGGCGTTGCAGCGCGAGATCGACGCACTCTACGCGCGAAACGAGCTGCATTTCGACCTTTACCTGCGGGTCAAGGATCGCCTGCAGGCCGGAGTCCGCGCGCGCACCACCAACCCGCCGCACTCGACGAATGCGCCGCCGGTGCGGCTCGCGACGCGGCGACCCGGATGCGGAATCCAGAGCCGCAGGAGTCGCCTCGCGGTGATCGCACGATGCTCCGATCACCCACCGGGACGGGCGCAGCATCGGGAACCCGGGCGGCGCAGGGCGGGGCCACGCTCGGCGCACCGCCCCGCGGCGTCGGGCATGTCTCGCATCCGGCCGCCGGCTGGTCGTCCGGACCGGCGAGCGGCCCGCGGACCGGACGGGAAAATGAGGCTGCGGAGACCCGCACCTGGGTCATCGAGCAGCAACTCGAGCAGGGCATGGTCGTCAAGGAGCGGTTCGTGCTCGAGCGGCGCCTGGGCGAAGGCGGGATGGGGGTCGTCTTCAAGGCGCGCGACCTGCGCAAGGAAGAAGCGCGCGACCGCGACCCGTATGTCGCGATCAAGTTCCTGAACGACGAGTTCCGCCGTCGCCCCGAGGCGCTGATGGCGTTGCAGCGCGAGACGCGCCGCGCGCAGTCGCTTGCGCACCCGAACGTCGTGACCGTCTATGACTTCGATCGCGACGCGTCGCTCATCTACATGACGATGGAGTTCCTCGAGGGCGAGCCGCTCGATCGGTTCATCCAGCGTCATCCGCAGGGGCTTCGATTCAAGGATGCCTGGCCGATCATCGAGGGTTGTGCGCGGGCGCTGGCCTATGCCCATCAGGAACGCGTGATTCACGCGGACTTCAAGCCCGGCAATGTCTTCGTCGCCGGTGAGCGCAAGGTCAAGGTCCTCGACTTCGGCATCGCGCGCGCCCTGTCACGCCAGGGCGACGATCGCGCCGCCGGCACGCGCTTCGACGCCGGCTCGCTCGGCGCGCTGACGCCAGCCTATGCCAGCCCCGAAATGCTTCTCGACGAGCAACCCGATCCGCGCGACGACGTCTACGCGCTCGCCTGCGTCTCCTATGAGCTGCTTACCGGCCGCCATCCGTTCGGCGGGGCAACCGCGGTCAAGGCTGCTCACGACGGCATGACCGTCAAGCGCGCGCCCGGCATGGGCCGGCGCCAGCATCGCGCGCTCGTCCGGGGACTCGCGTTCCGGCAGCCAGACCGCTCGCCCACCGTAGAGGCGTTTCTCGACGAGCTCGCCGGGCCACTCGGCGCGCGCGGCCGGGCGCTGCGGCAGTCGCTGCTGTCGACGACCGCCACCGGAATTGCGGTCGCCGCGCTCGCGGCGGGGGCCTGGTGGTTCACCCGCGCCAACCCGGATGAGCAGCTCATGCGCCAGCTGACGGACGCGGCGCAGGCGCAGGCCGATCAGCGCGCACAGCAGAGCGGCGAGCCTTTCGAAGTCGACGCGGAGCTGCGCGATATGCTGCTCGAGCAGGGTCGCGACTACATGCAGCTCGCCGCGGTGAAGTTCGACAGCGCGCTCCTTTCCGAGGGCGTGTCGAGCGCCTACGGCGCCTACAGCAATGCGCTGCGGATGGACCCGGCGAGCAAGGAGGCGGCCGAGGGCATCGTCGAGATCGTGCGGAGGTACGAATCCGAGGCCCGGCGCCTGCTGGACGCGGGCGACGCGGCGCGTGCCGCCGAGCTCGCCGGCTACGGACTCAAGATCCAGCCGACGCGGGAAACGTTGCTCGAGATCAAGCGCGAGGCGGATGCCGCGGTGAATCCGGCCGCGAAGTAGCAGGATGTGCCTGACGAGCGAGCCACGCACGGGCGCGCGCCCGGCCGTGTTCGTGACCGCGGTGGCGGCGGCAATGGTCGCGACCGCGTGCACGGGGAGCCTGCGGCGCGCCGACGGGATCGCGCGCGAATTCGGGCTCGGGCGTGGCGTGCAGCACGGCACGGACTACCGGCACGTCGTGTTCACGAGCGCCCGGATGGACAAACGGGGGGCGCTGCATGTCTATATCGAGGGCGACGGGACGCCCTACGTCGCCCGCTACGACGTGGCCGCCGACCCGACGCCGCGTCACCCCCTGATGCTGCAACTGATGACACTCGATCCCGCACCGTCGGTCTACGTAGGGCGACCGTGTTATTTCGGGCTCGCGAACGATCCGCCCTGCACGCCACGCGACTGGACACTGGATCGATTCAGTCCGCGGATCGTGGACAGCATGGCGCGCGTCATCGAGCAGCTGCGCGAGGGTCGCGGCACGGACGCGATCGAGCTCTACGGGCACAGCGGTGGCGGTGCGCTGGCCGTGCTGCTCGCTGCGCGCCTCGGCGGCGTGCAACGCATCGTCACTATCGCTGGCAACCTCGATGTGGACGCCTGGACGACGTACCACGGCTACACACCGCTCGAAGGGTCGCTGAACCCCGTGAATGCAGGGCCGCTGCCGGCATCAATGCTGCAGCAGCATCTTGTCGGCGATCGGGACAAGGTCGTTCCGCCGGAGCTCGTCGCGGCAGCGGCACGGCGGCTGGGTGCGACGGGCATCGCCGTGCTGCACGGCGTGTCGCACGCGCGCGGCTGGGAGCGCGTGTGGCCATCGATCCTCGCCGGCGAGGGCGTGGCGACGACTCGCGCCGGCCGGTCAGCGGAACTGGTAACGCAGGCCGAGGGTGAACTCGCCGTAGCTCACGGTGTCGAGGCTGGCGACTGACTCGTAATCGATGAAACCGCCGAATCCGTTGGCGAACACCGCCGAGATGCCCACGGCCCACAGGACGAACGAGTCGTCCGCATCGTCAGAAGTCACCGCCGCGGTTGTCTCCGGGGTCTTGAACGGATCGGCGACGTAGCGGATGAAGAAGGTCTGCTGGTCGTTCTCCTGTTCCCAGACCTGCATCGCGCGCGCGTATGGCGTGACGACGCCCCACGACGTGCTCGCCGTATAGCCGAGATCGAAGCCGAGCTGCAGCTGCAGCGATTCCGCGTCCTGATCGTCGAACTCCAGGTTGAGTTCGGGATTGGATCCCCCGTGCTCGGAGAAACCGTCGATGGACACATCGAGGTAGCTGACCGCCGCGGTCGGGGCGATGCGCCATGCGCCCTGACCGAATTCGTATCCGGCGCTCAGGCCTGCCGAGGTGACGTCGCTGTCGGTGTCCCCGGTGGCCGTGTGATCGATGGGCGTCGGTTCCTCGGCCAACGTGTAGGTGACGCGGCGCACCGAGTCGAGACTCTGCGAGCCGTAGCCGGCAATCAGGTCGATGTGCGCCCGCTCGCCATACCAGGAACCGAAGATGGAGCCCGTCACGCCGTCGGCATCCAGCGATCCGCCGGTGTCGAAGTCGGTGTCGCTCGTCGCGTAGCCCACCGCGACGCCGCCGATCATCGAATCGGTGAAGCGGTAGTCGATGCCGACCGTGACCCCGGTCAGCTCGAAGTCGTAGGCCGCCTCGAACGCGGTTTCGTCCTTGTCGCCGTTGCCAAGACTGCCGTTGATGAAGAGCCCCAGCTTGCCGCCCATGGCTTCGTCGCCGCTCGCGCCGCCGGTCGTCGCGTACAGGGAGTGCGGATCAACCAGGCCCGCGAGGGGCGAGCCGGCGTTGCGCAGCGAGATGAGGCGCGAGGCGATGTTGGCACGCTGTGCCAGGCCGAAGTCGATGGCGTTCGCCGCCGGCGCGTTGAGCTCCTCGGCGGTGATCTCCTGCAGCGCCGTCGCCTTCAGCGCGGCATTCGGTTCGCGAACCACGCGTCCGCAGCGATCCAGCAACGCCTGCTGGTCCGCTGGCAGCCCGTCGTTGGAGGCATTCAATCGCACCAGGCTGGGGCACAGCGCCGGATCCTCGGTCCCAGGCAGTGCGGGATTGCGGATCGCGATCGACATCGACTGCTGGTTCGGGTTCAGCGACTGCGCGGCTGCAGGCAGGCTCGCGAGCCCTGATAGCGCGGCGCACGCCACCGCGAGCCGCCTGGCGGCTCTTTGCAGGCGCGAGCCCGTCCAGGAAGACGCTGCCGTGGCGTTGTCGCTCTCATTGTTCATCGTGCGGGCTCCAGTTGAAAGTGCCAACAGACCGCGAGATCTGCGCGATCCCGCTACGCGGAGAGGTCCGAGTAGTGCATCCGGATTGGCAGACCCATCTCGGTACAGATCGGCCACTCGTGACGCTGCATATTGTCGACATCGATGACGACGAACCACGTCTGGTCCTTGGGCCTCTCGGATCGTGTCGGCAGGATGGCCTGGACCTGTTGCCTCACATTCGACCCGCCAAGGACGCCGGGAGGACCGGGAGGACCGGGAGGTCCGGGAGCCCTGGGAACGCCAGGAGGCCCGGGAGGCATGCCTCCAGGAGAACCAGCGATTGCGGCAGGACCGGGCGCAATCTTCGGCTTCGGGGGAGTGAGCTTTCTCGTCCACACCTCAGTCGCCTTGGTTTCGAGCTCCTGGCGAAATATTCCGTGTGTCGCGGGCACATTCTGCTTGCCGGTTTCGAGCTTCGCCCGGGAATCGGCGTCTTTCTTTGCACCCGCGTAGAAGCGATACCACTCCGGACGCTCGATGAATTGCTTGGCGTGACCCAGTTCGTGCAGGAGCGCGATGCGGTTGTTGAACGAACTCATGTTTGCGTGAGGCGTCTGGCTCCTCGATAGAACGTTCTCGTGGGGCTTTCTGACATAGACACTGATCTTTCCGAGCAGGTCGATGTAGATCGTAGGCTCATCTCGTTTCGAAAGCCGGTTCTTTGCGGACTCATCGAAGCACTGAAAGCCCCCGTTCATTCCAATGAAGTTGATGACCACATCGGCTTCCTCGACGCGCTTGATGATGGCTCTCGCGGTCGGGCTGCCCTTGGACCACTCCCGAACTTCGTTGAAGTAGGCAATTGTTGCAGGTTTGGTGCAAAACTTGGCCGCATATTCTGCCTGCGCGTCCCCAAAGGCCGCTTCCGCGTCCGCCTTGGAAAGGAAGTTAATCATGTCGGCTCTCCGATAACCCAACAGTTGCAGGTGGGTATTCTTTGCAGTGTCGATGCGGTCGTGCTTGATTCACGCGCGCGCCACTAGCGGAATTTCGTCTGGTAGCGCAGGCCGAAACTGGCCTCCTGCATCGTGATCGTGTCCAGTCCCTCGGTCGACTCGTAGTCGACAAAGCCCGAGAACCCGTTGGCGAAGGTCGCCGAGAATCCGACCGCCCAGTTGAAATACCACTCGTCGGGGTCATCGGTGAACACGACGAAGCTGTCCGGCTGACCGGGCGTGCCGACGAACTGGCCGTTTGCGAAGCTGACCGTCACCTGCTGCGAGTCGTTCTGGAATTCCCTGACGAATTCGAAGCGCGCCTGCGGGGTCAGGATGCCCCACGTGCGGCTCAGGTTATAGGCGAGCTGGCCCCCCAACTTCGCAGTCAGCGAGTCCGCGCTCTGGTCGTCGAACTGCATCGCGAGCCCGCTCGTGCCTTCGGTCGTTTCCGTGAACCCGTCGACCTCGATCTTCACGTAGTTGAGCGAGAGCGTCGGCCCGAAGCGCAACGCGCCTTTGCCGAAGTCATAACCGGTGCCGAGGCCCAGCGCGTACTGGTCGGCGTCGGTGTCGCCGATCGCACGGTCGCTGATGCCGAGGCTCGTGATGTTGATGTTGCGGGTCGAGTCGTAGCTCACCTGGCCGTAGCTTGCGATCGCGTCGAAATAGCCGCGCTCGCCGTACCAGGTCCCGTAAAGCGTGCCGGCGTAGCCGTCGGAATCCTGGCCGCCACCGTCGTTGTCGAAATCGGCGTCACCAGTTGCGTAACCGACCGCGAGCCCGGCGACGAACCCGTCGCTGAACCGATAGTCGGCGCCGATCGTCAATCCCTGCGACTCGAAGTCGAACCCCGATTCCCGTTCGGTCGCATCCTTATCACCCCAGCGGATCGCGCCGTTGACGAAGATTCCGAGCCGCCGGTCGAGCAGCCCGCCCTCGGCATCGTCGTCGCCGCTCGCGCCGCCCTCGCCGAGCAGCAGCTTGCCGAGCGAAGCCAGCGCCGACATCGGCACGCCCCCGACCGGGTTGCCCAGGTTGAGCCCCGCCGTGCTGAACCCCCGGGCGCCCATCCTGAGCGCCTGCAGCCGCGCGCCGACGTTCAACAGCTGCGCCATCGAGAAATCGATCGCGGTCGTCTGCTGCGACGTGATCTGCTCGCCGCTGATCGCGTCGAGCGCTTCGATCACGGCGGCGGTGTTGTCGGCGTTCTCGAAGATTACGCCGCAAGTCGCCCGCAGGTTCCGTTCCTCTTCGCTCAGGGCCGCGGGGTCGGCCTTCAGCAACTGCGAGCAGACGCTCTCGGTCGCGTTCGCAGTCGATTGCTGGTTCGGGGTGAGACCCGGCAGCTCGGCGATCTGGTTGGGCTCGCCGAGGGTGATGGTTACGGTCGCCGAGCCCGTCGCGCCCTGGCCGTCGACGGCCGTCAATGTCACGACATTGCTCCCCGCAACGAGCGCCAGGGTCGGCGTGGCGTTTCCATCGGCCGCTGCGATCTGGATGTCGTTGACAAACCAGCGGAACGAGGCGGTGGCGACGCCGTTCGGATCGGTTGCGGAGCCGCTGAACGGGACAAGCTCGCCCGGCGTCTCGTCGCCATCCGGCAGCGAACGGTTTCCACCCTCGATCGTTACGGTAGGCCCCGGGTTCGACGCCTGCACGGTGATCGTCACTGCCACCGGACCGCTTCGATCGCCGGCGTTGTCGGTGACCCTGAGGCCGACGGTGTTGACGCCGTCGTTGAGCCGCAGCGCGGGCGTCGGGCCCGTCGCGGACCCGGCGACCAGGCCATTGACGGTCCACTGGTAGCTCGCGACGTTGCCATTGGCGTCCGAGCTGGCAGCTGCCGTCGACGCTCACTGTCTCGCCCGCTATGCCGTCGGTATCGCCGACGCTGCGGTTGCCGCCGGCGATCGCGGCCACCGGCGGCTGGTTGCCCGGCGCGGCGACGTGGATCGTCACCGTCGTCGGAGCGCTCTGCGCCGTCGGCTCGCCATCGTCGAACACTACGAGCGTCACCGTGTTGTCGCCATCATCGAGCCTGAACTGCAGAGGCGACGTGCAGCCGACGTCCTGGATGTCGCCATTGACGGTCCACTCGCAACCGCTGATCTGGCCGTCGGGATCGAAGCTTGCGCTGCCGTCGAAGTCGACGAACTCGCCCGGCTCGTTGTCGCTGTCGGCGATATCGCGGTTGCCGCCGGCGATCACCGCCGTCGGGGGCGCATTCGCGCCGGTGACGACGGTTACGGTGACCCTGCCGGTGTCGATACCGCCGACCTGGTCATCGATCGTGTAGTCGAAGCTGTTGGTGCCGATGAATCCGGCGTTTGGTGTGTACTCGATGGCGCCGCCGATGATGTTGACCGTGCCGTTCGCCGCGGGCGTTACATTCGTGATCTGCAGGACGTCACCGTCGTCGTCATGGTCGTTCGCCAGCACCGGGATCGTGACCGCGAGAGCGGCGGTCGTGCTTGCCGAGTCGTCGGCTGCGACCGGGTTGCGGTTCGGCACCGATACAGTGACGGTCGCGGTGTCGATGCCGGAGACGGTCTGGACCTGGTACTGGAAGGTTTCCGTGCCGCGGAAATCCTGCGGGGGTGTGTACTGGACCTGTACCTGGTTGAGGATCGCGACCGTGCCGCCCTGGCTCGGCGGCGTCGTCAGCGCCGCGATCGTCGTCACGTTGGCGTCGTTATCGAGAACGTTGATCGTGATCGTCTCGTTCTTGAAAGTCTGCGCTGCGTCGTCAATCGCATCCGGCGGCGGGGGCAGTTGATCGATTACCTGCACCGTGACCGTCGTGAAGTTGCTGGCCCCGCCGAGCGAATCCAATACGCGATAGGTGAAGGTATCGGTGCCAACGAAGGCGGAATCTCGGTGTGTACACAGGCGGCAGGCAGTTACCGAGGCAGCTCTGGCTCACTGAGCCGTTCGCCGGCTGCGTGAACTCGAGGTCGTTATAGGAGAGGACGTCGTCCGCATCGGTGTCGTTGTCGAGCACAGCGATCGCCACGGGCGTGTCCTGGCTCGTCTGTGCATCGTCCGGATTGGCGACGGGGAGCGCGTCCGCGGTTACGGTCACGGTCACGGTCGCGGTATCGGTGAGGCCGAAACTGTCGTCGAGGAGGTAGGTGAATACGTCGTTGCCGGAGAAACCGGGGTTCGGCGTATAGCGGATCGCCCCAGAGGGCGTGATCGTGTCGATGGTTCCGTTGGCCGGCGGGGAACCTGGGATGTCGACAGTAAACGCACTCTCATGTACGGGGCCGTCCGGATCGCTGTCGTTCGCGAGCACATTGATCTGCACCTGCTGCCCGGAGCTCGGGCCGGAGCGGGTGCTGGCGGTGTCGTTCTGTGCCACGGGCGCATTGTTTGCTGCGACCGTGACCGTGACCGTACCTGTATCCGTGCCGCCATGCTGATCGTCGAGCGTGAACTGGAAAGTGTCGACGCCGAAGAACTGAGGATCGGGTGTGTAGGTGAAACCCAGCCCGCCATCGATCACGGCGGTTCCGTTCGGAGGGTCCTGGAAAAAGGAAATAATGACGTCATCGCCCTCCGGGTCGGGTGGGCCGATCACGACGACTCCAAAGCTGACAGGCACGCCGACTGGAGTACTGACGCTTGGATCCTCGGCCTCCGGCGGGCGGTTTGTGACCGTCACTGTGACGGTGGCCGTGTCCTGCTCGCCATTGACGTCCTCGATGGTGTAGGTGAAGGAGGTTGTCCCACGAGTAAGTGTCGGCGAGTAGGTGACGTCCAACCCGTTTTCCGTGATGCCCGCGGTGCCAAAGCCCGGCTGCGTGACGCTGACGACGGTGAAAAAGTCCAGATCGGGATCGGAGTCATTTGCCAGTGCCCCGACGGCCTGGGGCCCGCTGGTGCTGCTGTCACCGAGGCCGGTTTGGAACGACCTCGAGTCGTCGCCCGCGATCGGCGGCGCGGCGAGGGCGGCGGGTGCGGCACCGATCGCGGTCAGAGCGAATGTGGAGAGCACGACAGGGAGCACGCAGGAGCGCCGCCGCGAGGGCGCGCGACCTGCACACGGTCGCCAGAGCTTGAGCACGGAATCCACCCCTTAACAGCGGCCCGATCGTATTTTCGTCGTGAGGCCTTGCCGGACTCTGCACCCGCGATTTCAACAAATCAACCGCACGCGCATGCCTGAGCGGTGCACATTGCGCTGCAACATCGACTCGTCGAGATCGACTCGCTGAGCCGCGACCGGGCGAACCCGGCACGTGAGTTCCGCCAGACCGGAGTTCGCTTGAGCGGTTCGGCGTACCGGGTATAGTCTTGGGTTCCCGGGTCCGGCCGTCTTGTCCCGACCGGCCGCCGGCCGCCAGACCAATGATACAAATGCCGGTGATACAGATGCCGGCGCGATGCGGGCACTCAAGGGGTGGGCCGATGCGCAGACATCACGCGCGCGATACAGGATTTGGCCGACTGAGGCTGGCTCTCGCCGCTGCGGTCGGAACCGCGCTCGCCGGGCTCACAGCGCCGATCGCCGCGACCCAGCAGGCGATCCCCCAGGATCCGAGCCGCCTCCTGGTCGTCGACTGCCTGCTGCCCGGCCAGGTCCGCAAGCTCGGCGGCCAGATGACGTACCTGGCCCCCGGGCGGCCGATCAAGACCGTCGCGGTCGACTGCGAGATCCGCGGCGGCGAGTACGTCGCCTACGACCGAGCGAACTACGCGACGTCGCTCGCGGTGTGGATGCCACAGGCCGAACAGGGCGATCCGCAGGCGCAGGTTTACGTCGGCGAGATCTTTGAAAAGGGACTTGGCCGCGAGCCCGACCTCGTCGCGGCGGCGGCGTGGTACGAGAAGGCGGCGGCGCAGAAGTTCGCCCGCGGCCAGATGAACCTGGCCTACCTCTACGAGCAGGGACTCGGGGTCGCGAAGGACCCGCTCAAGGCCCTGAATCTCTACCGCGAGGCGTCGGGAATCAAGGACGACAGCCTGACCTACACTTCCGAGGTCACCGAGGTGCGCAGCGAGATGCAGCGCACGATCGACGACCTGACCGCGGAGCTCGAGACCCAGAACGACGAGGTCGGCCGTCTCAAGAACGAGGTCGAGGTCAGCCAGTCGCAGCTTTCGTCTCAGCGTGTCGCGTTGAACCGGGCCCAGGGCGAAGCGCAGACGCTCGCGCAACAGGTCGAGGAACTGCGCGGCCAGACCGGTGTCGACCCTGCGCGCGTCGCGGAGCTAAGAAAGCTCGAGGCTGATCTCGCGACCCGTGAACAGCAGGTGGCGGCGGACGAACGGGCGGTGGCGGGCCTCGAGGCCAACACCGCGGCGCAGCGGGCGGCGCTCGCCGAGAAGATGCGCGGTGCCGCCGAACAGGACCTGGCGCTCCGCAGCCAGCTGGCCGAGGCGAACCAGGCCCGGGACGAGCTGCAGGCGCAGCTCATCGAGACGCAGCGCAAGCTGCTCGATACCGAGTCACAAGCGGCAAAGCAGCGCGCCAGCGTCACGGCCGAGCGCGCCAGGATCGCGGCCGATCGAGAGACACTCGCGAAACAGGCGACCGCGGGATCCACGGTCGGGAAGCAGGAGCGGGATCAGCTCGCCGCGGCGCTGGCCGATCGCGAACGGAAAGTCGCCGAGCAGCAGGCGTCGATCGCAGGGCTGCTCCGGCAGCAGCAGAGTTACACGGCCGAGCTGACCCGGCTCCGTGCCGAGCAGGCGGCCAGGTCCAAGACGCAAGGCGGCGCGGAAACACAGGTCGCCGCGGTTCGCGCGGACCTCGCCGACACGCAGCGCAAGCTCGCTGCGACCGAGACGCAGGTGACCCAGTTGCGCGCCGATCTCTCGGCCGAGCGCGGCAAGGCCTCCGCCGATCGTGCGCAGCTGGCGCGACAGGCCACGACGACCTCCGCCGAGTCCCAGCAGCAGCGCGACCGGATGGCGGCGGAGCTCGCCTCGCGTGAGAAACGCATCGCCGAGCAGCAGGCCCGGATCGCCGCCCTCGAGCGGCAGCAGAAAACCTACACCGCGGAGCTCGCGCAAGCGCGGGCGGCGCAGCAGACGAGCGGTCAGACCCAGCAACAGCAGCAGGCGCAGCTGACCGCGACGCGGACCGAGCTCGCCAGCACGCAGCGTCGGTTGCAGGAAACCGAGCAACGCGTCGAGGACCTGACGGCGCAGCTCGAGACCGAGCGCAACAACATCGCGACGGAGCGCGCCGAGCTCGATCGACGCGCGCAGTCCGCAACCGGCGCGAAACAGGTCGAGGTCGATAAGCTGCGCGCGGCGCTGGCCACGCGCGAAACGGCCCTCGCCCGGCAGCAGACACTGATCGCTTCCCTGCAGGCCGAATCCAAGGGCTACCAGGCCCAGATACAGAAGCTCTCGCAGCTGCCGGTCGAGCGCGTCGCGATGCGCAGCGCAGGCACCCCAGCGGCGGCGGCCGGCGCAGCTGCCTCGATTCGCCAGGCGAACGTGCCGCGCGAGCTGAAGATCGGCCAGTTCTATGGGCTGATCATCGGCAACGAGCGCTATCAGAACCTGCCCACGCTCGAGACGCCGATCGCCGACGCCAAGGCGGTCGACGAGGTTCTGCGCACGCGCTACGGCTTCAAGACCAAGGTCCTGACAAACGCGAGCCGCGCCGACATCCTGACCGCGATCAACGACTACCGGCAGATGCTGAAGAGCGACGACAGCCTGCTGATCTATTACGCCGGCCACGGTGAGCTCGACAAGCAGAACCTGCGCGGCTACTGGCTGCCCGTCAACGCGCAGCGCGACAACACGACCGAGTGGATTTCCGACCAGTCGATCACCGATCTTGTCGGACAGATGGCGGCGCGGCACGTCATGATCGTTGCCGATTCGTGCTACTCCGGCGTGATGACGCGCAACTCGGGAATCGGATTGATCGCCAAGGCGGGCGATCAGGCGCAGGTACAGCGGCTCATCAAGCTCGCGAAGCTGCCGTCGCGCACGGTGCTGACCTCCGGTGGCGAGCAGCCCGTGCTCGACGCCGGCGGTGGCGGGCACAGCATCTTTGCCAGCGCGTTCATGCAGGCGCTGCGCGAAAACGACCGGGTGCTGGAAGGCTCGGCGTTGTACAGCGAGATCTTCGACCCGGTGCGGGCGACCGCCGCGAAGTACAAGGTGAGCCAGGAACCGCGTTACTCGCAGATCGTCGATGCCGGGCACCTGAACGGCGAGTTCCTGTTCATCCCGCAGGCCTGACCAAAATCCCGGTTCAGAGATCCGGGTCTCCGCAGCTC
>CAVSKB010000017.1:0-34393 GCA_963728295.1 uncultured Gammaproteobacteria bacterium | reverse complement strand
GGCGCAGCGGTCTAGAAGTCGCCGCGGATCTCGACACCCACCGTCGTGCGGGGCATTGTATCCGCCATAGTCGCCGAACACGGCCGAAACCACGCCGATGACAGCCCGCTTGTTGGTCACATTGTTCGCGAAGACCGCGATCGTCAAAGGCATGGTTCGGGCAGACAGCGCCAGCGACGACCTCAGGTTGAGAGTTGAGTAAGCTCCCTGCTTCACCCGGTTGTTGGCATCGAAGAAGAAGCCATCGTTGTAGTAGTAGGTGCCCGATGTCTCCCACCTGCCGAAATCCAGGTCCTGGGAATACTGGAGATTCAAAGTGGTCGTCCACTCCGGCGACCGAACGGCCTGGTTGCCGGATGCGTCGATCTTGACCAGTTCGTTGCCGAAACCGAGCGCCGTATTGGGCACGAACGCCGACGCGTCTGGATAGTCCACGTATTTGGCGTTCAGATAGGCCACCCCCAACCTGGCGAGGAACGCCGAGGACGGCGACACTTCCAGATCTGCCTCCGCTCCGTAGCTGCGCTCCTTCGCGGCATTCTCGAGGGATTCGGTCCCATTGCGGACGATCTGCACCTGCAGGTTCTCGTAGTCATAGTGGAAGGCAGACCAGTTGAACCTGCCTCGCTCGCCCAGAATGTCGTGTTTACCGCCAATCTCGAAGGCGGTCATCTCCTCGGGTGAGACCGGCGAATCACCGGGGCCGGTGATGTTGTAATTGCCGCTCTTGAAGCCGCGGCTCGCAGAGGCATAGAGCAAAGTCCCGGGCGGCGCGTACTGCACGCTTAGCTTCGGTGTGAGATCCGTCCCACTCCGACTCCTCGAGAGGGAAGGGTATCTCGACCCCGGCGTCGGGGAGGCTGATACGCGAGGAGATGAGCTCCTTCCGGTCCACGTTATAACGCAGGCCGGCCGTCACGCTGACGTCGTTATCGAAGGCATAGGTACCCTGCGCAAAGGCGGCGAGGGCGCGCGTGTCAGAGGCCCCAAAGATCTCGGTTTGCGAGGCCGTCGGATCGGGTGACGGCGTCGTGATCACCAACGGCACGAACCTCGGCTCGCCCGAAGAAGCCGTAGGCGCCCAGCACCCACTGCAACGACCCATCGGTGGGCGAGAGCAGCTGGAACTCCTGGGAATAGCTGTGCGCGCGCTGGTCCGCATTCACGTGGGCGACAAAGATCGAGCTGTTGTCGTAGTCGACGCCAGACACCTGTTGCGTCTCCCGGTAAGCCGAGATGGAAACGAAGTCGAGCCCGCCCACGGGCCCGCGGATCGTCGCCGACAGACCCTTGTCGTCGATGTCGCGCGCGGCCTTACGGAAGTCGACGGACACCTCGTCAGGATCCGTGGTGATTTCGGCGCCGAGGGCCGCAGGCAGAGCGTTCGGCGACAGGTAGGTAAATGCGGAATCGGAGCGGCCGTGGTCGCGCAGGAGGTCGCCAGCGAACACCGCGGTCCAGTTCTGTTCCGCATCAAGCCCCACCTTTACCTTGCCCCGCAGCGATAGCGTCTGCTTGTCGTTCATGCGCGAGCCGTCGAACAGGTTGCGTTGGTAACCCTCATGCCCCGAAAAGTAGGCCGACAGGCTGCCAGCAACCCGCTCGGACCCACCGTTCAGATAAAGGCCAGTCCGCACCGTCTCATGCGTCGCATATGACGCGAGCCCCGCCCCCCGGAATCCGGCCTCCGGATCGCGCGTGAGAATGTTGATGGCGCCCCCGGTGGTGTTGCGCCCGTAGAGGGTGCCCTGCGGACCCTTCAGCACCTCGACGCGTTCAACGTCAAAGAAATCCTGGTTCAGAGCGTAGACAGTGGGCCGGTAGACGCCATCGACATAGAGGGCCACCGCCGAGTTGCCGCCGACGGAGAGCTGGTCCGCCCCAATGCCGCGCACGTACGGCTGCCCCGCACCATTGAAGGTGCTGAACACCAGCCCGGGCGTCACGAGCTCAAGTTTTTGGGTGTCGGTGATGCCCTGCGAGGCGAGCCCTTGGGCGGAAAACGCCGTCAAGGCAATGGGCACGGTTTGCAGATCCTCCGCTCGCCGCTGAGCCGTCACGACCACTTCCTCCAATCCCACCGGCTTTTGCGCAACTTGCGCGAATGCCGAGGTGCCCGCCAGGCAAAAGACGGTCGCGCTGCCCATTACGGATGACCAAGACATTTCTACCTCCCCGTACCCTTTTGTTGCGTCCAGTCGCAGAGAGAAATGCTATATCCACCGTTAAAGACAATGCTATATCTATCGTTAAAGTGAGTCAATGCCTCTATACCGGCGACCTTGCGAGAACGCCGGAATTCACTGGGTATCTTGGGACCCCTCGGTACTCGCGGTTCGCGAGCAATTCCAGGCTCGCAAACACCTCGAAGTTGGGCCGCGCCGCTCGGGGGTCGGGATTTTTTTGGGACGCTTGTCCGCTCTTGTTCAGCCCGCAATGCCACCGTGCAGAGCGGCGCAGACGATTGTGCGGAGTGACGTAACCCGATCAGCCAGACGGTCGCCTTGCACTCAATTGAGCCGCTGCGCTATGTCAGGGTATATGGCTCTCATGACGTAGCTGGCGAGCGCTTCAGGGGAGCCCACGGTGCCACTGAGGTCCTGCTCCATACGACCGCCCAAGGCGGTGAAGTGGCACATGCAAAGACTGAGAGAATAACCCGCCACGAGATCCCGCATCGTGGCCGGACGGGCCGTTGCTTCCTCGACGGTCGAGATGAAGCGCTCGAAAATATCATGCATTGCATTCTCATCGATTAGATGCAGGCCCTCTCTGTCCTCCTCCAGCAACAACCGCATGATGAATTTGTTGAGGTGCGGCTGTCTCAACGTATTCTCTGCCACCGCGACCCAAAAATTGAATATGCGCACGACTGCCGGCGCATCTGCCGTTAGAGCACGGCGCGGACCCTCGTTACCGCTGATAACGACCTGCTCCCAGCACTTCAGATAGAGTTCTCGCTTGTCCCGAAACTGATAGTAGATGCTCGGCAACTCAACCCCGGTCTCCCTGGCAATCTCGCGCATCGTCACGTTGTTAAAGCCGCGCTCTGCGAACTGGGGCAGCGCCACCTCCACAATTCGTTGCGCGATCGGGGAGTCATAGTTTCGCAACGCCCGTTGGGCGGCCGGCTTGCGCTGCGTCTTTGTCTTCGGCTCGCGCACTATGGTTCTCCCATTTCCTCACCCGCCGTCATCCGGCAATTGACTTACTTTAACGATAGATATAGAACGTCGCAAAGCCGCCTCAGAGGCGGCAAAGAACTGACGGATCACGGCCATGAGCAAGCAAGACCACGACATAGCTTACATGTCGGCTCACGACGGGGGTTTTGGCGACCCTTCGGACGCGATCGAGCAGGTGCTGGCCCGGGTGGAAAATCCACACCCGTCCGTGACCGAGACATGGTGGTGGTGCTTCTATATTCCGGAAAGGAATATCAACGGCGAAGTGTATTTCTGGAAGCACTCTAACCTTGGGACCATGTCGGGCGGAGTATGGGTATTCCAGGGGATAAAGTCGCATCATCTGCAATGCGAGCATTTTAATTGGCTGAATTTTATTCCGGGGCCAGAGGCGACCGAGAAATCGCTGCACTCTCCGCATTTGAATCTAAGAATAAATGTCATTGAGCCGCTTCAGCGGCATGAGATTCTCTACAGTCACGCACCCACCGGCACCTCGCTGCGATTGCTCGCGGAGTCAGTTCAACCCCCCGTGCTGCGTGCGAACAACGCGCATTTTGAGCAGGTCCAGAGAATGACCGGCGAACTGCAACTGGGCGGGGAAACCCTTGCAATCAACTGCTTTTCGTTCCGCGACCGTTCCTGGGGAGAGCCTCGCCCGGAGGTGTCGGTGGTCCACCCACCTACAGCCTGGGGAGTGGGAGTCTCACGCGACGGGCGGCGGTCCTTCTGCTTCAGCGCGTGCGATGACCCCGACCGTAATCCACTCGTCGCGTCTTACGGGATCAAGCCGAACGAGGCGCTGAAAATCGGTTGGATCCAGGACGGAAGCGATCTGCGCAGTCTGACAGCATTGTCCAAGCTGACCACTCGTGGGCCAGACCGACTGCAAGCTCAGAGCCTCGACATCAGGTTTGCCGACGAGCGCGGCAAGTCTTATCGACTGGTGGGCAACATCACGGCGTCCGTCATGTGGTCGCCGTGGCCGAATATGGCCGCAACCTTCGGTCAGCACTGCGAGTGGGAGCTCGACGGTGAGCCGATGAGTGGTGAGGTGCAGGAGGTCTTCTGGGGCGACTGCATCAGCAGGATGCTCCGATAGCCGTCGAACCCGGGCCCTCGCGCGACCGAAGACCAAGAGATGCGAGATGCAGCCTGAACCATCTCTATACCTTCGGGCGATCCGTCGCGAGCTCCTGTCGCCAGAGTTGTTTGGGGGCGGGCTGGCGAGTGGCGCATCGCCGGTTGTTACCTCGCGCGCAGGCTCCTGTCTCGGACAACTCGCTCTGCGCTCAGAGTTCCTGCCGCAGCAGCTTGCTCAGCTGCGCCCTCGCTATGTCGCCCTTTTGCAGAGGGTGGCGACCATGCTGGAGCACAGAGGCGTTGCCGCCCACCTCAAATCCATTCCCGCCCTGAGTGGCGCCTCTGAGGCTGAGGCGAGCGACGAAGACGAGATCCGGCTCTTTGATCAGGTAAGCGAAGCTCTGAGCGAAGGCTTGCGCCTGCTGTCGGCGCAGGGATTCTCACGTACGGATCTGCATGAGATCACCCAGGCAGCCTGCCTCCTGGAGCACCACCGCCGACAAGCATACAACGAGGCGCTCGCAGCCTTCGAAAAGTCTGAGGCTGGCAGTGAAGACGGCGACCGCCTTACCGCCGGTTAGTGCGGCGGAACTCACCGAACATCTGCGCGCGAGCTTTCCGAAGTCCCCGGGCATTACGGCGTCGGAAGTTCACCGCCTGTCGGGTTTCAATTCGAAAGACATCTTTTTTGTCGAGATCGATGGGCATCTCGGGTGGCCTCGAGCATCGGTGCTGAGGCGCGAGCCTGCGTTCAATGTGACCGGGGCTTCCCTGGTCCGCGAATGGCGGCTCCTGGACTACTTGCGGGCCCATGGGTTGCCGGTGCCCCGCGTGCTGCTCGCAAGCAGCGGGCGGGAGAATGGGGGCGGTTTCATCATCATGGAACGCTTACCGGGAACAACCCGCGACGCCCACTCGCTAGGCGCAGACGGGCGCAGCCTGCTGCTGGACGCGGCCCGCATAGCTGCCAAATTCCACCAGATTCCGGCACTCGGCGCTTTACCTTCGAGCGAGCAGGGACCAACGCCACGTGAGCGGATGTGGGCTCTAGTGGAAGAATACTATCGTCGATGGACAGAGGGACGAGCAGAAGACTCGCTGGTCCTGGAGGCGGCCTACATCTGGCTCCGCGAGAATCTTTGGCGACTGTCGGACCATACAGCACTGGTCCACGGCGACTTCAATCTACGAAATATCTTGCTCGATGGAGACAGGATCTCAGCCATTCTCGACTGGGAGCTGTGGCATTTGGGAGATCCGGCAGAAGATCTGGCTTACATTCGCCCAGATGTGGAGCGCCTGATGGATTGGGAGGAATTCCTTGAGGAATACCTCGCCAATTCTCCGTTTTCCATATCTTCCGATGCTCTTCAATATTTCTGCGTCTACACGAATTTCTGGCGCGCGGCCATCGCCGCCCTTGCCTATAGCGGGTATGTGCATCGAGTACATGACAATTTTATTTTTGCAAGCACAGCGTTCGCCGAATACAGGCTACACAGCGACGATATCGTAGCTGCCATTGCCAACCTTTCTGCATTGCCCCTGAAGATCGCGGGGCGAAAAGATCTGTTCAGTTCTCCGTGAGCTGCCGAAGGACTGCCATTCGATCCCAGTAGTCGGCCTTGAAGGCGATCCTGCCGTCCCTGATCTTGCCGATGGATGCCCCGCGCACCACGAATTGCCTACCCGTTGGAGGCGGAAATCCGAGCATGTCGCTCACATGGACCGCGGTATTGACCCAGCCGATTCCGAATCCGTCTCCCGCTCCGGTGAAGAACTCGATCTCCAGCCGCGTCGGCATCGCGGAGAAGAATTTTCTCAGGATACCGACGATCTCATCGCGTCCGCGCCAGACATGGCCAAGCGTCGTGTCCTCAAAGACGGCGTCCTCGGTAAAGAACTGCTCGAGGTTATCGAGTTTGCCCGCAGAGATGGCACCCCAGTACGCCTCGAAAATCGCGCGAACTTCTTGCGTAGACAACTGCCCTACTCGAAGTTGAGACTGAACCCGACTCCGTAGGTGAGCGGAGGCTCGGGCGCAACGACGTCGCCCAGGGTGCCACCGCTGACGAATTGAGTGTATTCCTCGTCCGTCAGATTCTTGCCGAAGATGAACGCCCGGTAGCGTCCGTCGCCCGATTGCCAGCTCAGGTTGGCATTGAGCAATCCATAGGAGTCCTGGGCGAGGCGGTTGTCAGGCTCCCAGAAAAAGCCGTCGTTGTAGAAGTATCCGGCGGCGATTCCAAAGTCCCCGACGGTCGTCGGAATCGTGTAGTCGAACGCCAGATTCAACGTGTAGTCGGGCGCGCGCGAGAGCTCATTGCCTGTCGCGGTCTGACTCGCAAGCGTGGGCCAGATCTCCGGCGGACAATTCGGCGGCGAGGGCGCCGGCTGACCCGACGTGCAGATGAAGTTGCCACCCTGCGGGTTGCGCTCCGACATCTGCGCCCCGGGATAGTCCGTGTACTCCGAGTCGAGCACGGACACGCCAAGACGCACTTCGAGGTTGTCGGTCGGCACGGCAATCAGCTCGAGCTCCCCGCCCAGGACCTCGGCCGTGGCGGCATTGCTGAGCACCGTCAGTCCCGCAAAGATGACTTGCTGCTGGAGATCCTGATAGTCGTAGAAAAACACCGAGCCGTTCAACCGCAGACGATCGTCCAGCAAATCGGACTTGAAGCCTACCTCGTAGGCATCGACGAGCTCCGGCTCCACGGGGTCCTGATTGGCGTTGACCAGGTTGTAAACGCCGCTCTTGAAGCCGCGGTTGTAGGTGGCGAATACCATGAGCTCGTCGCTGACCTGGTGATCGAGAGCGACACGCCAGGTGAACTCGTCCGCAGTCGTCTTCGGCGGGGCCGTTCCGGCAATAAAGATGTTCCCGGCATTGGGCAGGAATTGCCCACCGGCTGAACTTGCGCTCGTCGTCTGTGTAGCGAATTCCCAGGGTGAGCCGGCCGCCTTCCCAGACGGGGAACGCCGTCTGCGCATAGGCGGCCCACGACGTGGTGTCCTGGGTCGTGCGCAGATCCACCGCACCGCCGACCGCGCCGAAGGCGAGTCCGCGCAGGTCGATTCCGTAATCCACGTCGAAGTCGAGGTAATACAGCCCGACGATCCACTCGAAGCTGCTACCGGCTTTCGACAGCAGTTGCAGCTCCTGCGAAAAAGTTCGGGTATCGTCGGATATCAGCGCGTCGACGAGCGGCAGCGGCGTCGAATCCTGGTCGAGCTGGCTGTCGACCGAGCCATCGCGCCAGCCGGTGAGGCTGACGAGGGTGACCGCGGGGAACTCATGGGCGATCTTCGCGCCGATCCCGTAGCCATCGAAGTGGTAGACCGGCTGGTAGTTGCTTCGGATATCGTAGTAGTCGGGTAGCGCCCCGACCCCGTCGACGGTCAGTGCCCCCTCGGCCGCCTGTCGCGAAATGCCTGTGCTGTTCTCCGTGTCGACGTAATCCAGGCCGACGCGCACGGTCGTCTGCTCCGACGGGGTAAAGAGCAGCGTCGAGCGTACCGCGCTCTCCTCTCGCTTCAGGGTTTCCTGACCGGTCGTTACGTTCGTGCCATAGCCTTCGCCCTGGTCTGCCCCGTAGAACGCGATGTCCGCGGCGAAGGTCTCGCCCAGGCCGCCGGTGGCATACAGATTGCCTTCGATCGTGTCGTAGTCGTCATAGCTCAGACCCACGCGCGCACTGGGCTCGCGTGAGGGATCCTTGGTAACGACCTGAATCAGACCGCCGGTGGCATTGCGGCCGAACAGCGTGCCCTGCGGTCCCCTCAGCACCTCGATTCGCTCGATGTTGTTCAACGAAAAATTGGCACTCGGCATCATCGCGTAGTAGAAGCCGTCGACGTACAGGGCCACCGAGCTCTCCTGGCCGCCAGACGTATTCGGATTGCCGATGCCGCGGATATAGGGAAGAACCGAGCCGATCTGTCGCTGGATCGTCAGGCCCGGCGCGACCATGCCCAGTTCGTCAGTGCCTCTGACGCCGATCGCATCCAGCGTGCCGGCGGTGGCCGTCGCAATCGAAATAGGGACCTTCTGCTGATCCTCCTCGCGTCTCTGGGCCGTCACCACGATCTCCTCGAGCTCTGCAAATGCAGGAGCGATCGCCAGCATCCCCATCGAAGCGGCCAGGAATCGCAGCCAAGCGTGCGGACGGCATTTCATTTGAATGCTCCCCTGTGGTCGTGATGACGGTTGTTCCGCGCCCGGGCAGGCGCGACGTAACGCCGACGTTCGATGGGACGCGGGGCGGACGAAACCGATGCAAGCCGTGGATCGATTTCCCTTCCCTCCGCGAGAAGGATCTGCAGCCAGCCTTTGTCCGACACGGGTCCCATGCGCCTGTGGCAATCCGTAACCGTTCGAAAACTTACGCAGCAACAACGTACACTACTTTGGAATTTGTTTCCACTCCGGTATCGTTAAGTACCAAAGCGGTACTCACCGGTACCAAACCGAGGTTCCTGAACAGTGAAAGCCATGGTGAGGCGCAGGCGACAGGTCCGCGGGCGCCGGGGTGAGCGCAGCCGGCGCGACGTCCTGCTGCAGGCCGCGGTCCGCGAATTCCTGCAGCGCGGCTACGACGGCACCAGCCTGCTGCACATCACCCGGCAGGTGGGCGGATCGCGCCGCGCGATCTACGAGGAGTTCGGTGACAAGCGCGGCCTGTTCACGGCGGCGGTGCAGGAGGTGTGCCGCGGCGGGGCCAGCGCCGCAGACCAGGCCAGGGCCTTCGAGCTGCCCCCCGAGCAGGCCTTGCGGATATTCGGCCAGCGGCTGCTGGAAGTGCTGATCAGCCGCGAAACGCTGGCGCTCTATCGTATGCTGATGGGGGAGGTGGGCCGCTTCCCGGCACTGGGTCGACTGGTGTTCAGTTCAGTGCCCGAGAGTGCAGCGCGACACCTGGCCGTGTACCTGAAGCAACAGACGAAGCTCGGCGTTCTGGACGTAAAGAACCCCACTCGCGCGGCCTGGGTGTTCATGGAGATGCTGCAGGGCGATGTACATCTGAAGGCCCTGCTGAATCCGCGTGTCAAACTCTCGCCCGCCGACGTGCGCAGGTCCGTGGAGGCCGCCGTCGAGCTTTTCCTCAATGGCGCGCGGCCCCGCGCTCAACGGACGGAGTAAACGTCATGGCTGCCGTCGTTCAACCGAAACACTCGACATACCGATCACGTTACCTGTGGCTGGATCGTGAGCGCGGGCGCTTTCTGGTTCATCGCTCCGCCTACACCAGCCCGGAGATTTTCGAGGAGGAGAAGCGACGCATCCTGCGCAAGTCGTGGATCGTGCTCGGCCACGACTGCGAGGTGCCGGACAAGGGCGACTTCATCGTCCGCTTCGTCGTGGATCGGGAGCTGATCTTCAATCGCGATGTGAACGGGCGTGTCAACGCGTTCTTCAATACCTGCCGTCATCGCGGAGCATCGATCTGCCGCGAGCCGCGGGGAAACCGCAAACGATTCGTCTGTCCGTATCACGGCTGGGCCTATCGCAGCAGCGGCGAGCTCTTCGACCAGCACGCCGAGTACGGCTACGGCGAGCGCTTCAACGAGGGCGGCTTCTACAATCTGCTGCAGGTGCCGCGTCTCGAGCAGCGTGCGGGATTCTGGTTCGTCTGCTTCGACAAGGACGCGCCGCCGCTCGATGAGTACCTCGCCGGCGCCGGCGAAATGCTCGATTCCATCGCCGATCATTCGGCCGCCGGATTGCAGGTGGTCCGTGGCTGCCACGAATACGAGATCAAGGCGAACTACAAGCTCATCTGCGAGAACAGCTACGACGGATACCACCTCGATCTGACGCACATGAGCTACGTCGACTACATGAAGACGATGGTGAAGGGCCTGACCGCCATCGACATCCGTGGCCGCGCGCTGAGCCTCGGCAACGGGCACGCGTGCTTCGAGCTGCGCATCCCCACGGGGAGGCCGGTCGCGCAGTGGCTGCCCGTGTGGGGAGAGGAGGCGAGGGTCGAAATCGAGGCCAAGAAACGCGAGCTCGAACAGAGACTGGGACCGGAAAAAGCAGAGCGGCTCGCCAATGTGAATCGCAACATGGTGATCTTTCCGAACTCGATCATCAACGACCAGCAGACCATCCTGATGCGCACGGTGACTCCCGCGGCTCACAACCGCATGATCATCCGTGCATGGTCGTTCGGCCCCGCCGACGAAACACCGACCCTGCGCCGTATCCGCAACGAATGCGTCCTCTCCTTCCTCGGACCTGGTGGCTTTGCAACCCCCGACGATGTCGAGATGCTTGAGCTTTGCCAGAGAGGATTTGAAACCGGCGACGTGGAATGGAATGACATATCCAAGGGGTTTCATGCCGAAGAGAACACGCTCCGGGATGAGAACCCGCACTACGACAATGAGCTGCAGATGCGTGCGTACTGGTTCCGCTGGGACCAGATCATGAGCGCGCCGGAGTCGGCAACGTGATGAACGAGACGTTGCTGCTGCGCCTGGAGGTCGAGGACTTTCTCTACCGGGAAGGCGCACTACTGGATGAATGGGATCTCAAGGGATGGCTCAAGCTCTTTGCGCCTGACGCACGCTACGAGATTGCGCCGACCGGCGATCCGGAGGCGTCCCGGCTCGACCCTGCGGAATCACTGTTCCTGGTCGCGGACGATCGTGAACGGCTGGAGCAGCGGGTGATTCGCCTGCAGAAGCCCTCGGCGCATGCCGAGTACCCGCACTCACGCGTGCGGCACATCTACAGCAACGTTCGTGTGCTCGGCACCAGCGGACCGGAGATCGATGCGGCCGCCAACTTCGTGACGTTTCGGACGAAGCGCAGCCTTACCGCGACATACATGGGCTCGCACCGATACCGGCTCGTACGCCACGGCGACGACTTCCTCATCCAGCTCAAGCGAGCCGTGCTGGATCTCGACTCCCTCGTGCCGCAGGGCAAGGTGTCTCTGATTCTCTGATCGTCCTGACCGAAGGCAGGGGACTGCATGGACCTGCGACGCATTTTCGAGCCGATCCGAATCAATGACCTCGAGATCCCGAATCGCATCTGCCGTCCGGGTCACGGCACGTCGTTCGCCATCGGAAGCCACATCACCGACGACTTGATTGCGTATCACGCAGCGCGGGCCAGGGCCGGCGTGGGACTGATCTTTCTCGATCTCGCCACGGTTCACCCGTCCAGCTTCAATTTCAACCTTCATTCCTGGGACGACAGCATCGTCGAGGGCTACGAACGGCTGGCACGCGCGATCCATGCTTGCGACGCCAAGGTTTTCCATCAACTGTGGCACGGTGGCGCGCACTGGCCGGCGGCCGATGGCGGTCCGCCGTGGTCGAGCTCGCCGCTTGCCGCCCCGTTCACCGGGATCGTACCGATCGAGATGGATCGGGCGCAGATCGAGGAGATCGTGCAGGCTTTCGCACGCGCGACATGGAGGGCCGAGCAAGGGGGCATCGACGGCGTCGAGATCCACGCCGGGCATGGCTATCTGCCTCACCAGTTCCTTTCGCCCCTGACGAACCAGCGTACGGACGAGTACGGCGGTTCGTTCGATAACCGGCTGCGATTTCTCCGGGAGTTGCTCACGGCCGCGCGCGCAGCGGTGAGCCCGCGCTACCCGATCGGTATTCGTATCTCGGACCAGTATGCGCCCGGCGGTCTCTCGATCGAGGAGTGCGCCGAGGCCGTCCGGCGTCTCGAAGCGGATGGACTGATCGACTTCGTCAACGCGTCGCAGGGGAGCTACTACTCCATCCCCGCCATGCTCCCCTCCATGTCCGAGCCGACAGCGTCGATGCTGCCTTCGAGCGCACCGATCGCAGCGGCGGCGTCGCGCATCCCGCGGATCGTGTGCGGCCGGCTGCGTACGCTTGAAGACGGCGAGCAGGTGCTGCGGCAGGGCATCGCCGATCTCGTGGGATTCGTGCGTCCGCTCATTGCAGATCCGGAGCTCGTTCGCAAGACCCGCTCGGGTCGTGCCGAGCAGGTGCGACCGTGCATCGGGTGCAACCAGGGCTGCGTCGGCGGCATCCTCGGTGTCACGCACCGGATGGGGTGCGTCGTGAACCCGGCCGTCGGCTTTGAAGCGTCGCTCGCCGAGGAATTGATCGGCCATACGGATCATCCGCAGGACGTCATGATCGTCGGCGGCGGTCCCGCCGGCCTGGAGGCTGCGCGCACGGCGGCGTTGCGGGGTCATCGGGTAACGCTGTGCGAAGCGGCCGCGAACCTGGGCGGCGCGCTGAGAGTGGCGCGGCTCGCGCCGAAATTGCAAGGTATCTACGACATCGGCGATTGGCTGGAACGCGAGGTGTACCGGCTGGGCGTGACGGTCCGAACCGGCACCTACGTGGAGGCCTCCGACGTGCTGCGCGAGGCGCCCGATGTCGTCATCGTCGCGACCGGTGCGATCCCGCGAACGGACGGAGTGCTGATCAGCGTGCCCGGCGAGCCAGCTTCGGGTGTCGAGCAGGAACACGTGCTGTCGCCGGCGCAACTACTGACCGGCCCGAATCGTGATCTGGGTTCATCGGCATTGGTTTTCGACGACCTGGGACAGTACGAGGCGATAGGAGTTGCCGAGTACTTGCTGGAGAAGGGCGTCGCGGTGACCTTTGCGACGCGCTGCGTCAGCTTCGCTCCCGCCGTCGACATGGCAGTACGCGCCGAGCCAGCACTCGAGCGGCTTTATGCCAAGGGCTCGTTCGAGCTCATCACGCGAGCGCACCTGGTGGCCATCGAACGCAACCACTGCCTCATTCGACCGATACAGGGCCGAACTGTGCGCAAGGTTCCGGCAGACACCGTCGTCATGGTCGCGAGCAAACGCTCGCTCAACGAGCTCGCTCGCGAGCTCGCGGGGCGCGTCGCGACGGTGAAACTGGCGGGCGATGCCCTGTCACCGCGTGACCTGCAGTGTGCGATCCGGGAGGGGCACCTTGCGGGTCGTCAAATTCCATAGCCAACCATCCGACTTTGTGCGGAGAATCCGTCGTGAGTGAAACAACATCCAGCCTCGACTTCGACCTGACCGATCTGCAGTTGCTCGGACCGCAGCTGGACGAGCGACTCGCTGCCATCCGCGAGCATGAGGCGGTCTTCTGGAGCGACATTCAACAGGGTTGGTTTGTCACGCGTTTCGCGGACGTGGCCGAGGGATTCGGCGGCAAGCTGCCATTGTCGACCGCACGCCTCGGCAAGATGGCGTTCGCGTCAATCCCCGAGCACGAGTGGCAGAGCCGTATACCGCTGCTGACCACCGCCACGCCGACGTGGGTGAACATGACGGATCCCCCGCATCACGCGCGCCTCCGCAAGCCGATGAACAACGCGTTCAGCAAGTCGAATGTCGAGACGATGCGCGCCTTCGTGCTGGCACGGCTGCAGCAGTTGTTCGAAGCCGCCGAACGGCGCCGCGAGATCGAGTTCATCGAGGAGATCGCCCGGCCGCTCACCGGCAGCGTCATCATGAAACTGATGGGGGTGCCCGAGGAACACCTCGCCAACCTGCGCGATTGGGCGAACTCGCATTGTCATGGCGCTCGGTTCGCCGCGTCCGAGCCCAGCCTTGCTCGACGACGGCGAGGCTGCCATGCGCGGGATGAACGAGGTCTTCAAGCACGAACTCGCGCGTCGCAAGGGTCAGCCGCAGGACGATTTCCTGTCGGTGCTCGCCGCCGCGGGTGAAGGGGAGCAGGGCCTGACGGAGGCGGAATTGCTGGGAGCATGCGTCCTCATCTTGCTGGCGGGTCACGAAAGTACGGCGTCGACCATGGCATTCGGCGTAGTCGCCCTTGCGCAGCACCCGGAGCAGGTTCAGTACATGCTGACCCATCCGGAGCGCAAGGTGCAGACGGTCGAGGAGCTATCGCGCTACGTGTCGATGTCGGCGAGCCAGTCGCGGGTCGCTACCCAGGATTTCACCTGGCACGGCAAGCAGATCCGGCAGGGCGATGTGGTCTATCTGTGGGTGGCGGGCGCCAATCGTGACCCCAGGGTCTTCGCGAATCCGGACGAGCTCGACCTGTCGCGTACGATCAAGGAGACGCTCGTGTTCGGGCGCGGCCTGCATCACTGCATCGGTCACCTGCTGGCCAAGCTGCAGCTCGGCGAGTTCTTCCCGGCGATGTTCGCGCGCTTCCATGTCGACGTGCTGGACGACCCGCTGGTCTTCAGCGGCGGCTACTCGTTCCGGACGTTGTCGACCTTGCGCGTTCGACTGCGGCCCGTGTCGCACCGCTTGTCGGCCGCGTAGCCGCGACGGATCAGTCCGGCTCGAGCAAGCGGCCGCGCAGGCCGCTGCTTCGTCCTACCGGCGCCTCGCCGCGCTCTCCGTCGTACCGATCAGCTGCTGCAGGATCGGCGCGAGAACTTTCACCAGAGCCCTGGGATCCGCCTTGGCCAGCGGCGAAACGCCGATCATCTGTCGCATGATCTGGACGCCGGCGACGATCGCCAGTACGAGTCCAGCGCGCTCGGCCGAATGTGGACCGCGCATGACGGAAGCAAGCAACTTGTACTGGTGCGTCTCGATCTGTTCCCGTGTGATTTCGGCCGCGCGACGCGTCGACGCGGAGTGGAGAAAAAGGAGAAATCCATCCTGGGGTTTTTCGTCGGCGCTCGTCATCTTGACCAGTGCCGTTGCCAGCGCCTCGGCCGGCTTTCCGGAGGCGATGTTCTCCTGATTGAGGATGATCGGCGTCGCAACCGCGTGCGCGACGACCTCGCTGAAGAGCTGCTCCTTCGAGCCGAAATAGTGATTCACCAGCATCGCGGTCACGCCCGCGCCCTGGGCGATCTCGCGCAGGCCGACGCCGTCATATCCCCGATCGGCGAACGCCCGCAGCGCCGAAAGGAGAATGGCGTCGCGCGTCGCGGCTGCGTTGCGGGGGCGGGACTTCGTGCTCGTGCCGTCGTGACTTGCTCATTGAGTTATACGAGTGTAGAGTTGTGATTATACGAGTGTAGAACGGATTCGACCAGCGCGAGGAGATTGTGCCCGACGTCCTTCGAGACGGGAACCACGGACGAAAAAATCCGTCAATTGTTCCTCTCATTATCCGGGGCGAGGTGATCCAGAGCGACCTGATCACGTTCCCCGGCCGGCACGGTGGGGTGACGTTCTCCACTCCGGATGTGCGTCGCTTCGTGCAACGCCTTCCGCTCAGCAATCCTTCCGAGTTATGTGACTACTACGACATCACTCTCGATGACATTCTGGATTTTCTGGAGGCGTTGGGAGAACGACTCGACTTCCGGAAGAACCCGTACCTGCAGGAATGCTTCGAGATCTCGGTCGGGGCTTCCGGCCTGACCGAGCCGATTCTGCGCCACATGTTCGAGAAAGTACTGCAGCGCATGTTCAAGCGCTCGCAGCTGGAAGAAGTTGTCGATCACAACATCGGTCGTGCATACCTCGAGGGTTGGGTGAAGGTCCCGCTGCAAAGCGGAGCGGTTGGCCAGGTCAGGGCATTCGGAGCGCGCGGAATCCATATTGTTCCCGGTAACGCCGTGCTGGCGGCCGGTGTCACCGTGATCCGCTGTGCCGTTACACGCAGCGACGCCATCATCAAGTCGCCGTCGAACGATCCCATGACGCACGCTGCCGTCGTTCGCACGATGATCGACCTCGACCCCGACCATCCGGTGACGCGGCACCTGTCGGTGGGCTACTGGAAGGGCGGAGACGAGCAGATCGAGCAAGTCCTGTATCACCCCAGGAATGTCGAGAAGATCGTCGCATGGGGCGGCATGAGCTCGATCAAGCACATCGCGAGATACATCCAGCCCGGCATCGACCTGATCGCGCTGGAGCCCAAGTTCAGCTCGAGCATCGTCGGCCGCGATGCTTTCGCTGACGAGGCGACCATGCAAGACGCGGCCGCCCTGCTGGCACTCGACGTGGGTGGGGCGAATCAGGAGGGTTGCGCAAGTTCACGGGTGGTTTACGTCGATACGGGAACCGATGACGCGGGACTCGAGCGTGCCAACCGCTTTGGTCAGTACGTCTACGAAGCGATCATAAAACTGCCGGAACAGATTTCGACGAAGCCGAAGGACTTCGACCTCAACCTGGCGAGCGAGCTCGATGCGCTGCGGCTGGATGACCTGTATTTCAAGGTCATCGGCGGAGAGCAGCACGAAGGCGCGGTGATCGTCTCTCAGATTCCGGAGCCCGTGGATTTCTCCAGGGAGCTGAGCGGACGCGTTGCAAACATCGTCCCCATGAGCGGCGTTGAAACCGCGATCCGCTCGGTCAACTCGTACACGCAGACGATCGGCGTCTATCCGGACCGCCTCAAGGAGCAGATCGGCGACCGGTTGGCTTTGCATGGCGCGCAACGCGTGGTCTCGCTCGGGCTCGCGCTGTCACCGATGCTCTCATTGCCTCAGGACGCCATGGAGCCTCTGCGCCGCATGTGCCGCTGGGTCGCCGGTGAGACGGGCCGTCCGGACCGCACGACCAGCATCCTGGCGGGCTGAGGGGAAGGTCATGCAACCGACAAGCACGATCCTGGCTGACATCACGCGTCGAGCTGCGGCGCAACGTGGCAGGCCGCCGCGGGATGCCGTCGATTTCATCTACATGTCGACCGATGAAACGTTCGACACGCCGTTCCCGGAGGTGGAGGAGACGCAGCTGGCGACGCTCAAGGCGCGTTTCGGAAGCCTGATGGAGAAGATCGTCCCGCTGCGGCAGCTCGCTTCGCAGCAGAATATCCGCAAGATCGAGCGGCTCGAAGACGCGGCGCCGTTGCTGTTCGGGCCCAAGGTTCTCAAGTCATATCCGCTGTCGCTGCTGGAGGGCAACGAGTTCGGCAAGCTGACGCAATGGCTCGGTCGTCTCACGACGCACGACCTGAGCAAAGTGGATGTGTCCAGCTGCGACACGATCGATGGCTGGCTCGATCGGCTCGAAGCAGAGACCCCAATGCTGGTGATGCATTCCTCCGGAACGTCCGGAAAGCTGTCCATCATCCCGCGAAGCCGCATCGAAACGTGTCATCACGTCGAGATGTGGTTCAAGTTCCTGGATGGTTACCGCGGCGAGTACGGTGGGGATGTACGCGCATTGAACGGGACTGTCCCGATCTTTCTGCCCACGTATCGGCACGGCCGGCACGTTCAGCGTGCAATGACCATCGCCTATCCTGCGATCTGCGGCAGCGAGGATGAGTTCATCTGCGCGTTTCCCGGCAAGCTGAGCGCTGATCTGCTGACGCTCGGTGGACGGCTGGCGGCTGCGGAATCAAAGGGCGAGCAGGGCAAGCTGACGCTGAACCCCGGTTTGCTCGAACAACGCGAACGGATGATGGACTTTCAACGACGCATTCCGGAGTTCATGGAGGCGTTCTTCCGCAAGATGCTCGAGTACCGCGGCCGGCGAGTGATGTTCGTGGGCACATGGGTTTCACTTCTGCAAACGACGCTGGAAGGCGAAAAGCGCGGCATTCAGGGACTCTTCGCTCCGGATTCATTCCCGATCACTGGCGGCGGCAAAAAGGGGACGGTTTTCCCTGATGACTGGTACGAGCGTATTTGCCGCTTCTACGGTGTGCCCGAGATGCGCGCCTCCTATGGCATGACCGAAATGGTCGGGTTGATGCAGGAATGTCGCGAGCACAAATACCATCCCTGGCCTCACCAGATCATCTATCTTCTGGACCCTCAATCCGGCCGGCTGCTGCCGCGCGAGGGCGTGCAGCGCGGGCGCTTCGGTTACATAGATCTCGCCGCTGAAACTCACTGGGGTGGCGGGCTCAGTGGTGATGCCGTGACGGTGCATTGGGGGCGCCAGGCTTGTGCATGCGGCCGCAAGGGCCCGTTTGTGGAAAGCATAGAACGCCTGAGCGAGCAGCAGGGCGGTGACGACAAGATCAGTTGCGCTGGCGCGCAGACTGCACACGACGCCGCGCTCGAATTCCTGACGCGTCTGTAGGGCATGGGCACGCTGCGCGGGCGGCGGACATCTCGCCTGCGGCTGTCAGCGTCCGGACCGCTGTGCTTTTCTCCGGGCGTAGCGATCCATCAAGGGCGTCACGGATATTCCGTGCAGGACGATGGAGGCGGCCACCATGGTGAGCGTGAGAGCGATGATGTGCTCAGCCTGGAAGCGCGGCAGCCCCCGGTTGATCGCGTACATCAAGTAGTAAATCGAGCCGATGCCGCGGATGCCGAACCAGGAGATCATGATCCGCTGATCGCGCGATACCGGCGTGCCGAGCAATCCAAGCCACACCGCCACGGGGCGCACGACGAGGAACAACAGCAGAACGAACCAGACGGCGCCGGCGTGAAGGTAGGTGTACGAGAGCATCGCACCGACCACCAGAACGATCGCGACCTCTGCGATCCGCTCCAGCTGTTCGTTGAATCCCTGTACCTCCTGAATCATATAGGCGCCGGCGAGTTCCACATCGGCGGAGTGCGCCTCGTTGGCCGGCCTGATCTGACGACTCGATTGCCGCGCGGCCGATTTGGAAGCGCCCGCGGGGGATTCCGTTACCCGTCGCAGGGCGACGCCCGCGGCCAGAACGGACAGAAAGCCATACGTGTGGCTGAGCACCGCAAGCCCGTAGGCGAGTGCGATGAGGCCCAGGGCGAGGAATTCGTCGAGGCCGACGGATGCCTTGTGGCGGCCCCGCAAGTACATCACCAGCCTCCCGATCAGACTGCCCGACACACCACCGATCAGCAGGCCGCCGGAAATCGCCCAGAGCACATCGACTGCGAGCCAGCGCCAGCCGCCGGTGCCCAGATCGTGCAGGCCGAGCAGGCCGAGGCCCAGCATCACGAATGGAAAAGCGGCGCCGTCGTTCAGGCCGCCCTCGCCCGTGAGGCTGAACCGCACGCGGTCGCGATCATTCGCCTCGCGCAACTGGACATCGGAGGCCAGCACCGGGTCGGTGGGCGCAAGAATCGCCCCGAGCAGAACGGCCGCGCCCAACGACAGGCCGAGCCCTAACATCCCGATGGCGGCGATCAGCGCCACCGTGATCGTCATCGACACACTGGCGAGCCGTAGCGGCAGACGCCAGCCCTTGTCCGACAAGGGCAGACCGAGCTTGAGACCCACTGCAAATAGCGAGATGAGCACTGCCACCTCGGCCGCTCTTTCCAGGATGACAGAGTAGGCGAGCGGGTCAGGCGCCAGAAGCGCAAGTCCCGCGGGGCCGAGACCGTAACCAGCGGCGAGGTAGAGCATGGCGGTGCTCACCGGGAGCCGCCTGAGCCACGTGCCTGACAAGGCCATGGCGGTCAGCAGCGCGCCGATGATCAGCGCCCAAATTTCAAAATACATGGATTGCTGGGTCGATCCTTTGCCGCCACGTTGTTCGCACTGCTCGAGCTGGGACTCGAGAGGGCATCGGGCCAAGCCCCGAATCGTCTCTATCCGCGAGCTCCTCCTCAAGTAAGCCAGTACGGTCGGTTATCCGAGCCCCGCGGACGACGTGCCGCGCACTAACGGGACAAACTTGCCATCTATCCCCGCTACTCCAAGCACCCAGCCGCTAATTAGCTGCGTTACGCTTGGCATGTCGGTTAGCAAGCCAGTTTCCAAGTCCCATGCCCGCACCTCGGACCCCGACTGATCCACCTGCGCCGTTAGGGTCCAGCCGATTTCGCTGCACGCAAGCACGCCCGCACCGGTCATTGCTGCGCGGGCGTGTTGTAAGACCGACTCCGGGTCAGCCGCGATGACTGGTCGTGCATCAAGATCCAGACACAATTGGTCGCCTGCGTTCGGCCAGTAAAGGAGTGGGAATCGCCTTTCTCCGTCGTGGAAGCCGAAGAGAATGAGCGCCCCATGATGCACGCTAAGCTGGCGGCCAGGATTGACCCGCAAACCGGCCCACCACGAGTTATGGGTCGAGAAGAGCACGAGATTGCCAAGCGGCACAGCCGACACGAGTTTTGATTTGACGGGATTGAGTCTGAGCATTTGTGCGATCTCGCGAGGTGCTGCGTTAGGCTCAATGGTCCCTGTTCAGTCGTCAGATCGCGGCCCGTGGCAGCCGATGGTCGTCGGCTTACTTCCGATCGTGATCCGAATCTCCAGGCGTCGCGCTTTCAACGACGTCGCTGACGCGCTGCCAGGAGTCACGGACCGCGTGCTTGGCGTTCTCCCACGTCAAGCTGGACATGCCTTTGACGCGATCCCAATCGCGCATCAGCTCGGGTTCCGCCTGCTCGAACGATTGGCCTTCGTAACGTCGGTGGGCATCGACGCCGTAACTATAGGCGGGACGATACTCGTTAAAGCTTAACTCGCGGTTTACGTAGGGCCGACTCGAATAGTTCTCGCGCCAGTAAGCTTCCTCGGCGGCGGGGTCGATCGATTCGTCGATCGTAGTGCCAGCCAGACCGCGTCCACGACGCCTGCTACGGCGCCCTCACGGCCTACCGTTCCAAACGATGCGTCCGCTGCGACGCCCGCGGCTGCCGAGCCGAGCCCGGTTTCAACCGGATGTGCGCCAAGCGGACCCGGGATCGTAGCCGCGCCCGCAGTCTTGTCCCGTTCGCGTCCCAGAGTGCTAGTCATCTTGCTCTCCAATTTAGGTTCCGAATGGATCACGTCATCATCGACCGTGAAACGCGCGTATGGATACACAACGACAGCCATGATCCAACGCGATAAGGACAGTATCTGAACGTCTGCCGCTTGTCGGTGCGGTGGGGAACACAGAGGGCGTTTCAATAACATTGGCGTCGGGGCGGAATGCGCAGCGAATTCCCGTCACGGTCAATTGAAGGGCTGCGCCCCGGCATCGCGCGGTGCCGGTAATTCTTTTTTTTTACCATTGCTTTGACGAGTACATCGGCGCAGCATGACGGTCGTGGAAGTCACGGGTTACTCAATGTGGTAACCCAAGACACCGCACTGAAGGGCCGCGAAAAGCGGCCCTTTCTAATTTTGGGTCCATCGGCGCCGTAGAGTCTTGAAAACCGGCCCAGCCCAGAAGCACGGAATTCGGCGGCGGCCGAAGTGCCCGCCGCGCACTTGGTGCGGTAGCGAACAGACTCTGCCGGCACGTCAGCTACAGTTATCCACATCAACCGCATCGGACCGTTTCGGGAATTCGCCGCGCGACGGGTGTGTCGAGTGGAGAATTCAGAATGAACAAGTCATTGATTACCGGCCTCGTCGTTGGTGGCGTGGCGGTGACTGCCGCCGGTGCGTTTGCCGGCTATCAAGCGATGGATAACCGGCGTTCTGCCGAAGTCCTCAACGTCGAGCAACTGACCCGGACGGTGCGCACACCTCGCCAGGTCTGCTCCGACGAAATCGTGACGAGCCAGGCGCCCACGAAGGATCCGAAACGCGTGACAGGGACCGTCCTGGGCGCGGTGGTGGGCGGAGTGATAGGCAACCAGATCGGCCACGGCACGGGCCAGACGGTGGCGACGGTAGCGGGCGCGGCAGCCGGGGGCTATGCCGGCAGCAAGGTCCAGAAGCACGTGCAGGACGGCAACACGACCCAGTCGGTCGAGCAGCGGTGTAAGACGACCTACGATTCCGCGCAGCAAGCCGACGGCTACCAGGTGCGCTATCGCCTCGGCGACCGCGAAGGCACCGTGCGCATGGACCACGACCCGGGTCGAAGCATTCCGGTTGAGAACGGCGAGCTGGTGTTGACCTCGCTGGTGGATCGCCAATGAATGCTTTGAAAATTCCGGCCATCGTGCTGATCGCGGCCGGTGTTCTCGGATTGGTGTACGGGAGCTTCAGCTACACGAAGCAGACACACGACGTCAAAATAGGGCCGATCGAGATGTCCGTGCAGGACAAACAGACCGTGAACGTCCCGGTCTGGGCTGGCGTGGGAGCGATCGTGATTGGCGGCGCGCTGCTGCTGTTCGGCGCAAGGAAGCCCTAGTCGAGCTTAGCCAAAGCGCCTGCGCTGTGATTGAGCCGCAGCCAGGCGCTTGTTTCTAGATACCGTGAACTAGTCCTGTCATCAGTCGTGGTTGTCGAACTCTTTCAACATCCAGAGCGCGACAGAGCCAAGCCAAACTACACCTACTACAGCCATTGGGATCTTCCATGAAGCGCCTGAATGGCGCGTCGGAAGTATGGTGGGGCCACGTTGCAGAAAATCAACATTGCGACGAAGCGTGGCGCCACGCGCGACCAACCGCAGACGGCCTGACGCAACAGTTCTGTCTCTACTCCAATTGCGAAGCACGCCCGCCCGTCCCTGCCCGCTGCGCTGCGATTGACGTCACAGTTCCGCCAGCGTCCAGTGAGAAGCGCGTCACAGTTCAGCCGGCATCACGAATTACGTCAGAAAAATCCTTACGAACTAAAGGCTTTTTCGTATGGCCGCCGGTCTGAAGCCCCGCCACTGTGCCATCCGTTTCTTACGGAGACACAATCCATGGACGACGATCACATCACGCTGGAAATCGAATACAACGGTCGGGGTCGCTTGCAGTTTGAGCTACCCGCGGACGCAACCGACGATGAGATCGCATACTTCAAGACCTTGGTGCCCAGGGTCGAGCAGGGATTGCTTGAGATGGTTGATCCGGACACGTGGGCGGTCGTATTCAGCTGCCGCCCGACGTTGATGCATTAGCCAGTTCATTCTCGGCGCACATCGCGCGAGCACATCGGCGCGAATGGAAAGGCCCATACATGCCTTGCCGCAGACGCAGGGCTCTGTCAGCCTGCGGCACCGATCCTCTCGGAGCAACTTCGATGAAGCGCCTCGCCGCCCTGGCCTTCGCCGCGCTATTCGCCGTCTCCGCGAAGGCGCAGACACCCGCCGCCGAACTGGCGAACCCCCCTGCCGACGCACGTCACTTCATCATCCTGTCAACCGGCGGCAAGCACGGCGACTCGTGGGACTGGACGCTTCCCGACGGCACGCGCATGAGCCGCGAGAGCCTCAACCTGCGTGGCCAGGTCTGGGAGATCGACACCGCGATCACGCCCGGCGCCGATGGCATGCCAGCGCAAAGTTGTGGTGCGCGGCGTCACCCCGCAGGGTGATGCCGCAGAGATTTTAACGATCGCCGATGGGCAGGCGACGTGGCAAAGCCCGGTCGATAAGGGTGCCGCTGCCTACAACGCGCCGCGCTACTACGCGAGCTTCGGTGGCACGATGGACACCAATGCCGACTTCATCGAGCGGCTGATCAAGGCGCCTGGCCGGACGCTCGAGCTGCTGCCGGGTGGTAAAGCTCACGCCGATAAGCTGACGACCCTCGAGGTCGGCGACGCTGCGAATCGCCAGACGATCACTTGCTGGTCAGTGACGGGAATCAGCAATTCGCCGACCCCGATGTGGACCGACGCAAAGGGCAGGTTCTTCGGCATCAACTTCGGTCTCGCGTGGCTGCCTGCCGGCTACGAGAACCTGCTGAAGCTCACCGAGAAGGCGCAGGACGATGCGTTCGCCGCCGAAGTTGCCAGGATCAGCCGTTCGCTGCCACGAATCCCCAAGGGCCCGGTCGCCTTCACCGGTGTCCGGCTTTACGACGCCGACGCGATTCGATTCCTCGCCGACCAAACTGTCGTCGTGGACGACGGCCGCATCGTCGCTGTCGGTCCGGCCGCGTCGACCGCGGTGCCCGTCGGCGCCGAACGCATCGACGGGCGCGGCAAGACGCTCCTGCCCGGCCTCTGGGACGCTCACATGCACGTCGGCGACGACTACACCGGTGTCCAGGAACTCTCGATGGGCGTCACCTCGGTGCGCGATCCTGGCAACAGCGATGCCTTGACGCAGTCGCGCGCCGCGCGTCGCGCCAAGGGCGAGCTGCTGTTTCCCAATGTCTATCCGTCCTCGCTGATCGACGGCAAGGGACCGTACACCGCCCAAGTCGCGAACGTCGCGACTAGCGAAGCGGAGGCCATCGCGCTGGTCCGAACCGCGAAAGCCAACGGCTTCATCGGCGTAAAACTCTACGGCACCTTCAACCCGCAATGGCTTCCCGCCACCATCGGCGAGGCCCACAAGCTCGGCCTGCACGTCCACGGTCACATCCCCGCAGGCATCCGGCCGCTCGACGCCGTCAATGCCGGGTACGACGAGATCTCGCACATCAACTGGATCATGATGCAGGCACTGCCGGACAGCGTCATCCAAGTCTCGAACGGTATCGCCCGTTTCGAGGGGCCGGGCCGCTATGCCAAGGACGTCGACCTGGACGCCGAGCCGATGAAGTCCTTCGTTGCGACGCTCGCGGCGAAGAAGATCATCAGCGATCCGACGATGGGGGCGTTCGAATCGCTGTACGTTCCGGAGAACGGCGAGCTGTCGCCGGCCTACGCGCCTTTCGTAGGCACGTTGCCGCCCACGATCGAGCGCGGCTTCCGCCAGGGAGGATTCGCGGTGCCGAAGGATCTCACCCGCGCCGACTACCGAGCGAGCTGGGCGAAGATGGTTGAACTCCTGCGGCGGATGCACCAGGCCGGCGTGCCGATCGTCGCAGGCACCGACGGCGCCGGCATCGAACTCGTCCGCGAGCTCGAGATCTACACCGAGGCTGGCATGACGCCTGCCGAGGCGCTCGCCACGGCGACCATCGCCCCGGCGCGCCTGGTCGGCGCCGACAGGTCTACAGGCTCAATTGCTGTCGGAAAGACGGCCGACCTGTTCCTCGTCGAAGGTGACCCGTCGACCCGCATCGGCGACCTTCGGCAGTCCCGCATCGTCATGATGGGTGACAAGCTGATGGACGCCGACGCGCTGAGGACAGCAGCAGGCTTTGCGGGGCGTCCGCATGTTGCCGGCGAGGGTGCCCCGCGAATCGAGCCGCTCGGTCTGGGGGAGATTCCTGATGTCACTGAAGACCTACCCCCAGACATGCGGGAAGCCCTCCTGGAAGGTGCCGCACCAGCGCTCGCAGCGGCTATTCGAGAGTCGCGCAGGCAGGCCGTGGAGCGCGGAGTGGATTCGATCCCACCTCAGATTCGTGCTGCGCTCGATCCATACTTCCCCGCACAGATTCTCGACAAAGCCAAATGGACCACGGCGGGGGGCATCAGCGTCGACGGGATGCTGACAAATTGGTTCGCCCTGGACGGCGCGGTAACGTTGGGTGAGGTCATCGCGTTCAGCGATGGTGCGCAAGCGCAAGAGGACGTCGAAGTCTGGGCGCATGAACTGACACACGTGATCCAGTATGAGGAGCTTGGTATCGACACCTTCGCGTTCGAGTACTTGCGTGATTTCGGCGCTATTGAGCGCCAAGCCAGTAGCAATGCGAGCCGCATTATGGCGGACGTCGCCGCAACAAAATAACGGCGACATGGTCGTTCAGCCTCCGGGTGCGTCCCTCGACGCCACCTTGGGCGTCTCGCGAATCACGTCGTCGACTTCGTCCTCGGGCGGATTAGGCACCTTGATCGGCGGCTCTGAATTATCGCTCGGCGGCCCGGGATCATTCTCCGAGTCGCCGATCAGCCGTTCCGCGTCGAGCCAATCCTGCAGATCAAACCCGTGTTGACGGCCCCGCGCCGCCCATAATCGATACGCGAGTTCGCGCACTGCGTCCTCTTTCGAGACAGGCATCAGTCCTCCTGCGTCGGATCCCCGCTGGCACGGCGGTCTGTGCGCGGAGACCCAACGCGATTCATTGGCCCTTTACGGCAACGTCAGCGGCGGAGCGACGCTCCCCGCGCCGTGCCCATCTTTACTGGCGTGCCCTGCATCAGCTCGGCTTTTCGGGCGGCCAGTTGTTCGCCGAGCGCGTCCAGATCCATTTCAGACTGCCGTGACTTTGCGAACAGGCCGCCGGGCTGCTCCTCTTCCTTGACATGATGCTTGATCATTTCCGAGAGCACCGTGACCTTCGCGTCGAAGTAGTCATCGCCCGGGCCGGAGGCCTCGATATCTGCAATCAGACGCTTGGCGCTTTCGTGCTCCACTGCAGCCTCATGGTGCAGATCCTCCTCCTCCGTCGCCTCCAGGAACGCCGGATAGTAGATCTCCTCTTCGATGGTCGTGTGCACCGTCAGAGCGGTACAGATCTTCTCCGCCAGCTCCTGCTTGAGATCGTCGGAGCGCGCTTTTTCGAACGCCTCGAAGTAGCCCTCGACCTCCCGATGATCGGCCTTGAGTAACGCGATTGCGTCTTCACGTCCGGCCGCCCGGCTGCCGCGCGTCTCGCCCCTGTTCCCCGTCTTCGAGCCGTTACCCCGTGGATTTCCCGTTGGAAGATTTCCGTTTCGCCTGTGCCATGGTTTAGTCCCCAGTCAGTTAATGAGCGGGGCGGAGTCTAGACCTCTGTCTCGCTCCAACCTGTCATCCGCGACCCGTGGTCCTTGTCCGTGCTCGTCCCACGTTGCGACCTGCACGCGTTCCAGCCGTGATGCTCGTGACCGTCAGGTAGGAAGACCACTGACGCGCATTGCTGATTTTCGCGGCTGCAAGCGGCTCCAGCATCAACGTACGGTGCCGGCTTGGCCTGTTCGGGCTTGCAGGGCTCCTCGGCCTTGCGCGGACGCGAGCGCGAGTCGCACCGACCTTTCAGTGCGTCGCCCGGTGCAGTAGGAACATGCAAGTCCGGCGAGCGGGAGGACCCACTCACTTTCCATGCAGGGACTCTTGCTGCGTCATGCGGCGATAAATCTCGCCAGAACGATCTAGGAACGCATCTCCAATCTTCGCGGCTGGCTCACCGTTTTCAAAAGTGTAGGTCTTCAGGCCGCTTGGAACATAGTACTTCCCCGTCGCGCCGACGCCGCCCCTTTCAATGTGATCTTCCGAGCAAACGACCGTGCGAATCTTCCCGCGATTCGACCGGGCCGGAAACTTGTCGGTGTGTGTAATTCGGGACGGCACGGTGGCCACCAGGGCGTTGTCACGCCAAAGTTCCACGCCGCGGGGCTGCAATATTCCGCCGGGTCGGCGTAACCATGAAGCGAGCATGCCGCGCTCCAGTCAACGTCGATGTCAGAACACGTGCCGATTTCGTGCCGGAATGCACCGGCTGCAGTCCGGAGCTCGTGCGGGCTAACGTCGAAGCCGACTGCAACGACGACTCCGATTGCCTCGATAGGCGCATACTCGTGCTTCCTATCCAGTAAATCGAGTACGACGTTTCGCGACTACAACTTCGGTCCTGGCAGAAACTCAGCACTTCCACGCATCCGCCTCAAGTAACCTACGGACCGGCCGAACGGCAAACCAGGGTCCCTCGCATGGAACACGCAGTCCCTGTTGCTGAGGCCGACTTGTCGAAGTGGGGGCGTTTGCAGCAGGCACTGATCCTCGGTGCCGTGGCTATCGTGTATTTCCTCGCCGGCAAGCTGGGACTGCACTTCGCTTTCCTGCACGCGAGTGCCTCCGCGATCTGGCCCCCGACTGGAATTGCGCTGGCGGCTGTGCTGTTGTTCGGGCGTCGCATCTGGCCGGCCATTTTCGTTGGCGCCTTTTTAGTTAACGTCACCACGTCGGGCTCGATCGTAAGTTCCCTTGGTATCGCTGTCGGCAATACGTTGGAGGCAACGGTCGGCGCATGGCTGGTGACGCGCTACGCCGGCGGTGTGCGCGCCTTCGAGCGGCTGCAAGACTTCTTGCGATTCGTCTTGTTAGGCGGCCTGGTCGGCACCGCGGTCAGTGCAACCGTCGGCGTGATTTCGCTGATCACCAGCGGCGAGGCCGCATGGACGGCATTCGGCGCGATCTGGCTGACTTGGTGGTTCGGCGATGTGGCCGGTGCGCTGATCGTCACGCCGGTGCTGGTGCTCTGGGCCCGCGGCAGTTTCGCAAGTTGGCGCGCCCAGCCCTTTGAGGCGGTACTGCTTCTAATCGCTGTCGTAGGGACCGGGGCGCTGGTCTTTGCGCACACTGAACTGAGCCGCCATCCGTTACCTTTCCTGTGCATCCCACCGCTGATTTGGGCCGCATTCCGCTTCGGCCAGCGTGAAGTCGCTACCTCTGTCTTGTTGATGTCCGCGATCGCCACGTGGGCCACCGTCAGCAGATTCGGTCCGTTTGCGACAGGCAACGACAACGCATCGCTGTTACTGCTGCAGGCCTTCATGGTCACGATCGCCGTACTGACGATGTCGGTCGCGCAGCTCGTCTGGGAAAGGAAGGCGATCGAGGGCGAGCGATTGGCGCTACTGGAGAGTGAGCACGCCGCGCGTGCGGAAGCTGAACGGGCAAGTAATGCCAAGGACGAGTTTCTCGCAATGCTGAGCCACGAGTTGCGCAATCCGCTCGCCGCGATCGGGAACGCCGCCCAAGTGCTGTCGACGCCGGACGTTTCGCATACCTATGTGGAGCGCGCGGCCAACATTGTCAACCGGCAGACGAGGCACCTGAGCCGGTTGATCGATGACCTGCTCGACATTGCGCGGATCTCCAGTGGAAAAATCATGCTTGCGCGAGAGAAAGTAAACCTTGGCGATATCACCGAGAGCTGCCTGATGCTGCTGCGCAGCGGCGGACAGCTGGATCACTACCAGGTCGATGTTGACATCAAGCCGGCCTGGGTCATGGGCGATTCATCGCGGTTGACGCAGGTCGTCGACAACCTTTTGACAAACGCAATCAAGTACACGCCATCTGGCGGGCAGATCGAAGTTCGAACCTGGAGCGATCGCGACGAAGTCATGCTTCGCATTCGGGACAACGGTGTCGGCATCGCGCCCGAATTGCTGCCGCACGTGTTCGAGATGTTTACGCAGGGACCGCGCACGCTCGATCGCGCGCAGGGAGGACTCGGCCTGGGCCTAACGCTCGCGCAACGATTGGTGCTGGCACATGGTGGCCGAGTCGTCGCCACCAGCCCGGGACCGTCACGAGGCAGCACTTTCACCGTCCACCTGCAGCGAGTCGATGCAAAGGAGGTGGCCACGACCGTCGACGATGCCTATGCCAGTGGTCTTGCGCCTTCGCGCCGGATCTTGATCATCGAGGATAACGACGATGCGCGCGAAGCTCTGCGCCTGCATTTACAGATCGCTGGGCATGAAGTTCATGTGGCAGCCACCGGTCTCGAAGGAATCAGGATGGCCGCGGACCTGAAGCCCGAGGTCGTGCTGCTGGACATCGGGCTGCCAGGACTCGACGGCTATGAGGTGGCGGAGCAATTGCGCATGGCCAACGACGGTGTACGGCTGATTGTCCATTACGGGCTATGGCCAGCCCGAGGCCCGTGAACGCGCGCGCAAGTCGGGTATCGAGCAGTACCTCGTCAAGCCGATTGAAGCCTCTGAGTTGGAGCGTTTGCTGCTGTGAGCATCGGTCGGCCTATCCACGTGCCTCGCACCCGAAAATCGTGCTCGTGAAGCGCGCGGAGGGTGTCGAGCCAGATCACCCAAATTCGGCAATTGGCAATTGCTCGAGCAAATCATCGGGGAGAGGGCGCCCTGCTTTAATGGTATCGATCATGGTCTCGGCTACGGCATCGCTGACTGCGAATCGGACGTAGCCTCCGGGGACCTTCCGGAACTCGCCATTCGGTGCCGACTCGCTGTACCACTTGGCCCACGGGAACGAGCCTCGATCGCCGGGCACGAGCGCGGCAACGAACGTAAGTAAGCCGAGACCATTCGGCGCACGGAAGGCAATGTAGTCCGGACTGTTGACCATCTGCCGACTCCCGAAGTTTTCGCCGAGCATACGCGCGTTTTGTATCTGCACGAAAACAGCCGATATTGCCGTCGCCTAGCCGCGCAAGTTCGCGCAGATTCAGCGGCTGTAGCCGCGGTTGTTGCCCGAACGCATTATGGTGGCGGCAGCGCGGAGATGCGGCTAACCATCGCCAACGGCTGACCCTCGACCGCGGGCGGCGTGCCGACCACGTAATTGACGATGCCCGCGAAGGGCGCGCGCACGTCGCCAATCTTTGCGCCGAAGGGATCGTAAAGCTCGCCGAGCAGACCGCCTTCGGCAATCGCATAGCCATCGCGGACGGTCGCGCGGAACACGCCGGTAACCGGGCTGGGAATCACTTGGTAGTCCTTCAGCCACACCACGCTGGGGTTCGCCTCCGGCGTTCCCTCGAGCATCCCAAGGTGAAGCATTAAGTTGCGAATGCCGTGCTCCGCCAGCGCGATCGAGCGCTCGTCGTTCTGACCAAGTTGACCGGTCTCAGTAGTGATCGCCGGCACGCCGCGTGCCAGCGCGGTCTGATCGACGAACTGCGTAGCCTCGCGCGGCGTGATTCGCGCCGCGTCGATCACGATGTGATCGAGACCGAAGGCCAGCGCCATTCCGCGGCTGGCCGCGTCGAGCCGCGCGTCGCCGGTGATCGGCATGTAGACATAGGGTCGCAGAGCCTCGTTGCCGTCGCCCGCGTGCAGGTCGACCAGGAAGTCGGCCTTCGCAATGACCTGCGTCGTAATCTCGTACGCGATGCGCTCGCTCAGCGTACCGTCGGGCCGTCCGGGAAAAACGCGATTGAGATTCTTGCCGTCGGCGGGGCTGGTGTAGATCGTGCGGCCGTAAAACGACGGCGGATTGGCGATATGCACCAGGATCAGCGAGCCGCGCAGAGCGCGCGGATCGATCGACTGGCGCAATCGCTGCAGTGCGCTGATGCCCGGGTATTCATAGCCGTGAGTTCCGGCGACCAGCGCCAGCACCGGCCCTTTGCCCGACCCGCGCACGAGCGATACCGGGATCCGCGCGCCGTTGTCGCCCAACGCGGGGACCTCCAGGTAGCCGGAAACCGCCTCCCCGGCACTCGCGCGAAGCGGTCCAAGCTGCGCGAGGTCACGGGCATGCGCACCGCAAGACATGGCCAAGAACGCCATCACAACGCGCGGGATCACACCCATGGGCAACTCCGATTGCGACGATGCGGGAATCATAAAGACTCCTTCAATTTCCAACTCATTTACACAACTTGCGCACAGCTTGTTCTCTAGACAAAACTTTCGTCCGGCGTAATGTTGGCATCCACGGTGCCGGAACGTCGCAAGTCCGGAAAAACACCGGGCCCCAATTGGCTGGGGCGAGGGTCACGAGCCAAGGGTGACCAAGAGCGCACGGGAAACCCGCGCGCAGGTCCTCCCGAGAGGGAGGACAGGCGAAACGAGCGGATGAATAATCCGCGAGTGATGCGGGCGGAGAGTGCACTCGACCGTGGAGGCGCTGACGGAGCGTCTCGGCGGGGGACGCGGCCAGGCGTCTTGAAAGAAGCGAGCGGGGGCTGCAGCCCTCGGGCCGGTGATAGGCACGCATCGACGGTCGTCTCGTACGGCTGCGGAGCGAGCCGAAGGCCGAGCAGGAACGGGAGAGCGGCTCGGGCACATCGACCCTTCGCGGGTCGACGGAGCCGGGGAGCGCAACCCGATCAAGCTGAAACGAGGGGATGAGACCGGCGGGTCTCATCCCCTCACTTATTTGTGCGGTGTGCGCCGAGTGACTACGCCCACCGAGTCGGAGCGACCCTCGAGCTGTCTCGGCGACAAAGGAACCGCTGCCGTTGCGTCGCGATCGGCCTTGCTCGCGTGCTGGTAGGATTCGATGTGCTGCGTAAATGCGCAATCGTTCTGACGGCGAGGGCGAGGCTATGATCCGGCTGTTCGCATCGGCGGCGATGGCCGCCCTGACGCCTTCCCTTGACTGCCGTCGCGCAGACGACGCCCGGCCAGATCAACGATCCCAGCACCTACCAAGGCAGCATGGCCAATCAGGCCCAGGAGCAGGCGTCCGCCGCCGCCCAGGCGGCCGCCAATCAGCAGATGCTGCAAAGCCTCGACCAGAACTACGCGGCCTACGCGCCGCAAGGTGGCGGAGGTGCGCTTGGCGGCGGCGGGGCCCCGCCGGTCAAGCAGCTGCCGCTGCTCCCGGCCTCCAAGAATCCGCTGATCGGCAAGTGGCAGATGGGCGCGACCAAGCCGGTTGATCTCAACGGTATGGAGGTCCTCCCGGAGACCCAATCGATCGTCAACGGGGCCTTCGCCGGCGGCTGCGAGTCGATCTTCGGCAAGGGCCGCATCGCCTTCACGCCGAGCCAGCTGAACTGGGTCGCGCCCGATGGTCACGAGGAAATCCTCAATCGCGTCGAGTATCGCGGCGACAGGGGTAACGTCGTCGTCATCCCGCTCGATGCCGATATGCCGCTGGTCTTCGGCCTGACCACAACGACCACGCCGTCGTCGCCTTCCTGGGCTGCACGCTGAGCCGGGTGACTCTCGCCACGCGCCCGTCGCATCCGGGCCGGCCATAGGGTCTGCGCCCGCGATCGCCGCCAATGGCCCGCCCCCCTCCGGCCCGCCGAACGCGACGTTGAGCTTCAACACCGGGATTTCGAGTCCAGGCTACCTGACGCCGTTTACCTCGACCCAGGTCTATGTGGTCACCGAGAACCCCGACGCGGCCCTGGCCAAGGCCGGCTTTAGCGGTGCGGACCCGATCGACGCATGGCTGCACGCCTGCGCGCAGAGCCAGCCCACCTGCAGCGCCGGGATGAAGGCGATGACCGCCAGCTCCGTGGGTCTCCTGACCATGGACTCCGCGGGGCAGGGCGCAGACTCCAAGCCTGCCGTCAGGTCAGTATTTCATCCTCGGTTTCGCCCCCTACAACGGCAAGCCGCTGGTCTGGCACCGGCCCTATTTCCTGCGCCCGGGCGCAACTTCGGTTGTGCTGGATCAGACGAACGCCACCGCCCGCTCGGACCCATAACGGTCCTGCGAAGAAAATGCACGTCGTCATCGTGGGTGCCGGCATCAACGGCCTGGTGGCAGCGAACTATCTGCGGCGGTCCGGTTGCCGGGTCACGATGATCGAGCGCGCCGCGCGAGTCGGCGGCGCATGCGTGCCGGCCACGGCGGAGATCGACGGCGTGCGGCAGGACTACGCGCATGGCGCGTCGGTGCTGGGCCTGATGCAGGACTTCGTGTTCCAGGAGACCGGCCTCGCTGCGCGCCTGCAGACCTTTGCGCCCACGCACCCCAAGCTGATTCATTTTCCCGGCCACGACGAGCCGATCTGGATCTGGCGCGAGCCCGAGCGCCTCGACCGCGAGTTCGAGGAGAAGTTCGGCGAGCGCGGTGACGCCGTCGCCTTCCGCGCCGACGAGGCAAGAGTCGTCGACTTCCTGCAGCGGGGCTATCGGGATGCACGTCCTCCCACCGTGGCCGACGCCGAGGCCGCGCTGGGAACAGAACTGACACGCCGCTGGATCACCGGCAGCGCGCGGGATCTGCTGGAGCACTACTTCACGTCGGAAGGCGCGCGCGTCTACATGGCCATGACGGTCACCGAAAGCGGGCCGGTCGCGTTGTCGGAGCCCTATTCGGCATTCATCGTCCCCATGATGGACTCGGGCTCGGTGTTCGGGAGTTACTACGGCTTCGTGCGCGGCGGCATCTGGCAGATTCCCATCGAGCTCGACCGCATCAATCGGGAGCTGGGCGTGGATGTCCACCTCGATTGCCCGGTGAAGGAAATCGACACTCGAGCGCGGCAGGTGTCTTTCGAGGAGAACGGCAAGGTCACCCGCATCGACTACGACCACCTGGTGATGGCGACCGACACGGTGACCGCCGCGCGCCTGGCCGGCACGCCGGAGCTGGCTCGCCGCACGGGAGAGCAGCGCCTCCTGGGCAGCGCGGGCAAAGTGACGATGATGTTTCGCCAGCCGGTTCGCTGGAAGCACGGCTCGGCGCAGCCCGACTCGGACACCGCATTCAGATTCCTGTTCTCAGAGACTTCTCTCGCCGGCTTCGAAGCAGCGGCGGCGGATGTGACGCAGGGCACGATCTATCATCCAGGCTACGTGCAGATCTATTGCGAAGGCGCAGCCATGCGCCAGATGGGACTGCATGAGCCGTTCGATCGGCTCTCGGTGTTCTTCAATTTCCTGGCACTGGATCGTGCGGGTGCCGATTGGCCGCAGGTCGAGGCGCAGGTCCGGCAGGCGGTACTGAATCTGATTTCCAACCCGCAGGACTGCGTCTGGACCCGGCTGCTGACGCCGAGAGATCTCCAGGAAACCTTCCTCTTCCCGGGGGGAATCTGGACCACACGATGCTGGTCGCAGGTCAAACCTATTTCGATCGGGGCTACTCCTCCGATCCGGAAACGCAGTTCTATCGCCTGGGCGGAGACGATCGCGTACATGTCTGTGGCGCCGGCACGTATCCCTGCGGCTCGGTGGCCGGCACGCCCGGATACATGTGCGCCAGGCAATTGCTGCGCACCTCCA
>CAVSKB010000016.1:0-138680 GCA_963728295.1 uncultured Gammaproteobacteria bacterium | reverse complement strand
CTGCGGAGCCTCGAGCCGCCGCTCGCGCGTTTCGACGTGCTCGTGGTCGCGCAGAAGATCGTATCGAAGGCCGAGAACCGTTTCCTGGACCTCACCGCCGTGACGCCCTCGGTGCGGGCGCAGGAGCTTGCTGCCGTGACCGGCAAGGATGCCCGGCTCGTGGAGGCGATTCTCGCCGAGTCCACGGAGGTGCTGCGCGCCAAGCTCCATGTCATCGTCGTCCGTCACCGTCTCGGCTACGTGATGGCGCAGGCGGGCGTCGATCGCTCCAACGTCGGCGGCACGGATCGAGTCCTGCTGTTGCCGGAGTCGCCTGACGAATCCGCCGGTCGGCTGCGCGCCGCGCTTGCGCGGCTGACCGGCGTCGCGCCCGGCGTCGTGATCAGCGACAGCTTCGGGCGTCCCTGGCGTCTCGGGACGACCAACATTGCGCTCGGCGCCGCGGGGGTGCCTCGCTCTGGGACCGGCGCGGCGAACTCGACCGGGATGCCCGGCCGCTCGAATCCACCGAGGTTGCGTGGGCGGACGCGGTGGCCGCGGCTGCTGGTCTTGCGATGGGGGAAGCCGCCGAAGGCAAGCCTTGCGTGCTGGTGCGCGGGCTCAAGTGGGACGCGCCTGAGGCGCCGGCGCAAGCGCTGCTGCGCCCGATCGAAGAGGATATGTTCCGGTGAGTGCCGTGGAAGTGGTTGCGCTTACCGGCGGGATCGGCGGCGCGAAGCTGGCACTCGGACTGCACCGCGTGCTGCCGTCGGGCGCGCTGGCGTGCGTGGTCAACACGGGCGATGACTTCACCCACCTGGGACTGCACGTCTCGCCGGACCTCGACACGACGCTCTACACGCTCGCGGGCTGCGAAGACCCTGAGCGCGGCTGGGGACGCCGCGACGAGACCTGGACGTTCATGCGCGTGCTCGAGGAGCTGGGTGGCGAGACCTGGTTCCGACTCGGCGATGGTGACCTCGCGCTGCACGTGGAGCGCACACGGCGGCTCGCCGCCGGCGAGACGCTGAGCGCGGTCATGGACGACGTCCGTAGCCGGTTCGGCGTCGCCTCGCGGTTGCTGCCGATGAGCGACCACGCGGTACGCACGCGCGTGCACACGAGCGGTCGCGAGCTCGATTTCCAGGAATACTTCGTGAAGCTTCGTGCTGAGCCCGAGGTGCGCGCGATCGACTTCGCGGGCGCCGCGCAGGCCCGGGCCCCCGCCGGACTCGCCGAGGTGCTCACAAGCGCCTGCCTGCGCGCGATCGTCATCTGCCCCTCGAATCCGTACCTGAGCATCGACCCGATTCTCGCGATCCCGGGTCTTTCGGCGGCGCTGCGGGCTCGCGCCCTCCCCATCATTGCCGTCAGCCCGCTCATCGGGGGCCGCGCGGTAAAGGGACCGACGGCGAAGATCATGAGCGAGCTGGGAATCGAGACCTCGAACCGGGCGATCGCCGCCCATTACGGCGACCTGCTCGACGGGTTGGTCGTCGACGAAGCGGACCGCGCGGTCGAGCTGCCGTGCGGGCTCCCGACGCAGGCAGCACGCACACTGATGCAGTCCCTCGATGATCGGGAAGCGCTCGCGCGAACCACGCTCGAGTTCGCCGATCGCCTGCGGCAACGCGGCTGAAATCCTCACCCGCCGCCGGCCGCCTGCCGTAGCTCCGCAAGCAGGGCGGCTCCCCGCCAGTGGCGCTCTCCACCCGTCTCCGCCGCGCGCACCAGCGCGAGCAGACGCGAATTGATCGGGGCTTCCCGACCCTGCGTCCGTGCGAGGCGCACGATCTCGCCATTGAGCCAGTCGACCTCTGTCCTGCGCCCGGCCTCGAGGTCCTCCCACATCGAGGATCGTGCTAGCGGGTCGATCGCGAGCATCCGGTTGGCCAGCCGCGAGAAGAGCCAGTCCGGCAGACAGAGCAGCTTCGGAATCCAGCGCGGCGGCAGCGGGGTGAGACGCGCCGGCCGGATGCTGGCGTGGTCGAGCAGCCGGAGCGCCTCCTCCTGCGCGAGCGACACGCAGCGGCGGAAGTCACGCATCGACAGCTGCTCCTTCAGTGGCAGGCCCGACAGCGCATTGACGGAGTTGTTGAGATTGAGGAGTAGCTTCGCCCACTGCACCGCACGCAAGTCTGTCTGCTGTGCGAGCGGCAATCCGGCGGCGGCGAATGGAGGTTCGAACGCGGCGAGCGCCGAGTGCCGCTCGACCTCGAGCGTGCCCTCTGAGCCCTGGTGAAACGCGCCTCGACCGCGATTGACGACGTTGAAGGGCACCATGCCGGCGAGCACGACGTGTCGGGTGAGATGCCGTTTCAGTTGCGGGGCGTTGCCAAGGCCGTTCTGAAAACTGACGACCACCGTCTTGTCGTCCAGCACGCTCGCGAGCGCCGTGCCCGCGGCATCGGTGTCGGCGGACTTGACGGTGATTAGCACCAGCCCTGCGTCGGCGGCGGCCTCGGGTCCGGTCGCGTAGCGCAACCCGTCGGATGCCACGTCGAGCCTCGTGCCCTGCCAGTCGGTGAGGTGCAGGCCGTACTCTGCGATCTCGCGCCCGATCCGCTCGCGCCCGATCAGGGTCACGGGCGCGCCGCCGGCAGCGAGCCGGCCGCCGACATAACAGCCGATGCTTCCGGCGCCGAAGACGCACACGCGATCTTTCACGTGAGATCCCGCAACGCCGCACCGGTATCGCCGGCAAACTCCACGGCGGGCAGACGGCGGCGGCCGATTGCGACCACCGCGAGCGCCGGGGCGTACATCAGGAGACCATACATGGCGCCCGGCATCGCCGCTGGGAGCGATTTCAGTACCGATAGCGCGATCAGGATGGCGAGCGCGGCATTCTGCACGCCGACCTCGAGGCTTACGGTCAGCACGTCACGGGGCGAGAGGCGAGCCAGCCGGCCGAGCGCATAACCGCCCCCGATCGCCGCACAGGCGAGCATCAGGGCAGCCGGCCCGGTCTGCGCCAGCGCGGCCGGCAGGCCCGAGCGCTCTGAGATCGCGAGTCCCACGATGAGCGCGACAAGCAGCAGTACCGCGAAGCGGCTCACCCAGCGCCCGGCGCGTCGCGCGGCAACCGGCGCGCCGGCGCGTATCGCCATGCCGAGCAGGATCGGCACCAGCAGCACCCCCGCAAGATGGCGGACCATCCCGGCCACCGGCACCGGCACTTGCTGACTCTGGCCTCCGAACACGATGGTGGCGGCACCGACGAGGAGTGGAATGCTGAGGAAGCTCACGAGCGCACTGATCACCGAGAGGCTGACGCCGAGCGCCACGTTGCCCCGCGCCAGGAACGTCAACGTGTTCGCCATCGTGCCGCTGGGACAGGCGGCGATCAGCACCAGTCCGACGGCGAGCACGGGCGGTAGACGCAGCAGCCAGGCGATGCCGAACCCCAGCAGGGGTAACAGCAGGTAGTGACCGGCGAGTCCGACCAGCACCGACCTCGGATGCCGGGCGATGCTGCGGAAGTCAGCCAGAGTCAGGTGCAGACCGATGCCGCACATCACGAGCGCGATCGCCGCGGGCAATGCGGCGTTGAGAATTGGGTTCGTTTCCATGCGTGTCGGTCCGCCGGCGATTGTAGGCCCGTCGAATCGCTGATCAGCCAGGGTGAGCCGAACCAGGTAGCCGAGTCACTTTCCAATGCAGAAGCTCGCGAAGATCTGTCCGAGCAGCTCGTCGGAGCTGACCTGGCCCGTGATCTCGCCGAGCGCCTGCTGCGCGTCCGAGAGCTCCTGCGCCACCAGCTCGCCACCTCCGCGTTCGTGCAGCAGCCGCTCCGCCGCATCTACGTGCTCGCGCGCCAGCCGCAGCGCATCGAGATGCCGACGCCTCGCGGACAACGTGCCGCCGCTCGGTGCCACATAGCTCACGCATTCCTTGAGGTGTGCGCGCAGCAGATCGAGACCCTGGCCCGTCAGCGCCGACAGGTAGAGCCGCGGCGGATCGCCGGACTCGAGGTGACTGCCGGCGGCGGTGCGATCGATCTTGTTGAAGACCACCGTTGCCGGTGTCGCTCCCGGCAGCGCGGCGACATCGGATGCTATCGCGGCGACGGCATCCGGGTCGGTTGCATCGACCACGAACAGGACGCGGTCTGCTCGCGCGATCTCGCGCTCGGCCCGGCGGATGCCCTCCAGCTCGATCTCGTCGACGCTCGCGCGGAGCCCCGCGGTATCGAGAACGTGCACCGGCAGACCGTCGATCTCGATGCGCTCGCGCAGCACGTCGCGCGTGGTACCCGGTGCTGCGGTAACGATCGCGGCGTCGTAACCCGCAAGGCGATTGAGCAGGCTCGACTTGCCGGCGTTCGGCCGGCCGGCGATGACGAGCGTCAAGCCGTCGCGCAGCAGTGCTCCCTGCCGGGCGGCTGCATCCAGCTGGACGAAGCGCTCGCGCAGGTCGGTCATCCGGTCGGCGAGGCCACGGTCGGCGAGAAAGTCGATCTCCTCTTCCGGAAAGTCGATCGCCGCCTCGACCCACAGTCGAAGCTGCAGCACGGCCTCGGTGAGCTCGCGGACCTGGATTGAGAACGCGCCCTCCAGCGACCGCACCGCCGCGCGCGCGGCCTGCTCGGAACCGCTGTCGATCAGGTCGGCGACCGCCTCGGCCTGCGCGAGATCGAGCTTGTCGTTGAGAAAGGCGCGCTGCGTGAATTCACCGGGCGTCGCTGCACGGGCGCCCAGCTCCAGCACGCGCGCGAAAAGCAGGTCCATTACCACGGGGCCGCCGTGACCGTGCAGCTCGAGCACGTCCTCGCCGGTGTACGAATGAGGTGCCGGGAAGAACAGAGCGAGCCCGAAGTCGATGATGCCGCCCTCGGCGTCGCAAAACGAGTGCAGCTCTGCGTGACGCGGTACCGGTGCGCTGCCAATAACGCCGGCCGCCACTCGTGCGCAGCCGGGGCCGGACACCCGCACGATGCCGATGCCGCCGCGGCCAGGGGCGGTCGAGATCGCTGCAATAGTCTCAGTACCAGCCGTCCTCATTGACGGAATATATGAGCAACCCAGATGCTGCGCAGCTGACGAATCGAGTGGGCGGATCCGATGTCCCTGGTCTCTGAGCTGCGCCGACGCCAGGTTTTCCGGGCGGCGGCGTGGTATGCGGCGGTTGCATGGGTGGCGATACAGGTCGCGAGCACCGTCATTCCGCAGTTCGGGCTCCCCGAATGGTCGGTGCGCGCCGTGATCGTCGCTGCGGTGTTGGGCCTGCCGATCGCGCTCGCGCTTGCGTGGCTGTTCGACCTGTCCGAGCTGGGTCTGCGCCGCGAGATCTCCTCGCCTCGCGAGGTGTTGGACGAGGGCGCGGTCCCCGCAGCGGCCCCCGCCGCGCCGCTGTGGCGCATCCCTTCGTTCTGGATCGCGCTTGCGCTCGGGGCCGCTCTCGCGGTGAGCGCGCAACAGGCCTGGCAGCGGCTGATCCGGCCCGCGTTCGGCGAGCGACCCGGTCTCGCCGTACTGCCCTTTGCCAACCTGAGTCCGGATCCCGAGAACGCCTACTTCGCCGACGGCCTCCACGAGGAGATCCTCGCGACGCTTGCGCGAGCCGGCGGTCTGCGCGTGATCTCGCGCACGTCGGTACAGCAGTACCGTGATCCGCAACGCAATCTGCGCGAGATCGCCGACTCTCTCGACGTGACCCTGATTCTCGAAGGCTCGGTGAGGCGGGATGGCGACGATCTGCGGCTCACGCTGCAGCTGATCGACGGGCGCACGGACGAGCATGTCTGGGCGGAAACCTACGATCGGAAATTCCGGGACGCCCTGCAGCTGCAGCGCACCGTTGCCGAACAAGTCGTGGCGGAGATCGGCGCCAAGCTCACGCCCGCCGAGCAGCGGCTGATCGCGAGGGCGCCAACGTCGAATCCCGAAGCCTACGAGCGATATCTCCAGGCGCTGGCTCTGTTCGGCCGGCAGGATTTCGACGAGATGGAGCTGCGCAACGTCGAGCGGCTGCTGAGCGAGGCGATCGAGCGTGACCCGAAGTTCGCGGTCGCCTACGCGTTGCGGGCCAAGGCACGTGTAAGGCTCCAGAACAGCGGCTGGGGCGCGCCGGGCGTCGCAGAGAATGCCCGGACGGACATCGAGCAGGCGCTCGCGCTGCATCCCGAGCTGCCGGAAGCGCTGGTAGCGCGCGGGCTGTATCGCACGTGGGTGACTCAGGACGCGGCACGGGGGCTCGACGATCTCATGCGCGCGCTCAAGATGGCGCCGAACGACGCCGACACGCATCACACTGCGGCTCTTGCCTTGCGTCGTCTCGGCCGCTTCGACGAGGCACTTGCGCAGTTCGAACATGCCGAGCTGCTCGCTCCCGGCCTGATCGGCTATCAGTACGACCGCGCCTTCACGCTGCTCGGGCTGCGGCGGTACGACGAGGCCTTGCGTGCCTGGCAGTCGCTGATCGACCTGCATCCCACGTTGACCTGGCCACTGCTTGGCCGGTACTGGTTCCGATTCGCGGGCACCGGTGAGACCGCCGGGTGGCGCGAGGAGTGGGATCGGCTGGCGCCGACGATGGACAAGTCCGACCGTGCCATCATCGCCTACGTGACGTACACCTGTACCGGTGATCTCCCGGGCCTGATAGCGTGGTACGAGAGCGCAGCGCATGACGAGGTGGCGGGCTCGCGCGATTACACGCTCGGTGTAGCCTATGCCGCCGTCGGCGACCCGGCGCGCGCGCGACCGCATCTGGAGCTCGTCGCAGCCGCCGCGCGCGAGCCGACCAGCACCGGTTCGAACGCCGAGGGCGCCGTTGCACTCGAGCTCCTGGGCGAGCACGAGCTCGCGATGCGTGCGATCGACGAGGCTGTCCGGCGGGTGCCCGAATCCCGCGATGCCGCAGCCGGTCCTGCGGTTGCGATGTTGCGCGCCTGGATCCTGATCCATTCGGGCACGCGTGCCGAGGAGGGCTACGCCGAGCTCGAGCGGCTGCTGGATACATTCGGCGTCGTGCCGCGTTTTGTGAGTGTGGATCCGTTGTGGCGCCTGCTCGAGGACGACGCCAGAGTGCAGCGGATCATTCAGGCAAAGCTGCCGAAACAGGATGCGAAGGGCGGTTTCACGTCGCCGGCGACGGCAGCCGACCATCGATCGTGAACTGCGCGAGCGGAAACACGCGCAGACCGGCGTCGCGGCGCGCGTAAAAGCTCACTTCGTCGGCACGGGTCTCGCACAGCCATTCTTCCTTGAAGGTCGGACGCGTCTGACCGAATGCCGTGGGCGCGTAGAGCGCAACGTTCAGCCCCTCGGCTGCATCGCGCGCCGAGACATATTCGATGGCATCGGCGCCGGCATCGCGCAGATGTCGGCCAAGAGCCTGCGTCGGCCCGTAATCCTCGCGGCTCGCGAGCACGGTGCGATAACGGTCGAACGGCGGCTGGTGCAGGGCGTACCCACGGCGGGCACGCAGCTTCGCACCGAACAGCGTGTGCTGCGTCCGAAGCGGCGCCGGCGGCAGTGTCTTCATGCCTTGCCAGAAAACGAGTCGGTAATAAGCCGATTCCGCCAGCACCGTGGTTACCGTGCGCGCGGCGTAAAAGAGGCTCGGCTCGTGTCGGCCACCAAAACGCGATCCGTAGGGCAGCGGCGGATAGCGGAACGGTGTCGCGAGCAGATAATCCAGCCGGGCGGTCCCCTTGGGCAGCGCTGGCTTGCTCGCTTCGAGCATCGCCTCCAGGAGCTCCTGCTCGGCGAGCGTCGAGACCAGCCGATTGGTCGCGACCTGCTCCTGGCTTTCGACCAGGCGCAGAATCTCACCCGTCAGCAGCCGGGGCAGCGCCTGCGCGCCGCAGGCGGCCCAGATGTCGCTCATCAGGGCTTGCCGCGGATTGCGTCGAGATACGCGACGACGCGCGACAGGCCCTGGACACTGCGGATCTGCTCCGCTGGGATCCCGCCGGTATGCAGATTCTCGGTTCGCATCCAGTGACGCATCGCCTCCCGATCGCCGCCAACCAGTGCGAAGAGTGCACGGTAGGCGCGGATCAGGAGCAGCGCGAGCTCGCCCGCCTTGCTGTCGGGGTCGAGCTGGCCGCGCGACAACGCCGTGCGATCCCGCCCGACGACGGCACCGAGGTCGGCCTGCGTCAGTCCAAGCTCCTTGCCGGCGCTAACCAGCGCGGATGCAAGCACCCGCCGGGGGTCAGGTCGCGTTGCGAGGTTCGTTTCCACGGTCGTTCAGAATGTGCACGCTACACATTCTAGACACAACTGTCGAAAATACAACTGCCCGGCGAGCCCACTCTAGGACCGGGACTTGGCAGCCTCGACTTCGACGATCTTGTTGATCCGCCACTGCTGCGCGATCGACAGAAGCGTATTGGTCAACCAGTAGAGGACGAGGCCCGCGGGGAACCAGGCCATCATGGCCGTCATCACCACGGGCATGAAGGCAAAGACCTTTGCCTGCATCGGGTCGGGCGGTGCCGGGTTCAGCTTGAACTGACCGAACATCGCGGCCCCCATCAGGATGGGCAGCACAAAATACGGATCCTTCGACGACAAGTCCTGGATCCACCCCAGGAACGGGGCCTGCCGCATCTCTACGCTTTCGAGCAGCACCCAGTAAAAGGCAAGGAACACCGGGATCTGCACGAGGATCGGCAGGCACCCGGCGACCGGATTGATCTTCTCGCGCTTGTAGAGCTCCATCGTCTGCTTCGCGAGCTGCTCACGGTCGTCCTTGTAACGCTCCTGGATGCTCTTGATGCGCGGGGCGATGGTGCGCATCTTGGCCATCGAGCGGCCACTGGTCGCAGTAAGCTTGTAGAACAGCAATTTCAATAAAAATGTAACGATGATGATCGCCCAGCCCCAGTTGCCGACGATTCCGTATACTTTTCCCAACAACCAGAACAGCGGCTCGGCGATGATGGTGAGCTTGCCGTAATCTGCCGTGCGCTCGAGCTTGGGACCGACCGTGCGAAGCTGATCCTGGAGCTTCGGCCCCACGAACAGTGTCTCGGTGAATCGTCCGGTCGTGCCCGCGGGGACCGTCTTGAGCGGCCCGCGGTAGCTCAACACAGAGTGCTCGCCTTCACGCGTCAGCGTGAAGTAGTACTCCTCCCCCTTGGGCGGCACGGCGGCGCTCACGAAGTGATGCTGCATCGAGGCCATCCAGCCATCGGTGACACCCTGCGCGTACGCGGCGTCGTCATCGTCCTCGATGTTGAGCTTGTGATAGCTCTTTCCGTCGAAGATGGCGGGACCTCGGTAGGCGTAGCTCTCCACGTCGAACATCGAGCGCTTCTGCTTGACGATATGCCGCGCGAGCTGGACGTAGGAGGCTCCGGACCACTCGGCTCCCGAGCGGTTGTCGACCTGGTAAGCGAGCTCGATGTCGTAGCGACCGCGGCGGAAAACGAACGTCTTCGCAACCGTCACGCCGGCCCCGTCGCTCCAGATGAGCGGTACGCGGAGCTCGGACGCACCCGGCGCCAGTCGGTAGTCCAGCGCCGGGCTCGTGAACGTGGCCAGGTGGTTCGGCTCGGCTGCGGCATTCAACGCGCGCAGGCCGCTTCGGTCGACGTTGTAGATAGCCTCGCGGGTATCGAGCAGTCGCACGGGAGGGCTGCCGGGCCGCTTGTCATGCGGATAGCGTCGGCAGGTCCGCACGCACGAGATTACCGCCCTGCAGGCTGATGTCGATGTCGAGCACATCGGTCACGACGCGCACTCGGGACGCGGAAGTGTCGGCCGGAGCTGCGGTCGCCGCTGCGTCAGAGGGCGCGACGGTTGGGGTCTGCACCGACGGCAGCGCAGGCAGCTTGGGCAGCGATGCATCCGTGGCGGGCGGCGCCGAGTCCGTCGCGGGCTTGGCGGGCGCCGGCGTGGTCACCGCGGCGGGCGCTGACCGCTCGCCGTAATCCCGATTCCACTGCACCAGGTTCATCCAGAGCAGCAACGCGACCGCGATCCACAGATAAATGCGCGGGTTAGCCATGCAAGGTCCGGCTGAGTAGAGCGGACGCGGCGTCGGGCACGGGATCGTAGCCGCCGGGATTCCATGGATGACAACGCGCAATCCGGCGAACCGCGAGTACGAGTCCGCGCAGCGCGCCGTGCCGCTCGATCGATTGCTGTGCGTAGCACGAGCAGCTCGGATAGAAACGGCAGCTGGAGCCGAGCAGTGGGCTCAGGCCATAGCGATAAATCTCGATGAGACCGATCAGGAGCGTGCGCATCGCTCACTCACTCGTTGCCAATGAATTGCGAGACTGGCTTGCGTCTGCGCATGCGAGGCGACCGCTGCCGCAGCGCGCGCATTCACCACCAGATCGACCATCGGCAGCAGATGGCGATGCTGCCGGAAGTACTCGCGAATCCGGCGCTTGATGCGGTTGCGCGCCACCGCACCGCCGGCCGCACGGACACCGACCGCAAGACCGAGCCGTGGGTGCTGGAGACCGTTCAACTTCGCGCTCACGAGAAAGAGCGCGTCGGACGATCGCAGGCCCGAGCGATGGACGGCATCGAACTGCGACTTCGCGAGTAGCCGGTGTGCGCGCGGGAGGCTCCGCGCCAGATGAAAATCTGATGCGGCGGGAGCGGTCAGGTCAGACCGCGAGCCGCTTGCGGCCCTTGGCGCGGCGACGGCTGAGCACCCGGCGACCGCCCTTGGTGGCCATGCGAGCGCGGAAGCCGTGGGTGCGCTTGCGATGCAGGTTGCTCGGCTGAAATGGGCGCTTCATGACGGCTCCGTATTGCCCGAAAATCGGACCAGAAACAGGTAGATGGACTGGCCCGGAAAAGGGCGCGAAAGGATACGTAGCGTAGTCCCTGCGTCAACCCGCGGAAAGCGTTCGCCGAGATATCCACAGGGCCGTCGGCGGTATACACTCCCCGCCCCTTCCCCGTCTGCACTCTCACCCGTCTTAAGCTAAAGCCAAGTCGGTCGTGTCGACTTCACTCTGGAATCAGTGCCTCCGCCGGCTCGAAGCCGAGCTTCCCGAGCAGCACTTCAACACCTGGATCAGACCGCTCCAGGCGGTCGAGGACGGTGGCTATCTCCGGCTGCTGGCGCCGAACCGCTACGTTGTCGACTGGGTGAACCAGAACTGCGCCGAGCGGATTGGCGAGATAGTCGTCGAGCTGGTCCCACCTCCCGCCCCTGCGGTGGTGTTCGAGATTGGCTCGCGCATGGCCGCTGTGACCCCCGAGCCGGCGACGCGTGCGGACCCGCGGACGCGGCGCGTCGAGACACTGCCGCAGATCGGCGGTCGCCTCAATCCCGAATACACGTTCGCGAACTTCGTCGAGGGCAAGAGCAACCAGCTCGCGCGCGCAGCGGCGGTGCAGGTGTCGGAGAATCCCGGACGCGCTTATAACCCGCTCTTCATTTACGGCGGCGTCGGCCTTGGCAAGACGCACCTCATGCACGCCGTGGGCAACCATATCCGCGCACGCAACAAGGAAGCGCGCATCGCGTACGTGCATTCGGAGCGATTCGTCGGCGACATGGTTCGCGCGCTTCAGCACAACACCATCAGCGAATTCAAGAACGCGTATCGCTCGCTCGACGCGCTGCTGATTGACGACATCCAGTTCTTCGCCGGCAAGGAGCGTTCGCAGGAGGAGTTCTTCCACACCTTCAACGCGTTGCTGGAAGGACAGCAGCAGGTGATCCTGAGCTGCGATCGCTACCCGAAGGAAGTCCAGGGCCTCGAGGAGCGGCTCAAGTCTCGCTTTGGCTGGGGCCTGACGGTGGCGATCGAGCCGCCGGAGCTCGAGACCTGCGTGGCCATCCTCATGAGCAAATCCGCCGCCGGCGGTGTCGAGTTGCCGGAGGAAGTGGCGTTCTTCGTCGCAAAGCGAATCCGCTCCAACGTCCGCGAGCTCGAGGGTGCGATGCGGCGCGTCGTAGCGAACTCGCAGTTCACCGGGAGACCGATCACGCTGGATTTCGCGAAGGAAGCGCTCCGCGATCTGCTTGCGCTGCAGGAGCGGCTGGTCACGATAGAGAACATCCAGAAGACCGTCGCGGAGTACTTCAAGATCCGCGTGGCGGACCTGTTATCGAAACGCCGCAGCCGGTCGATCACACGACCGCGCCAGGTCGCAATGGCGCTGTCGAAGGAACTCACCAATCACAGCCTTCCGGAAATCGGCGACGCGTTCGGCGGACGTGATCATACGACCGTGTTGCACGCGTGCCGTGTGATCAAAGGATTGCGTGAGACGCAGACGCGAATGAACGAAGATTATCTGAACCTGTTGAGAACGCTGACTGGATGATGTTGTAAAGCTGTGGATGATCCGTGGTGTGCGCAGGTCCACATTTCATCCACAGTCCGCCGACAGGAGTTGTCGTCGTTGTGGACGGTGTTGCGCTGCGGGTAATTGCGCGTGAGCGCTCGGGAAAATCCGGTTCTGCACAGGCTTACGCTGTGCTAGTAATTACAGTAATAAATTAGAGACAAATACCAGGATTGGAATCAGACAAGATGAAGATCATCGCGAAGCGCGAAGTGATTCTTGCACCACTGCAGGCAGTCATCGGTGTGGTGGAGCGCCGGCAGACCATGCCGATACTCGCCAATGTGTTGCTGGCCGCGAAGGGCGGGCAGCTCGCCGTCACTGCGACCGATCTCGAGGTCGAGCTGGTTGCGAGCACGCAGGTCGACGTCCAGCGCAACGGGGAAGTCACGGTGCCGGGCCGCAAGCTGCTCGACATCTGCCGCGCGTTGCCCGAGGGCTCGGAGATCACGATCGCGCTCGAAGGCGAGCGACTGCAGCTACGTGCGAAGCGCAGCCGCTTCACCCTCTCCACGCTGCCTGCGGGAGAATTTCCGACGGTTGACGAGATCAACGCGCAGCAGACGCTCAAGGTGGCCGAGAAGGACTTCAAGTACTTGCTGGACAAGACCCATTTCTCCATGGCCCAGCAGGACGTGCGCTACTACCTGAACGGCCTATTGCTCGAAACTTCGGCGAAAATGCTTCGAACTGTCGCAACTGACGGCCATCGCCTGGCAATGGCGGAAATTGAATTGCCGGAGGGGGGCAAGGCAGGGCAACAGGTCATCATTCCCCGAAAGGGCGTCCTCGAGCTGCAACGGATCCTCGGAGGCGGTGACCAGATCCTCGAAATTGGCATCGGATCCAATCACGTTCGCGTCCAGATCAGCGACGTTCGGTTTACATCGAAGCTCATCGACGGACGCTTTCCGGATTACGGTCGGGTGATTCCGACCAACCCTCCGCGTGTCGTGTCTGCCGTGCGGGACGATCTGCGGCATGCCTTGCAGCGAGCGGCAATCCTGTCCAATGAAAAGTATCGGGGGATCCGGTTCGCGCTGAAGCCGAACGCCTTGTTGATCCAGTCGCATAATCCCGAGCAGGAAGAGGCGGAGGAAGAGCTCGAGGTCGGGTACGAGGGCGACGAGCTCGAGATTGGTTTCAACGTGAATTACCTGATGGACGCGCTTGCGGCGATCGACGCGCAGGAGGTCCACATCGGCCTGACGGACGGGAACAACAGCTGCCTCATTCGAGCCGCAGCCGACACCACGACGAGCTTTGTCGTGATGCCGATGAGGCTCTAAGCCTTTTAGCGGATGACACTCGAGCGGCTACGCATCGAAAATGTCCGGTGCATACAGACTGCCGACCTAGCATTCGACGCTCGTCGCAATCTGATCTACGGCGCCAACGCTTCCGGAAAGACCAGCCTTCTCGAGGCTATTTATTTTCTCGGACGCGCCCGGTCGTTCCGTGCCTCAAAAAACGACACCCTGGTGCACGCTGGGGCCGATGGCCTCACCATCGCAGGGAATCTGATCCGTACGCACCGCAGGAGTGTCCTGGGCCTTGGCTTTGGGCCAGCCGGCCTGGAGGCGCGGCTCGATGGTCAGGTCGTTACTGGAATCGCTGAGCTAGCCACCATTTTCCCCGTCCAAGCGATCGATCCCGAGCTCCACCAGCTTATCGAGGAGGGACCGCAGCACCGTCGGCGATTTCTCGACTGGGGTGTGTTCCACGTGGAACCATCGTTCGTAGCGACGTGGCAGCGATTCCAACGCACGCTTAGGCAGCGAAACGCAGCCCTGCGGACGCGTGCGACGCCGGACCTCGTGCGTGTGTGGGACGCGGACCTGATCGACACCGGCGAACGCATCGCAGCGGCCCGCCAGCGGTACCTTGCGATGCTTAACCCCCAGGTACGCTCCATGGCTGAGCGTCTGCTCGGACACTCGGTCGAGCTGCACCTTTCACAAGGTTGGGCCGCCGAGCGTTCCTTACGGGAGGCGCTCGATAGATCCTGGGGCCGGGACAGCGAGCGCGGACTAACGCACGTCGGACCGCACCGGGCCGACCTTCAGATCCGAGTCGATGGCCAGCCGGCCCGAGATCGAGTCTCCCGTGGCCAGCAAAAGCTGGTCGCGGCCGCAATGCTGCTGGGACAGCTACGATGCGACTCGGAGCAGGGCTCGCCAACGGCGGCCCTGCTTGTGGACGACCCTGCGGCCGAGCTCGACTCGATGAGTCTGAAGAGGCTATTGAGCGAGGTCCTTGAGCTGCCGCTGCAGCTGTTCATCACGGCTCTGGACCCGGATCTCCCTGCCTTCGAGAGCCTCGGGCCGGTCGCGACGTTCCACGTGGAACACGGAAAATTGACCCGTCTGATATAATTCTTCGTCTCCCCACAGCAGGCATCCCATGAGTGGCGCCGACGTCTACGATTCAAGCAAAATCAAAGTCTTAAAGGGCCTCGACGCGGTCCGAAAGCGCCCCGGAATGTACATCGGGGATACAGATGACGGCACCGGCTTGCACCACATGGTTTTCGAGGTCGTCGACAACTCGGTCGACGAGGCGCTCGCGGGTTTCTGCACCGATATAACCGTCACCATCCACGCAGACCAGTCCGTCACCGTGGCGGATAACGGGCGTGGAATTCCTGTGGATATCCACCCGGAAGAAGGGTGTTCCGCTGCCGAAGTAATCATGACCGTGCTGCATTCCGGCGGTAAGTTCGACGATTCCTCGTACAAGGTCTCCGGCGGCCTGCACGGTGTGGGTGTCTCGGTCGTCAATGCGCTTTCCGAGACGTTGCTACTCACCATCTACCGGGACGGGAAGGAGCATCGCCAGGAGTACGGGCTGGGCGTGCCCCTCGCGCCGCTGGCGGTAGTCGGCCCCAGTGACCGGCGAGGCACTGTCATCCGCTTCAAGCCAAGCGACACGATCTTCACGAATATTGAATTTAACTACGAAATCCTGCAGAAGCGCCTGCGAGAATTGTCGTTTTTAAATTCTGGCGTAAGAATCGAACTGATTGACGAGCGCGACGAACAGCAGGAGACCTTTCACCACGAGGGGGGGATTCGCGAGTTCGTTCGATATCTCAACCGCAGCAAGACCCCGATTCATGAGTCCTGCATCTGGTTTCGTACCGAACGTGACGGCATCGTCGTCGAAGTTGCTATGCAGTGGAACGATTCGTACCAGGAAACGATGTACTGCTACACCAACAACATTCCGCAGAAAGACGGTGGCACCCACCTGGCGGGGTTCCGCGGCGGGCTTACCCGGACGCTGAACGACTACATCGAGCGCGAGCTCGCGACCCGCAAGGACCGCGTGCCGACGACCGGGGACGACGCGCGGGAAGGGCTGACGGCGGTGCTCTCGGTAAAGCTCCCCGATCCGAAGTTTTCCTCGCAAACCAAGGACAAGCTCGTGTCGTCCGAGGTGAAGGGCGTGGTCGAGTCGCTGGTCGCCGAGAAGCTGTCGGAGTTCCTGCTCGAGACGCCGACCCAGGCGAAGGCCGTGGTGGCGAAGATCATCGACGCAGCCCGCGCACGCGAGGCCGCGCGCAAGGCGCGCGAGCTGACGCGCCGCAAGGGCGCACTCGATATAGCGGGTCTGCCGGGCAAGCTCGCCGACTGCCAGGAGAAGGATCCGGCGCTGTCCGAGCTCTTCATCGTCGAGGGTGATTCGGCCGGCGGCTCCGCCAAGCAGGGCCGCGACCGGCGCACGCAGGCCATCCTGCCGTTGAAGGGCAAGATCCTGAACGTCGAGCGCGCGCGATTCGACAAGATGCTCTCGTCGGCGGAGGTTGGCACGCTGATCACGGCGCTCGGCTGCGGCATCGGCAAGGAAGAGTTCGACCTCGCCAAGCTGCGCTATCACCGCATCATCATCATGACCGACGCGGACGTGGACGGCTCGCACATCCGCACGCTGCTGCTGACTTTCTTCTACCGCCAGATTCCGGAGCTGCTGGAGCGCGGGCACATCTACATCGCGCAGCCGCCGCTCTACAAGGTCAAGAAGGGCAAGAGCGAGCAGTACGTGAAGGACGACGGCGAGCTCAACCAGATGCTGCTGCGATCCGCGCTCGAAGACGCCGAGCTGCACGTGAGCGCGGACGCCCCTGCGATGCCGGCATCGGTGCTCGATACGCTCGCGCGCCGCTACATGGAGTTCCAGGCAGCGGCGCGCCGGGCGGCGCGGCGCTACGACCAACGTGTGCTCGAGCAGATGCTGCAGCTCCCGGAGCTGAGCGCGGCAGAGGCCGAGGATCCGCGGCGTCTCGGCGAATGGGGCCGCGAGCTCGAGCGGCTGCTCAACACCGGCGACGTCGCCGGACGCAGCTACCGGGTCACGCTGCAGTCGGGTCCGTCAGCCCATCTGCTGATCGCGCGCATCGAGCACGGCAGCACGACCGAGAAGCACCTGCATCGCGAGTTCTTCAGCTCGAGCGAGTACCGGCGCATCAGCGAGCTCGCGCGCACGCTGTCCGGCCTTCTTGGTCCGGGCAGCTACGTGAAGAAGGGCGAGGCGACTCAGGAAGCAGGCAGCTTTCGCGAGGCACTTCATTGGCTGCTCGACCAGGCGCGTCGCGGTCAGACGATCCAGCGCTACAAGGGCCTGGGCGAGATGAATCCCGGCCAGCTCTGGGACACGACCATCAACCCGGAGACGCGACGTCTCGTGCAGGTGCGTATCGATGACGCGCACGGCGCAAACGAGATCTTCTCCACGCTGATGGGCGATCAGGTCGAGCCGCGACGCGAGTTCATCGAGCGCAACGCGCTGTCGGTGACTTACCTCGACGTCTGAGCGACGGCGCGGGACCGCACGAACGCCGGTCTCAGTTGATCGTCTTCCAGGCCTCGTTCGAGAAGCTGCTCTGCACGCCGGCCGAGTTCACGGCCTTGACCGCGAAATACCAGGTCGCGGGTGCGAGATCCTCGACCGTCACGCTCGTGAGCGCCGCGCTCGGCAGCGACAGCGTCTGGGAATACTGACCGGCGGACTGGCCGTAGTGCACCTCGTACCCGGCCAGGTCGGTGAGCGGCGAGCCGTCCTCGTTCAGCGTCGGTGCCTGCCATGTGAGTGTTACTGATCGGGTGGCGGGCTGTTCCACGGTGATCGTGAACGCCGGCAGGCTTGCGCTGACCTTGCCGTCGGAGACGGCGATGAGAATGTTCGTGTGGGTCCCTGCGGCGGTCGGTGTACCCGACAGGCGCCCTGTGGTCGGTGAGAACGTCGCCCACGCCGGGCGGTTCTGGATGCTGAACGTCAGCACGTCGCCGTCCGCGTCGCTGGCCGCCGGCGTGAACGAATACGCCTGGCCTGCCGTAACGGTGCCCGCGGGCTGACCGGTGATCGTGGGCGCGCGATTGGGTACCGCCGTCACCGCGACGGAGAACGGCGCAAGCGACGCGGAAGCCGTGCCATCCGACACGCTGATCACGATATTGCTGTAGGTGCCGACCTGTGTACTGGTCGGCGTGCCCGACAGCCGACCCGTAGTGGAGGAGAACGTCGCCCACACCGGGCGGTTCTGGATGCTGAACGTCAGCACGTCGCCGTCCGCGTCGCTGGCCGCCGGCGTGAACGAATACGCCTGGCCTGCCGTAACGGTGGCCGCGGGCTGACCGGTGATCGTGGGCGCGCGATTGGGTACCGCCGTCACCGCGACGGAGAATGGCGCAAGCGACGCGGAAGCTGTGCCATCCGACACGCTGATCACGATGTTGCTGTAGTTGCCGACCTGTGTGCTGGTCGGCGTGCCGGACAGCCGACCCGTGGTGGAGGAGAACGTCGCCCACACCGGTCGATTCTGAATGCTGAAGGTGAGCGGATCGCCATCTGCGTCGTTGGCATACGGCGTGTACGAATACGCCTGCCCGGCGATGACGGTCGTGGCGGGCGAGCCAGTGATTGTCGGCGCCCGGTTGGGCGCGTCGGTCACGGTGATGCCAAACGGAGCGAGCTCGCTGAAGGTCGTCCCATCGGTCACGCTGATGACGATGCCCGAATAGGTCCCAACCTGGGCGGCCGACGGCGTGCCGCTCAGCCGGCCGGTGGACGCGTCGAAACTTGCCCATACCGGCTTGCCGGCCACTGCAAAGCTGAGCACGTCGCCGTCCGCGTCGCTCGAGCTCGGTGTAAACGAATACGCCTGGCCCGCCATGACTGTGGTAGCAGGCTGGCCGGCGATCACCGGTGCGCGATTGGGCGTGGCCTGGACATCGACGCTGAAGGCCGTGAGCGAAGCAGACGCCTGCCCGTCGGACACGCTGATCACGATGTTTCCGTAGTTGCCGACATGTGTGCTGCCAGGCGTGCCCGTCAAGCGTCCGGTCGTAGCGCTGAACGTCGCCCAGACCGGGCGGTTCTGAATGCTGAAGACCAGCACGTCGCCGTCGGGGTCCGTAGCAGACGGTACGAACGAGTAGCTCTGCCCCTCCGTCACGCTGGTTGATGGTGAGCCGCTGATCGTCGGTGCGCGGTTCGGTACGGCCGCGACTTCGATGCTGAACGCAGGCAGCGCAGCGGAAAGCTGTCCGTCGGACACGCTGATCACGATGCCGCTGGTCGTGCCTACATGCGTTGAACCCGGAGTACCGCTCAGGCGGCCGCTCGCGGTGTCGAAGCTCGCCCACGCGGGCTTGTTCGACACGCTGAAGCTCAAGCGATCACCATCCGCATCGCTCGCCGCCGGTGCAAATGCGTAAGACTGCCCGGCGGTGACTTGCGTGCCCGGTGATCCAGAGATGACGGGCGCCGTGTTGGGAGCTGCGGTCACCTCGATTCCGAAGGGCGCAAGCGAGGCAAAGCTGACGCCATCGGTTGACGCTGACGATGATGTTGCCGTAAGTGCCTACGTGTGCGGATGTCGGCGTACCCGACAGCCGGCCGGTCGATGCATCGAAGCCCGCCCAGACCGGGCGGTTCTGCACGGCAAAGGACAACGTGGCGCCTTCCGGATCCGAGGCGCTGGGCTGGAATGCATACGCCTGTCCGGCGATCACCGCGCCAGAGGGCGAGCCGCTGATGACCGGCGGCTCATCGACGCGCGGCGTCGTCTGGTCGATCTCGATCGTGAATGCCGGCAGCGCAGCGCTCATCTGCCAGTCGCTGACACCGATCACCACATCGGAGTAGGTTCCAGGCTGGCTGGGCGTGCCATGCAGCTCACCGGAGCGAGAATCGAACTTGGCCCAGCGCGGCTTGTTGCGAACCCAGAACGAGAGACGGTCGCCGTCTGCGTCGGCCGCCTGAGGCCGGAAGCTGTACGACTGGCCAGCCTTTGTGCTCGTGGCCGGCGCTCCTGAGATCTGGGGGCAGTGGTTTTCCCGATCGGAGCGGCGTCGATCTGTTTCGGCGGATGTCGCGTCATTGAGCCCGAGGATGGACAAGGCAAGTACGACAATGGCTCCCTGCCAGAGTGAAATCCCGGACTCTTTAACCATCGCCACTTCTCCTTCGGGCTCGCCCGAATGGCACCGGCTGCAGCCGGCGTGCCTGACCGAACGGGCCGGAGGCCCGGCGAGCGGTGGTCCGGGGGAGAGCGAAAGGGATAGCGGGGGTGACGACAGGCGACCCCCAAGAGGGGTCTGGCCTGGCCGGCAACCCCGCTATCCCGGGCACTCGCCCTGGGACCGGAGGCTTTGCGTCCCCGCCTCGCAGCGGGTTTGCCTTTTTCAGCGTTCGCCCGGGTCGTTTATCAGCAAGAGCGATGCGGGCCAAGCGCACTTGCGAGATTTGTGACCGATCACGACTTCCGACGTCAGAGCTGTGACGCAGCGTCTGGACCGACAGATTTCGTCAAGCCGGGCGACATTTGGACACCCTGACAATGGAATCCTGAGAATGTCGCGAAGGGCCGCGGCAAATTTGTACGGAAAGAGAAGACGGGGTTGATTATCGTCCAGCTGAAAATGTGACGCCGGATCAGTCCGGTCGTCCGCCCGGACGCGCGACGATTTCGGCGATCGTGGCCTCGATCCATCGCCGTGCGCGCTCGTTGACCTCGCGTGGATCGAGCCCGGCCGGATCGATCGGTGGACCGATCACGACGCGTATCGTCCCGGGTAATTTCATCAGTCCACGTCGGCGCCAGAAGTAGCCGGAGTTGTGAGCGATCGGCACCACGAGGCGACCGGTCTGTGTGGCCAGCAGGGCGCCGCTGAGGCCGTATTTGCGAGTTTCATTTGGCGCGGTCCGCGTGCCCTCCGGGTAGATCAGCACGCCGAGTCCCTCGGCGAAACGCTTGCGTCCCTGGGCGACGACCTGCTTCACCGCCGAGCCACCCGCGGACCGATTGATCGCGATGGGACGGAACGTCGCCACTGCCCAGCCGACAATCGGAATCCAGATGACCTCGCGCTTCAGGATCCACGCCGCCGGCGGCACGACGATCATCTGCGCGATCGTGTCCCAGGTCGACGAGTGCTTCCACATCGAGATAAATGGCTCGTTCGGCAGATGCTCGCGCCCCTCGACGGTGAAGTCGAGCCTGCAAAGCACCTTGAGCATCGCGAACAGGGACCGCGCCCAGCCGCGCGGAATCGCATAGCGCGCATGTATCGGGAGCCAGGCGAAGGCAAGCACGATCACGCCGAAGACCACGGTCGTGATGAAGAACAGCAGCGTGAAGAGGACCGAGCCCAGGAGCTGCATTGCATCCTAGCCTGGCAGACGTGACAGGTCCGCGGCGTGCAGGAACAGAGACTGGATGCGGGCCAGCAGTGCGAGACGGTTGGCGCGTACGGCCGGGTCGTCGGCCATCACCATCACCCCGTCGAAGAAGGCGTCCACAGCCTTGCGGAGTGCCCCGAGCAGCTTGAGTGCGTCCGTGTACTCACGAGCGGCGAACATAGGCTCGACCTTGCGAGCGACGGCGAGCACCTGCTCGCAGAGGACCTGCTCGGCAGGATCCGTCAGCAGGTCCGCGTCGATCCCGACGATCGGCCGGTCGCCCGCCTTGCGCAGGATGTTGGCGATACGCTTGTTCGCGGCGGCGAGTCCCGGAGCGTCCGGCAGCGCGAGGAACTCGGCGAGCGCTCGCAGTCGCGCGTCGAAGTCGAGTGGCGATGCAGGCTGTGTAGCGAGCACGGCATCGAACATCTCAGTAGTTACGCCAGTCTCGGCTCCACCCTCGAGGTAATAGGCGCGCAGGCGCTCGATGATGTAGTCGTACACGTCGCGCGTGCAGGACTCTGGAACCGGGAACGGCATCCCTGCCAGCGACTTCCCGATCAGCGCGCTCAAGTCCAGGTCGAGCCTGCGCTCGATGCTGATCCGAAGCAGCCCCAGCGCCGCGCGTCGCAGGCCGAAGGGATCTCGCGTCCCGCTCGGGCGCTGTCCGATGGCAAAAATGCCTGCGATCGTGTCCAGCTTGTCGGCGATCGCGAGCGCCATTCCGGTGCGGGTCTCGGGCAGGGCGTCGCCGGCGAAACGCGGCAGGTACTGCTCGCGGATCGCTTCGCAGACCTCGCCCGGCTCGTCGTCATGCAATGCGTAATAGCGCCCCATCACGCCTTGCAGTTCCGGGAACTCCCCTACCAGCGAGGTGAGCAGGTCGCACTTCGCGAGCTCTGCTGCGCGCGCCGCAAGCCGGGCATCGCCGCCGATCGACACGGCGATCGTTTCTGCGAGTGCGCGTACTCGCTCGGTCTTGTCGTGCACGGAGCCCAGCCTGGCCTGGAACGTCACGCGCTTGAGCGCCTCGCGCCGCGCGGCCAGCGGCTGCTTGAGATCCTCGGCATAGAAGAAGGCAGCGTCGGCGAGTCGCGGACGGATCACACGCTCGTTGCCTGCGACGACCTGGGCGGGGTCGTTGCTCTCGATGTTTGCGACGGTGACGAACCATGGCATGAGCCGACCTTGTGCGTCGCGCACCGGAAAGTACCGCTGGTGGTCCTGCATCGTGGCGATGGGCACGTCTTCGGGCAGCTCGAGGAAACGCGATTCGAAGCGGCCCGCGAGCGCGACCGGCCATTCGACCAGGGCAGTGACCTCGTCGAGCAGGTGCTTGTCGATGACGGCCTCGCCCCCGACGCCCGCAGCGGCTTCCCGGACGCCAGCCCTGACCAGCTCGCGGCGGCGCTCGAAATCGGCGAGAACGCGGCCGCGCCGCTCCAGCGTCGGCAGGTATGCGGCAGCGTTTGCGATCCTGAGCTCCCGAGGCGCCATGAAGCGGTGTCCACGGCTCGTCCGCCCCGCGGGCATGCCGAGGATCTCGCATTCGACGACGTTCGTCCCATGCAGCATGAGGACCCAGTGGACGGGCCGAACGAACTCCGTGTCTCCCGCGCCCCACCGCATGCGCCGGGCGATCGGCAGCGCATCGAGCGAGGCGCGAACGATGCCCGGAAGCAAACTGGCCGCCGCGGCGCCCGGCGCTACGCCGCGATGCACGAGCCAGGTGCCCTTCGGCGTCTCGAGACGCGCAAGTGCGCCTACGTCGACGCCGGCACTGCGGGCGAACGCCAGCGCTGCCTGCGTAGGTGTCCCGCTCGAATCGAACGCCGCCGCGACCGGCGGTCCGCGCCGCTCGATGGCCCGGTCCGGCTGGGTGGTGGCCAATCGCCGCACTCGCACCGCGAGGCGCCGGGGCGTCGCATGCCATTCGACCTCGCCGTGAGCGAGGCCCGCCTCATCGAGGCCGCGCCCGATCCCGGCCGCAAAGGCCTCCGCGAGCGTGGTCAGTGTGCGCGGCGGCAACTCCTCCGTGCCGATCTCGGTGAGGAAATCGCGGCGTGTCATGCGGTCATCGGGAAGCCGAGCGCCTCCCGGCTCGCGTGGTACGCCTCCGCGACCCCGCGCGCGAGGGTCCGCACACGGAGAATGTAACGCTGGCGCTCGGTGACGGAGATCGCCTTGCGCGCATCGAGCAGGTTGAAGGTGTGCGAGCACGTGAGCATGCGCTCGTACGCAGGAAGCGGGACACCGGCCTCGAGGAGCCGCTGACATTCCTGTTCGGTGGCATCGAACTGGCGCGAGAGTTCTGCCACATCGGCGAGCTCGAAGTTGTACCGCGACTGCTCGACCTCGTTCTGGTGGCAGACGTCGCGGTAGGTGATCTGGCCCAGCGGCCCGTCGGTCCACACGAGGTCGAAGAAGCTCTCGACGCCCTGCAGGTACATGGCCAGCCGCTCGAGCCCGTAGGTGATCTCACCCATCACCGGTCGGCAATCGAGGCCGCCAACCTGCTGGAAATACGTGAACTGGGTAACTTCCATGCCATTCAGCCACACCTCCCAGCCAAGACCCCATGCGCCAAGCGTCGGCGACTCCCAGTTGTCCTCGACCAGCCGCACGTCGTGCACCAGCGTGTCGATACCGAGCGCCGCAAGCGATCCCAGATAGAGGTCGATCAGGTTCGGCGGCGAGGGTTTTATCACCACCTGGTATTGGTAGTAGCGCTGCACCCGAAACGGGTTCTCGCCGTAGCGCCCGTCGGTCGGTCGGCGCGAGGGCTGCACGTACGCCGCGCTCCAGGGCTCCGGGCCGACGGCTCGCAGGAAAGTGGCCGTGTGGAACGTGCCCGCGCCCATCTCCATGTCGTAGGGCTGCATCAGCGCGCAGCCCTGTCCGGCCCAGTACTGCTGGAGCGTGAGGATCAGGTCCTGAAAGGTCCGCGGCGGTTGGGTTGGCTTTTTCGCCATCGGATGCGGCAGGCGCGAGAGGCGGGAGAGTATAGCCGAGCGGCTCGCGATCGGCGCCGAGCCTGGAATTTGCGCCATAAAAGTGCGCCATTCCTAGTCGATTGCACTATCAAAAGGCACAGAAACGCTCCAGGCGCGGCTTGAGTAAAGGCGGGTGGAAGTTGTGCGCTAGAGAGGTGCGCTGGCATGGTTTCTGCATTATTCTCGCGCACACCAATCGGCTGTGCCGGGCCGCGACTAGCGACCGGCTGCCACTTATTCCTGCGAACACTATTCCGAGGAGCCTGCATGACGACCGCTGCCGATGTGCTGAAGCTGATCAAGGAGAAGGAAGTCAAGTTCGTCGACCTCCGCTTTACCGACACCAAGGGCAAGGAGCAGCACGTCACCGTGCCGACGCGCATGGTGGACGAGACCTTCTTCGAGGACGGGAAGGGATTCGACGGCTCGTCGATCGCCGGCTGGAAGGGCATCCAGGAGTCCGACATGATCCTGATGCCGGATCCTGCCACCGCGGTCGTCGATCCGTTCTACGAGGAGACGACGCTCGATCTACGTTGCGACGTCATCGAGCCGTCGAACATGCAGGGCTACGAGCGCGATCCGCGCTCGCTCGCGAAACGGTGCGAGGCCTATCTCAAGTCGACCGGCGTCGCCGACAGTGCCCTTTTCGGCCCTGAGAACGAATTCTTCATCTTCGACAGCATGCGCCACGGCAATTCGATGCAGGGCGCGTTCTACGAGGTCGACTCGGTGCAGGGCGCCTGGAACTCCGGACGCAGCGTCGATGGCGGCAATCTCGGTCATCGTCCGGGCGTCAAGGGCGGGTATTTCCCGGTGCCGCCCGTCGATGCCTATCAGGACATCCGCACCGCGATGTGCCTGGCGATGGAGGAACTCGGCCTCAAGGTCGAGGTGCATCACCACGAAGTCGCAACGGCCGGGCAGGGCGAGATCAACGTCGCCGCGAACACGCTGACCAAGAAGGCCGACGAGGTGCAGATCCTGAAATATGCGATCCACAACGTCGCAGCGAGCTACGGCAAGACGGCGACGTTCATGCCGAAGCCGCTGGTCGGCGACAACGGCAACGGGATGCACGTCAATCAGTCCTTGACCAAGGACGGCAAGAATATCTTCGGTGGGGACAAGTACGGCGGACTCTCGGAGCTCGCGCTCTACTACATCGGAGGGATCATCAAGCACGCAAAGGCGCTCAACGCGATCTGCAACGCAAGCACCAACAGCTACAAGCGGCTGGTGCCCGGCTTCGAGGCGCCGGTGATGCTCGCTTACTCGGCCCGCAACCGCTCCGCCTCGATCCGTATCCCGCACGTGATGAACCCGAAGGCGCGACGCATCGAGGTGCGGTTCCCGGATTCGACCGCCAACCCGTACCTCTGCTTCGCGGCGATGGTAATGGCGGGGCTCGACGGCATCAGGAACAAGATCCATCCCGGCGATCCGGCGGACAAGGACTTGTATGACCTCGAGCCCGAGGAGGCGAAAAACATCCCCACGGTCTGCCACTCGCTCGACATGGCGCTCGACGCGCTCGACCGCGACCGCGGCTTTCTCAAGGAAGGCGGTGTCTTCAGCGACACCGTGATCGATGCGTACATCGGACTAAAGATGCAGGAAGTGACGCGCCTGCGAATGTCGACGCATCCCGTCGAATTCGAGCTGTACTACAGCGTCTGACGCGCGGCGGTGGCCGGGCGGGAGATTTCTGCCCGGCCGGCCCTGCGGTACGCCTATGACGCACTTCCCGAATAGCAACCAGTGACTTTGTCAGCAAGCGCGGTCGGAGCTATCCTCGGATGCCATGGGTACTCGAATCCTCGTGCTCTGCTGTCTGCTCGCCGCGCTCGCGGCCCCGGCCCACGGTGCGACGACGCAGATGTGGGTCTGGGTCGATTCGAATGGCGTAACGCACTATTCGGATCGCCCCGTCCCCGGTGCGAAGCTCATCTCGATCGCGAGCATGGAGCCGGCGGAGGACGCACGGCCGGCCGCGCCCCCACCGACGTCTCCCACTACGACGGCGCGGCCGCCAGAAGCATCGACGGCGCAGTACCAGGTCCTCGAGATCTTCCAGCCGGCGGAGAACGAGACGTTCTTCGGCGCCGACGCGGCGGTTATCGTCCGTATCCGCTCCGAACCCGAGCTTGTCTCCGGCGACCAGATGCGTCTGTTTCTCGATGGCAACCTGGTCGAAGGCGAGCCAACGGCGCTCGAATACTCGCTGTCCGGCCTCGAGCGCGGTGCCCACTCGCTCAGGGCGCAGATCGTCGATGCGCAGGGCAGAGCAAAGATGCTCAGCGAGCCGCGCATGATCCACATGCGGCAGAACACCGTGAGCGAACCGCGCGCGGTGGGGCCAAACCTGCGTCCTCGTCCCGCACCGAGACCCAGCAGCAACTGACCGCGCTCCGTCGTCGCCGGCGCCGCGGCGGGGGTTGATCGTGGCTGCCGAGCTGCGCGGCCACGCGCGAGCATCGCCGCCCGAGCTCACCCAGGTCCTCGATGGACTTGCCACCTGCGTGGTGTGGCTGGACGGCGATGGCACCGTGCTGCACCTCAACGAACCGGCCGAGGATCTGTTCGGCGTCAGCCGCAATACCGCGGGCGGGCGCTCGCTCAAGGAGCTCCTGCGTAACAACGCCGAGCTCGAGACGCTCGTCGCGCGGGCGCGTGCCGCGGGCGCACCATGCTCCCGCCGTGAGCTGCATCTCGCCGGCAATCCGGGCGCGCCCGAGCGCGTGATCGACGTGACGGTCAGCCCCTTCGATCAGCCGGGCCGGCCGGGCGGCGTGCTGGTCGAGATTGCGGACGTGACGCAACACCAGCGCATCCTGCGCGAGAACGCGCTACTGACGCAGCTCGGCGGCAGTCGCGCGATGGTGCGGCAACTCGCGCACGAAATCCGCAATCCGCTGGGTGGGCTCCGCGGCGCAGCGCAATTGCTGGAGCGCGAGCTCAAGGACCGAGCCCTGCACGAGTACACATCGGTCATCATCGCCGAGGCCGATCGGCTCGCTGGCCTCGTCGATGCGCTCCTGGGTCCGGGACAGCAACCCTGCAAGGAGCCGGTCAACATCCACGAGCTGGTGCAGCACGTCGGTCATCTACTCGCGGCGGAGGCCCCCGGCCCCGTGCAGATCGAACGAGACTACGATCCGAGCCTTCCGCGTCTGCGTCTCGACCGCAACCTCGTCATCCAGGCGCTCCTGAATCTCGGCCGCAACGCCGTGCAGGCCGTGGGGTCGAAAGGGCGCATCGTGCTGCGCACGCGCGCGCTGACCAATGCGAGTATCGGCAGCCGAAGCTACCGCGTCGTCGCCAGCATCCAGGTGGAGGACGACGGGCCGGGCGTGCCGGCCGAGCTCAAGGACACGATCTTCTATCCGCTCGTGACGGGGCGCGCAGGCGGCTCCGGCCTGGGCCTCGCCGTGGCGCAGGACCTGGTGGGCCGTCACGACGGCCTCATCGAGTTCGAGAGCCGGCCGGGCCGCACCGTGTTCACGATCCTGCTGCCGTTCGACCACAACGAGCTCGGCGAGCATGCTTAACGTCTGGATAGTCGACGACGACGCCTCGATCCGCTGGGTGCTCGAGCGTGCGCTCCGCCAGGGCGGCATGGCGACGACGCTGTTCGAAGAGGCGGAGGCAGTACTCGCAGCGCTGCGACGCGACGAGCCCGACGTGCTGGTGACCGACATCCGCATGCCAGGGCGCAGCGGACTCGAGCTCCTCGAGGAGATTCGTGCCAAACGCCCCCGCCTGCCGGTGATCGTCATGACCGCGCACTCCGATCTGGACAGCGCGGTGGCGGCCTACCAGGGCGGTGCATTCGAATACCTGCCGAAGCCGTTCGATATCGATCAGGCGATCGAGCTCGTGCGACGCGCCGCGTCGCCCGGTCAGCGTGCCGATACCACCGCCGCGGAGTCGCGCCGGATCCCTGAGATGCTGGGCCATGCGCCCGCCATGCAGGAAGTGTTTCGCGCCATAGGCCGCCTCTCGCGCTCGAGCATGACTGTGCTGATCACCGGCGAGTCAGGCACGGGCAAGGAACTGGTCGCGCGCGCGCTGCACCGGCACAGCCCACGCGCCGCCAAGTCGTTCATTGCGCTCAACACCTCGGCGTTTACGGCCGACCTGCTCGAGTCCGAGCTCTTCGGTCACGAGAAGGGCGCATTTACCGGGGCAACCGAGCTCCGCCGCGGGCGGTTCGAGCAGGCCGACGGCGGCACCCTCTTCCTCGACGAGATCGGCGACATGTCGCCCGCGCTGCAGACGCGGCTGCTGCGCGTACTTGCGGAGGGTGAGTTCTACCGCGTCGGTGGGCAGCTCCCGGTCAGGGTCGACGTGCGGGTGATCGCGGCCACGCACCAGGATCTCGAGGCGCGCGTGGCCGGTGGACAGTTCCGCGAGGACCTGCTCCACAGGCTCAACGTGATACGCGTCGACGTGCCCCCGCTGCGGCAGCGGCGCGAGGACGTGCCCGAGTTGCTCAGGCACTACCTCGACGTCGCCGCGCTCGAGCTCGGCGTGGCGCCGAAGTCGCTGACCGAGGAAGCTCAATCGGCGCTGGTCGCCTTTCACTGGCCTGGCAACGTGCGCCAGCTCGTCAACGCCTGTCGCCGGCTGACCGTGGTGGCGGCCGGCCGCGAGATCACCCGCGCCGACATCCCGGCGGATCTGGGTGGCGGCCCCGCCGCGGCTGCGTCCTCCTCCGACTGGGCACAAGTGCTTGCGGGCTGGGCACAGGTGCGACTCGCGGCCGGCGATTCACGTCTGCTCGACGAGGCGACACCGGAGTTCGAGCGCACGCTGATCCGTGAAGCGCTCAAGACCGCGCGCGGTGGACGCCAGGAAGCCGCGCGGCTCCTGGGATGGGGTCGCAACACGCTCACCCGCAAGTTGAAGGAGCTCGGGCTCGACGAGCGGTGACACGCGCTCGAGGAGATGGGGCCCGACGACGCACCGGCGCCTCAGCGGCACCTCAGCAGTAGTTGGCTTCGAGCCTGCGCGCCGGGACGTGGAGATCGCCCGTGAGCGCGACGATCGACGGCAACCCGTGTGCTGACAGGTGTTCTGCGAGGCCGGAGTTGATCTTGTCGCAGACCAGCGGATCGTAGAAGAGCGCGGTCCCGACGCCGACCGTCGCCGCGCCCGCGAGCAGGAACTCGAGCGCATCCGATGCGGATGAGATCCCGCCCTGCCCGATGATCGGGACATTGTGCGTGCGCGCAACCTCGGCCACCTGCATCACCTTGAGGAGCGCGATGGGCTTGATCGCGGGGCCCGAGAGGCCGCCCTGTACGTTGCCGATCACCGGACGCCGCGTCTGTACGTCGATGGCCATGCCCATGATGGTGTTGATGACGGCGAGTCCGTCGCTTCCAGCTTCGATGCAGCGGCGTGCGTTCTCGCGGATGTCGGTCTGGTTGGGCGACAGCTTGGTGATGAGCGGCTTGGACGTGACCTTGCGGCACGCCTCGACTACGCGTCCCGACATGTCAGGGTAGTTGCCGAACTGCACTCCGCCTTCCTTGATGTTCGGGCAGGAGATGTTGATTTCGATCGCGTCGATCGGCGAGTCGTCGAACCGGCGCGTCACCTCCACGTAGTCTTCGATCGTCGAGCCGCAGACGTTCGCGATGAAGCGCGTCTCTGAGAAATCGAGCGTCGGCAGGATCTTCCGCACCACGTGATCGACGCCCGGGTTCTGAAGACCGATCGCGTTCAGCATCCCCATCGGCGTCTCGTAGATACGATGGGGCGGATTGCCGAGCCGCGGTTCGCGGGTGGTGCCCTTGAGCACGATCGCCCCGACAGCCGTATTCGAGAATCCCTCGACCCGGGTGTACTCCTCGCCGAAGCCGACGCAGCCCGACAGCAGGACGATGGGAGAGGCGAGTTTGAGCCCGAGGAATTCGACGGCGAGCGGGTCCGGCCTCATCCCGAGATGAACCGCTCGAGCTGCTGGATCGTTTCCGTCTGGTCCTCGATGACGGCACGCACGCAGTCGCCGATCGAAATCATGCCCACCATGCGGCCACCGTCGACCACCGGCAGGTGACGGATCCGCCGCTCGGTCATGATTTCCATGCATTGCTGCACCGTTTCCTCGAGTGTCACCGTGATCGCGGGTGCGCTCATGATCTGCCACACCGGCGTCTCGGCGGAGGAGCGGCCGAGCAGGATGACCTTCCGAGCGTAATCGCGCTCGGAGATGATGCCCGCGAGCTCGCCGCCACGCAGCACCGGCAGGGCACCGACGCGCCGGTCCGCCATGATCTGGATGGCTTCGAGGACGGGCTCCTCGGCGTCGATGCTCCAGACGTCGTGACCCTTGCCCGCCAGCAGTTGTCTCACGAACATCATCGTCGTGCTTCCTGAAGCCCGTGGGTTTTCCTGGTCCTAATTCTATGCCAGCGGCGCGACGGCGCCACTCAGCGGACCTCGGATTTCACTGCGCGCCGCATCAAGGCGGCGACTGCTTCGCGGGGAGGCGCCCCTTCGTAGAGAGCCGCGTAAAGCTGCTCGGTGATCGGCATCTCGACCCCGGCGCGGCGGGCGACCGCGCGCACAGCACGGGCGGCCAGCACACCCTCGACCACCTGCCCGATTGCCGCTTGTGCCTCCGTAAGCGTGCGGCCCGCGGCCAGCATCAGGCCGAGACGGCGGTTTCGCGACTGATCGTCGGTGCAGGTGAGCACCAGATCACCGAGGCCCGCCAGACCCATGAAGGTGTCCTTCTCCGCGCCAAGCGCTACTCCGAGCCGCATCATCTCGGCCAGCCCGCGCGTGATCAGGGCGACGCGCGTGTTGGCGCCAAAGCCGAGCCCGTCCGAAATGCCGGCGCCGATGGCGAGCACGTTCTTGGTCGCGCCGCCCACCTCTACGCCGATCATGTCGGAAGACGTGTACGCGCGGAAATTCGGTCCCGAGAGCCCCTTCGCAAGCGACAGCGCATACGCCTCGTCGCGCGAGGCGATGGTCATTGCGGTGGGCAACCCGGCGCCGACCTCGCGCGCGAAGGTCGGCCCGGACAGCACGGCGGTAGGCACCGCCTCACCCAGGACCTCGGCTGCCACCTGGTGAGGCAGGCGACCGGTTTCGACCTCGAAGCCCTTCGTGGCCCACGCGATTCGCATCCCGTCCCGGAGCATGGGCCTGAGATCGGCGAGGACGCGGCTAAAGCCGTGACTCGGCACCGCGATCAGCAGGTCCAGGGCGCGATCCACGGCGCGCGGCAGGTCAGGCTCGACCGCCAGTCCGTCGGGGAACACCGCGTCGGGAAGGTACCGACGGTTGCTCCGTGTCGCGGCCATGTCCGCGAGCGCGGCGGGGTCGCGGCCCCATAGCACTGTCGCATGCCCGGTCCGCGCCAGGTGAATCGCGAGCGCCGTGCCCCAGGAGCCGGCGCCGATGACAGCAATGGACCGTCGGTTGCGTTCCGTGGCCTCGGTCTCCGCTGCCACCGCCAGCCGCTCAGTTGACGGCCGAGGTCGCCTGCTGCTGCGCCGCCTGCTGCGCCGCTGCACGGGCATGCAGCCCCTCGAAGGTCACCAGCGGGAGCAGGAATGGCTGAAAGCCGCCCCGGCCGACGAGGTCGGAGACCGTCGCGCGGGCATAGGCCATCAGGTAGTTCGGAGCCATGATGGACAGCACCTGCGCCAGGTCGTTCGCCGCGAGGTTGCGGATCAAAAACGCGCCAGCCTGCTGCAGCTCGAGCAGCCACACGGTGCGGTCACCCATCTTGGCCTCGAGGTTCACCTGCAGCACGATCTCGTGCATGTCCTGGGCGAGCGCAGTTGCCCGCGTGCCGAGGTTGAGACTGACGCTTGGCGTGCCCTGCGTTCCCGGCACGAAGGGACCGTTCGGCGCCTCGAACGAGCAGTCCTTGATGTATATCGCCTGCGGGTTCACCACCGGCGCATTTGGGTCGACAGTCGGCGGGGTCGCCGCTGGGGGTGTTTCCTGGGTCATCGTCCGTCCTTCGTTAGGTATCAGGTAGTGCGCGGCCCCATCAGGCGCGGCCGAGCAGTTGGTCGAGCTCGCCCTTGCGCTCGAGCGCAGCAAGCTCGTCATAGCCTCCGATGTGGCGATCGCCTATGAAGATCTGCGGCACCGAGCGGCGCCCGCCGGAGCGGTTCATCATGGTCTCGCGTTCGCCCGGTGTCTCATCCAGCTTGATCTCCCGAAACTCCACCCCCTTGCGCCGAAGCAGGCCACGCGCCCGCTCGCAGAATCCGCACCAGGAGGTCGAGTACATGAGGACTTCACCGACCGCAGCCGTCATCGTCACCGGCCCTTGGCGTCGCTGCGGACCAGCGGCAGGTTTTCGGCCCGCCATGCCTGGAGTCCGCCGCGCAGGCTGGCGACCTTGCTGAAACCCTGCTCGCGGAGCGTCCGGGCTGCGGCGCTGGCAGTCATGCCGGTCTCGCAGCAGGTCAGCACCGGCTTCTCACGGTACTTTTTCAGTGTCTCGACGCTCTGAGAGAGGTCGGCGCTCGGGACGTTCCGCGCGTCGATCACGTGACCGGTGTCGTACTGGTCCCGCGACCGCACGTCGAGGACCAGTGCCCCCTGGTTCATCAGCCGCACCGCATCGGTCGGCCCGACGGAGAGACCACCGCCGCGAGCCCGCGACCATTCGTAGGCGAGTGCCGCCAGGGCCAGGAGCACGGTGGCACCAACCAGAACGGGGTGATTCGCGACGTATTCGAGAAACTGCTGCATGTGGGCCCTAAAAAGGGGCGCGGATTATAGCAGCCCGGCCGAAACGCTAGACTTGCGCACCTTTTCCCCGGCGCGGCGCACGATTCGACGAATGCATCAGCGGCTCTCGAACTCAAGGCCGCGGCCGGCAGCCGCACGAGCGGGCTCGTGCAGGGCCCTCCCGGGCCTGCTCGCAGCCGGTCTGCTCGTGGTCAGTCTTCCGGCCGGGCTCACGGGGGCGGCCGAGCCCACGCCCGCACAGAAGGAAGCGGAGCTGAAGCGTGTCCGGTCGCGAATCGACCGGATCCAGAAGGAGGTCAATGCCGATATCGAGAAGCGCGATCGGCTCGGCGCCGAGCTCCGCGACGCGGAGCAGAGCGCGCAGGCGGCGCGCCGGCGTCTCGAGGAAGCACGCGAGCAGCGCCTGCAGAGCGAAGCGCAGTTGAGCGAGCTCGAGCGCGAGCAAGCGCGCCGCGAGGCAGAGCTCGCGACGGAGCGCGTGGCGCTCGCCGGGGAACTGCGTGCGGCCTACGTAAACGGGCGCGAGGAGCAGCTCAAGCTGCTCCTGAACCAGGAGGACCCTGCCAGCTTCGGCCGCACGCTCGCCTGGTACGGCTATTTCGGCCGCGCGCGCGCCGGGCGCATCGACGGGATCCGCGACAAGCTCGAGCACCTGGCACTGGTGCGCGAGAAGATCGCCGCCGAGACCGAGCGCCTGCGCGCGCTGGAAGCCCTCCAGCAGCAGGAGGTCGACGCGCTGAGCGCCGCGCAGAATCGGCGCAACCGCGCCGTTGCGTCGATCGATTCGCAGATCAAGTCCCGGGGCGGAGAGATCTCACGCCTGCAGAACCAGGCGCGCTCGCTCGAGAAATTGATCGCCGAACTGCGCAAGGCACTCGAGAACGTCCCGGTGGCAAAACAGGCGCCATTCGAAGGCCTGCGGGGCAAGCTGCCCTGGCCGGTGCAATCGGGGAAAGTGCTGGCGCGGTTCGGCCAGCCGCGCGCCGGCGGATCGCTGCGCTGGCAGGGAATGCTGGTCGGGACCGATCGCGGTGCGCGCGTGCGCGCTCCCTTTGCAGGGCGCGTCGTGTACGCCGACTGGTTGCCGGGGATGGGGCTGATGATCGTGCTCGATCACGGTAAGGGTTACATGAGCCTGTACGGGCACAACGAAGAGCTCTTCCGCAAGGTCGGTGAGCCGGTCGCCGCGGGTGACGTGATCGCCTCGGTAGGCGATTCGGGCGGAAACAACCAGCCGGCGCTCTACTTCGAGGTGCGTCGCGGTCGCGAACCCGTCAACCCCGAAAACTGGCTGCAGCGGCGTTGACCGCGCGGCGCATCCGCCCCAGGAGCGCCGTTTCCTGATTATGTAGAAACACGCCGGATCTGCGTCTCGCAGCATCGCCGGGCTCGGGGCAAAGTGCGGCTCGCGTCAAGGTCCGACGGGACCGAGTCAGCCACCCTATGTCCAAATGACCCGTCCACCGCATTTCTAGGCCCCGGATGTCCGCCGCGGCAGTCAGCGAGCTGAATCCCGTTTCGCGCAGTACGACGCTCGAGCCGTACGGCCAGCTCATACGCATGCTGATGCCGCGCGCTCAGTCGATTGCGATCTACGATCGCATGGGCGTACCCGCATGGATGAGCGACGGCCGCGATGTGCCCGAGCTGCGCCGGTTGCTGGAGGAATCGCTGTCCGCGGAACTGGGGCCGGGCGAGCGCAGCACGGGGCGCATGCTGCCGATGGACGACGAGCACGGCGTCTACGTTTTCCTGCTGCGCGATGGCGAGGGTACGCTGGTCGGCGCCGCGGGCGTGGTCTGCCGCGAGGCCACCAAGGGGCGCGAGGCGCGACCCTTCACACTGGTACACGGACTGCTACGGCCGGTGCTCGACTGCCTGCAGCGAGAGCTCGGGTCACAGCACGACATCGGCGCGCTGCAACGGGACCTCGTGGTCCGCGACGGCGACCTCGAGCTCCTGCTCGGCAACACGCAGGACGAGGCGACCGGATCGGCGGAGGATTTCGCCCAGCTCGTGCAGAGCTGCGTCGGCCATCTGGGCTGCAGTGTCGGCGCGCTGGTGATCCCCGACCGCAACATCGCGGTGTGCCGCACCGGAGAGGGCACGCCGCCGCGGGCGGGCGCGGACGTTCTCACGCAGACGCATCGCCCGCTGCTCGCCTGGACTCAACAGCAGCAGAAAACGCTGGTCTCCAACGATCCGAGCCGCCCAGGGACGCTTGCGCGCGTGCCGTACAAGGTGCTCTGCTGTCCGGTGATGCAGGGCGCCCAGCGCGTGCTCGGGATGCTGGCACTCTATAAGCCACCGGGCGCGCCGGACTTTGACCTCCGCCAGGTACGGATCGTCGAGCTCCTCGCGCGGCGTGCGGCGCACATCCTGCTCAATGCCTACGATCCCGCGACGGGGCTCCTCACCCGACCGGCGTTCGAGAAGCGTGCTCAGGCCGCGATGCGCACCGATGCACGCGTCGAGAATTGCGTCATCTACGTCGACATCGACCGCCTGCACGTGCTCAACGAGAACCTCGGTCTGCACGTGGGCGACGAGGTGATCGTGCGCGTCGCCGAGGTGATCCGCCGCGCGCTTGCGCCACGGATGCTCGCCTCGCGCATCTCCGGCGACCGCTTCGCCGTGCTGATGGTCGAGGCGCCGCTCGATCGCGGACGGGAATTCGCGGAGATGCTGTGCGACCGGCTCGCCGGCCTCGACTTCATCGCCGGCGGCAAGGCGGCGGAGGTGTCCGCGAGCTTTGGCGTTGCGCGCGTCGACGGCGGCAAGCAGCCGCTTGCGCATGCGCTCGCCGCGGCGGAGATCGCCTGCAAGGCTGCCAAGGACCGCGGCCGCAACCGCGTCGAGCTGTACGAAGACAGCGACCAAAGCATCGTGCGCCGTTACACCGACGTGACGCTGGTCGGCACGCTGCGACATGCGCTGGCCCACGGCTCGTTCCGGCTCGAGGCGCAGCCCATCGTGCCGCTCAACGGCACCGCCCCCGGCGCCAAGTACGAGCTGCTGCTGCGGATGACGGACGAGCAGCAGCGGACGATCACGCCTGAGAAATTTCTCTCGGCGGCGGAGCGCTACCAGCTCGCGCCGGCGGTCGATCGCTGGGTCGTGAGCCACGTGCTCAAGCTGCTCGCGCCCCTGGCGCAGCCGCTCGCCGACAAGGGCGCAAGGTTCGCGGTGAATATCTCGGGGCAGTCGCTCGGAGACGAGGATTTCTGCGCGTTCCTCGACGCGCAACTGCGCGAGGCGCGCGTGCCTCCGCAGATTCTCGCCTTCGAGCTGACCGAGACCGCGGCGGTGGCGAACATCGTGCGCGCGGAGGCGCTGATCCGCCGCCTGCATGACCTGGGTTTCGAGGTCGCCCTGGACGACTTCGGGCGTGGCCTGAGCTCGCTGGGGTATCTGAAGACGCTGCCGGTTACCTCGCTCAAGATCGACAGCAGCCTGGTGTGCGACATCGTCGGGGATAAGCGGTCCCAGGCCATGTTGAGCGCGATCGTGCAGCTCGCCCGGGCCATCGGCCTGCAGACGGTCGCGGAAGGCGTCGAAACCGACGAGATCCGCCGGATCACGGCCCGGCTGGGGGTTGAATTCGCCCAGGGGTTCGGGATTGGCCGCCCAGAAGCACTGGAAGGCGTGATCGAAAAGCTCGTCGCGGCTAAACTCTAGCTTCGACTTCGTGTTGCCCGGCTTGTGAAGAAGACCACGCAGACACTGCTGGCCGTGATGGCCGGGGTCCTGATCGGCTCCGGTGTCTCGTTCGTGCGCGATGGCGTGGCGAGCCGCGGGGCCCCACCGCACGCGGCCGGGCGCGCGGTCTCGCCGCACGACCTGCTTGAAGAGGTCAAGGAGCGGGTGGCCAGCGAGTACGTCGAGCTGCTCCCCGACGGGCGCCTGGAGCAGGCGGCGGTCGAGGGCGTGATTGCGAGCCTGGACCCCCATTCGGCATTCCTCGACGCGGCCGCGTACGACGAGATGCGGGTCAACACCGCGGGCAGCTACACCGGGATCGGTATCGAGGTGACCGCAGTCAACGACCGGGTCACGGTCGTCGCGCCGATCGAAGGCTCGCCCGCCGAGCGCGCCGGGGTGCTGTCGGGTGACGTGCTGCTGACGGTGGACGGCGTCGAGGTCAGCGCCTCGCGTCTCGAACGAGGCGATCGAGCGGCTGCGAGGGTTCCCGGGTTCGCGGGTCCGCCTGGCGGTGAGCCGCGTGGGCGAAGCCGAGCCGCTGGCCTTCGACCTGGAGCGCTCCGAGGTCCACGTGCGGACCGTGCGCGCCGAGCCTCTGCCCGGCGGCTTCGGTTACGCCCGGATCACGCAGTTCAGCGACTCGACACCGGCGGACCTTGATGCTGCGCTCACGCATATCGGCACCGGCCGGTACGCGCGGCTGCGCGGACTCGTGCTCGACCTGCGCGGCAACCCGGGTGGGGTGCTCGAGGCAGCCGCGAGCGTCGCCGACGAGTTTCTCGAGGCTGGAATCATCGTACGGGGCGAAGGTCGGACGCCCGAGTCGAAGTTCGAGATCGATGCAACCGCCGGCGACGTGCTGCGCGGTGCCCCCCTGGTCGTGCTGATCGACGGCGGTTCGGCGTCCGGCTCGGAGATCGTCGCCGGGGCGCTTCGCGATCACGACCGCGCTACGCTGATGGGCCAGCGGACCTTCGGCAAGGGCTCGGTGCAGACGGTCATCCCGCTGCGTCACGGGCAGGCGCTCAAGCTCACCACCTCGCGGTACTACACGCCTTCCGGCGCGTCGATCCACGAGCGCGGACTCGAGCCCGACTACGTCATCGCAGCCTCTCCGCCCGCAACGCGTGACATCGACCGCCCTGTCGCCGCGGACCCGGCGGTGCAGGCGGCACTGCAGTACCTGCGCGATCGCGGGCTCGGTCCGCAGATCGCGCGGATGGAAACGCACTGACCGCGCGGCCGACGCCGATGGCCAGGGTGCTGGTTCCGCTCGCGGAGGGCTTCGAGGAGATCGAGGCAGTCACGGTAATCGACCTGCTGCGGCGCGCCGGCATCGAGGTGTGTATCGCGCGCGCCGGTCCCGAACCCGATTCATCGCTGACGGCTCCGTCGCGAGCGGTGCCTGGCGCGGGGCTGGTCGTGGGTTCGCACGGTATCGCTGTGCAGGCCGATGCACGGCTCGCGGAGGTCGACGAGGCCGACTTCGAGATGATCGTGCTACCCGGCGGGATGCCGGGTGCGGCGCACCTCAAGAACGACGCCAGGATCGTCGAGATGCTGCGGCGGGCCAGCGCCCGCGGCGGCTACGTGGCCGCGATCTGCGCAGCACCCAGCGTCCTGGCGCACGCCGGCATTCTCGACGGGCGCGCCGCGACGAGCTTTCCCGGCTTTCTCGACGCGGAATCGACACCGGGGCTTCAGTTGAGCATGGCCCCCGTGGTGATCGATGGCCGGATCGTCACCTCGCGCGGCCCCGGTACCGCGATCGACTTCGCGCTGACGCTGATCGAGTTGCTTGTGGGCGGGCGCGTACGTGGCGAGATCGAATCCCGCCTGCAGCGGCCGCAGCCGGTGGCACTGCCCGCCTAAGTCCCCGGAGTGGTCTCCAGCATCGCTCGCAGCGCGCCGATGAGCGCGCCCGCGAGCAGCACGAGGATCGGCGCCATGCTCAATCCGAATCCGAAACTGCGCCGCGAGGGATCGGCAACGTAGGCACGCGTGTAGACGATACGGCCGACGACGTACACCAACCCGATCCATGCCGCCCAGTTCGGATGGACGTAAATCGCGAACAACGAGACCGCGGGAATGAAGACGATCAGCAGCTCCAGCGTGTTCTGCTGCACGCGGAACCAGCGCTCGAAGACTTCGTGCCCGGTCGTGGCGGGCGCCTTGATGCCGTAGCGCGCCCGCGCGCGTCCGACCAGCCACGCGATGACGACGAACTGGATGACGGCGATGATGATGACTACGGCGACTGGGGCCATTGAGAGCTCCGGGCGGTGTTTGAGCGATCGACAGATTCCTTTACCATCCCTGCAAAAGCAATCGGGGAGCGAAACCATGGTCGGATTCCTGCTGCGCGCCGCGATCTCGGCGCTCGGGCTCTGGGTGGCGAGCCTCGTGCTGCCGGGTATCGCCTTCGAGTCTCCTGGCAAGCTCGCGATCGCGGCGGTGCTGCTCGGGATCGTCAACGCGCTGGTGCGGCCGATCGCGTTTATCCTCACGCTGCCGCTCACCCTCGTGACGCTCGGCCTGTTCCTGTTCGTCCTCAACGCCGCCATGGTCGGCCTCGTCGCGCGCCTGGTGCCAGGCTTCACGATCTCCGGATTCTGGACGGCGATGGGCGCCGCGGTGATCGTGTGGCTGGTGTCCTGGCTGGGCTCCAGCCTGATCGGCTCGAAAGGCCGTTTGGAGCGGATCGGAAAGTGAAGTTCACCGTCCGGACGCGAAGGTCACCAGCGCCACGCCAGCGAGGATCACGAGCACACCCAGGAGTTGCACCCGCGTCAACGCCTCGCCAAGGACGGCCCAACCGAGCACGGTCGCGATCGCAGGATTGACGTAGGCGAACGTCCCGACGCGGTCGGCGGGCGCGCGTTTCAGGAGCCAGGTGTAGGACGTGTAGGCCAGCGCCGAGCCAAAGAGCGCCAGATAAAGCATCGCCCCGATGCCTGTACCGCTCCAGCGCCATCGCGACGGCTCGCCCGTGATCACACCCACGATTGCGAGACACACCGCGCCCAGCAGCATGATGGTTGCGTTGAAGGCCATAGGACCGACCGCGAGCTGCGCGTCGCGGTAGACGATCGAGGCGATTGCGAAGTTCATGCTGCTGAAAAGGAGCAGCGTTCGCCAGCCGAGATGCCCGGGTGCCGCGTCTGCGTGCGGCCACACCAGCAGGACCACCCCCGCGAGCCCGAGGGACAGTCCCAGGATCGAACCTGTGCTCAGCTTGTGACCGCGCGGTCCGATCGCGCCGAGGCCCGCAAGCCAGAGCGCCGAGCCCGCGGCGAGCAAGGCGGCCTCGTTCGACGGCACATGACGAACCGCAACGGTACTGAGCCCGTTACTCATTGGAACCATCAGGATCGAGAACAGACCCGCGTGCAGCCACTCGCGCCGCGTCCGCGGAAAGGACTCGCGAAGTACGAGTGCCGCACCCGCGAGCAGCGTGCCGGCGATGGTGAACCGTCCTGCCGCAAAGAGCAGCGGCGGCATCTCCAGCACGCCGATCCTGGTTGCGAGAAAGGTCGATCCCCAGACGAGGTAGATGACCGCGAAGGCCGCGATGATCTTCGTGCCCTGGCTCCAGGGCTGTCGGGGGTCGGGCACGGCGAATCGCGTCGTGGGCTGGGCTCGGGTGCAGCATACCTGCGTCGGTCGTGGACGCGCTCAAGCTCTCGGGGTTGCGCCGCAGGAACGTCGCAGCAGCAGATCAGCCGGACTTGAGCCGAGGAGCGTCGGCCAGGTCCCGTCGCGATCCGGTGGCATAGAGCCAGGCCGCGAGCGCACCGACGATCGCAAGACCGAGCCACTCGCCGAACTGCAGGTTCAAGGGCAGCGCCAGCACATCGCCACGGCCCGAGCTGACGATCGGTACCGCGATGAAAATACCCATCAGCGCCTCACCGGTGATGAGGCCGGCAGCGAACAGCATGCCGTTACGCTTCGCGCGTTCACCATCATCCGATGCGCCGGACGTACCGAGCCTGCGATCGACCAGGTGCGCGATCAGACCGCCTGCGAATATCGGCACCGAAAGCTCGAGCGGCAGGTAAATTCCCACCGCGACCGCAAGCACCGGCGCACGGAATTTCGCGCCTCGCCGCTTGAGCCAGACGTCCCAGGCGATGATGGCTGCGCCGATCAGCGCGCCGATCGCCACCATGTCCCAGGGCAGCGCACCGCCGAACATGCCTTTCGCGACCGAGGCCATCAGCGTTGCCTGGGGCGCGAGGAGCGGATCGGGGTGCTGCGCCGTAGGCACGCCGATCCCGTAAGCCTTGAGCAACAGGTTCAGCACGGGCGCCATGACAAGCGCGCTCGAGGCTGCGCCGATTGCCAGCATGACCTGCTGCTTCCAGGGAGTGGCGCCCACGATGTAGCCGCATTTCAGGTCCTGCAGGTTGTCGCCGCCGATGCAGGCAGCGCAGCAGACCACCGCGCCGATCATGATCGCGGCCACCGGCCCGAGGGCCGCGTCGCGGCCCATCAGCAGCATCAGCACGACCGCGGCGAACAGGATCGTGCAGATAGTGATGCCGGATACGGGATTGTTCGACGACCCGACGAGTCCGGCCATGTAGGCGGACACCGAGCAGAAGAGAAATCCCGCGACGATCATGATGATCGTCATAGGAAGGCTGACACCCAGGTTGCCGACGATGTTCTGGTAGAGGACGAACAACGGCAATGTGAAGAGCAGGATCCCGATCAGGATCGCCTTCATCGGCAGGTCCTGCTCGGTGTGCGATATGACGTTCCCGGCGCCGGCGCGCGCCGCGGCGAGTCCGCTCTTTACGCCCGAGAGGAGGGAGCTGCGGATCGAGATCAGCGCCCACATCCCGCCGATCAGCATCGCGCCGACACCCAGGTAGCGGATCTGCGCCGACCAGATCGCGCCGGCCGCGTCCTCGGCGCTGGCACCCGCGAGCGCCGATGCCAGCGCCGGATTGCCGTCGAGGAAATACGCGCTGTAGATCGGAATCGCGATGTTCCAGGAGATGATCCCGCCCAGCACGACGAGGATGCCGATGTTGAGCCCGACGATGTAGCCGACCGCCAGCAACGCCGGCGAGAGATTCGTGCCGAAGTACGCGATCCCCTTGCCGACCCAGCCCGCCGCGGCGGCGGTGTCCGGGATCAGCCGCAGGCCACTGCCCGCCGCAAGCTTCGCGAGACCGCCGCCGACCGCCGACAACGCGAGGATCTTTACGCCGGCGCCCGGATTCTCCCCGGTCTTGAGCACCTCGGCCGCGGCCTTGCCTTCCGGGAACGCGAGTTGTTGCTCGACGATGAGCGCGCGGCGCAGCGGCACCGAGAAGAACACGCCGAGGATGCCGCCGAGGCCTGCGATCGCGAGCACCCAGAGGTAGTCGAAATCGGCCCAGTGGCCGAGGATCACGAGCGCCGGCACCGTGAAAATCACCCCCGATGCGATCGATGAACCGGCAGAGGCGCCGGTCTGCACGATGTTGTTCTCCAGGATCCCGCCGCCGCCGAGCACCCGCAGCACCGCCATCGAGACGACGGCCGCCGGGATCGCCGAGGCGATCGTGAGACCTGCGAAGAGCCCGAGGTACGTGTTCGCCGCCGCCAGGATCATCGCGAGGATGATCGCGAGCACGATCGCGCGGACGGTGAGCTGCGGAGCAACGGTGGTCGGCGTCATTGTCGTTTTCCTACCAGCCGCACTTCTGTCCCTTGTTCTGCTGCTTGAGCCACCCCTGCAGCGGCGCGAAATAGTCGAGGATCGCCGAGGCATCCATCTCGCGCGTCCCCGTGAGCTCGAACAGCGCGTCCTGCCAGGGCACGCTCGCGCCCTTGGCAAGCATCGCGCCGAACTTCTTGCCCGCGACCTCGTTGCCGTAGATCGAGCACTCGGACAGCGGCCCCTTGAATCCGGCCGCCTCGCACAGCGCCTTGTGGAACTGGAACTGGATGATGAACGAGAGGAAGTAACGCGTGTACGACACATTACCCGGCACGTGGTACTTCGCCCCCGGATCGAAGTCGGCCTCGGTGCGCGCGACCGGCGGCGCCACGCCCTGGTACTGCTCGCGCAGCGCCCACCACGCAGCATTGTAGTTCTCCGGCGTCACCTCTCCGGAGAACACCTTCCAGCGCCACTCGTCGATCAGCTTGCCGAAGGGCAGGAAGGCGATCTTCTCGAGCGCCATCTTCATCTGCTGGTTGATCACCGCTTCGCGGGATGTGCCGGCCTTGGTGACGAGCCCGATCTGCGCGAGGTAGGCCGGCGTCATCGACAGGTTGACCGTATCCCCGATGGCCTCGTGGAAACCCTCGTGCGCGCCGTTCTGGAACAGGTACGGCTGGTCCTTGTACCAGAGGTCGTAATAGACGTGGCCGAGCTCGTGATAGATGGTGCGCAGCTCCTCGTACGTCGGGCGAATGCACTGCTTGATGCGCACGTCTTCCTTGCCGTCCATGTGCCAGGCGCTCGCGTGGCACTGCACGTCGCGGTCGCGCGGCTGCGTTAGCATCGACCGCTCCCAGAAGGTCTGTGGCAGAGCCGGGAACGCGATCGACTTGTAGAAGCTCTCCGCGGACTTCGTCATCTTGACGGCGTCGTAGCCCTGGCTTTCGAGCGCCGAGTCGACGTCGAGGCTGCTCACCCCCGGATACGGCTCGAGCAGCTCGTATATCGCGTCCCACTGCTGCGCCCACATGTTGCCGAGCAGGTGGGCCGGGATCGGCTTGCCGGAGGCCACCTTGTCGGCGCCATACTTCTGCTGCAGCTTGTTGCGCGTGTAGCAGTGCAGCTCCTTGTAGAGCGGCTGCACCTGTCCGTAGAGACGCGCCGTCTCGCGCTGGAACTCCGCCGCGGACATGTCGTAGTTCGACCGCCACATGACACCCAGGTCCTCGAACCCGAACCCGCGCGCGCCCTCGTTCGCGAGATCCACGTAGCGAGCGTAGTCGGCGCGCAGCGGCCGGGCGGTGGAATGCCAGCCGGTCCAGGCATCGAGCAACTCGTCGTAGTTGCGGCTCGATTCGAGCACTGCCTTGAGCTTGGTCTCGTCACGGCAGGACTCGGGACCCTGCGGGCAGTACTCCGCCGAGCCATATTTGGCATCCATCGCGGCGAGGAGCTTCGAGAACTCCGCGCGCCTGGCCGGATCGTCCGGCGCGGGCGCGGAGACGTTGAACTTGAGGAGCTTGAGCGCGCGCTTCGAGGCCGGGCTCATCGGCTGGCCCTCGAACTTCTTGGCCTCCTCGACTGCCTTACCCAGGTACTCGAGAAAGCGCTCGGTCGCCTTCGCATTGATGAGCTGGGTGTCGACGTTGATATAGGTCGCCTGCGTCCACCCCGCCGCATTGACCTCGAGCGCGAGTTCGGTCAGCTCGCGGTTGGTCCGCGCGACGAACTCATCGGCGGTCTCTGCCTGCGCGAAGCCGGCAGGCAGCACGGAAAGCGTGAGCGCGCAGACGACGGCATGCCGCAGGGTTCTGCTCATGATCGGACTCCAGCAATCGGGAAAGGGAGATGGTCGTGTCAGTGCGTGACTTTCTCGGCGCCATGCATCCAGCGCACAAGAGTGCCGGAGAAGAGCCAGAGCACGACCGAGAACACGAACAAGGTGGCTGCGATGCCACCGAAGATCGTGAGCTCACCCAGCTGCTCGGCAAACGAGCCGATGATGCCGGCGAGCCAGTTGGCAACGAAATTGATCAGGAACCAGACGCCCATCATCAGCGAGGCGAGTCGCAGCGGCGCCAGCTTGGTCACCATTGACAGTCCCACCGGCGAGATGCAGAGCTCGCCCGTCGTGTGGAAGAAGTAGGCGATCACGAGCCAGATCATGCTGGCCTTGCCGTTCGCAGCCTGGTCGTAGACCGCAGCGACCATGGCCAGGAAGCCGATCCCGGTCAGGATCAGGCCGTACACCATCTTGTTCGGCGTCGGCGGATTGCGACCCCGCGCCCCGAGCCGCTGCCAGGCCATCGAGAACAGCGGCGCGAGCAGCACGATGAAGAGCGGGTTCAGCGACTGGAACCACCCGGCGGGCACCTCGAACGCGCCCACCATCCGGTCGGTCTTGTCCGCCGCGTACAGGTTCATCAGTCCGCCGGCCTGCTCGAAGGCCGCCCAGAACAGCACGACGAACACGAACAGCATGAAGATCACGCGCAGGCGATCGAGCTCCTCGTGGGTGAGCGGCTCCTTCTTGCCGCCCGCCTTCGCGCGCGCGCGGTGCGCGGCCGGCACGACGCCGATCTGGTCGAGGTATCGCCGCGCAAAGGCGAGCTGGATGATCACCGACAGGATCATGCCGATGCCGGCGCCATGTAGCCGTAACGCCAGCCCATGGCGGGGTCCTCGCCCAGCGTCGAGCACACGAGCGGGGCGAGAAAGGCGCCCGTGTTGATGCCCATGTAGAAGATCGTGAAGGCGCGCGTCGCGGCGCGCATCGCCTTCGGCGTACAGGTCGCCGACCATGGTCGAGATGTTCGGCTTGAAGAAGCCGTTGCCGATCACCAGCAGGACCAGGCCGACATAAAAGAGGCTGAGGTTGCCCGGGATCGCCGAGGCCAGCGTGAACTGGCCGGCCGCCATCACGAGGCCGCCGATGATCACGGACTTGCGCTGGCCCAGGTAATTGTCCGCCAGCCAGCCGCCGATCAGCGGCGTGAAGTACACGAAGCCGGTGAACAGGCCGTAGAGCTTGAGCGCTTCCGCCTGCGACCAGCCGAAGCCGGGGTTGGCGGCTCTGGACGCCCGCGACGAGCGACAGCACGAGCAGGGCCCGCATGCCGTAGTAGCTGAAGCGTTCCCACATCTCTGTGGCGAACAGCAGGAACAGCCCCTTCGGATGGCCGAGCCAGGTTTCCCGCGTCACAGCGGGCATCGATGCAGTCGTCGTGACCATGATTTGTGCTTTTCCGTCAAATGCTTGCGCTAGAGCGCGTATGGCGGGCGAGTGTCAGCCATGTTGCGCTGCACACGCAATGGGGACAAGCCTCATTCCCGCCGCCTGTCCCTTAACGCACACCCCCCATGAGTCGGGTGACCGGGCGGCTGATCAGCAGCAGCAGGAGGCCCACCGAGCAGCCGTAGATAACGATGTTGAGATACTGGCCGGGCATCGCCGCGACGTCGTTCGGGTCGAAGGTGCCTGCGATCAGCCCGGCCGTGAGCTTGCCGAGCGAGCTCGCAAGAAACCACACGCCCATCATCTGGCCGACGAACCGTGCCGGGGCGAGCTTGGTGACCGTCGACAGACCGACCGGGCTCAGGCAAAGCTCGCCGAACGTATGCACCAGGTAGGTCAGCACGAGCCAGTAGACCGGCGACTTCATCCCGCCGGCCGCGATCCCCGCCGCCTTGACCATGAACAGGAAGCCGAGCCCCATCAGGAGCAGACCGAAGGCAAACTTGAGCGGCGCCGCCGGGTTGAGACTGCGTCGCGCGAGACCGACCCACAGTGCCGAAAAAGCCGGCGCGAAGAGGATCACGCACAGCGGCTGGACCGACTGCAGCCAACCCGCCGGGATCTCAAACCCAACGATCAAGCGGTCCACGTGGCGCTGCGCGAACAGGTTCATCGAGGAGCCCGCCTGCTCAAATCCTGACCAGAAAAGCGCACAGGCGACGAACATGACCATCACCACGGCGATGCGCCTCCGTTCGATCCCGTCGAGTCCAGCGCCGGTGAATAGATAAAGAAAGTACGCGGCTGCCATACCGACCAGTACATAGGCCGCGGCCTTGGCCAGCGGCGCTGGATTTACCGCAATCGCGCCCGAGAGCAGTACCAGCATCAGCGCCGCGAGCACGGCCACGGCCAGCGCGAGCTTGAGCCAGTCGCCTCGCAGGCCCGCGCCCCCATCGTTGCGATGCGGCGTCGCGCCCGCGATGCCCAGCCGCGCCCGCGCCAGCCAGAACTGCAGCAGGCCAAGCGGCATACCGATCGCCGCGGCGAGAAACCCGACGCGCCAGCCGAACTCGCAGCGCGAGCCAGCCCGCGATCAATGGGCCGATGAAAGCGCCCGTGTTGATCCCCATGTAGAAGATCGTGAATCCGGCATCGCGTCGACCTCCGCCTTCCGGGTAGAGATCCGCTACCAGGGTCGAGATGCTCGGTTTCAGGAGCCCAACGCCGAGCACGATCACGAGCAGGCCGGAGAAGAAGAGCTCGGGCGGCCCGGGTGTGGCGAGCATCAGGTTGCCGATCGTCATGAAGACGCCGCCGGCGATCACCGCGCGCTGCGCGCCGATCAGTCGATCCGCGATCCAGCCGCCCGGGAGCGCGGCCATGAACACCGACGCCGTATAGAGCCCGTAGATCGCGGTCGCGGTCTTGTCGTCCAGGCCGTAGCCGCCGTTCGCGACCGCGTCGACCAGGAACAGCACCAGCAGGGCGCGCATCCCGTAGAAGGTGAAGCGTTCCCACATCTCGGTGAAGAACAGGGTGGCGAGGGCGCTGGGATGACCGAAGAAAGATCTTGAACCATCCATCAGCGGCATTTGCGCGTCCCTCGTGCGTGATCGGCGGCGACAGGATAGACAAGTACGCGATTTCGGTGCGCCCTTTCGGCGCTTACCCCGCCATCGTCGCGCGTTTGGATCGTTGCCGGCGGGCCATTAGAGTAGGAGGGGATCAGTCCTCGCAGAACGTGCAATGCTTCGTAACATCCTCCTCACGGCCGCCGCTGCGCTGTTCCCGGTTGCGACGGCCTCGGCCGGCCCCGCGGTGCCAGCAGCGGCCGGCGCCACGCGATCGGTCGCGCTCGATGACATCAACCGGATCGAATCACCGGACGGCCCGTACCTTTCCCGTGACGGCCTGCAAGTGGCCTACGTCGTCGACAAGCAGATCTACGTCGTGCCCACGACCGGCGGACCGTCGCGCGCCGTCACGGCAGCGGGCTCGACAGCCTCGACTCCGTACTGGTCGAGAGATGGGCGCGCGCTCTACTTCCTGTCGGATCGTTCCGGGTCGAGCCAGCTCTGGAAGCTGCCGGTGGCGGCCTTTGGTGAGGCACAGCAGGTAACGAAGTTCGAGCATGGGATCGACGCGCTGAATTTCTCCGCCGACGATTCGCAGGTCCTGCTGAGTTTCACCGAGAGCAAGCTAGCGGAATCCGCCGACAAGGAAACCGGGAAGGAGAAGAAGCCCGAGCCATGGGTGATCACGCGGCTCGAATTCAAGGAAGACGCCGGCGACGGCTATCTCACCGGAGATCGAGCGGAGCATTTGTACGCCTACGAACTCGCGTCGGGGAAGCTGACCCAGCTCACCGCGGGCCAGTTCAGCGAATCGGACGCCGCCTGGTCGCCCGATGGCCGATCCGTCGTGTTCATCAGCAATCGCGAGGACGAACCGGACGCGAGCTACAAGACCGATCTATGGCTCGTCGCGTCGGACAACACCGATCGCGGCCAGGCGCTCACCCGGCTCACGAACGATGACCGGGTCAAGAGCGCACCGGCGTGGAGCCCGGATGGGCGCTTCATCGCCTTCCTGACGGCTGAGGACGGGGTCTACGGGAGCCCGCAGCTCGCAGTGATGCCCGCCGGGGGCGGCGAGCCGCGGATCCTGACCGCCGGCGCTCGATCGCTGGATCGACTCGCTTCAAGTACTCGCACGACGGCGAGTGGCTGTATTTCATGTTCGAAAACGACGGCGGGGGTCACCTGGCGCGCGTCCGTCCGCGCGACGGCCGGCTGGAACGGCTGCTCGAGGGCGAACTACACGTCTCGGCCTTCGACGTCGCACCGCGCGGCACGGTCGCCGCCCGCATCGAAAACGCAAACGACGCGCCGGAGCTGTACGTGCTTGGCCAAGGTCGGCCGCGCCGGCTCACGCGATGTCAACGACGCGTACCTGCGCTCGGTCGCGCTCGGCGACAAGCGCAGGGTCGAGTTCCGCAGCCCGGACGGCACGCTCGTCGAGGCGTTTGTGACGACACCGCCCGGCTTCGATCCGAAGCGCCGCTATCCGACGATCCTGCACATCCACGGCGGCCCGGTCAGCCGCTTCGCGTACGGCTATGGGTTCCAGCCACAGTACCTGGCGGCGAACGGCTATGTGGTCGTCGAGCCCAACCCGCGTGGCTCGACCGGCCGCGACCAGGCGTTCATCCGCGCGATCTACCAGACCTGGGGCATCACGGACTACGACGACCTCATCGCGGCCATCGACCACGTCATCGACCTCGGCTACGCCGATCCCGACAGGCTCGGCGTCTTCGGCTATTCCTACGGCGGCTACATGACCAACACGGTCATCACGCGCACGCAGCGCTTCAAGGCCGCAGCCTCGGGAGCCGGACACAGCATGATCGTCGCCAACTACGGTCACGACATCTATCAGAAGTGGTACAACTGGGAACTCGGCGTTCCGTGGGAGAACCGGGAGAAATACGAACGGCTTTCTCCGTTGACGCAGGCGGGACGGGTCACGACGCCGACACTCTTCCTCGGCGGTCGCGATGACTGGAACGTGCCCGTCCTCAACGCGGAGCTCTTCTACCAGTCGTTGCGCGCCAGAGGCGTCGACACGCAGCTGGTGGTCTACCCGGATACGCATCACAGTGGATGGAGCGAGGAGTTCGAAAAGGACTACCTGCACCGCGTACAGGCATGGTTCGACAAGTACCTGAAATAACATCGCCGTCCAAGGCGAAGGAAGCCAGCGTCAGGGCCGCGCTCGAGGCACTGCGGGCGAACCGGCCGTCGCAGGCCGAAGAGATCTGCCGCGACTACCTCGACCGCAGCCCGGGCTCCGTCGAGCACCTGCGACTGCTTGGCCATGCACTTTGCAAACAGGCGCGCTACGCGGAGGCCGAGCAGACCGTGCGTCTTGCGCTGTCGCTGCGGCCGGACTTCCCGCATCTGCACGAGGATCTCGGCAGCGTACTCGCGCTGCAGGGTCGTCACGAAGAGGCGGTGCCGTGCTTCGAGCGGGCAATCCAGCTCGAACCCCGACTGCCTCGTGCGCACAAGAAGCTCGGGCAGTCGCTTGCGCTGCTCGGCCGCGGTCGCGAGGCCGATGCGGCCTTCGAGGAGTTCTTCGAGCAAGCGCCGGGCAAGGGCACAGGTCGCCCTCGCGATGGATCACCTGCGCGCCGATCGCAAGGTTGAGGCGATCGACACGCTGCGCAACGCCTTGCGTGAGGATCCGGACAACGTCGATGCGATGCGCTGCCTGGCCGGCATCTACATGCGCGAGGAGGGACGGGTCAGCGATGCCGAGGCGCTGCTGCGGCGCGCGACTGCGCGGGCACCGGACTTTGTCGTGGCCTGGTCGATGCTGGCCAATCTGCTGCGCGAAGCAGGACGGCACCGCGAAGCGATCGACTGCTTCAGAACGGTTGCGACGCTGGACCCGGCCAGTCCTGCCGCATGGGCCGGCTTGGGCGCCACTTACGCACACGTTGGCGAGACCCAGAAAAGCATCGACGCGTACGCCCGGTCGCTCGCGCTGAACCCGGACGTCGCCGGTGCGCAGATGGGTTATGGCCACATCCTGAAGACCGCAGGCGATCAGGTCCGGGCGCTAGAGGCGTACCGCACGGCAATCCGATTGAGGCCGGACTTCGGCGAAGTCTACTGGAGCATGGCGAACCTCAAGGTCTTCAGGTTCGAGAGCGACGAAGTCGCTGCGATGGAAAAACAGGTGTCGCGCACCGACTTGAGCGAGAGCACCGACGTCCACTTCCGCTTCGCACTCGGCAAGGCGTATGAGGACAAGGGCGACTACGAGGCCGCCTGGCATTACTACGACACGGGCAACCAGCGGCAGCGCAAGCGCGTGTCCCACGATCCGGTCGCGAATGAGGTCCGCCACGAGGAGATCATCGAGGTCTTCAGCCGGGAGTTCCTCGAATCACGCTCGGGCGCTGGCTTCGATGCTCCGGACCCCATACTCATCGTTGGACTGCCCCGCTCCGGGTCGACGCTGATCGAGCAGATCCTCGCCAGTCACAGCCAGGTCGAAGGCACCGCCGAGCTTCCGACGCTGAGCCGTGTCGCCGACTCCATCGGCCGCTATCGGCGAGATCACGTCGCGTATCCAAAGTCCGTGCTCGACCTGCGAACGAAGGACTTCCGCGCGTACGGGCAGCAGTACATCGAGGAGACCCGGAATTACCGCTCTACCAGCAGACCGTTCTTCACGGACAAGCTGCCGAACAACTTCTCGCACATCGGCCTCATGCACCTGATCCTGCCGAACGCGAAGATCATCAACGCTCGCCGCCACCCGTGCGACAGCTGCCTCGGGAGCTACCGGCAGCTATGGGGCGAGGGTCAGCACTTCACGTACGACATGTCGGAGCTCGCGGCTTACTACCGGCAGTACCACGCGACGATGCGGCACTGGCACGAGGTTCTCCCCGGCAAGGTGCTCGACGTCCACTACGAGGAGACCGTCACCGACCTCGAGACGCAAGTCCGCAGGATCCTTGCGCATTGCGGGCTGCCGTTCGAGGAAGCTTGCGTGCGCTTCCACGAGACGCAACGGTCAGTCAAGACCGCGAGCTCCGAACAGGTCCGCCAGCCCCTCTACACCGACGCGCTCGGGTACTGGCGCCGCTACGAAAAACACCTCGGATTCTGGGTAGACGAGTTCGCCGACATCATCGCCGATCTGCCGGAAGTCGTCCGCAGGGCGGGGAAGTGAGTCGCGGTGCCGCGGGTCAGTCGTAGGGCCAGACTTCGAGGCCATGGATGGCATTGCGCACATCCATCGTAAGGTTCACCGACAGCAGCTGTTCGTTGGCGGCGAGGTCATAGACCGTCACGGTCGACGGTGACGAGCCGCCGGCGACAACCGAGTCTGACAGCACGCACAGACCGCGCGCAAAGGCCTGGCGAGCGACACCGGTCGCGTCGACATCCCGGTTCAGTAGTTCCCCTTCCGGGTAGCGCGGCACCTTCAGAGCACGATCTTCGCGTCCTTCGCCGCGACCGGCGTACCGCAACGCGTCGGCTTCGGTGTCGTTGAACAATACGCCGTCCCGGAAAGGCTGGGCGTTGTGTGAGCCGGGCGGGAGCTCCGCGGCCATCTGCACCTGCCTGCCGTTGTAGAGCAGCATTCCGCCGGTGCGGAGCCCGGTGATGTACATCCCGCCCTCAGTGCAGTGGATGCTGTTGATATGCAGCTTGTTCAGCATCAGCGGCCCGTCCTTCGTGCGGGGGTCGAAGACGCGCCCTTTGAACCGGAACTGGTCCGTCTCGACATGCATCGCCCAGCGGAACTCGTGCGCATCCAGATCGAACCCGAGGATGCTGTCGCAGCCGGTCGAGGTCAGGTACAGGCTGCGCTCGTAGACCGCGATCTCGTGGCAATGCTTGAGATACGCATTCCGCCAGGATCCTGCGGGCCGGAAGTCCGGCGTGAACGCGAATAGCTCGTCGCTGGCGGCGATGTATACGAGCCCGCCATCGAATGCGATGCCGCGCAGGCCGCGATCCCAGCCGCGGCCCTGCCAGTCGATGTCGCCCCTGTTCCAGTCGATGGTCTGACGCACCGAGCGGCGCTCGAGATCGATCAGGTATACGCCGCCGTGGCTCTGGCCCTGCTGGCTGCCACGGACGACCGAGGTCGTGACGAGCTTCACTTCGTCGCTCGCACGCGAGGGAACGCCGGCGTGGGCGTCAGCCCATGCCCGCGTCCGTCACCATTTCTTGGTAAACGACAGACTGACCGTGCGCGGCTGCTGCAATGTGCGGATGAAACGGTAGCGCGGATCGCCGAAGAACTCGCCGTAATTCGACGAGCTCAGCCAGTTGACGCTCTGCTCATCGAACAGGTTGCGTACGATCAGTGCCGCCTCCCAGCCGCTGCTGTGACTGAAGCCGAACTGCAGGTTGCTCGTCGACCAGGAAGGGATGTTCTGGTCGGGATCCCGGGCAACGGCTGCATCGATGTCCTTCCAGGTGTCCGACTGATAGTTGTACGACCAACGGGTCCAGAGGTCGCCGTCCCACGACATGAAGCTGGGTATCGTGTATTCGAGCCGACACCCAGTATTTCCGCTCCGGCGACAGCGGCAACGGCGTGCCCGGCTCGATGTGTGGATCCTCCGGCTCCTCGCCGGGAAGAAGCGTCTCCTCTGTGAACTCCGGATCGGCCAGCGTGACGCTTCCCTCGAGCACGAAGTTCGGAGTCACGTTCCAGACACCGTTTACCTCGACACCCTTCTGCTCCGCATCGTTCCCGTTGAAGATGCCCCGTACCCAAAAGGGCGCTTCGCCCGGACCGTCGCTGTTGATCTGGAAATCCGTCCATTTCATGAAGAACGCCGAGACATTGAGCTGCACGCGATCCTCGAACCAGGTGCTCTTGAGACCCGCCTCGTAGTTCTGGAGCTTATCCGGCTTGAACTCCAATGGTACGAGCCCCGTTGCGGCCGCGCGCGCCGCGTTGTTGCCACCGAGGCGGAACCCCTCGCTGTACAGCAGGTACACCATCCGATCGTCGTCGAATTTGTACTGGGTCGCGAACTTGAAGACCGTGTCGCTGTCCGTGCCGGAGCTTTCGATGCGCCCGCCCACGAATTGGCCCGTAGGCTCGCCGTCGTCAGGGTCAATCGGGCCGGCGTCCGGGTCCCACACCGGCATTCCCGCCGGCACGTACGAGATGTCGACCTCGTGACGGTTGTACTCGAACCAGCGCGCCCCGCCCGTCACGGACCACTTCTCGGTGAGCTCATAGGTCAGCTCGCCGAACACGGCTTTCTGCTTGACGGACTTGTCGAAGATGTTCTGGTAGTAGATGTCGGTCGGAGCAATCGGGTACTGGACATCGTAGCCGGCATACACAGCATTTTTGGCGTAGTACTGCGCATATGCCCAGGCCCGCGTGTCCTGCAGACCCGGTAGCTCCGTGCCGTAGTCCCACCAGTCGTAGACGTCCTCGTAGAAAAGACCGGCCATCCACTGGAACCGGCTCTCGCCCTTCGAAGTCAGGCGTACCTCGAAGGTTTCGCGGTTCTGCTTCTGCCAGTTGTATGTCTGCCCGATCAGAGCCCCGGTGGGAGTGAGCGTGTCGTATATCGGGGCCCATGTGTAGTAGGAAGGTAGATTTGGGTACTCGGCCGTGGGTGGGTAGTGCACCGCCACGAGGTCTTCCCGCGTATGGCCGGCCCGCCACTGGTCATAGGTCATGTCATCCCATTCGTAGTCGACGTTGCGATCGAAATACGAACCTGTGACCGACAGGTCGGCGAAGCCGAGATCGCCCTTGATGTTGAGCGACGTCTGGTACCACTCGTCTTCGCGCCACTCCTTGAAGAAACGCGTGATCTTGTAGTCGCCGAGTGCCGGGTCCGACTCCCAGCTGCCGTCCGTGCGGGCCCACTGCGAGATCAGGCTGAGCGTCGTCTCCCATTGGGGATTGATCATCCAGCGCGCCGCGATGCGCCCGCCGTAGGTCTCGAAGTCGTTGAAGTCGTCCTCGACGAGTTCCGCGTTGTCGCGGTCGCCCATGAACGTCTCGCCCGGGACGTTGTCGACCCAGCCGCCTTCGTCGTTGTAGAAGCCGACGACGCGCACGGCAAGCTGGTCGTTGATCGGGATGTTGAGGTGACCGCTGACGTCGTAACTCTCCTCGCCGCCCTTGATCGTGCCCACCTCGAGGTCGACCTGCGAGGAATAGCCCTGCAAGATCCGGCTTGTTCGTGATGTACCGGAGCGTCCCCGACTGCGAGCTCGACCCGAACAGCGTGCCCTGTGGACCGGGCAGCGACTCGATCCGCTCGATGTCGATCGGGCGGATGTCGACCTGCTGCGAGACCGACGTGAGTGGCTGATCGTCGAGATATATCGACACCTGGCTGTCGGTGTAGTACTCGGCCGAACCCGTCGAGATGCCGCGCATGAAGATCTGGTTGCGGCCCGGCTGGTTATTGACGAGATTCACGCTCGTCAACGCCCCGATTACGTCCTCGGCGTCCTGCAGCGCCTGCCGTTCGATGTCGGCAGTCGAGAAGGCGGTGATGCTCTGCCCGACCTCCTGCAGATTCAGCTCGCGCCGCGTCGCGGTCACGATGATGGTTTCGAGCTGCCCGGACTCCTGTATGGCCTTGCTGGCCCACGGAGAGAGACGGGTACAGAGTCGCTAGGATGGCCGCCGTCAGCGGGCTTGAATTGTAGCGTCGATCGAACATCGAGCCCCCTGTTTCGAAGTCACGCGCCGTCGAGCAATAACGAGCCTATCGCAGCCAATCGGGATTTGCCAGATGCCGCCAGTGGCATCAATACAACCCGCCACGCGAAGATCGCAGCCGACCGTTCTCGGCGCTGAGCGTGTAGGCGATGCCGCCGCGCCCGCTCCACGAAGCAAGATCGAAGCGGGCGCCGGGCGCCGAGCCGATATACGGCGACATCGCGGATGGTGAGCGGCTGACCCGGCTCGCAGCGCTCCGGCGGCCGCGCCGCGCGCAAAAAGTACACGTACGGCGTCGGATGATCCGCCGTGGCGAACACCTCGGCACTCCCGTCCCGCGGATCGATGTGCACTGCTGTTTCCCGGTCGGCGGCGATCGCGCGGGCGTCTGTGGTCCAGCCGTCATGCAGCAGCCGCGCGAGCAGGGTGACGGTGCGGCCAATCCGATCGCGTTCCCACAGGTGCTGGTCGGTCAGCACGCCGTGCAACCCCGGCATTTCGAGAAAGTCGCGCGCGAGGGTAAGGTCAGGAGCGAACGGATCAGCGAGCGCGACTTCGCTGGTCAGGCTCTCCTCGCCCATCGCGGAATACGAGAACTCGCCCAGGATCGCCATGCCCGCGCTCGTGCCGCCGATCGGCGCCGGCTTGGCCGCGACGAAGTTGATCGCGTCCTCGACGGGCGTCCCCTGCCAGAAGCGAACGTACCGGGACTGGTCGCCGCCTGCGATGAAGAGCGCCTCGGCGTTACGGATCGTGCGGATCACGTACGGGTCGGACGCTGCACTCGCGTTCGTAGAAGACGATGGTCTCGACCGAGTCGCAGTGGCAGAGCGCGTAGATATAGTCGTTGTAGTCGTCCTCGCCCGAGGCGCGCAGCACCACGAAGTCGCCACCGCCGCCACGGGCCCCCATGCGGACATAGTTCTCGTCGACATCGTCCCCCCCACCCTGGAGCACCAGTAGTCCCGTCGTCGGCCGCACTACGTCAGCCGCGTTACCGATGAGGTAGTGTTGATACCCGGCCAGCGGGGGCGGCTCCTCGGCGGGCAGGGTTGGTGTCGAGCCGAACAGGATGACGGCCGCGCCAGCTCGACACGTCGAAGTCAGGTGCATAGAGGTCGGCGAGGCCAGTGCAGAGCGAGGTGACTCCGGTGGCCCGCAGCATACTGAACGCAGCAGGAACGCGAGCAACCGGCTTCGTTGCGGCCTGGCTCGTCCTGATGACCGGCGGCCACTCGCCAGGAGCGATCGCCGACGCACCCCCAGCCGCAGTGGCTGCGTTTCGTGTTGAGCGCGATGTTGCCGTGCCCATGCGCGACGATGCCGTCCTGCGCGCCGACGTATACCGGCCGCAGCGCGACGGCCGCTTCCCGGTGCTGGTCTATCGGACGCCTTACGGCAAGCATCACGCGGCGGAGAGCTACCAGACGCATCTCAAGGCCGTGGCGCGCGGCTACGTGGTCGTGCTGCAGGACGTGCGTGGCCGCTACGCATCAGGAGGGCGTTTCGATCCGTATCGCCAGGAAGGGCCCGACGGCTACGACACGATCGAATGGGCCGCGTCGCAGCCGTGGTCCAACGGCAGTGGTCGGCACGTATCGGCCTGTCGTATCCGGGGGCCGTGCAATGGCTCGCCGCGATGGAGGCGCCGCCGCACCTCAAGGCGATGGCGCCCGCGATGACCTTCTCCTCCCCGCGCAACTTCTTCTACATGAACGGCGTCTTCGACCGCTCGTGGCTGCCCTGGATCTACGTCAACATCGCGCCGGACATCCGCAGAAAGCTCGACCTGCCGGGCTCCCGCGATACCTCCGAGGCTGCGGCGGCCTGGCCGGGGGTTGCCGACGAGTATCGGTCGTGGTTGCCGTTGAAAGACCTGCCGTGGCTGCGCAAGGAAGCACCGTTCTACTTCGAGTGGCTTGCGCATCCGCCCGAGGATCCCTGGTGGGACTGGGCAGAGTTACGCGGTCGCTACACGAAGGTCACCGCCGCCGTTCTGAACTTGAGCGGCTGGTACGACGAAGGCTACGGGCCGGAAGGCGCGGCGACCAATTTCAACGGCCTGGTTCAGTCGAGGGCCGGGACCGGCAATCCGCGAACGCACCTGATCCTCGGCCCGTGGATCCACGGCGTCGGATCCACCGGCGAGCGTCGCGTCGGAGACCTCGATTTCGGGCCGGCTGCCGCGATCGATTACGATCAGGTCGTCCTCGACTTCTTCGATCACTACCTGCGCGGCGTGAGAAACGGTTACGCCGATGCCTCACCTGTACGCCACTTCGTCATGGGCGCCAACGAGTGGCAGTCCGATTCCCGCTGGCCGCCGGCGGGCACAACGGCCGAGCCGCTCTACCTCGCCATGACCGACGATGGCCGAAGGCTCCTGACGTTCACGGAGTCTGCCCGGTCAGCCACGCGCAGCACCTTCGTTGCGGACCCGCGCGATCCGGTCGTGGACCTGCATGAGGAGTACGGCCCGCACGATTACCGACAGCTCGAGGCACGCAAGGATGTGCTTACCTTCGACACCGAGCCTCTGGCGGAGGATCTGCAGGTGTCCGGCGCCGTCACCGCCGTCATTCAGGCGTCCTGCGACTGCCGGGATTTCGATCTCTGGGTCAGGTTGCAGGACGTTTACCCGGACGGGCGCGCAATGAACCTGATGAGCCCCGGCAACGACGTGATTCGTGCCAGCTATCGCAATCCCGGCGCGGGCCCGCAGCTCCTCGAGTCGGGCAAGGTGTATGAGCTCCGCCTTCCGGCGCTCCTGACAAGCATCCGGTTCGCCCGCGGCCATCGGATTCGCGCACAGATCTCGGCATCGTTCGCGCCGCACATGTCACGGAATCTGCAGACCGGCGAATCGGAGATCGTCTCCGCTGCGTTCAGGACGGCCAGCATCAGCATCCACCACGGCGGCAGTGGCGCGTCGAAGTTGCTGCTCCCGATAGCGGGCCGTGCTGCGAACCCGCGCCTTAATGTGGAACTGCTCGAAGAATCCGGCCAGTTGCCGCGATAAGCTCTGTCGCGCTGGACCGGTGCCGTTCCGGCGTGACGGACCGCGGACGAGAGTACCGATCATGGCGAAAACTGGACTGATCTTCTCTCTGACCGCCTGGATGGCGGCAGCCGGATCCTTCGTCTATCCGTCGACCGCCGGGGCGGCTACCGCGAGTCTTCCGTCAAAAAGCGAAGTGCTGGCGGTGATGAACGTTGTGGCCGACTACGCCCGACATCGCTACCCGGCGAATGCCGAGGCCTATTGGGATGACGGCGTGTTTCACATCGGGATGATGGCCCTATACGGCGCTTCCAAAAGCGCAGACGCACTGGCGTACACGGAAACGTTTGGTGATTACAACAACTGGACTCTGGACCGGGATGTAATCGCCGCCAACCGACATAACCGTCTGGCGGCCGGACAAAGCTGGATCGCCGCGCATGGCGTCTCTCCCATCGCAGACATCGACGATACTCGAGCAGAAGTTGCTGCCCAGACCTCCCTGAGTTTGGCCACGGTGACTTCCAGCGCCTATTTCGCCGTGGACTCGCAATTCATGGCCTTGCCCGCGTTTGCCATGTTGGGGAAGCTGGACAACAACAACAGCTACTTCGATCGCATGTACGAATTGTTCAACTACAACAAGACGACGTTGGGGTTATATGACCCGACGGCGCATCTCTACTATCGGGATACCACCTACATCTACCCCGCCAAACAAACGTCAAACGGGAAAAAAGTGTTCTGGTCGCGGGGTAACGGTTGGGCGCTGGCGACGCTGGCCCGCATTCTGCCCGAGCTGCCGGTCACCGATCCGGCACGTGCGGAATACGTCACGACGTTCCAGCAGATGAGCGCGGCCCTCAAGGCCGTCCAACGCTCAGATGGATTCTGGAACATGAGCCTGTATGACGCCGGCCATTACCCCGGTCCGGAAGTCAGCGGCACAGCGCTTTTTGTCTATGGGATGGCTTGGGGGATCAACAACGGCCTGTTGAGCAAAACCACCTACAGGCCCGTGGTGGCCAGGGCATGGAATGCCATGGTGAAGACCGCGGTGCATCCCGACGGCAAACTCGGATACATCCAGGGTATCGGTCAGCATCCGGTACCCACCGCGCAAGTGACATATGAGTCCACGTCCGATTTCGGCGTGGGGGTCTTCCTCCTCGCGGGAAGCGAAGTTGTCAAGATGGCCATTGATGGCAACAAGTACGAGGTGGAGAACCTGAGCACGACCGTGTCGCCCGGTGACAGTCAACAGGATGTCGGCGACGTCTGGGCGAGCGCCGGAAAGTACAGTCACGGGGTGCTCGCGGCAATCAATGACTACATCCAGTACTCGCTATGGCTCCCGACGCCTGGTACCTACAACGTAAAAATCAGATTCGGCAAAGGCGCTGATATGGGGCGATGGCAGTTCTACACGGGTGGCAGCGACGTCGGAGCGACGCAGGGTGCATACAGCAACGCGTTCAGCTTTGCAGAGGTGAACCTGGGTAACGTCACCTACGTCACTTCCGGGAACAAGGTTTTCCGGTTCACCGTGACCGGCAAGAACAGCGCGAGCAGTGGATTTGCCACCGCCATCGACTATGTGATGCTCACCAGGCAATAGGACGTGGCGGTCACTCCCCTGCGTCCGCCGTCCCCTCCTCGGACTGCCGCGCCAGCCGGTCCTTGAGCACGAATGCCCCCAGCAGGATCCCGACCTCGTACAGGAGATACATCGGCACCGCCATTGCGGTCTGCGAGATCGCGTCGGGCGGTGTGAGAAAGGCCGCGACCACGAAGATACCGAGCAGCACGTAGCCGCGGTTCTTCTTGAGCGTCGTGATGCTGACGAGCCCCGACGCGACCAGCAGCACCGTCGCTACCGGTGTTTCAAAGGCGACGCCGAAGGCGAAGAACAGGAGCACCACGAAATCGAGGTAGCTCGAGATATCGGTCATCATCTTGACGCCGACAGGCGTCGTCATGGTCAGGAACTTGAACATCAGCGGGAAGACGATGAAGTACGCAAACGCGGTGCCGGCGTAGAACAGGAACACGCTCGATGCGAACAGCGGTAAGGCGAAGCGCTTCTCGTGGCGGTACAGCCCCGGCGCGATAAAGGCCCAGACCTGGTAGAGCACGTAGGGCATCGCGATGAAGATCGACGCGACCAGCGCGAGCTTGAGCGGCGTCATGAAAGGTGCGACGACGCTGGTCGCGATCAGCGAATTGCCCTCGGGCAGCTTGTCGATCAGCGGCTGCGCGACGATGGTAAACAGGTCGTTGGAGAAGAGCGCCAGCGGCAGGAAGACGATCAGGATCGCGATCATCGACCTGAGCAGTCGACCGCGCAGCTCCAGCAGGTGCGAGATCAGCGTGCCTTCGGCCAGCTCTTCCGTGTCACGCGTCTCGGGGCTCATCGGGCCTGCCCGGCCGCTCCGCTTCGTCCGTGCTGGTGGACGTCGGCGTGTGGATCGTCTGCCCGTCGGAAGGCGGATCGCGAAGTGGGTCGTACTGTGCTTCCTGCTCGAGCTGGGCGCGGAGCTGCCGAGCCATGGCGCGGGCGCGACCCGCCCAGCGGCCGAGGTCAGCCGCGAGCTTCGGCAATCGCGCGGGTCCGAGTACCAGCAGGGCGATCGCGAAGATCAGCGCGATCTCGGTGAAGCCGACCTCGAACATGGCTCAGACGCTGGTCTTGCTGTCCTGCTTGACGGCGCCCTCGCGCTCCTCGAAATCCGCGTCCTTGCCACCGAGATCCTTGATCTGCCGGGTGGTCTCTTCCTCGCCCTCGTTGACCGCCTTCTTGAAGCCCCGTACGGCGGCGCCCAGATCGGAGCCGACGCTGCGCAGCTTCTTGGCCCCGAAGAGGATCAAGGCGATCACGAGGATGATCAGTAACTCACGAAAGCCAATTCCCATTAACGGTCTCCGGTGCCTTGTCGGCGAGCTTCGATGATACGCCAATACACCCGGCGGGCCCGGCGTCAGGCCGACGGAGTGTAGAGCCGGAATGTGACGGGCCCGTCATTCACCAGACTGACTCGCATGTGCGCGCCAAAGCGACCGGTGGCGAGCCGGTCGCCAAGCGCGGCGCGGGCGTACCCGACGGCGTGGTCGAACATCGCCCGCCCGTGCTCGGGCGCCGCTGCGGAGGTGAAGCTCGGGCGCAAGCCCTTGCGGGTGTCCGCGGCCAGGGTGAACTGAGGCACGAGCAGCACGCCGCCCCGGCTATCGAGCACGCTCAGGTTCATGCGGCCCGTGGAGTCGTCGAATACCCGGTAGCGTAGAACGCGGTCGATCATCCGCTCTGTCGCGGATTCGTCGTCCGCCGGCTCGACCGCGAGCAGTACGAGGAGCCCGGGACCGATGTGGCCAACGGTTTCCTGACCTACGTCCACTCGGGCTTCGGTGACCCTTTGCAGCAGAGCAATCATGCGGGCATCCGGACGAACGGCCCCACAGGATGACGGAAAACCTGGCTTTCCAGAAGGCGGGCTACTTTCGCATGATCGGTCCACAAGGCTATACAAATAACGGGAGTTGAGACTGTAAGACCACAATACTGGGTTCTATGATAGAGGAAATAGACATAGAGTCTCCACTTCGGCCAAAAAGACAACCTAGCCAAGGTCAGTCACGTCGGTTGAGCAAATATTCAAACTGATGTGGGAGATAGTGCCCAAGACGGTGGGCACGTCTCAGCCGAAGGATCGACAAGTGTGAACGGCGATCGACTCCATTAAGCTGCAGAAGTGGGCGAACTCCCTAACGCGCCTTGCACGACTGGTCTCCGCTTCCAAGCCTCGTCTGAGCTACCTCGACTAACCGGCTGAAGGTCATGGCAATACCATCGGCTGTCACGGGCCTGTCATCGGCCGCCCTCACCCTGCGCACGCAAGTGAGGTCACCGGAATCGTCCATGAGCCCGATGCCGCCCCCGACCCGTCTGAGGGTCCGAACGTGCTTTCTCTCGGACATACACCTCGGATTCCGAGGCTGTCGCGCGGAGTATCTCCTCGACTTCCTGAGTAAGGTCGAGTGCGACACGCTATATCTCGTCGGTGACATCGTCGACCTCTGGAGCCTGAAGCGTCGCTTCCTGGTCCTTCACGGCGACGAGTTCGACAGCGTAATCCGCGCGAGTCCGCTGCTCGAGTCCCTGGGCAATCGCGCATATGCGCTTGTGCTGCGGCTCAACCGGTACGTCAACGCGGGGCGGCCGGCACCGGGCATGCGACGCGCTCGCTGCATGAGGATCGCGCTGGCGACCGACGCCTGGTCACCGCAGACCAATGGCGTCGTCCGGACGCTCTCGGTCACGGTCGCGGAGCTCGAGCGTGAGGGCCACGTCGTCGACGTCGTCCATCCCGGGGCCTTCAGGACCGTGCCCTGTCCGACGTATCCGGAGATTCGCCTTGCCGTTCTGCCGTACCGCAGGCTCGCGAGGCAGTTCGACCGCTTCTCGCCCGAGGCGGTGCACATCGCAACCGAGGGTCCTGTCGGCATGGCGGCTCGGCGCTGGTGCCGACGGCGCAACCGGCCGTTCACCACGTCCTATCACACGCAGTTTCCGGAATACGTCCGAGCACGGGCGCCCATTCCGCTGGCGCTGACTTACGCACACCTTCGGCGGTTCCACGGCACGGCCGCGCGCACGCTGGTCGCCACACCATCGATGCTGCGGCAGTTGGAGCAGCGCGGGTTCCGCAACCTTGCGCTCTGGAGTCGTGGCGTCGACACCGCTCTTTTTCGTCCGCGCCCCAAGGGGCCAGCTCGAGCTGCCGCGGCCGCTATGGCTCTACTTCGGGCGGGTGGCGGTGGAAAAGGGGATCGAGGATTTTCTCGAGCTCGATGTGCCTGGCAGCAAGCTGGTGGTGGGTAGCGGGCCAGCCGAAGCGGAGCTTCGAGCCCGCTATCCACGGGCAGTGTTCACGGGGATGCGACACGGCGAGGCGCTCGCGGCGCTGGTTGCCGACGCCGACGTGTTCGTCTTTCCCAGCCGCACGGACACGTTCGGATTGGTCCTGCTCGAGGCGATGGCGTGCGGGGTGCCCGTCGCGGCCTACCCGGTGACCGGCCCGGTCGACGTGGTTCTGAACGGCGTAACCGGCGTCCTGGACGCGAACCTGCGCACCGCGGCGCTCGCGGCGCTGAGACTAGACCCGGCGGCGTGCCGCACGCACGCGCTCGGATACACCTGGCAGGCGGCGACGCAGCAGTTCCTGCAGCACCTCGCGATCTAGAGTGGCGCGAGCTCGCGGGCGCGGGCGAGGGCTTCCTCTGCCTGCGTATTGCGGCCACGGGCCTGGAAGGATTCGCCGATCAACTGCCACGCCTGCGCCTGCGTACCGTCGTCGCCGATCGACATGGAGAGTGCCTTGCGCCCCATGCCCTCGGCCTGGGGAAAGTTGCCCTGGTCCATGCGCAGGCGTCCGAGTTCGATCCAGAGCAGCGGGTTATTAGGCTCGATGCGGAGTGCCCGATCGAGCGAGACCGACGCGCCTGGCAGGTCGCCGCGCTTGCGCTGCCCCTGCGCCTGCGCAACCAGGGCCCTGCTGGCCGGGCTAAGCGTGGCCGGCGGCGCGCGCGGCCGATCTCGCGGCGGTGGCAGCGGCATTGGCACCTCGACCGAGGGCTCGGCCTCCGGTGTCGGGCCGGTGATGACCGGGGGCGTGGTCACGGTCGGCCCCTCGCCCGGTCCTTGTGGCGGGCTGGCGCGCGTGTTTTTCTCGGGCTCGAAGGGGCTGGAGGCGCAGCCAACCAGCACGGCGGCACACAGGTACAGGCTGGCTCCGAGGACACGCATTAGGCTCACCTGAAGGACGCCGGCTCGGCCGTCCGCCCGGATGGGCGTGGCCGCTCAGTTCTCCGGCGTCGAAATGATACCGCCTTGCTGGGTCGGGCTGGCGCGCGGGTCGGTCGGCTCGCGCCATGGCTGGATCATGGGCCAGTCGCCCTCGTCGGAATAAGGCGGGCAGATCGTGCTCGGCGGGAGCGGCGCATCGATAGGAAACGGCAGGCTGACCGCGACGCCGCTGCAGTAGGGTGAGGTTTCCTCGCCCGTGTAGTAGTCAACCCAGCGGTTCTCGAGAGTCTCCGGCATCAATGGTTCGAACGAGGAGGTGTCGATCGATCCCATCAGTCGGGACCACGCGGCCAGCGCCCCGGTCGTTCCGGTGAGCCCTGTCGGGCTGTTGTCGTCGTGCCCGACCCACACGATGAGCAGGTGCGAGCCGGAAAATCCCGCGAACCAGCTGTCGCGGTAGTCGTTCGAGGTCCCGGTCTTGCCGGCGACGACCAGGTTCGGCGACAGATCCTTGCGGGCCGGGCGACCGGTGCCGCGGTTCATGACCTCGATCAGCATCCGATCAAGCGTGTAGAGAGCCGCCTCGTCGGCGGTCTGCTCGACTTCGAGCTCAGGCGCCTTGAGCGGCTTGTTCTGCTCGTCCAGCACCGCGCGCACGGCGCGCAGCGGCGAACGGAACCCGCCGTTCGCAAGCGTGTTGTAGATCTGTGCGACCTCCAGCGGGCTCAGGTTGGCCGCACCGAGCAGCATTGACGGATAGGCCTTCGGCGCCTCCTCGAGACCGAGTTGCACGTAGGTCTCCGCGACGCGGTCGAGGCCGACCTCGAGCCCGAGGTTGACCGTCGCGAGGTTGAGCGATTGGGTGAGCGCACGGACCATCGGCACCGGACCGTTTACCTCGTGGGTAAAATTGGCCGGTCGCCACGTGTCGCCGTTCGGCAGCTTGAGTTTCACCGGTATGTCCGCCAGGTAGGACGCGGGCGAATACTCCGCTGTCTCCAGCGCCGCGAGATACACCATAGGCTTCGCGAGCGATCCGATCGGACGGCGGGCATCGAGCGCTCGGTTGAACCCGTCGAAGGACGCGACCCGCCCGCCGACCACGGCGGTAACCTCTCCGGTCTGCGGCGACGTCGCGACGATCACTCCTTCGAGCCCCTTGGTGCCCTTGCGCCCCGATTTCTCGAGCCGCTCGAGCTCCGCGGTGAGGGCCCGCTCGGCTTTGTCCTGCAGCAGCGGGTCGAGCGTACTGAAGACCACCAGGCCCGCCTCGGTGAGGTCTTCTTCCTTGTAGTCACGGCGCAGCTGGCGGCGCACCAGGTCGAGAAACGCGGGGTAGTAGCCCGCGCCCTCCCGGCCGGGCTCGGTGATGTCGAGCGGCCGGGCGGCGGCAGTCCGGGCATCGTCGACCGAGATCACGCCCTGCGCGGCCAGCAGCTTGAGCACCAGGTTGCGGCGCTCGAGCGCGCGCTCCGGGTGTCGTCGCGGGTCATAGTAGGACGGCCCGCGTACGATCGCGACCATCAGCGCGACCTCGTGAAGGTCCAGTTCCGAAAGCGGCTTGCCGAAGTAGAACTGGCTCGCGAGGCCGAAGCCATGCACGGCGCGCCGGCCGTCCTGGCCCAGGTAAATCTCGTTGATGTACGCGTTCATGATGTCCGCCTTCTCGAAGCGCGCTTCGAGGATGACGGCCATCACCGCTTCCTCGATCTTGCGGCGCAGCGTGCGCCGGCTGTCGAGAAAGTAGTTCTTGACGAGCTGCTGGGTCAGCGTGCTCCCGCCCTGCTCGACCTGGCCGGCGCGGACGTTGGCGAACGCCGCGCGCAGGATCGCCGACAGGTTGACGCCGTGGTGCTGATCGAACCTGCGGTCCTCGACCGCCTTGAGCGCCTCGGGAAGCATTGCCGGGACCTGGTCCGGCGACACGACGATGCGGTCCTCGCCGTGCACGGGGAAGATGCTCCCGATCAGGAGCGGATCGAGCCGGTAGACCGGAATGTCCACGCCCTGCGCGTCGACGAGCTCGCCGATCCGGTCGCCGTCGAACGCAAGCTTGAGCGAGCGTGCCGGCTGCAGTTCGTCCGAGAAGCGAAAAGCGCGCACGTTCACCTCGACGCGCTGGCCGCGTCGCCGGTAGGTTCCCGGGCGATTGGCCGCGCGCACCGCGAGATAGCCCAGACGATCGAGTTCGAATGCGAAGCGCTCGGCGGACAGGGTCTGCCCGACGTAGAGATCGACCGGCTGCGCATACACACGCGCCGGCAACGTCCAGCGCCGCCCCTCGAACTGCGCGGTGACCCGCCGGTCGAGGACCGCGACCGTGATCAGCGCTGCGAGGAGCAGCAGCAGGCTCGCGACGACCAGGCCGAGCTGCAGCCGGCGACGAACCCGTGATGAGAGCTTTCTGCGCGCCATTCCGGAGGTGTTTAAAACTGCTGGCGGCAGTCTAACCGTTATCCCGGCGGCCGCGCCGGGCGGCCGGGCTGCGTGCCGCGCGGCTCATTTGCGCCAGAACGCCGGCGTGAAGAGCACGAGCACCGTGAAGATCTCGAGCCGCCCCAGGATCATGACGAAGCTGCAGAATCCAGGTCTGCAGGTCGTCGAGCACGCCGTAGTTCGATGCCGGGCCGACAAGCCCCAGCCCGGGCCCGGCGTTGTTGATGCTCGCGACGACGCCCGTGAACGCCGTGACGAAATCGAGCCCGGTGAGCAGCAGCGCGAAGGTGGCCGCGACGACGCTCATGAAGTACAGGAAGGTGAACGCCAGTACTGCAAAGGCGATCTCGTTGCGGATCACCTGGCCACCGATCCGCAGCGGCAGCACCGCGCTCGGATGCAGCAGCCGCAGGATTTCGCGACCCGACTGGCGCACGAGCACCAGCGTGCGGATCATCTTGATTCCGCCGCCGGTCGAGCCTGCCGCGCAGACGAGGCACGACAGCAGCAGCATCCACATCGGCACGAAGATCGGCCACTGCCCGAAGTCGGTCGAAGCGAAGCCGCAGGTCGTCGCGATGCTGACGACATTGAAGGACGCGAACCGCAGCGCCGTCCACGGATCCGGATACGTTCCCACGACGAACAGATACAACGACGCGACCGCGCAGCTGATCGCGAGCACGGCAACGATCGCCTTGGCCTCGGGGTCCCGCGCGTAGCCGCGCAGCGAGCGGCCCCGAACGGCGAGGAAATGCGTCGCGAAGTTCATCGCTGCCACGACGTGAAAGGCGATCAGCACCAGCTCGATCGGCACGGAGTCGAAGTACCCGACGCTCGCGTCGTGAGTGGAACATCCCGCCGAGCGCCATGACCGAGAAGGCGTGGCAGAACGCGTCGAACCAGTCCATGCCGGCGAGCTTCAACCCCAGGACGCAGGCTAGGGTGAATCCCACGTAGACCAACCACAGTGCCTTTGCGGTCGAGGCGATCCGCGGCGTGAGTTTCGCGTCCTTCATCGGGCCCGGTGTCTCGGCCTTGAAGAGCTGCATGCCGCCGACACCGAGCAGCGGCAGGATCGCGACGGTCAGCACGATGATGCCCATGCCGCCGATCCAGTGCATGAGGTGGCGCCAGATGTTGATCGACGGCGCGAGATCCATCGAGGCCGCTGATCGCCGTCGAGCCGGTGGTGGTGAGCCGCGGACGCGGCCTCGAAGAAGGCGTCCGTGAACGACATGCCGCGCCCGTCGAGCATCAGCGGCAGCGCACCGACGGCCGGGAGCACCGTCCAGGCGAGCACGACCAGCATGATCCCGTCGCGGATCCGCATCTCGCGCCGGAAACGGTGAGTCGCGAGCCAGAGGCCGAGGCCGCCGAAGAAGCAAACCGCGGCGCTGGTGACGAAGCCCGGCATGCCATCGTCGCGGCGGGCGAGCGCGAGCACCAGCGGCACGAGCATCGTAATGCTGAACACCATCACCACGGCCGCGAGGACGTTGACGATCGGGTAGACGTTCTGGCGCAGCGCGACTCGCGCGCCCGGGATCACGCCCACGCGTCCCGCGGTCGCGCCGAGCTTCATGCCTGGAAGAGACGCCCGACGGCCGCCACGTGCCGGCGATCGGTGAGGAACATGATCACGTGATCGTTCGGCTCAACGACCGTGTCGTGGTGCGCCATGATGACGTCCTCGCCGCGCACGATCGCCCCGATGATGGCGCCCTCGGGGAGCGGGATCTCCTCGACCCGGTGACCGACGACCGGCCCGCCCGGGCGCGAGGGCGCGACCGCCTCCATCGCCTCGGCTGCGCCGCGTCGCAGCGAGTGCACCTGCTCGACCTGGCCGCGGCGCACGTATGCGAGCAGTGAGCCGATCGTGACCGTCTGTGGCGAGATCGCCACGTCGATCGCGCCGGTCTCCATCAGCTCGGCGTAGGCGGGCTTGGAGATCAACGCCATGACTTTCGGACACCCGAGCCTCTTGGCGAGCATTGCGGAGAGGATGTTCGCCTCTTCGGAATTCGTCAGCGCGACGAAGGCGTCGACGCCGTCGATGTTCTCCTCGACCAGCAGCTCCTCGTCGGCGGCGTCGCCGTTCAACACGATGGTGTTGGACACCTGCTCCGAGATCCGCGCCGCGCGCACCGGGTCGCGCTCGATGATCTTGACCTGGTTGTCGTCCTCGAGCTCCTGCGCAAGCCGCAGCCCGATGTTGCCGCCGCCGGCGATCACCACGCGCCTCACCGGCTCCTCGCGCTTGCGCATCTCGCTCATCACCAGGCGGATGTCCTTCGTGGCGGCGAGGAAGAACACCTCGTCGCCGGACTCGATTACGGTGTCGCCCTCCGGGCGGAGGCTCCGCCCGGCCCGGTAGATCGCGATCACGCGCGTGTCGATGTCGGGCAGATGCTTGCGGATGTTGCGCAGCTGCTGTCCCACCAGCAGGCCGCCCTGCACTGCGCGCACACCTACCAGGCGGACCCGGCCACCCGCGAAATCGACGATCTGCAGGGCGCCTGGATAGCGGATCAGCCGCCGGATATAGGTGGTGACGAGCTGCTCGGGACTCACGAACATATCGACGGCGAAGCCTCCGCCGGCTGCCGTAGTTCCATCCTGCGGCGATATGAAGAGCTCGGTGCGGCTTGTAAAGTCCGGGGAGCGGATGCGCGCGATCCGGGTCGGCGTGCGAAACAGTGTCCATGCCACCTGGCACGCGACCATGTTCACTTCGTCGCTGTTGGTGAGCGCGACGAGCATGTCGGCGCTCGCGGCGCCGGCCTGCTCGAGCGTGCGTGGGCTGGCGGCATTGCCGCGGACGGTACGGATGTCGAGCCGGTCCTGCAGGTCGCGCAGCAACTCGTCATCGACATCCACTACGGTGACGTCGTTGGCTTCTTCGCGGGCGAGGTGGTAGGCCGCGGTCCGGCCGACCTGACCGGCGCCGAGGATGATGATCTTCACGGTCGGCGATTGTAGTGGGGAAATGGGAGAAATAGAGAATCTCCCTTTCCCCCTTCAGACGGTCTCGAGATTGGCGTAGCCCATCATGAGCCACTTGGTTCCCTGGCGTTCGAAATTGACCTGTACCCGTGCGTTCGACCCCTGGCCCTCGACGGAGAGCACCACGCCGTCGCCGAACTTCTGGTGACGTACCCGCTGCCCGAGGCGGAGGCTTCCCGGCTCGTCGTCCACGAACCGGCCGGCGCGGGACGGGACGTACGCGGGCCGTGTCACCTGCACCCTCGGGCGGACCTCCTCGACGAGCTCGGCCGGTATCTCGGCGATGAAACGCGAAGGCGCGCCGTAGCTGTCCACCCCGTGCATGCGTCGCTGCTCTGCGTAGGTGAGATAAAGATCGCGCATCGCCCGCGTGGCGCCGACATAACACAGCCGGCGCTCCTCTTCGAGCCCGGCGACGTCGGTGATGGAGCGGGTATGCGGGAACAGCCCGTCCTCCATGCCGCACAGGAACACCACCGGGAACTCGAGGCCCTTGGCCGAGTGCAGCGTCATCATCTGCACGCAGTCCTCCCAGGCCTCGGCCTGGCCTTCGCCCGACTCGAGCACTGCGTGTGAGAGAAACGCAGCGAGCGGCGACATGCTCGCGTCCTCGGGCTCGAAGCCGCGCGCCGCGCTGACGAGCTCCTCGAGGTTCTCGAGCCGCGCCTCGCCCTTGTCCGCCTTCTCCTTGCGGTAGTGCGCGGCGAGCCCGCTCGCCTGGATGACCTGATCCACCTGCTCGTGGAGCGGCAGCCCGCTCGTTGCAGCGTCCAGCTGCTCGATGAGCGCGAGGAAGCCCTGCAGGCACGCGCTGGCGCGCGCTCCGAGCTCTTCCTGGCAGGCGGCGCTCGCCCGCCAAAGCGAGGTGGCGCTGGCGCGAGCATGTACGCGGAGCACCTCGAGTGTGCGCGTGCCGATGCCGCGTGCGGGCAGATTCACCACGCGCTCGAACGACGCGTCGTCGTCCCGGTTGCCGATCAGGCGCAGATATGCGAGCGCGTCCTTGATCTCGGCCCGCTCGAAGAATCTCAAGCCCCCGTAGACGCGGTACGGGACGCGTCCGGCGAGCAGGTATTCCTCGAACACGCGTGACTGCGCATTCGAGCGATACAGGATCGCGGTGTCGGCGCGCTTCCCGCCGCGCGCGATCCAGTCGCGGATGCGGCCGACGACGAACTCGGCTTCGTCACGCTCGTTGTAGGCCCGGTAGAGGCGGATCGCTGAGCCTCGTTCGCCGCTGGTCCAGAGCCGCTTGCCGATCCGCCCGCCGTTGTTGGCGATGATCGCGTTGGCGGCGGCCAGGATGTTGCCCGTCGAGCGGTAGTTCTGCTCGAGGCGGTAGAGCTGCACGCCGGCGAAATCCCGGCGGAACTGCTGCAGGTTCTCGACCCGCGCGCCGCGCCAGCGGTAGATCGACTGGTCGTCGTCGCCGACCACGAACGGTACGCTGACCGGCCCGGCGAGCGCCTTGATCCAGGCGTACTGGATGGCATTGGTGTCCTGGAACTCGTCGACCAGGATGTGCCCGAACCGCGCGCGGTAATGCTCGACGAGACCGGGTGCTTCGCGCCAGAGCTCGAAACTCCGCAGCAGCAGCTCGGCGAAATCGACTACGCCGTTGCGCCGGCACGCTTCCTCGTAGGCCTCGTACAACCGGATCATCTGCCGGCGGGTCGGGTCACCTTCGTCCTTGAGATGCTTCGGCCGCAGGCCCTCGTCCTTCTGCGCATTGATGAACCAGGCGATCTCCTTCGGTATCCACCGCGCCTCGTCGAGCTCGAGTGATCGGACGGTCTTGCGCACCAGACGTTGCTGGTCCTCGGAGTCGAGAATCTGGAACGACTGTGGCAGGCCGGCTTCGCGCCAGTGCATGCGGAGCAGCCGATGCGCGATGCCGTGGAACGTGCCGACCCAGAGCGGCGCCGACGGCAGCCCGAGCTGGGTCTCGATGCGGCCGCGCATCTCGCCGGCGGCCTTGTTGGTGAAGGTCACGGCCAGGATGCCGTGCGGCGAAACGTTCTCGACCTGCACGAGCCACGCGACGCGGTGTGTGAGCACGCGCGTCTTGCCGCTGCCCGCGCCCGCGAGTACCAGCGTCGGTGCGAGCGGCGCAGCGACGGCCTGGCGCTGCGCGTCGTTCAGCGCGTCGAGAAGGTGGGAGACGTCCATGGGGGGCGGGATTGTAGCAATCCGCGCCCCGTGCCGAATCGGAGCTATCCAGTCGCCGGGGCCGTCTCTCGAGCCGCGCCGCTCCGGCCGGTGCGCCAGGCGTCGCTCGTGTGCTCCATGTAGCTCGCGGTCATCTCCGCGGCCTCGACACCGAAATATCGCTCCACGATGTGCAGCGCCAAATCGATGCCCGACGTCAGACCGCCGGCGGTCGCGATCCGGCCGCTGTCGACGAAGCGCGGCCCTCGCCTGAGCTCGATGTCCGGAAACTCCTCGGCGAATCGATCCCAGAAATCGTGATGAGTGGTGGCCGGCAGTCCCGCGAGCAGGCCCGCCCGGGCGAGCTGGAACGCGCCCGTGCAGACCGACATCGTCACGTCGGCGCCGGTGCTCGCGCGCTTGAGCCAGTCCAGCGATTCCGGCGTCGACTGGTGCGCAGGAACGACGATGATGTTGGGCTGGGGTGCGTCCGCCACGCCGTAATGCGGCACGACCTGCAGACCGCCCGTCATCCTGAGCATCGCGGCGGTGGGCGCCACCGTGTAGAGCTCGAAGGGATGCGAGTGCATCAGCGCACCGTCGAGCATCGCGTCCTGGAAGACTTCCCAGGGTCCCGCGGTGTCGATCACGTTGGCGGAATCGCCGAGCAGGAACGCGACGCGGACCCGCTTGCGCGGGGGCAGCAGCTCACCGACCACGGCGGTGCCAAACGCGGCGACGGCGGCGCCGCCGAGCGCCACGCCAAGACAAACACGTCGATTCATGGCAGGCCTCCTCTGGCCAGGGGGATCCATTCTGGTCCGGCTGAACGTGGCAGACCGGACCATCAGGCGTCATTTTCTGCCAGACCCATGGCGCGCCGGTCGCCTTCGACCGACACTGTCACCCGCCGCATCGGACGAGGATCGACTATGAGAAGACCGACGGCCGCCCGCAGTCGCAGGGGACGTGAGCGCACGCATCATGTCGCCATGCTCGCCTACCGCCACGCACAGGTCCTCGACATTACCGGCCCGCTCGAGGTATTCGCCCGTACCAGCCGGTGGCTCGAGGATCACACCGCCCGGCGTGTGCCGGCCTACGCGGTGGAGCTCGTGGCCGGGCGGCGCGGTCAGCTCGAGACGTCGGGCGGGCTGCGGCTCGTTGCCACGCGCACTTACCGCGAGCTCCACCGTGTCGATACGCTGCTGGTGGCCGGTGGAATCGGCTACGAGGCGGCGCTCGCCGACGAGGAGCTCCTTGCCTGGCTGCGCGGACGCGCGAAAGTCGTGCCCCGCGTCGGCTCGATCTGCACCGGCGCGCTGATACTGGCCGGCGCCGGTCTGCTGGACGGCCGCACGGCGACAACTCACTGGGGATACTGCGACAGGCTTGCGCGTACCGCCCCGCGCACCCGCGTCGAACCCGATGCGCTTTACGTCCGGAGCGGCCGCGTCTACACGTCCGCAGGAGTGACGGCCGGGATGGACATGGCGCTTGCGATGGTCGAGCAGGACTGGGGCAAGGCCACGGCGCTCGCCGTGGCGCGCGAGCTCGTCATGTTCGTCAAGCGGCCCGGCGGACAGTCGCAGTTCAGCCACTTCCTCGAGGCGCAGCAGCGTGACGACCGGTTCGGCGACCTTGAGCTGTGGATGCTCGAGCATCTCGACGCGGATCTCTCTGTCGAGCGGCTGGCGCGCCGCTGCAGCATGAGCGAGCGGCATTTCGCGCGGCTGTTCGCCGCCCGGATCGGCCGTCCGCCCGCGAATCACGTCGCCCGGCTGCGAATCGATGCCGCACGACGCAGGATCGAAGAAGGGGCTACGCGAATGAAGGACCTGGCGCGCGAGTGCGGCTTCGGCGACGAGCAGCGGCTGCGCCGCGCGTTTCGCCGCACGCTCGGCGTCACACCGCAGGAATACCGTCAGCGCTTCGCCTGATGCGACAAGCGCCGAGGGATTGCGTACAGTTCCCGCCCTTCGTTCGCATCGAGGATGGACTGATGAGAGCCGTAGCGAGGATCGGTTGCTGGCTTGTGGTCATGCTGTTCGCGGCCGCTTGCGACCGTGGGGAACCCGCCGGTAGCGCAACACCGGGCGCGGCGCCGGAGGCGGGAGCCGCAACGACGAACGCCGACTGGGACGGGTTCGTCAACTCCTATCTCGAGGATTACTTCGCGGCCAACCCGGTGTTCGCCGTGTATGCGGGCCGCCACGAGTTCGACGGCCGCATGCAGGACTTCAGCGCCGGAGCGATCGCAAAGGAGATCGAGCGGCTGCGCGCGGCCCGGGCCCGGGCCGCCGGCTTCGCCGTCGCGAGCCTTGGTTCGCAGCAGGCGTTCGAGCGCGACTATCTCCTGTCGCGGATCGACCGCGACCTTTTCTGGCTCGCCGACGCGGAATGGCCGTTCCGCAGCCCCGACTACTACCTGGTCTGGCTCGACCCGGACGCGTATCTCAACAAGCCCTACGCGCCGCTCGAGCAGCGGATGCGCGCATATATCGCCTACGCTAAGACGATTCCGACTGCGGTGAAGCAGATTCGCGCGAATCTTCGTACGCCGATGCCGCGGCCCTGGATCGACTACGGCATCAACGCCTTCGGGGGTTTCGCCAAGTTCTATCTCGAGGACGTGGCACCCGTGTACGCCGAGGTGGCTGACGCCGCTCTGCAGGCGGAGCTCACGCGCGTAAACGCGTCTGCGGCGACGGCAATGCGCGAGCTCGCGACCTGGCTCGAGTCCGAGCGATCGCGCGCGACCAACGACTTCGCGCTTGGCGCCGCGATGTACTCGCGGATGCTCGCGGCGACCGAGAGCGTGGACGTGCCGCTCGAGCGACTCGCCGCCATCGGGCAGGCGGACCTCGAGCGCAACACCGCGGCGCTCCGCGATGCGTGCGGGCGATTTCTGCCGGGAGCGACGGTCGCAGCCTGCGTCGACAAGGTGCGCTCGCACAAGCCCGCCGACGGCCCCGTGGCCGCTGCAACCCGGCAGCTCCCCGAGCTCGAGGCGTTCGTGCGCGCGAAGGACCTGGTCAGCATCCCTGGCGAGGAGCGCGCGCGCGTGGCGCAGGCGCCGCCTTACAACGCGCAGAACTTCGCCTATATCCAGACGCCGGGACCGTTCGAGCCGGGCGTGCCGGCAACTTATTACATCGCCGCCCCCGACCCGAAGTGGTCCGCCAGGGAGCGTGCGCAGTACGTGCAGCCGGAGTTGGGCCTGCTCTTCATATCGGCTCACGAGGTCTGGCCCGGTCATTTCCTGCACTTCCTGCACGCGAACCGCAGCAAGTCGAAGGTCGGCCAGGTGTTCCAGAGCTACGCCTTCATCGAGGGCTGGGCGCACTACACCGAGGAGATGATGTGGGACGCGGGTCTGCACGAGGGCGACTCCGAGGCGCACATCGGGCAGCTCATGCAGGCGCTGTGGCGCAACGTCCGCTACGTGTCGGCGATCGGCCTGCACACCGGCGGCATGAGCCTCGAGGAATCCGAGCGGCTCTTTCGCGAGGTCGCGTACCTCGATCCGGGGAACGCGCGTCAGCAGGCGATGCGAGGGACCTACGACCCCGCGTATCTCAATTACACGCTGGGCAAGCTCATGATCCGCAAGCTGCGCGACGACTGGGTGGCGACGCGCGGCGGGCGAGCGGCATGGAAGGAGTTCCACGACACGCTGCTCTCCTACGGCGGACCGCCGCTGCCCCTCGTGCGCCGCGAGATGGTCGGTGACGCGGACGGCGGCGTGCTTTGAGTCGGCACGAAAGCTACCTGCGTGGCGACGACCGCGCGGCCGGCAAGGATACCCGTGGCATCCACCGCGCGACGATAATTGCGGCCGCGATCGCTACGGCGAGATCCGCCCAGCTCGCGGGCGCGCCGGAGGTCCCGAGCGATAGCGCAAGGAATACGAGCGCGACGATCATCGTGATTCCGGCCGCGACGTGCGGAAAGAGCCCGGCGCCGACCAGCAGCCAGCCGAGCGCAAGGAAGCTGAAGGCCTTGCCGGCAAGCAGAGGCACGGACGGCCGCCCCGTCAGAACATCGGGGAACGCGGGCCAGGCGAATTCGTAGCGGCCCGCGTTTCCGCTCAACGCCATCGCGGCCGGCCAGGCGAGCCAGGCGACGAGCAGCGCCGCAAGCAATGCCGCGCGCGGTCGCTCGCCCAGGCGGCTGATCAGCGCGAGCGATGGCAGAAGCAGCACGAGTGCGGCGATCAGGTCCACGGTGAGCATGCTGCCAGCCACGAAGGTGCGTCCGACCAGCACCACCGCGATGATCACCAGCAGGACGTCCACCGCGCGCTGGCGTCGGACGAGATGAAAGACCGCCTCCGCGACGATCAGCCAGCCGATCAGGTAGGCGATCGTGTCCGCGAAACGGAAATGCGGCGTGAAGAGGGGCCGTACCGCGCGCTTGAGCTGCCCCAGGCTGGCATCGGGCAGCAGCGGCCAGAGCCTCATCACCAGCCACAGCGCGATGATCAGCGCGGCCACTGCGCGCGCGCGGCTGACCGGTACGCCCTGCGGCGCAATACGCGAGCCGAAGGCGTGCCACGCGGAGCCACCAAGCGTGCCGGCGAGCGCGCCTGCCGCGTTCAGTGCCAGGTCGGTCAGGCTCGGCACCCGCGGCGCTACGGACGCCTGCAGCAGCTCCATCGAGAGTGAAAGCGCCACGCCGGCGATCAGCGCGGCACCCATCGCGGCGGTGCGCCCGAAGCGCGGCTCGACGATCAGTGCCACGCAGAAGCCGAGCGGCATATAGAGCAGCACGTTGTTGAGCATGTCGCTACGCGAGGCGCGCGCCCAGGTGAGGAGCTCGACCGCCGCCACCATCGAGGGGCCGTCCGGCGCGAAGCGGAACGGGTACAGCGACACGTACAGGATCAGCAGGACCGCGATGGAGAGCAGGAGCGGTGCGGCAAAGTGCGGTCGGTACGCCATGCCGCTCAGGCGCCGAAGGCGAAGCGGATCTTGACGAAGTGATCGAGCAGCAGCGCAGCGAAGAGCAGCATCAGGTAGTTCACCGAGTACCGGAACACCTGCATCGGCAGATGCGCCGGGGCATCCTTTCTTCGCAAGGCGATCGCGTGCCGGGTGAACTGCACTCCAAGCAGCAGCGCGGCCGCGAGATAAATGAGCCCCGTCATGCCTGTGATATAGGGCAGCACCGTGACGATCAGGAGCAGGATCGTGTAGAGCAGGATCTGGAGCCGCGTGTACTCGATCCCGTACGCGACCGGCAGCATCGGGATGCCGGCCTTCGCGTAATCGTCGCGGCGTGCGATGGCCAGCGCCCAGAAGTGCGGCGGTGTCCACGCGAAGATGATCAAGAAGAGCAACAGGGCATGCGGCTCGACCTGCCCGGTCACCGCCGTCCAGCCGAGGATGGGTGGCGCGGCGCCCGCGGCGCCGCCGATCACGATGTTCTGCGGCGTCGCGTGCTTTAGCCACACGGTGTAGATCACCGCGTAGCCGATCAGCGAGGCGAAGGTGAGCGCGGCCGTCAGCACATTGACCGCATGTGGCAAGCAAGACCATGGATGCCGCGCCGAGCAGCGCCGCGTAGGCGAGGGCCCGGTAGGCGCTGACGTGTCCCGTCGGGATCGGGCGGTGGCGCGTGCGCGCCATCTTCTGGTCGTAGTGACGGTCGAGGACGTGGTTGATCACCGCGGCGCTGGTCGCGGCGAGGGCGATCCCGAGCGTGCCGAACACGACCGGTGCGAGCGGCGGTAGACCCGGCGCGGCCAGCACCATGCCGACCACGGCCGTAAACACGATCAGCGCGACGACCCTGGGCTTGCCGAGCTCGAGATAGTCGCGCCAGCTTCCGCTCGCCGCCCGAGCGGTATCGGCAGGATGATTGGAAGACACTCGCGGTCCTCGACGACGGGGCCGCGATTCTACCGCCCTCGGTCCCGGGCTGCCGGTGAGGTGACCGCGCGCAGCAGGCCGACGGTGGCGAGCAGCAGCAGCGCCGCAACGCCATTGTGAGCGGTGGCAAGCACTAGCGGCAGGCGCGTGAGCACCATGGCGGGGCCCAGCACGAGCTGTGTCGCGAGCAAGACGCCGAGCGCAGTGCCCGCGATGCGCACGGCCCGCGAGCCCGCGGCGCGTATCGCACGCCATGCGACGAATCCGAGCGCGAGCGCAGCGATGATCGCGCCGATACGGTGGGTGTAGTGGATCGCGACCCGCGCGGGATGATCGAGGACGCCGCCCTCGTAGTCGATGCCGAGGCCGCGCCAGAGCACGAAGGCGTCACGGAAATCCATTTGAGGCCAGAGCGTCGCCTGGCAGGTCGGGAAGTCCGGGCAGGCAAGCGCCGCGTAGTTCGAGCTCACCCAGCCGCCGAGCGCGATCTGCAGCGCGAGTATCCCGAGCGCCGTCAGCACCCACCGGCGCAGGCCCGCCGCTCCGGCGGCGCGGTCCGCCACGCCGGGCGGCGAGCGAGAGCCACCACAGGAGCGCCGTCGTCGTGAGCCCGCCGATCAGGTGCGCCACGACGAACAGCGGCTTCAGAAGCAACGTGACCGTCCACATGCCGAGCAGACCCTGGAACACGACCAGCAGCACGAGCACGAGCGGCAGCCGCGTCGGTTGCGCGGGATCGCGCCGGTTCGCCCAGGCGCAGGCGGCGATCGCGAGGATCAACAGTCCGAGCCCCGCGGCGAGATAGCGGTGCAGCATCTCCTTGAGCGCCTTGTGCGCCTCGAGCGGCCGGTCGGGATACGCCTGGTTCGCGTGCTCCACGTGCTCGAGCGCCTGGCCCACCGTCAGGTGACCGTAGCAGCCGGGCCAGTCCGGGCAGCCAAGACCGGCATCGCTCAGACGCACCCAGGCGCCCAGCACGACGACGCACAGCGCGATCAGCGTGCCGATCAGACACAGACGATGGAACAGCGTGAGTCTCATGAGCAGGTCCGTTCAGCCGATGTGTGAAAGTCGCAGCAGCCGCTCGAGGTCGTCGAGCAGCGCATCGTCCGGAGCGGCTGCCGCATAGCTCATCATCAGGTTGCCGAGCGGATCGACGATGTAGATGCGCCCGGCGTCCCTGACTGGCGCCGAGTCGAGCGCCGGGATCAGGCGTGTAAGCGGCTTCGAGTTGCGACTGCGTAGCCGCTGCCACGATGAGATCGGGGTGCTGAGCCAGGAGCCCGGGATCCGCACAGCACGGACCGGTCGCAAGAAACACGCGTCGCACTCGATGGGCATCCTTGTTGAGCGCAAGCCTGGTCTGGCGCGTCAGGTAAAGCGCGTCGCGGCAGCGCGCGTCACAGCTCGCCGAACCGATGAAGAGCAGGGTCCAGCGGTCGCGCAGGAGATCGCCTGCGATTCGACTGCCGTCAGGTGCCGCGAACTCGAGCGCCGGCAGCGGCACGGCCGGATCGATGAGCTCGCCCTGGTTGGCCGAGCCGCGCGGCCGCCAGCCGGGCGTGCCGTAATACAGCCAGAACGCGGCCACGACCGGCACGAAAAAGAGCGCAGCCAGCACGAACAGGCTCCGCCTGCCGCGAGCGGCGCCGGGCGCGCGGCCGGCGGTCATTGCCGTTCGCCGTCGTGGCCGCGACCGCGACGCAGGCTCGTGACGACCAGCACGACCACCGCCACCACGCCGAATGCAAACCACTGGACCGCGTACGCAAGGTGGCGCGCGGGGCTCATCCGCAACGCCGGCTGCCACTTGCGCTCATAGCCGTCCGCGGCCCGCGCGTCCAGCAGAATCAGATGCGGTTCGATCGGCTCCGCGAGGGCGACCGCGAGCTGCTCCCAGGTGGGGAAATTCATCACCCGCGGCCAGCCCGCGGCATCGGACCCGACCGCCTCGCGCATTCGCACCCCCGGCACAGGCGGCTGATCGACGCGGCCGGTGATCTCGCGCGCGTCACCCGGGACATCCAGCGCGGGAAGCCGCTCGCGGCTGCTGCCTAGCGGCACCCAGCCGCGATCGACCAGCAGCAGCGCACCCCCGGTCGTTCGCCGGAAGGGCGTCAGCACACGATAGCCGGGTCGGCCGTCCGCGGAGGGCATGTTGTCGAGCAGGACCTGTCGCAGCGGCTGGTACGCGCCGCGGGCGCTGACGGTCTGGTAACGCGGCAGTCCGTCGATCGACCGCGACGTGACGTCGACCGCGATCGCGCCGCCACGCTGGAACCCGTCGATCAGCGCCTGCCTCTCGCGCGAGCGGTCGAGCTGCCAGCAGCCGAGCCAGACGCACACTGCTGCCAGCAGCCCCGTCGCGAGCACCGCGACCGGGTGAGGCGGTCGGAATGAACGCATCCTCGATCCGGGGCCGAACGCGCTACATCCAGTACACGAACACGAACAGCCCGAGCCAGACGACATCGACGAAGTGCCAGTACCAGGCGACACCCTCGAAGGCGAAGTGCTTCGCCGGCGTGAAGTGACCCTTCATGACGCGCAGCCAGATGACCAGCAGCATGATGGCGCCGATGGTCACGTGCAGGCCGTGAAATCCCGTCAGCATGTAGAAGGTCGAGCCGTAGATGCCGGAGTTGAGGGTGAGGTTCAGCTCCGTCCAGGCGTGCGTGTACTCCTTGGCCTGCAACCCGACGAACAGGAACCCGAGCAGGAACGTCGCCGCCAGGAAGATCTTGAGCGCCGTGCGCTTTCCTGCGAGCAGCGCGTGATGCGCGATCGTGACGGTGATGCCGGAGATCAGCAGGATCGCGGTATTGATCGCGGGCAGGCCGAAGGCTGGGATCGTCTCGAACTCACCGCCCACGTTACCGGGCCCGTTGGTCGGCCACGCTGTCTGGTAGCCCTCCCAGGCAAATGTGTTGGTGAGGAACTTCGAGCCCTCGCCACCCAGCCACGGCACCGAGAGCTGACGCGCATAGAACAGCGCGCCGAAGAACGCGGCGAAGAACATGACCTCGGAGAAGATGAACCACATCATCCCCATGCGGAACGAGCGGTCGACACCCTCGTTGTAGCGGCCGTGCTCGCTCTCGTCGATCACTGTGCGGAACCAGCCGACGAACATGAAGATGACCGCGGCCAGCCCGAGCACCAGCACCCAGCGCCACGCGGACACGTCCATCAGGAGCAGTGCCACGCCAAGCATGGTCGTGAAGAGCGCCACGGCTCCGATCGATCGGCCACTTGCTGCCATGCGGGATGTAGTACTTGGCCGCGTCGTGAGCGGTCTGTGCTTGCGCCATGGATCTAACCTTTCTCCGGCATCGTGTACATCGAATAGGCGAGCGTCATGCGGTCGACCTGCGGCGGGAGCCGCGGATCGACGATGAATCGCACCGTGAATTCCCGCTCCTCGAGAGCGCCGAAGTGCTGCGGCGTGAAGCAGAAGCACTCCGTCTTCTGCAGATAGCGGGCGGCGTAGGCGGGTGCGACGCTGGGAATCGCCTGGCCGGTCGCCGGGCGTCCCGCGCGGCTGCGGATGCGGAACCGCGCCTCCTGCAGCCGTCCCGGAACGACGGTGATCGCGGAGGCCGCGGGCATGAGCTCCCAGTCGCTCCCCGGCGCGAGCACCGAGACGAACTCGAGCGTCACCTCGCGCGCCGCCGCGGCCGTCTCGACCGCGCCCGAGGGCGCCGCGTTGACGCGGATGCCGGCGATGTCGCAGATCACGTCGTACAGCGGCACCAGCGCGAAACCGAACGCGAAGCTGCCCGCCGCCATCAGCAGCAGGCGGCGGGTGAGCGAGGCGTTGCGGCTGCGGGTGCCTTCGTCCATCGTGGCGGATGCTTCAGGGCTGCGACTTGATGACGCCGGAGGCGATGAACGCGACATAGATCGCGAGCGCGATCAGCGCGAGGACCACGGTGTTGCGCCGGATGCGTCGGCGGCGCTCTTCGTCGGGGAGCTCGCCCGTCACGAATGCATCTCGCCGCCGTGCACGATGGGCGGCTCGTCGAACGTGTGATACGGCGCGGGCGAGGGCACCGTCCATTCGAGACCGTGGCTGCGCGCGCCGTCCCATACCACGGCCGACGCGGGCGGCCCGCCCCGGACGCAGCGCCAGATGATGTACACGAACAGGAGCTGCGACAGCCCGAAGCCGAATCCGCCGATCGAGGACACCATGTTCCAGTCGGCGAACTGCGTCGAGTAATCGGGGATGCGGCGCGGCATGCCGGCCAGTCCGAGGAAATGCTGCGGGAAGAACAGCACGTTGACGAAGATCGCGGACAGCCAGAAATGCACTTTCGCGAGCTTCATGTCGTACATGTGACCGGTCCACTTCGGCAGCCAGTAGTACACCGCCGCCATGATGGCGAACACCGCGCCCGGCACGAGCACGTAGTGGAAATGCGCGACGATGAAATACGTGTCGTGGTACTGGAAGTCGACGGGGACGATCGCCATCATCAGCCCCGAGAACCCGCCGATCGTGAACAGGAACAGGAACGCGAGCGCGAAGAGCATCGGCGGCTCGAAGGAGATCGAGCCCTCTCCACATGGTCGCCGTCCAGTTGAATATCTTCACGCCGGTCGGGACCGCGATCAGCATCGTTGCCAGCATGAAGAACATCTCGCCGGCGAGCGGCATGCCCACCGTGAACATGTGGTGCGCCCAGACGACGAAGGACAGGAACGCGATCGAGGCGGTCGCGTACACCATGTTGTTGTAGCCGAAGAGTTTCTTGCGCGAGAAGGTCGGGATGATCTCGGAGACGATCCCGAACGCCGGCAGGATCATGATGTAGACCTCGGGGTGCCCGAAGAACCAGAAGATGTGCTGGTAGAGCACCGGGTCGCCCCCGCCCGCGGCCGAGAAGAACGTCGTGCCGAAAAAGTGGTCGGTGAGCAGCATGGTCACCGCGCCCGCGAACACCGGCATCACCGCGATCAGCAGGTAGGCGGTGATCAGCCAGGTCCAGGCGAACATCGGCATGGCGAGCAGGGTCATGCCCGGGGCGCGCATGTTCATGATCGTCACGATGATGTTGATCGCGCCCATGATCGAGGAAGCGCCCGCCAGGTGGATGGCGAAGATCGCGAGCGGCAGTGCATCGCCGGTCTGCAGCACGAGCGGCGGATAGAGCGTCCAGCCCGAGGCGGGCCCGCCTCCGGGCATGAACAGCGACAGGATCAGCAGCGAGAACGCCGCGACGAGCAGCCAGAAGCTGAAGTTGTTCATCCGCGGCAGCGCCATGTCGGGCGCGCCGATCTGCAGCGGAAGCATCCAGTTGGCGAGGCCGACCGTCGCCGGCATCACCGCGCCGAACACCATGATCAGCGCATGCACCGTCGTCATCGTGTTGAAGAAGCCCGGGTCGACGAGCTGCATGCCCGGCACGAACAGCTCGGCGCGGATTACGAGCGCCATCCCGCCGCCGATCAGGAACATGATCAGGCTGAACACCAGGTACATCGTCCCGATGTCCTTGTGGTTGGTCGTCGTGAGCCAGCGACGGATGCCCTTCTGCGGCCCGTCGTGGTGCTCGTCGTGACCGTGCGCGTGGCCGGCGTGGGCGAGGGTGTCGGTCGTAGCGCTCATCGTCGATTACTCCGTGGTCTTGCGCGTGGCCAGCCAGGCGTCGAACTCGGCGCGTGGCTTGACCTCGACGACCACCGGCATGAAACCGTGGTCGCGGCCGCAAAGCTCCGCACACTGCCCGCGGTAGGTGCCGGGCTTGTCAGCCGTGAACCAGAGCTCGTTGATGAAGCCCGGAATCGCGTCCTTCTTCATGCCGAAGTCCGGCACCCACCACGCGTGGATCACATCGGCCGCGGTGATCAGCACCCGTATCTTCACGCCCTGCGGGACGACCAGCGGGTTGTCGACCTCGAGCAGGTAGTTGTCGATCGTCCGCGGATCGACGCCCGAGTCGAGCTGGCGGGCGCTGTCATGCCGGCGAGCCAGCGTCGAGAAAAAGGACACGCCCTGATCGACGTACTCGTACTGCCACTTCCACTGGTAACCGGTGACCTTGACGGTGAGCTCCGAGCCGCTCGAATCCTCGATTGCGACCAGCGTACGCGCCGCCGGGATGGCCATGAAAACGAGGATCAGCGCCGGGATGATCGTCCAGATCACCTCGGCCGCCGTGCTGTGATCGAAGGTGGCGGGCGTCGCGCCCTTTGAGTGGCGGAAGGTCGCGACGGAATAGATCATCACGGCGAAGACCGCGACCGCGATCGCGACGCACACCCAGAGGACCAACATGTGCAGGGCGTAGATGTCGCGCGACAGCGGCGTGACGCCCACGCGCAGGTTGAGGTCCCAGGCGGCCAGCGCAGGTCCCCCGGCGAGGAGCAGCGCGATGCCGCCGGCCAGGGCGCGCTTGGGGCTCTTCATTCTTGACAGACTCCCGTGTTGACCGGTCGAGGCCGTATAGGCCCCGACCCCCGTCCCGCCCCGAAGGTGTGAGAGCGACGCGCAGGTCGCTCTTCTTCCTTCTTCCCTCACGCTGCCGCGAGCGGCGCGGACGCCGCGTGGTCGGCGGCGAAGTCTAACCCGCCCGGCGTGGATCGTGGCACAGCGCGGAGTCGTCGCTATCCCAGCCGGACCAGAGTCGTTTCCGACAGTATTCGTGCCACGATACCGGTGTCCGGCGGCGATAGCGCCGGGATCACGGCGATGGGTGGAGAGCCGAGCAGTCGCTCGAGCGTGGCCAGGTTCTCCTCGGGACGCGCGAACAGCGGGTCGATGCGATTTCCGATCCATCCGGCGAATGGCGCAGGGCCGGAGCCGATCGCCTCGAAGGTGAGCCGCGCATGATTCAGACAGCCGAGTCGCAATCCGACGACGAGCAGCACCGGCAGGCCGAGCGCTTCGGGCAGGTCGCTCGTCCAGCCGCGCGGATGCAGCGGCACGCGCCAGCCTCCGGCACCCTCGACGACCGCCCACTCGCAGCCCTCGCACGCCCGTTCGTACCATTGGAGCAGCGCCGGCAGCGGCGTTTCGACGTCGGCCTCGGCCGCCGCGAGATGCGGCGCGATGGCGGGTTCAAAGCACCAGGGGTTGACGAGTTCGTAGGGCGCGGGAGGCTGACCCTCGGCCTGCAGTGCCAGCGCATCCGCGTTGCGCAAGCCCTCGCGGGTGCGCGTCGCCCCGCTCGCAAGCGGTTTCAGCCCGCGGGTCCGGCGCCCTGCCTGGTTCAAGGCGCGGACCAGCGCCGTAGCGACCAGCGTCTTGCCGACGCCGGTGTCGGTGCCGGTCACATAGATAGAGTGCCGCTCAGGTCGAGCCGGCATCGGCGACCGCTCCCGGCACTATGGATTCACCTGACAATGCGCATCCAGGTTCCATGCAAGTCGACATCAGCGTAAACAAAAGCTACTCAATTGCGCCTACCGATCCGTGACACGGGAATGCGCGTTTCTCCGGCCGCCGCCCGCGGCTGCCGCGGCGCTACCGGCGCCCAGGCCTGACCGAAGACCACCTCGAACGTGGCCGGCAGACGCCCCTCGCGACGCTCGTTCTCGTACGCGGCGGTCATGCGCTTGATCGCATACCGCCCGGTGAGACCACGTGAGCGGCCGGCGTTGACGTTGTGGGCGCCGATGGCCTTGAGATCGTGCATCAGCCCGCCCACGTCCGGGTAGGTCAGTGTGTAGCGTTCCACGTCCATCACGGGTTCGGCGAGACCCGCGCGCAGCATCGCATCGCCGAGGTCGTGCATGTCGATGAAGCGGTTGACGTGCGTGTACGCGTCGGCGGCAGCCCAGGCGCTCCGCAGCTCCTTGAGCGTATCGGGCCCGAAGCTCGTGAAGTGCATAAGACCGCCCGGACGCAGCACGCGAGCGCACTCGCGAAAGACCGCATCGGGGTTGGCACACCACTGCAGCATGAGATTGCTGAACACGAGGTCGGTCGAGGCGTCCGCGAAGGGCAACCGGACGGCATCCGCGCAGATCCCCGCGAATCGCCGCCACGGGCGTCGTCGCCTGCCCGCTTCTCGCAGCATGGAGAGTGACAGATCGACGGACACCACGCGGCTCCGGCGGTAGCGGCGATGCAGCGCCGATGCAGCGGCCCCCGTGCCGCAGCCGAGATCGACGACGAGCGACGGCTCGAGCCGGACCAGGACGAGGCGCGAAAGAAGCTCGTCCCGCACGCGCGCCTGCAGCACCGCCGCTGCGTCGTAGCTGCGTGCAGCCCGGTCGAAGGAACGCGCGACCTCGAGCGACGACAGCGCGAACTCGTCCCGGTCATGCATCTGATTGCTCATCCGGCGGCCATGGGGGCCGCGCCGCCGGCAGCCGCAGACGATCAAGAAAGGCCGTGAGCTCGTCCGCCATGGCCAGCGGATGCGACAGAAACGGCGCGTGCCCGGCGCCGGCGATCCGGAGCCACCGCCCCCCGGGCAGCGCCGTGGCAAGGAACTCGCCGGCGGACGGGTGCGCGAGACGATCGTGCTGGCCCGTGATCACGAGCGTCTCGAGCTCGATATCCCGCAGAGTCTCGCGCAGGTCCGCACGCCGCAGGATGTCGAGGCCGGTCTCGAGGGCTCGCGGATCGGGTGCCGGGCGACTGCGCACAGCCGCCCGCAGCGCGCGCAGTGTCGCGCGGGGATCCGCGGCGCCCAGCACCTGCAGCGCCAGGAAATCCTGCACCGTGCGGTGGTAGTCGCGGCGTACGCCTTCCGCAAACGTCTCGAGCACCCCCGGCTCGATTCCATGCGGCCAGTCCGCGCCTGCGACGAAGCGCGGTGTCGTCGCTATCAGGACCAGGCCGCCGAGGGTCGACGGACGCTGCCGGGCAAGCTCGAGCGCGATCATTCCGCCCAGCGACCAGCCGAGCACGATCGCGCCGGGCGGGACCTGGTCGGACACCGCGCGCGCGAACCCGCCGAGATCCCGGATTCGCGTGTCCCACGCCCGCAGGCCGTGCCCGGGCAGATCGATCGCGCGGCGCACGGTGCGGCTCCCGAGCTCGGCGGGCCAGTCGCCCCAGAGCCCGGCATGCAGTGCAAAGCCGTGGAGCATCACGAACACGGGTGGTCGCTGCCCGCTCGCGGGACACGCGGTCATGAGCGCAGACCGGGCAATGCGAGCGTCGCGAGCGCCGCGATCAACCGTTCGACGTCCTCATCGTCGTGCGCGGCCGAGAACGTGACGCGCAATCGCGAACGCCCGGCGGGTACGGTCGGCGGCCGGATCGCGGGCACCCACAGGCCCAGGGCGAGCAGCGCATCGCTCGCGGCAAGGGCCGTGGCCTCGTCCCCGGTCAGGATCGGCTGGATCGGCGTTTCGGACGGCAGCAGCTCGTAGCCGAGCTTGGCCGCGGCCGCTCGAAATCGCCCCGCGTGCGCGAGCACGCGTTCGCGCCGCCAGCTCTCCTCGGCCTGGACGGCGAGTGCCGCGCGTGCGGCTGCGGCGAGCGCCGGCGGCATCGCGGTCGTGTAGATGTAGCTGCGACCGCGCTGGATCAGCGTCTCGATCAGTGTTTCGCTGCCCGCGACGAAGGCGCCAAAGACGCCGAGCGCCTTGCCAAGTGTGCACATCAGGACCGGCACCTCCTCGGCGGTGAGCCCGGCGGCTTCGAGCGAGCCGCGGCCGGTCGCGCCCAGGACGCCGAAGCCGTGCGCATCGTCGACCATGAGCCACGCGTCATGCGTCTGGCACAGGGCGGCGAGCTCGCGCAGGGGCGCAACATCGCCATCCATGCTGAACACGCCGTCGGTCGCCACGACCGTGCGGAAATTGGCTCGCAGCCGATTTCGCTTCGCGCTGCTGCGAGCGGCGCCGGCAGAATTGGCTCCGAGCCAATTTTCCAGGGCAGCCGGGTCGCAATGGGCATAACGCGCGAAGCGCGCGCCACTTGCGAGGCCTGCATCGAGCAGCGAGGCGTGGTTCAACCGGTCCTCGAAAACCCGGTCGCCGCGGCCGGCGAGCGCACTGATCACCGAGAGGTTGGCCATGTAGCCGGTTGAAAAGAGGAGCGCGCGCGCGCGGCCGGTGAACTCCGCCAAAGCCTCCTCGAGCAGTCGATGCTCGCGGCAATGGCCGCTCACGAGGTGCGCGGCGCCGCTGCCGACGCCCCACCGGCGCGCTGCCTCGATGAAGGACTCGGCGACCTTGGGGTGATCGGCCAACCCCAGGTAGTCGTTGCTGCAGAAGGCGATCACGTCGCGGCCGTCGACCACGAGCCGGGTCGCTCCGGACCGGCGCGACTCGACAGTGCGTCGCGCCCGGTACCGCCCGGCAGCCCGCAGGTCGATGAGCGACGGCGCGAGCTCGGCGTCGAGGCCGGTCATGGCGGACCGTCAGGCCGGGCGTTCGGCCGCAAGCGGCTCGGGACTGAGCCCGAGCCTGTCAAAGAGCGCCTGGTCGTGCGTGCGGCCCGGGTTCGGCGTCGTCAGGAGCTTTTCACCGTGGAAGATCGAGTTGGCGCCTGCGAGGAAGCACAGCGCCTGGACGGCGTCGTTCATCTCCATCCGTCCCGCCGACAGGCGCAGATACGAGCGCGGCATCATCAGGCGGCCGGTTGCGATCGTGCGCACGAGCTCGAGTGGATCGAGCGGCGGCAGCCCATGCAACGGCGTGCCCGCCACCTGCACGAGCTGGTTGATCGGCACGCTTTCCGGGTGCTGCGGCAGGGTCGCGAGCGTATGCAGGAGCGCGATCCGGTCCGACTCGGACTCGCCCATGCCGAGAATGCCACCGCAACAGACGTTGAGACCTGCCTCCCGCACCGCCGCGAGCGTGTCGAGGCGATCCTGGTAGGTACGGGTCGTGATGATCTCGCCGTAGAACGCCTCGGACGTGTCGAGGTTGTGGTTGTAGTAATCGAGTCCGGCTTCCTTGAGCTCGCGCGCCTGCGCGGGCTTGAGCATGCCGAGGGTCGCGCAGGTCTCGAGACCCAGCGCGCGCACTTCGCGCACCATGACCTTGATGCTTTCGAGCTGCCGCGGCTTGGGGCTGCGGTAGGCCGCCCCCATGCAGAAGCGCGTGGCTCCGTCCGCCTTCGCCTGCCTGGCCGCCGCAACGACTGCGTCAAGCTCCAGCAGCGCGTCCCGTTCGACACCCGTTTCGTAGCGAACGCTCTGCGGGCAATAGGCGCAGTCCTCCGGGCAGCCGCCCGTCTTGATCGACAGCAGCGTACTGACCTGGACCTGGTTGGGGTCGAAGTGCCGCCGATGTACGCCCTGCGCGTGGAAAAGCAGGTCGTTGAACGGCAGGCGGAACAGCTCCTGCGCTTCGGCGAGCGACCAGTCGCTACGGATCTCGCCCAGCCGATCGAGATTCAGGTTCTCCATGTCGATTCCTTGGGTTTTGCGGCGGATATGCGACGGGACCTGGATCTCCCGGCGCCTGAGTCTTCCGGGATGGGAAGCTCCTGGCGCGGCGAGTATTTCGATGTGTCGCGGCCCGTGTCAACCGCAAGTGCTTAGTCTGGTTGACAGCGGGTGGGACCGCCTACTGGGCTGGGTGCTGCCGCCGCGTTGCGTGTTGTGCGGCCGGCCGGGACAGCCGCCGTGTCACGACTTGTGCATCGCGTGCGAGGCCGGCCTTCCGGCGCCGTCCGGCTGCGGCTTGGCCGCCGAAGCATCGCTCGTCGACGCCGCCGGACCCGCGGGCTGCGATCGCTCGTTCGCCGTGTGCTCATACGCGCCGCCGATCGACACGCTGATCCAGGCGCTCAAGTACGGCGGGCAGCTTGCGATCGGGCGGGTGCTCGGCCAGCTGCTTGCACGCGGGGCGGCGGACTTAGGGCTGCATCTCGATGTCGATTGCGTTCTGCCCGTGCCGCTGCATCCCCTCCGCTACGCGGAGCGCGGGTTCAACCAATCGGGCGAGATCGCGTTCTTCGCGGCGCGAGCGCTGCGGATCCGCTTCGAGCCCAGACTCGCGGTCCGATGCCGCGAGACGCGACCGCAGGTCGGTCTGCTCCCGGCCGACCGGCACGCCAACATGCACGAGGCTTTCGTCAGCGTGCGCCCGAACGGGTGCGGGGACGCCGCATCGTCATCGTCGACGACGTGATCACCACGGGCAGTACCGTTGCCGCGCTGGCACGTGCGCTGCGGCAGGCGGGCGCCGCCTCGATCGACGCGTGGTGCGTGGCGCGCGCGACGCTCGACTCCGGGGCTCGCGACGCGGGTCGGTTCGATTGATTTTCAGCGGTCGCCGATCGCCCGGTTGCCTGCCCGGGCGCGTTCGTCGATAGTCCGCGGGCCGACACTCAAGCGGTCCGCGATGCACACCCGAAAGACCTTCTGTCGTTTCTGTCACGCAAATTGCGCCATCGAGGTCGACATCGAGGGCGAGCGCGCCGTGGCCGTACGCGGCGACGTCTCGGATCCCCTCTTTGGCGGCTACACCTGCATGAAGGGACGTGAGCTGCCCGCGCAGGCAAATCATCCCGAGCGACTGCGCAGCTCCCGGCGAAGACTGCCGGACGGATCGTTCGTCCCGATTTCGAGCGGCGCCGCGCTCGACGAGATCGCCGGACGTCTCGCGGCGATCCGCGCACGGCACGGTCCGCGCTCGATCGCCACCTACTGCGGCACGTACGGGTTCATGAACTCGGCCGCGTTGCCGGTGGCGCTGGGTTTCCACCAGGGGCTCGGCAGTCCGAGCTTCTACACCAGCATCACGATCGATCAGCCAGCCAAGGTCTATCTCGGCAGCCGCGTCGGCACCTGGCTCGGCGGACCGCAGCCCTTCTCGCGGGCGGATGTGTCCATGATGATCGGCAACAACCCCCTCACTTCGCACTACGCCTGGCAGGGCAGCGTGCCGCCGTTCAGCCCGTCGCGGCGGCTGCGCGACGCAAAGGCGCGCGGCCTCAAGCTCATCTGCGTCGACCCCAGACGCACGATGGTCGCGCAGCTTGCGGACATCCATCTGCAGGTGCGGCCCGGAGAGGACGCGACGCTTCTCGCGGGCATGCTGAGGCTGATCCTGGACGAGGACCTTCACGATCGCGATTTCTGCGAGAGCCACGTCGCCGGGCTCGCGGAGCTGCACCACGCGATCGCCGACTTCACGCCGGAGTACGCTGCGCGGCGTGCCGACGTGCCCGTCGCCGACCTGATCGCCGCGGCGCGTCTCTTCGCGCTCGGCCCCAGGGGCGTCGCCACGACCGGCACCGGCGCCGAGATGGCGACGCGCGGCAGCCTCACCGAGCACTTCGTGCAGACGCTCAATATCGTCTGCGGGCGATTCTGCCGCGAAGGCGAGATCGCGCCCTACCCACGGGTGCTGTCCGCGGCGACGCCGCGCAAGGCGCAGGTGCAGCCCCCCGCGCCGCTCTGGGGTGAAGGCTTCGCGCCGTCGCGTGTCCGCGGGCTCACGCAGATCGGGATCGAAATGCCGACGGCCGCGCTCGCCGATGAAATCCTGTTACCCGGCGACGGCCAGGTGCGGGCGCTGATCTGCATCGGGGGCAACCCGCTCGTCGCCTGGCCCAATCAGGCCAAGGTCGAGCGCGCGCTGCGCTCGCTCGATCTGCTCGTCTGCATCGACATCAAGCTCGCGCAGACCGCACGGCTCGCACACTACGTGATCGCACCCAGGATCAGCCTCGAGCGCGACGACATCGCCACGGCCCCGGAGATCTTCTACGAGGAGCCGTACGCCCGCTATGCGGAGGCGCTGCTCCCGCCCCAGGGAGACGTGCTCGACGAGTGGGAGTTCTTCTGGGAAATCGCGCGCCGCCTGGGCACCGAGATCGTCACTGCGGGTGGATCGCTGCCGATGGATCGGAAGCCCTCGAAGTTCGAGGTGCTCGAGAAGACTACGCACGGCTGCCGGGTGCCGCTCGCGCGCGTGCGCGAGATGACGCGCGAAGGCGGCCGGATCTTTCCGGAGGCGGAATTGCGCGTCGAGCCCTCGGACCCGGACGCGACGGGTCGCCTGCAGCTCGTGCCCGATGGCGTGGTTACGCAGATACGCGAGATGCGCGCCGAGACGCTCGATGCACAGGGGCGCGTCGTCGACCCGCACTGGCCGGCGACCCACCTGCTCGTCTGCCGCCGCACGCGCCAGTATTTCAATTCGACGGGACAGGACCTCGAGCGGCTGCGGGTCAAGGGCGTGACGAACTATGCGCACATGCATCCGGACGACCTGCTGGCGCTCTCGCTGGCGGACGACGACGTCGTCGAGATCTCGACGCCGCACGCGCAGTGTGCTCGGCATCGCGAGGTCGTCTCCTGACATGAAACGCGGCGTGGTGTCCATGGCGCACGCCTTTGGCGCGCGCGGCGACGCGCCCGACGACGTACGCGCGCACGGTGCATCGACCAACCGCCTCGTCAACGACGAGGTCGCCTACGATCCGATCACCGGCCATTGCCGCCAGAGCGCGATCCCCGTGCGCGTGAGACCGGCATGAGCGGCGAGCTCAGGACCCCCGCACTCGTGCGGGCAACCGACGTCACCGGCTGGGACGACGAGGCCGATGTCGTGATCGTCGGGCTTGGCGCGGCCGGCGCCAGCGCCGCGATCGAGGCCCGGCGCGGCAGTGCGGATGTGCTGGTGCTCGAGCGCGCGAGCGGCGGCGGTGGCGCCTCGGCGATCGCGGGCGGCCACCTGTACCTGGGCGGCGGAACGCCGGTGCAGAAAGCCTGCGGCTTCGAGGACACCGCGGAGGAGATGTACCGGTATCTCATGGCGCTCACGCCGGAGCCCGATGCCGCGAAGATCCGGGCTTATTGCGACGACAGCGTCGGTCACTTCGAGTGGCTTGAGGAGCTCGGCGTGCCGTTCGAGCGCAGCTATTTCCCGGAGAAGGCGGCGATCCAGGACACGACGCAGTGCCTGATCTGGACCGGCAACGAGAAGGTCTGGCCCTACCGGGAGCGCGCGAAACCGGCGCCGCGTGGTCACAAGGTCGCGATGGCGGGGATCGAGGCCGGGTCGCTCCTGATGAAGGTCCTGATCGGCGCGTGTGTCGATCTTGGCGTGCGTGTCCGCTGCGATGTGCGCGCGATCGCGCTGATCACGGACGAGGCCGGCCGCGTCGTCGGCGTGCGCTACCGGCATTTCGGCGAGCACGGCGACGTGCGCGCTCGCCGCGGCGTGGTACTGGCGGCCGGCGGCTACATCATGAACGACGAGATGTTTGCGCGGGAGCTCGCCTGGATGCCGCGCGACCTGATCAAGCACGGGACGGGGAACGACGACGGATCAGGAATCCTGCTCGGCATCTCGGCGGGAGGCGAGCCGGTCGGACTCGACCGTGCGTTCCTCACCTCGCCTTTCTATCCGCCCGCCGACATGCTGAAGGGCATCCTGGTGAACGCGCATGGACGCCGCTTCGTCGCCGAAGATTCCTATCACGGGCGCACCGCGGGGTTCCTGGTCGAGCAGCCCGACGGCATCGGCTACCTGATCCTCGACTCGGAGATATTCGGGTATCCGCCGTACAAGTTCTTCGAGCAGTCGCTGGTCGATGGATTCGACACCATCGCCGAGATGGAACCGAGACTCGGTCTTCCCGCGGGGTCGCTCGTGGAGACGGTCGAGGAGTACAACCGCGATGCCAGGCGCGGCGAAGATCCGCGGTTCCACAAGTATCGGGACTGGCTCAAGCCGCTCGATAAGCCGCCCTACGCGGCCTTCGACCTGTCGGTGGGCCGCGCCAAGTTCGCCGGTTTCTCGCTCGGGGGCTTGCGCACCTCGGTCGATTCCGAGGTGCAGGACGCCCAAGGGCGCGCCATTCCCGGCCTCTACGCGGCGGGGGCCTGCGCATGGAATATCGCGCAGGACACGCGCGGCTATTCGAGCGGCACCTGCCTCGGCGAGTCGACCTATTTCGGGCGACGCGCGGGCGGGCACGCCGCGCGAAGCGCGCGCGGCGGCGGCTGAACGCAACGGGGCGCCGCTCCACGCGCCTCAGCGGAAGAGGTAGTCGAGCGCGATCCCGGCGAACACGGCCATGCCGAAATAGTTGTTGTTGAGGAATGCCTGGAAACACGCCGACGGCTCGCGATCGCGGATGAGCCATTGCTCCCGGAGCGCGAGAGTGGCCGCCACGCCGAGCCCCAGCCAGTACCAGCGTCCGAGCGTGCTCAGCTGCCCGACGATCGCGAGCAGCGCGAGGCTGCCAAGCTGCATGAGCGCGACCACGATCCGATCCGCGCGCCCGAAGAGAACGGCCGAGGAGCGCACGCCGATGGCGAGATCGTCCTCGCGGTCGACCATCGCGTACATCGTGTCGTAGACCATGGTCCAGAGGACCGCCGCCGCGAACAGGAGCCACGCGGATGCCGGAACGCCGCCGGCCTGCTCGGCGAATGCCATCGGCACCGACCATGAGAACGCCGCCCCGAGCCAGGCCTGCGGCAGCGGGAAGAAACGCTTGAGGAACGGATAGATCACCGCAAGGACGCCGCCCGCCAGCGCGAACAGCCGCGTCAGCGGCGCGAGCGGCACCAGCAGCAGCAGCGCAGCCGAGGCAAGCACGGCGAAGAGCGCGAGCGCCTCGGCCGGCGACACCGCGCCGCGCGCGAGCGGCCGCGCCGCGGTACGACGGACGTGCGGATCGATCCTGCGATCCGCGTAGTCGTTTATGACGCAGCCCGCCGCCCGCATCAGGAACGTGCCAGCGATGAATATCGCGAACACGCGCTCGCTGGGCCGCCCATCGGCCGAAATCCACAACGCCCAGAGCGCGGGCCAGAGCAGCAGCCAGAAGCCTATGGGGCGATCGAGCCGCATCAGCCGTGCGTATTCGAGCAGACGTGCCATCGGGAGTCAGACCTTGCCGAAACGGGTGGCTTCGCCGATCCATCTGCGCTGCAGCGCGGTCACGCCCTCGGTTGCGGCGTCGAGCATGGTCTCCGCAGCCGCCTGCACGCCGGGCAGCAGATCGGAATCCCGGACGAGGTCCGCGACCTTGAGCTGCATCAGCCCGGTCTGGCGCGTGCCGAGCAGCTCTCCGGGCCCACGAAGCTCGAGGTCGCGGCGCGCGACCTCGAAGCCGTCGGTGGTGTCGCGCACGACACCCAGGCGTTCACGTGCGAGGCTGCTGAGCGGAGGCCGATAGAGCAGGACGCAGGTGCTCTCGACCGGACCGCGCCCGACCCGGCCGCGCAACTGGTGAAGCTGTGCGAGACCCATGCGCTCCGCGTTCTCGATCACCATCAGGCTCGCGTTCGGCACGTCGACTCCGACCTCGATGACCGTTGTTGCGACCAGCAGGTCGAGGCGCCCGTTCTTGAAGGCGGTCATCGCCGTGTCCTTGCGCTTCGAGGGCATCCGGCCGTGCACGAGCCCGATGGCGAGATCCGGCAGAGCGGCGGCGAGCGCTGCGGCGGTCTCGCTCGCGGCCTGGTGGCGCAGCAGCTCCGATTCCTCGATGAGCGGGCAGACCCAGTAAGCCTGCCGGCCCGCGCTGCATGCGGCGCGGATGCGCTCTATGACTTCGTCGCGACGCGTCTCGGGCAGCACGACCGTGCGAATGGGCGTGCGCCCCGGTGGCAGCTCGTCGATCACCGACACGTCGAGATCGGCATAGGCGGTCATCGCGAGCGTGCGCGGAATCGGCGTCGCCGTCATCACGAGCTGGTGCGGGCAGCGCCCTACGGCCTGGCCCTTTTCCCGCAGCTGCAGACGCTGGTGCACCCCGAAGCGATGCTGCTCGTCGACGATCGCGAGCGCGAGCCGATGGAACTCAACGCCCTCCTGGAAGAGCGCGTGCGTGCCGACGGCGACCTGCGCATCGCCAGAGGCCAGCGATTGCGTGAGCGCTTCGCGCGCGCGCCCGGTGTGCCGGCTGGTAAGCAGCGCGACCCTGATGCCGAGTGGCTCGAGCCATGTCGAGAAGTTCCGTGCGTGCTGCTCGGCCAGGAGCTCGGTCGGCGCCATGACCGCCGCCTGGCAGCCGTGTTCTGCAGCACGCACGGCCGCCAGTGCAGCGATCACGGTCTTGCCGGAACCCACATCGCCCTGCACCAGTCGCATCATCGGGTGCGAGCGGGACAGGTCCGACGCGACTTCGCTCCACACGCGCCGCTGGGCGCCCGTAAGCGCAAAGGGCAGCGTGGAGACGAACTGCTCTACCCGTCCGCCGCCCGGCGCGAACGGCCAGGACGGATCGCGATCCACCATGCGTCTCAGCCGCCGAAGCGAGAGCTGGTGCGCCAGCAATTCCTCGAAAGCCAGTGTCCGTTGCGCAGGATGGCGACCGGCGTTGAGCGCCTCGAGATCCGCGTCCGGCGGTGGACGATGCACATTGCGCAATGCCGTTTCCAGCGGCAGGAGCGACCAGCGCCGGCGCACCGCGGGATCGATGCAATCGGCGAGCCCGCCCGGCAGCTGCGCGAGCGCGAGCGTGGTGAGTTGCCGCAGCCGGCCCTGCTGCACGCCCTCCGTGGTCGGATAGATGGGCGTCAATCCCTCGGCCGTGGTCGGCGGCGCATCGGACTGGGTGCGCCGGTACTCCGGATGGACTATCTCGAGACCCGACGGACCCGTGCGGACTTCGCCGAAGCAACGCAGCCGCGTGCCGCGCGCGAGCGCCGCCTGCTGCGACGCGGAGAAATGGAAGAAACGCAGGGTCAGGAAGCCCGAGCCGTCCGCGATCCGCGACAGCAGCACGCGTCGGCCCCGGAACGCGACCTCCGTGAGCTGTATCTCGCCTTCGATGACCGCCCGCTCTCCGGCGCGCAGGCTGCCGATCGGACTCACGCGCGTCCGGTCCTCGTAGCGCTGCGGGAGGTGAAACAACAGGTCCTGAACCGTGTACAGGCTCAGGCGCGCGAGCGTGTCGGCGAGCGCGGGGCCGACGCCGCGCAGGCTCGTCACCGGGCGTGCGGCGAGCGGTGGCGCAGCCGGCGTGCCGAGCCCCGGATGTAGATCGGCGTTGGGCACCCGCGCGCCCGGACTTCTAAAGTTCGAGGACGCAGTCGATCTCGACCGTGGCGCCGCGCGGCAGCGCCGACACTCCCACTGCGGCGCGCGCCGGGTACGGCTGAGGCACGTATTCCGCCATGACCCGGTTGACGAGCTGGAAGTGACCGAGATCGGTGAGGTAGACGTTGAGTTTCGCAACGCAGCCCAGGTCGCCGCCGGCCGCGTTGGCAATGGCCTTCAGGTTGGCGAACACCCGGCGCACCTGGGCTTCGATGTCGCCGTCCACCAGCTCGCCGGTCGCCGGATCGAGCGGGATCTGGCCGGATACGTAGACGGTGCTTCCGACCCTGATCGCCTGCGAGTACGTGCCGATGGCCTTCGGTGCCGCATCGGTCGATATGACTTCACGCGCCAACGCGGTCTCCTCGTATTCCGGAAGGGGGAGGAAGGATAGCCGCGAAATCAGGCGAAAACACGCACCGCACTGCGCCGGTGGCGTCAGGCGAGCGTGCGCAGTACGCGCAGCACCTCTGGCATGCCGCGGATAGCCCGGATGACCCGAGCGAGATGCCTGCGGTCGTGCACGAGGAGCTCGAAGATCAGCGTCGAGCTGTCGCTGTCCCGTTCGACGACCGAGACGCGCTCGATGTTGCTCTGCGTCTCCGAGATCGCGGCCGCGACCTGCGCGAGCACGCCCATTCGGTTCGATACCTCGACCTTGATCTCGACGTGAAAGAGCCGGTCGGCGGATGCCTGCCAGGTGACGGGCACCCATTTCTCCGGCTGCTTGCGGAAGGACGCCAGGTTCCCGCAGGCCTCGCGATGGATCACGACGCCGCGCCCGCTCGAGAGATTGGCGAGAACCGGGTCGTTCGGTATCGGAAAACAGCAGCGCGCGTACGTCACTACCAGCCCCTCGGTGCCGGCGATCGCGAGCGCTCCGGGGCCGCCTTCCACACCTTCACCCGCATCGGCGGGCAGCAATCTCCGCGCGACGAAGGGTGCGATCCGTTCGCCGAGTCCGATCTTCTCGAAGAGTTCCTCGGGGCTCTTGAGCCCGAATTCCTTCACGACCGACTCGATGGCCTCCGCCGGGAGCTTGCGGAGGCTGAGGGAGAATTCCTCGAGCGCCTGGTTCAAGAGCCGCCGGCCGAGCTCCATGGCCTCGCCGCGCTTCAGGTTCTTGAGGTAATGACGGATCGCGGCGCGCGCCTTGGCGGTGACGACGAAGTTGGCCCAGGACGGGTTCGGAGTCGCGCCCTTGGCGGTGATTACTTCGACCGTCTGGCCATTGCGAAGCGGCGTGCGCAGCGGCACCAGCCGCCGGTCGACCTTTGCGGCGACGCAGCGGTTGCCGACGTCGGTATGCACGGCGTAGGCGAAATCGACGCAGGTTGCCCCGCGCGGCAGGCGGCGTATCTCGCCCTTGGGCGTGAATACGTACACCTTGTCCGGGAACAGATCGACCTTGACGCTCTCGAGGAATTCCTCCGAGCTGCCACCCTGCTGGATCTCCACCAGCTGCTGCAGCCATTCGCGCGCGCGATCGCTGTGGGACCGGTCGCCCGCATCGCCGGCCTTGTACTGCCAGTGCGCCGCGATACCGGATTCCGCGACCTTGTGCATGTCCTCCGTGCGGATCTGCACCTCGATCGGCATGCCGTTCGGACCGAAGAGCGTGGTATGCAGCGACTGGTACCCGTTGGCGCGCGGGATCGCGATGTAGTCCTTGAAGCGACCCGGCATCGGCTTGTACGCCCCATGCACGTTGCCGAGCGTGCGATAGCAGGTGTCGACGCTGTCGACGACGATGCGGAAGCCGTACACGTCGACGATCTCGCCGAGCGCGACCTTCTTGCGGCGCATCTTCTGGTAGATGCTGTAGGGGTCCTTCTCGCGTCCCTCGATGCGCGCCTTGATGCCGGACTTGTCGAGCGCGGTTCTGAGGGCGTCGGAAATGCGGCCGACGACCTGCTTCTGGTTGCCCTTGGCGCGGCGCACCGCGGTCTCGATGACACGGTAGCGGCGCGGGTACAGGGAGCGGAAGCCGAGATCCTCGAGCTCGGTCTTGATCGCATGCATGCCGAGCCGGTGCGCGATTGGCGCGTAGATGTCGAGCGTCTCGCGCGCAACCGTGCGGCGCTTCGCGAGCGGCATGGCAGCCAGCGTGCGCATGTTGTGCGTTCGGTCGGCGAGCTTGACCATGATGACGCGTATGTCGCGCACCATCGCGAGCAGCATCTTGCGGAAGCTCTCGGCCTGCGCCTCCTCGCGGCTCTTGAACTGGATCTGATCGAGCTTGCTGACCCCGTCGACGAGCTCGGCTACTTCCTGGCCGAACCGCCGGTTGATCTCCTCCTTGAGCGTGGGCGTGTCCTCGATCACGTCGTGGAGGATGGCCGCGATCAGCGTCTGCGGATCGAGCCTGCAGGTCCGCGAGCAGATCGGCGACCGCAACGGGGTGCGTGATGTAGGGCTCGCCCGATCGGCGACGCTGGCCCTGGTGAGCCTCGAAGGCGAAGTCGTACGCATCCTGGATGCGCTCGACCTCCGCGGGCGGGAGATAGCCCTCGAGCTTAGAGACGAGCTGGCTGATGCCTATGGACCGTCTTCCATATGGCAGCAGGCTGCGCAGGGAAGACGTGACATCCATAGAAGGTCATCAGAAGGTCATCGCGGCGGGATCAGTCCCCCAGCCCGATCTGCGGCGCACGCAGCTCGCCCAGGAATTCGGGCTCAGGGAGGAGTTCCTGCGGCGGGCGGTCCGGCTCCTCGAGGATTTCGAGGCCGACATGCCCCGCCGCGACTTCGCGCAGGGCCAGCACCGTGGGCTTGTCGTGTTCCCAGTCCAGGGTGGGCTCGGCGCCATTGGCGAGCTTGCGGGCGCGCCGCGCCGCCACCAGCACGAGCTGGAACAGGTTGGGAACGTTCTGCAGGCAATCCTCGACGGTAATTCGGGCCATGGGCAGGTCTATCTGTCAGCGAAGGACAAGGGAAAAGAGCATAGCACAGGGGGGATAGCGCCTTTCCGGGACGAGGAATCAGCCGGTCAGGGCGGCCACGAAGCCTGCCAGACCGGGGCGATCGCTGCGTGCCGCCGAGCCGCGGCCATGGACGACGTCGGCCAGCTCATCGGTGGCGCGGCGGAAATCGTCGTTGACCACCACGAAATCGAACTCCCGCCAGTGGGTCATGTCCGCCGCGGCGTCGGCGAGCCGGCGCTGGATCACCTGCTCGGTGTCCGTGCCGCGCGCGCGCAGGCGCCGTTCGAGCTCCGCCCGCGACGGCGGCAGGATGAAGATCGAAATGCATTCCGGCATCGCGGCACGGACCTGCCCGGCGCCCTGCCAGTCGATCTCGAGGATCAGGTCCTGCCCGGCGGCGAGCGCGTCCTCCACCGGCCTGCGGGGCGTCGCGTAGAAGTTGTCGAAGACCTGAGCGTGCTCGAGGAACTCGCCGGCCGCCGCCATCCGCTCGAACTCATCACGCTTTACGAAGAAGTAGTCGTGCCCATCCACCTCGCTCTCCCGCTGCTTGCGGGTCGTGCAGGAGATGGAGAAGCGCAGCCCGGGCTCGCGCGTCATCAGCGCGCGCACGAGCGACGTCTTGCCCGCGCCGGACGGCGCGGAGATCACGAACAGCCGCCCGCGGTCTTTGGCCGCGGCCTTACTCAATGTTCTGCACCTGCTCGCGCATCTGCTCGATCAGGACCTTGACGTCGACGGCGGCGCGCGTGGTCTCGACGTCCTGCGACTTCGACGAGAGCGTGTTCGCTTCGCGATTCAACTCCTGCATCAGGAAATCGAGCCGCCGCCCGGCGGGCTCCTTCGAATCGAAGACCTGCAGGATCTCGGTGACGTGACTTCCCAGGCGATCGAGCTCCTCCTCGACGTCCATCTTGCAGGCGAGAAGCGCGATCTCCTGCTCGAGCCGGTCGGGGTCGACGTTGACCCCGAGCTGAGCCGCACGCTCCGCGGTGCGCGACTGTATGCGTCCGCGGACCTCGGGCAGCCGCGCGCGCACGGTCGCGATCCGCTCGCGCAAGGTGTCACAGCGCTGCCGCAGGGTATCGCGCAACCGCGCGCCCTCACGGCCGCGCGATTCGTTGAGCTCTGCGACCGTTTCCGCCAGCAGCGACATCGCCTCGGTGGCGACCGGCGCGAGATCGCGATCGGTCTCGCGCACCACGCCCGGCCAACGCAGCACGTCGAACGCGCTGATCGCGGCGGGCGGGCCGCCCAGCATCTCCGCGACTTCGGCGGCGCGCTGGCGGAGCTCGGCCACCAGCGGGCGGTTGAGCTCGAGCGCAGCCGTAGCCGCGGTCGCGCTCCGCAGGTAGATGCCCGCCTCGACCTTGCCACGCCGCAGGCTGGTCGCGAGCAGCGTGCGCGCATCGCCCTCGAGGCAGCGCAGGTCGTCCGGCAGCCGCAACGACAGCTCCAGGTAACGGTGATTTACCGATCGCAGCTCGCAGCTGAGCGTGCCCCACGGGCCCTGACGCTCGCGCCGTGCGAAGCCGGTCATGCTGCGGATCATTGGTACTGGTCCGTCGCTGAAACGCAGTGATTACGGGCGATTTGCTGCACGCCGGGCCCTTACGGTGACGGCGGGCGGGGTGCTATAAGTCAGCGGGGGAGTCTACATGAGAAGCAGCGTGCCGGAGCGTTCGGTGCAGATAGAGCACGCCGATTTAAGCCTCGTCGGCAATCGTGAAGAGAACCAGGATCGCGTCGCCATCGCCGGTGGCGATGACTCCTTGTTTCTTGCAGTGGTCGATGGAATGGGCGGGCACGCGGACGGTGCGCAAGCCGCCGAGGCGGCCTTGCGCACCATGGTGGGTGAATTCTGGGAGGCGAGCCGGCCGTCTGTTCGACCCGGAAGGGTTCCTTCATCTCACGTTGGGGCGCGCGCACGAGGCGGTGGTCGCGCTTGGCCAGGGTCTCCCGCCCGACCTGCGGCCGCGGGCAACCTGCGCTGTGTGCCTGATCCAGGGGTCGAGTGCCTACTGGGCGCACATCGGCGACAGCCGCGTGTACCTGATCCGCGGCGGCGCAGTCATCGATCGCACGCGAGATCACAGCCATGTCGAGCTGCTGCTGCGTGCCGGCCGCATCACCGAGACGCAGGCGGCTGCGCACCCGATGCGCAACTACGTCGAATGTTGTATCGGAGGGGACCCCGTCCTGCCCGAGATGAGCCTCTCCGGCCGCCGCGCGCTGCAGCCCGGAGACATCGTGCTGCTGTGCTCCGACGGTTTCTGGACGGGGTTGGCGGATCCGCTGATCGCGAGCGTCGGGCAACAGGGGCAGGGCCGCGCGCGGCGTCTCCAGGAATCGCTTGCCGACCTGGGTGAGCGTGCGGTGCAGGCGACGGCGCCGCTCGCAGACAACACCACGGCTGCGGCCGTGCGCTGGTCGGGCGGGTGAGCTGGTGCCCCCGGCGATGAGATCCGGCGGACGCGCGGCTGACGAGCTGCGTCCGGTCCGCATCACACGCAGCTATACACGGCATGCCGAGGGATCCGTGCTTGTCGAGTTTGGTGACACGCGCGTGCTGGTCACCGCGAGCGCAGAAGACGGTGTGCCGTCGTTTCTTCGCGGGCGCGGCGAAGGTTGGGTCACTGCCGAATACGGCATGCTCCCGCGCGCGACGCATTCGCGATCGCCGCGCGAGGCGGCGCGCGGCAAGCAGAGCGGTCGCACGCTCGAGATCCAGCGCCTCATCGGTCGCTCGTTGCGCGCGGTGGTCGATCTGCGAGCACTGGGCGAGCGCACCGTGACGCTCGATTGCGACGTGCTGCAGGCCGACGGCGGCACGCGCACCGCCTCCATCACCGGGGCATACGTCGCGCTTTGCGATGCCGTCAGCGCACTGATGGCGCGGCGCTCGCTCCCCGGTAATCCGCTGCATGGGCAGGTGGCCGCGGTATCGGTCGGCATCGTGCGCGGCGTGCCCGTGGTCGATCTCGATTACGCGGAGGACTCCACGGCGGAGACCGACATGAACGTCGTGATGAACAATGGCGGCGGCTTCGTCGAGGTGCAGGGCACGGCCGAGGGACATGCCTTCCGCCGCAACGAGCTCGACGTGATGCTCGACCTGGCCGCCAGTGCCTGCGGCCGCCTGTTCGCGGTGCAGCTCGCCGCGTTGGAGGCGGGCGGGATCCGGTCTTGAGTCCCGGCCGCGGCGGATTTCCGGAACGCCTGGTACTGGCTACCGCCAATGCCGGCAAGCTGCGAGAGCTCAAGGAGATTCTCGCGTCCTGGAACGTGGACGTGCGCCCGCTGTCGGAGTTCACGACGGCGCAGGCGGCGGAGACCGGCTTGAGCTTCGTCGAGAACGCGTTGATCAAGGCGCGTTTCGCGGCCGGTGCCTCCGGTCTCCCTGCGATCGCCGACGATTCCGGGCTCGAGGTTGACGCGCTCAATGGTGCGCCGGGCATTCACTCGGCACGATATGCCGGAGCCGTGGCGACCGACGCCGACAACAACCTCAAGCTGCTTGCCGAGCTCGAAGGTCTGCCGCCGGCGCGGCGCGGTGCCCGCTATCGTTGCGCAATGGTCTATATGCGCTGGCCGCTCGATGCCGCTCCGTTGATTGCCCAGGCCGCCTGGGACGGGCGCATTCTGCGCGCCCCCGCCGGCGTGCACGGCTTCGGCTACGACCCCATCTTCGAGGTCGACGGGAGCGGGCGTTCTGCCGCACAGCTGGACCCGCCCGAGAAGAACCGGGTCAGTCACCGGGGCCAGGCGCTGCGGCTGCTGCTGCTCGCGCTGCAGGGTACCGGGAGGAACGGATGACCCCGCCGCTTGCGCTCTACGTCCACCTGCCCTGGTGCGTGCGGAAGTGTCCGTATTGCGACTTCAACTCGCACCAGGTACCGGGCAGCGGCGTGCCGGAAGAAGCGTACCTCCAGGCGCTGCTCGACGATCTGGAGCACGCCGCCGCCGATTGCGAGGGCCGGCCGCTCATCTCGGTGTTCTTCGGTGGCGGCACGCCGAGCCTCTTCTCCCCGTCGTCGATCGAGCGGCTGCTGTCACGCGCGAGCGTGCTGCTGCCGATGGCGCCCGGCCTCGAGGTCACGCTCGAGGCAAACCCCGGCACGATCGAACATCGGGCCTTCGCCGCGTACCGCGCCGCGGGCGTCAATCGCGTATCGCTGGGTGCGCAGAGTTTCGACGACCGGCATCTCGCGGCACTCGGGCGAATACATGCGGCGGCGGAGACGCGGACCGCGGTGGCCGAGTTGCGCGCCGCCGGGCTCGTCAATTTCAACCTGGATCTGATGTATGCGCTGCCGGCGCAGGAAGTCTCCGAGGCGCTCGCCGATATCGAGGCGGCGCTCGCGCTCGAGCCTGCGCACCTGTCGCACTACCAGCTCACGCTCGAGCCGGGCACGGTGTTCGCGAGTCGGCCGCCGCCGCTGCCGGACGAGGACGCGAGCTTCGCAATGCAGGAGGTCTGCCAGTCGCGCCTGGCGGACGCGGGATACGCGCAGTACGAAGTCTCCGCGTACGCACGCCCGGGGGCGCAGTGCCGCCACAACCGCAACTACTGGGAATTCGGCGACTACCTGGGCGTGGGCGCCGGCGCGCATGGCAAGCTCACGCGGGATGGGCGCATCACGCGCACCGCGCGTCACCGCTCGCCTGCGCGCTTCATGGCGGCCGCGACGCCGGCGGCGCGCATCGCCGAGGAGCGCGTGATCGAGACCCCGGAACTGCCCTTCGAGTTCTGTCTCAACGCACTGCGGCTGGTGGACGGCTTTGACAGCGAGACGTTCCAAGAGCGGACCGCGTTGCCCCGATCCGTCATCGAGTCCGCCTGCGCGGAGGCGCTTGAGCGCGGACTCCTCGAGCAGACCGGCCAGCGCTGGGCGCCGACGCCGCTGGGGCGGCGGTTCCTGAACGACCTCCAGGCACTATTTCTGTCGGATGGGCCCGCCGGCGCCAGGGCCGCCAATCGAGAAAATCACTCCGGAGTGGCTGCGCCTCCCCGTACAGTGGTTGCAGGCGCCCCTGAAATCGGTTATGGGGCCGAAACAGTTATACACACCCGCCCTCGCTGACCCCAAATACGCCACGTTACGGGCGGTAATCGAAGTGACATCTTAGGGCGGGACTGTAACTCATTGATCTTGCATGTGAAATGTTTGTGGTCATTTTTTCACCAAACCGAAACGAGGCTTATGTGAAAGCGGCGGGGGCGTCTCCGCGGGGCCCTCATCCACACAGTTATCCACAGGTTTTGTGGATAAGAGGCCCCTGAAAATCCGGGCTGTTCGTCGCCAGGTGCCGGCGTCTCCGCCGCTCTTGTTTGAGCCCGGTGCCGCCCCTATACTTCGCGACCCTTTTTCCGATCGTTTTCCGCAGGTTTCGGCCATGAAAAGCGGCATCCACCCCGACTACAAGCAGATCAAAGTCACCTGCAGCTGTGGCAACGTCTTCGAAACCCGTTCGACGCTTGGGGAGGATCTGCAGATCGAGGTTTGCTCGAACTGCCATCCGTTCTACACGGGCAAGCAGAAGATCGTCGATACCGGCGGGCGCGTCGATCGCTTCCGCAAGAAGTACGCTCGCGGCTGAGTTTTTTCCGCCGGGCACGTAAACGGGGCGCTGCGGCGCCCCGTTGTCTTTCATGCCGGGGACGGCGCCGGTCGGGAACTTTGCCACCCGGCGGGAGGCCTCTAGACTTGGGCGGCCCACGCCCGAGAGGTACGCGATGATCATCCCTGCTGGACGGCTGCTTGCCGCGGTTCTCTGCGTCGCGGTGATGGCGGCCGGGTGCGCGAGCAATCCTGCTACCGGGGGCGCGGACGTCGTCACGATGTCCGAGAAGAAAGAGATCGAGATCGGGCGTCAGATGCACCCGAAGATCCTTCAGCAGTACGGGCGATACAACGACGAGCAGCTGCAGGCGTATGTCAACGACGTGGGGCAGCGGCTCGCGGCCAAGGGTGACCGGCCCGAGCTCACCTACACGTTCACCGTGCTCGACAGCCAGGAGACCAATGCCTTCGCGCTGCCGGGCGGCTACATCTACATCACGCGCGGGATCATGAGTTATCTCAACAGCGAGGCGGAGCTCTCCGCGGTACTCGGTCATGAGATCGGTCACGTCACGGCGCGGCACGCGGTCCGGCAGCAGGCCGGTGCTACCGCGGCGGGCGTCGGCGCGACCCTGATCGCGGTGCTCACCGGCAGCGGCAGCCTCGCCAATATCGCCAATGTCGCCGGGTCCGCGCTGATCGCCGGCTACGGCCGTGACATGGAGCTCGAGGCCGATGCGCTGGGCGCCAAATACGTCGGCAAGGTGGGCTACGACCCTGAGTCGATGATCGACGTGGTGCGGCTGCTCAAGAACCAGGAGATGTTCGAGATCCAGCGGGCCCGCGAGGAGAATCGAGAGCCGCGTGTGTATCACGGCGTCTTCTCCAGCCATCCGGATAACGACACCCGGCTCAAGGAGGTCGTGACCTCGGCCGGCAAGGTCGCGGCGGGTGAGCAGCGACCGGACAACCGCGACCTCTATCTGAGCCGGATCACGGGTCTGCCGGTCGGCCCGAGCGAGGCGCAGGGCGTCACCCGCGGCTCGCGTTTCTACCATCCGGACATGGGGTTTACCGTCGCCTTTCCGACCGGATGGCTCATACAGAACCAGCCCACCAAGCTCGTCGGTGTGACGCCGCAAAAGGACCTGACGCTGCAACTCTACGTGATGCCCTACCCGCCGGGCGTGACCCCCGAGCAGTTCCTGTCGCGGAACCTCCAGGGCACGCGGACCGAGCGGGGTGAGCCGCTCGAGGTCAACGGGCTGCCCGGGTACACGGCGCTTGCACAGAACGTGTCGCTTCCGTGGGGCAACAAGGGCCCGGCGCGCTACGCGGTCGTCTACATGAACAACCAGGCTTTCGTCTTCTTCGGCAGCTCGCGCATCACGACCGCGCTCGCGTCGCACGACGCCCTGCTCCTGAGCAGCATCAAGACGTTCCGTCGACTGCGTCAGCGCGAATTGGAGATTGCCGATCCCGACCGCATCCGGGTCGTGAGGGCGACGCCGCAGACCACTATCGAAGGGCTTGCGAAGGCCTCGCCGATCGAGAAATACCCGGCACAGCAGCTGCGGCTGCTGAACGATCTCTACCCCGACAAGGAGCCCACGGCGGGGCAGGCCATCAAGATCGTCGAGTGAGCCCGGCGACCGCTGCGGTCGTCGCGTCCCCGGCGCTTGCCTCCCACCCGCTGCTCGTGCAAACCTGCCCGGCCGCGCCGCGCCTTCCGGCGCGCGGGGTGGCTGCAACCGGGTGGGCTGATGACCGATAGCAAGTACGAGCTGGTCGACGTCGCGACGGGAAAGAAGTCCGTGCTCGAAGCGCGCCACGGGACGATGGGCCCGGCTTGCCTCAGCCTGTCGAATCTGCACCGGGACCTTGATGTCTTCACTTTTGACCCGGGATTCATGGCGACCGCGGCCTGCGAGAGCCGCATCACCTACATCGACGGCGACGCCGGCATCCTCCTGCACCGCGGGTACCCGATCGAGCAGCTCGCCGCCAAGTCGAGCTTCCTCGAGGTCGCGTACCTGCTGACCCACGGCGAGCTGCCGTCGGGCAACCATCTCGAGCAGTTCGACCGCTCGATCCGCTACCACACGATGCTGAACGAAACGCTGCTGCGTTTCTTCAACGGCTTCCACTACGACGCGCACCCGATGGCGATGGTCTCCGCGGTCGTGGCTTCCATGGCGGCGTTCTACCACGACTCCATGGACATCAATAACCCGCGGCATCGCGAGATCTTCACACACCGCATCCTTGCCAAGATCCCGACCATCTCGGCGGCCGCCTACAAGCACATGCTCGGCCAGCCATTCGTCTACCCGCGCAACGACCTCGACTACTGCGCGAACATGCTGCACATGTTCTTCTCAGTCCCGGCGGAGGAGTACATGGTCGACCCGATCGCGGGGCAGGCGATCGACCTGTTGTTCGTACTGCACGCCGATCATGAGCAGAATGCGAGCACGTCGACGGTGCGGCTCGCCGGTTCGACCGGCGCGAACCCGTATGCCGCCATCTCGGCGGGTGTGTCGGCGCTGTGGGGCCCGGCGCACGGCGGCGCGAACGAAGCCGTGCTGCTGATGCTCGAGGAGATAGGCACCGTCGACAACATCCAGAAGTTTCTCGATCGCGTGAAGGACAAGCAGGACAACACGCGCCTGATGGGCTTCGGGCATCGCGTCTACAAGAATTTCGACCCGCGCGCGAAGATCATTCGCGAGATGTGCCACAAGGTGCTCGCGCGGCTCGGACGGCAGGACAATCCGCTGTTCGAGCTGGCGCTGCGGCTCGAGGAGATCGCGCTCAAGGACGACTACTTCATCGGCCGCAAGCTGTATCCGAACGTCGACTTCTATTCCGGCATCATCTACAGCGCACTCGGCATCCCGCGTTCGATGTTCACCGTGATGTTCGCGATCGCGCGCACCGCGGGCTGGGTCGCGCACTGGCAGGAGATGATCAGCGATCCCGCCATGAAGATCGGCCGACCGCGCCAGCTCTACACGGGGCCCGTGCAGCGCGCCTACGTCGACGTCGACAAGCGCAGCTGACTTCTCGCCGGCGACGGCCGTGGTGACCGCTCGCCGCCGCCGGCGCTACTGCTCGCCGACATGCGGCCGCGGTGTATCCCCAGCCGCTGACCACGATGGAATCGTTGCAGAGCGGAAGAGGCTGCCCCGCACACCTTGTCGGAGCACGCCGGATCGGTCGTTGGTATCGCGGAATCGTCGAGGCAGCCCTTCGCCAGGAGTGCCCGCGACGTCCAACTGCGGGGACGGAGGCGTGCTTCGCGGCTGGGATACCACCACGTCCACGCGCCGGCTCGCGACCCCACCGTGGCCTCGGCGAGCCGGCGTTTGGACCGGGTGTCTCGTGGGCCGCGAGCACGCTCGAGCTCCCACCGGTAGACGTCGCGGGCACTCCGAAGTCTATGACTCCGCGACGATTCCGCGATACCGCCGACGCTGCGGTGCGCGCCGACAAGACGTGCGGGGCACCCTCTCTGAGCTCTGCAACGTTCCGTCGATCGTGGTGACCGGCCCACGAGACACCCGGGCCGAGCGGCGGCGAGCATGCCACCACGGCCGAGCGGCGGCGAGCGACCCGCGCCGAGCGTCGGCGAGCAACTGTGTCAGGTGCTCGGCGGGCGCGCGTGACGTCCGAGGTAATGCGCCGTGACCATGGGCGCGGCCGGGAGTTGCTCGACGATCTCGTAGAGCCGCTCGTAGCCGGTGTGCTCGATCTTCCAGTCGCCGCCTTCCTTGACGTAGCGGTCGCCGTAGAGACAAGCGCCAGAGAGTTTCGTATTGCTGCGCAGGTCGAGGAACCAATCGTTCTGATACCACGTGCCCGTGGCGCTCGTCGGCGAGGTCAGCCGGATCTCGGGATGCCCGCCCTGGTGCACCGAAATGCACTGCGCGTGGATTGCCGAGGACAGGTACTCGAGGATCGCGGCACGACCGGCGCGCTCGACGCGATACGATCCGCCGATGTAGGACACTGTCGCCGACTCGACGAAACAGTCGGCGAGCTCCGTCCAGTTGGCCGTGTCGACCAGGCGGAAATAACGGTACTTGAGCTGCTTGATCGACTCGATCTCGTCGAGCTGACTCGTCATCTCGGATCTCCAGGTCCGCCCAATCGATCGAGCAGGTCTTCGACCTCGGTAGCGCTCGCGCGACGCATCGGCTTGCCGTCAACCGGGCTGCACGGCGACTGCCGGATTCCGTCCAGCGGAAAGACGACTGCATCGACCGTCTGGCGACCCGCGACGAATCGCAGCGCCGGATAGCTCACGGCACGGTCGCGCTCGAAACGCACGCGGCGCTCGAGCACCTCGTGCGGGACGCCGCGCTCGTCGAGCCGCAGCGATACGGCTTCGGGTGTCTCGGAGAACAGATGCAGGTTTATCTCGGAATGCGCGGAGGCGCTGCCGTTGAGTACCGGCCCCACCAGGCGCGGTTGAAAGTCCTGCATCAACCGCATGGCGGCGAGCGCGGAGCGGCGCAGATCCGACAGGTCCGCGGCGTGGCGGTCCTGCGCGAACAAACGGTGGTGGGCCATCAGAGCGGCCTCGATCTCCGTGTTGCGCGGCAGAATCGAGGCGTCGGTGACGCCCAGCCGCTCGGCGGCCTTGCGCTTCGCGAGCAGGAAGTCGTCCACACCCTGCTCGTTCATGATCCTGGCTGCTTCGTCGGCAACGGCCTGGCGCAGCAGGTCCGCTCTGGGATTCGGACGTCGGCTCATCGGCAATGCCCCTGCTTGCGCGGACGGACTCAACACTAGCGGGAGAACGGAGGTGCGCGCAACGCGAGCGCTCAGAAAATAGACTCCTCGCTCGAGGCGGGCTCCATACTCTCGGCATCGATGCCGTCCGTAAGGCCGCCGTCGACCACGCCGCCGGAGAGCGGCGCATGAGCCGCGAGAAACGCCTCGAACACGGCGCCGAATTCGCCCGCGGATGCCGGGGCACCCGAGTCGCGCGATACCCACATGCGCACGACGCCGGGCGGCTCAGGCTGGCGATGCTCGGGCACGCCGCGCAAAGCCTCGGTCATGAAGTGCACCCACATCGGCAGCGCCGTGCGCGCACCCTCTTCCTGTTCCCCGAGGGATCGTTCCTGGTCGAAGCCGATCCATGTCGCGACGGTCAGGTCCGCGTTGTAGCCGACGAACCAGGCATCGCGGCGATCGTTTGTCGTGCCTGTCTTGCCGGCGAGATCGAGCCGGCCGATCGACCTCGCAAGCTGTGCGGTCCCGCGCTGAATGACATCCACCATCATGTCGGTCATCACGAACGCGTTCGCGGGGGTGATTGCGACCGGTGCCTGGCGATCGGGCGGGACCGGCCCGGTCGCCACCGCGCCGAGCCCGGTGGCCTGGACACAGGCCGGGCAGGCGAGCTTCGGCGTTGCCTGGAATACGGTGTTCCCGTTCGCGTCGGTCACGCGTTCGACGGCATACGGCGTAACGAGATAGCCGCCGTTTGCGAAGACCGCGAATCCGCGCGCCATGGCGAGCGGCGTGACCTGGCCCGTGCCGAGCGCGAGCGTAAGGTTCGCGGGCATGGCTTCGGCGCCGAAACCGAACTGACCGATGTGCTTGATCGCGTGTCCGAGCCCCGTACCGCGCAACAGCCGAATCGAAACGAGATTCCGCGAACGCACCAGACCCTCGCGCATCGGCGTCGGCCCGTAGAAGCGCTTGGTGATGTTCTGCGGCCGCCACTCCTCTTCGGGTGTGCCGCCCTCGATCACGATCGGCGCGTCGTTGACCAGTGTCGCGGGCGTGAAACCGCGCTCGAGCGCCGCGGAGTAAAGAAAGGGCTTGAAGGCCGATCCGGGCTGACGCCGTGCCTGAAGCGCGCGGTTGTACCTGCTGTCGAAGAAGGCGAAGCCTCCGGTCACCGCGACGATCGCGCCGTCGGTCGGATCGATCGCAACCAGCGCGCCGGCGACCGCAGGCTGCTGCGCGAGCCGCCAGTGGTCGTCCGCGAGGGGCTCGAGGTACACGAGCTGCCCCGGTGCAAGCACTTCCGCGGCCGACGTCGGGGCAGGGCCGAGCTTGTCCCCGGGCAGGGCGCGCCGGGCCCAGGACAGGTCTTCCCACCGGAGATCGATACGGCGGTCGTCGCGCAATCGCACGCTCGCGGTCTTCTCGGCTACCGACTCGACGAGGGCGACCGCCAGATTGCCGAGATCGCCGTGCTCTCGGAACGCGGCGCGCACCGCGTCCGCGTCTGCCAGCGAGCTCGACTCGATCTGTGTCAGCGGGCCGCGATAGCCGTGACGACGCTCGTACTCGAGGATCGCCTGCCGCGCCGACGCGTCTGCGAGCGTCTGCAGGCGGCTGTCGACCGTCGTGTAGACGCTATAACCGTCGATGAGTGCGGCCTGACCGAAGCGCTCGACCATCTCGGCGCGCGCCATCTCGGCGATCCATGGTGCATCGAGCTGGATGTCGGGGCCGTGCAGTCGGCCATCGATCGGTACCAGCAGCGCCGCATCGCGCGCCGCGGAGTCGATGCGGCCGGTCTCGAGCATCCGGCGCAGCACGTACGCGCGGCGACCCTGCGCACGCTCGATACTTGCCACCGGATTGTCGCGCGAGGGTGAGCGCGGCAGGCCGGCGATCAACGCCGCCTCGGCGAGATCGAGTTCTGCGGCGCTCTTGTCGAAGTAGACCTCCGCGGCGGCGCCCACGCCGTACGCGCGCTGACCCAGGAAGATCCGGTTCAGGTACAGCGTCAGGATCTCCTGCTTGCTGAACTCACGCTCCAGCCGCAGCGCGAGGAAGACCTCCTTGAGCTTGCGTCGCAGCGTGCGCTCCGACGACAACACCGTATTGCGCGCCAGCTGCATAGTGATGGTGCCGCCTCCTTCGCGTACCCCGCCGGCCGCGACGTTGCTGAGCAGCGCTCGCACGAGGCCCTGCCAGTCGACGCCCGGGTGGGTGTAGAACCTTGCGTCCTCCGCTGCCAGAAAAGCGTCGACGACAAGCCGCGGAATTTCTTCGCCCGTGAGTGGAATCCGACGCTGTTCGCCGAACTGCGCGATGAGCTTGTCGTCGCGCGAGCGCACCTGCAACGGCAGCTGCACTCGTATCTCGCGCAGCTGCGCTGCATCCGGAATGTCCGGGCCCAGGTACTGCAGCGTGCCCGCAAAGCCGAGCACCAGCGCGCCGGCGGTGATCAACGCAGCCGTGAGCAGGATCACGAGCACACGTGGGAGACTCGATCGCATCGTGAATTCTGGGATTCAGTCCTTGTTGCGTTCCCGCGCCTTTGTGCATAGTAGCCGCGACACAAGGGCAAACTCATCGAAAGATGGGGACGCAAAGCCTCCGGTCTGCGGGTTTCGGCCTTGCGGCGCCCGGGGTTGCAGCGCCCGCCCTCCCGTGTCCGGTTCGTGGATTTCGACTGTCCATCGGGGGTGTCGTGCGGCCAGCGTTCGGAAACTGCCAAGGCTCTCACAATTCTATTTGGCGGACCGCTGATATATAGTGGGGTGGGGGCATGAATCCACACCATAATCGCTGCGCAAACCTTTGAACTAGAAGGACTCACCTGTGTTGCTTCAGCGCAGACATAGACCGGTAATCGGGCTCGACATCACGACCTCCTCGATCAAGCTGATCGAGCTCTCGAAGAGCGGCGATTCGTATCGCGTGGAGTCCTACGCGGCCGAGCCATCGCCGCCGAATGCGATCAACGAGAAGGCGATCGTCGATGCTCAGGCGGTCGGCGAGGCCGTGCGCCGCGCCGTCAGGCGCGCCGGTGCGCGCAGCGGTGAGGTCGCGATCGCAATCAGCGGCGATGCTGCGATCACCAAGGTGATCCAGATGCCGCGCACGCTGCGCGACAGCGAGCTCGAGTCCCAGGTCGAGATGCAGGCGGACCAGTACATCCCGTTCCCGATGGAGGAAGTCAGCTTCGACTTCGAGGTCATCGGCGCGTCGGAGAAGGATCCCGACATGTACGACGTGCTGCTGGTCGCGACGCGTTCCGAGAACGTCGAGCAGCGGCAGGCCGCGGTTCAAGCCGCGGGCCTGTCGACGCGCATCGTCGACGTCGAAGCCTTCGCGCTCGAGAATTCCTGCCGGCTGCTGACGCACCAGATGCCCGACGGCGGCATGGAGCGCTATATCGCGGTCATCGACTTCGGCGCGAGCAGCACAACGTTCTCGGTCCTGCGAAACCTCAAGGTGACCTATACCCGGGACTTCGCCTTCGGCGGACAGCAGCTGACCGAGGAGATCATGCGCAGCTACGGCCTCAGCATGGAGGAGGCTGGCCGCGCCAAGAAGGAGGGCGGGCTTCCGGCCAACTACCAGGCCGAGGTACTCGATCCCTTCATCGACGACATGTGCCAGCAGGTAAGCCGCTCGCTGCAGTTCTACCTCGCCTCGGGCAGCGGCCGCGAGCAACCGGAGCAGATCCTGGTCTGCGGCGGCTGCGCCAACATCCCCGGCGTCGCCGACGTGATCGCGAGCCGGGTCGGCATCCCCGCCGAGCGCGGCGATCCGCTCGGGCAGATGAAGATCTCCACGCGCGCCCTCGCGCAGGGCGTGAAGAAGGATGCGACCGCACTGCTCACCGCCTGCGGTCTGGCGCTGAGGAGCTTCGACTGACATGCCAAGAATCAACCTACTGCCGTGGCGTGAGGCACAGCGCAAGCGCCAGCGACAGGAGTTCTTCCTCGGGATAGCGGCGGCGCTCGGCAGCGCGGCGCTCGTGACGCTGCTCGGCCGCTGGGAGATGAGCGCGGCGATCGCGAACCAGACCGAACGTAACGCGGTAATCGAGGCCCAGATTGCCGAGCTCGACAAGCAGATCGCGGAGATCAACGGGCTCGAGAACCAGAAGCGCCGACTCATCGCCCGCATGGAGATCATCGAGACGCTGCAGCGCAGCCGTCCGGAGATCGTGCACGTGTTCGACGAGATCGTGCGCGTGCTGCCCGAGGGCGTGTTCCTCACGATGATCAGGCAGACCGGCCCGAAGATCGAAATGCGCGGCGTCGCTCAGTCGAGCACGCGTGTCTCCGCGTTCATGCGCAACATCGATAACTCGCAGTGGCTTGCCGACCCTGCGCTGCGCATCGTCGAGACCAAGGGCACCGACGCGACGCGTGGCGCGGAGTTCACGCTGTTCGCGAACCAGCGCAGCCAGGTACCGGTCGAGGGCCAGGACGCCGCGACCGAGAAGGTGGCCGCCAAATGAACAACCTCAAGGCTTTTTTCGAGCAGCTCCGCAACCTCGATCCAAACGACCCGGGTCGCTGGCCGCTGTCGGTCCGGCTCGGCACGACTGCGCTGCTGTTCATTCTTGCCGCCGGCGCGGGCTATTACTGGTTCGTCTGGAAGGCCAAGCGCCCTGAGCTCCTGGACGCGCGCGCCAAGGAAACCGAGCTCTGGACTACGCTCGAGACCAAGGCGAAGAAGGCTGCGAACCTGCAGGCATACAAGGACCAGCTGGCCGAGATGGAGAAATCCTTCGGCACGATGCTGCGCCAGCTGCCAAACAAGACCGAGGTGCCCAACCTCCTGGTCGACATTTCGCAGAGCGGCCTGGCCGCGGGCCTCGAGGAGAAGCTCTTTCAGCCGGCAGGTGAGAATCGCAAGGACTTTTATGCGGAGCTGCCGATCCGTATCCGGCTCACCGGCGGGTACCACGAGATGGGCGCGTTCGTGAGCGGCATCGCGGCGCTGCCGAGAATCGTCACGCTGCACGACATCGAGATCGTGCCTGCTACACGCGAGCGCGGCTCGCAGGGCGGTTTACCCGGAGACCTCGTGCTCAACGTGACGGCGAAGACGTACCGGTACCTGGACGAGGAAGAGCAGGCTGCTGGCGCCGCGGAGACGAAAGCGGCCGACAGGCGCAAGAAGAAGAAGGGCTGAGTCGGCAGCAGCAGAGGCTTCGAAGGCACATGACTACACCTAAGCGAATTGTCCTGGTAACCGTCGTCCTGGCGACGATGGCCGGCTGCTCGAGCGACCTCGACGACCTGCAGGCGCGCATCACAGAGGTCAAGAGCCGGCCCGGCGGCCGTATCGAGCCGCTACCCGAGGTGAAGCCCTACGAGACCTTCAGCTACGAGGCGACCAAGCTGCGTTCGCCCTTCATCCAGGGCATGCCAGCCGCGGCCATGGCGCCGGGTTCGGTGCGCCCCGACTTCAACCGTCCACGCGAGTTTCTCGAGCAGTTCTCGCTCGACACGCTGCGGATGGTCGGAACCCTGCGGCTACAGGGCCGCACCTACGGCCTGATCCAGACGCAGGACGGACTGGTTCACCGGGTCCTCCCCGGCAACCGGGTCGGCCAGAGCGACGGGAAGATTACGGCCATCGAGGAAGGAAAGATCTCGCTCATCGAGATCGTCACCGACGGCGTGGGCGGCTTCATCGAGCGGCCCGCCGCAATTGCGTTGAGCGAATGATCTGCAAGGAGATCCGAGCATGACCGCTGCATCGTTGCACCCCAACCACCGCCGCCCGAACCGGTCCGAGGCGCGCCGCGCCTGGGGTCCGGTAGCGCTCGCGGCGCTGGCCGGAATGCTCGCGCTGGCTGCGCAGACCGCGTGGTCGCAGGCGGCGAGCCGCCTCGAGAAAGTCGAGCTGCATCCGCAGCCTGGCGAACAAGTCGAGGTGCGCCTCGTGCTGGACGGCCCGGCCCCGGCGCCGGTGACCTTCACCATCGACAATCCTGCGCGCCTGGCCGTCGATCTGCCCGGCACGTCGCTCGCGCTCGACTCGCGCCGCATCGACGTCAAGTCGGGCGGTGTCGATACGATCGTCGCCGCCGAGGCCTCGGGGCGGACGCGGCTCGTCTTCAACCTCGATCGCATGCAGCCGTATACACGTTCGCACCGACGGCAACACAGTGGTCGTCACTGTGGGCGGCGGCGCGACGGCCGCTGCTGCGGCGCCGGCGGCCACTACCTCCGCACAGGTGGCCGCGGCTCAGGCCGGAAGTGCCGCCACGATCGAGAAGGTCGATTTCCGCCGGACACCGGACGGCGGTGGCCGGATCGTCGTGCAGATGAGCGCATCGCGGACGCAGGCCAGCCTCAAGCGCGAGGGTGGCCGCCTCGTGGTGGACTTCCCGAATACGCAGCTTGGCCCTGACCAGGCCCGCCGCTACGACGTCACGGATTTCGCCACTCCGGTGAGCTCCTTCGACGTGACTGGCAGCCCGACGGGCGCGCGTCTCGTCGTCGCCGCGACCGGCGACTACGAGCCGGCCGCCTACCAGACAGACCGTGAGTACGCGCTCGAGCTGAAGCCGGTCTCGAAGGCCGCCGCCGCGGCGCAGGAGAAGAAGGAATACAAGGGCGAGCGCCTGACGCTCAACTTCCAGGACATCGAGACCCGCGCGGTGCTGCAGCTGCTCGCCGAGACGAGCGGTCAGAACATCGTGGTGAGCGATACCGTGCAGGGCAATGTCACGCTGCGCCTGCAGAACGTACCGTGGGACCAGGCGCTCGATATCGTGCTGCGCACCAAGGGCCTGGACAAGCGCCAGGAGGGCAACGTCATCTACGTAGCGCCCTCGGAGGAGCTCGCGGCCCGCGAGAAGCAGCAGCTCGAGGCGCACAAGGCGGTGGCGGAGCTCTCGCCCGTGCGCACCGAGTACCTGCAGATCAACTACGCCAAGGCCTCGGACCTGGCGTCACTGATCAAGTCGCAGGGCAAGAGTTCGCTTCTCTCCGAGAGGGGCAGCCTCTCGATCGACGAACGGACCAACACGCTGCTCCTGCAGGACACGGCGGAGCGGCTGGCCGACATCCGGCGGCTGGTATCGACCCTCGACATCCCGGTGAGGCAGGTACTGATCGAGGCGCGCATCGTTATCGTCAACGACGATTTCTCGCGCGAGCTCGGCGTGCGCTTCGGCGGTGCCGCGGTGTTCAGCCACGGCGGCAGCGACGGCATGGGTTTCGTGGGCTCGAGCGGCCTCGACACCGTACCCGGCGAGTCCGGCCCCATCCTCGACCCGAGCGGCGCCGGCGGCGGTGGCGGCCTGGTGACGACGCCCACGGTCGACGACCGCTACATGGTCAACCTGCCGATCGCGAACCCGGCAGGTCGCATCGCCATGACGCTGCTCGACTCGGATTACGTCGTGGACCTGGAGATCACCGCCGCCCAGAACGAAGGGCGCGGCGAGGTGGTCTCGGCTCCGCGCGTGATCACGGCGAACGGCAAAGAGGCCGTGATCGAGCAGGGCCAGGAGATCCCGTACCAGGAATCGTCCTCGAGCGGCGCCACGACGACGCAGTTCAAGAAGGCGGTGCTGTCGCTCAAGGTGACGCCGCAGATCACCCCGGACGATCGCATCATCCTCGACCTGACCGTCAGCAAGGACAGCGTCGGCGCGGTCGTGCCGAGCGCCACGGGCGGTTTCGTCCCCAGCATCGACACGCGCGAGATCACGACGCAGGTGCTGGTCAACGACGGCCAGACGGTGGTCCTGGGCGGCATCCTGGAGACGGAGCGCCGTGACACCACCAACAAGGTGCCGTACCTCGGCGACATCCCGGGCCTCGGCGTGCTGTTCCGCAGCAAGCAAAGGACCGACAACAAGGACGAGCTCCTGATCTTCGTGACACCGAAGATCCTGCGCGAGGGTGCGAACCTGTACTGACGTCCCGGCGTTCCCGGTGGGAGAATAGGCGGCCGCAGCAATCCTGCGGCCGCTTTTCTTTGTGCATGCCGGTGAGCTCGAACGTCTTCCTCGTCGGGCCGATGGGCTCAGGCAAGAGCGCCGTCGGGCGCCAGCTCGCCCGTCTGCTCGCCCTTCCGTTCGTCGACGCGGACGCCGAGATCGAGCGGCGCACCGGCGTCGACATCGCTACATATTCGAGCGCGAAGGCGAGCCGGGTTTCCGTCAGCGTGAGGCCGCGGTGATCGACGAGCTCAGCAGCCGCGCCGGCATCGTGCTCGCGACCGGCGGCGGGGCCGTGCTCGATCCGCGCACCCGCGACCGGCTCCGCGCGCGCGGCCGGGTCGTGTATCTTCGGGCGTCCGTGAACCAGCAGCTCATGCGCACCCGTCACAGCAGCCATCGGCCGCTGCTCGCCAACCCCGATCCGCGCGGCACGCTCGAGCGGCTGATGGCCGAGCGGGCGCCGCTCTATGAGGACATGGCAGCCGTCTGCGTGGACACCGACGGACGAAAGGTGAAGGCCGTAGTCGAGGAGATCGTCGGCCGACTAAGTCTCGGCGAGATCAGCCCGTGACGGCGCGGGTCGAGGTCGGGGTGCGCGGTCGCGAGTATCCGATCCTGATCGGGGCCGGACTGCTGAGCGACGCGTCCGTGCTGCGCGGCGCAATCGAAGCCCAGGACGTTCTGGTCGTCACCAGCGAGACTGTAGGCCCGCTCTACCTCGAGCGCGTGCGCGCGGGTCTCGCGGGCAAGCGGGTGCAGGCACTCGCGCTTCCCGACGGTGAAGTGCACAAGACGCTCGGCACCGTGGCGCGCATTTTCGATGCAATGGTCGCCGCGCGCTTCAACCGCGACGCGTGCATCGCCGCGCTCGGCGGGGGCGTGGTCGGCGACATGGCCGGGTTCGCCGCCGCCTGCTACCAGCGTGGCGTCGATTTCGTCCAGCTGCCGACCACGCTGCTCGCGCAGGTCGACGCCTCGATCGGCGGCAAGACCGGTGTTAACCATCCTTCCGGCAAGAACCTGATCGGTGCGTTTCACCAGCCGGTCGCGGTGATCGCCGACACCTCGACACTGGCGACGCTGCCACGGCGCGAGTTCCGCGCCGGGCTCGCCGAAGTCGTCAAGCACGGCGCTCGTCGCCGATGTGGCGTTTCTCGACTGGCTGGACGGGCATCTCGATGCGCTGCTCGCGCAGGAGCCGGACGCGGTCGCGTACGCCGTGCAGCGCTCCTGCGAGATCAAGGCGCAGATCGTTGCAGCGGACGAACGCGAACGCGGACGGCGAGCGCGAGCTCAACCTCGGCCACACATTCGGTCATGCAATCGAGACCGCCACCGGCTACGGCGACTGGCTGCACGGCGAGGCCGTCTCGGTCGGCATGGTGCTCGCTGCGGAGCTCTCGCACGCGGCACGGCTGGCTCAGCCCGGCGGATGTCGGGCGCGTGCGCGACGTGCTCCGCCGCGCCGGACTGCCGATAGCGGCGCCGGGTATCGGTGCCGCGCGCGCCCTTGAGCTGATGGGCATGGACAAGAAGGTGCTGGGTGGGCGGATCCGGCTCGTGCTGCTGCACGGTCTCGGGAACGCGGCCGTCACCGCCGATTACGACCCCGACGCGCTTGCCGAGACGCTGCTGGAGTACTTCGGGGCGGGCGCGGCATGAGCGACGCGGACACGAGGCTGGCGCCCTATGCTCAGCACGAGGAGCGCTCGCGCGGCCGGCGTTACGAGGAGGCGCCGCCGCGATACCGCGGCGAGTTCCAGCGCGATCGCGATCGCATCGTGCATTCGACGGCGTTTCGACGCCTGGTCTACAAGACGCAGGTATTCGTCAACCATGAGGGTGACCTGTACCGCACGAGGCTGACGCACTCGCTGGAGGTTGCGCAGATCGCGCGCAGCGTGGCGCGCGCGTTGCGGCTGAACGAGCCGCTCACCGAGGCCATCTGTCTCGCGCACGACCTCGGGCACACGCCGTTCGGCCATGCGGGGCAGGACGCGCTTGAACGAATGCATGCGCGAGTTCGGCGGTTTCGAGCACAACCTCCAGTCGCTGCGCGTGGTGGACGAGCTCGAGGAACGGTATGCCGATTTCCCGGGGCTGAATCTGACGCTCGAGACCCGCGAGGGAATCCTGAAGCACTGCTCGGCGGCGAACGCACGTACTCTCGGTGAGCTGGGGCGCCGGTTCCTCGAGCGGCGGCAGCCCGGACTCGAAGCGCAGCTCGTCGAACGTGGCCGACGAGATCGCTTACAACAACCACGACGTCGACGACGGGCTTCGCGCCGGGCCTGCTGGTGCTCGACGAGCTGCGCGGGATCGCGATATTCCGCCGCCAGCACGACGTGGTTGCCGCAAGGTATCCGGATCTTCCGCCGCGCCGCCTGATCCACGAGGTCGTGCGGCGCATGATCGATTACGTCGTGAACGACCTGATCGATGCGACGGGCAACGCCATAGCGGCCGCGGCGCCGACCGATGCGGAGACGGTTCGTGCATTACCCTCGCCTTTGGTGGGTTTCAACGACGCCGTGCGCGAGGAACATCTCGAGCTCAAGCGCTACCTGCGGGACCACCTGTACCGGAACTTCCGCGTCCTGCGCATGACGAACAAGGCGCGCCGGGTGATGCGCGAGCTGTTCGACGCGATGATGGACGACATCGACCTGATGCCCGCCGAGCACCAGGAATCTGCGCGACGGATGGAGGCGGCAACCGGTCGCGCGGGACGCGCGCGCGCCGTGGCCGACTACATCGCCGGGATGACCGATCGCTACGCCCTGCTCGAGCACCGGCGGCTGTTCGACCCCGCGGAACGCACGTGAATCCAAGGAGAACGACGGGAATGGCCGCGAAAACCACCCGAGGGCACGCGAAACCCGAGCCGAGAGGTCCGGGCCGATGAACACCGCAGCGAGCGTCAAGGACATACCCGCACGCGAGCGGCTGATCTTCGCCATGGATGTCGCCGACGCCGACGCGGCGCGGCGGCTCGCGGAGCGGCTCGGAGACTCCGTCGGCTTCTACAAGCTGGGTCTCGAGCTCCTCATGGCGGGCGGCTACTTCGAGCTGCTCGAATGGATGGTGGGCCGCGGCAAGAAGGTGTTCGTCGATCTCAAGTTCTTCGACGTGCCCGCGACGGTTGCTGCTGCGGTGAGCCGGCTGCGCAACCGAGGCGTCTCGTTCACTACCGTACACGGCAACCAGGCGATCATGGAGGCCGCGGCCGCTGCCAAGGGCGACGTCAAGGTGCTCGCCGTGACTGTGCTGACGAGCCTCGATCGCGGCGACCTGGACGACCTGGGCTTCGCCTGCGACGTGGGCCAGCTCGTGCTGTCGCGCGCACGGCGCGCGCTCGAGGCGGGTTGCGACGGTGTGGTGTCCTCCGGGCTCGAGGCGGCGATGCTGCGGCAGCACCTCGACCGGCGACTGCTCGTTGTGACGCCCGGGATCCGGCCGGTCGAGAACCGTCCCGCGGACGACCAGAAGCGCACGGTGGACGTCGCACAGGCGTTTGCCAACGGCGCGGACTACATCGTGGTCGGGCGTCCGATCCGCGACGCTGTCGACCCGCGCGCCGCGGCGGAGTCGATCCAGGACACGATCGCCGGCATCTTCGGCCGCACGACTGCGTGAGCGCCGCGCTCTCGAACGACCTGCTGCTGCGCGCGCTGCTGCGCCAGCCGACACCGCGGACGCCAGTCTGGATGATGCGGCAGGCGGGTCGCTATCTCCCCGAGTACCGCGCGACGCGCGAACGCGCCGGCAGCTTTCTTGCGCTCTGCACGACGCCCGAGCTTGCCTGCGAGGTGACGCTGCAGCCGCTCGCGCGCTTCCGACTCGACGCCGCGATCCTCTTCTCGGACATCCTGACCATCCCGCACGCGATGAACCTCGGTCTCGACTTCGAATCGGGCGAAGGACCGCGCATCGCGCGTCCGGTGCGGACCGCGGCGGATATCGACGGGCTGCGTGTGCCCGACCCTGAGCGCGACCTGCGCTATGTCCTGGACGCGATCCGCCTCGTGCGGCGCGAGCTCGGCGGCCGGGTGCCGCTCATCGGCTTTGCGGGCAGCCCATGGACGGTGGCGACCTACATGGTCGAGGGCGGCAGCAGCAAGACCTTCGGGACGATCAAGGGGCTGCTGTACGGCGCGCCGCGCGACCTGCATCGACTGCTCGCGGTCCTCGCCGACGCGACCTGCGCTTACCTGAACGCCCAGATCGCCGCCGGTGCGCAGGCAGTCATGCTGTTCGATACCTGGGGCGGCGTGCTGGCACCTTCCGCCTACCGGGAGTTCTCGCTCGCGTACATGAACCGCATCGTCGAGGGCCTCGTGCGCGAGCAGGACGGCCGGCGCGTGCCGGTCATCCTTTTCACAAAGGGTGGCGGCGCATGGCTCAAGGAGATGGCCGCGAGCGGCTGCGATGCCCTCGGCGTCGACTGGACCACGGATCTCGCCGATGCCCGCCGTGCCTGCGGCGATCGGGTCGCGCTGCAGGGCAATCTCGATCCCGGTGCCCTGTATGCACAGCCTGCGCAGATCCGCGACCGCGTTGCCCAGGTGCTGGCGAGCTACGGGGCGGGTCACGGTCACGTGTTCAATCTCGGGCACGGCATCCATCCGGACGTACCGACCGAGAACGCGCTCGCGATGGTCGAGGCCGTCCACGAGCTGTCGCCGCCGTATCACGCCTGAACCGGGAGAGGCCATGGACATCAGCAAGATCGGAATCGGCGAGGCGCCGCCACACGACGTCAACGTGCTGATCGAGATCCCGCAGGGCGGCGTGCCCGTCAAGTACGAGCTCGACAAGGCGTCGGGCGCCCTGCGCGTCGATCGGTTCCTGCACACCGCGATGTTCTACCCGGGTAACTACGGCTTCATCCCGCACACGCTGTCGGGCGACGGCGATCCGGTCGACGTCATCGTCGTTGGTCCGGGCCCGGTCGTCCCCGGAGCGATCGTCCGCTGCCGGCCGGTCGGCGCAATGCTCATGAAGGACGAGGCCGGGCCCGACGAGAAGATCCTCGCCGTGCCGGTCGACAAGCTGCACCCGTTCTACAGTGGCGTACGCTCGTACAAGGACCTGCCCGGGACGCTATGCGAGCAGATCGTGCACTTCTTCCGGCATTACAAGGATCTGGAAAAGGGTAAATGGGTGACGCTCGCTCGCTGGCTCGACACCGAAGGGGCGGAGAAAATGATCGCGGACGGCATCCGTCGCGCGGCGCGGCACGGCGACGACGTCGCCGCGCACTTCGTGGCGGCGCCCTCACTCGGGCGCGGCCAGAAGCAACAGGTCGGCGTGCATCGGAAGGCGCGCGGCGGGGATCGGGCGCGAAGGATATCGAGGACATGAACACGACGAGCATCACACTGGGCGATGCAGTGTCGCGGGCGGGCGGCGCCGCCACGGCGTTCGAGTCGATGTGGCAGTCATTGTGGTCGCAGGACCGCGTGCCGCCGGCGCTCCTCGAGCTGTGTCGGCTGCGGCTCGCGCAGATGCACGGCGCTGCCGAGGAACTCGAAGTGACGCACCCGGCGGCGCAGGCTCCGCAGGCCAAGCGCCAGAGCGTGATACGCGGGCGGTTTGCGACCGACGGGCAATTCGATCCCGGCGAGGTCGCGGTGCTTTCGCTGGCCGAAGTGTACGCGCAGGACCCCGCGGCGATCACCGACGAGATGGCAGAAGCCGTCAAGGGCGCCTACGGCGACACCGGCCTTGTCGTGCTGATCGAGGCGCTTGGCTTCATCGACGGACGAATTCGCATGGCGCGCCTGACGAACGCCCTCGCCAGAGCGGGCGCCTGATCCCGGAAGGAGATCACTCATGTCCTCGCAACTGCGAGTCGCCGTGCCGCGTGAGCACACGGGCAACTCCATCCGTGACAGCGCGCTCGGGCTCGTACCGGAGACCGTCGAGCCGTTGATCGCACTCAACGAGCGCGTCTGGAACGGCGGTGCCGTGCGGCCGGCGTTGCTCGAGCTCGTGCGGCTGCGCAATGCCCGGCTCGTCAACTGCGTGTTCTGCAGGAGCGTGCGCTACGACGTCGCTCGCGCCGATGGGCTGACGGAAGACAAGGTGGCGGGGATCACCGACGGCTACGAGCGGAGCAGCCTCGATGAGCGCGAGAAACTGGCGCTCGTGTTCGCAGACGCCTACCTGAAATCGGGCGGCGAGCTCGACGCGTCGCGGGCGGCCGCGTTGCGCGCATCGTTCACGCCCGAGGAGCTCGCACACCTCGCGATCGCGCTGGTTTCGTTCAACGCCGCATCGCGCTGCGCGGTTAGCCTGGGCGGCATGCCGGAGGAGCTGCCGGTGATGGAGATAGCGCTCAGCCAGACGACGTGCTGACGTCGCTCGCGACGGACGCGGCGTGTGGCACGGCGGGATGACTCAGCTCGTCGCGGAGCGCACGACGCAGTATTTTCCCGACGTTGGTCTTCGGCAGCTCGTCGCGAAAATAGACGCGCTTCGGTACCTTGTAGCCGGTCAGCGACTCGCGGCAGTGCTCGATGAGCGCCTGCTCGGTGAGTGCGGGATCCTTGCGCACGACGAACAGCACGACCACCTCGCCGGCGCGCTCGTCGGGCTGCGCGACCGCGGCGACCTCGAGCACGCCCGGATGCGCCGCCACCACGCCCTCGACCTCGTTCGGATACACGTTGAACCCCGACACCAGGATCATGTCCTTCTTGCGGTCGTCGATGTACACGTAGCCGCGGGAATCCATGTGGCCGATATCCCCGGTGCGCAGCACGCGACCGGGCATCATGACCTTGGCCGTCTCGTCGGGGCGCTTCCAGTACTCCCGCATCACCTGCGGGCCCGCTACGCAGATCTCGCCGGACTGTCCGAGCGGCAGCGGTTTGCCGTCGTCGTCGCGGATCGAGATGTCGGTGGACGGCAGCGGCAACCCGATCGAGCCCGTGAACGCTTCCTCGTCGAGCCGATTGACGGTCGCGCCGGGCGAGGTCTCGGTCAGACCCCACGCTTCCGTCAGCGTGTTGCCCGTGACCTCCTTCCATCGCTCGGCGACCGCACGCTGCACCGCCATGCCGCCGCCGAGGCTTACGCGCAGATGGCTGAAGTCGAGATCCGCGAATCCAGGCGCGTTGAGCAGCGCGTTGAAGAGCGTGTTCACGCCGCTGAAGAACGTGAAGCGGTTGCGGCGCAGGTCGGAGACGAACGCCGGAAAATCGCGCGGGTTCGCGATCAGCAGGTTGCAGCCGCCTATGTAGAGGAAGAACAGCGCCTGCGTCAGCGCGAAGACGTGATACATCGGCAGCGCCCCGACGATCGTCGGGTCTTCCGCGTCGCCGAGTGCTGGCGCAATCCAGCTCTCGAGCTGCAGGACGTTCGCGACGAGATTACGGTGGGTGAGCACCGCCCCCTTGGCGACGCCCGTGGTGCCGCCCGTGTATTGCAGGAAGGCGATGTCCTCGGGCCCGAGCTCGACCGGCACGCGGTTCTCGTAGCGTCCCTGTGACAGCGCCACGTTGAAGCGCACCGCGTCGGGCAGGCTCCATTCCGGAACCTGTCTGCGGACATGACGCACGATGAAGTTCGCGGCCTGCGCCCTGGGAAACCCCAGCAGATCGCCGGCGCCGGTGACGATCACGGTCTCGATCGCCGTGTCCTCGATCACCTCCTCGAGAACGTGGGCGAAGTTCTCGAGGATCACGACCGCGCGCGCCCCGGAGTCCGCGAGCTGAGCCTTGAGCTCGCGTGGCGTGTAGAGCGGGTTTGTGTTGACGACCGTGAGGCCGGCGCGAAACGCCGCTACGAGGGATACCGGGTACTGGAGGACGTTCGGGAGCATGATCGCGAGTCGATCACCCTTCGAGAGCCCGGCCGCCTGCTGCAGCCACGCGGCCAGATCGGCGCTCATGCGGTCCAGGTCCGCGTACCGCAGCGTGCGTCCCATGCTCGTGTACGCAGGCCGAGCGTGATGCTTCGCCATGCTGTGCTCGAGCAGGTCTGTGAGCGAGCGATACTCGTCCGGATCTATCGTCGCCGGTACGCCGGGCGGGTACGACGCGAGCCAGGACCTGGCCGGGACGTCCGTGTCGTTCATGGCTGGGCTCCGGTTCCGGAAGCCCGCGTTCCGTCGTGCGTTAGAAGCGGCTCGAGTTTGGGCCAGACTTGCGCAAGCAACCTCGGCTGCGCCGCCGCGTTCGGATGGAGGCCGTCCTCCTGCATCAGCGAGTCGTCGAGCGCGACGCCATCCAGGAGGAACGGCACCAGCGCCACCTTGTGACGCTTCGCCAGCTCGCTGAAGAGGGCGTGGAACTCCCGCGTATAGGTCGGCCCGTAGTTCGGCGGGATGCGCATCCCGACCAGCAGCACCTCGGCGCCGCCCTCGCGCGACACACGGATCAACCGATCGAGGTTCGCTCGCACGTCGGCGATCGGCAGCCCGCGCAGACCATCGTTGCCACCGAGCTCGATCACGACCACGGCGGGACGGTGCCGCTCGAGCGCGCGCGGCAGGCGGGCGAGGGCGCCACCGGTGGTTTCCCCGCTCGAACTGGCATTGACCACGCGGTGCCCGTACCCTTCCTGCTTCAACCGTCCGTCGAGCAGGGCCACCCAGCCCTGCTCGAGACGGATCCCGTAAGCTGCGCTCAGGCTGTCACCCAGCACCAGGATGGTGGGAGCGGCGTCCGCGCGGCCGACGCCCGGCGCCAGGACCGCGGCGAGACAGAGCGATGCGAGGCTGACCTTGGAACGAATGGACACGGTGCTTGCGGCGGAGAGGCTCGGCAAGCAGGTTAACAGCCCCGAAGGAACGCTCGCCATACTCGCCGAGGTCACGCTCGATGTGCGGCGCGGCGAATCGGTCGCAGTCGTGGGCGCTTCCGGTGCGGGCAAATCCACGTTGCTCGCGCTGCTGGCCGGGCTCGACGAGCCCACCAGCGGGCGCGTCTGGCTCGCCGGCCGGGAGCTCACCGCGCTCGACGAGGACGGCCGAGCGGCGCTTCGGGCGCGGCACGTCGGATTCGTCTTCCAGTCCTTCCACCTGGTGCCGGCGCTGACGGCACTCGAGAACGTGATGCTGCCGCTCGAGCTCGCGGGGCGCGCCGATGCGCGTCGTACGGCGCTCGAGGTCCTCGACCGGGTCGGCCTGGCGGAACGCGTCGGACACTATCCGCGGCAGCTCTCCGGTGGCGAGCAGCAGCGCGTCGCGATCGCGCGCGCATTCGTCGCCGGCCCGGACGTGCTGTTCGCGGACGAGCCGACCGGAAACCTCGACTCGGGCACCGGCGGGCGGATCATGGATCTGCTGTTTGGCCTCAACGCGAGCGCGGGCACGACGCTGATCCTCGTGACGCACGACCGCTCGATCGCGGCGCGCTGCGGCCGCCTCGTCCGGCTCGACGCGGGCCGGATGGTGGAAGGCCAGGCATGAACGAGCAACGGCGCGCAACGGCCGTCGAGGGTGCAATCCCCCTCGCCGTCGCGCTTCGGCTCTCCCTGCGCAATCTTGCGCGCGACCTCAAGTCGGGCGAGCTGACCGTGATGCTGCTGGCACTGCTGCTCGCCGTGGCGTCGCTCACCGCCGTCGGATTCTTCACCAGCCGTGTGAACCGTGCGGTGGCGCAGCAGGCAGGTGGCGTGCTGGCCGCCGATCTCCGCCTGGAGTCCGCGCGGCCAATCGCCGACGGCTACGCGCGCGAGGCGGCGCGGCGCGGGCTTGCGAGCGCCCGGCTCGCGTCGATGCCGAGCGTCGTCTATTACGGAGACGAGTCCACGCTGGTCGCGCTTCGCGCCGCGAGCGAGGGATATCCGCTGCGCGGCGAGCTGCGGATTGCCGACCGAGCCGTTCGGAACGCCGCGTCCGACCCGTGCGATACCGGCGCGCGGCGAGGCGTGGGCCGATTCGCGGCTGCTCGCTCGCCTCGGCGCTCCGCTTCCGGCACGGATCAGCGTCGGAGCGCACGAGCTCGTGGTGACGCGGGTGCTCGACTATCGCCCGGACCAGGGCATGGGCTTCAGCGATCTCTCGACGACGCTGCTCATCAACCTGGCCGACATGGAGGCGACGGAGCTGATCCAGCCCGGCAGCCGGGTCCGACGCGCCGAGCTCTTTGCGGGCGATCCGGCCCAGGTGGCGGAGTTCCGCGCATACCTGCTCGCAAACAAGAAGAGCGGCGAGCGGCTGGAGACGATTGCGGATGCGAGTCCCCAGATCCGCGACTCCTCCGAGCGCTCGAGCCGGTTCCTGTCGCTCGCGAGCCTGGTGAGCGTGCTCCTCTCCGCGGTCGCGGTGGCGATGGCGGCGCGCCGCTACACGGCGCGACATCTCGACCAGACCGCGCTCATGAAGTGCATGGGCGCGACGCAGGGTTTCGTGCTTGCGCAGACCGTGGCGCAGCTGGTCGTGGTGGCGATCGCGGTTGCGCTCGTCGGCACAATGGTCGGTTTCGCGGCGCAGGCCGTGCTCTCGTACCTGCTCCGCGACCTGGTGAGCGGCGAGCTCCCGCCCCCGGCTCCCGACGCACTGTGGCTCGGGCTGGTCACGGCGGTCGTGATCCTGGTGGGCTTCGCGCTGCCGCCGCTGCTGCAGCTGAAGAGCGTGCCACCTGCGCGCGTGCTGCGCCGGAACCTGGAGCCGCCGCCGCTGCGCTACCTCTTCGTGTACGGTGTCGCGGTCGCCTCCGTGCTGGCGCTGCTTCTGTGGCTCCTCCGCGATGCAAAGCTGGTGCTGTATCTCGGGGCCGGTATCGCCGCGACCTTCATCGTGCTCGCGCTCGCAGGCGCGGCGCTCGTCAGGGCACTCGCACCGCTGCGCGGTGGTGTCGGCGTGGCCTGGCGCTACGGGCTCGCGAACATAGCGCGTCGCGGTCGCGACAGTGTCGTGCAGATCATCGCCTTTGGCCTGGGCCTGATGGTGCTGCTGCTGCTCGCGCTGGTGCGGAACGACCTGCTCGAGGAGTGGCGCGCAAGCCTGCCCGTCGATGCACCCAATTACTTCATGATCAACATCCGCCCCGACGAGGGCGAGGAACTGCGCGCATTCTTCGCGGATCGCGGCCTGCCGCCCACCGAGCTCGTACCGATGGTGCGCGCACGCCTGACGGCCATCAACGGCGTGCCCGCCGCGGAGGTCAGGTTGCCGACCGAGGACGCGCGCGAATGGCTCGAGCGCGAAGCGAATCTCACCTGGGCCGCGACGCTGCGATCGGACAACCGGCTCATCGCGGGCGAATGGTGGCGCGAGGGCGACGGCGGCGGACCGCGTGTCTCGGTCGAGCGCGAGTTCGCCAAGTCGCTGGGGCTCAAGATCGGCGATCGCCTGAGCTACGACGCCGCCGGTGAGCCGATCGAAGCACGTGTCGCAAGCCTGCGCGAGGTGCGCTGGGACTCTTTCCAGCCGAACTTCTTCGTCGTGTTCTCGCCCGGCGTGCTCGATGAGATCACCGGCACGCTGATCACGAGCGTGCACGTCGAGACCGCACAGCGGCCTGCACTGGTCGAGCTCGTGCGGCGCTTCCCGGAGGTCACGATCATCGACATCGACGCACTGCTCTCGCAGGTGCGCGAGGTCATGGACAAGGCCGCGCTCGCCGTGCAGTACGTTTTCCTGTTCACGCTGCTCGCGGGTCTCACGGTGCTCGTTGCGTCGGTTCAGGCCACGCGCGACGAGCGCCGCTTCGAAAGCGCGATGCTGCGTACACTCGGGGCCAGCCGCCGCGTCGTGTTCCAGGGCATAGCGGCGGAGTTCATGGCACTGGGCGCGCTGGCGGGATTGCTCGCGGCCGCCGGCGCCACGGTGGCCGGTTACTTCCTAGCGCGCGAGGTATTCGACCTGAAGTACACGCCCGGTTTGTTGATCTGGCTTGTGGGTCTCGGCGGTGGTGCCGTGCTCGTCGGCGTCGCGGGGGTACTTGCCGCGCGCTCGGTAGTCACGCACCCGCCGGTGGCGACGCTGCGCACATAGGCCGTGGCTGCTCGCCGGCACCCGACCGCGGCGGTTGCCCGCCGCCGCTCGGCCGCTGTGGCTGCTCGCCGACGCTCGGCCCGGGTATCTCGTGGGCCGGTCACCACGATCGAGGAACGTTGCAGAGCGGAAGAGGGTGCCCCGCACATTTTGTCGGAGCGTGCCGCAGCCGCGGCGGTATCGCGGAATCGTCGCAGAGTCATCAGCCTCGGAGTGGTCCGCGACGTCTGACTGCGGGAGTGTTCAGGCGTGGCTTGCGCCCACGACACCCGGTCCAAACGCCGGCTCGCCGATGCCACGGTGGCGTCCCGAGCCGGCGCGTGGACGTGGTGGTATCCCAGCCGCAACCGCAGGCCGCCGACTCCCTGTACGACATCGAGTCGATGCGTCGCTTCGCCGGCATCGAGCTGGCCGAGGATGACGTCCCGGATGAGTCGACGATCCTCCGCTTTCGGCATCTTCTCGAGGAGCACCAGCTCACCGAGCGGATTTTTGCCGAGATTCAGAGTGCTGCTCGAGGAGAAGCGGCTGCTGCTGAAGTCGGGAACGATCGTTGATGCAACGATCATCTCCGCGCCGCCCTCGACGAAGAATGCCCGCGGCGAGCGCGACCCGGAGATGCACCAGACTCAAGAAGGGCAAGGACTTGGTACTTTGGGATGAAGGCGCACGTCGGTACCGACCGCCGTGGCATCGTGCACACCCTGACCACCACGGCGGCGAACGTGCACGACAGCACGCAGATCGCCAAGCTCCTGCATGGCCAGGAGCGTGAGGTGCTGGGCGATCAGGCGTACTGGAGCGAGTGGCATCGCCAGGGTGCCCGCGCGGTCGGCATCCGCTACCGCATCAACCGCAGTTGGACGTCGCGGGCACTCTTAGCGAAGGGTTGCCTCGACGATTCCGCGATACCGCCAGCGACCCGGCGCGCGCCGACAGAACGTGCGGGGCACCCTCCGCAGCTCTTCACCGTCCGTCGATCGTGGTTAGCGGCTGTGGATACACCGCGGCCGCGCGTCGGCGAGGCCCGACCGCCGCGGCCGCGTGTCGGCGAGCAGCCACTGGCGGCCCGGCGGCGAGCCTCTACTGCGGCGGCGACCTCGGTTTGATGCGGAGGCGTATCCAGCCGGCGTCGACGCGCCGACCTTGCCAGGTATAGCCCTGCAGCCGCAAGCGGTACTCGCCCGGCCCGAAGGCGCTCGAGTTGAGCGAGATCCGCAGGTCGCCGTTCGAGTCGGGGGTCACCCGCTGCAGCACCATCATGCGGCCCTGGTCGGTCTTGTCGATCGTGACCGCGAAAACACGATAACGCGAATAACTCACCGGCATGAAGAGCTCGATCAGCTCGGGCGGCTCTGGCCACGCGATCGTCGCATCCGGCGCCGCCGACCAGCTGCGCGGATTCGGCACGATCCGCAGCGAGCGGTCGCGTGTCGGTGCGCGCAGCGTCGCGGTCTTGAGCTGCGCGGCAAGTGCGGCCGCAGCAACACGCTCGCGGCGCACGCTGACCTGAGACGCGATCGTCAGGATGAGCAGCAACGCGGCCAGGCCCGCGAGGGTCGCGACTGCGACCGGCCGCTGCCACCACGGCAGGTCGAGTGAGCTCTCCGCCTTCGAGTTGCCAGGCGGATCGGGAAGCGGCAGGTCGACCTGTACCGCCGGCCGCCGCCAGCGCAGCATGCGCTTCCGCGGACGGCTCATGCGACGGAGCCCTCGTCCGGGTCGCTCACACCGTCCCTGTCTTGGGCCGTGCGGGCGAACAACTCCTCCATCGCGTGCTGCTCCCGATCGTGGATGGCCGCGAGGAATGGCTCGGCGCCCCCCATGCGCTCGAAGGCCGCGAGACCCCGCTCGAGGAAGTCCTGCAGGCCGCCGAACCCGGCGGCATGCGCGGGCGCGCGTGCGAGGTGCACGAGCGCCCGCACGATGGGTTTCTTTACGACGCCATCCAGGTACTGCCCGATGCTGTTCATGAGCTCGATCTGCCGCTCACGATCCTCGCGCCGACCAACGGTGCGATACGCCTCAGCATACCTCTCTTCGGTGATCGCGCCGTCCGGCAGCGCGCGCACCACTTCCGCATCGAGCTCCTGCGACAGTACTTCGAGCTCGATGGCAAGGCAGAGCGCCGCCAGCGCATCGGGTGGCAGCAACCGCTCCATCATGCGCTCGACCTTGAGCAGGTCGCGATCGCGCGCCCGCGGATCGCCAGAGCCGTAAAGCTCGTCAGTGAAGAATTCGACGGCCGGCCGGTAACGCGGATCCGAATGCAGGTCCTTGTGCGTGCGCAGCAGGCGACGTGATTGCCAGTCCTGCAGCGCCTCGAGCCTGCGCGTGAGCTCGGGCTCGCCGCGGAACACATCGCGAAGCTCCGCATTGCGCGTCAGCAGCTTGTGCAGCCTGCCCGATTCGATGCGGCGCCGGGATCCCGCGGCAGGAGGCCCACGCAGCCTCACGCGGTGAGCCCGGCGCGGACCGCACCTTCGAAACTCCGCGACTCGTCATCGAGCACTTCGCGTCGTTGCAGATCGAGCATGAGCCCGGTCGGCCTCGTCGATCAGGCGCGCCGCCGGCGCCTGCTCGAGGTCCCGGAAGCGCGCTTGATGCGCGCCTTGCGCCGAACGAGGGGCGGCCCGCTTGAGCGACAACGCCATGACGCTCTCGTTGAGCTCGGCGACCCTGCGCGTCAGCTTGCGAACTTCCTCGGCGGTGGGGACGCCGATCTGCATCAGCGCGCGTTGCACGCGGTTCTGGAACATGGTCTCAAGGCTGTCCCAGGTCTCGTTCGCCTGGCTCATCGCGCTGTCGATGCGCGCCTGCATCGATCCCTGCGCCGTGTCGATCGCCTCCCTGACGAGACGCTCGGCACCTGATCGCGAGCGGTCGAGGAGCTTCAGCCCCTCTGTCACCGCATCGTTGAATGCCGCAGGCCCGTCACGCTGGGCGCGGGCGAGCGCACCCATGCCCGCAAGCCAGATCTGCTGTACACCTTCCATCATCCCGGCCGGGATACCCGTGCTGCGCGACCCGGAGGACTTCGCCTTGCCCGACCCACCACGGCGCTTTCGTGTGGCCATCACACCCCCGCGGGCTCGCTGCCCTGCAATCACCGACCAATCACCGATCGACGAGCGCGCATCGTAGCCGCATGCTGCACTGTGTCAATCGGCCCGCCACCGCATTTTCTTTCGCCTGGTCTTCGGCGTTGCGGTGGTCTGCTGCTGTCTCGTCATTCGGCGTTGACCTGCCCCGGGCCGGCTTCTATGGTAGGCGCAAAAACCGGTGCAGGTCGTCTGCGCCGCGCCGGCCTTGGGAGAAGAACATGAGTTACTTCGTGACCGGCGCGACCGGGTTCATCGGCCGCTACCTGGTACGCACGCTGCTGCAGCGCGGCAGGAGCACGGTCTATGTCCTCGTGCGCGGACGGTCGCTGAGCAAGCTCGACGAGCTCAAGGAGTTCTGGGGAAAGGAAGCCGCCCGGCGCGTGATCGCGGTCAAGGGCGACCTCGCGCAGACCGGACTCGGGATCGGCAAGCGCGGATCTGCGCAAGCTCAAGGGCAAGATCACGCACTTCTTCCATCTCGGCGCCGTCTACGACATCGAGGCCAGCGCCGAGGCGATGCACCGCGCCAACATCACCGGCACCGAGCACGCGCTCTCGTTCGCGCATGACGTCGACGCCGGCTGCTTCCATTTCGTGAGCTCGATCGCCGCGGCGGGTCTCTATCGCGGCACGTTCACCGAGGACATGTTCGAAGAGGCCGAGGACCTCGATCACCCGTATCACCGCACCAAGCACGATTCCGAAGCGATGGTGCGCGCCAATGGCCGCGTGCCCTTCCGCATCTACCGGCCCGGTGCCGTCGTCGGGCATTCGCAGACCGGCGCGATCGACAAGATCGACGGCCCCTACTACTTCTTCAAGGCGCTGCAGAAGCTTCGGGAGTCCTGGCCGCGCTGGATTCCGCTGGTTGGCGTCGAGGGCGGGTACCTCAACCTGGTGCCGGTCGACTTCGTCGTCGACGCGATGGTTCACCTCGCGCATCTGAAGGGCAAGGACGGCCGCTGCTTTCATCTCACCGATCCGCGAGTGATGCGCGTCGGCGAGGCGCTCAACATCTTCGCTCGCGCAGCGCACGCGCCCGAAATGGCGATGCGCGTCGATCCAAAGGTGTTTGCGATGGTGCCGGAGGGAATGCTGGGCGCTCTCGGGCGCAACAAGCCCGTACAGAACGTCTTCGACCAGGTGCTGCGCGATCTGCAGGTGCCGCGCGCCGTGCTGCAGTTCATGAACTACCCGACGCGGTTCGATTCGAGCGCGACGCAGAAGCTGCTGGACAAGGCGCGCATCCGCGTCCCGCCGCTCGAGGACTACGCCTGGCGGTTGTGGGATTACTGGGAGCGGCACCTCGATCCGGATCTCTCGATCGATCGGAGCCTCAAGGGCGCGGTCAAGGGCAAGGTCGTCGTAATCACGGGTGGATCATCCGGGATCGGCGAGGCGGCGGCGGTCCGGATCGCCGACGCCGGTGGCAAGGTCGTGATCGTGGCGCGCGACGAGGAAAAGCTCGCGGAGGTGCGCAAGCTGATCACCGATCGCGGCGGGCACGCGACAACCTACTCGTGCGACATCACCGACTATGCCGCGAACGACAAGCTGGCCCGCGACATCCTCAAGGAGTTCGGCGGCGTCGACATCCTGATCAACAACGCGGGACGCTCGATCCGCCGATCGATCAACCTCTCCTACGACCGGTTCCACGACTTCGAGCGCACGATCCAGCTCAACTACTTCGCCTGCGTGCGGCTCACGATGAACCTGCTGCCGGCGATGACCGCGCGAAAGTCCGGTCACATCGTCAACATCTCCTCGATCGGCGTGCTGACCAACGCCCCGCGGTTCTCGGCCTATGTGTCCTCGAAGGCGGCGCTGGAATCCTTCGCGCGCTGCGCGGCCGCCGAGTTCCACGACGAGGGCGTGCATTTCACGATCATCAACATGCCGCTGGTGCGCACGCCGATGATCGCGCCGACGAAGATCTACGACGAGATGCCGACCATCATCACGCCGGACGAAGCCGCCGACATGATCGCCGATGCCATCATCCGCCGGCCGCAGCGCATCGCGACGCGGCTCGGGGTGGCCGCCGAGATCATGCACCTGATGATGCCGAAGATGTCCGAGGTCGTGATGAACACGGCCTTCCGCATGTTCCCGGACTCGGCGGCGGCACAGGGCAGGAAAGGCGAGGAGTCGCAGCGGCCGCCGACGCGCGAGGCAATGATCTTCGCTACGATCATGCGCGGCATCCACTGGTAGACATCGATCAGAAAGCAGCACCCGGACGCGGGACGAGGGAGCAGTCATGGAGCGGAAGACCGGGATGCGCGCAGTTCTGATCGCGGTCGCCGTCACGGCGGGCCTGTTGCGGCCGGTGCCCGGCCTCGCCCAGGCCCCGGCCACCCGATCGGCGCAGAGCGATTGCGCGCGGGAAGCCGGCCGCAACGGCTACCAGGTCGCTGCGTACCGGCAATTTCCGGCAGGTCCCGGACGGTTGGCAGCTCGAGCTCACCCTGCGCAACGCCCAAGGGCGCACCGACGATGGCATCTGCTCGGTGCGCACCAGCACCGGGCAGGTCAGCTTCTCGGGGTTCGACTTCGGCGGTGGCGGTGGTGGCGGCAGCGGCGGGATGCGCTTTGACTGCCTGTCGGAGAACGCGAAGTACCGCGAGTGCCAGCTCCCTGTCGACGGGCGGGCGCGGCTGGTTCGGCAGTACTCGAAGACGGCCTGCCAGGAGGGGTACAACTGGGGTCAGCGCGGCGACCGGGTGTGGGTCGACCGCGGCTGCCGGGCGCAGTTCGAGGTCGTGCGCGGAGATCCGGGTGGTGGCGGCGGCGGACAGTACTTCGACTGCCGCTCCACGGACGGCCGGTACCGCGAGTGCCGCATCCAGGGGGGCACTGACGCGCAGATGGTGCGCACGTACACCGGAAACTGCCGCAAGGATTCGACGTGGGGCGTGCGGCCGGGCGTCGTCTGGGTCACGGCCGGCTGCCAGGCGCAGTTCCGGGCGATCGGCGGCGGTGGAGACGGGGGCGGCTCGAGCGGCATGCAGCAGCGTGCCGAGGCTTCCTGCCGCGCGGAGGCGCAACGGCAGTTCATCGCGGTGCTCAACGTCACGCCGGCGCGGAGCCACGGTAGCTACTGGCAGGCGACGGTGCACGGCAAGCTGCGCGGGCACCCGGTAGCCGCGGATTGCCGTTACGACCCGCAAAGTAACCGATCGAGCCTCTTCATCGACCAGGGCAGCGGGTCCGGTGGTGGTGCCGGCACCGATCTCAAGGTCAGGGCGGAGACCGCCTGCATGGCCCACGCCAAGCGTGTCGGCTACCAGGTGGTGGGGCAGCGCGCTGCGAGCCCCGTGCAGAACGGCCTGACCGTGGGGCTGCAGCTCAAGCAGGGCAACGCGCTCTACCAGGCGTCGTGCTTCTACGAGACCCGGAGCGGTCAGACCCGTCTGGACCAGCTCCGGCCCCAGCCCCGCTGACCCTTTCGCACTTGACTCAATCCGGGCGGCGCCGGTCGCGGGCGGCAGGCGCCCGCCTGTAGCAGAAATTTCATCCGTTTGCACCTAATCCGGATTGTGCGGGGGCGCCGTCGATGGCATCCTCCCCGTAACCGCCAGGAAGGCGCGCAACCTACAAACAGGGAAAGAGGGCGCTACGGGGACGGCGCCGCAACTCGGTCGGAGTTTAGGGAATGAAGCTAATTCTATTGATGTTTCTCCTGGCAGTGATTGCCTTGGTATCGGTGGGCGCACTGCGCCGCCGGCGGGAGCACCGTCGCGCCGAACGCGCCAAGGCCTTGCGCGCCGAGCGGTTGAAGGCACGCAAGCGGCCCGCCCCGCACGTGTCGGCGAACCTCTACGGTTCCGCGAGTCCGGAGCAAGCCGCGCCGATGCCGCGACCGCCGCCGAGCCGCGCCGCCTGACGGCGTAGCTCAAATCGGGTTCGGCGCCCTGGGGGCAGGCGCCTACTCCCGCGAAAGCTCGCGCAGCGTATCCGCCGACGCCTCCCAGTTCTGGCCATCGAAGGGCTCGATGTCCAGGCGTTCGATCGTGGCGGGATCAAGGCAACGCGCGTTGATGCTGAAGCCGTCCGGGTTCGAGCGCGGCACGTAGAAGGACTTGATGCCGCAGCGCCGGCAGAACAGGTGCTGCGCGGTGCCGGTGTTGAAGGCATAGGTCGTGAGCGCGTCAGCGCCCTTCATCAGCACGAAGCAGCTCGCCGGGACGATCAGGTGCAGAAACCCCGTCATCCGGCAGATCGAGCAGTTGCACTCCTGCACGCGCAGCCGGGCTGGCGCGGCGACCTCGAATGCGACGTCGCCGCAGTGACAGCCGCCCTTATGCGTGACGTACTTGCCCATGACTTGCCTCGGAGCTACATCTCGAACTGTAACGCCGCTCTGAGCCGATTCTCGCATTACGAGGCGGAGCGCGCGATCGGGTAGCATGCCGGCGCGATGCGCGCCAATTCGATCCCCGTCGTCCTGCTGGTCAAGGCCGTCGAGGAAACCGACCCGACGCACGCCCTGCTGCCGCTGGCCGATCGCGAGCAGGCGACGCGCGAGACGCTGCGCGAGCTCGGTCTCTCGACCGCCGACTTCGATACCGCGCGCCCGGGACGCCGCCACGCGCGGGCATTGACTGAGCGCTCCGAACGGCTGGCTGCGTCGCTGGATCAACGCTTCCCAGTGCTCAAGTCTCTGCTCGAGCGCGTGCGGTGGCCGGCGTGGCTCACCGTGTTGCTGCTGGTTGGTGCCCTGGTATCCGGAATGCTTCTCTCGGCGCTCCAGGAAGCACGCCGCATCAACATTCTTGCTTTCCCCTTTCTGGGCGTGATCGCCTGGAACCTCCTCATATACCTCCTACTCGGCGCGGCCTGGCTGCGCAAAATCGCGGGGCTGGTCGGACCCGCCGTGATGCCGGTCCGGGACGCGGGCTCGCCGCCATCGCCGGCCGGGCAGTGGGCCGGCCGCTGCGCGCGATCGCACGCAGGAGCGGCGAAGTGCATGTCGGGCTCGGCCGTGCCGTGGAGGCGTTCGTCACGGAGTGGGCCCGCCTGTCGCCGCCCATCGCGGGCGCGCTGGCCCGACGTCTGCTGCATCTCGGCTCGGCGACCCTCGCGCTCGGTTTGATCGCCGGTCTGTACTTCCGCGGCATCGTCTTTCGTTATGAGGCGGGCTGGGAAAGCACGTTTCTCGGCCCCTCGCAGGTCTCGACGTGCTTCGCGTGGTTTCACGGCCCGGCGGCGCGCCTGTCCGGGGTGGCGCTGCCCGCATCGACGGACGCGGTCGCCGCGCTGCGCTGGGACGGCGCTGGCGGTGGCGGCGATGCCGCGCCCTGGATCCACCTCATCGCCGTCACCCTCGCCATCTATGTCGTCATCCCGCGAACTGCGCTCGCAGTGGCTGGCTGGCTGGCCGAGCTGCGCTCGACCTATTTCTCCGGCATGCCGCCTTCACTCGCGGCCTATGCGCGGCGTGTGTTCGGGGCGGCTGGACGGGGGATGCGCAGTGCCGTGGTTGTCGTGAAGCCTTATGCCTACGAGCCACCGGCCGGAACGCTGGCCGCGCTACAGAGCATGCTGGCGCGCCACCTCGGAACACCTGTCCGGCTCGCGACACAACCAGTGCTGCACTATGGCGAGGAAGCGCTCGCGGGCGGCCTGGAAGCGGGCCCGGGTGCCCCGGCTTCCGAAGCTCACGTGCTCCTGTTCAGCCTCGGTGCCACGCCGGAGAGCGAGAATCACGGCCTCGTGGTCGCCACGGTGCGAGACGCCGTGCAGCGTGCACGCCCCGCACCCGAGCTGCTGATCGTGGTCGACGAGGCGCCCTACGCCGCCCGAATGGGGCTGGACGCTTCGTACGAACGACGTCTCGATGAGCGGCGGCAGCTCTGGCGGAACTTCCTCGCCGGGTACGGGCTCGAGCTGACGCTGCTCGAGGCGGAGGAAAGGGCATAGCTCGCGGCAGATGTCCCTGACGAGCGAGATACGCGCGCGGCGGGCCGTGTTTGTGGCCGCGGCGGCTATGGTCGCGACGGGTTGCGCGGGGAGCCTGTCGCGTCCCGACGAGATCGCGCGCGAATTCGGGTTCGAGCGCCGCGTGCAACGCGGCGTGGATTACACGCATGTGGTGTTCACGAATGCGCGTCAGCAGCGTCCGCAGGGCGCGCTGCATGTCTACATCGAGGGTGATGGAACGCCCTACGTCGCCCGCCACGATGTGGCCGCGGACCCGACACCGCGTAACCCGTTGATGCTGCGGTTGATGGCGATCGATCCGGCGCCGTCGATCTATGTGGGGCGGCCGTGCTATTTCGGGCTCGCGAACGATCCGTCCTGCACGCCGCGCGATTGGACGCTGGATCGATTCAGCCCGCGGATCGTCGACAGCATGGCGCGGGTCATCGAGCAGACGCGCACCGGGCGTGACGACCGACGCGATCGAGCTTACGGACACAGCGGCGGCGGCGCGCTGGCCGTGCTGCTCGCCGAGCGTCTCGGCGGAGTGCAACGTGTCCTCACGATCGGTGGCAATCTCGATATCGACGCGTGGGCGGCGTACCGCGGGCCACGCCGCTGGAAGGGTCGCTGAACCCGGTGCGCACCGGGCCGCTGCCGGCATCACTGGTGCAACAGCATTTTGTCGGCGATCGGGACAGGTCGTTCCACCGGAGTGGTCGCGGCAGCGGCACGGCGTTGGGTGCTCCGGGCATCATCGTGCTGCACGACGTGTCGCACGCGCGCGGCTGGGACCGGCGTGGCCATCGATCATCGTCGGCGAGAAGGGCGTGGCG
>CAVSKB010000015.1:0-133666 GCA_963728295.1 uncultured Gammaproteobacteria bacterium | reverse complement strand
CGCCGGCTCCAGCGCGTTTCTTCACGGCCGCCGGCCGCGATGCGGCGCTTGCGTGCCGCCTTCTTGCGCGTGGGAGGTTTGGCTACCGCGCGTGCGGCCGCACGCGCCGGCTTCGGTGCCGCGGTCTCCACGTCCGCCGGGGCCTTTGCCCTTCGGCGCGTCGCAGCCTTCGGTTTCACCGGCTCGCCGGTCGCGGTCGGCGACGCTTCGCCGGCAGGCGTCTTGTCGGCGGAAGGGGTCTTGCGTCCCCAGCGTCCGCGTCGCGGTGGGGCGGCTTCCAGCAGCGTCTTGCATTCCTCGAGCGTGAGCGACTTCGGGTCGCGGTCCTTCGGAACCCGCCCGTTGCGCTTGCCGTCGGTAATGTACGGCCCGTAGCGGCCGTTCAGCACCTGGATGCCTGCCTCTGGGAACTCGCGGATGATGCGGTTGGCCTCGATCTCGAGCTTCTCGCGGATGAGATCGCGCGCGCGCTCCAGCGTGATCGTGTACGGGTCGTCGTCGACCTTGAGCGAGGCGTATTTCTTCGGCGCGAACTGCACGTAGGGCCCGAAGCGGCCGATCGCGATGCGGATCGGGTGACCGTCGTCGGTCTGCCCGACGACGCGCGGCAGCTTGAAGAGCTCGAGCGCCTCCGGCAGCGTGAGCGTATCCATCCGCTGGTGCGGGCGCAGGCTCGCGAACTTCGGCTTCTCCTCGTCCTCGCGCGTGCCGATCTGTGCGAACGCGCCGTAGCGGCCGTAGCGCACGCTCACCGGCTTGCCGGAAACGGGATCGGTACCGATGTCCCGTGCCATCGAAACGTCCTGCCGCGTGACGTTCTCGTCGACGTCGGCGATCTGCGCGCTTAGCGTCTCCCAGAACCGCTCGAGCACCGGCACCCAGTCCTCCTCGCCGCGCGAGATGTTGTCGAGCTCGTCCTCCATCTCGGCCGTGAAGCCGTAATCGACATAGCGCTCGAAGTTGCCGGTGAGGAAGCGGTTGATGATCTTGCCGAGGTCGGTCGGCACGAAGCGCTTGTTCAGGAGCTCGCAGTACTTCTTGTAGAGGAGCGTCTGGATGATGCTCGCGTAGGTCGAGGGACGCCCGATGCCGTGCTCCTCGAGCGCCTTGACGAGGCTCGCCTCGGAGTATCGCGGCGGCGGCTCGGTGAAATGCTGCTCGGGTCGTATCTCGAGCAGCCTGACGCGATCGCCGACCTCCATCGCCGGGAGCATCCGGTCGTTCTCGTCGTCCGAAGCGGCGTCATCGAAGCTCTCGCGGTACACCGCGAGGAATCCCGGCGTGATCAGCGTCGAGCCGTTGGCGCGGAATACGTGGCCCTGGCCCGCGTCGAGATCCACGGCCACCGTATCGAACACCGCGGCCTCCATCTGGCTCGCCACCGCGCGGCGCCAGATGAGCGTGTAGAGCTTGAGCTCGTCTCCGTCGAGCCTGCCCGCGAGCTTCTCGGGGGTGCGCTCGGGCGAAGTCGGGCGCACGGCCTCGTGCGCTTCCTGCGCGTTCTTCGACTTGGTGCGGTAAGTCCGCGGCGCATCCGGCAGCGCTTCCGCGCCGTACAGCGTGGCGATCGTCGAGCGGATCTCGCGCACGGCCTCCACCGCGAGGTTCACCGAGTCGGTGCGCATGTAGGTGATGAGGCCGATCGGTCCCTCGCCGAAGTCCATGCCTTCGTAGAGCCGCTGCGCGACCCGCATCGTGCGCTGCGCGCCGAAGCCGAGCTTGCGCGCCGCCTCCTGCTGCAGGGTGGAGGTCGTGAAGGGCGGCGAGGGGTTGCGCCGGCGCTGCTTCCGGTCGACGTTCGCGACAGTGAGGTTTCCGGCCGCCGCCTGGTTGAGCGCGCTGCGCACTTCCTCGGCCTGCGCGGCGGTGGTGACCGTGAACTGCTCGACCTTTTCGCCGCGGAACTGCGCGAGTCGCGCGCCGAACTGCTGCGCGTCCTTTTCGGCCTGGGCGTCGATCGTCCAGTACTCGCGTGCGACGAAGGCCCCGATCTCCTCCTCGCGTTCGCAGATCATCCTGAGCGCGGGCGACTGCACGCGCCCCGCGGAGGCGCCGGAGAGACCGGCCTTCTTCCAGAGCAGTGGCGAGAGGTTGAAGCCCACGAGGTAGTCGAGCGCACGGCGTGCGAGATAGGCCTTGACCAGCTCCTGGGAGATCTCGCGAGGCTGATCGACTGCTTCCTGCACGGCGTTGCGGGTGATCTCGTAGAAGACGCTCCGATGCACGCTCTTGCCGTCGAGCGCGCCCGAGTCCTTCAGCAGCTCGTAGAGATGCCATGAGATCGCCTCGCCCTCGCGGTCGGGGTCGGTCGAGAGATAGAGCGCGTCGGCCTTTCTCACCGCGCGCGCGATCGCGTCGACGTGCTTCCTGTTCTTGTCGATGATCTCCCAGCGCATCGCAAACTGGCGGGTCGGATCGACCGCGCCTTCCTTGGGCACGAGGTCGCGCACGTGGCCGTAGGAGGCCATCACCTCGAAGTCCTTGCCCAGGTACTTCTTGATGGTTTTCGCCTTCGCGGGCGACTCGACGATGACGACGTTCCTGGTCAAGAAATCTCCGCCCCAGAAAAAATCAAGCCGCGGCGGGCCGCGGCGTCGTGTCTGCGCGCTGTAGCACGCCGCTCAGTGGATCGCTCCGCTGCGGTCCTCGAACACCAGGTCCTCCATCCGCGAATAGGCGGTTTCTGCTCCCGGCTGGCTGAAGAGCACCATCAGCACCACCCACTTCAGCTTCTCGATGTCGATCTCGTCGCCGTCGAGCGCCATCAGCCGGTCGATCACACGCTCGCGCTGAGTGGGCGACAGGATCCCGACGTGCTCGAGGTAGACGAGATAGCCGCGACAGTCGGTGTCGAGCCGCGCCTGCTCGAGCGTGTCGAAGATGCGGATCGCGCGGCCGTTCGACGCGAGCTCCGCGCGGCCCGGGTCCGCCGCGAGCTCCTCGAGCCAGGCAAGCGCCCGCTCGACCTCGGCGGTGGGAAACCCCGCGTGTTCGAGCTCCTGCGTCAGCGTGTCGCGATCGGGTTCAAACCCATCCTCAAGCTCGCCATCGAAGTAGTTCTCGAACAGGTAGATCAGGATGTCGAGGACGCTTTCCTTCATTCCTGTTTCCCCGGCAGCTTGCGGCAGAAAACCCCGCCGTGCTGCTGTTCGACCTGCCCCTCGAGTTCGAGGATAAGCAGCATCGAAGCCACCGCGTCGGCGCGCAGGCCCGTTCGTGACACGAGCGCATCGACGCTGGCCGGCTCGAAGCCGAGCGCATCTAACAGGATTTCATACTCCTTGTCCAACGCGCGGCCCGTTTCCGCTTGCCCATCAGGCGCTTCGGGACGAGCCGCCTCTTCACCAAGACCAGCGAGAAGGGCTCCGAGTTCCGTGAATATGTCATCCGCGCTCTCGACGAGCTTTGCACCCTGGCGGATCAGGCGATGACACCCGCGCGACAGCGGGCTGTGGATCGAGCCGGGAATGGCGAACACCTCGCGTCCCTGCTCGCTCGCGAGGCGGGCGGTGATCAGCGAGCCGCTCGCGAGCGCCGCCTCCACGACGAGCGTCCCCATCGCGAGCCCGCTGATGATGCGGTTGCGCCGCGGAAAATGCTCCGGCAGCGGTGGCACTCCGGTCGGAAATTCCGTCACGAGCGCACCCTGCGCCGCGATCTCGCGTGCGAGCTCCGCGTGCTCCGCGGGATAGATGCGGTCGGGACCGCAGCCCTGCACCGCGACCGTGCGGCCCTTGCCTGCGAGCGCACCGCGATGGCTCGCCGCGTCGATGCCGAGCGCGAGCCCGCTGGTGATCGCGAGCCCGGCGCGCGCGAGGTGCGCGGCAAACTGCGTTGCGGTGTCGCGGCCGATCGCGGTCGGGTTGCGGGCGCCGACCATTGCGAGCTGCGGCAGGCCGAGGACGTCCGCCTCGCCCTCGACGAAGAGCGCGAGCGGGGCGTCGGCGATGGCTGCGAGCAGACCCGGATAGCCGGGCGTGCCATAGCCCACGATCCGGCGGTTGCTCGCCCGCGAGCCAGCGCTCGTCGTCGGCGAGTCCTGCCGGCTCCGGGTTCCTCAGTGCATCGATCGCCGCTGCCGGCAGCCCGAGTGCCGCGAGCGCGCTGCGTGATTCGCGCGCGAGCAGCGTCGGATTCTCGCGCAACGGTCCGGGCGGCAGCTTGCCCGCGTGCAGGCCGGGAGCGCGTGCGAGCGCGAGCCACGGATTCGGGTCGTCCATGCGCGAAGAGCCTACCGGGATTCGCGCCCGGGAGGCTCTTCGAGAATCGGCTCTCTTTGTCTGGTGTCGAGGGCGGTCAGCCGCCGTAGTCGGCGGTGAGCCCTGTGTCGCGGTGCCCGACGCTCGGGTGCTGAATGTAGTCGCCGAGCCGCATATCGATCGTGCTCTCGACCACGACCCCGTAGCTCATGCGGTCGTCCACGGTGAAGAGCAGCAGCGTGCCGGCTCGCTCGGTGGGCATGCGCACCTTCTCGTAGTGCGTCGCCATGTTCCCCCAGGTTCTGCTCGCGTCGTAGCGATTGCGGACCAGCTCGCCGCGCGAGAAGATGCCGACGACGTTACCGGGCACCAGCCCGTCGCGCTTGCCGCGGTTGATCGCGAGCACCTGGTAGCGGCCCGCGACGTACACGCCGTCTACGACCGCGATCACTTGCCCGTCGAGATCAGCCTTGGACGGCGCGCTTGGCACGAAGTCGGCGCCGATTTTCGTCTCCGCCGGGAAGAGCTTGTCGCCCTGGAGAATTTCCCGGCCGGAGTCGACGACGCGCATGTGCGCCAGCGCCTTCTTGTCGGAGCCGGTGTTGTCGATGACCTCGCCAGTGCCGGCGTAGTGACCGATGTAGCCCAGCAGGTCGCCGTCGTCGGGGTCTTCGAGCTTCTCGCCGACGGCGATGATCGAGTAGCGCGTGCCGACCGCCGGTTGCTCGAGACCGCGGCCGTACACCTCGTTCTGGTCTGAGCCGACGATGTGCCGGTCGCGGATGCCGATGACGTACGGCTGGTGCTTGACCTGGTCCTTGGTCAGGACCGCCGGCCGGCCGACGAAGGTCATCAGCAGGTCATACGGGATCGCGCGCACCGCCTCGGAGAGCGGCTGCGAGCGCACCTGCGGCGAGAGCCGCACGTCGCCGGCGCGGCCGACGCGTGACGCGTGGGCGCCCGTCGACATAGACGAGATGAAGCACGTCGCCGGGGTAGATCAGGTGGGGGTTCTCGATCGCCGGGTTGACGTACCAGAGTTCTGGCCAGTACCAGGGATCGCGCAGGAAGACCGCCGAGATGTCCCAGAGCGTGTCGCCGCGCTTGACCACGTAGGTATCGGGCGCGTCAGGAGCGAGCGGGACCGACATCGACTGGCCGGAGACCTCGTCCTGGGCCAGGGTGGGAGCCGCAGCGCCCAGGGCCAGCCCCAGGCAGGCGCCGGCGAGAGCCAGGGCGCAGGCTCGCAGACGAGGGCGCCCGGCCGGCGCATGGTCGGGGTCGAGGCGTGGGTGACGATCCATCCCTTTACTCCGCTGGGTGTCAGGGTCGCGACCGTCGCCTTATAATCCGGCCTGCGCGAAGGCTGCTGCCGACTGAGTCTCAGTCAGCACCGACCACTGGATGGCGACGGAATCCAGTAGCGTTTTAGTGGTCTGTAAGTTCAAGCGCGGCTTAACTTTAGCAGCATTTCCGCAGAAAGTGGGCGAGTCCCCGGGCGCCCGGATCAGGTAACTTGACGGGGGTCGCAGGTTCGAGTCGAAACATGGCAGTTCTCACCATACTGGAGTACCCGGATCCGCGGCTTCGCACCAAGGCGAAGCCAGTCGCGGCCGTGGATGCGCGTATCCGCCAGCTGATCGAGGACATGTTCGAGACGATGTACGGCGCGCCGGGTGTGGGGCTCGCAGCGACTCAGGTCGACGTCCACGAGCGCGTGCTGGTGCTCGACGTAAGCCAGGAGCGCAACGAGCCGCTCGCCTTGGTCAACCCCGAGATACTCACCCGCGACGGCGTCGCGGAGGGCGAGGAGGGGTGCCTGTCCGTGCCCGGCGTCTTCGACCTGGTCGACCGTGCGGCGCGGATCACGGTCCGGGCGCTGGATCGCGACGGGAAGCCCTTCGAGCTCGCGGCCGAGGGATTGCTCGCGGTCTGCATCCAGCACGAGATGGACCATCTCGAAGGAAAGCTGTTCGTCGACTACCTGTCCGAGCTCAAGCGCACCCGCATCCGCAAGAAGCTCGAGAAAGAGCGTCGCGAGCGCGCAAGCGGCGCACCCGAGCGCGAGCGGCCCCGAGTCCCCGTCATCTGAAAAATGCCCCGGAGCCAATTTTCCGGACGATCGCGGGCAGCCGTTTCGCGACCGACGACGTAAATTGGCTCCGAGCCATTTTTCCCCGCTGGACGTCGTCTTTGCCGGCACGCCTGAGTTTGCAGTGCCGGCGCTCGCGGCCTTGCACGCCGCGGGACATCGGGTGCGCGCGGTGTACACGCAGCCCGATCGGCCGGCAGGGCGCGGACGCATCATCGCTGCCGGCCCTGTCAAGACGCATGCGCTCGAGCTCGGTCTCGCGGTCGAGCAGCCGGCGACGTTGCGCTCGCCCGAGGCTCTCGAGCAGCTGCGCGGCTACGCGCCGCAGTTGATGGTAGTCGTCGCCTACGGTCTCATCCTGCCGCAGACGGTTCTCGATATACCGGTCCTCGGCTGTCTCAATATCCACGGATCGCTCCTGCCGCGCTGGCGCGGCGCCGCGCCGATCGCGCGCGCGATCGAGGCAGGGGATTCGCAGACCGGCGTCAGCATCATGAAGATGGATGCGGGGCTCGATACCGGTCCGGTGCTGCTCGCGCGGGCGACGCCCGTCGAGCCGCGCGAGACCGCGGCCTCGCTGCACGATCGACTCGCGCATCTCGGCGCGGATGCGGTTCTCGAAGCCATCGACGGGTGGCAGCACGGGCACATCTCGCCGCAGCCCCAGCCCGACACGGGCGCGAGCTACGCGAGGAAGATCGAGCGCGGCGAAGCCGCGATCGACTGGACACGCGACGCGGCGGCGCTCGACCGCCAGGTGCGCGCCTTCAATCCGCGGCCGGTGGCCGAGACGACTTGGGCGGGACAGCAACTCCGCGTCTGGGAAGCCACGCCGCTGCAGCGAACGATCGACTCGGCGCCCGGATCCGTGATCGAGACGGGAACGCGGCTCGTGGTCGCCGCCGGGCAGGGCGCGCTGCAGATCGAGCGTCTGCAGCTCGCCGGCCGTCGCGCCATGAGCGCCGCGGAGTTCCAGCACGCGCACTCGCTCGCCGGCACACGGTTGGGTGAGTGAGCGGTTCCGCGACTACACCCGCCCGGATCCGCGCGGCGGCGGCGCGGTGGGTAGCCGAGGTCGCCGAGCGGGGCCGCTCGCTCGAGGACCTGCTCGCCGACGACGCCGACGAAGGCTCCGCTCGCGGGCTCAAGCGCTCGCTCACCTACGGCACATTGCGCTGGCACTACCGCCTGCACGCGATACTGGTCGAGCTGGCGGACCGGCCGCCCGAGCGGCTCGCGCCGACACTGCGCGCCCTGCTCGAGATCGGGCTCTACCAGCTGGCGTCGGGAGAGGTGGCGGAGCATGCGGCCGTGGCGGAGACCGTCGGTGCCGCGCGCGAACTGGGACACGCGCGTGCGACGGGGTTCGTCAACGCCGTTCTGCGGCGCTTTCAGCGCGAGCGCGTCGAGGTGCTCGCGAAAGTCGATGCGGACCTCGCGACCCGCACCGCGCATCCGCGCTGGCTCACGTCCGCGATCGAGCGCGACTGGCCAGGCCGACACGAGGCGATTCTCGATGCGAACAACGCGCACCCGCCGCTCTGGCTGCGCGTCAACTCGCAGCGGACCGACATCGCGGCACAGCTCCGGGTGTTGCAGGCGGCGGGGTTCAGCGGCCACCGCGACGCGCTCGCGCCCGATGCGTTGCGTGTCGAGCCCGCCGCCGACGTGCACTCGCTGCCGGGGTTCGCCGAGGGCCTGGTGTCCGTCCAGGACGCCGCCGCACAGCTCGCGATCGAGCTGCTCGCCCCGCTGTCGGGCGAACGCATCCTCGATGCCTGCGCCGCGCCCGGCGGCAAGACCTGCCATATCCTCGAGCGCACGGGGGGCGGCGCCGAGGTGACCGCCGTCGATACCTCCGCCGCCCGGCTCGAGCGGGTGCGGGCCAACCTCGACCGTCTGGGTCTCTCGGCGACGCTCGTTACGGGTGATGCGCTGCGGCCGGATGCCTGGTGGGACGGCCGCCCTTACGACCGCATCCTGCTGGATGTGCCGTGTTCGGCCACAGGAGTGATACGCCGCCACCCGGACATCAAGCTGCTGAGGCGACCCGGCGACGTGAAGCCGTTCGAGCGGCGCCAGCGCGCGATGCTCGAGGCGCTCTGGCCTACGCTGCGACCGGGCGGACGCTTGCTCTACACGAGCTGCTCGGTGCTGAAGGCCGAGAACGCCGCTGTGGTCCGCTCCTTCCTGGCCGACACCCCCGCCGGGGCGGACGTCACCCGTGCCGCCGTGGCCGGCTGGCCGCCGAGCCCGGACCCGGAGGGGCCCGGGTACGCCCGGCTCCCTGGGGAGGCCGACATGGACGGGTTCTATTATGCTTGCCTCGTCAAGCAGGGCTAAGCGTTGGAATTCAGCCACAGCGTCGTCGGGGCTCCGCGCCGGAGTCCGCCTTTTTCCGCACTCTGCGGCTGGATCCTGCTGTGCTTTCTCGCAACGACGGCAGCGCATGCGAAGACCACGCTGGTCGTCCGCGACGCGGAGCTGCGCCTCGGCGAGAACGTCTACGAGCTCGACGCAAACCTCGTCATCGAGCTGGATGAGAGTGCGCGCAATGCCATCGAAGGCGGCCTCACGATGCGTCTCGACTACGAGATCGGCATCAGCCGCATACGCAACTACCTGCCCGACGACGGCATCGCATCGCTGGTGCAGAGCTACGAGCTCAACTATCACGCCCTGAGCCAGCGATACCTGCTGCGGAACCTCAACACCAGCGAGCAATTCGACTTCGGCTCGCTGGAGACGGCGCTCGACCGGCTCTCGACGATCCGCAATCTCCCCATTATCGATTCAAACCTGTTGCCGCCCGGTGCCTCATACAACATCCGGGTGCGCGCGGTGCTCGATATGGGAGGAACACCCGCAGCGCTCAAGTGGCTGCTCTTCTGGACCGAGGACTGGGGCGCGGCCAGCCGGTGGTACTCATGGACACTGCGACCCTGAGGCGCGCAGGGTCGGCGGCCCTGATGGGCATCGGCGGGCTGCTGTGGCTCTCCGCAATCCTGTTCATGGCTCAGACCGCGCAGAACTCCGAGCAGTTCGGGCGCCTGCATCCCTGGATCCTGATGGTGAACGTGGCGGGGCTCGTGCTCCTGCTGGTGCTCCTCGCCCTGAAGCTCGCGCAGCTGGTGCGCGACTGGCGCGGGCACGTGATCGGCTCGCGCATCAAGGTGCGGATGGTGTGGATCTTCGGCGTGCTCGCGACGCTCCCGATCCTCCTGGTGTACTTCTTCGCCGTGCAGTTTCTGAACCGCGGCATCGACAGCTGGTTCAACGTCGAGATCCGCCGCAGTCTCGACGACGCGCTCGTGCTGTCGCGCTCGGCGCTCGAGGTGCGCATGCGCGAGCACCTGGCGGACACGCAGCTCATCGCGGACGAGCTGGCCGCGAGCGGCGGCGCGTACCCCGGTCTCCTCGAGACGCTGCGCCAGCGGGTCGGCGCGCAGGAGCTCACGATCGCCACCGAGAGCGGATCGCTGATCGCGCTCTCCAAGGGACTTTCCTCGGACCTCGTTCCCGAGGAGCTCCCCGACGAGCTGCTGCTGCAGATCCGACAGGGCCGGCCGTTCGTGAGCCTCGAACCGCAGGTGAACGGCGGCTACCTGGTGCGCACGGCCGTGCAGCTCGGGCCAACGGTGCCGGGCCGCGAGCGCCTGCTGGTGCAGGCCGTCTATCCGGTGGCCGAACGGCTGGGCGCGCTCGCGGACACTGTGCAGGCCGCCTATCAGCAGTACGGCGAAAAGGATTATCTGCGCAAGCCGCTCAAGGCGAGCTTCATCCTGACGCTGACGCTCGTGTTGCTGCTCTCGCTGCTCGCGGCCTGGTACGGCGCGATCTTCACCGCCCAGCGGCTGGTGCAGCCCATTCAGGATCTGGTCAAGGGCACGCGCGCCGTCGCGCAGGGCGATCTCGACACGCGGCTGCCGATGACCTCGCACGACGAGATGGGCTTTCTCGTGCACTCCTTCAACGACATGACCAAGCGACTGCGCCGGGCGCGCGAGGACCAGCAACTTGCGCAGCAGGCGGCCGAGACGGAGCGCGCCAACCTGGCGATCATCCTGGCGCGGCTGTCGACCGGCGTCGTGTCGCTCGAGCCGGATCTGCGCGTGCGCACCGCCAACCGCGCCGCCAGCATGATCCTCGGCGACGCCCTCGAGACGCGCGTCGGTCAGCCCCTTGCGTCGCTCGGGCCGCCGGACAGCCTGCTTGGCCAGTTCAGCGAGTCGGCACGCGCGCGGCTCGCCGCCGGCGACGTCGAATGGCGCGAGCAGATGACCCTCGCCTCGGGCTCGGGCCGCCGTGTGCTGATGTGTGCCTGCACTCCGCTGCCGGGCGAGAGCGACACGCCGGCCGGCTTCGTGCTCGTCTTCGACGACATCACCGTGATGCTCCAGGCGCAGCGCGAAGCGGCCTGGGGCGAGGTCGCGCGCCGTCTGGCGCATGAGATCAAGAACCCGCTGACACCGATCCGGCTCTCGGCGGAGCGCATGCGGCACAAGCTGCTGCCGGCGATGGCCGAGAAGGACGCGCAGATCCTCGACCGTGGCACCGAGACCATCGTGCAGCAGGTCGAGGCGATGAAGGAGATGGTCAACGCCTTCAGCGAGTATGCGCGCGCGCCGCGCTTCGAGATGTCGAGCGTCGATCTCAACAAGCTCGTCACCGAGGTGGCCGAGCTCTATCGCGCGCAGGACACGCGCCGGCGCGTGCGCCTGACGGTGACGCTCGACCCGGGCCTCGATAAGGTGGTCGCCGACCAGGGCCGGTTGCGGCAGCTGCTGCACAACCTGCTCACCAACGCGACCGAGGCGCTCGAGGGCCGCCGCGGCGGCGAGATCCTGGTGAGCACGCGGGTCGCGACCCGGGTCGGCCACGAGGTGGCCGAGATCATCGTCGAGGACGACGGGCCGGGGTTCCAGCGGGACCTGATCGGCCAGGTATTCGATCCGTACGTGACGACCAAGGCCAAGGGCACGGGCCTGGGCCTCGCCATCGTGCGCAAGATCGTGGAAGAACATGGGGGACATATCGAGGCGGAAAACCGCGCCGAGGGCGGCGCGCGTGTACGCATCGATCTGCCGTTGAGTGAGTTGGGCAGGCCTGCCGCCGTGCAGCGCAGCGAGCGCAAGGCGGAATCCCGGAGGGAGCGTGCATGAGCACCGCGCGGATACTGGTGGTGGACGACGAATCGGATATCCGGGACCTGGTCCAGGAGATCCTGAGCGAGGAGGGGTACACGGTCGAGACGGCCGCGAGCGCCGCTGAGGCGCGCGCGGCCTGCGCGAAGCACGCGCCCGACCTGGTACTGCTCGACATCTGGATGCCGGACTCCGACGGCATCAGCCTGCTGCGTGAATGGCAGCTGGCGCAGTCGTTCACTGCGCCGATCGTGATGATGTCCGGGCACGGCACGGTCGAGACCGCCGTCGAGGCGACGCGGCTCGGCGCCGTCGACTACGTCGAGAAGCCGCTCTCGCTGGCGAAGCTCCTGCGCACCGTGCAGCGGGCGCTCGATGACGGGCGCCGGCGTCGCCACAGCGCGCGTACGCTCGTGCCGCCGCTGCTTGCGCCCATCGGACGCAGCCAGCTCATGCGCGAGCTGCGCGAGCAGGTGCGGCAGCTCGCGCCGCACGAGGCGCCGGTGCTGATCATGGGCGAGCCGGGCACCGGGCGCGAAGCCTTCGCGCGCTACATACACTCGCTGTCCCCGCGTTCGGGCGGGCCGTTCGTGACCGCGGTGGCCGGTGCGCTCACCGAGGGCGATCTCGAGGCGAACCTGTATGGCGTCGGCGACGGCGGCGAGCCGCGCAAGGGTGTGCTCGAGCAGGCCGAGGGCGGGACGCTGTACGTCAACGGGCTCGAGGATCTCTCCACCGCGGCGCAGCGGCTGCTGCTCGCCGCGATCGACACCGGCAGCTACCTGCGGAAGTCCGGCACGGCGCCGTTGCGCCTCGACGCGCGCATCATTTCCTCCGCGCAGCCAGGGTTCGAGACGCGCGGCGCGGAACCCTTCCGCATCGATCTGCTCTCGCACCTCAACGTGCTGATGCTGCGCGTGCCGCCGCTGCGCGAGTACGCCGAGGACGTGCCGGAGTTGCTGCGCTACTACGTGGACCGGCTCGTCGACGAGGAGCGACTGCCGTTCCGGCGCTTCGGCGTCGCGGCGCAGAACCGGCTCCGCAACTATCCCTGGCCGGGCAACATCCGCGAGCTCAAGAACCTGGTGCACCGCCTGCTGATCCAGGGCGGGACCGAGGAGATCCACCTCGAGGAGATCGAGCGGCAGATCGCCGCGCGGACGGTGACCGACGAGCCGCTCGTGAAGCAGGACCTGCTCGCGCTGCCGCTGCGCGAGGCGCGCGAGCATTTCGAGCGCGCCTATCTCACACAGCAGCTGCAGCTCTGCAACGGCAAGGTCGGCCAGCTCGCCAAGCGCGTGGGCATGGAGCGCACGCACCTGTACCGCAAGCTCCGCTCGCTCGGCGTGGATTTCCGCCAGTCCGAGGACTGACCCGGGAAATTCAGGTCCGCATCACTGCGCGGATGTGGTCCGTGCCGGAAAATCCCGCATCGCGGTGGACACTGCGTGTTGGATCGCCGCCGGTTCGACACTGCCCTTGGTCAGGCGCCCCGCAATGCTGCCCTGCCACACTTCCGCATTCTTCGCTGCATCGATCGCGTGGATGACGAGCGTGCCCTCGGTGAAATTGCGGATGCTCGGGCTGCCCACGTTGACCGAGCCGCCCACGTTACCGCCCCAGCCGCCGACGCCGATTCCGACGCGCACCGGGTTGTTCTCGACCTTGTCGGCCTTTGCTGTCTCATAGGTGATCCGGACGTCCGGGTTGTCCTGCGATTCCGCGTAACCCTTGCGCTGCATCTCGGTCGCGATCGCAGCGCGGATGTTCTTGTCGAGGAGCTGCAGCGGCTGATCGTTGCCGCCCGGCGCGGCCGTCGGCGCCCAGCCGAATGTTCGATACGCCGCGAAGTTCGCGGCCGGGTCACGCATCGACTGCGGTTCCGGCGGCGGGGTCGCACAACCGGCAACCAGGACGATGGCGATCAGGCTCGTGAGCGTGGAGGCGCGCATGGGCAACCCCGGGCGGCGCTGTTTACTTGGCCGCCGCGACCATGAAGTCGACGGCGTTGATCACTGACTGGTCGGATAGATCCGTGCGCCCGCCCTTGGGGGGCATGAATCCCGCCTTGCCCTGGTAACCCCCGATCGCGTGCTTGTGCAGCGTGTCGGCACCCTGCGCGACCCGCTCCGCCCAGGCGGCTTTGTCACCGAACTTGGGCGCGCCGGCGACGCCTGCACCGTGGCAGGCCACACAGGCCTGGTTGTAGACCTCTTCGCCGCCAAGGTCGGCCGTCGCCGCCGCAGGCGCGGCCGCGGCCGGCTCGAGCGCCGAGTTGTCCTGCCCCGCGACGGCCACTTTCGCCACCGGCTCGATGCGCGCGAGAAGCTCGCGCTGATAGACGGGGTCGTCTTGCCGATGCGCCTGGAACGACCGGCTCGAGATCGCGCGGGCGAGCCCGAGCAGCACGAGGGTCACTGCGAGCAGAATGCCGAGCACCAGCATGAAGCTGTCGCGGAAGGTCCGGTCGTGCTTTGCGCTCACCTGGGCTCCCCATGGCAGGACAGCAAATTATACAGGTCGACCCCGCGGTTTCGGGCCGGCTCCGGCCGGACGATGGACGCGTACATGCCGCACGGCTAAGATTTGCGCCCCCAAAAGGGATCCCCGTGCGCCCGTAGCTCAGTTGGATAGAGTGTCGGCCTCCGAAGCCGAAGGTCGTGGGTTCGAATCCCGCCGGGCGCGCCACCCGATCACGGTCTGTCCCGGACGCGTAACCTAGGAGCCGAATGTTCTTCACCGGTATCGGCACCGCCACACCTCCTCGGCGCTATACCAAGGCGGAATGCTGGAACGCCTTCCAGGAATCCGACTGGTTTGCGCGCCTCGACCGCCGCTCGCATGCGATTGCCGAGGCGGTCCTGTTGCGCGACAACGGGATCTCCGCGCGCCGCCTGGCACTCGATTCCCTCGCGGAAGTATTCGCAATCGATCCGGACACGCTGCAGCGCCGGTTCGCGACGCATGCGCCGGTGCTGGCTACTGAGGCGGCTGTCGCGGCGATGCGCGACGCGGGCATTGGCGCCCGCGACATCGATGCCATCGTGGTCAGCACGTGTACGGGGTATCTCTGTCCAGGCCTCACGAGCTACCTCGCTGAGAGACTCGGCTTGCGCGCGGATGTGCAGGCATATCGACCTCGTCGGTCAGGGCTGCGGCGCGGCGCTGCCCAACTTGCGGCTCGCCGATGCGCTCATCGTCGCCGGCGCTGGCCAGCATGTGCTTTCGGTGTGCGTCGAAGTAAGCAGCGCCGCCATGTACCTGGACAACGACCCTGGCGTGCTGGTCAGCGCGTGCCTCTTCGGCGACGGCGCAGGCGCCGCGGTTCTGAGCGCGCGACCGACGAAGCACAAGCGACGCATCGAATGGCGCAGCAGCAGCTCCGTGCTCGAACCCAGCCAGCGCGACGCGCTGCGCTTCGAGCAGCGCGGCGGCATGTTGCGCAACGTCCTCACTCGCCCGGTGCCCGCACTCGCAGCCGAGCACGCGCAGGCCGTGCTGGAAGCAGTGCTGGCGCGCGAGGAACTGAAAGTCCGCGACATCGCGGCGTGGGTGATGCATGCGGGAGGGCGCGATGTCTTGCAGGCGCTGCGCGAACGCATCGGGCTGTCGGTCGACTGACCTGCGTTACAGCGCGGCGATCCTGGATGAGTACGGCAACATGAGCAGCGCCTTCGTCTACTTCGTGCTCAAGTCCGCGCTCGATGACAATGCACCGGAGGGCTGGTGGTGGATGTCGGCCTTCGGCGCAGGATTCACCTGTCACGGTGCGCTGCTTGCGGTGGGTGGCCGCGAATGAGCGAGGCGATCCTGACGCGCCGTGTGGAAGCGGAAACGCTCGATCATCTGCGTGAAGACGATCCGCGCGCGATCCGCTCGCGGCGCGACCTGCGACGCATCAATCGAATCATGGGCAGCCTGTCGATCATGAATTCGCTTTTGAACGCATCGCTGGTGCGTGCGCCGTCGCACATTGCCGAGCTGGGCGCCGGCGATGGCTCGCTGCTTCTGCGGCTCGCAAAGCGGCAGGGCGCGTACATGGCCCGGCGTCACGCTTACCCTGGTCGACCGGCAGAGACCTCTTGAGCGCGCAAACGCGCGCGGCCTTTGCCGATCTCGGCTGGACGGTGCGCGCTGCCGCCATGGATGTCTTCGCCTGGCTCGAACGCGACGGATCATCCGCGCTATGACGCCGTCGTCGCCAATCTTTTCGTGCACCATTTCGAAGGCGATGCGTTGTCGCGACTGTTCCGCGGAATCGCCCGGATCACGGATTGTTTCATCGCCTGCGAGCCGCGCCGTGCGCGAGTGGCGCTGTTCGGCAGCCACCTCGTCGGCGCCATCGGCGCCAACGATGTGACGCGTCGCGACGCCGTGCTGAGTGTGCGCGCGGGATTTCGCGACCGGGAGCTTTCGGCGTGTTGGCCCGACGATGGCGGATGGCAATTGAGGGAAACGGGCGCGCGGCTCTTTTCGCACACGTTTGCAGCGGTGCGGCGAGCGCAGGCGTGAAGACCGAGTTACGACGCCATCATTGTCGGTGCGGGGCCGGCCGGCAGCACGGCCGCAATTCTGCTTGCCTCGGCGGGATGGTCGGTAGCGTTGATTGAAAAACAGCCTTTCCCGCGGCGCAAGGTTTGTGGCGCCTGCATTGGCGCGAGCAACCTTCCGCTTCTGGCAGCGCTCGGAATCGGCGACGCATTTGCACAACTGGCCGGTCCGGAGTTGCGCGAGGTCGCCCTCTATTGCGGGGACCGCGTGGTGCAAGCGCCTTTACCGGCAGTGCCCGACGCGCGCCATCCATGGGGACGCGCCCTCGGGCGCGAAGCGTTCGACCTGCTGCTGCTCGAGCGCGCGCGCGCGCTGGGAGTCAATCTCTGGCAGCCATGGTCCATGCGCACTTTCGATCGGAGCGCAGGCGCGTTTCGGTGTGGACTTGAAGCGCGTCCTGCGCCGGGACTCACGGAATTGCGCGCGCCAGTGTTGATCATGGCCAACGGTTCATGGGAAGGCGATCCCGGACGCAACCGGCGCGTCAGCAAGAGGTCCGGTGACCTGTTCGCCTTCAAGGCGAATTTCACTGACTCGCAGCTGGCGCCGGGTGTGCTGCCCGTGATTTCGTTTGCGGGCGGATATGGCGGCCTCGTCATTGCAGAGAACGGGCAGCTCACGCTTGCGGGCTGCATTCGCCGCGACGCCCTCAAAGCCTGCCGGGCCGCCGCACCCGGACGAACTGCCGGCGAAGCATTCGAACGCTACTTGCGCACCGACATGGTCGCGTTGCGCGATGCCCTTGCGGGCGCACGGCGTGAGGGCACGTGGCTTGGCATTGGACCGATCCAGCCAGGAATCCGTGCGCCGTGGCATCGGGCAGATGGGCGGTTCATGATCGGCAACGCGGCGGCCGAGGCACATCCCATCATCGGCGAAGGCATCAGCATGGCGATGCAGTCGGCGTGGCTCCTGTGCGCGCGACTGATGGCCGCGGGTCGTGCGAGCGCGTCGGCTGAAACGCTGCAACGCGTGGGCGTCGATTACGCCAGGCAGTGGAGGCAGGCGTTTGCGCCGCGCCTGCACCTGGCCGCGACGCTCGCGCACCTGGCGATGAGACCCTGGCTGGCGCCGATTGTCTGGCCGCTCATCGAGCGAGCTCCGCGGCTGATGACCGCGATGGCGCGCGGTGCCGGCAAGGCGCGCATCGTGCCCACCTTCCAGGGCGTACCGCCGTTGGGCAGATTTGAATCGCTGGAGGACGCCAATTGAGCCCGGAAGAAGACACAACGTTCGAACGCCTGCGGCAGATTCTCGCGAAGGAGTTCGAAGTCGCGCCGGAGCTCATTCATCCGACGGCGCGCATGGACCAACTGGCGATCGATTCTCTCGCCGTGATCGAAGTGATATTCCGCCTCGAAGACGAGTTCAACATCAGTTTTCCTCAGGACCCCGGGGAACTGCAGACCGTCGGCGATCTCGCGTCCTGCGTTGATCGCCTCGCTGACGGAGCAACGTGCGCGGGCGTCATCGGGAGCTGCCGCGCCTTGAGACGGGTCGCCATCACGGGCCTGGGCGTCGTTTCGCCAGCTGGGCAACGGTGCGCAAAATTTCTTCGATCGACTCGTGCAGGGACATTCGGGCGTCACACGATTGCCGGAGGATTTCAATCCTCGCCTGATGAGCCGTGTGGTCGCGCCGGTGTCGTTCGATGGCGCGGCCCATTTCGGCGCGGCGCGCCTGCGCATGCTGGATCGCGTCAGCCAGTTCGCTCTGGTCGCCGCTGCCGAGGCCATCGCCGATGCCGGAGCCCTGTTCGAACGCGACGATCGTGCCACAACCGGCGTCTTCGTCGGAACCGGCATGGGTGGCGCACACTCGACCGACGAGGGCTATCAGACCGTCTACGAAGAACGGTCCGACCGCGTCAAGCCCTATACCGTACTGATGGCGATGAACAATGCCGCAGCGGCGTGGATCGGCATCGACCATCACCTGCTGGGCCCGAACCTTACGTATTCGACTGCATGTTCTTCGTCGGCCGTCGCGATCGGCGAAGCGTGGAAGCGCATTGCCACTGGAGAGCTCGACGTGATGATCGCGGGCGGCAGCGAAGCGCCGCTCACTTTCGGCACGCTGAAGGCATGGGAGGCGCTGAAGACGCTGGCGATGGAAGATCCGGATGATGTATCGGCGTCGTGCAAGCCGTTTGCGAAAAATCGCAGCGGGCTCGTGTTGGGAGAAGGCGCGGCGATGGTCGTTCTCGAATCGTGGGAGCGGGCAGATGAGCCGCGGCGCGCGCATTCACGCCGAGCTTGCGGGTTATGGTCTCAGCATGGATGCGGAGCACATCACTCGGCCGACCGTGGCGGGCCAGGCGTGTGCGATGGCACGCGCGCTGGAGAGTGCGCGCATGTCAGCCGGCGACGTGGGCTATGTCAACGCGCACGGTACCGCAACGATGGCGAACGACGCCGTGGAGACTGCCGCGATCAAGCAGGTGTTCGGTCCCGGGGCATATGCATTGCCCGTCAGTTCGACGAAATCCATGCACGGGCATCTGCTCGGTGCGGCCGGCGCACTCGAACTCGCGGCCACTGTGCTGGCGATCGAAAAGCGCGTGCTTCCGCCAACGCTGCATCTCGTGCATGCCGATCCGGAATGCGATCTCGATTACGTCGCCGGGTCTGCGCGCCCTGTCTCCACGCTGACCGCGGCCATATCGAACTCTTTTGCTTTTGGTGGAACCAACGTCTCGCTGGTTTGCCGCGCAGTGTTATAGTGCAATCGCCCGCTGCGGCCGCGCAGCAGTACACGAATTGTTGTGGCGAACATGCCGTTGCGGCACAACGCAACCGCCCGTCTTCGCAGCCTTCGGCCTCGGCTTCAGCGCGGAGGTGCTGCTATCGCAATGAAACCCGGAAATCGTTTCTTCCTCGCGCTTGCCATGGCCGTCTTGCTCCGGACCAGCTGTCGCATCCTCAGAACCCGTCGTCGTGCGGCATGTCGAAGGGCTCGTCCATGGCTTTCTGTCGCTGCGCTCACCCGAGGGCGATGTCCTGGCAAGCGGCGATCTCATTCAGGACGCGCGGGGCGATCGCGTCACCAGCCGTCTCGTGTTCCACTTCGAAGATGGCTCGTCTGCACGATGAGACCGCCGTGTTTTCCCAGCGTGGGCATTTTCAACTGATCAGCTATCACCTCGTACAGAAAGGACCGGCCTTTGAGCGCCCGCTCGAGATGATGATCGACTGTCCGAGCGGTCACGTCACGGTTCGCTATAAAAACGAGGACGGCCAGGAGAAAGTCGAAGACGAGCACATGGACCTCCCGGGGGACCTGGCCAACGGGCTGATCCCTATCCTGCTCAAGAATGTGCAGCGAGACGCGTTGCCGTCCAGCGTGTCGTTCGTCGCCGCCACGCCCAAACCCCGACTGGTGAAGCTGGCCATAGCCGTCGCCGGCACCGACCCGTTTTCCATTGCCGGGTCGGCCCGCAAAGCCACGCACTACGTGCTGAAAGTCGACATCGGCGGAATCGCGGGCTTGCTTCGCCCCACTCGTGGGGAAGCAACCGCCGGACTCTCATGTCTGGATATTGGAAGGCGAAGCTCCGGCCTTCGTGCGATCGCAAGCGCCGATGTTCATGGGAGGACCGGTCTGGCAGACGGACCTCGTGAGCCCCGTCTGGCCCCGCGGGCGATGAGCCATGTCGACGTTGGACCGGTCGTAGTCTCTATCGAAGATGCACGACCCGGATGCCGCACAAGTGCGAGACGCAGTCTTTTGGTTTGACCGAAAGCAACGACCATTAGCCGCGCTAGCGGGTTCGATAAGCGCTGACGTCGTCGTCGTCGGCGCCGGCATGATGGGGCTGATGTGCGCAAGAACGCTTCAGGCGCGCGGCCAGCGCGTTTGCCTCGTGGAGGCCGAAACGTGCGGTGCGGGAGCGAGCGGGCGTTCCTCCGGGCTCATTACGCCTGACTCGGAGCTCGAGCTCCGCGATCTCGTGCAACAGTTTGGGCCCGACGCGGCACGCAAGCTGTGGGAGTTCGCCCTGGGGGGCGTGAACGCGATCCACCAGGCGGTTCTGGAGGACCAGATCGACTGCGACATGCAGATGCAAGACGCGCTTTTTGTAGCAACCACGCGTGGCGGAGCCGAGGTGGTCTCCACGGAACACGCTGCCCGCAATGCCTTCGGTTACCCAAGCACGCTTTATTCGCGCGAGAGCCTGCCCGAGATATTGGGTTCGACCGCTTACTTTGGCGCGCTCCGTTTCGGAGACACCTTCGGCATCAATGCCTATGACGCTTGCGGCGGGTTGCGCCAGAGATTGCTGGAAACAGGCGCGCGAATCTTCGAGCGCAGTCCCGTCACGCGGATCCTCGAGAACGGAATCGAGACACCAGGAGGGTCAGTGCGGGCACCGGCGGTCATCATCTGTGCCGACCGTTTCTTGCCGGCGCTCGGGCTGGCCCGGCGCGAGATCTATCATGTGAAGACCTTCCTCGCCATCTCCGAGTGCCTCGGCAGTTCAGACATCGATCGCATGTTCCCGCGCGGCCCTCTCATGGTCTGGGGCACCGACATCACCTACAAATATTTCCGGCTGACAGGCGATGGGCGCTTGCTCATCGGCGGCGCCAGCCTGGCGAACATGTATTCCCGGCGCGAGAAACAGCGAGCCGAAAAAGTGGTGCGGCTCTTGACGCGTTATCTCGCCAGGCGATTTCCGGGCCTGCGCGTGAAATTCGCCGCCTGCTGGCCCGGTCTCATCGGAGTCTCGAAGGACTTCGCCCCGGTCGTGGGGCGCCACCCCCGTTATCCCTCGGTGCATTACGCCGCCGGCGCGGCCGGTCTTCCGTGGGCCGCGGCGCTTGGCCGCTACCTGGCGGAAAAGGTCCTGGATGGCCGCGATGACATCGATGCCGTGCTCTCGGTCGATCGTCGATTCCCCGTCGGTCGACACCTGCAGGCGGTTCTCGGGGCGCCGGCTGCCTTTGCAGATCTCCCACGGCATACTGAAGTTCTCGTCGAAATGACCGCGGGTGCGGGCATCCAATGATTTCCGTTTTTTGTGGCAGCGGACCCTGATCGTTCGCATTCAACGCTGCAGCAGCACGCCGCGCGTGAGCATCACTCCGGCAGGTGCATCTTTCTGAGCAAGTCCTTGTAACGGGGATCGCCCGCGAGCCGCGCGATAAGCGGGTTCAGCTTGATGTCGGCCATGTAGAGGTCCCGCTGGGCGTAGGCGCGATCGAGCCAGGTAAAGGCGAGATCGTTTTCGCCGCGCCAGGCATGGACCTCTGCGATGAATGAAGGAATCTCGGCCGAATGCTCGCGCTTCAGTGACGCCAGCGTGGAATCCGCTTCCGACCGGCGTTGCAATGAGTGATACGCGAGAGCGAGGCCATACAGCCGCCAGATTTCATCGGGGTCCCGCTCGATTTCCCGCAGCGCAGCCTCGGCCTTGCCTTGCAGCAGAAGGGAGATCCCGATCGACGCCCCGTTGGACTGCCCGCTCACCTCCTGGGCCTTCCTGTATGCAGCCTCGGCATCCCGATGGCGACCCATCGAGTTGAGCACGTAAGCAAGATGCTGATGGCTGACCTGCGACAACGGATCGATTTCCAGAGCCCTCCGCATGAAAGACAATGCCTCCTCCGGGCGACCGAACTGCCCCGCCAGGAGACCGCGTCCACGCAATGCATCCGCGTTGTCAGGCTCCGCTGCCAGCGCCTTTCGAAAGCTGGTCTCCGCAGCCGGCCAGTCCCAGTCGAGGCCGTCGTGGATCCACCCCATGGCCGCATGCGCGCTTGCGAGGTCCGGATCGAGCGAGAGCGCGCTCTCCACCGACTTGCGCGCCTGCGCGAATGCGTCGGTAGATGGCGCCCACCCAGCCTCCGCCTGCGCAATACGCGCCTTCGCCAGGTCCACCCACGCAGGCGCATAGTCCGGGTTGCTCTGCAGAAATTGGACGAGGTGGCGGATGCCGAGTTCGACGTCCGCGCGGACTTGGCGCTGAGCCAGAAAGCGCGCCTGCAGGAGCTGCGTATATGCCTTCGGATCGAGGCCGGGCGAAGCCGATGGTTTGTCACCGAGCAGCGTCAGTTCGAGGGCGTTGACCACTTGTGCGGCAATGTCGTCCTGCACGGCGAAGATGTCGTCCAGTGTGCGGTCATAGGTTTCCGACCAGACGTGCGTGCCATCGGCACCGCTGATGAGCTGCGCGGTGATCCGTACCTTTTCGCCAGACTTTCGAACGCTCCCTTCGAGCACGTGGGCGACTTGCAGCTCGCGAGCGATCTCCGGAATCTTCAGGTCCTTGCCCTTGTAGGCAAAGGAAGAAGTACGCGCGATGACCTTCAATTTCGGCAGCTTTGCCAGCATGTTGAGCAGTTCTTCGGACAACCCGTCCGAGAAGTACTCGTTACCTGCGTCGCTGCTCATGTTCACGAACGGCAACACGGCGATGGATGCTGCGTGGACCGGCGGGTGCGCGGCCGAAGGGATCGATTCGGCCGGAGCGGCCGCACCGGCCGGGTCCGAAGCGGACGTCCCGGGATCCAGCCCCGGCCGTGGCAGGAACCGCTCGAGCACGATCATCAAGATTGCGATCGCGGCGAGAGCACCGATCAGATAGTTGATCCTGCGCCCGGTCTCGGGCGCCGTCGACCGGCCGCGATCGACTTCGTGCTGTTTCTTCAGCCCCTCCGGTGTCAGCTCGTAGATCCAGCTGAAGATCAGGACCAGCGGAAAGCCGAGCACGAGCAGACCGAAGACAAGTCTTCCGGCCCAGTCCGGCAGTTGGAGCAGACCGAAGAGCAGCCCGGCGACCTGCAGGATGATCCATGCCGTGAGGCCATACAGGATGGCCACGCGAAAGACATTTCGACGCCGAAGTTCCGCAACTACGGACACGCCCCCTCCAGGTGTCCCAGAATCGGCAGTCCGTTCTAGGTCACCGCCCGAACGATGTAGCCCCCGGACTTCTCGTCCTTCTCGAGATCGATCAGCCGCTGCGTGCGCGCTTCCTCGAGCAGGTCGCTGAAGCTGCGGAAGCCGTGGTAGCTCTCGTTGAATCCGGGCCGCTGACGCTTGATCGCCTGCTTGATCATCGAGCCCCAGATCTTCTCGTCCTCGTCACGTTCCTCGGAGAGCGCCTCAATGGTCTTGAGCACGAGGTCGAAGGCCTCCTGACGTCGCTCGGCCTCGGTACTTCGAGGTGCCTGCACGGCCGCGCCAACGCCATCGCTGCGGACCGGTTCCGGGGCGGAAGCTGCAGCCGTACCCGGCGACGCCTTCGCCCCGGACTGCGCCTGCTTCGCGGGCGATCTTCCGGCGGCCGCGGCGCTGCTCTTCCTTGCGTACCAGGTCGTCGTAGTAGATGAACTCGTCGCAGTTCGCGATCAGCAGGTCCGAAGTGGAGCTCTTGACGCCGACGCCGATCACGATCTTGTTGTTCTCGCGCAGCTTGCTCACGAGCGGCGAGAAATCCGAATCGCCGCTCACGACCACGAAGGTGTCGACGTGCGACTTGGTGTAGCAGAGATCGAGCGCGTCGACGACCATGCGGATGTCGGCTGAGTTCTTGCCGGACATGCGCACGTGCGGAATCTCGATCAGCTCGAACGAGGCCTCGTGCATCGAGGCCTTGAACTCCTTGTATCGATCCCAGTCGCAGTAGGCCTTCTTGACCACGATGCTGCCCTTGAGCAGCAGCCGCTCGAGCACCTTGTCGATGTCGAAGCGCGAGAACCGCGCGTCGCGGACGCCGAGCGCGACGTTTTCGAAGTCGCAGAACACGGCCATGTTGGTGATCGCGGGCTTGGCCATGGTTACAACCAGCCCTTGCGGCGGAAATAAATGTAGGGCACGAGCGCCGGAAGCAAGCATCGCGAGCAGCGCGATGCGGGTAGCCCCAGTGCTTGTCGAGCTCCGGCATGAAGTGGAAGTTCATGCCGTAGACGCTCGCCACCAGCGTCGGCGGCAGGAACATCACCGCGGCGACCGAGAATATCTTGATGATGTTGTTCTGCTCGAGGTTGATGAGGCCGAGAACCGCGTCGAGCAGGAAAGATATCTTAGTCGACAGGAAGCTCGCGTGATCGGACAGCGATTGCACGTCCCGGAGCGTCGACTTGAACCGCCCGCGCTGATCCTGCGACAGCGTGACGGTAGTGGTCTGTTGCACGTACATCAGCAGCCGCTGAAAGCTGATCAGGCTTTCGCGCGCCTTCGAGATCAGGTCGCCATCGATGCCGATGCGCTGGATCATGCCGTGCAGGTCCCTGCTGGTGGGGGCTGCGCCGTCGGTACGCGGGAAGATCATCAGCGACACCGAGTCGAGGTCGAGCTGCACGCGCTCGAGCAGGTCGGCGGTGCGCTCGGTGAACGCCTCGAGCAGCCCGGCCAGCAGCGTCGCCGAGGAGGTGCATGCCGCCGGAGACCTCTCGACCAGGGACATGAACCGCCGGAGCGGCGTCGGATCCGCGTAGCGGTTGGTGATCAGCCGGTCGTCGGCGAGGATGAAGGTGACCGCGCTGCTCTCCGGCGCCGGCCCGTCGAGCTTGGTGCCGACGGTCGCCGTCATGTAGACCGCTCCGTTCTCTTCGTAGAGGCGGCTCGAGGTCTCGATCTCCTTCATCTCGTCGCGGGTAGGTACATCCACCGTGAGCAGCGACTCGACGGCCTTTTCCTCCTCCGGCGTCGGCTCGAACAGGTCGGCCCAGAGGAATTCGTCGGGAAACGGTGCCGGCGGGACGTGTTCGACCCAGGTGTAACCGCTTCCGGTGGGAATCAGGAGACGCAGCATGCGGGACGCCCGGTCATCATGGGCGGCTTTTTAGCACACCTGCGGTCGAACGCTTCAGCTGGCGGGAGTTTCGCGGGCCGCCAGATCGTTCACGACGTCGAATAACGCCGTTTCGGAGCCGGCCATCTGTACGTCCGTCACGTAGCGGCCGTTAACCACGACCGTGGGCGTGCTCGTGATGCGGTAACGCTTGTTGAGATCCGCGGCGCGGCTCAACTTGGTCTCGACTGCAAACGAGGAAAACGCCTTCTCGAAGTCCTGCTTCGAAACACCCTTCGACGTGAAGAACGCCTCGATCTTCGCCGGCGTGTCGAGCCGGTTACCCCGCACGTTGATCTCGCGGTAGATCTCACTATGCAGCGCCGGCAGCTTGCCGAGCAGTTCAGCCGTATAGAAGACGCGCGCGTGTGTCTTCAGCAGGTCGTTCCACATCGCGGGCACGCGCACCAGCTCTACGTTGGCGGGCTTGCCCTTTCGCGCCCAGCTTTCGAGCGACGGCTCGATCAGAAAGCAGTGGCCGCACGCGTACCAGAACACCTCCACGACCTCGACCTTTCCCGGGCCGACGCTGGTCGGCTGCGCGGGTTTGAGCGTCTTGTAATGCTCGCCCTCCTTGAACTCGGCCGAGCAGGCGACTCCACCGGCGAGCAGCAGGGCGGCGAGCGTCAGCGCGCGCAGCCGCAGTGCGATGACGTGGTGCATGGCAGCTATGACCTGTCGAATGGCGCCGGGTTCAGCGCAGACCCTGGACATAAGATGCCACCGCGTCGATCTCTGCCTCGGACAGGCGGGCCGCGATGCTGCGCATGATCTGGTTCGGATCGCTGGTTCGGGCGCCCGACTTGTAGGCGCGCAACTGGGTGGCGACATAGGTCGCGTGCTGGCCCTGGATCGCCGGGTAGCTTGCAAGTGGGTTGCCGCGCCCAGTCGGGCCGTGGCAGGCCGCGCAAGCCATGGTCTGCTCCTGGGCATTTCCCGCGCGGTACACGTTCTGTCCGAGCTTGACCTTTGACGGTTCGGCCTCGCCGCCGCGCGCCGTCTGGCTCGAGTACAACGCCGCGAGATCGGCGATGTCCTGGTCGCTGAGGCCGGCCGCCATCGGCGTCATGAGCGGATTCTGCGCGGACGCCATCGCGGAACGCCTTGAGCTGTCGGACGACGTAGCTCTCGTGCTGGCCGGCGATGCTCGGCCACTCGGGGTTGGCGCTGTTGCCGTCGATGCCATGGCAAGCGATGCACGGCGTCGACTTCGCCTGCCCGGCCTCCTTCGTGCCGGCAGCGAGCGCCGGCGCACTCGATCCGAACGCGGCGGCGCAGATCAGCGTTGCGGCGAGCTTGGCGGTCATGAAGCCACTCCGGGCATGAGGCGAGCGGGCCGGGTTTTCCGAACGACCGATCTTCGCCGGTCGTTTGGGCGGCGAATTGTACACTACGGTCCCCGCCACGCATGCCCGCGCACCAAGGCTATGTCTGCGTATCCAAACGTAAAATTCCTCACGAGCGCAGACGCGGTAAGACAGTTTCCGCCCGACCAGGGCAGCGAGGTCGCGATCGCGGGACGGTCGAATGCAGGCAAGTCGAGCGCACTCAACGCGGTCGTAGGCCGCAAGGGACTCGCTCGCACGAGCCGCACGCCGGGGGCGACACGGCTCATCAATTTCTTCGAGCTCACGCCCGGGCGCCGGCTCGTCGACCTGCCGGGCTACGGCTTCGCGGCGGTGCGGGGCGATCTGCGTCGGCACTGGGGTGCACTGGTCGAGTCCTACTTCGCCTCCCGCGCGAGTCTCAAGGGGGTCATCGTCGTCATGGACGTGCGCCGCCCGCTGACGCCCGACGACCGTTCGATGCTCGAGCTCGCGCTCGGGTACGGGCTGGGCGTGCACGTCCTGCTGACCAAGGCGGACAAGCTTGGCCGAGGGGCTGCGCGTGCTGCTTTGCAGACGGTGCAGAGCGACCTCAAGGTGTCGGCCACCGCGCAGCTCTTCTCGTCATTGTCGGGGGACGGCCTGGCGCCCGCGCGTGCAAGGCTGGATGCGCTTCTCGGGGCCCGGAAAAAAGAAACCCCGGTTGACCCAGCGGAGCCAACCGGGGAAGACAAACCCGGTATTGGGGGATGACCGGGTTGTGCCGAACCCAGGGAGGTAGGTTCGACACAAGCGTCAGAAGACGCTCGATAGTCTTTGAGCAGCGAGGTCGCTGAAAGTTCCAGCCCCCCGATGGGCGGGCCACATCGGCGGTTCAGGAAGGCGGCTGGTCCCCGCCAACCGCGGGGTCATTAGTCAGAAAAGATTGAAGATCGTCAAAGGCTTACAGGAACGTCCACATGAGTCCGAGGGAGATCATGTCGACCTTGTCGGGGGCGCCGATATCGAAACGCTCGTACTCGGCGCGCAGCGTCAGGCTCCAGACGCGGAACTGGGCGCCCGCGCCATAGGAGAAGTCCATGCCGTCGTCCTTGTAGCTGGCGTCCTCGAAGTCCGGCAGCGCTGAGCTTGGCGTCCCAGCTGATGAACCCGGCCCGCGCGAACAGGTCGACCGGCCCGACCGGCAGGAACAGGAGGCCAGAGAAATTGATCCCGTCGCCCTCCATCGATATCTGCGCGTCACCGCTCTGGCCGTCACGAACTCGTCTTCGGCGGAACCCAGGTCGACGTAGTTCGCCTCGACTGCCACCCAGTCGAGGATCCGCCAGCCGACGTTGACCTTGTACCCGTGTCGCGCTGTCGTCGAAGTCGTCAAGCACTCGCTGCCAGTCGACCTCGACGTTGCTCTCGCCGACGCTTGCGCCGACATAGATGCCGTTGTCGACGGCGAGGGCACTCGTGGCTCCGAGGGTCGCTGCCAGCGCCGTCGCGGCGAGAATGTACTTGCGCATCACCGTGTGCTCCTTTTGGCTTCCGGGCCGCCGGATTCTAGCCGGACCGGCCGCGTCAATGCGCCTCATCCCAGTTGCGACCGTGACCGACATCGACTTTCAGCGGCACACGCAGCGCCGCGGCCGCCGCCATGTGCTCGCGCACACCGCTCACGACTTCATCGAGCGCGTGCTCCGGCACCTCGAAGACCAGTTCGTCGTGCACCTGCATGATGAGCCGCGCGTCAGGATGCGTCTGCCTGAGCCATGAATGCACCGCGATCATCGCGCGCTTGATGATGTCGGCCGCGCTTCCCTGCATCGGCGCGTTGATCGCCGCGCGCTCCGCGGCCTGCCGGAGCTGCGCGTTGCGGGCATTGATATCCTGCAGATACAGACGCCGCCCGGTCACCGTTTCGACGAATCCCTGCACGCGCGCTGCCTCGCGCGTGCCCTGCATGTATTGCCGGACCCCGGGATAGCGCTGGAAATAGAGGTCAACGTACCGCTGCGCTGCGCCGCGCTCGATGCCGAGCTGGCGCGAGAGCCCGAAGGCCGACATCCCGTAGATGAGTCCGAAGTTGATCGCCTTCGCCGCGCGGCGCTGATCCGCACCGACCGCGGCCGTTTCGAGTCCGAACACCTCCGCGGCCGTCGCCTGGTGAATGTCGCGTTCGTCCGCAAACGCGCTCAGCAGCCCTTCGTCGCCGGAGAGGTGCGCCATGATCCGCAGCTCGATCTGCGAGTAATCGGCGGCGACGATCACGTACCCCGGCGGCGCCACGAAGGCCTGTCGCACGCGGCGACCTTCCGCGGTGCGGATCGGGATGTTCTGCAGGTTCGGGTCGACCGAGGACAGGCGGCCGGTCGCGGCGACCGCCTGGTGATAGCAGGTGTGCACGCGGCCGGTGCGCGGGTTGCGTTGCGCAGGCAGCTTGTCCGTGTACGTGGACTTGAGCTTCGAGAGCCCGCGGTACTCCATGATGAGGCGGGGCAGCTCGAACTCGAGCGCGAGCTCCTCCAGCACGTCCTCGGCCGTCGATGGCTGGCCGGTCGCGGTGCGCCGCTTGACGGGCAGCGCGAGCTTGCCGAACAGCACATCCTGAAGCTGCTTTGGCGAATCGAGGTTGAAGCTCGTCCCGGCCGCGGCATGCGCCGCCTGCTCGAGAGTGAGCAGGCTCTTCGCGATCTCGAGGCTCTGGCGTCGGAGCATGTCCCCGTCGATCAGCACACCGTAGTGCTCCATCTCGATCAGCACAGGGAGGAGGGGCCGCTCGATGTCCTCGTACACGGACTGGAGCCGGGGCAGCCGGACGAGCTCGGGCCAGAGCCGCTCGTGCAGCCGGACGGCGACGTCCGCACCCTGGGCCGCGTACTGCGCCGCCGGGTCGACCGGCACCTGGTTGAACGCCAGCTGTCTTGTGCCCCTGCCCGCGATGTCGTTGAGCCGGATCGTGTCGATCCCGAGGTAACGCGCCGCGGCCGAGTCGAGGTCGTGCCGTGTCAAGGTGCTGTTGAGCACGTAGGACTCGAGCATCGAGTCGTATCGCATGCCGGCGAGCTCGATGCCGTGGTTGCGCAGCACATGCGCATGGAACTTGAGATGGTGTCCCACCTTGGGACGCGTCGGATCCTCGAGCAGTGGCTTGAGAGCCGCGAGCACGCGCCCACGATCGAGCTGCGCAGGTGCCCCCGCATAGTCGTGCGCGAGCGGCACGTAGGCCGCGTGACCAGCCTCGCAGGAAAGGGAGACGCCGACGATCTCGGCCCGCATGTAGTCGAGCGAAGTCGTCTCCATGTCGACGGCCATCAGCGGCGCGTGGCGCACCCGCTCGAGCCACTCTTCGAGCGCCGCCTCGGTCAGGACCGTCTCGTATCGTCCCGAGATGGGCTCGGAGCCGGTTCTCGTCGCGTCAGTCGCGGGCAAGTCATTGATTTGCGGAGTCGCTGTACCGGCTGGTCCGCCGCTCGCCAGGGTCGCGTCGAGCGGCAGCGAGAATGGCTCCGAGCCATTTTTCGGGGGCAGCTGGCGCAGCAGCGATCGCAGTTCGAGCCGGCTGTATACGTCGCGGAGCCGGGGGACGTCGGGCTCGCCGCGCTTCAGCGCCTGAGGCTGCACGGGGAGGTCGAGATCGCCCCGTATCGTCGCGAGCTGCCGGGACAACGTGACGTCGGCAATGTGCGCCCGCAGGCTTTCCCCCACCTTGCCCTCGATCTCGTCGCGGTGCGCGAGCAACGCATCGAGCGTCGAGTACTGGTTGAGCCACTTCGCGGCGGTCTTGGCGCCGACCTTGGGCACGCCGGGGATGTTGTCCGAGGAGTCTCCGACGAGCGCAAGGTAATCGACGATTTGCTCGGGGTAGACGTCGAACTTCGCCTTGACACCGGCGCGATCGAGCCGTGAGTCCGTCATCGTGTTGACGAGAGTGATGCGGCCGTCGACCAGCTGCGCCATGTCCTTGTCGCCGGTCGAGATCACGACATCGAGTCCCGCCGCCGCGGCGTGCTGCGCCAGCGTGCCGATGACGTCGTCGGCTTCGACGCCCTCGATGCGCAGCAGAGGCAGCCCGAGCGCCGTGACCGCCTCGATCAGCGGATCGATCTGGGCGCGCAGGTCGTCCTCCATCGCCGGGCGGTTCGCTTTGTACTCGACATAGAGGTCGTCTCGAAACGTACGTCCCGACGCGTCGAACACCACGGCGATCAGGAGCGGATCCTCTTCCTTGAGGAGCTTTTGCAGCATGTTGAGTACACCGAGCACGGCCCCGGTAGGCTCGCCGCGCGAGTTGGAAAAGCGCGGCAGGGCGTGGAAGGCGCGGTACAGGTAGGACGAGCCGTCCACCAGCACCAGCTTGCTCTGTTCAGTCACGTGTGTTGCCGCGCGTGTCGGGCGGCAGCTCTGGCGGCGGCAAAGACTCAGCTTCGGGCGGGGGAGCGGGCAAAGGCGTGGGCGCCGGCGCGGCTTCACCCGCCAGGACCGGGCCGAATCACGACGTTGCGGGGCTTCTCGGGCAGCGTGAGTGGTCCCTTGAGTCCGCAGCCGGACCCGAGCAGGGCGACGGCGAGTGCCACCGCGAGCCCGCGGCCGCGCGCGGCGCGCGCCGCATGCCGCCTCGGCTGCCGGAAGCCGACGGCGCTGGGCGTTTCGGACGCATCCTGCATTGCCTGCCTCGATTGAGCGGGCGGTGATTGTAATATGAGGTGCCGAGGGTTAGGGCCGGTGTGCGCCGGGCGGCAGCAGGAGTCCGTTGATGGCTGATTACCAGGCGCCGTTGGCGCAGATGCGCTTCACGCTCGAGCATCTTGCCGACCTGCGTGAAGTCACCGCGTTGCCGGCGTTCGAGGCGGCGACCCCCGACCTGGTTGACGCCGTGCTCGAGGAAGCCGCGAAGTTCGCCAGCGAGGTGCTCTCGCCGATCAACGCGCTGGGCGATCGCGAGGGCGTGTCGGTCGAAAACGGCGCCGTAGTCGTGCCCGAGGCCTTCGCGAGGGCATACGCGAAGTTTCGCGACGCGGGCTGGACGGCCATCGCCGGGAATCCGGAGTTCGGAGGCCAGGGGCTGCCCAAGACAGTGGCGGCTGCGTGCGAGGAAATGTGGAGCGGGGCGAACATGGCCTTCGCGCTTTGCCCCGAGCTGAGCCAGGGCGGGATTCTGGCCGTCGAGCGCCACGGCTCGGACGCGCTCCGCAGTACGTATCTGGAGCCGATGATCGCGGGCCGCTGGACGGCATCGATGTGCCTCAGCGAGCCGCAGGCGGGTTCCGAGCTCGCGGCCCTCACGACGCGCGCGGTGCCGCACGGCGGTCATTACCTGCTCACGGGCCGCAAGATCTTCATCACGTGGGGCGATCACCCGATGACGGAGAACATCGCCCATCTCGTTCTCGCCCGCACGCCGGATGCACCGGCGGGGTCGCGCGGCCTCTCGCTGTTCGTCGTGCCGAAGTACCGCCTCCGAAAGGATGGCTCGCCCGGAGAACTCAACGATGTCCGCGTGGTGTCCGTCGAGCACAAGCTCGGGATCCACGCCAGCCCGACCTGCGTGCTTGCGTTCGGCGATCACGGCGGTACGGAGGGTTACCTCATTGGCCGCGAGAACGAAGGTCTCGCCGCCATGTTCACGATGATGAATTACATGCGCCTGGGCGTCGGACTGCAGGTAGTCGGGGTAGCGGAACGCTCCTGCCAGCAATCCGCGGCGTACGCGCGCGAGCGGGTCCAGGGTGCGGCGCCCGGACAGAAAGGACGCGTGCCGATCATCCGTCACCCCGACGTGCGCAGGATGCTGCTCACGATGCGCTCGCTAACTCAAGCCGCGCGCGCTCTCTGTTACTACACCGCGTCCTGCCTCGATCGTGCGGCGCACGGCGCCGACGCCACCGCCGTGGAAGGCTGGCAGGCGCGCGCCGATCTGCTCACGCCGATTGCCAAGGCATGGTGCACGGAGATCGCACAGGAGGTCACGTCGCTCGGAATCCAGGTGCATGGCGGCATGGGCTACATCGAGGAGACCGGTGTGGCGCAGCTGTTCCGCGACACGCGCATCGCCTCGATCTACGAGGGCACCAACGGAATCCAGGCGATCGACCTCGTGGGGCGCAAGCTCCTGCGCGACGGCGGGGCGACGGTGTCCGCGATGGTCTCGGAGATGCGCAGCGTCGACCCGATGCTCGCGAATGCAGGCGATGAGCTCGCCGCTCTGCGACAGGCGCTGTCGCGCGGGCTGGACGAGATCGTACAGTGCTCGACTCACCTGCTGAGCGGCGTCAAGCGCGACCCGGACCTTCCCGGCGCCGGCGCCATGCACTACCTGATGCTGATGGGCACCGTGCTCGGTGGCTGGCAACTTGCGCGTGGTGCGCTGGCGGCGCTCGCCGCGCCGCCTGGCGGCGCGGACGTCGGATTCTTCCGCGTGCAGCTGGTGCTCGCGCGGTTCTACGCCGAGCAGATCCTGCCGCGCGCGCTCACCCACGGCGCAGCCGTCCGTGCCGGCAGCGCGACCGTGATGGCCTTGTCCGCGGAGCAGTTCTGAGCGCGCGGCCTGCGGCCCTCGACGTCGAGCGCTGGCAGCCGCTGGCGCTGTGCCGCACGCGCATCCCGGAGCGCTTGCTCCCGTGGCTGACCGAGCCGGGGCTGCTCACTGCGCGCGTGCGTGCCTGCTGCGTCTCCGGCATGCGTCTGAATCTCCTGAGCGTAACGCCGGCGCCGCTCGAACCCGGGCTTGCATGGCGTCTGGGCGTCGCCGATCGCGGCTGCGTGCATCGCGAGGTCGAACTCTGCTGCGACGGGCAGCGCTGGATCTACGCCCGCTCCGTGTTCCCGGACTCCACGGTGCGCGAGCATCCGTGGCTCGCCGAGCTGGCGGGGAACGGTCTCGGCGAGACCCTGGCCGCTCTCGACGAGGTGCAGCAGGAGCCTCTCGAGTACCTCGAGCTCGATCCGACGCATGATCTTGCGCTTGCGGCTGCGCACGATGCCGCGGGCGAGGCACCTCTGTGGACCCGCCGCAAGGTCTACCGGCTCGCCGGCGGTCCGATCCTGGTCCAGGAAATCTTCCTGCACGTGCTCGGCGCCCCGTGAGTCTGCAGCTCTATGGTTACTGGCGCAGCTCCGCCGCCTATCGCGTCCGGATAGCGCTCAACTACAAGCGGCTCGACTGGCAGTCGATCCCGAAACACCTGACACGTGGCGGCGGCGAGCATCTCGCACCCGACTATCTCGCGCGCAACCCGCAGGGTCTCGTCCCCGCTCTCGCCGACGGCGAGTTTCTGCTCGCCCAGTCGATCGCGATCATCGAGTACCTGGACGAGACGCGACCCGCCCCGCCGCTGCTGCCCGCCGATCCGCAGAGCCGCGCGACTGTGCGCGCAATGGCGCTCGCGATTGCCTGCGACATTCACCCGCTCAACAACCTGCGCGTCACGCAATACCTGCGCCGCGAGCTCGGCGCCGACGAGGAGGCCGTCGCGCGCTGGATCCGGCACTGGATCGGCCAGGGCTTCACCGCGCTCGAGGCCTGGATCGTCCGTCACTCGGGCGATGGCCGCCACTGCCACGGCACAGCCGTAACCCTGGCGGACGTATGCCTCGTGCCCCAGGTCTACAACGCGCGCCGGTTCGCGCTCGATCTGGCGCCATGGCCACGGCTGGCTGCGGTCACGGCGGCGCTCGAGTCGCTGCCGGCCTTCGCGGCCGCGCGGCCGGAGCTGCAGCCGGACGCGGAGTGACGCCTGCCCGTACCGCGTGCTAGGCTCCGAGCGTCGAACGCGCCACGGAGCGCTTGCATGGTTACCGCAGTCGTGCTGATCCGGTCGGAGACCGACCAGGTTCCGGAACTCGCAGCGACACTCGCCGAGCTCGAGGGCGTGAGCGAGGTGTTCTCCGTCGCCGGGCAGTACGACCTCGTCGCGCTGGTGCGGGTGCGCGAAAATGATGACCTCGCCCGGGTGATCAGCGAAAAGATGCGCAAGCTCCCCGGCATCAAGAGCTCGGAGACGTTGATTGCCTTCAAGGTCTACTCGAAACAGGACATCGAGGCCGCGTTCTCGCTGGGACTCGACTAGCGGCTGCTCACGTCGCGATTTCGTAACCGGGCTCGCGGCCGGCGGCACGGTCGCCGCCTTCGGCGGCTGGCCGCGGCCCTCGTGGTCGCTCGGGGGCTCAGGACAGCCCGTCGTCCACCGCGGCACCGAGTTCGACCTGACGATCGGCGAGACGCCGGTCAACTACACCGGGCGCGCGCGGAACGCGATCACGATCAACGGATCGCTGCCCGCGCCCGTGCTGCGCTGGCGCGACGGCGACACCGTGACGCTCCGCGTGCACAACACGCTGGCCGAGGACAGCTCGATCCATTGGCACGGCATCCTGCTGCCCGCGAACATGGACGGCGTGCCGGGGCTGAGCTTTCACGGGATACCGGCACGCGGATCCTGGCAGTACCGGTTCACGGTGCGTCAGAGCGGCACCTACTGGTATCACAGCCACTCGATGCTTCAGGAGCAGGCGGGACTCTATGGCGCGCTGATCGTGGATCCGCGCGGCACCGACCCCATCGCCGCCGATCGCGACCATGTCGTGCTGCTCTCCGACTGGACGGACGAGGATCCGCGTGCGGTGTTTGCGCGGTTGCGCAAGCAGTCGGATTACTACAACCGCGGGCAGCGCTCGGCGGTGGACTTCCTGCGCGATGCGCGCGTGCTCGGTCTCGCCGCGACGCTCGCCGAGCGGCGCGCATGGGGCGCGATGCGGATGAGTCCCACCGATATCGCCGACGTGGGCGGTGCGACCTATACGTACCTTATGAATGGCGCGGCGCCTGCCGGCAACTGGACCGGCCTCTTTGCCCCCGGCGAGCGAGTGCGGCTGCGATTCATCAACGGCTCAGCGATGAGTTATTTCGACGTGCGCATCCCGGGGCTGCGCATGACCGTGGTGGCGGCCGACGGACAGCCCGTGCACCCGGTGACGGTGGACGAGCTGCGCATCGCGCTCGCCGAGACCTTCGACGTCATCGTCGAGCCCTCGGGCGGCGATGCGTACACGATCTTCGCGCAGGCGATGGATCGCAGCGGATATGCGCGCGGGACGCTCTCGGTGCGCGCCGGCCTCGAAGCACCGGTGCCCGCACTCGACCGGCGCTCGATCCTGACCATGGCCGACATGGGACATGCCGCGCACGATGGGCGCGCCGTGACCGCGCAGGTGAGAACGGAAGCAACGGATGCGCATGCAGGACACGCAGGCGCGTCGGACGCGAGCGTCACCCACCCGGCGACCGAGACCGGCAACCCCGGCGTCGACATGCAGGCGACGAGCGTCGCGGCCCGTCTCGACGATCCCGGCATCGGCCTTCGCGAGCCGCAGCTCCGCGAGCATCGCCCCGCATGGACCGCGGGCCACCGCGTGCTCCGCTACGCGGATCTCCGAAGCGCCTTCGAAGACCCGGACGGCCGCGAGCCCGATCGCGAGCTCGAGCTGCACCTGACGGGACACATGGAGCGCTTCGTCTGGTCGTTCGACGGCGTGCGCTTTGCGGACGCTGAGCCGCTCGGGTTCCGCTACGGCGAGCGGCTACGCATCGTGCTCGTCAACGACACGATGATGACCCACCCGATTCATCTGCACGGGATGTGGAGCGATCTCGAGGATGCCGATGGCCGCTTCATGCTCCGCAAGCACACCGTGGACATGCCGCCCGGCACCCGTCGCAGCTACCGCATCACGGCGGACGCGCTCGGGCGCTGGGCCTATCACTGCCACCTCCTCTATCACATGGAAGCGGGCATGTTCCGCGAGGTGCGGGTGGAGGAATGAACCCGCTGCGGTTGCTCCTGCTGGTCGGGCTCGCGGCCGTCGCCGCGCCGTCGGCGGCTCAGCACGAAGATCACGCGCCGAAGTCGGCGGAGCCCGCCGATCCGCACGCGCATCACGCCCCTGTCGCAGCACCAGTGATTCCGCGTCCGAGCGACGCCGATCGCGCCGCCGCGTTTCCCGATCTCGGCGGGATGACCGCGGAGGCGCACATGGCGGCCGGCCCGCGCTGGCGCGTGCTCGCCGATCGGCTCGAGTGGCAGGACGCGGACGAGGGTGACGCGTTCGCCTGGGACCTGGAGGGCTGGTTCGGCGGCGATTTCGATCGAGTCTGGCTGCGCACGGAGGGCCAGCACGAGCACGACGGGACGCGAGGCGCGGATCTGCAGCTCCTGTACGGGCACGCCTTTGCCCGCTGGTGGGAGCTGGTCGCCGGCGTGCGACACGACACGGGCCCGGGACCATCGCGCGACTGGATGGCGGTGGGCGTGCAGGGGCTCGCGCCGTACATGCTCGATGTCGAGGCGACCGCGTACATGGGCGGCGCCGGCCGGACGGCGCTGCGGCTCGAGGCCGTGCATGAGCTTCGACTCACGAGTCGGCTTGTCCTGCAGCCGCAGCTGGAGCTTGACCTGTACGGCAAGGACGATCCGGAAACACGCGTCGGCTCGGGGTTGTCGCAGGCCGAGGCGGGGTTGCGGCTGCGCTACGAGCTCCGGCGCGAGCTCGCGCCGTACCTTGGCGTCGTCTGGCAGCGCCGGTTCGGCGATACCGCGGACTTCGCGCGCGCGGCCGGCGACGGCGACCGCGACACGCGGCTCGTTGCCGGAATTCGCGTCTGGTTCTGAGCGAACCGCGAGCCGTGGTCGGCCGGGTCAGTTCGTGCCCAGCCGGCGCAGCGCATCAGGCTGGAAATCGCCGACCTTGCCGCGCACACCGAAGCGGATCGGCTCGCGGATCTCGTTGTCGTAGCCGCCCGTGATGTAGCTGCGGCTGTCGAGATCGTGGTAGATGCTGAAGCGGTACCACGGCACCTGCACGTCGTAGCACTGGATGAGGCCGTGCAGCGCGACCCGCCACAAGCCGCCGCGCAGGTCGTAGGCATCCTCGGCGAGCACGCTCCAGCTGTCCTCGTCGAGATAGAAGGTGCGCCGCCCGTAGATGTGGCGCTGGCCCGGCTTCAGCGTCGCCTCGACCACCCAGACGCGATGAAGCTCGTAGCGCACGAGGTCGGCGTTGATCGTGTGCTTGCCGAGTATGTCCTTGTACTTGAGCGCCTTGTCCGACAGACGATAGGTGTTGTAGGGAACGTAGATCTCGCGCTTGCCGAGCAGCTGCCACTCGTAGCGATCGGGCGCGCCGTTGTAACCGTCGATCTGATCGGCCACGACCATTCCCTCGGAGCCGTCGTTGACGCCGTCGTAGGCGAGGTCCGGCGCGCGCCGCACGCGGCGCGAGCCGGCGTTGTAGATCCACGCCGAACGAGATTCCGCCACCTGGTCGACGGGCTCGTGCACCAGGAACGCCGTGCCACGCAACGTGGCGGGCTCGGTGAAATACCCGAGCGCGTAGAAGAGCAGGTTGTCGTCCGGCTGCTCGATGTTCGATGCGTAGATGCGTGTCGAGCGGAAGCCGATCTTGTAGTAGTCGCCGTTCGCGCGCACCGGAAAGGAATGTCCCGAGCGGATCACGCCGCCACCCAGGTAGCGCACGAGGTGGTTCCAGATCGCCTCGAGTCCGCTCTGCGGGGCGGGGAAGGGCGTCGTGGAACCGCCCGCATCCTTGAGTCCGAACCCTTCGAGCCGCGCCTTGCCCGTCTGCGCGCGCACGCGATCGGTCACCGCCGCTGGCAGTGCGGCGGTGCGCCGGGTCGGGAAGACGCGCATCCGGTATTCGGGGTACTTCGCGAGCAGTGCCGCCTGGCCTGCGGTGAGCTTCGCCGCGTATTGCGAAGCGTTCTCGCTGGTGATCGTGAACAGGGGCTCGTCGCTTGGGAACGGATCGATGTAGCCCTGCGCCGCGGTCCAGCCCGACGGCGGTTTCGTGAGCCCGCCGTCCCAGGCCGGAATCGTGCCGTCTGCATTGCCGGCGCGCTCGGCGCCGATTGGAGTGAGATCGCCTGCGCGCAGGGCGCTGGTCTGCGCCCGACAATCGGGCGCGGCCATGCAGATGCAAAGGACCGCAAACGCCGGACCCTGACGCCACGGCCGCGGCTTCATTGCCATCCGTCAGGTCGTCTGCGGATCGACCGGTCGCCCAAGATTCGCAAGACCGAGTTCGCGTGTCAGGGTCTTGTACCGCGGATCGTCGCGCAACGGGTCCATCAGCGGATCCGACCACGATGATGCTGAGTCCCGGATCCTTGATCCTCCGCGCAACCCCGAGCCAGCGGAACGCCTCGTCGCGGTCTCCGAGCTGGGCGTTGATTTCCGCGTACTGGTACGCGGCGGCTTCACCCAGACGTTCCAGGGCTGTCGCGAGCCCAGCGCGCGCCTGCTCGGCGCGTCCGAGCTTCGCATCCGCAATTGCAACACCCGTCAGGCGCTGCCACTCGATCTTCTCCTTGTCGAACTCGGCCCGGGCTTCTTCGAGATCGCCGGTTTCCAGCAGCACGGCTCCAATGCTCCCATGCACGCCGGGGTAGTTCGGATCCAGGCGCTCCGCGCGCCGCGACACGGCAAGCGCCTCGTCGTAGCGCCGCGCCCCGTAGTACGCATTGGCGAGAGAGATGTGCTGGCGCGGCGCGAGGGGGTCGAGCTGCACGGCCTTCGAGCCAGCCTCGATGGCCTTGTCGGTCAGGCCGATCCCGAGCGCGAAAGCGGAATAGAGGCCCTGGACTTCCGCGCTGCCCGGGTCGAGCGCGAGCGCCCGCTCAAACTGCGCCTGGGCCCTCGGAATGTCGAGATCGACGGTGGAAGTGATGTATGCGAGCGGCAGCCAGGCTTCGGCCAGCGCCGGTTCGAGTTCTATGGCGTGCTCCGCCGCCTCGCGTGCGCGCCCGAAGCCCGAATCGAACGGCTCGTATCCGTTCGACGCCAGGTGGCCGAGGACACGGGCGCGGCCCGCATGGGCCCTCGCGTAAGTCGGATCCTCGGCGACGGCCTGATCGAATGCCGCTAACGCCTTCCGCAGGGTCACCTCCTGTTGTCCCTGGTTGACGCTGTACAGACCCTGCAGGTACGCCTCGTAGGCACGGGCGTTCGTTGTGCCCCCGACCTCCGCCTTGGAGGAGTTCTGGCCGAGGAGACGCACCTTGAGAGCGTCGACGACCTCGCCCGAGATCTCGTCCTGGATGGCGAACACGTCCTCGAGCGTCCGGTCGTAGGTCTCCGACCACAGGTGCGAGCTGTCGGCCGCCCGAATCAGCTGCGCGGTGATCCGAACGCGGTCGCCCGACTTGCGGACGCTCCCCTCGAGCACATGGTCGACGCCGAGCGTCTTCGCCACGTCCGCGATGGTCGCGTTCTTGTCCTTGAATGCGAACGACGAGGTGCGCGCGATCACGCGCAGGCCCTGCACCTTCGCGAGCACGTTGAGCAACTCCTCGCTGAGACCGTCCGAGAAGTAGTCGTTCGCCTTGTCGTCGCTCATGTTGACGAAGGGCAGCACGGCGATCGAGGCGGGACCGGTGCGTGCCCTTGGCCGCTCGACCGCCGCGGCCGGCGATCCGGTGGCGGTGCGGGCGTCTGGTTCCCGGTCCACGTAGCGATCGAATACCAGCATCCCGATTGCCACGACGAGCAGGCCGCCGACCACCAGGTCGAGCTTGCGCGCGGTCGTATTGGTGATCGACTGGTTACGGTCGACCTCGTGCTCGCGCTTCAAGCCCTCCGGGGTCAGCTCGTAGACCCAGGAGAAGATCAGCGCGAGCGGAAAGCCGAGCATGAGCAGCCCCAGCACGAGGCGTGACGTCCAGTCCGGCAGCTTCAGGACGTCGAACAGGAGCTGGGCAACCTGGAGGATCACCCACCCGGCAACCAGGTACAGCAGCGCGACCCTGATTACATTGCGGCGCTTCAGCTCGGAGATCAGGGACATCGCGGGGTCTTGGGGCCCATCGTGGCCGCAAGAATGCACTGGGCCGGGCGCAAGTCAACTCGCATGCGCGGCTCCGCGCACGTCGGTGACGAAGGGTTGCTCAGCCGGCGCTGCCCGCGCGGCCCCGCCGGACCGCCCAGAGACCAGCCAGGCCGAGGCAGAGAAGCGCGAGCGAACCCGGCTCCGGAATCGTCGTGGGCAACCGCACCAGCGATGTGAAAAGGCCGAACAGGTTGCCGTTCCCGGGAGCGATGATCGAGATCTCGTGTTCGAATCCCGCGACGAGCCGCGGATCTGGCGACAACGGCAGATTCCCGCCGCTCAGGACGCTCAAATCCGTGCTGGAAAAGACTGCGAGGACGAAAAACTGCAGCGCCCCGGCTTCGGTGAAGTAATTGTGTCGGAACTGCAGGCTATCGAAGATCGCCTCCGGGGTGACGAGGTCATCTGTGATCCCTATGAGCGACGGGATCGTTGTGGGCGGGAGCGTGTCGTCGATCGTGAACACGTGCGTGCCGCGGCCTGGTACCTGCAGCGCGAGCACGAGCGAGGAGGCGTCGAAGGAGTACGTGGGACCGCCCGGTCGCACCGATCAGCGGCGCGTCCGTATCGAACGTGATTCGCAGGACAAGGGTGTCGCCCGACTCGGTTCCGACGAGCTCGGGCATGAAGCCTGCGAAGATGTCCGACCCGAGGTCGGAAGACTCGACCCGCCCTTGCGCTTCCCAGGTGACCGGAACGGCGAGAGCGATCGACGGACCCGCGACGAGCGCAGCGACCGCAACGAAAGCACGCACGACGTTCAAGCTGGGCTCCGACACGCACGCAATATATCTTGCGCGGCAGTGAAGGTCAGTTCGATTTTTTCGAGACAATTGTTGGTCGCGTCTGTAGGACGGTAGGCGGACGCACCGCGCACAATACGTCGTCGCATCAGCGTCGCCTGATTGCGACACGCCGATATGCTTCGCGGAAAGGGATCCCCTCGGCCACGACCAGCGCATTTGCTTCGGCCGCAGCGTCGATGTCCGCGTCGAGGCGAATACGCTCCGGTGCAAAGCGCAGTTCCACGATCGCAGCCGCCATCACGTCGAGACACGCCAGGCACAGGTCTATCGCGCGGAAGAGCGGCGCCTTGATGAGCTGCAGGTCGCGTTGATACCCAGATGGCAGCTTGGTCGTGATCGCCGAGGACCTCGGCGAGACAGGCCTGCGCCGTCGCCGACCGTCCGCGAACCAGTTCGAATACATCGGGGTTGCGCTTCTGCGGCATGATCGAGGAGCCGGTCGTGTACGCCTCGGGCAGCGTGACGAAGCCGAACTCCCGCGTATAGAAGAGGAGCACGTCGGAGGCGAGCCGGCCCAGGTCCTGCATCAGGAGCGCGATCTCGAACAGCACGCCGGCTTCGGCCTTGCCGCGCGAAAGCTGCACGGCTGTCACGGGCTCGTGGATCTCCGCGAAACCCAGCGCGGCCCGCGTGATCTCGCGGTCGATGTCCAGGTTGGGCGTGCCGTAGCCGGCAGCCGACCCGAGCGGGTTCTTGCCGATGCGCCGCATCGTGTGGCGGAGCCCCTCGTGCATCGTCGCGGATTTCCGCCGCATACCCGCCCGCCCAGAGCGCCACGCTGCTCGGCATCGCCTGCTGCATGTGCGTATAGCCCGGCAGCGCGATCGTGCCCTGGCCCTCCGACAGACGGTCGAGCGCCTGTGCAACGCCTTCGGCGCCCTGCGCCAGGTCCGCGACGGCGTCGCGCAGATAGAGGCGCAGCGCCGCGAGCACCTGGTCGTTCCGTGACCGGCCCGCGTGAAGACGGCCGCCGGTCGCGCCCAGCTTCTCCGTGAGCCGGGTCTCGAGCGCGGTCTGGCCATCTTCGAGCTCGAGCGTGACCCGCCAGTCGCCGCGCGCATGCGCGGCGCCGATCTCACGCAGCGCGTCGCGTATTGCATCGCGGTCCGCGGCGCTCAGTACTCCACAGCCATGAAGCGCTTCCGCATGGGCGATCGACGCCAGCACGTCGTATGCGACCAGCCGATCGTCGAGCGCATGATCCTCGCCCGCCGTGAACTCGAGTACCCGGCGGTCGAGCGGCGCGCCCTTGTCCCAGAGCCGCGTCATGCGGAGCCCGAACCCTGTTCGGCGGGCGAAAGCGCCTTGACGTCAGCCACCACGAGCGTGCCGGTGCCTTCGTTGGTGAAGATCTCGGCAAGCAGCGCCTCGGGGGCCGCGTAGGAAATGACGTGCACACGGCGCACGCCGCCGCGGATCGCCGCCTCGATCGCGCTTGCCTTGGGCAGCATCCCGTCGGCGAGCGCACCTTCCTCGCGCAGGCGGCGCAGACCCGGGAGATCGATATAGGAAATCAGCGATCGCGGATCCTCGAGCCGCTCGAGTATTCCAGGCGCGCCGGTGCACAGGATCAGCTTTTCGGCCTCGAGCGCGCCTCCGATCGCTGCCGCGACCGTGTCGGCGTTGATGTTGAGCAGCTGCCCCGTGGAGTCCGATGACAGCGGGCTCACCACGGGCAGAAAGCCTGCGTCGAGCAGCCGCAAGATCACCGTAGCATCGATCGTGTCGATGTCGCCCACCATCCCGTAATCCACCACCTCGCCATTCGGGAGCGTGACCGGCGGCCGGCGGTGGGCGCGCACGAGTCCGCCGTCGACGCCAGAAAGTCCGATCGCGGAGATTCCGAACTCGCGGCACAGCCCCAGGAGCCGGGTGTTGATGAGGCCGTTCAGCACCATGCTGGTGGCGTCGATCGCCGCATCGTCGGTCACGCGCCGGCCCTGGATCATGCGTGTCTGCACGCCGAGCCGCGCGGTTACCTCGTCGAGCTGCGGTCCGCCGCCGTGCACCAGCACGATGCGGATCCCCAGGTGGTGCAGGATCGCGACCTGCTCGACGAACCCCCGCATGGTCGCGGGCTCGCGGAACGCGCCGCCCCCGGTCTTGATGACGAAAACCTTGCCCTTGTACATGTGGATGTACGGCGCCGCGCCGCGCAGGGCGCGAACCGTCACCGCGTGTTCGACCTTGTGTCCGATCATCATTGCGTGCATCCGTCGAGATAGGCGGGTCAGTTGGTGGCGAGCATCCGGTGCAGGACCGCCATCTGCACCGTCATGCGGTTGGCCGCGCCAGCCACGACGCGCGAGCGCGGTCCGTCGAGCACGTGGTCGGCGATGGCGACGTTGCGACGCACCGGCAGGCAGTGCATGAGATGACAGTCCTGCTGCGCGGCGCGGAACCACTGTTCGGTCACGCACCAGTCCGCGAGACCGCGGCGCAGCGCCGCCTCGGCGTCGGCGTCCCCGTAGTGAGCCGGCGAGCCCCATTCCTTGGCATACAGCACCTGCGCGCCGGCCAGCGCCGTATCCCGCTCGCTGGTCTCGGTCACCGAGCCGCCGCTCCCCGCCGCCGCGCGCCGCGCCCGCTCCATCACGGCGTCGGGCAGGGCATAGCCTTCAGGGCGCAGCACGACGACGTCCATGCCGCGCTGTGCCGCCATGTGCACGGTGGCGGCGGGCACCGCGAGCGGCAACGCGCGCGGATGATTGACCCAGGAAAGCACGAAGCGTCCGCGGCGCGGCACGCCGAGATCGTCCAGCGTTTTCCAGTCGGCGAGCGCCTGGCAGGGATGGTTCGCAGCCGACTCGAGGTTGACGAGCGGCTTGTCGCAGAGCGAGGACATGAGCTTGAGCTGCGTCTCCGCGAGATCGTCGGCGAGGTTCTGCCCGGCGGCAAACGCACGGATCCCGAGCACGTCGCTGTAGGAGGCCAGCACCGGGATCGCTTCGCGCACGTGCTCGGCCGCGTTGCCATCCATCACGACCGCGTCGCGCAACTCGACGTTCCAGCTGCCCTGGCCCGGCGTGATAACGAAGGACGAACCGCCGAGTCGCGACATTGCCGCCTGGAACGACGCGAGTGTGCGGAGCGACGGGTTGAGAAACAGCAGCCCCAGCACCTTGCCCGCGAGCGCGCTCGGCTGCGGATGATCCTTGAGGCGTTGCGCGAGCGCTGAGCAGGTCGACGACCTCGTCGCGCTCGAGGTCCGCGAGGTCCATGAAGCGCTTCACGGGGCCAGCCCCGCAAGCGCATCGCGCAGCTCGACGACGTGCCGTTCCTCGAGCACGTACGGCGCGAGTATCCGGACGACGTTCGGATCGGCGCTGGTGCCTGTCAGGATGCCGCGTGCGAGGAGCTCGCTCTGGACGTTCTTCGCCGGGCGGCGGGTGCGAAGTCCCGCGAGAAAACCCGCGCCCTGGACGGCGGTGACCGGACCGACGATGCAGGTCTCGCGCAGCAGCGCGCCCAGCCGACGTACGTTTGCGAGCAGCCCGTCCTGCTCGATGATGTCGATCACCGTTTCCATCATCGCGCACGCGAGCGGGCCGCCGCCGAAGGTCGTGCCGAGGTCGTCGGTGGCGAGCTCGCGGGCCACGTCTCCGGACATCAGGAGCGCCGCGCAGGGAAAGCCCGCGCCCAGCGCCTTGGCGGTGGTGATCATGTCGGGCGTCACGCCGTAGAGGTTCGCGGCGAACGGGTACCCGGTGCGACCCATGCCGCACTGAACCTCGTCGAACACGAGAAGCGCACCGGCCGCGGTGCAGCGCGCGCGCAGCGCATGCAGCCACTCACCGCCGAGGTCGACCGCGCCGGCCACGCCCTGGACCGGCTCGACGATCACCGCCGCGACATCCGCGCCGACGATGCGCGAGATCGCCGCTGTGTCGCCGCGCGGCAGGAACTCGACGTCGAAGGGCGCGCGCGGAAAGCCATACCACCTCGAGGCCGCTCCCCACGTCACGGCGCCCGCTGCGGCGGTGCGGCCGTGAAAGCTTCCCTCGACGGCGACGACCTTGCCCCGGCGCGTGATGCGCAGTGCGAGCTTGAGCGCATTCTCGTTCGCCTCGGCGCCCGTGTTGCAGAAGAACACCGTTTCGAGCGGCAGCGCGGCGAAGCGGACCAGGCGCGCCGCGGCACGCGCACGTACCTCGAGCGGGACGGCGTTGCTCTGGAAGGCGAGCAGATGTGCCTGGTCCGCGAGCGCGGCGAGCCAGCGCGGGTGCCCGTAGCCCAGCGCGGCGACCGCATGACCCCCGTAAAGATCGAGCACGCGCCGGCCGTCGCGGGTCACGAGGTGCACACCCGAGGCGCCGGTCACTTCCAGGGGGAACTGGGCGTACACCGGCGCGAGGTGATCGTGTGTCTGCTCCACCTGCGTGACCCCGGCCACGGCGCTTGGAATGCCAGACATTCCTGCGCCTCTCAGGTCCAGCCGGGTGCCGGAGACATGAGTCCGGCGGTCTCGTCGATGCCCAGCATGCGGTTCATCCACTGGATCGCTCCGCCCGCGGCACCCTTGACGAGGTTGTCGATCACGCACATCACCGCGACGGTTCCACCGCCGGCGACACCCGAGAGGCGCGCGAAGTTGCTGCCGGCCACGTCCTTGACGCGCGGCAGCTCCGGGCCGACGTGCACGAACGGCGACTGCTCGTAGCTTTCCGCGAGTGCCTGGAGCAGCGCCGGCGTCGTGATCGGCTCACTGGCTACGGCCTGCACCGTGACGTGGATACCGCGTGCGAAGGGCCCGGAGTGCGGCACGAACGCGAAGTGCGCCTCCACGCCGGAGGCGGCCGCGGCCAGCGCGGCGATCTCGGGCGTGTGCCGGTGCGCGAGCGCGCCATAGGCGTACAGGTCGCCATGCCGCTGCGGGTGATGCGTGCCCGGTGTCGGCTGGCGACCGGATCCCGTGCTGCCGGTGATGCCCGTGACGAACAGCCGCGGCTCGACGAGGCCGAGCGAGAGCAGCGGCACGCTCGCGAGAAGCACCGCCGTCGCGAAACAGCCGGGGTGCGCGACGTGCGGTGTGGTGAGATCCGAGGCGTGCTCGGGAACCGCGCAGCTGAACTCCGCGATGCGCGCAGGCGCGGCGTGCCCGTGCTTGTAGACGCGCTCGTAAGCGGCGGCCGTCGGGTATCGGAAGTCGGCGGAGATGTCGACGACGCGCAGCCGCGTGCCGGCCGCCTCGGCGGCGCCGAGCAGCCGGTCGATCAGACCGGCCGAGACGCCATGCGGCGCGGCGGAAAGGACCGCGGTGACAGGGTTGGCGGCCACGTACTCGACGATCTCGTCGTGTCCCGCAAAGCGCAGGTGCGGCAGCACCGGCTGCAGATGCGGAAAGAACTGCGCGACCGGCGTGTCGGGCTGGCTGTCCGACGCGACGGCGGCCAGGTCGAGTCGCGGGTGAGCGGCGAGCAGCCGCAGCAGCTCGCCCGCGACGTAGCCGGTGCCGCCGAGAACGATCGCGGGAGTCCGCTCTCTCATTCGCTCACCGCGTGTGCAAGCCGGGCGCCTATCCCTAAGCTCTCGAGGATGTGATCGCCGAGCGCAGCACCCGCGGTCATCGCGTTGCATGCGTGAACGCCCATCTGTTCCTCGATGATCCGGACGCCGACCGCGTTGTCGGTCGCGGGACCGGTCACGGCGCATGGCTCGATGTCGAAACGCTCGCGCAGCAGCTTGACGCCGCCCCACGCCGCGACCGGGTCGTTCGCGGACAGCACGACCGCGGACAGGACACGGCGGATGTCCGGTGTCGACAGGATCGCCTCGACCCCATAGGCGCCGAGGATTCCGTCGCCGAGCTCGAACACGACGACGTCCGGCTTGTCCTGGGTCATCTCGGTCAGCATCGTGCGCGTGAGCGCCGGGCCGTTTGCAGCGGTGGTCGTGACCACGCCCAGGTCGGTGAAGATCATGCTGCGCCGCGCGCCCGCGTCCTCCATGGCGAGGATGTCGCGCCGCAGCGAGACGCCCGTGGCCTTGAAGGCGTTCACCGCGAGCCCGCGGTGCCGCATGCGGCTCACGATCGCGCATGCGGCCGCGGTCTTCCCGGCTTCCATGCACGTCCCCGCAAGCGCGACCACCGGGACTCCGTGCGTATCGAGACCCGCCGCCGGGTCCAGCTTGCGGTGCCCGATCCGCGCCGGTACGCCGATCCGCTCGCCGAGAAACGGAAACTGCAGGACCCCACCCAGCACCCGGCAGTCGAAGGGCTTGCCCTTGTCGGGGTTGATCGAGTCGCAGATGCCGAGCACGCCGCCGATGTTGAGCACCTGCAGCACGTCGCCGGCCTCGACCTTGTCGGGAACGTGCCCCGAGTAGCCGAAGAGCGCCTGCCGATGACCGAGCGCGCCCACGATCACGTCGCCGCGCGCGAGCTTCGCCATGCGGCCGCTCGTGAGCTCGAGCGTGTTGTAGTTCGACTTGTTGGTGAGGATCTCGACGACGAGCAGCACCCCTTCCTCGCAGGGGATGTCGCTGGTTGCGACGCGCAGCTCGTGCCCGAGACCCGCGGCCTGGGCGATCGAGGCGATCTTGTCGACGACGAGGGTCTTCATCGGTCGGCTCCCGGATGGCTGCCGCTACTGGCGGCCCGCGCGCGTGTAGAAGATGCCCGGCAGCGCCAGCATCTTCGAGTAGCCATGCGCCTCCGCGGCGGTCCATTCGCCGGCGGATTCTCCGTAGGCGCCCTTCGACGCCTTCATCAGCGAGTAGGGCGATTCGACACCCTCGACGAAGGCCGCGCCGCATCGCAGCAGGACGTGGACCTCGCCCGTGACGCGCCGCTGTGAGGCCATGAACGCCGCCTCGATGTCGCGGCACACCGGATCGAGGTGCTGGCCCTCGTGGACGAGATCGCCATAGGTCGCGGCGAGCTGGTCCTTGATGCGCGCCTGGCGCGCAGACAGCACGAGCTTCTCGAGCTCGCGGTGTGCGGTGAGCAGCACCTCGGCGGCCGGCGCCTCGAACGCGACGCGGCCCTTGAAGCCGATGATCGTGTCGCCCAGGTGGATACCGCGGCCGATGCCGAACGGCGCGGCCATCGATTCGAGATGCTCGATCAACGCGACCGGCGACATCGGCTCGCGGTCGAGCGAGCACGGCACGCCGGATTCGAAGCCGATCGTGTGGCGCTCGGGCTCGCGCGGCTGATCGAAGGCGCCGCGCGTCAGCACCCAGGCGGACTCCGGAATGCTCCCCTGGGAGCTCAAGGTCTCCTTTCCGCCGATCGTCACGCCCCACAGGCCGCGGTTGACTGAGTACGCAGCCCCGAAGGGCGGCACCGGCAATCCGCGCGATTCGAGGTACGCGACCTGCTCCGGTCGCTTGAAGGCGCGGTCGCGGACCGGTGCCAGGATCTCGAGCCCGGGCGCGAGCGTGCGGAGCGCCACCTCGAACCGCACCTGGTCGTTGCCGGCGGCGGTCGAGCCGTGCGCTACCGTGTCGCTGGCGAGCCGTGTCGCCCACTGCGCGACGGTCTGCGCCTGCAGCACGCGCTCGGCGCCGACGCACAGCGGATAGAGGTTGCCGCGCCGCACGTTGCCCATCACGAGGTAGCGCAGCACCTGTTCGAAGTATCCGGCCCGCGCATCGACGAGATGGTGCGCGACGGCGCCGAGCGCGCGCGAGCGATCCTCGAGCATGCGCGCCGCATCGGCATCGATGCCGCCGGTATCGACGGTGAGCGTAATTATCGGCCGCCCATGCGTCTCGGCGAGCCACGGAACGCAGAAGGAGGTGTCGAGACCTCCGGAGAATGCGAGCAGGATGGGTCGCGCCCCCGTCGATGAGTTCGTCATGCTGCGGGCCTCAGCGGGAGAAACTGGCGCGCAGCCGCTCGGCGAGCTTGCGCTGCAGGCGGGCGTTGCCGGTCGCGATGAAGATGGTGTCGTCGCCGGCGATCGTGCCGACGACCTCGGGCCAGCGCGCCTTGTCGATGGCGATCGCAACGCTCTGCGCGCTGCCAACCATGGTGCGAAGTACCGTCAGGCAGGCGCCCGCATGACGGAAATCCTTCAGGAATCCGCTCACGGCCTCGAAGTGGCTCGGAGTGAGGGCGTCCTCGACGGCCGGCAGCAGGTAGCGATCGCCCGCCTTGGCGACGCCGAGCTCGCGCAGGTCACGGCTGACGCTCGACTGCGTGGCGTCGAAGCCTTCGCGGCGCAGCAGTGCGACGAGCTCGGACTGCCGGCCGACGGCAGACTGGCGCAGGATCCGTGCGATCGCGGCACGGCGCAGCAGCGGACTGGGTTCGGTCGCCACGGCTCCGCAGGTCCTATGAATAAAAACGCCGCCACTCTGCATAAATATGCAAACAGTGTCAAGTACGCACCACGACCGGTGTCGCGACGCGTGCGTCGCCGCTCACCTCGGGCGACAATGAGCGAATGAGCGACCGACTGCTCGACGCCGCACGACGGCTTCACGCGCTCGCGCGGACCGGGCTTCACTACTGCTCGGGCGAGTACGACCGCGAGCGCTACGATGAGATCGAGCGGATCGCCGCGGAGCTGCTGACGGACGGCGATCCGGCGCGCAGTGCGCGGGTGCTCGCACTCTGGTCCCGCGAGGAGGGATACGTCACGCCGAAGATCGAGGTGCGCGGTGCGATATTCCGCGGCGGAGCGGTGCTTCTCGTCCGCGAGCGGGCCGACGGTCTCTGGACGCTTCCCGGCGGCTGGGCCGACGTGGGCGAGAGCCCCTCGCAGGCGGTGACGCGCGAGATCGAGCAGGAATCGGGCATACGGAGCCGGGCGGTTTCGCTCGCGGCACTGCTGGACCGGCGGCTGCACGGACCCTCGCCGGGACTCTTTCACAGCTGGAAGGCGCTCTTCCTCTGCGAGATGCTCGGCGGGGAGCCACGCGGCAGCTACGAGACCGATGCAGCGGGCTTCTTCGACGTCGATCGTCTGCCCCCGATGTCGCTGGGGCGCAGCACCCCCGCGCAGGTGGCCCGGCTGAACGAGCACTGGCGAAAGCAGCCGTTGCCTGCGGACTTCGACTGACTGTCGCGCCCGCGGCGATGCTCAGCGCTCGATGCGGTATTCGATATCGGCGCTCTGGTCGAGACCGGCCTCGGCCTTCAGTGCCCATTTCTGATTCAGGGTGTAACGCAGCTTGATGGTGTTGATCGATTCCGCGATCGAGATGCCGTAACTCACGAACAGCCTGGGGTTGAGGTACTTTCCGAGCACCACCGAGGTGTCGTCGGTGCCCGAGCTTTCGACGGTCACCGCGTCGAGCCCGAGCCGGCTGCCGATGCCGCCGAGCAGCAGACCGCCGCCGCCGATTGCCAGGCTCTGGGCCGCACTGTCGAGTGCCTGGACTTCGCCGGACTGCAATGTATTGACCGAGCGGCCCGTCAGCAGATAGGACAGCGCCTCGTTCGAGGACATCGCCGGCGTCGAGGTAATGGTGATGAAGGGGTGGTCGAGCTGGCCGCGGACGTTGACGGCGACGGTCACGTCCTCGTCCTCGATGCGCCGCTCGGCGACGAGGTCGAGCGTCGGCTGGGAGAGCGGCGTGTTGTCGTAGGAGAGCCGTCCGCGGGTGATGCGGACGTCCTGCCCGAAAGCCTTGTATTCGCCCGATACGACATTGATCGCGCCCTGCCCGCGAGCGACGTCCGCGGGCCGGGTGAGCACGGTGACCGCGCCGCCCAGTTTCGCTTTCAGGCCGTAGCTGTCGACACGCACGTCGTCGCCGAGCACGACGTCGATCTGGCTGCGGACCCGCTCGAGCGTCGAAGGCGCGTCGTCGTCCGTATCGATGCCGACGATGCGCTCGTCGCGTGACGTGCTGACCGAGGTCGTGAGGTCCTTCGGCGCGATCAGCGCGGTCGGGATCTGCACCTGGCCGGTGACGAGATAGCCGTTGGTGCCTGCGGTGACGGTGAGATCGGGCGAGGCGACGATGCGGTACTCAGGCGTATCGGCGACGAGGAGCCTGTCGCCCTTGAGCCGCATCGAGCCGTTCATCACCCCCTCGGGCCAGCGGAAGCGTCCATCGAGGGTTACCGACCCACCCGAGGTCGTGCCCCGACCCTGGAAGCTGAGCTCATCGCCTTCGAAACGGCCTGAGAGCTGCGCGTCCGCGAGGATGAAATTCGTGCGGTAGAACTCGAACCGTCCGTCGGTCACTGCGAACTCGCCGTTGAAAAGCGGCTCGCCGAGCGTTCCGTTCATCTTGACCTCGGCATCCAGCCGTCCGGCCGAGCGGTCGATCTCCGGCACGAAGAGCGGCAACGCGGTGAGCGCCTCCGAGCCGCCGTGCAGCTTACCCGCTACCGGGAACTCGGCCCAAGGCGCACCCGCGACGCGCTCCGCGCGCGCTTCGCCCTGGATCCGCGCGTTCTCGCCGACGGAGAGATCGAGTTTTGCCGCGGATGTGGTCCTGCTCTGCGAACAGATCGAGCCGGCCGCCTCCGAGGTGCACGCGCTCGGTGCGGAACTTGTTGCGCGGTATGTCGAAGCTCGCCTTGTCGAGCAGGACCGTGGTCGCGCCGAGCCAGTCCTGGCCCGGCTCCTTGCCGATCCAGCCGCTCGCCTGGAGCGTCCCGTCGAACTCGCGCCAGCCGAGCAGCGAGGTGAGCAGCACGCTTGAGCGGCCAGTCCTGCGCGCTGTAGATCAGCCGCCAGCGCTCGCGGGCGTCTGCGTCCACTGCCCCTCCGCGCAGAGCCGCGCCTCGCCGGTCTCGAGACAGATCGGCGCGGCACTCATCGCCTCGGGCGACAGGTCGAGCGCCGCCGGCTGCAGCAGCGTCGCGCTGCCATCCGGGAAGCTGAGCTTTGTGGATACGAGCTCGCCGTGCCAGCGGCGCCGGTCGATCTCGAAGGCGCCGCGCGCCGCGACCCGCGCCTCGAATCCCGCCAGACGGTAGCGCTCGTCGCCGGGCGATGCGGCCTCGAACGACAACTCGTGCTCGCCGATCCGGCCACTGGCGCGGAGCTCGGCACGGTCGAACCGCAGCGCGCCGCTGTCGATCTCGCTGGCGCGCAGCACGACGCGCGAATCCCGTCTATCGCCGAGGTCGAGATCGACATCGGCGTCGGCGGCTCCGAGGAAGACCTCGCCGTAACGCAAGTCCCGCGAGTGACGCCTTGCCGATGATCGAGGGGCGCGCGGCGGTACCCTGGGCGCGGCCGCTCGCGACCAGCCTGCCCGAGAGCCGCGGGTCGACGACGGCGAGCGAGCGAAGATCGGCGTCCAGGGCAAGATCGATCGTCGGGCCGTAGCGGCCGTCGATCTGCGCATAGGAATCGCCATTCGTTACGCGCACGCCGCTTAGCTCGTAGCCGCCGTCCCGGCGCGCGATCTCGCCCTTGCCGTTGAGCGCGCGGCCCCACAGCACGCCGCTGAGCGATGCGACACGCGCGGTCAGTGGGGCGTTGGCGCCGAACCCGCGACCCTCGATGGATCCCTCGAAGTCGATACGGCCGTCGAGATCCGCGCGCAGTCCGCGCAAGTCGAGCGAGCTTGCCCGCGCAGTAAACCGCCAGGCCTGGTCACCCGTCCACGCCAGCCGTCCCGCGCCGCGGATGCGGCCGCGCAAGGTGTATGCGTCGATGGCCTCGATGGTGAGGGCGTCGCGACCGACGAGCCCGGTCGACTCCCATGCCGCCGACGGTATCTGCGGGCCCGCGGTCTCGGCTTTCACCGCATAGGCGTAAGGCAGGCTGCCGCCGACGCGGTAGGCTCCGAGCGCACTCGTGACGACGGGCTCGCCGGTGAGCGGCCAGCGAAGCGTCGACCACTCGCCGCGCAGCGCAAGCACCGGCGATTCGGGTGCGAGATCGATCGTCCCGGACGTCGTGAACGACGCGGCGCTGCGCGGCAACCACGCACGGAGAGCTGTGATCTCGATGACGCGGCCCTGCCATGTTCCACCGCCCTGCAGACGCAGCGGCTCATCGATGAAGTCCTTGGAAGTGATCGTGCCGTCGAGACCGATCGAGCTGCGCCCCGCATCGATCGCGACCGAGCCGCTGAGCCGGGGGAAACGACCGGCAGGGACCCACGGCGAGCCGTCGAAGTCGATGGCACGAAGCGTGCCGAGCACCCGCGGCGTACCCGTCAGGTCGAGCGCGTTGCCCGTGAAACTCAGGCGCGCGGGCTGCACCAGGCGGAGGTTGGTGCCCAGCCGGTCGAGATTGCCGCCCACCGCGCTCGAGAACCGGTAGTCGTGACCGTCCGGCAGCCGCCAGCGCCCGGAAAGCGTGCCGTTCACGCCCATCGGCCGCGCCGCGCGGAGTCGTACCTCGCCCGAGAGCTCGCCCGCGGGATCCCTGACGGTGACGATCGGAGCGCTCAGCACCCGGTGGTCCATCGTCAGCGACCCTGTGATCGAAGCGACGGCGTATCGCTGTCCGCTGGCGAGCACGAGCGCGACGTGACGCAGGTCGAAGGTTCCGACCACGAGACGCAACGGGTGGGGCATGAAGTGCGGCTCGGACGGCGGGCTGCGGCTCCCGACGGTGCAACGTCACCTCGATCGCGGCCGCCTCGGCACGCGTGATGGAGATCGTCCTGGAAAGCAGGTTGGTGAGCTCGGGTTCGAGACGCAGGTCGCGCGCTTCGATCCGCACCGCCTCGTGATCGATCACCAGCGAGTCGAACGCGAGCGGCCCGCCGATGGTGCCGCGCGCGCCGCTGGTCGTGATCGATACGGAAGAGAGGGTTTCGAGCCGCCGCAGCACGAAATGCAGCCCCGCCTCGGTGTTGATGAGCCAGCCGGCCCACACCGTGAGCCCCACGATGGCCAGGAGCAGCAGGATGCCGCCGATCGCGAGCACCCGTCGCGTCACAGCAGCACCTGTGTGATGTTCAGGTGCAGTCGCGGGTTCTTGCCCGGCTCCGAGAGCGCCTGGGCGACGTCGAGCCCGATCATCAGCATTGGCAGCTTCCAGCGTATGCCGACGCCGATCGAATACTCGAGCGGATCGTTCCAGTCGTTGAAGGCGTTGCCCGTGTCGTAGAACGCGGCGATGCGGAAGTCGCGCGGCAGATCGCGCTCGATCTCGATGCTCCCGATGAGCTTGTTCTCTCCGCCGACACCTTCGGTCGGATTGCCGTTCTCGTCCGGCGGCCCCGGCGGTGACAGCTCGTTCAGCCCGAAACCGCGCACGCTGCGGTCACCGCCAGCAAAGAAGCGCTGCGAGGCCGGGAGTTCCGAGAACTCATTTATCCAGCTTGCGCCGACCTCGCCGCGCAGCCGCAGATACCAGGGACCGGAGATGCGCCAGACCTTCTCAGCACGGCCGACGAACCGCAGGTACGAGGCGTCCGATCCAAGCGTCTGCGGACTGCCGGAAAGCTCGAAATAGTAGGCCGCGTCGCGAACCCAGCCAGTGAGGAAGTTCGGTGGCAGGCTGGCGTAGCTCACGCCAGGGATGAGCAGCAGGGCGGTCTGCGTCGGTGCCGTCGGGAAAGGTCGACCGCTCCTCGTCGAGCTTGAGGAACAGTACGCGCTGCCAGCGCCCCAGCGCCTCGCGTGAGGCCGCCGATGACCTCGATGCGCTCGCTCTCGAGATCGCCGATCTCCTCGTTGATGTAGGCGGTCGAGAATTCGAGCTTCTCGAGCGAGGGGTCGCCGACCGGGATGACGTAGCGCGCGATCGCCTCGCTCTGTATCGAGGACGCCGTCACCTGGACCTGCCAGCGGTGTCCCTGGCGGTTGACCCTCCGGTTGTCCCAGGTGAATTTCCCGCGCACGCCGGTGTCGGTGCCGTAGCCGGCGCCGACGCTGTAGCGGTCGCGCTTGACCGGTTCACCTCGCACCGTGATCGGCACCGTCAGGTTGACGGGATCGCGGTCCCCAGGCAGCACGGAGATGGTCGAGAAGTAGGCGCTGTCCTCGAGTGCGAACTGGGTACTGCGGACGCGCTCCGGCGAATAGGGCTGGCCCTCGGCGAAGCGCAGGTAGCCGGCGAAAAGCCGGTCGCTGATCGCGTTCTGCTCGATCAGGATCTTGCCGAACTGGTAGCGGCCGCCGGTGGCGAGCGCGACGTGGACATCGGCGGTCCTCGTCTCGGGATCGACGATGAGCTCGTGCCGATCCAGTTTCGCGTCAAGGTAGCCGCGCTCCTGTGCGCTTCGCAGCAGCTCGAGCTTGAGGCGCTCGTAGGCCGGGTGCTCGAGCCGCGTGCCGGGTTTGACCGTGCTGTTGTGGATGACCGAGCGCAGCGTCGTGTCGGCCTCGCCCGGCCCGCTGATCGCGACGTCGACGACCTGGAATCGCACCGGTTCGCCCGGCACGATGAACAGGCGGACGATCCAGTTCTCGTCGTCGCGCGTGGTGCGGCTGCGCACGGACGGCGCGTAGTACCCGAACGGGCGCATGGCATCGGTCGCCTCGTCGACGGCGCGATCCGCGAGCCGGCGCACCTGCGGATCGGTGAGGTCGTCGCGCTGCAGGTATCTGCTCAGCGTCAGATACGAGCGGACGTTGTCGGCGATCGTCCGGTCGACGCCTTCGATCTCGATGCGGATCCGGTCCGCAGCGAGCGTCACCCCGCACCAGGCGAGCGCGAGCAGCGCGACGAAGGCGCCGCGCACGCGGCCCACGCGGTTACGCGCGCGCACGCCGTGCGTCATTCGGGCGACGCGTCGCGGGCCGAAGCACGCGCCGTGGCGCCGGCCCGTTCGCGGGAGACGGCTGTGGCGGCGCTCGCAGTCGGGCCGATTGCGAACGCGAAGCGCGAGGCGCCGGTCTGGACGCCGCCGGGATCGAAGCGCCGCTCGTGGACTACCGTCCGCCCGACCCGGTCGACGAACACGACCGTCGAGCAGCGGGTGCCGTATCGTTCATGCACGACAAACGGTGCCGACACCGCGCGCTCCCAGTCTTCGGGCAGGCCGGTGTGCGGCAGATCCGCATCCCCGGTCGTGGTTCGATCCGCGAGCAACGCGAAGAGTTCCTCGGCAGCGAGGCCGCCGCCTGACATGAGAGCGGCGAATCGCTCCCGGGTGCGAGTGAGCTTGGGCCAGGGCGTGTCGAGCCACTGGTTCGAAAGCCCGTAGATCCCGGCCGGGAGCGACCGCGGGGGCGCGTCGCCGCGATTCGAGAAGTAATGCAGCGAGTCGCGATCGCCGAGCAGCAGGTTGAAACCACCATACTCGCGAGCTCTGCGCTCGAGCCCGGCCAGATATTGTGCGGCGCTCTCCTCGCCGCGCAGATACGACGGCACCAGTTCGCCGCGCGTCGGAGCGCCCGCCGGCGGCGGGTCGAAGTCGCGGAAATTCGTAACGATTCCGAAACGCCCGTCGCGCGCCAGGCCCAGCCAGGTGCCCGACGCCTTCAGGTCGCGGCCGGCGAGCACCGGCGGCGATCCGTCTTTCCACCAGCCGAGCGGCGCGGCAGGCCGCTCGTGGAATTCGTCGCGGTTGCCGGCGATGACCAGCCGGAAATCCGGGTGCGCGTTCCAGCCGACGACGAGCAGGCACATGAAGGCAATTGTACGGGGTGGCAGCCGCGCCGCTTGCCGCCGCCGTCGGGGTCTAATCGGGACGATCTCGCCTCGCGCGCCGCACGACGCCGGCCAAACATCAGCCGGCCGGCTTTGCGCGTCGCCCATGCGCAGAGCGCGACGACCGCGACCAGGCAGACGAGCGGCAACGCGATCGCGAGTATCGACAGCCCCGTCGCACCGACCGTCTCGACGGTGCTCACCACCGGATTTCCGAGCCCCCCGGTCGCGAGACCGGTCTTCGCGCGCACGACCGCCGCGCTGCCCTTGGTCAGGCCGGCGATGCCGCCGCCCGCGATGATCGCCACTGGCCACATCACCGCCGGCGGAACGTCGGACATCACCGCCGCGCTTGCGATCACGCCGGCCGCAAGCGTCGCCGGGCTTGCAAGCACGTCGAGCGCGTGGTCGACACCCGGGATGTAGTAGGCCAGTGTCTCGAGCGCAGCCGCCGTTGCGAGCGTGACCAGCGCCGGTGTGCTCGCGAGCCAGGCAAAGCCATCGGTGAGCGGCAGCACGCCGGAACGGGCCGCGATCGCGGCGATCAGCAGTGGCAGGAACACCCGAAAGCCGGTCGCCGCAGCGAGGCCGACGCCGAGCGCTATGCTGAGCAGCGCACCGAAACCGAGATCCATCGCTACTCCCTGTCCGACCGGTGGATGCTGCCGGATCGGACCGCGTCGCACAAATTCCCGCAGGTCAGCCCGAACGCAGGGCATCGGACGCGGTCTTCGCGATCAGCGCGACGACCACGACGATGAACGCCGCGCGCACGAAGCCGCTGCCGCGGCGGATCGCGAGGTGGCTGCCGAGCTGCGCGCCGATGAGACCACACGCGGCCATCGCGAAGCCAAGCAGCCAGTAGATCTCCCCCGTGAGCCCGAACATCGCCAGTGCGGCCGCGTTTGCCGCGGCGTTGACCAGCTTCGCCGACGCCGAGGCGTGCAGGAAGTCGCAGCCCGCCACCTGAATGAACAGGAACACGAGGAAGGTGCCCGTGCCCGGGCCGAAGAAGCCGTCGTAGATGCCGATCGCGCCGGCGCCAGCGGCCGAGGCGAACACGGCGCCCCTTCCTGCCACGCGCGGTGCGTGCCGGCGGCCGAAATCGCGGCGCAGGAGCGTGACGGCGAGGACTACGCAGAGCAGTACCGGCACCAGCGCGCGAAATCGCTGCGGCGCGACCTGCGTCGCTATCCAGGCCCCGAGAGGCGCGCCCGCAAACGCGCAGACGGCCGCGGGGAGGACGAAGCGGCGATCCACGCGGACGTGAAGCAGATAGCGGCTGGCCGCGCTCAAGGTGCCGGCGAGCCCCGCGAGCTTGCCCGTGCCGAGCAGCGTCGTGTGCGGCGCCTGCGGGAACGCGGCAAAGAGAGCCGGAAGCTGGATGAGTCCGCCGCCGCCGGCCATCGCATCGATCAGGCCGGCGCCAAACGCGGCGGCCAGCACGACGACGTACTCGGGACTCACCGCTCGCGAGTTCGTCGAGCGATCATCGACCCGGACCCCATTGCTTGACGCCGGGCGTGACGGCGAGCGGGACCGCGGAACCGGCGTCGTACCACTCCTCGATCAAGCGGTACGATACCGATTGCGGCGGCGGAAGCCCCGGCACGCCCGCCGCCACATCCTCGCGCGTAAACCAGCGCGCGTCCTCCAGTTCGTCGTCCGTTCGGATCGTCGCATCCGCCGAGGCGAGCGCCATGAAACCGATCATGAGCGACGAGGGGAATGGCCATGGCTGCGAGGAGTGATAACTCACCTCGTGCACGGCCACGCCGGTTTCCTCGAGGACTTCGCGCGCGACGGCGTCCTCGAGACTTTCGCCCGGCTCCACGAACCCCGCGATCGTCGAATAGCGGCCTGCGGGCCAGGACGCCTGTCGTCCGAGCAGCGCGCGCTCGCCGTCGGACACCAGCACGATCACGGCGGGGTCGAGCCGCGGGAAGTGCTCGGCACCGCACGCCGGGTTGCTGCACTTCATAACGTGCCCGGCGCTCTGGCTCGACGTCGGCGCGCCGCATGCGCCGCAATGACGGTGCCGGCCGCGCCACAGCACCATCGCACGCGCATAAGCGAGCAGACCGGCCTCGTCCTGCGGCAACGCGGCACCGGTGAGACGCAGATCCTCGAAGGCGGTCTCGGGCGGCAGAGCAAGCGTCGATTCGTCGGTGACGCTCCGCTGCAAAGACCGTGCGACCGTGAAAATGACCGAGCAGGACGTACTCGGTCGGCGGCACCGTGCTGCGGAGCGCATCGTCGAACTCGAGCAGCGCCGCGCCGAAGCCCGCAGGAATCCTGCGAACCAGGCTCCTCGACTGCCAGACGGGAACGAGCAGCGTCGTCGGATCGATGAGCGCCGCGTCCAGAAAGCCAGGATCCTTGCGCAGGTGCGCAGCGCGATCGAGATAGGGACCTGCAAAGACGTTTGGGCGGCGCACGAGCGATCCGGTTGTGCGCCCGGATTCTAGCAACCGTGCGTGACCTCCATCGCGGGCGCCGCCGATGGCAGCGACGCCTCGGGCCAGCGGCAGGCAGGACACGTCGCCCGCTCGACGCCGAGCGTGTCGCGCACCCACAGGGCGTGGCAGTCGAGACAGTGCGCGAGCTCGTATTCGTCGTGCAGAGCGAGCGCGTGCCGCAGGTACCAGGCGTGCTCGAAGGTGATCGCCGTGCCCGGGCAGACGCTGCGGAAGGTGTCGTAGGCATCGCAGAACCGCGCCACTTCGTCCAGCGTCGGCCGCTGCAGCAGACCTGGGCGTGCCAGCAACGCGCAAGCCTGCAACAGGCTCGCGACGGTCGCCGCCTCCATCTCGAGCGCAGCAGACCGGCGGAAGAAATCCATCTGCCGCGGCGACTTGCCGCGCCGCCGGCGCACCGCAAGCTGCGGTTGCGTGCGGATGTAGTCGCGGAACAGTTTCCGTATCCGGTCGGCGGAGAGCCCGGTGCATTGACGAATGGTGTGCGTGCGCGCCTCGTGCCCGATCAGGCGATAGGCGACTGCGAGGCGAAGCCGGTCGCGATCGTAGCGGCTGTCCGTGATTCGCATGGCGTGCCTCGGTTAATTCTGGTTTCTTCGGTGAGAATATGGTCTCACAGGACCACGTATTGAAGTCTATAACCAAATATGGTCCGATCGGACCATAAATAAGGGGAGTACTATGACACGCCTGCCTGACGACCACGGCGGCCCAACCGGTAGAGTCCTCGGGCACGGCTTCCTGACGCCCGCCATACGTCGTGACGTGGCCGACCTGAATCGCCAGTTCCTGACTCTGGCGCTCGAGCCGGCGCTCGCTAGTGACCCCCGCTTCGCCTTGCCCGATGAGGTGCGCCCAACGCTGCAGACAGCCGGGGACGGCCTGCTGGCACGGGTCGCGGCCTCCCCGTTCACGCTGTTCCAGGTATCGCTGGCACATGGCTCGCTGGGCGGCCCGGGGCCGGGCGTCGAAGACACCAGGCGGCCGCTCGTCGATGCCGCGACATCGGTACGTGCCCAGTCGTTCTCGCATGTCGCCATCTTCCTGGCCTGGCGCCTTGCGGACGCCGAGCCGCTCGCCCTTCGGGTCGTGCTCGGCCTGTCGGCGGGCGAGGAGCTGCTTCTCAACCAGACCCGGTCTTCGGAGCTGCCGCGGCTCGCCTGCGCGCCGCAGCTCATCCGGCCGCGGTGGGTCCGCCATCCGCGTTACTGGCGGTTGCTCGTTCGCGCTGCCGCGGCGGGTGGCGATGCCACGCTGCAACGCGTTCATTGCGCCGGCATCTGCATGGTCGTCGCCGATCTGTGGGGTCAGGAGGGGCGGTCGATGGGCAGATCCGGATCCGCAAAACGCTGACCGCGGTTCGGTTGCTGCGCCCCGCGGCGCGCATTACGCTGCCGGACCCCCGTCCGCCCGCGTGGTGTCATGCCCGCACTTTCCCTGCGCCAGCTCTCGAAGACCTACGGCAACGGCGTACACGCATTGAAGGGCATCGACCTCGACGTCGAGTCCGGGGACTTCTTCGCCCTGCTCGGCCCGAACGGCGCCGGCAAGACCACGGCGATCGGCATCATCTCCTCGCTCGTGACCAAGACCTCCGGGAAGGTGTTCGTCTTCGGCCGCGACATCGACGTCGAGCTCGAGGCCGCCAAGGCGTGTCTCGGAGTCGTGCCGCAGGAGATCAATTTCAACCAGTTCGAGAAGGTGTCGACCATCCTGCTCAACCAGGCGGGCTTCTACGGCATCCGCCGCGCGGGTCGCGCGCGGTCGCGTCGAACGCTGGCTGCGCGAGCTCGCGCTCTGGGACAAGCGCGACGCCGTCTCACGCACGCTCTCGGGCGGCATGAAACGACGGCTGATGATCGCCCGTGCGCTGATACACGAGCCGCGCCTCCTGATTCTCGACGAGCCGTCGGCCGGCGTCGACATCGAGATTCGCCGCTCGATGTGGGAGTTTCTGCGGCGCCTGAACGCCGACGGCACGACCATCATCCTGACGACCCACTATCTCGAGGAGGCTGAGACGCTCTGCCGCAACATCGCGATCATCGACGAAGGACGGATCATCGAGCACGGACGCATGTCGAACGTGCTGCGCAAGCTGCAGACCGAGATCTTCGTGCTCAACACGCGCGAGACGCTGGATGACACGCCGCAGCTGCCGGGCTATGCGGTGCGGCTGACCGATGACCACACCCTGGAGGTCGAAGTCAGCAAGGAGCAGAACCTCAACGACATCTTCGCTGCGCTCACATACCGCGGCATCGAAGTCCTTTCGATGCGCAACAAGTCGAACCGGCTCGAGGAGCTGTTCATGCGGCTGGTCGAGGGGCGCGACGCCGCGGAAACACCGGCGCGCGCGGCGGCCGCCGAATGACGACCGGCGCCGGCACGGCCGTGAACGCACGCCGCGAGGGCGAAGGCGAGCACCGCTGGGTGGGGTTCAGCACCATCGTGATCCGCGAGTTCAGCCGGATCATCCGCATCTGGGGCCAGACGATCGTGCCGCCCGCCATCACGGCGACGCTGTATTTTCTGATCTTCGGGAGCCTCATCGGGCCGCGCATCGGCGACATGGGCGGCTACAGCTACATGCAGTACATCGCGCCCGGGCTCATCATGATGTCCGTGATCACCAACAGCTACGGCAACGTAGTGTCATCGTTCTTCGGCGCCAAGTTCGGCCGTCACATCGAGGAACTGCTCGTATCCCCGTTGCCGAACTGGCTGATCGTGCTGGGGTACGTCGCGGGCGGCCTGATGCGCGGGCTGCTGGTCGGCATCGTCGTGACCCTGGTCGCGCTCCTCTTCACGCGTCTGCACGTCGAGCATTGGTTCGCCGTCGTCGGCGCCGTGGTCCTGACCGCGCTCGTATTCTCGCTGGGTGGGTTCGTCAACGCGATTTTCGCCAAGAACTTCGATCAGGTGACCTTCATCCCGACCTTCATCCTGACTCCGCTCACCTATCTCGGCGGCGTGTTCTATTCGATCACCATGTTGCCCGACTGGGCGCAGAAGCTCTCCCAGGCGAACCCGATCCTCTACATGGTCAATGCCTTCCGGTACGGCTTCCTGGGTCATTCGGACGTGAGCGTGAGCTTCGCCTTCACGGTGATGCTGGCGGCGACGATCGCGCTCTTCGTGCTGTGCGTCTGGCTGCTGGACCGGGGCACCGGCATCCGCGACTGACGCGGGCAGCTGGTATGGTCAGTCGGCTTCCTCGCGCGGCTTGAAGGCCGCGATGAGCTCCTGTTGCCGGCGCGCCGGCACCGGATCGTAGTGCGACAGGTCCATCGTATAAGTGCCCTCGCCGCCGGTGATCGCCTTGAGCCGCGACAGGTAGTCCTGCAGCTCGGCGAGCGGCACCAGCGCGCTGATCTCCGCGCGCCCGCCCGGGAGCGTGTCCTGTCCGTTGATGCGCGCGCGGCGGGTCGCGAGATCGCTGGTTACGTCGCCGATCGCGTTCGCAGGCGAGCTGATGGCGACGCGCACCACCGGCTCGAGCACGATCGGCCCCGCTTCGCGGATCGCGGTGATGAACGCCTTGCGCCCCGCGGCGACGAAGGCGACTTCCTTCGAATCGACCGGATGATGCTTGCCATCGTAGACGCTGACGCGCACGTCCTGCAGTGCGAACCCGGCGATCGCGCCTTCGTTCATCACCTGGCGTACGCCCTTCTCGACGGCTGGCAGGAACTGCCCCGGGATTGCGCCGCCCACGACGTCGTCGACGAACTCGAATCCCGTGCCGCGCGGCAGCGGCTCGATGCGCAGGTACACCTCGCCGAACTGCCCGGCGCCGCCGGTCTGCTTCTTGTGCCGGTGATGCCCATCTGCGGGACGGCTGATCGTCTCGCGATAGGGGACGGCCGGCGGGCTGGTCTTCACCGCTACGCCGTAGCGCTCGGTCATCCGGGCCAGCATCACGCGCAGATGCAGATCGCCGAGGCCGTAGAGAACCGTCTCGTTCTGCGCCGCGTGATGCTCGACCCGGACGCAGGGGTCCTCGGCCACCAGGCGGTGCAGTGCCTCGGAAAGCTTCTGCTCGTCGCCGCGTTTCTCGCTGCGGATGGCGAGCCCGAGCATCGGCGGGGGGAACGTCACCGATTTCAGGTGGTGATGGTCCTCGTCGTGGGAGTCGTGCAGGACGGCGTCGAAGTGCAGCTCGTCGATCTTCGGTACCGCGCAGATGTCGCCGGGGATCGCCTGTGAGACCTCGGAGTGATCCTTGCCCTGCAACTGGAAGAGATGCGCCACCTTGATCGGCTTGCGAGCGTCGCCGACCAGGAGCTGCGCGCCAGAGCGCACCGTCCCCTGGTGGACGCGAAAGATGCCGAGCTTGCCGACGAACGGGTCGATGGTCACCTTGAACACGTGGCCGATCACATGCTTCGCGGGATCCGGCGACACCGCGACGCGCTCGGCGTCATCGCCCTCGCCCTTGAGGAAGGGCGGCGGGTTGCCCTCGGTGGGGTTCGGCATCAGCTTGAGCAGCACCTCGGTCAGCTCGGCAATGCCGGCGCCCGTCTCGGCCGAGCAGAAGCACACCGGCACCAGGTGATCCTCGCGCAGCGCCTGCTCGAACGGATCGTGCAGCTGTTCGGGCGTGAGCTCCTCGCCCTGCTCGAGGTAGAGCGCCATCAGCTCCTCGTCCACCTCGACTACCTGGTCGATGATCTCGGTGTGCGCCGCCTCGACCGAGGAGATGTCGGTCGGCTGCCCGCGCGGTTGGAAGAAGCAGTCGACGACCGCCTTGCCGCCTTCGGCCGGCAGGTTGAGCGGCAGGCAGGCCCTGCCGAAGGCTTCACGGATCTCCTCGAGCACCTCGGCGGAGCGCGCCTCGCGGCTGTCGATCTTGTTGATCACGATCAGGCGGGCGACGCCTCGTGCTTTCGCGAAATCCATCATCCGGTGCGTCATCGGCTCGACGCCGTTGACTGCACTCACGACGATCACCGCGGTTTCCACCGCCTCGAGCGCGGACAGCGTGCGGCCGAGAAAGTCCGGATAGCCCGGGGTATCGACGATGTTGACGCGACGGCCATTCAGCTCGAAGCCGCAGACCGCGGCATCGAGCGAGTGCAGCAGCGATTTTTCCTGCGGGTCGTAGTCGCAGACCGTGGTCCCGCGGGCGAGCGACCCCTTCGACCGTATCGCACCCGAATGCGCGAGCAAGGCTTCGGCCAGCAGCGTCTTGCCCGCGCCTGCTTGGCCCACCAGCGCGAGGTTGCGGATGTCCGCGGTCGTGTACGGCATGTCCGTCTCCGGATTGGAACTGCGTCACGGAAAGCATACCCCCGCTGTGGCATTGAAGCGGAGTTGTCAAGCGGGATTGGCTTAGGTCCTGGATCAAGGTAGAAAGCGCGATACCAAACGGCGGCATGCTGCCGCCCATCCCGCCAGGGGTAAGAGCGAATGATGTCGGGCAAGCGTGCCCTGATCGTGGACGACTCGCGTTCAGCGCGGGTCATTCTGAGCCGGATGCTCGAGCATCACGGGATGGCAGTCGACACGGCTGAGTCCGCCGAACAGGCGCTCGAGTTCCTGGCGCAAAGCCGCCCCGACGTGATCTTCATGGATCACCTGATGCCCGGCATGGACGGGTTCCAGGCCGTACAGGTGATCAAGAGCGACCCTCTGACCGCGACGATTCCGCTCATGATGTACACCTCGCAGGAAGGCGAGTTGTACGTGAGCCAGGCGCGCGCGCTCGGGGCCGTGGGCGTGTTGCCGAAGACTGTGCGTCCAGTCGACGTCTCGCGCGTGCTCTACCAGCTGCACCTGCTCCCGGATCGGCGTCAGCACCGGTCGGCCCTGTTCGACGGCGGCGCGGCGCGCTCGCTTCCGGTCGATGCCGCGGAGGTCGCAAACAGCGATTCCGCGGATGCCGAGGGCCGGGACGAGCCGACCAGCCCGGCCACCGCGCGGATCGGGACGCCCTCTGCACTGGCGGAGCTGCAGGGCAACCTTCGCCAGGCGATGCAGCAGCAGCTCCGCGACCAGCTCGCCGAGCAGCGCCGTTCCGTCGTGGCTACGCTCGAAACCCTTGGCCGCCGCATCAGCGCCGAGCTCAAGGACGGCTTGAGCAAGCTTCCGCAGCCGCCGATCGTGGAGATCCCGCCGCCGACGCCACCCTGGGGCTGGCCGGTCGCCGTCGCGGCACTGCTCGCCGCCGTGCCGGCGCTGGTCCTGGGCGCGCTCTTGTGGCGCGCGCTCGACGCAAACCGCGCCGCGGCTCGCCAGATCGCCGACCTCAAGGCGCGCGCAGCTGCGGCAGCGCCGATCGCGAAGGCGCCCTCGGGCGCCCCGACGGTCATAGCCGCCGGACCAGGACGCGAGGCCGCTACCGTCATCGAGTTCCTGCCGTACGGCGAGCCGCCGTTCGACGGGGCGCGGCTCGAGCGGCTGCGCACCATCGCGTCCGCGCTCGAGACTGAAGGGTTTCACGGCCGGATCCTGGCCGAGAGCTTCGTAGGCGACTTCTGCCTGACCGGGAACGCCTACGAGGGGTTCTCGGTCGCGGACCCGGACCTGCCGCTCGCCAAGTGTGCGCTGGTCGGCAATCCGCACGACGATGGCCTTTCACCCGCGCAACGCCAGTCCGTCGCCTTCGCCAATTTCACGGCCGGCCTTCGCCAGCGTACCAACGGTGCGATCGTCGTCGAGGTGATGAACGGCGGTCGCACCGACCCCGTCCAGTATCCCGAACAACGTGAGGGCATGACGGCGGGTCAGTGGAACGGCGTGGCGACACAGAACAATCGTGTCGAGTTCCGCGTGATCCCGGGCGCCTGACGCGCGCTTGGGTCCAGACGTGACACAAGATGCGGGCCCGGCCGCGGCTGCTCCGGAGTTTTCGCCGGCGGATTTCGTCCCGCCGGGCTGGCTCGATAACCGGCACCTGCAATCCGTGTGGCCCAGTCTGCCGCTGCGTCGCCGTGGCGTTCTGCGCGGCTGTGCGACTCTCATTGCCGCCTCGCATCCCGTACTGCTCGATTGTGGCGAGGGGGTGCAGCTCTCCGCATTGCACGCGAACCAGCAGGCAAGTAACGGACCGGCGGCTGCGCGGCTTGTGGTATTGCTCCACGGCTGGGAGGGCAGCGCGAATTCGCTCTACGTGCTGTCGCTCGGTCAGTACCTGTTCGACCGCGGGTACGACGTGCTGCGACTCAACCTGCGCGACCACGGCGACAGCCATCGCCTGAACGAGGGGATCTTCCACTCCTGCCGTATCGCCGAGGTCGTTGGCGCCGTGCGCTGCATCCAGGACCGCAATCCGGACCGCGCCGTGAGTCTTGTGGGGTTCTCGCTCGGCGGCAATTTCTCGCTGCGCGTCGGCGCGCGGGCTGCGGAAGCCGGTCTCGATCTCGATCGAATCGTCGCCGTCTGCCCGGTGCTCGACCCCGTGCATACGCTCGCGCGGCTCGAGGAAGGTTGGGCGTTGTACCGCCGCTACTTCGTCTGGAAATGGCAGACCTCGCTCGCGAGGAAGCAGCTCGCGTGGCCCGGCGTGTACGACCTGCGCGAAGTGCGACGCATGGCGAACCTGACGCGGATGACCGACCACCTCGCTCGCGTGTACGGCGGCTTCCCCTCGCTCGACGCGTATCTGCGCGGTTACGCCGTTGTCGGCAGCGCGCTCGCGTCGCTGGCCGTTCCCACCCGCATCATCGCCGCGGCCGACGATCCCATCATCCCCGCGAGCGATCTCGGACGGCTCGCGTCATCGCCCGCCCTCGATATCATGCGTACCGCTCGTGGCGGTCACTGTGGATTCTTCGATGGCGCCCGGGGCGGCGGCTGGCTCGAGCGCGAGGTGTTCGCAACGCTCGAGTCGCAGCGCCGCTGATTCGCGGGGCGGCGTTTCAGGCGCCGCGGCGGGACATCTCGGCGCGCCACTCACGGAAGCGCGCGGCGAGGACCCCGTCTGCGGCCGGTGCAAAGCGCCGCTCGAGCGGAGGTGCCCGCCAGTGGGCCGGTCGCCCGGCGGCGAGAAACGCCGTGCCCCGCGCCGTCGCTTCACGGAGCTCGGGCCGGTCGACCGGGAGAGCCGCGAGACCGGCAACCGCCTGGCACAGGTAATCGCTGCGGGCGAGGCCACCTGTGATCACCACTGATGCGAGCGGTCCCGCTTCGCGCATGAGCTCGAGATTGACGCAGATCATGAACGCCAGGCTCTCGACGACGGCAGTCACGCGTGCGAGCTCTTCCCCCTCGCCGCAGAACTCGACGGGAAAGTCCGGCTTCCACCAGGGCGAACCGAGCCCGCCCACGCCGTTCATGAAGATGGGCGCACGCGCCGGCGCGCGTCCGTGAAGCGCATGGACCGCGCGGGGGACGTCGAGCGCAACACGCGCCTGGAGCCAATCGAGCGCGCTCGCAGCGCCGTTGATGGTGCCCTCGAGGCTGCAAACGACGCGTGATCCATTGGAGAAAAGCACGCTCTTGAGCAACCCGTCGGTGGGCCGCGCGGTGGCGGCGATGGCTCGCTGCAGAAACGCGCCGGTGCCGGCGTTGAGCCAGGCCCGGTCGGGCTCGAGCTCACCGTGCGCGAACACCGCGGCGGCCTGATCGCCGGTGCAGGCCATAAGCGGGATCCTGCGTTCGCCGACACGCAGCGTGCCGTACCCGTGGACCGTCGGAACGGGCCTCGGCAGCACGCTTGCCGGTATGCCGAAGGCGGCGAGGAGCTCGGGCACCCATGTCTGCGTCGCGGGGTCGAACAGCAGCGTCCGGGCGGCGTTCGACGGGTCGACGCACACGGGCCGCTCCTCGAGCAGACCGCAGAGCAGAAAGCTCGACAACGGACCCGCGGCCAGCCGTTCCGCGGTTGCCGCGGCGCGAACCGCCGGAAGCATCTCGAGGCACCAGCGGAGCTTGTTCGCGCCGTAATGCGGAGAGAGCACGAGCCCCGTCCGTTCACGTACCCAGCCAGCCCGGGGCCGGAGCTGCTCGAGAAAACCCGCGTCGCGACGGTCCTGCCAGGAGATGGCCGCCGACAGCGCACGACCGTCGTACCGGTCCCAGCAAACCACGGTCGAGCGCTGGCAGGCCAGGCCTGCGGCAACGATCTCGCGGCCGCGCGCAGCCGCGCTGTCGCAGACGTCCTGCGCCGCCACGCGCAGTGACGCCAGGAGCTCGTCGGGGTCGTGCTCGACGCGATCGGGTCCCTCGCGGTGCGTCGCGACAGGGACCCGTGCCTCCGCTACATCCCGTCCCGCCCCGTCGAACAGTACCGCGCGGCTTGCGTGACCGCCCTGGTCAAGGGCAAGCACGAGACCGCCGGCATCGCCGGCGGGTCGCAGCTCATGACGCAGCGCCGCCAGCTCGCGCGCGACCCAATCGAGTTCCACATCGAGGCTCATGCGGCCGGCTTCCTCCTCCCGGCCGCGGTCATCGTCCGCCGCTCGCTGCGTACTGCGCCTGAAGCGCCCGCACCGTCATGGTCTCGACGAAGCGCACGCCCCGCGCCCGAAGTGCTCGCGCCGTCGGTGCATCGCGGATCTCGTAGATTGCCCATTCCCACGGACCCGGCCACAGGCGGGCATCGCCCGGCGGGAGCCGATCGACATCGCAGAACAGGAACTCGGGTGCGAGCGCGGCCGCCGCGGCACGCTCGGCGTCGTCGTAGCCACCGAGCACCCAGCCGATGCGCGCGGATCCCATGCCGCGCAGCTCCTCGAGACAGGACCGATCAAAGGAGATGAGTACGCAGCGATCGAGCACTTCCGGCAGGCACGTCAGGACGCGATCCAGCACGACGGCCTGACCGAAGCGTCGCAGGCTCGCGCGCTTGATCTCCACGAACGCCGTGACCGAGGGCCAGCGGGCGACGGCGGACGCGAGCTGTGTGAGCGAACAGGGTCGGATCTCCGCATGGCTGGGCCCGAACCGACCGGGCTCGCTCATCGGCAGCCTCGAAATCTCGGGCCAGGCGAGGTCGAACGCCGAATCGGGGCGGCCGCTCATGCGGCGAAAGTCCGCGTCGTGAAGAAGAAAAGGAACCCCGTCCGCGCTCAGCTGCACGTCGAGCTCGACGTGCCTCACGCCGAGGTCCACCGCGGACTGCAGCGCCTCGAGTGTGTTCTCCGGGAACTCGGCGGCGTTGCCGCGGTGCGCGATGATCGTGGGCAGCGAAACATCCATGCTGCGGATATTACTTAACGCAGCCGCGGCAACGTCTCAGCTCGCGTTGCGCAGGATGTGAGCTCTCTCACCAAGCGACACGCCTGACAGCAGGTTGACCAAATTCGTCACCCAAGGGACCACCCGAACGCGCCGCATGTGCGTGATTTTCAAGCGGTTCTGCCATGGCATGCAACTTGCTGCTCATTGGTGCGCACGGGCGAAAGGTAGTTACGAATCGCATGAATCTCGACGTTCTCGAAGTCATCGCATTACTGTTTCCGGAGCCCAGCCGCGCCAGGGAAGGCAGCGTGCAATCGGTGCTCGCGCTGGTGCGCGATGAGCAGGGCCTGATTGAAGTGAAGAACCTCCGTCCAGACGTGGCGCTCATCAAGCGCGCGCGTGTAACCGGGCGGGTGAATTGCGGCACGCCGATCCTCGATCCCATCACCCGCGAAGTGATGGGCTACGAGATCGACCCGATCGTGCTGCCGGCAGCCTGACCCCGAGGGACGTTCCCGCTCGTAACTGACTCCTGTGTCGCGTGCGTTATAGTCCGCGCGGCTCCGGGCGGTCATCCGCCCGCCGGTACGCGGGGTTCCAATGCGCCGTTTGCTTGGCTGGCTGCTTGTTGCTGCTCTTAGCCGTCCGTTGGCGGCGCAGCCGCTCGAGGTTCCGGAAGAACTGCGCGGCTGGGAGGGCTGGGTGCTCGATGGCCGCGAGCACCTGCGCTGCCCCATGCTGGACGGCGGGAGCGTCAACGCGCCGGACGGCCGGATCTGCGTCTGGCCCGGACCGATCGAAATCGGGGCGGGCGCGAATGGCGCGCAATTCGCGCAGGACGTCGAGGTTCTGGCACCGGGCGTGCTGACGTTGCCCGGCGATCGGACCGCATGGCCGCTGGACGTTACCGTCGACGGCCGCGCTGCGCCGGTAATCGAGCGCGATGGCCGGCCCCAGGTGCGACTTTCGTCGGGGACGCATCGGATCGCCGGCCGCCTCGCGTGGTCGCGGATGCCGGAAGCCGTGGCCTTGCCGGTATCGATCAGCCTGGTTGCGCTCACGGTCAACGGCGCGCGCGTCGCATTGCCCGAGCGCGCGGGCGACAGCCTGCGGCTGGGCGCGGCGCGCGAGCAGACGCAGGTCGACCAGTTCGACGCACACATCTACCGCAAGCTCACCGACGCGATTCCCGGCCTGCTGACTACGCGGCTCACATTGAATGTTGCCGGGCGCCCGCGCGAGGAAGTCGTGGGTCCGCTGCTGCCCGCGGGCTTCGTTCCGATGCAGCTCGCAGGGCCCTTACCCGCGCGTTTGCAACCGGACGGGCGCTTGCGTGTTCAGGTCCGTCCGGGAACCTGGACGCTCGAGGTCACGGCCCGCAGCGCCTCGGCGCTCGAGAGCGTGCGGCGGCCGGACTCCGGTGTGGCGGAGGAGGTGTGGAGCTTCGAGCCGGTGGACCGGCTGCGGGCCTCGGCCGTCGAGGGCCCGAGCAGCATCGATCCCTCGCAGGCCAATGTGCCGAGCGACTGGGCGCATCTGCCCGCCTACCGCCTCTCCCCCGGTGACGAGATCACCGTGGCGGAGCGGAGTCGCGGCCCGGGGGACGAGGACCGCAACCAGATAGCCGTGGAGCGCAACCTCTGGTGGGACTTTGCCGGCACGGGCTACACCTTCCAGGATCTCGTCAGCGGACGGATGCAACAGGATTGGCGGCTCGCGATGGCAGAGCCCTACCGACTGCAGGGTGCGCGCCAGAACGGACAACCGCTGCTCGTCACTCAGGGCGAGGACGACCGTGCGGGCGTCGAGGTCCGAACACCGGATCTTGGCGTCGAGGCCACCGGCCGGATCGAGCAGCACGGCGCTCTGCCGGCCTCGGGCTGGACGACCCGGCTTGCAAGCCTCGGGATGACGCTCCGTCTTCCGCCGGGGCATCGGCTGCTCGCGGCGCTCGGTGTCGACAGCTCACCGTCCGCGTGGCTCGACCGTTGGAGGCTGCTCGACATCTTCGCCGTGCTGCTCGTCGCCGCCGTCGCTTTCCGCGTTGCCGGCGTGCCCGCCGCCGTGCTCTCGCTTGTGGCATTTACGCTTACGCATCACGAGCTACCCGCGCTTACCTGGGCGGCGCTCAATCTGCTGGTCGCGATCGCCATCGTGCGCGCCATGCCCGAAGGCCGGGTGCGCAAGTGGCTTGGCCACTGGCGCTCGGTCGGCCTCGCGGTCGTGGTCGTATTGCTCGTGCCCTTTGCGCTTTCGCAGGCGCGGCTTGCGTTCTTTCCGCAGCTCGAGCCCGCGGCCTGGCAGGGAGCGATGGAGCAGGGAGCGATGGAGCAGGAAGCGAAGGACACGATCACGGTCACCGGTGCCCGGCAGGACGCACCGCAGCCGGCCGCGCTGGAAGGCGCGCTGGAAGAGGTCGTGGTCGGGGCGGAGGCGCCGGCCAGCCTCAAGTCGGCGAACGCCTATCTCAATCGATCGTCGGTCGTCGAGCGATATGCGCCGGGGACTCAGCTGCAGAACGGGCCCGGGGTGCCGAACTGGAACTACCAGACGCACCGCCTGCAGTGGAGCGGCCCGGTCGAGCCATCGCAAACCATGCGCCTGGTCGTGCTCACGACGGTCTGGGTGAGCTTGTGGCGCATCGTCGGCATCGTCCTCGTCGCGCTCGCGCTGTATGCGATCGTGCGCTTTGGCTATCCCTCCTTTGGCGTGCCGCGTCTCGACCGATGGCTGCGGATCGCTCCTGCGACGGTGGCAATCCTGCTCGCGATCGCGCTGTCGCTCACCGCGCCGGAGACGCGCGCGCAGACGCCCTCGCCGGAGCTGCTGGAGGAGCTGAAGCAGCGGCTGTCACGACCACCGAGGTGCGCGCCGGATTGCGTCTCGATCGCCCGGGCGCGGGTCGAGCTCGCGGCCGGCGCGCTCGAGGTCCGGCTCGAGGCGCACGCCCAGGCCTATGCGCCGCTCGCCTTGCCCGAGGCCCCACAGCGCTGGCAACCCGAGCAGGTGCTGATCGACGGCGCATCGGCGGGTGGTCTAGCCCGCGACGCAAGCGGTACGCTCCTGCTCGCGTTGCCTGAAGGCGTGCATGAAGTGACGCTCCGCGGCGCGCTGCCCGAGACGGATGCCTTGCGGCTCGTGTTCCGCGAACGGCCCGCGCGAATCCAGGTGAGCGCGCCGGGATGGCAGGTGGCCGGCGTCGATGAAGGACGGCTGCTCGCCGATTCGCTGAGCCTGATCCGGCCTGCGCGCGCGTCGGCCGCCGCCGGAGCCGATTCCGGGCCGGGCCGGGGCGAGGAATTTCCGCCCTTCGTGCGCGTTACCCGCGAGCTCAATCTCGGGCTCGACTGGACGGTGACGACCACCGTCGAGAGGCTCGCCCCCGCGCAGGGTGCGTTCACGCTGCGACTGCCGCTGCTCCCGGGCGAGGCGGTGTTGACGGCCGGACTGCCGGTCGCCGACGGTGAGATCGAGCTCGCGATGCCCGCCGGCGACGCACACGCCGGCTGGACCTCGGCACTGTCGCGCGCGGACTCGCTCGAGCTTGTTGCTCCCGCTTCAACCGCGCATGTCGAGGTCTGGCGTTTCGTGGTCAGCCCGAGCTGGCATGTGCGATTCGAGGGCACGCCCGAGGTCATTGCGGCGCAAGTGAGCGGGGACCAATGGGTGCAACACTTCGAGCCACGGCCGGGGGAGACCCTGACGGTGACCGTGACGCGGCCGGTTGCCATCGAGGGTCCGACCTTTGCGTTCGAGAATGTCCGCCACGCGCTGACGCCCGGGCGCCGTTCCACCGATACCCGGCTTGAAATCGACTACCGCAGCACGCAGGGCGGTCGGCACGCGATAGAGCTGCCCGAGGGCGCGAGACTGCGTCAGGTAATCGCTGATGGCACCCCACTGGTGATCCGCGATCAGGACGGTCGCCTCGAGTTACCGCTGCAACCCGGCGCTCACAATCTCCAGATCGAATGGCAGACCGACACGGGGGTGTCGCTTGCTACGCGGCCCGGTGCCGTAAAGCTCGGCGCGCCAGTCAGCAACGTCGCGACGACCATCGAGGTGCCCGCGGGTCGCTGGTTGCTCGCGGCGGGCGGCGGCGGCGTGGGCCCCGCGATTCTCTACTGGGCGGAGCTCGCCGTCTTCGTCGCGCTCGCGCTGCTGCTGGGGCGGCTCACGCGCTCTCCGCTCGCGACGCATGAGTGGTTGCTGGTCGGACTGGGCCTGAGCACGTTTTCCTGGGGCGTGCTGCTGCTGTTCGCGGTCTGGGTGTTCGCGTTCGACTGGCGGAGCCGATGGACGGCGGAGGTCGCGCCGGGGGTGTTCAACGCGACGCAGGTCGTCCTCGCGCTCCTGACGCTGATTGCCCTCGGCAGCCTGCTCGCGGCGATTCCGAACGGCCTCCTCGGCTCGCCCGACATGCATGTCACAGGCGCCGGAAGCCACCCCGGGCATCTGGAATGGTTCCACGACCGGGTCGTTGACGCGCTGCCGCGACCGGTGGCGATCTCGATCTCGATCTGGTTCTACAAGGCGGCGATGCTCGCCTGGGCCCTGTGGTTGAGCTTCGCGGTCGTGCGCTGGGTTCGCTGGGCGTGGGACGCCTTCGGCGCCCGAAAGCTCTGGCAGCGCACCGGCCCGATCAATCCATTCCGCCGCGAAAGTGCACTGCCGCCGCCGACGGGCGCGTGATCGCAGCCAAAAAAAACCCCGCTTGCGCGGGGTGTCTTGTAGCGCGGGACGCGCTTTGTTCTTTTTATGCTCGTTCTTTTTCTTGGCGTCCCCTGATCAAGTGCACAAACACTAGGCTCCCTGCTTGCAGTCGTTCTCGCTTCCGGTCATCCCCTGCGGTTCTGTCCCTTCCTATCGGCTGGTGTCCACCCGACCAACCACCATTCATCGGGGGGACGAGTCATGAATAGCAATGAATGTGCCAGCCCAATAATGTACTGTTAAATCAATCACTTGCCGGAGCAATGTAGAGTTGAGCCTGTGGCGCTGCCCGATTGCGCCACGGTCCGTAAAAAAAGCCGACAAAGGAGCCGCCGTACTGCCGGGCGGAGACGACGTTGCCTTCCTGCTCGCAAAGGGAAGTCAAAACGCGTTGATCCCGGTCAGCTCGCGACCGATCGTGAGCTGGTGGATGGTCTCCGTGCCCTCGTAGGTGATGACGCTTTCGAGGTTGAGCGCGTGACGGATGGGCACGTACTCGGCGCTGATGCCGGCGCCGCCCAGCATGTCGCGCGCGTCGCGGGCGATGTCGATCGCCATGCGGCAGTTGTTCCACTTCGCGAGCGACACCTGCGCGGGCGTCATCTTGCCTGCGTCCTTTAGCCGACCGAGCTGCAGCGACAGGAGCTGCGCGCTCGTGATGCCGCGCGCCATCGTCGGCGAGCCGGATCTGGATCGCCTGGTTCGCCGCGAGCGGACGACCGAACAGCACGCGGGTCTTCGTGTAGTCGATCAACTGCGCGAGGCAGGCCTGCGCGGCGCCGATGACGCCCCAGGTGATGCCGTAGCGCGCCTGCGTCAGGCAGGAGAGCGGCGCCTTGAGGCCGACGGTACTGCCCGGCAGCATGTTCTCCTCGGGCACGACGACGTCCTCGAAGAAGAGCGCGCCGGTGGCGGAGGCGCGCAGCGAGAACTTGCGCTCGATCTCCGGCGTCGCAAATCCCTTCGTGCCCTTCTCGACGATGAAGCCGCGGATGCCTTCCTCGGTCGTCGCCCAGACGACCGCGAGATCCGCGATGGGCGCGTTCGTGATCCACATCTTCGCGCCGTTCAGCACCCAGTCGCGGCCGCGGCGCTTCGCGTGCGTCTTCATGTTGGCCGGATCGGAGCCGCCGTGCGGCTCGGTGAGGCCGAAGCAGCCGATCAGCTCGCCCTTCGCCATGCGCGGCAGGTACTTGCTGGCGCTGCTCCTCGCTGCCGAAGGCGTGGATCGGGTACATGCAGAGGCTCGACTGCACCGAGACGAAGCTGCGGATGCCGGAGTCGCCGCGCTCGAGCTCCTGGCAGATCGAGCCCGTAGCTCACCGAGTTCATTCCGGCGCAGCCGTAGCCTTCGAGCGAGCTGCCGAGAAGTCCGAGCGCGGCGAGTCTCGGGGATCAGCTCGCGTGGGAAGCGTGTGCTCCTCGAAATGCTTCTGGATGACGGGCAGCACCTCATCGTCGACGAAGCGCGCGACGGAGTCCTGCACCATGCTGCTCGTCCTCGGTGAGCAGGCCGCGTACGTCGTACAGGTCGAGCGGGTCGAGCGCCCGGCTCGTCCCGGGCTTGCCCGACTGGGCGGGGGAGGCGGCCAATGCGGTGCCCTCGAGTCAGCACTTGGGGGCGGCATCTTAGCGCCCCCGGCGGGTCCGGGCGAACGCGACCGCAGCCGAAACGAACGGGCCGCCTCGTGGCGGCCCGTCGAGGTCCTGGGAATGCGGGCCGATCAGCCGGCCGTCATGCCCAAGCGTCGTCAGAAGCTCGTCCGTGCGCGTCTTGACCTGCTGGGCCAGGGTCACGGCCTGCTCCAGGTCGCCCGCGGCCTGTGCCTCCGTCGCCTGGGCCCACGTGCTGTTGGCCTCCGCGAGGCTGGTCTTCACGTTGTCGAGTGTCGCGGCGTCCATTCCCGCGGGCAGCTTCTTCGATTTCGAGAGTATGTCGACCCGGCTCTGGATCGCCGCTACGGCCTGCGGAACGCTGCTGGCGAGAGTGCTCCACTCGCCCGCATACATGTCCATCGTCTCGGTCTTCTTGGCGGCGGCGGCGGCGGTGAGTCCCTGCGCCTGGGTGAGCACCGCGGGTGCTGCGGCCAGCACGCCCTTGTAGTCCTTCTTGTCGAACATGCGCCTTCAGGTTCGCAAGCTGATCGTTGACCGCCTGCACCTGGTCGGGGATGTACTTGGTCGCGTCCTCTCCCGCGGCAGCAACCGCGGCCTCGATATCGGCGATCGCTTTCTGCGCCGGTGCCATCTTGTTCGCGCAGCCGGCAACGACGAATGCCGCGAGGATCAATGCGATAAAACGGGCGTAAGGCTGGATGGTTTTCATGTTCTTGCTCCTGTCCTGGGTACGAAATCGCTCGATTCAGAGAGGCGGCTCAGGGAATCCGCAGCTTCTGTCCGACCTTGATCTTGTCGGGGTCGGTCAGCACGTCCTGGTTGGCCTTGAAGATCTCGGTGTAGAGATTGCCGTCCCCGTAGTGTTCCTTGGCGATCTTCCACAGCGTGTCGCCCGACTTGACCTCGTACCACTGTGTGTAGCGGTTTTCGCCGGCGGGTGCGCCGCCGGTCGTGGCCGCGGGCGCCGCAGGCTTCGTTGTGGGCTTCGTCTCGGGCTTGGCGCCGGTGCCGGTCGCGGCAGCCGGACGCCCAGCCGCGGGCGTACCCCACGACGGCGTCTTCGGGGGTGACTTCTTGTCTTCCATGGTGTTCTCCTTGTGACGATAGGCGAGGAGATCGCGCGAGCCGAGAAGCCTGTCGTCATGCGGCCCGCCGGCAGTGGCGGGCGCCGACCCACGAGTTCCCGCGCTCGGGACCTTCGACCACGGGACATTCTAGCCCGATCGGTGTCCCCGCCGGCCGCCAAACTGTCCGGTTCCGCCGACGGTCGGCGCCTTCTACCATTGCGGGTCGCGGGATCCACCGTGCGTGGAGTAGTCGTGCTGACATGAAGATCCCCGAGATTCTTCTCGTCGAGACGGTGCAGCGGCCCGGATCGCTCGCGAGCGTGCTCGCCGTCATCGCGGACGAGCAGCTCGTCATCGAGCACCTCCAGTCTGTGCGCCGCGACCAGGGACGGACCCTGTGGGAGATCACCGTCGAGGTCGACGAGTCGGCCAATCCGCAGTTCTATTCGCGGATCGATGCGCTGCCGAACGCGCGGTTCGTGGGCAAGTCGGACCGCGTCCTGAACCGTCACCGCGGCGGCAAGATCCGCATGCACTCCGCGCTGCAGATCACGACCACGCAGATCCTGCGCGACGTGTACACACCGGGGGTCGCTCGCGTGTGCCTCGCGATCCGTGACGATCCAGCAAAGGCGAACCTGTACACCAACCTCCCCAACACCGTCGCCGTCGTGACCAACGGCACCGCGGTCCTGGGGCTGGGCGACATCGGGCCGCTCGCGGGTTTGCCGGTGATGGAGGGCAAGGCGGCGCTCTTCGCGACGCTGGTGGGTATCACTGCCGTACCGATCCTCATCGATACACGCGACCCCGGCCGGCTCGTCGACACGGTGACCGCGATCGCACCGTCCTTCGGGGCCATCCAGCTCGAGGACATCGCGGCTCCCGAGTGCTTCGAGATCGAGGCGGAGCTCATCCGGCGGCTGTGACCGCCCGGTGCTCCATGACGACCAGCACGGCACGGCGGTGGTCGCGCTCGCGGCGTTGCTGACGGCCATGCGCCGCGTGGGCGGCAGGCTCCAGGACCGCACCGTCGGCCAGATCGGGATGGGTGCAGCGGGTCTCGGAATCGCGCGCCTCCTGAAGGCGTACGGTGTGCGCCGGCTGCTCGGGGCCGACCTGCGCGAGGACTCGCTGCGTCGCCTGGCGGCAATCGGCGGTGAGCGCGCGGATCTCGCGACCGTCATGCGCGAGTCGGACGTGGTCATCGCGACGACCGGTGTGCGGGGGCTCATCCGGCCGGAGTGGGTACGCAGCGGCCAGCTCATCCTCGCGCTGTCGAATCCGGATGCGGAGATCGAGCCGATCCAGGCGCTCGAGCGCGGCGCAGCGTTCGCAGCCGATGGCAAGAGCATCAACAACGTGTCGGGATTCCCGGGTCTCTTCAAGGGCGCGCTCGAGGCGCGCGCGACGCGATTCAGCGACGCGATGCTGATGGCCGCGTCGACCACACTGTCTCGACTCGCCGGCCCGGATGCGCTTCTGCCGGATCCGCTCGATCTCGAAGCGCATGCCGCAGTTACGGCCGCAGTGCGCACTGCAGCGTCAACGGGACTCGGGTCACCGCGTTGACCGGGCGGGTATCAGCGGATTTGCCCATGACGCGCGCGCCGGGGATGATGGCGTGTGGGTGGGTTCGCGGGGCGCGTCGGCGCCCCGCTTTCAGATGGAGGACTAGCGACATGACCCGATTCAGAATCAACCGTGGCCGCCGTGGCCGCCGCCGCGTGGCTACTCGCCGGCTGCGAGGCGACGGACTCCTTCGCGCACGATCCTGAAAAGGCCAAAACACGACGCGGCGCGGGATATGGCGCGGCTGCCGGCGCGGTCGTGGGACTGCTGACCGCGGGCAGCAATCCGTTCAAGTCGGCGATAATCGGCGCGGCCGCGGGCGCGCTGGTCGGCGGCGCCGTCGGGAATTACATGGACAAGCAGGAAGCGAAGCTGCGCCAGCAGATGGCCGGCACCGGCGTAGATGTCGTCCGCCAGGGCGACAACATCACGCTCGACATGCCGGGCGGCGTCACGTTTGCGTTCGACAGCGCCGACCTGAACTGCGCAGTTCTACCCGGTGCTCGACAAGGTCGCCGGCACGCTCAAGGAATACGACAAGACCGTCATCGAGGTCGCGGGACACACCGACAGCGTCGGCAGCGACACCTACAACCAGGGCCTCTCACAGCGCCGCGCCACGAGCGTCGCGTCCTATCTGTCGAGCCACGGCGTTACGGGCACGCGTGTGGTGACGATCGGCGCGGGCGAAGCGCATCCCGTGGCGTCGAACGATACGGAAGAAGGTCGCGCCCAGAACCGGCGCGTCGAGATCACGATCGTCCCGGTGACGCAAGAAGCCGTCGAGCAGGCGAAGCAGGGCTGACGAGCCAGGCCGCGGATCCGGGCACCGGATCCGCGGCAGGCTCGATTCGAATCAGGCGGCTTCCGGCGCCGCCAGCTTCCGCAGCTTCAGGATCGCGTTCGCCTCGATCTGGCGGATCCGCTCGGCGGAAACGCCGTACTCGGCGGCCAGCTCGTGCAGCGTCGCCTTGGACTCACCCATCCAGCGTGCGCGCAGGATCGCCTGGCTCCGTGCATCGAGCTGTCTCATCGCGTCGGCCACGCGTTCGCTTGTGTCCTCATCCCATTCATCGCGCTCGACCGCGACCGCGGGATCGGCATCCGGCGCCGGCAGATAGGCCGACGGCGAATAGCTCTCCTCCTCCTCGTCGTGGTCCGGCGCCGGGTCGTAGGAGAGGTCGCGCGAGGACAGTCGCCGCTCCATCTCGGTGACTTCGCTCTCGGAAACGCCGAGCTCGCGCGCCACGTTCTGCGTCTCTTCGCGGCTCAACCAGCCGAGGTTCCGCTTGTAACGGCGCAGGTTGAAGAAGAGCTTGCGCTGTGCCTTGGTCGTCGCGATCTTGACCAGCCGCCAGTTGCGCAGCACGTATTCGTGGATCTCGGCCCGGATCCAGTGCACGGCGAAGGAGACCAGTCGCACGCCGATCTCGGGGTCGAAGCGCTTGACCGCCTTCATCAGCCCGACGTTGCCTTCCTGGACGAGATCGCCCATCGGCAGGCCATAGCCACCGTAGCCACGCGCGATATGGACGACGAAGCGCAGGTGCGACAGCACGAGCTGGCGCGCGGCGTCGAGGTCGTCATCGCTGCGCAGCCGGCGCGCGAGGGTCTGTTCATCCTCGCGGGAAAGCACCGGGATCCGGCTTATGGCGTCGACATAGGCGTCGAAGCTGCCGACCGGTCCGACGAGAACGGTGTCGAGTGGGTTACGTCGGGTCGAGCGCGTTGGCGGTCATGGGTGACTGAGGGTCCTCCGGTTGATCCGTGATCTTAGCAGTCAGGCCATTAGAGTGCTAAGTACCGGGAAGGTTCCCATTGGGACGCCGTCTCGGGTTAGAAAAACGACTTAATTATCAATGGTCATACGTACGCGATCGACTCGGGCAGGCCGGGCGTCTCACTTGGGCTCGATGCCCCGCAGCTCGCGTGTGGCCGCGATGAACGAGCCCAGCCAGCCCAGGGCGATTCCGCCCGCCACGAGGGCGGCGGCGCCGAGCGGCTCCAGCCCGGCGAGCTCGAAGCGGCTGCCGTACAGGCCCGCGATACGCTCGACCGGGTCCGCGAGCAGGCTTACCGCCACGGTCACCACCAGCCACGCAATCAGGCCGCCGCCCAGCCCGTACCACACGCCGTTGTAGAGAAACGGGCGACGCACGAACGCGTTGCTTCCGCCGACCAGCTTGGTCACCTCGATCTCGTCGCGGCGGTTCTCGATGTCGAGGCGGATGGTGTTGCCGACGATCACGAGGATGCCGAGCGCGAACAGGCCCGCCGCCAGCAGCACGATCCGGCGCACGACATCCAGCATTGCGTGAAACCGGGAGACCCACTCCGTATCGAGCTGGACGATGTCGACCTCGGGCAGCGCGCGCAGCGCCTGCGTGAGGCTCGCGATCTGCTCGGGGGACCGGAACGCGGCGTCCGGTCGCACGACGAGCGCGTGCGGCAGTGGGTTGCTGTCGAGTGCGTCGAGCGCAGCGCCGAAACCCGAGCTCCTGCGGAACTCCTCGAGCGCGTCATCGGCGTCGATCAGCGTCACCTCCTCCACGTCGCGCCGCTGACGAAGCTTGGCTGCAATCCGGCGAGTATCCTCGAGGCTCGCCGTCTGCTTCATGTACATCGACACGTCGAGCGCATGGCCCCAGCCGCCACTCGCCGCGCGGACGTTCTGTACAAGCGTGTGCAGACAGGCCGGCAGCGCGAGCGCGATCCCGATCACCAGGATCGTAAGCAGCGCGGCGAAGGGTTGCTGCCAGAGCCGGCCCAGCGAACCGACCATCGTCTGCAGGTGGCGCTCGAACCACTGCCGCACGTCAATTCGCCTGCATGGATGGAAGCGTGGGTGCGGGATCGCCCCCGGCAACGCGCCCGCCCTCGATCATCACGCGCCGCACGCGGAAGCGCTCGATCAGGTGCACGTCGTGGCTCGCGATCAGCACGGTCACGCCGACGTCGTTGAAGCGCTTGAACAGCTTCATGATCTCGACCGCGAGCTCGGGATCGAGGTTGCCGGTAGGCTCGTCGGCGATCAGGAGCGCGGGCTTGCTGATCACCGCGCGGGCGATGCCTACCCGCTGCTGTTCGCCGGTCGAGAGCTCGATCGGCCGGTTGTGCTCGCGGCCGAGGAGGCCTACCTGGTCCAGCGCGGCCCGGACGCGCTTGCCGATTTCCTTCTCCGGGACGCCGGCGATCACGAGTGGCAGCCCGACGTTGTCGTAGACCGGGCGGTCCATCAGCAGCTTGTGATCCTGGAAGACGATGCCGATCTGGCGGCGGAAGGCCGGAATCTTCGAGCGTGGCACGACCGTGGTGTTCTGGCCGTTGACGAGCAGATTACCGCGCGTCGGCCGCTCGATCAGCGCGATCAGCTTGAGCAGAGTGCTCTTGCCCGCCCCGGAATGGCCGGTAAGAAACACCATCTCGCCGCGGCCGACATCGAGCGAGAGATCGGTGAGCGCCTCGCGTCCGTTCGGATAGCGCTTGAAGACGTGATCGAACCGGATCATGCGGTTGCGCGCGCTCCGGGCGTGGTCTCGAGCACCGCGTCCACGAAGCTGCCAGGGTCGAACTCGTCGAAATCCTGCGCGTCCTCGCCCACGCCCAGGAACCGGATCGGGATGCGCAACCGATCGGCGATGGCGAGCACGATGCCACCCTTGGCCGTCCCATCGAGCTTGGTGAGCACGATTCCGGTGACGCCGAGCGCTTCGTGGAACTGTCGCGCCTGGGCGAGCGCGTTCTGCCCCTGGCTCGCGTCGAGCACCAGCAGCACCTCGTGCGGCGCCTCCGCATCGAGCCGGCCAAGCACGCGCCGCACCTTGCGCAGCTCATCCATCAGGTTGCTCTGCGTATGCAGCCGCCCGGCCGTGTCCGCGATCAACACGTCCGCGCCGCGCGCCTGGGCGGCCTGCATCGCGTCGAAGATCACGGCTGCCGGATCCGCGCCGGCCGCCTGGGCGATCACCGGCACGTCGTTTCGATCACCCCAGATCTCGAGCTGCTCGATCGCGGCAGCCCGAAAGGTATCGCCGGCCGCGAGCATTACCTTGAGTCCGTCGTCCCGGAGCCGCCGGGCAAGCTTGCCGATCGTCGTAGTCTTCCCGGAGCCGTTCACGCCGACGACGAGGATCACGAACGGACGCTTCGTCCGGTCGATCGAAAGCGGCCGGCCGACAGGCCCCAGGATGGCGAGCATCGAAGTCTTGAGTGCGGCCAGCAGCGCGTCGATGTCGCCAAGCTCGCGGCGCGCGACCTTACCGCGCAGACCGTCGAGGATCTTCGGAGCTGGTCTCGAGCCCGACGTCCGCGCTCACGAGACGGGTCTCCAGCTCCTCGAGGGTGGCATCGTCGATGTGCCCGGCCGGCAGGAGGTTGGCGAGGTCGTAGGTGAGCCACGAGTTGCCGCGGTTGAGCCGTGCACGCAGCCGCCGCACGAAACCGTCGGGTTTCTCGCCGGTTCCCGATGCCTCGACCTGATCCCGGGACTTGCCGCGGAACATACCCATCCGCCAAGTCTAACTGCTGCGCCGTTGCGGATCGGTCGGTCGTCGCAACCGGACGCGCGATTGGCCAAATCCCGACGTCTGCGGTAGTAGTGGGCGCACCCCAAACCCGATCGACTCCGGAACCGATGACCACAGCGGCACGCAACGAGGTGCGCATCATCGGCGGCGCCTGGCGCGGCCGGAAGATTCGATTTCCACCCGATATACCCGGTCTGCGCCCGACACCCGATCGGGTGCGGGAGACGCTTTTCAACTGGCTGCGCGAGGAAGTCCCGGGCAGCCGCTGCCTCGATCTCTACGCCGGCAGCGGTGCGCTCGGCCTCGAGGCCCTGTCGCGCGGCGCGCGCGAAGTCGTCTTCGTGGACCGTGACCCGCGGGTTGCCCGCACCCTCGCCGACACGCTCGCCGCCTTCGGCAGCGACGGTGGGATCGTCAGACGCGATGATGCTCAAGTTTTCCTCCGTGCGGGCGGCGAGCCCTTCGACATCGTTTTTCTCGACCCGCCCTTCGACGCGGGTGTGCTCCCCGTCCTCGCGTCACTGATCGAAGCGCACGCGTGGCTCCGTCCCGGAGGGCTCGTTTATCTCGAGGCGCCGCGCGGGCGATGGCGCGCCGCCGATTCCGGACACGTGGTCGCTGCACCGGAGCAAGCGCGCGGGCGAGGTGGGCTATCATCTCGCGCGGGCAGGGGATGCCGGCCGCGCGCCGGTGTAGCCGCCTCATCCTGACACACAGACAGAACCACGGGCGGGACGCGACCAATGGGCACCCGAGCGATGTATCCGGGGACCTTCGACCCGATCACCAACGGCCACACGGACCTGGTGCGCCGCGCGAGCCGGATCTTCGATAAGGTCGTGATCGCCATCGCGGCGAACCCGGGCAAGGCGCCGCTCTTCACGCTCGATCAGCGCGTGGCGCTCGCGCGCGCGGTGCTCTCCGATCTGCCCGAGGTCGAGGTCACTGGCTACACAGGGCTCACCGTCGACTTTGCGGCGAAGAACGGCCTCAACGTCATCATGCGCGGCCTGCGGGCGGTGTCGGACTTCGAGTTCGAGTTCCAGCTCGCCACGATGAGCCGGCATCTGAGCGACCAGGTCGAGACCGTGTTTCTCACGCCGACGGAGAAATTCAACTTCGTCTCCTCGACACTGATCCGCGAGATCGCGAGCTTTGGCGGCGACGTGCAGGAGTTCGTGCACCCGCTGGTCGCGGAAGCCCTGCGCGCACGCTTCGCCGGCAAGCCCTGAATCTCAGCCCTGCAGGTTCGAGCATGAATCCGATTCGTAGACTCCTGGTCGCCTTTGCGGCGGCCTTCCTCGCGCTGCCGCTTTCGGCCGCCGACGCTCCCGGCAAGGCCGCGATCGCGAGCGCGCACCCGCTCGCGACGGAGGCCGGCATGGAGATCCTTGCTGCGGGCGGCAATGCGTTCGACGCGGCCGTAGCCGTGAGCGCCGCGCTCGCAGTGGTCGAGCCCAAGGGCTCCGGGCTCGGCGGCGGCGGCTTCTACCTGCTTCATCGCGCAAGCGACGGAAAACAGGTCTTCCTGGACGCGCGCGAGGTCGCGCCTTCCGCGGCGACGCGCGACATGTATCTCGACGCGACCGGGAAGGTGATCGAAGGTCTATCGACCCGCAGCGCCAAGGCCGCCGGTATCCCGGGCGAGCCGGCCGCGTTCGAGCATCTTGCGAAGAACTACGGCCGCCTGCCGCTCGCCACCAGCATGGCGCCCGCGATCCGGCTCGCGCGCGAGGGTTATCCGCTCTACGAGAAGATGCAGAAGGAGCTCGAGCGGGCGCTGCGCGAGGAACGGTTGCTCGACTCGACGACCGCGGAGTTCGCGCGGATCTTTCTCGTCGACCGCAAGATGCCGCCGGTCGGCCACGTCGTGCGCCAGCCAGAGCTCGCAAAATCGCTCGAGGTGGTGGCGTCGCAGGGCGCCGACGGCTTCTACCGGGGGCCATTCGCCCGGAAGCTGGTGCGCGGCGTGCGCAAGCTCGGCGGCATCTGGAGCGAGCAGGATCTCGCGACCTATCGCGTGGTTGAGCGCGAGCCGCTCGTTACGAGCTATCGCGGCGTGCGCATCGTGAGCGCGCCACCGCCGTCGTCCGGGGGCGTCTGGCTCGCAACCGTCCTCAATGTCCTGTCGGGCTACGGCCTCGATACGATCGATTCGACGACTCGCAAACACCTGATCGTCGAGAGCATGCGACGGGCGCACCGCGACCGCGCCGAGTACCTCGGTGACCCGGACTTCGTAAAGGTGCCGGTCAGCCTGCTGACAGACCCCGATTACGCCGCCGGGCTCCGCGCGTCGATCCGCACGGACAAGGCGACGCCAAGCGAGATGCTGCCGGACTACATCGGCGGCGCAGGCGGCGGAGGAACGCAGACGACCCACTTCTCCATCATCGACGCCGACGGCAACCGCGTCGCCGCTTCAATCACGCTGAACGGCTGGTTTGGCACCGGCATCGTCGTGCCGGGCACCGGCATCCTGCTCAACAACCAGCTCGACGATTTTGCGATCAAGCCGGGAGTGCCGAACATGTACGGGCTGGTGGGTGCGGCGGCGAACGAGGTCGCCCCGGGCAAGCGGCCGCTGTCCAGCATGGCGCCGACCTTTCTCGAGGGCGACCGCGGCATAGCGATCCTGGGCTCGCCCGGCGGCAGCTTCATCCCGAGCATGGTGCTGCTCGGGACGCTCAACTGGATCGGCGGCGCGGACGCCAAGGCGATCGTCGCCGCGCCGCGTTTTCACCAGCAGTACCAGCCGGATGCCATCTTCGCCGAGCCGCGACGCGCTCACGGCCGAGGAGCGCTCGGGTCTGGAGTCGCGCGGGCACACCTTGCGACCCTGGCCGGCGACGATCGGCAACATGCATGTGATCACCTGGGACCGTGCGACGGGCACGCTGACAGCCGCCTCCGACCCACGCGGCGCGGGCGGCGCGATCGTGCGCTGAAGCGCGCGAAAGAATTCGCGTGCGTACGCGGCATTTGCGACGTGTCCCGCCGCCGGCGACGGCGGCAGGATCGGGGCACCACGGAAGGTGTGCGATGTCGCCCAATCACTGGCCCGAGGACGAACGGCCCCGGGAAAAGCTGCTGCGGCTCGGGCCGGCGGCGCTGTCGGAAGCGGAGCTGCTCGCAATCCTGCTCCAGACGGGCACGCGCGGCCGCTCGGCCATCGAAACCGCGCGGGGCATGCTGAGCGAGTTCAAGTCGCTGCGCGGCCTGCTGAGCGCCGACCGCGCGCTCGTCTGCCGCGTGCCCGGACTCGGCGATGCAAAATTCGCGATGCTCAAGGCGTCGCTCGAGCTCGCACGGCGTCATTACGCCGAGCTGATGCAGATGGGCCCTGCGCTCGCGAATCCGCGCGCCACCCGTGAGTTCCTGCGCGCGCGACTGCGCGACCTCGATCACGAGCTCTTCTGCTGCCTGTTCCTTGACAACCGCCACCGCGTCATCAGCTTCGACGAGGTGTTCCGCGGCACGATCGACGGCGCGAGCGTGCATCCGCGTGATGTCGTCAAGCTCGCTCTCACGCGAAATGCCGCGGCCGTAATCCTCGCGCACAATCATCCGTCGGGTGTCGCGGAGCCGAGCCAGGCGGACGAGCTGATCACCGGCCGGCTGCGCGAGGCGCTCGCGCTGGTCGACATCCGGGTGCTCGACCACATCGTGGTCGGCGACGGTGCCTGCGTTTCGTTTGCCGAGCGCGGTCTGCTCTAGCTATGGCGTGCCACCGCCACGGGAGGTGTTCGCCGCCGCTCGGCCGCCTCTGCTGCTCGCCGCCGCTCGGCCCGGGTATCTCGTGGGCCGGTCACCACGATCGAGGACGGTGCAGAGCTCAAGAGGGTGCCCCGCACACTTTGTCGGAGCACGCCGCATCGGTGGCGGTATCGCGGAATCGTCGCGGAGTCATGACTTCGGAGTGCCCGCGACGTCTACCGGCGAGTGCTCAGGCGTGGCTTGCGGCCCACGAGACACCCGGTCCAAACGCCGGCTCGCCGAGGCCACGGTGGGGTCGCGAGCCGGCGCGTGGACGCGGTGGTATCCCAGCCGCGAAGCAGGCCTCCGTCCCCACAGTTGGACGTCGCGGGCACTCTTAGCGAAGGGTTGCCTCGACGATTCCGCGATACCGTGCATCGATCCGGCGTGCGCCGACAGGATGTGCGGGGCACCCTCTTCGCTCTGCACCGTTCGTCGATCGTGGTTAGCGGCTGGGGATACACCGCGGCCGCGTGTCGGCGAGCAGCCACTGGCCGCGTGTCGGCGAGCAGCCACCGCCGCGCGTCGGCGAGCTACGGCGAATCAGACCTCGGGCTCGCGCGCGAGCGGGCGGACGCGCACGCTGTCGACCCGCGGGCCGGTGGCCGACAGGACGTCGATCTCGAAACCCGGGAAGCGCACGGTTTCGCCGGGGGCCGGGATCCGTCCGAGCTGCTCGATCAGGAGACCCGCGACGCTGTTCGCCTCGACCACCGGCACCGGCCGGCCGAGTGCGTCCTCGAGACTGAAAAGCGAGAGGCTCCCGGGGCCGGTCAGACTGCCGTCGTCCGCCCGGGTCCAGCGCGGCTCGGCCTTGGTGAATTCGTCCTGCACGGGTCCGAGCAACGCCTCGATCACGAGCTCGAACGTGACGAAACCCATCTCGTTGTCGAGACGGTCGGTGACGATCGCGAGATGCGGAGCCCCCTTGCGGAACTGCGCGATCAGCTCGGACAACGACGCTTCCTGGTCGATGCGTGGAAGCTTCCGCAGATAGGGGTGGAGGTCCTGGATGTCGCGCAGCCGCTCGTCCCTGGTCAGCAGATCCTTGATGTGGAGCAGCCCCACGAAACGGCCGGTCTCCGGATCGCGGACCGGATAACGCGTATAGCGGCTGGTGCGCACCTCGGCCAGAACCTCGTCGATCGGCTGGCCCACCTCGATCCACGCCAGGTCCGCGAGCGGCCGCATGACGTCTCCCACCAGCAGGTCGTCGAGCTCGAGGCCGTGCACGAGCAGGCGTGCCTCGACGGCGCCGAGCTCGCCGTGATGGTGGCTCGCGAGCAGCACGCTGCGCAGCTCCTCCGCGGAATGCACGGCGTCGGTCTCGCCGGCCGTCTCCACGCCCATCCGGCGAACGATCGCGTTGGCGGAGCTGTTGAGAATGTAGATGAACGGGTACATCACCCAGTGAAATATGTAGAGCGGCAGCGCGGTTCCGAGCGATACGGCCTCGGCCTTGCGGATCGCCATCGACTTGGGCGCCTGCTCGCCCAGCACGATGTGGAGGTACGTGATGAACGTGAATGCGACCGCGAAGGAGATGCTGTGCATGACCTGCGGGTCGTCGATGCCCGCCATGAGCAGTACAGGTGCGAGCAGCCGCGCGAATGCCGGCTCGCCGATCCAGCCCAATCCGAGCGATGCGGCCGTAATACCGAGCTGGCACGCCGAAAGGTAGGCGTCGAGGTTGCTGCGTATGGTGAGCAGAACGCGACCGCGGATCCCACGGGTGCGCGCAAACTCGTCCGCCTGCGTCTGGCGCAGCTTCACGAGGGCGAACTCGGCCGCGACGAAGAAGCCGTTGATCAGGACGAGCAGGATCCCGGCGGCGGCGAGAAGCAGGCTTGTCGTTGTCATCCGTTGCGGCTTGTCGGCCGGCGGCGTGCGGACGCCGGCCAGGGCAGCATGCACACTATCTTTCCGCGAGGCCAGCCGGTGCCGTTTTGAAGTCCTCACGCTTCTCAGGAAAACAATTAACAATCAATGAGTTATGATCCGATAAAATCGGCTCGCTTGCCCGGGAAAGGGTCGGCTGGTATAAAGCGCGGCTCATTTTTTGATCCGGAACGCTCGCTTCAGGCGTTCCGTGACACCGGAGAGCGGTCATGTCCAAAGTCTGTCAGGTCACCGGCAAGCGGCCGACCAGCGGCAACACGGTGTCACACGCCAACAACCGCCGCCGCCGGCGATTCCTGCCGAATCTGCATACGCAGCGTTTCTGGCTCGAAACCGAGAAGCGCTGGGTAAGTCTCAAGGTATCGGGTCACGGGCTGCGCACCCTCGAGAAGAAGGGCGTCGAGGCCGTCGTCGCGGAGCTGCGCGCCCAGGGCGTCAAGGTCTGAACCGAGGATCCCCACCATGCGTGACAAGATCAAGCTCGTCTCCAGTGCCGGCACCGGCCATTTCTACACGACGACCAAGAACAAGCGGCTGCACCCCGAGAAACTCGAGGTGAAGAAATTCGATCCCAAGGCACGCAAGCACGTGACCTACAAGGAATCGAAGATCAAGTAAGGTTTGCCGGAGCTTCCGGAAGTCGAGACCACGCGCCGCGGAATACGCGGCGCAATGCGCGGGCGGCAGATCGCCGCGCTCGTGCTCCGCGAACCTCGTCTGCGCTGGCGTGTCGATCCACGACTGCCCGCGACCATCGCCGGTCAGCGGGTCCGCGACGTCCGCCGACGCGCCAAGTACCTCATCATCGATCTGGACGCCGGCAGCCTGATCCTGCATCTCGGCATGTCCGGCAGCCTGCGCGTACTCGATCCCGCCACCCCGCTGGTACCGCACGACCATTACGACCTGCTTCTCGAATCGGGTCGATGCCTGCGCTTCAACGATCCGCGACGCTTCGGCAGCCTGCACTGGTCGGAGGGCGATCCGTCGGATCATCCGCTGCTCGCCGCGCTCGGACCCGAGCCGCTCACGTCCGCGTTCAATGCCGACTACCTCGCGCGCCGCGCGCGGCGACGTCGCGTTGCGATCAAGCAGTTCCTGATGGATCAGCGCGTCGTCGTCGGCGTCGGCAACATCTACGCGAGCGAGGCGCTGTTTCGCGCGGGCGTGCATCCGAAGCGTGCGGCGGGGCGGGTGAGTGGCGCGCGGCTCGCCGCGCTCGTCGAGGCGGTCCGAGCGGTACTGGGCGATGCGATACGCGCGGGTGGCACGACGCTGCGCGACTACGTGGGCGCCGACGGTGAGCCGGGGTACTTCCGGCAGCGACTCTACGTCTACGAACGGACCGGCCAGCCCTGCCGGCGCTGTCGGACGCCCTGTGCGGCACCTGGTTCAGGGCCAGCGCTCGACCTACTACTGCCCGCGTTGCCAGCGCTGACCGGCAGATGCCCGCCGGTTATGCCGAAAGACCACGTTGCCACGACGTGACGGTTTTCTTTGCCGGCCCCTTGGGCGCGCCCCATAATCGGGCGCCATGGGATCCGGTGTGGAGCGAGTCCTGCTCGGCGTAACCGGCGGCATTGCCGCCTACAAGAGCGCCGAGATCGTACGTCGCCTGCGGGAGCGTGGCGCGGACGTGCAGGTCGTGATGACAGCGGCTGCGCGCCAGTTCGTGACGCCGCTGACCTTCCAGGCCCTGTCGGGGCGACCCGTCCGCACGGACCTGTGGGACGAGGCCGCGGAAGCGGCCATGGGCCACATCGAGCTCGCGCGCTGGGCCGATCGCATCCTTGTTGCGCCCGCGAGTGCGGATTTTCTTGCACGTCTCGCGCACGGGCTGGCCTCGGACCTTCTGACGACGCTGTGCCTCGCCACCGACGTGCCGATCATCGTCGCACCTGCGATGAACCGCCTCATGTGGGCCAATGCTGCCACGCGCGCCAACATGGCATCGCTCGCAGCGCGCGGGATCGGCGTGATCGGCCCCGCCGAGGGCGACCAGGCCTGCGGCGAGACCGGTCCGGGGCGGATGGTCGAGCCGCGACGTGCTGGCCGCGGCAGTGATGGATGCGCCGGCGACGAGCGGCGCGCTGGCCGGCCGCAAGGTCATCGTCACCGCAGGACCGACGCGTGAGCGAATCGACCCCGTACGGTTCATCACCAACCGCAGCTCCGGAAAGATGGGATTCGCGGTCGTGGAAGCGGCGCGCGACGCAGGCGCCGAGGTGATCCTGATCAGCGGTCCGGTCAGCGTCTGTACACCGCGTGGAGTCCGCCGCGTGGACGTGGAGACGGCCGACCAGATGCTCGCCGCGGTCAACGAGAATCTGGCGGGCACCGACATCTTCATCGCCGCGGCCGCCGTCTCCGATTACCGGCCGGTGCAGGTGTCGACGGAGAAGATCAAGAAGACGAGCGACTCGCTCATGCTGGCACTCAGTCGCACGACGGACATCCTCGCGACAGTGGCCGCACGTGCCGATCGACCGTTCGTCGTCGGGTTCGCGGCGGAAACCCAGAACGTCGAGCGCAATGCGCTCGCCAAGCTCGATGGCAAGAACCTCGACATGATCGCCGCAAATCAGGTGGGCGAGGGGCTCGCCTTCGACCAGGACGACAACGCGCTCACGGTCTACTGGCGCGGTGGTCGACGTGAGCTCAAGCGCGCCGAGAAGTCGCAGATCGCGGCCGAGCTGATCGCGCTCATCGCGGAGCGTTTTGCGAACCGATCGAGCGGCGTCCGCGGCCCCGGCAGTCGGCCGGCCGGAAGCGCCGCGGCGCGCTGATTCGCACTTGACGTCCGCGACGCGACTGACGCCGCAGACCCGGCCCCGTCTCCAGGTGCGGGTGCTGGATGCCCGTGTCGGGCGCGAGTATCCGCTGCCCGTCTACGCGACCGAGGGCTCGGCCGGGCTCGATCTGCGCGCCTGCATCGACGCACCGCTCACGCTCGCTCCCGGCCAGGCGGAGCTGCTGCCGACCGGGATTGCGATCCATCTCGAGGATCCGCGGCTCGCCGCGATGCTGTTGCCACGCTCGGGTCTCGGGCACAAGCACGGCATCGTGCTCGGAAACCTCGTCGGGTTGGTCGATTCCGACTACCAGGGCCAGGTGATGGTGTCGTGCTGGAACCGCGGCGACCGTCCATACACGGTGACGCCGGGTGAGCGCATCGCGCAGATGATCGTCGTACCGGTGGTGCAGGTGGCGCTCGAGGTCGTCGAGGCCTTCGCCGATTCCGCGCGCGGCGCGGGTGGCTTCGGAAGCTCGGGGACTAGTTGAGCCCCTTCAGTTCCTTGAAGCGGGTGATGTCGCGGTCGAACTCGTCACGCAACCGCGTCTGCTCGGTCGTGTTCTTCGCCAGCTCTTCCTGGTAGACCTGCAGGCCGTTGACGGTGTTGACCATCTCCTCGGCGAGATGATCGGGCAGAGCCGGCGCGGTCGGCCTCGGGCTGTAGGGCCGGAAGCGCTGCACGTCGGCGATCAGGCGGGTCTCGCGCTCGCGCAGGTTGGAGATGTACTCGCGCGTAACCGCCGATTGCTGGATCAGGATCTCGAGCCGGTTGTCGCGCAGCCGCTCGATGTCCGCCACCGAGAGGTAGGTGGCGAGCAGCGTGCGGTCGCGCTGCGCTGCCGCTTCTGCCGTGCGTTTCTGCGTGTCCGCCTGTTCCTGCTGCTCTGCGCGCGCGGCGAGCACGGCGGCGCTGTCGATGCGACGGACCACTCGGCCCGTATTGTCGAGCACCTCGATGTCGCGACCGATGCACACGGCGGGGATGCTCTGGCCAAAGTGCGACTGACCGTTCGCGTCGTGGCAGCGATAGACCGCCTCGCGCGTCTTGGGCTTCTTTTTCGTCGCAGCGAGCGCGGGGGGTGAGCCGATCAGCGCGATGAGCGCCAATCCCCCGAGGACGACGGCAGACAGACGACTGATCAAGTGCCAGGGCATCATCACGACAACTCCAAGGGTCTGTGGGCTCCCCGGGGCCGGATTTTGCGCCGTTTGGAGCATCCCGGCGCAGCCGTGCAGCCCGGATCGCGCCAGCTTTGTGATCCGCGTCATGCCACCGCGCAGGTCAAACCCCGTAACGATCCCGGTAGGCGCGGATCGAGGCAAGTATAGCCGTCTCGCCGTTGGCCTCCAGATGCGTCATCAGGTCCCGAAGTCGCAGCACCGTGACGACCGGCAGGCCCAGCTCGTCCTGTGCTTCCTGAACCGCCGATCGCTCGCCCTGGCCGCGTTCCTCGCGGTCGAGTGCAATCAGTACGCCCACCGGCGTCGCGCCCTGACCGCGGATCAGTTGTACCGACTCACGTATCGCGGTGCCGGCGGTGATGACGTCGTCGACGATGAGGACCCGTCCCGCGAGCGGCGCGCCGATCAGAGTACCGCCCTCGCCGTGGTCCTTGGTTTCCTTGCGGTTGAAGGCGAAGGGCAGGTCGCGTGATTCGTGCAGCGCGAACGCCGCCGCAGTCGCGGTCACGAGCGGAATGCCCTTGTACGCCGGGCCGAAGAGCATGTCGAAGGCGAGCCCTGAGAGCGCTGCCGCACGCGCGTAGTACCGGCCGATCGCCGCGATCGCGCGCCCGGTGTTGAAGAGCCCCGCGTTGAAGAAATACGGGCTCTGTCGTCCGGACTTGAGCCGGAAATCCCCGAAGCGAAGCACACCCAGCTCGATACAGAGGCGGATGAAGTCAGGCTGGTGCATGCGTCCTTTATACTTCGCGTTCATGCGCATCGTCACGTTGAATGCGAACGGCATCCGCTCCGCGGCGCGCAGGGGTCTCTTCGAGTGGCTGCCGAAGCAGGACGCCGACGTCGTCTGCGTTCAGGAAACCAAGGCGCAGATCGATCAGCTCGGCGACGCGCACTTCCGGCCGCCGGGCTACCACAGCTATTACTTCGACGCCTCGAAAAAAGGCTATAGCGGTGTGGCGCTCTACAGCCGCGTCAAGCCGCAGGCGGTGATCACCGGCCATGGCTCGCGCGAGTTCGACGCGGAGGGACGCTATATCGAGGCCCGGTTCAAGGATCTGTCCGTGGTTTCGGTCTACCTTCCGTCGGGCTCCTCGAGCGAGGAGCGTCAACGCGCGAAGTTCCGCTTCATGGCCGAGTTCATGCCCTACCTGCGATCGCTCAAGCGCAAGCGGCGCAGCTTCATCCTGTGCGGCGACTGGAACATCGCGCACCGGCAGATCGATCTGCGCAACTGGCGCTCGAACCAGAAGAACTCCGGTTTTCTCCCCGAGGAACGCGCCTGGCTCGACGAGCTCTTCGACGAGGTCGGTTACGTGGACGCGTTCCGCGAGAGGAATCCCGATCCGGACCACTACACGTGGTGGTCCAATCGCGGGCAGGCCTGGGCGAAGAACGTCGGCTGGCGGATCGACTACCAGGTGCTGAGCCCGCGTCTGAAGGGGAGCGTCCGCGCGGTCGATATCGACAAGGCGCAGCGCTTCTCCGACCACGCTCCGCTCACCATCGATTACGACCTGTGAGCGCGCCTGGCATCGCCGCGCCGGCGGGAGCGCAGGAACGCCGTCCGTGGTGGCGCGGCTGGCTCGATGCGATCGCCGCCTACCGGCATCCGCGCGTGCTGGCGATGCTGTTTCTCGGCTTCTCGGCCGGGCTCCCCTTCATGCTGGTGTTCACGACGCTGTCGGCGTGGCTGCGCGAGCTCGGCATCGATCGCACGACCATCGGCATGCTTTCCTGGGTGGGGCTTGCCTACACGCTCAAGTTCTTCTGGGCACCGGTGGTCGATCGGCTGCGGCTGCCCGTGCTCGGGCGACTGCTCGGCCGCCGGCGCAGCTGGATGCTGATCGCCCAGATCGGCATTGCGATCGGCCTCGTCAACATCGCGCACACGACGCCGGTTGGACACCTGGGCGCTCTCGCGGGCTTCGCGCTGCTCGTCGCGTTTTCCTCGGCTACGCAGGACATCGCAATCGACGCGTGGCGCATCGAGGCGGCGCCGCAGCCCATGCAGGGCGTGATGGCCGCGGCGTACCAGCTCGGATATCGGATTGCGATCATGGTCGCGAGCGCGGGCGCGCTCTGGATCGCGGCGGATCACGGCTTCAGCGCGGCCTATATCGCGATGGCGGCAATGTGGGCGTCGGTATCGTGACGACGCTCCTCATTCCCGAGCCCGAGCCTCGCGCGCCGGCCTCCGCGCTCGCGCAGGAGCAGCGCGTCGTCGCATGGCTGGAGCGGAACGCGCACCTCCCGCCTTCTCTGCGGGACATCGGGGCATGGTTCACGGGCGCCGTGGTCTGCCCGTTCGTGGACTTCTTCACGCGTTACGGCACGAAGCTCGGGCTCCTCATCCTGGCTTTTGCCGCGAGTTACCGGCTCACGGACTTCACGATGGGCGTCATGGCGAACCCGTTCTACATCGACGTCGGCTACACGCTCAAGGAAATTGCCGCGCGTCGCCAAGGGCTTCGGGCTGATCGCTTCGATCGTGGGCGTCCTGATCGGAGGCGTCGTCGTCGCGCGGCTCGGCACCGTGCGATCGCTGGTGCTGGGCAGTCTGCTCGTGATCACCTCGAACCTGATGTTCATGACGCTCGCATGGACCCCCGAGCCCAGCCTCGCGTGGCTTGCGCTCGTGGTAAGTGCGGACAACCTCGCGATGGGCGTCGCGGGCACCGCCCTGATTGCGTATCTCTCGAGCCTGACGAGCCCCGCCTATACGGCCACGCAGTACGCGCTCTTCTCCTCGGCTTATGCCCTGCCGGGCAAGCTGCTCATGGGCGTGTCGGGCTTCGTCGTCGACCAAGCGGGCTACCCCTGGTTCTTCGTCTATACCTCGCTGCTCGGCCTGCCGGCGCTCGTGCTGCTGTGGCTGGTCGTCCGCCAGTCGAGGTCGCGGCCCGGCGGGCCGCAACCGGTGTGATCGGGCGGCGTTCGACGGCGGCCCGCCGGCAATCGTGCTCCGCTGCTTGTGCGGCGCGGCTCGTCGCGATGCAGTCGGTGTCAGGATTGCGGGCCGGCACCGCCGGCGCCCGCGTCGCGCACCGAAGCTGGTTGCCTACGTCACTGGCTGGTCGCCGCCCGTCTCGATCGACACGGGTCGAATCACGCACGTCAATTTCGCGTTCGCCCGGATCGACGGCGAGGGTCGTGTCGTGCTGCCCGACGACGCATCCGCGACACGGCTCGCCGGGATCGTCGCGCTCAAGCGCAGCGCACCGGCGCTGCGGGTACTGATCTCGGTGGGTGGCTGGGGCGCCGAGGGGTTCTCCGACGCGGCCCTCACCGAGGAATCACGCGCACGCTTCGCCGACAGCGCGGTCGCGCTGATGCGTGCGCAGGCCGCGGACGGGATCGATCTCGACTGGGAGTACCCGGGTCAAAGCACCGCAGGCATACGCGCGCGCCCGGAGGACAAGCGGAACTTCACGCTCCTGCTCGCGACGCTGCGCGAACGGCTCGATGCCCGCTCGCGCGATGACGGCCGGGCGCCGGGCGACGGCTATCTGCTCACCATCGCCTCGGCCGACCGGGAGTACTTCGATCACGTCGAGATGGACGTGCTGCACGAGGAGCTCGACTGGATCAACGTCATGGCTTACGACTTCTACAACAGCCTGACGCCGACGACCGGTCACCACGCGGGACTCTATCGAGCCGCGACGGCGCCCGTTTCGAGCCGCTGGGCGGACGCGTCGGTGGAGCAGCATCTCGCCGCCGGTGTGCCCGCCCGCAAGCTCGTGCTCGGCGTCGCGTTCTACGGCCGGCGCTTCGAGGGCGTGAACGCCGGCGAACTTGGACGCAATCAACCCTATGAGCGATACGGCGGCGATCACGCGTATGCGGAGCTCGTTACCGGCTACGTGGACCGCGGCGGATTCAAGCGTCACTGGGACGAGACAGCACAGGCGCCCTGGCTGTGGAATGCAACGACGCGCAGTTTCATCAGCTACGACGACCCCCGGTCCATCGAGCTCAAGTCCGCGTATGCGCGCCAGCGCGGACTCGGTGGAATCATGTTCTGGGAGCTCGCCCAGGACGCGAGCGGCGAGCTGCTCGACGCGGCGCACCGTGGCCTCACCGGCACGCAACCGTGACAGAGTCCGAGATCGACCTCGCGCGCGTAGTCTGTGCGCTGCACGAGCTCGATGACCCCGGTGCCCGGGGTTTCACGATGGGCCGCGGTGACTGGCCGCTGCGCGGCTTCGTCGTGCGGCGCGGCGCCGAGATCCACGCCTATGTCAACCACTGTCCCCACGCCGGACATGCGCTGAATGCGCGGCCGCATTCCTTTCTCGCGCCCGCGATGCCGCTCATCCAGTGCTCATCGCACGGCGCGCTGTTCGCGATGGAGACCGGTCTCTGTCTCGCGGGTCCGTGCGCGGGCGCACGTCTGCGCCCGATCGAGCTTCGTATCGAGCGGGGTTACGTGCTGGTCGCAGACGACGTGCAACTCAGCGAGCCGCCGGACCTGGGCCGCTGAGCGGCCCGTGTGTCAGTAGCGCTCGAGCTCGTCGGGCGTTTCGGGCAGCTCGATCTCGGAGTACCCCGCGATCTCGCCGCGGTCGACGTACTGGAGCGGATCGGCCCAGAGACGCGTCTCGGTCGGCTGGTTCTCGACCTCGTTCTCGTAGTCTTCGGGTTCGACATCGACCGATCCGGTCCAGTCTTCCGGCGCCTCGGTCAGGGCAATTTCCTCCTCGACCCAGTCCTCCAGGTCGAGCTCTTCGACCGCCCCGTCGAAATACTGGATCTCGATCGTGCGGTCGTCCGTATCGATCGCGACCACTTCGAAGGTTTCGCCACCGGGCTTTCTGTACCAGCTTCCGATGACGGGTGCCGGGTTCGCCATTGCCACTCCCCTTTCTGTCGACGTCGCGCTGTATCCTGCTGCCTCGTAATACGCCTTGATACAGGTTCCACTTGTAGACCTGCCGGGCAAAGATCGCAAGTCGCGCATTGCATGGGGTCGTGGTGTTCGACGATCTGGTCAAGTTCTTCGTCGTGCTGCTGGTAGTCGTCGAGCCGCTGTCGCTGCTGCCCGTGCTCGCGGGCCTGACCCAGGGCGCGAGCGATGCGCACCGACGACGGATGGCTACCAAGGCAGTGGCAATCGCTGCGATCGTATGTCTCGTTTTTGCCACCGCGGGAACGAAGCTGATCGAGCTGCTGGCCATCAGTGTGGAGGCATTCAAGGTGGGCGGCGGTGTGCTGCTGTTCCTGCTCGCGATCGAGATGGTCTTCGCGCGGCCATCCGGTGTACGCACCACGACGCCCGGCGAAGAGGCGGAGGCGCATGCGCGCGAGGACATATCGGTGTTCCCTCTTGCATTCCCATTGATCGCGGGCCCCGGCGCGCTCGCGACCATACTGCTCGCGTTCACAGGCGTGCCCGTCGGCTCGCCGCAGTTCTTCGCGCAGATCCTGGTGATCCTGCTGGTGCTCGCGATCACGCTCGCGCTGGCGCTCGTGACCGGTCCGGTGATGCGCGTGATAGGCGTCACGGGTGGCGCCGTTCTGAGCCGCCTGCTCGGCGTGCTGCTGGCGGCGCTCGCTGCGCAGTTCATCCTCGATGGCGTCCGCGAGGCACTCGCGGCATAGCCGGGCCCTCTCTCGCGCTTCGTCATGTCCTCCGGAATGCGAGGTCCCGGACGGCATGTCCCAGTTGCTGGCCGCGCAGCTCGAAGCGCGTCGGCGGGCGGCTCGCGGGCCGCGCCGACCATCCGCCGTCAGGCGATTCGTTGCGTAACAGCGGGCAGCGGCCCACCGTTTCGAGCATCCAGTCCGCATAGGGTTGCCAGTCGGTCGCGAGACGGAATACGCCCCCGGTCCGTAACCTGGATGCGATCAGCGCCACGAATCCGTCCTGAACGATTCGGCGCTTGTGATGCCGCTTCTTCGGCCACGGATCGGGGAAGTAGAGCAGGACCTCGTCGAAGCAGGCAGGCGTCAGCCGCTGCTCGAGCACATCGACGGCATCCTGGCTGAGTATGCGAAGGTTCGCGACCGCGAGTTCCTCGCAGCGCAGCATCAGGTGACCGACCCCCGGTCGATGCACCTCGATGCCGAGGAAGTCCTCCGCGGGCCGTGACGCTGCCAGGGCGACCAGTGCCTCGCCGTTGCCGAAGCCGATCTCGACGGTGCGGCGTACGCGGCGCCCGAAGATCGCGTCGAGATCGAGCATCGAGTCCGCCGCTTCCACACCGAGTCTGGGCCACAGGTCCTGCCAGGCGCGTTGCTGCGCGCGGGTCATCCTCCCGGCGCGGGGAACGAAGCTGCGTACGGTGCGCGGCGGTCTGGGCGCAATCCCGGTCTCGTCGGGCGGTGGTGTCACTCTCGGCAAGGGCGTAGATTCCGCAGTTTCGTTCGTCCAATCATAAGGCGCGTCACTACGCAGGGGAGGATGCCGTGGCACAAACGAGCGGGCTCGCGGGAACGTTGGCCGCGGATGCGAGGGCACTCTGCCGACGGACCTGGTGGGTGTTCCTGATCGGCGGTCTGGCGTCCCTCCTGTTCGGCATCCTGGCGTTCGTCAATCCGGGTATCGCGCTCTTCGTGCTCGCGATGTTCTTCGCCGCCGCGATCCTGGTCGACGGCGCCATCAACATCTTCGGTGCGATCCAGAACAGGGAGAAGGACGGCTGGTGGGTCATGCTGCTGATCGGCATCCTCGGCGTGGGCGTCGGAGGCTACGCCATCATGAAGCCGCCGGTGGGCATGCTTGCATTCATATACCTGGTGGCACTGCAGGCGATCCTGCTCGGCGTATTCCTGGTGATGCTGGGCTATCGGGTGCGCAAGGCCACCTCGCGCGAGTGGATCCTGTATGTCACCGGTGCGCTCTCGGTCCTCTTCGGGATCCTCGTCGTCGCGCGACCGGCCGCGGGCAGCCTGACCATCGTCTACCTCATTGCCGCATGGGCGATCGTCATCGGCGCGTTCAAGGTCGCCTTCGCCTTGCGCATCCGCAAGCTGCCGGGTGAACTGGAATCCCGATTCTCGCTGAGGCCGTGACCGGCCGCAGGCGCGCGAAGTCGGATCTCACGGTACGCCGCGGCGCCACGCGCGCCGAGGCGACGCTGTCTCTTTCCGAAGCGAGGCGCATCGCGCTGGCCGCGCAGGGCTTCGCGTTCCCGCGGCCGCGGCGATCGCCGGGCGGAGACGATCTCGTCGGGACGGTGCGCAGGCTCGGTGCCCTCCAGATCGACTCCGTCAACGTGCTCGTGCGCTCGCACTATCTGCCCGCCTATTCGCGGCTCGGGCCGTACGATGCCTCGCTGCTCGATCGCGCGGCGTATGGCGACCAGCGACGCGCGCTGTTCGAGTACTGGGGTCACGAGGCCTCGCTCCTGCCGGTCGAGCTGCAGCCGCTGTTGCGCTGGCGCATGGAGCGTGCACGCGCGGGCGTCGGCGTGTGGGCGAGCGTAGCGCGGCTCGGCCGGGAGCGTGCAACGCTCTGTGAATCCGTACTGGCAGAGATCCGTGCGCGCGGGCCCATCGGCGTATCGGAACTCGAGGCGGCGGGGCGTCGCCGTGGCGGATGGTGGGGCTGGAGCGAGGGCAAAGTCGCGCTCGAATGGCTGTTCTGGACGGGCCAGATCACGACCCACAGCCGGCGGCGCTTCGAGCGCGTCTACGACCTGACCGAGCGTGCGCTCCCGTCGGAAGTCATCGCAACGCCGACGCCCGCGCCCGAGGAAGCGCAGCGCGCCCTGCTGCGCATTGCGATACGCGCGCTCGGTGTCGCGACGGAGCGCGATCTGCGCGACTACTTCCGTCTCACGAGCGCTGATGCGAAGGTGCGCATCGCCGAGCTCGTCGAGGAGGGCACGCTGCGCCCGGTCGCAGTCGAGGGCTGGCGCGCGCAGGCCTACCTCGATCCAGACGCGAGCGTTCCGCGCCGCGTCAACGCGAGGGCGCTGCTGTCGCCCTTCGATTCGCTCGTGTGGGAGCGGCAGCGCACGGAACGGCTGTTCGGGTTCCGATATCGGCTCGAGATCTATACGCCAGCGAAGCGGCGCGAGCACGGTTATTACGTGCTGCCCTTTCTGCTCGGCGATCGCCTCGTCGCGCGCGTCGATCTCAAGGCGGACCGGCCAGGACGGACACTTCGCGTTGTGCGCGCGCATTGCGAGACGGACGCGGATGCCGGAAGCGTCGCGTCGGGCTTGCGCGAAGAGCTCCAGCACCTGGCCGGCTGGCTCGGACTCGAGCGTGTGACCTTCTCGCGACGGAAAGGCTTCATCCAGTCGTTGCGCTGATCGCTCAGGTGCCGGCGCGTCTCGTCCGTGCGCGCGCCGCCTTCCGGGCGGCCTTCGTGCGCGCTGCCATCCGCGCCGCGGCGGAGCGTTGTGCCCGCGTCCGTCGGCTCGCTGCAGAACGCGCCTGCATCGACGACGCGGTCGGTTGTGCATGTACGCTTTATAGACTCCGGTGAACAAAGTGCAGCCACGTGCTGATCGGACTTACACTGTCTCGGCCATCGTGAGAAACCGGAACTCAGTGCGGGCGAATACGCGATGACTACTAGACGCACGCTGATGTCGCAGGCCATGACGTTGATCGCGTTGCAGAAACTTGGTGCAGGCACGGGCCACGTGCGCCCGATCGCGCCAGGCAGCGGTGCAGTGCGGGGGCGCACGAACATGCGATCAGCTCGTCCCTGGCTCGTCTCGGTCCTGCTGATCGCGTTGCCGCTCGCGGCGACAGCGGACGATGTCGCTGCCATCGCGCGCGACTTCGACGCACACATGCGACTACTCGATCCGGTGCGCGCCGGTCAGCGCGGCGACCGGGACGCGCTTCGACGCTGGCCGGACAATTCACCGGCAGCGGTGGGAGAGCGGAAGCAGCGCTTGCTGGGTTCCGCGATCGGCTGGCGGCGCTGGACGCGACCGGCCTGTCCGGCTCCGACGTGCTCAACCGCGCGCTCATCAGCGACCGTATCGATGTCGCGCTCGCGGGCCTCGCCTTTGACGAGGAGCGCATCCCGTTCATCAGCGGCGACGGCTTCTACACCACTGCCGACTACGCTGCACTCGGTACGACGCTGGTTTCCGAGGACGATGCCGAGGCCTGGCTCGCGCGTCTCGCGGCGATTCCTGCGTACTACGCGACCGAGACCGCGAACATGGCGCGCGGCATCCGCACCGGCTTTACGCAGCCCCGCATGACCGTCGAGCGTGCGATCGGCGACGTGCGTGCGCAGGCGGAGCAGCCGTCGGCGAAGAGCCCGTTGCTTGCACCCTTCGAGACGTTCCCTGCGAGCTTTCCGGCGGATCGGCGCGCGCAGTTGCGCACGCGCGCCCTCGAGACCATCGAGTCGAGGGTGAAGCCGGCGCAGCGCGAGTTGCTGCGCTTCCTTGAGCAGGAATACCGGCCCGCGGCGCGAAGCGGCATCGGTGCATCGACTCTTCCCGACGGACAGAAGTACTACGCATACCTCGTGCGGCGGCACACGACCACGTCGATGACGCCGGCCGAGGTGCATGCACTGGGCCTTGCCGAGGTCGCGCGGATCCGGGCCGCGATGGACAAGGTGATTGGGGAGGCCGGCTTCTCCGGATCGTTCGCCGAGTTCCTCGCGTTCCTGCGCAGCGACCCGCGCTTCTATGTGGATGCGACCCGCTATGGCGAAAAAGCGAGCGAGATCGCAAAACGCGCCGACGAAGCCGTCGCCCGCATCGTCGGTCACCTGCCACGCCTCACCTATGGCGTGCGGGCGATGCCGGCGGGTCTCGAGAGCAGCGCGAACGGCTACCTTGCGGGCAGCCCGGAGCAGGGCATCGCCGGGATGGTCGTCTACAAGCCGTGGATGGCGGAGAAGATGCCGATCATACGGGCTGCCCGCCTGGGTGCTGCACGAAGGCATACCGGGGCACCACCTCCAGATCGCGCTCAGCCAGGAGCTGACAGACCTGCCGGAGTTCCGCCGCAACGACGACATAACCGCGTACGTCGAAGGCTGGGGACTCTATTCCGAAAAGCTCGGCGAGGACATGGGGATCTATCGCGACGCCTATGAGCGCTTTGGCCGGCTGTCGCTCGAGATGTGGCGCGCCTGCCGGCTGGTGATCGACACTGGCATGCACGCGATGGGCTGGTCGCGGGACCAGGCGGTCGCTTGTCTGCGCGACAACAGCGCGCTCGCCGACACCGAGATCCAGTTCGAGGTGGACCGCTACATCGCCTGGCCCGGGCAGGCGCTCGCCTACAAGGTGGGCGAGCAGCGCCTGCTCGCGCTGCGACGCCGCGCGGAGGAGCGGCTCGGTACGCAGTTCGACCTCCGCCGGTTTCATGACCGTGTGCTCGGCCAGGGTGCGATGCCGCTTGCCGTGCTCGAAGCGGAAATCGACCGCTGGATCGCCGCCGGGGGACGCTGAGCGGACGGCGAGCCACGAGTTGTCGGCCTGCTCGGCGGGCCTCTAGAATCGGCGACTCTAGCGGGTGTAGTTCAATGGTAGAACTGCAGCTTCCCAAGCTGCTAACGTGGGTTCGATTCCCATCACCCGCTCCAACGAATTCGAGCAGTGACGCTGCCCGCGCCGCGCAACTCAGAACCGGTATGCGAACCCCAGGTGTATCCCGGTCAGCGTGTAGTCGTCGATCGATGCCGTGGTACCGCTCACCCGGTCAGTGAGGTCCCAGTCGGCGAAGTGCTGATCCAGGCGCAGCGCAGGCTCGAACAGGAAACGCTGTCCGAGCCGCACGCGCAGACCGACGCTCGCAGACGCAACCATCTCGGTGCCGGCGTCGATCGCCACATCGAAAGTGCCGCCACCCGCGAGCGGGCCGACCTGGTCGTCGACGTCGACCGAGTTGACGCCCAACCCCGCGCTCCAGTACCACTGCACGCGCCGATCGTCGCCGCCGTAGCGGCGTTCGACCCACGCGCTCAGGCTCTCCGATGATCCCTTGCTGTCCACCACCGGCGCGTCGGGGTCCTGGACCAGGCCGACCAGCTCAGGCGTCCGCTCGACGTCGAACTCATCGGAGATGTCGACCCCGAGCCCCACTGCCCAGCGATCGCTGAGCCGGTATCGCCCGAAGATTCCGAAGCCGATCACGTCGTTGGTCGGCTGGCCGCTGCCGGCCAGGACGTTGAGTCGAAGACCGGCGTCCCAGCGGCGGTCGTCCTCGGCCAGGACGGGCGTGATCCCGCCAAGCATGAGACCGAAGCAGGAACCGAACGTGAGCGACTTCAGCGCAGGACTGTTCACCGATACCTCCCCGGTCCATTACTGGACCGCAGATCGCTGCTCAGTCGTTAGACGCCGCGCGTGCGCGTTACCTTCGCTGCGCGCGAAGGAGACTCGACTCATGACGGTGCAGGGCTAGGCACCCAGGTATGCATCCTTCACTCGAGCATCGTCCAGCAGTTCCTTCGCAGACCCACTCAGGATCACGCGGCCCGTCTCCAACACGCAGGCGCGGGAGGCGATGTGCAACGCCATGTTTGCGTTCTGTTCCACCAGCAGGACCGTGGTGCCGGTGCGGTTGATGTCCTCGATGACGCCGAAAATTTCCCGCACCAGTCGAGGTGCCAGGCCCATCGAGGGCTCGTCGAGCAGCAGCAGGCTCGCGCGGCTCATCAGCGCGCGGCCCACCGCCAGCATCTGCTGTTCGCCGCCGGAAAGCGTGCCGCTCACCTGATCGAGTCGCTCACCGAGGCGCGGGAAGATCTCGAGTACCCGAGTCAGGTCGCGGTCGCTGGCCTGGCGGTCGCGGCGCTGCCATGTGGCGAGTCGCAGGTTCTCGCGCACCGTCAGGTTGCCGAAGATGCCTCGTCCTTCCGGGACGTGCGCCATGCCCAGTCCCACGATGCGGTGCGCGGGCACGCCGCGAAGGTCACGGCCGGCGAAGGTGACACTGCCGTCGTAGGGAATGAGGCCCGAGATGGCGCGGAGGATGGAGGTCTTGCCGGCGCCGTTGGCGCCGATCAGCGTGACGATCTCGCCGCGGCGCACGCTGAAGCTCACGCCGTGCACGGCCTGGATTCCATCGTAGTGCACTCGAAGGTCGCGCACCTCGAGATGAATGCCGCCGGCAGAGTCTGTGGTTGCGTCCGCTCCGGCGCCGCTCATCGGGCCACCTTCTCACCGAGATAGGCTTCCAGGACCAATGGATCGCTCCTCACGACTTCGGGTGGTCCCTCGGCCAGGGTCCTGCCGAAGTCCAGGACCTTGATGCGCTCGCAGATACCCATGACGAGCTTCATCTGGTGCTCGATGAGCAGGATCGTGAGCTGGAACTCGCGGCGGATCCACCGGATGAATTCCATCAGCTGGTCGATCTCCGACGGGTTCATGCCCGCGGCGGGTTCGTCGAGCAGCAGCAATTCCGGACGAGTGGCCAGTGCCCGGGCGATTTCCAGGCGCCGCTGGTGGCCGTAGGGGAGGCTGCTGGCGGTTTCCCCGGCCAGGTGCTCCAGCTTGAAGATGGCCAGCAGGTCGCGCGAATGGCCGACGATGCGTTCCTCCTCGCGGCGGAAGCGGCCCGCGTGGAGCAGCGCTTCGATCGGCGAATAACGCGACTGGGAAAAGTGCGCGATCCGCACGTTGTCGAGCACCGACAGGTCACGGAACAGGCGGATGTTCTGAAACGTGCGCGCAATACGCCGGGCAGTGATCTCGTGGGGCGTGCGGCCCACGAGCTCTTCGTCGCGATAGCGGATGCTCCCTTCGCTCGCCCGGTAGACGCCGGTGATCAGGTTGAACACCGTGGTCTTGCCCGCGCCGTTTGGACCGATCAGGCCCATCAGTTCACCCTGGTGCAGGTCCAGGTTGAAGTCGTCGATCGCGCGCAGGCCGCCGAAGTTGTGCCTGATGTTACGGGCTGTCAGCAACGCCATGATTGCTCATGCCCCCGACGCTTGATTCCGGCCGATGTGCGTTCCTGTCCCGGCGCGGTATGAACATGCGGAACTCGCGCTTACCCATGATGCCCCGGGGCCAGAAGATCATCACCAGCACGAGCAGCAGAGGCATGATGATCATGCGCAGAATTCCAAGGTGGCTGATGAAGTACTTGTTGAGCGGGTCGAACAGGCCGGGCGGCAGCCATGACAGCAAGGACGCTACGGTCGACGGCCGCAGGACTTCGAGCAGCAGCGTGTAGACCGCGGCACCGAGGATGGAGCCGCCGATCGATGCGATGCCACCGAGGTAGACCATGATGAGCACTTCAGTGGTCTTGACGATGTCGAACACCCGGGGGCTGATGAACTGCAGCAGGTGGGCGAACAGTGCGCCTGCGATGCCGGCGCAGAACGACGAAAGCATGAAGGCGAGAATCTTTACCCGGCGAGTGTCGACGCTCATCAGGTCGCTGGCGATCTCATCCTCACGGATCGCCTGCACGCCGCGTCCGTAGCGGGAATAGACGAAATTACGGATCAGCCAGACGAGCGCCACGGTCCAGGCAAAGACCCAGGGGACGGATGTCAGGCGCGGAATTCCGGGGATGCCTCGCGGGCCGCCGATGGCGTCGATGTTCTCGAGGGCCGACTTGACGATCATCAGGAACGCCAGCGTGATGATGGCGAGGTAGTCGCCACGCACCTTGAACGACGGAATGGCCACCAGCAGCCCCAGCAGCGAAGTGACTGCGCCTCCGGCAAGCACCGCCAGTGGAAAGAGCGCGGCATGAGTTTCCGGCGGCAGCACATGCATGGTGAGCAGGGCGGAGGTGTAGGCACCCACCGCCATGAACCCGGCGTGAGCGAGGGAAAATTCGCCCATGTATCCATTCACCAGGTTGAGGCTCGTGGCCAGGATGATGTTGATGCCCACGTACATCAGCAGCATCTGGACGTAATTGTTGAAGAGGTTGAATCGAGGAATGGCGAGCGCGAGAACCATGCCGCTCAAGAGCAGGAGGGGCACCAGCCACGGCTGGTCCATCAGCCGCTGCAAGTGTCGTTGCAGGGCGCGAATCAAACCTTCTGCACCCTGGGCTGACCGAGAATGCCGTGGGGCCGCACGATGATCAGCGCCAGCAACAGGCTGAATACGACCAGGTCCCGGTAGGTGGAGGGCAGCAGCGCGACCACCATGATTTCCACGCCGCCAAGGATGAAGGCGCCGATCATCGCCCCACGGACGTTGCCGATGCCGCCAACCACGGCGGCGATGAACGCCTTCCAGCCTATGAGGATTCCCATGTACGGGTCGATGACCGGGTAGGCGAGGCCGTACATCGTGCCGGCGGCCCCGGCCAGTCCGGCGCCGATGGCGAACGTGATCGAGATGATCAGGTTGACGGAGATGCCCATCAGCGGCACGTACGACTTGTCCCAGGAGATCGCCCGCATCGCCATGCCCACCGGGGTGCGATGCACGACATGGTCGAGCACCAGCATCAGCGCCAGGGACAGACCGATGATCACCACCTGCAGCGAGGAGATGGACACGCCTCCCAGATGCCAGGTGACGTTTTCGAGCAGCCTCGGAACGTTCTGCGGATAAGGATAGAAGGCCAGCATCAGGTTCTCGAGGAAGAGCCCGACGCCGAGGGCCGTGATGATGGCGGACACCCGCGGCGCATTGCGCAGCGGCTTGTAAGCCAGCCGCTCGATCGCGACACCCAGCAGTGCTGCGCCGCACATTGCGAGCAGCAGCGTGGGAGCAAAGGGCAGGCCGAGTGCCGTACCCGCGAGAAAACACACGAAGGCGCCCACCATGAAGACGTCGCCGTGGGCGAAGTTGATCATGGATAGCGTCCCGTAGACCATGCTGTATCCGAGCGCGATCAGCGCGTAGATGCTGCCGAGCTGCAGGGCATTGAGCGCCTGCTGCAGCCAGTAGGCGGTCTGCGGATTCAAGCTGGCAGGACTCCCGCGTGCACGGGGGGCACGGTTGCGACCTTACCGGTCAGGGAGCCGCGTTCATCACCCAGGTGAAGCGGTCGCCCTTCACCTGCATGATCACCGCGCTCTTCACCGGGTCGCCCGAGCCCGGGGTGAACCGGACGTCACCGGTAACCCCGGTATAGCCGGAAACGGCGGCCATCGCGTCGCGCACCGCCTGGCGTTCCGGCGACGACGCCTTGCGGAGCGCCTCGAACAGCAGCCCGAACGAGTCGTAGGTCAGGGCTGCAACGTCGTCCGGCGCATTGCCGTACTTCTGCCGGTAGGCATCGATGAACTTCTTCGCCGTGGGCGTGGCGATGTCGGCGGCGTAGTGGTTGGCGAAATACGCGCCTTCGACGGCGCCTTCGGAAAGCTTGATGAGCTCGGGGCTGCTCCAGGCATCCGAGCCCACCAGTGGCTGGTCGATACCCTGGCGGCGTGCCTGCTGTGCGATCAGGCCGACGTCGTTGTAATAGGCAGGCAGGAACAGCACGTCCGGGTTGACGCTCTTGATCTTGGTCAGCTGAGCGGAAAAATCGCGGTCGCCCGGTCGTGTAGGTCTCGAAGGCAACGACGCTGCCGCCGAGTTCCTCGAACGTCGTGCGGAACAGCTCGGCCTGGCTCTTCGGGGCCTCCGAGGCGACGTCATAGAGCACTGCCGCCGTCTTCGCGCCGAGCTTCTCCGTGATGAAGCGAGCCAGTACCTGTCCCTGGAAGGGGTCGGTAAAGCACGCGCGGAACACGTACTTCTTGGGCAGACCCGTTCGATTGTCGAGCGTGGTCTTCGGATTCGTCGACCAGGGCGTGATCAGCAGCGTCTTGCTGGCCTCGGCGATCTCCGAGGCAGGAATGGCTCCCAGGCTCGCGTTCGGCCCGACGATCGCGAGCACTTCATCCTGGGTAATGAGCTTGTTGGCGGCCGCCGCCGACTGATCGGGCTTGGCTGCGTTGTCCTCGACCAGCAGCTCGATCTTGTAAGGCTTGCCGGCGACGGTGATGCCGCCCGCCGCATTCAGCTCGTTGACTGCGAGCTCGGCTGCATTGCGGGACGAGGCGCCGACCGCCGGCATGTCGCCGGTCATTTCGACGATGGCGCCGATGCGAAGAGTGTTCTCGTCGCGAGAGCGGTCGCCGCAGCCGGCCACCGCAAGGACGGCAGCCAGGACCGGGACGTTCAGGAGCAAGGACAGCCATTTTTTCATGAACAATCTCTCGGTGCAGGTGACCCGATGCGGACCCCCGGGGCCGCGCGATTATCGCCGAGTTTCGAAGCGCCTGATTGCCTTGTCATGAGGATTTGTGCGGTGTTGGACACTCTGATTCCCAAGCTGCTAACGTGGGTTCGATTCCGGTCACCCGCTCCGCCGATCCAGCGCCGCCGTCCAGGGAGGTTCCTATGACAGGCCCACGTCGGTTCCGGCGCGCCGTTTACGTCACTGTCGCCATCCTGCTCAGCGCATGCGCGGCGCTGCAACGCACCGACCCGCTTCAGGTCACCGTGGCCGGCATCGAGCCGCTGCAAGGGCAGGGCATGGAGCTGCGCATGCTCGTGAAGCTGCGCGTGCAGAACCCGAACGATGCGCCAATCGAGTATGACGGCGTGTCGCTCAAGCTGGACGTGCAGGGCAACACCTTTGCCACCGGTGTCAGCGACGAGCGCGGGAGCGTCCCGCGGTTCGGCGAGTCGGTGATCAGCGTGCCGGTGACGACCTCCGCGATGCGGATGGTTCGCCAGGCGCTCGGCATGATGAATGGCGATGGCAAGGGGATCGGCAAGGTCAGCTACGCGCTCAGCGGCAAGCTGAACGGCCCGACCTTCGGCTCGCGTCGATTCGAATCGAAGGGCGATCTCGAGCTTCCGACCGCGCCGCCGGGCGTCAATCCAACCTGAGCCTGGCGACGAACGCCGCCCACCGGGGTCGGCGTGCAGACTGCGCATCACCGGGTTGGTGATCGCTCGGTGAGCCCGCTGTCATAGTCGCCTCGGCACGTTCGAGCCATTCAATGCAGATCGATCTCGCCGCGATACGCGTGGATCTCGGCGAGCTGATAGGCGATGCCAACGGGATCGTGCTTCTTGAGCTCCTCGAAGGCTGCGTCCGCTTCCGCGCGCTGTCCGAGCGCATGATGCACCAGTGCGAGACCGGTCAGTCGCCACATCGGGCTTGGCTCCTGCCGCATGGCCTCGAGCGCGGCATGCGCGTCGCCGCGGGCGAGCAGGATGCGACCGAGATAGTACTGGCCGCTCAACCATCCGGGGCTGAGTGCAAGCAGTGTGCGGCGCATCGTTTCCGCGTCGTCGAGACGGCCCGCGTAGTAATAGGTCAGGCCGAGCACCGCGTGGGCGTTCGGCTCAGCGATCCGCGCGCGCGCCTGTTTGGCGTAACGGATCGCCTCGTCAGTCCGTCCGCGTTGCCTTGCCACATTCGCGGCACGCGACAGCACACGCTGATTGTGCGGTTCCAGCTCGAGCGCCCGACTTATTCGCTTGAGGCCGGTGGCGACGTCGCGATTCTCGATCACGTCCAGCAGGCCCAGCAATGACATCGGCTCCGCCTGCTCCGAATCGAGCGCCAGCGCCTTCTCCGATGCGTGGCGCGCCTTGCGCGCGCCTTCCTCATACGGAATCAGCGAATTGTTCGCCTGGCCCCAGTACAGCGCACCGAGTACGCCCCACGCAGGCCGAAGCCCGATCAATGGCCAGCGCGCCTTCGAGCGCGGATCGCCTGCTCGTATCCCGTCGCCGAGTACAGCGAGAAAAAATGCCGGCCCTGCAGGTACGCGTACGCGCGCGGATCGGTGGGCTGTGCTTTCGGCGCGGGCCGCCAAACAGCTTGAGCTCGAGCCCGCCGGCCACCGCGGCCGCGATCTCGTCCTGCACCGCGAAGATGTCGCTCATGTCGCGGTCGAAGGTCTGCGACCAGACGTGCGAGCTGTCGCTCGCGCGGACGAGCTGCGCCGTGATGCGTATCCGCGAACCGGACCGGCGCACGCTGCCTTCGAGGAGATAGGCGACTTTGAGCTCGCGTGCGATCTCGGCGGCGTTCGCCGTCCGTCCCTTGAAGGAGAAAGACGAGGTCCGCGCCACGACGCGCAGTCCCTGCATCCGCGACAGCAGGTTGAGTGTTCCTCTACAGGCCGTCCGCGAAGTACTCGTTCGCCTTGTCCGCGCTCAGGTTGGCGAAAGGCAGGACGGCGATCGAGCGCTCATCGGAGGCGGCCTCCGCGGTGCCGTTACGCCGGTGCCGAATCCGAGGCGTGCGGTGCAAACGCGCCGCGGGTGGCAGCCCGCGGCCGGTTCGCGCCGCGCTTCGCGCGGATTCCCTCCGGCGTACCTGTTCATCCAGGAGAGGAGCAGCGCAAGCGGGAAGCCGATCAGGAGCAGCACGAAGACGAGCTTCAGCCCCCAGGCGCACCTCGAGCATCTCGAGCAACAGCTCTGCGACCTGCAGCAGCACCCACGCGGAGACCGCGTACAGAACCGCCGTCTGGATCACCTTGCGCGCTTGAGCTCGGCCACGAAACGCAGCATTCGATCGCACCTTTCCGGGATGCGAGCAGGATGCGCTCCGACTCGAACTGTCAAGCATGCCGCCGCAGCACTGAGTCCGCGCCCTGGCTTGCCGCGAGTCAGAACCCCGCACGACACTGGAACACGAGCAAGCTGATCGGTCCCAATGGAGACGATAGCTCGTCCGCATCGAGCACGCCACACCACACCGTCACTGCGGTGACTCATCTTCGTTCACGTCGCGCCGGCCTGGCCAATCGCCGTTCGACCTCCTCCCACTTCACGTTCTTCATGAAAGCATCGACGTACTTGACCGCGGCGCACCGTAGTCCATGTGGTAGGAGTGCTCGTACATGTCGAGCACGAGCAGCGGAACACCGGACACGGCGCCGTGCATGTGGTCCCAGGCCCACTGGTTGCGAAGCTCGTGTGTGTGCAGGTTGTATGCGAGACGCACCAGCCTGAGCCGCCGGCCAACGACATAGCCGTGCGACGAAACTCGTTCTCCCAGTCCTCGTGTCCCATAGCAGCTTTGAGGACGCAAACTGCGCCGCCTGGCATGCCGTCACCGCCGAGATTTGCGAAGTAATTCTCATGAAGGATGACAGATCCGACGCGTGCAGCTCCTCGCGCTTCAGTCCTCCGTACACGAGCGAGGAAAGTCCGTTCGCGCATCGCGGCCGCCAGCCGCTCGGCAATCATGTTGAGTGCCCTCACTGAACCGATGTAGTTGTTCTCCCAATGCGAGCGCATCAGCTTTTCAGACAACCCGTGAGCTTAGCCTGTCTAATAGCAACACCTTGTTCGCGTCCTCCTCAGGAGACCCGTACTTCAGTCATGCGTCTTCATGTTTGCGCTCCTGCATACTGATCGTGCGCTGCCGCTCGCGCCAACAGCCAAGTGCATCGCGTCTTGTGGTTCTCCATCGTTCATTCCTCCGCGTCATAGTCAGCCCTATCACCTGCGTCACACATCACCTCGAATTCAATGCGTGCCGATGATGTGCGTCCGGAAGTGCGCGTGTGCATGCCTCAACGTTCGTGCCAGTGGGAGTGAGTGTGTCTATTCCCGTGCACAGCATCATGCTGATGCTCGTGTGAATCAGCGCCATGCACATGTTCGTGCTCGTGTTCAACGCTTCGTGAGTATGCTCGTGCTCGTGCCGCTCCATCAGATAAGCCACACGCCAACGCCATCAGTGCTCCAGCAGCCAGCATTGTTCGTAACGCATCGCCAGCAACACCGCCAGCACCGTACCCAGAAAGCGCCACCGAGAAGTAAGCACCGTGCGCGCGCCCAATGCGCAGCGCACCACAACAGCGCCAACTGACACCGTAGCAACAGCCCAATCATTGCGCTCGCCACGTCGTATCCGACATCTGTGCACCGAACCTATCGCAGCGCCAATTACCATCCACGTCAGTCCTTTCATAAAGCATCCATCGCATCTGTGAGCGAACCTTGCGCGTGAATTGTTGTCCATGCCCCAAGCCAGGCACGCGCCAGTATTGCCACCGCTGGCCATACTCCCGCGAATCGCACATCGCCCGGCCACGCAGATCACAGCGCCCGCCACGATGGCCGCCATTCCCAGCGCGATACGGCGATAGAAGTTCTCCCTGAACACGAACCACGCCAACAGCGCCGTGAATGCACCTTCGGCGTTCAACAGCAGGAGCGCCGGAGCGGCATGCTCGTCAGCCCGAACATCAGCAGCACGGCCTGCGACACCGCCTGCCACTATGCGCCGCGAGCCACAAGACCTGTGATCTCGCCAATCGCACGCGACCGGCGCGAACCAGCTGACGATAAAGTATCAGGCCCAGCCCGGAGCCCAGATACAGCAATCCGGCCAGCAGCCACGATCGATCGTCTGCAATAACCGTTTCGCGAGCGTGTGGCTGCTCCGAACAGCACGGCCGCGCCCAGTGCAGCAAGTACACCGGCTGACGCAGACGCTCTATCCACACCATTTGCGCACGATCACCTGGCTCCGAGCGCTCAATCAGTCCTCCGGTTTCAACGGCTTGGCCGTCGCGCGCCGCCGGTGGAGCATACAGAGCGGGGGGACGAGCAGTGTCAAGACCGTCGCCGATAGAAAAACGCCGATTACGACTGCCACCGGACGCCGAACTTGGCAGGAAGCCCGCGCTCGCCAAGATTGCAGTTATCAGGATCGCATGCGCCTCGGCGCGCCCTCCATGATGGCCTGTTCAAGCCAGAATCGTCCCCGATTTGCCCGTGCGCCCGAATCGGCCGACAATGTTGACGTTTTCTCAGGACATCACGACGCTGTTTCGACGCACGCCGCGACCGTTCCCCTGCATTGCGCTGGCTTGGCCCTGTTCCTGGCCTATCCGTCAGACCGTTGTCATTCAACGTGTCAAGTACGGGTTGCCGTCGTCGCGACTTCGGCCGACAATCCCGATTGCTCTATGGACGATCGCTAGTTGTCGCGCACACCAAGACTGCTGCCGTGCATCGCGTTGGGCCTGGCCCTGTTCGTGGCCCAGACCGGTGCGCTGCTGCATTCAGCCAGTCATGCGGGTGAGCCGCAGAATCACTCCGGTCTGCACTCGCAGCTCTGCGACGCCTGCCTGTCGTTCTCGACGATCTTCTCGATGGCCGGCGGTCCGGGCACGATGTCCGTGCTCCCGCCAGCCGTCGTTGCATTCCTCGTCGTCAGCGCGATCGTCTCGCTCATCCAGCGAGCCGTACCACGCGCGTTCCAGTCTCGCGCGCCTCCCCGCCAGTAGCAGCCAGTCGATGGTTTTCGGCCGCTGATCGCGGCCTGCTGCAGTTGGCTTTGAGAGGAGGCTCCCATGAAAGGGTCCTTTGCATTGTTTGCCGTCGCCGCGCTTGCGTGCGCGACATATCCGGCCGCCGGATCCGCGGCCGATGACACGGCCGCGCTCCGCGCCGAGCTCGATGCGCTGAAGTCCGAATACGATGCGCGTGTCGCCGCGCTCGAAGCACGCATCGGTCCAACTCGAATCCGCCGCCGGAGCCGCGGCCCCTGCGCCGGCAGTGTCGGACGTGCCGCCGGAAATCGATGCTGCTCCGGCTGCGCCAGGGTCGACGGCTACCGCCTTCAACCCCGCGATGTCCGCGATCCTGGGCGGCAGCTACGCGAACCTGTCGGAGGACCCGGCGACCTACCAGATCGCGGGATTTCTGCCGGCGGGTGACGAGGTCGGGCCCGGCGATCGAAGCTTCAACCTGGGCGAGTCGGAGGTCACGCTCTCCGCGAACGTCGATCCGTACTTCATGGGAAGCCTGACGTTCGCGATGACGCCCGAGGACGAGATCGAGGTCGAGGAAGCCTTCTTTCGGACGCTCGCCCTGCCCTCGGGCCTCACGCTCAAGGGCGGACGTTTCTTCTCCGGCTTCGGCTATCTGAACGAGTTCCACGCGCATGCCTGGGACTTCGTCGATCAGCCGCTCGTGTACCAGGCATTCTTCGGCGGCCAGCGTGCGCAGGACGGCCTGCAGCTCAAGTGGCTTGCGCCCACCGACCTCTTTCTCGAGTTCGGTGCGGAATCCGGCAACGGCGAGGCTTTTCCCGGTACGCGTCGCGCCGCCAACGGCCTGAACGGCACGACGCTCTTCGCGCACGTCGGCGGCGACGTCGGAGAGTCGGCGAGCTGGCGTGCGGGCGCATCCTGGCTCGATCTGCGCGCCGAGGAACGCGCCTACGAGGATGTCGACGCGCTCGGCAACGCGGTCGAGAACGCGTTCACCGGTGACTCTCGCACGTGGATCGTGGACGCGACCTTCAAGTGGACCCGCCCGGCCGACCCGCTGCGCCGCAGCTCTCAAGCTGCAGGGCGAGTACATGCAGCCGCACCGAGGACGGTGAGCTGGCGTTCGACATCACGGGCGCCGCGCTTAGCCGACCGGTACCGCAGCGAGCAGGACGGCTGGTACGTGCAGGGCGTGTACCAGTTCCGGCCACGCTGGCGCGCCGGGGCGCGCTACGACGCGCTGGATTCCGGAACACCCGCGATCGGGCTGGTCGAGTCGGGAGCGCTGACCGCAGAGGATTTCGCGCTGCTGTCGCATGCCACGCCAAGCCGAACGTCGCTGATGGTCGACTGGAACCCGAGCGAGTTCTCGCGCCTGCGCGCGCAGATCTCCTGGGACGACGCGCGCAACGCGGCGACCGACGAGCAGTTCTTCCTGCAGTACATCTACTCGCTGGGCGTGCACGGCGCCCACAAGTTCTAGGGGATCCAGCCATGATCAATCTCGTTCACCTTTGTGCCTGATGGCGGCACTTGCCATCACCGGGTCCGCTCACGCGGCCGTCAGGATTCTTGCGACCACCGCCGACTGGGGTGCGCTCGCGGCCGAGCTCGGCGGCGACAAGGTCGACGTTTACACGGCCACCAATGCGCTGCAGGACGTGCACCGCGTCGATGCCAAGCCCAGCCTCGTCGCGCGCGCCCGCAACGCCAACCTGGTGGTCGCCAACGGCGCCGAGCTCGAGGTCGGCTGGTTGCCGGTGCTGTTGCAGGAATCGGGCAATCCGAAGGTTCGGCCCGGAGTGCCGGGCTATTTCGAGGCGACCGCGCAGTCTCAAGCTGATCGAAGTGCCAACGGCCTTCGACCGCTCGATGGGCGACATCCATCCGCAGGGCAACCCGCATGTCCAGCTCGACCCGCGCAACATTGCGATCGTCGCGAAGGCGCTCACTGCGCGGCTTGCTGCGATCGATCCCGCAAACGCCGCCTACTACGAGAGTCGGGACTCGGACTTTCAGGCCAAATGGCAGGAGGCGATCACGCGCTGGGAGGCGGAGGCGGCGCCGCTGAAGGGCGTGCCGGTCGTGGTCATGCACAAGGACCAGTCGTATCTGTGCCGCTGGCTCGGGCTCAAGCGCTTGCGCTCGATCGAACCCAAACCGGGCGTGCCGCCCAGCGCCGGTTACCTCGCGGAGCTCGTGACGACGCTCTCGTCCGCGCCGCCGCGGATGATCCTGCGCAACGCCTACAACGATCCGAAGGCCGCGACTGGCTTTCGGAGCGCGTGCACGCTCCGGTCGTGACTCTGCCGTTCTCGGTCGGTGGCACGCCCGATGCCAAGGACCTGTTCGGGCTCTTCGATGACTCCATCAAGCGACTGCTGGCGGCGCTGAAATGAGCAACTTCGCAGTCGACCTGAGCATCCTCTGGCCGGCGCTGATCGCCGGCCTGCTGGTAATGCTGTCGCACGTGCCGCTCGGGCAACAGGTATTGAAGCGCGGCATCGTGTTCATCGACCTCGCGATCGCACAGGTGGCCGCGCTCGGCGTAATCGCGGCACACACGTTTGGCCACGAGCTGTCGGGCTGGACGACACAGCTCGCCGCCGTGGCCGCGGCGCTCGCGGGCTCGCTGCTGCTCACCTGGACCGAGCGCCGGCGACCCGAGGTCCAGGAAGCGCTGATCGGCATCCTGTTCGTGCTGGCCTCCACGGCGCAGATCCTGCTGCTGGCCAACAACCCGCACGGCGGCGAATATCTCAAGGACCTGCTGGCGGGCCAGATCCTGTGGGTCGGAACCGATCAGCTCATCCGCGCCGCCGTGCTGACGGCGTTGTTCCTCGCGGTCTGGTTCCGGTGGCGCGAACGCCTCGGACGGATCGGCTTCTACGTGATCTTCGCCGTGATGGTGACGATGTCGGTGCAGCTCGTCGGCGTCTACCTGGTGTTCACCACGCTGATCGTGCCCGCGGTGGCGACGTATCGCCACGCGGCGGCCCGTCAACTGCGGTTGGGGTACGCGCTCGGCGTTGCAAGCTATGCGCTTGGTCTCGCGATGTCGGTCGTAACCGACCTGCCTTCGAGCGCAGTCATCGTCTGGTGCATGGCCCTGCTTGCGATCGCGTTGCACCTGACCGCGCGCAACGGGATCGTTCAGCCAGGCAGCACCTCGTCATAGGCGACGGGCAGCCGCCGCACCCCGCGCAGCACGGCGTTCGTCATGGCGACCTTGCCCTCGCCCAGGCGCAGGCCGGGCAGCCGGCGCAGCAGGAGCTCGAGCGAGACGTTCATCTCGGCGCGCGCGAGATGCATCCCCAAGCAGGCGTGCGGACCGACGGAGAAAGTCAGGCTGCGTCGCCGGTCGCGGGTGACGTCGAAGCGATCCGGGTCGGCGAACACTTCCGGGTCGCGGTTGGCGGCCCGGATGCCGAACATCACCCAGGAGTCGGGCGGGATGCGCACGCCGTCGTACTCCATGCCCGATTCCGTGTAACGCGGCAGGAACGCCGTCGTGTTGTAGAGGCGCAGGCATTCGTCTACGACTTTGGGAATCAGCGCCGGCTCGGCCCGCAGTTGCGAGGTCAGCCCCGTGTCGGCGAGGACGTGGTTCATCATGCTGCCGAGCGCGAGATACGTCGTGTCGGCTCCCGCCGGAAAGAGCAGCCGCACGAAGGCCAGGACTTCCTCGTCCGTGAGCCGGTGTCCCTCGAATTCGGCGGCCGTGATCAGCGAGATGAGGTCGTCGCGCGGCTCGGCGCGCCGCGCGTGAATGACGGGCGTGAAAAAAGCCGTGACTTCGTCCTTCGCCTTGAGCGCGAACGCGGGGTCCCACGGATAGCTGAACAGTCCTTCGATCCATTCGATCAGTTGTCGCTCGTTCTCATCTCGGCACGCCGAGCAGACCCGTGATCACGAGCACCGGCAGGCGCCGGGTGTACTCCGCCACCAGGTCGAGCCCGGCGCGACCTGCGAAGCCATCGATCAGACGGTTGGCGATCGGGCGCAGCAGCCGCTCGGTGTAACCGCGCACCGCCGAGGGCAGGAAAGCGTTCGCCACCAGCGCGCGCTTGATCCGATGCTCGTCGCCGTCGAGACAGAGAATGCTCTTGCCCATGACGGGCGAGCTGTGACGCAGATGCGCCGCGCTGCACGGGTAGTGCGCGCTGTCCATGAAGGCGTCGTACAGTTCCTTGTGACGCAGGATCAGCCATGCGGGCTGCCCGATATAGCGGATCCGCACGACGCGCTTTCCCTGCGCCTGCAGGCGCGTCATCAGCTCCTCGAGATCGGGAACCTCGTCCGTGCCGAAATCGATTTCGGGATACGCGTAATCGAGTGCTTCGTCGGTCGCTGCGGACATGGGCGTCTCCGCGGGGAGTTTACTCGCGGTGTTGCAGAGCTTCACTCGGTCGCTAAATCGAAAGGCCGGGGTCGCCCTCGATCACTCTTTGCTCGAGCTTCGGCCGTTCTCCCTTGTGCCACAACGGCACGCGGTGCACGACCCGATAGCGCAGCGGACCGCCTTCCGCGCCCTCGCTTCTTTCGAGCGGCCGCGGGATGCATACGAACTCGCATTCCGCTGCATCGGCCGACACGCGCAGCGCCGCATAGCCATGACCGCCCCAATCGAGGAACGAGAGGTGCGGCGCCAGCGCGGGATTCGAAACGCGGCGCGCGCGCTCGAGATCGCGGCTGGACTGATACTCGAGGCACGAGCGGACACCGTGGCGCAGCAGCATGTTCACCGCGGGGCGCGGTCGCTCTTCGCCGGGCACATCGGTGAGATAAAGCGCGCGGAGAGGATGATCCTTCGGAAGGTTGTGCTCCAGCGCTTCGACCAGGCCCGGCGCCGACACCGAGCCGGTGATGAACGCTGCCCCCACCGGCTCGAATGCCTCCGGTGGCAGCGCCCTCGCCGCAAGTCCTGCCCAGAAGCTGTGGCGATCACCGGAAACCGTCACGAACCCGGTGATACCGGAGTCACGCACGACGTCGTATATCGCAGCGCGCTCGACATACGCGCTGCTGTAGTCACCGAAACCAAACGTTGCGTAGCCCGCGCCCGGCCAGGGTTTCGTCAGCTCCGCCGGCAGGTTCTGCGGATCCACGCGCGTGTCTAGCGTGCCGTTGGAGTTACCCCATACCTTCCAGGTAGCGCCGGAAGCGCGCAGCTTGTCGAGGAACCATTTCCTCTGCTGCGCACCGAGAATCGACTGCGGCATCCCGTCCTTGCGGAAGTTCGCGACTTCCGTCTCGCCGTAGCGAATCGCGCCGGGAGCATGCCCGCCCCCGTACGTACGTCCGGCATCGAGAATCTCGATCGCTTCCTGCGGAACGAGGTTGGGAAAGTCGTTGCTCGAAAATACGCTGGCCTCGGGCCGGCCGCTCGGATCCTCGGAGCGATAGCTGTGCTGGTCCGTGATGATCAGATCGAGGTGCCGGCCCCAGCGCAGGGTTCGATACCCCGTGAGGCTGCCGACGGCCGCAAGATTGTTCGGCTCCCTGCCGAACCCGTCGCCGTCGAAATTCCCGATCGGTGTGTCCTTCACCCGGGGAGCCTCGAAGCGCTCCAGAGCGACGCCGCCCGACTTCGCGACTCGTGCGGGCTGATACTCGAACCACGCCTGGTTTGCCGCGACCTTGCGTGTTTGCGCCGGGCGTTCCTCGCCCGGGACACGCAGCATCGACTGCCACCCCATCCACGAGAACTCGTGGTTGTCCCACATCGGCACGAAGGGCCAGCGCGCCCGCGCATCCTGCAAATCCGGGTCCTGCAGATAGGCGCGGTAGAGCGTGCGGTAGTCGGCGAGTGTCGCGGCGACGCGGAACCTGCCGATCTTCTCCCCGTCGGGATAGCGAACGCGATCGCGCAGCCGCCGGTCGTAGCGGCGCCCACCCGGCCGGTCCTCCGGGTAGTCGACCACCTCGTAGATGAAATCACCGAGATGCAGAACGAACGCGAGCTGTTCTTCGGCCGGCGCGTGCTCGTCCTCGAAGATCATCCGGCGGTAAGCATTCTGCGCGCCTTCACAAACGTTCTGGCAGCTGACGAAGGTGAAGCGCACGGGACGTGGATCGTTCGCCGGGTGAGCCGTGCGTGTACGCCCGAGGCGACTGCCCTCACCGCTTTCAGTGGCGAAACGGTACCAGTAGATCTGGCCAGGTCGCAGGCCACCGACCAGCACGCGACAGGTATGGTCGGCCGCTGCGAGCGCACGAGTGCCTGCCGTCGCCACGACGCTCTCGAATGCCGGGTCCTCGGCCACCTCGACGGTCAGAGGCACGGCCGGGGTCGTGCCGCCCGCAGAGTAACGAGTCCAAAGCAGGACGCTGTCGGTGGCTGGGTCGCCGGAAGCGACGCCCTCACTAAAGAGATCCCGCCGTTCTTTCCACGCAAGGCTCGATGGGGAGGTCCTCGCGTCCGCCCAGGCCATCGTCGCACCGATAGCTCCGGCAATACGTGATGAACTGCCTTCTGGAGAGTCGCTTCATGCTCGATCGAAGCGGTAGGCATCCATAGCCAGGGCGCCGCCATCGATGCTCGCCAGCACGCGGGTTGCCCGCGCACCAGAGCCCGCCGCTCCCCAGGCGACGAAGAGCGGGAGAAAATGCTCTTCGGTCGGATGCGCGCGCGCACCGCCTGGCGCGCGCTCGCGGTAGTCGAGAACCGCCTCGCGGTCATCCTCGGCAATGCGCTCGTTGAGCCACTGAGCAAACTTCGGCACGTAGTCGAGCACGCGCGGGTCGTGGCGACTCGCGAACCAGTCACGCAGGTTGTGCGTGACGTGACCGGACCCGATCACGAGCACGCCTTCGTCCGCAAGCGGCGCCAGTGCCTCGCCGAGCTGCAGGTGATGCGCGGTGCCGAGCGCGGGCTGAACGGAGATCTCCGCCACCGGCATGTCACGGTCCGGGTACATGTGCCGCAGTGGCACCCAGGCGCCGTGGTCGATGCCGCGGCAGCCGTCGATCGCCGCCGTGTAGCCGGCATCGCGCAGCAGCGTCAGCGCGCGGTTCGCCGTCTCCGGCGCGCCCGGAGCGTCGTAGCGGATACGATAGAGCTCCTCGGGAAATCCACCGAAATCGTGGATCGTCTCGAGCCGGTCGCGGCCGGTGAGCATCGGCAGCCCCGTTTCCCAGTGCGCCGACGCGATGAGGACTGCCCGCGGGCGGGGGATCGAAGCGGCCAGCGCCCGCCAGGCGTCACCTGCATCGCCGGGCTCGATTGCGTGCATCGGCGAGCCGTGCGAGATGAATACCGTGGGCAGAGCGCTCATCGCGAAATCAGGGTTGGTTATCTGGAAGAATCAGGCCCAGAGCCGAATTTCCTGCGGAGGATGGAAAGACGGCTCCGAGCCGATTTTCACGACGCTACTTGGCGAGGCCTTCGACCTTGAGGGTCGCCTGCACCGCGGGACGCTTCGCGATCCTCGCCTGGAACTCGGTCAATGCCGGCCACGGCTTGAGGTCGATCTTGTGGTAGCCGGTCCAGTTCAGGATCACGAACAGATACGCATCGGCGATCGTGAACGACTGGCCCATCAGGTAGGGCTGCCTGCCGAGCGTCTGCGCGATGTATCCGAACCGGTTGCCAAGCGCCGCGACCGTGCGCTCTCGCACCGCGGGCTCGGTCTGCGGATTCCAGAGCGGGCCGAACCCCTTGTGGACCTCGGTCGCGATGAACGCGAGCCATTCCATCAGCTTGTACCGCTCGAGCGAGCCGGTTGGCGGCGCGAGCGTACCGGGCTTGCGGTCGGCGAGGTACTGCAGGAGCACGTTGGCCTCCGTGAGGCGCGTGCCGTCGTCGAGCTCGAGCATCGGCACATAGCCCTTGGGGTTGATGGCTCGGAAATCGGAGCCGTCCGGCAAGGTGTGAGCCGGGAGGTCGACCTTGACGGGTTGGTACTTCAGGTCGAGTTCCTGGAGCACGATGTGCGGGGCCTGCGAGCAGGCGCCGGGTGTGTAGTAGAGCTTCATGGCTGGGCCTCCTTGTGCGCTCGGGATCGAACGGGGCCGTAGGTTGCTTCAACCAAGCACTGACATAAAGGCGGTCAACCGATAAAGACTATTGCAGTCAGTGCAATAATAGTGACGTGGACCGCTTTCAGGCCATCACCGCGTTTGCAAGGGTGGTCGAGCTGGGCAGTTTCGCCCGCGCCGCCGAACGCCTTTCCGTCTCTACCTCGGCGGTGTCGAGGCAGGTCGCGGAACTCGAGGCGCACCTCGATGCCCGGCTTCTGAATCGCACGACGCGCCGGCTCTCGCTCACCGAAGCGGGGCAGGCGTTCTACGAACGCAGTGTGCAACTGCTCGCCGACCTCGACGACGCGGAGAGCTTGGTACGCACCGCCACCGTCGTGCCGAAGGGCAGGCTTCGGCTGACCTGCGGTATCACGTTTGGCGTGCGGTACCTGGCGCCCGCCATCGCCGAGTTCGGCGCGCGCCATCCGCAACTGACGTTCGATCTGGACCTGTCGGATCGGACCACCGACCTCGTCGAAGAGGGCTTCGACCTGGCGGTGCGCATCGGCACAGCCGGGCCGCCCGGGCTGGTTGCGCGCCGTCTCGGGCACACGCAACTGATCTGCTGCGCCTCGCCGTCGTATCTCGAGGCGCACGGCGAACCGCGACATCCCGACGACCTCCTGCGACACAAGTGCCTCGAGTACACGTATGTGCCGGCGGCAAGCGCCTGGACATTCGAGGACCACGATGGACGCCGTCATCCGGTCCGTGTGTCGAGTTCGGTCCGCGCGAACAATGGCCGCATGCTCACCGCGCTGGCCGTCGAGGGACTCGGCATCGTGCTCGAGCCCGATTTCATCGTGGCACCGGAGATCCGCGCCGGGCGCCTGCGGCCGTTGCTGCCGCAGTTCGCGCCGCCGCGCACGCCGATCGCGGCCGTGTATCCGAGCCGGCGTCACCTGTCGCCCAAGGTGCGGGCGTTCGTGAATTTCCTCGCGGATCGGTTTTCCTCGGGGCCTCCGTGGACTATCTAAGAGGCGCGCGTGGCGCGCAGGCGTGATGCGAGTTCGGCCTCGGTCGAGTACGACTTCGTCTACGAACTCCAATGACCGGACGGGCGCCTCGCGCGCCCGCACGCTGTTCCGGGTTCTCCTGCCGATCGCGATATTCGCGGTCGCGCTCTGGCTGCTGCACGACGTCCTCGAGGACTTTCACGCGCGCGCCTTCGCGGCCGCGCTGGGCGCGCTTCGGCCACGGCAGTGGATGCTCGCCCTCGCCGGCACCGCGCTCGGCTACCTGATACTGACGCTGTACGACGCGCTGGCTCTGCGAGCGCTGGGCCGGTCGCTCGGGCCATGGCGCACGATGGCCACGTCGTTCATGGCGTTCTCGATCGGCAACAACCTGGGCGTTGCGGCGCTCAGCGGCGGGTCGGTGCGTTACCGGCTCTACTCGGCGAATGGCCTGCCCGCATCCGAGATCGGCTGGATCATCGGCTTCTGTACGCTGACCTTCGCGCTCGGCGTGATGACGCTGCTGGGCTTGTCGCTCCTGTTCGCGGCCGGAAGCGCGGCCACCGTCCTGCATATCCAGCACTCACTGGGTATCGGTGTCGGAGCCGCGCTCCTTGCTATCGTCGCCGCGTACCTGGTGGTCGCAGCCGCACGGCGCAAACCGCTCGAGATCGGCTCGCTGACGCTCACGCTGCCGCGCTTCTCTACCGCCGCCATGCAGGTGATGGTCGGCTGCGCCGACCTGGCGGTAGCCGCCGGCGTGCTCTACGTGCTGCTGCCGGCGGGGCACGGCGTCAGCTTCGAGGCGTTCGCGGGCCTGTACGTGATCGCGCTCGCCGCCGGAGCGGTCAGCAATGTTCCCGGCGGGCTCGGCGTATTCGAATCCGCGATCATCGCCGGCCTGCCGCAGGTCGCGGCACCCGCGCTCCTTGGCGCGATCCTGGTCTATCGCGTCGTTTACTACCTCGTGCCATTCGCCGTGGCATTGACGGGGCTGGTCCTGTACGAGGCGCACAGTCATCGAGAAGGGCTCGGGCGCGTCGGGTCGATGGCCCGCGACTGGATTGCGTATCTCGTCCCGCAGACACTCGCGGCGGCCAGCTTCCTCGCCGGGATGCTGCTGCTGTTCTCCGGCGTGCTGCCCGCCGATCCATCGCGTATCGCGATACTCGCGGAGCTGCTGCCGCAGCCGCTGCTCGAAGCGTCGCACCTGGCGGGCAGCGCCGCAGGCGTCATGCTGCTGCTCGTCGCGCAGGGACTTCATCGACGACTCGACGGCGCCTGGCACGTCGCGATGTGGCTCCTGGGTGCGGGAATCGTCGCGTCAATGCTGAAGGGTGTCGACTACGAGGAAAGCATCGTGCTGACGCTGATGCTCGCCGCGCTCTGGGTGGGGCGTGGCCGATTCACCCGTCCGGCGTCACTGCTCCAGGAGCGATTCTCGCCGGCATGGATGGTCGCAGTTGCGGTTGCGATCGGTGCCTCCATCTGGGTGGGCTTGTTCGCGTATCGGCACGTGCCTTATCGCGACGAGCTGTGGTGGCAGTTTGCGCGCGACGCCGATGCTCCGCGGATGCTGCGGGCGAGCATGCTCGTCGTGCTGCTCGCCGGGGGCGCGGGGCTCTGGCGGTTGCTGCGCCCGGCGCGGCCGGCGCCGGCCAGCGCCACGCCCGACGACCTGGCACTGGCGGCGTCGATCGCGAGCCAATCGCGCGAGGCGCAGGCCAACCTCGTGCTGCTCGGTGACAAGAGATTGCTCTTCGACGAACCGCGCTCCGCGTTCGTGATGTACCAGGCGTCCGGCCGCAGCTGGATCGCGATGGGCGATCCCGTTGGCCCGCGCGCACAGCAGCAGGATCTCGTGTGGCGGTTCAAGGAGCTGTGCGATCACTACGATGCGTGGCCGGTGTTCTACGAGGTCGGTGAGTCGACGCTGCCGCTTTACGTCGATGCGGGGTTGTCGTTGTCGAAGCTCGGCGAGGAAGCGCGAGTGGCGCTGTCCACCTTTTCGCTCGAGGGCGGCCAGCGAGCGGCGCTCCGCCAGTCGCATCGCAAGGCGGTGCGTGACGGCGCTGCCTTTGAAATCATCCCGGCGGGGCAGGTGGCATCGTTGCTCGAAGATCTCGAGCGGGTATCGCAGGAATGGCTGGCGTCCAGATCGATCGCCGAGAAGGGCTTCTCGCTCGGCTTCTTCGACCGCGCATACCTCGAGCGCGGCGCCTGTGCGGTCGTCCGGCGCGGCGGATCGATCGTCGCGTTTGCGAACCTCTGGTCCAGCGCGGAACTGGAGGAGTGCTCGATCGATCTGATGCGTCATACGCGTGACGCGCCCAACGGGGTCATGGACTTTCTCTTCGTCGAACTCATGCTGTGGGCACGCGCGGCCGGCTACCGGTACTTCAACCTGGGGATGGCTCCGCTCTCGGGCTTCGAGCAACGGCGTCTCGCGCCGCTCTGGAGCAGGACCGGCGCTTTCATCTACCGCTACGGCGAGCACTTCTACAACTTCGACGGACTGCGCAGGTACAAGGAGAAATTCCTGCCCGAGTGGCGGTCCCGTTACCTCGCAGCGCCGGGTGGTGTCGCGCTGCCAAGGATCCTGCTCGACGTATCGCGGCTCATTTCGGGCGGTGTGATGCGTCTGATGACCCGGCCCGGCGGTGCCGCGCGGTGAGGCTGTTGCTGACCGAGGACGACACGATGATCGGCGAAGCCGTGCAGCGCGGGCTGCGTCAGCTCGGGTTCGCGCTGGACTGGGTACGCGATGGCGCCGCGGCCGAGCAGGCTCTCGCGCTCGAGCCGTATGACCTGCTGCTGCTGGACCTGGGACTGCCGCGCAAGTCCGGGCTCGAGCTGCTCCGCGATCTGCGCCGGCGCGGCTCGGCGATTCCGGTGGTGGTGCTGACCGCGCGCGATGCGATAACGGATCGCGTCGCCGGCCTGGATGCCGGTGCGGACGACTACGTGGTGAAGCCGTTCGAGCTACCGGAGCTCGCGGCGCGGATCCGCGCCGTGCTGCGCCGGCGGGACGGTCGCTCGAACCCGCGGCTCGAGCATCGTAGCGTCACGCTCGATCCGGCTACGCGGGAGGTGACTCAGGACGGGCAGCCGGTCCCGCTGTCGGTGCGGGAGTTCGCCGTGCTGCTCGCGCTCATGCAGCATCCGGGTCGTGTCCTGTCGCGCGCCCAGATCGAGGAACACCTGTACGGCTGGGGCGAGGAGATCGAAAGCAACGTCGTCGAGGTCTACATCCATGCGCTGCGCCGCAAGCTCGGCACCGGGTTCATCCGCACCATCCGCGGTGCCGGATACCGGCTGGAGCCGGCGTGAAATCCCTGCGCGGCACGCTGCTGGCATGGCTGCTCGGAGCCGTGCTGCTGGTTGGTCTGGCGGGCGGGTACGTGATCTATCGCAACGCACTCTCGGAAGCCAACGCATTCTTCGACTACCACCTGCGGGAAACCGCGCTGCTGCTGCGTGACCAGGCCTATGGTTTCTCGGCGTCGCCGGGGCTCCCCGAGGAGATCCCGCAGTACGACTTCGTCGTGCAGGTGTGGACGCTGGACGGCGAGCGCGTTTATCTGTCGAACCCGGACGCGCAGCTGCCACGGACCGCCACGCTCGGATTCTCGACCGACGACACGCCGCAGGGCCGCTGGCGGACGTTCAGCGTTCTCGCACGCGGGCACGTGATTCAGGTCGGCCAGGCCCTCGGAATCCGCGAGACCCGCGCCGCGCGGCTGGCGTTGCGCACGCTGGCGCCGTTCGGCGTGCTGATGCCGGTGCTGGCATTGCTGATCTGGTGGATCGTCGGTCGCTCGCTGGAGCCGCTGAAGACGCTGACCCGGCTCGTCCAGACGCGACGCCCCGACACGCTCGAACCGCTGCCGGCGGCGGGGCTCCCGGTCGAAGTGCAGCCACTGGTCGTCGCGCTCAACGAGCTTCTCGGCCGTCTGCGCGCCGCGCTCGAACACGAACGCGCATTCATCGCCGATGCGGCGCACGAGCTGCGCTCGCCGCTCACGGCGCTGGACCTGCAGATCCAGACACTCGATTCGGCCGCCGACGAGCCGAGCCGCGCGCGTGCGCTCGGGCAGCTGCGATCCGGCGTGCAGCGCGCCAACCGGCTGGTCGAGCAGATGCTGTCGCTCGCCCGGCAGCAACGCGGCCCCGCCGCGGCTCCCGAGCGGGTCTCGCTGGTCGAGCTGGCACTGGAAGTGATCGGGGAATCGTTGCCGCTGGCGGATCGCAGGCACATCGACCTCGGTCTCGCGCATGCGGAGCCGGTCGCCATCCAGGGCGACACGGACGCCTTGCGGGTGCTGCTGCGGAACCTCCTCGATAACGCGTTGCGCTATACGCCGGACGGCGGGCAAGTCGACGTACTGGTTCGTCGCGAGCAGGCAGCGACCGGGGCGACAGCCGTGCTCGAAGTCGTCGACACGGGACCCGGTATTCCCGAGCCCGAGCGAACCCGCGTGTTCGACCGCTTCTATCGCGTTCCAGGGACGGCCTCCTCCGGAAGCGGAATCGGGCTTGCGCTGGTGCGGACCATCGCGGAGCGCCACCGTGGCCGCGTCGATCTCGGCCCCGGCCGTGATGGCCGCGGGCTCTCGGTTCGCGTCACCCTCCCGGTCACGACCTCTTAAGCTGCGGTTAAGGACGCGGGCTCACGATCCGCCCTCGTAAGTGCACCGTCGCGGACGGGTGCGAACATCTCGAGGAGGATCGGTCATGAGCGTCAAGAATCTGATCCGGAACCCGGTTGCGACCGCGCTGCTGGGCGCGGCGGCCGTCGCGGTTCCGGCCGGTACCCTGTACCTCTACGGCAGCGCGCCGCACGCGGCGGAGTCCGTTACCGCCCCGGCCCCTGCCGTCCCGGGCGCCGTCACCGCGGCAACGAGCTCGGTGCGAGCCGGTTTGCCGGATTTCCGCGGCCTGGTCGAGCAGTACGGACCGAGCGTCGTCAACGTCAGCGTCCGCGCCAGCGTGAAGACTTCAGGCCGGATGCCGCAGATGCCGCAGATGCCGGGCTTTGGCCCGGATGACCCGTTCTCGCAGTTCTTCCGCGGCCTGCCGATGCCGCAGGAACCCGTGCCGATGCGCGGCGAGGGCTCCGGTTTCATCGTGAGCCGCGACGGGCTGGTCCTCACGAATGCACACGTCGTTGCGGATGCGCAGAAGGTCACCGTCAGGCTGCGCGATCGACGTGAATTCGAGGCGAAGGTGCTGGGCTCCGACTCGAAGAGCGACGTCGCAGTACTGAAGATCGACGCGACGAACCTGCCAGCGGTGCGGCTGGGCGATCCCCAGAAGCTGCAGGTCGGCGAGTGGGTCGTCGCGATCGGCGCGCCGTTCGGCTTCGACAACTCGGTGACCGCGGGCATCGTGAGCGCGAAGGGCCGCAGCCTGCCGGACGACAGCTACGTGCCGTTCATCCAGACCGACGTGGCCGTCAATCCGGGCAACTCGGGTGGGCCGCTGTTCAACCTGGACGGCGAGGTCGTCGGCATCAATTCCCAGATCTACAGCCGCACGGGCGGCTACCAGGGCGTTTCATTCGCGATCCCGATCGACATGGCGTTGGACGTGAGCCAGCAGCTGCAGGCCAAGGGTCACGTGACGCGCGGTCGCCTGGGTGTCGGCATCCAGGACATGGACCAGGCGCTCGCCGAGTCCTTCGGACTGGAAGCCCCGCGCGGCGCGCTGGTCACTTCGGTCGAGGACGGAGGACCGGCGGACCGTGTCGGGATCAAGGCCGGCGACGTGATCGTCTCCTTCAATGGCCATCCTGTCGACACCGCCGGCGCGCTGCCAGCTCTGGTTGGTGCGTCGGGGCCGGGCAAGACGGTGCCTGTCGAGATCTGGCGCGGCAATTCGACCCGGAAGCTCGACGTGCGGCTCGAGCAGATGGAGGAAGAGGCAAGCGTCGCTCGCCAACGTGGGCGACGCTGAGTCCGGACGCCTCGGTCTGACGGTGCGGCCGCTGTCCGCCGACGAGAAGCGCCAGATCAAGGTCGACAATGGCCTCGTCGTGGAAGGCGTAGGTGGAGCTGCCGAAGAAGCGGGCATCCGCCCCGGCGACGTCGTGCTGTCGGCCAACGGGAAGTCGGTTCGCAGCGTCGATGAGCTGAAGTCGGTCGTCAGTGGTGCGAAGGAACACGTCGCACTGCTCGTGCAACGCGGCGAGGACCGGTTGTTCGTGCCGGTCGACCTCGGTTGATAGCCAACGTTGGAGCATGGGTCAACAGGCGGAGTCCTGGCTGATAGCCAACGTTGGAGCTGTGGGCCACATGGCGGATTCCCATGGCCCACAGCTGCTTAAATTCTTCGGTTAATTCAGTCGACTTACGACTGATCCGCCGCGCCTCGGAATACACGCCCGGGCGCGGCAGGGAGGTTTCAGGCACAATCCGCGCCAAGTTTGCCGCCGCGCAGTCCGGTCTGCGCCCGAGGTTCTTCGGTGTCCTGTACTCAAGGACCCTAGCGGCCCCTCCTGCAGACTCCTCGAAGTCTGCATTCCGCGCTTCGACTCTTGTCATTGAATCAATGACGCTTCGTCCGGTTCCCGCTCGCGCGGGAGAAGCGCTGTGGAATCTTCTTTTATGTTTTTTGACCAACTCGGCCTGTCGGCCGAACTTCTGCGCGCCGTTTCCGATCTCGGCTACGACACACCCACGCCGATCCAGCTTGGCGCGATCCCGCCGGTGCTCGCCGGCCGCGACCTGCTTGCCGCCGCCCAGACAGGCACCGGCAAGACCGCCGGCTTCGCGCTGCCGCTGCTGCAGCGCCTGAGCGCGGAGAACCCGCATCCGCGTGGTCCGCGCGCGCCCCGCGCACTGGTGCTCGTGCCCACGCGCGAGCTCGCTGCCCAGGTCGGCGAGTCCTTCGACGACTACGGTCGGCACCTCCACCAGCGCACGATCCTGATCTTCGGTGGCGTGAGCCCCCGGCCGCAGATCGACGGGCTCCGCCAGGGGGTGGACATCGTCGTCGCGACACCGGGCCGCCTGCTCGATCACGTCGCCGAGCGCGCCATCGACCTGTCACAGGTGCGCCATCTCGTCCTCGACGAGGCGGACCGCATGCTCGACATGGGTTTCATCCGCGATATCCGCCGCGTGCTCGCCGTGCTGCCGAAAAAGCGTCAGAACCTGCTCTTTTCGGCGACTTTCTCCGACGAGATCCGGACCCTGGCGAGCGGGCTGCTGCATGTCCCGATCACGATCGAAGTCGCCGCGCGAAACGCGCCGGCGGAGCTCGTCGAACATCGCGTGCACCTCGTGGAGCAGGGCGAGAAGCGCGCGGTGCTGAGCCACCTGCTGCGCGAAGTCGCCTCCGGGCAGACGCTGGTGTTCACCCGCACCAAGCACGGCGCCAACCGGCTGGCCGAGCAGCTCGCGCGCGACGGCATCCAGTGCGCCGCCATCCACGGCAACAAGTCGCAGAGCGCCCGCACCCGTGCGCTGGCCGACTTCAAGGAATTCAAGGTCCAGGTGCTGGTGGCCACCGACATCGCCGCGCGCGGGCTCGACATCGTCGAGCTGCCGCAGGTGGTCAACTACGAGCTGCCGCACGTGCCCGAGGATTACGTTCACCGCATCGGCCGGACGGGTCGCGCCGGTTGCGCCGGCCAGGCGCTATCGCTCGTGGCGAGCGAAGAACGCGACCGCCTGCGTGCAATCGAACGCGTGCTCGGGCGGAAAATCGACGTCCAGCCGCTCGACCGGTCGGCGATCAGCTTCCAGCCCTCGGACCGGCCGGCACAAGCCGGCGCACGCGGGCAGGGCCAGCATCCACCCGCGCATGGCCATCGGACCGCAGCCCCACAGGCGCGCGCACCGCACCGTGATCGCCGGCACGCGGGGAGTCGTCGCGCGAGGCGCGCGTAACGCGCTCAGGGGCGCTTGTAGACCTTGCCGCCCTTCATCACGAAGCCGACGTGTTCGAGCAGTGATACGTCGGCGAGCGGATCGCCCTGCACGGCGATGATGTCGGCGTAGGCGCCGGCTGCGATCGTGCCGATCTGGCCAGCGAGCCCGATCGCGTCGGCGCCGTTCACCGTCGCCGCCTGCAGCGCCTGCATCGGCGTCATCCCGTAGCGGACCATGAAGGCGAGCTGCTTCGGCGCGTCCTGGTGCGGGAATACGCCGCTGTCGGTGCCCATGGTCATCTTCACGCCGGCTGCGACGGCCTTGCGGAAGTTGTCGCGTTGCACCTGCGCGAGATCGCGATCCTTCTGCATGAACTCCTCGAGCTCGCCGCGCTTGCGCCCCTCCGCCTGCGTGTACTCGGTGTTGTAGATGTCCATCGAGAGGTACGTGCCGGTCTTCTTCGCAAGCGCGATGCCCTCGTCGTCGATCAGGCTCGCGTGCTCGACGGTGTCGACCCCGTTGCGCAGTGCCACCTTGATGCCCGAGGCGCCATGCGCATGCACGGCGACCTTGCGGCCGTGCATGTGTGCCTCGTCGATCAGCGCCGCGACCTCGGCCTCGGTGTATTGCTGTGCTCCGGGAATCGTCCCCTTCGAGAAGACGCCGCCAGTACCGCAATACTTGATGTGATCGACGCCGTACTTGACGTTGCGGCGCACCGCCTTGCGGACGCCTTCCGGCCCGTCCGCGACACCCTCGCCGACCTCGTGATACTCCGGCGCGAGCAGGTTGTCGTCGCAGTGGCCGCCCGTGATGCCGAGCGCGGGACCAGAGGCGCGCACCCGCGGGCCGTCGACGTCGCCGGCCGCGATCGCATCGCGGAGCGCGACGTCGGTGAACCCCGGCGAACCCACGTCGCGTACGGTCGTGACCCCCGACAACAGCGTTCGCCGCGCGTTCGCCGCGCCGGTGAGCGCGTAGCGTGGGATCGAGATCCCGTAGCTGTGATACGGCGGCAGTGTCGGGTCGTACATCAGATGCGTGTGCGTATCGATCAGCCCGGGCAGCACGGTCCAGCCGGACAGGTCAATCACCTCCGCGCCGGCGGGCGGTTGAAACTCGCCTGATGCATGCACGGCGGCGATGCGGTCGCCGCTGATCACGATCCACTGTCCCTCGCGCACCGCGCCTTTGGCGGTGTCGATCAGACGTCCCGACCTGATGACGAGCGTCGGCGCGGTCGCAGGCTGCGCCCAGGCTGCACCGATGCCCGACAGCACCAGCGTGCCAAGCAGCATTGCCGGGAGGGTCAAGGGCTTTGTCATCGGGACTCCATATGGCTCAGAGGCAGATCTGGCGAACGGAAAAGCGGGCATTCTCGCCGATCACGTGGCCGCGGCGCGAATCGCCGGCGCCCGGCCCGGCGCGCGCGTGCTCGCGCATCGATGCCCGATGTTGGATCATGCGGCTTCCCTCCCCATTCCCGACGCTGCAATGAACGACGCGAAGCGGGCCCCCGCGATCGAAGGCTGGTTCACGATGGATGCGGCGCGGCCCCACCTGCTGGGGTCGTGCTGTACGGTCTGCGGCACCTACTTCTTTCCGCGCCAGGCGAGTTTCTGTCGCAATCCCGATTGCGCGAGCACGACGTTCGAGGACGTCGAGCTCTCGCGCACGGGCCGCGTCTGGTCGTACACCAACGCGTGCTACGAGCCGCCGGAGCCTTTCGTTGCACCGAAACCCTTCGAGCCCTTCGCGATCGCCGCCGTCGAGCTGGAGCGCGAGAAGATGATCGTGCTCGGCCAGGTCGTCGCCGGTGTGGGCGTCGAAGAGCTCGAGGTCGGGATGCCGATGGAGCTCGTGCTCGAGACGCTCTATCGCGATGGCGACACCGACAAGCTCATCTGGAAGTGGAAGCCCGCCGGAGGCGTCCGATGAGCGGCGATGTCGTCGTTCTCGGCGTCGGGATGCATCCCTGGGGCAAGTGGGGCCGCAATTTCGTCGAGTACGGCGTGCACGCGGCGCGCGCCGCGCTCGCGGACGCGGGCGTGAGCTGGCGCGACGTGCAGTACGTGTCGGGCGCGGCGACGATGCGCTGCGGCTATCCTGGTTACGTCGCGGGGGCGACCTTTGCGCAGGCGCTCGGCTGGCAGGGTGCGGAGGTCAACACCTCGTACGCGGCCTGCGCCTCGGGGTCGCAGGCGCTGGCTGCCGCGCGCGCGAAGATTCTCTCCGGGCAGTGCGAGGTCGCGCTCGTGGTCGGTGCGGACACGACGCCAAAAGGTTTTCTAGCGCCGGCCAAGGGCTATCGACCCGAGGACCCGGACTGGGTCCGGTTTCACATCGGCATCACCAACCCGACCTATTTCGCGCTCTACGCGCGCCGCCGCATGGACCTGTACGGCGCGACCGAGCAGGATTTCGCCGCGGTCAAGGTCAAGAATGCCGCACACGGCACCGCGAATCCGAATGCGCGGTATCGCAAGCAGTTCACGGCCGAGGAGGTGTTCGCCTCCGCGATGGTCGCCGATCCGTTGCGCCTGCTGCACGTATGCGCAACTTCCGACGGCGGCGCAGCGGTCGTGATCTCGAGCATGGAGTACGCGCGCCGGCGTACGCGCAGCCCCGTGCGCATCGCCGCGATCTCTACCGTGACGCCGCGTTTCGCGAGCGGCGAGGTCGAGATGCCGGACATCGCTACGGACTCCGCGGCCGCGACGCAGGCGCACTCGTTTCGCGCCTCGATCGCGGCCAAGGCGTACGAGGAAGCCGGACTCGGACCAGAGGACGTATCGGTGGCCGAGGTCTACGACCTCGCCTCGCCGATGGAGCTCGACTGGTGCGAGTACCTGGGGCTCTGCAAGCCAGGCGAGGCCGAGCAGCTGCTCCGCAGCGGCGCAACACGGATCGGCGGGCGCCTCCCCATCAACCCGAGCGGTGGTCTCGCGTGCTTTGGCGAGGCGGTGCCGGCTCAGGCGCTCGCGCAGGTCTGCGAGCTCACGTGGCAGCTGCGCGGCCAGGCGGGCGCACGCCAGGTCGAGGGCGCTCGTGTCGGAATCACCGCGAACCAGGGCCTCTTCGGCCACGGCTCATCGGTGATCCTTCGCGGCTGACTGCTGGCATGATTCACGGCCCGACGCGCGATTGACGAGGTGGCGAATGACCGACACAACGCTCAAGGACATCAGCCGCAGGCTGCAACGGCTCGAGGACATCGAGGCCATCCGCCGGCTCAAGGCTCGCTATCTCAACGCCTGCGACTCGCAGGACCCCGAGACTGCGAGCCGCTGCTTCGCGGACGGGAAGATCGTGATCGACATGGGGCATGTGGGCGTCCTCGAGCATCGCGACCAGTTCGCGGCGCTGTACCGCACGGCGGGCTGCCACCCGCACATCCTCGACATGCACCACGGCACGAACTCCGAGATCGACATCATCGACGACACACGAGCGCGCGCTCTCTGGGCGCTCGAGTACCGCAACATCAACACGCAGGAGAAGACCGTGACTTTCCTGAGCGCGGTCTACCACGACGAGTACGTCAAGGTGGACGGCGACTGGAAGATGTCGAGCAGCCGCACCGAGTTCAAGACCGCGCTCCACTGCAGCTATGCCGGGGGGACGCTCGAGGCCGTCCTGGCTGCGAAGTCCGTTGCCGGTGCGGTCGAGTATCCGAAGGAGACCGCCTGATGCCGTACAGCCACGCAGAAGT
>CAVSKB010000014.1:0-58513 GCA_963728295.1 uncultured Gammaproteobacteria bacterium | reverse complement strand
TCTTCGTGCAGGCCCGCGGACGGCGCATAACCGCTGTCCCCCTGCGAGGAGTAGCCGCGCGCCACCGCCTTTGAATTTGCAAGTCTTGATCACAGTCATGCTAACGGCGGATAGTCTGCCCTACGTCCTCGAACGGAATCGCGCGGAAAATCGAGGACAAGATGGAGGGCTCTAGCGACATCATCGGCGGTGGCACGCTCACTGCGGCACCCCGATGGCGACCGGCCTCACCGGGGACCCCGCGTGGCCTCGCTCGCGCAGCGGCAGGATCATCGTGCACGAAGTCCAGACTTTGTCCGCAGCGATCGCCGTCAGATTCGCGTTCTGGATCTGGTGAATGCCGTTGACGGCGAGATTGGTGTGGTGAATGATGAAAGGCAGCCCCTGATCCATACCTTGAGGCGGCAGCGCTTCTTGCGCGAGCTGCCCGTCCGCGACGGCGTCGGTAAACGGATTGTCGAGCGCGATCAGGACGACTTTCTGTTCGGCGAGGTAGGCAGCTGCATCGGCGGCGAGCCCGGGACCTTTGCTGTAGTAGCTCTTCTCGGTATCGGGATCCGCCCAGCCATCGCCCCAGCCGGTGTAGATGTAGACGACGTCGCCCGGCAGGATACCGCGCGCTTCCAGTCCTTGAGCTTTGAGCATGCCGATGATATCCGCAGCCTTCACCAGTTCGCCTGGCTTCAGCGCCGCACCTCTGCCGAGATACGTCTTCGCGTCCAGCAACACGGCGGACGTGATGATCGGCGGCACCTTTTCGATACCGAGCTTGAGAAGCGGCGAATTGGGCTCAGGCTTGACGTCCGCCTGCGTGTAGCCGCCATAGTACTTCGCGCGATTGACCGGCGCTTCACCCTTGCCGTCCCATACCTCATCGTAGTAAGCGAAGTGACCGAGCGCGTCCATCTGCGTGCCTTGCGCTCCGGGCTCGCCGCCCTTCACCAGCTCGCCGTTGAACACGTGCCTGGTGCCTGGCAACGAGACCGACGGCGTAGCCTCGAACCTGAGCGGCTGTCCGAACGGGGACATTGGCATCGTGTTGGAGCGTACGTGCGAGAGGTCGTAGGACTTTGCGCTCGGTTGCGCGAGGTAGTACGAGCATCTCATCCACGTGCCAGTGCCAATCGTGTTCGCCATGCCGCGCTCGTCGTTCTGCGGCCACGGCCCGGTGGGCACCAGCGCCCTCGATTGCTCCGTCACCTGAGCTTCGGTCGACGGCGCCGGCGCCTCCGGCGGCCTCGCACATCCGGCCGCCCACAGCGTCACCGGGAGCACAACGACCAATGCCACCTGCTTGCTATTCACTGTGATATTCCTCGTGGAGTGCAGTGCAACTTCTACCTCTCCCACCAAGCCGTGACTCGTGCACGATCGAAATCAGCGCCCCGCGCGCAGCGCTCACCGCGGCATCGGCAGGAAGAACCCCTCCGCTTCGAGCAGCGACCAGACTTTCCGCACCACGGCGCCGCCGCGCGCGGCGATCCGGGCCTCATCGTCGAACACGAGCTTCCCGTCCCGCACCTGCCAGGTGCCGTCCGTCATTACGTTGCGGACGGACAGGCCGTTGGCGTAGAGAAGGTTGTTCCAGGGTTCCCGCGGCGGCGTTCCGTTCCCGACGAGCAGCCCGCTGACATCGACGGTGCAGAGGTCTGCTTTCGCGCCGGCCTCGATCCGGCCGAGATCGCTACGACCGAGCCCGTGTGCCCCACCGAGGGTCGCGCTCCTCAGCGCGTGCCAGATCGTCGGCTCGGTCAACGGCACCGGGCTCGATCGGCCGAGCAACTGCGACCGGGCGCGTCCTTGCATGACCGCGAGCTTGATGTTCTCGAGATAGTCGTTTGAGTGCGTGTCGAGTCCGATGCAGGTGTTGACGCCAGCGGCGAGCGCTTCGGGATAGGGCTGGCTCGACGGCAACACGCTCGCGCCCGCGGCGGAGGGGCAATGCGCGAACGTGAACCTCGCGTGCGCAAGCACCGGCAGATCCTTCTGCAGATCGATCCCGAGCAGGTGCGCACCGAACGTCGGCGCGTCGAGCAAGCCGAGCGATTGCAGGATTGGGATCTCGTCCTGGCCCCACACGCGCTGCAGCGCCTTGCGGTCGTTCGAGTCCCAGCCGTTCTGGATGTGGATGTGGATGCCGTTGCCGAGTTCCCTTGCGCCACGGTCGATCGCCTCGAACGTCGACCGTGTGTGCACGGATGTCACGGAGGGCACCATCATCGGTCGGATCCGACCGTTCTCCGCGCCGTTGATGCTGCGCGCGAACGCGAGGTTCGCCGCGATCTCGGCCAGGGTCTCCGACTCGGACTCCTGCAACACGCGATCGTCGGCACGGCCCCAGATCGCGAGCAGCCGCTTCATGCCGGGTACCATGCCGCCCGGATAGCCACGGATACCGTATCTGCGCGCGACCCGTACGTACGACTGCATCTGCTTGAGGCTCAGCGACATCTCGACCTGGGTCGTGCAGCCGCTGCGCAGCATCTCGGCGAGGTTCAACGCCGTCAGGTCGTCGAGCTCCTCGTCGCTCAAATCCTCCATGAGCACCATCGGGCGCAGCAACGAGCGACTCGGGATCGAGGGATCGTCGGTCTGCACCGAGGCGAACGAGTTCTCCTCGATGAACCCGCGGGTCATCGTCCCGGCGGCGCTGTGCGTGTGGCCCGAGATGAAGCCCGCGAGCAGGACCTGGCCGTCCGCGACGACCGCATCGCGACTCGTCTTGCGCGGACGCACCTCTGCGATGCGATCGTCCTTGATGACGACCTCGTGATCGCGCAGCGGCTTGAGCTTCTCGCCGTCGGGGACAATGATCCACGTCGGCTGCACGACGATCGTGCGGCCCTCGATCTGCGGAGTCGTATCAGGTCCGGGACCGTTGGCCTCGAGAGCAGCGAGCAGCGGCGAGCCGAACGCCGCCGCGGTCCCCACTCCAATAAATTGCCGGCGGCTCAGCCGTTTCAAAAGTTCACGCGCAACGTCGCGCCAGCCCAGCGCGGCTTGCCGAACTGCTGCAGCGTGTAGCCGTTACCGGTGATCGGTCCGTTGAACGTTCGGTACTCCTCGTCGCCGACGTTCTGCATCCAGACAGAGACCTCGTAGTGGTTGTCCTCGGTCGCGTACGAGATGCGCGCGTTGGCCACGACGAAGGCGTCCTCGAAGGAGTTCGGGTTGTTCTCGAGGTCGAGGAAGTGGTCGTCCATGTACGTGAAGTCGCCCTGCAGCGCGAGGCGCCCGTTCCAGATCGGAAACGCGTAGCGCACGAGGCCGTTCACCTGCAGGTCGGGCGCGAGCGGCATTTCGCGATCGCCGAGCGGAACGCTCGCGCCGCTGGGGCGGCTCTGCGCTGTGATCCCCTCCACGGTCGTGTCCAGTGACGACACGCCGAGTCGCAAGTTCCAGCGCTCGGTCGGTTGCGCCTGCAGCTCGGCTTCGACACCGTAGATCTCGGCATCCGCGTTCGAAAGCAGGTTCAGCAGGTTCTGGAATGTGAACGCCTGGAAATCGTCGTAGTCGTAGTAGAACGCCGCGGCATTGAAGCGGACCTTGCCATCCGCGAGCGTTGACTTGAAGCCGAGCTCGTAGGCATCGAGAACTTCCTTGTCGACCGGGATCGTCGTCGGGTCGCGCGGCCCGTTGAGGCCGGGATCCTGGTTGAAGCCCGCGCTCTTGACGCCGCGCGACCAGGAACCATAGACAAGCCAGTCGTCGTTCGGATGCCAGTCGAGCTCGACGTGCGGCGTCACGTAGTCGTCGTCGTGGACGGCAAGATCGCCGACCGTCTCCTCGCGGAAGTCTATGATCGGGTTCGGCGGAAAGCCAATTATCACGCCCAGACCGCTCTCATCGACCGCTTGCAGCTCGTATTCGCGTCGGTCGTCTGTGTAGCGAAGACCGAGTACGCCGGTCCATTGCGGCGTGAAGTCGTATTCGGCCTGGCCGAAGAGCGCCCAGGACTCGGTGTCGTCGTGCGCGAAGGCACGACCCGAGATGAAACCGACACCGGTCAGGTCGACGCGCGGCCCGGAGTGCACGTCGCGGTTGAAATAGTAGAGGCCGGTCGTCCAGCGAAATGGGGCGGTGCCGCCGGCGAGACGCAGCTCCTCGCTCCATTGCTCGCTCTCGAGGAAATCGTCGACCTTGATGGCGTCGAGCGGGCCGGCGTCTGCATCTTCCTCGTACAGCTTGTCGACGTCCTCGTAACCGGTGATCGACGTCAGCGTCGCGTCGCCGAGGTTCCAGTCGATCGTGACGGACGATCCGAACTTCTGCAGGTCCGTACGCTTCGGGCGGTTGTTCTCCTGCGCGAAGGGGTCGCCGTCGCGATCCTGGTAGCCGAGGCAGTCGGCGCCCGGTGGTCTGTCGGGACAGAGCGGGTTCGGCTCATCGGGCGGCAGGGAGACGACCGTCACGCCGTCCGGCAGCAACGTCACCGAGCCGTGCTCGTACGGCGTCGGGCTGAAGTCCGCGTCGATGTAGTACGCACTCAGGAGCACGTCGCTCTGATCGCTCGGCTGGAATCGAAGCTGGCCGCGCACTGCATATTCGTCGGCGGTCCCGCCGTCCTCGACACCCGGGAAGCGGGCGTCGGAATAGCCGTCGCTCTCGATGTAGACGCCCGAGAGACGCCCCTGCAGCGAGTCGGTCAGCGGGCCCGAGACTGCCGCCTCGACGCGACGCAACGCGTACTCGCCGAGCGAGGCATCGACGTAGCCCTCAAGCTCCTTGGTCGGCTTGCGACTGATGAAATGGACGATGCCGCCCGTCGTATTGCGTCCGTACAAGGTGCCCTGCGGGCCCTTGAGGATCTCGACACGCTCAAGGTCGAAGAGCTGACTGTTGTTGCCGGCGAGCGTCGCCTGGTAAACGCCGTCGAAGTAGATAGCGACGGGCGCTTCGTTGAACGCTGAGAAATCATCCAGCCCCACGCCGCGCAACGAAAATGTCATGGACACGTCGTCGTTCGCGTTCAGGTTGAAACTCAGCGCGGGTGTCTGCTTCGCGAGGTCCTGGGCATTCGTGAAGCCAAAGTTGCGAATGTCGTCACCCGTGAACGCGGTGATCGTCATGCCGACGTCCTGGATGTTCTGCTCGCGCTTCTGCGCCGTGACGATGATCTCCTCGAGCGCGCCCGATGGAGCGCGCTCGGCGGCCCGCTCGCTTTGAGCTGCAGCGCACGAGATCCAGAGGCACGCGGGGAGAGAGGTCGCGAACACGGTGGCGAAGGTTGGTCGCCGGATTCGCATCGTCTTGCTCGTCGAAGTGATCATGAGGCGTGCTCCCTGGGTAAGGGTTCGGCCGTCACCAATCGATCGTCAGACAACCCTGCCGTCCGGGTCACTACCCGGATGGAACAGGGCCGGATGCTAGACAATGGGCGCCGAGTCTACTCGCTCAGCGGAGTTGGAGCCACGGCGACACTGGTTGGGGCGCGGGCATCGCGAGTCAGGTCGCAACGATGTGATAGACGAGATCGCACAAGGACTGATGACCAGGAGGGTGCGATCCAGAAGGGAGCATGTCTCTTGCCGAAATTGGATGGTCTTAAGTGTGAGTGTGTGGCGCTCCGCATAGGCTGCATATCGAACTCGCAAACGTCGATCGCGTTCATCGCCTGCCCAGGAGGTGGCATGCGCAGACCCTTTGTGCCGCCTATCAATCCCGATCAGCGGCGCACGCACGTGCTTCGGCGCAGTCTCCGGGTACACACTATTCGGCACCTCGCAATACTGTATGGACAGCGTTCGATGCCCCACGCGATCATGCGTCGATGTGCGGACGCTACGTCCCGATGAAGCCACCATGAGGAATGCCGTCACTTGCGTGGTCGGGCTCCTACTCCTGGTCGGTTGTGGCGATGCGCCCGGCACGGCGGACTCTGCGGGATCGTCGACCAACTCCCCGCCGGCAACCCGGGAAGGTCCGCCGACGCGTCAGGCCGACTTGGTCGGGACGATCACTGCGATCACGCCCTTCGAGCCGGTAACCGAACGTTGCATCCCTCCGGAGCAACTCGATCCGAACAGTGCCGTCTCGAGCGACGATCCGCCGATGTGCACCGATGCGGACAGCGACATCGAGGGAACGATCCTCGTCGAGGCGTCACGCGGTGAACCGGTCGGCGGGCTCGGCGACAAGGCCAGCCTCAAGATCACCCGACGTACGACTGCCATTTGGGTGTGCGGGCCGACCGACGCGCTCATTCCCGGTTCGTTCGGGGACCTGGTGCCCGGCCAAGCCGTGTCAGCTTGGGTCGACGGGCCGGTCGCGGAGTCCTATCCGGTCCAGGCAACCGCGTCGGCGCTCGCGGTCGTCGGGTGCGGCTGAGCAACTGTGGGCGAAAACCAATGCTGCTTGAGAACTGGATTACACGCTGAACGCTGGAGCGTACCAAAGTGAAAAGGGAACTGTTTCAACCACTGTCCGGAAACGTGATGCCACGCTTCGGGGGCCCAGCCACGTTCATGCGGCTGCCAGCATGCGGCTTGACCGAACATCTCGATGCTGCCTTTATCGGTGTGCCATTCGACATTGGGACCTCGAATCGGCCGGGGGCGCGGCTAGCGCCGCGCCAGATTAGGGACGAATCAAGGATGCTGCGACCCTACAACATGGCGACCCGCGCGGCGCCATTTGATTCGCTGCGAGTCGCTGATGTTGGCGACGTCGCCATCAATACTTTCAATTTGCTGAAGAGCGTCGACATCATCGAACAGCACTTCGATGCATTGCTCGCGACCGGCGCCATCCCGTTGACGATGGGTGGCGATCACACCATTGTGCTGCCGATTTTACGAAGCATGCGACGCAAGTTTGGCCCAGTCGGACTCATTCACATCGACGCCCATGCGGATATCAACGACGAAATGTTTGGCGAGAAGATCACACACGGCACTCCGTTTCGGCGTGCTGTGGAAGAAGGGCTGCTGGACACTCGTAGGGTAGTGCAAATCGGCCTGCGCGGTACCGGTTACGGGGCGGATGACTTCGACTGGCCCCGAGCTCAGGGATTTCGCGTCGTGCAGGCCGAAGAATGCTGGTACAAGTCCCTAGTGCCATTGATGCGCGAGGTGGTCGTGCAAGTTGGCGGTGGACCCGTTTATCTAAGTGTCGATATCGATGGGATCGACCCCGCATTTGCGCCTGGCACCGGCACGGTGGAAATCGGCGGGCTCACAGTTCCGCAGGCACTTGAGATCATTCGTGGCTGCCGCGGGCTCGACCTCGTAGGCGCTGATCTCGTGGAAGTCAGTCCACCCTACGATACGACGGGTAACACAGCACTATTGGCGGCAAACCTCCTGTTCGAAATGCTGTGTGTGCTACCAAAGGTTGAATATCGTCCTTAGGCGACATGACGCTTGATCTCGTCATCTTGCTCGCCTATGCACTCGGCCTCGTACTGATTGGATGGTACAGCCTGCGTCGCGCGCGCAGTCGTGAAGACTACCTGGTCGCGGGGCGCCGGCTCGGGCCTGTCATGTACGCCGCCACTTTGTCCACCGTCGTTCTGGGCGGGGCTTCGACCGTCGGTACGGTTCGGCTGGGTTACGTGTACGGCCTGTCGGGACTCTGGTTTTGCACCCTGCTGGGGCTCGGTATCCTGGTCATCAGCCTGTTTCTTTCACGTCGCCTGGTTCGCCTGAATCTTGTCACCGTGACCGAGCTGCTCCAGCGACGTTACAACTCAGCCGCGAGATCAAGTGGCGCCGTCATCATGATTGCGTATGCGCTCATGGTCGCCGTGGCTTCGATCGTGGCATGCGGCACGATTCTCCACGGCCTGTTTGGGCTGCCGTTTTGGGGCGGAGTTCTGCTCGGCGGAGGCATCGTCGTTCTCTATTCTGTCATCGGCGGCATGTGGTCGATCACGCTGACGGACATCGTGCAGTTTTTCATCATGACGGTCGGAATGATGTTTTTACTCGCCCCGATGTCGATTCAGCAAGCGGGCGGTTGGGCCGCCATGCACCATTTGCTGCCGGCATCTCATTTCTCGCTCGCGACGCTCGGGTTGCCGATGTTCCTCGGATTCGCGCTGAACTATTTTCTCGGCATCATGATCGGCCAGGACATCTGGCAGCGCGTGTTCACGGCAAGAAGCGTGAATGTGGCGCGTTTCGCCGGAGCCGCCGCCGCCATTTATTGCGTGCTCTATGGCGTCTGCGGTGCGTTGATCGGAATGGCGGCAAAAGTGCTTTTACCGCCGCTTGCAGATCCAAACGCTGCTTTTGCAAGCGTCGTCCACGCGACACTACCGAACGGAATCCGCGGCATCGTTGTCGCGGCGGCTCTCGCGGCGATGATGTCTACGGCCAGCGCAACCTTGATGGCAGCCGCGACGACGTTCGCCGAGGACGTATTGCCCAGGATCGGCGGGAAGTCGACGCTGCGTGCGGATCGTGTCAGCACTCTGGCAATGGGTGTACTTGCCCTCGCCTGTTCACTGGCCCTCAACGATGTATTCAAGCCGCTGACCATTGCCTACGATTTGCTGGTGGGCTCGATCCTTGTTCCAATCGTCGGCGCCATCTACTGGAAGCGTTGCAGTGCGGCGGCAGCCATAACCAGCATGGCGGTCAGCGCGGTGGTCACGATTTTCTTTCTCATGAAAGATGGTCTGGATGCCAATTCGCCCATTTTTTTTGGACTGGGCGCAAGTCTGGTCGTATTCTGCAGTGTCAGTATGCTGCGTGATCAACCCGACTAGGGTTTCACAACGCAGCCACATTCGCTTGATCTTGGTGCGCCGTGCTGGAGTCGAACCACCTCCGGATGTTGCGGGCGCTCAATGGTGGGCTTGCGTGGCCCGCTCAATGGGTTTATACGGCCCGTAGAACCAGAACACAAAACGTGGGGGTCCATGGCAAGGGACAATCACTCGGCGGCGGCGTGCGCGAGTACGACGCGCAACCGGCAAATCCAAGCGCCCTGTGGGAAATGACACTGCGGCCCCCGGGCCGTATCAGACCGGAGGTGGAAACAATGTTCGAGGAACTGGGAAACATGTCACGCCTCGCAATGGCGGTTGTCGTTGGCGCCTTGTTCACGGCGTGCGACCGGGGGCCGAGTGACTCGGAGTTCGTGGCAGCGTGCATGAACGAAGGACAGGGGTCCGCCAGTCAGATGCTCGACGCGGAATTGGGCGTTACGAGAGATGCGTTCTGCAAATGCGGGGCAGGGGTCGCGAGATCGTCGCTATCGTCGGACGGATACCGGGCGATGATTCTCGACATGCAAGGCAAGCCCGAGGAAGCCAGAGTCATCAACTCCAAGATGAGCGAGTCCGAGCAGCAGGCCGCGCTGATGGTCCTCGGAGAGATGCTGGAAAAATGTGGAGCAGCGAAGTAGACGCTACTTCCCCCGTGCGGTGCGGTGAGCCGAATGGGAACCGCGAGCGAAGTAGCCCTAGGTCGTCTTCGAACCAGCGCACCTAACCTGTCGAGGGTGAGCCCGACGGCATGGCGCTCACACCGGTGATGCCGCAAGCGTTTGTCACGCCTGCGCGGCGCCGGCCGACCCGCTGGCACCGAATCAATGAGTGACTCCATGACCGACCAGACACCGCCTCCACACTCCCTGCCACTGCAAGGCGACGCCGCGCTGCTGCGCGCGGTGGGGCTCTTCGCGCTGACGGCGGCAGTGATCAACGTGATCGTGGGCGGCGGCATTTTTCGCATGCCTTCGGCCCTCGCCGCACAGATGGGCCCGGCTGCGCCCCTGGCGCTGATCGCCGGTGCGCTCGCGATCGTTCCCATCGCGCTCTGCTTCGCCGCGGTCGGCAGTCGCGTGCAGGTCACCGGCGGTCCGTACAGCTATCTCAGCGCGACCTTCGGTCCGTTTGCAGGCTTCGTCGCCGGCGCGTTGATGTGGATCAGCAACTTTACCTCCAGTGCGGGCGTGGCCGCGGCCCTGTCGGTCCAGGTCGCCAATCTCGTGCCCGCGCTTGCGCCGCCCCTGCCGCGCGGGCTGTTGCTGACCGCGGTGTACGGATCGCTTTTCGCGCTCAATGTCTTCGGCGTCAAGCTCGGCGCCAGAGCGATCACGACACTCGCCGCGTTGAAACTGACCCCGCTGTTCCTGCTCGCCGGCATCGGCCTGTTCCTGGTCGACTGGTCGCAGGTGAGCTTTGCGCCCGGCGACGTGCCCTCGTGGGGCGCGCTCGGCGCTTCCATGGTGCTGGTGATGTTCGCTTACTCGGGGATGGAAACCGCGCTGATACCGTCGGGCGAGATCAACGATCCGGCGCGCGACGTGCCGCGCGCGACCCTCGTCGCGATCGCGCTGGTGGTGGTGCTGTATCTGGCGATCCAGATTGTCGGCCAGGGGTTGCTGGGCGCGCAGCTGGCCGAAAGCGGCGTGCCCGTCGCGGACACCGCGGGTGCCCTGTGGTCGCCGGGACGCGTGCTGCTGCTCATCACCGCCTGCATCTCGATGACTGGGTTCTTGATGGGCAACATGTTCGGCACCGCGCGCCTCGTGTTCGCGCTGGGCCGCGACCGCTACCTGCCGCGCGTGCTCGGCACGGTGAGCGCGAAGCATCGCGTGCCGCTCGCGGCGCTCACCGTCAACACCGTGCTGGAGTGGGCGCTGGCGATTGGCGGCAGCTTCGACGCGCTGGCGCTGATTTCCGGCGGCGCGATCTGCCTGGTCTACGTCCTGGTCAGCGTCGCCGCGTGGCGTGCACAGGCGCTGGACCTGCGCGAGCGCGGGGAGCGGCCCTTCCGGCTGCCGGGCGGCGCCTCGATTCCGTTGGTCGCAGTCGCCGCGATGGTCGCCATCGTCACCACGCTCAAGGCCGCCGAGTGGACGGCGATCGGCATCGCCTTGGCCGTGCTGGTCGTCGTGTACGTGGTGCTGCGGCTGCGGCCCCGCCCCGGCTGAGTTTCGTGCGGGAGGCTCGATCTCAGTACTTCTTTTCCTCAACACACTTGCAAACCGGACGCCGAACCCGTCCGGATCAGCGATGGTGAAATCACGCAGGCCATAATAGCGATCGGCAACTGGAACGATGACCTGTGCGCCGATTTCGTTCACGAGCTTCCAGTATTCGTCGACGTTGGGGACCATCACTCGGACGTTAGCGACTGGAAACGGTGGAGCTGTGGCCAAAGCCGCACCACGCGCATCGCGAAATGCGGAGAGCTCGGCAAGAAAAAGGCGGTGATCTTCCCAGGTTAGTTCCACGAAATCACCGCCGTCTCTAAGGAGTTCGAATCCCAGATGCCGGTAAAAGTCAACGGAGAGCCTTATGTCCCTTACCACAACCTCCGTCACGAGTTGCTCAGTAGGATTCACATATCGGTTCATAGCTGGCTGATCTCTCGGGCAGTGAGGTCTGTGGTTTGCGATGGGGCACGACAATGCTTCGTGACCGGTTCGGCAGGTCCGCGGAGCGCACTCGCGAGCACTTGCGTGCGCATCCACTGTGGCGCCTTCGCGAGCACCCGCGCGGCCTCCCACCGAACTCACTTCCCTCCCGCCGCGAGGGACGCGCGTCGCCGCACTCGGGCGGCGGCCATAGGCTCTCGACAAGTCGAAGTTTCATGAAACGTAGCCTAAAGTGACGGGCCATGGCCCCGCACGACTGGATTCGAACGCTGCCAAAGGCTGAGCTGCACCTGCACCTGGAGGGTACGCTCGAGCCGGAGATGATGCTGACGTTTGCGCGACGCAATCGCGTCGAGCTTGCGCTGCAGACCGTGGAGCAGATCCGCGCGGCCTACGAGTTCGAGAAGCTCGACGACTTCCTCGCCATCTACTACCAGGGCATGTCGGTACTGCAGACGGAGGAGGATTTCCACGAGCTGACCGCCGCGTATCTGCAACGGGCGCAGGCCGACGGTGTGGTGCACGTCGAAGTGTTCTTCGATCCGCAAGGCCATACACGACGCGGTGTCGAGCTTGGCACGGTGATCCGCGGAATCGTCAGTGGCTTGAACGAAGCATCTTCGCTCGGCATGACGGCGAAGCTGATCCTGTGCTTCCTGCGCGATCTGCCCGAGTCGGATGCGCTGGAAACGCTTGAACACGCGGAGCCCTGGCTCGAACACCTGACCGGCGTGGGACTCGATTCTTCCGAGGTGGGTCATCCCCCCGCCAAGTTCGCGCGGGTATTCGCCGCCGCGCGTGCACGCGGATTGCGCCTCGTGGCGCATGCTGGAGAGGAAGGTCCGCCTGAGTACGTGCGCGAGGCGCTCGATCTGCTGCAGGTGGAGCGGCTCGATCATGGCAACCGATCGCTCGAGGACGACGCACTCGTCGAGCGCCTGCGGCAGTCGCAGATGGCGCTGACAGTGTGTCCTCTCTCGAATCTTCGCCTGGGATCGGTACGCGACCTTCATCAGCATCCGCTCAAGCGCATGCTCGAGCAGGGGTTACGGGCCACCGTGAATTCGGATGATCCCGCCTACTTCGGCGGCTACCTCCACGACAACTTCGTCGCTGTCGTCGAGAATCTGCAACTGTCCCGCTCGCAGGTCCTGACGCTGGTGCAAAACAGCTTTCGCGGATCATTCCTCGACGCTCGCGAGATAGATCGGCACCTGCGCAATCTCGAAGGTTGCGGTATCTAGATCACCGGAGCGACTTCTTGTGGGAGGCCGCCCTACGGCGCCAGATCCGCCGCTGTTCAGGCCCGCTTCGCGGGACCCGTCGGTTGTCAGATTTTCCCGGTAACTCGGTCCCAGAATTCTGCACGGTCGTTGGTGCGCGGGAACGGCTCAGTTGGAACTGGCGTGCCGAGAAATGCGCAGAGTGGTTCCCACCCGTCCCTTACTTGATAGACAAGCAGCTGACTGGCCGGAACTGCGCTCCTTACTGCGTCGTTATGAGCCGAAAACGCGTCAATGAGGCCGGCGCGATCAAGGCCACCCGGAAATCCTGTCTTGGAGACTACGCCAGCAACCATCTCGAGCCACTCCTTCTTTTCGGGTGGCGCGTGATCTCTCTCAGCGAGAGCCTTATAGATCGTTGCATCAAAACTGTCCGCCCAGCTTTCTGGACTGCGAACAGTTAGCACGAACCTGGCTGATGGATACACCTCGAGTAACTCCCGAAAAAAGCCCGCCGTAGGCCAATCAACCGCGCTTTCATAGCCGCCGTAGAGTACTTGCCAGTCAGGACGTCCACCCAATGCAGCGGACCATAGGGGTACGTGGACAGCCATGTCATGAAGAACTTCTTCCATATGGTGACATGCGCCAAAGCCAAGCTGATTGATGGCAAGCTTCAGCGAGTAAGTCCCCGTGCGGCCGACTCCAGCCCCAATAACGTTCATGCCTGATCCCCACTTCGAACCCTTGTTGTTCCAGAGATACTCGCACACCCTGGAGGCGCCTGCCGGAATGCTTGCCGCTGGCCACCCGGACGGGCCGCGAGACCCGCGCTTCCCGATGCTTGCGAATCCGCGCGGCCTCAGCCGATGATCTTCGCCTCTCGGGAAACAGGGGAAGATGGAATGCAGCGAAGACTACGCCTTGCCTGGTGGATCGTCCTCGCGTGCCTGCCAGGCGTCGCCGCCGCGGCGCTGGATCTCCGCCAGGCGACGATGGACCGGCTCGACAACGGCCTCCGTCTGATCGTGCTCGAGGAGCACAGCCTGCCCGTCGTGAGCGTTCAGATGCTCTATCGCACGGGCGCGCGTGACGAGGAGTACGGGCGCACGGGCCTCGCGCATTACCTCGAGCACATGGCCTTCCGCGCAACGGAGAACTTCCCGGCCACGCAGGTGACGACCCGCATCTCCGGCGTCGGCGGCGAGTGGCACGGCTACACCTGGATCGACCAGACGACCTACTTCGAGACGCTGCCGAAGGACCAGCTCGACCTCGCGCTGCGCATCGAGGCTGACCGACTAGGGCGCCTGCTTATCCCGGAGAAGGAGGTCGAGGCCGAGCGCGGGGCCGTGCTCGCGGAGCTGCACGGCTACGAGAACGATCCCGCGACGGTCCTGAACGATGCCGTGGTCTACACTTCGCTGCTCGCGCATCCCTACCGCAACAACACGATCGGCTGGGAGAGCGACGTGCGTGCCATCGGGCGCGACGACCTCGTCGCCTTCTACCGCGAGCACTACAAGGCCTCGAACGCCGTGCTCGTCGTCGTCGGCGACGTCGACACGAAGGCCGTGCGCAAGCGCGTCGCCGAGCTCTTCGGCAAGTATCCGGCGTCCGAGCCCACGCCGCCGCCGAACACGACCGAGCCGCCGCAGGCCGGAGAGCGACGCGTGAATCTCGAGGGCGCGGGCGAAGCGAGCTACTTCGAGATCGTCTACCGTGCGCCAGCCGCCGGCAGCCCGGATTTTCCAGCGTTCGTGCTCATGCAGGAGCTGCTGGGCGGCAGCGACGGGGTCAACTTCGGTCAGGGTCTCTCGGGTGCGCCCGTGCGCGACGGCTCGCTGCTCAAGGGCGTCGCCGATGAGATGGAGACGTGGCTGCCGCCCGCCGCACAGCCCTACATCTTCGCGATCTCGGGCAGCGTCCTCGCCGGCACGGACACGAAGAAGATCGAGGACGCGATCGAAGCGCGCCTCGCCATCCTGCGCGACAAGGCGACGAGCGAGAAGCGCATGGCGGTGGCGCGCGGGCGCGTGCACGCGGAGCTCGTCTTCGACGTAGAGACGACGGAGGACGCCGCGCACCAGCTCGCCTTCTACGCGGGACTCAACGCGCTCGGGCCCTTCCTCGCGCTGCCTCAAGCGATCGACGGCACGACGGCGGAGCAGGTGCAAGACATCGCCGTGCGCTACCTCCAGCCGCACCAGCGCACGATCGGCTGGTATCACGCAGGCAGGCCGGTCACGATCGCACAGATCGCGCCCGCACCGGCGGAGGACACAGTCACCGAGACGCCGCCGCCCGCGTCCGAGAGTGTGAAGGCGACGCCGCCCTCGCCGCCCGTCGTGGCGCCGCTCCGCAACGGCGTCACTGCCATCGTGCAACGTCTCCCGCTGAGCCCGACCGCATACGTGCGGGTGCTCGTGCCTTCCGGCGAGGTCGAGATCGGGAGCGGTGCGTCGGCGGATCGGCTCGCGTGGAACATGACCTCGATCGGCGTGCGCTCGACCTCCGCGGAGATTGGCGACGCCGTCGGGACCGCCGCCGCGGCTGTGGGCAGCGCGAAGGCGGGCACGACCGAGAGGGCGCACGGCGTGTCCGACCCCGAGTCGCGACTCGAGCTCGCATTCGAGGAGCTGCTCGGCATGGAGCCGCCGGAGAAGGCGCCCGACATCGGACCGGCGCTCGTCGTCGCGGTGGGCGACCTCGACATCGGCAAGACGCTCAACCTGCTCGAGAGCTCGATCGGGCAGATGAAGGCGTCGGCACCCGTGCGCACGACTAAGCTCAAGGTGCGCGAGGAGAAGGACAAGGACATGGTGCGCGTGCGGCTCGAGCATCCGATCGCGCAGGCGCAGCTCGGTTACGTCGTGCCCGCACCATCGCCGACATCGAAGGACGCGCTGGCGTGGCGTCTGCTGCTGTGGGTGCTGTCGCACGGCTACGAGGGCCGGCTCGGCACTGAGGCGATCGCGAAACGCGGGCTCGTGTACTACGTCGACAGCCGCTACCGCTCCGACGGCGATCGTGCGTTCGTGTCGCTCGCGATGGGCGTCGATCCCGCAAAGGTCGAGCCGATGGAAAAGCTTCTGCGCGCGCAGCTCGCGCTGCTCCAGAGCTCGCCGCCGACGGAGGAGGAGCTGGCGGAAGCCAAGCGCAACTTCCTCGGGCGAATGCAGACGGCGGCGGAGAGCAACGAGGAGATCTCGGCGAAGCTCGCGCTCGAGTGGCTGTGGTACGGGCGCCTGCTCGAGCCGGGCGAGGTGGAGAAATTGCTGGCAGACATCACGACCAAGGATCTCGCGAAGGCGGTGCCGGCGTTCACGAACGGGGTGTTTGCGCTCGTCTCCAATTGATGCATTGTGGTCGAGCGCAGGTCGGGACAGCATGCCGAAGTTCGGGTTCTCCATCAGCGCGATCACCGCCGGCATGGCGTTGATCGTCCTCGTCCTCGCCGGGCTCGCTCTCCTCTTCGTCCTCGCCGCCTACTCGCTGGCCGCCGCCGTGGTCGCGATCGTCCCCGTGATCTACGTCGACGTCAAGCGCGAGTGGGACGTCACGGGCGAGGACATCAGCTACGTCCTGACGCTGCTGTTCGCCTTCTTCGTCTCGGGCGCGGCAGCGTTCGCGATCGACCTGGTCCTCGAGACCCACGTCTCCGCGCCCGCGATGATCGCCGCGCTCGACCTTGTCCAGTGGACGCACGCGCGGCCCGAACCCCTCGTCCAAAACATGCTCGACTACTACGCCGTCGCCCTCGGGCCAACGCCTTGGACGTGGCTGCGGTTTCTCGCTGTCCACGCCGTGATGGTCGTCGTCTTCGCCACCGTGCTGTGCCGTACGACCCCCCGACCAGGCGCTGGAGCCCACGCCCCCGCTCAAGCGGTCCGTTCGCATGCTGGGCTTGAGCGCGGTGGCGGTCGGGGCGTCCGCGGCAGTCGCGTTCCCGCTCCTCGTCCAGATCATGATCTGGCTGCGCGGCCTCCACGCCTGAGCCCTCACTCCGTCGAGTCGAGCCCGCCCAGCACGAGCGGCATGCGGCATGCAGAGTGTCTGAAGCTGCTGTCTGCGCGTGCGCTGCAGCGCCTGGTTAGGCGGCGCATTGCTCTTCGCGTGCGACTAACTTCCGCTCGAGCTTTGCGTCGCCCGATACGATTGACTCTGCTTCACTGCCATAACCAGCGAATTTGCCCCTCAGCGAGCGACCGTTGGCAGAAAGCTGCACCATGATGAACCCATGTTGCCTAACGTCGCTTTCGGTATTGCGGTACTGCAACGTGAGTATGCGATCCTCGTAGAATCCGCCCTTGCAATCGAGTTTGAAGTGGCGTCCGTTGATGTCGAAGTCAACCGTGCCCACAACTCGCTTTCGCTTTAGTTGGAACTCAGCTTCGAGGTCGACGTGGACGGGGAACCCGGGCGCAGGTGCGGGTTGGTCGAAGTGCCCGGTCCATCTCCCTTCGACGTTCGATCGCGTTGAGCCCCCCAGGACCTTGAGATCACGATCGCCGAGCCACCTGGAAAGCGCAACAGTTACGATCGCTGCAAGAACGCTAGCCACCCCGCCGATGAGCGCACCAACGATATCCGGGTTGACTAGTTCGATAGACATGTCCTTTTCCTTCGCTCGCTGCGCCGCCTAACTAATATAGGTGGACGAAACGCATGGTCGAAACCGCGCATTTGGTCCATATACGCAGGTGGACTGCCCCGCAACCCCATAAAGCTACTAGACCACGCGAGTTTTTAGAGGTCAATGAATCCAAGGGCAATGCCGTAGCGGCCTGGCCGGCCGCTTCAGGTCGGATTCAGCCCCTCGAGTGACCGGCGGCGTTCGGCCACAAGCGGACAATCCGAGCTGCCGCGATTGCCGTTCGATCATAATGGCGTGCATGCACGTCCACGCAACGCGGTTACGGACTCCGTGAGCGATACCGTCACAGTCATCGTCGGGCATCGTCTCGGGAAGGTCGAAGCGGTTCGCCGCATCAAGGAGGGCCTTGCGCGCACCAACGGTAACCTCGGACTGATCGCGATGGAGCAGGAGACCTGGGAAGGAGATACATTGCGCTTCCGCATGCGCGCGCTCGGCCAAACTGCGAAGGCGAGCATTGAAGTGCTGGAAGACGCGCTCCGCATCGAAGTGTCGTTGCCTTGGCTTCTGGCGAAGGCAGCGAAACGCCTTCTTCCAATATTGAGCAAGGAAGCGACTCTGCTCCTGGAGAAGAAATAGCGCGGCTGCTTCGGGTCGTAATTCGCCCCGCGGCTGTGATCTCGTAGAAGGCAGCGACCGGCGCAGCGCAGGACCGATGCAGCGAAAAGTGAAGCATTGAAGACGTTAACCTGCTAAGACAGCGCGATGACTGGACGCGACGAAGAGATCACATCCGCGTTGCCGGCGAATTTGGATGCGTTGCCGCGATTGCGCGGGTTCAGGTTGCGCGGGACGGAGATGACGCGACTGGAAACGTTTATCGACGCGACGTTCGCGTTCGCGATCTCGATGCTGGTCATTTCTGCCCAGCAGATCCCCGACAATATCCAGGCGCTCCTGGCCGCGTTCAAAAATGTGCCGACTTTTATCTGTAGCATCGCGGTGTTGGGAATTTATTGGCGGGGCCATTGGTTGTGGAGCCGGCGTTACGGACTAGAAGATGGTGTTTCGATCCTCATTAGCTGGACGATGATTGTTACGATCCTGATCTTTATCTACCCGCTAAAGGCAATTTTCGGGGCGATGTGGAACCTCTTGAGCAATGGTCAGGTAGGCCAGCCCTTTTCGTTGCACACGACCGAAGCGCAGGTGAGAACTATCTTCGCGATCTTCGCACTCGGGTTAATTACCATCTCCGCCCAAATTCTGTTACTGAATTTTCGTGCCTGGCAATTGCGTAAGCCCTTGCGATTGAATGCGCGGGAAGAATTCATGGCGCGTGGCGAGCTGACAGGTTGGAGCATCCCGGTGAGCGTGGGCATCGTATCGCTCGTGTTATCCTTTACCTTGCCGATAGAACAAATTGCGTGGTGCGGTTGGGTTTATTTTTTGATGGCAATCCTGGTGCGGGTGCACAGGTTCTTGCATAAGCGCCGGCTGGAAGCCGACGGCGGCGAGTTGGGCCAGTCACGCTTCAGCTGACGCGGCGCCCGTAGCTCCTGGCCTCGCATTTGGACATACTCTGGTCGAGCGACACCAACCCAGCCGGCCCCTGGAATATGCCCGCCGCAGTCACGCCCTTCGCCGCGCCGGGTTAAGCTATTGCGCCGCAGGCACCCTGCGGAGCCCGATTGCACAGGTTTCACACGCGCATGGCTGACGTTTTCGTTTCGTATGCTCGCAGCGACAAGGCACGCGTGGCGCCGCTCGTGGCCGCGATCGAGGCGAAGGGCTGGTCGGTCTGGTGGGATCCGGAGATCGATGCCGGGCAGCAGTTCGACGCCCAGATCGAGGCGGCGCTGAAGGCCGCCAAGGCCGTGCTCGTCGTGTGGACGCCCACCTCGGTCACCTCGCGCTGGGTGCGTGGCGAGGCGCGCGAGGCGGCTGACCGTGGCACGCTGGTGCCGGTGCGCTTTGATGGCGCCACGCTCCCCATGGACGTGCGGGCCATACACACCACTGACCTGGATGGCTGGGGCGATAACCCACAGAGCGCCGCGTTCCAAGGCCTGCTGCGGTCACTCAGTTCGATGATTGCACGACCCGGCGCGCCGCAAGCCGAACACACCAGCGCGAACATGACGACCGCTACCGACAAGGTCGCCGCGAGCCGCATCGGCATCTGCGTGTTGCCCTTCGCCAATATGAGTGGCGACCTGGAACAGGAATATTTCAGCGACGGCATCAGCGAGGACATCATCACCGACCTGACCAAGGTCTCGGCCTTGTTCGTCGTGGCGCGAAATACGGCGTTCGGGTTCAAGGGCAAGAACGTCGATGTGTTGCAGGTCGCGCGCCAACTGAAGGTCGGCCACGTGCTGGAAGGCAGCGTACGCAAGGCGGGCGGCCGCGTGCGGATCACCGGGCAGCTGACCGAGGGCAATACCGGAGGCCAGGTTTGGGCCGAACGCTACGACCGTGACCTGAGCGACATCTTCGCGTTGCAGGACGAAATCTCGCAGGCGATCGTCAAGGCGCTCAAGCTGAAGCTACTGCCTGAAGAGAAGAAGGCCATCGAGCAGCGCGGCACGACGAATCTCGAGGCCTACAACCTCTATCTCATGGCGCGTCAATTCAGCGTGACAGGCAACTATGGCAACGCTCGCCGCTGCGACGCGATCATCCGCCTCTGCCGCAGCGCGACGGAGATCGATCCCGACTACGCAACCGCGTGGGCCCTGATGGCGGTTGCACAAGCCGCGCTGAAGTTCTATTTCAGCGGCTCCGGAGACGGCGGCCTCGCGGCAGCCGAGCGCGCGCTGTCGCTCGACGCCAATCTGGCGGAGGCACATGCCGCCAAGGCACGCGTCCTGACTTCGGATGGCGCCTATGCGGAGGCGCTCAGCGAAATCGAAACCGCGCTGCGCCTGGATCCCGAGTCTTTCGAGGTGAACACGGCAGCCGCGCGGTTCTATTTCACACAGCGTCGCAATGCCGAGGCCATTCGCTACTACGAGAAGGCCGCAGAGCTTATGGCGACCGACTTTTCTTCAGTCGCCATGTTGATGACCTGTTACACCGCCATCGGCGATCTCGAGGGTGCCCGACGCGCGGCTCGCCGCACGTTCGACCGCGCGGAGAAAATCACGACGCAGGAACCGGACAACGGCATGGCGCTGGGCTATGTGGTCAATTCGCTCGGAGTGCTGGGTGAGGCAGAGCGCGCGAAGGAGTTCGCCAAGCGCGGCATGGTGCTCGATCCGGACAACCTGAACATGAGATACAACTTTGCCTGCGGCCTGGTGTCGCTGGGCGAGTTCGAGGTCGCACTGGAACTGCTCGGCCCCGTTTTCGAAAAAGATGCGACTGAGCCGATCAACTGGGCGAAAGTCGATCCGGATCTCGACCCTCTTCGTGAACTGCCGCGCTTCCAGGCCATGATGCGGGCTGCCGACGCGCGACTCGCCGGAACGAGCGACGCAAAAGCGTAGTCGCGATGGTGACCTAGCCGACGCGGATCAGTTTCTTGTTCACGAACTCGTCGATGCCGAACCTGCCGAGTTCGCGGCCGAAGCCGGACCGTTTCACACCGCCGAACGGCAGCTCGACACCTTCGACGCCGACCGCGTTGATGAACACCATGCCCGCCTCGATCCGGTCGGCGACCCGCTTGGCCTGTTCCTTATCGACGGTGAAAACGTAGGACCCCAGCCCGAACGGGGTGTCATTGGCCAGTTCGACGGCCTGTTCTTCTGAGGATGCCTTGTAGACCGTGGCGACCGGGCCGAACAGCTCCTCCTTGTACGACGGCGAGTCGGGCGAGACGTTCGTCAGCACACCGGGCGGGTAGAACGCACCCTTGCGCTGCCCTTTGGAGACCAGGGTCGCGCCGTTGTCCACGGCCCGGCTCACCTGCTCGTCCAGCCGTTCGGCGGCGGCGACCGACGACAACGGCGCCAGGTTGTCCGCCTTCTCCAGCACCTTCTTGGTGAACTTGTCGAGGAACTCGTCATAGATGTCCTCGGCGACGATGAAGCGCTTGGCCGCGTTGCAGGCTTGACCGGTGTTCTCCAAGCGGCCCGCGACGGCGGACTCCACGGTGGAGTCGAGATCGTCGGAGCTCAGCACGATGAACGGATCGGACCCACCGAGCTCGAGCACCACCTTCTTGAGGTTGCGGCCGGCGATCTCGGCGACGGCGGCGCCGGCACGCTCCGAACCGGTGAGGGAGACCCCTTGCACTCGTGGGTCGGCGATGGCCTCGGCGATCTGCTCGTTGGTGGCATACACGTTGACGTAGGCGCCCTCGGGGAAGCCGGCGTCGGTGAAGATCTGCTGCATCGCGGCGGCCGACTCGGGGCACTGCGATGCGTGCTTGAGGATGATGGTGTTGCCCAGCGTGAGGTTCGGGCCCGCGAACCGCGCGACCTGGTAGTACGGGTAGTTCCACGGCATGATCCCGATCAGCACGCCGACCGAACTGCGGCGGATCAGGGCGCTGCCCTCACCGTGGAGCAGGTCGATTGGCTCATCGGCGAGGAACTTCTCGGCATTGTCGGCGTAGTACTCATAGATGGCGGCGCTGAAGTCCACCTCACCGAGTGACTGGTCCAGCGGTTTGCCCATCTCGCGCTGAATGATCTTGGCCAGTTCCTCGCGCCGCTCGGTATGCAGCTTGGCGACCTGCTTGATCAGCGCAGCCCGCTCGGCCACTGTCGAGCTACGCGACCATTCGCGGTGCGCCTTAGCCGCCGCGGCAAGCGCTTGCTCCATTTGTTCGTCGGTCGCGGTCGGGTACTCCTGCACTACGTCCCCAGTCGTGGGGTCGACCACTGCGTACCTACTCATGTCACGCCCCTTATCTCGGAAATTCGTTGCGTTCACTGCAACGGGATAGCCACGACCCTTTTTCCACTACTTGTAGTGTGTGACGCGACCGCACCGCTTGCAACGGAAGTACGAGCGAACTCATCGACTCGATATCGTAAGTGATTGATGTGCAATCCCAATTTCACCAACGCGCTCCGGCCAAGCTAACCAAAGCCGCGTTGCGTGCATCCTAGCCACCATGACGGACGACGAAGCGCGCTGGATCGCGAGGGCAAGGTCCGGCGAAGCGGCCGCGTTTCGGCATCTGGTCGACGCCAATTCGGCAGTGCTGTTCCGCGTCTGCGCCCGTATCACGGGTGATCATGCGTTGGCCGAGGATGCGGTACAGGAAACGTTCTTCAGGGCGTTTGGGCATCTCGCCAGCTTCGATGGCCGCTCTGCATTCTCGACCTGGCTCTACCGGATCGCCGTAAACGCGGCGTTGGCGCAGGTGCGAAAGCGTCGGCATCGTGAAGTCGCCTGGCCCGAGCGCGCGCAGGGCGAGGGCACGATGCCCGTTTGACGCGGCCGACGACTCGCCGACACCTGACCGCCATGCCATGAGTGCCGACATCCGCCGCGACGTCGAAGCGGTGCTTGCGCACATGACCCCGATCGAGCGCACCGCGTTCGTGCTGCGTCATCAGGAAGGCTGCTCGATCGAGGAGATCTCGGCTGCACTCTCTCTGAACGTCAGCAGCGCGAAGCACGCGATTTTTCGCGCAGTGCGCAAGCTGCGTGCGGCGCTGGAAGCGCCGGGAGAACCCGCATGAATCCAGTTACCGACGACGATCTCGTGCTCTACCACTACCGCGATGGCCTCGATGCCGCCCGCATCGAGCAGATCACGGCCGCGCTCGCCGCATCAAGCGCATTGCGCCAACGCTACGCCGCGATCGAGCGGGCGATTGCGCACTTTCGCAACGACGAGATCATGCCCGATCCCTCTCTCGGCGTGCGGCTTTGGCGACGGCTCGAGCCGCAGCTCGAAGAGGCCGGCGTCTTCGCCCCGCCTTCTTCCGCGAGCAGCGTATCGAACGCGTCGAGGCGAAGCGCTCTGGATCGCCTGCGGTCGTGGTTTGCGCCGTCGCTGCAGATTGCGTTCGCGACCGCGGCTGCGCTCGTCGTCGCGATCGGTGTTGGATATCTTGTCGGCCGGCAGAGCGCGACCGTGCAGCGCCCTACCGCATCGGCCGAAGCTGACGCCGCGGCCGCGCGCGTGCTCGAGGCGTACGTCGCCGCGAATCTTCGCGCGACCGAAGGCGTGCTCCTGACCGCGAGCAACAGCGGCGATGCATCGTTGCTCGAAGGCAATCGCGATCTCGCGCAGTCGCTGCTGGAGTCGAATCGACTCTATGCGCTTGCCGCGACGCGCGCCGGTAATGCGCGGCTTGCAGATTTCCTGCGAAAGCTCGAACCCGTACTGCTCTCGCTGGCTAACCAACCGGGTGCCGAGGCCATCCAATCCTCCGAAGACCTGCGCCGCTTCCTGGATGCGACCGATCTTCTGTTCCAGATTCGCGCCACCGAGGCGCGACTGGATCGGACCGGCCCACGGCGACCTCACGACGACGGAGACACACGCATATGACGATCCCCCGCTCCATCCTGCTTGGCCTTGCGATTACCATCGCGCTCGCCAGTGGGCCCGCGTTTGCGGCCGAACAGGGCGACATGCCGCCGGGCAACAAGGCCTCGAACGCGCTCTACTGGGAGGGTCAGGCTGCGCTCAAGCAGTCCGACTGGTCGACCGCGTTGCGGCGCTTTCAGGACCTGGAAAATCTGCTGCTCAAGAACGAACCGAAGAGCGTCGACGCTGCGCTTTACTGGCAAGGGTACGCGCTGGTGCAGGCGAAGCGCACCGCGGAGGCAAGGAATGTGATCGAGCGCCTGCGTCGCGAGTTTCCCGACAGCCGCTGGAGCCGCGACGCAAACACCTTGCTCGCGCAGACACGACCTGCCACACAGCTCGACCCGGCGTTGACCGACGACGAGCTCGCCGACATCGCGGTGGAAGGGCTGCTGAACGCACCGCCCGAGCGCGCCGTGCCGCTGCTCAAGAAGGTGCTCGCAAGCCAGCGCTCCACCGAGGTCAAGAAGCGCGCGTTGTTCGTACTAAGCCAGCTCGAAACGGATGAAGCGATGAATGTCGTGCTCGACGCGGCGAAGAACTCCCGCGACCCGGAGCTGCGTCGCGAAGCGATTCAAATGCTCGGCATCAGCGGCGCGAATGCTGCGATCGAGGGTCTCGTCGATATCTACGCATCCAGCAAGAGCGCGGACGACAAGGAGCGCGTGATCGACGCCTGGCTGGTCGCCGACCGCAAAGATCTCGTGCTCAAAACCGCCCGCAACGAGCCCGACCCCGCGCTGCGTCACAAGGCGATAGAGGCCCTCGGCGCGATGGAAGCATCTGACGAGCTGCGTCAGCTGTTCGATGCAACGCAGGACGCCGACAATCGCCGCGCGATCATCCAATCGCTCGGCGTCGCCGGCAACGCGAGCGCGCTGAAGTCAATCGCAGGCAATGCAAGTCTGCCCCAGGACGAGCAGGTCGAAGCCATGCACGCGCTCGGAGTGGCGGGCGACCAAGAAGGCGTGGCGGCGTTGGTCGATCTCTACGCGAAGGCGGACACGCCGGCATTGCGCGAAGCGGCGCTGCAGGGTCTTCTGATCTCCGATGATGTCGACGCGGTGACACAACTCTACCGCAATGCGCGCGGGGCGAAGGAGAAGAAGGCTCTGCTACAGGTCCTCACGGCGATGGACGACGATTCGGTGATCGACCTGATCGAGCAGGAGCTCGGCGAGTCGGAGAAACAGCAATGAAGCGTCTGGCGCTGATCTCCGCCCTCGCGGCACTGGGCTTCAGCGCGAATGCGGTCACCGACCTCGAAACCCGCGTGATCGCGAGTGACGGCTGGGTCGCCTACCGTGTCCCGATGGTCGCCGGTGCCGACGCGCCATGCTGTTACGTGATCAGGGACGGCGCGGCAACAAGGACGCGCTGCAACCTCGACGCGCGCAGCTGGAGTTTCGGCAGCGATCGCTATGATCCGGCGGCTGCGATCGACGGCGCGCTCGCGGTATATCTCCGCGTCGAGCGCGGTCGCATCGAACGCGTGTACGCGGTCAGCGCGTCGTGCCCTGTTCGAGACTGCGAACACGGTGCGCTGGATCGATCCGGTCGATCCCGCGAACAGCATCGCGATGCTGTCCTCGCTGCTCGATCGCAACTCGGCGGGCGACCCGGACGATCATGGCCTCGTCGCACTTGCCTATCACCGCGGTGATTCGGTGACGCGCTTGCTAGCATCACGCGCCGAGCCCTCACACCCGCGCAAGGAACGCGAGCAGGCGCTCTTTTGGCTCGGTCAGGCACGCGGCGCCGAAGGCATCGATGTTGTCGAGCACTATGCTGCGACCGACGCTGATCCGGAGCTCCGTGAGCATGCGATCTTCGCCCTTTCGCAGTCACAATCGCCTGACGCGTACGCTCACATTCTGGCGATCGCGCAGCGCGATCCCGCCGAGCACGTCCGCAGCGAGGCGCTATTCTGGCTTGCGGAGATGAACGATCCCCGCGCCAGAGATGACATCAGTGCGGCGCTGAAATCGGAGCTCTCGGACGACGTTCGCGAGGACGCTGTGTTCGCGCTCTCACAGCTCGACGGCGGCGAAGCGGACGACGCGCTGATCGCGGTGCTGCACGGTGACTATCCGCGGTCACTAAAGAAGCACGCGCTGTTCTGGCTTGGGCAATCCGGATCGCCGCGGGCGATGGCGTACTTCGATGAGGCGCTGAAGTAGACGCGAGCTGAGGTGTCACCAGGGTCCTGAGACCTTACACACCGGGAAACCCGCTTCCGAAGTGCCTTCGCTTGCGCAGTCGCGCCCGGCGCGTGATAGTGCCCGGCGAGAGCCCGAGGAGAATTCCAATGAAAAGCGCTGCGGTTGTGCTCGGTCTGGCTGTCATAGTCGTCCTGTCGCTTGCCGGCTCACGCGCCATTGCTGGCGAATACACCAATACCTTACACGGACTCTGGCTCTGCCAGAACGCGCCGATCAAGGAAACGGCGTACTTTGCCGGGATATTCGAGGCCACGGCGGATCGTGGAGTGGTTATCCAGTCCTTCCAGACGATGCTCGTCGCGAAGTACGGCTACCAGGGCAATGTCAGCTGTGGCGTGGGCACGGGCGTCAGTGAGGCGGACTTGGCCAAGGCGCGGGAAGACCGCGGGCGTTTCGTCAAGCAGCTGCAACAGTCGAACATCAAGGTCGTTGAGACGGGCTGGCAATTCGAGGGTGGAAGCCAGAGCGCATCGGCCGCAGCGTCCGCTGCGGCTGCTGCTCCTGCGGCCGCGTCCGCGAAGACCTACCAGTGCTGGATGAACAGCTTCGGCAACAATTACATGACGCCGGCCTTCTCGAGCACCACCGAGCTCCCCAAGCTTATTTCGGACTGGGGGGCCTACATCAAGAATGCACATCCGCCGAGCGGGTACGCGCAGGTCACATGCATGGAGATGGAACCCCGGCAGGCCGCGAGCAATCTGGCGCAGGCGGGGCGCAGCCGCGTCGACTGGAAAGAATGAGGCTATTCCCGCAGCCGTCCGTACTTCTTCAAGACCGCCCGCAGACGGTCGTGCGGAAGGGCGTGTGCGGTATGTCCGTTCGCCCCAACCATTGTCCGGGCGGCGACCATCGCGTTGACGATGGCTTCCTCCGTCGCCTCAACCGTAGCGAGGAAAATGGAGCCGAGTTGATCGTTCGGCAGCATCGCCAGTGTCCGCGTTCCCGTGCGTGCGGCGGCGCCGGGATTGGCAGTCGAAAATGCAATAAAGATGTCGCCTGAACCGTTCGAGGCATAGCTACCCATACGGCCCAAGGCGAGGGACGCACGTTGCGCGACGCGACGCAATTGGTGCGGCAAGAGCGGTGCGTCGGTGGCAATCACGACGATGATCGAGCCGTGTTCGTCGGGTCTGGCCGGAATCCCGGACTGCAGATCGGCAATCTCTTCGCCCACTGGAACACCAGCTATCCGCAGCGTGCGCCGGATACCGTAGTTGGCCTGCACCAGCGCACCGATCGTGTACTCCCCCTGCTCGGCGTCGAGCTTGCGCGACGCCGTGCCGATGCCGCCCTTGAAGCCGTGGACGGTCATGCCGGTACCCCCACCGACGTTGCCCTCAGCGACAGGGCCCGCTCTAGCCGAGTCCAGCGCCTCGTTCGCGTGCGCTTTGGTCACATGGAAGCCGTTGACGTCGTTGAGCTCACCGTCATAGGTCTCGGCGACCACCGGCAGCGCCCAGAATACGTCCGGCTGGTCAGGCAGTGCATCGTACAGGCGGTGTTTGACCTGCCAATCAATGACCGCATCACGCACCACGCCCACCGAGTGCGTGTTGGTGAGCATGATCGGGCCCTCGAGGAAACCGGACTCCGTGATCCAGGTTGTACCCGTCATTTCTCCATTACCGTTGAGCGAATGCCAACCTGCGAACACCGGTTCGTATTTGTGACCGCGGGGGAGGATTGCAGTCACGCCAGTACGCACAGGTCCCTTGCCACGCTCCAGACCTCCTTCGCCCGAGATCAGTGTGACGTGCCCAACTTCTACGCCGGCTATGTCGGTTATCGCATTCAGCGTCCCCGGAGTGCCGTCGAACGGCACGCCCACATCGCGCGCACGCGGCGCTGATTCAACAACGGTGCAAGTAGTCGACATGGCTAGAGCGAGCACGGTAAGCCGTAAGACCGCGCATAGAGTCTCCCCGATGAAAGCAGTCTATTCACTGGCCGGTTACAAAGCGCGTCCAGCTACGGTTAAGAGGTCGCTCGTACTGCTCCGAGGAGACTCCATATATGAACAGTCGGGCCACATGGGTTCATAAGGATTCTCGCAGATTTACTCTAAAAAGCCTTCGCGAGCACGAGCGTCAGCCTCCGAACTCGCGCGCCTTAGGAGGACCGCGCAGTGCTCGGAGGCGCTCCGGTAAGCACTCGCGCGGGTCCGATCTGAACGTCCGACCCTCGCGCGAGCCGCTCGATGTCGTAGACCAGCACCTCAGGCGCGCCGGCGTGCGATAGCAGGAGCGGGCAGAGAAAGTGCCGGCCGCCGCCGAACTCAAGCGCCCGCCCGCCGCGATAGTTGCCGACGTGGAAGCGGTGCAGCCGCAGATAGGTGTCGGTGATCGTGAGACGATGCGCGTGTGCGGTAATGCGGTGCAGGCCCGTCAGGTGCACCGCGCGCAGTGCAAGGCATTTCACTCGCCAATCCATGCGGGCCTCCTGCTCTATGAGCTTACGGTCAGACTCGAGCGAATCCCAAGCTCCCAACCCGGAGGCTCGCGATCGTCCATGGCGCCGGACGGCGGCAGATGCGTGCGTCCTACTCGATGTATCCGGTCCCGCGGTCCACGTGCGACAGGAAGTTCCGGATCGCCTCCTCGTGGTTGACGTTGCTGGACGGCAGTCCGTCCGATGACGCCGAAGAGAATCCGTAGCCGGGATTTGGTCCAGAGATCCATACGTAGTGGTAGTGGCCGGGATGATCCGGTTGCGTCGTAACGTCGAACTCTTCTCCATCGACGGTGACGCGAACAGGCGGTTCGGCCGACCGCGGTATTGGACTCGGACGCCATGGCACAGGGGCTCCTCCTCCGATCAATTCCAAGTCAATTGTGCGTCAGCATCACCAGCATGACCACTCGGTGAGCGGCGGGTTCGGGCGCTAGCGGGGCTGGCACCTGCGCTCCATCGCTGGCCGGCTCAGCTCGTCGCGAACCTCTATCCTTACGATTTCCTGTTCCATTCGTCGACGGCGTATCGCAAGTTGCCGGGCCGTATTGCGGTTTGCATCGGTCAGGCGCTGACAGTCGAGCGCCCCCGCGGTACGCTCGATGAGCTTTCGATAGGAGGTTGCTCATGGCCACAGCAAGGAAAGCCCGCGCGATCGGCTTCAACCACGTCGCGCTCGAAGTGGGCGACATCGACCAGGCTCTGGCCTTCTACGGCCAGCTGTTCGCTTTCGAACTCCGCAGCAGAAGCGAGACCGACGCGTTCGTCGACTTGGGCGACCAGTTCCTCGCGTTGCAGAAAGGGCGTAGTCAGCCTGCGGCCGACGGCCGTCACGTGGGACTCGTCGTCGACGACAAGGAGGCCGTGCGCGCTGCGCTCACCGCCGCCGGAGTCGAGCCGCTGCCCGGTCCGTTTCTCGACTTTCGCGATCCGTGGGGCAACCGCATCGAGATCGTCGGCTACGAGAACATCCAGTTCACCAAGGCCGCGCACGTCCTGCGCGGCATGGGGCTCGGTCACCTGGCCAAGAGCGAGGGGGCGATCAAGGAGCTGCGCGACAAGGGCATGGCGCCGGCCTAGCACGCGGCGCCATCAGTCAACTCGCAACTGGAAAGCTGGAACCCTGCGAACCTGACAGCGCGGCGGAGGTGCAGGTTTCCAGGTTCCCAGATTTCCCGCCGCGTCGACGCCCTCACCCGCCGCGCCGCGCGGCCGGGGTTCGCTTACACTGCCCGGGACACGGGGGGCCGCCGAGTGAACGACACGCCGGCAGAGCGTGGAGGCGATAGCGCGTGGGCCAGGCTGCGCCGGCGCAAGGTCGTCCAGTGGGGAGTGGTCTACGTCGCCGCCGCCTGGGGGTTCCTGCAGGGGTTGGAGTACGTAAGCGAGGCCTTCCACTGGCCCGATCGGCTGCGACAGATCGCGCTCCTCGTCCTCCTGATCGGCCTGCCCATCGTGCTGGTCCTCGCCTGGTACCACGGCGACCGCGGCCAGCAACGCATCAGCACGCCCGAGTTCGCGATCCTCACGCTGCTGCTGCTACTCGGCGGCGGGGCGTTCTGGTACTACCAGCGGGTCAGTGACGCTGTGAATACAGCGGCTGCTGAAGGCCCGAAGCAGTCGACCGCTCCGCCCGAAGCAGGTGTCTTGCGCCTCGCCGTTCTACCACTGGAGAACCTGAGTCCCGACCCCGCAAACGCCTTCTTCGCCGACGGCCTGCATGACGAAATCCTCTCCGCGATGCCAGCAACACGTGAACTACAAGTAGTTTCGGGCACGACGATGCGCTCGTATGCCGGTACTCGCAAACCGGTGAAGCAGATCGCCTTAGAGCTCGATGCGAGTCACTTGCTGGCGGGAGCGGTGCGCCGTGCAGGCGACCATGTGCGCCTATCCCTCTATCTCGTCGATGCCGCCACGGACAGCAATGTCTGGTCACGCACTTTCGATCGGCAGTTGCGCGACGCGCTCAGTCTGCAATCGGAAGTTGCAACTGAAGTAGCTACAACCCTGAACCTGCGACTTCTGCCCGCCGGGAACCACGCGAAGACAGACGCCGCAAATGCGCCTGCTACGACGAATTCCGTTGCGTACGACCTTTATCTCAAGGCTAAGCTTCAACTTGACGTGGATTACAACCAGTTGAATACGCCGAGCAAGTTCGACCGGATCGAGGGACTTGTGACGCGCGCTATTAAGCTCGACCAGTGGACGATGATCGGGAGCGACATCGATTCGGCTCGGCGCATCGCGGGGGACACGGAAGCGGTGCTCGCCGCACAAGCCTACTTTGAGTACTACGGTCACATGGACTACCGGCGAGCGCTCGAGACGACTCGGGCCGCCTTGAGTCGATACCCGAACGACCTGTTGCTCCGAGATACAGAGGGCCATCACCCCATGACGGGTGATGACCGTCGCTCGATCGTCACTGGAAGTTATAGGTCAGCCTGCCGTACCAGAACCCGCCATTGAAGCCGAAAGGTGTGTACTGGCTGTACTTGTTGCCGACGCCGGCGGCAGCATTCGGATTCTCTTCCGGATACTCGTCGAAGAGATTCTGAGCGCCCACGATCAGCGACAAGGAGTCCCGGATGGTGTAAGCGACCTCGGCGTCGAATATGTAATTTCCACCGTCGTACTCCCGACCGTCCTCGTTGTCGTACCAGCCGTCGTAATAGCTCACCCGTGCAAGCAGCCGCAGCGGCCCCCAGGTCTGCGTCCCGGTGAGACCCCAGCGGGTCTCGGGCAGGCCTTCCTCAAGCTGGCGGATACGCGACGCGTTCAGGGTATCTGGATTGAATCGCTTTACTTCCGTCTGGTTGTTGTTGAACGCGAGGCTCAGGCTCGACTGGCCGCCAAACAGATCCGCCTCATACGTCGCCACGACGTCGAGACCCGTGGTCTCGGTGTCGAAATCGTTGGTGAAGAAACGGAAGCTTTGCAGATTCGCCGCGCTCGTGACGCCAGATGCCACCAGCGCCTCGACTTCTTCCGGGGTAAGCTCGAAGTCCTGCGACACCGCGAGGCGATCGTCTAACTCGATCGAGTAGTAATCGGCCGTCAGACTGAATGAGCCGATCTCGACGATCGCGCCGACGCTGTAGCTATCCGACTCTTCCGGTTCGAGTGCCTCGCCACCGCGCAGCTCCGCCACCGGGTTGGTGGACGGAATGGTGCCCTGATTGACCAGTTCATTGAGATCGGGGTCGAACTGCGTCGTCACGTTCGATGCATTCGACTGCCCGGGTGTGGGCGCCCGAAACCCAGTGCTCCAGCTGCCGCGGACCGCAAACGCGTCGTTGAAGCGGTAGTTCGTCGCAACCTTGTAGTTAGTCGTGGTACCGAAGTCTTCGAAGTCCTCCCAGCGCAACGCCAGGTCGACCTGCCACGGATCCGTCACGCGCCACTCCACGCCACCATACAGCGCGTAGTTGGAGCGGCTCCAGCTGCCCGCGATTTCATCGCTGAAGCCCGGGAAGCCATTCGAAGCCGCGCTGAACCCCTGGTCGGCGAGTGGGCCGAAGTCCCACGACTCAACTTGCCCGGCCTCGATCTCGAAGGTCTCGTCGCGGTATTCCGCGCCGCCGGCGAGCGTCACCGCGTCGTTGAGATCGTAGGAGGCGTCGAAATTGACGTTCAGCTCCTCCTGGATGTACGAGCCCGGGTCGAAAGTCGTGGGCGTATCCGGGCCAAACGAGGCGTTGACGGTGTTCGAGATGAAGAAATCGACGCGGTTGCTGCCGTAGCCCGCGCTGAAGTCCCAGGCGAAATCCTGGCCCACCGTGCCCCGAATGCCCGCCACCGCCGCATAGTCCTCGAGGTCTCCGCCGAACTGTGGCGTAAAGCCGCCGGGGAACATTTCCTGGAACGAGAAGCAGTTCGGATCCGCGAATACCTGGCCGAGCGCAGCCGGGTCGGGGACATTGTCCGTGATCGTCACCGTCGGACAGGTTTGCGCGTCCGTGGGCGTCAAATCGCCGATCAGCAGCGTCTCACCATTGTCGGCACTGAACACCGCCGCGCGGGTATTCGGGTTGCGATAGTAAAAACCGCCGATTGCCGTCTTGGACACGTAGTTGCCGTGGCCGTACAGCTCGAGGCTCTCAGAGAGGTCGACGCCCAGGTTGCCGAAGATCTTGAGATCGTCCTGGATCTCGGGCGTGCCCCAGATCTGTGCCGGATTCTTGACGGCAGTATTGCCGGCCGCGATCAGCGCGGCCGCATCGTCGCGCTGCACGCTGCGATCGGTCGGGTCGGCCTCGCCGTATTCGAAGCTGAAGTTTGCGAAGCCGTTGCTGGTCAGGGGCAAGCCAATGTTGCCGCTCACCGCGTACTGGTCGCCATCCCCGGCGTAATACGAACCATAGCGGGTCTCGAGATATGCGCCCTCACTGGCATCGTTCAGGATAAAATTCATCACGCCGGCGATCGCGTCGGAGCCGTACTGGGCCGATGCGCCGTCGCGCAACACCTCGACGCGCTTGAGCGCGCTGGAGGGGATCGCCGAAATGTCGGGCCCTTGGGCACCGTCGGACACGCCGTTGCCGAGCCAGTAGATCACGGCGGCGCGGTGACGGCGCTTGCCGTTGATCAGCACCAGTGTGTGGTCCGGCGCAAGACCCCGCAGGTTGGCAGGACGCACGATCGTGGCGGCGTCGCTGATCGGCTGCGAATTGACGTTATACGACGGCACCACGTTCCTGAGCAGGTTGCTGAGATCGGTGTCGCCCTGGTTCGCGAACTCGTCCGCTCCCAGCACGTCGATCGGTACCGTCGAATCCGTTACCGAGCGCGCCTCGCCGCGCACGCCTGTGACGATGAGCTCCTCCAGCGGTCCCTCTCCAGGCCTGAGCCCCTGCGCCAGTGCGGGCGAAGTCGCGCCGAGCACGAGTGGTGTCGTGATGCTCATGGCAGCCATTACCGCGCGTCTGAGTTCGATGCTCACAAATAGCTCCCCAATTTGGATTTGATGCGGCGCAGCCTAGCAAACAACGTTGGGCTCCATACGTCTTTCAACCACATTGGTGCCATCTGCAAAGGACGCCGGGCACTACTCACCCCTCATATAGGGAGCAATGTTGTCGGCGATCGCGTCAAACTCTGCATCCGTCAGCGGTACCTCTTTGCGAAACTGAGCCCATCCTTCGGCCGGAGTCGCATGGCCGACCAGCGCTCCATCCGAGCCATAGAGGATCCGCTCGAGTCCAATCTGGCGAATTGCGCTTGCAACCTCTGGAAGCGCCTTGTCCGAGATGCCCTGTAACTGTGTCACGAAGACAACCTCGGCGACATCGAAGTACAGATTTTTCGCCGCCGGGTCCCCTGTTGAAACGGCACGTGCATAGGCACCCAAGGCCTCGGCAGAGAACCCCTGCCCTCCCCATAGGTGCGCGATCTGAACGACCACATCCGGCGCCGCAGCGACGATCTCATGAAGGAACGTCTGCACGTTATCAGCAGTGGTTGACTTGCTCTCATTGTTTCCGACGTGAACGATGATGGGCAGCCGGTGCTCGTTCGCTCGGACGAACACTTCGCGCAGCTTCTTCACATGCATCACGTTCTGAAGATCGATACGTGATTCCCACAGGTGAAGCTTCAACCCACGAAAGCGCCCATCTTTCGCACATCGATCAAGCTCGGCGATCGCATAGTCGACGAGAGGATTGAAGCTGCAGAAGGCTACGAGGCGCGTCGGATACTGCGCGATCTGTTGAGCCGTCCAGTCATTCTCGGCGCGCACACGCTCATGAGGCACCGTCGATTCTGACTCCATGTCGGACTTGCCGCCGAATAAAAACGCGTCTGACAGCACTACCGCGCGACGAATGCCGGCTTTATCGAGCATCATGATGAGTTTCTCGGCGGTAATCGGCGCTTGGACCGCAGAGTCGCTGGGGAACGTTGGACTCTCGGCTGCGACCCGCCATTGGCCGTCATCCCCCCTTTCCAACACTATCTGGAAGTAGCCGAATGGCTCGCCTGCGCCATCCTTGGCTCGGGTGTAGTAGCCGACGACATGAGCATGCGCACCATCAACTCGATAAGCCTGCGGAATCAGACGGTGGGCGCCGCCGAAAGCGGCCGTCAGGTACCCGGTAACGGCGGTTCGACCACGCATCCATCGTGCTCCGGGGCTCCATGAATTGAGCACAACCGCGTCCTCGGTAAGGAGCTTTGCCAGAGCGCTTTTGTCCTTGACCAACTCGCTGCGCGATCGCAATGCCTGAGCCACAGCGGCCGGCAGCTCAACCTCCGGCAGTCGAGCCCCATTCCACAGCCCCGCCTCCGCCGGACTTGCCAAGTGCTGGTGATAGTCGATGCGCGGTGCGATCTGTTGAGAACCCTCCGTCGAGTCTCGCACGACGGATTTTGTTGGCACCTCCGGATCCGCCTGCAAGTTGGAACCTGAGGCCAAGAGCACGAGTACGAGGAGGGGCAGACGTAGCGCCATTATCGATTCTCCTTTGGGTGCCTTACTGCAGTGCGGCGTGGCCGTCATCTCGCGCGACCCACTCGATATCCGAAAGTCCGATGGTCGGTTGATTCTCGGCCGTGCAGCACCCGATAGTCCGCGGGTGATGCCGGAAACCGCATGCGCTTCATCGAGTGCCCTTCCTGACCCTCGCTCACTGGCGAGTCGCTGCTAAAGACTGCGACCCGCAGCGAGGTGAAGCTGAGGCATTGAAGGTTTTGATCCGAGGGCCAAAAGGCGACTATCGCAGACGTGCAGAATCAAAAAGCCCGGCGCGTGGCCGGGCTCATGACTGCGTCGAGTGTGCGCTTAGCGCGGTCACCTTATCCGTGCCAGCAGCCTCGCCGTAGCTCTTCCGCGAGAGCTCTTCCGCGAGTCGGGCGAACGAAGCTGCTGGCACTTGGACCCTAGCGACCGTCGTCGTCTGCATCCCCCGGTAGAGCGCGCTCGACGCGATCCCAGGCAGCGCGGGCCGCGGCCTTCGCATCCTCCCAGGCGAGCCGCGAATTGCCCTTGAGGCGCTGATAGTCGCCTCGCAGCTCGGGCTCCACATCGTCGAAGCGGCGGTTCTTACCAGAGTAGCGGCCCGCGCCCTCGTAGCCCGTGCGGTACGCCGGCCCATAATCGTCGTACGTGAAATCCTTCCGGTAATACGGCTCACGAATGTGCGCCTGTCTCCAGTAGATGTCCTCGACCGACGGGTTCACGGCTTCGCCCGCGGCGTGCCCGGCGAGCCCACCTGCGACGGCGCCCACCGCTGCACCCACAGCCCCACCCAGCGGGCCGCCCACCGCCGTTCCGATCGCGGCGCCAGCGACTCCACCAGACGTCGCGCCTGCAGCCGTGCCAACGGGATGCGAACCAGGGGCTCCCGTAATGGGATCTCGGTTCGCGGGATTGTCGTCTGTCTTCCTTGTGCCCATGAAATTGTGCTCCGTGGTGTGAATCAGCGCGGGCACATGCTGGTGCTGATGGCAGTTTCTCACCATCGGACCGCTACGCGGCTGGTTGTAGGACGCTGGATAATCGGAGCGCGACATCGAGCCCGACCTTCTCGCGATGCGCGCCGCCGTAATACACGCCGTGCATGCGGGCTCGCAGACGAGAATCTTTGTTTGCAGTTGCATGCCGGCCTCGGCTGCTTCGGGTCGGAATCAGACTTAATCGGCAGGCCCGGCCAGGACCATTCGCCAGTTGACGCTATCACTAGGTCCTCCGATGGGCTATCCGCGTCGAGGCTGAAACTGTCGAGCTCTGGTCCTCTCGGTCGGACTAGTGCAGAAGGCTCTGGGCCGCCCTGCTATTCCTTGGCCGGAATCCTCAGGTCGTTTTGCTTAGCAGCGCGCTTCTTGGCGTAGGAAGCTGTTCACCACGCAATGAGGCGGGGTCCTACTGATGACGCTGGTTTGGGCAGCGTAGCTTCGACTGCCGCAGAGATTAAGCGACCTTCCGTATCACCGAAGTGAAGCAACCGCGCAAAGGAGTAAACCATGTCAAACGCTATATCGATTCTCAACGACCTTATCGAGACTTCAAAAGACGGTGAAAAAGGCTTCCGCACGTCCGCGGAGGACACACGGAACGGGGAGCTCAAATCCGTCTTTGTGGCACGTGCGCATGACTGCGCTAAAGCTGCGGCCGATTTGCAGCAACTCGTAACCCGGTTGGGCGGGAATCCGGAGAGTGGCGGTAGCGTCGCTGGCGCCGTTCACCGGGGTTGGGTCAATCTTAAATCGTCCGTTACAGATCGCTCCGATTTGGCCATTCTAGAGGAGTGCGAGCGAGGCGAAGACGTCGCCAAGGCGCGTTACAGAAAGGCTCTCGAGGCGGATCTGCCCGACGATATACGAGGCATCGTCCAGCGTCAGTACGACGGTGCCGTGAGAAACCACGACCAAGTCCGCGACTTGCGGGATCGCTACCGCAGTACACAGCAGAGCTGAAGGGCTAGAAAATTCACAAAGAGCCCGGCGCGAGGCCGGGCTTTCTGCAGCACCTACGTTCGAGCCTCACCCCTGCGTCTCGGTGGACCCGGTAACAGTCCGTGAGGTCCGTGGTGGACAACTTACTCATTAGAGTCTGACGCTGCGCCAAGACAATGTCTTATGGCTGACGTCGTACGAACCAATAGTCGTTGCGACCAGATGAGTTCGGTGACCGGATGTAGGACGCGCAACCTCGATAGTGTCGCGTTCGTCCGATTGCGAGTCGCAACCCCGGTCGTAAGACTGCGCCATCGCTGTCAGCGATCCCATCCTGCCGAGGTATCCGAATGGCGTCCCGCAAAAAAACTCGGACGAGACCGCGTTCGTCCGCACCATCACAGCCGCGTGCGTCCCGCAAGGCGTCCAACGTCGCGAAGGCGAGCGAGACGTCTGCGCGCTCCACGGTAAGTGGGCCGACCCGCAAAGCCGGAGCCCCAGCGTCCGGGGATGCCGCCACGGCCAAGGTTGCCGGCGTCGAGGCCCTGGCCGCAGCGTTTCCGTATAACGCCGCGAAGCCATCGGAGTTCGGCGCGGCCGCGCGCGAGCCCACCAAGGGCCAGGCCGTGGAGCCGGCCGACCCGATGATCGGTGGAAGCACCTTGTCGGAGACAAATGCTTCGCCGAAGGTCGGAAGTGGCAATCCGCAGGCGAGCTTCAACCCCTCCAACGGGCCGCTCGATCGCGTCCGTGTCGATTCCACGGACCGCGCACTGACGACCAATCAGGGCGTACAGGTCGCGGACAACCAGAATTCGCTCAAGGCGGGCCTTCGCGGCCCTTCGCTACTAGAGGACTTCATTCTCCGAGAGAAGATCACCCACTTCGATCACGAACGCATTCCCGAGCGGGTCGTGCATGCCCGCGGTTCGGGCGCGCACGGCTTTTTCGAGTGCACGGCACCGCTGACGAAGCTGACACGCGCATCCCTCCTCGCGGAGGCCGGCAAGCGCACGCCGGTGTTCGTCCGCTTCTCCACCGTCGCCGGTGAGCGCGGATCGACCGACACTGCACGTGATGTGCGCGGATTTGCGGTCAAGTTCTACACCGACGAGGGCAACTGGGACCTCGTAGGTAACAACATTCCCGTGTTCTTCATTCAGGATGCGATGAAGTTCCCGGATGTAATCCACGCGGTCAAGCCTGAGCCGCATCACGCGATGCCGCAGGCAGCGTCGGCGCACGACACTTTCTGGGACTTTGTGTCGCTGATGCCCGAAACGACGCACATGCTGCTCTGGGTAATGTCGGACCGCGCGATACCGCGCAGCTTTCGCATGATGCAGGGATTCGGCGTGCATTCCTTCCGCTTCGTGAACGAAGCCGGGGAATCGCGCTTCGTGAAGTTCCACTGGAACCCGAAGGCCGGCACGCATTCGCTGGCGTGGGACGAAGCCGTGAAGATTTCCGGCGCCGATCCCGACTTCCACCGACGCGATCTCTGGGAAGCCATCGAGGCAGGCGACTACCCGGAGTGGGAGCTTGGCATTCAGGTGTTCACCGAGGAGCAGGCGGAGGAGTTCTCGTTCGACGTGCTGGACTCCACCAAGCTCATTCCGGAGGAGCTCATTCCGGTGCAGCCCATCGGGCGACTCGTATTGAATCGCAATCCAGACAACTTCTTTGCCGAGACCGAACAGGTCGCCTTCTGCACAGCCCATATCGTCCCCGGCATCGACTTCTCCAACGATCCGCTGCTCGCCGGACGAATCCACTCCTACGTGGACACGCAGATCTCCCGTCTCGGCGGACCCAACTTTCACGAGATACCCATCAACGCGCCCATCGCGCAAGTGCACAACAACCAGCGCGATGGCATGCACCGGCAGGCGATTGCACGCGGTCGAGTCGCCTACGAGCCGAATTCGCTGGGGGGTGGGTGTCCCTTCCAGGCGGGCGTTCGCGGCTTCATGTCCTTTCCACAGACCTCGGAACGAGACGACAAGGTGCGCGGCAAGCCGGAGAAATTCGCCGAGCACTACAACCAGGCCACGTTGTTCTGGAAGAGCCAAAGTGAGGTCGAGCAGCAGCACATCATTCGCGCCTTTCGCTTCGAGCTCACCAAAGTTCAGGTGACCGGGATACGGCAGCGGGTCGTGGCCCAACTGCGCAACGTCGCGGAGGAGCTCGCACAGGCTGTGGCGAGCGGGTTGGGCATGACGAAGTTGCCGGAACCGTTGCCGAAGGTATTGAAGCGCGCGCCGCGGCCCGAGGTCGCTCGGTCAGAGGCCTTATCGCTGCTCGTCCGTCCAGGTCAGGTTGGCATTCGATCACGACGCGTCGCATTGCTGGTCGCCGATGGGGTCGACGGCGACGCTGCCGCGCAAATCCACGAGGCGCTCGTCGCAGAGGGCGCCGTTCCGCGCTTCGTAGGCGTCAAGATGGGTCAAGTTCAAAGCGCAAAAGGCGAGCCGGTCGAGGTGGAGGTTTCGCTAGAAGCTGCGCCGTCGGTGCTGTGGGACGCCGCCATCTTCCTGGAAGGCGAGACCCTTGCTGCCAGCGGTCAGGCCCTCGAGTTTTTGAAAGATCAGTATCGGCACTGCAAGCCGATTCTTCTGCTCGACGGTGCTTCCGTACTGCTCGACAAGGCGGGAATACCGCCGACACTGGTATCTGGTGATTCGGATCCCGGTCTGCTGCGAGTCGACGACTCAGACCTTCAGGAGGGCATGGCGGCGTTCGTAGCTGCTCTGACTCAACACCGACATTTTGACCGCGAAACCGATCCCCCACGGGTGTGAGTACACCGCGATCCATTACGGCGCGCATGACGAACCGGTGCGAATCACCGTAACGGGCGAAGAGTCCGACGTCCGCACCGAAGTGGCAAACCGAAGCTTGCCCATCCATCCGGCCACGCTGTCGCAGATCTTCGAGCCGTTGAAGCGCGGCATGGGCAGCGCCGACCACCCCGCAGGACTTGGCTTGGGACCCTACATCGTGCGGGAGGTCGCCAAGGCTCATGGTGGAACTGCGGAAGCGCGCTCCAACGTTTCGGAGACGGTCTTCTCCATGCGCTTGCCTCGTTGAGGCTGGTCTCACACTCAATGGTGGTCTGACGCTGCGCTAGGAGCGCGTCCTCTAGCTTTGGGGGGCGGCACCTCTGTACCGTCCCGCCATGGACCGTGCCCTCATCATCAGCTATCTGCAAGCCGCGGAGGACCACGTAGCGAACGGCGAACAACTTATAGCTAACCAGTGTGGGCTTATTTCGAGCTTAGAACGTGCCGGTGACGATGCGAGCAGCGCGATTGCGCTGCTACATCAAATGGAAGGAACACAGATGCAGCGCATTGCTAATCGGGAATGGCTTCGAGCGGAACTGGCGGTATTGAACGTCGACGCTGGGGACACGGAGGGACACGCTTCCAAGCAGAGCGTCGGCAGGGACTAGCGGCGCGGGTGCTTCACTTATTTGGAGCAGAATTCAACTCTTGCGTAGGGTTGTGCGATTGGCCGCGGGTGTCGCGCGGTGCGATTTCAGCGGCCAGCAAACTAATTCCAGGCTTGGGTATTCCCGAGGCCGGCCGTCCAGTAGCGCGGCGTCGGATAAAGCCTTGGTATCGCACTGCATAGGAACAGTCCGACCGTGAAGTAGTGGCGCTCGTCAACAATAATTCGATGCTTGCCGATGACATGACGTAGCGCTTCGACCCAGTTTGCGCGTCCGACTGCGCACGAAGATCATGCGCAACCGGACCCGCATTGTCGTACTACACCGGGCGACGCACTGGAACGTCGTTGCGCTCGCGCTCGCGACCTCGAAGGCCGAGCAGCCCTGCAAGCCCGAACAGGCCAAGCCAGCCCCACTCGCCGCGGTCTTCCCGATCGGCCGCCGCAACCGTGTCGGCGGAAATGGCGGAATCAGTCTGGCTGTACACCAACGCGGGCTGGGCGAGCACGCCTGCCAGCACAACTGTAGAAGCAATAATTCGTAAACGCATTTGAGTCACCTTTGCTTAGTTAGAGGTCATCTCCGGAGGGGCTGCACCGTACGGTGATGGTGGAGCCGCGTGCAGCCGCGAAATTCAGCAATGTGCGTCGGTGCTCTTCCTACCCGACAGTTATGACCATCAGGCCGCCGCATTACTGCGAACCGATTTCGCGGGGGCTGCACCGTTACGAAGTGCATCGCGCGCGAAAGGTTCACGGGAAACAGTCGATCAGTGCGCTGCGTTCAGCAGTGGCACGCACGGATGGAACGCGTGGAGGTCGCAACGTGGGACGAGCACGGACAAGGACCACGGGTCGCGGACGACAGGTTAGAGCGTTACAGGGGTCTAGACTCTGCCCCGCTCATTAACAACTGACTGGGGACAAAACCATGGCACAGGCGAAACGGAAATCTTCCAACGGCGGTAACGGCTCGAAGACGGCGAACACGCGTGCGACGCGCAGCAGCCGGGCGGCCGGACGTGAAGACGCAATCGCGCTACTCAAGGCCGATCATCGGGAAGTCGAGGGCTACTTCGAGGCGTTCGAAAAAGCGCGCTCTGACGATCGCAAGCAGGAGCTGGCGGAGAAGATCTGTACTGCTCTGACGGTGCACGCAACCATCGAAGAGGAGATCTATTATCCGGCGTTCCTGGAGGCGACAGAGGAGGAGGATCTGCACCATGAGGCTGCAGTGGAGCACGAAGGCGCCAAGCGTCTGATTGCAGACATCGAGGCCTCCGGCCCGGACGATGAGTATTTCGACGCGAAGGTCACGGTGCTCTCGGAAATGATCAAGCATCATGTCAAGGAAGAGGAGCAGCCCGGCGGCCTGTTTGCAAAGTCGCGACAGTCTGAAATGGATCTGGACGCCCTCGGCGAACAACTGGCCGCCCGAAAAGCCGAGCTGATGCAGGGCACGCCAGCAAAGGCGGGCACGGAGCGGGGAGCCTTCCTCGGTCGCTGACGTGCTGTATAGGCCTATAAATCGCGTCGGGTCCCCGCGCACAACGCGCCGTGCCAGCGGGGCCTCGACGCGGAGGCAAAAAGTAGACACACGCGGTCACGGTTTGCGTTCGCATTTGCGCGAGAACGGCCTATCGATTGTGGTGCTTGTGCTTTTCATCCTGACATTTGGCGCGCAAGTAGTTGCCGGGATGCACGAGTACAACAATGAGCAGATCGATCACGGCCAGCCAGAGGTCGGGTTCGCACAGTACCTGAGCACCGGCCACTTTATGGAAGCTACGGCAGAGAACTGGGAGAGCGAATTCCTCCAGATGGCGGCGTACGTCTTACTCACCGTGGCTCTCTTCCAGAAGGGTTCCTCTGAGTCGAAAAAACTCGATGAGCCTGAAGCGGTCGATCGTGATCCTCGGAAAGCGAAGGGTCGCAAGGACGCGCCAGGACCTGTGCGCCGTGGAGGTTGGATCCTCCGACTCTACGAAAACTCCCTCTCATTGGCGTTTTTGGGGCTCTTTGTCGTGTCGTTTGTCCTCCATGCGATGGGCGGCGCGCGCGAGTACACCGCCGAGCAGCTCCAGCATGGGGGTGACGGCGTGTCAGTGCTCCAATACATGCACACGGCGCGGTTCTGGTTTGAGTCAACCCAAAACTGGCAAAGCGAATTCCTAGCGTTGCTTGGCATGGTGGTGCTGAGCATATTTCTGCGCCAACGCGGTTCGCCTGAGTCTAAGCCCGTCGATGCGCCGCATTCACAGACCGGGTCCGAATGAGGAGGACTAATGCCTGTCTCGAAAGAGGACGCTGTGCGCAATCCGCGTGTCCTCGAAGGCAACCTCAGGCGTGACGGTTAAACCGCCGGTCGAGCCGATGCTCGCCAAGCTCGCGGAGGAGCTGCCACCGGGCGCGGGTTACCTGTACGAACCCAAGTGGGACGGATTTCGTGCGATCGTGTTTCGCGGCAGGGACGACGTGTATATCCAAAGCCGCGACTCGCGACCCCTCGATCGCTATTTTCCGGAGCTTCATGACGCGCTGATCGAGCGCCTTCCGAAAGACTGCGTGGTCGACGGCGAGATCGTCATCGTCACGACGCAGGGGCTCGACTTCGACGCTCTGCAGCTCCGTCTGCACCCGGCGGAGTCGCGCGTCGTCAAGCTCGCAAAAGACACGCCCTCCTCGTTCGTTGCTTTCGACGTGCTTGCGGTCAGCGGACGTAATCTCCTGGGAGCACCGCAATCCGAACGCCGCGCCGTCCTCGAGAAATTGCTAGGTGCGGTCAAGCCGCCCGTATATCTCACACCGGTCACGCGCGACCGGGCGATTGCGCTCGAGTGGCTGACTCGTTTCGAAGGAGCCGGCCTGGACGGTGTGATCGCGAAACCGGAGTCGGGAGCATACCTGCCCGGCAAGCGCGCAATGATCAAGGTAAAGCACGCGCGCACAGCCGACTGTGTCGTCGCGGGATTCCGCTGGCACAAGAGCGGGAAGGACGCGATCGGTTCGCTGCTGCTCGGCCTGTACGACGACGCAGGAGTGCTCCAGCACGTCGGGGTCACTTCCTCCTTCACCATGGCCAGGCGCAGGCAGCTCGCAAGGGAGCTTGCGCCGCTGCGCAAGAACGCGATGGATGAACACCCGTGGCGAGAATGGGCGGGAGCCGCGGCCCAATCGAGCCGGATGCCTGGCGCACAGAGCCGCTGGAGTGCGGGCAAAAACCTCTCCTGGGAACCGCTCAGGATTGAGCGCGTCTGCGAGGTGAAGTACGACCACATGCAGGGCGATCGATTCCGTCACGCGGCGCTTTTCCTGCGGTGGCGACCCGACAAGCGGCCGCGGGATTGCCGCTATGATCAGCTGGAAGTCACCAAGCCCTACGAGCTCGAGAGGATCTTCTCGTCCGGGTCGAGCGGCTCCTGATTGGGCCGCAGCTCCTCGGGCACGTGCTGCAGATTGACGCGGATCCGCGTCCAAGTGCTGTAGCGCCCGCGCATCGCGTCGATCAGCACGTCAGCCGGCTCCAGGTGCGCCGCAGCTTGCGGGTGGCGCCGTTTCCAGCGCGTGAGCCCGGCAAGCGCATCCTCCTTGCGACGGGCGCGACCAATCTCGATCAATGGGTGTTTGTGGGCGCGTTTGCGCTTGGATGGCTGGACTCGCGGAGGCTCCGATGCCTGTTTCCGGTAATGCGGCGGCCAGGGCGCGTCGCCCAGGCCCTGACGCTCGAAAAGCTCGAGCAGGCCCTCGATCGAGCCGGCGTGCTGGTCGATCGCCGCATGCGCGTCTCCGATCTTGTCGTAGCGCGTGGGCATGGACGCGAGCGTGAAATCCGCCGGTTCGGACTCGCCGACCTCATCCCAGGTAAGCGGTGCCGAAACTCGCGCGTCAGGAGTAGGTCGCACGGAGTACGCGGAAGCGACGGTGCGATCCTTGGCGTTCTGGTTGTAGTCGACGAACACGCCGTGGCGCTCTTCCTTCCACCACTTGCTGGTGGCGAGATTCGGCACGCGTTGTTCGACTTCGCGCGCGAGCGCGAGGGCTGCACGACGAACCTCGTCGAAGACCCAGCGGCGTTCCAGTCGCACACAGATGTGCATGCCGCGCGAACCGGACGTCTTCGGCCAGCCGGTCAGATTGAAGTCCTGAAGGACGGCACGGGCCACCGAGGTGACCTCCTCGTACTTGCGTCCATTCGATTCCCGGCACCGGGTCGAGGTCGATGCGCAGTTCGTCGGGATGCTCGAGGTCCTCGGCGCGAACCGGGTGCGGGTGCAACTCGAGGCAGGCAAGATTGGCGAGCCAGGCGAGGGCCGCCGCATCACGCGGAACGACCTCGTCGGCCGCGCGCCCCGACGGAAAGCGCAGTTCGACCACCTCGATCCAGGCCGGCCGGCTCTTGGGCGCCCGCTTCTGATAGAAGTGCTCGCGACCGATGCCGTCCGGGTAGCGCACGAGCATGTTGGGACGGCCGCCCGCGCCACGCAGCGCCCCTTCGGCCACCGCAAGGTAATAGCGCACCAGGTCGAGCTTGGTGTACTTCGGCTTGGGGAACAGCACCTTGTCGGGGTGCGAGATGGCAACTTCGCGACCGGCGACTACAAGAATTTCCGTTTCGCGGTTTCTGGCCAAGGCAGGGATCCACGACAGTCCGGATGACGATAGCACCGCACCACGAAGCGGAACACCGCGCGGCTGAAAGGGCCGTGGGGATCTGAGCCATAGCGAGCCGTAATCGAGCGCAACACCACGATGACCGGTTACGGAAAGCAGCATGAAAGACCGCGTGCGACGGTGGCCCCATGGCACAGCCTACCGACCTGCAGCGCTCCGCAACGGGTTCGGACAACGATCTTAGAGTTTTGGAATTCGAATGCGGCTGATCATGAGCGAGACGGATAGCAAAAACAGCAGCGCCAGGGGATGCAGCGCGTAGCCCGCGATGCTCAATGCACCGAACCAGAGGTTTGACCCGATTGCATTTTGGGACGCGGCAACCGTGAGTATCCCAGCCAGCACGATCGAGGTCGGGATCGGAGTGCCCTCGAAGTATTTCACCTTGCCGGTGCCCTCTGAGAGCCGTGCCTAGAGCGATTTGCGGGATCCGGGTACCGCGCGAAGTAGCGTTCAGTTGCCCGCCCTCGCTCACTGGGAGTCGCCGTTACCTCGACGAAGCCGCGATGGAGCGGGCCTACAGCCTGACTGCGATTCCCTGCGGAGCATGCGTTCGCGAGCACTCGGGCGGGCACCCTCCGAAGTCACGTCCCTCGCGGCACCCGGGACGCGCGCCACCGCCCCATGGGAGCCCATGGCCGCCGCCCCAGTGCGCCCCACGCGGCCACTCCGGGGCCGACGCGGCCACCGCCGGGCCGCGCCGCGGGGTGCGCCGCATGACGCGAGCATCGACCCGATTTCCGGAAGTCCGATGGTCGGTCGATTTTCGTCCCGCGCGGTCACCTATAGTCCGCCGGTGATGCCGCGGATTTTCAGTACGAGGGAGAGCCCGGTTCGGCCTCCTCAAACCGAAGACCGGCAAGGGATTTTCCCGCGGGCCGACCGAACCCCCCTGCCCGACCGAGCCCATACCGAACCGGAACGCGCGGGACCACACGGCGCTTCGAACAGTCGGAAGGCTGGCCTGAGAATGCCGGTCGATGTCCTACGTTCGTTGGGCATCATTCCGATTGCGAGTCGCAACCCCGTTCGTGAGACTGCGCCACCGCTGTCAGCGATCCAATCCTGCCGAGGGTAACCGAATGGCCATTAAGCGATTTCTCACGCTTTTCCTGCTCGTGTTTCCAATGATCTCCATGCCGGTGCTCGGAGTGACGCCATCGGACTCAAAGTCTCGCGCGACCGCCGTACGGCAGCGAGTCGACCAGTCCAGCGCGCTCGTCGAGCTCAAAGGCGTTCCGCTTGCCACCTACGAAAAAACCAGACCTGCCAAAGGCAAGAAGATCGACTTCTCGAGCAACAGCGTGAAGTCCCATCGAGCGCAGCTCGCGGCACTTCGAAACGACTTCAAGCAATGGCTCCGGCAAAACGCTCCGCGGGCCAGGGTGACGAGTGAGTTCGACGTGGCGCTCAATGCCGTCGCCGTTCAGCTGAACGGCACCAGCCTCGCCGCGATTCGCTCGGCGCCACAAGTCCTGTACGCCGAATACCAGGGACTCTACCGCCCCACGGCGCACGACGACCCCGACCTTGGACTGATCGACGCCTTTGAGGCGTGGCAACTGGCGCCTGCGGGCCCGGAGCGCGCCGGCGAAGGCGTCAAGATCGCGATCATCGACTCGGGCATCGACATACGGCATCCCTGCTTCAGCGACGCCGGGTATCCCGAAGGGAATGCACCGGACAACGTCGTCAACGGCGGCACGAACGACAAGGTCATTTACGCAGAGGCCTTCTACAACAAGCTCGCCAAGTCCGGCTTTGGCACGGCCGACCAGAACGGTCACGGCACGCACGTCGCGGGCACCGCGGCCTGCAACGCTCACACGCCCGCGTGGATCGACGACCCGTCCAACGGGCCCGTTGACATACCGTACGACCCATCCGGCGTCGCCCCGGGGGCGATGCTCGGCAACTTCAATGTCTTCCCGGGCACGCTCGCAGACGCTCGCTCGGAGGACATCCTGAACGCCTTGCAACGCGCGTACGAGCTCGGATTTGACGTCGCCAACATGAGCCTGGGCGGCGGGTCCAACGGCGTGCGCGATCTCCTCTCGCAGGCCGTCGACCGATTTGACCGCGCCGGCATGGTCAGCGCGATCGCGGCCGGCAATACCGGGCCGGGAGACGAGACGGTGGAATCGCCGGGCTTTGCGCCGCGAGCCATTACCGCCGGGGCGAGTTCCGTCGGGCACTTCGTCGGCGCACCGGTCACGACGGCCGACGGGGGTCGGTTCGGAGCGGCGTCGGGCGAATTCGCGACGGTGACAGAGGACCTCACGGCGCCGCTCGCCGGTCGTGACCGAGGGAGCGACGGACCCCGCTACCGACCTGAGCACCGCCTGCACCGCGCTCGCGCCGGGAAGTCTTTCGGGTGAGATCGCGCTCGTCTCGCGCGGCACCTGTTCCTTCTCGACGAAGATCCGCAACGCGCAGGCGGCGGGTGCCATTGCGGTACTCGTCGTCAACAACGTCGCCGGCGACCCGGTGGGGATGGCCTCCGACGACACACCCAATCAGCCGACCATCCCGGCCTATATGGTCGGGCTGGAGGATGGTCGAGTCCTCGCGACCAAGGACGGCGTCCTGACGACGATTCGACCCGGGCTCGAGTATTTCCGTACAGCGAACGACAACATCATGGCGGGCTTCTCGAGTCTCGGGCCCACGGATGTCCAGTTCCGCGTCAAGCCGGACGTCGTTGCCCCAGGCGTGAACGTTCTGAGCTCCCAGCCCGCCTTTGCATGCGAGCAGACGACGCCATCGTGCTGGGCGTTCTTCCAGGGCACGTCGATGGCGACCCCGCACGTCGCGGGCTCTGCTGCCGTCGTGATCGACCAGCATCCGGACTGGGCAGCTGCCGACGTGCGCTCCGCGATCGTAAATACCGCCGTTCGCGGTGTGCTCCGCGACTTCGTGACCGGCGAGACCATCGTCGACAATCCGAACGTCGTGGGTGCGGGGCTCGAAAACCTGCTCAATGCCGTGCAGGCGAGCGTGTCGCTCGACCCGGTCAGCGTAGCGTTCGGCGGGATTCCGTCCGGATCCGGTCAGAACCGCTCGGGTGAAATCATCGTGAAGAACCTGACCGAATCCACCGCGACCTTCGAGTTCTCAATCGAAGATCCGTTCGCTGGAGGCGCGTCCTACACCGTCTTCCCGGCCTCCGTCACGCTCGCACCCGGTGCGACGACGACGGTACGCGTGACGGTCGATGTCCCGAGGGGATTCCCGCAACGGGACGACTGGGCGTGGCTGCTCGTGTCGACGGGCGGAAGCGAGGTCGCTCACGCAGCGCTGTATACGCGGACAAAGTACGCTCAGTCGCTTGTCAAGAGAAGAGCCGCCCTCCATGGGCGGCTCTTCTCAAATAGGGCCGCGCAGGCAACCGCTGATCAAGCAATCTAGGAAGCTACGCGACGAGTTGTACAAGTCGCTGACTTGGATCCGTGCGCAGAGCCTGCGCGGGCCGTTCGCGCGTGTCACGAGGCATTAATGCTGTGATCGACCGGATATGCTTGTCCGGCTAGTACTCCCTTCGAATCGCCGCGCTAACGATCATCGCCTATTGCGTCCCGGGCACACCACAACGCAAGAAGCTACTCGCCGGAACCGTGTTCGTAACTCTCAGCCTCGCAGGCGGGGGCTGGCTTGCGAACCGGCAATACAAGAAGAACAGGGTGACCGCGGACATCTCACTCATCTTCGACGCAAATCTCCTGCAGTTCTGATTATCGGCTCTACCCAGTGTGTGTCTACCCAAACTTGGTGAGCTGTCTCGGAGACACTTATGAACGACCCTCCCGCTGTTGCGCCGCTGCCGGAAGTGCGGACTGGCCCGCACGACCATCAGCGGCAAGGTATCTTGAAGCTGGCGGTCGGCGCGATCGGCATCGTGTTTGGCGACATCGGCACCAGCCCGATCTACGCCTTTCGCGAGACGTTCGCCGGCCATCACCCGATCGCGCCGGACCCGCTGCACATCCACGGAGTGCTGAGTCTGATCTTCTGGTCAATGATGATCGTGGTGACGATCAAATATGTCGTCGTCATCATGCGGGCCGACAACAAAGGCGAAGGCGGCAGCCTGGCGCTGCTTGCACTCATCAGCCGCGAGATTCCGAAGCGCCGATGGACATCCGGGATGGTGCTGCTCGGCGTATTTGCCTGCGCGCTTTTCTACGGCGACAGCATGATTACGCCTGCCATCTCAGTGCTTTCGGCGGTCGAGGGGCTGCAGACCGTCGAGCCACGGTTCGGCCCCTTTGTGGTACCCATCGCGGTAATCATCTTGATGGGACTCTTCTCGATCCAGTCCCATGGCACGCGCCGCGTCGGGAGCTTTTTCGGCCCGATAATGCTGCTTTATTTCGCGACAATATCTGTCTTCGGGATCATGCACATCGCCGACGACCCGGCGATCGTCTTACACACCCTGAATCCGCTCAATGCCTTCGACTTTTTTCTGACGGACGGCCTGCGTGCGTTTCTCGCTATGGGCTCGGTCGTGCTGGCCGTGACCGGAGCGGAGGCTCTTTATGCTGACATGGGGCATTTCGGCCGAAAGCCGATTGGTCTTTCCTGGCTCGTCTTCGTGATGCCTGCGTTGATGCTTAACTACATGGGCCAGGGCGCTATGATCCTTGCGCTGGATACGGAGGGGGCGACGCACGCGATCAGGAATCCCTTCTTCCTGCTCGCCCCGGAGATCGCGCGGTTCCCTCTCATCATTCTCGCTACCCTCGCCAGCATCATTGCCAGCCAGGCGGTCATCTCCGGTGCCTTCTCGGTCACGCAGCAAGCAATTCATCTCAGCTTCGTCCCGCGACTCAGGATTTGCCACACGAGCGAAGCAGCGGCGGGGCAGATCTACATCCCGATGGTCAACTGGGCGCTGATGACGATGGTGGTCCTGCTTGTCCTGGTTTTCAGGAGCTCAAGCAACCTCGCCGCCGCTTATGGCATTGCGGTGACCGGGGCGATGTTCATCGACGGCTGCCTGTTGGCGGTCGTGCTTTTCACGCTGTGGAAATGGCCTGCGTGGGCTGCCGTCCCGATGCTGGCGCTTTTTTTCGTCGTCGACATGGCCTACTTGGGCGCGAACCTCATGAAGGTGCCCGCAGGCGGCTGGTTTCCGCTCGTCGTCGGCATCGTTGCCTTCACGTTCCTCACCACCTGGGCCAAAGGCAGGAAACTGCTCGCCGCCCAGATGCGCAAAACCGAAATTCCCGTGGAAGACTTATTTGGCTCGGGCGTTCAGTCGGTCACGCGCGTGCCCGGCACGGCCGTATACATGACGTCCCAGCCCGATGGCATTCCCCAAGCGCTGCAGCAAAACATGAAGCACAACCGCGTCATCCACGAGCGTTCGCTGTTCGTGAGGGTAGCGGTCGAAGACGTTCCCTACGTCCCGCCCGACGCGGAGGTGACCGTCGATGATCTCGGCCACGGATTCTTCAGGGTGACGCTGCGCCGGGGGTTCATGGAGGAGATGAACGTTCCCAAGGCGCTCCAGCGCTTGGGCGGCATCGGCGCGCCGCTGGCTCAGGAGGAAACCAGCTTCTTCTTGAGCCGGCAAACGCCGCTGGCGACTAAGATCAAAGGAATGGCGCTTTGGCGCGAACGGCTGTTCGCCTGGATGATGCGCAACGCCGAAAGCCCGATGGGATACTTCTGCCTGCCGTCGCATCGGGTCGTCGAGCTTGGGGCGCAGGTAAAGATCTGACAGGGACTAGCTGAGCGCACGTGCTGTGGACACGACCCATGCGGAGAGAGTAGCTCACTCCCATCGATTTGCATCATCAGGCATCTTTCCGTCGCGCTGAGGACGGATGACGCAAAAGCGGTGACCAGTTGGCGCTTCCATGACCCACCAAGTCTCGATTTTCTCGATGCGCCTGGCACCGAGCGCTTCAAGCCGCTTTACTTCGGCCTCGATGTCGTCCGTTTCAACATCGAGGTGAACACGGCTCGGATGAGGCACTTTCTGGGCTAACACGATCAACTCTTCGGTACCGCTGCCGAGCTTGACATACTTATTCGTCGCAGGCCTTTCGGACGTATCGACCTTGCGCCCGAGCGCCGCACTCCAGAAGCGCGTCGCTTCGGTCAGATCGTCCACCTGACAGTCGATGACGACCGTTGAGAGCTTGCTTTTGTGCATTGGGACCATCCTTTGGTGCGTAAAAGAACCTGTTTTCTCCTACGGCACCATGCGTGTACGGCTGATGACGCGAGACCGAGCCGTCGGGGGCAAAGTGCGGTTGAGGCTGGCAGGCGGCGCCCGATTATCGGACCCAGGAGGCTACATCATGTCGGAAAAGAATCGCGATCCAAAGATTCAAGGAGAGGGCGACTACGAGTCGGCGCGGCGCTACCGCAAAGATGTCGAGCGGTTCGTCGCGGAAAACGACACGGAAGAGCTGGCCCGGGAGGCCGCGCCGCACAGCGAGCAGGAAGCTGACGAGATGCTCGATGCGGAGCGCGAAGGTCGCTCACGATCAAAGGTCCGCAAGCCCGAAGACACCCAAAAGGAACGATAGACGACTGGCGAGCAGTTCGCCGGGGCTCCGCTCCTATCACGCGAAGGAAGGATCTGCTCCGCGAACGGTTTTCGAATGCTGAGTGCGCGTGCCTAACCTGGGCCACAAGTCCTCTCCCGGAGATCTCCTGTGACCATGCGTCCCCTCCTGCTCGGCCTTGCCGCGATCGGTTTGAATCTGCTCGGCTGCGGAACAACCCCGCCGACTCCGGCGGAGGCCGCCGCGGCACCGTCGAGCGGCAAGCAGAGCTACTCCAACGCCTGGCGCATCGAGGTCAGCGAAGGCGCGAACTCGGACGGCGAAATCCTGTTCCGCGTGACGCCGAAGGGCGGCGCGACTCAGGACGTCAGAGTCGTGATCGACGACGGCACGAGCGAAGACCACGTTGCTCGCGTCATCAAGAACACTTTCGAAGATCAACTCGATACGAGCCGGTACGACATCGAGATGGACGACGAAGAGGACGTGCTGGTCAAGAAGGATTTGACCGAACCAAGATTCGCACTCGAGCTCGTGAGCTCAACCGTCAAGTCCGTGCGGTTGCACGTTCAGAAGGAGTAATTTCACCGGCCGCGAGCGGCGCCGAAGACGTCGTCGGCACGGCCTGCTTTGTGGCGCGGCGCCTTGGCCGAATTGAGGACGCCATTCGACTCTTTGAGTATCAAGTGGATCGCGACCCGCTGAACTACGTGGGACATGAGCAACTCGGGATAGCGAAGTCTCACGCTGGGCGCCTTGACGAGGCCATCGCCGCATCCCGCACGGTGCTCAGTCTGGCGCCGCGTAGCATCGCTGAGCACTACTACATTGGCGAAGCATACCTACAGAAGGGAGACGGCAAAGCTGCGCTCGAGGAGATGAAGCTAGAGCCTGACGAGCAGTGGCGACTACCAGGCTTATCGATGGCCTACCACTCCCTGGGGATGAGTTCCGAATCCGATCATGCAATTGCCGAATTGATCCAGAAGTATCCTAGGACGTCTGCCGTTTCAGTTGCGATGGTGTTCGCGTTCCGCGGCGACACCGACGGTGCATTTCAGTGGTTGGACAAAGCGGCCCAGTACCACAACATAGACCTAGGTTCGATTCCGCCTTATCCGATGTTCGTCAACCTCCACTCGGACCTCTCGCTGGCTGCCGTTCTTGCGCAAACATGGCATGGCCCCCGAGCAGCTCGCAGCGATCGAGTTCGACGTGAAGGTACCGAAGTAGCGAAGAAGCGGTGCCCATTCGTTCGCGATGAGAACAACGAAGAAGAAGCGCGGGGTAGCACCGAAGGCAACGCGCTCGATTCCTCAGCGGGTGAGCCCCGCGTTCGTCACGCCCATGGCCGCGGCTACGCACTGCGGGCCTGGCCGCCGCCGAACCGTTTTGCCCCCTCTGCGATGGCCTTTGCCCGTTCCACCTTTCTGTCTTTGGGTGGCGCCAGAGTGACTAGCGTGCCTACCAGGAGCCACGCTGCATCACTGACCTGCTCAACAGCTCGGTTGAAAGCTGCCTCGTTGATCTTGGATGGGTGGTTGAAGCCGCTCAGCTTCCGGACGAACTGCAAAGCGGACGCCCGAATCTCTTCTTCTGTAGCCGGCGGCTCAAAGTTAAACAAGGTCTTGATATTGCGGCACATAAGCATCTCCCGCACGCAGCTTAGACACCTAGCTTAAGCCCGACGACGTGAACCGTGCTTAGACGCGATCGCCCCCGGCTCGCGCCGCGATAAAGGGAAAACAGTGCTCGGTCGTCCACCGCCTGCGCTACCAACACAGCTCTCCGATCAGCGAACCGACCTCCGCCTGCTTCAGAATTGCTGTGTGCCCGCGGCGCTACCGGCTTTTCGGAAAATCGCTGATCGTCGCTGCGCTGCGCGGGCGAATATCACGCCGAGCTCGTGATCACGTTTTCTAGAGGAGGCAGTGCCATGTCGCGTCTGGCTGACCGATTCCCGGCCGCGATGGATTCATTAGCCGTCCTGACTTTATCGCCGAGCGCGTGCATCGTCTCGACGAGATTTTTGCCGTTACCGAACAGGCGTGGGAACGCAATCTGTCTCGACTCGAACGCGTACCCGTCCGCTACCTATACAGCCCCAGGGCGCGGGCGAGCTCCCGCACACTCAAATTGCTCGTCTGCAGCCCGATCAGCTGATTCAACTTCGACATGGAGATCCTCTCGTTCGGCATCGCACGCGCTCGACTCCCTTGCATGCCCGCCAACTCGTGTGTTATATACTGAACCATATGGTTCAGTATAGCTCGAGCCGCTTTGATGCCTCATTCGCCGCGCTCTCGGACGCTACACGACGCGGCGTTCTGGAGCAGCTTGGGCGTGCGGACGCCTCGATCACGGACCTTGCCGAGAAATTCCACATGACCCTTACGGGCATGAAGAAGCATGTCGGCGTCTTGGAGCAGGCGGGACTCGTCACCACAGAGAAGGTCGGCCGCGTGCGGACCTGCAAGCTCGGGCCGCGCCAACTAGAAGAGGAGGCGGCATGGATCGAGCGGTACCGCCAGCTCTGGGCTGCACGCTTCGACGAGCTGGATAAGGTTATTGAGGAACTGAAACGGCGGGAAAAGGCCGATGAACGCAGGAAGAGAAAGTGAGCTGACCCCATGAAGAACTACACGACGGTAGAGCGGAAGTCCGAGCGTGAGCTCGTGGTCACGCGAACCTTCAATGGCCCGGCACGCATCGTGTTCGAAGCGTGGACCCAGCCCGAGCTGTTCAAGCGGTGGTGGGTGCCGAAATCGATTGGCATGACCCTGCTTTCCTGCGAGATGGATGTTCGTGTCGGGGGCGGGTACCGACTGGTGTTCGCCCGGGGACCCGGAACCCATCGGCGTTCTTCGGCAAGTACCAGGAAGTGACACCACATTCGCGCCTCTCCTGGAGCAATGAGGAGAGTCCGGACGGCGCCATCACGACGGTGACCTTCGAAGAAAAAGGCGGCAAGACATTGCTCGTCGTGCACGACCTTTATCCCTCGAAGGAAGCTCTCGACGCTGCCGGCACCGGGGCGGCGGATGTGATGGTCGAGACAGTTCGAGCAACTCGACGAGCTTCTTGTTACCCTGGGCGCGAGCGTGGGACGGCTGGAATCCTAGTCCGCACGATATCGCACCGAAAATTCTGGACTGCGCTCCGCTGGGCAAAGCCCGCAAGGTTACGCACGGCGCCTTGGGCGGACCGCCACGCCACCGACCTCAGGCCGCCGTTGCCGGTCTACGACGGCCGTGTATTGAACCAGCTCGCCGTTTGGGCGCCGGTGTGCGGACGCTACGTCACACCCGATGAAGCCGCGATGGAGCGCGCCTACAACCTGACTGGGCGGCAGTGGGAGGCGTGGATGGATGAGGCTACCGGCCGAGCTACAACGTCGCACCCTCGCGGCTGAGAACGGGTTGACTGGCCGCCTGGCGCCGCGAGGACGTAAGCTCTGCGCCGCCAATGACGAATCGGGAAACCAGCGGTTGGTTGCACCGTATGCGCGAGCGGGGGGTGATCCGCGTCGCGGCGAGCTATGCCGTCATCGCCTGGCTGCTGCTGCAGATCGCCGACGTCACCTTCGAGCCGCTGGGAGTCCCACGCTGGGTGATGGTCTCCCTGATCGTGACTGCCATCCTCGGCTTTCCGGTGGCCGTGGCGCTCGCCTGGTTCTACGAGGCGGGCGATCGCGGCATCGCGCTCGACACGGCAGCGGAGGGTGTAGCGCGCCCAGTCACACACGGGCCGCGTCGCTACGCCGATGTTTTCATCATCGGCGTGCTCCTCGCGACGGTCGCGGTGCTGCTCGTGCGGCAATCGAATCTGGGCGGTATCGGGACAGCGCATCCGGCCATCGCGGTGCTGCCTTTCCAGAACCTGAGTACGTCGAAAGACGGCGAGGTGCTTGCCATGGGCATCGCCGAATCCGTCCTGCACCAGCTCGCGAACCTCGCGGAGCTCGACGTCATCTCACGCACCTCATCATTTGCGTTCGGGGACAAGAGGGCCGATGCGCGCGAGATCGGTCGCCAGTTGGGTGCGCGCTACCTGCTCGAAGGCAGTGTGCAGAGCGACCGTACCCGGATGCGGGTGACGACGCAGCTGATCGACACGCAGACGGGAGCGGATGTCTGGTCGATGCGGTTCGACCGCCCACCCGGTGACATCTTCGAGGTCCAGGACGAGATCGCCGTGCAGGTCACACGCGCCCTCGAGCTCAGCCTCGATGCGAGCGCAGTCGATCGACTGACGGGGCAGGGCACCAAAAACCTAGACGCTTATCTCGCCTTCCTGCAAGGCCGCAGCCTGCTCGCGAACGATCGGGTCGTCGACACGAAGGACGCCATCGGCCATTTCGAGCGTGCCATACGCGCGGACCCACAGTTCGCCGACGCCTATGTAAATCAGGCTGCGGCGGAGGTCTTCGTCGCGGAATACGAAGTCACTGACGATCGGCAGGAGCGATTCAAGCGCGCGCTCCGCCACGGTAAGGAGCTGGTTGCGAAGGCCCTCGAGCTCGATCCCGAGAACGGCGACGCCTACTTGGAGCGCGCGCATCTTGCCGCGTTCGATGATCTGTCCGCCGCCGAGGCGGACTACCGACGCGGTCTGGAGCTGAGCCCGAACTCGGCACCGGGCTATGCTGGTCTCGCGGCCCTGCTGTACGAGACTCCTGCTCGGCGCGATGAGGCTCTCGAGCTGCTCGACCGCGCGCGCAGGATTGATCCTCTCGAGCCCGCCTACGACGTCACCAAGGCCGTGTTTCTGTCCTACGAGCGCGGCGACGTGGCTGGAGCGAGCGAGCTGCTCGAAAAGGTGCTTGAGCGCAAGCCCCGGTATCTGCCGGCCCTCGTGCGGCTCTGCGAAGTTCGAATATTCAACGGGGGACGGCAAGCCGAAGGCATCCGGTACTGTGAACAGGCGTTGGCGATCGATCCACTGCTCGAGGCTGCGCGACGGATACTCATCCAGGGCTACCTGGACCTGGATGAACCCGCAGCGGCGCAGCAAGCCATCGACCAATCGCGCGGCGAAGCTGCCGTCCCCCGGACGATGGTTGCCATGTACCAGCGTGACTGGTTGCGCGCGGGCGAGGCCGCCTATGAGGTATTGGCACTACGAACCAGCGCGCCGAACATCCACGGTCTGGTCCTCAGCGCGATCCGGATGCATGCGCGGGCGACCGGGGACTTTGCTCGCGCGCGGGCCGCGCTCGAGCCCATCGCCGACGTGAGCTGGGATGCCGCCGGGCACCCGTCGCTGACCGGTGCCTCGCCGCTACGCGACGGACCCATCGCGCTGGCGGACCTGCTGATCAAGGACGGGCAGGAGGAGCGCGGTCGGCGGCTCCTTGCGGAGATCATTGGTCGCATGAACCGCGAAGTGAGCAGTGGCCGATCGGAGTACTGGTACTACAGATGGCATCCCGTCGCGCTCGCGCTCAATGGCGATCTCGAGGCTGCCTTGGCGATGCTGGAGCGGGCCATCGCCGCCGGAGTCCGGTATAACGCGTGGTGGTATGGCATGGAGGCGGAACCTGCCTTCGAGGCGCTGCGCGGGACTCCGCGCTACGAGACGCTGCGAAAGAACATCCGAATGCGTCTCGATGAGCAGCGCCGCGAGCTCGCGCGCATGCGCGCCGAAGGGCTGGTGCCCGATCGCACCGCCGTGCAGTGAGAACGGTTGGCGGGATGGCGTGGGACCGACCTAATATCCGGAAGTCCGGTGGTCGGCCGATTTCCGCCCCGCGCGGCCGCCGATGGTCCGCCGGCGATGCCGGAAAACCGTTGCGCTTCAAAAAAGTGGGGGTGGTGGCCAGGGGCGGAATCGAACCACCGACACGCGGATTTTCAGTCTCGGGCCGAAGTTTGAAACTTTAACTGCATCAACAGGTTAGCTGGGCGCCCGTTGCAGTCGAATGCCCAACGATGCAGGACCGTGCAGGACTGATTCACGCAAAACTCCCGCATGGTCGCACGTAGGCTGGCCAGTAATCACCATCTGGCGTCGCGGAAGACTCGCTCGTCGTCGCAACTTGAATCGGTGAATAGCCGAAGGTGAGCCACCTGCGTCGCCTTCGGGACCTCGCTCCTCGCCCGCCGACAGCCTTGTCCCGTCGCGATAAGGTCTTTACATTCATTCACTCGCCACTCAGGCATCGGGCGGCTCACGAGTACATCCGAACATGGCGGCAGCACGTTATGACGTCGTCATCATCGGTGCCGGCCACAACGGCCTGACCTGCGGCGCATATCTCGCGCGGAACGGCATTAAGACTATTGCGCTCGAGCGCCGCGATGTCATCGGTGGTGCGGCGGTCACCGAGGAGTTCGCACCCGGTTTCAGGACGTCGACCTTCTCGTATGTCATGAGCCTGTTGCACCCGAAGATCATCCGGGAGCTCGGGCTGCGCGAGCTAGGCCTGACCGTGCTGCCCGCCACTGACCTCTTCTGTCCCATCGGAACTGACGACTTCATCGTTTTCAGCGGGGACGTCGCAAGGACGGCGCGACAGTTCGCCCGTTTCTCGCGCCACGATGGCGCGATCTATCCCGAGTTCGACGCGCACTTGAACGACGCGGCCAATGTCGTGCGCAAGCTGCTGTTCGAAACGCCGGCCGACCCCGCGAGGCGCGACTTCAAGGGCCTGCGCGACCTGTTCAAGCTCGCGTGGAAGTATCGCCGGATCGGGAAGAACTTCTATCGTATCGTCGACCTGCTGACGATGAGCGCGGACGACTATCTGTCACGGTGGTTCGAGCACAGCGTCACCCGCGCGGTGCTGGGCTATTACTGCTCAATCGGAACGTTCGCCGGGCCGAGAACACCAGGCTCGGCCTACGTCGTCCTGCACCACATCATGGGCGAACACGAGGGGGCTGGCGGCTGGGGTTTTATTCGCGGCGGAATGGGCGCGATCAGCGACGCTATCGCGGAGTCGGGCCGCCGTCATGGCTTGCAGATTCGAACCGACGCCGAGGTCGTCAAGGTGGAGGCGGCGGACGGCCGAGTTACGAAGGTCGTCACCGCCTGTGGTGACGAATACGAGGCGCGCGCCGTAGTCTGCAACGCGAGTTGCAAGGTTCTATTCGATCGACTGCTCGATCCGTCGCAGCTGCCCGCTGAATTCCTGAAGCACGTTC
>CAVSKB010000013.1:0-183405 GCA_963728295.1 uncultured Gammaproteobacteria bacterium | reverse complement strand
GCGCTCCAGACACTGCCAGCCGTGTCGGGTACGCGGGCCCACCCACGTTCACGCGGATCGACGGTTGCCGGTGGAGCCTGCGTGGTTGCGGTCACGGTGGCGGTGTAGGGGCTGAAGTCCCCGGCCGCATCTGTCGCGCGCACACGATAGCGGTACGTGGTCGATGCGGTCAGGCCGGTGTTGTTGAACGCTCGTCCTCCGGTCACCGTCGTCACGTTCGCAAACGTCGCGCACCCGGCACCCGTGCAACGCTCCACCTCGTATCCGGTCCCACGCCGACGTTATCGTTGGCCGCACCCCAGCTAAGGTTGATCTGGCTCGAGCTCACCACGCCTCGCGCGTCACCGCTCCCGGGTGCACCGGGCGGCGTCCCGTCGGGGGGTGCCGGCGATGGGGTCGTCGCCGCCGCGATCTGCGGAGTACGTGCTCGAAGTTCCCTGCGGCATCCGTGGCGCGGACACGATAACGATAGAGGGTGGAGACGCAAGCGAGTCCGGTGTTGTTGAAACTCGTCGCTGCCCACCGGTCGCTGACGAGTGCGAAAGTAGTGCACCCGGCACCCGCGCAACGTTCCACCTGGTAGCCCGTGACACCGACGTTGTCCGTGGCCGCACCCCAGCCTAGGTTGACCTGGCTAGTACTGACGGCGCTGGCCGTCAGCGTGCCCGGCACGCCCGGGGGGGTTCCGTCCGGTGTCCCACCGAGTACCTCGATCGCATTGATGAATGGATCCTCGACCCCATGGATGAGGGCGATATTGATCTGTCCGTCGGCGACGGTCGCCGTCACGGTGCGGATGAGCGCCTGGTTCGCGCCCGCCTCCGCAAAACACGTCCAGATTGTCGATCGCGAGCTGCCCCCTCAATCTGCACGTCAAACACCCTGCTGCCCCACGCCAAACAGTGGCGCCACTAGTTCTCGGCAAAGTGCAGTTGTACCTGGTACGTACCGTTCGGTACGGTGAGCTGTAGGTCATCTCCGGCGCGCGGATGGGCCGTCCCAGCGCTCAGTGCGGTACAGCGTCGGGTCACTCGTTCCCGCAATCGCCAGATTCGTCGGCCAGCTCAACTGCAGTGCCCGTGTTGAAGCCCGTATCCGCGCTCCACACGTTGCCAGCTGTATCGGTGAACGCCGGACCACCCACGTTTACGCGGATCGCTGTCGGCGGTGGCGGCGGGCCGAGTTGCGTCGTTGCCTCCACGATGCCGGTATATGGTCCGAAATTCCCGGGCCGAACCTCGTCGCCCGGACGCGATAGCGATAGAGAGTGGACGCAAGCAAGTCCCGTGTTGTTGACGTTGTCGCCGAGACGATCGTCGTGACCATTCGCGAATGTCGTGCACCCTGCACCCGTGCAGCGCTCCACCTGGTAGCCCGTTACACCGACGTTGTCGGTGGCCGCGCCCCAGCTCAGGTTGATCTGGCTGGCTGCTCGATAGCGGTCGCGGTTACAGCGCCAGGGACGCCGGGTGGCGTGGTATCCACGCCGCTGATGTTGATGCGGACGATCTTGCCCAGCGACGGTACGCCATTCTGGTTAAACGCGAACAGCAGGTAATACCCGGGGGCGCGATTCCGAGATGTTGCCGGCGGCTGAACGAAGAGCGTACCCGCTAAAAGACGTGAACGACAGCTCGATAAACCGCTGGTCCATGTTCACGCTGTGCCGTGACGCTCTCCCAGTCTTGACCAGCGTCACGCGGGCGGATATCGGCCGAAGCCGACACCGAAGCTGAATGTCTGTCCAAGAAGCAATGACGTCCGGTGGGTTCTGCATGACCGGTCGCGGTGAGCCAAATTGCCCGAAGCGTCGTACAGATAGGCCGGCCGGTAGATCTCGACGTGCTTGTTGACCAGCGGTCCGGGTGCGCCCCCCGCCTCCGACCAGCACCGTGGCGTCCGGCAACAGAAGTGCGATCGAGTGGTAAAGGCGTGCCCGCAGGCCGGTCGGCCCGATGCGTCCAGGTACCGTTGGGGCCCTGGGTTGGTCCCAACCGCGGCCGTGTTGTTGACGCCGGTCATTTGGTTATCGACCGCGCTGCCGCCGGTCGCCAACACCCGGCCATCGGCAAGCACCGTTTCCGAAACCCACTGGCGCACCGACGACATATCCTCTGACGACTGTTGTACGACCGGGCTCGCGCCGTTTATGTCGATGGTGATGGTCGGTTGGAGTGTATTCCGAACTGCACGATCTTCCCCGGCCGGTACATCGCTGCGCTGGAGGCAAAAGCCCGCGGAATTCGAATTGAAACTCCCCGCCGCGGTCCGCGCGCCGGCGCCACTCGGGTTGACCCAGTGCATCACGCCGTTCGTGTCGTACCCGAAGACGCGGCCGTCGGGTGCCAGGAAGTTCCTTGGGAACAGGCGCCTGCATTGCTGTTGGTGTCGACGCCGCTCAGCAGGCGGAAGTCGCCGTCCAGCTCACGCACCTCCGGTCGGTCCTGCCCACTCGAGCCACCCTGTATGTAAACCTCGCCATTCGGGAGTACGGTCGACGACGAATACCACCGCTCTCGAGCAAAGAGTTCATATATTCATTGTTACCCTTTTGCGGTTCAGTGTGTTCCCCGTGTAGGACTAAATACGTTGCTGTTCGGAGTTGCCGCTGTTGGTGGTGGTCGAGCCGGTCCAGTTGTCACCCCCTGCGATGAAGACGTTTCCGCTCTGCCGACGGACGGCCTGCGAGCTGCAAAAGATTCGGTCAGCGCTGGGTGTTGTTCAACGTCAGGTCCCAGAGCCAGAGCCCACTGGAGGGAAGCCGGCCCGCCGGTTCCCGACGTCATATACAAGATCGGCCGTCTGCTGACCGGCCTCGGTAGGTGCCATACGTGGCAACACACGACTATCGGGGGGCAGCAACACAGCATGGATCAGGATGATTGGCCAGTTCTTCTGCGCGGGCCAGTCATCCTGTGGGAGCTGGAACCACGCGCCAAAGACGTTGTCGGCACGCGCAGCCCCTGACAGCTGCCGTCCCAAACTGAGCGTCAGTAACCGCCGCAACCGGATGTCAACCGCCCAATCATCAGGAGCCCACGACTCGCACGATGTATGCACTGCACCGCGCCCCCGCCGACCAGTGCCGCCGGCACGGTCATTTACGTTGTTTGTTTCTCGGTCTAGGTTTTCTGACGCTTGCCAAACAAATTTTGCGCTGCAGCACACCGATGCAGCACAGGCCATCTGAGACAAGAGGCAAACGGCGTGCCAGGGCAGTGCGTTTCATCAAGCCGTTCAGTATCGTTAACTGCTGGAAATTAAATATAGAACGAGGTGATAGCGTAAGAAATGTGGACACCTGCCGGCAGCAGGTTCTCCACAAAAGCTTCTTTCAGCTTTCTGCTGGCGAAAAGGCTACGCCGTTACCGCAGCCCCTTAGCCGCTCACCCCCGCCGTCCAGCGCCGCTCGAGCGACGCGTATTGAGCGATCCCGAGTCCCTCGCGCACGATCTCATCCGCCGCCGTCAGCGGAACGAGGAAACGGATGACATTGCCGTAGAGGCCGCAGGAGAGGATCACGAGGCCGTTCGCCGCTGCGCGCTTGACCAGCGCCTTCGTCAGATCGGCGTCCGGCCGGTGCGCGTCGCCGTCTTGACGAGCTCCATCGCGACCATCGCGCCGAGGCTGCGCACGTCGCCGATCGCTGGCAGCGTCTTCGCCGCGTCGCGCAGCCCCTGCGCCATCATCTCGCCGATGGGCGGCGCGCTCGCAGAGCCGCTCTGACTCGATGACGTCCAGCACCGCGAGCGCGGCGGCGCACGCGATCGGCGAACCGGCGTAGGTGCCGCCGAGGCCGCCGGGTGCGGCCGCATCCATGATCGCCGCCTTGCCGACGACCGCCGCCAGCGGAAACCCGCCCGCGAGACTCTTCGCCATCGTCATGAGGTCGGGCTCGATCCCGGCGTACTCGATCGCGAACATCCGGCCCGTGCGCGCGAAGCCGGTCTGGATCTCGTCGATGACGAGCACGATGCCGTGCTGGTCGCAGAGCTTGCGCAGCGCCTGCAGGAACTCCGGCGGCGCGATGTAGAAGCCGCCCTCGCCCAGCACCGGCTCGATGATGATCGCGGCGACGCGCGCGGGCTCGATGTCGTACTTGAAGAGGTGCTCGAGCGCCTCGAGGCTGTCCGCGTACGAGACGCCGTGGTACGCGATCGGGAACGGCGCGTGGTAGATCTCGGCCGGAAACGGGCCGAACGCCGGCCTTGTATGGCGCGACCTTGCCGGTGAGCGCCATCGCCATGAACGTGCGGCCGTGAAAACCGCCGCCGAACGCGATGACCCCCGAGCGCCCGGTGTGGGCGCGCGCGATCTTGATCGCGTTCTCGACCGCCTCGGCGCCGGTCGTGACGAAGATCGACTTCTTCGCCGTCGGACCCGGCGCGAGCTTGTTCAGTCGCTCCGCGAGCTCCACGGCCACCGCATACGGCGTGACCATGAAACACGTGTGGGTGAAGGCATCGAGCTGGGCCGCGACAGCCGCCTGCACGCGCGGATGCACATGACCGGTGTTGACCACGGCGATGCCGCTCGCGAAATCGACGTAGCGCCGGCCCTCGACGTCCCAGATCTCCGCATTGCGCGCCCGCTCGACGAACACCGGGAGCTGGTTCGAGATACCGCGCGCGATCGATGCGTCGCGGCGCTTCTGCAGATCGGCATTCTTCGACATGGTCGTGCTCCCGCCGCCGTGCTTCAGCGGCTGTTGCGCGGCGGCGACCCCCGTCAGGTATTTCGAGAATTCTCCCCCAGCTCCGGGTGCTTGAGCGCGAACTCGACGGTCGCCTCCAGGTAGCCGAGCTTCGAGCCGCAATCGTAGCGCTTGCCCTCGAACGCGTACGCGTACACCGCCTCGTCGGCAGCAGCGACGCGATGCCGTCCGTGAGCTGGATCTCGCCGCCGGCGCCGCGCCGGTCTCTCGAGCTTGCTGGTAGATCGCGCGGGGTCAATATGTAGCGCCCCACCACCGCCAGCGTCGACGGCGCCTCGCCGGGCTTCGGCTTCTCGACGATGCGTTGCACCCGCGAGATCCGCGGCTCCTCGGCGGTCGAGTGCGACGATGCCGTACTTGTCCGTCTCGTCGGGCAACCGTCTGCACGCCGAGCACGCTCGACCTGCGACCTGCGAATACTTCGCCATCTGCGCGAGACACGGCACTCGGGGCATCGATCAGGTCGTCCGCGAGGTGCACGAAGAATGGCTCGTCGCCGACGACGGGACGCGAGCAGAGGACGGCGTGCCCGAGCCCCAGCGGGGCCGGCTGCCGGATATAGATGCAGTTCGCATACGACGGCACGATCTCGCGCACGGCGTCCAGGAGTTCGCGCTTGCCCTGGGCCTCGAGCTCCTTCTCGAGCTCATGGTCGCTGTCGAAGTGATCCTCGATCGCCCGCTTGGCGTAGCCCGTGATGAACACGAGCTTGCGGCACCCGCTGCGAGCGCCTCCTCGGCCGCGTACTGGATCAGCGGCTTGTCGACGATCGGCAGCATCTCCTTCGGGCTGGCCTTCGTCGCCGGCAGAAAGCGGGTGCCGCGCCCGGCCACGGGAAACACCGCCGCGGATCTGGGCCATTGACGATCCTGGATGACACGGAATTTGCCGTGGCCATCATAACGGATCGTCGCGAGGGCCCCCCAGCCGAATGAGCGCGATCGTGACCCTGCCGCAGGCCTCGCCCGGGCCACGATTGCGCGCTCGTCACGCCCCGTCCGGCCGCGGGTTTCTTGCCGTCAGCTCGGCGCCGCGGCACGCTCCACGCGGATGTTCGCCTTGTTCATTTCCAGCACGCGCTCGCCGATGCCTTCGACCTTGAGCAGATCGTCGGCGCTCTTGAAAGCGCCGTTCTTCTGCCGGTAGTCGACGATGGCCTGCGCCTTGGCCGGACCGATGCCATCGAGCTCCTTGGCGAGCGTCGCGGCGTCGGCCGTGTTGACGTTGACGGGACCGGCCCAGCTCGCGGCGGGCACGAGCGCGAGAATCAGGCTGCGCGCGATCAGACGGGTGCGATGTTTCACGATTGGCCTCCAGGACTTCGGTTGGGTGCGCGGACGGATCATCGCCCGCTACGTCGTCCAAGCTAGCCAATGTGCGCGCGCCTGACGCGGCCAGAAACTCGCGTAAAAGTACAGAAAGGCTCAGCCCGGCGAGCGCGGCCGCGCGGCCCGCGGCAGGAACTCGAGCGCGGCGATCGCGCGCAGCGTGTCCCAGGCTTGACAGCCGGGGCAACTCCAGAGAAACGTCGAGCTGTCGAGACCGCACTGGCTGCAGCGGTAGCGCGCGTGGCGCAGCACGACGTTGCGCATCGCACCCGACAGCGCACGGAGCTGCTCGACCGAGGGCGCCGCGCCCGGCGGCAGGAACGCGCCTGCCACGTCCCTCAGATCGCTGTCGGTCTGCAGCCATTCGCGCACGCAATCGATGATTGGCGCAGAGTCGTAATACCCGCTCAAGATTGCGGCATAGGCGATCTCAGCGCGGCTCGCGGCGCCACGTCGGATGAGGTCGTCGATCACGGCAACAAGCACCCCGTCGTCGCCCGCCTGCCGTGCCACCTCGGCGAGCCTCGGCAGTACGAGCGGCAACAGGTGAAAGTCGCGCTGCACCACGCCGCTGTAGAGCCGCACGGCGAGCGCCGTATCGCCTTCGAGCCGCGCGAGATCTCCGCGCAGGATCGCGCTTCGACCGAACTCGCGCTGTTCGCGATGGGCGCTCGCGCAGATGTGCGTGCGCCGCCGGCAGGTCGCGTTCCGCAAGCGCAGCCTCCGCGAGCTCGCAGTAGTAGTGCGCGATTGAGCCCGGCTGCTCGGGCAGGCCGACGGCACTGCAGCCGCTCGTGCGTCGCAGCGGCCAGCGGCCAGTCGCGCTGGATCTCGTAGATCCGGACCAGGTAAGCGAGCGCCATGGCCGGCTCGCGGCCCCCCGCCGCAAGCTTCTGGAAGAGCTGCTCGGCACGGTCGTACAGTCCCGCGCGAAAGTAGTCGCGCGCGAGCTCGGTGAGCGCCGCATCGCGGTGCCGCTCGTCGATGTTGTTGCGCGCGACGATGTTCTGGTGCACCTGGATCGCGCGATCGACCTCGCCACTCCGCCGGTAAAGGCTGCCGAGCGCGAAGTGTGTGTCGACGGTCTCGTCGTCCATCGCGGCGAGCCCATGAAACACCTCGAGTGCACGATCCGGTTTTTCATCGAGCAGGTAGCGAAGGCCCTCGAGGTAACGCTCACGGCGTCGCACGCGGCGACGGCGGCGGCGCTCCTGGTACCAGACGGTCGCCCCCCAGCCGGCCGCGAGCGTGCCCGCGAGCGTCAGCCAGAAAATCGTGCCGTCGTCAGGCGACATCCGACGGTCGAGGATCAGCAATTGGGCGATCGGCCAGCCGGCGCGACTCCGCGAGCCGCAGCGCGTGACGCAGACGGCCGCGCTCGGCAAGCAACCGTGCGATCCAGTCCGAGCGCCAGGCCGCGCCCATGAGCAGCCCCGCGGAGAATGCGATCAGGAGCGCGAGACCTGCGGACATGCCGAAGCGCGTCACGCCGATGTCGATGTCGAATCGTTGGGGATTGAGTGCGGTAAACAGCAACCCGAGCGCCGCCAGGGCCAGAAATGCGGAAAGGTACGCGATACGCCGCAGCATGGCTGCTCGGGATAAAACGGTAGACCGGAGTCTAGCAGCGGGCCGCTGCGACCGGCTCAATCGCCGCTGGACTGCGTATCGTTCACCCGCTCGCGCAGGTCCTTGCCGGGCTTGAAATGCGGCACGTACTTGCCTGCGAGCGCGACGGTCTCGCCGGTCTTGGGGTTGCGTCCCTGGCGTGGCGGGCGAAAGTGCAGGCTGAAGCTCCCGAACCCGCGGATCTCGATGCGCTGACCCTGCGCCAGCGCGTCGCTCATGATCTCGAGCATCTGCTTGACGGCCAGCTCGACATCCTTCGCCGGCAGATGACTCTGCTTTGCGGCGATGAGCTCGATGAGCTCGGACTTCGTCATGCTGCGTTCGCCGTCCACGCGGATCCTCCCCTCGGCTTCGTTATTCTTCGGTCAGGCCCGCGGCGGCTCCTTGCCACCGTGGGCTCGCCATCGATCGGAACTTACTGTCCGGAGATCTGCTCCTTCAGGAGATCCCCGAGGCTGGTGCCAGTCGTCGAATCGGAGCGGTAGTTCTGCACCGCTTCCGCTTCCTCGTGCGCTTCCTTGGCCTTGACCGACAGCGCGATGGTCCGCACCTTGCGGTCCACGGCCATGAAGCGTGCTTCGATCTCGTCACCCGGCTTGAGCACGGTGCGAGCGTCCTCGACGCGATCGCGCGACAGCTCCGAGGCGCGCAGGTACCCCTCGATGCCGCCACCCAGATCCACCACGGCGCCCTTGGCGTCGACGTCCTTGACCAGGCCCTTCACGATGGTGCCCTTCGGATGCTCCGCGATCCAGGTCGAGAACGGGTCCTTGGCCAGCTGCTTGACGCTCAGGGAGATGCGCTCGCGCTCGGGATCGATCGCCACCACGATCGCCTCGACCGTCTGGGCCTTCTGATAGCCGCGCACGGCCTCCTCGCCGGGGATGTCCCAGGAGAGGTCGGAGAGGTGCACCAGCCCGTCGATACCGCCCGGCAGCCCGATGAAGAGCCCGAAGTCGGTGATCGAGCGGATCTGACCGGAGACGCGGTCGCCACGGTTGTAGTTGTCGGCGAACTCGCGCCACGGATTGGGCTTGCACTGCTTGATGCCGAGCGAGATGCGACGGCGGTCCTCGTCGATGTCGAGCACCATGACCTCGACTTCCTCGCCGATGTGCACGACCTTCGACGGGTTGACGTTCTTGTTGGTCCAGTCCATCTCGGACACGTGGACCAGGCCCTCGACGCCCTCCTCGATCTCGACGAAGCAGCCGTAGTCGGCGATGTTCGTGACCTTGCCGAAGAGCCGCGTCCCTGAGGGATACCGGCGCGCGATGTTCTGCCACGGGTCGGCGCCGAGCTGCTTCAAGCCCAGGCTGACGCGCTGGCGCTCGCGGTCGAACTTGAGGATGCGGACCTCGATCTCGTCGCCCACGTTGACGACTTCCGAAGGATGCTTGACGCGCTTCCACGCCATGTCGGTGATGTGCAGCAGGCCGTCGATGCCACCCAGGTCGACGAACGCGCCGTAGTCGGTGAGATTCTTGACCACGCCCTTGATGACCGTGCCTTCCTGCAGCTTGTCGAGGAGTTCAGTGCGTTCGGCGCTGTACTCCTGCTCGACGACGGCGCGGCGCGACACCACGACGTTGTTGCGCTTCTGGTCGAGCTTGATGACCTTGAATTCGAGCGTCTTTCCCTCGAGGTAGCTCGGGTCGCGCACCGGGCGCACGTCGACCAGCGAACCGGGCAGGAACGCGCGTACGAAATCGATCTCGACGGTAAAGCCGCCCTTGACGCGACCGTTGATGAGGCCGGTGACGACCTCGCCCTTCTCGAACGCGGTCTCGAGGCGCTCCCAGGTGCGGGCGCGCTTGGCCTTCTCCCGCGACAGACGCGTCTCCCCCGAGCCGTCTTCAACGCTGTCGAGCGCAACTTCAACTTCGTCGCCGACGGCGACTTCGAGCTCGCCGCGCTCGTTCTTGAACTGCTGAACCGGGATCACCGCCTCGGACTTGAGGCCGGCGCTCACCACGACCACGTCGGGGCCGACGTCGATCACCCGGCCGGTGAGGATCTGGCCTGGGCGAATACGCTGGCTCGCCAGGCTCTGTTCGAATAATTCCGCAAAACTTTCGGTCATTTACTCTCTTCCGAGGCCTGCAGGCCTGTTTCCTCGCCGGCGTCCCGCCCGCGCAGGGTTGTCGATGAACCACCCGGCATCCGAGCCAGGCGCTTGATAAAACGGGACCGCCCGCGGGCTGCGGTCAGGCTTCAATGAGCCGCAGGAAATCTCTGCCCGACGAGGGCGAGGATCGCGTCGACCACGCCCTCGACCGGGATCCCCGTCGAGTCGATGACCACCGCGTCCTCGGCCGGGCGTAGAGGTGCCACGGCGCGACTGGAATCCCGGTGATCCCGCTCCCGGATCTCCTGCGAAAGGGCGGCGAGACTAACATCAAGGCCCTTTTCTTTCAACTGGTTATGCCGTCTCCGGGCCCGTTCTTCTGCGCTGGCCGTGAGGTAGATCTTGAGTTCCGCATCCGGGAAAACGACCGTTCCCATGTCGCGGCCATCGGCGACCAGGCCTGGGGGGCGAGCGAAGGCCCGCTGCCGGTCGAGGAGTGCCGTCCGGACGGAGGGCATGGCCGCGACCCGCGAGGCGGCCATCCCGGCCTCCTCCGTGCGAAGCCGCGCGGTCACATCCTTGCCAGCGAGCAGGACTGCCTCATTTCCCGTCGAATCGGAGGTGAACTGCACGTCGAGGTTCAGGGCCAGGCGGGCATGCCCGAGCTCATCATCGGACGCCAGACCCGCGTCGAGTCCGGCCAAGGCCACCAGGCGGTAAAGCGCGCCGCTGTCGAGGAGGTGCCAACCGAGGCGATTCGCGACGCGGCGCCCAACCGTGCCCTTTCCCGAACCTCCCGGCCCGTCGATCGTCACCACGAATACCAGCTCGCGAGCCTCCAATCGCTTGAATATGGGGCTCCGAGCTCTTACTGCGCTGGATAATCGGCTTCGAGCCAATTTCTTCGATGGCGAGACCGACGGAGCGGGCGGTGGCGGCAAAACCGGGAAACGAGGTTGCGACGTTGTCGACCTCGCGGATTTCCACCGGCCCCGAAGCACGAAGCGCCGCGATCGCAAAGCTCATCGCGACGCGATGATCGCCGACACTTTCGACTTCGCCGCCCGTCAGCTGCCCTCCCTCGATCCGGATCCCGTCCGCGCTCGGCTCGGCGCGGATCCCGAGCGCGGCGAGCCCGCGGGCCATGGCGGCGATCCGATCCGATTCCTTGACCCGAAGCTCGGCCGCGCCGCTCACGGTCGTGACCCCGCTTGCGCAGGCCGCGGCTATGAAGAACGCCGGCAACTCGTCGATCGCGAGCGGCACAAGCCGCGCCGGCGCGTCGATGCCGTGCAGACGTGCGGGCCGGACCTCGATATCCGCAACCGGTTCCGCACCGTAATTTCGATGGTTGATCAGGCGCAGGTCGGCACCCATCAAGGACAGCATCTCGAGGAGACCGGTCCGCGTCGGGTTGACCCCCACTCCTTCGATGATGAGCGGCCCGGCGCCGGCGATGCAGCCGGCGACTATGAAGAATGCGGCGGATGAGAAGTCAGTCGGCACGATAATCCGCGTGGCCCGCAGCCGCGGCGGTGGTTGCAGCGTCGTCCGACCGTCGCGGCTGGTGAGCTCGCAGCCAAAGCTGCGCAGCATCCGCTCGGTGTGGTCACGGGTAACCGTCGGCTCGATCACCGTCGTGGGTGCCTCTGCGTAAAGGGCCGCAAGCAGCAGGGCCGACTTCACTTGCGCGCTGGGCACCTCGGTGGCGAGCCGCTGCCCTTGCAAGCGCGCGCCGCCGCCGATTCGCACCGGTGGCCGTCCCTCGTCCGTGTCGATCCGGGCTCCCATCGCCCGCAGCGGCCCCGCCGCGCGCTCCATCGGCCGCTGCATCAGGGACCTGTCGCCGATGAGCACGCTGTCGAACGCCTGCGGCGCGAGAAGCCCCATGAAGAGCCGCATGGCCGTGCCCGCATTGCCCATATCGAGCGGCACGTCCGGGGCACGCAGTCCGGTCAGGCCAACCCCATCCACCGCAACGCGGCCCGGCCCCGGGCGACGCACGACGACACCCAGACGCTGAAGGGCCGTGAGCGTCGCGAGGCAGTCCTCGCTCTCGAGAAACCCCTCGATCTGCGTCGTGCCCTCAGCGATCGCGCCCAGCATCAGCGCGCGATGCGAGATCGACTTGTCGCCCGGTACGGTCAGTCGTCCGGCAACGCCCTGCGACGGTACGACGTGGAACTGACTCATTCCGGCTCAGAGCACCGCGCGCGGATAGGATCCCAGCACGCGGCAGAGGGACGCCTGCGTCTTGAGCTCGGCGAGCGCCGTGGCGAGCGGCTCCCGCTCGGCGTGTCCCTCAAGATCGATAAAGAACACGTAGTCCCATTTTCGCCTGCGGGACGGTCGCGATTCGATCCGGGTCATGCTGATCGAGTTCCGTGCGAATGGCTCCAGCATGCGGAAGAGCGCTCCTGGTGCATCGGTATGCGCGACCGATGCAAGCAGCGTCGTCTTGTCCGCGCCGCTCGGCGGGAAGGCCTGACGGCCAATGACGAGAAAGCGGGTGGTGTTATCCGGGTGATCCTCGATCTCCGGCACCAGCATGTTGAGCCCGTAGATCTCTGCGGCGGCCGTGCCCGCGATCGCCGCCGTCCCTTGCTCGTCGCGCGCGCGACGCGCGCCTTCGGCATTGCTGCTGACGGGCACGCGCTCGACGCCCGGCAGATGCTCGTCCAGCCAGCCGCGGCACTGCGCGAGCGCCTGCGGGTGAGCGCAAACCCGTGCAATGTCGCCAAGCGCGACCCCGCGACCCATCAGGTTCTGATGGATGCGCAACTCGACCTCGCCGCAGATGCGGAGCGGCGAAGTGAGAAACATGTCGAGCGTGTTGTTCACGGTTCCTTCGCTCGAGTTCTCGATCGGCACCACGCCGAAATCGGCGGTCCCTGCCTCGACCTCGTGGAAGCATTCCTCGACCGAGATCAGCGGCAGCGCCCGCACCGAATGTCCGAAGTGCTTGTGCACCGCCTGCTGCGTGAATGTGCCTTCGGGCCCGAGGAAGCCGACCTTGAGCGGCTCCTGCTGGGCGAGACAGGCGGACATGATTTCGCGGAAGAGCCGCAGGATTTCTTCGTCCCGGAGTGGCCCACGCTCGCGCCGGTTGCGCTCGAGCGCCTGGTGCAGGACTTCGGCTTCGCGTTCCGGCCGGTAGAAATCGACGGTGTGACCGTCCGCGTGCTTGGAAATACCCACCTGGCCTGCAAGGCCTGCGCGCTCGTTGATAAGCGCGTGCAGCTGGGCGTCGATGGCATCGATGCGCTGGCGGATCGACTCGAGCGGCGGCGTCCCGGCTGCCGCCGGGGACGGGCGCCTTCGGCCGGCAGCGGGCGTCGCAGGCGATTTGCGCTGGCCGCTGCGCCTGGCCATGTCTAGATCAGCCGGGCGGCCAGCACGCCCGGAATCGCCTTGATCTGGCCGAGGACTTGCGCACTGATCGGCGTCTCGGTATCGATCAACGTGTAGGCCAGCTCACCGCGCGACTTGTTCAGCAGATCGGCGATGTTGAGTTGCGCGGACGCGAGGCAGGTAGAGATCTGGCCCACCATGTTCGGCACATTTTCGTTTGCGATCCCGATCCGGCAGCCGCCCGCCTTTGCCAGGACGGCCTCCGGGAAATTGACGCTGTTGCGGATGTTGCCGTTCTCGAGAAAATCGCGCAGCGTTTCCGCAGCCATCACCGCGCAGTTGTCCTCCGCTTCGCCGGTCGAGGCACCCAGATGCGGCAGGGCCACGACCTGCGGGTGATCCTTGATCGCTGCCGAGGGAAAATCACACACGTATGCTGCGAGTGCGCCGGATTCGAGCGCGGCCAGCACCGCGCTCTCATCCACGATCCCGGCGCGGGCGAAGTTCAGGATCACGCCGCCCGGTCGCATCAGGCGGATCCGCGCGGAGTTCACCAGTGCGCGCGTCGCATCGACCAGCGGCACGTGCACGGTCACCATGTCGGACCGCGCGAACAGGTCATCGAGGCTGAGTGCCTGCTCGACTCCGGACGAGAGCTGCCAGGCACGCTGCACCGTGATCTGCGGGTCATAGCCGAGCGCCTTCATCCGCAGGCCGAGCGCCGCGTTGGCCACCTCGACCCCGATCGCACCCAGCCCGACGACACCCAGTGTCCGCCCGGGCAGTTCATAACCGACGAAGTGCTTCTTGCCCTTCTCGACGGCCTCCTCGATGGCGTCGTCGTCGCCCTTGAGCTCGCCCACGTACTTCCACGCCTGGCAGATATTACGCGCCGCAAGAAAAAGCCCGCCCAGAACGAGTTCCTTCACCGCGTTGGCATTCGCGCCGGGCGAATTGAAGACCGGGACACCGCGCTTGCTCAGGGTTGCAACGGGAATGTTGTTCGTTCCTGTTCCGGCACGCGCCACCGCCAGCACGCTCGAGGGGATCTCCATCTCGTGCATGTCGGCTGAACGCAGAAGGATCGCATCCGGATGGCCGATCTCGGAGGCGACTTCGTAACGGTCGCGCGGCAGGCGGTCGAGCCCACGAACCGAGATGTTGTTGAGCGTCAGGATTTTGAAGCTCATGGGTCAGCCGTGCCGTCGCTCGAAGTCACGCATGTAGTCGATCAACGCCTCGACACCGGCAAGACTCATGGCGTTGTAGATCGAGGCACGCATACCGCCAACCGAACGGTGCCCGGCGAGGCCCATCAACCCGGCGCCCTTTGCACCCTCGAGGAAGTCCGCGTCCAGCTCCGGGCGAGTAAGCATAAAGGTTACGTTCATCCAGGACCGGCAGGATGGCTCGATCGGGTTTCGATACATTGAGGAGCCGTCGATCGCGGCATAGAGCTTTTGCGACTTGGCGCGGTTCAGCGTTTCCATCGCCGCGACTCCGCCCTGCCGCTTGACCCACTGGAAGACCAGCCCCGCGACATACCAGGAGAAGCTTGCGGGCGTGTTGTACATGGATCCGTCGCCGGCCATGACCGTCCAGTCGAGCACCGCCGGCACGTCGCTGCGGGCGCGTCCCAGCAGGTCGTCGCGAACGATGACGACCGCGAGCCCGGGCGGGCCCAAATTCTTCTGCGCCCCCGCGTAGATCACGCCAAAGCGCGCGACGTCGAGCGGACGCGAGAGGATGGTCGAGGAAAAGTCCGCGACCAGCGGAACAGAGCCGGTCTCGGGGACCCAGTGGAACTCGACACCGCTGATGGTCTCGTTGGGCGTGTAATGCACGTAGGCGGCGTCGGGTGTCAGTCGCCAATCGCGCGGTGGTGGGATAGAGGTGTATTTGCCGGCGGCCGCATCCGCCGCCACGTTGACGCGGCAGTATTTCTTCGCCTCGCCCGCGGCCTTCTTCGACCACGCGCCCGTGTTGACGTAGTCGACCGTCGATTCGCGCGTAGTCAGGTTGAGCGGTACGCCGGCGAATTGCGCCGTGGCGCCACCTTGCAGGAAGAGAACCTTGTAGTTCGAGGGGATGGCTAGCAGCTCGCGGAGGTCCGCTTCGGCCTGCTGCGCGATGCCGAGAAAGGCCTTGCCACGGTGGCTGATCTCCATCACCGAGGCACCAATGCCGTGCCAATCGAGCAACTCACCCTGGACCTGCTCGAGTACCTCGGTCGGCAGCGCGGCGGGACCTGCGCTGAAATTGAAGACGCGGCTCATGTGTTCCCTCAACTATGTTGCAGCGCAGTGTAACAGCCCGGTCCGGGGCCCGGTCATCACCGGCGGATCTTGGCAAGTGCCTGCACGGCATATCGGCGTGACAGGTCTGAGGATGCAAACCAGACCGCCGGGACTAAACTGTGCGCTGGGGGTTTCATGAGGCTGTCTCAGCCGCAGTCGCGGCTCCGGTCACTCGATGTGTTTCGGGGCGTTACGATCGCCTCGATGATCCTCGTGAACACGCCCGGTTCACGCGAGGACGCGTACGCACCTCTCCTTCATGCGGACTGGACCGGGTGGACGTTCGCCGACACGATCTTCCCCGCCTTCCTCTGGATCGTCGGCGTTTCGCTGACGCTTTCGTCCGCTGCGCGACTCGAGCGCGGCGAAACCCGCGGTCGCGCTGTTCAAGCATGCGGTGCAACGGTCGGCGCTTCTCTTTGTCATCGGCGTCGCACTCAGCGCCTTCGTATTCCCGGTCCGAGCGTTTCCACTGTTCAGATTCGAGCACTATCTGCAATTCACGGGCGCCCTTCAGAAGATTGCTCTGTGTTACCTCGTGGCGACCGCAATCTTCCTGTGGACCGGCTGGCGCGGCGTGGTCGTGTGGATCGTCGGCGCTGAACCTGGTCTACCTCGGCCTTATGTATTTTTATCCCGTCCCGACCTGCGACGATGGGCCATGGACCGTGCGATGCAACTTTGCGGGATACATCGACCGCGTCCTACTCGATGGACACCTCTGGGGCAACCTTGAGGCGCAGGACCCGGACGGCCTCGGCAGCGTCCTTCCCGCGATCACGAGTGTGCTTTTTGGCGTGCTCGCCGGGTACGTGCTGCGGACGGAACGTCGCGCCATATCCAGGGTCTGGTGGATGCTCGTTTTCGGCTGCGGCCTGGTGCCAGCCGGACTCGCTGCTGTCGTATTGGATCCCGATCAGCAAACCGCTCTGGACCACGTCGTTCGCGGTGCTGATGGCCGGCCTGTCATCCGCGTGCATGGCGTTCTGGATCTGGGTGGCTGATGTACGGTCCTGGGTGCCGATGGCTCAAGCCGCTCGAGATCTTCGGCATGAACGCCATCGCGGCATATGTCGTCTCGGTAGCGGGTAGGAACGTGGCGAAGGTTCACGTCTTCGGCAAGACTCTCTACGACGACCTTTGCCTGGCAATCGCAAGTCCCGCGAATGCATCATTGATCTACGCGGCTCTGCACGTCCTCGGCGTCTTCGTCGTCGTTTGGTGGATGTACCGGCGCCGCTGGTTCCTGCGCATCTGAAGCTCAGTTCAAGACTGGCAGCTCGTCCGTCGAGTCAGCGTCCGGCAGGCCCTCCACCGCGTCGCTCTCGTCGTCGCCCTCAGGGGTCACCGCTTCGACCCCGATCAGGCGCTCGCCGGCGTCGAGCTTTATGAGCCGCACGCCCTGCGTGTTGCGACCCATGACCGAGACCTCGCTCGCGCGCACGCGCACCAGCGTGCCGCTCGAGCTCATGAGCATCAGCTCGTCCGAGGTCGAGACCTGCGTCGCCGCGACGAGGCGGCCGTTGCGCTCGCTCGTCTGCATGGCGATCACGCCCTGCCCGCCACGTCCATGAAGCGGGAAATCCTCGACCGGTGTGAGCTTGCCGTAGCCGTTCTCCGACGCGGTGAGGATGAGCCCGTCCGGATCCGGCGTGATCAGCGAGATGACGTCCTCATCGCCCGGCACCTTGATGCCGCGCACGCCGGCGGCGTTGCGACCCATTGCGCGAACACCGCTCTCCGTGAAGCGTATGGCCTTGCCGCCGGAGGTGCACAGGATCGAATCCTGCGAGCCATCCGTGATCGCCACACCTACCAGCCTGTCACCGTGCTCGAGCTCGACGGCGATGATCCCGGCTGCGCGGGGTCGCGAGAACGCCGACAACGGCGTCTTCTTGACGGTGCCGCGCGCAGTAGCCATGAAGACGAAGCGGTCTTCCTCGAACTCCTTGATCGGCAGCAGCGCGGTGATCCGCTCGTTCTCATCGAGCGGCAGCAGGTTCACGATCGGCTTGCCGCGGGAACCCCGCCCCGCCTGTGGCAGCTGGTAGACCTTGAGCCAGTAGAGCTGCCCGGCCGACGAAAAGCAGAGCAGCGTATCGTGGGTATTGGCTACGAAAAGCTTTTCGACGAAATCCTCGTCCTTGACGGCGGTCGCCGACTTGCCGCGCCCGCCGCGACCCTGCGCCTTGTACTCGCTGACGGGCTGCGCCTTGGCGTAGCCCCCGTGCGAAAGCGTCACGACGACTTCCTGCGGTGTGATGAGATCCTCGATCGTGAGATCCGACTCGTCCTGTTCGATCCGTGTGCGTCGCTCGTCGCCGTAGGCTTCCCGGATTTCGAGCAGCTCCGCGCGAATGACGGACAGCAGACGTTCTGGTCGCGCGAGGATTTCGCCCAGGTCCTGGATCTGCGTCAGCAGCTCGACGAACTCCGCGATGATCTTGTCCTGCTCGAGCCCGGTCAGGCGATGCAGCCTGAGGTCGAGGATCGCCTGCGCCTGTACTTCGGAGAGCCGGTAGACCGTCGCCGTGCAGCCCCAGCTCCTCGGCAAGCCCGTCCGGGCGGATCGCGATCGTGCCGGCGCGCTCGAGCATCACCGGCACGGAGCCAGCGCCCCATGCGCGTGCCAGCAGCGCCGCGCGCGCCTCGGCCGGGCTCGATGATGCCTTGATTAGCGCTATCACCTCGTCGATGTTGGCAAGGGCGACTGCAAGGCCCTCGAGGATGTGCCCGCGTTCTCGCGCCTTGCGCAGCTCGTACACGGTGCGCCGCGTGACGATCTCGCGACGGTGGCGCAGGAACGCCTCGATGATGTCCTTGAGGTTGAGCAGCCGCGGCTGACCATCCTGGAGCGCCACCATGTTGACGCCGAACACCGATTCCATCGGCGTCTGCTTGTAGAGATTGTTGAGCACCACGTCGGCGACTTCGCCGCGCTTCAACTCGATGACAACGCGCATGCCGTCCTTGTCGGACTCGTCGCGCAGCTCCGAGATGCCATCGATCAGCTTGCCGCGCACCAGCTCGGCGATCCGCTCCAGCAGGCGCGCCTTGTTGACCTGATACGGCAGTTCGGTGACGACGATCGCCTGGTAGCCACGATCGTCGAGATCCTCGACATGCGTGCGGGCGCGGACGAGGATTCGGCCGCGGCCCGTCGAATACGCGTTGTAGATCTCCCGCGCGCCATTGATGATGCCTGCCGTCGGAAAATCCGGTCCCGGAATCAGCATCATCAGCTCCGGAATCCCGATCGACGGATTGTCGATCAGCGTGATGCAGGCGTTGACGACTTCCGTCAGGTTGTGCGGCGGAATGTTGGTCGCCATGCCGACCGCGATTCCCGAGGAGCCGTTGACCAGCAGGTTCGGCACGCGCGTCGGTAGAACCGAGGGCTCGCTTTCGGACTCGTCGTAGTTCGGGACGAAGTCCACGGTCTCCTTGTCGATGTCGGCCAGCAGCTCACCCGCGAGCCGCGACATGCGCACCTCGGTGTAGCGCATCGCCGCCGGCAGATCGCCGTCGACCGACCCGAAGTTGCCCTGGCCGTCCACGAGCAGATAGCGCATGGAAAAAGGCTGTGCCATGCGCACGATCGTGTCGTAGACCGCGGTATCGCCGTGCGGATGGTATTTGCCGATGACGTCGCCCACGACTCGGGCGCTCTTCTTGTAGGACTTGTTCCACTCGTTGCCCAGCTCGCGCATCGCGTGCAGCACGCGGCGGTGCACCGGCTTCAAACCGTCGCGAATGTCGGGCAGTGCGCGCCCCACGATCACGCTCATCGCGTAGTCGAGGTACGACTGCTTCATCTCGTCTTCGAGGTTGACGTGCAGGACTTCGCGGGCTATTTCGGCCATGTGTTCGACAACCCGATGTCTTTTTGCGGGATCGGCCCGAGCTCACGCCAAGGGGCGGGCAAAGCGGCCGAAATGAATGAGAAATAATAGCAAATTGCGAGCCACTCGGCTCGCAGCTGGACCACCGCGCATCCTCTGGCGGGCTTCCTTCGGGGGCTATACTTCGCGCCGCTGTGCGGAGGCGTGGATGAGCAACGTCGACCTCGAGGAAATTGCACGATTCGATGCGGTCGCCGCGCGGTGGTGGGACCCCGAGGGCGAAATGCGTCCGCTGCACGACCTCAACCCCGTACGCCTCGCGTATGTCGAGCGTGACGGTTCGCTGCGCAATCGCCAGGTGCTCGACGTCGGTTGCGGCGGCGGCCTGCTGAGTGAGGCCATGGCTCGACGCGGTGCGCGCGTCACCGGGCTCGATCTGGCGGCCGACGTACTCGAGGTCGCGGTTGCGCACGCCCGGGACTCGGGCATCGAGGTCAGTTATCAGCTCGAGTCGGCCGAGGATCACGCGCGGCTCCATGCTGGTCATTACGACATGGTCACCTGCATGGAAATGCTGGAGCACGTGCCCGACCCACCCGCCATCGTCATGGCGCTCGCTGCACTCGTGAAGCCGGGTGGGGCGGTATTCCTCTCGACGATCAATCGCACGCCGCGAGCCTACGTACAGGCCGTGGTCGGCGCCGAATACGTGCTGCGGTTACTGCCGACAGGCACGCACACTTACGAGAAGTTCATCCGCCCGTCGGAGCTCGCAGCGTGGGGCCGCGCCGCCGGGCTCGCGCTCGAGGACGTGAGCGGGCTCGACTACGACCCGTTCGGGCGAAGTGCCCGCCTTACCGGGGACGCACGGGTCAACTACCTGATGCAGCTGCGCCGCGCCGATACCGCGGTGGATCCGGGCTGATGCAGTCGCTTTCGACCTCGCCCGGGGTGCTGGCGCTGGTGCTGGCGCTGTCGATCGCGATCGCGCTGCTCGTCGGCTGGCTGATCGGTCGGCGACGGACGCACGCACTGGAAGTAGACCTCGCCGCCGCTCGCGCCGAGCTTGCCTCGTCCGACGACATAGCGCGCGAGCGGGCGCAGGCGCTGGACCTGGCGCTCGAGCGGCTGCGATCGGGCTTCGATTCGGTCGCGGGCGACGCGCTGCGGAGCAACAGCGAGCTCTTCCTGCAGATTGCCCGCGAAATGCTCGGCCAGCAGCAGCAACTCGCGCTGCGCAACCTCACGGACCGGGAGAAGTCCGTGGAGGGTATGCTCGCACCCGTTCGGGACGCGTTGCAGAAGACGCACGAGCAGATCACGCGCATCGAGAAGGAGCGCGCCGAGAGCTTCGGCGCGCTGCGCAGCTCCATAGAAGGCGTCGTGCTCGGGCAAGCCGCGTTACAGCGCGAGACGCGCAATCTGGTGACGGCGCTGCGCCGGCCGGAGGTTCGCGGCAGATGGGGCGAAATGACCCTGCGCCGCCTCGCCGAGCTCGCCGGGATGGTCGAACATTGCGACTTCGCCGAGCAGGTGCACGTCGCCGGCGAGGAGCGCTCGCTGCGACCGGACATGATCGTGAACATGCCCGACGGCCGCCAGCTCGTCGTCGACGTGAAGACCCCGCTCGATGCCTATCTGTCGGCCATCGAAGCCGGCACCGAGGAAGAGCGTGCGATCGCGGTCCGACGTCACGCACAGGCCGTCGTCGAGCGGGTGAGGCAGCTCTCGAGCAAAGCGTACTGGGCGCAATTCGAGCGCAGCCCGGATTTCGTCGTGCTGTTCATCCCCGGAGACCAGTTCCTTACCGCCGCGGTGGCCGAGATCCCCAGCCTGCTCGAAGACGCGATCCGGCAGGACGTGATCATCGCCACGCCTACCAGTTTCGTCGCGCTGCTCAAAGCCGTCGCCTATGGGTGGCGCCAGAACGTGCTCGCCGATAACGCGGTTCGGATCCGTGAACTGGCCGAGGAACTCTACAGGCGACTTGCAACCTTCAGTGCGCACCTTGCGCGCGTAGGGCGGACGTTGGGGCAGAGCGTCGACGCATACAACAGTGCCGTGGGGTCGCTCGAGCGTCAGGTGCTGCCGGGCGCGCGCAAGTTCACCGAGCTCGGGCTGAGACCCGGACGCGAGATCGAGGAGATCGCGCCCGTGGAAAAGCTGGCCCGCGAACCCCGCCTCGCGGACGGGAACGGCGGCGCGGGCGATGACTGACGGCCCGCAGGAGCTCGCAGCATCACACCGGCGCGGCACGCCGCCCGGCTCGATGCGCTATTTCGCAGTGCTGTTTGCCGAGACTCCCGTGCGACCGTTGCTGCACGCCTTCTATGCGTTCGAGGCCGAGCTGCGCGACACGATCGGCGCGAGCCACGACATCGCCCACATCCGCCTGCAGTGGTGGGACGACGAGTTGACCCTGCTCTCCGACGGCCGACCGAGGCACCCCGTCACCATGGCGCTCGCGTCGGCCATGGAGCAGAGACCCGCGGATCTCGCACGGCTGCGCGGGCTTATCCGGGCGGCCGCGCTCGATCTCGCCCGCAATACCTACGCCGACTGGGCCGAGCTCGAAGCGTATTGCGTGCAGGGCGCCGGAGCCCTGCAGGAAGCGATCGCGGGCGCACTTGCCGCACCCTCGGAACCCGACGAGGCGGAGCGCCGATTCGCGCAGCGGCTGGGCGCCGCGGTGCGCCAGGCCGAGATGCTGCGCGACTTTGGCCTCGACCTGCGGCGAGGCCTCCTGTACGTGCCGATGAGCGCGCTTACAGGAGCGGGACTCGATCCGCGCAGCGTGCCCGATCATCCCGAGGATCCCGCACTCGCGTCGCTGCTCGTCGGCTGGCAGGCACGACTCGCGGGTGAGCTCGAGTCCCTGCCAGCCCTGCTGGACGCGCGTCAACGCAGCCGCCAGGCGCACGGTATCGTGCTCGCCGCCCTGCATCGGCGGCTGCTCGCGCGCATTCGCCGGGACGGAGCGGATCCCACGGTTCGCGCCGACCTGCCGCCAATCACGCGCCTTTGGACGGCCTGGCGCGCCGCGGTCGCGAGTCATCGCTCGTGAGCGGCCCACCGATCACGCCCGCGCTCTCAGGCCGCGTCATCCTGGTGACAGGCGCAAGCTCGGGCGTCGGCCGCGCGTTGTCGATAGCGGCGGCGGCCATGGGTGCGCAGGTGGTGCTATGCGGGCGCAGTGTGCGCAAGCTGGAGTCGGTACACGATGCGATCCTGGCTGCGGGCTCGCCCCGCCCGTCGATTGCGCCACTGGATTTCGAGCGCGCAGCCGCCGAGCAGTACACCGCGATAGCGGAGGCGTTGCACACTTCGTTCGGCCGCCTGGACGGCCTCGCGCATCTCGCAGCGCAGCTCGGTGAGCGTGCGCCGATCGAGCACTACGACGTGCCGACCTGGATGCGGGTGATGCACGTCAACCTGAACGCTCCCTTCATCCTCACCCGCACCGTGCTGCCGCTGCTGCGCTTGTCGCCGGACGCGTCGGTCGTATTCACCGGAAGCAGCGTTTCCGTGCGCGGGCGCGCCTACTGGGGCGCCTATGCCGCATCGAAATTCGGCACCGAGGGGCTCATGCAGGTGCTCGCCGACGAAACGAGCACGACGACGAATATCCGCGTCAACAGCGTGAACCCTGGCAAAGTGCGCACGCCGCTGCGCGCCCTCGCATATCCGGGTGAGGATCCCGCCACGATCCCTGCACCCGAAGACGTGCTCGCGCCGTATCTATACCTGCTGGGACCAGAGTCGCGCGGCGTCACCGGGCGCCGCTTCGACGGCCAGGCGAGCGCCTGACCTTGGTGCCCGGTGTGCGCGAACGGCTTTTGGGTTGATTGCGGCCGGCCAGCTCGAGCAGAAACTTCAGCTCCGGCCCCGCGAGCTCACGGGAGCGGCCGCGCGGCAGATCGCGCGGCAAACCGATCGCACCCCACCGCGTCAGGAGAACCCGGCTCACCTTGAGTCCCGCGGCATCGAAAAGCGCACGCACCGCCCCACGCGGGACGGCCCTCGACGACACGACGCGAAACCAGACGTTGGAGCCCGGCGCATCAACCCTTTCCACGGCCACGAACTCCGCACGCTGCCCGTCAGCCTCGATTGCGCGCGGAATGGACGGCCACTCCGCGCCCTCGCGGGGACGCAGCACGCGCACGCGATACTCGACTGGCAGGTCGCGCCCGCGACGCCCGGCCGCAGCTGCAAGCGCCCCATCGTTCGTGAGCAGCAGCAACCCGTCTTCGGCGAACCCGACAGTGTTGATTGGAAGCCATCGGCCTGAGTGCAGGCTCGGCAGCCGGGCGTCCACCGTCGAGCGATCGTCGCCGGCGCGGCCGCGCTGAAGCTCTCCCCCGGCTTGTGATAGACGACAACTCGCAGGCGCTGCGCGGCGCCGACGCGGCTTGTCACATCGCGCCCGTCTACAACGATGCGATCAGATCCGCGGATTCGCTGGCCGATCGTCGCGGGGCGGCCGTTCACCAGGATCCGCCCGGCCCGTATCCATTCCTCGACCTGCCGGCGCGATCCCAGACCGTGCTGGGCGAGCGCCTTGTGCAGTCGTTCTTCCAAGCCTTCAGCCGTCGATCGATGATGTCGCGCCGGCTACCAGCGTCGGAGCATTCGCATCCGATGCGTGCTCGCCCTCCTCGTCCTCGACGGAGATTTCATCGTCCGACCCGTCGTCCGAGACCGGCCCAGATCCGCCGATCACTGCCGCAGGGAGTGCCGAGCGTGCGTCGATGCCTCCCTGCTCAAGCTCGAGCTGAACGGAGAGGTCCTCCAGGTCGCGCAGCTCAGCCAGGGTCGGCAAGTCATCCAGTTTGCGCAACCCGAAGTAGTCGAGGAACTCGCGCGTGGTACCGAGCAGTTCGGGTCGTCCAGGTACCTCGCGGTGACCCACGACACGGATCCAGTTGCGTTCGAACAGCGTCCGCATGATCGTCGAAGCCACGGTTACGCCACGGATCGCCTCGATCTCGCCGCGCGTAATTGGCTGGCGATACGCGACCAATGCCAGCGTTTCCAGCAGCGCGCGTGAGTAGCGTGTCGGTCGCTCCTGCCACAGCCGCGACACGATCGCCGAATGCACGGGGCGCACCTGTATTCGCCAGCCGCTCGCGACTTCTGCAAGCTCGACCCCACGACCCTCGTAGCGGCGCGCGAGGTCCGTGAGCGCATCGCGCAGGTCGCCTTCCTCGGGACGCTGCGAATCCTCGAACAGCTCAGCGATCTGTACGATCGACAACGGCCGGCCGGCCGCCATCAGAATCGCTTCCAGCACGTTGGTGAGGGCGTGTTCGCTCATGGCTCGATCTCGTTGCCTTGGTCGCTGCGATCGTTGTCGATGACGAGAGTGATGTGCCGCGGCGCTCCGGCCCGGACATGGATGGGGCCATAGGCATCGGACTGCACGATCTCGATCAGGCCTTCCCGCAACAGCTCGAGAATGGCGGTGAAGGTCACGGCCACGCCCATACGCCCTTCCGACGGACGAAACAGGTGTGTGAACTCGACGAAGGCCTGCGTCCGTAGCGCGTCCAGGACCTCCGACATCCGCTGCCGAACCGATAGCTGTTCCCGCTGGACGTGAAGGTGCGCGAACATCTCGGCACGGGCCATCACGTCCTTCAGCGCGACGAGCATCTCCTGCATCGTCACGCTCGGCAGCAGTTTCACGACGCGCCGCTCGATCAGCTCCGCGGACGCCGGGAACACATCGCGCTCGACCCGGTGCAGCTCGTCGAGGTCCGCGGCCGCGCGTTTGAAGCGCTCGTACTCCTGCAGGCGGCGAATGAGCTCCGCGCGCGGATCGTCTTCCTCGTCCGCGGTGTCGCCGTGCGGACGCGGAAGCAGCATCCTTGATTTTATTTCCGCAAGGGTCGCGGCCATCAGCAGGTATTCGCCGGCCAGCTCCAGCTGCAGTTCCTGCATCAGGTCGATGTACTGCAGATACTGTCGTGTGATTTCCGCGATCGGGATGTCGAGGATGTCGAGATTCTGACGGCGGATCAGGTAGAGCAACAGGTCGAGCGGCCCTTCGAATGCCTCGAGGAAGACCTGCAGTGCGTCGGGCGGGATGTACAGGTCGTGCGGCAGCTGCGTGAGCGCCTCGCCATCGACCATCGCAAACGGCATCTCCGCCTGCTCCGGCGAGGGTTCGCGATGCGGGTCGACGCGGGAGACGCCCGCACCACCTTCGACCAGCTTCAGATCAGGCTTGTTCATGCGTGACCTCAACGATACGCGAGTCCCATCGCCTGCTTCACGTCATCGAGCGTCTGGCTCGCGACGCTTCGCGCCTTCTCGCAGCCCTCGGCGATGATGCCGCGCACCAGATCCGGACTGTCCTCGAACTCCTGCGCGCGTTGCCGCATCGCGGTGACTTCCTCGACCACCCGCTCGATGAGGGGCTTCTTGCAGTCGAGGCAACCAATACCGGCCGTGCGGCAGCCATTCTGCACCCAGGCCTGCGTTTCCGCGCTCGAGTAGAGCTTATGCAGATCCCACACCGGACATTTTTCCGGATCGCCGGGATCGGTGCGGCGAACGCGAGCGGGATCGGTCTGCATGGCCTTGAGCTTGGCGGTAATCGAATCGGGATCCTCACGCAGCCCGATGGTGTTGTCGTAGGACTTCGACATCTTGCGGCCGTCGAGTCCCGGCACCTTCGGCGAGGCCGTCAGGAGCGCCTCGGGCTCCGCAAGTATCGATCGGCCGGTGCCCTCGAGATAGCCAAGCAGCCGCTCGCGGTCCGCAACCGTGAGCCGGGAGTTGCCATCAAGCAGCGCGTGGGCACGGTCCAGGGCATCTGCCGCGCCCTCTTCCTGGTATCGGCGCCGAAGCTCCCGATACAGATTGGCGTTGCGCGCGCCGAGGTTCTTGACGGCGCGCTCCGCCTTCTTCTCAAAATCCGGCTCGCGGCCGTAGATGAAGTTGAACCGGCGGGCGATCTCACGTGTGATTTCGACGTGCGCGACCTGGTCTTCGCCGACCGGTATGTACATCGGCCGGTACAGCAGGATGTCCGCGCTCTGCAGCAACGGGTACCCCAGAAATCCGTACGTCGCGAGATCATGTTCCTTGAGTTGCTCCTGCTGATCCTTGTAAGTCGGCACGCGCTCGAGCCAGCTGAGCGGCGTGATCATCGATAGCAGCAAGTGCAGCTCGGCGTGTTCCGGAACGCGCGACTGTATGAAAAGCGTCGCGACCGCAGGGTTGAGTCCGGCGGCGAGCCAGTCGACCACGATCGTCCACGCATTCTTCTGCAATCCAGACGGATCCTCGTAGCCCGTCGTCAACGCGTGGTAGTCGGCGATGAAAAAGTAACAGTCGTACTCGTACTGGAGCTCTATCCAGTTCTTGAGCGCACCGTGGTAATTGCCGAGGTGCAGGCTGCCCGTCGGGCGCATCCCGGAGAGGACACGGCGCGGCGTGATTGCGGTCGAGCTCAAAAGCTGGCCCTGCGCATTGTCGATGCCTTGATAGCCTGATTGTTCAAATAGTTACAGATAACATCTCACGGCCGATGAAGGTGTCCGCGAGATACGCGCGCAGCACTGGAAGCCGCGGATTATACGCAGCCGCAATCCGCTATTCGAAAGGACCCACGTCGCCCTTGCCGCGGCGGATGACCAGCGGACCCAGCCCGGAGAGATCGATCACGCTGCTCGGCTCGAGCCCGCCCGGCCCGCCATCGATCACCAGGTCCACCTCGTGCTCGAGCCGCTGCTTGATCTCCTGCGGATCGGACATTGGAAGGTCCGCGCCCGGGAGCAGCAGAGTCGAACTCATGATCGGCTCACCGAGCTCCGCGAGGAGAATACGCACGATCGCGTTGTCCGGAACGCGGATGCCAATCGTGCGCCGCTTCGGATTCTGCAGTCGTTTCGGCACTTCGCGGGTGGCAGCGAGGATGAAGGTATACGGTCCTGGCGTGAACGCGCGCAGCGTGCGGTACTGGCTATTATCGACGCGCGCGTATCGCGCGATCTCCGACAGATCACGACAAACCAGCGTGAAGTTGTGGTTGCGGTCCGCCTGCCGTATGCGCCGGATCCGCTCCATCGCCTCCTTGTCGCCGATCAGGCACCCAAGCGCGTAGCAGGAATCGGTCGGATAGGCGACGACGCTGCCGTCGCGGAGCGCTCCGATGGCCTGGCGCGCAAGGCGCGGCTGGGGGTTCAGCGGGTGGATCGAGAGCAGGAACGCCATCGAGAGTGCGCCCGTCGTTGGGCCGGCCGGGCGACTTGGCTATCATACGCGCCCCGCTTCCGCCTCGCCGTGACGGCACCCGCCCTGTCCGATGCAACTACTGTTCGACTTTCTTCCCGTACTGGCCTTCTTCGTCGCGTATCTGGTGGCGGGCATTTACGTTGCGACGGCGGTGTTGATCGTCGCGGTGCTCATTCAGACCGCGGTGAGCTTCATCCGCCATCGCAAGGTGAGCCCGATGCTGCTCATCTCGGCCGCCCTCGTACTCGTGTTCGGCGGCCTGACCTTGTGGCTGCACGACCCCAACTTCATCAAGTGGAAACCGACAATCGTCAACCTGCTGCTGGCGGCCGCCTTCGGCGCCAGCCATTTCATGCGCGGGCCGACGATAGTGCAGCGAATGATTGGCGAGAATGTGCAACTCGACGTCGCCGACTGGCGTCGCCTTAATCTGATGTGGGTCGGCTTCTTTCTGTTTTGCGCAGCCGCGAACCTGTACGTCGCTTACAACTTCGCCGAAGCCACATGGGTCAAGTTCAAACTTTTCGGCTTGCTAGGCCTGACGCTTCTGTTCGTGGTACTGCAGGGCCTTTGGCTGGCCCGCCGCGCGGAAGCACCGGGACCCGGCACAAACTGAGGCGAAACTGCCATGGAGCCCGATCGAGGCGACACGGTCGTCACACCGCGCGTAGACCGGATTCGCGACCGCCTGCAGGCCGCGTTCCAGCCGACGCGACTCGACGTTGTCGACGACAGTCACCGCCATGAGGGGCATCCGGGTGTCCGCGACGGACGTGGTCACTTTACGGTGGTGATCGTTGCAACGGCGTTCGCCGGCATGAGCAAACTCGACCGTCACCGCGCGGTTTACGACGCTGTTCAGGACTTGATGGCAACCGATATCCATGCGATGTCGATTCACGCGTTCGCACCGGGCGAACCCTAGACATTCCTTCGATTCGAGAAATTTGTTCAGAGGCAAAAGATGCGACATCCCAGATCGACGATACTGTTGACAGCATTCCTAGGCTTGTTCGCGGCTTGCACCCGCCCGGCCGAGGACACGGCGGCGAAGTCCGCTACACCCGCTACACCCGCTATTGCCACTGTGAATGGCAAGCCAATTTCGTCCGAATTCTTCGACGAGTTTCTGACCGCGGCCACCGGACAGCCAGCCGCACAGGCGACCCCCGAGCAGAAGTCGCAGCTGCTCGACCAGCTGCTGAACATGTCGGTCGCTGCGCAATCGGCGGAAACCGACGGACTCGCGAACGAACCCGCCGTCAAGACACGCCTCGAGTTGCTTCGCTTGCAGGTGCTTGCCGAGGCCGCAAGCGAGAAATTCATGAAGGCGCACCCGAGCACCGAGGCAGAGATCAAGGCGGAGTACGACACCCAGGTCGCCGCAATGCCGAAGGAGTATCGCGCTCGCCACATCCTGGTCGATTCGAAGGAAACCGCCGAGTCGGTGATCCGCGAGCTGGACGCCGGAGGTGACTTTGCAAAACTCGCATCGAAGGAATCAAAGGACCAAGCCAGCGCTGCCAAGGGCGGCGAACTTGACTGGTTCCGACTCGACCACATGGTGAAGCCGTTCTCCGACGCCGTGCTAGCGCTCGATAAAGGTCAGACGACAAAGGAACCGGTACAAAGCGAATTTGGCTGGCATGTGATCAGGCTCGAGGACGAGCGTTCTCCTGCCGCGCCAGCGTTCGAAGAGGTGAAGGACCGCGTCGACATGATCGTGAAACGGAAGAAACTCCAGGCGCATTTCGAGGAGCTTCGCAAGACAGCGAACGTTCAGAAAAACCCCTAGTCGTCAAGTCGGTTTTTTCCCCGAGCGGCCGTCATCCCTGATCGGATGCGGCCGTCGTCTTTTTGCGGCGTCGCAACCGGCCGACACCCCGCGCGCGTGGGCTTCAGTTTGGTCGGATCGAACCCAGTCATGCAGGTCGCCGTCCGCTACGCGGCTGTTCGATATTGACCGTGCCTAGGGTCCCCAGTGCAGAAAGTGACGCCACTCCCACGCTGCACGCGCTCCGCACAAGAACGATGTAACCCAATGTTTTTGTGATCTTTTTGATACATGCTCGCCAAAGCGAGACTTGCGTCACAATTCTGCGGCCGCCTCTGCGCGCCTTCGGGCTCATAACCGACCGCGCATTGTCACATCAGGCGATGACCTGGCCCGATCGACAATCGATGTATCGGATCCGGCCCGGTTCTACTCCCGCCGCCAACCCCCTGATCCGTAGCGAAATCCCTCAAGTCGCATCACCCCAGAGCCGGTGCCAGTGCTCCCTGAACACGTCGGCCTAAGTTGCCGATTATGTTGCACTCTTGACCCCCGGGACCCCGCAGATATAGTCGCGCCGTAACTTAACAATAACCACCGTGAATGCGGCAGATGAATGCGGCACTTGCAACTTGGTCAGAGCCGCCCGTTTACGGGCTGAGAATGAGCGAGAACTTCAAGCGCACGTTGCTTGCAACGTTTAAGCCGCTGATGAGGCCGCTGGCCCGAATCCTTCTGCGAAACGGCGTTTCCTACGGAGAGTTCGCTGAACTCTTGAAGAGCATCTTCGTTGACGCAGCGAGAGACACGCTGCAGATGCCGAGTTCGAAGGACTCCGTTGCGCGCATTGCGATTACGACCGGTCTTTCCCGGCTCGAAGTAGGTCGCGTTCTGCAGCTGACCGAAGACGATTTCGAAGCTCTTGGGAGCCGCTTCGATCGTGTCGGACGTTTGTTAACCGGTTGGCACCAGGACGCCGATTTCATCGGGCCGTATGGCATTCCGTATGAAGTGGTTGTAACTGCGCCGCCGGGTCGGAGGAGCTTCTCCGAACTAGCCCGGCGATACACGCCGGACGTTCCCGCAGAGGAAATGCTTGCCGAATTGAAAAGGATCGGCGCCGTCGTCGAGTTGGGAAACGGCTGCTACCGGGTTCTCGCCCGATCGTATATCCCGGCGCCCGAGGACCCTGCCAAGTTCCACGCGATGTCAGTCGCGTTTACCGATCTTGCGAAGACGCTCGATCAGAACTTGCGACCCGAGGGGTCGGACAAATTGTTCGAGAGGCGCGTTTGGACTTCGACGGGAATCGCGCCCGAATCGGCGGTGGAATTTGACGCCTTCGTTAAAGAGCGTGGGCAGCAGTTTCTAGAGCTCTTAGATGACTGGCTAACAAACAAAGAAGCGTTTGCAGCCAAAGCAAAGATTGAGCGGCGGGTGCCCCTTGGGGTCGGAATGTACATGTTCGTTAGGTCGCCCGATGAACAAGGCGATGACATCGCATCCGGCCAAAGTTGACTGTTCGTTTGCGTTGATACCAGCGGGGTTGGGGAAATGAAGGGAAGGGAAGAGTTGGGCAGGCGCGTCACTGTGACGGTGGGCATCGCGTTCGCGGTCTCATTAACCCTTGCATCCAACCTGAGCGACGCTGCGAATACTGTCGCAGCTCTTGAAAGCAACGCCATCGGCGGCACCGGCATCAACGCCATCGGTGGTACGGGCATCAACGCGATCGGCGGCACCGGCCGCACGCTCAAGGGTCGGACCGGCGATGCGATCGGCGGCACCGGCATCAACGCCATCGGTGGTACGGGCATCAACGCGATCGGCGGCACCGGCCGCACGCTCAAGCGTTGGACCGGCGACGCGATCGGCGGCACCGGCATCAACGCCATCGGTGGTACGGGCATCAACGCGATCGGTGGCACCGGCCGCACGCTCAAGGGCTGGACCGGCACGCCATCGGCGGCACCGGCGCTATCGGTGGTACGGGCGTCAACGCGATCGGTGGCACCGGCATCAACGCGATCGGCGGCACGGGCATCAACGCCATCGGTGGTACGGGCATCAACGCGATCGGCGGCACCGGCCGCACGCTCAAGGGTCGGACCGGCGATGCGATCGGCGGCACTGGCATCAACGCCATCGGTGGTACGGGCATCAACGCGATCGGCGGCACCGGTCGCACGCTCAAGCGTTGGACCGGCGACGCCATCGGTGGCACCGGCATCAACGCCATCGGTGGTACGGGCATCAACGCGATCGGCGGCACCGGCCGCACGCTCAAGGGTTGGACCGGCGACGCGATCGGCGGCACCGGCATCAACGCCATCGGTGGTACGGGCATCAACGCGATCGGCGGCACCGGCCGCACGCTCAAGGGTCGGACCGGCGATGCGATCGGCGGCACCGGCATCAACGCCATCGGTGGTACGGGCATCAACGCGATCGGCGGCACCGGCCGCACGCTCAAGGGTCGGACCGGCGACGCCATCGGTGGCACCGGCATCAACGCCATCGGTGGTACGGGCATCAACGCGATCGGCGGCACCGGCCGCACGCTCAAGGGTCGGACCGGCGACGCCATCGGCGGCACGGGCATCAACGCGATCGGTGGTACGGGCATCAACGCGATCGGCGGCACCGGCCGCACGCTCAAGGGTCGGACCGGCGATGCGATCGGCGGCACCGGCATCAACGCCATCGGTGGTACGGGCATCAACGCGATCGGCGGCACCGGCATCAACGCCATCGGTGGCACCGGCCGACGCCATCGGTGGCACCGGCATCAACGCCATCGGTGGTACGGGCATCAACGCGATCGGCGGCACCGGCCGCACGCTCAAGCGGTTGGACCGGCGACGCGATCGGCGGCACCGGCATCAACGCCATCGGTGGTACGGGCATCAACGCGATCGGCGGCACGGGCGCCGATGCGATTGGGACAACCGGCAAGACACGAAACGTTCTGCTGCGGGGACCGGTACAGAGGGTGAATGTAGCGGCCAACACCGTGATGGTATTTGGGCGTGATTTCCGACTCGCTTCTGACGGAACGCGGTCGATTCATGACGCGTTAGCAGCGGGAGAGACGGTAGTACTTACGATCTCCGGCAGACTGGGGCGCAATGGGGAGCTTCTGTTTGGGAAGGCCCGCATCGACCAAGAACAGTACGTAGCAGGTTCGAGCCAAGTCATCCTGGCCGGACGAGTTCAGTTATTGGACCAGTCAGTTGCTAGAGCCGTCATCGGCAAACAAGTCGTGGACCTCACGACTCTGCAAACGACTGCGCTCAGCCCACGCGTCAAGACTGGAGACGTGGTTGTGGTTGTAGGGACGCAGCCATCGCTCAACGGCGAAATTTCCGCCCAATTACTATCGCCGGCTGATTGAAGAGCTGGTTTCGGGGTCGGCTGCGTCGGCTGACTCTGATTTCATAAGTCACCGAGGGGATGAAGTGTCCCCTTGGTGCTTTACGGCAGCGGATCGTCTGCGATTAGCGCCTCGGCCGACGGTCCTTGGTAAAAATACACGCCCACTCCAACCAGCTGGCTCGACGGCCGTTCGGCCTTCGTTGATTCTGCGGGCTCATTAGCCCCCAGCCAGCGGTCCATCGACTCGATAAAGTCTGTCGCTTGAATTCGCGACCATCGACGAAACTGGTCTACGGCTTCGTCTTGCAGAGAATGGGAATACGCAAAACGTTGCAGGTAGCCAGATGTTGTGCGCGCGGGATTCGCGTTATGTTCCGTAGTCGCGGCTAAGGGGAATAGACTGCCAACTATTGCGGTCAGAGCCTTTTCGTCAAAATTACCAGGCACATAGTACTGCTTTAAGACCTGCACGAGTCCCGTCACTCGTCTCTTCGATCGCGCCCGCTTGTTTGAGCTCAGCGCGAACAGCGCCAAGCGGCACGTCACCTGAGACGCTTCGCACTAGTTCCGAGAAGCTTGGGGACGGCCCCAGCAACGGCAATTGAAGCGGAGTCCCAGCGGCATCGAGGTATTTCGGATCCGTGTACCAAAGATGCAGCAGCTGAGCGGGCACAGCCGATCCATCCACCCAAGGTGCTGACCGGTCGCAATTTAGCTTCAACTCGCGAATTCGGCGTACTTCTTTCCGTGAGATACCGGTCTTGACTGAAATACGGGACGCATTGAGGGGCCGACCATTTCTGTCCCTTTCACGCATTCGCTTCTACAACGAAAGCGATCTTCGATATCTCTGAGAACTGCCCGTAAGTGATTCCAAAGCGAATCAAGAGGCGCGTTATGGGCCTGAGCGTTGAGTAGATTGCTCGAAGAATGCGGGTTTGTACGCTGCTATTCATAGGCCGTGCTTGTCATAGGCCCTACTTGAAGGCTAGCTGATCCGCGAACTGCTTTGCCATCGCGTCAGGACCTGTCATCAGAGCGTCTCCAATCGAAACAACATCCGCCGGTAATACTCAAGCTCCCGAATCGAGTCACGAATATCCTCCAGCGCAAGGTGAACGGATGTCTTCTTCACGCCCGCAAATACCTCAGGAGCCCACCTCCTTGCGAGCTCCTTGAGTGTGCTGACGTCCAAATTGCGGTAGTGGAAGAACTTCTCGAGCGCTGGCATCTCTCGCGCGAGGAACCGTCTGTCCTGGCAGATGCCGTTGCCGCACATAGGAGACGCGCCGTGTTCGGCGTGCAGCGCAAGGAACGCAAGCGTGCGTCGTTCGGCCTCGGCCGCATCGAGCTGGCTCGCGCGGACCCGGTCGAGCAATCCGGACGCAGCATGCGTAGTCTTGTTCCAGTCGTCCATGCCTTCGAGCACGGCGGCGTCCTGGTGTATGGCGAGCACCGGTCCCTCGGCGAGGACAGCGAGCGAGGCGTCGGTCACGACCGTCGCAATCTCGATGATCCGGTCACGCTGGGAATCGAGACCCGTCATCTCGAGATCGATCCAGACTAAGTTGTCAGCCTTGGCCGTCATGCCCGATGGTGCGATTCCCTGCCGTCCGTACTAGATTTGGAGTCATTCTAGCAAAGGGCACTTCGTAGTCGCCTTGTCACCGAAATGCACTGGCTTACATTCACCTTCCTTTGTGCACTGGCTCTGCAACTCGCAGTGAGAATCTGGTTTTCGCGGCGGCAGACCGCCTTCGTCATGGCGCACCGTGGCGAGGTGCCGCCGGCGTTCGCCGGAGTCGTCCCGCTCGCAGACCACGCGCGCGCCGCCAGCTATACGGCGGCGAAGCAGCGCCTGTTTGTGCTCGACTCGGCGCTGGGGGCCACGCTCCTCCTCTGGCTGACTCTCGGCGGTGGCATCGATACCGTCGGCGACTGGATAGGCAGGACCGGGGTTACAGGGCGCCTCAAGGAAACGCTGCACGTGCTGGGCGTCTTCTCGGTGCTGGGCGCGGTGGGGCTGCCCATCGCTGCGTATCGGACGTTCGGACTGGAACAGCGTTTCGGCTTCAATCGGACAACCCCGCTCACCTTTGTGCTGGACACGCTCAAGGGCTGGACGCTGGCCGCGGTCCTCGGCGGTGCCGTGGTTGCGCTCGTTCTCTGGGTCATGGCCAGCGCGGGCCCCCGCTGGTGGCTCGTTGCGTGGGCGGCATGGTCGGCCGTCTCGCTCCTGCTCATGGTCGCCTGGCCGCGGTTCATCGCCCCCCTCTTCAATCGCTTTTCGCCGCTCGACGATGCGTCCTTGCGGGAGCGGATCGAAGCTCTGCTGACCCGCTGCGGCTTCTCCGCGGAGCGTGTCTTCGTGATCGACGGATCACGACGCTCCTCTCATGGCAACGCCTATTTCACAGGACTTGGGCGAGAAAAGCGCGTGGTCTTCTTCGACACATTGCTCTCCACCTTGTCTCCCGGACAGATCGAATCCGTGCTCGCACATGAGCTTGCGCACTTCAAGCTGCGCCACATTCCTCAGCGCCTGCTTGTCAGTCTCGTCCTCAGCCTGCTCGGATTCGCGCTGCTGGGATGGCTGGCCGAACGGTCATGGTTCCAGGCCGCTCTCGGCGTCGCGAACCCATCCAATGCGACGCTCCTCCTGCTCTTCGTGCTGGTATCGCCGGTCTTCACCTGGATGGCCGCGCCGATCGCCAGCGGCTGGTCCCGGCGTCATGAGTTCGAGGCGGATGCATTCGCAGCGAGGCACAGCAGTGCCGGGGATCTGGCGGACGCGCTGGTCAAGCTGTATCGCGACAACGCGAGCACGCTCACGCCGGATCCCGTCTACTCGGCGTTTCACGACTCGCACCCGCCGCCGGCGGAACGCATCGCAAAGCTTCGATCGACGTTTGCCGACGGCGATCGCGGTCCGGGTGCCGCGCGGTGACATCGGCAACAGAGTCCGGCTTCGTCGTCGAGTCGTATGGACGTCGGGTGGTCGTCGCGCGGACGGGAGGCGAAAAGGTCACGTGCAAGGTTCGCGGTCGCCGTCTCGAGGTGGTAGCGGGTGACGTGGTATGCATCGAACCTGATCCCGTGGACGACGACTGGACGGTGACCGACCGGCTTGACCGCCGCAACGTCCTTCGCCGCAGCGACAGCCGCGGGCTCGATGAGTCGATCGCTGCCAATCTCGACCAGCTCGCAATTGTCGTCGCGCCGCGACCCCCAGCGACCCGTTCATCGCGGATCGCTACCTGGCGGGCGCGGCCTACGCCGGCATCGCCGCCCTGCTCGTGGTCAATAAGCAGGATCTGCCCGCCGATGAACGCAATCTCGACTTCGTCGCCGAGCTCGAGAGCACGGACTTGCCGGTGTATCGGGTGTCCGCCCGCAGCGGCGCGAGCCTTGCGGATCTCCGGTCCGTGCTTACAGGCCGGCGGACGCTGTTCGCCGGACAGTCCGGCGTCGGCAAGTCCTCGCTCTTCAATACCTTGTGCGGATCGGACGTCCGGGCAACGCGCACATTGTCCGATGCGTCCGGTGAGGGACGTCATACGACCGTGTCCTCGGCCATCCTGACGCTCCCCTGGGGCGAGCTCGTTGATACCCCCGGTGTGAGGGACTACGCGCCGCCACTGGTGCCGCAGAGGACCGTGCAGGAGGGTTACGCCGAGATCACCCGCCTCTCCGGGTCCTGCCGGTTCCAGGACTGTCTTCATCAGCGGGAGCCCGCTTGTGCGGTCCGCAACGCCGTCGCAGCTGGCGACGTTTCCGAACGCCGGTACGAGAGCTATCGGCGTCTGCTAAATTTGATGCGCCAGCTTACAAGTCGCCGCGGCTGGCGGACGTAGTGCTGGTATGATCTTGCGCTGCAGCAGGGTCGCACCGGCAGGTCCGCCCGCTGCCCACCCTTGAAAACAGGAGTCAGCGTGTGCGCAGAGTGATGGTCGGCATCAAGCGCGTGGTCGATTTCAACGTCCGCGTAAGGGTACGTCCGGACAATACGGGCGTGATCACCGACGGGGTCAAGATGAGCATCAACCCCTTCGACGAGATCGCGCTCGAGGAGGCACTGCGTATCAAGGAACGGGGCCAGGCCGACGAGGTTCTCGTGGTCAGCGTGGGGCCCGCGGACTCGCAGCAGCAGCTGCGCACGGCACTCGCCATGGGCGCCGATCGTGCGATCCTGGTCCAGAACGACGGCTCGGCCGCACCACTGACGGTAGCCAGCGTATTCCGCAAACTGATCGATCGCGAATCGCCGTTTCTGGTGATGCTCGGCAAGCAGGCGATCGATGACGACAACAGCCAGACCGCGCAGATGCTGGCCGCGCTCTGGGACCGGCCACAGGCGGTCGCATGCTCCAAGCTCGCGCTGACTGATGGAAAGGCGACCGCAACCCGCGAAGTCGATGCAGGTCTCGAGACGAACGAGATCGATCTGCCGGCCGTGGTCAGCGTCGACCTGCGGCTCAACGAGCCGCGCTACGTGAAACTACCCGACATCATGAAGGCCAAGAAGAAGCCGCTGGACACGGTCACACTCGGGGATCTTGGCGTCGAATCCGTGGGCGGCTTCAAAACCGTTCGCGTCGAGCCGCCCCCTCAGCGGCAGAAGGGCATCATGGTCAAGGACGTTGGCGAGCTGGTTGCCGCCCTCAAGAAGAGGGGATTGGTCTGATGAGCACCGTACTGGTTGTTGCCGAGCACCTGGGCGGCAAGCTGAATCCGAGCACGGCCAAGTGCGTGGCCTGCGCCGCGACGATCTCCGGCGCCGCGATCGACGTCGTCGTTTTCGCGGCCGACGGCGCGAGCGTCGCACAGGAGGCGGCCGGCCTCAGCGGAGTGCGCACCGTGTTGCGCGTGGACAACCCGGCGAATGCCGAGCCGATTGCCGCCGTGCTTGCCCCGCAGATCGCCAAGCTTGCGGCGAATTACACTCACGTCTTCGGCCCCTCGACGACCTTCGGCAAGGATCTGATGCCGCGAGTCGCGGGCCTGCTCGGGGTCAACCAGGCGAGCGACGTGATGGCGGTGGAAGGCCCGCACCGCTTCAAGCGACCGATTTACGCCGGTAACGCCATCCTTACGATCGACGCGCCGGCCGATGCAAAGGTAGTCGCAACGGTGCGAGTGGCCTCGTTCGAGGCGGCGGCCACGGGCGGCAACGCCTCGGTCGAGACCCGTCACGCTCGACGTACCACTCCCCGGTCACACGCGTTTTATCGATCGCTCAGCCGCCAAGCCTGGGCGCCCCGATCTGCAGAGCGCGCGCCGCGTCGTAAGCGGCGGGCGGGCGCTCGGCAGCGGCGAGAACTTCAAGATCATCTACAGCCTGGCCGACCGGCTCGGCGCCGCAGTCGGAGCATCACGCGCCGCGGTCGACGCGGGTTATGTGCCGAACGAGATGCAGGTCGGGCAGACCGGCAAGATCATCGCGCCAGAGCTCTATGTCGCAATCGGTATCTCGGGCGCGATCCAGCACATGACGGGGATAAAGGACGCGCGGACGATCGTCGCTATCAACAAGGATTCCGAGGCACCGATCTTCGAGATCGCCGACTTCGGTCTGGTCGGCGACCTGTTCAAGATTGTTCCTGAGCTGGAGAAACAGCTCGGCACCTGAGCGCGTGAAGGCTCGGAGCCCTTTCGGGCACCGAGCCTGTCCGGTCGATCAGGGACGGGTCACAGCGTACTGAGCACGTGCTCGGCGCTCGATACCTTGAACTCGCCGGGCCCCTCGACGTGGAGACCTTTCACGACACCGTTGTCGGCGTAGATCGCGAACCGCTGCCCGCGAATGCCCATGCCGAACCCGCTTGCGTTGAGCTCCAGACCCAGCGCTTTTGAGTATTCGGCGTTGCCGTCGGCCAGCATCAGCACTTTGTCGCCGACATTCGAAGCCTTGCCCCACGCGTTCATCACGAAGACATCGTTGACCGCCATGCACGCGATGGTGTCGATGCCCTTGGCCTTCAGCGCATCGGCCTGCTGGAGATACCCCGGCAGATGCTTCGCGTCGCAGGTCGGTGTAAATGCCCCCGGGACCGAGAAGAGAACGACTTTCTTGCCGCTGAACAGCTGCTCGGTGCTGATCTTCTGCGGCCCGTCCTTGGTCATGTGCGTAAGCACCCCCGCCGGCATCTTGTCTCCTACTTTGATCGTCATGGTTCCGTCCTCCGGGTAAAAAACAAATGCTTCAGGCCGCCGCCGTGCTCCGGGCGAAGCGCGGCGCGGAACGCAGGCGAGTGTCGAGCGCTACCAGCAAGCCCTCGGTCGTCGCCCAGTCGATGCAGGCGTCCGTGATCGACACGCCGTACTTGAGCGCCGCGCGATCCGCGGGTATGGGCTGAGTGCCCCAGTTGAGGTTGCTCTCCAGCATGAGCCCGACGATCGAGCGATTGCCTTCGAGGACCTGGTTGCCGATGTTCTCCGCCACAAGCGGCTGCAGGGCGGGATCCTTGGCCGAATTGCCGTGGCTGCAGTCGACCACGATGTTGACCGGGAGTCGCGCCTGCTCCAGCTCGCGCTCGCAAAGCGCGATGCTGACGGAATCGTAGTTTGTCCGGCCGCCCCCACCGCGCAGCACGATGTGACCATAGTCATTGCCCCGCGTGCGGAATACCGCGGAGTTGCCCTGCTGGGTGATGCCGAGAAAGTGATGCGGGTGGCGCGCCGACTGCAGCGCGTTGATCGCCACCTCCAGGGAACCGTCGGTCCCGTTCTTGAAGCCGACGGGAGTTGAAAGCCCGCTCGCCATTTCGCGATGGGTCTGCGATTCCGTGGTCCGGGCACCAATGGCAGTCCAGGTGATGAGCTCCGACAGGTACTGGGGCATGATCGGATCGAGCGCCTCGGTCGCGGCCGGAACGCCGGTCGCGGCCAGCTCGAGCAGCAACGCGCGCGCGATGTGGATCCCCTTCTCGATACGGAAGGAGTCGTCCATGTCCGGGTCGTTGATCAGGCCTTTCCAGCCAATGGTCGTCCGCGGCTTTTCGAAGTAGACCCGCATCAGCACGAAAAGGGTGCGGCTCACTCGTTCGGCCAGCGTCCGCAATCTGAGCGCGTACTCTCGCGCGGCGGCGGGGTCGTGGATCGAGCAGGGCCCGACCACCACGAAGAGCCGCGGATCCTCGCGATCGAGAATGCCGTCGCAGCGCACCGCGGCTGCGATAAACGAATTCCTCCGCCGCTGCCGGCAGCGGCAGGGCCTGCTTGACCGCCTCCGGCGTCGGCAGCAGTTCGCTCGACAGGACGTTGACGTTGTGCAGCCGCTCGGTCATGGCGACACGGTCTCACATCGCCGTGCGGACGGTCCAGAGCTCCGGGAAAAACCGCAGCTCGAGCAGCTTGGACAGGTAAGCCACACCGCTCGTGCCGCCGGTGCCCCGCTTGTAGCCGATGATCCGCTCGACGGTCTTCATGTGGCTGAAGCGCCAGAGCTGGAACTGGTGATCGAGGTCAACGAGCTTCTCGGCAAGCTCGTACAGGTCCCAGTGCTCCGTCGCGTTGTGGTACACGGCGAGCCAGGCAGCCGCCACACCCTTGCTCGCGACATACGGCTGGGTCCAGTCGCGGTCCAGGTACTCGGCGGGAATCTCGTAGCCACGGCGACTCAGCAACCGGAGACTCTCGTCGTAGAGACTCGGTGTTCGCAGCGCCTTTTCGAGCCGCTCGTACACCTCCGGCACGCGTCGATAGACCTCGATGGTTGCCGGGTTCTTGTTGCCGATCAGGAATTCGAGCATCCGGTACTGGTACGACTGGAAGCCCGAAGACTTGCCGAGCTGGTTGCGGAACGCCGAATAGTCCGACGGTGTCATCGTCGCCAGCACGTCCCAGGATTGGGTCAGTTGCGCCTGCACGCGGGCGACCCGCGCGAGCATCTTGAAGGCCGGCCCGAGCACGTCACGACGCACGTGATCGATCGCGGCAATCAGCTCGTGTATGCAGAGCTTCAGCCAGAGCTCGGTCGCCTGGTGGATGACGATGAAAAGCATCTCGTCGTGATGCAGCGACTGCGGGCGCTGGGCGGAAAGCACGCGGTCCAGCTGCAGGTATTCGCCGTAGCTGATCGACTCGCCCAGGTCCCAGTAGACGCCTTCGCGTTCGGCCTCGAGCGCCCCTGCGTCGGGCGCCTTGTCCCGGGTCATGGGAACACCCAGCGCGGGCACGCGCCGCCAGCCCGCCAGCAGCTCGGCATCGAGCGCGCGCCATTGCGGCTCGAATCCTTCCACCAGGCCCCAGAAGCGCTGCGAGTGGTTCATGTGCCGGCGATGACAAAGCTCGTGGACCAGCAGGTACCGTGCGACTGTCGGGGCGTTGAAACATGAGGCAGACGTTCAGGCTGATCGTGCCGTTCGCTGAGCAACTGCCCCATCGGGTGCGCTGACGGCGCAACTGTACCTGGCGATAGTCGATGCCGGTTTCGAAGGACAGCGTCGCAAGCAGGCGCGGCAGATATTCCGATGCGCGCTCACCGAGCCAGGAAAGCAATGCGGCGCTCACCTGCAGCCGGTCCGCCGGGTCCGCCACGCGGACGAGAAGCTTGCTCGACTCGTGCTCGCGCACGCGACGCACGCGGCCCTGTTCGTACTCGATCGACCAGCTCCGTCCGAGCACGGCGAGCTCCACTCGCTCGGGCCTCGTCTCCGCCTCGCCGGGCGCCGCCGGCGCGAATTCACGCGAGCGGCGTTCCGCCCAGTCGCGATGACGCGCCACGAACCGCTCGATCGCCGGGATCCCGACCCCCGGCGGTACGACGACTTCGACACGCCCGCCCGGAAAAACGCGCATCGACAGCCGACGGGCCCGACGGCTGATCCGGACGTCCCAGCCAGACTGCTCGCCGCGTGCGGACAGCAGTGAGAGCTGCAAAGGGGCCGATCGCGCGCTCGCGCCCGCGACGCTGGCCCAGCGTTGTCCCATCCCCTTATGCTCCCTCGTAGCCGCCAACCGCCAGGCTCGTCACCTGTCGATTCGGGCAGCCGACCTTCGACTAGATGAGTATGCGTGAACGCGCCAAACCCGTCACCAGCGAGGTGGCGAATTAACGCGTCCGCGGGCAAACTGGTCGACTTTACAAAACACGCTGACCGGATGAACAAGGCTGCTGACCTGCTGAATGAGCTGCGTATCGATCGCGGCGCGCCGGCGCCGGCGTCATCGCGCCGCGGCCTCTGGCTCACGCTCGGCATCGGCGCGGCCGTGCTCGCGCTCGCGATCGGGGCCTGGGCGCTGTTCGGCCGCGACGATGCCGTAGAGGTGCAGACGGCGCAGGTCGTAGCGATCGGCGGTGGAAGCGGCAACGCTTCCGTGCTCGACGCGACGGGTTATGTCGTAGCGCGGCGCATGGCGACGGTGTCGTCGAAGGTCACCGGCAAGGTGCTGGAGGTGATGATCGAGGAAGGCCAGAAGGTTGCGGCCGGCGACGTCATGGCCAGGCTCGATCCGGTCGATGCCAATGCGCAACGCGCCCTCGCCGCCTCGCAGGTAGCAGCGGCCCGAAGCGAGATCGGCAGCGTGCGGGCGCAGCTCAACGAAGCCGAGGCAAATGCCGTGCGCATGGATCGGCTGGTGAAGGAAAAGCTCGTGTCGACGTCGCAGCACGACCAGGCGATCGCGGAGCGCGACGCCCTGCGCGCACAACTCGCCACCGCGGAGCAGAACGCGCAAGTGGCGCAGAGCCAGCTTCGCATCACCGAACAGGACATCGACAACACCATCGTGCGCGCGCCGTTTTCCGGGGTGGTGATCGCCAAGGCCGCGCAGCCTGGCGAGATCGTCTCGCCGCTTTCCGCGGGCGGCGGCTTCACGCGCACCGGCATCGGCACGATCGTCGACATGGACTCGCTCGAAGTCGAAGTCGAAGTCGGAGAAGCGTTCATCGGCCGCGTCCAACCGAAGATGCCGGTCGAGGCGACGCTCAACGCCTACCCGGACTGGAAGATCCCCGCCGAGGTGATCGCAATCATTCCCGCCGCCGACCGCGGCAAGGCCACCGTCAAGGTGCGGATCGCGCTCAAGGTCAAGGATCCGCGCATCGTGCCGGACATGGGTGTGCGGGTGAGTTTCCTCGAGCCCTCCCGTCCTGCCCCGGCAGTCGCCGAGGCGCCTGGTGTGCTCGCGCCCGCCGCGGCGATCGCCTCGCGCGATGGCAAGGACGTCGCCTTCGTCGTCGACGACGAGAAAGTCTCGCAACGCGCGCTCAGGCTCGGTCGAAAGCTGGGCGATGACCGCGAGGTGCTCGACGGGCTCGCCGGCGGAGACACGGTGGTGCTGGATCCGCCCAAGGACCTGGCCGACGGCGAGCGCGTGCGTATCGCCGCTGCGACCGCCGACGATGCCGCAGCCGACTGACGCACCGCACCCGGCCCACTGCTCTTATCGAGGTATGACGATGGCTACGCTGGTTTCGCTCCGTAACCTTCACAAGACCTACCAACGCGGCCCGGAGACGATCGACGTGCTGCACGGCATCGATCTCGACATCGACAAGGGCGATTTCGTCGCGCTGATGGGCCCTTCCGGCTCGGGCAAGACGACCCTGCTCAACCTGATCGGCGGGCTCGATTCGCCGACCGCGGGCGAGATCGAAGTCGCGGGACAGCGCATCGATCGCATGACCGGCGGACAGCTCGCGCAATGGCGCAGTCACAACGTCGGCTTCGTCTTCCAGTTCTACAACCTGATGCCGACCCTTACCGCCCAGAAGAACGTCGAGCTGCCGCTGCTGCTTACCAAGCTCTCGGCCGCCCAGCGCAAGCGCAACGCGGGGATCGCGCTCGAACTGGTCGGTCTCGGCGACCGCGCCAAGCACCGCCCCTCGGAGCTTTCCGGTGGCCAGCAGCAGCGCGTGGCCATCGCGCGGGCCATCGTCTCGGACCCGACCCTGCTGATCTGCGATGAGCCGACCGGCGACCTCGACCGCCAGTCCGCGGAGGAAATCCTGACCTTGCTGCAGCAGCTCAACCGCGAGCACGGCAAGACCATCATGATGGTCACGCACGACCCGAAGGCCGCGGAATACGCGACGCACACCCTGCATCTCGACAAGGGCACGCTCGCCGAACAGGTGCGCAACGCCGCCTGACACGGAGTTATCGACGATGAAGTACCTGCACCTGATCTGGGCGGCGCTGTTTCGGAGCAAGACGCGGACGCTCCTGACGCTGCTTTCCGTCGTCGCGGCTTTCCTGCTCTTTGGCATGCTCGACGCGGTGCGCGTGTCGTTCAACTCCAGCGCCAATGTCGAGGGTTACGACCGCCTCATCACGACCTCGAAGCTGTCGATCACGCAGTCGCTTCCGTACAGCCTGCTGACGCAGATCGAGTCGACCGCCGGGGTCGCCAATGTTTCCTACGCGACAGTGGTTCGGCGGCATCTACCAGGATCCGAAGAACTTCTTTGCCAACTACGCGGTCGGGCCCGGCTTCATGGAGCTGTATCCGGAGTACGCGCTGCCGCCCGAGCAGCTCGAGGCGTTCAACTCGGAGCGCATCGGGTGCCGTCGTCGGCGAAGCGCTTGCGAAGCAGTTCGGCTGGAAGATCGGCGACGACGATCCCGCTGCAGGCCACGATCTGGCCGACCACGCGGCAGCAACGACTGGACCTTCAAGCTGGTCGGCATCTTCAAGCTCGCGGACAAGAAGCGCGCGGGAGAAGAGCGGCAGATGATGTTCCACTGGAAGTACTTCGACGAGGCGAACGACTTCATCAAGGGCCAGGTTCACTGGTACGTGCTCGACCTCGACGACGCCAGTAAGGCAACGCAGGTTGCCAAGGCGATCGATGCCATGTCCGAGAACTCCGATCGCGAGACCAAGACCCAGACCGAACAGGCGTTCAACCAGGCGTTCTTCAAGCAGATCGGAGACATTGGCCTGATCGTCACCGCGGTCATGAGTGCGGTCTTCTTCACGCTGCTCCTGCTGGCCGGCAACACCATGGCGCAGGCCGTACGCGAGCGCATCCCGGAGCTCGCCGTGCTGAAGACCATTGGCTTCAGCAACGGCAGCGTGCTCTGGCTGGTGCTGATGGAGTCGATCATTCTGATCGTGATCGGCGGAGCGATCGGCCTCGCCATTGCGACGCTGCTGATGCCGGCGGTAAGTGCCGCGAGCGGCGGCGCGATCCAGCTCGGTACTGTTCCGCCCGCGACCTGGCTGCTGGGCCTCGCCCTGATGGTCGGCCTCGGTATCGTCGTTGGCGCGCAGCCAGCTCTGCGCGCCATGCGTCTCAATATCGTCGACGCACTGGCTGGCCGTTGAGGGGTTGTTTCGATGGAACGAATCAAGAAAGGCCTCGGCAACCTCGGCGTCGTGCTCGCGCTCGCGGCCGGACTCGCGGCCTGGGCGGTCCTGCCCTGGTACGCAATACTCGCCATTGCGGTCGGGCTGGCCCTGTGGCTTGCACTGACACACCAGGGCCGGCTCGCAATAGCCGCGTCGCAGATGGGAGTCGCAAGCCTTCCGCAGCGCTGGGGCGCGTCCGCCGTCATCGTGGTCGGGATAGCGGGCGTGGTCGGTGTTCTGGTCGCGCTGCTCGCGATGGCAGAGGGGTTCGAAGCGACGCTCAGCACCACGGGCGACGACGCCAGTGCAATCGTCCTGCGTGGCGGATCGCAGTCCGAGACGAACTCGATTATCACCCGCGACCAGATACCGCTGATCGGAAACCTCGCCGGCATCGCCCGCGGCAAGGACGGCCGGCCGCTGGTGTCCCCGGAACTGTCGCAAGTGGTGAACATGGTGACCAAGGCCGACGGTACGGATGCCAACGCGCAGCTGCGCGGCGTCGGCCCGAACGCCTGGGAGCTGCGCCCGCAGGTCAGGGTGATTGCCGGGCGCAGGTTCAATCCCGGCATGCGCGAGCTGGTGGTCGGCCAGGGCGCGAAGAAACAATACGTAGGTCTCGAGGTCGGCAATCAGGTCGAGCTCGCTAACAACCTCTGGACGGTGGTCGGCACTTTCGCGTCCGGCGACTCGCACGACTCGGAGTTGTGGGCGGACAGCGAGACCGTTGCCAACACCTACCGCCTTACCGCGTTTCAGTCCGTGACGGCAAAGCTCGCCGGCAACGGCGGATTCGCCCAGCTCAAGGCGGCGATGGCGGCCGATCCCCGTCTCAAGCTGGATGTCGACACCACGCAGCACTACTACTCCAGGCAGTCCGAGAACCTCACTCGATTCCTGAAGATACTGGGCATCGTGATCGGTACCATCATGGCCATCGGCGCGGTCTTCGGAGCACTCAATACCATGTACGCAGCCGTAGCCGGCCGCGCGCGAGAGATCGCGACGATGCGCGCGATCGGGTTCCGCGGTCTGCCGGTCGTGGTGGCCGTAATACTCGAGACCATGCTGCTCGCCCTGCTCGGCGGCGTGATCGGCGGCGCGATCGCCTGGATCGTCTTCAACGGCTACACCGCCGCAACTCTCGGCTCGAACTTCAGCCAGGTGATGTTCCAGTTCAAAGTCTCGCCCGAGCTGCTGTGGAACGGGCTCAAGTGGGCACTCGGTATCGGCCTCGTGGGCGGCCTCTTCCCGGCGCTGCGCGCGGCGCGGCTGCCCGTGACGGAGGCCTTGCGCGCCGCCTGACCAGCCCATGCAGTTCGTGCTCGCCGATATCGGACTCAACCTCGCGCACGACAGTTTCGACCGCGATCGTGACCGCGTGATGGCGGACGCCTGGAACGCCGGCGTCCGATTCGCGGTGATCACTGGCAGCACGCTCGCGAGTTCGCGCGCGGCGGTCGAGCTGGTGCGGACGCGGCCGCAGTTCCTGCGCGCGACCGCGGGCGTCCATCCGCATCATGCCCGGGAGTTTCACGATGCCGACATACCGGCGCTCGCCGAGCTGGTCGCCCTGCCGGAGGTGGGCGCCGTGGGTGAATGCGGCCTGGACTACTTTCGTAACTTCTCGCCACATGCCGACCAGGAGCGCGCCTTCCACAGTCAGCTCGAGCTTGCGGTCGGCAGCGGAAAGCCGGTCTTCCTGCATCAGCGGGACGCGCACCACGCATTCATGGGAGTTCTGCGCGAGTACCGCCCGAAGCTCGCAGGTGGTGTGGCGCATTGTTTTACCGGCGATGCCGCGGAACTCGACGACTATCTGGAGCTCGGTCTTTACATCGGCATTACCGGCTGGATCTGCGACGAGCGCCGCGGGCTGCATCTGCGCGAGCTCGTCCGGCGCGTACCCGCCGACCGTCTGCTGCTCGAGACGGACGCGCCCTATCTGTTGCCGCGCGACCTGACTCCGAAGCCGCGCAACCGGCGCAATGAGCCTCGTTTCCTCCCCCATGTGCTGGCCGCCGTTGCAGCGGCGCGTGGAGAATCTCCGGCGGCAGTCGCGACCGTCACGACGCAGAATGCGCTCCGGCTATTCGGATTTCCGCAGGCCGCAAGCGACGGATGAGTTCGTTTGTAGTTTAATATTAACCTATAACCTATTGTTTTCTAACAACTATGAATGCAGAAAAGACATCGGCTCTGGTCGATCGAAGCTGGGATGAATCCATTGTCACGACGCTGATGGATTACATCCGCATCCCGAACAAGTCACCGGCGTTCGACCCCGACTGGGAAGCCCATGGGCACATGGAGAAGGCCGTGCAACTCATGCGCGGCGTGGGCGGAGGCGCATGCGCTGCCCGGCATGCGCATCGACGTGCACCGGCTTCCGGGTCGCACGCCGGTGCTGCTGATCGACGTGCCCGGGCAGATCGACGACTCGGTGCTGCTCTACGGGCACCTGGACAAGCAGCCGGAATTTACGGGTTGGTCGGAAGGTCTCGCGCCATGGACCCCTGTGCTGCGCGACGGGCGGCTCTATGGCCGGGGCGGCGCGGACGACGGCTACGCCCTCTTCGCCTCGCTCACCGCGATACGTGCGCTCGAGCAGCAGGGCATCCCCCACGCGCGCTGCGTGATCCTGATCGAAGCGTGCGAAGAGAGCGGCAGCTACGACCTCGAGCACCACATCGCGGCCCTGGGCGACCGGCTCGGCTCGCCCAGCCTGGTCGTATGTCTGGACGCGGAGTGCGGCAACTACAACCAGCTCTGGTGCACGACGTCCTTGCGCGGCAACCTTGTCGCCGGGCTGCGCGTCGACGTGCTGACCGAGGGCGTGCACTCGGGCACGGCAAGCGGCGTGGTGCCGTCGAGTTTTCGGGTATTGCGGGAGCTGCTATCGCGCATCGAGGACGCCAACTCGGGCGCGCTCCTTCTCGACGAGCTCAGCACCCCGATCCCCGCCGAGCGGCGCCGGCAGGCCGCTGCCGCTGCGGCTGTACTCGGCGCCTCGGTCTACGAAAAGTTTCCACTGCAGCCTGGACTGCGCCCGATGTCGAACGACCCGTTCGAACTGCTGCTCAACAACACGTGGCGCCCGACGCTGTCCGTCACCGGGGCCGAAGGAATGCCTGCGTTCGCGGACGCGGGAAACGTACTTCGGCCGTACACCGCGCTGCGGCTTTCGTTGCGGCTGCCACCAACACTCGCCCCTGCCGTCGCCGTCGACGCGTTGAAGCACGCCCTGCTGCGAGATCCGCCCCATGGCGCGCGCGTCACGCTCGACGTCGACTCGGCGATGGGCGGCTGGGAAGCACCTCCCGTGGCGCCCTGGCTCGAGCAGTCCATGCACGACGCCTCGCGCGTCTACTTCGGGAAGGACGCGATGTACATGGGGACCGGCGGCAGCATTCCCTTCATGGGCATGCTGGGTGAACGCTTTCCGTCGACTCAGTTCCTGGTGACCGGCGTGCTCGGACCTCACTCCAACGCGCACGGGCCCAACGAGTTCCTGCACCTCGCCACCGCGCGCCGGCTTACCGCCTGCGTGTCACGCGTACTCGCCGATCACGCGGCCCGCGACAAAGCGGAGCGCGCCGCCTGATAGGGTCCCCGGTCGGCGCCGGGGCGGCGCTCAGCTGGCAAGGGGATTGGGCTGCGCGGTCTGCTTGATGCGCTCCCAGATCGGCGCGAATGCTGCCGCAGTCGCGCCGCCGCTGCGGTCGACGACCGGGAACTCGTCCTGTAGCGCATCGAGCCGCAGGACCGAGTCAGGCCGGCCCTTTGGAAACTCGCCGCGCATCGAGAACACGATACGGCCATCGACGGCCACGTCGCCGGCAACCGCTCGCACTGCAGCGACCCGATCGTAGAGCAGCGGGAGCGGATTGCTGAGGGTGAAGTGCCGGTCCGGCCCGAACACCGACCAATGCTCCATTTTCTCGCCGGCAAACACCATGCCCGGTACGTCGAACAGATCGACCACGAGCAAGCCGCGCTGCGTCAGCAGCAGGTAGTTGACGTGGATCTGCTCGCCGGTCCCCGTGGGCAGCAGCACGTTCTTCAACACGTCGTAGGCGACGGAGCCGATCAGGTTGTCGATCGCGCGGCGCGCGCGAAGCAGCCTGAGCTGCCTGACGCCCAGGAAGGCCAGTGACGCGACGGCGACGACGGCAAAGACAACCCAGAGCCAGATGGGCAAGCCAGCAAAGGTATTCACCGGTACTCCAGCAACGCTTCGTGTAGTTCTTCCGGGCTTGCAGCAATCTGCCGCTCAATCCGCCGCCGCGCAAGGATTTCAGCAAGCGAGTCGGGGATCGGCACTTTTTCCCCGATCAGCGGCTCGACGATCTCGTCGAACTTCGCTGGATGCGCGGTCGCGACGATCACCCACCGCCCGTCGCGCCGGGACGCCGGCAAACGCCGGTAGACGCAGGCCGCCGTGGCGGTATGCGGGCACCACGCACGCCCGAGCTCCTGCCAGTCGCGACGGATGGTATCGCGGATCTCCTCGTCGTCGACCGTCCAGGCATCGAGCCGGCCGCGCAGCGACCCGCGATCCGGGTCGAGCCAGCGCAGGCGTTCGAGATTGCTGGGATTGCCCACGTCCATCGCGGAGGCCAGCGTAGCCACGCTCGGCCTCGGTTGCCACACCCCGCCAGCGACGTAGTCGACGACCGTACGATTTGCGTTCGTCGCCAGCACGATGTCACCGATCGGCAGTCCCATCTCCCGCGCCCAGACGCATGCGAGAGCGTTCCCGAGGTTGCCGGTCGGGATGATGAAGCTCGGCGGCGCCCGATCCCGGGCGGCAAGCACGAGACTGGCCTTGGCGTAGTACACCATCTGCGGCAGCAGCCGGCCGATGTTGATGCTGTTCGCCGACGACAACCCGAGGCTCTCCACGAGCGTCGGATTCGCAAATGCGCCTTTGACCAGCGCCTGGCAGTCGTCGAACGTTCCCGCCACGGAGAGCGTCCTTACGTTGCCGCCCCAGCAGGCGAGCTGCTGCTGCTGACGCGCCGACACCAGACCGCGCGGATACAGCACGACCACCTGCGCCCACGGGCGGCCGTGAAACGCCGCTGCGACGGCGCCGCCAGTGTCCCCGGAAGTCGCCACGAGCACCGTGAAACGCGGAGCAGCCTCGCGAGGCAACCGCTCGAGCGCTGCGGCGAGGAAACGCGCGCCGAAGTCCTTGAAGGCGGCAGTGGGCCCGTGGAAGAGCTCCAGCACCGAAAGCCGACCGGGCGCGCTCTCGATGTCGGTTACGGGCGCCGGAAAATTGAAGGCGTCCGACGCTGACTCGCTCAGCACGGCTTCGAGCGCATCGCCGGCCGCAAACGGAGCCAGCAGTCGCTGCGCGATCTCGGCAAGGGTCTCGGAACCATGCAGCGCGTCGAACTTCACGGCGGGCAGCCGCTCGGGCACGTACAACCCGCCATCCGCGGCGAGGCCCCGACGCAGCGCCGTTGCCAGCGTCACACGGTGCGATGCGTCACGCGTGCTCTCGAACCACATCAGTCCGACACCACTCGAGCACCTGCTGGCTCGATCACGGACTGCCAGCTGTCCGTGGCGAGGCCGTGCCGTGCGAACGCGGCGACCATCCCGGCGCATACCGCCGGTGCCTCGGACTCGAGAGCCCAGGCGAAGACGCTGGGTCCTGCGCCGGAGATCGAGCAGCCGAGCGCGCCGGCCGCCAGCGCGGCCGACTTGACGTCGGCGAACCCCGGGATCAGCGCCTGACGCTGCGGCTCGATGATGACGTCGAGCAGCGATTCGCGGATCAGCGTCAGATCGGAGGTGTAGCAGCCGGCCAGGAATCCCGCGAGATTGGCCTGCTGCCAGATTACGTCCGATAACTCGACCGTGCTGCGGAGGATCGCGCGGGCTTCGCGGGTGCCGAGCATCATGTGAGGATGCACGACGACGCACCGCACGCCATCGGGCACCGGAATCTGCTTGACGTGCGGATTGTCTATGCCGACCGTCAGCACCAGGCCGCCGTACAACGACGGCGCAATATTGTCGACGTGCACGGCGCCGCTCGCGACGGCCTCCCCCTGCATCGCGAACTTCAGAAGCTCCGTCATCGGGACCGGGCGCTCGACGAGCGCAGCGGCGGCGACGACGCCCGCCACGGCGGAGGCAGCCGAGCCGCCGAGCCCGGACCCGAGCGGGATCCCCTTCACGATGTCGAGATCGAACCCGAAGGACAGGCCGAGGCCGCGTTGCAGGGCGAGCACCGCCATACCCGCGGTGTTGCGCTCTGCAATCCGCGGCAGATCCTGAACTACGCCCGACACCGAGCGGATCGTGACGCCCGGATCATGCACGGCGAACCGCGCGTACGCGATCACCGAGCGCCGCAACGCTCAAACCCAGCACGTCGAACCCCACTGCGACGTTGCCCACGCTCGCGGGCGCGAAGGCCGTCGCCGAGGCGCGGCCGTTGCTCACAGTTTCGCTCCCAGATAGGCGCAGACGCGCAGCAGGTCTGCGAACACGCCCGCCGCGGTGACCGCCGGACCGGCCCCAGGACCCTGCACGATGAGGGGATTGCGGTCATAGCGCGCGGTCTGGAAGCGCACGATGTTGTCGGTAAGCGCGATATTGGCAAAGGGATGCGAGGCCGGAAGCTCCACCAGTCCCACCTGCGTGCGTCCGTCAGCATCGACCGAGGCGACGTAGCGCATCACCTGGCCCTGACGGCGCGCCGAGGTCAGCCTGTCCAGCATGCCGTCGTCGAACTCCCCCAGCCGCTCGAGAAACTCCTCCACCGTGCATCCCGCAAGCGCTGGGGGAACAAGGCTTTCGACCGCGACGTCAGTGAGCTCGAGCCTGAGACCCATCTCGCGGCCGAGAATGATGAGCTTGCGCGCGACATCCATACCCGACAGGTCGTCCCGCGGATCGGGCTCCGTGTACCCCATCGCCTTCGCCGCACGAACCACCGCTGAAAACGGCTGACTGCCATCCCAGGTGTTGAAGAGGTAAGCGAGCGTTCCGGAGAAGATTCCTTCGATTCGGCGGATCTCGTCGCCCGTTTCGCGCAGATCGCGCAGCGTCTGGATGATCGGCAGACCTGCCCCCACCGTCGCCTCGTAGAGGTAATGGGCGCTGCCGCTCTGCCGCGCCTCGCGCAGCCGTTCGAAGTAACCGTACTGCGCGCTGTTGGCCTTCTTGTTCGGTGTGACCACGTGGATCCCAGCGGCCAGCCAGTCGGCGTAGCGCTCCGCGACCTCGGCGCTCGCGCTGCAGTCGATGATGACGGCGTGAGGCACGTGCGACGCATGCACGTGGTCCGCGAAGCGGCCCAGGTCAACGGTGTCCGTGCCGCCTTCGTATTCCGCCCGCCAGCCCGGCAGCGCGATCGCACCGGGCGCGAGCGACATGCGCTTCGATCCGGCGATCCCGCGGACGCGAAGATCGAGGTTGAGATCGCGACGCAGGCGCTCGACCTGCCCGCCCATCTGATCGAGCAGCGCAGCGCCGACAAGGCCAGGACCCACCAGCCCTATGGATACGGTGTGCGGCGAAAGGTAGAAACCAGCGTGCACCGCGCGCAGGGCGCGCGCGCTGCTGCGACCATCGATCACCACCGAGATGTTGCGCTCCGAGGCTCCCTGCGCGATCGCGCGCACGTTTACCGATGCGGAGCCCAGTGCCTTGAACACCTGTGCAGCGACGCCGTGCGCACCCGCCATACCGTCGCCGACCACTGCGAGGATGCTGCAGCCACGGTCGATCTCGATGCTCTGGATCTGGCCCTCCCGCAGTTCGGCGTCGAACGCGCGGCGCACGATGCGCTCGGCGCGCTGCGCCTCGGCCTCCGGAACCGCGAAGCAGATCGAGTGCTCCGAGCTGCCCTGCGAGATCAGGATCACCGAGATTCCATCCTCGCGCAGCGCACCGAACAACCGATGCGCCGTGCCGGGGACCCCGATCATCCCCGCACCCTCGAGATTGGCGAGCGCGACCCCGTCGATTGTCGTGATCCCCTTGACGATCGGATGCGGCGCGGCCTCGCCGCGGATCACGGTCCCTGCCCGCTCCGGTGCAAAGGTATTGCGGATCCATATCGGAATCCGCTTGTGGATGGCGGGCGCCATCGTCTGCGGATGCAGGACCTTGGCGCCGAAATAGGCGAGCTCCATGGCCTCGTTGTACGACAAGGCATCGATTACGGTCGCCTCGGGCACGAGCCGCGGATCGGCCGACAGCACGCCGTCGACGTCGGTCCAGATCACGATCTCCGCGGCGTCTAGAAGCGAGCCAAAGATCGATGCTGAGAAGTCACTGCCGTTGCGACCGAGGGTGGTCTGCAGGCCCTGTGTATCGGTGGCGATGAAGCCCGTGACGACAACGGTTCCCTCGAACTCCGGCGGTATCGCGGCGAGCAGGTTGGCGCGCGAGCGTTCCCAGCGGACGCCGGGCCCGAGCGGCCCCCACTCCACCAGCAGCACCTCCCGGGCATCGAGCCATTGCGTCCTGCCGTGGCCCCGGCCGCGGGCGTGCAACAGCCGCGTAAAGACCTGCGTCGACCAGATCTCGCCGTACCCCGCGACCAGGTCGCGCATGGTCGTCGACGCCGCCCGCACCGTGCGCACGGTGCGCAGGATACCGGCGATGTCGTTGCAGTCCTGGTCGAGACCGGCAAGGAATTCGTCGCAGGCATCGGGGGGCAGCAGGTCACGGGCGAGCTGCACATGGCGCGCACGAAGCTCGCCGAGACGCGGCTCGAGCGCCGGGTCCTGCCGCTCGGCCAGACCCACGAGGTCGAGCAGCGCATCGGTGACGCCGCGGCACGCAGACAGCACGACGGCCTGGCGTCGCGCCGTATCCGCCTCGATGATCGAAGCGACGCGCCGCATGCATACGGCATCGGCGACGCTCGAGCCGCCGAACTTGTGGACTTTCCAGGCTTCCAAACCGGTGACTCTCTTTTTGGCCGTGCACGCAGGCACGGCGGCTCATCGGGGCGACGAACCGTACCGCGAACTGGCGGGGACACGCCGAAAGCAGTGCAATTCACTCTAGCTTCTTGCAGCGCAGCAGGCAAACTATGCGCATGGAAACCGCCGGCGCCGAACTCCATGCCGTGATCCTGGCCGCGGGTGCGTCCACCCGTTTTGGAAGTCCCAAGCAGCTCGTCCGCATCGGCGGCTCGCCGGTGCTGCACCAGATGATCTCGAATGCAGCCTTCGTCGCCGGACGCTCGGTCACGGTTGTCATCGGCGCTCATGCGCGTGAAATAGCGCCGGCCCTGCGTCAATCCGCGGCGTCGGTGGTCGTCAACCGGGACTGGCCGGAAGGCCTGGCCAGTTCGATCCGCGTCGCCGTCGAAAGCGCTCCCCCCCGCTGCGACGGGCTGCTCCTGCTGCTCGCAGACCAGGTCGCCGTGACGGCCGACGACCTCAAGCACCTCTATGCCGCCTGGAAGCGGCATCCGATCCTGATCGCCGCCGCGCTCTACGACGGCGCCCCGGGACTGCCCGCCATTTTCCCCCGCTGGACCTACCCTGGCTTGATGGAGCTGCGCGGTGATCGCGACCCGCGACAGGTGATCCGCCGCAACATCGACCAGCTGGTACGTATTCCGATGGCGAACGCAAGCATCAATCTCGACACACCGGAGGATCTGCTTTCGATCGAGGAGACGGTCACCCGGTCCGAGCAGGCGCAGCAGAGCGTTTGAAATTCCCGTGACGCGTTCGTCCGGAGTCGGCCAGGCGAATGAGAGCTGTGTCGTGTTTCCGGCAGTGCCGACTCTAATCCACAGCGGTCGTGCCTAGACTTCCGGCTGGCGCAGGATTCTGGAGCGATACATGAGTCGGCTCGATACCCGCATTGCGCTCGCGGCGCTCGCGGCGCTCGCGATGCTCTCGGTCGAAAGCGCGGTGGCGGGCGCGGTGGTCGACCAGTTTCGCGGTGGAATTTTCGGTCTTCCCTGGAATGCCGGCCGTCCGGCGATCGAAGCGAAGTACCCGGGCGGTCGCTGGGACCAGGACGATCAGGGTCGCCCGCGCTACTGCGCGAAGACGCAGCAGTCGCTGCTCAAGCTGCCGGCGCAGCACAAGACGCGCGAGATATGCTTCCTGGTGGGCGCGGACGCCACGCTCGCCAGCGTGACCGCTCGTTTCGAGCCCACCCTCCCCTCGCTGCTGGCGGTCGTAAATCGCAGCCGCACGATGTTTGGCGATTTCGACTCGATCAAGCGCGACGAAGGCTCGGTGCAGTCGCGATACACGTTCATGATGTGGACGCGGGACCGGCCCTACCTGGTGCAGGTCGGCAGTACCAACGACGTGGACGGACGACCGAACGAAGTTACCTTTACCGTGGCAGATGACGCTGCCATTCATACCGGCGGCGCCGACTCGGTTTCGCACCGGCCCGTGGCGCAGAACCACTGACTTCAGCGGCGGTGCCCGCGATCAGGCGGGAACGGGGATCGTCTCAGCCGCCGCCAGCGGCGCGATCGGCACCTGAGGCTGCGCGTCGTCACCCGCAACGAGCGAGAAGCTGCGCTGGTCGAGCCAGTCGGTGAGCGGCTTCCAGGTCTCGAGATCGTCCCTGAGGAGCGAGCCTTTCATCTCGTGAATGCCGATGCCCGATTCGGCCGAACGCACATAGGCCTGCGAATCACGAAGCACCGCGGCGACCGGAATCCGCATGCTCTGCAGGAAACGGATCAGCGCCTGGAAGGCCTTGGTATATCTTCGCGCGCGGTTCGCCACGATGACGAGCCGCCGCTCGGAGCGGTGCACCTTCGCCACCAGCAGCAGGTCCGCGATGCAGCGCGAGGCGGCATGCGTGTCGATGTCCGACGGCAGAACGGGTACGACGATGGCATGCGCGTCCCGGATGACCTCGGGCATCTGCTGCGCCGACAGCGCGGCGGGCGTGTCGACGATCAGGCGTTCGGTGCCAGGCGGCGTGCGAAGCGCGAAGGATCTCGTGACGCCCATCGGCCGCTCGAAGCCGTTGATCGCGGCGATCGGCGGCAGGCTTCGTGGCCGGAGCTTGAGCCAGCGCATCCCGGACCCCTGCGGGTCGGTGTCCATGAGCGCGGTGTTCAGACCCTTCGAGGCGTAGTAGGCCGCCAGATTTGTCGCGATCGTCGACTTGCCCGAACCGCCCTTGGGGTTCAGCAGCACGATCTTCTGCAGCTGCGCGGCCGTGTCCATGCTACGGAAAAAACCCTATCCGACGCGGGATTGGGCGGCAAGCGCAGACCCGGCATTCTGAGACCGGTTCGCCGCTATGCGCTGCCCGAAGCCAACTGCCGCACTCGCGGCGGGGCCGATGTTATGTCATGTCAGCAGCGGGCGCACTCGCCCTGTCGTGGCGCGACTAGCCCGGGCGCTGGCTGCGAAGCTTGGTCGCGATGAACTCCGAATGGCGGAGGTGAAGCAGGTCCGCGATCCTGCGGATGAGATGTTCCTCGTATTTGTGCAGGCGCTCGTCGGCGTGCGCGACCCGCCACAGTTCCTCGAGCAGACGCTGCTTGTCTTCGGGGGAATACGACCGATTGATCGCGGAGGTGAATTGGTAGAGGTCGTGGGAGCGGTCGATGTGCTGTTCTGCGAGCGCGAGGAGCTGGTCGCACACCGCTGGATCCAGATCGAGCAGGCGCTGCAGCGATCCCAGCACGTGGCGTCGCTCCTCGTCCGAGACGTCGAAATCCGCGCGCAGGACCTCGACCAGGAGCGCGGCCACGGCCAGGTGCGTGCCTGAGACAGCGGTGTCCGACTCCTCCCGATTCCCGGTCTCGAGGTACTTTCGGACGAAGGCTTTCACCGACGTGAGCATGGCCCAGTATGGCGGCGACGCCCGATCACCGCGAGCGCCGGGGACCGGCACCGGGGACCGCTCCATGTCAATAGGCGGATTCCGACCAGGATTTGAGGTTGTCTGAGAATAATTGGGGCGTAGTATGTCCGGCAGACATCTGAATCGATGAGGAAATGGTGGCGCAGCAGGATCGCTGGGGATCAAGTTTTGGACAAGCTGGACCAGGGACCGGGCATCCGGATCCTGCCGACGAGCGCCCGCGGCCCGATCTCGAGCATACGCAGCCGATAGAAGGCACCGAGAAACTCGAGGCGGAGGCCGTGGACGATACGGCCTACATCGGCGTGCCGCTCCCGCGTGTCGAGCAGCTGCCGCCCGGTATCATCGTCAAGGAAGACGTGATGGGCCGCGCCACTGGCCAGTGGATCGTCCAGATACGCTGCGAGTGCGGCCGACGCTGGTTCGACGTTCGGATGGTCAAGACCGCGCAGTGTCCGCGTTGTGAAACCATGGTGGTCGTCGAGCCGATCGAGTGACGTTTCGGTCAAGCGCCGAGTGGCACCGCCCCGAGCCGCGCCTGCAGCCATGCGGAAATATCCGCGATCTCCTCGGCAGATACCTGGTGCTGCATGCGGTAGTCCTTCCATGTGACCGCATAGCCGAGCGCACGAAGCCAGTCGCGCGACATCACTCCCAGCGACATCGGCAGCACCGGATCGTCCCGGCCGTGGCACATCAGGATTGGCACGTCGCGATTGGCCGGCGACGCCTCCGCCGCAAGCCGATCGTGAAGCGGCAGATAGGTGGATAGAGCCAGGATGCCCATGAGCCGAGCGGCATGCCGGAGCGCGGCGTGCAATGCGATCGCCCCGCCCTGCGAGAAGCCCGCAATCACGATGCGGCCAGGCGCAACCCCGAACTCGACCTCCCGCGCGATCCACTGCTCGACCAATGCCGCCGAGCCTCGAATACCTGCCTCGTCCGGCGGCCCTGCCGCGGACAGGGACACGATGTCGTACCAGGCGCGCATCCGCATGCCGTTGTTGATCGTCACGGGGCGCATCGGCGCATGCGGGAAAACGAATCGCACGGCAGACTCGGGCGGCAGACGCAGCTCCGGAACGATGGGGACGAAATCGTGACCGTCAGCCCCGAGACCGTGCAGCCAGATCACGCTTGCAAGCGGCTTGCCGGCCGGGGCGAGCACTACTTCCTGGCCGGTCTCCTGGAGTCGGTAGCTCATGGTTGTGGCTTAGTATAGAACGGCCATGAGTCGCCACATCGGATCTCCCGGCTCGACGCTGTGCATCGCACTGATCGGCGGCCTGCTGATTGCGGGCACGGCCTCCGCCGCGAACGATCACAACGTCATCCTGGTCACGCTGGACGGCGTGCGGGTCCAGGAGTTGTTCGCGGGCATGGACGCCACGATCGCCGCCGACGACGCGCGGTCGGGCGCCGAGGACATCGAGGTCACGCGCAAGCGCTACTGGCGCGCGACGCCCGAGGAGCGTCGCGCCGCGCTGATGCCATGGTTCTGGACAGACACTCGCACCGTCCGGAATGGTCCTCGGCAACCAGGCACGCGGCAGCAAGGTCACGGTGCGCAACCCAATGTGGTTCTCCTACCCCGGATACTCCGAGATACTCACCGGACAGCCGCAGCCCGACGTTCGCTCGAACGACCTGGTGCGCTATCCGCACCAGACCGTTCTCGACTACGTTCACCGCAAGCTCGATCTCAAGGCGACGGAGGTGGCGCAGATCGGGTCCTGGGACGGTTTCAAGATGGCCGCTTCGCGCAGCGACGGGACCTTCTTCATGAACGGCGCCTTCGAACCGGTGCCCGCTGCGCTCAGCACGCCCGAGATGGATCAACTGGCCGCGTTGCGCAAGGAGGTCATGGAGCCCTGGGAGGAGAGCAGCAACGATTCCCTCAGCTTCCGCATCGCCCTCGCCTACCTGCGCAAGCACCAGCCGCGTGTCCTGTGGCTGGGGCTCGGCCAGTCGGACGACTGGGCACACGCGCGCCGCTACGACCTCGTGCTCGAATACCTGCATCTGGTCGACAGTCAGCTGGCAGAGCTCTGGCGCACGGTGCAGAGCCTCGATCGATACCGCGATCGAACGACACTGATCGTCACGACCGACCACGGCCGCGGGCGAACGACCGCGGACTGGGTCGACCACGACACCGGCATCCAGGGCAGCCAGGACATCTGGATCGCGATCCTGGGCCCGGAGACGCCGGCGATCGGCGAAGTGAGCAACTTTCCCGATGTCACTCAGAGCGATGTCGCCGCAACGATGCTGCAGTACCTGGATCTCGACTATCGCGACTTCAATCCGGCCGCCGGTCCTCCCATACCGAAGAGCTTCACCCCCCGCTGAGCAGTTGAGACCAGGGTTTGCCGGCCGCACCGCGCGCCGGAACCAATTGCCTTAGGTGTAGAGGATTTATTCCGCCATGATCGAGTTCCGCGAGGCGACCCGTAGCTAGATGCGAAAATCATGCGATACCTCAGCGACGATGACCTGACACGCACGCGGCCGGCGGAGACCATCCCACTCCGAAAGGCGCGTGCACGATGAGCCGCGCCGAGCTGCTCGCCTCGTACTGGACGATCTGCGGCGGCGCGGAGCCGCACACGGATCACGAGTGGAGCCCGTTTGGTCTGCGCGAGCGTGCGGAGGCTGCATCGAAGGCCGGATTTACCGGCCTCGGCATCTGGCACGCCGACCTGCTGCATCTGCGGGAGCGCCATAGCCTGGCCGAGATGCGGCGGATACTCGAGGACAACGGCATCCGCCACCTCGAGCTCGAGTTCCTCACCGACTGGTTCCTGCCGCCCGGCGAGCGACGGACCGCGTCCGACACTCTGCGCAGGACGCTGCTCGAGAGCGCACGAGCGCTCGGCGCCCGTCACATCAAGGTCGGCGACTTCTTCGATTCCCCTGTGAGCATGCCGCAGCTCATCGATGCATTCGCCGGGCTCTGCCGCGAGGCCGCCGACCACGGCACACGTGTCGTCTTCGAGCTGATGCCGTTCTCGGTGATCGACTCGCTCGAAGACGCGCTCGCGCTCGTCGAGGGCGCCGATCAGCCGAACGGCGGGCTCTGCATCGATCTATGGCACGTGGTGAAGCTCGGGATTCCCTATGAGCGCGTCGCTGCCATCCCGCAGCGTTACCTTGGCAGCATCGAGATCAACGACGGGTACCTGAAGAGTCCGCCGGGCATGACGTTGCACGAGGAAACGATCGGCCACCGCCAGTTCTGCGGCGAGGGGGAGTTCGACGTGCGTGGGTTCGTCGACCGGCTGATGCGCGCGGGCTATTCCGGGCCCTGGGGTATCGAGGTACTGAACGCCGCGCATCGCCACGGTCTGCCGCTCGCCGAGGTCGTGCAACGGGCGTACAGCACGACGCGCGCGCAGTTCGGCGCTTGACGTAAGCCGGAGGCCGTCCCGTGCGCGCCGCGGTCTTTCACGGTCGCTGCGATCTGAGGCTCGAGGACGTGCCCGAGCCCGAGCCGGGACCGGGCGACGTAAAGCTCCGCGTTCACTACAACGGCATCTGCGGCAGCGACCTGCACGAGTACTACGCGGGTCCGATGACGACACGCACCGAGCCACACCCGCTGACCGGGGTGAAGAACCCTGTGATCTTCGGACACGAGCTATGTGGCACGGTGGTGGGGCTCGGCGCAGGCGTTGAGGATCTCGAGTTTGGCGACCGGGTCGCAGTCGAACCCGTCGAGACCTGCGGCCGCTGCCTCGATTGCTCCTCCGGTCATTACAACCACTGCCGCCTGCTCGCCTTCCATGGCTACAACCGCGCAGGTGGCGGACTCGCGGAGTACACCGTCGTGCGACGCTCGATGGCGCACCGGCTGCCCGCGGCGCTCTCACCGCGCGCAGGGCGCGCTGATCGAGCCGATGGCGATCGCCTGGAGCACCGTGCGCCGCTGCCACGTTGAAGCCGGCCAGACCGTCGCCCTGCACGGCGCCGGCCCGATCGGCATCGGGGTCTTTCTCGTCCTGCGCGCCCGCGGCATACGGGTGATCGTGAGCGACCCGTCGCCGCTTCGCCGACAGGTAATGCTCGGTCTCGGCGCGTCCGTGGTACTCGATCCGCGGCGAGGCCGACGTCGTCACGGCGATCCGCGACCTGACGGGCGGTCACGGCGCCCACGCCTCGGTCGACGCGGCGGGCGTTCCGGCCGCGATTCGCGCCGGGCTGCTCGGCACGCGCATCGACGGGAACTTCGTCGTGGTCGCGATCCACGAGAAACCGATCGTAATACCGCCGTTCGACCTGCTGATGCCCGAGGTCCGGCTCACGGGCGTCGCGCTGTCGTGCAACGACTTCCCGGCTGTGATTGAGGCGATGGCGGAAGGAACGTTCCCGACCGAGGGCTGGGTCTCGACGATCCCGCTCGAGCGGATCATCGAGGACGGCTTCGAGCGGCTGCATCGCCAGGAAGCGCTCAAGCTGCTGGTCGACGTCAGCGCGCCTCAGCCGGGATATTGATCTCGACTTTCAGCGCCGTTCGGATCGAGGACGAAGAGCTGGCGTAGCCCGTTGCCCGGCACGACGTTGAGATGTGCCTTTACGCCGTGGCGCGCGAGACGGCCGGAAATCTCGTCGAAGTCCTCGGCGATGAACGCCGCATGGTCAAAGGGCCCGGTGCCCGCCGTGCGCGCCGAGACGGGTATTCCAGCCGGCGCCGACGATGCGGTGTAGCTCGCGCGCTCCGCGATGTGCACGCAGGGCGCCCCGCCCGCGTAGAGCCAGTAACCGGCGAACGGCAGCGGCGGACGCGGCCCGACCGTGAGACCGAGCGCGTCGCGGTAGAAGTCGCGCGTCGCCTCGATGTCGTCGGTGAGCACCAGGAAGTGCTCGAGATGCGTGATTGGCATAGACCGTCGGCAGGACAGCTCAGCGAAACAGCTTCTCGATGTAGCCCGCCCCGAGTCCGACCTCCTCGTAGTGCACCTTCGCCATCGCGATGTAGTCGTGGACGTCGAAGTGCCCGACCGACTTGCCTTCCTCGTCGAGCCAGATCAGTGGTCCCTTGACGTTGAAAAAGACCCGCATCGGGTCCTTGTGCTCATAGGCGACGAGCGTGTGTCCTTCGCCGGGTGTCTCGTAGACGAAGTCACCCGCAGTGGCCGTCCAGTCGTGCTCGAGATAGCCCCACTTTCCCGAGATCGTGTAGGCGAAGACCTCGTGCGGGTGGTAATGGCGGTTCACCAGCCCGGCGCCCTTCGCCATCAAGATGTCGCACCATTGGTTGCGCTGCGGCGAGATCCAGAGCGGCCGCGACGACACGGTGTCGGAGATCGGCACGTAGTAGCGATCGTCCTCGGTGGGTGCGTTCGCCAGGTATGATTCCGGCATCGCGTCCGGCTTGAAGACGCTGGCGATCGGCTTCAGCGTCGCCCAGAACTCACCGCTGGCACGTTCCGGCATGACAGTCACCCCTCTGGCTTGCGCTGCGGGCACTGTGATGCAGCCGGCGACGGCCTGCAAGCGCCGCGCGGTGCGGAATGACGCGTCGCGGCTCAGCGCCTTGGCGCTTCGCATGAAGCTGCCCGATTACTGGGAAGTTCACGGCCCGCCTGACGGCTACGACTGGCGTAACGGACGCCTGGCCGCACGTTGAGCCCGCGCGGCGCACCGGAGCCTCAGGCGTACCAGTAGGCGGTGCCCCGCATCTCGATGCTCATCCGCGCAGGCGTGCCGGGCGGACAGCTGGGATCGTCCACGGCGACGTGCGGCACGCAGTGCGCCCGCGAGGGGCCGGAATCGTTGGTCTTGAATATCAGTACTTCGTCACGGTGCATGTCACGGAAGTACGACCAGCGGTGCCGGGTGCTCCCCAGGACGACCAGGGCCTCGAAAGTCCATTCCGGTGAGCTTGTCGAATCGAATACGGCATCGGCAGCCACCAGGTCCGCAGGCTCAACCGTACGTGCATCGCAGACCGCCAGCGGCACATCCTGCGGCGGCGGCGACAGTGCGCGCCAGACGTTGTACTGGCAGAAGCGCCGCAGGCGGCGCTCCGGGAACGGGTTCGCCTCTGCGGAAAAAACTGCGGCCGTTGCGTTGCTCACGTCGACGTGGACGAAACGTGCCGGGTGCGAATTGTCGTACTGCCCGCATTCGGGAGAGCGCTCGGCGAAGCGGAGGACCCCGCGCGGAACGACGGTGACGGCGTCTGCGCCGCTCACCGCGAGCAGCAGGTCGCGGATCTCGCCGCTGTGGCGCGACTCGATGACCGCCGGATCGCGAAAGTCGGCAAGCGTGCTCCGGTGGTGGAAGAGCTCGAACCCTTCGCGCTCGAGATCGGGCGGAGGGTTGGCGTTGCGAGCGTTTGCAACCTGCATGACGAGCCGCTCGATCGCGAGCACGTCGCGCGAGGCGTCATTGGCGTGGAAACGCGGCCGTTCCGTCATCGGCGCCGCGTAAGGCACCGCCGCCGCGATCACGCCGTCATTCCCCGTCACGCTACCTCCAGCTGCCACTCTACCCTTGCGGTCAGGACGACTTGCCCGAGAAGTCCTCGTCGCGCAGGTTGAAGAGCCGCTTCTTGTCCTCGTCCGACATCTGGCGGTTGAAATCGGCCCAGTCGGCGCCGACCTTGAGCGCCCGCTGCACCGCTGGCCGCTCTTCTATCGCGCGGAACCAGCGCTTGACCGAGGGGTAATCCTCGAGGTTCTGTCCCTGCCATTCCCAGCGCGCGACCCAGGGCCAGGAAGCGATGTCTGCGATCGAGTACTCGCCCGCGAGATACTCGTACGCGGCAAGCCGTCGCTCGAGCACCTGGTACAGGCGCGTCACTTCCTCCCTGAACCGATGCATGGCGTACTCGATCTTCTGTGGCGAGTACCTCAGGAAGTGGTGTGCCTGACCGGCGCTCGGACCCAGTCCTCCAACCTGCCAGTACACCCACTGCAGCACGCCGAACCTTCCGCGCGTATCGCGCGGAAGGAAGCGCCCGGTCCTTTCGCCCAGGTACTCGAGGATCGCCCCCGATTCGAAGATGACCATCGGTTCCCCGTCGACGTCGCGATCCACTATCGACGGCATCTTGCCGTTCGGGTTGATCGCCAGGTATTCGGGCGTGTGCTGATCACCCTTGTTGATGTTGACGGGAATGACGCGGTACGGGAGCGCGCACTCCTCGAGCATGATGGTGATCTTCTTGCCGTTGCCCGTCGGCCAGTAATATAGATCCAGCATCGTTCCTCGTTCCCGTCAGCTCATTTCCGCCAGGCGATTCAGCAGCTTCAGCAGGCGTTCGCGGTCCTGCATGCCGAGCAGCTCGCCAAGACGCGACTCCTGGGCATCGTGCCGACCTCTTGCCGCCTCGAGTAGACGTCGGCCGCGCGGCTGCAGGTGCAGCGAGTAGCAGCGCCGGTCGGACTTCGAACGCCGACGCTGTACCAGCGCGCGTCGCTCGAGCTCGTGCACCAGCGCGACGAAATTCGCCTTCTGAATCCCGAGAGCCGCGGCTGCATCGGACTGCCGCAGGCCCGGGTTGGCGTCGATCACTTCGAGGAGCGAGTACTGCGCGGGCCTGAGTTCGAGTTCGCCCAGGGACGCGATGAAATCGGAGAAAACCGCGGTCTGGATTCGACGCAACATGAATCCCACGTACCCGGCGAGCGGCCCCAGCTTGATGCCGGCTTGCACCCGATCCGTATCGACGCTGCTGCGATGCCGGTGGTTCGTCCGCACGCTCTGCTCCCTGCGCCGGATGCTGCCCGGCCGGGCTTTGCGCTTCTCAACCAGCAGTGCAATTGCTGTTTGGGGCACATTGGTTATGTGCTATAACCATCGCGTCATTGCGGGCAACCGGGGGGGTGCTCACATGGGGCAGCTGGAGACTTTCTCCACGGCGGGCATGGAGGATCCGCGTCGAAAGTTGACCTTCTGGAACGATATCGCGTGCAACAGCTTCACGCCGATCGTGTCCGATCCCGCCGATATCAGATCCTTCGCCGGATCCCTGGTCAGGGGCCGGATCGGCGACATGACGGTCGCGGAAGTGTTCTCCGAGGCGCAGCTGGTCCGGCATTCGCGGCTGCATGTAGCGCGCACCCGCGCAGCGATGTTCTTCCTCCACCTGCAGGTAGATGGGCGCAGCCTGAACCGCCAGGACGGCCGCGAGGCCGCGCTCACCGCCGGCGATTTCACCCTCTGCGACAGCACCCGGCCCTACGAGATGCAGTTCGACGGGCCCGAATCACATGTTCGTCCTCGGAATACCCGACTCGGCGCTGCGTCGTCACCTCGCTTCGCCTGAATGCCTGGTCGCGATCCGGATGCCGGGCTCGTCGGGGCTGAGCGGACTGTTGTCGGACTTTCTGCGGCACTTCTGGCGGGAATACCAGAGCGGGCTCGACGATTCGGCCGCCAGCCGCGTCACGAGCACGATTCTCGATCTCATCAGCAGCGCGTATTCAGTCGCGCCGCAGGCCCGGGCCGACCGCTCCTCGCTCGCCGCCGCACACCTCGTGCGCATCCTGAACTACATCGAGGCCCACCTGACCGACCCCGAGCTCACGCCGACGCAGATCGCGGATGCCTGCCGCATGACCACGCGCTACCTGCACCATCTGTTCTCGGACGAGCTCGAAACCGTGTCGCGTTACATCCAGCGGCGGCGCCTCGAGGCGTGCGCGCGTGCCCTTTCGTGCCCGGCACAGCGTGGACGCACGGTCACCAGCATCGCGTTCGACTACGGGTTCAACAGCCCGACGCATTTCGGCCGGGTGTTCCGGTCACGTTTCGGCGTCACGCCTCGCGAGTACCGGCGCATGCCGCGCCATGACGCCTGAGGGGTCCTGATCAGGATTCCGTGATGAACTTGGTCACGAGGCAGGCTTCGAGGCCCTCGATGCCCTCCTCCGAACCGTGGCCGCTTTCCTTGATCCCGCCGAACGGCGACTCCGGCACGGAGATCGCGAAGCTGTTTATCCCGATCATGCCGGCCTCGAGCTGCTCGCCGACCAGGTTTACCCGGCGCGAGTCGCGGGTGAAGGCGAAAGCGGCGAGCCCATAGGGCAGTCGGTTCGCCTCCGCCATCACCGCGTCGAAGTCGCTGAAGGGGTTCACGAGCGCGATGGGGCCGAAAGGCTCCTCGTTCATCATCCGGGTCGAATTCGGCACGTCGGCGAGCACCGTGGGCTCATGGAACCAGCCGCGACGCGCGATGCGCCTCCCGCCTGCGGCGATCCGGGCACCCTGAGACCGCGCGTCTTCGACGAAGGCCTGGACGGCCGCAAGCCGCCGCGCATGCGCGAGCGGGCCCATGCGCACGCCATCGAGGAGACCATCATCGACGCGCAGCGCATTCGCGCGCGCCGCAAACCCGGCCACGAAGCGCTCGAAGATCGACTCATGGACGTAGAACCGCGTCGGTGACACGCAAACCTGGCCCGCGTTGCGGAACTTGGCGGCGACCGAGAGCTCGAGCACCTGGTCCACGTCGACATCGTCGAACACGAGCACTGGTGCGTGACCACCGAGCTCCATGGTCGTACGCTTGGCGCCCTCTGCGGCAAGCTTCATGAGCTGCTTGCCGACCGGCACTGAGCCCGTGAACGAGATCTTGCGGATCACCGGCGAGGCGATGAGGTGCGCCGAGACCTCGGCCGGCACGCCGAACACGATAGCGATGACACCGGCAGGCACGCCGGCCTCCACCAGTGCGGCAGCGATCGCAAGCGCCGAAGCCGGTGCTTCCTCCGCCGGCTTCAGTATGCAGGTGCAACCGGCGCCCAGGGCTGCCCCGAGCTTGCGGGCCGGATTGCCGAGCGGGAAGTTCCAGGGCGCGAAGGCCGCTACCGGGCCCACGGGCTCACGCACGATGGTCATGCGGACGCCGGGCGACTGCTGCGGCAGCACGCGCCCGTAGGCGCGGCGACCTTCCTCGGCGTACCACTCGAAGATGTTCGCGGCTCATGCCGACTTCGATCCGCGTCTCGGTGAGCGTCTTGCCCTGCTCCATCGTCGCGAGGCGCGCGATGTCCTCGGTCCGTGAGCGCAGTATCTCCGCGGCGCGGCGCAGGATCCGGCCACGCTGCACCGGCGCCATCGCTCGCCATGCGGGCCATGCACGTTGCGCGGCCTCGAGGGCGCGGTCCAGATCGGCCGGGCTCGCGAGCGGAAGGTGGCCCAGGACTTCCTCGGTCGCGGGGTTGATCACGGGCAGGGTTGCGCGCCCCTGCGTCGTCAGCCATTCGCCGTCGATCAGCAGCCTCAGGTCAGCGTGACTGATGCCGGGCGGTGCGGCGGCGACCGGACGCGTCTGTGATGCGGGGACCGTCATCGTGAAAGACCTCGGAGCCATCGTACCGACCCGCAGGCCGCGAAGACAGGGGCCGCCGTACTGAGCGACGAACTCGACCGAGTGAGAAGTAATAGTCGACGCCGGGCGCAGATTCCACGCTCGCGCGGCCATGACATGATGCCGGCCTGCGTGGCGGCGAGGAGATGCGCAGATGAGCGAGCTCGAGACGCCGGCAACGGTACCGATTCCACGCGGAGGAGCGCCCGGCTACCTGAGGATCGCAACCGAGGAGGCGTTTGCACCGCGCGCCATGTTCGACATGTACCGCAGGCTGCTTGCCGACCGTGCGTTCGACGACCCCGGGTTCCACGAGTCTCTGGGGTTTCTATCTCGGAAGCCCGAGCCCGCGCGCCCGGGGCATCATCGAGCGTCTCCAGGATCTCGGCGAGCGTCGCCTCGCTGACATGGAGGAAACCGGAATCGACCTGCAGATCCTGTCGCTGACCTCGCCCGGGGTTCAGGTGTTCGATGCCGCCACGGCGGTTGCGCTCGCGCGCGATGTCAACGATGAGCTCGCGGCTGCCATCGCAAGTCACCCCGATCGCTACGCCGGGCTCGCCGCCGCGGCCCCGCAGGATCCCAGCGGCCGCCGCGCAGGAGATCGAGCGTGGCGTGCGGCGGCTCGGCCTCAAGGGCGTGATCACTCAACTCGCACACGCAGAACGAATATCTCGACGACCCGAAGTTCTGGCCGATCTTCGAGGCCTGCGAGGCGCTCGGCGTGCCGGTCTACCTGCACCCCAACAGCCCGCCAAAGGCGATGATCGCGCCCTTCGTCGAGGCCGGACTCGACGGCGCGATCTACGGCTTCGGTGTCGAGACGGGCCTGCATCTGCTCAGGATCATCGTGGGCGGCGTCTTCGACCGCTTCCCGAAGCCTGCGGATCGTCGTCGGCCACTGCGGCGAGGCGCTGCCGTTCTGGCTGTATCGCATCGACTACATGCACCGCGCGACCATCGCTTCCGGTCGCTACCCGTTCATGAAGCCCCTGCAGCGAAAGCCGAGCGACTACCTGCGCGAGAACGTCTACGTCACGAACAGCGGCGTGGCCTGGGAACCGGCGATCATGTTCTGCCGCGCAGTACTCGGCGAGGACCGCGTGATGTACGCGATGGACTACCCGTACCAGTTCGTTCGCGACGAGGTCCTGGCGAGTGACCGATTGCCGCTCAGCGTCGGCGGAAAAGAAGCAGTACTTCCAGGGCAACGCCGAGCGCGTGTTCGGACTGCCGCCGCGCGGCTAAGGTTGCGCGATCCGAGCATCGATCACCGCACACCGCCGTTCCGTGCGCACGGCCTCGAGCGCGGCCTGCAGCGCCGGGCCGACCTCCTCGGGGCGTGAAATCGTCCGCGCGTATGCACCGCCGGCCGCTGCGGCAATGCCGCCGTAATCGGGATCGGGCGCGAATTCCGTATCGAGGGCGGCGGCGCGGCTCGCCGCGCCGTCGGGGTGCAGACCCAGCGCGCCGGCGCGCGGTGCCCGCCACCCGCCATTGTTGTAAATGACCTGCAGGAACGGCGTTGAGTATCGGCGCGCCATCCAGTGCACGGTCGAGGGTTGCGAGAAGAGGTACGTGCCGTCGCCGCACAGCGCCACGACGAGCGCATCGGGCCGTGCGAGCTTGGCGCCCACGGCCGCACCGCCGCACCAGCCGAGCGAACCACCCCCGCTCGAGAACAGCGTGCCCGGGCGCCGCCTGCGCATGTGCCGGCTCACGACGTGGAAGTTGGTGACCGCCTCGCTCATCACGACCGCGTCGTCGCCCACCGCCTCGCGCACGGCAGCCGTCAGGTGCTCGGGCGTGATCCCGTCAGTGCGTGGCCGTTCATCGTCGATCAGCGCGCGCTCGAGCGCCTCGTGCAACCGAGCGAAGTGCGCCCGTCGCTCGGCGATGCCGGCTCCGCTGTCGCCGCCCGGCACTGCGCTCGCGGCCTCGCGAATCTGCGCAAGCGCGGTGGCCGCATCCGCGCGGTAGGACGCCTCCGCCGGGATGTACCAAAGCGGCATGCGGACTTGAGCGGATCAGGATCGATGTGCACGATCCGCGCGTCGGCGCGCGGACGGCTCACCGACGGGATCCACGGCACGTCGCTGTCGATGACGACGATGAAATCGGCCTCAGCCAGGGCGGCGTTCTGCCGCTGCTCGTTCCACTGGCAGCCGAGGTAGAGCGAATCCGTCGTCGGGTAGTTGACGTAGCTGGGCACCGATTCCAGCACACCGACGGCCAGCTCGCCGCATAGCCGCTCGAGCTCCGCGAAGGCCGCCGGGTTGCGGCCGACAAACGAGGTCACGACCAGCGGTCGTCGCGCCTCGAGCAGCGATCGGGCGATACCTGCAGCCGCTCCACTCGGCAACGCCGCAGGAGCCACGGCACGCCAATGATCCGTGCGGATCTCCACCCGCGCGGTCTCGGCCTCGAGGACCTCGCGGGTCGCCATCACGTACACCGGCCCGCGCGGATCGCTGTGCGCGATCTGAAGGGCACGGTGCACGATCTGCTTCGCATTCGCGCCAAAGCGGATCTCGTGATCGTAGTTCACATAGCCACGCACGATACCGCGCTGGTCGGCGACATCCTGGATCCACTGGATGAACTCGTTGCGGCTTCCGCGCAGCTCACCCTCCTGCGTCGCGGGTGAGGCTCCGGCGAGGATGAGGACCGGCACCCGGCCCTTCGACGCGTTGTGGATCGCACCCGCCAACGACTGGGTGCCGCATTCGACATGCACCAGGACCGCCTGGGCGCGGCCGCTCAGCTGCGCGTGGCCGTGTGCAGCCGACAGCGCGACCATTTCCACGGGCGCCGTGACGATACGGGGCATCGGTCGGCCTTGTTCCCGGGCCGCGGCGACCGCTTCGATGATTGCCGGTGTGGTCGCTGCCGTAATTCGTGAACAGGCAGTCGACGCCCGCCTCCGAGAGGGCTTCGAGCACGGCGCGCTTGTCGTGTACATGCTGGCCCGGGCGATCTATTCGACGACGCCGTTATCTCGCCTCCAGCCCGTCACATCGGCGGCGTCCCTTGCAACCGGTCGCGCTCCTGCATGAACACCGGCTGATCGCAGGACCCTCGCCTCTGCTGCTACGCGGGCCGGAGGCGGCGCAGGCTCGCCGCGAGGGAAGGATGCGAGAATCGCCTCGAAGCGATCGCGTACACCCTGCTCGTACTCCGGGTGAGTGAGGATGTAGAGATCGTTGTTGCGAATCCCTCGAAGCACCCGCTCGCCAACCTCCAGCGGATCCATCCCCGCCGGCAGGATCTGCGTTTTCATGAACTCCTCGCGGGCCGCGGCCGCGTCGGCATGGACCGCGTACCCCGTATTGGCGTATCGCGCGGGCCGCAGTCGCTCGAATTCGTGGATATTGGTGTTGACGAGTCCGGGGCAGAACACCGAGGCGCCGATGCCGAGCGGCGCGAGCTCCTCGCGTAGCGATTCCATCAGGCCGACGACGGCGTATTTGGTCGTGTTGTAGATGCCCGCTGCGCCGCCGCCATGGGCAAACAGGCCCGCCATGGACGATGTAGACACGACGTGACCCGGCTCACCGTGCGCACGGATCCTCGGCAGAAACTCCATCAGGCCGTTGACGACACCGCCGATATTCACCCCGAGCACCCAGTCCCAGTCGTCGTATCGGGCGTCGATCATCGGCCCGATAAGCCCGACGGCGGCGTTGTTGACCAGCACGTGCACCTTGCCGAACACGCGCACGGTTTCGTCGGCTGCCGCGGCCATCGCCGCGCGGTCCGCCACGTCGAGCTTGAGCCCGTGAACGGAGGCACCGGCCCGCGTGAGAAGCTCCATCGCGTGGTCGAGGTGATCCTGGCGAAGGTCGGCAATCACGACTTTCATGCCGGCGGCCGTGAATGCACGCGCCATGCCCAGACCCATGCCGCTGCCGCCCCCGGTGATGAATGCGACCCTGCCTTCGACGTCCTTCATGGTCCAGCTCCAGGCCTCTGCCGTGCGCGCCAGCTATCTGGCCGGATCGGTTCCGGCGGGACTCGACCCACTGCGAAGCAATTCTGGCCCCCCGCTGCAACCCGGGCGCCGGCGATTTCCCGCTCGGTCGAGTCCCGACGGAGACGGTGGCGGTAGGCTTGCAGCAGCATCGGGCGCGGCACGACATGCTCCGACTCTACCACTGGGAACCGAACGCGAACTCCGGCAAGCCGATGCTGGCGCTGGCCGAGAAGGGCGTGCCCTACGAGAGCCACTACCTCGACCTGCTCAAGTTCGATCAGCACCAGCCCGCATATCTGGCGATCAATCCCGACGGCACCATCCCGGCCATGGTGCACGGCGATCTCGTGCTGACGGAGTCCACGCCGATGATGGAGTACGTCGACGAGGCGTTCGACGGCCCGCCATTGAAACCCCAGTCGCCAGTCGAGCGCTGGCGCATGCGCTGGTGGATGCGATTCTTCGACGCTTATTTTGGCCCGTCGCTCTCGATGATCGGCTGGAGCGTATTCGTGGGCCCATCGGCCCGGCAGCGCGATCCGGAGGAGCTGCGCGCGGCGATCGACCGCATCCCGCTCGAGGCGCGCCGGATCGCCTGGCGCAAGGCGGTGTTCAACGAGTTCAGCCCCGAGGAGCTCGAGGAATCGCGTCGTCGCGTGGTCTGGGCGACGGGCGTCCTCGAGCGGCATCTCACGACGCATGAATGGATCGCAGGCAAGACTTTCTCGCTCGGCGACATCAACGGCTTCAACCTGGGTTATGCGTTGCCGCTGTCCCAGCCAGCGGTCTGCAACGACGAGAAGACGCCGCACATCATGGAATGGCTGCGGCGGATCTTCGAGCGGCCGGCTACCCGGCAGACCTGGGCGAAGGGGCGGACCCCCCTCGCCTCGCGGGTGTCGATGCTCGAGCGGCATCCGCCGGCTGCGGGATGAGTCCCGCCATGCTCGAGCTGTATCACTGGGAACCCAACGGCTTCTTCCTGAAGCCGCTGATCGCGCTCGAGGAGAAGCGCGCGAGCTTCACCAGCCGCTGGTTCGACCCGACCAGCTTCGAACAGCTGGACGCCGGATTTCCGGCCAGCGTGGAATCGCGGCTCACGCTCGAGCGCGAAGGCCCGCTGCTGGTCGCCGACGGCGAGGTGATATCGAGCACCTTCTTCATGCTCGAGTACATCGCCGAGGCCGTACCGGGCCCGGCGCTCATGCCGGAGGCCGCGTATGACCGTTACCGGGCGCGCGCCTGGGGCCAGTTCCTGGGGCTGTCGCTGGGATCGACAACGAGCGCGCTCGGTTGCGCGCGATACCTTGCGCCGGACCTGGCCCGCGTCGACGCAGCTGCGCTACGGGCGCGGCTCGAGCACGTCGAGCCGGCCGAGCGGCGTTCAGCCTGGCTCGCGGTCATCGACGGTAGCCAGGATGAAGCAGCACTCGCTGCGTTCCGTCAGCGCCTGTCGGTGCCGGTCGGACGCCTGGAGAGCCGCCCTTACGAAGGCGCCGTGGCTCGCCGGGTCCGGACTATTCGATTGCCGACATCGACGCCTACGCGCTCGTGGATCCGCTGCGCGATCTGGCCCCCGAGGTCGTGAACGCGGCGCAGACGCCGCGCCTGATGGCCTGGCTCGCCCGCATCGCGGAGCGCCCAGCCGTTCGCGCTGCGCGCGCTCGCTCGCGCAGCGGGCACCCCGAGCAGGCGTTCGTGCCCGGCGTCGAGGCCGCCCGCTGGGGTTGAAAAAGGCGCGCTCGCAATCGAGCGCGCCCTGATCTGCTACCCGAGCGGTCGCGAGCGCGCGGCTGCCGGTCAGAAGTTCCGGCCGAGGGTCAAATACCACTCACGCGGCGGACCGGGCTGGCCTTCCGCGTGCGGCTGGCCAAAGGCTGTCAGGTCGAACTTGTTGTAGAAGTAATCCTCGTCGGTCAGGTTGGTGGCACCCACTGCGACGGTCCACTTGTCCTCGGCGCTGCGCCACTCCAGGCGCGCGTTCAGCAGCTCGTATGCATCCGTGCAGCTTGCGCCGGGGAACGTGGATGTCGTGAACACATTCTGCGAGCAGATCTCCGCCTGGCCGTAGTAGTCCAGTCGCGGCGTCAGGCTCGCTCCGCTGCTCAGGGTCCAGGCGTAGGACGCGCTCAGCGCCCAGTTGTCCTCGGGCACGTAGGGCGGACGCTCGCTAACCACGTTCGGATCATCGGTGATATCCGGCGACTCCCAGTCGATCCAGCCGTACAGGCCGCTGAACACCAGCCCGTCGACCGGCTCCCAGCTGACCTCGACCTCCACGCCCTCGATTTCGCCGGGCGTGTTCTCGTAGAAGGTCCGCGACACGGTTGTATCGCAGACGTTGCCCAGGCTGTCGGTCACGGATCCCGGCGTGTTCGGATCATCCGGGAAATACACGGGCGGCGGCCCCAAGTCCTGCAGAATGCACTCGGTGCCGCCCACCGGCGTGATGCGCGTCTTCCAGTCCGTGTAGAACACGGCCAGGTTGGTCCGCAGCCGCCTGTCGAACCAGTCCGACTTGAATCCGAGCTCGTAGGCCTCGGAGTCCTCGGCGTCGACCGCGACGACCTGCGTCGCCTGGAAGGGACGCGGGTTGTAGCTGCCCGGCCGATAGCCGGTCGCGAAGCTGGCGTACGCCAGCATGTCTGGCGTGAACTGGTAGTCGAGGCCGATCTTGTAATCGGTGTTGTCACCATCGACAACGACGTGTGGGTTCTGGACCCGGGTGTTGTCGAAGCTGACGTCCTTCTCGTCGCTCGAATAGCGGACGCCCGCCGTGAGTGCCAGCTTGTCCGTGATGTCCCACACCGCGTGCGCGAAGACCGACTCGTTCTTGCTATCGTGCCGGTTGTCGGTGTTGACGAACGGGAAGCTCGGATCGTCGAATCCGCGGCCGTCGAGAATGAAGCTCAGGAACGGGATGCTGACAATCTGGTTGTTGACCGACTCGCCGTCGTAGTAGAAGCCGCCGACCGTCCAGTCCACGGCGTCCATGGCCCGGCCGCTGAACCGCAGCTCCGCCGTGTAGTAGTCGATGGTCTGCACGCCCGACGTCGACTGGACGTTGATGGGCGAACCGTCGGCGTCCGAGACCAGCGTCGACGTGATGTCCGCGTAGGCCAGGATCAGCGCCATGTCGACGCTGTCCGTGATGCCCCAGTCGGCCCGCACCGAGGTGCTCCACGACTCGTATTCCGTCTCGGGCTTGAAGGCAAGCCCGCTGCGCGGATCCGAGTAGGTCGCATAGGTAACGGACGGATTGGGCGGCAGGAACCGCGTGTCATACGGGGGACCGGAGGCGCCGAAGGGAATGCCCGACCATACGAACCCGGCCCCCGGGTCGATGTTGGTCGACCGTGTCAGCCTTGGGCTCCGCGGTCTCCTTCTGGTAGTCGGCCGTCAACAGAATCTCGAAGTCGTCGCTGGCTTCCCAGCGAAGCGTGCCGCGACCGCCGATGTAGTCGGCCCCGCCCTGCGTGCCGACCTTGCAGCCGGTTCCCTTGTTGATCGGCTGGATCGGCAGACCGCCGGACAGCTCGGGGTGCACGCAAGTGAAGTCGAGGACGTCCTGGTAGCCGTCGCGGCTGTCGACACACCCGTGACGCGCGCCGCGACACTATCAGTGATGGCGAAGTCGTAGGACGCACGCACATCGACGCGATCGAATTCGCCTAGCGTCAGCCCGATCGAACCAGTGTCGTCGCCCTGCGGCTTCTTGCTGACGTAGCGGATGGCGCCGCCGATCGAGCCGCGGCCGAAGAGCGTGCCCTGCGGTCCGCGCAGGACCTCCACGTGGTCGAGGTCCATCAGCTGGGTCTGCGAACCCAGCGTGAACGGGTGGTACATGTCGTCGATGTAGATCGCGACGCCGGGCTCGAAGGCGAAGTCGAAGTCGTACTGGCCGATGCCGCGGATGAAGGCGGTCATCGTGTTGCCGAAGGCAGCCTGCGCAGGGCGGAACGAGGCGTTCGGGACGGCGTAGGCCACGTCGGAAGCGACGGTGAATGCACGCATCTCGATTTCGTCGGCATCGATCGCCGTGATGGCGATCGGGATTTCCTGCAGCCGCTCCTCGCGGTAGCGCGCGGTGACGATGATTTCCTCAAGCGGTCCTCTCGTTCCTTCCATGACTACTTGCTGCGCCACTCGCAGGAGCACTGCCGAGCGTGGCCGACGCAAGCAGGACGCCGCTAACGGCGCCCGCGAGGACGCCATGACGGCCCTGTGGCGCGATTACGACGGACGAAACTCGCTTCGTCACCTTCGTGCGTTTCATGTCAGATTCCCCCGCTGGATGCCATAGGTCGAAATGTCAGGACCGCAGATCGCTAAGTCTGTGAGTGGGCCGTTATTTTCCGGCGATCTAATCGGATGCGAAGTCGCCGGGCTCAACCGTGGCGGAAAGCCGGATCGATCCAAAGGGAACAGGTCCGGAATGGGTCCAGAGTGGCAGCGACACAACGGACCTCCCGCGGCGAGGACCTTGAAGCGGCAGGCGGCCCACGGTCCCGATGATGTGCCGACTCACTCGCTGGCGCCCGCGTCGTTCAGTCTTTTTGCCGCGGCCGCGGGCGTCCCGGACCGCTGTGACTCGTGCGCGCGTCGGATCACGTAGGCACGGATCTGTTCGACGTCGGCAGCGGAAAGCTCCGGTCCAAAGGCAATCATTCCCTGCTCCGCGAGCGCGCCGTCACGCACGACCTTCGAGAATGCCGTGGCATCGCCGAGCAGCGAGGTATAGCGCAGGTCCGGCAGGACGCCCGTGCTGACGGCCGAATCGCCATGACAGGTGCCGCAGTAGCGGTGATACGTCGCCTTGCCGGCTTCGATCGTGGCCGCGGCCGCGACGTCCGGAGGCGGCTCGGTGGCCGCTGGCGGAGGTGGTCCCGGGGGCGGCATGGCGCCGGTCCCGCCGACCTTGAAGGCGAACACGCGGGGGGCATTTGTCGCGATGTGCGCGTCGCGCGCCAGCTCGCCGGCCGCCAGCCCGAAGGCGCCGCCCCAGCCGACCTCGATGGCGACGTACTGCTCACCGCCAGCGAGGTAGGTCACCGGCGGGGCGAGGATGCCCGTCCCGGTCGCGGTCGACCACAGCTTGGCACCCGTCCGAGCGTCGAACGCGGCGAAGTTGCCGAGCGCGTCGCCCTCGAACACGAGGTCGCTCGCCGTCGAGAGCGCCCCGCCGTTCCACGGATGCTCGTACTGCACTCGCCAGACTTCCCGCTGGGCGACCGGATCCCAGGCCGCGAGATGGCCCTTGAGCACTGCCTTGATCTGCTCCAGGACCGCTTGATCCGTGGGCAGGCTCCCTGCGTTGAAGTCAGCGCCGGTATTCCACGCCAGCGGCGCGCTTGCGGAAGTCCTTGTCCGGGAAATACGGGAACACGCGCCTCCATCACCGGGAAATAGACCAGGCCCGTGCGCGGGCTGTAGCTCATCGGTTGCCAGCTGTGCGCGCCGCCGGGTCCGGGCTGGGCGATGAACGGACGGCCAGTCTCGCCGTAACGTGCCTCGGGAGTTCTCGACCGGCCGGCCGGTCTTCATGTCGATGCCGGTGGCCCAGTTCATCGTGCGCGATAGGCCTCCGCCGAGATCAGCTCGCCGGTTGCGCGGTCGAGCACGTAGAAGAAGCCGTTCTTCGGCGCCTGCATGATCACCTTGCGGGTGCGGCCGTCGATCGTGAGGTCCGCGAGGATCATGTGCTGCGTGGCGGTGTAGTCCCAGGTGTCGCCGGGCGTCGTCTGGTAGTGCCAGACGTATTCGCCGGTCTCGGGCTTCAGCGCCACGATCGACGAGAGGAACAGGTTGTCGCCGCCGCCCGGGCTGCGAATCGCGCGGTTCCAGGGCGAGCCGTTGCCGGTGCCGATGTAGAGCAGGTCGAGCTCCGGATCGTAGGCCATCGAGTCCCAGACCGTGCCGCCGCCGCCGAGCTTCCACCACTCGCCGTTCCAGGTCTGCCGCGGCCTTCTCGAGCGCCGGGCTCTCGAACGGCTTTCGAGGGATCGCCCGGGCACGGTGTAGAAGCGCCAGAGCTGCTTGCCGGTCTCCGCGTCGTACGCCGACACGTAGCCGCGCACGCCCATTTCGGCGCCGCCGTTGCCGATGATCACCTTGCCCTTGACGACGCGCGGCGCGCCGGTGATCGTGTAGCGGCTGCCCGTGCTCGACGGTCATGACTTCCCAGACCGGCTTGCCGGTCGCGGCATCGAGCGCGACGAGCCGGCCGTCGAGCGTGCCGAGATACAGCCTTGCCTTCCCACGCCGCGACGCCGCGATTGACGACGTCGCAGCAGGCGTTGATCGCCGCGGTGCCCGGCACCTTCGGGTCGTATCGCCAGAGCTCGCGTCCCGTCGCCGCGTCGAGCGCAAACACCTTGCTCCAGGCGGAGGTCACGTACATCACGCCGTCGATCACGAGCGGCGTCGACTCCTGCGCGCGTGCGGCGGTATCGAGGTCGTAGTGCCAGGCCAGCCCGAGGTTCGCGACGTTCGAGGCGCTGATCCGATCGAGCGGCGAATAACGCTGCTCGTCGTAGGTGCGGCCGTAACTCATCCAGTTACCGGGCTCGCGATCGGCGTTGCGTATACGCGCATCGTCCACGCGGCCGGCGCAGGCGTGGCCGTTGCCGACGTACTTCGCTGCCTTCTGACGGAGAGTGCGCTGTCGCGAGAACACGCAGCAAGACAGCCAGCCGCCATCAAGGCGGCCGCCAGTATTCCAAGTCGCGGCATGCAGAGTTCCCGGCTGCCTCGTGACGTGCCTTCAGACCATCATGCAGACGGACTTGAGCTCGGTGTAGAGCTCGACGGGCGAATGCCCGTGCTCGCGACCGACGCCCGATTGCTTGTAGCCGCCAAACGGCAGGCTCGGGTCGACGAAGTTGTGGCAGTTGACCCAGACGGTGCCGGCCCGCAGCTTCGGCACGATGCGGTTGACGGTGCGACAGGTCGCTCGACCAGACGCTCGCGGCGAGCCCGTAAGGCGTGTCGTTGGCCATCGCCGCGACCTCGTCGATGTCATCGAAGCGCTGCGCCACCAGCACCGGGCCGAAGATCTCCTCGCGCACGATCTTCATGTCCGGCTTGACGTCCACGAGTACCGTGGGCTTCACGAAATATCCGGCGTGCGACGGCGCGTCGCCGCCAGCGGCGACCGACGCCCCCTCGCTTGCGGCCGCATTCGATGTAGCTCGAGCACGCGGTCCTGCTGCTCCTGCGACACCAGCGGTCCCATCTCGCGTCGCCGGGTCGAGGCCGGGACCGAGCTTGATCGCGTTGGCCGCTGCGCTCACGCCTTCCACGCACCCGGTCGAAGACCTCTGCGGTGCGCGTAGAGCCGCGAGCCCGCCGTGCACACCTGGCCGGAGTTGAAGAAGATCGCGTTGGCTGCGCCGCCGATCACGGCGTCGAGGTCCGCGTCCGGCAGCACGATGACCGGCGACTTGCCGCCGAGCTCGAGCGAGACGCGCTTCACGCGTGTCGCTCGCCGCCTTGTTGATGATCTTGCCGACCTGCGGTCGAACCCGTGAAGGCGATCTTGTCGACGCCGGGGTGGGCGACGAGCGCGGCGCCCGCCGCTCTCGCCGAGGCCGGTCACGATGTTGACGACGCCGGGCGGAAAGCCCGCTTCGAGGATCAGCTCGCCGAGCCGCAGCGCAGTCAGCGACGTCTGCTCGGCGGGCTTGAGCACGCACGGTGCAGCCGGCGGCCAGCGCCGGGGCGAGCTTCCACGCCGCCATGGCCAGCGGGAAGTTCCACGGCACGATCTGCGCCACGACGCCGACCGGCTCGCGCTGCGTAGTACGTGTGAAACTTCGCGCCCGGCGGCCGAGGATCGAGCTCTGGAGCGTGCTACCTTCGATCTTGGTCGCCCAGCCGGCCATGTAGCGGAAGTAGTCGCGCGTACCGGGCACGTCGATGATGCTCGCCATGAACCGAGTCTTGCCGTTGTCGATGCTTTCGAGCTCGGCGAGCTCGCGCTGCGTTGGCGTCGATCAGGTCGGAGAGTTTCCACAGCAACGCTTCGCGCTGCACCGGCAGCATGTCCGCCCAGGGCCCCTGCTCGAACGCGGCGCGGGCGGCCGCGACTGCGCGTCGACGTCTGCCTGGCTGGCGTCCGCGATCGATGAGACGCGCTTGCCCGTCGCGGGATCGATGACGTCGAGTGTCCGCCCGGAGGACGCTTCGGCCCACTCCCCTGCGATCATGAGCCGCGGCTTGCGCTTCAGGAACGCAGCGACGGCATCGACGGACTCGGCTGAGCTGAGATCTGGACGGCGTTCACTGCATATCCTTCGGACACGAAACGGCTTTCCCGTAATCTGGCGCCCGCCGTGACCACTGGGCTCGACCCTCGATGAACCTCGACTCAACCGATAGGGAAGGCCGCCGCGCGCCACTAGCGGCTAGCATCTGTCCGGAGACAAACACCATGAAAACGAGCGAATCGCGATCGACGAGGTCAGGATGAAAGTCTATGAGATTCCAGCCGGCGGACGGGGCATCGATGCGCTCCGGCAAGTAGAGCGGCCCGATCCGGAGCCGGGTCCCGGCCAGGTCCTGGTGCGCGTGCGGGCTGCCTCGCTCAATTACCGGGACCAGGCCGTGATCACAGGCAACTACTTCGGCGGCGTCGTGAGCCGCGACACCATTCCACTGTCGGACGGCGCCGGTGAGGTCGTGGCGATCGGCCGCGGGGTCACGCGCGTGAGCGCCGGTGACCGCGTCGCTGGAACGTTCTTTCTGGGCTATGTCGACGGGCCGCCCGCGGGTCCGTACGCCGCGCGCGGCGCACCGCCCGCCGACGGGATGCTCGCCGAATACGCGCTGCTCGATGAGCAGGATGCCGTGCGGATTCCGCCCAGTCTCTCGTTCGAGGAAGCGGCCACGCTGCCTTGCGCGGCTGTAACCACCTGGCACGCGCTCCTCGAGACCTGCGCGGTGCAGCCGGGAGACACGGTGCTCGCGCTCGGCACGGGCGGCGTCGCGACCTTCGCACTGCTGTTCGCGCGCACCGCCGGGGCGCGAGTGATCCTGACCTCCTCGAGCGACGAGAAGCTCGAGCGGGCGCGCGGGCTCGGCGCCTGGGGCGGGATCAACTATCGCCGGCACCCCGACTGGGAACAGAAAGTCCGCGAACTGACGGACGGCGCGGGCGCGACATACGTCGTCGAGACCGGCGGCCCGGGCACCCTCGCGAAGTCAATGCAGGCGGTGGCCTACGGCGGCAAGGTTGCGCTGATCGGCGTGCTCGCAGGTCTCACGGGCGACACCAATCCACACCCCCTCATGCTCAAGGGCGCGAGCCTGCACGGCATATTCGTCGGCAACCGCGCGATGTTCGAGCGCATGAACCGCGCCATCGAGGTGAACGGCCTGAAGCCGGTGATCGACCGCGTCTTCGAGTTCGATGAGGCCGCTGACGCGTACCGCTACCAGCAGAGCGCGTCGCTGTTCGGCAAGGTCGTGATCCGCGTCTAACCTCGAGTTGCCGCCGATGCTCACGCTGGGCACGTTCAGCGATTGACCCGCCTATCTGAAGAGGGACAAATCGATCGACGTTGCGAGCGCGCGGTAACCCGCGTCGCTTCCGTGCAGATAGTCTCCGTTGTGCCATTCTTCCTTGATCCGCGTCGGACGCGTCGGATCGCGGATCGTCGCATCGAAATCCAGGACGGCATCGAACGCCTTGCCGGTGCGGATCCAGTTGTTGATGGCCTGTCGCACCGCCTCGCCCTCTGCCGAGTAATAGAGCGCCCCCTCGTACGGCGCGATCGTGGCACCCAGGACCCTCAACCCCCTCCCATGTGCCCGCTCGATGAGCTGCCGATAGCCTGCGATCATCGCATCGGCGGTGACCGGGTTCGCAGGACGGAGACTCTTGAATACGTCGGCCATGGGTCCCGCAGGATTACCGTACGAAACGCCGAGATCGTTCACGCCGATGAAGACCACCAGGTACTTCACGCCCGGCAGCGACAGCACATCCCGGTCGAAGCGTGCGAGTGCGCTCTCCCCGGCTCCGTCGTGCAGCAGCCGGTTTCCGCTGATGCCGAGATTCACGACACCCCAGGCGGCGCTGCTGCCGTAGCGCTCGACGAGGCGCTCCGCGAGCAGATCCGGCCAGCGCCGGTTTGCGCCCAGCGTCGAGCCGACGCCGTCCGAGATGGAGTCGCCCAGTACTGCGATCGCCGAGGCCGGTGCCGCGGTTTCAACCTCGACACCCGAGACGAACGCCCGCGACTCGATCGTCTGCTTTGCCGTGAACGCCTTGTCCACGAAGTTCCCGCTCTCGGAGACCCAGGCTGTCTGCAGGCCCGTCGCATGGCAGGTGCACGCACCGGTGTCCTCCGGCAGGTAGAGGCTGATCGACACTGACGAGAGCGATCTGACCTGCAGATCCACCGCGTCACTGAGCAGCGGCGCGCCGGCCGGTATCACCGCGACGGATCTGCCCGCGAACGTCAGCGGCCGCACGGTTCTTCCGTCGATCTCGCCGTCCGCGCCAATCAGCGCTATACGTGCGTCGCCGATCGTCAGCGGTCTCGAACCGAACTCGTTCGTGAGGCGCACGCGCACCCGATCGCCGCCCGCGCTTACGCGCACAACCTGCCGAATGGTCTGGTTACTGAAGCTCGGTGTGGCCGGAAATGGCCCCATCGCCGGAGTCGGCGGAAGCGGCGCCGCGCCCCAGGTCGCGACCCACTGCGCAGCATCGGCTCGGGCGCCGAGCACCAGCAGCAGCGCGAGCATGATTGAAGCGCGTCTCGTGTTCATGCTGCGCGATCGCGGGACGGCTGCGATCGGCTAGGGAACGTAGTCGCGCTGCGTGCGCGCGTACTCGATGAAGAAATCGAGCGCGGCGGGATCAGCCATCGCGGCACGGTTCGCCGCCCGCTCCTCGGGCACTCCCGAAAGTATCCGGCGCACCGGAACCTCGAGCTTCTTGCCGGTGAGCGTGTACGGGATCGCCGCGACCTGGATGATGCGATCCGGCACGTGGCGCGGCGAGTAGGTGGTCCGCAGCCTGTCCCTGATGGAGCGCTCGATGCCCTCGTCGAGACGCCGCCCGTCGCGCAGCTTGACGAAGAGCGGCATGAAGAAGCGTCCGCCTGGCAGATCGAGGTTCACCACCAGTGCATCCTCGACCTCGGGCAATTCAGCGAGGCCACGGTAGATCTCCGCCGTGCCGATGCGCACGCCGTGGCGGTTCAAGGTCGCATCCGAACGGCCCAGCACGAAGCAGCCGCCGCGCGCGTTTATCCGGAAGAAGTCGCCGTGGCGCCAGACGCCGGGATATTCCTCGAAATACGACTCGCGGTAACGCACGTCGCCGGGATCGTTCCAGAAGCAGACGGGCATCGAGGGCATGGGCTCCGTGATGACCATCTCGCCGACCTCGTCGACGACACTGTTGCCTTCGGTGTCGAAAGCCGCGAGAGCGACGCCGAGCTGAGGCGCCTGGATCTCGCCGGCATAGACAGGCTGGATGACCACGCCGCCGCAGAACCCGCTGCACACATCGGTCCCGCCGCTGCCGGACTGCACCCACATGTCGCGCTTCACATTCTCGTGGAACCAGAGCATGCATTCCGGCGTAACGGGAGAACCTGCGAGCGTCACGGATTCGAGCCGCGACAGGTCGAAGCGCTCGCGAGGCACGACGCCCTCCCTCGCCAGCAGCTGCTGGTAGGTTGGGCTCGCGCCGAAGAAGCTGATGCCGGTCTCCTCCGCCATCCGCCAGAGAGCGTCTGATGCGGGCCAGGTCGGACTGCCGTCGTACAGCACCGGGATGACGCCGGAGAGCGGAGCGCTGACGAGGAAGTTCCACATCATCCAGCCGGTCGTCGTGTAGAAGAACATCCTCTGGCCGGGCTGCACGTCCATGTGGAACTGCAGGTTCTTCATCTGCTCGATCGTGATGCCGGCATGCCCGTGCACGATCGGCTTCGGCAGCCCGGTGGTTCCAGACGAGAAGAGGATCCAGAGCGGGTGATCCGGCGCTACCTGCTCGAATTCGAGTTCGCCTCCGCCAGGGGCGCCGGAGGCGATCAGATCGTCCCAGAGCAGCGAGCCGGGGCGCAGCGGTCGCCGGTCGCCTGGTTGAAGGTACGGTACCAGCACTACGTGCTCGAGCGTTGGCAACCCCTCGGTGATTCCGTGCATCTCCGCGCGACGCTCGAAGGCCTTGCCGCCGTAGCGATAGCCGTCGACGCAGAACATCAGCTTTGGTGTGAGCTGCGAGAAGCGGTCGAGCACGCCGCGCGCGCCGAAATCCGGACCGCAGCCCGACCAGATCGCTCCGATACTGGTGGTCGCGAGCATCGCGACGACGGCATGCGGCGTGTTCGGCAGACAGCCGACGACCCGGTCGCCTTTGCCGATTCCGAGCCGGCGCAGCGCGGCCGCGAGCCGCCGCACGTCCGCTGTGAGTTCGTCCCAGGAAAGACTCGCCGGTGCCTGCCCCTCGCGGAAATGGACCAGTGCCTCGTGACCGGGACGGGCCCGGCACAGCACGTTCTCCGCGTAATTGAGACGAGCGCCGGGAAACCACTCCGCACCCGGCATGGTCCGCCGACCGAGCGCGCGGGCCGGCGGCACGCTGGCGCGGATCCCGAAGTACTCCCAGAGGGCATTCCAGAACCCTTCCAGATCCTCCACCGACCAGCGCCAGAGCGAGGCATAGTCATCGAACCGGCGACCTCGCTCGCGATCGAGCCAGCGCATGAACCTTGTCAGGTGCGCACGCTCGACGCGCGCTGCGTCGGGTGTCCAGAGCAGGTCACCCTCGCCTATCACACGCCGCTCCCGGGCATGGCTGCGGCACCCACGGCAGCCGCGCGCCTCGGCCGCTTCATGAACGCGAGCAGCGCGCCACCCGCAATACACCAGGCGGCGATCAGGTAAAACGCGTTGTCGTAGCCAAGCCCCATGTCGTACATGCGCCCGGCGATGATCGGTGACAGCGAACTGATGCCGGTATTGATGGCGATCGCGAGCCCGGAGAGCGACGCAAACGCCCGGGTGCCGTAGTAGTTGGATAGCGTCGCCATCATTGCGACTATGCCGCCGCCGAAGCCGAACCCTAAGCACACCGCTGCGATGGTGACCACGGAGGGCGCGCGCGCACCGACCAGGAGCAGCATTCCGACGCCGAACGCGGCGCAGAAGGCCGCCCAGAGGTAACGTGGATCGACCCGGTCGCCGAGGATCGCGAGCACCGCCTTGCCGATCAGCCCGCTGATGGTCATGGTACCCACCGCCCAGGCGCCGACCTGCATCGTGTGTCCCAGGTCCCGGAGGTGAACGATGCCATGGCCGAGAAACAAGGCGAAGCCCGCGCTTACGCCGACGAATGGCGTGATCATGATCCAGAAATACGGACCGCGCAGCGCCTCGCGATAGGTCCAGTCCGTGCGGGTGACGAATGCTGGGATGCGTGCGGCGGCGGCCATGCTCGCGGCCCGCCCTCCCGCGCTGTCCGAGGCGCCGTCGGGCGCCTGCCCGAGGTCGGCCGGATGCTCGCGCACGGTGGCGATCGCGATCAGCGCCGCGACGACCGAAAGCGCCGCTATCAGCCACCAGCCGAGCCGCCACTGACCGGTGCCGGCCGTCGCGATCCTGGAGAGTATCGGCGGCGCAATGAATCCGCCGATCGCGCCGGCCGAGTAGAGGAGCGAAAACGCGAGGGCGCGCCTGCGCACGAACCAGCGCGCCACGCCGGCCTGCGCGGCGATGATCGCGCCCGTGGCGACGCCGATTCCGACGAGGACGCCAAAGGCGACGATGGCGAGCAACACAGTATCGACGATGGTCGCGAGCATCACCGAGCCCGCGATCAGGACAACGCTGCCGATCACCAGCGTCCAGCGAACCCCGATGCGGTTGACGCTGGCCGCGACGAGCGGACCGGGCAGGCCGGACATCGCGAGATACACCGCAACAATCGTTCCGAGCGCCTGCCGGTCGAAGCCGAGATCGGCGGCCATCGCGGCGTTGAGCACCGCGGAGCCATACGCCGGAAATGCCAGGTTGAAGACGGCGATGAGCCAGAACGCACCCAGCAGCCTCCAGCCGTAGAAAACCTGCGCAGCCACGTCGACCTCCGGTCAGTCGCGCGTTTCTAGTACGGCCGCGAGGCCGGGGCTCGACTGTCAGGGAACTGACCGCGCCCCTCTATATCAGCCATCGTCGGGGACGGGCTATATTCGGCCAGTGCTCGGCTGCTTCAACCGGGCGAACCAAGAACAACCGCAAGGAGACGACGATGAATCCACGTATCCCGCTCTGTGCAATCGCGCTGCTCGTGCTGTCTCCTTTGCCGGTGCAGGCGTCCGACGCACAGGAAGAGGCGAACAAGAAGATCGTGCTCGACTTCTACGACAAGGCCATCAATCAGAAGGACTTCGAGGCCGCCTCGGTTCATCTCGGCGACAAGTACATCCAGCATAATCCGCTGGCGGCGGACGGGCCGGAGGGACTCAAGACTTTCCTCGCGTTCGCGAAGCAGAACATTCCGAAATTTCGCATCGAGTTCAAGCGCACGTTCGCGGATGGCGACTACGTCATCGTCCACGGCCACGCGCGGGCAAACCCGGACGACCCCGCCGACCGCGGCTCGGCCGTCATGGACATCTTCCGGCTGGAAAACGGCAAGGTGGTCGAGCACTGGGACGTGGCGCAGCCGGTGCCCGAGAAGTCGAACAACGTGAACACGATGTTCTAAGGGCAGCACTCAGGCGGCGAGCCCGAGGAGTTCAATCGCGTTCTCCTTGAGGATCAGCGGCTGCACCTCGGGCTTGAAGCCCGCCTCGTCGAAGTCCTTGATCCAGCGGTCGGGCGTGATCAGCGGGAAAGTCCGAGCCGAACAGCATCTTGTGCTTGAGCTGCGTGTTGGCGTATTGCACGAGCTGCGGCGGGAAATACTTCGGCGACCAGCCCGACAGGTCGATGTAGACGTTCGGCTTGTGCAGGCACACCGACAGCGCCTCGTCCTGCCACGGCCACGACGGGTGCGCGATGATGATCGTCATGTCGGGAAAATCCGCCGCGACGTCGTCGAGGTGGATCGGGTTCGAGTACTTGAGCCGCAGGCCGCCGCCGCCCGGCATGCCCGGTGCCGATGCCCGAGTGCCCGCTGTGGAAGATCGCCGGCAGCTTGTGCTCGGCGATCACCTCGTAGAGCTGGTAGGCCATGCGGTCGTTCGGGAAAGAATCCCTGGCAGCGTCGGGTGGAACTTGAAGCCGCGGATCACGCCGTCCTCGATCAGCCGCCGCGCCTCGCGCACGCCCATCTTGCCCTTGTGCGGGTCGATGCTCGCGAACGCGATCATGATGTCGCTGTTCTCGCGCGCCGCGTCGGCGACTTCCTCGTTCGGGATGCGGCGCGCGCCGATCTCGAACTCGGTGTCGACCGTGAACATCACGAGGCCGATCTTGCGCTCGCGGTAGTAGGCGATGGTCTCGGCGATCGTCGGCCGCTTGCCGGCCTTGAAGTACTTCGGCTCGCGGCCGTCCTCGAACGGTCCTGCCAGACCTCGTCCGGCTCGCTGCCGGCACGACACCTCGGCGTGCGTGTGGACGTCGATCGCGATCAGGTCGTTGACGTTCATCGGCGTCCTCCGTCTCAGCGCGCGCGCTCCCATTCCGCGAGGCGTGCGCCCCTCGCTCGACCAGCTCCACGAGCAACGGCGCCGGCTCCCAGTGCATCGGGCCGAAGATCGTCGCGGTACTTCTCGCATGCCCGTCGAGCAGCGTCGTGCAGGCCGATCGTGTCGGCGTAGAACATCGGCCCGCCGCGATAGCGCGGAAAACCGTAACCCGACAGTCCAGACCACGTCGATGTCGGCGGCGCGCATGCGCGACGCCTTCGTCCAGGATGCGAATGCCCTCGTTGATCAGCGGATACAGGCAGCGCTCGAGGATCTCCTGCGTCGCTGTGCGCGCGCTGCGCACGCCGAGCTCGCGCGCGCGTCGCGCGCAGGATGCGCGATCGCCTCCGGGATCGTCGTGACGCGTGCGGTCGCCCGGCTCGTAGCGGTAGTAGCCCTTGCCGGTCTTCTGCCCGAGCCGCCCGGCCTCGTACAGCGCGACGTCGGCCTGGTAGTAGGTCGGGTCCGGCGGATAGCGGCGCGGCGTTCGCCTTGTGCACGTTGACGCCGACGTCGATGCCCGCCATGTCGAAGACGCGCGAGGATGCCCATCGCCATGCCCGAGCTCTTCGAGCGCGGAGTCGACCTGCCGCGGCGTCGCGCCCTCGAGCACCATGCGCTGCGCCTCGCGCGCGTAGCCTTCCATCATCCGGTTGCCGATGAAGCCGTAGCAGACGCGCGCGAGCACCGGCGTCTTGCGCAGCGGTCGTGGCGAGCTCCATGACCGTGCGGATCGTCTGCCGGCGAGGTCGTTGCGGTGCGCACGACTTCGAGCAGCGGCATCACGTTCGCCGGCGAGAAGAAGTGCATGCCGATCACGTCCTGCGGGCCGCGTGCGTCGCCGTCGCGATCTCGTCGATGTCGAGCGTCGAGGTGTTCGTCGCCAGCACCGCGCCCGGCTTCGCGACGCGATCGAGCGTCGCGAAGACCTCCTGCTTCAGGTCCATGCTCTCGAACACGGCCTCGATGATCACGTCCGCATCGGCGAGGTCGGCGTAGTCGAGCGTGCCGCGGATCAGCGCCAGGCGCTGCGCCTTCTCCGCCGGCGTCGATGCGCCCGCGCTTCACCATCGACTCGTAGTCGCGCTCGACGACGCGCGAGCCCGCGCTCGAGCGCCTCGCGGTTCGCGTCGAGCAGCGTCACCGGAATGCCCGCGTTCGCGAAGCAGATCGCGATGCCGCCGCCCATCGTGCCGGCGCCGACGACGGCACCCGCGCGCACCGGCCGCGGCGTCGTGCCCGCCGGCAGGTCGGGAACCTTGCGCGTCGCGCGTTCGGCGAAGAACACATGGACCGCGCCTTCGCCTCGTCGGTCGCCTTGGCCTCGTTGGCGAGCTGCGTCTCGTATTCGAGACCCTGCTTCGAACGGCAGGCGCGCTGCCGCTGTCACCGCCTCGATTGCCGTAAACGGAGCGCTGCCGATTCGGATACTGCTGCGCGCCCGCTTCCGTGCAGCGCTCGACGACCTCGGCGGTGGCGCTCGCGGGATCGACTGCGCGCTCGCGACGTGCGGCGCGGCCCGCGGCCTGCTGCGACGAGCCGCGTGGCGTAGTCGACCGCCGCCGGCGCGCAGATCGCCCTCGATCACCTCGTCGATGAAGCCGAGCTCCACCGCCTTCGCGGCGTCGACGGGCTTGGCGTCGAGGATCAGTTCGAGCGCCTTCTCGACGCCGATCGAGCCGCGGCATGCGCTGCGTGCCGCCGGCGCCCGGGATGATGCCCAGCGTCACCTCGGGCAGCCCGAAGCGCGTGCCGGGCAGCGCGATCCGGTAGTGACACGCGAGCGCGATCTCGAGCCCGCCGCCGAGCACGGTGCCGTGCATCGCGGCGATCACCGGAACGGGCAGCGCCTTCGAGCCTTTGAACAGCGCGCGGTACTCCTCTTCCTGCGGCGGACCCGCGAACTCGCCGATGTCGGCGCCGGAAAAAAACGTGCTCCCGGAGCACATCAGAACGACCGCGACCGGTGACGTCGAGCCGGTCGAGTACCCGATGAAGCTCGTCGCGCACCGCGCTGCTGATCGTGTTGACCGGCGGATTGCTGACCGTGATGAGCGCGATGCGTTCGGCGTACTCGACGGTGGCGGACGCGGATGTCATCGCGGATCCGATGCTCAGTTGCGCTCGGCGAGCTGACCGAGCAGCCGCAGCAGCTGCTCGCGGCCGCCGGGACCGAGCCGCCCGCAGACGCGCGTTTCGTGCGCCCGCTGCAGCTCCGTCGCGCGCGCGAGGACCCGTTGGCCGGCCGCCGTGAGTGCAAGCGCCTTCGAGCGCCGGTCCGCCAGCGACGAGACGCGCCGCGCGAGGCCGCGCCGCTCGAGATCGTCGATCATTGCGACGAAATTGGCTCGCCAGATCCCGAGTGTCTCGCAAACCTCGGACTGCGTAACGCCGCGATTGCGGTCGATGACGATGAGCGCCGCGAATTGACCTGGTCGCAGTTGGAGCTCCGCGAGCGCCGCTCCGAAATCTGAGAACACCGCGAGCTGCGCACGACGCAGCATGTATCCGATGCTTGCGTTCAGCATCCCGACGACGAGGCCGCCCGTGCCGGGACGCTCGTAGGCGTCGTGGGCAGCTGTCGCAGAGGCAAATTCGGCTCGTGAGCTGTTCAATGCGCGGTCCGTATTCTTTCCGATGTCGGCGGCCACCCTGCCGGCACCGGTGTCTTCACTCCCCGGGCTATCTCGTCGCGCCGATCGACATGCTCAACTGCGCGGGAGAAAGCCATGCGGACGAGCGCGAACAGATATTCGACCGTGAGCGAAGTACGATCCCGCGGCCGTCTCGGTACCATGCCCGCGACGTACGCAGGCGGGAAGCTACGTGAACGACGGCGCAGTGAATCCGGAAGATCCAATGGCGGCTGCAACCGTTCAACAGCCCTGGCCGAGCTCGCGCCGTGCGTGGTACGGCGTGACGGTCTTTGGCCTTACGGTCATGACGATCTTCGGCAGCATCAATCTCATCGGGCTGCTGGTGCAGTCGATCAAGGTCGATCTCGCGCTCACCGACACGCAGGTCAGCCTCATCGTCGGGTTCGCGTCTGCCGCCTTCAACGCGCATCGCGAGCCTGCCGATCTCGCGTCTCGTCGACCGGATGAGTCGTCGGCTGATCATCGGCATCGGCCTGCTGATCGATCGGCGTCGGCAGCGCGCTCACAGGCCTCGCGAACGGCTTCTGGCAGCTCTTTGCGGCGCGCCTGTTCTCCGGGATCGGCGGCGCCGGCAACGGACCGGCGACGTATTCGATCCTCGCGGACTACTTCCCGCCGGCCAAGCTTCCGAAGGCGATCGCCTTCATGAATTTTGGCTTCACCTCGGGAAACGGCATTGCGCTGCTGCTTGGGGGAGCCCTGATCGCCGGGCTGGCTCAGCATGGGCAATCCGACGCTGCCGCTGATCGGCGCCGTGCAGCCCTGGCAGCTCGTGTTCCTGGTGATGGCGATTCCGGACCTGGTGCTCGGACTCCTGATGCTGACGACGGTCTACGAGCCGCCGCGGCGCGGCCTGCGCACTGGCCGCGGGTTCACGCTCATCGCGCGGCGCCGATCCGCGCCGTGCTCGCGCATCTCTGGCGCGAGCGGGCGGCGTTCGGGCCGATGTTCCTCGGGCTGGCGTGCAATTCGCTCGCAATGGGCACGCTGCTGTGGGCCGCGCCGTTCTACGAGCGGACCTACGGCTGGGGTCCCGCGCAGTACGGCATCATCCAGGGCTTCGTGTACCTGCTCGATCGCACCCTTCGGCCTGGCATTCGGCGGCTGGCTGGCCGAGCGCTGGGCCCGCCAGGGTCGGGACGATGCGAACCTGCGCGTCGTACTGGTGGCCGGGCTGGCACACATGCCCTTTGCGATCGCCTACGCGCTGATGCCGAGCCCGTATCTCGCGCTCGCCTGCTGCGAGCCTCAACATGGTGCTGATCCTGATCGGCGTCGGACCGCAGAACGCGGCGCTGCAGGTCATCGTGCCGAACGAGATGCGCGGCCAGGTCACGGCCCTGTTCCTGTTCCTGTTCACCATGATCGGATTCGGGATCGCCCCGACGGTGGTTGCGCTGCTGACCGATTACGTGTTCCGGGACGAGCTGAAGCTCCGGTACTCGATCGCGACGATGCACGCCGTGCTTGCGCCGCTGGCGGCATTCGTGTTCTGGCGCGGTCTCCGCGGGTACGGCCGCGCGGTTGCGCACGCACGCAGCTGGCAGAACTGACGGCGGCGGACCGATGTCGACCTTGACCACGGCGCCTCGCTCAGGCATTCAGCCGGCGCTCTCGGGCTTTGGCGCACCCTTCCGGATGGAAGTCGACCTGCGCGACTGCGAGGTCGAGGGAAGGCTCCCACCCGATCTGCGTGGCAGCTTCTATCGCATCGGCCCCGACTTCCAGTACCCGCCACGGCTGCCGAATATCCCGTTCGACGGCGAAGGCCATCTCGGCATGTTCCGCTTCGCAGACGGTCACGTCGACTACCGAAGCCGCTACGTGCGGACACAGCGCTTCAAGGCGCAAGCCGCGGCGCGCGAAGCGCTGTTCGGGACCTACCGCAACCCGTACACAGACGACCCGCGCGTCAGCGGGCTTGAGCCGCGGCACCGCGAACACCGGCGTCGTCTTCCATCACGGCAAGCTCCTCGCGCTGAAGGAAGACAGCCCGCCGGTCGTGGTTGACGCGGATACGCTCGAGACGCTCGATGACTACTACACGTTCGGTGGCCAGCTCAAGAGCCGGACCTTCACCGCGCATCCGAAGATCGATTCGGAAACCGGCGAGCTCGTCGCGTTCGGCTACGAAGCGCGTGGCGAAGCGACCGACGACGTGGCAATCATGAGCTTCGACACGCACGGCCGGCTCACCTGGGAAGCCTGGATCAAGGTGCCGTACGTCGGCATGCTGCACGACTTCGCGGTCACGCAGACGCACGTCGCGTTCCTCGTGATCCCGATGGCGACGAACGTGGAGCGGATGAAGCAGGGCCAGGTGCACTTCGCCTGGGACTCGCGGCTTGCCCACGTGGTTCGGCGTACTGCGCCGCGGCGGCGACGGCAGCGACCTGCGCTGGTTCAAGGGGCCGGAGCGCTGCGCGACGCACACCATGGGCACCTTCTCCGATGGCACGCGCCTCTACGTCGACATGGACATGGCCGAGACCAACCAGTTTCCGTTCTTCCCGAATCTCGACGGCGCTCCCTACGATCCCGTCCGCGCGCAGGGTCACGTGACGCGCCTGTCGGTCGACCTCGCGAGATCACGACCGGACTACGACATGGAGATCCTGTATCCGGAGAATGGGATCCTGTCGCGCCAGGACGACCGGTACCAAACGGTTCCCTATGGCGTGGGCTTCATGCCGACCCTCGACCCCTCGCGACCGCTCGACCCGCGGCTGGCGGCGAGCCCGATGCGCCCCTTCAATTGCTGGACGCGATTCGATCATGCGACCCGCCGCGCGACGACTTTCTTCGCCGGGCCCGATTCGAGCGTGCAGGAATGCTGCTTCGTTCCGCGGCATGCGCGGGCGGCCGAAGGTGACGGATATCTCATCGGTGTCGTGAATCGCTGGCTCGAGACACGCAACGACCTGCTCGTGCTCGACGCGACACGCCTCGAGGATGGCCCGCTCGCCACCGTGCGCCTGCCCACGCGGATCCACGGGCAGATCCACGGCTGGTGGGTGCCGGAGCAGCCACGATGACCGACGATCCGCGCGCGATACTCGCACTGGAGCGCATGAGCCCGCGGCAGGCGGTGGCGGTTGGGTTATGCGTGCTGCTGGTGGCGCTCGACGGATTCGACGTGCTCGCCATCAGCTTCGCCTCACCCGGCATCGCGAAGGAATGGGGCATCGACCGCGCCTCGCTCGGCATCGTGCTGTCGATGGAGATCATCGGCATGGCACTCGGTTCGTTCACGCTCGGCAACGTCGCGGACCGCATCGGGCGCCGCCCGACGGTGCTCGGTTGCCTGGTTGTCATGACCGCGGGCATGTTCCTCGCCACCTCGGCCCGCAGTGTCGAGCTGATGTCGGTTTTCCGGTTCATGACAGGGCTGGGAATCGGCGGCATGCTCGCCGCGATCAATGCAGTCGCGGCCGAATGCGCCAACAATCGCCGCCGCAACCTCGCCGTATCCCTGATGGCCGCGGGCTATCCTCTCGGCGCCGTGGCGGGGGGCACGATCGCGACGCAGCTCCTCACGGGTGGCAACTGGCGATCCGTCTTCATGTTCGGCGCGATCGCCACCGCCGTCTGCATCCCGCTGGTACTGTGGCTGCTCCCGGAGTCGGTCAGCTACCTCATCGAGCGCCGGCCGACGAACGCGCTTGCCCGCATCAATTCGACGCTGCGCCGGCTGGGACATCGCGCGGTGCAGGCGCTGCCTCCCACAGAGGCGGCTCAGGCGAGCAGGGGTTCCCTGGCGGAGCTCTTCTCGCCGCGGCTCGCGCGCTCGACGGTCCTGCTGACCGTCGCCTATTTCGCGCACATCATGACCTTCTACTACATGCTGAAGTGGATCCCGAAGATCGTCGTGGACATGGGCTTCGAGCCCTCGAGCGCCGGCGGCGTGCTTGTCTGGGCTAACGTCGGAGGCGCCTCCGGTGCGCTGCTGTTCAGCGTGCTCACCCAGCGAGTCGGGCTGAAAAGGCTGGTGATCGGCGCACTGCTGCTCACGGCCGCGATGATCGTGCTCTTCGGCCGGTCGCGGCCGGAACTCGCCCAGCTTGCGATGCTCGCGGCGGGCACTGGCTTCTTCTGCAACGCCGGGATCGTCGGCCTCTACGCGATGTTCGCGCAGTCCTTCCCGGCGAGGATCCGTGCGAGCGGCACCGGCTTCGTGATCGGCACGGGCCGCGGCGGCGCAGCGCTCGGGCCGATCGCCGCGGGCTTCCTGTTCGTCGCGGGCGCCACGCTCCCGGCCGTGTCCGCCATCATGGCGCTGGGCTCGCTCGTTGGCGCAGGCGCAATCCTGCTGATGCGCTACGAAGAAGCGGGCGTCGCGTAGGCTGCCGGCGCTAGCCGCGCCCTACTTGCCGGCCGCGAGGCTCGCGCGATAGCGGATGTAATGCCGGAGCGCTTCGAGCTCGCGGTCGTTGAGCTCCGGAAACTTCGGCATACCACGGGACTCGAGACGGCCGTCGCGCACCACGGCGGCGAAATCGGCCTTTGAAAGCGGAACCGTCGAAGCGCGCAGGTCGGGCGCCGACCCGCCGGCGACGGCGCCGGGTCCGTGGCACACCACGCATCGCGTGTACTGCTCGATGCCGAGTGCGACGGCGGCGGCGTCGATCTCGAAGTCGCTGGCGACGATGGGCTCGACGCGACGCGGCGGCGGCGTCGCAGGCAGGCTCGCCTTTGCATCGAGCGCGAATGCGAGCAAGCGACGCGGATGCTCACGTGCGTTCCAGCCGAATTGCGCCGCCATCGAGCCGAATCCACCGACCGAGCCGTGCAGCGGGCCGGCGAGGATCACGACGTACTGGCGGCCCGCCGATGAACGTGATTGGCGTTCCGACGACCGCCGTGCCCGCGTCAAAGGACCACAGCCGCCGGCCGTCGCCGGCCGCGTACGCGCGCAGCTAGCCGTCGGCGAGCCCCTGGAACACGACATCGCCCGCGGTTGCGAGCGTGCCGCCGTTATGTGGCCCCGGCGTCGGGACTTCCCATGCCTTGCGCGCGCCCACAGGATCCCATGCGACCAGCGAGCTGCTGGCGGAGTCTGCGGGCGGATCGCCGTCGCCGCCCGCGAGACCCGCGAACTGGGTGGAGTGGAGAATCGGCTTCCAGTGCGCGGGGTCGATGCCCTTGTCGCTGAAGACCGCGCCCATCTCGATCACCGGGACATATACGAGTCCAGTCCGCGGGCTGAACGACATCGGAAACAGTTGTGCGCGCCCTGGAAGCTCGGCTAGAGCAGCACCTCGCCCTGCTCGTAACGTGCATTGGGCGCGAGGACCGGGCGGCCGGTTGCCGGGTCGACGCGTTCCGCCCACGTCACCTTGCCCAGCTTCTCGGCCGAGAGCAGCCTGCCATTCTCCCGGTCGATGACGTAGAAGAACCCGTTTTTCGGCGCGTGCAGCAGCACCTTGCGCCGCCGGCCGTCGATCGTGAGGTCGGCGAGCGTCCATGTCCATCGCCGAGTTGTAATCCCAGGCATCGCCGGGCGTGGTCTGATAGTGCCAGACGTACTCGCCCGTATCGGCATCCAGCGCGACGACCGAGCAGAGAAAGAGGTTGTCTCCGCCGCCGGGGCTCCGCATCCTCGGATTCCACGGTCCCCCGTTGCCCGTGCCGATGTAGAGGCGATCGAATTCGGGGTCGTAGGTCATCGCGTTCCAGACCGTGCCGCCGCCGCCGAGCTCCCACCAGTCGCCCGCCCCACGTCTTCGCGGCGATCTCCATCGCGGGATTCTCGAATCCGCGCGCCGGGTCGCCAGGCACCGTCCAAAAGCGCCAGAGCTGGCGGCCAGTCGCGGTGTCGTAAGCCGTCACGTAGCCCCGCACGGGACCAAAGTCGCCGCCGCCGAAGCCGATCACGACCTTGTCGTCGAACACGCGCGGCGGGCCGGATATGAACGACCCGTCGGCCGGATCCAGCGTCTGCACGCTCCACACGGGCTTGCCGTCGTGGGCATCGATCGCGAGCAACCGCCCGTCGTGCGTGCCGACGAAAAGACGTCCCTTCCAGAACGCGAGCCCGCGTATGCCCCATCCCGTGCGCAGCTTGGCGCCGGCGCGCTCAGTCACGCGCGGGTCAAAGCGCCACAGGAGCCTGCCCGTGCGCGCGTCGACGGCATGAACGACGCTGTAGCCGACCGCGAGGTAGATGACGCCATCGACAGCCAGCGGCGTCGACAGCACGTGCTGCGGCTCGAGCTCGAGACTCCATGCGAGCCCCAGCCGCTGGATCGTCGACGCGTTGATATCCGTAAGCGGGCTGTAGTGCGTCTCGTCAAAGGTGCGGCCGTACGCCGCCCAGTTCCGGCCGTCGCTCTCGTCCGCGAGCGCGCGATCATCGACGACCGTCGGCTCTGCCATGGTGAGCCCGCAGGCGCAACCAACGACGAGCGTGAGCGCCGCGCCGGTACCGATCATCCTGTGTCGGCTCGATTGATTCCCCATGGCCCCTTCTGGATCGACACCGTCCCAGCTTGGAAGTCTCGGCGAGCGTTTGCCAGCGGTACTCGACCCTGCGGGAAGCGAGTATCGTCGCCGAAAGAACCCAGAGTAGCGTGAGGACGCCGATTGCGCTTCCTGAGCGATGCCGATCTCGCGACGCTGCGCGCCGCCGACGAAGCCACGACGTCGCTTCCTCTGCCGACGCAGATGATCTCGAATGGCGAATACACGCCCTTGCCACAGACCGAGGCGCAGCGCGAGGTCGAGGGCCGCATCGAGACGCTACGCGCAAGCGCTCGCGCCGCAGCACGGCATGAAGCGCCGCGAATTCCTCTCTTCGAGCGCCGGGCTGTCGGCGGCGTTCCTGGCAATGAACGAGGTTTTCGGACCGGTGTTCACGGCCAGCCGGGCGGAGGCAGCGACGCCGGGCCAGGCGGACGAGCGCAATCGCGCGCTGGCGTCGCAGTTCATCGTCGATTGTCAGACGCACTTCGTGCGCGACGACTACAGCCAGCAGATGCTGATCATGGCGGCGCGTTTCGCGAAGAAACACTGGAATCCGGCCCTCTCGGGCGTCGACGGCCTCACGCGTTTCAAGTTTCAGAACTTCGTGAAGGAGATCTTCCTCGACAGCGACACCAAGGTCGCGCTGATTTCCGGGACGCCGACCGACGAGGCCGAGCTACATGTTCCTCAGCAACGACCAGATCGCCGCGGCGCGCGACGTGATCAACGGCGTCGCCGGCTCGCGTCGCGCGATGGGCCACGGCATCGTGACGCCGGGCGCGCCGGGCTGGCTCGACGAAGTCGACCGCGTGCTCGAGACAGCTCAAGCCACAGAGTCATCAAGGGCTACACGATCGGAGATCCCATGTACCAGACGAAGAAGAAGAGCAACTGGCGGCTGGACGACGAGAAGCATCGTCTATCCGCTGTACGAGAAGATGCTCAAGGCACGGCGTCAACGACGATCTGCGTGCACAAGGGCCTGATGCCCGCGGACTACCTGACCACTGGCCGGACCTGTGGCAGTACGCGACCGTCTGGGACGTGGGCAAGGCCGCGACGGACTGGCCGCAGATCAATTTCGTCATCTACCACTCGGCGATGCGGCCGTTCATCGAGCTGCCCGACCGGGAGCTGGCCCAGTTCGAGAAGCCACGGGCCGGTTCGACTGGGTCTCCGATCTCGCGGACATTCCGCGCGCAGTTCGGCGTGAACAATGTCTACGGGGAGCTCGGCACCTGCTTCGCCAACACCTGCGTGACGCATCCGAAGCTCGCCGCCGCGCTGCTCGGCACCCTGGTCAAGGGCTGGGAGCGGATCAAGTGATCTGGGGCACGGACTGCGTGTGGTGGGGCTCGCCGCAGTGGCAGATCGAAGCAATGCGACGCATCGAGATCCCGGCGGACATGCAAGCCGCAGCACGGCTTCACGCCACTGGGTGCCGCGGATGGGCCGCTGAAGACCGCGATCTTCGGCGGCAATGCCGCCCGGCTCTATGGCATCGACTCAGCGGCAAGCTCAGGCGCCCTGTCCGCCGACGGGATCGACACGATGCGCGCCGAGTATCGCGCAGCAGGCGGGCAGCGAAGCAACCTGCGCTACGGCTATGTCGCCTAGGCCGGCGCTGATCCTGATTCCCGGGCTGCTCTGCGACGCTACCGTCTGGAAAGAGCAGATCGAAGCCTTCGCGTCGACGCACGAGGTCATCGTGCCCATGCTCGACGGGCTCGATTCGATCCCGGACATGGCGGCAGCCGTCCTCGAGCGCGCGCCTCCCGAGTTCTCGCTCGCGGGACATTCGCTCGGAGGAAGAATCGCGCTCGAGGCTATTCGTCAGGCGCCGGCGCGCGTGACCCGGCTCGCACTGCTCGATACCGGTGTGCACCCGTGCGCAGCCGGCGAGCCGGCGCGCCGGCGGGAGCTGCTGTCGATCGCCTTTGCCGAGGGGATGCGCGCGGTTGCACGCGCCTGGCTGCCGCCGATGGTGCACCCGCGTCGGCATCGCGACGTGACCGTGATGGGGCCTCTCGAGGCGATGGTCGAACGTCGGACCCCCGCGAGTTTCCGCAACCAGGTCGACGCGCTCCTCAACCGGCCCGACGCGGGTCCGATGCTTGCCTCGATCCGCTGCCGGACCCTGGTACTCTGCGGCCGCGAGGATGGCTGGAGCCCTTTGATACAGCACGAACAGATTGCGGCGGCGATCGGCGGCTCGGTCCTCGCAGTCATCGACGAGTGCGGCCACATGGCGCCGTTCGAGCGGCCCGCGGAGGTCACCCGCGAACTGTGCCGTTGGCTCGATTTACGGGAAGTGCGCGATGATAGTGCGCAACGCGGGGGCTGAATGGGCAGTTTCTGGTCCGAGCTGAAGCGGCGCAATGTCGTCAGGGTCGGCATTGCCTACTGTGCGGCCGGCTGGGTGGCGATCCAGATCGCCTCGGTGCTGTTCCCGCTCTTCGGTGCACCCACCTGGATACTCAAGGTCGTCACCACGCTGGTGTTCCTCGGGTTCCCGCTCGCGCTGGTGTTCGCCTGGGCCTTCGAGCTCACGCCGCAGGGATTGAAGCGGACCGACGACGTTCCGCGCGAGGTGTCCACGCCGCGAACCGGACGCCGGCTGGATTTTCTGATCATCGGTGTACTCGCGGTGGCGGTAGCGCTGTTCGCCCTGGACAAGTTCGTCTGGGACACTGGGTCACCCGCGGTCCGGTCCCGTGCGGGGGGCGCCTCCGTGGAACCCGCGCCGCAGGCGTCGGGCGGTACGCGCAATTCGATCGCCGTGCTGCCCTTCGTCAACATGAGCAACGATCCGGAGCAGGAATATTTCTCGGACGGCATTGCCGAGGAGCTGCTGAACGCACTGTCGCGCATCAAGGCTCTCAAGGTGGCGGCGCGCACGTCGGCTTTCTCCTTCAAGGGCAAGGACGTCGACCTGCGCGACGTCGGGCACAAGCTCAACGTGGCGACCGTGCTGGAAGGCAGCGTACGCAAGGCGGGCGAGCGACTGCGCATCACCGCGCAGCTCATCGACGTCGAGACGGGCTATCACCTCTGGTCCGAGACCTACGACCGCGAGCTGACTGACATCTTCGCAATTCAGGACGACATCACGTCGCGGATCGTCAGCGCGTTGCAGGTCCACCTCGACGGGGGTGTGCCGTCGCCGGTCGCCCACGCAACCCGTCGATGCCGAGGTCTATCAGATCGTCCTGCGCGGCCGGTTTCACTGGAACCAGCGCTCGCCGGAGGGGCTCGCGAAGGCCGCCGTGCTGCTGGAGGACGCTACCCGGCGTGCACCGGAATACGCACCCGCGTATGCCGGCCTGGCCGACGTCTATCTCACCCAGTACGACTACGGCCTGCTGTCGTGGGAAGAGTCGACCGTGAGGGCTCGTGCAGCCGCCACGAAGGCCGTCGAGCTCGACCCCTTGTCGGCCGCGGCGCACACCTCGCTGGCGCACATCCTGCTTCACGAATGGAAATGGCAGTCGGCCGAGCAACAATTTCTGCGCGCAATCGACCTTGACCCGAGTTACACGCTGGCCCAGCACTGGTACGCGCTGTGTCTGACCGCGCTCGGCCGCACTGACGAGGCCGTCAAGGCGATGCAGCGTGCACAGCAACTGGACCCGCTATCGGTCCGGGTCAATGCCGATCTCGGCATGGCGTTTCTTGCGGCGGGGATGTACGAGGACGCCGTGGCACAGGAGGCACGCACACTCGAGCTCGCACCCGGGGCGACGACCCCGCGATGGATTCGCGGCATGGCGCTTGGAGCAGCTGGGCCGGTTCGACAACGCCCAGGTCGAGATGAAGGCGGCGTTGGCTGCCCAGTCCGACGACCCGGCCATCAAGGGCTCACTCGGCCATCTGTACGCAATTTCCGGACGACCGGCAGAGGCACGCACCCTGCTCACCGAACTCACGACGCCAACCGATGCCCAGGACGTCGCGTTTTTCGCGGCGCTCATTTGCGCAGGCCTCAAGGACACCGACGCCGCGTTGACGTGGCTCGAGCGCGCGGTCGAGGAACGTTCGGGGTCCGTGCGGTACCTCAAGATCGATCCTCGGCTGGCCGAGCTGCGTGACGAGCCCAGATATCGCCAGTTGATGGAACGGGTCGGATTGCCGCAGTAGCCCGGTGGCGGCAGCCAGAGGTCGGATTACGCGACCTGCCCGCACCGCCGCTGTCGCGTGTTCAAGAGGCCGTGGCGTGACGCCGCAGCACCTGAACGAAGACCTGCTGTGCCGCCGTGGGTCGCCAGTCGCGACGAAGCGTGAGCCCGATCGGCCGCGTAACCCGCCCATCCGGATGGGGCATGGCCACGAGCATGCCCGCCTCGACCTCGCGACGGACCTGGCGCGCCGAAAGCAATGTGATGAAGTCGCTGTCGAGCAGCAGTTCGCGCGCGGCGACCAGCGAATTGCACTCTATCGATACGCCGGGCGGCGCCACGCGCGCGCGCTGGAACAGCTGCTCGAACTGTCGTCGCAATGGCGATCCCTGACGCGGCACGATCCACGGATAGCGCGCGAGCTCGCCGGCAACGGGTGCCCTACCACCGTTGAGCGGATGCCCGGTGCGTACGATGATCGCGAGCGGATCGTCGAACAGGTGCTGCTGCACGACATCGGACTGTGGCAGCGGCTGGCGCAGCGCCCCGACGAGCAGGTCGGCGCTGCCCGCGGCGCAATGCCTCGAGCAGGACATCGTACGCACCTTCGAGGATCGCGACCTGGTGGCCGGGGTACGAAGCTGAGAACTCGAGCGCCGCGGCGGGTACGACGCAGCTGCGCGCGAGCGGCATGGCTCCGATCACCGTTCGCCCGGTATCGAGACCCCCGAGGGCATCGACCTCCGCGCGCGCCTGGGCGAGCTCGGAGAAGGCGAGCCGCACGCGACGCGCGAGGCGTTCGGCTTCGCGTGTCGGTCGCACACCGAATGTCGTGGTCTCGAACAGTGTGATCCCGAGCCGCCGCTCGAGCTGCCGCGCGGCGCGATGCAAAGACGACCGGGCGAGCCCGGTCGCCTGCGATGCGGCGCCGAATCCGCCGTGCTCGGCGACGGAGGCGAGTGCCTGCAACTGCACCGTCGTCATGGCGTGGGCGGGACCGGGGAGATGCCGATCGGCAGGCCGCGCGTAGCCGGCCTCGGCGAGCCCGTCGTGGATCTGCTCCCAGGCGCGCGCCGAACGGGCTCGCACGTGCTCGCCGGCCTCGGTCGTCGCGATCCCACCGCGCGTGCGATCCAGCAGCCGCGCCCCGAACGCGGCTTCGAGCCCGGCGAGGATCTGACTGACCGCGGGCTGCGAAAGATGCACGGCCCGTGCGGCCGCGCTGATGCTGCGCTGGCGGGCGAGCTCGAGGAACACATCGAGGTGGCGCAGGTTCGGCAACGGTTCGGACATTCGAATGGTCGCTCTCAGGGCTCGTTAGCAATCTCTTATACCCCAGGCCGAATTGCAATTGGCGCCGCGGTGAGACAGGCGGGACAATCGTGCGGGCAGTACCCGGGGACCACCGATGAACGTCGTGTACCGAAACATCCGCCGTGCGGAAGCGGCCGTGATCGACGGACTCGCAGCCTGCGGCGTGGCGACCGTCCACGAGGCACAGGGCCGGAAAGGGCTGCTGGCACCGTCGATCCGGCCGATCTACCCGGGTGCGCGGATCGCCGGAAGCGCGGTAACCGTCAGCGTCGCGCCCTGCGACAACTGGATGATCCATGTTGCGGTCGAGCAGTGCCGGGACGGCGACATCCTCGTCGTCGCGCCGACCTCGTTTTCCGACGCCGGCTATTTTGGCGAACTGCTGGCCTGCTCGCTGCAGGCGCGCGGCGTCCGCGGCCTCGTCATCGATGCAGGCGTACGCGACGTGCGCGACCTCGCGGCCATGCGTTTTCCGGTCTGGTCGAAGTGCGTGTCCGCGCAGGGCACGGTCAAGGAGACGCTTGGCGGCGTAAACGTGCCGGTCGTGTGCGCCAGCGCATCGATCGAGCCGGGCGACGTGCTCATCGCCGACGACGACGGCGTCTGCGTCGTGCGGCGCCGGGACGCTTCCCGCGTCCTCGAGCAATGCGTCGCGCGCGAGGCGAAGGAGGCGACGGTGCGCAAGCGTCTGAAGGCCGGCGAGCTGGGCCTCGACATATACGACATGCGGGCACGGCTGGCCGAGCGCGGTCTGCAGTATCGCGACGAGCTGCCTGCAGAGGAGTAATCAGCCGATGCTTCGCGGCATACCCTGCACGCTGATGCGCGGCGGGACATCGAAGGGGCTGTATTTCCACGCGCAGGACCTGCCCGCGGACCGGGCGGCGCGTGACCGCGTGCTGCTGGCGGCCATGGGCTCGCCCGATCCCCGTCAGATCGACGGCGTCGGCGGCGCGCATCCCCTGACGAGCAAGGTTGCCCTCATCGCGGCGTCGACGCGGCCTGACGCGGACGTCGATTACCTGTTTCTGCAGGTCGTCGTGGACCGGCCCGAGGTCAGCGACAGCCAGAACTGCGGCAACATCCTCGCCGGGATCGGTCCGTGGGCGATCGAGAACGGTCTCGTTGCCGCGCGCGATCCGGTTACGCCGGTCCGCATTCACATGCGAAACACCGCGAGCATCGCCGTCGCGCATGTGCCCACCCCGGGCGGGCGAGTCGAGTACGAGGGGGACGCCCGGATCGACGGCGTGCCCGGCACGGCTGCGGCGATTCCGATCGACTTCGTCGACGTCTCGGGATCGAGCTGCGGCGCGCTGCTGCCGACCGGCGCCATCGTCGATCGAGTGGACGAAATCGAGGCAACCTGTATCGACAACGGTATGCCCGTCGTGCTGCTGAAGGCGAGCGATTTCGGCAGGTCGGGGTACGAGCCGCCCGCGGAGCTCGAGGCCGACGCGGAGCTGAAGGCACGAATCGAGCGGATACGCCTGGCCATCGGCCCGCGGATGAACCTTGGCGACGTCACCAGCAAGACGGTGCCGAAAATGTGTCTGGTGTCGCCACCGCGTGCCGGCGGCGCGATCTGCACTCGGACCTTCATCCCGCACCGGGTGCACGATTCGATCGGAGTGCTGGGCGCGGTCAGCGTCGCGACCGCCTGCGTACTGCCTGGGTCCGTTGCGGCGCAGCTCGGCGTAGTTCCGGCGGCAGGGTCTCTCCGGCAACTCGACATCGAGCATCCGACCGGCTTCTTCACAGTCGTGATGGACGTCGCGATCAACGGATCGTCCATCGACGTGCGCCGATCCGCGCTGGTGCGGACCGCACGCAGGCTGATGCGCGGCGAGGTGTTCGTCCCGGCACACCTGTGGAGCGACCGTTGAGCGAGCTGCGCCGCATCTGTTTGCTGGGTTTCGGCGAAGTCGGCCAGGTGCTCGCCGCTGATCTGCGCGCGCAGGGTGCGGAAGACATCGTCGCCTGGGACCCGCTGTTCCGCATACCGTCGAGCGCCCCGAGCCGCGCCGCGGCGAGCGGACTCGCACGCGCGTCGGTCGGCGCGGCCAGCGCCGTCGCCGCAGCGGACCTCGTCGTCTCGGCGGTGACCGCCGCGCAATGCGTCGCCGCTGCCGCCGACGCCGCACCCGCGCTGACGCCGGGCGCCGTCTATCTCGACCTCAACTCGGTCTCGCCGTCCACGCGAACGGCCGCCGCCGCCCGGATCGAGAACGCGGGCGGCCGTTACGTCGAAGCCGCCGTGATGTCGCCGATCGGCCCGAAGCGCATCGCCTCGCCGATGCTGCTGGGCGGTCCGCACGTCGAGGCGCTGCTGCCGCGCCTGCGCGCGCTGGGCTTCGGTGGCGCGACGGCGTTCTCGATCGGTGATCGGACGCGCATCGGCCGCAAAGATGTGTCGCAGCGTGATGGTCAAGGGCATGGAGGCGCTGCTCGGCGAGGCGCTTCTCGCCGCGCGACATCACGGCGTCGAGCAGGCGGTGCTCGAGTCGCTGCGCGACCTGTTTCCGGGCCTGGACTGGCGAACGCTTGCCCGTTACATGATCGGCCGTTCATTGCAGCACGGCCGGCGGCGGGCGGAGGAGATGCGCGAGGTCGCGCTCACCGTCGACGAGGCGGAGGTCGGCAGCTGGATGAGCCGGGCCGCGGCGGAGCGACAGGACTGGGCGGCGCTGCATTCCGCTGCGCTCGAACATCCGTCGCTGGAGCCCATGCTGGATGGGATCCTCGCGCGGCTCGAGGCTGGAGATGCCCGCACATGATCATCGACTGCCACGGTCACTACACCACGGCGCCGGCTGGCCATTCGCAGTTCCGCGAGCGGCAACTCGCGTGGTTTGCCAATCCTGCCCTGCCCGCCCCGACGCCAGCCATCATCAGCGACGACGAGATCCGCGAGACGATCGAGGCGAACCAGCTCGCGCTGCAGCGCAAGCGAGGCTCGGACCTGACCCTGTTCTCACCACGGGCCTCCGCAATGGGTCATCACGAGGGCGATGAAGCGGTCTCGCTCGCCTGGACGCGCGCGTGCAACGACCTGATCGCGCGCGTGGTCGACCTGTATCCGGACAACTTCGCGGGCGTGTGCCAGCTCCCACAGTCACCGGGCGCGCCGCTCGCCACCTCGATCGCGGAACTCGAACGCTGCGTACGCGACCTGGGCATGGTCGGCTGCAACCTGAATCCCGATCCGTCCGGCGGCCACTGGACCGCGCCGCCGCTCACCGACCGGTACTGGTTCCCGCTCTACGAGACGATGGTGGAGCTCGACGTGCCGGCCATGGTCCACGTGTCTGCATCATGCAATCCGAACTTCCACGCCACCGGAGCGCACTACATCAATGCGGACACGACCGCTTTCATGCAGTTCGTCCAGGGCGACCTGTTTCGCGAATTCCCGACACTCCGATTCGTGATTCCGCACGGTGGCGGCGCGGTCCCCTATCACTGGGGGCGTTATCGCGGTCTGTCGGACATGCTGAAGCGTCCGCCGCCGGCGGAACACGTGATGCATAACGTGTTCTTCGATACCTGCGTCTACCACCAGCCGGGGATCGACCTGCTGGTGCGCGTCATCGACCTCGACAACATCCTGTTCGGGTCGGAGATGATCGGGGCCGTGCGCGGCATCGACCCGGAGACTGGCCACCACTTCGACGACACGCGCCGTTATATCGACGCGCTGCCGCTCAGCGAGGGCGACAAGGGACGCATCTTCGAGCGGAACGCGAGGCGCGTCTACCCCCGTCTCGACTCGCGGCTCAAGGCGCGAGGCCTGTGAGCGCCGTCCACACCATCGCCCCTGGGGCGCCGGGATGGTCCTGCGACGGCGCGAGCGGTCCGTTCAAGATGGATGCGCAATGGCTGCCATTCCACCCGGAACCGTCGCGGCCGGTGTTCCGTGCACCGCCGGGCGCCGTCGACGCCCATTGCCACGTATTCGGCCCCGGTGCGCGTTTTCCTTACGCGCCCGAGCGCAGGTACACACCGTGCGACGCCCCGAAGGAAAAGCTGTGGGCGCTGCGCGATTACCTCGGGTTCGAGCGCAACGTGCTCGTCCAGGCGACCTGCCATGGCACCGACAATCGCGCACTGGTCGACGCGTTGCACGACGCGGAGGGGCGCGCACGCGGCGTTGCGACCGTCGGTGGAGACGTGTCCGACGCCGAGCTGCGCGCACTCGACGCTGCGGGCGTGCGCGGCGTGCGCTTCAATTTCGTCAGGCGGCTGGTCGACGTAACGCCGCAGGAGGTGCTCGCCGGGATCGCGCGCCGGGTCGCGCCTCTCGGCTGGCACGTGGTCATCTACTTCGAAGCCGAGGACCTTCCCGCGCTGTACGGGTTCCTTGCGTCGCTGCCGACGACGGTGGTCGTCGACCACATGGGCCGGCCGGACGTGACGCAGCCGGTGGACGGTCCCGGATTCGAGTTGTTCGTTCGGCTGATGCGGGAGCATCCCAATGTGTGGTCGAAAGTCAGCTGCCCGGAACGGCTGTCACGTCTTGGCCCACCCGGATACGGCGACGTCGTGCCGTTCGCGCGGCGGCTCGTCGAGCAGTTCCCGGATCGCGTACTGTGGGGCACGGACTGGCCCCATCCGAATCTGAAGTCGCACATGCCGGACGACGGACAACTGGTCGATCTCATCCCGAAGATCGCCCCATCGCTGGAGCTCCAGCGCCGGCTGCTCATCGACAACCCGCGGCGGCTGTACTGGAGCCGACAGGAGCCTGGCTGATGTCCCTGGAAAAACCCTACGCAGATGTCCCCGGCACGACGATCTTCGACGCCGACCAGGCGCGCAGAGGCTATCACCTGAACCAGTTCTGCATGTCACTGATGAGGGCGGAGAATCGTGCCCGGTTCAAGGCGGACGAGCGCGCATACCTCGACGAGTGGCCGATGACCGAGGAGCAGAAGGCTGCCCTCCTCGCGCGCGACTACGGCCGGCTGATCGAGCTCGGGGGTAATATCTATTTCCTGGCGAAGGTGTTCTCCACCGACGGGCAGACCTATATACAAGCCGTGTCGACGATGACCGGCATGTCGGTCGACGATTACAGGAACATGATGATGGCCGGCGGACGCTCGATCGAAGGCAACCGCTACGTCGGGGAGAGAAGAAGTAATGGCCAGGATCACCGCCGGAGTCACCACCTCCCATGTGCCCGCGATCGGCGCGACGATCGACCACGGCCGCACCGCAGAGCCTTACTGGGCGCCGATGTTCGCCGGCTACGATTTCTCGAAGCGATGGATGGTCGAGCACACGCCAGATGTCGTGATCCTCGTCTACAACGACCACGCATCTGCGTTCAGCCTCGACATCGTGCCCACCTTCGCCATCGGCTGCGCGGAGAGTTTTCCGCCGGCCGACGAGGGTTGGGGGCCGCGGCCGGTTCCTGTGGTGCAGGGACATCCCGGAGCTGGCCGCGCATGTCGCACAGTCCGTCATCCAGCAGGACTTTGACCTGACCTTCGTCTACAAGATGGATGTGGACCATGGGCTCACCGTGCCGCTGTCGCTGCTCTTCGGCCAGCGCGACGCGTGGCCGTGTCGCGTCATCCCGCTGGCCGTCAACGTGGTGCTCTACCCGCCGCCGTCCGGACGGCGCTGCTACGCACTCGGCAAAGCGATCCGGCGCGCGGTCGAGTCCTTCGACGAGGATCTCGACGTGCAGATCTGGGGTACCGGCGGTATGAGCCACCAGCTCCAGGGCCCGCGCGCGGGATTGATCAACTCGGCCTGGGATGCCGCATTCATCGATCGCCTGATCGCGGACCCCGAGGGTCTGTCACAAGTGCCGCACATCGAGTACGTGCGCGAGGCGGGCTCGGAGGGCATCGAGCTCGTGATGTGGCTCATCATGCGTGGCGCACTCGCCGAGAAGGTCACGACGACGCATCGCTTCTACCACGTAGCGGCGTCGAACACGGCGGTCGGCCACCTGATCCTCGAAAACCCGAAGTGAGACAACTGACGCGCGGTCCGCAGGATCGACGGAGCAAGGTCATGAAAGTCGTCCTCGCCGGAGTCGGCGCATTCGGCCAGAAACACCTGGAGGCGATCAGGACGATCGGCGACATCGAGGTCGTCGCGCTGGTGGGCCGCGCGCCGGAGCAGACCCGCGAAGCCGCGGCGAAGTTCGGCGTCCGGCACGCCACGACGGAGCTCGCCGAGGCGCTCGCGCTGCCCGGGGTGGATGCGGCGATCCTGGCCACGCCGACCCAGCTGCACGCCGCCCAGGCCATCCAGTGCATGCGGGCCGGCAAGCACGTCCAGGTCGAGATCCCCCTCGCCGACAGCTGGGCCGATGCGCGGGAAGTCGCGCAGATTCAGCGTGAGACGCGCCGCGTCTGCATGGTCGGTCATACGAGGCGATTCAACCCGTCCCACCAGTGGATCCACGCGCGCATCCGGCGCAGCGAGCTCCGGATCCAGCAGATGGACGTCCAGACTTATTTCTTCCGGCGCAGCAATATGAACGCGCTCGGCCAGCCGCGCTCCTGGACGGACCATCTGCTTTGGCATCACGCGGCGCACACGGTCGATCTCTTCCAGTATCAGACCGGCGAACCCGTCTCGGTCGCGAACGCGGTGCAGGGTCCGCTGCATCCCGAGCTACGCATCGCGATGGATATGTCGATCCAGCTCAAGAGCGCCTCGGGCGCGATATGCACGCTGTCGCTGTCGTTCAACAATGACGGCCCGCTCGGGACGTTCTTCCGCTACATCTGCGACAACGGCACCTATGTCGCCCGCTATGACGATCTCGTCACGGGCCGCGACGAGAAAGTCGACGTTTCGAAAGGTCGACGTCTCGATGAACGGCATCGAGCTGCAGGACCGTGAGTTCTTCGCGGCGATCCGCGCGGGGCGCGAACCCAATGCCAGCGTTGCCCAGGTCCTGCCGTGCTACGAGGTGCTCGACCGGCTCGAGCGGCAGCTCGCGGCAACGGACTGAACCGTGGGCGTCACGCCGCGGCCGCTTCGCTCACCGGCGCCCTCCGTCGGATGACGATGAGCACGCGACTGATCGGGTCATCAAGGGTCGCCGAGATCGGTCTCGGCTGCATGTGCCTCAGCCACGCGTACGGAGTGCCGCCTGAACCGCGTGAGGCACAAAGGGTGCTGCACCGGGCGACCGAGCTGGGTATCACGCACTTCGACACCGCGGCCCTGTATGGTTTCGGCGCGAATGAATCGCTGCTCGGTGAGACGCTCGTCGGGTGCCGCGACCGCATCCACCTGGCCACCAAGTGCGGCATGACCGGCGTCGACGGCCGGCGCGTCATCGACGGGCGACCGGAGACGCTGCAGCGTACGTGCCGGGAATCTCTCGCGCGCCTGCGAACGGATGTGATCGACCTCTGGTATCTGCATCGCTGGGACAAGCGCGTTCCGATCGAGGACAGCGTCGGCGCAATGGCGGACATGGTTGCTTCCGGACACGTGCGCGCGATCGGCCTGTCGGAGGTCTCGGCAGCCACACTGCGGCGGGCGAGCGCCGTACATCCGATCAGCGCGGTGCAGAACGAATATTCGCTCTGGAGCCGCAATCCGGAGCTCGGGCTGCTCGAGGCCTGCCGTGAGCTCGGCGCGACGCTGGTCGCGTTCGCGCCGCTCGGGCGCGGCTTCCTCGCCGACGCGGTCGACGACCCCGGCCGGTTCGCGCCACGGGACATCCGGCGCAACATGCCGCGCTTCCAGCCGCCGCATTTCGACGCCAATCGCCGACTGCTCGCCGCCTACCGGGTGCTCGCACGCGAGGCCGACTGCACGCCCGCGCAGCTGGCGCTTGCCTGGTTGCTGCAGAAGTCGCCTGACGTCGTGCCGATCCCGGGCACGACCTCGGTGATGCACCTGGAGGAAAACTGGGCGGCGATGGATCGCCCGCTCGACGCCGGGCTCGTCGTGAGACTCGAAGCGCTGATCAACGAACGGACCGTCAGTGGCGCGCGCTATGCCCCGGAAACGCTGCTCGAGATCGATACCGAGGAGCCCGCTGCGACAAGTCAGGCGGAATGAAGCCGATGTTCCGATTCGATCCGTACTCACCCACCGTCGATTCCGACCCGTTTCCGCTCTACAGGATTCTCCGCGACGAGCATCCGTGCTTCTGGAGTGACGACGCCGGCATGTGGGTGCTGTCGCGACATGCCGACATATCGGCGGCGCTCGCCAACTGGCGGACGTTCTCGTCCGCACATGGCAACTTGATGGACGAGCTTCCGAACCGTGCTGGCGCGACACTCGGCACCACGGACCCGCCGCGGCACGATAGGCTCCGTGCCCTGATCCAGCACGCGTTCATGCAGCGCAATCTCGAAACGCTGTCCGGGCCGATCCGGCGGATTGCGATCGAAGCCGCCGACGGGCTGGCAGATCGCGACGAATTCGACTTCATCGCGGATCTCTCGAGCCAGGTCACGCCCAGGATCCTGTTTCTGATGCTCGGGCTGCCTCCTGGCAACGACCGTGAAGTACGGGATAAGGCTGTCTTGATGGTGCAGTCGGACCCTGTGTCACGCCATAAAGGGCCGGAGCACATTGCCGCGTACGAATGGATGATGGACTACGCGGCGGGCGTGATCGCCGAGCGGCGCGCACGCCCGGGCTCCGACCTGATCTCGCAGTTCGTGTTCGCGGAGATCGACAGCCAACGCCTCGAGGAGAGAGAGGTCCTGCTCACGACTACGACGCTGATCATGGCGGGCATCGAATCCCTGGGCGGATTCCTCGCAATGTTCGCGCTCAACCTCGCGGATGTTCCCGACGCGCGCCGGGCCCTGCTCGCGGATCGCGCCTTGATCCCTGATGCCATCGAGGAGTCGCTTCGTTTCAACACCTCCGCCCAGCGATTTCGGCGTCGGCTGACCGTCGACATGGAGATGCACGGCCGGACGATGCGGGCCGGTGACTACGTCTGCCTGGCCTATGGCTCGGCCAATCGCGACGAGAGGAAGTTTCCTGACCCCGACGTCTACGACATCCGCCGCAGGCCGCGCGGTCACCTGGGGTTCGGCGGCGGAGTACACGCCTGTCTCGGCGCGATGGTGGCACGGATGGCCGTGCGTATCCTGTTCGAGGAGTGGCTGCCGCGAATCCCGGAGTTCACACGCGTCGAGCGCGACCTCTCGTGGGTGCCGTCGACGACGTTTCGCAGCCCGATACGACTGCGCCTCTCCCGACGCTGACGGATCGTCCCGTCACGCGGCGTGGCCGACTCCGACGTCGAAGCTCCCGTGACTGTTCAATCGGAACTTGCCGTTCGCGACGCGGTGCAGCCATTCGCACGTGCGGAGATAACCCCCGAAACAGAACACGTGGATGCCACCGAACATCACCGCACCGGTGCTCCGCGCCTCCGCAAGCCCGCGTATCAGCTGTTCGGGTCCGTGATCGCCCAGCAGGTGCATGAAAGAGGACGGTCGTGCGGTCAATGCCCGGATCGAGGGGCCTACCCCGCAGCGCAACGCGAACTTGAGCAAGGTCGTGGGGCGAGCCGGGCCCGCCACGCCGGCTACGAAGCGCGCCCGGACGCCTCGGGCGCGCAGGTCGCCGACCCATTCCAGAAACGGCGTGTGCTCGAAAAAGAACTGGGTCACCAGGCTGACATCCAGGCCTGCCTGCGTCGCGAGCATGACTTTCTCGACTTCGGCGCTGCGGATCTCGTCGAGCGAGACCTTCGGATGGCCTTCCGGATGGCCGGCCATCGAAATCGCCCTGATGCCGTGCCTCTCCAGGGCACCGGTCGAAAGGACATCCGCGACCATGGAGTACGGCCCGGTCGGCGCCGAATAGTCACCGGCAACCAGCAGGATTTCCTCTACCCGTGCGCCGGCGACCAGGCCGTCGAGGATCCCATCGAGCATTGCCTCGTCCGCCACGAGGCGCACCGGCAGATGCGGCACCGGCAGGAATCCCGCTGCACGCAAGACGCGGCATGCGGCCTTGGTTTCCTGCCAGGTCTGCTTCGGAAGATGACTGACATAGACTCTTGTGCCACTGGGGAGCAGCGCCCGGCTTGGCTCGACGTGCATGACATCATGTACGTTGATCTCGATAGACGCGTCGCGTGCAAGCTGGACGATCGCCTGCATGAGTCCGGCATCCGCGGCGCCTGCCGACGCAGGCGCCGCCTGCGGGTTCAACATGAGTGCCCGCTCATTCCTGGCGCGTGCGCCAGCCCTCGTGGTACGCCTCCCGCACCTCGCGCGCATAAGGGACCGGAGAGACCCGGACGCGGACCTCGAGTTGCTTGTGACGTTCAACCGTCGTCTTACCGGTCCCGCCGTTCTCCTCACCCCACACCACGGTCAACTCCTCCCCGATCTTGACATCCGGATCGACGACACCAAGCGAGAGCGCAGTCCGCTCGTTGTAGCTGTACCCGCCGAACATCGAGAACCCGACCACCTGGCCCTTCCGCATGACCTTGTCGTACGACGAGGATGCGTAGTTCGAGTTCGGCAGATCGTAGAACTTGTAGTTCTCCCCGTCCGGCCGGAACAGCGAGGCGTATATCTTCGCCATGTCGTCGCCGTGCCAGGCGAAGGTCACCTTCTTGCGATGCGGCTTGTCGGCGATCTTCTCGAGCGCTTCGCGGCCGATGAAGTCGTGATCGAACTTGACGAACGGCCCGTAGCCGAGCTCGTACGGCGTCAGGTAATAGTCCTCGATGTTGTCGGACACGAAGCTGCCGCCAATCGACCCGCTTGCCTCGTACCCGTTATTCGGCAGCCACTCGCGATACTTCTTCATTTTCTCGCCGGTGTAGACCGCGGGCAGAGGCGAGGGGATCCATCCCGACTCGAGCGTATTGCTGGAGTAGGCGCGAGCGCCGACCTGGACCAGGCCGAAGTCCCTCCCCGCCTCCATGATGGCCTCGCGGATCTCGTCGCGCTCTGCGTACGGACCCCAGATCTCGAGACCCGGCGCACCGGCCATGCCATGCCGCAAGGCGCGGACCCTCCGACCCTTGATGTTGATCGCGTCCATATTGAAGAACTTGACGTCCGGGATCGGACCGCCGTTCAGCCGCTCGAGTACCTGCGCAGCGTTGGGTCCCTGGATCTGGTAACGGTAGTGCCGCCGCACGACGGCGTTGCCGCGCGGCATCGACGGCGAGCGGTCATCCCGGATGATCTCGACCTTGTACCCGCCGGTCTCCGCCTGAAACTGCAGCCAGTTCACCGTCGGCACGCGTCCGACGAACAACAGCTCGTTTTCCTCGAGGTAGAACAGGATCCCGTCGCCGATGACGTAGCCGTCGTAGCTGCACGGCACCATCTGCTTGGCCTTGTTCGGCTTGAAATTCGCGAAGCTGTTGATAGTCGTGTACGAGATCAGCTTGAGCGCATCCGGTCCCTTGACGGTGAGTTCCGCCATGTGATGCGACTGGTCGAAGAGCACCGCGGTCTCGCGCCACGCGCGCTGCTCATCGCGCCAGTTTGTGAATTCGTAGGGGACGACCGGGTAGACATACGCTCCGATCTTCGAGTTGCGCAGCATCTTGACCGGGTTGCCGGCCTCCTTGATGACGCTCTCCAGGCTCTGCTTGCTCATGGCTCTAAACCCCCGATTTGAATTCGACCCGCCGTCATGGGATCCCTATTGACAGTTTGGGATCCTACCAAGCAGCATGCGCGCGTGCCAGACGCCGGGGGAACCCTTTGAGCACGCAGCTCGACGAGGCGGTCGTACATCTCCGCGAGATGATCCTGCGCGGCAAGCTGGCCCCCGGCGAGCGCGTGGCGGAAGCTCCCCTGGCGGAGGAGCTCGGCATGTCCCGCACCCCGGTGCGGCAGGCACTGCCGCTGCTCGCGCAGGAGGGACTGCTCGCCGTGCACGAGAGCCGGGGCTACGTCGTACGGGCGTTCACGGCCGGTGACGTGCTCGACGCGATCGACATCCGGGGCGTCCTCGAGGGGCTTGCGGCACGGCGCGTCGCCGAGCACGGCGCCACGAAGCCGTTCCTGCGCAAGCTCCGCGCCTGTCTGCACGACGGGGATGCACTGCTCGCAAAGCGGCACATGGACGAAGGCGACGAGGCGACCTACGCCGAGATGAACGGCCGGTTTCATCACCTCATCCTCGAAGAGGCCGGCAGCCAGATCCTGTCCGAGGCGCTTGCGCGGAATTCCCGCGTCCCGTTCGCAGGCCCGCAGGCGATTGCCTTCGACCGGATCAACGCCGAGCGCAACTACGCCGTTTGCAGTATGCGCATCGGCAGCATCACGTGATCGTCGCAGCGATCGAGGGCGGCGAGAGCAGCAGGGTCGAGGCCCTGATGCGCGAGCATGCGAACTCCGCGAAGGAGAGCATCAACATCGCCGGCTTCCAGGTCTCGGCGGTGGAGTTGGCGCGTCGAGTCGCGCAAGTGTGAAGCGCGATCGGCGGCGGGCGGGACATTCGATCAGGTCAGCAGTTTTCAACAGGGGGAGCACATGGGCAGTCTCGATGGCGAAAGCACTGGCGACGGCATTCTGAGCGGCGGGGAGCGATTTTCCCGGAACCACGGCGAATCGGGAACGACGACGGCGAGCAAATGGCCCGCGCGTCGCAGTGCCGCGCTCTGCAGCGCGGTGGCGTCGACGCTGCTGTGCGCATCCGCATCGGCGCAGGGGGTGCTGGAGGAGATCGTCGTCACGGCGCAGAAGCGCGAGCAGAACATCCAGAACGTCCCGATCGCGATCAGCGCGTTCACGACGGAGACTCTGCGGGCCAAGGGCGTCACGGACATCAACGCCTGTCACGAATCTCACGCCGAACGTCAACCTGGACGCGAGCTCGCCGTTCTCGGGCGACACCTCGGTGCTCTCGGCCTCGATCCGCGGCATCGGCTCAGGACGACTTCGCGTTCAACCTCGACCCGGGCGTCGGTGTGTATCTCGACGGCGTGTTCCTGGCGCGCACGTTCGGCGCGAACCAGAACCTGCATGGACGTCGATCGCGTCGAGATCCTGAAGGGCCCGCAGGGGACGCTGTTCGGCCGCAACACGATCGGCGGCGCGATCAACATCGTGACGCACGTGCCGGGGCCGGAGCCGCGCTTCGAGGCGCAGGCGACCGTGGGCAGTTACAACCGCACGCGACCTCGGATTCACCGCCGACCTGCCGATCACCGACACGCTGCTCTCGAGCCTCACGGTGTCGTCGATCGATCGCGATGGGTACCAGGACGTCATTCCCTATCCGGCCGCCTCGCCCTGGGCAGCACGCCCTTCATCGTCGATCCGATGAATGCGTATCCCAGGGCGGGCTTCGATACCTCGGACGCCAACGGCGGCCTCAACCAGACGGTGGTGCGCGGCAAGCTGCTGTGGCAAGCCTCCGACGACGTCGAGGTGACGTTCGCCGCCGACTAGCAGCACCAGGACCAGCCGTCGACGGCGACGACGGTGCTGTCGCGTCAACCCGAATCACCGCCAACTCTTCGGCGCCATCTACAACGCCTGCATCAGCACGCCGACGGACGTGCTCGACGCGCGGCGGCATCCCGGATCGGCTTCCTCGGCTCCGGTGACATGCACACCGGCGAGGGCGGCCTCTGCGGTCCGCGCGCGAACCGGACTCCCGAGCTCGGCGGCACGGGCGGCGCGGCCCTCGGCGGCGCGGGCTACGTCGGCGGGCCGGACGGCGGCCAGCTCGCTGTCGGCGACGCCGCGGATCTACTGGAACTTCGCGAACGACGCAGACTGGCGACATCGACACGACCTACGCGAACGGCGTCGAGCTTCGCGAAGAACGACGGCTGGGGCTGTCGCTGCACGGCCGACTGGGAAGTCGGCGACGATCTGCACGTTCAAGTCGATCACCGGCTACCGCACGATCGACTGGAAGCGTCGGCATCGACCTCGACGGCACGCCGGAGTCGATCCAGGAAGTGACCGACCACCAGGAGCAGGACCAGTGGTCGCAGGAATTCCAGCTGCTCGGCAAGCTGTTCGACGACCGGCTCAACTACGTGTTCGGCCTCTACTACTTCACGGAAGATGGCTTCGTGCACGACTTCGTGCCGTTCCAGGGCCTGCTCTACGTCTACGACTACCAGAACGACGTGGACACGGAGTCGTATGCGGCCTTCCTGCACGCCGACTTCGAGATCACCGACAAGCTCTCCGTGATCGCTCGGCGGCCGCTACACCTGGGAGGACAAGAGCTTCATCGGCGGCCAGGCGGACCTGAACGGCTTCACTTACAAGACTCAGCGGCTGCAACCCGCCGGAGGACCCGGCGTTCCTGCACCTGGACCCGACCATCCCGCCGTTCATCACCTGCCAGCAGGCCTCGGTTTCCCGGAGGCCGGCCAGCCGTTCCGGTACTTCCCCGCGGAGGAGCAGAAGCAGGACTTCAACGTCTTCACGCCGACCGTCGGGCCTGCAGTATCAACTTCACCGACGACGTGATGGCGTACGCCAAGTAGTCGAAGGGCTTCAAGTCCGGCGGCTGGACGACGCGACTCTCGAACGCCGATCACGATGGCCGCATTCGCCGAGTTCGAGCCGGAATTCGCGGAGACGTAGCGAGATCGGGCTCAAGACCGAGCTGCTCGACAATCACCTGCTCGTGAACACGCGCGATCTTCTACACCGACTACCAGGACATCCAGCTCAACTTCCAGGAGGGGGCCTCGCCGGTGCTGCACAACGCAGGAACGTGCGACACTGCAGGGCATCGAGGTCGAAGCGCAGGCGCGTCCTCGCCGGCGGCTTCGGCTTCACTTCGCGGCCGGCTACATCGATGCCGAGTACGACGACGTCAATGACGCGAGTCGGCATCACGACCGACAGCGAGCTGCCGAAGACCCCGGAGTACAAGCATCAACTTCGGGCCGACCTTCGACTTCAACCTTGGCAACGGCGGTGCGGTGCGGCTCGCGGCTCGATTACACGCACACCGCCGAGTTGTTCAACGATTCGCTGAACACCGCGAATCTCAAGCGTCCATCGGTCGACAACTGAACGCCGCCATCCGCTACATGTCGCCCGAGCGGCAAGTACGAGTTCGCGGTCGGCGGCACGAACCTGACCGACGAGCGCTACCTGGTGACGGGATCCATCAACGAGGCAGCCGGAGAACACGTGGGCACGTACAGCCGGCCCGCGAGAGTGGTACGCCACGGTCAGGGTCAACCTGGACTGACGACCACGTGACCGCGCCCGAGCCGCTGGCGGCGGACCGCTGAAGTCCGCCGCGCCGGCTCGGGCGTCGCCTCACGGCCCTGCGCTGAGCCCGGTACACGCCATGCCGCTCGCCGGACGCAGCGGCGGGAGTCGCCGCGTCGCCGCGCGTGCCGCCGGGCGGCGAGTACAGTATGCGAGCTGCAGAACGTGGCGTCGTGGAACGGGTGATGGACAAGCCAGCCAAGCCCAGCGGTTTTCCGGCTCCCGAGCTCGCTCAAGGTGATCCCGGGCACCGAGCGCGCGCAGGCGGCCTATCCGTACTACGTCCAGTTCAGCGCGGCGGACGACGACCGCTTCTGGTTCTACAACTCGATGCACTTCCCGGAGCCCATGTCGGCCTTCGACATGGTGACCGCGGAGGCCGCGTACTGCGCGCTGGGCTCGGCGAACACGCGCGTGCACTGCCTGCCGACGACGCTCGGCATCGATCACCGCATCATCAACGGCCGCGTCTACATCGGCGGCAACGCCGTCACCGATCCCGGCGGAGATCGCGCGCCGCACGGAGGAATTCCAGAAGCGCGCGTTCTACTACTACGAGAACTGGGAACGCCTGTACGAGCAGTGGCGGGAGAAGATGCTTGCGCTGATCGGCGACGCGCAGGCGCTGCCGAAAGTCGAGCTGCCCGACCTCGAGCCGCTCGCGCACGTTCATGCCGGACGCGGCGTCGCCTCGAATCACTATCTGCTCGACATCTACCAGAAGACGCTCGAGGGCTACTTCCGGATGTGGCATCACCACTTCGAGTTCCTGCTGCTCGGCTATGGCGCCTACATGACGTTCTTCGCCTTCTGCAAGAAGGCGTTCCCGGAGATCACCGACCAGACCATCGCGCGCATGGTGGCGGGCATCGAGGCGGAGATCTTCCGCCCGGACGACGAGGTGCGGCGGCTCGCGCGGCGCGCGGTGGAGCTCGGCGTGGATTCGACGTTCGAGGAAGGCGCGAAGGTCGAGGACGATCATCGGCGCGCTTGCGCAGTGCGGGCGAGCCGGGCCGCGAGTGGCTCGAGGAGCTCGAGACGTCGCGCGCATCCCTGGTTCAACATCAACGTCGGCGACGGCTTCTACCACTATCACCGCTCCTGGAACGACGACCTCTCGATGCCGTTCGCCGGCCTTCCCGAGTACATCAGGCGGGTGCAGGGCCGGCGAGTCGCTCGAGCGCCCGGTCGAGAAGCTGCGGGCCGAGCGCCGCCAGCTCATCGAAGACTACCGCGAGCTGCTCGACTACGGACGACGAGCGCGCGGCCTACGACCAGATGATCGCGCTCGCGCATCGCGTGTTCCCGTACGTCGAAGGACACAAGTTCTACTGCGAGCACTGGTACACGAACCTGTTCTTCAACAAGATCCGCGAGTTCGGCGCGCTGCTCGCGACGCACGGCTTCTTCGCCGACGCCGAGGACGTCTTCCAGCTCACGCACTACGAGCTCGAGTCGGCGATCATCGACCTGATGAACGCCGTGGTCGACCGGCTCGCCGCCGCGCGGTCCGGCGCGCTGGCCGGCGATCGTCGCGGAGCGCCGGGCGGCGATCGCGGAGTGGGCGAAGCACGACACGCCGCCCGGCGCTCGGGCCGGTGCCGGATGTGATCGACGATCCGGCGATCGTCATGCTCTGGGGCATCACGCGCGAGAGCCTCGACACCTGGCTGAACGCGGACAGCGACGTCGACAGCAACGAGATCCGCGGCTTCGCCGCGTCGAGCGGCGTGGTCGAAGGTCCGGCGCGCGTCGTGAAGTCGGTGGATGAGATCGCGCGCCTGCAGCAAGGGCGACATCCTCGTGTGCCAGGTGACGAACCCGACCTGGGCGCCGATCTTCCAGAAGATCGCCGGCGCGGTGTCGGACATCGGCGGCTCGATGAGCCACGCGGCCATCGTGGCGCGGGAATACGGCCTGCCGGCGGTCGTCGGCACGGGCACGCGCGACCTCGCGGATCAGGGACGGCCAGCGCATCCGCGTCGATGGCGGGCGCGGCGTCGTCACCATCCTCGAATCAGGAGCAGCGACATGACCGCAGTCCAGCCGCAAGCCGATGACCGCACCGGCGTCCACTGCCTACCGGATTGTCGACGTTCCGCGAACCGTACCACGACGTGATCGCTGCGCCACGGCGTGCAGGGCAAGTTCGTCAGCTCCGACGAGAAGGAAAGCCCCTGGGTGCCCTTCGGCAGCAATGCCGCGATCCGCCACCTCGCGTTCGACGTGCGCCGCAACATCTACAGCAACATCCTCTGGATCAAGTCGGCCGGCGTCGTTGGCACGCACCGCCACCGCGGAACCGTCGTGATGATCTGTCTCGAAGGCAGCGCGCGCTATCTCGAGTACGACTGGGTCGCGGGACCCGGCGATTTCATCTACGAGACACCGGGACTGACGCACACGCTGGTCAGCGATCACCCGCAGGGCGTGAAGCTCTTCGGCTGGCTCGAGGGCTCGACCGATTTCTTCGACGAGAACGGCAGCTTCATCGAGACACTCGACATCTGGTGGTACATCAACCACTACGAGAGCTTCTGCCGCGAGCACGGCGTCCCGATCAACGAGCAGCTTTACCTGTAGGGGACGGTGGATAAGCGCAGCGGCCCCTGCGTCAGCTGGTTCGCCGACATCGGGCTCGCCGACCGCGCCGACGTCGGCGGCAAGGGCGGCAGCCTCGGCGAGCTGCAGCGCGCGGGCATCGCGGTGCCGCCGGGATTCGTGGTGAGGACGGGCGCGTTCGAGCGCGTCCATCGAGGCGCTCGAAGGCGAGGCGCCGGTGCGGGCGCGTGTCGAAGCGCTCGACCCGGATGACCTCGACGGGCATCGCGGCCTGCTCGCGGGACCTGCGTGCACCGGGTCGAGGCGGCGATCTGCCGCCCGACGTGCTCGCGGAGATCGCCGCCGCGCACGCATCGCTTTGCGGCGACTCCGGAGTCGCGCGCGGTCGCGGTGCGCTCGTCGGCGACCACCGAGGACGCGAGCGACGCGAGCTTCGCCGGTCTTCAGGACACCTACCTATGGGTCACGAATACGTCCGATGTGCTGCAGCAGGTGCGCAGCTGCTGGGCGAGCCTCTATTCGGTGGAATCGATCAGCTACCGCCGCAGAAAGCGGCTTCCCGGAGCCGAGCGTCGCGATGGCGGTCGTCGTGCAGAGCATGGTGGATGCGAGGACCGCCGGCGTGCATGTTCACGCGCAGCCCCGTCTACGGGAGACCGCTCGGTCATCACGATCGAAGGTGCGTGGGGGCTCGGCTCCGCGGTGGTCGGTGGCGAGGTGACGCCGGACCGCTGGGTGATCGGCAAGATCACCGGCGAGATCTCGGTGCGCGAGATATCGGACAAGATCATCCAGCATCGTCCCGCCCCCGCTGGCGGCATCGACAGCCATCGCCGTCGCCGGCGAGCTGCGTCGAGCCGCCTGCATGAGCGACGCGGAGTTGCAGTCTCTGCGGGCGGTCGCCCGCGCGATCGAGCGTCATTACGGTTGCGCGCAGGACATCGAGTGGGCGGTCGATCGGATGAGCGGCGAAATCCTGATTCTGCAGAGCCGGCCCGAGACCGTGTGGTCCGCAAAGGACGACAGCGCCGACGGCGCGCGCGGCCGAGAATCCGCTGACTCACGTGATGTCGATCTTCGGAGGCCGCCGGTGACGCTCACGGCGAAGGACGTCGCGGAGATCACGCGGCTGCTGGAGCAGTCGAGCTTCGATGAGCTGGATCTCGAGATCGACGGCCTCAAGCTCCATCTGAAGCGCGGCGCCGCCGTGCCGGTCCAGCCGGCGACGGATTCCGCTGCGGTTGCGTACCCGCGCCGGCAGCGCCGGCCGGCCCGCGGCGGCGCACCGGCGGACAGGCCCGATTGCCGACGCACGCCGATCTGCACGGACGTACACGCGCCGCTGCTCGGCACGTTCTATCGCGCTCCGAAGCCCGGCGAGCCGCCATTCGTCGAGGTCGGGTCGCGAGTCGAACCCGACACCATCATCGGCATCATCGAGGTGATGAAGCTCATGAACACCGTGCGCGTCAGGCGTTCGCGGCACGGTGGCTGAGATCCCGGGCGCGCGATGGCGCGCTGGTCGAGTACGGCGAGACGCTGCTTCGCGTCCGCAGGACGGCCGGGCCGTGAGCATACGCCGCATCCTGATCGCGAATCGCGGAGAGATCGCGACCAGGATCATCCGCACCTGCCGCGAGCTCCGGCATCGAAACCGTGCTCGCGGCGTCGGAGGCGGATCGCGACTCGATGCCGGCGCGGCTCGCCGACCGCACGATCTGCATCGGCCCCGCCCGCCCGGCCGACAGCTATCTGAAGGTCGAGGCCATCGTCCAGGCGGCGCTCGGCGTCCAGCGCAGACGCAATCCATCCGGGCTACGGGTTTCTCTCCGAGCGCGCCGCCCTCGCCCGCCTGTGCGAGCAGCACGGCATCGTCTTCATCGGTCCCACGGCGGCGCAGATCGAAGCGGTCGGCGACAAGCTGCAGCGCCCGCTCCGCCGCGGAGGGAGCGGGCATTCCCGTGGTGCCCGGTGGCGCGGTCGATTCGGTCGAGGCGGCGGTGTCGATGGCGCGTCTCATCGGCTGTCCGCTGCTCGTCAAGGCGGTCGGCGGCGGCGGTGGCCGAGGCATGAAACGGGTCGAGCGGATGGCGGAACTGCCGTCCGCGATGGCGCTCGCCGCGTCGGAGGCAGGAGCCGCCTTTGGCGATGCGCGTGTATACCTCGAGGGGCTCGTGACCCGCGCGCGCCACATCGAGGTGCAAGTACTCGGCGATGGCGAAGGGCGCGTCATCCACCTGGGTGAGCGGGACTGCTCCGTACAACGCCGCTATCAGAAGCTGATCGAGGAGTCGCCCGCGCCGGAATTGCCGGAACCCTTGCGTCGCCGGCTTCACGACGCCGCCGTGCGCTTCGCAGAGCGCCTGTCCTATCGCGGAGCCGGCACGGTAGAGTTCCTCGTCGACGGGCAGCGAGGCATTCTATTTCCTCGAGATGAACGCGCGGATCCAGGTGGAGCACCCGGTGACCGAGGCCGTGACCGGCCTGGACCTCGTCGCCCAGCAGATCGCGATTGCGGGCGGTGCAGGGCCTGCGGCTGAGCCAGACCGATGTCCATCGAAGAGGCTGCGCGATCGAGTGCCGCGTAAACGCCGAGGATCCCGCAACCGACTTCCGTCCCAGCCCGGGGCTGGTGACCGAGGCAACATGGCCGAGCGGTCCGGGCATCCGCGTCGATACGCACATCGCCGCCGGTTCCCGCGTGTCTCCGTTCTACGACTCCCTGCATGGCCAAGATCATCGTGCACGCCGCGGATCGCCCGGCGGCACTTCGGCGGATGCAGGACGCGATTGCGGCGACGCGCGTGTCCGGGGTGGCGACAAATCTGCCATTCCATGCCCTCGTGCTCGACGAGCCACGCTTCCGCGCCGGCGGCGTCGACACGGAGTTCGTGGCGAGCCTGCTCGACCGCGAGCCCGTGCGCATGGAGGGCGCCGCCACCCGTGGCTGAAATCGAGCTCGTCGAAACTTCGCTTCGCGACGGCAACCAGTGTCTCTGGGCCGCTCTCGGCATCGACACTGCGAAGACCCTGACCATCGCGCCAGTGATGGACCGCGTGGGTTTCAGGGCAATCGATTTCACGACGTCCACGCATATGGGAGTAGCGGTCCGCTACAAGCGGGAGAACCCGTGGGAGCGGATCCGGCTGATGGCGGCGGCAACTCCGAATACGCCGCTGCAGTTCATGTCGACGGGCTTTCGCTTCATTTCCTGGGAGACTGCGAGCCCGGAATTCATGGCGCTCGCGTTCCGCGTGCTGGCGCGAAACGGCATCCGGCGATTCTGCCTCGCGGATCCGATGAACGACGCGGAGGCGAACATCAGCTGCGCGCGCATGGTCAAGGAGGCCGGCGGCGATCACGTCATCGCGGCCCTGGTCTTCACGTTGAGCCCGATTCACGATGACGCGCACTACGCCGAGCGCGCACGCAAGCTCGCCGCCAGCCCGGACATCGACGCGCTGTACATCAAGGACCCCGGCGGCCTGCTCTCACCCGCGCGGGCAAGCACGCTGATCCCGGCGATGCGCGCTCAGCTTGGCGCGAAGCCGCTCGAGCTGCATTCCCATTGCACGATCGGTCTCGCCGAGCTCACTTACATGGATGCGCCCAATCATGGCGTGAGCGCGCTCCAATGCGCATCCGGCGCTGCCGCAGATGGCATTTCGAATCCTCCCTCCGAGCGAATTGTCTCCAACCTGCGGGCGATGGGTCACTCGGTACGCATCGACGACGAGGCACTGGCCGAGGTCGGACGCTACTTCACCCGCCTGGCGGAGGCGGAGGGATTGCCGGTGGGCAGACCGCAGGGCTTCGACGCGGGTTACCTGCATCATCAACTGCCCGGCGGCATGGTGGGAACCATGCGGCGCCATCTGGCTGAGCATCGCGTGTCTCATCTCGAGGGCGCCGTGATCGAGGAGCTGGGGCGCGTGCGCGAGGAGCTTGGCTGGCCGATCGTCATGACGCCATTTGCCCAGATCGTGATGACCCAGGCCGTCATGAACGTGACCGGCGCGGAGCGCTACGGCGTGGTTCCCGACGAGCTCATTCGCTATGCGATCGGCCGCTTCGGCAAGCCCACGGTTGCCGATCGATCCGGCCGTGATGGATCGGATCGAGTCGTTACCGCGCACGCGCGAACTGCGCGCCGAACCACCTGTCGCGCCTCTCGGGGAGCTGCGCCAGCGGATCGGCGCGCATCTTCCGGACGAGGAATTTCTGCTGCGGGCGACGATGCCCGCTGGACAGGTGGATGCGATGCTGGCGGCCGGACCGGCGGCCGCTCGATTACGACCCATCGGTCAAGCCGCTGATGAATCTCATCCGGACCCTGGCGGCGCGCCGCGACCTGTGGAGCGTCTCGCTCGAGAAGGCGGGCTTCCGGCTCGCGCTCAGCCGGTCCGAACCGCCAGCCGCGAGTCAGAGTTGACCTCCGACGCTGGCGGGCAGGGCTCGCCTGCAGTTCTGCCGCCAATCTACGGCCTCATGTTCGACGTCGACGGCACGCTGCTGCTCAGCGATCGCGCCCTCGGCGGTTACGAGGTGTTGCCGGGCGCCATCGAAGCGCTGTCGGCGCTCACACAGCGCGCAGTCCCGTTCGTCCTCCTCACGAACGGCAGCGCATATCCGCCTGCGGAGCAGGCCGCGCGAATGCGGAGTATCGGCCTGCCGGTCGAAGATGCGCAGATGATCACCCCATCGAGCGTTACCGCGGATCTGATGTCGAGCCGGGGTGTCAGGCGCGCGCTGGTGCTCGGCACGCAGGGCGTCGGATATGCGCTGCGTGAAGCGGGTATCGAGACGATCTACACGGGCGAGCCACGAACGAGCGAAGTCGACGCGGTTTACGTCGGCTGGCACCCCGACTGCGGCATGAAGGACATCGAGGCCGCCTGTCACGCGATCTGGGCTGGCGCGAAGCTCTATGTCGCATCGGACGTGCCGTTCTTCGCCACGAAGCAGGGTCGCACGATCGGCTACACGTACGCGATCGTCGGCGCGATCCGGCGCGTAACCAGGGCTCCCATCATCCTCACGGGCAAGCCATCGCTGCACGCGTTGCGGTTCGTCGCCAGGAGACTGGCCCTGCCGGTGCGTGAGATAGGCGTCGTGGGCGATGACCCGATCGTCGAGACCCTCATGGCGCGCCGCGGTGGCGCCACTGCCTTCGGCGTGACAACCGGAGTCACGACGATCGAAGACTGGATGCGCCAACCCCCTGCCCGGCACGCTCATCGCGTCCTCGGCGACCTTCGCGACGTGCTTGGTTACGTGGTACGACGGGACGGACAGAAGATCACCGGAGGCAGAGAACGGCCCTGAGAGCGGCACCCGCGGCGTCCCTGTCAGCATCGTCGCGATCCCTGGCCCGCCACGCGACGAAACCGTCCGGTCTCACGAGCACGCAACCGGCAGGCTCGAGCCCGAAGGCTGCGTTGAACCCGCCGGCCGGGTCCTCCAGCCCTTCCTGCCCCAACCGCAAGGCGACGAGCTCCGTTCCGAGTTCCCTCGCGGCGCGCATCGCGCTTTCGTTCCACTCCGCACCATCGGGCGCGGCGAGAAGAGTGAAGCTGCGACCGAACAGATCGAGCGTCGAGATCTGCCGGCCATCCTTCCGCAGCCAGTAGTGCGGCGCACGTGTCCCGGGCATGGCGTGGGATTCGCGGGGATTGAGATGCCGTGCGGCATCGATCGGCGAATCCGGGATCACTGCTGCCGATCTGTAGACGTAACCGAGCTCGACGTTCATGTCGGCGACGAGTGGTTGCATCGTTCCTCTCGGGATCGACGGGTCGGTACGCAGGAGGTATCGTGTATAGGCCTGCTCGACCGTCAGCTCACCGATCGGGCGGCGCTCATCTTCGTAGGTGTCGAGAAGCTCCGGACCTGCGACGCCGTTCAACGCCAGCGCGAGCTTCCACGCCAGGTTGTGTGCGTCCTGCACCCCCACGTTGCCGCCCCATCCACCGGTCGGCGGCATCACATGCGCCGCATCGCCGGCGATGAAGATGCGCCCGCTGCGGAATCGCTCGGCCGTGTCGGCCCTCGCCTGCCAGTGCATCACGTTCTCGACCGTCACGGGAATCTCTGCAGACCCGATGGCGGTCTGCACCATCCGCAACGCATCGTCCGCAGTCATACCGGCCGAGACATCCACGTTCGGCTGCGCGGGATCACCCAGCGTGTTGATGACCAGGAAACCGCTGTCGAACGGCTTTTCGAAGCGGAAGAAGCCACGCATCTGCGGGTGATTGACGTACACCACCGCCCAGGGCCGGCTCTCGAGAAGCCGGCGCGAGGTTCGCGCGGAAATATATCGTGATGCTGTTCGAGAACGTCCCGTGCCCATGCATGCGCACGCCAAGTGCATCACGGATACGGCTGCGCGCACCATCCGCCGCGATCATGTACCGCGCACGCACATGGCGCGTCTCCCCTGTATCGCGATTGCGGATCAGCGCCTCGACGCCGCCGGCATCCTGTTCAAACGAGACGCACTCGGTCGAAAACTCGATGCGGCCCCCGAGCCGCTCCGCTGCTTCCCTGAGCGTCGGCTCGAGCACGTTCTGCGAGAGGAACACACGCACCGTCGGACTGAGGTCGCGTATGCCCTCGTTGAAGTTCGCGATGTAATGCGCTGTCGCACCGCCCACAAGCGTCTCGACGCCGACCACACCCGCGTCCTGGACGAACTGCGCTTCAGATTTCGCGCGTACGAGCTCCTCGAGGCCGACACTGCGAAAGATCTCCATCGTGCGCTGCGTCACCGAGGCGGCGCGGGGATGGATAGCCGTTCCGCGGTGATGCTCCACGACGAGCGAGCGCACGCCGTAGTGACCCAGCAGCAGCGCTGCGGTCATGCCCACGAGGCTGCCGCCGACCACGAGGACCGGCACTTCGACCTCAGCCATGAAACGCCTCACCCGTCCGGGCAGACCCCGAATCCGGCTGCGGTACCGGTGCGTTGCTCATCGTGTGCGATCTTGCACGGGCCCGCCATGGAAAGGAATGTGCGCGGCACGCGCCCTGGGCAGTCGGTGTAGGATTCGGCGAACCCGGCGGCGTGGCGACTCCGCCTGCAGCTCACCCGGACCCGCGAGAGGTAGACGCATCATGTCAGATGAGACCGCAATGTCAGCGCTCAGCCGGCGAATCGACGAGCTCGAGCAGCAGCTCGGCATACAGCAGGACATCCATGCAGTCCGCCGGCTGCAATATGCCTATGGTTATTTCATCGACAAGTCGCAATACGCCGAGGTCGTCGACTTGTTTTCCGACGAGGGCGAGGTCTGGTTCCTTGGCGGGATCTACAAGGGGAAGGCGGGAATCCGACGCCTCTATATCGAGCGCTTCCGCAACAACTTCACCGAAGGTCACAACGGTCCGCGCTACGGCTGGCTGCTCGATCACCTGCAGATCCAGATGATCGTCGACGTGGCGCCGGACCGCAGGACGGCGAGCGTGCGCGGGCGCTCCCTGATGCAGGCGGGTCTTCACGAGACCGCCAGCGGCAGACAGCGCGCCTGGTGGGAAGGCGGCATCTACGAGAACCGCTACGTCCGCGAGAACGGGGTCTGGAAAATCCTCCGTCTCGGCTACTACCCGCACTGGCACGGCAGCTTCCAGGAAGGCTGGGCCAGGACGCCTCTCGACTTCGTCCCGATGGCGAGCGTCACGTATCCGGAGGATCCGATCGGTCCCGACGCGCTGCTCGACCCGGTGCCGCGGCTGTGGCCGGCGACCGATATAGTGCCCTTCCACTACGAGCATCCGGTCACCGGCAAGCCGATCGAGATCGACAACCGCCGTGCCCGCGAGGGCTTCGAGGACGGGTGACGGTGCTCCAGTGGTCGATTGCGCGCCCGTCAAGGCGCATCCGACCGCTCGTAGACCGGCTTTCCGTCCAGCATCGTCAGGTCCACGCGCACGGCGTCGAGCTCGGCCGGTGGAATCTTGAAGATGTCCTTGTCGAGCACGACGATGTCGGCAGCCTTGCCGGTTTCGATGGACCCGGTCTCCTTCTCGTGATGCATCAGCCACGCGCCCTCGATGGTGTAGGCCGCAATCATCGTCGGCGAGGTCGACGCGCTCGTTCGCGTTGAGCACATCGGTGCGGACGTTGTCCGGGTCCTGGCGCGTTATCGCGACTTCCATCGCCGCGAGCGGATTGACCGTCGACACCGACCAGTCGCTGCCGCCGACGATGCGGCCGCCGCTGCGCAGCACGCTGCCGATCGGGTACATGCGATTGACCCGCTCAGCCCCGACCTGCGGCATGTTGAGCTTCAGGATGTAATCGTCCGGCCAGGCCCAGAATGACTGGAAGTTGGCCGTCACACCGAGCTCCTTGAAGCGCGGGATGTCCGCCGCATCGATCAGCTGCAGGTGCGAGATGTGGTGCCGGTTGTCCTTCACGCCGTTCTTCGCGCGCGCCGCCGCGAACGCGTCCAGGCCGGCGCGTACCGCTGCATCGCCGATGGCGTGCATGTGCACCTGCAGGCCCATCCCGTCGAACCTGCGTCACCGCGGCGTTCAGCTCATCCGCCGGCATCGTTATGCTGCCGGAGTATCCGGGTCTCGTCAGGTACGGCGAAAGCAGCGCCGCGGTCTCGCCCTCGAGCACGCCGTCGATGAAGATCTTGATCGCATCGGCGTTGAGCCGCGGCCCGGAAGCCTCGTTCCGCCGTGCCAGCAGGGCCTCGAAGCCGTCGCTGCCGAACATCCCGTAGGTCAACGACAGCCGCACCTTGGCCGAAAGCTCGCCGCTCTTTGCAACGGACTTGAATGCGTCGAAATCGGCATCGCCAACCGATGCCTCGATGAACGACGTGATGCCGACTTCGCTGACATGCTTGAGCCCACGCTTGAGGCCTTCCAGCCGCGTCTCGGGACTCGGTGACGGCACCTCATCCATGACGAGATCGATAGCCGTTTCGCGCAGCGTGCCGCTCGGCTCGCCGGTTCTCGAGTCGTGCTCGATCTTTCCGTTTTCCGGGTTGGGCGTCTTCGCAGTGATGCCCGCCCGCTCGAGCGCACGCGAGCTCGCCCAGGCCGAGTGCCCGTCCGCGCCCCACAGGATCACCGCCCGGCCGGGGGCCGCTTGATCGAGCAGTTCCTTGCGCGGGCTGCTGTTCTCGAACAGGGAAAGATCCCAGCCACTTCCGACGATCCATTCATCCTCGTTGCGGCCCGCGCAGACCGCTACCGCGTCGAGGATCGCCTCGACGGTACTGCAGGTCGTAGAGCGGGCATTGCAGTTCCTCGAGCCCGGCCGCAGCAACGTGCACGTGTGAATCGTGAAATCCCGGCAGTGCCATGCGGCCGGCCAGATCGACGACACGCGTGGTGTCGCCCTTGAACGGCAGTACGTCCTCGTTTCGACCGACCGCGACGATGCGGCCATCGCGCACGGCGGCCGCCTTCGGCCCAGGATCGCTTCGCGTCGACGGTGTAGATGCCGCCGTTGATGAAGATCGTGTCGGCGATCTCCGCCGGGGCGGGCTTTCGTCCACAGCCGGAAACCGAAAGAGCAAGGATGAACGTCGCCAGCGCGCGATCGCGCAGTGCGTTTCTGCTTTGCATGGTCGCACCACCGTCTGATCTGGCCGCCCTTTCTACAGGAGCGGCGCCACGCGGAAAACACCCCGTGCCTTATACTGCATGGAGGCATTGAGTTGCCGTGGTTTCGTTGAAGATGGTGGAAAGCCCGCCGCGCCATGCGTTCCCTGCACGCCCCCAAAGCTCACTTCGACGAATCGATTGCACTCATCGAGGCCGGTGACCTCGCTGCCGCCGAAGCCCGTATTCGCAGCCGGCTCGCGGACTACCCACGCGACGTCAATCTCCAGGCGCTGCTCGGCGCGCTGCTCGTCAAACGGAACCGCCTGGACGAAGCGGAGGCCCTGCTACGCCAGGTGATCGCCGAGGCTCCGAGCTTCGCCAAGCCTCATGAGGATCTTGGGTACCTGCTGGTCCAGCTTGGCAACGCCGCCGATGCGGTCCCGCTTCTCGAGCGCGCGACGCATCTTGATCCAACGCTCGAGAGCGCGTGGTTCACGCTCGGCAAGGCGCTCGCGCATGCTCGGGTCGCGGCGCCGACGCCGATCAGGCCTTCGAGCGCTGCTTCGCGTTGTCGCCGGAGCGGCGCCTGATGGCGCTTGCGGCCGAGCATCACAAGGAGGGGCGTCTAAAGGAGGCCGAGCAGCTGTTTCGACGCGTCCTCAGGCAGCGTCCGCGCAACGTCGATGCGATGCGCCTGCTTGCTTCGATTGCTCTAAAGGCCGGGCGTGCCGACGAGGCGGAACAGCTGCTCGAGCGCGCGATCTCGGTCGCGCCCGATTTCGTGGCAGCGCTCGTGGACCTTGGGCAACTGCGCAAGGAGCAGGACCGCTTTGCAGAGGCGCTCGAGTGCTTCGACCGCGCGATCGCTCTTGAACCGAATGACCCGAAGGCGCACTTCCTGCGCGGCGCTACCCTCGCGCCGGCCGCGCTCACGCACGAAGCGATCGAGGCCTATCAGAAGTGCCTCGCGCTGCGTCCCACACACGTCGGAGCGCTGCTCGGGCTCGGTCACCTGCTCAAGGCGGTCGGTCGCTACGCTGAAGCGGTCGCCTCCTACGATGCATGCATTCGCCAGCGACCCGACCAGGGGGAGACATACTGGAGCCTCGCCAATCTGAAAACCTACCGGTTTTCCGACGAAACCGTCGCGGAGATGGAGCGCCGCGCGCGCGGCGAGGGTCTCAGCGTGCAATCCGAGGTGAACTTCCTCTTTGCGCTGGGCAAGGCGCACGAGGACCGCGGCGACTTCGACCGCGCCTGGGGCTATTACCGCGAGGGCAACGCGAAACAGCGCGTGGCGGTCACATACGACCCGGTGCAGACGGAGTCGATGAACGATCGACTGGTCCGGACGTTCGACCGCGACTTCCTGCAGGCGCGCCAGGGCGTCGGGCTCGCGGATCCGGCGCCGATCTTCATCCTCGGGCTGCCGCGCTCGGGATCGACGCTGCTCGAGCAGATACTCGCCAGCCACAGCCAGGTCGAAGGCACGAGCGAGCTGCCTTACGTAAGCCGCGTGGCCGGATGGCTCAACCGCAATCGCGTCGACGGCATCAACTACCCCGAGGCGGTGCGGGAGCTGCAGGCCCGAGAATTTCCGCTCACTCGGCCACGACTACCTCGGGCTTGCGGGCATGCACCGGCGAAGCGGCGCCCCGCGCTTCATCGACAAGATGCCCAACAACTTTCCACACGTCGGACTGCTGGCCCTCATCCTGCCGGAAGCGAAGATCATAGATGCGCGTCGCCATCCGCTCGATGCCTGCCTGAGTTGCTACCGGCAACTGTTCGCCAAGGGGCAGAGCTTCACCTATGACCTGACCGAGATCGGCGAATACTACCTGCAGTACCAGCGGTTGATGGATCACTGGGCCGAGGTGCTTCCGGGCAAGGTGCTCACCGTGCAGTACGAGGAAGTGGTCGCGGATTTTCCGAACCAGGTGCGCCGCCTGCTCGAGTTCTGCGGACTGCCCTGGGAGGATGCGTGCCTGCGCTTCTACGAGAGCGACCGCCCGGTACGCACGCCGAGCTCGGAGCAGGTGCGCCAGCCGATCTACGACCGGTCGGTCGGTCACTGGCGCAACTACGCGCACCACCTCGATGAACTCGTCACCGTCATCGAACCAATCCGCAACCGATACAGGCGGTACGAACCGGGCCACGCAGCTGGCCCGCCGCCCTGACGTGGCCCGGTCTTTCGCCAGTCGCCGGCTTCTTTCGGTCGAGGCACGCCCGCCTGCTCGAGGTTCAGCGCTGGGTCAGGCGCTTTCTTTGCTCGACTGGCGTGATCCGCGCGACCCTTCCGCGGCGCGGCCCTGTTTGGCCGACGGCGGCAGGTAATCGAAGATGAAATTGATGCGGTCGGTGTCGCCCTTGTTCATGACGCTGTGCATTTTCTGGTTGTTGATCTCGTAGGCCTGGCCGACCTCGAGCTGATACGGCCGACCGTCGATCATGAAGCGCACCCGCGGATTCGTGACGATAGGCACATGGATGCGATGACCGGCACCGAACGACGGATGCGAATCGCGGTGCGGAAGTATTCGCCCACCCGCGAGCAGCTTGGCCGCCATCGCGCGGATGATCGTGCCGCCAGGCGGATACCACTGTCGGATGATCGCGTGCATCACCGGCACCGCCGTGGCAGAAAGCCGATCCCAGCCCGGCTCCTTGCTGACCTCGACCGACGGCCAATCCTTGACCTCGGCGAACAAGAGCACGATGGAGCGGGTCTGTTCGTGAACCTCATAGTCCCGCTGTCGCTGTACGTTCTCGTTCCAGGCGGCTTCGTCCTGCGCCAGGATGGCCGCGGCCAGTGGCTCCGCCTCCACTTGTCCCGAAGTTGCGGATCGGAACGCCGATGTCCATGACTGGAAGCCTACCTCCCCAGCCAGCCATAGGGCCAGACCTCGAGGCCATGAATCGCATTTCGCACGTCGTGGCTGAGCGTCGCCATCCGGCGCCGGATGCCCCGGACGCAGGTCGTGCAGCGTGATCGTCGAGGGCGAGGACCCAGCCGCGATGCGATCGTCGTCGATCACGCACAGCCCGCGTCCGAAGGCCTGCCGTGCGAGCCGGGTGTCGTCCGGGTCGACGTGCGTGAGCTGCCTTCGGGGATAGCGCGGCACCGGAAAAACCCGCGTCTCCGCCGCTCCGCGATGCGAACCGCACGACGTCCGCCTCCGTGTCGTTGAACAGCACGCCGTCGCGGAACGGCCGGGCGTTGTGCGCGCCAACGGGGATCGTGACCCAGCGCCTGATTTCACGGCCGTTGAAGAGCAGCACCCCGCCCGTGCGCATACCGCTGATGTGCATTCCGCCCGGCGCACAGAACACATTGTTCAGGTGCAGTCTGTTCCCGGCAGCGGGCCCGGTTTCAAATTCCGGGTCGAACGGCCTGCCGGCGAATCCGTCCCCGACCGCGGCGACCTGCAGCCCCCAGGAGAAGCTCTTCGCATCGAGGTCAAAGCCCAGGATCGAATCGAAACCAGTCGAGGTCAGGAAGAGCGTGCGCTCATGCCGGCAGATCTCGTGGCAATGCTTGAGATAGCGGTTGCGCCAGGAGCCGACCAGCTGGAAGTCGGGTGTGTAGGCGAAGAGCTCGTCGCTTGCGGCGATGTAGACGGTCTCGCCGTCGAACTCGATCCCGCGGAGCCCGCGGTCCCAGCCACGGCCCTGCCAGTCGATGCCCATCGTGTTCCAGTCGAGCACGCGGCGCGGCGCGCTCGCTGCCGAAGTCCACGAGGTACACGCCGCCATGGCTTTCGCCCTGGCGGCTGCCGCGCACGACCGATGTTGCAACGAGGATCGTCAGGATGCGGTCAGAATTTGAACCTGGCCTGCAGCCCGTAGGTCCGCGGCGGGTTGACCGACACTCGCTGCACGGCCCAGCGGTTGCTGACGAAGAGCTCCGCGCGCTCGTCCCAGACGTTGTCGACGAAGAACGACGCGCTCCACGCGTCGCGCGTCCAGCCCGATGCGCAGGTCGCCAGTCTCGTACGCGTCCTGCACGACCGGGCGGTTGCCGGAAACCACCGATTCGATGCCCTCGAGCGAATTGACCGACTCGCCGACGTACGCGAAGTCGAAGCGCGCGAAAGGCTGGGCGTCGAGCAACTGGCCGCTCGACCGGTACTCGATGCCCAGCGTCGCCGGACCAGTCCGGTGTGAGCGGCAGCCGCGCGCCGTCCTGGACCGTGAATCCCAAGCGGGTTGCCTTCGTCGTCCTCGCCGAAGCTCAGCGTCGTCGCCCCGTCCGTCTGCGCATCGTTCCAGGACACCGCGCCGTCGAGCTGCCAGTTGTCGTTCATGCTGAACGCAAAATCGGCCTCGACGCCCGGGATCTCCGCCGATGGCAGGTTTACGAAGCCGAGCTGGAAGAACGCGTGCCTGCGGATCTTCGATCTGCACCGCGAAGTCTTCCCACTTCATGTAGTACGCGGCGAGGTTGAACCGCAGACGTGTTGTCGAGCCATTCCGACTTGAGACCGATCTCGTAGTTCTTCAGCTCGTCGGACGCGTAGTCGCGCGGCAGGATCGACGCTGGCTTGAGCGGATTGCTGCCGCCGACGCGGAAGCCCTCCGAGTACGTCGCGTACACGAGGCGGTCGTCGTCGAAGCGGTACGTCAGGTTCACCTTGACGACGTCGCCGTCCTCGCTCGAGTCCTGGTCGCCGTCGAGCCGGGAGAACCCGTCGAAGCCTTCGGGCTGTTCCTGGTGCTGTACGAACTTGCGGTCGTAGTCGAACCAGCGCGCGCCGGCCGTGATCGTGAAGTTCTCGGTCAGGTCGTAGCTGAGCTCGCCGAACACCGCCACCTGGTCGAGCTCGGTGTCGTAACGGCCCGAGGAACCAGCGTTCCGTCGGTGCGAGCACAGTTGCCATAGTAGACTGCGTACTGCAGTACCGCTGAAGTAGTGCGAACGACGGGCGTGTCCTCGTAGCCGCGGATGAAGCTGTCGAACTCGGTATGCCCCTTCTCCTCGCTGTAGAAGGCGCCGACCAGCCAGGACCAGCGGCTCTCCGAATCGGCCGGGGACTGCAGCCGGGCCTCGAACGTCGTGATCTCGGTCTGCTCGTCGTTGGTCGCGAAGCCGCGCGGATCGCCGCCGAAGTCGTATACCGGGGATGGCAGTCGTACGTAGGCATCGGGTACGCAATTGATGAAGTTCTGGTTGAACGTTGAACTCGTAGTCGGTCGCGTCCGCCTCGTAGCGAAAATCACGGTCGAAGTACGAGGCCGAGAGGATCAGGTCGCCGAACGCCAGCGACGCGTTGAGCGTGAGCGCGAGCTGGTACCACTTGTCGTCGAGGCTCTCGTCCTCGAACCGGACCTGGTTCAGATCGCCGACGCCGAGGTTGACGTCGCCGTGTCCGCCGGCCTCCAGGTCCTGGATCAGTCCGGTCAAGGTCACGTCGACGTCGTCGGTCGACGTCCCAGCGCAGCGCCGCGCGCGCGCCCTTGGTGTGCGCCTCATTGACGTCCTCGGCGACCCGGTCGGCGTTGTCGAACGTGCCTTCCCCTGGGACATGTCTGCCCACGCGGGCTGTCGCTCAGGACGTTGTCGATGAACCCGGCATCCTCCGCGGTGAACCCCACGAAGCGCAGCGCGAGGCGGTCCGCGACCAGCGGCACGTTGAACATGACGCTCGCGTCGTATCCCTGCCCCGCCCTCGTCGACACTCGTGACCTGCACGTCGACCCAGCCATCGAACTCGGACGGATCCGGCTTGTTGGTGATGATGCGCAGCGTGCCCGACTGCGAGCTCGCACCGTAGAGCGTGCCCTGCGGCCCGCGCAGCGCCTCGAGCCGCTCGATGTCGATCAGCCGGGGATCGGGATTGCGGCCGCTCTGCGTGATCGGCTGCTCGTCCAGGTACAGCGCGGACGAAGAGACGGCGCCGAACTGGAGTCCGGACGAGGCGACGCCGCGGAACACGATGGTCGTGCCGCCGGGCTCGCGCACGCCCAGCGACAGGCCTGGGACGAACTTGGCGTAGTCGTCCATCTGCTTCAGGCCGCGCATCTCGATGGCTTCGGTATCGAACGCGCTGATCGACTCCGGAGACGTCCTGCAGGTTCTCGGCGCGCCGGGTCGCGGTGACGATGATCGTTTCGAGCCCGCCCGAAGTCTGGGCGGACGCCGTGCCGGCAACGCCGAGCGTCGCCGAGATCGCTGCAGCCAGTGCCGGGGAACCTCGCCCTGGTGTCTCGCGCTTGGGATCGGACATGCGACTCTCCCCTTGTTGTCGCCGCGGATACTAACCGCTCGATCACCGCGCGCGGCAAAGCACCGTGCGGCGGTAAACCATGCTCGTCGGCCGTGGCGATCCGCGCTGCGGCGGCCACGCCTCACGCATGATGGCGACATACCAGTCCAGGAACCGACGGGTAAAATCTTCCATCGGCGAGAGCGGCCCCGGCACGTAGAAGCGCGAGTCGACCCCGGCCTGGTTGCGCTCGATGATCGTCTTGTCCGCGATCGTCGTGACGTCCCAGAGCCAGGTCAGCTCGCTCCGGTCGTAGTCCGTGCCCTCGCGGGCCGATTCGTTGACCAGCCAGGTGATCTCGCAGTCAGTGCTTCGCAGGGTGCGCGGTGTGAACCGATACAGCACCACGTGATCGCAGTATGCGAGGCCAAAGGTCGTCGGGCCGAGGTGCAGGTCCGTCGTGCCGCCGTCGTACCCCGTGATCGACCCGAGCAGCGGCGCCACCGGCTTGCCGTCGCGGCTGCCGGTGAGATGGCCGCGGAGCAGCGGATAGCGGTCGAAGCCCCGGTCGACGCCCACTTCACCCGATGCCAGCCAGGACCGGCGCAGCGTGTGCCGGGTGAGCCCGACCTCCGGCGCGCGCTCCATGACCGCGGCGAGCATGGATGCGAACTGGCCCGGCGGTACCGCACGACCATGGCCCACCGAGTATTCGGGGTGTGCGGGCGCGCAGTGATAGCACTCGCAGTAGTTCTCGATGGCGAGCTTCCAGTTCGACCGGATGGGGTAGTTCTGTCGATGCGCGACCCTGGCCCGCTCCAGGCCATACGGACGCAGCGGCTCTGCAAGATCGTTTTCGATCGCCTCGAACGCGGGCGGATCGTCTGCGAAATTCACGAAGATGAGCCCCATGAACACGCGGGTGTGCAGCCGACGCAGGCCGAGGCGCGAGCGATCGAAGCCCTCCGGCATGTTACCCGCCGCCGCGGAGCCCGCCGTCGAGCCCGTACGTCCAGCCGTGGTAGGGACAGACGAGTCGCGTCTTGCGGCCGGCCGGCTCGTCGCAGATCCGGGAGCCCCGGTGCCGGCAGACGTTGAGCAGCGCGTTGATGCCGCCTTCGGCGTTGCGGACGATGATCACCGATTCGCCCGCGATCTCGAACAGGAAATAGTCGCCCCGCTCCGGTATCTGGCTCTGGTGGCCGACGTACAGCCAGGACCGGAGGAAGATGCGGCGGATCTCGGTCTCGTAGACTTCCGCGTCGCGATACAGCGCCCCGGGCAGCGCGTGATCGCCGCTCCAGTTCTCGAGGATCGCCTTGACGTCGTTCACCATGGCTCGCCGACTCCGATGACGTTCACGGCGCCGCCGCACTCTCGCGCCGGCGCGAGATCAGTGCCGCCGTGATCACGCCGATCGCCACGAGCACGATGATGATGGTCGCGATCGCGTTGATGTCCGGCGTCACCCCCAGTCGCACCTTGGCGAAAATCAGCATCGGCAGCGTCGTTGCGCCCGGTCCCGACACGAAGCTCGAGATCACGAGATCGTCCAGCGACAGGGTGAATGCGAGCAGCCAGCCCGATACCAGCGCCGGGAGCAGCATCGGAACGGTGATATCGAAGAAAACGGCCAGCGGCCTGCCGCCGAGATCCATCGCCGCTTCCTCGAGCGACTCGTCCATCCCGGAGAGACGCGAGCGCACGACGACGGCGACGTAGGCCATCGAGAACGTGATGTGGGCGATCGTGATCGTCGTCGCCCCGCGCGTCGCCGGCCAGCCGATCCACTCCGCCATCGATATGAACAGGAACAGGAGCGAAAGACCTGTGATGATCTCGGGCATCACGAGCGGCGCCGTGATCATGCCGGCGAGCAGCAGCCGCCCGCGCAACCTGGTCAGCCGCTGCAGCCCGAGCGCCACCAGGGCGCCGAGACCGGTCGCGAGCGTGGCGCTCACGGCCGCGATCCGCAGGCTGAGGAGCGCCGCTTCGAGAACCTCCTCGTTCTCGAGCAGGCTTGCGTACCACCTCAGCGAAAAACCGCCCCACAGCGTCACGAGGCGCGAGTCGTTGAACGAGTAGATCACGACCGAGAGGATCGGGACATAAAGAAAGGCGTAGCCGAACGCCACGATGCTCAGGAGTCCGAGGGAGCGGCGCCTCATCGCGCGGCCTCCTGCTCGCGGGTTTCGACGCGCTGGAACCACACGATCGGCGCTACCAGCAACAGCACCAGGATGATCGACACCGCCGAGGCGACCGGCCAGTCACGGCTGATGAAGAACTCGTCCCACAGCACCCGGCCGATCATCAGCGTATCGGCGCCACCGAGAAGCGCCGGGATCGTGAACTCGCCGACGGCCGGAATGAACACCAGCAGGCAGCCACCGACGATGCCCGGCACCGACAGCGGGAGCGTCACATCGATGAAGGCCTGCCAGCGGCGGGCGCCCAGATCCGCGGCCGCGTCGAGCAGGTCGATGTCGAGGCGTTCGAGGTTCGCGTACAGCGGCAGGATCATGAACGGCAGATAGGAATAGACGATCCCGAGGTAGACCGCGAAATCGTTGTAGAGCAGTGTCAGCGGCTCGTCGATGACGCCCAGGGCGAGCAGGATGTCGTTGATGACGCCGCGGTTGTTGAGCAGACCTATCCACGCATAGACGCGCAGCAGAAACGAGATCCAGAACGGCAGGATCACCGCGAGCAGGAGCACCTGGCGGCGTCGCGCGGGCTGACGTGCGATGTAATACGCCATCGGATAGCCGATCACCAGGCAAAGCGCGGTGCCGATCGCCGCCATCTTGAGCGACGACAGGTAGATGATCCCGTAGTAACCGTCCTGGAACAGGAACGCGTAGTTCTCGAAGGTGACTCTCAGCCCCTCGATTCCGCGCTGTCCCCACTCGAACAGCGGGGTGAACGGCGGCTGGGCCACGAGCGGCTCGGCCACGCTGATCTTGAGGATGATCAGGAAGGGCGCGAGGAAGAAGAGCAGCAGCCAGACGTAGGGCAGCGCGACCGCCCGCCGCAGCCAGCGTTGCGCGCGCGTCGCCGAGCGTTGCGGTTTCGTCGCTCATTCGCGGAGCAGGATGGTACTGGCCACGTCCCAGGAGAGATAAACCTCGTCGTCCCACTCGACGGTCAGGCTCGCCGAGCGGCGCAGGTTCTGGGCGCTCACCTGGACGATCGCACCGCTCGGCAGCCGCACGCGATACAAGGACTGGTCGCCGAAGTAGCCGAGGTCCCAGACCACGCCCTTGAGCACGTTGCGATCCGCCCCATCCGGCGGCTGCCGGCTGATCGTGATCTTCTCGGGACGGACGGCGACACAGATGCCCGTGCCGGTCGTCAGCGCTTCCTCGGAATGGGCGACCAGGTCGGCCTCGAGCGAATCGCAACGCAGTGACAGACGGCCGTTCGCAGCACCGGTAACGCGGCCATCGATCAGGTTGATGTTGCCGACGAAATCCGCGACGTAGCGGTTGGCCGGGTACTCGTACACCTCGCCGGGCGTGCCGACCTGGGCGATGCGCCCCTGCGCCATGACCGCGATGCGGCTTGCGAGCGTCATGGCCTCGTCCTGGTCGTGCGTCACGACGACGAAGGTGGTGCCGAGCTGGTACTGCAGGTTCGAGAGCTCGAACTGGGTGTGCTCGCGCAATTTCTTGTCGAGGGCCGCGAGCGGCTCGTCGAGCAGCAGCAGTTTCGGGCGTTTCACCAGCGCCCGGCCGAGCGCGACGCGCTGCTTCTCGCCGCCCGAGAGCTTGTCGGGCTTGCGGGCCGCAAGCGGCTCGAGCTTCACCAGCGCGAGCATCTCCGCGACGCGCTCGCGGATCCTTGCCGCCGGCACGCCCTCTTTCTTCAGACCGTAGCCGATGTTCTGCGCCACGGTCATGTGCGGAAAGAGCGCGTACGACTGGAACATCAGGTTGACCGGCCGCTCGTAGGGCGGCACGTCCGTCACGTCGACGCCGTCGATCAGGATCCTCCCCGAGGTCGGCCTGCTCGAACCCCGCAAGGAGTCTGAGCAGCGTGGACTTGCCGCAGCCCGAGGCGCCGAGGATCGCGAACAGCTCGTTGCGCCTGATGTCGAGCGAGACATCGTCGACCGCGGCGACGCCGTCAAAGCGCTTTGTCAGGCCCTGGATCTGCACCAGCGGTGGGCCAGCCCGCTCCTGCGCACCGCTGGCCTGCCGTGCCTGGAGCGCCGTCTGCTTCGAGCCACCGTTTCCGTTCTCTTTCACGGCTGGATCACAGGCCTGTCTTGACGCGCGACCACAGCCTCGATCGCAGGCGTTCTTCCTTCGGGCTGTGCAGGTATCCCTTGTGCAGCCTGTCCCGGACCTCTTCTGGCGGGTAAACGGCAGGATCGTCGCGTACTTCGGGAAGCAGGAACGGTCGCGCCTTGCGGTTCGGCGCTGCATAGCGCGTCTCGTTGCTTATCGCAGCGATGACCTCGGGCCGCAACAGATAGTTGAGAAACAGATGCGCGTTGTCCGGGTGAGGCGCATCCGCGGGGATGAACCACAGGTCGAACCACGCCAGGGTTCCTTCCCGCGGTGTCGTGTAGGCAAGATCGATCGGCCGGCCGACCTGCCTGGCGCGCCACATTGCCTGCGCGTAATCCCCCGACCAGCTCATCGCGATGCACACCTCCTCGTTCGGCAGGTCGATCAGCATCTTCGCGGAGCTGAAGTAGCGGATGTACGGCCGTACGCTCTTCAGCACCGCCTCGGCGTCCCGGAGATCCTTCGGATCCAGGCTGTTCGGATCGCGCCCGAGGTGCAGCATCACCATGGGGACGACGTCGGTCGGCTCGTCGAGGAACGTGATGCCGCAGTCGGCGAAGTGCCGTGCGACCTCGGGGTTGAAAATCATGTCACCGCTGTCCACCGGCGCGTCGGGCATCCGCTCGCGGATCATCTTAACGTTGTAGGTGAATCCGGTCGTGCCCCAGAGATAAGGCACGCCGTAACGGTTGCCCGGGTCGTTGGCCTGCAGCGTCTCGAGCACCCACGGATCGAGATTCTTCCAGTTGGTGAGCTTCCGTCGGTCGAGCGGCCGGTAGATCCCGATCGGGATCAAGCGCGCTGAATAGCGCTCGGCATGCACGACGACGTCGTAACCCGTCCGGCCCGCCAGCAGCCGCGCCTCCGCCATCTCCGTCGAATCGTAAGTGTCGTAGTTGACCTTGATGCCGTACTCGGCCTCGAAGTCGGCGATCGTGTTCGGCGCGATGTAATCGGGCCAGGTGAACACGTTCAGGACTTTCGCCTCCCGCGCCGCCGCTGCCGCGGCGGCCTGCGACGCGATCGCAACGCAGAGCAGGACCGGCCGGAGCCACGACACGAGCTACATGCCCTCGAGACCGCGCTTCAGCAGTGCGCGCGCGATGATGAGGCGCTGGATCTCGCTCGTGCCTTCCCAGATTCGGTCCACACGCAGCTCCCGGAAAAACCGCTCGGCGGAATTTTCGCGCATGTACCCACGGCCGCCAAAGATCTGCATCACCCGGTCGGCGATGCGGTTCGCCGCCTCGGAAGCGTAAAGCTTCGCGATCGAGCAGCGCGCATGCAGTGAGCGGAGCTCCTCGCCGCTGTCGTGCGCCCGCGCCGCCTCGTAGGTGATGAGTCGCGCCGCCCAAAGCTCCGTGACGCTGTCGGCGAGCATGGCCTGGATCATCTGCTGTTCGGACAGCGGCTCGCCGCCTACCATGCGCGTGCGAGGCGAACGCGGTGGCCTCCTCGATCAGCCGGCTCGCCGCCCCGCAGCAGCGCGCGGCGATCATCAGCCGTTCACGTCGGAACCAGGCGTGCGAGTACTGCATCCCGTCGCCTTCAGAGCCGAGGCGCTGCTGCTCGGGCACGATCACGTCGTTGAAGCGGTAGATCGGGTGGTGATCGCTGAAGGTGTGACTGAAGGGCGGCGTACGGACGAGCTCGATGCCCGGTGTGTCACTGTCGATGAAGAACAGGCTCTGCGAGCCGGCATGCGGTCCGTCCGCGAGCCCTGCCTGCAGGATGAAGTAGTCCGCGTGGTTGGCGCTGGTGACGTACCACTTCTCGCCTGAGATCCGATAGCCCTCGGGGCAACGCGTGGCGGTGGTCTCGATCGAGTCGGGGTCCGAACCGGGGCCGCTCTCGGTGATCGCATAGCACTCCTTGCGCTTGCCGATCATGAGCGGCAGCACGTAGCGCGAAAGCTGATCGGCGGTGCAGGCCTCGAACATCCAGCGGTGAGGCTCGGAGAAGCACCAGCAGAGCGCATTGGTCACCCGGCCGAGCTGCTCCCAGACCGCGACCTGCTCCACCATGCGGGCGTCGCGGCCGCCATGTGCCGCCGGCACGTCCATGGCACTGAAGCCGAGCTCGATGGCGAGCTTCTTGTGCCGCGATTTGACCTCGGGCGGCAGGCGCCCTTCGTTGAGCTCCGCCTCGACCTCCCACGGAATCAGTTCCTCGGTCGCGAATCGCGCTGCGCGTTCGCGCCAGGCCTCCGCCGCGTTGCGTCGAGTGGAATCCGCATGGCCGTCTACCTCCGTCCAGTCGCCGATGGCCGCTCGAAATGTCGCGGAAATGCATCGGCCAGGTAGGTCAGGCCGATTCGTCGCGCGAGCTCCCGGCTCATCGATTCGGGCCGCACCAGCAGATCGAGCCAAAGACCGTCGGTCAGGGCCGACAGACCGTCGGCGACGAGCGCGGCGTCGACCTCGGTATAGCCGCCCTGCTCGCAGAGCCGCGCGCACAGTACGCGCACCATGTCGTCGTAGGATCTGTCCCGCTCGGCGCAGATGCGGCGGTAGGTCGGGCGGAACTTCCGCTCGCCCCAGAATGCAAACCAGACCGCGAGCTTGTTCCGCTCGCAGATGCCGCGCTGGAAGTCGAGCTCGACCATGGCTTTCAACCCGGCCTCGGGCGAGCCGTCCGTGCGGGCCGCTGCCTCACTGCAGGCATTCCGGTACTCGTCGGCGAGGAAGCGCAGGGTCTCGGTGAGGAGACGTTCCTTGGTCTGGAAATGAAGGTTGATGATGCCCTGGCTCAGACCCGCCTCGCGTGCAACGGTCGCGATCGTGGTATCCGCGAGTCCGCGGTTCGCCACCGCAGCGGATCGTGGCCTCGATCAGCTGCTTGCGCCGTTCGGCCGGGGGAGCCGTGCGGCGCCGCGGCGCGGCGCGCCGGGCTGCCTTGGTCGTCAGGGATCCAACTCCTGGATAATCAAACACTTAGATCCTGCCGTATGGGCCGGTGCGGCCAATGGTACCGGTTCCATCACGCAATGCAATGAATGAATGGCTATTCAGTGAGCGTGGACGGCGGGGGGCGTTTTGTGGGAGCCTGTGCGCCTTCCACCGGACAAAAACACGGCCAGGAGGCCAGGCCATGACACGCAGCCTCAGCCGATCGAACGCCCACTTCCGCAAGGCCATCACGCGTCTGCCACTCGGCGTCTCGTCCAATTTCCGTTACTGGGGCGAGGACAAGACGATCTACGTCGCCGGCGCCAAGGGCGCCCGCGTGCGCGACATCGACGGCAACGAATACATCGACTACCGGATGGCCTACGGACCCTGCATCCTCGGCTACGCCGACCCGCGCGTCGACGCGGCCGCCCGCAACGGGCATCGAGATCGGCGGTGTATTCGCCCTCTCGACCGAACGCGAGTACGCGGTGGCCGAACGCATCGCCAGGATGGTGCCGGCCGCCGAGCTGGTGCGCTTCTCGAACTCCGGCACCGAGGCCGTCATGGCGGCACTGCGCCTCGCGCGCGCCTACACCGGCAAGGACTCCTACGTCGTGGTCGAGGGCGGCTACCACGGCGTGTTCGACGCGGCGCTCTGGTACACGCGCCATCGAGGACTGGAAGCCCGCCTCCGGCGACCCGCACCTCGTACCGTACAGCGCTGGCGTGCCCGCCATCCTGCGCGGGCTGCTCCACGCGGTGCCGATGAACGACGCCGACCGGCTCGAGAGCGTGTTCAAGGCCTACGGCGCACGAGATCGCCGCGTTCCTGATCGAGCCGATCATGGGCAACTGCTGCTCGATCTCGGCGACCCGGGAATACCTGCGCGACGCGCGCGCGCTCTGCGACCGCTACGGGATCCTGATGATCATCGACGAGGTAAAGACGGGTTTCCGCGTCGCGCGCGGCGGCGTGCAGGAGCTGATGGGCGTCAAGGCGGATCTCTGCACCTTCGCCAAGGCAATGGGCAACGGCTACCCGATCAGCGTGGTCGCAGGGCGCGAGGACATCATGCGCAAGCTCGGCGACGGCGTCGTGCACGGCGGCACCTTCACCTGCCATTCGGTCGCGCTCGCCGCCGCCGAGAAGACGCTCGAGATCCTCGACGAGACGCCGGCGCTGCGGTCGATCGCGGAGTACGGCACGAAGCTGCGCAGCGGGATCAGCCAGATCCTCGCGCAGCGCGGCATCCGCCATTCGTTCAGCGGCCATCCCGTCGATGAGCGGCCTGTTCTTCAGCGAGACGCCGCCGCGCGACTACCGCGACTGGGCCCGGAGCGATTACACTTTCTACGAAGCACTGGCTCCGCAACTGCACGACCTCGGCGTGCTCTGCGAGCCGGATTCCCGCGAACCCTGGTTCGTCTGCGAGGCGCACGACGAGCGCTGTCTCGACGAGACGCTGCAGCGGTTCGAAGACGGCAGTCGATCGGGTTGTTCGCAGGCAGCCGAGCCCTGAGCCGGCGCGGTGCGCAAGCTAGGCGGAAATAGATGGTGACGAACTACGATGCGATCGTGGTCGGCGCGGGCCACAACGGCCTGACGAACGCCGCCTACCTCGCGCGGGCCGGGCTCAAGGTCCTGGTGCTCGAGCGCAATCCGTGGATCGGCGGCGCCGCGGTCAGCCGCGAGATCCAGGAGGGCTGGATCTATTCGAACTGCTCCTACGTATGCAGCCTGCTCCGGCCGGAGCTGTTCCGCGACCTCGAGCTCGCGAAGCACGGCCTGCAGGTCGTGCCCTATGGCGGCGGCGTCACCTTCACGCGCAACGGGCGACATCCTCGGCAACTACACCGACGACGCACGTCCAGCGGCGCGAGTTCGCGCGCCACAACGCGCGCGACGCGGACGCCTATCACCGGTATTCGACCGACGTGATGCGCCAGTGCAAGTTCATCCGGCCGCTGCTGCTGCGCACGCCGCCGGATCCGACCTCGTTCAAGCCGCGCGACATCCGCGAGATGATCTATCTCGGCAAGGAATTCGCGAAGCTCGGCGAGCAGGTCATCTACGACACGATCCGCTTCTACTCGATGAGCATCGCCGATTTCCTCGAGCGAGTACTTCGAGTCCGACCTGGTCAAGGCGCACCTCTCGGGCAGCGGCATCATCGGCTCCGCCATGGGCGTTTACTCGCCGGGCACGGCGTACGTGCTGCTGCATCACTACATGGGCGACGTCGACGGCTCGATCGGCGCCTGGGGCTTCGCTCGCGGCGGCATGGGCGCGGTGTCGAAGGCGATCGCGCTCGGCGTTCAAGGCTCACGGCGGCGAGATCGTCACCGACGCGCCGGTCGAGCGCGTGCTCGTGCGCGGCGGCCGGGTGACCGGGGTCGCGACCGCGAACGGCAACGAGTACCGCGCGAACATCGTCGTCTCCAACCTCGATCCGAAACGCACCTTCCTCAAGCTCTTCGACGAGAAGGACCTGCCTCCGGCGTTTCTCAAGCGGGCGCGCGAGTTCAAGATCCGCGGCTCTTCGGGCAAGCTCAACATCGCGCTCGACGGGCTGCCGGAGTTCCCGGCGCTCGGGCAGCGACAACCCGCTGCGCTTCGGCGACATGCACTTCCTCGACTCGCTCGAGCGCTACGAGCGCGCGTATGACGACTGGAAGAACGGCACCTGGTCGAAGGATCCGTACCTCGACCTGCTGATCCCGTCGATGACCGATCCCGACCATGGCGCCGCCCGGCAAGCATTTCATGTCGGTGTTCGTGCAGTACGTGCCGCCGAAGATTCACGGCCGCGACTGGACCGACGAGGACCGCGACGGGTTCCGAGACACGGTGCTCGACCAGATCGCGCGCTACAGCCCGAATTTCAAGCAGCTGATCCGCCACGTCGAAGTGCGCACGCCGCGCGAGCTCGAGGCCGAGGTCGGCCTCACCGAGGGCAACATCTTCCAGGGCGAGCTGACGATGGACCAGCTGCTGTTCAACCGTCCTTTCCCCGGCTTCGCGCAGTACCGCGGACCGGTCGAAGGGCTTCTACATGTGCGGCTCGGGCACGCACCCGGGCGGCGGCGTCATGGCGGCGCCCGGCGCAAATGCCGCGCGCGAGATCCTGCTCGACCTGCGCAAACCGAATCATCGTGCCTGAGGGCTGGCAGGATGACTGACCGCAATCGCATCGTCGTCATCGGCGGCGGGCACAACGGGCTCGCCTGCGCGGCATATCTCGCGAAGTGCGGGGCGCGAAGTCGTGGTGCTCGAGGCTGCGGATCGCGTCGGCGGCGCCGCCGTGACGCGCGAGTTCGCGCCGGGGTATCGCGTGTCTGCCGGCTGCGCACCTGCTGTATCTGCTCGACGCCGGCGGTGCGGCGCGAGCTCGACCTCGCTGCGCACGGGCTCAAGGCCGCGCGCTCGAACCTGAAGACCGTCGCGCTCGCGCGCGAGGGCGAGCACCTCGTGCTCGACGACGGCCGGCTCGAATCGGGGACCGTATCCGCGGATGACAGGGCCGCAGCTTCGCCGGCTATCACGCCCGGATGCTGCGCTTCGCGCGGATCCTCGCCAGGCAGCACGACCGCCGCCCGCCGCAGGATCCGGCGGCGGCGATCGCTCCGACACCATTGGCAGCGGCGATGCTCGGCCTCGACATCCGCCGTCTCGGCCGCGACGACATGCGCGAGTTCCTGCGCATCGCGGGCATAAACATCTTCGACGTGCTCGAGGAAACCTTCGATACCCCGCTGCTCAAGGGTGCGCTGGCGCTGGACGCCGTGCTCGGCACGAATCTGGGCCCGCGATCGAACAACTCCGTGCTCGCGCTGCTGCACCGGCTGAGCGGCCAGTCCGTAGATGCCGCCAACCGGCCGTGGCTGCCCGAAGGCGGCATGGGTGCCGTGACCGATGCGCTCGCGGCCGCCGCCCGGGCGCACGGCGCCACGGTGCGCACTGGCAGCCCGGTCGAGCGCATCACGCTTGAGGGCGACCGCGTCTCCGGCGTCGCGCTCGCGAGCGGTGAGGCGATCGCGGCCGGCACCGTCGTTTCGAATGCGGATCCGGCGCGCACTCTGCTCACGCTGCTCGGCGCCCGCCATCTCGACACGGGGTTCGTGCATCGCATCCGGCATCTCCGTTCCAGGGGAACGGCGGCCAAGCTCCATCTCGCACTCGATGGCCTGCCCGAGTTCGCCCGCCTGCCACCCGATACTTGCCGGCGAGCGCCTCGTTATCGCGCCGGACCTCACCTATCTCGAGCACGCGTACGACGCGTCCAAGTACGGCGAATGCTCGCCGGACCCCGCACTCGAGATCACGATCCCGACCGCCCACGACCGCACACTCGCGCCCGACGGCCGGCACGTGCTGTCGGCCATCGTGCAGTACGCGCCGTACGACGTGCGAGCGAATACGGGGGAAGCGCGTGCCGCGTTCCTGGAGCGAACGCTCGCGGTCCTCGACCGTTATTCGATGGATCTGCGCCGGCGCATCGTCGCTTCCGAGATGCTGCTTCCGTTCGACATCGAGCGCGAGTTCGGGATCACGGGCGGCCACTGGCACCATGCCGAGCTTGCGCTCGACCAGATGCTGATGCTGCGCCCCGTCCCGGGCGCGGCGCAGTATGCGATGCCGGTCAACGGGCTCTATCTCTGCGGCGCGGGATGCCACCCCGGGGGCGGCGTCATGGGTGCCGCCGGCAGGAACGCGGCGCCAGGCGGTGTTGAGCGTGGAGCGCGCGGCATGAAACACAAGGAGCATTTCCGAACGGCGGTCTACGCGACGCCTTTCCACCCGCGCACGTCGCAGTTGAACGTCCTGAACGAGTGGCATCGCTGGAAGGACTACACCACTGCGGATGCGTACTTCGACGAGGCGCTCGAGTACGCCGCCATCCGCAACGCCTGCGCGGTGTTCGACCTGACACCGATGACCAAGCACCGGATCACGGGTCCGGATGCACTGGCGTTCCTGAACCGCCTCGTTACCCGCGATGTCGCCAAGATCAAGCCGGGCAAGGTGGGCTACTGCGTCTGGTGCGACGACAACGGCCAGGTCATCGACGACGGAACGATCTTCCACCTTCGCGAGGGCGACTATCGCCTCTGCTCGCAGGAACGTCAGCTCGACTGGCTGTCGCGCTCCGCGCTCGGATTCGACGTCTCGATCGTCGAGGACACGCACGAGGTGGCCGCGCTCGCGCTGCAGGGGCCGACCAGCTGCGCCGTGCTCAGGAAGATGGGCTGCACCGGCGTCGAGAAGCTGGCGCCGTTCGGCATCACGTACTTCCCGTTTGCCGGAACGGAGCTGATGGTGTCGCGCACGGGCTTCACCGGCGATCTTGGCTACGAGCTCTGGATTGGGCCGTCGCAGGCCCTCGAGCTCTGGGACAAGCTTTTTGCCGCCGGCGCCGATCACGGCATCCGTCCGATGGGCACGCACGCGCTCGAGGTGTCGCGGATCGAGGCCGGGTTCATCCAGGCGGGTGTCGATTTCCACCCGGCGGACTCCGCCGTCAGGCTGGACCGGTCGCGCTCGCCCTTCGAGCTCGACCTCGGCCGGCTGGTCGACTTCAAGAAGCCGTTCTTCAACGGCCGGCGCGCATTGCTCGAAGAACAGAAGCGCGGCTCGCGTTTCCGCTTCGTGCGGCTCGACATCGAAGGCAACAAGCCTGCGAAGTCCTCGTATGTCTACGACAGCCGCAGGAACGTCGTCGGAACGGTGACCTCGGCGGAGTGGTCGCCATCCGCAAAATCGAACATCGCACTCGCGTCGCTGCACATGCCCTGGGGACGGCCGGGCGATGAGCTCTGGGCCGAGATCTACTACCAGCGCGAGCTCAAGTGGGCCCGCGTGATGGCGCGCTGTCGCGTCGTGGAAGGCGCATTCTTCGATCCGCCCCGCCGCCGCGCCGTCCCAGCCGCCGACTTCTGAGCGTCCCGGGGGCTCGCGTGGCCGACATGCCGCACCGGCTCGACGCCCTGCTCCGGCCGCGCTCGATCGCGGTGCTGGGGGCCACCGAGCGCGTCAGCACCGTCGGGCGCACCACCGTCGAGAACCTGCTGAAAGGCGGCTTCGCGGGGCCGCTGTACGCCGTGAACCCGGGTTACGCCTCCGTCTGCGGCGTGCCGTGCTTCGCGTCGCTCGCCGCGCTGCCCTCTGCCGTGGAGCACGTGATCCTGACCGTCGGCGACGCCCGGGTCGAAAGCGCACTCGACGAAGTGATTGCGCATGGCGCGCGTGCCGCGACGCTGATGTCCTCGCTCGTGCTCCCGGGCGACCGCGAGCCGCCGCTCAAAGAGCGGATCGCGACGAAAATCCGCGCGTCGGGACTGCTGGTCTGCGGCGCGAACGGCATGGGTTTCTACAACTTCAACGACGGTATCTGGGCATGCGGGTTCCAGACGCGCTCGCACGGCCGTGACGGCAACGTCGCCTACATCAGTCATTCCGGCTCCGGGATGTGCGGCATCGTCGACACCGACGAGCGCATCGCCTTCAACCTGGTGGTCTCCACCGGCCAGGAGCTCGCGGTCGCGATGGACGACTACCTCGATTTTGCGCTCGACCTGCCCTCTACCCGCGTGGTCGGGCTGTTCATGGAGACCGCGCGCAATCCGCAGGGACTGCTGCGTGCGCTCGACAAGGCGCGCGCGCGGCGGATCCCCGTCGTTGCGCTCAAGGTCGGCCGCACCGAGCTATCCGCAAAGCTCGCGGTCTCGCACTCGGGTGCGATCGCCGGGGAGGATGCGAGTTACCAGGCCCTGTTCGACCGCTACGGAGTCCAGCGCGTCGACGACATGGATCAGCTCGCGACGGCGCTGATCATGTTCGCGCAGCCGCACGCGACCGGCGCCGGCGGGCTCGTAAGCCTGCACGACTCGGGCGGCGAGCGGCAGCTGTTGATCGATCTTGCCCACGATGCCGGCGTGCCGCTCGCGCGGCTCTCCGCCGCGACGACGGCGCGGCTCGAGTCTCTGCTCGACCCGGGGTTGCCGGCGGTCAATCCGCTCGACGCGTGGAGCACCGGCGGACCGGATTATCACGTCGGGATGCAGCAGTGCTTCGCGGCACTCATGGCCGATTCCGATGCGGCGCTGGGTGCCGTCGTGCACGATCGGATATCCGGCGGCGTGATCCAGGACAGCTACATCGATTACCTGCGCCTCGGGCACGCGGCGTCGGGCAAACCCGCGTTCCTCGTATCGAATCGGCAGGGCACGGGCGCCGATCCGCTCGTCGTGGCCGCCACCCGCGCCGGCTTTCCGGTCCTGGACGGCATGACGTCCTTCCTGCGCGGCGTGAAGTGCCTGCTCGACTTCCGCGACGCCTCGGCCCGGGTAGCCGGGCCCGCGCCGTACCTGCCTGAGGCCGCCTTCGCCGGCGGGCGCGCCCGCATCGCCGCCGCATCGGGGTTCGACGAGCACGACGCGCTGCAACTGCTTCGCGAGCTCGGTTTGCCCGCGAATCCCTCGCGCATCGTGGGTAGCGCGGCCGAAGCGCGCGCGGCGGCACGCGAGCTGGGCATGCCCGTGGCGCTCAAGACGGCGATGCGCGGCATCGAGCACAAGACCGAGCATGACGGCGTGCGCCTGTCACTCGCGGACGAGACGGCGGTGACGAACGCCTGGCAGGATCTTGCGACGCGCATCGGGCCGCGCGTGCTCGTCGCGCCGATGGTCCCAGCGCCGGGCGTGGAGATGCTGCTCGGCATGTTCCGCGACGAGCAGTTCGGGCCCGTGATCGTGCTCGGTCTGGGCGGCGTGCACGTGGAATCGCTCGCCGACGTCGTGTATGCCCTGCCGCCGTTCGGTGCCGCCGAGGCCCGGAGGCTGCTCGATCGCCTCAAGCTGCGCTCGCTGCTGGACGGCCGCCGCCACGGTCGAGCGCCCGCTATCGACGATTTCTGCGCCGCCGCAGCTCGTTTCTCGGCCGTCGTCGCCGGGCTCGGCGATGCCGTCGCCGAGATCGACCTCAACCCAGTGATCGTGCACGCCGACGGTTGCACGATCGTCGACGCGCTGATCATCCGCCGGCAAGGCGCCGGCACGAATCAGCCAAACATGAGGCAAGCCGTATGAGCCTTGCAGCACTGTCCGCGCACGACAGATCCCGATGGCAGGCGATTGCCGCGGCCGCGCGACCGCGGATCGAAACGCGTCTCTTCATCGATGGTCGATTCGTCGATGCCGCCCGTGGTGGTCGCTTTGCGACGGTCAATCCCGCCACCGGCGAGCCGCTCGCCGAGATGTCGGCGGGAACCGAGGCGGACGTGGATCGTGCGGTCGCTGCCGCCAGGAAGGCCTTTCGCTCGGGCGTGTGGTCGCGGCTCGCTCCGCGGCAACGGATGGAGGTGCTCTACCGGTTCGCAGACCTGATCGATCGCGACGCCGAGTCTCTCGCCGTGCTCGAGACGCTCGACATGGGAAAGCCGATCGGCGACGTCGTCGCGAGCGACCTCCCGGCCGTGATCGACACGATCCGCTTCATGGCCGAGTGCATCGACAAGATCGAGGGTGCCGTAACCGCCACCGAGGCAGGCGTCATGCACATGGTGCTGCGCGAGCCGCTCGGCGTCGTCGGCGCGATCTCGCCGTGGAACTATCCGCTGCTGATGGCGGCCTGGAAGATCGCACCCGCGCTCGCGGCCGGAAACACGGTGGTGCTGAAACCCGCCGAGCAGGCGCCGATGAGCTGCCTGCGGCTGGCGGAGCTCTTCAGCGAGGCCGGCGGACCGCCGGGCGTGCTCAACGTCGTAAACGGCCTCGGCGAGGTGGCGGGCAAGGCGCTCGCGCTGCACGGCGACGTCGCGAAGGTGACCTTCACCGGCTCGACCGAGGTCGGCAAGCTGATACTTCAGTACGCCGGACAGTCGAACATGAAGCGCGTCGCGCTCGAATGCGGAGGCAAGTCGCCGCAGGTATTCATGGCCGACGTACAGGACCTCGATCGCGCGGTCACCGCCGCCTACAAGGGCATCTTCTCCAACATGGGCGAAGTCTGTAACGCGGGTTCGCGGCTGCTGGTCGAGCGGCGGATCCACGACCAGTTCGTCGAGCGCTTCATTGCGCTGGGCCGGGAAGCGTATCAGCCCGGCGACCCGCTCGATCCGGCGACGAACATGGGCCCCCTCGTGACCCGGGACGCCCAACAGCGCGTGCTTCGGCTGGTCGAGGCGGGCGCAGCGCGAAGGCGCCCGGCTGCAGTTCGGCGGCGGCGCGCCGCGAGGTCTCGAAGTCCGGCGCCTACGTGAGTCCCACTCTCTTCACCGGCGTGCGCAACGACATGACGATCGCCCGCGAGGAAATCTTCGGTCCCGTCGCGTCGGTGATCCCCTTCGACGGCGTCGATGAGGCGATCGCGATCGCCAACGACACGATCTACGGGCTCGCCGCCGGGGTGTGGACACGCGACGTGGACACGGCGTTCCGGCTGGTGCGCGAGATCGAAGCCGGCGTCATCTGGATCAACTCATTCGACGAGGGCGACATGACGCAGCCCTTCGGAGGCTACAAGCAGTCCGGCAACGCACGCGACAAGTGCTTCGACAGCATCAAGAGCTACACGCAGACGAAGTCCGCGTGGTTCCGGCTGTCGCAGCCGTAGCCACGTCGGCAGCTCGCAGGGTTGGTCATGCACGACGGTCTCATCGGCTACGAACGACGCGATGCGCTGGCGGTGCTCACGCTGAACCGGCCGGAGAAGCTCAACGCGATCAACGCCGCCGATGATCGACGGGCTTCACCGGGCGCTCGACACCGCCGAAGCCGACGAGGACGTCCGCGTCGTGATCCTCGCCGGCGCCGGACGCGCGTTCTCCGTCGGGATTCGATCTCGACATGGAAACCGGCGGCGAGGGAGCGGCCCGATGCGCTAGCGGTACGCCGCGCGCTCGAGAACGACTTTCGCATCATCATGCGGTTCTGGGACTGCCCGAAGGTCACCGTCGCCGCCGTGCACCGCTACTGCCTCGGCAGCGCGATGGAGCTCGCGGTCGCCTGCGACCTGACGATCGCCGCGGACGACTGCGTGTTCGGCGCGCCGGAGGTGCGGTTCGGCAGCGGGATCGTCGCGATGCTGCTGCCCTGGCTCGCCGGCCCGAAGCGGGCGAAGCAGCTGCTCTTGACCGGCGAGGACCGCTTGCCCGCCGCGCAGGCGCTGCAGATGGGGCTCGTGAGCCAGCGTTGTGCCGTCCGACCGGCTCATGGACGAGGCATTCGAGCTCGGCCGGCGCATCGCCGCAAACGATCGCCTCGCCGTCTCGCCTCACCAAGCAGGCGATCAACCGCAGCCTGGACGTGGCCGGGATGCGGCAGGCGCTGCTGCAGGCGCTCGAGCTCGACGTGATCATCGAGACGTCCGAAACCGCCGAATCACGTGAATTCAACGCGATCCTGAAGCGCGACGGCGCCAAGGCCGCGATCGCCTGGCGGAGCGCGCGGACCGGACAACGAACATCGGGAAAAACCACATGAACGACACGAACAAAGCGCCGACCGGTGGGCAGCAAGAGCTGCGCGCGTTCCTCGAGCGGTACCCCGCGACGCAGGTCCTCGAGCTGCTGCAGCCCGACATGCTCGGCATACTGCGCGGCAAGCGGGTCATGCGCGGCGAGTTCGCGAAGCCCTTCAAGGAGCGGCGTCAATTTCTGCGGCGCGACCGTGCTGCTCGACGCAAGGGTCAGACCTTCGAGCGCATCGACAACGGCGGCCGCGACGGCGACCCCGACGTCGATCTCTACGGCCGTACCCGGCTTCGCTGGCGCCGGTGCCCTGGGCGCAGGTGCCGACCGCCCAGGTGCTGCTCGCGATGAACACCTGCGGCGGGCGAACCGTTCTTCGCGGATCCGCGGCAGGTACTGCGGCATGCAATGCGGCCGTTGCAGGAACTGGGGCTGACCGCGGTCGTCGCCACCGAGCTCGAGTTCTACCTGCTCGAGGCCGACGCCGAGCGCCCGTCGCCGAAGGTCGGGCGCATTCCCGGCACGCGCAAGCCCCAGGACGGACCCGCAGTACGGCAGCATGGAGGACGTCGAGGACGTCGACCCCTTTCTCGCGGAGCTCTACTCGGTCTGCGCGGCGCAGAACATCCCGGCCGGGGCGACGCTCAAGGAGTTCTCGCCCGGACAATTCGAGGTCAACCTCCACCATGTCCCGAACGCGGAGCTCGCCTGCGATCACGCAGTGCTCCTCAAGCGCGCGGTCAAGGCCGTAGCGCGACGTCACGGCCTCGGCGCGAGCTTCATGGCCAAACCCTTTGCGGACGCGGCCGGCTGCAGCCTGCACGTGCACGTCAGCCTCATCGACAAGTCCGGTCGCAACGTGTTCGCCGGGCAGTGCGCCGACGGGCCGTTCTCGGACACGCTCCGACACGCCGTCGGCGGTCTCGCGGCCACGATGGGCGAGTCGATGGCGATCTTCGCGCCGACCGCGAACGCCTACCGGCGCTACCGGCCGGGTCTCTTCGTGCCGATGACGCCGAACTGGGGCATCAATCACCGTGGCGTGGCGCTGCGGATTCCGTTGTCCGCGCGCGGAGGACACGCGCATCGAGCACCGGCCCGGCGGCGCCGACGGCAATCCCTATCTCGTGATGGCCGCCATCATGGCCGGCATCCATCACGGGATCGCGAATCGCTGCGAGCCGGGCGCCGATGGTGACGCCGGGCGAGGTGATCGAGGAAACGGTCTCGCTGCCCTTGCGCTGGGAAGCGGCGCTCGACGCATTCGAGGCGGGAAACGTGCTGCCGCGCTATCTCGGCGAGCGTTACCACAAGCTGTACGCCACCTGCCGGCGCGAGGAATGCGACCGCATCCACGCGCAGATCAGCGATCGCGATTACGAGTGGTATCTTCGGGCGATCTGAGACCTGTTTCTGTTTTTGTTGCGCGGACGCGTCAGATATTCGCTGCCATTGATATTAATCTTGTTCGATGATTGCGAGCGTATTCGCCCAGACGGGCGTGACCAGTCTGTGCCGTCGTCTAGAGGAATCATCAGGATGATGGACCAACGAATGCGACGATCGCATGCCCACGTCCTTGCCATTCCCGCAGCGGCGCTCGCCCTCGCATCCGGCCAGGTGTCGGCACAGAATCCGCCCGATTCCGCCTCCGAGCGCCCTCTCGAGTCGATAATAGTTACAGGATCCAGAATCGTCACGCCAGGGGTGGCGGTTTCAAATCCGGTGACGACGGTTGATGCCGAAGCGATCGAGAACTCGGGCGTCACAGACGTCACGGACTACCTCAAGACGCTGCCGGCGCTCGTCGCCTCGACGGACAAGAACGACGCCGCCGGCTCGAACACATTCATCGGCGGGACCGGCCTCACGTTGCTCGATCTACGCCATCTCGGCGAGGACCGAACGCTGGTGCTCGTGAACGGACGGCGTCATGTCGCCGGCTTGCCGGGCTCCGCGGCGGTCGACGTGGACACGATCCCCTTCGCACTGCTCGAACGGGTGGACATCCAGACGGGCGGTGCCTCGGCACTGTACGGAGCGGACGGCGTCTCCGGCGTGGTCAACTTCATCCTGAGGCGCGACTACGAGGGATTCGACGTACGTGCTCAATACGGCGTCGTCCGGAGAAGGTGACGCCGACACAGTGCTCTTCTCCGGCGTGCTCGGGCAGAACGTCGACGACGGTCGCGGCAACGTCACGGTCGCGCTCGAGTACAGCAAGGAAAAGCGCCTGCGCGCCAACGACCGCGACTTCGCGGGTGGCGGCGGCCTCGCCAGCTTTCTCGAAAACCATGATGACGCGCTCGACGACGATCCGAATGTGCCGGACCAGATCCCGTATCGCGATGCAGTTTTCTGGGACAGCGGCCCGGCGGGCGCCGTTTACACCGACTTCGACAACCTCCAGGACTTCAACGGCGACGATGAGCCCTGGGACTTCGGTGCCTTGCCGATCCTGTCGCTCGACCCCCTCATCGCGCCGATTCCGCCTTTCTATGCGCAGGGCGGCGACGGCGCGCGGCTCGATCAATACATCGGGGACCTGACGCCCGACGAGGATCGCTACACGTTCAACGCGCTTCTCACCTACGAGATCAACCCGGCGGCGCGGCTGTTTGCCGATCTGAAGTACTCGAAGACCAAGGCGTTCAGCGAAGGCCAGCCATCGTTCGATTTCTTCCTGTTGCTGGAGCCCGACTACGCGTATACGCCGCCGAACATCGCCGCCGCCGCGGCCTCCGAAGGCGACGGCTTTCTGTTCGTGTCCCGCGATCACTTCGACATGGGGATCCGGGGCGAAGACATCGAGCGGGACACGAGACGCGTGGTCGCCGGCATCGAGGGCGACCTCGACGCAACCACGCGCTACGAGGTATCGCTGGTCTACGGCTCTACCGAGGTGGACAACCTGCAGACGAACAACCGGCTGAACGACCGGTTTGCTGCCGCTCTCGATGCGGTCGTGGACCCCGACACCGGCGCGGTCGTCTGTCGTTCGAACCTCGACCCCTCGGCGGTGCCGGGCAACCGCCGAGTCCTTTGGTTTCGACCCGCTGCTCGGGGCCGCCTGGGCCGGCTCGTTCACCCCCGGCCCCAACAGCGGCTGCGTGCCGGTGAACATTCTCGGCACGAATGCGGTCTCGCCGGAAGCCAGGGACTGGATCATGACCGACAGCCTCGCCTTCTCGAAGATCGAGCAATTCGTCGCCACGGCGTACCTGACCGGCGACTCCTCTCGCCTGTTCGAGCTGCCGGCGGGGCCCATCAGCTGGGCAGCAGGCGTGGAATATCGCGAGGAGAAAAGCAAGAGCATTCCGGCCGCGGAGGACCAGGCCGGTCTCACGTTCGGCAACGTGCTACTGCCCTCCGACGGCAAGTACGACGTGTCCGAGATCTTCGCCGAGTTGAACGTTCCGCTGCTCGCGGACAAGCCGTTCGCCGACGTGCTCAGCGTTGACGGGGCGATCCGTTACTCCGACTACAGCACCACGGGCTCAGCGACCACCTGGAAGGCCGGTCTCACGTGGGCACCGGTCTATGACCTGGTATTGAGCGGCACGATCGCCGAGGCGACGCGTGCGCCAAACATCGGTGAGCTGTTCGACCCGGGCGGCCAGACCTTCCAGTCCATCGACGACCCCTGCGACGTCAGCAATTTGAACGAGGGTATCTGAGTTCCGTGCGGCGAACTGCGCGACGTTGCTCACGTCACTCGGCGTCGACCCCACGACCTACGTGGATCCGAATTCCGCAGCCATTTCCGGCTCGCTGGTTGGCAATCCGGACCTGACAGAGGAAGTGGCCGAGTCAATCACGATCGGACTCAAATACAGCCCGCGATGGGCCAGTGGGCTGCAATTCAGCGTCGACTACTACGACATCGAGCTCACCGATGCGATCAACACCGCGAGCCCGCAGTCGGCCGCGGATACGTGCGTGGACCTGCCGACGCTCGACAACGATTTCTGCGGCCTGCAGACCCGCGAACCGGGGGTCGGCGGCGTCATCGACTTCGTCCAGCAGCCGCTGAACGTCGCGAAGTTCACGACCGAGGGCTACGATTTCGAGGTGAGATATCAGCTCAATTCGCGCGCACTGACGGGCTCGGACTACGGCCTGTTCACCTTCCGGCTGCTCGGCAACAAGCTCGAGGACCTGACCTTCATCAATCTTCCCGGAGCGCCGCCCGACGAGGATCTCGGCCAGGGCCCGATCGACGGTGAGGACGAGGCGCCCGAATGGCAGGCCGTCTTCAACCTCGGCTGGGAACGCGGTCCGCTGCTCCTCAGCTACGAGTTCTCGTGGTTCGACGAGACCGATCGCGTCTCACCGGAGGAGCTGGCCGGCGAGCCAGACATCATGGAATCGCGATACCTCGAGTTCTCGGCGCACGAAGTACATGATCTCTACGCACGCTACTCGCTGGACGATGGTCTGTCGTTCTACGCGGGCGTAAACAATGTCACCGACGAGCAGCCGGATATCGGGATGACCTACTACCCGGTGAGCGCAGTCGGACGTTTCTTCTACGCAGGCGTGACCTGGGCGGCAGAATGACCACCGACCGCGGATGACCTGAGCGCCGCATTTCTCGCGGCGACTGAGCCGCGCGGCGGCGCCTGCGCAAGCCGCGCGACCGGGATTCGCTCGCGGATCCAGTCCTGGAATCCGGCCAGCACGACCTCCTTGTCCGAGAGGATGCCCTGCCCGTAGGCGCCCGAGGCGAGCCCCTGCTGAACGGACCGCGTGAGGATCTCGTCCTCCGCCTGCACCCGCGCGTTGAGACGCGCGCACAGGAACCGCGCCGCACGCATCTCGCGCCGGTCGTCCGGGAACCCGAATGAGCGCGCGCGGATCCGCACGCGACCCGGCCCGGTGGGCACGACATGGAAGAAATCCAGCCACTCGGGGTAGATGTCGAAATACACGTTCGGAAAGAGGCCGAAATACGTCCAGCGCCGCCGCATGTCCTCGGGAAGATGCTCGATCGCGGGCAGGAACGCCGCATAACGCACCGCGCTCCACGACGATGCAAGCGGCTTCTCGCGCATCCGGTGGCTCAACCGCATCGTGCCCTCGGGCCGCACCTCGCGGTCGTACTTCGGCTCCATCAGAGCCGACAGTCCCGGATGCCCGATCGGGAAGTGGTAGTCCTCGACGTAGTTCTCGATCACGTTCTTCCAGTCGATCTCGAGATCGTGGACCCACAGCTCGTCGAGCGGCACCATCTGGTCCATGCGGTAATGCTCGAGCTCTGCGTGATACGGCTGCATGAGCGCGGCAACACTCGGCCAGCCGGTGCGAAAACGTACGAACACCATCCCCTGGTAGACCTCGAGCTCGATGGGCTTGAGACCGAACTTCGACCGGTCGAACCTGGGAAACGTGTCCGGCGCACTGATGCTGCGGTTGCGCCCGTCGAGGTGATAAGTCCAGCCGTGGTACATGCAGGTCAGGAATTTGCTGCAGTGACCGCGCTCGCCGGAAACGACCGCGTGTGCACGGTGCGAGCAGACGTTGTGAAATGCGCGCACCGCCCCGCTCTCATCGCGGACCACGAACCCCCGCTGCCCGAGGAAATCGAAGCTGACGTAGTCGCCGATGTTGGCGACTTCGCTCACGTGGCAGACGATCTGCCACCCAGGCAGCAGCAGGTGCTCCAATTCGAGCTCGTGGAACTCATCGTTGCGATACACCCACGCGGGCAGCGTATAGCGAAGGCCCGGGTCGGCCACCTCCTGCGGCGCGGGAGACCGAGCAGGCGCCGCTTCGGTCGCCGCGCCGCGATCTGGTCCGCCAGCCACGGAAACACGCTCCAAAGGTATGCATGGCACTGCCGCCTGCCCGCTTCGCGATCGAACTCGTCACCGTCGAACAGAATGCCCTGCCACAACTGATCGATGCAGACCGGTGAGACCCATTGACACTGCAGCGGCATCGGGACGGTGCTGCGGTGCGCCCGCCGCGATCAGCGCGGTGCAGAGACGTGTCACGGCCGCGTAGAACGCGTCGTCGCGATCGCCGCAGATCCGCTGGTAGTCCTCGCGCGCGCTCGATTCGGCGAGGAAGGCGTACCAGACCGCCACCTTGCGCGAGTCGCTCAACTCGCGGGCTGAGCGCTCGCATCGATGATGCCAAGCAGGCCCTTGAGCGCATCGTCACCCGCCGCCGCGAGCACCTCCTCGGTCACGTCCGCAAACTCTTCGGACACCTCGCGCAGGGTCGCGATCAGCAAGGCTTCCTTGCTGCCGAAGTGAAAGTTGACGGAGGCCGCCGTGAGGCCGGCGGCGCCGGCGATCTTGGCGGAGGTCAACGCCGAGAGTCCGTGCTCGGCGATCGCAGTTGCGGTCGCATTGATCAGGTCGAGCCGTGATCCGGTGGGACGGGCTTCGAGGTCGGTCTCTGGATTTGCCGACATGTGTTGTGCCGCCTCCGTTCGCATGCTAAAGCGCTATTTTAGGCGGATGGCAGCGTCTTCTCAATGCATATTTAGCTTCATAAACGACCATTTAGTGGGTCGTAACCCAGCTGTCTTGTCAACTATTTCCGCGGACCGTCTCGGGGGCGATCGGCATCCGTTTGCGGCCCGGACAGAGCGTCCTTCTCGTACGTGACCTCGCCCGCGGACCACGTGTTTCAGTCAGATGGCGCGCCGAGTCAGCGAGGGTTCAACCTCAGTGGCGAGATCTATCGTTCGCGTATCATCCACGATACCCAGGAGCGTTCGGCTGCGGGTCCAATCGGAGTGACGACAGTGCAGGAGATCAGGCGCAGCGACGAACGCGGCTATGCCGACCACGGCTGGCTGAAGTCCTATCACTCCTTCTCCTTCGCCGAATACTTCGATCCCGGGCACGTCGAGTTCGGTCCACTCCGCGTGATCAATGAGGATCGCGTACAGCCGGGCGCAGGCTTCGGCACCCACGGCCACCGGGAAATGGAGATCATCAGCTACGTGCTCGCCGGAGAGCTGGCACACCAGGATTCGATCGGCAATGGCTCCGTTATCCGGCCGGGCGACGTCCAGCGGATGAGCGCCGGCACCGGGATCCGGCACAGCGAGTTCAACCCGTCGAAGACCGAGCCGGTTCATTTCCTTCAGATCTGGATCCAGCCGAACAGGCGCGACATCGCGCCGAGCTACGAGGAACGATGCATTCCCGCAGGCGACAAGCGCGGCCGGCTGCGGCTGGTCGCGTCGCCCGACCGCGCAGACGGATCGGTCCTCATTCATCAGGACGCGCGAATGTATGCGGGCATGTTCGATGGAGCGGAGCACGCGACGCTCGAAATTCTGCCGCACCGTCGCGCATACGTGCACGTGGCTCGCGGTAGCGTGATCGCCGGCGGGGTCAGGCTGGACGCTGGCGATGCGTTGAAGCTAACCGGTACGGAGACGCTGCTTTTCGAGGCGGGACGCGATGCCGAGGTGCTGGCCTTCGATCTCCCGATGTGAGGCTACCTGACGCCCCTACCGGTCACTCGATCGACGTCAGGCGGTCCTGATCGAAGACGAGGGTGCGCGTGGAGCTATAGGACTCGTAGGTCCACCTGTGGACCGTCGTCTTCCCCACGACCTGGTTGCCACTGCGCACATCCTGCTCCTCCGCCGACCGGGACGTTGGCTCTCCGCAGTGCGCCAGGACCTCGCCCTGCGTCATCCCGATACCGATCAGCTTGCTGCCGCACCGGAACGTCTCCTCCGCGGGTGCCGTGCCGAATACGACACACCCGATCATCACCAGCCAAGCGCACCTCAGCGATCCACGCATGCAAGCCTCCTCCGATTCGGACGGCCAGGGGACATTCGTGCCGCCCCTGCAGTATGCGACATTCCGGTGGGCCCGAAGTTCGGCCGGAATCAACCAGCCAGGCTGCGCAGCCGCATGGTGCGGCTTGCTTCGTCGCTCTTGGCGAGACGATCGAGCAACTCGGTGACCTTGTCGGCCGGCAGTGGCTTGCTGAGTAGGTAGCCCTGGACTTCGTTGCAGTGCTGGTCCTGCAGGTGCAGCAGCTGGTTGAAGTCCTCGACGCCCTCGGCCACGACGTCGAGGCCGAGCGCCTTGGCCATCGACAGGATCGCCGCCACGAGCGCGGCGGGCCGCCCCATGTTGTCGACGCCCTGTACGAAGGAGCGATCGATCTTCAGCCTGTTCACCGGGAAGTCGTTCAGCCGGCCGAGGCTCGAGTAGCCGATGCCGAAATCGTCGATCGCGACCGAGACGCCGAGACTGCGCAACTCCAGCAGCAGCTTGCTGGTCAACTCCTCGTTCTTCATCAACAGGGATTCGGTGATCTCGAGCTCGAGCGTTCGCGCCTCGAGTCCCGTTTCCTTGAGCACATCTGCCACCAGCGCGACGAAGTTCGGCTGCGTGAACTGCAGGCACGACACATTGACGCCTATCCGCATCTCCGGGAGTCCGTTCTGCTGCCAGATCCGCGCCTGCCGGCATGCGCTGCGAAGAACCCACTCACCGATCGGCAGAATTACGCCGATCTCCTCGGCGACGGGGATGAACTCGTCCGGGGTGATCGGCCCGAGCTCGCTGCTGTTCCAGCGCAGCAGTGCTTCGATGCCCGAAATCCTGCCGGTGCTCAGGTCGAATTGAGGCTGGTAGTGCAGCGAAAACTCGTTCTTCGCGAGCGCCGTCTGGAGCAACGCCTCGAGCTTGAGCCGGTTCTGCACACCCGCATGCATCGCCTCGTCATAGAAGGCACAGTGGCCCGCGCCGCGTCTTCGCGCACCATTCATCGCGATGCTCGCGTGACGCAGCAGCGCTTCTTCATCCGAACTGTCGGTCGGATAGATCGCGACCCCGACGCTCGCCGTCACCGAGAGGGACCGATTGGCCAGCGGCGTAGACGCGATCAATGGCTTCGTCAGGCGTTCCGCGACGGCCGCCGCATCCTTGACATCATTGATCGCGTGCAGCAGCACCATGAACTGGTCTCCGCCGATGCGCGCGACATCGTCGCTTGCATCGGTCCGACGGGGTGTGCGCGACACCACGTCGTCGCGTCGCAGCGACTCCCGCACCTGCCGCGCGACAAGCCGCAACAGCTCATCACCTGCGACGAGCCCCAGCGTGTCGTTGACGCGGCGGAAGTTGTCCAGATCGACGTGCAGCACGGCGAGCTTGTGCTTGTTGGCGCGCGCCTCCTGCACTGCCTCCCCGAGGTGTGCGATGAATCGCGCGCGGCTCGGGAGGCCGGTCAGCAGGTCGAACTCCGTAAGCTGCGCCGTGCGTTGCTCGGCACCCGCACGCTTCTCGCCGAGTGCGAGCGCGAGTTGTCGCACCTCGTGCGGATGAAACGGCTTCTGCAGATAGAACAGCTTGTCCGCAGGCGTGACGCGCCTGCCGATCTCCGCCGGATCGACGTCGGAATACGCGGTGCAGATCACGATCTCTATCAGCGGGTCGATCTCGCGTATGCGCTCCGCGGCCCAGGCACCATCGGGGCCTGGTGGCATGCGCATATCGAGAAATGCTACCGAGATCGGCTCGCCGGCCGCGGACGCCTGACGGACCGCGTCGACCGCCGCCTCGGCACCGTTGCATACGATCGCCTCGAACGAGCTCGCAGCCGCTGACGCAGCGGCCGGCTGGCGTTTGCCGCCACCCGACGCGAACAGCCGTGCGCGCAGATCGTCGATGGCAGCACGATCACTGCTGGGCACGGAGTCGCTCAGGACCTGGCGGTATGCGCCCAGGATGTCCGGATCGTCATCGACCACCAGGACACGGATGGACTGTCGGTTGCTTGCTGTCATGTGCTTTCTCATGCGGCGCGGGCCGCGCCGGTGCCTTGCTCGACCATCGGTAACGTAACCAGGAAGCTCGCGCCCTGGCCGGACGCGGATATCTCCGCCTTCAGGCTGCCGCCAAGCGCGTGCAGGGCGTTGGCGCACCAGTGCAGCCCGATGCCTGAATTGGACTCGCGCGACTTCGTGCTGAAGCCGCGCTCGAAGATCCGCGGCAAGTGCTCCGCCGCGATGCCGGCACCATCGTCGGTGAAGCGCAGCTGGAGCTTGCCGCCCTCGGGGCCGGCCACGATGCCGCCCGAGACATGAAGGTTGCCGCGCGCGCGGCCGACGTCCCGCATTGACTCGGCCGCGTTCTGGATCAGGTTCTGAAAGACCTGCTGCAACGTCGTACGCGCCACGTGGACGGACTTGAGCGACTGCAGCGCAGAGTCGACATGGATGGAGAGGAACGGGCGCAGCGCTATGGGGACCATGTCGACGGCGCGCTCGATCAGATCGGGCAGGCGTACGGCTTCGATGACCGGTGCGGCATGCGACGAACGGAGCTGCTGCGCAAGCACCTGCTGGATCATCTCTGCCTGGCGCGCCACCGTGTCGGACTCGCCGTGGGCCTGGGTGACGGCACTGGCGAGCTCGCGACCGGTGAGCCGCAGGAACTCCTCGAGATCCGCACGGCGCTCGGGCGAGACGTCCGCCTTGTCCATCTCGGCAAGTACCAGCATGACGTCGTCAACCGGCGCCTCGCGCAGGCGCTTCTGCAGCGAGGCCACGGTGACGCTGAGCGGCGTCATCGCGTTGCCCACGTTGTGCAGCACGCCGCTTGCGAGCTGGGCGGCGCCGGCCTCGAAGGAGTGGTCGACCAGCCGGCGCCGGGCATCCTCCAGCTTGTCGACCATCTTGTCGAACTCGCGGGCGAGAAGACCCGAGCTCGTCCCGGCGGTCGAGAGCGAGGCGAACCGTCAGGTCGTCATGCTCGGCGATGCGCACCGCGTGCTGAGTCATCCGGCTGACCGGGCCGAGGATCATGTGGCGTATTGCGAAGATCAGGACGAGGATCACGATCACGCCGACGATCAGCAGTGATGAGAGCGCAAACCGCGTGGCCGCCCGCCCCTTGGCCGTGATCGATCGCGGCACATCGATCCGCAACCTCAGGGCATGCCTGCCATAGATGTCAGTGATCTCGCGGTAAACCTCGTTGATGCCTTCACGATGCACGATGCGGGTCATAACGGGCCCGTCCGGCGCCGTGCTCTGCTGCGGGTACGGTGTACCAAGGACCCTGAGGGTCAACTGCACCTGTGCCTGTTCGGCGAGCTGCGCGATGCGCTTTCCGGCGAGCAGCCGGCCCATCAGCACCGCCCCGCGATGTGGACCGTTGCCGTTGCCGTCGAGGATCGGCGACAGCGTGAGCAGCATCGGCCCATGCTCGGTCAGTACGATGCCCTGGTTGCGCGTGCCCTGTGCAATCGCCGGCAGGAACGGGTGCCCGGACCCCAGCGAATCGTCGTCGAGAAACGCGAAGCGGAGCGGCTCATGAATCCTGGCGTCATAGCCCTGACGCCAGACGTAACGGCCCTCCCGATCGAGAAACGCCACCAGCTCGATTCCGGAGGAGTTCAGGAACGATGGGTTCATGTTGATGTCGATGAAATCCTGGTTCTTGTCCTCCATGAACTTGTAGGTGTCGATCCAGTTGCCCCAGTCGGCACTGAAGGTCATGAGCTGTGTCAGCTCGCGGTCGAGCGTGCGCGTGACCCGCTCCATGTCGGTGCGCGCGGATTCCTCCTCGAGCGATTCGAAGCTTGGCAGTATGACCTGCCTCTGAATCGTGTAGTCGATGACACCGTACACGGCAAACACCGCGTAAAGCGCTATCAGAACCTTGGTATGGAGCTTCAAGCCGAGCGCATCCGGACGCGGTTCGAGCCGCATCGCAGATCGTAGGGCTGCGATCAGTCGCGCATGACGACGCAGCTCTCTTTCTGTCAGCCGGTGCCGCGATCGGGGCGGGGCTGGCTGTGACGCAGTCCACAGTTTCCAGGCCAGAACCGCGGCGACGCCTCGTACCGAGCTTTCGCCGGCGCCATCGAGCCGCCTGCGACACCGACCTCACTCCCGCGCCAGGCGCTCGATCTCGGCGAAGAAACTCCGGCGGCCGCTCGTCAGACCGAGTGCCTTCCACGTCGGCGCGAGCCGTACGACGCGATCCTTGAACGCATCGTCATAGTACTCGCGATCCAGATATCCCTGCTGGAACTGATAGTGCATGTTGTCCCAGTGCGTCTGCTGCGCGATCTGCCACATCCGGAACCGCCGACGCTCGGGATCGGTCAGTTCATCCAGCGCCTTGACGTCCTCGGGATAGCCGAACTCGGTGAGCTTGATGATGATCGGTCCGATGTGCTCAGAATCGGCGGCGTGCACGAGCATGGCCTGCAGAGCATCGGACCGCATCTGGTAGGTTTGCGCGAGCGCGAGCTTGCGCCCTTCGTCCATCGCATGTGTGTTCATGCGGATCTGCTTTGCCAGATAGATCAGCGTGACGACCACCGCCAGCGCGCCGACCATCTCGCCGATCGCTCCCCAGTCCTGCAGCGTCATGGGCATTCTCCTCGAGGGTTCGCGGAAGTCTTCCGCGAACCCCGCCCGCTCTGCAAGACACGTGCTCGGTTGATCGCGCTGACGGCCTTCGGGGGTGTCGGTCGAACGTCAGCGTTACCTCAATCGGCGAGCTCCAACGGCGCTGGCATTGCGCCCACGTCGATGCGCCCGAAAATGCCGTCCGTCTCGTCGGTGGCGGCCGTGAAGAACAGCGTATTGTGAGGTTGGCTGTGGCTCCCGTTGCCGAACGCCAGGGCGCGGAGGCCTCGCGTCGCAATCGGCCTTGCATCGGCGTCGCTCACCGTACCGACGAACTTGCCGGTCGCGGGATCGAAGGCATTGATCCTCCCGTCGCCGGAATTTCCGATGAGGAGCGCATTGCCGAGGCTGCCAAAATCGGCGGGCGCAAGGGCGATGCCCCATGGCGCATCCAGCGCACCGCCATCCGGCACGAGACGCTTGAGCAATGTCCCCCGGGTATCGAACACGTTCACGAGACCGAGCCCCGCGCCGATGGCGTTGTCCCGGTTATCGGGCGGGATCTGGCGCGCATAGGTGACGTAGATCCGCGTCGAGCCGTCGGCTGCGTTCTGAACGGCCTGGATTCCGAACGGCGCGTAGCCGGGCGGCAGAGCCGGGTCGTTGAAACTGCCCGCTCGTGGCGCCATCCGTCTGAAGTTCCCGTCGAACACGTCGATCTTGTTGTTCCGGAAGTCGGTGGCGTACAGGAATGTGCCGCCTCCGTCGCTGGCGAGCGCCAAACCCAGGTAGACCGCACCGTCCGTAGCCGCGTACGCGATCGTGGTCTCGGCGATGTCGCCCGAACCGGCCCCGAGCATTCCGCCCTTCCCCGCGTAGATGAACTGAGCCGGGCCAGACTTTCCAGCCGCGGTGATCACGAAATCCGGGGTGCTGTTGGCGACGATCCCGGTCGGGTCCATCGTCGTTTTCATTCCAATCGCTGATACCCCAGCCGCCACTGTGCGAGGCGGGGACTGGAGTTTCCCGTTGCCGTCGTATTCCGTTGACATGCTGCTGCTTGCCACTCGGACCGAGGCGCCCGGCATAAGGGCGATGCCCATTGGGCTCACCAGCTTCGGATCCGTCGTAATGGCCGCACTACCCCCAAACCCGGAGACCAGGAGCGTCATTGTGAAGGCGCTGGCCGCCGGGTTGACCGTGAGCGTCACCGACCTGCCATCACTTTCGCCGTACCCTCCGCCGAGGCATGACAAGCCATAGGTAAACATGCCAGTTGCGGTCGGGGTGACGGTCTCGCTGCCGCCTGCGGACTTCGTTCCGCTCCACGCTCCGGTTGCTGTACAGCTCGCACCATTTGTGGTCCAGGTGAGGGTGGCGCTTTGGCCCAGCGTGATGGTGGTCGGCTCGAGCGACAGCGTCAGGGTTGCAGGGGGGGTGGAGCCCCCACCGCCACCGCCATAACCCCCACCTCCGCAGGACGCCACGAGTGCAACGAACAGGGTCGTCACGACGCGACGGATCAAAGTACGCCAGGCGCTCATGTTGCCTACCCCGCTGACCAGGACGTCCACAACTTCTGCGCCTGTAGGTGCCTGCCGCGAAGGAAAAGGTTCAGCGACCGGATCCCGACGGGACTATCCTCTGGCCGGGGAGCGGCCGAGGACGCGGGTCGAGTGCCGTGGCGAGATCGCTGCAGCGGGATGGGCAAGATTCGGCCGAGCACGACCGCTGGATTGCCTGGGCCGTGCTCGTCTCCCTCATTCTGCATGCACCGGTCTTCCTGCCCGCGGGCGCCTTCCGCCGCGGACCTTTGACCCAGGCTGAGGCGCCTCCGCTCCAGGTGCGGATCGAGCCGCAGGTCGTTCAGGAGGCTGCCCCGTCGGAGCAAGGGTTATCGAGAACTGCGGAGCTCGCCGCTCCGTCCCCGCAGCCGGCAGACACGGCCGAGCAGGGCGAGCTGCCACCGGAGGAGCTCGACGACGACATGGGTGAGGAACCACCCCTCGCAGGAGCGTCCGATTTCCCCACTCCGGACGACGCAGGCGCGTCGCTGGACTCGACGATCGCCGAAGCGGCGGCAGACGCTGTGGCCGACACAGCCATGCCCGCCGAGCCTGCCTTGGAGAAGGACCCGCTACCGCCGACGACCGAGATGCTGGTCGCGACGCTCGCCCCTGCGGAGCAAGCCGTCCTGACACGCCGGCTCGTGCGCGAGGCCCACGAGCTCCTCGACAGCAGCGCTCTGCAGGTCTCATCTCGCGTTCAACGAGCACCATCGCAGCTTCGAGGCCGTACTGACCCGCCGGCCGCCCGCGGACGGAACGGGCATCGAGCGGGTGACAGTCGAGATCATGACCGAGCACGGTGGCGAGCCCATTCAGACGGTCATGCAGATGAAGCGTCTCACGTTCTCGCACTTCACACAGCTCGTCGACCGCTGGGACGAGTCCGTGCAGCTGCACGACGACGAAATCATCGGCAGATTCCACAGCAATTCCGACATACACCTCACGTACGACCACAAAGTCGCTCCGCGCCTGCTCGGCAAGGTCACGACGGCTCGCGGGATCCTCGTCGACGAAGAGAAAGGCTGGCGGTCACGGCGCGAGATATTTGCTGGCGGCCTCGAGACGCGCAGCGCGCGCATCAGCTTGCCGCAGGTTTCCCTCCCTGTCGCGCACGAAGGCGCGGCTCCGAATGCCGACGTGCACCTGGTTCAGAGCAATGCTCTCATCATCTTCCACGCCAACGGCGAATACGATTGCCTGGAACTCGCGTCACGCTCCGAAGCGCGGCGACGACTCGCATCGGACAGACCTACCTACATCATCGGCGGGCCCGATAGCGAGTTGCACGTCCGGGGCGCGGTCAATGGCATCGTGACCGTCTATTCGCCCGAGCGCATCGTCGTGCAGGGTGACCTGACCTACGCGGGCGGTTCGGGTAACGCCGGCGCGGACGCTTACCTCGGCCTGGTATCGGACGGCAACGTCGAGGTCGACCGCGCCGAGATAACGGGACCCGGCGATCTCGAGATTCATGCTGCCGTTTACGCGCGCAAGCGCTTCATCGTCAGGAACGCCGGCGCACGCGGTCCGGCGACCCTCTTGATCTACGGAAGCCTCACCGCTGGCACGGTCTCCAGGACCGAGCCGCGTTTCGCCACGCGCATCGAGTTCGACCCTCGCTTCGAGCACACCCGCCCGCCCGGGTTTCCCCAAACCGATCGGTACGAGATCGAGACGTGGGATGGACGGTGGCGGCTTGCGGAGGCGCCACTGGAGTGACCGTGCGTCATCCGCACGGGCGTCCATTTATATATATTTACTACCTAATACCCTCGTCCGTCGGTCGTCGGCCTACATCCGGCTGGGCCCCGCGCCCCGACGTCGGACTTGACTGAGCGAACTTGAGATCTTCGACTACGGATTTCGGCTGGCTGGCCCCTCAGTGTATTCACCAAGCCAGGAAATCAGCGGACGGAGATACTTCAATGGACGACGACTGTGTTGTCACGCTGGAGATCGACGATGAGGGATGCCGACATTTGACCTTCGAACTTCCCGCGGGCACCCCTGACAACGAGATTGCGTACTTCAACACGTTGGTGCTCCGCGAAGAGCTAGGGTCGATCGAGCTGATCGATCCGGTGACGCTGGAAGTGGTGTATTTTCTACGGCCAGTGCTGCTGCATTAGCCGGGGCCATTGCGGCGGTTGCCATCAACGTGGCGACAGCTAACCACCTACGGCGGTCGGTCGTTTAGTCCTTCGCTCACACTCCTCGATCCGCCACCTCAGAAGAGAGAGCTGCTCGAGGAGCGAATCGCGTTTCGTCGGATCGAGCTGCAACTTCGGGTACAGGTGCACCATCCTCCTGTACACCAAACGAGCCTCGGAACACGCCTGTGCGATCGTGTTCGTATCATCCGTCGCCAGCGCCTCGGTCAAGCGCGATAACCCGACGCCAATTTCCTCCATGGAAAACTGGTACGGCGTCATGGTGTCGTCGCCCAAGCTGTCTTCGGGGTGGGACACGATCTACAGCGCCATCCGTCGCCGGCGGTGGACCTGCTGACTTAGGAGCCAGTGATGCCACGCCAGAATCGCGAGGCGCCCGGCTGCTATGTTCCGTCCGGTGGGCTTAGCCATTGCGAGATCGTGCCGATCTCCGATACATATTGCTGTCCGAAAAGTTGCCGTTTGGGTGCCGGACGAATCCGGTTTGCCGGGACGGCGGTGCACGTGCCACAGCTGGGACGGCTGACCCAAGGCTGGGTCCGAGCGTCGTGATGCCAGTGCGCGGCTAGATTTCGACGAGCGCGGCGCCAACGAGCGTGGCGCCAATCGGAGTATCGAACGCGGGCAGTTCCTGGACGCTCTGGCGCCTTTGCCGTTGGCGCGATACTTCGATTTCGTTCAGATACGTGAGTTGCGCGTGAAGCCGTTCTCGATCGGCAATGTGCCTCGCCAGCCCTCGCTCGAAATCGCGAAGTAGCGCCTTGGCGCCCGTCGCGTCGCGACCAAACCACGCGAGCCAGGCAATAAACTCGATCTGCTCGGTAATCTGTTTCTTACCGGCGACAACCTGCCTTTCGGCCCTGTCAAGATCGTCTAGCACAAGAGCGCGTCGCATGGGGGGAACCCTAGCAGCGACCTCTCGATGCAGGCTGTAGGAAATCGTCGCCTCGCCACGTCGGACACAAATTAAACAAGGGAGTTATCGTCCCCGGTCGTCTCCTGATGTCTGGTATCGTGGTGCTATGGACCGAACGCTGACACTCGCCCGGGTGGCCCAGGCTGAGCGGCATATCGCCATAGGCGAGCGAACGCTCGCGAAGCAACGGGCAATCATTGAAACGCTGGGCCGTGATGGCCACGACACGACGGACGCCAGCGCTCGACTGCGCGGCTTCGAGCAAACGCACGCGATCCATATCGGCGATCGAAATCGGCTCCGCGCGGAGCTCGAACGGGACACCTGACCGCCAGGACGGGCGATAGCCCGCGGTCGCACCGAACGCATAGATCGCTCGCCCATGGTCGGCCGAACAGGTCCCATCCAACAAACGGCCACCCGTGCCCGCAGCTCGAGGCTGCGGGGCTGCAGGAACCGGTTGTGCCGCCCGCTTATTCGCTCTTGACGGGCGTGCTGGACGTCGCAACCACCTGCCATTGGCCGCCCTTTCGCGACCACACGTGCAGGCTGTGGTGGGCTTCGTCACCCTTTGTGCTGTGGGTCATGACGGCCGTGTCAGGGTTGAGAAATATCACCTTAAAGTCAGTCGGCTCGTACTGGGTTCCGGCGGGTGCGGGCTTGGTGTCGGCAAGCTCAGCCTGCTTCCCTCTCACGCCGCTTTCACTGACGGAAACGACGTTGTCGGCGAGGAGTTTCGCCACCGCGTCGGCATCGCCTTTCGTACCCGCGGCACCCCACGCCTTGTCCTGCGCAATGAGATCAGCCGTATCGTCCGCGCTGGCGGTCGCGCCAAATGCTGCCAGAAGCATGGCAGTCAGTACCACGAATGGAATTCGCTGCATAAGATCCCCCATGAGACTGCGTGACACGCCATCCTGGAGCGGCATTTGCTGCCGCCAGCGTCGCCAGCAGATGTTGTTGGTACGTAAATTGCGCGCAGACCATAGTCCTTCCTCAGGTAACCAGTCAACTTGGCCTGAATCTATGGTCTAGACTTCCCGGAACGATGGTTGGGCGGGAGAGTCTCCATGAGTCTCGTATCCTTCGGCCAGCCGGACGACGGCATCATTCAGATGGCATACGTCGTTACGGACATTCATCGGGCGATGAACCTTTGGATCAGCAAACTAAACGTCGGCCCATGGTTCCTGCTCCCCAGCTTCACCGGCGATGACCCGCAATATCGCGGCAAGCCATCGCGCGCCGACGTCTCGCTCGCCATGAGCTTCGCCGGGCACATGAATGTCGAGCTCATCCAGCCGAACAACGACGCTCCCTCCGTGTATCGCGAAGTACTCCAGGTCCGGGGCCCTGGCTTTCATCACTGGGGCGTTGCGACAGCGAATTTCGACCGGGACATGGCGCGTTACGGTGCCGCCGGGCATGAGCTTGCCTTCATCGCGCGCGTGCCAAGCGGAGGTCGTGTCGCCTACATGGACACGACGGCACAGCTGCCCGGTTTTGTCGAGCTCATCGAGCTGGGCGGCGCGTTCGAGCCGGTCTTCAACAGCTTCTATCGCGCCACCATCGGCTGGGATGGCCAGGACCCGGTGCGCTCGTTCATCTGAGCACCGATCCGACTGCCGTGCGGGCTAGTGATAGCATTCGACCGTGCAGCGCGCGATGGGAATCAGCGTCCACACCGGCTGGGGAGCCTGCGTGGTAGTCGGCGGCTCGCCGAGCAGGCCGGAGATCGTAGCCAACACCGTAATCGATATCCTCGGCGACTCGGAGCGCTTCTGTTTCCACATGGCCGCGGAGATGAAGCGCGCGGCAGCCGAGAAGTGGATCGCGGATGCGCGAAGGAGGGCCGTTGCGAATGCAAGGCGAGCGCTTTTGCCTTTGTTCGCGAAGAATGTGAGCGCGTGTGCGATCGTCGCGAAGGACGGCGAGGTTGGAGATCTCGAAACGGTACTCGCATCGCACCCGCGCATTCACACGACCGAGGGTTGCTTCTACCGCGACGTCCTACGCGACGCGTGCACGATTCCCGTACGAGTCGTTCCACCCGCATCGCTCGATCCATCCAAGGTCGGCAAGCTCGCCGCGCCCCCGTGGGGGCGTGATCAGAAGCTAGCCGCGCTCGCCGCTTGGGCGGTCATGCCGGGTTGAGTTGCCCTCCAGGAGATCGGCCATGACGACGGTCCCTACTGACCCCGCCGCCGCACGCACCGCACTCGAAGGATTGCTGCAGAACTATTCCCTGGAGATCACGGCCAAGGACGTGCCCCAGCTCGAGGAGGCGGCGAACATCGTTCCACAGGGTACGAAGATCGCGATTACATTCCTGCCCAACGAGGATTTCCCGGCCCGCGTGGCAGCGGCTGCCCGGGTGCGCCAGCTCGGCTTCGTACCGGTGCCGCACATCTCGGCCCGGCGCCTGAAGTCGCAGGCCGAGCTCGAGGCGTTCCTCGCGGCGCTCCAGCGCGAGGCGGCGATCGACCGCGCGTTTGTCGTCGCGGGCGATCCGCCGCAGCCGGAAGGCCCGTATGCCGACGCGCTGGCGGTCATCCGCACCGGGCTTCTGGGCAAATACGGGGTCAGCAGGGTTGGGATCTCAGGATATCCGGAAGGCCACCCCGAGATCGGCAGCGAGAAGCTCTGGCAGGCCAAGCGCGAAAAGCAGGCGGCGATCGCGGACATGGGCCATGACTTCGCGGTGGTGACACAGTTTGGTTTCGACGCAGAACCGATCCTGAGTTGGCTCGAGCAGCTGCGGGGCGTGGGTGTGCACGGGCTGGTGCGCATCGGTGTGCCCGGTCCGGCCAGCGTCAAGACCTTGCTGCGCTTCGCCGCGCGCTGCGGCGTCGGCGCGTCCGCCAAGGTGATGAGCAAGTATGGCGCGTCGATCACGAAGTTGCTGACCACGACTGGGCCGGACGCACTCATCAAGGACCTTGCCCGCGGGCTCGACCCCGCCAAGCACGGCGAGGTGCTATTGCATTTCTATCCCTTTGGGGGCCTTAGAAGGACGGCGGAGTGGGTACGTGACTTCCGCCAGGCCGAGGGCTTCTGACCAACAGTCAACTCTCTGACCTGCGTTTACCATAAGCGTGAACCTGAATGGATGACGGCGCCGGAGAGCTCTCTGGCGCGCGTGATTGCTGAGGGCGTGGCGACTCTGCATCATTGGCTGGTCGCCGCGGTGCCGATATTGCCGACGTCGAGGCGACGTGCAGGTGGTGCTTTTTCAAGATTATTTACCGTCAGGGGAAAACCATGAAGAGAGTGACGATTCTGACGTCCGCATTCGCGGGATTACTCGCAACGGTTGGGCTGTTTGCAGTGGCTTCTCACGCCAAGGACGAGCCAGTCGCGCAGAATACGACGACCGTGTGGATCGACGGCAAAGGGCAGCAAGGCTTTAGCGAAAAGTTGAACAAGATGCACGCCCAAATGGAGGCCAAGGGCTGGAAGTTCGGCGATCTGGAGATTTACACCGAAGACGGTGACATGAAGGGTGCGTTCGTCACGTACGTGCACTGACTGTCGATTCCAGCAAGTCACTCGATCCTGTGCCTTGCCTGCACGGTATTGATCGTGCCGGCGAACGCGTTGTTCCAGGGTCTACATGCCCCTCTACCACGTCTCCATCACTGGGCGTGACCGCCGTCACCTGAGCGCTCTCGGGCCAAAGCTCCGTGTGGTCGTCGTCGGCTACCGCGAAGACAGGGGCGGCATCGTCGTGGACGCCTATGTACCGGGCGAAAAGATTCCCTGGCTCAGCCGGCAGGGTTACACCGTCACTCGTCTCGAAGAGGTGGACGGCCACGATCGTCGGCGGCAGACGGAGGGCCACACGGCTGTCGACAATCGTCTGAAGCGGGGACGTTACGGCGATGTCATCTGGGGCGGTGGCTATCTGACAGCCGACGAGGTCGAGGCCTGTATCGCGTCCGGCGAGAAGAACCACGCCGGCTATTTCGAGCGCATTCCGCTACCGAACTTGACCTGGGAAAAGCGGCGATGCCATGCCGTCCGCATCGGCAAGGGCGGCGGCAAACGCAGGGTCGCTGTCTGCTTCATTGGAGGCGTGCATGGGCGGGAATGGGGCAGCCCCGACATCCTTGTTTATTTCGCGATGCGCGTACTCCGGGCTTATCGTGACCGAAAGAGCGTTCGTCTTGGTGGGAAGAGTTTCACTGCGGCACAGATTCGGGAAATCGTCGAGGAGATGGACGTAGTCCTCTTCCCCCAAGTAAATCCCGACGGCCGACGTTTCAGCATGGATCGTCATCCGATGTGGAGGAAGAACCGCCGGCCCGCGCCGCGGGGCCGCAGCCACAAGTCCATCGGCGTCGACCTCAACCGGAATTTTCCGTTCCTCTGGCGTTTCGATCGTCACTTCGCTCCCGACACCGTGGGAAGCTCCTTCAACCCCGGGGACTACGAAACCTACGCTGGGAGGCGCGCAGCCTCCGAGCCCGAAACCCGCAATGTGATCTGGCTACTCGACCGCTTTCCAAACATCCGGTATCTCGTCGATCTGCACAGCTACGGCGAGACGATCCTGCATAGCTGGGGCAGTGACGAAAACCAGTCCGACGACCCACGCATGAACTTCAGGAACCCAGCGTACGACGGGAAGCGGGGCCTGATTCACGATGACGTGTACCGCGAACACATTCCAGCGGCGGACGAAAGAACGGCGGTACGAATGGGCCGGTACATGGCCGCCGCGATCCAACGCGTGCGCGGACGCAAATACCGAGTCCAGCAGTCGGTGGGTCTCTACCCGACCGCCGCATCGACGGACGACTACGCGTACAGCCGCCACATCGTCGACCCGAGAAAGGGCAAGATCATTGCCTTCACGATGGAGTGGGGCCGCAGCCGGGCATTGACACCCTTTCACCCGCCCTACGCTGAGATGCGCAAGGTCATGCGGGAAGTCAGTGCAGGGTCTGCTGGAGTGCTGCCTGCGGGCGAAATCGCAGACCGTCTCTCGCACGCGGTAGGAGTCAGCTCCGTGGGGCGTCCTGTTACCCCTGCCTCACCGTCCGCTCTGACTTGGACTGGTGGGGCCGGGGTTCTGTGTCAATTCGATATGTCGCTCACGGGCACGGAATGGCCGCCTTGATCGCGTTCGCATCCGCCGTCAATTGATTGGCCAGCGGCACTGGGACAGAACCGCCGCTCAGAGCGGACACCTGGTTCTTGAAGTCATCCAGCTTGCTGCACGCCGACACTATGTCAGGCGGCACGAGCGCGAGGTAGTTCTGCACGGCCGTCATCTTGTCTGCAAGACTGTGGCCCGGCCCGACGCCCGTCACCGCAGCGAGCAGGGCCGCCACCAGTTCATCCACCGAAGGGGAGTCGGGGATCACGGTCAACGTGGTGTCGCCAGTCACTCCGCCGCTGGTCGCAGACACGGTGGTGATGCCGACGCCGGCCGTGGTCGCCAGGCCGTTCGAGCCGAGCGTGTCGCTCACCGTCGCCACCGCGCCGTCGGACGATGCCCAGGTGACCTGCGTCGTGAGGTCTTGCGTCGAGTTGTCCGTGTAGTGGCCAGTCGCCGTGAACTGCTGAGTCAAACCGTTCTCGATGCTGGGGGCCGTCGGTGACACCTCAATCGACACCAGGATCGCGTCGGTCACCGTCAACGTCGTCTCACCGCTCACTCCGCCGCTGGCCGCGGACACCGTGGTGATGCCGACGCCGGCCGTGGTCGCCAGGCCGTTCGAGCCAGGGGCGTTGCTCACCGTTGCCACCGCGCTGTCGGACGATGCCCAGGTGACCTGGGTCGTGAGGTCTGGCGTCGAGTTGTCCGTGTAGAGGCCGGTCGCCGTGAACTGCTGAGTCAAACCGTTCGCGATGCTGGGGGCCGCCGGTGACACCTCAATCGACACCAGCGTCGCGTCGGTCACCGTCAACGTCGTCTCACCGCTCACTCCGCCGCTGCTCGCAGACACGGTGGTGCTGCCGAGGCCGGCGGTGGTCGCGAGGCCGTTCGAGCCGGCGGCGTTGCTTACCGTCGCCACCGCGCTGTCGGACGATGCCCAGGTGACCTGAGCCGTGAGGTCCTCCGTCGAGTTGTCCGTGTAGAGGCCGGTCGCCGTGAACTGCTGCGTCTGGCCATTCGCGATGCTCGGAGCCGCCGGTGACACTTCGATCGACACCAGGGTCGCGTCGGTCACCGTCAACGTCGTCTCACCGGTCACTCCGCCGCTGGTCGCATACACGGTGGGGGTGCCGAGCGCGACCGCTGTCGCCAGCCCGTTCGAGCCGGCGGCGTTGCTTACCGTCGCCACCGCGGTGTCGGACGATGCCCAGGTCGCCTGCGCCGTGAGGTCCTCCGTCGAGTTGTCCGTGTAGAGGCCGGTCGCCGTGAACTGCTGAGTCTGTCCGTTCGCGATGCTGGGGGCCGCCGGTGACACTTCGATCGACACCAGCGTCGCGTCGGTCACCGTCAACGTCGTCTCACCGCTCACTCCGCCGCTGGCTCGCAGACACCGTGGTGCTGCCGAGGCCGGCCGTGGTCGCCAGGCCGTTCGAGCCGGGGGCGTTGCTCACCGTTGCCACTGCGCCGTCGGACGATGCCCAGGTCGCCTGCGCCGTGAGGTCCTCCGTCGAGTTGTCCGTGTAGAGGCCGGTCGCGGTGAACTCCTGAGTCAAACCGTTGGCGATGCTCGGGGCCGCCGGTGACACCTCGATCGACACCAGGGTCGCGTCGGTCACCGTCAACGTCGTCTCACCGGTCACTCCGCCGCTGCTCGCAGACACGGTGGTGCTGCCGACGCTGGCCGTGGTCGCCAGACCGTTCGAGCCGGCGGCGTTGCTCACCGTCGCTACTGCGCCGTCGGACGAGGCCCAGGTGACCTGGGTCGTGAGGTCTTGCGTCGAGTTGTCCGTGTAGAGGCCGGTCGCGGTGAACTCCTGAGTCAAACCGTTCGCGATGCTGGGGGCCGCCGGTGACACCTCGATCGACACCAGGGTCGCGTCGGTCACCGTCAACGTCGCCTCACCGCTCACTCCGCCGCTGCTCGCAGACACGGTGGTGCTGCCGACGCCGGCCGTGGTCGCCAGGCCGTTCGAGCCGGCGGCGTTGCTCACCGTCGCCACTGCGCCGTCGGACGATGCCCAGGTGACCTGGGTCGTGAGGTCCTGCGTCGAGTTGTCCGTGTAGAGGCCGGTCGCCGTGAACTGCGCCGTCGTCCCGCCGGCAGCCTGCGAAGGACTGGGTGACACCTCAATCGACACCAGCGTGGCGTTGGTCACCGTCAACGTCGCGTCGCCGGTCACTCCGCCGCTGCTCGCAGACACGGTGGTGCTGCCGACGCCGGCCGTAGTCGCCAGGCCGTTCGAGCCGCCGACGTCGCTCACCGTCGCCACCGCACCGTTGGACGATGCCCACGTGACCTGGGTCGTGAGGTCTTGCGTCGAGTTGTCCGTGTAGAGCCCGGTCGCCGTGAACTGCTGAGTCAAACCGTTCGCGAGGCTGGGGGCCGCCGGTGACACCTCAATCGACACCAGGGTCGCGTTGGTCACCGTCAACATCGTGTTGCCGCTTACATCGCCGCTGATCGCAGACACCGTGGTGCTACCGACGCCGGCCGTGATCGCCAGACCGTCGTTCACCGTCGCCACCGCACTGTCGGACGATTCCCAGGTGGCCTGGGTCGTGAGGTCTTGCGTCGAGTTGTCCGTGTAGACGCCGGTCGCCGTGAATTGCGCCGTCGTCCCGGCGGCAGCCTGTTTAAGGCTGGGTGTAATCTCGATCGATTGCAGTGTCGGTGTGTTGTCCGGCGGCGGTGTCGTTACTTCGCCACTCCCGCCGCCGCCCCCACAACCCGCCAAAGAGCCTAGAAAGCCCAAGACAATGACAGACGCTGCAGCCCGCGCCGCCTTCCGGCCCAGATGATGAAACACGTGCATTTCCTTCGGTTCGACCGATAGCGGCGAAGTATCGGCATTGCTGGCAGACCCGAGACGTGATTTGCATCGCACTAGTCATCCGGGCTCATGTGAAGCGATCCGCGGACCGGGCGGAATGATGGCGGAATCGCAGGCGAATACTCGCCTCCGAAGGTCTGCACCCCGGACCTTGCGTGTGCTTGCAGTGTGAACCGAGAAATCTAGTGGGTCAGCCCGGCGCTGCGCAGCTGATTCGCAATCGCGGCCGCAATGTCAGAAAGCGCGACATCGGTCGACTCGAGGCTGCGAGCGTGCGTATCCAGTGTGTAGATCAGGGTCTTGTCACGCGTTTCATAGAACCTCGATGCGACGCTGACCTCGCCTTGAACTGTCGTGATGGCGGCCGCCGTCGCGAACTCACCATAGACGACCGGCACCCCGTAGACACCGTAGTACCCAGTCGCGAATCCCGCATCCGTGGCCTTATACGTCGCGCTGCCACGCGTATCTCTGCTGCCGCCTTCCTTCGTTTCGTACTCCTTGGAAACGAGATTGGTCGCCAGCACCCCATCGGCCTGTGTGGATGCGACCGCCTGTTCGATGCTCTCAAGAGTCAGCGGATCCTTTTTCGTCACTGCGTCGCAGCTGCGGATCGCCTTCACTGACTCGCTCTTCAGCTGCGATGCCATAAAGGCTTCGAACTTGCAGCGCTGGTTGACGTGCGGGCTGACGCCGACGATCAACACCCTCGTGAACGACTGATTGCGTGGCACACCCTCCTGCCACGCGCCCTTGACCTGGGCGTGCTGCTGGACGCACCCGGAAAGCAAGACGGCTCCGATCAGGCAGAGCATCGGCCCGACGGCCGTACTCCGCGCATGTTGGCTGCTGAAGGCTCGGGTGTGCACTGCGTTCTCCGCTTGTGGGATGGGCTCAGGATGTATCGCCACATCCGCGGCAGGCATTGGGCCCAGCAGTCTACCGTATCTGCATTGACGTGCCGGGTTACACTAACCGGGCCCCTATGACCGGAGTCGGCTAATGGCAAAGCTAGCGATAATCCTGGCAATCATAGGGTTTGCGTACTGGTATTGGTCCGGGCCCTACCAGAAATCCACTGAGACGTTAGAGGCAGACCGGCTGCAGGACAACGCCCTGATCATGCAGCGGTGTATCAATCAGGAGCAGCGTATGCAGTCAACCGGAGGCGTGGCTGGACTCGCCGAAGTCGGAAGCACCGGAGTGGACGCCGAGAGGTTGTGCGCCGAAAAGAACAACCTCGTTAAGCGGGATGGGAACTGGTATAGCAGGAAGGACTGATCGGGCACCGGGTTACATAAGCTCTGCCAGGCACGCCGCAGGACAAAGCCGTTCTCCGACGGCTCCGAATAGAGCGATAATGGCGTGGGTTCCGAGATACAAACAAGAACAAGAGCGCGGGATGAAGCGGGGCATTCTATGCCTGCTTAGCGTCAGCGAAGCCGAGATGGGGATTCGCGACTCCACCTACGGCGTGGTGCTGGCGGTTCGCTTCACGGTCGAGGTCGCCGGCCAGGAATCCGGCGAACAGTTGGCACTAGTCGAGCACATCAACGGGACGCGGTTCGGCGTGACCGGATGTCTCAAAATCTGCTGCGCGCCAGTAGATTTCGGAATCCCGTTACACGTGCTTGAGCCCCACATCGAGGGCTACGTTGCGAATGCCGTGCACCTGATGGGTGGGGTCACCTTATCGGACATGATCAACAAGGTTTTGGAAATGGAGCTTCGGGTGCCGATCGAGTTCGAGGCGGCTACGACTCCAACGCATTAGTCGCGATCGCCCGGAAAGCTACCGCGCCCAACCGTACTGCTCGACCCAAGATCGACTGCATCAACTACGGCTTGTCCGCTCCCGCCTTTTCTGTGACTCCCTCGGCGGCGTCGTGGGCCGACTCCTCTTGCTTGCGCTGCTTTTCGCGTTCATTTGCAGACTTGCGCTCTGCTTCCAGCGCACGTCGGATAGACGCGTCCCGCTGCATCTCTTGCCGCTTCCTTTCAATACATTGGCTCCGTGTGGTGCCGACCGAACCGGATCGATCGCACGATACTTCCGCCGCACATCGAAAGTACTCGGTCTCACTCGCTATGAGGGTCGCGCATTGCGGTTCGATGCCCTGTTGCGTTTGTTCAGTATTCTCATGACGGTCGCTGATTTCGGCACACGGAGTTTGCTGAAAAACTGTGGTGCCGGCCGGATCCTTGCACTTATAGGTCTGTGCATAGATCGGGAATGCGGTGAGCATCATTGCGACCGTGGCCAGGTAGCGCGTCATGGTGGCCCCTTACGTTCTTAGGTGGCGCTGCAATTGTGGTCGTGCGTCTGATCGTAGACCCAGGAAACAGACTGTCGCAAGTTTGCAGTACTCTGTGGGCCGGTTGCACATAACGTTGTCAACGCTGCGGTCCGGCGACTGCTCTATGCACAAGTGTGATGTGTATCACTGGTTCTTCATTACATAACCGATATTGTTTGCCCCGCAGATTCGCCAATTCGGAGGTCACAGGGATGGAACTTACACGCACGGATAGCGCCCCCAGGGGCGACACTCTGACGGCTTACGACTTCGCAATGGAGGAAGTCATGGGCGCGTCATCCAAGTTGGGCCACGCACTGTCGGCCCCTACTATAAAGAGTCGCGATGCTGCTGCGGTCGAGCAGGAATGTTCCAGCGCCCGTGCGGTCTATGAAAGGATGATTCACCTCTATCCGAGGGTCCGGCTCGATGCCGCGCAACGCGCCTCGCTCCTCAAAGAGCTTGGGATTCTCAGGTCGCGGATCGAAGCGTGCAAAACCGACGAGACGGAAGTCCCAAGCAACCCGTCGCCAGGTCTAACAACACGTCTCCCACCGACGGCCAGAAACAAAAAGAACCGGTACCCTTTCGAGTACCGGCCCTGAATTCCCACCGTTCGATCAGTTCGACGTGCCCAGGCTGATGTGGCCCCTGTAGTCGAACTTGAGGTTGACGACGTCGTCCTTGAAGAGGATCACGCCTTTCTTCCCCGCGAAGTCCCCTGTGCCGCCCACGATCCGATGTTCGCAGCGACCGTGGATCTCCTCCGCGAACGTGTCGTCCACGTACTTCGCCGTGAAGGTGTAGATCGTCTCAAATGTTCCGCACGTCGTGCCCAGGCAGCCGACGAAGATCTCGGTTCCCTGCTCTACAACGTGCCGCTCGGGTTGAACTGCGATTTGGAGACGTACGTGTACCAGCAGCCGTCCAGACTCCCGGAGAGATCGAGCGGAGGGTAATCCCCTAGATCGTCGGGTGGACTCCCGCCCGTCGGTTGACACTCGTTGTTGAACACGGCGGTTCCGGATACCTGCGTGGTCCCCGCACTCGCGGGCATCGCAAACGCAATCAGCAGGCCAAGCGCGAATTGCCTATACATTGTGCGTCCCCCTATGGATTGGATTTCTCATAAGCGCCAAGGCGGGCTAGGACCCCGCGCCGGCGTCCGGGTCCAGTTGAGTCGATACCAGAGCCGTACGCCCACGCCACCCATAAGCTCCTCTGCCGTGTCGATCGGCATGATTCCGCGATAAATGAGATAGCCAAGCGTTTCGTACTTTGCGCTGAGCGCCCACGCAGCCTCTCCCACCGTAGGCCCTAGCGATCGAAACTCCGCGGACGAAGTACTGTCTGGGACCTCCAGAAGAATACGAAGCCAGCGAGTGAACTCCGCATCTTGAATAGATTTCATTAGCTCGACTGCGAGTGCGTCCTGGCGTTGCTGTCTAAACTGGCGCACTTGAGTAAGACCGAATGCAATTCCTGCTATCACTGCAACTGCACCTAGTATCTGAGCCAGGTTTGCGAGTGTTTGGAGCATAGGGAGGGGTTTCGTTTCGAGCCGCCTAAGGCCCGGCTGGCGCGGGCAACCCAGATGGATGGAAAGCGGATACTCGGCCCTAGAGCTTGAAATCGTTCGCTTCGCGACGCAACCTTTCCAGAGCGGCAGATAAGGAGGCTCGCAATGTCCAGTGTCACCGTCAAGGCTGGCGAAGGCAACGCACTCAACGTTCTCGGCATGCCACTCCGGTTCCTCTGCGATGCGGAAGTCACCAAGGGAGGTTGGTCATTGATGGAGGAAGAAATCCCAGTCGGCCTCGGCCCACCGGCGCATCGGCACGGCTGGGACGAGGCCTACTACATGATCGAGGGAGCGCTCGACTTCGAGATAGACGGGAAGCCGGTGCGCGTCGAATCAGGCGATTTCACTTACATCCCTCGCAACACTGTGCACGCATTTAAGGGAGCGTCGCCGTCTCCTGCGCGGGTGCTCATCTTTGCAGTGCCCGCTCATTCCTCCGCGTTTTTCGAGGATCTGAATCGCGAAGTCCGCACGGTTCCTGACGACTTGGCCAAGGTGCCAGCAATCGGCCAACGGCACGGGATCGAGTTCATGCCGGCGCCGACGCCAGCGGGTCCGGTGACGACGTAACTCATCGTGAACGCATGACTATGCGCCCGTCACGCTGGATGTGCCACGTAAACGGGAGAATCATAAAGCGTCGCAGGCTGATAGAAAGGGGGACTATGCGGCCCTGCGTCGCACGACACCGAGACCCAGGAGACCGAGGCCGAGCAGGGCGAGCGTGCCGGGCTCCGGGATCTGCGGAGGCTCACCGAACGCGTCGTACGAGAAGCTCCCAAAAAGGGCGGCGGCGGCGCCTTCGCAGTGTTGCTCAAAAGTAGCGGAGAAAGTCTCGACGGATGACCCGGTCGCGGCCTCGGCCTCGTCGGAAAAATGCGACCTCGTGCACCGTGAAGCTGCCGGTCAAGGTGTTACAGCCTCGATTCTGGAAGCTCACGTCGAGCCCGGGATGTCCTGGCGACGCGAAATCGGCGCGTTCGGCGTCGGGATAGAAACCGGGCTGAATCGGAATACCCAGTGCGTCGGTACCGAAGAACAGGAGCGCGAAGGTGTTGTCGGGACCGCTGGTCACCGTCCCCAAGACCCGACGCGCGCAGATCCCCGCCACTGCTGGCCGGCGGTGCTAGCTTTAGTAATGGTCACGCTCGACACTTCCGCGCGCTGCACGACCACGATCACAAGCTCGCGGTGTATTGCGCGCCTGCGCGTGGCGCAGGTGTGTTGCAACTCAGGGCATTGACAACTGATCTGGTAACACGACTCGGCGGGCCCTTAAGGAAGGACTTGCAATGAAACTCTATGCGTTCGACGTCGATGACACACTGGAGATTTCCAACGGTCCTGTTCGCTTGGCAGACCTGCAAGCGCTGCGCAACTCCGGCCACATTATCGGCCTTTGCGGGAACTGGGGTCTTTTCACCCGCAGCGTCCGTAATTGGTACGAGCACGTGTCCTTCATTGGGCCGATGCGGTTGACCAAGGCCGACTATTTGATCGAGCTCCGCACATATGTGTGTGCCGAGAGCTATGTAATGGTCGGCAATGATCCGCGCATCTTCGGCGCCTCGGACGACGCGACCGCAGCCCGAGAAGCCGGCTTCCGCTTCATCCGGGAGGTTGAATTCGCCGACGGCATGCGCTGATGCAGTTAGGCTACGCCCTTGGCGCGCGAGCGCCGGCGGTCTGACATCTCGCTCGTGGCGATGTTGTCCGGTTCCTCCGCTCTTTCACCACCAGTCGGATGCACGAGCGACTATACGCTCACCGCTTGCCCCGAACCCGAAGCAGGAACGCCCGCCCCGCCTTCTGCAGCTTCGTAGTGGTTATTGCCGCGGTCGCGGGAGCTAGCAACTTTGTCCGCCAGTCGGGCCGAGTTTCTCCGTACCCGCCAGAGCAGTTATCGGGGCGAGTTCACCAACGCTCTAGCAAGCGTCAGGACTGCACGCCGCTCCGGAAACGCGACGGCAAGATCATGCGACCCAACTCGAAGCATCAACCAAACCCCGCCCCCCGGATCCTTGCACACTGCTAATTCTTCCGCTGGAATCACGATGGCGTCAGCGGGTACTGTTTCCGGCAGCGGTCGACTGTTCGGAACCCGATCTCCGAAAGCTTTGGATATCGCTAGAAGGGGGCGGAGGAGATCCCGCATGCTG
>CAVSKB010000012.1:0-201963 GCA_963728295.1 uncultured Gammaproteobacteria bacterium | reverse complement strand
GTCGATCGCTTGCAGCCGCTGGCGGCGGACAGGACGGTCGCGATGCCGCCCATCCGCCAGGTCAACGCGACCTTCCGCAAGACACCGACCGCGAAGGGCGCCGTGGCCGCCACGCTGCCGCAGCCGCTCGGCCTGGCCGCGTCCGTGCTGCCGTCCCCTCCACCTTTCCTGAGGGCGCGGAACCGGACCGCGCAGCGAACCGGCCGGGACGAGGCGCAGCTGAGCGGCCGACGTCGGAAGCGCGCCCAGGCGTAACGCGGCGAGACGCGAGCACTGTCGTCCGAGCCTGTGCCCACAGACCATCGAGGTGACCAAGATGTTCGCCAACGCGACGATCATCGTCGGCGCCTGCTCCGGTTGGTGCAGGACGTCGCGCCGCACCCGAAGAGTGCAAGCTCCAGCGCCTCCGTGGGTACGGGCGTACGCCGGCAGCCGGCTGGATCGACCATAATCGTGGGCACGGCCGCGCCGGGCGAGGGAGCGAGCCGCGATGACACCGGGGGAACCGATGGACCAACGCATATCCTGGGCGCCCGCGAGGCCACCCCGCACGCCATCACAGAGATGCCGTCCCGGGAGTTGCTGGAGGACTTCCTGCGGGGCCTGAGCTGGGCCTGTCTTGGTCGTCTTCGACGCCGAGCGGGGACTTCGAGCGCGTCCGACCGCGCCCGTCGCCCGAGGGGAAGAGGTCGACCGAGTACGACCGTAGGTGGCCTGGGCGCCAGACCGCCGGCCCGGCCGGGGCGCCCATCCGGCCCAGGAGCGCGAGGAGCCCGGCGAGGCCGGTGAGGACCGCCCACGCCGGGCGCGTCATGCCCGCCGTCGATGTCCGTCGCCGCCGCGCGCGGACCGGGCGATTGAGATCAGTCGCTCGCCCGCTTCACGGGCGCCGATGGTCGCCGGCGACCGATGGAACGCGGTCATCCGGAGTTCCCCTGGTGCCCGACGCGGGGGCGCGTGGGCAGCCGGGCGCTAGTCTGCGTTCTGCACCACGGGGGCCGTCATTAGGGTTTCCTCATCCCCGCGCGGGCTTGCGGCGGCACGCGGACGCGGGCCACGGAAGGCTGACGCGCCGAGCGCGGCTTCGGGCGCATCTCAATGGCTGCTGCACCCGCCCGCAACCCGGTCTCCACCCGGGTGCGGCACGCTGGCGCCGTCGCGTCCGTCCCGGCGGCTGTCTTCGCTCCGGGGGAGCAGCCGGCCACCCCCAGGGCGGGCGCGGCACACGCGGCGCGGCGCAGGGAGTGCTTGGTGCGCGGCTTGACTCGCTTCGGTCGGTTCGTCGCCTTCGTCCTGGCCCTGTTCCTGGTCGGAGTGCTCGTGCTCGCCTACGCCCGCTTCTGGTGCCTGAACCGCGCCCGGTGCCGGATCGCGTCGGTGCCGACCGGAAAAGCTTCCGCTCGTGCGCTCTGCTGTGGCAGCGTCGAAGGGTGGCCCGAGACCGCTGGAGCCCCGCCGCGCTCGAGCGGGCGGCCCGGGCTGTGGCGGAGTGGGCCATGCGCGCCGAGCCGCCGGCCTGGGACCCCGAGACGCAGGGCCAGTGGGCGGGCGCGATCGCGATGCTCGGCGGCGAAGAGAAGCAGCGGCGGATCACCCAGGAGCTCGAGAACGCGCGCCGCGGCTTCTGGCGCCAGCGCGTCTACGACCTGGGCGACGCCCGGCGCCACCCGCCGGCGGTGGTCGAGCGGGCGCTGCGGCTGCTCGGCGCACTAAGACCCCGAGCGCGGCCAGGCGATGGACGTCCTCGGGCCGGGAAGGCGTACCGGCGTGGAAGGCGGCTCGAGCGGGAGCGCCAGCGGCTCGGGCGCGAACGGGAACTCCCCCGACACCCGCCGGGTCTGGTAGGCTGCGCGCTCCGCCGGCGGGCCACCCGCCGGCGACGGAGGAACGGTGTACGGGACGGTCGCGCGGATGCTGCTAAGCCGGGGAAGGAAGCCGAGATGATGGCGCTGATGGGCGCGGAGGCGGCGAACGGGGCGCCATCGTTTACCGGAGCGACCGCGACCCCAACGAGTTCTGGTTGGCGGTCGTCTTCGAGAGCAAGGAGGCCTACGTCGCCAACGCCACGAGCCCGCAGATGCACCAGCGGTACCTCAAGTACCGCGAGCTGCTCACCGCCGAGCCCGGAGTGGCACGGACCGCGCGAGATGTCCACTCCAGCGTCTGAGAGCCGGGGGCGCAACCGGGCGGCCGACGAGATAGCCGCGCCGATGAGTGGGCGGCGACGATGCCGCCATCGGCTTCTGGACCGCGTCCAACAGTCCCTGAGGACGCCGCCGACGGTCAGGGTCACCGGAACGACGCCGTAAACCAGGCAGAGGATTGCTGCGAGCGGCACGAGCAGGGTGACGACACTGACCACCGCTTCCTGCCAGCCAGGCCTCACCAGAAGCGCCACCACGGCCGCCGCGGCGGATCCGGTTCCGCCGGCAGCGGGGCGAACACGGCCCGGCCGACGGGGGCGCGCGGTCGGCTCCTTCGGGGCCTCGAGCGCCTTGATCGTCTGCCGGGCCTGCTCCAGCTCGGCCTGGAAGAAGCCGAGGCGGCCAGCGAGCTCGAACCGCTCGCGCTCCAGGTCGGCGATCCGCCATGGGCCAGCGGAGATCCGACCAGCAAGGCCACGGCGAGCCCGTCCTCCGCAGGCGGGACGGCACGTCCCCGGGGACGTGCCGCCTGTAGCCGTCAGGTGTTGCCCCGTTAGGTGCCGATAGGTGGTCACCTTCTGTCAGGTCCACGTCGGCACCTTCCGGTAGGTCAACATCGGCAGGCAGCGCCGCGGTGGCGTAGCCTTGGGGCCGCTTCACCCGCTCGGCGTGCAGTTCGCCCGACTTGATCCGCGTCGAACGGCCTGGACGCTGATGCCCAGCGCGGCGGCGGCCGTCGGGAGCGACACCTGCCGCGATACCTGCTTGACCGTCACCTGCCGACACCTCCCAGGTTCCGGGACATACCGGGACGTGCCGCGAAGAGCGTGCCCGTCAGGTTCCGGTAGGTGCCGGCGATTATGTCGGCCCGGTCGTTAAGGGCTCGTCAGAGGCGCGGGTCGGACCCGGCGTATGCAGCGCCCGGGGAGTACCAGCGAGGAGGGACGATGCACTAGCCACTGACCGACGCGGAGCGCCAGGCCCTCGAGGCGCCGCCGGATCGCCCTCGTCGGGGCCTCCCGCTCCTGCGGTGGGCGCCGGTGTGTGGTACAAGCGCGCCGGCGCCGACGCGGTCGTGGCGGTTCTGGTGAGGTCCTATCCCCGGCCGGGCGTGCGCCGCGCATCCACCTAAGGGGGAGCCCGCCATGCGTCGCGTCCGTCTCTTCGGCGCCTGCTCGCGGCCACGGCCCTGCTCGCCGCGGGCGTCGGCCCGGTTTCGGCCCAGGTCCCCGCCTACAACCCCGACGCCGTGGCGGCTTCGGACGCCGCCGCCTGCTACGGCCAGTTGGTCGCCTTCGCGGCGCACCCGCACGAGGGCTTCACCGGCAACGGTCTGGCGCACGACGCCCCCGGCCACGGGTTCGAGACCACCGCCGAACTGCAGGAGTGGCTCCGCGGCTTCTGCGCCTGAGCGTCCGCCCGGCGGCTGAGCGCGGACCGCGCGCCGGGCTACCGGTACCGCTACCGCGGCGAGATCGGCTCGCCTGAGCGCGCCGCCTACAACGCGCGGCAGCGGGAGAAGAGGACGGCGCTGCTGGCGGCCTGGAAGGCGGAGCGCGTCGAACGCCTCAAGACGGACCCGGCGTACGCCGCCCAGGTCGAGGCCGCACGGGCGGCGCTCCGGGTCGGCGCCGCGGGGTGAGCCAGCCCATCCAAGACGGAGGAGTGCGATGGCGTTGTGGATGGTCGTGACCGGACGGGCCGGCGTCCCGCTGGACTGGCCGGACGTCCGGGTGATCGCGCGGAGCACGTCGATCGGGGGGATCCAGGCGCTCGTCGAGGCCGACGAGGCGGCGATCGCGGCCGTGCGCGCCGACCCGGGCGTCGCCTCGGTCGAGCCCGCGAAGGACGCGCACGAGCACGGCGACGGCGGGGCGATCTTCGAAGTCCACGACGGCGGCCAGCGCTACCGCCGACTGCCGTAGCGCGGTCCCACCGAGGTACCCTGAAAAAGGCTGATTGACAGGACTTACGCGGTGGCCGGGCGGGGCCTGTGCTGAGCGAACATAAGGAGACGCCACGATCGGGCACACTCGGGGTTGCTGACCACCCTGGTGTCCGACGGAGGTTTCCCCCGTGGCGTCTCGGCTCTACTCTACGACGCGCCCGCTTTACGTCCGGGTCGCCCGCCTGCTGGGCCAGCTCGGCGTCGGCGGAGATCGGCAGCCCGACGACGGCGGCGCTGGTGGCGCTGTACGTCGCCGGCCTGGTGCTGCTGGACGCGCGCCCGACCCAGACGCGCGTCAGCCGCGTCCTGCCCGGCCGCGGCCACGACGCGCTCAACCGGCTGCTGCGGACGATGCCGCTGTCCACGCGGGCGCTGATGGGCGGGCTGCTCCGGCTCGCCCGGCGGCCTGAGCCGGCGCCTGGGCACGCCGGGGTACCTGTGCGTGGACGACGTGGTGATCGAGAAGCCGTTCGCCAAGCGGCTGCCGTGGGCGGCCTGGACGTACTCGTTCGCCAAGAAGCGCAAGGTCTACGGCTGCCACGTCGTGCTGCTGTCGTGGACCAGCGACCCGGCCGGCACCTGGCGCATCCCGGTCGCCTTCCGGCTCTGGCGCCCCAAGCGGAGCTGCGCGCCCGGCGCGGTACCAGAAGAAGACCGAGCTGGTGGTGACCATGCTGCGCGAGGTGGTCGCCGCCGGCTGCCCGGCGGCCTACCTGGTCGGCGACACCGCCTACACCGGCGGCTGCGTCAGCAAGGCCGCCGCGCGGCTCGGGCCTGGTCTGGGTCGGCACGCTCGCCCCGCGCACGACCGTCGTCTACCGGGGGCGGCGCCAGCAGGTGCGAGACCTGGCCGCCGACCCTGAAGCTGAAGTGGCGCCCGAAGCTGGGCGTGCGCGCGCGGCGCGCTGACGGTCTACGCGCCGGTCGCTGGGCCAGGTCCGGTTGGTCGTGCTCAAGAACGAGCACGGGAACTTCGAGTACCTGGTCACCAACGACCGGGCCGGCCGACCTGAGCGCGGCTCGTGCAGCGCAAGCGGAGCCGCTGGCGGATCGAGACCATCTTCCGGGACACCAAACAGCTGGCCGGGCTGGCCGCCTGCCAGTGCTGGGTCGATCAGGCCCTGGTCCGCCACGTCGCGCTCGTCTTCCTGACCTTCGTCGTGCTCCAGCTGCTGCGCCGCGACCCGCAAGAAACCGTGGGTGCGGTCAAGGCCCGCTGGCAGGACGAGGTCCTGCGCGACGGCCAGGCCCCGCCCCCACCGCTCCGCGCGGCGCCCGCCGAGTTCCGCCGCGCCCGCGCCCCGCTCAAGCTGACCGCGTAAGTCCTGTAAAATGAGACAAGCGAATGCCCCCTGGCGCCGCGCGAACAGCCAGGGGGCGTGGACGAACCACTTCCCGAGGAGCTGACCCGTCGGCCTACGCCGCCGGGCTGCGGGTCTCCGAGCTGGTCGGGCTGCGCTGGCGCGACGTCGCCGAGCGGGGCGAGGCCGGCCAGGTGACGGTCCTCGGCAAGGGCGGCAAGACGCGCGCCGTCCTGCTCAGCACGGCGACCTGGCTCGAGCTCGCCCGCTGCGGGGCGAGGCCGATCCGGACGCGCCCGTGTTCCGCTCCCGCCGCGGCGGGCACCTCGACCCGGCCCAGGCCTGGCGGATCGTCCGCGCGGCCGCCGAGCGGGCCGGCCTCGATCTCCCGGTCTCGCCCCACTGGCTGCGCCACGCCCACGCCAGCCACGCGCTCGACCGCGGCGCGCCGATCCACCTGGTGCAGGCGACGCTCGGGCACGCCTCCGTGGCCACGACGGGCCGCTACCTGCACGCGCGGCCGACCGACTCGAGCAGCCGCTACCTGGCGGTCTGAGCACAACGGGGAGGATCTCGTGGACGATCCCAAGAGCCGGATGCCGCTCCGCCGCGACGAGGACGCGCGTGATCACCGGGACGACGACGAGACGCCGCTCGGCGGCTGCCGCGTGCGGGCGTGGTTCCAGGCGCCGCGCTCCGATCACCTGGCACGCTCCGACGTCCGGGTCAGCGACGTTCGGTGGGAGCGCGGCTTGGTGCTCGGCGGACGGTCAGCGAACGCGTTGCGCTTCGCCGACGGCTACGCGATCGTCGTGCTGTTCGGTCTCCCGGGCCTCGACGACACCGCGACGCTGCAGGGCTTATCGGCCCCGGTGGCGTGCGCATCGAGTACCCGCTGGTCAGCCCGCTGAGCGACGCGCGCAGCCGCTACCGGGCGGCGGAACGGGACGGCGGCGCCGTCGCGCGGACGCCGCTCGTCGCGGGCGCGCCCCGTCGGGGTGGTCCGCGCCTGGACCGGTCGGGGGGCGGGCCGGGTGGTCGTGCGCGTGGGGTCGGTGGCGTCGGAACTCGATGCGCACGTACTCGCCCTGGAAGTGGTACCGCCGGGCGGGGAGGGTCACGGAGCCGCGGGCGCCGCGCTGATCGGAGGTGAAGTCCACCACGCAGCCCTCACCGCCGCTCACGACGCGGCGTCGAGCGCGTCGCTGACCGGCGCCGTCTCGCCGATGCAGGCGCCGTTCGGCGTGCTGACGGCGAAGCGCCCGGCCGTGGTCAGGCGCACCGAGACGTTCCAGCGCGTCCGTGTAGCCGACGTTCGACGGCCCCGCGGCCGCGGCCGCGGCCGTCGAGGCCAGGGCGAGCAGCAGCCCGCCCGCCAGGGGAAGAAGCACCTTGCGCATCCGCGTCCTCCGCGCACGCGCTCCGGGGCCCGGGTGCTCCGACCCGGGCCCCGCGTGCTCCATCAGCATCCCCACGACCGTGACGGTGACCGTGAGGAATCCCGGGCGGCCGTGAGAGTTTCGGGAGGCGGCGGCGGTCGTCCTCCGGCGACGGGCCCGACCGCCCGACGACGTCGGCGCCGATCTGGCCGAGCCCTTCGTGCCGGTCGAGCACGTCGCGCACCGGGGAGGCCCGGCCACTGGCGCGATCGCCGAGCGCGTCGGGTTGCTCGCCCGCCAGCGCCGCCAGCGCGTCGCCCAGGTCGTGCGCCTCGCCGTCCGACCGCGAGCCAGGATGAGCCGCCCGTCGGCCCCCCACGCGGAGGATCCGCAACACACATCGAGCATACGCCCCGTGCGGGAGACGCTCAGCCGCGGCCGTGGGCGGAATCAATGACAAACCCGGACGTGCGTCGGCTCCGCGCGTCGGATACTGCGCCCGACCAGGTGGTGCCTGGACCAGGAGAGCGTGCAGCGATAAGGACCAGGTGGTAAGGATGAAACGAAGAGCAAGCGACGCGCGGAGCCCTGCGCGACTCATTGGGGCCGCCCTTCCGGCGGTTGGCGCAGCACCACGGGTTGGCGCTCGTGTGGCAGACCTACATCGGGGGGCTCCTGTCCGCCCCGCGGGCCGAGATCGAGGCGCTCGCGGCCGAGCCGGTGCCCACGACTGCAGCGGAGTACCGCGCCGCCGCGGCGCGCCACGGGATCGACGGCGGACTCCTGCGGCGCACGGTGGCGCTGGCCATCAGGCACCTGCCCTCGTGCGGCCCGGCGGCTGTCCCGACCGGGGGCGTGATGTTGATCGCTGCGACTACCGGTCCCGTTATCCGGCCGAGGCGAGATCAGCCCCAGCCGTGGGCCACGACGCCGGCCGGCAGCGGCGCGACGCCGACGAAGTCGCCCAGCCGCTCCCGCTCGACCAGGTCGGCGATCTTCCGCCGCAGCGCCGGCGTGGCGCAGAACCACCACACCCGCCGGTAGTCGAGCGCGCCGGCGTACCAGCGCAGGATCCGGCCGTACTCGTCCGCCTTCTTGCCCGACAGCTCGAGCTCGACCGCGATCCCGCCGGCGGGCCCGCCCGGGAGCGACGAGCACGCCGTCCGGCACGTGCGGCGTGCCGGCGAGCATCCGGCCGCGCCGGCCGTCGCGCACGGTCGCCATCGAGTCGCGGCGCAGCTCCCGCTCGCGTCGCCCAGGTCGCGCCCGGGTGCCGGGCCAGCAGCGCGTCGGCGAGGTCGACCACGGCCAGCCGGTGGGGCAGGAGCCGCGGCGACGCAGCGGGCGGCGGGCAGCCCGACGTCGGCGAGGCGCGCGCCGGCCGGCGTCGTCAGGTAGGCGGCGCGGCCGCGGAACGGGGGCCGCTCGACCCGCACGTGGCCGGCGCCGACCAGCTCGCCAGCCGGTTCGCGGCGCGCTCGACGCCGCGAAGTGGCGGCGGGCGACCTGCTCGACCGTCATCGCCCAGAAGCGGGTCAGGTCGGCCAGGACGGCGACGTGCTCCGGCCTCCGGTGCCGGCCGCTCCTCGGGTTAGTCTGACCGGTGTGGGGCCGCTCTGCGGCCCCGCTGTCTGAGGGGACGAAGCGAGGCTCAACTCCAGGAGGCGGTGCGGTGGCCGATCGGCAGTCGCGGGACGGGCGCGCACTGGACCAGGGCGATCGAGAAGGGCTACATCATCGCCCACGGGCAGGACTCGCTCGCTCACCGGAACTGGCATGGCCGGTGCCAGGAGGAACGTCGCCCCTCCGTAATCGTGTTCAAGCCAGGCACGCTGGCTCGGGTCACCCTGGACATGACACCGGCTCACCAACGGCTCTCGGAGGCGGGGATGAACCGGATCGCCGAGGCAGCGGATGCCGGAGGTGTCAAGGTCAAGATCGCCGTAGGAGGCCTAGAGACGATCAGCGTCTCTCTACAGCGCGCCGAGGACTTCGCCACCGCCGTGCTCGAGGTCCTCCGTGATCCGGCGAGCACGGAGAGACGGCTTGAAGCGGGCTCAGCCCAGGCCGTGGGCCACGACGCCGGCCGGTCAGCGGCGCCGCGGCAACGAGTCGCCCAGCCGCTCCTGGTCGACCACGTCGGCGATCTTCCGACGCAACGCCGACCTGGCGCAGAACCACCGGCCCGGGCGGCAAAAGCCGCTACCAGGGATACGAATGGCCCCACGAACCGGCCGCGTACCCCGTAAGCGCCTGACGCCCCATCGTGGCGCGCTCTCGAGCCGTTCGCACCCCTTACGCGCCTGACGGTCAGCGACCGCGCGGAGGTCACCCGGACGAAGACCGCCGGCGGTTCGGCGCACCCGCGGACCGGGCGAGGGCTTCTAAGCTTGGCCCGCCGGCGCCCGTCGCCGCGCGCCGGGGAGTCGCGCCGTGACGGAGCGTTCGTCGAGTACGTCGCCAAGGCCCTGGTCGACTACCCGGAGCAGGTCCGGGTCGCCCGGACCGAGGACGCGCTGGCGGTCGTCCTCGAGCTCCGCGTCGCCCCGGCGGACCGGGGCAGGTCATCGGCACGCAGGGCCGGATCGTCGACGCGATCCGGACGGTCCTGCAGGTCGGCGCCGCCCGCCGCGGCAAGCGGATCACTCTCATGGTCGTCTGAGCGGGCCGGCGCCGGTCGCAATTCGGTCGCAAGACCGGCTCTGCGACCGGTTTGCGACCGAGGAGCGCGGACAAACGCGCGGCGGAATCGGCCTGCCCGGGCCCGAATCCGAGATCGGCTGCGACCGAAATTGGTCCGGCTGTACGATGTTTCCACGCGCCTTTGCGTCGTCCGGCCACGGAGGCCCAGACCGCCCGAACTCGGCCGCGATCGGGCCCCCGGCGCGTCCGCCAGGTGACGCGAAAGTCCGGGGCATCCCTTCCCCCGCCGGCGCCGGCCCGGCTGCCCTCCCCGGTGGTTCAAGAGGATGTGGTGATGGGGGTGGGTGTCTTCGGCCCGGTGGCGGGCGCTGCGCGCGGTGCTGCCGCTGTTCACGGCGGGCTTGGTGCTCTTCGATACCGCCGGCAACCGCTGGAGTTGAGCACGGCGCCGCCCTGCGCCGAGACGGCGTGCCCGCGGCCGGCGACCCACTTCTACCTCGACGCGGCGACGCACGCGTGGCGCTACGGCTGCGCCGCGGCACACGCCCCGCGCCGGGCGCTCATCCCGACGCTGGTGGTCCCGCCGCCCCACCCGGCCGACCCGCCGGGACGACGCCCCCGGCGGACCCACCGGCGGCGGCCGGAGACGCGTAGCGCGCGTCGGCATGCCCTCCGCGGCCCGCCAGCCGGCCATCCACCCGGGGCCGTGATTCGGGCCGTTCCGCCGGAACACGCGTCAGAATCGCCTCTCAGCGCGTCTGTTCACTCCGGGAGCACAACGGACCGTGGCTCAGCCGCCGCACCGGCGCGCGACGAGGGCGAGCAGGTCGTCCAGCCGAACGGCTTAGTCAGCACATCGGCGGCGCCGATCTCCTCCGCCCAGTCCGCGGCGTTCTTGGCCGCGGTCATCACCATGATCGGCGCCTGCGCCCCGGGGTGCTCCCGGTAGGCCTCCGCGAAACCCCAGCCGTCCAGGCCCGGCATCCGCATGTCCAGCAGCACCGCGCACGGCCGGTGCCCCACCATCTCCAGCGCGGCCGCCCCGTCCGCGGCGATCAGCACGGCGTAGCCCTCGCGCTCCAGCGCGGCTGCGACGAACTCGCGCACCGACGGGTCGTCGTCCACCACGAGCACGGTCGCGCTGCTACCCACCAGGCCACACCCTGGGCCGAGGATGCGGAGAGCAGCGTCGCCGGGCATGACCGAATCCTCATGGCGTCGCAGCACCCCCCAGCGGGAGCGTCGTCATCGGCGGTTGAGCCGACCAAGAGGAGGGGAAGAGCCCGGGGGACAGCTCCCCACCCCGACGCGACCGGACACCCGCCGTGGCCGATCTCGGCTGCTCCCCCGCCCCGGCGGCGCCAGGGTGTCGGCGGTTGTGAGCGGCTCCCGCGCACGCGGAAGGGGCGGGGAGCACCCTATGAGCCGCTCCCTACCCCGCAGCCGCCTGAGCGTCGGCGTTTCACGCGACGGGCCGCCCCGTCCGCGGATCGAGGCCCTCGGCCAGGAGCAGCCGCCAGCGCAAGCGCTTCCGCGTGGCCATCAGAGCCCCGACCAGATCCGCGCGGCTATCGGGAGCCGACCGACCGCGGTCGGTCGGCTACCTGCGCCAGGACGCGCCACAGCGCCCGCACCGTCCGGACGTCGTCGAGCCAATCACCCTCGCGCGGGGCATGCACGACTCCTCCCGCACCGGCCGCCCCGCCGCGCAGCGCGTCCGCGCGGGCGCCGGGCTCAGCACCGCTCGGCCGTCCCCTCGTCGCGGAAGGTCGGCAGGAAGCGGTAGCCCTGGCCCGGCACGGTCGCGATGAAGCGCGGCCGCCGCCAGTCGTCCTGCAGCCGGGCCCGCAGGTTGCGCACCTGCCGGTCGACCACGTTGCTCTCGGCCACGTAGTCCGGCCCCCAGAGCGCGTCGAGGATCTCCTCGCGCGTGACCACCCGCCCGGCGTTGGCGGCCAGCAGGTAGAGCAGGCTCTGCTCCAGCGCCGTCAGGTGCAGCTCCGACGTCCCGGCCCGCACGGTGCGGTGCAGGATGTCGATCTCCAGCTCCCCCAGCCGGATCACCGGCGCGAAGGCGGCCGCGTCGGGGTAGGAGCGGCGCACCAGCGCGACCACGCGGGCCAGCAGCTCCTCGGGCGGGAACGGCAGCGGTCATGATGTCGTCGACGCCGCGCTCGAACGCCTCCAGCTTGGTCCGCAGGTCGCCCCGCCGCGTCAGCGCGATCGCGGGGATCGGCCCGCCGGCGGCGCCGCGGGCCGATCCGCTCCATCACGCGGGCGCCGTCGACGCCCTCGAGGTCCATGTCGAGCAGGACCAGGTGCGGCCGCCACCGGCCCAGGACGACCAGCGCCTCGGCCGCGCTGACGGCCTGGCGGGTCTCGAAGACGCCGTGGTTGAGCGTCAGCTTGACCAGCTCGGCGACCATCGGCTGGTCGAGCACCAGCAGCACCCGCGTCGGGACGCGCGCGGGCGGCTCCGCGGTCGATGGACCGGTGGGCGGTGTGGGTAATACGGCGACGTCCTCCGGTCGGTCTCGGGGCGCCCGGTGCGGCCCGGCGGCAGTCTCGCGCCCGCCCCGGCGCCTGTCATGAGGATTCCGTCATCGCCGGGCCACAGGCCCAGGAGGCACCGGCAGGGCGGGCGGGGAAGCGACCCGCGGCACCGCAGCCGCGAGGTAGGCGACCGCGCGCAGGCGCTCGTCCTCGGTCGGCGGTCGCCTACCGCAGCCCCCGATCCCGCGCACCGCGGGGGCGCCGAGCCCGCTCAGATCGCGTGGGTCCCCTCCGACCCGGTGCGCTGCTCGCGGCGGCGAGCCAGGGCTCAGGGTCATGCGCCGGAGCTCGCCCCACGCCGCCACGAGCTCGGTCGAGTCGACGTCCGTCCGGTCCGCGCCGCGCCTCGGTGGCCCGTCAGCGCGGCGGCTGCTCCCTCGAGGACCGCGCGCCCCTGCTCGGTGAGCGCGTACAGCACCGACCGTACGCCGACTCCGCCGGGGACCTTGACGTCGAGCGCCAGACCCTTGTGGGCCAGCGCGGCGACCAGCGCCGGCGCCAGACGCGGCGCACGGTCGTCCCCGTCGCGCAGCCACCGGAGCGCCCACCACTCGGCGTCGGTCAACGCCTCGGTCAACGATTCGGTCATCCACACCACCTCCGGTCGGGCGGCGTCCCCCGACCTCGGAGCCCGCGGATGACCGAATCCTGATGCCGCGGGCGGCATGGGGCGCCCGCCCACAGGCGCGCCCGCCGTCCGCGGCGACGGTGCTGTGACGCCGCTTTCGCCCCCGCTCGGGGTAGGGGGGCACCCTATAGAGCAGGCTCCCTACCCCGACAGCGGGACCTGCTCACATGACAGGTGACGTTCTTGGGAAGACGAGATTCGGCAGGAAGCGAGCAGTTCGCTCGGCGTGCCGTGCCCTGAATGGCACAGTTCTATTCGATCCCGGAATCGGCCGAAAACGCGTCCGACCGTCCAAGAAAACGCACGCGTCGACGCGGCTCCCGCCGGACGCGGTCCGGCGCCGGGGATCCGGACCGCAACCGAATCGACACGCCCGCCCTCTTTGACGGAGGCGACCGCGGGCGGTACCGTGCGCCCGTCGTCGCGCGTACGCCGGGATCGGGCTCACGTCGCTCGAGGCGGCGCACGGGCTGCGCGTCAGCACCGGGCGCATCCGCCACCTCTGCCGGAGCGGTCGGCTCGCGGGTGCCCGCAAGCTCGGGGCTGGCTGGTTCGTGCCGCTCGCCGCCGTGGCGCAGTGCCTCGAGGAACGGTCGGCGGCGCGGCGCGGAGGGTAGCGACGGACGGCGGTCGCCAGCAGCGGGCCACCCGGCCCGGGTAGTGCTGGAGGCCGTTTGGCCGCGGAGTCCCGTTTTCGGGCTCTCAGCGCGTCTCCTGGGGCGGGAAGAGAGGCGAACAAAAGAGCGGGGGCCACCAGTACGGCGTCGCTTCCGGGGCGCCCGTCCAGGCCCAGGCGGCCCCACCCATCCGAGCTATGGCACCCCGCCCATCCGGCCTATGGAACCCCGCACGGAGGCAGGGCAGAGTGGAGCAACGCAACACGTCGGAGGGCGACCAGTGTTGGACTCTTTGTTCGCGGTGTTGGGGCGATTGGGCGTCCCGGGGGTCCGCCCCGGGACCGTGGTCCACGCCGACTACGTCAGCTTGAAACACGGCCGGATGCGGTCCGGTTACAGTACTCCCCCCGGATCGCCCGCCAGGCCGCCATCCGCCGGGCGATACACGCGGGGCTGCCGCTGATCGCGGCGGGCTGGACGATCGTCGGTATCGCTGGCAACCGCTTGGGCTGAGCCCAGGCGAGCGGCGTCTCGCTGTCGGCGGGTCAAGGTGCCTTTAACTCTTCTTGATGACAACTCTCACGCGGGCGGGGTCAGGTCGAGCTTCCAGACGGCGGAGGCGGCCGCCTCCACTCGTGCCGCGACTTGGTCGAGTTCCTCCGGAGTATGCTCGTCGGCCTTGTAGCCTAAATGCTTCCACGCGGGGTGTGGGTCATGCGGCCAGTGCCAGGCGGTCGTCGCGGGTCGGGGCGGGGTGCGTGGGGGCTGCCGACGTGGCGGAGGACGTCGGCGGGGTGGGCGGCGAGGTCGGCGAAGTGGTCGGTGAGGTCGGTCGTCAGGTCGGCGATGGCGGTGCGCTGGTGGGCGTGGGTGACGGCCCGGCGGGTCGCGCGCCAGAGCCACTCGATGCGGTTGGCGTCGGGGTCGTAGGCGGGGGTGTAGACCAGGACGACGTCGTCGGGGTGCGCGGCCAGGAACGCGCGCAGCACGAGCGAGCCGGCCGGGGTGTGGATGCGCAGGTTGTCGTAGCAGCGACCATGCGCGGCGCGCCCGCGCGCCCGCGAGCGGGCGACCAGCGCGCTCGAGCTGGTCGACCAACGGCTGCGGCGCGGCGGCCGGGGGCGGTCAGGCCGTGGAAGAAGCCGTCCCGCCAGTCCAGCGCGCCGAAGCCGGTCACCTTGGCGTTGCTGGCCCGGCGCCTCGACCAGGCGCTGGCCGCGCCGGCCCCGGGGCGACCAGACGCGGGTCAGGGTCGGGTGCAGCGCCGCCTGCACCTCGTCCTGCAGGTACAGGTCCGCCCCCGGCAGCAGCGCCAGCAGGGCCGGCAGGTCGGGCGGGACGTCGATCCAGGTCGCCAGGTCGGCCAGCAGGTCGGCGACGGGTGGAGGCGCCGGCGATGCCATCGCTAGGAGCGCCTCCACCCGGGCGCGTTTCCCGGGTACTCCGCCTGCTCCTCGGCCTTGCGCTTGAGCGTCCAGGTCGGCCGCTTGCAGACGTAGCCGGCCGCGTGCAGGTGGCGCCGGACCGTCTCCAGGCTGACCGCCACCCCGGTCGCGCCGGCCAGGTAGTCGGCCAGCAGCCGCGTCGTCCAGACCGCGCTGTCGACCCCGACCGCGCGCGGATCCAGCTCGACCACCCGCACCAACTCGGCCCGCCAGGCCGCGGTCACCGTCGGCGGCTCGACCTCTACTACCTGGTCGGCGGGGTGTTCGCGATCTGGCTCATCGGGCTGTTCGCGGCCTGGCAGCCCGCACGCCGGGCCTCTGCGATCTCGCCCGCCGTGGCGAGCCGGACCGTCTAGACTGCGGGAGGTAATGCAAACGGTTTCACCCCCGACCGCATCCAAGCCAATGAAGGACAGGCAGGACCAGGGACTTCAGGACAGCTTGGGAGAGCGCACGGTACTCGTGATCGACGACAGCGAGGCCGTGCGCACGGCGCTCGACGTCCTGCTGTCCATGCATGGCGCGCGCGTGCTCGGCGCCGGCTCGGCGGCCGCCGGCATCGGCGTGCTCGCGGGCGAGTCCGTGGACCTCGTGATCCAGGACATGAACTTCCGGCGCGAGGCGACCTCGGGCGAGGAAGGCATCGCGCTCTTCCACCAGATCCGCGCCCAGCATCCGGACCTGCCCGTGATCCTGCTGACCGCATGGACCCATCTGGAGACGGCCGTCGAGCTCGTGAAAGCCGGCGCCGCCGACTACGTCGCGAAGCCCTGGGACAATGCGCGGCTCCTTACGACGGTGCGAAACCTCCTCGATCTGCAGGCGGCTCGCGCCGAGAATCGGGCGATCCACCGCCGCCGCGCCGCGGCGCGAGCCGAGCTCGCAGCGCGATTCGAGCTGAAGGGCCTCGTGTACGAGAGCGAGGCGATGCACGCGCTCGCCTCGACTGCCGCGCGGGTCGCGCACGCCGACGTGCCCGTCCTGATCAGCGGGCCGAACGGCGCGGGCAAGGAAGTCATCGCCGACATCGTGCAGGCGAACTCGACGGTGAAGTCTGGCCCCTACGTGAAGGTGAACCTCGGTGCGCTGCCAGACTCGCTGATGGAGGCGGAGCTCTTCGGCACCGAGGCGGGAGCATTCACCGGCGCCAAGGTGCGCACGGGTCGCTTCGATGCCGCGGACGGCGGAACGATCTTCCTCGATGAGCTCGGCAATCTCTCCGCGCAGGGTCAGGCGAAGCTGCTCCGCGTGCTCCAGACCGGAGAGTTCGAACGGCTCGGCTCGAACGTGACCCGCCGCACGCGCGCCCGCGTGATCGCGGCGACCAACGCGAGCCTGCCGCAGCTCATCCGCGAGGCCCGGTTCCGCGAGGATCTTTTCTACCGCCTCAACGTCATCGAGCTCGAGGTGCCGCCCCTCTCGGCGCGCCAGGAGGATATCCTGCCGCTCGCGAGACTCTTCCTCGATGCCGGTTTCACGCTCGCGCAGGATGCGATCCGCGCACTCACGCGCTACAACTGGCCCGGTAACGTGCGGGAGCTCCGCAACGCTATTCACCGGGCCTGCCTGCTTTCCACCGACAACCTCGTTACGGCCAGGGCGCTCGCGCTTCCGATTGCACCGGAGCCGGCCGACGGCTCGGATATCGACCGCGCGACGCTCGAACAGGCGCTTCTGCTCGCCGACGGCGTCGTCGCGCGCGCCGCACGTGACCTTGGCCTGTCGCGTCAGGCACTCTATCGGCGCATGGAGAAGCTTGGTCTCAAGTCTCCCGTCGACCCGGGCGGCCGGACATCCGCTAACGGCTAGGGAGCAGTATGGCTCGCAAGCCGCGCGCCAGCCGGTCGATGGCCGGCCGTGTCGCCCTGGTCGTCGTGGCCACGGCGACCGCGGTCGCAGCGGTCACGCTCGCGTTCGATCGCTGGCTCGATTCGCCGGTGCTCGCCGGCGTCACGGCGCTCCTCGTCACACTGCCGACCGCCGTCTGGCTGACCAACGCGGCTCTTCGACCGCTGGAGCCAAAGCATACGCGCCGTGACCGATGGCATCGGCAGCCTGCGCGACCGTGACTTCAGCGTCAGCGTGACGCCGACCGGGCCGGACGAAATCGGCGACCTCACGGCCGAGTACAACTCGCTCGGCGACAACCTGCGCCGGGAGCGGCTGGACCTCTACCAGCGCGAGCTATTGCTCGACACGATCGTGCAGACGACGCCGCTCGCGCTCGTGCTGACGAACGCTAACGACGCGATCGTGTTCGGCAACATCGCCGCCCGCCAGCTCTTCAGCGCAGGCCGCAAGCTCGAGGGATTGAAGTTTGCGACGGTCCTCGCGCGGGCACCACAGCCGCTGCGCGACGCCGTCGACGGCGGCACCGACTCGCTTTTCACGGTGGACCAGGCCGGTGAGGCGGAAATCTTCCACCTCAGCAGTCGCCGGTTCACGTTGAACGGCCAACCGCACCGGCTGCTTCTCTTCAAGCAGCTCACGCGCGAGATGGCGGCGCAGGAAGTCGTGATCTGGAAGAAGGTGATTCGCGTGATCGCGCACGAGCTCAATAACTCGCTCGCGCCGATCACCTCGCTTGCGCACTCCGGTCAAGCGCTCGCCGGCGCGTCGGACGCCGAGCGGCTGGCGCACGTCTTCTCGACGATCGAGGAGCGCGCTTCGCATCTCGCGACCTTTATCGACGGCTACGCGCGCTTCGCCAAGCTCCCGCGGCCGAGGCAGGCCGCCGGTCCCCTGGAGGCCGTTGCTCGCGCAGGCTCAAGGACACTCTCAGGTTTCGGGTGCTCGAGCCGCTGCCCGGGTCAGCGGCCTGGTTCGACGCGCCGCAGATCGAGCAGGTCCTCATCAACCTCATCAAGAATGCGGTCGAGTCAGGATCGCCGGAAGACGAAGTGACGCTCGGCGTCGCCGAGCGCAACGGCGGTTGCACGCTCGAGGTGAAGGACCGCGGCAGCGGCCTCTCCGAGGAGGTGTTGCGCGACGCTCCGTTGCCGTTCTACTCGACCAAGCCCAATGGCACCGGGCTCGGCCTCACGCTCTGCCGCGAGATTGTGGACGCCCACGGCGGGTGGCTCAGCATCGCGAACCGCGAGGGCGGCGGCGCGGTCGTGACGGTATGGATACCCAACGCGCCGGGTTAGTGTCGACGCAGCCGGACGAACGGTCACCATTTGCACCGCATGTCAAGCAGCTGCCATCGTACCGTTCGAGGCCGCTGCGCGTTGCCGCGCGCCGGGCAACCGCGTCGGCGGCGGGTGATTGTTCGCGTCTGACTCCCGGGGCAGTAGACTTCGGGCCATGACGGGCGAAGCACAGCCGGACGTGAGCGGCGCGGCGGACGATGAGGGTCGGCGGGAAATCGAATGGCAGCTGTCGGCGCCCGATCTGGGACTCGTCAGGAAATGGCTCAGCGATCACGGTTCAGTCCACGGCCTGACGATCGAATCGCGCCCCACCCACACCATCAATGACACCTACCTGGATACCGAGGACTGGCGCCTGCGCCGGGCTGGCTTCGCGCTGCGCCTGCGCGATGTTCCCGGGCGTGCAGAGGCGACGCTGAAGGACATCACCCCTGCGTCCGACGGCGTGCGGATCAGGCGCGAGTTCAACGAGCCGCTGCCCAGCGCGGAGTTCGAGGCGCTCGCGGTCGGCAGCGGACCGGTCAGCAGCCGGGTGCACGCGGTCGCCGGTGCGGAGCCACTCAAGGCCCTGTTCCGCGTACGCACGCAGCGGGAATGCTTTGTGGCCCTCGAGCACGAGGATCAGCAGGCCGCTGAAATTGCCCTGGACGACACCATCGTCGCCACGCCCGACGGCGGCTCCATGGAGCACCTGACCCGTGTCGAGGTCGAGGCGATCTCCGGCACGCCGGAATCGCTCGAAGGCCTGGTCGGTCAATTGCGCAGCGAATGCGCGCTCATGCCGGCGACGGACAGCAAGTACGAGATGGGATTGAGGGTCGCCGGTCTCGAGCAGCCCGCTGCACCGGAGCTCGGTTCGGTGACGATCGACCCTTCGCTTAGCGCCGGAGAGGTCGGACGGGCCAACCTGCGACGACATCTTGCGAGCTGGCTTGCGCACGAGCCCGCCGCCAGGCTGGGCGAGGATCCGGAGGCGTTGCACGAGCTGCGCGTCGCGGGACGTCGGATCGAAACTACGCTGCGGGTTTTCGAGCCCTATCTGCCGAAGTCACTCGTCCGGCAGCGTCCTGGATGGAAGTCCCTGGTCCGCGCGCTCGGCACCGTCCGCGACCTGGACGTGCAGCTCGCGGGCCTCGCCGCCTTCGTCGACGAGCTGCATGACAGCGATGCCGGCCAGGTCGCGCCGCTTCTGGAGCGGCTTACGAGCGAGCGGCGCAGCGCACGGTCGCGCATGCTCAGCATGCTCGACCGGCCTTCGACACGCCGCCTGGTTCGCCGTTTGCGTGCCGCGCTGGCCAGGCCTGCTCCGGTGCGCGTCCGCGCGGACAACCCGGTGGCCGCGGTGGCCGCGCCGAAGCTGATTCGCCGGAGTTTCAAGAAGGTGCAACGGGCTGCGCAGGCAGTGCGGGCGGACGGCAGCGCAGTCAGCGCATCACGCGCTGCGGCGCCGGGCAAAGCGGTTGCGCTACACGATCGAGGCGTTCGACGGCTTTTACGGCCATCGAAGCAGCGAGGCTGCTGCAGGCGATACGCCGCCTGCAGAAGAGCCTGGGGTCGAACCAGGATGCGTACGTCGCCGCGGACCGGTTTCACGCGATGGCCCGTTCGCGCACCAGGCGCTTGCCGCCGGAGGCTTCGTTCTGGATGGGCGTTTTCGTCGAGCGGAATACCAGCGTCGCCGCTGATGCCCGCCGAGGGGTCCGGAAGCGATACGAGAAGCTGCATGGCCGCCGCTGGAAGGCCTTGCGGCGCGCGATGAAGAAGCTCGCGACTGCACACGCCGCGCCCTCGGACCGGAGCCGAAGCTCGACCAACGGATCGGCAGCGCCCTGACCCGGCTCCGGCCGGTCGCAATCCGATGATGGATGAGCGATCCGATTTCACCCTTCGCGGCGGGCCGGCCGCGATCGCCCACATCGAGCGACACGGGCTGTCGCCGAGAGACATCGCCTGCATCCCCGCCGCAGCCGGCGGACCCAAAGGCCTGGCGCTGCTGCCGCTCGATCGCCTGCTGCACACGGAATGGTTGCAACATGCGGACCGGATCGAGCTCATCGGCGCTTCGATCGGCGCATGGCGCATGGCGGCGCTCGCGCAACCCGAGCCCCTCGCCGCGCTCGAGCGTCTGCAGCATGCCTACGTGCACGATCAGCGCTATCGGGCGAAACCGACCCCGGACGATGTGAGCCGGGCGTGCAGGCGACTGGCCGCGGCGGTGCTCGACGACGGCGACCTCAAGCTGCGCAAGGGCGCTGCGCTCACCATCGTCACGGCCCGCGCCCGCGGGCCGCTCGCGCATGCGGAGTCCAGACTCGCCTTTGGCCGCGCCATGTTGAGCAATTCGCTTTCCCGGCGCCGCCTCGCGACTTTCCTGGAACGCGTGGTGTTCCAGGCGGGCGACGCCTCGTTTCTCGCCGAGCCTTTCGATGAGTTCGGGCTGGTGCGTGTGCCGATCGACGCGGGCAATCAGCATGACGCGCTTCTCGCTTCGGGTACGATCCCGCTCGTCTGTGCGCCGGTGCGCGACATCGGTGGCGCGCCGCAGGGTCGCTACTGGGACGGTGCGCTCGTCGACTATCACCTGCTGCTGCCCTACCCGCGGCTGGTTGCCGCGACGGAGCGCCGCAGGGCGCGGCTCGATCGTCCTCTACCCGCACTTCGACAGTCGGGTGATACCGGGGTGGCTCGACAAGCATTTCCCCTGGCGGAGGGCGTCGCACAAGCATCCGTGGCTCGACAACGTGCTGCTGATCGCACCGTCGGGTTCGCTGATCGAGCGATTGCCGAACCGCAAGCTCCCGGATCGGCGCGACTTCTACCGCTATGGCGCAGACCACGCCGGGCGCGAGCGCGCGTGGAACGCCGCCATTGGCGAATGCGGGCGCTTTGCCGAGGCGGTGCTGCGCTGGATGGCGCGGCCGGACCCGACGCTGATCCGGCCGATCTGAGCAACGGTTGTGGTGGCTGCTCGCTGACGCTCGGCCGTGGTGGTTGCTCGCCGACGCTCGGCCCGGGTATCTCGTGGGCCGGTCACTACGATCGAGGAACGTTACAGAGCTCCAGAGGGTGCCCCGCACATCTTGTCGGCGCACGCCGCATCGTTGGCGGTATCGCGGAATCGTCGCGGAGTCATCACTTAGGAGTGCCCGCGACGTCTACCGGTGGGAGCTCGAGCGTGCTTGCGGCCCACGAGACACCCGGTCCAAACGCCGGCTCGCCGATGCCACGGTGGGGTCGCGAGCCGGCGCGTGGACGCGGTGGTATCCCAGCCGCGAAGCACGCCTCCGTCCCCACAGTTGGACGTCGCGGGCACTCCTGGCGAAGGGCTGCCTCGACGATTCCGCGATACCGCCGACCGATCCGGCGTGCGCCGACAGGAGTGCGGGGCACCCTCTTCCGCTCTGCAACGACCCTCGAATCGTGGTAAGCGGCTGCGGATACACCGCGGCCGCACGTCGGCGAGCAGCACCGCCGCGGCCGGGCGCCGGCGAGCAGCGACCGGCCAGGCCGCGAGCGCCACCGCAGTTGGCGGTCGGTCAGCGCAGGGTCACGAACTCCTCGGCGGCCGTCGGATGCAGCGCGACGGTCACGTCGAAGTCACGCTTGGTGAGCCCGGCCTTCACGGCGATCGCGATCCCCTGGATGATTTCGGGCGCATCGGGCCCGACCATGTGCGCACCAAGCACGCGCCCGCTGGCCGCATCGACCACGAGCTTCATCAGCGTGCGCTCGTTTCGTCCGGAGAGCGTGTACTTGAGCGGACGAAAGGTCGTCTTGTAGGTCTTGACGTTCGCGAACAGCTCGCGCGCCTGCGCCTCGTTGAGGCCAACGACGCCGACCGGCGGGAGGCTGAACACCGCGTGAGGCACGTTGACGTGGTCGGCCGGCGTCGCCACGCCCCCGAACAGCGTGGTGGCCACGCGCCGCGCCTTCGCGGATAGCGACGGGCGTGAGCGCGATCCGCTGCGTTACGTCGCCCACGGCGAAGATGTTTTCACGTGGTAGAGCGCGAGTACTCGTCGACGATGACGGCGCCATCCGGCCGCACCTGGACACCGGCCGATTCGAGCCCGAGTCCCGCGGTGTTTGCGTGCCGGCCCGTCGCGTACATCACGGCGTCGACGACGACCGTGGCGGGCTGGCCGGCCGCGACGAGGTCGGGCCTCGAGCGCGCCATCCGCACGGCGCTCGACGCCGACGACGTCGCAGTCGAGCCTGACGTCGAGGCCCTTGCGGAGCAGCTCCTGGTGCAGATGCTGGCGCACGTCCAGGTCGAAGCCACGGAGGATCTGGTCGCCGCGGTACGCGACGAATCACCTCCGAGCCGACGCCGTGAAAGATCCCGCTGAATTCCGCCGCTACGTACCCGCCCCCGACCACGAGCACGCGCCGCGGCAGGTCCGGCAGCTCCAGGGCTTCGTTCGAAGTGATGCAATGCTCGATGCCCGGGATCGCGGGCAGCGTCGGCCAGCCGCCGGTCGCGACCAGGATGTGTGTCGCAGTGTAGGCGCTGCCCGCGACCTCGACCGTGTGCGCATCGAGGATGCGCGCGCGCCCCTCGATCAGGCGGACACCCGAAGTCTTGAGCAGCGTGCGGTAGACGTCCTCGAGTTGCGCGATCTCGCGATTCTTGTTCGCGATCAGCGTCGGCCAGGAGAACTCCGGGCGAGCGCTCCAGCCGTACGCACCCGCGTCCTCGAAATCCTCGCGATAGTGGGCGGCGTAGACGAGCAGCTTCTTCGGGATGCAGCCCCGGATCACGCAGGTGCCGCCGGGCCTGTAGACCTCTGCAATGGCGACGCGGGCGCCGAACCCCGCCGACATCCGTGCCGCGCGTACGCCGCCCGATCCGGCGCCGATTACGAACAGGTCGAAAGCGGTATCGGCCACGAGTCTCTCCGGGGTGATGCACGGCGCGCCGGCCGCCAGATGACGATGCTACGCGAGCGACGCCGCGAAGACAGACTCGTCCCCTGCCCGGACCCGGTATTATTCGCCGGATCCAAAAACGCGATGCCCGCCCAGGCACACAAATGCACCGAAACCGACCGGATGCGGCTCTTGCGCCGCTCGTCGCCGCCCTCGTGATCCTCGCCTCCCCGGTGTCGGCCGCGGTCACCGGCCAGGCCGCGAACCTGACACCATCCGTAGAGCGGATGACCGCCGAGCTCGTCGCCGCGCACGGCGAGGCGCAGCGCGGCCGCATCGCGCGTGGTCTCGCACAGGTCGCGAGCCTCTGGCGCGCGGAGGACGGCGACGCCGCGAGCTTCGAGGAATTCACACGCCGCAACTTTGCAGCGGACGATGCGACACGCAAGGCGCTCCGCGACCGGATGGACAGGCTGCACGAGCAGCTCGACGGATCGTTCAACGAGATGACCCGCGCATTCCGCTGGCAGGCCGATGTCGAGGCCGGACCGATCCTGCCCTTCGACGAGCTGTTCGCCGCCTACGATCCGGCCGCGCACGTCAGCGACGATTTCTTCGCCAACAAGATCGCCTTCGTCGTGCTGCTCAATTTCCCGCTGGCGCCCCTCGAGGAGAAGCTCCGCGATGGGGCGGGCTGGACGCCCGAGCAATGGGCCGAAGCCCGGATTGCCGATCGGTATGCGCGCCGGGTTCCCGCGCCGGTCAACCAGCAGATCGCGACCGCGCTCGCCGACGCCGACTCGTACATCTCCGGTTACAACATCTGGATGCATCACCTGCTCGACGCGGATGGACGACGGTTGTTCCCCGCCGGAAAGCGGCTGATCACGCACTGGAACCTGCGCGACGAGCTCAAGGCGCAGTACGCGGAAAAGGACGGCCTGCCACGCCAGCGCATGATCGAGCAGGTGATGGGACGGATCGTCGACCAGACCATCCCCGCGGTGGTCGTGGATAACCCGCATGTCGACTGGCGTCCGTACTCGAACGAAGTGACGGCGGCCGCCGTGCAGGACTCGGATCGTCCGGTCGCCGCCGGCGCCAGGATCACCAATGAGCGCGAACCCGACACGCGCTACGCGAAGCTGCTCGGGACCTACCTCGCTGCGCGGCTCGAGGATCCGTACACGCCAACGGCACCGAGCCTGATCGCGCGACGTTTCAACTTCGACCGTGAGCTGCCGGAGGCACGTGTCGAGGCCATGCTCGAGCAGATCGTGGGCTCTCCGCTGGTGCCACGCGTCGCGAAGCTGATCGAAACACGTCTCGACCGGCCGCTCGAGCCTTTCGACATCTGGTACAACGGTTTCCTGCCGCGCGGAAAGTACACCGAGGCAGAGCTCGACGCGATCACCAGGAAGAAGTACCCAAACTCGGCGGCCTTCGCCGCAGACATCCCCGCTATCCTGGTGAAGCTCGGGTTCAGCGAGGAACGCGCGCGCTACCTCGCGTCGAACATCGAAGTCGATCCATCGCGCGGTGCTGGTCACGCCTGGGGCGCTCAGCGTCGTGGCGACAAGGCGCACTTGCGCACGCGTGTCGGAGCCGACGGCATGGACTACAAGGGCTACAACATCGCCGTCCACGAGCTCGGGCACAACGTGGAGCAGACGTTTTCGCTCAACGAGGTGCCGTACAACGCGCTCGAGGGCGTGCCCAACACGGCGTTCACCGAGGCGCTCGCATTCGTGTTCCAGGCGCGCGACCTCGAGCTGCTCGGCCTCGCCAAGCCGGATGCGACGAGCGAGGCGCTCGGCGTGCTCGACGACTTCTGGGGGGCCTACGAGATAGGCGGCGTGGCGCTCACGGACATGCGCGTCTGGCGCTGGATGTACGCGCATCCGGATGCCACGCCGGCTGAGCTGCACGACGGGACGCTTGGCATCGCGCGCGACGTATGGAATCGCTTCTACGCTCCGGTATTCGGGCGCCGCGACGTCGTGCTGCTCGGCATCTATTCGCACATGATCGATTCCACGCTGTACCTGCCGGACTATCCGGTCGGCGCAATGATCGCGCGGCAGGTCGAGCAGCAGATCGCGCGCTCCGGAAACCTGGGTGCCGAGTTCGAGCGCATGACGCGCCAGGGTCGCCTGACACCGGATCTCTGGATGCAGAAGGCCACGGGCGCCCCGGTCGGGCCCGCGGCACTGATCGAGGCGGCAGAGCGCGCACTGGAGCAGCTCCGGTAGGGGCCATGCCCGCGCAATGTCGCACCAGCCTCCAAGGACGGTCGAGATCGTGTGCCACCCGGCGACACCCACGTCCGTGGTCCGGCGGATCGACGTCGGCGTCGGCATGCAGCACGACGGTGCGCTCCGGCTGCGCTACTTCCTGGACGGTGAAATCGACCGCATCGCCCTGCCGCCGCGCGGCGTCGGGCGGCGCGCCGAACGGCTCTGGCAGCACACCTGCTTCGAGGCGTTCGTCGCGCGGAGCGACGCGCGCGCCTATTGCGAGCTCAACTTCTCGCCCTCAGAGGAGTGGGCCGCGTTCGGGTTCTCGGCCTACCGCGAAGGCATGTCGCCGATCTCGCTGCAGCGTGATCCGGCGATCGCGGTGAGCGTGTCCGAGGACCGGCTCGCGCTCGAGGCGATCGTGGGACCGGAAATCCTGCTGGCCCTGCCGGGGATGTCCTCGCTCAAGCTCGGGTTGTCGGCGGTAATCGAGGAGACCGATGGCCGGCTGTCGTACTGGGCACTCGTGCATCCCGCCGAGCGCCCGGATTTTCATCATCGCGACGGCTTCGTCCTGCCGCTCGAGCACCCGGACGAGGACGGCGCCTTCGCACCCGGGCGCCCGGGCGAATGATCCGTTTTGGCCTCGACCGGCTGCTGGCCGAGCCTGGGCTCCGCAGGCCGCTTGCGGGCCGTCGGATCGCGCTGCTTGCCCACCCCGCATCGGTCACCGCCGACCTCACCCACGCGCTCGACGCGATTGCCGCAGTCGGCGACCTGCGGCTCACGGCGGCTTTCGGCCCCCAGCACGGCCTGCGCGGCGACAAGCAGGACAACATGGTCGAGTCGCCGGAGTACGTCGATCCCGCGCATGGCATTCCCGTGCACAGTCTGTATGGCGAGGTGCGGCGACCCACGCCGGCCATGATGGACGAGTTCGATGTGCTCCTGGTCGACCTTCAGGACCTGGGCTGCCGCATCTACACCTTCATCACGACGCTGCGCTACGTGCTCGAGGAAGCGGCGCGTCATTCGCGCGCGGTCTGGGTGCTCGACCGGCCCAATCCCATAGGGCGGCCGGTCGAGGGCTTGTGCCTGCGTGACGGATGGGAAAGCTTCGTCGGCGCGGGCCCGCTGCCGATGCGTCATGGCCTGACACTGGGCGAGCTCGGTGGGTGGTTCATCGAACGGCTGAATCTCGACGTCGAGTACCGCGTGATCGAGATGCAGGGCTGGCGTCCCGATTTCGCCCCGGGGTTCGGCTGGCCGCAGGGCGAGCGCGTCTGGATCAACCCCAGCCCGAATGCGCCCGGACTCGCGATGGCGCGCTGCTACCCGGGCACGGTAATGCTAGAAGGCACCACGCTTTCGGAAGGCCGCGGCACGACCCGGCCGCTGGAGGGCTTTGGCGCTCCCGACCTCGAAGCGGGCAAGCTCCTCGCCGAGATGCGGAGGCTGGCTCCCGGTTGGACCGCTGGGTGCCGGCTTCGGACCTGGTGGTTCGACCCGACGTTTCACAAGCATTCGGGCCGGCTGTGCGCGGGCGTGCAGATCCACGCCGAGGATCCGGTGTATGACCACACGGCGTTCCGGCCTTGGCGGCTGCAGGCGGTCGCGTTCAAGGCGCTGCGCCGGCTGCGGCCGGACTATGCCCTGTGGCGCGATTTTCACTACGAATACGAGCACGACCGGCTGGCCATCGACCTGATCAACGGCAGCCCGCAGCTGCGCGAATGGGTCGACGATCCCGCCGCGTCGGTCGCCGACCTCGACGCGCTGGCGGAGCTCGACGAACGCAACTGGCTGGCCGAGCGCGATCCGTTCCTGCTGTACCGGTGAGCGACTGCGACCTACTCGTCGTCGGTGGCGGTATCAACGGCGCGGGGATCGCGCTTGATGCTGCGGGTCGCGGGCTCTCGGTCGTGCTGTGCGAGCAGCACGACCTGGCCTCGCACACCTCGTCCGCAAGCACGAAGCTGGTGCACGGCGGTCTCCGCTATCTCGAGCACTTCGACTTCGACCTGGTGCGCAAGGCGCTGCAGGAACGCGAAGTGCTGCTCGCGGCCGCGCCGCATATCATCCGGCCGCTCCTCTTCGTGCTGCCGCACGATTCGCACCTGCGGCCCGCGTGGTTGATTCGCGCCGGACTCTTTCTCTACGACCACCTCGCGCGACGCCGTCGGCTGCCCGCGTCGAGGGGCATCGACCTGCGCCATCATCCCGCAGGCGCGGCGCTCGAAGGCCGGTTCCGCCGCGGCTTCGTCTATGCCGACGCCTGGGTGGACGATTCGCGGCTGGTCGTGCTCAACGCGGTCGCCGCCCGCGAGCGTGGCGCCCGCGTGCTCACCCGGACCCGCTGCACCGCGCTAAAGCGCGAGGGCACGCGCTGGCGGGCCACGCTTCTTGGCGCCGACGGCTCGAGCGAATCCGTGCTCACGCGCGCCGTGGTCAACGCGACCGGCCCCTGGGTTACGCGCTTCATCGACGAGATCGCCGATACGCTGACGGCACACGGCCTGCGGCTGGTGAAGGGCAGCCACATCGTCGTGCGGCGGTTGTACGACCATCCCTATGCCTACATCTTCCAGAACCCGGACCGGCGGATCGTCTTTGCCATTCCCTACGAGAGCGAGTTCACGCTGATCGGGACGACCGATGTCGACTACCACGGCGATCCGGGCGAGCCCGCGATCGACGACGACGAGCGCGCCTATCTCGTGTCGATGGTCAACCGTTACTTCGCCCGCGATCTGCGCGACCACGACGTGCTATGGACCTACTCGGGAGTGCGCCCCCTGCTCGACGACGAGTCGACCGATGCAGCGAGCGTGACGCGCGACTACTCACTCGAGCTCGAATGCGATTCGCCGCCGCTCCTCTCGGTGTACGGTGGCAAGATCACGACCTATCGCAGGCTGGCAGAGGAAGCGGTGGATCGCATGGCTCCGCTGCTCGGACATCGCGCGCCGGCGTGGACACGCTCGGCCACTCTGCCGGGTGGCGACATGCCGGGGGGCGACTTCGCGGCGTTCCGCGCGGAGCTTGCGCGCCGGCGTCCGTGGCTGGATAACGGGCTGCTGCGGCGCTATTCGCGCGCCTACGGCACGCGCGTCGAGCGGTTGCTCGGCACTGCCGACTCGATGCGCGACCTCGGCGCGGAGGTACTGCCGGGTCTGCATGTGAGAGAGATCGAGTACCTGCGTCGCGAGGAATGGGCTGTCACGCCAGAGGACATCCTGTTCCGGCGCAGCAAGCTCGGCCTGCATCTGCCGGCGGAGGCGACCGATCAACTGGCGGGCTGGCTCGCCGGGCATCCCGCGGATGCGGCCGCTGCCGCGCGGGCGTAGAAGGATGGACCGGGAGCGGCGCCCATGACGACGCACATACTCGCCCTCGACCAGGGCACGACCAGCTCGCGCTCGATCCTGTTCGACGCGCAGGGAGGCGTCGTCGCCGTCGCGCAGCGTGAGTTCACCCAGCACTTTCCGCGCTCCGGATGGGTCGAACACGATGCGCAGGAGATCTGGGCGACACAGGCCGCGACGATCACAGAGGTGCTCGCGCGTGCGCGCCTCACACCCGCGAACGTCGCGTCGATCGGGATCACCAATCAGCGCGAAACCACCGTGCTGTGGGATCGAGCCACCGGCCGGCCGGTCGCCCCCGCCCTCGTCTGGCAGGATCGCCGCACCGCCGACGCCTGCGCGGCGCTCAAGACCGCGGGGCACGAGTCGGAAGTCACGCGTCGCACGGGCCTCGTGCTCGATCCTTACTTCTCGGCGACAAAGCTTGCCTGGCTGCTGGACAGCGACGCGACGCTGCGCGCGCGAGCGGAGCGCGGCGAGCTCGCCTTCGGCACGATCGACAGCTGGCTGGTCTGGAATCTCACGGGCGGCGCGGCGCACGTAAGCGACATCACCAACGCGAGCCGCACCCTGCTGCTGAACATCAAGACCGGTGACTGGGACCCGTGGCTGCTCGAGCTGTTCCGCGTCCCGGCGGCGGTGCTGCCGCGCGTGGTGGCGTCCTGCCTCGCGCCGGGAGCGCTGCCGGCGCGAATCGCGGGACGCGAGATTCCGATCGGGGGTATCGCCGGCGACCAGCAGGCGGCGCTCTTCGGCCAGGCGTGTTTCGAGCCCGGAATGGCGAAGAACACCTACGGCACGGGCTGCTTCCTGCTGATGAATACCGGCTCCGAGCCGCAGTTCTCGTCGCACCGGCTGCTCACGACGGTCGCGTGGGACATCGGAGAGCGCTGCTATGCGCTCGAGGGGTCCGTGTTTACTGGCGGAGCGGTCGTGCAGTGGCTCCGCGACGGGCTCGGGATCATCGAGTCTTCGTCCGACGTGGAATCCCTGGCCGCAGGCGTGCCCGACGCCGGTGGTGTGTGCCTCGTGCCCGCCTTCACCGGCCTCGGCAGTCCGCACTGGGATCCGTACGCCCGCGGCGCGATCCTCGGATTATCGCGCGGCACCACGCGGGCCCACGTCGCGCGCGCCGCGCTCGAATCGATCGCGTTCCAGAGCGCGGAGCTCCTTGCCGCGATGCAGGCGGACGCCCGATCACCCGTACGCGAGCTGCGCGTCGACGGCGGCGCAGCGCGCAACGACCTCCTGCTCCAGTTCCAGGCGGACCTGCTCGGACTGCCGGTGGTACGTCCGTCGAACATCGAGACCACGGCGCAGGGCGCGGCGAATCTCGCCGGCCTGTCCGTCGGCTTGTGGCGATCGACGGCCGACCTCGCCGCGAACTGGCGCATCGACCGGCGGTTCGAGCCGGCGATCTCGCGCGATGCCGCATCCGCGCACATGGCACGCTGGTCGAGAGCCGTCGAGCGCGCCCGTGACTGGCATCGCGAGCAGGCATGACGTCATGGGCCCGGCCATCGCGATCGCGACACCGATCTTCTTCGCGCTGATCGCGTTCGAATACGCGTGGGGCCGCCTGCGCGGCCGCAACACGTATCGTCTGAACGACGCTGTGAACAGCTTGAGTCTCGGCGTTCTGAGCCAGCTCTCGAACCTGTTCACGCAGCTGCTGCGCGTGGGTCTGTATGCCCTCGCGTGGTCGCATGCCGCGATCTGGACGCTGCCGCCCGATGCGTGGTGGGTATGGGTGGTGGGACTCATCACCTACGACTTCTGCTACTACTGGCATCATCGCCTGGGACACGAGAGCGCGATCTTCTGGGCGTCGCACGTCGTCCATCACCAGAGCCAGGAGTTCAATCTCTCGACGGCACTGCGTCAGACCAGCAGCGGCGCGCTGCTGGGCTGGCTGTTCTACCTGCCGATGGCAGTGATCGGCATCCCGCCGCAGGTCTTCGCGGTCGCCGCCTTGATCGACCTGCTCTACCAGTACTGGATCCACACCGAGCACGTGGGTCGGCTCGGCTGGCTCGATCGCATCCTCGCGACCCCATCGAATCATCGCGTGCATCACGCGATCAACGACCGGTACGTCGACCGGAACTACGGCGGAATACTCATCATCTGGGATCGGCTGTTCGGCAGTTTCGAACCCGAGACCGAACGCTGCGTGTACGGGACGCGCGCACCGCTCGACTCCTGGGACCCGATCTGGGCGAACGTCGAGATCTACGTCGACCTGGCGCGGAAGTCCTGGCGCGCGCCGCGCTGGCGCGACAGAGTCGGGGTCTGGTTCAAGCCGCCGGGCTGGCGTCCGGCCGGCGCTGATCCGGCGATCTGGCCAACCACGCGATTCGCGCTCGGTGACGTGCGGCCCTACGACCCGCCGACGGATCCGCGCGTGCGCTCATTCGCCGTCATCGAGCTCGTGCTGGCGATCGGGGCGACTGTGCCGCTTCTCTGGTTTGCGGATCGACTCCCGATGCGGGTGATCGTTGCGTGGGCGCTTGCGGTAACCGTCGGGCTGTGGCTCGTCGGCGCGGTGATGCAGCGCAGGCTCGGCATCGCGGCCGGACTTGGCCTGCAGGTATTCGCAATCGCGGTGGCGCTGATCGCCGCCCTTGCGTGAGTCTCAGCCGCCCGGCGGCGGCGGTCGCACCTGTGGATCAGCCCTGGTCGCGTCGGCGCGGACCGGATCGCGGGCGGCGATTGCGGCCGCCGTCACCGCCGTAGCCGAACACCGGGCCACTCGACGGGAACAGGCTGCTCTCGTGGGACGCCGGTTGCCGATCGCGATCGGGAGCACGGCGCTCGCCGTCGTCGGGCCGCGTATTGCCGGGCTGCGCATTGCTGTTGCGACCCTGGCCCTGGTTCGGCGGCGGTCCGCCATTGCGCGATCGCGGCGGCATGTCGCTGCGCGCGGCGCGGGGCGGCGGCGCGGCGCCGACGGTCGCGAGCTCGACGATCACGGGATCCTGCAAGAGGTCCGCGGCAAACGCGCGGATCTCGTCCGACACCGTTGTAGCGAAGAGCAGCGTCTGCCGCTCGGCGGGGAGTGCCTCGAGGAGACGGTGTATGTCGCGCTGGAAGCGGATGTCGGTCAGGCGGTCCGCGGCGTCGATCGCGAAGATCTGGACGCGGCTCAGGTCGATGGTGCCCTTTGCGACATGATCGAGCAGACGTCCGGTGGTCGCGACGACGGCGTCGACGCCATGCTGGAGGATCTCGACCTGGGCCGCATAGTCGACGCCGCCCTGGATGAGCACACCGGTCAGCTCGAGCCGCTGTGCGTAGCCACGCAGTATGTCCTCGGCGCGCGCGGCGAGCTCCCGTGTTGGCATCAGGAACAGCGCGCGCGGTGCGGGTCCCCCGTCCGGGGTTGCGGTGTCGCGCAGGCGCTGCAACACGGGCAACCCGTAGGCCAGCGTCCGCCCCGTGCCGTCACCTGCCAGCGCCAGCAGATTTCGTCCGGCCAGGACGTTCTCGAATCGTCTCCCCCTGCAGTGCCGTCGGTTCGGTGTATCCCTGTTCGGCAAGGCTATGCACGAGCTCCGCCCCGAGGCCGAGGCTCTCGAATGTCGTCTGCAAGCACTCTCTCCTGCGCGGTACGCGTGTGGTCCGCGTCTCTAATTCGGGGTCCAGGACCGATTTTTGGCGGCTCGGACGGCCCTGTGGGCACGCCGAACGGTCGCGAGCGCCCGGCCTGGTGCGGGCCCCGCGTGGGCCACCGCGGGCCGGGCATCCCAGCCTGGCGGTCGGCCTCGATCATACATGCTTGGCGGTGTTTCTGCTCATCCACACGTCGACGCCGGCCGGGGTCCGGAAGCGGTCCATTCAATCAGCCGGCAGCTCGCCGACCGCGCGCTTCGCCTGTCGAAGATCTCCCCTTTCCACCCATCGGAGCCTCTCGAACCGTGCGCGCCACCGCGACCTGGCGGTTCTGACGTAAGCGTTCGTCCGGTGCCGCCGCCTCCCCTGATCTGCTACCGTGCCGCCACACCTGCGCATCCGTCGGGGGGCCGGTGCAACCGCAAACAACAAGGGGAGAATCAGCATGGAATGGTTATGGGCATTGATAGTCGGCGGTATCGTGGGCTGGCTCGCTAGCATCCTCATGAAAGCGGATATGCAGATGGGCCTGATCGCCAACGTCCTGGTCGGCATCGTCGGATCGGCTCTGGGATTCTGGCTGGCCGGCATGCTGGGACTGGCCGGCGGGGGCCTCGTCGTCCGGTTGGTCGTCGGCGTCGCAGGCGCGGCCCTGCTGATCTTCCTGCTGCGGGCACTCGGCCTCTTCAAGAAGGCCTGATCGATCGGGGCCGGTGCGAGGATCTGGGGATCCTTCGCACCGGCGCCTGGCGAAATTATCGGCGCCCCTCGCGCCTCCAGGCGCGCTGGGCCGGGCGCCGGGCCGGCTATTTAAGCGCGACTTGCGGTTCCGGATCGAAGATGCCGACGACCTGCACTGGCTCGTTGCCGCGCAGCAGCTCGGCGCCACGCACGATGACCTGGTCACCGGCCTTGAGCTTGCCATCGACGGCGATCCAGTCGCCGTCCGCGATGCCCGCCTTGACGGACACGCGCTCCGCGCGGTCTTCGGCGTTGATCCGATACACATAGAGCCCCTCGGCGCGGATGATCAGCGCATCGCGATGCACCGCCAGCTTGCGCTGCGGGGTCCCGAGCGGCAGCTCGACCTCCACCGTATTTCCGGGTGCGAGCAGACCCTCGACCGGCGGCGCCTTGACCAGCACCTCGAACGACTGCGAACGCGGATCACCGGCAGGCACGATCGTGCTCACCGCGGCCGTAAACCGGCGCTGGTCGGCGGTGACGTTGACGACGTGGCCCGGCTGTATCGCCCGAACGTGCCGTAGCGGCACGAACAGCCGGATCTCGAGCTCATCGGGATTCACGAGCCGCGCGATGACGTCGCCGCGCCCCAGTTCCTCGCCGGCGCGCCGCATGCGGTCCGCTACGACACCGTCAAACGGCGCCGTGATCCGCGAACGCGCAAGCTGGTCGTCGGTCTGCGCAAGCAGGGCTCGCGCCACTTCGAGATCGGCTGCCGCGAGATCGCGGTTCGCCTGAGCCTGATCGACGTTGAAACGCGACACGGCCGTCCCCGAGGCGCGCAGCCGCTCGAGCTCGCGGTCGAGGCTCGTCAGGTTGACGCCGGCACGCTTGACCCGCGCCGCCTGCTCGGCGCGGGCGAGCGACAACTCGCGGACGTCCATTCGCGCGACGAGGTCACCGGCTGAAACCGACGTTCCGGGCTCCGCGACCCACTGCAGCCGGCCTCCGACCGCCGGCGGCCAGGTCGGCCGCCGCGCGCGACTGCACCAGGCCCGTCGCATGCACCGACGGCGCAAGCTGACGCACCTGTGCGCGCGAGACCTGCACGGACGCGGGGCGTTCCTGCGGCTGTGCCGCGGCCGCGGCAGCGATCAGCACACCCAAGCTCGCCACTGCGTAGCGGCTGGTTCGTGTCGGGATGTGGTTCATGACTTGTCCGTTGATGAGGTCGTTGTGAACGCCGGAACGAGGTCCGGTGCCGTAGCAGCTGCGACCACTCGCTCTTCGCCCAGCCGCAGCAGGCTCGGCATGAGCACCCACGTGAACGTGGTTCCGACCACCATCCCGCCGGCGACGACGGCGGCGAGACCGCGATAGATCTCCGCGCCGAGTCCCGGCATGAAGATCAGCGGCAGCATGCCGAGCACCGCGGTCAGCGTGGACAGCACGATCGGCCGGGCGCGAGTATCGAGCGCCTCGCGCACCGCTTCCCGCCGCGACATCCCTGCTCGCTCGCGCGCGCGCGTCTGGTCGACCAGCAGGATCGCGGCGTTCACGACCAGTCCGAGCAGGATGATGAACCCGATCATCGTCAGCAGGTCCAGCGCCTGGAAGCTGAACAGCCCGACAACCCGCAAGGCGAGTATGCCGCCAGCGATCGAGGCGGGCATGACCACCATGACGAGCAGGCTGTCGCGCACCGAGCGGAAGAGCGCGGCCATCAGCGCGAACAGGATCACGAGCGCGAGCAGGAAATTCTGCGCCATCGCCCCGAGTGCCTGGTGGAGGTCGTTGGCACTGCCCGCGTAGGTCAGCTGCGTGCCGGGCTTCATCGCCGTGCGAACCTTTGGCTCGACGTCGTCGCGGACGCGCGCCAGCGCCTCGTCCAACGTCATGTCGTCGGGCGGGGTGAAGTTGACGCTCACCGTCCGGTGGCCATTGATGCGCACGAGCTGCGAAGGACCGACGGTCTGGCGCGGCTCGACCAGTTCACCGACCGTCTGCACGCCCGAGGTGGGGGTGACGATCGGCAGCTCGGCCAGCTCCTCGGGCGAGCGCCATTCGCGCGCCTTGACGATGATGTCCATGCGCTCGTTGCCGTCGAAATACTCGCCCGCCCAGAGCCCGCCGGTAAAGGCGCGCACGCTCGATGCGACTTCCGTGCGCGTCAGGCCGGACCGCGCGATGCGCCACTCATCGGGGATGAGCTGCAACTCCGGCTGGTTGAGCTCGAGCGACGGGAACGGCTGCGGGTACGTGTCGTGGATGGCCTTTGGAATCTCATCCACGGCCACTCGCGCCGCGTCCATCAGCGCCGTCAGGTCCGCACCCTGGAAATCGAGCCGGATCTCGCGGTCGTTGCCGCCGTCCACGTTGAGCAGCGAACCGCGCTGTGAGAAGACCGGTGTATCGGGAAGTCCGGCCAGCAGGTCGTCGCGCAGCAGGGAGACCATGTCCTGGATATCCCGCGGGTCCTTGGGATAGACGACGGCCGTGCCACCGAATCCCTCGAACGCCGAGAAGTTGTAGTACTTGATCGCCGGTTCCTTCGTGCCTTCGAGGTACGGGCGCAGCCGCTCGATCACGACCGGCGCGAACTCGTCGCGCGCGGTTTCGAGATTGCCGCCCGGCGGCAGACGGAAGTTGTTCCAGATCAGATCGGTCTGGGCGACCGGAAGGTAGTCCACGCGCGGGGCGAGCAGCAGCACGATCGCGACGCTCGCCGCCGTCAACCCGCCGATCCAGGCCCAGCGCGCCCGCGGCGTGTCGGTGAGACGCATCGCAAACGAAGTCATCGCGGTCCACCAGTGCTGGTGCTGATCCGCGGGAATTCCGCGGGCAAGCGCCCAGCGGTTCGCCGCCGGGATCAGCGTCATCGCGACCAGCAGCGAGGCCGCGTGCGACACCGACATCGTGATGGCGAGGTCCTTGAAGAGCTGCCCTTCCAGCCCCTCCATGAACAGGATCGGCAGGAAGATCGCGACGCTGGTCAGCATCGACGCGAGCAGTGCCGGCATGACCTCGGCGGTGCCTTCGAGTGTCGCCTTCATCGGCGGGTGCCCGAGCTGCACGTAGCGGAGCACGTTGCCCTGCACGATCAATGCGGCGTCGATCACGATGCCGGTCGAGAACGCGAGCCCGGCGAGCGACACGACGTTGAGCGTGCGCCCGAGCAGGTGCAGCGTAATCACCGCGAAAAAGAGCGACAGGGGGATCGAGAGCCCGATCACGAGCAGCGCTCGCGGACCGCGCAGGAAATACCACAGCCCGCCGACTGCGAGCAGGATGCCGATCGCGAGGCTCTCCTGTACGAAGCCGATCGCGCGACGCACGTACACGCTGGCGTCCCACGACAGCTCGATCGAGAGGTTCTCCTTGGCAAGCGGCCCGGCGTTCAGTTCCGCGATAGCCACCTTGACACCGTCGATGAGCTCGACGGTGTTGGATTCGGACGTGCGCTGCAGGGTGATGTAGTACGCCGGGACGCCGCTGCGAAAGGAGAACCAGCGCGCCTTGACGTGCTCGGTGCGCACGTCGGCGACGTCGCGCAGATACAGCGGACGATCCTCACTCCAGCCAACCACGAGGTCGCCCAGGTCGACCACCGGTTCGCGGCCGGTGACCCGCACCGTGAACTGGCGCCGGCCGACGTTGGCAAAGCCCGCCGAGACGTCCCGGGCCGCAGTCACCGTCTGCGCCAGCCGCTGTGGGGTGATGCCCAGCGCGGCGAGGCGGTGCGGATCGAATGTGACCTGGACTTCGCGCGGGCGACCGCTTTCCAGGTTGACGCGGGAAACGCCGTCGACGCGCGCGAGCCGGGGCTCGACGACCTCTTCCATCAGCTTCTGGTATTCCGCCCCGATGTCGGGCACCGAATGGCCGGGAAGCGGCTTGACCAGCAGCGAGCCAGCGTTCTCGGTCTGCCAGTTGTCCCCGCCGAACACCTGTGGCTCTTCGGCATCGGGCGGCAGTGGCGGAAGGGTATTCAGACGCGAAACCACGTCCAGCATCACGCGGGTCATGTCGGTCCCGACCTCGAAGGTCAGCCCGACACCACCCCGGCCGCGGTTGGACTCGGAGCGCATCTCGACCATGCCCGGCAGTCCGCGCATGGCCTCCTCGATGGGCTCGATGATGGCTTCCTCCAGCTCGGAGGGAGCGGCCTCACGCCATTCCGCGTTGATGAAGAGCTCGGGTCGGCGCGTATCAGGGAGCAGCTGGATCGGCAGGCGCAACAGCGCCAGCACCCCGAACAACAGCACGATCGCAGACGCGGCGGCGACCGCCGCGGGGTTCTGCGCGCAACGCTCGGAAATCTTCATGACCTCTCCCTGTCGCCCCAGTACTGACGTGTGCTGCCGGTTGCTTTGATGCACCGAGCGGGCGATTCGATTAGTTTGGCAGGGGCCTATTACCCGGGCCCGGCTGATGCGCCGGACGGTTGCGGGAGCGCGATGAAATACCCCAACTTACCGGCCCGGTCGGCCGCCCCCGCCTTGGATTGGCCGCGCCTACCGGACCGTCCGCGCCTGGACGCCGGCGTTGCTTGCGAGCGAGAACCTCGGCTCGAGGGCGAGTGGCATACCGGTTACCAGATCCGCGGCATAGCGGCCCACGGCCGGTCCGTGCTTGAAGCCATGCCCCGACCCGCCGCCGACCAGGACGAGGTTCTTTATCCGGGGGTGCCGGTCGATCAGGAAATCTCCGCTCGAGCTGTTCTCGTACTGGCAGACACGGTTCTCGACCAGCGGCTGACCTGCAAGAGCCGGGAAACGCCGCGCAAGATATGTGCGTGCATCGTTGAGCCCGGCCTCAGTCGGGCGGCGGTCGCCGAAGTCGGGATCAAAGGGCGGCCCGTGCCGGTCGTTCCCGAGCTTGAAGCCCCGGCTCTCGAGATCCGGGCAGCCGTAGTACATGTTGCCCGCGTCGAAATCCACCCAGGCGGGGATGTGCTCCGGACGAAAGCGGACATCGCCCCGCGGGGTCGCGAAGAAGAAGATTTCCTGCCGAGTCGTGAAGATCCGTGCTCCGAGAACGTCTGGAAACAGTTTGGGGAGCCAGGGTCCGCAGGCAAAGACGAACTCCCGCGCCCGCAGCGCCGCTCCACCGACGGTGTGCAGCGCGGAGAGGGAACCGCCCTCCGACGGCGTCGCCACATCGTCCGGTCGGTATTCCCCGCCCGCGGCAACGAATTCCGCGACGAGCGTCTGAACGCCGCGGCGTGCCATCAGGATTCCGTGCTCGCGCTCGAGCAGGCCGAGCTCGATCCCGTCCCAGGCCACTTGCGGGTAGCGACGGACAAGCTCCGCTCGATCGAGTTCCTCGAGCGGCAGGCCAAGCGCACGGTGCACCTCGATGCTTGCCGAGGCGTAGGCCTCCATGCGGTGGAAGAACATCAGCACGCCGGCAGCGTGCAGCACTGGCAGCCCTGCGCGCCCGGACAACCAGCGCCACGCCTCGAGGGAGTCTCGCGCCATGCGCGTGTACACCGCGTCGACGCCGTAGATCGTTCGCGTGAGCCGCGATTCGCCGCCCGACGACGCGCGCGCGTTGGCGGGACCCGCGCCGTCGACCAGCAGCACCCGTCGTCCCCGCCGTTGCAGTTCCCACGCGGTCCAAGCGCCGAACACGCCGGCGCCGGCGACGATCACGTCCCAGTCGGTCTTTCGGCCGAGACACGCGCGCGCCTCGGGCCCGATCGGTCAAGCCGGCCGGCCCGCGAGGCGAGGCTCGTCCAGCCAGTGCCGCTTGCCGTTGATTGCCTGCGCGTACTCCTCGCGGCTCAGGATGTTCTCCTCGAGCTGCATTTCCGTTCGCGCGTATTTCGCCAGGAACTCCTCGATGCGCGCGGGCGATGATTTCACCTCGTCGCGGATGTAGTTGATGTCGATGTTCACGCACAGGGCGGCGACCAGCCCGAACTCACGGCGGTAGATCGGGATGGTCGTGCACTTGAATCGCCGCGCGCCGATGTTGAGCTCGTAGTTGAGCTTGTCCTGGTTCAGGAGCCTGCGCTTCTTGAGATCGATCACCAGGCTGGTCGTCCCCAGCTCCAGCGCCCGCCCCGTCACGTCGCCGCCCTCGATCGCGCAGATCGACTTTGCGGGATTGGAGAGGTTGTGCAGCAGCACCTCGATCCCCATGTCCCGGAATGTGCGGCCTATGAGCCGCACGATGCGCTTGTAGTTCTCGAGGAACTCGTTGTTGTCTTCGACGATCCGCTCGCCGCCGTACGCGGCATAGAGTCGCTCGTAGTCGGACAGCGCGTCGCGGTCGAGCTGATGCCGTACCTCGTTCTGCTCGCCAATGAAGATGAGCTGGCGTGCGGCAGTCGCGTCCGAATTCTGGAGGAAATGAGTCACGCCCCGTCGAAAGTCCCCGAGGTCGAACTGCGGAAAGTTGTCGCGATCCACCTCGAACGGATAGAAGTCGTAGTCCTCGAGATTGCGACCGCGCGCGCGCCGGCGCTCGCGATAGCGGCCGACGAGAAAGCCGCCCGCGAAAATGATCGCTGAGCCCAGGAGCCCGGCAACGACGTTCTCGATGATTGGCCCGAGCAGGTCATTCATCAATCACACTCCTTAAATAAGGAGACACTTACTGAGGAGACAACGAGACCCCGGGTGCGCCTGACATGATCTGGCGCGCCGTGGACCGGTGCACGGGACGGAATCAGCCAGGCGGCTCGGCGGGCAGGGATGCCGGTGCGTGCTCGCACGCGTAGTCGAGCAGCTCCCCGAAGACCGTATCCGCGGGCGCATCCATCCACTGCAGGTTCTTTTCGTAGAACTTGGCGTTCTGCACTGCCTTGCCCTGCAGGTCCGGCTCCGGATAGGCCTGGATCTCCTTGTACGCGACCTTGCGGCTCGAGCAATCAAACCGATAGGTGCTCTGCGAGGACAGATAGGTCTTGTCTTTCTTTGCCGTCGGCTGCGCCGTGGAGAAATTCTGCTTCGCACGCAGCTCCACCATGGTTCCGTTGGTGGTCAGGGAGGCGGGATCGACGAAGGCTTCCTGCGTATCCCCCTTAGCCACCGAAACCCACTGCTGGCCAACATTACCGGCCGGCGGCCCGCCGCTGGGCGGCGTGGTGCTGCAGGCAGGCGCGAGGGCGAACATGACGAGCGCGACGGTGTGCGAAAACTTGATTCGATGCTTCATCGGTCCTCCATGCGCATCGGTTTCCTGATCACGCCCGCAAGTGTACGCCCCCGCGCGCTAGTCACTCATCGACGATCGCTGACCATCGTCCACATTGCCGATACTCTCGCTGTCCGGTTCGTAAGGAGGCTATCGTCTCGCTTGACTGCCTTGGGATCCCCTGCGTCTCGAGTTTACCGGCCGGCTTTTCTTCAGCATCATTCCTTGGCTGACGAGAACAAAGGAAAACCAGCGTGATCGGATTGAGCAGAGGGCACAGCACGAGCCGCAGAGCGCTCGGCGTGGTCGCCGGTATCGTATTGCTTTGCGTTTCTCTCGCAGCCCGGTCTGCAACGGTTGAGGTTTTCTCGCCGCAGGGAACGGTAAAGGACGTCCGCCAGGTTGCGGTCCGCTTTTCCGAGCCCATGGTCGCATTCGGGGATCCGCGCCTTCCCGAGCCGTTCGACATCGACTGCGCCGCCCGCGGTCGGGGTCGCTGGGCAGACACCCGCAACTGGGTCTATGACTTCGAGAGCAACCTGCCCGCCGGTCTTGTATGCCGATTCACGCTTCGCGACGGATTGAAGTCCATCGCAGGCGCCGCCGTGACGGGACGCCGGCAGTACTCCTTCGACACGGGTGGACCGTCGATCCGCGCGTCGCTGCCGATGGAGGGCGACTCCGGGATCGATGCCGAGCAGGTGTTCGTTCTCGCCCTCGATGCATCCGCAACCCCGGCCTCGATCGCGGCGCACGCCGCCTGCGCGATCGAGAACGTGGCGGAACGGATCCCCGTCGACGTGCTCGCGGGCAAGGCCCGCGAGGAAGTGCTGGCGCAGCGCCGCCAGCTGGGTTACCGGTACTTGCAGCTACTTGGCGAGTTGTCGGGCGGATCCCGCAGCGGCGATGCGCACACGGAGATCAGTCGACTGGAATCCGCGCTCACCGTGCTTCGCTGCCGCCGTTCGCTTCCGCCGGGCACCAGGGTCAGCCTGATCTGGGGCCGAGGCATCGCGACCGCGAGCGGACAGGCAATACGCGCCGACCAGGTGCTCGACTTCCGCACCCGTCCCGACTTCAACGTGCGGATGGAGTGCGAGCGTGTCAACGCAAACGCGCCCTGCCTGCCGATGCGCCCGGTGCGAATCGTCTTCTCGTCGCCGGTCCCATCCGGGCCTGGCGCGGCGGATCAAGGTCACGGACGCGTCAGGTCGCGCATACGCGCCCGCCAACGACGAGGCCGAGCGTTCGCCGCTGGCGGAAACGCTCCGCTTCGACGGGCCATTCCCGGAGCGCGGCGAGCTCACGATCACGCTCGGGGATGGGCTCAGGGACGACGCCGGTCGCGCACCCGACAACGCCGATAGCTTTCCGCTCGAGGTCGCGCTCGACGAGTATCCGCCGTTGGTCAAGTTCGCCGGAACCTTTGGCATCCTCGAGGCGGCGAACGGCGGCGTGCTGCCGGTCACTGTGCGGAACGTCGAGCCGCAGATCGCGGGACGCAAGACAGCGCTTCTTCTCGAGGAGGGCGTGCCTGGACATACGCTGCGGGTCGGAAGGGATCGCGACATCGCGAGCTGGCTCAAGCGTGTCGAAGCGGCGATGGCGCGGCACGGCGACTGGGCACCGGCCGGCGATCGGCCTGCCACCTGGCGCGAGCTCACGGGATCGAAATCGGTCTTCGCCGAATCCGACCAGACCAGCGATCTGAAGCTGCCCGTCTCGGGCAACGGGCAGACGTTCGAGGTGATCGGCCTTCCGCTCCGCGAGCCCGGGTTCTATGTCGTCGAGCTCGCCAGCCCGCGTCTCGGGCAGGCGCTTCTGGGCCAGGACATGCCGCGCTACGTGGCGAGCTCGGCGCTCGTCACGAACATGGCCGTGCATTTCAAGTGGGGCCGTGAATCCTCCCGCGTCTGGGTCACCGCGCTCGATACGGGCCGGCCGGTGCGCGAGGCGCAGATCCGGATCAGCGGTTACTGCACCGGCCGCACTCTCTGGGAGGGCGATACGAATGACGATGGGCTCGCTGACGTGTCGAGCACTTTTGGCGAGCCGCACGGTGGTGGCGTGTGCAACGAATGGTCACCGGAGCCGCTGATGGTAAGCGCCAGGCTCGACAGGGACATGAGCTTTGCACTCTCGAGCTGGCAGGACGGCATCAGCCCATCCGACTTCAACACCCCGTTCGGCTGGCAAGGCGAGCGCGGGACATATCTCGCACACACCGTCTTCGACCGCACGCTGTTGCGCGCGGGCGAAACCGTGTCGATGAAGCATTTCTTCCGGCAGCATGTTTCGAACGGGTTGCAGATCCCGCCGACGCACCTCCGCGAGCCCGACCGTCCGCCGCAGCAGCTGGTCCCGCACGAGGTCGTCCTGACGCATTCCGGCAGCGGGCAGACTTTCCGCCTGCCCGTCAGCTTCGACGCCACGGGCGTCGCAGAGACTCATTGGTCGATCCCGCAGGATGCGCGGCTGGGCGTGTACCAGGTCGAGCTCGTCCGCGACGAAAGAGTCGGGACATCCGCGTTTCCATCGGGCGACTTTCGGGTCGAGCAATATCGCGTGCCGACGATGCGGGCAGTGATTCAGCCGCCGAGCCGTCCGCTGGTACGGCCACAGGACGTGACGCTCGATCTGTTCGTCAGCTACCTCTCGGGAGGCGGCGCTTCGCGGGCGCCCGTGCGGCTGCGTACTCTTCTGGAGCCGCGCACGCCAGGCTTCCGGGATTACGCGGACTTCACGTTCGGCGGCGAGGACGTGAAGGAAGGAATCTCGAACCCGGATCAGCGTGACGAGGACGAGTGGTGGTATGCGTCACGATTCGGTTACGACCGCCCGGGTGGCGGCGACATGGCGACGACACCCGCGCAGGTGCAGGCGCTCGTGCTCGATGAGGAGGGTGCGGCGCGCGCCACGATCAAGCTACCCGCCGTCGACCAGCCGCGCAGTCTCGTCGCAGAGCTCGAGTACGACGACGCGAACGGCGAACGCCTGACGACGGCGACACGCCTGCCGCTCTGGCCGGCTGCGATCAGCCTGGGGATACGGACTGAGGGCTGGGTTGCGACGCAGGACGACCTGCGCTTCAAAGTGGTCGCGGTCGACACAGCCGGCAAGCCGCTGGCGAACCGCAGGCTCGCCGTCGACGTCTTCAAGCGTGACACCTACTCCTACCGCACGCGGCTGATCGGGGGCTTCTACGCATACGAGAACAAGGTCGAGGTGAAGCGCCTGCCGGTCTCCTGCCGTGGCCGCACCAACGACCAGGGTCTCTTGAGCTGCCGGATCGAGCCCGCCGTATCCGGTGAGATCGTGCTGCGCGCAACCACGGAGGACGAATCCGGCAACGCAGCCGTGACGAGCACGACTGCCTGGGTGGCCGGTGGCGATGACTGGTGGTTCACGCCCGGAAATGCCGACCGGATGGATCTGCTGCCGGAACAGAAGGAATACGAGCCGGGAGACAAAGCGCGATTCCAGGTGCGGAGTCCGTTTCGCAGCGCGACCGCGCTGGTCACCATCGAGCGCGAAGGCGTCCTCGAGAGCTTTGTCACCCGTCTGTCCGGCCGCAATCCCGTGATCGAGGTTCCGATCGGGGACAGCTACGCGCCGAACGTCTATGTATCGGTGCTCGCGGTTCGCGGCCGAGTGGCGGGCTGGCGTGCCTGGCTTGCGGATCTCGTGCGCAGGCTCGGACTCCCGTGGCGCTTCGAAGGCGGCGCGGCCACGGCACTTGCCGATCTCAGCAAGCCCGCTTTCCGGCTTGGCGTCGCGCAGATCCGCGTCGGCTGGTCCGCGCAACGACTGCAGGTCAAGGTCGCGCCGTCGAGCGAGACCTATCGTGTCCGGGACAAGGCGATCGTCGACGTCCACGTGCGCGGCGCAAGCGGCCGGCGCCTGCCGGCGGGCGCCGAGCTCGCGTTCGCCGCGGTCGACGAGGGCCTGCTCGAACTGCGGCCGAACGATTCCTGGGCGTTGCTCGATGCGATGATGAACGAGCGACCGATCGAGGTGTGGACCTCGACCGCCCAGATGCAGGTCATCGGCAAGCGTCACTATGGCCGCAAGGCCGTGCCGGCCGGCGGGGGCGGCGGACGCGCTGGCGCACGGGAACTATTCGACACGCTGCTGCTGTGGCGTGGCCGCGTAAAGCTCGATGCCGCCGGACGGGCACGGATCGAGGTGCCGCTCAACGATTCGCTGACGAGCTTTCGCCTCGTCGCGGTGGCGAGTGCCGGCGATGAGTTCTTCGGTACCGGTCAGGCGAGCATCCGCACGACACAGGAGCTGATGCTTCACTCCGGTCTGGCGCCGCTCGTCCGTGAAGGCGACCGGTACACGGCGACATTCACGCTCCGCAACGCATCGAAGCGCCGCATGACTGTGCGTGCCACGGCAAGAATCGACTCGAAAACTGGCTCGAAGCCAATCGTCGGCCAGGCCGCAGCGAAGCCGCAGAAAAATGGCTCGGAGCCAGGTCTGAAGTCATTGACGGTCGAGCTTCCGGCGGGCGGCGCCCGCGACGTGGCCTGGCCGGTGACGACGCCGGTCGGGGTCGACTCGCTCGCCTGGACGGTGGACGCGCTCGAGATCGATGGCACTGCGCGTGACGCGCTCCGTACGTCGCAGCGCGTGAGCGCGCCATATCCGGTGCGCATCTACCAGGCGACGCTGACGCAGCTCGACGGCCCGTATTCGCAGCCTGTCGAGAAGCCGGCCGGAGCGGTGCCGGGACGCGGGGGCATCAACGTCGCGCTGCGGCCGAGCCTCGTCGGATCCCTGCAAGGCGTGCGGGAGTACATGTCCTTTTACCCGTACGGCTGCCTGGAACAGCGTGTCTCGCGAGCGGTCGCATTGCTCAATGAGCCGACCTGGAACGCAGAGATGGCACGCCTGCCCCTCTATCTCGATGGTGACGGCCTGCTGCGCTACTTCCCCGTGGAGACTTACGCCGGGAGCGACGTGCTCACGGCCTACGTGCTCGCGATCGCGCACGAGGCAGGCTACTCGATCCCCGAAGATGCACAGGCAAAGATGCTCGAGGCGCTCAAGAGTTTCGTCACGGGCCGCCTGCAGCGCGGTTCGGTTTGGCCGGCAGCGGATCTCTCGATTCGCAAGCTTGCTGCGATCGACGCCTTGTCGCGATACGGCGCCGCCGAGGCATCGATGCTCACGAGCATTGCGCTCGAGCCGAATCTCTGGCCGACGTCGGCTGTGCTCGACTGGCTCGCGCTGCTCCAACGGGAGTCCGATCTGCCGCGACGTACGTCGCGCATTGAGGAAGCGCGGCAGATCCTGCGCTCGAGGCTCAATTTCCAGGGCACTCACATGGGCCTCTCGAACGAGCGCAACGATGCACTGTGGTGGCTCATGGTGTCCGGCGATGTCAATGCGGCGCGCGCGGTACTGGTCCTCCTCGAGGCGCCGGGCTGGCGCGACGACCTGCCACGCATGATGCGCGGCCTGCTCGGGCGCCAGCGTCGAGGTCATTGGGACACGACGACCGCAAACGCCTGGGGCGTGCTTGCTACGGGAAAGTTCAGCGCCGCTTTCGAGAAGACCCCGGTTTCCGGCCGCACGGTCGCCGCGCTCGGCGGATCGGCGCGGGAGGTCGCGTGGCCTGCGGGTGACGCGGCGGCTTCGCTCGGGTTCCCGTGGCCCGCGGCCGCCGGGACACTCACGCTCGCGCACGAGGGCGCCGGTCGTCCATGGGCGTTCATCGAGAGCCGCGCCGCACTGCCACTCACGGCGCCGCTGTTCACCGGTTACTCCATCCGACGGACGATCGTGCCGATCGAGCAGTCGTCGAAGGGCGTGTGGACACGGGGCGACGTCGTGCGTGTGCGACTCGAGATCGACGCACAGTCCGACATGGGCTGGGTGGTGGTCGAGGACCCCGTGCCGGCAGGCGCGAGCATCCTGGGCGGCGGGCTCGGTCGCGACTCGGCGATCCTCACCGGCGGCGAACGTCGCGAAGGCTGGGTCGAGCCCGCGTACGAGGAGCGCCACTTCGATGCGTTCCGCGCGTACTACACCTACGTGCCGAAAGGATCGTTCCTCGTCGAGTACACGCTGCGGCTCAACAACGCCGGCAGCTTCGTCATGCCGGCGACACGTGTCGAGGCGATGTACGCGCCCGAGATGTTCGGCGAGCTGCCAAACCAGGCGCTGCAGGTGCGTGGCCCGAGATGACAAGAGCGCTCGCAGTCGGCTTGGTGTTGCTCGCGTCGACCGTCCAGGCCTCGCAGGTCACGCCGGCGTTCGACGGCGTGCGCGCCGAATGGCGCTCCTCTTATGGCTGGGTGCTCGATCGCGACGGCATCATCCTCGAAGCCGACCGGCTCGACTTCGACAGCCTTCGCGGCCAGTGGATGACACTGGAGGAAATCTCGCCGGCGCTGCGGGCGGCGGTCATCAGCATCGAGGACCAGCGGTTCTACCAGCATGGCGGCGTCGACGGGCGCGCACTCGCCGCCGCGGCATGGCAGATGCTGCGCGGCAACGGGCGCCGCGGCGCAAGCACGATCACCATGCAGCTCGCAGGGCTGATCGAGCAGGAGGACCTGCACGCAGGTGGCCGCCGCGGCCTTGCAGCCAAGTGGGCGCAGATGCAGGCCGCCTGGCGCATCGAGCGCACCTGGACCAAGGCGCAGATACTCGAGGCGTATCTCAACCGCGTCAGCGCGCGCGGCGAGCTGCAGGGCATCGCCGCCGCGTCCTGGTCGATCTATGGCAAGGCGCCTTCCGGGCTCACCGGCGCGGAGTCCTGGCTGCTCGCAAGCCTGATCGCCGCGCCGAATGCGGAGCCTGCGCGCGCGGCGACCCGCGCCTGCACCCTCGCCGTGCGGCGGGGTGCGGAGATCGGCTGCGGCGAGCTCGCAAAGCTCGCCCGCGAGACGCTCGCGCGGCCGCAGTCGCTGCTGCCGGCGCCGTCGCTTGCGCCGCAAATTGCGCGTCAGCTCCTGCGCGAGCCGGGCGAACGTGTCCTGACCACGCTCTCGGCGCCGATCCAGCGCCGCGTACACGACGTGCTGGCGCGGCAACTCGGGAGCCTCGATGAGCGCAACGTGCGCGACGGCGCGGCGCTCGTGGTCGACAACGACACCGGTGAGGTGCTCGCGTATGTCGGCTCGGCCGGGCGGCACTCCTCTGCATCCGCCGTCGACGGCGTGCGGGCTTTGCGCCAGGCGGGATCGACTCTGAAGCCGTTCCTGTATGGACTCGCCTTCGAGCGACGATACCTGACGCCGGCGTCGCTGATCGAGGACTCGCCCATCAACCTGGAAACGACCACCGGTCTCTACATTCCGCAGAACTACGACCGCCGCTACCTCGGCGCGGTGAGCGCGCGCACCGCGCTCGCTGGTTCGCTAAACATACCCGCGGTGCGGACGCTGATCCTGGTCGGCGTCGAGAACTTCCGCGATCGTCTCGACCGGCTGGGTTACGACGACCTCAATCGCGATGGCGAGCATTACGGCTACTCGCTCGCGCTCGGTTCCGCCGAAGTCAATCTCCTGCAGCAGGCGAACGCGTATCGCGTTCTCGCAAACGGGGGGCTGTGGTCACCGCTTCAGCTCGTGCCAGCGCGCGCGCGCAGGGAGACGCCACGGCGGGTGATGCCCGAAGCGGTGGCGTTCCTGGTCTCGGACGTGCTCAGCGACCCTGCGGCGCGCGCATCGACCTTCGGGCTTGCCAGCCCGCTCGGGACGCGTGGCTGGGCGGCGGTCAAGACCGGGACGAGCAAGGACATGCGTGACAACTGGTGCATCGGCTACTCGGACCGATACACCGTTGCAGTCTGGGTCGGCAACTTCGAGGGCGACTCGATGCTCGACGTCTCCGGCGTGACGGGCGCCGCGCCCGCCTGGGCCGAGATCATGCAGTGGCTGCACGAGGATCAACCGTCGCGCCCACCGCATCCGCCCCGGGGCGTCGTTGCCGAATCGATCGAATTCGTCCCCGCCGTCGAGCCCGCGCGACGCGGTTGGTTTCTCACCGGGACGGAGCTCACGCGCGTCGAGGTCCTGGCCAGGGGGCCGGCGACTGCGCGCATTGCGAGCCCGGCGAACGGGACGACCATTGCGCTCGATCCCGACATCCCGCCGGCGAACCAGGTCGTGATCCTCGAGGGACGCGGTGCCGATGCCACGCTCGCGCTGTACCTCGATGGACGCCGCGTTGGATCAGCGGACCGCCCGCGGCGCTGGCGACCCGTCCCGGGCGATCATCGCGTGGAACTGCGCACGGCCGACGGACGGGTGCGCGATTCCGCGGTGTTTACCGTTCGAGGGCTCTGAGTTGCCGGCACGTCCGCGGCGGTCGGCAACTGAAATTCGGCTCGGAGCCGATTAATCGGGAATAATCGGCTCCGGGCCGATTTTTTAGCCATTTCCTGCAGGGGCCTCGCAGGGGAGTTTGCCACATGCATCGTCCGATAGGCGCCGTACTGGCGCTGTTGTTCTCTGCGACAGCTGCATGCCGGAGTCAAACAAACGCGCCCGAAGGCGCGGTCATCGAGCACCGCTTCCAGATCGCCGCGCCCCCGGCGGTGGCCTGGCAGACACTGGTGCATCCCGAGCGCTGGTGGCCCGCCGATCACACCTGGTCGGGCGTCCCCGGCAACTTGAGCCTCGAGCCCGAAGCGGGTGGTTGTTTCTGCGAGCGGTGGGAGGGCAACAGCGCCGAGCACGCGCGAGTCGTGATGGCGAAGCCCGGCGAACTGCTTCGGCTGCGTGGGTCACTCGGACCGCTGCAGGAGATGGCCGTCACTGGCGTCCTGACGGTGACTCTCACAGGCAAGGATGCTGGAACCGAGGCGGTCGTCACCTATCGGCTGAGCGGTGACGCTTCGCACAAGCTCGATGGCTTCATCGCTGGCGTTGACCAGGTGATCGGTCTGCAGTTCGGCAACTTCGCGAAAGCGGTCCGCTGAATCGCAGACATTCGGTCTCAGCCGCGGCTGTCGAGGAAGCGCGCGGCGACCGCGCGCGCCGCGGGGAACTCGTCCAGCAGCAGATGTCCGCCGTCCGCGATGATCTCCACGCGACCATCGGGGAGCAGACTCGCCCATTCGCCGGCCAGGCCGGCGGGCAGGACGCGGTCGCGCTCGCCCCAGAGAACGAGCGTTGGCACGTTCAGTCGGGGTAGCCGGCGCCTCAGCTTGCGGTCGGCCGCGGGCAGATCCCGCAGGATGCGTCCTGTCGCAGCCGCTTCGCGCGCGAGCAGCGCAGCCAGGCGCGCGTCCGGCTGCGCCGGCCAGAAGGGCGCGATGAACGCCGGATCGGACACGAGCTGGTGGGGCAGGTCGGCCGGCGGCACGGCAGCGAAGTCCAGATAGGGATACGCAGGGGCCAGCAACCCGGCGGGTGCGACAACGACGAGGCGCTCGATGCGGCCCGGCTGCGTGAGCGCGAACTGCGCCGCGAGCCATCCGCCCAGCGATGCGCCGACCAGCTTCAGGCGCTGCAAACCGAGCAGCTCGAACAGCCGCACGTAGTGCACGACAAGATCGTCGACGGAGGACGCATCGGGGTCGTCCGCGGATTCGCCGTAGCCGGGATGATAGGGGAGGATCACGCGGAAACGATCCAGCCAGTCGCGCGTCCACTCGAAGCCGTGATAGCTGCCGCCGCCGTGGAGATACACCACCGGCGGCCCATGTCCGGCGCTGTAGACGACGCTCACGATACCGTCGACGGTGTACTCGTCGCGCCGGAAACCCGCAGTGCTGTAAGGACGCGACGCGTCGGTCATGGTTACGCCTAGACCGGCATCGGCCGGCCGAGCAGGAGCGTGCTCAGCTTTGAGGCCGTGGGGGATGTATCGGGGTTCTCGGCGTCCTGGCGGAATCTGATGCGGTCACGCGCGCGCTGTCCCGCGTCCTTCTCGCTGAGCTGGCGCTTGAAGCTGGTCGCGATCGGGGAGACGGCCTCGCGGAAGACGCGCCGCCGCTCCTCGGCATAGAAGTCGAGCACCGCTTGCCCCGCCCTGCCGTGGATGACCGCATCGAGGACCTTAACGACCGCGTCCGCATCGACGATGCCGCTAGTCAGGCCCATGCCGCCGCACGGATTGCAGACGTGAGCGGCATCGCCCGCGAGCAGCACGCGGCCCACGCGAAAGCGCGGCGCGCAGCGCTCGTGCACGCGATAGGGTGCGGCGGCCACTATGCGGTAAGGGCCAGGCGCCGGCAGCAACCGCGCGTAGTGCTGCGGGATGCGCTCATACACCTGCTCTTCGGCGAGGCCCGCGTCCTCACCGAAGGTCACGCGCCAGAGGTTCTCTCGACCCAGCCGCGCGATTACCCCCCATTCGTCGGGATCGGAGATCATATTGGCCGGACTGTAGCCGTGGGACTCGAAGTCGTAATCCAGGTTGGTTGCGACGAAGCGATCCGGCCAGGTGTGGCCTTCGAAGGGCAGCTCCAGGAGCTGCCGGACGGTGCTGTGCGAACCGTCGGTGCCGACCACCCAGTCGCTGCGCAATGTAACGCGCCCCTCCGGTGTCGCCACGCCGAGGCTCACGCCCGAGCTGTCCTGCTCGAGCGAGTGGACCTTGTGCCGCCACAGGAGCTGCGCGTTTGGCAGCTCGAGGAGGTGGCGCATCACCAGGTCGGCGAGCACGTGCTGACCGAAATGCAGATTGCGTGCGTAGGGGCTTCCGGGCGGCACGCTGGTCGTGACGTCTGCCTCGATTACCTCGCCGGTTGCCGGATAGCGCATGGCGAAGCGGGTGCTCGCGTAGCCGATCGCTTGTGCCTCCTCGAGCAGACCCAATTGGTCGAGGATTTCGAGCGTCGTCGGAAAGTAGATCGCCGCGCGCGGCGAGCTGGCGATCACCGCCTCCGCTTCGAGCAGTCGCACTTCGATGCCCTTGCGTGCAAGACCGTAGGCCGTGATGAAGCCCACCGGCCCGGCGCCGACCACGATCACTTGCGCCGCCCTGTGTGTCGCGATCAACTGCGTACGTCGCCTGCAGGTCCAGGCCGTCTAGTGTCCGGTCTCCAGGATCCGCCGCGCCGCCTCGATGAGCTGTTCGGCGTCCTTCGGGTCCTCGATCCGCGCGGTGCGCGGCGGAATATCGACGCCGCGTATGCAGGCCGGGCGCGCCGCGAGCTGCACCACCCAGCGCGACAGGTGGGGGAAAGGGTCGATGGACACACCCGACCAATCATGCCCGCGTACCCAGGCCCAGTTGGCGATGTCGGCGATCGAATAGTCGCCTGCCAGGTACTCGTGCTCTGCAAGACGTCCATCGAGCACGCCGAAGAGGCGCCGCACTTCGCCGTGATAGCGATCGATCGCTGACTGCAGCCTCTCTGGAAAGTAGCGATAGAAGACGTTCGCCTGCCCCATCATCGGCCCGATCCCTGCCATCTGGAACATCAGCCACTGGATCACGAGCGAGCGGCCCCTGGTATCGCGCGGCATCAACCGGCCGGTCTTCTCGGCGAGATAGATGAGGATGGCGCCGGACTCGAACACGGCGAAGTCATCCTCGTCGCGGTCGACGATGGCCGGAACGCGTCCGTTCGGGTTGATCCGGAGAAACTCGGGCGTCTTCTGATCGAGGCGACCCAGGTCCAGGTGGTGGACGATGTACGGCAGCCCCAGTTCCTCGAGCGCGATCGAGATCTTGTGGCCGTTGGGCGTTGCGGCGGTGTAGAGGTCGATCATTCGTTGATCCTACAGCACGGGCGGATATTCGCTGGCAGCCGATTTCTCAAGGCAATCTCTGCCAGACGAGGAGCTGGTTATTGGCGGGCATCGCGTGATTGACCGCAAGCGCCAAGCCCTCGGCTCCCGCCAGCGCATCGACCGCCTCGAAGTCGCGGATCCCGCTCGCAGGGTCGCGCCGCCGGAGGTACGCGTCGAACTCGGCGTTGCTCGCGGACGTGTAATCCCCGTCGAACCGGAACGGCCCGTAAACGGCGAGTTGACCACGAGGCGCGAGGACCCGGCCGACGCCGCGGAAGAATGCCTCTACCTCGTGCCAGGCCATGATGTGCAGCGTGTTCGCGCTGTATACCGCGTCGGCCGCGCCGACCGGCCAGGCCGCCAGGTTTACGTCAAGCTCGATCGGCGGCCGCAGATTCGGTGTGCCCTCGAGTCGCGCACGCTCGCGGAGCCCGTCAAGCCATTCGCGACGCTCCGTCGGCTGCCATGCAAGGTGCGGGAGATGTCGCGCGAAATACACCGCGTGCTGACCGGTGCCCGCGCCCAACTCGAGCACGAGACCGCGCGCCGTGAGAACGTCCTTCAGGATCGCGAGGATCGGCCCCTTGTTGCGCTCGCTGGCATCCGAGCACGGTAGCGCTGCGTGGTCGGTCATGGTTTCCCTCAGCTTCGCCACTGGCGGCTACGGACGTTGCGGAGTTGCCACGGCTGATCGACGTCGAGATGTTCCTCGAACAGCTCGCCGCGGCCTTGCAGCGGTGTCCACGACGTGAATTCCCCAACCAGGCGGCCGAGATAGGGAGTGGCGATCGACAGACACTCCTCGAAATCGAGCTCGTCGGGCTCGACGATGCCGCGCTCGGGATTACGGATCGCCCAGACGACGGCGGCCAGCGCACCGGCGGCAACCGGCACGCTCGTCGCGTTGGCGTAAGGCACGTGCCGACGCGCCTCCTCGATCGCGAGCTGCGACCCGTACCAGTAGGCGTTGCGTGAATGACCGGCGAGCAGCACGCCGAGCTCGTCCATTCCCGTCACGATGTCGGCGCCCAGCCGGCGTTGCCGCTGCTGCGGCTGCCAGCCTCGGCCTTCCAGCTCGAGCACCGACAACATCGCGTCGTCGCAGGGATGGTAGACGAACATTACCGTGGGCCGGTAAGTCAGGCGCCCGCTGTTGCGCAGCGACAGCAGGTCTCCGATCGAGAAAACCTCGTCGTGCGACATCATGAGTCCCTGGAACCCGCCGCCCGCCGGCGTCCAGCTCCGTGCGAACGTCGCGGCCCCTGGCCGGTTCATGAACAGCGTCCCCGAGTCGCGCTGGTGGACTCGCGTTCCCCTGGGACGGTGCTTCTCCGCGGTGCCAAACGAGATCTCCGAGGGCTGCATGGCTTCGTCCATGAAGCCGTCGATCGACCAGGTGTTGACGAACTCGCCGGGGCGCTTTGGCCGATCGCTCACCTGAGTGTCGCGCTCCGATATCTGGATCAGGGTCACGTCGAGGTCGCGAGCGAGTGTGGCCCAATCCTCGCGACTGGCCGGCCGGGCCGCGCCGCGGCGCAGCGTACGATCGAGCTCGAGCAGCGCGCGTTTGACGAAATGCGACACGAGCCCCGGGTTGGCACCGTGATCGACCACGGCCGTCGGCGAGTTGCGTCCCAGCTCTGCGGCGAGCTGCATCGCCCGGCGCCGAGTCGTGAAATTGCTCCGCTGCCGCAGATCCAGCATCGGATTGTCGAACACGCCTGGCCAGGGCTCGATCGAGGTGTCGACGTAGAGCGCTCCCCGCTCCGAAGCGTAAGTGAGCAGGTCGAGGCTCGACACGTCGACCGACAGGTTGAGGAGCAGGTCGCCGCGCCGCAGGTGGCGCGCCAGGATCCTGCGGAAACTGCGCGGCTTCAGGTGCGCATAGATGAACTTCGCGCCGTGCTGCTGTGCGATCCCCCGACCGACCTCGTCGGCGGCGAGCACGATCAGGCTGCCTGCCGCGAGTGCCAGGTGCCGCCGAAGCAGCGGCAGGATCGCCTGGCCGATGCTGCCGCAGCCGACCATGACGACGCGTCCTGCGAACTCGATCGGCGCCGTCACGGGCGCGTCCCGCCCGCGATAAGCGTGGCGATCTCGTTGAATTGCATCCGGCGCGCCTCGGCCAGCAGCGCATCCTGGTCCTTGCGCGCCTCCGCACCCGGCGCCGCGCAACCGGTGCGGGCGAGCAGCCGCCCGGCGCCGATGACCAGATCGGCCCATGGCAGTCGTTCGTCGCGCGTGTAGGCCTCCAGCGCGTCCGCGTAACGCTCCGCGCGGCCCCAGTCGCCAGATCGCAGGCTTACCTCTATGGCATGCCGATAGAACTCGAGATAGTTGTGGCTCACGCACCCGTCCGCGAGCCAGTGCTCGCCCTCATCGAGCAGTGCGCGGCTTCGGCCCGGATCGTCGGTAGCGAGAGCGAGCGACGCGAGCGCCCAGGGGCCACAGTAGGTCCGCGCGGCCTCGCGCGTGATCGCGACGCTGCCGGCGAGGGACTCCTGCGCGAACGCATGATCGCCGAGGCCGCGTGCGGCGAGCCCGCGCAAGGCCAGGGCTTCCGCCTCGAAGCGGCGCGCGCCGATCTGGCGTGCGAGGGAAACGCCGCGCTCGCTAGAGCCGAGCGCCTGCCGGTAGTTCGCGCGATAGATCTCGACCATTGCGCGCAACGACTGCGAAAGGAGCTGCGTGCGCAGGTCGCCGGCCTGAGCGGCCGCCGCTTCGCCCCGCCCGCTGATCTCGAGCGCGGACTCGAAGTTTCCGCGATAGGCTTCCGTCGTGGCCACCATGGGCAGGTAGCTCAGCCGCAGGCCCGCAAGGCCGTGCTCCTCGCAGAGCGACACGCAGCGGCTGAACTCCGCGTGCGCCGTGTGCATGCGGCCGCGCTGGTATTGCGCGTCGCCCAGCCCGCCGAGCGCGCGCGCGATGTCCTCAGGCGCGGCGGCCTGCCGGGCATATTCGAGCGCGCGGCCATGGGCCCGAAGACAAGCGTCCAGCTCGCCGCGCGGGAAATGCAGGTTGCCGCGCAGCGTCCACAGTTGCGCCATCAGCCGCGGATCGGTCTCCGCCGCCGCGGCCTGCTCGGCGTGCCCGAGTGATAAGAGCGCCTCCTCGTAACGGTCGACGATGCGCAGGCTCGCCGCGAGGCCGAGCCAGCCGCGTGCCCGCTCCCCGGTCGATGCGGCGAGATCGACGCTTTCGCGGAACGCGGCGATCGCATCGTCGGTGCGCCCCCGCGTCAGGAAGATCCCGCCGATCGTCGCAAAGGCCGCACAGAGATCGGGCGCAGCGCGGGCCAGTTCGCGGCTGCGCTGCGCATGGGCGAGTGCCCGGTCGAGCCTTGACGCACGCTGCTCCTCGGTCGCGGCGCGCAGGTATGCCGCCGGAGCGGCGGGATCCTCGGCAGCAGCGAGGTGATCCGCCTCGAGCCCCGGCTCGCGCGTCTCGAACCAGGCCGCAGAACGACGATGGAGCTCACGGCGTGTCGAGCGCAGCAGCGACTCGTAGACCGCATCGCGGATCAGTGAGTGCGAAAACCGGCGCTCGTCGCCATCGGCTGCGACGAGACCGGCCTGCTCGAGCCCGCCTGTGTCGTATCCCGGGTCCGCGAGCACGTGGCGCAACGCACCAAGGGAGAATCGCGAGCCGAGAACCGCGGCGGCGTGCAGGCCACGCTGCAGATCCGGCGACAAGCGGCCGAGCCGGGCCAGCACCAGGCCGCGCACCGATCCCGGGAGGGTCGTCTGGCCGGACTGCGCGGTCCGGAGCAACTGGTCGAGAAACAGCGGGTGACCGGCCGCCTTTTCCAGGCACTCTTCCAGGATGGTGGCCGGCAGCCCGCCGTAGCGCGCAGCGAGATCGCGTGCCTCGTCGTCGGCGAGCGGCGCGAGGTCGAGCGTCGTCACCGGGCACCCGCGTGCGCGTGCGCGCCAGCCGGGTCCGGTGGGGTCGCCGTCCACGCGCGTCGAAAGCGTGAGCAATACGGGCAGCGTCGCGACGGCAGCGGCGAGGTCGGCGAGCTGCGCAAGTTCCGTCGCGTCGGCCCAGTGGATGTCCTCCACGACGACCAGGAGCGGCGCGCGTTGCGATGCGGCCTCGATGAGACGCAGCAGAACGCGGGCGCGGCCGCGCTCACGGGTCGCGGCGTCCATGGTCGATAGCGGCGAGGCCGCGCCCTCCGCCGGCAGCACGCTCACCAGGTCGCGTGCCAGCATCGCATCGGCGGCCGCAAGCGTTCCCTCGGCGACGGCCCGATCGACCGCGGCGTCACGCACGCCATCGACTGCATCCGGCGTCACGCCGAGCAGACACGCAGCAAGTGCCGGCCCCGGCCGCTCGCTCACTGCCTGGCCGAAGTCGAGCACCTGCACGGCGTAGACGAGCGCGTCGCGCGCGCGCGCCGCAGCCGCCAGCGCCTCGATCAACGAGGATTTGCCGATGCCCGGATCGCCGCGCAGGATCACCGCGCGACCGCGCCCGGTAGCGGAGACACGCTCGACCAGGGTCAGGAGCATGGCGAGCTCGGCGCGCCGGCCGGTAAAAAACCGGCCTGGTGGGTGCGCCTCGGTGGCGGGCAGCGCGATGACGCGATGGGCACCGGCGGGCACATCACCTGCCAGGGCAGTCACTGAATAGCGCGCAGAGACCTGCGAGGCGACGTCGCTGGCGGCCGCGACCTCGCGCGCGGCGGCCGCTCGCGCGAGCTCGCGCGCCTCGGCCACGGGCCGCCCGGAAAGAGGGAACGGCGACGCGCCGGAGGCCGGCAGCACCTGGCCCTGCGCGACGCCAAGCGCGAGCCACGGACACCCTTCCGGCCCGGATTCGTCGTCCGCGGCGAGCTCGATCGCCGCGCGGATCGCATGGTCGACTTCGTTGCCGGCCACCGCGCCGAGGCCGAAAGCCGCGAGTGTCTCGCCCCCGGTCGGCCGGTCGACTAGGCCACCGTGGCGCTCTACCGCCGACGAGACCCGCATGTGCGCCGCCGTGAGCGCGCTGCGCACCGCTTCGGGGTCGTCGGCGGCGTCTCCGACATCGCCGATACGTGCGACGAGTATCACCGCCTCGCGCAAGGTCGTCTCCGCGCCGCGATCGCGGCCCTCCGATCTGGCGACCGGGCCCCCGGGCGGCGTTGTATCTACGGCCGCGGGTGTCTCGACCCCCACGTCGATACTCGCGTCGTCCGCCGCCACGGCGCGGCGGCGGCGCGTGAGCTCCCGGTGCAACGCTTCGGTCGCCGATTCCGGGGCGACATCGAGGTCCCGGCGCAACGCTTCGCGGCAGGCGCGGTACTGCCGCAGCGCATCGGTGTAGCGTCCCTGCCGGGCAAGAGCCTCCATCAGGTCGCGCTGCGCGCGCTCGTTCGACGGCTCGATGCCCACCAGGCGTTCGAGCGCTGCGATGGCACCCGCGTCGTCGCCGCCTGCCGTGCACTGAGCCGCCATTCGCCCCGCCGCGGCGATCAGCAGACGCCGCAGCTCGCCACGACGCTCCATCAGCCACTGGTCGAATGCCGGCGAACGCGCTTCGAATCCGTCGAGCAGCACGCCGGCATGACGTTCGACAGCGCGCGCCAGCGCACCCGGGGAACCGTTCCGGATCAGCGTGCGAAACTGCTCGACATCGCTGCTGGCAAGGTCCGCATCGAGCATGACGGTTCCCGCATCGCCTCGCAGAGCAGTTGCGCAGGACTCCGGGAGGCTGCGCCGCAGGCTGGCCAGCGCCTGGCGCAGGCTCGCGCGGGCGAGCTCGGGGTCCGAGTCCTCCCAGAGGAGCCCGGCAAGCATGTCTCTCGAATGCGGGACGCCAGGTTGCAGCGCCAGGCAGCCGAGCAGCGCCTGCGCCTTGCGCGAGACGACGCGCAGCTCGCGGCCGGCGCCGGTGCGGACCCGCAGACCCCCCAACAGCTCGATATGAAGTTCCGCCACGCCCGGTCCCGCAAAGAGTCGCCGGCCCGCCGGCCGAAGGGGTGATTTTCACGCTTTTTTCACGCCTGTCGAGACGGCCCCTTGACGCCCCGTAAGTATCTTTCCCCCAACGCCCGGGGAATCCGCTCCGCGCCAATGTTGAGGAGGACCTATGAAACTGAAGGATTGCCGCGGTCTCGAAGTCTCGACCCGCAACCCAGATTCCGTCGAACGCCTCGAGGTGGCGATGGATCTGACCGTCTCGTACTTCCTGGATCCGCTCGCGACCATCAATGGCGCGCTCGAGCAGGAGCCGGACTTCGCGATGGGTCATTGCCTGCGCGCGGCGCTGGGTGTGATGTCGACCGAACGAGGCGCCCTCCCCATGGTCCGCGAGAGCGTCGAGGCCGTCGAAGGACTGGGCAACCGGGCGACCGATCGGGAGCGTGCCCATGCGGCGGCGGCGCGCCGCTGGATGGAAGGCGACCTCGCGGGGGGCATGCGCGCGTATGGCGAAATCATCATCGACCATCCGCGCGACCTGCTTGCGCTGCAGGTGGCGCACGTGGGCGATTTCTTCCTCGGGCAGTCCACGATGCTCCGTGACCGCGTGGCGCAGGTGCTGCCGCACTGGAGCGCCACGGTGCCTGGCTATGGCTACGTGCTCGGCATGCACGCCTTCGGGCTCGAGGAGACAGGGCTCTACGACCGTGCCGAGGATGCGGGCCGCAAGGCGCTGCATACGAACCGCCGGGACCCCTGGGCCGTCCACGCAGTGGCGCACGTGATGGAAATGCAGGGTCGCATCCGCGACGGCATCGAGTTCCTGGGGTCCCGCGCGCCGGACTGGTCCGTCAACAACGGGCTCGCGTACCACAACTGGTGGCATCTCGCGCTGCATCACCTCGAGTTGGCCGAGCATGACCGCGCTCTGGAGATCTTCGACACCCGGATTCGCCCGGCCGAGACCTCGGTAGCGCTCGAGATGCTCGACGCATCGGCAATGCTCTGGCGTCTCACCTTGCGCGGCGTCGATGTCGGCGCGCGCTGGAAGTCACTGGCCGGCTCCTGGCAAGCGCTCGCCGAGGACCGCTTCTACGCGTTCAACGACGCCCATGCGGTGATGGCATTCGTCGGCGCCGGGGACTGGGCAGACGTCGAGCGCACGATCGGGAGTCTCGAGCGAGCCGCGCAGGAGCCCGGTACGAACGGGATGATGTCGCGCGAGGTGGGGCTGCCGCTGGCCCGCGCCCTGGCGGCCTTCGGCAGGCAGGACTATGCGGCGACCGTCGAGCTTCTGACACCGATCCGCGCCAACGCACATCGTTTCGGTGGCAGCCATGCGCAGCGCGACCTGCTGCACCTCACGCTGCTCGAGGCGGCATTCCGGGGCGGCAGCCATGCGCTGGCCCGGGCGCTGGCCGCTGAGCGCACCGAGCTCAAGCGCACCAGCCCGTTCAACTGGCGGATGACGGCGCGTGCCCTCAAGGCGCAGGGCCTCGACGAAGACGCCGGGCATGCGCTCGCCAATGCGGATTTGAAGGCTGCCGTGCAGCGCGCACAGCCCTTGAGTCCGCCACGCGAGCTGGCCGTGGGGTGACATGCGACCGGACAGCGGCGTGGCGTAACATGTCCGAAAGGCCCGCGGCTCCGACGGGCTCATGGCGGACGCATGAAGCCCGAACTGCGCCTTCACGGACCAGTGATCGTCGCGCTGCTGTGCCTGGTCAGCCCTCTTCGCGCGGCCGACGCGCCGCAGGCAAACCCACCGGCGGTGCCTGCGGCGGGGCCGCAGGCACCTTCCGCCGCGCTGAACGCTGCGCTCGAGCAGGCGGTCGTCGCGGAGAAATCCCGCGCCGCGAAGAACTACGACCGGGCGATCGAGGCCTTCCAGGGATCGATCGCGTTGCACCCGACCGTTCGCGCCTATAACGGGCTCGGAATCACCTACTACACCTTGCGCCAGCACGAAGACGCGATCCAGGCCTACCTGAAGGCGCTCGCTCTGCGTCCCGACGAGCCGGCCGTGCAATACAACCTCGGCCTGGCCTATCAGGACCTGGGTCGGGACGAGGACGCGGCGCGCACATTTCGCGAATCCTTCCGGCTCAATCCTGCGAATCACGCGGCCCGCGACGCACTCGGTGTCTCGCTCAGCAAGCTGAAGAAGTATGACGAGGCCGTCGCCGCAACCGAGGCGGCGATCCGCATGAAACCCGACGATGCGTCATACCGGCTGCATCTCTGCGAGATCCAGGTGACGATGCAGAAATACAGCCAGGCGATCGCGGCCTGCGGCGAGGCGCTCCGTCTCACCCCCGATATGCCGGGTGCGCACCAGACGCTTGGATCCGCGTACCTTTCCCTGGAGCAGTACGACCAGGCCGCGGCGGCATATTACCGCTGCGCCCAGCTCAAGCCGGACGATGCGGAGTGCCGGCGCGGCCTCGGGCCGCGCCTACTACCTCGACTACGATTTCGAGGAAGCGATTCCGGCGTACCAGCAGCTCCTCCGAATCCGCCCCGACGATCCCTCCGCCAGCAACTGGCTGGGCAGGTCCTATCAGGGTCTCGATCGTCACGAAGACGCGTTGCCGCATCTGCAGGCGGCGGTAGCGGTGGAACCGGACAACGCCGCCTACCTGCTCGACCTCGGGATCGTGCTCGTCGATCTTGGCAAGACCCAGGAAGCGAGGCAGGTGCAACATCGCCTGGCCTCGCTCGACGCGAAGCGGGCCGCTAGTCTCGAGACTTACCTCGATAACGCCCCGTAGGGATTGCGCGAACGCATCGAGGCGGCCCCGGCGTACACTCAACGCATGAAGGAGGTCGGCACGACCTCGCACAGGCGGCTCGCGGCGCTGCTCCTCCTGGCAGCGACAGCTGTGGTTGCGCGGTCGGCCGATCCATACGAGGCCGAGCGCATGACGTTGGTGCGCGAAATCGAGCAGGACGTCCGCGACACGGCGGCTTTCCTGAACCGGGGCGCGCTCGACGAGCGTGTAATGCACGCGCTCGCGACAGTACCGCGGCACGAGTTCGTGCAGAGCGACGATCGGCGGTTCGCCTATGAGAACCGGCCGCTGCCGATCGGGCACGGCCAGACGATCTCGCAACCCTACATCGTCGCGATCATGACGGACCTGATCGAGCCGGCTGCGGGTTGCCGGGTCCTCGAGATCGGCACGGGCTCGGGATACCAGGCGGCGATCCTGGGCCAGCTCTGCGACAGGGTGTACACGGTGGAGATCATCGAGCCACTCGGGATCGCGGCGCGTGAGCGTCTCGCGCGGCTTGGGTACCGCAACGTCGAAGTGCGTCTGGGCGATGGCTATTACGGCTGGGAGCAGCATGCGCCGTTCGATGCGATCGTCGTGACCGCAGTCGCGTCGCACGTCCCCCCGCCGCTGCTCCGGCAGCTGAAGCCGGGCGGGCGCATGATCCTGCCGATCGGCACGCGATTCACGACGCAGGAGCTCGTCCTCGTGACCAAGACCGATGACGGGCGAGTCACGACCCGCCAGATCCTGCCGGTGCGATTCGTGCCTCTGACCGGTGATCATCCCGTCGAAAATGACTGAACGGCTGCCGGGCTGGTCTGTCGCCCTGGTCTCCGGCGCCGCGCTTGCAAACGAAGTCCTGCTGACCCGCTACTTCGCGGTCGTTCACTGGCATCACTTCGCCACCATGATGATCAGCCTGGCGCTGCTCGGCTTCGGCGCGAGCGGTACGTTCGTCACGGTAGCGCGCCGGTGGCTGCTCGACCGGTTCGCGGATGCGTATTTCCTGAATCTCGTGGCGTTCGGCGTCCTCGCGGTGGCCGCGCCCGTCGCCGCATCGGCGCTGCCGTTTCAGGCCGAACAGCTGCTGTGGGACGCGTGGCAACCCGTGTGGCTTGCGCTCACATATCTTGCACTCGCCCTGCCCTTCTTCTGCGCGGGCAACGCCATTGCCCTTGCGTTGCTCGAATGGCGCACGCGGGCCGGACGGGTTTACGCCGCCGATCTCGCAGGCGCGGGCGTCGGCAGCCTGCTGATCCTGGGGCTGCTGTATCAGTTGCCGGCCGAACTCGCGCTCAAGCTGGTGGCCTGCGCGGGTCCGGTCGCGGCGATCGTGGCTCTCGTCGAACTGCGATCGCGCCGGCGTCCGGCGTTCGCCGCCGGCGTCGCCGTCCTGCTCGTGCTCGCCGGCGTCCCCGCTCACTGGTTGCGTGCGGACCCGGGTGAGTACAAGGCCCTGAGCCAGGCGCTGCGCGTCCCGGGGACGCGAATAATCGAGACGCGCTCGAGCCCGCTCGGCCGTGTCGATGTAATCGAGAGCAAGCGGGTCCCGTTGCGCCATGCCCCGGGCTTGAGCCTGATGGCGGCGAACGAACCGCCGCCGCAGCTCGGTCTGTTCACGGACGGCGATGACATGGACGCCATCACGGCCGCGACCGACGACCCGTCGCGCCTCGAGTTCCTGCGTGACAGCACCGGTGCCCTCGCATACCAGGTCGCCTCGCCTCGGACCGTGCTCGTCGTCGGTGCTGGCGGTGGTCTCGAGGTCCTTCGCGCGCGGGAACATGGTGCAGGCCGAATTGAGGCCGTCGAGCTCAATCCGCAGGTCGCGGTACTGATGCGTCGCGAGTTCGCTGCGTACACCGGCGGCCTGCTCACCGATCCTCGCGTGGAGCTCGTCGTCGGCGATGTGCGCGGGATGCTCGCCTCGCACCCGCGGCGCTACGATCTCATACAGATCTCGCTCGCCGGCGGTGCCGCCGGCGGTCTCGGCGGGCTCAACGAGGACTACGTTCACACGGTCGAGGCATTCGAGCTCTACCTGTCGCGGTTGAACCCCGGCGGTTACCTGTCGATCACGCGTTACGTGCAGGTGCCGCCGCGCGACGGGTTGAAGATGCTCGGGACCGCGATCGCGGCTTTGGAGGCTGCGGGGGCTTCCGACCCCGCGTCGCGTCTGCTCATGATCCGAAGCTGGCAGACGGTGACTCTGCTCGTGAAGAACGGCGAGGTCACCGCGGACGACGTCGCTCGCCTGCGCCGTTTCTGCGAGACGCGGGCATTCGACGTCGCGTGGTTCCCGGATATGCCGCGCGAACTGGCCAACGTCTACAACCAGTTGCGCGAACCCTGGTTCTACGACGGTGCTGCCGCCTTGCTCGGTCGGGGGCGCGAGCAGTACGTCGCGCGCTACGCCTTCGACATACGCCCTGCGACGGACGACCGGCCGTTCTTCCGGAATTTCTTTCGCTGGTCGTCGTTCGCCGAGGCCTGGCGGACACGGGACCGCGGCGGCATGGCGCTGCTCGAAGCGGGCTATCCCGTTCTCGTCGCGACACTCGGACAGGCCGTGCTCGCCGGCGGTCTCCTGATTCTTGCGCCGTTAGCCGTGCTGCGGCAGCGCGCCGAGTCACAGCCCGGCATCGGGCGAGTGTTTGCGTATTTCGCCTGCATCGGCCTCGCGTTTCTGTTCGTCGAGGTGACTTTCCTGCAGAAGCTGCTGCGCTTCGTCCATCACCCGACGATTGCGCTATCGGTCGTGCTCGCGACGTTCCTGCTCGCCGCCGGCGCGGGCAGCCTCTGGACGTCGCGTGTGCCCCAACCCGGCCCGGCCCGACGGCGCCTCGTGCTCGCGGTCGCCGGCATCGTCGCCATTGGCGCAGTGCTGGCGTTCGCGTTCGATCCTCTCCTCGCGCGATTCGACCATTGGCCGCTTGCAGCCAAGATCGCCATCTCGGCGGGTCTGATCTCACCGCTCGCGTTCCTGATGGGCATGCCCTTCCCGCTGGCGCTGCGCGAAATCGACCCGCCGCTCGTCCCCTGGGCGTGGGGAATCAACGGCTGCGCATCGGTCGTGAGCCCGGTGCTCGCGACGCTGCTCGCGGTCGACCTGGGATTCACTGCCGTGCTGTGCGCAGCGCTCGTGCTCTATGCGGCGACGCTCGCGGTGTTTCCACGAACGGCGGCAGGCTGATGATCTGGAGAAAGCTCTCAGGCAGCGATAACCGTCGGCATCAGTCGTCGCTCGGTCAACTCCGCGAGCAGACCGGGCAGCACGCGAAGGAGCTCGTCGGGACGATTGCGTCGCCGACGTGCATCGTGCATCAGGACAATTTCGCCCGGGCCGACGGTGCGCAATCGTGCCGCGATGCCCGATGCGCGCCCGAGCGGTCCCCAGTCCACCGCGCTGCGGCTCCACAGCACGGTGCGCTGGCCGCCCTGCGCCGCCTCCTCGACCATGCAACGGCGCATTCGCCCGTGCGGTGGCCGAAACGCGTGCGTCGCGCGCCCCAGCGTATCTGCGATCGCAGCGGCGCCGTCGCGAACCTCGCGGCGCGCGCCGCCTTCGCGCATCGTCCAGGGGTGACGATGACTGTAGCTGTGATTGCCGATTTCGTGCCCGTCCGCCGCGATGCGTCGCACGAGCACGGGTGCGGCGCGCACCGACTGCCCGACCACGAAGAACGTCGCGCGAGCCTGCGCGGCGGCGAGCACCTCGAGCACGCGCGGCGTCCACTCGGCATCCGGTCCATCGTCGAACGTCAGATAGACCCGCGCGCAATTCGGCTCGCAGCCGAATTTTCGGAGAATCGGCTCGGAGGCAATTTTCGGTGCACTCATCGCCGGCTCCGGCCGAAGCTCGAGAGCAGATCGGCGCGGGTGAGCCAGAACATCCTGCGGCTCCGGCGCATCGCTGACGGAGGTACGCAATGGATGGCGCGAACACCCAGCGCATCATCCGGAAATGCGCGCTCAGCAATCGGCGCCGCAGCCCCGCGGGCAGGGGCTCCGACACGAACCCCACCTGCCCGCCGTGATCGCGGATCCAGGTTACGCCGTGAAAGGCGGGCAAGTCTCGCAACGCCGGGTCCTCGCGCGTCGCGTCCGCGAGATGTGCGAGGGAATCGCGCAGCAGCCGCGCGAAGCGCACGCCAGTACGGACGCGGCTGCCCTCACCCAGCGCCGCGATCCGCGAATTGTCGAAATGCAGCGCGCCGTACGCGTCGCCGGGCGCAAGCCGCGTGCCGTCGGAGAACGTCATCGCGGGCCCTGGATAACGGGCGCGCGCCACGTACAGCATCGGTCCGATCGGTCGCAGCCGATGCCGGCGGCGGTACACCACGTCGACGCCGGCGAGACAAGTGCGGGCGAGTCCGCGCAGCCAGGTCATCACGCCGGCTCGGTGGTCGCGGTGTCGGCATCGAACGCGTGCGCGTACTCGAGGGCGATGTCGGCCACTTTCCCGGCGCCGTCACGGGCACCGATGGCCCACGCGCGGTGCTTCAGCTGCGCGAGACGCTCGCCGCTCCCGAGCCAGGCATCGACGCAGGCCGGCAGCTCTTCCTCGGGCACGACGCGACCGACGTCGTGTCGCTCGAGAAATCGCGTATTGAATCCTTCCTGGCCACCGAGCGAGCGCGCGGCGAGCAGCGGCCGCCCGCAGGCGAGGACCTCCGCGACGGTCAGCCCGCCGGGCTTGCCGACGACGATGTCGGCCGCGCGGATGAAGTATTCCATCCTCGTCGTCCAGCCAAACACGTGCAGACGCCCTGCGTGCTCCGCCGCGCGGGAGGCGAGCGCCGAGCGCATGGGGCGATTGTGGCCGGTGACCAGCACGAGATCCGCGTCGGGTCGCTTCGCGAGCAATTGCTCCGCGACCACATCGACGCCGAGGCCGAGGCCGCCACCCAGCACGAGCACGACGGGGCGCGCCGGGTCGAGTCCGAGCGCGATCCTCGCCTCGGTCGCCGCCGGCGGCCGCACGAAGCCGGGCATGAGCGGCACGCCGGTGATCAGCACCTGTGCAACCGAGGGCGGCGGCAGGCCGGGGATCGCCGGGTGCGCAACGCAATAAGCATCGGTTCCCGGCTGCAGCCAGAAGTCGTGTACGCCGAAGTCCGTCGGCACTGCGATGCTGGGCACGGTGAGACGGCGCCGCGCCTTGACGGTCGAGAGGAGCGCCGCCGGAATCATCTGTGTGCCGACCACGACGTCCGGGCGGAACGCGAGCAGGCGCCGCTCGAGCCGGCGCACGAGCCTTGCCCAGATCCATTTCAGGAGCGGCAGGCGCACCCGGGCGTCGCTCCACGGCAGTGTTCGCGCGGCACCGGGCATGGAGGAACAGAGCAGCGGCAGCAGGGCGCAGTCGAGCGCATAGGGCCCGACATGCGGCACGAGCGGCGCGCCGTCGGCCAGTATCGCCGTGATCCGCTCCAGGCCTTCGCGAAGCTGCGGCGGTGGCGGCTCGTCGCCCTCGATGATGCGGCGCCACGTGCGCTCGTCGAGCTGGTAGATCCGCTCGTAGAGATGCGGGTGTTCCTGCACCAGCCGCAGGTAGGTCTGGCGGACCGCGTCCGCAACGTTCGCATGCATCAGCGACCAAAAGTCGAGCGTGCGGACCTGCGTCCCGGGCGCACGCGCGAGGATCGCGAGCTCGATCGCCTTTGCTGCCCTGGAATGCCCGGCGCCGAGGTCCGAGCTGAGCAGCAGCACGCGCGGCGCGACTGCACCGGGGATTCGCGGTCTTGTGGTCGGCCGCGCCGATACGGTACGGGCTTCGGCGGACATCGCGACTACTTCCCTGTGATTCTGCATTCTGAGTTTCACCCGCGGCGACGAAAAATGCACGTCGTGCGTCGCATGCGGGAGTGGGTATTATTTACAGCGTGCAGCCAGCCCGGGATCCCGCAGATCTGGAGTTCTCGCCCACGCAAATGCATGCGATGGGCGATTCGGTATTGCGTCGCGTCATTGCGCATCTCGCGACCATCGGCGAACAGCCCGTGCGTGGCGACGTCGATGCCGCGGCGATGTGCCGCGCGATGCGCGAACCGGTCCCGGAGCGCGGATCCGAGCTCGATCCACTGCTCGATGCGTTGTTCGACGAGTGGATTCCGCGTACCTACAACACCGCCAGCCCGGGTTATCTCGCGTTCATCCCGAGCGGCGGCGTGTTTCCGGGCGCGCTTGCCGACCTGATCTCGAACGGCGTCAACCGCTACACCGGCGTCTGGCGTGCGGCGCCGGCGCTGGTGCAGCTCGAGTCGAACGCGCTCGACTGGTTACGCGACTGGATGCAGTTCCCGGCGTCGACGCGCGGTGTCTTTACTACCGGTGGCTCGACCGCGAACCTGACTGCGATCGTCTGCGCGCGCGAGCGCAGGCTCGGCACGGACATCCGACCCGGGGTCATGTATGCCTCGGACCAGGTGCATCACTCCGTGGTCAAGTCCGCGCGCCTCGCGGGCGTGATGCCGGATCGCATCCGCAGCATACCGGTCGACGATTTGTTCCGGATGCGCGTCGATGCGCTCGAGGACGCGATCCGGCGCGACAAGGCGGCCGGGCTGGTTCCGTTCCTGGTGGTCTCTTCTGCCGGCACGACCAACACCGGTGCCGTCGATCCGCTCCTCGAGATCGCGGCCGTGTGTCGCGCAGGCGCGCTGTGGCATCACGTCGATGGGGCGTATGGCGCGTTCTTTCACATGTGCCCGGAACTGCGGTCTTTGCTGGCCGGGCTGCCGCAAGCCGATTCGCTCACGCTCGACCCGCACAAAGGGCTCTTTCTGCCTTACGGCACGGGTGCGCTGCTGGTGGCCGATGGCGAAGTGCTCCGGGCCGCACACTCCGTAACGGCGAGCTACATGCCCGCCAACCAGGAGGATGCCGATCTCTATGACCCGCATCAGTACGGTCCGGATCTGTCGCGAGGCTTCCCGGGGCTGCGCGTGTGGCTGGCGCTCAAGCTGTACGGCGCGGCGCGTTATCGCGCGGCGATCGCCGAGAAGCGCGCGCTCGCGCTCGTCGCCGCCGGGCGCATCGCGGTCATGCCGCACATGGTGCTCGCGGCGGCGCCGCAGCTGTCGTTGTTCGCATTTCACCTTGCCTGGCCCGGATCGAGTCTCGCCGATCAGAACGCCGCGACCCGCGAGCTGCTCGAGCGCGTGACCCGCCGCGGCCGGGTAATGCTGACCGGCTGCGACGTCGGCGGCAGGCATCTCGCCCGAATCTGCGTGCTCAGTTTCCGCACACGCCGCGACCGCATCGATTTGTGTGCGCAGCACCTGGCCGAAGAAGCACGCACCCTATCAAGTGGCCGTTGATTCCCTGCAATATCGGCGGCATTGCCGCGGGGCGTCACCCGTGGGAGAAAAAAAAGCCCCCTCGCGGGGGCTTTGTGCCGAATTTGGATTCGTTGCCGGCAGCACGCCAGCGTGTGCTTCTAGCGCTCGAAGATGGCCCTCAGGTACCAGAACTGACCCTCGATCGGGTACAGGGTTCCATCCAGGCTGTTCAGGTCGCAGGAGAAGCAGACCGGCGGCTCCTCGTTGAGAAGGTTGTTGACGCCGATGGTAAATGTCCAGTCACCATCGAAGAACTGCGCGGGCGCCCAGCTGACCTGCAAATCCGTATAGATGACGCTGTCGAGCTCGTTGCTGACAGGACTGTTCGAACAGAGCTCCGGCGCGAAGTCCGCCACGTTCCCCACGCATTGCTCGGTAAGCGAGCTGAGGTAGCGGAGCGAGAGCCGGGTAGACCAATCGCTCAAAATCCAGTCCGCGTTGAGCGTGGACTTGGTTTCGACGAAGCCGCGCGCTGGTGATCCGAGCTCGGATCCCTTGCGATCCACTCGGTCGAACCCGCCTGCGGGGTTGGCGAACAGCTCGTCGTAACTGAGCAGCAGCGACGTCAGCCATTGGAAGTGGAACCCACCGATGCCGGTTTCCACCGTTGTGAGATCCAGGTTGATGTCGATACCGTCCGTTTCGATGCCGCCGATGTTCTGCAGCACGCCCTGTATGCTGGTGATGGTACCGCCGGAAATGCGGTTGACGGCATCGCAAAAGCGAGCTTCTAGCGTGTCGATGCAGCCATCCAGCAGATCCTGCGCGTCGGGGGCCTGCACCGCGTCGTCGATGTCGATATCGTAATAGTTCCCCTCGATCAGCAGGCGTTCCAGACCTCCCCAGCCGCCCACCGGCGCTCCCAGGTGAAGCCCGCCGTGAACGTATCGGCGGTCTCGGCACAGGTTTGGGTTGCCGCCGGTGTCCACGGATATCTGCGGGTTGTTCTGAACGTAAGTCGGTGGCACGCCCAGAGCCGCGCAGTTGGCCGCATCTGCCGGCTCGACCTCCGAGCAGCGATCAGAGATATTCGCGTCGAAACGCGCACCCAAGTTGAACAGTTCGCCGATGTTCGGAGCGCGGAACCCTTCTGAGAGGCTGGCGCGCAGCGTGAGGCTCTCGATCGGCCCCCAGATCAATGCGAGCTTGCTGCCGGTTTCGCTGGAGAAAATATCGGAATCCGAGGAGCGGATCGCACCACTCAAAGTCAGCCGGTGGGCTCCCGGCACGTCTTTGAGCAGCGGCACGACCACTTCGGCGTAATACTCATCGACATCGAATCCACCCGTCGTCGGGTTGGCTGGGACGTCCGCGGTCTCGCCGGCGGCCACGACCGGATCCGGCGTGAAGGAACCCCGTTCTTCGCGATGCTCGAAGCCGATCGCGAATCCCAGCGGCCCGGCCGGAAGATCGAACAGGTCACCCGTAAGGTTGGCGGTGGCGTCCGTCAGTTGCTGGGAGCTTGTGTCGACGCCGGTATAGGTCACGAAGTCGAGCATCTCGGGTGTCATCGAACCTTCGCCGACGATGTTGATCGGCACACAGCCGGGGGTGATGGCGCATACGGCGGGATCACCCATCGCGATGTTGAGGCTGCGGGCGTTGAACTGGTTGAACTTGGTCTGCGTTGCGTTGTTCTCGGACCAGATCCCCGTGATGTCCCAGTACATGCGCCGCTCGGCCACCTCGAAGTCCCCGTCGAAACCTGCTGACACGTACCAGGTGTCCACATCCTGATCGAAGATTCGCGGTCCGGCCTCGATCGGCCTGCGGGCGATGAAATTGATATTGCTGCTTGTCCAGGTCAATGCCGAACGGATTGAAGGGATGATTCGCTGGCCAGACAACGTTGACCATATAGGGCGTGGATCCGCCGCCGGGCCCGAAGATAGCGGTACCGGCGCGGCCCTTGCCCTGTGACTTGCGGTTGTTGAAGCTGGTCAGGACGCGAAAGCGTTCAAGTTGTCGGCGATGTCGTTTCAGCCCTTGCCCGAACACACTCACGCGTTCATTCGGCGTCACCAGGTGATTGAATGGCTGGTAGTTGAAGCGGTCATCGAAGCCCCAAAGCTGTGGAAATCATCGTTGTCGGGATCGGCAGGAGTAGTAAACACGGGGAATTGAACGCCCGCATTTTGGAGTAACGCTGAAAAAGTCGTCGTCTCCGCAGCCAATGCTGGGATCACAGAAAATGTACCTGCCGGGGGGCGTTCCGGAACTTATGCCCCATGGGGAAAACCCGCTATCGGGAATTCCGACCCGTCCCCCTATCAGCCGTGTTCACCTCCTTCTGGTCCACGTAGCTGATATCGATTAGCCCCCGACCCCGCTCGCCCTGTCCGCCGAAGCGCACGTCGAAGTCGGCGGTTTCCCCGTCGCCCTCGTCATACGCGCCGGCAGAAACCTGAGATCTTTCAGCGATCTCGTAGTCATTCGTCGTAATGACGTTGAGCACGCCGCCGATGGCGTCCGCTGCCATAAATGGCCGAGGCGCCATCCTGAGAATCTCGATCGACTGGATTGCGTTAGACGGGATCGAATTCAGGTCGACCGCCCCGGACACACCCGAGCCCGATGAGCCCTTGATCCAGCGTCGGCCATCCACCAGCACCAGCACGCGCTTGGAAGCCAGGTAACGCAGATCGATCTCGGCCGCACCGGCGCGATGCCGCCCCCGTCCGGCGGATATGCAGAGGTTGCCCGGATGAATTATTCGTGCGATTAATTGCGGAGCCCGCGATCGGCAGCTTTTGGACGAAATCCGCAAGCGACGTCGCTCCGCTTGGCGCGTAGTCCTTGGGTGCTGAGCGACATCACGGGCAGGCGTTTTTCCAGCGGGTTCTGGCGGATGCGGGACCCAGTGATTACCACCTCCTCCAATGACTCGCCCTGTCTTCCGGCTTGCTGTGCGAGGGCTGACGGTAATGCGAGGACAGCGGAAAGGACTGTCACTCCCAAAGTCGCGACTCGTGCCAACGGCTTATTCGAATTCACGATTTGACCCCCCGTTTGCAGAAAAGCAACAATGCGTGCGCGGTCGATTAGCAGGAATCTACACCCGTTGTCGTGCGTTGACTACGCAGGGACCACCCAGCCGCCCGCCATAGCTCGCCGGTCGGCTGCTGGCCGAGCGCCCTGCAAGGTCGATGTCATTCAGCACGAAAAGTCGCTGACCCGCGCGTCGCAGCCGCTCGCTCGAGGGTGGTGGCCGAAATCCGCCGCCTGCGCACCCAGCACGGCACCTCGGCAAAGAAAAGCTGCACCCGCTGCTGCAGCGCTTCTGCACTGCGCGCGGGTGGCCATGCCCCGAGGTGCGCACCGTCAGGCGACTCCTCGTCCCGGCACGACCCTCACCGCGCTTTGCCAAGTGTCCTGGCCCAATACAAGGACTTGACAGGAATCCGTGCGGTGCTAATTTGGCAGCACAGTGCTGTTTTTTAGCAGGCCACCGTCGATGCACGAAGCACCGCTCAGCCGACGCGAGCGCCAGATCATGGACATCATCTATCGAGCCGGCCGGGCGACGGCAGCGGAGATACGGCAGGAGCTGCCCGATCCACCGAGCTATTCGGCCGTTCGCGCGTTGCTTCGGATACTGCTCGACAAGGGTCACCTTCAGCACGAGCAGGACGGCCCGCGATACGTGTACTCCCCGACGGTCTCCACGCGGAAAGCGCGGTCGGTCGCGTTGGCCCAGGTGGTTCGTACCTTCTTCGGCGGCTCGCCCATCCAGGCTGTGTCGGCCCTGCTCGATTCTTCGCATGGACGGCTGTCGAAGGCGGAACTCGACGAGCTGAGCGAGCTCATCGACGCGGCGCGCAGCAAGGGGCGCTGATCATGGGGATGGTTTCAGCCCTGTACGCGATCGCATTCAAGACCGGCGTGCTGCTCTCGATCGTCGCGTTCGCAAGCCGGATCCTGGCGAGTCGATCGGCGGCCTGCCGGCATCTGCTGTGGAGCATCGCGCTCGACTGTCGCTACTGTTGCCGCTTGCCAGCCTCATACTGCCTTCGGTGCTGACGGTCGCCGTCCCGTGTACCTGCCCGTTGCAGCCATTGGCGTTCCCGCAACCGCGACGGTCGACTCGCTTGGTCCGGGGTCGATGCTCGGCGCGTTCTGGTTGTGCGGTATGGTCGTCCTGCTCGTACGTCAGGCACGAACTCATGCCGGCATGCTGCGCTGGTCGCGCGGAGCGCGGCCGGTCTCGGGCACATCGTGGCTCGCGACACTGGCGAGCCTGCCGAGCAATCGAGGCGTTGCGCGATCGCTGCGCGTGCTCGAGACGGCACGCGTGTCGACACCGTGCACCTGGGGCGCAGTCCGGCCGGTTCTCCTCCTGCCCGTGTCTGGTGCTGACTGGTCGGAGGACGAGCGCCGTCATGCGCTGCTGCACGAACTCGCCCACGTGCGGCGCCTGGATTACGTGACCGGTCTGATCGCCGCGCCTGGCCTGCGCCGTCCACTGGTACAACCCTCTGGTGTGGTTGGCCGCCCGACAAATGCAGTTGCTGCAGGAACAGGCCTGCGATGATGCCGTGCTCCGCGGAGGCGAGATACCCTCCCGATACGCGCAGCTCCTGGTGGATCTCGCGCGATCATCGCCGTTCGCTGCGCCTCCCCCAGGATACGCCATGAGCATGGCGCGTCGCTCGTTCCTGCACGGACGCGTCGTCGCGATCCTCGATCCACACCGCGCGCGCCGGCCTCTGCAGGCGTTCGAAGCAGTCAGCATCGGCCTGTTGTCGTGCGGCTTGATGCTGCTGCTCGCGACGTCGACCTTGGTACCAGCGCGCGACGCGCGCGCTTGGCCGCGAGACCGCGTGTTACAGGTGTCGGCGCTCGAGACGCAGTCGTCTCCGAAACCGATCCCGCCTCCGGAACCCGTCGCTCGATTGCGTGCTACGGCTGCTGTGCCTGGTGAGCCCGCTGTGCCTGGTGAGCCCGCTGTGCCTGCTGTGCCTGCTGTACCTGCTGTGCCTGCCGTGCCCGCACTCCCGGCGATCGAGGCCGACCTCACCGTCCCTGCGCTCGAGGCACACAAGCGCGTGTTGGACGACTTACCGCCGGACGCCACGAGCGGTCCCTGAACCTCCGGTTCGCGGGCTGCCTGCTGATGGCGTGGTTGGGTCTGAGCAGCCCGGTTCCAGCGACCTCGGCTAGCGACCCGGCAGCCGGCACGGGCGACGAATTCGTCGGGCTGTGGCGCGCGCAGCAGCGCTTCGGTCCCGACGCGCGCGGCGCGCTCATCCTGGAGCGGTCAGCGACCGGCTGGACAGCGGATTTCATGGGGCGGATCCATCCGGTCCGCGCCGGCGGGCAGACGCTCAGCTTCGAGATCGGCAACGGCGAGGGCGCCTTCGCCGGGCAGCTGCAGGGCGGCGGTCACGCCATCATCGGGCACTGGACATCGCCGAACTCGAAGGTGCACGGCTCTCGCTATGCCGCCCCCGTGAGGCTCGAATCCGCCGGCGCGGACCGCTGGCGCGGGAATGTGGAGCCGCGCCACGACGAATTCACGCTCTACCTGATGGTGCAGAAGCGGGCGGACGGGACGCTCGGCGCATACCTCCGCAACCCCGAGCGCAACATCGGCGTGTTCAACAACATCGACCGCCTGGAACGTTTAGGCGATACGGTACGGCTGATCGGGCGGGCGATGGGGGCCAAGGCGGAGAGCGCGCTCTTCACCGGCGAATACGATCGCGACAACGAGATCCTCGTCGTGCTTTCCCGAACAGAGGCGGGACCTACGATTTCCGGCGCGACTTCGACGATTCGAGCGGGTTCTATCCGCGCGGGCGGGAAACCGGCCCGCTACACCTACCGCCCGCCGCCCGCGCGCGACGACGGCTGGCCGACCGCAACCCTCGACGAGGTCGCCATCGATCGCTCAGGCCTGGAGAAGTTCATACAGATGATCGTCGACATGCCGATCGAATCCGTGCACACACCCGAGGTCCAAGGCGTACTGGTCGCGCGGCACGGGAAGCTGGTGCTCGAGGAGTATTTTCACGGCGAGCACCGCGACAAGCTCCACGAGACCCGGTCGGCGGCCAAGAGCCTGACGGCAACCCTTGTCGGTGCCGCCATGCAGGCCGGCATGCCGGTTGCGATGTCGACCTCCGTATACGCAACGATGTTCGGTGGCGCGATACCGCCGGACACCGAGCCGCGCAAGCGCTCGATGACGCTCGAGCACCTGCTCATGATGCGGTCCGGGTACTTCTGCGACGACTCGAACCCCGACGCGCCTGGCAACGAGGACAAGATGCTCGATCAGGAGGAGGAGCCCGACTATTACCGCTATACGCTGCGGCTGCCGCTCGACCGTGATCCGGGCGCGAAGGGCGTGTACTGCAGCATCGACCCCAACCTCGCGCTCGGCGTCGTGGCGCGCGCGACCGGCGAGCCGGTGCTGGATACCTTCGACCGCCTGCTCGGCGAACCGATGCAGATTGCGACGTATGCGTGGCCGCTCAGCCCCGCGGGCCAACCGTATGGCGGCGGAGGCATGCAGTTACTGCCACGCGACTTCATGAAGCTCGGCCAGCTGATGCTGAATGGCGGCACGTGGCGGGGCCGGCAGGATACTCAGCGCAGACTTCGTCTCACACGCCGCAGCACCGCTGCACGATCTGGGCTCCATCCAGTACGGGCTTCTATGGTGGAATATGGAATATCCTTACAACGGTCGAAGGGTCCGCGCGTTTTTTGCCGGAGGTAACGGCGGACAGGTGGTGATGGTTGTCCCCGACCTCGACCTCGTGGTCGCCACCTATGGCGGGAACTACTCGGACCGCGCCGGACTGCGCGTGCAGCAGGAGTATGTTCCCAGCTTCATCCTTCCTGCAGTGCGCGAGGCGGGTGACTAAGGGGCCTGAACGTCCCGCGCGCCTTGGAGATCATTGAACGTCATCGAAGGCACGCCGCGCATCGCGCGCGCGCGTTCGAGAACCATTTCCGCCGCTGCAAGATCCTGCACCGCAAGACCCGTCGAGTCGAAGACGTAGCGGTGATCGGGGCCCGGCTGAGCTGCCACGCGTCCCGCGACGATGTCCGCGAGCTCGGCATGGATGTCGGATTCGGTCATCACTCCGAGGCGGATCGCGTGGCCAAGATCGCCGCCGGCGATCGCAGGATCGCGCGCATCGACGACCACGCGGCTTCCCCGGAGCAGATCGGGCGCGAGCTCGTGCTTGGCCGGGCTGTCCGCACCGACGCCCGCAACGAAGGTTCCCGGCTCGACATCTGAGAGCGCGAGCACCGGCCGAGTCGATGTGGTCAGGGTGACGACGATGTCCGCGCCGCGTGCGGCAGCTCCGGCGCCTGTGACCCGCTCGGCCCGCAGACCGAGTGCCTGTGCCCTTTGTCCAAAGGCGTCCGCAGCCTCGTCACGCGGATCGCAGTAGCGGATCGACTCGATCGGCGCTACGTCGAGCAACGCATCGAGGTGATAGAGGGCCTGCAGGCCGCACCCCACCATCCCCAGATTGCGCGACCCCTTTCGCGCGAGGTGTCGGGCGGCCAGGGCCGACGTGGCCGCGGTCCTGCGTGCCGTGATCTCGATCGAGTCCATCAGCGCGAGCACGCAGCCGCGGGCGGCGTCGAGCACGGCGACGAATCCCTGGATGGTCGGCGGTCCCGAGATCAGGGCATTGCCCGGAAAGTTGCCGTTTATCTTGACGACCGCGAGCGGCGGCGGCTCGGACCTGATAGCGCTCTTGACGTGAAACGCTCCGGTTTCCGCCGGCAGGTGAAGCGCGGCCGGCATCCGGTAGCGTCCGTCCGCGAGACCTGCGAACGCGATGTGCATCGCGTCGAGGTAATCCCGCGTGGTCGCCAGCCCCGCAATAACGCCCCGGGAGAGGAGCAGTGTGGGAGGAGGCATCGCCATCGACGTCCCCGGAGAGGTTGGCCTGTGAGTGTCAACCATTTCTTACGCGAAGTCAGCCGCATGGCTGATGGCTCGCCTGCTGCAGTGCCGTTTTCATGCCCTGATAACGACGGAGCACCACGTGAACGCCCAACTCGATCTCGGCGCCCGGATTTCGGAGCCCCACCACCCGGTTCGTTACGAAACCGTGCGCCAGCAAACCATCGCGCTGTGCGCGCCTCTCCACGCCGAGGACTTCGTGGTCCAGAGCATGCCCGATGCGAGCCCGGCCAAGTGGCACCTTGCACACACGACCTGGTTCTTCGAGCGCTTCGTTCTGCGCGAATCGGCAGGCCGACCTGCGCCGTACGATGCGCGGTACGACTACCTCTTCAATTCCTACTACGACGCTGTCGGTCCGAGACATGCGCGCGCGGCGCGTGGCCTGCTCACCCGACCCACCATCGACGAGATATTCGCCTATCGGGAGCACATCGACCGACGAGATGCGCGAGCTGCTTCGCTCCGAGACGCTGCACGAGGCCCTCGCGGCCCGCATCGAGCTCGGCATCCACCACGAGCAGCAGCACCAGGAGCTGTTGCTGACGGACCTGAAGCACGCTTTCTGGTCGAATCCCGTGCAGCCTGCGTATCGATACACGACCGAGCCGACGGCGGGCGGCGCGTCGCCGCGGCACTGGCATCGCTTCGACGGCGGCCTGCACGAGATCGGTGCCGGGCCCGGGCAGTTCTGCTTCGACAACGAGCAGCCGCGGCATCGCGTCTACGTGCATCCCTTCGAGATCGCACACCGGCTCGTCACCAACGGCGAATTCATGGAGTTCGTGCAGGACGGGGGCTACGAGCGACCGGAATACTGGCTCGCCGACGGCTGGGCGGTGGTTCAGTCGCAGTCGTGGCGACACCCGCTGTACTGGTCGGACTCGCTCGACTCGGAGTTCACGCTGGCCGGCCGCCGGCCGATCGCTGCATGGGAGCCGGTCTGCCACCTGAGCTACTACGAGGCCGATGCGTACGCGCGCTGGACCGGTGCGCGATTGCCGTCGGAGGCGGAGTGGGAGATCGCATCGCTGGCTCCGGGGACGCCGGGGAACTTCGTCGAGAGCGGTCAGATGCACCCGTCGGCTGCGATCCCCGGGCCCCGCTTGCAGCAGATGCTGGGGTCGGCATGGGAATGGACCTCGTCGGCCTATTCGCCATACCCCGGGTTCAGGGTGAGCGAAGGCGCGCTCGGCGAATACAACGGCAAGTTCATGGCGAACCAGTACGTGTTACGCGGCGGTTCGTGCGCGACACCCGCGTCTCACATCCGCCGAACCTATCGCAACTTCTTCTACCCGCATCAGCGCTGGCAGTTCACCGGCCTCCGCCTCGCAGGGGACGTCTGAGATGGCCGCGGTCGAACGCGCATATGAGCTGCGCGCGGATGCGGACCCGTGCGGGGAGCATGGCGCGCTGCTCGCCGCAGTGCTGACCGGACTCCGCGAGCGGCCGAAGCGGATCTCGCCGGTCTGGTTCTACGACGAGCGCGGCTCCTCCCTGTTCGATGAGATCTGCGAGCTGCCGGAGTACTACGTCACGCGCACCGAGCTCGCCATCATGCGGGAGCACCTGCCTGAAATCGCCGCCGTCCTGGGATCGGAGCTGTGCGTCATCGAGCCCGGAAGCGGCACCAGCGCCAAGACGCGCATGCTGCTCGGGGCGCTGGAACGCCCTGCCGCGTATATGCCCGTGGATATCGCCTGCGAGCACCTCTCGGCTGCGGCGGAACGCCTGCGCCGCGAGCATCCGCACCTCACGGTACATCCCATCTGCGCCGATTTCACCCGGCCGTTCGCGGTTCCGGAAGGCTCGCCGTATGACGACCGATTGATCTATTTCCCCGGCTCAACCATCGGCAACTTCGACCGCAGGGAGTCGGTTCAGCTCCTGTCGCATCTGCGCCGGATTGCGCGCGGCGGCGCGATGCTGATCGGGGTCGACATGGCGAAGGACCCGCGCGTGCTGGTGGCCGCGTACGACGATGCGGCGGGCGTCACGGCCGCGTTCAACCTCAATGCGCTCGAGCATCTCAACCAACGGCTGGGAACCGACTTCGATCCGTCGAGCTTCCACCATCGAGCGGTCTGGAACGCGGCCGAGTCCCGAATCGAAATGCACCTCGTGAGCCGCTGCCGGCAGCTCGTCAGGGTCGGCAATGCCTTCGTGAGCTTTGCCGAGGGCGAACCACTCGTGTCGGAGTACAGCCACAAGTACACCCCGCAGGCGTTCGCGGCGCAGGCACGCGCGGCAGGCTGGCGCGTCGAGCAGGCGTGGACGGATCCGCGCGGATGGTTCAGTGTCCAGCTGCTCCTGCCCGCGCACGCGAGCATCACTTGGGGCGCAGTTCGCGACCAGTGCGCGCCGCCTCGCCGCGAGACGGAGCCGCTCGATACTGCCTGACCGCGGCGATCAGGATCTTTGCCGCCTCGCGAACCTCCCCCTGGATGGCCTTGTCGTCATCCAGCGCAGAATGACTCGTCGCGTACGGCTCGTAGTAGCCGATGTAGCGATCGATCGTGGCGCCGTAACCGGCGGGTACCAGGTGCATGTCCTGCAGCCAATCGGAAAGCGAACGGCGCAGCGTTTCGGCACCGACGGCGTCGCCGTGAACGACGATCGAAAACCGGCGCCCGGCGAGGTGACGCGGATACGGCCACCCGGCGAGCTCGAGAGCCTTTGCCTTGGACGGATCCTTGCCGGCGGTGGTCGTCGGATCTGGATTGCCGCCGTCGGCGCAGACGAGCCGGTCGATCATCAATTTGAGCACGCTCGGCGCCTGGTACCAGTAAACCGGGGTCACGATCATTACGCCGTGCGCCGCGACCCAGCGCGGATAGATCTCGTTCATCCAGTCGTTGACCTGGCCCATCGCGTGATTCGGATAACACGAGCAGGGCCAGTGACAGAGTGGCATCGCGGTCGACACGCAGGCCTTGCAGGGGAGGATCTGGCGTCCGTACTGCGCTGTGAGCAGGCTGAGATCGAGCAGATCGCACTCGAATCCGGGCGCACGTTGTATCTCACGTCGCGCGATTGCGGCCAGCCGGAACGTTTTCGACATCTCGCCCGGGCAGGTCTGGTCATGGCGCGCAGCACCGCAGACCAGCAGCACCCGGCTTGGTCCCTTGCGGGCGCGCTGTCGCCGCGCGGCTGCGAGGATCTGCCTGCGCGTTTCGAGCCATTCGACGGGCAGCTCGAACCTGGGATTCTCGAAGCCGCGTCCGGCTGGGCGCTTGATCGGGCTCTTGCGATATTCGTCGTAGGCCTGCCAGGCCACTTCGACGATACGGTCGACCTCGGCCTCGGCATCGCGAAAGGCCGGATCGTAGAATCGCTCCCTCAGCCGGCGGTCGAACTCTTCGCGCGACAGCTTGACGTCGCCCTGGCCGACGCGCGGCTTCGGTGTCACCCTCGCTCGCTGACGCATAGACGCATCCTTTCGTCGGCTTTGCTGCACATAGGATGGACTTGCCCGTCATCCGCCTTCAAGTGCGATTGACGTCGTAGCCGGAACCGGCTCAACTGCGGATGGCGCGCCCGCGCCGCAGCATCGCAGCCGAGACACTGATTGCAGGAGCCAGTGGAGCCGCAGACCAGCGCCTTGACCGGTGAACCGCAGGTGTCGCGATCCCGCACTGACGAATGGGCGTGGGACGCCGCGGTACGTCCGTTGCCGGCTTCTGCCGACGTCGTGATTATCGGCGGCGGCATCATCGGCGTCTCGACCGCCTATTTTCTTGCACGCGAGGGCTTGTCGGTCGCCCTGTTCGAGAAAGGCCGCATCGCCGGCGAACAGTCGGGGCGCAACTGGGGCTGGGTGCGCCAGCAGGGTCGCTCCCCTGTCGAGCTTCCGCTCATGATCCGGAGCCTGGCGTTCTGGCAGGGCTTTTCGGCCGAGCTGGGGGAGGATCTCGGATTTCGGCAGGGAGGTTCGCTCTACCTCGCCGAGACGAGTGCGGCGCTCGACGAGCTTTCGCAATGGCTGCCGGTTGCAAAAGCGCACGGCCTCGACACCCGCATGTTGAGCGGCTCCGCGCTGGACCAGGTCCTGCGCCCCGATGGTGTTCGATGGGCAGGAGCGATGTACACGGCTAGCGACGGGCGCGCCGAACCAAACCGTGCCAGCGCCGCCCTCGCCCGCGGCGCGGAGCGCGCCGGCGCACGCATCGTCAGCTCCTGCGCGGTGCGTGGCATCGAGCGCGCCGGCGGCCGCGTCGCCGCCGCGGTCACCGAGCATGGCGGTCGTGGCCACCCCCGCCGTCGTCTGCGCGGGTGGCGCATGGACCAGGCTTTTCTGCGGCTCGCTCGGCATCACGGTTCCGCAACTGACGGTGCTCGGCTCGGTCGCGCGCACTGCGGCGGCGGATCAGGTGCTCGAGGGCGAGGCCTGGTGCCCTTCGATCGCGATTCGACGACGTGCCGACGGCGGTTACACGGTTGCACACGGCGGCTCCTTCCTGCACTCGATCACGCCAGCGACCATCCGCTTTGCCGGCAAGTTCCTGCCCGCGCTGAGACAGGGGCGATGGCTCGACCCGGCTCGCGATCAGCCGGGAGTTTTTCCGCGCAGTCATGACACCCAGCCGGTGGTCTCTCGACGCGCCGTCCCCGTTCGAGCATCAGCGCGTCCTGGACCCGGCGCCGGAGCCACGTGTCCTCGGTCAGATCCGTGCGGCGCTGCAGCGCTGGTTCCCCGCCCTCGCGTCGGCGCCTTTCGTCGAGACCTGGGGCGGCATGATCGAGACTTCGCCCGATGTGCTGCCCGTGATTTCGCCGCGTCGACGGACTCGACGGCTTCTACGTGGCTACCGGCTTCAGCGGGCATGGATTCGGGATCGGCCCCGGCGCCGGTAGACTGATCGCCGACCTGGTGAAGGGGGCCGCTGGCGCAGATGACGTGTCCGCGTTCAGACTCAGCCGATTCTTCGACGGGTCGCCGATCCGGCCCGGACCCGCCATCTGACTCGTTGAGGGCCACATGAACGCCGAGGATGCCGTCGTGTCCGCGCAGGAAATGAAACCGGCGCTGGAAGCGCGCTTCTACAGCAGTCCGGACGTGTTCCGGATCGAGACGCAACGACTCTTCCACGGGCAGTGGTTCTGCGTCGGCCGGGCGGATCAGCTTCCGGCGGCGGGTGACTGCCTGCACGTATCGGTGTTGGGCGAGAGCATCGTGGTGCTGCGCGGTCGCGACGATGCCTTGCGCGCCTTCTACAACGTCTGCCGCCATCGAGGCAGCCGACTGTTGCGCACGCCTCCGCTGCCCGATCCCGCCGCTCCTGGCGCGACGAACTCCGGTCGCATCCCTGCGGGCGTCGTCTGCCCGTATCACGCCTGGACCTACAACCTCGACGGCACGTTGCGGGCGGCGCCGTTCGTGCGCTTCGATGCGACCTGTCCGAAGGAGCAGTTCTCGCTAGTTCCGGTGCAGATCGACACCTGGGGCGGATTCGTCTTCGTCAATCTCGCGGCGCAACCGCAGGTGCCGCTTCGCGAACAGCTCGACGGTCCGCTCGACCGGTTGATCCGCTATCCGCTGCACGACCTGCGCCGCGGCGCGCAGATCGTCTACGACGTCAAGGCGAACTGGAAGATCATCATGGAGAACTACAACGAGTGCTATCACTGCGGACCGGTGCACCCGGAGCTGTGCGCGCTCGTGCCGGCCTTCCGCGAGCGCGGGGGCGCGGGTCTCGACTGGGACGACGGCATACCGCATCGGCCCGGCGCCTGGACGTTCACGGCGAGCGGAACTTCGACACGCGCCCCGTTTCCGGGGCTGTCGGACACCGAGAAGACGCATCACAAGGGCGAGGTCGCCTATCCCAATCTCCTGCTCAGCCTGGCGGCCGAGCACGTCGCGGCCTTCGTGCTCTGGCCAATCGCACCCGACCTGACGCGCATCGCCTGCGATCTGCTGTTCCATGTGTCCGAGATCGGCAAGCCCGAATTCGACCCGCGCGACGTGGTCGACTTCTGGGACCCAGTGAACCGCCAGGACTGGACGGTCTGCGAGGGCGTGCAGCTCGGCATGCAGTCGCGGGGTTTCCGGGGCGGTTTCTACGCGCCGATGGAGGACCCGAGCCTGGATATCCGCCGGTATCTCGAGCGGCACCTCGGCGACCTTTCGATCGTGGGCTGAGTACCGGCCGCGTGACGCATCGCAGATACGACGCCGTGGTCATCGGCGGCGGACACAACGGGCTCGTAGCGGCGTTCTACCTGGCGCGTGCGGGCCTTCGTACCCTCGTGCTCGAGCGCCGCGAAGTGCTGGGCGGCTGCTGCGTAACCGAGGAAATCGATCCGGTTGCCGCGCCCGGCTGCCGGGTCTCGACCGCTTCCTATATGGCGAGCATGTTGCGGCCCGAGGTCATCCGCGACCTCGAGCTCGACAGGCAGGGTCTGCGCATGATCGCCGCGGAGCCCACGCTGCAGGCGGCCATGCCCGACGGCACGGTGTTGCCGTGGTGGAGCGACCGCGAGCGCATGCGAGGCGAGCTGCTGCGTTTCGCACCGGCGGACTGCGAACGGTTCCTCAACCTCGAGCAGCGCCTGGGCGCGCTCGCGCGGCATCTCGAGCCGCTCTTCATGCAGGCGCCGCCGGACCTGCAACGCAGCGGGCTCGCGGGCCTCGCCGAGCTGCTCCGGTTCGCGTTCCGGTTCCGCGGACTGCGCGGACGCGAGATCGCCGATATGATCGCGTTCGCCACCGGCAGCCTGGGCGAGTTTCTCGACCGCTCGCTCGAATCCCCGCATCTGAAGTCTCTGGTTCTCGCCAACAGCCTCTATGGCAAGCACGGCGGACCGTACGATCCGGGCACCCTCTTTGGCCTCGTGTTCCATCTCCTGGGCGGCGGCCAGGAGTCGAAGCAGGGCTTCGTCGGCCATGTCATTGGCGGGATGGGCGCGATCACCTCGGCAATGGCCGAGGCCTGTCGCGCACGCGGCGTGGAGACTCGAGACCGCGAGCCCCGTGTCGCAGGTGCGCGTGCGCGGCGGACGCGCCGACGGCGTCGTGCTCGCCGACGGCTCCGAGATCGAGGCGCGGATCGTCGTTTCGAACGCGGATCCCAGGCGGACCTTCCTGGGGCTCGTGCCGCCGGCCAGCCTCGATCCGGAATTCGCTGCTTCCGTGCGCGCGATCAAGATGGACGGCCCGTGCGGCAAGCTGAATCTCGTGCTGAGCGAGGAGCCTCGGCTGACGGGCGCGGATCAGTCGGCGGACGCGCTGCAGCGCGCGCAGTTCACGCTGGTGCCGTGGCTCGACGGCGCGCAGCGCTGCTATGAGCGCGCGCGGCACGGCGAGATCGACGCAAGGCTCTGGATTGATTGCCTCGTCCCTTCGTTGATCGATCCGTCGCTCGTCACGCCCGGCCATCACGTCATGACCTGCTTCGTGCAGTACCTGCCGTATCGCGTCGCGGGGTCCGATTGGAACGCGGAGCGCGGCCCGCTGCAGGCGCAACTGCTTGGCCACCTGGCGGAGTTCGTACCGGCCGTGGGTCGCTCGCTGGTGGCGAGCCGGCTGTACTCCCCCGCCGACCTGGAGGAAGTGTTTGGCATTACCGAGGGCAATATCTTTCACGGCGACCTGCGGCCCGATCAGCTCTTCTTCATGCGTCCCGTACCGACTCACGCGCGCTACGCGACACCGCTGCGTGGTCTGTACCTTTGCGGCGCCGGCACTCATCCGGGTGGTGGCGTAACCGGCGCGCCCGGCCACAATGCGGCGCACCGCATCCTCGATGATCTGCGGCGGGACCGCTCGCTGCGCACTGGTGTGCAGGCGTGACGACACCATGAAGTTCCTGAGCGCCCTGCCGGTGAGGTATCGCATCCTCGCCGTGCTGTTCGTGCTCAGCTTCGTCAATTATCTGCTGCGCAACAACCTGTCGGTCGCACTGCCCAGCATCCGCAAGGAGTTCGGCTTCAGCAGCGCGGAGCTCGGCTGGATCCTCGGCAGCTTCAATTTCGCGTACGCGCTGCTGCAGATCCCGGGAGGACTCTTCGGCCAGTGGTACGGACCACGCCGCGCGCTCGCCGTCATAGCGGTGACCTGGGGTGTACTGACTTACCTGACTGGGTTTGCACCCGGGCTGATGGCCGCATCCGCCGCAGGGGCAATGATCTCGCTGACCGTCGTTCGGTTCCTGCTCGGTGTGGCCAACGCACCCGTGTATCCGATCGTCGCGGCCACTATCGCCAACTGGTTTCCGCCCGGGCATTGGGCGTTTCCGAATTCGGTGTCGAGCGTCGGTCTCACGCTGGGACAGGCGGCCCTCGGGCCGCTGGTGACGCTCCTGATCGTGGAGTTCGGCTGGCGCGAGTCGTTCTATATCCTGGCGCCCCTCGGACTGCTTTGCGGCGCGTGGTGGTACTGGTACGGGCGCGACACGCCCGCCGAGCATCGCGCAGTGCGCCGGGAGGAACTGGCGCAGATCGAATGCGGCCGAACGCTCGAGACTGAAAGGCGGGTAGGCAAAGGAGTCTGGCGGACGGTCCTGCTGCAGCGGGACGTACTGCTCCTGTCGGCTGCTTATTTCTGCATGAACTACGTGTTCTACATGTTTGCGCAGTGGCTGTTCGTCTACCTCGTCGAGGCGCGAGGATTCTCGCTGCTGCAGAGCGGGCTGCTCTATGCGCTGCCTTTTGCGACGGGCGCCGCGCTTGCAGCTGCAGGCGGGCTCACCTGCGACCTGCTGTGCCGACGGCTCGGATCGAAATGGGGTTGCCGGTTGCCCGCGATCACCGGCCTCGTCCTGGTGGCCATCTTCCTGCTGGCGGGAGCGTACGCGGTAAACCCGTACGCAGCGGTCATCGTGCTGTCGCTGTGCTTCGGTTTCACGCAGTTCACCGAGGGCGCCTTCTGGTCGGCCACGACGTACGCCGCTGGCCCCTACACCTCAGCGGCGACGGGCGTGCTCAACACCGGCGGCAATGCCGCGGGTTTCCTTGCCCCGCTCGTGGGCCTGATGGTGGATCAGCTCGGCTGGCTCGCCACCCTCGCGAGCGGATCGGTGTTCGCGGTGATCGGCGCCGGGCTGTGGCTCTTCATCCGCGTCGAGCCCCGTTTCCAGCAGTCGCGCCCGGGCGCTCCCGCGTCGGGACCCCCTCAGTCGAGCGGACTGGCAGGTCCACAGCAAGCACTCGCGCGGCCGTCCGCGGGAACGACATTGCAATGACCTGCGCTCTCGCCGGTCGTGTAAAACGCCTCCCACCGGATTCCCTGCGGGTCGGCTATCCAGCTTTTCTCGCTGTTCGAGTAGCAGCAACTGGTGCGGCCTTCGTCGAGCACCGGCGCATCTGCGTGCTTGAAACGCGAGTAAACGTCCGCCAGCTCCGCGCGGTTCTCGACCTGGATGCCGAGGTGACCGATGTCGGCACCACCAATGCGTTTGCTGATCGCGAAATTGACGCGCGGGTCGTCGAGCATCCACCGGGCGTAGTCTGGCTTGATGATCGTCGGCTCGGAAGCAAACAAGGTGTTGTAGAAGCGTATCGACGCCGGCAGGTCATCGACGCTGACGTGGACATGAAGGCGTTTCATCGCGGCTTCTCCTGTGTGCCCGGCCGATCGGCCGGCAGTCGCTTGACCAGGAAGGCGGAGCTGGCCGGGCAGATCGCCGAGAACTCGCGTGTCTGGCGGACGGCGATCGGCGCGCGCTCCCGATCGGCGTCGACATAGCCGCGCCTTCTGAAGAACGCCTCCGCAGTCGTGGTGAGACAATAAATGGCGCGGGCGCCCTGCCCGAGCGCATGCGCTTCTGCGTGCGCCACGAGGGCCTGCCCGAGCCCGGCCGAGCGATGCTGCGAAGCGACCACGAGCGAGCGCAGGAGCGCATCGTCGCCGCACATTTCCACGCCAACCAGCGCGAGTGGGGCCGACCGCCGTCCAACGTAGAAGAAATGCTCCATGTACGCATCGGTCAAGTCGGCTGTTGGCAGGCCGGCGGTCTCGAGCAACGCCGTCGCGGCGGCCATGGCAGGTTTGCGGTGGATCGCGAGATCGCTCATCGAGGTAATCAGGCCGCGCGTCTTCGTGGCCGCTTGCGCACGGGGTCGCAGGCGGCGCGACGCTGGCCGGGGCTGCCAGCGCAGCAGTTCTCGGTCAGGTAACCGATGAGACGGCGCATGGCGGCAAAATCCGCCGAGTAAAACAGCTGTCGTCCCTGCCGCCGCTGCGTAATCAGACCGGCACGCTGCAGGTGCTGCAGATGGAAGGTCAGCGAGGAAGCCGGCATCTCGAGCCGGGCCGCGACCGTTCCGGCGTTCAAGCCGCCAGGACCTGCTTCGACGAGCAGTCGATAAACGCCCAGCCGGTGTTCGTGGGCGAGCGCCGAAAGCGCGGTCACGGCATCAGGAGATTCGGCCATCATTTCTGTATTTCGAGGATTATCGAAATAATGAACGAGCCGTATAGCGAAGTCAAGTGATTGCGGTGCCGTGATACTGAAGGGCGCCGGCCTGTTCCAAGCCGGCGCCTTCAGGTGGAACAGTTTCTACTGGTTGGTGGTGGGCGCGGGCTCGGCAGTATCGGCCGGAGCCGGCGACTTCGCTGACCAGGCCGCGTATTCCGTCTCGTTCACGAATCCATCCCCGTCGCTGTCGAGGGTTTTGAAGTCGCGGCTGAGCATTGACTGCGAGCTCACTTCGGCGCTGGACAGCTTCCCATCGCCGTTCGCGTCGAGGTCCTTGAAGCCCGTCTTCATCGAGGCGTCTCCGGCATTCGCGGCGAAAGCGACGGCCGCAACGACCAGTCCAAAAAGTGTCCGTTTCATCGAATCTCTCCTTCGAGGATGTGCCTTGGATCGACGTGCCTTGGTTATTGCGGGCGAATGATCCTTAAAGCAGTGCGGTCCCGCGATCAGCGGGTCTACAAAGACCGTATCGGACGGCGCCTACAGCGCCCTACCGGCATTCGCCGAAGACCTCATGCCGCCGAGGCGGGGTCCCCCGTGTGTCCGAGCTCCGTCAACGCCTTGGTGACGTCCGCGAGGGGTTCTCCCACGTTGGAGGTGCCGGGCTCCTCACGCAGCATGTTCTCCTCGCTCGCCGCCTGGAGCTGAACGAGCGCACGCTGCCAGTTGAGCAGAATGGCGATCTTCTCGTCTCTCGTGCAGTCCGGAAGGGCCAGGACTTCGCTCGGATGACGAAAATAGGACTCCGGCGCGGAGAGCGCCCGATCGCGATCGGTGGTCGCTGTCGCGCAATCACTGGGCGTGCGCTCGTTCATGATTACCTCCAGCCGGTCCCGTACGGGCGACGGTAGATCATTATCGTGCCCCGAAGGAATAGGTTGCGCCAACAGTAATGAGGTCGCGATCGCCGACGACGTCGGTGTCCAATTTCTCATCCTGCTGGACCCGCGGATGTAGGGCGAACGCAGCCCGGACGCGTCGGTATCGTCTTACGCGCCGGGCCGTGAGGCGCCGCTAGTCGACCGTCGGCGGACTTGCGTTGTTGAATATCGCGATGAGCTCGAGCTCCCCGTCACGCACCAGGCCCTTGCCGGGGCAGTAGACCTTGGTCGATACCGAGCCGGGCTCGAGCGGCGTGGTCTCGTTGATCTGCACACAGTCCTCCAGGAAGCCCGCTGGTACGTCGACCTCGAGATCGTTCGCGACATGTTCAGCCCGGTCCTCGGCGACGCCGGGCGCCCGTTCCTGGAAATAGCGAGACCCGAGCAGGAACGCATCATCGGGCATGATGATGCCCGGCTCCGCGCCACGCCGGCCGGCGAGCCATGCCCCGTCGTGACTGACGATGCGGCCGTCCTCGTATATGTCGACCTCCTCGCCGAAGTAATAGACGTCGCGGGTTGGCTGGCAGACCGCGAAGAAGTTGCGTGAGATCTCCACGAGCTCGCCGTCCGCCGTCTCGAACTCCTGCACCACGCGCGTGGTGATCGTGCGCGTCACCCCGTCTTCCCGCAGCTGTATGTCGCGAGTCCGGTTGGTGACGGTGATCCAGAGCTCCTCGAGCTCATCGCAGTCGCCGGCGGCGACGCAACGCTGGTTGCTGAAATAGGCTTGTCGCCCCGGTGTCAGGCGGAAGTAGGGATTGACCCCGCTGGCCTTGAAGGCGCATTTCTCGATCGGAAACTCGTCGGTGAACGACGGTGCAGCCGCGACGCCCACGGAAGTGGCGATTGTCACGGCAAGCAGCGCCCCGGCTGTTGCGTGCCTGGCAGTCATGCGGTTCATCTGGATCTCCCCTCCGCACGTCCCGGGTCGGGCGTGATGTTGATTGGACGTACGAGGCTGGCACGATCCTTCGAGAAGCCGCCCTGGGCCGGCCGGGCGGGCCGGCCCGCGAATGGTTGGGCCCTGTCCGACGTCTAACAGACACGGTCACGCAGCATGAACGAACCAGTCCATGTCGATCGGGCCCTTGCCCGGCGGATCCTCGGTGGCGACGAGCGCGCCTTCCGCGCGCTGTTCGACGCCTACTTCCCGCGCCTGTATCGCTTTGCGCTCGTCCGGTTGCGCGGGGACCACGATGCCGCAAGCGACGTGGTGCAACAGACCTTCTGCAAGGCGATCGAGCGTCTCGACAGCTATCGCGGGGAGGCAGCGCTCTACACCTGGTTCTGCCAGATCTGTCGTAACACCATCCTCGATCACTGCCGGCGCCGAAAAGTCGACGACCGCTACTTTCTGCCGCTCGAGGATCGCCCCGATCTCCGTGCCGTGCTGGACACGATCAGCTCGCCCGCAACGGACAGACCGGACGTGGCCGCCTGGCAGGCGGACGTCCACCGCCTGATACAGGCCACTATGGATGCGCTGCCGGCGCGTTACGGCGATGTGCTCGAGTGGAAGTACATCGACGGCATGCCCGTCGCCGAGATCGCGCGCCGCCTCGAGATCGGGCCCAAGGCGGCCGAATCGCTCCTGACCCGCGCGCGGGTAGCGTTCCGCGGCGCGATCCTGGATCTGGCGGCAACCCCTGACGGCTTGCAGCCGCCGCAATCGACATGAGAGGCAGCGTCGCAGATGAACTACGATGATCCGGGCATGACCGACGAGACGCCACGCGAGATCGAAGCGCTCGCAGGGCTGATCCGCAGCGCCGGGCGTCGCATCGACCCGCCGGAATCGGCGCGCCAGCAGGCCCTGGCGGTCGCGCTCGAAGCGTGGCGCGAGAAGTCGGGGCGCGTCCGCCGCAGGCGCAGTGCCGCCTGGCTGACCGCCGGCTCCGCCATCGCCGCAGGCCTGACGGCACTGATCATGAATGGTTCCCTGTGGCGCACGCCCGTCGACGTTCCAGCGGTTCCGGTTGCGAGGCTCGAACGCGGGATCGGGACGGTCGAGACCAGGCCGCCGGGCGTGCGCGACTGGCAACTCCTCGACGACCAGACGCCGCTCGTCGTCGGGGCGCGTGTGCGGATTGCCCCAGGGGGTCGCGCGGCGGTTCGCCTTGCGAGTGGGATCTCGCTGCGTCTCGCCGAGAACTCCGAGATCGCATTCGCGAAGCCGCCGCTGATAGAGCTCGCGGCGGGGCGCGCCTACGTCGACAACGACGGCCGCCAGACCGGCGCACGTGTCGAGATCATTACCTCGATCGCGAACGTGACCGACGTCGGCACGCAGTTCGAGGTCGGGCTTGTCGGCGACCAGTACAGGCTGCGTGTACGCCAGGGCAGGGTTCAACTCCGCCACGGGATGGCGCGCATCGACGGCATTACAGGCGATGAGCTGACGATCCGGGCGGACGGCGCAGTCGAGCGGTCCTCAATCTCGCCGACGGACGACGAATGGCGCTGGGTCGAGGCGATTGCAACCGCACCGGACGTAAACGACCGGCCAGTCACCGAGCTGCTGAACTGGGTCGCGCGAGAGACCGGACGGCCGATCCGGTTCCAGGACGCCGACGTGGAGCGCCGGGCGGGCTCGATCATCCTGCACGGCAGCATCCGGCATCTCGCACCGCTCGATGCGCTCACTGTCATGCTCGCAACGACGGATCTCGATTACGTGGAGCTCGCCGACGGTACACTACTGATCCAGTCCAGGCCCGCCCGCTGAACCATACGACTGTGGTGCTTCGGCCCGAAGCAGCGCCGACCGGCTGCCGCCACTGGCGGCGCGGGGTGACTCGCCTCCTCGCGATCGCCGCCTCGCTGCCGGTCGTGCCGGCGTTCGCGGCCGGACTGGCCGGAACGCCCCTCTCGAGCGCCGTCGCCGATCTCGAGCGCCGCGGGCTCGTGGTTCTGTACAGCAGCGACCTGGTTCGCCCCTGGATGAAGGTCGCTTCCGATCCGACCGCCACCGATCCGGCCGCGGTCCTTGCGGAGATCCTGGCTCCCCACGGGCTCGCTGCGCGGCCCGGACCGGGCGGCCTGCTGCTGGTCGTGCGGCGGCCCCGACTCGCGCAGACGGCGTCGACGGGACGCGACCGACGTCCCGCAGACGGTCGCCAGGGAATCGCTCGAGGAAGTGATCGTCACGACCAGCCGCTATCGGCTGGATTCCGGCCATGCCGATCGTGCTCGAGTCGGATGAGCTCGGGATGCTGCCCGACCTCGGCGACGACCCGCTGCGCGCGACCGCGCGGCTGCCGGGGGCGGCAGCCGGCGACCTGAGCGCCAAGGCGAACCTGCGCGGCGGTGAGGTCGACGAGACGCTGGTGCGCTTCGACGGGCTGCGACTGTTCAACCCGTTCCACTTCAAGGATTTTCAGAACATCTTCAGCACGATCGATCCTGCGATCGTGCGCGGCATCGAGGTGTACACCGGCGCGTTCCCCGCAAGCTATGGCGATCGGATGAGCGGCGTGATCAGTATCGACAGCCTGGCGGCCGCAAACGCACCGCAGAGCGAAATAGCGCTGAGCTTCTACAACGCATCGGCACGCTTTGCCAGGTCGTTCGACGACGGGCGCGGCGAGTGGCTCCTGTCCGCCCGCCGCAGCAATCTCGACATGCTGCTCGATCTCGCCAACGAGGATCGCGGCGAGCCGGGCTACACCGACATGTACGGCCGGCTCGGATACCAGATCACGGACGCGATCTCGTTGACGGGCAGCGCGCTGCTCTTCGATGACGACCTCGAGCTCAACGACACCGATTTCGAGGAAACTGCCGTCGCAACGTATAACGACGCCTATTACTGGTTGCGCCTGGATTACGAGCCGGGACCGGACCTGCACGGCCGGGTGCTGGTCGCGCGCAGCGAACTCGACAGCGACCGCACCGGAAGCGTGGATCAGCCCGGCATTGCGAGCGGCGAGCTTGCGGACCGGCGCCGGTTCGCGATCGAGTCCTTGCAGACCGACTGGTCCCTCGCGCGTACCGACGCCCTCGCGTTCGCCTTCGGCGCCGAATGGCGCCACATGGACGGGCACTATGACTACCGCGACCACGCCGAGTACGACCTGCTGTTCGCAACCCCGGGCGCGCCGCAGGAGCCGTCGCGGGAGCGAATCGTCTCCGTGGCGCCGTCCGGCGATCAGCTGGGCGCCTATGCAAGCGTGCGCGCCCAGCCCGTCGGGAGCCTTGTGGTGGACCTCGGCCTCCGCTGGGATCACCAGACTCTTAGCGACGACGGCGAGGACGCGCTCAGTCCCCGGGCCAGCGTGCTGTGGCTACTCACTGACCGGACGCGTGTACGGGCCGCGTGGGGGCGCTATTTCCAGGCACAGGCGATCAACGAGCTCCAGGTGCCCGACGGCGTCGACGAATTCCTTCCGCCGCAGCGCGCCGATCACTGGGTTGCAGGCATCGAGTATCAGCATCCGGCGGAGATTGATCTGCGGCTGGAGATCTATCGGAAGGACTATCACCGGCTACGACCTCGCTACGAGAACCTCTTCAACGCCGCCGTCCTGCTCCCCGAGCTCAAGCCGGATCGCGTCCGGGTCGCGCCAGAGTCCGCGCAGGCACACGGCGTGGAGCTGAGCGTGACCCACGAGACGGAGGCGCCGCTGCGCTGGTGGTTCACATACTCATGGGCGAGGGCTCGCGACGAGATTGCCGGCGCAAACACCGATCGAAGCTGGGATCAGGCGCACGCGTTCGGCGGCGGCGTGGCGTGGCGCACGGCCGACTGGGAACTCAGCGTGGCCGGTCGTTATCACTCCGGCTGGCCGACGACGTCGCTCGCACTGGCTGAGACGGACCCGCTGCCGATCGTGGCCACGGGGCCGCGCAACTCCGAGCGGCTCGGAGACTATCGAAGCTTCGATGCACGAATCGCGCGGACCTTCAGCTTCGAAGGCGCCAGCGAGCTCACGGTCTTCTTCGAGGTTACGAACCTGTTCAACGAGAACAACCAGTGCTGCGTCGAGTACGAGATCACCGACGACGACGAGGACGGAGTGCCGATCCTGGAGACCGAGCCCGTCAAGTACCTCCCTGCCCTGCCGTCGCTCGGTGTGATCTGGCGGTTCTGACGCAAGCGAGGGCCGTTGGCGGCGCTACCGCCCAACGGCCCTCGCTACCGCTCAGTCCCCGCTCAGTCGCGTGCCGCCCTGAAGTCCGAAAGGCAGCTGCGAAGGAAGCTGCGACGGGCATCGCCCGACAGCCTCCGATCGTTCGCGCGCTCATAACACGCCTGGTCGCGATCCCAGTGCGTGTCGAAGTCTTCCCGGTAGGCCTGGGATGCGTCGGCGCACCAGTCGAGGAAATCACGCCGTGTCTCGCCGCTCAGCCGCCGGTTTTGCGCCCGCTTATCGCAGTCGCGATAGCGGTCCCAGTAGCTCGCGTTGTAGCTCGAGCCGCGATCGACGCACCAGTTGACGAACTCCTGACGCTCGTCCCCGGCTAGCTTGCGCTCGTCGGCACGGGCAAAACAGCTCTGGTAACCCTCGAACAGCTGGTTGCTGGCCGCGCCACGTTCAACACAGGCCTCGATGGACTGTCTGCGATCCCGGTCGTGGAGCCCGCGATCCGTCGCTCGCGCGTAACAGTCGCGGTAGCGGCCCCAGTAATCGTCGCTCACCCTGTCGTCGCGATCGACGCACCAGTCGATGAAATCGCGGCGCTCGTCGTTGCGCAGGCCGCGCTGGTTGGCGCTCGCGTTGCACTGTGAATACCTGTTGCCCTGCGAATCGTCGAACGCGTCGCTACGCGCGACGCACCAGTCGACGAAGTCCTTCCGGTCCTGCCCCTTCAGATTGCGCGAATTCGCACGATGGTTGCAGTCGGAGACCGCCTGGCCGTGGTTCTTGTCCGTTGTCTGCGCTGGCAGGGATGGAAAGCGCCAGCAGCAGACCCATCACGAAGTATTTGATCATCTCGTCAGCCTCCTAGCATCACGAGAGTGCGCCGTTCAAGCCGGTCCGCCACGCAGTCTTCGATGTACTGCCTGCGACTCGCGTCATGAAGGCCTCGATCGGCCGCACGTGCATGACACTCCCGATAGCGATCCCGGCGATCGTCATTCATTGCCTGGCGGCTCACACATCCACCGACGAAATCCTTCCGATCCTGGCCCTTCAGATCGCGTTCGTTCGCTCGGTGATTGCACTCGGACACCGATTGCCCGCGATCCTGTTCCCGCGAATCGTCGGCACGGCTCACAGGCGCTGCAATTGCCACCAACAACGTAATTGCGAAGAGTCGCAGCATTTCAGCCTCCTCCGCGCCGACACGTATGTGAGTCCGCCTTAACAACCTTTTACCCGACGATTCGCATCAGGAGTTGTCCGGCAGGTTCCGAAACTCGCCATCACATCGTCTTACACGCGTTGACCGGACCGGCAGCGGCGCCCTGCAGCTATATTTGCAGCCCGATTCGACAATATTCCGGCTTGCTCAGCATGACTCGACTTGCGGCCCTTGTTGCGACCTCTCGCGAGCTCAGCGCCAATGCGTCGCGACTCGCCAAGGTGCGTGCCTTGGCCGACTTTCTGCGCACCCTCGATCCTGACGAGATAGAAACCGCGGTTCTGTACCTGGCTGGAGAGACGCCTCAGGCGCGGTCCGGCATCGGTCCAGCGCTGATTCAACCGGCATGTGAAGGCCCGTCGGCCGACGAGCCGACGCTGCAGATTCTCGAGGCATCCCGGCTGCTCGATGAGGTAGCAGAGGCTCGCGGCGCGGGCTCGCAGGCGACGCGAACCAGCCTTCTGCGCGCGCTGTTTTCGCGGTCGACTGCGACGGAGCGGGAGTTCCTGATACGACTGCTGCTCGGAGACCTGCGGCAGGGAGCGCTCACCGGCGTCATGGTCGACGCGATCGCCTCCGCGAGCGGTGTTCCGCTCAAGGACGTGCGCCGGGCAGTGATGTATGCCGGAAATCTCGGTGCCGTTGCGCGGGTGTCGCTGATCGAGGGCGGTGGACGCCTCGAACAGTTCCAGCTCGCCATTCTTTCCCCCATCGCGCCGATGCTGGCGCAGACCGCTCCCGATGTTGCGGACGCGCTGCAGCAACTCGAGGGCGAGGTCGCCTTCGATTGGAAGATGGATGGCGCCCGTATCCAGGTCCATCGGTCCGAGGACGCGATCCGGATCTACACCCGCAAGCTCAACGAGGTCACGACCGCGGTGCCGGAGATCGTCGAGACGATTCGTGCGCTGCCGGTGCGCGATCTGATCCTCGACGGTGAGGCGATCGCCTATAACGCCGATGGGCGACCGTACCCCTTCCAGGTAACGATGCGACGCTTCGGCCGCCGGCTCGGCGTCGAGGAATCGCGCGCGCGCCTTCCGCTGCAGGCCTATTTCTTCGATTGCCTTCGATCGGGCGGTCGGACACTCGTCGATCGGCCGGCGCGGGAGCGCTTTGCGGCGATGGCGATGGCGTTGCCCGAGTCACTCCAGATCCCCCGGCTTGTCACGCGCGACTTGACGGAGGCACGGAGGTTCTATGAAGCGGCCCTGGCGGCCGGCCACGAGGGCGTGATGGCAAAGTCGCTCGATGCCCCTTACGAGGCCGGCAATCGCGGCGCCGGCTGGCTCAAGATCAAGCGCGCCCACACCCTCGACCTGGTGGTGCTGGCGGCAGAATGGGGGCACGGCCGTCGCACCGGCAAGCTGTCGAATCTGCATCTTGGTGCGCTCGATCCGGCGACCGGGGAATTCGTGATGCTTGGCAAGACGTTCAAGGGGCTCACCGATTCGATGCTGGAGTGGCAGACGCGTGAATTTCTGGCGCGCGAGGTCAGCCGCGACGCGGGTACCGTGGTCGTCCGACCGGAACTGGTCGTGGAAATCGCATTCAGCGATCTTCAGGCGAGTCCACGTTATCCTGGGGGACTGGCCTTGAGACTGGCGCGCGTCAAGCGGTACCGCGAGGACAAGCGAGCTTCCGAGGCGGACACGATGACCTCGGTCCGTCGGATATTCGAATCGCAAGGCTAGGCAGCGCCGTGGGCGGCCTGGTCGTCCTTAAAAGTGAAGTCCGACCCCGCAGACATGCGAGGCCGGACTCCACACCGTGAGCGGTTTGCTGGTAACTATCGACCGTCCCTGTCGACGTCGCCCGGCATCGCCCGCTCGATACGGTCCCACGCGGCTCTTGCCGCCAACTTCGCGCGATCCCACGTCATCCGCGAAGCGCCTTTGGTGCGCTCGTACTGCGTACGCAACTCAGGTTCCACATCGTCGAAGCGCTTTCGCTGTCCGCGATAGCGCCCCGCGCCTTCATAGCCGGTGCGGTACGCCGGCGCATAATCATCGTATGTGTAATCCTTCTGATAGTACGGCTCGCGGATGTGCGCCTGCCGCCAATACCCATCTTCCACGGTGGGATTCACGGATTCGCCGGCAGCATGACCTGCCAGTCCACCCGCAACTGCGCCTACCGCTGCGCCAACGGCAGTGCCTACCGGACCGCCCGCAGATCCGATCGCGGCACCCGCAACGCCGCCCGCGGCCGCCCCGGCAGCCGTGCCGGCCGGATGCGAACCGGGCGCGCCGGTGATGGGATCGCGATTGGCGGGGTTGTCGTCCTTGCGATGCGTCTTGCCCATGAGTGTGCTCTCCTGCAATTCCCGAATTTACGGTGGCGGCATGGTCCGCATTCCAGCATCAGTTCTCGATAGGAAAAGCACCGCGCGTGCTGTAGGACTGCGGCGCAAGGAATCTGCGTGTAGGAGATCGGGCAATTGTCTGCGCCACGTGGTGCGATAACCTCGATAGAGAACCGACATGGAGGAAAACCGCAATGGCACGAGAACGCGAACTCGAGGAAAAATTCTGGAAGGCGCTGAAATCCGACCGCACACTGATGCTTGGCCTGGCGGGTGTGGACGAAGGTCACAGTCAGCCGATGACGGCCCAGTTGAGCGACGATGGAGACGGCGGCCCTCTCTGGTTCTTTACGTCGAAGGACACGGACCTCGTCAAGGCACTCGGGCGGCGACACCGCGCGGTTGCACACTTCGTGTCGAAAGACCACGACCTCTTCGCGTCGCTGCACGGTGAGCTCGCGATCGACGACGACCGTGCCACAATCGACCGGCTCTGGAACCGATACGTCGCAGCGTGGTTCGAAGGCGGCAAGAACGATCCAAAGGTGCAGTTGCTGCGGCTCGATCCCGAGCGTGCGCAGATCTGGCTCAACGAGAACAGCCTGTTTGCCGGCGTCAAGATGCTACTCGGGCGCGATCCAAAGAAGGAATACAAGGACAAGGTCGCCGAGGTCGAATTGCCGGAATAACGGCGATGTCGTGCGCGACGATGTCCGCGTCATCGGCGGCATCGCGCGCGCACCTTGATTGCTTCCGGTCAGTTGTCACCCTACCATCCTGCAATGCGGCGCGAGCGCGCGCCGGTCGCACCGGCTGGTGAACACGTGAGCGCAGGGCTGTTCGATATCCGCGGAGCCGTGGCCCTGGTAACTGGCGGGTCGAGAGGAATCGGCTTCGGCATCGCACGCGGGCTCGTGGAGGCCGGTGCTACCGTGTTCATCACGGCGCGCACCGCCGCGGACTGCGACGCCGCAGCCACTGAGCTGTCCGCAGCCGGGAACTGCATCAGTCTCCCCTGCGATCTCTCGAATGTCGCCGGTATTGGCCAGCTCGCTGGCGACATCGGAAGCCGGGTCTCGCACCTGAATATTCTCGTCAACAATGCCGGCGTTACGTGGGGCGAGCAGCTTGAGACGTATCCAGAGGAGCAATGGGATGCCGTCGTCGACGTGAACCTGAAGGCGCCCTTTTTCCTCGTCCAGCATTTTCTTCCGTTGCTTCGCAACGCGGCGAGCCCGGATAACCCGGCCCGGGTCATCAACGTCGGATCCATCGCCGCAATGATTCCAATGGCACGCAACAGTTACGCCTATGCGGCGAGCAAGGCGGGGTTGCACCACCTGACGCGGGTCATGGCGAAGCACCTCGCTCCAGCCGTAAACGTCAATGCGATCGCGCCGGGCGCCGTCGAGACCCGGATGATCGCGTTCGCACTCAAGGACCGTGCCGATCGTGCCGCGCTGGCGTCGCAGATCCCGCGGGGGCTCGTCGGGCAAGGCGCGGACATCGCTGGCGTGGCGATTTTCCTCGCAAGCCGCGCCGCGTCATACGTGACGGGCGCAGTGATTCCCGTCGATGGCGGCCTGTCGCTCCGTAACCCCTGACCCGACGACGGCCACTTAGGGAGCGAAGCCACGTCTGCTTCGCAGCGACCTCGCTTGTGCGGCTGCGTTCATGAAGACAGGCATCTTTGGGAACGCCTGCGAGCGCGAGCCTATTAACAGCGTTATCAGCATCCTCAAGAAAAACTCGCGATACGCCACGTGTGGCTTGGGGCATCCTAGCGCCCTCGCGTAACCACCTGATTCGCCCGGCATTCGCTGGCCACTAATCCGCCTGCGACCCGCCGCGTCGGGCACGTGTTCCGCATCTGCCGTCGAGCCCTAGACACCTGGAGCCGAGACACCATGTCCGTAGCTGTGGTTGGACCCGTCGTGAATCTTATGGATACCGGCGTCAGGCCGGCTGCAGTCTTCTTGCCGATCCTTATCGGCAGTATCGGCCTCATGCTGGCTCATACCCTGATCGCCCGCCCCGCAGTCGCCCAGATCTCGGTGCCAGTCGGCCGGTTCGAATTTGCACCAGTGCCGGAGCAGGTCTTCGTCGCCGGGATCGGGGAGACCGTTCAGCTCGGCATCCGCCAGATCGACCCGGGGAATCGCTGGCGGGCGGGCGATCAGACGCGCGCGTCAGGCTGGACGTCGCGTTACTCAACCCGTCTTGTTAATGTCTCGACAGGGGCCCCCGTGCCGGGCTTCAAGTACGACAGCGCGACGGGCGCACTGCAATATGGCGGCACGTTCAAGGGTGATGTGACCGTGCGGCTCGAACGCACGGATGCGCCGATCCGCAGCAACAACTTCCGCATCCGCGCGCTCGCACCGACGTTCGTCTACGGCGACAACGCGGGAGCCGTCGTCGCGGCGCGGGGCTGGCAGGCGCGGGCGTGCGAGACACCGATGCCGTTCGTGGACTGCCGCAAGACGTTTACGGGCGGGAAGACCGACGACGCGCCACTCGTCGTGTTCCTGACGCCGGGCTCGTATACCGGCGACTTCTGGATCAGCAGCGGTCGCCGCTTCGTCTACGTACTCGGCGACCCGACCAACTGGCCGACGCTGAGCGGCGACACCGTCGCCATATCGAGCTATGAGCTGGCGCAGGTCCGCAACCTGAAGCTCCGGTCGACGCGCATCGGAGTCGGCTCCAACCGCAAGGACGCGCCGTCCACGCTGTTGCTGTCAAACATCGACCAGTGCTGCGAGACCAAGAACACCTTCAACGGCATCATGAACCCGAACGGGTTGACGCTCTTTCCCTGGACGATTCGCATGTGGAACGTCACCAGCTCAGCGATGGGCTCGGTCTGGAATACGTTTCACGCAATGTATCTCGAGGGTCGCCCCCGCTCGGAGCTCGAGCTCAACAACATCCGCATCCTCGGCACGCGAGCCTCGAGCGGCCTCAAGACGACCATGCAGAACGTCTCAATTCGCCACAGTCTTTTCTCGGTTTCAGAGAAGCCGGGTGATCCTTCGACGGGGCTGCTGATGCACACGCCGATCGACGTGCCGGCACCGTCGCAGCTCGTCGTGTACGGCAACCAGTTCCTGCTTTACCGGGCCTCCACGGTGACGAATGACGTGGGGCGCGAGGGCATCCTGCACGGGGCCATCCATCTGAGGCAGCGGCAGCCGGGCATGATGGGCAGCGACATCCCGGCATACCCCGATCTGTCCTGGGCGCCACCCGTGACTTCGCAGGAGACGATGAGCTCGCCAGGCGAAGGCTGGTCCGCGGGCCCTGAAACGTTTGTGAGCGATGCCTTCTGGGCATCCGTGCGCGCGCGGCCGGTTACCGATCGCACGAACCCGCTCACGTTCAAGCATTTCGTTGGTTTCAACGAGTTCAGGCAGCTCGCTGGCTCGCTCCCGGTGACCGCGCTGCGCGACGACGGCACTCACCCCATCGAGGCGATCTACCAGTTCGGCCCGGCGCGCATACTTCGCACGCACCCACTCTGGCTCGAGCGGAGCGTCACCTTCCTGGCGGGGAACCGGTACGAGGGATACGTCAACGGTAAAGGGATCTACAACCTCGACTCGAGCGTGTTCGTCAAAGAGATCGAACCGGGCGCGAAATGGCCACGGACCAACGACGAGGAGTTTCCGCACGCGGTCGAGCTCGACGGCACGCTGCCCCCCTGGTTTCGAATGTGACCTGGACACTCACATCTGGCGAAACACGTGCAGGTAGCTGCGGCTCACCGGCAGCACTTCGTCGCGGCCCTTCAGGTGGATTTCCGCCGTCTCGTTGAGATTGCGCGCAACATGAGCGATTGAACGGAGGTTCACGACCACCGAGCGGTGCACCTGCGCGAACTGCGACGCATCGAGCTGCGTCACGAGGTCCTTCAGCGGTATGCGGATGATGGCCTCGCGGGGCTGGCCGGCCGTCGCCACGCCAGGCGATCAGCGTGTACTTCTCCTCGGACCGCAGGAAATCGATATCCTCCACGGGAATAAGGCGCACAGTTGGTCCCACCGACGCGCGGATCCAGCGCAGCGGGGCTGGGGCCGCAGCCTTCTCGAGGTGCGCAGCGAGCTGCTGCAGAAGCGTATCTGTGTTCAGTGCCGGCTGTGCCGCCTGCATGCGCTCCTGCAGGCGCGCGACCGTCTCGGCCAGGCGCGACGGTTCCACTGGCTTCACCAGGTAGTCGAGCACCCCATGGGCAAAGGCCTGCACTGCGTACTGGTCGTAGGCCGTGACGAAGACAAGATGCGCACGGCGGCCGATGTGCCGCGCCGCCTCCACGCCCGTGGTGCCAGGCATGTGCACGTCGAGAAAACAAACGTCGGGGTGCTGCGCCTCGAACTGATCGATCGCCTCGCGGCCGTTGCGCGCCTGCGCTACCACTTCCAGCTCGGGCCAGGCCTGCGCGAGCATGCGCTCGAGGGCGTCACGCAGCAGCGGCTCATCGTCGGCAATCAGGGCGGTCGGGCGCCGAGACATCATGCGGGTTCCTTCCGCGCCGGGAAGTCGAGTTCCGCACATACGCCGTGCGGCTCCACCCCTGTGAGGCGCAACTGCGCGTCGCCACCGAAGGCCAGCTGCAGGCGCTCGCGCAGCGTCGACAGACCGGTGCCCAGTCCACTGCCCGTTGGCTGCAGACCCACGCCCGTGTCTGTGACCCGCACGTGGCAGCGGTCCTCGCGCAGCTGCACGTCGACGTCGATGCGCCCGCCCTCTTCGCTGGGGTCGATGCCGTGGCGCACGGCGTTCTCGACCAGCGTGAGGAGCGTCATCGGCGGGCACTGCAGTCCCATCGCCCTGTCATCGACCCGCAGCGCGAACTGCAACCGATCCGGCATGCGCATCTGCATCACCTCGAGGTAGGCGCGCACAAGCAGCAGCTCCTGACCCAGCGTCGTCGCCGCCTCGTGCAGGCGAGGCACCGCCGCCCGCAGATAGGCGATCAGGCTCTTCAGCACTCTCGATGCCTGCGGCGATCCGGCATCCACCAGCTCCTGCACATTGGCCAGGGTGTTGAACAGGAAGTGTGGCTCGACCTGCGCCTGCAGCAACCGCAACCGCGCGTCCAGTGCCTTGCGCTCGAGCTCGCTCCGCTCCAGCTCGAACGCCAGCGCCTGATTGCGCGCAAAGGCATCGCGCTGTCGCACCAGCGCAGCCATCGCGATCCAGGGTGCGAACAGCACGCCAGCGAAAAACAAGTGCAAATAGCCGATGACCCGCTTCGGGTTCTCCGCGAACTGCGGATCGCCGCCTGTCGTCACCCAATACGCGAGCAGTGCACCGAGCGGCACCGCCACCACCACGCCCACGAGTTGCAGCGCCCAGCGGGCGAGCCAATTCGGCAAACGCTGCGGCCACTGCTCGAACAGCCCGAACGCCATCATCGAGAAAAGTCCTACCAGCATCGCGCGCGTCACCACCACGGCCGCGGATGTCTCCGAGTTGGCGCTGAGCATGAGCCCGAACAGTGCCGACACAGCGAGCGTGAACCGCACGCGTCGCCAGCCCACCATCACGGCCAGGCCACGCGGCTTTGCAGAAGCGCCGGAAGACAGCATGACGTGACTATAGCCCAACCGTTTTGCCGCCCCGCGGAACGGACCCCTGTTTCACTGGGCGCCGGGTGCCGTCCGTCCGCCGTTATCGTGACTCGACCGCGCTCAGTCGCCGCCCGTCGCAAGCGGCTGGCTCGCGCGGTGCCGCGCGACGATAGTCCCGGCCGAAGCGACCCGGCCGCAACTCAACGAGGAGCCGATGATGAGAACTGCGAAGAGCATTGGCCGAACTATCGGCGTGCTCTACCTGCTGCAGATGGCGGTCGCGCCACTGGTGAACTTCGGGTTGTTGGCTCCAGCGCTGACGGCGCCCCCGGGCTTCCTGGCAAATGCGGCGGCGAACACGATGCAGGTGAAAGTTGCCGTGCTCCTGTCGCTTGTGACCGGCGCCCTTGCGCTCGGCATTGCGATAATGGCGGCGCCGGTGTTTCGACGCTACAGCGACGCGATGGCGCTCTGGTTTGTCGCGCTCGCCGTAGTCAGCTTTTCGGGGCTCGTCGTACGGTCGGTGCGGAACTCGGCGCATTATATGAACCTGCTCGTCTCAGGCGGTTCGCTTCTCGTGCTTTACACCGTGCTGTTCCGCTTCGCGCTGATTCCGCGGGCATTGTCGGCGTTCGGCCTCGCCACGGTTGCGCTGCTGATCGCCGGGGCCGTGATCCCCCTTCTGGGCCATCGCACCGTCATGCAGATGTTCATGCCGATGGGACTGAGCCAGCTGGCCCTCGTGCTGTGGCTGATCGCCCGGGGCTGCAAGGATCCAGGCGCCGTACAGGCGAGCTCCTGAGAAAAGTCTTCGGCCATAAACGTGTCGCAGGTGTCAGGTCCATGAAGCTAAAACGCGTCCTCGGGTGGAGTGCAATCGCGATTTCAGTCGCCTTGGTGCTGGGCGTGCTCGTCGCCTACTTCTCGTCGAGCAACACATGCGACGCGCCCAACACCGCTGCTCCGGGCAATCCGATGAAAGCGATCGTTTATTGCGACTATGGTACGGCCGACGTTCTCAAGCTCGAGGACATCGAAAAGCCGACTCCGGCGGACGATGAAATCCTGGTGAGAGTTCGCGCGGCTGCGATCAATCCGCTGGATTGGCATACCATGAGAGGCACCCCGTACATCATGCGCATAGGTTCCGGGTTGCGCAAACCAAAGGTCACACGGCTGGGCGTTGACTACGCCGGCACGGTGGAGGCGGTGGGCCGAAACGTTACGCAGTTCAAGCCAGGCGACGACGTATTCGGCGGGAGAACCGGTGCCCTCGCCGAGTACGTATCTGCCCGGGCGGATCGAGCAGTGGTACTGAAGCCGGCCAACCTGACGTTCGAGCAGGCGGCTTCCGTCCCTATCGCGGCAATCACAGCTCTGCAGGGTCTTCGCGACAAGGGAAAGATTCAGCCGGGGCAGAAGGTCCTGATCAACGGTGCGTCGGGCGGTGTGGGTACGTTCGCGGTGCAGATCGCGAAGACGTTCGGGGCACATGTGACCGGCGTGTGCAGTACGCGGAATTTGGAGATGGTCCGCTCACTCGGCGCAGACCAGGTCATCGATTACACCAGGGAAGACTATACGCGGAGTGATCAGCGTTACGACGTCATCCTGGACAACGTCGGGAACCGCGCGTTGCTGGACAACAGGCGCATCCTGAATCCCGACGGCAAGTACGTCTTGATCGGAGGCGGAGGACCGGACGACGGCCGGTGGATCGGGCCCTTTGTAAAACCGATCGGAGCGCTCGTGCTGTCACCGTTCGTGAGCCAGGACATGGGCATGATGCTCGCAGACTTGAACAAGAGTGACCTGACGTTCCTGGGCGATCTCATGCAGGAGGGAAAAGTCACACCGGTCATCGACAGGCGTTACAGGTTGAGTGAAGCCCCGGAAGCCATCCGGTATCTGGAAGAGGGTCGCGCTCGCGGAAAAGTAGTGATTACCTTCGAATAGACGCAGCTATGCCGACCTCGTCGGATCGACCAGCGATCCGGCCGGGTCGTGCGGGCTCGGAGCATGTTCCGTGGGAAGCGAGCTGGTCTGGCGTTCGATCATCCGACGCACCCGAGGAGCGCCGGGGCCTCGATGCAGCGCTCGAAGGCGTTCAGGGACCGTCGCATCGTCCTGGGTCAGCCGGCTGTTCAGGCGTACGTAGTCGAGCCACGTCGGCGTTTCGTAGCGCTCTATCCACAGTTGCGGATCGGCAAGATCGCGCAGTACCCTCCAGTTGCGTGCACCGTCGCGACGACGGATGCGTCTCCGCTCGGCCATTCTTCTCAGGAACTCGAGGACGTCCTCCTCGCGGATTACGTATTCGATCGTGATCACGACCGGACCGGTACGTGGCTCGACGGGGACAGCCGTGCTGGGTTCCTTCCAGAGCCTCAGTGGATCGAGATTGAGCTCCCCGGATTGCGTCAGCGGCAACCAGCGGCCGAGCAGCGCACAAGCGAGAATGACGAACGCCGCGATGAGCAATGCGGCGCCGACATCCTCGGCGGCGGCTACGACGCCCCACAGCCAGCTCCCCGCCGCCAGTCCGCCGAACGCAGCCATCTGGTAGAGCGACAAGGCGCGCGCCACGACCCAGCGCGGTGCGGACAACTGCACCGTGACATTGAGCGTCGCAAGGCTCAGCACCCACCCTGCGCCCGCCAGGAGCAGCGCCCCCATCGTCACCAGCAGTTGCGTGCTCACACCTACGATCGCCGCGGCGAGCGCAACTGCGCAGCCGGCCGAGCGGACGATGCCCTCGGTCGACAGCATCCGGCGCAAGCGCGCAGCCCCGAGAGCGCCTGCGATCGCTCCGACGCCGAACGCGCCGAGTAACAGGCCATACGTGACCGGCCCGCCCCCGATCAGCACCTTGGCCACCAGGGGCAGCAGCGCCATGATCGCGCTTGCACCGAGACCGAAGGCCGCGCTGCGCACGAGAACCGTGCGGATAACGGGAGACATCGCAACATAGCGAATGCCCGCTGCCACGGCCGTTCCAAGCGTCTCACGAGGCAGCGTCTGGGGATTCGGCGGCGGACGCCAGCGCGCCAGCACGGCGATCAGCGGTACGTAGCTCGCCGCATTGACCACGAACGCGGTAGCGACGCCCGCAGCCGCGACGATCACGCCGCCGATTGCCGGTCCGATACTCCGCGCAATGTTGAAGCCCATGCTGTTGAGAGCAACGGCGGCCGGTAACTCGTCGCGCGGCACCATGTCGCCGACGGCCGCCTGCCAGGCCGGTGCGTTGAACGCTGCGCCGCATCCAATCAAGAACGTGAACAGCAGCAGCAGCCACGGCGTGATCCATCCCACCCACGCGCACACCGCCAATGCGACGGAGACGGCCACCATGAAGAACTGCGCACCGAGCATCACGTTGCGACGGTCGAGATTGTCCGCCATCGCCCCGGACACCAGCGACAGCAACATGATCGGCAGCGTGACCGATGCCTGCACGAGCGCGACCATGTCCGCCGACGGCGCGATCGAGATCATCAACCACGACGCGCCGACCGACTGGATCAGCCCGCCGAGATTGGAGAGCGTGCTGGCGAACCAGACACCTCGGAAAACGGGATAGCGAAAGGCCGACAACGTCGATAGACGCTTTGGCGCATTCAACGGATCACTCATTCATCGGCAGCGCGGTGACATGCGAAGGCAGGCAGTATGCCGTGAAGCGTTGATGATCGCAGGTCTCAGCGCTCAGCCTCGACCGCGAGCGCGGACGGGTGCAACAGTTGTTTCGTGCCATTTCCGAGCGCTCGGCTCAGCCGCCGCCCGAACAGCATCACCAGCAGCCCACCCACCGCCGCTATCGCGGCGTGCATGGCCCAGAATTCCACGGGCTTCATCTTCTCGTAGAAGCCGCCAACCCAGCCGATGATGTTGTTTGAAACGAACAGGCTCATGAAGGCAAGCCCCATCATGGTCGCGTTCACCTTCGCCGGCGCCGCACGCGAGACCAGCGCCAGCAGCGTGGGCCAGTAATACAGGAAGGCGATGCCCTGTCCCGCACAGTAGAGAAACGGCCAGATCGCGTGAACGGGCGCTGAGCCCGCGACAAGAATGGCGACCACGAGGATCAGGTTGCTCGCTGCGGCCAGCCAGGCGCCAATGCCGATCTTGCCGAGATCGCCGGGCTCCCGACGGCGCGATGCCTGGTGACCCCAGATCCAGAACAGCAGCGGCACGCCGAGGATGCTGAACAGCGCGTCGATCGATTGATACCAGGGGACCGGAATCCTGAGCGCGCCCACGTCGAGTGTGACGTGCTGCTGGATCCATACCGGCAGCACGTTGGCGAGTTGGTAGTACGCGACCGACTGAAAGATCGTGATGATCATCACCGCGATGAGCGCCAGGATCACCCGCCAGTCGGCGGAGGTGAGTGCGCTGCTCTCCCGGGCACCTCGCGCCACTCGAGCAGGCAGATGCCGATAACCGGACAGATAGGTGGCCAATCCGGCGAGCATGAAGATCGCCGCAATGCCGAAGCCGTATTGCCAACCGTAGACCTGCGCGAGCACACCGCACAGCAGCGGCCCGGCGACCGCTCCGAAATTGATCCCCATGCTGAAGATGGCGAAGCCGCGGGTGCGTAGAGCCTCCTCCTCGCGAGGATAAAGGGCTCCGACCTGCGCGGAAATATTGCCCTTGAGAAAGCCTGAGCCCACGACGAGCAGCAGCAGGGCCAGCAGGAAGGACTGATCGAAAGCCATTGCAAGATGGCCCCCGCTCATCGACAGCGCACCGATCACGACCGCGTTGCGCTGCCCTATCCAACGGTCGGCGATGAAGCCGCCGAGCAGCGGCGTGAAATAGACGAAACCGGCGTAGAGACCGAAGATCTGCGATGCGAGCGCCTGCGTCGAAAGCGGACCCACCACGGATTCGACGGCCGCGCGGAATCCCGCGAATCCGGCGATGTGCTCCACGTGGCCGGGCAGCAGCAACTGGTTCACCATGTACAGCACCAGGAGCGCCGTCATGCCGTAAAAGGAAAAGCGCTCCCAGGCTTCGGTGAAGGCCAGGTAGAAGAGGCCTTTCGGATGGCCCATCAAGGCGCGGTCAGCAGCGCGCGGCGATTGAATTGTCCCCAAGTGGCGCACCCGGCTGTTGTCTTGTTTTCGTGCTCATGGAAAATACACCCACACGGCGCTGATGTCCCCGGAACGGGGCCCAGATCGCCCGGGCGGCACACGAAGCGCCGGGCAGACACTCGGAACAAGGCGACTGGCGGATGATCTAACGACAATGGCGGATCGAAGCGATCTGCCGCACTTTGCGCCTCAAACTGACACAAGGTCTTTGAAATGTTTGTAAGAAACCTGTCCGCCGCCGTGTTATTCGGAACGCTCCTGGTCTCGGGTTGCCAGACCGTGCAGACCACCGCCCCCGGCACGGTCGGCGTCGAGCGCAAGCAGCAAATGCTCGTCTCAGAGAAAGACGTCGAGAACGGTGCGGCGCAGGCCTATGCGCAGGAGGTACAGAAGGCACGCGAGGCCGGCAAGCTCAATACGAACCCCGCCCTCACCGCCCGTGTCCGGAACATCGCGCAAAAGCTGATCCCGGCGACCGCCACGTTCCGTCCCGACGCACCAGGATGGAACTGGGAGATCAACACGCTCACCACCAGCGAGATGAACGCCTACGCCATGCCGGGGGGCAAGATCATGGTGTACAGCGGCCTCGTCGACCGGCTGAAGCTCACCGACGCAGAGCTCGCCGCTGTCATCGGGCATGAGATCTCGCACGCACTTCGCGAGCACACACGCGAGCGGGTCTCGCGCGCCTATGCGCAGCAGCTGGCGCTGACCGGCATTGCCGTCGCCACCGGGGCGGGACAGGGAACGCTTGACCTCGCAAACACGGTGGCTGCGGTCACGTTCCAACTTCCGCACAGCCGCGAGCAGGAGTCCGAAGCGGACGTCATGGGTCTCGAGCTCATGGCACGTGCAGGCTATGACCCGCGGGCCGCCGTAAATGTATGGCAGAAGATGATGGCAGCGGAAAAGGGCAGCTCGCCGGAATTCCTCAGTACGCATCCTGCGCCTGGGAATCGGATTGCCGAGCTGCAGGCTCGCCTGCCAAAAGTGTTGCCGCTGTACCAGGCGGCTGGCGCAAAGCGCTGAGGAGCGCTGCGCGGTGACCACGCGGTCGTCCTTGACCGCGTGGTCACCAGATAACAGGCTGAAAAGCTTTAAACCCTGGGGCCGGCGGTACCGCGGCGAATCAGATTGACCACGAACAACAGTAGGATCGCGCCGCCCAGCGACACCAGCAGTCCCATCAGGCTGAAATCGCCTTGATTGACGGTGCCGGCTCCGACCAGAGGTGACAGCAACCATCCCCCGAGCAACGCTCCAACGATACCCACGATCACATTTAGCAACAGACCCTGTTGGGCATCGGTCTTCATGATCAGACTGGCGACCCAGCCGATCAATCCGCCGACAACCAGCCATATGATCAGGTTCATTGTGCCTCCATCATTTTTCGGTTGATTAGACGGCCTGCATGTTGGCGATGCCCGCCCCACCGATCTGTCGGTGTGCCGCGGTGCCAGTTGTAGGACTTTGACCTGAAGTAGCGAGCGAGAACCGGTGTTCGGGGGCATCGGCATAGAATCTTAAGCACTTCAGCGCTTTGGGCTCGGTCTGAAATGGTCGGTCCACACCGTCTACCCTGCGAAACGCCCGAGGCGCACAAGCCTTCCGACCTGGCGGCTCAAAGCACGCGCTGGGTGCTGCCTGCCACGATTCTCGGATCCAGCATGAGCTTCATCGACGGTTCGGTCGTGAACGTCGCTTTGCCGGTAATGCAGCGCAGCCTCGGGACTACCTTTGGCACGCTGCAGTGGGTCGTCAACGGTTACATGTTGACGTTTGCCAGCTTGATACTGCTCGGCGGTTCGGCCGGCGACCGCTTTGGGCGGCGTCGCATTTTCATGATCGGTCTGGGCATCTTCGCCCTGGCCTCGCTCGCTTGCGGTGTGGCACCGTCGGCGCCCTGGTTGGTGGCCGCCCGGCTGGCTCAAGGCGTGGGCGCCGCCCTGCTGACTCCAACGAGCCTGGCGATCATCGGCTCGGCCTACAGTGGCAAGGATCGCGGCGTCGCACTTGGCACATGGGCCGCGGCGGGCGCGCTCACGACTGCGCTCGGGCCGCCGCTCGGCGGCTGGCTCGTCGACACGATTGGATGGCGCTCGATCTTCTTCCTCAATCTGCCGATCGCCGCGGCCGCCCTGCTGTTCGCTCTCAAGCTACCGTCTGATGGAGCCATCAATCGATCGGAAGCGCTGGACGGCAGCGGCGCCGTACTCGCAGTCCTGTCTCTCGGATTGCTGAGCTACGGCTTGAACGCGCTCGGGGCGGGCGCCCTGTTCGGAGGCGCCGTAGCGTTGATATCTGCGGTCCTGGCCATTTGGATTTTCATTCGACACGAATCACGCGCGAGGTCGCCGATGATGCCGCCATCGCTCTTCCGCGAACTCACCTTCAGCGGGGCGAACGCCCTTACGGTCTTGCTCTACGCCGCGCTGGGCGGCGCCATGTTCCTGCTGCCGTTCCTCCTGATTCACGTTCACGGCTACAGCGCAACCGCAGCTGGTGCTGCGTTCCTGCCATTCTCGGCGATTCTCGGTCTGGGGTCCCGCTGGTCGGGCCGTCTTGTCAATCGGTTTGGCGCGCGGCTTCCGCTCACCATCGGTCCGACAGTCACAGCAGCGGGGTTCGCGATCCTGGCGTCATCCAGCAGCAACCCCAGCTACTGGAGCGGCGTCCTTCCCGGTCTCACCGTTGTCAGCATCGGCATGACCATCACGATCGCGCCCCTGACGACGACCGTATTCGACTCGGCACCGGACGAGAAAAGCGGCACGGCATCCGGCATCAACAATGCGGCCGCGCGCACAGGCAGCCTCGTTGCCATCGCCGCGCTGGGTCTGGCGTTCGACGCAGGTTCATCGCCGGACCTCGGTGGCTCCGCGTTGGTGAGCGCGTACCGTCTTGCGATGATCGCCGCAGCCGTGCTCGCGGCCTTGAGCGCGGTTACGGCGGCGCTGACCATCAACGCCCGGAAGGCTCCCCACGCGACATCTCGGAATTCCCGGATTTGAGGCTCGCGCAAGGTCTGATTTCGACCGACATCCCCGCCCGGCTGGACCGTCTGCCCTGGTCGGCCTGGCACTGGCGCGTCGTGGTCGCGCTCGGCGTGAGCTGGCTCCTGGACGGGTTGGAGGTCACCGTGGTGGGCTCGCTCGGGCCGAGCCTCCAACGCCCCGACACACTCGGCCTCTCGGCTACGGAGATCGGCTGGGCGGCGTCCGCCTATATCGCCGGCGCTGTGCTTGGCGCGCTCTTCTTCGGCCGGCTCGCCGACCGGCTCGGGCGCAAGCGCATGTTCCTGGTCACGTTGCTCGTGTATCTCGTCGCCACGGTGCTCACCGCGTTCACGTGGAGCATAACGTCGTTCGCATTCTGCCGGTTTCTCACCGGCTTCGGCATCGGTGGAGAGTACGCCGCGATCAACTCCGCCATCGACGAGCTCATCCCGGCGCGCGTGCGCGGCAGGGTGGACCTGGCCATCAACGGCACGTTCTGGATGGGCGCGGCCCTCGGCGCCGGGCTCAGCGTCGTCCTGCTCCAGCCCGGGCTCCTGGCGCCCGACATCAGCTGGCGCATCGCCTTCGGCCTGGGCGGTGTGCTCGGCATCGCAATCCTGCTCGTACGGCGGCACCTGCCCGAGAGCCCGCGCTGGCTGCTCACGCACGGCCACGCCGAAGAAGCCGAGCGCGTGGTTCGAGACATCGAGCGCCAGGTCGGGGTGGTCAACGACGATGCACACGAGAAGATGCACCTGCGCGCGCTGCACACCATCCCGTGGGGTCAGGTGGCGCATGTCATCGCGGTGCGCTACCGCCGACGCGCGGTCCTCGGGCTGACGCTGATGACATCCCAGGCCTTCTTCTACAACGCTATCTTCTTCACCTATGCACTCGTGCTCTCGCGCTTTCTCGGCGTGCCCGAAGAACGCGTCGGCTATTACATCTTTCCGTTCGCCGTCGGCAATTTCCTCGGCCCGCTGGTACTCGGGCGGTTGTTCGACACCGTCGGCCGCCGCGTGATGATCGCCTCGACATACGGCCTTTCCGGCGTCGGGCTTCTCGCCACCGGCTACCTCTTCTCGCGGGAGCTGCTCGGTGCCACCGGGCTTGCCGTCTGCTGGAGCTCCATTTTCTTCGTCGCCTCGGCGGCGGCGAGCTCCGCCTACCTTACCGTGAGCGAGATCTTCCCGGTCGAGATGCGCGCCGTGTCCATCTCGCTCTTCTATGCCGCCGGCACGGCGCTCGGGGGCTTCCTCGGCCCGCCGCTCTTCGGCGCCATGATCGAGTCCGGCAGTCGCGACGCGCTCTTCGGCGCCTACGTCTTCGCCAGCGTCCTGATGTGCGCCGCCGCCGCCGTCGCGGCCTCGCTCGGAGTCGACGCGGAACGACGGTCGCTTGAGGACGTCGCCCCGCCGCTTGGGGCAGAAATAAGGGACGCGCGCCGGCGATGAATGCGAGCTCACATCGCTTCAGAATTGCCAGGCCACCGATAGCGCGATGTTCTGATCGATGCCTTCATGGATCAGCGGTTCGAGCAATGCCTCGGTCAACGCGGTACCGACGTCGACCTCCAGTCCCCACGGTTCGTACCGGACTACCATGCCGATCACGGGCGATGGATCGCCGTAGTGCTTGCTGTGGCCGTTGTCGGCGGAATTGCCGCTGAGGTCGAATGCATCGCCGGTTATCCGACCCTGCACGCCGCGCCGCGGCAATGGCACGGCGACAAGGAAACGTGGTTCGAGAGTCCAGCGCCCGAGCGCGAACGGGCGCGAAATTCCCGCGAACGGTGTCGTGAACGACCAGCTCAAGCTGTAATCGATGGTCCCGGTAGCGCCCGCCGAGGGCCCGGCGAGCACGATATAGGGCGACGAATAGTTGCTGAGGTCGAGTTGCTGCCACAGCGCGCCGGCCGTCCAGCGCCAGCCCGCGAGCCAGCCGTCCTCGATGGCATGAGCCAGGCTCACGCCCACCCCGTATTCGCGCGCCGAACCCTGCAGGTTCGTGAACTTCGCATCGGCCGGCAACGACAACGGTACGTTCGCGGCGAAACCTACGTCGAGTGGCCGATGATCGTTGCGGCCGGAAAACTGTAGGTCATCGAAAAATGCGAAGCCGCTCAGCTTCCAGCCGGGATGCAACGAGCGATGCACGGCCATTGAGAACGTTGGGCCACTCAGCTCGAGCTCGCCTGTCCGCGTCGCGCTGTAACCTGCTTGCGCGGTGAACTGCCAGAGCGCTTCGGTTTCGGACGGCCACACCGGCAAGGCCGCGTAACGATGGTCCATGGCCACTTCGGGCAGATGCTCCGAGACGAACTCGATATCGTGCGCACCGGCCGGCGAGACAGACCCGCAGCAGCCGAGAAACGCGAGCGCAACCGGGCAAGCTCGCCTGAACCGACGGCCGGCGAAGAGTGTGGATCGTGAGCATGTCATGCACAGATTCATTGCGCAGCAGCCAGACGCCAACGGGCTCCCAATGGCGCGCCCAGCCCCGTGAGACGCCTGCCGGTCGAGCGATCAATCGACAGGAAAGGACGTCTCAGACCACAAGCAGGGAATGAGCACGATCGACCGTCCGGTTGAACCGAGATGGTAGGCTCACGTACAGTCAGCATGTTTGATACACGATCGAGAGCCGGCGCCTGCCGCAAAAAACACGCAGGCGAATCGGCGACCGGGGAGGGGTTTTTCGCGATGAGCAGAACGAATCAACTGCTGTGCGCCCACTCGGCGCTCGTTTTCGCAATTCTCCTGGGCCTCGGGATCTTCGGGATCGCCGGTTGGATGCCGCTGATCGACCCCGGCATGAGCGCGGCGGATCTCGCGTTGGAATTCCAGGAGAACCGATGGCGCATCCGCCTCGGGATGTCGGTTCTGGCATTCGCGTCAGTCTTCTGGTGGACGATGTCCGCGGCGATCGCCATGCAGATGAGGCGCATCGAGGGTGCGTCGCACCCGCTGACCTATGTCCAGATGGCCAGCTCGTGCGGCACAGTCATGATCGCCCTGCTGGCCGCCTATTTCTGGCTGATCGCCGCATACAGGGAGGAGACCTCGCCCGCCAACATACAATTGCTGAACGACTTTGCCTGGATCACGTTCGTAGGCTTCTATCCTCCGGGGTTCATACAGAACGTCGCGATCGGTTGGTGCATCCTGACCGATCGTAACGAGGTCCAGGCCTATCCACGCTGGGTCGGGTTCGCCAACATCTGGGTCGCGATCCTGTTCCTGCCCGGCGCGCTTCTCCCCTTCTTCCATGGCGGCCCATTCTCCTGGAACGGAATCATCGGCTTCTGGCTCGTCGCGGTCGCGTTCTTCGGCTGGATCGTGATGATGTGGCGGATGACCGTGCGAGCCATCAAGACCGACCCGTCGCTCCGATAGGGCCGACGCGTTGTCACGGGAGGCGAGGGTTCCGGGCGAGTCCGGCTTCTGGGTCATCATCCTGGGAGACCTCACGGCATTCGCACTGCTGTTCTGCGTCTACATCTACTACCGCGGGCTCGATGTCGGTCTCTACCTCGAGTCACAGGACCGTCTCAATCGTCTATATGGGGCGATCAACGTGGTACTGCTGCTCACGAGCTCCTGGTGTGTCGTCGAGGGAATCGAGGCGTTTCGGCGGCGCGTGGCGGATCGCGCCCGCCGACTGTTCGGCGCGGGCCTACTTCTGGGTATCGGCTTCGTGCTGGTCAAGGTCGATCGAATACGGCGAGAAGGTGCGCGACGGCATCGTCGCGACGACCAACGAATTCTTCATGTTCTATTACGTTCTCACGGGCATACACCTGCTGCACCTCCTGATCGGCCTCGGCGTGCTGGCATGGATGCGAGCGAAGTCGAAGTCGCAATGGAGCGCGCAGCGCGACATCGAGCTCATGGAATGCGGCGGTTTGTACTGGCACATGGTCGACCTGCTCTGGGTCGCGCTGTTCACACTGCTGTACCTGGTCCGATAACCCATGCGATCCGGGTGGTCGGTTTCGAGTACGACGACAGTCTGGCTGGTGTTGCTGGCAGCGAGTGCCGCCTCGCTTTGGCTGGGGGCTGACGCCCCACCCCCGAGTAATCGAGGCCACACGGCCGCGATCGTCGGCGTGCTCGCGATTGCCTTCGCCAAGATCTGGTTGATCGTCCGCTACTTCATGGAAGTCCGCTTCGGTCCGCGCTGGCTGCGGATCGTCATGGACGTATGGGTCGTGGGCGTGTTCGCGGCGATCACGGCTCTATATGTGATGTCGGGATCGAACGCGGCCTGAGGACGTCCACGGGGTAGCACGCATGTAGCATCGTCGGGCAAACTGCGCCGAAGGCGGCCTAGTAGAATGCCTCATGCGCAGAAGCGAGACCTGGATGATCGGCCTTGACTGCTGACCGAGCCGCCGCGCTCGATGCTCCACCACAGTCGGCGGTGCGGACCGCGATGGCCGGCCTGGTCGGCAATGTCCTCGAGTGGTTCGACTTTGCCGTCTACGGCTACTTTGCCAGTGACATCGGCCGCCATTTTTTCCCGCAATCAAGTCCCACGGCCCAGCAGCTCCTCGCCTTTGCGGTGTTCGCGCTTGGCTTCTGCGCTCGGCCCGTCGGTAGCCTCGTGCTCGGCGCCGTCGGGGACCGTATCGGGCGCCGCGCCCTCCTGACACTGTCGATCGCGCTGATGGGCGGCGCGACACTGCTCATCGGGCTGCTGCCGACCTACGCGCAGATCGGGGTCGCTGCTCCGCTCCTCCTGGTGACGCTCCGCGTCGTGCAGGGCTTCTCACTCGGCGGAGAGTTTACCGGCTCGATGGTATACACGACGGAGCAGGCATCGCCTCGATGGCGTGGCCTCATCAGCAGCTCCACCGCCGCAGGCACGACACTGGGATTCATTCTCGGTTCGGCGTCGGCCTGGCTCGTAAACGCATCCCTCGGCGCTGAGCAAGCGTCGGCGTGGGGCTGGCGGATCCCGTTCATTGCCAGCATCAGCCTGTGCGTGGTCGGGTGGCTGCTGCGCCGCGGCATTCACGAGTCGAGCGAAGGTTTGAAAGCTGCCGCGATCCGGCCGCCGCTGCTGCCATCGCTGCTCGCGGACTGGCGACCTATTGTGCAGACGTTCGGGATCGTCGCAATGACCAATGCGGCGTACTACCTGACGTTCACCTACGCCGTCGAGCGGCGAAAGCACATGACCGGCGAGGGCGGGGAAGTATTTCTCCTCGCCAACACGATCAGCCTCTTCGTGGTGCTCTTCGCAAAGCCGCTGGGCGGCTGGCTGTCGGACATCGTCGGCCGGCGCCGCCTGATGATGGCGCTCACGGTGGTCACGATGTCTCTCATCTACGTGGCACTGCGCGCGATGCTGTACGGCTCGCCGGCTACGTTCGTCGGCGGTCAGCTGCTGATGGCGGTGCCCCTGGGGATGGCGCTCGGCCTGCAGGGGGCGATGCTGGTGGAGATCTTCCCGCTTCGGACACGCGTGACGTCGATGAGCCTGGCCTACAGCATTACGCTCGCACTGGCGGGCGGTACCGCGCCCCTCGTGGCCGCCTGGCTGATCGATACACTCGGCGAGCCGCTGGCGCCGGCCTACTACATCATGCTCTACGGTGTCATCGGCCTGGCGCTCATGTGGCGAATGCCGGAAACGAACGCGCGCCGCCTGGACGAGTAGCGATGATCTCGCTGCCGCACGGATCGTAGTAGAGTAAGCGCCATGGCGTGAGGGTGGGGAGGCCCGGGGATGGAAGCAGCGACAGCGCCATGACAGCCTCTGCGCGCGTCATCTGGCTCGGGCTGGGAGTGATACCGTACCTCAGCCTCGTCGTCGTCGATGCGTGGATGCACGAGCGCGCGCGCAAAGTCCCCGCGATCGAGCGCATCACTCATTACCTATCGGCCATAGCGCTGCTCGCGTTTCTCGCCGGCGCATTCTGGGACCGCCGCTCACTCGCGGTGGCAAGTCTCACCGTCTTCATCGTGCTGATCGCGTTCGATGAGCTCGGATTCCACCGACGCATCGCGCGCAGCGAACGGCGGGTGCACTTTGCCGCGTATGCTTCGTTGATTGTCTTTATCGCAATCTGGCTGCGGACTTGAACGCGGCCTTCGATCTGCACTTCGCCTACGCCACGATGGTGATCCTCGGCATGGCGCTCGTTCTCGCGTTTCCCGTCACGAAGGATTTCGCGGACCCGCTCGACAAACGACGCTACTACATGATGCAAGCCATCACGGCGGTATGCGCGGTGCTCGGCGCGAAGCTCGCCGTGGTGCTGGGCGATGCGCTCTGGCCGCTGCACGAATTCCACGGGTGGGCGTCGCTGCTCGAATCCGGTCGATCGATCGCAGGCGCACTGTTGTTCGGTTTTCTCGGCGTCGAGGCGGCAAAGCCACTCCTTCACTACGACATTCCCCCGAACGATCGCTTCGCGATCGTCCTGCCCTTTTCGATCGGACTGGGGCGCATCGGGTGTCTCATCGTGGGCTGCTGCCGTGGGCTGCCGTACGACGGTCCATGGGCCATCACCTACTCCGATGGCATACCGCGCCACCCCGCTCCGCTCTACGAGATGGTGTTTCACTGGGCGATGGGATTCCTGCTCATCGCCCTGTGGCGCCGGCACCTGCTTTTCGGCCGGCTGTTCGCGTTCTATCTCGCGAGCTACGGCGTATTCAGGTTCTTCACCGAGTATCTGCGCGAGACACCAAAGGCCTACGGTGACCTGTCTGCCTACCAGATCATGAGCCTGGCGATGATCGTGGCGGGCGGCGCGGCGCTCATCGCGCGGACGGTGCGGCAACCCGTGGAATGGGAGAGGTGGAAGATGGCAGCGAGAGGTGGCACATGAGCGCAGGCGACGTGATCGTCAAGATCCTCCGTGTCCTGGCGATCGTGGCTCTCGGGCTCTTCGTATTCGCCGGGCTGGTGCTGGGCGCGTGCTTTCTCCTCATGGGGTAGTCAACACCGTCAAGCGGCGGTTGCATCGGGACATCGTCGCCGACCCGGTGCTGCACGGTCTCGTCCTCAACCTGTACCTCAACGGCGAACGCTATCCGCATCGCGTGGACGACTACTTCCCGCTTGCCGCGGCAACCGATGCGGAGATCGAAGAACTGATGCGCCGGCACATGGCGGAGGAAGACCGTCATATCGCGCTCTATACCAAGGCGATTCAGAAGCTCGAGCAGCCGGTGCTCGAATTGCCGCTGCCCGATGTCTACAACGAAGTCATCCGCAGCCACACGACGGCGTCTTTCGCGATCGTCGCGTCGGATGATGCCGACGCACGCGGGCTGAAGCTGGCACATTTCTTCGGGCACCTGCATTTTCTGGAGAAGCGCATCGCACGTTCACTGGAGTATCACGTGGAGGCATGTGCGCACGCCGTGTGTTCCTATCCGGAAAAAGCAGTGGCCGCAGTACTCCGAGACGAGTTGCGACACGTAAGCTACACACGAGATGTCGTTCGGCACCTGTTGCCGGCCGGGGAAGCCGCAAGCGTACTGTCATTGCACGCCGGCGCTGAGCGGCGTGCAAATCTGGATTTTTCCGCGCGACAACTGGGCCGGCTGCTGCGCGAGCAGGCGAGCCGGTTCCCAAGGATGCGTGGTGCGTTTTATCGAGGTTGCACGTCGATTTTGAGAGGAGCGCTGACCTGTGCGTAAAGCCATTCCAATCGAGGTGCGCGTCGAGTCTGCGCGGCGGCCGTCTTTCGAGGACCGGCTGCGCGAGGTGAGCCAGCCATTGCGGGCACTTGACCAGGCCAGTGCCTCGGAACGCTTCCAGCTGCCAGGCGGTGCGAGCTTGCTGAAGACGACGCTCAGCTTGTGCCCGCAGTGCCTCGCGCACGTGCAAGCCGCCGTGTATGTCGATGGCGGCAAGGTGTTTATCAACAAGGAATGCGCCACGCATGGTCTCAGCCGTGCATTGCTCGAAAACGATGCTCGCTACTACCGGCTGTCGAACAAGGACCAATGGGGACGGCGCTACGCGGAGCAGGCCGTGGTCGAGACGCCGGCCTTCACTGGCAGCGGCTGCTGCGCGCCCGGGACCTCCTGCGGGACCGTCCCGACTGGAGACTGGATGCACGACTCGAGCGATCAACGATCCAATAAGACCTGCACGGTGCTCCTGGAAGTGACCGACGCGTGCAACCTTGCGTGCCGCGTGTGCTACGCCGATTCCAAGGGTGATCGCGTGCTTTCACTGGAGGCCTTTCGCAAGCACATCGGTGATCTGCTCGCACAGAAGGGCTCGCTCGATTCGGTGCAGCTCATCGGTGGCGAGCCGACGATTCACCCACAGTTCTGGGACATGCTGGCTCACTTGCATGCCGAGCCGCGCATATCGAAGGTCTACATTGCAACCAATGGCATCGAACTCGAAAAGCCGGGTGCTGCCGAGCGGCTGCTGCCGTTCCGCGACAAAGTCCTTGTGCTGCTCCAGTTCGACGGGCACGCCGCGTCCACCAACAAGGCGCTTCGGCAGGCGAACCCGGAGCGCATCCGCACGCGGCTGTTGCAGCGGCTCGACCGGCTCGACATTCCGATGCAGCTCACCATGACGTTGGTACGCGGAGTCAGCGAGCGCGAGATCGCCTGGGTAGTGGGCCAGGGCGTGCGCCACAGGAACGTGCGTCTCGTAGCCATGTTGCCTGCGTTCTTTTCGGGACGATACCAGCTCGAACCGGATCCTCTCGACCGCATCACGCTGTCGGACGTGATCAAGGGTGTCGTGCTGGGACTCGAGGGTCGCACCCGCGACGACGATTTTCTGCCGATTCCCTGCAGTCATCCCAACTGCGGGTGGGTCACACTGTTTGCCCGGCGCTTCGGGCTCTTCGCCAACATAGCGCGCCACATCGATGTCGATGCCGTGATGAACGATGTCGCCTACAAGACCGTGCTCGACACGCAGCAGATGCGCGGCATCATCGGCACTCGACGAACGAGCTGGCTGCGGAGTCTCGCTGCGCAGCGCCGGCCGAAAGCTGGTCAGGCCACGTGATGTTTTCGGCATCGTGATCAAGCCGTTCATGGATCGCTTCACCTACGACCAGGATCGCGTGTCGGCCTGTTGCCATCACGTGCTGGATACGCACGGGCGGCTCGAGTCGTTCTGCGAATACAACGCGCGACATCGTGCGCAGGATTCCTGGGCGCACCAGCCACGGCTGGCGGTCCCCGTGGCGCCAGCCGAGGTGGCACAGGGTGAGTTCGTCGCATGATGACCGATTGGCGCGTGATCCTGAGCGCCGCCATCGGGCTCAGCATGGCCGCCGGAATCGTGCTCGCCGTCGAAGAGCTTTTCTGGATGAAGAGCCGCGGGCGGTTGACACGATCAGCTCTGCGCGAGATGGCCATGAGTCTCAGCACCCTGCCGCCGAACGTTGTCGTATCCGTGGTCGCCGGAGGCTGGTGGGTGACGATTTATGCCGGTGCGAGCGAGCTCGTTCCCTGGCGCATGCCGATGAATGCGGCCACGCTGCTGCTCGCGGTGGTGGTCGGTGATTTCTGCTACTACTGGGAGCATCGCTGCGCTCACCGCTTTTCGCTGCTGTGGGCGGCTTATCACGCCGTTCATCACAGCTCGTCAGGCTATACCGTTGCCACTGCGTATCGGGTTTCTTTCGTCAACCAGCTCATTGCCCCCGCTTTCTACCTGCCGTGCATTGTGCTTGGCATTCCACCGCTGCTCGTAGTCGGGCTGCAGGTGCTGAGCATCCATTACCAGGCGTGGGTGCACACCGAGATGATCGGTCCCCTGGGAGTGCTCGACGGTGTGTTCAACACGCCGGCCAATCACCGCATCCATCACGACGTGGAATCGTCACGAGGTGCAGTCAATCTCGGCGGCATCCTGATCCTGTGGGATCGTCTGTTCGGAACGCACGCGCCCGTGCGCGAGGTGCGTCAGTACGGCCTTTCGGGCACGGTGCCGCCGGGCTCCGTGCTCTCCGTGTACTCCTTGCCGCTGGTTGAAACACTCCACGGCCGCAATTTCAGGACCGCTCCCGCCGGCGAGCCAGTCAGCGACTGACGCGAAGCGCGAGCAAGTGATCGACCAGGGGGCCGGGCGTCGACAAGAACGGCGAATGATCACTATCGAGTGACGCGACGATCTCGCACGGCGAGTTGTGCGCCATCCGCCTCTGCAATGCGACGGGAATCGCCTTGTCACGAAGGCACTCGATGTATACCCGCGGCACGGTGCCGAACCGGGAGTCCGTGACACGGAGCGGTGTCGAATTCGGAGCTATCGCCTCCGGCGCCAGCAGCATGCTGGCCAGGACGACATCTTCCGGCGAACACTCGCCGTAGAACGCCGCCTGGACCGCATCGCCCGGGACCGTCATCGATACCTGGTCGTCGGCCACGACGATATTCGGCACCACCAGCGACGAATCCGCGGTCCGAGCAACCTCGAGCAGCGTTTCGCCGTCACGCAGCAGGAACGCCGTCAGGTAGACCAGCATTCCGATTCGCTTCGGCAGCCGCTCGGCCACCGCGCTGATGACGATGCCGCCGCGGCTGTGTCCCACGAGGATGACGGGCTCTACCGCAGCTTCGACCACCCTGCAGATGCTATCTGCCCAACGGTCGAGCGAGATCTCAGCGACCGGCGTCCGGTCACGACCGAGACTCGGCAGGTCTGGCGCCAACACCCGGTGCCCGGCCTGTGTCAGCCGCGGTACCACCTTGTACCAGCACCAGGCGCCGTGCCACGCACCGTGGACGAGCACGAACGTACTCATGTCGACCTCCGCCGCTAAAGAATCAATTCATGCATCCAACTCATCGGATGCGATGGTGCATGATAGTCCTCGTCGCTTGCAGCATCAGAGTCTTGCGGTTCAATAGAGCACGTCCGAACCATGTACGAGGCACAACCTTCGTCGGTCGCCTTCACGCTCACCCTGCTGCTCTCAGTCTTGAATCCGCGAGAAAAAATCCTATGCCGACGCGTACGCGCTTTTTCTCCGAGCGGCTCCGAAGGCGCCCGACGGCTGGAAGTGGACCGATCACCCCGCAACTGGCGCCATGCCGAAGCTCTGCAGGGAGTACGGCAACCCGCCTGTCCGACGGCACTTCGACCGTGCCTTCCATCTCGAACGAGGCCCACAGGAGCGCGAGGACAAGGCCGTGCAGGCCTACACCACACAAATGGAGAATCAACAAGCCAGCGCGGCGGCCAATCAGGCCGCGATCGAAGCGATCGACGTGAAGATCAACGCCCTGATCACGAAGACGCAGGCGGCCGCCGCAGCGCAGAAGTTCGCCGAAATCGAGGCTCTGAACCATCGGATGGAGGCCCTCATGAAGCAGAAGGCCTCGCTCATGGGAATTGAGGAAGGCAGCGCACAGGAGGCCAGCATCGAGGCCGAGGCAACACGCGACACCGAAGCGACCTTCTCGCTCTGGTTTGAGGCGCCGACGAGCGAGCCCAGGTCGGGCAAGCCCTACCGCACCGCCGCGGGGATGGCGCTCCTCACCGCTTACGACGATAAGGGCAATCCGACGCATGGCGTGCGCGTCTTTTTCACTGGCGCCCCTCAGCAAGCGAGAGTGATGGTCGTGGGCGACCCCGTGCGCGTGCGCGGGTTGCTTGACGTGACCGATCTCAAGACGATCGCCGCATTCAAGGATCAAGGACCTTCGTCAACCTGTCTACATCATCAAAGCCGCGAGGCCAGGCGGAACGCGCGGCTCATCGCGAAGTCGACTACGCGTCGCAGGGCGCGACGGGGGACCCTGGCCAGATCCATCTTCAGGTCTGCAGCCAGCTTGATCGCCGTGGCTCGCCCGGCGCCGAATACACCGCCGCCCGGATGCTGGAACGGTCCGACGAGATAAAGCCGCTCGACTCCCGGAACCGTGTACTGACCGAGCTCAGGTGTCGGTCTGTGTGCGCCCGACTGATACGTCGTCGTCGCAACGCCGTGCAGGTCGCCGCGTCGAAAGCTCGGCGAGGTGCGCTCCATGTCGACCGGGCTGTCACAGTGATACTTCAGGATGTTCTCGTGACCGATATTCTCGATGAAGCGGGCCATGTGATCGATCATGCGCTCCGCGTAGTCGCGCTTGGTCTCGTCCCACGAACGGCCGTCGGGGCGTTCGTACGGCACGTAATCCCAGGCGTGCAGCGTCGCTCGACCCTCTGGAACGCGTGAGGGATCGAAGGTCGAAAGAGAACCGAAACCGATCAGCGGATACTGCGAGAACCCCCCGTAGCGCAGGTCATCGAACGATCGGCGCAGCTGCTCGTAGTTCGTCGGCAGGAGCTCGTTCATCACGGCCTCGACCGGCGTCGCCGAGCGGAAACGCAAGGGTGCCTGGAGCGCGGCGTGCACGGTGATGCATGCAATCGGGGAAATCCGCGTCGCCTCGGCAGCGCGGACGACGGCGGCATCGATCCCCTCCACCATTCGTCCCAGGTCGTGCGGGTGAATCGCGCCGATCACGGCTTCGCGCGCCTCGTACTCCCGGCCGGTCCTGGTCACCACACCGGTCGCGCGACCGTTGCGGGTCATCACGCGGGCGACGTCGACGTCCGCGAGCACTTCCCCGCCGGACTCCCGGATGCACGCGATGAGCGCGTCGGTCAGTCGGCCGCTGCCGCCGATCGGCACGCCGATTCCGTACGCCTCCAGGAAACCCACGAACACGAAGACGCCGAGACCCGTCGCACCCTCGTCCGGCGAGACGAGATTCTCGCCGGCGATGCGCGCGAAGTGCATGCGAACCTTGTCGTGCTCGAAGTATTCGCAGACGACCTCGTGCGTGCTCATCTGCATGACACGCCAGAACTCCCGTCCCTCGCGGCTCTGGTCCAGCATCGCGAACGACGCGCCGAGCGGCGCGGGAGGCGTGTAGAGGGTGGCCGCCACCATCGGCAGCCAGGCCGCGGCCTGGACCGAGAGCCGGCGAAACGCCTCGGCGTCCTTCTTCGAGAATTTCGCGATCTCTGCGCTGGTACGCTCCCGGTCCCGGTACATGGCGAGCGTGCTGCCGTCCTCGAACACGGACATCATGGGCGGGTCCGGAAACAGGTAGTTCAGTCCGTACCTGGATTTCAGCCGCAACTCGTCCGCCGCCAGCAACGGATTGGCGTGGATGAAGATGTGCGCCATCGAGTGCTGGTCGTGCCGGAAGCCGGGAACGGTCAGCTCCCGGGTCACGACCCCGCCCCCGAACCAGCCATTTCTCTCCAGGACCAGAACTCGCTTGCCGGACGCCGCAAGATAGGCGGCGGCCACCAGACCGTTGTGCCCGGACCCGACGACGACTACATCGCTACTGAGCATGGTCGCCACCTACGAAGTCTTCGCGATCCGCTACGCCCACCTCGAGCGTACCGCCCGAGACAATTTCCTGGGCGGCGACGAGCACGACGGGCCGATGCCTCTGGACTATTACGTGTGGGCCATCGCCAACACCGAGCGCACGGTCCTGGTTGACACGGGATTCGACCAGGACACGGCACGGCGCCGCGGCCGCTCGATCGTCCGCCCGGTCGCGGACGGTCTCGGCGCCATTGGCATTTCACCGGACCGGATCGAGCATATCGTGATTTCGCATATGCATTACGATCATGCGGGAAATCATGAGCTCTTTCCACGAGCGCGCTACCACGTACAGGACGCGGAAATGGCTTATTGCACCGGCCGCTGCATGACCGACCCCGGTGTCGGGGGCGTTTTCGATGCTGCTGCCGTTTCGGCCATGATCGACAAGGTGTTCGCCGGGCGCGTGCAGTTTCATGACGGGGACGACGAAATCGCCCCGGGGATCTCGCTGCACAAGGTCGGCGGTCACACGCGCGGCATGCAGATCGTGCGTGTGGCGACCGCACGGGGCTGGGTCGTGCTCGGCTCCGACACCGCGCATTTCTACGCGAACCTCGAACCGGGTCGGCCGTTTCCGATTCTCGATGACCTGCCCGCATACATCGAGGCGCAGCGCACCGCGCTGCGACTGGCGAGCTCACCGCAGCATTTCATTCCGGGTCACGATCCGCTGGTGCTGGCTCGCTATCCGAGTGCGAGAGCGGGACTCGAAGGCGTCGCCCGGCTCGATCTCGCCCCCCAGACGGGAGGGACGCCCACATGACCGAGCATCAACCTGGGAGCCGCGAGCCGCTCGGTTTCATCGGCGTCGGGCGTATGGGCGGTCCGATGGCCGAGCGTCTTCTGGCCGCCGGGCATCCGGTCACGGTTCACGACCGCGATGAGGCGGCCGTACGTCGGCTCGTCTCCGCCGGGGCAACACGGGCGGACTCTCCGGCCGCGGTGGCGTCCGGCGCGCGGATCGTGTTCGCGAGCCTGCCGACGCCGGCGGTCGTGCTCGACGTCGTGCGCGGCCCGGACGGCGTGCGTCACGGCAGCGCGGTACGCATCTTCGTCGACCTGTCGACCTCCGGGGCGCCCGCCGCGATCGCGATCGACGAATGCCTGCGCGAGCGCGGCATCCAGCCGCTCGACGCGCCGGTCAGCGGCGGCATGGCCGGCGCGCGCGCCGGAACGCTCACCCTCATGGCATCGGGTCCGCGTGCAGCGTTCGAAACAGTCGAGCCACTGCTCAAGCGGCTGGGGCGCGTGTTCTATGTCGGTGAGAAACCCGGGCTCGGTCAGACGCTGAAGCTCGCCAACAACCTGATGTCGCAGGCGGCCATCGCCATCACCTCCGAGGCGCTCGCGTTCGGCGTCAAGGCCGGCCTCGATCCGCAGCTGATGCTCGACGTCATCAACGTCTCGAGCGGGCGCAACACGGCCTCCGCCGACAAGTTCCCGAAACACGTGCTGACGCGCGGCTTCGATTTCGGGTTTTCGGCCGGCCTCGCGTTCAAGGACGTGCGCATGTGCCTCGACGAGGCGGCGACGCTCGGGGTGCCGATGTCCGTCGGCCGAGAGGTCTGCGAGCTGTTGTCCAGGACTCAGGAGGCCTACGGCCCGGATTCCGACTGCACCTGCATCGCGCGGATTGTCGAATCGCGCGCCGGTTGCGAAATTTCATCGAAGCGAGGAAACGAGTCATGAACAAGGAGCTCTTCGAGCGCGGCCTGGCCATTCGCAAGGCCGTGCTCGGCAAGGACTACGTCGAGAAGTCGATCGCCGCGGCCGACGATTTCAGCCGCCCGATGCAGGAACTCTCAACCGAGTACTGCTGGGGTCATGTCTGGAGCCGTCCGGGGCTCGAGCGGAGGGATCGGAGCCTGATCAATCTCGCGATGATCAGCGCGCTCAACCGTCCGCATGAGCTCAAGCTCCACGTCAAGGGCGCGCTCGCGAACGGCGTCACCCGCGAGGAGATGCGCGAGGTGTTCCTGCAGGTGGCGATCTATTGCGGTGTGCCGGCCGGCATCGATTCGTTCCGCATCGCGCGCGAAGCGTTCGCCGAAGTCGATGCCGCGTCCAGTTGACGGGTAAGCCACCATGCTCGAAGCCACCAACGAATACGAACGCCTGTATCTCGACTTCTTCGCAACCCTGAGCAGCGGCGATCTGGAGAGGATCCGCGCTACTTTTCATGACGACGCCGTATGGCAGGTTCAGGTGAAGGGTATCCACGGCGAGGGCTCTCATCGCGGCACGAAGGCCATCGTCGACGAGTTCCTTGGCCCGGTCCGCGGCATGTTCAAGCCGGGCGACCCGAAGGTGACCGTGACCTCGATGGCCTCTCGAGGCCCGTTCGTGATCGGCGAATCGACGAGCCGCGGCACGTTTGTCGATGGTCGTCCGTACGAAAACCTGTATGTCTTCGCCCTCGAGTTCAAGGACGGCAAGGTGCATCGTCTGCGGGAATACATGGACAGCTTCTACATCGCGAAGCTCCAGGGATTGGTGCCATGAACAGGACTGCGAGTAACGAAGCGCGAATGGACGAGTCGCGGCTTGAGCGTCTGATGGAAGTCATTCGCGACGACATCGACCGCGATCGCTATTTCGGCGCTGTCATCGCGATCGGTCAGGCATGGCCATCTCGTGCTGCATGAGGCGATCGGTCATGCCGATTCGGCACACAAGCGGCCCGTCAAGAAGGACTCCGTCTTCAGCCTTTTCTCGACGACCAAGGCGATCACGGTGGTCCTGGTGCTCCGTGCGATCGAGCGCGGCGAGCTCGCGCTCACCACGCCGATCTCGGAGGTCGTTCCGGAGTTCTCCGGCCGCGGTCGCGAAGCGATCACGATCTTTCACCTGCTTACGCATTCCTCCGGCCTGCCGAGCGTGTGGTCGGCCCGCGAGGGGATGTACATCGACCGGCTCGACGAAGTCGTCGCCGAGATCTGCAAGAACATCTATCCGGACGAGCCCCCGGGCCTGAGCGTCAAGTACGCACCGCTCGTGCATCATGCGCTGATGGGCGAGGCGCTTCGACGCATCGATTCCGCGAAACGCTCGTATCGGCAGATCGTGAAGGAGGACCTGCTCGAGCCCCTGGGCATGAAAGACACGTCGATCGGCGTGCGCAAGGACCTGCGCGAACGACACCTGGTTCCCGAGTTTCGGGGCAACTCGCCGACCCAGCACCTCGGCCACAGTAATCTCGGGCCGAACGGGGCATTCGAGGAGGAGCTTGCGGAAATGCCCTGGGTAGGCGCGGTGTCGACTGCGGCGGACATGTATCGTTTCGCGGAAATGCTGCGACGCGGTGGTGAGCTCGACGGCGCCCGCATCCTGTCGCCGACCATGGTAGCGCGTGCGCGGCACTGCTGGACCGGCGACAAGCCGAACGAGCTCTATCGCAAGATCTTCGAGGCGCGCGGCTGGGAGGTCCTGCCCGCCTACATCGGTCTCGGCTTCACGCTGCGTGGCGACCGTATGGGTCATGCCCTGTTCGGCACGCTGACCTCGCGCGAGACGTTCGGCCAGCACGGCGCAGGCACGACGATCTTCTGGGTCGATCCCGAGCTCGACATGACTTTCGTCGGTCTCGCCACGGGTGTCATGAATTCCGACGTCAACATCGAGCGCTGGCAGCGACTCTCCGACATTGCGGTCTCCGCGGCGGTGTGATGACCGACGCGTTCGACTTCGTGATCGTGGGCGCCGGCACCGCCGGCTGCGTGCTCGCGGCCAGGTTGTCGGAGGATGGCGGGAACTCGGTCTGCCTCCTCGAGGCGGGTGGGGAAGATCGTCATCCGTTCATCCATGTTCCCGCGACTGTTGGTGCGGCGATTGCGCGGCCTTCGCTCAACTGGCGCTTCATGACGGTGCCGCAACCCGCACTGGACAACCGGCGCATCCCGCTGCCGCGCGGGCGCGTGATCGGCGGCTCTGGTTCGATCAACGGCATGGTGTATTTTCGCGGTCAGCCGCGGGACTTCGACGACTGGGCCGCGATGGGCAACCGGGGCTGGAGTTATCGCGAAGTGCTGCCCTACTTCATCCGCTCCGAGAGCAACGATTCGTTCGCGGACTCGCCCTATCACGGGAACAGCGGACCGATCAGGGTGAGCCAGATCCCGCGGCCCAATCCGATGATCCCTGCGTTCCTGGAAGCGATGCGCTCGCTCAGCTTCAAGCGCTGCGACGACTTCAACGGCCCGGACCCCGAAGGTTACGGGCCACGGCAGGGAACGATCCGCAACGGGCGACGGGATTCAACCGCCGTGGCCTACCTGCGTCCGGCACGCGCACGCAGCAATCTCGAAGTGTGCACCGACTCACTGGTGACGCGTCTCCTCGTGGAGAGCGGACGCGCGGCGGGCGTCGAGGTCGAGCGCTCCGGGCGGCTGCCAGCGGCTGGAAGCGCGCCGCGAGGTCATCGTCTGCGCGGGCTCCGTGCAATCACCGCAGATCCTGATGCTCTCGGGCATCGGCGACGGAGAAGCGCTGCGCGCGCTCGGCATCGAGGCCCGGCACCACCTGCCCGGGGTTGGCGGGAACTATCATGACCACCTGGCTGCGGGCATTCTCATGGAGATGAGCAACAGCGAGTCGTACGGCATCTCGCTTCGCGCCGCACCGCGCGGCGCCTGGAACCTGCTCGAATACGCGCTCTTTCGTCGCGGACCGTTCGCGAGCAACGTGTTCGAGGCCAACGCGTTCGTGCGCTCGGCGCCGGACCGCGACCGTCCGGACCTGCAGATCGTCTTCCAGCCGGCGCGGCGCAACCCGGGCACGTTTCCATTTCCGCTCGGGCATGGTTTCGCCCTGAGCGTGGTGCACCTGTACCCGAGGAGCCGCGGCCGTGTCTCGCTTGCGAGTCCGGATCCGCGTGTCCCGCCGGCGGTCGACCCGAACCTGCTCGGCGACCCCGACGATCTGACGCCGACGCTCCGCGGGCTCGAGTTGTCGCGGCGGATCATCGCGGCACCGGCCTTCGCGCGCTACCGCGCGATCGAGGTTCAGCCTGGACCGGCTGCGCAGGACGAGGCGGCGCTTGCCGCGTACGTGCGCCGCGCCGCGTACACCGTTCATCACCCGGTCGGGAGTTGCCGCATGGGGACGGACGCGAACGCCGTTGTCGATGCGGAGCTTCGCGTGCACGGTGTGGCGGGATTGCGCGTCGTCGACGCATCGGTGTTTCCGCGCATCCTCGGTGGCAACACCAACGCGGCCGTCGTGATGGTGGCGGAGAAGGCCGCGGACATGATCCTCGGCGTACCTGCTCTGCGGCCGCTCGAGCTGACACACTAGGCGGGTAAGGAGAGCGCGATGTCATCGGAGACCATCAGGCACTGGAAGATCGGCGACGTCGAAGTCGCACGCATCGTCGAGGTCAACAACTGGGAGGACGACATCGCGATGCTGCTGCCGGACGGCAAGGCCGAATACGTGCAGAAGTTCCCCTGGCTCTTGCCGCACTTCGCAACTCCCGCGGGCAGGATGCTGATCTCCTTTCAATGCTTCGTGCTCAGATCGCGCGACAGATCCGTCATGATCGACACCTGCATAGGCAACGACCGGCAGCGCGAATTCCCGGTGTTCTGCAACATGCAGACGACGTTCCTCGAGGATCTCGCGACCGCCGGCTTCCCGCCCGGGAGCATCGACACCGTGATGTGTTCGCACCTGCACTTCGACCACGTGGGGTGGAACACTCGCAAGGTCGACGGCAAGTGGGTACCCACCTTCCCGCAGGCGCGCTATCTCTTCGGCAGGAACGAATACGAACACTGGCAGCACCTGCGCGAAACGGGCGGTTACCACAGCTTCGATCACCTGGTCGATTCGGTCGACCCCATCGTCGAGGCGAATCTGCATGAGTTGGTCGAGACCGACCACGCCATCACCGACGAAGTGTGGCTGGAGCCCACGCCGGGCCATACGCCCGGCCACGTCAGCGTGCACATTCGTTCGCGGGGCGAGGAAGCAATCATCACCGGCGACATGATGCATCATCCGATCCAGCTCGCCGCCCCGGAGATCCATGGCAACTTCGACATGGACAAGGAGCAAGGCGCCAGGACGCGGCGCGCCTTCATCGAGCGCTACGCCAACAGGAAAGTGCTGATCATCGGCACGCATTTCTGCGACCCGACCGCAGGCATGATCGTGCGCGACGGCGACGCGTGGAAGCTCGCACTCGAGTAGAACCCATGGCAATCAAGCATGATTTCCAGGATCTCGCGGTGCTCGTCACCGGTGCCGGGCGTGGGCTCGGTCGCTCGGTCGCGGAGAAGCTGGCGAGCTGTGGCGCCACCGTCGGCCTCCTCGACATCGACGCGGCGACCTGCGAGGCCGCGGCAGCGCTCATAAGAGACGCCGGGGGCCACGCGTTTGCCTACGCGACGGACGTGGCCGATCGCAGTGCGTTCGCGGCGGCTGCAGGCCGGTTTGCCGCGGAGCGCGGCCGCATCGACGCCGTGGTCAACAACGCAATGCTGCTCCGCTACGAGCCGATCGAGAACGTATCCGACGAAGTGCTCGACCGGATGCTCGGCATCGGCATCAAGGGCTCAGTATGGGGCGCGCAGATGCTGCTCGCGCACATGGGTGCAGACCGCGGTGGCGCAATCGTCAACATGGCCTCACCGGTTGCCGAACGCGGCTATCCGAATACCGCGATCTACAGCCTCGTGAAGGGCGCCGTCGTCACGCTCACCAAGACGCTGGCCGCGGAACTGGGCCCGCGCCGCGTGCGTGTCAACGCCGTCGCCCCCGGATCGGTACCGACGCCCGGCGCGATGGGCCTGAACGACGAGGCGGAATACGCGCGACGCGCGCGGACCATCCCCTTGCGCCGGCTCGGCCGCGAAGAGGACAACGCGGAAGCCGTCGCCTGGCTTCTGAGCCCCGAGGCCGCCTTCGTCAATGGCGAGATCCTGCACGTGGACGGCGGCATTGCCGCTGCCGGTTGAACCCATGGCCCTCGCAGCGCCCGTCACTCACGACGACATCTTCGGCACCGAGGCCGTGCGTAACGCCCGGGCGATCGATGATGCGTTGCGTGAGCTGGGTCCGGTGGTGAAGCTCGCGCGCGAGGACATCACCATGATCACGCGCTACGCGCCGGTGTCCGAAGGGCTCAAGGACTGGCAGGCGTTCTCGTCGAAGTCCCGCCCCTGGCACGACGCCGCCTCGGTGCGGCCCGAGATCCTGCTGACCGACGATCCGCCACGCCACACTGCCGTGCGCCCTGTCATCGCGAGCGCCCTCTCGCCCAAGGCCCTTGCCGACATGGCAACAGCGTTCAGCGCGGATGCCGAGGCACTCGTGCGCGACGTGAAGGAGCACAGCGGCACGGTGATCGATGCCGTCGCGGCGATCTCGCGACCGTTTGTCTACAAGGTGCTGCCCGACCTGCTCGGCCTGCCACAGCAGGGTCGCGAGAACATGACGGCATTCGGCCACATGGTGTGGGCAACACTCGGGCCGCAGAACGAGTTGTTTCGGGAAGCGATGGAAAATGTCGGACCCGTGATCGACTGGGTGGAGCAATGCTGCAACCGCGAAAACCTGGACCCCGATGGCCTCGGCATGCAGATGTTCCTGGCGGCTGACCGGGGTCAGATCACCCAGGCCGAGGCCAAGCTGCTCGTTGGAATTCTCCTGTCAGCGGCCGCGGATACGACTGTCATGACCGTATCGACCGCCATGCGCGCCTTCAGCCTGTTCCCCGAACAGTACCAGCTGTTGCGGCGTGAGCCATCGCTCGTGCGCAGTGCCTTCGAGGAGAGTCTGCGCTGGGACTCACCGTCACGCATGGCGGGACGCATCGCCACGCGAGACGTCGAGATCGAGGGCTACGTGGTTCCAGAAGGAGAGCGCTGCGGCCTCATGTTCGCCGCAGCCAACCGTGATCCACGCAAATGGCCGGCGCCGGACCGGTTCGACATCCGGCGCGACCTGCGCGGCCACCTGGGTTGGGGCTACGGCGTTCACGCCTGTGTGGGTCGGTCGCTTGCGCTCCTCGAGGCCGAAGCGCTGCTCAAGGCGTTGATCAGGCACATCGAGCGTTTCGAGCCTGCCGGCGAGCCCGAGCCCTGGATGACAACCATCGGTCATGGTCCAGCAGGACTCCCCGTTCGCATCCATGCAGCCGCTTCGCAGAGCCATTGACGACTGCCACTCAATGTCCGGGATCGAACGCATCGAGGTCGTCGATCGCGCATGAGATCCGCCGAATGAATTCACGCGCCGCATCCTGCGGCTGCATATCCTGGGGCTGCATATCGGACGGACAAAGCGTATTCGTCCAGAACGCAAGCGCAGGGAAGAGTTGCTGCCTGTACAGAGTCCATGCTTCATCCAGCGCGACGACCATGCCTCCCCTACTCTTCGTTTCCGACAGATAGGAGCGAAGGAGATCGTGTTCCCACTTCCGGCGGTTTTCCGGAGTCAACGCCACCGAGACGGCATATGCGAAATCCCGGGACCAGTTTCCGGCGCAGCAGCAATGCCAATCCGCCAGGCCCATTCGCACGCCGTCGCGCACATACCAGTTCTTCAGGTGAACATCGTTGTGCAGCAAGGTCCGGGGCAGCACCTCGTGCAGCGCGATTGCGCGCTTGGTGGCCGGCCACACCTCGGGAAAGCGGCGGAAGAGTCGCGCGGGAATGACGTCTTCCGCAGCCAGGAAACCATTGTTGCTGGTCTTCTCCATGTACACCAGGTCCTCGATGTCCTGCCAGAACTCCGGCAAAGTCCGCAATCCAAAGCTTCTCGATCGCAGGCCCGGATGCTCGAGCATCGCCGCGTGGTAATTCGCCATCAGGGACACCATGCTGGCGGCCCGGTCCAAATTCATTTCCGTGGTGTGCGTGCAGAATTCCACGCGCTCCGTCATGTCCTCGAGAACGACGATCGACGCAAAGGATTGCGGATCGTAGTCGGCGTGATACGCGCGAGGGGCCTCGATATCGAGCAGACGCCGGATCCTCGTGTAAAACATTTTTTCGCCATGCGCCGCACCGCACAGGCCGAGATTCAGGCGGTTGATCAGGGCGTGCGAAGCCTTGCAGAAGACGGAAGCAGGCAGCCCGGCGTCCTGCCCCGCCTGGTTGTACGTCAGAAGAATCTGTCGCCTGTTTGTCGACCCGTCATCGGCGGGTCCGAGACGGAAACGCGTGACCTGGGCACCCGGCGTGTCGGCGCACAGAACATGCGTCAGCCATTCCGGCGTGATCGCGTCATAACTGGTCGGTATGTCTGTGGCCGCAACGGCCTTCAAATTGCTTCGCAGGTCGCGTTCGTACAAGGATCTGATCTGTTCAGCCAGCCCGCCTGTGCTCATTGGACAGCTCCCTCTGCCTGGAGATAGGGACCCGAAGGGCCGTAGGGTGTCACGCTAACCAACGGCAGGCCAGGCGGTACGCGGCTATCACGCCCGAGCAAGAGCGCGTCAGGCGTCTTTACGGTCAACAGGCCTCCCTGACGTCACACAGCCACAGCATTTCGCCCGGCGACACGGGTTTCAACCCATGGATGATTGACTTGATTCCACCCCATCTACCGGTTTCTCGACACCGTTCACGGTTACCGGCCGGCCGGCTCAGGCTACATATGTCGAACGAGTGACCTGCCTCTGCAGGAGGCTGCGCACGGGAGCTTGTGCTAGAGCATATGCCGCCAGGCCCGGACACCAGCGACGGGGTTTCGCGACGGGAGCCGTTCAGGGCCGGCTGGACGGGCGCGCTCTCGATCGGGCTTTTCGTTTACATCCTGTTTGCGATCCTGATGATCTTCCTGGACCGGACGGGCGGACCGGTCTCCGAGGTCTTCAATCTGTATTGCGATGCCCCGGCATGCATCACGGCGGCGATACTGGCGGCAGTGGCTGCACGTCGCGCCACGGCGCCGGCGGTCCGGCGCACCTGGTGGTACCTCACGGCAGCGATTTCCGTATACACCCTCGGCAACCTGCAGAACTCGACCTACTGGCTGTTCGGCGTCGATCCCTTCCCGTCGTTCGGCGACGTATTCTTCATGGGGTTCTACCCGCTGCTGTTTGCCGCAATCCTGAACGTACTGCGCGCCGCCGATGTCCGCGTGCAATGGGGACGCCTGGCGCTCGATGCGACGATCCTGATGCTGGGCTTCGGCGCGTTCTTCTGGTTCTTCGTGATCGCACCGACCTCAGCGGCCGATCGCGATCCCGACATAGTCAAGTACGTCCTGACGCAGAGCTACATCGCCCTGAACTGCATCATGCTGCTGGCATTCGGCGTTCTGCTGATGCACGCCGGCGGCGGACCGATCCACCGCCGCACGCTCGTGCTGCTCACCATTGGCTTCTCGGCCATGTTTCTCGCCGATATTGTCTGGGCGTTGTCCAAGGTCACTGGTACCTATTTTCCTGGCGGTCTGTCGGACGCCATCTACCTGACCTGCTACGGCTGGCTCATTGCCGCGGCTCGCGAACACCTGCGAAGCGCTCCGGCCATGCGGCGCTCGCCCAGCGCCTTTGGCAGCGTGTTGATTCAGGGCATGCCCTATGTCGCCATGCTGGTGTCGTTCCTGGTGCTCGTTTACCTCGAGCGTCGTTCACCCGCCAGCCCGGGCAACTCGATGACAGTCGTCATCTTCGTGCTGACGCTGCTCGTCATGCTTCGCCAGGGCGTCCTTTCGCGGGACGACGCGCTGCTGCGGGAGCGCCGGGCGGTCGGGATCGTCGAGGCACGCTACGCGTCGCTGATCAAGAACGCCTCTGACGTGATCATGATCGTCGACATCGACGGACGACTGCGCTTTGCGTCGCCGGCGGCCGAACGGACCTTTGGGACCCATCCCGACGACCTGGTCGGGCGCAACCTGCTTGATCTCTGGAGCGAGTCCAACGGCGAACGGCTCGCCGCGTTTCTCGCCGAGGTCGCCGCGACCGGCGGCCGCACGATCGGACCATTCGAAGTCGTCGTCGGAAACCGACGACAGGCGCAGCGCGCTCGAATGCGTAGGCAGCAATCTGCTCGACGATCCGGCCATTGCCGGCCTCGCGCTGAATTTCCGCGACGTCAGTGAGCGCAAGGCGCTCGAAGAACAGTTGCGCCAGCTCGCGTTCCACGATCCGCTGACGCTGCTCGCCAACCGCAGCCTGTTCCGCAATCGCGTGGAGCACGCGTTGGCGCTGGCACATCGCTCGCAGCAACTCGTCGCCGTCATGTTCCTCGACCTCGACAATTTCAAGAACGTCAACGATTCGCTCGGTCATGACGCCGGCGACCGACTGCTTGCAGGCAGCGGCGCAACGCCTGGTCAAGTCGACCCGGCCGTCAGACACCGTCGCGCGGCTCGGCGGCGACGAATTTGCGATCCTGCTGGAAGGCATCAACAGGGTCGGCGACGTGGAGCCCCTCGCCGCGGCAATTACGCAATCCTTCAACTCGCCGCTCTTGCTCGACGGCAGCGAAACGCCGCATGGCCGCCAGCATTGGCGTCGCCTTCTCACAGCCCGGTGACGACACCGAACAGTTGCTGCGCAACGCAGATATCGCGATGTACAACGCGAAGGCAGCCGGCAAGGCGCGTTTCGTTGTCTTCCACCCGCGCATGCAGGAGCAGCTGCGAGATCGCCTGCGGCTGGAGGAAGACATGCATCGCGCGCTGGAGCGCGACGAGTTCTTCCTCGAGTTCCAGCCGGTCATCGACCTGACCCATCGCGAACTACTCGGTGTCGAAGCGCTCGTGCGGTGGAATCACCCGAAGCATGGCCTCGTGATGCCGAGCGCCTTCATCCCGATTGCCGAAGAATCGGGCCAGATCGTCCGGCTCGGCCGCCGGGTGCTCGTCGAGGCCTGCCGCCAGGTCCGTGAATGGAGCCGAACCATCGCAGCGGGCGACGGTTTGCGGGTTGCGGTCAACATCTCCGGGCGCCATCTGCAGCACGCGGACCTGGTCGCCGACGTGCGCCACGCGCTCGAGGTCTCGGGCCTCGATCCCGGCAATCTGGTGATCGAGCTGACCGAGAGCACGATCATGCACAACACGGAGCTGAACCTGGAGCGATTTCGCGCACTCAAGGCGCTGGGCGTACGGCTCGCGATCGACGATTTCGGGATGGGATACTCGTCACTCTCCTACCTTCATCGCTTCCCGATCGACATTCTGAAGATCGACCGTGCCTTCGTAAGCCGGCTGACCGCGCAGGACGAGGGCCCCGAGCTCGCGCGCGCCGTGGTGATGCTTGGCGAGACGCTCGGCCTCGAGACGGTCGCCGAAGGCATCGAACACGAAGACCAGGTATCCAACCTGCTGGCCCTCGGCTGCGTCGCCGGCCAGGGGTTCCTGTTCGCTCGCGCGAGTTCGCTGGAGGCCGTGACCGGGTCGTCGTTTGCAGCACGACGGGCCGAACTACGGCAACAGCAGGCCACCGTCGGCAGCCTGACGGCAACCGGGCGATTCCGCGTTGGACGAGTGCGCCCACCATCGAGCCTGAACGACAGCGGGCGCTATTCCGAGGTTGAGGTCCCCCGCCGCGCTGGCCGGGCAACGTAAAGTACTCGGCTCGTCACGTCTCGGTGACCCGCCGGATCCGCTCCATCGTCCCCGAATACCGGGCAGCCCGATCCCCAGCGATGGAGGTTGGGGATAGCTCGTCATATACTTGCGGCCGCTGGCGGAGGAGAACAATGAAACGACTCACGCAGCCCACGCGGTCACCCGCGCAGCTTCGGCCAGCCGAATTGCGATCGCATGCGCAGCAGCAGTGGCCGGCGAACCTCATGTTCGCGATGCCAAGGCGCCGACCTATTCTTGCCGCATGTCCTCAGGCAGGCTCATGGAGTAGACATAGCGGCGTTCGCAAGGAAGAGCCCGGGGCCGCCGACAAAGATCATGAAGACCTCCATCAGAAAATGACGGCCGCATTCGACGAATACCTCAAGCAGAAGTACGGCTTTCATGGAATCGTGCAGTGCGGCAACCACAACACGCTCGCCGTGGCGCAGCAATGGTTGCAGGGGCGCGAGAGCGAATCTCACGGCGCGGCAAGCAGTACCAGTACATCGCCACCGATTGGACCTATGACGCAGGTCCGACAGAGTCTGCACCCGCGGCGACCACCAGACGCTCGACGCGACGGCTCCTGCGGGCCAACCCGCGGCATCGGCAGCCAGCGGACCGACTGCGTTCTTTTTCTGCATTGCCGTGTCGAAAGGCGTCGATACGAGAGCGCCGGTTCGAGGCAAGAAACGATGCCGGTACAGCTCGAAGAATGTTTTTCACGTACACAGCGTACTTGAGCGAGAAGTACCACGGCAGCGCCCTGGCGCACTGCGGGTACGCGGCCGAAGAGGGTCGTGTTGCCCTTCTTGCCGGCCGGCCGCAGGACGAGTTCGGTCTTGGTCGGGTGCACGGCCGCCATCGCAGCCCGCACCGCCTGCCCGGCGTTGATGCGACTGGGCGTGGGGTTGGAAACCGCAACCGTGCGATCGATGACGTGCACGAGTTCGCCGCGCGAGTTGATCGCCGCCTTGACGTAGGCGCCCTGCACCTTCAGGCCATCAACCACCTGCTCCATCTGCAGATGCGTCACGCGGTTTGCGCCGGTTGACTTTCCGGCGGTGCGCAGCGATGACAGCACCGCTGGCGCGCGGCCCTTGCTGCGCAGATATCCCGCGACAATCGCTTCCGGCGTTGCGCGCGACGCCGCCGTCAGCGGCTTTCCGGCGGCAGCCTGTGTGACACGTGCGGGGCTGCGATCCAGCTCGGCGGCGTCGGCAGTGACCGCCGCCACTGCCGCCAGAATCGCAACGACGACACCGAGATGCTGACCGAACAGCTTCTTGATATTCATTTCTCCTCCTGACGTTTCCCTTCGAGGAATCCGGTGGTCGCACGGCACGGCGGACCCCGGAATGTTGTTGTGAGCCTACGACTTCCAGCCCAGCCGTCAAGCAGAGATGTGGCCGACAGCGGAGCGCTTGCTGGACAAGGCACGCCAGCACACCTTTCCCGCGTTGCAGAATGTACATGACGTTATGTGAAATGGTGGCCAGATTGCTCGAAGCGCCGGGCCCGAACCCAGGATCCGAGAGCCCGATCCGGTTCAACGGCTAAGGAACAGCGCGACGGTTTTCCGAATCGCGCACAGAGCCCGCCCGCGCGGTTCGCAGTTCCGCGCATACCGCGCCTTATTCTTGTCTAGGCTTGAGGCCCCGGCGCCATTACGCCCGGTCTGTCGGGACTCTCAGTCGCTCAGATCTACTGTGTACCACTTTCCCATTTCGATGCTCTGGACCTCGGATACAGCGGACCCCACACCACCATACGCGTGCTCGATAGCCGAAAGCGCTCGACGAAAGTAGTTCTCGCTGACCTGCTGAAGTTGGCCGTGCGAAATTGGTACAGGCTGATCAGCCGGCACATGAATTTCAATGGCGCCGGTTCCACCTTGCTTGACCTCCACGAAATGCGCGCGACGCGGCTCTCCTTCGATGTCAAGCTCGAAATGGAGCCGAGCGCTCACATGGTCATCACCGATAAGGTCGAAAGGCGTGCGGGCGCAATGCGGATCGTCGCCTGGACCAGCTTCCTGGCTTCGAATGTCCGCCTTAACGAAGTGCAGCGAGGCCTGTCCCATACGACTCTCCATGGCCTGACCGGCGCTCGGCGCTTCCGTTAACCCAAGCGACGCCAGGCCCTGCGTTTCTGTGGACAAGCATAGCGCCGGCGACGGCGACATAAGCTGGCAAAACACGTGATGCGCATCACAGTTCTTCGTTAAGGCTGCTTGCAGCTTGGGGGCGGTTTTGGCACGTCTCGGGTCGTCAGCACCGACGGCCTCAGAACGCATCAGTCATCGTCGACGATGATGACGGGCGCCCGGCTTGCGGCGCCGACCCGCGCTCCGCGGGGGTTCCCGATGACCACCTGCAGGAGCTCCGGATATTCCGCAACCGAGTCGGCAACGATCGGTACCACAAGCGTCGCGGTCGTCTGGTGTGCGGCCATCACTTCCTCGACGGTTCCGGGCGCGTAGTCCTCTCCGGCCAATGCACTCTCGTCGACGGTGTGCCACTCGAATGAGATTTCACCTGCTGCACCACCGCGACGGCGCACGGTCAAGCGCACCACCGGATCCGCCTCGCTGACAGAGAAGCTATGTCGGGTGAATTCCACCACGTCCAGCTCCTCAGCAATCGGCGTCGGCGAGACCGGCAGCGCCTTGCTGGCGACGGCCGCTCTTGCAGGCTCAGGTGAGCCATGCGTCGGCTCTGGAGCTACATCGGCGGTCTCAACAGGCGCAACCGTCGGAAGCGACGGTGGCGCAGCAACCGGGCTCGCGGATTCGATTGCAAACGCGGGATCCAGAATCGAGGACGCCACCCTCGTGGATCCGCCTGGCGGCGCGGATGCAGCCGGAGACGCTTCTGGCATTTGTTGCTGAGCGTCACCCTCCTCAGCCTTACTCTGCTGCGCATCGACCGGCGCCACGACTACGGGTGTCGGATGACTCGCTTCGCTCTTGGTTCGGTCCAGCGCAGCGGTGGCCGGCGCTGCCGTCAGCGTGTCGGCCCACTTGCGCGCGCCATTGACCCTCTGCACCAATGCGTGTCCGGCTGAATTGATGCGCTCCTCGAGGCTTGCCCGCAGATCGTTCGGTAACCGGTTCCAGCTCGATACCGCGGCGATGGCGAGTATGAGCAGTGCCACAGCGGCGACCGGTTGCCACCCCATCCGGCGGTGCGCTGTTCGCGCCGGTGTGCTCGATTGCAGGGCCAGGCCGTACAGCAGCTCCCGCATGTTCGTGGGGCGATCTTCCCGCGCCCATGCCAACCCGCTCGTCAGAACGTGCCATTGGCGGCGCGACAAGCTCCTGATGCGGAGCGCCTCGCGGCCCTCTTTGCGAGCTTTGAGCGCCGAGTATCGATCGAACGGATGCTTTCCGCTCAAGAGCTCGTAGGCAATACAGGAGAAGCTGAAAATGTCATCCCGCACATCCGGCCGCTCCCCGACCAGGCGCTCGTAGCTCGCGTACGCCAGGGTCGCCGCCGCCGGAGGCGACGGTTGCATATCCGAAATCCACGGCTCTGCCCTGTGCGGTTGTGCGAGACCAAAATCGAGCACACGTACGTGGCCATGCGGATCGACGATCACGTTATCCGGTTTGAGATCGAGGTGCAGGACGCCCCGATCGTGGGCATAGGCGACTGCATCCCCCAATTCGCGGAGTATGCGAGTCGCTGCTTCGAGCGAAAGCTTGTTCGGCTGCAGGCGCCGTATGAGCGCTCCCAGCGGCTCGCCATCGAGCAGTTCCATGGTAACGAAATACGTTCCATCGTCATGGTCGAAGTCGAAAACGTTCACGATCCCCGGGTGCGAGAGCAACTGCGCCGGGTGGTACTCTCGGCGCAGCGTATCCACCGCACCCGGGCGGCGCGCGTGCTCCTCGCGCAGGACCTTGAGCGCTACGTACTGGTGCTCATGCGGCAGACCGGCCCGGTTGAGGTCGAGCGCACGGTAGACGATGCCCGCGCCGCCGCGGCCGATTTCCTCCTGCAGGATGTAACGCCCGCGCAGCGTTCTGGGCTCGGCAGCCGTCCCCGTAACCTCGTTGTCGGGGAGGTCGTCGACGGGCTCGCCGGAGCCGTCGGCGGATGCTGGGTCGATTTCGCCATCCGTGGTGGGCATCGCCGCACCAGATTCGCGCGTTGGTTCGATGTCGAGGTGCGCGAAGCGGCCCTGGCGGGCGTTCAAATCCTCGTCCGACTCACCATCGACCTCCAGCACCGGGTCCTGGATTTCCTGGTGACGCTCCAATTCGCGCTTCAAAGAGCCGAAGTCGTGTTGATAGAGCTCACCCGAGTTCGCATAACCCTCGAGCAGCAGCAGCACGCCAGCGGTTGCGGCGGGGTCGTCTCTGCAGGCCTCGAGCACCGAACGACTCAGTTCCGACAGCGTGCAACCGCCCTCCGACAGAGCTTCGAAGCTACTCAGAATCTCAGGCGAGAGCAGCGGGGTCGTCAGGTCAGCCGACGCCAAGTTGGTTCGTGCGTTCATGGTCTGCGAGTTGGCGGTACATCCGTACCTAAACGCTCAGGTCGCCCGGTCCGATGACCGCCTCGGGGAAAATGACCGCCTCGGTAAACGAAAACCTCCGGCTCAGGAATCACGCGCGCGACAATCGGGCACTCGGCATTGGTTGACCATAGGACCGTAACCCGTCTGTTTGTCGGCGCCGGGCGACATGGTTGCGGATGAATCCTCCAATTGAGCCTAGTCAAGGCGGCGCATGCCGCGACAACAACCGTCAGGCACGCCGCCCGGCCGAGAACCCGACCCGGCTCCGAACCAAGGGCCACCATCAGAGCAGGTCCGATAGCAGCGCGACCTGGTGCCGGTACCAATCGCTCGAAAAACGCTCATCAGGATCGGCGAGCCGCTTCCGGCGCAGAAACTCCGGCATCTCCGGATAGCAACGCAGCAGTTGGTCGCGGCGCGCGAAGCGATGATAGGTCAGAAAATAGCTGCCCTCGAATTCGATGGCGCGGTCGATGAGTCGCTGAAACGAGAGCCGGGAGTGCGCGATGCCGGTGGCGTCATGATCGACGTGCAGGTTGAAGATCACGCAGGCGTAGTCCCTCCTGGCCCAGGCCAGGAAGGCATCCTCGTCCTTGGCGATCAGGCGGATCGTGCCGTAGATGAAGTCGACCGCATGCCGACGAAAGTCTTCGCGAACCGCCGCCATGAACGCGCTGAGCTGCGCGCGTGGAAAGTAGAGCTCCGTAATCATCTCCGCCCCAGGCACGTGCGCGCCCAGATGCGCGTCGAGCAGGCGATGATAGTCATCGAGATAGATGTTTATCTGGTGGGTGTCGTTCCAGTAGAGCTGGCCTGTCGAGCGGACGTAAAAGTCTGTGAACTCCATGAAAGCCTGGCGCTTGTTGACGTGCGCCAGGTACAGGAGACGCCGCCAGTCAGCCTGGTGCAGGCGCAGTTGATTCGATGGGATGGGGCGGTCGTTGTCCACCGGGCGGTAGCACGAGAAAACACCGTCAACGAGAAATCCAGGCGAGTCAGGGTCAGTCGCGAACTGGAAGTCACCGTAGGTGTAACCGTCGCGAATGCGCGACTCGAAGGCCTGCATAAGATGAGGCAAGGTCAGGAGTTGGACTACGCGTTCGATCTTCTGCCTGCGGACCAACTGCAAGGTCACCGACACCACGACGCCGAACAGGCCGAACCCGCCGACCACCATGCGGAAGAGTTCTGGATTCTGGCCGCGTGAGCACTTCACGAGTTCCCCGTCGGCGCGAAGTAACTGCAACGACACGACGTCCGCCGAGAACGGCGGATACGTGAGGCCGCGACCGTGAACATTCGCGGCAACGGCACCGCCGAGGGTCAATGAATCGGCACCGGTCTGCTTCTGCCTGATGCCCCACTGCAGCGCATTTCGAGACTGTCGAGAAAGGTAGCCACGCATCAGCTCGGGCCAAGTGGCACCCGCCTCGACCGTGATCAGCCCTGAGTCCTGATCGAAATCGAGAATGCGGTTCATGCCGCGCATGTCGAGTGCCATACCCCCTTGCAGGAACTGCTGACCGCCCATCGCATGCCGGCCGCCGGCGATCGAGATGCCGAGCCCGCGGCGCCTTGCCTGCTCGACTGATCGCTGGAGCTGGGCCAGCGACTCCGGACGCCGCTGCAACGCCGGGACGGCAGGGTTGAGTCGTGCGTGTACGTCGTTGAGTGTCGAGTGAGCCGGACCATGACCTGCGGCTGCTTCGTCTCCCACGGTGTGCGCGAATGCCAACGTGCTGTGCATGAGCCCGCTCCGGTGGATGCGCATGCAACGCTAGACTGATCCCGATGGAAAGCAATACGATTGCACCGCCGTAGCTGATTTCGATACCTACGGGAGCGCTAACAGCGCCCCTCCGCAAGCGCAGGAGACGCGTCGATGGATGAAACGCGACAAATGGTGGACGCCCTGAAGCGGTGCCTGAAGATGCGGGGGCTGACATATCGGGCACTCGCGCAACGCATCAACCTCAGCGAAGCAAGCGTGAAGCGCATTTTTTCGGAGCGCAGCTTTACGCTCAGGCGGCTGGAGCAGGTATGCGGCGCACTCGAGATCACCATGGTTGAATTGATTCGAATGGTTGAGCACGGACGTAGTCGTCCGACGAACCTGTCCGTGGAGCAGGAGGAAGCGCTCGCCCGCGATCCGGCGTTGCTCAGCTATTTCTATCTGGTCCTGAGCGGCTGGCCGGATCCGGAAATTCAGCGCAGTTACGAGTTCGAGGAGCCGCAGATTCGGAAGCTGCGCGCCCGGCTGATTGGACTCGACTTGATTGAGCCACTGACCAGGGGCAGGCATCGACTGAGGGTCGGTCGCCAGATTTCATGGCGGAAAGACGGTCCCGTGCGTGGCGCCTACGAACGGCAGGTGAAGGCGGAGTTTCTCCAGGCTGATTTCACCGGACAGGAAGATTTCTTCGGCTGGCAGCCCGCCGAACTGACTGCGGCGTCAATCGAAGTGCTGAAGCGCAAGCTGACGCTTCTTTACCGCGAATTCCTCGACATGGCCGAGCTTGATTCGACCACGACCCAAAAGCGACACAGCACAGCTTTGCTGCTGGCGTTTCGGCCCTGGGTGTTCTCCCTGGTAGCCGTACGGCAACGGAAAGGCGCCGCAACGAAGTCAGCGGACGATGTCACTCGTGCTCGCACCGGCGGTGTCGGAAGATAACTGGACAGGCTGCGCGCAGCATGGAGGGAAATCGAAGATGAGCAATCCACGGGCGGGGCGGCGCATCTACGCGACCGCGAGTCTGAAGATGCGGCCCTACGACCTCGACGGGCCCCTGCAGCCTGAGATGTCCTATGCGCCGTTATCGCACGACGCGCGCAGCGAGCGCGGCTCGTACCTGATGCGCATGGAGCCGGGCGCCGCGACTATTCCGCACGTGCACGCCTGTCGCGAGGAGTTTCTGATACTCGAGGGCGAGGCGATCGACGACGACGGCACGGTGCTGAAACCGGGAGACTGGATCGTCTACGAGCCGGGCACGCGCCACAACACGCGTACGATCACAGGCTGTCTGCTGCTCGGCTTGGACTGGGATCCGCCCGGCTCGAGGGAGCCGAGCCGCGTCAATCCACCAACCGCTTGAAGGCCACGTCTTTGTCGACACGAATGTCGGGCGGAAGTCCCAGCACACGCTCGGCGAGAATGTTTTTTCCAATCTCCTCGGTGCCACCGCCCATGCGGTAGCCGGGAGCGAGGAAGAACCCTTGCTGGATCTCGAAGAGATCGGGATCGGCGTCGCGATCAACAATGGCGCCCGCGACTCCGGCCAGGTCCATGCCGAACGTGCCCATCGCTTGCAGCCAACGCGTGAGCGTCAGCTTGCCGATGGCTGCCTCGGACCCGGGGTTCTGGCCGCGAGACAAGGCGGTCGAGATACGTGCTCCGATGTGATCGATCCCGGCCACAGTCACATAGTAGGAAGCCAGCCGCTCGCGAAAACCCGAATCGTCGATGAGTCGCCGGCCATCTGCCGCCGGCACGCGTGATGCGAGGCGCAGGAGAGGCGCGATCAAATTGCGACCGACGGCTGCATCGCCCGTGAGCGCCAGCCGCTCGTTCGACAACGTAGTGATCGCCACTTTCCAGCCGCCATGAATCTCGCCCAGTCGAAGCCGTTCGGGAATGCGGACGTCGGTAAGGAACACTTCATTGAACTCCGAGCGCCCGCCGAGCTGCTTGAGCGGGCGCACCTCCACACCGGGCGTGCGCATGTCGAGCAGGAAGTACGTGAGCCCCCGGTGCTTGGGAACCGAGGGGTCGGAACGAGTCAGCAGCAGCCCCCAGTCCGCAAAGAAGGCGCCCGAGGTCCAGACCTTCTGACCATTGACGACCCAGTCATCGCCTTCGCGCACCGCGGAGGTGCGAATGCCCGCGAGATCGGAGCCGGCGCCCGGCTCGGAGAACAACTGGCACCAGATAATGTCCCCGCGAAGGGTCTTGCGGCCAAGCATTTCCAGGTGCTCCGGCGTCCCATGGGCAAGGACCGTGGGAATCGCCATTCCCGTGCCGAGCGTCATGATCTCAACCCGGCCCATTGGATGAATCGCCTGCTCTTGAAGGAAAATGATTTCCTCGATCAGTGCGCCGGGCCGCCCGCCAATCGATTCAGGCAGGCCAAAGCCTGTGTAGCCGGCATCGGCGCGCGCGGCGTGCCAGGCCCGTGCGATGCTCACGATCTCGGCATCGCTCGCATTCGCCGGCGGCACAAAGCGCTTGCCGGTGCCTGCGATCCAGGCGCGCACTTCAGCGCGGAAGGCCGCTTCTTGCGGTGTGTCTTCAAAGTCCACGAGCGTTTCTACCCCGATCCGTTCAGGTCGCCCGCGCCAGTTCGGCTACCAGCCGATACTGCCATTCCTTGAGTCCGCCGAGGGCGAGACCGAGATGCTGGCCGCGCCGGTAATAGAGATGACAGTCGTGTTCCCAGGTAACGCCGATGCCGCCGTGCACCTGGATCAGCTCGCGCCCCGCGCGCTCGAGCGCTTCGGTAGCGGCGACCCGTGCAGTGGCTGCCGCGAGCGGCAGCGATTTTGCATCTGCCTCCAATGCCCATGCGGCATAGTAGGCATTTGAGCGCGCCAATTCGTTGGCGATGTAGACGTCCGCGAGCTTGTGCTTGATGGCCTGAAACGATCCGATCATCCGCCCGAAGGCTCGCCGACTCAGCGCATACTCCTTCGCCATTTCGAGCGCTGCATCCGCCGTGCCTACCTGCTCGAATGCGACAGACGATCGCTGCCCGATCGAGCAGCCTGCGAATCCCGCTCCATCCATTCGTCGCTCCGAGCGCTTCGGCCGGCGCATTCTCAAAACGGATGCGCGCGGGCGCGCGGCTCGGATCAACTCCCGTTTGCAGCTGCCGCTCGACGCCATCGGCGTGGGAGTCGACCAGGAACAGTTCCGGCTCTCCGTCGCGCAACGCCACCGTGAGGAGAACTTCGGCGATCATGCCGTCGGTGACGCCGATCTTCGTGCCCGTGATGCGGTTGTTCCGAGACACGGCTGAGATCGACTGAGGCTCGAGCGGCCCGGCCGACTCCGCAATCGCCAGCGCCCCGATGCGCTCACCACGAGCGAGCGCCGGCAGATGGGTCTGCTTCTGCGCTTTCGAGCCCGCGATCAGCAGCGCCTCTGCAGCGAGCGCGATGGACGACGAAAATGGTATTGCCGCGAGTGATCGTCCGATCTCCTCCGCCACGCAGCACAGCATTTCGTACCCGAGACCCTGGCCCCCATGCTCTTCGGGCATCGAAGCCGACAGCCAGCCGAGCTCGCCGAGCTGACGCCACAGGGCTTTGTCGAAAGCAGCACGTCCCTCGAGCGCCTCGCGCGCGCTCTTCACGCCGGGACGGGACCCGAGCACACGCCGTAGCTCGCTCTTGAGCGCCTTTTGTTCTTCGGAAAAATCAAGATTCATAGCTGCAACACCTGGTCGCTGGCCGGCAGCGCATCGGGCTCTGCGTCGAGGCCCGCAGCCTTGAACCAGACCCGCTCGCGAAGGTTCTGCGCAGCCGCTTGCTCGAGCACGGCGGCAACAACTCTGCTGTAGTGGCCAGGCTCGCCGTCGTCGCTGGCGGCCTCGAGCAGCCCATCGACCGCCGCCTTCAGGGCCCGGACGTGCGCGGCCAGGTCTGCGTGCCGCGGAATCGGCAGCGCCGCGATCGGCTCGACGTCGCGCAGCAGCGATTGACACGCTGGCTGCAGCGCCATCGTTGCCGTACCCGATGACTCGCTGGCGATCAGTCTTGCCAGTAACGCCGCATATTCGCGAAGCTCCACCATCTCGTACTCGTAGCTGCGGTCGGCCTGCTCGCTCAGCAGGCGCAGGTTTGCAACGAGTATCTGTGCCTGATCGCGCGCGAGCTGGCTGTCGGGATCGAGCGCGGGGATGATCACCTCGACCATCGAGCGCAACATGGTCTGCAGACGCAACAGGTGATTCGGGATCATCGGGTCGCCTCTACGAGGAGCTCGCGCAGTGTTTTCAGCAGCGTCGGCGCGGTGCCGAGCAGCCAGCCCACGCGCAGGTCCTGGTGCGTTTGCTGTCCCGCGATGACCCGCGCGGCACTGGCCGTGGAATTGATCGCCCCGCGCCAGCAGGTGAAGACGGTGTAGTAGGCGAGTCGCGCTGGATCGACCGGAAGGCCGCGAAAGCCGCTGGTAGTCCTCGAGCAGTGCTTCCTTCGTGAGCAGGCCTCCGGCCATCACCTGGCCATCGTCGAGTGTCTCCGCAAACAACGGGCTGAGCAGGAACGCCAGGTCGACGTGGCGATCTCCGAGCGTAACCAGCTCCCAGTCGAGGAGTGCCGTGATTCGCCCGTCCGCGGGATCGAACAGGAAATTGCCGCCTCGGAAGTCCTGGTGAACGATCGAGACATAGTCGATCGGCGGAGCGTGCTCACGCAGCCATTGCGTGGCGAGCGTGATGAGGGGGTTGCGTTCGAGGCAGTCTTCTTCCCAGACCCTCGCCCACCAGTTGATCGAGGCGATCACGCCCTCGTTGGAGCCGGGCCTTGGTGGCTCAAAAGCGCTCATGTCGGCGGACCGCCAGTCGAATTTTGCGAGCTCCGCGAGATAGCGTACGAATTGCGGCGCGAGCAGCGCACGGTACCTGGGCCCGTACCCACCGCGCGGGTTGTATGCTCCTTCCCGCGGAGGCTTGGTGATGCCCTCGCAGAAACCATAAATGAGTGCGGGTTGCCCGAGCTCCCGACCCTCCGGGTCGATCCAGTACAAGGGCGGGACCGGAAGGGTGTCGCGCACGGCGGCAAGCGCCTGATACTCGCGCAACGGATGGGTCTCGACGACAGATGCCGTCGGCCGCATGCGCAATACCAACTGCTCGTCGCGCGGCGTGCCTTTCTCGTCGGTCCAGCTCAACCGGAAGGCGTATTGCTCTTTCGATGACCCTCCGGCGATCGATCGAATGTCCGTCACTCGCAGCTCACCCTGAAGGCGCTGAGCGAGAAACGCCCGAAGCCGTTCCGAAACTTGCTCCAGTGATTGCGGACGGTGCCGACCGTTGCCGCGTCTTCGCATCTTCGCAGTCAGCGTCTCGTCGACGAGCCGCTCGGTCGGAAAGCGCCGACGTATCGCCTCGATGAGCTCGGGCGTTGGCTGCTGTTTCTCATCCGCCAGGATCAAGTGTTCCTCCACGGCTCAAGCCCCGAGGATGTAAGAGCGCTCGGTGTGGCCGTCGCAACGTTCGCCGTCGACGGTGAATATCGTGCCCTGCTCATAGGTGACGACGTGCGCCTGTCCGGGAGTCACTCCGTCGAAGCAGTCCATGTGGCGCGTCGTGGAATGCGGAAGACAGCGCACGGTATCCGCAAAGACTTCGATCCGCCCGCCGGCATATTCCAGGACCATGTCGTAGGTTGGCGGAGGCATCGCACTCGATTCGAGGAACGGCGGACTGGAGCAGTGGGCATCGTGGAGCTCAGCTCCCTCCCAGATGACGACTCTTGTCCAGCCCGCGGACGAAAGCACCGCCGACCAGATTGTCCACGGTCGTCAGCGCGAACGATCTCCCACGGGATAAATTTCCGTGAATCCAGCAGTGCCGGCCCATGCCGCTGACGTCGCGCGATCCCCGCGAGTGGTCGCGCCAGCCCAGGCCGTCCATCTCGATCGTTCGCCCGTCGTAAACAATATGGCCGCGAATGCGGCCCGTCTGCTCAGTATGAAACTTGCCCCACTTCTCTCCGGCGATTCCAGTCATTTGCCAAACCGGCCGCTTGGACGTGAAGGCAAGGTCCAGATCGAGAAGGTACTGCTCGGCCTCGGTAAGTGGCCCGCGCTGCAGCTCCGCGCTTTGCGTGGGACGCGCCGGACCGCGATACCTGATTCTCCAGGCCGCGCCGGGGTCTTCACAGATCAAGTCGAGCAGGGCTGCGCTCGGACCTCGGTCGGAAGGACGACGCCCCCAGGCCCTGTGAACGAGGTAAGTGTTGCCCGGAAGGTACACGAGCACCTGCTCGCGCCAGATCGTGTGATCACGCCACCAGCGACCACAATGGATCCAGAATCCGACGTCGCGCCGATGGTCATAGCCGTCAAAGCAGAAATTCTCGAGCCATGCAGGATCGTCCGGTAGGCGCCGGACAGGCAACTCGTCTTCCAACGAAATGCTCATCATTGCTCTACCCTGCTGCGAGAGACTATCGAAGGCGAGCACGCAGCGCTTTTGACTTTGCACGCCTTCGCTTTCCGCACTGTAGATTGCCTCGGGGCACTGCGAAATGTGCCGAAAACCCCATCAGATTCCGCGAGTTGGGATTATCGACGCCTCGAACACCGCGATCAGGAGCGTGAACCCAAGGTCCCGGTTCCCAAGGATGGCCCGTACCGCATCACAGGAGGTGTGGAGATCTTTGGCAAAGTGGCGAGCCATGCGGTACGTTTCACGCTGCCCGGATCCAATGAACAAGACTTAAGGGAGCGTCCATGAAGACACTATCGTGGTTGGCGACCGGCATCGCACTCTCCAGCTTCCTCGTGGGCGTCGCGCATGCCGCGCCTGCCGCCCCACAAGCCCGCTGGACGATCATGGTCTACATGTCGGGCGACAACAACCTCGAGGACTACATCGTCAAGGACATCGAGCAGGAGCTCGGCCTCGCCGGCTCCGACGCCAATGTGAAGATCGTCGCATTGGCCGATCGCGGACCCGGCTATGACACGAGTCGCGGCGACTGGCGGACGACGAAGCTCTACTACGTGACGCAGGGCATCGTTGCGGACGCGGCGAGCGCGGTGGCCGACTGGGGCGAACGAAATTTCGGTGATCCCCAGACGTTGATCGATTTCGTCACCTGGACGAAGACCAATCATCCGGCCGACCGTTACGCGCTCTATTTCTGGGGACACGGCTGGAACTGGCACCCGGGCTGGGTCATGGAGGACGACACGAACGTCGACACACTCGACTACCACGAGATGAAGACCGCCATACCGCAGCTCGGGTTCATCGACGTCGTCGGCTACGACGGCTGCAACATGGCCACGATCGAGATCTACAAGCTGTGGCAGGGCAAGGCCACGGCGATCGCAGCGTCCGAGGAGTACGTGAACTGGAATGGTATCGAGTACGACACCGTGATCGCACAGCTGCGAGCCAACCCGTTCATGAGCGCCGATCAGGTCGCGGTTGCGACCGCCAAGTCCGCGATCATCCAGGGCGGAGAGCGCACGTGGTCGGCGGTGGCGGTGGACACCCGGCTCAACACGCTGTTGACGGCGACCGACCAGTTCGCCGTCGCGCTCAGCAACGGTCTCGCCGCCAATCGCAAGAAGTACGACCAGGCGTTCGGTGCCACACGTTCGATGTGGCAGGCGCCGATGGACAAGGATCTCTATGACATGGCGAAAGAGATCAATGCGGCGGTCAGCGACGCCGGGATCAAGGCAAAGGCGCAGGCCGTGATGAACGCGTTCACCTCGACCGTGCTCTGGGAAGGGCATACGAACGCCTACGCGGACGTGCGCGGCATCACGATCTACCATATCAGCAAGGCGTCCCAGAAGGACTCGAACTACACGTATTACCGTTCGACCATCGATCTCGCGCTCACGACGAGCTGGGACGAGTTCCTGAACGCCTACGCGCAGTGACGCTACTCGGTCCTCAATGTAGTGATGGCGTCATCGCCAGGCTAACGCGCGCCGAGACGCTTTAGCACCTGCCAGAATCCCGGGGGCGCCAGCGGACGAACGCGCTCGCGCACGGCACTGCGAATTTGTTGCACATGGAAGGATGGCGTGTCGGCCAGCCGCAATTCGACCAGGCGAACCCCCGGTGTCCCGATGACATCCGTGAGCGAGCGATGTCAGGTCGCCGACCACAGGAAAATAGGAGCATCCGACAGCTTTCGCTAACGCCGAGTAGTCCGGATTGCGAAGCCGGACGCCCGATTCGTAACCAAACCTCGTCACCTGCTGTCGGCGGATCAGGTTCAGCTGGCCATCGCTGAAGACGACGATTGCGAGGTCGATGCCCTCACGGACTGCTGTGAGCAACTCTCCCGCTGAGAGCGCCAGCCCGCCATCCCCGACACACGCAATCACACAGGCCTCCGGGCGGGCGAGCGCTGCCCCGATGGCGCCCGGCAAACCAAACCCCATGGACTGGAAGTCGCTGGGGCAAAGGAGGCCCCGCGGCAGCATCGCAACCGCGTACCGGCGCGTCAGGGCCTGGTGCAGACCGGCATCGGCCGCATAGATTGCGCGAGCCCCTGCCGCGGCAGCAAGGGCCTGAAAAAATGCACGCACGGAGCCCGTCTCGGTGTCGCCGAGAACAGGCTCGTGCGAGATCGGTAACGAGTTTTCCCTGTCGAGGCGGGCACGCCACTCGACTAAGTCGTGTTCGGCCCATTGGCTGCGGGGGAGCTCCACACCAGCCAGCTGGGCGAGCGCGTCCTCGACTCTTGCCTGGACCGCGAGCCGGGCCGGATAGTTGGCAGAAAGAACGGCGGCCGAGCTGTCGATCCGCACGAGCTTGTTCTCCGGCAGCTGCAATCGGCCGCCACCGCTGCCGTTGTGCGTGAATTTACAGCCCAATGCGAGGACAGTATCGGCGCGCTCGATCAATTCCGGTACGACACTGCCAAGCCCAGTCGAGAAATCCTGAACGAAAGCCAGCGGATCAGTGTCCGGAAGCACACCACGTCCGCTACTCGTAAAGAGCACCGGAGCCCGAAGCCGCCCTGCCAATCGCCGCACCTCTTCGGCGGCGCCCTGGGCACCCTGCCCTGCGTAGATCAGCGGGCGTGCCGACTGGGCCAGCAGCGCCGCCAAAGGCCGAATATCCACAGCGTCTGCGACTGTGGGCGTTGGACTCTCGGCACGCACGCACTCGGCTTCCAGCACAGCGGATGCAATCTCAAGCAGTACTGGCCCAGGCTCGCCTGCTGCGGCTTCCGCATATGCCTCGCGCAGGGCTTGGGCGAGTTCGTCCGTCCGCTCGACCAGCATGCACCGCTTCACCACCGGCTTCGCCATGGCCGCTTGGTCGATCTGTTGCAGCTGGAACGCCCGACCGTTGTCCGCCTGGCGCAGTGTCAGCCAAAGCAGCGGCACGGAATCGTGTTGCGCTTCGACGATACCCGCCAGCGCATAGACAAAGCCCGGCCCCGGAATCGTGGTCAATACGCCGACCCGTCCGCTCGCCCTCGCGTAGCCGGCGGCCATGAAAGCGGCGGCGCCTTCATCCGAAGCCACGATACTGCGCATTCCACGGGTGCGCAGTGCCTCGTAAAGCAGGACGTTCTGCGTACCCGGCAGCCCAAAGACGTGGCTGACACCCAACTCGCGAAGAGACTCGCAGATGAGGTTGGCGCCGTTCATGCGGAGTCGTCCACTCGGGGGCGGCGCAGACGTTGCTGCAGCCCAGTCCTGATGTGCCGCGCCCCGCCCTCGAGACGGAACAGCAACGAGTCCGATCGCGCAATCGAAAACGTCGGAGTGAGGTCACCGCCGAGCTGGCTCTTGAACCGCGTGACGGGATTGAGCGAGGCGTCGGTCAGGTCGTTCGCCGCATAGCCATCGCGATGTAGCGCCAGGAAGGCGTGCCAGCGCAGGAAGGCACTCGCACCCAGTCTCAGGTAGTCCTCGTCCGCGCCAGCGCAAACCGTGTGGCTGACCGGGTGCGGCCCCACCAACATCAGCTGGGAAGCGACGACCTTGTCGTCGAAGACTGCATGACCGAGGCGCGCCAGCCCGCAGGCGTGCACGCGTTCGAAAAATCGGCGGAACGCCGCCTCGGGCAGGTATAGCGGAGCTCCCTTGCGCTGGTGCGTCTGCCAGTGGAGGCGAAACAGCGCGTCGAAATCCGTATCCTCACGATAGGTGACGCCATCGCGCTCGCACCGTCGAATCAGCCGTTTGAGGTTCTGGTCGACTCGCTCCCACTGCTCCGCCATGTCGGCTAGTGACACCACGTATGTATAAGACAACGACGGATCCCAGCCTCTGGCCAGGAACGGCCTCAGATCCGTCAACGACGCATGGTTGTGCAGCGACACGTGCGCGTAGCCACGGCCTGCAAGGCTCCGCTCGAGCGCTGCAAGCACCGACTGCATCTGCGCGGTCAGGTCTGAGTGGAATTTCCTCGGCGGCAGATCCAGAACGATGCTGTTGTAGTACAGGAGCGTGCGATTGGTGACGACTGTGCCGGCTCGCTCGCGGCGCTCGTACAGCGGGGCGCCGCAGACCAGCTGATCGTTCAGGAAGACGCCGATGATCCGGTAGCGCGCTCCTGTGGCCTCGCACAGCGCGGCGAGATACTCGGGCAGCCCATACACGCCACCCTGCGGCGACCGGGCAAGCACGGCGCGCCAGGCATCGAAATCGCCTTCCCCAAGTTCGCGCACGTGGACATCCGATTTCACTCCAGCACCGGAAGCGGTGGTGCATCGCCGTGCGTTAGCCGGTTGCGCAGCGCCCTGGTCAGAACGCGCGCGGTGCCGACGATGGCCGGCATGGGATCGTCCGTGCAACCGACGGGCTGCAGGGCTCTCGTGACTTCGACGAGCCAGCGCCACCAGCTCGTCTGCCTGGCGGCGACCAGCGGCTGCATCGCGAAGATATCCTGGTATGGAAAAATGCAGGTCGCACCGACCGAGTAGGTCTCGAGCGCGGGCACCTCGCAGCCTTGGGCATCGTCGTAGGCCATGCGACAGACATCCACACCGCAACGCACGGCGAAGTCGACGAACCACCAGGGCCTGGCGTTGATTTCAAGAAGCTTGAACGCTCCGTCGCGCGGATCACGTTTGAACTCGACCGAGAAGATGCCGCGATAGTTCACCGCCGCAAGCACGCGACGAACGCTCTCGACCGCGCCGGCGACATCCGACAGGGGCACGCTGCCCATGGACGTGCTGTTGCCGAAATCGGGCGGATAGATCCGCAGTCGGCGGCGTGCGAACAGCGCCTTTATGGCGCCAGAGTGATCGGCGTAGCCATCGATGAAAAAGTGCTCGGCGAAGGAGCCGGGAATGTACTCCTGCAGGACGACGCTCATGTGTGCGAAGGTGATCTCATCGAGCCGCCTTCTGGCTTCTTCGACGGTACGCACGCGAACGCCCTTGGTGCCGAAGCGCGCCCGGAAGCTCTGCGAGTTCCTTGGCTTGAGGAAATAGAAGGTGTCCTCGGACGGAGGCAATTCCGAGATGTCGGCGCTGCTGTCGATCAACCGCGTCTTCGGCATGGGGACGCCGAGCGTCTGCAACAGTGTCGCCAGATTCGCCTTGTTCTGGAGCGTCTCGAGCGCAGCCCGCGTCGGAACCATGCTGATGAAGGCACCCGATGGACGCTCGGCAAACTCTGCGACGACACGGTTCCAGTCGTCGCAGCACGGGCATAGGAAAGCGCCTGGGAGTCTCGAGTCCGCGAGTACCTTCTCGAGGACAGCGACACTCGGCGTGGGAGCGGGTGCCCGGTCATCGACGCCGGGCAATGCCCGATACCAGCGGGAATGCCGGAGCACGTCCGTGAGGGCCGTCGGATACACAAAAGCCGGGATACCCTGCCGGGCAAACGCCCTGAGTACACCGAGCCCCGTGACGCCGCCCGAGAGAATGACGACTGGCAACTGGCTTGCCGCGCGCCGATTCACCGACATGGCTTCCGCACTGATCTGAATCTCCGCATATACCGGGCTCTGCAGCGCCGGGCTCCCAAGGGGATGAATTTTCGCAGATGGCTGGACGCGCCTCGGCAGTTGAGGCAGTGCCATCGTCACGATTGCGGCTTACGTCACTATTTGGCGCGTCGCGCCGGAGATGACCGGTTGAACGTCGGCCGCAAATCTCGCAAATGTGCAGCGCAAATCGTTGTCTTTGTCTGATTACTTACGCTGTGACCTGAGTCGTGTTTTTGAGATTGGGCTGGCGCGCGCCAGCCACAACCGCACCCGCTCGAGCGAGTACGATTCCGCGCCCAGTGGCCTGCCAGCCGCAAGCCACAACGCCAGCGTGCTCAGGCTGTAGACCAAGGCGCCAGCGCCAATCTCGGCAATGAGCCGCGGCAATCGCCCGGCGTCGACGAGCGCGACCGAAACCGCGAAGACGACAGCACTCATGAGCGCTGCCGAAAGCACCGGTCGCCAGGTCTGCGACCAGAAGCGCATGCCGCCGAAGCCCGGCAGCGCCTTCCAGGCTATGGCCTGCAGGGCGACGAGGCCTACCACGGAGGTCACCAGCCCGGCCATCGCAATCCGCTCGGCATCCGCGCCGCGGAACACCAGCAGGATCAGCAGCACGAGGAGCAGCGTCTTGGCCCACGTGTAGCAGCACAGCACGTGCATCCGGCCGGTCACCGTCAGCATGTATCCCGGACTGTACCCAAGCGCGGTCGCGACACCCGTCAGCGCCACGATCTGCGCGATGGGCACGGCAGCCGTCCACTGCTGACCGAGCAGCAGTGGAATCGCGTCGTCCGCCACGAGCACCATGCCAAGGCTGAGCGGAATTGCCAGCATTGCCTGGACCGCCTGTGCAAGCGTGACCAGACGCAACAGCTCGCCCGGCGAGTTCTTGGCAGCCGCAAAAGCAGGGAACATCACGCGACCCAGCGGCGCCAGGAGTTCGCTCGTCGGCAGCATTGCGACCTCCTCGCCCACCGCGTAGGTCCCGAGCGCCGCTGCATTCGCCCGCCCGCCCAGCACGAGGCGCGGGATCGCTCCGTTCAGGTAACGCGCGATGCCCGTTAACAGACTCCATTGTGAGAAGGCCCAAATCGTGGAAACCCGGCTCAGGGTCAGGTACGGCCTGAACCGGCTCATCCGGTAGCTGGCCCCGACCCCCACGAGCCGGGACACCAGGCTTCCGAGGATCAGCGCCCAATAGGATCGCAAAGCGATCGCGAGCACGATGGTGCATGCGACACTGACCAGTCGCTTGAACAGCACGAACTGGAAGTCCCGACCCAACTCCATGTTCCGCAGAAAGCTGGCGGTGCCGATGTTCTCGAACCCGCCGATGAGCACGGTGATTGCCGCGACTCTCAGGACATTAAGCACGCGCGGGTCATCGTAATAATCCGCAACGAGCGGCGTCAGGGCGACGAGAAGCAGCGCGGTCACCACACACTGCGCGAGGCGAAGTGTCCATGCGGTGCTGAACTCCTCGTGGCCTGCGTGGTCATGCTGGATCAGGGCAGCACTCACCCCGAGGTCGAGCAGGACGTCGAAGAATCCGACGGCCACCATCGCCATGGCGACCAAGCCGAAGTCTTCCGGAATCAGCAGGCGAGCGAGGATCACCGTGCTGAGGATGCCCAGCAGCCGGTCCGTCCAGCGCATCCCTACAGACAGGAACGCCCCGCGAATCGCCGTCGTGGGTCGGGTCGGCTTGAGGCTGTCGTTCATTACATGCGATCGCATGGCGACTGGGCGGTACTTCGCGGTCTCAGCTCGGAGAATCCACTGTGAACAGCGGCGGCGAGATGATGACAGCGACGGTAGCTTCGGGACGGGAGGCGGTTCGCAGACTTCGGGGTTTCCGTCGCGAAAGCCTGTTTCTGTGAAACCTTAACTGCATCAACAGGTTGGCCGGGGGCGCTCGTTGCACTGAAAGCGACTTCTTGGCGCCTCACGCAGCGTTTGAATATCCTCCGGCTATGAGGTTCGGCGTCTTCGATCACGTCGACGACTGCGGGCTGCCGCTCGCCGGGCATTACGCGGCGCGGCTGCGGATCGTCGAGGCGCTGGACGCTCTGCGCTTCGATTCCTACCACGTCGCCGAGCACCACGGCACGCCGCTCGGCCGGGCGCCGTCCCCCAACGTCTATCTTGCCGCCGTCGCGCAACGCACGCGGCGTCTGAAGTTCGGGCCCATGGTCTACGTGGCGGCGCTCTACCATCCTCTGCGTCTGGCCGAGGAGATCTGCATGCTCGACCACATGAGCGGCGGCCGGATGCAGATCGGACTCGGCCGCGGCGCAGTGTGGATCGAGCACGAGATGTACGGCATCGAGCGGGCGAGCGTGCCGCAGCGCTACGAGGAGGTGCGCGACGCGCTGCTTGCGGCGCTCACCTCGACATTCCTGGACTTCCGCAGCGAACATTTCGAGTTTCGCCACGTCGAGATCACGATGCGGCCGCTGCAGCAGCCGCATCCGCCGCTGTGGTACGGGATCGCCAACCCCGACTCGACGGTCTGGGCCGCGGCCCACGACGTCAACGTGATCTCGCTGATGCCGCTGAGCATCGCGACGCCGTGCCTCAAGCGCTATCGCGAGGAATGGGCGAAGCTCGGCAAACCTGCGGACCGGTTACCCGCGCTCGGGCTCCTGCGCCACATCATCGTCGCGGACACGGATGCCGAAGCCGAGCGTCTCGCACAGCGCGCCTTCGCGAAATGGCGGGCGTCATTCACGGATCTGTGGGAGCGCAGCCACGTGCAGTTTCCGCTGGAACACCTGCTCCCGCGCGACTGGGACGGATACGTCCGGCAGGGCCTCGCGGTCGCCGGGACCCCGGGGACCGTCCGCGAGTTCCTGGCCGATCAAACGCTCGCGGCCGGCGCCAATTTCGTGCTCGGGCAGATGGTGTTCGGCGCGATGCACGAGGACGAGGCGCGGCACTCGCTCGAGTTGTTCTCCCAGGAAGTCATTCCCGCCTTGGCCACGCGCTGAAGAAAGCGTGCGAGGACGTAAGCTCCCGTAGCCACATTCACCAGGCTGCGCAGAGCGAGCCGTAGACCGCGACGAGAGATGGCGCCGCGTGCCATTGAGGCGTTGATGCCATTGAGGCGTTGCAGTAGTCTCCGGGATTGCTCTGCTTCCACTGAGGAATCTCAATTCAGTGAAGTGCACGCACCCAATTGCGCTGCTGGTCGTCCTCGGCGCATGCGGTGACGACGACGGCAACGGCGCAGCGCCCGACCCCGACAGCGCCACGAACACGGTGCCGACGATCGCAGGCATGCCCGATACGATGGCGGTCATTGGACAGACCTACGAGTTCGCGCCGGAGGCGATCGATCCCGACCAGGATGTGCTCACGTTCGCGGTCGAGAACCGTCCTGGCTGGGCCTCGTTCAGCCCATCGACCGGCCGGCTGTCAGGCACGCCGACGACGAGCCACGTCGGGACGTATGGAGACATTGTCATCAGCGTGACCGACGGCAAGGCCACTCGCAGCCTGAGCGCCTTCTCGATCAGTGTCACGTCCGTGTCCGGCACGGGTTCCGTGACGCTGTCGTGGACCGCGCCAACCAGGAATACCGACGGCTCGACGCTCACCGACCTGGCGGGCTACCGCGTTCACTACGGCACATCAGCCGGCAGCTACACGCACGCCGTACCGCTGCCGAACAAGAGCATGACGAGCGTGGCGATCGAGGACCTGACACCCGCGCGCTGGTACTTCGCGGTCAAGGCCTACAACAGCGCCGGGGTCGAGAGCGCCTTCTCGGACTCGGTCAGCAAGCTGATCGAGTAGGGCAAACAAGAGTTCAGCCGCAAAGCTGAAGTGAGCTCGAAAAGCAGAGAACCACCATGACCACCACGCCACACGACGACCTTCCACATCCGGTGCCGCCTTACGCGTACGTGCGGTGGAAAGAGAATTACTTCTTCATCATCCTCGATGCAGAGCGAGAGGTGTTCGGAGTTTGTCACATCAACAACGAACCTCTGTTCGATCGCTCGCGCTTCGCTCTCAATCTCAGCATTCGCGGCAGGAACCGAAATTACGCAGGCGAGGCCCGCATGCCTGAAGATTTCGCCTTCTCGCGCGAGCTCAGCGACGGCAAACTGACATTGCAATTTATGGATGCCTTGAATTCCTTTCGTCTTCTCTTCAAGGATGCCGGCCTGCAGGTGGATCTGATCTTCGAGAAGCGGTTTCCGACCTTTGATTTCTCGACATGCCAATACGCTGCCCCGGATATTCCGTCCTTCAAGGAGTTGATGTCGTACGGCATGAACCTCCCGTTCAATCACCATCAGCAGGCCATGACGGTGACGGGGACTGTCCTTGCCGATCATGAGGGCACGACGGAGACTTATGACATCAAGAGCTACGCTTATCGTGATCATTCGTGGTCGATGCGCACGGATAATGCGGTTGCCCGTCATGTCTGGTCCGGGCTGCACTTTCCGGATCGTGCGTTTGGCGTCATGACGATTTCGACGCTCACCCGCCAGAACATCGAAGCCCGCGAGGGCTACACCGCTGACTCCCGGAGGGGTGCGATTGCCTTGACGGCCGTCGACGTCAGGAGAGTCGGTGAAAAGGACGGATGGCCTGCCAAGCTCGAGTATCAACTCGCCGATGTCTATGGACAGCGCTTCTCGATCGAGGCGGACATCGCAAACCGCCATGCCGACGTGCCGCTCTTTGCCGAGGCTGCCAGCGGGAGACCGGCTTACAGAATCCTCGAGACGATGAGCCCCCTGAAGCTCAAGGAAACGGGTGAAGTCGGGATCGGCATCGTCGAAGTCGGCCGACATCCACTCGCTGACGCCGAGTGAGACATCACCTGGCCCTCCAAACGATCCGGACAAGGCGACCGTCAAGATGAGCTCTTCGATACTTCCCCACCTGCTGTACCTGAAGGCCACCTTCGGCAATCTCGCTGCATCGACGCGCAAAGACCCTATTGTCGAACTGCAGATCCGCGCCGCACGCAGACTACTCGACTACATGATGACCCAGATCTCGGCGGCATCCGGCCTGCGGAAAGAATGCTATGCGGAATTGCAGGCCATTCTCCCCCAGGTCGAGTCGGAGGTCGGTCCTCAGGCGGAATTGAAGGCGTTCTGCTCCAGTGCTCCCGAGCGCCTCGATGATTTCCTCAGGCTCCTGGGGAACCTGCAGCGCCAATTGATAGACCGCAGCACCCCTGCGGCGAGGCAGTTGAGCCAGGCGCTTGCGTCTATCGAGGCAGAATACAATCGAAAGTTCGCAGCGGCTGTTGAAGAGCTCTCCGCGGCATCCGATCAAGCGGTTGCTTCCGCGATGAGGAATGCCAGAGCCTATGACGAGAAGGCGCTGGCCGATTTCATTCGCCGAGCATTTCCGCGCGAGCCGGACGTGACCATCGCCGAAAGCGCATTCGTTTCCGGCGGCTACTCCAAATTCACGTTGAGGATTGCTCTCGAGAACACGCGATCTTTGCCAAAGCATCTGATCCTGCGCGCCGATGCCAGTGCCACCTTTGGTGGAGCGTCGGTGACTGACGAATACAGGCTGATCAAAACGCTGTACGCACATGGTGTCCGCGTCCCTCAACCGATCGCCGTGGAGGAGACGGGGTCAGTGTTCGGCTCGAAATTCATGCTCGTCGAACAGGCCCCCGGCATTTCGATCGGCCATATGTACAAGCTTCCTGCGCGCAATGCGGCGGTCTGCCGCGACGTTGCGCAGCAGCTTGCCGCCATGCACCGCATTCCGGTCGCCGCCTTCGGCGAGTTGGACCATCGCAGCGGTCGCTCGAGCGACAAGGCCCTTGCCTGGATTGAGGAAGGAGTGGCCGCCTGGACGCCCCTCGAAATGCCTTCGCCCTGCTTCACTCTCGCATTCGAGTGGCTCCGCCGCAATGCGAAGCTCAACGATCGCGCACCGCGAGCGCTCGTTCACGGCGACGTCCATCTCGCCAATATGCTGGTGCACGAGAACAGGATCAGCGCCATTCTCGATTGGGAATTCGCGCACATTGGCAATCCAGCCTACGACCTGGGCTATTTCTACGATCAAGCGGTGGCGCTCGATTCATGGGAGGAATTTCTAAAGTCCTACGGCGAGGCCGGCGGAATCGTGCCGGATCAAGCGCAGCTCGACTACGCCATATTGTTTGCGGCGACGCGACTGGGCGTGATGACCTGCCAATCGATGAATGAATTCACAGCGGGAATCAATCCCGCCCTTGCAGGCGCTGTCGTCGTTGGCGACCTTTTCTACGAAACTACGATCATCCGCATCAACAAGGCGCTCCAGCGGGTCCTCTAAGGCCCGAAGGGCGACAAGCGCCGCTGCGGGATCGAAGCCTAGCGGCCAAGGAAGTGCGGCGGTCGCTTTTCGAAGAACGCCTTCAGTCCCTCATGCGCATCGCGTGACGGCATGGCGAAATTGCCATAGAGCTCGCCCTCGAGCATCGCCTGCTCGGGAAGAGAGTTCTTCCAGGAGGCGTGGAACAGCCTCTTGATCAGCCCGTAGGCCACGGTGGGCCCGCTGCACAACCGTGCGGTAAGCTTCGCCGTCTCTTCCTCGAGCTTCTCGTCCGGCACGACATAGTTGACGAGGCCGATCTCCTTCGCCTCGCTTGCCTTGATGCGCTCGGCGAACAGGGCCATCTCGAGTGCCTTGCGATGGCCAACCACCCGCGGCAGGAAGTAGCTGAGGCAGCCGTCGTTGCTGCCGCCGTGCAGCACGTGCGCCGCCCAATAGAACGAGCTCTCGCCCGCGATGATCACGTCGCAGGCGCAGAGGAAGCCGATCGCTGCGCCGGCGACCGCGCCCTGCACGCTGGCAACGATCGGTTTCGGCATGCGGGTCATGATCTGAGCGATGTGGGCGAAGGCGACGGGCGGATTTTCGCCGTTGTGCATGCGCTGCGCCGGGGTCATCTCCTCGTAGCTGAGAACCGAGGACATGTCGCCACCGGCCATGAAGTGCTTTCCCTTGCCCTTGAAGAGCACGCAGCGGACTTCCCGGTTGCCCTCCACCTCATAGAGCATGTCGCGCAGAACCGGCACCAGGTCGAGGTGAAGGGCATTGAACTTGTGCGGACGATTGAACGTGATAGTCGCCAGCGGGCCTGTCACGTCCAGAAGCGGATATTCCTCTGCCGGTAATGTGGTGGTCACGGTGGTCCCTCGCAAATGTGATGAGTATGGTCTCTACGCCCCCGCACGCGAGATTAGGGACTTCGAATGCCGTGTGACAAGCCGGCAAGGCGGCTCGGGGACCTGTTCCCGACCGATTGCGCCCAGCCTGTCGAGACCCTCGATGCAGGCCAGGCGCCGGCACCGGCACGACGGGATCTGCGTCACATATGCGGCTGCCGCTCGCCCTACCTCCGTCGCGCCGTACGCCGCCCACCGCCTATAGTCCTGCTCCGTGAGCCGGGCACGGCCAGCCCGACAGCAGGAATACCCCATGCGGATGCCCGAAAGGAGCTGAAATGACGGGCACGTACAACCCGTGGCTCGTTAGCCTTTCGGTTATCGTCGCGATCCTCGTTTCATACACGGCGCTCAATCTCGCCGTTCGTGTGTCGAACGCGAACCGCTCGTCGGCTCGTCTCTGGCTGGGCGGTGGCGCAGTTGCGATGGGCGGCGGGATCTGGTCGATGCATTTCATCGGCATGCTCGCGTTCTCGCTCCCCATTCCCCTTGCGTACGACGTTCCGAGGACGATCGCTTCGCTCGTGATCGCGATGCTCACCTCCGGCTTCGCGTTGTGGATCGCCGCGCGACCGAAAATCGGCGTAGTCGCGCTCGCGGCCAGTGCAGTCGTAATGGGGCTCGGCATCTGCGCAATGCACTACTCCGGGATGAGCGCCATCCAGATTCTGCCGATGATCACGTACAGATCGCGCGCCTTTCCTCGCTTCGATCGCTATCGCCATCGGCGCGTCCTTCGCAGCGTTGTGGCTCTTCGTTCGACCTCGCACGGGCGACGCGCAGCGAGCGGGCCTGATGACGGTCGGCTCTGCGATCGTCATGGGGTTCGCCATCTCTGGGATGCACTACACCGGGATGGCGGCATCGAGGTTCGCGGCGGGATCCTATTGTCTGACCGGCACGGGCGCCAACAGCGGCTGGCTCGCGACCACCGTCGCCCTGGTCGCTTTCGGCGCCCTCACCCTGACGCTGGTGCTGCTCTTCTATGATGCTCACCTGTCACGCTCACGCGCGCACGCGACGCAGCTTCAGCGGGCGAACGAGCAGCTGCAGCACCTGGCGACCCACGATTCGCTGACCGGGCTGCCCAATCGAGTACTTCTCGCCGACCGCCTGGAGCAGGCGAGCGCACACGCAGAACGCGACGGCGCCTCATTCGCCGTACTGCTGGTGGATCTCGACCGCTTCAAATCGATCAACGATTCGATCGGCCACCAGGCGGGCGACGAACTGCTAAAGGAGGTGGCACAACGGCTGCGGTCGACTCTTCGGCAGATCGACACCCTCGCCCGCCTCGGCGGTGACGAGTTCGTGATCATCGTCAACTGCATCGCTGGCCACGAGCACGCGGAAAGTGTGATCAGACAGGTGTTGGACTGCGTCGGCCGGCCGATGGTACTCGCGTCGATTACGGTGCAGACCTCGCCGAGCATCGGCGTGAGCCTCTATCCGCAGGACGGCAAGGACCCGCAGACCCTGCTGAAGGCCGCGGATGCCGCCATGTATCACGCCAAGAAGATGGGCCGAAATACCTTCCAGTTCTTCACGCCGGAAATGAACGCATTCACACGCGAGCGCCTGGAGCTCGAATCCAACCTTCGGCTCGCCCTTTGCCGTAATGAATTCGTGCTCCACTATCAGCCGAAGGTCGACATCAGGAACGGCCACATCGTCGGCGTAGAAGCCCTCCTCCGCTGGAATCATCCCAGGCTCGGGCTGCTACCCCCCGAGGAGTTCATTCCGCTCGCCGAAGAGACGGGCATGATCATTCCCATCGGCGACTGGGTCCTGAGCGAAGCCTGTCGGCAGGCTCGCGCCTGGCACGCGGCCGGCCTGGCTCACCTGCGTATGGCGGTCAACCTTGCTGCGCATCAGTTTCGCGCTTCAAACCTGACGGAGAAGGTGCGCGGCACACTGCAGCAGTCCGGACTCGAGGCGCGATTCCTCGAATTCGAGCTCACCGAAACCGCAGTCATGCAGGACGCGGAGCAGTCGGCATTTATCCTGCAGCAGCTGAGCGAGCTGGGCGTACGGCTTTCCCTGGACGATTTCGGCACGGGATATTCGAGTCTGAGCTACCTGCAACGTTTCCCGCTAAACAAGGTGAAGATCGATCGCAGCTTCGTTCGGGAAATCGACCGCAGCGAAAGCAACGCGGAAATCGTCCGTGCTATCGTGTCGCTGGCGCACAGCCTGCGGCTCTCCGTCATCGCGGAGGGAGTCGAGACTATCGAGCAGCTGGATTTTCTGGAGAAGATCGGCTGCGATCAGTACCAGGGATACTATCGCAGCTCCGCCGTGCCAGCCGAAGCTCTCGAGGCGATGGTTCGATCCGAGCTGTCGGCCTCTGCCAGCCGCAGAGTGGACTGGAGCCTTGCGACGTTCGTAGGACGAATCCCGAGACTCACGCGCGATAAGGTGTAACTTCCGCGGTGGCATGCTGCGCTACACCGCAGTAGGCGGTCCGAACCACGTGGTTAGCGCGTCAGCGAGCCCCGGCTGAGTCAGGCCTCCCACCCACGCCACATATCCGTCGGGCCGAATCAACACGGCGCTGGGAGCAGTGACGGGCCCGAGTGCCGGAAGCTCCCACGTACCAACGCACCTGGCATCGACCAGCTGAACCCGATCTGCCCAAGGAGTTATGTCGAAGCCGCCGGGCTGATCGAGGTTGAGCAGCACCGGCCGGGCATCGTGCAACAGGGTGAAGACCCGCAGCGAGCCATTGGCGGTGACCAGGTCGAGATCGGGCATGCGGCGTCCGAGCAGCGGGTGTCCCTCGCCGAGATCGTAATGAATGTCCAGACCGGACATCATCGCGGCGAATCGTTTGCGCGGCTCGTCCATGCTGAGCAGCTCGGACACGGTGTCGCGCAACGCCTCGATGCGATCGTCGACGCGCATTAGCGCGACTTGCGCCATCGTGAGACGCAGCACGCGGGCAGCGACCGGGTGGCGCTCGGCATGGTAGGTATCCAACAGGCTTTCCGGCGCTGTCCGGTGGACCACCTGGGCCAGCTTCCACCCCAGATTCACCGCATCCTGCACACCGGTGTTGAGGCCCTGCCCACCGACCGGGGAATGCACGTGCGCCGCGTCGCCGGCCAGCAGGACCCGTCCCTTGCGGTAGGCCGCTGCCTGCCGAGTCATATCGGTGAACCTGGTGATCCAGGTGGGGCTGTGGATTCCATAGTCGGTTCCGTATACGGCGATGAGGCCCTCGCTGATATCGCGCAGGGTGGGTTCGGTCGTTCCGACCTGCGGTTCGGTCAACATGACCCCCACCGTCCCGCCTTTCTTGTAGATCACCTCGCCGCCCTTGATCTCGTACTCCACCTTGCCGATGGCATGCATGCCCGAGGGAGTTCGGCGAATGCCCGTTTCCGGCTCCTCGGTCATCTCGGCCTGGGCGAGCAGCGCGCTCGTCGTCGGATCCCAGCCGGGGAACTCGATGCCGGCTGCTTTGCGGACCAGACTGCGTCCTCCGTCGCACCCGACGAGATACTCCGCCCGCAGCGACTGGCCGTCGGACACCGCGACGTCGACGCCGGTGTCGTCCTGCGCGAAGCCGGTTACTTCACGTCCGCGGTAGATCCGCACCGCCAACTCGTCGAGGACCCAGCCGGCGAGGATTCGCTCGATGTGGTTCTGCCAGAGCGCGAGCCCGTAGTTGTGCCGGGTCGGAAAGTCGCTGATGTCCAGGCGGGTTACGGCGAACCCTGCGACCTGGGCTTTCTGCCCCTCCGCAAGGAACCGATCGGCGATTCCGCGCTGATCGAGAACCTCGATGGTGCGTGAGCTCAGGCCGCCCGCGCGCGAGCCGGGGAGGTCCTGGCTGGCGCGCCGCTCGACGATGGCAACGTCCACGCCCGCCAACGCCAACTCGCCCGCCAACATCAGCCCTGTCGGACCTCCTCCGGCGATCACCACCGCATGCTCGGTCATCGCCACACTCCGATCGGCACCAGCGGCACACACGTCGACAACACCACACGCATTTCGTGACTCCGATTTCCGCCGGTTCTGGCATCGGCCGGCGATGCTGCAGCACGACCCGGGCCTTACCGCAAGCCCGCCCGTGCGCTATATTCTGAGAGTGCCAAGGAGCGGCAGCTTCCACACCGTCGGCCACGTGCCGAACCGCTCGGGAAGATCACGCCGCGCCACCCTGGGGCGATAACGGAAAACGATTGCCAAGAGAAAGGGGGGAACCGATGACCTCGCGAACACAGAGGCGTGACCTCTTGAAGGCGATCGGCGCTGGCGCACTTCTGACCTCTCTGAGCGGGTGTGCGCCGCTCCCGTCCTCCCGACGCGTGCCATACCCGCGGTCGTATTCGCGAAATCCATGGGCGGCGCCGGCAATCTCGATGGACAACGTCATCCGGGTCATCGTCGGTCATCGACCCTTTCGGCCGGGAGGGTTCCGCGTCGAAAGCGAGCGCTTCGATGACAAGACCGTTGTCCATAACTACGGCCACGGCGGCGGCGGAATCAGCCTTGCATGGGGATCCTCAGCACTGGCCGTCCGCGAGACGGTGGGCATGTCGCCGACCGAAGCAGCGGTCATCGGCAGCGGCATCATCGGGCTGACCAGTGCCCGCCTGCTCCAGGACGCGGGGTGGGAAGTAACCATCTATACGCGTGACGTTGCGCGTCACACGACCTCGAATGTTGCGGCGGGGGAATGGTCCCCATTCAGCGTAGATGACCCGGCCGTCTCGTCCGACGAGTTCAAGTCGAAGCTCAATTGGGCGGCCCGCATCTCGCATCATGCGTACACGAACCTGGGGGGATCCGACTACGGCATCCGGTGGCTCGAGACCTACGTCCTGAATGACTCGGCAGATCCGGCCGATGAGGACCCCCTATTCAACGACCTCTTCCCGCACCGGGCGACCTTGGGGCCTGGTGAGCATCCGTTCACGACCCGCTACGCGCACCGGTTTGTGACGATGCAGATCGATCCGGCGGTACTGCTGCGTCGGGTCGTCCAGGACTTCCAGATTGCGGGCGGCAGATTCGTAATCCGCAACTTCCAGGACCGCTCGGACGTGCTTTCCCTGGAGGAGTCGCTGATCTTCAACTGCAGCGGACTCGGCGCGGCTCAACTGTTCGACGACGCGTCGTTGGTGCCGGCCAAAGGACAGCTCGTCTACTTGCCACCCGACCCGGCTGTGGATTACATGACGATTGGCGGCGGGCGGGGCCTGCTGCACATGTTCCCGCGCTCGGACGTCATACTGCTCGGCGGCATGTTCAAGCTGGGCGACCACACGACGAATGTCGAGTCGGAGGAGACCGCCAGAATTGTCGGGGAACACCAAAAGCTATTCGCGAACTTCGGCTGAGTGCGAGTAGTTTGCGTGGGCCCGCGGGTCTTGCCTGTATGCCGGCGTTCTCGCGATGATGCGTCATGATCCTCGCGCCACTCGTTATTGCCGCCGCTGCCGCAGCGGCGCCCGTGATCTCCGCCGAGCGCATCCGCGAGGACGTGCGTGTGCTTGCCTCGGACGAGTACGAGGGACGCGGCCCGGGTGAGGCGGGCGATCGCAAGACGATCGAGTACCTGTCGAAGGCATTCGCGGCCGCAGGCCTCGAGCCAGGCGGTTTCGACGGACTATGGACGCAGCCGGTGCCGCTGGTACGCCTCGACCGTCAGCCGGGCGCGAAGCTCTCGCTCGCCATCGGGGGCCAGGCAATCCCGTTGACGCCCGGCGAGAACGTCACGCTGGCCCTGCGCAACGTCGGACGTACCGAGGTGGCGACTGCGCCGCTGGTATTCGGCGGCTACGGAGTCTCGGACCCCGCACGCGGCTGGGACGCCTACGAGGGAGTCGACTTGCACGGCAAGGTCGTCGTGGTGCTCGCGAACGACCCGGATTTCGAGGCCGGCCGTGACCTCGGCTTCGAAGGGCGGCGCATGGTGCTCGCGGGACGCATCGGCAGCAAGTTCGAGGCCGCCGCGCGTGCCGGCGCACTCGGCGTGCTCGTCATCCATGAGGACGCGGCCGCGAGCTATCCCTTCCTGCAGGTAGCGAGCGGCGATGCGCTACCCGCGTTCGTACTCGCGCCGCTGAAGCCTTCGACGCTGCAGCTGAGCGGCTGGTTGCGCCTCGACGTCGCGGCAGATCTGCTCACGCGGGCAGGCCTCGAGCTCGAGTCTTTGAAGCGCCAGTCACGCAGCCCGTCGTTCCGCGCCTTCGCGATCAAGGACGCGACGCTCAGCGCCTCGGGCGAGCTGAAGGCCACCGACGTCGTGAGCCACAACGTGCTTGCAAGAATCAGCGGTGAGTCGCGCCCCGATGAATACGTGCTGTACGGCGCGCACTGGGACGCGAATGGCCGCAACGGTCCCGACGCCAAGGGCGACTGGATCCGCAACGGCGCGGTTGACAACGCCACCGGCACCGCGGAAGTGCTCGAGATCGCCCGCGCCTTCGCGCAGGGTCCGCGTCCTGCGCGCACCGTAGTGTTCGCCGCGTGGACGGCCGAGGAGAAGGGGCTGCTCGGTGCCGAGTACTACGCCGCAACCCCGGTCTACCCGCTCGCCAAGACCGCCGCCGTGATCAACCTCGATCCGCACGTGGTGCTACCTGCGGCGCGCGACGTCGAGCTGATCGGCGGCGGCCGCACCGATCTCGAGGCGCGGCTCGCCGAGGCCGCGGCGGCGCTCGGCCTGCGCGTGACGCCTGAGCCCAACCCCGAGGCCGGCTGGTACTTTCGATCGGATCACTTCCCCTTCGCCAGGAAGGGCGTGCCCGCAATCGCGTTCCGCGCCGGGCGCGACCTCATTGACGGCGGCACCACGGCCGGCAATGCGCTGGTCGAGCGATATAACGCTCACGACTATCACCAGACCACCGACGCGTTCGACCCGCGCTGGACATTCGCGGGCACGGTGCAGGAAGCGACGGTCGCGTATGAACTCGGTCGCGCTGTCGCGAACGGCGCGAGCTGGCCGGGCTGGAATCCCGGCGTCGAGTACGGCACGGTGCGCGCGGCAGGCGCGACGCTGGCTGCGGCCTCCACTGCCGACGAGCGCCCAAGCCGGCGACACCGGCCCGCGGGCGAAGGCCCAACGCCTCGAGCAACGCATCCATCGCGCTCGGACGCTTCGGCGCCAATCCTGCGGGCGGCGTCAGCCGCGTGGCGTTCAGCGACGCGGATATCGCCGGTCGCGAATACATCACGTCGCTGATGCGGGGCGCCGGGCTCGAGGTGCGCATCGACGCGGCGGGCAACATCATCGGACGCCGTGCCGGCACCGATCCGGCGCTGCCCGTGATCATGACCGGCTCGCACATCGACTCCGTCCCGCAGGGCGGCAACTACGACGGCGACGTGGGCGTGCTGGGCGCCATCGAGGTGGCGGAGCTGCTGCGCGAGCACGGCATCGCCACGCGACATCCGTTCGAGTTCGTCGTCTTCACCGACGAGGAAGGCGGGGTCGTCGGCAGCCAGGCGATGGCTGGCCGAGTCGGCCCAGGAACGCTCGACGTCGTCAGCCACAGCGGGCTCACGATTCGCGACGGGATCCGCACCGTGGGCGGTGACCCTTCACGCCTCGCCGAGGCGCGCCGCGCCCCGGGCACCATTGCGGCCTTCGTCGAGCTGCACATCGAGCAGGGCGCGATCCTCGACGAGGCCGGCATCGACATCGGCGTCGTTGAGGGCATCGTCGGAATCCGCTGGTGGGATGTCACGGTCGAGGGGACGGCGAACCACGCTGGCACCACGCCGATGAATCGCAGGCGGGACGCACTCCTCGCGGCATCCGAGCTGGCGCTCGCCGTCAATCGGATCGCGTCGACGATGCCGGGCACCCAGGTGGCCACCGTCGGGCGCATTCGCGCCGAACCGGGCGCCCCGAACGTCATCCCGGGCCGCGTCGAGATGAGCCTCGAGATTCGCGACCTCGCGGCCGAAAAGATGGAAGCAGTGTTTCGGGCGGTCGAGGCCGAGGCGAGACACATCACAGGCGCACGCGGCACGCCGATCACCTTCAGCGAGATCGACGTGGCACTCGCGCCCGCGCCAACCGACGAGCGGCTGCGCAAGGTCATCGACGACGGCCGCCGCCTCGCTCGGGCTGTCGCACCGGCGCCTGCCGAGCGGCGCCGGGCACGACGCGCAGGACATGGCGCACGTCGCGCCGATGGCCATGATCTTCGTGCCGAGCCGGGACGGGATCAGCCACGCGCCGCAGGAATACACCGCGCCGCCGACATCGCGAACGGTGTCGACGTGCTGCTGCGCACGCTGCTTGCGATCGATCGCGGCTTGCTTGGGCCGTGATGCAGGCTGCGGTTTGTCGTTGACCATCGCCGCCACCCACCACTTCTACGAGGAACTGATACGACTGGGACTCGGCCCGCTCATGGAGATCGACCATGGGTGGTGCCTTCGCTCTACTACGTGGATCCGAACGGAATCATGGTCGAGTTCTGGCGCGACACGCCGGGCATCGAGCCCGACCACGACCTGGCCAGGAGCCTCCTCCACGCCACGTCCATGCACGCCGCGGGAAGGTGCACATCCGCTGACCTGAAAGTTGCGCGCCCCCAGGGCGCGCAGAGGTCTGCTCAACGTGGACTTAGGTAGAGCGGAGCAGGAAGGCGGTCACAGGTTGAATTCTTCAGTTCCTGAAGAAGCCAGTCTCGATGGGAGACGTACCTCTCCTGTGCCGTCTCGACCTGGCGCAGCAAGTCCTTGGGGGCCGTTGTGTCGGCTCCGCCGCGAGCAAGCACATCGATGATCTCTTTAAGGCGGCCAATATGCTGCGCGCCCTTGTCGACATACCGCTCAGCGATCTCCAGATGAGTAAGAAGCACCGTGCGGTTCACAGGCAGCACCATTCGCCCACTATCGGGCGGTGGCTTCTTATACAGCTAACGCTGCGGGGAGACCTGCGTAACGGCTCACACTCCCTGGGAGAAAGCGTCCCCGAAATCAGAGCGAGCCTGCGGATTTTCAACCGGTCGCGCCCGTCGCGCTTGCTGCGATCAGGACCATGCCAACAGACGCGATCAGGACCCCGATCATCGACATGATAGAAATGAGCCGCTGCCTCCGAGCACGGCTGATATTGCCGGCGATCCTGGCGCAGGAAACCAACGGACTGCCGCGAAATACGCGAATCAAGTGCATCGCCCCCTTCCCCAGTTGTGTCCACGCCACTGAAACCGATCCGTACCACTATCCATGCGCACCTATAAGTACCCGCCGCGACGTAAAAGGTTGACGCCCGCACAAGGCAGCCACAGCCTCAGGATGCCCCAAAGCGCCGCGGCGGTCCTCGAAGCTCTCGCCAAGGGAGTAGCGGCATGGCAGGCTCGCAGCAACTCAAGGGGAGAATCACGATGCGGCTCGAACCCGAACGCTTTGCCGAACTACTCGTCCGCTATCACGAGCTCGCGCTGGTCTCGGAATCCGAAGTACGCGAAACGCTGGCGCTGTTCGAGGCCACGCACCCATTGCGCGACGCGCTTGAGGCCGCGGACTCAGTGCATGTGCACGTGCGCGTGGAGGACACCACCAAACTACCGCGCGAGCGCATCCTGTCGCTCGGCGGCACGCCCGAAAGCGAGCAGGCTGGCTACGTGAAGTTCACGCACGCTGAAGGTCTCAACATGATCTTCTCTTCCATCAATGTGGCGGTGGAGGATCTGATTACCGAAGCGCTGAAAACCCCAAGGCCATTCCTCGATCACCTCGGAATTGACTTGCGCTCGACCGAGCCCGCGGTGGTGCGAATTTTCAACGGAATTCCGGGTATCGCAAAACAGCTCGAGTGGGAGCACGTGCCGCAAGGCGGTGATGGGCAATCGGTCTATTGCTGTCACACGGAGGTTAGCGGCAAGCACTGGCTGTTTCCACGCGGCGGCGGTGGCTCGCGGCCAATCGAAGTGGCATCCGGCCCGCTTAGAATTCACGGCGCCAAGATGGGCTGTGACCTGCGGCCCCTCGATCCTGGACATCCAATTGCGAGCAAGGTGCCCGCGTGTTGCGGCGCGGACGTTCGCTGACCTTGGATTAGAGAGCCGCCGAGTCGCCCTGCCGGCTCGTCGAGTCGTGCCCCCGCACTACTGTTCAGGATCGCGCCTGCTCGTGTTTTTCGGCCAACTCGAGCCAGGTTCCCAGGCTTGCCGTATCCGGCAGTGTGTTTCCCGCCGAGAACCGTCTGCGATGCGCCATTAGTGCGGCCGATTCTTCGTCGGTGAGGCCAACCAGCACTTCTCGCCCAGCTTGGTCCCTGGTTAACGAGCGGGTTTCTGTCAGGTATTGCCGCTCGGCATCCGTGAACTCGCACATCGATCCTCCCTGGATGGTGCCGCAGACAGAAACTAGGTTTTGCGTCCGGTAAATACCGCGCGGCTCTGAAAAAGTTGGTACGCGTGGGCGTTCAGGGCGAGCCACGATGGGGCGGCCCGAAGCGATTTTGTCCGCTGGCCAATCCCAAGACTCGGCGTGGCTATGAGGCAACCTGGCCATCAAGGCTGCGGGAGTAGCTCGGCTGTGCAAACCGGTTTAGGCCAGTGCCGAGCCAGTCGCTCCATATGGCGGAGGAATGCGGTTTTGTCCGATGGCCATATCCGCAGATCTGCGAGCCCGATGAGCTATCGAGGCAACATGCCTTCGATGGCTGTGCTAGTGCGAAGTAGCAAACTTAGCTTTCGGCCAGAGCTCGAGTGAAGTCGTGCAGCGAGGACGACCGCGATCTCCATCTCGGGGGCAGTTGAAAGAGGACTACATCTTCCAATGGGCTAACGACGGGAGAGTCGGGAAGAGTGTGAAATTCTCCGAGCTATTTACGGACAAGGACACGCTACTCCTTTACTCATTCATGTTCGGTCCGAATTGGGATAAGCCCTGTCCTCCCTGTACGTCGCTGGTCGATGGATTTGATCGAACCTCGTATCAGGTCACTCGAAACGCCGCGTTAGTCGCGATTACCAAGGCCCCGGCCGAGCGAATCAATGCGTGGGCCAAAGAACGTGGATGGTCGCAAATTGCGCTGGTTTCCGGATCGGACTCTCCGTACCAGGCCGATTACAAATGCCAGGCGACTCTGATGATATGCAATGGCCAGTGATGCACGTATTTAAGGCAGAAGGGGAGGATTTTTCATTTCTGGGCAACCGAACTCTTGTTCAATCACATGGACACGGTGTGGCCGTACTGGAATCTCATGGACTTTACGCCAGAGGGTCGGCCGGACCTTCCCTGGCCACCACAAAATTTCAAGTCTGAATTCTTGGAGAACAATCAGGTGGAACTGGATGAAGAGCGAACTGCAAAGTGTTAGCGGACACCGCTCCGCTCAACCCCGGCCGCTGAGGCGCATGCCATTACGGACGGGCCACGGCCCGCGAATCTGACAAGACCAGGAGGAGCACATGCCAAGCAAGGCCAAGCCCAAGGCGGCCAAGCGCCCGTCCCGCGTCGTCAAGGGGAAGCCCGCCGCGACCAAACCCACCCTCCTCACAGGCGGCAATCCGCAGATCGCGAAGGCCGACGGCGACGCCCCCGTGCGGGCCTACATCGCGGCTATGCCGGGCTGGAAACGCGACGTCGGGCGACGCCTCGACGCGCTCATCGTGCGCAACGTGCCCAACGTCCGCAAGGCCGTGAGGTGGAACTCGCCCTTCTATGGCGTCGAGGGTCAGGGCTGGTTCCTCAACTTCCATTGCTTCACGAAGTACATCAAGGTGGCTTTCTTCCGCGGCACCTCGCTGCGTCCTGTCCCGCCCGGCGAGTCCAAGCACAAGGACGTGCGCTACCTCGACATCCACGAGGACGATCAGCTCGACGAGGTGCAGATCGCGACGTGGATCAGGCAGGCGGCCGCCCTGCCCGGCTGGGTCCCGTAACGCCGGCAGGGATCGCCGCAAGCGTGAGCTGCGTCACGAATCAGCCCTGAACAGGACCCTTATGTCGGGTTCGACGCGAGGGTATCCGTGTGCGTCGCTATCGTTACGCTCACCAGATTGATCTGGCGATAAAGGCACACCCGGCGTGAGCCGGGGCCGCAGAACCACGGGTCTCCTGTTCAGGAAGACGGCCGGGCTACCGAACTGGATGCAGCGTCTGGCAGCGAGGCGAACGGTCGCCCCGCTGCGATGGCAACGCGATCGGCAAAACTGCACCACGGAGGTCCTGATCATGGCATCCATCGAGTCAGTGAGGCGTTCCACGAGTCGTTCCAGGTACGTACTTGGTGTCATCGTTGTAAGCCTCTTCCTCGCGGCGCCCACATTCGGGCCGCCGCCAAGCTGCGAGCCCGCGACGTCGCAACAACTCCAATGAGCACGCAGACGCCGGGTGATTTCACAGTGAATTGAGCCCCAGCGAATCGCGCTTTGGCAGCGCGTAGCCGCGGCTGGCTCCCCGAAATCCCCCGATCGTCGCAACGACCCCACGCAGCGCGCGGGGTCCGTCACCCTATGAGCCCATGAGGCCTGCCACGCCAACGACTCATGCGTATGTAGCTTGTATGCCGGTATGGCTCGACGACGATCGGCGCCCGTTGGACTGGAACGGCCCCGTTGATCGACTCTTTACCCGGTTCCCCGATTCGGCTTTGGATCGGCCGATCATCGATCACTTCGAGCACGCGGCTCGCCTGCATCGAGACCGGATCGCGATCAGGAATACCGAGACAGCTCTGACGTTCGGCGAACTGTGGGATGGTCTCAGCGGACTGGCTGAAACCCTGGCCGCCGACAGCAATCCGGGAGATCTGATCGGCATCTTGTTGCCGGCATCTCCGATGTTTGCTCTGGCGATGTTCGCGTGCCTGGCGGCAGGACGCCCGTTTGTCGCACTCGATACTGACCATCCGAAAGACTGGCTGGATGACGCGCTGGAGGATGCGCGGCCGAGCCTGATCATCACACGAGAAGACGGCCTTGAAGGCGTCGAGCCTCGCGTGCCACCGATGCGCGTCATTCGACTGACGACGTTGCCCAAGTCTGCGCGCGAGGGCTGGCGACCCGCCAGGCTGGGCCTGGATGAACCCGCCTGTGTGCTGTTCACTTCCGGGAGCACTGGCCGGCCTAAGGGCATCGTCAACAGTCAGAGAAACCTCTTGCAGCGCGTGGCTCAATCCATCAACGCCGCGCATATCAACGCGGCGGACCGATTTCTGACGCTCGCCTCGCCTTGCACGATCGTCGGGGTGCGCGATGTCATGACGGCCCTGCTGGCAGGGGCGAGCATTCACCTCCTCGATCCGCAAAGGGCCGGCGTGCGCGCGATTTCGAATGTGATCCGCGCAGAGGCCATTACGATCCTGTTCGCGTTCCCGGCTCTCTTGAGGTCTGTCGTCGCCGCCAGCTCAGCACCCGCCGCGGTCACCCTGCGGCTGGTTCGCGTGGGCGGCGACACTACGCTCTGGAGCGACATCGACCTGCTGCGTTCATGGCTTACGCCGGGAGCCAAGATCCAGTTGATCTACGCTGCCACAGAAGCACCGATGCTTCAGTGGTTCGTCGACGACTCGTGCCGGGGAGAAGATGCCCGCGTTCCCATCGGCTATCCCCTCCCGGGCAACCGCCTCGCGATAGTCGACGAGGATGGCCGCGTCACGCAGCCTGGCGAAGTCGGCGAGCTCATTGTCGCAAGTCCATATGTGTCGTTGGGACGTTGGGCCGATGGACGTCGCGCGGACGAGAGCGTTGCAACTGTTGGCGTGCGCGCATGTCGACTCTTTCGAACGGGAGACCTCGTGCGCCAGAGGCCAGACGGCCTGCTGGACCGAGTAGGACGCAAGGACAGGCAAGTCAAGATCCGCGGCGTCCGCGTTCATCTCGAAGGCGTGGAAGCCGTTCTTCGCAAGCACCCTTTCGTACGAGATGTTGGTGCGCTGGCGCGAACGAGCAGCGTCAATGGCGCGACGACGCTCGTCGCGTATGTGACCGCGCACGATGGAGCGCCTGCCGGGCTGGTTGCGGAATTGAGAGCGCTGGTGCGCTCGGCGCCAGCGCCGATGCGCCCAGCGCGCTTCTACCTCGCTAACGAGATTCCCCGCCTGCCAACCTCGAAGCTCGGACGTTCGCGCGCTCATTGCTCTCGATGACGCCAACGTCCAGAGAGAACGGGCCCAACCGGCCGATGACGCAGGGCTTGCCCCCGGGGATGGCGATCACATCGCGCAGGCGGTAGCGCGCGTCTGGCAAGACGTACTGCTCGCGCCGGTTGGCGGGCTTCATGACGACTTCTTCGACGCGGGCGGCGACTCCCTGAAAGCGATCACGTTTGCGATGGAGCTCGAAGGTGCACTGGGATTGGAGCTGTCACCGACTCTGATCTACGAGACGCCGAGTTTCGGTGGGTTTTGCGAGGTGCTGAGAGAGTGCCGCGAGCCGCGCTACACCCCGCTCGTTCTTCTCAAGGGGGGCGCGGGCTCGCCGCCGGTCTTCATCATTCATGGGGTCGGCGGGAATGTCATTGATATCCTGCCTACCGCCCGCCGCATGGCTTACCCCGGCGCCGTCATCGGCATTCGGGCACGCGGTCTCGCACGCGGGGAAATGCCACACGCCAGCGTGGAGGCGATGGCCGCGGACTATCTGAAGCAGATCAAAGCACGCCAACCGAATGGCCCCTATTGCCTATGCGGCTATTCCTTCGGTGGACTGGTGGCCTTCGAGATTGCGCGGCGGCTTTCGGAATCGGGCAATGAAGTCGGCTTCGTCGGCCTCTTCGATACGTTGATGAGTCCTCTGAGATGGCCGCCGCGGGCCTGGCTCTCCATCATCGGCCGGCGCATTGCCCGCTTGCCCGGCAACTTGCGCGCAGCACCGCGGGACGACGCGTCGCTGCCTGGCCTTCCGAGCTCCTTGCCCACAAGCGTTGTCAGAGTAGCCGCGAGTGCACTGATCGCATCGGCACGATATCGCCCCGGGTTTTATTGCGGGCAGCTCACTCTGTTCACGCCTGTGCGCCGTGAGCCTGGCCTTCCCTCTCTCGAAGCCATTTGGCGCAAGCACGCTCGCACTCTCTCGATTGTCGAGACCCGAGGTGACCACTCAACCATGCTCTCCGCGCCTAACGCAGACTCTACAGCCGCGTCGTTGACGCGCTGCCTGTGTGTGCCCATTGTTCGTGACTAGCAGCGACCTACCCGCTCAGTATCGCTGGGTGTATTCTGAAGCTGGCGGATCTGCGTCATGAGTCACAAGCAATCCACGCCCCTCGAGATCGTAGAGCTCTACATTCGTCACACGAGCAATGAGGGAGATCCCGATTGGATCCCCAGGTTGTGTGCGAATCCGGTTCGACGCCACGATCCAAATTCGGTCACGGAGATGACGCACGCCGAGCAGATGGACCGCATCCGTGGCAGCAGCGCGCGAGCACTCGAGCCCCATTTCCACACCGTGGTCCTGCACGGGGAGGGGCCGTTCGTAACCTGGATCTGGGAGATGACCATGCGGAAGGGCGATAAGCGCCTCTGCGGGATCGAAGTCTTCAAGGTCGAGAACGGCCTGATCACGGACATGTGGAACTCACCCTACGTACAGGGCGCCTGGGGATAACGTCGGATGGCCACAGGGGAATGCAATTGCGGCGCGGTTCAGTTCGAGATCGACGCGGATCTCTCTGGTGTCTTCGTGTGCCACTGCTCGATCTGTCGCAGGTCCACGGGGAGCAACGGGATCGCGGTGGTTGTCGTTCCGAACGACCAATTCCGGTGGGTCCGGGGCCAGGAGCTCATCGCAACGTGGAAGAAGCCGGACACAAACTGGCAAACCTGGTTCTGCAGTGTCTGCGGCTCACCCGTGCCAGGTGAGAACGACCCGGCAAGAGTGTTCGCGCCGGCAGGTTCCATTGTTCAGGGAGGTGACGCGCTCAAGGTCATCCACCACATCTGGGTGGGCTCGAAGGCCGCCTGGGACGAAATCGGAGACGCGGGGCAGCAACACACCGAGGAATTTCGCGGCTGACATTCAGCCTCAGCAGCCCGGAGCTCCGTCTTGAGGCTCACCGGCTATACACACGACCGTGGCCAGCGGGAACTTCGGATACCCCGGATCCTTGAACCACAGCTCGGCGTACATGGCGGTGAAGCCCTTGGACGGCCGCGCGACACTGCAGGCGAATTTCCCGTCCTTACGTTTGCAGCGATGCGACGTCCAGCGCGCCTCACGAAAATCCCGAGTCGCGCTGATCGCCGTCCACGCGAGCACGCGACGGGGCACCCGGTTCGTTTGCACGTCGACACCGAGGCGATCGGCGTGTGCGGCGTAGGCCCAGGTCACCGCCGGCAGTTGCTCGCCGTGCACGGAATATCGGTGGAGCGCACTCAAGCCGCCAATCAGGCGATCAAGGTCCCGCACGCCGTGTCCCTGGTTCGGCACATAGAGCACGCGCTTGGGTTCGGGGAGCCCGTCCCAGTAGAGTTTGAGCGCATCGAGCGGCCAGTAGCGGTCGTTCGTGCCAAGCAGGATCAGCTTCGGAGGCGTGAGATCGGCCAGATACTGGTAGGGATCGACCATCGCCATCAGGCTGCGGCCGCGCTCGGTGGCGACGCGTCCGGGCAGGTCGATGGCGATATAGTCCTGCACCTGATCGGACAACCCGCCGAAGGTGTCGCGCTGCAACGCCATCTGGGCAGGCAGGTTGAGCATGTCGATCGCGATTGGTGCGACGCTCGAGACGCGCGGATCCACGGCCGCAGTCAACCATGACGTCCAACCGCGCTTCGAAGCCCCCGCGACCGTGAACGACGTCACCGGCATCTGCCAGCGCTCGCGCGCGAACGCCTGCACCGCGTCCATCGCGCGCACGGCGCTCTTGACCATCGGCAGCAGCAGCGGCCAGTCGGCCTCGCCGCTCACAAGATAGTGATCGAAGGTGTAGGCGATCAGCGCATCTTCGCGACGGTCGAACATCGGTTGATACGGCACCTGCGCGAGCACGGCGATGGGGGCCCGCAATGTCTCGGCCAACCGCGCGAAGATCAGCGCCTCGCGCGGCAGGGCGCCCTGGAAGCCGTTCTCGTACTCGGGCTTCCAGCGGCCGCCGCCGATGAAGAGGAACACCTGCTGCGACGACGCATCCACATTCGGCGGACGCACCAGGATCAGATGGTGCTTCCACGGAATGTCGCGCCAGGTCTGGGACGTCAGGATGAGCTCCGTAACCTCGGCGGAGCCAACACGTCGCGACTTCACTTCGCGCCACGCATAACTCGTGTCTGGCGCAGCCACGTAGCGGGCGAGCTCGCCCGGGGAATCAGCGCGTGCGCACGCAGGCGCTACCACAATGAGGCAGGCCGCGAGCGCGCACACGCTCCAAGGGCGTCCTGACTTGCGACGTTCCATGTCAGTAATCACAGGGAACATAATTCTCCATATTCGAATCGCGATGCAGCGACGCGGCGCTGACGGTTCGAGTTCGTAGGCATTTATTGAATTTCGCCGTGAGCTCGTCGCGATGACGGCCACGAAGCGGCCAGCTTCCGGGAAGCGGTATGCGATGTAAGTCTGGGCGCCTGGCGACGCTCTCGTTGTTCATACCTCAAGGCAAACTTACCGCATCTCTACACTGCGAAATGCGTCACCCGACATAACATCTCAGCAAGTTTTAGATGTATGGGCGAAACGCCCGCGAAGCTGGAGAAGCTTCAGCGCGTGCCCGTGCCTTGGTTGGCGTACTCGTCGTGGCGGCGCCACCAGAAGTCCGGCTCGTTGCGTCCCTTCGGGGCCCGGTCGAGCCACTGGTACGCGCCCCAGAGTCCGTCCAAGCCGCGCGCATAGGCGGAATAGGTGTGGTAGACGACGCCATGCTCGAGCACGAACGCGCTCATTCCCGGCCTTTCCCGCGCGTACCCATCGGCCGCTTGTATGCCTGCAGCTTGGCGAGCGGCGCCAGACGCTCCCCTCGTCAGTCTCGAAGCGATACTGCTTGTCGATTCGAACCCAGGGCAGCTCCTGCCGCCGCCGCGCCAGCTCGTCGCTACGCCTGGTCAGCTCCTTCTCGGCCTTGAGTGCGAGCTACCGCAGCGGTGGCATCCTCCATGTGCCGCGTCGGCCCGGGACGGCCGCCTTCTGCTTCTCGTGCTTCTGCTTCGCGTGCGAAGAGGGCTGGCGCGCGGCCGATGCGTCGTCGCCGATCGTCGGGATGAAATCCGGCGGGACGCGTACCTGCGTCGCCTGCTCGAACGCATACGCGAGGCCGATCAGCGTCGGCTCGTCCCAGCGGCCGCCGATGAACGTGATGCCGAGCGGGAGCGGCCCCACGTAGCCTGCGGGCACCGTGATGTCGGCATAGCCGGCGATCGCTGCCGGACTCGACGACCCGACGAACGTCGAGAAGTCGCCGCCGAGGTCACCGTTGACCGGGTCGGTGACCCAGGCCGGGCCGTTCGTCGGTGCGATGATCGCGTCGAGGTCGTTCGCGGCCAGCGTGTCGTCGATCGCCGCCTGGGCGACGGGCGTTGCCGCCGCGCGAGCCGCGGTGCATGCCGGGTCGCTTCGGCCGCCGGTCGCCTGGGCGAGGTCGAAGATCAGCGAATTCCAGTCGGACTCCGGCGCTCCGGACTCGAGCTCCGGGTGATCGTTATTGAAGTCGATCAGGTCCTGGAGCGTCTTCGGGTAGCCGGCTTCGGTGTAGGCGTCGAGATACGAGGCGACGTCGGTCTTGAACTCGCAGAGCAGCGCCTCGAACTCCGGGCCATAGGCCGGCTCGATTGGGATCCTGGTGTTGTCAATCACTGTCGCGCCGGCCGCTTCGAGCGCGTCGATCGTGTCGTTGATCATCGCGTCGACTTCCGGGCTGATCGACGGGTCGTAGGTGCCCTCGCGCCAGACGCCGATGCGGGCTCCCTGGAGCGCGCCGGCGTCGAGGAACGGCGTGTAGTCGGTGAAGGCGTTGCCGACCTGCTCGGCCGTTGCTGGATCGTTGGGGTCCACGCCGGTCATCGCGCCGAGCAGCACCGCGGCGTCGGTCACGTTGCGGGCCATCGGCCCGGCGGTGTCCTGGTCGGCCGAGATCGGGACGACGCCCGCCCGGCTCAGGAGCCCGAGTGTCGGCTTGATGCCGGCGTTCGCGTTCGCGCCCGAGGGGCAGACGACCGAGCCATCGGTCTCGGTGCCGACGGCGGCCACTGCGAGGTCAGCGGACGCGATGACGCCGGAGCCGGAGCTCGAGCCGCAGGGATTGCGATCGAGGACGTAGGCCATGTTCGTCTGGCCGCCGATCCCGCTCCAGCCGCTCGACGAGGGTCCGGATCGGAAGTTCGCCCACTCGGACAGGTTGGCCTTGCCGATGATGAGGGCGCCCGCGGCCTTGAGCTGCTGGACGATGAACGCGTCGTCCGGCGTGCTGCCGGCGAGCGCCCAGGAACCGGCGGTTGTGGCCATGCCGGTGGTGTTGATGTTGTCCTTGACGATGATCGGGATGCCGAGGAGCGGTCGGTCATCGCCGCGGCGGCGTGCCGCGTCGGCCGCTCGGGCGTCGGCGAGCGCCGTCGGGCTGACGGTGATGACGGCGTTGAGGGTCGGGTTGAGCTTGCGGATCCGGTGCAGGTAGAACTGGGTCAGCTGCACGGACTTCAGCCGATGCGCGTCCATCAACTCCTGGAGCTCTGGGATCGTGGTAGCGTCGACGTCGATGCCCGCGACGCGGGTATCTGTCGGGCTGCGCGCGAGGCCGATCGGCGCCGCGGCGCCGGAGACCGCGAGCACGAGTGCCAAACGGGTCGTGAGAACGAGCGATCGCCGAAGACGAGTGGTCATGGCGCGGGACCTCCACGGAGTTTGGTGGGCGGGTCAACCGGGGCGCTGGAGCCGCCTATTGTGAACCTCGGTTAACGAGAATCCCAGCCGAAGCAGCCTTGGGCGGCCTGTGTGCAGCGTCGCCGGCCATCGACCAACCTTCGAGCTATGAGGCCGGTCCACGTTTGCAGCTAAGTAGCTGAATAGACTCACGACGGGCGCGGTAGCGAGAGCGTTACCCGAAGTCCACCCTCCCTGCGATTCTCGATCGTCACGTCACCGCCATGGGCTCGCGCAATCGTGCGTGCGATCGAGAGACCCAAGCCCGTGCCGCCCGAATCTGAGTTGCGCGACGAGTCAAGTCTCTCGAAAGGCGCGAACACCCTCTCCTGGTCCGCCACCGGAACACCGGGGCCATCGTCGTCGATACGAATGGTCACGAATTCCGACGCCAGTTCCAGGCGAACGCGCGCGCTGTTGCCGTACTTGACCGCATTGTCGACGAGATTGGCGAGGCACCGGCGCATCGCGACGGGACGGCAGAAGCACAGCAGTCGAGGCTCGATGCTAGCGCCGAGTTCGAGCGTGACTTCGGTGCGATCCTCGCAGACGGTCTCGGCGAGCGAAACGAGGTCCACGCTGGCCATCGCCTCGCTACTCGCCTCCTCGCGGGTGAAGGCCAGTGTCGCGTCGATCATCGCTTCCATGTCGTCCAGGTCGCGAAGCAACTTGCGGCGCTGTTCCTCATCCTCGACGAACTCGGCCCTCAGCCGCAATCTCGTGATCGGCGTGCGCAGGTCGTGCGAGATCGCCGCGGTCATCTGCATGCGATCGTGCACGAAGCGCTGTAAACGTTCCTGCATCAAGTTGAACGCATGCGTGGCCTGCCGCATTTCCCGCGCTCCGCCTTCCGTGAGTGGTGCCGCGTGAACGTCGCGTCCCAGTTGCTCGGCCGCACGGGCCAGCGTCTCCAGTGGTGCGGTGAGGCGGCGCACAGCCCAGATCGACAACCCGACGACCATGAGTGCCACGAGGCCCAGCAGCAGCAGCGATCCGGTGGAGAAAGTGCCCGAGGTCTCGACGAACGGCGCTTCGAAGTTGAGCCACGAGGCATCGTCGAGTTGCAGCGCCAGCCGCAGCACGGGCACCCTGCCGTGCTGCATGAGAATGTCATCCAGGCTGCGGCCGACACTGGTCGTTCGGTTGGTTGGGCGTCCACCGGGCAGTTCCGCCGCCGATCGAGGTTGAGCGGGCGTGAAGGATACCCGCAGGGTCCGCCACGGGACGTCCCAGAGCGCGGCCTGGAGGATGTCCGAGAACAACTTCGCGCGCGCATCGTCCGTCTCGATGTCATCCACGGCCGGGGCGTCGCTCCACGCGACATGCAGCGTGCCACTCGTGAATGCCGCCAGCAGCGGCGGGCGCTGCGCCTCGTCGGCAGTTTCGATCAGGCGCACGGCGTCGGCAATGCGCTCCGCAAGCCGGAAATGTTCGAGCACCGCCTCAGCCCGGCTGCGGGTGTTGTAGAGTATGGCGAGCGTGACGACCTGCGACACCGCCAGTCCGCTGATCAGCACGACGACGACCCAGCCCGCGATCGAGTCGGGCAGGAATCGTTTCATGCGCGCTCGACCTGGGCGGTGAACACGTATCCTCCGCCGCGCACGGTGGCGATGATCTCCGGGGCGCTGGGGTCCGCCTCGATCTTGCGGCGCAAGCGGCTCACTTGTACGTCGATGCTGCGATCGAACGGTGCCGGGCCGCGGCCGCGTGCCAGGTCGAGCAGCTGGTCGCGGCTCAGCGTGCGCTGCGGGTGCTCGACGAACGCGAGAAGCAGTTCGAATTCGCCGGACGACAATGTGACGAGGGCACCTTCCGGTGAAAGAAGCCGCCGCCGGTCGGCATCGAGTGTCCAGCCAGCAAATCGCACTGGTCCGGACGCCGTCAACCCATGGCCCTGGGGCGCCGCTCGGCGCAATACCGCTCGCATCCGCGCGAGCAGTTCGCGCGGATTGAACGGTTTCGCGAGGTAGTCGTCCGCCCCCATCTCGAGACCCACGATACGGTCGGTCTCGTCGCCGACTGCCGTGAGCATGATGATCGGCACATTTCCGGTCGCGCGAATCTCACGGCAGATCGTGAAACCGTCCTTGCCCGGCAGCATCGCGTCGAGGACCATCAGGTCGATGCTCGCGACCTGCAGGACCTTGCGCATCTCGCGCTCCTCACGCGCGACGCTGACCCGATAGCCGTTGCGCGTCAAGAACCGCGACAGGAGATCACGGATCTCGCTGTCATCGTCGACGATGAGGATGTGCGGTGTGTTCTCCATCGGCTGCCTGGACCGATCCGGTCGCTTGGGTGAGACCTTGCCAGCGGCGGAACGTGCGCAGAGGACAATCGTGTAACGCAATGTTACAGGTGCGTGCCGCGCAATACTTCGCAACAGAACAAGGGGTTGGCGAAACATCGGGCTTACAAACCAGTGGTGTCATGTGTCACATCCGGCAACGGGCCGGATTTTCGAAACGGGACGTACCTCAACCAAAGACACCGGAGAGATCATCATGAAAATCCGCCAACTGATCCTTGCTGCATCCGCCGCCGCGTTCCTCGCGCCAGCTGCCTTCGGCGCCACCACGGCGAGCAAGCCCGACGACTGCATGGCGTTGCAGCAGAAATTCGACAAGCAAGTCGCAGCCCACGCGACGACCTCCGCCACCACCACCAAGGCGAGGGACATGCGCGCCCAGGGCGAGAAACTGTGCAAGGAGGGCAAGACCAGCGAGGGCACCAAGAAGCTGCACGAGGCCTTGCAGGAGCTGAGCGCCAAGGCTTACTGACCGCCGCGGAAGGAGGCCGCATTGGGGCCGGCCGCCCACCGGGCCGGCCCCGGAGCGTTAGAAGAAACGGAAGCTCGCGTCCCCTCCCCATGAGTGAAAACGGACGCAACTTCAATTGGGGCCGTGAGGAGTTGCTCGGCCTGCTATCCAATTCGGCAAATCTTGCCGGCCTGTGCGTGACGGTCGTCGCGCTGATGAACACCTTCGACAGGACCGAGGTCGCCGTATCGTTCGTCGACGACTTGTTCGCCCTGTGCGCCACGGCATTCCTGCTTTGCACCTACGTCATCTTCTGGACGCTGCGATCAAGCAAGGGCGCTATTCCCACATGGATGATCAAGGGGATCGACGTGCTCTTTCTGTTGGCGCTGACGTCGATGACGGGCGCCTCTTTTCTCATGATTTACACAATCTGGTAGCTGCGCTCAGCATAGAAACTGATCCGCATGCGCCTACCGGCAGCCAGCTCCCAGTTCCGCCGAGGGCCGGCCGTCATGCTCGCGTCTGTCGTGCGTCCAGTGAATGTGGGGAATGGCGAGGTAGTAAAATTGCGATCTACCCGGCAACTCAAATGTTTACCTGCGGGTTCGGCGGTTCGTAAACGGAGGCATCCGATGATTCTTTGGCGCGAAAAATTCCGCGCTTTCGGCATTCATTTCACGGCAACGCTCATCGTGGCGCTGCTCGCCGCCGCGCTCATTTTTCTGGTCTGGTACCCCCCGCCCTTCGGGACGATGGTCGGCGGCCTGAAGCTGTTCTTGTTGATTACGGGGTGCGATTTGGCCCTCGGCCCGCTCATCTCCCTGATCATTTACAACAGTCGCAAGTCGCGGCTCGCGTTGGTGTTCGACTACACGGTCGTCGGTGCAGTTCAGGTCGTGGCATTCGTGTATGGCGTGTATGCGGTATCGCAAGCTCGACCGGCTTACGTCGCCTTCGTGAAGGATCGCCTCGAGGTTATTGCTGCGGGAGAAATCGCGGAGAAAGATTTACTCGAGGCCAAGGGTTCGAAATACGCATCCCCTTCAATACGTGGCCCCGTTCTGGTTGCAACATTTGTAAAACCCGAAGACAAGAACGACGCGCTTTGGGCGGCGGTAGAGGGACGCGACGTAGGAGTGCGGCCAAAGTTTTTTGTGGACTACGAATCGCAGATCGAACCGATCAAGCAGCAACTAAAGCCTTTGTCCCAGCTGCGGCGGCGCAATCACGAATTCGAACAGATCATCGCGCAGAGTTTGCGTGAGCTACAGCGGCCAGCCGAGGATTTCGGCTGGCTTCCGGTCAAGCACACGCGCGGCTTTTGGACCGCGCTAGTGGATCAACAGACTGGTTATCCCGTGAAGTACGTGCCGATCGACCCGTATTGAGGCGGGGACGGCGACGCGCCGAGTTGATTCCGGAACGGGCCGATCTAATCGCACTCATGGCCCCATCAACTGACGCGCAAAGAACGTGTACTCGAGCGCGATCCGGTACGCCAGCTGCTCCTGGTTCGACGTGCCGCCGTGGCCGCCTTCCATGTTTTCGTAGTACAGGCAGTCGTGGCCGAGCGCCTGCATTTTGGCTGCCGCTTTGCGCGCGTGGGCCGGATGCACCCGATCGTCTTTGGTCGAGGTGTAGAAGAACACGGGTGGATACCGCACGTCACGCCCGCGCAGGTTCTGATATGGCGACCACTTCGACATGTAGTTCCAGTCCGCCGTATCCGGGTCGCCATACTCGGCGACCCATGACGCGCCCGCGCCGAGCTTCGTGTAGCGCTTCATATCGAAGAGCGGCACACCGTTGACGACCGCACCGTAGAGGTCGGGCCGCTGATTCACGACGACGCCCATCAACAACCCGCCGTTCGAGCGTCCAATGGCACCGAGCTTGCCGCGCGAGGTGACGCCAGTGCGAATGAGGTCCTCGGAGATGGTGATGAAGTCGTCGAACACTTTCTGTCGGTTCTCACGCAGGCCCGCCTGATGCCAGCGCGGACCGTATTCCGATCCGCCGCGAATGTTGCAGAGCACCAGCACGCCGCCACGCGAAACCCAGAGTTTGCCGGCAAGCGCGCCGTGCTGCGGACGCGACGGGTCCTCGTAGTAGACCGGCAACGTGGCCGACAGGAAGCCGCCGTACGCGTACTGAACGGTCGGCGCATTGCCTCGCGCGAGCACCGCCTTCTTGCCCATCACGAAATAGGGAATGCGTGTGCCGTCACGCGAGGTGGCGAAGCGCTGCTGGACCAGGACGTCGGACGCGTCGTAGGCCGGCAGGTACGGCGAACACGTTTTCGACGTCGTTCGATGCCGTGACGTAACGTAACGTCGGCGGCATCGTGAGACTTTCGAAGCTGAGCAACGCCGCATCCGTGCCACCGCCCGCCGAGACGAGCTTGACGACGCCGTTCTCGGGCAAAGCGATATCCTGCAACAGCCAGCGGCCCTCGCCGCTGCGCGTGATACGCGCGGCCCGCCCGGAAACGTTATCCAGGTATTGCACGACGAGCCCGGTTTCGCCGATGCCCACGGCCTCGACCGACTGCGTGTCGCGCGGTGCGAACACGAGTTCCGCCGCGCCGCCTCGAAGAGCATAGGCGACGATGGCGCCGTTCGGATAGACGCGACCGCCGTAGTGCCAGGGCTCGCGAAGCGTCACGATCGCTCGTCCGTCGAGCACTCCCTTGATGTCCGCGTTTCGTGGCAATGGCAACTTCGCGGGCGTGCCGAGGCCGGGCGCGTAATAGTGCTCGGATTCAAAGAAGGAGACGCCACGCACGATGAACGGCTGCGGAGTGCCCGCTTCATGGTCGATGAACGGCCGCACCGCGACATCCGTCGTCTCGCCGTCGAACAATGTCCTTGCATCGGAGAGCGGCGTGCCACGCCGCCACACCTTCACGGTGCGCGCATATCCGGAGGTCGTCAGTGAATGCGCGCCCCAGTCCGTGCCGACCACCAACGTGTCCTCGTCGAACCAGTCGAGGTTGGACTTGGCTTCAGGCAGCGCGAACCCTGCGGTTACGAAGCGGCGTGTCGTCGTGTCGAATTCACGCCACGTCGAAGTGTCGCCGCCTCCGCGCGACAGCTCGACCATGCAGTGCCGATGCTCCGGTTCGAGACAGACGATCCCACCGGCGACCCAGTTCTCATTCTCGTCCCTGGCAAGCTGATCGAAGTCGACCAGCGTTTCCCACTCGGGCTTGCCGTTCCGATAGCTGTCAGCGCTCGCGCGGCGCCAGACGCCGCGGAGGTGAGTTTCGTCCTGCCAGAAGTTGTAGATCGCCCCGCGGTGTATCTCGCCGAGTGGAAGCCGCGACGGTGACGTCAGGATCGTACGCGCCTCTTCCCGCAGCGTAGCGAAGCGCGGATCCTTTTCCAGCATTCCGAGGGATCGCGCGTTTTCCATGCGCGCCCATTCGAGCGCCTTGGGGCCGTCGATCTCTTCGAGCCACACGTAGGGGTCGTCTGGCCCGTCGGCTACGGCGGTGAACGCACATAGCGCAGCCGTTGCTGCAACGACGCCTGCGAACCTGGTCAGCATTCTCGATGCTCCCTGTATATAGCGAAACCGTTCACCCGAACCGCGCGAGCGCATAGTCGGCGGCATCCAGGTCCGATGAGCCGCGGCTGATCAGGTCGGCCACGATGCGCCCGGATCCGGCGGCCATTGTCCAGCCGAGATGCCCATGACCGGTGTTCACGAACAGGTTTTCGACACGCGTGCGACCGAGAATCGGCACACCGTCCGAAGACATGGGCCGCAATCCTGCCCATGCCTGCACGTCGGTGCTTCGCACCACCGACGTGGCCTGTGGATACACGGCTTCGACCAGGCGGCGCAGATTCTCGACCCGCTCGGGGCGGATTGAAGCGTCGAATCCAGCGAACTCGGCAGTGCCTGCCACGCGCAGCACCTCGCCCAGTGGCGTGGCTGCCGCGTGCAGCTCGTCATCGATGACGCCCAGCTTCGGCTGCGGCGCCCACTGTTCGAGTGGAACGCTGATCGAATAGCCCTTGGCGGGCGCCACCGGGATGTCGATTCCGAGCGATCGCGCGAGCGGCGCGGAGTGGACGCCGGCGGCCAGCACGATGTTATCCGCCTCGAGGAAGCCCTCGCTCGTCTCGATGCCGCTCAACCGGCCGCGCGCGTGCTTCCAGCGCTCGAGCGCGACGCCGAAGCGCAGGTTGCACCCTCGCCTGCCCAGCTCGGTCGCCAGGGCCTCGCAGAATCGGCGTGCATCGCCGATCTCATCGTCGGGAAAGTGCAGCGCTCCAGCGATGTTCCGTCCGATCGGTTCGAGCGCCGGCTCGAGGTCGACTGTCGCCGCCCTGTCCAGCACCCGAACGGTGACCCCGTTGGCGACCAGCATCTCGCTGGCCCTTTCCGCGAGCGCGAAGGCGCGCGGATCCCGGAACAGTTTGGCGGTGCCATACCGCACGTCGCCGTAATCGATTCCGGTCGCCGCTCGCAATTCGCGCAGTGTCAGTCATCGAGTACTGCGCGAGGCGCAGGTTCTTAAGGGTGTTCACCCGATAACGCTCAGGCGCCGACGCGCGCAGGAAGCGATACATCCAGCGCAGCGATCCGCCGCGCAGCGCCTGACGACGCAGCAGGAGCGGCGCATCAGCGCGCCCGATCCAGCGCAAAAGGTGCAGCGCCACACCCGGCGCGTTCCACGGGTCCGACATGCTGGGTGTCAGCAGCCCACCGTTTGCGCGGCTGGCGCCCGCGGCCGAATGGGACGCGGCGTCCACGACCGTCACGCGGACACCGCGCTGCAGCAGGTGATACGCGGTCGAGAGACCGAGGAGGCCACCGCCGACGACGATCGTGTTCATCCGAGTGGGCTGATAGGGGTGCCGATCACTAGCTTAGCCAGCGAACAAGTCAGTGCGCCTGTTGTGTAGGTCAGAAAAAGGCCAGCACCCAAACAAGCCACTCAGCCGCCGCGCGCCTGCGTCTTCCGATATACGTGCCAGGCAGCGTAAAGATCTTGCGCGGCAATCCCCAGTGACTTGTAGAGCGTGATCTCCTCGGACCCCGCGCGCCCCGCCAGTTCACCGGTCACGACACGCCCTATTTCGCCACGGATGTGATCGAGCCGAACGGCACCCTCCTCAATCGGGATCATCACGTCACCAGCTTCGTTGCGCATCGATTCCATGAGGTCGACATAGATTTTCGATCTGGCAATCAACGCGCTGTCCGCTTCTCTCGTCGTGAGCGTGTGCGACCCCACCAGGTTGACGTGGGTGCCGGGCCGCACCCAGGCGCCTTGGAGGATCGGCTCCCTGGCGGCGGTGACGGTGCAGATGAGGTCGCAGGCAGCGACCTCGGCGGGATCCTGGCTCGCCGTAATACGACGTCCCGTCAACTCTGCCTGCCGCTCGGCCCAGGCCGCGGCCTTATCGAAGTTGCGCCCCCAGACATGGATCCTATCGACTGAGGCGCACGGCACACATGGCTTCCAGATGCGTCTCCGCCTGCACGCCCGTGCCGAAGATCCCGCAGCTTCGCGCATCGGGACGCGCCAGCAAGCGCGTCGCGAGGCCGGATGCAGCCGCCGTTCGAATGGCAGTAAGGGATGCGGCGTCCATTACGGCCACCGGCGCGCCGGTCCGCCTTTCGAACAGCAAGAACTCCCCTCGGATGATCGGGAGCCCTTGTGCGGCGTTAGTCGGCGTAAGGCTCAAGAGCTTGGCGCCGTAACCATCCAGCGTGCTGGCCACTGCCGGCATCAGGGCGAAAACGCTGCCCTGACCGTCAACCGGCACGAATGTACGCCGCGGCATCGTCACGTCCCCATTCGATGCCGCGGCCATAGCCTGCGCCATCACATCGATGCATTCCTGCATCGGCAGCAAGGCCTTGACCCGCTGCGCGTCGATGACTTCCAGTGACATGACCCTAATCGTAGCGTGTCGCCCGATACCGGTTAGAGGCGCGCGTGCCCGCGAACGAGCCCCACAGGTCCAGGGCCGCTATGGCAGCAAATCCGACGATGTTGCCGAGGACCACGGCGTCCCGCGCCGAGGATGGCTCCGCGTTGCGGGTCTTCCAGTTCAGGACGGCAATCCCAGGAGAGGGCTGCCCCAAACCGCAGATAGGCGATCAGCGCGGGGGAGGCGTCGGCGGGTACCGCTCCTACTCCAAAGGCCTGCGGCGCGAGGATCAACCAGAGGCCTACGAGGGCCATGTAGATCGCAGCGATGGTGAGCAGAATATTGAGTTTCATAGGCGCCGCTCCACAGACTGTATGGAGTTTACCTGCCGCGACACTAGTGGTTGACGCGGCCCCGAAGTGGAGATCTCGCGCCGCCAGGCGCGATTGTTCAAAATACGCATGAACGTCTAGAGACGCACCATGACTCAGACCGACCGCGAGCTCGGCATGTCGCGCGCGATCACGCGGCGCGATTTCATCCACGACGTCGGCATCACGGCGCTCGGCATGACCCTGCCGCTGCCGGGACTAGCGATGCCGCAGGCCGGCAGCGAGCTCTACTACCCGCCCACGCTCACGGGGCTGCGCGGGTCGCACCCGGGCTCCTTCGAGGTCGCGCACGCGCTGGCGCGCGAGGGCAAGCGCTTCGAGAACCCGCTTGCGCTCGAGGAGCGGTACGACCTGGTCGTCGTCGGCGGCGGGATCAGCGGACTCGCGGCGGCGTACTTCCATCGCAAGCTGCACGGCGCGCAATCGCGGATCCTCATCCTCGACAACCACGACGACTTCGGCGGTCACGCCAAGCGCAACGAGTTCCACCAGGGCGGGCCGATGCGCCTTGCCTGGGGCGGTACCGTGAACATGGAATACCGGTTGTACAGCGACGTGGCGAACGGGCTCCTGCGCGATCTCGGCATCGACATCCCGCGGCTGCTCGAGGGCTTCGATTTCAACTGGTTGGGGATGCACGGCAGCCTGAAGCCGGCGCTCCTGTTCGACCAGGCACGCTACGGCCGCGATGTGCTGCTGCGCGGCGTGACGCTGGAGGGCCTGGAGCCGGAGGAGCTTGCCACGCACGTCGACGCGTTTCCGCTCCCGGAGGCCGCACGCACGAAGCTCAAGGCCTTCCTGCTCGCGAGCGGCAACGTGCTCTCGGAATTGTCGCCGGCGGAACGGGAGAGGTACCTGCACCGCACCAGCTACATCGACTTCCTCCGCGAGCACTTCGACCTGCCGGAGGCGGCAACGCAGATCTTCAGCAGCGCGCCGTCGGGCTTCTGGGGCCTGCCGGCCGAGAGCCTCTCGGTCGCGGAGTGCCTGCAATCGGGACTGCCCGGCGCGCATGTGCTGGGCGGCCCGGACATGGCCGGACACCATGGAACGCGACAGCCCGGCGGCGATGTTCCCGGACGGCAACAGCTCGATCGCGCGGCTGCTCGTGCGCTCGCTGATCCCGGGGACCTTCCCGGGAATGGCGGCCGATGCGGATCCGTTCGGCATCGTGACCGCGCGGCTCGACTACGCCGCGCTCGACCGGCCCGGGTCCACGGTGCGGCTGCGGCTCAACTCCACGGCAGTTCGCGTCGCCAATGCCGCGAACGGCGCGGGCGTCACCGTAGACTACGTGAACGACGGGCGGCTGCTGCGCTTCGGTGCGAGACAAGCCGTGCTCGCCTGCTACAACGCGATCGTGCCTTACCTCGTGCCGGATCTTCCGTCCGCTCAGAAGGCGGCGCTCGCGCAGTGCGTGAAGCGGCCGATGCTGGTGGTCAATACGCTGTTAGCGCAACGGCCATGCGCTGCAGAAGCTCGGGATCAAGGGTGCAGCAGCTACCGGGGAGCTTCCTGCAGGACATTTTCCTGGTGACCGGCATCAATGTCGGCGACTACCGCCCCGCATGGCGGCCCGAGGATCCCTGCGTGATGCAAGCCTTCGTCGGCTTCATCGCGGAGCACCCCGAGGGGTTGAGTGTCGCAGACCAGCACCGGGTCGCGCGGGCGCGAATGCTCGAGATGAAATTCGAGGACTTCGAGCGCGAGGTGCGCAGGGTGTTGAACGGCACTGCTGGGCGCCGGCGGCTTCGATGCCGCGCGCGACATCCTCGCCATCACCGTGAACCGCTGGCCGCACGGCTATGCGCGCGACCACCTCGACCTGGAGGACACGGCTTGGAACGTGGAGCCGCGTCCGGAAGTCGTCGGCCGTCAGCGCTTCGGCAATATCGCCATCGCCAACTCCGACGCCGGCGCGGACGCCTACACGCACGCCGCGATCGACCAGGCATGGCGGGCGGTCAACGAGCTGCGCAACCTGAATTCTGTGCCAACCGAAACACTTTCCTTGAATTCAACGCTCTAGATGTGGACGTGCAGATCACAGGACGCCAGGTTGAACTGGGAAGGGCTCTCGTAACCAACCAACCCACTGAAACACCATGAAGCACATCTCGATCGGCGGCCTCGACGTGTCCCGCATAGGACTCGGCGCCATGTCGATGTCCGGTTACTACAACATCGGCGCGGGAAGCGACGCCGAATCCATCCGCACCATCCACCGCACGCTCGATCTTGGCGTCACCCACATCGACACCGCGGAGATCTATGGCCCGTACGCCAACGAGGAGTTGGTAGGTCGGGCCATCAAAGGCCGGCGCGACCAGGTGGTGCTGGCGACAAAGTTCGGCATTGTCTCGCACGCCGGTGGCGGCCCCGGCGTCCTCGACAGTAGTCCGGCCAACATCCGCACCGCAGTCGAGGGGTCACTGAAGCGGCTCGGCACCGACCACATCGACTTGTACTACCAGCACCGGGTCGATCCGAACACGCCCATCGAGGACACGGTCGGCACATTGGCCGGACTGGTCGCCGAGGGCAAGGTCCGCTACCTCGGCCTGTCCGAGGCTGGCCCCACCACGATCCGCCGCGCCCATGCAGTGCATCCGATCGCTGCACTGCAGACCGAGTACTCGCTGTGGACGCGTGACCCGGAGCCCGAACTCCTGCCGTTGCTGCGCGAGCTCGGGATCGGCTTCGTTCCGTATTCACCGCTCGGTCATGGCTTCCTGACCGGCGAGATTCGCTCGCCCGAGCAGCTCTCCGACGACGACTGGCGCAAGACCAACCCGCGTTTCACTGGCGAGAACTTCCGGCTCAACCTGCGCATTGTCGATGAGGTGAAGGCGGTTGCCGCCGAGGCGGGTGCGACACCAGCCCAGGTGGCCCTGGCCTGGCTGCTCGCGCAAGGTAACGACATCGCTCCAATTCCTGGCACCAAGCGGGTGGCACGCGTCGAGGAGAACACCGCAGCCGATCGCCTCGAGCTGAACCCAAGGCAGATCGCGCGACTTAGCGGCCTCGCGCCGGCCGCCGGCGAGCGCCATGACGAAGGAAACATGGCCGTAATCGACCGCTGACCATGGCACGGCCTCGAGTTCGAGGCAGCCAGGCACGCGAACTATAATGGGCCCTGTCGCTCTCCTATCTCCGCCGGTCTCGCATCGAAATGACTCAATCGACATCGACGGCACCGCCGGAAGTCTCTCCCGGCAAACTCGTGTTCCAGGTCGCCTCGGGTTACATGGCTTCTGCGGCACTGCAGGTGGCCATGCGCCTCGATATCGCCGCGCGTCTGTCGAACGGCCCGCGCCCGGTCGCTGATCTGGCGCGCGAGGCCGGAGTCCAGACCGACGGCCTTTATCGCGTACTGAGAGCGCTTGGCAGTTTGGGCATTTTTGCGGAGTCCTCGCCCCGCACGTTTGCACTGACCCCGGCAGCCGAGCTGCTGCGCAAGGGGCCCGGGTCGCTCGGTGACGGCATCGAGTTCATCACCGATCCGCTACATTTCGAGACCTACGCCGAGGCCCTGCACTCCGTGCAGACCGGACAGCCGGCTGCCGAAAAGGTGGTCGGCATGCCGCTCTTCGAGTACCTGGCGAAGACGCCGCTATGGTCGACCAGCTTCAACAACGCGATGACCGCCTTCAGCGCCAACGTGATGCCGGCCGTCCTCAAGGCGTACGACTTCAGCGGCATCGGTACTCTCGTCGATGTGGCCGGCGGTCACGGACACGTGCTTACGTCGGTTCTGCGAGAGTATCCGCAGATGCGCGGAGTTCTCTTCGATCTCGAGCACGTGATCGCCGGGAGCGGCCCACTGCTCGCCGTCTCGGGCGTGCAGAGCCGCGTTCGAGCCGAGCCCGGCGACTTTTTCAAGGCGGTGCCAGCCGGGGGCGACGCCTACATCATGAAGCACATCATCCACGACTGGGACGATGAGCGTGCAGTGGCTATCCTCTCGAACACCCGCAAGGCGCTCGACGGCAAGCCTCAGGGGCGCGTGATCCTGCTCGAAGCTGTGCTCGCCGCCGGCAACGCGCCCGATTTTGCCAAGCTTCTCGACCTGGAGATGATGCTGTTTCCGGGCGGCCGCGAACGCACCGCGGAGGAGTTCGGCGCGCTGTTCGATCGCGCCGGCTTCACGCTGACGACGGTTGTGCCGACAGAATCGATGCTGTCAGTCGTGGAAGCACGAACGCGCTAGGAGAAGGATAGGAATTTTTTTCCCGACGATTGTCGGCGGCCAACTCGGCCACGCTACTTCGCGGCCATCCGCGATTTTGCGGCCGCGAGCTCCGGCCGCAAGCCGTCGCCGTGCGAGGCAAGCTGAAGTAGCTCTCCGGCGTATTTCTCCGCCTTCGGTGCGTCGCCTGCGGCCCGCGCCGCGGCGGCGGCACCGGCGAGGCTGCGGAAGCGGCGCGGCGTTACCTCGAGCGTCGCCTCGTACTCCGCGAGGGCCTCCTTCGCCCGTCCCAGCTCCGCCAGCAGATCGGCGAGCTGCTCACGTGCCGGTAGCACCGAGCCCGGCGTCACCGGGTGCTTGTCCCTGGCATCCTCGAGGTCCGCCGCAGCACGCAGGTTGCGCAGGGCCTCCTGGTCTGCCCCCTCCGCGCGCGCGAGCCAGCCGACAGCGGCCAGCCGCTGTACCTCGATCTGTGACACCCAGTCGTAGGGGCCCGCCGGGCTCTGCGCCAGAACGGCCTTGATCTTCTCCAGCCGTGCGAGGGCTGACCGCGCGGTCGCGGCATCCTTCAGGCGGGCCGCGCCCACTGCGCGCGCGAAGTGCGTGATCGCCTCGGCGTAGGGCACCTTCGCCCACGGGAAGCTCCGCGGCGTGACCGTAAGCGCCTTGGCCGCCGCCCAGTCGCGGCGCTCGAGCGCCCATCGCGCCGGCACCGCGGCGAGGGCGTAGGCCGCGGCGAAGTTGGGCTCGTCGAGTTTGTCGACCCGCGCGATCTCACCGACCACCGCGCGCGCCTTTTCGTCCTGCGCCGTCTGAAGATATGCGTACTCCAGATAGTCGAGCGCATGCAGGGCATCGAAGCTCTCGGCGCCCGGATGGTGCCTCCCCACCAGCTCGCGTGCGACACGCGCCGATTCGAGGTTCGAGGCGATGGACTCGTCCCACATGCCGAGCCGCGTGAAGATGTGAGATGGCATGTGCAGAGCGTGGGGCGAATCGGGTGCGATCTTCGCGTAGGCACGCGCGCCGTCGAGCGCGAGCTCCGCAAGCTGCGGGTAGTCGTAGGCGTGAATCAGGTAATGCGTGATCCCGGGGTGCTCCGGTTCGAGCGGCAGCAGGCCATTGAGGATCGCCGCCGCCCGCTTCTGGCCAGCAAAGGTCTTGTCGGTGATCGGCGAGTTCCCGAGGATCGCGAGCGCGTGGAAGATCGCCGCCTCGTGATCCTCGGGGAAGCGCGCCGCGACCCTGGCCATCGACTGCTCATAGGCAAGCGCGCGGGATTTGTGGTCGAGCTTGCCCGCGTCGCGGTAGAAGGCACCAATCGCGTCGACGTAAGCGCGCTCGCGCTCGGTCCCGGGAGGAATGGCCGCGGCCATGGCTGCCGCGTCGGCGCCTGCGGCGAGCTCATCGGGCGTGGGCGGCGCCCAGATCGGGTGGTAGTAGGTCATGGCGATACCCCACTGCGCGATCGCGCAGCGCGGGTCGGCCGCTGCCGCCGCCAGGAACGAACGGCGCGCCTCCTCGTAGCCGAATGAGTGCAGAAATGCGAGGCCGCGCAGGAAGTCCTCCTGTGCCTCGGCGCGACATGAGTTCGCAAACTGGACCGAACCAAGCTGCTCGACGTGTTGCGCGTGCGTGTGATCGGCCCTGGCCTGCGCGGCCAGGCCTGCTTGGAGACCGACCGCCGACAATACGAGAAGCGCAAGACGTCCAATCATTTGTCTCCTCCCGGTCCACGGCAACACCAGCTCCCCTTGGACGCTCGCACTGCCAACAAAGGCAGAGTAGTCACATGGAGGTGCGAAGCAATTGCGTTGCACACATGTATCCGGGCGTGCCAGCCACCGAGCCGCAGGGATACGTGCCGGCGCCACAGACATGCACGCGATCCTCTCCGCCCAGGCGATAGAACTTCGTTTCCGGATCGGAGGAGTAGCCCCGATCGAAATAGGTCTGACCTGCGACCAGCATCGTGTGGTCCAGGTTCCCCCCTGGGAACAGGAAGGTTTCCTGGAGATCTCTCGGTGTCAGCAGCCGGGTCCAGGCGCAGTCCTGCGGGTTGGAGATCAGATTCAGGACCGCCTGCCGGACCTGCGCTTCCACCTGCGGCCACTCGGCACCCGGACGATCCAGTGCAAGGAAATTGAAGAACACGGAGAGCCGATCGAACGGCTCACGCAGCCCCATCTGGCGCATGGCTGCACCTTCGCAATAGATCTGCGCGTAGCCCGGATGATAGATCGTGCCCTGCGTCACATCCGCCGCCGCTGCTTCGAAGCCGGAAAGAGAAGTCTCTGAGAACAGGAATCTGAATGCGGTGTCCGAGTCGGGCTGCGCCGAGCCATGCTTCCAACGAACCGGCTGGCGAAACATCATCGTCAATTTGCCTGCGCTGCCCAGGAGGCGCTGCTCTCCCGTGCGGCGAGCCAGCTCCGGCGTGCCGGCCAGGCGTGCGGCGGTCACCGTATCGGTCGCCATCACCAGGTGGTCGTAGCCGATGCGGGTGACCTTGCCGTTCTCCTCGAAAGACACTTGCCGTGCTCGAGTGTCGATTTCCCTCACCGGGCAATGGAGGTGGACATCCACGCCCAGCTCCCGATTGGTGCGGTCGAGCTCAATGGGAATCTGCCAGATGCCGTCGCGCACGAATCCGTAGTAGCTCCCGAACACTGAACCCGAGTCCATCATGGGGACGATGAACGCCGAATAGGGCTCCGACAGCGCGACCGGCCCGCTTTCGGTTACCGTCATCGCCATGTAGACGCGCGCGGCTTCCGACGTGAAGTAGTGCTCCAGAAGATCGCGCGCGCTACCGGTGATCCAGCGGCGTGTCAGTTGTGCTCCCAGCACGGCCTCGGCGTCGGCCACCGTGGGAGGACGTGCCTCCCGATAGCCCCGCTGCAGGAAGTCGACGACTCTTCCCTCGTCGGCGCGGAAGGCGACGGCGTCACCACGCTCGCCGAACTTCCCTTCGAATTCCCGGTCGAGGCGCTCGGGGTCGCGCCAGATCCATATCGGCTCGTCGTGGCCGGGAAAATGGATCAGCTTGGGGTGCGTTGGCGCAAAGGTCTGGAGGCGCGCAGCGAGCCCGGTCTCCTCGAACACGAAGTCCTGCATCAGGCCCAGCACCGAGGCGCCGTGCGCGTAGTCCTGCCGCACGCCGTCGATCTCCGCGGTGGCCGGCACGCATGCACCGCCGACTCGCGCGGCGCGCTCGATCATCGTGACCCGGCAACCGGACCGCCGCAGATAGTTCGCTGCCACCAGGCCGTTGATGCCGGCACCCACGATGACGACGTGCATTTTCTTCGCAGGACCGTTATGGGTCCGAGCGGGCGGTGGCGTTCGTCTGATCCAGCACAACCGAATTTGCGCCCGGGCGCAGGAAATAGGGCCGGTGCCAGACCAGCGGCTTGCCGTTGTAGGGGGCGAAACCGAGGATGAAATACTGACCTGACGGCAGGCTTGGAGTCTGCGCCCTGCCCGCGGAGTCCATGGTCAGGAGACCCACGGAGCTGGCGGTCATCGCCTTCATCCCGGCGCTGCAGGTGGGCTGGCTCTGCGCGCAGGCGTGCAGCCATGCGTCGATCGGGTCCGCACCGCTAAAGCCGGCCTTGGCCAGGGCCGCGTCGGGGTTCTCGGTGACCACATAGACCTGGGTCGAGGTAAACGGCGTCAGGTAGCCTGGACTCGAAATCCCGGTGTTGAAGCTCAACGTCGCGTTCGGCGGGCCGGATGGGGGCGGGCCATTGGCGGCGATCGCGGGCGCAGACCCTATGGCCGGCCCGGATGCGACGGGCGCGTTGGCGAGAGTCACCCGGCTCAGCGTGCAGCCCAGGAAGGCGACGACGGCGTGGTCGTTGTTGGTCAGGCCGAAGACCAGCGGCAGGTCGGAATCGAGCGGGATGACGACGACGTTACCCCTGTCGCCGCGATACTCGACGCGATTGAGGATTTCCTCGTGACCATCGGGCGCGACCCAGTTCAGCTGGCTCGGCGTGAAGGCGATGCGGCCCTTGCCGAAGATCGACTCGCAGCCACCGCCGAAGGCCCCGTCGAGGATCGATTGGGTCTCTGGGAGGACCTCCATACCGTTGAGATCAACCGGCTTGGTCGCGCCCATCTGCCACGTGCCGATCAGCGGATTCTTGGAAACCGGGAGCAGCGGCAGCTGCTTGACCGGCGGGGCCCCGCCGCCGCCAAGCGCACCTCCGCCACCCTGCGGCGCGTAGGCGGCGTAGTTCTGGTCGAGGCTTTGCTGCATCTGCTGATTGGCGGCCTCCTGGGCGGCGGCGGACGCCTGCTCCTGGGCCTGATTGGCCATGCTGCCTTGGTAGGTGCTGGGATCGTTGATCTGGCCGGGCGTCGTCTGCGCGACGGCAGTCAAAGGAAGGGTCAGGGCGGCCATCGCCGCCGATGCGAACAGCCGGATCATAGCCTCGCCCTCGCCGTCAGAACGATTGCTCATTTACGCAGCACATCGAATCCTACCAGCACGGGAGCAAGGCCGATCGCGACGCAACGGGGGGAAGCCCCGTCAACACTCGGGGGTCGCCCCACCGGCAGCGGATCACTCGGCCCACACCGCACAAATAAGTGAGGGGATGAGACCCGCCGGTCTCATCCCCTCGTTTCAGCTTGATCGGGTTGCGCTCCCCGGCTCCGTCGACCCGCGAAGGGTCGAGGTGCCCGAGCCGCTCTCCCGTTCCTGCTCGGCCTTCGGCTCGCTCCGCAGCCGTACGAGACGACCGTCGATGCGTGCCTATCACCGGCCCGAGGGCTGCAGCCCCCGCTCGCTTCTTTCAAGACGCCTGGCCGCGTCCCCCGCCGAGACGCTCCGTCAGCGCCTCCACGGTCGAGTGCACTCTCCACCCGCATCACTCGCGGATTATTCATCCGCTCGTTTCGCCTGTCCTCCCTCTCGGGAGGACCTGCGCGCGGGTTTCCCGTGCGCTCTTGGTCACCCTTGGCTCGTGACCCTCGCCCCAGCCAATTGGGGCCCGGTGTTTTTCCGGACTTGCGAGTTCCGGCACCGTGGATGCCAACATTACGCCGGGCGAAAGTTTTGTCTAGAGAACAAGCTGTGCGCAAGTTGTGTAAATGAGTTGGAAATTGAAGGAGTCTTTATGATTCCCGCATCGTCGCAATCGGAGTTGCCCATGGGTGTGATCCCGCGCGTTGTGATGGCGTTCTTGGCCATGTCTTGCGGTGCGCATGCCCGTGACCTCGCGCAGCTTGGACCGCTGCGCGCGAGTGCCGGGGAGGCGGTTTCCGGCTACCTGGAGGTCCCCGCGTTGGGCGACAACGGCGCGCGGATCCCGGTATCGCTCGTGCGCGGCGTCGGGCAATGGGCCGGTGCTGGCGCTGGTCGCCGGAACTCACGGCTATGAATACCCGGGCATCAGCGCACTGCAGCGATTGCGCCAGTCGATCGATCCGCGCGCTCTGCGCGGCACGCTGATCCTGGTGCATATCGCCAATCCGCCGTCGTTTTACGGCCGCACGATCTACACCAGCCCCGCCGACGGCAAGAATCTCAATCGCGTTTTTCCCGGACGGCCCGACGGTACGCTGAGCGAGCGCATCGCGTACGAGATTACGACGCAGGTCATTGCGAAGGCCGACTTCCTGGTCGACCTGCACGCGGGCGACGGCAACGAGGCTCTGCGACCCTATGTCTACATGCCGATCACCGGCGACGCGCGGCTCGACGCGGCCAGCCGCGGAATGGCGCTGGCCTTCGGTCTCGATCACATCGTGATCGACGCGGCGCGAATCACGCCGCGCGAGGCTACGCAGTTCGTCGATCAGACCGCGCTGGCACGCGGCGTGCCGGCGATCACCACTGAGACCGGTCAACTTGGTCAGAACGACGAGCGCTCGATCGCGCTGGCGGAGCACGGCATTCGCAACTTGATGCTTCACCTTGGGATGCTCGAGGGAACGCCGGAGGCGAACCCCAGCGTGGTGTGGCTGAAGGACTACCAAGTGATTCCCAGCCCGGTTACCGGCGTGTTCCGCGCGACCGTCCGCGATGGCTATGCGATTGCCGAAGGCGGTCTGCTCGGCGAGCTTTACGATCCCTTCGGCGCAAAGATTGGCGACGTGCGCGCGCCCTTCGCGGGCATCGTCAATTACGTGGTCGGCACGCCGCCCGCGGTCGAGGGTCAGCCGTTGGCGATGGTTAGCCGCATCTCCGCGCTGCCGCCACCATAATGCGTTCGGGCCACAATCGCGGCTACAGCCGCTGAATCTGCGCGAACTTGCGCGGCTAGGCGACGGCAATATCGACTGTTTTCGTGCAGATACAAAACGCGCGTATGCTCGGCGAAAACTTCGGGAGTCGGCAGATGGTCAACAGTCCGGACTACATTGCCTTCCGTGCGCCGAATGGTCTCGGCTTACTTACGTTCGTTGCCGCGCTCGTGCCCGGCGAGCGAGGCTCGTTCCCGTGGGCCAAGTGGTACAGCGAGTCGGCACCGAATGGCGAGTTCCGGAAGGTCCCTGGAGGCTACGTCCGGTTCGCAGTCAGCGATGCCGTAGCCGAGACCATGATCGATACCATCAGAGCAGGGCGCCCTCTCCCTGATGATTTGCTCGAGCAACTGCCAATTGCCGAATTTGGGTGATCTGCCTCGACACCCTCCGCGCGCTTCACGAGCACGATTCTTGAATGCGAGGCACGTGGATAGGCCGACCGATGCTCACAGCAGCAAACGCTCCAACTCAGAGGCTTCAATCGGCTTGACGAGGTACTGCTCGATACCCGACTTGCGCGCGCGTTCACGGGCCTCGGACTGGCCATAGCCGCGTAATGGCAATCAGCCGTACACCGTCGTTGGCCATGCGCAATTGCTCCGCCACCTCATAGCCGTCGAGTCCTGGCAGCCCGATGTCCAGCAGCACGATTTCGGGCTTCAGGTCCGCGGCCATCCTGATTCCTTCGAGGCCGGTCGCTGCCACATGAACTTCATGCCCGGCGATCTGTAAATGCAGGTGCAGAGCTTCGCGCGCGTCGTCGTTATCCTCGATGATCAAGATCCGGCGCGAAGGCGCAAGACCACTGGCATAGGCATCGTCGACGGTCGTGGCCACCTCCTTTGCATCGACTCGCTGCAGGTGGACGGTGAAAGTGCTGCCTCGTGACGGTCCCGGGCTGGTGGCGACGACTCGCCCACCATGTGCCAGCACCAATCGTTGCGCGAGCGTTAGCCCCAGGCCGAGTCCTCCCTGCGCGCGATCGAGCGTGCGCGGTCCCTGCGTAAACATCTCGAACACGTGCGGCAGCAATTCGGGCGCGATGCCGACACCGCTGTCCCGAATGCGCAGCATGACTTCGTCGCGATCGCTCCAGGTTCGAACTTCGATCTGCCCGCCAGGTGGCGTGTACTTGATTGCGTTTGTCAAAAGGTTGTCGACGACCTGCGTCAACCGCGATGAATCGCCCATGACCCAGGCCGGCTTGATGTCAACATCGACCTGGTAGCTGATCCAGCTGTCCGCCGCTGCGCAGCAGCATCAGGCAGTTCTCGGTGATGTCGCCAAGGTTTACCTTCTCGTCGCGCAAGCATGATTTTTCCACTGGAGATCCGCGCAATGTCGAGCAGGTCATCGATCAACCGGCTCAGGTGCCTCGTCTGCCGGTTGACGATGTTGGCCGCGCGCTCCACATAGGTATGCGAAACGCCCGGCGTCGACAGCACCTGGGCGGCGTTCCCGATCGCGGCGAGCGGATTGCGCAACTCGTGGCTCAGCATTGCGAGAAACTCGTCCTTGGCATTACTTGCCCGTTCAGCCTCCGCACGCGCGGCGTGTTCACTCTCCAGTAGCGCCAATCGCTCGCCCTCGATCGCCTTCCTTTCCCAGACGAGCTGCGCGACCGACATCGTCAGTACGGCGATCGTGACCATGAAGGCCTGCAGCAGTAGCAGCGACGCGTTGTCGTTGCCTGTCGCGAACGGACCGAATCCGCTGACGGTGGCCCACGTGGCGATCGCGGACATCAACAAGACAGAGGTAGCGACTTCGCGCTGGCCGAAGCGGAATGCGGCCCAGATCAGCGGTGGGATGCACAGGAAAGGTAACGGATGGCGGCTCAGTTCAGTGTGCGCAAAAACCAGCGCCCCGGTCCCTACGACGGCGATTAGAAGCAGCACCGCCTCGAAAGGCTGGGCTCGCCATCTTGCGAAACTGCCGCGGGCCCAGAGCACCAGCACCGGCGTGACGATCAGCGCACCGGCCACATCGCCGAACCACCAAGTCAGCCAGATCGCGCCGAATGCCGTCCATGCGGCCTCGCCGCTGGTGATCAGCGAAATCACGCCGACCGTCGCACTGACCGCGGTGCCGACCAGGCCGCCTAACAAGACGAATCGCAAGAAGTCTTGCAGCCGCTCGAAGGCGCGCACACCGCCGGCGTAGCGCGTCACCAGCCATGCGCCGACCGTTGCCTCCAACGTATTGCCGACAGCGATACCAAGGGAACTTACGATCGAGCCCGACGTGGTGACGTTAACTAAAAAGGCGCCAACGAAAATGGCCGGCCAGATCCGACGCCCGAACAACAGCACAGCCGCCAGCGCAATTCCAGTCGGGGGCCAGATCGCGGAGGCACTCGCGTGCAGGAAAGCGAAGTGCAGTCCAAGCTTGCCGGCGAGGAAATACACGATAGCCACGGCACCGAGCATCAGTGCCTGCTGCAAACGCCC
>CAVSKB010000011.1:0-1055787 GCA_963728295.1 uncultured Gammaproteobacteria bacterium | reverse complement strand
GGGCGGTCTGGACGGGCTGCATCGGTTGCTCTCCCGCTGGCCGAGCGGAACGCTCCTCGTGGTTGAAGCGCTGCGCGGGCGGCGGTTGTCACCGCTGAGATCGTGCCCGTCGAATCGGGCTACCGGCTGAGTCCACGCATATCTTCAGCGCGTCTTCACCTACCGTCACCAGACGTCGCAACGCTCCTGCGCCTTGCGCACCATTGGCGCGTCGGCCTTGCATTGGAAGGCCTGCTGGAACTCCGGCAGGTTCGAGAGCGGCCCGATGACCCGGTATTTCGCCACCAACACGAGGACGCCGAGCGCCGGTACTAGCTTCATGGTCATCTTCCATGGGTGATGAGGACCGCGCGGAAGCGTACGGCGGAAGTCAGCTGAGTTCGCTACGCGGCGAGAGGGTGTCCACGCGGACGGCGCCGCCGGGCGATCCCTCCATAAGTCATGGGGTCATAATTTAACTTAATATACATTATGCGCACTGATAGGGTTTCGTTGTCCGCAGCGTTCCCTCACTTCAGCGTGCCTATCCCCACTGCGACCGTGAGCCGGGCCGTAATCCCGGCATCCTCTCGCCCGAATCGCGAGATGTGCCTGGCGGTGACGTCGGGATCCGGAAGCCAGCTAGCAGTCGGTGGCCGGAAGATGCAGTCGTAGGTCCGCTGGCGACGATCCAGCTGCTACGGCCGGTACTCGAGCTGTGCGCCGCGCGCGTGCAGGTTGATTACTCGATGGGATAGGTGCGCGCGCGAGTTGCGAAGTGCGGGCACCCTCCGGCAAGATCGCTGCACGTCCCGGTCCGCTTTCGCCTCGGTTCAGCGGTCGGGAGAAGCGCTACGAATCAGAGCGCCCAAACCGCCTAGGATCCGACTGCGGTGCGGGCCAAGAGAGGACGGAGGTGCGTGGGCGTTCAGCTCGCGCGACACATGTTACGAATGCGCACGGATCCGCCTCTTCCTTGCAATGGGACGACGCGGGTTTGGCAAAGCGCTTCGCTACTCGTCATGTCTTTTACGGGTACCCGGCTTGGGTGATCGCCGAGTGGTGTTGCGTGTCAACGCAGACGGCGTATCACTGGAAGAGCGGGATCCGGAAGCCCTCGAGGCAGGGGTTGAAGCTGTTCCAGCTGCATGCGCTGGGGCGCATCCTGACGGAGGAATGGGAGGGTTGGTCAGTATTGAAGGGCAAGCTCTGTAATCCGGAGGGCAACGAGCTCAGTCAGGGTCAGGTGCGTGCGTATCCATTCGTTTACCAGCTCGCCCAGGAGTACGGGAAGGTTAACCCGCGAGCGGATGAAGTGTTGCAGCGACTGTCGGCGGTGGCGTCGATCAAGCGCGCAACAGTGAGCAAGAAGGATCGCGACGCATTTAGCGGCCCGAACGTGTTGTCGATCCCTGTCGAAGTGGCCGCGGCGCGCCGCGGAGCAGCCCGCAGGGCGGCCCGGGCGCTGAGGAAGAAGTCGGCGTGATCTGCCAGCGCTGCGGTGGTGTGCTGACGCGGATGTACCTGCATCGCTTTAAAAAGCATTACGCGGCGTGTTTGGGCAGTGAGCCCTCCGAGGGCTGCTACAAAACGGAAGAATGGCGCGGCTCGCGGTGGTGTCCTCGAGCTGTGCGGCGCGACCTGGCTGTGCGCTGCCAAACGCGGCGGGCACTTACCTCACTACGGAGAGCGTGAGGCAGGCGGCAGCGAGGCGCGAAGCGCCGTCCCCCTCTTCTGCCGATTCTGCTGCCGCCGGCGTCGGAGCCATCCCGAGAAATTTGTTTGTTTGGGGGTCCTAACTGTCGCGCGGGGGTCGGCGACGGCCTTTGCGAACTGTCGCCACCTCTGAGGGTTGCATTGGCAACGGGATCGCCATGTCCCGCAACGCCAGAAGCTGCTCTTCGTTGAGAGCAGACAGTTCCGCCTGCACTTCTCGTTGCTTCAGTTGGGCGGCTTGTTCAACGTGCGTGAGTACGGCCCGGGCGAGTGCCCTAAATACGCGACAGTTGGTGTCAGTCACGTCAACGGGCTTCACCAAAATGCACGTAACACCATGCAGCGCGACGGTGGGTGGCGGCGACACCAGCGCGGCGACCACGGACTCGTCGAATCGATTGACAGAATGCGCTATGAACTTATTTCGCGAATCCGAAAAGTACTGGTGACTCGTCTTCGCTTGCAGCGGTAAGGGGTCAATGGCGGTCGAATCCAGTCTGGTGCGAACGCCCGTGGTGAAGCACCTGGCGTAGGCAACGACAGCGGCGTTCCACATTGCTAGCCGGGTGAGAATGCGCTTTTCGTTACTTGCGTCAGTGCCGGCCTGTTCCTCCGGGTCGTCCAACAAGAGGTCGCAGATCGATATGACGAACGTGAGATCGCTCGCGATGCTGCGCAGGTCGGCCCAGTCAGCGGCAACGTCGCTTGTGTACTGCTTCGCCGTGTTCCATTGCGTCTCGGTTGCCATCTGGAGATTCCTTGCTGGACCCTGTGCAGTGTGCCTCCGAAGCGGCGGCTCGCAAGTCATTGATTCAGTGGCCCTCTAAAGGAAAACTTTTGATTGCCTTGTATACATTCTGCGCAATGCGCGGTGCCCGGCAGCGCTACTTGGGCTTGATATCCGCACGTGTGAAGTCGTAGGTGACCTTGGCTCCTGAGACCAAGGCCACGCCCGTCGCTAGCATCTGCTCGATCACTGTGTCGGGAGTAGTACCTTTGTGACTCTGGCCGAGCAACACACTTACCGTACTCGCTAAGGTCTTCAGAGTCTTAGGTGCGTGCTTCCCCGCTGCTTGAGATTCTCGACAACTTGCGCATAGGAGCATGGCACCTCAGTCGCTCTGCCAGTCGTCGCGCGCGAGTTGGGGCAGCGGAACTTGCCCTGCTGGTTCAATACCACCTGGAACTTCTCCTTGAGCGACATGCGGCCGAAAAGAGCATTCACGGCTTTGCAGCACGCAACGCAGTTCTCGTCAGTTTTGGTCCCGCCGTTAGCCTTAGCCCAGAGGTGTTCGACGCTCGCTTCGTTCTTTGGCAACGGCTGCTCGCAGAAGAAGCAGCGGTTGCCCTGAGCCCACATAAGGCGATCAAGTTGGGTCGTAGCCATTGAGTTTGCGGACCGTCGGGCAGGGTGCATGCAGTTTGCACATTCAGGAATCGGCCGCAAGTAATTGAATGGTCTGCTTCTTTTCAGCGCTCAAAAATGAGCCTTGCTATACATTTAACGTCCTAGTCGTGCCCGGATCGGCCACACCGACAATGCCTAATCGCCTCCGTTGTAGGTGACCTTTCCGTTATCGATTGAAAGAAACCCGCTGTGCTGCATGGAGGAAATAACCGCTGCAACATCAGCATCAGTGAGTTGCTTCTGAAAATGCGCCATCAACGCACTCGAAAGACTTTTGACCGTTCGCGGCCTCGTGACCTTCGGTTGCTTTAGCTTTGTAACAAAGAGAGCCGCCCGCTCGCTGGGTGACTGACTAGTCACGGCCTTGAGCAAGGGAATGTCTGAAATATTTGGCAACCGACCGGAGAAGATTTTCTTCGACTTCAGGTGTTGAATCAGAGGGTCGAAGCCTGTGTCTTTGGAAATAATATGAAAGTACGCGCCGGGATCCTGGGCCGCAATTTGGCCGATGTAATACGCGATATGGAAGTCCAACGCATTTGGGCCGTTTCCCGAGATCTTGATGTACTCCGCCTTGTCGCCCATGCGCTGAATCGCGCTTGCCATATCGAACGGTACCCTTCTCTGGTTAGCACCCACGAATACCAATACGCGAAAGTGATCATGCTCGAGAGCAGCCAGTGATCCCGGTTGGACGCTCTCGAAATCGATGAGCACGATGTTCTTGCGCACCTGGTCTCGCTACCCTGCCTATTGCTGATGGGTTGCAGTCTGCACAACCCTTATGGAAGCGCAACTCGCTGATTCATATTCTGAATCGGCAGTACCGAAAATACTGCTTGCTATACATCATGCGAATTCATAGGGTTCCCGCTTACGCGACCTGCCGACGATCTACACGGCGACGTTGCTTCCTAGTAAACGGAGTCAGTCGCAGACGGTCAGCTCGCGTCCCCTGGTCTCGGGTAACGTGAGGACGCTCAGGATGACCAGCAGGTAGGCCCCTGCAGCCAGGTAGCCGATCGCGATCCCGAGAGGCATCGTGCCGCTCATGTAACCGACCAGTGCCGGGCCGATCGAGCCGATGGCGCGACCGACGTTGTAGCAGAAGCCCTGACCGGAACCCCGCACCCGACTCGGGAACAGCTCGCTCAGGTATGCGCCCATCCCCGAGAAGATGCCGACGAGGAAGAAGCCGAGCGGGAAGCCAAGCAGAGCATCAACGAGTCGGTGATGGGGATCTGCGTGTAGGTGACGATCAGCACGCCGGCACTGCAGGCAAACAGCATGAAGCAGTGACGGCGGCCAATGCGGTCAGAGAGGTAGGCGCTGGTGAGGTATCCGAGGAAGGACCCGAGGATCAGCACGAGGAGATAGCCGCTGGTGTTCAGCACCGACAGCTGGCGCTCGGTCTTGAGATAGGTTGGTAGCCAGGTAGTGACCGCGTAGTACGCGCCCTCATGCCGGTCGCGAGCAGGCTCGCTCGCAGGGTCGTGCTGAACAGCTGCGGGGAGAAGATCTCCAGGAAGCTGCCTTCGTCACCCTCCTCCTTCATCCTGGCCCGGTTGGCTTGATAGATCTCCGGATCCTTGAGGTTGCGACGGATATAGAGGATCAAGAAGGCCGGAAGCACGCCGATCCAGAACAGGATCCGCCACGCCAGTTCTGGCGCTACCAGGGCATACACGGCCCAGAACGCGATCGCCGCCACCCCCCAGCCGACTGCCCAGCTACTCTGCACGAGGCCCACGGCCTTCCCGCGATGACGCGCCTGGATCATCTCGGCGACCAGCACGGAGCCCACCGACCATTCGCCCCCGAAGCCCAGGCCCTGCAGCGCGCGGGTGACGAAGAGCTGCTCGTAGGAGTTGGTGAAGCCGCTCAGGAAGGTAAAGACGGAGAACCACAGCACGGTGAGCTGCAGCATCCTGACGCGCCCATACTTGTCCGACAGCACGCCGGCTGCCCAGCCGCCGATGGCCGAGGTGATCAGCGAACCGGTAGCGATGAAGCCCGCCTGCGCCCTCGTCATGCCCCATACCGCGATCAGGGTCGGGATGAGCATCGTGTAGATCATGTAGTCGAAGGCATCGGTTGCGTAGCCGGCAAATGCTGCGGTCAGCGTCTTGCGTTCCTCATGGCTCGTGTCCTTAATCCACATGGAAGCCTGCTCTTTCTACAACCGCGACCACGCACCGATCTCCGAACGCCCGACGATCACGCTATGGGTCTGGGCGACTTCTCGCGTCATCCGCTCAGCCAACGTCGCAAGGTCGACCTCGGCCGCAGTCGCCACGCCGAACTTCTCCATTGCCGGCAGCAAGGTATCGGCGAGTTCGGCAACCGCCCGCAACCACTCTCCGACCTCCGTTCCGCCGCCGATGAAGGTCTTCATGCGCATCGTAGGGACCGGCAGGCCGGCGGCAAGAAACACGCCATGCAGCTTGTCCGCCATGTTCCAATTGGAGCCGCCCAGGGTAGCGGCTGCAATGATCCACTGACAGCAGTGGTCGTATGTCGGTGCCGCTGGGAATGATCGCACCATACTCCAGTCAGGCTCATGGAAGACGATGACGCCGCCGGGCTGAAGGCGCCGGGCGAGCCTGCGCAACATGTGGGCTGCGTCAGCTTGAAACAGCAGTACGTACCGACCGACGACAGCATCGAAGGGTTCTTCGAAGGCCATCTCGGCAGGTTCGCCTTGGCGAAACGAGACGTTCTTCAGCAACCGCGCTTCGGCTCGTCGCCGGGCCGCCACAATTGCGGCGGGCGCTCGGTCAACGCCGACGACCGAGCCCTTGTCACCGACTAGATCCGCAGCCAGAAACGCGACGTCGCCGCTACCGCTGCCTACGTCAAGGATTCGCATCCCCGGGACAATCCCGGCATCGATGAAGAACTCTCTGGTGATCGGTTCTATGAGGCGCGCCTGCGTGCTCAGACGCTCGAGTTCGCGATCTGAGTGGCCGAGCACGTACTCAGCAGTTGATGTCAGGTCGTCCGCCATTCGACCCCGTGATGATCAGTTGCTGCTCATCCCTGCTCGTCACCGCCGTCGGCGTCGATGCTGGAACACGTGGATCAACACGCCAAGGACACAGCAGCCGATCCCGGGTCCGGTCCAGCCCTTGAACAGGCATGCCGCGCCGACGAGATACCAGACAATGGGAATGCTCGCGAATAGTAGTGACAGGACCAAGAGCACGGCCCCGCCAACGACGAGTGCAATCAGGACGCCCGAGTCCATGGATTCAAATGTTCGCTCACGCCGACACGTAGAACCCGTGCGGGATTCACAGTCCGCCGTGGTAGCCCTTGCTGCCGATCAACTGGGCGAGTGGACTGCGCGGATCTTTACCCGCCTGCAGTGTGGCCAGAACGTGGGCGAAGTCATACTGCGGTCGCCAGCCGAGCTCGTTCCGGGCTCGCGCATTCACGTAAACGCGGTCGATACCGGGATCCATGCGCCAGCCGCGACGCGCATATTCAACCTCGTAGCCAGGCACGCGACGCGCGACGACGGCTGGCGCATCGAAACGAAGTTCGGATACGTCCTGCGGCAGGAACGGCGTGGTGGCGCTGAGAATGTAACGGGCAAAACCAATCTCCGGCGCGCGATCGATCGCCAGCAGGTGCGCGTCGACCACGTCCTGTAGATCGGCTCGGCGATAGAGAAATTCGTTCGCCTTCAGGTTGGAATCCACGAAGTCGCAACGGCGATCCGGATCGTCATCGGGTTCGGGAAAGAAGCGCGAAGTGCGCAGCACGATACAGGGCAGTCGCTGGTTACGGTGGAACAGGCGGCACAGGTCTTCGGCGGCCGTCTTCGTCACGCCGTAGATATTCTTGGGGATAGGCGTCACATCCTCGGTAATCCAGACCGCGGAACCATTCACCTCAGGCAACAGCGCGTCGCCGAAGGCGCTGGTCGTGCTGGTGAAGACGAATGCGGTGACACCGTTCGCCGCGGCGGCTTCCAGCAGGTTCAGCGTGCCGGTGATGTTGGTGTCGACGAAGTCCTGTCGCGAGTGCGTGACAATGTGCGGCTTGTGAAGGGTCGCCGTATGTAATACAGCCTGCACATCGCGCACAGCGCGGTCGACGAACGCGCGATCTGCAATGGAGCCGACGGTGTGGGTGTACGGCGACGCGACGATATCGAGCCCGACCGCCTCGCGCCCCTGTGCCAGGAGCGTTCGCATCAATCCCTCGCCGAGGTGGCCGGCACTGCCGGTGACGAGGACGCGCATCTGGCAGAATCGTCACCTACCGGAAAGGCCCGGTCACCTCGAACGTCATCCCGGTCTTGCCGTTGCGTCCGCGCTGTGACGAGAAATAGAGCCGCGAGCCGTCCGGGCTGAAGGCCGGGCCCGCGATCTCCGATCCATCGTGCCCGCTGAGCTGCAGAAAGGGCGCGGCGATGCGCTGACCGTTGCGATCCGCGAGAAGTACGAGCTGCAAGTCATCTGCGTCTTCGGCGACGTAGATGTCGCCTGACGCGTGGTGCACGGTGACATTGTCCGGGTCGCGCAGCGGGGCTGCGTCGCCGAGTGCGACCGCGTCGTAAATGGTTTCCAGCGTTCCGGCGCTGACGTCATGCGCCCACACACGATGGTCAGCGGTCGTGCAGAAGTACACGATGCCCTCGGAGAACCACGCGCCTTCGCCGCGCTGAAAGCCGGTGGTGTCCTTGCCGCGGTACGGTCGGTCCGCCCTCACCGGGATCCACTGCAGCACGCTGTTGGGCCGCAGCGATGCAGCCTCGAGCACGCCTTCGCTGAGGTCGCCCCAACGATGCGGTCGAAATCGATACAGACGACTGTCGAAGTCGTCTTCGGTGAGGTAAACGAAGCTCGTGGCAGGATCCACGACCGCCGCCTCGTGCGGAAACTTGCCGAGCGCAGCACGTGCATTGCCCTGCCCTGCCCCGAATGGATCGCATTCCCACACGAGACCGGCGCGGTGCTCCTCGCATGACAGCCAGGTGCCCCATGGCGTCGCACCGCCCGCGCAATTCCATTTCGTGCCGGCGAGGATCCGATACGCGTCCGCGACGACGCCATCGCTGGTGAATCGCAGCGCGCCCACTCCGCCCCGCGTGCCGTTGAGCTCAGAGTTGGACACATAGACCCAGCCGCCGTCGGAACCGGCGAAGCACGATGCACCGTCCGGCTGCCCGTGCCATGAATACTCGGTCCCCGCAACGACGCTGCCGCTGGTGGCCAGCAGCCGGGTGCTGAAGCCTGCCGGCACAGCCACGCCGTTCAGATCAGGAGCGCCGGGTGCACCGTACGGGGATTCCCCGATCACTGCCGTCGCGCCCAGGGCTTTGCGCCAGGCGGCCTCGCCAAGTCCAGCCGCCATCACTGAAGCTGTCCCCATCAGTAGGAATGAGCGGCGACGCATTGGGTGCATGGGCATGAACTGTACTTGTGTTTCAGACCCGTTGCCCGGGGATCGGTTCTCGTCGCTCTCAGCCCGACGGAGCCTGGTGGCCAAGCGCCGCGGCGAGCTGGGCGGCAACTTTCTCGTATTCCCAGTAGGCGCGCAGCGAGACGATCCGTCCGCCCTCGTCCACCCGGTAGACGATCACGCAGTCCGTCCCGATCTCGACGCCGCCCGGCATACGGTTGACGAGCGACACGACGTTCGCGCACTCATTGCCGCTCGCATGGGACTCGCGTACGCGCATCTCGACGTCGCCCGGCGCGATTACGGTGTCCCAGAAGCGCGCGATGGCTGCCTTGCCTCGATGGCCTTGCCCGCTGGGATCGAGCGGCGACACGCCTACTGGATCCTCGATGACAGCATCGTCGGCAAAGAGCGCGAGCCACGCGGTCTTGTCCTTCGCTTTGACGTTCCGCATCGAATTCTGGCCGGCCCTGCGCGCCGGGTGCTCGCTTCGCGTTGTTTCCATTCCTGCTCGCTTTTTTGGTTATCGTACGGTCGGTAATCGCGCCCGCACCTTCGCAAATGGGGCAACCCCGGCGCAACCGTAGGCGCGACCAGAGCTGTCGTTGCATTTCCTCGCCTGCGGCGTATATTCCGAGCGTAGACCCATGATTTAACGTACGTTTCCGGTTTTGGCCGGCGGGACTTTGACTTTAAGAAAAAATCATAACCTTTTGTTTTAAGAAGAATACCGAGTCAGTTTGGTCGAGGGCTTTGAGGATGTCAGTCACCTGGGACAAGTTCCACGGTGCCGCACTCCTGCTTGCTGGCGCAGGCCCGGTCAAGCAGCGCCTTGCGGACGCCTTCCGGACTCATCTGGTCGATCTCGAGATCGAGGAGTTGCCGCGCGAGCTGCGTGCGGAATTCATGTCAGTTTCGGCCTCGCTCACCTCGAGGCGCGCCATGGGCGGGCTGGGCGTGATCGATGCGACGGTACGCAAGCTCTCCGATGCGCAGGCCGCGGGCTACGCGAGGCGACTGATCGCGATGTACGGCGTCCTGTCGCAGTCGCAAGCGCAAGCGCAGCGCGCTCCGCCACTGCGTGCGATCAATTCCTCGCAGGCGTAAGGCGGCTCAGTCGAGCTTGAATTCGATCGTGTCGAAGCGCGTCGTCTCTTCGTGGCGCGCCTGGCGCTTGACCGCGTCGACGAGCTGCCGCTGATCCCAGGGGACGACCTCGTCCGCGACTTCCTGCACAGCGGGCGGGATGGTGTCCTGGGCGCCAAATGGCTCCAGCACCACCACAGCCTTGTCGAAAGCCTTTGCGCAGTGAAGCTGAAATTCAACCCAGTCGATATTCCGCCGGTAGAGCGACGAGGTCAGTATTACAACCTCGGCCTCGTTGATCTGCCTGCGCAGGTCTTCCCGCAGCGCTTCGCGGTCGCCCTGCGGGCGCTTTTCCGGCGTGCTGGTATTGCGATAGAAAAAGTTGCTCGCGCTCTCCAGATACTCGAATACCCGGTGGTAATCGTCGTCCGGCCGGTAGACATGGCAGACGAAGAGCCGAATCGGGTTCCCTTGGTTGACGCTGCTCACCGAACCTCCCATAACTCGCTGCGCCCTGACTGGCAATAGTTTAGCCCGAGGTCTGATACCGTAATGCCAACCCGGTCGCTAGAATCCCGAAACCGATGCGATTCGTTCTTTACAATATCCGGTACGCGACCGGTACCGGGGCTGCCTTTCATCTGCCCGTCCCCGGTGCCGGATATCTGCGGAGCAGTAAACGCGTCCTCGCCGGCATTACCCAGTTCATAAAGTCCCGGGACCCCGATATCGTCGGGCTGATCGAGGTCGACACCGGCTCGATCCGCACCGGGCTGGTGAACCAGGCGCAGGTGATCGCCAAGTCCCTAGGCCACTACTCGACCTACCAGTGCAAGTACGGCACGAGCTCGATCAACACGCTCGTGCCCATCGTCCGCATGCAGGCGAACGCATTCCTCGCGTCCCCCCGGGTCGAAGGCGAGCGTTTCCACTATTTCGACACCGGGATCAAACGCCTGATCATCGAGCTCGAGCTCGACGAGCTGTGCGTGTTCCTGGTCCACCTCTCGGTCAAGTTCCGCCATCGCCATGCGCAACTGCGTCACCTGTTCGAGCTGATCAAGCACACGACCAAGCCGATCATTGTGGCGGGTGATTTCAACACCTTCTGGGGCGAGCATGAAATGGCGCTCTTCATGGAAGCCACTGGGCTGCGCAGCGCCAATCGTCACCGGTCTGCCGTCCTATCCGGCGCGCCGTCCGCGCATCGAGCTCGACTTCATTCTCTACTCCCGCGGCATCGAGATCGACTCCTTCGAGGTCCCCAACGTCACGCTTTTCCGATCATCGGCCGCTGATCTGCGACTTCCGCATCGATGGCGCGCAGCGCGCCGCCGCCTGAACCGCCGACGCTACGTGGACACCGGCAACGCCCGACACTGGTCGCTTACGGTCGATGCCGACCGCATTGCGTGGTTGACCCTGGATCGGACCGATTCCCCAGCCAATTCGCTGTCGCGCGAGGTGATGGAGGCGCTCGGTGCGCGGCTGAGCGAGATCGAACGGGAGCCGCCGCGCGGCGTCGTGATCGGGTCAGCGAAGGCGGGCTTCATCGCTGGTGCGGATGTCCGGGAGTTCGCACAGGTCCGCACACCCGAGGAGGCGCTGCCTTTCGTACGTGCCGCGCACGCGATCCTGCAGCGGCTCGAGCGACTGCCCTGCCCCACGGTCGCCGCGATCAACGGCTATTGCCTGGGCGGCGGCCTCGAGCTCGCTCTGGCCTGCCACTATCGTGTGTGTGTCGATGACCCGAAGACGGTCGCTCGGCTTTCCCGAAGTGATGCTCGGCATCCATCCCGGCTTCGGCGGCACCGTGCGTTCGGTACGCCTCATCGGCGTCACCGCGGCGATGGATCTGATGCTCACCGGGCGCAACCTGCGCCCCGACAAGGCCCTGGCGCTCGGGCTCGTCGATCGGCTCGCCCCCGCCGCCGAGCTGCGCGCCGTGGCCCGCTCGATGGCGCTCGACCCGCCCGCGCGCCGACGCGCGCCCCTGCCGCAGCGGCTCCTGTCGTGGGCGCCGCTGCGTGGCGTCGTCGCTCGGAAGATCCTGGCACAGGTGGCGCGCCGGGCCCGGCGCGAGCACTACCCCGCCCCCTACGCGATCGTCGAACTGTGGCGGCGCCATGGCGCAAATCCGCGCACGGCCTACGAGGCGGAGGCCCGGTCCGTGGCCGAGCTCGTCTGCACACCGACGTCGCGCAACCTCGTGCGGGTGTTCTTCCTGCAGGAGCGTCTCAAGGGACAGGGGCGCGCCGATTTTCCACGGGCCGCGAAGGTTCACGTGGTGGGCGCCGGTGTGATGGGCGGCGACATCGCCGCCTGGTGCGCGCTGCGCGGACACAGCGTCACGCTTCAGGATCGCGGTCTCGAGTTCGTTCGACCCGCGCTCGAGCGCGCGCGGGAGTACTTCGAGAAGCGCGCCCGGCGCCCGGGCGAAGCGGACGAGACGATGGCGCGGCTTGCCGCCGACGTCGACGGTCACGGTGCTGCCGACGCCGATGTGGTGATCGAGGCGATCTTCGAGGACGCGGATGCGAAGCGGGCGCTCTATGCGCGTCTCGAGCCCCAGCTGAAGGAAAACGCCGTCCTCGCCACCAACACCTCGAGCATCGTGCTCGACAAGCTCGCGACAGCGCTGGCCGACCCGGGCCGGCTCGTCGGCCTGCACTTCTTCAATCCCGTCGCGCAGATGCCGCTGGTGGAGGTCATCGCCTCCGATCGAACGCACGCCCACACGCAGGCCACGGCCCTCGCATTCACCCGCAGCATCGACAAGCTGCCGCTGCCCTGTCGCAGTGCGCCCGGCTTCGTCGTCAATCGCGTCCTGATGCCCTACCTGACCGAGGCGATGCTTGCGGCCGGCGACGGGGTTCCGCTCGCAGTGATCGATCGCGCAGCCGAGGAGTTCGGCATGCCGATGGGCCCGATCGAGCTTGCCGACACGGTGGGGCTCGACGTCTGCCTTCATGTGGGCCGCATCCTCGCGCAGGCCTTCGGACGACCCGGTCCGGAGTCGCTCGCCCCGCTCGTCGAGGCCCGAAAGCTCGGTCGCAAGAGCGGCGAAGGGCTGTACTTGTGGCGCGACGGAAAGGCGGTGAAGCCGCCCGCTGCGTCGACCGCGATTCCGGACGATCTCATCGACCGGCTCATGCTGCCGATGCTGAACGAAGCAATCGCTATCCTGCGTGAGCGGGTGGTCGCCGATGCCGAGCTCGTCGACGCCGGCGTCGTCTTCGGAGCCGGCTTCGCGCCGTTTCGCGGCGGACCGCTGCGCTACGCCGGCGAGCGCGGCGTGGCGAAGGTGCTCGCGCGACTCGCGGAGCTCGAGGCACGATATGGCGAGCGCTTCCGCCCCGACCCGGGATGGACGGCGTTCGGCGCCGAAGGCGTGTGATACGATCAGCTGCCATGGCGCGCACCGCGCCAGCGATCATGTGCGCCGCTGACGCGGACGACCGATGACGGATAATCCTCAACCGATCGACCCGAAGATTTTGCGCGTCTTCTCGCCCCTCGACGGCCTGAAGAACGAGAACGTGCGAGCGCTGGCGCGCAAGACCTCGATCCGCGAGCTTGGCCAGGGTCGCTTCCTGTTCAAGGAGAACGACACCGAGAAGCGGACCTACTACCTGATAGCCGGCACGGTCGACCTGCTCACCGAGGGCAAGGTTGTTGGCACGATCAAAGGTGGTTCCCCGGATGCCAAGCATCCGATCGCACCCGTGCTGCCCCGGCGCTGCAGCGCGCGCGTGGCGACCGACAACATCAAGTTTCTCTCAATCGACAGTGATCTGCTCGACGTGCTGATCACCTGGGACCAGACCGGCCAATACGAAGTCGGCGATCTGCGCTCGGGCGCCGCCACCGACGACGACTGGATGACGCTGCTGCTCCAGAGTCGCGCTTTCCACAAGATTCCGCCTGCCAATCTCCAGGCCGTGTTCATGCGCATGCAGCGTATGAGCTACTCGGCAGGCGACACCGTGATCCGGCAGGGCGGCGAAGGCGACTTCTTCTACGCGATCGTCGACGGCCGCTGTGTCGTCACGCGCGAGACACCGCTCAACCGCGAAGGCGTGAAGCTGGCCGAGCTCGGCAAGGGCGATACTTTCGGCGAGGAGGCGCTCATCTCGGGCGCAAAGCGCAATGCGACCGTGTCGATGCTGACCGACGGTGTCGTGATGCGCCTCGGCAAGGACGATTTCAACACGCTCCTCAACGAGCCGATGCTGCAATGGGTCGACGTCGAGGAAGCGCGGGCACTGATCGGCCGCGGTGCTCGCTGGCTCGACGTGCGCCTTCCGAGCGAATACGAGCACGTCCATTTCGACGACGCGCTCAACATCCCGCTGTACTTCGTGCGTCTCAAGCTCAAGACGCTCGATACCGACGTGTCCTACGTAGTCTGCTGCGACACCGGACGACGCAGTTCCGCGGCCGCCTATATCCTGAGCGAACGGGGCTACGACTCGTACGTGTTGAGGGGGCGGCATTGCCGCGACGGACCTCGCCGAGGCCCTGATCGGCACCAGCGGCGCCAAGTAGCTATACCTCGACCCTGGCCGACTGCCACGGGGGCCGCTCCGGAACCGCGTCAGCCACCGGCGCGTCCCAGGTTGCGCGGCCGCGAATCGTCGGCCTCCAGTTCGGTATCGAGAACCATTGCCTCCCGCACGCGGAGCGCGGCCGCGCCGCCTGCACTCAGCCACTGCTCGAAATCCCCGGCCGTCAGCGGCCTCGAGACGTAGAAGCCCTGGATCTCGTCGCAGCCGACGGCGCGAATCATCTGGAGAGTCGCTTCGTCCTCGATTCCTTCCGCGACCGAACGGATCCGGATTGCACGCGCCATCGCGACGACCGCTGCAGTCACGCCCATCGCACCAAGATCGGTACAGAGGTCGGCGATCAGTGACCGATCGAGCTTCATGCAGTCGAATGGCAGCCGGCGGATCAGCCCGAGCGACGAATAGCCGGTTCCGAAGTCGTCGATCGCGACCCGAACGCCGACGCTGCGCAGCGCACTCAGTCTATCTCGCACTTCCCTGGGCGCATCGATGAGGCTGCTCTCCCTGACCTGCAACTCGAGCGCGTCCGCGGGCAGCTGAGTAGCCGCAAGGATGTCCTTGATCGAGGTCACCAGCTGCGGATCCCGAAGCTGCCGGCCTGACAGTTTCACCGAAACGAAGAAGGTGCTCTTGACGCTTTCGCGCCAGTCGGCGAGCTGCCGGCAGGCTTCCTTGATCACCCAGCGCCCGATCTCGTCGATGAATCCAGTCTCCTCTGCGATCGATATGAACTCCTCGGGGCTCACGGATCCGAACTGCGGATGCTCCCATCGAAGCAGGCAATCGACACCGGTCAGATCGAACGTGTCGATCGCTACGCGGGGCTGAAACGCCAGGCGCAACTCCCGGCGTTCGATGGCGCCCCTGAGCGCGGATTCCATCAGGACCCGTACCCGCGAGCGCGCACCTTGGGCCGGCGAGAAGAACTCACAGGTCCGGACGTCGGTCGCCTCGTGGGCAGCGAAGTGAGCGCTGCGTCAGCAGCCGCTCGGCGTCGTCCCCGTCCCTGGGCGCGAGCGCAATGCCGGCGCTGACAGCGGGCATGTACTCCGTGCCGAGGCACATTATCGGATGCGAAATCGAAGCCAGGATGCTGCGTGTTACGTCCGCCAGCTGCTCGGGCGAACCCCGGCCTCGCAGCACCACCCCCAGTTCTCCGTCGGCGATCCGGCACACCGAGTCGATATCCTGCCGCCAGACGACGTGGCCGCCGAGGCTCATGCGCTCCAGTGCGTCCTGGATGCCCTTGCCGACCTCTGTGACGAGCGCGCTGACGAACTGCCCGCCATGCGCCTGCAGCAGCCGGTCCAGGTTGTGCAAGCGAATGGCGACGATCCCGAGGGTAGACACCAGGCTGTCGGAATCCGCCACGGCGTCGGTTATCCGCTCGACGAGGTGTCGACGGTTATGCAGCCCGGTTGCGGTGTCGAAATATGAAAGTCGGTGCACGCTTGCTTCCGCATCACGCAGCAGCGTCAGGTCCTGCAGCGTGACTATGACGACGCCACGGTCGCTCCCACCCGACGGTTGAATCAGCTCCCCCTCCTGATGCAGGCACACGTCCACGCCGCGCGCAACGTGCAGGCGGTGATCGAAGCTGAAACCCCCTGTCCCGGCGGCACAGGCGCGGAAAGCGTCCCGGGCAGCGTCTCGTTCGGCGGGATTCAAGCGCGTGACGAAATGCTCGTAATCCTGCAGCGCTCCGGCATCGACTGCCAGCAGTGCGCACGCCATCGGTGACAGGCTCAGTGTGCGACCTTTGAGATCGAGTTCCCAGTGACCGACCCGGGCGATGCGCTGGGCCAGCAGAAGCTTCGAGCGGCTGGACCAGACGTCGTTCTGCAGTTCCTGGTCGCGCAGCAGGAAGCGAACCCGTTCAACCAGCAGGCGCGGATTCAGGCCCTTCTGTGCGAAGTCGCTGGCACCTGCCGCATACGCATCGCTGATCGCCGCCAGGTCGTTTCGCCCGGTGAGCATCAGTACCGGGAGATGCTGGCCATCCGGCCGCTGGCGAATCGCGGCGCAGGCCTCGATCCCGGTCATGTTGGGCATCATCACGTCGAGAATGACCATGTCGGGATGACTCGTGGCGAACTCAGTCACCGCCTGAGCACCATCGTGGGCGGTGACCACGACGTATCCCGCGCCTGCGAGCGCAGCCTCCGTGAGCAGCCGATGTCCCTCATCGTCATCTGCGATCAGAATGGTCTTTGTCTTCGAAGAGCTCATCCTCGAATCCTCCGTGTTTCGATGCGCCGGCTCCTGCATGGGTCTGTCTTCATCACGCGAGCCACTCCTAGGTTCCTGTCCTGCGGCCGGTCAGCTCCCTGAGCGCGGCCTCGAAGGCCGCGTAGGACTGCCGCAATCCGGCAGCGGCCACTCGAACTGCCGCGATGTCGGCTCCCTCGCGCGCCAGCGATTCGCAACGATCCAGTTGATCGGAGAGACGGCGTCCGCCCAGATTGCCGGTCGCCGATTTGAGCGAGTGCGCTGCCGCGGCCACCGCCGCCAGGTCGCCTGCCGCCAGCCCCCTCTCGATGCTCTGCACGGCCGCCGGGGCATTCTGGAACAGCAGCTCGCACAGCCGTTCGAGCACAAGCGGCTTTCCGAGGCTGCGGATGGCCTTGATCTGCTCGCCGTCGAGCACCGGCGATCCTGATTGCGGTGCCGGCGCGAAAAGCGGCGCTGCCAGCATGTCGGTGACGGCCGGGTCGAAAATTTCGGCCTCGATCGATGCGTCGGGAGCGACATCGGCCGTTGCCGGAGCAGCTTCGGGCTGGACCGCTGGTTTCGCGACCTCCCTCGCCTGGAGGGTTCCACAGGCCTGGGCGATCGGCAGCAGCGCCCCGATGAGCTGAGTCGCCGCGAACGGCTTGCTGAGAAAATTGTTCATGCCCGCTTCGAGGCATCGCTCGCGGTCGCGCGCCAGGACGTTGGCCGTGAGCGCGATAATCTGCGTAGGCGGCACACCCCGTTCGGCCTCGGCGCGGCGAATGGCCGCGGTTGCCGCAAACCCGTCCATCCCCGGCATCTGGCAGTCCATCAGGATCACGTCGAAGCGGTGGTCGCGAGCCGCGAGCACCGCGGCCTGTCCGTCGTGCGCCACCGTTACGCGGCAGTTACTCTCTTCCAGCATCGCGACCGCCACCTCCCGGTTGACCGCGTTGTCATCGACCACGAGGACCCCGAGCCCGAGCCCAGCGCGGCGTAGCGCCGTCTGCGGCGATGGCGGTGGCCGTCAACGCCACGCCGGGAGTCCTGGTGCGGGGTGCACGCGACGCACGCAATGCGCCCTTCAGCGATTCCTGACGCACCGGCTTCGCGATGCAGGTGTCGGGCTCGATGGCCTTTGTGCCTTCGTATGTCGGATCGAAGGCGAGCGCGGTGAGCAGCACGATGTAGGTTCCACCCACCGCAGGGTCGATCCTGATCTCGCGCAGCAATTCGGCGGAGGACGCATCCGGAAGACCGTGGTCCAGCAGCACGACGTCATACGGCTGATCGCGCAACGCGGCGCTGCGCAAGCGTTCCGGCAGCATTCGCCCGCGGTTGAGCACCGTGACATCGGCAGACCAGGTCTTCAGCGTCTCCTCGAGGCCCATGTAGCTCGGGGTGCTGTCGTCGACGACCAGCACACGCAGCCCGTTGAACTCCCCCGTGTCCCCGTCGTCGACCTTCACGCGCTCTGCAGCATCGAATGGCAGCGAGAAGGAGAAGGTGCTTCCATGGCCGGGTTCGCTCCGCAGATCGATCCTGCCGCCGCCCATGAGCCGTACGAGGCGTGTGGCGATGGACAGACCCAGCCCGGTGCCGCCGATGCGCGTGGCGTTCTCGAGCTGCGTATAGGCCTCGAAGACGGCCGCGTGCTGGGCGGATGGTATGCCGGGGCCGGTGTCTGCGACGCTGAAGACGAGGCTGCAGCCGCCGTCGGATGACGTGTCGTCGGCCACGCGCAGCTGGATCTCGCCGCGCTCCGTGTACTTCACCGCATTCGACAGCAGATTGCCGAGCACCTGGCGCAGTCGCAGCAAGTCGCCGACGACAACGTGTGGCACGGTCGGTTCGACCCTGCAGATCAGCTCAAGGCGCTTGCGCTCCGCTGCCCCGGCAAAGAGCTGACCGACATCCTCGACGAGCTCACGTACCTCGAACGGCTCACGAATCAGGTCCAGTTTCCCGGCCTCGATCTTGGAGTCGTCGAGAATGTCGTTGATGATCTGCATCATCGTCTGCGCAGCGGTGCGCATCGACTCGACGAAGCGCTGCTGCCGCTTGTCGAGCTTGGTCCCGGCCAGCAGCTCCGCCATGCCCAGCACGCCGTTCATGGGCGTGCGGATCTCGTGGCTCATGTTGGCGAGGAACTCGTCCTTCGATCGCGTCATCGCCTCGGCCGCGCGGAGCCGCATCTCCAGCTCCCGCGTGCGCTCGATGATCTGCTGCCCCGATTCGAGACGGACGTTACGAAAGTCACGCTCATATTCTGCAAGCCGGTCGGCGAGAGCATCGAAGTTGGATGCAAGTTCGTTCAGCTCGTTACGTCGCTGCGAGACCGTCCCCTGCTTCGCGCCCGGTGCCCAGTTGCCAACCCGCGTTGCGCTCGCGAGTTGCGCCAGGGGCTCCACGACGTGCCGCTTCAGGTAATTGGCCGCCAGGAACGCCAGCAGGACGCCAATAGCCAGGGCAATTGGCAGCTGGATGATTTCTCGACCCACCGCGCTCCAGACGACTCCGTGGTCCAGCACGACGACCATCGACGCCGACAGGTTCGGACTGAGCTGCACCGGAAACTCGAGCGGGATCGGCTCCAGTGCCAGCAGCTGCATGACTCGATGGTGCAGGCCGCTCCTGACAGCGAGCGCCGCGTTGTATCCGGCTGCCGGTGTCGGCTGGTCGCCGCGGACGTACTGCCGCAGGATTTCCCCCGACGGCAAGGTCACCGTGACGGACAGGAGCCCCGGATGCCTGGTCGCTCTGCCGAGCAGTTCTGAGCCCTTACCTCGGTCGTAGGCGGCCACAAACGAAGCCGGCATCGTGCGCGCGAATCGCCCTGCGTCGTAGCGTGCATACCCGGCTGCCCACACCACAGTCACGAACTGTGCGGCGAGCAACGCGACGACGACCGACAACATCACGACCAGCCGGAACTGGTCCCCGAGCGACAATGAGTCAAGCAATTCGTGCAACGAGCGCCGCGCGGCGCCTCCGGCGCCAATGGTGTCGGTCGCCCCATGCGGAGCCGCGGGAGCACGCGGCGGCTTGCGCGCCGGCTCGGACGGTCTGACGGGTCGCTCGGGGGCAGTCGTCACGCTCTGTATCCGTGTCTTCCACGGTCATCGACCCGGGGCAGTTACCGGGCCGTTCGCCGCCAAACATAATCAGCCGGCGGAGCGTCGATTTCTGTGCGCTCTATCAGACAAAGTGCATGAATGTCGGGAGCGACAGCGCCCCGGGGCGGGGTGCGAGGTTGGCCCCTGCCGATCACCCGAGTGAATCGCGAACCAGACGCTGACCGCGACGGGCCCTGCAAACAGCGACCTCGCTGGCAGGACAGCGCTGCCGGTCGCTACATGGTGTGCGTTGGCTTGTCTCCGCCGAGCGCACCCGCGAGATAAGATTCGATCTTGCGCTGGGTGTTGCCGCGGTCCTGATCGCTGAACTGCACGCCGATGCCTGCGGTCCGCTTCCCCTGCGCGCCCTTGGGGGTCATCCAGATAACGCGCCCGGCGACCGGCAGCTTCTCGTCCTCGCCCATCAGATTGAGCAGCATGAAAACCTCGTCACCGAGGCGATAGTTGCTGCTGGTGGGGATGAAAAGGCCCCCGTTCTTCACGAACGGCATATAGGCCAGGTACAGCGCGCTCTTGTCCTTGATCGTGAGCGTCAGCAGACCCGGCTTGTTCGGTTGCCGCGAGACAGGGCTCATCCATCCACTCCTTTCGATCGCAAACTGCCGGCGAGCTCCACCAGCCAGGATTCGACCAGCAGCTGCCCCGCGACCGGACCGTCCAGAAGGCGCTTTGCTTCGCGCAGGCGGTCGACCAGGCCGAAGAGCGCGGTTATGTTCACTTCGCCGCCGATGCTTTGCAATACGGGGCACGCCGGAAGCGTGACCGGCTTCGCATCGGCGATCAGCCGCCGGCGCGCCAGTTCTCCCAGCCAGGTCTCGAGCCAGTCGAGCCGCGCTGGAAGGCCGTCGCCCAGCATGTCCTCGGCGGTCGCCGTCACGTCGCGCCGACCGGCCAGGTACGCTTCGAGCAGATCGCACATCTGCGCTTCGAGCTCCGCAACGTGTGGCGCAAGCTCTAATGCGCGAAATGGCGCGCCATGCGCAAGCTCGAGCAGCCGCGCCGGTGGTTCGCTGCCGAGTTCACCGGTGAGCCAGGTCCGCGCGAGATCCTCGCCGGGACGGGCGAGCTCGACGCGCTGACAGCGACTGCGCAGCGTCGGCAGGATCGCCGATGGTCGAGAGCTCACCAGTACCAGCAGCGTTCCGGACGCGGGCTCCTCCAGCGTCTTGAGCAGGGCGTTCTGCGCGTTGATGGTCATGGCATGTGCAGGGGACACGATCGCGAGACGTCGCCCGCGGCGCATGCTGGTCATGGACAGTCGTTCGGCCAGCTCGCGGACCTGGTCGACCGAGATCGTCTTGCGATCCTCGGGACGACGCAGCCAGTGCAGGTCCGGATGCGACCCTGCCCGGGTCAGGGCGCATTCCGCGCATACGTCGCAAGCCTCCAGCCGCGCGCCGCGGCCGGTGCAGAGGAGCGCCGCCGCCAGCGCCGCGGCAAACCGCTCCTTGCCGACTCCGGCGGGGCCCTGCAGCAGGAGCGCGTGCGGCAGGCGACCGCCTTCGACCGCCGTTTCCAGCCGCTCCCGCGCCGCCGAATGCCAGGGCAGCATCTCGATTCGGCTCCGGGTCTGATTCTCGGGTTCGCTCATGTCAGTAGCGGCGCCAGTGCCGAACGCACGGCCGCTTCCACCTCGTCGATCGTCCCTGCGGCGTCGATGATGCGGACGCGTCCTGGCTCGCGACGCGCGCGCTCGAGATAGGCGTTACGGACGCGCTCGAAGAATTCCTGCCGCTCGGCCTCGAACCGGTCGGCCGAACCCTGGCGTGCCCCGGCGCGCGCCAGCCCGAGCGCGGCCGGCGCGTCGAGCAGCACGGTGAGATCGGGTGCCAGTGAAGGGTGCGCAAGCTGAGCGAGCCCATCGATCTGCGCATGCGCCATGCCGCGCCCGCCGCCCTGGTATGCATGGCTCGCGTCGGTGAACCGGTCACAGAGCACCCATGTGCCACGCGCAAGCGCAGGGGCGATCAGGTTTGCAACGTGGGTGGCACGGGCGGCGAACATGAGCAGCAACTCGCATGCCGGTGGCATCGGTTCCGCGGATCGCTCGAGCAGCAGCTCGCGCAGACGCTCCGCGCGGGGCGTGCCGCCGGGCTCGCGCGTGACGACGACCTCGCGGCCGGACGCCCGCAGCCAGGCGGCGGCCCGCTCGACCTGGGTGCTCTTACCCAGGCCTTCGCCACCCTCGAAGGTGATGAATCGGCCGTGCATTCAGCGCCCCCTGGGTCGCTGCCGGAGCCGGCCGAGGTACTCGGTGACCGCGCGCTCGTGCTCGGCGTTCGTTTTCGAGAACTTGTGGCTCCCATCGCCAAGCCCGGTCGCGACGAAGTAAAGCTCGCCGCGCTCGTCGGGCCGCACCGCTGCGCGCAGCGCACCGGCTCCGGGCAGGGCGATCGGTGTCGGGGGCAGGCCGGCGCGCACGTAGGTATTGTAGGGGCCGTCCCGCTCGAGATCCGAGCGACGGAGATTGCCGTCGAACTTGGGGCCGATCCCGTAGATCACGGTCGGATCGGTCTGCAGCCGCATCCCCAGGCGCAGCCGCTCCGCGAATACACCGCCGATGCGCGCGCGCTCGTCCGCGAGCGCCGTTTCCTTTTCGACGATCGACGCGAGTATCAGCGCTTCATAGGGTGTTGCGATAGGAAGGTCGTCCGCCCGGTCGTCCCATGCGGCCGCCAGCTCGGCCTTCATCCGGACCCGGGACTGGCGCAGGATCTCGAGGTCAGATGTGCCCTTGTCGAAAAGATAGGTGTCCGGAAAGAAAAGTCCCTCCGGATGCTGCCCGGGTTCACCCAGCAACTGCATCACCTCGGCATCCTCCCGGCCGCGAAGAGTCTGCGTGAGCCGACCCTCGCGCTCGATCGCGCGCCGCAAGTCGCGGAAATTCCAGCCCTCGACGATCGTGATCGCGTGCTGCAACACCGTGCCGGATGCGAACTGGCGCAACAGTCCGGCCGGGGTCGTTCCGGGCTCGATCCGATACTCGCCCGCGCGCACACGTGCGTCCGCACCCGTGAGCCGGGCGTAGGCGATCAGCATGCGCGGGTGATCGAGCCAGCCGCGCTCGGCCATTTCGCGCGCGGTCACGCCCAGCGGCTGGCCACGCGGAATATCGATCTCGACCGGTGCATCGCCGATCGCAAGCGGCTGCGCGAGCCAGTGACGAAACGCGACTGCGGCCACGGCGCCGGCGAGCAACGCGAGTACCACCGCGACCACCAGCAGACGCTTCATTCCGGCTCGCCCGGGGCGTCGAGACGTGTCCGCAGCCTCTGCGTCACTTCGCCATGCGGCCACGACCCCTCGCCCCGTACCTCGATTACCGGCCGGATGCCCGTCAGCGCATTGGTGAGAAAGATCTCGTCCGCCGCACGAAGCTCGGGCAGGCCGAAGTCGCCTACCTCGACGCCGAGGTCCAGCGTCTTTGCCAGGTCAAGTACCTGATGGCGCATGACACCCGCAACGCCGCAGTCACGGATCTCGGGCGTGTGCAGCCGGCCATGGCGCACGAGAAAGATGTTGGCCGCGGTCGCGCCGATCAGCCGATCGTCGGTCGCGAGCATGAGCCCTTCGGCGATCTCGGCGTCGTCCCATTCGGCACAGGCCAGCACCTGCTCGAGGCGGTTCAGGTGCTTGATACCGGCCAGCCTGGCGTTGCGCGCAAGGCGCGTCTCGCAGACCCGCACCACTATGCCCTCACCCGGCGCCGACGTGGCGCGCAGTGCGCTCGCCATCACCACGCGCGTCACGGTTGGCTCGCGCGGCGGCCGGTAGCCGCGCGGGCCGGTCCCGCGGGTCACGACGAGCTTGACGACACCGGTGCCAAGATCTTCGAGCACCTGCTGGCACTCTTCCTCGAGCAACGCGGGGTCGGGCATCGGGATTCCGAGCCGCGCGCATCCCTCTTCGAGTCGGGCCATGTGCAGCGCGAACGCGCGTATCCGACCGTCGCGGGCGGCCATGGTCTCGAACAGGCCGTCGCCGTACTGCAGGCCACGGTCGTCGGCCGCGACGGCACCCGCCTCGACACCGTTGACCAGCCGGCGCGCCATCAGCTGTCGCTCCCGAGCGCGCGCAGCAGGCCGCGCGCCTTCGCGCGGGTCTCCTCCAGCTCCGCCGCCGGAGAGGAATCGGCCACGATGCCGGCCCCGGTGCGGAACTCGATCGCGCCACCTTCGACCGCGATCGTGCGTATCAGGATGTTCAGGTCGAGCGTACCGTCGACGCACAGGTAGCCCATCGAGCCGGTGTAAGCGTCCCGCGGCTCGGCCTCGAGATCCGCCAGCAGCTGCATGCAGCGCACCTTCGGGCAGCCGGTGATCGTGCCGCCTGGAAAGACCGCCGCGATCGCGCGCCCCGGCGTCACCCCGTCGGCGAGTTCGCCGCGCACGTTCGACACGATGTGGTGTACGTGCGCATAGCTCTCGATGGTCATGAACTCGTCGACGCGGACGCTGCCCGCGCGGCAGATCCGGCCGAGATCGTTGCGCTCCAGGTCGACCAGCATCACGTGCTCGGCGCGCTCCTTCTCGTTGAGGCGCAGGTCGGTTCGGAGCTGAGCGTCGCTGCGCGCATCGCCTCCGCGCGGCCGCGTGCCTGCGATCGGTCGGGTGCTCGCGATCCCGTTCTCGATGCTGAGCAGGCGCTCGGGCGATGAGCTCAGCACGCTGAACCCCGGCAGGCGCGCGATGCCGGCAAAGGGCGCCGGGTTTGCAGCACGCAGCCGCCGGTAGAGTTCGCCTTCGTCCATGCCCGGGGCGAGCTGCGCGCGCCAGCGGCGCGACAAGTTTGCCTGGTAGACATCGCCACGGCCGATTGCCTCGAGCGCCGCCTCGACGACGCGAAGAAACCGTGCAGGGTCTTCTTCGTGTACCTCGCCACTGACTGCCGCGCCGCGCACCGCCCACGGGTGCCGCGGGGAGCGCAGCTCGGCGAGGTCACGCGCTACTGCCTGCTCGAGCGCCGGGCCTGCTTCGGGTTCGGCGACGACCCACGCGCGGCCGTGCCGACGGTCGCGGACAATCGCGCCGCGCATCCGCCAGGCAAGCGCCGCGGGGCGCGTCGATCGCGGCAGACGCAGGCTCGGCTCGACCTGTGCGGCGAGCTCGTAACCGAGGTAGAGAAACCAGCCGCCAGCAAACGGCAAGCCGGTCGCAGTGCCGGTGGACCGCTCGTCGCGCCACCATGCGTCGAGCGCCGCCAGAAAGCACGAGCCGTCAGAGCGGCGCGTGCCTTCGAGGCGCATGTCACCGCTCAGCTGGAGCTTCTCGCCGGGCAGCGCGAGGAGCAGGTCATGCCGCCCGATGGCCTGTGCGCCGCCGATGCTCTCGAGCAGAACCGGGTAGCGATCGGGATAACGCTCATGAAGCTCGAGCAGCGCATCGTCGTGCAGCTCGAAGCCCTCGGGTGCGCGGTGCCGTGACGTAGCGAACTCCACCGGGCACGATCCCGGCGCGGCAGGCTCAGTCCGGAGCACGGAACACGAGGCTGCCGTTCGTGCCGCCGAAGCCGAAGGAGTTTGACAGCGCGATCCGCACGCGCGCCTTGCGTGCAGCTCCCGGTACGTAGTCGAGATCGCAGCCCTCGTCGGGATTCTCGAGATTGATGGTCGGGGGCAGGATGCCGTCGCGGATGGCGAGAATCGAGAAGATCGCCTCGACCACGCCCGCGGCGCCGAGCAGGTGCCCGGTCATGGACTTCGTCGAGCTCACAGCAACCTTCTTCGCGTGCTCGCCGAGCGTGCGCTTGATCGCAACGGTCTCCGCCAGGTCGCCGAGGCCAGTCGAGGTCGCATGCGCATTGATGTAGTCGACGTCGGACAACGGGATCCCCGCGTCGCGGATAGCGTTCGACATCGCGAGACGGGCGCCCTCCCCGTCCTCGGGCGGCGCGGTGATGTGATGCGCGTCGCCGCTCATGCCGAACCCGATCAGCTCGGCGTAGATCTGCGCGCCGCGGGCGCGCGCCTGTTCGTACTCCTCGAGCACGATAGCGCCCGCGCCCTCCGACATCACGAAGCCGTCACGGTCGCGGTCCCACGGCCGGCTCGCGCGCTCTGGTTCGTCGTTGCGCAGCGAAAGCGCCTTGGCCTGCCCGAAAGAGCCGAGGCCGAGCGGCGTGAACGCCATCTCGGCGCCGCCGGCGATCATCACGTCCGCATCGCCGTACTGGATGCAGCGCGCGCCGATGCCGATCGAATGTGTCGAGGTCGTGCAGGCCGTGACCAGTGCGAGGTTGGGGCCACGCATCCCGTAATGAATCGATACCTGGCCTGCCGCCGCGTTGATGATGCTGCCGGGGATGAAGAAGGGGGAAATCTTGCGCGGCGACTTCGCCTCGAGCCACTTTGCGGTGTTCTCTTCGATAGTGGACAGCCCGCCGATTCCGGCACCGATGGCCACGCCGATCCGCGCGGAGTTCTCCTCCGTGACCTGTATCCCGGAATCCTTGACTGCCTGCACCGCCGCCGCGAACCCGAACGGCACGAACGGGTCGAACTTGCGGATGTCCTTCAGCGACATGTATTCCTCGGCATTGAAGCCGACGACTTCGCCGCCGATGCGCGCAGGGAATGCGCTGACATCGAGCTTGGTGATCGTGCGTATGCCGCTGCGGCCGTTGACGATGCCGTCCCACGCACTGGCCACCGTGCTGCCCATCGGCGAGACGATGCCTAGGCCGGTGACGACGACTCTGCGCCTGCTCAAGCTACGTCTCCCTGCTGGCTGCGCCATCCCGGGCCGCTCGTGCCATCCCTGGCCACGAGGGGTGCTGACTCAGGCTTGGGCGCGTCGCTCGTTGATGTAGTCGATCGCCTGCTGCACGGTCGTGATCTTTTCGGCATCCTCGTCCGGGATCTCCGTTTCGAACTCCTCCTCGAGCGCCATCACGAGCTCGACGGTATCGAGCGAGTCCGCGCCTAGGTCATCGACGAAAGACGAGTCGTTGGTGACTTCCTCTTCCTTGACCCCTAGCTGCTCGGCGACGATCGCCTTCACCCGCGTTTCGATGCTGCTCATGTTCTCGGAGTCCTATGTGGGGAACGGATCTGCACACCGTCACACGCTGGGTGGGCGGCATGGGGCGCGTATTCTAAGTTAAAGCCGGAATGAGGGTCCAATTGGGCGCGATTATAGAATCAGATCATGTACATACCGCCATTGACATGCAACGTCTCGCCCGTGATGTACCCGGCCTCGGGCGACGCCAGATAGGCGACGGCGTGAGCCACGTCCTCGACTGATCCCAGCCGGCCGAGCGGCACCTGGGCGAGGAGCGCCGTGCGTGTCTTCTCGTCGAGTACGCCGGTCATGTCGGTCGCGATGAAGCCCGGCGCGACGACGTTGACCGTGATGCCACGCGAGCCGACCTCGCGCGCAAGGCTCTTGCTGAAACCGATCATCCCGGCCTTGGCCGCAGCGTAATTGCTCTGCCCCGCGTTGCCCATCACCGCGATCACCGAGGCGATGTTGACGATGCGACCATAGCGAGCCTTCATCATCCCGCGCATCACCGCCTTGCAGGTGCGATAGACCGAGCTCAGGTCGGTCTCGAGCACGGCCTGCCAGTCCTCTGCGCTCATCCGCATCAGGAGACCGTCACGGGTCACGCCCGCGTTGTTGACGAGGGTCGAAGGGGTGCCTTCGGCGGCGTCGAGCTCCTTGAAGAAGGCCTCCACCGAATCCGGCTTCGCGACGTCGAGCACGGCGCCACGGCCGGCGAGGCCGGCCGCAGAAAGGTACTCGCCGATCGCAGCGGCGCCGCCCGCGGTGGTGGCGGTGCCCACGATCCGCGCACCGCGCCGGCCGAGCTCGAGGGCGATCGCCCGACCTATGCCGCGCGATGCGCCGGTGACCACCGCCGTCGTCTTCTCAGACATTTCCCTTCTCCCGGCAGGCCGCAAGGGCGGCTTCGAGCGTCGCTGGATCGTCGACCGCGAGCATGGTCAGATCGGCCCGGCGTTCGACTCGCCGGTTGAGCGTGGTCAGCACCTTGCCCGGCCCGCATTCGATCAGGGTCGTTGCGCCCTTCGCGATCATCGCGCGCACCGTGTCTGCCCAGCGTACGGGGCTGAAGAGCTGTTCCTCGAGCGCGCGGCGGATGCCCTCCTCGCTCTCATGGGTGCGCACCCCGACCGTGTAGACATCGGCGACATCCGGCATCCGGAGGGCCGTCTCCGCGAGCCGTTGGGCAAGCTTCTCCGCCGCGCCCCGCATCAGGCTGCTGTGCGATGGCACGCTCACCGGGAGCAGCACGGCGCGCTTGGCGCCGCGCGCCTTCGCAGCCTCGATCGCGCGCTGCACCGCCGTCTTGTGCCCGGCAACGACCACCTGGCCGGGCGCATTGAAGTTGACCGCCTCGACGACCTCGCCCTGCGCGGCCTCGCGACACGCGGCTTCGATCTCCGCGTCGTCGAGACCGAGGATCGCGGCCATCGCACCCGCATCGCGCGGAACGGCGGCCTGCATCACCTGACCGCGAAAACGCACCAGGTCCACCGCGACGCGGAAATCGAGCGCATTTCCGCACACGAGCGCCGTGTACTCGCCCAGGCTGTGTCCCGCCATAGCCTCAGGCCGCGGCCCGCCGCGGGTACGCCACGCGCGCCAGGTCGCAACACCGGCGGCCAGCATCGCCGGTTGCGTGCGCTCGGTGGCGCCCAGGTCGGCCTCAGGGCCGTTCCGACACAGCTCCCACAGGTCGTAGCCCAGCACCTCGGACGCCTCGGCAAACGTTTCCCGGACGACGGGATCCGTCTCGGCGAGCGCCGCGAGCATGCCGACCGACTGCGAGCCTTGTCCGGGAAAGACGATTGCGAGAGTCATTAGACGATCGATCCGACCGACGGGGCGGGGACGGCGGATTATAGCGGTGCGCGCGCCCGCCTCCGCCGTGCGAGCAGCACCATCGCGCACAGCGCCCCGCCGATTGCGCCGTAACTGTGGGCTTCGTGTATGACCGGGACGGTGAGCGACTCGGCGATGAACGGCAGGGGGCCGCGCATGTGCTCCCAGATCAGCTTGCCGACGAAGATCACCGCGATGCTGACGGTCAACGGGTCGCGCCGCACCCTGAGCCAGGCGGCAAGGCCTGCGGTCATGAGCCCGTGCAGCACGCCCGACAGGCCGACGTACCAGGCAATCTGGGGTTCGAATGCGAGGAACCCGACGTCGATGGCCGCGGTCGAAGCCAGCAGCACAGCGATCCATTCGCCCGGCGAGTACTCACCGGCGAAGAGCGCGAAGACGAGCGCAAGCCCGAGGATGTTCCAGCAGCAAGTGCGATCCGTCCGCATGAACGAGATGACCCGTCAACAAGCGCCAGGCCTCGCCTGAAAGCACGGCCTCGCGCTCGTAGCGCAGCATCGCAGCCGTGTGCTCCCCGCCTTGCATCGCCATGAGCAGCACGATCAGGATCGCGACGGGCAGCAGCCAGTCGATCGGGCGAAAGCGCGGGTTGGGTCGCATCGCGGGGCAGCGCGTCGGGCTCACGATCCGATTTGTTATGATCCGCCAACTCTACCGTCAAAGCCCCGCATCATGACGACGTTCCACTTCGATGCCAGCCATTCTGGCATCGTGCGACACCGCCTGTCCGCGCCTCGCACCGCATCCGCCGGGTTCACCTTGCTCGAGATCATGGTCGTGGTCGTGATCCTCGGCATCCTGGCGGCGCTGGTCGCGCCGAACGTCATCCGCCGGATAGACGATGCCAACGTCACCAAGGCGAAGCAGGACATCCGCGCGTTCGAAACGGCGCTCAACCTGTACCGGATGGACAACTTCCGCTACCCCACCACCGAGCAGGGGCTCGAGGCCCTGGTCAAGCAGCCCGCCGATCCGAACATCCGCAACTGGAAACAGGGCGGCTACGTGCGGTCGCTGCAGAAGGATCCCTGGGGCAACGACTATGCCTACATCTCGCCCGGCACGCGCGGCGGCGACTACGATCTCTACACGCTCGGTGCCGACAAACAGCAGGGCGGCGAAGGTCCCGATGCCGACATCGGAAACTGGAATATCGAGGAATGACCCCGCGGATCCGATGGATCCGCAGCGCCGTCTCTCCGTCTCGGGCTTTACGCTGCTCGAGGTCCTGGTCGTACTCGTGATCATCGGGATCATCGCCGCGATGGCGGTGGTCTCGACCAGTGTGCTCGGCGGCGATCGCCAGATGGACGAGGAGGCCCAGCGCCTGCAGGCGGTGCTCGCGCAGGCGCGCGAAGAGTCCATGCTCGACGGCCGCGACGTCGGGATGCGCGTCGACAGGCAGGGCTACGATTTCCTGCGCTACAACGGGCGCGTCGCAGCCTGGGAACCGGTCGTCGACGACACGCTGCTCCGCGAACGCGCGCTGCCGGAAGGACTCAACGCGACGCTCCGCCTCGAAGCACGCGAGATCGAGCTCAAGCCGCGCACGGCGCCAACCGAGGACGAGCCGGCCGCGCCACAGATCCTGGTACTCGCGTCGGGCGACGTCGTCCCCTTCGAACTGCTGCTGCATCGCGACGGCACCGATGAGATACGCCGCATCGCCGGCTCGATCGAGGGCACTTTCGAAGTCCACGACGACACGCCGCGGCGGCCATGAGGCGTCTCGAGTCACCGCAACCCGTTCCGCCCGCCGGGCGATGCGAGCGGCGCACCCGCGGGTTCACGCTCATCGAGGTGCTCGCCGCGCTCGTCATCATCGGGCTCGGAATGCTGGGCGTAATCCAGGCCGTGATCCAGGCGGCGAACAACGGCACCTATCTCCGGGAGAAGACGCTTGCGCACTGGATCGCCATGAATCTCGTCACCGAGCGACGGCTCATGACCTCGCCGCCGGAGGTGGGGACCAGTTCCGACATGATCGACTACGCCGGGCAGCGCTGGCGGTGGACCGTGAAGGTCTCGGAAACGACGGTCGAGACCATGCGGCGCTTCGACGTCGGCGTCGGGCCCGCGGATGCGCCCGAGGGTACGACGCTCGCGACCGCTATCGGCTTCTATGGCACCGCGATCGCACCCGCCGGCACGTCGAACGTGCGCTGGGACGGGGTACCCAACAATCCTAACAATCCCAACAATAATCCCGGCACTCCCAATAACCCCAACAACAATCCCAACAACCCCAAGAACCCTCCCGCCGAGCCACCCGGCGACGACGAGCAGCAATGACCGCTGCACGCTCACCAGTCCGCGGATTTACGCTGCTCGAGATGCTGGTGGCGATCGCGATCTTCGCGGTGGTCAGCACACTGGCGCTCACCGGCTATACACAGCTGCAGCAACAGAGCGAATACCTGGAGCAACGGCTGAGCCGGCTGCGCGAGGTGCAGCGCGCGGTTCAGACGCTCTGCCAGGACCTCGAGCAATTGGAGCCTCGTCCCGTGCGCGAGCCGCTGGGCGACGGGTACCTGCCCGCACTGCAGGTGACCGACACGCTCGAGTACCGCTTGCAGCTCACGCGCGCAGGATGGAGCAATACCGGCGGTCTTCCGCGTCCGACGCTGCAGCGAGTGGGCTATCGGGTCGAGGACGAGCAGCTGTGGCGTGACCACTGGCCGACTCTTGACCGCACGCTGATCGTCGAGCCCGTCAAGGTCCGGATGCTGGATGGCGTGCGCGGCGTCAGCTTCCGTTTTCTCACGTCCAACCGCCAGTGGGTCGACCGCTGGCCCGCTCAGCAGGTCGGCGCTCGCAACGAGCGCAGCCGGCCAGCTGCGATCGAAGTAGTCATCGACCTGGAAGACTGGGGCGAGATCCGGCGCCTCGTGGAGATCGCCGGATGACGCCGGTGAGAGCGCAGCGTCGCCAGCGCGGTGTCGCGCTGATCACCGCGGTGCTGATCGTCGCACTCGGCACGATGCTTGCTGCGGGCGTGTTCTTCCGCGGCTACCTCGATCAGCGGCGGAGTGCCACGCTGTTCGCGCTCGACCAGGCCTACGAGGTCGCACTCGGCGCCGAGGCCTGGGCCGCCGATTTCCTGCGCCAGGATCGCGCAGGAGTCCGACACCGATCATTTCGGCGAAGCCTGGGCGAAACCCCTGCCGCCGTTGCCGCTCGACGATGGAGGCACTGTCGAGGGGCGTCTCGAAGACATGCAGGGCCGCTTCAATCTGAACAACCTTCGCAATGGCGACGGCACGACCAACGAGGCCGCCGTCGAGCAGCTCGGACGCATACTCCAGATGCTCGAGATCGAGCCGTCGTGGGCCGCGGCGATCGCCGACTGGGTCGATGTGGACGGAGAGGCTGGTTTTCCCGACGGCGCCGAAGACTCCGTCTACACGTCGCTCACGCCGCCACATCGCGCCGCAAACATGACGATTACGCGTGCGAGCGAGCTCATGGTGCTGAACGGCTTCGGCGCCGAACGCTACGCCAAGCTCGCGCCATACGTCACGGCCTTGCCGGTCGGCACCAAGCTCAATGTGTGCACCGCGTCCGGTATCGTGCTGGACTCGCTGAGCGAAACGGAACGCGAATTCAGCCTCAGCCCCGAGGACACCGCCAAGCGACGTGCCGACACGTGCTACCCCACGATCGACGCCCTGCACAACAAGCTCGGCGACGAGGAATACGACAAAGTAAAGAACTCGCTCACAGATTCGAGTAATTACTTCCGCGCGAACGTGTGGGTCACTATTGGCACTACCCAATTCACGCTGTACAGTTTGCTCGCGCGCGCAGACCAAGGCCCGGTCCGGACGATCCTGCGCAGTTTCGGCAGCGAATAGCACCCTCGAGGTTCGATGGCAGAGACACTGGTGATACGGCTCCGAGCCGCCCCGGAGGCGCCGGCGTCGTGGCTCATTGTCGATGCCAACGGGGCGCGGTCCGGTCCGGCGCGATCGGGCGCGGTCGCCGAAGCGCTGCCCTTCGTCGGCGGCCGGCGCGTGCTGCTCCTGGTGCCGGGCTCCGAAGTCACACTCGCCGAACCCGAGCTGCCACTGCGCGGCGGTGCACGCGTGACACAGGCCGTGCCCTTCGCGCTCGAAGAGCACCTGGCCTCAGACGTGGAGGCGCTGCATTTCGCGATCGGCAATCGCACCGACTCCGCGATCGGCACGCCGGTCGCCGCGGTCGCGCGTGGTCTCATGGATCGATGGAGCGAAACCTGTCTCTCGGCGGGTGTCGTGCCTCAGGCGGCCTATGCGGACTCGGCAGTCGTGCCGGTCGTGCCGCATGGCTGCACGCTGCTGCTCGACGAGAGTGCGCTCTACGTGCGGCGCGCCGACGCAATGCCCTTCGTGCTCGACGCCGAGCCGCTGGCCACGGCACTCGACATCGCGCTCGGGCCGCCCGCTGACGAGACCGATCCGCGCGAGCACGTCAGCTTCTTTGTCTCGCCCGTGGAGTACGAGGCCAACCGCGAGCTGATCGAAGGATTGCGCCCGCGGACGGCGAGCCTGCAGGTCAAGCTGATGACCGAGGGCGCACTTCCGGTCCTCGCCGCGCAGGCGGTCGATACGAACGCGGTTAATCTCCTGCAGGGCCCTTACGCGCCACGGCGCTCGATGAACGGCGGGCTCCAGCGGTGGCGAGTGCCCGTCGCACTTGCGGCCGCATGTCTCCTTGCGTTCGTGGCGGTCCAGGCGCTGTCGCTATGGAAACTCTCACGTGCCGAGAAACGCCTCGATGCGCAGATCACCGAGGTGTTTCAACAGGCGCTACCGGGCCAGCCGGTCGTCGATCCGCGCGCGCAGATGCAGGGCGTCCTGGGTGGCGGGTCCGCGCAGGGTGCCTTGCTGCCGGCACTGTCGGCGCTGGCGCAGGCGATGGCCGGCGCGCCGTCAGGTGGCAAGCTCGAGGCGATCAACCTCCACGGCGACGCGCTCGATCTGCGCCTCGTTGCGCCGACGGTCGAGGCGCTCGACGGAATCAAGCAGGCGATGGCGCGCAGCGGGATCGATGCCGAGCTGACGTCCGCAACACCGCGTGGTGACGTCGTCGAAGGCCGTCTGCAGCTCAAGCTTGGACCTGCATGAACCTCCACGCATACACCGGCCGGCTGCAAACCTGGCTCGCGGGTCTTTCGCAACGCGAGCGCACGCTCGTCCTTGCCGCCGGCGGTCTGATGGTCCTGGGCCTCCTCTATCTCGCCCTCGTGCTGCCGTTGCAGAGCATGGCCGGCCGCCGCGAGGCCCGCGTCGAGCAGAAGTCCGCCGATCTTGCGTGGATGCGTCAGGTCGCGCCTGCGGTCACCGCCGCAGCTGCAGCGGGCGGCGCCGCCGACGTCGCGACCGGAGAGTCGCTCGTCGTGCTGGTCGATCGCACCGCGCGCGAGGCCGGCCTCGGGGCCGCGCTCCGCGACCAGAGCCCGAACGGTGAGGCCGGGCTTCGCCTGAGGCTCGAGGCGGCCGCGTTCGACAGCCTGATCGAGTGGCTCGGCCGGCTCCAGGAACGTCATGGCGTCGCGATCGAGGCCGCGAACTTCGACGCTACCGGCAATCCCGGTCTGGTCAACGCCAGCCTCACGCTCGCGCATCCGGCGGGAAGTTGAGATCGCCCGCGGTGCCAGTTCGCCGCAGGTCGCGGCGCCCGACCGTTCTGATCGCTCTCGGCCTGCTTGCGGTAGCGGTGTTCGTAGTCGCTACGCTGCCAGCCAGCGTCGTCGTCGGTCGGCTCGAGCGCTACGGCGTTACGGCCGATGCGGTCGGAGGCACGGTCTGGTCGGGTCGCGCGCAGGGCCTGGCCGCGCGTGGCAAGCACCTCGGCGACCTGCAGTGGTCGCTGCGGCCAGGTGCGCTGCTCCGCGGCACGCTCGGCGGCCACGCGGTGCTGGTCGCACCGGATGGTCGCATCGAGACCGATTTCGCACGTGCCTGGTCCGGCCAGCTGCAACTGCGATCGGCGCGCGCCGACATGTCACTCGCTGCCCTCAACGCGCTCGGCGTCTCGTTCACGCGCAACTGGCGCGGCCAGGTCGCGGCCGATCTGTCCAGTCTGGTGCTCGAGGGTGACTGGCCCGTCGCGGCGGTGGGCACGATCGACGTGCGCGATCTCACCGCGCCCCCGCCGCGCAGCACGAGCCTCGGCGGCTACCGGCTGACATTTCCCGGGTCACCAGGCACCGCGGAGAATCTCGAGGCGGTGATCACGCAGACGGACGGTCCGCTGCTGCTTGACGGCGAGCTCACGCTGGGTCGCGACCGCAGCTTCAAGCTGGAAGGTCGCCTGGCGCCAAGAGGAACGCCGCCCGCGGATCTTGCCAACCTGTTGCAGGCGCTCGGACCGCCCGATGGGCGCGGTCGCCGGCCCTTCAGCGCCTCCGGCACCTTCTAGGCTATCTACGGCGTCCAGGCGCGCCAGGCGCGCTGCAAGGGAAAATAGAGACCGACACTTACCGGCTCCGGGCCGAGCCGGCGCGCGAGCTCCGCATAGCGTTGCAGCTGAGTCGCGTATCGCTGCTGTTCGCGGTCGAGAAACTCATCGAGGCTGCCGCCCTCGTGCGGGCTCAGCTTGTAGTCGACGACCCACCGCCGGCCGGACACGACGAAGCTGCGATCGATCACCACATGAAGCAGCTCGCCGCCGATACGGCCAGAGAGCGCGAGTTCGGTGGCGGAATCGGCGTGTGCCGCGTCGAGCAGCCAGCGTCCGCGTTCGTCGCCCAGCATGGACTGTACGGCGTCAGTCACGCGCGCCACGGCGGCGGACCGCAGCTCCTGCGGTACGCCGAGCTCGGCCAGTTCGTCGAAGAAACGCCGCTGCGACTCCGCGGCGTCGAACGTCGCCGGCGGCGAGAGGCCGGCGAGCCTCTGCAGTTCCCGATGCACGACGGTCCCCACGTGGCGCGCGGTCTGCGACACCCAGTCGAACACTACGGCGGGCGTGGCGGCCGGACGTGTCGCCGCCCTGACCGCTACCCGCGGCGCGGGCGGGGGCGGCGGCGCTCGCCATTCCGGCGGCAGCCAGCGCAACGGCGGATCGCGCGCAGGCGCTTCGTCGAGGTCACCCGGCGGCACATCGCCGTGCAGGAGCTGCGCCGTGAACTCCTCGCAGACCGCCGGCCAGAGCATCCCGAGCATGCTCGCCGATGGCGGACGTCGCAGTTCCGTTCCAATACCTCCCGCGTGCAGCGCGCAGCTGCCGATGAGATGCAGCCAGCGCTGCGCGCGGGTCGCAGCCACGTACAGGAGCCGCCGTCGCTCCTGCAGAAGTCTGTCGCGCTCCTGCTGCTTGAGCCAGTCGTAGAGCAGGTTCGGCCCGCCACCGGTCTGCGCAAGAGGCGCCACCACGAGTCCCGTGTGGTGGGCGGCGATCTGCGTCGACCACCTCAGCAGCCGTCGTTCGTCGTCGCGAGGCAAGCGCTCGAGGCCCGGTACGATCACGGTATCGAACTGCAGACCCTTGGCCTTGTGGATCGTCGAGAGCTCGATACGCACCATCGGGTCCGGCAGCGTCGGTGCGTACAGGCGCTCGAGCGCCTGTGCCAGCGATGCGAGGTCGAGCGCAGGCCCGTCGCGGCGTTCGGCATCGGTCAAGACCTCGAAGAAGGCCTCGGCCTCCTCGAGGCTCCGCGCCTCGGTCAGCGTTGCCGGTCCACCCAGCGCGTGCCACAGGCGTTCCACCGTGTCGCGCACGCCGAGCTCCCACGCCTCGCCCAGCGCGCGTTCGAGTCCCTGCCATGTACGCTCGAGCCGCTTACCAGTGCCGGGCTCGAGCACGGTACGCCATCGGCCCTCGCGCAGCAGATCCGCGACCGTGCGGTCTGGGGCATCGGCGACGAGCGCGTGCAGCTCGGCCAGCGTGAGTCCGCACCACGGCGCACGCAGCACGCTGAGCCATGCGGCGCGGTCACCGAGATGCGAAAGCGCGCGCGCCAGAGACAGCAGATCGAGCACCACCGGTCGTTCGCCCAGCGGATCGATGTCGGTCGCACGGAATGCGTGATTGCGGCGCGCCAGCTCGGCAACGATGTGCAGCAGGTGGCTGCGCCCCTGCACGAGGATCGCCACCTGGCCCGCGGCGGTTTCCTCGAGCCGCGCCGCGGCTATGTCCGCGACCGTGCGTGCCTCGCGCAGGCGGCTCGCGCAATGAAGGGCGTGTATCCGCACTCCTCCATCCGTTGCGGCGTCGGGGCTTGCCGCAACGGGCAGGTAGGCTACGGCGCCGCGAAACACGTCGTCGCGCGCCGGCAAGACGCGCGGGAATGCCCGGTCGAGCCAGTCGACGATCGGTACGGTGGAGCGGAAGTTGACGCCCAGCGCCAGCCGCTCCAACCGCACGGTACCGAGTCCACGGTCGCGGACGTCGAGGAACAGGCCGACCTCCGCGTTGCGGAACCGATAGATCGACTGCATCGGATCGCCGACCAGGAACAGCGTACGGCCGTCGCCTCGCTCCCAGCCTGCGGTCAGTGCCTCGATCAATCGGAGTTGCGCATCGGAGGTGTCCTGGAACTCGTCGACCAGCACGTGCCGCAGGCGCGCGTCGAGCGCGAGCGCGGTATCGGTGGGCGCGTCCGGGTCGCCGAGGGCGGCGCGCGCCGCGGCCGCGAACCGCGGATAGTCCGCGACGCGTCGCTCGGCGAACACGACCTCCAGTTCCGCGACGGCGAGGCGCAGCACCGTGAACAGAGCCCGCAGCACCTCCCATTCGGCGTCGTCGTAACCCGGCTCGGGCAGGCGGCGCACCGAGTCGAGCAGTGTTGCGAGCTCGACATGCCGCGCGAGCTCGGTGCTGAGCGCACGTGCCCGCAGTCTGAGCACCTGCCCGCCCGGGCCGGCCGCAGATTCCCTGCCGGTAATCGAACTGCTGCCGCCAGGTGCCCTTTTTGGTGAGAAAGAGTTCGGCGAGCCCACGCCACAGAGGCACGCTCGCGAGCCCGTCGTCTGGCGATGTCGCAGCATCCGGCCACTGCGAGATTGGCGAAGCCGAGCCCTGCAGCCGCAGTTCCCGTGCCGCGACGCACGCAACGGCAGCCGCGTCGCGCAGCGAGTCCGCCGGAAACGCGCGTTGCAGCGACGCGAGATACCCTTGCACGAGCGCCGTTCGTGCCGCTTCGAGCCGCGCGCGCAACTGCGGATCCGATGCGGTAGTGCCGTCGTCGCCCGGTAGTACGGGCAGCCATGCCTCGCGGCCGCGGAGTATCTCGACGAGCAGGTCGAGAAAGGCCTGCACGCGGTTGTCGAGATGTTCGATCACGAGTCCGATCGCTCGCGCATGCGCCGGGTCGCCGTCCGACAGATGCGAGAGCAGCCGGATCGCCGCGAGGCGATACAGGCCGTCGGCGTGTTCCTCCACGTCGAGCCCGTAACCCAACCCGGACAACACCGGCAACCGCCGCGCCAGTCCCAGATTCAGGGCGTCGATCGTCTGGATACGCAGGCGGCTCGGGTTGGCGAGCAGCCGCCAGCCGTACCGGGTGTCGGCAGCCAACGCTGCGCGCGCCAGCTCGCCGGTGCGTGTATCGGCGTGGCCCGCTTCGCCGGAAGGCGCCTGCGCCTCGCGCAGGGCGTCCAGTATCCGTCCGCGCATCTCAGCGGCCGCCTTGCGCGTAAACGTGATCGCGAGCAGCGATTCCGGGGCTTCGAGCGTCGCGAGCAGCGCCAGGCAACGCTGGATGAGGAGCTCCGTCTTTCCGGAGCCGGCGGGCGCCTGTACGATAAAACTCGTTGTCACGTCGAGCGCCCGGTCGCGCGCGGCCTGGTCGACCGGCGTCCGCTTACTCATCGGGGATCTCCGGTCGTTCCGCGCGCAGCGGCGACTCGTTGATCCGGCACAACGTCGCCAGGTGACAGTAGCGACACGCGGTACCCGGATCCGGCGCGAGACGCGCATCGCCGCCGACGTATTCCGCGGCGAGCAGCAGCAGGCGTTCGCGCCACCTGGCGAGCAGTTCGTCCCAGGACGCGTAGCCGCGGGGCGCATCGACCCCAAAGCTCGCGATGCCGCCAAAGGCTGACGGATCGCGCGCGATCCCCACGTAGGCGGACTCACCGGCGCGCACGCGGCCGTACGCCACCGCGGCGACGCGCTCCGCGTCCAGCGCCTGCACGTACAGCGGCAACTGCGGCTGGCGCGGTCGATCGCCGAGCCACGCTCCCCGCCCGGTGTCGCCGCCGGTCTTGTAGTCGATGATGGCGAGGCTGCCATCTTGCAGACGATCCACGCGGTCGAGCTTGACCCTGAGCGCGAGCGCGCCGAGCGTCACGGTCTTCGGAGACTCGCGCTCGACGACCACGAACGGATGCCGAGTGCGGTCGTGTTCGAGCAGCTCGCCTACGCGCCTTCGAATCCAGGCTGCTTCGACGTCGAGCAGACGTGCGCGCAACGGCGACATACCGGGCCGAAGCTCGGCAAGCTCCGACCGGATACAGCCATCTACGAGCTGCTCGAGCGCCGCATTCGTCAGCGACCGCAGTCCCGCCTGGTCGCGCAGCTCACCCCAGAGCCGCGCCAGCACGCCGTGAGCCAGCTCGCCACGCTCGGTCGCGGCGAGCCCCGGTCCGGGTTCTTCCAGGGCGCGCGCATCAAGGCGGAACTCGGCGCCTGCCCGGAACGGGCACGCGGACTGCAGTTCGAGCAGCTTCGCGCCGCCACGCGCCGGTCCGGCGAGCGACGGTGGCGGCAGGCGTGCATCGATCGACCAGACGAGCGTCGGTCGTGTCGCATGGATGCGCGTGGCCAGCGTCTCGTGCGACCAGGCGGCGACGGTCGCGCGTCGCGGCACCGCCGCGAGCAGTGCGCTCTCGAGCACCGCAGCCTCGTCGTCGAAACGCGGGACGCTCGCCACGATCTCGTCGGCGCTCCGCACCAGCCGCGCGAACAGCTGCTGCGGCGTGTGCCTCCGCAAGCTCGGCGCTCGCACCCGGCATTCGCCGGCGAACCTGCCAGCTCCGCGGCAGGAACGGATCCGGCGCTGCAGCGGGCGGCCAGCGTGCCGCCTCCATGCCCGTGAGCCACAGACCATCGAAGCTCATGCCCGCGACGGTGTGCGGATCGATTACCAGCAGCGGCACCTCGAGCTCCTGCGGCTCGAAGGCGACACCCTCGGCGTACTCGCGCAGCAACTGCAAGGCTGCCGAGAGGTCGATCGGCCCAGTTATTTCGTCGGCCGAGGACAGCGTGGCGATGAGCTCGCGCAACCGCTCGGCAATCTGGTGCTCCGCGCTTCGAGGGGCGTCTCCCGGCCAGCCGAGCGCGGAGAGCATCTCGAAAAAGCGGTTCGACCAGATCCCGGGCAGGACGCGCTCGTCCGGCCAGCGCGAAACCTGCATGGCGCGGGCGAGCACGCCGGCCAGCAGCGGGCAGCCCTTCTCGGCCGCAAGCCGTGCGAGACGGCCGAACGGGACATCGCGGCCGGCATGCCGCCGCAGCCACACATCGAGCATCGCGCGCGCGCTGGCCTCGGTGGCGGCTCCGTGCAGGTACGGGTTGCGGAGCAGGCGGCCACAGGTCGCGAGATCGGCGTCGACCGTGAGCACGCGCAGCAGATCGAGAGCCGCCACGACGATGGCGCGCTCCGCCAGCGGCGGCGCATCGGCGATCTCGAAGACTCGCGACTCGGGCAGCGGACCGCCGGTGTAACCCGCGGCAGGGAGCAGAATTCTCTCGAGCTTACGACGCACTTCGGCGCGTCGCGTACCGAGGTCCGGCACGATGATCGCGAGACGCGACGATGGCTCGCGGTCGAGGCGTTCGGCCGCCCAGCGAGCGGCGGCATCGAGCTCGCCCGCCGAGTCGTCGCAGTCGACCCGCGACAAGTCGCCGCGACGCATCGGCAAGGGTTCGACCGCGACGTCGATGCCGCCAGCGCGCAGGCGCTCGACGAGCAGGTTTTGTGCGGGAGTCAACTCGTCGAACCCGACCAGTCGCAGCGGTCTGCGCACCGATGCGACGCGTAGCGACTCGGAGGCCAGATCCGGATCGACAGCGCCATGCTCGGCGAGCCACCGCGTATAGCCACGCACCCAGCGTGCGAAGCTGCGTGTCTCGTGTGCATCTTCCTCGTCGAGCGCAGAGGCCGGGATCTGGTAGGCCTGCATCGCGCGCCAGGATCGATACGCCGCGCGCGCGAGACCGGGCGGCGACAGGACGCCCGCATCGACCTGATCGTGCTCGACCAGCCGGCGCCAGATAAGGCCCGCGGCTTGTGGCGACAGCAGGCGCCCGAGGGACGCACCGGACTGACGCTCGAGGCGGCACTGCGCCTCGATCCAGGTCTGCCAGGGCAGAACCTCGAGCGTCCGCCAGACCGCGAGGCCCCGCGCGTCGCACGCCGCGTCGTGGTTGACGCGGAGTTGGTGCGCCAATCGTCGGGTCGGAGTCAGTATGAGGTCGGGGGCCAGCGACTGATCCGCATTCACGCCGGCTAGCAAAGTAATATCAAGGCCTTACGTCGCCTATCTCGACAAGCGATCACCGGGTGCCGTCGACCAGGTGCAAATCCGGCGCGTGCCGGGCCGCAGGCCGCTCGCCCGCGGCATAGCTCTCGAGCAACTCCTCTATCCGCGCAAACACCTGCCCCAGCACCTGCGGCTCCGGGCAGGTTCGTGATCCGGAAATGATTCCGGTACGGGACGTTGAAGCTCGAACCTGGCGCGACGAGCACATGCTTGTGCTCGAGCAGGTCGAGCGCGAACTCCTGATCGTCAAATGTCGGCAGCCGGTCGCGGCGCACGCCGATGAACGCGTACAGCGCGCCCATGGGTGGCGTCAGCTCGAGAAACCGGCTGCGCGCGACCGCCTCGAGTATGGCGCGACGCGACTCGTAGAGGCGTCCGCCGGGGGAAACCAGCTCGCGGATGCTCTGGTAGCCGCCGAGTGCGGTCTGCACGGCCCATTGCCCGGGCACGTTGCTGCACAGGCGCAGCGAGAACAGGAGTTCGAGCGCCGTGAGGAACTCGCGCGAATGCTCGAGATCGCCGGAGAATGAGGCCCAGCCCACGCGGTAACCGCAGGCGCGGTACACCTTTGAGAGCCCGCTCATGGTGGCACAGAGCGTGTGATGCACCAGGGTCGCCATCGGCACGAAGGCCGCCTGCTCATAGGTCATCTGGTCGTAGATCTCGTCTGCCAGCACGACGAGGTGGTGCCGCTCGGCGATGGCCGCGATGGATTCGAGCACCGCTGCGGGGTACACCGCACCGGTCGGGTTGTTCGGATTGATCACGACGATGGCGCGCGTCCGTGGCGTGACGAGCGCCTCGATGTCCGCGGGATCGGGCACGAACCCGTACTCGGGTCGGCACGGGTAGTGCACCGCGCGGCCGCGATTCAGGTTGACGGCTGCGGTCCACAACGGATAGTCCGGGCTCGGCACGAGCACCTCGTCGTCGGTCGCGAGCAGAGCGCGCAGCACCAGATCGATCAGTTCGCTGACGCCGTTACCGATGAATACCTCCTCCGCCGTAACACCGCGCACCCCACGCTCCTGCTGCTGCATGACCACGGCTTCACGCGCCGGGAAGATCCCCTTCTGGTGGCAATACCCTTCCGCGGAGCGCAGGTTCTCGATCATCGCCAGGCGCATGGTCTCAGGCGTGCGGAAACCAAAGGCGCCGGGGTTGCCGATGTTGAGCGAGATGATGTCGTAGCCCAGCCGCTCCATTTCGTGTGCGCGACGGGCCAGCCGGCCGCGGATCTCGTAGCGGACGTTGGCGAGGATCGGGCTCGGGCGAAGTGTGCTCTTCGACATCGGCGGTTCCATCGATCGATCGGGTGCCGATTATCGCCTGAGCCCGAGTCCGGCGCACGGTTGCGTCAGCCGATGACCCCGCGGCGACGCAGATCCGCGAGGCTCTCGGCGTCGAGCCCCGCGCGCTCGCCGAGCACGGCATCGGTGTCGGCACCGAGGAGCGGCGGAGCGCGCTCGTAGCTCATCGGGGTGCGCGAGTAAAGAATCGGATTCCGTACGCCAGGCACGCTGCCTGCCGCGGGATGCAGCAGGTCGATGCGCATGCCGCGGTGACGCACCTGCGGCTCGGCGAACACCTGGGCGATATCGTTGATCGGCCCGCAGGGCACATCCGCGTCTCGCAGGACCTTCAGCCAGTGAGCGGTGGATCGCTGCGCGAGCGCCGCGGCGACCGCAGGCAGGAGCTGATCGCGGTTCACCACGCGTCGTGCATTGCTCGAGTAGCGCGGATCGTCACCCAGCGCCGCGAGTCCCGTCGCGGCGCAGAAGCGCGCGAACTGCGCATCGTTGCCGACCGCGATCATCACGTGGCCGTCGGCCGTTGCGAAGGCCTGATACGGCACGATGTTCGGATGCGCCGTGCCGCGCCGGCGCGGTACCGTGCCCGATACCAGGTAGTTCAGGTTCTGGTTCGCAAGCCATGCGACCTGCGTGTCGAGGAGCGACAGATCGACGTACTGCCCGCGACCCGACCGGTGCCGCTCGTGCAGCGCACCGAGTATCCCGGCAATCGCGTACATGCCGCACATCAGGTCGGCAACCGCGACGCCGACCTTCTGCGGGCCGGCTCCTGGCTCGCCGTCCGGCACGCCGGTGATGCTCATCAGGCCGCCCATCGCCTGGATCATCGCGTCGTAGCCGGGACCGTCGGCCTGCGGTCCGTCCTGACCGAACGCCGAGATCGATACGTAGACGAGGCGCCGGTTATCGGGTGCCAGTGTGTCGTAGTCGAGGCCGTAGCGCGCGAGCGCGCCTACCTTGAAGTTCTCGACGAACACGTCGGCACCGGAGGCCAGCCTGCGAACGAGCGCCTGCCCCTCGGCGGTCGCGAGGTCGATGGCCACGCTGCGCTTGCCGCGGTTGGTCGAGAGAAATAAGCGGACTCGGTGGTCTCGCGACCCTGCGCGTCCTTGATCCAGGGCGGCCCCCAGTGTCGCGTTTCATCGCCGACGACCGGCCGCTCGATCTTGATGACCTCGGCGCCCATGTCGGCGAGCATCTGCGTCGCCCACGGCCCGGCGAGCACCCTCGTCAGGTCCACCACTGTCACGCCCGCCAGCGGGCGCCCCGTCATTGCGCGCTCCCGGGTCGTACGATGCGTCCCGCGCGCAGCTCGATCACCTGCTCGCAGAGGATCCGTACCAGGGTGAGATTGTGGCTGATGAACATCAGCCCCATGCCGCTCCGTGCGCGCAGTTCGAGCAGCAGGTTGATGATCTGTGCCTGTACCGACACGTCGAGCGCGCTGGTGACCTCGTCGCACACGAGCAGGCGCGGCTCGGAGATCGTCGCGCGCGCGATCGCAACACGCTGGCACTGTCCGCCGGAGAGCTGGTGCGGATAGCGCCGCCCCAGCCCCGGATCGAGGCCGACGGCTTCCAGCGCCGCGTCGACTCGGCGGCGCGCGGCCGGAGCGTCGCGCACGCCTTCCAGCGCCTCGAGCGCCTCGTAGACGCTCTGTGCGGCGGTCATGCGCGGGTCGAGACTGCCGAACGGATCCTGGAACACGACCTGAAGCTCGCGCCGGATCGCAGCGAGGCGCGCGCGCCGGGCGGTGTCGAACCGCTCCCCCCGCCAGAGGATCCGGCCGGCGCTCGGTCTCACCAGCCGCAGCACCGCGCGCGCGAGCGTCGACTTGCCGCTGCCCGATTCGCCCACGACGCCGAGCGCCGTCGCTTCCGCGACCTCGAAGCTCACGCCGTCGAGAGCGCGGTGGCGGCGAGCGCGCGCGCGCTGGAACCCCGAACGCAGATAGTCGACGCTCAACCTCTCCACTGCCAGCAAGGGAACCGTCATGGCGGCGACACCAGGTGACAGGCGGCGGTCGCGTGCAATCCCGAGGCGCGCAACTCTGGCCGGTCCACGCTGCAGCGCGCGATGCGCACCGGGCAGCGCGGCTCGAACGCGCAGCCCGGAAGCGTTTCCCCCGGTCGCGGCGGCTGACCATCGATCGCCACAAGGGGCCGGCCGAATGCCGCGTTCGCGTGCGGAACCGAGCGGGCGAGCGCCGCGGTATAAGGGTGGGCGGGTGCTGCGAGCAGCCGGTCCGCCGGCCCCTCCTCCACCACGCGGCCTCCGTACATCACCGCGATCCGATCGGCCAGGCCAGCGACGAGCCCCAGGTCGTGGGTGATCAGCACGATTGCGAGCCCCCCGGCGCGCAGACCGGCGAGGAGCGTCAATACCTGCGCCTGCGACGCGACGTCGAGCGCCGTGGTCGGTTCGTCCGCAATGAGGAGCGCTGGCTCCGCCATGAGCGCCATCGCGATTACCGCGCGCTGACGCTGTCCGCCCGAGAGTTCGTGCGGATACTGCCGGAGGCGAAGCTCCGGGTCCGGCAGCCCGACGCGGCGCAGCGCCTCGAGCGCGCGCAACTGCGCTTCGCGCTCGCCCGCAAGGTCGTGCGCGGTCAGCACCTCGATGAGTTGCGCACCCACGGTCATGTGCGGCGTCAACGCGTTCATCGGGTCCTGGAAAACCGTCGTGATGCGCGTACCGCGGATCCGGTTCAGCGCGTCTGCGTCCGCACCGATCAGCTCGTCACCCGCGAACCGCGCCGAGCCGGCCGCACGTCCGTTGGAAGCAAGGAGCCCCAGGCAGGCGAGAAAGGTCTGCGACTTCCCCGCGCCCGACTCACCGACCACCGCCAGGCACTCACCGGCAGCGACCGTGAGCGAGACCCCGTGCACGGCGCGCTGCGTGCCTTGCGCCGTCGTGAAGTCGACGCACAGATCGTCGAGCCCAAGCAGGGAGGGGGCTGCCGCCATCTCAGCTCACTCGCGGATCGAGCGCATCGCGGAGTCCGTCGCCCAGGAAGTTGAGCGACAGCAGGATTGAGGCAAGCACCGCACACGGAAACAGAAGCTGCCAGGGCGCTCGCTCCATCCCGAGCGCGCCCTCCGCGACGAGCCGGCCCAGGCTGGTCAGCGGTTCCTGTACGCCCAACCCGAGAAAGCTCAGGAAGCTCTCGAAGAGGATGAGCTGCGGCATCGTGAGCGTGGCGTACACGACCACGGTGCCGAGCAGGTTCGGCACGATGTGGCGCGCGATGATGCGATGTGCCGGCAGCCCGAGTGCGATCGCGGCGTCGACGAATCCACGGCTGCGCAGAGCGAGCGCCTCGCCGCGCACGATGCGGGCCATCGTGAGCCACCCGACCGCGCCGATCGCCACGAAGATGAGCCACAGGCTGCGGCCGAACACGACGGTCAACACGATGACGAAGAACATGTAGGGAAGTGCATAGAGAACATCGACGAACCGCATCATCCCTTCGTCGACGCGGCCGCCGAGGTACCCGGCGGTCGCGCCCCAGGCGACGCCGATCACGAGGCTCACGACACTCGCAAGCAGCGCGACCAGCAGCGACACGCGGGTGCCGGCCCAGACACGGACGAAGAGGTCGCGACCGTTGGCGTCGGTCCCGAACCAGTGGCCGTTCGCGAGCGACGGCGGGCTCGCTAGCGGCGAGAGCGACCAGTCCACGCTCTCGATATCGTGCGGGCTCACCCATGGACCGAGCGCCGCGACGACTACGACGCCCGCCAGTAGAGCCGCGGCGAGAACGGCGGCGCGATTGGCTCGCAGCCGGCGCCACGCGGCCGACCACAACCCGTCGCCTCCGCGCTCCACCCGCAAGGGGCGGGCCACCGCCTCATTCATGGCGGATCCTCGGATCGAGCCAGCCGTAGACGAGGTCGACGAGCAGGTTGAGCCCCACGATGAGCACCGCGTAGAACACGACCATCCCCATCACGAGCGTGTAATCGCGGTTGACCGCGCCCTGGACGAAATAGCGGCCGACGCCCGGCAGGCCGAATACCTGCTCCACGACGAGTGAGCCGGTCAGAAGTGCGGCGGCTGCGGGCCCCAGGAAGCTCACGACCGGCAGGATCGTGGGCTTGAACGCATGACGCCAGAGGATCCGCGATTCGCGGAGGCCCTTCGCGCGAGCGGTGCGGATGTGGGGCGACTGCAGGACTTCGAGCAGGCTGCCCCGGGTCAGACGCGCGATGTACGCGACGAATGGCAGCGCCAGCGTGATGACAGGGAGGACGGCGTAACTCAGCTCGCCGGATTCCCAGCCTCCGACGGGGAGCCACCCGAGCAGGACGCCGAAGACGAAAGCGAGCAGCGGCGCCACGACGAAGTTCGGCACGGCGATGCCGACAAGTGCGGCGCTCATCACGACGTGATCGGCGGCGCGGTTGCGGCGCTGGCCGGCCAGCATACCGAGCAGCACCCCGGCGATCACTGCCAGGAGGAGTGCGGCCGCGCCCAGACTCGCCGTCACGGGCAGACCCTGCGCGATCAGCTCGGACACGTCGAAGTCCTTGTAGCGGAATGAGGGCCCGAGATCGCCACGCAGCAGCCCGCCGAGATAGTTTCGATACTGCACGAGGACCGGCTGGTCCAGCCCATACGCGGCCTCGAGATTCGCAGCCACCTCCGGCGACAGCGTCTGCTCGTCGTCAAAGGGGCCGCCGGGTGCGAGCCGCATCAGGAAGAAGGCTGCGGTGACGATCGCGAGCAGGGTGGGCAGCGCACTCGCCAGGCGTCGAATCGCGTAGCCGAGCATCGGCTCGGGACTCAGAGCCGCGGCCCGGACCCGCCGGACAGCAGTTCCTGGAACTGGGCCTCATCGACGATACGCACACCGAGCTCCTGCGCCTTGCGCAGCTTCGAGCCGGCATCGGCGCCGACGACCAGGAGCGTCGTCTTCTTCGACACGGAATCGGTCACCGTCGCTCCCGCGGCGCGCGCCGCATCGCGGGCCTCGTCACGGGTCATGCCGGCGAGCGTCCCGGTTATCACTACCGTCGCGCCACGTAACGCGTCGCTGCCCGACCTCTTGGCCCGCGCGGCATCCGGCCAGGCGACGCCGCTGCGACGCAGCGCCTCGATGACCTCGCGGTTGCGCGGTTCCGCGAAGAACGCATGCACGTGCGCCGCGATCACCGGTCCGACATCGCGCACGGCCCGGATCTCCTCCTCCCCGGCCGCCATCAGAGACTCGAGCGAGCCGAAATGCTCCGCTAGCGCCTGTGCCGTTGCCTCCCCGACATCCGGGATGCCGAGCGCGAACAGGAACCGTTGCAGGGTGGTGCGGCGGCTGCCCTCGAGCGCGGCGACCAGGTTCGCGGCCGAGCGCTCGCCCATGCGGTCGAGCCCGGCCAGCTCCTCAGACGTGAGCGTATAGAGGTCCGCCGGTGTTCGCACCCGCCCGAGACGCACCAACTGCTCGATCAAACGGTCGCCGAGTCCGTCGATGTCCATCGCCCTGCGCGAGGCGAAATGCCGCAGCGACTCGCGGCGCTGCGCCGCGCAGACGAGTCCGCCGGTGCAGCGCGCCACCGCCTCGCCTTCGGCGCGCGCGACCGGCGAGCCGCAGACCGGGCACTGCGCCGGCAGCTCGACGACGCGTGCGTCCGGCGGCCGCCGCTCCGGGACCACGCGGACCACCTCCGGAATCACGTCGCCCGCTCGTCGCACGACCACCGTGTCGCCGATCCGCACGTCCTTGCGCGCGAGCTCGTCCATGTTGTGCAGGGTCACATTGCTCACGGTGACACCGCCGACGAACACCGGCTCGAGCCGTGCGACCGGCGTCAACGCCCCGGTTCGTCCGACCTGGAACTCGACCGCGCGGACGACGGTGGTCTCCTCCTGTGCCGGGAACTTGTGCGCTATCGCCCAGCGCGGAGCTCGAGCGACGTAGCCGAGCTCGCGCTGCCAGTCGACGCGATCGACTTTGTACACGACTCCGTCGATGTCGTAGGCGAGCGCGTTGCGCCGCTCCGCGATCTTCGCGTGATAGGCCAGGCAACCCTCGACGCCGTCCACGACCGCGGCTTCCGTAGCCGTGCGCAGACCGAACTCGCGCAGCGCGGCGATGATCCCGCTCTGGCGCGCCGGCACCTGCCAGCCTTCGACGGCGCCCAGGCCGTAGCAACACAGATCGAGCGCGCGCTTCGCCGTGATCTTCGGATCCAGCTGTCGGAGGCTCCCGGCGGCGGCGTTGCGCGGATTGACGAAGATCTTCTCGCCCTGCTCCGCCGCCTGGCGGTTGACGGCCTCGAAGGAACGCCGGGTCATGAAGACCTCGCCACGGACTTCGAGCAGCCGCGGCGGCTTACCTCCGCGCAAGGTGAGCGGGACGCGCCGTATCGCGCGCACGTTGGCGGTGACGTCCTCGCCGCGGCTGCCGTCGCCGCGGGTCGCGGCCTGAACGAGCCGCCCCGCTTCGTAGCGCAGGCTGATGGCAAGCCCGTCGAGCTTGGGCTCGGCGGCATATTCGATGCGTTCGACCTCGAGTCGCGTCCGCGCCCGCCGGTCGAAATCCACGATGTCCTCGTCGGTGAAGGCGTTTTCGAGCGACAGCATCGGGACGGCATGCACAACCGGCGGAAACTCCTGCGATGGCGCGCTCCCGACGCGCTGGGTCGGTGAATCCGGGGTCACGAGCTCCGGGTGCGCCGCCTCGAGCTCACGCAGCTCGAGCATCAGCCGGTCGTAACTCGCGTCCGACACCTCGGGATCGTCGAGCACGTGGTAGCGATAGTCGTGATGCGCGATCTCGGCACGCAGCTGATCGATGCGCCTGGCGGCCTCGCGTGCTGCCATCGCGTCGGGTCAGGCGCCGCCTGCGGACCCGAGGGTGCGTTCGAAAGCGACGACTTCCTCGCGCAGCTTGAATACCCTCTGGACGCTAAGCGGCGCGCCGCGATCGTCCTGCAGCTGCCCGCCCAGGCGATTCGCCATCGCTCGCGCCGTTTCGAGAAGCTCGTCGAAGGCGCGCGCGGCCGGTAGCGGTCCCGGCATGACGGTGAAGACCGCGATCCCCGGGTAGGCCGCAGTATCCATCTTCGCCGGATCGAAGGTGCCAGGCTCGAGCAGGCTCGCCAGGCTCATGATCGGGCGTCCGTCCGGGTCGAGGCGATGGAAGATGTCGTAACGGCCATGGGTGAAGCGCGCCGCAGTCACCACCTCGCGCAGGAGTGCGCCGTCGAAACGGGTCGGATGCGCGGCCGTGACTCGTATCGCGACGATCTTCTGAGGCGATCGGGGCGCCGTTGCGGGGCGCGGCTCTGCGCGTGCGGGAGCGTCTTCGCGGCGCAGCCCGGATGCCTCGCGCGGCGCGCCCGTGTCGCGTGCACCGCCGCCCGGACGAACGAGCGGCTCGCTCCGCAACCCCGGCTCGGGTCGGATCGCGGTCTCCGGCCACATGGGCGGCTCGGGCCGCGCGCCGAGCGCGGGCTCGCGACGCACGGGCGGCGTCACCGCTGCCCGCGGCGGCTCGGGGATGACGTCGTCATCCTGCGGAGCCGTCCCAAGGTCCGCATCCACCTCGTCGAGCGACATGCGCGGCTCCAGCCGCGACGCTTCCTCGGGGGGTGCGGGGCGCGGAGGATCCACCCGTGTCGGCCGCTCGAACTCGACGCGGGTTGCGCTGCCGGTTGCGGGAGCCCACCAGATACAGCGCGACGATCAGCGCGAGCCCTGCAATCAGCAGTATCCAGCGCAGCTCGTTCATTGGTTCACATCGCCGCCATGCGCACGGCCTCGTCGACGTCGACCGCGACCAGCCGCGATACACCGGGCTCGTTCATGGTCACGCCGAGGAGCTGGTTGGCGAGCTCCATCGTCGACTTGTTGTGCGTGACGAATACGAACTGCACCCGGCTCGACATGTCACGGACGATGTCGCAGAAACGTCCGACGTTGTTCTCGTCGAGCGGTGCGTCGACCTCGTCGAGCAGGCAGAACGGCGCCGGGTTCAGTTCGAAGATCGAAAACACGAGTGCGACAGCCGTCAGCGCCTTCTCCCCGCCGGACAACTGGCTGATCGAGCTGTTCCGCTTGCCGGGCGGACGCGCCATGATCGCCACACCCGCATCGAGTATGTCCTCGCCGGCAAGCTCGAGGTAGGCGTGGCCGCCACCGAAGAGCCGCGGGAACTTTTCCTTGAGCCCCGCATTGACCCGGTCGAAGGTTTCCTGGAAGCGGCTCTTGGTTTCGCGATCGATGCGGCGGATGGCATCCTCGAGCGTCGTAAGCGCATCGGTGAGATCCGCATGCTGCCGGTCGAGATACTCCTTGCGCTCGGACTGTTCCCTGAACTCGTCGATCGCGGCCAGGTTGACCTGGCCAAGCCGCTCGATCTTCTCACCGGTCTCGCCGAGTCTCACTTCCCAGTCCGCGACGGTGGCCTCCGCCGTCAGCCCGGCCGTCGTCTGCGCGAGGTCGGCGCGCGTTGCGGCAAACTGCTCGAGCAGCGTCTCGCGACGGACCCTCAGCTCCTGCACGGAGAACCGCACGCCGTCGAGCAGCTCGCGCGCCTCGCCGACCCGCCCCTCCGCGACCACACGTTGCTCGTCGAGCTCCCGCAACCGCGCATCGACGGCTTCCATGGAGCGTCGCGCCGCCCCCAGATCCTGCTCGATGCTCACCCGCCGCCCGAGGCGCTCCTCGAGCCCGCTGCGGAGCGCGGCCTCCGATTGTTCGCCCGCGCCCAGCTGCGCCTCCAGGTCCATGCGCCGCGCCTCGTGCTGCGCGATCTGTCCGTCGAGCCGGGCCAGGCCTGCGAGCAGAGACTCGTGGCCGGTTCGTCGTGACTCGACACGTATCGCCACTTCGCCCGCCATCGCGCGATCCTGCGCAGCCTTGTCGCGCGCGGCGAGCAGCTGACGCCGCAGCTTGTCGCGCTCGCCTTCGAGCGCGCTGCGTCGTGCATCGAGCTCGGCCATTGCGGCCACAGCATCGGCCGACCGTTCGCGTGACGTGCGCGCGCCGGACTCCGCCGCCGCCAGCTCGTGGTCAAGCTCGGCGATCTGCGCGCCGAGCGCGGTGGCACGGTCGTTGCGCTGCTCGGTCCGGGCGCGGAGTCCGTCGAGCTGCGCACGGAGCTCCAGATGCGCCGCGCCGCTCGCAGCCACCAGCGATTGCGCATCGGCGAGCAGGTCCTCCATCGCGTGCAGCTGCTGGCGCAGGGTGTCGAGCGCGGCATCGAGCGTACGCTGCCTCTCCTGCAGCTGGTCGAGCTGCACTCGCTCGTGGCGCAGCGCCTGTTCGCGCTCGATGACGCCCTGGTGCTCGTCCTGGTCGCGGCTCACGCGCAGCCAGTCGGGCCCGATCCAGATGCCATCGCGCGTGATCACCGAGTGTCCCGGCGCGAGCCGCGCCCGCAGTCCAAGCGCCTGCTTGAGGTTTTCGGCGGCGACGATGCCTTCGAACAGGCCGTCGAGACCCGCCGGGCCGCGTACCCGCTCACGCAGGCCCCTCGGTACGCCCATGGTGGTGGCGCGACCCTGTGCGGCGGCAAAGAAGCTCACCGTGCCGCTGGCCAGGCCGCTCAGCAGCGCCCGCGACGTCGTCGATCGAGTCGACGCATACGGCCTCGAGGTACGCGCCCAGCACCGTTTCCACCGCCCGTTCCCAGCCCGGATCCACCGTAAGCTGCTGGGCGAGCCGCGGCCGGCCGGCGAGCCCGCTGGCCGCCAGCCATTCGACCACCTGCCCGCCCGACTCCCCGAGAGCGGCGCGCTGCAGGGCATCGAGCGAGACGATGCGCCCTTCCGTGTCGAGCGCCTCGCGACGCGCGGCCTGCGCCGACTCCGCGAGCTCGCGCTCCCGTTGCCGCTCGGCCTGGAGCTGTACCACCAGTTCCTCGACGCGCCGCCGCGCCTCGTCGACCGAGGCTCGCGCCGCTGCTTCCTCCTTCTCGACCGCGGAGATGCGCGCCGCCACATCCGCCCCGGCCAGCGTCGCAAGCTCCCGGCCGGCGCGCTCGCGCTGAGCGACGACGCGGCGCACGTGGTTGTCGAGTTCCTCGACGCGGACGCGCTCGGCCTCGGCGGTCGTCGCACCCGCGCGCAACGACTGATTGAAGGTTTCCCAGCGGTCCTGCCAGTCATGCATGGCCTGGTCGGCGACGCCGAGCGCCGTCGCAGACGCTGCCTCCGCGCCGCGCGCCGATTCAAGCCCCGGCCCGAGCTCGGCCAGCGCAGCCGCCAGCTCGGCAGCCTGGCCGGCATCGCGGGTCCGCTGCTGGGTCGCCTCCTCGAGCGCTAGTCCGAGTTGCGCAAGCTCCTGGCGCTGACGGGCGCGCAGCTCCCTCGAATGCTCGATCGCCTGCTCGGCGCGCGAGATCTCGGCGCCGATCTCGTAGTAGCGCCCCTGGACGGCGGAGAGCTGGTCGGAGTGCACGATGTGCTCGGCACGCGAGCGTTCGATCGCCGCTTCGAGTGAGCGCTGCCCGGCAAGCGCAGACTGCAGCGCAAGATCACGCTCGCGCATGACCGCTGCCCGCGCGCCGGCCTCGGTCTCGACCTCCCGCAGACGCAGCGCCAGGAGCTGCGCCTGCAGCTCGCGCTCCTCCTGCTTGAGCGACTGGTAGCGCCGCGCCGTGGCTGCCTGGCGCTGCAGGTGCCGGAGCTGCTTCTCGACTTCCTCGCGCACATCGCCCAGACGCTCGAGATTCTCGCGCGTGTGCGCAATACGCGTCTCGGTCTCGCGGCGACGCTCCTTGTAGCGCGAGATGCCGGCCGCCTCCTCGAGGAACCCGCGCATGTCTTCGGGTCGCGCCTCGATGACGCGCGAGATCATGTTTTGCTCGATGATCGCGTAGCTGCGGGAACCGAGTCCGGTGCCGAGGAAGAGCTGCGTGATGTCCTTGCGCCGGCAGCGCGCCCCGTTCAGGAAGTAGGCAGAGTTGCCGTCGCGTTCGACGACGCGCTTGAGCGAGACCTCCGAGTAGCCCGCATATTCGCCAGCGAGTTTGCCCTCGGCGTTGTCGAAGACGAGCTCGACCGAGGCCTGGCCCACGGGCTTGCGCGAGCCCGACCCGTTGAAGATGACGTCGGCCATCGAGTCGCCGCGCAGATGCTTGGCGGAGATCTCGCCCATCACCCAGCGCACGGCATCGATGATGTTCGACTTGCCGCAGCCGTTCGGGCCGACCACGCCGACCAGGTTGCTGGGAAACGACACTGAGGTCGGGTCGACGAATGATTTGAATCCGGCCAGCTTGATCTTGGTCAGGCGCATCGGTCACCGGCGACAGGGGTCCGCAAGGCAGCGCGGAGTGTAAAAGAATCCGTCGCTCATCGGCACTGCAAAGAGACGCACGCGGCGGCGGTGCAAGGACCCTGCTCGACCCTTTATCTGTGGCTGGCCCCGGGCCGACTTGCGGCGTTTCACAGCGCAGGAAATAGCGGCTGGACCCGGCGCGGCCGGTCTGTATAATCCCGCACCCTTCAAGGACCCCCGGAGTCTCCCGATGCCCGCCAGGAAACCGTCTGCCAAGGCTACAAGGCCCAAGAAGACTGTTTCTGCGCCCGCCAAGAGCGCCCCCCGATCTGCACCCCGTGCGGCAGTCAAGGCGAAGCCTGCGCCACGCAAGGCCGCTGTGCGCGCGGCTCCCGCCCGGCCTGCTCCGCGCCCGGTTCGCGCCACCCAGAGTGCGATCGTGACCAAACCGGCGATCCCCGTTCCTCCGGTCATCGAGGAGGTGGACGGAGAGCCACGATTCAACCTCCTGTCCGGGCCGCGCAACGTCAAGCCGTACGTTGTGCGCAAGGACGAGGAGTACATGAGCAAGGAGCAGCTCGATCACTTCCGTCGCATCCTCTCCAGCTGGAAGCAGGACTTGATGCAGGAAGTCGACCGCACCATGCTGCATATGAAGGACGAGGCGGCAAACTTTCCCGATCCGAACGACCGTGCGACGCAGGAATCCGAGTTCAGCCTCGAGCTGCGCACGCGCGATCGCGAGCGCAAGCTGATCCGCAAGATCGACGAGGCCCTGAAGCGCATCGAGGACGGCAGCTACGGCTACTGCCTCGAGACCGGCGAGCCGATCGGCGTCAAGCGTCTCGAGGCGCGTCCGGTGGCAACCCTGAGCGTCGAGGCGCAGGAGCGACGTGAACGTCGCGAGAAGCAGTTCGGCGACCGGGACGACTGGTACCGCTGAGCCGGCTGGCGGATATTGCGGGCGCTTCGCCCCGAGTCCGACGGGGCCGCTCCATTTCGGCTCACTACTCGCGGCCGTCGGCAGCTACCTCGAAGCCCGTACGCGCGGTGGCCGCTGGCTGGTGCGCATCGAGGATCTCGACCCGCCGCGTGAGCAGCCCGGTGCGGCGGAGCGAATTCTCTCCGATTTGGATCGATTCGGGTTCGAGTGGGACGGCGCCGTGCTGCGCCAGAGCACACGTGCGGCGGACTATGACGCAGCACTCGATCGGCTCAGGCAGCTCGGACTGACGCTGGACTGCGGTTGCAGCCGCAGCCAGCTCGCCGCGATGGGCCGAGCCTCGCACGAACAGGCTGACGAGCTTTTCACCCCGCCGTCTGCCCGCACCCGGCCGCCGCGGGCACGGGCACGGTGCGGCTGCGCGTTCCGGACCGAGTCATCGAGTTCGACGACCGGAGCCTCGGCCCGACTCGTGCCAACGTGGCACAGGCGGTGGGCCCGTTCGTGCTGCGAAGACGCGACGGCCTTCACGCCTACCAGCTGGCCGTCACCGTCGACGATGCCGAACAGGGCGTCACCGACGTGGTGCGCGGCGCGGACCTGCTTGCCTCCACCGCCGCGGCAGATCCTGCTGCAGGAGGCGCTGGGACTTCCACGCCCCGGCTACCTCCACCTGCCTCTTGCCGTAAATACGGACGGGCATAAGCTCTCCAAGTCGGGCGATGCACCGGCTCTCGATGCGGCCGCACCGTCTGTCCAGCTGGTCGCGGTCCTCGGAGCCTTGCGACAGGCGCCGCCGACCGGTCTCGGACGTGCGTCGGCCGGCGAGGTCTGGGCCTGGGCGCTCGGGCACTGGCGCCCGGAGCGTTTTCGGAGTCTGATGAAAATAATTCCAAACGTGGCCGATACCCGCACGACGGGTCAGGAACCAGTCGATGACGAGCAGGCCTAGGCAGAAGCGTGCGCACGTGGGTGCCGCGCAGGGGGGCGACGGCGCGCGGTTGAACCCCCGCGTGATCCGCAAGTATCCGAACCGGCGTCTCTACGACACGGTCGAGAGCCGTTACGTCACGCTGGCGGATGTGCGGCGGCTGGTGGTCGAGCGGGTAGATTTCGTAGTTCTCGATCGCAAGACCCAGCAGGACATCACCCGCAGTATCCTGCTGCAGGTGATAGCCGAGCAGGAGGGCGGCGGCGAATCGGTGATGAGCCGTGACTTCCTCGCGCAGGTCATCCGCAGCTACGGCAACGGCCTGCAGGAATTCGTCGGCCGGTATCTCGACGAGAGCCTGCGGCTTTTCACCCGCGAGCAGCGAGACCTGCGGGAGCGGTTCCGCAGCGTCGTTGGCGTCGACCCGGTCGAGACCGTCACGGCGGTCGCACAGAAGAATTACCAGCGCTGGAAGGCCGTGCAGGAGGAAGTCTTCAGCCGCCTTCCCCGGCCGTTCGCACGAGACGACAAGGAATAGAACCTCGCGACGTGCGGCCGCATCCCCCGCCATGGCGGAGGACGCCTGACCCGTGTCAGGCGTCTACGCTTCGCATCGAGAGCCGCACGCGGCCCTGGCGGTCGACCTCCAGCACCTTGACCCGGATGACGTCGCCTTCCTTGAGCTTGTCGCTGACGCGCTCGACGCGCTCGTCGGAGATCTGCGAGATGTGCACGAGACCGTCCTTGCCCGGCAGGATCTGCACGAAGGCGCCGAAGTCCATCAGCCGTACGACCTTGCCCTCGTAGACGCGGCCGACCTCGACGTCCGAGGTAATCAGCTCGATCCGGCGCTGCGCCTCGCGGCCGGCCGTACCGACGACCGATGCGATCTTGACGGTGCCGTCGTTCTCGATATCGATCGTGGTGCCGGTCTCCTCGGTGATCGCGCGGATCACGGCGCCGCCCTTGCCGATCACCTCGCGGATCTTCTCCGGGTCGATCTTCATCGTGATGATGGTCGGGGCCCACTCGGACATCGTCTCGCGGGGCTTCGAAGAGCACCTTGGCCATCTCGCCCAGGATGTGCAGGCGCGCCTCCCGCGCCTGGTCGAGGGCGACCTTCATGATCTCCTTGGTGATGCCCTCGATCTTGATGTCCATCTGCAGGGCGGTCACGCCATCGGCGGTGCCCGCGACCTTGAAGTCCATGTCGCCGAGGTGATCCTCGTCGCCGAGAATGTCGGTCAGGACCTGGTAGCGGTCGCCTTCGAGCACGAGGCCCATCGCGACTCCTCCGACCGGCGCCTTGACCGGCACGCCGGCGTCCATGAGCGCGAGGCTCGTGCCGCAGACGCTCGCCATCGAGCTCGAGCCGTTCGACTCGAGGATCTCGGAGACGACGCGGATCACGTACGGGAAGGTCGTCATGTCGGGCATCACGGCGCTGATGCCGCGACGGGCCAGGTTGCCGTGGCCGATCTCGCGCCGCTTTGGCGCGAGCCCATGCATGCCGACTTCGCCCACCGAGAATGGCGGGAAGTTGTAGTGCAGCATGAACGGCTCTTTGCGCTCGCCGGACAGCGCATCGATGATCTGCGCGTCGCGGCCGGTGCCGAGCGTGGTCGTCACCAGGGCCTGCGTCTCGCCGCGCGTGAACAGCGCCGAACCGTGCGTGCGCGGCAGCACGCCCGGTTTCGACCGTGATCGGACGCACGGTATCGCATGTCGCGCCCGTCGATGCGCCGCTCGCCGGCGAGAATCTTGCGGCGCACGAAGTTGTATTCGAGGCGGCCGATTTCGTCGATCACTCTCTTGGCGTCGAACTTCGGCGTATCGCCGGCGCTCAGCGCGGCGACGGCCGCCAGCTTGATTTCTGCGATGCGCCCGTAACGCGATCTGCTTCTCGGTGATCGCGTAGGCCTTGGCGAGCTCCGCCTCGGCCAGGCGCGCGACCGCCGCCGCGAGCTCGGCATCGGCCGCGGGTTCGCTCCACTGCCACGCCGGCTTGCCCGCCTCCGCCGCGAGCTCGTTGATCGCCCGGATCGCGACCTGCATCTGCTCGTGGCCGAAGCACGACCGCGCCCAGCATGACGTCCTCGGACAGCCGCTCGGCCTCGGATTCGACCATCAGTACGGCGTCGGCGGTGCCGGCGACCACGAGGTCCAGCGACGAGGTCTGCAGATCCTTCGCGGTCGGGTTGAGCAGGTACTTGCCGTCGTGGTAGCCGACCCGCGCAGCGCCGATCGGCCCCTTGAACGGCATCCCGGAGAGGCACAGCGCCGCCGATGCGCCGAGCATCGCCGGAATGTCCGAATCGATCTCCGGGTCGAGCGACATCACCGTCGCGACGACCTGCACCTCGTTGTAGAAGCCATCGGGAAAGAGCGGCCGGATCGGGCGGTCGATCAGGCGCGAGGTCAGTGTCTCTTTCTCGGTGGGCCGGCCTTCGCGCTTGAAGAAGCCGCCGGGGATTCGGCCGGCCGCGTACGTCTTCTCGACGTAGTTGACGGTGAGCGGAAAGAAAGTCCTTGCCGGGGGCGGCTTCGTGCGGCCCACCGCCGTGACGAGCACGACGGTGTCGCCCATGGAGACGAGGACCGCGCCGTCGGCCTGGCGCGCCAGCGCGGCCGGTCTCGAGGGTGACGGTGTGGGGGCCATACTGAAAAGCTCTGCTTGTGGACGTTCACGATCTGGTGGTCCGGTGCTGATTGACTGGTGTCTGGAGGCGGAAACGAAACCGGCCCGCAATGCGGGCCGGAGCGGGGTCCGGTCAGCGGCGCAAGCCGAGCCGGCTGACGACTTCCTGGTAACGCGCCGCGTCTGAGTCCTTGAGGTAGTCGAGGAGCTTGCGGCGCTGTGTCACGAGCTTGAGCAGTCCTCGGCGCGAGGAATGATCGCGCTTGTGGACGTGAAATGCTCGCCCAGTTCGTTGATGCGGGCGGTAAGAAGTGCGATCTGGACTTCGGGCGAACCGGTGTCCTTGGCGCTGCGGCTGTAGTCGCCGACGATCTCGCTCTTGCGCGCGGTGGACAGAGCCATCGTTGAGTGTCCTCGAAACTTGAGTCTTTCCCTTTGAATGAGCCGCGCATTGTACCCGTCGCGACCCGATCGGCTCAAGTCGAGCGAGAGGCTTCAGCTCTGTAGCGCCCACGAGCAGCGCACGACCCGCAGCCGCCGGTCGGCGCGTCGACCTCGACCAGCCCCAGGAACCCGCCGTCCGTGTCGTACGACGCACACCGTGATCCCCACGGGCAGGCGGCCAGGTCGACGGGACCTCCGCCCTGGCGCAGATCGCCGCGCTGCTCGATCGGCCCCAGGTCGACGCGGGCAGGCCGGCAAGGGCGCAGTCGACGGGCGCAGCCAGGCGGGGTTTCCATGCCCGGTGCCTCGCTCAGCACGCCCATGCCGCGATCTCATCGAGGGTGACCATGGGCGTGGGACGCGAACGGCTCGACCCAGAGCCGGCGCAACGCCGCCAGGTGGCCGACCGTGCCGAGCCGCGCGGCGACGTCCTCGGCCGAGCACACGGACATACGTGCCTTTCGAGCACTCGACGTCGAACTCGATGAATCTTGCCGCGCTCAAGCGGCGACGAGCTCGAGACGGTACAGCTCGATCGGCGCGCGGCCCTTGCTCACGGTCTCGCCGCGCGCGCGCGAGCCCGTAGAGCGGCTTGCCCTGGTGCTTGAGCGCGGCATCATCGGCGGGACCTGCTTGCTCGAGCCGCGAGGCCCGCGAGCGAGCCCCTGACGGTCGCCGCGTCGAGTGCCGGCACCGCGGCGCGGCTCACTACCGCGCCCTGTGATCGCCGGTATCGGTCGCTCGCGCCGAGCGCAGGCGCGACGCGATAGGCCTTCGCGAACCCAGCACGATTCGCCGCACGCCTTGGTCGCCTGGCCGAGGCACAGCGGCAGCATGCCGGTGGCCAGGGATCGAGCGTGCCGGCGTGACCCGCCTTTCCGCGGCCGAGAGCCGCCGCACGCGCTGCAGCGCCGCGTTCGAGCTCAAGCCCTCCGGCTTGTCGAGCAGCACGATGCCGTCCACCTTGCGCCGCGCCGGGCGCCGCCGGCCTGACGCAGAGCTCTCGGCCGGCGTCGTCAGCTCCGTCCTCGCCCGTCCGCCGGTATCGTGGCGGGCCGCGTCCTCGCGTACGGCCTGCGTGATCAGCGCGTCGAGCCGGTTGCCGCGCTCGAGCTCGTGGTCGGGCTGGAAGTGCAGGTGCGGAGCGAGCCGCAGGCGCAACGCCCGCCCGAGCGGACCGCGCAGATACACCGCCGCCTCGTCGAGGATCTCGCGCTGCAGGGCATCGTGCGAGTCCGCGGAGAGCAGCGTGTAGTAGCACCCACGCGTGCGCGAGGTCCGGCGACACCTTCACGTGCGTGATCGTGACGCGGCTTGAGGCGCGGGTCGCGCACCTCGCGCCGCAGCATCTCGCCCAGCATGCGCTGCACCTGCTCGGCGACCCGCCGCGCGCGCGGAAACTCGCGTGGCACGGGGCGTCCTCAGGCGTTGCGCGCGACCTCGACGCGGGCGATAGCACTCGATCTGGTCGCCGGCGCGGATGTCGTTGTAGTTTCGCACGCCGATGCCGCATTCGGTGCCGGCGCGCACCTCGCTCGACGTCGTCCTTGAAGCGCCGCAGCGAATCGAGCTCGCCCTGGTGGATGACGACGTTGTCGCGCAGCACGCGCACCGGGTTGCCGCGCTTGATGTAGCCCTCGACGACGAGGCAGCCGGCCACCGTACCGAACTTGCTCGAGCGGAACACCTCGCGCACCTCGGCGAGGCCGACGATCTGCTCCTTGATCTCGGGCTTCAGCATGCCGGCGATCAGCCTGCTTCACGTCGTCGATCGCCTCGTAGATGATGCTGTAGTAGCGGACGTCGATGCCCGCGTCCTTGATGCGCGGCGCGCGCCGCGGTGTCGGCGCGCACGTTGAAGCCGATGATGCGCGCGCGCGAAGCGGCCGCGAGCGTCACGTCCGACTCGGTGATGCCGCCGACGCCGCTCGCGATGACCTTGACCGCTGACCTCGTCGTTGCCGAGCTTCGACAGCGCATCGCGCAGCGCCTCGGCGCTGCCCTGCACGTCCGCCTTGACGATGAGCTGGACCGTCTCGCTGACCGTCGCTCGCCCAGCTGCGAGAACACGTCCTCGCATCTTCTTGGCCGCGGTCGCGAGCCGAACGTCGCGGAACTTGCCCTGGCGATACAGCGCGACTTCGCGCGCCTTGCGCTCGCTCTCGACGCACGAGCAGGTCGTCGCCCGCGTTCGGCGCGTTCGGACAGGCCGAGCACCTGCGACCGGCACCGCCGGGCCGGCCTCGTCGACCTGCTTGCCGGTCGCATCGAACAGCGCGCGTACGCGGCCGAATTCCTGGCCGGCGATGATCGGATCGCCGGCCCGCAGCGTGCCGCGCTTGACGAGCACGGTCGCGACGGCGCCGCGGCCCTTCTCGATGCTCGATTCGAGCACGACGCCGACCGCCGGGCCGGTCTGCGGCGCCTTGAGGTCCAGCACCTCGGCCTGCAGCAGGATCGTCTCGAGCAGCTGGTCGATGCCCTGCCCCGTGCGCGCGGAGACGTTGACGAACATCGTGTCGCCGCCCCACTCCTCGGGGATCACGTTCTGCTTGCGAGGTCGTTGCGCACGCGATCGGGATCCGCGTCGCCCTTGTCGATCTTGTTGACCGCGACGACCATCGGCACGTTCGCCGCGCGTGCGTGCTGGATCGCCTCGATCGGTCTGCGGCATGACGCCGTCGTCGGCAGCGACGACCAGCACGACGATGTCGGTGACGTTGCGCGCCGCGGGCGCGCATCGCCGTGAAGGCGGCGTGGCCCGGCGTGTCGATGAACGTGATGAGGCCCTTCGGCGTCTCGACCTGGTAGGCGCCGATGTGCTGCGTGATGCCGCCCGCCTCGCCCGCCGCGACCTTCGCGCGGCGGATGTAGTCGAGCAGCGAGGTCTTGCCGTGGTCGACGTGACCCATGATCGTGACGACCGGCGGGCGCGGCAGCGTCGTCTGCGGCGCCGTCGTCGACCTGCAGCTGCTCCTCGATCGTGTCTCGCCTTGAACCGCACGGCGGTGTGGCCGAATTCCTCGACGACGAGCTGCGCCGTGTCCTGGTCGATCGGCTGGTTGATCGTCGCCATGACGCCCATCTTCATCATGGCCTTGATGACTTCGTTGGCCTTGACCGCCATGCGGCTGCGCCAGCTCGCCGACGGTGATCGTCTCGGGCAGCTGCACGTCGCGCTTGACCGGCGCGGTCGGCAGCTCGAAGCCGTGCCGCGCGTCGACGCTGACCTGCACGTGACGCCGGCTGCGCTGCGCCTGCTTCTTCTTGAAGCGCGCACTCGCATCGACGGCGACGTGCAGCTCCTGGCGGCCGTACTTCGTGCCGCGGCGCTTGCTCGATCCGCGGCGCTTCCGCACGGCCCTTTGGCGCGTGCGCATGCGCCGGGCCGGCGGCACATGACGTGCCGGCTCGCTCGCGCTCGGCCTTCTCGCGTTCGCGCGCCTCTGCCAGGCGGCGGGCCTCTTCCTCGGCGCGCAGCCGCGCCTCGTCGTCCGCCTTGCGCTTGACTTCGGCCTCGACGCGGTCCGCGTTCGCCGCTGCTCCGCTCGCGCGCTTGTCCTCTCGAGGCGTTCGTGCCTCGACGACGCACCGCTTCCTCGGCCTGCCGCTGACTTGTCGAGCTCTTCCTGCCGATGACGCTGCTCTTCCTCGAGCACGGTCGCGGTTGAGGTAGGTGCTTCTTGCGCCGCACCTCGACGCTGACCGTGCGCGCCCGGCCCTGCGGCGAGGCGAGCTTGATCTCGCGTCTGCGACTTGCGCTGCAGCGTGATCCTGCGCGGCGGCGGCCGGGTCCTCGTCGCGGCCGTGCGCCCGGCGCAGATGCGTCAGGAGCTCCATCTTGGCCTCGTCGCTGATGATGTCGTCGGCGCCTTCAACCTTGATGCCGGCCTCGTCGAGCTGCGTGATCAGCCGCTCGACCGGAACCTTGAGTACCTCGGCAAATTGGCTGACCGTCACTTCCGCCATGTCTGCTCTCCGCTCAGGCCTGCTGACCCTGCTCGAACCAGTGCTTGCGCGCCGCCAGGATCAGCTCGCCCGGCGCGCTCAGGCGTCGAGCTTCGGAATCTCGGCGAGCTCGTCGATCGACTGCTCGGCCAGGTCCTCGCGCGTGACGATGCCGTGCCGCGCGAGCTCCGCTGCGAGGTCCTCGTCCATGCCCTCGACCTCGAGCAGGTCCTCGGCCGGCTCGGCCGTCTCGATCTCTCCTCGCTCGCGATCGCCTGCGTGAGCAGCACGTCGCGCGCGCGGTTGCGCAGCTCCTTGCACCATCTGCTCGTCGAACTCCTCGATGGCCGCGAGCTCCGACTGCGGCACGTACGCGATCTCCTCGATGCTCGAGAAGCCTTCCTGCACCAGGATGCCCGCAACGTCCTCGTCCACGTCGAGCTGCTTCATGAAGAGCTCGCGCAGCTCACTTCTGCTTCGGACTCGCTCTTCTCGTCCGCCGCCTGCTCGCTCATGATGTTGAGCTTCCAGCCGGTGAGCTCGCTCGCCAGCCGGATGTTCTGGCCGCCGCGTCCGATCGCCTGCGACAGCTTCTCCTCGGCGACCGCGATGTCCATGCTGTGCGATTCCTCGTCGACGACGATCGAGCTCACCTCGGCCGGCGCCATCGCGTTGATGACGAACTGCGCGGGGTTGTCGTCGAACGGGATGATGTCGACGCGCTCGCCGGCGATCTCGTTCGAGACCGCCTGCACGCGCGAGCCGCGCATGCCGACGCAGGCGCCGACCGGATCGATGCGCGGGTCGTTGCTGCTTGCACCGCGATCTTGGCGCGCGCGCCCGGATCGCGCGCCGCACCCAGGATGTTGATCAGGCCCTGGCCGACCTCGGGCACCTCGAGCTTGAACAGCTCGATCAGGAATTCCGGCGCCGTGCGGCGCAGGAAGAGCTGCGGCCCGCGCGGCTCGGATCGCACGTCCTTGAGGAAGGCCTTGATGCGGTCCTGGGTGCGCACCGGCTCGCGCGGGATCATCTGCTCGCGCGGGATGAAGCCCTCGGCATTGCCGCCCAGGTCGACGAAGATGCCGTTACGGTCCACGCGCTTTACGATGCCGGAGACGAGCTGACCGACCCGGCCCTGGTACCTGTCGACGACCTGCGCACGCTCGGCCTCGCGCACTTTCTGCACGATCACCTGCTTCGCGGTCTGCGCGGCGATGCGGCCGAACGCTACCGACGCGATGCGACTTCTCGACGTAGCCACCCGGCTCGGCGTCAGGCGAGAGATCGAGCGCGTCGTCGAGACGCAGCTCCTTCTCGGGGAACTCGAGCTCGGTCGAATCGTCGGCGAACACCTTCCAGCGCCGGAACGTGTCGTAGTCCCCGGTCTTGCGATTGATCGAAACGCGGACGTCGATGTCCTCGCCGTCCTTCTTGCGCGTGGCGGACGCGAGCGCGGCCTCGAGCGCCTCGAAGATGATCTCCTTGTCGACGCCCTTCTCGTTGGAGACGTTCGTCGACGACCGTCAGGATCTCTTTGTTCATCGCCCATCCTCCCGGAGCCCGGGAATGCTTCAATGCCGGCGCCAGGTGCGCCTTGCGTATGCCCGCGATCGGCAGCACCCGCCGCCGTCCATCAACCTCGACCTCGACCGTCTCGCCGCCCGCGGCGAGCAATGGACCCTTGTACCGACGCCGCCCCTCGAGCGGCTGGGCGAGTTCGACGTACACGTTCTCGCCCACGAACCTCGCAAACTGCCCCGCCGTGCGCAGCGTCCGCTCGAAGCCGGGCGACGAAACCTCGAGCGTGTAGTGATCCGGTACGGGGTCCCGCTCGTCGAGCACCTCGCTCACCGCCCGGCTGACGCGCTCGCAGTCGTCGAGCGTGATGCCGGCCGCCGCGTCGATGTAGACGCGCACCACACCGTCGCTCCGCCCTGGAACGTACTCGAGGTCCCAGAGCTCGTACCCGAGGCCTTCGACGACCGGCCCCACGATCGCCACAAGCGTGTCCCTGAGCATCGACCGTCCTGCACCGCGCAGATACAAAAAAAATGGGCCGGCGGCCCATTCGTTCCCCTGCGTCGCCGCGGTCCGCGGCCGGCGCAAAAGAAAAATCCCCGCGTTCGGGGATTTCTATGGCGAATCTCCCGCCGGACCGCCCCTTCCCAGGGGCGCGTGGGCCCTAAACGCAGCCCGGATCCGACCGAACACTCACGCCTATCAAGCACTTAAGCGAGCGGCGTGGCTGTTCAGGCGCGGGATTCTATAGCATGGGTTCGCGCTCGGCTAGTCCGCTACCGGGCGCCCGGAGCGTGTTGCCGGCGACCCCGGACGGCTCACGCAAAGAGCCTGGCAACGGCGTCCGCGACCCGCTCGACGTTGTCGACGCTGATGCCGGCGACGTTCACGCGGCCGTCGGTGAGCGCGTAGACGTGATGGCGCTCGCGCAGCTCCAGCAGCGCGGCCTCGGACAGGGGCAACAGCGAGAACATGCCCCGATGCCGCATCAGCCACGAAAAATCGCGGTCGGGACGGCACGCGGCAAGGCTCCTGGCCAGGAGCTCGCGGAGGCTGTTGATCCGTGCCGTCATCGCGCCAAGCTCCTCGGCCCACCCCGCCCGCAGCTGCGGATCGCTCAGCACGCGGGCCACGATGGCGGCACCGTGATCGGGCGGCATCGAGTACATGCGTCGTGCGGTGCGCGCCTGGTGCGTCGCGACTGCGCCAGCCCTGGCCGCGTCGCGCGCGATCACGACCAGCGCGCCGACCCGCTCGCGGTAGAGGCCGAAGTTCTTCGAGCATGAGATCGCGAGCAGCATCTCGGGCACCCGCTCCGCGACCAGGCGCGCTCCGGCGACGTCGGACTCGAGGTCGGTCGCCGAGACCCTGGTACGCAAGATCGATGAACGGTACCAGCCCGCGCTTCTCGACCAGCTCGGCGACGCCGCGCCATTGATCAGCACTCAGATCGGCGCCGGTCGGGTTGTGGCAGCAGGCATGCAGCAGCACCACGGCGCCGGCCGGGAGGCCGGACAGCTGCGCGTGCATCCGCTCGAAGTCGACGCCGCGCGTAGCCGCGGTCGTAGTACGGATACCGCCGCAGCGCGAGACCCGAGCTCCCGACCAGCGGCTCGTGATTGGCCCAGGTCGGGGTGCTCACGTGGATCACCGCATCGGGCGCAGCAACGCGCAACAGCTCGGCGCCGACGCGCAACGCGCCGCAGCCGCCGACGGTCTGGATCGCGGCGATGCGCGGACGCAGCGTCCGCGCCAGCGGGCCAAGCGCGAGCTCGGTGATCCGCTCGTTGAATTCCGCGTTGCCCAACGGCCCGACGTAGGTCTTGCTGGTCTGCGAGGCGATCATCGCCTGCTCGGCTTCATGGACCGCGGCTGGTACCGGGGTGTTTCCCGCCTGGTCGCGGTACACGCCGATCCCGAGATCGATCTTCTGCGGCGATTCGTCGCGGCGGAACGCGGCGTTCACGCCCAGGATCGGATCGGGTGGCAGGCTCTCGATGGTGTCGAACATCAGGACTCCGTCCGCGGCGGGCCGCCCATCATGCCGCAGCGCCCCGCGTCGCGACAGCGGCGGTCGCGCCGCAGCTCAGCGCCGCGATGCGGCCACGACGCACTGGTCGATCGCACCAAAAATACTGCGGCCCGCAGCGTCGAACATCTCGATGCGCACGCGGTCCCCGAAACGCAGGAAAGGCGTGACGGCGTGCCCGGTGTCGATCTGCTCCAGCATCCGTCGTTCCGCCAGGCACGACGAGCCGCGGGAGCGGTCATAGATTCGACACCGTGCCCGACCCGAGAATGGATCCCGCGCGGAGCCTCCGGGTGCGGCGTCGCGTGCGCGATCAGCGCGGGAAAATCGAACGTCATGTCGGTCCCGGCGTCCGGCTGCCCGAAGCAGGACGCCGTTGACGTGGCTTTCGAGCGGGCGATGCACCCGGCTGCCGTCCCAGGCCGCGCCGAGTTCGTCCGGGGTCACCGCCAACGGCGAGAACGCGGTGGCCGGCTTCGACTGGTAGAAGCCGAAGCCCTTCAGCAGCTCGCCCGGAATCAGGTTGCGCAACGACCAGTCGTTGACCAGCGTCAGGAGAGAAATGTGTGCGCGCGCCTCCGCGGGGCTGGTCCCCATCGGCACGTCGTCGGTGATGACGGCGATTTCGGCCTCGAGATCGATGCCGAACTCCTCGCTCGCAACCGGTACATCGTCCTGCGGACCGAGCAGATCGTCGGAGCCGCCCTGGTAGACGAGCGGATCGGTCCAGAACGATCGGCGGCATCTCGACACCACGCGCCTTGCGCACCAGCTCCACGTGGTTGACATAGGCCGAGCCGTCGGCCCAGTGATATGCGCGCGGCAAAGGGGCCATCGCCTCCGCCGGGTCGAAATCGAACGCGCCGGCGGCACGGCCGGCTTCGAGGGCTTCTGCGAGCGCCCGCAACAACGGAGCGCGGTCGGCCCACTCGTCCAGTGCGTTCTGCATGCAATCGTGCGATTCGAGGCCGCCGCGACCGCGCGCGTCAGATCGCCGCTTACGACGACGAGCCGGCCATCGCGCGAGCCGTCGCGCAGCGTCGCGAGCTTCATCCGCCCGAGCGCCCGGGCGGTGCGGCAGCCGGCTTCCAGGTGTCGACGTAGTCCGCCCACTCGACGGCGCGGCCCGCCTCCGCAACGTCGAGTGGATCGCGTGCGTCGACCATCACGGCGTATTCGTCGGTCGCGGGCTTGGTCTGCTCGAACATCCGCGTCAGCGCCTTGGGGTGCGGGCCATGTGTGAATCCGCCGGGATGAAAAGTCATCATGCCGGGGCGGATGTTGTCGCGGCTGAAGAAATCGCCGGCGTGATAGAAGATGACTTCGTCGTAGTCGTCGTTGTTGTGGAAAAACGGCACCTTGATCGCGCCCGGGTCCGTCTCGAACGGCCGCGGCGTAAACGTGCAGACGACGAACCGCGCGGACAGGAAGGTCGTGTGCGCAGACGGTGGCAGGTGATAGCGATGGCTCATTACCGGCCGAAGGTCGCGCACGTTGATCCGCACCGGGGCCAGCTCGCCGTGCCAGCCGACGGCATCGAGCGGATTGTACGGATAGGTGATGGTCGAGAGCTCGTTGCGTCGCTTGACCTCGACCTGCCAGGTCTCGCGCTCATTCTGCTGCGCGAGGAATGCCTCGTCGATCCGCGGCGTATCGAGCATCGCGGGGTCGAAGATCGCATGTCCGCCGAGCAGTCCCTTGTCCGGCAGCATGTAGCTCGCGTTTGTCGCCTCGATCAGGAGCGCGTCGACGCGGCGAGCCGGTCTCGAGGCGCCACATCGTTCCGCGCGGCAGCACGACGTAGTCGCCCGCTTTCAACGCAAGATGTCCGAAGTCGCAATAGAGGTCGGCGGAGCCGGCGTGGACGAACAACAGCTCGTCACCATCGGCATTGCGGGCGAGGCGCGGCATACGACCCGGCAGTCGCCAGTAGCGCAGCCGACAATGCGCGTTGCCGAGGATCGGCGCCGCTGACCATGGGCCAGCGGCGCCGGCGGCGACGTCATTCAGATCGAACGCGCGCGGTCGCAGAGGACCGGTGAAGTCGGACCAGCCCGTCGGTGGATGCCGGTGATAGAAGAACGCGGCGGGGCCGAAGAAGCCCTCCTTGCTCATCTCCCGCTCGTACGTGCCGGACGGCAGGTCGCAATGCGCCTGCCGGGAGGCCTTACCCTCGACCCGCGATACCGGAATGTAGCGTTTCATCTGACACCCGCTCGGCCGGAAGTGCGCATGCGCGCTAGATTACGCCTCTGCGTTCCTGGTCGAGCTCGATCGACTCGAAGAGCGCCCGGAAATTACCCTCGCCAAATCCCTGGTTGCCCTTGCGCTGGATGATCTCGAAGAAGATCGGCCCGATGACGTTGCGCGTGAAGATCTGCAGCAGGATGCCGTCGTCCGCGCTGCCATCGATGAGGATCCCGCGCTTCTTGAGTTCCTCGACGGGCTCGCGGTGGCCGGTTACCCGCGCCGGGATCCCCTCGTAGTACGCATCCGGCGTGTCCTGGAACTCGATGCCGTTGGCGCGCAGCACGTCGACGGTGGCGCGTATCTCCTCGGTCGCGAGCGCGATGTGCTGTATGCCTTCGCCCTGGTACTCGCGCAGGTACTCCTCGATCTGCGACTTGTCGTCCTGCGACTCGTTGATCGGGATACGGATGCGCCCACAGGGGCTGGTCATCGCGCGGCTCAGGAGCCCGGTCTTGCGGCCCTCGATATCGAAGTAGCGGATCTCGCGGAAGTTGAACAGACGCTCGTAGAACCCGGCCCACTTGTCCATGTTGCCGCGATTGACGTTGTGCGTCAGATGATCGATGGCGGTGAGCCCTGCGGAGCGCCCGCCACCGGCGGGTGCGCTGGCGACGAAATCCACGTCGTAGATCGTGGAACCGCCGTAGCGGTCGACCAGGTAGATCAGGCTGCCGCCGATACCCTCGATGGCCGGGATGTTGAGCTCCATCGGACCTACGGGATTGCGGACCGGCGTGGCGCCGCGCTCGATGGCCAGTTCGAAGGCCCGCGCTGCGTCGCGGACTCGAAATGCCATCGCGCAGGCGGAGGGCCCGTGCTGTTGAGCGAAGCGCTGCCCGAATCCGCCGGGCTCGGCATTGATTATGAAGTTGACGTCGCCCTGCCGGTGCAGCGTGACGTTCTTGCGGCGGTGACGCGCGACTGCGGGGAACCCCATGCGTTCGAACAGCGTGCGCAGCAGCTCCGGGTCGGGTGCGGTGTACTCGACGAACTCGAACCCGTCCGTGCCCATCGGGTTGTCGAAGAGATCGGCCATGAGGCCTCCGGCGGGAATTAGTTTCAACTGAAACTGTAGGCCCCGCATTTTAGTCCAGATCGCGACCGCCGATCCACGGCACGCCCCCGGTCTATGCGACACCGCTGCGCGCATCAGCCCCGGAATCCGATCCTCCGGTGACTGCCGTCGCAATAGGGCTTGTTACCCGAGGCGCCGCAGCGGCAGAGCCATGTCTCGGTAACGCGGTTGATCGTTCGCCCGGTGCCTGACACGAGCTCTACCGGTCCCTCGAGCTTGAGCGGCCCATCCACCGTGGGGGTGATCGTGACCGGTCCATCGCGTGTGGTGAGCGGCTGCGAGTCCTTCGTCGCGGGCTCCCCCGTGGCCTGAAAGCCGACGGTGGTGTGGCTCCCGTCGCACCAGGGCTTGGTTTGCGAGGCGCCGCAGCGGCAGAGCGTCGCGCGCAACGCCGGCGGCTGATCCGCCACGATGTGCGGCGCGTGCAGCGCCAGTGGTCCGTTCTCACGGATGCGCACCGTATTCACCTTCGGCGGCGTCTCCTGCGGCCCGCCGTCGAGACGCTCATAGGTGATCGCACCTGAGGGACAGACGAGCGCGAGGTGCGCGACTTCGTCGGGCGTCGCGCGGTCCGGATGTATCCACTCGCCTTCGGCGTTCGGCACGAACACATCGGGTCGTCCGAGAACGCAATTGCGGGAATGGATGCACCTGCTGCCGTCGAAGCGGATCACGACCTGCCGGCCGCGCACTTCCTCAATCTTGGCTGCCATTCTGTCTCCCGCCTCCGCGCTCGGTTGCGACGAAGAACATCGTCCGGCTCCGATCGAACACATTCTCCTCGTCGCGCGCGATCCGCGCAGCATTCACGGGGTCGGTGAACGCGGCCATGGCGGCGTTGAAGGCCGCCTGGTCGTCGAACCACAGTTCGGTGACCACGTCGAACTCCGGCCAGCGCGCACCTTCGGCGAGAATCGCGCCTTCACGGCGCAGGTAATTTCGCCGGTAGTCGCGGATCTGGGGCGCGATCGACAGGATCAGGGGTGCGTGGCTGGTCTCGTAATAGTCGACGAACTGTTCATCGCTGAGCCCCGCCTTGCGTGCGAGCATCGCGATCACCTTGACGCTCATGTCTTCGCCTCCGCTGGTGTCGTCTTTCCACCACACAAATTGTTGCACCGCCGCTGCCCCCGGAGAGCTCACCGACGAGCTGCCCGGCGCCGGATAGTCTCCAGCGGTCGACCCTAGCTACGCGCAGGTAGCGAGCTAGTCTGCTGCGCAAACGTCGGCCCAGCAAGTCCCCGGGCAGCGGTTTTCGTAGCCGACCCCTTGCCAACTTACCGCGTCGCAGAGCAACATGCGGCCAGCCGGCCAGTCGTCCGGCGCATAGGGGGATCTTTCATGACCGTACGTGATTGCACGCTGCGCCGGCAGGTGTCGCGGATACTCGTCAGCTCGATGGCACTCGCCTCGCCGGCGATGGCCCAGGAGACGCCGCGAGTAGGCCTCGAGGAAATCGTGGTCACCGCACAACGTCGCGAGGAGAGCCTGCAGGACGCACCAATCGCAATCACCGCCTTGTCGGAAGAGCAATTGGAGCTGCGTGGCATCACCGATTTCGGCGCGGTTGCTGCGGCAACGCCAAGCATGAGCCTCACCCCTTATCCGAGCTCGACCAACACTCTCATCCTTTACATGCGAGGCCAGGGCGTAGCGGACTCGATGCAGATCACCTCGGATGGCTCGGTCGCGCTGTACCAGGACGGTTTCTACATCTCGCGACCGCAGCTTTCGACCTTCGACCTGGCGGACATCGACCGCGTCGAGGTTCTGCGCGGCCCGCAGGGCACGCTCTACGGCCGTAACACCACGGGTGGCGCGGTCAACCTGATCAGCAAGCGACCCTCAGGTGAGCTCGACTTCAAGCAAGAGCTGTCGATGGGCGACCGCGAGTACTTTCGCACGCTGAGTGCGCTCGATTTGCCGGAGTGGCATGGCCTGTCGACCAAGTTCACCTACCTCTACAGCCGCAAGGACGGCGTGGTCGACAACCTCAACGAGTTCAGCCGCGACTTACCAGGAAGAACATCAGCGCGCCGGGCGCATTGCGCTCGCCTGGGATGGCGATGGCGCCTTCACCGCAGACTACTTCTTCGAGATCGGCAAGATCGAGTCGACGCCGATCTACTACCAGGTGCCGGCGCTGGAGGGTTCGATCCCGGGCTATGACGCGTCGGGCAAGCCGGCCGAGCACACCTGGCGCCCGGTCGACCTGCCGCTGAGCGAAGGCGAGTACAACGCGCACGGGCTGACGCTCGACCTGGGAAGTCAACGACAACTTCACGATCAAGTCGCTGACGGGCTATCGCGAGCTGGATGATGACATCTACCAGGACTACTGCCGGGGCATTCAGCACGCCCGGGCTTCCGTCCGCGACCGAATTCGCCACCTTCGATACCCTCGACACGGAGCAATTCACGCAGGAACTGCAGCTCCTCGGAAGTATCGGCGAGCGCTTCGACTACCTGATCGGCCTCTATTACTTCAAGGAAGAAGGCGACCACTTCCAGCACATCGACATCGACAATCCGGGCCTCGGGCCTTTTTCCTTCAGCCTCGACAAGGATCGCGACATCGACGCCGAATCGGAGTCGAAGGCGGTGTTCGCGCAGGTGACCTGGACACCGGCGATCCTGGACGACCGCCTCGAGCTGACCTTTGGCGGCCGCTACACGAAGACAATCGCAAGGCGCACGCGCACGACGTAACTTCTTCCAACACGCTCGTTCGGATTCCCGATCGGCGTCGAGCCAAGCCCTGTTTTCGCTCCCGGTGGCAACAGCATCGACGAGGACTTCAGCAAGTTCAATCCGGCGTTCACGGCGAACATGGCGTGGACGACGGATGTGAGCACTTATCTACGCATTGCCACCGGCTACAAGGCAGGCGGCATCTCAGAGGCCGGCGCGGTCGGAACTTTCAATTCCGCCTTCGTCTTCGAGCCTGAGGAGATCCTGACGTACGAGCTCGGACTCAAGTCGATGCTGGCCGATGAGCGGGTCCGCCTGAACATGGCCGTGTTCTACAGCGAATTCGACGACATGCAGCTCGGCTTCAACACGAATCCGGCCGACCTGTCGGAGGTGCTGCTGACGAACGCTGGCGAGGCGACGGTAGGCGGGGTCGAGATCGAGGGCCAGTGGGCCGCCACGGACAGCCTGCAGTTCTCATTCAATTACACCTACCTCGACCCGGAGATCGACCGGGTCGACGCCCCAGCGGGAACGATCTTCGACCCGGCGTTCAATTCGGTGTCGCCGTACCAGGTGGGCGACAACATCGCAGAGCGTCTTCGCGCTGCCGTACACATCGGAGAACAGTTATACCGTCTCGGCGGACTGGACCTTTGCACAATTCGGTGCGAGCGCATTGTCGGCGCACTTGAATTACCGGTGGGAGGATGACTTCTTCGCTTCGTCGCCGACCGGCCCGGCGGTGCCGAATAGGGAGCTTTACCAGATCGACGCACACGACTCGCTCGATGCGCGCCTGATGTGGTCGTTCGACATGTCAGAAGGATCGACAGGCGCGCGTGTCGGTGTGGGGAACGAACATCCTCGACGACGAGACGCCACAGCACATCATCGGCCAGGGCGCGATCATCCCGCTCGACGCCGACTTCAACCCGCTGACGCCACCCATCCCGGCGGGCTTCACGCACTCGGTCTTCTCCTGGCGCGCGGAGCCGATGTACGGTGTCGACCTGGTGTTCGAGTTCTAGCGGACGGCAGGTCGCAGGAAATAGACGTACGCAAGGATGACGGCGCGGCGCTGCTCGCCGGCGAGCAGTGCCGCGCTCGCCTCATCCCGGCGCGACTGCACACCGCGTCAACGGCGGATTCTTCACCGGACGACCGGTCGCCGCGAGCACGGCCGCCATGTTGGTCCCGTTGAACTCGATCTGGCGGCGACGCGGCATCCTGCGCAGCTGCGTGATGAACTTGCGGTTGTCCGCGCCCGGTATATGAAGCGGCGTGCGCCCAAGCTCGCGCAGCGCCTGCCGCGCGACTTCGGCGGGCGGCATCACCGACGGGAGGCTTGCCGCGTCGAAGCCCTGCAGCCCCAGCGCCTCCGTGTCGGTGGCGCCCGGGGCGAGCACCAGCACGTCGATCCCGGTGCCGGTGAGTTCGCCATACAACCCCATCCCCAGGCTGTGCACGAAGGCCTTGGTCGCCGCGTACGCGCTCGACCAGGGGAACGGCGCTTCGCCCTCCACGGAGCCAGTGAGGATGACTCCTGCGCCTGCGCGCGTACGGAAATGCGGCAGCAGCGCATGCACGAGCACCAGCGGTGTCCGTGCATTGACGTTCAGCATCGCTTCGAGTCTCACGCGGCTGTGCGACTCGAAGGGTCCCTTGAGACCGAAGCCGGCATTGCTCACCAGGAGACCGACGTCGCGGCCCGCAAGCGCGGCCAGGATCCGATCCGGCGCCTCGGGATCCGCAAGATCGACCGGCAGCGGCTCGATCTCCCGACGGCGTCTGTCGCCGAGGTCGGCGCGCAGATCCCGCAGGCGATCCTCGCGCCGCGCGACGAGCAGCAGGTTGAAGCCGGCGCGCGCCAGATGCCTCGCGAATTGCTCACCGATCCCCGAGGATGCGCCCGTTACGAGCGCCCACGGTCCGTATTTCTCGCGAAGTACCGCTGCTTGGCTCATCGCTCGCTCCATGCGCAGGCGCCCCCGGATATCATCCATTCTCGCCGATGGACCGCTTGGCGCAACACGAACGCCGTACCCGATGCGCCGCGGTCGAGGTGCTGCGGATGAAGTTCTGGCAGATGCTGACATGGATGGAGCCGGAGCAGATGCTCGACGTGGCGCGTCACGCGGAACTGCTTGGCTTCGAGGGCGTGATGCTCGGCGACCACGCCGTTTATCCCCGCGACGTCGCGACCTCGTATCCGTATTCGCCGGACGGCAAGCCGCCGATGCAGGCCGACTCGTGGTATCCGGATTGCTGGGCCAGCATCGGCGCCATGGCGGCAGTCACGCAACGTCTGCGCTTCTCGGTGGCTGTTTACGTGCTGCCGCTGCGCAATCCGTTCGAGGTTGCGCGTGCCACCGGCACGCTGGCCATCCTGAGCAACAACCGCTTCATCCTGGGCGCCGGCACCGGCTGGATGAAGGAGGAGTTCGATATCTACGGTGTCGACTTTCGCAGCCGCGGCAAGCGCCTCGATGAATACCTCGACGTGCTGCGCCTGCTGTGGGGCGGCGGCATGGTCGAATACCACGGGGAACACTTCGACTTCCCGCCGCTTGCAGATTTCGCCCGCACCGGAGGGGCACGTGCCGGTCTTTCTCGGCGGCGCAGCGCCCGTCGCACTCGAACGCGCGGCGCGCCGGGCGGACGGGTGGATCGGCGCCGGCAACCTGCCGGAGGAGGTTCCCGCGCTGCTCGCGGAATTCGCGCGGCTGCGCCAGGCGGCGGGACGCGATCACCTCCCCTTCGAGACGGTGATCGGCCTCAAGACGCCGCCCGACCTCGCAACGTTTCAGCGTCTCGAGACCGCCGGGATGACCAGCGGCGTCAGCTATCCGTTCTCGTTTACCGCCGGACAACGCTCCACGCTCGCGCGCAAGAAGCAGGTGATGGAGGAGTTCGCGGAGCGGATCATCCGACACTTCAACTGAGGCGGAGCCATCGATGACAAAGCCCGAATCACTTCAGGCCCTGGGTCTGCCACCGATTGCGCAGATCGGCCACGTCGTGCGCGATCTGCACGCGACGGTCGCCCGGTACGAGCCGCTGTACGGACCGTTCTGGTTCATGGACGGGAGCGTGGCGGGCGCGAACTATCGTGGGCGCATCGCCGATGTCGCGCTCGACATCGCCTTCGGCCGCAGTGGCGATCTGGAGATCGAGCTGATCCAGTGGAAGTCGGGCGACAGCCCGCATCGCGAGTTCATCGAGCGTGGCCGCGAGGGCATGCATCACGTGCAGTTCCGCGTCGACGACTGCGACGGCTGGATCGGGCGCGTGCAGCCGCTCGGTTACGAGCTCATCTGGTACAAGAAATGGTCCGAGGACACGCGCTTCGGCTATCTCGAGCGGCCTGGCGATCCGACGCTGATCGAGTTCCTCGAGATGCCACCCGGCGGCCCGGGCGGCGGCTCATGAGATTCTGGCTTTCGCTGGTCACGAACACCGAGCCGGACCAGTTGCCGGCGATCGCCCGGCACGCGGAGGAAGTCGGTTTTCACGGCGTGACGGTGCCTGATCATCTGGTGATGTCGACACGCATCGAGAGCAAATACCCGTATACCGAGGACGGCAAGATCTGGTGGCCGGACGACCTGCCCTGGCTCGACCCGTGGGTGGCTCTTTCCGCGATGGGCGCGGTGACCAGCCGCCTCAAGCTTGCGACCAACATCTATCTCGCCGCGCTCCGAGATGCGTTCACGCCGGCCAAGGCGGTCTCGAGCGCCGCGGCGATCGCGCCGGGGCGCGTCGTGTGCGGTGTTTCCGTGGGCTGGATCCGCGAGGAGTACGAGCTCGCCGGTGTGGATTTCGGCTCGCGTGGCAAGCGGATGGACGAGCTGATCGAAGTGATGCGCAAGCTTTGGTCAGGCCGCGAGGTCTCGCATCACGGCCGGTTCTTCAACTTCGACCACGCGATCATGTGCCCACCGCCCCCATCACAGGTACCGATCTGGTGCGGCGGCGGCAGTCCCGCGGCGCTGCGCCGCGCCGCTGCGAACGATGGATGGCTGGGTCTGCCGATGACGCTCGAGCAACTGCGCCCGGTCGCGGCCGGTCTGCATGCGATGCGCCGCGAAGCGGGCCGCCCGGTCGAGGGGTTCACAATCAGCTTCGCGCTTGCTGAGCCGACCACGCGCAAGGTGATGGATGAGCTGGAGCGGCTCGGAGTGGATGACCTGATGGTCATCGCGCCGTGGATCGCGTCGCCCTGGGACGTCGAGCGCTGGGTGGGCGAGCGCGAAGACACACGCTTGCTCGACGTTAAGAAACAGGCACTTGACCGCTATTCTTCACGTGTAATAGGAAAGCAGTCCTGACAGCGGAAGTGCCGATTGCTTTGCCGTCGGACGGCGGAGGAATGGCTGATGATCAAGAATCTCGGACTGATTCCGCGGCGCCCCGACCTGACCAGGCAAGCGTTTCGCGAGTACTACGAGCGTCGGCATGCGCCGCTCGCGCTCAAGCACCTGCGCTGCTTCCGGCGCTACGTTCGCAATCACGTGGTTACCGCCACCCCGGCGGAGCCCTCGTTCGATGCCTTGTCGGAATTCTGGTACGACAGCGCCGCCGATGTCGACGCCGTCATCGCTATCCTGAACTCACCGGCGGGAGCCGTGCTGCGTGACGACGAGGCGCAGTTCATGGACCGGGCGGGCATCCGCATCGTGCGCGTGCAGGAATCGCTGCTGTTCGGTCCCGCTCGCGGCACCGAAGACGGCGTGGTGACCAAGCATGCTTTGCTCCTGCACCGTGCCGCCGGAGCGGACGCCACGGACTTCCAGGCGGACGTGCAGCGCGCATGCGCCGCTTTGCTTTCGCCGCGGGAGTCGGCCTTCGTGCGCCTGCAGCTCGACCTGCCGATCGATCCGGACGAGCCCGGGCTCGCGCTCGATGCGTTGCTCACCGCCTGGCCCGATGCCGACGGTCGGGCGCCCTTCGACGCCCTGCCCGAGCTTGCAAGCGTCGCGGAGATGACGCAGCTGCGCTTCGAGTCGCTCGAGACTCCGCCGCAACTGCTGCGGGACTGACGCGCGCCGCTACGGCGCGGGAAAGTCGGCGCCGAGCGTGACGCCTTCCCATTCGCCGAGCGTCTGCTCCATCTCGCGCAGCTTGCCGCGCATCATGTCGAGCACAGGCTTGCCGAGCAGCAGACGCAGGGGCGGCGAGTCGAGCTTCGTGAGCGATACGATCGCTTCCGCGGCGCGCCGCGGATCGCCCGGCATGCGACCGTGCATGGACACGATGAAGGCGCGCCGCTGACCGACGGTGTCGGCGTAGGCCTCGATCGGCTTCGCAACCTGCTTCATCGAGCGGCCGGCCCAATCCGTGCGGAAGGGGCCCGGCTCGACCAGGCTCACCCGGATCCCGAACGGCGCCACCTCGCGCGACAGCGCCTCCGTGAGCCCTTCGAGTGCGAACTTGGTGGCGCTGTAGTAGCCGGTGCCCGGATTCGCCACGAGGCCGGCCATCGAGGAGATATTGACGATATAGCCACTTCGCCTGGCACGCATGCCTGGGAGCACCGCCTTGATCATCGACAGCGCGCCGAAGAAATTCGTCTCGAACATTTCGCGCACTTCCGCGTCCTCGCCCTCCTCGACCGCGGCCAGATAGCCATAGCCCGCGTTGTTGACGAGCACGTCCACGCGCCCCAGCGTCTGCTCGGTGCGCGCGACAGCTGCGTCGCACTGCGCTTTGTCGGTCACATCGAGCGACAGCGGGAGCGCCCGCGCACCGAACCGCTCGACGAAGTCGGCCACGCGGGACTCGTCGCGGGCCGTGACCGCTACCTGGTGACCCTGCTCGAGCGCCACGGTCGCGATGTCGCGGCCGATGCCGGTGGAGCAGCCGGTGATGAGCCAGACGGACATGCGTGCTCCCTCAGTGATCGAGCAGCCGCCAGTCATAGCTGGCGGCGCGTTCGGCGAGCTGGTGGCGCCGCTCGTCCGCGGTAACGAAGGCCGTACCCTTCGGCATCACCGCAGGCAACTCGGCGAGCTTCACGACCCGGCTGCGCACGCCGAGCTCCTGCGACGGACGACCGCCCTCGAACTCTGCCCAGCGCAGCGTCATCAGACCGTCGTGGAAGTCGTTCGGGTCGATCCAGTTGTGCACGCCCGGATCCGCGAGGCTCACGACGAACGTATACGTGCCATCGCTGTTGGTCTTGCTCTGCGCGCTGTTGAGGCACCCGTTGCGGCGGACGATCTCGTTGGTCGTGCCCCAGATGTTGGTGATCGGAGCGATGAAGTACTTCGCGCCGCCGAGGTTGACGTCGAGCACCAGCGCCTCGTCATCGGCGAGCTCGAACTTGCCCATGATGTAGATCTGGTTGCGCAGCGCGCCATCCGTGTCGCGATCGATGGTAAAGCTGAATGAATTCACTGGTCGGCCGAGCGCCTGCTGGTTCCAGCGCATCGTGTTGTCCGCGTATTTGCGCATGAAGCTCGCCGTCAGCGCGACCTGCTCCTCGTCGCTGAGTGCCGGCGGCGCGGGCGGTCCGCCAAGCCGCTCGATGGTGAGCAGGTTGGCCCGGTCCCGCGCCCAGTCGTGTATCACGTCGCGAATGTAGAACTCACGGGCGGCGGGCGAGGACTGGATATGATTGCGCCGGCCGTTCCGGGGGGTGCCATCGACCGAGATCTCGAACTCGCCGTCGCCGTTGAGCGCGAGGTCGTGGCCCGATAGCACGTCGACGGTCTTCATCGACGCGTCCCACAGGGTGAAATAGTTCTCGACCAGGCGTCGCTCGGCCACACGGCCACGGATGACGTAGCGCGCGGCTCCGTCGATCGGGATGACACGATAGATGGAGTCCGGGTTGTCGATGCCCCACCGCGACCCAGGAACGCTGAGCTCACCGAGCCGGTGCGGCAGCCGGGAGATCGTGATGACCTTGGGGCGCGCGGCATCGGTGTTCATCGACCACACGATGGCGCCGAACATCACCTCGTCGAAGGCCGCGTCGAAGCACCTGCGCATGTCTGCGGACGGTTTGGCCGCATCCAGCCAGTAGTTCCGCACCTCTTCGCGAGTCTGCTGGATCACGGGGTGCTGATAGAGCCGCACGGCGCGGCGCTCATGCTCATGCTGTTCCGGGGTCGCAATCGGATTCTCGAGTGCGCCCGTCATGGCAGGGCTTCGCCGCCGTTCGCATCGAGCACCGCACCACTGACCGCGGAGGCGTAATCGGAAATAAGAAACAACGCCGCGCGTGCGCATTCGTCGTCGGTGACGATCCGGCGCAACGGGATGTTCGCCGCGACCCCGTCGATCAGCTGCTGCTCCGGCACGCCCTGCGCCTTGGCAGTCGCGGCGATATAGCCCTGCACGGGCGCGCCCCACATCCAGCCCATACGCGCCGAGTTGACGCGGATGTTTGACGGGCCGAGCTCCATCGCCAGGTACTTGGTGGCGGACAGCAGCGCGGCCTTGGACGACGCGTAGGGGCCCTCTCCGGGGAAGGGCTTCAGTGTGGCCATGGTGCTGATCATCACCACCGCGCCGCCCCCTTGGCTTTTCATCTGCGGCACGACCGCCTGGGTCATGCGCACCGATCCGAGCAGGTTGGTGTCCAACACCTTCGTCCAGGTGGCGAAGTCCGGCTCCGAGAGCGGACCGAAGTCGCCGTGAAAATAGGCGGAGTTGACCAGCCCGTCGATCCGGCCGAACTCCTTGACCGTGCGCTCCGCGGCCTGCCGGCACTGCGCCGCATCGGTGATGTCGGTCGGAAGCTTCAGCACGCGACAGCTCGTGCCCAGCGCGCGGATCCGCTTCTCGGCGTCGTCCAGCTTTTCGGTGGTGCGCGCGGCCGCGACCACCGCGCGAGCCCCTTCGCGCGCGGCCTCCACCGCGAGCTTCACTCCGAGTCCCGGGCCGATGCCCGACACGATCACGACCTTGTCCTTGAGCAGCATTGCAGTTCCCCTGTATCGACTGGGCAAACGATTCGTCAGCGAAAGCGGGCGATGACCCCTGTGCCGAAGCGGGCTACGCCATCGAGCTTCTCGGCGAGCGTGATTTCCGGTCCGAGCAGGTTCCAAGGCACCGCGATGGCGTCCGTGACGCCGAGCGCGGCGAGACGCTCGACACCCGCGACGTCCGCCAACATGACGTCGAAGGCATGGATCTCGAACGGCCGATCGTCGGTGCCGAACTCGCGCCGGTAGTTCTGCAGCTTGGGGATAAGCGCCGCGAGCTCCTCGTACGTCGAATTCGCCGAAACCCAGCCGTCGCCGACACGCGCCGCGCGCTTGAGCGCCGGCTCGGAGTGGCCGCCGATCAGGATGCGGAGCGGCTCCGAAGGCACTGGCTTCATCCGCAGCTCGCCGAACTGGAAGAACTCGCCCTCGAAGCTGAAGTATTCCCCGGCCAGCGCCCCGCGCACGACGCGGATGCATTCGTCCATCCTTCGCCCGCGGCTCTCCCAGTCGAGCCCGAGATAGGTGAAGTCTTCCTGCCACGGGCTCAGCCCCACGCCGAGCGCGACCCTGTTGCCGGTGACATGCGCGAGCGAGGAGAACATCTTGGCGACCGCAAGCGGGTGTCGTGTCGGCAGCTTGTACACCGACGGATAGAAGCGCAGCCGCGTCGTGGCCGCTGCCATGGTCGCGATCCAGACGCACGGATCGAGGAACGCCTGGTGCTCGATGAACGAGCGGCCGCCGTCGGGTGTGTACGGGTAGCGCGAATCCGAGTGCTTCGGATAAAAGAAGCTGTCGGGGATGCCAAGGCTCGTAAAGCCAGCCGCCTCGGCGGCGCGCGCGATCGGCACGCCGTGGTCGATGTTGCCCAGCCCGTAATTGATCACGAAGCGCACGTTCGCTCCCGCTCGGCCGATGCATGGATGATGCTGCGGGGCCGCAGGTGACGCGGACGCGCAGGGACTGACGATAACGATTATCCTGTAATTATCAACCGGAGGAGAGACAGATGGGACGACTGGCCGGCAAGGTGGCGATCGTCACGGGCGGCGCGCGCGGCATGGGTGAGGCGACCTCGCGGTTGTTCGCGGCCGAAGGGGCCAGGGTAGTGATCGCCGATGTGCTCGACCGCGAGGGCGAGGCGCTGGCGGGCGCGATCGGCAGCACCGCCCTCTTCCGCCATCACGACGTCACCGACGAGGCAAGCTGGGAAGCAGTGACCGCGGATGCCGTGCGCCAGTTCGGCGGTGTGGACGTGCTCGTGAACAACGCAGGCGTGCTGCTCTTCAAGGCGCTGACGGACACCTCCAAGGCGGAGTTCGAGCGCGTGATCGGCGTCAACCTGGTCGGAACGTTTCTCGGCATGAAAACCGTGGCGCCCAGGATGATCGAGCGTGGCAAGGGCTCCATCATCAACATCTCCTCGACCGCCGGCATCTCCGGGCAGAACGGCACGGTCGCATACGCGGCCAGCAAGTTCGGCGTGCGCGGCATGACCAAGATCGCGGCGCTCGAGCTCGGGCACCGCGGCGTGCGGGTCAACTCGATCCACCCGGGCGGGATCAACACCGTGATGGGTGTTGCGCCCGGCACACCGCCCGAGATCATCGATCAGTATTACAAGGCTGTGCCGCTGCAGCGGATCGGCCAGCCGGTCGAGGTCGCCAACGTGTCCCTCTTTCTCGCAAGCGACGAGTCCTCGTACGTGTGCGGCGCCGAGATCCTTGCAGACGGTGGCATGCTCGCGGGCACGTACTACCCGAGCCTGCCGGGTGCCCCGGGTTCCTGACCGCCCCGGGACCGGGGCCCGGATATGACTCACTCCGCGAATTACTCGCTGGACCGGCCCTGTGCGCTCCGGAATGTGCCCGGATGGTCCGTCGAGACCGACGTGATAGTGGTCGGCTTCGGCGCCGCGGGCGCCAGCGCCGCGATCGAAGCCGCACGCGCCGGTGCGGGAGTGACCCTGTTCGAGGCAACCTCGGGCAACGGCGGCACCAGTGCGCTCTCCGGTGGCGAGATCTATCTCGGCGGCGGCGGAGGCACGCCGATCCAGCGCGCGGCCGGCTTCGATGACCGTACCGAGGACCTCTACAAGTACCTGCTCATGGCCGGCGGGCCGAATGTCGACGAGTCCAAGGTCAGGCTCTACGCCGACGGCAGCCTCGCGCACTACGAGTGGTTGACTGCGCAGGGCGTCGAGTACAAGAACTCGTACATCGCCGAGCGGACGATTGAGCCCTCGACCGATGATTGCCTGATCTGGTCAGGCAGCGAGGAGGCCTGGCCGTTCGCCACCGAGGCGCGCCCCGCGCCGCGCGGCCATTGCCCCAAGTTCGTCGGCATGGGCGGCGGCCGTTACGTGATGGACGTGCTGGCAGGTCGCGTCGTCGAGCTGGGCGTGGATGTACGCTACGACCACCGTGCCGTCGCACTCGTCACGGACGACGCCCACCGTGTGCACGGGCTCGTACTGCGCGCAGGTGGCGATGCAGTGTTCGCCCGCGCGCGGAAGGGCGTGGTGCTCTGCACTGGCGGCTTCGTCATGAACCGGGAAATGGTGCGACGCCACGCACCGTGGCTGCTGCGCTCGAACTTCCCGATCGGCACCGTCGACGACGGCTCCGGCATCCGGCTCGGCGTCAGCGCCGGCGGCGCCGCGATCAACATGGCCGAGGGATTCGTCACGCTTCCCTGGTACCCGCCCGGTTCGCTGGTGAAGGGGATCTTCGTCAATGGGCGAGGACAGCGCTTCATAAACGAGGACTGTTACCACGGGCGTGTCTCGCAGTTCATCATGCAGCAGCCCGGCGATCGCATCTGGCTGCTCGCCGATGCCGCCTCGTATCAGCCAATGGAGTTCCAGGAGCTGTCGCGCGTCGAGATCGGCGCTGCTGGCGAGACCTGGGAAGAAGTGGAACGCGAGCTTGGATTGCCCGAGCGCGCACTGGTCGCCACCGTCGAGCTCTACAATCGCAACGCCGCGCGCGGCGAGGATCCGCTCTTCCACAAGGCGCCGCGTTGGCTTGCGCCGTTGATGAAACCGCCGCTCGTCGCGCTCGACTGCCGCATCGATCACTGCTTCTATTCGAGCTTTACCCTGGGCGGACTCGACACTCTCGCGACCGGCGAGGTGCTGACTGAAGACCGGACGGGCATTCCGGGTCTCTTTGCCGCCGGGCGCACGGCCTGCGGACTGCCGCGCTGGGGGTCCGGGTACAGCTCGGGGATGTCGCTCGCGGATGCGACGTTTTTCGGGCGGCAGGCCGGGGCACGCGCGGCCCGGAACTGACGCGAAATCACGGGGCTGGGACGCGCTCGGTCTTGTCCTGGCCTCCGGAAGCCGTCGCGGGGCTCACCAACTTCGCCAGCAGCAGAGACGAGGCGGCGAGCGCCGCGCCTGCCAGAAACGTCGCGGCAGGACTTACGCGATCCCAGAGCAGTCCCGCGAGGACACTGGCAACCATCAGTAGCACGCCCCTCAGCAGATTGAAGACGCCGAACGCCGTGCCGCGCAGGCTCGCCGGGGCTGCGTCGGCGACCATGGCACTGAAGACTCCTTCGGTAAATCCCATGTGCAGGCCCCAGAGTGCGGTGCCGACCAGCACGACGGTCGTGGTCTGCGCGGACGCCAGGACCAGATTCGAGGCGAAGAGGATCACACAGCCGAGCATCAGCAGCCGGACGCGCGGCATTCGGTCGGCCAGCGCGCCGGCGGGATAGGCGGACAGCATGTAGGCGATATTCATCACGACGAGCACGAGCGGAGTCCATGTGATCGACATGCCCGTACTCGACCCGCGCAGCACGAGAAAGGCCTCGGAGAATCGCGCCAGGGTGAACATGGCCGCGACTGCGGCCACGCGCCAGAATGTTCCAGGCAGATCGCGCGGGTGCAGATCCACGAAGCGCCGCTGCATCGGTACGAGATGCGGCGGTTCCTTCACGGCCAGAAAGAGGATCGCGACCGCTATCAGGGCAGGAATCACTGCGAACCAGAACACAGCGCGTATATCGTTCGCCAGAAGGATCAACAGCCCGACGGCCAGCAGCGGACCTACGAACGCGCCGACGGTATCAAGCGATTGTCGCAGACCGTAGGCCGCTCCCCGCTGGCCGGGTGTCGTGCAATCCGCAATCAGCGCATCGCGCGGCGCTCCCCGGATCCCCTTGCCGATGCGATCGACGAAGCGCGCGAGAAAGACCGTCGCGGTACTGCCTGCAAGTGGAAACAGCGGCTTGCTGACGGCGGCCATGCCGTAGCCCAGTAACGCGAGTGACTTGCGCCGCCCCCATCGATCGGACAGCGCGCCTGAGAACACCTTGACGATGCACGCCGTACCTTCCGCGACCCCTTCGATCAGGCCCAGCCATATCGCTCCCGCCCCCAGCGTGCCGACGACGAAGACGGGCATGAGCGCATGAATCATCTCCGAGGAGATGTCCATGAACAGACTGACCAGGCCCAGGACCCACACAGTCGCGGGCAGCGCGGCTCGCCGGCCGGGGTCATTCATGATCGGAGATCACTCGCATGAAACCGATCAGACGTAGCAGAAAGGACCGATCGGCCTTGCTGTAGCTTGTCCACGCGGCCAGCCTGCGCCGTCCTGCGTGGACAGGCGAGGCGAAAGTCTGTTGAGATGTACCAGAAACGTGGCGTAGTTCTCGCCGGCTTTCCGCGGAACGTCGCAGACATGACTGAAGAACCGAACCGTACTCGCGGTATCAAGGCGGAGATGTTGGTCGGTGTATCTGCCGTAGTCATCGGCGTTTGCGCGCTCGGCGTGTCGCTTTACGAGACGTCGCTCATGCGCGAGCAACAGCGCGCGGCTGTGCTGCCCATTCTCGAACTCGGCCGCTCCTTTTATCTGACGCCGGAGGATAAAGACACGGAAGAGTGGCGCTTGTCCTTCAGTGCCGAGAACGTCGGCATCGGCCCGGCACGCGTTGTCGACTTTGTGGTGACGGTCGATGGCCAGCCGCAAGCGACCTGGGGTGAGGCGATGCGCAGGCTGCTCGACCGAAAGGTCGAGGTGCGTTACGGACAATCGACGATCAGCGGCCGCACGATTCCGCCCGATCGCAGCATAACGATGTTCGAACTCGCCGACCGAAGCCTGGCCCGGGACATCATGGATCAATTCGAGCGCCTCGATTTTTCGGCTTGCTATTGCTCGGTGTTCGGCGAGTGCTGGACGACCAGTTACTCCACGTTCGGAGCGGTTTCGGCGGTCGCTCAGTGCCGGCGTGCGGAGAACTCGTTCGAAGAATAGCGTGGGTCGCAAGTCGTTGATGTTGGTGGGCCGTGCTGGAGTCGAACCAGCGACCAACTGGTTAAAAGTCCGTCGCGGCCGCTAATCTGCGCAAAGTGCCGCAACCGCACACTAACTGCAACAATGACTTACGGCGTGGCCTGGCCTACGTTGGCGAGCGTTTTCGGCCCTTGGTGTGACACAGTTGTGACACGGCTAGGGTCGGAATCGAAGTCGTGCCATTTCTGGCCATTTCGTAGGCTCAGCGCGCCTGCTCGTGCGGAGTACCCCCAGAGTTACTCCTGAACGAAAAGGCCGGCGCACCCCTTCGAGCACCGGTCCCGATTCGTCGACGGTGGATCAATTCCTCGTCCTCTCCGCCCGCCAATAGATCGGCTTAACGTACTCCATCGGCACGGGTTTTCCGTTAAACAGTCCCGGCAGAAATTCCATGTGTTCGATGCCCTCCTCTACTTTGTCAACCATCCAGCTGGGTGCACCTGAGTCATTGATCACTTCGTGTGCCACTATCTTGCCGTGCTCGTCGATGCTCAGTTTTACCAAGACCCACGCGTTAATGCCGTCAACTAGATGCCAGTGGTGCCCCACATTGAACCCCTTGAACCGTTGAGGTGCCGTGTAGAACAGCCCATACCGGGAGGCCTCGATTCCATTGTTGGGCACGACGAGAACCAGCGGACCCTCAGCCGTCACGTCGATCCTGACCATGATCAGCATTGAGACGGCTATCGGCACTCCGTCACGAGTGGCTGGAATGAAACTGGCTCTCCCTACCGCCTTGGTGACCGCGCTCTTAAGACTAAGTGGAACTCCTTCCCGCGAGTAACATTTGAAGGCGCGTGCCCGGCCAGGCTTGTCCACAAACGCCTCACACTGAACGGTGTAGCGTCCAGGTGGAACATCCGCCGGGATGTGTAACAGTCGCTCAATGGAATGTTCGCCGTCCGTCAAGCGCGCCGGCGTACTCGCCGCGTGCGCCGACGCGATCCCGCCACAGGCAAGCAGCGCAGCCAGCACCCGCGCCGGCCCTCGCAGCCTGCTTCGCGATGACGGCATCTAGTGCCCCCGGTGTTGTTTGGAAAGACGTCCGCCCGAGCTTACTGACCCGCCCCGCGATCGAACGCAACAACCTGATTCATTTTGGAGGCGCCCGCGCCGACAGGTCTGACGGAACCGAGGTCCGGCAGAGCGCTTCCAGCTCATACGCCAGCGCCCGCAGAATCCTCGCCGCCCCTCGCGGCCCGTGCTCCTCTTGGAAGGTTACGCGCCCGAGCGCGATCCAGTCATCACCACGAAGTACGTCCCGAGCGACAGTCAGGGCCGGTCAATTATCCTGCTTGATGCGCAACAGATTCTTTTTGCAGCCGGGCGCGGTCTCGCGAAGGGAACAAAATCGTCCGACAGTGCTTGACCGGCGAGCGGCGCGGCCCAGATCGGATTAGTGGTCGAGCCGTCAGATGCTGGACAACCCGTCCACCAGCTCGACGGCGCCGACCCCGACCGTGTATGTGCGTGACGCGGTCTCCGCTCACAGATCGCGGATCCTTGTGGGTTTGCACAAGAAGCACGCGCAGCCGGCCGGGCAGCGATGGTTCCTGGAGCCTCGCGGTGAAAAACGGACACGTGCGATGGAAATGCCCGAGACGCTGAAACAGATCAATGCGGCACTGCGCCGGCGGCATGCGGAAGGCGGGTCCGTAGAGCTGGTCGACATGCGAGCTCAGATACTGATTGATGACACGCACGGCTTGTTTCTGCGGATGACGCACGTGATGGCCGACGGTTATGAATTTCCAATCGACACCAAGGAGTGCGCCGACATATTGCGAGAGGTGGTGGCGCATTGATAGGCAATCGTGCCGCAACGCAGCTGGAGTTGGCCGCGGCCGCACTGGTGGCTCTGTGCGGAAATCGCGGGAAGGGTCGCCCCGGCCGTGCCGAGTTGGACGGCCGGGGTCGATCTTTCACCATGATGTGTGAGGTCCTCCCGCTGCCGGTTGTTTCTCCTAGACCGGCCAGCGGGCGTGACCTATGACCGAGCGCGAGCAAGAGCTGCGAGCGGTCTTGACGCGCGCTGCCGAAGCCGAGGCAGCGCGACAAGCCGCACGAGAGCGTGGGGACACGATGGCTCGCTGGGCAGCGGAGCGCGAGCTACAGAGATTGTGGCGGCGTTATGGGCAGCTCGAGCGGCGTGCAGGCTGAATGGTCGGACGGCTGCTTTCGGACCCGAAGCGGACACTGTCGCAAAGCAGTTCAATATATTCGAAAGAAACTGCTCGGCCCTCCAAACAAGTTTCGGAATTCCTGCCTACGAATTAATCCGCGTGATGTCACAGGATCGCCATGAAGGCCGGGTTGTTTCCGGCCGGGAATGGCGAGCCGGGGACCGCTGTCAGCGTGCCGCCAACATCATCAATTTGGTACGCGGAAACACTTGCGGCACCGTAATTGGTCACGTAGAGACGTGCATGCGATTGGTCGACTGTCACTGAGTAGGCATTGATACCGCTGACGGCCGAGTAACCGGCAATCGCCATCAGACTCGGCAGATTGAGGTACCCAACAACACTGTCGCCCGTTGTTACAAACAGAGAGTCGCCACGACCGCTGTAGATGCCAATGTAATTGCTAACGGCCAGGGCAAACGGCGAGCCGTTCAGCGCGGTCAACGCGCCCGTTGACTGGTTAACGCTGAATCCGGAAAGCGTCGAGTTGGTGCCGTTGAAGTTGGCCGTGTAAACAAACAACCCTCCGAAGGGTGCGAGCACCAGACTATGAGGGTTGTCGCCTGCGTCAAAAGGCGATCCCGCCACCGGTGTCAACGCCCCTGTCCCAGCCGTGATTGCAAACACGGATATATCGTTCGAACCGCCGTTATTCGCCACAAAGACAAACTTCCCGGACTGGTCAATTGAAATGGCCGATGGGCCGGTGCCCGTGGCATACGTTGCGGTTGACAGCGGCGTCAACGCTCCAGTGCTGCCATTGACCGCGAATGCTGAAATGTTGTTCGAGCCGTTGTTTGCTACGTAAAGATGGGCACCGGAGGGATCGAACGCCAGAGCCTGGGGGTCCGTGCCCGCCGCAAACGGCGAACCCGCAATCGGGGTCAACGCGCCGCTCGCAGCATTCACCGCATACGCGGATATATCGTTACTGACCTGGTTGACAACATAGACGTGCTGCCTGTCGGGGCTACCCGCTATAGCGTACGGCGACGTACCCGTAGCAACAGGCGTGCCGAAGGCAGTAAGCGTGCCCGTAAACGAATCTATGGCGTACTCGGAGAGTGTGTCATCTCCCGCGTTTGTGACATAGGCGAAGTGCACACTGCATTCAATCCGAATGTTGACGACATTTTCAGCGTCGATCGTGCCCGTTCCGCTGCCGACTGCGCAGCTCTGCTCCGGGGCACTGGGCTGCGTCTTGATCGTGACCGCATAAGCAGCGCCGCTGGAAATTGCTGTGGTGAAAGTGAAGGGGCCACTGGTGCTGATTGAAAGATCGTCACCCCCATTATTCTGCAGAACGAGGCCCGACCCGGTGAGGTCGGACACGACACCGCCGATCGTAAAGGTGGCGGTCGTGCAGGCAACCGCGACGTTGGTAACATTTGATGTCGCCACCGTGCCGGATCCCGCGGTGACCACACAATTCTGCGTTGGCGAGGATGGCTGCGTTTTCACGGTCACCACGTAAGCGGCGCCAGTGGCCAGCCCGTTCGGGAAGGTGAACGCTCCCGGCGCGGAAACGGCGAGATCGCCAATAGCGTTGTTTTGCAATACCAGGCCCGTGCCAGTTAGCCCGGTGACCGTTCCGCCTATTGTGTAAGTTGGCATTGGCGCGGACGAGCCGCCGCCGCCACCACCACCACACGCAGCGAGCAGCATCAAACTAACGAGCGCAAAGCAAAAAACGCCTTGTATCGGTGTTTTCATTTGTCGGCCCAACGGAGGCCCCCCCGCTTCATCATTGTTGTATACGGCCGCTTATACGCTCTTCGCATAGGGACGCCTACGGCGAACTTGAACCGTGAGGGGGATCCTCCAAGAACAACCACAATGCTTCAGGCAAGGGCATGCGCATAGCCGCTTCTCGCCTGATTCGACGTTGTCTAGCATCGGCTTGCCTGTCGCCAGATTGATCCGTGTTCGCGCGAAACCTGAAGACACTGGCCCAGGGATGCGCGGCTCGCGAAAATCACCCGGTAACCGTTTGCTGAGAGACAGTTGCTTTGCTGCGGCAGAAGCATCCTGTAGGCGAGAACCTCCGCTTCTGGCCGATTGCAGCCAGTCAGGCGAGGATGTCTAGATGTATGCGCGGCCGCCGATCCCCGGTCGCATCGCAGGCGGCCGAAGTTGCCAGACCCCCTGCGACTGGCAGTAGCTACAGCGCGGCTTGCGGCCGACGAATCGATAGTCCCCGCGACCTTCGGCAATCAGCCGCTCCAGGTCGAGCACCGCCCAGCGCTCGCAGGTCGCGCAATACGCCGCGAGTTTGTGATCGTGCTCATGCAGAGCACGGAGGGTGTCGAGCGTGACCATTCGCCCAACGCTACACCGCCGACCAGTCGGGCGCGTTGCAACGCGTCGGTTTTCTTTACATAACCAGATAGCCGTTTGCCGTGTGGGATGGCAAGCCTTTGTATTCACTATCCGTGAGGGAATGGCACCCCGTATGCATGGGCTTACGTAAAGAAGAAGCCCCTGAACAAGGCGCAAGGGAGGACCAGTGAAGACGAAGTTACTTTGTCTGCTGGCGGGCGCTCTGCTGGCTGGGCCAGTGGTGGTCCACGCCGTGCCGATCGCCGTGTCAGCAGGGGATACGCTGATTTGGAACTTTGACCTTTCGGGCCAAAGCGTACCTCCGCCGTATGCCGGGGGATTCTTCCAAACACGCACAAGCTTCACCGATGATGCCAGCGGCGTATGGTCGTTTTTTTCGGACCTAGACGGCGGCGGAGATCAATTTGTTGAAGATGAGCCCTTCAATCTTGCCTCCATGTCAAGCGACTCCTCCGCATGGACCGATGGAATCTGGTCGGTTCGGCTGACAGTGACCGCCGGCTCAGTGACCGCTGACCCCTGCTTCGCGGGACTCGATAGCACAGGGGGATCCGCGACCGATTGTGTTCCGGGGACACCCGTCACGAGTCCCGTCCCCGAGCCCGGCACGCTTGCGCTGCTCGGTCTGGGCCTGCTCTGTCTCGGCCTGACGAGACGCAGAGCGAACTGAGTCTCCAGCTTAACGCAGCAGAGAGCCCGGCCACGCGCCGGGCTTTTTGTTTCTGTGATCGGTGCAGGCGGGAGCGACCGAGGATCGACGCGCGCGCGCCGGAAGCACGCCTTGCATTCGATGGTTCCGACGAGCTGACCGGGCGAATCAAGGATCAGCATCCGACGAATATCTGGCGGAACGCGACAGAAAGTCACGTCGCAGCGCAGTACGATAAATAGTTGGATCTAGGCACGCCGGCCGGGCCTGCTACACTACGATGGCTGAGCACAATTAACCGAAGAACGTTGTGGGGGAAATCATGCGGATTAGAAATGCACTAGTTGCGATGGTCATCGCTTTTGCTTCGAGCGCGGCGTACGCAGATCTGGAGATCTATAAGGACTATACGGTCAGCGATGCGGTCTGGCTTGTCACGACCGTCAAGGTCAAATCGAACATGATCGATGCGTATCTCGAGGGTCTTAAGGACACATTGGTTTCCGGGTATGAGGTATCCAAGTCCTTAGGGCAAATGGAGGACTACAAGATCTACGTCAGCGACCTGCCCGAAAGCGGCGACTTCAACGTGGTTCTCGTAGCTAAGTTCAAAAACGATGACATGCTGGCTCCAAACAAGGAGCGTTACGACGCCTTCGTAGCGAAGTTTGGCGCGGAGCGGCAGAAACAAACAAACCAGAAGGCGCAGCGGGACTATCCGGCCATGCGTGACATTACGGGTGACTATCGCTTGCGGGAGATCACGCTCAAGTAGTCGTTTTCAGCCGCAAGAACGGTATGCCAGATATGGACCCCGGCCCCGCGCCGGGGTTCTTGTTTCGGTGCGAACGCATTGCATTTGCAGCGTGACGGCACCGAGGCACGCGCTCACGATACCGGCATGGAAGCCACTACGAAGCTACAGAAGGCCGGGCGAACTCACGCTCGTGCGAATGGTCCGTAGTTGGACTCGCAATAGACAAGTGCGCTGGGCAGCTCGCCCTTCGCTAAGGCGATCCCGATGGCGGCGCGGGCAAGGTTTTTGCCTCGATCAGCAGGCGATAAAGCGGCTGACATCGATAATCCTTGAGCGTTGCAGGTTCAGCCATCAGACAACGTTTTCGACGCCGGGACGATTGCGTTCCGTGATGTCGCGTGACAATTCGTGCAACTATTCGCCGTCTGCTCGGCCGGCGACGATGTACTCAGCGAGATCGCGCAGGGCGTATGTGACTCGCCCGTGGTGGAAGTAGTACCTGACCGATGCGCCGCCATACGAACGCCAGTTTCTTAACGTGCCGCTCGCCCGATTGAGTAGCTCCGCCGCCACCGGTTCGCGGACGCGGCACGTCGATCGATATCCAGTGACCGCGCTCACGACACACCGCTTCGAACTGCGCGACGAGCGTAGCGACGGGATCGGTCTCCGGCACCTTCTGTCCGCACGTCGGACAGGTATCAACGGGACCAGTCATGGCAACGCAGCGGTCCGATCGAATCAACGGCGACGCTGTCCACCGATCGAGTTGGATGAATAACCTTGCCCAGACTCATGTCCACCGGGCACGGGATGCGGCTCGCGAATCGGCGGGGCCTCGCCAGGCAACAGCAGCCCCAGCCGCTTCAGATACTCGTGCTGCGTTTCGAACACCGGCTCGCCACCGTTCCAGCTGTAGGGCAGGCCAAACGCAAAACCCGAGCCCGACGCGGAACCCTCACCGCCCAGTTGCCGCCGCGGCTCCCGGGATTCGAACGCCCACCAGTGCGACGGACGCGTGCCGGGCGAGTGCCTAATCCAGTCCCGCACGATGGTGTCGCCGTACTTGCGCCAACCGGCCTCAAGTTCGTCATAGCCGATCGCGAACCGACTGAACGGATTCTCGTGCTGCTGCCAAGGCACGTCCGACAAGATGTTCACGAGATCATCGCTGGGAGCTTCCCGGAGATGGCGCTTGCGGCGAACGGTGTTGCCCATGTCAGCTCCCGGTCGGGCGGCCCGACAGTTTCGCGGGCGAGATGTCCAGGTTCAGCGCCTTGAGGGCCATCAGCATCTGGTGACGAGAATCACGCTCGACCTTGAGCGCCGGATGAGGAACGCATTGGCCGAATCGGTCTCGCAGAATGGCGCCTTCCTTGTCGACTAGCGCCCTGGCGGCCTCGCTTCGATCAAACGCTCTCAGGCCCTGCTCGAGCAGCAGCTGCCCGGCTGCGTCGGTAAGTGGGTAGTCCGTTTGAAGCTCGTGCCACCAGCGTTGTGCGGCCTTTGAGAGGCCCTTAGGACGGGATGACGGAGGGGTCTGTTTGCTCATGGATTTCCTAATCTGCTTTGCCTGATTTGCTGTGCCGCAGGCGAGCCGCAGGGGTTCCGGTACTTCGACTGTTTGATTGCACTCCCCCGCCCAGAGGAAGCAGTCAACTGGAGTTCGCGCAACTGTTCGACCGCGCACGATCCGGAGTCCGCAAAAGGGCGGATCCGGAACCGGAATCCCGGGAGACTGCATCTCCCATCCGTCCGCGCCCCCGGGCCAGATTCTTAGAAGGTGGACTGCGGACGGTCCCGTTAATTTCGTTTTGCGGTCCGCCGGCAGTCCCGTTGACCGCCGCCCCGTGGACCGTGGGCAGTTCCGTCAAACGTGTACCGGGACTGTGGGCGGTCCCGTCATTCTGTTTGGGTACCCACTCCGCCCATTCATGGCGCGGTACCAGCGACGGCGTGATGCCCTGGTCATAACCGCGCTCGCGGGTGTCGATTGACCGCCACGTCAACGCGTAGAGGCAGGGCCCCATCGGCCGCTTGCCTCCCTGCCGGGTTTTGAGCAACAAGCGGTGCTCGAGCAGAACCCGGAGCGCCTTGACCAGCTGTTCCTTGCTGCGTAGCCCGTAACGCCGCACCGTGTCCCAGGTGATCGCAATGTCACCGTTGTTTTTGCCGCTGTACTGCGCGGCGGCAATCAGCGTCAACACGGCGTAGGGCTGCAATGTTGTGAACGCCGCGGACTCCATCACCTCGCACGGGATCATCGCGTAGCGTTCCCCACGTTGATGCCTGCGCCAATGCTTGCGCCGGCTCATTCGCGTGCCTTAGCTGCAGGCGATCGGTAGCCGGAGTTCCTGAGCAGGTATTCCAGCCGCGTCCGCTGGTGGCCCAGCAGGTACTCCTGCGCGCGCAACGCTTCGAACTGCTCGTCGACCGCGGCCGGTTTCTCCAGAAGTTCGCGCCTGTACTCAGCCGGGCTCACGGCCGCTTTTCGGCTGCGGCCTCAGGCGCGAGCGCGTCGAACCGTTCTTCGCTGAAGAGAACGCGATTGCCGACCTGCGAGAATGCGCCCGCGAGGCCGTTTTTCTCCCGATTCCGAAACAGGTGGCGAAGTTGGTGCTCGGTGCAGGGATAGCGTTTTTCCGCGGTTGCGTATCCGCGAATCGGGACCCAGGCCATTTTTTTGTCCTCCGTGTGTGCCGCGACGTGCGGCGTTGATCAAGTCAACGGAGGTCAGCGTGCGCTAGCGTGCACGCGAAGTATTGTTACGATCGTTGACGAATCGTAGAATTCTTGCCGGTACGCCGGTTGGGCTTGGAGAAGTAATAGCCACGCATGAAAGCAGGTACGAAATGCGGCTCGTTCCTCTCTGTGTAATAGAGCTTCTTGGCCAAGCCGGCCTTGAACGGCCAGTCGTTTTCCTCGGCTAGCTCTTCGAACATCCCATCGTCGATCGCCCTGCCGGACGCGGACTTAGCATGGACGGCCATCACGACGGGCAGCGTCCATCGCCATGCTCTCCGCAGTGCAGGGAGCTTGCTGTTCTTTGGCTTGATGACCGGCATCACGTCGTCCCATGACTTGACTTTGTAATGCAGCGCCGCCCGCGACCGTTTCAACCACTCCTGGCGGACCCACGCCGGCATCAGCAATTCATGAACGGCGCAGGTATTGATCGCCACAATCAGCATCCATTGCTCGCCCGCAACAAACCGGCGTTGCAGCTCGTCAAGCTTGCCTAGCTGAGACTTGCGCACCAACGGTCCGATGCGGCTCGGCAAGCCAGCCGCCATGTGTGCCTGTTGCGCGTCGACCAGTGTGTCCCATTCAGAGCCGGGCGCTGTGGTGGCTTTTTGCTTCCGCGCTATGTCAGCCGCCGAACACCTTGTCGGTCATGCGCTCGACGACGCCCGCGACGTGCTGGTCTGACAAGTGCGCGTAGCGCTTCACCATCGCTAGCGTCTTGTGCCCCAGCACCGCTGCGATCTCCGGTGTTGTCGCCCCGTTCATCGCAAGGTAACTCGCGGCCGTGTGACGCAGGTCGTGAAACCGGAAGTTCTTGATACCCGCCGACGCCACCGCGGCCTTGAACGGATTGGCGTAGTCGAATGGTCGGCGAGTCGTCGGGTGCGGGAATACGAGGTCAGTGTCGATCCGCCGCACCTTTGACCTCGCTCGCAGGAGCGTTCGCGCTGGTCCCGCGAGAGACAGCGCACGCCGCTCGTCGTTCTTCGTGCGGTTCAAAATCGCACGGTTGCGCTCGAAGTCGACGTCGCGCCAGGTGAGCCCAAGCAGTTCGCCCGAACGTGCCCCAGTGCACAGCGCGCAGACGACCAGCGCATACAGGTCGGGACTCTGCGCCTTGGAGGCCTCGAGTAGTGCCGTGCGCTCGTCGTTTGACAGGTAGCGGACACGGCCGCGCGCCTCCCTGCGGTCGGGGATCTTGCGCAGCGGATTCTCGGCGAGCCACTCGTATTCACGCTCTGCGACGCTCAGGACCTTGGAGAGCGTTTCCTTGTAGCGGTTGACGCTCGAGGGAGCGCGCTTGTATTCGCGCGGCTTGTGGCTCGGCGTGCGCCGTGCAGTGAGTGTTACGGTCTTGCGTGGCGCCGCGCGGCTGTACGGCTCCGCGGCGAGCCGGTTGAGCTCGCCGCGGAGCAGCGCCGGCGTGAGCTCCGAGAGCTTCCTGCTGCCGATCGCGTTGCGCCACCAGGTGAGATGCGCCGCCACAGCCTTGCGACGCTTCGGCGTCAGCTCGGGCTCGTATCGGTCGAACAGTTGCGCGAGCGTGTGTCGCTCGGCCTCGAGGCTCGGCAAGTGTCGGCCCTTGGCGTCATCGCCTTCGATGAGTCGCGCCCAGCGTTCCGCATCACGCTTCGCCGGAAATGTCGCAACCTTGTCGGGGAATCCGTCGCGACGAACGATCGCTTGCCACTTGCGCTCGCCTCTCGCTGTCAGTCGTTCACGAAATGTCGCCACCGTAGTTCCTCTTGCGCGTTGTGACGCGCCGTGCGGTCAATTTCCGCAAAAGCATACGCCGCGATGTGACACAGGTGTGACACGGTTTTCTGGCGCTCGTAACTCCTTGAATTTGGTGGGCCGTGCTGGAGTCGAACCAGCGACCAACTGGTTAAAAGCCAGCTGCTCTACCGACTGAGCTAACGGCCCGTGTCGCGATCCCGGCGCCGACCATTCGACCAGCCCGGCGGGCCGATAATCATACCGGATCACTCCGCGGCGTTTCACCCGGGTTGCACGGGTACCATGCGCTGCATGATTCCCCGGAGTCGAAAGCTCGTGCAATGGACCATTCTGATCACGGCTGCGGTGACCGTGCTGGGCGTCGTCATCGCGATGAATTTCGCCACGCCGGAAAAGAAGCTCGAGCGGAAGATCGAGCACCGCTTTGCGATCGCAGACCCGCAATTCCGTCGCGAGATGTCCGTGATGCTGGGGCCGTCCATCGTGCCGGGCAACCGGGTCAGGGACCTGCAGAACGGCGAGGAGATCTTCCCGGCGATGCTCGCGGCAATCCGCTCCGCCCGGAAGACCATCGATTTCGAGACCTACATCTACTGGTCAGGGGAAATCGGGCAGGAGTTTGCAGACGCCCTCGCAGAGCGTGCGCAGGCGGGCGTGAAAGTCAATGTTGTGATCGACTGGGCCGGCAGCATCAAGATGGAGGGCGGGCTGCTGACGCGTCTGCGGGAGGCCGGCGTCGACGTGCAGATGTACCGGCCACTCAAGTGGTACAACCTCGGCCGCCTGAACAACCGCACGCACCGCAAGCTGCTGGTGGTGGACGGCGCGGTCGGCTTTACCGGCGGGGTCGGAATCGCCGACCTGTGGGAAGGTCACGCGCAGGATCCAGACCACTGGCGCGACGTGCACTTCCAGATCGAAGGGCCGGTCGTGGCACAGTTTCAGGCAGCGTTCAACGATAACTGGATCAAGATCACGGGCGAAGTACTGAACGGCGCTGACTACTTTCCGCCGCTGACTGCGGCCGGGGACACCGACGCTCACATGTTCATTGCGTCGCCGGCGGGTGGCAGCGAAAGCATGCACCTGATGTACCTGATGGCGATTGCGGCGGCTCGGAGCAGCATCGATATCGAGGCCTCGTACTTCGTGCCCGACGACCTGGTGCTTGCCGCGCTGCTCGCCGCGCGCAAGCGCGGGGTACGCGTACGCATCCTGTTACCCGGGAAGAACATAGACTCCGACACTGTGCGCATCGCCTCCAAGGCGCACTGGGAGCCACTGCTCGAAGCCGGGGTCGAAATCTACGAGTACCAGCCTACGATGATGCACAACAAGGTGCTGATCGCGGATCGGGAGATGGTGTCGGTGGGCTCGACAAACTTCGACCCGCGCTCGTTCCGGCTCAACGACGAGGCCAGCCTGAACGTCTACGACCGCACCTTCGCCGAGCGGATGTCGGCGGTCTTCGAGCAAGATCTCGAGGCGACGCAGCGCTACACGCTCGAGATGTGGAGACGGCGCCCATGGAAAGAGCGCTTCGTCGAGAAGGTCATCCTGCCGATCCGCTCACAGCTCTGATCCTGGTCACCGGTAGCGCGTCGGATCCGGCATCCCCGCTGCGACGAACCCTGCCTGGCGCAGGCGACACGCGTCGCAGCGCGCGCATGCCCGACCCTGCTCGTCCGCCTGGTAGCAGGACACCGTGATCGAATAGTCGATACCCAGGGTCCGGCCCTGGCGGATGATGTCGGCCTTGCCCAACTGGATCAGCGGCGTCCGGATGAAGAGCGGCTGTAGTTCCTCCGTGGCGGCGCGCGTCGCCAGGTTGGCCATGCGTTCGAACGCGGCTATGTATTCCGGACGGCAGTCCGGATAGCCGGAGTAGTCGACGGCATTGACGCCGATGAAGATGTCGTGCGCGCCGAGTACCTCGCTCCATGCAAGCGCGAACGAGAGGAACACGGTGTTGCGTGCCGGCACATAGGTGACGGGTACGCCCTCGCCCGGCGACTCGGGCACCGCGATCGCCGGATCGGTGAGCGCCGACCCGCCAAAGGCCGCCAGATCGACCGTCATCACCCGGTGCTCGACGGCGCCGAGCGTCGTGGCGACGCGCGCCGCCGCATCGAGCTCGGCCGTATGCCGCTGTCCGTACGCGAGGCTGAGCGCGTGACACTCGTAGCCCTCGGACCTCGCGATCGCGAGGCAGGTTGCGGAATCGAGGCCACCCGAGACCAGCACCACGGCGCGCGTGGTCATCGCCCGCGCGCCTCGCCCCAGAGATACTTGTGCACCTGCAGCTGCAGGCGGACGTTCAGACGGTCCTCGAGGATCCACTCAGCGAGCTCGCGCGGCTCCAGTTTCCCGAAGCTGGGCGAAAAGAGCACCTGGCACGCCAGCGTCGCGGCATTTGCGCGCACGAGGTCGCGCGCCCATTCGTAGTCGGGCCGCGAGCAGATCACGATCTTGACCTGGTCGCCCGCGGTCAGCTTGCCGAGATTGTCCATGCGGTTGCGACCAGCCTCACCGGAATCCGGCGTCTTCATGTCCACCACCCGGCTCACACGCGGGTCGACCTCGCCGACGTCGATGGCGCCGCTGGTTTCGAGCGAGACCGCGAAGCCGGCGTCGCACAGCACTGTCAGCAGATCGAGGCAGCGCTTCTGCGCGAGCGGCTCTCCGCCGGTCACACAGATTCGGAGAACGCGGCTGCCACGCGCTGTCTCGAGCAGCTCCCCGATGGTGCGCCACTCGCCGCCATGGAACGCGTACTCGGTGTCACAGTAGACGCAGCGAAGTGGACATCCGGTCAGACGGATGAAGAGCGTCGGCCAGCCGACAGCATCGGCTTCGCCCTGGATCGAGACGAAGGTCTCGGTGATCCTGAGCCGCGCGTCGAGGCCTTTGGCGCGAACGCGCTTCGGCCTGGCTTCTGACGTCGCGCTCACTACCTTCGCCGGGATCAACGGCCCTCAACGTCCATCTTGGTCACGCGCGCCTGCGCGAGCCGCGCCGCCTCGGTACCAGGATACTCGGCCACGACGCGCTCGAGCGTCGTGCGCGCGTTCTTGTACGCCTTCACCTCGTACTGGCAGTAACCGATCTTGAGCAGCGCATCCGGCCCCTTGCGCGAATCCGGATAGTCATCGAGAACCGACTGGAAGGCATTCTGCGCGGCCTCGAAGTCCTTCGCGACGTAATGCGATTCGCCGAGCCAATAGGCCGCATTGTCGGCCCGAGGACCCTGCGGATACTTGGTGAGATAGAGATCGAAGCCACGCACCGCCTCGTCGATTCGGCCAGCCTTGAGGGCCGCAAAAGCGTCGCCATACACCGTCGCCTCGTCAACCGCGCGCATCTCGGACTCCGAGGGCGGCGGTTGCAGCACTTTCGGCGCGGTCGTTCCTCCACCGTTCTCGATCAGGAGCAGGCGCCGGTCCACGTCCGAGTACAGATCCCGCTGCTGCTGGCGCAGCCCCTCGAGCTCGTGTTTCGCCTCGTCGATCTGGCCGCGCAGCCGCCGAAGTTCCTCGCGCCCCGCCTCGATCTGCTGCTGCAACTCGACGAGGGCCTTGCTCGAGCGCTCGACGGCCTGCAGACGGTTCTCCATCGCATTCGCACGGTCTTCGAGCTCGCGATTGCTTGCGGCGCCCAGCGCCAGGCTGCTCGAGAACAGCAGTCCGCCGGCCACCACGGCCATCGCAGCACGGAGCGAGCTGATCCGATTACGGGGCATGAACTAACTCGACCCGCCGATTCTGTGCAAGGGCGGATTCCTCACCGCCCGCTACGGCCGGACGCTCCTCGCCGTAGCTCACGGTCGCGATCTGTGCCTCGGCGGCGCCCTGAAGCTGCAGCGCCCGCCGCACCGCCTGGGCCCGCCGCTCGCCTAGACCGATGTTGTACTCGCGCGAACCACGTTCGTCGGTGTGCCCCTCGAGGCGGACCTTGGCATTGGGATACTTGGCGAGGTAGGCGGCGTGCGCCTCCACGACCGGCAGATACTCCGAGCGTATCTCGCTGCTGTCGTAGTCGAAGTAGATGATGCTGCGCGTCTTGAGCGCGGCGAGCGCCTGCTGCTGCGCCGTCTGCATGTCGGACGCCCCCTGCCCGGTCTTCGAGCCGTCGACACCCGTGGTGCTGACTCCACCGCCCGGGGACGTGGGGGTCGCGCCCTGCTCGTCCGGCCGCGTCTGCTTCTTCTGGCAGGCCGCAAGCCCGAGAACCAGGACACCGACCAGCGCTGCTTGCATCAACCTCATATCGCGTCCACTCCTTGTACAAATTTCATTAACCGGAACCGCGGCACCAGAGGTGCGCGCCTTTTACCACAATGCCGCACCCACATCATCATCGGGCGGAGAATGGCGACCATGCGGGCTCACGCAGCTCGCTGCGGTCCGCGCTCAGGCGCTGCTGTGACCGTCCGTCGGAGGACACGGTCGCGAGCGCGCCGCGGCGGCCATCCTGCGTGCCATAGATCAGGGTGACGCCATTCGGTGCATAGCTGGGCGACTCGTCCTGGTTCGAGTTCGAAAGCACCCGCAGCGCTCGCGTCTTCAGGTTCATGACCGCGATCCGGTAATTGCCGCGGTCCAGCGTGATCATCGCAAGCTCCTCGCCATCCGGCGAGACGCGCGGCCGGGCGTTGTAGCTCCCGGTGAACGTCACGCGCTCGGCACGCGCACCCTCATCGGCGGACACCCTGTAGATCTGCGCGCTGCCCGCGCGATCGGAGGTGAAGTAGATGCTGCCGCCGTCGCGCGACCATTCGGGCTCGGTATCGATCGCCTCGTCCGACGTCACCCGGATCAGCGTCTGGTTCGCGAGCGTGAGCGTGTATACGTCGAGATTGCCGCCGCGCGACAGCGTGAGCGCGAGCTTGCGTCCGTCGGGGGACCATGCCGGGGCACCGTTGATTCCCGCCCGCGCAGAGACCCGGCTCCGCTTGCCGCTCGCCAGCTGCTGGATGTAGATCGCGGATGCCTTGCCCTCGAAGGACACGTAGGCGAGGAGCTGTCCGTCGGGCGACCACGCAGGCGACATCAGCGGTTCCGGCGAATCGGCCACCGTTCGCGGACTGAATCCGTCTGCGTCGGACACGATCAGCTTGTAGCGTTGCGACGGCGGCGCACCGTCGACCGCAACGTACGCGAGGCGTGTCGAGAACGCGCCTCGCACACCCGTCAGGCGCTCGAAAACCAGGTCCGAGATCCGATGCGCGGTCGCTCGCAGACCGGCCTCCGTCGTCGGCAGCTCTTTCGCGAGCAGCTGCTGGCCGGTCGCGACGTTGAAGAGCTCGAAACGCACAGCGAGCCCGCTCGCCGCGGGCTCGAGCTGTCCAACCACCAGGTAATCGGACTTGAGCAGGCGCCAGTCCTCGAAGCGGATCTGATCGCCACGCACTGGCCGCGTGACCATGTCGGTGCGGGGCATGGGTGCAAATCGGCCGCTCCGCTCCAGGTCCGACCCCACGACCGAGGCGACGTCGGCGGCCCCGCCTTCGGACTGGCCTCCGAACGGCACGATCGCGATGGGCACCGCATCGCTCACACCCTTGGTGATGTCGAGGCGCAGTTGCGCGTGACTCGTGGTCGCTGCGACGCACAGCAGCGCGGGCAGCATATGGATCCAGTGGGCCGGGCGCCGGGCCCGCTTGATGCTCGTTGACACCTGTTACTCCGTAGGTCTGAAGACGATCTCGAGACGCCGCTCGAATGCACGCGGGTCGGCCGGCGCTGGCAGCGGCGAGGCCCGGAAGACCGCGTTGGTGATCGATTCGCGGACCGCGGCGTCGCCGTTGCACGAGCCGAGGCGGACATCCAGCACCGTCCCGCCCGGAGCCTGCGTCACATTCAACGTGCACACCAGGCCGGGCTGCGCAGAGGGCGGCCGGATCCAGCTCCGCTCTATGGCCTGCTCGAGTTCCGCGCGATACTGGTCCACGACTCCCGAGGCCGCAACCGACGAGGCCTCTTCCTCTTCCGCCGCCAGGCGCCGCTGCAGTTCCGCCTCGCGCGCCTGCTGCTCGGCGGTTTCCTTTCGGCGCGCGGCATCCTCGGCCGCCTTGCGACGCTCCGTCTCGGCCGCCTTGCGGCGTTGCGCCTGTGCCTCCGCAGCCTTGCGCGTGGCTTCCTCGGCGGCGATCTTCTGCTGCCGTGCGCGTTCAGCTTCTTCCGCACGGCGCGTCTCGAGCGCTGCCTGCTCACGGGCCGCCTCCGCAGCGCGTTCCCGTTCAGCCTGTATCTCTGCCTCCCGTTGCCGCTCCGCGGTGTCGTCGGGAGGAGTGGGCGCCGGCGTTGCCGGGACGGGCTCCACCGGCTCGGGTTCGGGCGCGGGTGTTGGCGCCGCCGCCGGGGCGGGACGCGGTCCTGTCAGCTGCTTCGGCAGCGAGCGTTCGTCGATCGCCACGCCCTCGATGGCCATCGGCACGGGCGGCCGCGAGGTCGACCAGCGCCAGGCGGTAGCAGCGATCAGCGCGAAGAGCAGGACGTGCAGACCCACGGCGCCGGCCAGGGGCCGCATGTGCTCACGAACGAAGCCAGGCATCGTTCAGCGCGCCCTGTCCCCGCGCGCGTCTGACTGGACGGGCTGCGTGACAAAACCGACTTTCCTGGCCCCGGCCTGCTGCAGCAGCACCATCCCCTCGACGACGCGACCGTACGGCACGGCCCTGTCTGCCTTGACAAGCACCGGCCGGCCGGGTTCCCGGCGCATCGCGGTCGCCACGAGCTCGACGACGCGCTCGGGGGACAGCGCGACATCCTGGATCGCCGAGATTCAGGTACATCTGTCCGGTCGGCTCGACACTCAGGACGATCATCTCCGGATCCTGATCGATTGGCTCCGCCCCATCGGTCTCGGGCAGCTCGACCTTGACACCCTGGCTCAGAAGCGGGCGCCGTCACCATGAAAATGATCAGGAGCACGAGCATCACGTCGATGTACGGCACGACGTTGATCTCGGCCATGAGCTTCCGTGTGCGCCGGGGTGTCATCGGCTTCAGCGCGCCCCCGAGTGGCGCTGCAGGATGGTCGAAAACTCTTCCATGAACGTGTCGTAGCGCAGTTCCAGCCGGCCCACCTGGTCGGCGTACCGGTTGTAGGCGATCACGGCGGGGATCGCCGCAAAGAGACCCATCGCAGTCGCGATCAGCGCCTCGGCGATGCCCGGCGCCACCATCGCGAGCGTAGCCTGCTGGACGCTCCCGAGACCCTGGAAGGCGCTCATGATTCCCCACACGGTCCCGAAGAGACCCACGTACGGGCTGGTCGAACCGATGGTCGCGAGCGTCGAGAGATTCTCCTCCAGCCGGTCGATCTCCTTGAGCTGTGCGACCTTCATCGCGCGGCGGCTGCCCTCGAGCAGCTGCGCGCCGTCGAGCCCCGACTGCTGTCGCAGACGCGAGAACTCCCGAAACCCGGAGACGAACAGACCTGCCATCCCGGAGGCGGGCGCCGACGCGTCCAGGGTGCGGTAGAGCTCGGCGAGATCGATGCCGGACCAGAAGCGGTCCTCGAACTCCTCGGCCGACCCGCGCGCCTGGCGCAGCAGCCGGCGCTTGCGTCCGATGATCGCCCACGAAACGATCGACGCGATGACCAGCAGCGCGAGCACCAGCTGCACGACGATGCTCGCCTGCAGCACGAGCTGCAACAGGGAATGGTTACCGATCATTCGTAACCCTCAGCTCTCGAACAGACCGAGAGTGGCGGATCGCTCCATGGCGGGCGGCGACAACCCGAAGTGCAGGTAGGCGTTGCGCGTCGCGACACGGCCGCGCGCGGTGCGCATCACGTAACCCTGCTGGATGAGAAACGGCTCGATTACATCCTCGATCGTGCCCCGTTCCTCGCCGAGCGCGGCCGACAGGCTGTCGACGCCCACCGGCCCGCCGCCGAACTTCTCGATGATGGTCAGCATCAGCCGGCGGTCCATCGGGTCAAAGCCCTGCGGGTCGACGTCGAGCAGGTCGAGCGCCGCCTGTGCCATCGCACCGGTGACGTGGCCATTGCCGCGCACCTCGGCGTAGTCACGAACGCGGCGGAGCAGTCGATTCGCAATGCGCGGCGTGCCGCGTGATCGCTGCGCGATGCGCGTCGCCCCCTCCTCGTCCAGCGGCACGCGGAGTATGCCCGCGGATCGCACGACGATGCGTCTCAGGTCCTCTTCGGTGTAGAACTCGAGACGCTGCACGATCCCGAAGCGGTCGCGCAGCGGCGACGTGAGAAGCCCCGCGCGCGTCGTGGCGCCCACGAGCGTGAAGCGCGGCAGATCGATCTTGATCGAGCGCGCGCCCGGCCCTTCGCCGATCATGATGTCGAGCTGGAAATCCTCCATCGCCGGATAGAGGATCTCCTCGACCACCGGACTCAGCCGGTGGATCTCGTCGACGAACAGGATCTCGTTCGGTTGCAGGTTGGTCAGCAGCGCCGCGAGATCGCCGGGCCGCTCGAGGACCGGCCCCGAGGTCTGCTTGAAGCCTGTCCCGAGCTCGTTCGCCACGACGTGTGCGAGCGTCGTCTTGCCGAGCCCGGGCGGCCCGAAGATCAGCACGTGATCGAGCGCGTCGCGGCGCTGTCGTGCAGCCGAAATGAAGATCTCCATCTGCGCCTTGACCGCGCTCTGCCCGACGTAATCGGCGAGCGTCTTCGGCCGCACCGCCCGTTCCGAGGATTCGTCCTCCTGGTGTCCGCCCGGGCCAATTACTCGATCCGCCTCGATCATCGGCTCACCTCAGGCGCTCGCCGCAGCGCGTAGCGCATGCCGGATCATCTCTTCGGTCGATTTGACGGCCGGATCGACTGCCTTGAGCAGCCGCAGCACCTCCACCGGCTTGTAGCCCAGCGCGATCAGCGCGCTGAAGGCCTCGGAGTGCGCGGTCTGTGTGGCGGCAGCCGGCGCGCCCCCCGCTCCGTTGGCCACGGGCAGCGGGCCCGCCATCGCCTTCAGCCGGTCGCGCATCTCGACGACCAGCCGCTCGGCGGTCTTGCGGCCGATGCCCGGTATCCGCACCAGCGACGCGACGTCCTCGGACTCCACGCAGCGATGAAAATCCTCGACGCTTACGCCCGACAGGATCGCGAGTGCAATCCGCGGCCCGACGTTCGAGACCTTTATCAGTTCGCGGAACAGCGAGCGTTCGCGTTCCGTGCCGAAGCCGAACAGGACGTGCGCGTCCTCGCGCACGACCAGGTGCGTGTGGAGCGTCGTCTCGGCGCCGACGGCCGGCAGAACGTAGAACGTCGACATCGGAGCCTCGACCTCGTAACCGACGCCGGCCACGTCCATCACGAGCAGCGGCGGATGCTTCGCGGCTATCCGCCCGCGCAGAAAACCGATCAAACCCGCCGTCCCCGGACGGTCGCGACCGCCAGCGCGTGCTGCGTCTGGCGCGCGAACGCGTGGCACAAAGCGACGCCGACCGCATCGGCGGCGTCGGGACCGAGCTCCCCGTCGAGCTTCAACAGGGTCATCACCATCAGCTTGACCTGCTCCTTTTGCGCCCCACCTTGGCCGACGACCGCCAGCTTGACCTCGCGCGGCGCATATTCGAAGACCGCAGGGTCCGAGCCGAACGCCGCGCAAAGGGCCGCGCCTCGGGCCTGACCGAGCTTGAGCGCGCTGTCGGCGTTGCGGTGCATGAACACGCGCTCGACCGCAACTTCGGTCGGCCGGTACTCGCGCATCAATTCGACTACGCCGTCGAAGATCTGCCGCAACCGCGGTGGAAACGCCTCGCCGCTGGTGCGGATGGCGCCGCTTGCCACATAGCGTGGCGATCCGCCGATCCAGTCGATGATGCCGAAGCCGGTGGCCTGCGAGCCGGGATCGAGGCCCAGGATGCGCACCGGCCCGCTCGCGACCACCTGTGGTGGCATGGCCCATCGCCGGCCGCCACGATTGAGCCTGGGCAAGAAACCTCCGCACGGGGTCGGAAACGCGACGGCTATGATACCGTCAATCGCGCGGCCGCCGCACACCTCGTCGGTCGCGCTGCACGAGGTCGCCGTGAAGTCTGCCGAAGTCGACATCGAGTCACTGTCGCCACGCGTGCGCCAGGCACTCGAAGCGGTGCCGGCTCCGGCTTCGTCCGCCGCCCGCCGCGATTCGCTGGAGATCGCCGCGATCCTGGGGCACCTGCGCGCCGCCGATGACGTGGTACTCGCAGGTGCGCTCGTGCCGCTGCTGGACGCCAACGTGCTCGACGATACACAGGCCAGCGAGATCGCAGGGCCCGTTGCGACGGCACTTGCGCTCGAGCTGCGTCGGATCGGTGGACTGGGCGTGCCCGGCCAGTGGACTCACGGCCAGGGCCTCAAGCCGGAACAGGCCGAGGGTCTCCGCAAATTGCTGGTCGCGCTCGCCGCCGATGTGCGGCTGGTGCTCGTGCGGCTCGCGCTGCAGCTCGCCCGGTTACGTACGGTCAAGAACGCATCCCGCGACGAGCAGGTGCGCGCGGCGCTGGAGACTCGCGAGATCTACGCACCGCTCGCGAGCCGGCTTGGAATCTGGCAGCTCAAGTGGGAGCTCGAGGACCTGGCCTTCCGCTATGCGCAGCCCGACGACTACCGACGTATCGCAGGCTGGCTGCGCGCGACGCGCGCGGAGCGCGAGGGATTCATCGAGGACGTGCGCGACGAGCTCGGACGGACCCTCCACGCCGCGGGGGTAACGGCAGAGATCAGCGGGCGGCCGAAGCATATCTACAGCATCTGGCGGAAAATGGAGCGCAAGCAACTGCCGTTCGAGCGCGTCATGGACGTGCTCGCGGTGCGGATCAAGGTCGACACGGTCGCCGATTGCTATGCGGCGCTCGGCCTCGTGCACGGACGCTGGCAGTACATCCCGGGCGAGTTCGACGACTACATCGCAACTCCCAAGGAGAACAACTACCGGTCCCTCCATACCGCGGTCATCGGGCCGGGCAGCCTCCCTCTCGAGATCCAGATCCGCACGCAGGAGATGCACGATCACGCCGAGCTGGGCGTGGCCGCGCACTGGCAGTACAAGGAAGGTCGGCGCTCAGAGGCGGCCTATCAGCAGAAGATCAACTGGCTGCGACAGCTACTGTCCCCGGGCGGACGCGACGACGCGGAGCCGGACCTGCTCGCGGCGCTGCAATCGGAGATCTTCGAGGATCGAGTCTATGCCTTGAGTCCGAAGGGTGAGGTGGTCGACCTGCCGCGCGGCGCGACCCCGCTCGACTTCGCGTATCACGTCCACACCAGCCTCGGCCATCGCTGTCGCGGCGCACGGGTCAACGGCCGGATGGTGCCGCTCGACTTCAAACTCAGTACCGGCGACACCGTCGAGATACTCACCGGGAAGCACCCGAAGCCCAGCCGCGACTGGCTGGCACCGCAGCTCGGCTTTCTGGCCTCGGCCCGCAATCGCGCCAAGGTGCGCGGCTGGTTTCGGAAGCAGGACGAGGGTGAGAACCGCGACCAGGGCCGGCAGATGTTCGAACGCGAGATCGACCGGCTGGGCGTGCGCTCGGTGCCCCTGCCCGAGATCCTGCGCGAGCTCGATCTCGACGATGCGGATGAGCTCTATCTCGGCCTGGGCAGCGGCGAGCTCACGCTTGCACAGGTCGCAGGCGCGGTGCAGCGGCGCGCGCCGGAGCGCGGGCCGGCCAAACCGCGAGCAGCGCGCAGCGCCGCCGGTGCACAGCCGGGCGGCATGGTGATCGACGGAGTCGGGGATCTGCTGTCGAGCTTCGCGCGCTGCTGCCGTCCGGTGCCGCCGGAACAGGTCACGGGTTACATCACCCTCGGGCGCGGGGTCAGCATCCATCGCGCGAACTGCGCGAACCTGCTGCGGCTCCGGGACGCGCATCCGCAGCGCGTTCTGGCCGTGGACTGGGGTGCCTCCACGCCGGATCGCCGCTTCCCCGTGGCGGTCGCCATCCACGCCTTCGACCGCCGCGGACTGGTGCGGGACATTTCCTCGGTGCTGGCCGATGAACACGTCAACATCGAGACCATGAATACCGTGACCAGTGCCGCGGAGAACACCGCGGATGTCGATCTGCGCGTCTCGGTGCAGGGACTGGATGAGCTGAGCCGGCTGCTGGCGCGGCTTGCCGCGCTGCCGAACGTGATCAGCGCTAGCAGCCGGGGTGAATGAAGGGAAGCCCTGGCTCAGGCTCGCGATGCTGGCGGCGGTTTTCGTCCTCGCCGTGGCGCTACTGGCCGGCGTCGATGGACGTAGCCGCCACGCGCGAGGGATCGAGCCCGTCACCGGGCGGCGCCCCGATCAACGCGCCCGCCGAGCCATCACGCTATCCGGAGTTCCTCCCGGCCGAGGCTATCGCCACGCTCGAGGCGATCGAGCGCGGCGGACCGTTCGCATACGATCGCGACGGCAGCGTCTTTCAGAACCGCGAACATCGCCTGCCAGAGCAGCCGCGCGGCTATTACCGCGAATACACGGCCGATACGCCCGGCGCATCCGACCGCGGTGCGCGGCGAATCGTCACCGGCGGCACTCCGCCCGAGGTTTTCTACTACACGGACGATCACTACCGCACGTTCCACCGGATCGAGCCCGTACCGTGAAACGCAGCCTGCTGGCGGAGCTCGATCCGGGCGGTGAACGCCGTGCGCGAGATCGCGATCAGCCGCTCGGACGCGGATCTGCTGTGCACGGCCGCGGGTGAGCGCGGTGCGAGCGCCGCGCAGGCCGACCTGACCGGCTGCCTGGACAAAGAGACGTTCCTCACCCGGGTCGCCGAAGCGCTCGAGTTTCCGGACTGGTTTGGCCGCAACTGGGACGCATTCTTTGATTGCCTGACCGACCTGAGCTGGCTGCCGGCAAGCGGGCACGTGCTGGTGCTGCTGAACACCGCCGAGATGCGCCGCGATGCGCCGGAGGCCTTCGATACGGCGAGGTCGATCATGCAGGAGGCGGCCGGAATATGGGCCAGGCGCGGCCAGACGTTTCGGGTGATCATGGACGTGCCCACCACGCGCGCCAAGCCCCATCCCGGGCGGTGCGCAAGCGCAGAAAAACCTAACGCCGAGCTAATACTCAGCGACCTACAGTGCGCCTCACAATCCTCGGGAGGCGCACGTGAGTCTGCTGATTCTGATCGTAACGTCTCTGCTCTCCTTCGCTACTTGGGCGCTGCTCAAGCTCTGCGACAAGCTGGGACGAAACCGATGAGTGCCTTTGAATGGATCGGCCTGGTGCTCGCCGTCGGCCTCGTCGTCTACCTGGCCGTAGCCCTGCTCTACCCGGAGCGATTCCAATGACCGGCTCCGACCTGGTGCAGGTCGGCCTGTACCTGCTGGTTCTGGTGGCCCTGGTTAAGCCGCTGGGCGTCTACATGGCGAGGGTCTTCGAAGGTGAGCGGACTTTTTTCACGCCAGTCGTCGCGCCCGTCGAGCGCCTGATCTATCGCCTCGCGGGCGTCGACCCCTCCCAGGAGACCGACTGGCGCCGATACGCGCTCGCGGTGCTCGCTGGTCAACCTCGTCGGCTTCGTCGTGGTGTATCGCACTGCAACGGCTGCAGGGGTTCCTGCCGTTCAACCCGCAGGGTTTCGCCGGTGTCTCGCCGGACTCGTCATTCAACACGGCGATCAGCTTCGCATCGAACACGAACTGGCAGGGTTACGGCGGCGAAACGACGATGAGCTATCTCACGCAGGCGCTGGGCCTCGGCGTGCAGAACTTCCTCTCCGCGGCGACCGGCATCGCCGTGCTCGTCGCGCTCACCCGTGGCATCATGCGTCGCGAGACCGACCGCGATCGGCAACTTCTGGGTCGACTTCATGCGCACCACCCTCTACGTGCTGCTGCCCCTCTCGCACGCTCCTTGCCATCGTGCTCGCTGAGCCAGGGCGTCGTGCAGAGCACCGCACCTTATCGCACGGTGACTCTGCTCGAGCCGCTCGATCGTCGAGACGCCCGCAGTGGACGCGCAGGGCGAGCCCGTGACCGGGCCCGACGGTGCCCAGGTCATGGAGAGCACGACGATCACGGAGCAGACCGTCCCGCTCGGACCCGCCGCCAGCCAGATCGCGATCAAGCAGCTCGGGACCAACGGTGGCGGTTTCTTCAACGTCAACTCGGCCCATCCCTTCGAGAATCCGACGCCGCTTGTCCAACTTCCTCGAAGTGCTGGCGATCCTGCTGATCCCGGGGGCGCTCTGCTACACCTTCGGGCACATGGTCGCGCGACACACGCCAGGGCTGGGCGCTGCTCGCGGCGATGCTGGTGATTTTCGTGCCGCTGCTGATCGGTGCGGTCGCTGCAGAGCAAGCGCGGCAACCCGGCGCTTGCGGCGGCTGGGCGCAGATCAACAGGCCAGCGCCCTGCAGTCGGGCGGCAACATGGAAGGCAAGGAAGTCCGCTTCGGCATCGGGAACTCCGCGCTCTGGGCGACTGCTACCACCGCCGCGTCGAACGGGTCGGTCAATGCGATGCATGACTCCTTCACGCCGCTGGGCGGGCTGGTTCCGATGTGGCTCATGCAGCTGGGCGAGGTCGTCTTCGGCGGCGTTGGCAGCGGCCTTTACGGCATGCTGATGTTCGCCATCGTCGCCGTGTTCATCGCCGGCCTCATGGTGGGACGTACGCCCGAGTACCTCGGCAAGAAGATCGAGGCCTTCGAGATGAAGATGGCTTCGCTGGTGCTGCTGATTCCGTGCGCGGTCGTCCTGATCGGCACGGCGATCGCGAGCGTCCTGCCGGCTGGAACGGGCAGTGTCGCCAACCCCGGTCCGCACGGCTTCTCGGAGATCCTGTATGCGTTCTCCTCGGCCGGCAACAACAACGGCAGCGCCTTCGGCGGCCTCTCGGCCAACACGCCCTTCTATAACCTCGCGCCTCGGCATCGCGATGTGGATCTCGCGCTACTGGCTGATTATTCCGGTGCTCGCCGTGGCGGGCAGCCTGGCGCGCGAAGCGTGCAACTGCGATCACAGTCGGCACGCTGCCCACGCATACGCCGCTCTTTATCGCAGTGCTCGTATTCACGGTGCTGCTGGTCGGCGCACTCACCTTCATCCCGGCGCTTGCCCTCGGGCCGATCGTCGAACACGTGCAGCTCTACCATGAATGACAGAACCGCAGCGAGCGCCCGTCCGGGCGCGACTCTCGCCCGACGCACCGCGCCGCTGGTGACCGGGCCCATGTTCCGCACCGCGGTCCGCGATGTCGTTCGTCAAGCTCGATCCGCGGCATGCAGATCCGCAACCCGGTGATGTTCGTCGTACTGCTGGGCAGCATTCTCACGACCGTGCTTGCCGTCGCTGCGCTGCGCCGGTCAGGCGCCCGCAGGTCGGCCGAGCCGTGGTTCGTCGCTCTCGATCGCCGCTGTGGTTGTGGCTCACGGTGCTCTTCGCCAACTTCGCGGAGGCGATCGCCGAAGGGCGCGGCAAGGCGCAGGCGGATGCGTTGCGCGCGACCCGCCGAGACGTGCAGGCGCGCAAGCTCATCGGCCGCAGCCGCGAACAGGGGTTCGATCGGGTGCCGGCCAGTTCGCTGCGGCGTGACGACGTCGTCTTCGTCGAAGCCAAGGAGACGATACCGGCCGATGGCGAGGTCATCGACGGTGTCGCCTCGGTCGATGAGAGCTCGATCACCGGCGAGTCGGCTCCCGTCGTGCGCGAGTCGGGGAGCGACTTTTCCTCCGTCACCGGTGGCACGCGCGTGCTCTCGGACTGGCTGGTCGTGCGCGTGACCAGCAATCCCAGGCGAATCGCTTCCTCGACCGCATGATCGCGCTGGTCGAGGGCGCCCGCCGCCAGCGCACACCGAACGAGATCGCGCTTTCGATCCTGCTCGCGTTGCTGACGCTCATCTTCCTGTTCGCCACGGCGACGCTGGCGCCGTTCTCGGCCTTCGCCGTCGCGAGCTCCGGGCAGGGTGTCACGGTCAGCCTGGTTGTGCTCGTCGCGCTGCTCGTCTGCCTCATCCCGACCACGATCGGCGCGTCTGCTCTCCGCCATCGGCATCGCCGGCATGGACCGCATGGTCCGCGCCAATGTCATCGCGACCTCGGGCCGGGCCGTCGAAGCCGCGGGTGACGTCGATGTCCTGCTGCTCGACAAGACCGGCACGATCACGCTCGGCGACCGCCAGGCCACGGCGTTTCATCCGGCGCCCGGCGTCGGCGAGCGCGAGCTGGCCGACATGGCGCAACTCGCCTCGCTCGCCGACGAGACGCCCGAAGGCCGCTCGATCGTGGTGCTCGCCAAGCAGAAGTTCCAGCTGCGCGGTCGCGACCTCGCAGGCCTGCCGCACACCTTTCACAAGTTCTCGGCGCAGACACGCATGAGTGGCGTCGATATCGAGGGCCGCGCGCATGCGCAAGGGCGCCGCGGACGCCATCCGCCAGTTCGTCGAGACCGCAGGACGGCCGCTGGCCAGCCGCGCATCTCGACGACGGTCGACGACGTTGCGCGCCGCGGCGCGACACCCCTGGTGGTTGCCGACGGCGGCGCGCGTGCTCGGCGTGATCGAGCTGCAGGACATCGTCAAGGGCGGGATCCGCGACCGGTTCGCGCAGCTGCGCCGCATGGGCATACGCACCGTCATGGTGACGGGTGACAATCGGCTCACGGCGGCAGCGATCGCTGCGGAGGCCGGGGTCGACGATTTTCTTGCGGAAGCGACGCCCGAAGCCAAGCTGGACCCTGATCCGCAGGCAGCAGGCCGAGGGCCACCTGGTCGCCATGTGTGGCGACGGCACGAACGACGCGCCCGCGCTCGCGCAGGCCGACGTCGCGGTCGCGATGAACTCCGGCACCCAGGCGGCCAAGGAAGCCGGCAACATGGTCGATCTCGACTCGAACCCCACGAAGCTGATCGAGGTGGTCGAGGTCGGCAAGCAGATGCTGGTGACGCGCGGCGCGCTGACGACGTTCTCGATCGCCAACGACGTCGCAAAGTACTTCGCGATCATCCCGGCGGCATTCGCCGCCACCTACCCGTCGCTGGAAGCGCTCAACCTCATGCATCTCGAGAGCCCGGCGAGCGCGATCCTCTCGGCCGTCATCTTCAACGCGCTGATCATCGTGGCGCTCGTGCCGCTCGCGCTGCGCGGCGTTCGGACGCACGCCATATCCGCCGCGGCGCTGTTGCGCCGTAATCTGCTGATCTATGGTGCCGGCGGGCTCATCGCGCCGTTCATCGGGATCAAGCTCATCGACCTGCTGCTGGCCTCGTCGGGCCTTGTCTGAGGGACCGCATGCACCAGATCCTTCGTCCGGCACTCATCGTGTTCGCGCTGCTCACGCTTCTGACTGGGGTCGTCTACCCCGCGATCGTCGGCGCGATCGGTGCAGTGGCGTTTCCAGACCAGGCCCGTGGCAGCGTCATCGAGCGCGACGGCAAGGCCGTCGGCTCGGCGCTGCTGGGGCAGCCGTTCACCATCGCCACGCTACTTCTGGAGTCGGCCGTCGGCGACAGCGACACACGCCTACAACGGCGCAGCCTCGAGCGGCAGCAACCAGGGCCCGATGAACCCGGCGCTCGCCGAAGCAGTCGCCGGGCGGATCGCGGCGTTGCGCGCCGCCGATCCGGGAAATGACGCACCGGTACCAGTGGACCTGGTAACGTCATCCGGAAGCGGTCTGGATCCGCACATCTCGCCGGCGGCGGCCGAGTACCAGATGACCCGGGTTGCGCGGGCTCGGGGCATGCTCGGTCGAACGAGGTGCAGGAAATCGTATGCAGGAGCCACGCGCGGGCGGACTTTCGGTATCTTTGGCGAGCCTCGCGTGAACGTGCTCGAACTCAACCTCGCCCTGGACGCCAAACCCTGAAGCAGCGCCGGATTCACTCACATGAACTCGGCCGGAGGGCGGCCGGACCCCGATCAATTGCTCGCCACCGTGCAGGCCGAGGAGACCCGCGCGAGGCGCGGGCGGCTTCGCATTTTCTTCGGCGCATCCGCAGGCGTCGGCAAGACGTATGCAATGCTGGAGGCGGCGCGCGTCGAGCGCGCCGCCGGCCGCGACATCGTCGTGGGATACGTCGAGCCGCATGGCCGGCACGAGACCGAGCGCCTGATGGAGGGGCTCGAGCAGCTTTCCGTACTGTCCGTACGGTACCGCAGCACGGTGCGCGGCGAGTTTGATCTCGACGCCGCCCTGCGGCGCCGTCCCGAGATCATCCTGGTCGACGAGCTCGCACACTCGAACCTCGTCGAAGGCGAGCCGCGTCCGCGGCACGCGAAGCGCTGGCAGGACATCGAGGAGCTGCTCGACGCCGGCCTCAACGTCTGGACGACCGTGAATGTCCAGCACCTCGAAAGCCTCAACGATCTCGTCGCCCAGATCACGGGCGTTCGGCAGCGGGAGACCATCCCGGACCGCATCTTCGACGAGGCCGACGAAGTCGAGCTGATCGACCTGCCACCTGACGACCTGCTCGCCCGGCTCAAGGCCGGCAAGGTCTATCACCCGGAGCAGGCCGGCGTCGCCGCCGATCGCTTCTTCCGCAAGGGCAACCTGCTGGCGCTGCGCGAAATTGCGCTCCGCCGCACGGCGGATCGCGTCGACGCGGCCGCCAGGGCCGCGCTTCAGACTGACTATGGCACCCGCCGCCTGGCTCGCGCGCGACCGCCTGCTGGTCGCGATCGGACCCGATTCGCAGGCCGAGCAGCTCGTGCGCGCGGGCAAGCGGCTGGCGGACGCGCTCGATGCGCAGTGGACGGTCGTCTACGTCGAGACACCGGAGCTGCTGCGCCTGCCGGAGACGGAGCGCAATCGTCGCATCGACCTCCTGCGGCTCGCGGAGTCTCTGGGCGCCGAAACGGTCACGCTCGACGGACACCGCGGCCGCGGGCACGCTCATCGAGTACGCCCGCACGCGCAAGGCCTCGCGCGTACTCGTCGGCGCACCCAAGCGACGCGGCTGGCGCGCGTGGCTGCGTCCATCGACGGCCACGGAGCTCGTGCGCCGGGCGCGCGGCTTCGACGTCATCACTCTGTCGATGCCGGAGCAGCCGGTGCGGGAATTCTCGGCCGGCTCCGACCTCTATGTGGCAGCGGCGCAGCCGGTCAACTGGTCGCGATATGCCCGGGCGCTGGCGGGGACGGCGGCCTGCACCGCTGTCAGCTTCGCTTTGTTTCCGTACTTCGAGCTGGCCAATATCGTGATGGTCTACATGCTGGGCGCCGCAGTCGCGGGGCTTCGGCTGGGCCGGGGTCCTGCCACGTGGGCGGCCTTCGCCAACATCATCGCGCTCGACTTCTTCTTCGTGCCGCCGCGATTCAGCTTCGCCGTGAGTGACGTGCAGTATCTCGTCACGTTCCTGGTGATGCTGATCGTCACCCTGCTCATCGCGACGCTGATGGCGAGCGTGCGCCAGCAGACCCGGGTCGCGGGGGCACGCGAGCGGCGCACTGCGCTGCTGTACGCGATGAGCCGCGAGCTTGCGGCCACGCGCGACCTGCCGACCCTGGCAACGCGTCGCTGTGACGCACGTCGCGGAGGTCTTCGACAGCCAGGTGGTGATCCTGCTGCCGGACGCGAACGGGCGGCTCCGGCCGCCGGAAGGGCTGTCGCTCGCCACCTCGCTGCGCGGGTGCGGACCTCTCGATCGCGCAATGGGTGGCGGACCACGGGCAGCGCGCGGGGCTGGGCTCCGATACGTTGCCCGCCGCGCCGGCGCTGTACTTGCCGCTCTCGGGTTCGCGCACAGACGCTGGGCGTGCTCGCGGTGCAGGCGGCCAACCAGCGTCGCGTCCTGCTTCCCGAGCAGCGCCACCTGCTCGAGACATTCGCCGGCCAGATCGCCCTGGCGCTCGAGCGCATCCAGCTCGCGCATGCCGCGGAGTCGTCGCGCGTCGAGGCGGAGACGGAAAGCCTGCGCAATACCCTCCTCGCCTCGATCTCGCACGACCTGCGCACGCCCCTGGCCGTGATCGCCGGGGCGGGCAGCGCGCTCGCGGATCCCGGCGGCGAGCTCGACGCCGAGAGCCGGCGCAAGCTCGCACAGTCGATCGAAACCCGCGCGCGGGACATGTCGGACGTGATCTCCAACGTACTCGACCTGACGCGGCTCGAGTCCGACCGCCTCGCGCTGCGGCGCGACTGGCAGACGATCGACGACCTGCTCGGCGCGGCCCTGGAGCGCAGCGGGGAGAGGCTGCGCGACCACCGTATCGAGGTCTCTCTGCCGCCGGACCTGCCGGCCGTGCACGTCGACGCCACGCTGACCGTCCAGCTTTTCGCCAACCTGTTCGAGAACGCGGCGAAATACACGCCGGCCGGCACGCGGGTTTCCATCTCGGCGCGGGCCGACCAGAGCATGCTCGAGGTGATCATCGAGGACGACGGGCCCGGACTGCCGGCCGGCGATCCGGATGAGCTCTTCAACAAATTCCAGCGCGGCCGGTCCGAGAGCGAGGTCGACGGGCGCCGGGCTCGGCCTTGCGATCTGCCGGTCCATCGCGCGGGCGCACGGAGGCGATATCCGGGCATCGAACCGCGCCGAAGGCGGCGCGCGATTTGAGGTGACGCTGCCGATCGAGGAGCTCGCCGGATGACGACGGCGATGCATCAGGTCCTGGTCGTCGAGGACGAGCCCGGTATCCGCACCGTCGTCCGGGTCATGCTGCAGTCGGCCGGTTATCGGGTGATCGAGGCCGACACGGCCACGCGTGCGGAGATCGAGGCGCGCACCCATCGTCCCGACCTGCTGATCGTCGACCTCGGGCTGCCCGACGGCGACGGGCTCGAGGTGATTCGACGCGTCCGCACCTGGTCGCCGGTGCCGATCATCGTTTTATCAGCGCGCATCATGGAAGAACAGAAAGTGGCCGCGCTCGACGCCGGCGCGGACGATTTCGTCAGCAAGCCATTCGGCTCGCCGGAGCTGCTCGCGCGCGTGCGCGCGGCGCTGCGCCGCTCGGTGCGTTCTGGTACCGTGCTCGCTGCAGCTCACGATCGGCCGTGCGCTCATCGCCCTTACGCGCCGCAGCGCGCTGGCCGATGGCCACGACCTGCACCTGACGCCGCTCGAGTATCGTGTGCTCGAGAGTCTGGCGCGGAACCCCGGCATGATCGTGACGCAGCGCCAGCTGCTGCGCGAGGCGTGGGGACCGGACCGTCTCGGCGACACCCGAACCCTGCGGGTGTGCATCCGCAACCTGCGGGCGAAGCTCGAGCCGGACCCGTCACGCCCGAAGCACATTGTCACGGAAGCCGGGCTCGGTTACCGCCTTCGCCTCGACGAGCCGCCGGACGCGCAACCTGACCAGGTGGGTCCCGGGGACCTGTCGACGGCCGGCTGACGCCTCAGCGGTTCGGGAAGTCGATCGCCCGCTTGTCGGCCGCGAGCGCCGCTTCGTGCAGCGCCTCGCTCAGCGTGGGGTGCGCGTGGATCGTTCTCTGCAGGTCCTCCGTGCTCGCGGAATACTCCATCGCGAGCACGGCCTCCGCGATCAGCTCGCCCGCCATCGCGCCCACGATGTGCACCCCCAGGATCTCGTCGTCGTCCACCGCGGAAATCACCTTCGCGAAGCCTGCCGGCGCTTCCATGGCGCGCGCGCGGCCGCTGGCCATGAACGGAAAACTGCCGACCTTGTAGGCGCGGCCGGACTTCTTGACCTCCTCCTCGGTATTGCCGACCCAGGCGATCTCGGGGGCGGTGTAGATCACCGAGGGGATCACCTTGTAGTTGACCTCGGAGACGAGTCCGGCGATCAGGTCCGCCACCATCACACCCTCTTCCTTGCCCTTGTGCGCGAGCATCGGACCGCGGACGACGTCGCCGACGGCCCAGACCTGGGCCGCAGTCGTGCGGCACTCGTGATCGACCTTGACGAACCCGCGCTCGTCGAGCTGAACACCGGTGCCGTCGCCGAGCAACTCCTTCGTATACGGCCGCCGGCCGATCGAGACCACGACCTTGTCAACCGTTACCGTCTTTGCACCCGAACCGTCGGTGTACTTGAGCGTCATGCCGTCCTTGCCGCGGTCGGCGCCGTCCACCTTGGCGCCGAGGCGAATATCGAGGCCCTGCTTCTTGAAGTGCTTCAGGGCTTCCTTGGCAAGCTGCTGGTCGACCATGAACAGGAACTGCTCGAGCGCCTCGAGCACGACGACCTCGGCGCCGAGGCGTCGCCAGACGCTGCCGAGCTCGAGCCCGATCACGCCTGCGCCGATCACACCCAGCCGCTTCGGCACCGCGTCGAACTCGAGGGCGCCCCAGGAGTCGACGACTGTCTTGCCGTCGAAGGGCACCGACTTGAGCTCCATCGGCACCGAGCCCGATGCGAGAACGACGTGCTTCGCGACGATCTCCTTCTTCGTGCCGTCACCGGCCGTGTACTCGACACGGTTGCCGGAGAGCAGCCGCCCGTGCCCCTGCAGCGCCGTGACGCCGGCCGCCTTGAACAGCCCCGTGATGCCCTGTGTCGAGGCCTTCACGATCTGGGCCTTCCGCTTCTGCATGGTCGCGAGGTCAAAGCCAAGCTCGCCGATCTTGATCCCGTGCGCGCCGAACTCGGACTGCGCGCGGTGATAGAGCTCGGAAGATTCGAGCAGTGCTTTCGACGGGATGCACCCGGCGTTCAGGCAGGTGCCGCCGTAGGCGTAGCTGCCGTCCAGGTTCTTCCATTCGTCGATACAGGCCACCTTGAGCTTGTTCTGGGCGGCGCGGATCGCGCAGGGATAGCCGGCGGGGCCGGCACCGATGACGACGACGTCGTACTGGTCGGACATTAAAGCTCCGTATGAAGTCAGAGTCGGCTCAGAGCGACAACCGATCTGGCTCTGAGCCGGTTTTTCAGATCTGCAGCAACAGCCGCGCAGGGTCCTCGAGCGCATCCTTGATTGCGACGAGGAACTGCACGGCTTCGCGGCCGTCGATGATGCGATGGTCGTAGGTGAGTGCGAGATACATCATCGGCCGCACGACGACCTGGCCGTCGATGGCGACCGGGCGCTCCTGGATCTTGTGCATGCCGAGGATGGCGCTCTGCGGCTGGTTCAGGATCGGCGTCGAGAGCAGTGACCCGAAGACGCCACCGTTGGTGATCGTGAACGTACCGCCCGTCAGCTCCTCGAGAGTGATAGCGCCGTCGCGCGCGCGGGTTGCGAAGGCGCCGACGCTCTGCTCGATGTCGGCGAAGCTGCGCGTGTCGGCGTCGCGCAGCACGGGGACGATGAGGCCGCGATCGGTCGACACCGCGATCCCGATGTCGTAGTACTCGTGATAGACGATGTCGTTGCCGTCCACCGACGCGTTTATCACCGGATAGCGACGCAGGGCCTCGATACACGCCTTGACGAAGAAGGAAGTGAAGCCGAGCCGCACACCGTGCTCCTTCTCGAAACGCTCCTTGTAGCGGCCGCGCAGACCGTTCACTTGGGTGAGATCGACCTCATTGAACGTGGTGAGCATCGCGGCAGTCGCCTGCACCTGGAGCAGCCGCTCGGCGATCCGCGCCCGGAGGCGTGTCATCGGCACGCGTCGCTCCGCGCGCGTACCCGTGGGCACGATCTGGGTCGCGGCGGCGGGTTTCGCGGGCGGCGCCGATTCCTTCGCCGTGAGATGCGTCAGCACGTCGGCCTTGGTAATCCGCCCGTCCCGCCCGCTGCCGGGAATGCCAGCGGTGTCGAGGTGATGCTCTTCGACCAGCCGGCGCACCGATGGCGCGAGCTTGTCCGCGCCGCCGGCAGACGCCGCACGCGGAGCGCCCGGTGGTTCAGCAGAGGACCGCGGCCCTTCCGACGCCTTGGCTTCGGCTGCGACCCTGGCCGCGGCGGGCGTCTTCGACTCGGCAGGCGTCCTGGATTCGGCTGGTGCCTTGGATGCCTTTGCAGCGGCTGGCGCAGCAGCCGCGACCGCGCGCTCCTCCAGCACGGCGAGCACCTGCCCGCTCGTGACCGTCGCACCGTCCTGCACCTTGACTTCCTTGAGCACGCCGGCGGCCGGCGCGGGTACTTCGAGCACGACCTTGTCGGTCTCGAGATCGACCAGGTTCTCGTCACGCTGCACGGCATCGCCCGGCTTCTTCCGCCAGGCGATCAGGGTCGCGTCGGCGACGGACTCGGGCAGCTGCGGAACTCGAACTTCGATGCTCATGAATTCTTCCTGCCGCCGGTCACGCGCAGACGCGAGGTCTCGCGGCCGGAATCTTCCCTGGTGGTGGACTTGAGCGCAGCGGCGACCAGGCCTTGTTGCTGCGCGGTGTGCAGTTGCGGGATGCCCGTCGCAGGCGCGGCGCTCGGCGCGCGCCCCGAATACAGCAGTTCCTGACGCGCGCCGAGTGGTTCCTGAAGACGATGACGGATCTGGTACCAGGCTCCCTGGTTCTGCGGCTCCTCCTGGCACCAGACGACCTCTACGGCGTTCGGGTAGCGGCGCAGGACCGCAGCGTATTCCTCCGTGGGGAACGGATATAGCTGCTCGATGCGTACCAACGCCACCTCACGCGCCTCGTCGGCACGCCGCGCTTCGAGCAGATCGAAATACACGCGACCCGAGCAGAACACGACCCGGCGAACCTGTCCTGCCTGCAGATCGTCGATCTCGTCGATCACGTTCATGAACCGGCCCTGGGCGAGATCGGTAATCGCGGAGACCGACAGCTTGTGTCGCAGCAGGCTCTTCGGTGTCATGACGATGAGGGGCTTGCGGAAGCTGCGCAGCATCTGGCGGCGCAGCATGTGAAACATCTGCGCTGGTGTGGAGGGCACGCATACCTGCATGTTGTTCTCGGCGCAAAGCTGCAGGAACCTCTCGAGGCGCGCGGAAGAGTGCTCCGGGCCCTGCCCTTCGTAGCCGTGCGGAAGAAAGAGCGTCAGTCCGCTTACCCGGCCCCATTTCGATTCGCCTGAGCTTATGAACTGGTCGATGACGACCTGTGCGCCGTTCGCGAAGTCGCCGAACTGCGCCTCCCAGATCACCAGGCAGTTCGGATCCGTGGTCGAGTAGCCGTACTCGAAGCCCATCACTGCTTCTTCGGACAGCAGCGAATCGGTGACGCGGAACCGCGGCTGCCCGGGCTTGACGTGCTTGAGCGGGATGTACACCGCGCCGGTCTTCTGGTCGTGAAAGACGGCGTGCCGGTGAAAGAACGTACCGCGGCCGGTGTCCTGGCCCGTCAGTCGGATCTCGATCCCCTGATCGAGCAGGCTTGCGTAGGCGAGCGTCTCCGCAAACCCCCAGTCGACGGACAGTTGACCCGCCGCCATTTTGCGGCGGTCCTCGACTATGCGCGCGACCTGCCGATGCAGCTCGAAACCTTCCGGGTACGTCGGTGGAACGAGCGGCGAACTCGCGCAGCAGGTCGAGCTTGACGCCGGTCCGCACCGGCTCCGTCCAGTCCACATCCGCGTACTTACTCCAGTCGATCGTGTACTTGTTACCGATCAACCCCAGCGCCTGGCGTACCTGAGGCTTTCCCTCGTCCAGACCGCGACGGTAGTCCTCCGCCATCGCCTGTGACTCCGTTGCGCTCACGACGCCATCCGCGGCCAGCCGCTCCGCGTACATCTGCCGGGTCGTGGGCTTGCTGCGGATCACCTTGTACATCCCCGGCTGCGTCGCGGCAGGTTCGTCCGCCTCGTTGTGACCGAGCCGCCGGTAGCAGACCAGGTCGATGACCACGTCCTTATGGAACTTCATGCGGTAGTCGAGCGCCAGCCGTGCTGCGAAGACGACCGCCTCGGGATCGTCGCCATTCACGTGCAGGATTGGCGCCTCGATCATCTTTGCGACGTCGCTGCAGTACAGCGTCGAGCGCGCGTCGCGCGGGTCGCTGATCGTGAAGCCGACCTGGTTGTTGATCACGACGTGCACGGTGCCGCCGGTGTAGAAACCACGCGCCTGAGACATCTGCAGCGTTTCCATCACGACGCCCTGGGCCGCGAACGCGGCGTCGCCGTGCAGCAGCACGGGCATCACCTTGTCGCCGCGCGCGTCCCCGCGCCGCTCCTGCCGCGCCCGCACGGACCCCTCCACGACGGCGTCGACGATCTCGAGGTGCGAGGGGTTGAACGCGAGGGCGACATGGACGTTGCCGCCGGCGGTACGCAGATCGGACGAGTATCCCTTGTGATACTTGACGTCACCGGAGCCCTTGAGCTTCTTCAGATCGTACTGACCTTCGAACTCGGTAAAGAGATCGGCGGGCGCCTTGCCGAGCACATTGACCAGCACGTTGAGGCGGCCGCGGTGCGCCATACCGATCACGATGTCCTCGACGGCATGACCGCCGCAGCTCTGAATCAGGTTGTCGAGGAGCGGGATCAGGCTGTCGCCTCCCTCGAGGGAGAACCGCTTCTGCGCCGGATACTTGGTCGCGAGATAGCGCTCAAGGCCTTCGGCCATCGTCAGCTGCCACAGGATGTTACGGCGCGCCTCGGGCGCGAGGTGTTCGCGCATCCGGCCTGTCTGGAAGCGGTCGTGCAGCCACAGCCGCTCGGTCGTATCCGAGACATGTGCGAACTCCGCGCCGATCGTCCCGCTGTAGATGTGCTTGAGCTGCGCAAAGATGTCGCGCAGCGGAAGCCGCGGCTTGATCGCATCGTTGCGGCTGCCGGTGTAGAAGTCCTGGTCGAGATCCGCGTCGGTCAGCTTGTAATAGTCGAGGTCGAGTACGCGCGGGCGCGGCCGGACCATGAGTCCCAACGGGTCGATGTCCGCGACCAGGTGGCCGCGGTTCATGTACGTCTGGATGAGCCTTGAGACGGCGGCCTGCTTGGCGCCGGCATTGGCGCCTTCGCCCGGCGGTTGCACCGTGGTCGTGCCTGGCTCCCGGGCAGTGGCGCCTCGAGCAAGCTCGGCAACCAACGGGCCGTGCGGTCGATCGGCCTGACCGCCGAGCGACGCGAAATAGTCCCGCCACGGCTCCGCGACGGAGCTCGGATCCGCGAGATAGCGCTCGTACAACTCCTCGATGTAGGCCGCGTTGCCCGCTGCGAGCGGAGTGGCAGGCAGCATCGGCTTGGGCTCGCCCATGGAGACTAAGTGTCCGTCCCGTATAGACATTCGCCTCCGCCCGGCGGGCGGAGAAAGGCCGCGTAGTGTACCGAAAAGCGATGTGCGGACGTAGTGGTGTGCCGAGTTGCAGCTCGACGCGATCGGCGCAATGTAGGGTTTTCCTAAGTCACCTTACGGTGGATTCGGGTGGTGCTCCGCGCGTGATAAGTGGAGGATTGCAACCGTGGAGATCGCCAGCGCTATCTAGCCGTAGCAGCAGCGATAACCACTAGGGGCTGCCTCGGCAGCCCCGACTTGTATTTGGGCGCAGCGTGTTTTCGTCGGGTGGGTACTGTGACAAACGTGTGACGAGAAAATAGAAGGGCCGGCACCCCGCCGAGTGCCGGCCCTATATCGCCGCCCCAGTGACTTGCCGATTCGACCACCACAGCGAAGCCCCCGCAGCAAGCCCGCGACGACATCTGGACGAGCGACGTAGACATTATGTCGAGTCGCATATGTGCCGGCGGCGAAAATCTGTGACGCGTTCCACAGATTGCAACTGCGTGGTTAACGTATTAAGGAGCGTCGTACCCGCCAGGACAGGCGGCAACAAGAACAAGGAACGTGCGCGCAGAAGGGTCGGCGCCGCAACTCGGTCGGAGTTTAGGGAATGTATCTAATTTTGTTGACCTTTCTCCCTGTGCTGATTGCGTTGGTGTCGGTGGGCGTGCTGCGTCGCCGGCGGGAACATCTACGGGCCGAACGCGCCAAGGCCTTGCGCGCCGAGCGCTGGAAAGCACGCCAGCTGCGCATTCCGCACGTGTCAGCGAACCTCTGTGGCTCCAGCCCGGAGCCGACCGCACCGATCTCGCGACCGCCGCCATTCAATCCGGCGCGTGCGGGATTGACCCCTTCTGGGCGCGAAAGCTCGCGCAGCGTATCCGCCGAACTAGGCCTTTGAGTGGCGCCCCCGGCCGGAGTTGAACCGACGACCTACCGCTTAGGAGGCGGTCGCTCTATCCACTGAGCTACGGGGGCACGCCGCCGGAAGTTTACGTGCCGCAGGCGAACTTTCGTATCCTCGACCGCGTGGGCTTTCCACAGCGACCCTGGCCGGGATGACACGGATGTCGCACGAACTGACTCTGGGGTTTACTCGCCGGCGCCTCGGAGTCCTTCGAGGCATCGTGACCTTGCTCCTGGGCTTCACAATGCTCGGGCTCACTTCGTGCGGGTCCGGCGGTGATTCGCCCGCCACGCCGGTCCCCGATCCTGCGCCCGACGGCTGCACCCAATGCGCGCCGCTCGCCGGCAACGACTCCGCAAGCACACCGAGCGGCGTGTCCGTCGTCGTTCACGTGCTCGCCAACGACACGGATCCGGACGGCGATGAGTTGCAGCTCGACTCGGTCGGCACCCCGGCGCATGGCGTGGCCACAGCGCATACCGACGGGTCGGTCACGTACGCACCCGCTGCCGGATTCGAAGGAAACGATGCCTTCACCTACACGATATCGGACGGACACGGCGGCACGGCCACGGCAAACGTGTCCGTTAGTGTTTTGCCCGCGCCAGGCGACGCGCTCCACGATCGCATCGCCGCGGCTCCGGAGGGAAGCTGGCTCAAGGTCAACGCCAATCGCTACGAAGAAGTGTGGACGCCGCTGCCGCAACGCGCCCAGGTCGACGGCGTCGCTTTTGGCAGCCCACGCAAGCTCATCACTGCCTGGGGCTCGATGGCCTGGGATTCCAATCGTCGTCAGCTCGTCATCTGGGGCGGCGGGCACGCGAACTACGCCGGCAACGAGGTATACCGGTTCGATGCCGCGGATCTGCGCTGGCATCGGGCGTCGTTGCCAAGCGCCGTGCATGCTCCCTTTGACGACCGACGCTTCTTTGCCATAGACGGCGCGCAGAACGCGCCGATCTCCTCGCACACGTACGACAACCAGGAATTTCTGCCGCTGATCGATCGGTTCATCACCTTTGGCGGGGCGAGCTACGATTCCGGCGCTCTCTTCGTGCTGGACGACGGTCAGACGAAGACCGGACCGTATCTATTCGATCCGAGTCGCGCCGACGCCGGGATGGTCGGCGGCACGACTGGTTCGCACGTGGACCCGGCGAACTTTCCCGACGTGATCGGCGGCCGGATGTGGGCAAACCGCAATGCGGTCGTCATCAACGGCATCGGAACGAGCCGCCCCGATTCGTTCATCAACGGTACCTCGGCTTATGTTCTCGAGCAGGGGGTTGAGTCGGTGCTCGTGACCGAGGCACCGCAGAACGGCGGTGACCTGTTCCGCTACCGGATCGTCGAATTCGACGATCCCACGCTCGATCGCTGGGACCTGATCGGACCGGGACTCAAAAGCTATTCCGGGCAGGGTGCCGGCGCCTACGACCCCGTGCATCAGGTGTATCTGCGCACGGCGGACATCGGACCCGGCTACGGCATCGTGATGTGGAACGTCGCGACTCCCGGTCCGACGAACAACCCCATCGAGTTTGCTCTGCCCGGCGCGGGCGGGCAGTTCGTGCTCTCAAATCTGCACGGCATGGATTTCGACCTTCAGCGGTCGGTCTTCGTGCTGTGGAACGGCGACGGCAAGGTCTGGTATCTGAAGCCTCCGGCCTCCGGGCCTGCGTTCACCGCAACAGGTTGGACACTGGCAGAGGCACCACTCGCGGGGACGAGCGCACCGGCGCTCACTGGTACGACCGGCGTGCTCGGCAAGTGGAAATATGTCCGCAGCCACGATGTGATGCTGGGGTTGGGGGACGGCGTCGAAGGCCAGGTATGGGTCTACAAGCCCGTTGACTGGCAGCCGCCCTGATGCCGGCGTGGCCTTGGCCCACACAAGGAAAAAGCCGCGGAAACCGCGGCTACCTCACCCGGACCTCGATGGTGGAGCGGAAGGGGATCGAACCCTCGACCTCCGCATTGCGAACGCGGCGCTCTCCCAGCTGAGCTACCGCCCCACGCGAGGGCGCGCATTTTAGCACCGGGCTTCCGGCTGGCAACCGCCGTGATCGCCGGCCGAGCGCTATCATTTCAGGATGAAGATTGAAATCCGCGCAGCGACACACGGCGACATCGAAGTCATCGCGGCGAACAATGGTGCGCTGGCCCTGGAAACCGAGCATCGTCGGCTGGCACCGGAAATCGTGCGGGCGGGGGTGGCGGCCGCCCTGGCCGATTCGGCCAAGGGCCGTTATTTCGTCGCCGAAAGCGCGGGCAGGGTCGTTGGCCAGATCATGCACACCTATGAATGGAGCGACTGGCGCAACGGCTGCTTCTGGTTGATCCAGAGCGTGTACGTTGCGCAGGAAGCGCGTGGTCAGGGCGTGTTTCGGCGTCTGTTCGACCACCTCCATGCACTCGCTCGCGCGCAGCCCGACGTCTGCGGATTGCGGCTTAATGTCGAGCGCGACAATACCCGAGCACAGCAGACCTATCGACAATGCGGGCTCGTGGACTCGGGGTATTTCGTGATGGAAGATGATTTCTCAGGCGCCGTGGTGCGTGCCGGGAGTTGAACGATGTTGGCGAACGGTAGCGTGGCACCGGAATTCGAGCTGGCCGATCAGACCGGCCGCAAGCGGACCTTGTCGGGGCTGCTCGCCGAGGGACCTCTGATCCTCTATTTCTATCCGGCGGATTTCACGCCCGGCTGCACGAAGGAAGCCTGCAGTTTCCGCGACCTGCACCAGGATCTGCTGAAAGCAGGTCTGCGCGTGGTCGGCGTAAGCCCACAGGACACGGACTCGCATCGGCGCTTTGCGGAGAAGCACGAGTTGAACTTCACCCTGCTTTCCGACCCCGAAAAAAAGGTGATCAAGGCCTACAAGCTGGACGGCCCGCTTGGCATCGGCGTGCGACGGGGCACTTACCTGATCGGCAAGGACAGCCGGATTCGCGATTCGGTGCTCGCCGACCTGCGTATCGGTGCGCACGAGGCCTTTGTCAGGTCGGCGCTGGCGGCGGGCGCAACAGCCTAGGCTTTTCCTTAATAGACAGCCGCTTACAACCTCTTCGTAAGTCTGTCTCTAGTTCTTGGTCGCAGCTTCGTCTTGCACACCCGGCGCTCGGTAGTGCAGACGCAGCACTCGGGGCTGGCCCGGACTCGGCAGAACCACGACGAACATCGAATCGTATTCGCCCTCACCCACGTCGGCTTTCGTACCCGTCAGCTGCTCGAGCACGATCGGCAGTGTGCTCGCATAACCGACCACGACCACGGTCTCGCCGCGATGATCGGATTTGATCCGGCCTGCGAGCGTCGGCCAGTCGTTGCTAGCGAGCAGATTGATCGGCAGCCCGAACTGGTTGGCTATCGGCGCCGCCGTCTGCTGCGCGCGCCGCGTGTCGGCCGCGTACAGGTGATCGACCTTACCCGCGACGAAGAGATCGGCAAGAAAACCGCCCAGCGCGGCGACACGCCGCTCGCCCGCGACACTCAGGTCCGGATCCCCGCCTGAGCTCGCCTGCGGTTCGGCGTGGCGAACCAGCACGACGACTGTCGTACGCGCCCAGCTGCCGAGCCAGAAGATTCCGGCTCCGGCGGCGAGCAGAACCAGCAGCGGCAGGAGCAGCGGTGCAAGGGACGGCCGGCGACGCGTGCGATCCAGGGGTTCCGGCATGCGCCGATGATAGTCATGATCGGCGGAGCCAGCCATGTGGCGGCCACGGCCGGCCTCAATTGTGTGCGCCGTGCGGCAAACCGCGCTCACCGATCTGCAGACGCGCGAACGTCGGCGTGACATGCATCGCGAAACCATCGTTGATGCGTACGATGAAGAGCGCCGGCAATTCGAGCCGTTTGGCGAGCTCGTAGCCCTCCTCCGGGCCCAGCACCATGAGCGCCGTTGCATACGCGTCGGCGAGCATCGTCGATTCGTGCACCACGCTCACCGATGCGAGCGCGTGGGTCACGGGGCGACCGCTCCGCGGGTCGATTGTGTGCGACATGCGCCGGCCGTCCAGCACGTGAAAGTCGCGATAGTCGCCCGAGGTCGAGATGGCGAGCCCGTCGAGCTCGACCAGCGCCTGAACGCTGCGCGCACCCGTCTGCGGCCTCTCGATGGCAACGCGCCACAGGCGGCCGCCTGGACCGCGGCCGTGGCAGATCACTTCGCCGCCGATCTCGACGATGTGATCGCGGAAGCCGAGTGCGGCGAGTTCACCGCTGATGCGATCCACTGCATATCCAGGCGCGATCGCGTCGAGATCCAGCCGCACGCCGGGCGCGCGCTTTCGCGCGGCACGTGGCTGCGCGCGAAGCTCGAGCCTGCCCGTGCCCACCAGGGCACGCGCCTCCCGGATCTGCGCGTCGGACGGCGTCCCGTCCACCGATGCGTTTGCGCCAAATCCCCAGAGAGCGACGAGCGGCGCAACCGTCACGTCGAACGCGCCATCTGTGGTTTGACTGACGACTCGGGCCGCGTCGAGGACGGAATAAAGCGCATCCGAAATCGGCAGCCAATCCGTGCTTGCCTGTCCGTTGAGCGCAGCCAGTTCGGATCGTGCATTCCACGCCGAAAGCGCCGCATCGGCCTCGGCCAGCACTGCGCGGACCGCCCGATCGGCCCGAGCTACTGCCGCATCATCCCGCGGTCCGTTGAGGGTGACGGTCCACGTCGTGCCCATGGTCGAGCCGTGCAGCACGACGGGATTCGGTGACGAACACGCAGTCAGCGTAAGCAGCAGGGGAACGAGCCGCAGCATTCGCGAGGAATGGAGTCGCTGCGACGTTCTGGCGGAGAGGGTGGGATTCGAACCCACGAACACCCGTGAAGATGTTACTGAATTTCCAGTCCAGCGCCTTCGACCGCTCGGCCACCTCTCCGGCTTGAAGGGCGCGAAGCCTACACGGAAGGTTCCGTCCCGGCAACGAACCACCTTCGCCCCACTCCGCTCATGGAAGGACCACGCCGGCCTCGCGCAGCACTGCCTCGAGTGGGCCGTGTTGCGAATCGCTCAGAGGCGTCAGCGGCAGCCGTATGCCCGCCCCGGTCAGTCCCATGCGGTGCATGATCCATTTGACGGGAATCGGATTCGGCTCGACGAACAGGGCCTGATGCAGCAGCGCTACGCGCCGGTCGAGCGCCGCCGCGAGGTCGAATCGCCCCGAGAGAGCCGCGGCGCAGATCTGGTGCATCGCACGCGGCACGACGTTGGCGGTCACGGAGATGACACCGCGTGCACCGATGCCCATCAGCGCGACCGCTGTCGGATCGTCGCCGCTCAACAACAGGAAGTCATCCGGGCAGAGACGCATCACCGCCTCGCCCCGTGTCACATCGCCGGTGGCTTCCTTGATTCCGACAATCCACGGGTGCGGGGCGAGCCGTGCAACCGTTTCGGGCAACAGATCGCAGGAGGTCCGCGACGGCACGTTGTAAAGGATCACAGGCGCACCCGCCGCATCCGCGATCGCCGTGAAATGCCGATACAGGCCCTCCTGCGTCGGCCGGTTGTAATACGGCGTCACGACCAGCAGCGCATCCGCGCCCGCCTCTACTGCCGCGCGCGACAAGGCAACGCTCCGTGCCGTCGAATTCCCGCCGCTGCCCGCGATAACGGGCAACCGACCCGCGACCCGCGCCTTTGCGCCGCTGATCAGGCTGCCCAGCTCGTCGCCAGTGAGCGTCGGCGATTCGCCGGTGGTGCCGCCGACGACGATGCCGTCGCTGCCTTCGGTCAAGTGAAAGTCGAGCAGCCGGTCCCACGCTGCGAGGTCGATGGAACCGTCGTCACGCATGGGCGTAATCAGTGCCGGGATGCTGCCCTTGAACATGTACCGTCCCGGTTGCGAGGACCCGGGATGCTACTCAGCACGACCAGAGGAGGCAAGGCATCGACGTGCCGCGATGTACGCACGGGAGCCGCCCCGCTACACTCGACGCCAGGCACCTCATGAAGCAACTCATCGCGATCTGCGCCGTCGGCAACGACCGCACGGGCCTCGTTTTCGACCTGACGCGCGTCGTGGTCGAATGCGGCGGCAACGTCCTCGAGAGCCGCATGACCGCACTCGGCAACGAGTTCGCGATGCTGCTGCTGGTGGCCGGCAACTGGCACACCCTCGCCAAGCTGGAAGGTGAGCTGCAGAAGCTGGGCGAGGCTTCGGGTCTCACGATCGTCAGCCGGCGAACCGAGCAGCGGCCGTCCCGGCCGGACTTCGTTTCCTACACGGTGGACGTCGTCTGTCTCGACCAGCCGGGCGTCCTGCATCAGCTCGCCGGGTTCTTCGCCTCGCGCGGCGTCGACATCGGCGACATTTCCACGCGCACCTACAGCGCCGCGCATACCGGCGCGCCGATGTTCTCCGTTTACATGGTGCTGCACGTGCCCACCCGCATCCACATCGCAGCGCTGCGTGAAGAGTTCATGGACTTGTGCGACAACCTGAATCTCGACGCGATCCTCGAGCCGCTCAAGGCCTGACCATGCCCGACAAGACCGTCAAGCTCGACCGGAAGGTGCCGGAATTCTCGCTGGCCGCGACGGGGGGCGAGCTGTGGAAGCTGTCCGGCGCCGCCGGGCGGAAACTCGTCGTCTACTTCTATCCGAAGGACAACACCTCCGGCTGCACCGCCGAGGGCATCGAGTTCAGGGACCTGTACCCGAAGTTTCGCAAGGCCGGGACAGAGATCGTCGGCGTGTCGCCGGATGCCCTGATCTCACACGACAAGTTCAAGTCCAGGTACGAGTTTCCCTTCGAGCTGCTCGCCGACGTCGATCGGAAGGCGTGCCTGCTCTTCGATGTGATTCGTGAGAAGAGCATGTATGGCCGGAAATTCATGGGTGTCGAGCGCAGCACCTTCCTGCTCGATGAAAAAGGCGTGCTGCGCCGCGAGTGGCGCAAGATCAAGGTGGCGGGACACGCGGCCGCCGTGCTCGACGCAGCCCGAGAACTCTGATCATCGCGCCGCCGCCGCGGCGCTCCTGGAGCCAGACATTGCCGTCGAAGAAGAAGCCATCCGCCCAGCGTCGCATCTTCGTTCTCGATACCAACGTGCTGATGCACGACCCGTCGTCGATCTTCCGCTTCGAGGAACACGACGTCTTCATCCCGATGATCGTTCTCGAGGAACTCGACGCCGGCAAGCGCGGCATGTCCGAGGGCGCACGCAACGTCCGACAGGTCGCGCGGTTCCTTGACGAGCTGATGGCGAACGCCACCAAGCAGCAGATCGACCGGGGAATCGAGCTGCCGCCGTCGAAGTACACCAACGGAGGCAGGCGTCCGCCCACCGGCCGGCTGTTCTTTCAGACCCGCCAGCTCGCGACGGGCCTCCCCGACAGTCTCCCCGGGCACGGCGGCGACAACGCCATCCTCGCGTACACGCTCGCACTGCGTCGCGAGCAGCCGAAGGCGCGGGTGACGCTCGTCTCGAAGGACATCAACCTGCGGATCAAGTCGGCGATCCTCGGTGTTCACGCCGAGGACTATTACAGCGACAAGACCATCGAGGACGCCGACCTGCTCTACACCGGCGTCGAGGAACTTCCAGCGAACTTCTGGGACCGCACGGGCAAGAGCCTCGAATCCTGGCATGAGCAGGGGCGCACGTATTACCGTGTCCGCGGCCGCGTCACGGCGCGCTGGGCGGCGAACCAGTTCGTGCACCAGCCGGGAGAGCACGGCCTCGAGGCCATCGTACGCCGCATCGAGGGCGAGACCGCCGTGCTCGAGGTGGTACGGGACTATCGCAGCGAGCGTCATGGCATCTGGGGCATCAGCGCGCGCAACCGCGAGCAGAATTTCGCGCTCAACCTGCTGCTCGATCCCGAGATCGACTTCGTGACGATCCTGGGTCCCGCCGGTACCGGCAAGACGCTGCTCACACTGGCCGCAGGTCTCGCTCAGACGCTCGAGACCAACCGTTTCAACGAGATCATAATGACGCGGGTCACGATCCCGCTGGGAGAGGACATCGGATTCCTGCCGGGCACCGAAGAGGAGAAGATGGAGCCCTGGATGGGCGCACTGATGGACAACCTCGAGGTGCTGACGCAGAGCCAGGAAGGCGGCAGCTGGGGACGCGCGGCGACAAACGATCTGCTCCGTAACCGCATCAAGATCCGCTCGCTCAACTTCATGCGCGGGCGGACGTTCCTCAACCGGTACATCATCCTCGACGAGGCGCAGAACCTGACGCCCAAACAGATGAAGGCGCTGATCACCCGCGCAGGCCCGGGCACCAAGCTGGTGTGCCTGGGCAACATCGCACAGATCGACAGCCCTTATCTGTCCGAGACCACCTCCGGGCTGACCTACGTCGTCAACCGCTTCCGCGGCTGGCCCTACTACGGTCACGTGACGCTCAAGCGTGGTGAGCGCTCGCGGCTGGCCGACTACGCGTCGGAAACGCTCTGAGACGCGGAACCCCGCACCTGCGACCGGGTCGAAACACTGATGTGCCCCCACACCGTGCGCCGCTGGTTCTCCCTCCTGCCAGGGCTGCTGGCCTGGGCCGGGCTGGCACTACCGGTCCCGCTCGCTGCGCAGCAGACATCCGCGCAGGAACAGCTCCCCGAGATGGGCACGGCGGCCGGCTCAACGCTCACCCTCGAGGACGAGTACCGGCTCGGGCGCATGGTAATGCGCGGGCTGCGCGAATCCGGTCAGGTGGTCGACGACCCTGAGGTCGGCGAGTACCTTCAGTCCCTCGGACTCCGCCTATCGAGCCTCGCCCAGGAGGGCAATCGGTCCTTCAACTATTTCCTGGTCAAGGACCCGGCAATCAACGCCTTCGCGCTGCCCGGCGGATTCATCGGCGTGCATTCCGGCCTGGTGATGGAAACCGCGAACGAGAGCGAGCTCGCCGGCGTGCTCGCCCACGAGATCGCGCACGTCACGCAGCGGCACATCGCACGTAGCCTCGAAAGCCAGTCACGCACCAGCCTCGTCTCCGCCGCGGCCATGATTGCGGCCATCCTGCTCGGCGGCGTTGCCGGCGGCAACGCGTCCATGGGTGCTGTCTCGGCCGTCCAGGGCCTCGCGGTACAGCAGCAGATCAACTTCACGCGCGAGAACGAATACGAAGCGGACCGCGTCGGGATCGGGACCCTCGCCGCTGCGGGATTTGACCCGAACGCGATGCCGGCGTTCTTCGACACCATGGGCCGACGTACGCAGCTCGGCCCCAACGGCCTGCCCGAGCTGCTGCGCACGCATCCGGTGACGAGCGCGCGTATCGCCGAATCCAAGGGCCGCGCCAGCCAGTATCCGCCTGTCCACCCGGGCGAGAGCCTGGCCTACTCGCTGATGAAGGAACGGGTGCGCGTCCTGACGACTCCGCCGGGTCTCGACCCGCGCGCCTACTACGAGTCCACGATCGAAAACGAGCCGGACGCCTCGGTCGCACAGATCTACGGTCGCGCCGTCGCGCAGGTGATGGCGGGCGATGCCGCCTCCGCGGTACCCACGCTTCGAGCAACTGCGCGCCGGGCGCCCCGACGTGCTGCAGTTCCATACGGCGCTCGGTCAGGCACAACTCGCCGCGGGCGACGTGCGCGGCGCGCTCGCCACGCTCGACAAGGCCCGCGAGCTCGCCCCGCGGAACGTGCCGGTGACCATGCGCTACGCCGAGGCACTGATGCGCTCGAACCGGCCCAAGCGCGCTCACGAGGTGCTGCTCGATCTGTTCAACAACGTCCCGCCGACACAGGACCAGATCCGGCAGACCGCGATGGCCGCGAATGCCGCGGGCGATGTCGCAGACGCGTATTCCTACATGGCCGAATACCACCTGATGTCCGCGGATCTGCCGCTGGCGATGAACCAGCTCGAGCTCGCGCTTTCGGTACCGAACATCAGCGAAGTGCAACGGCGCAGGTTTGCGGCCCGGTTGAACGAGCTCCGCGAGGCACTGCCCAAGGAGCGCGCGCGTCTCGCACGCCCCGACGGGGAAGGCGATTCAGGCCGCCGGTCGAACCTCGCCGGCCCTGCTTGGTAGAATCGCGCACTAGCCTGCCCGTTCTGCTTCGGAGATCCTGATGCAACCACCGGCCACCGGCCGCTGTCTGCCGGCGCTGATCGCATGCGGTGGGCTCGCGCTCGCTGGCTGCGCGACGACGGCCGAGCCGACCCGCTCGGACCCGATAGAGCCATTCAACCGCGGCGTCTACAAGTTTAACGATGCGCTTGACCGCGGTGTGCTCAAGCCAACGGCCAAGGCCTACGTCAAGGTCACGCCCGAATGGTTTCGAACGGGCGTCGGCAATTTCTTCATGAACCTCAAGGGTCCCGGGACCATCCTCAACCAGGTGCTGCAGGGCAAGTTTCGCGAGGCTGGGCAGGACGTCGGGAGGTTCCTCCTCAACACGACCTTTGGGCTCGGTGGCGTAATCGATGTCGCCTCGATGAACGAATTGCCGCAGCACGATGAGGATTTCGGACAGACGCTCGGCAAGTGGGGTGTGCCGCCCGGGCCGTATCTGATGCTGCCGTTTTTCGGACCGGCCACGGCCCGGGACGGGCCGTCGAAGATCGTGGACACTCTTGCCGAGCCGTTGTACTGGTACGACGCCGGCAACGAACGCTGGTTCTCGCTCGGCTTGAGCATTCTCGACGACCGCGCGCGATTGCTGCCGCTCGACGAGACGCTTGCGGAAACCTACGATCCGTATGCATTTATCCGCGACGCCTACCTGCAGCGGCGCCAGTACTTAGTCTACGACGGGGAGCCGCCGGAAGAGCCGCTCGAGGAGTTCGAGGATCCGCAAGACGATCCGGTGGATGGCGCGTCCGAGCCGCCGGCGGAGGCGGATGCGCCGACCGAGCCTGCTGATCCATCGACTGAGCCAGAGCCAGCGGCCGAGCCCGAGCCACAACCAGAGGCTGACACCTCCTCGGGCGGGTGACACCGGATCGCCGCTCAGGCGGCACTCAAGAGGTCCTCGAGTGCCGAGATCCGCGCGATGGCCCGCATCTGCGCCGGAATTCCGGTGTAACGCAACGTCGCGCCGCGCTCCCGCGCGCTGGCGAGCCACTCGATGAGCACGGCTAGACCCGCGCTATCGCCCGAGCTCACACCGGACAGATCGATCTCGCAGTCTTTCGCATCTCCCAGCAGTGAGAGACCGCGCGCCAGCGCCGCAGGCGCATTGCCGAAATCCAGGTCGCCACGTACCGTCAGGCGGCCGGGCGCAGCGGAGTTGATCGAGCAGTCGCTCATCCGCCGGTCGTCGTAGCCGCCTTGCCCGGCGCGTCGTCGTCCGGCTTGGGCGTCGCGTTCTGCGCCTCCAGCCGCTGGATCACGGAATCGAGCCCCTTCTGCGCGACCTCTGCGCCGATGTCGTTGCGGTAGTTCTTTACGTACGAGATGCCCTCGATCGTGACGTCCCACGCCTTCCAGCCCGATGGCGTCTTTCGCAGGCTGTAGTTGACTGGCACCTGCGTACCGTTGCTGCGGCGCACCAGCGAGCGCACGGTCGCCGACGACGCGTTGGGATCGCCCTTGAAGGGCAGAATCTTCATCCGGTCCGCAGTGAACTCGAGCAAGGCCTCGCCGTAGTTGCGCATCAACGACTGGTAGAAGGCATCGACGAAACGCTTGCGCTGCGCCGGGGTCGCCTGCCGCCAGTGCTTGCCGAGCACGAGCTGACCGGCGTAATCGGTGTCGAAATGCGGCAACAGGTTCTGGTCGACGACCGCGCGCAGCGCCGCAGGATCTTTCCGCAGGGCCTCGCGGTTCTTCTCCAGCTCATTGAGCAGCGCCTGGGCAACGCTTTCCATCAACTCCTGTGGGCCAGTGGTGTTTGCGGGCGCCGCGGCAGGCGTGGGATCGGCGGAATGGGCGGGGATGACCGGGACCAGTCCGGCCACCACAAGCATCGAAAGTATGATCGTGCGCATCCTTGTTCACTCCTGCGGGGAAGGCTCGGCCGCCTTTTCCTTGCCGGCCTGGCTGAAGAGGTACTTGCTGATCAGGTTCTCGAGCACGATCGCGTCCTGGACGAACTCGATCCGCGATCCCTCGCGGAGGGGTTGCTCCGCGCCGCCGGGCGTGATCCCGATGTACTGACCGCCGAGCAGACCGGCGGTGAAGATGCTGGCGTCGCTGTCCTCAGGGATACGGTCGTATCGGCTATCGATCCTGAGCGTGACCGCGGCTTTCAGCGCATCCATATCGAAGCCGATGCTCTCGACCCGGCCGATCGTTACACCCGACATCGAGACCGGCGCGCCGACCTTGAGGCCGCCGATGTTCTCAAACTGTGCGTTCACACTATAGGTGCCGCCGGTACTGAGCGAGAACTCACGGTTGGTGATCTGGGTGACCAGGAAAAGTATGGCTGCGAAGCCGAGCAGCACGAACAGACCGGTGGACAGATCGATGGTACGTGATGGGCGCATGTTCGGTTCGGACCTCAGAGCATGATGGCCGTCAGGATGTAGTCAAGGATCAGCGTCAGAACAGCGGAGATGACGACCGTTCGCGTCGTGGCGCGGCCGACACCCTCGGCTGTGGGGTGGGCATTGTAGCCCTCGTAAACCGCAATAAGACTGCATGCGACTCCGAACACCGCACCCTTGATCAGACCTTCGGCCACATCGCTGAGTTCAATCGCACCGCGCATCTGCGACCAGAACGAGCCCTGGTCGACGCCGAGGAACTGGACGCCGACCAGCTGTACGCCGAAGAGTCCCACCGCGATGAATACCGCCGTCAGCAGCGGCATCGAGATTGCGCCGCCGAGGAATCTCGGCAGCACGACCCGGCGCATCGGGTCGACCGCCATGATCTCCATCGCGGAGAGCTGATCCGTCGCGCGCATGAGGCCGATTTCCGACGCGAGCGAGGTCCCTGCACGACCGGCGAACAGCAGTGCGGTGACCACCGGTCCCAGCTCCTTGAGCAGTGCCAGCGCCGCACCGGTGCCGAGCGAATCCTCGGAGCCGAAGCGCTGCAGCAGATCGTAGCCCTGCAGACCGAGTACCATTCCGACGAACAAGCCGCAGGTCATGATGATCACGAGTGACCGCGCGCCCGCGTTGTAGACCTGCTCGACGATCAGCCGGAATCGCAGGAACCCCGCAGGTGTCAGCGCCAGAAGACGCAGCAGGAAGCGGGTGGTGGCACCGACGTTCTGCGCCACTCCCCGCGCGCTGACGACCAGCTCGGCCCCGAGCCCGCTCAAGAAACCCATCCGCCGAGCAGTTGCTCGTAATAGTCGGGCCCCGGATAGTGAAACGGCACCGGTCCATCCGCCTGCCCGCCGATAAACTGGCGCACGATTTCCGACGAGCTCGCCTCGAGCTCTTTTGGGCCGCCGCTCGCGACCACCTGCCCGTCCGAGAGAATGTAACTGGTGTCCGCGATCTGCGAGATCTCGCGCACGTCGTGCGTGACGACGATGCTGCTGATGCTGAGTGCGTCGTTGAGCTGCCGGATCAGCCGCATGACTACGCCCATCGAGATCGGATCGAGCCCCGCGAAGGGCTCGTCGTAGATCAGGATGTCGGGGTCCATCGCGATGGCGCGCGCGAGCGCCACACGGCGCCCCATGCCGCCCGAGAGCTGTTGCGGGTATAGCTCGGCCGCGCCGCGGAGGCCCACCGCGTGCAGCTTCATCAGCACGACGTTGCGTATCAGGCGCTCCGGAAGCCGGGTGTGCTCACGCAGCGGAAACGCGACGTTCTCGAACACGTCGAGGTCCGTGAGCAACGCGCCATTCTGGAACAGCATGCCCATGCGCCGGCGCAGCGCGTACAGCGCGCGCCTGTCGAGGGTGGCGACGTCGCGGCCGTCGACGATCACCTGTCCGGCATCAGCGAAGATCTGCCCGGTCACGAGACGCAGCAGCGTGGTCTTACCCGTGCCGCTCGGACCCATGATCGCCGTCACCTGGCCACGGCGGATCGCGATGTCGAGTCCGCGGAAGATCGGCTTGCCGTCGACCGCATAGTGGACGCCGACCAGGCGGGCGACGGAATCATCGCCCGCACCGGAAGGCTCCGCCGCCGCGGAGTTCGTCGCGCTCGTCACTTCGGTCGCGCGCGGGCTCAGGCGGCCTCGAGCGAGGCCGTGTACTTGCCGCGCTGGGCGAGGCCGTTGAGACGTGCCCGATGCAGGAACGCCTTCTGCCCCGCTCCCAGGCTCTCGGCTCGTCCGCCCCAGGCCTTGAGCGCGCTTTCCTGCAGCGCTCGGCCGTAGCTGAAGGTGAGCGCCCACGGTAGGCCGGACACCTGGTTCATCAGGCTCAGGTGTTCGGTCGCCTCGGCCTCGCTCTGCCCGCCCGACAGGAAGGCGATGCCGGGAACCGCGGGCGGGACGTGACGCTTGAGACAACGGAGCGTGGCCTCGGCGACCTCCGCCGGCGGGGCGCGCTTGGTGGCTTTCTTACCGGAGATGACCATATTGGGCTTTAGCACCATGCCTTCGAGAAGGATGCGGTGCTCAAAGAGCTGACCGAACACGGATTCAAGCACCGCATCGGTCACCTCCTCGCAGCGCGCGAGGGTGTGGTCGCCATCCATGAGGACTTCGGGTTCGACGATCGGGGCAATGTTCGCTTCCTGGCACAGCGCCGCGTAGCGGGCGAGCGCGTGTGCATTGGCGTCGATTGCGAAACGCGTCGGGTATCCCTGCACCGATGTCGATCACGGCGCGCCATTTCGCGAAACGTGCGCCCAGCTTGTAGTACTCCGCGAGCCGCTCGCGCAGCCCGTCGAGACCCTCCGTGATCGTCTCGCCGGCGAAGCCTGCGAGCGGCTTGGCGCCCGCGTCGACCTTGATGCCGGGCACGATGCCCTGCTTGGCGAGTAGCTCCGCAAACGGCACGCCGGCGCGGGTCTTCTGGCGCAGCGTCTCGTCGTACATGATCACGCCGCTGATATGCTCGGCGATTCCGGGAGCCGCGAACAGCATTTCCCGGTAGGCGCGGCGGTTCTCCTCCGTGTTCTCCACCTTGATGGCGTCGAACCGCTTCTTGATGGTGCCGGTCGATTCGTCGGCGGCGAGGATGCCCCGGCCGGGCGCGACCATGGCCCGCGCGTTGGCTTCGAGCTCGCTTCGATTCATGTTGCTCCTCCAGCTCAGGACATCGGCGCTGGCCGATGCCGGTGCGATTCGGGGGCGAAATTCTAGCAGGTCCGCCCGGCGGCCCTGGACGGCGCAGTGCGGCCGCTTTTGCGGCCCGCCTCGATCAGGACTAAAATAGTCCCAATTGAGGGCTCCGCCATGTTCCGCATCAGCAAGCTCACGGACTACGGCACGGTCGTACTCGCCTGCCTGGCCGCCTCCCCGGACCGCCGGCAGACCGCGACGGCGGTCGCCGAGCGCACACGGCTCGGCTTGCCGACGGTCAGCAAGCTGCTCAAAAACCTCCATCGCGCCGGTCTCGTGACCTCCGTGCGCGGCGCGCACGGCGGCTACCAGCTCGCGCGCCCGGCGACGCGTATCAGCGCCGCCGCGATCATCGATGCCATCGAGGGCCCGGTCGCGATCACGGAGTGCAGTGGCAGTCACAGCACCTGCGATATTGAAGGCGTCTGCCGCACGGGCAGCGCCTGGCAGCGGATCAACGGTTCGATCCGCCGCGCGCTTGACGACATCAGCCTGGCGCAGCTCGCCGGCCAGGAGGCGCTCGCCCAATGGCGTCCCGAGATGCCGTCGCTTCGCCCCGCCGGTACGGCACGGTCGGTGGGTCGGGTCTGAGGGTCCCAGCATGTCCAGTAAGCCACAGGATCTCGACGCGCTTGTCGGCCAGAAATACCGGCATGGCTTCGTCACGGACATCGAGTCCGACACGGTTCCGCCGGGGCTCGATGAGTCGGTGATCCGGCTCGTTTCACAGAAGAAGGGCGAACCGCAGTTCATGTTGGATTGGCGGCTCAAGGCCTACCGGCACTGGCTCACCATGCAGGAGCCGGAGTGGGCACACCTGCGTATCGCGGACATCGACTATCAGGCCATTTCCTACTACTCGGCGCCGCGTGCGCGCGGCGACGGGCCGAAGAGCCTGGCGGATGTCGACCCGAAACTGCTCGCCACCTACGAGAAGCTCGGTGTGCCTCTGCACGAGCGTGCGCGCCTCGCGGGCGTCGCCGTGGATGCGGTGTTCGACAGTGTCTCCGTCGCGACCACCTTCCGCGAGCGGCTCGCGAAGGCAGGCGTCCTGTTCTGCTCGTTCTCCGAGGCGGTGCGTGAGCATCCTGAGATCGTCGAGCGTTATCTGGGCTCGGTGGTGCCCTATACGGACAATTTCTTCGCGACCTTGAATTCCGCCGTCTTTACCGATGGGTCGTTCGTCTACGTGCCGCCCGGGGTGCGTTGTCCCATGGAGTTATCGACCTATTTCCGCATCAATGCCGCCAACACCGGGCAGTTCGAGCGCACGCTGATCGTCGCCGACGAAGGCAGCCACGTCAGCTATCTGGAGGGTTGCACTGCCCCGATGCGCGACGAGAACCAGTTGCACGCGGCCGTAGTCGAGCTGGTGGCGCTCGCCGGCGCGACCATCAAGTACTCGACCGTGCAGAACTGGTACCCGGGTGACGAGCAGGGCCGGGGCGGTATCTACAACTTCGTCACGAAGCGCGGCGAATGCCGCGGCGACGACTCGCGCATCAGCTGGACGCAGGTCGAGACCGGGTCGGCGATCACCTGGAAGTACCCGAGCTGCGTGCTTACCGGCGCCAACACGGTCGGCGAGTTCTATTCCGTGGCGCTCGCCAATCACTACCAGCAGGCCGACACCGGCACCAAGATGATCCACATCGGCCGCGGAAGCCGAAGCACCATCGTCTCGAAGGGCATCTCCGCAGGCCACGGCAGCAACTCGTACCGCGGGCTCGTCAAGATCCTGCCTTCGGCGGATGGCGCGCGCAACTACACGCAGTGCGACTCGCTGCTGATGGGCGACCGCTGCAGCGCCAACACCTTCCCCTACATGGAGATCCGCAATCCGAGCGCGATCGTCGAGCACGAGGCATCGACCTCGAAGATCGCCGACGACCAGCTGTTCTACTGCCGCAGCCGCGGGATCTCGCAGGAGGACGCGGTGAACCTGATCGTCAACGGGTTCTGCAAGGCGGTGTTCAAGGAGCTGCCGATGGAGTTCGCGGTCGAAGCGCAGAACCTGCTTTCCGTCAGCCTCGAAGGCGCGGTGGGTTGAGGCACAGGAAGCGACGCATGCTCAGCATCACGAACCTGCACGTACAAGTCGGCGCCCGGAAGATCCTCAAGGGGCTCGATCTCGAGGTGAGCGCCGGGCAGATGCACGCCATCATGGGTCCGAACGGTTCCGGGAAGAGCACGCTTGCGGGCGTACTGGCCGGACGAGACGGCTACGAGGTCACGCAGGGCAGCGTCCTGTACCAGGGCCAGGATCTGCTGGCCATGAGCCCGGAAGATCGCGCCCGCGCGGGTGTCTTCCTGGCCTTCCAGTATCCCGTCGAGATTCCAGGCGTCAACAATGCCTATCTGCTCAAGGCCGCGCTCAACGCGATACGCAAGCAGCGAGGCGAGCCCGAGCTCGATGCCTTCGAGTTCCTCGGCCTGGTCCGCCAGAAGTTGCAGATGATGCAGATGGACGAGAGCCTCCTCAACCGCGGCGTCAACGAGGGATTCTCCGGAGGAGAGAAGAAACGCAACGAGATCCTGCAGATGGCCGTCCTTACGCCGACGCTCGCGGTGCTCGACGAGACCGATTCAGGCCTCGACATCGATGCGCTGCGCGTCGTGGCCGACGGCGTCAACAGGATGCGGGATCCGGCACGCTCGATCGTGCTGGTCACCCACTACCAGCGTTTGCTCACCTATGTCGTGCCCGATCAGGTCCATGTTCTTCTCGACGGACGCATATTGCGATCCGGCGACGCCGGGCTGGCGATCGAGCTCGAGCAGCGCGGCTACGACTGGGTCCGTCGCGAGGCAAAGGTCGCATGAACGCTCGCAGCGCAGTCGATCCTGTGGCGCGTTGGCGCGCGGCGCTCGACCGTGTGCCGGCGAATGATCCGATCGCATCGCGGCGCGCCGAGGCCTTCGAGCGCTTTGCGGAGCTCGGTTTCCCGGGCGCACGCGACGAAGACTGGAAGTACACGAGCCTGCGGCGGCTCGCGGGTCGGGAATTCGCGCCGGTCGTGCGCGAACAGGCGCTCGCCGCGACGCCACCGGCCGCCCCGTCGTTTGCCCCGCACCGCGCGGTGCTGGTCAATGGCTATCTGCACGAGGCTGCATCCGGGCTCGATGGCTGGCCGGAGGGTCTGCGCCTGCGTTCGCTCGCGCGGCACGGCGGCGACACGGACGCGGCGTCCTGGCTGCGGATCCCCGTCGGGGGCGGCACCGAGCGGTTCGCGGCGCTGAACGCCGCGTTCTGCGGTGACGCGCTCCTGCTCGAGGCGGCTTCGACCGTGACCACGGACACGGTCGTGCACCTGCAGATCGACGCGCTGGGCGACGAGAGCTCCGCGAGTCACCCGCGTGTGCTGGTGCGCCTCGCCGCGGGTGCGGGCCTCAAGCTGGTCATGCATTACCGGGGCGACGATAGCGCGGAGCGCTTCGTCAACGCGGTGATCGACGTCCAGGCCGGCGAGCGGTCCGAGCTGCAGATCTACCGGTTGCAACAGCAGGGCGCCAGGAGCTTCCAGATCGAACGTATCGAGGCGGTGCTTGCGCGAGACGCGCGGCTCGTGGTTCGCGATGCGAGTCTCGGAGGATCCCTGGCCCGGCTGGACCTTCGCGCACGCCTGGAGGGCAGCGGCGCCTCCGCGGAGCTGACCGGCCTTTTTCTCGCCGACGACGCCCGACATCTCGACACCCAGCCGCGCGTCCAGCACGCCGCCCCGGCACAACCAGTCTGCAGGACTATCGCGGCATTGCCGCGGGGCGCGGCCGCGGCGTGATCAACAGCAGGGTGGTGGTAGACGAAGGCGCTCAGAAGTCGGTGTCCCGGCAGACCAGCCGCAACCTTCTGCTCGGGCCTGGCGCAGAGATCGATACCAAGCCCGAGCTCGAGATCTACGCCGACGACGTGAAGTGCAATCACGGTGCAACGACCGGCCAGCTCGATCCGGCCGCCCTCTTCTACCTGCGCGCGCGCGGACTGGATGAGCGCTCCGCCCGCAACGCATTGACGCGCGCGTTCGCGGGAGCCGTGTTCTCGCGCATGGACCTCGAGCCTTTCGCCCGCGCAGTGCACGCGGCGTTCGATGCGCGGCTCGACCGGCTGCTCGCGGAGGCCGCATGAACGCCGTGACCCATCCCGCCGGCCGCGTGCGCGGCGAGGTACCGCTCGACGTGGCGCGGGTGCGGCTCGACTTTCCGATCCTGGCGCGTTCGGTCAACGGCCAGCCGCTTGCCTATCTCGACAACGCTGCGTCCAGCCAGCACCCGCAATCCGTGATCGACGCCGTCTCCCGCTATTACGAGCACTCGCACGCGAACGTCCACCGCGGCGTCCATACGCTGAGCCAGGAAGCGACGGACCTGTTCGAGGGTGCGCGCCGGCGCGTCCAGCATTTCATAAACGCCCGCTCGCCGCGCGAGATCGTGTTCGTCCGCGGCACCACCGAGGCCATCAACCTCGTCGCGCAGTCCTGGGGTCGACCCGCTCTTCGGCAGGGCGACGAGATCCTGATATCGCACCTCGAGCACCACGCGAACATCGTGCCCTGGCAGCTGCTCTGCGAGCAGACGGGGGCCCGGTTGCGGGTGATCCCGATGACTCGCGCCGGCGAGCTCGACTTCGATGCTTACCCGGACCTGTTGTCCGACCGCACTCGCCTGCTTGCGCTGGCGCACGTCTCGAACGCGCTCGGCACGATCGTGCCCGTGCGTCGCTTCATCGCCGAGGCACGCCGGCGTGGCGTCACCGTCCTGCTCGACGGAGCGCAGGCCGTGCCACATATGAAAGTGGACGTACAGGCGCTCGACTGCGACTTCTACTGCTTCTCGTCCCACAAGATGTGCGGCCCCACCGGGATCGGCGTGCTTTACGGGCGCGAAGCGCTCCTGAATGCGATGCCGCCGTGGCAGGGCGGCGGCGACATGATCCTGGCGGTGAGTTTCGAGCGCACCATCTACAACGAGGTGCCGCACAAGTTCGAGGCCGGCACCCCGCATATCGCGGGCGCGGTCGGCCTGGCCGCGGCCGTGGATTATCTGGAGACGCTGGGGCTCGACCGGATCGCAGCCGCCGAGCATGAACTGCTCACGCACGCCAACGAGCGCCTGAGCGAGATCCCGGGTCTTACGCTTGTCGGAACGGCGGCCGAGAAATGTGCCGTCGTGTCCTTCACCCTCGACGGCGTACACCCGCACGACCTCGGGACGATCCTCGACCACCAGGGCATCGCGATCCGCACCGGTCATCACTGCGCGATGCCGGTCATGGAGTACTTCGGCCTGCCGGCGACGGCGCGCGCCTCGTTCTCCTTCTACAACACGCACGACGAAGTCGAGCGGCTCGCTGCCGCGGTGGAGCTCGCCCGCGGGATGTTCGCCTGATGGACCTCAAGGACCTTTACCGCGACGTGATCGTCGATCACAACCGCAACCCGCGCAATTTCCGCGCCATGCCCGACGCCGACCGGCACGCGGAAGGCTTCAACCCGCTGTGCGGCGACCGGCTCACGCTCTACGTCAAGCTCGAAGGCGACACCATCCGCGACGTCTCGTTCGAGGGCAGCGGTTGCGCGATCTCGGTCGCGTCGGCATCACTCCTGACCGAGAGCGTCAAGGGCCGTGCCGTCGTCGACGCCGAACGCCTGTTCGCGACCATGCACGAGCTGCTGACGAGCCCCGAGGCCACCATCGATCCGGTCCCGCTGGGCAAGCTCGGTGCGCTGTCAGGCGTGCGCGAGTTCCCGGCGCGCGTCAAGTGCGCGAGCCTCTGCTGGCACACGCTCGACGCTGCGTTGCATTCGCAGGCCGAGCCCGTCTGCACCGAGGGCAACCCGGCGGAGTGGCCATGAGCCGCTCCGACAACGAGCCCTTCACCCTGTCGCGCGACGTGGACGCCGTGATCGTCCCGGCCGGCATCAACGTCAAGCTGCGCGCCGGACAGAGTGGGTTCATCACGCAGGCACTCGGCGGCAGCTTTACGGTCTACGTCGAGGGCAACCTGTTCCGCGTCGCAGGCAAGGACGCGGATGCGCTCGGCAAGGAGCTCGCCGCGGTGCCGGAGCTGCCGCCTGACGCAAGCGACGCGGACGTCCGGGAGCTCGCATGGACGCAGATGAAGACCTGCTACGACCCCGAGATCCCGATCAATATCGTGGACTTGGGCCTCGTCTATTCCTGCGAGGTGCGTTCGGAGCCGGACGGGCGCGTGGTTTCCATCGAGATGACGCTTACGGCGCCCGGCTGCGGCATGGGCGAAGTGCTGGTCCAGGACGTGCGTGAGAAGGTCGAGCTGATTCCGACCGTGAAGCGCGCCGACGTGGAACTGGTGTTCGATCCGCCATGGAACCAGACGATGATGACCGACGCGGCGCGTCTGCAGACGGGCATGATGTGAGCGGAGGATCGCCTGTCGATACCCGCGACGAGCACATGCCCTGGATCCCGGTCGCACCAGCGGCATCCATCCCGGCCGGTGACTATGCGAGCGTCGAGGTCGACGGCCGCTTCGTCGCAGTCTTCAACGTCGACGGTGAGTTCCTGGCGGTCGAGGATGTCTGCACGCACGACGGCGAGGGTCTCGCGGGTGGCGAGCTTGATGGCGACGTCGTCGTGTGCCCGCGCCACGGCGCACGGTTCTGCCTCCGGACCGGCGCGGCGCTGACACCGCCCGCCTACGAGCCGGTGCGGACCTACGCCACGCGGATCACCGACGGCATGGTCGAGGTGCGCACCGGGTGAAGCGCCTGATACTCGTTCGGCATGCCAAGTCCGACTGGTCGCTGCCCGGCCAGGAGGACTGGGACCGTCCGCTCAACGCACGTGGCCAGCGCGATGCGCCCGAGATGGCGCGACGGCTCCGGTCGCGTCGCCTCAAGCCGGATCGAATCCTTTCCAGCCCCGCCGTGCGCGCGCTGACCACTGCAACGGTCATGGCGCGGGAGCTTCGTGTGGTTGCCTCGCTTCTGCAGGCGGAGGAACGGCTGTACCTGGCTGCGCCAGCCGATATGCTCGCGCTGCTGCGCGAGCTCGGCGCGGCCGCAAAACACATCATGGTGGTCGGTCACAACCCCGGGGTAACCGAGTTTGCCAACCGGCTGTCGGGGGACGAAACGATCGACAACATGCCGACGTGTGCTGTATTCACCGCGCGCTTCGAGATCGCCAGCTGGGACCGTCTTGACTGGGGCCAGGGCGAAGACGTCGAGTTCGATTATCCCCGCAAGCCGACCTGACCCAGTCGACGCCGGTGCTCAGCCGCGCCCGGTAACGGGTATCGCAGCACCCGTCACGGCCGCCGCTGCGTCCGAGGCCAGGAACAGGATCACCTCGGCAATCGCGGCGGGCGCGACCCAGCGCGAGAAGTCCGCGTCCGGCATGTCCGCACGGTTGCGGGGCGTGTCGATCGTGCCCGGCAGGATCGCATTCACCGTAACGCCCCGGTCCTTGAGCTCGTCGGCGAGGCTCTCGGTAAGGCGCTGCACCCCGGCCTTGGACGCGGTGTACGCGCCCATCCCGGCCCGACCCTTCGCAGCGGCGCCTGCACCGATATTGACGATCCGCCCGCGACCGCTCTCGAGGAGCGCGGGGAGCGCCGCCTTGCAGCTCACCACGGCCGTGCGCAGGTTCATCGCGTACATCTCGTCCCAGGTCGCGACCCCACCTTCGAGCAGCGTTTCGTAGCGAAATCCACCCGCGACGTTGACCAGCACGTCGATGCCGCCGAAGCGCATCGCGGCCGCAGCCATCGCCTTACGGGTCGCCTCGCCGTCGGCGAGATCGACGGCGCGTATCAGCAGGTGCGTCTGCGCAAACTCGGCCTCGAGCGCCGGGGGAATCGCGGGCGCGACATCGAGCAGCGCGACCTTCGCCCCGGCGCGCGCAAACGCCCGGGCCACGGTGGAACCGAGCTGGCCGAACGCGCCCGTCACCACACACCGGCGGCCCTGCATCGTCAGCATTCGGGCACGTTGACCGCCAGGCCGCCCTGGCTCGTTTCCTTGTAGATGACCGACATGTCGTGCCCGGTCTGGCGCATCGTCGCAATGACCTGGTCGAGCGAGACCTTGTGAGTGCCGTCGCCGCGCGCGGCGAGTCGCGCGGCGTTGATCGCTTTCATCGCGCCCATGGCATTGCGCTCGATGCAGGGAATCTGCACCAGACCGGCGATCGGGTCGCAGGTCAGGCCAAGATTGTGCTCCATTCCGATCTCGGCGGCATTTTCGATCTGCTCGGGCGTGCCGTTCATCGCCGCGACCAGCCCCGCGCGCCGCCATGGAACAGGCGACGCCGACCTCACCCTGGCAGCCCATCTCCGCGCCGGAGATCGAGGCGTTGCGCTTGTACAGCATGCCGATCGCGCCCGCGACGAGCAGAAATCTCAGTATGCCCTCATCGCTTGCGCCAGGTTCGAAGCGCCGGTAGTAGGCGATCACCGCCGGTACGATCCCAGCCGCGCCGTTGGTCGGCGCGGTCACAACCCGCCCACCCGCGGCATTCTCTTCGTTGACGGCGAGCGCAAAGGCATTGACCCAGTCCATCACGTGCAGCGGCTGCGACCCGCCCGCTTCGACCAGCATCCGATGCAGGCGTGCTGCGCGTCGGCGAACCTTGAGCACACCCGGCAGCAGGCCCGTACCCTTGAGCCCGCGCTCGATGCAGTCGTTCATCGCCGACCAAATCCGGAGCAGCCCCTCGCGCGTCTGCGCCTCGGGTCGAAACGCCGCCTCGTTCGCAAGCACGACCTCGTGCATCTCGAGGCCTTCCTCCCGGCAGATGCGGAGCAGGTCGGCCCCGGACTCGAAGTGGTAGCGCACCCGCACGTCCTTGCCGGCGTCGGGATCGCGGCCGAACTCGGCAGCGCGCACGACGAAGCCGCCGCCAGTCGAATAGAACTCTTCGCGGTGCAGCACCTCGCCCGCGGCGCCGAGCGCCGTAAAGCGCATTCCGTTCGGATGCAGAGGCAGCGTCTGATCGCGGTGAAAGAGCAGATCGAGCGGCTCGTCGAAGGCGATCTCGTGCCGCCCCGCGAGGCGCAGGCGTCCGCTGGCGCGGATCTGCTCAAGCGTCGGCTCGATCGCCGCCGGATCGACCGTGTGCGGTCGATGGCCGGCGAGACCGAGCGATCACGGCGCGATCGGTGCAATGCCCCTTTCCCGTGAGCGCGAGCGAGCCATAAACCTGGGCGCCGACGCGCGCGGTCTTCTCGAGCAGACCGAGTCGCCCCAGGTCGTCCACAAACGTGCAGGCTGCGTTCATCGGCCCCATCGTGTGCGAGCTCGAGGGGCCGACGCCGATCTTGAAGATGTCGAGAACGCTCAGGTTCATGCGCGCCCGCCACCTAATCCATTGCGAGCAACGAGGCGTTGCCGCCGACGGCCGAGGTGTTGATCGTCAACGTGCGCTCGTGCGCGAACCGGTGCAGGTAATGCGGGCCGCCCGGCCTTGGGCCCCGTTCCGGAGAGCCCGCTGCCGCCGAAGGGCTGGACGCCCACCACTGCGCCGATCATGTTGCGGTTCACGTACACGTTTCCCGCGCTGACCCGCGCGGCGACCCTCCGGGCGGTGCTGTCGATCCGGGTGTGGATGCCGAAGGTGAGGCCGTAACCCGTCGCGTTGATTGCATCTACGAGCGACTCGAGGCGATCGGACCGGTAACGCAGTACATGGATGATCGGGCCGAAGACTTCGCGCTCGAGCCGCCCGATGGAGTCGATCTCGACCGCGAGCGGCGCGAGGAAATAACCATCGCCGGTGTCGGCCCCGAGCCGGCAGCGGTGATGCCAGGGCGCCCCGCGCGCGATCCGCTCCGCGTGCCCCTCGAGGGAGCGCAGCGCCTCTTCGTCGATTACCGGGCCAACGTCGGTGCGCAGCCATGCCGGATCGCCAACCTGCAGCTCGTCCATCGCACCGGCGAGTAACCGGAGCACCTTCTCGGCGATCTCCTCCTGCACGCACAGGATCCTGAGCGCAGAGCAGCGCTGACCCGCACTGTTGAAGCCTGACTGGACGGCATCGAGAACGACCTGCTCGGGAAGCGCGGAGCTGTCGACGATCATCGCATTCTGGCCGCCGGTCTCCGCGATCAGCACCGGGATCGGCCCGCCGCGGCCAGCGAGCGTGCGATGTATCGCGTGGGCGGTTTCCGTTGAGCCCGTAAACGCCACTCCGGCCACGCGCGGATCGGCCACGGCGCGGGCGCCGACCTCGACGCCGTCACCCGGCAGGAACTGCAGCACCGTCCCAGGCACTCCGCTCGCATGAAGGATCCGGACCGCGGCAGCCGCTATCAACGGCGTCTGCTCGGCAGGCTTGGCGATCACGGCGTTGCCCGCGGCCAGTGCCGCCGCAACCTGGCCCGTGAAGATCGCGAGCGGGAAGTTCCATGGGCTGATACAGACGAATACACCGCGTCCGTGCAGCGACAGCTCGTTGCTCTCACCGGTCGGTCCGGGCAGACGCAGCGGCGAGCCGAACTCCGCACGTGCGCGCGCAGCGTAGTAGCGCAGGAAATCGACCGCCTCGCGAACCTCGGCGACGCCGTCCGGAATGCTCTTGCCCGCCTCGCGCACGGCGAGCTCGATCAGTGCCGGCATCTGCGCCTCGAAGGCCTCGGCCGCGGTCTCGAGCGTCCGTGCGCGATCGTCGGCAGGTATCGACGACCAGTCCACGGCGGCCGCCGAAGCGCTCCGCAGCGCCTCGTCCACCAGGGCGGAACCGGCGACGGTGACGGTGCCGACGACATCCGAGCGCCGGGCGGGATTGGTGACCGGCGAGGAGCGCCCATCACGGGCGCGCCCGTCGATGATCGGCGCTGCCTGGTGCGCACCACGCGCGGCCGCTGCCATGTCGCGCTCGAGCGCGGCGACCGTGGCGCCATCTGCAAGGTTCAGGCCTCGCGAATTGACGCGTTCCTGACCGTACAGCCGCCGCGGCGACGGGATTCGCGGATGAGCGACCGCCGGCAACGCATCGACCTCATCGACCGGGTCGGCCGCGATCACCTCGGCAGGCAGCCGGTCATCGAGAATGCGGTTGACGAAGGATGTGTTGGCGCCGTTCTCGAGCAATCGGCGGACCAGGTACGGCAGCAGGTCCTCGTGCTCGCCAACCGGCGCATAGACGCGGCAGGGGCGATCGAGCCCGTCGCGCCCAACGACCTGTGCGTAGAGTTCCTCTCCCATGCCGTGCAGCCGCTGGAATTCGAAACTGCGGTTCAGCTGCCGGCCGAGCTGCGAGACGTAGGCGACGGTGTGGGCGTTGTGCGTCGCAAACTGCGGGTTGATCCACTCGCCGGCGCGCAACATTCGCCCCGCGAGTGCCAGATAGGCTACGTCGGTGTTGCACTTGCGCGTGTAGACCGGGTAGGCATCGAACCCGCGCTCCTGCGCACGCTTGATCTCGCTGTCCCAGTAGGCGCCCTTGACGAGGCGCACGTTGAGCCGCCGGCGCGTCGCCGCTGCGAGCGATGCAAGCCAGTCGATTACGGCCGTGCCGCGCTTCTGGTATGCCTGTACGGCGAGCCCGAACCCGTGCCAGCCGTTCAGCTCCGGCGCGCGGCAGACCGCCTCGACGAGCTCGAGCGACAACTCGAGCCGCTCGCTCTCCTCCGCATCCACGGTGAGCGCCACACCCGCATCGCGCGCCGCCCGCGCGAGTTCGACCACGCGCGGGCCGAGCTCGGCGAGCACCTGGCCGCGATTGCTGCGCTCGTAGCGTGGATGCAGCGCGGACAGCTTGACCGAGATGCTGGCGGCCGCTTCGACGGCGGTGCCCGGCGGTGTACCGCGTCCCACCGTGGCGATCGCCGTACGGTAGGCGGCGAGGTAATGCTCGGCATCCGGCGCAGTGAGCGCCGCCTCGCCCAGCATGTCGAACGAATATCGGTAGCGGGCGCTTTCGCCTTTGAGCGATCGCTCGAGCGCCTCCTCGATGGTGCGACCCATCACGAACTGGTGACCCATGATGCGCATCGCCTGGCGCATGGCCCCACGGACCATCGGTTCGCCGATCCGGGTGACCAGCCGCGAAACCAAGCTGCCCGGCGTGCCGCGCTCAGCGTCGTCGAGCGACACCATGCGTCCGGTGAGCAGCAGGCCCCAGGTCGATGCGTTGACGAACAGCGACTCGCTGTCGCCCAGGTGACTCTCCCAGTCGCCCGCGCGGATCTTGTCGGCTATCAGCCGGTCGGCGGTGTCGTCGTCCGGAATGCGAAGCAGTGCCTCCGCCAGACACATCAGGATCACGCCCTCCTGCGAGGAGAGGTCGTATTTCCGCAGAAAGGCGTCGAGCCCGGATTTCGCGGCGCGCTCGCGGCGCACGGACTCGACCAGCCGGACCGCCGTGGCCCGCACCTTGGCCTGATCCGCGGCCGAAAGACGGGCTTCGTCGGCCAGACGCCGGACGATCGTGTCCTCGTCTCCGAGAAAGTCCGCGTTGATGCGGCGTCCGACCTCGGTGTCGATATCGGCCGGATTGCTATACAGGAAGCGCGGCTCAGGCCGCACATCCGCAGGCGCTCTCATGCTGGTGAGCTTACTTGGTTTCGTAGATCAATCCGACCGTGGCGAGAGTATCGGTCTTCTCCACACCCGGGAGCACGTCGGTGTTGTGCCGGACCTGGTAACCCAGCCGCAGACCGAGCGCGCCGGTAACCGTCACCTCCAGGCCCAGGTCGTTCTGCACATAGGTATTGTCGGAGCCGCTCTCGATCAGAAACCGGTCAACGATCTTGGTCGTATCGGTGAGCTGGTGTTCGAATCCCATGTCTCCACGCACGATCATGCCGTCCGCGGATTCCCCAGTCTCGCGCAGCTCGGCAAAGCGATAACCGGGGCCGGCCTGCACCCAGAACTTGGTCCGTTCGGTATTGATGATCTTGTAACCCAGACCCGTCGAGAGCGATGCCTGGAAATCGAAGGCACTGAACCGATCGTCCTCGTAACGTCCGGCGCCGAACCAATAGGCACGCTCGGTGAAACTGTAGTCGGACTGGCCGCGCACCTCCCATCGTTCCGCGGTGGTAGTCGAGCCGTCGCTGCCATAGTTACCGGCGAAGCCCAGGGTATGTGTCCATTTGTCGTGCGTATTCTTGACCTCGAGCGCGGCGTTTGCCGACTCGTTCTCGCTGTTGCCGCTTGCAAAGGAGGCGCCGAGCTCGCCCTTGCCCTTCCAGTCCGCAAACGCGCTCTGCGACGCGCCGCACAGGGCGATAAGACAGACACCGATCCATTTTTTCCCTGGCATCATCGACCTCCTGTATCCCCTTGATTCGGCTGTTTTAAGGGGACGCGAGTATAGCCAAGTGGATCCGCGGCCGGCAGCCGGTTTACGTCCCGGGGCGTCTGTGGTGCACACTGCCCGGCGGCCGCACGGCGCAGAGGATCTGCGGTCCGCGGAGAACCGATGGACGAGACGCCGCAGACGCTGATCGCGACGGTTGAAAATTTTGCGACGACCGTGATCGAGACCTCGAACCGCGTGCCGGTCCTGGTCGATTTCTGGGCTTCCTGGTGCGCTCCCTGCCGCACGCTGATGCCCGTGCTCGATCGAATCGCCCAGGACTACGCCGGCCGGCTCCTCCTCGCGAAGCTCAATGTCGACGAGGAGCAGGAGGTCGCCGCCCACTTTGGCATCCGCAGCATCCCGACCGTGCTGCTCATCCATCGCGGTCAAGTTGTCGATCAGTTCACGGGCGTGCAGCCCGAGACCACGATCCGCGCGATGCTCGAGCGGCATGTCGCCGCCGCAGCGCCGGCCCCGGGCGCCGTGGACCCGATCGTGGAGGCGCACGCCCTGGCGCAGGCAGGCGATCATGGCGGCGCCGTCCGGACCGTCGAGGCCGCGCTGGCCGAGCGGCCCGAAGAACCCGTCCTGCTCGCCGCGCTCGCCGGGTTGCAACTCCTGGTGCGCGATGCCCCGGGAGCCACGGCCTCCATCGCCCGGCTCGCCGCCCGGGATCCGCAGTTTCCGACGCTCGCGACCCTCCGGGCCCGGCTCGGGTTCCTCGAAACGGCATCTGCCGGACCCGACGCAGCGAGCGCCCGTACGGTGCTCGCGACAGACCCGGGCGATGCGGGCGCCCGGCACGCATTGGCCGCTCACCATGCGGTCGACGGGGAGTACACAGCCGCCCTCGAGGAGTGGCTCACGCTCATGCAGCACGATCGGGCCTATGGCGACGACGTGGCGCGCCGCAGCATCCTCGCCGTATTTGAGGTACTCGGCAGCGCCGACGAGCGGGTCGCACCGTTCCGGCGCAGGATGGCATCCCTATTGCATTGACTTGGGCGTCGCCGCGTCTCGTGTGCCTCGGCGACCATCGAGCGGCACCCCTGCTGGTTCGGATTCGTGATCGCCGATCTTGCCGGGTTGGGACGCGCGCAGTATAAGTCGCGCGAATCGCGACCCCGTGCCGCAGGCGATGCGATGAGCGAGAAGCCAGAATCCGAAGAGTTCGAAGACGAGGATGATGAGGCAGTCCAAGGCGACGAGGAATCGCTCGACGTCGATCGACTGATGCAGGACCTCGACAAGCGCAAGCGGGGGGCGCCCCGTGGTTCCGAGCCTGCCTGGCGCAAGCTCGAGCGGCTGCTCGAGCAGAAGCGCACCTCGGAACTGCTGAGCGACTTCGACGATTACGACATCGGCGACGGCGCGCGGCCGAGTCGGCCGGCGAAGTAAAGGACGTCTCAGCGAAAGTCGCGCGAGGGCGCCACCAGATCGCCGAGCCAGCGCGACAGATCGCTGATCCGGTGCACGATGACGTGCATCACCTCGCCTTCGAGCTGCAGCTCGCCAGTCACTCCCATCAGGCGCGAGCCGACGAGCGCGCGCCGCTGCCGCTCGGCGATCTGCCGCCACACGATGAGATTGATATACCCCGTCTCGTCCTCGAGAGTAACGAAGGTGACCCCACTGGCCGTACCCGGACGCTGGCGCGTGACCACCAACCCGGCCGTACGCACCCGCGAGCCGCTGGGACATTCGCGCAACCGCGCGGCACTCAGCACAGAGCACGCCTCGAGCCGCGGGCGCAGCAGCTCGAGTGGATGACGCCGCAGGCTCACACCCATGTGCCGGTAATCCGCCACGATGTCCTGACCCTCGCGCGGCGCGCGCAGCAGCGGTATGCCCTCGGCGACCTGCGGCTCGGCGATCAGGGGTGACGGGGTCTCCACTCCCGCGACCTGCCAGGCCGCCCGATGACGATGCCCGGCCAGCCGGGCCAGCGCGCCAGCGGCGGCGAGACAGCCGAGCTCGCGCCGGTCGAGCCGGGCCCGCACGGCCAGCGACTGCACGCTGTCGAAGCGGGCCGCACTCCGTGCCTCGACCAGTCGCAGCGCCGCCGCCTCCGGGAAGCCCTTCACCAGACGCATACCGAGGCGCAGCGCGAGCGCCCCGCTCTCGCCGGGCTCGAGCGTGCAGTCCCAGTCGCTCGCATCGACATCGACCGGACGCACCTCGACGCCGTGACGGCGCGCATCCTGCACCAGCTGCGAGGGCGCATAAAATCCCATCGGCTGGCTGTTGATGAGCGCCGCCGCGAAGGCCGCCGGCTCGTGACGCTTGAGCCAGGCCGAGACGTATACGAGCAGCGCGAAACTCGCGGCGTGGGAATTGTGAACGACGAAGTTGTTGGCCACGAAGTTGTGATCGCCTTCGATTTGCAGATCGTATGTCGGCTGAGATCCGAGAGCTTCGATCGCCACGATCTTGTCCCAATAGACATCCGAGTCTGAAAGGCACAAAAGATCGCCGGAGCGCAGAACCGTCGCCAAGCGCTCGATCACAAAGCGGCGGAAGCCCCCCTTGTTTCCGTTGGCCCGCGCCTGGATCTCGCGCATGCTGAGACCGGCCGTTTGTCCGATCTCATGCCACGTCAAACCCGACGCATCGCGTTCCCGGCGAATGATTGCACGGACTTCGAGCGGAATGATGTCGCGCGACATGCGCCCGTTTCTGCGTGCCGCCAACGTCTTGGATTGATGACGTTTGGTGGGGTCCAGAAAGCGGCGTCCGATGTAGCGCCAGAACCGACGCAACGGCTCTTCACCCGTCACTGTAACGACGAAGTGTTCGAGTTTCCGCTCTTTGTAGGGACGCTCGCGACGATACAGACGCGCGATGATCCCCAATCGCAGGAGCAGGTGCTGCACCTCTGAGCCGAGGCGACGCGAAGCGGTGTCGTACGATGCGTGCCCTTTCATCGAAAAGCCGCCGTCTCCCTCCCACAGCCGTGCGAGGAGCAGCGCGATGTGCCCATCGCACAACTCGAAGACTTCCGGTGGTAGATGCTTTTCGCGGGCATTGCATCCCCAGATCCCCAGCGACCGCGCCCAAGTCACGGCTCCAACCGGCTGATCGCGCTCGCGCCGGACGACGCGCACCGAAAAGCAGCTTCTGTGGCGTTCGATGACCGCCCGGGTGTTCGGGAAGTGCTCCACTGCCCTTACGAACTCATCGCGGTGCCATGAAGCGGTCGTGTAGAAATAGAACGTACTGGGATGGCACAGATTGCCCTCGGCGATCAGATCGGCAAGGACGAGGATCTGATGGCGCGGCCATCGGCGACGACCCGAGACCGGAATAGAGCGCACTGCTGCGACGTAGTCGCCAACCCGCAGTTTTCCGAGTTGGCGCCAGCCATCCATCGTCATGAACGGATGCTCTCCCGTTGCAGTGATCGTATGACCCAGCGCCGTACGCAACCGCCATACGGGCTTCACGCCGCTTGGAACCACGGCGAGAACCTTGCGCTTTCGCAAGCGCAGCTGGTCGTCGCATGCGAGCGTATTGTCCAGACGAGCGCGACCTGAGACGATCTCGTCGATGGTCGGCCAACGCCCAGTATCCACGTCCACCACCCGCGTCTCGCCGACGACGCATTCCGGGAACCCGTATTCGCCGAAGCCCAGGATCTGCCGGAAGATCTGTCGCGCGAACTCCTCCGCGTAGCCGCGCTCGCGCATGCCGCGGATGAGTCGCTCTTCGAATGGGCCGAGCCCTCCCTTGCGCTTCCAGGCCGCCATCGCCCGGCGGAGCCGGTCCGCCTCGCCGGGCGTGAAACCCGCTGCGACGACGGCCAGCTGCATCACCTGCTCCTGGAAGATCGGCACGCCGAGCGTGCGCTTGAGGACGCTCTCGACCTCGGGGCTCGGGTAGGTCACCGGCTCCTCGCCGCTCCTCCGGCGCAGGTACGGGTGCACCATGTCGCCCTGGATCGGGCCGGGCCGGACGATCGCCACCTCGATCACGAGGTCGTAATAGCACTCGGGTCTGAGCCGCGGCAGCATCGCCATCTGCGCGCGCGACTCGATCTGGAACACACCGATCGTGTCGCCGTGACAGACCATCTCGTAGACCTGCGGGTCCTCCGCCGGCACGGTGGCGAGCGTCCAGCGCGTGCCGCGATGGCGCTCGATGAGATCAAAGCTGCGCCGGATCGCCGTCAGCATCCCGAGCCCGAGCACGTCCACCTTGAGCAGCCCGAGCGCGTCGAGATCGTCCTTGTCCCACTGGATGACGGTGCGGTCCTCCATCGCCGCGTTCTCGATCGGCACGAGCTCGGCGAGCGGCCCGCGCGAGATCACGAAGCCGCCGACGTGCTGCGACAGATGCCGCGGAAAGCCGAGCAGCGTGCGTGCGAGCGTCAGCACCCGCGCAAGCACCGGGCTCGTCCGGATCGAGCCCGGCCTCGCGCACGCGATCGGCCTCGATGGCGGAGCCGTCCCACCACTGCATCGACCGCGCCAGCGCCTCGACCTGCAGCGGCATCGAGACCCAGCGCCTTCGCCACGTCGCGCAGCGCGCTGCGCGGCCGGTAGCAGATCACGGTGGCGGTGAGCGCCGCGCGGTCGCGACCGTACTTCGCATAGATGTACTGGATGACCTCCTCGCGCCGCTCGTGCTCGAAGTCGACGTCGATGTCCGGCGGCTCGTTGCGCTCGCGCGAGATGAAGCGCTCGAAGAGCAGCGACATCCGCGCCGGGATCCACCTCGGTGACGCCCAGGCAGAAGCAGACGGCCGAATTCGCCGCCGAGCCGCGCCCCTGGCAGAGGATGCCGAGCGAACGCGCATAGCTCGACGATGTCGTGCACCGTCAGGAAATACGCCTCGAAGCTGAGCTCCGCGATCAGCGCGAGCTCGTGCTCGATCGAGCTCGCATCACCTGAGCGGGCGCGCCATCGGGCCAGCGTCGGCGCATGCCCTTCAGGGTGAGCTGTCGCAGCCAGCTCGACGGCGTCTCGCCCTCGGGGACGATCTCGCGCGGGTACTCGTAGCGCAGCTCGTCGAGCGAGAAGCGGCAGCGCGCAGCGATCGTCGCAGCGTCGCCTCGAGCAGCTCGGGCGGATAGATCTCGCGCAGCCGCGGCAAGCGGCCGCAGGTGGCGCTCGCCGTTCGGATGCAGCGCGAGACCCGCGCGCTCGACGGTGGTGCGCAGCCGCGTCGCCGTGAGCACATCCTGCAGCGCGCGCCGGCCGCGTACGTGCATGTGCACGTCGCCCGCCGCGACGAGCGGCAGGCCGAGCTCACGTCCCGAGCGTCTGGAGCGAGGCGAGCCGGCGCCGATCCTGCCCGCTCGTGAGCAGCTCGACCGCGATCCACAGGCGGTCGGGAAAGAGGCTCGCGAGCCAGCGGCCATCCGCCGCGCAGGGCGTCTTGCCGGGCAGCCAGAGCGCGAGACAGTCGTCGAGCGCGTGAGGCGCCTCGTCGGAGGGTGCATCCGTCGTGGGCGCCAGGTCGTCGCGCGTGAGACGGTAACTGCCCTTGGTTGCCGCCCGGCGCGCCCGCGTGATCAGCCGGCAGAGCTGGCCATAACCGTCGCGGCTGGTCGCGAGCAGCACGAGGTCGTAATCCGTCCTCGAGGCGAAACTCGCTGCCGACGATCAGTGGCAGCGCATGCTCGCGTGCCGCCACGTGGGCACGCACCACGCCGGCCACGGAGCACTCGTCCGTGATCGCGAGCGCCGCATAGCCGAGCTCCACCGCGCGCTCGACCAGCTCCTCCGGATGCGAAGCGCCCCGCAGGAAGCTGAAGTTGCGTCAGGCAATGCAGTTCCGCGTAGCTCATCGCGCTCGCCGCACGCATCAGCCGAACACGCCGTGCAGAAACCAGCGGCGTGGCGTCCGGCGCTCGCGAAACACCCATAGCCGCACACCGGCCGGATTGCGGGCGACGTAGTAGTCGCGCCGGACGTCGCGGCCGTCCCACCAGCCACTCTCGATGCGCTCGGGTCCCTGCTCGAGCTCGAGCACTCCTTCGAAGCACGGCTGATCGCCACCGTCGAGCGGCTGCGGCTCGACGAGCAGCCACAAGGGTCTTCCCGGAATCTGGTTCTGCAGATTCCGGCTTCGGGCCCCGGCCTCGGTTCCGCGTTGCCGCCGGCAACGCCGGCTCCGCGACGCGCCAGGCCGATTCCGGGCGATGCTCAGGAACCAGGCAGAGTCCATAAACGGCCTCGGTTCCCAGACGGGCGCGCAGGCGCTCGATGAGTTGCGGCACGCCGGCACCGGATTGGCGGCGGTCCATGGCGAACAGCTCGGCGGAGGCTTCACGCGATTCCACCAGCGGGCCGCTTCTCAAACGGAGCGCGCGCACAGGTGCGGGCAACACGATCCTCGCCAGTCGTTCGCTGAGCAGCTCCGCGATTCGTCTCGTCTCCGCCACGGGCTCCACGAAACGCAAACGCAGGCGTGTCGGCGGAGCTTCGCGATGGACGAGCCGCAGCTCGAGCGCCTGCACGCTGCTGCGACGCTTGCGCAGAAACGCGCAGAGCTCGTCGAGCAAAGGCGCGCAGGCTGCGTCGAGGCGCGCCGTGTCCGCGATCTCGGGCTCGAGGTCGCGTCGCGCCGCGAACCGTTCCCGCGAGCGTGAAATACTCGCGCGGATCCGGCTGCCGGCCCGACCGCACGATCGAGCATGTCGAGCATGTGGGGCTCGAAACGCCGCGCAAAACCGTCGCGCGGCAGGCGCAGGCAATCGCCGATGGTCCGCACGCCCATCGTGGCGAGCGTCTGCGAGGCTGCGCTCGGGCCACCGGGTGGTCTGCACGAGTGGCAATGGCGCCAGCCGGCTGGGAAGGCTGTCGCGTCCCCTCAGCACCACTTCCTGGCCGACACGCGCAAACCACAGCGATGCGAGCGGTGTGGGCGTGAGCGCGACAGCAGCCGCTGACACCGCGCGTCTGCAACTCTGCGCGCACGCGCTCGCACAGGTCTCTTGCGCCGCCGAAGAGCCGCAGGCTGCCACGCACTTCGAGCAGCAGGCCGTCCGGTGGCTCGAGGCTGACACGCGGCGTGAAGAACTCGAGAGCCGAGCGTTGCGATGGATTCGAGCAGTGCCTGCTCACGACGCGTATCGCGTGCGAGCGTCTGCAGCTCGGGAGCCAGCGCCAGCGCGGAGTTGAGAGCCATTCCGGCTGTCACGCCCGCAGCGGCTGCGAGCGCGTTGCAGGCCCGGACGACTTTGCCACCACGATCGAGATCGACGACGGCTAGGCTCGCCGGGAATTCTGCGGTCGAGGTCGACCCGCGCAGTGCGTCGAGCATGAACTGCGGGAAATGGATCGCAAGCCAGAGCTCGTTGCTCCTGGCGCTGCGGCTGGGCGTTTCCCGGGGAACGCTCGAGAGCGAAGGTGGGGGTGCAGGGACTGGGTGAGAGGCAGGCCCTCGCGTGGGCGGACTTACGTTCGCCTTGGAATCAGAGAAAAGCTCCAGTGAGCCGAGCGACCGACCGCGGGAATGACGCATGACTGTATATAATCACAGGTGCTGTGACTATATACAGCGAGCGCCGTTGTCGGGCAAGAATCAATCTCTAAAGGCTCGCAACTTCAGCCTGTACGCTGCTGATTTTGCAGCTACTCATCCCTCTGAGCCAGCGTATGCCTACGCCTTCGGCGCCCAGGCCCGGGGTGCGTCCCTGCACCACCGGCCTGCCGGTTCTGGTTACGGCGTTTAATCGATGTTGCCGTTCGTAAGCAGAGTGTTGAGGTTGAGGCCGGTCACGCCTGTAAGCACGGCGAAGTCCTGGAACCCGTACGTAGAGCCCGTGCCATCACGATCGATGCTGATGATCGAGCCACCACTCCCGTTCTCACGAATGTCGAGATACTGACCGACGTTTCCAGCATTGAGTGTCGGCGCACCGATCAGCAGATCGCTGATGTCGAGGACGTCACCACCAGAGATTTGTGCAGCTGAGTTGAAGTCCGTGATCGTGTCGACTGAACTCGGATCGCTGGCCAGGAAACGGAACGTGTCACTGCCCGCTCCACCCGTCAGAGATGTCGATGCCTGGGCCGCCGACAAGAATGTCGTTACCGCCGGCACCATTAATGATGTCGTTACCGCCGCCGCCCCGAATCTCATCGTTCGAACTGCTGCCTGTCAACGAGTCATTGAAGTTGCCACCGATGACACCTTCGAAGTTGCTGTACGTGTCGGTGCCCAGGCCTGCCGCGCTGAGATTCACTGCTGTTCCGACACCGCTCTGTACCAACGTCAGCGTCACGCCCGCGGTTGCATCCGAAAGATCCCATAGATCGGCCGTGCCCGCACCACCGTTGAGCTGTGTCGTTACCGCCGCCACCGCGGATGATGTCGTTACCAGAGCTTCCTGTGATGTTTCATCCACGAGGCTCGTACCAATGACGCCTTCCATGTTGGCATAGGTATCGTTGTTTCCGAGACCGGCAGTTCCGTTGGTGATAGACGTGGTTGCAGCGCTTTGAACCAGAGTGAACGTCATCGCCGGCCGTTCCATCCGAGAAGTCCAGCATGTCCTCTGTGCCCGCGCCGCCATCCATCGAGTCATTGTTGCCAATTCCGCCCCTGAAGGATGTCGTTGCCCGCTCCGCCGGTCAGCGTGTCGTTGGCATCACCGCCAATCAGCAGGTCGTTGCCGGCATTGCCGGCTCAGGATATCCGCGGCTCCGTCACCACCGATGAGCACCGACTGCGCCGCACCGTCGGTAAGCGCATCTTGGGCCGCCTTGCCGTCGATGTATGAACCCTGATAGTCGCCCGACACCGGACAGGTTCGACGGTGTCCTGGTCGCTGCCGCCGGTGTCGACTGCGACGACATTGACAGTAACCGTTCCGGTTATCGTTCCGCCTGCTCCGTCCGAAACCGTGTACGTAAACGTTCGAACAGTTGGCGACGCGACGGTGCCGCCCGTTGCGTTGGTGGTGAATGAGAACGTTCCGTCGGCGTTCAGTGTTGGACTCGCCGTGAATTGACCGCCTGCGGCGCTGAAGGACGTGATGCTTAAGGCAAGTCCATCCGCGTCGGTATCGTTTCCGAGCAGCGTGCTCAGGGACAACGTGACGTTCGTGCTGTTGGACACCCATGAGGACGTCGTTCGTCGCAACCGGATTATCGTTGACCGCGTGACAGTTATGTTCGCGGTATCCGTTGCGCTCGAATACGCAGTCGATCCGCCGTTGACGGCGGTATCGACCTTGGTTCCCGCAGTACCGGTCGTCTGGTCCCAGGCGCGGAACGTAACGGCGTCTGTCACGCTACCATTGAAATTCGCGTTGGCCTGGAAATAGAGCCGCGAGTTGCCGTCGGCGGCAAGCAGCAGCGCCTGGCGCGTTCGACACGCTGCCGACGGCGGTCCAGCTGCCGCCGTTGTTCGTGGAGTAGTACCACGTGCCGTCAGCAGTTGTTGGTGCCGGTCAGCGCGATGCCAGTGACTGCGCCTGAGTCGGCATCAGTGACGTTGTCGAGACCGCCGGCCGGCGGATTGAGATTGACAAGACTGGACACGAGCGTGCCCACGGCACCGACTGGAGCCCCGGCATCTTCCGCAACCGATCTAAGCACCGGCGTCGCAGCCGCGTTCAGAACCGGCGCGTCGTTGGTACCTGTAACCGTCACTGTGATCGAGCTGGGATACCGTGCCACCGTGACCGTCATTGATCGTCACGGTGAACTGCTCGTTCACGGTCTGCCCAGCAGCCAGAGACTGTGTTGCGCTGTTGGCCACTGATAGTTCCACGTCACGGTGCCATCGCCCGCACCCGTGGCGGTGTCGGTGACGCTCGCAGTGAGCGTGCCGCCCAAGGTATTGCCGCCCGCGGCCGTGACGCTCGTCGTATGCGCATCCGTCAGGTCCAGGTCGTCGAACGTGATGGTGCCGCTGTCGGTCAGGGTTGGTGTGGCGCGTCTTCCGTCACCGCACCTGCCGAGTCGTGCGACGCTGATCGTCGGCGCATCGTTGGTGCCGGTGACGGTGATGGTGAGGGTGCTGCTGCTCGATGGCGCCGTGCTCATCGGTCACGGTGTAGCTGGCCACCACGTGGTGGTCGCGCCCTGCGCCAGGTGCTGGTAGGCGGCGTTGCTCGGATCGAAGCTGTAGCTGCCGTCGGCGTTGAGCGTCAGCCCGGCCGGCGCGGGGCATCGAGGCGTAGCTCAACGACGCGCCGTCGTCGACGTCGCTGTCGTTGGTGGCCACCGTGCCGGTGATCAGCGGTCGTCCTCGGTGCCGCTGTCGGTGTCGGCCACCGCCACCGGCGCATCGTTGGTGCCGGTGACGGTGATGGTGAGGGTGCTGCTGCTCGGGGCGCCGTGCTCGTCGGTCACGGTGTAGCTGGCGACCACCTGGTGGTCGCGCCCTGCGGCCAGGTGCTGGTAGGCGGCGTTGCCGGGATCGAAGCTGTAGCTGCCGTCGGCGTTGAAGCGTCAGACCCGCGGCGCCGGCGCATCGAGCGCGTAGCTCAGCGACGCGCCGTCGTCGACGTCGCTGTCGTTGGTCGGCGACCGTGCCGGTGATCGTCGCGCTCCTCGTTGCCGCTGTTGGTGTCGGCCACCGCCACCGGCGCATCGTTGGTGCCGGTGACGGTGATGGTGAGGGTGCCGCTGTCGGTCGCGCCGTGCTCGTCGGTCACGGTGTAGCTGGCCACCACGTCTGTGGTCGCGCCCTGCGCCAGGTGCTGGTAGGCGGCGTTGCCGGATCGAAGCTGTAGCTGCCGTCGGCGTTGAAGGTCAGACCGGCCGGCGCCGGCGCATCGAGCGCGTAGCTCAGCGACCGCGCCGTCGTCGACGTCGCTGTCGTTGGTGGCCACCGTGCCGGTGATCGTGGCGTCTTCGGTCGCCGGCTGTCGGTGTCGGCCACCGCCACCGGCGCATCGTTGGTGCCGGTGACGGTGATGGTGAGGGTGGCTGTGCTCGGTGGCGCCGTGCTCGTCGGTCACGGTGTAGCTGGCCACCACGCTGGTGGTCGCGCCCTGCGCCAGGTGCTGGTAGGCGGCGTTGCTGGGATCGAAGCTGTAGCTGCCGTCGGCGTTGAAGGTCAGCCCTGCCAGCGCGGGCGCATCGAGCGCGTAGCTCAGCGACGCGCCGTCGTCGACGTCGCTGTCGTTGGTGGCCACCGAGCCGGTGATCGTGCGTCGTCTTCGGTCGCCGGCTGTTGGTGTCGGCCACCGCCACCGGCGCATCGTTGGTGCCGGTGACGGTGATGGTGAGGGTGGCGGTGCTCGAGGCGCCGTGCTCGTCGGTCACGGTGTAGTTGGCCACCACGTTGGTGGTCGCGCCCGCGCCAGGTGCTGGTAGGCGGCGTTGCTCGGATCGAAGCTGTAGCTGCCGTCGGCGTTGAGCGTCAGCCCCGCCGAGCCGGCGCATCGAGCGCTGTAGCTCAACGACGCGCCCCGTCGTCGACGTCGCTGTCGTTGGTGGCCACCGTGCCGGTGATCGTGGCGTCTTCGTTGCCGCTGTTGGTGTCGGCCACCGCCACCGGCGCATCGTTGGTGCCGGTGACGGTGATGGTGAGGGTGCTGCTGTCGGTGGCGCCGTGCTCGTCGGTCACGGTGTAGCTGGCCACCACGTCTGGTGGTCGCGCCCTGCGCCAGGTGCTGGTAGGCGGCGTTGCTCGGATCGAAGCTGTAGCTGCCGTCGGCGTTGAGCGTCAGCCCGCGCCACCGGCGCATCGAGCGCTGTAGCTCAGCGACGCGCGCCGTCGTCGACGTCGCTGTCGTTGGTGGCCACCGTGCCGGTGATCGTGGTGTCTTCGTTGCCGGCTGTTGGTGTCGGCCACCGCCACCGGCGCATCGTTGGTGCCGGTGACGGTGATGGTCAGGGTGCTGCGTGCTCGTGGCGCCGTGCTCGTCGGTCACGGTGTAGCTGGCCACCACGTCTGGTGGTCGCGCCCGCGGCCAGGTGCTGGTAGGCGGCGTTGCCGGATCGAAGCTGTAGCTGCCGTCGGCGTTGAGCGTCAGCCCCGCCGACCGGCGCATCGAGGCTGTAGCTCAACGACGCGCCGTCGTCGACGTCGCTGTCGTTGGTGGCCACCGTGCCGGTGATCGTGCGCTGTCTTCGTTGCCGGCTGTTGGTGTCGGCCACCGCCACCGGCGCATCGTTGGTGCCGGTGACGGTGATGGTGAGGGTGGCGGTGCTCGGTGCGCCGTGCTCATCGGTCACGGTGTAGTTGGCCACCACGTCTGGTGGTCGCGCCCGCGCCAGGTGCTGGTAGGCGGCGTTGCTCGATCGAAGCTGTAGCTGCCGTTCGGCGTTGAGCGTCAGCCCCGCCGACCGGCGCATCGAGGCTGTAGCTCACGAGGCGCCGTCGTCGACGTCGCTGTCGTTGGTGGCCACCGTGCCGGTGATCGCTGCGCGTCTTCGTTGCCGGCGTTGGTGTCGGCCACCGCCACCGGCGCATCGTTGGTGCCGGTGACGGTGATGGTGAGGGTGCTGGTGCTCGATGGCGCCGTGCTCGTCGGTCACGGTGTAGCTGGCCACCACGTTGTGGTCGCGCCCTGCGCCAGGTGCTGGTAGGCGGCGTTGCTGGATCGAAGCTGTAGCTGCCGTCGGCGTTGAGCGTCAAGCCCGCCGACCGGCGCATCGAGGCTGTAGCTCAACGAGGCGCCGTCGTCGACGTCGCTGTCGTTGGTGGCCACCGTGCCGGTGATCGTGCGCTGTCTTCGTTGCCGGCTGTTGGTGTCGGCCACCGCCACCGGCGCATCGTTGGTGCCGGTGACGGTGATCGTCAGCGTGCTGCGTGCTCGTGGCGCCGTGCTCGTCGGTCACGGTGTAGTTGGCCACCACGTTGTGGTCGCGCCCTGCGCCAGGTGCTGGTAGGCGGCGTTGCCGGCATCGAAGCTGTAGCTGCCGTTGGCGTTGAGCGTCAGGCCCGCGGCACCGGCGCATTGAGCGCTGTAGCTCAGCGCGGCGCCGTCGTCGACGTCGCTGTCGTTGGTGGCCACCGTGCCGGTGATCGCTGCGCTGTCCTCGTCGCCGGCGTTGGTGTCGGCCACCGCCACCGGCGCATCGTTGGTGCCGGTGACCGTGATGGTGAGCGTGCTGCGTGCTCGCGGCGCGCCGTGCTCGTCGGTCACGGTGTAGCTGGCCACCACGTCTGGTGGTCGCGCCCTGCGCCAGGTGCTGGTAGGCGGCGTTGCCGGCATCGAAGCTGTAGCTGCCGTTGGCGTTGAGCGTCAGCCCGGCGCGACCGGCGCATTGAGGCTGTAGCTCAGCGCGGCGCCGTCGTCGACGTCGCTGTCGTTGGTCGCCACCGTGCCGGTGATCGTGCGCGTCTTCGTTGCCGCGCGTTGGTGTCGGCCACCGCCACCGGCGCATCGTTGGTGCCGGTGATCGTGATCGTCACGTTCTGCGTGACGAACTGACCGTCGTCATCAGTGATCTTGACGACGTAGACCTCCGTCCGCGTCTCACCGGCGGCCAGGGACTGCGCCGCGGCATCGTTGAGCGTATACGTCCAGCTCGACGGTTCCCTGCCCGTCGCCGGTGGCCACGTTGGTGATGGCGGCCGTCAGACTGCCGATCGCCCCGGCCGGGCGAGCGTAACCGACACCATGTGCGTGTCAGTCGTATCGAGATCGAAGAACTTTATCGAGCCGGTGGCGGTCTCGGAGGTGGTTCCGTTCCCATCGTCGTTGCCGTCCTCAACCACGGACCCGACGACGGTCGAATCCGTCACGTCGATGATCGGTTTGTCGAGGTCGATGACGACCACGCCGTCCACGTAGACCTGCGAGCTTCTCCATCATCTGGACGGTGAGGGTCGTCGAGGATCCGAAATTGAACGTGAAATCGCGGCTGCTGCCGTTCGACACCTCGCCCTGGTTGTTCGTCTGCACCGTTGCCAGATGCGCAAAGTAGCGCGCGAGCTGGAACTGAACTGCGTCGTTGAGCCACTCCGCGTTCGTCAGCATCAGCAGGACGGTGTCGATCCCCGAGCCGCCGGTGTAGAGATCGCCGGCGCCGGCGTTCTCGGCCAGCTTATAGATGAGGTGTCGTTGCCTGAGTCGCCGTTCAGTGTGTCGCTGCCGCTGCCACCGTCGAGGATGTCGTTGCCGGATCCGCCGTTCAGGAGATCGCTGCCACGCGCCACCACTCAGCGTGTCTGCTCCCGCGCCGCCATTGAGAGTGTCTGCATCCAGCTGTGCCGACGATGATGTCGTCGCCGCTGCTGCCGTTGTTCGTTGCCATATACCGATCGGGCTCCCGGGAACGTTGTCCCTGCGACCGCTGATCGACACTGCCGCGCAGCGCCGAATGCGGTCTATTGCAGGCGATCCTATGCAGCCTCACGCGGTGGTCTATCCGACCGCCGTCGCCCCGGACTTAGGTACTGTCTCGCGCGACAAAAGACACGCGAAAAACTGCGACGTCTGTCACTCCGAATACGGGATAGCGACATCCGAGCGATCTTGGGATGCCGAGAAGTGTCACCTTCTGACAGGAAATGACAGCGTCGATCGCGACGCCGCTTCGGCCGCGCGCAATGCACCGCAGTGGGAGATCAGTGTCGGCGCGCGATCAGGAGTGCGAGTGTCAGCCTGTCGACGGCGCCGGTCTTGCGAAAGATTGCAGTCAGATGACCCTTCACCGTCCGCTCGGTGATCGCAAGGTGACGCGCAATCCGCTTGTTGCTCGCGCCCTGGCCGATGAGCCGCGCGATCTCGATCTCGCGCGGCGTGAGAATCGCGAATCGGCCGGTGGCACCCGTCGTGTCCGCTTCCTTCCCGACAAGGCTATCGACGAGTTTCGCAACCAGCGAACGGCGGATCCATAGCTCGCCCTGCAGCACGACGCTCACGATTCGTGCGAGCACGTCTGCAGAGGTGTCGAGCGCACATACGCCGCGCACGCCGGCGCGGAACAACGCGAGCTCCTGGTCCTCGTCGGGCTCGTCCGCCAGTGCGACGATCTGGGTGGCGGGACTGACTTTGAGCAGCTCCGCGACGATTCGCACGGTGTTTACGTGAGTAAGCCGGACGTCGAGCAGCGCCAGTTGCGGCTGCAGCCGGGAAAAGCATTCGGACAGCGCGTCGGTACGTCGAACCTCGACGGCCGCTGCGCGATCCCCGAGCGCGGTCCGCCAGCAATCCAGACTGTCCGTGTGCGCACTCGCGATGACGAACATGGCTGTCCCTCAGCGCTCGCGCAGCGCGTTTTCTTTGGCGCGCAGCACCGGCTTCAGCAGGTACTGCAACACCGTCCTGCGCCCGGTTCGTATGTCGACCGTCGCCTGCATCCCGGGAATGACCCTGAGCTTCTGCTCCCCGGCGCCGTGGCTGCCCTGCGACGTCCGCACGCGAACCAGGTAGTAACTCTCCGGCGTCACGCCTGGACGATCGTCGACGATCGCGTCGGCGCTGATGTGCTCGACCCGGCCCGCAAGACCGCCGTAAATCGAGAAGTCGTATGCGGACAGCTTGACCATCGCGTCGAGCCCGGGTCTCAGAAACGCGATGTCCCTGGGCCGCACGCGCGCCTCGACCAGCAGAGTGTCGTCGAGCGGCACGATTTCGATCAGGTCCATCCCCGGCTGGACGACGCCGCCGACGGTCGTGACCTTCACCTGCTTGATGGTCCCTGCCACCGGCGCACGAACAGTCGTGCGCGCAAGCCGGTCGACGAGAGCGACATTTGATGCGCTCACCACCGACTGGTCGCCACGCGTCTCGCTCAACTCACGGCTGGCCGCCGAGCGGAACTCCGCGACGTACTGCTCCGTCTTCTCCCGCACCTCGCGCTCGGCGGCCATCAGCCGCGGCACGCGGAGCCGTGCGACCTCGAGCTCACCGCTCAAGTCGTTCGCCTGCCGCTCCAGCCGGACGAGTTCGACCTTGGAGATGACACCCTTCTCAGCGGCCGGCCGAGTCATCGCGAGTTCCTGCAGCACGAGGTCGTAGCTGTGTTGCAGCTGGGTGTCCCGGGCCTGAATCTCCGCGAGTTCCTGTTTGCGCTGTTCGGCCTGTCGCTGCAACACCGCAAGGCCGGCAGCGAAGTCGCGACGACGTGAGTCGAACAGCTCCTGCTCCTGCTGCACGAGCTCCGGCTTGTCGCGCACCAGGTCGGGTGGAGGCACGAAGGGTCTCAGCGAGGCTTCGGCTTCGAGCCGTGCGATGCGTGTGCGCAGCGCGCTGTCCTTCGCTTCGCCCTCGCGATACGAGGAGGAGAAACGAGTGTCGTCGATCCGCATGAGCGGCTGGCCCTTTTTCACCACCTGGCCGGGCTCGGCGAGGATTTCTGCAACGATCCCGCCCTCGAAGTTCTGGACGATCTGAATCTTGCTCGAGGGAATGACCTGGCCCTGCCCGACCGTTACCTCGTCGATCTCCGCCCATGCCGCCCAGCCGAGTGCAACGACTACGAACGCCAGGGAGGCGAGCAGGATCCAATGCGCCCGCGCGGGCGCTCCACGCATCGCCGCCGCGCTCGTCTCGCTCATGAACTCGCTGTCGTCGATACGTGGCAACAGCGCATCCCAGACACGCGCCGCGAATGCGCGCGACGTCCCATTCGTGGTGGGCGCGTGCTCCGGGGCGGCGCCCGTTGCCAGCATCTGTTCAGCGGGATCCGGCACCGATCTTTCCTCCCGCGAGCGCGGCCAGCACCTGGTCCCGCGGCCCGTCCGCCGCCACGCCGCCCGCCTCGAGCACGATGATCCGGTCGACCAGCGACAAGAGCGAGGCGCGGTGCGTGATCAGCAGGAGCGTGCGGCCGTCGAGGTCGCGTGCGAGCCGCTCCTTGAATACTTCCTCGGATCGGTTGTCCATCGCATTGCTCGGCTCGTCGAGCAGCAGCACCGGTGGCTGTTCAAGGTAGGCGCGCGCGACGGCGACGGCTTGCCGCTGGCCGCCGGACAGTCCTTCACCACGCTCGCCGACGGGCAGCGAGAATCCTAGCGGATGACGATCGATGAACTCGCGGATCCCGGCCTGCTCCGCCGCGCGCAGCACCGCCGTGTCGTCCGCCCGGGGGGCGCCGAGCACGATGTTGTCCCGGACCGTTCCGTAGAACAACACGATGTCCTGGGGCACGTAGCCGATGTCGCGGCGCAGCTCGACCGGATCGATCTGCCGCGAGTCGATGCCGTCGATCAGGATGCTTCCGGAATTCGGCGAATACAGCCCGAGCACGAGCTTTTCAATGTCGTCTTGCCCGATCCGATGCGCCCGATGAGCGCAACCCGCTCCCCGGGCGCAATCCGGAAGCTGACGTTGCGCAGCGCAAGGACCTGCTGGCCGGGGTAGCTGAACGTCACGTCGCGGAATTCGATGCCGCCGCGCAGACGCGGACGGCTCAGATAGTTGTGGTCGACCGGCCGCTCGATCGGCAGCGTCATGATCGCGGTCGATCGACATGCAGCGCGGTCCGCGCCTGGTGCCAGCGCGTCAGCAATCCGGCGATCTGCGCAAGCGGTGCGAGTACCCGTCCCGTCAGCAGCGTGCAGGCGATCAGCCCGCCGACGGTCAGGCGCTCATCGCCGATCAGGTAGACACCGCAGACGACGACGGCGACGTAGGCGAGCTGCTGGACGAAGCTCGCGAAATTGACGACGACGCTCGACAGGAAGCGCGCGCGCAGACCGAGCTTTGCGATCTGTCCGATCGCCTGCTCCCAGCGTCGCTGCGCGGGCCCTTCGGCACGTTGGGTCCTGAGCGTCTCGAGGCCGGCCAGCGATTCGACCAGCGTCGCCTGTCGCTGCGAAGCGTGGCGGAAGCTCTCCTGCACGACCCGGGACAACGGAACCTGCACCAGCAGGCCGAATCCGACGATAAGCGGCACGGCCACAAGCGGAATCCACGCGATGGGGCCGCCGATCCACGCCATGGCGGCGATGAACAGCAACGCGAACGGCAGGTCGACGAGCGTCGTGATCGTCGCGGATGTCACGAATTCCCGGAACGACTCGAACTCCTGCACGTTGTTCGCGAAGGCGCCGACGGACGCCGGGCGGGCGTCCATGCGGATGCCCGAGCACGCGCGCAAAAATGTTCGCGGACAGGATCACGTCGACGCGCTTGCCGGCGACGTCGATGAAGTACGCGCGCAGCGTGCGCATCAGGAAATCGAACCCGAAGACCAACGCCACGCCGATCGTGAGCACCCAGAGCGTCTCGAGCGCGAGGTTGGGCACGACGCGGTCGTAGACGTTCATCGTGAAGAACGGCGTGACGAGCGCGAACAGGTTGATCAGCAGCGAGGCGACCAGTGCTTCGCCGTAGATCGGCCAGGATTGCGAGATCGCGCTCCAGAACCAGTGCCGCGGCTGCGGCACGGCGCTGTGCTCGCTGCGCGCATCGAAGCTGGGCTGGCGTTGCACGAACACCGCGTGCCCGGAATAGCGTGACGCGATCTCGGCCAGGTCCAGATCACGCACGCCGCCGGATTCGGGCAGCAGCACCTGCGCACGTCCGTCGGCGTCGCGGGACACCAGGACGCAGGCCTGCCGCTCATCGAGCAGCAACACCACGGGCAACACGAGAGACGGAATGTCGGCAAGCGGCCGCGCGATCACACCGCGCGGTGAGCCCGGCCCGCGCTGCAGCGCGTACGAAGAGCTCCGGAGTCAGACCGTGTTTCCGGTACTGGCAACCCGGCAGACAGCGCTTCGGCGGACCACGGCCTGCCAAGCAAACCGGTGACGTGCACGAGGCTGGCGAGCAGCGGATCGTACGCGCCCGCGTTCGTGGGCACTCCCCAGCTCTCGGCGACGGCACTCTGCATAGGTTGCCCGCCAGATTAAGTCCGGCATGCGAATGAATCCGCGATACGGGTCCCGGCGGAGCGGGCCCGGGTGTGACGTGGGTCACGTGATTACTGGAGACTGCCGTATGGCAGCGTCGTGCCGGTTGGTCGTGCGCCGCGGCTCTTCAGGATTCGCACCTCCAGGCCTGCCTGCCTGGCGGACAGCATGATGCGTAACACGGCTGGGGACGGCAGATGGATTCCTGCGAGCGGCGAAAGAGCACGGCGAGACAACCGGCCTGCTCCGCGGCGAGCTGCAAACGTCGGAGGCTCGTCAAGCCGATGACATTCACCCATCCCAGCACCGCGCTGCAGGATCCCGAGCGCAATGCCTGCTCCATCACCCAGGCGGCGCGGGCCCGAGCGCACGACCAGCACGCGATTTATGTCGATGCCACACGCGGCAAGGGCCGGCGCGTACGGTTGATACGGTGGTGAAACCCAGGCGAGCCAGCCGCCTTCGTGTTTCTCGCCGCAGAGCGCGGCGAGCGCCGGCATCAGGAGGCTGAGCTCACCGATGCCCGAACTGTCCGCGAGCAACTCGATGAGCCCTTGCCTTGGCCACCCGCCGCCCGGCAGACAGCGATCGAGCGCTCCGAAGCCCGTCGGCAGACCTGGTGGTTGCGACGAACCGCTCTGGTCCCGCGCCCGCCAGACACCGGGATGCCGCAGCAATTCGTCGATCGAGGACACGATGAAGGCGCAACCGTGGAGGGCTGATGCAGGCCAGGCATCAATTGCGTCTCTCCGCGCCAGCAGGACGTGCCGCGTCCTGCCGCAGCACGCCGACCACCACGCCTTCGATGATCAGCGACTCCTCCCTGAGATCCACGCGCAGCGGTTCGAAATCGGCGTTCTCCGGCATCAGCCACACCACCGTGCCTTCCTGGCGGTAACGCTTCACCGTCACTTCATTCTCGAGCCGTGCCACCACGATCTGCCGATTGCGCACCTCCGGCGTACGGTGCACGGCAACGAGATCGCCGTCGAGGATGCCCGCGTCGCGCATGCTCATGCCGCGCACCTTGAGCAGGTAATGCGGCCGAGGCTGAAAGAGCTGCGGATCCACCTGGTAGCGGGCTTCGATGTTTTCTTCGGCGAGGATCGGCTTGCCGGCAGCGACACGGCCGATGAGCGGCAACCCGAGCTGCTCACGCAGGGAGTCGCGCAGCTGGATGCCTCGCGAGGCTCCGGGCAGAAGCTCCAGCACCCCCTTGCGCTGCAGGGCGCGCAGATGTTCCTCAGCTGCATTCGCGGACTTGAAACCGAGCGCCCTGGCGATCTCCGCGCGCGTGGGCGGCATACCGTTCTCGGCGACCGCGTCCTGGATGAAACGCAGAACCTGACGCTGGCGCGGGGTGAGCTCGTCCATGGGTGTCTCCTGTATACACGTACAGTTACTGTGAATATATACAGTTATGCGTGGCGAGATGCAAGCGGCTGTAAGGCTTTGCAGCGGTGGCGGCTACCCATCGCGAACTCCACGATCATCTGGTTTGCAACTGGCGCCCCTCCCGCTCCCAGGGAGACCGCTCCGATCGGACATTCGTCTATCGGAGACGGTGACCAAGTCGGAAAACAACGTTGCCGCAGTGCGCACGTGTCGAACTTCCACGCATCATGGGAAAAACAACCTGAACGCCAATGCCGACACGACCGCGTTTACGGACACCTGGCTTCATGCGGCCGACACGCACGCAAGCGCCGATCCGCTTGGAATCCGACGCACGATGCCGGCGGCCGCTCTGCGCATAACGCTGCGATATGCTGGCCGAGTAGTGCGTTGTCGCGCTGGTATCGCTTGCGGTATGCAGGAGCTTGCTGCCAACGACGGACTCGATGCGTTCGTTTGGGATTCGCAATACTGTTGTCCACCGGAATCGCTCTGCAATTCTCGGCGAACGACAGCGAGTCCGTGGCACCTGGCCGATGAGTCGACTCGCCCTTATCTCGGTCTGGCAGCGGGTTGCAGCACGAGCTCGCTGACTCGCCGAGCTCACGCACGACACTGGTCCGATAGGCCTTTGCTGCTTCGGATTGCGGGCCCTGTCGCTTGGCCGCGTCGAAACCCATGCTTTATCAGGCAATTGGGATCGGGTACCATCCGCGCGTTCGGCTGTCCCCCGCACAGGGAACTCGTGTCGCGGACGGCGCAGTCGACTTTGGCTTCGCAATCAATTCCAACCACCGAGGACAACCACAAATGAAGAACGCGATCGTGAAGACGCTGACCGTCGGCGTTGCGGCGCTCATGCTTGCCACGGCCACCGGCTGCAGCAGTAAGGACACCCTTGCCCGCATCGATGCGGCCGATGCCGCTGCCAAGGCTGCCTGCGCAAGATGCCGCCGCCGCAAAGTCGTCGGCCGACGCTGCCGCCGCCGCGGCCTCGAGCGCGTCGAACGCCGCCAGCGCTGCCCAGAACACGGCGAGCCAGGCCCTGCAGGCCGCCCAGGGTGCGCAGGCCTGCTGCGACGCGACGAACGAGAAGATCGATCGCGCGTTCAAGAAGTCGATGGGCAAGTAAGCCGACCGCCTTCGCGTCAAGCGAGAAGAAGACGCCGCGGTGAAAGCCGCGGCGTTTTCTTTTGCCCGCGGCGAATGCGCGGACGCCGCTTCGACGAATCTAGCGACGCGGCCTATTGTCCAGCGGACGCGTCGGCCGCGCGTACCGGCGTCGACAGCGCTACCGGCACGCCGGTCGCCTGCAGGAAGGCACTGCTGCGCGCCCTTGCCAGTCGATCGCAACGCGCGCGACCCTCGGTCGCGGCTTCGTATGCAGCCGCGTCATCTCCGCGGGATCCTCGTGGGCGGGGTCACTCGTGCCCTCGAGCGGCGCCGTGCCGCTCGACATACAGTGTGCCGCGCTGACCACCCGACCTTGGTGGTCTGGTCGATCAGGTTGACGCTTCGTGTTGACGCCGACCAGCCCGAAGAGCTCCGCGACGTCCTCCGGGTACATGCGGATGCAGCCGTGGGTCACCTGCATGCCCGACGCCCGCCGGCCGGTTCGTGCCGTGGATCAGGTAGGCGCCGCCCGGGATGGCGAGCCGCATCTTGTGCTCGCCGAGCGGATTGTCCGGACCGGGCGGCACGACCTTCGGCAGCGGGTCGCCGCGTTCCTCGTGCTCGCGTGCGCACGGACTCGGGCGGATACCAGTTCGGCTTGTGCTCCTTCGTGACGATGCGCGTGACGCCGAGCGGCGTCTTCCAGTCCATCTTGGCCGTGCTGATCGGGTACGTGCGGACGACCCGCGGCTCGCCCGCGCGCGCCGGCGGGAAGTAATAGAGCCGGTGCTCCGGCAAGTTGACGACGATGCCCTCGCGCGGCGCATCGGGCAGGATGAATCGCGTCGGAATCAGGATCTCGGTGCCGTCACCCGGGCAGCCACGGATCGATCCCGGGATTCGCCGCGATGATCTCCTCGTAGCCCACGCCGTAGCGCGCGCCCGATGTCGAGCATCGTGTCCTCGTGAGTGTGCAATGGCGGTTGTGACGTGAGCCGATGACGGTGTCGCCGTTCGTCGGCAGCAGGAACTGCTCGGCCCGCGCTTGCGTGGACGCCGAGCAGCGCCCGCGAGTGCGGCGAGCGCGGATGACGCGATCGTCACACGCGCTCTTGCGATCATCGCCAACCCCGCGACTGATCCTTCTGTGCGCCACATTGTAGCTGTCGCCGGCGCATCCAAATGCTCCGAGCGTTGACCGGCTCACGCGTCCGGCCAGTAGCCTCTCGCAAACGGGGGACACATGCCATACAAATTGACCATCGAACTCTCGGATCGAGACCTGCGTCACTTTCAGACGCGAACTGCAGCGAACGCGCCAGTCAGTCAGCATCGCCGACGACGAGGAGATCCTCGCCGCGGCAGCCGATGCGCTCGCAGCGCATGCGCAGCTCCGACGTGCCCGACTTCGTGACCGCGACGGCTGGTGCAGCTGCAGACGCTGCTCGACATGCTGACCGACCCTGACTGGACGCTCGACGACGACGAGCGCAGTCCCGTGCTCGCCACGCTCGCCTATCTCTGCGATCCGGAGGACGTCATCCCCGACGAGATCCCCGGGATCGGCCTGCTCGACGATGCGGTGATGATCGAGCTCGTGTTCCGCGAGCTGCGCCACGAGCTCGCAGCCTATGAGGATTTCCGCCGCGTTCCGACAGTCGCCTGCCGCGGGGTAAGGCCGCGCGCGCGGACCCCGAGCTTCGGCGCAGCTCGAGCGCAAGCGTCGCGGGCTCACTGTCAAGCGGATGGCACCGGCGCCGCGACGAAGGCCAGGCAGACTCGTGCGCTGACGAGCGCGGTCAGGCAGCGCTGCAGCGCTCGCGGCGCGTTGCAGCCGCGCGGCGGCTGCTCGAGCCGCGCAAGCTCTGGACCAGCGCACCGATCTGCGCCGGAACGCCGTTCCGCGCCTCGACGATCGCCACGCGCACGGCGTTCGCGAACGCCACGCGATCGGCGCCGCCGTGGCTCTTGATGACCACGCCCGATCGAGCCCGACCATGCTCGCGCCGTTGTACGCGCGCGGATCGAGCCGCCGCTTGAGCGCGTTCAAGCGCCGGCGTCGCCGCGACCGCCGCCAGCCTTGCGCACGGGCGACGCGCGTGAACTCCTCGCGCATCACGCTCGATGATGAAGCGCGCCAGGCCTTCGCTCGTCTTCAGCGCGACGTTGCCGGTGAAGCCATCGGTCACGACGACGTCGGCGTCCCCGGAGAAAATGTCGTCGCCCTCGACGAAGCCGCAGTAATTGATCGGCGCCACGCGCCAGACGACGATGCGCCTCGCGCAGCTCCTCGGTGCCCTTGATGTCCTCCTCGCCGATGTTGAGCAGGCCGACGCGCGGCCGTTCGCAAGCCCGTGCAGATCGCTGCGCCAGCACGCTGCCCATCAGCGCGAACTCGACCAGGTGCTCTGCCGTGCAGTCGGGATTCGCGCCGAGATCGAGCATCACCGTGTGCCCGTGCGCGGACGGGAATCGATGAGACGATCGCCGGACGGTCGACTCCCGGCACCATGCCGAGCACGAAGCGGGCGGTCGCGAGCAGTGCGCCCGTGTTGCCGGCGCTGACGCAGGCGGCGGCGGCTCCGTCCGCACCAGATTGACCGCGACGCGCATCGAGGAGTTCTTCTTGCGTCGCACCGCGTCCTTCGGACGCTCGTCCATGCCGACGACTTCGCTGGCCTCGACGATCTGCAGCGCCTCGGGCATGCGACCCGCCGGCAGCAGGGCACTGATTGCGTCCGCTCGCCCGACCAGGAGCAGCCTGAGCGTCCAGGTTCACCGCGAGCACGTCGAGTGCTGCGGGCACTGCCACGCTGGGCGCCGTGGTCACCGCTCATGGCGTCCACGGCGATGCTGAACGGTCAACGTCTTGCAGAATCGGCGAACGTGGATCGGAACGGCCGATGCGCGGCCCGGGCGCCGCGCCGGAAGGTCACTCGCTGGCCTTCCTCGGCCACGGGCTTATCGATGACCTTGCGGCCACGATAGAACCCGTCCGGCGTGATGCGGTGGCGCAGGTGCGTCTCGCCGCTCGTGCGGTCGACCGAAAGCGCGGGCGGCTTGAGCCTGTCGTGCGCCCTGCGCATGCCGCGCTTCGACGGGCGTCCTGCGGCTTTTCTGAACTGCCATCTCGAGCTCTCCTTGGGCGCTCACTGCTCGCCCTTGTCGAGCAGCTCCCGCAGATTCGCAAACGGTCTCTGTCGATCCGGCGCCTCGTCGCCGCCGGCTCCGCCGCCGCGCTCGACAACCGGCCCCGGGTCGGCATGCATCGGCGACGAGTGGCAGCGCGAGCAGCACTTGTTCCTCTATCACCTCGATCACCGGCAGTCGCTCGGCATTACCCAGGATCGGCTCGAACCGCCGCCGGCACCGCACCCTCGTCCGTGCGCGAGCACGACCAGCGGTGCCGCCTCGTCGATCGTGCACCTCGCAGGGCTTGAGGCAACGCTGACAGCTCAACACCACCGTTCCCGAGACACGCGCATCAACGGTGGCCCGGCCCTCGAACAGGCCGAAGCGCAGCTCACCGTGCGCCCGCGTGCCTTCGAGCGCGCCGGCGTCGATCAGCCTCGGCAGCTGCGCGAGCACGTACATCGCGCTCGATCGACGCCGCTCGCCCTGCCAGTTCCAGCGCGTTGACGAGGTCGGCCGGGGCAGGCGACATGGGGCGCGTATAATAGTGACGACCCCCTCCCCTGTCAAAGCCGACCCGAGCTTAAACCCTTGTTTTTCAAGGATCGAGCGCCGCGGAGCACGGCGTGAACGACACGGACCTGCCGCTGTTGCTGCTGGCTTCCACCTCCCCCATCGCCGCCGGCTGCTCGAACGCTTCGGTATGCCGTTTGAATGCGTGGCACCCGAGGTCGATGAGGCGCGTCTCGACGGTGAATCGCCGGCGGGGCTCGCCGCCCGACTCGCGCGCGCAAAGGCGCTCGCGGTTGCACGTCGGCGCACCGATGCGATCGTGATCGGCTCCGACCAGGTTGCGCTGCGCGGCGAGCAGGTGCTCGGGAAACCCGGCGATGCCGAACGTTGCCACGCGCAGCTCGCGGCGTCCTCCGGTCGTGAGCTCATGTTCCTTACGGCGGTGTGCGTCGCCGCCGCTGGCGGCGCGCAGACCTTCGAGCACACGGATCGGACCATCGTGCAGCTGCGAGTTCTCGCCGATGCGGAGATCGCGCGCTACGTGGCGCAGGATCGACCGCTGGGACTGTGCCGGTGGCTTCAAGGGAGAGTCGCTCGGCATCGCGCTCTTCGAGCCGGATCGAGTCCGTGGACCCGACGGCGCTCACCGGCCTGCCGCTGATCTGGCTCGCCGGCGTGCTGCGGGACTGCGGGCTTTCGGTGCCCTGACAAGCGCGTCCAGCACTTCACGCAGGTCGGCGGACAACGGTGCGCTGATCGAGAGCGGCTCGGCGGTGCCGGGCCGCGTCACGCCGATCGAGGACGCGTGCAGGAACATCCGGTGCAGACCGAAGTCCCGCAGCTCGGCATTGCGCTCGCGATCCCCGTACTTGTCGTCGCCCGCGACTGGAAATCCGGCGTGCGCGGCATGCACCCGTATCTGGTGGGTCTTGCCTGTGCCGAGATCGACCTCCATCAGGGTCGCCAGCCTGCCGAAGAACTGCACCGGCCGGAACGTGCTCACCGCCATCTGACCGTGGCTGCGTACCGCGACGTGGCGCTCGCCGCTGCGCCGTTCGTCTGTGGCGAGCGCGAGTTCGATGCGCTTGTGGCCGAGCTGCCAGTGGCCGCAGCACCAGCGCCAGGTACCGCTTCTCGACCCGTCCTTCGCGAAGCTGCGCGATGCAGATCGCGCAGCGCGCTGCGGCGCTTCGCGATCAGGAGACAACCGCTGGTCTCGCGATCGAGCCGATGCACGAGATCGAGCTCGCCGAGCGTCGGGCCGTGCGGCGCGCAGCGCCTCGATCACGCCGTGCTACATGCCGCTGCCGCCGTGCACGGCGAGTCCGGCCGGCTTATTGATCGCCACCAGATCTGCATCCTCGTAGACGATGGCGTCCCTGACCGTCTGCTGCAGATCGTCACGCGGTCTCGAGGCCGCGGCGGGATCGGGACGCCGCACTGGCGGTAGACGCACCCGGTCACCCGAGACCACGCGCTGGTCGGGACTGCGCCCGCTTGCTGTTGACTCGCACTTCACCTTTGCGCAGCAACCGGTATACGTGCGTACGCGGCACGCCCTTCAGTGACCGCAGCAGAAAGTTGTCCAGCCGCTGCCCTGCATCGCTCTCGGTCGCGACGACATAGCGCACCTTCGCGGGTCGATCCGGGCTGCTCGGGCTGTGCCTCCGATCTGTCGTAAGCCATTGATTTTCCGAAATTCCCTTGCTAGAGTGCCAGTCGCGTCGATTCGTTGGCCCCTGGGGCTCGCAGGATCGGCGCAGAGCCTGCGCTCGCGTTCGCCCCATGGGGCTTTGGGCGGCGCATCTTAGTTGGTTCTGAAACGTCAGACCATCGAACTGCCGTGAACACGCGCAGATGCCGCAGGCCCGGGCGGGCAGCGGGTCCGCGCCATCTTCGGCCGGTCCGATGTCCAGTTTGCACTTTCAGGATTCGGTCCGGCGCCGCGCGTACGAGTCGTCCGCGCACGCCATTGACAGCCGCATGACCCAAGCCGCTGCAAAACGACCTCTCCGCAAGGCCACGGCTCGTGCCCGTCCGGGCGTTCACGGTCCCATATCGTCGAACTCAGCGAGGACCGATGAAAAGAATGTTGTCAACGCAACCCAGGAAGAGGAGTTGCGTGTCGCGCTGGTGGATGGCCAGCGAATCTATGACCTCGATATCGAAATCCCGGCCCGGGAAACCAAGAAAGCCAACGTCTACAAGGGCCGGATCACCCGCGTAGAACCCAGCCTCGAAGCCGCCTTCGTCGACTATGGCGCAGAGCGCCACGGATTCCTGCCGCTCAAGGAAGTTACCCGCGACTACTTCAAGGGGCAGGACGGCAACGGCAACCGCGCCGGGATCCGCGAGCTGCTGCAGGAAGGCCAGGAGGTGATCGTCCAGGTCGAAAAAGAGGAACGCGGCAACAAGGGCGCAGCGCTCACGACGTTCATCAGCCTTGCCGGGCGCTTCCTGGTGCTGATGCCGAACAATCCGCGCGCGGGCGGGGTGTCGCGGCGGGTCGAAGGTGAGGACCGCGAGCAGCTGCGCGAGGCGATGGACAACCTGCAGATCCCGGACGGCATGGGCGCGATCGTCCGCACCGCCGGGGTCGGCCGCACGCCCGAGGAGTTGCAGTGGGACCTCAACAACCTGGTCGACGTCTGGAACGCAATCGGGCAGGCCTCAGAAGGCCGCACCGCGCCGTTCCTGATCTACCAGGAGAGCAAGGCCATCCTCCGCGCGCTGCGCGACTACCTGTCGGACGACATCGGCGAGATCCTGGTCGACAAGAAGGAGATCTACGGGGAAGCCGAGGAGTACATGCAGCGCTTCATGCCGGGGAATATCCGCCGGCTGAAGTTCTACGACGATCACGTTCCGCTCTTCACGCGCTACCAGATCGAAAGCCAGATCGAGTCTGCGTACTCCCACAAGGTCACCCTGCCCTCCGGCGGCAGCATCGTCATCGATCACACGGAGGCGCTGGTCTCGATTGACATCAACTCCGCGCGGAGCACGCGCGGCTCGACATCGAGACGACCGCCTGTAACACCAATCTCGAGGCCGCGGACGAGATCGCCCGGCAAATGCGATTGCGCGACGTCGGTGGCCTGATCGTCATCGACTTCATCGACATGGAGTCGCAGAAGAATCAGCGCGCAGTCGAGGACCGGCTCCGCGACGCAGTCAAGCAGGACCGGGCCCGGATACAGATTGGCCGGATTTCCCGCTTCGGGTTGTTGGAGCTCTCGCGCCAGCGGTTGCGTCCGTCGATCAGCGAGTCGACCAACATCGTATGCCCGCGCTGCAGTGGCATGGGCGTGATCCGCAGCGTCGAATCCCTCGCGCTCGCGATCCTGCGCCTGATCGGCGAGGAGGCGCGCAAGGACCGCACCTCGAAGGTGATCGCGCAGCTGCCCGTCGACGTCGCCACCTACCTCATGAACGAGAAGCGCGACTGGCTGAACAGCATCGAGTCGCGGAGCTCGGTTGACATCGTGCTGGTACCGAACCGCTATCTCGACACGCCGGCCTACGAGATCCGGCGAGTGCGGGACGACGAGCTCGGCCTGCCCGAGAACACGATCATCAGCCACCAGCTGGCCGTGCAGCCGCAGATCGACCTCGAGGCGGTCGCCGCCGAGGAAAAGGCACCGCCGCCGCCGACACCGGCGGTAACCACGGTGGTGCCGAGCACACCTGCCCCGCCACCGGCGCCCGAGCCCGTCCAGGCCGCCCCGGTAGCGGCGGTGGCGGCCATCGCGGCGCCGCAGTTCGGCCCGCGCGACGGGATCTTCGTCCGGTTCTGGCACTGGCTGTTTGGTGACAAGCGTGCGCCGGCACCCGAGCCGATCGCAGCTCGCAGCGAACCCCGCCGCGAGCGCGATGGCAGACGCGATGGCCGTCCTGGCCTGCGTGGTGAGCGATCGGAGCACCGTCGTGACGGCAGACGCGAAGAGCGTGGGCCCCCGCGCGTCGCGACGAACATCGTCGTGAAATGCGCCCGGGTGAACATCGTGATGGCGACCGGATGCGCCATGGCGGAGACGCGGGCCGCGGCGGCGATGGCCGCCGTGATGCGCGGCGTGGCGGCGGTCACGGTGAGATGCAGCGCGAACACCGGCGATCCGAGACCGATGTCACGCGTGCCGGTCAGGCGCCGGCTGCGACGCCGACGCCACGGCGAGATGAGGCGTCGGGCGGCGAGCCGCCGCGCGCCGAGCGCCCCGAAGGCGAGCGCGGAGAACGCACCGGGCGTCGATCGCGCAGGGGTGGGCGCCGCCGGCGGCGTGAGCCTGACGAGGGCTTCACCGGCAGCCGCGGTACAGGCTCAAACGGCAACGGCGCGCATGCCGATGCCGGTGCCGAATCGATCTCGCCTCGTCCGCAGCCGGCGCCCAGTAACGAGCCGAGCCCGGCGACGATGGAATCGCCGCGAGGACCGGCGCCGGACTTCGGCCGTCCACCTCCGCCACCGCAGGCCGCATCCGCTCCGGCGCAGCCGGTTCCGTCGCTTACGCCGGCCCCGCCGCGCAGCGACTGGACACCGTCGCCACCTAACGACGCGACTCGGGAAGGCCCGCTGGGCGAGCCCTGACGTGGACTCGCAGCGATGCCGGACGGGATGCTTCGTCCGGCGTCGCTGCCACGGTCAATGCGCCCGCATGCGCGCACGAATCTCTGCGAGCAGCCCATCCGCGGCCTGCTCGACCAGATCCAGCACGCGCTCAAAACCGACGGCGCCCCCGTAATACGGGTCGGGCACGTCGAGTTGCTCGCCGTCGTCCAGCGGCACGCCGGCGAACTCCATCAGCAGCCGCACGCGTTCACGGTACGCGGCTGGACTCAGGTCCAGCAGCACCTCGCGGTTGAGGCGGTCCATCGCGACGATCAGGTCGTGGCGCTGGAAGTCGGCGACCTTCACCAGGCGCGCGCGCTGCGCGGTCAGATCGACGCCACGCCGGGCCGCTGCCGCGATGGCGCGCGGATCGGGAGGCGACCCCACGTGATAGTCGTGCGTACCCGCGGAATCCACCTCGACGTCCAGCTCCGGCGCGCGCTCGCGCAGGTAACGCGCGAACACGCCATGCGCCGTGGGCGAGCGGCAGATGTTGCCCATGCAGACAAATAACACCCGAATAGCAGCCATTTCCTAGGCTTTCCGCACTGACAGCGGGGTCCGTGTCACCACGGTGTCACCACCGAGAAAGAAAAGGGTCGGGATCGCCCGGCCCAAGTGTTTTACCACGTGCGCAAAGTGTGGCACGAAAGAGGCCGGCCAGCCGCCCCGCCGGGCGGGCCCGTTCAGCGTCTTGACCTCGCTCGCGACGCGCTCGAAAAGTTGCCCGCAGAGTTACCCCTCAGAGTTACCCCTCATTGGGCTGTCTTGGCCGAGCCGTGTCCAGTGTGTAGCGAAAGGCTTTCGTCGCACTCGTGAACTACAAGACCAGTCTCATACTCCATTACGGACTCGAAGTACCGGTCATTATGCCTGTCCATGAGGTTGCACAGGTGACAACGTCGGTAAATTCGCTCATGCCGCCAATGCTTTTATTACGTGCTCCGGATCGTTCTTGATCGCGCGAAGCAGCGCTCGTGCTGGACCGGTAGGCTCGCGGCGCCCCTGCTCCCAATTGCGCAAAGTCCCAAGTTCGACGCTCAGAAGCTCTGCGAAGCGCGATTGGCTCAGATGCATCTTCGCTCGAAGATCTTTGACCATCGCGGCGTCGACGTGAAACTCGCGCGAAGGAGCGCGCTCCCCGCGAAGGATTTCGTCCGCCTGCCTGACGCTCTCGAGAAGCTTATCAACCTTTCGTGCCTTCGATTTCATTGCCAACTCTCCACTATTTTGCGCAATCGCTTCTTTGCCTTTTGACCGAGATCGGGTTGCTCGCCCTTGCTGTAAATGGCCAGCAAAAGCAGCTTGGCATACTCGTCATCTGTTAGTAATTGACATCGCTGGTAAAAACTGTGCGTCTCAATGAAGGTCACGAGATTGATGCTACGCCACTGGCGTATGTACGTCAATGGCGTACATAACGCCGTTTTCGGACCTTAGAACGCGCCAATGCCACCACCAACCCCGCGCAAACTGGGCCAGGCGGCCTGCGGCGATGTTCGGGCGGGTGGGCATCGTGTCCATGCTCCCAGCCCCCGCGATCCTGCGTGACGGTGGCGACGTGAATATCTGACGAGTTCGGCCAGAAAGCCCCTTTCCCCGACGTCTTGGTTCAAAGTTAGACAGCCGGCGTCGTGCCGCACCGACGCAGGTGTGCCGTGCGCATCCAGAAACCAAGAGCAGCGGCGGACAAGCCGCGCGTGCCCTACTCCGTGCGCACTGGTGCAGCGTAAGACTATTGGCTGAGTAAACTCAGAATCGAACCGACAACGGCCCGCTGGCGCATCTGTTACAAGAACTACAGGCGCTTAGCGGAGATTTTGGCTTAGCGGAGATTTGGCATGACCCGATTACCGATGGTGGCCTTCGTCGGCCTCGTCTTAGCATCGCCGGCTCTCGCCGATCAGAATGCGTCGCAAGACGTGCGGCGCGCGGAGTGCACCCAACAACTTGAACGTAACCAACATTGGACCAAGCGTGGGGAGTTCCTCGATTTTTGCCTTGCACACAAGGACCCTGAGGTTCAGCGTTACTGGAGTTGCGCTTCGCGTGCCGACAAGAGCAACCTCGGGACTGACCGCAGAAGTAGCTTCCTGGAGTGGTGTGTCCAGAGCGAGAACTATGCCGACGCGCAGGCCAACCGCTTCAGCTATTGCGACGCGCGAGCATCTAATAAAGATCTCAAAGGTAAAGATCGCGAAGAGTTCTTGAAGGGCTGCGTGGCTCGCGCCGATCAGAATGCGTCGCAAGATGGGCGCCGCGCGGAGTGCACCCAACAACTTGAACGTAACCAACATTACACCAAGCGTGGGGAGTTCCTCGATTTTTGCCTTGCACACAAGGACCCTGAGGTTCAGCGTTACTGGAGTTGCGCTTCGCGTGCCGACAAGAGCAACCTCGGGACTGACCGCAGAAGTAGCTTCCTGGAGTGGTGTGTCCAGAGCGAGAACTATGCCGACGCGCAGGCCAACCGCTTCAGCTATTGCGACGCGCGGGCATCTAATAAAGATCTCAAAGGTAAAGATCGCGAAAAGTTCGTGAACGGATGCGTCGATCGCGGCGCGGCCAATGATGATGACCAGTGGGAAAGTTATCAGGCCTGTCTCACCCGCGCGGACGAACTTAAGCTGGCGCGGGACGACCGCCAAGAGTTCGTCAACTGGTGCGTGGATCGCGGGAACTAGGCTCTACTCGCTCGACGAGTCTTTGCAACGACATATGAGAAAGACCGGCGAGTCGCCCCGCTGGCCCGTTAGCGTCTCGCCCGAAGCACCCGCCAAGCTTGGACGGGCCGGTAAGTTAGGATCTATGCGAGTGCGGGATGATTCGTGATGCCATCCCATGCAGACGAAAAGAACTCGCACTCGTCCTCGCTGACTCAGATGTCTTGCCTAGCCACAGGTGCCGTCGGGAACGTCTGTCAGGCGCCGCCTATCGATAATCCCGAGAATCCATATTCTATATATGGCCCGCCGGGTCCCGTCACGCTCTAGCGGGTCTGATCGCAGTGCGGTCCGAATGCTTGACGGGGATTGCGGTGCGGTGGACGTGGTCGGGGGGTGATCTCAGTACGGCACTACGGCACATTGGCACGTCGCCACATCATGCGGAACTCGCGGTCGAGGTACGCAAGCAGTTCGTTCGTGTGTTCGTCCAGTGGTCTCTGCCGCCGCACGTAATACGCCGCGCGCCAGAACATGCTCGCCAGTTCGACACGCGAGAATTTCAGCTGCTTACGCTTCGGTTGTCGGTCTATCAGCGGTTTCATCGAACGCCCCGATATCCGCTCCTGGCACTTGTCGACCACGCATATGCTCCCGCGGTGGGGAACCCGACACTATAGGCAGGCGCCGCGTGGCGTCGTAAGCACTTGTCCCACTCGGTGCCCGGTTGTGGCCGACGATCGATATCTCCGGTGCCGCATTGCGCGGCGATCGGATCGCTGCATGGCTGCGCTGCCCGTATCATCGCTCGGAGAGCCGCAGCGGAGTGGAATCGCAGGAACGTGCGCCTGAACAAGTATCTCAGCGAAACCGGGGCCTGTTCGCGTCGCGAGGCCGACGAGTGGATCGGGGCCGGTCGGGTCACCATCAACGGTATTCCTGCTCCGCTCGGCGCGCAGGTCCGCCCGGGTGACGACGTGCGGGTCGACGGCCGAGCGGCGCTGGCAAAGCCGCCGCGGGTTTACCTGGCGCTCAACAAACCGCCCGGTGTCGAATGCACCACGGACCGGGACGTGCCGGAGAATATCGTCGATTTCGTGGGCCATGAGGCACGCATATTCCCCGTCGGCAGGCTCGACAAGGATTCCGAAGGCCTCATCCTGCTTACCAACGACGGCGACATCGTGAACGGCATCCTGCGTTCCGAGCACGGTCACGAGAAGGAGTATCTCGTTACCGTGGACCGTCCGGTCACCAGGGCGTTCATCGAGGGTATGGCGCGCGGCGTGCCCATTCTCGGCACCGTTACACGGCGATGCGAGGTCGTGGCGGTCGGCAAGAATATCTTCCGGATCGTGCTGACGCAGGGCCTCAATCGGCAGATCCGGCGAATGTGCCGGCACTTTGGCTATACCGTACGACGTCTGCAGCGCGTGCGGATCATGCATCTGCGGCTCGGGCGCCTCGGGCCGGGCGAATGGCGTGCATTGCGGACGGACGAGGTCGCTCCGCTGCTCGTCACGAGAACGAACGCAGCCGACGCGAGCCGCGGCCACTGAGCGGCCGCCGCGCGCCACGCTTCGGTCGCAGGGCCGGCGTACATGAACTCGGACACGCAACACGACCAACGCGATGCCCCTCCGGGATTGCGCCTGATGCTGCACGCGATGGCCTGCAACAACGCCTGGGCGAATCACCGCCTTCTGCGGGCATGCGAGCAGCTCACGAGCGAGGAATTCGCTGCGCCGCGAACGGGTTTCTTCCCGTCGCTGCGCGGGACGCTGAACCACATCCTGACCGTCGACTGGTTCTACCTGGACGCGATGGAGCGTTCGCTTGCCGGCAGGCCGGTCAATACCGACGTCGATAGTTTCTTCGAACCCGCCGAGCCCTGCCCGGATTGTGCGAGCCTCTCGGCCGAGCAGCATGCGGTCGATGCACGTCTGGTCGCCGTCTGCGCCAGCCTGCAGGACGTCGATCTGGAGCGGCTCATATCGGTGCCGCGCCGCGACCACGTGCAGCGCGAGCGGCTCGACCGGTTGCTCGCGCATCTGTTCCAGCACCAGGTCCACCATCGCGGCCAGGCGCATGCGATGCTGTCGGCTACGAGCATTACCCCACCGCAGCTCGACGAGTTCTTCGCCGCGGAGGAAGCGCCGCTGCGCGCCCGCGACTTCGCCGAGCTCGGCTTCGACGAGCAGCGAATCTGGGGTTCCGGCTGAGATCCGCCGGCCCCGGGCGTCGCGAGATCACCGGGCGACGTATCTAGGCGATGCTTGCGGCCCGCGCCCGCGCGCGCTGCAGGTCGGCCTCCGTATCCACACCCGGCTCCGGAACGACCGCGGCCTGCGCGACCGCAATTGCCATGCCGTTCTGCAGCGCACGGAGCTGCTCCAGGTTCTCCCGCGTCTCGAGCTGCGACGGCGCGAGCCGAACGAGGCGTCGCAGTGCCCCTGCGCGGTACGCATACAGTCCGATGTGCCGCATGGCTGCCCCGAAGTCAGTCGGACTCCTCGCGTCGGCGGCTGCGATATCCCGCGTGAACGGAATCGCGGCACGACTGAAATAGAGTGCGCGACCCTGCAGGTCGGTGACGACCTTGACTACGTTGGGGTCGATGAACTCGGCCAGCGTCGCGATTGGCGTCGCAAGTGTTGCAATCGATGCGCCCTGATCCGCGGCAAGAGTCGCCGCCGCCTGGTCGATGAGCTGCGACGGGAGAAACGGTTCGTCACCCTGGACGTTGATCACTATGACGGAATCGGACCAGCCACGTGCTGCAGCAACCGCGGCGACACGATCGGTGCCCGAAGCGAGCGCAGGGTCGGTGAGTACTGCGATCCGGGCGCGCGGATTGCGCGGGTCACGGACCACCGCCGCGATGCGCTCGTCATCGGTCGCGACCAGCACCTCGGTCGCCGCACTCGCACACGCCCGTTCAACGACACGCTGGATCATCGGCACGCCCGCAATATCGAGCAACGGCTTCCCGGGCAGCCGTGTCGAGGCGTGGCGCGCCGGGATGACGACGCGGAATTCCACCGCTAGTCCTGGAGCAGCGGATCGTCCGCAGCGAGCGTCCGCGCCTCATCCTCGAGCATGACCGGGATGCCGTCGCTCACCTGAAATGCGAGGCGATCGCCTCGGCAGACCAGCTGCTGACTGTCACGATGCCAGCGCAGCGGCCCCTTGCAGACGGGACACGCGAGTATGTCGAGCAGCTTGCTATCCAACGGGACCTCCGCCAACCGGATTCCGACGCGCGGCCGCGAGGACCTGCGCGACCAACTCCCCCGCCGCCGAAGGCGGCTCGAACGCGACATCGAGATCCACGTACCACCATCCCGGCCGCGCAAAGCGCTGGCATTTTACGGCATCTTTCTCCGTCATGAGGACGGTCGCATCGCGAGCCCAGTCGAGCGACGCCCGGTCGATCACGGCGTGATCGGGCAGCGCCTGCGCGTCGATATCGAGACCCACCGCGCGCAACGCGCGGAAATAGGCATCCGGATGACCTACGCCGGCGATCGCGTGCACGCGCTGCCCGCGAAAATCGGCAAGCTCGCGGCGCGAACCATCCACCAGGTTGACCGCCATTCCCGGAATCAGTCGCGCACGGACCGCCCGCGGCCCGAATCGGGCTGCGCCGCTTTCGCCGGAACTGCCGCGATCCGTCACCACGATCGCATCGACCGTAGCGAGTCGGCGCCCGGGCTCGCGGAGCGGACCCGCGGGCAGGAGATGCCCGTTGCCCAGGCCCCGCTCCGCATCAATGACGGCGATCTCGTACTGACGCGCGAGTCGCAGGTGCTGAAGACCGTCGTCGCACACGACGATCTGCGCTCCGGCCGCTACCGCCGCGCGGGCCGCGGCGGTCCGGTCGCTGCCGACGAACACGAGCTCCGCGCCGCGGTGCGCGTGCAGAACCGCCTCGTCACCAGCGATCGCAGGATCGGTACCCCTGGTGACCTGGAGCGGCGCCCCCGTTTGCCGCCCGCCGTAACCGCGCAGCACGACGGCAACAACGTGGCCGCGGGCACGCAGCTCCGCCGCGAGCCAGCTGGCGATCGGCGTCTTGCCCGTGCCGCCCACGGTGAGGTTGCCGACGACTACCACGGGCGCACCCGCATCCTCGCGCTCGAGAAGACCGTTCTGATATGCAGCGCGCCGCGACCGCACGACCAGCCCGTAGAGCGCTTCGAGCGGCCAGAGCGCCGCGGTACGCCACGCGGGTCCGTACCACAGGCCGAGCAGGCGGCGCTCCAGGGTCATTCGTTGAACTGCATCCGGTAGAGCACGGCGTACTGGCCGTCGCGCGCGAGCAGCTCGGCGTGCGTGCCGGTCTCGACCATCCTGCCGGCATCCATCACGACGATCCGGTCCGCCCTTTCGACGGTCGACAGCCGGTGAGCGATAACGAGCGTCGTGCGGCCCTGCATCAGCTGCTCGAGCTGCTGCTGGATCTGCCGCTCGAGCTCCGTGTCGAGCGCGGAAGTCGCCTCGTCGAGGATCAGGATCGGCGAATCGCGCAGCAACGCGCGTGCAATCGCGATCCGCTGCCGCTGGCCGCCCGACAGCAGCGTGCCGCGGTCGCCCACCACGGTGTCGAGACCGCCGGCCAGCTGCGCGGCGAACTCGTCCACCCTGGCCGCCTCTGCCGCGGCAGTGATCTGTGCCGGGTTCGCGGGCATGCCGAACGCGATGTTGGCCGCGATCGTGTCGTTGAAGAGCGCGACGTCCTGGCTCACGAGGCTCATCTGCCGGCGCAGGTCGACGAGCCCGTACTCGCGCACGTCGTGCCCGTCGAGCAGGACGCGCCCGGCGGTGACGTCGTAGAACCGTGGCAGCAGTCCGACGAGCGTCGACTTGCCGCTGCCGGAGCGGCCGACGATCGCCACGGTTTCACCGTGCCGCAATGCGAAGCTTACGCCGCGCAGCACCTCGTCCTCGCCCGCCGGGTAACGGAAGTGCACATCGCGGTACTCGATGTCGCCGCGCGCCCGTTCGATCGGTCGTCCGCCGCCCTCCGGCTCCGGGGTGCCGTCGAGGATCTCGAAGATGTTCTGCGCGGCGGCGATGCCCTGCTGCAGCGGCCCGGCGACGTTGACCAGCCTGCGCAGCGGCGCCGTGATCAGCATCAGCGCGGCGATGAACGAGGTGAACTCGCCGACCGTCATCTTGCCCTGCATCGCGTCGAGCGTCGCCAGGTACAGCACGCCGGCGAGGCCGATCGACGCGAGGAGCTGGACCACCGGATTGCTGAGCGCCCGCGTGCGCATCATCTTCATGTGCGAGCGCCGGTTGTGCTCGATCACCGTGTCGAAGACCTGCGCCTGATGATCCTGGGCGTTGAACACGCGCACCACGCGCGGCGCCTCGATCGCCTCCTTCGCGACCCGCGTGACGTCGCCCATCGAGTCCTGGATCCGCGCGCTGTAGCGCCGGAACAGGTGGTTGATCCTGCGGATCAGGACCGCGATCAGCGGCCCGACTATCAGGCTGAAGAGCGTCAGCCGCCAGTTCATGTAGAACAGGTAGCCGACGAGACCGGCGATGGTCAGCGTGTCGCGGATGAACACGGTGATCGAGTCGGTCGTCGCCTGCGCGACCTGCTCGGTGTTGTAGGTCAGCCGCGACAGCAGCGTGCCGGATGCCTGGCTGTCGAAAAATGCGACGGGCAGACGCAGGTAGCGATCGAAGATCTCCGCCCGCAGCGTCTTGACGATGTGCCGCCCGACGTGTCCCGGGCAGTAGGTCTGCAGGAAATCACCGATTCCGCGCAGCAGAAAGAGCCCGACCAGCGCTGCCGGCACCAGCCAGACCATCCGCGGATCGCGGTCGACGAAGGTGCCGTCGAGGAAGAAGCGCACGAACACGGCCCAGCCCGCATCGGTGGCCGCGAAGATGACCATGCCCAGCACGCCGAGCAGGAACATCGCGCGGTGCGGCCGCAGATACCCGAGCAGACGGCGGTAAGTAGGCCAGGCGCCCGTCGGCGCCGGCGGCGCGGTTGGTTACCGCGCGGCGGATCCATCGTGGACGGTGGCGATGTTGAGCTGGCGATAGCCAAGCCGTCCCGCGACGTCCATCGCCGTCACCACGGACTGGTGCATGGCGCGAGCGTCGGCGCGTATGGTCACGGGCACCGCCCGGTTTCCCGAGGCGGCGCGGCTCAGCGCCACCGACAGGGTATCCGGGCTGTTGTTGATGAGCGGGCGGCCGTTTACGCGGTATCCGCCCTCAGCGGTGACCTCGATCTCGACGGAGTCGCGGAGCGCCGCCGCCTTCGGGCTCGAGACCCGCCTCCGGCAGACGTATCGCCAGCCGGCGACTCATCGACGAACCGCGTCGACATCATGAAGAAGATCAGCAGCAGCAGCACGACGTCGATCAGCGACGTCATGTTGAGTTCGGGCTCCTCGCGTGCGGCGTGGCTTGAACTTCACGCGGCTTCGTCCTCTTCGGCGAGGTGCCCGGGTCGCGTCGCAATGCGTGCGGTCGATCGCCTGGACGAGCTTGATTGATTCCTTCTCCATGCGGATCACGAGCGCGTCGACCCTTCCACGCAGATAGCGGTACGCCATCAGCGCCGGGACGGCGATGATCAGTCCCGCCGCAGTCGTGATCAGCGCCTCGGCGATGCCGCCGGCCATGGCGGTCGGATCCCCGACGCCTGCGACCGTGATCGCCCTGAACGTCCGGATCATTCCCACGACGGTGCCGAGCAGACCGAGCAGCGGCGACACCGCGGCGATCGTGCCCAGCATCCCCAGGTATCGTTCCAGGTCATGCGTCACGTGCCGGCCCGGCGTCCTCGATCGCCTCGATCATCACCACGCGGTCGCGGTGGCGGTTGGAGATACCGGCGGCGAGGATTCGGCCAAGAGGAGAGTGCAGCTCCAGCGCGCGGATCTGCTTGTCCGACAGCGTCCGGTTCTCGACCCACTGCCAGACCTTGTCGGTGAGCTCAACCGGGACGACGCGCTGCTGCCGTAGCGTCCAGACCCGCTCGATGATGATGGCCACGGCAACGATTGAGCACAGGATGATCGGCACCATTACTGGGCCGCCGGCTTTCACGATCTCGAACATTTCGCGGGTCTGACCCCTGTCGCAAACGCCCGCGGATCATACTTCATGCGCCGTCCGGCCGCGCAATGGCGCCGGGCCGCCCGGGCTCAATTCTGCGACCGCTGCCAGAATCGCGCGGTGTCAGCGCGCGCGAGCCGCGGCTCCCCGATTGTGGCCCCCGCCCGCAGCTCGAACTCCACTGCACCGGTCTGTGCGGTCACCAGCACGCGGGACCCCGCCCGCTCCCACCTCGCGACGACTTCGGCCGCGGGCAGGCCCCAGCGATTGCCGTGCCCGGCTGAGATCAGAGCCCAGCGCGGCCGTGTGGCGTCGATGAGCTCGGGACTGGAGGACGAGCGACTGCCATGATGTGGCACGACGAGCAGGTCGACCGCTCCCGGCGATGCCGCGCGCAGCAGCTCGCGTTCGCCGTCGAGCTCGATGTCGCCGGTCAGGAGCGCCCTGTGCTCGCCCGCGCGAATGCTGAGCACGCAGGAACGATCGTTGTCGCGGCGCGGGAGAGTGGCTCCGGGATGCAGCCATTCGAAGTCGACGCCGTCCCAGGACCAGCGTCCGCCTCGCGCGCAGCGGATTACGCCGGCGGCGCCGAGCGCCCCGCCGCTCGCCGCGCGTGCGTGTACCGGGAAGCTCGCGATGAGGCTGGCCGCGCCGCCCGCGTGATCCGCATCGTCGTGACTTACGACAAGCAGATCGATGGCGCGCACGCCTCGCCGGCGAAGGTATGGCTCGATCGCGAGCAGCGCTGCATCCGAGCCGCTGCGGAACGACGGCCCCGCGTCGTACACCAGCACGCGGTTGCGCGTTTCGACGACCACCGAGAGCCCCTGCCCCACGTCGAGCATCGCGATGCGCGCAGCGCGCTCCGGCAGCGATGCTGGACGCCAGCCGGCCGCGGCGATCAAGACGATGCAGGCAGCTGCACGGCCCGGCGCCGGCACCGGTGAGAGCGCGCCGATGGTCGCGACTATGAGCGTGCACCACAGAGCCAGCGGCAGCCCTGCTACGTTCCAGACCGCCCAGGACCACGAACCCGGAATGTCGATCAGCGGCCAGGTCGTCTCGATCAGCCATGCGACGCCGTGCAGACAGCGGCGCGCCGAGCGGCTGGGCCGCCATGGCCAGCGCAGAAGCCACCAGCACAGCGGGCACGATGAGCAGCGTATAGAGCGGCACGGCGAGGAGGTTGACGAGGACCGAGACGAGCGAGATTCCGCCAAAGCTCCCGATCAGGACCGGCACGAGCCCGACGCTGACGGCGAGCTGCAGACGGCCGTAATCCCTGAGCACGCCCGGAGGCCCGGCACGACCGCTCGTTGCGAACACGATTGCGGCAACCGCTCCGAATGAAAGCCAGAACCCTGGCGCGAGCGCAGACAGCGGATCCGCGAGCAGCACCGCCGCAGCCGCGACGGCGACACCGTGCCAGACTCCCGCGCGCCGGCGTGACCTGAAGACGATCGCGAGCAGCACGATCATCAACGCGGTCCGTTGCGTAGGCACCGACCATCCCGCCAGCGCAGCGTAGCCGACCGCAGCCGCGACGCCGCAGACCAGCGCGGCATCGCGAGCCGTGCCGAGCGCACCGCGCCGTTGCCTTGCCCGCTGGACGGCCGCACCGAGCCAGGCCGCGATCGCCGCCACCATCCCGATGTGCATCCCCGAGATCGCCATGAGGTGCGTGGTCCCGCTGCGCGCGAGCGCGCGCCACTGTTCCGGTGACAGCGCGTCCTGCAACCCGACCGCAAGACCAGCAACGATCCCGGTGGCCGGACGCCGGCCGAGCACGTCGGCGATGACACGCGCGACCTCGCCGCGCGCTACCAGCACCGGAGAGGTGAACACGTCATCCGCGGTGCGTCCGCGACGCGTCGCGCCGCGGACGTAGCCCGTGGCTCCGACGCCTTCGCGCAGCATCCGCGCGACGTAGTCGCTCCCGCCCGGATTCGCGAAGCCACGCGGGCGGCGCAGCTTTACCTCCAGAACGAGCCGCTCGGCCGGCAGGGGCCGCCAGTCGGGCTCGTACCAGGTGAGCTCGATGGTACGCGGCAGCTGGCGACCCGGACCGCGCGCAGGCTCGAACCGGAAGCGCAGCCCCTGCGCCAGCGTCTGCGGCACGGAAGCAACCCGCCCCTCGATCGCGAGTATCCGCCCCTCGAGATCAGGATCCAGTTGATCCGCCATTCGTGACCCTGCTTCCGCCCGGCACAGCATTACACCGGTGACTAACGCGATCGGCACCAAGCTGCCGGCGCGCCACCCCACGACCAGGGCGGCGACTGCGAGTCCTGCGAGCGCGCCCGCGGACGGCAGCTGCGGCAGCAGCAGCATCAGACAGGTCCCGGCGACGAATCCCAGTGCCGAGCCCGGCATCCGTGAGCTCCGCAGTCAAAGACCGGCAGCCTGACGCCGCGAGCATGCGCGGGCCAGGCGTGTTAGTCGCGGGATCGCCGAGTTTCAGGGAGGGGCGAGCCGACCGTCGGCGAGGACCAGGACACGCTGCATGCTGGCGGCGATCTCCGGCGCATGCGTGACGATGACGAAGCTGGTACCGAGCTCGCGGTTGAGCTCGAGCATGAGCTGGAACACGCCACGGGCGTTCCGCCCGTCGAGGTTGCCTGTCGGCTCGTCGGCGAGCACGAGCCTGGGGCGGGTCACCAGCGCGCGCGCTACTGCCGCGCGCTGCCGCTCGCCGCCCGAGAGCTGGGCTGGACGGTGCGTGAGTCGCGCGTCGAGCCCGACGCGTTCGAGGATTTCGCGCGCCGCAGCGGCCGCCGCAGCCGCCGGCATGCGGCGCACGAGCAGCGGCATCGCCACGTTCTCGAGTGCGGTGAATTCCGGCAGGAGATGGTGGAACTGGTAGACGAAACCGAGTGCCTGGTTGCGCAGCCGGCCGCGTTCTGCGTCGGAGAGTTCGTCGATGCGGCGGCCGTCGATGCGGACGTGTCCGCTCGACGGAAGATCCAGCCCGCCCAGGATCTGGAGCAGCGTCGTCTTGCCCGAACCCGAGGCGCCGACGATCGCCACCGTCTCGCCCGCCCCGACCGTGAGCTCCACGCCCTTGAGCACATCCAGACGCTGCCCCGCGTCCTCGAAGTGCTTGTGCACGTTGTCACAGGTCAGTACTCCGGCATCAGTCATGGCGCAGGGCCCTCGCGGGATCGGTCCGGGCGGCGCGCCAGGCCGGGTAGATCGTCGACAGGCAGCAGAGCGCAAATGCCGTGGCGCCGATCATCGCGACGTCGCGAGCTTCGACGTGCGCCGGCAGGTCACTCATGAAGTACACGCTTGCATCCATGAAACGCGTGCCGAGCAGCCGCTCGAGGCCGTGCACCAGCGTTTCCAGGTTCACCGCGAGCAGGATGCCGAGCAGCACGCCGCCGAGCGTGCCCAGGAGCCCGATCACCGTGCCCTGCGTCGCGAACACGGCGAGCACGCTGCGCGGCGCGGCGCCCATCGTGCGCAGAATCGCGATGTCCGGCCGCTTGTCCTTCACGGCCATCACGAGCGTCGAGACGATGTTGAAGGCCGCGACCGCCACCACCAGCAGCAGAATGAAGAACATCATCCGCTTCGTGAGCTCGATCGAACGGAAGAAGTTCGCATGACGGTTAGTCCAGTCGTCGACGTAAGGGCCGTCGCCGAGCGCACGTGCGACCTCGCGTGCGACCATGGGCGCCTGCCACGGGTCGTGCATCTCGAGCCTGAGTCCGGTCACCTGATCGCCGAGGCGGAACAGCCGCGCCGCGTCCTGCAGGTGAACGAGCGCGAGCGTCCGGTCGATCTCGTACATGCCCGAGGCGAACACCCCCTCCACCTCGAACCGACGCAACCGTGGCAGCACGCCGGCCGGGGTCACACTCCCCTGCGCGACCGCCAGCACCACCGCGTCGCCACGCGCTACCTTGAGCTCGCGGGCAAGCTCCGCCCCGAGGATGATGCGATAGGTTCCCGCTCGCAGCGCGCTCATTGCGCCGGAACTGAGCCGCTCGCCGACCGCCGACACCTGGCCCTCGAGCTCAGGCAGCACGCCCCGCACGCTGGCCGCGGCCGATCCCGCGCCGATCTTGTCGCCGATCAGAAGCGCCTCGCCCTCGACAAACGGGGCCGCGCCACGCACGCCCGGATTCCCAAGCGCCAGTTGACGCGCGGCCGGCCAGTCGGCCATTCCCGCGCCGAACGCCGAGACCGTCGCGTGCGAGGTAACGCTGAGGATACGGCTGCGCAGCTCGCGCTCGAAATCCGTTCATCACCGAGAGGACGACGATCAGCACCGCCACGCCGATCGCCACGCCCAGCATCGAGATCAGCGAAATGAACGACAGGAAACGGTTGCCGGTCGAGCGCAGGTAGCGCCGGCCGATCATGAGCTCGTATGGCACGCCTCCGCGCATCACTCGTACCGCAGCGCCTCGGCGGGGTGCGTGGCCGCGCCGCGGAGGGCAGGGTAGATCGTGGCGAGCACGGTGAGGAGGAATGCGGTGCCGGCGATGAGCACGATCTGGGGCAGCTGCGGGTCGGAGGGGATCTCCGTGATGTAGTAGACGCTGGGATCCATGACGTGGAAGCCGAACAGCGTCTCGAGCACAGGCACGATCGTCCCCACGTTGAAGGCAACCAGCAGACCGAGGAGCACGCCGAGCAACGTGCCAGTCGCTCCGATCACGAGCCCCTGCGTGAAGAACGCGCCCACGACGCCACCGGGCGCGAGACCGAGTGTGCGCAGGATCGCAATGTCGGAACGCTTCTCGTTGACGACCATGACCAGCGCCGCAACGATGTTGAATGCCGCGACCGCCACGACCAGCAGCAGGATCAGACTCATCATCGTCTTCTCGATGCGGATCGCACGGAAATACGCGGCGTGCTCCTGCGTCCAGTCACTGACCGCGACCTGGTTGGAAAGCGCGGCACGCAGCTCGGCCGCGCGCTGCGGTGCCTGCATCACGTCGTCGAATCGCAACCTCAGACCCGCCGGACCCGCGTCGCCGCCCGCGAGCTCGGCCGCATCCGCGAGCGCCACGAGCGCGAGCGAACCGTCGTGATCCTGCAGCCCCACCTCGAAGACCCCGGTGACGACGAATGTCTGCAGGATCGGCCTGCCGCGGCCGGTAAGCAGTGATCGTCCCGGCACCATCACGGTGAGCTCGTCGCCCGGTTCGACACCGAGCTGCCAGGCGAGGACGCGGCCGATGATCATGTGTCGCGATCCCGCCGTGAGATCGGCGAGCCGACCCTCGAGCAGGTGAGGCTCGATCTGTGCGACGGCCGCTTCGGCATCGGGCTCGATACCGTGCAACACGGCAGGCAGCAGCGCACCGGCGCGGCCGAGCATGGCTTGTACGTCGACAAACGGCGCAGCGCCGGCGACGCCGGGCAGGCTGCGCACCCGTTTCCGGATGTCGATCCAGTCCGGTCGCTGCCCGTCCCGCGCGCTCACCGTGGCATGGGCCGTCAACGCGACGAGCCGGCCCCGCAGCTCGCCCTCGAAGCCGTTCATGACGGAGATGATCGTGATCAGCGCAGCCACACCGAGGCAGACGCCGAGCATCGAGACCCAGCTGATGAACGACACGAAGAAACCGCGGCCGCGGGTACGGACGTATCGCAGCCCGAGGAAAATGGGTAACGGGTGGAACATCGGCGGCTTATGGAAAGGCCGCAAGGCTACCGGGCCCGGAAGCCGATTGCACCTGCCAGGTCGGCGGCGGTCCGACTCGTTAGTGAACTGGCACAAGGAATCCGCAGCCGGAACGCAGCTGGAACGTCGGTCCGCGGCGGCCCGGTGCTATATTCCGCCGGCCACTGCAACCTAGGTTCCGCTTATGAAAAAGCGCGTTTACAGTCGCGATCGGCCTTCTGGCGGCATTCGGCGCAACCCAGATCCATGCACAGAACCTCGAGATGACCAGTCCGCCAGCGGCTGCGAACGTCGGCGGCCCGTCGCGCGGCCTCAGCATGGCGCAGGTTGAAAATCGCTTTGGCGAACCCAGCCAGCGAGTCGGCGCCGTCGGCGATCCACCGATTTCCCGGTGGGTGTATCCGCAGTTCGTCGTATATTTCGAAGGCTCGTACGTGATCCACGCCGTCGCCCGGCGCGACACACCCGCGAGCTGATCCCCCGCGGCGGGACCCGCGCATCGGGTCGCTCTGCTAACCTTTGCGCCCTTCGACCGGTCGGTACGCCGACCGGTCGTATCCTATTGATCCTGAATCTGCGATTCGATCGCAAACTGATTGTATCTACGTGCTTTTAAGACTTGCAGTCCCGGACCGATTGCAGCCCCGCGCACGTTGGCAGGGGCTCAAGGGCGCCGCGCTGGCCTCTCGCGCTCGCCGAGGTGGCCGCCGGCTGCCCGCGGCCCACTGGCGGTGTTTACCGAGGATGCCGCGCAGCTCGAGCGGCTCGAGGCGGAGCTTGCGTTCTTCATGCCGCGCGACCTGCCGCTGCTTCGCGTTCCCCGACTACGAGACCCTGCCGTACGACCGCTTCTCGCCGCACCCGGACATCATCTCGCAGCGGCTTCGCACGCTCGCACGATTGCCCATGCTCGCGCGCGGCATCGTGCTCGCGGATCTGCCGACGGCGATGCAGCGCCTGGCGCCGCGCAATTTCATCGATGCGCACTCGCTTAAACTCGCCGCCGGCGAGGAGCTCGATCTCGAGCCGTTTCGACTCCGGCTGACGGCCGCCGGTTATGCCAGCGTCCCGCAGGTCGGTACACCGGGCGAGTTCGCGATTCGTGGCTCGCTCTTCGATCTCTTCCCGATGGGAAGCGATGCGCCGTTGCGTATCGATCTCGACGACCGGCGGATCGACAGCATCCGCAGTTTCGACTCCGAGACGCAGCGCACCACCGGCCGGCTCGAGAGGATCGAGCTGCTGCCGGCGCGCGAGTTCAGTCTCGCGCCCGACTCGATCCGCGACTTCCGGCGCCGCTTCCGCACGCGCTTCGAGGGAGATCTCACGCGGATGCCGGTGTACCGCGACGTTGGCGACGGGCTCGCACCCGCCGGCATCGAGTACTACTTGCCGCTCTTCTTCGAGTCCACCTCCACGCTCTTCGACTATCTGCCCGACGACGCAGTGCTCGTGCTGCCGGAGAACACCGCAGGCGCGCTGGCTGCGGCGATGGCGCGCGATCGAGGAGCGGCACGAGGAGCACCGCTACGACATCGAACACCCGGTACTCGCCCCTGCGGAAGTGTTCCTCGAGCCGCAGGAGTGGCTCACACGGGCGCGCGCCCGACCGTATGCGGAGCTCGAGACCTCCGGCGCCGCGGCGGACGCCGACGATGCGTCGCCGATCGGTGGTCGCGGCGCGTGACGCGCCCGACCTCCGCCTCGATCTCCGGCACGAGGACAGCATCACGGCGTTTGCAGCCGCCGTGCGCGCGAGCGAGTCCCGCGATCCTGCTTGCGGCCGAATCGCCGGGCCGCCGCGAGCTGCTGCTCGATCTGCTGCGCCCGCATGGAATCGCGCCCAGGATAGTCGCCGGCTGGGACGAGTTTCTCGCGTCTGGAGCGGAGCTTGCGGTCGCGGTTGCTCCGCTCGTATCGGGTGTCGCGCTCGCCGATCCGCCGATTACGATCTACGCGGAGCAGCAGCTCTTTGGCGAACGCGCGCGACAGGATCGACGCCGGCGACGCAGCGACCGCGACCCGGCCCGCATCATCCAGCAGCTCGCCGATCTGCGCCCCGGTGCGCCGGTGGTGCACGAGGACTACGGCGTCGGCCGTTACCGCGGCCTGACCACGATGGAAACAGCCGGCATGACCGCCGAGTTTCTCGTGCTCGAGTATGCCGATGGCGACCGGCTGTACGTACCCGTGCAGGCGCTCGAGCGCGTCAGCCGCTACACGGGCGCGCCGGCGGAGACCGCGCCGCTGCACCGGCTCGGCGGCGATCAATGGCAGAAGGCGCGGCAGCGTGCCGCGGCACGCATCCACGACGCGGCGGTCGAACTGCTCGACGTGTACTCGCGGCGTGCCGCGCGTCCGGGCTTCGCGTTCCCGGTCGACGAGCCGCAGCTGAAAGCCTTCGAGCAGCGCTTCCCGTTCGAGGAGACCGCAGATCAGCTGGCGGCAATCCGCCAGGTGATCGACGATCTTCGGGCGCCCCGGCCGATGGATCGCGTGGTCTGCGGTGACGTGGGCTTCGGCAAGACCGAGGTGGCGCTGCGGGCCGCTTTCGTCGCCGTCCAGGCCGGACGGCAGGTCGCCGTGCTCGTGCCCACGACGCTGCTCGCGCAGCAGCATCACCAGACATTCGCCGACCGCTTCGCCGACTGGCCGGTCAAGGTGGAGCTCCTGTCGCGATTCCGGGCCGGCGCGCAATCGAAGGCGACGCTCGACGGACTGGCGCACGGACAGGTCGACATCGTCATCGGCACGCACAAACTCCTGCAGCCGGGGGTGCGCTTCAAGGACCTGGGGCTCCTGATCATCGACGAGGAGCATCGCTTCGGTGTACGCGACAAGGAACGCCTGAAGCAGATGCGCGCCGAGGTCGACGTGCTCACGCTGACCGCCACTCCCATTCCGCGCACGCTCAACCTGGCTCTCGGTGGCCTGCGGGACCTGTCGTTGATCGCGACGCCGCCCGCGGCGCGGCTGTCGATCAAGACCTTCGTCTCCGAATGGAACGCGCCGATGGTGCGCGAGGCGTGTCTGCGCGAGCTGCGCCGCGGCGGCCAGGTGTACTACGTGCACAACAGCGTCGACACAATAGCGCGCGCCGCCGAGCGGCTTGCGGCGCTGGTGCCGGAGGCGCGGATCGTGATCGGGCACGGCCAGATGCGCGAACGCGAACTCGAGCAGGTGATGCTGGATTTCTATCACCGCCGCAGCAACGTCCTCATGTGCACGACGATCATCGAAAGCGGAATCGACATCCCGACCGCCAACACGATCGTGATCGACCGTGCGGACCGGTTCGGCCTCGCGCAGCTGCACCAGCTGCGCGGGCGGGTCGGCCGCTCGCACCACCAGGCCTACGCGTACCTCATCGCGCCACCGCGCAACGCGATGACCGGTGATGCCGCGAAGCGCCTGGAAGCAATCGAGTCGCTCGAGGACCTTGGCGCGGGATTCGTGCTCGCGACTCACGACCTCGAAATACGCGGCGCCGGAGAGTTGCTGGGCGAGGAGCAGAGCGGCCAGATCCAGGAGATCGGTTTTGCGCTCTACATGGATCTGCTCGAACGCGCGGTGGCCGCGCTGCGCGCGGGACGGCAGCCGGAACTCGAACGACCGCTGCATCACGGCCCTGAGATCGAGCTGCATGTGCCCGCGTTGCTGCCTGACTCCTTCCTGCCCGACGTGCATGCGCGGCTGGTGATGTACAAGCGGATATCCGGTGTGACATCCGAGGCGGAGCTTGAAGATCTGCAGACCGAGATCGTCGATCGTTTCGGCCTGCTGCCCGAACCCGCGAAGAATCTGCTGCGAATCGCGCGACTGCGGATCGCCGCGACCGCGCTCGGCGTGGAGCGGCTCGACGTCGGTCCGTCGTCGGGTTCCGTGGTGTTCGGCGCCGACACGCAGGTAGACCCCGGTTCCCTCATCCTGCTCGTACAGCGCAGCGGGCGGACGCTGCGGTTCGAGGGATCGACCCGGCTGCGTTTCACGGGCGCATTCCAGGAGCCGGAGGAACGCTTCACCGCCGCCCAGGGACTGCTGGCGCGCCTCGGTCAGTGCGTACCGCGTCTCCGCACAGGATAGACTCCCGGGATCGGTTCACGCCTCCGGAGCAGTGATGAACGATCAACGATCACGCGCGGACGAGTTCCGCCGCCTGCACGTGGCGGGCGACCCGCTGGTGCTGTTCAATGCCTGGGACGCCGGCAGCGCACGGGCGGTCGCCGCGGGTGGCGCGCGCGCGATCGCCACGGGGAGCTGGTCGGTGGCCGCGGCGCACGGCTACCCGGACGGCGAAGCCCTGCCGCTCGAGCTCGCGATCGGTAACCTCGAGCGGATCGTTCGCGCGGTGGAGCTGCCGGTGACGATCGACCTCGAGTCGGGTTACGGCACACGCCCCGCGGCGGTGGCCGAGAGCATCTCCCGCGCAATCAAGGTCGGCGCGGTCGGGTGCAACCTGGAGGACAGCGTGTCCGGCGGCGACTCCTTGTATTCGACGCAGGACCAGGCTGCGCGCATCCGCGCGGCTCGCGCAGCCGCGGACCGGATGTCGATCCCCTTCTTCATCAATGCGCGCACCGACGTGTTTCTGCATGCAGATGCGGCGCGGCACGACGCGGTACTCGTCGACGCCGCGCTCGAGCGCGCCGCGGCGTACGCAGCGGCGGGCGCGAGCGGGCTCTTCGTGCCCGGGCTCACGGATGCGGAGCTGATCGGCAGGCTCTGCACGGCATCGCCTCTGCCGGTCAACGTGATGGTGCTGCCGGCGCTGCCGCCGCACGTCGTCCTGGCGCGCCTCGGCGTGGCGCGGATCAGCCACGGTCCGGTCCGTACCGCGCGGCGATGCGGTTCCTGGAGGACGCGGCTCGCGAGACCTTCGCGGCGTCCGCGCGCTAGGGGGATGATCGCGCGGCGCGCCGCTGCCCGCGCCGCACCACCAGCTTGAGCCCCGACCAGACCGCATCGACCGCGCAGACCTTGACGTCGACGAGACCGAGCGGCAGCGCAATCTCGCGCACCACATCCTCTGTCAGATCCGTTGGCACCGCAGCGGCCTTCTTGGGCCACGACACCCAGATCGCCGCATCGTCGCGCATGAGTCGCCGCGCACGACCGAGAAACGCGCCGAGCTTCCGTCTCGACGTCGAGAAGACGTGGATGATGTCGATTCGGGGAGTCAGCCTTGACTTGAAGGCGACCCCGTCGGGCACCGGCACAAGCAGATCGCGATAACCCGGCGGCGCATCGACCGTGAGCACCGTCGTGCCGGCCCTGATCCCGAGCTTTGCCGCGAGTGGAGTGCCCGAATAGCCGGCCACGAGCAGTTCATCCCGATCAGTCGGCAGGCTCGATGAGCGGACGTCCCGAATCGACGATCAGGGTGCTGACGACTCGCGCCCGTGTTTTCCCGACATTTCGGGTCTCGTGCACCACGCCGCGCGCGTTGTGATAGGCCTCGCCGGTGGTGTAGCGCCGCGGTGGCTGCCCGTCCGTCACCACCTCGACCGTTCCCTCGATCACCGTCGCATACTCGTCGCCGTGATGCGAGTGACGGCCGGTCGTGCCGGCCGGCTCGAACTGTCCGGTCGCCGATCAGCACTTCCTGGCTTGCATCCGCCGACAGCGGGGTCCGAAGCAGCGGTGTCACGGCAAAGCCCGCGGCCTGCGGATGGACGACGCCGGGACCGCCGACGATCGCGACCATCCCCGCGACGACCAGTGTCATGCGGAGGCGCTTCGCATTCCGCCGCGACCAGCGTTTGCCCATCGCCGCGAGTCTCAGTCCTTCTTGTAGGTCCCGATCAACTCGCTCTGCGCGAGTACGTGGCCCTTCATCGCCTGCTCGAGCTGCGCCTTGCTCGGCTTTCCGAGATCCGGGAGCACGACGTCGAGGGCGTACAATTTGTGAAAATAGCGGTGCGTCCCGATGGGCGGACAGGGGCCGCCGTAACCCGTACGCTTCCAGTCGTTGACGCCTTCAAACGGTACCGCGCGGCAAGTCGGCCGGTTTGACGCCCTGCGGCAACCCCGTGGCATCCGGCGGGATGTTGTAGAGCACCCAGTGCACCCAGGTCATCTTCGGTGCCGCCGGGTCGGGTGCATCCGGGTCGTCGACGACGAGGGCGAGGCTCTTCGTTCCGGACGGCAACCCGCTCCATGTGAGTGGCACGGAGATGTCGCTACCCTGGCAGGTGTAGGTCCTCGGAATCGGTCCGCTGTGCGTGAACGCGGATGAGGTGAGCGCGAGCGCCATGAGCGTCTCCAGCATGATTCACGACCAGCCGGCGGTATTCGACGTACCTGGACCGGAATCATACGCTCCCGGGATTTGACGGAGGCCGGTTCTGGCTTCGCGTCTATTTCAGATCGCCACCGACGACCCGATTGCCGCCGTCGGTCTTCGCCTTGAGCAGCGCCTTGGCCGCTGCCTCGAGTATCGATTCGCATTCCGAGCTGCGTCCCGCTCCGCTGGTGACGATTCCGCAGCTCATCGTGAGGTAACGTCCCGTCGGCGAGCGCGGGTGATGAACCGCGAGCGCCCGGACCCGGCCGAGGATCTGCTCCGCGTGAGAGACTGCGCTCGGCGGCTCCATCGACACGCCGAGCACGACGAACTCATCGTCGTCGAATCGCGCGACGACATCGCTCGTTCGCCGCATCGCGGCCGCGATCGTCTTGCCCACCTGGCGCAGCACGTTGTCGGCCGCCATCCGCCCGAATATCTCGATGTAAGTGCGGAAGGCGTCGAGGTCGAAGCGCATCACGGTGATCCTGGCGCGAGTCGCGCTGCGCGATCGACCAGTCGCGGCGCAATACCTCCATCAGGTGCTCGCGGGTGGCAAGGCCGCTGTGGCCCGCCAGATTGGCAACGGCCTGTGTGCTTTCGAATGAGAGCTTGGGTACCGGGCGGTAAAAGATCACCAGGCGGTCGCCCGAGAGGCGTGATTCGAAACGCTCGCAGCCGATGCGCGTGCCGTCCGCGCATACGAGCGATACCGGTGCGCTGCTGACTTTCGCCGCCCCCAGCGAACCGCTGGTTTCGATCTCGCCCAGTTTTCGGCCGACCGGCCACTCGTCCGGCCGCTGCAGAAGCAAGCGCGAGCGTCGAATTCGAGTAGAGGATCCGCCCGCCGCCGGGCTGCGCCCCGTCCACGACCGCGACCGCGTCGGGTGCGTGGCGGAGTACCTCGACCAGCAGTTCTGCGTCCATGGCGTTCATTGGAGGGGGCGCATCGTCAGGCATCGAGCCGCAATTCCGGCGCATCGCGGCAATGGCTGACCGCACTGTGGCATTCCTGCCAGCGCGGCAGCGCCGCCAGCGCTTCGCGGCCCGGAGACGTGGGGCGGCCGTGCAGCCGCACCAGCCGTACCTGGCTCAGGGGATCCGACTCACCCGCCAGCTCGTCGAGCGTGTCGAGCACGCCGGGTCTGTCGTTGCAGATCGCGAGCACGTCGCAACCCGCGGCGAGCGCTTCCCGTGCACGTTCCGGCACCGTTCCCGCGATGGCGGCGCCGGCCATGCTGAGATCATCCGAGAACACGGCGCCCGTGAAACCGAGACCGCCGCGCAACTCGCGCTGCAGCCAGCGACGCGACAGGCTCGCAGGCGCATCGTCGACTTCCGGGAAGGACACGTGCGCGACCATGATCGACGACAGACCGTTGGCGATCATGCGGCGGTACGGCAGCAGCTCGTCGCCCAGTTCCTCGATCGGCCGCCGATCCACAGGCAGGGCGCGGTGCGAATCGGCCACGACCGCTCCATGCCCCGGAAAGTGCTTCGCGGTCGCGGCCATGCCCGCCTCGCGCATGCCCTGCATCGCGGACACCGCGAGGCGCGCGACCACCTCCGCGTCGTGGTGATAGGCCCGGTCGCCGATGACCTCGCTCACGCCGTAGTCGAGGTCGACACAGGGGGCAAAGCTCAGGTCCACGCCTACGGCGCGAAGCTCCGCTGCCAGGAGCCAGCCGCATTGCGCGGCGAGGCGCCGGCCGGCCTCGGGATCGGAATCGTAGAGCCGCCCGATCAGGCGCTGCGGCGGCAGTTCCGTAAAGCCGTCGCGGAAACGCTGCACCCGCCCGCCTTCCTGGTCCACCGCGACGAGCAGCGGCGGCGAGCGCACCGCCCGGATGTCGCGCACCAGCTCCTCGAGCTGCTCGACGCCGAGGTAATTTCGCGCAAACAGGATGACGGCGCCGACGAGTGGATGGCCCAGCACCTCGCGGTCGTCGGCCGTGAGCGTCGTGCCCGAAACGTCGACCATTACGGGCCCCAGGGTCATTTCGTGATCTGCCTCACAAACACTGCGATGGCCTCGACGTGCGCCGTGTGCGGAAACATGTCCATCACGCCGGCGGACGCCAGCAAGAAACCGTGTTCGCGGACGAGAATGCCAGCATCCCGCGCCAGACTGCCAGCGTGACAGGAGATATACACGACGCAGCTCGCATCACAGCGCGCGATGAGCGACAGAATCTCCTTCGCGCCCGCCCTCGGCGGGTCGATCAGCACGCGGTCGTAGCGCCGGACGGCCCAGGGCAGGTCCGCGCAAGGGACCGCCAGATCGGCCGTGTGGAACTCCGCGTTCTGGATTCTGTTCAATTCGGCGTTGCGTCGGGCACGCCCGACGAGCGCGTTGTCGCCCTCGACGCCCACGACGAGCCCGGCGCGCCGCGCCACGGGCAACGAGAAGTTGCCGATCCCGCAGAAGAGGTCCAGCACGGTGTCCGTTGGTACCAGCTGCAGGAGCTCGACCGCACGGCTGACCATCAGCGCATTGAGCTCGGCGTTGATCTGGACGAAATCGGTCGGAAGAAACTCGAGGTCCAGGTCGAACTCCGGCAGCGAGTATCGGAGCCCCGCTGCGTCCCCCGACAACGGCGCCACGGTGTCCAGACCCCCGGGCTGCAGGTAAATGCGCACGCCCCGCTCGCGCTCGAACTCCGCCAGCCGCTCGAGATCTTCGCGCCCAGGCGACGCCAGCACGCGCAACACCAGCGCGCACCCGTTCTCGGCGACGGCGATCTCGATCTGTGGCACGCGCTCGGCGATGGACAGCGACTGCACCATTGCCGCTAGCGCATCGATGAGCTTGCCCGCTGGCGCCGCGAGGACGCGGCACTCGTGCAGGTCGGCGACGTACGGCGCAGCCCGCTCGCGGAATCCGACCAGCACGCGGCCCTTCTTCGCGACGTACTTCACGCCGAGCCTCGCGCGGCGGCGATAGCTCCAGGACGACGCGCCGAGCGGCGGCAGGATCTCGCGCGGCGTGACGCCGCCGATCCGGTCGAGGCTCGTAAGCAGCTGCGTCTGTTTGAACTTCAGCTGCGCCACGGGTGACAGGTGCTGCAGCGCGCAGCCGCCGCAGACGCCGAAATGCGGGCATTGCGGCGTGACCCGCTCCGCGCTCGGCTCGATCACGGCCACGAGCGCGGCCTCATCGAAACTGCGATGCCGCGCCGTGCGCTGAAGTGTTACGCGCTCCCCGGGCAAACCGTCCGATACGAACACGGTCTTGCCCTCGATGTGCGCGACACCCCGCCCATCGTGCGTGAGATCGACGATCCGCGCCTGCTCGGGCGCGGCAGTCAGGCGATGGCCCCTCACGTGACCGGCCAGGCGTCGCGGAAGCGGATCAGGTGCAGCTTATCGCTGGCCTGCAGCCAGGCGCGGACTAGACCGCATTCGCGCACGTGTTCTTCGCGCGTGAGCCGTCCACGTAGCAGCTCGAAGCGCAGATAGATGAGGTAAGTGTTGATTACGTCGGTCTCGCAATAGTCGCGGATCTCGGCGGCCTGGCCCGCCAGCCAGGCGTCCCAGACGGCTTCGCCGGACATTCCGATCTTCCCCGGCAGACCGAGCAGCTGCGCCATGCGGTCGAGGCTCACTCGACCGCGCCCCTGGTACCCGGACAGCACGTCCATCAGGTCGATATGCCGCCAGTGAAAGCGCCCCAGGTAATTGTTGAAGCGGAAGCTCTGGTCTTCTTCCCCCATTTCCCAATAACGTGGCGCCTGCACCTGGTGGCGGAGTGCCCGGTAGGTGAGCACCGGCAGATCGAAGGCGCTGCCGTTCCAGCTCACGAGCACGGGCGAGTACCTGCCGACACCGTCGAAGAACCGCTGCACGATCTCGGACTCCGGTGTGTCGACCTCGCCCAGGCTCCAGGCTCGAAACCCATCGCGGGTACGCATCGCTACGGAGATCGCGACGATCCGCTGCTGCTCGAGCGACAGGAACTCGGAGCCGGTGAGTTCGCGTTGCCGCGTCTGCATCACGTATCCGACCTGCTTGTCCGACAGTCCCTCGAGACCATGCAGACGACGTCCGAACTCCACGTCCGGCACCGTCTCGATGTCGAAGGCGAACACCTGGCCCAGGCTCATGCCCCGCGCTCCGCGCGTCGCATCAGCACCGCGACCGCTATCACGAGGCCGGCCTCGTCCGTGAGAGTGACGTGGCCTTCGCCCGCCCCCAGCTCGTCGCGTCGCCTGCGTCCACGGTCCGACCAGATCACCTCGGGCCTACCCCACGCGTTTGCCGAGATGCCGACATCGCGGATCCACATGCCATGGGAGAAGCCTGTGCCGAGCGCCTTCACGATCGCCTCTTTTGCGGCAAAGCGCATCGCCAGGAATCGCACCGGACGCCGGTAGCCGCGGAAGGCGCGTTCCTCCTCGGGCAGCAGCAGCCGGCTGACGAAATGCTCTCCATGGCGCGCATAGACCGCCTCGACTCGCGCAAGCTGCACGACGTCGGTGCCGATGCCGAAGATCATCAGCCGGCGCCCCGCGGCGCCGGCCGCGACCGACGCGCATCGAGCATCAGCGCCTTCATCTCGCTGACCGCCGCGGCGATGCCGGCCACGATCGCGCGCGCGACGATCGCGTGCCCGATGTTGAGCTCGACGATCTCGTCGATTGCCGCCACGGGCTGGACGTTGTGATAGTGCAGGCCGTGCCCGGCGTGAACGGTGAGTCCGAGCGAGGCACCGAGCCGCGCCGCGTCCGCGATGCGCGCGAGCTCGAGCGCCCGGCGCTCCCCGGTCGCCTCCGCGTATGCGCCGGTGTGCAGTTCGACCACGGAAGCCCCCGCCGCCCGCGAAGCCTCGATCTGGCGTGTCTCGGGATCGATGAACAGCGATACGCGGATTCCGTCGCCGGCGAGCGCCCGGCAGACCTGCGTCAGGCGCGGGAGCTGGCCCGCCACGTCGAGCCCGCCCTCGGTAGTGACCTCCTCCCGCCGCTCTGGCACCAGACAGCAATCCTGCGGCCGGACCTCCCGCGCGAACGCAACCATCGGGTCGGTCGCGGCGAGCTCCAGGTTCATTCGGGTCTGCAGCGCGGCACGCAGCCGGCGCACGTCATGGTCCTGGATGTGACGACGGTCCTCGCGCAGATGCAGGGTAATGTTGTCGGCGCCGGACTGCTCGGCAATCAGCGCTGCGAGCAACGGATCGGGATACGTGGCGCGCCGCACCTGGCGCAGCGTCGCCACATGATCGATGTTCACCCCGAGATGGATCGCCTTCATCCTCCGCTCCCGTCAGCCCGCGCCTGCATCGCGTCCCAGCGCACGCATCGCGAGCGCCACCTGGCGTGTCCGCAACTCGCGGCCGTCCAGGCACCTGTTCGAGCGCCGCGCGAAGCAGCCGCCGCGCATCGGCTACGCTCCGCGCGTCATCGAGCGTCTCCCTGGCGAGCGCCAGCAGCGACGAGCCGCAAAATATCAAGCTTCCTTCGGCGACTCCATTCACGAGCTCCGGCCCGCTGTCCACGCGATATCGGTAGCTTCGCTGCGCCTCGACGGGGCGGCCGGTCGAGGTCTCGGTCTCGAGGTTGAGCCCATATCCGAGCTCCCCGAGCAGGCGCTTCTCGAAGATGCGCAGGGCGCCCGCCGGATCGGCCTGCGGTGCGGCGAGCGCGTTGACGAGCGCGGCATACGCCCCGTAGAGACGCGGGTGTGGATCGCCTTTCGGCAGCAGCCTCAGCAGGAGCTCGTTCGCGTAGTAAGCGCTCATGAGCTGGGACGCGGGCAACTGCGCAGCCGCTGGCGCGACGTGTTCGACGCCCGTCAGCTGCCCCGCCTCTCCCCTCAGGCTGAAGCTCACCAGCAGCTCTGAGAACGGCTGCAGTGCGGCGGCGAGGCCGGATCCGCTACGCCGCGCCGCGCGCGCGAAGACACTCACCCTGCCGTGCGACTGCGTCAGGAGCTCGAGGATGCGGCTCGAGTCCCGCCACGGATAGTGATGCAGCAGGAAGGCAGGCTCGAGCCGGATGCGTCTGTCGCTGCCGCTCACGTGTCGTACCCGAAGCTCCTGAGCGCCGCTTCGCTGTCGGACCAGTCTTCCTTGACCTTGACCCAGAGCTCGAGGTGCACCGGTTGCCCGAAGTGATCCTTGAGCTCGAGGCGTGCCAGACGGCCGATCTCCTTCAACCGTTCGCCGCCCTTGCCGATGACGATGGCTTTCTGGCCCGTGCGCTCGACCCAGACGACGGCCTGCACGAGCAGCTTCCCCGGCTCGTCCTCGAGGGGTCCCATGTTCTCGATCTCTACGGAGAGACCGTACGGGAGCTCGTCCTGCAGCCGCAGCGTGAGCTTCTCGCGAATGATCTCGGCTGCCATGAAGCGTTCGCTGACGTCGGTCAGCTGGTCCGGAGGATAGAGCAGCGGCGATTCAGGGAGATAGCTCGCGATCAGCCCGGGCAGGCGGTCGATGCCGTCGCTGCGCAGCGCCGACACCAGCAGCACTTCGGCAAACCCTGCTTTTGACGACACGTCCGCGACAAAGGGCAGCAGCCGCTCGCGCGGACGGGCGCGGTCGATCTTGTTCACCAGCAGGATCACTGGCCGGCCGGCGGCCTTGAGCCGCTCGAGAGCGCGCTCGTCCTCGGGCGTGAATCGCAGCGCCTCGATCACGAACACGTTGACGTCCGAATCGGCGAGCGACGCGAGCGCCGTGCGGTTCATGCAGCGGTTTATTGCGCGGCTCTGGTTGTCGTGCAGACCCGGCAGATCGACGAACACGATCTGCAGCCCCGGACGGGTCAGGACGCCGTGTATCCGGTTGCGGGTTGTCTGCGGCTTGGGGCTCACGATCGAGAGCTTCCTGCCGAGCAACGCATTGAGCAGCGTCGACTTACCGACGTTCGGCCGCCCGACGAGGGCCGCGAAGCCGCAGCGGGTGTTACCCTCGTCACCGCCCTCGGGTTTCGCCATGTCGCTCATGAGGCGGTCTCGCCGGCGAGCGCGTCAAGCAACCTTTGCGCCGCCTCCTGTTCCGCGCGGCGGCGGCTCGAACCCTGGCCCTGTGTCTTCAGACCGAGCGCCGTGACTTGGCAGGCGACGGCGAAATGCTGTTCGTGCGGCTCTCCGCTGACGCTTTCCACGACGTACGCCGGCAGGGGGAGGCCGCGGCGCTGCAGCTCTTCCTGCAGGCGCGTCTTCGCATCCTTGAGCTCGTGCGGTATCGGCAGCCGCTCGAGGCGACCAGCATAGACGTGGCCGATCACTGCACGGGCGGCGTCGAAACCACCATCCACGTAGACCGCCCCGATCACTCCCTCGAGCGCGTCGGCGAGGATCGAGCCGCGCCGGAATCCTCCGGACTTGAGCTCCCCGCCCCCGAGACGGAGCTGTTCGCCGAGCCCAAGCTCGGTCGCCACCGCCGCAAGCATCGACCCGCTCACCAGCGTCGCCCGATACCGGCTCAGATCGCCCTCGCTTGCAGCAGGGAATTCGCGGTAAAGGAGGTCGGAGACAATCAGGGTCAGTACCGCGTCGCCCAGGAATTCCAGGCGCTCATAGTTGATCCTGCCGGCGCTGCGATGCGTCAAGGCCGCCGTCAGCACCGAGGAATCGGCGAATCGATGTCCCAGCCGCGCTGCCGCCCAGCTCTCCGGCGTCAGCACGGAAGGATCACTGCGGGATGACGACCGTCTTGTCGAATTTGAGCAGCAGGAAGAGATTCCCGGCGAAGGGCTGCTCAACCTCGTACTCGGAGCGGACCTCGAAACCCTCGCTCGTCTTCTTGATCTCGACGTCCTTCCAGTCCAGCCCCTTGATATCCTCCACGTCCCAGCGCCGCTCCAGCGAGTTGCGGATCATCTGCGCGCTGGTCTCGATCGCGGCGTGTTCGTCCTTTACCTGCTCCATCGCCCGTGAGACTTCCATGTACTCGAGGTACACCGGTACGGCGCGTATGCCTCCGTAGATGGCGGCCCCGAGGATAATCAGGATCGTCAGGATCCCGAGGAAGGTCATGCCACGCTGACGCTGCTTCATGCTTCGACTCCGGATGGGTTCAGTGAATCGCGTCGCCGATGCGGTTCCAGATCGGCGCGTTGGGTAGGTTCCAGTTGAGCCAGATGCGCACGGCCTTGCCGACGACGTTGCCGGTCGGCACATAGCCCACTTCGGGAAAGCGGCTGTCGCGGCTGTTGTCCCGGTTGTCGCCCATGAAGAAGTAGTGACCTTCCGGCACCACGCCGTCGTAGTCTACCGACGGACGTTCGTCGATGTAGAGCACCCGGTGACGCGCCTCGCCGAGCTGCTCGAATGCGATCTGCGCAAGCGGTGTGCTGTTCATGGCTTGAAATACGCCGTCGAGCTCGACCGGCTGCAGGTCGCCGTTGACATATACCCGCTTGTCCGCGACCACGATGTGGTCGCCCGGCAGGCCGACGAGGCGCTTGATGTAGTTCGTCGATGGGTCCGACGGCAGACGGAACACGACCACGTCGCCGCGCTGGGGCGAGCCGAGATCGACAATCTCGGCGTTCACCACCGGCAGCCGCAGCCCGTAGGTGAACTTGTTCACGAAGATGAAATCCCCGTCGAGCAGCGTTGGCATCATCGAATCCGAAGGGATACGAAACGGCTCGAATAGAAAGGAGCGGATGAGGAGTACGATCAGGATGATCGGGAAGAACGAGCGCGCGTACTCGACGATCACCGGTTCCCGGAGTGGCCCGCTCGCTGCCAGTGCACCGGCGCGCTGCACGCGGATCGGCCGGAAATACCAGGCATCGGCGGCCCAGATGAGGCCGGTGACGAGCGTTGCCACGACGAGTGCGAACGAGAAGTCCAGGATCAAGCATCACCTCGAGATCGGGCGCGAGTATTGTTCATTTCCCGCGCGCCATCAATGTCTTGCGTTATTTTTCGTGATCGGCACGCCGTTAGTCCTTGCGGCCGACCTGCAGGACGGCAAGAAAGGCTTCCTGCGGGATCTCGACCTGGCCCAGCTGCTTCATGCGCTTCTTGCCCTCCTTCTGCTTCTCGAGCAGCTTGCGCTTGCGGCTCACATCGCCCCCGTAGCACTTCGCCGTGACGTTCTTGCGCAGGGCCTTGACGGTCGAGCGCGCGATGACGTGCGAGCCGATCGCGGCCTGGATGGCGACCTCGAACATCTGCCGCGGAATCAGCTCCTGCATCTTGTCGACCAGATCGCGCCCGCGCTGATAGGCGCTGTCGCGATGGCTGATGATCGACAGCGCATCGACCCGGTCGCCGTTGATCAGTATGTCCAGCCGTGAGAGGGGCGCCGCCTGGAAGCGGTCGAACTCGTAGTCGAACGAGGCATAACCACGACTGACGGACTTGAGGCGGTCGAAAAAATCGAGCACCACCTCGGCGAGCGGCAGCTCGTACTGCATGGACACCTGGCTGCCGAGATACTGCAGCTTCTTCTGAACGCCTCGCTTGTCGAGACAGAGCTTCATCACCGGGCCGACGTAGTCCGGGGGCAGCAGGAGGTTGGCGACGATGATCGGCTCGCGGATCTCGGCAATCCGGTCCACGGGCGGGAGTTTCGCGGGGTTGTCGACCAGGAGTGTCTCGCCGTCGTCGGTGGCGACCTCGTAGACCACGGTCGGCGCGCTCGTCACCAGGTCGATCTGGTACTCACGCTCCAGACGCTCCTGCACGATGTCCATGTGGAGCAGGCCGAGAAAACCGCAGCGGAAGCCGAAGCCGAGCGCGGTGGACACCTCCGGCTCGTAATGCAGGGCCGAGTCGTTGAGCTTGAGCTTCGCCAGCGCGTCGCGGAAGGACTCATAGTCCTCGGAGCGCACCGGAAAGAGTCCCGCGAATACGCGCGGTTTTATCTGCTTGAATCCGGGCAACGGTGCGGCGGCCGGGCGGCTCTCGCCCGTGATCGTGTCGCCCACCGGCGCGCCGTCGATCTCCTTCACGCCCGCGATCACGAACCCGATCTCACCGGTGGCGAGCGTCTCGGTCGCCACCGATTTCGGCGTGAACCGGCCGAGCCGGTCGATCTGGTAGGTGCGCCCGGTCGACCAGATGCGGATCTTCTGGCCGGTCTTGAGCGACCCGTTCTTGACCCTGACCAGCGACACGACACCCACATAGTTGTCGAACCACGAATCGATGATGAGCGCCTGCGCCGGCGCATCCTCGCTTCCGCTCGGCGCGGGTATGCGCGCGACGAGCGCCTCGAGCAGCTCCTCGACGTTTTCGCCGGTCTTGGCGCTCACTCGCACGGCATCACGCGCCTCGATGCCGATGATTTCCTCGATTTCCCTGATGACCTTGTCGGGGTCGGCCGAGGGCAGATCGATCTTGTTCAGCACCGGCACGACCTCCAGGCCCTGCTCGAGCGCCGTGTAGCAGTTCGCAACGCTCTGCGCCTCCACGCCCTGTGCGGCGTCGACCACCAGCAGCGCCCCTTCGCCGGCGGCGAGCGAGCGCGACACCTCGTAGGAGAAATCGACGTGTCCGGGTGTGTCGATCATGTTCAGCTGGTAGGTGCGCCCGTCGCGTGCGGCATAGCGCAGCGACACGCTCTGCGCCTTGATCGTTATGCCGCGCTCGCGCTCCAGCGCCATCGTGTCGAGCACCTGGGCCTGCATCTCGCGCGCCTCGAGACCGCCGCAGAGCTGGATGAAGCGGTCGGCGAGCGTGGACTTGCCGTGATCGACGTGCGCGATGATCGAGAAGTTGCGGATCAGATTCATTGAGGGGCTTACGGAACCGAAGTCTTGGCCTCGCATGGCACGACCGCGTGCGAGGTTCCTTTAGCCCTGAGCGCGGGCGAAAGCCAGCAATTATAGCCGTATTGCCGCGCGCAACCGTTCCGGGTCCAGCACCCCCTCGCAGAGCACGTCGGCACCGACCGCAAGCACCGGTACGCGCAGCCCGTAGCGGGTCGCGAGGTCCGGGTCGCCATCCACGTCAACGACGACCAGGCGCTCCACGGCGGGACCGATCTCGAGCGACAGGTCCATCAGGAACTGCTCGCACAGGTGACAACCTTCGCGAACATAGAGTACGAGCCCAGGATGGGTCTCAAGCATCCGCGTCCCCGGTTTCCCGCGGGGCCGGAATCACGCGGAACCGATGGACTCCAGCGCGTCGCCCGCAGCCCACACCGGCAAGCGCGCCGCCGAGCGCGCCGAGGAATGCCATCCCGTCGCCCATGTCCATCATCTGCGCGAGCCCCGCGCCCGCCAGCAGCCCGGCAACGGGCAGCAGGTAGATCAGCGCGGTGGCCCGCACGATTGCACCATCGGCGACCGAGACCAGGACCGCATCGCCCGCGATGAGAAGGCGCGTGGGGTCGGACCCCCGCGGGACCGTAAGGTGATGCTCCCTGGAGCTGCCCATCAGGCGCAGACCGCAGCCCCTGCCGCTGCCGCACAGGTCGCACTGCCCGGCCTGCTCGCAGACCAGCCGCGCCCAGTCGCCATGGACCTCTCGGACGCGCGCCCGGATCTCCATGCCAACCTCTATCGGGCAGGCGGTGGGCTCACGCCCGCGTCCGCGACCGGCGCCAGCGAAGTGGCGATGTCACGCACCGTGGTCGGCGGCACTTCGCCCACGGCCGTGATCATGTAGCCCCGCACCGTAGTCGTGAACGTACTGGCGGCCCCCATCCGCGAAGCTTCGGCTGGCGCCGGCGCATTACGCGACCCGGGTTCGATGAACACCGATACCGAGGCGAACCCGTCGGAGAAAACCAGGTGCTGCACCGGCATGGGATGCCCGGGCAGAGACTGGACACGTGAGCCGACCAGGCGGAATCCCGGGGGCACCTTGAGCGCACGCCAGCCCGCCACGGCCATGGCCACGCGGCGGTCGGAGCCTGGCCGCGCCGAGCGCACCCAGCGAAAACCTGATGCGTCGACCGACGGCTCGGTCTCGCTGGCCGGCATATTGGTATGCATGTCGAGCTTGGTGAACTGGATTCGTTCCACGGGCCGACCCGTCTGGTCGCAGATCTCCGATCGCAGCGGCATGGCCGACTTCTCATCCAGCCAGAGCCGGTAGCCGTAACGGTAGCCGTCGCGGGGACGGATCTCGATGATCCGCACGTTCCGGCCGAGGAGCCGGGAGCCGCCGCGCACCTCGAGCAGGTACTGGGCATCGAGCTCTGCCCCCGGCGTCGGCAGCGCCTTCAGCAGCGAGCCATCGTCGGTACGCGGCTCGACGAGCACGACGCGGCGATCGGGGAGATAGGCGTGCACCTCACGTGGAGTGCGGACGATCTCCCGTCCGCTGCCATCGAGCGAAACGAGCCGCTCGACGCTGTTTGCGCCTTCCATGCGGTGCACGATTCGCATCGTCTCGCTCTGACGGCGATTCGAATGCGTGAAGAGGCCGTCGTACTCGCGCGTCGCAAGCGCGTCGCTCATCCGTGCGAGCCAGACACGGGCCTCTTCCGGCGTCGCGTGCGCAACCGGGCACAACGCCGCCACCAGGGACAGGGCGAGGGCCGGCCGCGCGATTCCCATCAAAGGTCCTCGGGTGTCTCGTACGCGACCCGCGCAATGCCCGGATCCTGGGCAAGTACGCTGGTCCAGACGTTGCGCCGGCCGATCGGTGTCGCAAACTGGCTGTGCGCGACCAGGTAACCCGCTAGCCGCTGGCTCTGTGCTGGCGTCGGGCTCGCGCTGTCGGCCGCCGCGAAGTCCGTGACAGTGTTCGAGACCGCATCGACGTCGGCCACGGCAGCCACGCCGCTGCCAACTCCCGGCTGGTCGCCGGGACGCAGCAGCAGCACGGCCGCGAACACGGTGCCCGCGGCCACTGCGACCGCCGCGGCGGGCTTGAGCCAGCCGGCGCGCCGCGCGAGACGTGTGCCTGGCGCTATCGGCAGCGCGGTGTGGCCGTCATCGAGGACGGCCTGCACCCGCGTCGCGAAGCCGCAACTCGCCGTGATGCCGCCCGGCGCGCGGAGGGTCTCGCCGATCAGGACATAACTTCCAAAGGCGCGCTTGAGCTCGGTATCCCGTTCCATGCGCCGCACGAGCAGTCCTATCTGGTCCTGCGGCAGCTCACCATCGAGCAACGCCGACATCTGTTCGAGGATCTGATCTGTCATTGGAGTGTGCTCAGTCCAGCAAGGGCTTCAGGCTTCGGTCGATAGCCTCGCGGGCCCGGAAAATTCGCGAACGAACGGTGCCTACCGGACACTCCATGGCCTCGGCGATTTCCTCGTAGCTCAGGCCTTCCACTTCGCGGAGGATGATCGCCGTGCGCAGATCCTCCGGTAGCTGCTCGACCGCGCGATTGACCGTCGCGCGGATCTCCTCGGACAGCACCGATGCCTCCGGCGTATCCGTGTGCCGCAGGCGGGATTCCATTACCGACTGCTCTCCGTCGCTCAAGCCGCCCTCGTACTCGATCGGCCGACGCTGACGCGACGCCATCGCATTGCGCGCGGTATTGACAGCGATGCGGTACATCCAGGTGTAGAACGCGCTGTCGCCCCGGAAGGAACCGAGCGCACGGTAGGCCTTGACGAAGGATTCCTGTGCCACGTCCTCGGCTTCAGTCGGATCACGGAGCAGTCGTGCCACCAGTTTGACGACCTTGTGCTGATACCTGAGCACCAGCAGGTCGAACGCCCCCCGCTCGCCCCGTTGCGCCCGCCGCACGAGCTCCAGATCGCTCTGCTCGACACCGGAGCCCTGCCGGTCGATCGCGTCCTGCGTCTCGTGCGACTCCATAGACCCTTCGGAGGGGGGAAAGTTCGGCATCGGAACCATCGACTGGAAACCGGACCCGCCGGCCTCAGCAGATCCGCAGACGGGCGGCGCATGCAAGCCGCACGGCCACTATCCTGAGCTGACGGTCATCGACGTCCCACAGGGTGAGCCAGCGCGCATATGACCGGTCGGACACCCGCCACTGCAGGACCAGCGAGCCCCCAAGCACCCGCGTGCCCGCCCCGAGGCCGGCAGCGACCACGCTCCCGTCGCGAAATTCGAGCCGCCAGGTATCGTCCGGCAGCCAGACTACCCTACGCAATGCGCGAGCGGGGCGGACTGAGTCCAGATAGAGCCAGAGCGCGGCGAGCCCACCCACGAGCACGTCCCACGCCGGATGGTGCCGAGGGATAGCGGCCGAGCACCGCTTCGGTCGTGACGGCGCAAAGCAGACACAGGGCCGCCGCGGCAGCCTCGGCCAGCGTGACTCGAGGCAGGTCAAGGCTCACTGCTGCGTATCCGGGCGACGACATTCTCGATCATCGGGTCCGCCGCGGCGCGCGGCCGGCGCCCGGCAAGATACCCGAAGAGCTCCGGATCCGGCAGATCGAGTAAGCATGCGAATGCGTCACGTTCGCCGGGGCCAGCTTGGGGCAGGCGGCGCTCCACGTAGCGCAGCAGCAGCTCGTCGAGCTCGCGCATGCCACGCCGACATCGCCAGCGCAGGCGGGACAGCTCGCGATCCACGTCCATTGGTCAATGCTGCCTTTCGACGATCAGCTTCTTGATCTCGGCGATCGCCCGGGCGGGATTGAGGTCCTTCGGGCAGGCTTCGGTGCAGTTCATGATCGTGTGGCAGCGGTAGAGGCGGTACGGATCCTCGAGCTCGTCGAGACGCTCACCGGTCGCCTCGTCGCGAGTGTCGATGATCCAGCGGTACGCCGCGAGCAACGCCGCCGGCCCCAGGTAGCGATCGCTGTTCCACCAGTACGACGGACAGGCGGTCGAGCAGCATGCGCACAGGATGCATGCCGAGGGCCGGTCGATCTTCTCCTGGTCCTCCTTGGACTGCAGGCGCTCGCGGTCCGGCGGCGCCGGCGTGCGGGTCTGCAGCCATGGTTTCACAGAGGCGTACTGCGCGTAGAAATTGCTGAGATCCGGCACCAGGTCCTTGATGACCGGCATGTGCGGCAGCGGGTACACCCGAACGTCGCCGCTGACCCCGGCAATCGACTTCGTGCAGGCGAGGTCATTGACACCGTCGATGTTCATCGCGCAGGAGCCGCAGATGCCCTCGCGGCAGGACCGGCGGAACGTGAGCGTGGGATCGACCTCGTTCTTGATCTTGATAAGCGCGTCCAGGACCATCGGCCCGCAGCGGTCGAGGTCGACGCCAAAGCTGTCGATGCGCGGGTTTCCGCCGGCTTCCGGATCGAAGCGGTAGATCCGGAACGTGCGCACGCGCGTGGCGCCGGCAGGCGCCGCATGCGCGAGACCCGGTCGGATCCGCGAATTCTGGGGAAGTCGGAACTGTGGCATCGACGCGTGGTCCTCGGTGTGCGGTCAGTAGGTGCGGGCCTTCGGCGCAATCGGCTCGACGTCGGTCGTCAGGGTATTCAGGTGCACCGGCCTGTAATCGAACCCGACCTGTCCGTCCGGGCTCACCCACGCCAGCGTGTGCTTGAGCCATTCGCGATCGTCCCGATCCGGGTGGTCGTCGCGAGCATGTGCGCCGCGGCTCTCGCGGCGATTGGCCGCGGAATGGATGGTCGCCATCGCCTGGCCGAGCAGATTGTCGAGCTCGAGCGTCTCGATCAGATCCGTGTTCCAGATCAGGCCGCGATCGGACACCTGCACGTCCTCGAACGATGCGCGGACCTGGCCGAGCTTTCGCATGCCTTCGGCCAGGGACTCGCCGGTGCGGAACACGGCGGCGTGCCCCTGCATCGTTCGTTGCATCTCGAGCCTGATGTCGGCGGTACGCCGCGATCCGCGCGCGTTGCGGAAGCGCTCGAGCCGATCGACCGCGAAATCCCCCGCGCCGGCGGGCAATGGTCGCTGCGCGGCGCCCGCCACCACCGTCTCCCCGCAGCGCCGCGCGGCCTCGCGTCCGAATACCACCAGGTCGAGCAGCGAATTCGAACCGAGCCGGTTTGCGCCATGTACCGACACGCAGGCCGCCTCCCCCACCGCCATCAGACCGGGCACGACGGAATCCGGCCGGCCGTCGACGAGCGTCACGACCTCGCCGTGCACGTTGCAGGGGATGCCGCCCATGTTGTAGTGCACGGTCGGCAGTACGGGAATCGGCTCACGGGTCACGTCGACACCGGCGAAGATGCGCGCGGTTTCGGCGATCCCCGGCAGCCGCTCCTTGATGACCTCGTGGCCCAGGTGCTCGAGGTGCAGGTGGATGTGGTCCCGATGCGGGCCCACGCCGCGGCCCTCGTTGATCTCGATCGTCATCGCCCGGGACACGACGTCGCGCGAGGCGAGATCCTTCGCATTCGGAGCATAGCGCTCCATGAATCGCTCGCCGGCCGAGTTCGTGAGGTAGCCGCCTTCGCCGCGCGCGCCCTCGGTGATCAGGCAGCCCGCGCCGTATATCCCGGTCGGATGAAACTGAACGAACTCCATGTCCTGCAACGGCAGCCCGGCGCGCAGCACCATGCCGCTGCCGTCGCCGGTACAGGTGTGTGCCGAGGTGCAGGTGAAATACGCACGGCCGTAGCCGCCGGTTGCGAGGATCGTCGTTTGCGCGCGGAAACGGTGCAGCAAGCCGTCGGACATGTCGAGCGCGACGACCCCGCGGCAGGCGCCATCCTGCATGATCAGGTCGATCGCGAAGTACTCGACGAAAAACCGCGCCTCGTGCCTGAGCGACTGCTGATAGAGCGTGTGCAGCATCGCATGCCCGGTGCGGTCGGCGGCCGCGCAGGTTCGTTGCGCGGTGCCCTTGCCGTAGTGCGTCGTCATGCCGCCGAACGGCCGCTGGTAGATGCGGCCGTCCTCGGTGCGCGAGAACGGCACGCCGTAGTGCTCGAGCTCGATCACGGCTGACGGTCCTTCCCTGCACATGAACTCGATCGCGTCCTGGTCGCCCAGCCAGTCGGAGCCCTTGACCGTGTCGTAGAAATGAAAGCGCCAGTCGTCCTCGCCCATGTTGCCGAGCGCCGCGCTGATGCCGCCCTGCGCCGCCACGGTGTGGCTGCGCGTCGGGAACACCTTGCTGATGCACGCCGTCGACAGGCCCGCCTGCGCGAGCCCGAAAGTCGCGCGGAGCCCCGCCCCGCCTGCGCCGACGACCACGACGTCGTAGCTGTGGTCGATGAAGATCGTGCCGCTCATGCCGGCACTCCGACCGCGAGCCGTAGAACGGCGAACGCGCCGGCCGTAGCCGCAAGCACGAACGCGAATTTCATCCCGATCAGGAGCCCAAGCCGCAGACCCCTGGAGCCCACATAGTCCTCGATCACCACTTGCAGCCCGAGAATCGTGTGCCAGGCCAGCGTGCCAATCAGAAGCAGCAGAAGCGTCGCGGCGAGCGGCGCGCTGAGCCACGCCCGCACGCGGTCCAGATCCACACCGTCGAGCCCCGCCAGTGCGATGAAAAACCAGATACCGAGGATCGCGACCGAGATCGCGCTCAGTCGCTGGGCGTACCAGTGCCGGGAGCCCTCTTTCGCCGCGCCGAGACCCAGCACCCGCCTGAGCGGGCTCTCGAGGCTCATACCGCGCCTCCGGGGCCGCTGCGCAACACGAGCCATAGCAGCGCCGCGAGGACGAGTGAGGCGATGGCCACGGCCCAGCCGCTTGCGCGCGCGACGCCGCGCTCGAAACCGACGCCTGCATCCCAGCACAGATGCCGGATGCCGTTCAGGAAATGATAGCACCAGCTCCACAGCACGCCGGCGAGCACGACCTGCATCGGGATCGACGCCAGGTACGAGAGCGCGTGCTCGTAGGACTCGGGCCCGCGCGCGGCCGCCACCAGCCAGTAGACGAGCAGCAGGAAACCCGCGCTCAACAGTATGCCGGTGAGGCGGTGCAGGATCGACAGCGTGTTCGAGTACAGCCATCGATACTGCATGAACGGTGACAGCGGCCGCTCATTTCGCGGCATTCGTGCGTACCTCTTCAATGCGGCCAGGGCCCCCGCGTCGGCGCCGACCGACGCGCGCGATCCCGAAGCGCCGTCAAAAATCGATGCAGCGACCGTTCTTCTCCCAGTCCCCGTAGCGGGTAGGATCGGGTCCCTGCCGGCCTCCGATCTCTCGCGGAGCCTGCGCATTGGTGCACGCTGGCTGCGGCTGCGCGGGCGTCGCAGGTGCAGCCTCCCCGGTCGGCGACCGGCCCTCGGCGGATTCTGACTTTGCAGGCTGCATGGCGATCGGCCAAGAAGTCTGCCAGATTGAGCGATGCTTCACCATATTGATACTCAAGGCAAAATCGATGAGCGGTGACGAACGATACCTGCAGTCGCTCGCGGTGGTCCGCTGCAGCGGACCCGATGCAGACTCATTCCTGCAGGGCCAGCTGACCAGCGACATCGCTCGACTCGAGGATCGCACACAGCTCGCCACGTACGCGACGCCCCAGGGCAGGGTAGTCGCCATCCTGCGGCTTTCCCGTCGCGACGACGGGATATACATGTTGCTGCCCGTGGCGCTCACGGCGACGCTGGCGGAGCGGTTGCGGAAGTTCGTGCTGCGCGCAAAGGTCAGTATCGACGTGCTCGAGGGATGGTCGGTGACAGGTGTCGGCCACACTGCACTTCGACCTGGCGTCGGGGCACGAGCCGCGGACGCCTCGACGCCCATCGCATTCGATTATCCGGACGGCAGGACGGCGTTCGCGCATCCACGCGCGGCCGGCACGATGGATCCCGAGGCCGAGGAGATGTGGCAGGTGGCGGATATCGTCGCCGGTCTGCCGCAGATCGGACCCGCGACCACCGGACACTTCATTCCCGCAGATGCTCAACCTTGACCTGCTCGATGCGATCAGCTTCACAAAGGGCTGTTACACGGGTCAGGAAATTGTCGCCCGTACCCAGAATCTCGGCCGCATCAAGCGACGCACGTTCCGTTACGCCATCCGCGGCGACGAAGCCCCGGCGCCGCTTACCGCGCTGCACCTCGACGGCGCGAAAGTCGGCGAAGTGCTGATGGGCGCCCGGACGACCGGCGGGATCGAGGTGCTGGCGGTGATTTCCCTCGATGCTCGCGACCGGCCGCTGCGCACCGCGACCGGTCACACTGCGGTGCCCTTGCCACTGCCCTATATCGTCTGAGGCCAGGCAGCGAACTCATCAGAAGGTCCGCTCTTTACTCGGGCCGCAGGTGCGGGAACAGCAGGACGTCGCGAATCGATGGCTGGTCGGTGAACAGCATCACCACCCGGTCGACCCCGATGCCGAGACCGGCGGCCGGCGGCATGCCGTATTCGAGTGCGCGGATATAGTCGGCGTCGAAGAACATCGCCTCCTGATCGCCCGCACTCTTGCGCGCCGCCTGCTCTCGAAACCGCGCGGCCTGGTCGTCCGGATCGTTGAGCTCGGAGAAACCGTTGGCAAGCTCGCGTCCCCCGACGAAGAACTCGAAGCGATCGGTGACGAACGGATCTCCGTCATTGCGTCGCGCGAGTGGCGAGACCTCAGCCGGGTACGCATACACGAAGGTCGGCTGCAGCAGGCGGTGCTCCGCGGTGCTGCTCGAAAATCTCGATCTGCATCTTGCCGGCGCCATCTTCTGGACGCGGTTCGATGCCGAGTTGTGCGCATACGCCGCGGAGATACGCGGCGTCACGGAGCTTCGTGCGGTCGATGCCGTGGTTGAAGTGCACGACCAGGTCCTCGACGGTAACGCGCCGAAATGCCTGGCCGAAATCGTAGGTCGTGCCCTGCCAGACCACCTGACGCGAGCCGAGCAGCGTGTCACTCAAGCCCTGGAACATCCGCTCGACCAGATCCATGAAATCCCGGTAGTCCGCATAGGCCTGGTACAGCTCGAGCATCGTGAACTCGGGATTGTGCTGTGTCGACAGACCCTCGTTGCGGAAGTTGCGGTTGATTTCGTAGACACGCTCGAAGCCGCCGACCAGGAGCCGCTTGAGATACAGCTCCGGCGCGATGCGCAGATACATGTCGAGGTCGAGCGTGTTGTGATGCGTGACGAAGGGGCGTGCCACGGCACCGCCCGGAATCGGCTGCATCATCGGCGTTTCGACTTCCATGAATCCGAGCGTATCGAGGAACTGCCGCATGTACTGCACGATGCGGGTGCGGGTCCGGAAGACCTGCCGGCTTTCGTCGTTGACGATCAGGTCGACATAGCGCTGGCGGTAGCGGCTCTCCTGGTCCGCGAGCCCGTGCCACTTGTCGGGCAGCGGCCGCAGCGACTTGACGAGCAGCCTGAGCGTGTCAACTTTGAGAGTGAGCTCGCCTGTCCTGGTCTTGAACAGCTCGCCGGAGCCACCCAGCACGTCACCGACGTCGTAGCCTTTGAATTCCTCGTAGCGCTCACCGAGCGAATCGCTCTGCAGGAAGAGCTGAATCAGCCCCGAGCGATCCTTCAGCTTGGCAAAGCTCGCCTTGCCCATCACCCGCTTGAACATCATCCGCCCCGCGACGGTCACCCGCGTCGGATGTGCCTCCAGCCATTCTGGCGTCCGGTCGCCGTACGCCAGATGCAGCTCTTCAGCGGTGGCGTCGCGACGAAAATCGTTGGGGAACGCCACGCCCCCCTCGCGCAGGCGCTCGAGCTTGGCGCGTCGCTCCGCGATCAGGTGGTTCTCGGACGGTGCCTCGGGTTCGTTCATGAATTGATTTCCACGGTCGCCTACAGGCCCTGCTTCAGACTCGCCTCGAGGAACTGCGCAAGGTCGCCGTCGAGCACGGCCGTGGTATTGCCGACCTCGACGCCGGTTCGCAGGTCCTTGATGCGCGACTGGTCGAGGACATAGGAGCGAATCTGGTTGCCCCAGCTCACGTCGGATTTCGAGTCTTCGAGTACCTTCGCCGCTGCGTTGCGTTTGTTGACCTCGAGCTCGTAGAGCTTCGCCTTCAGCATCTTCATCGCGGTCGAGCGGTTCTTGTGCTGGCTGCGCTCGCTCTGGCAGGCGACGACGATGCCGCTCGGCAGGTGACGGATCCGCACCGCGGACTCGGTCTTGTTGACGTGCTGGCCGCCCGCGCCGCTCGAGCGGTAGACGTCCATCTCGAGATCAGCCGGGTTGATGTCGATACTGATGTCATCGTCGATCTCGGGGGAGACGAACACCGATGCGAACGACGTGTGACGCCGCGCGTTCGAGTCGAATGGCGACTTGCGCACCAGTCGATGCACTCCCGTCTCGGTGCGCAGCCAACCGTATGCGTATTCGCCCTCGAAGCGGATGGTAGCGCCCTTGATTCCCGCCACCTCGCCCGAGCCCACGTCGATGACCTCGGTACGAAAGCCCTGCTTGTCCCCCCAGCGCAGGTACATCCGCATCAGCATCTGGGCCCAGTCCTGCGCTTCGGTGCCTCCCGCGCCCGCCTGGATATCGAGGAAGGCGTTGTGCGAGTCCATCTCGCCCGGGAACATGCGCTGGAACTCGAGGCGCTCAATGTCGCCTTCGATCCGGCCGACGTCCGCCTCGACCGAACGCGCGGCCGCAAGGTCGCCTTCCGCTTCGGCGAGCTCGAGCAGCTCGCCCGCCTCGTTCAGACCGGCGCGCAGCCGGTCGAGCGTACCGACCACGGCCTCCAGACGCGTGCGCTCGCGACCAAGCTCCTGCGCGCGATCCGGATGGCTCCAGATGGCCGGGTCCTCGAGCTCCCGCAGGACTTCCGCGAGACGCTCGCTGCGTCCGTCGTAGTCAAAGGTACCCCCTGAGCGCGCTGGCGCGCTGCGCGAGGTCCGTGAGCGAACGGCGGAGCGGGTTCGTTTCCATGCGACGACAGGACGGCTCGACGACTCGGAAGGCCGGTAATGCTAGCACGCGGCACGACGGCGACCGGGGCCGCTGCCACGCCCGGTGCACTCCCCTCAGGTCCGCTCGGTCGCCGGTACGAGCCACTCGCTGACGAGCTGCAGGTGCTGCGCCCCGCCGTAATCGTCCAGGGCGACCCGGTAGACGAGATCGACGTTGGTCTGCGCACGCGGCAGCGACGCCTCGTCATCGACGTAGCGAAATGCAATCGCATTGACCGTCTCACCGCTCGGAGCGCGCAGTCGCAGCTTCAGGTGACGATCCGCGACTATCCGGCTTTCGAGCACGCCGAAGCTTCCGTCAAAGACCGGCTCCGGAAATCCGGCGCCCCACGGTCCGCCTTCGCGCAGTGCCCGCCCCATCGCCAGCGAGAATTCGCCGGCCGCCAACGGGCCGTCCGTGTGAAGCTCGCCGCGGAGCTCGTCGGGATCGATCCGCCGCTCGACCTCGGCGGCGAACGCGTGGCGAAAATCGTCGAAGCGATCCGCACGCAGGGTCATACCCGCCGCCATCGCGTGACCGCCGAAGCGTTCCAGCAGATCCGGATGAGTCGTTGCCACGGCGTCCAGCACGTCGCGGACGTGCACGCCGGGGACAGACCGTGCCGACCCCTTGATCCAGCCGGGCTCGCCCGGCGCGAATGCGATCACCGGGCGATGCACGCGCTCCCGGACCTTGGACGCCACCAGCCCGACCACGCCCTGGTGCCAGGCCGCGTCGTAGATCGCCAGACCCGCCGGTAGCTCGCCCGCGAGCAGTTCGAGCAGACGGTCGACCTGCCCGAGGGCCTCGCGCTGCATCTGTGCCTCGAGCTCGCGCCGCTCGGTGTTGAGCCTGGAAAGCTCGCCCGCATGACGGCGCGCTTCCGTCTCGTCGCCGGTGAGCAGGCACTCGATCCCGAGGCGCATGTCCTCGAGCCGCCCGGCGGCGTTGAGCCGCGGCCCCGCCTGAAAGGCGAGATCCTGCTCCGTAACTGCCTCGACACTGCGACCGGCCACTTCCAGCAAGGCGCGAAGACCGGGTACGCAGCGACCGGCGCGGATGCGGCGTATGCCCTGGGAAACGAGGATGCGGTTGTTGCGATCGAGCGGGACGACATCGGCAACGGTACCGAGCGCCACCAGGTCGAGAAGGTCTGCCGCGTTGACCGCAGCCCGATCGGGCACGAGTCCTCGCTCGATCATCGACCGTGTCAGCGCCGCCATCACGTAGAACGCCACGCCCACGCCTGCCAGCGCCTTCGACGCGAAGGTTTCCTCGCGCAGGTTCGGATTGACGATGGCCGTCGCCTCCGGCAGCGCCGCCCCGGGCAGGTGATGATCCGTCACGAGGACATCGATGCCGAGCCGAGCCGCCTCACGCACGCCTTCGAGGGAAGAGATGCCGTTGTCGACGGTGATGAGAAGATCCGGACGCAGCTTCGCGGCCTCGCGGACGATCTGCGGGGTGAGACCGTAGCCATACCGGAATCGGTCGGGCACCACATAGCCCGGGTCCTCGAACCCAAGCCGTCGCAGCTGACGCACGACGAGCGCCGTGCTGGTCGCGCCGTCGGCGTCGAAGTCGCCGACCACGACGACGCGCGACGCGGCGCGTATGGCAGGCGATCAGCAGCTCGACCGCGGCGGGCAGGCCACCGAGCGTGGTCACGGGCAGCAGATGGGCGAGCCCCAGATCCAGGTCGTGGTCATGCTCGATCCCGCGCGCCGCATATACGCGGCGCAGGACCGGGTGCAGACCCGTGGACAGGCTCTCGAGTGCCGCAGGTGAGACGATGCGGCGGAGGATCCGCCGTTCCCTCATGTCAGCAGCTCCTGCCACGGACGAGGACGACGCCACACGGCAAAGCGATCGGCACGCGAAATCGTGTACGGCGCATCGCCCAGCAGCACGCTCGCCTCGCGGATTCGTCCCTTGCGCAGTGCGGCGACCAGCGGTGCGCAGAGCTCCGACTCCCAGCGGTCGAGTTGCGCGGCAGGATCAGCACCGGCATCCGCAGCTGCGATCAGGAGAGTGGGCTCCGTAGCGAGCGCGTCCGGGGCGGACGCGAGCGGCCGTGCCTCGGCGCCGTGCAGTCGCCACAGCCCGTTGAGCCAGGCGTCATCGCTGCACAACGCGGGCAGCGGCCCGGCCGCGGGCTCGCGCGCCCGTCCGAAGCCCCACAGCCAGATCGAATTGACCGGTGCCAGACCGCGCGCGGTCCGGCGGATGTTGATCGGATGTTCGTGAAGCAACATCTGCAGCTCGTTGGTCAACTTGCGGATCTTCGCGCCATCCCGCCCTCCAGGCAGACAATCGCGGATGTCGTCACCCTCCACCTGCACGGGCTCCGCGGTGTCACATTCCATGTCGGTGGGACATGCGAGCGCCCATGGACCCGACTTCGCGGGCCACAGCATGTAACCGCTCCCCGCAAGCGCCGCGTTGATCGAGTCGGCGAGCGCATGTGCCTCGTCGGGCGGCAGTTCCAGACCTGCCAGCGGCGCGAGCCGCAGGCGATCGAGGCCCGTGAGCAGGTGCACCGGTTGTGCGCAGGCCCAGCAACCCTCGTCGCGTGCGCCCGTGGCCAGGGCACGTACGCTGGCACCGGCCGGACAGCGCTGCAGCGCATCTGCCCCCGGTCCGAAGCGCGACAGCAGCCATGCCCGCCAGTCAAGCTGCCAGGCCGCGCTGCGGCGGCCCCTTGACGCGAGCCACCGGGTATCCGGCAGATCCGGCATGGCGCCACGTCGCGCGCCTTCCCGCTCGAGTGCGCTGCGTAACGCGGGCAAGGCAAGCGCGACACTGGATTGCGACACCGGGGTCAAACGATGCCTCCGTTGCGCGGTGACCCGCCGGTGACGATTGGGTAAGGTAACGCGATGAAACTCACGGTTGACGCTCCGAGATCGGCGAACATCATTCGCGCTTACACGCCCGCAGGCTTCCGGATCGGCCAGCGCGACTGTGCGGGCAGCGTGATCGTAAGCGCGGGAACGTTGATCGAGAACTGGCCGCCACGGGACATCGCGGAGCTCGAGGTGGCCGACCTCGAATCTGCGTTTGCGCTCGAACCCGAGGTGCTCCTGATCGGCACCGGCGCGCGCCAGGTGTTTCCGCGGCGCGAGGTGCTCGCAGCACTCCACCAGTCGAAGATCGGCTTCGAGGTCATGAACACGGGCGCGGCCTGCCGCACCTACAACGTCATGCTGGCCGAGGGTCGTGCGGTCGTCGCGGCACTCCTGCCCGACCGTCACTGAAGCGATCACGAGATCCCAGCGAGCAGGGGTACGAACATCACCGCCCCGAGCGGCTCGCGCTCGAAGACGTCGCCGCGACGGGTGATGCGGATCAGCTGCTGTTCGCGTTCGGGACCGACCGGGATGACCAGCCGCCCGGCCGGCGCGAGCTGCTCGAGCAGGGCCGGCGGAACCGAATGCGCGGCGGCCGAGACGATGATCCCGTCGTAGGGGGCATAGGCCGCCCAGCCTTCGAAACCGTCGCCGTGTCGCATGTGGACGTTGCGGATCCGGAGATCGCGCAGCACCCTGCGTGCGCGCTGCTGCAGCGCGGCGATCCGCTCGACGCTGTACAGCGTGACCACCAGGGGCGCGAGGATCGCTGTCTGGTACCCGCAACCCGTGCCGATTTCGAGCACCTTGCGCGGCGCGCCGCCTTCGATCAGCGCCTCGGTCATTCGGGCGACGATGTAGGGTTGCGAGATCGTCTGCCCGTGCCCGAGCGGCAGCGCGGTGTCCTCGTAAGCCCGGCTCGCCAGTGCCTCGTCGACGAACAGGTGCCTCGGGACGCTGCGGATGCGATCCAGAACCTGGCTGTCGCCGATGCCGGTCTCCCGCAGGCGCGCGACCAGCCGCTCGCGCGTCCGCGCCGAAGTCATGCCGATGCCTGAAACGCGAGAGTCTCCCATCGCCTGGCCTCAGGGCGCGCGGCCGCTCAGCCAGTCGTCGAGGTCCGACAACGCCGAGTGGCGCGTGAGATCGACCTGCAGCGGTGTGACCGAGACGAACCCGTTCGCCACGGCGTCAAAGTCGGTGCCTTCACCCGCGTCGGCGCCCTCCCCTGCGGGGCCGACCCAGTACACCGGCCGACCGCGCGGATCGGCGCTTTCGACAACGGGCTCGGAACGATGACGATGACCCAGGCGTGTCGCACGGAGTCCCTGCAACTGCTCGTACGGCAGATCCGGCACGTTTACGTTGAGGATCATCGAGGCATGCAGCGGCGTGCGGGTGAGGCGCATCACGAGCTCGCTCGCCACCCGCGCGGCGGTGGCGAAGTTCCGTGCCTGGCGCAAGACCAGCGACACCGCCATCGTGGGCAACCCGAGAAACCGCCCCTCGACCGCCGCGGCGACCGTTCCCGAATAGAGCACATCGTCGCCCAGGTTTGCGCCGTCGTTGATCCCGGATACGACCATGTCGTGTTCGTAGTCGAAGAGCCCCGAGATCGCCAGGTGTACACAGTCCGTGGGTGTACCGTTGACGTGATACATGCGCTCGCCATGCTGGTGCACGCGCAAAGGCACGTCGAGCGTGAGCGAATTGCTCGCGCCGCTGCGGTTACGGTCGGGAGCGACGACGGTGACCTCGGCAAGGGAGCTAAGCGCCTCGACCAGGGTCTTGAGACCGTCGGCACGGTAGCCGTCGTCATTGCTGACCAGGATTCTCACGCGAGGATGCGGGCGGAACTCCACGGGCCCGGGATCCCGGGGGTTGGACGCGAACGCGGCGCAACTATACTGGAATCCTCACTTGCCGGAAGCGAACAGACGGGGCACGGGCGATGGCCGACGACGACGACCAGGCATTCCGCGACGCGATGCGCGATGTGCGGCCCCTGCCCCGCCGCACCGCCCGGCCGTCGGCGCCCAGACCGCGCGCTGTCGCTCGGTTCGCACGCGCCGAAGCCTCGGCGGTGCTCCGCGACTCGCTGGCCGCACCCGACGATGCGTCCATGCTGGAATCCGGCGACGAGGTCGAGTTTGCGCGCCCGGGCACGTCCAGGGACGTGGTGCGGAGGCTGCGGCGCGGCTATTGGGCGGTCCAGGCCGAGATCGATCTGCACGGTCTCAGCCGTCAGGCGGCGCAGGACGCGCTGCGTGAATTCGTCGCCGGTTCGATGACCATGGGCCTGCGTTGCGTGCGCGTGATCCACGGCAAGGGCCGCCGCTCCGGTTCGGGCGGACCGGTGATAAAGCGGCTGGTCGATCACTTGCTGCGGCGCTTCGAACCGGTGGTCGCGTTCGTCTCCGCACGGCCGGTCGACGGTGGCACGGGGGCGGTATACGTGCTGCTCGCGCGGCAGACCGGTCGGCGCGCCTGACGCTCAATCCTCGCCCCGCTCCGCAGGGTCCCAGGCGTCCGCGAGCAGCTCGTGCAGCACCGCCGTCGCGAAGGCGCCGCGCGGCAGCTCGAACACGAGGTCGATCGTGCCCGGATCGAGTTGCCAGGTTAGCGGGCGCACGGGGACGCGCAGGCTGCGTCGTTCATGTTCCAGCCCCTGGGATTCGAGCAGCCTCGTGAGCGCGGCGTCCTGGGAGGCGAGCTGCTGCTCCAACTCCGCGACTGCGGCTGCCACCGGTGAATCGCCGCGCCCGTGCAGCGGGCCACTCGGATGCAGATCGAGCGCCTGGCAGCGCGACTGCAACGTCTCGTCGACGGTGTCCACCCGGAACCAGCTCCGGCGTCCGTCGAGCATCGCGGCATCGCCCGTCAGGAGCCGCTGCCAGCTGCCCTCGCGCACGCGCCGGGCCAGGACCGCGTTGAAGAGTGAGCTCCGCGCCGCGGACAGCGCGAAGCTTCGATCGGCGCGCGCCCGCGGCGCCGATCCGCCCCCGGCCCATGCGTGGGCCACGCGCAGGTTGGCGCCGTCGCGGCCGAAGCGTTGCGGACCGAAGTAATTGGGTACACCACCGCGCTCGATATCCTGGAGCCGCCGCACGATGGCCTCGGCGTCCCCAGAGACGCCGCGGATCGCGATACGGAACCGGTTGGCGCGGTGCGTCCCGGTGCGGAGTTTCCTGCCATGCGGAGTCGCCTCGAGCACGCGGAAACCCTCGCCTTCGAAGCCCGTCCACCCGCCCGCAGGAACGGCGGCCGACGTGGGCAGGCTGTAGTACTGGCGTGTGACGGCATCGCGGTCCTTGTAACCGCTCATGCCCACGTCGCGGCTGGCGACTTGCGCCGCGCGGGCCAGCGCGGCAGCGACCCAACCCGAGTTTGCGCCGCGCTTCTCGACGTGGAGGAGCAGGTGTGCGCCCGAGCCCTCCGGTGCGAAGCCAAGCAGCTCCTCGACGCGGAAGTCCTCGGGCGCCACGCGGATTCGACCCCGCGCGGGCGGCGGACCCCAGGCGAGCGGGAGTTCGTTCACCTCAGCCGGAGGAGCCCGTAGCGTCGAGGCGCTTGAGCAGCACGACGGCGTGACATGCCAGGCCCTCTGCGCGCCCGAGCGCACCCAGCCCTTCGCTCGTGGTCGCCTTGAGGTTGATGCGGCCGATATCGACCCCTAGATCCGCGGCGATGTTGCCGCGCATCGCGGTGCGATGACCGCCGAGACGCGGCGCCTCGGCGAGCAGGGTGAGATCTGCGTTTACGAGCCGCCAGCCGCGCGCGGCGAGCAGCGACGCGCAATGGCGCAGGAAGAGACGGCTGCTGGCGCCTTTCCATTGCGGATCGCTGTCCGGGAAATGCTGACCGATGTCGCCCTCGCCCAGCGCGCCGAGGATCGCGTCGCAGAGCGCATGCAGCAGCACGTCACCGTCGGAATGTGCGACGACGCCCTTGCCGTGCGGCACCCGCACGCCGCCCAGCGTCACGAATCCGCCCGGCCCGAAGGCATGCACGTCGTAGCCGTGACCGATGCGCATCGCTAGCGTTTCCCGCCAAGCACCGCCGCCGCGAGCCGCAGATCCTCCGGCTGCGTCACCTTGATGTTGTCGGCGCGACCGGCCACGAGCAGCGGACGTAGACCGAGCGCTTCCACGGCCGAGGCTTCGTCGGTGACAGTGCGGCCGTGCGCCAGGCACAGCATCAGCGCGCGGCGCAGCAACCCGTAACGGAAGAGCTGCGGGGTCAAGGCTCGCCACAGCCCCTCACGTGGCACAGTGTCGGCGACTCGGTTGCCCTGTACGGCGCGCTTCAGGGTGTCGCCCACCGGCACGGCCAGCAGCCCGCCGGCGGGATCGCGGCCGGCACGCTCGAGGAGCCGTCTCAGGTCATCGCGATGCAGGCAGGGTCGTGCCGCGTCGTGCACCAGCACCAGATCGCTGTCACGGGCGTCGCCCGCCAGGCGCTCGAGCGCATGCGCGACCGACAACTCGCGTCGTGCGCCGCCGATGCAGCTCACCACGCGCGGGTCGCGCGCTTCCGGCAGGCGCGTGAACCGCCGGTCTCCGGCCGCGACCGCGACGACGATTCCGCTGATCGAGCGCTCCGCCAGCAGGGCGCGCATCGACCAGGACAGCACGGCCCGGCCGTGCACCTTGAGATACTGCTTGGGCGTAGCGGCACCGAATCGTTCGCCGCACCCGGCCGCCGGCAGGACGGCCCAGCGGCGCACCGCTCTCGTCATCGCGTGCCGGCCTGTGGCGTCCGCTCCGAAGCCTGCGCCGCTGGCGCATTGGACATCTCCGGCGGCACGACCTGGTAGAAGGTCTCGTTCGCGCCAATCATGCCGAGATCGGTACGGGCACGCTCCTCGAGCGCCGCATGGCCGTCCTTGAGGTCGCGCACCTCGGCCGCAAGGGCGCGGTTGCGGGCCTCGAGACCGTCGTTTTCGTGCTGCTGCGTAGCGATCGCCTGCTCGAGCCGCCACACCTCACGCATGCCGCTGCCCGAGAGCCAGAGCCGGAACTGCAACGCGAGCAGCGCCACCAGCAGGGTTCCCGCGACGATACGGATCATCATGGGCGCGGAAGATTAGCAGAATGCGCCGCGGTCGCGACCATTTTGCATCGGGCCATCACGCGCAACCGACCGGCAGCGGGACCGGAAACGCCTCGTGCCCCGCGTAGCTCGCGTCCGCGCCGAGCTCCGCCTCGATGCGGAGCAGCTGGTTGTACTTCGCGACCCGGTCGGAGCGGCACAAGGAACCGGTCTTGATCTGCGTGGCGCTCGTGCCGACCGCGATGTCGGCGATCGTGCTGTCCTCGGTCTCACCCGAGCGGTGGGAGACGACTGCTGCGTAGCCCGCCTTCGTCGCCATGTCGATCGCCGCCAGCGTCTCGGTCAGCGTGCCGATCTGGTTTGGCTTGATCAGGATCGCGTTCGCGATCCCCCGCGCGATCCCCTCGCCCAGGATCCGCGTGTTGGTCACGAACAGATCGTCGCCCACGAGCTGGACGCGCTTCCCCAGCCGCTCGGTGAGGAGCGCCCAGCCGTTCCAGTCCGCTTCCGCCATGCCGTCCTCGATCGTGAGGATGGGATAGCGGCTGGTGAGGCCCTCGAGGTAATCGACGAACTGCACGGCGGTAAATTTCCGGTTCTCGGACTCGAGCGTGTAGATGCCGTCCTGGAAGAACTCCGAGCTCGCCACATCGAGGCCGAGATAGACGTCGCGACCGGCCCTGAACCCCGCCCGCTCGACCGCCTCGAGGATGGTCTCGAGCGCCGCCTCGTTCGACGGCAGATCGGGTGCAAAGCCGCCCTCGTCGCCCACAGCCGTGGCGAGCCCGCGCTCGTGGAGCACCTTGCGCAGCGTGTGAAAGATTTCTGCGCCGACCCGGAGCGCCTCCGCAAAGGTCGCCGCACCGACCGGAAGCACCATGAATTCCTGGATGTCGACGCTGTTGTCCGCGTGGGCGCCGCCGTTGATGATGTTCATCATGGGCACCGGCATCCGGCGCGGACCGGGGCCGCCGAGCCGACGGTGCAGGCTCTGCCCGCTGGCCCGTGCCGCGGCGTGCGCGGCTGCGAGCGAAACTGCGAGGAGCGCGTTCGCGCCGAGTCGCGACTTGGTGTCGGTGCCGTCCAGTGCGATCAGCGTTCGGTCGAGACCCGCCTGGTCGAGCACATCCTGGCCGAGCAGCACCTCGCGTATGGGGCCGTTGACGTTGGCGACGGCCTGCCGGACGCCTTTGCCGAAATAGCGCGTCTTGTCCCCGTCGCGGAGCTCCACGGCCTCGCGCGTACCGGTGGACGCGCCCGAAGGCACGGCCGCACGTCCCGCAACTCCTGCGACCAGCACATCCGCCTCGACGGTCGGATTGCCGCGCGAGTCCATGATTTCGCGGCCGCGAATGTCGGTGATCGGGGTCACAGGCTCGATTCCTCGAAGGGCCGCGCCTTCACCGCCGCGTCGATGGCAGTGAGCACCGCGAGCATCGACTCCATCCGGTCGAGCGGCCAGGCGTTCGGACCGTCCGATAGCGCGCGGGCCGGATCGGGGTGGGTTTCCATGAAGAGTCCCGCGACGCCAGCGGCCACCGCCGCGCGCGCGAGCACCGGGATGAATTCGCGCTGTCCGCCCGAGGTATCGCCCCGGCCGCCGGGCAGCTGCACCGAGTGCGTCGCGTCGAACACGACCGGGCAGCCCGTCCCGCGCATTACCGACAGCGAACGCATGTCGGTCACGAGGTTGTTGTAACCGAAGCTGAAGCCGCGCTCGCAGACCATGATCTGCTCGTTGCCCGTCGAGCGTGCCTTGTCGACGACGTTGCTCATCTCCCACGGCGAGAGGAACTGGCCCTTCTTGATGTTGACCGGCTTGCCCTGCGACGCGGCGTTGACGATGAAGTTGGTCTGCCGGCAGAGAAAGGCGGGGGTCTGCAGCACGTCGACCACCGCCGCGACCTCGGCGAGCGGCGTGTCCTCGTGCACGTCCGTCAGCACGGGAACGCGGATCTGCCGGCGCACCTTCTCGAGCGCCTTGAGTCCCTGCTCGAGGCCGGGCCCACGGAAACTCGTACGCGAGGACCGGTTGGCCTTGTCGTAGGAGGCCTTGAAGACATACGGGATCCCGAGCCGGTCGGTGATCTCCTTGAGCCGGCCAGCGACGTCGATCACGAGCGCCTCGCTCTCGACGACGCAAGGACCCGCGATCAGGAAGAACGGGCGATCGGCCCCGACGTCGTGTCCGCAGAGCTTCATGCGCGAGCGGCCACCGGCAGCTGCATCGCCCGGAAGTCGCGCGCCGCGCGGATGAACCCGGTGAACAACGGATGACCGTCGCGCGGATTCGAACGAAACTCGGGGTGATACTGGCTCGCGATGAAGAACGGATGACCGGGCAGCTCGATGATCTCGACCAGGCCGTCACGGGAGAATCCCGAGAAGCGCAGTCCCGCGTTCATCATCTTCTGCAGGTAGCGGTTGTTGAATTCGTAGCGATGGCGATGGCGCTCCCGGATCACGTCCGAGCCGTACACGGCGTGCGCCAGCGAGCCGTGCGAGATCCGCACCTCCTGTGCACCGAGCCGCATGGTGCCGCCGAAATCGGACTTCTCGTCGCGCGATTCGACCGTGCCCTTCTGGTCCTGCCATTCGCTGATCAGCGCGATCACGGGGTGCGGACCGCTGCGGTCGAACTCCGTGCTGTGCGCGCCGGCGAGACCCGCCACGTTGCGCGCGTACTCGACGATGGCGAGCTGCATCCCCAGGCAGATGCCGAGATAGGGGATGCCGTGGATGCGCGCATGACTCACGGCCTCGATCTTGCCCTCGATGCCGCGCTCGCCGAACCCACCCGGGACCAGGATCGCGTCCACACCATCGAGCTGACCGCTGCCATGCCGCTCGAGGTCCTGCGACTCGATGAAACTGAGGTTGACGCGCGTCCGGGTGCGCAGGCCCGCGTGCATCAGGGCCTCGCAGAGCGACATGTAGGAATCACGGAGGTTGACGTACTTGCCGACCATCGCGATGGTCACCGAGAGATCCGGGTTGCTCTTGGCCGCTACCACCTGCTGCCATTCGCGAAGATCCGATGGCGGCACATTCAGCCCCAGCTTCTCGCAGACGATGTCGTCGAGTCCCTGCTCGCGGAGCAGCATCGGGATCTTGTAGATGTCGTCGGCATCGACTGCCGAGAACACGGCGCGCTCCTCGACGTTGGTGAAGAGCGCGATCTTGCGGCGCTGCTCCGGCGGCAGGGGGTCGCGCCCGCGGCACAACAGCACGTCTGGCTGTATGCCGATCGAACGCAGCTCCTTGACCGAGTGCTGCGTGGGCTTGGTCTTGATCTCGCCCGACGTCGAGATGTACGGGATCAGCGTCAGATGCATGTACAGGACGTTGTTGCGCCCGAGCTCGACGCCGAGCTGGCGGATCGCCTCGAGGAACGGCAGCGACTCGATGTCGCCGACCGTGCCGCCGATCTCGACCATGCACACGTCGGAGTCGCCGGCACCCATGCGTATGCAGTGCTTGATCTCGTCGGTGATGTGCGGGATCACCTGCACCGTGGCGCCCAGGTAATCGCCGCGGCGCTCCTTGGCGATCACGCGCTCATAGATCCGGCCCGTCGTGAAGTTGCTGTTGCGGGTGCTGGTCGTGCGCACGAACCGCTCGTAGTGCCCGAGGTCGAGGTCCGTCTCGGTACCGTCGTCCGTTACGAACACCTCGCCATGCTGAAAGGGACTCATCGTGCCGGGATCGACGTTGATGTACGGGTCGAGCTTGACGAGCGCGACCTTGAGGCCGCGGGACTCGAGGATCGCACCCAGCGACGCGGCGGCAATTCCCTTGCCCAGCGAGGACACCACTCCGCCGGTCACGCAGATAAACTTGGTCATTGGGAAGCACCGCCGCAGGATACGTACGACGGGACGACAGTTTAGTCGAAACGCGCTCGGCGTGCCCGCTCCTCGTCGGTCCAGGTGGACCGGAGCGCCTCGGCCTCGGTCAAAACCGGCCGGTCCCGCCAGCAGACCTCCCACGAATCCTCGCCCTCGCGCGCGGCATACTCGGCGCCGCAGGCGAGATCGGCGATGCAGACCAGCTCCTCACCTGCATAGAGAAGCGGCACGTGGTCGCGCAGCCACGGCAAGACGCCGCGTTCCTGGAGCCACTTGCGGAGCGGTCTGCGATGCTCGCGCTGCATCGGATGGAAGGACTCGCCGCCACGGCGCGGGCGAAGCTCGAGCTGCGCCGGAAGGCGGACGCGGCTCAGGCCCCGTCCGTTGGTCGCCCTGAGCTCCAGACGCCCGCCTACCGGCAGCGCCACACCTTCGCCCGACAAGCTGCAGTCGCTCGGCGACGGGCGGCGGACGCGCCCGCTCGGCATACAGCCGCCCCCGGTAACGATAAACGCGCACATCCTGCCAGCGAGCGCAGGGAACACGGTCGTCCGCCGCGCGCCACAGGTCCCGGCGCAGCGCCAGAAGTGCGCCCACCGAAGGCAGCGGCAGATCGCTGGCCCGCGAGCCACGCGCGCAGTACCGCGCGTTGCCGCGCTTCGGGCAGCGCCGCGAGCGCTGCGATCGGCAGGGTCAGCCCCTCGCGGACCCTGGCGAGGTCGGATTCAGCGAGGACCGCCGCGAGCTGCACGGTCTCCGCGGTCAGAACGGCGGCCTGGCCGACCGTGCGCGCCGCCTGCGGCCAGCGCGCACGCACGGCGGACAGCACCGAGTGACGCAGGTAGTTGCGATCGAACCTCAGCTCGAGATTCGTTGGATCCTCGACCCAGTGGAGCCCGGTGGCGATTGCCCAGCGATGCAGGGAATCACGTGTGAAGTCGAGCAACGGGCGCGCCTGCCAGCCCCGCCCGAACGGTGCGAGCCGCGGCATGCCGGCGATTCCGGCGGGTCCACCGCCGCGCAGCAGCTGCAGCAGCACGGTTTCCAGCTGGTCGTCGGCATGATGCGCGGTCAGGAGCACTTCGCCGGACGCGAGCTCGGCGGCGATCGCCGCCCGCCGCGCAGTGCGTGCCCAGGCTTCAGGGCTCGCACCGCGCGGGGCGCGAGCATCGACGGTGAGCCGTCGGCAGTCGATTGCCAGCGCCGCGGCGACACTTGCGCAATGACGCGACCAATGCGGCGATTGCGGATTCAGTCCATGGTCGACGTGCACGGCGCGCAGCCGCGGCCGCGATGCCGGATCGGGCAGCATCGCCAGCGCGTGCAGGAGCACCGTAGAGTCGAGGCCACCCGAGTAGGCGACACAAAGACCCGTGGCCGGCCGCGCCAAGCCCCGGAGCAGCCCGTCGATCCGGCCCGCGACCAGCGCAGGCTCGAAGGTCTCGCTTGCGGGTCCCGCTGGTTGCACTGCGCGCGCCTCGCGGGTCCGCGCCCGCAGGCAACTCATCCGCCCGACTGGTAGACGCCCTGCGCGCGCAGGCGTGCATGCCGCGTCGCGAGCAGGTCCGCGGTGCCCTGCGCCCCCAGAGCGTCCAGATGTCGCAGCAGCGCGGCCTTGAGATCTTCCGCCATCGTCTGCGGGTCGCGATGCGCGCCGCCCAGCGGCTCGCGCAGCACCTCGTCGACGAGGCCGAGCTTGGCGATCCGGTCCGCGGTGATGCCCATCGCCTCGGCCGCGAGTTCCTTCTTGTCTGCGCTCTTCCAGAGGATCGAGGCGCAGCCCTCGGGCGAGATCACCGAATACACGGAGTACTGCAGCATCAGCAGGCGGTCGCAGACGCCGATCGCGAGCGCGCCGCCCGAGCCGCCTTCGCCGATTACGGCCGATATGATCGGGCACACGCGAGCCGCGCCATCTCGAACAGGTTGCGCGCGATCGCCTCGCTCTGGTTGCGCTCCTCCGAGCCGACCCCGGGATACGCGCCCGGTGTATCGATCAGCGTGACGATCGGCAGCCCGAAGCGCTCCGCGGTCTTCATGAGCCGCAGCGCCTTGCGATATCCCTCCGGCTTGGGCATGCCGTAGTTGCGGCGCACGCGCTCCTTCGTGTCGCGTCCCTTCTGATGCCCGATCAGCATCACCGATCGTCCGTCGAGCCGCGCGAGACCGCCGACGATCGCCAGGTCGTCGGCATACATCCGGTCGCCGTGCAGCTCCTGGAATTCGTCGAAGATCGTGGCGGCGTAGTCGAGGGTATAGGGGCGCTGCGGGTGCCGCGCGAGCTGTGCCATCTGCCAGGGCGTCAGGTTCGCGAAGATGCTGGTCGTGAGCGCGCGGCTCTTCGCGCGCAGCCGCGCGATCTCCTCGCCGATGTTGACCTCGGCATCGGAGGAGACGAATTTGAGCTCGTCGATCTTCGCCTCGAGCTCGGCGATCGGCTGCTCGAATTCGAGGAAACTAAGCGGCATGGCCGCGGAGAATGCCGGAGGCGCCGTGGGCGCGCAAATCCCTGCGGGCGCCGGGTCGACTCAGCCGTCGACCCGAGGCGCATAGTAGAGCTCGACCCCGTCCCGTCCGAGGATGCGCCCGAGCCGCTCGATCAGCTCGCGCGAGGGTCGCACCGTCCATTCCTCCCCCAGCTCGACAAACGCGCTGGCGTCGGCGCGGTTGTAACGGATACCGACCGCGCAGCGACCGCCACGGCTCGGTCGCAGCGCCTGCTCGAGCGCGGTAACGACCGTACCGGCATCGCCGTTGCGACTGCCGGGCCAGCGCAGCACCAGGCGCCGTGCGTACTGCTCGCGCGCCTGGTCCAGGTCGAGGATCCGCTTGGCCGTCAGTCGCCAGTCCTCGATGAACTCGTCCCAGCGCAGGGCGCCATCGACCACCAGGATGGCATCGCGCTCGATCAGCGCACGATATTGCTGCAGGACGTCCTCGAAGAGCGTCACCTCGATGCGGCCGCTGCGGTCGTCGAGGACGAGGCTGGTTCTGCCGCCACGCTTGCGGATCTCGAGCACCAGACCGGCGACCGTGACGCTGCGGCCGGCGTTGCGCCAGCCGCCCTCGCCGGCGCCTACCGGCCGTGGACCACCGAGGTCCGCGATGCGACCGCTGATCACGGCCTTGAGTTCACGTTCGTACTCTGCAATCGGATGACCCGTCAGGTACAGGCCGAGCGTCTCGCGCTCGCCGGCGAGACGGAACGCGTCGCTCCATTCCGCCTGCGGCTCGTTCGCCGGAGCGGCGGTCGGAGCGCCTGCATCAGCGTGCGTGGCGACGCCGAACAGATCGGACTGGCCCGCCGCCTGCGCCTTCGCGGTCTGGTCGGCCAGCCTGCATGGCGGCGGGCAGCTCGTGCATCAGCGTCGCGCGGTTCGCGGCGAGCGCATCGAGGCCTCCCGAGCGTATCAGTGCCTCGAGCACACGGCGGTTGACGCGGTTGAGGTCGATGCGACGGCACAGATCGCGCAGATCGCTGAACGCGCCCCCCGAGGCGCGCTCCGCAAGCATGCATTCGACAGCGGCCTGCCCGACACCCTTGATCGCGCCCAGCCCGTAGCGAATCGAGCGCGCCCTCGACCGCGAACATGAACTGCGAGCAGTTGACGTCCGGGCCCTCGACGGCGAGGCCCATGCGGCGACACTCGTCGATCAGCGTGACTACCTTGTCGGTGCGATCCATGTCGGAGGACAGCACCGCCGCCATGAATGCAGCCGGATAGTGCGCCTTGAGCCAGGCGGTCTGATACGAGAGCAGCGCATAGGCAGCGGAGTGCGACTTGTTGAAGCCGTAGCCGGCGAACATCTCCATCAGATCGAAGATGTGCGCCGCCGTGTGGTGTGCGACGCCGCGCGCGACGGCGCCGTCGACGAATACCGAGCGCTGCTTCGCCATCTCTTCGGGCTTTTTCTTGCCCATCGCGCGGCGCAGCAGATCCGCCCCGCCCAGCGTGTAGCCGGCCAGGACCTGCGCGATCTTCATCACCTGTTCCTGGTAAAGAATCACTCCGTAGGTCGGGGCGAGGACGGCCTCGAGATCCGGATGCAGGTAGTCGATCGGGCCGGTCGCACGACCGTGCTTGCGGTTGATGAAGTCGTCGACCATTCCCGACTGCAGCGGCCCCGGACGGAACAGCGCGACGAGCGCGACGATGTCCTCGAAGCGGTCGGGCTGCAGGCGCCGCACGAGATCCCGCATGCCGCGCGACTCGAGCTGGAAGATCGCGGTGGTCTCGCAGCGTTTCAGGAGCGCGTAGGTCGCCGCGTCGTCCACGGGCAGGTTCGACGGATCGAGCGGCGGCTCGCCGGCGGCGGCTCGTGCGGCATTTATCGTACGCACGGCCCAGTCGATGATCGTGAGAGTGCGCAGGCCGAGGAAGTCGAACTTGACCAGCCCGGCGGCCTCGACGTCGTCCTTGTCGAACTGCGTGACGACGCTGGTCGCGCCTTCTTCGCAGTAGAGCGGCGCGAAATCCGTGAGCACCGACGGAGCGATCACGACGCCGCCGGCGTGCGTGCCGGCGTTGCGCACCAGGCCCTCGAGCGAGCGTGCGAGATCGATCACCTCGCGTACGTCGTCCTCGGTCTGGTAGCGGCGGCGCAGCTCATCCTCCTTGCGCAGGGCCTCGTCGAGCGTGATGCCGAGCTCGAAGGGAATCAGCTTGGCGATGCTGTCGGCGAACCCGTAGTTCTGCCCAAGCACGCGCGCGACATCGCGGACCACCGCCTTCGCCGCCAGAGTCCCATAAGTGATGATCTGCGATACCCGGTCACGGCCGTAACGTTCTGCGACATAGTCGATGACCCTGTCGCGACCCTCCATGCAGAAATCGATGTCGAAGTCGGGCATCGAGACGCGTTCCGGGTTGAGGAAGCGCTCGAAGAGCAGGTCGTAGCGCAGCGGGTCGAGATCGGTGATTCGCAGCGCAAAGGCCACCAGCGATCCGGCGCCGGAGCCGCGTCCGGGCCCCACCGGCACGCCGTTCTCGCGTGCCCAGCGGATGAAGTCCGCGACGATCAGGAAGTATCCGGCGAAGCCCATCTCGCAGATCGTCGCCAGTTCGCTGGCGAGGCGGGACCGATAACTCTCGTCGGTTGCCGGTGGTGGGTTTGCCGCGCTGCGAACCTTCCTCAGCCGTTCCTCGAGACCCGCAGCGGACTGCTCCCTGAGATCCTGCTCGACCGTCCGCCCCTCCGCGACGGGATACGCCGGCATCCAGGATTTCCCCAGGCGCAGCTCCAGGTTCAAGCGCCGGGCGACTTCGAGCGAATTCTCCAATGCCTCCGGTATATCACTGAAAACAAGCGACATTTCATCAGACGGTCGGAGGTACTGCTGATCGCTGTAACGGCGCGGGCGCGCCGGGTCCGCAAGACGCGTCCCCTCGCGGATGCAAACCCGCGCCTCGTGCGCCTCGTAGTCCTCGCGGCGCAGGAATCGAACATCGTTGGTCGCGACCACCGGCACGCCGGCGCTGCTGGCGAGCTCGAGAGAGCCGGCGATGCATTCCTCCTCTCCGGGGCGGCCTGTCCTCTGCAGCTCGAGATAGAACCGGTCGCCGAACAGCCCGAGCCAGCCGTCGAGCAGTTGCCGCGCCTCGGGCAGGCGACCCGCGACCAGGAGTCGGCCAATGTCGCCTTCGCGCGCGCCGGACAGCGCGATCAGCCCGCGGGTGGTGTCAACATCGAGCCAGGCGCGGTCGATCATCGGGCCCTGGCGGCCGCGGCCCTCCAGGTACGAGCGGCTCACGATCCGCGTGAGATTCCGGTAGCCGCCTTCGTCTTGACACAAGAGCACCAGGCGGGCGGGCTCGGTGTGCTGACCGTCCTCCCGCAGCCATGCGTCGACGCCGATCAGGGGCTTGATCCCGCGGCGCTGCGCGCTGCGATAGAACTTCACCAGCGCGAACAGGTTGCCCTGGTCGGTGAGCGCAACTGCGGGCATGCCGAGCCGAGCGGTTGCGTCGATCAGGCCCTCACGCACCATGCTGTCGTCGTCGGAGCGTTCGCTGTCGATGCGGACTACCCCGTCGACCAGGGAGTACTCCGTGTGAACGTGGAGATGGACGAAGCCCGGCATCGACCCTACTCAGAAATCGAACTCGGATTGTACCGGCGCGAACGAGCGCCGATGCACCGGCGAGGGACCGAGCCGCCGCAGCGCCTCGAGATGCTCGGGCGTCCCGTATCCCTTGTGTTGCGCGAGTCCATAGCCGGGATATCGATCGTCGAGGCCACGCATGAACGCATCGCGGGTCACCTTGGCCAGGATCGACGCGGCGCTGACGCTCGCGACGCAACCGTCGCCGCGCACCACTGCCTCGATCGAACATTCGAAGGTGAGAGCGGATACGCTCGGGCAGCGGTCACCGTCTACGACTACGTGCACGGGCGGCGTCGGCAGTGCGAGCAGCGCGCGCCGCATTGCCAGCAGTGTCGCCTGCAGGATATTGAGCGCATCAACCTCGGCTGCATCCGCCCAGCCCACGCCGAAGCAAAGGCTGCGTGCGCGGATCACGCGCGCCAGTCGCTCGCGGACCGGGGCCGCAAGCAGCTTCGAGTCCGCGAGCCCCCTGACACGAGTCCCGGGTACAAGGATCACCGCGGCCGCAACCACGGGCCCCGCGAGCGGCCCCCGCCCGGCCTCGTCGACTCCGGCGGTCAGCCGCAACAATGTTCGTCGCCTCACGGCGCGCCGCCCCGTGCCGGCAGCAGCTCGAGAATCGCATCCGCCGCGCGTGCACTCGCGTTGCGGCGCAGGCGCTCGTGGATTTCCCGGAACGCCGCCGTCAGCTCCGCGCGATCGGTGCGCTCGAGCTGCCCCAGCACGGCGGGTCCGAGTATGTCGGCCCGCACCTGTTGCTGGAAGAACTCGGGCACCAGGGCCCGATCCGCAAGCAGGTTTGGCTGCGAGAAATGCCGAGTCTTGACCAGGCCGAACTCGCGCAGCAGCCAGCTCGTGAGCGGCGCCATGCGGTAACAGACCACCATCGGTCGCTTGACCAGGGCGCATTCGAGTGTCGCGGTACCGGAAGCGAGCAACACGGCATCGCTGGCCGCCATCACCTCATGCGCGCGGCCATCCACCAGGTGCACCTGGACCCCCGGGGCGTCGCGCGCCAGGGCCGCCGCGAAGGCGGCGCGGGCCTCAGGATTTGCCATCGCGGCGAGAAAGACGAGACCCGGACGCTCGCGTGCGAGCCAGGCGATGGTGGCCGCAAACGGCGAGCCAAGACGACCAACCTCCGACCTGCGGCTGCCCGGAAGCACGGCGAGCACGGACGCACCGCCGGGCACGCCGAGATGCATGCGCGCCTCGTTCGCATCGCTCACCATCGGGATCTGGTCCGCCAGTGGGTGCCCCACGAACACCGCGCGAACGCCGTGCTCGCTATAGAAGCGCGTCTCGAACGGCAGCAGGCACAGCACGAGGTCCACCGCGCGCCCGATGGTTCGCACGCGCCCCTGTCGCCATGCCCAGACCTGCGGACTCACATACTGGACGGTCGGAATACCCGAAGCCTTGAGACGGGCGGCGACGCCGAGATTGAACTCGGGCGCGTCGATGCCGACGTAGGCGTCCGGCCGCTCCTCGAGCAGGCGGCGCACGAGTCCGCGACGCAGCCCGATCAGCCGCGGCAGGTGGCGCAGGACCTCGGCAAGACCCATGACTGCGAGCGCCTCCGAGCTCTGCCACGCTTCGCAGCCGGCCGCAGTCATCCGCGGTCCGGCGATCCCGAAATAGCGCGACCCCGGGGCGCGCTGCGCGAGCTCGGTCACGAGCGCCGCGCCCAGGTTGTCGCCTGATGCCTCCCCGGCCACCAGCCCGAACGCATGCCGCCTCGGCGCGACGCCGAGCGCGCTCAACGCAGGATACTGCGCGTCGAGAGCGGCAGGAACTCGACGATGGCCTGGATCTCGGGCTGCTCCTTCGCAAGCGACTCGAGCTGCCTCGTAGCATCGGCGAGCTTGAGCCCCGACCGGTACAGCACGCGGAAGGCGTTGCGGACGTTGCGGATCTGCTGCGGCGTGAAGCCGCGACGCTTCAGTCCCTCGGCATTCACACTGTGCGCGGTTGCGGGCTGACCAACCGCCATCACGTAGGGTGGCACATCGCGAGTCACCGCGGCGTTGTTCGCGATGAACGCATGGGCACCCACCTTGCAGAACTGATGGATTCCCGAAAATCCGCCCATGATGACCCAGTCGCCGAGCTGGACGTGACCGCCGAGCGTCGCGGCGTTTGCGAGCACGCACTGGTCGCCGACGACACAGTCGTGTGCAACGTGGGAAAACGCCATGAACAGATTGTCGCTGCCGATGCGCGTCACGCCTTCGTCCTTGGCGGTACCGCGGTTCAGCGTCACGTTCTCCCTGATCACGTTCCGGTCGCCGATCGTGAGCCGCGTCGGCTCGCCGCGATATTTCTTGTCCTGTGGCGCGCTGCCCACGGACGCGAACTGGAACACCGCGTTGTCCGTGCCCAGCTGAGCCGGGCCCTGGATAACGACGTGCGGACCGATGTGCGTCCGCGCCCCGATCTCGACGCCCTCACCGATCACAGAATAGGGGCCGACCTCGACGTCCTCCGCGAGCATGGCCTGCGGCGAGACCAGCGCCGTCGGATGTATCGACACCCGGACGCTCATCCCGGCATCACCATGAGCTCGGCGCTGCACGCCTCCTGGCCTTCCACCTCCGCGACCGTGGCGAACTTCCAGATCGTGCGGATCCGACGCGTCGAGCGTCGCCTTGAGCACCAGCTGGTCGCCGGGCAGCACCGGACGCCGGAACCGCACCTTGTCGATGCCGGCAAAGTAGAAACGCACGTTCTCGTCCGGATAGATCCCCGCCGTGACGAAGCACAGGATGCCGGCCGTCTGCGCCAGCGCCTCGAGGATCAACACACCGGGCATGACCGGGCGGCCGGGAAAATGACCGATGAAGAACTGCTCGTTTGCGCTGACGTTCTTGACGGAAGTGATGCGCTCTCCGGACACGCATTCGAGCACGCGGTCGACGAGCAGGAACGGGTAGCGATGCGGCAGCCGCCGCATGATCTCGTCCATGCCGAAGCCGCTGCCCTCAGCCGTCGTCATCGTCGCCCTCCCCGTCGCCGCTCTCCAGGCGTCGCACTCGTTTCGCGAGCTCGTCGAGCTTCTGGAACCGCGCCGCGTTGCGCCGGAACCGTCGCGTCTCCTGCGCGTGGAGCGTACCCGAATACATGCCCGGCTGGTGTATCGAGCTCGACACCATCGTCTTGCCGGTGACCACGACGTCGTCGCAGATCGTGAGGTGCCCGACGATACCCACCATCCCGCCGATCATGCAGCGGCGGCCAACCGATGTACTGCCGGAGATCCCCGTGCAGCCTGCGATCACCGTGTGCGCGCCGACGCGCACGTTGTGCCCGATCTGCACGTGGTTGTCGATCCTGACGCCCTCTTCGATCACGGTGTCCCCGATCGTCCCGCGGTCCACCGTCGTGTTCGCTCCGATCTCGACGTCGTCGCCGATCACGACACTGCCGAGCTGCGGCACCTTTACGTAGCGCCCGGCGTCGGGCGCGTGGCCAAAGCCGTCGGCGCCGATCACGCTTCCCGGATGGAGCAGGCAGCGCGCACCGATGCGCACGTCGTCGCACAGCACCACCTTCGCGACGAGACGCGTGTCCTCGGCGACGGTCGCGCCGGCGAGAACTATGCACCCCGGTCCCAGGAACACCCGCGCCGCGATGCGCGCCCCGGCCGCCACGAAGCAGCCGGCGCCGATCCAGGCACTGGAATCGACGGCAGCACCGGGCTCGACGACTGCTGCCGTGTGCACACCGGTGGCGAAGGCTGCGGGCGGATGCAGCAGGGTCGCAATCCGCGCGTAGGTGGCGTAGGGATTCGGATGAACCAGCGCCGCGACTGGGCACTCATCGGCCAGCGACGCATCCAGGACCACCGCGGTTGCGCGGGTCGCAGCGAGATGCCGCCGGTAGCGCGGGTTCGCCAGGAACGCAAGCGACCCGGCGGCGGCGTCCTGAAGCGTCGCGACGTGGTCGACCTCGGCGTCGGGGTCGCCGCGCAGCTCGCAGCCGAATCGTACGGCCAGTTCCGCGAGCCGCACCTGCGGACCCCCAGCCGCGTCAGGGCTTCGCGGGCGCCGGGGCCTTGTTGCGCGATTGCAGCGCGGTCAGCACCTGCGTGGTGATGTCGAGCGCCGGGCTGGCGTACAGCGCATCGGCCACGACCATGTCGAAGCCGGCGGTCTTCGCGTAGGCCTGGATTTCCTGGACTACCGCGCGCTGCAGCTGCCCGAGCGCCTCGTTACGGCGGACATTCAGGTCTTCGAGGAACTCGTTCTGCTTGCGCGCGAGCTCGCGCTGGCCGTCGCGCAGCGCCTTCTCCGCGTTGCGGCGCTCGTTCTCGGCCATCACCGCGCCGTCCTTCTGCAGCTTCTCCTCGCGGGTCTTGAGTTCCTTCTGCTGGTTCTCCAGATCGCGCCTGCGGCTCGCGAACTCGTTCTCGAGCGCCGCCGAGGCGGCCTGGGCCTGTGGCGCTTCTGCGAGCAAACGGCTGACATTGACGAAGCCGATCTTGAGCTGCGCCTGTGCCGTGGCGCCTGCCACCGGCGCCATCGCGGCCGCCAGCGCCAGGAGCGCGTAGAAAGCTGATTTGCTGCGCATTGCGGAAAACACCTCAGAAAGCCTGTCCGATGGAGAACTGGAAGCCTTCGGTCTCGTCGCCGTACTCGCATCCGAGGCCAGCCGCGCAGGAGAGGACGTCCCCGCCCGGCTCGTCGTTGAGCGGATACGCATAACTGAACCGGAAGACACCCAGCGGGGCGAGCCACTGAACGGCGACACCCGTGGAGGCGCGCAGTTTATCAAACCCGAACTTGTATTCCACGGGCGTGACCCCGTCGATGCCGACGAAATCCACGCCGCCGGTCGAAAACACGTTGCCGGCGTCGACGAAGATGCTGAAACGAGCAGCATTGCGCCACTTCTCGGGTATCGGCAGCAGCAGCTCGAGCTGGTTGATCACCTTCAGGTTGCCGCCGTACGGGTTGCCGAACGAGTCCTTCGGTCCCAGGCGGCTCTCCTCGTAGCCGCGCACGGTCTCGGGGCCGCCGGCGAAATAGTTGCGGAAGGGCGGCAGCGCGGTCGTGTCGCCGAGCGCGTCGCCGTATCCGATCTCCGTATTCCACATGATCGTGAAATGGCGGTTGATCGGGATGAACTGCAGGTAGTCGTAGCTGACAGAGAAGTACTCGACGTCGCTGCCGGGCAGGGTGTAGCTGGCGCCAAGCCGGTGCCGCGCGCCACGATCCGCGAACAACGCCCGGTTGCGTGAATCGAAGCTCCAGCCGGCCGTGAGCTCGAAGGTGTCGAACTTGGTGCCGAAGAATGGGAATCCGATCGGTGGATTGCCCACCTCGGCGATTTCTATGTAGGTATTGCCGTTGTTCTGCACCCAGTCGACCGCCTCCCGCGCGCTCGAGTTCGGATCGGTGACCAGATCGGCACGCTGCGCCACGAGTCCCATCCGGACCGACTGGAACTCGGTGATCGGCCACGCGTAGTCGAGCCCCAGCGTCCCGGTCTCGGTCTCGAAGTCCGACGACGCCTGGGTGTACTGGTCGAGCTTGCGGTAGGTCGCCGACACGGTACGCGACACGCCGTCGACCGTGGTGTACGGATCGGTGTGCGAAAGGCTGAAGATCTTGCTGTACTGCCCGCCGTTCACCTCGGCCGCGACGCGGTTGCCCGTGCCCATGAAATTGCTGTGCACGAAGCTGCCGCTCAGGATGAACGATTGAGATTCGGAATAGCCGATGCCGGCGCTGAACTGGCCGGGAAGACCTTCCTTGATGTCGAATTCCACGTCGACCAGGTCGGGCGTGCCCGCGACCGGCGTCGTCTCGACCTCGACCTTCTCTATGTAGGGCAGGCGCTGGAGTCGCTGCTTGGAGCGCTCGACGGCGGCATTGGACAGGTAGCCGCCCTCCATCTGCCGCATCTCGCGCCGCAGCACATCGTCGTTGATCGAGGTCGTGCCCTTGAAATTTATGTGGCGCACGTAGGCGCGGTTGCCGGGCTCGACGACGAATGTGAGCGCGATCTCCTTGGTTTCCTTGTTCTCCTGCGGCACCGGATCGATCTTGGCGAATGCGTAGCCGTCACGGCCAAGCCGCAGCGCCATCAGCTCGGTCGTCTGCGTGATCATCTTCCGTGAGTAGACGTCGCCGCGCCGCACCTGCACGAGGCTCATCAGGTCCGACTCCGGCACCACCAGGTTACCGGCGATCTTCACGTCCGAGACGCGATACACGTCGCCTTCCTTGACGTTGAGCGTCACGTAGATGTCGTCCTTCTCCGGCGCGATTGCGACCTGCGTCGTCTCGACGTCGAAGTTGGCGTAACCGCGGTCCATGTAGTACGACCGCAGCTTCTCGATGTCGCCCGAAAGCTCCTCGCGCGAGTAGCGGTCGTCCTGCCGGTACCACGACAGCCAGTTCGGCGTCTTGAGCTTGAACTGGTCGGTCAGTTTCTCGTCGGAGAAGGCCTCGTTGCCGACCACGTTGATCTGCCGGATGCGGGCTCGCTTGCCCTCGGCCACGTCTATGGCGATCTTGACGCGGTTGTCGGGCAGCTCCTCGATCTTGGTATCCACCCGGACGGCGTACTTGCCCCGCGAGTAGTACTGGTCGGTGAGAAAACGCTCGACCTCGTCGAGCGTCGACTGGTTGAAGGTCTTGCCGCGTGCGAGCCCGACGTCGCGCAGCGACTTCTCCAGATCCTCGGTTTTTATGTCCTTGTTGCCGGTGATCGTAAAACTCTCGATCGATGGCCGTTCACGAACCGCCACTACCAGGGTGCCGCCGTCGCGCCGCAGCTCGACGTCGCGGAAGAATCCGGTGCCGTACAGCGCACGCAAGGATTCCTCGATGCGGCGCTGGTCGAGGCGGTCGCCGATGTTGACCGGCAGGTAGTTGAAGACGGTGCCCTCGGAGATGCGCTGCAGCCCCTCGATGCGTATGTCGCCGACCGTGAACTCGCCGCCGGCCGTCTGTGCGAAGACGGCAGGTACCGCAAAAAGGGCCGGTAACGCGGCCAGCAGTTTCAGACGCATGGCGGGCGGCTCAGCTGAACAAGCGCGACAGATCGTTGTAGAAAGCGAAACTCATCAGCACCAGCAGCAGCACCAGGCCGATCTGCTGGCCGACGGCCTGCGCGCGCTCTGACACCGGACTGCCCTTGGCAAGCTCCGCGAGCTGGAACACGATCTGCCCGCCGTCGAGAATCGGAATCGGCAGCAGATTGAGCACGAACAGACTCACACTCACGATGGCGAGGAAAGACAGGAACGCGAGCGCGCCCTGGCGCAGCGAGAATCCCGCGTACTCCGCGATGTTGATCGGCCCGCTGAGGTTCTTGACCGAAACGTCGCCCGTTACGACGTTCCACAGCATCCGCACCGTGAGCGACGACATTTCCCAGGTCTTGCCCGCCGCGCGTGAGACCGATTCGAGCGGCCCGTAACGCTCCATGGTCCGCATATGCTCGGGGACTCCCGCGCCGGACACGGGTTGTATCCCGATGCGGCCGACCATCCGGTCGCCTTCGCGCTGCGACTGCACCTCGATCGGCAGCACGACACGGCCGTCCGGGCGCTCGACCGTGAACTCCAGCGTGCGGCCGGGATTCGGCTGCACGCGCTGCACCAGCGCGGGGAAATCGGCAACCGCCTCGCCGCCGATCGCGACGATGCGATCACCGGGCTCGAGGCCCGCCCGCTCTGCCGGGCTGCTCAGGCAGGACCGTTCCCACGATCGCCGGGCACGGTCGGATACCAGAAGTCGAAGCCGAGACCCGGAAGCAGCGCTCCGGGCTCCGTGAGGGCGCGGGTGCCGCTACCCGGGATCCTCAGCGCCGCCTCGACGGCCGCGCCGTTCGCGCGCCGCAAGCCGATCTCTATCGGCCGTTGCTGCATCAACGAGTCGAGGATCGCGAGGACTGCCGTCTCGCGCGTCGGCGTGTCGCGCCCGCCGACAGCGACGATTTCGTCACCCGCTGCGAGACCTGCGCGCGCCGCGATCGAATCCGCCGTGACCTCGCCGATCACCGGCTTCAAGGCCGGAACTCCCACGACGAACAGCAGCCAATAAGCGCAGACGGCGAAGAGAAAATTGGCCCCGGGCCCGGCGAGAAGGACCAGCACGCGGCGCCAGACGGGCTGGCGGTTGTATGCCTGCGACAGATGCTCGGCGGCGACGGGTCCCTCGCGCTCGTCGAGCAGCTTGACATAGCCGCCCAGCGGGATCGCCGAGATCGCATACTCGGTGCCGTCCGCGGCGCGACGTCGCCACAGTGGCCGACCGAAGCCGATCGAGAACCGCACGACGCGGATCCCGAGGCGGCGCGCCGCCCAGAAGTGCCCGAACTCGTGCACGGCGACCAGCACGCCTATGGCAATCAGAAATGCGAATACGTAGGTAAGTATCGTCATGTGCCGGCCACGGCCGCCCTCGTCATCATCGATTCCGCCTCGTGACGGGCCCAGCGGTCGGCCGCCAGGACATCCTGCAGATCGTCCACCCGGCGGCACTCGTGCCGGTTGAGCACCGCCTCGATGATTGCCGGAATGCCGGGAAAACCGAGCCGCCCGTTGAGAAACGCCGCAACCGCGACTTCATTGGCAGCGTTGAGGACCGCCGGGCTGGTCCCGCCGGTCTCGGCCGCAGCCCGCGCCAGCCGCAGCGCTGGAAAGCGCTCGATGTCGGGTGCCTCGAAATCGAGCCGGGCGGCCGCCACCAGGTCGAGCGATTCTACACCCGAGGCGATGCGGTCCGGCCAGCCGAGCGCGTGCGCGATCGGCGTACGCATGTCCGGATTGCCGAGCTGGGCCAGGACCGATCCGTCCACGTATTCCACCATCGAATGCACGATGCTCTGCGGGTGTACGACCACTTCCACCTGCCGGGGTTCCATCCCGAACAGAACACAGGCCTCGATCAGCTCGAGACCCTTGTTCATCAGTGTCGCCGAATCGACCGAAATCTTCCGTCCCATGCGCCAGCGCGGATGCGCGCACGCTTCGTCGGGTGTCACCCGAGCCATCTCGGCCCGCGGCATCCGCAGGAAGGGGCCGCCGGAGGCGGTCAGCAGAATGCGGCGCACACCCGCTGCAGGCACGCCCGTCGAAGCCCCCGCGGGCATGCACTGGAAGATCGCGTTGTGCTCGCTGTCGATCGGAATAAGCGTTGCCCCACCCACGCGTGCGGCGGAGACCAGCAACGCACCTCCGACGACCAGTGATTCCTTGTTGGCGAGCAGGACGCGCTTGCCAGCGGAAGCCGCTGCGATCGTCGACGGCAGGCCCGCGGCACCCACGATCGCCGCCATGACGACCTCGACATCCGCGTCGCACACCGCATCCACGAGCGCCGCGTCGACCGGTCTCGACCCGCGTCGACAGGCCGCTCGCTCGAAGCGCCGCGCCGAGCTCCTGCGCGGCCTGTGCATCCTCGAGGATCGCGAGACGCGGACGGTGCGCGATGCACTGCGCGAAGAGCCGGCGGTGATCCGAGCGTGCCGCGAGTGTATGCACGTGGTAACGGTCGCCGTGGCGCGCGACGACGTCGAGCGTGCTCGCGCCGATGCTGCCCGTGCTGCCGAGTACGGCGATACCGGTCATGTCGCCCAGCCGAATGTCATCAGGCCGAGCACGAACGCGGGTGCCGCGGCGGTCAGGCTATCGATGCGGTCGAGCACGCCGCCGTGACCCGGCAGGAGGCTGCCGCTGTCCTTGAGACCGGTACGCCGCTTGAACATGCTCTCGACGAGATCGCCGACGACCGAGATCAGCGCGACGACCAGGCAGAGTCCGAGCCACGGCAACAGCGGCTGACCGAGCAGCAGCGCTCCGCCCGCGGCGGCAAGCGAGGCCGCAAGCATGCCGGACATCAGACCCTCCCACGTCTTGCCCGGACTGATCGCGGGTGCGAGCTTGCGGCGACCAAAGCGCCGACCGCCGAAGAACGCGCCGACGTCTGCGGCGGTCGTCAGGACCAGGAGGAAGAGCAGCAACTCACGACCCTGCGGCTCGATCAGCACCAGGCGGGCAAGCCCTACGGCCGCAGGCGCCAGCACGGCGAGCCCCGCGAGCGCCGCAGCCAGGTGCCCGCCCCGACCCGATGCCAACGACAGCCACAGGAAACCGGCCAGCCACCAGAGCATCGTCAGAATCAGGATCGCGCGAAGGTTCGCACCGTCGCCGCTCGCGGTCCAGAGCAGGGCGATCGTGATCGCGACCAGCGCCGCGTAACCGGCGCGGCCCGCAGTCGAGGTGAGCCCCGCGAATACCGCCCATTCCCAGGCGCCCGCGAGCATCACGAGCGCAATCGCCGCGACCGCGGCGTGACCGGGCAACCCCAGCAGCGCGGCGATCACGAGACCGGCGAGCAAAAGAGCAGTGAGCACTCGTTGACGCAAGGAGTCAGCCACTGCCGACCTGCGCCGCGGTGAGCCCGAAGCGCCGCTGCCGGCTGCCGTAGTGACGGAATGCGCGCTCGAGCTCGTCGTCGTCGAAATCCGGCCACAGGACGTCGCAGAAATAGAGTTCGGTGTACGCAAGGTTCCAAAGCAGGAAATTGCTGACCCGGTGCTCGCCGCCCGTGCGGATGAACAGGTCCGGATCCGGCGTATCTCCGAGCTGGAGGGCGGCGCGCATGACGGTCTCCTCGATCGCGTCGGGGGACAACTCCCCGGCCAGGCAGCGCCGCGCCAGCGCGCGCGCCGGCGGCGACGATGTCCCAGCGGCCGCCGTACGCGATCGCGACGTTGAGCTCCATGCGCCGCGCCGCGGCGGTCTGCGTCTCCGCTGCGCGCATGCGCGCGACGAGCTCGGGCTTGAGCCGCGTCTCGTCGCCGATGAACCGCAACCGGATGCCGTTGTCGCAGAGGTCGCCAACTTCGCGGTCGATCGCCTCGACGAACATGAGCATGAGCTTTGCGACCTCGTCGGCCGGGCGACTCCAGTTCTCGCTCGAGAAAGCGAACAGCGTGAGAGCACCTACACCACGCCTCGCACAGCCCTCGACGGTGGCCCGCACGGATTTGACCCCGGCCCGGTGACCAACGTGACGCGGGAGCGAGCGCTGCGCCGCCCAGCGCCCATTGCCGTCCATGATCACCGCAACGTGACGTGGAACTCCGACTACGCCCTCTCGCACGTCCGTCACGGCTCAGACCTGCATCAGTTCCTTTTCCTTGTCCGCGAGGACATGGTCGACCTCGGCGACGTACTTGTCCGTGAGCTTCTGCACCTCGTCCTGCGCCCGGTGATCGTCGTCCTCGGAGACGAGCTTCTCCTTGAGCATCTCCTTCAACTCGTGCATCACGTCGCGGCGCACATTGCGTATCGCGACGCGGGCGTTCTCCGCCTCGTGCCGCACGACCTTGGTGAGGTCGCGCCGCCGCTCCTCGGTCAGTGCGGGCAGCGGCACGCGGATGACCGTGCCTGCCGTCGCTGGCGTCAGCCCGAGATCGGACTTCATGATCGCCTTCTCGATCACCGGGACCATCGGCTTCTCCCACGGCACGATCGTGAGCGTGCGCGAATCCTCCACGGCAACGTTGGCGACCTGCTGCAGCGGCACGTCATTGCCGTAGTACTCGACTCGGATGTGGTCGAGCAGGCTGGTGCTCGCACGGCCGGTTCGCAGCCGCTTGAGTTCGTTGCGATAAGCGATGACACACTTACCCATGCGCTCGGCGGCGTCCTTCTTGATGTCCTCGAGCATGACGGTCTCCAGCGGCGCAGCGCCGCTTCAGTTCGTGACCAGGGTGCCCACGTCCTCGCCACGCGCGGCGCGCACCAGCGCGTTCGCCTCGTTGAGGTTGAACACCCGCATCGGCAGGTCGTGATCGCGGCACAGCACGATCGCGGTCGCGTCCATCACATTCAGCCGGTCGTCCAGCACCTGGTCGTAGCGCAGCCGATCGTAGCGCCGCGCACCCGGATTGGCGGTTGGATCGGCGTCGTAGACGCCGTCGACCTTGGTGGCCTTGAGCAGAAGCTGCGCGTCGATCTCGATCGCGCGCAGGCTCGCGGCCGTGTCCGTCGTGAAGAAGGGATTGCCGGTACCGGCGGCGAAGATCGTCACGCGTCCCTTCTCGAGATGACGCACCGCGCGGCGGCGGATGTAGTCCTCGCAAACCTCGTTTATCCGGATCGCCGACATGACGCGGACGTGCAGCCCGATCGATTCAAGGGCGTCCTGCAGAGCGAGCGAATTCATGACCGTCGCCAGCATGCCCATCTGGTCCGCCGTGACCCGGTCCATTCCCGTCCGCGCGAGACCCGCACCGCGGAACAGGTTGCCGCCGCCCATCACCAGCGCCACCTCGACCCCGGACTCGCGAACCGCGCCGATCTCCCCGGCGAGACGCTTGAGAAACGCCGGGTCGATGCCGTAGTCCGAGACGCCCATGAGGGCCTCGCCGGACAGCTTCACCAGGATGCGCTTGTAGCGCGGGGTACCGTCATCGGCTTGAGCCATCAGGTCTGCCACCTCCGACGGGGCGCCATTATAAGGAACCCCGCATCAGCGGGGCTCCTGGAAGAACGATCGGCAGGCCCGGGCTTCAGGTGCCCCGTACCTGCGCCATCACCTCGGCGGCGAAATTCTCCTGCTTCTTCTCGATCCCCGCGCCGACCTCGTAGCGCGCGAAGCGCAGCACGCGGGCCTTGCCGCGCTTCAGCACTTCGGACACAGCGAGCTTGTCGTCCTTGACGAAGGGTTGACCGGTCAGCGTGATCTCGCCCAGGTACTTGCGGACCTTGCCCTCGACCATCTTCTCGACGATCTCAGCGGGCTTGCCCTGGGCCTTCGGATCGGCCGCGATCTGCGCCACGAAGATCTCGCGCTCCTTGGTCACCTGATCCGCGGGGACGTCTTCCGCGGTGACGAACTGCGGATTGATCGCTGCCACGTGCATGGCGAGGTCGCGCGCAAGCACGTCGTCGCCACCCGACAGCGCAACCAGCGCACCGATACGGGTGCCGTGCAGGTAGCTACCGAGCGGGCCGTCGCTCTGGATGAGCTCGAAGCGCCGCACGCCGATGTTCTCACCGAACCGAGCCACGAGCGCACGGCGCGTTTCCTCGATCGTCTGCCCGGACGGCAGGCGGACGGCGGCAAGGGCGTCGAGATCGGCCGGGCGCGCGGGGAGCGCCGCTCTGGCCACTGCAGCGGCGAAGGAGCGGAAGTCGGCCTCGCGGGCGACGAAATCGGTCTCCGAGTTGACCTCGACGACTGCAGCCGAGCGACCGTCGGCGGCGCGCTCGATCGCGATCACGCCCTCCGCCGCGACCCGACCGGCCTTCCTGTCAGCCTTGGCGAGGCCCGACTTGCGCATGATCTCGGCTGCGGCTTCCAGGTCTCCGCCCGCCTCCACCAGCGCCTTCTTGCATTCCATCATCCCGGCGCCGGTGCGCTCGCGCAGCAACTTCACAGCCTCCGCGGTGACGGTCATGATCCCTCGCCCGCGGCGGTTTCGCTGCCACCGGCGGCATCGCTGCTGTCGGGCTGGCCGGGAATCGCTGCCAGCGGCGGCATCGGCAGTCGGCGCCGTTGCCACAGGCGCCGCGGCCGCCGGCGACTTCTTCCGTGCCGCGGCACGCCGCGCCATGAACGCCTCCGGGCTTTCCTCGGGATCGGCCTCGATCAGCTCCACCGCTGCGGCCTCGCCGCCGCCGCATCCGACTCCCCGGGCGCCACCGCAGCGGCCGGCCGACGGCGTGCCGGTGCCTTCTTCCGCACCGGGGCCGAGCGGCGGCGGGCGGCTCCCTTGGGCCGCGGCTTGCCTTCCTCGTCGAGCTCGACGAACTCGTCCTCTCCGACCGCGACCTCGGGGATCGTGGCCCGGCCCTCGAGCACCGCGTCGGCGATGCCCGCCGCGTACAGCTGGATGGCTCGCATGGCGTCGTCGTTGCCCGGGATCACGTAGCTGATACCGTCGGGCGAGCAGTTGGTGTCCACGATCGCGACGACCGGGATGCCGAGCTTCTGCGCCTCGTGCACGGCGATGCGCTCATGGCCAACGTCGACCACGAACAGGGCATCGGGCAGCCCGTCCATCTCCCTGATGCCGCCCAGGCTCCGGTCGAGCTTCTCGCGTTCGCGGCGCAGCGTCTGAGCTTCGCGCTTGCTGCGGCCCTCGATGATGCCGCTGGCCAGCATCTCGTCGATCTCGCCCAGCCGGCGGATCGACTGGCGGATGGTCTTGAAGTTCGTGAGCATGCCGCCCAGCCAGCGGTGGCTGACATAAGGCATGCCGCAGCGCGCCGCCTCCTTGGCGATCGCCTCGCGGGCGGAGCGCTTGGTGCCAACGAACAGCACCTTGCCGCCGTCCGCAACCAGTGACCTGACGAAGCCGGCCGCCTCGCTGTAGAGCGGCAGCGTCTTCTCGAGATTGATGATGTGGATCCGGTTTCGATCGCCGAAGATGAACGGGGCCATCTTCGGGTTCCAGAAGCGGGTCTGATGTCCGAAATGAACACCCGCCTCCAGCATCTGCCGCATGGACACGCTGGCCATGTATAAGTCTCCTTGTAGGGTTGAGCCTCCACGCGCCCCATGCGGCAACCCGGCTGGCCTTTCGGCGTCCCCGGGCACCCGGCCGCATGTGCCGGCGCGTGTGCGGATTTCGTTGTCAAAAAGGGGCGCGCTTTATACCATAAGTTTCCCGCAGATCCAAACACTTGCGAGCGCTGCCGGGTGGCGCCCGAACATTTCCCCACCATGCATCATCCAGAAGCCATGAGCCGCGCCGAGGACCGCCTCGGACGGGTGTCGATCAAGGACCACGCCGACCAGGAGGCGATGCGGGTCGCCGGCCGCCTCGCATCCGAGGCGCTCGACATGATCGGTCCGCACGTGGTCCCCGGGGTGTCGACCGAGGAGCTGGACCGTATCTGCCACGACTACATCGTCGATGTGCAGCGCGCCATCCCCGCGCCGCTCGGCTATCGCGGGCTACCCGAAGTCCATCTGCACGTCGGTCAACCACGTCGTTTGCCACGGCATACCGGGCGACCGCCGACTCAAGCAGGGCGACATCGTCAACGTCGACGTGACCGTGATCAAGGAGGGATTCCACGGCGACAGCTCACGGATGTACGCGGTCGGAAAGATCGCGCCGCACGCCCAGCGGCTGATCGACGTCACCTACGAGGCGATGTGGCGCGGCATACGCGGCGTGCGTCCCGGCACGCGACTCGGCGACATCGGGTATGCAATCCAGCGGTTCGTGGAGGCGAACCACTACAGTGTCGTGCGCGAGTACTGCGGGCACGGCATCGGTCGCGGCTTCCACGAGGATCCGCAGGTGCTCCACTATGGTCAACCCGACACGGGGCTCACCCTGAGGGCCGGCATGACGTTTACCGTCGAGCCGATGGTCAACGCAGGGCGGCGCGAGGTACGGCTGCTACCGGATGGCTGGACTGTAATAACCCGGGATCATTCTCTGTCGGCACAATGGGAACACACGGTTCTCGTGACCGACACCGGCGTCGACGTTCTGACACTGGGCTCGAACGAGCGGGTCCCGGTCTGAGCACGTCGTCGTCGATCCCGGCCGACGGCAGCGAGGCAGCCGCGGGTCGGGTCGTTCTCCCGGCGTGGCCTTTTCTCGAGGCGCTGAACGCCGCGTTCGACACCGGACCCGATCCGGTCTCGGCATTCCGTCGCGCGCTCGCTGGCGGCGACGAAAGCCTGCGCCAGCGCTTTGCCGACGACGAGTCCGTCGAGATGCTGGTGCGCGACCGGGCGCGGATGGTCGACCTCGTGCTGCGACGCGCGTGGAGCCTGCATGCCGGCGCCGGCGAGCGCGAGGTGGCGCTGGTCGCGGTCGGCGGCTACGGCCGCGGGGAGCTGCACCCCTGCTCCGACATCGACGTCATGATCCTGCTGCCGAAAAGCGGTGTCACGGGCGGTCACGACGGCATCGAGCGGTTTCTCGCCTTCCTCTGGGACATCGGGCTCGAGGTGGGCCACAGCGTCCGGACCATTGACGACTGTCAGCGCGAAAGCGCCGCGGACGTCAGCGTCGCGACCACGCTGATCGAGGCGCGACTGCTCAGCGGTCCCGACAATCTCTTCCAGGCGATGCGCCGGGCGCTCGGCCAGGACAACGTGTGGAACCCGCGGCAGTTTTTCGAGGCCAAGGTCGCCGAGCAGACCGCGCGCCATCACCGCTATCACGACACGGCGTACAACCTCGAGCCGAACGTCAAGGCGAGCCCCGGTGGGCTGCGCGACATCCAGACCATCGGCTGGGTGGCGAAGCGGCATTTCGGCGCCGACACCCTCGACGAGCTCGTCGGCCACGGATTCCTCACCGCCAGCGAGCTGCGCAAGCTCCACGCGGCGCAGGCGTTCCTGTGGAAGGCGCGCTTCGCGCTGCACGTGCTGACCGGCCGGCGCGAGGACCGGCTGCTGTTCGATCACCAGATCCGCCTTGCGAAGATGTTTGGCTACGAGGATGCCACCTACACGCTCGCGGTCGAGCAGTTCATGCAGCGGTACTACCGGACCGTGATGGACGTCAGCCTGCTGAACGAGATGCTGCTGCAGCTCTTCCGCGAAGCGATCCTGACCGACACCACCAGCGCGCCGGTGCCGATCAACGCACGTTTCCAGATCCGCAACGACTATCTCGAGGTCACGGCCGACGAGGTCTTCGCTCGACAGCCGTCGGCGATCCTCGAGCTGTTCCAGATCATGCAGCAGCACCCCGAGCTGCGCGGCGTGCGCGCGACGACGATCCGCGCGCTGGGCCGGCACCTGTGGCTGATCGACGAGGAGTTCCGTCAGAACCCGCGCAATCACCGGCTGTTCCACGAGATCCTGCGCGCACCGGTCGGCGTGACGCACGAGTTGCGCAGGCTGAACCTGTACGGCGTGCTCGGCCGCTATATCCCCGCCTTCGGCCGCATCGTCGGGCGCATGCAGTACGACCTGTTCCATGCCTACACGGTCGATGCGCACACGCTGTTCGTGGTGCGTAACCTGCGCCGCCTCGCACTGCCGCGCTTCGAGGACGAGTTTCCGGAGCTGTCGCGGCTGATGGCGACGCTGCCCAAGCCCGAGCTCGCCTACCTGGCCGCGCTCTTTCACGACATAGCGAAGGGACGCGGCGGCGATCATTCGGAGCTGGGGGCCGTCGATGCGGAGGCGTTCTGCCTCGAGCAGGGGCTGTCGCGCTACGACGCGCGGCTGGTCGCGTGGCTGGTGCGACACCATCTGCTGTTCTCGGTCACCGCGCAGAAGAAGGACATCTCGGATCCGCAGGTGATCCGCGAGTTCGCCCGGGTCGTCGGCGATCAGACGCATCTCGATTACCTGTACCTGCTCACGGTCGCCGACGTGCGCGGCACGAATCCGAAGCTCTGGAATTCGTGGAAAGCGGCGCTGTTCTCGGACTTCTACGAGCGGACCAAGCGCGCCCTGCGCCGCGGGCTCGAGTCACCGCTCGATCAGGAGCAGCTGGTCGCCGAGGTGCGCGCGGCCGCCCGTGACGAGTGTGCCCGGCTCGGGCTCGGCGCGGAGCCGGTCGACGCGATCTGGACGCGCTTCAACGACGCGTATTTCCTGCGGCACACGCCAGCGGAGATCGCGTGGCACACCAGGCTGCTCGCGGAGCGAGACCCCGCCGAATCATCAACCCTGGTGGCCGTGCGTCACACGCCCGAGCGCGGCGGCAACGCGGTGCTGACTTTCCTGCCGCATCGCCAGCAGAATTTCGCCCGCACGACCGCCCTGCTCGACCAGATGGGGCTCAACATCCTCGATGCGCGCATCACGCCGCTCGAGGGCGGGATGAGCCTCGACACCTATCTCGTCCTCGAGGACAACGGCGCGCCGATCGCGGACAGGCACCGGGCGCAGGAAATCGAGCAGCAGTTATGGCGGGTGCTGCAGGGGCCGGAGGCAGCGCTGCCAGTGGTCACGCGCCGCGCGCCGCGCCAGGTGCGGATGTTCACGACGCCGACTCAGATCACCTTCACCGACGACCCCGTACAGAACCGCACCATCCTGGAGCTGATCGCGGGCGACCGGCCCGGCCTGCTCTCCGAGATCGGCAAGGTATTCCTCGCAGAGCGCATCGACGTCACCACCGCCAAGATCATGACGATCGGCGAGCGGGCCGAGGACGTGTTTTTCCTGACCGACCACCAGGGCCGGGCCTTGTCCGAACCGGCGCGGCGGACGCTCCAGGATCAGCTGTTCGAGGCGCTCGACCGCCGGGTCGAGGCCAGACTCGCCTGAGCGCGGCTTCGCCACCATGAGCGAAACAGCCCGCCTCGCATCCATCATTGACACGGCATTCGAGACACGCGCGGACCTCACACCCGACAGCGCGCCGCAGGACGTGCGCGCGGCGGTCGACCGGTCGCTCGACCTGCTCGACACCGGGCAGCTGCGCGTCGCGGAGAACCGCTCCGGGCAGTGGATCGTCCATGAATGGCTGAAGAAGGCCGTGCTGCTGTCGTTCCGGCTGTACGACAACCGCGTGGCCGATGCGGGCTATACGCGGTTCTTCGACCGCGTGCCGCTCAAGTACGCGGGACACACCGACGCGCGTTTCCGTGCCGAGGGCGTGCGAGTCGTCCCGCCCGCCGTGGTGCGCCGCGGCGCCTACGTTGCGCCGAACGCCGTGCTGATGCCGAGTTACGTAAACGTCGGCGCCTGGATCGGCGAGGGCACGATGGTCGACACCTGGGCCACCGTGGGCTCCTGCGCGCAGATCGGCCGCAACGTGCATCTGTCCGGCGGGGTCGGCATCGGCGGCGTTCTCGAGCCCCTGCAGGCGGCGCCGACCATCGTGGAGGACGACTGCTTCATCGGCGCGCGCTCGGAAATCGTCGAAGGGATCATCGTCGAGCAGGGCGCCGTGATCTCGATGGGCGTCTTCATCGGCCAGAGCACGCGGATCTATGACCGCGAACGCGACGAGGTGATCCAGGGTCGCGTCCCAGCGGGCGCCGTGGTCGTGCCCGGCTCGCTGCCGGCCGCGAACGGCCGCTATGCGCTCTCCTGCGCGGTCATCGTAAAGCGCGTCGACGCGAAGACCCGCGCCAGGACAGGCATCAACGAGCTGCTGCGCGGCATCGACTAGGTCCGGTGCTACTCGCCGCCGCTCGGCCCGTGGTTCGCTCGCCGCCGCTCGGCCCGGGTATCTCGTGGGCCGGTCACTACGATCGAGGAACGTTGCAGAGCTCAGAAGGGTGCCCCGCACATCGAGTCGGCGCGCACCGGGTCGCTGGCGGTAACGCGGAATCGTCGCGGAGTCATGATTTCGGAGTGCCCGCGACGTCTATCTGCGGGGGCTCGAGCGTGCTTTCGGCCCACGAGGCACCCGGTCCAAACGCCGGCTCGTCGAGGCCACGGTGGGGTCGCGAGCCGGCGCGTGGACGCGGTGGTATCCCAGCCGCGAAGCACGCCTCCGTCCTCGCAGTTGGACGTTGCGGGCACTCTTGGCGAAGGGCTGCCTCGACGACTCCGCGATACCGCTACTGATCCGGCGCGCGCCGACAGAACGTGCGGGGCACCCTCTGACCGCTCTGCATCGTTCCTCGATCGTGGTGCGCGGCTGGGCGTACCACCGCGGCCGCACGTCGGCGAGCAGCCACCGCGGCCGCGTGTCGGCGAGCAGCCACCACCGCTCGAGCGAGAGCACGCAGCGACGGGGCGTGATCCGGCGAACGCGTGGCTAGCCGCGGCCGGGTTCGGCGTCGTCACCCACCATGTAGAGCACCTGCTCGGCCACGTTCTTGGCGTGATCGCCGATCCGTTCCAGGCCCTTGAGTGCAAACACGGTGTCGAGCGTCGCCTTGAGGAACTGGTGGTCCTGCATCACGAATGACATCAGCTGTCGGAGCGCCGTGGCGAACTCCGCGTCGAGCTCGCGGTCGCGCGACAGGACCTGGCGCGCGAGCCCCGCATCCGCCTCGTCCAGGGCACGCACCGCGCTGCGGAGCATCGTGACCGAGAGCTCGCCCATGTGCCGCAGATAGCGCGACACGGCTACCACCGGGTCGTGGCCCCCGTGCGCGGCCGCCCGCGAGGCGAAGCGTGCGATCTTCTTCGATTCGTCGCCGATGCGTTCGAGCTCGAGGCCGGCGCGCGCGATCGCACGCACCATGCGCAGGTCGCTTGCGACCGGCTGCTGCAGGGCGATGAAGGTGAGCGTGTCGCGGTCGAGCTGACCGTCGTAGGCGTTCACCAGCGTCTCGCGCGACAGCACCAGCTCGGCAAGTTTCGCATCGTGCTCCACCAGGGCGCGCACGCAGCTTGCCACCTGATCGATCACCAGCCCGCCCATCGCGACGGCGCGGAGCCGCAGATCAACGAGCGACTGGTCGACGGCCCTGGAGATGTGGCCTTCGGCCGGGTCACCAGCCGGCCCCGTGCCGGAGACGGCACTGGCATCGGCGTCGGGTTCGGGAGTGGCCGACGGCGGTTGTTCCAAGGTCTGCATTCCGTTCGTTCAGCCGTAACGGCCCGTGATGTAGTCCTCGGTTGCCTTCTTGCCCGGATTGGTGAAGATCATGCTGGTCGCACCCACCTCGACGAGCTCGCCCAGATACATGAACGCCGTGAAATCGGATACGCGGGCGGCCTGCTGCATGTTGTGTGTGACGATCAGAATCGTCACGTGCTGGCGCAGCTCCGAGATCAGCTCCTCGATCTTGGCAGTGGCGATTGGGTCGAGCGCCGACGTGGGCTCGTCGAACAGCAGGATCTCGGGCTGCGTCGCAAGCGCCCGTGCGATGCACAGCCGCTGCATCTGACCGCCCGACAGCGCGAGCGCCGAATCCGGCAGCCGGTCCTTGACCTCGTCCCAGATCGCCGCAGCGCGGAGCGCGCCTTCGACCTTCTCCGCCAGATCCGTGCGGTTGCGTACGCCACGCAGCCTGAGCCCGTAGGCGACGTTCTCGAACACCGTCTTCGGAAACGGATTCGGCTTCTGGAAGACCATGCCGATCCGCATCCGCACCTCGATGGGATCGACGCCGGGGCCGACGAGATTGATGTCGTCGGGCCGCAGCATGATCGCACCCTTGTAGCGGGTCTCCGGCTGCAGGTCGTGCATCCGGTTGAAGCAGCGCAGGAAGGTGCTCTTGCCGCAGCCGGACGGACCGATGAGCGCGGTCACCTGGTGCTCCGGGATGCGAGAGGTCGATGCCCTTGAGCGCGTGATTGCTGCCATACCAGAAATTAAGCCCCTCGGCTCTCGCCTTGGGCGGGTTGGCACGCACACTCTTGCGGTCCTCGACCGCGATCGAAAGGCCGGGCGGCCCCGCCGACGGAGTCGTTGAATCACCTTGCATCGGGTTTGCCCGCCTCTTTCCGGGTACAGCATGCGTCGGCGCGACTACGTCCATCATGGTCACCAGTTGATTCGCTTCCGGAACCGGTAGCGGATCCAGATCGCCAGCGCGTTCATGAGCAGCGTCATGCCGAGCAGGATCGCGCCGGCCGCAGCGGCATTCGCCTGAAATGCCTGATCGGGCCGCGACACCCAGTTGAACATCTGGATCGGCATCGCGGTGAACTCGCTGCGCAGCCATTCGAAGTTCAGGAACGGAAACTCGCCGGATACCGGCGACGGCGGCAGGAAGGCGATGAACGACAGCGCGCCTATCGTGATGATCGGTGCAGTTTCACCGATTGCGCGCGATAGCCCGAGTATCAGACCTGTCAGGATGCCGCCGGTCGAATACGGCAGCACGTGATCGCGCGTGACTTCCCAGCGCGTCGCGCCAAGTCCGTAGGCGGCCTCGCGGATCGCCTTGGGCACCGAGCGCAGCGATTCGCGCGTCGCGACGATGACGATCGGCAGTATCAGGAGCGCGAGGGTGAGCCCTGCCGACAGCACGCTCTGCCCGAGGCCGAACTGGTAGACGAAGAGCCCCAGCGCGAGCAGGCCATAGACGATCGACGGCACGCCGGCGAGGTTCGTGACGTTGATCTCGATGATGCCCGTGAACCAGTTCTTGGGCGCGTATTCCTCGAGATAGATCGCCGCGGCCACGCCGACCGGCAGCGCGACCAGCGCCGTAACGAACATGATCATGCACGTGCCGACCGCCGCGGACAGGATCCCGGCCCGCTCCGCCTTGCGCGAGGGGAACGACGTGAAAAAGTCCCAGCCGAACCGGCTCGCGCCGTCGCGCACCAGGTCGAGGAACAGGATCGCCAGGATCGCGAGACAGGCGATCAGCACCAGGAGCCCCACGATCACGAACAACTTGTCGAGCTGCTTGCGCCACCCGAGCCCCGCGCGGATCTCCTCGAGCGTCATCTGGGCGACAGCGGCCATCAGTACGCCTCGCGGAAGCGGCGTGTCAGGAAGAACCCGATCACGTTGAACACGAGCGTTATCAGCATCAGGACGAGTCCCGGCGGCGAAGATGCTCTGATAGCCGATGCTGCCGTGCGGCAGGTCGCCGAGGCTGACCTGGACGATGTAGGCGGTAATCGTCGCCGCCGGCTCCCTGGGATCGAACGTCAATTGCGGCTGCATCCCCGCCGCGATCGCCACCACCATGGTCTCGCCCACCGCGCGCGAGATGCCGAGGATGTACGCGGCCGCGATCCCGGACAACGCACCCGGCACGACGACGCGCAGCGCCGTCTGCAACCGTGTCGCGCCCATCGCGTAGGAGCCCTCGCGCATGTAGCGCGGCACCGCCCGCATCGCGTCCTCGCTCACGGTCGCGACATAGGGCACGATCATGAGCCCGATCACGAGACCCGCGCTCAGCATGTTGAAACCAGGCAGCCCCGGTATCAGCTTCTGCAGCAGTGGCGTGACCATGAGCAGCGCGAAGTAGCCGTATACGACGGTTGGCACGGCACCGAGCAACTCCAGTATCGGCTTTACGGTCTCGCGGAGGCGATGCGGCGCGAACTCCGAAAGATAGATCGCGATGGTGGTGCCCACAGGGATCGGCCACCAGCAGCGCGACCATGGTCGTGGTCAGCGTGCCCGACACCAGCGGGAGGATTCCGTAGCGCGCATCGGCGAACAACGGCGTCCACATCGTGTCGGTGAGAAACTCGCCGATGGACACGGTACGGAAGAAGGACGAGGACTCGTAAACGAGGATGCAGACGATGCGCGATCGTCGTGAAGACGGCCACCAGACCCGCCATCAGCAGGATGAGCTCCACCACGCGGTCGCGTCCCTTGCGATACCGCAGCGACGAGAATCCACCTGCAACACGCGCGGCAGGGATCAGCATTCATGGCTCACCCGGTTCGATCATTTGATTCGCGGGGTCCGGTCCATGCGCCACGTCGCCTCCCTGCGACGCGGCGCGGTAATGTACCGCGGCAGGAGATCGAATTCGACCCTGCTCGCGCGACTCGATTGCGCGTGTCTTAGAGCTTGCCTTCGCGGGCGAGCAGATCGTCGATCGTGACGCCGACTTCCGGGCACGCCGCCGAACACCGAGCCCAGCTTCCGCCCTCCACGTGCTGCCAGGCGAGCTGGTACGCCTTGTCGGGGAGCGGCAAATATCCGACCTCGGCAACGAGCGCGCCGCCTTCAGTCAGCATGAACTTGATGAACTCCTTCACCTCCGGGCGCTTGAGCGACGCTTCCTTTACGTACACGAACAGCGGCCGCGACAGCGGGTTGTAGGTGCCCTTCGTGACGGCCTCGAGGCTCGGGGCGACGGCACCCTTGCCGCCGTCGATCGACACCGCGCGCAACTTGTCCTTGTGCGCGGCGTAATACGCGAAACCGAAGTATCCGAGTGCGCCCTTGTTGTTCTCGACACCCTGCACGAGCGTATTGTCGTCCTCGCTCGCCGTGTAGTCGCCGCGGCTGGCCTTGGCCTTGCCGTTGACCGCCTCGGTGAAGTAATCGAACGTACCGGAGTCGGCACCGGGGCCGAACAGCATCAGCCGCTCCGCCGGATATTCGGCACGGACCTGCTTCCAGGTCGTGATGCGGCCCTGCGCGCCCGGCTCCCACATCTTCTTCAGGTCCGCGACGGTCATGGTCTTGACCCAGGTGTTCTGCGGATTGACCACGACGGTGAGCGCGTCGAAGGCCACTGGTATCTCGAGGTACTTGATCCCAGCCGCGCGGCAGGCCTCCATTTCCTCCTTGAGGATGGGGCGCGAGGCGTTCGACATGTCCGTCTCGCCACGGCAGAACTTCTTGAATCCGCCACCGGTGCCGGCAATGCCGACGGTCACTCTGACCTTGCCGCGTTTCGAGATCTGATATTCCTCGGCCAGCGCTTCCGCGATCGGGAACACGGTGCTCGAGCCATCCATCTTGATAGCGCCCTGGGCGCTGGCCGGGGTCGGCGCCCCCGCCGCCATCAGTCCGGCGACCAGCACCGGCATCGCGACATTCCACCACAGCTTCATGGACTTACCCTCTTCAAGAATAGGCGCCACGCGGCGCGTGCCCTGACCACGGCGGGCAGTGTGGACGGTGTTCGTGACAGGCATGTGACAAGCAGCTGCTTGTTAGCCGTCGCGGGCTCCGCTATATAGCGCCGGCCGCGTGCAATCGCCGCGTACCAAGCAGAGGAACATGTCAGCCTCATGTCAGCCGCCCTCGAACTGACCCTGGAACTGATGCGGCGCGCTTCGTTGAGCCCGGACGACCAGGGCTGTCTGGACGTGATTGGTGAGCGGCTCGCGGCGAGCGGCTTCGTCAACGAGCGGCTGCCCTTCGGACCCGTGGACAACCTCTGGGCCCGGCGTGGCCGCGCCGCACCGATGCTCTGCTTCGCGGGTCACACCGACGTCGTCCCTGCAGGGCCCAGGGAAGACTGGGCCTCCGATCCCTTCGTACCGCAGATCCGCGACGGTCGCCTCTATGGCCGAGGCGCGGCGGACATGAAGAGCGGTCTCTCGGCGATGGTCGTCGCGGCGGAGCGATTCGTCGCCCGCCATCCCGATTACCGCGGCACGCTCGCCTTCCTGCTCACCAGCGACGAGGAAGGGCCGTCGGTCGACGGCACGAGACGTGTCATCGAAACGCTCGAGTCGCGCAACGAGCACATCGACTGGTGCGTCATCGGTGAGCCGAGCAGCCACGAGATCCTCGGGGACACGATCAAAGTCGGGCGACGCGGTTCGCTGTCCGGCCGGCTGACCATCCATGGCACGCAGGGACACATCGCCTATCCGCAGCTCGCGGACAACCCGGTGCATCGCTTTGCACCGGCACTGGCGGAGCTCGCCACCGTGCGCTGGGACGCTGGCAACGAATACTTTCAGCCCACCGGCTTCCAGGTCTCGAACATCGCCGCAGGTACGGGCGCGCCAAACGTGATCCCCGGCGAGCTCAAGCTCCGCTTCAACCTGCGCTTCTCCACCGTGCAGACGGTCGAGACGCTGCAGCGCGCCGTGATCGCGATCCTCGACCGGCACGGGCTCGACTACACGCTCGAATGGTTCGTCTCGGGGCAGCCGTTTCTGACCGCTCCCGGCGTGCTCACGGATCTGGTGCTGCGCGCGGTACGCGATGTAACCGGACGGACCGCTGCGACCTCGACCACCGGCGGCACCTCGGACGGCCGCTTTATCGCGCCGACCGGCGCCCAGGTGGTGGAACTGGGCGTGGTCAATGCCACGATCCACAAGGTGGACGAACACGTGAACGTCGCCGACATCGACCTTCTGGCCCGCATCTACGAGCGCGTGATGGAGCTCGCGCTTACCGCCGCCGCAGGTTGACGAAGAGACCCCAGGCGCCAAGCGCGAGCAGCCAGACGAGAACCCAGGCGGGCATGGAGAGACCAAGAAAGCGCCAGTCGACCTTGCCGCATTCGCCGGAACCGGTCAGGACCTTGGCGAGCACCTCCCGAAGCGGCAGCACCTCGAGCATGTAGTCGAGGCTCGCACCGCACTCGGCCACCGTCCCCGGCGGCTGCGCGGTGATCCACACATGTCGCGCCGCGATCGCCGCGCCCACGGCAGCAGCCAGCGCGATGATCGAGCCCCAGACGACGGCAGCCCTATGACTGGCACGATGCAGGGCGGCGCCCAGGAACGCGAGCCCCGTCGCGAAAACCGCGATTCGCTGCAGGATGCAGAGCGGACAGGGCTCGAGGCCGAGTGCGTGCTGGCTGTAGAGCGCGTATCCGAGCAGAGCGGCGCAGACGGCGAATCCGACGAGGTTTCCCGTCCTGGCAGCGCCGGCCCCGGATGCAACCCTCAACGCACGCCGCCCGCCCGCGCCGCGAGCGCCGTGGCGAGCTGTTGTTCCACATCCTCGATCGCCAGGTGCCGCACGTCCTTCCCGAGCACCATGTAGATCACGTACTCGCAGATGTTCTTCGCGTGATCACCCACCCGCTCGAGTGCGCGCGCCACCCACAGCACGTCGAGCGCGCGGCGGATGGTACGCGGATCCTCCATCATGAAGGTGATGCACTGACGCTGGATCGCCTCGTACTCCTCATCGACCAGCCGGTCGCGCCGCGCAATCTCGAGCGCCAGCTCGACATCGAGACGCGCGAAGGCGTCGAGCGCACCGTGCACCATCCCCGCGACCACATCCCCCATGTGCTTGATCTCGCGGTAGCGGTCCGGCGGCCGGTCGAGCGTCGCAAGCTTTGCCGCAATGTGACCCAGCTTTTCTGCCTCGTCGCCGATGCGCTCGAGATCGGTGATTGCCTTGATGATGGCGACCAGCAGCCGCAGGTCCGATGCGGCGGGGTTTCGCGTCGCCAGGATCCGGTTGCAGTCGTCGTCGATCGCGACTTCCATCGCATTGACGCGGCGATCGAGCTGCGCGACCTGCTCGCCGAGCGCGCCGTCCCCGTTCACCAGCGCGCGGGTCCCGTCCTGCAGCTGCTTTTCCACCAGCCCGCCCATCTGCAGCACGCTGGCTCGCACGCCCTCGAGGTCGGCGTTGAACCGGCTGTGGATGTGGTGGGACAGGTCGGCCGTATCCATGGATCGCGCTCCGCAGTGCCGCCCGTATACCTGAGCCCGGTTACAGCAGCAAGTACGCCTGGAAAAGGTTCGGGTGGCTGCGCAGGGATCCACGCAGCCGCCCGGACAGGATGCCGCCGGCCCGCCCCGACGGCGCCGAGGTCAGTATTTCCAGTTGAAATCGAGCTGCAGCCGGTCGTAGTCCAGCTCGGTGCCCACGTCCTTGTTGAGGGTGTTGATGAAATACGTGAGGTTGACGGCGATGTTGCGCACCGGCGCATAGGCGCCGCGCAGCGCCCAGCCCTCGGTATCGGTGTTGCCGTTGCCGAAGTCCGAGTCGATAAACTGGCCGAACAACGCGTCCTTGTCGATGGACTGGTACATCGCGGCCGCCTCCCAGGTCCTGGGATTACTTGCGCGCCCGAGGCGGACACCGACGTTGTAGGCTGTATCCTCCTCGACGTCGGAGGCCATGTTCTGCGCGTAGTTCGCCCAGAGCTGCAGCGGCAGGCTGCCGACTTGCGAGTTGAACTCCGCGCCGAGCTCTCCGATTTCGTAGTCGAAGACCAGGATGTTCGTGGTATTCGGGGCAACAAGCCGGTAAGTCGTGTTGCCGTTCGCCACGTTGTTGAAAAGCGGAGACTGACCCTGACATCCACTGCAGTTGAAGTAATGCCCGAAGGCGACGAAATTGCTCGCATCGCCGATCGGCATCTTTAGCCCGAGCTGCGCGCCAAACACGTAGGTGTCGGCGTCTTCGGCGCTCGGGTTGTCATTGTGCTGCTCGTTCATCCACCACGCGTAGCCGCTGCCGAACAGGATCCCGCGCTCGTACTTGATCGCCCCGCCTTCGGGGTTGAAATCATTGTCGAAGAACAGCGACTGGCCAGGCCGGTAGAAGGGATACGGCTGTTTACCGAGAACGAGATTTGCGCCCTGGGCGAAATTCCAGTCGGCATACGCCATCTCGAGAGCGATCGCCTTACGCGTGCCGTTATCGTCGAGGCTCTGGTTCGAAGATCGCGGATCGTTATTTTCGCCAGTTGATAGCCCGAAGGTCGTCTTCAGATGATCGCTTACCTGGGCGTCGATGCCGAACCGTGCGCGGATGCGATGCCGGTAGCGATCCTCCGCATCCTCGACGGTCGTGATCCCATCCGTGCTGACGGTGCGCTCGCGGTGGATTTCCTCGTGGCGGTAGCGAAAATCGCCGCGGGCCTTGACCTTGGTCGCCCAGTCGGCACCCTTGACCTTGGCGATCTCGTTGGAGGCCACCGCCGTCTCCTCGCGCAAGTCCTTCGTCTGCGCCTTCAGGTAATCGGTCTCCGCATCGCGGCGGTCGACCAGCGACTTGAGCTCGGCGTTCTCGGCCTTGAGCTCCGTGTTGGCGGTCTCGAGACGATTCAGCCGCTCCGTGAGAGCCTGCAGCTGGGTCTGCACGGCCTCCAGATCGGAACGGGACGCGGCGGTCCGCGACTGGGCGCCGGCCTCCTGACCAGCCAGGGACAAAGCGGCAGCGACAGCCGTCGCCAGCACGATGTTTTTCACGATGTTCTCCTCGCTTGATGCCGAAGCAGTCGGTGGGCACGGCGCGCCGGCCGCCCTTTGCGGCCCGCGCACGCTCGGCAGGCTTTATATGTGCGTGTTGTTACAGCTGTGTGTCACGGCGATGTCCGGATTGCGACATCGACGGTTGCCCCGGCGCGATTGCGTCAGGCGCGGGCCAGCAGTTCACGAGGCGAAATGCGGCTCGCCGGAAACCGGCAGATGAAGCTGCTGCCCTTCCCTTCGACGCTCGTCACCTCGAGCCGGCCGCCATGACGCTGCAGCGCGTGCTTGACGATGGCGAGACCGAGCCCGGACCCGCCGAGCTTGCGCGAACGGCCGGCATCGACACGGTAGAAGCGCTCGGTCAGGCGCGGCAGATGCTCGGCCGCGATCCCGATCCCGGTGTCGCGAAACTCGACGTTCGCGCCGCGCTCGTCGAGCCACCAGCGCACGTCGATGCGTCCGTCGGCGGGCGTGTACTTCGCGGCGTTGGTCAGGAGGTTCGAGAAGATCGAATGCAGCTCGGCCTCCGAGCCCAGGAGCATCGCGTCGGTGTCGAGCGTGATGAAGACCTCCGGCGTGGGCTCGGGCCGCGCGATGATCTCCTTGCGCAGCAGCGCGAGCATCCCGCTGACGTCGACCGGCACGCGGTCGGCTTCGCTTCCGGATGCCTCCAGGCGTGAGAGCTCCAGCAGATCGTGGACGATGCGACCCATGCGCTCGGACTGGCGGCGCATTTCCTGCGACCGGGCCTCGCCAGGCAGAGTCGAGCGCCGTGTCCTCGGCGAGGGCATCGAGATAGCCGCTCACCACGGTGAGCGGTGAGCGCAGCTCGTGAGACGCGTTCGCGACGAAGTCCTTGCGCATCGAATCGAGCCGCGCCTCGGTCGTCACGTCGCGCACCAGCAGCAGCTGCGGACCGGTCGGATTGGTGGTCACCAGCCGGAAGGACAGCCACAGCTCCCCGTTCTTCGTAAACCGGATGCGCGGCGGTATCCCCTCACCTTCGCGATCGAGGTATTCGACGAAATCCGGAACCCGCACCAGGTTGTCGATCCGCAGGCCATAGTCCACCTTGCGCTTGAGATCCAGCCAGCGGCTCGCGGCGCGGTTGAACCAGAGTATCTCGCGGTTGGGGCCGAGCAGGACCGCGCCGTCCGGCATCGCGGTCGTCATGCGGCGGAACTCGCGCAGCAGCGCGAGCGTGCGACGCTTGTGATACACCTTGCGCCGGTACAGCCGGTCGACGATCGCGACGACCTCGCCCCACAGGCCGCCGAAGTGCGGCGCGGGTCGCGTGGCGCGCGAGCGCAGCCAGCGGTCGAAGCGCAGAAGATTGATACCGTGCCGGAGGAGCATCAACCCGAGCGCGACCGCGACGAAGGTGAGAGGCCGCCCCGCGATCAGGCCGATGAGCAGGGCCACCGCGAGCAGCGCGAGACTTGCGACGATGAACTGCCAGGCGGGCTTGGACACCGGGTGTCGGGGCGCGAGCGCGCCTACTCCGGCCGCGTCGAGAACCGGTATCCCGAGCCCCGCACGGTCTGCACCAGACCGTCCCGACCGGACGGTTCGAGCGCCTTACGCAGCCGGCGGATGTGCACGTCGACCGTGCGCTCCTCGACGTAGACGTTGCCGCCCCACACCCGGTCGAGCAACTGACCGCGCGAATAGACGCGCTCGGGGTGCTCCATGAAGAACTGCAGCAGCCGGTACTCGGTGGGGCCGAGCGCGACGTTCTGATCGTCCACCGTCACCCGGTGGCTCGCCAGATCGAGGACCAGGCCGCCCGCCTCGAGCGATTCCCCGGCGGCGCCCGGCGAGCTTCGCCGCAGCACGGCGTTGATGCGCGCCAGCAGCTCGCGCGGGCTGAACGGCTTGGTGACGTAGTCGTCGGCGCCACCCTCGAGACCGGACACCTTGTCGTGCTCGTCGGCGCGCGCGGTCAGCATGATGATCGGCAGGTCCTGGGTGTCCTTGCCGCGCTTCACAGCACGGGTCAGCTCGAGGCCGCTCTGGTCCGGCAGCATCCAGTCGATCAGCAGCAGGTCCGGCCGCGCATCCGCGATGCTCGCCCGCGCCGCTGCGCAGTCCTCTGCCTCACGCACCTCGAAACCCGCGCGACGCAGACCGAAGGCGATCATGTCGCGGATCGGCTTCTCGTCCTCGACGATCAGGATCTGCTTGCCCGTCATCTCACCCTCTCTTCGGTCGTTGCGGGCGCATTACAAGGCGGAATTATTGCAGTGGCGTGACAGTCGCCGCCCGGGCCGCGGCAACTTCGTCACGCACGTAGATCGGCAAGGCTTCCTCCGGCCCGACCGACAGCCCGGCAACGAACCCCGCCGCACCCAGCCGCACGACCGCGTCGGCCCGGGGATAGAGCCCCTCATGCACGCGCAAACCCTGCGCCGCCAGTGCGGTGCGCAACCCTGCATGACGCGCGAGCCCGTTGCCGGCCGCATGTCGTGCTTCCGACAGCGCGATGACGGAGTCGGGCGGTCCTACACGCTCGGCGCCGAGGGCGACCACCGCGCCATCCGTGCCGAGCGCGTAATGACCCCAGTAGAGCTCGCCCATCCGCGCGTCGTTGCATACCAGGACGGTCTCGCCGGCAGCAGCGGGCACGCGCGCGGCGACCGCGGCGAGGCTCGAGACCGGGACGACGCGCAGACCCGCCGCGTACGCAAGTCCCTGCACCACCCCGGCAGCGATCCGCAGCCCGGTGAACGCGCCCGGCCCGCGCCCGAAGGCGAGGCCGTCGAGATCGCCCAGCGCAAGCCCGGCTTCGGTGAGCAAGGCATCGACGAAGGGCAGGACGAGATCGGCATGGCCGCGCTCGGTCAGCGTCTCGCGCAAGGTCAGCACGTCGGCCGAGAGCAGCGCGACTGAGCAGCATTCCGTCGACGTATCGAGCGCAAGGAGCTTCAAGCGTTTTGCCGGGCCTGGGAACGTCAGAGCTTAACCCCGGCTGGCGCCGGTGGCAGCCCGACTACGGCGAGCCCCTGCACGAGCGGTTCCGTCACCAGACGCTCACGCAGAAATCCACGGACGTGATCCAGCGATCGCGTTCGCGGCATCGGTGGCAGGCTGTCGAGAAATGCCCGGCCATAACCCCTGCTGACGAGCCGTGGATCGCAGAGCACCACCACGCCGAAATCCTGCTCGTCACGGATCAGGCGACCGACGCCCTGCTTGAGCGCGATCACCGCCTGCGGCACCTGCTCGTCGAAGAACGGATTACCCCCCTGCGAACGTATCGCCTCGAGCCTGGCCTTGAGCAGTGGATCATCGGGAACCGCGAACGGCAGCTTGTCGATGATCACGACGCAGAGCGCGTCGCCCTTGACGTCGACGCCTTCCCAGAAGCTGCCCGTGCCGAGCAACACGGCGTTGCCCGCGTCCCGAAAGCGGCGCAAGAGCTGATCGCGCGCCGCCTCGCCCTGCACCAGGACGGGCACTGGCGGGTCGATGCTGAATCGCCGCCGCAGCTCGAGCGCGCCCTCGCGCAACCCGCGGTGGCTCGTGAAGAGCAGGAATGCGCGCCCTCCGCTCGCTTCGATCACAGGCATCACGGCGCGGATCACCTCGCGCGTGTACTGCTCACTCCCCGGGTCGCCGAGTCCCTCGGGCAGGTACAGCAGCGCCTGGCGCCGGAAATCGAAGGGGCTCTCGTACCGAAGGGCCCGCGCGCGCGCGAGCCCCGCGCGCCGCTTGTAATGCGAGAAGTCCTCGCCCACCGCGAGGGTGGCCGAAGTGAGCACCCAGGCGCAGGATTGCGCGGTCATCAGCGCGCTCAGCTCCTGCGCGACATCGACCGGCGAGTAATGGAGCGCGAGATGTCGCGGGCCGGAATCGGCCCAGCGCACGGCGCCCGGTGTCTCGGCCGCAATCAGCTGACGCAGCTTCTTCGCGCATTCCTCGAGCCGCGCGACAAGACGGGTGATACCCGAACCACCGTCGCTCGCGAGCGGCGCCAGTGCGCCGCGTCAGGTCATCGGTGCATGCCGCGATACCGGTGATGTCCTCGATAAGGCGGTCGGGCCAGTCGGCATGGTCGAGCCGCGTTCCCGCGGGAATGCTACTGGCGAGCGCCGCAAGCCGTGCATCGATCGCCGCGATCGCGGAGTCGACGCCGCCGCCCATCTGCTGCGAGAGCAGCAGCTCGCCTGCGACGTCGCGCGTAAGCGCGGACATCTGCCGCGTCCCGACGTTGAAGCCCAGGAACTGTGCCGCGATTTCGGGCAACTGGTGCGCCTCGTCGACCACGATCGCATCCGCACCCGGGAGCAGCTCGCCAAAGCCCTCCTCCTTCAGCACCAGGTCCGCCATCAGGAGGTGGTGGTTGACGACCACGATGTCGGCCGCCTGCGCTTCGCGGCGCGCGCCAACGACGCAGCAGTCCTCGAAGCGCGGGCACTCGGCGCCGAGGCAGTTCTCGCGGGTCGAGGTCACCCACGGCCAGACCGGGTCGGCCTCGCCGACCCCCGCGAGATCGGCGATGTCGCCGCGCCGCGTGGTCGCGCTCCAGGCCTGCACGCGCGGCAGCAGGCTGCGCAACTTCGCTGCGGAGCCCGCGCGACCAGGCCTGCTGCGTGGCGAGCTCGAGCCGGTGCCGGCAGAGGTAGTTCGCGCGACCCTTTAGCAAGGCGACGCTTGCCGGGCGTCCAAGTGCCGCGCAGATTGCCGGCAGATCGCGGTGGTAGAGCTGGTCCTGCAGCGCACGGGTACCCGTCGAGACGATGACGCGGCGGCCGGAGAGCAAGGCCGGCACAAGGTATGCGTAAGTCTTGCCAGTACCCGTGCCGGCTTCGACGATCAGCGTCTCGCGGCCCGCGAGCGCGGCCGCGACTTCGTGCGCCATCGCAACCTGTCCTGGGCGCGGGGTGTAGCCTGGCAGCGTCCGGGCAAGCGGACCATCCGGTCCGAATACGTCGTCGAGGTCCATTTCCGGTTCAGCCGAGAGTGGCGCGGAACCGCAGCAGCGCGGTCGCACCCGCGGCCAGCGGACGCTTGAGCAGCCAGCGCACGTGCGTGTAGTCGCGGGGCAGCGCGCGTCGGGCTGGCTGACCAGTCACAACGACCTCAAGCGCGGACGCGGCCGCAAAGGACTCGCCGCTGTCGACAGAAAAATGGACGGTCGCTGCCGGCCCGACGGCGGAGCCGCCGACGTAGGTCAGGCCGAAGGGCAGCCGCTTGGTGATCATCACCCCCTGCACGGCCACGCGGCCCGGGTTGGTAACGCGGATCGTGTAGTGCACCTCGTCGCCTGCGCGTATCCGGTCGGCAGGGACGAACCGCGGTTCCGGCGCGGCGGGGTCCGGTCCGACGCTCAGGGTCTCGACCGTAATCAGCGTATTCAGCGGACCGCTGCCGACAGCCACCGCCTCGCCCGGGCTGGCGTCGGACGGATCGGCGGCGCGGGCGACGGGAGCGAGCGCCCACAGGACCGCGAGCAAGGCGCCTCGAGCCGCCGCGGCGTGGCTGAATGGCAGTTGCCGCATCGCGGCGCACTCTGCGTCAACCGGCACACCGGGGCAAGACGACTTAACGACGGGTTGATCCGGGTGTCGATTTGAGGATCCAGGGCTGATTTGAGGTTGACAGCCCCGACGGCCCTCCTTATGCTGCGATGCACCAATTGCTGCAACGCAGCAAGATCAGATTACGTCAAAGGAGTGTCAGCCAGATGATCGCCCAGATGCAGGAATTCGTCGCCGAGAAGGCGCAGGCCCTCAATGGCCAGGTTACGCGTATCCGTCACGACTCGGTCAAATCGGCGCGTGTCGCGGTACACGGGTCGGCCGAATCGCTCAAGGCGCTCAAGAGCCCGGTGCGGATGGTCGCCCGTTCGGGCGTCAAGCTTGCCAGCGTCTCGCAGACTGCCGTGCAGGAACTGATCGAGCTGCAGTCGGATGTGCTCACCGCGGCGATCACGGAGTTCGCGCAGCGGCTCGAGCGCGCCGCGCAAGCCGCGAGCGTCATCGAGCTGATCCGCGACCAGGTGCAAATGCTGCCCGCGACTCGTGCCCGGATGGCGAGCGACGCCGGACGCGTCGTTCAGATCGTGAAGAGCGCCGGCCGCGAAATCGCGTCATGTGGCGACCGAGACCTACGGGCGCGTGACGGATGCGGCCGAGACGGCGCCGGTACGCACCCGCCGCCGGAAGTCGAAGAAGGCCACGCGCCGCGTCGCGAAGCGGTCCCGGAAGTCCGCCGCCTGAGGGCCGGCCGACCGTCCAGACCCGGTCAACCATTCCCCCCGACTGCGCCCTCATCCGAGGGCGCTTTTTTTTGCCTGCAGACCGGTCGGCGCGGCCTGCGGGCGTGTCGCTATAATTCCCGACCCGCTTTGGACACGGCCGGTCGCGTCAGGGTGGAACCTAAGGAACTCAAGGCCGATGACGACCACCAACGCCGCACTTCGAGACTGGGTCGCCGACGTCGCAAACCTGACGCGGCCGGACCGGATCCAATGGTGCGACGGCTCGCAGTCCGAGCGGGCTGCTCTGATCAAGCTCATGCTTGCGCGCGGCGACCTGATCGCGCTCAACCAGGCGACCCACCCGGACTGCTACCTGCACCGCTCGGATCCTTCCGACGTCGCCCGGGTGGAGCACCTGACCTATGTCTGCACCCGCAAGCGCGAGGACGCGGGTCCGAACAACAACTGGATGGACCCTGCCGAGGCCAACCGGAAGATCGACGCGCTGTTCGACGGCAGCATGCGCGGCCGGACCATGTACGTCGTGCCGTACTGCATGGGACCGCTCGACTCGCCGTACGCGCGGTGCGGTGTGGAGATCACCGACAGCGCATACGTCGTGCTCAATATGCGCATCATGACGCGCATGGGCGCGTCGGCGCTGGGCCGCATCGAGCGCGAAGGCGCATTCGTGCGCGGACTGCACTCGACGGGAGATCTCGATCCCGAACGGCGGCTGATCATGCATTTCCCGGAGGACCTCTCGATCAAGAGCGTCGGCTCCGGCTACGGCGGCAACGCCCTGCTTGGCAAGAAATGCCATGCGCTGCGCATCGCAAGCTGGCAGGCGCGCGACGAGGGCTGGCTTGCAGAACACATGCTGATCGTCGGCGTCGAGAGTCCCGAGGGCGAGACCCACTATCTCGCATGCGCGTTCCCCTCGGCGTGCGGCAAGACCAACCTGGCCATGCTCGTGCCGCCGCCCACCCTGCCGGGCTGGAAGGTCTGGACCATCGGCGACGACATCGCCTGGCTGTCGATCGACGGGGAGGGACGGCTGCGGGCGATCAACCCGGAGTCGGGCTTCTTTGGTGTCGTGCCCGGGACGAACCCGAAGACCAACCGCAACGCCTACGAGATGATCCGCCGCAACACGATCTACACCAACGTGGCCGTCACCGCGGACGGTCAGCCCTGGTGGGAAGGTTTGACCGACGGCAAACCCGCACAGGACTGGCAGGGGCGCGCCTACGATCCGGCGAACGGCCCCGCAGCGCATCCGAACTCCCGGTTTACCGTCGCGGCCAGTCAGAACCCCTCCTACTCGCCGCTCACCGAAGCGGCCGAGGGCGTACCGATCTCTGCGATTCTGTTCGGCGGCCGGCGGCGCAAGGTGGCACCGTTGGTCTACGAGGCGCGCGACTGGCGTCACGGCGTGCTGCTCGGCGCGGGTATGGCTTCGGAGACTACGGCTGCGGCCGTAGGCCAGGTCGGCGTGGTCCGTCGCGACCCCATGGCGATGAAGCCCTTCTGCGGCTACAACTTCGGCGACTACTGGGCTCACTGGCTCCGCTTCGAAGGCCGGATGAGCAAGCCGCCGCGAGTCTTTCACGTCAACTGGTTCCGACAGGACAAGGATGGCCGGTTTCTGTGGCCCGGCTTCGGCGAGAACCTGCGCGTGCTGCGCTGGATCATCGATCGCTGTGCGGGCCGGGCTGGCGCCCGCGAGACGCCGATCGGCTACCTTCCGGAGCCCCGTGACCTGGATGTGGGCGGGCTCGCGCTCGGGGAGGACACGCTCGGCAAACTTCTCGAGGTCGATCCCGCCGCCTGGCGCGCCGAGATGGACGATATCGCCGGTTACCTGGGCGAATTCGGCAGCCGCCTGCCGGACGCCCTCAGCCGCGAGCAGCAGAAGACACGCGCCGCGCTGGGTTGAGGCCTAGCTCTCCAGCCGATACTGGATCGCGTCCGGCGCGTCTTCCTCGGGCAGGTGCCCGAGCCCGATCAACCCCTGGCCTTCGAGCGTGACCGAGTCGCGCCGCACGAAGGCTTCCTTGCCTCCTTCGCTCGTGACGAAGGTGCCGTTCGTGCTCTGGTCCACCAGCAGGCAGCGGTTGCGGTTGAACTCGATGCGCGCGTGCAGTCCGCGAGATCAGGGTCCCTTGGACGACGACGTCGTTCTCCTCCGCCCGCCCCAGCGTCAGCATCTTGTTTGCGTCTTCCAACACGATACTCGCGGCCCTGGAAGGAGAGCCTCACCCGCTTCGGCCGGTGCCCGACTCGCGCGTCGAGCGCGATCGATGGCAGCATGCTGGTCACGTCCTCCTGCTGCCACAGCACCTCGTACAGCTCGATCTCCTCGCTCTGACCGCGAAGGGAAGTCACGTCGATCTGCCGTGTACAGGCGCGCCATTCGGGCGTGAGCCGCCCCACCGTATCCGACGTCAGCACGATCTGGCCCGCCTTGGCCTGGCTCGTCATGCGGTTGGCGGTGTGCACCGACGACCCGAAGATGTCCTTGTTCTCGAGAACGACCGGTCCGAAGTGGCAGCCGATCCGGATCGCGACGTGCTGCCCCTGCACCGTGAGCGAGGGATGTCCGCTGATGTCGTGCTGCATCTCGGCCGCCGCGTTGACGGCATCGTTCGCGGTCGGAAATATCGCGAGGATCTCGTCGCCGATGGTCTTGATCACCGTACCGCGATTGCGCTCGGTCGATCCGCGCATCAGCTCGACACAGGTCACGATCATGTCGCGCGCATGGTGATCGCCGAGCAGCTCGTACAGCCGCGTGCTGCCGACGACGTCGGCGAACAGGACCGCGACCTCCGTCTCGGCATTCATGAGCGGTACAACCCCCGACTCCGGCATGCGGCTACCCCAGCCGTGGCCGGCTGCCCGCGAATTATACAAGCGCCGTTCAGGTTCCCGTCCGCGCGGGCCGGCGCCGCGTCGTGCGGCGCAGCCCCCGCGACCTCGGCGGCGCGCAGGGCCGGCAGCGCGCTGCGCAGCAGATTGCCGTCTGCATCGCCGCGCGCGATTCGTTCGCTCAGGAGCCGGCGCAACGCCCTGGCCCCCGGGAATCCCGCAAAAAGCGCCTGCACGTGACGCAGCAGGCTCGCAGGCCGATGGCCTTCCTCGAGCCGGCGGTCGACGTAGTCGGCGTAGCGTGCGACCACGCCCGTTCGCGTTGGCGAGGTTGCCCCGGGAGCGAGCGTCGCATCGAGTTGCGCAAGCAGCCAGGGATCCTCGCAGACCTGGCGGCCGAACATGATGCCGTCGAAGTGCGGCAGCCACTCGCAGGCCTGTGCCACGGTGCGCAGGCCGCCGTTCAGCACCACGGTCAGGTCGGGGCGCTCCCGCTTCAGGCGCTGCGGAACCTCGTAGCGCAGCGGAGGAATCTCGCGGTTCTCGCGCGGGCTCAATCCGGACAGGAAGGCCTTGCGGGCGTGCACGATGAAGACCCGGACGCCCGATTCCGCCACGATGCCGACGAACCGCTCGAAGAAGTCGTAGTCGTCCTGAGCATCGATCCCGATGCGGCACTTGACCGTCACCGGTACGTCGGGCGGCACCGCCCCGATCATGGCTCGCAGGCAGTCCGCGACCAGTTGGGGCTCCGCCATGAGACAGGCACCGAAGCTGCCGCTCCGTACGCGCTCGCTCGGGCATCCGACGTTGAGATTGATCTCGTCGTAGCCCAGTGCGGCGCCCGCGGCCGCCGCGTCGGCCAGCAGCCGCGGCTCCGAGCCGCCGAGCTGCAGCGCGACCGGGTGTTCGGCCACATCGTATGCGAGCAGCCGCTCGCGGCCGCCGTGCACGACCGCCTGCGCGGTGATCATCTCGGTGTAGAGGAGCGTGGTCGGGCTCACGAGTCGCAGCAGATAACGGAAATGACGGTCGGTATACGCCATCATCGGCGCGACACTCACACGGCGCTGCAGCGGTGCGACGCGCATGACGCACCCTCAGCAGCGCGCCGTCTCGGTCACGAGCCAGTCCACCACTGCGCGCAGGGCCACCGTCTCGGTCGCCCCGTCGCGTCGCGCCTGCTCGTACACCGCGAGCTGCCGGTGCGCGCTGGTGCCGCGCGCCGGGATCCGGCGCAGGCCCTCGATCTCCTCCACGCAGCCCAATGCCTGAGCGTCGTCCCGTACCAGCTCGATCAGCTCCTCGAGCAGCTCGGCGTACGGGCGAATCTGCTGCCGGCCGAGATCGAGCAGACCCGAATCGAATGAATAGCGCATCGCCCGCCAGCGGTTCTCGCCGACGAGCAGCAGCGGATAGCTGCGCCAGCGCTGGTTGGCGCGGCGCAGCCGGTACAAGGCACGCACCAGGCACTGGTTGAGCGCCGCGAGCCGGATCGCGTCCTCGAGCGTCGTACAGCAGTCCATGACACGCGTCTCGAGCGTCGGGTAGCGTGCGCTCGGCCGCAGGTCCCACCAGATGCGTGACGTGTCGACGATCACCCCGGTCTCGATCAGCGTGTCGGTATGCCGGCGGTATTCGCTCCAGCTCGGAAAAGGCTCGGGCAACCCGGTTCGCGGCACCGCGTTGAACACGAGCATGCGGAACGACATCAGACCGGTCCGCTCGCCCTCCCAGAACGGCGAGCTGCACGACAGCGCCAGCATGTGCGGCAGGAAATACGTCAGCTGGTTCATCAGGTCGATGCGCAGCTCGTCGTCGTCGATGCCGACGTGGACGTGCAGGCCGCAGATCATCATGCGCCGCGCCGCGCCCTGCATCTCCTCGAGGAGCGCGACGTAGCGCTCCTTGTCCGTGCGCTTCTGGCTGGAGGCGAGCGAGAAGGGATGCGTCGACGCCGCGATGGGCGCCAGACCGAAGCGGCCGGCGACCTCGATCACCGCCCGGCGCAGCTGCGTGAGCTCCTCCCGCGCCTCGCCGATGTTGCGGCAGACCGGTGTCGCGACCTCCACCTGGGAACGCAGGAACTCGGGGAAGGCACGTCCCGCCGTCTGAGCGTTCAACTCCGTGAAGAGCTCCTGCGGCGGTTCGCTCGCGACCGCCCCGGTCTCGCGGTCGACGAGCAGGTACTCCTCCTCGATGCCGAGGGTCAGCGGCGGTTCGCGCGCAGCCACCTGCCCTCTCCTGATCGCAGCCGCCGCAGTGCCGGATCATCCAGCATCGGTCCGATGAGTTTCGCGAGCCGCCGGACCCAGCGCTCGGTCCCCGCGGGTGACTCGAACTGGTCCTGGCGGATCTCCAGACAGACGTACGGCAGGCCGGCCGACTCCGCGTGCTGATGCACCGTGAAGTCGGCCGGATGCTTGCCGCTGTAGGGCTCGTTGTCCCCGACGACGAGCCCGGCCTCGGCCTGCAGCCCCGATATCAGGTACCGTGCGCTCGCCTCGTCACGATCCCAGAGCACGCCGACGTGCCAGGGCCGGTCGCGCCCGCCCATCGTCGGGGTGAAGGTATGCACGGAGACGAAGAGCGGTACGACCCCGCGCAAGCGGAACCCCGCAAGCATCGCGCCGATCGCCTCGTGATAGGGGTCGAAAAAGCAGGCCAGCCGCTGCGCGCGGTCGAACTCCGTCGAGCGCGCCGTTGCCCGGGATCTCGTGCCCGTCGCTAACGGTGCGGAACGCCTCTGCGTCGTCGGGCGGCCGGTTGCAGTCGACGACCAGACGTGAGTAGCCCGCGAGCACCGCGGGCGCGCCCAGGGCGCTGGCCAGCCCGCGGGTGAGCTCCGCGGCGCCGATGTCCCACGCCATATGCTGCCAGGTCGCAGACTCCGGCAATCCGAGCCGTGCGAGCGCGCGCGGAAATGCCCGGCTGGCATGATCGCAGACCAGCAGCGCCGGGGCGGCACCATGCTCATTGAGGATGACGAAGGGCGGCGGGTCATCGACCCCGAGCAGCGTCGTGCTGCGGGTTCGTGCGGTAGCGGGTCGGGTCATGAATGGGTAGTGATGAGGCGGGCACTGATTGTACCGGGGGCCGGTCTCCGGGCCAGCCTCGAATGCGACGTACGTCACATCGGCACGGGCCGGGGCCCGCCTACTATCCGTGCGGTCGACCCCACCTTTTGGGGGCGGTATGGCTTTGCGTGGCAGCAATGGATCGGGGCGCCCAGCGACACACGGGTTACGTCGATCGCATGCGCCGGCTCGGAATCCGGCCGGTCGACTTCGTGCGCGCCGCGGAACGGGGTTTTCCAGCGTCCAGCGGCGCGGATCCACGCCCGCCTGACCGCACGGCCGCGCCGGCGGCGGCCGGCGGATCGCGCCCACGGCGGGCGACGGACTATGTCGGGGCCCCTGTCGCCCTGCGGCGGGCCAAGGCGTGAGCATGCACCCCCTCCTCAACAAGCAGCTCGACGAAGCCCGCGAGGCAAACGGTCCGCCCGACATGCGCAAGCTCCTGCTCGCGGTGAGCGCTGCCTACTCGGAGTGGGACGACGAGCGTCGTGGAGTCGTGCGCTCGATGAAGCTGCTCGCCGACGAGACCACGGCCGCCGCGCGCGAGGTGCGCGAGAACGCGGCGGCTCAGCTCCAGGCCATCGTGGATCACGTCAAGGATGCGATCCTGACCGTCGACGAGATCGGCCGCATCGAGACGCGTGAACACCACGGGCGAGCGCGTATTCGGTTACGACGAGGCCGAGGTCCGTGACCGTCGCCTCGACCTGCTGATCCCGTCGCTCGCGCCGTCACCCGCGGCTCACCGGTGCGCTCGACGAGCTCGCCGAGTCCGTCGAGGACACCCAGTTCGACCTGGCGCCGCGCGAGACCCGCGGCCGGCACCGCAACGGCACGCTGTTCGACGCCGAGATCGGTGTCAGCAAGGTGCGGCTCGACCGTCGCTCCGTCTACATCGTCTGTCTGCGCGACACCACCGACCGGAAGCTCGCCGAGGCGGCGCATCCGCGAGAGCGAGGCGCGCTATCGCACGCTGGTCGAGAACGCCCCGGAGGCGATCGTCGTCCTGGACACCGACGCCGGTCACTTCGTCGAATGCAACGACAACGCGGTGCGCTTCTTCAAGATGTCGCGCGAGGAGCTGCTTGCCGCGGGCCGGAACGCGATCAGTCCCCCGGAGCAGCCGGACGGGACACCGTCCTTCGGCATCTCGCGTGGCTACATCGACCGCGCGCTCGCCGGCGAGGCGCCGTGCTTCGAGTGGCTGCATCGCGACGCGCACGGCCACGACATCCCCTGCGAAGTTCGGCATGGTGCAGGTTGCCATCATCCGGCCGCCGGCTGATCCGCGGCAGCATCACCGACATCACCGAGCGCAAGCGCAGCGAACTGCTGGCGATCGGCGAGCGGCGGGTCTTCGAGCGTATGACGGGCAACGTGGATCTTGCGGCGACGCTCGAGGCGATCGCCGAGACCGCCGAGCGCGTCACACCCGACGCGCTCTGCACCGTCTCGACCTATGACGAATCCGCAGCGCGTGCTGCGTCACATCGCGGGCCAGCGCCTGCCGCGCGAATTCGCTGCACGCGATCGCCGAGGTCGCGATCGCCGCCGCGCAACGGATCCTGCGGCGCCGCGATCTACCTGCAGCGGCAGGTGGTGGTCGCGGAGATCGCGCGCGACGCGCTCTGGGAGAACCTGCGCAAGCCCGCGCTCGCCGCGGGTCTCAGCGCCTGCTGGTCGACGCCCATCCGCGTGCCCGACGGGCGGATGGTCGGCACCGTGGCGCTCTATTTCCGCCAGCCACGGAGCCCATTGAAGCGCGACTTCGAGCTGATGGCGCGTCTCACGGCGCTCGCCGGCATCGCCATCGAGCGCAAGCGCGCGGAGGAGGCGCTGCGGCGCAGCGAAGCGCGGTATCGCGGGTTGTTCGAGAACGTCATCGAGGGCGTGTATCGCGCGACCGGTGATGCGCGGCTTCGAATCCGTCAACCCCGCACTGGTGCGAGATGCTCGGTTACGAGCGCGCCGAGGACCTCCTCGCCCTCCCGTCGACGCGCGATCTCTATGCCAACGCCGCAGATCGCGCAGGCGGTGATCGCGCAGTCTGATGCGCAACGGCGTCGTGCGCAACGCCGAGTACCAGCTTCGCCGGCGCGACGGCGCGCATCATCACCGTGGTCGAGAACGCGCGGCGTGGTCCGCGACGAGCAGGGACGAGGTCATCGGCCACGAAGGCACGATCGCGGACATCTCGGTGCGCAAGCAGGCCGAGGTCCAGCTGTTCGAGGAGAAGGAGAAGGCCCAGGTCACGCTGAGTCGATCGGCGACGCGGTCATCACCGCAGACGCCGAGGGACGCGTCGAGTATCTGAATCCCGTCGCCGAGCAGCTCGACCGGCTGGGAATCGACCGAAGCCGCGGGCCGGCCGGCCAGCGAGGTCATCCACCTGGTCGGCGAGAGTCGAGCCGGCAGCCGTTCGAGAACCCGATCGTCCGCTGCCTGCGCGAGGGTCGCATCGTCGAGATGGTCGAGCAATCGCTGCTCATCAACCGCGCGCGGCATCGAGATCTCGATCCAGGATTCCGCGGCGCCAATCCGCGACCGCAGCGGCCAGCTGATCGGCGTGGTCATGGTGTTCCACGACGTCAGCCAGGAACGCCGGCTGCAGCGCGCCCTCGTCTACCAGGCGAGCCACGACGCGCTGACCGGGCTCATCAACCGCCGCGAATTCGAATCGCCGGCTCAACGAGGCGCTGCTGGCCGCGCGCGAGCCGCGATGGCGTGAGCCACGTCCTGCTTTACCTCGATCTCGACCAGTTCAAGGTCGTCAACGACACCTGCGGGCATCAGGCGGGCGACCGGCTGCTCAAGCAGATCACGAGCGTAGTGCAGACCCGCATCCGCACCACCGACACGCTCGCACGCCTGGGCGGAGACGAGTTCGGCGTCCTGCTGCAGGACTGCACGCTCGAGACCGCGCAGCGGATCGCCGAGAACCTGCGGCAGGCCATCCGCGATTTCCGCTTCGTGTGGCAGGACCGCGTCATGAACGTCGGCGTGTCGATCGGACTCGCCGAGATCACGGCGCACTCCGAGTCGCTCGCGGCTGGTAATGAGCGCCGCCGACGTCGCCTGCTATTCAGCCAAGGACTCGGGCCGCAACCGGGTCCAGACGTACCGCCAGGGTCGCGCGCCCGAGCGGCATCGCGAGATGCAGTGGGTATCACGCATCCATCGCGCCTGCGAGGAAGACCGTCTGCTGCTCGTCTGCCAGCCGATCGTGCCGATCCGCGCCGGCGTGGAGAAGCTGCGTCACTTCGAGCTGCTGCTGCGGATGAAGGACGAGAACGGGATGCTCGTCCAGCCGTCGGAATTCATCCCCGCCGCGGAGCGCTTCAACCTGATGCCGGCGCTCGATCGATGGGTCGTGCGCCAGGCCTGCACCCGGCACGCTCACCGGCGCGGCGACACCGCGCGCGCACCCTTCACGCTTGCGATCAACGTCTCCGCCACCACGCTCAACGACGAGCAGTTCCTCGACTTCGTCCTCGCCGAGATGGCGGCCGCCGATGTGAGTCCGGGTGCGCTGTGCTTCGAGATGACCGAGACCGCCGCCATGAGCAGCCTCGCCAATGCCAAGCATTTCGTGCGCGAGCTGCGCGAACGCGGCTGCCGGTTCTCGCTCGACGACTTCGGCAGCGGACTCTCGTCGTTCATATTCCTGAAGAACCTGCCCGTCGACTTTCTCAAGATCGACGGCCAGTTCATGCACAACGTGGCGCATGACCGCGTCGATCGCGGTCTGGTCGAGGCGATCGCACAGATCGGTCAGACGATGGGCATCCGCACGATCGCCGAACGGGTCGACTCCGCCGAGGTGCTCTCGCGGCTCGCCGACATCGGCATCGAGTATGCGCAGGGGCACCACATCGCGGCGCCGCAACCCGTCGAGAACCTGGAAACGCTGATCGCGCGCGAGCCCGATGTGATCCGCCGCACGGCCTGAGGCCTGCGATCAGGCCTCCTCGAGACGCGAAGAACGGCGCCGCTGGTGCTCCTTGAGCGCGCGCTTGCGCAGCCGTATCGACGCAGGCGTCACCTCGACCAGCTCGTCATCGTCGATGAACTCCATCGCCTGCTCGAGCGTCATGCGCACCGGGCTCACGAGGATGATGTTCTCATCGCGGCCGGCGGCGCGGATGTTGGTGAGCTTCTTGGCCTTGAGCGGGTTGACGACCAGATCGTTGTCCCGGCTGTGTATGCCGACGATCTGCCCCTCGTAGACCTCGTCGCCGTGCGCCACCATCAGCCGCCCTCGCTCCTGGAGATTGAAGAGAGCGTAGGCGAGCACGGTACCCTGCGCGTTCGCGACCATGACGCCGTTCTGCCGTTCGGCGATCGAACGGTCGAGTACCGGAGCGAAATGGTCGAAGACGTGAAACAGCAGACCCATGCCGGAAGTGAGCGTACGGAACTCGGTCTGAAAGCCGATCAGGCCACGCGCGGGGATCACGTAGTCGAGCCGCACCCTGCCCTTGCCGTCCGGCTGCATCCCGGTGAGCTGCCCGCCGCGGCTGCCGAGCGCGGTCATCACCGCCCCCTGGGTCGAGTCCTCGACATCGACCGCAAGGATCTCGTACGGCTCGTTGAGTACCCCATCGATCTCCTTGGTGACTACCCGCGGGCGCGACACCGCGATCTCGTAGCCTTCGCGTCGCATGTTCTCGAGCAGCACGCCGAAGTGCAGCTCGCCGCGTCCGTAGACCTTGAACTTGTCCGGGTCGTCGGTTTCCTCGACCTTGAGGGCGACGTTGGTCAACGCCTCGCGCAGGAGCCGCTCGCGGATCTGGCGGCTCGTCAGGTACCGTCCTTCACGGCCGGCAAACGGCGAATTGTTGACCTCGAAGGTCATGCTGATGGTGGGTTCATCGACGACCAGCGCCGGCAACGGCTCCGGCCGCGACGGATCGCAGAGGGTGTCCGAGATCGCCGGATGCTCGATACCGGCAAAGGCCACGATGTCGCCCGCCCCGGCCTCCTCGATCTCGATGCGATCGAGTCCGAGGAAGCCCAGCACCTGCATCACGCGTTCCTGCCGCACCGCGCCCTCGCGATCAACGACCGCGACCGGCATATTGCGCCGGAGCGTGCCGCGCTTTATCCGGCCGATTCCGATCGCACCGACATAGCTCGAATAATCGAGTTGCGACACCTGCAGCTGCAGCGGGCCGTCCTGATCGACCTCGGGCGGCGGGCAGTGGCGCACGATGGTCTCGAACAGCGACGTCATGTCGCCGCCGCGGTGCGCCGGATCGTGCGAGGCGTAGCCCTGCAACGCCGAGGTATAGATCACCGGAAAGTCGAGCTGCGCCTCGGTTGCGCCCAGCCGGTCGAAGAGGTCGAAAGTCTGATCGAGCACCCAGTTGGGGCGTGCCTCCGGCCGGTCGATCTTGTTGATCACGACGATCGGCCGCAGTCCGTGCGAAAACGCCTTCTGAGTGACGAACCGCGTCTGGGGCATCGGTCCGTCGACCGCGTCGACGAGCAGCAGCACCGAGTCGACCATGGACAAAACGCGCTCGACCTCGCCGCCGAAATCGGCGTGTCCCGGCGTGTCGACGATGTTGATGCGGAAGTCCCGCCAGCGGATCGCCGTGTTCTTGGCGAGGATCGTGATCCCGCGCTCGCGCTCGAGCGCATTCGAGTCCATCACCCGATCGACCAGCGCCTTGCGGGCATCGAAGGTGCCGGACTGCCGCAGCAGCTGGTCGACCAGCGTCGTCTTGCCGTGATCGACGTGCGCAATGATCGCGATGTTGCGCAGCTGGCTCGTCGAATCGAGGCTCACGGGACCGCCAGGTGGCTCAAAAGGGCGGCGGAGTATACGTGGCGGACCCGGAAAGAACGAGGCCCCGCGTGCGGGGCCTCGGTCTCAGCAGTTGCGAATCGCCCCAGCGTCAGGGCACGCCGACGATAAACGGCACGTTGAATACGTTGGATCCGGCGGTAACCTCGACGCGGCCAATCAACGACCGGCCGGACACAAATATGCCCTGCGCATCCGCGCTCACATTGAAGGTCAGCCGATAGGTCGGAAGCGTGAGGCTCAGGAGGTCGCCGACCGTCCCATACAGGGGAATCAGCTGTTCAGCGCTGTCGGCGAACAGAAATGCCCCACCCGTGTCATTGGCCAGCTCGGCCAGCGCTTCGAAGTCGACACCCGTGGAGAGCCCGATGGTGAAGACTCGCAGGTTGTCAGCAATCGCCGCCTGGATGGATTGGTCACGCCTTGTCCGGCAGGTATTCGCGCCGCCGCAGTCGGTATCCTCGCCATCCGTGAAAATGACGACTGCCTTGGCGATTCCCACCGGAAGTGTGGCGTCAGCCACGACCTGCTCGCGCAGAAGATCCAGAGACTCGTACAGCGGAGTACCGCCGCCAACGAGGTCGACCAGCGAATCAAGGGTGTCGTAGTACGAGGGTGCATCCCGCGTCGTGGTTGGGCTTCTGAACGGCGGATAGATCGTCAGCGGCTGGGTGGGAATCAGCGCATCAGTGTTCGTGCCGTCATTTGCGAATACCGAGAGCAGGGCTCGATCGCCGCTGCCCAGCCCGTCCAGAAACGCCTTGGCGGAGAACAGCCGGGCGCCGGTTGGATCGGAGCCCACTGATGCTTTGACTCTGGTCGAGCATCAAGCCAGCGGCATAGTCCTCCCGCGGAAGGCCGGGTACGAGCAAGGCATCCTGAGCAGTAGGAGTCGTCGACTGGTATGGCTCGTCAAAGTCGAGCGGCACTCCGCCAATGCAGTCCGTTCGAGGCGTATTCGAATCCGGAGCGCATGGCTGGAGAACGAAATTGGCCGCGGTCAGGGTGGTGATCGCCTGCGAATCGTTGCCTACGATCACGAGCTCGATCTGAAAGGTCATGGTCTGACCGTTGCCACCGACAACCGGTGCTCCCACCCGGGAGGTCAAAGAACCGCCTGCTGCCGAGGTCGCGCGGACGAGTTGCTACCGCGAGCTCGGTCGTCTGATTTTCCGTAATTGTCGCGGGGACGTCGTTCTGGCTGACGAATGTGGAGCGGGAGACGTCCACGCTTGCGGCGCCGACGGCAACACCTGTAAGCGTCACCACTCCATCCGCAGCGGTACTGCCGCTTCTGCTCGCAGAACCAACGGTCGCTTGGACAGTCGCGTCCTGGACTGCAGCGCCAAATGTGTCCGTAACCGTAACCCGAAGAGTTCCGGTGGGCGTGGGGGGCGGATTGCCACCATCATCACCGCCGCCACCGCCGCCACCGCAGGCCGTCAGGGCGGCCACAAGCGCTGCAAGTGCGATCAGTCGCAAGCCGCGGCTTGCGACCCGCAAACTCGACATCGGTCCGTGCCCTTCGACGCTGACGATCCTATCCATATTGTTTACCAACTCCCGTTGCGATTTCGTTTGACCGATCCGCAAGTCGCTTCCCTTGCAGCGCGGACCGGTCTTGGTAACGATTCTGCCCTAAATTCGCGTCAACACTTTGAAAATTGACATAAAGCTCAACTGTTTTAGTTTCCGCCGGGTTCCTCGGCGGGCAATGTAACAATTGCTGAGCCGGACGCATCCGCCTCGGGCTGTGGCGCGGCGACGGCCGCAGGTGTACCGACCACTGCAGGTGCACCGACCACCACCGGTACCGAGAACGAGCGCGCATCGGTCTGCACCTGCGTGGCCATGCGTGCAACGACTCCAACGTAATAAAGGCCGGGCAAGTCGCCCACGACCATCACCTCGGTCGTGTAGCGCTCGCCGGGCTTCACGTCCGCGAACCGCACCGACTCTGCGCTCGTGATGCGCAACCCCGGCGTTGCGCTCAACTGCGCATCGATCGAATCGGCCGGCACCCGTGGAACGAATGCCAGCTGAACTGTAAACGGCTGCCCCGTCTCCGGGCGCGGGGCAAGCTCGTACTGCAGGTCCATGGCCGCACCCGCGTCGCCGGTCGTGACTGCGTTCGCGGGACGTCGTTCGTCCCGCGCCGCGGCCGCCTGGCTTGCCTGCGCGGCCGTCTCCGCCGCGGCCGGCTTCCGCGCCGCAGCCCGGGTCGGATCCTCATCCTTCCCGCCGCAACCTGCGAACGCCGCAAAGATCATTGTCAGAACGAGGCTGGTTATTCGGTGGCGCATAGCCATGGCTTTAGCTCTCGCAAAGTTCACCCGTTGACGGTCACGTTCACGCAAGTCCGGATCGGGTCGCCGCGCGACGATCTTCTGATAAAGCTCTAATTTCATGGGCCGGTGCAGCCGCAGATGCGGCGAGCGTCGCGGCGGCGCAGATAGGCCGCGCGCAACTGCGATGCTCTACGGCTGCAGTGCTTCGCGATCGACCGGACTGATGGAAGCTGAAGGGCGAAACCTGTCGTCGATTCACGGGTTGACGCGCGGATCTGCCGGACGCCGCAGGATACCACGGGCGGTACGGCCGTCTCTCGCCTCAGTTCTTCTGCAGAACCGGTTCGCGTTTCAGTCGTCGTTCCCACTCGAGTTGCGTGCGCACGATGGTCTCGAGATCGTCATAGCGCGGCGTCCAGTTCAGATCCCTGCGCACGCGCGCCGCCTGCGCGACCAGCATCGGCGGATCGCCGGCGCGTCGGGGCGCCTCCCGGATCCGGAGCGGTGCGCCGTGCACCCGCTCTACCATGCGCAGCACCTCGCGAACCGAATACCCGTGACCGTAGCCGCAGTTGAGCGTCGTCGTGGTTCCCCCGTCGCGCAGGTAATCAAGCGCGCGCAGATGCGCATCGGCCAGGTCTTCGATGTGTATGTAGTCGCGCACACCGGTGCCATCGGGCGTCGGATAGTCGGTGCCGAAGACTGCCACCTCCGGTCGCAAGCCCACTGCGTGCTGGCAGGCGATCTTGACCAGGAGGGTCGAGTCCGGCGCCGAGTGACCGATCCGACCGCTGGGGTCGCTGCCGGCGACGTTGAAGTAGCGAAGCGCCACGTAGCGCATGCGCGACGCCTGAGCCAGGTCGCGTAGCATCCACTCGCTCATCAGCTTCGACAGGCCGTACGGATTTATCGGCTGCGTCGCGGTGTCCTCGTCCGCAAGCCCGTTCGTGGGCGCGCCGTACACCGCCGCGGTCGACGAGAACACGAACTGGCGAATCCCAGCCCGATCGCAGCACTCCAGCAGGGTGCGCGTGGCGCAGGTGTTGTTGCGGTAGTACTTCAGCGGATCTGCGACGGACTCGGGCACGATGGTATGCGCGGCAAAATGCATCACCGTCTCGACCCGGTGCTCCGCCAGTACGCGATCGACGAGCACGCGATCCCCGGTGTCTCCGATCACCAGCGGCGCGTTGAGCACGGCGCTGCGATACCCGGTGCAGAGATTGTCGAGCACGACCACGCGCTCGTTGCGCTCGGTAAGTTGACGCACGACGTGGCTGCCAATGTAGCCGGCGCCGCCGGTGACGAGGATCGCTTGCATTGGGCGCGATCCTAGCAGCCCTCCTGTTCGATCGATTGAGACTTGTGTCCGGTCCCGTTACCGTGCACCGCGTGGCCGAACCGAGCTCTCACCCGTATTCGCGACTTACTCCCGACCGCGTAGTCGACTCGGTCGAGGCCGCGGGATTCCGAAGCGACGGGCGGCTGCTTGCGCTCAACAGCTACGAGAACCGCGTGTACCAGGTCGGCATCGAGGATGGCGAGCCGCTGGTGGTCAAGTTCTACCGGCCGCATCGCTGGGCGACCGCCGCGATCCTCGAGGAACACGAATTTGCGGCGGAGCTCGCCGCGGCCGAGATCCCGGTCGTGGCGCCGCTCGTGCAGGATCGTCGGACGCTGTTCGAAGCCGGCGGGTTCCGTTACGCGATCTTTCCGCGGCGCGGCGGGCGCTGGCCCGAGCTCGCGACGCGCGATGATCGCCTGCAGATGGGGCGCCTGCTCGGCCGTATCCACCTGATCGGCGCGCAGCGGCCATTCCGGCACCGCGCGGTGCTCGACTGGCGCACGCTCGGCCGCGATGCCGTGCGCTACCTCGTCGATCACGACTGGATACCGGAGCACGTCCATGCCGCGTACGTCACCTTGACCGCCGACCTCCTCTCACGGATCGGAAACCGGTTCGCTGAGCTCGCCGACCTGCGTCGCGTGCGACTGCACGGCGATTGTCATCCCGGCAACGTGCTGTGGACCGACGGCCCGCATTTCGTCGATCTCGACGATTGCCTGAGCGGGCCCGCGATTCAGGACATATGGATGCTGCTGTCGGGTGACACCGACGAATCGGCTGCGCAGCTCACCGACTATGTCGACGGTTACACGGAGTTCGCCGATTTCGACTGGCGCGGTGTGCGGCTCGTCGAATCGCTGCGCAGCCTGCGACAGATCAATTACGCGGCGTGGCTGGCCCGTCGCTGGGATGATCCGGCGTTTCCGCGCGCATTCCCGTGGTTCGCGGAGCCGCGGTACTGGGAACAGCACGTGCTCGATCTCCGCGAGCAGCTGGCGGCGATCGAGGAGAGTTGAATCCCGCATCGCTTTCCGGACCGTCGTTGGCCATATTAAGTAAATTCAGTGGCTTGGCCACAGCCGCGGGCTGCGCGCCGGGTTCCGGCGCCCCTTGCTCGGCCGCTCTACGCGCGCAACGCGGTGTCAATTCTGACCGACAGGGCAGCGAACGGATCCGCCGTTAGAATGAGTTGGTGAGATTCCCACGACCGCGCTCGCTCAGCGGCCTGATCCTGCTTGGATTCGCGCTCGTGTCGATGCCGCTGCTGGCGGGCGTCGTCAGCGCCGCGCTCAATATCACGCGGCTATCCGCGTCGAGCGAGCGACTGGTGCTGCATGGGGTCGAGGCCACGCGTTACACCCAGGCGATCGTGCGGCAGATCGCGGCCATGGAGCGCAGCGCACGTCTGTATCAGCTCCTCGGCCGCTCCGAGCTCCTGGACGTGTTCGATGAGAACCGCCGGCGGATGGAAACGGTGCTCGATGCCCTCGAGACACTGCCCGGTGACGGTGCGCGCCCGGGGTTGATCGCCGAGCTTCGGCGGCAAACCGAAGCCGTGGCGACCGGCCTACGCGTCCGGGGAGCGTCTCGCGATGGCGGCGGCGCTGCACAACTTCGGCGCGCTCGCGCAGATCGGGGGCCAGCTATCGGTGCTCGCGAGCCGGCAGATCGACCGGGAACTGCTGCGACTGCAGGAAGACACGGAGCGCGCCCGCACCCGGCTGCTCTGGCAGTCGGCTGCGCTCGTGCCGATAAGCCTGGGGCTGGCCTTCGTGTTCACGCTGCTTCTGGGGCGGCCGATCCGGGACATCGACGAGGCGATACGCAAGCTCGGGCACGGGGAGCTCGCCGATCCGATCAGGGTCAAAGGCACGACCGATCTCGAAGCGCTGGGACGCCAGATCGAATGGCTGCGCAAGCGCCTGCTGGAGGTAAGCGAGGAACGGGAACGGTTCCTGCGCCACATGTCCCATGAGCTGAAGACACCGCTCGCCAACATACGCGAAGGCACCGAGCTGCTGCTCGATGGCTCGGTCGGTGCGCTCACCCAGGGGCAGACCGAGGTGGCCTCGATCCTGCGCGAGAACAGCCTCAACCTTCAGCGACTCATCGAGAACCTCCTCTCCTACAGCGCCTGGCAGGTGCAGTCGCGAGGGCTGTCGCTGGCAGACGTCGAGCTCGGCCCCCTGGCGCGATCGGTCCTGGACAGCCACCAGTTGTCGATAAGTGCAAAGCGGCTGGCATTGCGCTTCGAGGTGGCCGAGCTCGTGGTCCGTGCCGACCGGGCCAAGCTCCGCCTGATCCTGGAGAACCTGCTCTCCAACGCGATCAAGTTCGCGCCCGCCGACGGCACCGTCCTGGTCCAGGCCGGCCTGGGGGTGGCCGGCTGGTGGCAGCTCGAGGTGGCGGACACCGGACCCGGAATTCCGATCGCCGATCGGCCGCGGATCTTCGAGCCGTTCTACCAGGCCGATACGCCCCAGACCGGGTACGTGCGCGGCACCGGGATCGGCCTGTCCGTGGTGCACGACTTCGTGGCGGCGCACGGCGGCCGCATCGAGTTCGTCGAGGGTGGGCTTCCGGGGGCCCACATACGCATAGTCCTGCCCCTGCAGCCAGCTCAGCCGCGTGGCCCCGAGAGCGTCGAAAACCCTTACATCGCCACCGCGATGCAGGAATTACATAAGAGCTAACACGCTGTTTTTATGGCAGTTCTCGCCTTTGGCATGCATGTTGCTTTACTAAGGCACGGTCCCGGGAAGGGACGAAGCAGTGTCGGAAGACAGGACGAGGAGAACGACCACATGAAAATTAAAAATCTACTGACTGGTGTCGCCGCAGTTGGCGCGCTGGCCCTCGGCAGCCAAGTCGCACAGGCAGGGACCATCTGCTCTGGCTGCGACTATCTGGATGCCAGCGCTGGCTCGTACCTCGGGGCGCATGACCCGACACTCCAGGACCAGTCGACGTTCACCAACACGCAGATGGCCGCCGGGAGCGTTCACTGACATGTGGGTGTTCGACCTGGACCCGGCCGGTGAGGCGACCATCAACGCGATCTTCAATCCGTTTGGCGCCGTTTCCGATTTCACGGTCAGCTTGCATGCGGACACGGGCTCGGTCTGCGCGGCGGGCTCGCCCGGGGCATGCAGCAGCATTAGCTTTGACCCTACGGCGATCGCAACCGACTCGAATGGCGGATTCGTGAACATCGATTTCACGTCCCTTGCGGCCGGCCGATATGTCTTCGTCATCTCGGGCAGCGTGATCGACGGACCGAGCGCGGAATCGTATTCGGGCAATCTGAATACCTTCGCCCGCGCGGTCCCGGAGCCGGGCTCGCTGGCCCTCCTGGGTCTCGGTCTGCTGGGGCTCGGTGCTGCCGGGCGTCGCCGACGGAGCTGACGGCCGCGGATCCCCGACGTTCGAGGTAACCGTCCAATTCAAAGCGGCGATCGAAAGATCGCCGCTTTTCTTTTTGTCTGACTCCGCCCGCCCGCCCTCACGGTAGGATACGGGCGCATGAGCTCACGCGCGCCCCGCCCGTGGCAAGCCCGGGTTATTCCTCTGGCGACCCTCGCGGCCGCAGCCCTTGTCGGGGGCTGCCGGACGCCTGAGCACGCCAAGGATCCGGCCCCTGAGTCACCTCCCGCGCCGAGCTTCGGCCTCCCGGCCGCGAGCTACCTCGAGGCCCTCGACGGCATGGCAGCTGGTGATTCGACGCGCCAGCAGGCGACCCTGCTCGCGGCCCGGACCGCGTGGCAGCACGCTCCGACCCCCGGCAATACGCTGCGGTACGCGCTCGTGCTCGGCACTCCGGGTCATGACGACAGTAATCCGCTGGAAGCGAGCCGCCTGCTCAACACGCTGCTCGCGACACCCGAGCGTCTGTCACCCGACGAGATGCGGCTCGCCAGCGCCTTCCAGCGGGAGTTCACCGCGCGTGTCTCGCAGTACGCCGATCTTGCGCGCGCACGGCTCGAAACCGAGGCACGACTGCGCGCCGCCGAGGCGCAGACGCAATCCCAGATCAACGCGATAGCGGCGGATCTGGCGCGAGTTCGCCGCGAGCGGGACACGATCCAGCAGAAGCTCGATGCGATCACGGATATCGAGAGGACGCTGATGGAGAGGGATGACGACGCAACCCCCTCAGCCGATGGCACCCCACCGTGAGTGCGACCCGCAAGAATCGCCCGGCACGCATCCTGGTGGTCGACGACGATCCCGGGCTGCTGCGCCTGCTCACCATACGGCTCCGGTCGGAGAAGTACGAGGTCGAGCCCGTCGCAAGCGCAGCGGGCGCGCTCGAATCCGCCGTGTTGTTCCGCCCGGATCTGGTGATCTCCGATCTGCGGATGGCCGAGATGGATGGTATCGGGCTGCTCAGGGAGCTGCAGAAGCGCTGGCCGGGCCTGAGCGTGATCCTGCTCACCGCCCACGGCACCATCCCCGATGCGGTGCGCGCGACGCAGTCGGGCGCGTTCGCATTTCTCACCAAGCCGCTCGAAAAGGATCATCTGCTCGCCGAGGTACGCCGGGCGCTGCGCACCTCGGGTTTTATCGACGCGAGCGAGGAGTGGCAGACAGAGTTCCTCACCCGCAACTCCCAGCTCTCGGACCTGCTCGCGAGGGCGCGGATGGTCGCGAACACGGATACCTCGGTGCTGCTCACCGGCGAGTCGGGAACCGGCAAGGAGCCGCTGGCGCGCGCGATACACATGTTCAGCCCGCGACGCGAGGGACCCTTCATCGCGATGGACTGCGGTCTGCTTGCGCCGGAGACCGGCGAGGAACGCCTTGCCGCCGTGCTGCGTGCTGCCGAGGGCGGCACGGTGTTCCTGCGCAACGTCGACGCGCTGCCGGAGGCGCTGCAGCGCGGGCTCGCGCAGGCACTGCCCGGCCCGGCCACGGTCGATGCCGAGGGCCGCGTGAGGCAGACCGGCGTGCGGGTCCTGGTGACCAGCGAGCGGCGGCTGGACGAGCTGGTCGCGGCGCAGCAGTTTGCGGAGGGTCTTTTCGACCGCCTCAACGGGCTGCATTTCGACCTGCCGCAGTTGTCGAAGCGACGGGAGGATATTCCCCTTCTCGTCGCGCGTTTTCTCGACGAGATCGCGGCAGAGACTGGCCAGACCCGCCGCAGCATGTCGCCGCAGGCCCTCGAGGTGCTGGCCGCCGCAAGCTGGCCGGGCAACGTGCGGGAGCTGCGCCAGGTCGTCCGGGAAGTCGCGTCGCTCGCTGTCGGTGCCGTGATCTCGCCCGAGCTGGTCAAGCAGGCGATGGGGCAGACCACGCGCATGCCGTCCTTCGACGAGGCGCGCGACGAGTTCACGCGCGGCTATCTCACCCAATTGCTGCAAATCACCAAGGGCAACGTGTCTCAGGCCGCGCGTCTCGCGAAGCGCAATCGCACGGATTTTTACAAGCTGCTCACGCGCCACGGCGTATCGCCGGACGATTTCAAGGAATAGCCGGTGACGCGTGCGTCGCTGGTCGCCTTGGGCCTGATGCTGCCAGTCGCAGCGTGGGCGGAGGGTCTCTGCGTGGCCGCGATGGCTGATCTGCTCGGCTTCGAGCCGGCGGCGGTTGGGGCCGGTCGTCGCGTCCTGCACGTCGGCCCCGATCGGGAGTTGGCCACGCCGGCCGCCGCGGCCCGAGCGGCCCGCGATGGCGATGCGATCCTGATCGATGCCGCGGAGTATCCGGACAGCCGCGCGGTATGGCCGCAGGACCGGCTCCTGATCCGCGGGATCAACGGTCGCCCTCATCTCGTGGCCGGTGAGACGCTGGCACAGGGCAAGGCGATCTGGGTGTTCAACGGCGACGAGGTGGTGGTCGAGAACGTCGAGTTCTCGGGCGCGAGGCTCGCCAGCGGAAACGGCGCTGGCATCCGCGCACAGGGCCGTCGCCTCACCGTACGCGCAGGTTACTTCCACGACAGCGACACGGGCCTGCTCTCCGACAACGATCCGGAGCAGGAAATCACCGTCGAGTACAGCGACTTCACCCGCAACGGCCACGAGGATGGCAAAGCGCACAACCTCTACATCGGGTCGATCGCGCGTTTCGAGATGCGATTCTCGAGCTCCTCCGGCGCACGCAACGGGCATCTGCTCAAGAGCCGGGCAAAGCACAACCTCATCGCCTACAACCGCCTCGCCGACATCCCGTCCGGGCCCGCGAGCTATGAGCTGGATTTTCCGCGCAGCACTGACGCGACGGTGATCGGCAACCTGATCCTGCAGGCCGAGGCGAGCCCGAACGGCGCCGTCCTGAGCTATGGCGCCGAGGACAAGGGACGTGCGCCCGAGGGACGGCTGCGGATCGCTTCCAACACCTTCGTGAGTCTGCGCAGCCGTCCGGTCTTCGTCTTCAATCACGCCCCGGTGCCAGCCCTCGTGGTCGGCAACGTGTTCGGTGGCGCGGCCGGTGAGCCCGTACGGGGACCGGCCGAAGTCCGGGCCAACCTGGTCGTGCCGCTGGGCGCCTTCGCCGATCCCGCGGCGCTCGACTTCCGCCTGCGCGGGCCTGCGCCTCCGTCGCGCGATGCCGTGCCGGTGATCGGTGACCGTCCCGCAGACCTGATACCTGTTTTCGAGTATGCGCATCCCGTCGCGGCGCGCGAGCGCCCGCAGGCCAGCCGGAACAAGCCCGGCGGCTTCGCATCCTGCGGTGGGTCCGCGTCGTGACGGTGCACCTCGCTCGCGAAGCCGCATTGCCGCGGCAGGCTCCGGTAATGGTCGCGGACGTGCATGCGCTGGGGATGCTGGGTGTCCTGCGATCCCTGGGGCGCGCTGGCTACGAAACGCACGGCTACTCGAGCCAGGCAGACGCCCTCGGCCTTTACTCGCGCTACAACGGCCGCCCGGTCCGGGCGCCCGGATACGACGACCCGGTCTTCGCCGACTGGTTGCATGGGTACCTCGTCGAGCACTCCATCCGGGCGCTCATTCCGACCGAGGCGCTGCTCCTCGCCCTGCGCGCGCGCATCGAGGATTTCCGCAGGTGGTTGCCGGCTCTGCCGGAGTCCGCAGTCGTGTATCGATGTCTCTCGAAATGCGACGTACTCTCGAGCTTCGCCGCGACTCCCGACGGCGCGGCCGTGCGCCGCAACCTGCCTCAGTCGGTAATCTACGATGGGGACCGGGCACCGGTCGCGGCGGATCTCGTCGCGCTCGCCGCACCGTACTGGGTCAAAGCCGACGCGGTCCATGCGCGCGGAGCCGCGCGCGGCCTGGTGTGCCGCGCGGATTCCATCGACTCGGCCTTGCGCGCGGTGGCAGAGGCGCAGCACACGCACACGCGCGTCCTGGTCCAGGGCCATGCCCGCGCGTCGCAGCAGGCCGGGGTGAATCTGCTCGTGATCGGCGGTCAGCCGATGCTCGAGTCGATGATGCTGTCCCTGCACGACAATCCCCACACGGGAGGCACCAGCGGGCTCCGCCGCTCGTGGTGGCACCAGGCGATGCGCGACGATGCCCTTGCGCGTGTGCGCCATCTCGGGTGGGAAGGCATCGCGATGCTCGAGTACAAGTGGAGCCCGGAGAGTGACGCCTTCGAGTTCATCGAGATCAACTCCAGGTTCTGGGCCGCGCTGCATCTCGACCTGTACGCCGGGGCCGACTATCCGAGACGGCTGGTCGAGCACCATCTCGACGGACTGAGCGGTCCGCCCGCGCGTGGCAGCACAGGCCTCACGAGCCGCTGGACGCTGCCTACCGACTGGGGCCACATGCTGTCGAAACTGCGCGATCCACGCCTCTCGCCGGTTACGCGCTGCCAGGCGCTGCTTTCGTTCGTGGCCCTGTTCCTGCACCCGGGTGTCCGGGACGATCTCAGGTTCCCTGGTGATTCGGGGCTCTATTTCCGGCAGTGGCGACGATTCCTGGCCGACTCGCTGCGACTGCGCTGACCACCGCGTTGCCGGATCAGGCGGCGAGCGAACGGCGCAGCGCCGCGGCCGGCTCCCGCAGAATTGCGAGCAGACCGGTCAGCGCCGCATCGAAGAGTTCCGGAGCATGCGCGTCCGAATCGAGAAAACGCGGCAGTTCCATGGCGTCCATTCCCGCGTAGCTCAGGCCGTGCCGCGTCGTGGTCGCGCTCGCCACTCCGAGCTCGCGCAGCCATGCCTTCTGGTGCGGACGGTATTCGCCGCTCGGATAACAGAAATGCGTCGCCACTGCGCCGGTGATGTCCTCGAGAAAGCGCCGGTTGCGGTCGATCTCCTCGACGCAGGCGGCATGGTCCTCGGGCGGAAACCGGTGGCGATGTGTATGAAGCTCGAGAGCGACGCCCGCCGCTGCGAGCTCTCCCAGCTGGGCGGGCGACATCAGGTGGAAGGTTCGTCGCCCGAGCACGGGCTCGATGTCAACCTCGAGCCTGGCGGCGACCGTCCGCATGAACCCGAGACGCTCTGCGGTCGCGAGCGTGTCGTCCGCGTGCCGGGACAGTTGATCGGCGAGCCGGTTCCGTGCGGCGCGATCCGTGAGCTCGTGCCGGCCTGCGAGGCCGGGCGCGAGCCCGTCAAGCGCGAGCTGCGACAGCGGCGATCGCCATACCAGGTAACGCGTGAACACGTTGAGCACGGGCAGCTGGGATTGTGCGTAATAGCTCGACACGTACACGGTCGCGGGCAGGCCGAACTCGCGCAGCACGGGCCAGGCGTGCTGGTGTATCCCGTGCCAGCCGTCGTCGATCGTGATCACCGCCAGCCCCGGCTCGACGTCGCGTGCCTCGAGGCGCAAGACGGCCTCGGCCAGCGAAATTACACGGTGACCCGATTCGACCAGGCGCTGCATCCGCGCGCGAAACGTCTGGGCGCGCATGAAGAGCATCGGCTGGAACCGTGCCTCGTCACCATCGCAGAAGCCGTGGTACGCGAGGATGCGCACGCCGCGCCCCGTCAACCCGCGCGCGATGCGCGAGATTCCGAGCCGGTTGCAGGTCTTGAGAAAGGCGGTCTTCATGCGCTTGCCGGGCACCACCGCAGAACCAGCGGCCGCGCTGGCAAGACTAGACTATCGCCTGCGCAAGATCTTGCGTACCGTCACACGGATCCGTCGGCGCAGGTGCCCTTGAGCGTGACCGCAGCATGATTTCCGCCGCCCGCAGGGCGTTGTCGCGCCGTCTGGCCGGGCACGAGCGACGACGCCTCGAGCCGCCGGCGCGGCTCACTTACGGGCCACTGTTCGTGATCTCGCTGCCGAGATCCGGCTCGACGCTTCTCTATCAGCTGCTGCTGCAACGCTTCCGGCTGGCGTATTTCTCGAACCTGATGGCAGCATTTCCGGAGAGTCCGGTAACGATTGCGGCCATGTCGGACCTGTTCGGCGGTCAGAGTCCACCCGACGATCTGGCGAGCACGTTCGGGTCCACGCGTGGCTGGAACGCGCCAAACCAGGGCTGGCGGCTGTGGAACCGCTGGCTCCCCGATTCGCTGGACTACATAGAACCCGCGAGCCTCGACCCGGCCGCCGTCGGCGAGATGCGCGCAACGATCGACCAGCTGCAGCGGCGCCAGCACGCGCCCTTCGTCAGCAAGTGGCAGCGTCATGCGCCTCGCCTGTGCGCGCTTGCGGCGGCGTTTCCCGAGGCCCTCTTCATACACCTGCACCGCTCTCCCGAAATGACCGCGCAGTCGATCCTCGCCGGCAGGCGGCGCTTCCTCGGCGATGAGACTGCCTGGCTCTCGGCGCGACCGCGCGCCTTTGAACGCATCAGGCGACTGGCGCCGATCGAGCAGGTCTGCGCGCAGGTCGTGGAACTGGAACGGGACATCCGCGAGGACCAGGCGCGGATCGGGACAGACCGCTTCATGTTCGTTAGCTACGAGTCGCTGTGCCTCGGGCCCCAGGCGGTGCTCGACGGAGTGGCCGACTGGTACCGCGAGCGGACGGGCGCACCGCTTCCGATCCGGCGTGAAATCGACATGCGTCTCGACAAACAGTCCCGGCCCAGCGTCGAAGCGGCGGAGTTCGAAGCCATACGCGCAATCCTCGAGCGTCTGTATGCCGAAGATCCGCGCCGCTGACCGGGGCGCCGGGGCGCTCTGATCGGCGCCTGCCAAGCACTTCACCTTTTCACGTCCATCGCGGCCGCTAGACTACGGAGCTTCGCTCGGGCGTACGGATACCTTGAATGACCGGACTGCTTCCAGACCTTCCACTGCGATCCGCCGTGAATACGCCGGACGGGGTCGCACTCCGGCACAGAGATGCCACGGTCAGCTACGCGGAGCTGGCGGGCGCGATCGACGCCGCGGCCCGCGGGCTGTGCGCGGCCGGGCTCGAAAAGCAGGGGCGGGTTGCGATCTATCTCAACAAGCGTGTCGAGACCGTCGTCACCTGCTTCGCCGCGGGCTTGGCCGGCGGCGTGTTCGTACCGGTCAATCCGTTGCTCAAGGGCGCGCAGGTCGGGCACATATTGCGCGATTCGGCAGCGTCCATTCTCGTTACGAGCGCCGACCGGCTGGCAGACGTCGCCGCCGAGGTCGCGTCGTCAGCGGCACTGCGTGCAGTAGTCGTCGTCGGCGGTGAGACACGCGCGCCGGCGCGTGCCGGTCTCGCGCAGCTCACCTGGCCTGCCCTGCTCACGAGCGGGTCCCGGTCACTGCATCGAGTCATCGACATCGACGTCGCCGCGATCCTGTACACGTCCGGCAGTACCGGCCGTCCGAAGGGCGTGGTGCTGTCACATCGCAACATGATGAGCGGCGCAACGAGCGTCGCCGGGTATCTGGGTAACACAGCGGATGACCGTTTGCTCGCGGTGCTGCCGTTCAGCTTCGATTACGGCTTCAGTCAGCTCACGACGGCGTTCCTGGTCGGCGCCAGCGTCTCGCTGATCGACCACCTGTTCGCGAAGGACATCGTCACGGCGGTTCAGAAGGACCGCATCACGGGGCTCGCCGGGGTGCCCCCGCTCTGGATCCAGCTTGCGGACCTGCAGTGGCCCTCCGGGATCGACGGGCACCTCCGGTACATGACGAACTCAGGTGGCCGCATGCCACGCGCGACGCTCGACAAGCTGCGCGCCGCGCTGCCACGTACGCGACCCTTTCTGATGTACGGTCTCACCGAGGCGTTCCGCGGCACCTATCTGCCTCCGGAGGAAATCGATCGGCGGCCCGACTCCATGGGCAAGGCGATCCCGAACGCGGAAATCATGGTCGTGCGACCCGACGGGACACCGTGCGATCCGGACGAGCCGGGCGAGCTCGTGCAGCGCGGCGCATTGGTCGGCCTCGGCTACTGGAACGATCCCGCCAAGACCGCCGAGCGCTTCCGGCCGGTGCCCGCGCAGCGCACGGAGCTGCCGCTGACGGAGATGGCGGTGTGGTCCGGTGACACGGTCCGGCGCGACGCCGAAGGCTATCTCTATTTCGTCGGTCGCCGCGACGAGATGATCAAGACGTCGGGTTACCGCGTGAGCCCGACCGAGGTCGAGGAGATCGTATACGCGTCGGGCCTGGTCGGTGATGCCGTAGCCGTCGCCGCTCCGCATCCCGCGCTGGGCGAAGGCATCGTACTGATCGCATCGCCGCCGGATTCCGGCGTCCCCTCGGACGGAGACGAGCGGTTGCTCGCGCATTGCCGCGCGCAAATGCCGCTGTACATGGTGCCGCATCGCATCGAATGGCTGACGGCTTTGCCGCGGAACCCTAACGGGAAGTTCGACCGGCCGGCGCTCGCTGCGAGCGTACGTGAATGCTTTGGCGGAACTGGCATGACGCTCGATGCATTCTCGCAGCATCCGCCGATGCCCTGGTACGGGGTTCAGGATGGCGAGCTCGTCGTCGGCGGAAGACGGATCTCCGCGATCGCGGCCGATGCAGGGCGCACGCCGTTATATCTCTACGATCGATCGGTCATGACGCGCAAGGTCGAGATGCTCCGCGCGGCTCTGCCGTCGGCGGTGGGACTCCACTACGCGATCAAGGCGAATCCGCTGCCCGGCGTCGTAAACCACCTTGCCGGCCTGGTCGACGGTCTCGATGTCGCATCCGCGGCGGAACTCGACGTCGCGCTCGCCACGGCCGTGAATCGGACCGAGATCAGCTTCGCCGGGCCGGGCAAGACCATCGCAGAGCTCGAGCGAGCCGTCGCTGCGGGCATCGTCGTCAACATGGAGTCGCCGCTCGAGATGCGGCGGCTAGCCGATCTCGCGGTGCGCAGTGGATCTCGGCCCAGAGTTGCCGTGCGCGTCAATCCCGACTTCGAACTCAAGTCCTCCGGAATGAAGATGGCGGGAGGACCAAAGCAGTTCGGCGTGGACGCCGAGGCTGTGCCCGCGTTGCTCGAGGAACTGGCCCGGCTGCCGCTCGAGTTCTGGGGCTTTCACATCTTCAGCGGCTCGCAGAACCTGCGCCCGGAGATCCTGATCGAGGCACAGCAGAAGTCCGCCGCGCTCGCGTTCGAGTTGTCGCGCCACGCACCTGCGCCGGTACGCCTGCTGAATCTCGGCGGCGGATTCGGCATACCCTATTTCCCCGGCGAGAAGCTGCTCGACCTGGAACCGATCGGCGCCAACCTGCGCGAGCTCGCGCCGCGCATCGAGGCGGAGTTCCCCGATGCGCACATCGTGCTCGAGCTCGGGCGGTTCCTGGTCGGCGAGGCGGGCGTGTACGTCTGTCGCGTGCTCGACCGCAAGGTCTCGCGCGGCCACGTGTTCCTGATCACCGACGGCGGGCTGCATCATCACCTCGCGGCCTCCGGCAACTTCGGCCAGGTGCTGCGGAAGAACTATCCGGTACTGGTTGCGAACCGCATCGGCGTGGGTCCGCGCGAGCAGGTCTCCGTCGTCGGGCCCGCTCTGCACACCGCTCGATCTGCTCGCGGATCGAATGGAGCTCGACCAGGCACGTGAAGGCGATCTGATCGCCGTGTTTCAATCGGGCGCCTACGGTTTCACTGCGAGCCCGCTCGGATTTCTGAGTCATCCGCCGCCGCTCGAGCTGCTTCTTTGACGTAATGCCGGCTCGATGCAGGCTGAGAGTTGCGTCTCAGCCGACGACGCGCGATCTGTCGAATACTTCATCCCGACGCACCAAGGGCAAACCCGTCGCAAGGCGGGGACGCAAAGCCTCCGGTCCCCGCACGAAGCGCGGGCGATAGCGGGGTTGCCGGAGCGCAGGGCCGCTTCCCCGCGCAACGCACCGTCCCCGTCCGCCGTTCCATCCCGGCACTCGACTCTCCTGCCGTCTGATGCGCCACGCAGCTCGCCGCACATCCGGCGCGTTGGCTCTGGATCATGACGAAGGACAGAACGATGCAGTTGACGACCGGTCTGAAGGCCCTCGCACTCGGTGTCTTGCTTGTGGCGATGAGTGCGTGCAAGGACGATGGCGACGACTCCTTCTCCTTCGGCCTGGACTCGACGCAGAACAGTCCCCCGACCATCAGCGGCACGCCAAGGACAAAGGTCCGCGCGGGCGAACGCTACCAGTTCACGCCGCGCGCCGCCGACCCGGACGGCCAGCCGCTCACTTTCGCCGTTGCGAACCTGCCCGGATGGCTCAGCTTCGACGCAAGCAACGGCCGACTTTCCGGAACGCCGAACAGCGTCAACGTCGGCAGCTTCAAGGACGTCACGCTTTCCGTGTCCGACGGAAATGCGCGCAGGACCCTGTCGCCTTTCAGTATCCGTGTCGAAGCGACTGGCACCACGCCTTCGCCACCGCCACCGGTTGAGCCGCCGGACATGCCTTCGGCCGGAGGCCCGTTCCGTTTCGCCGAGATTCCCGAGATCGTTTTCGTCCGCGGCTACTCCGAGACCGAGCATCTCGGGATTTTCCATCTCGACACGCGCAACCGCTGGACGCCCGGCGACCTCCGCAACGAGAGCGGCTGGAGACCGCGCGTCGAGACCCGGCTTGAAGTCATCGATGGCGAGGTCGACGGCGTGACGTACGACCCGGCTACCGGCATCCTGAGCTACGACGGCACGGGTAATGGCACGGCCACAGCGCGCGTGCGCCTCAATGCGCCGACGGAATCCGCGAGCTCGCAGGAGTTCAGGGTCCGCGTGCTCGAGCCGACGGTCGCATGGGGTGTAGGCGCCGCCCAACGCTTCCCGGGCATCGGCCACGACTCCGGCACCACCTCGTGGAACGACATGCAGCGCAAGCTGCGTGGCGATGCGCCCTACGAATCGCCCAACGTGCTGCTCGTGACGCCCGGGACGTACTCGGAGGATTTCTACCTGCAGCGCGGGCTGCTCAACCTGTACGTGATCGGCGAGCCGGGAACCCGCCCGGTGCTCGCGCACGACAACCTGAACCTCGACGGGCTCGAGACGGGCTATCTCAAGAATCTGGAGCTGCACGACACGACGGTGAACACGAGCCTCAATCTCGAGGACCGCGAGGTCAACCTCTACGTCACCCAGGTCTACCAGCACGATTCGACCCGCGACGCGAACGGCTTCAAGGCGCCGCCCGGCTCACCGAGCGCCGGGTGGCAGCTGGCGGTACTGGTTCTGGAACTTCCACGGCTCGCAGATGGGCTGGCAGAGCAATCTGCGGCACCAGATGTACATCGAGGGGCGACTCGACTCGCGCCTGCTCATCAACAACATCCGCATCACGGGCTCGAAGGAGTGCAGCGGCGTGAAGTCCACGCGCTCCTTCGTCAGCATCCGCAACAGCTACCTGAGCGGCATGCTCGACGAGCAGAATCTCGCCGTCGGCATGCGCTCGGACAAGGTCGTCGACGTCGCGAGCTCGGGCGAAGTCGTCATCTACAACAACGACCTGGTCGGCAGCGTTTTCCAAGGAACGCTGGGGGCCCTCCAACGGCCTGATATTCCTGCGCGCGCGACGCGGGATGTGGGGCGCTGATTCTCCCGCCTATCCGGACATCAGCTTCGATCCGCCGCTCAGCTCGGTGCACCCCGGGTTTGCGCCCGAAGGATTCACCGCGGGACCCGAGACCTTCGTCAACCCCGAGTTCTGGAGGGTGGTCCGCTCGTACGACATCGCCGATCCGGCGAACCCGTACACGTTCAAGAAGTACGTCGCTTACAACCGGTTCCGCTGGATCAATGACGGCGACCGACGTCAGTCCGCGTTCCGCGACGACGGCACCGCGCCGCGCGAGGCGGCCTTCCAGGGCTCCTCGTCGGAGATCTGGGGCACGGTGCCGTCGGGGTGGGTCGAGCGCAGCGTGAGTTTCTTCGCGAACAACCGCTATGAGGGCTGGACCGTCGAGGACATGAGCGACCCGCGCCGCTGGTTCGACTTGGATAACCATCCTGATGCGGCGCAGGTCGAGAAGCAGGGGCCCGGGCCCTGGCCGTACCCGCCGCCGCCGCGCACGGCAGTATTCGTCGGCGGCGAGCAGCGACCTTCGGCGGAGACCGCGCCGATCGAGATGCCGGGCTGGTTCCGCATCTAACGCATGTAAATAACGAGGCCCGCGACGCGCCGGCACGGGCGCGATTTGACAGAACGCCTGCCAGCGGCCCGCGACGCTCGAGGCGTCCGCCCGCGGATTCCGCGTGCGATACTGTCCGTCGGAAGGGAGTTGCCGAGCGGACCGATGGCGCATTGTTCGACGAAGAACGTCCCGCGTGGGCGACGCGCCGCCTTTCCTGTCGTCGTTTCCCTCGCGCTTGGCATCGCCACACCCTGCGCATGGAGCGCAATCGTCATCGAGGGCACCGATGCGGCGGACGTGATCGATGTGTCCTCCTCCTCCGCCGCGCATGACCTTCGCGGCCGGGGCGGTGACGATCGGCTCATCGGCTCCAGCGCCGCCGACGCGATCGACGGCGGATACGGCTATGACCGGCTGCAAGGCGGCGGCGGTGCCGATCTGCTCATCGGCGGACCCGGCAACGACATCATCGATGGCGGACCAGGGAGCGACGACGCCCGCTTCGCAAGAGCCCGCGCGAGCCATGCGATCACAGGCACCAGCGCAACATTTCAGGTACAGGCGCTCACCGGAAGCGACGGCACCGACACGGTTACCGGCGTCGAGTTCGTGATCTTCTCGGACGGGCGCTATTCCGTTGCCGACCTGCTTTCCCCTCCGGCGAACCGCTCGCCGCTCGCGGCCGACGACCCCGCGAGCACGCCGCGCGACGTGCCGGTCGTCGTTGAGGTGCTCGCCAACGACACGGACGCCGACGGGGACGATCTGGATGTGACTTCGGTGGGCTCCCCCGCGCATGGCACGGCGACTGCGCACGCCGACGGATGGTGGCGTATACGCCTGCTGCAGGATTCGACGGCAACGACAGCTTCGCCTATACGGTGTCCGACGGACGAGGCGGTACCGATACGGCGAGCGTGACGATCACAGTGTTCCCACCGTCTTCCGGCGACGCGCTCAGGAGCCGCATCGCCGCGGCACCCGAGGGGAGCTGGATCAAGGTCAACCTCAACCGCTACGAGGACGTCTGGACTCCGCTGCAGCAGCGCGCGCGCGTGAACGGTGTGCCGCTCGGCGACCCTCGCAAGATCATCACGGCGTGGAGCTCGATGACCTGGGATCCGAATCGCCGTCACCTGATCATCTGGGGCGGCGGTCACGCCAACTATGCCGGCAATGACGTCTACCGCTTTGATGCGGGAGATCTCCGGTGGCACCGTGCCTCACTGCCGAGCGCTGTGGACGCGCCGTTCGACGACCGGCGATTCTTCGCCATGGACGGCGCGCTCAATGCGCCGATTTCTTCGCATACCTACGACAACCAGGAATTCCTCGCCCTCGCCGATCGCTTCATTACCTTCGGCGGCGCGATCTACAACACCGGGGCTCCTTCATGCTCTAGGACGGAGTGACCAAGACCGGCCCGTATCTGTGGGACCCGAGCCGCGCCGGCGCGGACATGGTCGGCGGCACGACGGCTTGCGGCGATCTTGGCGAACGTGATCGGCGGGCGGATGTGGATGAACCGCAACGCGATCGCCGTCAACGGCATCGGCGCAAGCCGTCCGGACTCGTTTGTCAATGGCACTTCGGCGTACGTGGTCGAACAGGGCGTCGAGTCCGTCCTCGTGACTGAGTCGCCCAAAACGGCGGTGATCTGTTCCGCTACCGCATACCGAGCCTGGAGAACCCCTCGCTCGATCGCTGGGACCTGATTGGGCCCGGGCTTAAGAGCTATTCCGACCAGGGCGCGGGCGCCTACGACCCCGTGCGGCGGCTCTATCTGCGCACCGCGAAGATGGGCACGGGCTTTGGGCATCGTGATGTGGAATGTCGCGACGCCCGGTCCAGCCAACAACCCGATCAAGTTCGTGCCGCCGACTTTCAACGGCCAGTTCGTGCTGTCGAAACTGCACGGCATGGATTTCGACCCGCGGCGATCGGTGTTCGTGCTGTGGAACGGCGATGGCCAGATATGGCACCTGAAGCCGCCGGCGTCCGGATCGGCCTTCACGGCCACGGGCTGGACCGTCGCACCCGCACCGGTATCCGGCGCGAACCTCCCGGCACTGACAGGAACGACCGGTGTGCTTGGCAAATGGAAGTATCTGCGCAGCCACGACGTGATGCTGGGACTCGGGAACGGCTTCGAGGGTCAGGTCTGGGTGTACAAACCCGTCGACTGGCAGGCCCCCTGATTCGGCGCAGGCGCATCGTTCAGCCGGGCGAACCGAATCCGGTCGCTGGACGATTCCACGTACTGGGCACGAAATAGGGCCGCGCTGGCGCGGAATCCGCGGTGACGCGGGCCACGATCGCCGCGTCCTCCGCGGAGAGCTCGGACTGCCAGCGCCAGGCACTCGCAAGCGGATCCTTGAACACGCTGTAATAGTCGTCGCGGCTCCGCGTGGTGCTGCTGTGCAGGAACTGCGCCGTCTGCTCGCTCCAGCCGAGCGCGCAGAAATCGAACAATGCGCGCGTGACGGATTCAGGTGACGCGCAGAGTTCTTCGTAGTACAGGACGCGGTTACGGGGCTCGCCAGTGGTGTCCTCCGACGCGAACTCGTTGAAGATCACCCAGCGCCACGCGAGTCGCTCGACGACCGGCATGACGCGGAACCGATCGAGCGTCAGGCCGCGCCGGCGGGCAGGTGCCGTCCCGGACAACATCTCGTAGATCGGGAAATCCGCGGCCGCCGCATTGTGATCGAAACGCGCCGCAGCCTCACCGCGCAGCACGGATGCGACATAGCCGCAGGGGTGGCGAACGATATGCACCGAACGTGCGTCGGGCAGGCTCTCGAGCACCAGGCCAAGGCGGCCCAGCGACTCGATCGACTTCCACGCCAGTCGATAGTCCTTGCCATCACCGGGCTGCGGTGGCGTAGGTGGATCGGTCCTGAGACCCGCGCGTGCGACAGCCTTGTACAGCATCGATGCGATCGCATAGCGGCGCACCGCCGATCGCGTCGCGTACGATTTCGGAAACAAGGGCCGCTTGCCGCAGACGCGGTCGGCCCGTATCGCCGGCAACGACTCGACGAAGGCCTGCAGACGCGCCGCGTGTATCGGGCTGGTGGCGCGACCCGCGACTATCGGCACGTCGGTAAGGCGCTGCCAGGTATCTGGCTCGTGCCGGTAGAGAACTTCCGGATGGCTGTCGAAGATCTTGCCGAGCCAGGTCGTGCCGGACCTCGGCATGCCGAACAGCAGGATTGGTGCGCGCGGCGCCATCACTTCAATTCAGCCATCCGCCGAGGTCGCGGCCCAGCCGCCGCGAAAGCTCCCGCACGTCATCGGCAAACGCAGCACGCAGATACTCGAGATCCGCGGCAGTAGCGACCCCGCTGCCGCGTCGTGCAACGCTGTTGCGCCGCCGGATCCAGGTGCCGGCAGGCGTGCCCTTGATCGCGTCGATGATCCAGCCGAGACGAGCTCCAAGCAGCGCCTTCTGCAGCCCGGGATAGACGACACGGTTGTATCGCGTACCCATGGCGGGAGGCCTGATGCCCTTGCGCACGCCGATGAAGCCGTAGAGCTCGTCGAGAAACGCCCCGGGCCGCGCCACGAGATCGTCGTACAGCAGCACCTTGAGGCGTTCCGCCGGAAAATACTCGGCGATCATGTCGAGATGGCCGCAGTACAGACCACGATCGATGAGAACTGGAAACCGCCGGCAGGCCTCGCCGAAGCTCATTCCCTGGTTGCGCTCCTGGCGCAACGCGTAAGCCGAGATCGCGCGGTCGATCGGATTGCGAAGAATCGCGAACAGGCGGACGCCCGCCAGGTCCCGGGCGATGTTCGCCAGCGCCTCGCGGCTGTACATGTAGTCCGGGCTGATTTCGCCGCGGGCGACGGCCTCACCCGCGGCGCTGAACTGCGCTGCATACCAGTCGAGGCCGCGTGCGTAGTGCGCGTAGAAGAAATGCAGCTCCTTCTTCTCGCTCATGTACACATCCGGGTGCTGCGCGAGGCAGTTGTATGCCCAGGTGGTACCGGCCCGTTGCGCTCCGATCCCGATGAACGTCGGCAGCATCATGCGATGAAATCCGCCGTCGCCGCTGCCGCCCAGTCCCTCCACACCCGCCGCGAGAAGGTGTGGGTCGCCTCGGGCAGCTTGCGCGTGACGACGCGCGGCGGGCCCAGAGCGACCCGCCACTCCTCGGAGCGCTCGAGAAGCAATTCGAACTCGGTGGCCACCATGTCCCTGCCGCTCAGGAGCAGGAGCACGCGACCCTTGAACACGCAGGCGCCGGCCAGCATCCGCCCGAGAAAGTGCTCGTCGTCCCCGTTGCCGTCCGCCTCCGGCTCCGGCGTCTGCCGCGCCAGGCGGAGGTTCGAGATGAAACCGCCTGCGGCCTTCAAGATGGCCGAGGGATCCCCCGCCATCCGTCTCCAGAATCCGCGGCTGCGGAGCTTGCGGCCATAGTACCCGTCGAGATACGCCTGAGCCTGGCCCGCGCTCGTGCGCACCCAGGGATTCACCAGTACCAGATGCGACACTCGCGGATCCTGCGGGGCATACATCAGGGCGGCGGATGCTCCGTCGCAGAGCCCCCATAGACACACTTCGCGCACACTGCGTTCCCCGTGCTGGAGTGCGTCGATCGCGGCGCGAATGTCGGCAGCGGAACGCTCGAAGCCGGCGAACTCTCCGTCGCTGTCGCCCATGCCCGCAAGATCGAAGCGCAGCACCGGGGTGCCGCGCGCTGCGAGCGCGCGCGCCAGCAGCACGAACTGGCGGTGACTGCCGATGCGATATTGCGGACCGCCCACGACGATTACCACGCCGCGCGATGCGCCCGACAGGGTCTGCGGCCGGTGCAGGACGCCGATCAAGCGCTCGCCCTGCGACTCGATACAGACAGGCTCCTCGGGATTCAAGCGTCCGGCCTCGCCAGGCACTCGACCGTCGCATCGACGAGCGCCGGGACGACGGCGATCTCGGGCGTCGCCCAGAAGGGCTCGCCTTCCAGGCACGACTCGCGCACCTGCATGCCTCGCGCACGCATTGCCGCGATCGCCCGCTGGGCGGCGACACCGGGCGTGTTGACGCCCGGCCCCGACACCTCGAACCAGCCCCAGGCCTCCCAGCCGCCTGCATTGCTCACGGGATCGGTGATGTCCTCGAGCGCGCGGACCAGCTCGCGGTTGACCACGTAGCCCGCGACTTCGACGCTGCCCTCAGATTCGAGCAGCGCGCGCGTATCGGGCGAATTCGCCGAACGATCGCTCACCGTCATGCTCTCGGCGACCCGGAGCCGCAGGAACTGCGCGATCAGCAGCGGACCGCTGAGGACCGGTTGCCACATAACGACGCGCCCGTGCGCCATGCCCGGCGGCGGCGCGAAGCGGTCGAGCAGCAACGCGCCTCCGCGGACGGCGAGCACGTCGAGGCGTGTCACGCCGCGCCGTGCGAGCCAGTCGGCGCCGCGACGCAGATCGTCGCGCCAGATCGCAAGCGTCGCATCGCCGAAATCGCCGCCGCTGTCACCCGTGCCGAAGAGATCGATCATGAGCACGTCCATCCCGGCGCCCTGCAGCGCGCGAGCCGCGAGCGAGAGCATTCGCCGCGACTTGTTGAGCTCCTCGGCAAATGGAGGCAGCATCAGCACGGCGCGTCGTGAGGTGCCGGCCGCGGCGAAGTGCAGCGCGAACAGCGAACCGGCGGAGCCGGCAAGTACGTACGGATCGGGCCCGGTCAAATGGCTGGCCCCCGCTGATTCGCGCCGGACCTCAGACAGCGAGCTTCGATTCGACAAAGTCCGCGAGGCTGCCGAAGGTCGAGAAGGTCTCGGCCGACACGTCGTCGTCCGCTACAACGATTCCGAACTGCTCCTCGATGGCTGCGAGCACGTGGACCACGGCCATCGAATCGAGCTCCGGAAGGTTGCCCAGCAAAGGTGTTGAGCGCTCGAGCGCACCGCCGCGGTTGCCGAGCTGCAGGCTGCGTGTCAGGACGGCACGTACGCCGTCTATGGTCTGGTCGTTTGCGGGCATAGCGGGAAATTATAGCGGCGCGAGCCGGTATACGAATACGTTTCGCTCCACGCCATTCATCAGGACGAACAGGTCCAACGCCGGGACGTAGCGGAATCTTCCATACGTGCCTGTAGACAGCTGCGGTCCGGGGACCGTGCGATTTCCGGGCGCCGGCGCGCGGCGCGTCCATCGCCAGCTCGCGGGGTCGAGCACGTGGACGTCCGCACCACCCGACCAGGCGACGAACACGCCGGACGCGGGGTGGTAATCGAAACCCGGCGCATACGCCCCCTCGATCTCCTTGTCACCAGAGGTAACGGACCGCAGATCGGTCGCCGGGCCGGGACGATCGAGATCCCACCTGAGCGCCTGCGGTGCGCCGGTGCCGCTGCCGATCAGAACGAAGAATCGGCGCTTCGGATCGATGGCCGCCGTGGCATGCACTCGCACATAGTGAACACCCCAGCCCTCGCGCCAGCGATCGCCCGCGGGCGAGTAGCGCATGAGCGGGGCGCGCTGACCCGCCAGAAAGTAAACGTCACCGGATGAAGAATCGAGCCGCGCATGGGCGCCGATCATATTGCCACCGGCCGGCACGTCCGCACGTCGACCCGTGACCCAGCCGCGCGATCCTTGATCGAACTCGGAGATCCGGCGCGTGGAGGTGTTGCCGTACGGGTAGAGCGCCGCGCCGCCGAAGGACATCAGGCGGTTCGCGGATGGCACGAACTCGATGTAGTCGTACGTGTGCCGAGATCGGGGGCTCCCGTCCGAGTAGGTGTCGGTTCGTTCGCGGTCTGGATGCGCTGCGTCGGACAGCCGCTCCCACCGCAGCGCCTCGATGTCGAACGCGTAGACCTCGTTGCCGGCATAGTCCGCGTGCCCGCCACCCCACACGAACAGGCGGTTCGTTCCCGGATCGAGCGCCGCGCTGCTCCACGCGGTGAGCCTGTTCACCGAGCGGTCCATGCCTTCGAGCAACCTGGAAGCGGCCAGGCTCGAATCCGGTATTTCGTACCAGTGCCCTGGCGGAATCTCGGGCAAGCCTGCGCCCTGGGCGCGCACTGCCAGCACGATGCTGCCCAGGAACAGATGCTTCAACATATGATTCGGCGGATGCGCACTGCGATCACGAACGCGGTCTCCTCGTGACGGGTAAACCGAGGCTGCGGGATTTCGGTCCCGTCGATGCAGCACTCTACCTGCTGGCGCGCTTCCTGCGGCGTCTGCCGGGAAACCGTTCGCGACTCCTTAAGTACACGTTCTGGTCGCAACCTGTACCGGAGGGCCGCCTGATACCGAGACGCGCGAGTACTGTCGCGATACGCGCGCTCGACCCGGGGGACCCCGTCCTCGCACAGATACCTCGCAACCCGGAGCTGATCGCAGCTCGCCTCGGAAACGGCGATATCTGCCTCGGCGCGGTCAGGCAGGACCGGCTTCTGGCCTGCATGTGGATCGCGACCAGCGCCTACGAGGAGGACGAAGTTCGCGCAAGGTTTGACCCGCAACCGCGCGGTTGCGCCGCCTGGGATTACGACATATTCATCCTTCCGGAGCAGCGCGGCGGGCTCCTCTTCGCTCGGCTCTGGGACGCGGCCTACGAGCTTCTCAGGGAGCGCGGCTACCACTGGAGCGTCAGCCGCATCTCCAGCTTCAACCTCGCTTCGAGCGCCTCCCAGGCCCGTATGGGGGCAAGGCCCGTGGGCTGGGGATTGTTTCTGATTCTGTTCAATTGCCAGCTGATGATTTCCTCGATTGCGCCACGCCTGCACTTCTCCCTGCCCGGACGCACAGGTCCCATCCTGGCCCCGGATGCCCGCACGGGCTTGCGGGGGTCGGACCGGTCACCGTGACTCGACGTGCGCAACTGTGGTAACTAGTCAGGACCGCGTGGGTAAACCTCGGCCGGTTGTGACCGGGTTGCGGAACGCGGGTCGCCGATGCTGGTCTAATGGGCAAATCATGAGCAACTCATTCCCATCGACCCGACAAGCTGCGCTGTCCGCGCACCCGGTGCGCCGCGGCGCGGCCTGGGTGCTGCTGCTTTTCGTGCTCGGGACGTCGGGCCCGGTGCATGCTCTCTGCGGGGGTCCGCTCGATCAGAACAATTTCCGCCGCCCGATCGACATCAACGATCCGGCGGACAAGGGAAAGATCGACATCGTCGTCAAGCACCATTTCACCCCGGAAGTCGCGGCGCTGATCCGCGGTTCTACCGCCGAGTTGCCGGGCGACATACATTACACGCTGCGCCATATCCCGAATCACTACGGCGCACTCGATTCCATGGCGCGCTTCCAGCTGCAGAAGCCCGGTGAGTCGGACCGCTACCTCACCGTCGACTGTTACTTCGAGCGTGCGTTCGCGTTCCGTCCGAAGGATGCGCGTCTCTACATGCTCTTCGGTACGTATCTGCATCGCGCCAAGAGATACGACCAGGCCCTCGCGATGTACACGCGCGCGGAAGAACTCGGTCTCGACACTCCCGAGCTCTACTACAATCGCGGACTGCTCGAGTTTCAGCGTGACAATCTCGACCAGGCCGCGACCTACGCGGCGAAGGCGTACGCCGGCGGATACCCGCTTCCGGCACTGCGCGACAAACTCGTCAAGGCCGGGGTCCAGATCCCGGAATCCTAGGAGCGCAGCCGGTGCGGTTGTGCATCGACCTCGCCGCGCTCCGCGGCGCGGAGCGCCACGGAGCGGTCGACGCCACTGACCCCTCCCCCGTGTGGAGCGACGACGGTCGGATTGCTGCGCTCTGCACCGCAGACCCCGCCGCGCCGGATGCCACCGGCCGCCCCGCCGCGACGCGCATCGCGCACCGCTGGCTCGAAGCCTGGCAGCGCGCGCCGGGCGCGTGGCCCGACCTCGACGGAATCGCAGCCGCCGGCGTCATAGTCGATCTCGACCGAGGGGAGATTCTCGCTTCGGTCGACCGCATGGGCGTGCACGCGCTCTACTGGTCGCGCGACGGGACCCTGCTCCGGGTCGCGAGTCGTGCCTCCGACGTGCTTCCGTTCACCGCGGGCCGGCCGGACATCGACCCGGCCGCTCTCTACGCGTACGTGTACTTTCATCACGTTCCGAGTCCGCTGTGCATCTACCGCCGCGTCGCGAAACTGCCACGCGCCCATTTCCTGCGGGTGAAGGCCGGCGCGGTCACGGTACAGCGCTATCGGCTCGAGACCTTCGCCGAGCGAATGGAGGGCGCGGCGCATGCTATCGCCGGGTCGCTGGTCGAGACGCTCGACGCCGCCGTCGGTCGCTCGATGGAAGGCGAATCTGCGATCGGCGCGTTCCTGAGCGGCGGTCTCGACAGCTCGACGGTCGCCGGGCTGATGGCGCGGAGGCTGGGCCCGGACCGCGCACGCAGTTTCTCCATCGGCTTCGACGCCGATGGCTACGACGAGATGCACTATGCCCGCATCGCCGCACGGCATTTCGGGCTCGAGGAGCACGAGCACTATCTGACGCCCGACGAGGTACTCGAGGTGACGCCGCCGCTGCTGCGCGCAACGGACGAGCCGTTCGGGAACTCTTCGGTCGCCGCGGCCTACCGCTGCGCAACGCTGGCACGCGCGGCGGGCGTTTCCTGCCTGCTCGCCGGCGATGGCGGCGACGAGCTCTTCGCGGGCAATTCACGCTACGCCAAGCAGCTCTTGTTCGAGCGGTATCAGCGCATCCCGCCGGTGCTGCGTCGCGGCGTACTCGAACCCATCGTCGATCCGCTCGGGCGCTCATCGCCCGCGTCCGCCTTCGGCAAGATGGCGCGCTACATTGAGCAGGCACGCGTGCCGCTGCCGGACCGGCTGCAGAGCTATAACTACCTGCACCGCCACGCCCCGTCCGAAGTCTTCGCACCGCTGTTTCTCGAGTCGGTGGACAGCGCAGAGCCGTTGCGGCTGTGGCGCGAGGAATACGCGGCGCCGGAGCGCGGCGACGCGATCAACCGCATGCTGTTTCTCGACTGGGCGTTTACGCTGCACGACAACGACCTCGTCAAGGTTAACACCGCGTGTCGTGCGGCGGGAATCCGGGTTGCGTACCCGATGCTCGATCACGCGCTCGTGGATCTGGCCTGCAGGCTCCCGGGCCACCTGAAGATGCAGAACGGCGAGCTTCGCGGTTTCTACAAGAACGCCACGCGCGGCCTGCTTCCGCCCGAGATCATCCGTAAGACCAAGCACGGGTTCGGTATGCCTTTCGGCGTGTGGACGCGAACGCATCCGGGCCTGCGCCGGATGTCGGAGACCGCACTCGATTCGCTCGCGGCGCGCGGGATTTTCAGGAGCGGCTTCCTCAAGGAAACGCTGCGGTTACACCGCGAGGGTCATGCTGCCTACTACGGCGAGTTGGTCTGGGTGCTGATGGCGCTCGAGCTCTGGCTCGACGCGCACTGATGCTGCGAGTCGTTGCGGCGTGCAGCTCAACAGGCCGCGCCGGACGCGCTCGCCGCCTCCTGAGTTGACGGATGCCATTGCGGCTCTCCATACGCGCGCCAGAGCGCGTAGCCGAATCGCGCCGCGCTGCGATGCAGGGGGGTGAGCCGCGGTGCCTGAAGTAGATCGGAGTCGCGCGTTACGATGCCGCGATGCGTCACCAGCGCCCCGCCGAGCTCCAGGCGCCGGAGGATGGCAACCTCGCGGTCCCCGTAATCGATCCCGCGTCGACCGTTTGGATACGCGAACAGCGACGGGCGACGACCGGTGATGGACGCGAGATCGTCCAGCCCACCGACGATCTCCTCTTCGGCGCGCTCGGCGCTGAGACCGCTCAGAATCGGATGGCTGCGGGTGTGCCCACCCACCTCCATTCCAGCCTCGATCAGCGATTGCACCTCGTGGCGGCGCATCATCAGGCTGCCGGGTAGCGGCTGCGCGGCGAGGCCCTGCAGCGCGTCGGCCGCCGCCTGGCGCTCGGCCTGCGGCAGGTGCTTGATCGCCTCGAGGAGCCCGAGTACGAGCCGGCGCCTGTCCAGGCTGTGCGGCACGCTGATGGTCTCGAAGCCCGCGTGCGGGAAGCGATGATCGCCGGGGACGAGGCGGCGCACGGCCTCGATCACCGTGTCGTTCCACATCCTCCCGCCGTCGAGATACGCCGTAGCGATGAAGAACGTCGCCGGTACGCGCTCCTCGCACAGGATCGGCAGCGCGATGCGTGCGTTGTCGGCGTAGCCGTCGTCGAAGGTGACCGCGACCGACCTCGAAGGCAACCGGCCATCGCGGAGCTGTCGCAACCCTTCGGCCAATCCGCACGGACGGAAGTATCGCGCCAGGACGCGTATCTGCCGTCGGAACTCATCGGCGGTCGCCATTCGCGGCCGCAGCGGGTCGGCTTCGGAACCGACGCGGTGATAGATGAGTACGGCGAGCCCGCGGGGCATCGTCAGGCGCCTGCGCCGGCCGGGCTCGCCTCGGGCAGCGCGTCGCGTGCCGGTTGTTGCGCCTCGCGAAGCTCCCGGGCCACGACCCCGTGCGTCACGACGACAAGTGCCAGGAGCGAGTACGGCAGGTCGAAATACGCGAGACCGAGAAAGAGTCCGCCGACCGCGTAGCCCACGAGGCTTACCTGCAGCATTCCCGCGAGCAACGATGCCCAGCGCAGATCCTCGCGACCGCGCGTCATGCGGATGGTGCGTCCTGCGAGGAGCAGCGTCAGCACGCCCATGGTGATGAACAGCACCAGACCGACATAGCCCTGCTCGCCCAGCACCTCGAAGAAGATGCTGTGCGCGTCGTGGAACCTGGTGGGGTTCGGCGCGTACATGCGGAACAGCTCGGGGGTAAAGGTCTGAAGACCACCGCCCACGATCGGGTTATCGCTCGCGAGATTGAACGCGAACCACCAGGCATTGATCCGGCCCAGCGCCGACAGGTCCTCCTGGTAGTTCGGGATGTTCCGCATGCGCTCCATCCACTCGGGTGGCATGAACAGCAGCGCAAGCGCCAGCGCGAAGATGCCGAGCGTCCCGGTCACGAACTTGCCGGTACTCTTGAGCCAGAGCATGCCAAGCATCGCGATCAGCGCGAGCAGTGCGCCCGCGGGACTGTGAGCCCGAGCACCGACAGCACGCAGAGGCCTGCCGCCCCGAGCAGCGCAAGCTTGAGCCAGCGCCGCTCGGTGATGTGCCAGATGTACCAGAGCAGCGGCAGGATGATGATTATCGCGAACGCGATCTCGTTGCTGCCGGCAATGAAGGTGGCGGCCGGCCCGAGCACGTAATGCTGGCCGCCCGAAAGCAGCGTGAAGATTCCGCCCTTGGCGCCGTAGAAGGCGATCGAGCCGGCGATCACCCAGACCATGAGCTCGATCCGCCGACGGTCGTTGACCATCATCAGCATCATGAGGGTCATGAGCTGGATCTTCAGGAACCGCATCAGCTCGGTTCCTGCGACTTCGGGATTGAGCGCGAACAGCGTGGTGATGCACACCCAGAACGTGAACAGGAGCCAGGTTATGGTGACTCCGTTCGCGGGGAACTTCTTCGGCTCCTTCGAGAAGATCCACGCGATCATCGTCGACGATCGCCGCAACCTGGACGAAGGGCAGGTCGCGCGCGAAACCGTAGGCCAGCCGGTGAGGGTTGAGATACCCGATGCCTACCCAGAACATGAGCCCCGTGAATGGGTAGTAGAGCATCCACGGCACGGCGCCGAAGATGATCAGCGTTACGATCACAGCGCGCATGTCTGCGTCCTCCCTTCGGCCAGCGACTCCGCGAGCCGCGTGACCCGTCGCGCATTTCCGGCCCACGTCAGGTCGCGCAGCCGCACCGTCTCCGTCGCGCGCGATGCGAGGCGTCGCCGCAGATCCTCGTCCGCGAGCAGCCGGCCGAGTACCGCGTGGAAGCTCGATTCGCTGTCCGGATCGAACAACAGGCCGTTGTCGCCGTCGCTCAGCACTTCGCGGATGTTCGCCGAGTCCGGCGCCACGATCGGCAGCCCGACGAAGAGGTACTCGAAGAGCTTGAGCGGCGAGGCGTACTCGACGACTGCCGGCTGCAGCGCGACGTCGAAGGCAGCGATCGCCGCCGGAATCTCCCTGCGCTCGACCACGCCGGTGATCGTCAGACGCGAGGAAAGACCGAGCTCGGCGGCGGTGCGCTCGAGCCGCGTGCGATCGGGGCCGTCGCCGACGAACAGCGCGTGCAGGTCCCCCCGCGACTGGTTCCTCATGAAACGCAGCACACGGTCGAGGCCGTGCCACTCGCGCATGAAACCGACGAAGCCGAGCACGAAGCGGCCAGCGAGGCCGAGGGCACGCTTGGCGGCTTCGCGGTCCGGCAGACTGGCAAAGGACTGCTCGTTGATACCATTCGGTATCACGTGAATCCGCTCGCGCGGCACACCGGCTGCCGCGACGTAGCCGGCCAGCACCTCGGTCACCGGGAGCACGAGATCGGCTCCGCGCCACGCATGCCGCTCCGACCACTGGGCCATCGCCGGAAGTGCGATGCCGCCGTACCGACGACGTTCCTCGTAGAGGGGGGCATTGACCTCGAGCAGCAGCGGCACGCGAAAGCGGCGTCTCGCCCAGATCCCGGACGGGAAATACAGGTTGTAGCGTTCGTAGATCACGTCCGGCCGGAAGGCGCGCACCGCGGCGTGAAAGCCGGCGGTAATCCGCGAGCGCGTAGCCCAGCTCAAGCGTCTCGTACGCGGCGCCCGGCATCCATTTCTTGAGACTGGCGACGTAGCCGGCATCGGCGCCGAAGCGCTCGTCCTCGACGTGCCGCGGACCCACGACTTCGACCTCGTGCCCGAGCGCAGACAACGCGTGAATCATCTCCTCGAGATGCACGAACTGTCCGTCCTTCGAGCGGATCCGGTGGTGATACAGGATCCTCATGCAATCCATGTCCTCGCGATGCGCCTGAACTCCGCGAGCTGCATTTCGATCGACGGGCCCCACGCGAAGCGCCGCGCGTAGGCGGCGACGTCGCCGCTGGAGGGTTGCGCACGCATCAGATCCTGCACCGCGGACGCAATGGAGTGCGGATCCGGTGCGTCGATCAGGCGACCGGCGACCGGCGACCGGACGATATCCGGACAGCCCCCGACGCGTGTCGCGACCACCGGCGTGCCGCTCGCCAGGCTCTCGAGCAGCACGTTCGGCATGCCCTCCCGCAACGATGCGAGCACCAGGCAATCGGCGGCGCAGTAACTGTGCCTCATCCGCTCGGGTGGCACGCGTCCCAGGAAACGCACCCGATCCGCCACTTGCGCCTCCGCCGCGAGCCTGCGCAGTGCGTCCTCTTCCGGCCCGTCACCCGCGATCAGGAGCCCGAAGCCCGGCAGCAGCAAGAGCGCGCGGATGACCGCGTCGTGACCCTTGTTCGGCACGAGCTGGCCCGCACTCAGGAGCCAGCGGCCGTCGGCGATGCCGAGCGATCTGCGCGCCGCGCCGCGATCGATCGGTCGGAAGCCCTCGAGGTCCACGCCGTTCGGGATCACGCGTGTCGTGGCCGGGTCGGCGCCTATCTCCCGCAGCCGCGCCGCCAGCGCGTCGCTGACCGCCACGTTGAGACGGCTCGAGCGCGCAGCCCGGCGGATCATCGCGCGCGGCAGCGCGTATTGCGAGATGAGGTTCAGGTCGGTGCCGCGCGCCGTGATCGCAAGTGGCAGGTCGAGCGAGCGCGCTATCCAGGACGCGGCGACGCCATCCGGATAGAAGTAGTGCGCGTCGATCAGGTCGAACCCGTGCGCGCGATGCAGCTGCCTCACGCAGTCGCGCACTCCCAGGGCCATGAGCACCGGTGCAAGACTCATCCCGAACCTTGGCATGACCACGTGGCGCGGGTGATGCACGTCGATTCCTGCGATCGTCTCGTGTCCGGGGACCCGCGCGAAATCCGAATAGCGTCCGAAGCGCGGATTCTGGCTCGGAAACCAGGGCACGGGCGCGACGACGCTCGCCTCGACTTCCCCCGTCGCGAGCAGCTGCTGGAGGCGGCGAAGGACGAACAGACCGTGAGTCGGCTGCTCGGCGTTCGGAAACAGGCTGGAGAAAGTCAGGATGCGAAGCGGACGCTCGCGCGACAGACGGGCCGCGGCGCGAGGACGCCTCGCGCCGGGTTCCTGTATCTGCGGTGCGGCAGCCGAGTTCATCCCGTCGCCCGCCTGAGCGGTCGCGCCAAAGCCCTCGCCCGACTCGTTGCGCAGGAAAGCGTCGAACATGAGCAGGGTCCAGAGCGGTGTGCTGTAGTCGCGTCGGCCCGAGAGGTGTGCGTCAACAACATGCCGGAGCGTGCCCGCGTCGAACATCCCGGTCGCGGCGAGCAGCTCGCCCTGGACTGCGCCGCGCAGCCGCTCCCGCAGCGGTCCCCTGAACCAGCGCGCGAGCGGAACCGCAAAGCCCATCTTCGGCCGGTACATGATCTCGCGCGGCAAGTGCGGCTCCATCGCCCTCTTGAGGAGATACTTGCCCTCGTTGCCGCGCAGCTTGAGCGACGCCGGCAGCGTGGCGAGCCACTCGACGAGCGGATGGTCCATCAGCGGCTCGCGCACCTCGAGCGAGTGCGCCATGCTCGCGCGGTCGACCTTGGTGTTGATGTCGCCGACCAGGTAGGTCTGCAGATCCAGGTACTGCACCAGGGCAAGAGGATCGTCGGTCCCGGCACGCGCCGCATGACGCGCGAAGACCTCGGCCGCCCGGTAACCGCCGAGGCTCGCCTGGAACCGCGCCGAGAAAAGCTGGCGCCGCAGCGGCTCGCGGACGAATCCCATCGTCTGCGCGTAGGCCTCGACGGAGTCGCTGCGCGAGCGCCTCGAACGTCGTCTTGGCCCGCAGCACCCGCGGGGCCCAGTCCGCCTTCGGGTACAGGCGCCCGAGCAGGCCGAACACCGGGCCGTCGCAGGGCGAGCGGCATGCTGGCGCGCAGATCGCTCCTCGGCGAGGTGCAGTCGATAGCGCCGGTACCCGGCGAAGCTCTCGTCGCCGCCGTCCCCGGACAGCGCGACGGTGACGTGGCGGCGCGCGAGCTGGCAGACGCGGTAGGTGGGGATCGCGGAGCTGTCCGCATATGGTTCGTCGTACACGCGGGCCAGCTCGTCGACTAGATCGAAGTCGTCGCTCGCCACGTGATCGACCCGGTGGCGGGTCGCATAGCGTGTGGCGACCAGCTCCGCGAACCGGGTCTCGTCGTAGGCGGGATCGTCGAAGGAGATCGAGCAGGTATTTACCCGCTCCGGCGACACCCGCGCCATGGTCGCCACCACGGCGCTCGAGTCGACGCCGCCCGAGAGGAACGCGCCCAGCGGCACCTCGGAGATGAGCCGGAGCTTCACGGATTCCTCGAGCCGACGGTTGAGCTCGCTCGCGGCGTCCTCGAGCGAGATCCTGCTGTCGCAGGTGAACCGCACGTCCCAATAGCGACGCGGCTCGCCCGGCGGTTCGCCACGACGGATCACGAGCGTGTGCGCAGGCGGCAACTTTCTCACGGAACGGTAGATCGATCGCGGCTCCGCGACATAGCCGAACGCGAAGTATTCCTCGACCGCGAGCGGGTCGATCGCCCTGTCGAGGCCGGGATGCTTGAGCAGCGACTTGATCTCCGACGCGAACAGGAGATGTCCGTCCGGCAACAGCGCGTAATGCAGCGGCTTGACGCCCAGGCGGTCGCGGGCAAGGAACAGCGTCTCCCGATTGCGGTCCCACAGCGCGAACGCGAACATGCCGCGGAAGCGGTCCACGCAGCGTTCGCCCCAGGCTTCCCAGGCGTGCACGATCACCTCGGTATCGCTGCGCGTGTGGAAGCTGTGACCGAGCGCCTGCAGCTCCGGTATCAGCGCCTGGTAGTTGTAGATCTCGCCGTTGTAGACGACGACCACCGAGCCATCCTCGTTGTAGAGGGGTTGCTGTCCGGTCGCGAGATCAATGATCGCCAGCCGGCGATGGCAGAGCGCGACCCCCGGCTCGAGGTGCAGACCGTCGCCGTCGGGTCCGCGATGGGCGATCGCCTCGTTCATACGCAGCGCCAGACCGCGGTCCGGCTCCCGCTTGAATCTCGTGTCGACGATGCCTGCGATCCCGCACATTTTTCCGCCCTCAGACGCCCGTCCGACCGACGAGTTCGTCGTAGAACCGCTCGTACCGTCCTATCATCGCTTCCAGGCTGAAGCCGTCGCAGATACGCCGCCGCGCCGCCAGCCCGTGGGCCCGCCTCCGGTTGGCGTCGTGCGCATAGGCTGCCAGGCAGCCGGCGAGCGAGTCGGCCGAAACGGTCTCGTACAGCGTTCCGGTCTCGCCGTCGGCGACCAGCTCCGGGTTGCCACCGACCCGTGCGGCCACCACCGGGACCGCGCAGGCCATTGCCTCGAGAATCGTGTTCGAAATACCTTCGTTCGTCGAGGGAAGCACGAACACGTCCATCGCGCGAAGCAGATCCGGCACGTCGTTTCGCGCGCCGGCGAACCAGGTCTGCCCCGCGGGGAGCAGCCGCCGCGCGGCCTCCTCGAGCGAGCCGCGTGCGGGGCCTTCGCCCGCGATGATCAACCGGAGCCGCCTGCCCAGGGCCGGATCGGCCGATCCCACCCGGTGCAGCGCCTCGAGCAGCGCCATCTGGTTCTTGATGGGGTCCAGTCGGCCGACGGTTCCGAAAACGACGAGCTCGTCGCGCCCGGCCTTGCGCCAGGGCAGATCCGCAGGAATGGCTCCTTCGGGCCGGAACACGGAGGTGTCGACGCCGCTGTAGATCTGGCGGATCCGCGCTCGCGGGACGCCGACGTCCCGCTCGAGCCACGCGACGATGTCGCGCGACATGGCAACGTAGCGCTGGATCGCCGGGCGGCAGATTCGCCGGATCCGCAGGCTGCGCGAGCCGAGCCCACGCGGGTCCTCCGCCACGAATCCATGCTCGCCATGCACGCGGTGGCGCACTCCCGCAGCCAGCGCCAGCCACTGCAGGTCGATGGTGCCGAGGTTGCGCGTGTGCACGACATCCGGGCGCAGCCGGCGCAGGTGGGCCAGCACACGCAGGTAGGCGCGCGGATCCTTGCCTTCGCGCTTGTCCACCGACACCACCTCGACATCGTCGCGTGCCACGCGCCGCCGGAACTCGCCGTATCCGGCGAGACACAGGATCGCGTGACGGAACCGTGTCGCCGGCATGCGGTTTACCAGATTGACGAGGCCGTTCTCGAGCCCGCCGTAATCGAGACGGTAGATCAGATGCGCGATGAGCACCGGTGCGTCCATGGTCAGCCGGCGCAGGTCTGCGGGGCGAAGCCGCCCCGCACGCAGGCGCCGTGGTCCAGCACGAAAGCGGCGAGGAGGCGCGCGGCCTCCGGATCGGTGGCAGGGCTCGCAATCGTTACGATGCGGGCGTATCCGGCTTGCCCGGAGATCAGAGCAAGCGCTTCGAGCGCTTTTGCGACGTTACGGCTCGCCGTGACCTCCTCACCGATCATGAACCAGTACCAGACCACGCGGTCGCCACCCGAACCGGGCACCACGAGCTCCCGCGCCGCGAGCTGCCCACCATCGCCATCGGTCGGCGGCGCGACGGCGCGCTCGGCGAGCAGGCTGCGATGTTCCTGCGGATAGAGACGATTGCGATACGAGATCATCTCCCCGTCGCCCGACCCGCCGAGCTCGTAAACCCCGACGTACAGGTCGACGCGGCGGCCTGATCCATCCACGTACGTCGTGGCGCGCTCGATGGCTGCACCGGAAAACATCGGGCGCCAGGAGTCCGCGGCATCGCGCGGCCCTTGCCAGGACCCGTGCCCCGCCGGGAGCGCAAGGCTCGATTCCACCGGCACGCGCTTCGCGCTCGACCGTGCCGTCGCGACGGACAGATACCACGGCGTACCTGCAATCAGCAGAATGCACGCCGCCACGACCAGATTCGCCAGGCGGGGTGCCGGCTCACTCGACGGCATCGCGGGCAAAGGATGCGCGCCGGCGTCGGGCCGATCGCGCCAGCGCTGTCCGATCCAGAACACCGCCAGGATCACCGCCAGGAACAGGATGCGGCCGAAGACGATGTGATCGTAGCCCGTTCCGTAGCGCATGTCGCTCCAGTGCGCGATGGCGACCGTCAGATACGCGCGGATGCCGTTCGCCACGATCAGCACCGCGACTGTGACCGCGACGAATGCGATGCGCTTGCGCCAGTCGGTGTAGGTGAGGTATGCGAAGAGCGTGCCGAGGACGATACCGGTCATCAGATAGTTGAGACCGCTGCAGGCTCGTGCGACCTCGAAATCGCCACCCGGAATGCTGAGCAGCATGCCCTGACGGAAAACCGGCACACCGGTCAACTTGAGCGCGGTCGCAGTGATATCCGCCGTTACCTGCATGAGGCTGGGAACCAGGGCGCGACCGAAGGGCACGGCGAACACCAGAAACGCGAGGGGAAACGCGATGCGCCGGTAGGCCTGCCAGCCGAGCACCGCAAGCACCACCGCCGAGATCATCGCGACGACCGCAAGCTGCTGCACCACCAGAACGCCTGCGGCCCGCGCGACGAGCCACGCGAGGCTCGCGAGCAGCAGGGCTAGCACGCCCCAGACGCTCGGCAGCCAGGGGGCCTCGGCCACTGCCTTACGACAGCGCCAGACCAGCCAGATGGTGATCGGCACCACCAGACCGCCATGCGAGTACGTCATGTCGGTGAACCACTTCGTCCCGATCGAGCGGAGTGTCTCGTGGTGTGCGATCGCGAGCAGACCCAGGAGCACTGCGAGTGCCACGAGCTGCACGCCGCGCACCCGGGTGGTGTCCCCGCTCATGAGACTGCGTATGCCGATCGCGCCGCGACGGCGTCGGGTCTGGCGGGAGCGCTACGCAACAGCAGCTCAGCGACAACGTCAACCTGGGTCTGCCAAGCGTAGCGCTCCAGCACCAGGCGACGTCCGTCGTCGGCCGATGGAACGTCCGGCGCAAGCCGCTCGATGACTGCAGCTGCGAGTCCCGGGCCGTCGTCGCGCACGCACACGCCGGCCTGAGTTGCGCCCGGAATGCCCTGCACGGCGTTTGCGGTCGCGACCACCGGTCGGGCCATGGCCAGCGCTTCGAGAACCTTGTTCTGTATCCCGCGTGCGATGCGCAGGGGTGCAACCACAACCGCCGCATGCGCCAGGTATGGCCGGATGTCCGCGACCCGTCCCGTCACGAGCACGCCCTTGTCGCGGGCCAGGGCACGAACCTGAGGCGCAGGATTCGCGCCCACGATCGCAAAGAACACATCGGGCATCGCGGCGCGGATGGACGGCAGCGCAGCCTCGGTGAACCAGCGCACCGCGTCTATGTTGGCGTGGTAGTCCATCGCGCCGGTGAACACTACCGCCCGGCGCCCCGCCGGATAGGGATTCGGCCAGCTTCCCGACGGATCGAAATAGCCTGCGTCGACGCCGTTCGCCAGCACCCGGACGCGTTCGGCGCGCCTCCGGCGCGATCCGTCGCAGCAGCACCGCTTCGGGCTCGGCCGACACCAGCACCGCATCGAACGCCAGCGTCGCCCGGCGCTCGCAGCGCTCGAGCAGCCGCGCCTCGCGCCGGTATATCCAGCTCGCGGGTGCCGCATGCGAATCGGCGTACTGGCGCCACTTGTCCGAGTCGACATCGCAGAAGTCGATTACGCGTGGGCCATCGACGGCGAGTGTGGATCCGACCGCGTACTGCGCCATGGACGAGGAGTAGACGAACACGGCGTCGAGTCGCCGGCGTGCGGCGAGCGCACGCACCCAGTCGCCGAGCGCCCGATCACGGTAGTAGCCGACGGTAAGGGGCGCGCCATGCAGCACCCCCGTCATGCCGCGGGCGAGCGCCGCGCCGCGGACGATGGGCCGCAGGCAAAGCTCCCCGCAGACGGCACGCAGACCATCGAGGTCGCTCCAGTCGGCGGGGTCGTCCACGAACGCCCCGAGGTGCACGGTGCAGCGCCGCGCCAGACCCGACAGCAGATGCCACGAACGGATCTTGTCGCCCTTGGTCGGCGGATACGGGACCCTGTGCGAGAGAAACAGGATTTCGCTCATCCGAGGTACTTCGCGAGTGGTGGTCCGGCCAGACGCGACACCCACAGCGGCAGCCGTCGCCAGGCGGCGATCAGGCGCTCATAACGCGGGTTGACGGGGCTCAGGTCCGGCACCGCCTTGCCGCCGACCAGAAAGTATTCGTAGTACAACTGCTCGGGCACAAAGCCCCAGTACCGCTTGAAATCGTAGGCACCGGTGCCTCGCTTGCTGCGTCCGAAATCGAACAGCCGGCTGCCGCGCTGCCGGGCGCGTTCCATGACCTCCCAGTACATGAAGTCATTGGCCGCGAGCTTGCGCGCGGCCTCGGTGCCGCCGCCGTAATAGGGCAGCACCTCGTCACGGAAATAAAAGCTCAGGCAGCTCGCTATCGGTTTGTCGCCATGCATGACCGCGAGGATCTCGCAGTCGTCGCCGAATGCGTCCTTGAGCACCTCGAGGTAGCGACGCGCGAAGACCGGTGTGCCGAGATTGCGCAGGCTCTCCGAGTACGTCGCATAGTGCCGGGCCACGTCACCATGCAGCTCGGCCTTGAGACCCTCCTTGCTGCCCTTGCGCACCATCGCCCGCTGCTTGCGGGGAATCGCGCGCATGTTCTCCTCGGCATCCGGGCTGATCGGCCCGCGAAACGTAACGTACAGGTCCTTGCACGGCCAGTCGGGATTCGCACGACGCCGGTTGCGCAATTCGAGGTGGTCGACGCCGAGCGTGCGCGCGAGCCCGCACGCGCGCTCGGTCAGCGCGTCGTGCGCGGCCGCGTCCGCCGCCACGACGCCGCCGTACACGCAGAAGGGCGTCGAGACCAGCGCGTGACCGAAGAGCCGGCTTCGGAGCTCGGCGAGCGGCAGCACGCCACAGATCGCGCCGTTGCGCTCGGCGAGCAGGTAATGTGTCGCGTGACCGAAGGCGCGCTCGAGTACCAGACGCCACTGCGCCAGGTGAAAGAACGTGCCCTCCTCGCGCGCCCGCACGAACGCGTCCCACGGCTGCGGCATCCCCTGCGCGGAACGGACGCACGAGAGGCGCCGCGGCGGCAGCGACCGCTGCGGGGCATACCGTCCCGTGATCTGCGACTTCGTCAAGCAATCGAAAACACCTCGTCCATCCGCCCCCAGCGGAATTCGCGAAGCAGCCGGCGCAGCCGCGCTTCCATGGTGTCCAGGTTGACGTAGTGGCGGAACCGCGAGCGCAGCGGCGCGCCGTCGATGCGCGGTTGTCCGGGGTCGACCTCCCAGGGGTGGAAGTAGAAAATTCCCGGCTGCCGGTCGCGTTCGTTGACGCGTTTGAGAGCCCATGCGTACACCGGGTACGGCAGGAGCCGGAAATAACCGCCGCCGCCCGCCGGGAGCTTGCACCCGGCGACTTGGACCGTCGTGACCGGGAGCTCGAGGATCGCGCCCGGGTGCAGCCGGAATGCAAAGCGCGGCGCCTCCGGCATGCCGTACAGATCGTGGCGGATCGGATAGATGCTCGAACTGTAGACATATCCGGCTTCGCGCAGCGCGTCGAGCGCCCACAGGTTGCGCGCGCCGATGGAATAGCTTGGCGCGCGGTAGCCACGCACGGCTCGCCCGGAAAGGTCCTCGAGCGTCTTCTTGGTTCGCGTTACGTCCGCCGTGAACGCCGCCCGGTCCAGCATCGTCGCACGCGTGTGATCGTAACCGTGGCTCGCGAGCTCGTGACCATCGTCGACGATCCTGCGCACCAGGTTGGGGTCGCGTTCGGCTACCCAGCCCAGGACGAAAAAGGTCGCATGTACGCCGTGCTCGGCGAAGGCGTCGAGAACGCGGCCAGTATTCAGGGCGACGCGAGAGGGATAGTGCTCCCAGGCCTCACGCCGGATCCGACCCTCGAAGGCGGCGACCTGGAAATACTCCTCGACGTCGACCGTCATCGCGTTGCACGGCGAGGCCGATGCGTATCGTCCGTGCTCCTCGAGCATCTGCTGTACGGGCGGTTGCAATTGCTCGCTCCACGGAAGCTAGAACGTGTATCGGAACCGCAGTGCAGCCCACTCGCCGTCGTACTCGCGATCCCCGGAGCGCGCCAGGAAACCCGCTTCCGCGCTGGCGCGGAAATTCCGGTACGCCTCCCAGGTAAGCCGCAACGTGACATCGCGGTCGTAGCCGTGGAACGACGCCGGCCCGGACGGCTGGAGGGTCGCCTGTCCGCGCAGGATGTCCTCGTAACGTCCCGAGATCTCGCCATACAGATCGCGCCCGATGTCGCGCGCAACGCTCAGCAGCACACCCGTGGTTTCCTCGTCCGGGCAGGACGTTCTGAATGTACTCGCGCTTACGGTCGTATACGTCGAGGCGTATCTCGGTACGCGCTCCTTCCACGATGGCGGTCACCGTCGCGTCCTTGCGCACGTACGGCGAGGACGACAGGAAGGCAAAATCCGGCGATGGAGGCAGCGGAAAATCGTCCGGGTCGAAGTCGATCCCGAGCCGACGTGTCTCGACCTCGGGATCCTCGATGTACGATGCCCTCAGCGTCAGCAAGCGCGTCTCGCGCCGCGCCTCGAAGCTGTAGCTGTCGCCGAAGAACCGATCGCCATATCTGGCGTCGAAATACGTGCGGCTGTCCGGCTCCCAGCGAAATCCGGCATGCCAGAAGTCGGCATCGAGCCCGCCCTCCGAGGTGCTCTGGGTGAGATCGGTCTCCACGCCACCGTCAGCGACTAACCGCAGCGTTCGCGTGAGCCTGAGGGAAGTGTCGGCTCCGGCCCTCTCGTAGCGGTACGGCCGGCTGAGCTCGTACTGGGACTCCTGCCATTCGTAGTAGGCCTTGAACGTCGCGGCGTTGTCCGGGTCCGCGGTGCCCAGGCTTACGTACGCGTCCTGGTCCTCGGAGTCCTCGTTGAAGCCGATGAAGATCGTGTCGGGATTGGCGACGTCGTCGGATTCGAAGTACCAGACGCGACCATAGGTGTACCGGGCATCGAAACGAAAGCCGCCGAGCTGCTTCGTGAGGCGCGGCGTAACCGAGGCGCGTCCCGTCTCCTCCATGTTGCTGCGGTTGAAGAGCCCGACCCCGCCATAGTTGGTTCCCTGCGCGGCGTCGATGATCGAGTCGCTGTAGCCGCGCCTGCGCATCGATGAAGAACAGGTCCCGGACCAGCATGTAACTTCCGTGGGCGTTGAGCAGATGTGAGACCGAGTCGTAATCCTCCTCCTCGAATGCGCGGCCGATGAAAGTGTAGTCGAGTATCGCGTCTGCGCGGTTGCTCTTGTAGGACGCGTAGATGCCGGGTGCAGCCTCGATGCCGGCGGTATCGATCTCGTCGGCCGAGTTTTCTGCCAGGTTGATATTGCCCACGAAGTACAGCGCGGAGTCGATGCGCGGCTTCAGGTCGAGCCCCGGCGGCCGCTCGTCCGCTTCTTCCTCGCGCACGAACTTCGACCGCAGGTCGAAACCGTACGGCTCCGCGCCTGCAACGCCGCCATGAAGCAGCAGTGCAGCGATCGCGAAGCGCAACACGGTGTTCGACGGATCGCGATCTGTCATTTGGCTGCACTCCTGCCGTAACCATAGTAGTAATGGCTGTAGTAGCGGCTCACCAGTGAAGGCTCCACGCGGTTCAGCACCGCGCTTACGGGTCGCGACTTGTCGATGAGGGACAACGCCTCGGTGAGAACCCGCTGCTCGGTCGAATCGGCGCGGACGACCATGAGGACCTGTCCGGCATAGCGGGTGATGACCTGCGCCTCGTTCGTGGCGAGGATGGGCGGCGAGTCGACGATCACCACGCCGGATGACACCCGCGCGCAAAGCTGGTCGACCACCGCTTGCATGCGCGCGCTGGCGAGGAGCTCCGCAGCGTTGTCCTGGCGCACTCCGGCCGGCACGACTTCGAGCTGCGGAATGTTGGTCGAATAGACGATGTCGGCGAGCACCATGGTGGTGTCGCGCAGCAGGTTCGTGACGCCGGGCCGTCCGGTGAGACCGAGGCTTGCGGTCAGCGACGGTTGGGCGACATCGCCGTCGACGAGCAGAACCTCCAGGTCACGGTCGCGCGCGATGCTGAGTGCGAGATTGAGCGCGTTGAAAGTCTTGCCTTCGCCCGGGATGGCGCTGGTGACGAGCACCATGTTGTTGGCGGCGGGGCGCGCCCCCTCGCGATGCGCGATGGCGTTGAGGAGCGGCCATTTGATCCGGCGGAACTCCTCCTCCGTCTGATGCATCAGCGCCTCGGGCGCGAGGCGACCGTCCTGGCGGAGCTGCACGAAATCGAGCACGACGTTCCCGCCATGGGCCGGTTTCGCCCGGCGCGCGATGGTCTCGGGAAGCGGTGCAGCGGTCCCGCGCGGCGGCGGCACCTGCCCGAGATCGGGCAGCTCCTGCGGCGCCGCGGCGTCGCGGGTCGCCGCGCGTTCGGTTTTGATCTGCGCTTTCTGCAGCGCCTTTTCAACTATGGACATGGCTTACCCCAGCAGGTTACGCAGCATCGCGCGCAGATTTTGCTGCAGCAGAAGATTGAGCATGAACGCGCCCACGAGCGCGGCTATGGCACCGCCGACCAGCGCCGTTTGACGGCGATACCACGGCACGAAGCTCTGCAGCACGGCCGCGGTGACCGAGCCCAGAACCGGCAGACCGGTCACCTGCCGCAGCGTGTCCTTGGTCGAGAAAACCGGGCGTATCTGCTGCAGCAGCAGCGCGAACCCGATCCCGGCACCGAGACTCGCCAGCAACACCAGCGCGGACAGCAGCGTGCGTTCGGGGCCACTCGGCACCGACGGCACCGTCGGTGGATCGATCACCCGGAACTTGACCTCGCCCGTGCTCTGGTCGGCCCGCTGCGATATGCGCGCCGACTCGAGCCTCTGGAGGAGCTGGTCGTACTGGGCCTTGTTTACCTGATAATCCCGGTTGAGTTGCGAGAGCTCCGCCTCGACCTGTGGGATGGCGTCCATCCGCGAGCGCAGCCCGCCGATTGCCTGTTCCTGGGCGGCGATCTGCCCACGCACCTCCGCGAGTTCGGCGTCCGCCTGGCTCAGCGAGATCTTCATGCTCTGGTACACGGGATTCATGTCCAGGCTGCGCATCACCATGTCGTCGGTGCTGCCGCCGCTCGGCGCCGCGACGGTCGTGGATACCTTCGCGCCCTGGGCCTTCTCCTCCTCCAGGCGCCTGATCGTATCGCGCAGCGCGAGGATCTCCGGGTGCTTGTCGGTGTATTGCAGCAGCAACTGGTCGATCCGCGCCTGATACGAGGCGATCTGCGCGTCGATGGGCGCGGATCCGACCGGCGCAGTCAGCCCGAAGGTCGGCTCCTCGCCTTGCAGCTGCCGCGCAAGCTCATTGCGGCGCTCCGACACCTGGCGGTACCGTGAGCGCAGCGTCTCGAGCTGCGCCATCGACTGGTCGAGTCGCTGGTAATAATCACCCTGCGTTCCCGGCATCAGACCGACATTGGCCTTCTTGAAGTCCGCGAGCTTCGTTTCGGCCTCGAGCAGCTTGCGCTCGTAGTCGGAGAGCTGCTGGCTGATGAAGCGCTCCGCCACCCCGGCGTCGTCGCGCTTGATCCCGAGGCTGTCCTCCATGAAGGTGTCGAGCAGCGCCTGGACAACCCGGTATGCGGTCTTCGGGTTCGAATCCTCGAAGCTGACGATGAACTCATTCGGAACTGCGGCGCGGCGTACTGGCCCGAGCGGCGTGGTGGCCTCGAGCAGGATCCGCTCCTGCAGGGAGTCGATCACCTGTTCCTGGTCCTGGCTCGAATCCGCGCTCAGGAACAGATCCGTCTTGCGCGCGACCTTCTCGAGATTTGGCCGGCTCTTCATGACCGACTGCATCATCGATACCTGGCTCATGACGTCGCGATCGACAGCGATGCCCTCGAGCAGTGGCTTGAGCAGCGATTCGGCATCGACGTAGACACGCGTGCGCGCCTCGAAACGATCCGGCATCACCGCTACCGCCAGCCATCCGGCCAGGGCGACGGCCCAGGCCAGCGCCAGCGCGGGCCAGCGGTAACGCCACGCGCCACGCAGCATGAGCAAAAGTTGTGCGAGTATGTCCTGCATATCCGATCCGGCTCCGGTTGTGGGTCCTGAAGGCGCGCCTCAGAACCTCGATTCGGGAATGATCAGCACGTCGCCCGGGCGCAAGGTCATGTTTGCGCCGATGTCACCGTCGTTCATCAGGTCGGAAAGCCGCACGGGTATGCGCAGGTTCTTGTCCCCCTCCTGGCGCACGACGACGGCGCGGTTGCCGGCGGCAAATTCGCTCAGGCCCCCGACGGCGATCATTACGTCGAGCACGGTCATGTTGGCGCGGTAAGGCAGCGCCTGTGGCTTCTGCGCCTGACCCACCACGCGTACCTGATCGGCGAGCGCGCCGACGAAGCTCGTGACGATGACGTTTACCGTCGGCGAGCGGACGTATTCCGCGAGCGCCTTCTCCAGATCGCGCGACAGCTGGCTTGGCGTCTTGCTTCCCGCCTGCATGTTCTCGACCAGCGGCGTCGAGATCAGGCCGTCCGGGCGCACCGGAACCGTCACGGTGAGCTCGGGGTGATTCCAGACAAACACCTGGAGGCTGTCGCCCGGCCCGATACGGTATTCGGTCTGCACCGCAGCCTCCGGCGGCGCGGCGTCGGAGACCTTGGTGCGTCCTCCGCAGCCGGCCAGCAGCAGGCATGAGGCAAGCAGCGCGCCCGCGATCGCCGGAACGCTCACTGGATTTGTCGTCATCGGTTCACCCTTCGTCTGCATCGGACCACGCCATGATCAATCAGCCATCCGGTCGAGCTCGCGCCGCGCCAGGCTCTTCAGTTCCGGCGGCGCATCGCCACGCGCCACCTTTTCGAGCACCGGCCCGGCCTCCGCATCCAGTCCCTTGCGGGCCAACGCGGCGCCGAAGTGGAACTGGACTTCCGGCGACCCGCGCATTGCGCGAGCGGCGCTGCGCAGCATTTCGAGCCCGCGGTCAAGCTCCCCCTTCTCGACCAGCAGCCAGCCGTAGGTGTCCTGGATGGCGGCGCTCGCCGGCGCCGCCTCGTAGGCGCGGCGGGCGAGATCGAGCGCGCGCGGATCTTTGTTGCGCTGATGGATCACGGCCAGGTTGTTGAGCGCAACGGCGTTTTCGGGCGCGCGCACGAGCACCGCCTCGTACTCGCGCACCGCCTTCGCAGCGGCGCCGGTCTGCTCGTAAAACTCGGCCAGCAGAATCCGGGCCGTCGTGTCCTCGGGCCGACGGGCAATCCAGTCGTGGAGAACCTTGTCGGGGTTCTTCATGCCGGCCAGTCGGCCCGCGCGATACCGTGCGGCGACCAGCAGCGAGTCCCCGCCGCCGGCCAGCGCCTTGTCGTAATACCCGACCGCATCGGTATAGCGCTTCTGCGCCATCGCAAGATCGCCCTCGATGCGCATCGAGACGGGCGCATCCGGCGCGATGCGCCGCAGGCGTTCTACGTAGCCAGCCGCACGTTCGACTTTCCCGCCCTGCAGCGCGGTCGTCGCCGCCAGGTACAACGCCGACTGCAGATTGCCATCAATCGCAAGTGCGCCGTCGAATGCGTCCAGCGCGCCGTCGGTGTTGCGCTGCAGCGCCAGTGCGCGACCGAGATTCAGCCGGTAGCCCGTAGCCTGCGGCGCTTTCTGCACCGCCTGCTGAAGGCTGGCAATGGCGGCCGCGCCGTCGCCGGCACCCAGCTGCGCGAGACCACGCATGTTCAGAGCGGCGGCATTGTCGGGGGCGAGCCGCACGGCTTCTTCGGCCGCCTGCACGGCCTGACCGTAGTCGCGGCTACCGAGGTAGAACTGCGTAACGGCGAGCATCGCGGGTGCCGAATCGGCATGATCCGCGGCGACGCGACTCATCCATTGGGCGGCATCCTTCGCATCCCCGTTGAGACGCGCCACCGTCGCCATCCCCAGCTGCGCAGCGAGGTTCTTCTGATCGACGGCGAGCACCGCGCGCAGCCGTTTTGCCGCCGCGTCGCCCTTGCGATCCAGCAATTCCAGTCGCGCCAGATTGAGCAGTGTCGCTGTGTCGCCAGGTCTGGCCTCGAGGACCTTCTCGTACTCTGTCCGCGCACGATCGCGCTGACCGGCAGCCGCATAGGTAGCGGCTGCAAGACTGCGCGCCGCAGTGTTCGTGCCCGCCGCGGCGGCGAGCGCATCCGCCTTGGCCGTGGCCTCGACGGTCTTGCCCTGCCGCAGCAGCACGGCAATCAGCAGCGAATCGCGTTGCAGCGAGTTTGCCCCTCCATCGGGCATCCCCTCGAGCACCTCGACCGCGTGCTCGAGATCGCCCGCGGCGAGATATCCACCCGCGATCTCGAGCTGTGCCTCGGCGGACTTCTCCGTGGGCGAGTCGGCTGCCTGGGCGAGATAGGCCAGCGCCTCGTCGCGATTACCGCTCTGCAGGCTCAGGCGGCTTGCCAGCGCAAGAAGCGAAGCATCGGGCTGCGGTTGCTCCAGCGCCGGCTTGAGCGTCTCGAGCGTGGCTTCGGGCGATTGTATGCGGCTGCGCGTTTCGACCAGCAGCTGTTGCGCCCGAACATTGTCCGGTTGCCTGGCCGACACGGTCGCGAAATGCATCTCTGCCTGGCCAAGATTGCCCTGCCTCAGGTTGACGAGACCAAGCAGCATCCGTGCCTGGAAATCGTCGGGATTGGCGCTGACCAGTTCCTCGAGCAGCTCACGGGCACGCCCCGGGTCATCTCCGCTCGTGGCAACCTGCGCGCTCAGGAGCTTGGCGATGCGACTCTTCGGCGCCGCAGCGAGCAGGCGCTCGCTGTTGGCCTTGGCGGCTTCCAGCTTGTTGAGGCGCAGCTGCGCCTCGGTGAGGCCGGCGAGAGCCCCGAGCGTGTCTGCCCCTTCCTTGTCTTTCGAGGAGCGGGCAAGCGCAGCCTCGAAGGCTTTTTCGGCTTCCGCAAGCGCATTGGCCCGCAACTCGAGCGACCCGAGGGCGAGCCAGTAGCGCGGATTGCGGCGTACCTGCTCCGGCGCCCCTGCGAAAACTGCGCGCGCGCCCTCGATGCCTCCGGCACCGAATGCCGCGGCCGCCAGACCCTGCAGCGCATTGAGATTCTGCGGCTGAGCCTTGAGTACCGATTCGAAACTGGCCCGGGCTTCGTCGTAACGCCTCAGGCCGAGCAGCGCGTCCCCGTGGACCACGCTCAGCTGGGCTGCGCGACTCGCGTCCTCGCCCGGAGACGTGCACTCGTCGAGTGCCTTCTGGTAGGCCGCGCGTGCAATCATCAGGCGGCACTCGACCACGAGTGTCTGTTCGCGTCCCGCCCCTAGACTGGTTGCCTTGGCGATCTCGGCCTCAGCGGCGGTGACGTCGCCGAGTTCCAGCATGGCGAGCCCGAGCTGCACCCGTGCCCGCGGATCATCCGGGTTGCGGGCGAGGTAGTTGCGCAGGTCGATCATCGCCGCACGGTATTCGCCGCCGGCCATCTGCTCCTCGGCGCGTGCGAGAAGTTTCTCGCCGCTCGGCGCGCAGGCCGCAAGGGACCACAGCAGGCTCGCGAGCAGGATGGCTGGCAACGCTGCGGAGCGGGACCGGGTGGGGCCGATCACGCAGAAGCTCCGCGGTATTCGTAGTCCCTCATGTTCAGCCTTCCGCCGCGCGCTCCGGAACGTTGATGCCGTTCTTGTCGAGCAGGTCATAGAGCGTCGGTCGCGTGATGCCGAGCAGCTCGGCGGCCTTCGACAGGTTGCCGCCCGCAACGGCGAGCGCCTGGCGGATCGCATCGCTCTCGGCCCGCTGCCGGGCACTGCGGAGATTGAGCCATTCGAGATCCGGCGAATCGGCCGGCAGACCGAGGTCGTCGGCTCCTATGTATTTGCCCTCGGCCATGATCACCGCACCGTTGATGCGGTTTTCGAGCTCGCGGATATTGCCCGGCCACGGATATGCCTGGATCGCCTTGACAGCATCCGGCGAAAAGCCACGCAGCGCGCGGCCGTGCTCGCGCCCGCGGCGCTCCATGACGGCCTGGGCGATCACCACCGCATCCCCCGGTCGGTCGCGCAGCGGCGGAATGCGGATCGTGACCTCACTGATCCGGTAGAAGAGATCCTGGCGAAACTCGTTGCGCTCGATCAGGGCCGACAGGTCCTTGTTGGTCGCACAGACGATCCGCACGTCCACCGCAATCCGCTCGCGGCCGCCGATGCGCTCGATAACCCGGTCCTGAAGGAAACGCAGAAGTTTCGCCTGCAGCGGCAGCGGCATGTCCCCGATCTCGTCGAGAAAAAGCGTGCCCCCGTCGGCCAGCTCGAACTTTCCCGGCGTCTGACGCACCGCACCGGTAAACGCGCCCTTTTCATACCCGAATAGCTCGCTCTCGAGCAACGTGTCTGGAATGGCCGCACAGTTGATCGCGACGAAGGTCTGGCCGGCCCTGGGGCTCAATGCGTGCAGCGCCTGCGCGAGGAGCTCCTTCCCGGTACCGCTCTCGCCTAGCAGCAGCGCCGTGGCATTGGTCGGCGAAACCTTTTCGATCATGCGGCAGACCCGCATCATCGATTCACTCATGGCAATGACGCCCGCGAGGGGCATGCGGGCCTGTTCGCGGGCCAGCTCCCGGTTCCTCGCCTCGAGGCCGTGGATCTGGTAGGCACGCTGCACGATCAGGCGCAGCACATCCATGTCGACCGGCTTCTGATAGAAGTCATAGGCTCCCTGCCCGACCGCTTTGACAGCATTGTCCCGGTCGAGCTGTCCGGTGACGACGATCACTTTGGTGTGCGGCGCCAGCTTCAGGATCTCGAGTAGGGTTGTAAACCCTTCGGAGACGCCTTCGGGGTCGGGCGGCAGGCCGAGATCCTGTAGGACAACCGGTGGTTCATGCCGGCGCAGTCCAGCGACTGCCGCCTGGCGCGAGTCGGCGACGATCACTTCGAAATCGTCAAAGGCCCACTTGAGCTGGCGCTGCAGCCCGGGGTCGTCCTCGACAATCAGCAGCTTTGGCTTGTCTTCGGCCACGAATGCTCCGGCCCCCGGCCGGTCTGGCTCGGGGTTTCGCCAATGATACAAGCAGATACGAGTCTGATTTGTGATATGGGTTCAGGCTCTATCCGGTATCGGCGACCGCGCCCGGAAGTGGGAAATGAAGATCGATTCGGGTTCCCGATCCAGGCTCGCTCTGCACCTGGACTCGCCCCCCAAGCGAATTCAGGTACTCGCGGACCTGATACGCACCGATCCCCATCCCCTTGCTTCCCTTGGTGGTGTCGAACGGCCTGAACAATCGGTCGCGAACGAAATCGGGAGACATGCCCGATCCGGTGTCTTCAATGCTGAGCGTGATCCGTGCGGCGTCGGACCGGATGCTCACCGACACCGACCCGTCCTCCGGTGTCGCGTCCTGGCCGTTGCGCACCACGTGCTCGATCACCATCGCGAGGCGGTCCGGATCCGCCTCCACCAGTGGATCGGCGCTGCTGTCGACGAAGGCCGGTACCGGCTTCCGGCCCGCGCACCGGCGACATGCCTGTCGCGCCGCCTCTGAGAGAGACACGCGGCGACGCAGACTTTGAGCCTCGCGCCCCTGGAGCTGCTCGATCAGCCGCTGCATGCGCGCCGTCGAATTCGCAATCGTCCCGATCGCGTCGTCGACGAACTGCGGGTTGCGCCGGTGCTTCTCCGCATTCGCGACGATCAGCGACAGCTGGGCCGCCAGATTCTTGAGATCGTGCATCACGAATGCGGTCAGGCGATGGTAGGCCTCGAACTGCCTGCTTTCTGCGAGCTTGCGGTCGGCGTCGTGCTGCGCCAGGTGCGTCGCGACGTGCCGCCCGGCGGTCCGCAACAGATCGCGGTCCTCGTAGGTCAGCTCGAAGGGCGGAGGCGGATCGGCCAACAGGACGAAGCCGAGGAGCGAGTCATGCTGCAGGATCGGCAGCACCAGGCGCAGCCGACTCTGGCCATGCAGGAACTCCGGCAGTGCGAGGTTCTGATAGAAATCGGGAGCGCGTCGATACTCGACCAGGTCGATGACCCATTGCGTGCGGCGCAGGAACCCGATCATTTCATCCTCGGCCGCAACAGTCGGATAGCGGGTGACCGAAAAGCTGCCAGCAGGAAACCCTGCCACCGGCACGAAGGCGTCGATGCCCTCCCCGGCCATGTAGAGTAATCCGCCAGCGCTGTTGACGATCTGCGCCACGCAGCGCACTGCGTTCTCCCGCGTCCCGATCTCCGGGTCGCGTACCGACAGCGTTTCGATGAAGCGCAGCCATTCGACACGGTAGTCGTACTTGTTGCGGTAGAAGTGCTTGCTCAGGAACACACGCAACCGGCGGCGAAGGCTGGCCGAGGCCACGAGCGTGGCGAGCACCGCACCTGCGCCGGCAAAGAACACCAGCTGGGCGATGCGGCCCCAGGTTCCGCCGTAAATGCGTATCAGGTAGCCGCCCAGGGCCATGATCAACAGGTAGGCACCGACCGCCAGAAAAGTCGTGGTGTAGAAGACCACCTGGCGGGAGACGAACACCTTGAGCGACCACTGCGGGTTGTTGCGCGCCCCGAGCGTGATCAGCGGCAATACCAGCGCGTTCACCAGGCCGCGCGCGTCCCAGCTCGCCGCCTCGACGCCATTGACCAGCTGCGCCTGCGAGTACAGAAACAGGTCGTAGCTGAACAGCACGCCGACACCGATGACGAAGTACTTGAGCGCATAGCGACCAGCGGGGGTCGCGTTGCGAAAGACCTGCTCGATGAGCACGAGCGCAGCGAGCGCCATCAGCAACCCGCCGTATACGAGCACCACAGCCGGCGCCACGCGGGATGGAACGCCCGTCAGCTCCGCGATCACAGGGATGGCGGCCAGCGCGATGCCGCCGCCCGCGAGCAGGTACGTCGCGCGCGACAGGACCACGGAAAGGCCGGCGCGCTCCACCAGGCCCGCGAGAACGAAGAGCCACGCGCCGTCGCGGACGAACTCGGCCAGGGTGACGAGCGCGACGGGCATCTGTTGCCGCCACGCGGCATATGCGATCAGAGCTGCCCAGGCCGAGGTCGCCGCGCAGGCCGTGATAAGCCGCGCCCCCTGCGCACGACCCTCCCAGCTCGTCGCGAGCAGCATCGTGAGCAGCAGAAAGCCCAGGCTCGCCAAGCCGTAGGAGATGACTCCGAAGGAGATCACATGCGCGAGCTAGCGGGCGCCCTTGCCCCAGAGCACGACCTCGACGGTCTGGACGAGAATCGCGAGATCGAACAGCAGGCTGCGATTCTTGACGTAGTAGAGATCGTACTGGAGCTTCTCCAGCGCGTCCTTCTCAGACGATCCGTAGGGGTAGCAGAGCTGCGCCCAGCCGGTGATCCCCGGCTTCACGCTGTGCCGCTCGCGGTAGTACGGGATCGTGTGCTCGAGCTTCTGCACGAACTCCGGACGCTCGGGGCGCGGGCCGACGAAGCTCATGTCACCGCGCAGCACGTTGACCAGCTGTGGCAGCTCGTCGATACGTGACTTGCGCATGAAGCCCCCGACGCGAGTGACGCGCGGATCATCCTTGGTCGCCCAGATTGCCTGCCCCGGGTCCTCGGCATCGACGCGCATGCTGCGGAACTTGAGCACGTCGAAGACGACGCCGTGCTGACCCACCCGTCGCTGGCGATACAGGATCGGTGCGTCGAGGCCATCCTCGAACTTGATCGCGAGTGCCGTCGCAAGGATTGCCGGTGAAGCGAGGATCAGAAGCCCGAGGCTCACGACGACGTCGACCGTCCGCTCGACCATGCGCTGCAGCAACGAGGCACGGAAACCCTCGCCGAAGATGATCCAGCTCGGATTGAGCACGTCGAGCCGCACCTTTCCGGTCTCGCGCTCGAGGAAGGTCGGGAGCTCCAGGATCTCGATGCCGGCAAGCCGGCATTCAAGGAACTCGTGCATAGGAAACCCGCGGCGGCGGTCGTCCATCGCTACGACGATCTCATCGATCGGATTCTTCACCACCCATTCGTACAGATCCTGCGGACGCTCGAGCAGGCGTTCCGCGGGCGCCGAGAGCTCGTCGCCCTCGGTTGCGATAAAGCCCATCGAGCCGGAAGCCACGCTTATCCGATCGGCGCCGAAGGTCGAGCAGGCTGCCGGCGCGTCGTCCGGCACCGTAAACCAGCACCCTGCGCTTGAACAGGTCCTGGTCCACGATCCGCTCGAAGAGCAGCCGGGCGACCAGCGCACTCGCGACGCCGATGGCGGTGGTGAGGGCCAGCATGCCGCGGCCAATGGTCAGGTTCGGAACGATGAAGTAGGCGAGTGCGGAGAGTGCCGCCGCCACAACCAGGCCCGCGACCACCCTGAGCACCGTGCCGGTCGTACCGGATCGCTGCCGTGATCGTGTAGAGACCCATGGCGAAAAGCGCCATCACCGCCAGGAAAGCGAAGAGCAGCGCCGTAGGCAGCATGTGTCCGGTCGGCGTAGCGCGCTCTGCCGCCGACGACCCGAAGCGCAGCGCCGCCGCGAGGTACGGCGCGTAGACGAAGAGCGACCCTTCGATCAATGCCAGGAGCACGATCGGGACCTTCAGGTACAAGTGGAAGAAACGAAACGACACCGTTCTTGAACAACCTTCCCTATGTCCTGCATGCGGCAACGGAGGATCCGGGCACGAGCCCAACCGTCCGGAGCCACGCCGGATGCGTGTGGTTGCGAGATAGCTTAGCCGACTTATCTCCTGTTTCTGCAGGAACTTGCGACTGGAAACTGCACTCGCGGCCGAAGAGTAGCGGAGCCCGGTCGCTGGTCGCGTGACCACCGTCGCATATGTAAAACGAGCGACGGGTCAGGTGTGTCTTACCGCTGCAAGCGTCGGCAAATCGCGGCGTAGGTGGCGTCCCCACGGGGATTCGAACCCCGGTCGCAACCGTGAAAGGGTTGTGTCCTAGGCCTCTAGACGATGGGGACTCGATTCATCCGGCCTCGACCGCAAGTCGGCGACCGCTTCTGATCTGGTGGAGCCAGACGGGATCGAACCGTCGACCTCTTGCATGCCATGCAAGCGCTCTCCCAGCTGAGCTATGGCCCCACGAAGGGGCGCGAACTGTAGAACGCGCATCGAGTTGATGTCAACCAAGGTTCGACTGCCAAAAACACCGCTCGACGGTTTCGATGCGGAGCGTTTCACGTGGCAGGTTCCCTGATGTGATGTACGCATATGATGCGTGTGCTTATTTTCACGATTGAGCGTCCGCAAACGGCGACATAATCGGGCTTGTTGCAGCCGTGTGGATCTCGATAATGCGCTCGCACCGTAAAACGCCGTCTGCTCAACATCTGAATGCGGATGCCAGGAGCAGCGACACCCGCGGTGCCGATCGGACAACTCGGACGTCCGCATCGAGGGCGCAAGCCCGAATTGCTGACAAGGGCACACCCGTCGAAAGGCGGGGACGCAAAACCTCCGGTCCTCGGGGCGATCTCCCAGGATAGCGGGGCTGCCGGCAGTTTTTCTGCCACGGGCGAATGCCCAGGCTCCCCCCGCTCGCCATCATCGCACCCGCCGGGCTCCGGAGCGCGCGGCATTTGCCCCGACGGTCCGCCTGGCGCGCGCATGTGCACCACCGGCTCCGGCGGTCAGACAGGGACGAACCTACTGGCACGCTAAGACCGGAGTTCAAGCGAAATGCATCGATCGCGCCACCATGCAAGGCAAGTCACGGCCGTAATATTTACCCTCGTCGCAACCCTGCTCGCGCCCGCTTTGGCGCTCGCCGCTAATACCGCACCCGTCATCAGCGGCACACCACCCACAGCCATTGCCGTAGGCAAGTCGTATTACTTCAAGCCGAATGCCAGCGACGCCAATGGCGACTCGCTTCGTTTCAGCATTCAGAACAAACCGAGATGGGCGACGTTCGAGTACAAGTCGGGTGTGCTGCGCGGCACGCCAAAGAGTCAGCATGTCGGAAAGTATCCGAACATCAAGATCACCGTGAGCGATGGCCGGGGCGGTACCGACAGCCTGCCGCTCTTCACGATCACGGTGACCTCGAGTTCCTCCTCGACGAGCAATCGTGCGCCGACGATCAGCGGGACGCCCGCGACATCGGTCGGCGTCGGGCAGGCCTACAGCTTCCAGCCTTCGGCCTCGGACGCGGACGGCGACACGCTGGCCTTCACGATCCAGAACAAGCCGTCGTGGGCAACCTTCAGCGCGACGACCGGACGCCTCTCCGGCACGCCGACGGCGACCGGGAGCTTCGGCAACATCGTGATCCGTGTCAGCGATGGCAGCTTGTCGGACAGTCTGCCCGCGTTCGGGATCTCGGTGACGAGCGCGCCCACGAACAGCGCCCCGACGATTTCGGGATCACCGGCGACCACCGTGACCGCCGGGCGGCATACAGCTTCCAGCCCTCGGCAACGGACGCTAACGGCGACGTGCTCACCTTCAGCATCCAGAACCGTCCCTCCTGGGCGACGTTCAGCCCGACCACGGGACGGCTCTCCGGCACGCCGACCGCGAGCCACGTGGGCACGTACGGGAACATCATCATCAGTGTCACCGACGGCAAGGCGACGCGCAGCCTGAGTGCCTTCTCGATCAGCGTCCGGTCCGCGTCAGGGATGGGATCCGCAACTCTGTCGTGGACGGCGCCCACAAAGAACACGGACGGCTCGACGCTCACCAACCTGGCCGGCTACCGCGTTCACTACGGCACGGCAGCGGGCAGCTACACGCAGTCGGTGCAGATTCCAAACAAGAGCGTGACGAGCGTTGTCATCGAGGGTCTGGCACCCGCACGCTGGTACTTTGCGGTCAAGGCTTACAACAGCTCCGGGGTCGAGAGTACCTTCTCCGGCTCGGTCAACAAGCTGATCCAATAGCGAGCGCTCCTGAACAGGGGCCCGGTCGTGTGCTGCAATTCCGCCACGACCGGGCCCCAACCCGCGACTGCCTCACACTTCCGGCTTCTGTCCGGAATCCGGCCTTCCGGTCGCGCGCTTCGCGAGCGATAATCCGGCGTACGAAATTCTGTATTGGGCAAACCCGTCGCAAGGCGGGGACGCAAAGCCTCCGGTCCGCAGGACACTTGTCCTGGATAGCGGGGTTGCCAGAGCTCAAACCTGTGAGGCATCGCTGCCCACACAGCGTTTATCTCTGCTTCCCACTGTCGAGCAGGTGCCTGGCGAACCGCATGAGTCTCGCCGGAGCCGCCATTGAGAAACCTCGACTCACTGAAGCGCGTACTGCCGATCGTTCTGCTGGCCGTCCTCGGCGCATGCAGGGAAGACGACGCCGCGACGGACAGCGCGGTTGACACCGCGAATACGGTGCCCACGATCGCAGGCACTCCCGAAACCAAGGCGGTCGTTGGACAGACCTACGACTTCGCGCCGGACGCGACGGACCCCGATCAGGACGTGCTCACCTTCGCAATCGAGAACCGTCCGGGCTGGGCCTCGTTCAGTCCCTCGACCGGGCGACTCACCGGACGACCGCCCGCGTCCGCCGCCGCGCGCGTCTATTCGGACATCCGATCAGCGTCTCGGACAGCAAGGCCGTGGCAGAGCTGCCCGCCTATGACCTCGAGGTCGAGGCCGACCCGTCCGCTAACACGCCGCCCACCATCAGCGGCTCACCTGCAACGACCGGCACGGTGGGCAACAGCTATGCGTTCACGCCCGAAGCCGAAGACCCGGACGGACAGGTTCTCTCCTTCAGTGTCGATAATCTGCCGTCCTGGGCCAGCTTTGATACGTTGACCGGGGAGCTTTCGGGCACGCCCGGCGAAAGCGACGTCGGTACATTCGCCGGCATCGTCATCTCGGTGTCGGACGGCGTGGCATCGAGCTCTCTGCCGGCGTTCGACATCATCAGTGTCCGGCGGGCGAGCCGCCGCCGCCCGATAACCGCGCGCCGGTCATCAGCGGCTCGCCCGCGTCAGCGGTTACCGTGGGCAATCGCGTATTCGTTCCGCCCGACGGCTTCCGGATCCTGACGGGCAGGCCCTCTCCTTCAGCATCAGCGGCAAACCGGGCTGGGCGAGCTTCAGCGCATCCACGGGCGGTTGAGCGGCACGCCGGGCTCCGGGCGCTGTCGGCCCGCATCCGGACATCGTCATCTCGGTGTCGGATGGCACCGCGACGCATCGCTTACCTGCGTTCACGATCACCGTTGTGGCCGCCAATCGCGCCCCGGTGATCAGCGGCACGCCTGCCACGCAGCGTCGTCGCAGGACAGACCTACAGCTTCCAGCCGACCGCCAATGACGCGGACGACGACGCGCTCGCATCTCAATTACGAACAAGCCGTCCTGGGCGAGCTTCAATACGCCAGACCGGTCGTCTGTCCGGCACACCGAGCGCGAGCAACGTCGGATCCTTCAACAACGTTCGTATCTCGGTCACCGACGGCATCGCCGTCAGTTCTCTGCCGGTGTTCAGCATCCTGGTCGATGCCGCGAACCGCGCACCCGTCATCAGCGGCAACCCGCCCACCTCGTCACTCGCCGGCCAGGCGTACTCCTTTCAGCCGACCGCATCGGATGCGGACGGCGATACCCTCGCCTTCTCGATCACGGTCGGCCGTCCTGGGCAAGTTTCAACGCGGCACCGGACGGCTTTCCGGGACACCCACGGCCGCCGGCACACACGCCGGGATCGTGATCAGCGTCGACGATGGCCGTGCCACGTTTCGCTCGCCCACCTTTACCATCACCGTGACCGCCGCCCCACCTGCGAATCGCGCGCCGGTGATCAGTGGCAGCCCACCGACGTCGGTGCTCGTCGATCGCCCATATGACTTCCGGCCGACGGCGAGCGACCCGGATGGCGACACGCTCAATTTCACGATTGCCAACAAGCCGTCGTGGGCCAGCTTCGATGGCGGCACCGGCCGTCTGTGGGGCACACCCGACGCCGGTGACGCGGGGACCTGGAGCGGCGTACGCATCACAGTGAGCGACGGCGTGGCGAGCGCTGCCCTTGCCGCGTTCGCGATCGTCGTCGAGCAGGTCGCGCTCGGCTCGGCGACTCTGAGCTGGACACCGCCGACGCAGAACGAGGACGGCTCGCCGCTCACCAATCTGCGCGGCTTCAGGGTCTATTACGGCACGTCTTCGTCGAATCTGAGCACGATGGTCGAGATCCCGAATGCCGGTGTCACGACGGCGGTCGTCGAGAATCTCTCACCGGCGAACTGGTTCTTCGCGGTGAAGGCCTATACGACCGAATCCGTCGAGAGCTCGTTCTCCAATATCGCGAGCAAGACGATCAACTGACGAGGCGGATCAGGCGCCGGCCCGGGCGATCGCGCGGTCGAGCCGCTCGAGCGTCGTCCCGCGCCCCAGGATCTCGAGCGTCACGTCGATGGGTGGCGATACGGCGCCACCCGCCACCGCGACGCGGAGCGGCTGGGCGACTTTGCCGAGCGCCACGCCCCGCTCTGCCGCAATCGCCGAGATCGCCGCATGGAGCGCGGCCGCCTGCCAGTCGGCGAGCTCCGCCAGTTGACCGCGTATGGCCACGAGCAGCGGAGCCGTCTCGCGCGTCAGGTGCTTCGCCGCCGCCTTCTCCTCGTATCCGGGCGGATCGCGAAAGAAGAAGACGCTCGCCTCGGCCATCTCCTTCATCGTGCGGGCGCGCTCCTGCTGAGCGCGGGCGACCGCCGCCAGTCGACCACGATCGGACACGTCGACACCGAGCGCAGCGAGTTGCGGTGCGAGGTGGTCCGCGAGCTCCTCGCCCGTGGCCCGCAGAATGTGCTGCTGGTTGGTCCACAGCAGCTTGTCGGGGTTCAACGCCGAGGCGGACTTGTTCACATCGGCGATGTCGAACAGGCGGATCATCTCCTCGAGCGTGAAGATCTCCTGGTCGCCGTGCGACCATCCGAGCCGCCCCAGGTAGTTGAGCAGCGCCGCGGGGAGAAAACCGGCATCCCGATACTGCAGCACACTCACTGCGCCGTGCCGCTTCGAGAGCTTCGTGCCGTCGGGGCCGAGGATCATCGGCAGGTGCGCATAGATCGGGGGCGGAACTCCCATCGCACGCAGCATGTTCATCTGCCGGGGCGTGTTGTTGATGTGGTCGTCGCCGCGGATCACGTGGCTGATGCGCATGTCGTGGTCGTCGACCACGACGCAGAAGTTGTAGGTCGGCGTGCCGTCCGAGCGCGCGATTATGAGGTCGTCGAGCTCGGCGCTGGCAAAGGTGATCGGCCCGTGAACGACGTCCATGACGACGACCGACCCCTGGTCCGGGTTGCGGAACCTGACCACCGGCGCGACTCCCTCGCGCGGGGCGCTCCGCTCGCGGCAGCGACCGTCGTACCTTGGCTTCTCCTTACGCGCGAGCTGTGCCGCGCGCATCTCCTCCAGCTCCTCCTTCGTGCAGTAGCAGTAATAAGCCTTGTCCTCGCGGAGGAACTGCGCGATCACTTCCGCATAGCGATCGAAACGGCGCGTCTGGTAGTACGGGCCCTCGTCGTGATCGAGCCCGAGCCATGCCATGCCGTCGAGAATCACGCGTATGGCTTCGTCGGTCGATCGCTCGCGATCGGTGTCCTCGATCCGCAGAATGAACTCGCCACCCATGCGCCGCGCGTACAGCCAGCAGAAAAGCGCGGTGCGCACGCCGCCGATGTGCAGCAGGCCGGTGGGGCTCGGGGCGAATCGGGTGCGGACGCTCATGGGCGGCGGTTCTGGATGCGGGCGCGCCGGCACACAGGGCCGGCGCGGTGAACTGGTGGGCCCGCTGCCGCTTGATCTCCTACGAATGAAGGGTTTCTGTAACTAATAGGCGTTTCACCCGCCTGAGTATTCGCTCGACTGCAAATACTAGGCGCGGCTTCTGGAGCGCAAACCAATACATCTTCACGTCTGCTGCAGCAAGACTCTGCTTGTAACGCTGCGGTCCCGCCAGGAAGTCGTAGATGCGATTGTCAGCCTCGAGGTTATGCATGATCGCCAGATAGTGACATACCAGCCCCGGCCTGAACTTGGAGCTTTCCGTGTATTTGAATCCGCTCTGGTAGAAATAGACATGACCGTCTCTGACGAAATTGTAAAGATAACCGACGACTTCATCCCCCGCTGTCACGCGAAGCATCTGCACCTCCCCGCGCGCCACCGCGTCGCGCACCAACCGATCATGGAAGCGGCGCGTGAATTCGCTCGGGAATGCGCCCTTTTTACCCTTACCTTGCCAGTGGGCGTCGTGTAGTTCCTGGAGTCCGTGCAGGTATTCGACGGCGGCCTCTCCCGAAGATGCGAGCGAGGTCCTCAGCTTCCCTGATTTTTCATAGGCCTTGACGGACCGTCGGACCTGCTGGCGCGTGTTGGAACTCAGCAGGGCTAGATAATCGCCGCCACTCTTCCTCACTGCGTCAAGATCGACGAAATAAGAGTTCGATTCGTTCCGGAGAACTATCCGCCAATTTGTGTCTCGAACCGCAGCGTGCCATGGCTCAAAAGCCCTCGCCTCAATGCCGCTCACCATGAGTTCGTCCCAGGTGATGTTCGCGGCCCTGATGCACTTGATCCCTGCAATGACGGCCTCGCGCTCCCTACCCGTCTCGGCCAAGATCGAGTTGTATTCGATCATCATTCGATCCAGCTCCTTGCGACCGGTTTCGTGCAACAGCAGCGCTCGCGATCGCAAAAAACCATGCCGCACCAGTGTGCCGGCCCCGAACACCCCCAATCCGATTACCCGATCTCCGTCAACGACCTCTAGCAGATACAACTCTACCGACCTCGGCAGCAGGGATAGCCACGTCCCGATCCAGGTCCAGGACTGAAAAAATGAGCAGGAAGACCGCTCCTCAAGGTCCCGCCACCGTTGTCCGAGCAGGTGGATGTCGGTCAACGGGGACACGGACGCCACGATTTCATTCTTTTCAACAACGTCATCCGAGTGCATTGCGTGAGTCACCATAGGCGTAGGTAGCTGAGCTGAAATTTCTCGCTCGAATACGAACTGATGATCGTGCCCGCTGACGTGGTGCACGAGTCGGGACTCTCGTAAGGCCAGGTTGTGTGCTCAGCTCACTACGACGAAGAGCCTCATCGGTGCATTGTCGCCGAGCGCCTGCAAGCCTTCAAGCTGCGGGTAACGACGTTGCAGTTGCCACTCCTCGTTCTGTTCGAGCAGCGACGCTCCGATCAGGCGCACGATCGCGGCCTCGTTGGGAAGATCCCCACAACGTCGGTGCGATGCTTGATCTCGGCGTTCAAGCGCTCCAGGGGATTGGTCGAGTGAATCTGGCGCCGGTGCGCTGCGGGGAAGGTTATGTGCGCGAGCACGTCGGCTTCGGCCTCACCCATGAGCGCACCGATCGTCGGGAAGCGCTCTCGGACCCTGATCGGCGACTGCGCGCCACTGTCGTCGGGCCTGGCCCTCGGTGGCCTGGGCGAAGCCGGCGCGCATGATGGCGGCGACCATCTGCCGTTGGCCCTTGGGGACGTCGACGAACACATTTCGCATGAAGTGCACTCAACTCGAACGAGTGCGGTTGGATAGTCTTTGGACCTGCTCGCCCGTTTAGCTTGGCAACAATAGACTTGCGTCGCGCCTGCATCGCCTACAATTTATGTGTACCGCTAACTTAATTTGGGGCAATCATCGACCACCGTCAGGTGAAAAAGGTGCTAGTGTTGCGTTCCGCCGATTCCAGCCCGAACCAGCGATTGAGCTGATTGAGCCAGGAGGCGTAGGTCGGCTGTAGTACACGTGGTAGCGGGTGGCGGGCGAGCCAGGCGAGCATTGGAGAGCTAATTTCGGCATATCGGTAGCCGACGACGAAATCTCCGCAGAACCTTTTCCACTCTCGGTAGCCTAAGCGGCATTATCGATACCGAATTGCGTCTTTGATTCGGGGATTTCCCAAGTAACTCGACTGCCAAGATTTTCACGATGGATATCTCGATTCAGCCCAAGTCCGTCGTTGGCAGAATCGGCTGGTTTACTCGGATCATGCACGCTGTTGCGTCTGCGTTGCGTCGGTTCTGCCCCTTTTTTTCGATCGGAAAATATTACCTTGTCGCACAGCCGACCACGGAACAGAGGCTGTTGCCAGAGAAATGGGGGAAGGGTGTCTCGGTTCAGCAGATCGACCACTATCACCCGTTAGTCTCACGACTGCCACGGCCGCGTGATGAGATCATCCGGCGGTTTGCCGGAGGGGCGCTGTGTTTTCTGGCGACCCGACAGGATCGGATCATCGGCCATCTCTGGATTACGCAATCTGCATACCGGGAGCCGTTCCATCGCTGTGAATATATGCTGCAGCCGCCTGGTCGAACCGCATGGGATTTCGACATGTGGATTACCCCTGATGACCGAATCGGTTTTGTATTCGCTCGGTTGTGGGATCAGTGCAATAGCTATCTTCGGGAACAAGGCGTGACGTGGACTTGCAGCCGGGTATCCGCATTCAATGCGGCGTCACTGAAAGCCCATGAGCGGCTGGGCATGAGGGTAATGCATACATTGTTCTATCTGGGTGCTGGCCCGGTTGAATTGCTGATCGCAGACGTGGCCCCGTTTATCGCCCTGTCATTTTCGCGACGCAAATTCCCGGCAATCGAAGTGACGCCGCCCAGGGACCATTGAATGCCCTTGGGCCGATCAGGTCGTTAGCGGTCGAGTAGGCATGCCATCCGGATTCCCCTTCACAGCCCGATCGAGCACACTGCATCGACCGAGCTCTGCAAGCTGCGTGGCGAATGCCTCACTCGGTCGTGTGACGTCAACCCCGCTCGCCGCCCGCATTGATTTGCTTCTCGTTTGAAGCCCGCAACGAACTAGCGTCGCCGCAAAGGAGCCTGACCGCAATGACTCGGAACGGTCGAACCTCGATGGGTATTTGGTGCAGGCAGCGTCCTGACACCGCGGCGGAAACCAAGTCAGAGAACGGCAGCGTTTGCCGAAAAACGGAGACCGTAAAAGTCGGCGCCGGAACCCTGTCGACTATTGACAGCAGGAGGCCTCATAAGTGTTAGGCCGATCCAACCCATGAGCCGACAGCTCGAGTTGTTAGCTGGCGGCCTCTGCGAGCTGCCCGGTTGCGCTCCGAGCGCGGATCCGTAGTTTGTCGTGCAGCCCGCGAGGTCCCCGTGACAAGGTGTCGAACACCCACGAAGGAGAGTCGCCATGAGAGTTGTCGGACTCGATGTCTCGCGGACCTTTGCCGAGATCGCGTACCTTGAGGATGGGTGCAACCGTGCCGATGGACGGGTTGAAGTCAGCCGCGCCGCGCTCGCCCATTTCTCGGCCTCGCTCCGGCGCAAGCATCGGCTGCCCAGCGGGGTGCTTGAGGTCTGCGAGTACCGCACCCCGAGCCACGTTATTCGCCCCCCAAAAAAACGAGTGCCCCGGTTCCGCGAGCTCACGATATCGACTGAGGTCCCGTATTGCGCAATGAGCGAATGGTAAGGACCCGGATCCGGGTTTTTAATGCCCGCGGAGGAACTGAGAGGCATCGTATGGATCGTTCCGTACGCACGTCCGTATCTCCCTCGCCATCCTCGCTTGATTTTCGCTAAATCATTGATTTTATTTGGTGGGCGGTGATGGGATCGAACCATCGACCCCTGCCGTGTGAAAGCAGTGCTCTACCGCTGAGCTAACCGCCCGAGAGGGCGCGTAGTGTATGAATGTCGCGGCGGCGGGTCAACGAGGGCGCTGCAGTCAGCTTCGACGTCGGAATGACGCGCTATGTCGAATAGGGACAGTCAGCCGGGCTCGCCGCCGATCAGCTCGAGCAGTTCCGCGGTCTTCTGGCGCATCAGGAGCGCATCACCGCGGCTCTCGACGTTGAGCCGGATCAGCGGCTCGGTGTTCGACGTGCGGAGATTGAAACGCCACGCATCGAACTCGAGGCTTACCCCGTCTGTCAGGTCTTCGCTGCGTGCTGATGGGCGATAGCGCGCGAACACACTGTCAATCGTCGCCGCGCCGTCGGTTACTCGACGGTTGATCTCGCCGCTGGCCGGGAACCGCCGAATGCGCTCGCCCACCAGCTCGGAGAGCCGTCGACCGCTCTCGCAGATGAGCTGCGTCACCAGGAGCCAGGGAATCATTCCGCTGTCGCAGTAGGAGAAGTCGCGGAAGTAATGATGCGCGCTCATCTCGCCGCCGTAGACCCCGTCCACCTCGCGCATGCGCTGCTTGATGAAGGCGTGGCCGGACTTGGACTGCACCGCCCGGCCGCCGTGCGTCTTCACGATGTCGAGCGTGTTCCAGGTGAGTCGCGGATCGTGGACGATGGTTGCCCCGGGATTACGACGCAGGAAGGACTCGGCCAGCAGGCCCACGATGTAGTAGCCCTCGATGAACTCACCCCGCTCGTCGAAAAGAAAGCAGCGGTCGTAGTCGCCATCCCAGGATACGGCGAGGTCCGCGCGATGCTCCCGCAACGCCTCGACCGGCGCACGGTGATTCGCGACCAGCATGGGGTTCGGAACGCCGTTCGGGAAGCTGCCGTCGGGCTCGTGCTGCACCTTGATGAATTCGAACGGCAGGAAGGGCTGGAGCTTGTCGACGATCAGCCCTGCGCCGCCGTTCCCCGGCATGTACCACCACCTTGAGGGGCTTGAGCTTCGCCGCATTCACGTACGACAGCAGGTGCTCGATGTAGGCCGGCATCACGTCCATGGCGTACCGCTCGCCGATCCGGGCGGGCGCGCCGAACCGCGCCGCTTCCCCGAGGCGACGGATGTCCTGCAGACCATTGTCGCCGCTGATGGGCCGCGACTCCTCGCGGACGAACTTCATACCGTTGTAGTCCGGGGGATTGTGGCTGGCCGTAACCATGACACCCCCGTCCATCTTCCCGGAGAAGGTCGCGAAGTAGACGACTTCGGTGCCGCAGAGTCCCACGTCGTACACGTCGACGCCCGAATCGAGCAGTCCCTGTTCCAGCGCGCGTGAAAGCTCCTCGCTGGAGAGCCGGATGTCGCGACCGACGATCACCCTGCGGGGATGCACGAAGTCGGCGTATGCGCGACCGACCCGGTAGGCAACGTCCTCGTTGAGCTCGGACGGAATGCGGCCACGCAGGTCGTAGGCCTTGAAACCGGCGATCGGACCACTTTTCATGCGGCGCTCCTCAGCCCGGGGGCGACGAATCTCGGCGTGCGAAGAAGCGGCGCACGCGACCCACGGCCTCACGCTCGATACCGTCGGGTCTTCCGCGCAGCGCCCACAGGGCAGCGGTCGCCGCAATATAGACGATTGCGCCCCACGCGACATCCCGCAGCAGGCCGTAGACGGGCGAGTCGACCGGGGCTACCGCCTGAAGCGATTTCACCGCTGCCGCCATCGTCAGCGCGGCAGTGAGCGTCGGCCAGAGAGCGGACCAGAGTACTCGCAGCGAAACAGGCGGCCGGCGCGTCGCGGCGACGGCGAGCGCGATCACGAACGCGAGCGCCAGCGCGGCTTTGGCGGCCGCGATTCCCATGATCCCCGAGGTCTGCCCGGCGAGCAGCAGCACCGGCACGGTGAGCAGGGCATTCCCCGCCGTCATCAGCGCAGTGAGGCGCTCGCGGCCCGTTGCCAGCATAAAGATGTCCAGCGTGTGCGCCACGCCGTAGAGCGCGCCGAACACGCCCAGCCAGGGCATCAGCGGGATCGCGTCGAGCCACTTGGCACCGAGCGCCACGCGCACGAAATCGTCGGCAACGACCGCCATGCCCAGCCCCATCACGAAACTGATCGCCGTCATCGACGCGAGCACGTTGTGGAAGGCCTGGCGCAGGGCCACCGGCTCGTCCTGCAGCCGGCTGTAGACCGGAAATGCGGCACGCGACATCGGCAGCACAACCTCGTCCGAGGGCGAGGCGGCGAAATCGGATGCCACGTAGTAGTACCCCATCGTGGCCGCGCCGGCGATCGAGCCAACGACCCAGCGGTCGAACTGTCGATTGACGAGCCGCGAGAAGCGCGCCAGAACCAGCCACTGCGAGAAACCCCAGATCTCGCCGAAACGCGACAGCGTGATGCGCGGACGATAGTCCGACATCCTGTAACTGATCCCGACCTCGATCACCCTGCCCGCGATCTGACCGATGACGAGCGCCCAGTAGCTGTGCAGCAGGAAGGCGGCCGCGACCGTTACGGTGAAAGTCGCCAGTTTCTTGGCAACACCGAAACTGGAACTCCCGCCCGAAGTGGAGGTCGCGCCTGAATTGCACCACGCCGACGTTCTGGAAACCGCCGATCAGCGCCCGCAGCGAGAGCATGCGGACAACTTCGGTGACGCGAGGATCCTCGAAATGCCCACCCACCAGCGGCGCGCTCGCGAACAGGACTACCGCCAGCAGCACCGCCTGGATGATCTCGAGCGTCCAGGCCGTGTCGTAGTGCTCGCGCGTGGCCTCCGTGTTGCGCAACAGCGCGAGGTCCGTGCCCGTGTTCGTGAACGATTCGAGAATCGCGACTGCGACCATCGCCATGGCCACGACGCCGAAGTCGTCCGGCGCGAGCAGACGGGCAAGGATGATCGTGCTCACGAGGCCGACGCCGCGTATCGCCCATCGCATGCCGATCATCCATGCCGAACCGCGTGCCAGTTCGCGGCCGGCCCGGATGGAGCTCTCCGGGCGCTCCGGGGCGCTCATCGCAAGACAGCGACGCTGCGCCAGCGGCGCGCGCTCAACGCAGCCGCTCGCGGTAGTTCTTGAGGTAGATCAGCGCCGCTTCGGCGGTGTCCTTGAGCGACTTGGGCCGCCGATACAGGACCCCGTCATACGTCGAGCGAAGGTGGTCCATCGCGACGTCGGCGCCCAGAAAAGACCCGAGCCGCGCGACCTCGCGCTCCGGGTTCACGATCAGGTCCTCGAACAGGACCGGCAGGTAACGGATTGCGTTCGCATCAAGGAACTCGCGCAACGAAGCCTGGATAGAATCGTTGTAGCGACGGGCGTAGTGGTATGTCTGGATCTGGCGACGCTGCGTGCATGATATCCAGGCCTGCATGTGGTCACGTCGCAGCAGCAGTACCCGGATTCGACTCCAGTCGAGCAGGCCCCTCCAGAAGCGGATCGTGAGCCAGAGTCGTGGGTCCTTCCAGAGCCAGGGCGTATGAGCATCGCAATCGGCGACGAGCGCGCGGTACTCACCGGGGTCCTCGACGCCGGCGAGCTTTGCGATGCGGTCGATCGTGTCCGGCAGGAAGCGCATCGTGTACTCCTCGCCGGCGCCGGCGCGCTGCATGAGCTGACGGTTCAGCCGGATCAGCTCGGAGTTCTCGTAGGTGTTGTAGTCGCGCTTGCGGAACGTGCCCTCCCCCGACCAGTACCCGGCCGCAGCGAGCAGGCCGGCGAGCGCTGAGCTCCCCGTCAGGCCGCCGGTCAGGATGATCACGTTGTCAGGTCTTGTCGCGACCATACCGGTCCTCGAACCGGACGATGTCGTCCTCACCGAGGTAGCTGCCGGACTGCACCTCGATGATGTGCAGCGGAATCCGGCCGGGATTTTCGATGCGGTGGCGAACGCCGATCGGGATGTAGGTCGACTCATTTTCGCTGAGGGTGAAGACCTCGTCGCCGCGCGTGATCTTTGCGGTGCCGGTGACGACGACCCAGTGCTCGGCGCGATGATGGTGCAGCTGCAGTGACAACGTGGCGCCGGGTTTCACTATCAGGCGCTTGACCTGGAACCGCTCCCCGCTGTCGATGCTGTCGTAGCTGCCCCAGGGCCGGTAGACCTCGCGGTGCAGCGAGGTCTCGTATCGCCCGCGCGCCTTGAGCTCGGCGACCAGCTCCTTGACGTCCTGCACCCTGTCGCGCGGCGCGACCAGCACCGCATCCTTCGTTTCGACCACGACGTGGTCGCGTAATCCGACGGCCGCGACCAGACGGCTGGTCGAGTGCAGGTAACAGCCACTGCTGTCCTCGGTGACGACATCGCCGGCGGTGACGTTCCCCTCCGAGTCGCGTGGCAGCGCATCCGCGAGCGCCGACCACGACCCGACGTCGCTCCAGCCCGCGTCGAGCGGGACCACGACCGCCACGTCGGTCTTCTCCATGACGGCGTAGTCGATCGAATCGGACGGACAGGCTGCAAACTCCTGCGCGGGCAGCCTCAGGAAGTCGAGATCCTTTCCCGCGGCGGCGAGCGCCGCCCGGCAGGCCGCCAGGATCAGGGGCGCATGCCGGTCGAGTTCGGCGAGAAACGCGCTCGCGCGGAACATGAACATGCCGCTGTTCCAGTAGTACTCGCCGGACTCCATGAAGCTCCGCGCCGTGGCGGCATCGGGCTTCTCCACGAACTTCGCGACCTTGAACGCGGGGCCGCTTCCGGCTCCCCTTCGGATGTATCCGTAGCCGGTTTCCACCCGGTCGACGACCACCCCAAAGGTCACCAGGCTGCCCGCCTCGGCCGCGGCACGACCTACGGCCACCGCGGCATGGAATGCCGGCACATCGGATATCACGTGGTCCGCCGGCAGGACGAGCAGCACGGGATCGCTGTCCGCGCCGCGGCCGGACGCGAGCAGGGCCGCGATCGCCGCTGCGGGCGCGGTATTGCGACCGAGCGGCTCGAGCACGATGGCCTGCGGCGTGACGTCGAGCTCGCGCAATTGCTCGGCGACCATGAAGCGATGATTTTCGTTGCACACGACGATCGGCGGCGCGACCGCGGGCAGCCCCTCGGTCCGCGCAACCGTCTCCTGGAGCATCGATCGCTCGGCGACCAGAGGCATCAGCTGCTTGGGATAGAGCTCTCGCGACAGCGGCCACAGCCGCGTTCCGGATCCGCCGGACAGGATCACGGGGATCAGCACGGCGCCTCCTCGACCATCGATGCGATGAAGCAAGTGGGATAGATCGACATGGGCTGCGGCCTCCTGCCTGGGGCGGACCATCCTAACCCGGCCTCGTCCGCGCGAATGAGCGCCTTATCCCGGCAGGGTCTCGCCACGGCCGATCGCGAAGTAGCGGAGGCCGAAGCTTCGTACGAACGCGGGATCGTACAGATTGCGCCCGTCGAAGATCGCCGGCGAACGCAGCGCATCGCGGATGCCGTCGAAGTCCGGACTGCGGAACTCCTGCCATTCGGTGAGGATGGCGAGCGCGTCCGCGCCGGCAAGGGCCTGCTCGGCGTTCTCCGACAGCACCAGATCGGGGCGCTCGCCGTAGATGCGTCGGGCCTCGGGCATCGCAACCGGGTCGTAGGCGCGAACGGTCGCACCAGCCGACCACAGCGATTCCATCAGATTGCGGCTCGGCGCCTCGCGCATGTCGTCGGTGTTTGGCTTGAACGCGAGACCCCAGAGCGCGAGCGTTCGTCCCCTGAGGTTGCCGCCGAAGTACGCGTTGATCTTGTCGAACAGCACGCCCTTCTGCCGATCGTTCACTGTTGCGACCGAGGCGAGCAGCGCGTGCGTCGAAGCCGTGCTCGCGCGCGCTGTGCACCAGTGCCTTGACGTCCTTCGGAAAGCAGGAACCACCATATCCGGCTCCCGGGTAGATGAAACTGTAGCCGATGCGCGGATCGGACCCGATGCCCAGGCGGACCTTCTCGATGTCGGCGCCCATGCGCTCCGCGAGGTTCGCCATCTCGTTCATGAAACTGATCTTGGTCGCGAGCATCGCGTTCGCTGCGTACTTCGTCAGCTCCGCCGAACGCACGTCCATCACGATCATCCGGTCACGATTGCGCGTGAACGGCTCGTAGAGCGAGCGCAGCAGCTCCGCCGTGCGCGGGTCGTCCGTGCCGACCACGATGCGGTCCGGCTTCATGAAATCGGATACCGCCGCACCTTCCTTGAGAAACTCCGGGTTCGAAACCACGTCGAACTCGATGTTCGCGCCGCGTTCCGCCAGCGCGCGTTCGATGCGCTCACGTACCTTGTCCGCCGTCCCGACCGGCACGGTCGACTTGTCGACGACGATGCGGAACTCCGTCATGTGCCGGCCAATGGTCTCCGCGACCGCCAGAACGTGCGAGAGGTCGGCGGACCCATCTTCTTCGGGCGGCGTGCCGACTGCGATGAACTGGAAGAGGCCGTGCCGGATACCAGCTTCGGCATCGATGGTGAACCTGAGGCGGCCCTTGTCGAAGTTGCGGCGGACCAGGTGCTCGAGCCCCGGCTCGTGGATCGGCATCTCGCCCTTCTGCAGGCGCGCCACCTTGTCCGTGTCGATATCGACGCACAGCACCTGATTGCCCGCATCGGCAAAACAGGCACCGGTGACGAGACCGACGTAGCCCGAACCGAATACGGTAACTTTCAAGCCTAACCCTTTGTTTTACTTGCTATTATAATAGACTATTGCGGCAATGCATCGCATCTTAGCAAAGGGCCGCGGACCGCGGCGTCGTTCACGCAATTGAGTGCCGCCGCTACGCAGATGCCTTGACTCCGCACGCGGCCTGAGCGTCGGTGCGGCTCCTTGGCCGTCAATCAGAGACCGGCCCGACCTCGCGCCGTCCGCGAGATCGGCGGCTGTCGATATTGGTTACCTTTGAAGCCGGCGCCCGCTGTACGTCACGCCGGTTCCAGACGAGATCGATTTCCTCCGGACTCGGCCGGTATTCGCGTACCGCCGAAATCAGCAGCCTCCGCGCGCTTGGCACGTCGAACTGGCCCATTGCTACCAGCAGATCGTGCAGCATCAGCTGTATGTCATCCCAAGGCAGGGAATGCTCGACGGCTCTCAGAATCATCGGGTGCTCGGTCCCGGTCACACTCTTCCCGATCAGCAACTCCTCGAACATCTTCTCGGCGGGACGCAGTCCGGTGAACTCGATCGCGATGTCGCCCTGGGGATTCCCCTCCTCCCGTACCGTAAGGCCCGATAGCTTGATCATCCGGCGCGCGAGTTCGGCGATCCGAATCGGCTTGCCCATATCGAGAACGAAGACGTCACCACCCTGCGCCATCGCGGCGGCCTGCAGCACGAGCAGGACCGCCTCCGGGATCGTCATGAAGTACCGGGTCACATCCGGGTGGGTGACCGTGACAGGCCCCCCCCGGCGGATCTGATCACGGAACAGGGGCACTACCGAACCCGACGACTCAAGGACATTTCCGAACCGCACCATGCAGAATCGCGTGCGGCTGCCCCGGTGCTGCAGCCCCTGCAGCACCATCTCGGCTAGTCTCTTGGTCGCTCCCATCACGTTGGTGGGGTTCACGGCCTTGTCGGTCGAGATCAGCACGAACGTCTCGACCCCGCACTCGAGCGCCGCCTCGCCCGCGTACCAGGTGCTGATGACGTTGTTGTGGATTCCCTCGATCACGTTGTGCTCGACGATGGGCACGTGCTTGTAGGCGGCGGCGTGATAGATCGTCTGCACCTCGTACGACTGGAGGATCTCGCGGACGCGATACTTGTGGTGCGCGTTGCCAAGCAGGCCAGTCAGCTCGACATAGTACCCGTCATGCTTCATTTGCCGGGCAAGCTCTCGCTCGATGCTGTAGAGCGCCAGTTCCGACATCTCCAGCAGAACCAGCCGCCGCGGGCGGTTACGCAGGATCTGCCGGCACAGCTCCGAACCAATGGATCCACCGGCCCCCGTTACCATTACGACCTTGTCACGGATGCACGCGTCGAACAGGTGCTCGTTGGGTGGCACGGGATCCCTGCCCAACAGGTCCGCGACATCGACGTCTCGCAGGTCCTCCACCTGCGCCTCGCCGGCAAGGAGATCCGAGATGTCCGGCACCGTCATGACGCGCACCGGCAGCGGCTCGATGCGCTTGATGATCAGTTGCCTGAGTTGCCGGGATTGCGATGGCAACGCGAGCAATACGATGTCGACGTTCCTCGACTCGACCAGCTGCGGCAAGTCCGCGGGACTGAAAACCCGGATCCCCGCGACCACGCTGTTACGAAGCGACGCATCGTCGTCGAGAAACGCCACCGGCTCGTAGCGGCCTCCGCTGCGCAGCGCGTTCGCGACCTGCGCGCCCGCGGTTCCGGCGCCGTAGATGACCACCCGTGCGGCGCCGGGCTTACGCGCATACAGCACGTGCCGGACAAGGAGTCGACTGCCGCCGACGTAGACGAGTGCAACCGCCCAGTAGATCGCGAATGTTTCCCACGGGCAGTGCGTCGATCGAGAACAGCTCGTTGATGCCGCCAAGGACGAGCACGGAAACGGTGACACCCGCGAACACTACGCCGACGACCTTCGAGCCGACGAAACGCATCACCGCCCGATACAGGCCGAGCTTGATGAACACCGGGAGGCTCGTGCATAGCGCGGCAAGATACAGCCACGGCTCAGGGCCAAATGCATCCGGCCCAGTGCCCTGCTTGAGCCACACAGCGGTCAGAGCGCTGCAGGAATGCAAACGACGTCGGCTGCGACCATGAGCAAGCGCTTGCGGGACCGGGGCAGAACCGCGAGCCAGGCTGCCAACCGCTGCGCAGGACCGATGATCGAACTCGTCATAAACGCTCCCCTTCGACGCAGCGATCACGATGACGCGCCGCAATCACCCGTTGCACTTGCGCACCCAAGCGATCGGGGGTAGCAATTCTAACCGTCGAGCAGGCAATTTGACACGTTGAAAGTTCTTCAATCTGTTGGGAATTTGCTGAACCGAGGTTTCGCCGTGCTCGGGGCCGGCACCGGTAAGAGACACAACACAGGGACGAACAGCCGTGCGGGCCGTGTCGGAGAGTGTACTCTTGGCTGGTTTGCTTTCAGCGACGGATCGCAACCCGTTGCCTCGAGCGAGCCATGTCGTCCTGTTCGCGGATGACCCATCTGATGTAGCAGGGCGATGCAGCGGTAACTCACCGCCAAGTGCTTGGAGGTCGTGCGCTCGTCGCGTTTATTCTCTGGCACCGGCGCCCCCGAGCAACGCCAATAGCCCGAACCCACCCAGGGTCGCGAGCGCAATTTGCGGAGCGATGCTCGGCACCATCGCGGATAGCGTGGCCAACGGAAGCGCTATCAGGACGTTGAGCGTCCACAGCAAAACGGTGACTCTGCAGTGGCTGTTCCATCGCCGCGCCAATGTCTGATATGCGTGTGATCGGTGCGGCTCATGCCATCGCTCTTGTCGAACGATACGGCGCACGAGAGTAACCGTTGCATCCGCGATGAACGCTGAACCCAATATTGTCGAAGTCCAGATGCTCAGGATGCCCGCGTCCTCGAGCGCAAGTGCCACGGCTGCGAGCCAGAAGCCGAGGAATCCGCTTCCCACGTCACCCATGAAGATCTTGGCGGGGGGCCAATTCCATGCAAGAAAACCGAAGCAAGCACCCGCGGTCGCAACGGGCAGAAGGAGCCAGGGCGAGAAGGGGTCCCGCAGCGCGCCGATCAGGACCGCGGTGGCCGCCGAGACGAACGCGGCCTGGGATCCGGCAATGCCATCGATGCCGTCCATGAAATTGAAAAGATTAATGCTCCACAGCACGCCAGCCGCCAGAGCGAACACGGCGACCGAGCGCGGCAGCTGCGAAAACACCGGTACCTCTGAACCGACACCGATAAGGAGGGCCACTGTCACGACAGCTGCAATCAAGTGCACTGCGAATCGCGGGAAGACCGCCAGTCCCTTCAGGTCATCGAAATATCCCACGGCAGCTACCATGCCACCGCCGATCACGAGCGCGGCGATGCCGATCGCCGGGAGCTGTCGAAGCAGCGCGGCAATCATGGCCGTGATCAGCACCGTCAGTACGATCCCCAAGCCGCCGCCGCGCGGCGTGGGCCGGGTGTGAGAACTGCGCACGTTAGGGATGTCCAGCAATCCTCGCGCAACGGCATGACGCCTTGTCAACCAGGTGACAGCGGCGGAGGCAACCATTGCTGTCAGGAAAAGTACGAACTCACGCAGCAGCATCCCCACGCTCCCGATGCCAAGCAACCGTACGCGCAAGGCCTTCGCTAAAACTGACAACGGGAGTCCACCCAAGCAGCTCCTGCGCCTTACTGGAGCGAACCTCGAGTGAGCCGCAGGTTTTGTCGAACTGTGCCTGGAAGCCGACCAATCGCGCCGACAGCCAAAGCGCTTTCTCGGGGACGCCGAACAACCTACTTGGGCGCCTCATCGCCTGCGCAATCGAGCGTATCAGGCCTGGCGTCGAATGCACCTCGCCTTCAGCGGCGAGAAATAGCTCGCCCGCCGCCGCGGGCTTCTCGACGCACAGCGCCAATAACTCGCTCAAGTTCTCGACACCGATGAGACTGCGTCGGTTCTTTACCGACGCAAATGGCAGTGGGATTCCCGAGTCGACCAGCGACAGCAACCTGAGAAAGTTACCTCTAACGCCAGCTCCATACACAAGAGTCGGTCTGACGGCCACGACCTCGAGGGCGCTCCTGCTCGCGATGGATTTCAAGCTTCTCTCTGCGGCCAGCTTCGATCTTGCGTATGGCTCGACTGGCGCGGGTTCATCCGATTCGGTGAATGGGACGCCGCGTGTCTGGTTGCCGTTCACATGGATGCTGCTGACGAACACAAAGCGTCGGACGCGCGCACGAATGGCAGCCTCGGCAAGTCGCACCGTCGCATCAACATTTGCGCGTTGAAAGACTGCCTCCGGATGGGGCTCCGTCTCTCGGAGCACATGCGCGCGCGCGGCAAGATGCACCAGCGTCTCCACTCCGTCCAGCACGTGATCCAGAGAGTCCGAGCTGGACAAGTCCGGCACAACCTTCCGGTCGCTTCCCGGGCCGTGGCCGTTTCGAACGATGCGTCTGACCTGGTGACCCCGCTTCTCCAAGGCGACAGAGACGTTCGTCCCAATGAAGCCGTCTGCGCCGGTCACTGCAATCGTCAACACCGCGTAGCGCTCTCAGCGATTATCCATTCCGGGCGGACCCCGACCAAGGGGTTGTCCTCGGATCAATGCGTGACTTGATCGACATGAACTTCAATCGAAACCAACTCGGCAACGCCGCTTCCACCAACGGCAAACTTGTACCGACGTATGCACGTAGCGGCGCCCGGACCAACCGGCAACCCCGCAAACCTATTTTGACCTGATTCCACGTCGCCCCGAACCGATTTCGCCGAATTGTGTCTTCCGAGAAGAGATAGTGAACCAGTGGCTCCGGAATATTTGCGAGCCTGAGACCACCGTGTACGCAGCGAAACCAGAGGTCGTAGTCCTGTCGCCGGCGAATCTTCGGGGAATACGACCCTACCTTCAGGATCGACTCTTTGCGGAACATGACTGTCGTATGCACGAATGGACACGACCATACGAGATCCACGATTCGTTCGTGCGTAATCGGCACACGTCGCTCTCTAATGGCTGCACCGCTTTTCGAGATGTCCAACGCGTAACTTCCGACGATGTCCGTATCCGGGTGCGACCGAAAGAACTGTAATTGCTTCTCGAGGCGCTCCGGTACCGACGTGTCATCGGAGTCCATCCTTGCGACCAATTGGCCTCGTGCGTCGCGAACACCGCGGTTGAGCACCGCCCCGAGCCCCTGATTGGTCTCATTCCTCAGAAAGGTGATTCGATCGTCACACTCGGCGTATCGCCTGATGAGCCGATCACTCCCGTCCGTCGAGGCATCGTCGATGATCAAGAACTCGAACGCCCTGAAAGTCTGATCCAGAATGCTGCGAATCGCTCGCTCCAGTTCAGGTAGTCCGTTGAATACCCCCATCAGAATCGTGACTTCAGGATCAGGCCTGCTCATCATCCAGAACTCACCGCGGGCTGCGGAACGCGAGTACAGCTACTCCAGCCGCACCCAGGCTGACATCGACACGATCACCCATGACCTCGATGCGTCCGTCGCCAAGGACTTTCCGGACGCTCGCGCCGTTCGGGGGAAGCTGCAGAGCTAGTTCCGCTGGCGTGTGAACGGATGCGTTGACAAGGCCGACGTAAATCTGTCCTTCGTGGCTGCGGGACCACATCATCGCCTTGTCGTGACCACCGGTGACCTCGATAATGGGCACCGGTTCATTCGACAGAAGAACCGGCTCCAGGGTGCCCAGTTCCCGCAAAACGCCGGATACTGATCTCCATATCCCCGGCGTGTCTGTCCTCATCGAGTACCAACGCTCCGGTGCCCAGTAATAGACGACCGCCATCACTCCCTGGGCGATTGCGACATGAGTCTGCGCTCTTATCTCAGCCTCGTTGGGTCGATGCGTCCTGTCGCTGGGCATCGGCAGAGTTGGCACCCGCTTGCGCAAGGACGGACTGCCCTTGTTGTCCTGGACCTGCAGCACCGGCCACACCGGCTTACCCGGAGCGACCGATTGCATGGCAACCTGAACGGACGCCGCAATCGGCGCAAGCGATGTCAGCTCGTCAGAAGTCGCAACAATTGGATAGCGGTCGTACCACAGTACATCACAGAATGGATGATACTGCAGCAAGGCCGGCACGCGATTGACGAGCATGATCGAAGGACGACTGGGATCGAGGCGCCGAAAGAGCCCGTAGACACGCGATGCTACCTCGACGCTGAGAACGTCGGCGCGCGGTTCATCGTAGATGTACCACATCCAGAGCGCCGGCTCGTTTGCGAGCTCCCCGATCATCGTCGCAAGCGCTCGCTCATCGTAGTCCGTCACGGCGGCGCGAGGTAAGCCAAGGAAGACTCCGAGGCCGAGCTCGTGCGCACGGCGAAGATATACGCGAGCTTCCTGTATGAACCTCTCGACTCCAAGCTCCTTCAGGTTATAACTCTCGAAGCGATAATCATGAACCATGTCGAAACCGGCCTCGACTGCTGACGGCAGAGCATCTGCGAATCCGTCCGCCTGGCCCGACCGATAGCCGCCACGGATGAAGCGGGGCGTCCCGTCGACCAACAGCTCGCCGCGATCACCAAACTTCACCTGCGCACGACGACGCTGATGATTGACAAAGAACGTATGCACGACAGGGTTGTCGTGGATCCGATGAGCACGATCGAGCGGGTGGGTGTAGGTGATGGTGATGTGGTTGAGACCAACGCGAAGGTCCCGGTCCGGCACGATGGCTAGCTGGTTGAGGCGGGCAGACCATGCACCCCGAGGCAAGGCGCGATCATTCACGGCAACGATCAGGACTTTGATGGGTTCTCGACCAATGCCACCGAGATCCAGTACGAACCTTTGACGCGGTGCCGTGGTAAACCCCGGTTGCAACTCAACGAACGGAAGAACACTGTAGTGGTCGAAACGATCACGTCTTTCCGTGGCGAGCGTCGAGCTTGGCGCAAGAACTGCCAACAGCACCAACACGACCACGGCAATCATGTGCATCACTGCAGGACACTGGTGCCGACGTGATCAACGGCGCACCAGCCTGAACAAATCGGCCCGGACGGTGTCGCCCGGGGTTGCTGGTTCAAGGCGCCAAAGGTGACGACCAACGTCTGGTTACCTAGGAGCAGCGCTGTCATGGGGCGACAGCAGAAACCTGCCGCTGACCGTCAGCAAATCATCGCGGGAGTACCTCCGGAAGCGCGTCGCCAGCGGGACGACATCGAGTTCCCGCTCGTCCCCACGTACGCGCTCATTGCTCAGCGTGTCGAAGCCCAGCTCCTCGAATAGTCGCTCGAAGTCGCCGTGCCGCAGCCGGTTTTGGTACTGCCGTGCCGGGTTGAACAGCCGCCAGACAGGATCATTGTAGCGGAAGAAATTCATGCGTGTAATCGAGCTATCGACGCGGGCGTAGTGGTCCCAGTAGCCGATGGAAAAACTCATCAGTGCATCGCGGGAGGCTAGCCGCTTGCACTCGCGCAGGATCGCGACAAGGTCACGCCCCGGAATGTGCTCCATGACTGAGGTCGAATAAAAGAAATCAATGCTCCCACTAGGAAGCCCAGTAGCGCGCGCGTCGCCGGGCGCGACGTAGTGAATGCGGTACAGGCACTCGAGATCTTCGAAGTCCCGAATCTCCGGCCAGTTGCCGGGGACTTTGCCGCTAAGTTGCCGAATGATGTGGTTGACTCTATCGGCGCGCGCAATGCGATGCAGATCGAACGCCCAGACCTCGGCGCCGGCATTGCTCAGCAGCAGGGCCGCCAGGAGATTAGGCCCCGCACCGAACTCAAGGGCGCGGGCAGGACGACCGAGCTTTCGGTAGTTGTCGGCGTGGATGCCAAAGACACTCAGCGCCGATGGCACGGTGAAAAAGTATCTCTTTGTAACGTGCTTCTGAAGCCACCGATGTACGACGTCTGTTCCCGGCACGCCCAGCGCATGCATCGCCAAGCACTTCAACCTCCAGTCCATGCCGCAAGCCTGCCACAGGCCCGAGCGGCGAGGCAATGAAGGTAACCCGGCGTAGCCCGCTTTGCTGACCGCCTGCGTCCAAGGCTGTGCTTCCAACCCAGCTCCGGACTCAGCAGCGGGACTGCGCGGCAACAAGCGGCGCATCCGCGCTCTGTCGGAATACGTTTCGGTCAGGAGGACAGATCAACCAGGTCCGGCCCACGCAAAGCCAAAGCGATCGCGCAGACCATTCAGCTCGTCCTCGAATAACTCCTCAAGAAATTGCCGGTAATAGGCCGAGATCCGCGATGTCGACGTTGTGTTCACAGCCTGATTGATCGATGCGGAAACATAGCTCGGGTCATCCCGGGCACCGATGAACCGCATCATATCTAGCATCATTCGCTCGGGACGCACAGCAATGTCCTCAAACCGGCCGAGAAAAAGATGACCCGGCAATACGCGACTCGACCAATTGTCGTAGTTCTCGGAATATCGACTACACCTGAGCTGGTACTCGTCCGTGAAGAAGGCCTTCAACTCCACTGCCGGAACATCCGCAATCCGCCGTTGTCGACGTTCGAAGTAATACTTGGCGTCCGACCACGCCCTCTCAACCGGGTTTCGAACCATGAGAATGACCTTGATTGCCGGATTGAGGCGGACTATGTCATCGATGACATCAGGAGCCAGTGACGCGTAGCTGGCCGTAGATTCACCCAGTATGCGCGGTCGGTAAAGCCTGTGATACCTGTACATGCACACGCTCATCTTGATGGCCCATAGCCAAACGGGATCGCGGAAGAATCGCAGATACCACTCGAGGTGATCGGTCACGAACCTCCTGGGATCACGACTCCTGAGGCTGCTGAAGAAGAATATTTCCTTTGGCCGCGAGAGCAAGATGTCCGGATGAAAACGCAGATGCGAATACAACCACGAAGTGCCGGTGCGCTGAGGACCGACAATGAAGAAATCGGGGAAGCGACTGAGATCAGTGCCATCCGATACCTTCACCCACCGCAGCTGGCTCCGGATCTCGGCATTAGTTGCCGCGGGCTTCATCGTATGCTCGGTTTACCTACGCACCAGATCAATAGGCGCGTTCTTGCTGTCTCCGATTTGACGTTCGCCCACGAATCGGGGCGACGTGCCGATCGACCGCATCCGCGACACCGTCAGTCCTACCCGATGTATCGCGTCTCGGGCCCGCGTTGGAGGTGCCGCCGCGGACTACGCATCTGCCAGGATCCGGCTCACGTCAATCATGTATGTCCTGCGCACGCCCTCGTGGGCGGAATCGATCGAAACCAACTTCCCGTCCGAATCCCACCTTGGATGCAGATCACAGCGCCTCGGTCCGTCATATTTCCACGGGGAATGGAACGCTCCCACTTCGATCATCGTCTTAGTCTCGAGCCTGCACAATAATAAGCGGCGCATCCGGGCTCTGTCGGGGTACGTATCGGTCAGGATCCACTTTCGATCCGGAGAGAAGGAAGGGTGTCCGTCTCCGAAACGATCCAGGGTGCCCGCACCGCACACCTCACGGGCACCTGTCGACAGATCTATCAGATAGTAACGATCCCCATGGTCCGGCGCCCGCGCCCAGACGAGCAGCGTCTTTCCATCTCGCCACGCATAATGCGAGACCATGCGGTGATCGAGCAGCAGGCGAAGGTCGGCCCCGTCCGATCTGGCGCAATAAAGCCGCGAAAACTTGCCCAGTGACCCTCGCCAGCGATGCATGAACACAAACTCTTCGCCAGACGGTGAGTATATTGCGTGATTGACCTTGTGGTCGGCGTCCAGCATATCGGGCCGCGGTGCGAACCTCGCAAGCGCCTCCAAAGAAACGATGAGTTGCGCGTCTCCCGAGCCGAGATCCATCCGCCAGATGCCATCAAATTGCAGCGGCTGGTCCGGATTGAAATTGTCTACCTCCGCGTCATATCCGTACTCCGGCTGAATGCGTGCCAGCCGCCTGTAGTTCAACGAGAGCGCGTGCGTGCCTCGCGGATGGATCGCCTGTAGCGGCCAATCGAGCCTCCTTTCTCGTCCGTCGAGTGTCACGATCCTGCAGACCAGCTTACGATCGACACAATCGTTGAAGGCAATTGACTGAACGCCACTATCGTCGGCCAGCCACTGGGCCATGCTTCCTTGCTGGAAATTCCAAGCGATGCTTTCCGAAAGCACTTTGGACTCACCGGCGAAGCGGTCGTACAGACATACATCTACGGAGCGGCGGTGTCTGTGCCACTCGTGGAAAAGATAGTATCTGCCATCGTGGCTCCAGGGAGACAGCCCAAAGTAGCCGAAGAAGCACTCGCACGAGTCGTCACATACCTCGGTCGCACACCGAACTGCACGAGGTCGTTCGATGGTCGCCTGTGGATGCAGACGCATGCTTTCACCGTGTCGGCCATGAAGCAGGTAGTTGGCACGTTGGTAACTTGCCTTCACCAACCGACGCAGGTCCGGCGTGGAATCGAGGAGCTTGGCAAGATACCGCTCGAAGCGGTTGTAAGGCATGTAATCTCCAGCCTTCTACGAGGCCGACTTCACGCCATAGCAGTTCAGGCCGAGCAGGTGCAGACCAACGGCATCTGCAATGACCCGAGGAACGAGCTCAAAGGAGTCCTTTACTCCCCCAACCGCCTCAAAGCCGAAGAATCTAAGACCCAGGCCATGACGCGCGAACAGTCGGTCCAGGTCGCCAGCAGAGAAGTAGTTGATGTGACAATGCGGCTGCCAGTGGTGTCGCACCCGCCAGGCCCTGTTGAGCTGCCGTACGTCTCTTACATTCGGCACAATGACAATGAGGAGGCCACCTTCTCGCAGGGACGCCACTGCTGCGCCTGCGAGGCCATCCGGATCGATCACGTGCTCCAACACATTGTCGAAAATTATGGCATCGGCGGTTCCTATCGAACCGGGACCATCGAACAGGCCATGCCGGACTTCGAGGCCATGCGCGCGACAAAACGCCGCTCGATCGGCGCTGGGCTCCAGCCCGACATATCGGTACCGATCGTCGCGAGCGAATACCTGCGCCAGGCCGCCCCAGCCGGCTCCGACCTCTACGACACTGTAGCCCGCATCCGACGTCAGGTGTCGTTCCCGATGATGATCGCACACCCTCTTGATCTGGCGATGTCTGGCTCTTTCCGGCACTTCGGCAGGCGCTGTCTGGGTTGGATGAAATGTTTGGGGCTGAGGGTTCAGGACATAGACGAAGCGACACCTGCTGCAGTTTACGAGTTCGAAAGTGGCCGCACCCTTCCGGATCGTTGAATGCCAGGCTCCGGGCTTCGCGCGACACATCGGACATAACCTGACAGCTTCGGTGTCGTTCATGCGCGCGATGCCTCGCGATTGAGGCGCAGGTAGATTTCCTGATAGCGCCGCGATACGCGCTCAGCGCCGATGATCTCCGCAGCCTGGGCCGGTAAGAGACCTCTCGCCGAGGTTGTCAGCGCCGCTGCTTGTTGGATCGCGGCCGCTAGCGCCGGAATGTCGTCCAGTGCAAACAGCTCGCCCGCGGAGGGGGCGGTCTCAAGGAGCTCTCGATGTGGCTCAATGTCAGACAGAACAACGGGTAGACCACAGGCGAGAGCTTCGAGTGCCGCGTTGGGCATACCCTCGGAACGCGATGCCGAGATGAAGAAGTCGGCAGCCTGCAGGTAACTCACGACATTCTCGACGTGTCCTGTAAACCTGATGCGCTCATCACCATGGGCTTCGCGCCGGCTTTGCGCTTCGAGACTGCCGCCGCCCACAAAGACGACCACGAGATCCGGGACATGCAGGGCCCTTATCGCTCTGACGACGCTGAGAGGATCCTTTCGCGCTATCAGCGACCCTACACATACGCCCACACGAGCGTTTCTTGCAAGCTTCATCTCGGCGCGCAGCTCAGCCTGTTTCTCCGGCAGGGCCTGGCTGAATGTCTGCGTGTCGACCCCGTTGCGAACCACTGTGGTCTCGATGCCGTGACTTCGCAACCGGCTGGCCACGGTCGACGAGCAGGCGACGACAAGTGGCAGCGCGTGAAACGCCTGCAGGTGTTTTCTGGCCATCCATCTGCCCAGCACAGGGCCATATTTCATCACGTAGTCGTCGTACGGATAGTTCCTTGCGGTAGCCATTCTGACCAGCCCGTCGAGGTGTCGCGAGGCAATCACATCGGCACGAATGCCTTGCGAGTGGATCACGCAGCCTCGACGTAGGTCCGCGCCCACCAGCCGTTCGATCTCCTCTCGCCACTGTCTGCGAAACAGGCTTCGTGTTCTGGAAATCCGCAGCGACACAACCCTTGCACCAAGCTCTTCGAAGACGTTCAGCATCGATGCCTCAGGCTCGCTCGACAATGTGACGACGACCGGGTCAAATCGCTCACGATTCAGGTGTCGCACGATATTTAGCAACTGGGTCGTGGGCCCCGTCTGACGCAGCGTAGATACGAGGAAGAGAATTCTCACGCGAACGATCATCCGGCAGATGCCCCACGGAAACGCAGGCAAACGACCGTTTTTTCGTACCTAAACTTCCAGAAGGCGAACACCATGAAGGAAATGACCCCTGGCGCACGCAGCGGGTTGGTAATTATCATCCCGAGCGTCAGGTAACTCGCCAAAAAGAGAATTATGAGTCCACCAGGTCGCAAATAGGGCTTGCGCAGGGACCACAGCCCGATCACCCACTGACTCATGAGCATGAATGCAATACTCGCTATGAATACCCACCGCCCCTGAATGTAGTAGCTGAGATACCCCGAATCGATCAAGACCGCGATCCTAGGCGCGGAAATCAACGTGCCGAATGGATAGTCACGCGCAACCGCGAGCGCAGCGGGCCAGGTATTCCGTACGCGTTGTCCAAACGAGACGTCGGCCAGCAGGCCACTCTCGGCCAACCTCTGAAACCTGTAGAATGTCTGCTCAATACCGATGGTGCGGTCTATTGCCAGCAGAAGCCCACCCACGGCAAGGGCGAGCACGGTAACCACGGTGATCTTGCGCCTGCCAGGCAAAGCAAACCATCCGATCAGAATGATCAATGCCGCGGCAGCGTATCCCGTACGCGAAGTCGTCAATGTGACGACGAGCAGCGATAGCAGCGACAGGTGCAGATCGGCGCGGGTCCTGTTCGCGACGTACTGCCCGTAGAAGTAACAGAGACACACTATGCCGAAGGCAGTCAGCGCGGTTGTGTTCACGAAGAACCCGGCCGGCCGCAGTCCGGTGACTACGCTGAAATGGCGGTCTACAGCCCATGGCTCGAGGAAATTCGTAAACGCCATCCATGCAGGGGCATAGCCGAGATCGACGGCGATCTCAACAAACGCGTAGGGCACGTTGAGGCAGAGAGACGCCGCGAGTAACAGGCGCAGCTTTCGTTCGAACCGTGGTCCCGTCTTCCGGGTTCCAAGCATCGTCAGGAAAATCATCGGGAGCCAGAGTATGGCCATGCGGAGACTTGAGACAGCGTCCAGGGGCTGGCGGTACCCGATGGCCCCGATCAGCGGAGTTGCTAGTTCCAGAACAAGGAAAGGTCCGATCACGGCGAGGAAAACCGGATCAACTCGCAACCGTTGCTTGAAGACGAGTGCCGCGCTTCCCACCAACAGACAGAACAGTCCCAGCACGTCGGGAGCTCGGATGCTCGCCGAACTCCCCAGGGGGATACCGTATGGATAGAGGTACAGGAGCGATGTCAGGTAGATCAACACGAGGCTCTCATATGCGCGCAAGATATTTCGCGGCGGCGCACGGACTGCAGCCACTCCTTGCATCATGAGCGCGCGACTTCCCTGGCCGTCCTCAGTCGCATCGGCCCTCATGGCGGCACCGAGACCCAGCCGGCGACGCTCACGGCGGTACTCGACGCATCCACGGATACGCCGATCCGACCCGCAAAGTGTGCGCGGTTACACTGGCTGTCAGTTGCCTTATTCAACTCCACCAACGATGTCCGTGCTCCCCTTTTCAGGCCCATGCGCCGAGATCAACTCCGCAGCGTATCTGCAGGCGATTTCCCGCGAAGAGAACGACCGTGCAGTCTTCTGGACGTCGCCTGCGTCCCACTGCCTGGCGAGGGCGCGCTGCACCGTATTGGCAAAGTCCCGCGCTTCCCTGCTCCTCACGAGAAAGCCGTTTATGCCTTCCTGGACGATTTCCGAGGGTCCGCTCTCGCAGTCAACGGAAACGATTGGCGTGCCCTGTGAAAGAGCTTCCAGCAAGACATTCGGGAACCCTTCGTAGTGCGAGGTCAGTACGAGCAACTTGGCGTTTGCAAAAAACTCGATTGCGTCGGTGACATAGCCTTCGAAAACAACGCGGCTACCGATGCCGGCCGACTCGGCACGTCGCTTGAGTGCCGCTTTTTCCTCGCCATCGCCGACGAGCCGGAGAACGAGATTCGGATTGAGTCTCATGCAGATGGCACATGCATCGATTAGGAGATCCAATCCTTTTATGGCACTCAGTCTCCCGACGTACAGGAGCTCGTCGCCCCGTAGCTGCCATGGCAGCGGCCTTCCCTCTCGCTGCCGGCTGAAGGATTCCGATAGGGGATTGTGAATTACTCTGAGTTGGTCTTCGTTGATTCCGTAGCTGCAGATCAGGTCCCGCTTCATTCCCTCTGATTGCGCGATGATCAGCTCCACGCGGCGGTAGAACGCACGTGTCAATGCATGGACTACGGAGCGGTGCCAGAAAGAGGGCTCGAGCGACGCCTTGCGGCTGAGGGTGCTGATATTTCTCGCGACGACGCTGAAGCGGCCCGCCCTGATGCCACGCAACAGTACCAGCAGAACTGCGAGCTGATGGTTGAAGACGAGAAACTGCTCGGGCCGCTGCTCTCGCACATACCTCGCAATGCCAAGCACACTGTATCGCGCGTGCTCGACCCCCAAGTTGTAGATCCGTATGTTCGGGTGCACTGAATCGCAAATGATAGCGTCGCGCAGATTGAGCACGAGGATCTGAATGTTCCAGCCCAGCGCGTACAACTCGTTCGCAAGTGTGGCGCACACACGTTCCGCGCCACCACCCCGCAACGAATTTATGAATAGCGTGACACGGCTACTCACCCTAACACCCGACTCGCCCGAGACTGCCATGTGTACGACCTGAGAAAGTCGTCGTGCGCCTTCCTGCCCAGCTGCTCACGGCGCTTTGGATCCCGCAGCGCTGCCAGCGCATCCCGCCACGCATCGATGTCTTCCGGATCAACCAAAATCGCGTTGGAGTCGTTCAGCACCTCGCGCAGCACCGGGAGGTCAGAAGCGATGATCGGCTTTGCTGCCGCCATGTATTCGAAAATCTTCATCGGAGACATCCACTGCGAAGTATCTCTCTGGCTTCCGAATGTGGCGACGCGTCTCTGATAAGGGGCCAGCATGACGTCCAGGCGTGCCATGTGAGCGTGGACCTGCGCAGGCGGACAGAATCCGTGAATCACCAGATTCGCAATCCTGGCGCAGCGCCCTCGCCACTCCTCGATGTCCTTCTGCATACCACCAATGACGTGGAACTGGGCCCAGGGAGAAAGTTCTGCCAGCTTTGCAATGAGTTCCACTCCCCTTCCGCGATACAGGTGGCCGACATAGCCTACCTTCAGGACCGAACCCTCATGCTCCCGCTCGCGGCTTCGCCGAGCTCCCGCTACTTCGTCGGCTGCGTCCGGACAAGTTTTAATCCGACCAACGAGCTCCGGATAGTGGTGCTCATAGTGCTTTCGCAGTGCGTCGGATATGACGACAAGCCTGCGAAACTTGGCATGGCGTATCATCCGCTTGAACATCCAGGCACCAACGCGCTCGTACTCCGTCAACGGCATGTGCGACTCAAATATCGACGGAATGCCTCTGAGTACGGAAAAGTAACAGGCGTGAACCATGCGTCCATACACGAAGTCCGGCTCAACGCTGTGCGCAAAGCGCGCCGCCTGCCACGCATATGGGAGAGATCGTCCCGGAATGCCGATCCACGGAAGTTTGCGTATCTTGAAAACCCGATCCGTTCCATAGTATTCAAAGACGTCAGGTACATCCCGACCCCGTTCCGGATGGTTCGGTATCACGAGGCTTACGTCGTGTCCGTTGCGACCGAAGGCAGCGCACATCTTCATCACGTGGACGCTGTTGGCAGTTCTCGATGGAATAATCGAGGTTGCGACATATACGAGCTTCAGTCGCCGGTCGTTCTCAGTAGACACAGGTGACGGAGATGCAGAACCTAGCATGTCACGGCGCACTCGATGCCGTCGCATAGAGTTCGGTAAGGATAACTTCCTGCTTGGATCGTCCCGGCGCAGCAATCTCCCGAGTATAGGTTCGCCCCGGGATGCTGAAACCCTGTTTTTTCCGATCGATTATCTCCGGCGGCAGTCGCTCTCGGTATGCGTATTTCAGCAGCCCCTTGTTTCGTTCTCCATGAAGCCGGACCTGCTCCGGCAAGGAGAATGCGTACTCGACGATTTCCGTTGCCAGCAACGGCACCCGCGCTTCCAGCGACACCGCCATGCTCGTTCGATCGACCTTCGTCAAGATGTCGTCAGGAAGGTACGTGTGGAAATCGAGATACTGCAGTCGCGTAATTACCGGAAGCTCCGGTCGATAGAACTTCCTGAAGTACCAATAGTCGTCGTAGTCAGAGGCAATTCCCAGGTCAACCGCCTGTCTTCGCTTCTGTTCCTTCAGCAGCCCTCCGAGCAGGCGGGTGTGCAGCTCAAGTTCGCTCAGCAGCCCAAGCTCGATCCTGTTGGCCAGCCTTCCCACCAGCGAACGCCGGGAACGGCCCCGGATCGACGAGAGGAACGCGAGCCAGCTTCGTGGTACAACCTGAGAGTCGTTTACATGCGTCCTGAACGCCGTGTACCAGCCGTAGCCTCCGAAAACCTCGTCGCCCCCGTCGCCCGTCAGAACAACCTTGCACGTCTCTCGCGCAAACTGCGAGACCAGATGCGTAGGAAAAGCGGACGTATCCGCGAATGGCTCATCGAACCACTCCTTCAGCTTGACGAACATAGGCGCGATCTCCGCACGCCGCAGTGTTCGCGTTCTGTGTTGTGTCCCGAATCGCTCAGCCACGAGCTCCGCGAATGCTGTCTCATCGTGTTCTTCGTCATCGAAACCGATGCTGTAAGTGTGTACTGTGTGGCCGGCCTTAGCTGCCTCGGACACGACAACGCTGGAGTCGATACCACCACTGAGAAAGAAACCAACCGGAACGTCGCTGCAGAGTTGCGCACCGACCGCGCTTCCGATCATGCTCCGTATTCGCTCCGCAGCGACATCAATCGAATCCGTGGACCCATGGACCACCAGCTGCCAGTAGCGATGCTTCTGCAAGGATCCCCTAGCAACGTCGACATCGATGTAATGAGCGGGTTCGAGTTTGAACACGTCTTTGTACATCGTTTTCGGCGACGGCACGTAGAGGTAGGTCAGAAAGTCGTACATGCCGGTTCCATCCAGCTCCAGACCCCCAGGCCCCAGAAACATCTCAAGCGCCTTGAGCTCCGACGCCCACGAAATGCACCTTCCACGCACGCTGTAGTACAGGGGCTTGATCCCGATACGGTCGCGCGCGAGGAACAGGCGGTTTTGCCGGGTGTCATGGATGCAGAACGCGTACATTCCTTCAAGGCGGCTCAGTAGCCCTCGTATGCCCCATTCACGGTATCCATGCAGCACGACCTCCGAATCGCTCGTCGTGCAAAAATGATGTTTGGCCGAAAGCTGTCGGCGCAGCTCCTGAAAGTTGTAGACCTCGCCATTGACGCTCACGACCACCGCGTGATCGTCGCTCACGAACGGTTGGCGTGCTCGCTCCGAGAGGTCGAGGATGCTCAACCGTCGGTGCCCGATATACACGTTTCGGCTGACCCACTCCCCCTGCTGATCCGGACCGCGATGCGCAAGGGTGTCGAGCGCCGCCTTGCGAGTCTCGGGTCGTACGTTGTCCAGGCAGACATATCCAAATAGACCGCACATCACCTCACTCCGAGGAGACAGACCTGGTTCCATCGAATGCGCCGGCCCGTCAACGCACGCTTGACCACGTGACGGAAAAACACACCGCTGACCTCGAATCGCACCGGGAATTGCAGCTGATGCCAGATGATGGCGAAGCCTGCGTCCCGCAGATACGCTCTCAGTTCCGCCTGATTCCATTCTCGTACATGGAACTTGTTCGGTGAGAAATCGCACGAGCGCCCTCTAAGGGCATCGCGCTCCGGCGTCGAAAGGAGAATCATCCCGCCAGGCCGAACACGGCTCTTCAGATACCTGAGAAGGACGTCCGGATCGCCAACATGCTCAATCACGTCCGCACATATGACGAGGTCTCCCGTCAGCCCGGTCAGACTCTCATCCGGATGCTCAAGGTCATCCACGATCCAGCGTCCGAACCGATAGCGGCTTCTGCAGAAAGCAATCGTGCTGGGTTGGTCGATCCCGGTGAACTCTACGTCAGGAAATGTCCTGTGCAGCACCTCCAGCTTTGCCGCCACCCCGCAGCCCACGTCTATGACGTGCCTGATGTTTCCTCGTGCGATCAGCTTCTTCGCAACCATGCTTACACGGGGTACTGGTAACCCAGCGAGAGTCTCAGCGCGCGGCAGTCCAGTAGCTCTCACCCGATACGTCATCGTTCGTGATGACGGCATCGTTCGCCGTGTATCCAACCTTGATAAAATAGGTCTTCGCTTTCGTTGCTGAGTCGGTCGTGCTCATCGGTTCAACCTTCAGCGAGCGAGGGTGCGCAGAAGCGTGATTGTTCCGTCGTCAACGACCTCAAACGGCCGCTTGAGCATCGGCACTGCGATTGATTCCATTGCCGACACCGACATTGGCTTGTCGAACTTCGGACTGAGGGCATCGAACGTGTCGTGAATCGCATACTCAAGCAGGCTCTGGTCCGTCATCTCGCGGAATTTGTCGGCGTGCCGGTAGTTCAGAAGGGGCACGAAGATCCAGTTCAGGCGGCGGCCGAGCCGACTTCGTCCCGTCACCTTCGTCAAATGAAATGCTGGTTTCGCATAGGCCCGGATGATCCGATAGAGAGTTTGTGGTCCTAGTTTGTTCGTCAGCGGCAGCAGTGCATATTTCCATCGCAGTCTCTGGCGCAGAGAGCTGGAATACGAGTGTACGAACACTGCTCCGTCGGGCTTTACGAATTGCAGGATATGCGCGAGCGTCCGACGCGGTCGAGGTGTGTGCTGCAATACACGGTGACAGAACACGATATCGAAGAACTGCCTACGCAACGGCAGGTCGTCGATGCTTGCCTGCGCGAACTGCACGGAAAATGATCGCATGGTGTTGTCCTGAGCCGCGTCCACTCCAGCCAGATCGACGCTGACGACTCTGGCTCCGAGGGATAGAAGAATCTCGGTATCGGGACCGGCGCCGCACCCGCACTCGAGGACGAGCTTGTCCCGAAAGAAATCCGGCGACCAGTTGGTGCGGCCTAGGAGCGTATCACGACGATCGGTCGTCCCGTTCAGCGAGTCGAGTTGGAGCGTCGCATGTTGTCGACGCAGGAGAGCAAAATTGTCCGTATACCCACTGTCGGGTGTAAAGCGAGGTATGCCGTTTCGGACACGGACCCGTGTATCACCGAATTCCAACCAGCCTTCCGACTGCGTCGCCGGTCTACCCTGCAGTTCGAAGCACTGGAGAAAATGCTCCTTGATGACGCCTTCCCGCCCGGTCTCCACTGCGTTCATGCGTGATCCGTGACTCGTTGATATCACAATGTGTAGTGCCTGCGGCAAGGTTGGCGGCCGGAATGGACTCTTCAGCTTCTGTCCGATATCGCATTACGTACGACCGCAGCAAGGATGCCAAGCAGGATGCCTGCGCAGAGTCCGATGAGGACGATCAGCAGGCGATTCGGTCTGTCCTTCTTCTCCGCAATCACCGCCGGGTCAATGACCTTGAAGGCATACTCTGATTTCGCGTTCGCGAACATCGCGTTCTTCATTTCCGCCTCGATCAGGCCGTAGATCGCAGTGCGAACCTCGATCTGGTCGACTGTCTGAAGCTCTTTATTGAGGAATTCCAGGTTCCGGCGCGAATCGCGGATTGCCCGAGTCCTCAACAGCTCGTTCACGTCCTGAACGAGTCCGTTCGCCCATTTGGCCGCCAGTTTGGGATCGCTCCAATCGACGGTCACGGTGACCAGGCCGGTCTGAAGGTCTTCGTCGACGTTGCGTATCGAGTCGAAGAGCCTGTACGCATCCTCCATCGTCGGCGCTTCGCCGGACGGTACCTGCGAGGTCTGGCCGGCTTGGTCCCACTCTTCGGGGAACAGAACCGGCATGAGACCGTGCTCTCGAATGAATCCATCGGTGAACGAACGGGAGCGTAGCGTCGCAATCGATTCCGCCGTGCTGCTTCCACCCCCGAGATTGATGCCCGCAAGCGCGGCAACGTCCGCGAACTGACCAGCAAGAGCCGAGAGACCTCCGCCAGTCGCGTCCTGGGCAGAGGGTGCCATCAACACCTGGGATCGATAGACAGGAGTCATGAGCATCGCCGCGACCCCGGCGAGGACCGCGGTCCCGGCAGCGATCGAAAGGATCAGTCGCCTTTCGCGCCAGATCGCGCGCCACAAATCACCCAACCGGACCTCATCCGCGTCGTCGAGCGGATATACGCGAAATGCATAGTCTCTCGGCGAAGGCTCACCGGGATCACGGTTGGTACGATCAGTCATGTCGGGCATAGCGAATCGCACCTCCCCGTCCGTTTGCGTGTAGGCATGGCATGTGTCGTCGCGCCCGCTACTGCTTCACAAGCAGTCCCTGGCCGGTCGTGAGATGGATTACCGCCTCGGGCTTTCCGGTCAGGAAATCCCCGAAGGCGCTGTTTGCTCCCGGGCAGGTCGAAAACCCATAGTCGTCGCAGACAATGATGCCTCCGTGAACCATGCGCGGATAGAAGAACTCAAGACTATCGTAGGTCGGTTGATAGAGATCTACATCGATGTGGACGAAACAGAAACGCCGCTCCGCAACCTCGGCAAACCGGCTCGGAATCCAGCCGCGGTACAGACGGAACCTGTCGAACTCCGACAGGTTGCGTCCAACTACGTCTTCCCCGACTGCCAGATCGTGCTTGTTCCACAGAAAGGCAGTCCGATGTTTGCTCGGGTCGTCCCTGGCATCGGGCTCCGACAGGCCTTCGAACGAGTCGAACACGTGGTGCATCTTTCCGGGGATTTGAGTTTGACTCGCAAGGATGAGAAAGCTGCCGGCACCTCGGTACGCACCGCATTCGGCCGTGTCGCCGGGAAGATTGCGGACGGATTCCGCTGCCGAGAGCAGGACGAACCTGCGATCCGGAACGGCTCGCGTCGCTTCCGGAAACCTTCGCCAGACGGCGAGAAAGGCTTCATCCGAGAACCACAGCAGATGCCGGTTGTACATTCGCAGTCCGGCCCGGCCAACGAGCGCCGAAAGCACCGCAAACTTGGATTCGTACCGCCTCTTCGGGTCCGTCGAAAGTACCCCCCAGGCGTTGCGGAGCAGTTGGAAAGTGCTGTTCATCGATTAGGCATCCTGAGCTGGCGCGACCGCGTCGAGGTGCCCTGGATCCTGCGATGCCGTCCTCGCGAGCAGATGTAAAGTCAAGGTGGTCCAAAGGAGCATATAGGCTGCGAAGGCGGCTCCAACACCCGTGACACCGATGGAGACGGCTGCAACCCCCACCGCCGCCAGATATATCAGTGTCGTGGCTATGTTGATCGCGAAAAGCGCCGAGTGACGACCATAGACCATCAGCATGGGCGCGATCGGCTGGGCGAATGCCCAAATGACTGCCCCGACAAAACACCATAGGGCGACCGGATACGCGCTGCGGAAGGCCTCGCCGAGTACGAGCACCATCAGAGGCTCACCCACGACCACGAAGGCCATGAGCAAGGCCGAGCCAATGGCTCCGAGAGACAGCGCTGATCGCCTGACCAGACTCAAGGCGGCGCTGCTACGGCCGGTTGAGTGAAGTCGAGCAAGATCCGGATAGACCGCAACAAAGAATGGATCGATGATCTTGTTCAGTGAGCCAGCCAGCTGCCTGGCAATCTTGAAGCTGCCAGTAGCGCTGGGACCAAGGATCCAGCCCAGAATCGGCACGTCGAGATCACGTAGTGTCCTCGCCGTGCCGTTCAGGTTCGTAAACAGGAAGAACCGCGCCAGATCAGGATGCCTGCGGAAGGTTTCGACCAGAGTATGACCGTCCCTCGGAGCCAGCCGCCTTTTCCTAAGCTCCCGCAGGCCCATCGCGGCGAGAAGCAGATGCCCGAACACCTGAGAACCGACCCAGGCAAGAGCGAAATCCCAAAGGTCGCCACCCGCCAGGTAAGCGACCATCACAAGCATTAGTTTCAGCAGACTCGTCACGAAAGCCTGAACGACGAACAACCTGTACCTGTCAAAGATCCGCAACAGGGCAGTCGGTGTACCGACGAAATTGACCGCGATCGCAGACGAGACGAGCAGCGCGACTGCGCGCGACTCCTCGTCGATCCCGGCGAGATGGGCGCCGAACGTCACCCCGGCAAGAGCGACAAGTGACGCCACAAGGGCAGCTGCCACGTCCAATGCCGCGCCGGCCTTCACTACCCCCATGAATTGTCTTGCATCCCCTCGCGCCAGCGCGCCGGTACCGTAGCGGATCACGGCCTGCCAAGACTGAAAACCGATCAGCTGAGTGATGATGCTGGCGTAAGCAATCGCGATCACGAGCTTGCCCAGGCCAGTCGGTCCAAGCGCCCTCGCTGTCATTGCGAGCGACACAAGGCCAAGAGCGGACTGCATGGCGTTACCAACAATCAACGTGCCCGCATTGCGTGCCAATCGACGCAAGCCTTCGTTGACCCAGTCGTTGACCCAGTCGTTGACCGCTCGCTTTATCATGAGCTGCACGGCAAAGATCGATTTCACCTGTTAGCCAATGGATGCTTCCCGAGACATCTCCTCGATTTCGCACCGCAACGCCTCATACTCCCGCGTCTTTATCTGCAGGTACTTCACGGTGAGGGCCGCCTTCACCTCGAGCCCGCGCGGCGTTAGCAGATACATGTAGGCAGCCTTGTTGTGGCTGTTCTTGAAATTGGTGGCCTTGATCCAGCCCTTGCGCACCAACGCCTGCAGGCAATAGTTGACCTTGCCGAGACTGATACCCAGTTTGCGTGCCACATCCCGCTGACTCATGCCCGGATTGGCCTCGAGCACGCGCATTAGCTTGTATCTCATTTCATCGGTGAGCATCGTTGAAGACCTGCGTTCAGACGTTGAACGCAGGAAGTCTATTCAGCGGGGGTGGCGGCGTCAATGACGTCGATCGAGAGATACACGGCTCGCAGCGGAGACGGGAGCGTTCCCGACGTAAATCAGAACGAGCCCACCGCCGCAACGGCTACCGCGAGGTTGTAGATGATCGTCGTTACCGCGGTCCACAACGGCAACGGCCGCATCCGCTCGGCATCGAGCGGCACGACGATCGTGTCGCCCGGCTGCACCGCGCTCGAATCGCCGCCGAACCATCGGCTGCCGCCCCGCTCTCGACACTGCCGTTCGCGCGCACGACGTAGATCCGCTTGTCGTCCGCCTTCTGTGTTGTGCCGCCGCTCAGGCGCATGTAATCGTCGCGGGACAGCGACGGATCGATACAGGTGGGAAGTGGCATTCTGCACTTCGCCGATCACCGTGACCTCCTGTGACTGCCGCGGCACCCTGAGCGTGTCGCCGGCCTTCAGAAGGATGTCGTCATCGGTCCCAGATCCCGCCAGGATGCGATCGAGGTCGATGACCAGCCGGCCAACCGGTTCTGTGTCGCGCAGGTCGGCGAGCAGTGCCTGTCCGACCGCCAAGGTATTCGGCGCCTGAGCTGGCACCGATCCCGCCAACCTGCGCTCCCTGCAGCGCCAGCGCCCCAAGATCCTGCTGCATCCGGTCGGCCAGCATCTGAATCTGCCGCCGCTCGCGTTCCTTCAATGTTTCCCGCGTAAACACGCTGCCGCCGGCGAAGGCAAGCGGGGTCAGGCCACCTGCGCGTGCGACGACTGATCGCAGCGTCTCGCCGCGCTCGATTGGGTACTCACCCGGAAACTTAACTTCGCCTTCGAGCAGCACGGTCTCCTGCGATCCCGCCCATTGCGATATCTCCTTGACGACGAGGAAATCGAACGGCGCAAGCGTCAAGTTTGCGGCCGCATCACCCGCGATTGCGCGTCACATGTCGATCTTGATGACCTCGGTCCGGCGTGTCTGCCCGTCGCGAACCTCGTAGCGCGCGAGATCCGCCTCACCCCCGTAGGCATCTTCGGCCAGCCCGCCGCCGGCGCGGATCAGGTCATTGACCGTCATGCCGGGCTCGAGCGGGTATTCGCCCGGCGCGTTTACGCGCCCGCTGACGCGGACCGTCTGCGTGGGCTCGCCGCTGACCGATTGCAGACGAAGGTCCTCGAGTATCGGTTCGAGCATCGGACCCCGACCCGCCTCGAGGTCGAAGATCACGACCCGGTCCCTGGGCGACAGCAGGGGATTGGCGTCGGATTGCGGTGCCAGCCAGGCTGCCGCAAGGTCGGCGGATAGAACCTCGGTGCGCCGCGTGCCCACCTGCTCGCGGCGTATCAGCACGTATCGCTGGTCCGCATTGGGCCGCAGGTCCGCGACCGACGGGATGACGTCCGTGAGCCGGATCCCGGATCGGTACTGCACGGCGGCCGGCCGCAGCACGTGACCTTCGATCTGGATCGAGTTCGCGTACGTCGGCCTGACTCGCTCGACGCGAAGCACGTCGCCGGACTGAAGGCGCACACGCGCGACCTTGGACGCTCGTGAGATCGATGTCCATCATGACTCGTTCGCGGCGTGCATCGATGCGCTCGAGACGCGCGAGAGCGGGATCGGCCTCCGGCGTCAGCCCGCCACCAAGCCGAAGCAGTTCTTCCGCCGTCCCCTCATTCTTCAGCTCGTAGATTGCCGGTCGGCGGACCTCGCCCGAAAGCGCCACCGTGACACCCACCGGCGGAACGAAAATCACGTCGCCTTGTTGCAGACGGCACATCCTTCGACGTGTCGCCGCGGAGCAGCAGGTCGTACAGGTCCAGTCTCGTCACGAGCCTGCCATTGCGCTTCAGCTGGATGTTGCGCAGTGACCCGATGGGCTTGATGCCGCCGACTCGCGAACAACGCATGGGTGATCGTCGCATGACCGCTGACCGTGTACGACCCGGGCTGCACGGCATCACCGACGACGAACACGCGTATCGAGCGGAGATCGGCCATCGCAACGCTGACCTGCGTGCCGATCATCTGTTCGGCTACGCGCGTCTGTATCTGCGCGCGCGCGTCCTCGAACCGCAGTCCGCTGACGGCGATCGGGCCGAGCTCCGGGAAACTGATGTTGCCGTCGCGGTTCACGATCAGCGAATAATTGCCCTTGGTGTTGCCGAAGAGCTGGATCTGGAGGACGTCGCCAGGACCGACCACGTAATCGACCGGCACCGGTATTCCTACGATCGGCGCGAAGGTGGAGGCGCCGTCGTGAACAGTTCGTGGCCGAAGGGCTTGAGTGCGGGCTCGAGCGGCAACAGCGTCAGCCGGATCCGGAAATCCTGCAGTAGCCTCTCGACGGTAAGCCGCTGCGTGGCCTCGAACGGCGTCAACCCCGCGACCGGGATCGGGGCAAGCCCGGGCAGATCGAGCGTCCCGGAGCGCGTCATGCGGTAAGGATTGCCGCGACGCACGGTGTCGATCAGGCGTTCGAGTTTCGCGATCTCGGCTTCGTCGCGGGCGATCGGCTACTGCATCCGGAGGTTTCGGTGCCGACGCAGGTACCTGAGTCGCTGTCGGATGCGGTGAGCTGCGACGCGACCGCAGATCTGTCGGGCAGGTCGGCTGCGGGCTGGCACCTGAGGCCGAAGCGTCAGCACCCGCTCCTGCCCCTCCCATTGCAGCGGCAGGATCTCGACGATCAATGTGTCATCAGGCTTGAGCCGCAGGCTCACCGGTCAGCTGTCCGGTCGTCGCGGTCTTCCTCGACGGCGGATCGCGCATCGACGCCCGGCAGGCGTCTCGGTGCGCTGATCGGTCGCGGCGGTGCTCGGCGCGCCGGGTACCGGCCCGCTCCGCCTGGGTCCCCATCGCCTCGAGTATCGCCCGCTGCTGATCGGGCGGCAGGTTCTGGAAGATCTCGATCTGCTCCGCAGTGGGCGTCTGCGCCGTCGGCCGGAAGCCCTTGCAGGAGTCCGCGATAATCAGCCCGGCCACGGCAACACGATTTGACCCGGCCTCACCCGATTGAAACTCTGCATGCGTATATCCTAACCCGCCCGTCCCCGCGTCAGGGCTGCGCTCGCGCAGCGCCTGCTCCAGGTGACAATCCGCGGACGCTCGCCGCCGTCGCAGCCGTACGGGCCGTCATAAGTCGGCATGGCCGACCGAAACTGTAATATTACCTATGTGGGCCTGGCTTCCGTCGTGGCCCGGGTAACGCGCTGGGCGCGCTGCTCCTTCGCGCGCGGAGCTCGATGTTCCGACGTCATACCGTACGCGCAACAGGCGCCTCGCTGCAGGACCTGGGCGAGGCGTGCTCGCCGCATCAGTCGCCTCGCCAGCGACCTACGTAGCGCAACAGGCCTGGACCTGCGCCGGTCCATCGGGCCAGGAAGCGGTCTCGACGGCTGGCACCAGCGACCCCGCCAGTTTCTTGCCCAGCTCGACGCCCCACTGGTCGAACGGATTGACGTCCCAGATGACGCTCTGCACGTACACCTTGTGCTCGTACCAGGCGACGCAGCGCCCGAGGCTGCGTGGCTCGAGCCGCGGGAACAGGATCAGGCTGCACGCACGGTTGCCGGCATGCACCTTGTGTGGGGCCAGACGCTCGATGTCCTCCGCGCCTGCGCCGGAGGCCAGCAGATCAGCACGCACCTGCGCCAGAGTCTGGCCGAACGCAAACGCCTCGGCCTGCGCAAAACAGTTTGCGAGCGCGAGATCCTGCTGCTTCTGGAACCGGCTCGAGGCGTTGACCGGCGCGAGCAGGTCCATCGAACAGCGCGCTGTGCCCTGGTGCAGCAGCTGGAAGAACGAGTGCTGCGCGTTGTTGCCGGGCTCGCCCCAGACGATCGTTCCGGTCGGATAGTCCACGGCAACGCCCGTCGCGCGTGACGCTCTTGCCGTTCGACTCCATCTCCAGCTGCTGCAGATAGGCCGGGAAGCGATGCAGCCGGCTGTCATAGGGCAGCACCGCGAGCGAAGTCGCACCGAGGAAGTTCGTGTTCCAGACGCCGATCAGGCCCATCAGCACGGGCAGGTTGCCGCCAGCGGCGCCGTGCGGAAATGCTCGTCCATGTCGTGGCCGCCCGCAAGCATCTCCTCGAACGGCTCCATGCCGAGCGCAAGCGCGATCGACAACCCGACGGCGGACCAGAGCGAGTAGCGTCCGCCGACCCAGTCCCACATCGTGAAGCGCGCGTTCGCGATCGATCCCGAATGCGTCCATTGCCGCGGTATTGGTCGAGACGGCCACGAACTGCCGCTTGACGGCCGCCTCGCCCAGCTCCTCGACCAGCCAATCGCGCGCGATCCGCGCGTTGCTCAGTGTCTCCTGCGTCGTGAAGGTCTTCGAGCAGACCACGAACAGCGTCGTGGCCGGATCGACCTGCTCGAGCACATCCGAGAGCTTGCGCCCCGTCGACGTTGGAGACGCAGTGCAGACGGATCTCGCGGTTGCGATATCGGCGGAGCGCCTCGGTCGCCATGACGATGCCGAGGTCGGAGCCGCCGATCCCGATGTTGACGACGTCGGTGAAGCGGGCACCGCGGTGGCCGGTGATCCGGCCTTCGTGTATCCCGGTGACGAACTCGCGCATGCGTCCGAGCTCGTCGTGCACAGCCGGCATGACGTCGCGTCCCTCGACCGTCATCGGCCGGCCGGAGCGGTTACGCAGCGCCATGTGCATGGCCGCACGGTGCTCGGTCGCGTTGACCGGCTCCCCGGCGAACAGCGCCGCAATCCGTTCCTCGAGCCGGCAGGCGCTGCGCGAGCTCGACGAGCAGTTCCAGCGTGCGCCGGGTCAGCCGCTGCCGGCTGTAGTCGAACAGCAAGTCGAGCGACTCGAGGTGCAGCGCATCGAAACGCGCCGGATCGGCGTCGAACAGATCGCGCAGGTGCACGGGTTCGATCTCCGCCGCATGCGCCCGCAGCGCCTGCCAGGCGGACATGGCCGTTCGCTGGGACATCGGACCCTCCTCAAATCAGGCTACAGGCGCGGGCGCGCGAACTGCGAGGCGCCTTGGCACGCACCGTGGTGGCGGTCGCGAGGATACCCGATCAGCCGAGGTTGACGACCCTGGGATCCAGGGGCGCGTCCTTGCCGTAGTACTCCAGGTACCAGTCGACGAAGCGGCGGATGCCCACCTCGACCGGGTGTCGCGGGCGTGTAGCCGACGTCGCGCTGCAGGTCGTCGATGTCGGCCCAGGTGTCGGGCACGTCGCCCGCCTGCAGCGGCAGCATGTTCTTCTGCGCCTTGCGGCCGAGGCACTGCTCGAGCACCTCGATGTAGCGCAGCAGCTCGACCGGGCGGTTGTTGCCGATGTTGTAGAGCCGGTACGGTGCGCCGGCTCGTCGCCGGGTCGGGTGACTGCCCGTCCCAGGCCGGATTCGCCGTTGCGATGCGGTCGCAGGCGCGGACGACGCCCTCGGCGATGTCGTCGACGTAGGTGAAGTCGCGGCGGTGATGGCCGTGGTTGAAGACGTCGATCGGCTTGCCCGCGAGGATGTTCCGCGTGAACAGGAACAGCGCCATGTCCGGCCGGCCCCAGGGCCCGTAGACGGTGAAGAAGCGCAGCCCGGTCACCGGCAGTGCGATACAGCTGCCGCGTAGGTGTGCGCCATCAGCTCGTTGGCCTTCTTGGTCGCCGCGTAGAAGGACAGCGGATGATCGACGTTCTGGTGCACCGAGAACGGCATGTTCGTGTTGGCGCCGTAGACCGAGCTGGTCGAGGCGTACACCAGATGCTCGACGTCGTTGTGGCGGCAGCCTTCCAGCACGTTCGCGTGCCGATCACGTTGCTGTCGACGTAGGCGTGCGGATTCTCGATCGAGTAGCGCACGCCGGCCTGCGCGGCGAGATGGATCACGCGTTCGAACTTCTCGCGCGCGAACAGCTCCGCCATGCCGGCGCGGTCCGCGAGATCCAGCTTCACGAAGCGGAAGCCCGGCTGCTTCTCGAGCTGCGCGAGGCGCGCCTGCTTGAGTCGGACGTCGTAGTAGTCGTTGAGGTTGTCGAGACCGACGACCTCGTCGCCGCGCGCGAGCAGCTTCGCCGCAGTATGAAAGCCGATGAAGCCGGCCGCGCCGGTGACCAGTATCTTCATGGACTACAGCCGTCCGTCGACCTCGTCGCGCCGCGAACACGTACTTGATGTCGTAGAGCACGTGGCGCTTCTTGGCGAGCGCGCGAATCTTGCCGATGCCCATGTCGCGAAACTCGCTGTGCGCGACGGCCAGTACGATCGCATCGTAGCTGCCACGCCGCAGCCGTCTGACCGGCCTCAGCCCGTACTCGTGCTCGGCCTCGGCGGGATCGACCCACGGATCGTAGACGTCGACCGCGGCGCCGTACTTCGTCAGCTCGCTGCACGACGTCGACGACTCGGGTATTGCGCACGTCGGGGCAGTTTTCCTTGAACGTCAGCCCCAGCACCAGGATACGCGCGTCGCGCACCTGGATCCTGCGCTGAATCATCAGCTGCGCAACCTGCTGCGCGACGTAGATCCCCATGTTGTCGTTGATGCGCCGGCCGGCGAGGATCATCTCGGGGTGGTAGCCGATCTCCTGCGCCTTGTGGGTCAGGTAGTACGGGTCGACGCCGATGCAGTGGCCGCCGACCAGGCCCGGACGGAACGGCAGGAAGTTCCACTTGCTGCCGGCCGCCTTCAGCACTTCTTCGGTGTCGATGCCGAGGCGGTTGAAGATCAGCGCGAGCTCGTTGATCAGCGCGATGTTGACGTCGCGCTGCGTGTTCTCGATGACCTTGGCGGCCTCGGCCACCCGGATGCTCGAGGCCTTGTGCGTGCCGGCGGTGACGATCGAGCGGTACAGCGCGTCGACGAACTCCGCCGCCTCCGGGCGTCGAGCCCGACGTCACCTTGCGGATGGTCGGCAGCCGGTGCTGCTTGTCGCCCGGATTGATGCGCTCGGGGCTGTAGCCGGCGTAGAAAGTCCCGGTTGAACTTCAGCCCTGAGACGCGCTCGAGGATCGGCACGCAGACTTCCTCGGTGCAGCCCGGGTAGACCGTCGACTCGTAGACCACGACGTCGCCCTTCTTGAGCACCTTGCCCACGGTCTCGCTCGCCTTCTCGAGCGGCGTGAGGTCCGGACGCTTGTATTCGTCGATCGGCGTCGGCACGGTGACGATGAAGACCCTGCAGTCCGCAAGATCTTCGGCCCGTGTTGTGAACGTCAGTTGCCCCGGCCGAGGCCAGCTCCTCGTGGCTTACCTCCAGCGTGCCGTCGTGCCCGCGCTTGAGCTCCGCGATACGACCCGGCTTGATGTCGAAACCGGTGGTCCGATAGCGCTTGCCGAACTCGACCGCGAGCGGCAGCCCGACGTAACCGAGGCCGATGACGGCGATCTTCAGGTTGCGGCGGTTCAGCCGCGTGCTGTTTCTGGCTGCCAAGCGGTACTCACTGAAGGCGGTGGATCGGGAAAGAATGCCACATCCGGGCGTTCGATATTGAGAGGCGTGTCAAGGCCAAACTGCCGCCGCCATCACAGGAGCCAGATCACGGCCGCGAGACCGACTGTCGTCATGACCAGAAAGTAAGGCAGCGCCATCCAGATCATTCTCACGTATCCCAGCCGGATCAGCGGCGCGAGCAGCGACGTGAGCAGGAACAGGAACGCCGCCTGGCCGTTCGGCGTTGCGACGCTGGGGATGTTGGTGCCCGTGTTGATCGCTACCGCGAGCACCTCGAACTGCTCGCGGGTCGTGGCGCCCTGCAGAAACGCCGCCTTGATCTCGGTGATGTAGATCGTCGCGACGAATACGTTGTCGCTGATCGCCGAGAGCACGCCGGTCGCGATGTAGAGCATCGCGGCCTGTGCGCGTCCCTCGAGCGAAAGCACACCGCCGATCACCGGCTCGAACAGGTGCTGGTCGTGGATCTGCGCGACGATGATGAAGAACACGACCAGCAGCGACGTGAATGGCATTGCCGCCTCGAACGCCTTGCCGATCCGGTGCTCATCGATGATTCCGGTGAACGCAGTCGCCAGCACGATGACCAGCAGACCGATCAGGCCGACCTCCGCCACGTGGAAGGCGAGCGACAGCACGAGGACGACCGCGACCGTTCCCTGCACGATCAGAACCTGCCGGTCGCGGGGCGAGGCGCGCGCCGAACGCTCGTCGTGATGCGCCTGCAACACGGCCCGGACTTCCGCCGGGAGCTCGGCGCCATAGCCGAACAGCCGCAGCCGATCGATCAGCCAGCAGGTGGCGAAGCCGGCGACCGCGACCGGCACTGCAACGGGGGCCATCTCGAGGAAGAACTGCGCGAAGTTCCACTCGGCCTGCTTGGCGATCAGCAGGTTCTGCGGCTCGCCGACCGGCGTCGTGACGCCGCCGATGGCTGTGCCGACCGCGGCATGCATCATGAGCCCGCGCAGGAACGCCCGGAACTGCTCGAGCGTCCGCGCATGAAGCTCCGGCACGCCTTCGTCGCGGGACGGATCGTGCTCGTCCTCGTGGCGCTTGCCGGAGGCGGCCCGGTGATACACGTCATAGAAGCCGAGGCCGACCGTGACGATAACGGCGACCACGGTCAGCGCATCGAGAAACGCCGACAGCACCGCGGCCGCGACACAGATCGTGAGCGAGAGGGCCGACGAGGAGCGCACGCGCAGCAGCAGGCCGGTGAACACGCTCAACAGCAGGTCGCGCAGGAAGTAGATCCCCGCGACCATGAACATCAGCAGCAGCAGCACCGGGAGCGCGTTGATGACCTCCTGGTAGGCGCTCTCCGGCGAGGTGAGCCCGAGCAGCACGGCCTCGAGGGCGATCAGCCCGCCGGGCTGCAGCGGATAGCAGCGCAGCGCCATCGCCAGCGTGACGATGAACTCGAGAAGCACCGTCCAGCCGGTTACCGTCGGACCGAGGGTGACCAGCAGGATCGGGTTCGCCAGCAGGAAGGCGAAGACGAGCCGCTTGTACCAGGCCGGTGCGTTGCCGAGAAAACCGCGTCGGAATGCCTGCGCCAGCGTACCGGTCATGGCACGGGTTCGAGCGCCCGCCAGACGGTGCGGCCGCCGCTCACCCGGTCCAGGGCTTCGAGCATCCTCTCGTGAGCGGCGAGCTCCGCCTCGGTGGCCCGCCGCACCAGCAGCGGCCAGCTCGGTCGTTCGGCACGCCGGGCAGCAAGAGCCGCGTTCGGCGCAGCAGCGTCGCTCTCGAGCGTCAGCGCGCCTTGCCCGCCGGTCATTGCCAGAAAGACGTCGAGGAGCAGCTCCGCGTCGAGCAGTGCGCCGTGGAGCTCGCGCCGCGAGCCGTCGACCCCGTAACGCCTGCAGAGTGCATCGAGTCCGTTGCGCTGACCCGGATGCAGCTGGCGCGCGAGCGCCAGGGTGTCGAACACCCGCGCCGAGCCGGATATCCGCCGCTGCGGCATCCCGAGCGCGGGCGAACTCGGCGTCGATGAACCCCAGGTCGAAATCCGCGTTGTGAATCACGAGCTCCGCGTCGCCAATGAACTCCATGAGCTCGTCCGCGATATCCCCGAACCGGGGCTGCTCCGCAAGGAACTCGGCGGTGATGCCGTGCATGCGCAGCGCCGCGACATCGATCGCGCGTTCGGGCCGCAGGTAGCGGTGGAAGGTGCGGCCGGTGCGCCGCCTCGACGCGAGCTCGATGCAGCCAATCTCGATGATTCGATGGCCGAGCTCCACTTCGAGCCCGGTGGTTTCGGTGTCGAGGATGACCTGCCGCATCGCTCCGGCCGTCCGGCTCAGCCGAGGACCGCCGAGCGCAGGGCCGCGACGACCTGGCGCTGCTGCTCGTCACCGAGATAGGGATGCATCGGCAGGCTGATGACGCGCCGCGCCGCGCGCTCGGAGACCGGAAACGCGCCCTCACGCAGGCCCAGTGACTGGAACACGGGCTGCAGGTGCAGCGGCACCGGATAGTGCACCGCCGTCGGAATACCCTGCGCCTTCATTCGCGACTGCACCGCGTCGCGGTCGTCGACCTCGATCGTGTACTGCGCGTAGACACTCGTGTTGCCGGGCGCCAGCCACGGGGTCACCACCCGTTCTTCGTGACCGGCGAACGCCTGGCGTATCAGCTCGCCATAGCGCGCACCGATGCGCCCGCGGGCCGCGACCTCTTCATCGAAGATCTCGAGCTTGGCGAGCAGGATCGCAGCCTGCAGCGTGTCGAGGCGGCCGTTCAGCCCTAGGCGCGGATGGTGATAGCGCCGATCCTGTCCGTGGACGCGGATCTCGTGCATCAGCTTGGCAAGGGTGTCGTCGTCGGTGAAGAGCGCTCCGCCATCCCCATAGGCGCCCAGGGGCTTTGACGGAAAGAACGACGTCGATCCGATGAGCGACAGCGAACACGAGCGGCGGCCGTCCTGAGTAGCGCCAAAGCTCTGCGCCGCATCGTCGATCACCGGCAGCCGGTGCCGCGCCGCGATCGCATTGATGGCGGCGAAATCCGCGCACTGGCCGAAGAGCGAAACCGGCATGATCGCGCGGGTGCGCAGCGTGATCGCAGCCTCGAGCCGCGCAGGGTCGAGATTCCAGGTCCGTGGGTCGATGTCCACGAAGACCGGCGTCGCCCCGGCGAGCGCGATCATCTCGCCCGTCGCGACGAAGGTGAATGGAACCGTGATCACTTCGTCGCCGCGGCCGATCCCGAGTGCCATGAGCGCCATCAGAAGCGTATCCGTGCCGCTGGACGCCGCGATGCAGTGCTTTGTGCCCGCGTATCGCGCGAGCGCCGTCTCGAGCTCGGCGACTTCGGCGCCGAGGATGTATTGTCCGTGAGCCAGCACCTTTGCCATCCGCTCGTCGAGGGAGGGCTTCAGCCGCCCGTACTGTGTCTTCAGATCGATGAAATCCATGGCCGCACCACGATTGAGGTGCGACAGTTTACACGCTGAGTCGCCGAGGCCGAGTGACGACGGACGTGCTCATTGGCCGGCCCGCAGCTCGTCGATTGCCTGGTTTGCAAGAGCGTCGGCGGCCTCGTTCCCCGCATCGCCGGAATGCCCACGCACCCAGTGCCACTCGATCACGTGCCGGGCGGCTTCACGCTCGAGCGCAAGCCAGAGATCGGCATTCTTGACGGGCTTCCGATCCGCGGTCTTCCACCCCCGGGCCTTCCATTGCGGCAGCCAGTCGGTGACACCGTTGCGCAGATACTGCGAGTCCGTGTAGAGACGCACGCGGCACGGTCGCTTGAGTGCCGCCAGCGCCTCGATGGCCGCTGTGAGCTCCATGCGGTTGTTGGTCGTCACCGGTTCGGCGCCGCGCAGCTCGCGTCGTCGCTCGCCCGAGATGAGCAGCGCACCCCAGCCGCCGGGACCCGGGTTGCCGCGGCAGGCCCCGTCCGTGTAGATCTCGACTTCGCTCACGCCGCGTTTCTCGGCGTCGGCTCCGCGATGCCGCCGACTACGGTACGAGGCCGGCTCCAGGTCGGACGTATGGGCGTGACGCAGCGCACCCGCTTGCATGCTCGCAGCAGGTATGCGCCGGCGAGCGGCGGCGCGAGCACGGCCCCGCGCCGCTCCAGCCAGCCGCGCCCGTCTCCCCGCAGCGTTCGCGACCAGGGCGGCGCGAAGAGATAGCGGTGCGTGCCTGCGACTTCGAATCCGAGGAGGTTCAGCCAGTCGCGCAGTCGACCTTCGCCGAGCAGGCGTTCGGCCGGCGGAGGAAAGTGACCCTTGGACAGGCGGTGCCGCAGTCCCCAGGGCCCCAGCGGACTGAAGCCACATACCAGGACCTGACCCTCGCCGCGAAGCACCCGCTCCACCTCGCGCAGCAGCTCGTGAGGGCTCGGCGCGTACTCGAGGGTATGCGGCAGTAGAACGGCCTCCACCGAGCCGCTCGCGACCGGCAGCGCCTCGTAGCGCGCGCGCACCGCGCCGGGCCCGCTCGCATTCGGCGCGAGCCAGCGCCGATGCTGCGTCCTCGCGCCTGCGGCGAGCTCGGCGCCGCGACCCCAGGCGCCGACTTGCAGAAGTTCGAAGCCGAACACGTCGGCGAGAGCTTCGCGCAGCAGCTCGCGCTCGACCTCGATGACCGAGCGACCCAGCGGTGTTTCGAGCCAGGCCCACGCTTCTGACATATTCCTCATGGCAGGCAAGGATAGCCGCTCGTCACCCGGCAACATCTGAAAACGTGCGACATAGTGTGGAATTTTCCGGGCCGACCCGTTCTAATACGGCCGCCCCGGACTCATGACCCGCCTTCAAGGGGGATGCATGCTCGAAGTGAGCCCGGTGCGGGCATTCTTGGACAACTATATATGGTTGATACGCACGCTCGGGGATCCGGCCGGCGCAGCCGTTGTTGAGCCAGGGGATGCCCGCCCCGTCGAAGACGTCCTCGATCGTGAGGGGCTGCGGCTGCGCGCAATCTTCGTCACCCATCACCTCCCGGATCGCGTCCGAGGAGTCCGCGAGCCCGCCTCCAGACCTGGGGCCGGCACTCGGTCCGGCGCGCGAGGCCAGTCTCGAGGCAAGCCGTGAACTGCGTTCACGCGACGAGCCGACGCTGCCGTCTACGATCGGCCTCGAACGACGCATCAACCCGTTCCTGCGATGCCGGGAACCCGCGGTCCGAGCCGGGGCGACGGCGCACGCGGGTCGGCGCGTGAGCTCGGTCGAGGAGATATTTGCCGTGATCCGCTCCTGGAAAGACGGGTTCCGCTGAGATGCGACACGCGCGCGCCATCGGCCTTGGCCTTGTCGCAGCGGTCTCGTTGCTGGCCGGCTGCAGCACGACGCGCACGGGCGACTATTCGAGCCTGCCGCCTCCCCCGCAGCATCCGCAGAACAATACGGCGCCTCCGATCGCCGCGCCGGTTGTGCCGACCGATCCGGGCGACGCACCGGGGTCGTATGCCGACCTCCTCGATCGCATCCGCGCCGGGTATGCACTCACCGACGTGCAGCATGCCGCGGTCGATCGCGAACTGGCGCTCTACCGATCGCAGCCGGACCTGCTCGATCGCACCTTCCGACGCGGCGCGCGCTACCTGCACTACATCGTCGGCGAGATCGAAAAGCGCGGCATGCCGATGGAGCTCGCATTGCTCCCCGTGGTCGAAAGTGCCTTCAATCCCGTCGCGTATTCGAGAAGCCGGGCCTCGGGGCTCTGGCAGTTCATGCCACGCACCGGCCGCCACTACGGCCTCGATCAGAACTGGTGGCTCGATGAGCGCCGTGACGTCATCGAGTCGACCCAGGCCGCGCTGTCCTATCTGGAGTACCTGCACCGCTATTTCGACGGTGACTGGTTCCTGGCGATCGCGGCGTACAACGGCGGCGAAGGGACCGTGAGCCGCGCGATGAGTGCGAGCGCCCGCTCCGGTCACGGAACCGGCTTCTTCGACCTCAAGCTGCGCACCGAGACACGCCAGTACGTGCCCAAGTTGCTCGCGATCCGGCGCATCGTGGCCGACCCGCAGGCCTTCGGCCTGCAGTTCGCTCCCATTCCGAATCGGCCTTATTTCGACGTCGTCGATCCCGGACGGCAGGTCCATATCGCGAACGCCGCGGAACTCGCGGGCGTCAGTCAGGACGACATGTTTGCGCTCAACCCCGCCTACAACCGACAAACGACACCGCCCGACGGCCCCCATCGCCTGCTGTTGCCGATCGAGCAGGCCGCCATCCTGCGGCAGGCGTTGCTGCTTCCGGAGAATGGCGACCGGCTCTGGATCGCGGCGGTCAAGGAGCCCTCCGCCAGCAGACACTACGTGCAAAGGGGCGAGACGCTTTCGTCGATCGCGCGTCACTACGGCGTGTCGATCGGGGAGCTGAAGGCCGCGAACGAAATGACCGGGTCGACCATCATCATGGGCCAGCGGCTGCTCATTCCGGGACGTGAAGCGACCGCCCCCGTCCGCACCGCCGAGGCGCGGGTGGCTGCAAGCGGATCGGTCGGCGCCAGCCCCGCACCCGAGCCGGCGGCGACCGCGGGACCGCAGGTGCACACGGTGGGCGCCGGCGACACGCTCTGGGGCATCGCCCGCACCTACGGTGTGACCGTGCCGGAGCTCGCCGCTGCCAACGGCATCGGCACCCAGACCCGTCTCGCGCTCGGCGTACGGCTCACCGTTCCGGCATCGGCCGAATCCTATCGCCGCGTCGCCTCGGCCCCGGAAACGAGCCGGATGACCTACCGCGTCAAGCGTGGCGACACGCTGTCGCAGATCGCCGAGCGCTTCCAGGTCACCATCCGCCAGTTGATGGGCTGGAACGACCTCCGCAGTCCCTCTTCGCTACGCGCAGGGCAACGCCTGATACTCTACGTTGACCCGAGCCGCTTCAGCGGAGGTTGACGTGGGCTTTCTTGCCGGCAAGCGCGCCTTGATCGTCGGGCTCGCGACCGAGCGCTCGATCGCATACGGCATCGCCTCGGCGATGCGGCGCGAGGGCGCGGAGCTCGCCTGTTCCTACCAGAACGACCGCCTCAAGGACCGGGTCGCCGAGATGGCACTGGGCTTCGGCGCCGAGCTCGTGCTGCCGATGGACGTCGCGCACGACGCCGAGATCGAATCCGCCTTCCAGCGGATCGCCTCTACGTGGGGATCGCTCGACATCATCGTGCACAGCGTCGCCTTTGCGCCGCGCGAGCAGCTCGCCGGTGGATACCTCGACAGCGTGACCCGCGAGGGCTTCCAGATCGCCCATGACGTGTCGAGTTACAGTCTCGCGGCGCTCGCAAGAGCGGGCCGGCCGCTCATGGCCGGGCGCCACGGTGCGATCCTCACGCTAACCTACCTTGGCGCCGTGCGCTCGATCCCGAGCTACAACGTCATGGGGCTCGCGAAGGCCAGCCTCGAGGCAAACGTACGGTTTCTCGCCGCAGATCTCGGCCCCGGCGGCACGCGCGTAAACGCGATCTCGGCAGGGCCGATCAGGACGCTGGCGGCCGCGGGCGTCGGGGGCTTTCGTCGCATGCTCACCCACGTCGCGGCGGCCACGCCGCTGCGACGCAATGTGACCATCGAGGAAGTCGGCAACGCCGCCGCCTTTCTCTGCTCAGACCTGGCCTCGGGCATTACAGGCGAGATCGTCTACGTCGATGCGGGCTACAGCCATGTCGGCATGTCCTTCGAGCAAGCCGGCGCTTAACCTGTTCGTGCAGCCCGACGGGCCGGCTGAGCTTGTCCGAGCGCCGGCGTGCTACTCGAACGCCTTGTTGTTGCGCTTGATCCGCGCGTCGCGCTCCAGCTGGGTCATGTAGGCGGCGACTTCGGACGCGGCGGTGCGACCGGAGGCTGCGCGCTGCCTGGCGGCGAGCTCGTCGGTCGCTCCGGGCGCGGGCGGCGATCCAGGCCGGCGGGCATTGATGACGAACAGCACAGGGTCGCCGTTCGCGAGCGTCGCTTTCCCGGGTGCCGGCTTCGCCGCTCCTGGCGCACTCGCGGCGAAGACTGCCTTGATGAGCTCCGGGGGATACTCGCCGCTACGCCGCTCGACGGTCACCTGGCCGGCCGCCGTGAGACCGAGCCCGCTGACGACCTCCGGCCACGCGGCGCCGTCCCTCAGTCGCGCGAGCGCCTTATCCGTAGCTGCCGTTGCCGCGGTCCGCGCCGCTTCCGCACGGACCTCGGATTCGACGGCCGCCCGAACCTCGGCCAGCGTCCGCTGGCGCGATTCCGTGTGCTCGGTTACCCGCAGCACGATCACGCGATCGTCGCCCAGGCTGATGGGCTGGCTGTTCTGGCGATCGATCAGGACATCATTCGCGAAAACCGCGTCGATGATCTTGCGCTCGGCACCGAATGGCGCGCCGCCCTTGCGGGTAAACGACTGCACTGTCAACAGCGGGAGTCCCAGCTTGCGCGCGACCGAATCGAGCTCGCTCAACGCCGCAAACGACTCGTCGGCAAGCTGCTGCGAACGCTCATAGAAGAGCGACTGCGCCTGGTCGCGACGGTACTCGGCCTCGAGCTCCGCGCGCACCTCCTCGAAGGGCCGCTGATGCGCGGGCCGCACGTCCTCGAGACGGATGATGTGATAGCCGAAGCGCGTCTTCACCGGTCCGCGGATCTCGCCCTTCTGCATCGCGAACAGCGCCTCGGCGAACGGCGCCTCGTAGGCCTCGCGCGTCGACCAGCCGAGATCGCCGCCTTGCGCCTTCGAGCCGAGGTCGTCGGAATTTTCACGGGCTAGAGCGGCGAAGTCCGCACCGTTCTGCGCCTTCTTGAGCAGAGCCTCGGCCCGCGCGCGGGCGGCGGCATCGTCGTCGCCGGTCTCGACGAGGATGTGGCTGCCGCGGCGCTGCTCGGCATCGACGAACCGCTCCGGCGCGATCTCGTCGTAATGCCGGCGCAGCGCCTCCTCGCTCACGGACACTTCGGCGGCCACTGAGTCGAGGGTGAGGTCCACGTACTGGAGCGCGACGGTCTCCGGCGTGACGAAGCGCGACTTGTTGGCCTCGAACCATCGTCCCACCTCCGCGTCGGTAGGGCCTTTGGCCGGCTCGAACGCCGATGCGGGGATCACGACGAAATCGACGTCGCGCTGCTCACCCTCGAGCTCGGCGCGTCGCCTGAGCTCAGCGGGCGTGACGAACGAGGAGATGCGCGATGCCGCGCTGCAGCTCGTTGATCTGCAGGTCCTCGCGGAGGTCGGCCTCGAAGGTGGCCTCGGAACGCCCCTGCTGACGAAGGAGCGCGGCATAGCGGTCGCGCGAGAACCTGCCGTCCACCTGCAGAGCGGGAATCGAGTTCAGAGTTTCGACCAGCTTCTGATCACCGACTCGATAGCCAAGCTCGTCCGTGCGCTGACGCAGCAGCTCGCGACGAACGAAGTCGTCGAGCAGCGCGCTCTGCTCGCGTTGAACCAGCTCGGCGGGGAGCTCGGCCGCGGATCTCGCGTTGCAGCTCTACCTGCCGCTCCTGCCATGCCCTGCGCACCTTGTCGATCGGGACGCTTTCGCCGTTGACGCGTGCCGCGGCGCTCGAGACGCTACCCTCGAATTTGATACCCCAGAATACGAACACGATAGCAATCGCGGAGAGAAACACCGTTGCGAACCAACCGGAGATCCTGTCGCGTATCTTCTGCAGCATGCTGGCGTGTCCGGGGCCACGAGCCCTTGATCGATGCTACTCAGGAAAAGGCCCGCGCGAGCGGGCCTTTTCAGATCGGGATATGGCGGAGTGGACGGGACTCGAACCCGCGACCCCCGGCGTGACAGGCCGGTATTCTAACCAACTGAACTACCACTCCGCGTGCACTGGTGGGTGCTGAGGGGATCGAACCCCCGACCTTCGCCTTGTAAGGGCGACGCTCTCCCAGCTGAGCTAAGCACCCGCACCCTCTGGGCGGCCGGTTAGTTTACGGCGTCCTTCAGGGCCTTGCCAGCCTTGAACGACGGGACGCGGCTCGCAGGAATGGCGATAGCTTCACCGGTGCGCGGATTACGACCCGTGCGAGCGGCGCGCGACTTCGCGACGAAATTTCCGAAACCGGACAGCGCCACCGCATCGCCCTTCTGCAACGCCTCGGTCACCGTCGAGATCACGGCCTCGACCGCTCGCGCCGCATCCGACTTGGCGAGACCCGTGCGTTCGGCAACCGCATCGATCACGTCGTTCTTGTTCATCCGTATGACCTCCGATGGTTCGTTGCGGCGACGGCCCGCATGGCCGCACCGGGGAGCGCACGATCAGTGCGCGTGTACCTTGCCCTGGCGGCGCCCGGAACGCTTGCCGCGCTTCTCCTCGACGACCTCGGGCGCGACGACCGTGATCGGCTGAGTCTGCGGCTGCGGCATGTTGCGCATGGCGAACTGCAGCACTTCGTCGATCCACTTGACCGGCTTGATCTCCAGGTTGCCCTTGATGTTCTGCGGAATCTCCACCAGGTCCTTGACGTTCTCGTCCGGGATCAGCACGGTGCGTATGCCGCCGCGGTGTGCCGCGAGCAGCTTTTCCTTCAGGCCACCGATCGGCAGCACCTCGCCGCGCAACGTTATCTCGCCGGTCATGGCGACGTCGCCCCGCACGTGGATGCGCGTCAGCGCGGAGACCAGCGCCGTACACATGCCGACACCGGCGCTCGGGCCGTCCTTGGGCGTCGCACCCTCCGGCACGTGTATGTGCACGTCCACCTTCTGGTAGAACTCCGGGTCGAGACCGAGCATGGCCGCGCGGCTGCGCACCACGGTCATCGCCGCCTGGATCGACTCCTGCATCACTTCGCCGAGCTGGCCGGTATGCGTGAGTTTTCCCTTGCCGGGCACGATCGCCGCTTCGATGGTCAGCAGCTCGCCGCCGACTTCGGTCCAGGCGAGCCCGGTCACCTGTCCGATATGATCGTTTTCCTCGGCCCGTCCGTAGCGGAAGCGTTTTACTCCGAGATATTTCTGCACCTGCTTCGGCGCGACCGTTATCGAGCTTGCGACGTGTGTCGAGCAGCAGCTCCTTGACGGACTTGCGACAGATCTTCGACAGCTCGCGCTCGAGGTTGCGCACCCCCGCCTCGCGCGTGTAATGGCGGATGATCTCGAGTATCGCCGCATCGGAAACCTTGAGCTCCTCGGGCCTGAGACCGTTCTGCTTGATCTGCTTCGGAAGCAGATAGCGGCGCGCGATGTTCGCCTTCTCGTCCTCGGTGTACCCGGGCAGCCGGATGACCTCCATGCGGTCGAGCAGCGGCGCCGGGATGTTGAGCGTGTTCGCAGTGCAGACGAACATCACCTCGGAAAGATCGAAGTCGACTTCCAGGTAGTGGTCGCTGAACGCCGAGTTCTGCTCGGGATCGAGCACTTCGAGCAGCGCCGCGGACGGGTCCCCGCGGAAATCCATCGCCATCTTGTCGACTTCGTCGAGCAGGTACAGCGGATTGCGGACCCCGGTCCGCGCCATGTTCTGCACGATCTTGCCGGGCATCGAGCCGATGTAGGTGCGGCGGTGGCCGCGGATCTCCGCCTCGTCACGCACGCCGCCGAGCGACATGCGGACGAACTTGCGGTTGGTCGCCCGCGCGATGCTCTGCCCTAGGGACGTCTTGCCGACGCCGGGCGGCCCTACGAGGCACAGGATAGGCCCCTTCAGCGTCTGCACGCGTTGCTGGACGGCCAGGTATTCGACGATCCGCTCCTTTACCTTGTCGAGGCCGAAGTGGTCTTCGTTCAGCACCCGCTCGGCCGCAGCGATGTCGTGCTTGACCTTGGTGCGCTTCTTCCACGGGACCTTCACCAGCCAGTCGATGTAGTTGCGTACGACGGTCGCCTCGGCCGACATCGGCGACATGAGCTTGAGCTTCGCGAGCTCGGAGTTTGCCTTGTCCTTGCGCCTCCTTCGGCATCCCGGCGCGCGCGATGCGCTTCTCGAGCTCGGCGATCTCGTTGGGGGCGTCATCCATTTCCCCCAGTTCCTTCTGGATCGCCTTCATCTGCTCGTTGAGGTAGTACTCCCGCTGGCTCTTCTCCATCTGCTGCTTGACGCGGCCGCGGATACGCTTCTCGATCTGCAGCACGTCCATCTCGCCTTCGATCAGCGCAAGGATGTGCTCCAGACGGCGGCGCACGTCCTGGATTTCGAGCACCTTCTGCTTGGCATCGAGTTTCAGCGACATGTGCGCCGCGACGGTGTCCGCGAGCCGGCCCGGCTGCTCGATGCCCGCGAGCGAGGTCAGGATCTCGGGCGGCACCTTGCGGTTGAGCTTTACATACTGCTCGAACTGCGAAACGACCGAGCGCACGAGCACGTCCATTTCGCGCTCTTCGTACTGTTCGGTGTCGCCGAGCGGCGCAACCTGCGCGGCGAAGTAATCGCCCGCGGTGAGCGCCGCGACCGATGCGCGCTCGGTGCCCTCGACCAGCACCTTGACGGTGCCATCCGGCAGCTTGAGCAGCTGGAGTATCGTTGCGATCGTACCGACCTGGTAAAGGTCCTTGGGCTGCGGATCGTCGACATCCGCCTGCTTCTGCGCAAGCAGCAGAATCTGCTTGTTGACCTTCATCGCCTGTTCGAGCGCGAGGATCGACTTCTCACGGCCGACGAACAGCGGTATGACCATGTGCGGGTACACGACGACGTCGCGCAGCGGCAGGACCGGCAGTGCATCCGATGCGACGGCAGTTTCGAGTGCGGGATCTTCGGTGGTCACGCGGGAAGCCTCCAGTGCGTCGGTATCGCGCGCAGAACAGGTCCCCATCATTGAGGACACGCGCCCGGGATTCAAGTACATAGCCGGAAAATTGAGACTCGCGGTTTCCCTGACCCGAAACCGGGAGAGTCTACTTTTCTGATTGCCCGATCCCGCGACCGCGAAATCGAGCCCCGACCCATCAGTGATCCGAACCGGTGCGGCGTTCCTCGACCGCAGTGAGCCGCGACTCGTCCTGTCCATAGACGAGATACGGCTTACTTTCGCCAGCGATCACGTCCTCATCGATCACGACCTTCTGGACGTTCCGCATCCCGGGCAGGTCGTACATGATGTCGAGCAGGACGTTCTCGAGAATGGTCCGAAGTCCGCGCGCCCCGGTCTTGCGCTGCATCGCGCGGCGCGCGACGGCGCGCAGCGACTCCTCGCGGAACTCGAGCTCCACCCCTTCCATGTCGAAGAGCTTGCGGTACTGCTTGGTGAGCGCGTTGCGCGGCTCGGTCAGGATCTGCATCAGCGCGGCTTCGTCGAGCTCGTCGAGCGTGGCAACGACGGGCAGACGGCCGACGAACTCCGGGATCAACCCGTACTTGATCAGATCCTCGGGCTCGACGTCGTGGAACAGGTCGCTCCCGTGCTGCCGAGCGTTCGGCTCGCGCACGTCGGCCACGAAACCGATGCCGCCCTTCTGTGTGCGGTTCATGATGATCTTTTCGAGACCGGCGAACGCGCCGCCGCACACGAACAGGATGTTCGCGGTGTCGACCTGCAGGAACTCCTGCTGCGGGTGCTTGCGGCCTCCCTGCGGTGGCACAGACGCGATCGTCCCCTCGATCAGCTTCAGGAGTGCCTGCTGCACGCCTTCGCCGGACACGTCACGCGTGATCGACGGGTTGTCGCTCTTGCGCGAGATCTTGTCGATCTCGTCGATGTACACGATGCCGGTCTGCGCCTTCTCGACGTCGTAGTCACACTTCTGCAGCAGCTTCTGGATGATGTTCTCGACGTCCTCGCCGACGTAACCCGCCTCGGTCAGCGTCGTCGCGTCGGCGATCGTGAACGGCACGTTGAGCAGCCGCGCGAGGGTCTCGGCGAGCAGGGTCTTGCCGCTCCCGGTCGGACCGATCAGCAGGATATTGCTCTTGGCCAGCTCCACGTCCTCGCGGGCGCGCTCGCCCGACTTGGTCTGCAGCCGCTTGTAGTGGTTGTACACCGCGACCGACAGCACCTTCTTGGCACGGTTCTGGCCGATGACGTATTCGTCGAGGACCCGCTTGATTTCCTGGGGCTTGGGGAGCTTCTCGCGGGTCTTCTCCGCCTTCTCCTCGAGCTCCTCGCGGATGATGTCGTTACAGAGCTCGACGCACTCGTCGCAGACGAAAACCGACGGACCGGCAATCAGCTTACGAACTTCATGCTGGCTCTTGCCGCAGAAGGAACAGTAGAGAAGCTTGCCGTCGTCGTGCTTGCCGCGTGAATCGTCCGCCATGCCCTGACCTTGCTCAAACCGCCCCCGCGGGCCCCGCGGAGCCGCCTTTGCCGACCCCCGAATCGCTTATACCACGCGGCATCACGCCGCGCAAAAAACACTTGGGCTAACAGCTACTTAACGAGTGCCAGTGCTTACTGGCGAACCAGCCGAACCGCTCGCCGCCCGTTCGGCCAGCACTCCGTCGATCAGGCCATAGGCCACAGCCTGCTCACCGGTCATGAAGTTGTCTCGATCGGTGTCCTGGCGGATCTTGTCGATTGGCTGGCCGGAATGAGTCGAGAGGATGCGATTCAAGCGGTCCCGTGAATCGAGGATCTCGCGCGCGTGGATCTCGATGTCGGTCGCCTGGCCCTGGAATCCGCCCAGGGGCTGGTGAATCATCACCCGCGAGTGCGGCAGGCAGAAACGCTTGCCCTTGGTGCCTCCGGCGAGGAGCACCGCGCCCATGCTGGCCGCCTGCCCCACGCAGATCGTACTGATGTCGGGGCGGATGAACTGCATCGTGTCGTAGATAGCGAGCCCGGCGCTGACGATGCCACCCGGCGAATTGATGTACAGCGCGACGTCCTTCTCGGGGTTCTCGGATTCGAGAAACAACAACTGCGCGACCACGAGGTTGGCCATGTAGTCCTCGACCGGGCCGACAATGAAGATCACGCGTTCCTTCAGCAGCCGCGAGTAGATGTCGTATGCCCGCTCGCCGCGGGCAGTCTGCTCGACCACCATCGGGACCAGGTTCAACGCGCGCGGAGATGTGCTCATGAGATTGCCGGGGACCTGTATGCGAGACGCGTATTGTACCGCCGCGTCAGGCGCCGAAGTTCATGATTTCACGGAATGACGACGGCTTCTCAGTCACCTTTGCCCGTTCGAGCAGGTGATCGACCGCCTGGTCCTCCAGCACCGAGTTTTCGATCTGGCGCAGCGCGTCCGCGTTCTGCCGGTACGCCTTGAGCACGGGCTCCGGATCGGGATAGCCGGCGGCCAGATCCGCGATGCGCTCCTCGACGCGCGCACGATCGAGCACGATGCCGCGCGTGCGGATGAGCTCGCCCACGAGCAGGCCGAGCGCGACGCGCCGACGCGCCGGCTCTACGAACTGCTCGGCCGGCGGCAGCTGAGAGACTTCCTTGGCGCCCATGCGCCGGCCCGCCTCGAGCTGGAACTCGCGGATCTGCGCGTCGACGAGACCGCGCGGCACATCGACCGGGTTTGCCTCGAGCAGCCGGTCGAGCACCTGCTGCTTGACGCGCGAGCGGACGTTTTCCGCGAGCTCACGGCGCATGTTGTCGGTGACTTCGCTCCGCAGCTGCGCGATGCCGCCTTCGAGCACGCCGTATTCGCGGCAGAACTCGTCGTCGAGCTCCGGCAGATGCTTCTCCTCGACGAGCAGAACATCGATGTCGAACTTCGCAACTCGCCCGGCCAGGTCCTTGTTGTGGTAGTCGTCGGGGTAACGCACGTCGATGCTGCGGCGCTCGCCGGCACGCGCGCCAGTCACCCCGGTCTCGAAATCCGCGAGCATCCGGCCGCCGCCGAGCAGCACGCTGACGTTGTCACCCTTGCTGCCCTCGAAGGCCTTGCCATCGATGTGACCGGTGAAATTCATGGTGATCCGGTCGCCATCGTGGCTCTCGCGGTCCACGGTTACGAACTTTGGACGTTGCGCGCGCAGGTTCTCGACCATCGTGTCGACATCGCCGTCGGTGACCTCCGCAGCCGACCGGGTCACGGCGAGCCCGTCGACCTGCCTCAGCTCGACCTCTGGAAGCACTTCGAAGACGGCGCGGTATCTGAGGTCCTCGCCCGGCGAAGTCGCAAGCGGCTCGATGCGCGGACCCGCGGCGGGGCTCAGTTTCTGCTGGTTGACCGCCTCGGCAAAGCTCGACTGCACGAGGTCCGTGAGCACTTCCTGGCGGACCTGTGCACCGTACTGCTGCCGTATTACCTTGAGCGGTACCTTCCCCGGACGGAAGCCCTTGAGCTTGGCCGTGCGGCTGACGCGCTTCAGGCGCTCGTCGATGGCCTGCTCGACCCGTTCGCGAGGGACGCTGACTTCCATCCGGCGCTCCAGCGCCCCGGTCGATTCGATCGAAACCTGCATGCTCAAGGGTCCTGGTCCAGACGACAGTCGGCGGGCGCAAAGGCCCGGAAAAGCCGCGCATTCTGCCACGCGGGCCCGGGCCCGCGCACTATCCGCGACTGGTGCGAAAGGAGGGACTCGAACCCTCACGGGGGTTACCCACTGGAACCTAAATCCAGCGCGTCTACCAGTTCCGCCACTTTCGCCAGCGGCGCCCTGCACGGGCCGGTGCGCCGCGCGAATTATAGGGAATCGGCGACTCCGGGGCCGCCCGGACCCCGCTGGCCGGGGCATCCCGGCGGACCCGTGGCTTTAGGGGTCGCGAGTCTCGTGACCTGACCGAAGTAAGCACGGCCCGGCTTGAAGTAGCATCGACTCTGGGCCTCTGCGGGCCTGTGACGGACTTTGCCCAGGGCATGAGCTATCCATCGTTCGAGGAGTACACGGATGCGCTCCGGCTGCCCCCGGCTGCGATATTCCAGGATCCGCTGCTCGCCGGGGGATCGGTACGCAGGAACAGCGCCGGCGTGCCGTTTGCGCGCAGCGGCAATTTCGCACTGACCTACGAGGTCACCGTAAACGGGTCGCGATACGCCGTCCGTTGCTTTCACAAGGAGTCCGACTCGCTGGAGCGCCGCTACGAGGCGATCTCCCGCAAGCTCGCGTCAATCGCAAGCCCGTGGTTCATGGACTTCGATTTCCAGCCGGAGGGCATCCGCACCGAAAGCGGCCAGTTCCCGATCGTGCGGATGCAATGGGCAGACGGCTGCTCGCTCGCCCAGTACATCTCCGAGCACCGCGACGAGCCGCACACGCTCCTGCAGCTGCGCGAGACGCTTCGCGAGCTTGCGCGGAATCTGCAGGCGCACGACATCGCCCACGGCGATATCCAGCCGGGCAACATCATTGTGCAGAGCGCCACCGAACTGAGGCTGGTCGACTACGACGGGATGTTCGTGCCCGAGCTCGAACCCTGGGGAAGCACCGAGCTCGGCCAGCGCAACTTTCAGCATCCGGGCCGCAGCTGGCTGCACTACGACGAGCGGCTGGACCGCTTCTCGTTCGCGGTGCTCGACGTCGCGCTCGAGGCGCTCGCGATGCAGCCGGCACTCTGGGAGCTCACCGGTAGCGACGAGGCCGGCATCGTGCTGCGCGCGTCCGACTTCCTCGATCCGACGTCATCGACCGCCTTCGGCGTCCTCGCAGAGCTCGACGGGGTCGCGGTACGTGCGCGCCAGCTGGCAGCGGTGTGCCGATCGCCGTTCGAGCGCGTGCCGGCGCTCGACGATTTTCTCGCCGGACGCCGCATACCTGCCGCATCCGCTCTGACCCTCACGAATGCCTTGGCCGCCGCGAAACCCGCCTACATACCCGCCTATGCGGTGCTCAACGCGACCAACTTTGCCCGGTGTTGCGCGCACATCGGCGACCGGATCGAATTGATCGGCTGCGTCCGGCGCGTCGCGCGCGAAGGTTCGCCCGACCCCGCCTGCGCGTCGCTGCGCGTGGAATTCGGGGACGCGCGGGAGGACATGGTGCGGCTTTCGATCTGGCCCGACGCCTGTGGATCGGGTCAAGACCACCTCGCGGCCCTGGAGCCGGGCCAGTGGCTAAGCGCGATCGGGCTGGTGGACCCCATTCTGACGGAAAACAGCGGGGATCAGCCGTACAAGAGCGTTTCGATCGCAATCACAGAGCCGGCGCAGCTACGGCTGCTCACAGAGGCCGAAGCATTGCATCGGCTCTCGGCCAGGGACCGGCCGAGTCGGCCCGATCACGATATCTCGGTCACAATCGGGACAGACCCGGCAATTCCCGCGGTGATCTCGCCACCGTCAGCGCAGAGTCTGGACGCAACGATCGTGGTCGATGTAGCGCAAGCGACACCGACAGTCCTTCTCCCGCATGTCTCCGAGGTCTCGCCACCGCCGCCGCAGAGTCCGGACGCAACGATCGAGCTCGATGCGGCGCATGCGACGCCGACAGTCGTTCTCCCGCAGGTCTCCGAAGCACCGCCTGCGTCGAGCGCGACCGCGGCCAGCCCGATCGAAGTCAGCTCTGCTCCTGCGGCGGTCGTCAGCGCGCCGGTCGTGACGAGACCGGTTTTGACGAGGCCGATTGTTTCGGCGCCGGCGGCCGCATCGGCCAGCACCGCAGCGGCGTCGGCCCTGCAACGTGCTGCACCGCCGCCGCCGCCGTCCAGGCCAGCACCGCCCCCAGCGGCGGCGTCCGCAGCACGCCCCTCGCACGCGCGAAGCCCGCGCCGCAAGATCGACTGGAAGCGTCACTGGGCCGCCATTCGTTGGCCCGCCATCCGCTGGCCCGCCGTTCGCTGGCCCGCCGTTCGCTGGCCCGCCGTTCGCTGGCCCCCGTTCGCTGGCCCGCCGTTCGCTGGCCAGAGCTGCGCTTGCCTGCCGTGTCCTTGCCCGCGGTCGACTGGCGTGCGATCCGCTGGCCCTCGCTTCGATGGCCGTCGGAGCATCGGCCGTCGATGGCCGGCCTCGCCGCGATGTGGGCGACCCTCCGCCGCTCGCTCCCCGCAGCGCCACCACTGCGAATAGGTAATCCTTTGCCGCGCCTGCGGGATACGGTGCAAAGCATCTCGATCCCGGCCGGCGTGATCGTGCGGCTACGCGCCGTGCATCCGGCGTGGTGGCTTGCGGCCGTCCTGATGGTGGTGGTTCTGGCGCAGAGCTGGATCATCGCTGGCAGGCCGGACACGGATCGTGTCACCGCCGATGGCACACGAGACACTGAATCGCCCGCTACTGGGGCGACGGGCGGCGAACCGGCCGTGGAGACTCAAGTCCCGGCACGGCCGCCGGTCGCATCTCGAAAGAACGCCGCGGCACCGGCGTCCGCAGCCGCGGTCACCGGGTCTGCGGCTGCCGCGATCAGCGATGCCGGATTGCGCGCTACGCAGGGCACCCGTCTGCTCGCGTTCGAGGATCTGCGTTCCGCGCGACGGCCAATTGCCACGATCGCCGGACCGATCGACATCGTGACGCGGGCCGGTCCGCCGCGACTGAGCCTGGTCGCCGTCAACGGCACCGCGTTCGACAAGAGTGGCGCGCAGATCAACGTGCTCGCGCATCGCTCGGTGTATGCCGATCGAGAGGTGATTGTGGGGTTCTCGGACTGCGCGAGCGCGACGTCTGCGTGCGAGCGCAAGGAGCCCTTCTGGCTGTTGCTCCGCAAGTCGAAGCCGCCAGTCTTCAAGCGTTCGCCCGGCCTGCGTGCAAATAAGAACGCGGGCTCGGTCACCGCGGCGTCCAGCGGTGTGCACGTCGACCTCGGCCTCTGGGACGGCGTTCGACAGACGGCGACTTTGACGACCTTCGACGATATCTATGTGACTCGCGTGAAGGAGCCGCCCGCGCCGCTGTCCGGCGCGGAGTGCCGGGCGGTTGCCGCGGCGCTGGAATCCTGTGCGGGGAGCCGCGAGTGCGGCAGCTACGAGAGCATCGTTCGCTCCGTGCAGCCTGCGCGCATGGCGACGGTGCAGCGTCTGTTTCACGAGTCGACGGGCTTGAACGCGCCGATGTTTCGCACGGTTTGCGTGCGCAGTTGCGAACTCGGGCTGACTCCCACGGACGGGCTTGTGCGGCGCGAGGTCTGCGGCGGTGCGTCGCCGGGCCAGTGGGCGCAACCAGCTCACGGAGCACCTTAACCTCGGTTCTAGATGAAGGTGCCATCCCATTGAGTGAACGGCGTTTTGTCTCTCGCAGGACTTGGTGGGCCGTGAGGGATTCGAACCCCCGACCTACTGATTAAGAGTCAGCAGCTCTACCAACTGAGCTAACGGCCCCACCTCAGAAAATAACGAGTCTGGCGTCCCGGCAGGCAGGGTGCGTGCGAATCGCGGGCCTGCGGGGCGCGCAGTCTAGGGCGTGCCGCGATCAAGCGCAACGGCGCAAGACCGCCACTGGCGATGCACGCGAAGGCAACACGATGAGACCTTGCTCAGCCTGTTTCCTACGCGCGATTCCGCCAGACGACCAACAAGAAACTCGGGCGTTTACTCGGTGAGTGTCCTCCTGGGAGAAACGAGGGGCGCTGTTCTCGAGCGCGCTCCTGCGCTCTCTTGCCGGACGGTCAGGATTTGGGGTGGACGATGGGATTCGAACCCACGACAGCCGGATCCACAATCCGGGGCTCTAACCAACTGAGCTACGTCCACCATCGTCCGAACTAAGCCGCCCTGCGTGGCGCGCCCGGCAGGACTCGAACCTGCGACCCTCGGCTTAGAAGGCCGATGCTCTATCCGGCTGAGCTACGGGCGCTTCGAGTCCGCGATGCGGATGGTCGGGGCAGAGGGATTCGAACCCCCGACCCTCTGCTCCCAAAGCAGATGCGCTACCAGACTGCGCCATGCCCCGTCCTGCTTCGCCCTGCCGGTCGCCGCGACCCGGCCGAGTCCGGCCCTGGTCCGCACGGGAGCGCGAATGATACGGACGCCCTCGGGGAGCGTCAATTTGGCTGGAACACGCATAACCTCCATTTGCCGAGCCATTGCGCCCCTTGTCGAAGCGCAGCCGCACGAAATCGAGAACGTTGCCTTTTCGGCGTGACAGAATGCCGACCTTTTTTGGAACCCACGCCATGCCCGCCACGATCATCGACGGAAAGAAGATCTCCCAGGAAGTCCGGCGCGAAGTACGTGAGCGCACGGATGAGCTCGCGGCCCGTGGGCAGCGAAGACCCGGCCTGGCGGTCGTCCTTGTGGGCGACGACCATGCATCGGAGATCTATGTCCGTAACAAGCGCGCGGCCTGCGAGGAATGCGGGATCGTCTCTGTGAGTCACGATCTCCCCGCGTCGACAACCGAGGCGGAGCTGTCTGCGCTGATCGAACGCCTGAACGCCGATGACACGATCGACGGAATTCTCGTGCAGGTTCCGCTCCCGGCCCACATCGACCAGGAGACGATCATCGAAACAATCGATCCGGCCAAGGATGTCGACGGCTTCCATCCCTACAACGTGGGCCGCCTGGCGCTGCGAATCCCGACGATGCGGCCGTGCACCCCCTATGGTGTGATCGAACTCCTCAGACGCTGTGGTCTCGAACCCAAGGGCAAGGACGCGGTTGTGGTCGGCCAGTCGAACATAGTCGGCCGGCCGATGGCGCTCGAGCTGCTGCTCGCCGGTTCAACAGTCACGGTGTGCCACAGCAAGACGACCGATCTCGGCTACCACGTGGGTCGTGCCGAGTTGCTCGTCGTCGCAACCGGCAAGGTCGGGCTCATACCCGGTGAATGGATCCGCCCTGGCAGCATCGTCGTCGACGTTGGCATCAACCGATTGCCGAACGGTAAGCTCGTCGGCGATGTGCAGTTCGAAGGTGCGCTGGAACGTGCCGGCTGGATCACGCCGGTGCCCGGCGGCGTCGGCCCGATGACCGTCGCCGTCCTGATGCGCAATACGCTCGAATCCGCGCTGACGAGGATCTGAGTACGCTCAGACTACAGCGGCGGACCCGACACCACGATCTCGACGCGCCGATTGCGCGCTCGGCCATCGGCCGTCGAATTGTCCGCCATCGGCGCCGACGACCCGAGTCCGGCGACATCCGTCGCCGAGGCAGGAACCCCCGAACTGATCAGATAGTCGCGAACGGCGATGGCGCGCTTGAGCGAAAGCTCACGGTTGACCGCGTCGCTGCCCGTCGTGTCGGTATGACCCTCGACGACGTACTTGAGATTCGGGTACGAGGACACCACGCCGGCAAAATTCGCCAGACTTTCGCGTGCGCGCGCGGACAGGTTCGCGGTCCCGGTAGCGAACTGCACACCGCCGATTTCGGACACCAGGCCGCGCTCCGTGACACGGGTCGGTAACACTTGTGTCAGCCGCGCGCGAAGCTCCTCGCGCGCGGCCTCCGCAGACATGGCCTGCGATCGGGTGCGCTCTTCGGCCGCAGCCGCGGCCGCGGCGACCTCGGCGGCCGCGACCTGTCGCTGCTTGCGCTTCCGCCGCCGTCTTGCCAGCCATGCCGGCGCGGCGAGCGTCTTCTCCGGCCTGCACGACCTCGCGCGACAACTTCGGCGCGGTCCGCCGGACGGAGGACTTCTTGCTGGCCTGCGCCGTCTCGGCGGCCTGCAACTTGTCCTGCGCCGCCTTGTATGCGGCACCCGCATACTGCTCGGCGCCGGCGGCCGCTGCGATCGCGACCGCATAGCGCGCCGCAACCAGATCGATGGGCGCGGTCTTCTTGTCGATGCCGATCGGCGCAAGGCCGGCGTAGTCGGCGCGCTCCGCGAGCGAAGTCACCTTCGTCTGGGTTCCCTTGACCCGCTCGGCGACGTTGATCAGGACGATCGCTGTGCTCGGCGAGGTGACGGCGAAATGCGGCTCCGTGGTGACGATCAGCGCAAACTGCGAGCCGGAGAAGGAGGTCTTGAGATCGCCGCGCCCGTCCGAGGTCTCCAGCACGCCGAGATTCGTCGACCGCCCGTCGGGCGTGACCGCCCAGAGCACGTACGTCGTGTACGGACCGAGCGCCCAGGGATCCGGCAGCCTCTTGACCTCGGCATGGACCTTCGAGCGACCCTGCTGATATTCCACCTCGCACCTTGCCTTCGGCGGCCGGGGTAAGCGACGTACCGCGAAAGGTCAGCTTCGATTCCGGACCTTCAACATAGCTGAACGCGGACACCTGGCTCGCAACATCGCTGCTAACGATCGAGACCGATCGCTCTACCTGCTGAGCCGCGAGCAGCGTCGGCAGCATTGAAAAAAGTACAGAGCCCGCGAGGGCCGTGATCGATGCACGGGACATGACAACTCCTTCTGCAGTTCGCCTGCGCGGAACGATGGTGGCAGACGAAGCGGTCGACCGCTATCAGTCGTTGACGCAATCAGCGGCCACGCCTCCAGAGCGTGCGCTGTCCGCTCGCGCGATCCTCGAGCACGATCCCCTGAGCCGCGAGCAGCTCGCGGATGCGGTCGGACTCCTTGAAATCCCTGCGCGTCACGCGCGGCCGCGCGCCGATCGATGAGCGCTTCGATCTCGGCGTCGGTGATTGCCACGCCCACCGCGAGCCCGGCATCCTGGCCCGTGAGCTCGTGCTTCCCTCGCTCGATGGGTAGCGCGAGCTTCGGCGCCTTGCGGAGGAACTCTGTGGGGGTAAGCGCAAGCATTCCCAGCCGTCGGCCGAGCGCTACGAGCTCGCCCGCAGCCGCGGACGCGCGCTCTCGGTCGCCCGAGGCCTTGAGCGTGTTGATCGTCCGCGCGAGCCCCTGCAGCTCGGCGATGGCGACCGGCGTATTGAGGTCGTCATCCATCGCGCCCAGAAACCGACGTGTCGCGTCGGTCACGACCGGTGTACGCGGGATCTCGACGTCCTGCAGCGCGTTGTACAGCCGCTCCAGAGCGGCATCCGCCTGTGCGAGGCTCTCGAGCGAGTAGTTGATCGGTCCGCGGTAGTGGCTGGCCAGCATGAAATACCGGATGACCTCGGGATCGCGGACCATGTCGAGGACCTCGCGCACCGTGAAGAAGTTGCCGAGCGATTTCGACATCTTCTCCTCGTCGACGCGGACGAAGCCGTTGTGCATCCAGACGTTGACGAATTCCGAACCGCAAGCCGCGCAGGTCTGCGCGATCTCGTTCTCGTGATGCGGAAACTTGAGATCCATCCCGCCGCCGTGGATGTCGAAATGAGGGCCGAGCAGCGCCACCGACATCGCGGAGCACTCGATGTGCCAGCCGGGTCGCCCGGGCCCCCAGGGCGATTCCCACGCGGGCTCACCCGGCTTGGCCGCCTTCCACAGCACGAAATCGAGCGGATCTCGCTTGCTCTCGTCGATCTCGACCCGCGCGCCGGCCCGCAGATCCGCGATCCGCTTGCCGGAGAGCCGTCCATAGGGTGCGAAGCTCGCGACCGAGAAATAGACGTCGCGGTTTTCACCCTGATAAGCATTCCCACGCTCGATCAGCCGCGCCACCATGTCGATGATCTGTGGAACGTATTCGGTCGCTCTCGGCTCGTGATCGCCGAGCTCCACACCGAGCGCGGCGCAGTCCTCCTCGTAGGCGAGGATGAAGCGCTCGGTGAGCGCCGCGACCGGCTCGCGGTTCTCCTCCGCTCGCCGGATGATCTTGTCGTCGATGTCGGTGACGTTGCGGACGAACGTGACGCGATAGCCCGACTCGCGCAGGTGCCGGCGCAGCAGGTCGAACACGATCAGCATCCGGCCGTGTCCGATGTGGCAGTAGTCGTACACCGTGATGCCGCATACGTACATCCGGACCTCGCCGGGACGGATCGGCTTGAACGGTTCCTTGCGGCCGGACAGAGAATTGTGGATGTGCAGCATGCGTGGCTCGAACGATTGGTAATCAATCAGGAGGACGTCGCGCGGCCCGCCGCTGCACGGAGCCGCTCGGTTACGAGCTCGGGTCCCATCAGCTCGACGAGTGGTGCCAGCTCGGGCCCGTGCGTGCGGCCGGTCAGCGCGACGCGGAGCGGTCTGTAGAGCGCGGCGCCCCGCCGCCCCGATGCGCCCGCGATGGCGCGGGTCCAGGCGGCGAAGTCCGTGCCGCCTGCTGCGAACGACGCGATCGCCTGCTCGAAGAACTCGGAGCCAGTCTCCGAGAGCGCAGCCGCAGCCTGCTCACAGGGGTCAATCTCCCCCGGGGAGATCATCTCGATCAGCGCATCGGCATCGTCCGGAAACAGAAGGTTGCCGCGCACCGCACCGACGAAGCGCTCGCGACGCTCGTCGTCGCCGACCAGTGCGAGCCGGTCGCCAAGCCACTCGATGATCTCGCGGGCCGAGGCGCGGCGCACGGCCTCGCGCTGCCAGTGCCGCAACTGCGTCTCGTCGTAGTGCGCTGCCGACCGGCTCACGGCCTCGAGGCGGAAATGCTCGGGCATCTCAGCAGGTTTGAGCCAATGGCCCGGAGCGCCCGCATGACCGAGCCGGAGCAGATAGTTGGTGATGGCCGCGGGCAGATACCCCCGCTCGCGCAGATCACTCAAGCCCGCGACCCCATCGCGTTTCGAGAGGGGCGACCCGCCCGATGGCGCCAGCAGCAGCGGCAGGTGCCCGTAGGCGGGTGCCGGAAGCCCGAGTGCCTCGAGCAGCAGCAGCTGGCGCGGCGTATTTGCCAGGTGGTCGTCGCCACGCAGCACCAGGTTGATCTGCATCCGCGCATCGTCGACGGCGTTGCTGAGGAAAAACGACGAGCTGCCGTCTGCGCGCGCGACTACGAAATCGCCGATGTCGTCGCTCGCAAACCGCTGCGGTCCGTGGATGCGGTCGTCGAAGGCAATCGTCCTTCCGGCGGGCACCCGGAAGCGGAGCGCGCTCGGTCGACCCTCGCCCTGCCGCGCGGCGAATCTCGTCGTCGGAAAGCGAGGCGCAGGTCCCGGCGTAACGTGGTGGGCGACCCGCCGCGAGCTGCGCGCGCCGCGCGAGGTTCAGCTCTTCCGGTGTGCAGAAGCAGGGATAGACCCGCCCGGCCGCGCGCAGCGTCTCGATCGCTGTCGCGTAGACCGCGCCGCGTTCGCTCTGCAGATACGGTCCATGCGGACCGCCACGGTCCGGCCCCTCGTCCCAGTCGAGACCCAGCCATCGCAGGTCGTCGAGCAGGCGAGCGACGAGCGCCGGTTCGTTGCGGGCGGCGTCGGTGTCCTCGATCCGCAGCACGAAGCGGCCATCGCCACCGCGCGCAGCGAGATAGCTGAAGAGCGCTGTCCGCGCGTTCCCCAGATGCAGATGACCGGTCGGGCTGGGCGCGAACCGTGTAACGGGTGAGCCGTCGAGCATGATCTCATCTTACCGGATGCTCTCGTCGCGGCCGCACCGGCCGCTTGGCCCGCCGCGGGCGCGCAACGTAACATGCCGACGGCCACACCGCGCATCCCGGGCCTGGATCCCGCCGCACCATTGAGCACACTGTTCGTTTCGGATCTGCATCTCGACGCGGCCTGGCCTGACGTCACCACGCAGTTTCTGGCGTTTCTCCGGGGCGAGGCACGCGCCGCCCACGCGCTTTACATCCTGGGCGACCTGTTCGAGGTGTGGATCGGCGACGACGACCCTGACCCGGCGAAGCGCGAGGTCGTCGCCGCATTGCGCGACCTCACGGCTTCAGGTGTGCGCTGCTTCGTGATGCACGGCAACCGCGACTTCATGCTGGGCGAGCGCTTCTGTCGCGATACCGGCTGCAGGCTGCTTGGCGACGGCGCAATCGTCGAGCTCGACGGCGAGCGCGTGCTGCTGATGCACGGCGACGTGCTCTGCACCGACGACGTGAGCTACCAGCGGCTGCGTCGCATCGTGCGCAACCCGCTCGTGCGCTGGATCTTCCGTCATCTGAGCCTCGCGCAGCGCGAGCGGCTCGCCGCAAGGCTGCGGGCCGGAAGCCGCATGCACACGACCGAGACTGCACCGGAAATCATGGACGTCAACGACGCCGCGGTCCGGGACGTATTCCGTCGCGCGGGGGTTCGCACGCTTATTCACGGCCACACGCATCGTCCCGCGGTGCATCGGCTCGACATCGACGGAGCGGAAGCACGGCGCATCGTGCTCGGCGACTGGCACAGAGCCGGCAGCGTGCTCCACTGGAAGCGCTCCGGTGCCGAACTGCGGGTCCTGCCTCGCTAGGCGGCAACGCCCGCCAGCAGCTCGTCGATCAGCGCGACGATCTCGGCGGCCGCGGAGGGGCGCCCGGCAGGCTCTTTTGCAAGCAGGGTGTCGAGCAGCGGCTGCAGGTGGGCAAGTTTCGATGGCAGCCTCGGAATTGGCGCATTCGCATGACAGTAGATCACGCCCATCGCGGTCTCCGCGACGTAGGGCTTCTCCGCGGTCAGGAGCTCGTGCAGCACTATCCCCAGGCTGTAGAGATCGCTGCGCTCGTCGAGCGGCTTGCCATGGCCCTGCTCGGGACTCATGTAGTGCGGCGTACCGAAGATCACGCCGGTCGCGGTGATGTCGCTTTCGAGCCCGAGCTGGCGTGCGAGGCCGAAATCGATGAAAGCGGCGCTTCCGTCCTCGCGCAGCATCACGTTGCCGGGTTTGACATCCCGGTGCAGCACTCCGACCGCATGCAGAGCGCCGAGCGCGCCCGCCATCTGTCGCAGGAACCCGAGCGCCTCGCGCCACGGCAGCGGCTGGCCCATCCGTTGCCTGAGATCGCCGCCGGGGAAGAACTCCATCGCGAGAAATAGATGATCGTCGGCCACCCCGATGTCGTAGATGCGCGCGATGTTGGGGTGATCGAGATGCGCCACCAGGTGGTACTCGCGCAGAAAGCGGTCGAAGGTGTCGCCGCCCTCGACGATGTCGGGAACCTGCCGGAAGATCTTGAGCACACGCTGCTCGCCGGTTTTTGGCAGCTCTGCGAGGTAGACGCTCGACGAGCCACCGACGGCGATCCGCCGCACGCAGTGATAGCCGCGCACACGAACTGAGCCGAACCGGTCCGGGGGCGTCGGCGCGCGTGCTGCGCGACTGGCCTCGGCCAGAACGTTGTGCTGCCGGCCTACGATCTCGCGCAGGGCCTCGGCAAGCTGCTCGTGCTCGAAGTCCGTCCTGGGCAGAACACGGAGTGCCCCCGCGGCCGATGCCCGCAATTCGAGCTCGGCATGCTCGGTCGGCCCGAAATAGACGATCGGCGGAAAGCCCGGTCGCAGGCGAAGATTGACCAACCACTCCAGACCGCGCTCTTCCTCGACGTCGTGGTCGAGCAGCACGACGTCATACGCGGAACCGGTGAACGCGGCCCGCAGACGTCCGCGGGTCGCGGGCTCGTATTCCGCCGGCAGCGCATCCCCCCATTCGAGCGTCACGTGATGCGCAAGCAGTTGCCGGTACTCGGGACGGTCGCTGACGATCAGAACGCGCAGCGTCATCGCGCCGCTTCCTTGAGCCCGAGAACCAGGTCGCCGACATTGGTGTTGGTGGGGCCTGTATGCAGCAGATCGCCGCATTCCTCGAGAAAAGTGCCCGAATCCGCGCGCAGGAGGTGTGAAGGCGCATCGAGACCCGCTTCCGCTCCGCGCGCACAGGTCGAGTCGTCCACGATCGCGCCCGCATCGCCGCTGCTGCCGTCGATGCCGTCGGTCCCCGCGGCAAGCAGGGTGACTCCCGGCTCACCGGCCATCTCCAGCGCGGCTGCGAGCGCAAGCTGCTGGTTCCGTCCGCCGCGGCCCGGGCTGGCAGGCAGGACGACCGTCGATTCGCCACCCCAGACCCATACCGTGCCTGACGAGGCTGCGGCGACGCGCCTCGCGAACGTACGACCGAGATCGGCCGCGTCACCCGCGAATTCGCCGCGCCCGGCGCGCACCGCGAGCCGTCCGCAGGTGCGTGCGCGGTGGCGTGCCGCCGCCCTGGCGTGGCGATTCGATGCGACGATGCGCGCAGCGACCCGTGGCGCCGCCCCGCGCTCGGGATCGGGACAGCGCGCGAGTACGTCGGCGACTTCGACGGGCAGCGTACGCGGCAGAGCATTCCGGCCACGCGATCGATGCAGCAGCCCGGAACCGATCACGGCCGGATCGTCGCCCGGGACATCGGAAATCATGAGCGCCAGACCGGGCCGTGGACGGGCAAGCTCAGCCAGTCCACCGCCCTTGAGCCGCGACAGACGCCGGCGCACCGCATTGATCATGCGCGATTCCGAGCCCGGAGCCCAGCAGCCAGCCATTTACGCATTGCAGCTCTTCGAGTGTGATTCCGGGCGACAGCACTTCGACCAGGCTCGAAGCGCCGCCCGAGATCAGCCACAGCAACCGCGCGCTGCGCGGCAGCCCTGCGACGAACTCAACGACAGCCATGCCGGCCATGAGACTCCGTGCATCCGGACGCGGATGCGCCGATTCGATCACCCGAACGCGTGCATTCTCCAGAACGTCAATCGCCGACGCAGGACCCGGTCCTGTCACCACCAGCGCCCGTACCGCCTGTTCGCCGAGAGTGTCGAATGCGCCCGCAGTCATCGCGCCAGCCGCCTTGCCGATCGCTACGACGTGCCATCGGCCGTCGAGCGCCTCGCGTTCGAGCTGTCGTCTCACGCAGCGCCGTCCATCGACCGCAGCCAGCGCCGCGTGAAAGCACTCCAGCAGCAGCGAGCGGGACCCGGACCTTCGCGGCTTCAGCGCAGAGACCGACCGCCAGGCGGTCGCCGGTCGCCGCTCAGACGCTCCCGACGGCCTTGAGCGAGCCACGGCCCGCGCCACGCTTGCGCGCCTTGGCCTGGTCCGATCGCTCGGACTCAACGCGCGCCAGGTATTCCGGTGTCACGTCGCCCGTGACGTATTCGCCCGAGAAGCAGGACGTGTCGAACTCGGTCACAGACGCGTCGTGGTGCTTGACCGCGCGTACGAGGTCGTCCAGGTCCTGGTAGATCAGCCAGTCGGCTCCGATGATGTTCGCCACCTCCTCGTCGCTGCGAGCGGCCGCCACGAGCTCCGACGCGGCCGGCATGTCGATACCGTACACATTCGGATAACGGACCGGCGGCGCAGCCGATGCGAAGAACACCTCGCGCGCGCCCGCCTCCCGTGCGAGGTCGATGATCTGCGCCGAGGTCGTACCGCGCACGATCGAGTCGTCGACGAGCAGCACGGTCTTGCCCTTGAACTCCAGGCCGATCGCGTTGAGCTTGCTCCGCACCGAGCGGGTCCGCAGGTCGTGACCGGGCATGATGAAGGTACGCCCGATGTAGCGGTTCTTGATGAAGCCCTCGCGATACTTTGCGCCCAGGAGTTGCGCGACCTGCAGCGCGCTCGTGCGGCTGGTGTCGGGAATCGGGATCACGACGTCGATGCCGTGGTCCGGCCGCACCCGGCGGATCTTCTCGGCCAGCAGCTCGCCCATCCGGAGGCGGGCCTTGTACACCGAGATGTTGTCGATGATCGAGTCGGGACGCGCGAAATAGACGTACTCGAAGATGCAGGGCGTGTGCCGCGGCGACTCAACGCACTGCTGGGCGTAGAGCCTGCCCTGCTCGTCGATGAACACGGCCTCGCCGGGTCCGACGTCACGCATCAACTCGAAGCCGAGCATGTCGAGCGCGACGCTCTCGGAGGCGAGCATGTGCTCGCGGCCGCGCGGGCCATCGCGACTGCCGATCACGAGCGGTCGTATGCCGTGCGGGTCCCGGAAGCCGAGCACGCCATGACCAAGGATCATGGCGACAACCGCGTACGCGCCGCGGCAGCGTCGATAAACGGCGCTGACGACCGCGAAGATGTCATCGGCGGACGCACGCGGCGTGCCGAAGCGCTGCATCTCGCTGGCGAGCACGTTGAGCAGCACCTCTGAGTCGGATGTAGTGTTCAGATGCCTCAGGTCTTCGCGGACGAGGACCTCGGACAGCTCAACGGCATTGGTGAGGTTGCCGTTATGAGCAAGGCAGATGCCGTACGGCGAATTGACGTAGAACGGCTGGGCCTCGTCCGAGTTGTCGCAACCCGCGGTGGGATAGCGGACGTGCCCCACGCCCATGTTGCCCTTGAGCCGCAGCATGTGCTTCTGCTGGAACACGTCGCGGACCAGGCCATTGTCCTTGCGCAGGAAGACCTCGCCCTCGTGCGCTGTCATGATGCCCGCGGCATCCTGTCCGCGATGTTGCAGGACCGTGAGCGCATCGTAGAGCTGCTGGTTGACCGGGCTGTGACTGACGATGCCTACGATGCCGCACATGTTCCGCTCAGGTTCCCTCGATGGTCGCGTCGACCATCTGCTTGCCGGTTTCGACGTAGCTGCGCAAAATGCCTGCCATCTCGATGCCCGCAGGCATCAGCTTCGAGCGCTTCCACCAGTTCTCCGAGTCGAGCTTTGCGGCCTGTCCGAGCATTACCGCGAACCCGACGATCACAGCGCCACGCACCAGCCCGAACACCGAGCCGAGCATGCGGTCGAGCCCCAGGCTCAAACCCGAGCGCTGCACCAGGTAACTCAGCAGACCGGCCAGCAGCCAGCCCGCGATGACGACCGCGAGCAACAGGATGCCACGCGCCACCCAGGTCTGAAGTGCCGTACCGGCGAGCGCGCCGCCGAGATGGGGCTCGAGCAGACTCGAGTATTTCCATGCGACCCACAGACCAACCAGCCAGGCGAGCAATGCAACGGATTCTCGGAGGAAGCCGCGAATGGCACCGAAGATTACCGAAAGAACTATGACTGCGATCAGAATGTAATCCACTGCGGTCATGCGGCTGCCATTGCGATCGCACGTCGTCGGAGGCCGCGAATCTTACCAGAGTGGCCTGCGCCAAGATGGTCCACGGTGCGGGGTTGGTGACGGTCGACTCACCGCACCTCAGTCGTTGGCGACGAGCGAGACCGGCAGCCCGCGTGCCTTGAGGCGGCCGGCAAGCGTGTCGGCTGCGGCCCGTGCGGGTTCAGGACCGACCCGCACGCGATGCAGGGGCTTGCCGTTGCGATCGACGGAGGAGACATAGACGGTGAATCCGTCGGCTTCGAGCTGCTTGACGAGCTTGCGTGCCGACTCAGCCGACCCGAACGCGCCAACCTGCACGGACCACGTGCCGCGCAAGGGCTTTGCACTCGTGGTCGCGGGCGATGGCTTCATGTCGGGAGGCGCGTTCGCTGCACCGGCAGCGCTATCGGCGCCGCGCTCAGGTGCAGCGGTCGCGGGCTTCGACTCGGGCCGCACGGTCTCTTGGCGCGCGGCAACCGAAGTTGCCGGCGACCGAACGGCGGGGGTTTCATCGTGAGCGGGCGGAGATGTCTGCACGCGGGCCGGCCGCTCGGTAGCGAGCGGCGAGGCCTCCGGCGTGTACTGCCGCGGCAGATTCGCATCCGTCGCCGCCGGGGCTGCGGTCTGGCCGAGCTCGATGGTGTAAGTGCGGGTCTGGCCATTGGATGCGGTCGCGTCCGCTGTGTCGGTGGTCGCGGCCTTGCGGCCCGACAGAAGCTCGGGCACGACCAGCACCACGAGGAGCACCAGCACGCTTGCGCCGATCAGTCGCGCTTTCAAAGATCGATCCATGGCGTGAATTATAGTCATGCGTGCCGGGCGGCGAGGCCTGCACGTGCGAGCTCTTCGAGCGCGGGACCGACGGTGTGAAAGGAGCCGAAGACGACGATGCGGTCTCCTGCACGGGCACGACTGCGTGCGAAGCGCATCGCCTCCGCAACCGTACCGCCGGGATGCATATCGACGTCGATAACGCGCGCGCGCCGGACGAGCTCGGTGTCCTCGAGACCTCTCGGGCCCTCGGTCGCCGCCGCGATCCATGTGTCGACGCATCCGCGCAGCTCCGCCACCACCGCCGGCACGTCCTTGTCGGCCAGCATCCCGCAGACAGCAATGGTCCGGCCGCGACCTCGCGTGGCGCGCAGGCTTGCGGCTAGCACGCGCGCCGCGGCCGGATTGTGCGCGACGTCGAGCACCCACTCCAGTTCGCGATCGGCGATCCTCTCGAATCGACCGGGCAGCGTGACGCGCTCGAGCCCGCGCACGATCGCCTCACGGGTGACCGGCAGCCGCGGACGCAGCTCCCTCAGTGCGGCGATCGTCGTCGCCGAGTTACCGAGCTGCGCCGTTCCCGCGAGCGCCGGGACCGGCAGGTCAGTGAGGCGTTCGGCCGCGATCCCCGTTCCGAGTAGCAGGTCCCAGCGTCCGCCGGGCCGCGGGATTTCACGAAAGTCACGGCCGCGGAGCCTGAGCAGTGCACCCGCGGCGTGGGCGGCCTCGATCAGCGAACCTGGCGGCGCTTCGTCGCCGCCAAAAACGGCCGGTCGGCCGGCGCGAAAGATCCCAGCCTTCTCGCGTGCGATCGTCTCGAGGTCCGCGCCCAGCCATTCCGCGTGATCGATCCCGAGCGAAACGACGACCGCGACGTCGGCGTCGACGATGTTTACCGCGTCGAGCCGCCCGCCCATGCCGACCTCGAGGATGATCGCGTCCGGCCCGGCGGAATCGAAAATCAGGAGCGCCGCGAGCGTATTGAACTCGAAGAAGGTCAGGGTATCCGGTCCGAGCGCATCGGCGATGCGCTCGAACGCCGCGACAAGCGAGGCCGCCGACACCGGGTGTCCCTGGAGCCGGATGCGCTCGGCATAGTCGACGAGGTGCGGAGAGGTGAAGGTGGCGGTGCGGTAGCCCTGCTCGCGGAGAATCGCATCGGCGAGCGCGACGCAGGAGCCCTTGCCGTTGGTGCCACCGACCGTGATCGACCGGGCAGCGCGGCGGCGACCACCCGCTGCGCCGGGCGACCCGCGCCACCCGCTCGAGACCGGGCTCGATGGGTTGCGGATGAAGCGTGAGTTGCCAGTCGAGCCAAGCGCCGAGGCTGTCGAACCGCACGGGCCCCGGCATCTCAGGCGGGCTCCGCCGCGGCCTCCGGACGTGGCTGGCGGGTGAAAAGCGCGATGAACGCGGCTATCCGATCGCGCATGTCACGACGATCCACGATCATGTCGATGGCGCCATGCTCGAGCAGGAATTCGCTGCGCTGGAAGCCTTCGGGCAACGTTTCGCGCACGGTCTGCTCGATGACACGCGGCCCCGCAAACCCGATCAGGGCGCGCGGTTCCGCAAGATTGACATCCCCCAGCATCGCGAGACTGGCGGATACACCGCCGGTCGTTGGGTCGGTGAGCACCGAGACATAAGGAAGGCCCGCATCGGCCATCCGCGCCAGCACCGCGCTCGTCTTGCTCATCTGCAGCAGCGACAGCAAGCCTTCCTGCATGCGTGCGCCGCCGCTCGAGGAAAAGCACACCAGCGAGGCACGATGCTCGAGACAGTGCTCGGCACCCCGGGCAAAGCGCTCGCCGACAACTGATCCCATCGAGCCGCCGAGAAAGCGGAACTCGAACCCACACGCCACAACCGGCAGTCCCTGCAGCGTGCCGGCCATCACGACGAGCGCATCCTTTTCGCCCGTCTGTTTCTGCGCCGCCACCAGCCGGTCGCGATAACGCTTGTTGTCTCGGAACTTGAGCGGATCCTCCGGCTCGATTTCCACGGCGAGCTCACGCGCCGAGTTCTCGTCCAGGAACCGGTTGAGCCTGTCGCGTGCGCCGATGCGCATGTGATGGCTGCACTTCGGACACACGTGCAGGTTGCGGTCAAGCTCGGCGCGGTACAGCACCGCGTCGCAGGCAGGGCACTTGATCCAGAGGCCTTCCGGGACCGAGCGCGTGCGGCGCTCGGTCTTGATCCGGGACGGCATGATCTTCTCGAACCAGGTCACTGCGGCTCCTCCAGGTGGCCAAGCGAGTCTATACGCCGGCGAGGTCCCGACAAGGACCGTCCGCGGCCGGAGGCGGAACCCCGTACTCGTCGGGGTACTCCACGTGCGCGAGATACAGTCCCTGGGGCGGGGCGGTGACGCCACCGCGCCGCCGGTCGCGGGTATCAAGCAACTCGGCAATCCACTCCACGGCCCGGCTGCCGGCACCGACAGCGATCAGCGCCCCGGCGATGTTGCGGACCATGTGGTGCAGAAAGGCGTTGGCGCGCACGGTGATGACCACGGTTGCCTCGCAGCGCTCGACACCGATATGCATCATGCGGCGCACCGCCGATGCCGACTGGCATTCAGCCGCGCGGAACGACGAAAAGTCATGCTCCCCCATGAGCGCTTGAGCGGCTGCATGCATGGCGCCGGCGTCGAGCGGCCGGCGCACCCAGCAGACCTGCCGGCGCAGCAGCGCGGGCCGGCAGGACTGGTTCAGGATCCGGTAGACATAGGTGCGGGACAACGCGCTGTATCGCGCATGAAACGCGTTCGGCACCGGTTTTGCCCACAGCACGGAAATCTCGGCGGGAAGCCCGGTGTTCGACCCGAGCGCCCAGGCACGCGGCGTGCGCGGCGAAGGACTGTCGAAATGCACGACCTGCATGTGCGCGTGCACGCCGGCGTCCGTGCGGCCAGCCGCGGTCACCTCGACCGGATGATCGGCAACCGCCGACAGCGCGCGCTCGAGCTCCTGTTGAACGCTCCGCGCGTGCGCCTGCGCCTGCCATCCGGCAAACGCGGTTCCGTCGTACTCGATTCCCAGCGCGATCCGGACCAGTGGTGCCTCAGGGCAGGCTCGACATGAGGCGCTGTGCTTCCTGCTTCTGCGTGTTGCTGCCTTCCTGAAGGACTTCCTCCAGGATGCTGCGTGCGCCTTCGGGGTCACCCATGTCGATGTAGGCACGCGCGAGATCGAGCTTGGTTCCGACTTCGCTCATCGTCGCCGGCTCATCGGCGAGCCGAAATCCGTTCCGCGGCGCCAGGCCTGTGTGCGCGTCGGATCGAGGGTCGGCAGCTCGCCCGTAGGATCGAGCGAGCGGCATGATGCCGGTATCGTCGACTTTCGGGATCTTGAGCGTCTGCGTGCCGCCGCGAGTGATGCCGCTCCCGCTGAAGGTGTCCTCCTCCTCTACGGCTGGTACGGCTTCTCGCTTGATCGCGGGCCGCCGATGCGTGTCGCCCTCTTCCGTCACCGGTGGTGCGCCGCGATGCGCTGCAGGGCGTTCGACCGTGTCGTCGACCTGCGCGCGACGGGCTGGACGCTCGACGGTGTCCTCGACCTGGTTGCGACGCATGGGCCGCTCGACCGTGTCTTCGACCAGGCTTGGTCGCGCCGGTCGCTCGGCCGTGTCTTCGACCAGGCTTGGTCGCGCCGGTCGCTCGACCGTGTCCTCGACTTGTGCCGACGAAGCGGGCGCAAACAGGTCCTCCGCGTCCTCCAGACCGCCCATGCCATCGACCTCGAGACCGAGGTTCTCGAGCGACACTTCCTGGGTGGACTCGACCACCGACGGATCGAACAGCTGTGACTCGACGGTCGGAGCAAGCGAGGCGAGGTCGGCGCCGCGCAGCGGCTCGTCGAGTATGAAGTCGATGCCTGTGCTGTCGGCACCGCCGTCAGAGTCCTTGTCGAGATCGATGTCCGTCGTCGTCGATTCGGGGCCCTCGGCGAGGAAGTCCAGGTCCGTCAGCTGCTGCGTCGCGGACAGCTCCATATCGACGCTGGTCGCCGCTGAGCCCGAGGCCTGGGAGAACATCGCCTCCTCAGGGGCAATCTGCTTGCCCATGATGAGGACCTTGTCCCACTCGCTTGCGGACATGCTGGCCCGCTCGGGATGCATCTCGCGAGCAACCTCGAGGAACCGGTCGCGATTGCCCCAGACGAAGAAGATCTCGAGCAGCTTGAGGCGCAGGTCGCGCCGCTGTGGCTCGCGCTTGATCGCGAGCTGGACCAGATCGGCCGCCTGGTCGTACAGGCCATAGGCCATGTGGAAATCGGCTTCCGCCAGCGGATCGCCCGCCTCGATGCTGACCGCCGAATCGCTGGACAGCGTGTCGTCGAGCGATGGCGTCTTGCGTGCGGGCTCGAGATCGGCCGGTGTCGCGACCGGCACCGGGCGCGGTCTGGGCGGCGGCGCCTCCACCGGACGCTTCTCCTCCACCAGGATGTCGGCCTCGCGGGGCGCGAGCTTGACCGGGCGTTCGCGCAGGTCCGTGTCGCGCGGGGTGAATACCTCGTCGAAGGTGTCCGGGCCCTCGGCCTGCTGGCGCCTGCGACGGAACAACAGGAATGCAACGAGCAGCAGCGCGAGCGCGCCGGCCACCCACCAGTACTGCATCAACCGGTCGAGCAGGGACGGTTCCGGCTCGGTCGCGGCAGCCGGTGCGGGCTTGGCTTGCGGTTCCGGCGTGGGTTCCTCGGCCACGGGCTCAGGCGCAGGCTCCGCGACCGGTGCTTCGGCAACCGGCGCCGCGCCGGTCGGCGTCTCGGCCGCCGGCTCGCCTGTCGTGACGTCCGGCGCGGGGGGCGCCTCCGGTTCCGCTACTGGGGCGGTCGGAACGGCCTGACCCTGCAGGCTTGCCAACTCCGCGTTTCGCACTTCGAGCAGCCGGCGCGCCTCGGCGAGCTCCGCCTCGAGCTGCTGGACGCGTGCCTGGAGCGCGCCTGACTCTGCGCCTGGCGCCGCAGCGGGCGCGGACGGGGCGGCGGTCGACCCGGCCGCGGTCCCCTGCTCGGGCGTAACCAGCCGCAACCTGCCCTCGGCATCCTCGCGGCCGGCGCCTGACGCATCGCGCCACTGGCGATATTGCCGGGCGACCTCGGCGGCTGCCTCGCTGGCCGTAATCTGACCCATTGTCGCGGAGTCCGGAATCGCGAGATCGCTGCCCGAACGGAGCACATTGATGTTGCCGTCAAACGCCTGCGGGTTCGCCTGGTAGATGGCGAGCATCGCGCGATTCACATTCGAGCGCGTGCCCGGGTATGCGCCGCTCGCGATCTCCCACAGCGTGTCGTTCGGCTGGACCCGATAGGTCGAACCCGGCTCGATTCCGGGCGCAGCGGCGGTGGTGCTCCGCGGCGCGCGGTCCTCGGCCGGTGGCGGCGTGTACGTCTGCGCGGGCGCGGGCGGCGGCGCCGCCGTCGTTGCCCGGGGCGTCGCGACCGGCTCGTCAGCGACGGCGGGTCCCGGTGCATAGACCGGCGGGTCGAGCAGCACCGTGTATTCGCGCAGCAAGCGCCCGCGCGGCCAGTTGGCGTCGATCAGAAAGGTGACGAACGGCTCGGTCACCGGCCTGGGCGAGGTGACACGCAGGACTTCCTGGCCGCTGGCGTTGCGGTCAACGGAAAAGGTGAACTCGGACAGAAAGGCGGGTCGATCAAGCCCGTAGCGGGCGAAAGTGTCGTTCGAGGCGATGGATGCGCGGAGCGCCGCCAGGTCCTCGGCGGTCGCGTCGACCAGCTGAATATCGGCGTCGAACGGCTGGTTCAGCGCCGACTTGAGGCGAATGTCCCCAAGACCGAGCGCGTACAGCGCAGTCGGGCTCAGCAACGCGCCCAGCAACAGAATACGTCGAACGGCAATCTTCATTCGGGGCTCCCCGCGCACGTAATCGTGTTCCCGGGCGGTCGGCCGCCGCACCGGGGCTTATTCACGTGACTTCTTTAAATTAGACATAACTATAGCCGACAGCTACATCCACGCCCACCTGTCGACGGGGCCGGCCGGCATATGTAGCGTGTCCCGGCCCCACCGGTCCGGACACGGTGCACAGATTCCGCCGTCAGCGAGCGCGGGTGATGTCGGGCGTGGGTGACCGGACGTCGGCATTCTGCGCCCTGTGCCTTAGAAAGTGGTCCATCAGGACGAGAGCAAGCATCGCCTCGGCGATCGGTACGGCCCGCAGCCCCACGCACGGGTCGTGTCGGCCCGTCGTCGAGATCTCGACCGCCTGCCCGGCGACATCGATGGTGCGACCAGGCAGCACGATGCTGGAGGTGGGCTTCAGCGCGAGGCTGACGATGACGTCCTGGCCGGAGCTGATTCCGCCGAGCGTGCCGCCCGCGTGGTTGGACAAGAAGCCCTCCGGCGTGAGCTCGTCCCGATGCTGGGAGCCGCGCTGCTCGACGACGCCGAATCCATCGCCGATCTCGACACCCTTGACCGCATTGATTCCCATCATCGCCGAGGCGAGGTCGGCATCGAGCCGGCCGAACACCGGCTCGCCGAGACCCGGCGGCACACCGCGTGCGTGGACCGTGACACGCGCGCCGACCGAATCCCCCTCGCGCCGAAGCCGGGTGATGAGGTCCTCGATCTCCGCGACCCGCGACGGGTCGGGACAGAAGAATGGGTTGGTGTCCACCGCATCCAGGTCCGCAACGGCGAAGCGGAGCGAACCCGCCTGCGCAAGCCAGCCGCGGATCGTCACTCCCAGCCGCTCCTTCAGGTATTTGCGCGCGATAGCCCCGGCCGCCACACGGATCACCGTCTCGCGGGCGGAAGAGCGCCCGCCCCCGCGATGGTCGCGCGTTCCATATTTCTGCTGGTAGGTGTAATCGGCGTGTCCCGGCCGGAAGCGGTCGCGGATCCTCTCGTAGTCGTACGAGCGCTGGTCCTCGTTTTCGACGACCAAGCCGATCGGAGTGCCCGTCGTGCGCCCTTCGAACACGCCTGACAGGATCCGTACGCGGTCCGCCTCGCGCCGCTGGCTGGTGAACCTGGACGTTCCAGGCCGGCGGCGATCGACTTCGCGCTGCAGGTCGTCTTCGGCCAGCGAAAGTCCGGGCGGACAGCCGTCGACGATTCCGCCCAGCGCGGGGCCGTGACTCTCGCCGAACGTGGTGACGGTGAACAGGCGGCCGAAGGAATTACCCGACATGCTCACTCCGTCGATGCAAGGGCTGCCCGGTGCGCCTCGAGCTCGGCGCGCGTCAGCCGGAAGACACCACCGCCGCCATGCTCGAACTCGAGCCAGAGAAATGGCACCCCGGGAAACGCGGCTTCGAGCCGCGCATCGCTGTCCCCCACCTCGACGAACAGCGTCCCATCCGTCTCGAGGTGACGGGCCGCACCCCCGAGGATGCGTCGCACGACGTCGAGACCGTCGGCGCCCGCCCGCAGCGCGACGTCCGGCTCGTGACCATACTCGCGCGGCAACTCCGACATCTCGCCGTCGCTCACATAGGGCGGGTTGGCGACGATGATATCGTAGCGGCGACGCGCAATCGGCTGATACAGGTCGCCCTCGAAGAGGCGCACGCGATCGGCAAGGCGGTGCCGCGTGACGTTTCTGCGCGCGAGCTCGAGCGCCGGGGTGGATATGTCTACCGCATCCACGAGGCTCGCGGGCAGCGCGTGCGCGCATGCGATGGCGATACATCCGGATCCCGTTCCCAGGTCGAGCACCCGGCGGATGCGGGCCGGATCGACCCACGGCCGGAACGAAGCAAGTATCAGCTCGGCGAACGGTGAGCGCGGCACGATCACCCTCGGATCGACCTCGAACTCGAGCCCGGCGAACCACATCCGTCCCATCAGGTACGCGGCCGGTATGCGGCGCCTGATGCGCTCGGCGATGATCGCGAGCACGGCTTCGCGCGCGCGCGCATCGGGCCGGGTCTCGTAGGCCTCGGCCGCCCTGTCGTGGTCGAGCCCGAGCACGTGAAAGACGAGTGCCGCGGCGTCGTCGACCGCCGTGCCCGTGCCATGCCCGTAGGTGAGACCTGCGCGCTCGAACTCCGCCGCACCAAAGCGGATCAGGTCCGCGACGCTTGCATCCGGCGGGGGGAGTCGCGCAGAGCGCTGGGATCGGATCATGGCGTGCGTGATCGATGTGGGATAATCGCGGCCCTCCCAGATCCCGGTTCCCCGAAGCTCCGCATGTCCGCACGCCCTCTGCTGATCGGCGCCGTCGCGATTGTAGCGTTTGCCGTCGGCGCGATTCTCGCCCGCGGCTGGCAGGGCCGATTGCCCGAGGCACCGGAACGTGCGACCGAGATCGCGCCGCCGCGCCCCCTTCCGCCCGTCTCCCTTGTCGATCAGGACGGCCGGCCGCTCGATGCGACGTTCTTTGCTCACGGCTGGACGATTGTGTTCTTCGGCTTCACACGCTGCCCCGACGTCTGCCCGACCACGCTCGCGACGCTTGCACGGACACGCGCCGCTCTCGCGGATCTGCCCGCCACGCAACAGCCGCGCGTGCTGCTCGTGAGCGTGGACCCCGAGCATGATCGGGGGCCGCTCCTTGCGGACTACGTCCGGCACTTCGACCCGGCCTTCCTCGCGGCGACAGGCGAGCCACCCGCAGTCGCCGCCGTCGCCGCAGGCTTCGGCGTGCCGTACGCCAAGGTTGCGTCGGGCGCCGACGCGTATACGGTCGACCACGGTGCGGGAATCTTTTTCGTCGCGCCCGACGGCATAGCAGCGTACTCGAGCGCTCCGCACGATCCGGCGGTGCTGGCACGCGATTACCGCCTCCTCCTGGCGCGGCATGGGACGAAGCGATGACCGCAGGCGATGCGCCGGTCACGGGCGCAACCGACCGCGCATTTGCCCTGCTGCAGAAAATCCTGCCCCAGCAGCTCCTGTCCCGCGGCATGCATCGGCTCGCGCGCAGCACGCGGCCGCTGGTCCGCAATACGGCGATCCGGACTGCTGCTCAAAGCCTACCCGCAGATCAATCTCCGCGAGGCCGTCGAGGCCGACCCGTACCGTTATCCTTCCTTCAACGCTTTCTTCACACGCGCGCTCAAACCGGGCGTGCGGCCGATCGAGCCCGGCGCGGACGCACTGGTCTCGCCGGTCGACGGCAGCCTGAGTCAGCTCGGCGACGCCGATGCGGGTCGCCTGCTGCAGGCGAAGGGCATCGAGTACACGGCGGCCGCGCTGCTCGGTAGCGAGTCGGCCGCCGCGCGGTACGCCGCCGGCCGCTATGCCTGTATCTACCTCGCGCCTTTTGACTACCACCGCATCCACGTGCCGATCGATGCGCAGCTGCGTAGCACGCGTTACCTGCCTGGCCGGCTGTTCAGCGTCAACGCGGCAACTGCACGCACCATACCCGGGCTGTTCGGCGTCAATGAACGCGTCGTCTGCGAATTCGACACGCGCTACGGCGCGCTGGCATTGGTCATGGTCGGAGCCCTGTTCGTCGGCAGCATCGAGACGGTCTACGCCGGCGAGATCAATCCGCCGGCCAGCCGCGGCGGTGCAGCGCGCGAGATCGCCGCCGGCCAGGGACTCGAGTTTCGCAGGGGCGACGAGCTCGGGCGCTTCAACATGGGGTCGACCGTGGTGCTGCTCTGGCAGCGGACGGCGGGAGAGTTCGCGCCAGGCCTGGCCGCGGGTACGCGCCTGCGGCTGGGACAGCTGCTCGCAGGGTCGAGGGCGCGTTCGTGAGCGGGCCCGACTGGCGACCCACTGCCTCGATCGAGACCCTGAGGCTGCGCGCGCTCATGTTGCGCCGTGCACGCGAGTACTTCGCCGCGACGGATGCGATCGAGGTCGAGACGCCGAGCCTGGTTCGCGCCGCCGTCACCGACGTGCACCTCGAGTCGCTCGAGGTGCGTCATGCAGGGGGCGGGCACGCCGGGTTTCTGCACACCTCGCCCGAATACGCCATGAAACGCCTGCTGTGCGCCGGTGCGCCGGACATCTACCAGGTCGCACACGTATTCCGCGACGGAGAGCGCGGCCGCCTTCACAACCCCGAGTTCACCATGATCGAGTGGTACCGGCTGGGGATCGATCATCACGCGCTCATGGCCGACGTCGAGCGGTTGCTCCTCCGCATGTTCGAAGGGCTGGTCAGCCCCGAAGCCAGCAGCCACGTGACTTACAGAGCCGCATTCGAAGCCAGCCTGGGCGTCGACCCGGTCGGCGGCACGGTACGCGAACTGGCCTCCGCATTGGCCGCGCGCGGCGCAGACTGTGCCCGCCGCGCTCGCGGGTGAACGCGACGCGCTTTGCGACCTCGGCTTATCGCTTTACGTGGCGCCCTCCTTCCCGGCCGACCGGATCACATTCCTGCACGACTTCCCGGCGTCACAGGCGGCGCTGGCGCGGATCGAAGGACCGGTCGCTGCCCGGTTCGAGGCCTTCTGGGGAGCGGTCGAGCTGGCGAACGGCTTCGACGAGCTGGGCGATGCGGCCGAGCAGGCCGCGCGCTTTACGGCAGATGCCTCGGAGCGCGCACGAACCGGCCGCCCGAGCCGCGCCCAGGACGAGGCGTTTCTAGCCGCGCTCGGCGCAGGGCTCCCGCGATGCTCGGGCGTGGCGCTCGGTTTCGACCGCGTCGTGATGATCGCCGCCGGCGCGCGGCACATCGACGAGGTCATGGCGTTTCCGGCGGAACGAGCCTGATACGGAGGACAATCGATGCACGAGCAGCATTACCGCATCCCGGATGACGGATACGCCGACTACGCCGAGCTCGCTCGCAGCCTCGAGTCGCTCCTGTCCGGCGAACCGGATCTGGTCAGTTGCGCTGCGAACACCACTTCGCTCGTCTTCTACAGCCTGCCGGATCTCAACTGGGTTGGGTTTTACCTGCTCGACGCCGCAAGCGGCGATCTGCTGGTCGGGCCATTCCAGGGTCGCCCGGCCTGCGTGCGTATCCCGCTCGGCAAGGGCGTCTGCGGCACGGCTGCGGCCGAGCGCCGAACGATGCTGGTGCCTGACGTGCACGCGTTCCCAGGCCACATTACCTGCGATGCCGCTTCAAATTCGGAGCTCGTAGTTCCGGTGATCGATCGCGGACGCTTGATCGGCGTGCTGGATCTCGACAGCCCGCGCCTCGGGCGATTCGACGACACCGATGCGCGTGGCATCGAGTCGCTCGTGGAGGTCTTCGTCCGCGCCGTCCGCGTCTGATTCGCCTGCCGGACAGTGCGCCGGGGTCAGCTCTTGGCGCGCGCGATGTAGGCCGCCGTCCGCGTGTCGACGCGAATGACCTCGCCCTCGTTGATGAAGAGCGGGACGCGGACTACGGCGCCGGTCTCGAGCTCGGCCGGCTTCTGCCCGCCGGTCGCGGTGTCGCCGCGCACGCCAGGATCGGTCTTGACGATCTTGAGCTCCACGTGCGGCGGCGCGCTCACGGCGAGCGGCACGCCGTTCCAGAGCAAGACGTTGCAATGCACACCGTCCTTGAGCCACGCAGCGGCGTCGCCCATCGCTTCCTTGCCGGCCGTGAACTGCTCGAAGGTGTCCGGCACCATGAAATGCCAGAAAGCGCCGTCGTTGTACAGGTACTGCATTTCCGACTCGACGACGTCGGCCGCCTCGACCGAATCCCCCGAGCGGAACGTTGCGCTCGATGACGCGGCCGGTCTTGAGATTGCGGACGCGGACCCGGTTGAAGGCCTGTCCCTTTCCGGGCTTGACGAACTCGTTTTCGATGATCGCGTACGGATCCTTGTCGAGCAGGATCTTGAGCCCCGAGCGGAATTCGTTGGTGCTGTAGCTGGCCATGCAGACGCTGTCCGTGAAGGATGCGGCCCGGGCGGCGCCCTTGGGCTGCTTCGAGAAAGCCTTGCATAATACGCGGATCCGGCATACCCCGTCAGCCCGGGCCACAAATCGGCAGCTCAACGGGCGAGGAAGCACCCGGCGGCCTCGGCGACGGAGATGATGCTGCAACCTGCGTCACGACTGCGCGCGAAACACCGGTGCTATGATCCCGCCGCTTCCGCAGTCGGGAAATCACGAGGAGCGGCACCGCGCCGGGATACATGGCCGAGACGAGCGCGATTCCTCTCATCGTCTATTCGCGGCACCAGGAAGCCGTCGAGATCATCAACAGCACGCTGAGAAACGCTGGGCATCCGGTGCATTGCGCCTGGGTGCGCGACCTGGCGGCATTCGGCGACGCGCTCGCGCAGGGCAAGGCCCAGCTCACCTTCGTCTGCCTGCCGGACGCCGAGGACGCGGCGCCGGCCATGGAGCTGCGTGACCGCCAGGCGGCCGCGATGCCCGTCGTGCTGGTGCGCGATACGGTGAGCGAAGACGGCCTCTCGAGAGCGCTCGAGCTCGGCGCCCGCGATATCGTGACGCTCAAGTCGCGTCCGCGCCTGCGCGCGGTCGCCGAACGTGAGCTGCACCTCGCGCGTCTCGACAGCGCGCTCGCCGGGACCATCGCCTCGGCCCACCAGTATCGCGACCAGATGCGGGCTTTCATGGCCGGATCGACCGATGCGATCGCGCACGTACAGGAAGGCATCGTAGTCGACGCGAACCCGGCGTGGATCGAGCTGACGGGCCTCAAGGACGCGGCCGCGATCGTCGGTCAGCCACTGATGGACCTGTTCACGCCGGCGAGTCACGCCGCCCTCAGGGGTGCGCTGGTGGCCGCCGCGCAGGGCAAGTGGTCGGATCACTCGCTCAAGGCGACGGTGGTGCTGCCCGGCGGCGGGCAGATGCCCCTTGGGCTCGAGCTCGAGCGTTTCGAGTTCGAAGGCGAGCCCGCGGTTCGAGTCAAGGTGCCGACTCAGCAGCACGACTCGGGCTCGATCACGCAGCAACTCGAGGAAGCGCTCAAGCTCGACACGGGTACCGGGCTCCTGAAGCGAGCCGCGTTTCTCGAGACCTGCCGTTCGCGCCTCGCGCAGCCACTGAAGGGCGGTCTGCGCGCGGTCCTGTACATCGAGCCCGACAAGCTGGCGGCACTCGATGCCGACCCGGGACCGCTCGCGCTCGAGGTGCTGCTCGACTCAGTGGGAGCAATGCTGCGTGGGCAGCTGCAGCCGGATGACATCGGCGGTCGCCTGACCGGCCGCGGTTATGCCGTGCTCGCCGAGCGTGGCAATACCCGCGATCTCGACGCTTACCTTCGTCGCCTGGTGCTCCGCATCGCCGAGCATGTTTTCCAGGTCGGCGATCGCTCGCTGTCGATCACCGCCAGTGCCGGCGCGGCACTATGCGGCGCTCAGCAGCCGCTTCCCACTGCTCTCAATGCCGCGATCCGTTCACAGCGCGCCGCCGCCGCGGCGGGCGGCAACCGGACCTTGCGCCAGGAGCACCGCGAAGAGTCGAGGACCGAAGCCGAGATCGACCGCACCTGGGCACACCAGATCAAGTCGGCGCTGATGGCCAACCGCTTCCGGCTCGTGCAGCAACCGATCGCGAGCCTGGTGGGCGAGGACCGCGCGATGTACGACCTCGTGGTGCGCATGCTCGACGAGCGCGGTCAGGAGGTCCTGCCGTCGGAGTTCCTGACCGCCGCCGCTCGCACCGACCTGATGAAGAACATCGATCGCTGGGTAGTCGGCGCCGCGATGAGCTTCTGTGCCGCGCGCAAGCCGCACAAGGTATTCGTGCGGCTGTCGCGCGATTCGTTGCGCGACGAGACGCTCGCGCATGTGGCTGCAGCAGCAGCTCAAGGCGTCGCGGATCGAGCCGAACCATGTCGTGATACAGGTGAGCGAGGAACTCGCGACACAGCACCTCAAGGAAGCCAAGGCGCTTCAACAGCTCCTGACCCGGCTGGGCTTCGAGTTCGCGGTCGAGAACTACGGCGTCGGGCCGTGACCCGGCGCAGCTGCTCTCGCACGTCGCGGTCAACTACGTGAAGATCGACGGGTCGCTGATGCAGGGTCTCGCCAACGACCGGCCGCTGCAGGAGCGCGTCAAGGCGCTGGTCGAGCAGGCGCGCGAGCGCAGCATCATTACCATCGCCGAGCGCGTCGAGGACGCGAATACGATGGCCGTGCTCTGGCAGCTCGGCATCGAGTTCATCCAGGGGTACTTCGTCAACAGCCCGGAAGAGGTCGTGCTGGGCAACTGAGCGCGATGCTCGCCGCGCCTCAGTCGTTCACCTCGAGCGCCTCCACCTTTCGCCAGCCGCGCGGCAGGACCGCGCCGCGCTGCCCCCGTTCGCCGCGATAGTCAGCGAGCTCCTTGAATCCCAGCGCCATCTGGCGCTCGCCGACCTGCAGCCGAAGCGTCTGTCCCGGCGCAACCGCGGCAATGGCCACCAGCGATTCCTCGCCGCTCGCCGCCTTTTTCGAGGGAATGCCGAAGATCTTGTTGCCCTTGCCGCGCGGCAGCTCGGGCAGGTCCGCCACCGGGAAGACGAGGAGCCGTCCGTCGCTGTTCACGGCTGCGAGCAGCGTTCCATCCGCCGCCGGACGCGGTGCCGGCGCGAGCACCGTCGCGCCCTCGGGCACCTTGAGCACCGCCTTCCCCGCGCGGTTGCGGCCGTGCAGCTCGCCCAGCCGCACGACGAAGCCATAGCCCGCCGAGCTCGCGATGACCCAGCGCTCGTCGGGCTCGCCGATCATGATGCCTGCGAAGGTCGCGCCGTCGGGCGGATCGAGCCGGCCGGACAGAGGCTCGCCCTGGCCGCGGGCGGACGGCAACGTGTGCGCCGCCAGGCTGTACGCGCGACCGGTGCTGTCGAGAAACACCGCCTGCTGCGTGCTGCGGCCGCGCGCAAGGGAACGAAATTCGTCGCCGGTCTTGAAGGACAGCGTGCGCGGGTCGATTTCGTGGCCGCGCGCCGCACGCACCCACCCGCTCTTCGACAGAACGACGGTCACCGGCTCGCTCGCGACGAGCTCGGTCTCGTCGATCGCCTGTGCGGCCGCGCGTTCGACCAGGCGGCTGCGGCGTGCGTCGCCGTACTTCTCAGCGTCATCGACGATCTCGTCGCGCACGAGACGCCTGAGCTTCGCCTTGCTCTTGAGCGTCTTCTCGAGCTCGTCCCGCTCGCCGGCGAGCTCGCCCTGCTCGCCGCGGATCTTCATCTCTTCGAGCCGTGCGAGATGGCGCAGCTTGGTCTCGAGGATCGCCTCCGCCTGAAGGTCTGAAAGCTTGAACCGGCGCATCAGGACAGGCTTCGGTTCATCCTCCTTTCGGACGATCCGGATCACCTCGTCGAGGTTGAGGTAGACGATGAGCAGGCCGTCGAGGATGTGCAGGCGCGCGTTCACGCGCTCGAGCCGGTGCGTGAGCCGGCGCGCGACCGTATCGACGCGGAACGTCAACCATTCCTCGAGCAGCGGCTTGAGGCCGGACACGCGCGGCCGTCCGTCGCGGCTGATGACGTTGAGATTGACCCGGTAACTCCGCTCGAGGTCCGTCGTTGCGAAGAGATGCGCCATCATCTGCTCTACGTCGACGCGGTTCGAGCGCGGCGTGATCACGAGCCGCGTCGGGTGCTCGTGATCGGATTCGTCCCGCAGGTCCTCGATCATCGGCAGCTTCTTGGCGCGCATCTGCACGGCGATCTGTTCGAGAACGCGTCGAGCCCGACACCTGGTATGGCAGTTCCGTGACCACTACCTCCCCGTCCTCGGTCTCATAGCGGGCCCGGGCCCGGAACGCGCCATTGCCGGTCTCGTACATCCGCGCGAGCTCATCGCGCGGCGTGATGATCTCGGCGCCGGTCGGAAGGTCGGGGCCCGGTATCAGCTTGCGGATCTCCGCAGCCGTCGTCTTCGGCTCCTCGAGCAGCTTGACGCAGGCGGCTGCGACCTCGCGCAGGTTGTGCGGCGGGATGTCGGTCGCCATGCCGACCGCGATGCCCGTAGCGCCGTTCAGCAGCAGGTTCGGCAACCGCGCCGGCAGCAGCACCGGCTCCTCGAGGGTGCCGTCGAAATTCGGCGTCCAGTCGACCGTGCCCTCGCCGACCTCCGCGCAGCAGCACTTCGGCGTAGCGCGTGAGCTTCGACTCCGTGTAGCGCATCGCGGCGAAGGATTTCGGATCGTCGGGGGCGCCGAAGTTGCCCTGACCGTCAACGAGCGGATAACGGTACGAGAACGGCTGCGCCATCAGCACCAGCGCCTCGTAGCAGGCGGAGTCGCCGTGCGGATGGAACTTGCCGATGACGTCGCCGACCGTGCGCGCGGACTTCTTGTGCTTGGACGCCGCGGACAGGCCGAGCTCGCTCATCGCATAGATGATGCGGCGCTGCACCGGCTTCAGCCCGTCGCCGACATGCGGCAGCGCGCGGTCGAGGATTACGTACATCGAGTACTCGAGGTACGCCTTCTCGGTGAACACTTTGAGCGGCAGGCGCTCGATGCCCTCGAAGTTGAGCTGATCCTGAGTTGCTCACGCAGGCGCTCGTCAGCCGGTGGCCAGGTTGCCGTGCTTCTCGAGCCACGCGCGACGGTCGGGGGCGCGCTTCTTCGCGAGCAGCATGTCCACCATCTGGTCGGCGTGATCCTTCGCCTCGAGCGTCAGCTGCACGAGCCGGCGCGACTCCGGCGCCATGGTCGTCTCGCGCAGCTGCAGCGCGCTCATCTCGCCCAGGCCCTTGAAGCGCGTCACCACGGGCTTGGCGCGCGGGTTCTCGGCGCGAATCCGGTCGAGCACGCCGTTGCGCTCCGCATCGTCGAGCGCATAGTCGACCTGCTTGCCGTGGTCGATTCGATAGAGCGGCGGCATCGCGACGAACACGTGACCCGCCTGCACCAGCGGCCGGAAGTGCCGCAGGAAGAGCGCACACAGCAGCGTCGCAATGTGCTGGCCGTCGGAATCGGCGTCGGCCAGGATGCAGATGCGGTGATAGCGCAACCGCGCGATGTCATCCGAGGCGGGGTCGACACCGAGCGCGACCGTGATGTCGTGCACTTCCTGCGAGGCGAGGAGCTCGCCCGCCGAGACCTCCCAGGTGTTGAGGATCTTGCCGCGCAGCGGCATCACGGCCTGGAACTCGCGGTCGCGCGCCTGTTTCGCGGAGCCACCCGCGGAGTCACCCTCGACCAGGAAGAGCTCGGCGCGAGCGGGATCCTGGCTGGTGCAGTCGGCGAGCTTGCCGGGCAGCGCGGGACCGCTCACGACGCGCTTGCGCGCCACCTTCTGGCTCGCCTTGACCCGCTCCTGCGCGTTTGCGATGGCGAGCCGCGCGATTCCCTCGCCCGCTTCCGGGTGCTGGTTCAGCCAGAGCACGAACTGGTCCTTGACGATCCCCGAGACGAACGCCGCCGACTCACGGGACGTCAGGCGCTCCTTGGTCTGCCCCGCGAACTGCGGATCTCGCATCTTCGCGGACAGCACGTAGCTCGCATCGTTCCAGACGTCCTCGGGGGCGAGCTTTATCCCGCGCGGGATCAGGCTTCGAAACTCGCAGAACTCGCGGATCGCCTCGGTGAGCCCGAGCCGGAAGCCGTTTACGTGCGTGCCCCCCTCGAGCGTCGGGATCAGGTTGACATAGCTCTCCTCGATCCTCGTCCCGCCGTCCACCCGCCAGACGATCGCCCAGTCGACGCCCTCCTGCTCGCCCTCGATGCTGCCGACGAAAGGATCCTCGGGCAGCCATTCGCCGGAGGCGAGCGATTCGCGCAGGTACTGCGCGAGCCCGCCCGTGTACTGCCACTCCTCCTTCTCACCGCTCTTCTCGACGGTGAGCCGGACCTTGAGCCCCGGGCAGAGCACCGCCTTGGCCTTGAGCACGTGCCTGAGCTTCGGCAGCGAGATCTCGGCGCTGTCGAAGTACGCCGGGTCGGGCCAGAACCGCACGGTCGTTCCGGTGTTGTTCTTGCCGACCTCGCCTACCACCTCGAGCTTCGAGTGGACCTTTCCGTTGCGGAAGGAGATGTTGTATTCCTTGCCGCCCCGCCGCACCCAGCACTCCAGGTGCTTCGACAGGGCGTTTACCACCGACACGCCGACGCCGTGCAGGCCGCCGGAGAACTTGTAGGTGCCCTCGGTGAACTTCCCGCCCGCGTGCAGACGGGTCAGGATCAGCTCGACGCCGCTCACCTTCTCCTTTGGATGGACGTCGACCGGCATGCCTCGCCCGTCGTCGCTGACCTCGACCGAGCCGTCCTTGTACACGGTCACATCGATGCGGCTGCAATGACCGACCAGCGCCTCGTCGACGCTGTTGTCGATCACTTCGTGGGCGAGATGGTTCGGCCGACTCGTGTCGGTGTACATGCCCGGCCGGCGCCGGACGGGCTCGAGGCCGCTCAGGACTTCGATGTCCTGCGCGGTGTAGGTCTGGCTCATCGATAAACGATCCGCGTGCTCGCGTCGAAGGGAAGGCGCGCGGATTCTAGCAGCGCATTCGTGCCGCGGCACGCTGCGCGCATCCGCGACCGGCCGGTCATCACGTCGGCCGGACGCCAGGCCCGCTCAGGAAAGATCGCCGGCGAGTGAATCCCGGACCGTCGCCGGAAGCGGTTGGACGGCGTGGCGGTACTGTTCGTGGTCGATGCCGAGCGACACGGCGGCCCCGGACTTCACCGCCGCGGCCATCGCAGACGTCAGCTCGAAGCGCAGGAAATGCACCGACGAGGTCTTCTCTTCGTTCTCGCGTTCGAGGTCTTCGTCGGCGATCGCATACACCCGGGCGTGACCCTGGACCTCGACCCAGCAGCGGTCCTCGATGCGCTTGAGCGCGGCGAGCGCCGCCCGACGCTCCTCGGGATCAGGGAACTCGACCAGGAGGGTCGCTTTCCAGTTCGAACCGTCCGGGATCAGCGGGTTATAGACGGCGAGCTCGTCGGCGATGCCCTGCGGCTCGAAGATGCGCTCGATCCGCAGCATCTCCTGGACCTGATACTGCACGGTCAGGCGATCCTCGAAGCAGAGGCTCACGTTCGGCCCGCAAGGCACCGTGCGCGTGCTTCTTGTGCGCGATTACTCGCGGCCGAAGCTGTGCTCGCTCGCGCGCATAACGCTCCAGCGACAGGAGATCCGCCGGTGCGAGCTTCGCCCACGCAGCGCCTGGTGAATCGAAATCCATGCGATCAGATCCCGTAAGCCATGCGCAGCAGCTTCAGCGGGTGCGTCGGCCCGCTCGCGGCCTCGACTCCCGACTCGATCTGCCGAGCGGCCATCGGGCAGTCGCTCGAATAATGATCGGCCGCGGCGGCCGTGACCCTGCTGAACACCGGACGGCCGATCTTCATCGAGATGTCGCGGTATTCCTTCTTGACGCCGTAGGTGCCGTCGTGACCCGAACAGCGCTCGATCGGCTCGACCTGCGTGCCGGGAATGAGCGCGAGCACGTCGCGGGTCTTGAGTCCCAGGTTCTGCACGCGGAGGTGACAGGCGACGTGGTAACTCACCTTGCCGAGCGGCCGGCTGAAGTCCGTGCGCAGCAGCCCCGCGCGATGCCGCCGCATCAGGTACTCGAACGGATCGAACATCGCGGCACGAACCTTCAGCACCTGCGCATCGTCAGGAAACAGCAGTGGGAGTTCCTGCTTGAACATCAATACGCAGGACGGCACGGGTGCAACCAGGTCCCATCCCTCGTCGACCAGACCCGCCAGCACCGGGACGTTTGCTCTGCGCGCGGCATCGATCGACACGAGATCGCCGAGCTCGAGCCGCGGCATTCCGCAGCAGCGCTCGCGCGGCACCGTCCGAACGGGTATCCCGTTGTGCCGGAAGACCGCCGCCAGGTCCTCGGCGATGTCGGGCTCGTTGCGGTTGCAGTAACAGGTGGTGAACAGCGCGACGCGTCCGCTCGTTCCGGCGGCCGCCGCGTGAGCCTGCGCGGGGTTCACGCCGCGCGCGACGCGTCGTCGCCCGGTACGCGAGTGATAAGCGGGCACCGGCGCGTTCGGATGCACGCCGAGGGTCGACTCGAGCATGCGGCGTCCTGCCGTGGTGCGGCTGAGGGCGTTCACGGCCTGAGCGATGACCGGTATCCCCGCGATCGTTCCCACCTTGTCGGTGGCCGCCAGGATGCGGTCGCGCGCGGGTGCGCCCTCGCGCCGGAACCGCACCGCCTTGGCTCGCAGCATCAGATGCGGGAAATCCACGTTCCACGGGTGCGGCGGCACGTACGGGCATTTCGTCATGTAGCACATGTCGCAGAGATAGCAGTGGTCCACAACTTCCCAGCGGACCTTCTGCTCGACCCCGTCCAGCTCTCCGGTTGCACCTGCGTCGATGGCGTCGAAGAGGTGTGGAAACGCGTTGCAGAGGCTGAAGCAGCGACGGCAGCCGTGACAGATGTCGAAGACACGGGCGATCTCGGCGGCGAGCGCCTGCTCGTCGTAGAAAGACTCTTCCTGCCACCGGACCGGATGCCGCGTCGGCGCCTCGAGACTGCCTTCGCGACCTGCGGGGGTCTTGGTATCCACGGTAATCGGGCACTCCCGGGCGCACAGGCGCGGCGGCGCACGCAAACGCCGAGGGCGGACCCGCCTGGTCCTCCTCCGCGCCTTTCGTGTCGGCGGTTCAGAGCGTGTCGAGGGCCTTCTGGAAACGATTTGCGTGCGAGCGCTCAGCCTTGGCGAGCGTCTCGAACCAGTCGGCGATCTCCTCGAAGCCCTCCTCGCGAGCCGACTTCGCCATTCCCGGGTACATGTCGGTGTACTCGTGGGTCTCGCCCGCGATCGCAGCCTTGAGGTTCGCCCGCGTCTCGCCGATCGGCAGGCCCGTCGCGGGGTCGCCGACCTGTTCGAGATATTCGAGGTGACCATGCGCGTGGCCGGTTTCACCCTCCGCGGTCGAACGGAACACGGCAGAGACGTCGTTGTAGCCCTCGACGTCCGCTTTCTGCGCGAAATACAGGTATCGACGATTGGCCTGCGATTCGCCGGCGAACGCCGCCTTGAGATTGTCCTCGGTCCTGCTGCCTTTGAGTTGCTTCATGACGACCTCCTCGATCGAAATTCGCGAGCCCGCCGCGCCCGCCCGACGCGAATAAACTTAGACTGAGTCTAACGCTGGCTGCAATCTAGGTCCGTCGCCGGCACAAGTCAACGCCGACGCGGACGTCGCGCTGCTTCGGTCCGCGTTGACCCTTTTGGCCGGCGTGTGCAAGGCTCCGCCGCTCCGGAGGCCAAGCTTGTCGACGAAAAAATCCAGGACGCCCGACTTCGAGCAGGCCCTCGCCGAGCTCGAGGCCGTCGTCGAGCGACTCGAGCACGGCGAGCTTCCGCTCGAGGAAGCGGTGACGCAGTTCGAGCGCGGCATCGCGCTGGCACGATCCTGTCAGGATGCCCTCAAACAGGCAGAACAAAAAGTGGAGATCCTGCTTGCGCGCTCGATGCAGGCCGAGGCGGTCCCATTCGAGCCGGACGAACCCGAAGACTGAAGCGGCGGCCACTCGTGAGCACCATCCCGGACGCCGGGCTGCCCGCTCGACTCGAGGAGTGGCGGGTACGTGTCGAGCGCGAGCTCGAGAGGCTGCTGCCGCCCGCCACGGTCGTGCCGGAACGGCTGCACGCGGCGCAGCGCTATTCCGCGCTTGCCCCGGGCAAGCGCATCCGGCCGGCGATGGTCTACGCGACGGCGGAAACTCTCGGGGTAGCGTTTCCCAGGGTCGACGGCGCGGCCTGTGCCGTCGAGCTCATCCACGCGTACTCGCTCGTGCATGACGATCTGCCGGCGATGGACGATGACGATCTGCGCCGCGGTCGCCCGACCTGTCATCGCGCCTTCGATGAAGCGACCGCCATACTCGCGGGCGATTCGCTGCAGGTACTGGCGTTCTCGCTGCTGGCGACGCATCCAGGTCTCGCCGCAGAGCCCGCGACCCGCGTCCGCTTGATCGAGCTGCTGGCCGACGCGAGCGGCACTGCAGGGATGGCCGGCGGGCAGGCCCTCGATCTTGCGGCAAAGGGACGCCAGCTCAGCCTCTCCGACGTCGAGCTCGTGCACCGGCTGAAGACCGGTGCCCTCATCCGCGCGTGCGTACAGATGGCAGCAGGTTGCGCCGCGAACCTCACCGCCGCCGAATACGCGACGCTCGACCGCGTCGGCAGCCTGGTCGGCCTCGCTTTCCAGATCCAGGACGACATCCTCGATGTCGAGGGCGATGCGAGCGTGCTGGGCAAGGCCACGGGCGGCGATCGAGCACGCGACAAGCCCACCTACCCGGCGGTTGCGGGCATCGACGCGGCGCGGCGGCGCGTCGCGGAACTGCATGATTCCGCAGCCACTTTGCTCGGGGAATGCGGCTGGGCCGACTCGTCTCTGGCGGCCCTTTGCGGGTGGCTACTGACCCGACGGCACTGACCGCCTTGCGTGTAGACTTTCCGCCGATGGACCCGGCTGATTCCTTTCCGCTGCTATCGCGGATCAACTCCCCGGCGGACGTGCGGCGCCTCGCTCCGGGCGAACTGGCTCAGCTCGCCGCCGAGCTGCGGCAATTCCTGATCCACACCGTGAGTCAGATGGGCGGCCACTTCGCTGCGGGCCTGGGCACCGTCGAACTTACGGTGGCGCTGCACTATGTCTTCGACACGCCGGACGACCGGCTGGTCTGGGACGTCGGCCACCAGGCCTACCCGCACAAGGTCCTGACCGGACGCCGGGACCGCCTGCGCACGATCAAGCTTCGGGACGGGCTCGCGCCCTTTCCGAGCCGCGTCGAAAGTGATTTCGACACCTTCGGGGTCGGGCATTCCAGCACCTCGATCAGCGCGGCCCTCGGCATGGCGATCGCCGCCGCCCGCACCGGAGGCGACCGCCGCGTCGTGGCGGTGATCGGCGACGGCGCGATGAGCGCCGGACAGGCTTTCGAGGCGCTCAATCACGCCGGCACGCTCGACGTCAACATGCTCGTCGTCCTGAACGACAACGACATGTCGATCTCCGAGAACGTCGGTGCGCTATCCAATTACTTCGCTCGCGTCCTGTCGGGCAAGACCTATGCGGCACTGCGTCAGGGCGGCAAGAAGATCCTCCGGCGCATGCCGACCGTGTGGGAGCTCGCGCGGCGCTCGGAGGAGCACGTCAAGGGCATGGTGCTGCCGGGGACGATGTTCGAGGAGATGGGCTTCAACTACATCGGCCCGATCGACGGGCATGATCTCGGTGCGCTTGTGAGGACGCTGCAGAACCTGCGCGACCTTCCACGACCGCAGTTCCTGCACATCGTCACGCGCAAGGGCAAGGGCTACGCGCCTGCGGAAGCGGATCCGATCAAGTGGCATGGACCGGGTCCGTTCGACCCCGGCAGCGGCACTATCTTCAAGGACAAGGCGAGCGGCCCCACCTATTCGCAGGTCTTCGGCCAGTGGCTGTGCGACATGGCGGAGCAGGACCCGCGCATCGTCGGCATCACGCCCGCGATGCGCGAAGGCTCGGGCCTGGTCGAGTATTCGCGGCGCTTCCCCGAGCGCTACTTCGACGTCGCGATCGCCGAGCAGCACGCGGTCACCCTCGCCGCCGGACTCGCCTGCGAGGGGCTGCGACCGGTCGTCGCCATCTACTCGACCTTCCTGCAGCGCGCGTACGACCAGTTGATCCACGATGTGGCGCTGCAGAACCTGCCGGTTACGTTCGCAATCGACCGCGGCGGGCTCGTCGGCGGGGACGGTGCGACGCACCAGGGTGCCTTCGATCTCACCTTCCTTCGGTGCATACCGAACATGGTGGTCATGGCGCCCGCGGACGAGAACGAGTGCCGGCAGATGCTCTACACCGCGGCGACACACGACGGTCCGGCAGCGGTCCGCTATCCGCGCGGTCAAGGCCCCGGTGTGCGTGTCGAAAAGGCGTTGAGCCCGCTCCCGATCGGGCGTGGCGAATTGCGCCGCGAAGGTCGCAGCGGTCTGCTGCTGCTCGCCTTCGGCACCATGGTGGCGCCGTGCGTGTCGATCGCCGACCGGCTGGACGCGACGCTGATCAACATGCGGTTCGTCAAGCCGCTCGACGTCGAGCTTCTCCGGCGGCTGGCTTCCACGCACCTGGCAATCGTGACCGTCGAGGAGAACGTCGTCGCGGGCGGCGCGGGCAGCGCGGTAAACGAGGCCCTGGCGACAGCGGGTCTGGTGCTCCCCGCGCGCAACATCGGGCTGCCCGACGGCTTCGTCGAGCACGGGACACGCGAGGACTGTCTGGAGATGGCCGGTCTCGACGCCGCGAGTCTCGAGCGCTCGATCGTCGCGTTCTGGCGCAGCCAGCAGCCCGCCCGCGTCATGGCCGCGGGCAGTTCGGCGGGCTAGGCCGAGCTCCATGAACGATCTTCATCCAGGCAAGAAGCGCCGCCCGGCGGCGGTCGCCCGACAGCCGGCCGCGGTCGCGATCGCGGACGTGCAGGGCCGGGCCGACTCGCGCCGCATGCCGATCAACAAGGTCGGCATCAAGGACATATTTCACCCCGTGAGGGTCCGCGACCGGACGGGGAGCGACCAGCATACGATCGCGAGCTTCAACATGTACGTGGCGCTGCCGCACGAATTCAAGGGCACCCACATGTCGCGCTTCGTCGAGGTGCTCCACGCGCACGAACACGAGATCTCCGTCGAGTCGTTTCGGCAGATGCTGGGCGAGATGACGCAGCGGCTCGATGCCACGTCGGGCCACATCGAGATGGATTTCCCCTACTTCGTGCTCAAGTCCGCTCCGGTCTCAGGCGTGCAGAGCCTGATGAACTACGCGGCGCGGCTCATCGGTGAGATCCACGACGGCACGATCGATGCCTGGGTGCGGGTCGTCGTCCCGGTGACGAGCCTCTGTCCGTGCTCGCGGGACATCTCGGAACGCGGCGCGCACAACCAGCGCTCGCACATCAGCATCTCGGCGCGCGCTACTGAGCACCTGTGGATCGAGGAGCTGATCGACATCGCCGAGCAGGAGGCGTCATGCGAGGTGTTCGGGATACTGAAGCGGCCTGACGAGAAGCACGTCACCGAGCGCGCCTACGATAACCCGAAGTTCGTCGAGGACATCGTCCGTGACGTGGCGATGCGCCTCGAGGGGGATGGCCGAGTTCGCGCCTATGTCGTCGAAGCCGAGAACTTCGAATCCATACATAACCACTCGGCCTACGCGCTCATCGAGCGCGACAAGGACTCCGCCGCCCGCTGAGCCCCGGGGCGCGCGTCAGCGCCTCAGTTGCCGCGAGTTGCCGGCTCGGCACGCTGCAGCCGGCCGATCAATTCCTTGAGAAACACCTTGTGGAAACGCAGCTGACAGGAGATCGATGCCTGTTCGAGCAACGTCGCCGTGACCTTGAGAAGCTGTACCTGCTCCTCGGCCTCGATTACGGCGTCCCGGCGCGACCCCTCGGCAAACGCCGCCTCGCCGAAACAGCCGCCGGTCTCTATGCGGCCGACTACGCGGCCGGCGCGGCCGACCCGCACGCGGCCGGAAACGACGACGTAAAACCGGTCGTCGGTGTCACCCGGCCGCAACACGGGCTCTCCGGGCTGGCAATCGAGCCACGCCGCAGCGCGCATCACCTCGCGGATCTCGGCATGGGAGAAATCGTGGAAGAAGCGCAGCTTGCGCAGCACCGCAAAGCGCTCCTGCTCGTCGATCTGGGTCTGGCTCGAGCGGAGCTTCTGATGGATCCGGGTCAGGTCCGCCGCGAGCTCGGCTCCGTTTCGAAACCGGCGTTCGGGATCCTTCTCGAGCACGCGATGCACCAGCTCGGCGAGGTCCTCGGGCAACTCGGGTCGCAGATCGCGCAGCGGCTCGGCGTTGCTGTGGACGACCTCCTTGAGCAGCTTGCCGAGCGCGCCGGCCCGGAACGGGCGCTGCCCCGCGAGCATCTCGTACATGACGGCGCCGAGCGAGTACAGATCCGACCGCGGTCCGAGATCGCGGCCCTGGACCTGCTCGGGCGACATGTAGGCGGGGCTCCCGGCGACGCCCTCGAGCAGCGACACGTCTGAATCCGCCACGAGCGCGATGCCGAAGTCCACGATGCGCACGTCGCCGTCCTGGGTGAGCAGGATGTTCGACGGCTTGATGTCGCGATGCACCACGCCGCGCGTGTGCGCATAGTGCAGCGCCTTCGCGCACTTGTAGACGATGCCCACGACCTGGTCGACCGGCAGCAGGCTGCCGGGACGACAGTAGGCGGACAGCGTCCGCGCGCCGTGGATGTGCTCGGTGACGACGTAACGGCGTCCGTTCTCCTCGCCTGCGTCGTAGATCGGCACGATGTTCGGGTGCTGCAGCTTGCCGATCATGTGGGCTTCGCCCATGAACATGCGGCGCGCGTTGCGGCTCTCGGCGTCGTCGCCGATCGTCGCGTGGTAGAGCTTGATCGCGACGTCGCGCCCGTAGAACGGATCGTGCGAGAGATAGACGGTGCCCGAGCTGCCCCGCCCGGCCTCGTGCACGACGTAATACTTGCCTATGCGTTCCGGCGTCGAGATCGGCCCGGAAAGCATCGGTGCGGTTTCGACGTCGGCGTTGGCGTGTTGTGGTTGTGGTTGGTTCACGTTATGGAGCGGGCGAGCAACAGTCCGAGCGCGGCCAGAATCCCGGCCAATACGTCATCGAGCATAATTCCCGCTCCACCGCGCATTCCGTGATCGATCTCGCGGATCGGCCAGGGCTTGACTATGTCGAACAGACGAAACAACGCGAATGCGAGCGCCGCCCAGCCCCAGCCCTGCGGCGCTGCCAGCATCGCTATCATCATCCCTGCGATCTCGTCCCATACGATGGCCGGGTGATCATGAACGCCCAGCCGGCGTGCGCCCTCCCCGCAGATCCATAACCCCGCCACGACGACGACCGCGGTGGTGCGCCGCGGCAGCCCATGCGCCCCACTGCGCCACGAGGATCGCGGCCGCGAGTCCGATGAGTGAACCCGCCGTACCGGGTGCGGCGGGAACGAGGCCGGAACCGAAACCGAGCGCAAGAAGCTGCACCGGATCGCGCAACGCACGCAACGATGGACGCGGCGCTGGGCCCTCAGACGGAGAAGTGGTCATATCCTGCGATCCCGAGCTCGACCGTCCGCCCGGCACGCTGACATCGCACGCCGTGGCCGGCGACGATCTCGCCGATGCGCGTGATCGTGCCAGCCGCACCGAGCGTGGTCTCGAATTCCTGAGCGGCCGCCGTCGGAACCGTGAATACGAGCTCGTAATCGTCGCCACCGCCGAGCGCGAACCGCTCCGCGCTCGCGGCGTCGAAGCTTGCAAGCAGCGCGGGCGACAGCGGTAACCGCTCGAGGTTCAGGATCGCGCCGACTCCGCTTGCGTCGCAGAGCTTGCCGAGGTCGCCGAGGAGACCATCCGAGACGTCCATCGCCGCGCTCGCGACACCGCGCAATGCCATGCCGAGCGCAAGCCTGGGCTCGGCAAACCGGTACCTCCTCACGAGCGGCGAATCGGTATCCGCTGCCCCGCCGCCGCGCAGCAACTCGAGACCCGCGGCGGCGTCGCCGAGCGTGCCCGATACGTACAGAGCGTCGCCCGGACGTGCGCCCGCGCGGCGCAGCGCGAGCGCCGCGGGCACAAATCCGAGCACCTGCACGGTGACCACGCGAGGACCGCGTACGGTGTCGCCGCCCACGAGCGCGAGGCCCGCACGCCCGGCAAGCGCATGAAAACCGCGCGCAAAACCGTCGAGCCAATGTGTGTCGGGCTGCGGCACCGACAAGGCGAGCAGCGCCCACGCGGGCTCGGCACCCATCGCCGCCAGATCGCTCAGGTTTACGGCGAGAGCCTGGTGACCGACCGATTCCGGCGGCGCGTCGGCCAGAAAGTGCCGCCCCTCGACCAGCGTATCGGTCGCCGCTGCCAGAGCCTGGCCCGCGGGAACCTCGAGCAGTGCGGCATCGTCGCCGACACCGAGCAGAACGTCGCGCCGCACAGGCGGGCGGGAGAAGTACCGCGCGATCAGCTCGAACTCGTCGAGCGTCATGGTGGTACCGGTCAGCCGCCGCCGCGGTTCGCCGGCTGTTCCGCCGGGCGCAAATCGCGTGCAGCCCGGTCGAGCACGGCGTTGACGAACTTGTGGCCATCGGTAGCGCCGAAGCGCTTGGCGAGCTCCACGCCCTCGTTGATCACGACGCGATAGGGAACGTCGGGTCGATGCAGCAGCTCGAACAGGCCGATCCAGAGCACGGCGCGCTCGACCGGATCGAGCTGCGCGAGCGGCCGGTCGATGAGCGGCTGCAGCTGCGTATCCAGCGCCACGACCGACGCCGTGACACCGCCGACGAGACCCGCGAAGTATTCCTCCTCGGCGTCGCCGTACCCCTCTTCGGCCGCGAACTGTGTCTGAAGCTCCGTGGCACTCTGGCCGGCCAGCTGCCACTGATAGAGCGCCTGCATCGCAAGCTTTCGCGACAGGCTGCGCGCGCGGACGGAGCGGTCGGCGCGCGGGCGCATTCTCAGACGTCCATCCTTCGCAGCAGGTTGGCAAGCTCGAGCGCGGCGAGCGCCGCGTCGACCCCCTTGTTGCCGGCCTTGTTGCCGGAGCGCTCGACCGCCTGCTCGATCGTGTCGGTGGTCAGCACCCCGAATGCCACCGGGACACCGGTCTCTTCGGACGCGCGTGCGAGACCGGCGGCGCATTGCCCGGCCACCAGGTCGAAGTGCGGCGTGGCCCCGCGTATGACGGCGCCGAGTGCGACTACGGCGTCAAAGCGACGGCTCGCCGCCGCGCGCCGCGCGATGAGCGGCAGGTCGAATGCGCCGGGTACGCGGATGAGCTCGATCTGTTTTTCGCTTGCGCCGTGCCGGAGCAGCGCATCGATCGCGCCGCGCACCAGGTTCTCGACGATGCTGTCGTTGAACCGCGACGCGATCAGCGCAAAGCGCAGGTCGCGTGCCAGCAGATCGCCCTGGGTGACTTTGATGTTGTCCATTCGGATCCTCAGTTCGCGTGATCCACGTATTCGACGACCTCGAGCCCGAAAGCCGACAGTCCCTGCATCTGCAGCGGCGCGGACAGCACCCGCATCCGCGACAGCCCGAGGTCGCGCAGGATCTGCGCGCCGATGCCGTAGGTCCGCAGCACCCGCGCGCCGGGCACGCTCTGCTCCGCGGCGCTGCCGTTTGTACCGCGCACCGCCTCGGCGATCTCGAGCGGGCTTTCGAATGGCCGGAGCAGCACGACCACGCCGTCGCCGTCGTCGGAGATGCGTTGCATCGCGCTGCGGAGCGTCCAGCTGTGTCCCGGCTCGCGGGCGCCGACCAGGTCACGGACCGTGTCCTCGATGTGCACGCGGACCAGCGGCGCCTTCGGCCCGTCGATCCGGCCTCGGGCGAGCGCGAGGTGCACCGTACTGTTGACATGATCCTCGTAACAATAGAGCCGGAACCGGCCGAAGTCGGTCTCGACCTCGCGCTCGGCGATCCGCTCGACCGATCGTTCCTTCTCGAGCCGGTAACGGATCAGGTCGGCGATCGTCCCGATTCGGAGCCCGTGTTTGTGCGCGAACTGCTCGAGATCGGGGCGCCTGGCCATCGAGCCGTCGTCGTTCAGAATCTCGACGATGACCGCGGACGGCGACAGGCCGGCGAGGCGCGCGAGATCACAGCCGGCCTCGGTGTGACCGGCACGGCTCAGCACGCCGCCCGGCTGCGCCATCAGCGGAAAAATATGACCGGGTTGACGCAGGTCCTCCGCGCGCGCGTCGAAACGCACTGCCGTCCGGATGGTATGCGCGCGGTCGTAGGCAGAGATACCCGTGGTCACGCCCTCCGCTGCCTCGATCGAAACCGTGAAGTTCGTGCGCCTGTCGACATCGGTCTCGCTCACCATCAACGGCAGGCGCAGCTGCCGGCAGCGGTCGCGGGTCAGGGTCAAGCAGATCAGTCCGCGCCCGTATCGCGCCATGAAGTTGACGTCTTCCGGGCGCACCAGCTCGGCGGCCATCACCAGGTCGCCTTCGTTCTCGCGGTCCTCATCGTCCATGACGATCACCATCCGGCCCCGCCGGACGTCCTCGAGCAGCTCGTCTATGGTATTCAGGTTCCCCATTCGATTACGATTGTAAGCATCTGATATTGATTGTATTTATGAACAAATTTTGCCGCGCCTCGCATGGCCAGGGAGCGAAAAGTCTATCAGGGCGCTCAGGATGGACTCGCGAGCCGCTCCAGGTAGCGGGCGATCATGTCCACTTCGCAGTTGACCCTCGTCCCTGTGCGCCAGCCACCTGCGTTGGTCACGACTAGCGTGTGCGGCACGAGATTCACGTCGAAGCGGAGCTTGTCGACTTCGTTGACGGTGAGGCTGATGCCGTCGATGCAGATCGAGCCCTTGCGTGCCACGTAGCGTCCGAGGCCCGCGGGCAACTCGAACCCGATGCGCACGGAACGGGCGTCGTCCTCTCTCGTGATCACCCGCGCGACACCGTCGATATGGCCACTCACGTAGTGACCGCCGAGCGGATCGCCGGCGCGCAGCGCAGTCTCGAGATTGAGCTGCGTCCCGGCGCGCAGATCGCCGAGCGTCGTCAACCCGAGCGTTTCGCGAGAGACGTCGGCCGCAAAAGCTGCACCTTCGAGTCGCGTCACCGTTAGGCATACGCCGTTGACCGCGATGCTGTCGCCGACGGCGGCGCCTGCAAGCGATAACCGGCCCGTATCGATTACGAGCCGCGTGTCGCCGCCCAGCTCCTCGGCTGCGCGCAGCCGACCGACCGCCATGACTATGCCGGTGAACATCAGTGATCCGCTCGCTGCGGCCGAAGCACGACACGCAGATCGTCGCCGACGCGTGCCGCGTCGCGCACGCGGAAGTCGTATCGATCCGCCATCCGCTCGAGCGGTGGCAGGCGGAACATCGGTCGAGCAGCATCGCCGAGCACGCAGGGCGCGACGTAGAGCACGAACTCGTCGACCAGACCCGCCTCCAGAAACGAGCCCGCGAGCTCGGGCCCCGCCTCCACCAGTATCTCGTTGCACTCGAGAGCGCCCAGCCGATCGAGCAGCGACGCGAGGTCGATGCGGCCGTCGCGGGCGGCCAGCGTCTCGATGCGGACCCCGCGCTCCTCGAGCGCCCGGGCACCAGACGCCGGCTGCGTCGTGAAGACGATCGCGGGCGCGGTTTCGTCGAGCACCCGCGCGTTGGCCGGGATGCGCAGCCGCGAATCGAGCACGACGCGCAGCGGCCGGCGGCCGAGCAGTTCCAGTCCCGGCTCGCGCACCGTGAGCGCGGGGTCATCCGCGAGCACCGTGCCTATTCCGGTGACGACAGCCGACGCGCGCGCGCGCAGCCGCTGCACGTCGGCGCGCGCCGCCTCGCCCGTGATCCAGCGGCTGACGCCGCTGGCGAGCGCCGTGCGCCCGTCGAGGCTTGCGCCTGTCTTGAGCGTGACCCAGGGGCGGCCGCTCGACATGCGTCGGATAAACCCGCGATTGAGCTCGGCCGCGTCGGACGCAAGCAACCCGCTCTCGACGGCAACACCGGCGCGGGCGAGCTCTTCGAGACCGCCACCGGCGACCCGCGGGTCCGGATCACGAAGCGCGCAGACCACGCGCGCCACACCGGCCGCGAGCAGCGCCCGTGTGCATGGCGGCGTGCGACCGAAATGAGCGCAGGGCTCGAGACTGACATACGCGGTGGCGCCGCGCGCCGCCTCGCCGGCCGCTTCGAGCGCATGCACCTCTGCGTGCGGGCCGCCGGTGCGACGGTGGTGGCCCTCGCCGACTACGCGGCCGTCGCGCACCAGCACGCAGCCCACCGCCGGGTTCGGCGGTGTCGAATAGATCCCGAGATGCGCCAGCTCGAGTGCCCGCGCCATGTGCGACTGGTCCTCGGCCTGCGACACGCGCTAGTCCTGCGTGCGCGACGCGTCGGTGGCCGACCAGAGCGCGAGCTGCAGATCCTCGGCGCTCCGCGGCCGCCGCTGCCGCAGTCGCTCGATTTCCTCGCGGAAGGCCTCGACGTCCTGGAAGCTGCGATAGACGGACGCGAAGCGGACGAACGCCACCTCGTCGAGGCCGTGCAGCTCGTCCATCACCAGCTCGCCGATCAACCGGGCTGGAACTTCGCGCTCGCCGAGCGTGCGGAGCTTGTGGCAGACGTGCGCGACCGCCGCATCGACGGCGTCACTCGCCACGGGACGCTTTTCGAGCGCCTTCAGCATGCCGGCGCGGAGCTTCGACTCGTCGAACGGCTCGCGATTGGCGTCGCTCTTGACGACCCGCGGCATGAGGAGCTCGGCGGATTCGAACGTCGTGAAGCGCTCGCCGCAGTCCAGGCACTCGCGCCGGCGGCGAACCTGCTGCCCCTCACCGGTCAGGCGCGAATCGATCACCTTGGTCTCGCCCTTGCTGCAGAAGGGGCAGTACATGATCGAGATTCAGCCGTAGACGGGATACCGACGGCAGAGATCCACGGCGCGACGACGCGTGCGCTCGAGGACCGACTCGTCGCCGACATCCGCAAGCACGTCGGCGATCCAGTGCGCGAGCTCGCGCACGTCGCTTTCGCCGAAGCCGCGCGTCGTGACCGCGGGCGTGCCGATTCGAAGCCCGCTCGTGACGAAGGGAGGGCGCGGATCGTTGGGAACGGCATTCTTGTTGACAGTGATATGGGCGCGGCCGAGCGCCGCATCGGCGTCCTTGCCGGTGACGTCCTTCCCGGTCAGATCGAGCAGGAAAAGGTGATTATCTGTCCCGCCGGAGACGATGCGGTGGCCGCGCTCGATCAGGACGTCGACCATCGCGCGGGCGTTGGTCAGCACCTGCTTCTGGTAGCCAGTGAACTCGGGCTCGAGCGCCTCTTTGAGCGCGACCGCCTTGGCGGCGATCACGTGCATGAGCGGACCGCCCTGCGTACCGGGGAAGATGAGCGAATTGAGCTTCTTCGTGATTTCGTCGTTCGCGCGCGCGAGGATCAGTCCTCCGCGCGGTCCCCGCAGCGTCTTGTGCGTCGTGGTCGTGACGACGTGCGCGTGTGGCATGGGGTTCGGATAGACGCCGGCGGCCACGAGACCGGCGACGTGGGCCATGTCCACCAGGAGGTACGCATCGACGGAATCCGCGATCGCGCGGAACCGCGCCCAGTCGACGACGCGCGAGTACGCCGAGAATCCCGCGACGATCATCTTCGGCCGGTGCTGCTGCGTCAGCCGCTCGACCTGCGCGTAGTCGATCTCGCCGGTGGCGGGATCCAGCCCGTACTGGACTGCGTTGAAGAGCTTGCCCGAGAAATTGACCTTGGCGCCGTGCGTCAGGTGCCCCCCGTGATCGAGGCTCATCCCGAGAATGGTGTCGCCCGGCTTGACGAGCGCGAGATAGGCGGCGGCATTCGCCTGTGAGCCGGAATGCGGCTGCACATTGGCGTAGTCCGCGCCGAACAACTTCTTCGCGCGGTCGATGGCAAGCTGCTCCGCGATGTCGACGAATTCGCAGCCGCCGTAGTAGCGCTTCCCGGGATAGCCTTCCGCGTACTTGTTGGTCAGCACTGACCCCTGCGCCTCGAGGACGCGGCGGCTCGCGTAGTTCTCGGAGGCGATCAGCTCGATGTGCTCTTCCTGGCGCGTCCGCTCATGGTCGAGCGCTGCCGCGAGTTCGGGGTCGAACCCGGCGATAGTCTGGCTGGCGGGAAACATTGCGACTCCACGGTCGGGGGAGCGGTAATTGTAGCCGATGGTCGACCAGCGCCCCGGGCCGGCGGGCGTTCTCAGCTCGCGACGAAGGCTTCCACCACGCGGGTCCATGCGCGCGCCAGGTTGCGCCGGTTGTATCCGCCGCCGCCCATCCCGAGTACGCGGCCGTGGCCGAGCTCATCTGCGATCCGGCAGACCGAGGCCGCGGCCAGGGCATGGGCCTCCTCGGTGAACGCCATATGCGTGATCGGGTCACCCTCGAGGCTGTCCGCTCCGCACTGGAGCAGGATGAATTCGGGACGGGTTGCGCGCAGGTATTCCTCGATGCGCGGCCAGGCGGTGACGAAGTCCGCGTCGGTGGCGCCGGGCAGCATTGGCAGGTTTAGCTTGGTGCCGAGCGCGGCACCGGTGCCGGTCTCGGTCGCGGCGCCGGTCCCCGGATACAGGTACCGGCCATCCTCGTGTATGTCCGCGAACAGCAGGTCCGGATCGGACTCGTAGGCGTAGAAAACCCCGTCGCCGTGATGGGCGTCGATGTCGACGTAGGCGATGCGGCGCATTCCATGGCGACGCCTGAGCATCTCGACGACGACGCCGCAGTCGTTGAAGACGCAGAATCCCGCCGCGTGCGCGCGCGACGCATGGTGCAGGCCGCCGATGCCGATGAAGGCGCGCTGGACGCCGCCCCGCATCAGTTCTTCGGCCGCGAGCAGCGTGCCTCCGACGACCAGGCTCGTGGCCTCGAACACGCCGCGGAAGGCGGGCGTGTCGCCGGCGTCGAGGTAGCCGCGGCCGTCCCGTGAGCGTTCCAGGACGAGATCGACGTAGGCGCGGTCGTGGAAGTACTCGAGTTCCTCGCGCTCGGCGACCCGCGGCGTCATCACCTGGAGGCTCCCGTACGCGGCGCTCTGCCTGAGTTCCCGCAGAAAGGCTTCCTGCCGGTCGGGTCCAAAGGGATGCCCGTCGGGAAAACCGTATCGGGCGAGCGCATCCGCAGCGACGAGCGCAACCGTGGCCATGCGGCACGAACCCGAGGGGCGACCCGAAGCGGGATCGCGGCCGAGACTAGCACAGGCTCACCGGCATGGCGCCCGGACCGGCCTTGTCCCATAATCGCGCCCTTTTTCGCGTCCGGCCGGCTGCGCCGGGCAAACGAGGCCCATGGCTCAGTTCATTTACACCATGAATCGCGTCGGGAAGGTCGTGCCTCCCAAGCGCGTCATCCTCCGCGACATCTCGTTGAGTTTCTTCCCGGGGGCAAAGATCGGCGTGCTGGGCCTGAACGGCGCCGGCAAATCGACTCTGCTTCGGATCATGGCCGGCGTCGACAAGGAGTTCGAAGGCGAAGCGCGCCCGCAGTCGGGCATCAAGATCGGCTTTCTGCCGCAGGAGCCGCAGCTCGACCCCGCCAAGGACGTGCGCGGCAACGTCGAAGAGGCGGTAAGCCACATCACGGACGCGCTCGCCCGGCTCGACCAGGTCTACGCGGCCTACGCCGAACCCGACGCCGACTTCGACAAGATCGCCGCCGAACAGGCGCAGCTCGAGGCACTCCTCGCAGCAACCGACGGGCACAACCTGGAGCGCACGCTCGAGGTCGCGGCCGACGCGCTGCGGCTGCCGCCCTGGGACGCCGACGTCAACCGGATCTCCGGCGGCGAGCGGCGGCGGGTCGCACTCTGCCGCCTGCTGCTCGCGAAGCCCGACATGCTGCTGCTCGACGAGCCGACCAATCACCTCGACGCGGAATCGGTGCGCTGGCTGGAGCATTTCCTCGAGCAGTATCCGGGGACGGTCATCGCGGTCACGCACGACCGCTATTTCCTCGACAACGTTGCCGGCTGGATCCTCGAGCTCGACCGCGGCTACGGCATTCCCTGGCAGGGCAACTACACGTCCTGGCTGGAGCAGAAGGAGCAGCGACTGCAGGTCGAGGAGCAGCAGCAGGCCGCGCTCAAGCGCATGCTCGAGCGCGAGCTCGAGTGGGTGCGCGCCAACCCGAAGGCCCGCCAGGCCAAGAGCAAGGCGCGCATGCAGCGATTCGAGGAGCTGAGCTCGCGCGAGTTCCAGGCGCGCAACGAGACCAACGAGATCTACATCCCGCCCGGTCCCCGGCTCGGCGAGCTGGTGGTCGAAGCGAACGGTCTGTCCAAGGCGTATGGCGAGAAGCTGCTGTTCGAGGAGCTCAGCTTCAAGCTGCCTCAGGGCGGCATCGTCGGCATCATCGGTCCGAACGGCGCGGGCAAGACCACGCTCTTCCGAATACTGACCGGCCAGGAAAAGGCGGATGCGGGCGAAGTTCGCATCGGGCCGTCGGTGCAGATGGCCTATGTCGACCAGTCGCGTCATTCGCTCGATGACCGGAAATCGGTCTGGGCCGAGATCTCCGGCGGCCTGGACATCCTCAAGGTCGGCAACTACGAGACACCTTCGCGAGCGTATGTCGGCCGCTTCAACTTCCGCGGCGCCCAGCAGCAGCAGCTGATCGGCGAGCTCTCCGGCGGAGAGCGCAACCGCGTGCATCTCGCCAAGGTGATCAAGTCGGGCGGCAACGTGATCCTGCTCGACGAGCCCACCAACGACCTCGACGTCGAGACGCTGCGCGCGCTCGAGGAAGCGTTGCTCAGCTTTCCCGGTTGCGCGGTCGTGATCTCCCACGACCGCTGGTTCCTGGACCGGATCGCGACGCACATACTTGCCTTCGAGGGGTTGAGCGAAGTGGTGTGGTTCGAGGGGAATTATTCCGAGTACGTCGCGGATCTGAAGCGGCGCCGCGGTGAAGATGCAGAGCAGCCGCATCGCGTGCGGTACCGCAGCCTGCACGGCTGAACACCCGAGCGAGGTCAGGATCGATGGTCACGACCGCAGCCAAGGCAACGCTCGACATCGACGGATCCGACCTCACCCTCGAGCAGCTGCGCGACTACGAGTCCGCGCGGCCCGTAGTTCGCCTCACGGACGAGTCTCGGCGCCGCATGCAGGCATCGGTCGACGCGGTCGAGCGTGCGGTGACGCGCGGCGAGGTGACCTATGGCATCAACACCGGCTTCGGCGCGTTCGCGAGCAAGGTCATCCCCGCGGCGCAGACGCGCAAGCTCCAGCTGAATCTGATTCGCAGCCATGCCTGCGGCAGCGGTGCGCCGCTGCCCGCGAAGATCGTGCGGCGCATGCTGCTGCTGAAGGCCAACAGCCTCGCCGCCGGCCATTCCGGCGTGCGACCCGTCGTCGTCGAGATGCTGCTCGAGCTCCTGAACGAGGACGTCCTGCCGGTCATCCCCGAGCAGGGCTCGGTCGGCGCTTCGGGCGATCTCGCGCCGCTCGCGCACCTGGCGCTGGTGCTGATCGGCGAAGGCGAAGCCAACCGCGAAGGCGTGATGCTCGCCAACACTGCCGTCCTGCGCGCGATCGGTCGCGAGGCGCTCGAGCCGGCGGCCAAGGAGGGGCTTGCGCTCCTGAACGGGACGCAGCTGTCGCTCGCACTGGCGGCCGAGGGGCTGTTCCAGGCGGAGCGGCTGCTGGCAACGTCCATCGTCGCAGGAGCGCTGACGGTCGAGGGACTCGCCGGGAGTCACGCGCCGTTCGATGCACGTATCCACGCCGTGAGCCGGCTGCCGGGGCAGATCGAGACGGCGCGCCGGTTCCGGTTGCTGCTGACCGATAGCGAGATCCGCCGCAGCCACGAGGACTGCGAGCGCGTGCAGGATCCCTACGCCGTGCGCTGCATGCCGCAGGTCTATGGCGCGGTGGAAGACACGCTCGCGCATGCCCGCAAGGTTCTATCGGCTGCGATCAACGGCGTTTCCGACAACCCGCTGATCTTCGGCGACGATATCCTCTCCGGGGGCAATTTTCACGCCGAGCCGGTCGGCTTCATCAGCGACTTCCTCGCGATCGCCGTCGCTGAGCTGGCAAGCATCTCCGAGCGACGGATCGACCTGCTCGATCGCCGCGTCAATCCTAATCTGAACATGTTCCTTGCGGGAGAGCCCGGGCTCGAATCGGGTTTCATGATCGCGCACGTGACGGCGGCGGCGCTGGTGTCCGAGAACAAGGTCTATGCCCACCCGGCCTCGGTCGACAGCCTGCCCACCTCTGCCGGCCAGGAGGACCACGTCAGCATGGCGCCCTGGGCAGGACGCAAGCTGCTGGCGATCTGCACCAACACCGCCCGCGTGCTGGGGATCGAGCTCCTCGCCGCCGCGCATGCGATCGACAGCATGCGTCCGCTCGCCACGACGCCCGAGCTGCAGCGCGTACATGCGCTCGTGCGCGAGCTCGTGCCGTTTCAGCCGCAGGATCACCGGCTCGATCGCGACATGGCCGCGCTCGCAGGGCTGGCCGCGGGCGGGCGGCTCGGCGAGTTCCTGGACTGATGATCCATGACGGCCGTTGCATGGGTCTTTGGCCTGTTCGGACTGGTGTCCCTGCTGCTGGCCGTCTCGCGGCTCGCTGCTGCCCGGCGACTTGCGGCCGCGGGCCACGCCGTGCTGGCAGCCATCCTCGTCGGCGCCGCCGTGGTGACGGGCGTCCTGGCCGAGGACCTCGCAAGCTATCAGCCGCGCGAGGGCGATCGACCGATCGCAGAGCTTTACCTCGAGCAGGTCGGTGCGCATCGCTACCGTGCGACGCTGACGCGGCTGCCCGGCGGACGAATGCAGGTGTTCGAGCTCGCGGGAGACGCATGGCGCGTGGACGCCCGCACGCTCGACTTCGGCGGCTGGGCACGAGCGATCGGTGGGCGCCCGGAGTACCGGCTCGAGCGGCTGGTCGCGATCGAACGGCCCACGACGGACGCAACGCCCTCGCCGACCGGCGGGTTCGCACTCGATCCGCGGGACGGCTTCGATCTTTGGCAGTCGTCGCGTCACAGCGGACGCTGGGGTGAACTGGTGCGCGCAGGCGATGCGCGGAGCGACGAACTTCCGATGAGCGGCAAGTCGCGGTTCGAGCTGCGGCTCGATGGTCAGCGGATAGATGTGCGCGCATCGAGCGACGTCGCCGAGGACAGGGTCGCCGCCGAGACGGCCGCGCCCGCGCGGTAGTCGCTGCGCAGGATGCCGGCGGTGCGTGCTTCCGCTACACTCGCGGCGGATTCAGGCGCGCAGGTCCGTCAATGTCCGTCTACGTCGACGCGAACAGCCGGTTGCACCACGACCAGGAACGCAGCCTCGCGCTCAATTGCCCGCACTGCCAGGTTTTCTCTCACATCACCGCCGTGTCGATACCGCAGTACAGCGAGCTCGTCGCGAGCCGCCCGAACCAGGTCGGGGTCGTCTATCGCTGCGACTCGTGTAACGCGCCGATTTTCCTCAAGTATCCGGTCAAGATGTACGCCTCGAACCGGGTCGAGCTGGCGAACAGCTTCGTCGAGCTGGAGCGCGCCCGCGAGAAGTTCAGCTTCACCTACCTGCCCGAGGAAGGCGAGAAGCTGTTTCGCGAGGCGCTCGCCTGCTACTCGGCAGGGCTCTTCGGCGCATTCGCGTCGATGTGCCGCCGCACCGCCCAGGCCGTGTTCCACGATCTCGGCGAGAACGGGCGCCTGCGGACCTTCGACCAGATCGCCGAAGCGCGCGACATGGCCGAGATCGACGGCGAGACCTTTGCGGCGATCAAGAAGGTGTTGTTCGGAACCGACGCCGAAACCTACCCATCGCTGCCCGAGCTCGGCCCCGACGAAGCCGCCGTGCTCCTCGAACTCCTCAAGGACATCCTGTACCAGGCATACGTCCGGCGCGGCAAGCTGCAGCAGGCGACGATGGTGCGGCGCTTCTTCGCCGAGGAAGGCGCCGACAAGGTCACCCCGATCGGACGTGCCGCGGGTCAGCCCGTAGACTGACCCGGGCGCGGCTCAGCCGAGCCAGACGCGCGCGTTGCGGAAGAAGCGCATCCAGCCGCTGTCCTCGCCCCAGCCCGACGGCAGCCAGGAGTTCTGCACGGCACGGAACACGCGTTCCGGGTGCGGCATCAGGATCGTCGCCCGTCCGTCGAAGCTCGTGAGCCCGGTGAGCCCGCCTGGCGAGCCGTTTGGATTGGCCGGGTATGACTCCGCGGCGCGACCGTGGTTGTCGACGTAGCGCAGGCTGACCAGCCCGCTTTCGAGGCAGCCGCGCCGCGCATCGTCGTCGCCGAACTCGGCGCGGCCTTCGCCGTGCGCAATCGCCACCGGCAGCACCGACCCCGCCATCCCGGCGAAGAACAACGACGGCGATGGCAGGACCTCCACGAGCCCGAATCGCCCTTCGAACTGCTCCGATCGGTTGCGCACGAACCGCGGCCAGTGCGCGGCGCCGGGCACCAGCGACTTCAGCGCGGAGAGCATCTGGCAGCCGTTGCAAACGCCGAGCGTAAAGCTGTCAGGACGCTCGAAGAAGGCGGCGAACTGCTCGCGCAGGCTCGCGTTGAACAGGATGGATTTGGCCCAGCCCTCGCCGGCACCCAGTACGTCGCCGTAGGAAAATCCGCCGCAGGCAACGAGCCCCTTGAAGTCGCCGAGCCGCACGCGGCCACCAACCAGGTCGGTCATGTGCACGTCGTGCGGCGAGAAGCCCGCGCGATGCAGTGCCGCCGCCATCTCCAGCTGGCTGTTGACGCCCTGCTCGCGCAGCACGGCGACGCGCGGGCGGGCGCCGACGCTCGCGAACGGAGCAGCCACGTCCTGCGCCGGATCGTAGCTCAGCCGGACGAAGAGCCCGGGGTCGTACGGATCAGTCGCACGCGCGCGCTCCTCTGCGGCGCACTCCGGGTTGTCGCGCAGCGCCTGCATGCAAAAACTGGTCTCCGACCAGGCCGCCCTCAGGGCCGTGCGCGACGCCGCCAGGACCATCCGCTCCCGCGTGATGGAACTCGATCCGCTCATCGTCGACCACGCAACCGAGGACGGTCGCGCAGCCGTCGAGACCCGCCTCCGCCAGAATTGCGAGCACGCTGTCGGTCGCGGTGGCTTCAACCTGCAGGACCGCACCCAGCTCCTCCGAATAGAGCGCTGCTGCGACGTTTCCGTCGCCGCCCGGCAGCGTCACCTCGAAGCCGCATCGACCCGCGAAGGCCATTTCCACCAGGGTCGCGAATACCCCGCCGTCGGACCGGTCGTGATAGGCGAGCAGCAGATCGGCGTCTGCGAGCGCCCGGATCGCGGCAAAGAACGCGCGCAGCGATGCGGCATCGTCGCAATCCGCGGTCGCGCCACCGGTGCGGCCGTACACCTGCGCGAGGCACGATCCACCCAGCCGGTTGCGGCCCCGTCCGAGATCGACGAGCAGTAGCCGAGTCTCTCCGCGATCGAGTCTCAGCTGCGGCGTCAGCGTGCGGCGCACGTCGGCGACCGGCGCGAATGCTGAGACGATCAGCGAAACGGGCGCGAGCACCCGGCGCTCTTCGCCGCCCTCGCGCCACACCGTACGCATCGAAAGCGAATCCTTTCCGACCGGTATCGGGATACCGAGCGCCGGGCAGAACTGCTCCCCCACTGCATGCACGGTGTCGTACAGATCGGCGTCTTCGCCCGGCTCGCCGCAGGCCGCCATCCAGTTTGCCGACAGTCGGATGTCTTCGATGCGGCGGACGTCGGCCGCCGCGATGTTTGTCACCGCCTCCGCGACCGCCATGCGGCCGGACGCCGCTGGATCGAGCAACGCGAGCGGTGTGCGCTCGCCCATCGCCATCGCCTCGCCTCGCGTCGAGAAATAATCCGTGATGGTGACCGCGACGTCGCTGACCGGGACCTGCCACGGCCCGACCATCTGGTCGCGGCTGATCATCCCGCCTACCGTCCGGTCGCCGATTGTCACCAGAAAGGTCTTGTCGGCGATCGCAGGTAAACGCAGGAGCCGTTGCGCCGCCTCGGCAATGTCGATCCCGCGGCCGTCGAAGTCGTCGCCGGCGTGCGCCAGCCGCGTTACGTCGCGCGTCATCCGGGGCGGTTTGCCGAAAATCGTGTCGAGGGGCATGTCGACCGGAGATTCGTCGAACAGCGGATCATCGACACGCAGACAACCGTCGTCCGTCACTTCGCCGATCACCGCAAACGGACAGCGCTCGCGGTCGCACAGTGCGCCGAAGGCGGGCAACTGTGCGGCGTCGACTACCAGTACGTAGCGCTCCTGCGCCTCGTTGCACCAGATCTCGAGCGGCGACATTCCGGGCTCGTCGCTCGGGATCTTGCGCAGATCGATACGCCCGCCCGTGCCGCCGTGCGCGACCGACTCCGGCACGGCGTTCGAAAGCCCGCCTGCACCTACGTCGTGGATGAGCAGGATGGGGTTGTCCCCGCCCATGGCCCAGCAGGCGTCGATCACCTCCTGTGCGCGGCGCTGCATCTCCGGGTTGCCGCGCTGCACGGACGCGAAATCGAGATCCGTGCTGCTTGCTCCCGCCCCAAGCGAGGATGCCGCGCCGCCGCCGAGCCCGATCAGGAGCGCGGGTCCGCCGAGGACCACGATGCGGGCGCCGGCCACCACGGGCGCCTTCTCGACGTGGCTCCGGCGGATGTTGCCGAGACCCCCGGCGACCATGATCGGCTTGTGATAACCGCGCATCGACGGTCGACCCTCGACCGGTACGCGCTGCTCGAAGCTGCGGAAATATCCCGCGATTCCCGGCCTGCCGAACTCGTTGTTGAAGGACGCCGCGCCGATCGGCCCTTCGAGCATGATGTCGAGCGCGGACGCGATACGGTCGGGCCGGCCCAGGTCCTCTTCCCAGGGTTGCTCGAAGCCGGGGATACGCAGGTTGGAGACGCTGAACCCCGTGAGCCCCGCCTTCGGCTTGGCGCCGCGCCCGGTCGCACCCTCGTCCCGGATCTCCCCGCCCGAGCCGGTGGCTGCACCCGGAAACGGCGAGATCGCCGTCGGATGATTGTGCGTCTCTACCTTGAGCAGGATGTCGATCGGCTCGTCGTGGCCGGTGTATGCGCCGCCGCCGGGTGCGGCGTACCAGCGCCGCCCGGCCGAGCCCTCGATCACCGCGGCATTGTCCCGGTACGCGGACAGCACGCCCTGCGGGTGCAGCCGGTGCGTGTTGCGAATCATCCCGAACAGTGATTTTTCGCTGCGCCGGCCATCGACGATCCACTCGGCGTTGAAGATCTTGTGCCGGCAGTGCTCGGAGTTGGCCTGCGCGAACATCATGAGCTCGGCATCGGTCGGGTCGCGACCCATGCGAGCGAAGGCCTCGGCCAGGTAGTCGATCTCCTCCTCCGATAACGCAAGTCCGAGCGACGCGTTCGCAGCACCGAGCGCCGCGCGATCCCGCCCGATGCGCGCGAATGGCCGGGGGGCCGCATGAGAGAAGAGCGCCGCGGCCGCCGCGGTGTCGGCGACGAGACTCTGGGTCATGCGGTCGTGCAGCAGTGCGCCCACCGCCGCGAGGTCGACCTCCCCGAGCGGCCTGGTGCCGCGGAGGTACCAGGCGACGCCGCGTTCGATGCGGCGAACCGCGGCGAGCCCGCAGACATGTGCGATGTCGGTCGCCTTGCTTGACCAGGGCGACACCGTACCGATGCGTGGCAGCGCAAGCAGGAGCGCTCCGGTCGGCGCCGCGGCCGAGCCCGCGGGGCCATAGCGCAACAGCGACTCGAGCACCGCGGTTTCTTCCGGCGTCAGCGGACGCTCGACGTCGACGAAATGCAGGTATCGGGAATCGAGCCCCGCGACGCCCTCGATCCGCGCGCGGATCGAGGACTCGAGCTTGGCGAGCCGGAAATCCGAGAGCGCCGGCGCGCCGGTCAGTATCAGCATTCGGGGCGGCCACCCGCGGGGTCTGGCAGGGGCGCGAAATGATACCCGACCGACCCGGGTCGGACCAGCGCGTGGCCTACTTGTTGCGCGAGCCCGGATCCCCCGGCGTGTAAACCGGGTACGGAAACTGCGTGACGTTCGAACCTTCGATCGGAGACACCTTGCTCACGCCGGACTTGCGCACCTCGTCGATGCGGATCACGGAGTGCAGCGGCAGATAGGTGCATTTCACCCCGGCGAACTCAGACTGGATCTTCTCCTCCGACGGATCGACGACGACCGCGGAGCGCTCGCCGAAGATGAGTTCCTCGACTTCGACAAAACCGAACAGCGAGCCATGGCCCACCTTGCGGGCGTAGATCTCGTAGATCCGGCCCTGGTTGTGAAAAATGACCTTGAAAATGTGACTGGCCGCCATCTGGCCCGCCGTGCTTGCATGCTAGGGTCCGGCCATATTACAAGGGACGCGCCGGAGGCGTCAGCCCGAGGGGATTTTGGGGCTCGGAGCCGGCACGCACGGACAGGGTCATGGCGATCAAACTGCGAGTCATCAGCGACCAGCATCGGGAGCTCGGCGAACTGCGCACGCGCGTATTCGGCGTGAATGGTGGCAGTATCGGGCGCGCCCCGGACAACGACTGGATTCTGCCCGATTCGAAGCGGGTCGTTTCGGGTCACCACTGCGAGATCGAGTATCGCAGCGGCACGTACTGGATAAAGGACATCAGCACGAACGGCGTGTTCATCAACGACGCCGAGGAGCCGGCTTCCCAGAACGGCCCGATCGAGCTGGCGGATGGCGATCGCCTTCGGCTCGGCGACTACGAGATCGTGGTCAGCGTCGACAAGCGCACTGATTTCCTGCCGAATCCCGGAGAGGAGAGCGCCGCGGCCAAGATCGCGGACTCTGGGATCGGCGCCAAGCTCGATCTCAACAACCTCCTGGGCTCGCGCGACGTCACCGACCCCGGATCGCGCTCGATGCGGATCAAGGTGCCCGCCAAGATACGCCAGCTTGCGGAGGAGGCCGGCGACGACGAGCCGCCGCCGCCGCCCGGCACGCCACCCGACGCCGACTGGGCGATGAAGACGCGCCCGGTGACCAAGCAGGAGCTGGCCGACGCGCTCGCGCGTCGACAGGGCCGGACGGATGCACGTGAGCGCTCCGCGCCATATCACCAGCAGGCCAGCACCTGGACCGATCTGCGCTCGGCGCTGCAGGCGTTCTGCCGCGGCGCGGGAATCGAGCTCGGCTCGCTGACGCCTGAGGCGCAGTCGATGCTGCCGCTGCTCGCGGGGCAGCTGCTGCGCGAAGCAGTCGTCGGGCTCATCGACCTTCAGCAGGTTCGAAACAAGGGCGCCCCCGCGGCACAGGCGCCCACGGGCAGCAATCCGCTGCGCACGTCGCAGAGCGTTGAGCAGGCTCTGCAGCGGCTGTTCGAGTCGTACGGCCGACTTGCCGGCGGACCTGTCGATTCGATGCGCGAGGTGTTCGTCGAGATACGCGATCACGACGCCGCGTCCTCGGGAGCGACGGCAGCCGCCCTGCATGAGGTTCTGGGACAGCTTGCGCCTGCCAACGTCGCCGACCAGTTCGAGCGTGGCCGCTCGCGCGCACTCGCGCCCGGCCAGGATCCGCGCCCGAAGTACTGGGAGCACTATCTGGAGTTCTACCGCGTGCTGACGCAGGGCGGCACGGACGGCTTGCCGCACCAGTTCACGGAGATGTTCCAGCGCGCGTATACGAAGGCGCGCGAGGAACTGCGCAACCGCCGCAGAGGCGAATGAGAGTTGGCGGAGAGGGTGGGATTCGAACCCACGTGGGGCGGTTATGCCCCCATCCGATTTCGAGTCGGCGCCGTTATGACCGCTTCGGTACCTCTCCGCGGGCCCTGTCTGGTGCGGGTCGCGCGCGGTTCAGGGCCGCGCATTCTATAACAGGCGGCGCATTCGGCACCACGCGGCCCCCCGCCCCGCGTCGCGGAGATCCAGCGTGAGGATCCTGCTCGCGCTGCTGTCCACGCTGCTGCTCGCCACCTGTGCGCAACCCCCGCCGCTGCTCCTGCAGATCCTCAACGCCGGCGAGCTCCGGGTGGTCACCCGCAACAGCCCGGATGCCTACTACCTGGGCAGCCAGGGCCCGGTAGGCCCCGCCTACGATCTCGCAAGCCGATTCGCCGAGCACCTCGACATCCCACTGCGGCTGTACACCGTGCGGACGCGGGAGGCTGCCATCGAGGAGGTGGCCGCGGGACGTGCCCACGTCGGGGCTGCGGGGCTGTCGACCGGCATCGCGCTTCCGCCCGGCGTGCAGTTCGGCCCCGGCTATCACCGTGTTCGCGAACATCTGATCTACCGGGGCCGCGGCGCCCGGCCCCGTTCGATTCGCGAGGCGGCGCGCGGGCAGATCGAGGTCGCTGCCGGAAGCCCTCACCAGAGAACGCTCGAGGATCTGCGGCTCACACAGCCGGACCTGGTGTGGGTCGAGCGCGCGGACACCGACACCGAGGAGATCATGGCGGAGGTGTCGCGCGGCACCGTGCAGTTCACCCTCGCAAGCTCGACGGAGTTCGCGCTCAATCGAGCCGTGCATCCGGAGCTTTCGGCTGCGCTGGACCTCGCCCCGGAGCGAGCCATCTCCTGGGTGATCGCGACTCCGGGTCACGACGCCAGCCTGCTCGGGCGGGTCAACGCCTTCTTCAGCGCGGCTCGCACCGAGGGGCTCATTGCAGCGGTGCTCGATCGCTACTATGGCTCGGACGACGACTTCGACTACCTGCTGTCGCGCAACTTCATGGATCACGTGCAGACGCGCCTGCCCAAGTACCTCGAGTGGTTTCAGCAGGCCGCGGTGCAGTACGAGCTCGACTGGCGGCTGCTGGCCGCGATGGGCTACCAGGAGTCCAAATGGGACCCCAGGGCCGTGTCATATACGGGCGTACGCGGGCTGATGCAGATGACGCAGGGCACGGCGACGATGATGCGCGCCGGCGACCGGCACGATCCACGCGCGAGTATCTTCGGCGCCGCGAAGTACCTGGCGCGGCTCGTCAAGACGGTGCCGGAGCGCATTCCGGAGCCGGACCGCACCTGGTTCGCTGTGGCTGCCTACAACGTCGGCTACGGTCACATCGAGGACGCGCGGATCCTCGCGCAGCGCGCCGGCAAGGACGAGGACCGCTGGGAGGAAGTGCGAAAGTTCCTGCCGCTCCTGTCGCAGGAACGGTGGTACACGCGGACGCGACGCGGATACGCACGCGGCTGGGAACCGGTGCGCTACGTCGAGAACGTGCAGGCATACCTCAACATTCTGGAAGTCGCGGGGACGACGAACCCGCAGGTGGTCGACGCCCGCTGAGCTTCAGCGCCGCGCGACGAAGAACTCCCTGAGCAGCGCGCCGCACTCCTCCGCGAGGACCCCTGGGGTGAACTCGATGCGGTGGTTTAGTGCCGGGTGCTGCACGACATTGAAGACGCTGCCGGCAGCGCCCGCGCGCGGATCGGTGGCACCGAACACCAGGCGCCGGACGCGCGCGTGGATCATCGCACCGGCGCACATCGCGCAGGGCTCGAGCGTGACGTAGAGCGTCGTGTCGAGCAGCCGGTAGCTCGAGAGCGCCTGTCCGGCGGCCCGCAGCGCGATCATCTCGGCGTGCGCGCTCGGGTCGCGCGCGCGTATCGGCTGGTTCCAGCCTTCGGCGATGATGACATCGTCGCGCACGATGACCGCACCGACCGGCACCTCGCCCGCGGTCTCGGCCTGGCGGGCGAGCTCGAGCGCGCGGCGCATGAAAGTCTCATCCTCCACGGGCATGGCTAACGGTACACGATGCAGGAGGACGATCGACAGGCATGGCTCACTCGCTGGTTCAGGCAACGGGCGGCCTATAGGTCGCCGATCTCCGCAACGATCGCCTCGCGCACGCGCGAGCCGTTGTCGCCGTTGCTGAAGATCACGAGGCCCGAGCCCTTTGCGGGATTGAGCTGGCCGAAAACCTTGAAGCCGGAGCTGTTGGAGCCCGAGTGCTCGACGATGTCGCCCTCGGCGGTCACCTCCAGGCTCCAGCCCAGCGCCCGATAGGTCGCTACCGACCGCGCCAGACCCGGTCGCAGGACGGCATCTTCGTCCGGCGACGCGCTCATGCCGCTGCAGCATCAGGTCGATGCTCGCCTGGGTGAACGCGCGATCACGGGCAAGCTCGAGTGTTCACGAGCGTCAACATCAGCCGCGCGTACTCCGTCGGCGTCGTGTAGAGCGAGTACGCGCCGTTGGCCTTGCGGTACCGTGTCCGCTCCTTGAAGCTCCCGTCCTCACGATGGCCACTGGCGAGATCGCGCTCAACAGCTTCGGTCCAGACGAAGCTCGTGTGCGTGAGGCCCAGCGGCCCGAACAGCCCCTCCTCTGCAAGGCGCTCGAGCGGCGCGCCGGTAATCGCTTCCATGGCCCGCTGCAGGAAGACGATTCCCTCGCCCGAGTAGGTGTACTCGGAGCCCGGGGCGAACAGCAGCGGCAGCGGCCCGCCCATGTCGTCGTAGCCCATGCGCCAGTTGGGTAGGCCGGTGCGGTGCGTGAGCGCCATCCGCGCCGTGATGCGCCGATGCGCCGGTTGGTCGGGCAGGTAATCGTGCCCGAGGTAGGTTGTCAGCGGCGTGTCGAGATCCAGCCGTCCGTCCTGGATCAATTGCAACGCGCTCAATGCCATGATCGGCTTCGACATCGAGCAGGCCTCGAAGATCGTCTCGACAGTCACCGGCTGATTTTGGTTCGCGTCACTCACGCCGAAACCCTGCGCCCAACGGACCCGTCCGCGTTGCACGATGGCGATCGAGACGCCCGGTACGTGGTACTCCCGCATCAGCCGGGGGACATGCTCACGCAGCCAGTCGATGTCGGCGGCGAGCCGCGGCTCGGGGATCGGTTGTGGCGGTTGCATCTGCCGCACGGCGGTTGCCGCTGCGAGGCGCAGCTCCGGCGCCTCGTCACGCAGGAATGGCAGGAGGTCCGGCACCACGCCTTGCGCTGCCGGACCGATCGCGGCAAAGGCCTGCAGCGTCGCCCAGCGTATCTCAGTGTCGTGGTGCACCAGCGTCCCCTTCAACGCCGGCAGCGCCGGCGCCGCCCCGGGCCCAAGTCGCGAGAGCGCCGACAGGCTCGCGCGCACGAGCAGCGGGTCGTCCTGCGACAGCTGTCGTGTCAATAGAGGCAGGAAGCGCGCGATGTCGGCATTCGTCTGGTACAGGGCAATGGTGGCACCGCGGCGCTGTTGTGCCGAGCCATTCCGCAAGAGCCCGTCGATCGTGTCCAATGCCCCGGCGCCGCGCAGTCCCAGCGCCTTCGCGGCCTTTCCTGCCACGTGGAGATCGGCGTCGTCCAGCAGGACCGCGAGCGACGCCAACAGCTCCGGACTCGCGTCGCGAGTCTCGATGACCCGGTCCACCGCCTGTTCGCGCTCCGCGGCCAGCGGTGAGGCAACGGCTGCATCGAAATCGTCGGCGCGGGCACTTTCCGCCGCGGTAACGGACGCGATCAGCAGCGCGCAGCTGCCCGCCAATCGACCCAGGATGCTGGTGTGGCGGCGGCGCAAGTCATCCCGACCGATGGGACTGGTCATCCAGTGGCGACGCCCCTACTCCCACTCGATCGTCGCCGGCGGCTTGCCGGAGATGTCGTAGGTGACACGCGAGATGCCCGACACCTCGTTGATGATGCGCCGGGCGCAGATGTCGAGGAACTCGTATGGCAGCCGTGCCCAGCGTGCCGTCATGAAATCCACGGTTTCGACTGCCCGCAACGCGATCACGAAGTCGTAACGGCGTCCGTCGCCCATGACCGCGACCGAGCGCACCGGCAGAAATACCGCAAACGCCTGGCTCACCTGGTCGTAGAGACCGTGTGCGCGCAGCTCGTCGATGAAGATGCGGTCCGCCTTGCGCAGCAGGTCGGCGTACTGGCGCGTCACTTCGCCCAGGATCCGTACACCGAGACCCGGCCCGGGAAACGGATGACGGAATACCATCTCGCGCGGCAGACCGAGTTCGAGCCCGAGCCGGCGCACCTCGTCCTTGAAAAGCTCGCGCAGCGGCTCGACCAGGCCGAGCTTCATCTGCTCCGGCAGCCCGCCGACGTTGTGATGCGACTTGATGACATGCGCCTTGCCGGTGCGGGCGCCCGCCGATTCGATCACGTCCGGATAGATCGTGCCCTGCGCCAGCCAGCGCACGCCTTCGAGCTTGTGCGCTTCCTCCTCGAACACCTCGACGAAGAGCCGCCCGATGATCTTGCGCTTGTCCTCGGGGTCCGCGACGCCACGCAGACCGTCGAGAAACCGTTGCTCCGCGTTGACCCGGATCACGTGCACGCCCATGTTCTGGCCGAGGGTCGTCATGACCTGGTCGCCCTCGGCGGCGCGCAGCAGCCCGTGGTCGACAAACACGCACACGAGTTGGTCACCGATCGCTCGGTGCAGCAGCGCCGCCACCACGGATGAGTCCACGCCGCCGGACAGTCCCGAGCAGGACACGATCGCCGCCCACTTGCTCACGCACCCGCGCCACCGCGTCGGCGATGATGTTCCCGGGCTGCCAGCGGGCCTCGCAGCCGCAGATCTCGCGCACGAAGCGCTCGATGATGCGCGCGCCCTGGAGGGTGTGCGTGACCTCCGGGTGGAACTGCACGGCATAGAAGCACCGCGATTCGTCGGCCATCGCTGCGAGCGGCGCGTTGGCCGAGGCGCCGACCGGCGCGAACCCCGGCGGCAGCGCATCGACGCGATCGCCATGGCTCATCCAGACGTCGAGGACAGCGCGTCCCTGCGGGTCGTCGTGATCGCGCAGGCCTTCGAGCAGCCGACAGGGCGCGGTGCACGGTCACCTGCGCGTAGCCGAACTCGCGATGCCCGGACGGCGTGACCCGACCGCCGAGCTGCTGCGCCATGGTCTGCATCCCGTAACAGATACCGAGCACAGGCACGCCCATCTCGAACACGACCTGGGGCGCGACCGGTGGCCGGCTGTCGGTCACTGACTCCGGTCCACCGGACAGGATGACTCCGCGCGCGCCGAAGGCACGCACCTCGGCGGAGTCGGCGTCCCAGGGCAGGATCTCGCAGTACACGCCGCACTCACGCACCCGGCGCGCGATCAGCTGGGTGTACTGCGCCCCGAAATCGAGGATCAGGATGCGGTGGGCGTGGATGTCAGGCGGTCGCAGCGGCACCGCGGACCGGCGCTCAGCTGACGCGGTAATTGGGCGCTTCCTTGGTGATCGAGACGTCGTGCACGTGGCTTTCGCGCACGCCCGCGCTCGTGATGCGCACGAACTTCGGCCGGGTGCGCATTTCCTCGATGTCGTTGCTGCCCGTGTAGCCCATCGCCGCGCGCAACCCGCCAGCGAGCTGGTGCAGGATCGCGACGATGCTGCCCTTGTAGGGCACGCGGCCCTCGACGCCTTCGGGCACGAGCTTCTCGAGTTCCGCGGTTGCGTCCTGGAAGTAGCGGTCGCGCGACCCCTGAGTCTGCGACATCGCGCCCAGCGACCCCATACCACGATAGGACTTGTAGGACGCGCCCTGGTAGAGCTCCACCTCCCCCGGCGACTCTTCGGTGCCTGCAAACAGCCCGCCGATCATCACGCAGTGCGCGCCGGCGGCGATCGCCTTCGCCAGGTCACCCGAGAAGCGGATCCCACCGTCGGCGATCAGCGGCACCCCGTCGCGCGCCAGCGCCGCGGCGACGTTGCCGACGGCGCTGATCTGCGGCACGCCGACCCCGGCCACGACGCGCGTGGTGCAGATCGAGCCCGGCCCGATGCCCACCTTGACCGCATCGGCACCCGCGTCAACCAGCGCCTGCGCGGCCTCGGCCGTCACGATGTTGCCTGCGATCACCTCCTGCGCCGGCCACTTGCTCTTGATGCGCGCGACGGTGTCGATCACGCCGCGTGAATGCCCGTGCGCGGTGTCCACGACGATCACGTCCGCGCCCGCCTCGCGCAGCGCCGCAACGCGTTCCATCGTGTCCTGGCCCGTGCCGACGGCCGCACCGACCCGCAGCGCCCCGCGCTCGTCCTTGCATGCACGCGGAAACTCGGTCGCTTTCTGGAAATCCTTGACCGTGATCATGCCCTTGAGCGTGAAATCCTGGTCGACGACCAGCACTTTCTCGATGCGATGCTTGTGCAGCAGCGCGAGCACCTCTTCCTTGGGGGAGTTCTCGCGCACCGTCACCAGCCGCTCGCGCGGTGTCATGACAGTCGACACCGGCGCGTCGAGCTTGGTCTCGAAACGCAGGTCGCGGTGCGTCACGATGCCGACCGCCTTGCCGTCGCGCACCACCGGCACGCCCGAAATGTTCTTCGCACGAGTGAGATTCAGCACGTCGCGGATCGTCAGCTCCGGCGCGACGGTAATCGGGTCGTGGATGATCCCGCTTTCGAAACGCTTGACTCGCGCCACCTCGCGAGCCTGCGACTCTATACCCATGTTCTTGTGGATGATGCCGATGCCGCCTTCCTGCGCCATCGCAATCGCGAGGCGATGCTCGGTGACGGTGTCCATCGCGGCGGAGACCACCGGCAGGTTCAGTCGTATGCCGCGCGTGAGCCGCGTCGCGAGGCTGACCTCCATTGGCAGGACCTCGGAGCGGGCCGGCACGAGGAGGACATCGTCGAAGGTGAGTGCTTCCTCGAGGATACGCAGCATGGGGAGCCTTGGTCGCGCAGAAGGAAGCGCGACATTCTATCCTGCTGGCCCGGTGGCGGTAAACGAACGCCGGCGCGCAGGTCTGCGAGGGGTCGCAGCACTCCGCCCTCGTTGGGCGACCGGCAGCGAGCGTTTTGACACTCGGCGGCGTCGGCCGCGATGATGCCAGTCATGGTCTCAATCAGCGTCGAACCGGGCGGCAAGCCCATGCCTGAGCGCGAGATTTTCAGCGTCAGCCGCCTGAACCGCGAAGCGCGCAGCCTGCTCGAGCGCGGCTTTGGCAGTCTCTGGCTCGAGGGCGAGGTGTCAAACCTGTCGCGGCCGGCGTCCGGCCACTGGTACTTCTCGCTCAAGGACGACGCGGCGCAGGTGCGCTGCTGCATGTTCCGCAGCCGCAATCAGCTCGTGCGGTTGCCCGTCCAGGACGGCGCCAAGGTCGTCGCACGCGGACGGGTCAGCCTGTACGAGGCGCGGGGCGAATTCCAGGTCGTCGTGGAGCACCTCGAAGATGCTGGCGAAGGTCTGCTGCGCCGGCGCTTCGAGGAGCTCAAGCGGCGCCTCGCTGCCGAGGGACTCTTCGACCCGGCGCGCCGCAAACCACTGCCCGCGCTCCCACGCCGGATTGGTGTCATCACCACGCCCACCGGTGCGGCGATCCGGGACATCCTGCACGTGCTACGCAGGCGCTTTCCGCCGGTCCCCGTCCTGATCTACCCCGTAGCCGTGCAGGGCATGTTTGCGGCCGGCGAGATCGTCGATGCGCTGCGGCTCGCCGGGCGCCGCGCCGACTGCGACGTGCTGATCCTGGCACGCGGCGGCGGCTCGCTCGAGGATCTGCAGTCCTTCAACGACGAGGCCGTGGCGCGCGCCGTGTACGCCTGCCCGATCCCGGTCGTGAGCGGCATCGGTCACGAGACGGATTTCACCATTGTCGATTTCGTCGCCGACGAGCGTGCGCCGACCCCCTCGGGCGCGGCCGAGCGCGTCGTGCCCGACCGGGCCGAGTGGTTGCGCTCGTTCGCGGCCGTCGAGCGGCGGGGCACCTATGCGGTCCGCAGGCGTCTGCAGGAGCTCGCCACCGCGCTCGGCTTTCGCTCGCGAAGCCTCGCCCGCGCGCATCCGGGCGCACGTCTGCGCCAGCATGCGCAGCGCCTCGACGAGCTCGACACCCGCCTGCGACGCGCGGTGCGCACAGGCCTTGCGCGCCGCAGGACGCTCGCGGCGCAGGCCGCAACGCTCCTGCAGCGATCCTCGCCCGCGCTGCGTCTGCGCGCCCTGGGCCTGCGGCACGCCGTCGCGCGACGGGCTCTTGCGGCGGCGGGTCGGCGAAACCTGCTCGCGGCGCGCGGGCGGCTCGAATCGGCGATCCGTACTCTCCACGCGACCGGACCAGAGGCAACGCTCGAACGGGGCTATGCCATCGTAATGACGGGCGGGGGCCGGGTGCTGCGCGACGCCGTCGAAACCGCGCCCGGCGCGCCTCTGGACGTGCGGCTCTGGCGGGGCTCGCTCGCGGCGACGGTGACGGCCACGACGCCGGACGTACCGGCCGGCGCGGAGCCGCGGGACCCTGCGTGAGACCGCGACGGCGCTCATCGAACTCGCGCGGCATCGCATGCGTCGCGTCGCTGCTGCTCGCGACGTTTGCGCAGGCGACTGAAGAGCTTCCATTGCCGCTCGAGAGCCGCGTACCCGGTGGCATCGCGCTCCTGGACCTGGGTCCGCCCGAGTCGAGCGAGGCCCGCGTGACGTTCAACGGTTACCGCGCGCCGCTGCTGCTGCGGCACGGACGGCGCGTGGCGGTGATCGGAATTCCGCTCGATGCGACGCCCGGCCCGCAGACGGTCGAGATCAATCACCCGAACGGCGGGCCTACCACCACCGTCGTCTTCGAGGTAGCGTCCAAGGCTTACGACGAGCAGCGCCTGACCGTTATGAACCAGCGGCACGTCGATCCGTCGCCGCAGGACCTGGAGCGCATCGCCGCTGAACGCGCACGCATCGACCGGGCGCTTTCGACGTACAGCGTGGATCGGCAGCCATTGCTGCGGCTCGCAGCGCCCGTCGCCGGGACTCGCTCGAGCTCGTTCGGGCTACGACGCTTCTTCAACGGTCAGGCGCGCAGTCCCCACAGCGGCATGGATATCGCGGCTGCGGCAGGGACGCCAATCCTGAGCCCGGCGCCCGGCCGCGTGATCGACACCGGTGATTTCTTTTTCAACGGTCAGACGGTCTTCGTCGATCACGGCCAGGGCGTGGTCGCGATGTACTGCCACCTGAGCCGAATTGATGTCAAAGCCGGCGACGAGGTTGGCGCGGGTGCACAGCTCGGCCTGGTCGGCGCGACCGGCAGGGTCACCGGCGCGCATCTGCACTGGGGTATTGCGCTCAACCGCGCGCTGATCGACCCGGCGCTGCTCCTGGTCGGAGAGTGACCGCGGCCGTGCCACTCAACGACGGGCGAGAAACCCGCCAATCGCCGCTTCGAAGCGTGGCAGGTCTACCAGGAACGAGTCGTGACCTGCCACAGACGGAAAGGCGTGAAACTCGACCTGCGCACCGGCCGCCTCGAGGCCGGCCCCGATCTCCCGCTGCTGGTGGATCGGGAACAGGATGTCCGTCTCCACGCCGATCACGAGCGCGTGCATGGCGCGGAAACGGGCAAACGCCGCGACGATCGTGCCGCCGTGCTCCGTGAGATCGAACTCGTCCATTGCGCGCGACAGGGCGAGAAAGCAGTTCGCGTCGAAGATCTCCGAGAAACGTTCCGCCTGGTGGTCGAGATAGGCCTCGACTTCGAAGCGGCGTGGCTCACCGTCCGGCCCGCCGGTTCCGGCGATCCGCCGCCGTCCGAATCGCGTGTCGAACTCCCGCGCGCCGCGGTACGTGATGGTCCCGAGCTTGCGTGCGAGGCGAAGTCCTGTGCGCGGCCCGCGACCGGGTTCGTACTCGCCGTTGCGCCACTGCGGGTCGCTGCGCACGATCTCACGCTGCAGCGCGCGTAGCGCGATCGCCTGAGCCGATGCGCTGACCGCGCCTGAGATCGAGATCAGCGCATCCACCTCGTCGGGGTACTGGGTGCAGTACGCCAGCACCGTCATGCCGCCGAGCGACGGCCCGAGGACACAGGCCACGCGCGCGATGCCGAGTGTCCGCAGTGCCTCACGTGCGGCGCTCGCTATGTCCTCGACGGAGAGTTCCGGAAACGACGTTCCGTAGGGGCGGCCGGACGCGGGATCGATCGAGGCGGGGCTTGACGAGCCGAACGGGCTCCCGAGCGAGTTGACGCAGACCACGTGCCAGCGGAGGGTGTCGATGGGGCGGCCCTCGCCGATCATCGACTCCCACCAGCCCTCGGTCGGATCGAGGGCAGAGGATGCGGCGTGCGCGGACGGCGACAGCCCGGTGAAGAGCAGCACCGTGTTGTCGTCGGCCGCACTGCGACTACCCCAGCTCTCATACGCCACGACAGGCTTCGCGATCGAACCGCCGCGATACAACCGCAGCGGCTGCGGCAGGCTGACGAGCTTCCGCGCGGGAAACTCCGGCGGTGCGTGCGGCTTTACCACGGCGACGGACATGGACGGCAGTCTAAGCCGGCCGCGCCGGGACACAAGCGCGCGCCGGCAGCGGCTCAGAACCACAGGTTATCTGCCGCACTTGCGGCACTAGCGCTTGCCGCGCTTGCGGCTCCGCACGATGCGGTTGCGCTTGCGCTGCTGGCGCGGCGTGAGCTCGTTGCGCCGGCCCGCGTAAGGATTCTCATCGGTGCGGAACTCGATCCGCATCGGCGTCCCGCGGAGCCCGAACACGCGCCGGAAGTGGTTCTCGAGATAACGGCGGTACGCGTCGGGTACGTGCTGGGTCTGGTTGCCGTGTATCACGACGACGGGAGGATTCCGGCCGCCCTGGTGGGCGTAGCGCAGCTTGATGCGGCGGCCCCGCACCAGCGGCGGTTGGTGGCTCGTGATCGCGGCCTCGAGCGCCCGGGTAAGCGCTGGAGTCGGCAGCTCGCGCATCGCTGCGCGGTACGCCGACCTGACCGACTCCATCAGTTCGCCGACGCCGGTGCCGTGCCGGGCCGAGATGAAGTGCACGGGCGCAAAGGTCAGGAAATCGAGCCTGAGATCGAGACCCGACCGGATCGCCTCGCGCTGATCCTGTGCCAGGCGATCCCACTTGTTGACCGCGATCACGAGGCCCCGCCCCTGCGCGGCCACGAGACCAAGCAGGCTCGCGTCCTGCTCGGACACCGATTCCTGCGCGTCCAGCACGCCGATCACGATCTGCGCCTCGTCGATCGCCTGAAGCGCCTTGACGATGCTGTATTTCTCGATCGCGTCATGCACACGCGCACGCCTGCGCACGCCGGCGGTGTCGATGAGCACATAGGCCTGCCCGTCGCGCTCGAACGGCACGTAGACGCTGTCACGCGTCGTTCCTGGCTTGTCGAACGCGATCATCCGTTCCTCGCCGAGCAGGCGGTTGATCAGCGTCGACTTGCCGACGTTGGGGCGGCCGATCACCGCGACCCGGATCGCATTCTCTTCTGGCGCGGCTGGCTCGGCGGTACCGGCGGCGAGACCGTCGAGCGCGCGGCTCATCAGCGCCTCGAGCCCTTCCGCGTGCGCGGCCGACACCGCCACCGGCTCGCCGAAACCCAGCGAGTGAAAATCCGCCGCCGCCGACGCCGGGCTCGAGCCCCTCGGACTTGTTGACGACGATCAGCACGGGCTTGCCGCTGCGGCGCAGCTGTGTCGCCACGTGGAGGTCGGGCGGCGTGAGACCCGCGCGGCCGTCGACGACGAGCAGCACGCGATCCGCCTCCTCGATTGCCTTGCGCGTCTGGGTCGCGGTCAGTCGCTCGACGCCGTCCGGCCCTTCAACCAGGCCGCCGGTGTCGATGACGACAGCCGGTCGGGCGCCGACGCGCGCGTAGCCGTACTTGCGGTCACGCGTCAGCCCCGGGACGTCCGCGACGAGTGCGTCGCGGGTGCGCGTGAGCACGTTGAACAGCGTCGATTTGCCGACATTCGGACGCCCGACGAGCGCGAGGACGGCGAGCACCGGCGAGGCCTTTGCGTCACTCCCCGCCGGCCGCTGCGTCCGCGCCGCCGACCGCGTAGGCGACCAGCGTACCGTCGACGTCGAGTGCGTAGAGCCGGCCGGAGTCCACGACCGGTTCACGGATCGGCGTATCCCCGGGCCGCTCGCGCGCCACGAAGCGCCCGGTGTCGCGATCGAGCCAGTGCAGATAGCCCTCGAAATCGCCAACCACGACCGTCGAGCCGGCCACCGCCGGCGTGCCGAGTCCGCGCTGGTGCAGCCCGTCCTGCTGCCACACCACGCTGCCGTCGCGGCGGCGCAGGGCGATGACGGCGCCGTCGGCCGCGGACACGTATACCTGGTCGTCGTCGAGCGCCAGGCCTCGATAGCTCGACACGTCGCGCCCCCACCACACCCGGCCGGCGTCGAGCGACAGCATGACGAGACGTCCCTGATAGCCCACGGCATATACGTCGTCGCCCGAGATGCGCACCGCCGCGTCGACGTCGGCTAGCCGCTCGAGCTCGGTGCGCCCGCTGGGCGTGCTGACCTGCGCCTGCCACAGCGCCTCGCCGGTCGCGAGCGACACGGCGACCAGCTTGCCGGTGTCGAAGCCGCAGATCACGACGTCGCCGCTCACGACGGGTGCGGCCGCGCCCCGCAGTGAAAGCCGCGGTACCAGCTCTTCAACCAGCCAGAGCTCGTGGCCATCGGATGCCGCGAGCGCGCGCATCCGCCCATCGAGCGTGCGCACGACGACGCGATCGCCCGCGACGAGCGGCGCAGAGAGTACCTCGCCACTCACGCGCGCCTTCCAGCGCTGGCGCCCGTCGGCGGCTTCGAGCGCCACGACGTCGCCATCGCTGGTGCCGAGCACCACCAGCCCGCTCCCGCTGCCCGGTCCGGCAGAGACCGCGAGCTTTGTCTCTGCACGCCAGCGTGTTCGGCCGTCTGCGGGCGAGATTGCGTGCACAACGCCCTTGTGCGAGGCGACGTAGAGGGTACCGTCGTCGACCGCCATGCCGAGCGAGAGCCGAAGATGCTCACCCGCATCGCCGACCCGCGTCGACCACAGCTTGTCGACCTGGATCGCGGGCTTGACGTCGACGAGCTCCGCGGGCGGATCTACGTCCTCGTCCTTGTCACAGCCCGCCGCGAGGAGCGCCACGAGCCCGAGGAGTGCGAGCCGGCGCATCATGGGGCCGCTCCCGCCGCGGGCGCGGCGGGCAGAGACTCGCGCTTCAATGCCACGTAGTCCCGGTCGAGACTCTTCTGCTCGGGATCCGCCGCGAGCGCCGCGTCGTACGCGCGGCGCGCGCCGACGGTGTCACCCTTCACGGTGAGGGCGTCGCCGCGTATGTCGTGGAAATGGGGAGCGAACGCGCCTGCCGTCGATGTATCGAGCAGCGCCAGTGCCTCGTCAGGCTTCGACTGCTCGATCAAGACACGCGCGAGCCGCATCCGCGCAACCTGCCGGAGCTCCGGGTCGCGCGAACCGTCAATGACGGTGCGAAGACGCTTCGCGGCCTCGTCGTAATCGCGGCTGTCGACGGCGGCCCGAGCGAGCGCCAGATCCGCCTGATCCGCGTAGGGCGAGGACGGATCAGCTTTCCGCAGGGCAGCGGCGCGGGTCACGGCATCGTCGCGCTTGTTGGCCGTCAACGCATCGATGACGCCGGTGTAGGCGACCTCGGCCTGCTCTGCCTGCTGCCGCGTATGCGACTGCCAGTAGCGCCATCCGGCGATGGCGCCGAGGCCAATCGCGACGCCACCGACCATCGTCAGCCAGTTATCGCGCCAGAAGCTGCGCAGCTGTTCTTCGCGTTCCAGATCGCTCAGGTCTTCCACGTAAGCACACTCCAGAGTCGGTGAGCGCAACGCGCTCGCGGTTGCTGTCTATCGCGATTCCCGTGCCGCGCCCAGTCGACGGCCGAGCTCGGCCGCAACGCCGGTGAGCGGCACTTCATGCTGCGCCGCGTCGCCACGCAACTCCCTGATGGCGACGACGCCGCGCGCGAGCTCGTCGTCCCCCAGGATCAGCGCGAAAAGCGCGCCGCTGCGATCGGCGCGTTTCATCTGCGACTTGATGCTGCCACCGCCGCAGTTGGTCTCGATGCCGTGCCCGGGCAGCTCGTCGCGCAGCCGCTCGGCGAGCGCGATCCCGTTCTGCTCCGCGGCGGCGCCCGCGAGCAGCAGGTACACGGCCGGTGCCATGGCGTCCACGTCCCGCTGCTGCAGCTGCATCAGCTCGACGATGCGTTCCTGCCCGAGGGCCCAGCCGATCGCGGGCGTCGGCTCGCCGCCGAGCTGCGCGACGAGACCGTCGTAGCGCCCGCCCGAGCAGACGGCGTCCTGCGAGCCGAGGTCCGTCGTGACCCATTCGAAAACAGTGCGCGAATAGTAGTCGAGACCGCGCACCAGCCGCGGGTTCAGCGCATAGGTCACGCCCGCCGCATCGAGATGCGCGCGCAGCGCGGCGAAGTGCCCCGCCGATTCCGCGTCGAGGTGATCGGTGATCAGCGGCGCACCCGCCAGCACCTCGCGCATCGCCGGATTCTTGCTGTCGAGGATGCGCAGCGGATTGCCCTCGAGCCGGCGCCTGCTGTCCGTCGTCGAGCGCGTCCGCATGATGTCGGAAGTAGTCCGTGAGCAACGCGCGATAGCCACGCCGGGACTCCGGAGTCCCGAGCGTGTTCAGGTTGAGCGAAAGACCCAGGATTCCCAGTCGCCGCCAGATTCGCGCCGAGATCAGGATCAGCTCCGCATCGACGTCCGGACCGCTGAAGCCTATCGCCTCGGCGTCGATCTGGTGAAACTGGCGATAGCGGCCCTTCTGCGGCCGCTCATAGCGGAACATCGGGCCCTGGCACCACAGCTTCTGGCGCTGGTTGTGCAGCAGGCCATTGCTGATGCAGGCTCGCACGACGCCGGCCGTCGCCTCCGGCCGCAGGGTGACCGATTCCCCGCCGCGGTCCTCGAAGCTGTACATCTCCTTCTCGACGATGTCGGTGTGCTCGCCGATCGAGCGCTTGAAGAGCTCGGTGCGCTCGAGCAGCGGCAGGCGCAGCTCGCGATAGCCGTATTCCGACAGCGTCTCGCGCGCGATCCGCTCGAGCCGCTGCCAGGCCGGCGCGTCCTCGGGCAGAACATCGTTCATGCCACGCACAGGCGTAAGACCGGTTGTCATGAGACCCCTCGGTGCTTCAGCGCACGGCGCCCGTGGCGTCGATGCTGAAGCGGGTGAGGCTCTGCCCTGCGGGCGCCGCGGGCACCGCGAGGCGCCGACCGTTGGCGTACACCGCTACCGAGTCAGGGTCGCCGATCGTCACGCTCAGGGGCGGTACGGCGCGCACGGTGCGCTCGGTGTTCCGGCTGCCGAGGTCGTAGAGCACCGCGGCGCCGGTGCCGTCGTAGACCTCCACCCAGGTGTCCTCGCTGAAAGTGAGCCTGAGCGACACCTGACTGCCGTTGGCTGCCGGCTCGACTGCCGGCGTCTGCGTCGCAGGCTCGGGCGCCGCGGCGACGCTCGCCGGCACTTCCTGTGGCGCATCCGACGGCGCCGGTTCGACGGCGGCCGTCGCGGAGGCAGGCGGCTTTGCGCGTGCCGACCAGCGCTCGACGACGTAGGCGGCCACAGCCGCCAGCAGAAGCGCCCCGGCTATGCCGCGCCAGCGCCCAGGGCCAGCGCGGTGCCGCACGCGGTGGCACCAGCTCCTCGCGCCCCTTCGGGATCAGCGTAGGTTGCGAGGGATGCGTGCCGGTCTGCTCGTAGGCCTCGAGCAGCCGCTCGGGCGGAAGGCCGAGCAGCGTCGAGTAGCGCCGCAGGTGGCCCTTGGCGAACACCGGTGCGCCGAGTGCGGCGAAATCGTCGTGCTCGATCCAGTGGATGACGCTGACGTCCAGGTTCAGTTGCTCGGCGACCTGCTGCTGGGTGAGACCCTGGCGCTCACGCTCGCTCGAGAGCTCGGCCCCGGGTCCCTGGCCTCGCGCCTGACCGGCGGTGTCCCCGGCCATCACCCACCTTGCTCCGCCTCGAGCAGCTCGCGTGTCTCAGCGGATGTCGCGAACTCGGTCCGCAGCCGCCGTGCGTATTCCTGCGACTGCGTGCTGTCGCCCAGCTTGCGTTCGATGCGATACCCGAGCCACAGCGCCTGCGGATTCACCGGCCCGATGGCCATGTAGCGCTGCAGAAAAGCGCGCGCCTGGAAGTCGTTGCCGCCGTCGTGGTTGAGATCGGCCATCTGCAGCAGTGCATCCGGCTGATCGGGCTGAAAGGCGAGCGCCTTGCGGAAGTAGCTCTCGGCGTCGGCGGGGCGACTGTCCGCACGCGCGCACTTCCCCGCGTTTGTGTACGCGGCGGCCGGTGTGCGGTACATCGCGTTGTTCGCGGCCTCGAGGAAAAGCTTCTCGCCCCGCTTCTTGTCGCCCTTGCGGCAATAGAACACCGCTGCGTTGTTGAGCACGTCGGGATTGCCGTCGGCGAGCTTCACGGCCTGGTCGTAGTGCGTCTGCGCCTTGCGGTCATCGCCGATCCGGTCGTAGAGGAAGCCCGCCGCCATCTGGGTCTCGGCGGTCTTCGGATTCTGCTCCAGCGCTTTCTCGATGCGATCGCGCGCCGCGGTGAGATTGCCCTGTTGCAGGTACGTCATGCCGAGCTGGGCGTTGGTCTGCGCGGCCTTGGTCTTCGACGCGCCGTCGATCCGCGGCGAGCTGGGGGTACAACCCGCGACCGCGGCAATGATCGCCAGCGTCGCCGCGAACCAGGTCGAAACCGGCCTCTTCATGCCACCACCACGGGGATCCCACCCAGGCGATCGCCCAGGCGAGTCGTCGTGCGATCGACGACACGGCCGACGAGCTGGCCACAGGCCGCATCGATGTCGTCGCCGCGCGTGCGCCGCACGGTGGCGATGACGCCGTCCTTGAGGAGCCGGTCGCGGAACGACGAAATCACGGGCCCGGGCGAGCGACTGTAGCGCGTACCCGGAAACGGATTGAACGGGATCAGGTTGACCTTGGCCGGCCGGCCGCGCAGCAGCGCCGCGAGCTCGCGGGCATGCTCCGGCCGGTCGTTGACGCCGTCGAGCATCACGTACTCGAAGGTCACGTTGCGCGCGTTCTGACGCTCGACGTAGTGCCAGCAGGCCGCCAGCAGCTCCGCGATCGGATGCCGGCGGTTTATCGGCACGAGCTGGCTGCGGAGTGCATCGTTCGGCGCATGCAGCGACACCGCGAGCGCGACATTGGTTTCCTCCGCGATGCGCATCATCTGCGGCACGAGACCCGATGTGCTGACGGTGACACGCCGCCGCGACAGGTCGAAGCCGTGGTCGTCCATCATCAGTTGGGCCGCCGGCACTACGTTACGGTAGTTCGCCAGCGGCTCGCCCATGCCCATGAAGACAACGTTGGTGATCAGCCGGTCACCGCCAGGTTCTGCGCCCAGCTCGCGATTCGCCAGCCACACCTGGCCGGTGATCTCGGCGACATCGAGATTGCGATTGAAGCCTTGCTGCGCCGTCGAGCAGAAAGTGCAGTCCATCGCGCAGCCGACCTGGCTCGAGATGCAGAGCGTGCCGCGACCCGGCTCGGGGATGAAGACCATCTCGATGGCCTGGTCGCCCTCGAAACGCAGCAGCCACTTGCGCGTGCCGTCGCTCGAGACCTGCCGGTGAATGACCTCGGGGACGCGGATCTCGGCCTCCGCCGTCAGCCGCTCGCGAAATACCTTGCCGAGATCGGACATCGCCGCGATATCGCCGACGCCGCGGCGATACACCCACTTCATACAGCTGGCGGGCCCGAAACGGCTTCTCACCCATTCCGGCGACGAACGCCTCGAGCTCGGAACGGGTCAGTCCGAGCAGGTTGGTGCGTGTGGTGGCGGTATCCATGGCCGGTTTGACCGTCGACGTCTGGCGAGTTCCGCTTGCCTCAGCGCGGACAGATCTCGGATTGCGGGAAGAAAAACGCCACTTCGACGGCGGCGTTCTCGACGCTGTCCGAGCCGTGCACGACATTCTGGTCGATGCTCGAGGCGAGGTCCGCGCGAATCGTGCCCGGTGCGGCTTGCTTCGGATCCGTCGCGCCCATGATCTCGCGGTTCTTCGCGACGGCGTCGGCACCCTCGAGCACCTGCACCATCACCGGGCCTGAGGTCATGAAACTGACCAGGTCGCGGAAGAAGGGCCGCTCCCGGTGGATCGCATAGAAGGCCTCGGCCTGCGCGGTCGACAAGCGGGTCATGCGCGCAGCGACGATTGCGAGCCCGGCCTTCTCGAAGCGGCGATAAACCTCGCCGATCACGTTCTTGCGGACGCCATCGGGCTTGACGATGGACAGGGTGCGTTCGACGGTCATGCAGGCCCTCGTGGCGGGCGCAGCCGCGCCCGGATCGTTGGTTTGCGGCCGGCTGCGTGCCTCGCGCTCGCGCAGGCAGGACCAGCGGCTTTGAAAATAGCCGCGAAGTATACCGCGCTCGGGGGCGGCTGAAAAGAAAAGCGAGCCGCAGCAGGCAGTTACGTCGGGATCGGACTCAACTTCCGGTCAGACGTTGAAACTCTCGCCGCAGCCGCACTCGCCCTTGACGTTCGGGTTGCGGAATTTGAAGGCCTCGTTGAGGCCCTCGCGCACGAAATCGACCTCCGTGCCGTCGATCATGCGCAGGCTCTCCGGGTCGACGATCACCTTCACCCCGTCCTGCTCGAATACGACATCGTCGTCCGCGACCGCATCGGCGTAGTTGACGACATAGGCAAAACCAGAGCAGCCGGTCTTCTTTACGCCAAGGCGCAGTCCGATGCCGTGGCCCCGGGCGCGGAGGAAGCTCGAAACACGTTCGCGAGCTGAATCGGTCAGTGATACGGCCATGTCTCTCATAGATGCGGAGTCGATGCCCGATTCTACACCGCCGTGGCGGCTGTCCCCGGCCAGGCAGCGGCCGCGGCGCGCACGGCATCCTGAAGTGTGATCAGCCGCCCGAATCGCGCCGGGGGGATCTCGAGCGCCTCCGCTGCCTCGCGCCAGTCCCATTCGGCGACTTCGAGCCTCGTCGCCCCGCCGAGCCGATCGGTCAGCCACGATGCCGCGGCGATGAAATACGGACAGCCGTAGGCGCGAAACCGTGCTTCGACTACGACGCCGCGCTCGATCCGCAGGCTGAGCACGACGCGCGCACCGTCGTCGGCAGCATCGGCGCGGGCATTGATCACGCCTGCGTCGCCCGTGGCATCACCCGCGCCCGGCAGCTCGCGGAACCGGCGCAGAACCTCGGCGCCATAGCGCGGGTCGGCGTGCATCAACCGGCCGCGGCGGCCAGCGGCGGCGCGATCGCCCGCAGCCGCTCGACTTCGCCGCGGATCCGCATCGCAGCGCGTTCTATGTCGTCCGCGCTCGTGTAACGGCCCAGACTGATTCTGAGGGAGCCCTGCGCAAGCTGCTCGCTTCGGCCAAGGGCGCGCAGCACGTACGAAGGCTCGCCGCGCAGGGTCGCGCACGCGGAGCCTGACGACAGCGCGAGGTCGGAAAGCGCAAGGAGGAGGCTCTCTCCTTCGACGCCTTCGATCGAGACATTGAGGATCCCGGGCGCGCGCCTGTGCTCGGACCCGTTGAGCCATATTCCGGGCAGGCTGGCAAGTGCCGACCACAACCGCTCGCGCAGATGCGTAACGCGCGCGCCCTCCTCCGCCATCTCTGCCGCGGCGATCCGGCAGGCGGCGCCGAAGCCGGCGATCTGGTGCGTGGGCAGCGTCCCGGAGCGCAGACCGCGTTCCTGACCTCCGCCGTACATGCAGCGGCACGAGCCCGAGCCGCGGCTCGCGGCGCACGCAGAGCGCGCCCACGCCCTTCGGGCCGTTCAGCTTGTGCGCAGTCAATGCGAGTAGATCGATCCGGTCGCCGAGCACGTCGAGGTCGAGCTTGCCGGCGCTCTGCGCCGCGTCCACGTGCAGCAGCACCTCGCGCGCGCGGCACATGCGACCCACTTCCCGCACGTCCTGGATGACGCCGGTCTCGTTGTTGACGTGCATCAGCGACACGAGGATCGTGTCCGGCCGCAACGCCGCCTCGACCTGCGGCGGCTCGACGATGCCGTCGGGACCCGGACGCAGATAGCTCACCTCGAACCCTTCGCGCTCGAGACGGCGGCAGGGGTCGAGCACCGATGGATGCTCGGTACGCGACGTCACGATGTGCGCGCCCTTCGACCGATGAAAGCGCGCGGCTCCGAAGATCGCGAGGTTGTTCGCCTCGGTTGCACCCGAGGTCCATACGATCTGTTCCGGAGCTGCTCCCACGAGCACGGCGACGGCCGAGCGCGCCGCCTCGATCCGCGCACTGGCACGGCGTCCGGGTTCGTGGCTGACGGAGGACGCATTTGCGAAATCCGCGCCGGATCCCATGCAGGCGAGCATTTCCTCGACCACGCGCGGATCGACGGGCGTGGTCGCGGCGTTGTCGAGGTAGATCGTGTCCATCATGTGCCGGGCGCAGCACGCGCCCGATGTGGCTCGCCCGCGCGACGCCGCCGACCCTGCACCGCGGTCAGGATTCCGCGCAGGATGTGAATCTCGTTCTCGTCCGGCGCGGCGCGGTTGAAGAAGCGCCGCAGCCGCGCCATCAGGTTGCCGCTGCCGGTGCGATCGCGGAAATCGATCTCGTCCAGCACCTCGGCGAGCTGCTCGTAGAACCGCTCCATTTCGTGCGCGCTCGCATGCGGAGCGGCGGCGACCGTACCCTCTCCGCCGCGCGGCTTGCGCGACGCGAGCCAGAGCTCGTAGGCGACCACCTGCACCGCCATCGCGAGATTCAGCGATTCGTAGGCCTCGTTGCAGGGGATTGTGAGCAGCCGCTGACACTGCGCGAGATCGTCGTTCGAGAGACCGGTGCGTTCCCCGCCGAACAGGAGAGCCACCGTCGCGCGTTCGGCAGCGGCGACGATCTCCGGCGCCGCTTCGCGTGGCTCGACCATCCGCCAGGGCAGATGCCGCGCACGCGCGGTCGTACCCACGATGAGCCCGCAGTCGCCGACGGCCTCGCGCACGGTCGCGAAGATTCTCGCGCGGGCGAGCACGTCGTCGGCCGCGGCTGCCATCGTCACGGCCTCAGGCGCCGGGAAGCGCTCCGGCGCGACCAGTGCCAGATCGAAGAGCCCCATGGTCTTCATCGCCCGCGCCGTCGAGCCGATGTTTCCCGGATGCCGCGCTCCGACCAGGACGATTCGGACATTCATGCTCTGCTATTCTAGCCGCGCTTTGGCGGGCCCTCCCGCCGCTCTTTCGCAAGCCGATCGTAACCCCGGGACAGGTCCATGCAGCCAATGCTCAACATCGCCGTGCGTGCGGCGCGGCGCGCCGGTGACCTGATCGTCCGCAACGTCGATCGGGTACCCACGCTGGGCGTGCGCTCCAAGAGCCGCAACGACTTCGTCACCGAGGTGGATCAGCTCGCCGAGCGCGACATCATCGAGACGATCCGGCGCACGCATCCGGATCACGGGTTTCTCGGCGAGGAATCCGGACGCAGCGGCGGCGACGAATTCGTCTGGATCATCGACCCGCTCGACGGCACCACCAACTTCCTGCACGGGTTCCCGGTGTTCGCGGTCTCGCTTGCGGTCGAGCGGCGCGGCCGGCTCGAGCACGGCGTCGTCTACGACCCGATGCGCCAGGAACTGTACACGGCGTCGCGAGGCGACGGCGCTCAGCTCGACGGCAAGCGCATCCGGGTCAGCCGGCAGGTGACGCTGGAAGGCGCGCTGGTCGGCACGGGTTTCCCGTACCGCTCGAACGTCGAGTGGTTGGACGGCTACATGGCGATGCTGCGCGCTGTCATCGAGCAGACGGCCGGCATCCGCCGTCCCGGCGCTGCCGCGCTCGATCTGGCTTATGTCGCAGCCGGCCGGCTCGATGCGTTCTGGGAGATCGGTCTCAACGCGTGGGATACCGCGGCGGGCACGCTGCTGATCACCGAGGCGGGCGGACGCGTCGGCAACCTCACCGGCGGCGAATACCGGCAGCGCGGCAATATCCTTGCGGGGACACCCAAGGTATTCGAGGCGATGATCGAGTGCCTGGGACCACACATACCGGCGGGCTTGCGCGAGGTCTGATACGCGGGCCCCTATCGGGGGCGGCCGGCTTCCAGTACATTCCGGCGCCATCGCCCTGACCGGGCGCCATACGCGCGCGAGCACACCCATGGCTACCAGCCTCGTCCGCCTGTTCTCGACCAGGTCGGTCGCCGATCTCTGCAGCTTCGGAGCCTCCAACGAACTCAATCGCACGCTCGACGCCCGGGCGCTGGTGCTGCTCGGCATCGGCGCCGTCATCGGCACCGGCATTTTCGTGCTGACCGGCACGGTGGCGGCGAACCAGGCGGGCCCCGCGCTGATGCTGTCGTTCATCGTCGCCGGGCTGGGCTGCGCCTTCGCGGGGCTCTGCTACGCGGAGTTCGCCGCGATGATTCCCGTGTCCGGAAGTGCCTATTCCTATTCCTACGCGACGCTCGGCGAGTTCGTCGCCTGGTTCATCGGCTGGAACCTGATCCTCGAGTACCTGTTCGCGGCCTCGACGGTGGCGGTCGGGTGGTCGGGCTACGTCGTGAGCCTGGTCGAGCAGTTCGGCGTTCAGCTGCCCGACGCGCTCACCAACGCGCCGTTCACCAAGGGCGCGGGGCACTACGAGATCGTGCGCACCGGGGCACTCATCAATCTACCCGCCGTGCTGGTCGTGGCAGCCATCACGGCGCTCTGCTACGTCGGCATCCAGCAGTCGGCGCGCTTCAACGCGTTCGTGGTCGCCATCAAGGTCACGGTGATCCTGCTGTTCCTGGGCTTCGGCGTCTGGTACGTCAGCGGCGCGAACTGGCATCCCTTCATACCGCCCAACACCGGCGAGTTCGGCCGGTTTGGCTGGAGCGGCATCGTCCAGGGCGCGGGCATCATCTTCTTCGCCTACATAGGCTTCGACGCGGTGTCGACTGCTGCGCAGGAAGCGAAGAACCCCCAGCGCGACATGCCGATCGGCATACTCGGCAGCCTTGCAATCTGCACGGTGCTCTACGTAGCCGTATCTGCGGTGCTCACAGGGATGGTCCCGTACCCGGAGCTCGACTCGCCGGCGCCGATCGCCGTCGCGCTCGACCGCTACCCGCAGCTCGCCTGGCTGGCGGGATTCATCAAGGCCGGTGCGATTGCCGGCATGACCTCCGTGATCCTGGTGATGATGCTGGGTCAGCCGCGGATTTTCTATTGCATGTCCCGCGACGGGCTGCTTCCGCCGCTCTTCCGGAAGGTGCACCCGAAATACCGCACTCCTTACATCGGCACGCTGATCACCGGCTTCCTCGCGGCGCTCATCGCTGGACTCTTGCCGGTCACGATCCTCGGTGAGCTGGTGTCGATCGGCACCTTGCTCGCGTTCACGACGGTCTGCATCGGCGTGCTCGTGCTGCGCTATACGCGACCTGAGATTCCGCGTCCGTTCCGCGTGCCAATGCCGTGGGTCGTCTGCAGCCTGGGCTCGATCATCTGCATCGCGATGATCTTCGCACTGCCGCGCGACACCTGGATTCGGCTGGTCGCGTGGACCGCGATTGGACTGGTGATCTACTTCTTCTACGGCTACCGCCACAGCACGCTGCGCGCCGAAGGTCGCTAGCCCGGCGGGGTCAGCTTCGTTCCGTCTCGCCCTCGCGGCGGGTCGCCCACAGCGAGGCGAGCACGCCGGCGGCGAGTGTCGCGACGATGATCCCGAGCGACATCAGGTTCGGCACGTGGTAGTGGTTGACCAGCAGCATCTTCACGCCGACGAAGGCAAGGATCAGCACCAGGCTGTACTTCAGGTAGCGGAACATCGCCATCAGCCCGGCTACCGCGAAATAGAGCGCGCGCAGGCCAAGGATCGCGAACGCATTCGAAGTGAAGACCAGGAACGGATCACGGGTGACCGCAAGGATCGCGGGAATCGAATCGACCGCGAACACCACGTCCGTGATGTCCACGATCACGAGCGCGACGAGCAGCGGAGTGGCATGGAGCTTGCCGTCCTGGCGCAGCATGAACTTCGAGGTCGTGATCTCCGAGGTCACGGGCATCACCCGCCGAACCAGCCGCACCGGCCAGCTGTTGGCGACGTCGGCCTCCTCGGCGTCGGGCTTCAGCATCCTGAGCGCCGAGACGAGCAGGATCCCGCCGAAGACGTAGAACATCCAGTCGAACTTGTGCACCAGCGCCGTGCCCGCCGCGATCATCAGGCCGCGCAGCACGATCGCACCGACGATCCCCCAGAACAGTACCCGGTACTGGTATAGAACCGGGATCTTCAGGTAAGAGAAGATCAGCGCGATGACGAAGATGTTGTCGACCGAGAGCGACCATTCGAGCAGGTAGCCCGTCACGTACTGGACGACCGCGTCCGAGCCCGACGCCACGCCGGGACCGGGTTCGAAGCCGAACCAGCGGTGCTCGTACAACCCGTAGATGGCGAAGGTGAAGGAGAACGAGACGCCCACCCACACCAGCGTCCAGAAGAGCGCCTCCTTGACCGAGAGCACCGCCGCCTCCCGATGCAGGACGCTCAGGTCGATCACCAGCAGCGTCAGGAACAGCGCGAGGAACGCGACCCAGACCAGCTCGGTCATGGGCGCGCACCCTCAGGTTCGCGTCGGTGCGGCGAGGCGCTCAGGGAAGTGCGTCCACGTCGCCCTTCTCTCGTTGGGCGGGCATGAGATCGCGCGCCGTCAGTTTCAGGTCGAGCGCGATCGCGCTCGCCACGTAAATCGACGAGAAGGTGCCCACCACCACGCCGATCGCGAGCGCAGTGGCAAAGCCCTTGAGAACGTCGCCGCCGAATATCAGCAGCGACATCACCGCCATCATGGTCGTCACGCTGGTCATAAGTGTGCGCGACAGCGTCTCGTTGACGGCCGTGTCGATGACTTTCGCGGGTGGATCCTTGCGGCTCAGCGTAAAGCGCTCGCGGATGCGGTCGAAGACGACGACGGTGTCGTTCAGCGAGTAGCCGACGACCGCGAGGATCGCCGCCAGGGTCGGCAGATCGAAGGTCATCTGGGTCGCGGCGAAGAATCCCAGCACCACTATCGGGTCGTGCAGCGCCGCGATCACCGAGCCCAGGCCAAGCTTCCACTGGAAACGCAACGCGATATAGATCGCAGGATCATCAGATGAACGTGAAGATCGCGGCGAGCGCGCCCTTCTCGGCGAGCTCGCGTGCCGACCTGCGCGCCGACTACCTCGGTGCGCCGCAGCTCGACACCCGGCGCGTAGCTGCGGATCGCGTCGAGCACGCCCTCGCTCACCTGGTTGACGTCCTTGCCCTGCTCCGGAAGCACGCGCACCAGCACGTCACGCGTCGTGCCGAAGCTCTGCACTGACGCCTCGCCATAGCCCGCCTCCTGCGAGCGCCGAGCGTACGCGGTCGATTTCCACGGCCTCGGGGAACGCAAGCTCAATCACCACGCCACCAGTGAAATCGATGCCGAAGTTGAGCCCGCGGAAGGCGAGCAGCAGCAGCGAGCCGATGATCAGGATCCCGGACACCGTGTACGACCAGCGCCGGCCATCCATGAAGCGGATGTTTGTCTTCTTCTTGAAGAATTCCATGGCGACGGCTCCTCAGATCGGCAGGGACGCCAGCTTGCGCCGACGTCCCCAGATCAGGTGGATCAGCGCCCGGCTTCCCATGATCGCCGTGAACATCGAAGTGGCGATACCGAGGCACAGAGTAACCGCGAAGCCGCGCACCGGTCCCGTACCGAAGGTAAGCAGCACGATGCCGGCGATCAAGGTGGTGACGTTCGAGTCGGCGATGGCGGAGAACGCCTTGTCGAAACCCGCGTTGATCGCCGCGTTCGGACTCATGCCGTTGCGGAGCTCCTCGCGGATGCGCTCGTAGATCAGGACGTTGGCGTCCGCGGCCATGCCGACCGTGAGCACGATTCCCGCGATGCCGGGCAGCGACAAGGTCGCCTGGAAGAGCGACATCAGCGCGGTGAGCATCACCATGTTGGTGATGAGCACCAGGCTCGCGACGACGCCGAACCAGCGGTAGTAGGTGATGAGGAACACGAACATCCCGACCATGCCGATGACGAGCGCCTGCAGGCCGCGGTCGATGTTGTCCTGTCCGAGGCTCGGACCGACCGTGCGCTGCTCGACGATGTAGAGCGGCGCAGCCAGCGAGCCGGCTCGGAGCAGCAGAGCCAGCTCTCGCGCCTCGCCCGCCATGAGCCCGGTGATCTGGAAATTGCTGCCGAACACGCCCTGGATGGTCGCGACGCTGATGACCTCCTCCTCGGTGCATTCGGTGCCCGAACGCACGCCCCGGCATTGCTGCTGTTCGGTCAGCCGCTTCTTCTCGATGAATACCACGGCCATCGGCCGGCCGAGGTGCGTCCGCGTGGTCTCGAGCATCTCGGCGGCGCCGCGGGCGTCGAGCTTGACGAACACTGCGGGCTGACCCTCGCTGAACCCGGAGCTCGCATCCACGAGCTGCTCGCCCGAGGCGATGACCTCCCGCCTGAGCAGCACCGGCCCGCCGTCACGCCGCTGGTAGAGTCTCGAACCGAGCGGCGCGCGCTTGAGGCGCTCCGCCTCGGCGGGGTCGTTCTGGTCGTCGACCAGCCGGAACTCGAGCGTCGCGGTCGCGCCAAGCACGCGCAGCGCCTCGTTCGGGTCCTGAACGCCGGGCAGCTGCACGAGTATGCGGTTGAGCCCCTGCCGCGCCACGATCGGCTCGGCAACGCCCAGCTCGTCGACACGGTTGCGCAGCGTCGTGATGTTCTGCTCGATTGCGAAATCCTGCCGCTGGCGGATGTGGTCGGGCCCGAGCTTGACCGTGAGCGCCGCTGCCTCGCCCGTGGCGCTGGTGGTGACGGACAGGGTCGGATCCTGTCTGCGGATCGCCGCGGTGGCCCGCTCCGCATCCGTGGCCGAGCGCAGCTCCATCGTCACGGTGTCGACGCCGTTGTTGCGAACCCCGGTGAACGGGATCCGCTCGTGGCGAAGCAGGGTGCGGTAGTCGCGCTCCATGCCCGAGAGGAGCTGTTTCACCGCGCCAGCAACGTCCACCTCGTAGAGAAAGTGCACGCCGCCGCGCAGGTCGAGGCCGAGGCTCATCGGCTTCAATCCAATGGCTCGCACCCAGCCAGGTGTACGCGGCACGTGCGACAGCGCGACGAGGTAGTCCTCGCCCATGGACTCCTGCAGCACGTCGCGCGCCACGAGCTGCTGTTCCACCGTATGAAACCGCAGCACCAGCCGATCCTCGGACAGGTAGGACGCCTCGATCGGGATCTTCTTCCCGGCGAGCGTCGCCGTCACCGATCCGCGGTCGGCCTCCGTGACCGCGAGCGCGATCGTTGCGGGAGAGTTGCAGCGCCGGTGCATCGCCGTACAGGTTCGGCAGCGCGAACAATGCCGCCACGAACAAGACAATCGCGACCAGCCAGACCTTCCAGGCCGGGTAACTGTGCATTTTTGGGCTTCCGCGGGCTCAGGCGCTCTTGAGCGTGCCCTTGGGCAGGACGCGGGTGATCGTCTGGCGCTGGACCTTGACCCGGACGTTGTCGGCGATCTCGACCGTCAGGAACTGCTCGCCGATTTCAGTGACCCTGCCGAGAATTCCACCGCTCGTTTCGACCTCGTCGCCCACGGCGAGGGCGCTCACCATCGAACGGTGCTCCTTGGCCCGCTTCGCCTGCGGCCGGATCAGAAGGAAATAGAACACGACGAAGATCAGCAGCAGCGGCAACAGCTGCACGAATGCGCCACCGGGGGCCGCGCCTCCGGCCGTCTGGGCCGAAGCGCTCGCGATCAACCAGTCCATCAGGGAACTCCTGTGCTACCGCGCCCCGGGGGCGTCGGAAAAAAGGCGGGCGATTATACCCGAGCGCCCGGCGAACTGCCGACGGCAACAGCCTTCCCCTCCGGGCCGGAGAGAAACGCTCGCTGGAACTCGGCATACCGGCCGGCCTCGATGGCGGCGCGGATCCGGCCCATCAGGCCGAGGTAGTAGTGCAGGTTGTGGATCGTATTGAGGCGCGCGCCCAGGATCTCATTGCAGCGGTCGAGATGACGCAAATAGGCGCGGCTGTAGTGCCGACAGGCATAGCAATCGCAGCCCGGGTCGAGCGGTCCCAGGTCCGTCTGATGCGCGGAGTTGCGTATCCGGACGACTCCGGCGGTAGTGAACAGGTGACCGTTGCGCGCGTTCCGCGTCGGCATGACGCAGTCGAACATGTCGATGCCGCGCGCCACGGCCCGGACGATGTCGGCCGGCGTGCCGACCCCCATCAGGTACCGGGGTCGATCGGCGGGCATCAGCGGGTCGAGTGCCTCGAGCACGGACTCGCGCTCTTCGGCCGGCTCGCCGACCGCAAGGCCGCCGATCGCATAGCCGTCGAACCGGATGCCGGTCAGCGATTCGAGCGAGGCGGCGCGGAGCGAAAGCCACGTTCCGCCCTGCACGATCCCGAAGAGCGCGTTCGCATTGCCCAGACGATCGAACTCGGACCGGCTCCGTGCCGCCCAGCGCGCCGACAGCTCCATCGAGTCTCGAGCGACGGTCTCGCTGGCCGGGTACGGCGTGCATTCGTCGAACACCATCACGACGTCGGCATCGAGTGCGGTCTGCACCGCGATCGAGCTCTCCGGCGTCAGCAGCAACGGGTCGCCGTTGACGGGTGAACGGAACCGCACGCCCTCCTCCGTGAGCTTGCGCAGCTCCGCAAGACTCCATACCTGGAATCCGCCGGAGTCGGTGAGTATCGGCCCCGGCCAGTTCATGAACCGATGCAGCCCGCCGTGCGCGGCGATCACCTCGGGTCCCGGGCGCAGCATCAGGTGAAAGGTGTTTCCGAGCACGATCTGCGCCCCGAGACCCTTGAGCTCCTCGGGCGTCATGGCCTTGACGGTTCCGTACGTGCCGACCGGCATGAAGGCGGGCGTCTCCACGGTCCCGCGGGCAAGACCGAGCCGGCCGCGCCGGGCCCGGCCGTCCTGCGTCAGCAGCTCGAAGTTCATGGGGGATCCCGCGGCGCGATCGCAACGCGGTCCGGCTCGACGAACATCGCGTCGCCGTAGCTGAAGAATCGATACCGGTTGCCGACCGCATGCCGGTATGCGTTCAGCACGCGCTGGCGCCCGGCGAAGGCGCACACCAGCATGAGCAGACTCGATTCCGGCAGATGGAAGTTCGTCAGCAGGGCGTCGACCACCCGAAAGCGATGACCGGGCCGGATGAAGAGTCGCGTCTCGCCCTCATGCGGCGCCAGCTTACCGCCAGCGGCGGCGGACTCGAGGGCGCGCACGCTGGTCGTGCCGACCGCGATGACCCGGCCACCCTGACCCCGTGCCTTCGCGACCTGCGCGCAGAGCGCCGCCGAAACGCTCATCACCTCGGAATGCATGTGGTGCGCATCGAGCTCGTCCGCGCGCACCGGCTGAAACGTGCCCGCACCCACGTGCAGCGTCAGATGCGCGGCGGAGATCCCCGCGGCGGTACAGCGTTCGAGCAGGGCAGCGTCGAAATGCAGACCCGCGGTCGGCGCCGCCACGGCGCCCGGCACCCGCGCATAGACCGTCTGATAGCGCTCGCGGTCGATCGCCTCGGCGGCGCGGTGAAGATAGGGCGGCAGCGGGATCTCGCCGTGCCGTTCGAAGACCGCCAGCGCCTCGTCCTCGAAGCGGACCTCCCAGAATTCGTCACGCCGACCCGCCACGATGGCGCGATGTTCCCCCGCGAGCATGAGCCCCGAGCCTGGGCGCGGCGGCTTGCTGGCGCGAAGCTGCGCCAGGACACGGTGCGTATCGACAACGCGCTCGAGCAACAGCTCGATGCGCCCGCCGCTGTCCTTGACTCCATGCAGCCGCGCGGGCAGCACGCGGGTGTCGTTGAAGACGAGCAGGTCGCCCTTGCGCAGCAGCGCGGGCAGATCGGTGAAGTTCCGATCGACGATCGTGCCCGCGTTACCGTCAAGATGAAGCAGCCGGCTGTCGCAGCGCCGTTCACAGGGATAGCGCGCGATCAACTCGTCGGGAAGGTCGTACGCGAACTCGCTGCGCAGCATCGGCAGCGCATGCTAGCAGAGCCGCGTGGAACCAAATCCGGATCGGAGCCGGGTATCCGGGCGTACCCGACTCCGGGCAGCTCTCTTGTCGCAAGGTTCCGGTACGACGGGAGGCGGATCAAACCTGCTCGTCGTCGGCCGGCGGCGGCATGGGTAACGCGGGCATCGGCGGCGTGCCCGGCGGCGGCGCGGGCATGGCGCCATGCATCGGTCGGTCGCGCGGCACCGTGACACTCACCTCCATCCGTTTGCGGCTGCGCAGGACGTCGAGCTTGAGCTTCTCGCCGGGCTGGTACGAGCGCAGGATGCGAAACGCGTGCCCCGGGCTCTCGGGCACCCGCCCGTCGATCCCCATCAGCACGTCGCCTTCCTGCAGCTGGTAGCCGCTCTCATTCGGGGCGCGCACCACGAGCAACCCCTTGTCGGTGCCGAAATAGCTACCGAGCCGCGGGGTGATCTCGACGAGCTCTAGCTCGCCGAAACCGGGTCCGTGGCCGAGGAAATGCTCGAACGGCGGGAACGAAACGACGTCCGGCAGCGCGGCGACCGCGGGCAGGTCGAAGCGATCGCGGAACATGGCGAAAAACGGCGGCTCGGCAGGCTTGGTCGTAACCGTCGCGGTCTGGCGCTTGTCGCCGCGGAGGTAGTCGACCTTGACCTTCGCACCCGGCTCAACCTCGCTCAGGTGCTCGACCAGTTGTGTCGCCGCCGTTTCGTCGCCGGCGCGCTTGAGCGTCTTGCCGTCGATCGCGACGATGACGTCGGCAGGGCGCAGACCCGCCGCTTCGGCCGGGCCGCCGGGGCTCACGCCCACGACCTCTACGCCGGTGTCGCGCGGCTTGTCGGTGCCGATGTTCACGCCCAGCATCGCCCCGCGACGCCCCGGACGCATGAATCGCACGACATCGGCTTCCTGACCGCCGTAGAGCTGACGGCTCAGATCGGCGACCTCGCTCGCCGCCGAGTCGAGGCGCGCCTGCGCCTCGGACAGCGACTTCCGCAACTGTTCACGATCCGCCTTCGCTTCCGCGGCGAGGCAGGGCGCGCCCGCTGTCATGACCGCCGTGAGACCGGCGATGATCACCGCGCGTACAGGAAAACCTTTCATCGTCAGGACCTCCGGGATGTGCATTCTCGGCCGGGTGCGGCGTCCGCTTCCCCAGCCTTCAAAGCGCGACCCGCTGCGCCTCGACATAGCGCAGCTGGACCAGCGTATTCATTATCTCGACCCGCTCGCGCCACAGGCGCTCCCTCAGATCCGGCGCCGCATGCGCCGCTCCGGACACCGATAGCTGGTGATCTACCCATTGCACCTGGGCCTGCAGGGTGTCGATCGGCACCGCCGTACCGGCGCGCTCGACGGCCGGGCGCGCGGGCAGCGCCGCCAGCACCTCCTCGAGCACGCGCGAGCGGTCGCGCAGTTCCTCGATCGAATCGAGGGTCTGCGGGAGGACGCCGGCCGCAGGCTGGGCGGCGAGCTCCGGTGCGCCACGCCCACCCTCGCGCAGCAGCATGCCCGCCAGCACGCCGAGCATCGCGCAGGATGCGGCGATCGCAACCATGCTGCCTCCGCGGCGCGGCACGGCGGGTCGCTGCGCCGCGTCGATGCGCGCGCGCACGCGCGCCCAGCCGTCTGCCGGCGCGTTCACCGCCGGGAGCGCCGCGAGACGCCGGCGCATGGTCTCGAGCCCGGCCTTCGCCTGCGCGCACTCGGTGCAGGACTCGACATGCGAACGCACGGCGAGGTCGACGGGCTCGCCGTCACGCAGGCTCAGCAGATGGTCGATACGGGCATGCATGGCTGTATCACTCCGGACGGCTCGAGCAATTCGCGCAACCGTTCGTGCGCGCGCGCGAGCTGGGACTTGGACAGGCTGGACGTGCCGCCGAGCAGCGTTCCGATCTCCGCGTGGGTGTAGCCCTCGACGTCGTGCAGCCAGACGACGAGCCGCGCGGTCTCTCCCAGCCGGTCGAGTGCGCGCTCGAGATCGAGGTCGAGCTCGGCGCCCTCGGGCGCGATCGGCTCGTCGGCCGACGGGGCCCGCCCGGCACCGACCGGGGTAGCCAGCCGCAGACCGCGGCGCCAGGGCGACCGCAGTTGCATCAGACACCGGGTCACCGTGATGCGTCGAACCCAGCCCGCGAACGAGCCGCGCCCGTCGTACTGATCGAGCTTGGTGAGCACGTCGACGAATACGTCCTGCGCAAGATCCTCCGCCGCGGTGAGTCTCCCGAGCAGCCGCCGCGCGAGCGTCGTCACACCGGGAGCGAAGCTGCAGTAGATCGCCTCGAGGGCGTCGATCTCACCGGCGCGAGCGCGCTCCAGTGTTCCCGGCGCAAGATCCATGTCGGCAATCGAGGGCATGCACCCCCTAAGATGCGGCCGGACCGCAAAACGTCGCAGCGGGGCGTGTTTATCTGCGGGTGCTAGCGCGCCCGCGCAACGGCCGCCACGGCCGGCGTCGAGCCGCACCGCAGGTAGGATGATTCCTCGAGCCACTCACCGTCCGGGTAATACGCGAAGAGCAGCGCGCCGTGCTTCAGCGTATCGATCATGCGGCGGGCAACGGCGGAACGCACCGCGGGACAACCCCAGCTGCGGCCAATCCTGCCCTGCTTGCGGATCAGATCCTGGCTGACGTAGGGCGCCCCGTGCATGACGATGGCGCGATCAAACGCGCGGTCATTGAAGCCCGGCTCCAGTCCCTGCAGACGCAGCGAATAGCCGTTGGCGCCGTCGTAGGACTCGGTCGCGCGAAAGAGCCCGAGACTCGACATGTGGCTGCCCTCGATGTTGGAGAAGTGCTCAGCGAAACGCTCTCCGGTGCCACGGCCATGCGCCACCAGCTCCTCGAACAGCAGGCGGCCACGATCGAGATCGAAAACCCACAGTCGCGGTTCACTGGATGGCCGCGAATAATCGATGACGGCGAGACGATCGAGCGCGCCTGCCGGCCCCTGTCGACGGGCGCATTCCGCCGCGCGGGCGGCCAGCGTGAGCACGGCCCGGTCTGCGGTCGGCGCCGCGTTCGCGAGCAGCTCCGCGAGCGGAGGCTCGGCTCGTGCGATGCCGGCCCAAAAGGCCAACAGGACGGCGGCGGCGCTCAGGAGTCGTCGTTGCATGCAGGCCCCATCGTTGATCGCCGGCGCAGGCTCTGCACCCGACCGGATCTGACCCTCCGCGCCCGATTTCGTTCCGGTGCTCGACATGATCGCCGAAGCCGCCCCATCCGAGAAGTCTCTTCTCAATAGATCCGCACCTGATTGAGTTTCCTGACTTAATTCTGGTCCAAACCGATTCGGGTAAGCTGCGCGCTCTTTGCCGGGATGGCGGAACTGGTAGACGCAGCGGACTCAAAATCCGCCGGTGGCAACACCGTGGGGGTTCGATTCCCCCTCCCGGCACCAGGAGACCGATGAATTTCTGCTCGAATTGCGGCCAGACGGTCGAACTCAAGGTCCCGCCGGGGGACCACCTGCCGCGGTTCGTCTGCCCGGCCTGCGCGACGATCCATTATCAGAACCCAAGGATCGTCGCCGGATGCGTCCCGGTCTTCGAGGATCGCATCCTGATGTGCCGCCGCGCCATCGAGCCGCGCCGCGGCTTCTGGACCTTCCCGGCGGGCTTCATGGAGAACGGCGAGACCATACAGGACGCCGCCCGCCGCGAATCCGTCGAGGAAGCCCTGGCCGATGTCGAGATCGGCTCGCTCCTCTCGGTGGTCCACGTGCTGCACGCAGACCAGGTCCACGTCACCTTTCGCGCCCGCCTGCCGCGGCCGGTGTTCGGGGTGGGCCAGGAGAGCCTCGAGGTGGTTCTTTGTGAGGAAGCCGAGCTCCCGTGGCCCGAGATCGCCTTCCTGAGCGTCGATTTCGCGCTGCGGCGCTTCGTCGAGGATCGTCGCGCCGGTGTCGAGGCGCATCATTTTTCGACCATCGACCTGCGCCGCCGCGACGGAGGCTGAGCCTCGCTTGCAGGGCCGCCGTGCTTTGGCACAATACGCGCCCCCGCGCGTGCCCGTTCCACGCGATGCGACCGGGATTTCGCGGAGCCTTAGATGACCTTTGTCGTCACCGAAAACTGCATCAAGTGCAAGTACATGGACTGCGTCGAGGTCTGCCCGGTCGACTGTTTCCACGAGGGACCGAACATGCTGGTCATCGATCCCGAGGAATGCATCGACTGCACGCTCTGCGAGCCGGAATGCCCCGTCGAGGCGATCTTCTCCGAGGAGGAGATCCCGGACGGCCAGGAGCGGTTCAAGGCACTGAACGCGGAGCTTTCTGCGCAGTGGCCCGTGATCACGGAGAAGAAACCTCCGCCCGACGACGCCAAGGAGTGGGAGGGACGCGAGGGCAAGCTCGCGCTGCTCGAGCGGTGACTAGCGCGCCGCGGCCGCCGCGGCCTTTTCCGTTTCCTGGATGGTTTGTACGAGCTGCGCCGGGGCCAGGTAGCCGCCCACGTAGTCGCCGCTCGCGGTGAATATCGCGGGCGTGCCCTCGACGCCCAGGTCTTCGCCGAGCTCGTACTGCGCCTTTATCAGGGCGTCGCCGCAAGACTTGCTCTTGATCACTTCGTCGCGCTTGGCGCGCGTGAGCGCGTCCTTGCGGTCCGCCGCGCACCAGACCGATTCGGATTTGGCCCACGATGAGGTACCCGGGCCGGTCCGCGGATAGCTCATATACCGGACGCGAATCCCCGCCTTGTTGTACTCGGCGATCTGCGAGTGAAACTTGCGGCAGTAGCCGCAGTCGACGTCGGTGAAGACGGTGACCGTCATCTTCGGGTTGGCCGGCGAGAAGATGATCATGTCGTCCTCGCTGGCGGCGGCGAGCGCCTTGGCACGGGCGGAGTTCCGACGTGCCGCGGTGAGGTTGGTCTGGGAATCGAGATCGTAGACGTCGCCGCTCAGGAGGAACTTTCCGTCCTCGCTCACATAGGCAACGAGACCGCCCATGGTCACTTCGTAGAGCCCGGGAATCGGCGAGCTGCTGACGTCAGACGGCTTTACGCCCTGCAGCTTCGAGACGACTCGCGTGCGAACCTCGACCGGCACGGCCTGCTTGTCCGCGCGAGTGCGGGCGTCCTGTGCCGGCACGTCTGCGCACCATGCTGCGAGCGACAGAGCCACGACGCTGACTACCGGGCCGAGAGTACGCATCGAGTTCATCCGGGGTCCAGACAGATTGCCGTCGCCAGCTGAGACAGCCGTGGCGCGCCGGGGTTCAGAATCCGCGGGCGGCAGTCTAGCAGAGGCCCGGAGGGCGCACGGAAGCCCTGCAGCTCAGCCGCGCGGGTGGTGCTCTGAATGCACGTCCTTGAGCCGCGCGCGCGCCACGTGCGTGTAGATCTGGGTCGTAGACAGGTCGCTGTGACCGAGAAGCATCTGCACGACGCGCAGATCGGCACCGTGGTTCAGCAGGTGGGTCGCGAAGGCATGCCGCAGCGTGTGCGGCGAGAGGTCCTTGCTGACGCCCGCCTTGCGCGCGTAACGCTTGATGATGTGCCAGAACGCCTGTCGCGTCATGCGGTCGCCGCGGCGCGTGGGAAACAGGTAGTCGGTCTGACGCTCGAGCAGGATCTCGACGCGCGGGCCCTGCAGGAACTGCTGTATCCACTGCACGGCCTCCTCGCCGAGTGGAATCAGCCGCTCGCGGTCGCCCTTGCCGACGATTCGAAGGACGCCCTGGTTCAGGTTCACCTGGCCGAGCTTGAGGTTCACGAGCTCGGAGACGCGCAGCCCGGTCGCGTACAGTACCTCGAGCATCGTGCGGTCGCGGTGGCCGAGCGGATCGCTCACGGCAGGAGCGGCCAGCAGGGCCTCGACTTCCTCCTCCGTGAGCGACCTCGGCAACGATCGGCCGACCTTCGGCATCGCGATCTGCGCAGTGGGATCCTCGCGCAGCTGGCCGTCGCGTACGAGATAACGGTAGAAGCGCCGGAAACTGGAGAGCTGCCGCGCGGTCGATCGGGGCCGGGCCCCGGCCTGGACGCGTGAGGCCATGAAGGCAAGGAGATCCCCGCGTTGCGCGGCCATCAGCGAATTCTCGCGCTCCTCGAGCCAGCGCTCGAGCGCGGTCAGGTCCGCGCGATAGGCCGCGAGCGTATTCGGGGACAGCCCCCGCTCCATCCAGACGGCGTCCAGAAAGCCATCGATCGGGCCCGGTTCGCCCGCCTGACTGCCTGCCCGTTGCCGTCGGGTCATCACGCCGGCCTTGATTGCTGTGCTCATTTCGCCTCGAGGCTCGATTGCCGGAAAGTATGCGAGGCACCCCCGGGCGCGTACGTGACAGTTCTCACAGAACCCATCACCGTTAACATAACTGGAACCAGTTCACACAAACCCGCTCCGCGCCGGCTGACGGCTCGGCGCCGTCTGCACGGAGACTGACCGATGGCGATACCGGGGTCGCGACTCTGGTCGACCATTTATCGATTCGCGGCCCTGGCGGCGTTCGGCCTGCTCCTGGTCTTGGCCTCGGTGCTCACGCTCATCGTGCCCGGCATTGGACTAAGGCGCGGGCTGATACGTGTGTTCGCTCGGCTCGGGCTGATGGTGCTCGGGCTCCGAATCGGGGTCCGTGGCCTGGATCACCTTCCCGACTCGTCGTGCATCGTCGTCGCAAACCACTCGAGCTATCTGGACGGGATCGTTCTCAAGGCCGTACTGCCACCGCGATTCTCGTTCGTCATCAAGCGCGAGGCCGCCGCGTTTCCGGTCGCGGGACTGCTGCTGCGACGAATCGGCTCGGAGTTCGTCGACCGCAGCAGCCACGGCGGTCGCCAGAGCGATGCGCGGCGCGTCGTTCGTCGCGCGGTGGCCGGTCATTCGCTGGTGTTCTTCCCGGAGGGTACCTTCACCGAGAAACCGGGGCTCCGCCGCTTTCATGTGGGCGCATTCGTAGCCGCGGCGCGTGCACACCACCGGCTCGTCCCCGTCGTGATCCGCGGCGCGCGTCGCGCCATGCCGAGCGGGACGATCATGCCGCGCGCCGGCCGCATCGAGGTCGACGTGCTCGAGCCGCTCACACCCACGCTCGACCGCAACGCCGCGGAAATCCTCCGCCGCGAGGCACGCCTTCGCATGCTCGCGCGCCTTGACGAACCCGATCTCGAAGCCACGGCTGTCGTGAGTGGGCAGCAAAGCATGACGGCCGCCAGCTGACCACTCGGCGCCCCGAGCACTCGACGCACAACCACGACGCCGGTCCGGCGCTACATGTTCCGCCGGTACTGTCCGCCGACCTGGTAGAGGGCGTGCGAGATGCTGCCGAGCGAGGCCGACTTCACCGTCTCCATCAGCTCGCCGAACACGTTGCCGCCGCTCGCAGCGGTCTCCTGCAGGCGCCTGAGCGCCTCCGGCCGCCGCTCTGCGTTACGCGCGAGGAAGTCGTGGACGCCGCGCACCTGATCCTGCTTCTCCTCCTCGGTCGAGCGGATCAGCTCCGCGCCACGAAGCTCGTCGACGCCCTGCTGGGAGCCCAGGAACGTGTTGACGCCGATGATCGGCAGTGACCCGTCGTGCTTGCGCGTCTCGTAATAGAGGCTCTCCTCCTGGATCCGGCTGCGCTGATACATGGTCTCCATCGCACCCAGCACCCCGCCGCGCTCCGCGATGCGGTCGAACTCGCGGTAGACCGCCTCCTCGACGAGATCCGTCAGGTAGTCGATCGCAAACGACCCCTGCGAGGGGTTCTGCGTCTTGTTGAGCCCAAGCTCCTTGTTGATGATCAGCTGGATCGCGACCGCGCGGCGCACCGATTCCTCGGTCGGCGTGGTGATCGCCTCGTCGTATGCGTTGGTGTGCAGACTGTTGCAGTTGTCGAACAACGCGTACAGCGCCTGCAGCGTCGTGCGCACGTCGTTGAACTGGATCTCGCGTGCGTGGAGGCTGCGGCCCGAGGTCTGGATGTGGTACTTCAGCATCTGCGAACGCGGCCCGCTGCCGTAGAGATCGCGCATCGCGCGTGCCCAGACCCGCCGCGCCACGCGGCCGATCACCGCATACTCCGGATCCATCCCGTTCGAGAAGAAGAACGAGAGGTTCGGCGCGAACTGGTCGATCTTCATGCCACGCGCGAGGTAGTACTCGACGATCGTGAAGCCGTTTGCGAGCGTGAAGGCGAGCTGCGAGACGGGATTCGCGCCTGCCTCCGCGATGTGATAGCCCGAGATCGACACCGAATAGAAATTGCGGACGTTGCGCTCGATGAAATACTGCTGCACGTCGCCCATCATCCGAAGCGCGAACTCGGTCGAGAAGATGCAGGTGTTCTGCGCCTGGTCCTCCTTCAGGATGTCGGCCTGCACGGTCCCACGCACCATCGACAGAGCCTCGGCACGGATCCTCTCATAGGTCTCGCGGTCGACGAGCTGGTCGCCGGTCACGCCCAGGAGCCCCAGCCCGGAACCGTCGTGGTGCTGCGGCAGCTCGCCCTTGTAGCGGGGCTGTTCGCGGTCGCGGTAGATCTCCGCGATGCGCCGCTCCGCCGTCTCCCAGCCGCCGCCGGCACGCAGGTGCCGCTCGACGCGCTGGTCGACCGCGGTGTTCATGAACATCGCGAGGATCATCGGGGCCGGGCCGTTGATCGTCATCGACACCGAGGTCGTCGGGTCGCACAGGTCGAAGCCCGAATAGAGTTTCTTCATGTCGTCGAGCGTCGCGATCGACACACCCGAGTTGCCGATGCGGCCGTAGATGTCGGGCCTCTCGTCCGGGTCCTCGCCGTACAGCGTCGTCGAGTCGAAAGCCGTCGACAGGCGCGCCACGCCGTGACCGGACGCCACGTAGTGAAATCTCCGGTTGGTTCGCTCCGGGCCGCCCTCTCCCGCGAACATCCGCGTCGGGTCCTCTTCCTCGCGGCGGTAGGGATAGACACCCGCGGTGTACGGGAAGTGTCCCGGCAGGTTCTCCCGCAGCAGGAAGCTGAGCTGCTCGCCCCAGTCGCGCCACGACGGCACGGCGAGTTTCGGCACGCGGTTGCGGCTCAGCGTCTCGGTGTAGTTCTCGCCCCGGATCTCGCGGCCGCGCACCACATAGCGATACTCGTCGTCGGTCGCGGACTTCGACACCGTCGGCCACTGCCGCAACAGCTCGATCGCTTCGGCGCCGACCGCATCGAGCGCGTCGTTGTAGGCGTCTCGCAGTCGTGCGCGAGCGGGGTCGGTCGTGTCGGCGAGCGCCGAATCGGCGTAGCGGTCGAGCCCGGCCGGCAGCAGCGGATCGCCGAGCACGTGCAGCGCCTCGTGCAGGCTGTTCGCGCGGCTCGCGGCCTCGGCGCGGTGCTGCACATCCTCGCGTGCGCGCCGCCCGTTCGCCGCGATCTCGGCGAGATAGCGGGTGCGTTGCGAGGGCACGAGTGCATGGCGTTCCACGAGCTCCATCGGGCCCGGGTCTGCTACGGTCCAGCGCGAGTCGCCGCCCGCCTTGGCATCGAGCAGCCGCGTGAGCGCATCGAACAGCCGGTTGACCCCGGGATCGTTGAAGCGGCTGGCAATGGTCGGAAAGACCGGGATCTCGGCATCTGGCAGCTTCATGGCGGGGTGATTGCGCCGCCACTGCTTGCGCACGTCGCGCAGCGCATCCTCCGCGCCGCGCTTCTCGAACTTGTTGAGCGCGATCAGCTCGGCGAAATCGAGCATGTCGATCTTCTCGAGCTGGCTTGCAGCGCCGTATTCGCTCGTCATGACGTACACCGGCACGTCGACCAGGTCGACGATCTCCGTGTCGCTCTGGCCGATTCCGGCGGTCTCGACCACGATCAGGTCGAACCCGGCGCACTTGAGCAGGTTGATCGTATCGGCCAGCACCGCGCTGGTCGCCAGGTTCTGCCGCCGCGTCGCAAGCGACCGCATGAAGATCTGCTCGTTGGCGAGCGAGTTCATCCGGATGCGGTCGCCGAGCAGTGCGCCGCCGCTCCTGCGACGGGTGGGGTCCATCGCGACAACGGCGATGGAGCGGGACGGGTGGAAGCGCACGAAGCGCATCAGGACCTCGTCGGTCAGGCTCGACTTGCCAGCGCCGCCGGTCCCGGTGATGCCGATGACGGGCGCCGGGCGCGCGACGCGCCCCACGGCCTTGCGCAGGGTGTCGCGCAGAGCGGCCGCTTCCGCGTCCCGCTCGAGCGAGGAGATCGCACGCGCGATCTGCAGGTGATCGCGCGGCCCCATCGGTCCGAACGCGTACGGTGCGCGGGTCACGCCGCGAACGCGCTGCAACACGTCGTCCATCATCCCGTCGAGGCCGAGCGTCCGTCCGTCCTCGGGCGAATAGATGCGCTCCACGCCGTAGGCGTGCAGCTCTTCGACCTCGTGCGGCGCGATGGTGCCGCCGCCACCGACGATGACGCGGATATGACTCGCGCCGGCCTGCGCGAGCATGTCGACCATGTAACGGAAGTACTCGTTGTGCCCGCCCTGATAGGAGCTGCAGGCGATCGCGTCCGCGTCCTCCTGGATCGCGGCGCGCACGATGTCGGCCACGCTTCTGTTGTGGCCGAGGTGTACGACCTCGGCACCGTGCGCCTGGAGCAGGCGGCGGATCATGTTGATGGCGGCGTCGTGACCATCGAAAAGCGATGCCGCGCTCACAAAGCGCAGCGGCTGCTCCTCGCCGGCCTCGAGAGTCGCCTTGCGTACGGCCCCGCCCTGTGATTTTCCGTTGCTCATGTCGCCGCCTCCACACGTCCCGAGCCGCGCTTATCCTACTTGGCAGTAGGAATCTACCGGGCAGTATGATAACTTGGCCTGGTGGAGTCAATTTCCGCCTGCCTCAGTGAACCGGAGAATGGATGAGCGCCCGTAGCGGGTCCAGTGCGCGCAGGGTTGCGCCAGCGCCCTCCCCCTGGGTCGGAGGACGGCGCGGCCGTCGCGAGCACGGCGTCAAGCGTGAAGCGGTGATCTGCGCCGCCGCAAAGGCCTTCAACGCGCGCGGCTACCACAACACCTCGCTCGACGATGTAGCCGCCGCGCTCGGCGTCACCAAGCCCACGGTCTACTATTACGTCGCAAACAAGGAGCAGCTGCTCTTCGAGTGCTTCCGTGCTGGGCTCGAGCCGATCCAGGCCGCGATCCGTCGCACGGAGGCCTCGGACCGCACCGGGCTGGACCGCCTCAACGAGGTGATCCGTGACTACGCGCGGGCCGTGGCCTCCGACTACGGCTGGTGCATGGTGCGGGCGGAGGATCAGGATCTCGGGCCCGAGACCGGCCGGCATATCAGGACGCTCAAGTCCGAAATCGACCAGGGCATCCGTCGGCTGATCCGTACCGGCATCGAGGATGGATCGATCGAGCCATGCGACCCCAAGATAACGGCGTTTGCGATGGCCGGCGCACTCAACTGGATTGCCCACTGGTATCGGGCAAGCGAGCCGATGGACGCCGATGGCCTGGCCGGGGCCTTTGTCGAGGTCCTGGGGCGCGGTCTGCTGCGCCGGCTGCCCGCGAGGTCGACGACGCGCCGCGTGCGTAGCTAGGCCGGTCCGGGCAGCTGTCTGGCGTGCACGGCGCGATCTTGCGCTGCAAAATCCGGCGGGCGTACACTCTTTGGAATCATGCTGCACTGCCACATCGGCGCCAGCCGGCCTGGATGAGCTTCTCGACGGCTTGCATCGCCGCACGGTCCGCTGACTGCGGCCCACCGGCCGGAGACTTCGATCATGAATGATGAGATCGTCATCACCGCAGCCCGGCGCACGCCGATCGGCGCGTTCCAGGGCGTGTTCGCACCCTGCAAGGCAACCGAGCTCGGCGGCGTGGCTGCCGCGGCGGCGCTGGTCGACGCACGCCTCACCGAGGGCGGAATCGACGAGGTAATCCTCGGCTGCGTGATGACGGCAGGACTCGGGCAGGCTCCCGCAAGGCAGGCCGCCCTTCTTGCCGGCGTACCACTCGGAGTGCCGGCAACCACGATCAACAAGATGTGCGGCTCGGGCATGAAGGCAGTCATGCTGGCCGCCGACCAGATCCGCGCCGGCAGCGCCCGTACGGTACTCGCCGGCGGCTTCGAGTCCATGACCAACGCCCCGTATCTTTTGCCGAAGGCCCGCTCCGGCTACCGCTACGGGCACGGCGAGATCTTCGACCACATGCTCTACGACGGGCTGCAGAGCCCGTGGGACGGGCGCGCGATGGGGGTGTTCGCCGATCAGGCGGCTCAGAAGTACGCCTATGACCGCGAGCGGCAGGATGCATTCGGTATCGAGTCCGTGCGGCGCGCGCAGCGTGCGGTCAAGGAGGGCGACTTTGCGGGCGAGATCGCTCCGGTCACCGTCAAGACGCGCAAGGGCGAGGTACGGATCGACCAGGACGAAACGCCTTTCACGATCGACGTCGCGAAGGTCGCGACGCTCAAGCCCGCGTTCGGCAAGGACGGGACGGTGACCGCCGCCTCGTCCTCGTCGATCTCGGACGGCGCGGCGGCGGTCGTGGTCACGACCGCCACGGCGGCACGCGAGCGGGGAGTGGTACCGCTGGCGCGCATTGTCGCGTATGGCAGCCACGCGCAGGCGCCCGAGTGGTTTACCACCGCGCCCGTGCCGTCGATCCGCAACGTGCTCGACCGGGCTGGGCTGGAAGGCCGGGGACGTGGACCTCTACGAAATCAACGAGGCCTTCGCCTGCGTGACGATGATCGCGATTCAGGAACTCGGACTCGATCACGCGCGCGTCAACGTCAACGGTGGCGCCTGCGCACTCGGTCATCCCATCGGGGCCACGGGCGCACGGCTGATCACCACGCTCGTTCACGCGCTGCGCCGCAGAGGCCTCAGGCGCGGCATCGCCTCGCAATGCATCGGCGGCGGCGAAGCCGCCTCGATCGCCATCGAGATCCCGGGCTGACTCCACGTCGATCCCTGCCGCTGCCAAGCTCAACGACGCCGTCGACGACCGCCCGGTTGTATGACGGTTCGCAATCAGAAGAACGCCAGGAGTGCAGTCCAGATGCAACTGAACGACAAGGTGGTCGCCGTCACGGGCGGTGGCCGAGGCATCGGCAAGGCGATCGCGACCGCCTTTGCGTCTCGTGGCGCGCACATCGCCCTGATCGACATGAACCCGGACGATCTCGAGAAGGCGAACATCGATTTGACCGCGCTCGGTGTGCGCGTTCACACGAGCATCGCCAACGTTGCGAAGGAAGAGCAGGTCGCCGAGGCGCTCGATGCGGCGATCGCCGACCTCGGGCGGCTCGACGTAATGGTCAACAACGCCGGGATCACGCGCGACGCACAGCTGATAAAGGTCAAAGACGGCGCCGTGGCAGGCAAGATGAGTCTCGCGCAATGGCAGGCGGTGATCGACGTCGACCTGACCGGCGTCTTTCTCTGCGCGCGCGAGGCCGCCGAGCGCATGGTGCGGCTCGGCAACGGCGGAGTGATCATCAGCGTCTCCAGCATCTCCCGCGCCGGCAATTTCGGGCAGACGAACTACTCCGCGGCCAAGGCCGGCGTCGCGGCGATGACCGTGGTCTGGGCGAAGGAACTGGCGCGCTACGGAATCCGCACGGGAGCCATCGCGCCCGGCTTCACACGCACGGAGATCCTCGCCTCCATGACGCCCGAGACGCTCGAGAGAGTGACTGCACCGGTGCCGCTCAGGCGGCTCGGCCTGCCTGAGGAAATCGCGCACGCCGCGGTGTTCGTCGCCGAGAACGAGTTCTTCAGTGGGCGTTGCCTCGACGTGGACGGCGGCCTTAGGCTCTGAGGCATGGACGTCGAGGGAATCCGTGCTGTAGTCACCGGTGGTGCTTCCGGTCTCGGCTTCGCGACGGCGCAGGAGATCGTCTCTGGCGGCGGCCGGGTCGTGCTGTTCGACCTCAATGACCGGGCCGGCGCTGTCGCGGTGCAGGCGCTCGGCGCAGCGGCTGCTTTCCGATGCGTAAACGTGACATCCGAGCCCGACGTCGATGCTGCGATCGCGGAGTCGGTGGACATACTGGGCGGTCTCGACGTCGCGGTGAATTGCGCGGGGATCGGCACGCCGAAACGAATGCTGGGCAAGGACGGCCCCATGCCGGGCGAATTCTTCCGCAAGGTGATCGAGGTGAACCTCGTCGGCACGCTGCTCGTGACCAAGGCCGCCGCAGCCGCGATGCAGAAGAACGCGCCCAACGCCGGCGGCGAGCGCGGCGTGGTCGTGATGACCGCCTCGGTCGCCGCCTTCGAAGGCCAGATCGGCCAGGTGGCCTATTCGGCGTCCAAGAGCGGCGTCGTCGGCATGACGCTGCCGATGGCCCGCGAACTCGCGAGCTCGGGCATCCGTGTCGTCACGATCGCGCCGGGGATATTTCTCACGCCGATGGTTGCGGGCCTGCCGGAAGAGGCTCAGGCATCTCTCGGCAAGCAGGTGCCCTTCCCGTCTCGCCTCGGCCGGCCCGAAGAGTTCGCGCAGCTCGTGCGTCAAATCATCGAGAACCCGATGCTGAACGGCGAGACGATCCGTCTCGACGGGGCGATACGAATGGCGCCGCGCTGAGGCGGCGGCGGATACCCGTGGCGGGCTACGTCCCGGTGCACAGCCGTGGGGGCGAGCGTCCGTCGTCCCACGTCTCCGCTGGCTAAGAATCGGCGATGTCGATTGCGATCTTGCCGAGGTGCGTCTGCTCCTGCATCAAGCGCGACCGCACCTTCGACGTTGCTGAACGGAAATCGGCGGTCGACTACCGGATGGATGTCATGCAACTCCATTGCGCGGCACATGGCTTCGAGCTGGCGCACGTTTCCGACCGTGATACCCCGCAGCGTGAGGTTCCTGATCAGGATGGGTTCGACCGCGATCGCCGCGGTCATGCCAAACCCGGAGCGCACGCCAATTACCGAAACGTGGCCGTTCAGCTTCGTCGCATTTATCGAGCGAGCCAGAGTGTCAGCGCCGCCGACTTCCACCACGAGGTCCGCGCCAAGACCACAGGTGATCTCGAGCACTCTCTGATCCCAGGCAGGGTTCTGGCGATAGTTATGGGTGTGGTCCGCCCCCAGCTTGCGTCCGAATTCCAGCTTTTCGTCGGACGATGAGATGAGGATCACCTCGGCGCCGTACAGCTTGGCAAACTGCAGCGCGAACAAGGCCACACCACCTGTGCCCTGAATGACGACGACGTGCCCGGGCTGGACCCGCGCCTCAACCGCGACGCTCCGCCACGCGGTGAGGCCGGCGCAGGGCAGCGTCGCGGCTTCTACGGCTGACAAGTGCGGGGGAGCACGCACGAGCGATCGCGCATCGACGACCGTATGGTCCTGCAGGAAACCGTCAATCTGGTCGCCGAACACGATGTCGCAGTACCTGGGCTGGGGTTCGCCATCGAGCCAGTCAGGAAAAAAATTGGCGACTACCCGCTCGCCGATACGGAAGCCACCGCAGTCGGCGCCGACCGCGACTATCTGACCGCAATTGTCGGAAAACGGGACCCGCGGCCAGGCCACGTTCGGCATCACGCCCTGAAGGTTGAGCACATCGTGAAAGTTGATCGAGGTCGCCAGATTTCTGACGACGATCTGTCCTCGAGCCCGGCGTCGGTACAGGCCTCTCGACCAGTCGCAGGGGTTCGCCCATCCGCTCGAGGACGAGTGCCCGCGATACCGAGGCGCTGCGTGCCACGTTCTTCTCCGCACGACGGCCAATGCTCATGGGAGCTCGATACCCCTTTGAATGCCTACAAGACTGTGTACGCGCCGTCGACGGGCAACGATACGCCCGTCACATACGTGGACTCGTCACTCGCGAGAAACAACGCCACGCCTGCGACCTCCTGTGGCTGGCCCACGCGGCCCATCGGGGTCACGGCCAGGACGCGAGCCGCATCCTGTGGATTGGTCTGGAGCAGGTGCGCGACCATGGGTGTTTCGATCATCGCCGGACAAACGGCATTGACGCGGATCCCGTCGCGCGCGTATTCGACGGCCGCCGACCGGCTCAACTGCATGACGCCAGCCTTGGATGCGCCATAAACGCCAAGACCCGGTGTCGCAGTTATCCCTGCCGTCGAAGCGATGTTGATGATGCTGCCACCGCCCCTCCGCTTGAGCAGCGGGATGACGAACTTCATTCCAAGGAAGACACCGCGCAGATTGATTGCCATGACGCGCTCAAAGCTGGCCTCATCGACATCCGCGATGTAATGCATTTCGCCGTCAATGCCTGCGTTGTTGCACAGGATGTCGATTCCGCCGAAACGGGCGGTGGTGAAGTCGAACATCGCCTGGATATCTCGCGACGACGTGACATCGGCGCGTACGCCCAGAGCTCGTTCCCCCAGCGACGACGCCACGGCACTTTCATTGCCGGAGATGTCGGCAACGACGACGCTGGCCCCTTCAGCATGAAATCGTTCGGCGATGGCGCGACCGATGCCGCTGCCCGCGCCGGTAATTACCGCGACCTTACCGTCCAGGCGACCCATGGTGGGGCTTCGCCCCCTCCTGAGTCCGGCTCAGGGCGAATCTTTAATGCGCGAGCGCCCGGGACTGCAGAGGTCCTTGAGGTCGCTGAGCGTCTCGATCCCGGCCAGCCACTCGAACTCCTCCGTGAGCATCTGTCGCCCTGTGCCAGTCAGGAACGACTGGCCCGCGCCAACGAGGACGGTCAGCTCAATTACGCCGGCAGCGGCAAGCGGCAGCCATGCGCGCCCCTGCCGGGGTGTCGCGACAACAAGGTGCCGGGCAGCAAAGGACGGAGCTCTCTCCTTCTCTGGCGGATGTCCATATGGGGTCGATGCGACAGCGCTTCCGAGACGCCAGGCAACGGCGGACGCGGATTCCGGGCGTGGCGTGCCGGTCAGCCGTCGCAGGGGAGCGATGGCGAACAGATAAACCTGGCTAACCAGGAACGCGATGAATGCGCAACAGGCCATCGAAGTTCACCAGGTTCGGAGGACTCTCGGCTGCGCCCTCGCTGGGCCGTCAGTACGCTTGATTATGGTACTGATCTTTATCACCTGTCAATCTGGCTGCGGGGAAACGGTGCGTTCCACGTGTGGCAACCCTGGACACGGATTCAGGACCGACTCAGACGGCGCAGCTTGCCGGTCAGCACGTCCTGCGGATCAGTGGTGCCGATCGTGTCGACCACGCGGCCATCGCGGTCCACGAGGAACACGGTCGCGGCATGGTCGAAAGTGAAATCGTTCGCCTCGCCGACCGGGACTCGTCGATAGTAGACGGCGAAGGCCTGCGCTGCCCGCTCGATCTGCTCGGGTGTTCCGGTCAGCCCCTTCGTGGCAGGAGCCAGCTGGGACAGGTACTGATCGAGCAGTCCGGGACTGTCGTGCTGCGTATCAATACCAACGAACATGACCTGCAGAGCGGCCGGCCCCGCGTCCAGCACGGCGCGCGCCTGCGCGATTCTCGTCAGGGTCGTCGGGCACACATCGGGGCAGCGAGTGAATCCGAACAGGATCGCATACGGCCGCCCGCGGAGCGTGCGATCGGACACGACCCGTCCGCCGGTATCCCGCAACTCGAATTCGACCGGAGTGCCCCGCAGCTGCGGGGCTGGACGCAGCATTCTCGCGCCGATGATCGCCGCGGCTCCAACCGCAAGAGCCACCGCGATTCCCGTCCAGGCACGCCGCGCCGGTGCGCCGGATTCGCGCCGAACCGTAGTTTCATCCGGGTCCGACATCTGCCAACCGGACCTCGGTGCGCCCCTCGCCGAGCCACACGTCGATCGACGCGCACCCGTCCGCATCGGCGACGACAGAACCCCGCTCCTCCCCGGACGCCACCGCATACGCACGTCCCGGGTGCAGGCGCTCGACTCGAAGCCGATGCCTCGATGGCGGCCCGCCTGGATACAGCACGAGGTTCAGATCGCCACCGTCGCTGAAAGCCTTTGCGACGAGTACGTCCGGATAAGTCGCCCCGGTCAACACCGGGCCGCTCAGCGCAGACGAAGGCGGTCCGTCGAGGATCATATGACGCACGTCCCCGGTGCGCATGATTCTGCCCATGATCATGTACGCCATGTTGTAGATCGAAGCCTTGCCGTATGACACCGTGCCGTTGCTTTCCAGACGTTCGTACTCACAGTCGAGTTTTCGCAGGATCGCGTCTGCAACTTCATCGTCGCCTTGTTCCCGAGCCAGAACCAGGAACTGCGTGTACGGGCCCGCCTCGCTTTTCCGATAGTTCCCCATGTCCATCCGGTCATAGCTCTTCGTGGCGATGGTGATGCCACCGCTGGCGTCGAAGCTCAGGTGTTCGTGTCGCAGCGTTGCCCAGACGCGCCGCGACAGGTCGGGGAAGAATGCGCTTGCCATCCACCCCCAGAGCGCCTCGACCTGGTTGCTCGTATAGACGGGGATACGGATTCCGAGGGGTGTGACGCGTCCTGCGTGCACGACGCCGTCCCGGCACAACATTTCAGTCACATGCATGGGACGCAGGCGTTCTACGAGTTCCTGCCGCGCGTTGGTCCCGAATATCCGGTCGGCCACCAGATGAGCAAAATTGCCCTGCAGGTTGCAGGCGCTGTACGTCAGCTTCGGTTCGCACGGATAGAGCGGCGCATAGACGGCGATCTCGTGATTGCGACGCCCGGCGCGGAGAATCGTGTGCAGGTCGTGACGGTAGGTACGAAAGCGGTTCAGGCGAAAGGAAAGAGAGCCGGGCTGCAGATAGCGATCATCGCCGGTGTTCGCGGTATACAGCGCGATGTGGGCGCTCGAGAACCCGCCGAACATGATGTTGTCCTTGGCGATCGGGTCGGCTTTCAGGCTGAAATTGCCCCACAGGCTCTCCCATCGCCACCATTTCCAGACCTTCGGAACCATGAGCTTGTCGATCAGGTTGCGCTGCGCCTGCGACAGATACCCGTGGAAATTCGGCGTGTAGTGACATTGTGCAATCTGCAGCGCCCAGAGCAGATTGTTGATCTGGTATCGCACCGAGGAAGTCTGAAACTGCTCGATGACGTCGAAGCCTTGGAGCGATTCGGCCGGCTGCAGGCCGCGGTCAAGCGCAAAGCGCAGATGCGCGAGGTCCTCCGCGGTCAGCTCGCGGGCGCCCGGTGTCGCTCGCGGCGAGGCACGCTCGAGTACCTGCCGCTCGGCGAGCGGCAGATACGCGTTCCGGAGCGCCCGGTGCGCCATCTCCCTCTGCAGCGCGGCTCGATGCGTGTAGGCGGCCCATGCGATGAATGCAAGCACGAGCGCCAGCACCGTGACCGGAGCGCTTGGCACGATGCTGCCAGCCGCAAGCGTCGCGGACAGAAGGGCGCTTCCGAGCCAGATGAGCAAGGGCGCCGCAACGTTCGCCGTCAGCAGCATGAGCGCTATCGCAAGCAGCATCAGCAGAAGGCTCCCCACGAAGAGCAGGTAGCCCCATCCACCGATTGCCAGAAATCCTCCGCCGGGGAAAATCAGTCCCAGTCCGGCGGCCTGGTACGAAGCCGGCGCATGCAGAATGACGGGCAGCAATCCCAGGCCCAACAACGCCACGTAGACGACAGCGGTCCGACGCAGAAGACGCCCGCTTACCGGTGCAGAACCATAGTCATCGCCGATCGGCTCGTGTCGGGCCGGCTCGTGGCGTGCGAGTGTCGAATCGGCGGCAGTTGCCATCGGCGTCTCCCGGTCCGCAACATTCTGTAGTAATCGTTATAGTACAGCGTTCGTACTATCAGTGAGTGCACCGTTAAAGGTGAAGTTTCCGCTGCATAAACCGCGCTGCAGCATCGAAAGCAGCCCCGAACACGCCAATGAAGCACGGCGCCTGCTACCGCAGGTAGACTTTCGGTGACGCGCCGCACAATATGCTCGATTTTGTATAGTAAGTTTTGGTATGATTCTCGTAGTTCCGCAAGTAGGAGACGCTGTAACCGTGGCAAAAGAAGAACACCCTTTTCGGATCGGCTTTTTGATCCATGATGTCTCGAGGCTGCGTCGCACCGTCGTTGACAAGGCGCTCCGGCCCATGGGTGTAACGCGTTCGCAGTGGTGGGTGCTCGCCAACCTTTCCCGCCACAACGGACAGGGGATGATGCAGACCGAGCTCGCCAAGGTAATGGACGTGGGCAAGGTCACTCTCGGTGGCCTCATCGATCGGCTCGAGGCTGGTGGCCTGGTGAAGAGGCAGCCTGATCCTACCGATCGCCGCGCCAAGCGCGTGGTGATGACCCCGAAGGGCACGAAGCTGCTCGCAGACATCCAGTCGATTGCGACAAAGGTCAATGACCAGATCCTCAATGGCATTGGGCGCAATGACATCAGTCGCGCCGAGACGGTGCTCTACAAGATGAAGCAGCAGCTAATCTCGATGGACGCCGTGCCAGGCGGAGGCAACGGCGACAACCGCGAGGAGCGTGGCCGCTAGGTCGTGAAGGGCGGGCGCCCGAGCTGCTCGCGCACGGGAGCGAAAGGCGGCGGTCTTGGACCGTGCGCCAGCGACATGGCGCCGTCCATCACGAAGATCGACCCGTCACCATCGCCGCGAACGGCGAGCACAGGTAGGTTGCCGCCCACGCGAGCTCGTGCGGCCGGCCGAGCCGCTGCGCCGGTGTATTCATCCCCGCTGACGATCCTACGTTCGCCTCGAGGACTTCCCTTGGCAGATCCTCGTGCGGGAAGTATCCGGGCACCAGCGCGCTCACGCGGATCCCGTAGGGCGCCCACTCCACCGCGAGCGAGTATGTGAGGTTGTGGACTCCCCCTTGGCAGCCGCCGAGCCTCGCGAACTCCAGGCCGAACGCCTTTCCCAATCCGGTGCCCCCGCCGGTGATGGCGACGACCCGTCCGTCGAACGTGCCCTTTGGCAACATCGTCGTGCCCTCGGGCAGCGCTGGTGGCAGCGGCATGGAGTGGTCCTCGTGATTTCGGGCGGCGCCATCAGAGCAGCAGCGACACCTTCCCCTGAGGCACCAGCCCGTCGAGGTCGAGAATGGTGCGCTTCAGCTCGATCAGGAAATTGTCACCGTCGCGAACGAGGACCCAGCGGTGCCAGCCCATGTACGTCGCTGTGAAGCCTCGCTTGGTGCGGAACGTGACGAAGTTGGAGTTCACCTCCATGCTGTCGCCGCTTTCTTCGATGATGCGCACGTTGCTGTAGAGGTGGCGAACCCTCGAATGTGGATACTCCGCATGCGCCTGCGGTTTGCGCAGCCGAATGACGCGCTGCTCAAGCCGTTCGCGGTCGTCGGCAACGAGGAACAGCGACTCCGCCGAGGACATGCTGCCGGCATCCGCCTCGCCGGTGGGCGCGACCTCGTAGCGCGCACGCGGCGAGAAGAGCTCCAGCCACTCCTTGAGCTTCCAATCGTCGAGAAGCGCCGCTTCGCGGTAGAGGAAGTCCTCGACCTCGAGCCGGCGCAGCAACCCGGCACTCACGCACGATGCTCCGGCGCGCTCATGAGCTCGTCCCACCGCAACCAGTAGGCACGCATCTGCAACTCGTTGTCGAAATGCTCATCCATCGTCGTGCAGCGTGTTCTCGTCCGGCCGGAAACCCTTTGAGATGTCGTTCCATTCGACATCGGAGCTCTCGAACCCCTTCTGGCATAGCTCGAGCATCTCGACGTCGTCCGGAGTCGCGAAGCCGCCTGGCCCGAGAAACGACAGGGCACCTTCGTTACGGATACGCCGCAGCACGGGCCCCTCGTCCACCGGACCGATCGACCAGGCCCGGATGATCATTCGATTGTGTGCCGTCGGCGTCACCGTGCGGAGCAACACTGTTTGCTGATCGTTGATGATCGAGTTCGGGAAGATGACCATGTTCCGATTGGTCACGGCGATCCTGTCGGCCCGGGCCTTTCCAAGACGTGTTTCCAGCTCCGTCTTCTTGGCTTCGATCGCCATCCTCGCCTCTTCGCCCCACACCGGCAGCCACTGCGCCACCGGCCGGCCCGTCGGAATCTCCAGTTCGAAGCACGCGTGGCCGTTGCCGAGACTGCGCGCGCTGCCCATGAATGTTCATCGCCGAGACCGGGATGCCCTGCATCATCGTGCGCATGTAGTCGACGTAGCTGGAGTGCGTCAGGTCGAGGTGGTAGCCGTCGTAACTGTTCTCGCAGATCAGCTTGTAGTTCGCCTTGATTTCGTACTCGTGGCACCCACGGACGACTTCCATCCCGACGGCCGACTGATCGGCAATGGCGTCGAGCATCGGACCAGCGTCGGCAAGGTAATCGTCGAGCGGAATGGCGTCGGGATCGAAATTGACGAAGTAGAAGCCCGCGCGTGTATCCGATCCTCGGCACACGCCGTAGATCGTAGAAGCCATCCTCGTTGAATCGCTCGCCGTACCCGTAGCTGGCATGCTGATCGAACAGCTCGCCCGAGCTCCGATATGCCCAGCCGTGATAGGGGCAGACGAAGCGCTTGCGATTTCCCCTCGGCTCGCGGCAGATAGCCACGCCGCGGTGACGGCAGGTATTGAAAAAGGCGTTCACCTTCCCGTCCACGTCCCGATTGAAGATCAGCTCCCGATCGATCACGGTCCGGACGGTGAAATCGCCCTTGTCCCGGATCTCCGATTCGTGTCCAAGTACGATCCACGAGCGACGCAGAACCCGCCGCTTCTCTTCGTCGAAAATCTCGGGACTCGTGTACGCGGACCGGTGGACCAGAAACCGGCCTCGTTCCCGGTCGAGCCACAGGTACCGTGAACGGTAGGAAGGTAAGAGCTGGACGGCGCTGGCCATCAAGTGTTCCTGGGGACCCGGTGCGCGTGGGAATGTCTTATAGTTCGCTACATTACGAAACGGATACTGGTTTTACAAGCAGCGAGTCGCGGCAACGATCTGATCAACGGAGACAATGACCATGTCCCTCGACGAGTACGTGACGCTTGGACGTTCAGGCCTGCGGGTCAGTCCCTTCTGCCTGGGGGCCATGACGTTCGGTGAAGAATTCGGCATCGGATGCGATGCTGCAACAGCCGAGCTCATTCTGGATCACTATGTCGGCCATGGCGGAAACTTCGTAGACACGGCGAATATCTACAACGCGGGCCGCTCCGAGGAGATCATCGGCGGGTATCTGGCGCGTGACCCCTCGCGTCGGCACCGCCTGGTAATCGCAACGAAGTTCGGTGGCAGCATGTCTTCCGGCGACCCGAACACCGGCGGCGCAAGCCGCAAGGCCATAGTCCACGCGTGTGAGCGGTCGTTGCACCGGCTTGGCACGGATTATCTCGACCTCTACTGGCAGCACTGGTCCGACCGATTCACACCCATCGAGGAAACGATGCGCGCCCTCGACGACCTCGTGTGTGCCGGCAAGGTCAGGTACGTTGGATTCTCGGACACGCCCGCCTGGCGCACCGCGCAGGCGCAGACGATCGCACTCACCCGTAACTGGGCACCGCTCGTTGCCCTGCAAATCGAGTATTCGCTCCTCGAACGAACGGTCGAAGGAGAGCTCATACCCATGGCACTCGAGTTCGGGCTCGGTGTCACGCCATGGTCACCGCTTCGTTCGGGGTTCTTGAGCGGCAAATACACCCGCTCGTCCACCGACGCCGACTCTCCCGGCCGTTCGGCATCGGTGAAACGCAACATCAACGACGACGCGTTCCGCGTGGTCGACGCCCTGCTCGCGACAGCAGTCGAGGCCAACACGACGCCGGCCCGATGCGCGCTCGCATGGTTGCGACGGCAGCCTGGCGTCGTGTCACCGATCCTGGGAGCACGCACACTCTCTCAACTCGAGGATAACCTGGGAGCGCTCGACGTAACGTTGAGCGCGGCGCAAATGACCGTGCTCGACAAGGCTTCCCGCCCGAAGCTGAATTTTCCCGCAGATTTTCTGCGGTTTGCCGAGACGTCCTCGTACGCGGGCACGTCGATAAACGGCGAGAGATTCGCTGTCTGGAATCCGGCGAAGTCAGTTGCCAGGGAATAGCACGGAGCCGGCCCGGTCCGGGGTCAACGATTGCGGTAGACGGGCTTACGCTTCTCCTTAAATGCCTTGACAGCCTCCAGGATGTCCTCGGAGCCGCCTGAACGGAATTCGTGCGCCATCGACAGATCGAATGCCTCGTTGGCGCGCGCCTTCATGAGAGCGTTGAGCGACCGCTTCGTACCGCGCACGGCAATTGGAGGCAGGGACGCGATCTTGTCGGCGATCTTGCGGGCCGCGGGCAGGGTCTCCTCGGGCGTGTCCACCAGATCCGTCACGAGTCCGAATGTCCACGCATCCTCCGCAGAGAGCAGATCGCCCGTCAGCAGATAGCGCCGCGCCCGATGCATCCCGATCGAGGCGGGCCAGAAGAGAACGCCGCCGTCGCCCGCGACCAGGCCCACTTTCACGTGCGGGTCGGCGATACGGGCTGTCCGGCTCGCGACGATGATGTCCCCGCTGAGAGCGATCGATGCGCCGAGACCCATCGCGTCGCCCTGCAGGGCGACGACGACCGGGACAGGGAGGTCGAGCAGAGCGTGGATGATGCGCTGCCCAGTCTCGCAGAACCGTGTCCGCTTGGCGACGTCCGCCTGGAGGCTCACTACCTCGTTCAGGTCACCGCCCGCCGAAAAAGCCCTGCCCTCGCCCGCAAACAGCACGACGCGGATCTCGTCCTGTCCGCGGATGTGCAGCAGCGCATCGAGAAGATCCGCATGCATCTCCTCGTCGATGGCATTGAGCACCTCGGGGCGATTCAACGTCAGCCTGGTCACGTGGCCGTCCATCTCGAGCCGCAGGCTCGCGTATGTGTGCATTGCTTGTATCCATGCTCGGTTGCAGAGTTTGCTTGCGTCGGCGTCAAACCTGAATGATCTTTTTGCCCTGGTTCTCCCCGCGGTAAAGCGCTGCAAGCGCCTCCGGCGCACGATCGAGCCCATGCTCGATGTCTTCCCGGTAGACAAGGACTCCTTCCCGCAGCCAGGCGGCAAGCTGAGTCGCCGCCTCCGGAAAGCGGGCGACATGGTCAAATATGATGAAGCCCTGGTGCCGGAGCCGCTTGACGAGAATCTCGCGGTCCCGCCGTGGGCCGAGGGGCGGGGGATCCCACGCCGGAACGGACGCCGTCCCGCACTGCACGATCCGTCCGCGAACGTTGAGCAGCGGCCAGACTGCATCGGCGATTTCGCCCGACGTATTGTCGAAGTAGACGTCGACGCCGCGGGGACAGTGCATCCTCATCACGTCGGCGCCCAGGCCTGCCTTGTAATCGATGGCCGAGTGATATCCGAACTCAGCGACGCAGCGAGATGCTTTCGCGGCAGAGCCGGTCAGCCCGACAACATGACAGCCGAGGCGGCGCGCGATCTGCCCGACAATGCTGCCGACGGCACCGGCCGCAGTAGAGACCAATACCGTTTCGCCGGACTTCGGCTGACCAATTTCGATCAATGCCAGGTACGCCGTAATTCCCGTGATGCCCAGGATGCCGAGCGCGGTGCTCACGGGCCCGTCGCCCGGGTTCACCTTTCGCAGCACAAGGGCCTCGGATGCGACGCAGAGGTCCTGCCAGCCGAACCACCCATACAGGTGATCGCCGACGGCGATCCGCGGATTCCGCGACGCTTCGACGATGCCAACCGCCAGCGACCGCATGACGCCGCCGATCGGGACCGGATCGGAGTAGTTGGCGCTCGCGTTGACCCAGCCGCGTTGTGCCGGATCAATGGACAGGAACAGGTTGCGGACGAGAAATTGGCCATCCGTCGGCTCGTCCACGGGCTGGTCGTCGCGTGCGAAATTCAGCGGCGACGGCAGGCCCGCCGGCCGCGCGACGAGCACTATGCGGCGATTGACCCGAATGCTGCTCATTTTCAAGAAGCGTACCGGCAAGGATGAAGATGCGCTAGCGCATCTTTTCCGGCACTGTCGGCTGAGCGATACTCGGTGTTCCCGGCAGGCCCGAGTCGCGCAAGCGCCGGCGTGCGCACGCAACACAGATCCTTCGGACGTCAACAACGAGGCGCAGACAGATGCTCACCGTGCACCATCTCGGAATCTCGCAGTCGGAACGGATCGTCTGGCTATGCGAGGAGCTCGAACTGCCCTATCGACTGGTGCGCTATGAACGCGACCCGGTTACGCGCCTTGCCCCTCCCGAGTACAAGGCACTGCATCCATTCGGAACCGCACCCGTAATCACGGATGGCGACTTCGTGCTGGCTGAATCCGGGGCGATCATCGAGTACCTGCTCGCGAAGGAGGGTGGCGGGCGACTCGTGGTCCCTCCCGATCGTCCCGAGTTTGCGGACTATCTCTTCTGGCTGCATTTCGCCAATGCGTCGATGCTGCCGAGCATGATGGTCGACATCATCCTTCAGATGACCGGTGCCTCGAACCAGGACACGTTGCGGATACTGCGTGCCCGTTCCGATCGTGGCTTCGACCTCGTCAACAAGACTCTCGCCAGCCGCAGCTATTTCGCGGGCAGCTCATTGACCGCGGCCGACATCATCATGCTGTTCCCGCTGACGACGATGAGGCATTTCGTGCCGCGGGACCTTTCGCCCTATCCGAACATACGCTCTTATCTGCAACGCATCGGTGCCCGGCCGGCGTATCAGCGGGCGATGAAGAAGGCCGAACCGACGCTGACGCCGCTGCTGGATTGACGACAGGGCACAGCGACGATGCACGATCTCGAGCCGATCTGGACACCCTCCCGGGAGAGAGTACGCGCCTGTGCGATGCACCGGTTCATGCGCGAGGCGGAACGCGTCTCGGGTCGCGCGCTGGCTGACTACGAATCCCTGTGGCAATGGTCGATCGACCGGCCCGAGCAGTTCTGGACGCTCGTCTGGTCGTTCTGCGGCGTGATCGGCGAGCGGGGCGAACGCGTACTGATCGACCGGGACAGGATGCCGGGTGCCCGCTGGTTCCCCGACGCCCGTCTGAATCTCGCCGAGAATCTGCTCCGCGACGATATCGATGCCTCGTCGGACGCGATCGTCTTCTGGGGCGAGGACAAGGTCAGGCGCCGTGTCAGCCGCGGGGAATTGCGCCGCCAGGTCGCCGTCACCGCAGCAGCACTGCGCGCCAATGGCGTGGGCCCGGGTGATCGCGTCGCTGCGTTCATGCCGAACATGCCCGAGACGGTCGTGGCGATGCTGGCCGCGGTCAGCCTGGGTGCAATCTTCACCTCGACGTCACCCGACTTCGGCATACAGGGTGTACTGGACCGCTTCGGCCAGACGCGCCCGGCAGTACTGTTTGCAGTCGACGGCTATTGGTACAACGGCAAGCGCATCGACTGCCTCGGCAGGCTCGCGAGTATCGCCGCGCAGCTCCCTGACCTGAAACGCGTCGTGCTGGTGCCATATCTCGATGCGGCGCCCGCCACGGCAGGCATTCCTCATGTGCAGCGGCTGGAGGACTTTCTCGCACCTCATGCCGGAGTCGAGAAGATCGAGTTCGCCCGACTCCCCTTCGATCATCCGGTCTACGTGCTGTACTCCTCCGGAACGACGGGAGTGCCAAAAGGTATCGTCCACGGCGCCGGCGGCACGCTGCTTCAGCACGTCAAGGAGCAGCAGCTGCATTGCGACGTCGGCCGCGGGGATCGGTTTTTCTACTTCACGACCTGCGGCTGGACGATGTGGAACATACTGGTCTCGGCACTCGCGTCGGGCGCGACAGTGTTGATGTACGACGGGTCACCGTTCGTTCATGATGGGCGGATCCTCTTCGAGCTGGCCGAGGTCGAGCGGATGACGCACTTCGGCACGTCCGCGAAGTTCATCGACGCGGTCGCCAAGGTCGGACTCGAGCCGGCCAGGGACTTCGACCTGGATTCGATACGAGTCATCCTGTCGACCGGCAGTCCGCTGGTGCCCGAGAGCTACGACTTCGTCTATCGATCCATCCGGTCCGACGCGCAGCTGTCGTCCATGTCCGGCGGAACGGATATCTGCTCGGCGTTCGTGATCGGAAGCCCGACGCTTCCCGTGTGGCGGGGCGAGATCCAGTGTCGTGGCCTCGGAATGGCCGTCGATGTATTCGACGAAAACGGGCAGCCAGTCCGCGAGCAGAAAGGCGAGCTCGTCTGCACGCGACCATTTCCGAGCATGCCCGTCGGATTCTGGAACGATCCGGACGGCAGCCGCTATCGCGCCGCCTATTTCGAGCGTTTTGCCAACGTCTGGTGCCATGGTGACTTCAGCGAGATCACGCGCAACGGCGGAATCGTCATATACGGGCGTTCGGACGCGGTGCTGAATCCAGGGGGCGTTCGCATAGGCACGGCCGAGATCTACCGCCAGGTCGAGAAGCTTGCGGAGGTCGTCGAATCGATCGCGGTCGGCCAGGACTGGAACGATGACCTTCGGGTCGTTCTGTTCGTCCGGCTGCGGGATGGCGTCACATTCGATGACGTCTTGCAAGCGTCGATCCGCGACATCATCCGCGCCAATACGACGCCTCGCCACGTACCGGCCAAGATCCTCGCGGTCACCGACATCCCGCGGACCAAGAGCGGCAAGATCGTGGAGCTCGCCGTCCGGGAAGTCATCCATGGACGACCGGTAAAGAACGTCGACGCCCTTGCGAACCCCGAGGCGCTGGAGCAGTTCCGCAACAGGCCGGAGCTCGCCGAAGCCTAGCGAGCCCTCGGGAGGCCGAGGCCGCGCTGAGCGACGACATCGCGGAGCACCTCGTTGGCGCCGACGCCGAGGCGAAACAGCGGCGCACGGCGATAGAGAAGCTCCATCGCCCCCCTCATCGGCGCGGCCGGATCGTTTCCATCGAGCAGGCCTGGCAAGCCCAGCGTCTGCATCGCGAAGTTCGCCAGCCGCGAGCGCATCTCCGAGGTAAAGATTTTCAGCCCCAGCGCTTCCGCGTCAGGCGACGCGCCGGCGTCGATGCGGCTGGCGATGTCGAGGCTGGTGAGATGCGCCAGCTCGATCTCCATCTCGAATCGTGCGAGGCCAAGCCGTACTTCGGGCCGCGACACCAGCGTCTCGCCTTCGAACGTTGCGGTCCTGCAGTACTCGATGAGGTCATCGAGGATGCTCCGCAGCGAGTAGGCGAGACCGACGAAAGAGCGCTCGCCATGCACTGCGCCCATGACGATCGACCAGCCCTGGTCGACCTCGCCGATCAAGTGATTGCGCGGTATGCGAACGTCGGCGAAGAAGACATCGTTGAGCAGATGATCGCCCCAGCTCTCTACCTTCTGGACTTCGACCCCGGGGGCGTCGAGCGGGACCATGAATACCGACAAGCCCTTGTGACGGCTTTCGGGCGCGCCGGTGCGCGCCAGCAGCCAGACGTGCGAGACGATGTGGCCTCGACTGTTCCAGGCCTTCTGACCATTGATCACCCAGTGATCGCCATCGAGGACGGCACGCGTGCGCAAGGCGGCGAGATCGCTTCCGGCCGAGGGTTCCGAGTATCCGATCGAGACGGTGACCTCGCCGGAGACGAGCTTATCCAGCCACATCCGCTTGTTTTCTTCCGTGCCCACGCGGGCCAGAGTCGGAACGACCCCAACGGCGGTGGCCCGCATGTAGCGAGGGGCGTTGGCATAGTCGACCTCGCTCAGGACGATAAGGCGATTCATGGCCGTGAGCGGCTTGCCGCCATATTCCTCCGGCAGGCCGAACACCTGCCAGCCTCGCTCGACCATTCCGCGATCGAAGCTCCTGACATTCTCGTCCCAGGTCTCGTCACGCACCGCCTCGCCTTCCTGCAGATTGGCGGTCAGCTCTTCCGGAAGATGCGTGGCGAGAAAATCGCGAACAGTCTGCCTGAACGCGCGTTGTTCATCCGTCCAGTAGAAATCCATGTAACCTGCCCTCGTCCCGGTGCGTCGCAATGCTTGCCGCGCTCGCAGTGCCTTTCACATCCACATCAGGTCAGCCAGTCTGCGCAGGTGACTCGCGGCCGTGCCGAACCGCGCATCGGTGACCTTCGCCCGCTCGGACCAGAGATAAACCCCTGACTCGCGCGCATAACCCATGGCACCCCAGACCTGGTGCGCCGTCGTAGTCGCGTTCACATACAGCTCGCCGGCTGCGATCTTGGCGATTGCTACTTCGCGCGCCGCGGATCGGCCTTTGCTCTTGAGAAACAGCGCCTGCAACGCGGCGACGCGCGCGCCATCCAACTGGATCGCGACGTTTGCGAGCAGGTGCTGGACCGCCTGAAATGAGCCGATCGCGCGACCATGCTGTTGCCGTTCGCTGACGTATTCGACCGTTCGCTTGAGTACCGCAGAGGCGCCTCCGACCATCTCCATGCATTGCAGCGCGGTCGCCTGCTCCACGACATCGTGAAACGTGTCCAGGGTGCGCGGCAGAGCAGATTCACCGCCGAGAAGGGCGTCAGCCGGCACATGAACCCTGTTCAATTCGATCTGGTAGAGCGTCTCGCCGCCGAGCGCGCTCTGCCGGCGTACGCCATCCGGAGACCCTGTCCCGCGCGACGGCGAACAGGCCCCAATCCGCGCGATCGCTGTTAGACCGCGCGTTTGCCAGAACGAACAGGACATCGGCCGTCTCGACATCGGGAACGAACGCCTTTACGCCGCTCAGCACCCACTCATGACCCGCACGCGTCGCGGTCGTCTTGAAGAGGCGCGGCTGCTCGGCGGCGTGCGGCTCGCTGTACGCTATCGTCGCCAGGCTTGCCCCGGCGATCATCGACTGCAGATACTCTTGTTTCTGCGCTGCGGAGCCGAGGCGGTCGATCAGCAGCTCGGCGAAGATGCAGCTGTAAAGAGAGTTCGGGACGAGTCGCTCCCCCGCCGCGCGATAGCAGAGGCCAAGATCGATCAGATCCCCGCCCGCGCCGCCCAGGTCCACCGAAAAAGGCAGTCCCAGCCATCCGGCCTCGGCAAGCGTCTTCCAGAGCTGCGGCGAATGGCGGGCGCCGCCGGGCCCCAGAGTCTTCATCGCCTGTTCCAGCGGCCATTCCCCTTCCAGAAGCTTCCGGCAGGAGTCCTCCAGAGCTGTCTGATCTTCCGATAACTGGGTGTCCACGGGTGCCTTCCATCAGCGACATAGAAGCAACGACCCGCTCCCGGTCGCAACCGAACAGCGGGTCTGTCGAACACACATGATGTTACAACGCTGACATTCGTCTTGGCGATTGCTCGCTGCGCGAACGTATGAGTCCGACTCGCTGCCTCGCCGCCCGTGGATGCGCTCGCCCCAATGGTAAAGTCAGGCAGGTGCCGTGAACGCTCAGGAGTAAAGGCCGTGGACGTCAGATCCTTCGTGCAGGTCTATTACAGGGAGCTGTACTCCCGGGAATGCGTCGCTGCGATGGCGCGTTTCCTGAGCGATGACTATGTCGAGCATCAGTATACGGCCGGCTTTACGAAGGCCGGGCTGCGCGCCTATGTAGAGAAAAGGCTCGCGGAGAACCCCAATCATCAAGTGGTCGTTCATCACATCATCCACCAGGGTGATTTCGTCTTCCTGTTCGTCGAGGAAAAACTGGCAAACGGCGTCGACGTCGCCCGGGCCGAGCTGTTTCGCACCGCTAACGGTCGGATCGCCGAGCATTGGGGCGCCCATGTCATCGACGAAAAGAACAGAAAGAACGACAACGGGACGTTCGACGGGTCACGCGTGAACCGGGACGTCGATCATGGCCGGAAGCATGCCGCCAGGTTCGAAGAGCTCGACGTTCGCGGTTTCGACGGGCAGGAGCTCGAGGCTTTCTTTGAAAGCCGCACGCCGGACTACAAACAGCACAGCCCCAAGGGCGGCGACGGTCGCGACGGGCTGGTGAACATCCTCAAGAAGATGAAAGAGACGGGGACGAAGATGATCATGCTGCCCAAGCGGACGATCGTCGAGGGCGATTTCATCGTGTCGCACCGCTTCTACGATACTAGCCCGCCGCATCCACTGGTCAATCGTATCAATACGTTCGACGTGTTCCGCATCAACGCGGACGGAAAGGCGGTCGAACACTGGGACGTGATGGAGGACGTTCCATCGGCTGACATGCTCGACAAGCTGTTTTGAGCGGTGAAGCTCCGGGATGGATCAGCGTGATCAGGGCGTTGCGACTCAGATCGTGCGACCGACCATCAGTCGCATGATCTCCGCCGTGCCGGCGAAGATCCGGTGCAGACGCGCAGCCGTGTAGAGCCGTGAGACCGGGTACTCGTCCATGTAGCCTGCCCCGCCGTGCAGTTGGACGCACTGATCGATGATTCGGGCCTCCATCTCAGGCAGCCACATCTTCGCCATTGCGCAGCGGGTCGTGTCGAGCTCGCCGGTGCGTTTATAGTCACGGATCAGGTCGTCGAGGAAGGCGCGACCTACCGCCAGCTCGGTTTTCATTTCTGCGAGACGGAACTGCGTGTTCTGGAAATCGAAGATCGTCTGGCCGAACGCCTTGCGGTTGCGGGTGAAGTTGACCGTCTCGTCGAACGCCCGCTGAGAGGCGGCGTGGGCGATGGAGGGCCACGTGATGCGGTCCATGTTGAGCCCGGTCATCACTACTTTCATACCGCCGCCGTCGGTGCCCACCAGATTGCTCACCGGGACGCGGACCTGATCCATCGCAAACTCTCCGGTGCCGGAGAGGTGCGAGCCCATCTTGTGCAATCGACGGCCACGGTGGAAGCCCTGCCGTTCGGCCTCGACGATGATCATGGAGATGCCGCGAATGCCGAGTTCCGGCTGGGTCTTGCACGCCACGAGAAAGGCGTCTGCTTCGGCCGCGTTTCCGATGAAAGTCTTGGCGCCGCTTATCACCCATTCATTCCCGTCGCGAACCGCCGAAGTGCGTATCCGCGCGACATCGCTGCCGCTGTCCGGTTCGGTGAGGGCGAAGCCAAAGCGGACCTCGCCGGTGGCCATCACGGGGAGCCACTTGCGGTTAAGTTCCTCAGAGGCGTTCCTGAACAGGATCTCGGTGAGTCCATCGCCGATCACGGAAGGGGCGATGCTCGCACCGGCGACTGTGTAGCCAAGCTCCTCGGCGATAACCACCCGGTGGAGAAAGTCGCCGCCCGGCCCGCCGTATTCCTCTGGCACTCCTACTGCCAGGAACCCCTGTTCGCCGGCCTTGCGCCAGAACGACGCGGGGATCGCTCCTTGCTCGAGCCAGGCGTCCACGTGGGCATCGGCCTCGGTCTCGAGGAACCGCCGATACGAGTCGCGGAATATTTCATGCTCTTCGTCGAATAGAGACTTCGTATAGTTGTAGCTCATCACCCTGCCCCCTCTCAGCTCCCGAACCCGAGATGCCGCCCGGCCATGTCGAGCAATATCTCCTCCGACCCGCCGCCGATCGCCACCACGCGGACTTCCCGATAGATGCGCTCGACCGCCGAGCCTCTGATATAGGAGGCGCCGCCGAGGATCTGCGCGGCTTCCCGGGCAACATGCTCGAACATCCGCGTTGCGGACACCTTGAGGAGCGCAAGCGCGGGAGCACTGGCCGTGCCGCGCTGGTACTGCCATGCGGAGAGGTCGATCCAGGCCTGCGTCTGCCAGAGTTGCCGTGCCATGTCGGCCAGCTTGATGCGAATCGACTGGTGCTGGCCGAGTTTTTTGCCGAACGTCTCGCGCTCGCCCGCCCACCTCGTCGCTTCCTCGAGGCAGATACGGGCGAAGGAAGTGCATTGGTGAGCCGCCTGCAGCCTTTCGCCGTTGAAGTTGCGCAGCACATGACGGAATCCGGCGTTTTCCTCACCGATCAGGTTGGCGACGGGGACCTCGACGTCCTCGAAATAGAGCGTCGCCGTATCCGACGAATGCCAGCCCATCTTCTTGAGCGGCGTCCGGGAAAAGCCCTTTGTGTCGGCCGGGATCAGCAGCATCGAAATGCCGTTCATGCCGGGGCCACCGGTGCGGACGGCGGTCATGTAGTAGTCGGCTCGCATCCCGTTCGTGATGAACGTTTTCGAGCCGTTGACGATATATCTGTCGTCCTTGCGTTCGGCGCGTGTCCTCAGTTGCGCGACGTCGGACCCCCCGGACGGCTCGGTGACCGCAATGGCGAGTATTACGTCGCCGGAGATCACTGCCGGCGCGATACGAGTACGAAGTTCCGGCAAGCCCGCCTCGATGATTGGCGGCAGGGCCACGGCATGCGTCAATAAGCCGGCCTGGATGCCGCCGGCTCCGGTGCGCGCGGTTTCATCGACGAGCACGAGCCGATGAAAAGCGTCGACTCCCTCGGACACCCCGCCATATTCCTCGGGAAACCCGAGTGCGAAGATGCCGGCTTCACCGGCCTTGCGGTGAAACTCGCGAGGGACGATTCCTGCCTCTTCCCACTTCTCGACGTTCGGCATCGCCTCGCGCTCGACGAACTTGCGAAGGCTGGTCGACAGCTCCTCGTGGCTTTCGTTGTAATAGGGCGAATTGCGCCGCCATTCGTCGAATGAGCTCATCGGATCGCTCTCTTGTAATCCGTCAGTGGCCCCTGCGCTCGGTCCAATATCGTTCGCGTATCTGCCGCTTGAGGAGCTTGCCCGTCGGCTCCCTCGGCAGGTCGGATGCGAAGTCGATCGTTCTCGGGCACTTGATGCTGGACAGGTGGCGTCTGCAGTGCTCTATCAGCTCCTGTGCGAGCGACGGCCCGGCCTCATCCATTGACCGAGGCACGACGACCGCCTTCACCTCTTCACCGAACTCATCGTTCGGGACACCGAACACCGCAACGTCCGCTACTTTCGCATGCAGGCACAGGAGATTCTCGGCCTCTTGCGGGTAGATGTTTACGCCGCCGGAGTTGATCACATAGTCGCGCCGGTCGGTGAGATAGAGATAGCCTTCCTCGTCGACATGCCCGATGTCGCCAAACGTCGCCCACCCCTTGTCGTTGTGCGCGCGGGCCGTCTTCGCCGGATCGTTGTGATAGAGGAATTGACCGCCGTTGGCAAAGTACACGGTTCCCGTGTGGTGCGGCGGCAGCTCTATCCCCTGTTCGTCCAGGATGTGCAGCTCCCCACGCACGGCCCTTCCTACCGAGCCTTTGTGCCACAACCATTCCTCCGGCGTGATCGCGCACATCCCGATACTTTCCGAGCCGCCGTAGTACTCGTGCACAATCGGGCCCCACCAGGCCAGCATCTGTTCCTTCACGTCAACCGGGCACGGTGCCGCCGCGTGAATCGCCAGCCGGTGAGTTGCCAGCGTGTAGCGATTCCTCGTCGCTTCCGGAAGTCTCAACATGCGGATGAACATGGTCGGCACCCATTGCGAATGGGTAACGCCATGTTCGGCGATGCAGCGCAGCGCCCCTTCCGGATCGAACTTCTCCAGGACGACCGGCGTACCACCTGCAGCGAGCACGGCCATGCTGAACTTGAGCGGCGCGGCGTGGTAGAGCGGTGCCGTCGACAGGTAAACGGTGTCGCCGCCGAATCCATACAACTCGATGAGCTTCGTCGCCAGCGCACCGGTCTCATCGGGGCGCAGACCCGATAAGGGCGGCTTTACCCCCTTCGGGGCACCGGTGGTGCCAGAGGAATACACCATGGCCGCCCCCTGGACCTCATCGTTCAGCGCCGCGTCAGGCATAGCGGCAATCGCTGTCTCGTACGAAGCGAAGCGCTCGGTCGTCCCATCCATCATGTAGCAGCGGAGGCCTGCAAGGAGGTCGCCGGGCAGCTCCGCCGCGACTTCGGCGAGCGCCGCGGACATGAACAGGACCCGCGCTCCGCAATCTCGGACGATGTACGCAACCTCGCTCGCCCGAAGCCTGCTGCTGATGGGCGTGTAGTAGAGGCCGGCGTTGTGGGCCGCCCAGCAGAGCTCGAAATAACGCGGATGATTCTCCATGCAGACCGCGATGCCGTCCCCAACGCGCAATCCCAGCGACCTGAAGAGCTGCGCAGCTCGATTCGAGCGCTCGGCGAGCTCGCCGTACGTGACGGCAGCGCCGGACGGTTCCAGAACGATTGCTCGTTTTTCAGGATTCTGCGCTGCCGTTTCACGCGGATGCATCGGAGACCTCAACGCAGCGCACGGGTCAACCCGGTCCCGACAGAACTCCCTCGAGACTTCGCGCGAGGTCGGCCTGCAGGCGCATGAAGGTGCTGAGCGAGATCGTAACGGGGTCGACGTCGTCCGCACCGCCATTCATCAGGGTATGCATCACCGTCCCGCAGACGACCGCATTGCGCAGCGGCCTCCAGACCTCGAAATAACGAAGGCGGAAATCGCTCACCTCCCTGCCCCCGTGCGCCCGATACTCCGCCAGGAAATCGGCCCACGGCATGCATCGCTCCACCGCCGGCCGGCAGGACGCGAGATCCTCCGCCGGATCGCCAAAGTGTGCGAATTCCCAGTCGAGAAGACACGCGCCACCGGAATCGTCCAGCAGCAGGTTGTGGAATCCCGTGTCTGCATGCACGACCGTGGCGTCGCCCAGACCGTCGTTGATCCGGCGGAACAGCCAGATGAAGGCTGCTTCGATCACGAGCGACGGGAAGGGTTTCTTCGAGCGCCAGTAGTCGAGATAATGCGAAAGCAAGTCACGGGTATGCGGCACCGCCGATCCACGCCTGCGTGGATCCTCGATGAGCCTCTCACCCGACGCGTGGACCTGGGCCAGTGCGCGAGCCAGCGCGCGCGCCGTCGCAGGCTCCTTGCGGAACGCACCTTCCATCAGATCGCCCGCGGCACTGCCCGGCGTACGGCTGAAGACGATGCAGGGAAACCCGAAGGGCTCGTTGGAGCTCTCGAGCCAGAGAGGGTCCGGCACCGGCAGACCGAGCTTCGCGAGCCGGGCAAGCAGGGGATATTCATCGGTCACCGCGGTCCCGGTACCGCGACCGGTATCGAGTCGCAGTACGAGCTCGGAAGGAAGGGAACCCGGCGGGTCCAGCGACACCAGCACGGTGCGCTTCGAGCGGCCACCGGGAATCTCATGTACCGACCGCACGACGGCACCGGACCCCTGGGGATGACCCGACAGATAGTGCTGCATTGTTTCAACGGTCAGCGCTCGGCTCGCATCGCTGCCGACCTTGGGCACAACGGATGCGACCCTCGACTCGTAGTCCGCACGGCAAGTCGCCTCGACATGGACGACTTCCCGCAGCAGCCGATCGAAACCGGAGCGTGGTTGCGAGCTCAGGGTCTCGGATTCCGAAAGGGACTTGAGAAGCGACTCGAGCTCGCCCGCAACACCCGGGATGCCCACGAACACGGGACTGTCCAGCCCGGATGTAGATTCGCCGGGTGGCGTCTGCGGCTGAATGGCAGTCTCACCGGCCAGTTCGCGCGCCTCGGCCAGTAACGCGGAGTACCGGCTCGCATACATCGCGCGCAGAGTGGGCAGCTGCTCGTAACCCGCAACGAGCCGCAGCATTGCAGCATCTGCGCGCTTGGCGCGATCCTTGGCCAGTGGGCTCGTCAATTCGGGGGCGAGGCTGTGTCGCAGCGTCGCCCAAAGCTGCTTGAGCGCGTAGTGCTCGATAGAGTGATCAGCCATGCACGATCCTTATCAGCAGCTCTATTTGATGACCTTGCGCTCCCGCAAGTCCTTGATCGCATCGGAGGTGTACCCCAGCTCCGCAAGCACGGCGTCCGTGTGCTCGTTGGCCACGGGTGCGTGACCTCTTGCACTTGGCGGTGAATCCGCAAGGCGGCAAAGCGGACCGATCTGGCGTACGTCGCCAAACTGTGGATGCGACGAGCGATACACCGTTCCGAGTTTCTCTAGGTCCGGGTCGTGCAGATATTCCTGTTCACCATTCGCACAGCAGGCCTCGGCCCACACACCCGCCTTCTCGAACGTGGCGAGGAGCTCCGCGACCGGCCGTTTCCTGACCGCCGCCGCAATCTGGCCCGCGACCTCGTCGTCCCATGCAGATCGAGGTTTGGTCACAGCACGATCGAGGTCCAGAGTCCCGATGAGACTGCGCGCCATGGCGTCGTTACGGGCTGCGATCGCAACCCAGCCATCGGCAGCCTCGTAGAATTGCTCCGCGGGATGGAATCCGGTCTGCTCGTGGTTCAGCGGCTGGGCTCCCGCGAACTCGCCCGTCGGCTTCTGAATCAGCTCCGATTGCAGATAGAGGCCGGCGTTCATCAGCCCGGCGCCGAGCTCCGCACCCGCGCCCGTGCGGGCACGCTGATACAGGTGCTGCAGTACCGCGACCGAGCCCAGCAGGCCTGCTGCGAAATCCACCATCGACGTGCGATTCCACAGCGGCGGATTGTCAACGCCCCCGGCGCGCCAGTCGTGGCCGCAGAGCGCCTGAAAGCACATGTCGAAACCGGCACCCTGGGCCTTTGGACCAGTCGACCCGTACGCGGCGCTCTCGAGCACGATGAGGTCAGGCTTCAGGGCATGCAATGTCCTGGCGTCGATGCCGAGACGCGCCGATACGCCAGGCCGGAAATTGTTGGTCACGACGTCCGCCGCGATACAGAGCTGCTGCGCGATCTTGAGTCCCTCCGGCGCCTTGAGATCGACGGTGATGCAGCGCTTGCCGCGGTTGACCGAGCCGTAAGAGCGAAAGATGCTGCGATTGGGATCGCCCGTCATCGGCTCGACCTTGATCACGTCGGCACCGAGATCCGCGAACACCGCCGACGAATACGGCCCTGCGACGAAGGCGCCGAAATCGATGACCTTGATGCCGCTCAACGCGGACTGCGCATTCGGGGCCTGCTTCTTGCGCGCCGCCGGCGAAGCGCGGCCGTATATCGGATGGCCGACGTAGCGCACGCCGTCGGGATCCCGAACGATGATCTTGTTGTGCTGCACCTGCGGGTGATCCCAGCAGCCGCCAGGGGGCAGCACAGGCTCTGCGGGCAGCCCGGCCGCCCATACGGCTTCCAGGAGGGGGCCGCTCTTGAACTTCGCCACGTGCGCGGCGAGCAGATCGATATCACCGAAGAAGTTTTTGGCGTCAGCCGTCGGCTTCGGCATGCCGCTGTCGTTCACGCCGACCGTCGGGTCGTCGATGCCGAGGATCTTGTACAAGAGGTACTTGGACCCGGCCGAGCCGAGCACGACCTGCGCGTACACGCCATCTGCGCACTGGAAGATCAGCGGCCATGGATCCTTGGGCATCACGAAACTCGAGGCCTGCGTCGCCCTGGTCGCTTCACACCACAGCAGCAGTATCCAGCTGAGCGCGCCTTCGAACAGCGAAACCGACACCACCTGGCCGCGACCCGTCGACTCGCGCTGCAATAACGCGGCGAACAGGCCAACGAGTCCGTGCAGGGTTGCTCCGTAATTCGTTGGCTCGAAACCCATCAGCAGTGGCCGCTTGCTGTAGTGCTCTGAAGCCAGGCCGGAACTTGCCTGCACCAGCACGTCGGAGGCAGGACGACTCGCCCGTCGCGACCCGGACGGATAGCCCTCGATATCCAGCACCACCAGCCGCGGATGCCTCTCCCGGATCGCCGCGGCATCTCGGCGCCGAACAAGTCCTGGAAAATCCTCGCCGCCGATGATGCAGACGTCCGCGTCAGCAACGACCTCGTCAAGTCGCTGGCGTGGATTGGCGGACTCGCGTTCGATTTTGCACCCTCGACGCCACACGGCATACGCAGGATAGACTTCGTAGAACGGATCGCCGCCGCCCGGCTCGATGCGCGTGACTTCGGCGCCCGCCTCGCGCAGGAACTTCGCGATCAGCGCCGCGGCCATGCCGACGCCCAGATCGACCACCTTGAGCCCGGCCAAACCGGCATTCGAGTCCGTCATCGATGCACCCTTCGCAATGTCATGTCTTCAGCCGCCGCTCAACCGCGCCGAGGGACGCCTGCAAGGTCACAGAAGTAGTGAAACAGCGTCATCGTGTCGCGACCCGCCGGACCGGATTCCGCCGCTCGTACTCCGACGGCGGTCACCGCATCGGCCATTGGGGTCTCGGCACGCAGACGCCGCGCCTCCTCGAGGAAGCACTTCAAATCCTTGACGCCGATCTCGACCGCTCCCGTACCCTCGAACTTCCGCGGAATGATGTATGCGGGAAAGATCTTCTGGGTGTGAAAATTGGCGCCGCTGCCCTGGTTGATGATGCCGACGAGTGTCTCGATGTCGATGCCGGCCTTGAGCCCGACCGCCACCGCCTCGAACGTCGCATAGAGCGCGGCGTAGCCAACCGCGTTGTTGACGACCTTGCCGACCTGGGCCATGCCCGGTTTCTCGCCAAGGTAGAACGTGCGTCCGGCGAACGCCTCCAGCACTGGCTTTACGCGCGCATACGCCGCCTGCGGCCCTGCCACGAGCACGCCAAGGGTTCCCGACTCGGCAGCGATCACGCCGCCGACCACCGGTGAATCCAGGAACACGATACCGCGCCCGGCGAGGCCATCGGCCAACTCGACCGAGGTCGAGCCACCAACTGTCGAGGTGTCGGCATAGATCCTCACCTTCGAGCCTTCGACGACACCGGCGGGCCCAATGCAACCTGCCTGCAGATCTGCGCATTCGGCAGGCAAGCGAACACGACTTCTACCCGATTGACGACGTCCTGGACCGACTCCGCCGTTGCCGCACCGCGCGCGTGCGCTTGCGCGAGAACTTCCGCGTTGGGGTCGTAGGCCAGCACGGGCACGCCGTTCTGGATCAGGCGAGCCACAATGGCACCACCCATCGCCCCAACGCCAAGAAACCCGACCTGTTCCATACCGGGGCTTCCTCAGAACTCGATGACGGGCTTGATCGTCCTGCCCGAAACACCGGCCGCAACCGCCGAGTTGATCTGTTCGAAGGGGTAGAAATCCGTCAGCCGGTCGATCGGAAACTTCCCTTCCCGGAATCGTTCGACCAGAAATGGAATGAAAGACGGCGGATCCGCGTCCCCTTCGACGATTCCGCGCACGACGCGTCCGGAAATCAGGTGCATGATGTCTGTTGTCATCGAGCTCTCGTTGCTCGCACCGACGAGCGCAAGCTGCCCGCAGACCTTGAGCGAGCGGATCGCGGCTTCGATGACCTTCGGCACCCCGGTGGTGTCGAACGCAAAGTTGCACCCGCCGATGGAAGCAAGCGCCTTGTCCAGGTCGGTCGTCGTCGTGTCTATGACTTCACTGGCGCCGAGCTCACGCGCCAGCTCGAGCCTGGATTTCACCCGGTCAACGGCCACGATGTTGCGGCAGCCAATCAGCCGTGCGGCGAACAATGCCGCGAACCCGAGCGCTCCGGCACCAAAGATGACGAACGTGGAGTCCCGGTCCGGTTTGAGCACGTTCAGGACCGCACCGGCACCGGTCATCAGGCCGCAACCGAGCGGACCGAGAAACCTGAGAGGCGCATCGCTTGGCACGACGATCACGTTGCGAGCCGGCGAAAGTGCATGCGTCGCGAACGAAGACTGCCCGAAGAAAGAGGCGTTGACTGGGTCACCGCTCGCCAGGCGATTGTGGACGAGCCGTCAGTGCGACGACCTGCGAAGTTCAGCAGCGGCGCCGACTCGCAATAAGCGGGGTGACCGGAGCTGCACCTGCTGCAGGTGCCGCAGCTGCCGAATGTCAGCACCACATGGTCGCCTTTCGCGATGCCCGTCACGGCACTGCCGGCTTCGACCACCACTCCCGCACCTTCGTGACCGAGCACGTACGGCATCGGCAGCGGCAGGATCTGCTCGACGATCGCAACGTCGGTGTGGCAGACGCCCGTCGCGACGAGCTCGACGAGCACTTCGTCCGATCGCGGGGCATCGAGGCGCACCGCTTCGATCGCGAACGGCGCGTGGGGAGCTCTTGCGACAGCCGCTTTGATATCCACGTCGGTCAACCCCCTTCGTCGAGAGCCACGGTCGCGTGACCCCGCAGCTTTACGTCACCGGACTGATTACGCACGATCAGGTCGAGATCGGCAAGCCGCTCGCCTCCGGCGCTGCGCAGCGCTGCCACGAGACCGGTGCACTGCAGGCGGTCGCCGATCACCGTCACGGCCGTGAACCGGCACGAAAAACCGCGCAGCTGGTGCACCGGCCTCCAGTCCGTAAGTACCCGGCCGAGATAGGCCATGACGAGCAGACCATGGGCGATTACATCGGGAAACCCCATTGCACGCGCGTGGGCCGCATCGAGGTGGACCTGCGCGTGGTCGCCCGAGGCTTCGGCGTACCGCAGCAGGTCCTCCTGCTGTAGCGCAGGCAGCGCCAGACCCGGGATTTCCATACCTACTGCGATCGTCTCGGTGGCCACGATCATGCGTCCCTTCTGACGACTTCCGTATGCCGGATCACCGCCACCTGACGTTCGTCGGCATTGGTGACGACGGTCTCGAGGATGATGAACACCAGCGCGCCGTCCTTCTTTTCGTAGACGTCCGCAACCCGCTCGCGAAAACTGATGCGGTCCCCTGCGCAGATCGGCGTGACGTACTCGAACGACTGCTCGGCGTGCAGCAACTTTCCGGATTCGCCTTCGACGCCGAGGCTCCGTAGCACCCCGTCCGGGCTCGAAACTGCGTGCTTGAGGCAGAACACATAGGTTGGCGGGATCGGGACACTCCGATATCCCGCGGCGCGGGCTGCGGCTTCGTCGAAGAAAACCGCGTTCGTTTCGCCTATGGCGCGCGCGAAGTGCCGCACCGCATCGAGTTCCACCGTGACGGACACGGTTGGAAACTCGCGCCCGATGACGGAACGGTCGAGCATCCTCGGCTCAGGGATCCAGCCAGGTATCCCGATCGATGCCCGCGTTCTTGCGCGAACGCGTGACGATGTCACTGACGACGGGGCCCAGTGTGGTCGGATCCTTGGAAGCTTCCGCGAACGCGCCGTGCTGCCAGCCCTCGGCGACCGTGTAACCGTAACCCCAGGACTCGAATACGCGGCCACTGATGCCCTTTGATTGCGGGCTCGCGAGCCAGGTCACGAGAGCCGCGGTCCAGACCGGGTCCCGGCGCTCGATCTGCTCCGGCGTCCATTGGGCCAGGCCTTCCGTCAAGCGTGTGTTGGCACGAGGTGCAACTGCATTGACGGTGACGCCGATCCGCTGAAACTCTCGTGCCGCTACGATCGTCAACCCGGCAATACCCATCTTGGCGGCCGCGTAGTTCGCCTGCCCCACGTTTCCAAACAGACCCGAATGCGACGTCGTGTTGACGACGCGGCCGTCGACGGTCCTGCCGGCCTTGGACTCCGAGCGCCAGTAGTTGCCGGCATGGTGCATCGGCAGAAATGTGCCTTTCAGGTGCACGCGAATGACGGTGTCCCAGTCGTCCTCGCTCGTATTGATCAGCAGCTTGTCTCGCAGTATTCCCGCGTTGTTGATCACCACGTCGAGTCTGCCGAACGACTCGATGGACTGGCGGATCATCTCCTGGACCGCCTTTCCATCAGCGACGTCCGCGGTGTTGACGACCGCGTCGCCGCCCGCCTCGCGAATTTCGGCGGCCACCGACTCACCCGGCGTCGCATCGCCGCCTCGTCCGTCAGGAGTCGAGCCCAGGTCGTTGACCACGACCTTCGCCCCGTGCTGCGCGAGCATCAATGCGTATGCTCGGCCTACGCCGCGGCCTGCGCCGGTCACTATAGCGACCCGATCCTCACACAATTTCATGAATGACCACCTTCCGATCCGCTCCGGATCGTCAACGGCTTCCTGGCCGGCGCGTCTTGCCTCGAGGACAGGCGTGCAAATCCGCGCCTAGTGCGCCAGTATACGATAAGTTACCAATCAGGTTAACGGAGCGCAGTCCGATGACCGGTGCAGGTTCGCAGAGAGTTGCGCTCATCACGGGCGCCGGCCGAGGCCTCGGCAGGGTCATGACGCTCGCACTGCTCAGACAGGGCCTGCGAGTCGTACTGACCTCGACGGATCTTCAGTCGTTGCAGGACACCATATCCGAGAGTGGCGCCCCGTCGACCCAGGCCCGGGCTCTCGCAGGGGACCTGTCCGTTCCCGAGGAGTGCACTCGGATTGCGCAGGATGCCCTCAGAATCTGGGGTCGGATCGACATCCTCGTGAACAACGCCGGGCTGGGGACGACATCGATACGAGCCGATCTGCTGAAGAACCCGTTCAAATTCTGGGAGGTCGACCGTGCGACCTTTCAGAGATTCTTCGAGGTCAACAGCACGGCACCTTATTTTCTTGCCGCGCTGCTCGCGCCGCAGATGGTCAGCCGCGGCTGGGGTCGCATCGTCAACAACACGACCAGCCTCGATACCATGCTGCGGTTTGCGGTCTATGGCGGATCCAAGGCGGCGCTCGAGGCGCACACGGCAAGTATGGCGATCGACCTCGACGGTACAGGCGTCACGGCGAACGTACTCGTCCCCGGCGGTGGCGCAGCCACGCGCATGGTCGAAGGGCTCGGCCTGCCGATGGAGAGCTTCATCTCGCCGGAAGTGATGGCAGCACCCATGGTGTGGCTTGCGTCTGATGCATCGGACGGAGTCACCGGGCGGCGCTTCATCGCGCGTGACTGGGACCCAAAGCTGCCACCAGAGCGGGCTGCGGAGATCTCCGGAGCTCCCGTCGCATGGACCGGCTTTGGATCCAAAGGCATCCATCCCGCGAAAGCGATGAAATAGCACAGCCTGTAGTCGTCTTCGCCTCAGATCTGGACGAACACGGACTTCGTCTGCAAGTAAGCTTCCAGGCCCTCGAATCCGTATTCCCGGCCCCAGCCCGACTGCTTGTAGCCGCCGTACGGCATGGAAAAGTCATAGACCAGCTGGCAGTTGACCCAGACCGTGCCCGCCTGAATCAGCTTGGCGAGGCTGTGAGCCTTGCTCACGTCACTCGTCCAGACCGCCGACGCGAGCCCGTAACTCGTGTCGTTCGCGGCGGCCGCGACTGCCTCCAGGTCATCGAATGGTATTACCGACACGACCGGGCCGAAAATCTCCTCGCGCATTACCCTTGAGTTGCTCGGCGATTTGGCGAGCACTGTCGGCTGGACGAAGTAGCCTTCCCGCCCGACGCGCTCACCGCCGGCCACGAGCTCCGCGCCCGACGCCACCCCGTCGCGGATGAGGCCACCGACTCTATCGAGTTGCTTCTCTGAGATGAGCGGACCGATCTGCGTGTCGGGCTCCAGGCCGGAACCTACCTTGAGAGCACGGGCGGCGCCGGCAAGTCCCTCGACCATGGGCTCGTAGACCGAGCGATGCGCGTAGACGCGCGACCCGGCGATGCAGATCTGGCCGGAGTTCGTGAAAACCCCCATGGCGACGCCGGCTATTGTCTTCTGCAAGTCCGCGTCCTCGAGTACGACGACGGGGGACTTGCCGCCGAGCTCGAGCGTCAGCTTCTTCATGTTGCCCGCGGAGGCCTCGATGATGGCGCGTCCGACTTCCGTGGATCCGGTGAAGCCGATCTTGTCGACGCCCGGGTGCGCTGCGAGAGCTGCGCCGGCCGTCTTCCCGAAGCCAGTCACGATGTTCACGACCCCTCGCGGAACGCCGGCCTCTTCGAGGAGCTTTCCGAGGCGCAGCGCGTTCAGCGGTGTCTCCTCCGCCGGCTTCAGGACGCAGCTGCATCCCGCGGCGAGTGCCACCGACAACTTCGAGCAGGCGAAAGTAAACGGTCCGTTCCAGGGAATGATGAGACCGGCCACACCGATCGGCTCACGCATCGTAAAGGCGTGAAAGTTTCCTCCCGGTCCGGAGATCTCGGACGTGAGTCCGTGGATCTTGGTCACCCAGCCCGCAAAGTACCGGAACGCTTCCGCCCCGAGACTGACCGTCCAGGTGGCGAGAGCCTGTGGCATGCCGTTGTCCAGAACCTCGGCGCGAACGATCTCCTCCGAATTGGCGTCGATGAGGTCCGCAACTCGCCAGAGGATCTTGGCACGCTCCGACGCGCTCATTCCGCGCCACACGCGCGTATCGAACGATCGGCGGGCAGCCTGCACCGCCCGATCGATGTCTTCCTTACCGCCTTCGGGAACCGTCGCAATGACCCGGCCGGTCGCGGGATTCCGCACTTCGAACGTTCGGCCCGAAGTGGCCGAGGACCACTCGCCGTCGATCAGCATGCCGTCGGGCACTCCTCGCAGAGAGCGATCGCGATCCAGTGTCTTTGCATCGGCGTTCATCATTCAACTCCTGGGAGGGGACCGGATACGCGGCGACGTGCCTGGAAGCGCGGCTTGCGTTTCTCCGCGAAGGCCATCAAGCCCTCGTGCGCATCGGGGTCGGTCGTTTCGTAGTGCAGCGTATATGCGGCCTCGAGATGCAGACCCTCCGCGAGCGAGCCCTTAAGCCCCTGGTTGACCAGGTACTTGATCGCCTTGCGGCTCGAGAAGCTCTTTTCCAGCAGAGCGGTAGTCAGTTCCGTGACATGCGCGTCCAGCTCGCCGGAGGGCACGCAACGCGATACGAGCTGCATCGCGGCCGCCTCCTGCGCGTCGAAGAACCGGGCCGTGAGCAGCACGTCCTTTGCACGGAGCACGCCGATCGCTCGCGGCATTCGCTGTGTTCCACCGGCTCCCGGTAGCAGGCTGAAATTCAGGTGCCCGTCCGAGAAGCGCGCTCGATCACCCGCGATGACGAAGTCGCACGCGAGTATCAGCTCGATCCCCCCAGCGACGCAGAGTCCGTCGACAACCGCAATCACGAGCAGGTCGGACTGCTCGAACCGCTCGAGCAGCCGGCGCAGGTTCGCACCCATCGCGGCCATCCAGTCCAGATCGGTATGCAGAGTCAGGGCGCGCTTCAGGTCGCCACCCGCGGAAAACGCGCGCCCTTCACCACGCAGCACGATGATCTGCAGGTCCGGATCACCGTCGATCTGGTCGAGACACCGGTGCAGCTCCGTCACCGTGCGGTCGTCCAGGGGATTGAGCTCAGCGGGGCGGTTGAGCGTGATCGTGCCGATCGCGTTCGATCGCTCGTATAGGATCGTCTGATAGCCACTCATCTTCACCTGCCGGCGCGTCACGGTCGCGCGAACGTGGGTATCCCGACAACGTACGCTAGATTACCACATACTTTTCGAACGAGCGCATTTCACGGAATCGAACACCCGTCGAGACCCTGCCGGGTGCTTTGCTTGCGTACCTTTTTCGTGCATCCTTGCCCCGCACGATCGAGTCCGTTCGGGAGGGCCAACATGCTGAAAATCTACGGCTGGAAGCGATCACGCGCGGCTCGCTGCATGTGGGTCATGGAGGAGCTGGGCCTCGACTATGAACAGGTCCCGCTGAATCCGCACGCCGGCGAGACGCGTACGCCTGAGTACCTGGCGCTGAACCCGAGCGGCAAGATCCCGACGCTGGTTCACGACGACTTCGTACTTACGGAAAGCATGGCGATAAACTGGTATCTCGCGAGCAGCTTTCCGGGGACTCTGCTGCCTCGCGATCCCCGTCACGGTGCCAAGGTCCAGCAGTGGACGTTGTGGGCGATCACGGAGCTCGAGCCGCCGGTGGTCGCGATCATGCGTGAGGGTCGCCGGCCCAGGGAGCAGATCGACGGCGCCAGGATCGAGGCCTGGCATGCCGGCATTCACGGGATCCTCGAGGCGGTGCTCGAGCCGCATCTCAATCGTCAGAAGTTCCTGCTTCCCGGCAATACGTTCACGCTCGCCGATCTCAACGTGGCATCCGTCGCCAGCAGCCTGCAGGCATTCGATATCACGCTGGATCGCCACCCGGCTGTGGCGGAGTGGATGCAGCGCTGCCTTTCGCGCGAGGCATGGGCTCGAGTCCAGCAGAAACCGTGAAGCCAGCGCGTCCCTGCGGTCAGGGACCTGACTCCCGCGCTCAGTGCGCGCTCAGACCGAGAATAGAAATGGACGAGAGGCAATTCCAGGGAACGCCTCCGAGATTATGGCTGAGTCCGTACACCGGGTTTTTCAGCTGGCGCTTCCCTGCCCGCCCCAGCAGCTGCAGGTAATTCTCGTAGGCCATTCGCAGGCCCGATGCCGCGATGGGGTGTCCGAAGCACTTGAGCCCGCCGTCGATCTGGCACGGCAACCCGCCCTCGGCGTCGAAGAACCCGTCCATGACGTCCTTGACGGCTCCTCCGTCCTCGGAGACGAACAGATCCTCCATCGTCACGAGCTCCGTGATGGAGAAGCAGTCGTGCACCTCCATCATGCTGAGCTCCTTGCGCGGATTGCGAATTCCCGCCTCCTCGTAGGCTTTCTTGGCTGCGATGCGGGTGTTGCGCACGTAGCTGCCATCCCAGTCTGAAGTGCTCACCTCGCGGCCGGCGCTGAGCGAGAGCTGCAAAGCCTTGATGGTGACGAACTCGCGCCTGCCGAGACCGCGCGCGATGTCCGGAGTAGTGACGATCGCGCACGCGGCCCCATCGCTGACTCCACAGCAGTCGAACAGTCCGAGCGGGTCCGCGATGATCGGCGCGTTGATGATCGTGTCGAGGTCGACTGCTTTCTGAAGATGCGCCTTCGGATTCTTCGCTCCGTTCTGATGACTCTTCCACGACACGCGTCCGATCGCGCGCTTGAGGTCCTCCTTCGACACGCCGTACTTGGCACGATAGCCGGCGGCGAGCTGCGCAAAGCCGCCCGGCGCCGAGCTGTAGGGCATGATCAGGTCGTTGAGCGTGCCCTTGGTCTGGACCGGCAGGCCGCCGTAACCGGTGTCCTTTAGTTTCTCGGCGCCGATCGCCAGCGCGAAGTCGACCGCGCCCGCGGCGACGGCGTACGCGGCACCTCGCAGCGCCTCGGTACCAGTCGCGCACATGTTCTCGACGCGCGTGACCGGGATGCCCTCGAGACGCAGGGCCGTCGCGGCCGGGATCGCGGAGTTGCCCACGTTGACGCGATCGAGCGCCGAGCCGTACCACGCCGCGCCGATCTGCTGCTTCTCGATTCCCGCGTCCTGCAGCGCTTCCTGGAACGCTTCGTTCAGCAGATGCTCGGTGCCGCAGTCCCAGCGCTCGCCGAACTTCGAGCAACCCATGCCGATGATCGCGACCTTGTCCTTGATACCAGTTGCCATGTATCTGTCCTCGTTGAGCGTCAGCCGACGCGGGGCCGCTTTCCAGAAATACCGGTTGTAGTGACGCAAAGAGTCCTTTTCCTTGATTCGAAATACCATCCGGAGCGGAGTGCCGACGTCGAACTTCGCCGGATCGACATCGACCATTTCCATCAGCACGCGCGCGCCGTTGTCGAACTGGACGAGGCCGACGTAGAGCGGTGGCGACGGATAGAACATCAGCCAGTCGGCCGTGTAAGTCGCCACTTTGGCAGGCTCGTCCGCGAGCGGGGCCGTCGACATCGGTGCCGTCGAGCCACAGCGCACGCATGCCGGCATGCGCGGAAACTGAATCGTACCGCACTCCGCACACCGGCCGCCGACGAACGCGACGACCTGGTCGCGCGAACGATAGAGCTGCGTCAGCGCCGTCTTGGCGTCCGTCTCGGCGCGCATGCCCCAGTCGAGATCGAGCTCGTCGGAGAACGACAGCAGCTTGTTGTAACTCTTGTCGGTCACGCCGCGTGCGAGAGCGACGCTGACGGGGGACGTCGACCGGTAGCCGCCGATGGCCTCGGTTGCCTCGAAGAGCAACGCGTCACAGCCCGTGCCGAACCCTGCGAGCAGGATGCGCTGGCCGGGCTTTGCAGTTTCAAGCGCGGCCGCGAGCAGCATCAGGGGGTGCGCCGCGCCCGTGTCGCCACAACGCGCAGCGAGATTGTCGACGACCGACTCCGGTTTGAACCCGAGACGCTTTGCGACGGCCGCCGAAATTCCGGACAGGGTTGCTGCGAGGCAGAAATAATCGATCGCGGAAGCCTGGGTGCCCGTCTGCTCGAGCAACCGACCGACGACCTCAGGCACGATCTTGAGATAGCCTTCGTCGCGGATCCAGCGCTCCTCCCATTGATAATCGTACTTCTGCCCCTCCGCGCGGAAGTGGTCGATGAACTGGTTCGCGCTCGAGACGCTGCCGAGATAGCGTGCAATCGGGTCGTGCCGGCCGACCGACACTGCCACGCTCCCGGCGCCGTACTGCATCTCCTGGGGGCTGCCGGGCTTCGCATGTCGCGCGTCGGCGGCGACAACCACGGCGTCGGCCTGGGCGCTCGACTCGAGGGCACGGATCAGCGCTGACGTCCCGGCCCGCAGCGAGCCCGACGCATCCATGGTCGACAGATTCTCCGGGAGCCCGGACGCTGCCGCGACGAGGCTCGCATTCTGCAGGTCCGAGAAGGGGGGCGTGGTCGAGGCGAAAGTCAGGGAGCCGATCGGCGCCGACGTTGAGCTCCGCACAGCAGGCCCGGACCGCATCGACGCTCATCGTGATCGAATCTTCGTCCCAGCTGCAGAACGAGCGTTCTCCCTTACCCAGGCCGCGGAGAGACGGGATTGCCCAGGCATGAGCGGCTGCGATGGACGCGCGGTCCATCCGGAGGCGCGGGATGCAGGCGGCGTAGGACTTGATTCCGAGATCGGGCATCGGGTCGGGCTCCGTTCGAGTAGGACTTCGGCATCCCGAGCTCCTTCTCGGCGATGAACGAGAGGATGAGCTGCTCGGTGATCGGCGTGAGGCGCTGCAGGATTGACTCGCGGAACAGGCGCTCGACCTGGTACTCCTTCGCGTATCCCATGCCGCCGTGCGTGAGAACCGCCTGCGTCGCGGAGTTGAAGGCCACACGCCCTGCCAGAAACTTTGCCGCATTGGCGTACGAACCGCAGGGTTGCTTTGCGATCGTAGAGCGACGCCGCCTTCATGGTCATCAGCCACGCCGCCTCGATCGAGCACCAGATCTCGGCGAGCGGATGCTGGATCGACTGGTTCTGGCCGATGGCCCTGCCGAACACGACGCGCTCCTTCGCATACGCGGAGGCGCGTCGCAGTGAGTCCTGCGCGATGCCGATGGCGCCCGCTGAAACGATGATTCGCTCCGGGTTGAGGCTGTGAAGCAGGTAATAGAACCCCTTTCCTTCCTCACCTATCCGGTCCTGCTCCGGGATGAAGAAGTCCTGGATGAAGATGGCGTTCGAGTCCACGGCGGCTCGACCCATCTTCGGAATGCGACGGACCTCGATCTTCTTTCTATCGAGCTTCGTGAAGAAGATCGTCATGCCGTCGGTGGGCTTCGCGCAGTCCTCGAACGCCGTCGTGCGCGTCAGGAGCAGGATGTTGTCGGCAATCTGAGCAGTCGATGTCCAGATCTTGCTGCCGTTGACGAGATAGCCGCCGTCGACCTTTTTCGCAAAGGTCTTGATCTGCGTCGTGTTGAGCCCGGCGTTTGCCTCGGTCACACCGAAGCAGGTCTTCTCCGACCCGGAGATGAGCGGGCGCAGCATGCGCTGCTTCTGCTCGGGAGTCCCGAGCACGACGATCGGATGCGGAGCGAAAAGGTTGATCTGCAGCGTCGACATCGCCGCAGAGCCGCCGTTGCCCGACGCGACGGTATTCATCATGACGGCCGCCTCGGTCACGCCGAGATTCGAGCCGCCGAGTTCCTCCGGCATCGTGATGCCGAGCCAGCCGTCCGCCGCCATCGCCGCATGGAACTCGTGCGGGAATTCCGCAGCCGTGTCCTTGTGACTCCAGTACTCGTCGGGGAACCGCACGCAGATCTTCTTCACCGCCTCTGCGATGGCTCGCTGGTCGTCTGTCAGATTGAAATCCACGGGAAATCCTCGGGTTCAGAGCGGCGCCTGGTCGGCGCTCAGCCATCAAAAACCTTGCGGCTGATGATCTCGCGCATCACTTCCGAAGAGCCGCCGGCGATGCGGCGCACGCGAGCGTCGATGTAGGCATGCGCGATCGGAAAGTCGAGCGTATATCCGTAGCCGCCGAAGAACTGCAGGCATTCGTCGACTACGCGACACTGGAGCTCGCTCGTCACCATCTTCGCCATGGCCGCATCGGTGCTGTCGAGCCGGTTGTCGACCGCGAGCTCGATGCACCGATCGACGAAGACACGCACACCCTGTACCAGCGCCGTGAGCTCCGCCACCTTGAAGCGCGTGTTCTGGAACTCGGCGATCAGCTTGCCGAAGGCCTTCCGCTCCTTGGTGTAGCTCACGGTCCATTCCAGGACGGCCTCGCAGGTGGCGACGGCGTTTACGGCGATGATGAGTCGCTCGTGGGCGAGCTTGTGCATCGCCATCTTGAACCCTGCGCCTTCCTCTCCCAGCCGGTTGGCGATGGGGACACGCACGCCGGTGAAGAACAGCTCGGAGGTGTCCTGTGCTTTCAGACCGAGCTTTTCGAGCATGCGACCGCGCTGGAATCCCTCCCGGCTCGTCTCCACGACGATCAGGCTCACACCCCTGGCGCCAGCCTCGGGATCCGTCTTGCACGCGAGCACGACGAGGTCACACAGCTGTCCGTTCGAGATGTAGGTCTTCTGACCGTCGATCACGTAGTGATCCCCGTCGCGGACAGCGCGGGTGCGCAACGCCTTCAGGTCGCTGCCGCCGCCGGGCTCCGTCAGACCCAGCGCGCCGATCGTCTCACCGGAGACCATCCCGGGAAGCCATTTCTTCTTCTGCTCCTCGGTTCCGAAGCTCAGGATGTAGCTTGCGACCATGTCCGAGTGGACGGTGAACTGCGGCCCTGTTGCGCCGGCACGGCCGAGCTCCTCGGTGATCACGACGTTGTAGAGGAAGTTCGCTCCCGGCCCGCCGAACTCCGCCGGTACATTCGGACACAGAAGACCCGCGTCACCGGCTTTGCGCCACAGCTCGCGCGGCACGACACCGACCTTCTCCCATTCCCCATGAAACGGTGTGATCTCGGTCGCGATGAAGCGCCGCGCCGCCTCGCGGAACATGTCGTGCTCGTCGCTGAACAGTGTTCTTGGAATCATTGTCGTACTGGGAAATACGGTGCGGTACTGCTCGAGACAAAGATGAAATCGGCGCCGACGCTCGTTCTAGCCGATTCGTGCAAAACCTTGACTCAGGACGACCTGCTGCCGCTCCGGCACGCTGGCCTGGAAATGAACCCCGCCGTCCGCTCGCATCCCCTCGACGCGGATCGTCTCTCCCGGGAAAACCGGTGAACTGAACCGGGCGCCCAGCGATCGCAGGCGGCTCGGATCGTTGCCGCAGACGGTCCTCGTCAGGAGATAGCCGACCACTCCGTACGTGCACAGCCCATGCAGAATGGGGCGCTCGAACCCGGCCTTGGCCGACGCGACAGGATCGACGTGAATCGGGTTCAGATCACCGTTGAGCCGGTACAGAAGCGCGGCTCCGACAGAGGTCTTGATCTCGTCCGAGAACTCGGGCGTGCCCGCAGCCGACGCCGGAAGTGGGTCGGGTGGTGTGCCGAAGCTGCCGCAGCCGCCGTCGGCACGCAGGAACAGTGTCGACGATACGGTGCAAAACGGCTCACCCGAACCTGGATCGCGGAGATCCTTTTCGAAATAAACGAGGGCGCCCTTGCCTTCTCCCTTGTCGACCACCGCCCGCACGCGATAGCTCGCCTCGATCTGCCCCTCCGCGGGCAACGGCCGTTGCACCGTCAGACCCTGCTCGCCGTGCAGGAGCTTGAGAAAATTGACCTTGAAGCGCGGTTCGGCGATCCAGGCGCCCGGATGCGCCAGGACCGCCGCCATGGTCGGCAGCGCCTCGAGGCCTTTCTCGTAGGCGAGTCGCAGCTGATTGGCGTCCAGCGGGTCGCTTCCCACGCCGACGCTCAGCGCATAGAGAATCGTGTCCCGGGAGCCGTACGCGATGCGCTTCGGCTCGAAGCGGTGCTCCCTGAGTGCCTGCAGATCCATGCCGTGGCAAGCCTCAGATCGGGTCCCAGGTGAAGACCTCGTTCGACCGGTCGAGCGGCACATAGGTCGGCGCAAATGCGTCGAGAACGCGCTCCACGATCGTCTCCGGCGTCCAGCCATCTGCCGTGTGTGCGGTGCGGATCGGCCGAGGCTGGCTGAACAGATAGATCTCGTTGTTACGAACGCCGAAGATCTGCCCGGTCGTCTTGCGACCCGCGTCACTCGCGAGTGCGACGACCAGGGGCGCAATCCGCTCCGGCTTGAGACGGCGATTCACCTCGAGCCGCTTCATGTTCTCCGGTGTCGCCGGAATTGTCGCGACCATGCGCGTCCACGCGAACGGAGCGATCGCATTCGACGTCACGCCGAATTTCTGCATGTCGATCGCGATGCACTTGGACAGACCCGCTACGCCCATCTTGGCGGCGCCGTAGTTGACCTGCCCCAGGTTGCCGATCAGCCCGCTGGTCGAGGTCATGTGGACGTAGCAGCCGCTCTGCTGCTGCTTGAAATGTGGTGCTGCCGCGCGGGCCACGTAGAACACCCCGCGCAGGTTGACATCATCCACCGCATCGAAATCTTCGCGCGACATCTTGTGAAACAGCCCGTCACGCAGGATGCCGGCGTTGTTCACCACCGCGTCGACACGACCGAACGCATCGATCGCATCCTGGATGATCCCATGCGCGTCGTCCCAGTCCGACACGCTGCGCACGCTCGCGATCGCAGTGCCACCCTCCCCTTTGATTGAATCGACCATGCGGTTCGCGACCGCGGGGTCGCGCCCTTCGCCCGATGGCGTCACGCCGGCATCGTTGACGACCACCTTGGCGCCGCACTTCGCAGCGAGCCTGGCGATCTCCGCGCCAACGCCGTTCCCAGCGCCGGTTACGACTACTACCTTGCCGTTTAGCACAACTGCGCACTCCCCTGCAGCGCACCGTTCAAAGGTTCGCATCCGCAAAATACGGTTGCTCGTATCCTAACCAACCCCGTGGCGCTCCACCAGACAGCACCGATCCGTTGCCAGCACCCTGGTTGCTGGTCGCAGCGAAGGTCGTGCAGCGCAGAGCGTTCATATCGAGCGCGCTACGGTAACCCGCATGATCTCCGCCGTGCCGGCGAATATGCGATGCAGTCGTGCCGCCGTGTACAGCCGGGAGATCGGGTATTCGTCCATGTAGCCAGCGCCGCCGTGCAACTGTACGCACTGGTCGATGATGCGACCTTCCATTTCCGGTATCCACATCTTCGCCATGGCGGACTTCAACGAGTCGAATTTGCCGGACTCGAGGTAGCTGCGCAGCACCTCGTCCAGGAAGGCACGTCCTACCGCGAGCTCGGTCTTTATCTCGGCGAGACGAAACTGCGTGTTCTGGAAATCGAAGATCGTCTGCCCGAACGCTTTGCGGTTCTTGACGAAGTCCACCGTCAGGTCGAACGCACGCGATGCAGCCGCGTGCGAGATCATCGACCACAGGAAGCGGTCGCGGTTCAGCGCCGACATGAATACCTTGAAGCCGTTGTTCTCCTCGCCGAACCGGTTGCTGACCGGGACGCGCACGTTCTCGAAGAAGAACTCGCCCGTGTCGGCGGCGTTCATACCCATCTTCTTGAGCTTGCGCCCGCGACGCACACCGGGTCGGTCTGCCTCGACGATGATGACCGAGATTCCCTTGTTGCCGGCATCGGCCTTCGTCTTGCAGCCGAGCAGAAGGGCGTCGGCGCTGGTGACGCCCGAGATGTAGGTCTTGGACCCGTTGATCACGTAGTCGTCGCCGTCGCGGATGGCCGTCGTCCGGATCGCCGCCACGTCGCTGCCGGTATTCGGCTCGGTAACCGCAAAGGCGAACCGGGTTTCGCCGCGTGCCATCCTGGGCAGCCAGGTCCGCTTCTGCTCCTCGGTGCCGTGATCCATCAGCTGCTCCGCGAGCTGGTCGGCTTCCCACAGGGCGGCCATGCTCGCGCCGGCGATCGAATAGCCGATCTCCTGCGAGATCACGACCCGATGCAGGAAGTCGCCTCCGGGACCGCCGTACTCCTCGGGTGTGCTGACACCGAGCAACCCCGCCGACGCCGCCTTGAGCCAGAAGGAGCGCGGCACACCGTCCTCCTCGAGCCACTTGTCGATGTTCGGCTCGAGCTCGTTTGCGATGAATCGCCGTACGGTTTCGCGAAATTGCTCGTGTTCCGGCGAGAAGAGCTTGTGGTTGTACTCGAATGCCATGTCGCTCAGCCTCGTTCAGACCGCCGGCCTCGATGGATACGCCGTATGCTAGCACTCTATATGCATGCCATCAATCTGATCGGCGCGCCGTCAGGTACTCGCTCCTCAGCAGCCGCGTGTAGATCTTGCCGGTGTCGTGGCGTGGGAGCTGCTCGCGGAAATCGACCGAGCGCGGCGCCTTGTAATGCGCGAGCCGCTCGCGGCACAGCTCGATGAGCTCGGCGGCCAGCGCGGGGCCGGCATCGCGCATTTCGCGCGGCTGAATGACCGCCTTGATGGTCTCGCCCATGTCGACGTCCGGCAGACCGAAGACCGCCGCATCGAGCACCTTCGGGTGGGTGATCAGCACGTTTTCGATCTCCTGGGGAAACACGTTCACTCCCCCGGTGATGATCAGGTTGTTCTTCCGGTCGGTCAGGTAGAGATAGCCGTCGGCGTCGAGGTAGCCGATGTCGCCCAGCGTGCTGCGTCCGAGCGCGTCGTACGCCTCGCGTGTCTTCTGCGGATTGCGGTGGTATTCGAAGCTGGGGCCGCCCGAAAAATAAACCAGCCCTCGCTCTCCCGGCGGCAGCTCCTCTCCGTCCTCGCTTACGATGTGAATGCGCCCGACGAATGGGCGTCCCACGGACCCGGGATGCTCGAGCCACTCCGCGGAACTGATCATGGTCAGGCCATTCCCCTCGGTTCCGCCATAGCTCTCCTCGAGTAACGGGCCGAGCCAGTCGATCATGGCGCGCTTGATGTCCGGCGGACAGGGCGCCGCGCCGTGGATGACGCGCTCGATCGATTGCAGGTCGAAGGCCACGCGATCATGCTCGGGCAGCTTCAGCAGCCGTACCATCATCGTCGGCACGAAATGCGCGTCGGTAACCCGATGACGCTCGCAGAGCTCCAGCGCCGCACGCGCCTCGAAATGCTCCATGACCACCAGCGTCGCGCCCACGTGCTGCATGGTCATCGCGAAGCGCAGCGGCCCCGAATGGTATAGCGGTGCAGGCAGCAGGTAGACGGTCGCCGGGTTCCAGCCATAGCGTCGCGTGTACACGGCGAACATCGGGCTGGGGCCGTCGATACCGGTCTCCGCCAGCATCTGCTTGACGCCCTTGGGCCGGCCGGTCGAGCCCGACGAATAGACCATGTCGGTGCCCCGCGTTTCATCGGCGATCGGCTGGTCCGGACAGCTGGCCAGCTCCCGTTCGTAGGAGGAGCAGCCATCGGCTTCCGCACCTATGATGAGGTAGCGCAGGTCGGGCAGGCGCCGCCGCAGCTCGGGCAGCATCGTCAGCTGCTGCGCGGAGACGATCACGACCTGCGCTCCACAGTCTTCCAGGATGAATGCGATCTCATCGACCTGGAAGCGCCAGCTGATCGGCGTGAAATACAGCCCGGAATTGTGCGCGGCCCAGGCGATCTCGAGGAAGCGGGGGTGGTTCTCGATGAGAAACGCCATGTGGTCTCCGCGTCGGAGCCCGAGACGCCGCAGCAACTGCGCGCAACGGTTGGACCTTTCCGACAGCGCGCCATACGTAACGATCTCGCCCGATCCACCGAAGATGACGGCCGCTCGGGACGGATCGACCGCCGCCCAGTGACGCGGGTGCAGCTGTAAAGTTTCCGGCATACGGCGTCCCAGCCTCATTCGTCGCGGAGATAGCGACGACCCATCAGGGACTTGTGAAGTTCGTTCGGCCCGACATGGATTCGCTGCAGGCGAGCGGCCGCATACATGCGCGAGATCGGCATGTCGTCCATCCAGCCGTAACCGCCCCAGAGCTGCAGGCAGGAATCCACGACGCGACCCTCCATGTCAGCAAACCAGATCTTGCAGCGCGAGCCATCACGGTCCGTGAAAGCACGCTCGCGGTACTTTCCTATGAGGTCCTGCAGATACGCGCGCGCGACGTCGATGTCGACCTCCGCCTCCGCAAGCTTGAACTGCGTGTTCTGGAAATCGACTACCCGCTGGCCGAATATCCTGCGTTTGCGCACGTAGTCCAGCGTCATCTGAAACGCCACCTGCGCCGCACCATACGCCCTGGCGCAGATCTGAAGCCGATCGAGCGCCATGATGCTGTGGAACATGCGCGCCGCACCCCCTTCCTCGCCCACCAGGTTCTCCACGGGCACTCGCACGTTCTCGAGGAAGATCTCGCCGGTGTCGCCAGCGGCATAACCCATGGTCTTCATCCGCCGCTGAGTGACCCCTGCCGTGCTCGACGGGACGATGATCATGCTGAGACCGGTCGCTCCGCGAAGTCCTGGATCGGTCCGGGCGATCACGTAGATCAAGGTTGGCCTTCGAGCCATTCGATATGAAGCACTTGGACCCGTTGATCACGTAGTCGCCGCCGTCGCGGACGGCCGTGGTATGCGCCGAAAAGGCGTCGCTGCCCGTCTGAGGCTCGGTCATGCCCATGCACTGGATGGTTTCGCCCGTCAGGATCGAGGGGAACCAGCGCCGCTTCTGGGCCTCGGTGCCCTGCTTCACCAGGAACAAGGTACAGATGTCGGTCCCGAGAAAGGCGCCGATCGTGGCTCCGGCAGGCGAGTACCCAAGCTCTTCCGCCCCAACGACGATGGCGAGGCCCTCGTCACCGCCGCCGCCGTACTCCTCCGGCACGCACACGCCGAGAAAACCTGCGTCACCCGCCTTGCGCCAGATGTCGTGCCCGACCCCGCCTTGCGCCTCGAATTCCTTGACTCGCGGCTCGACCTCCTTCCGATAGAACGCGCGCAGCGCGTCGCGGTATGTCTCGAGGGTCTCGCCGTACATGCTGGATGTCATTGATATTTCCCTCCGCGCTGGTTCGAGCCAGACCCCGCCCGGTGTCGTTTTCCGACGGGGTCGCGGCGCACCGCCGGCCTGCGATCCAGCGTGGCGCCCGTTTAGTGCGCTAGGATACTATCCGCTTTTCCGGATCACTTGCCAGCTGGCGGTCGAACATGCAGTTCAGCACGATGATCAACACCGCGGCAGAGGCACGTGGCGATTGCGAACAGCTGGAGCGTCTCGGCTATGACGCGCTGTTCACCAACGAGTCGAAGCACGATCCCTTCGTGCTGGCGGCCCTGATGGCGGAACACACCTCGAAGGTCGAGCTCATGACGTACATCGCCGTCGCGTTCGCCCGCACGCCGATGACCGTGGCTCACTCCGCCCATGACGTGAATTCGGCCGCCCGGGGTCGCTTCACGCTAGGTCTGGGCTCGCAGATCAAACCGCACGTCACGCGACGCTTCTCGATGCCGTGGTCGCATCCTGCCCCGCGGATGAAGGAATTCATCCGGGCCCTGCACGCCATCTGGGACTGCTGGTACGAGGGCAAGCCTCTTCAGTTTGAAGGGGATTTCTACACGCACACGTTGACGTCCCCCATGTTCCTGCCCGAGGACAGGGAGTACGGAAGGCCGGGGGTGATGCTCGCAGCCGTGGGCCCTGCCATGACGCAGGTGGCAGCCGAAGTGGCCGATGGTCTCCTGTGCCACAGCTTCACCACCGAGGGCTATCTGCGCGGGATCACGCTTCCGGCGGTCGAGCGCGTGCTGCAGTCACACGGGCGGGCACGCGAGAAATTCCGGATCGTCGGCATGCCCTTCATCGCAACCGGCCGTAACGACGCGGAACTGGAGAAATCCATCGCTGCCGCCAGGCGCTCGGTCGCCTTCTACGCTTCGACGCCCGCATACAAGCCCGTGCTGGATTTCCATGGCTGGGGCGACATCCAGCCCGAGATGTTGCGCTTGTCCAAGCTTGGTCGCTGGGAGGAAATGGGCGAGATTCTCGACGATGACATCCTTCGCGCCTTCTGCGTCATCGGCGATCCGTCGCAGTGTGCGCGACAATTGCGCGAGCGCTTCGACGGCATCTTCGACCTCAGTTGCGGGTATTCGTACTCGGGAGTGGGGCCCGGCGGGTTGCCGGCGGAGATACTGCGCGAACTGAGGAACCCCGGATGACCGCCTACGTGATCTTCTTCGTCGACGAGATCTCGGACGCCAGCCGGCTCGAGCAGTACAAGCAGGCCGCGCATCCCACCCTGAAGCGTGCTGGCGGATCGGTCGCGATCGCGTACGGCCGGCAGGAAGTGCTCGAGGGCGCGCCGCTGGCGGGTGTCGTCATGGTCGAGTTCCCGACCTTCGAGGCTGCACAGGACTGGTACCACTCGGCCGAATACCAGAAAGCGGCGGAGCTGAGAACGCTCGCTGCACGGTCTCGCGCCGTGATCGTAGAGGGCTTGCCGCGCACTTCGCAGCGCGCCGCGGAGCCCCATCCCGGGGACTGAAGTCCGCCAGGTAATCCGCTCGGCTACGCTCGTTGATGTGGTCAGGACGATCCGCCCCGTGGCACGCCGGTCCTTCATCATGGACAGCGCCTGTGGCGCCTCCTCGAGAGGCAGCACTTGCGAAACCAGGGGTCGGAGCCTCCCTTCACGGTACCAGTCGAACAGGACCTGCAGGGCGCGCGCATTGCGTCCCGGAAGGCGGTGCTCATCCGATGACGGCTGGATGCCCATGATGTCGGCGTTCTTGAACAGCGCCGGTCCGAGGGCGATGCGCGGCATGCCGGCCGCGAACCCGATTGAGAGGTAGCGTCCCTCCCAACCGAGTGTGCGCAGCGCGGGCTCCGTATAGGTTCCTCCCACGCCGTCGAGAATGACGTGGTACCCCGCCGATGCATGTACGCTGCTGATCTTGCCGATGGTCTGCGCGCCTTCGCCGGTGCGTTGTGCCTTCGCGATCAGCTCGGCTGCAAGACGCTTCTGCGCCTCCAGGTCGAGCGGTCCCCGGTCGTAGAGCACGACGTCGTCAGCGCCGTGCCGAAGTGCGAGCGCCAGCTTTTCCTGCGACGATGCCGCAGCGACGACGCGCGCACCCAGAGCCTTGCCGATCTCCACGCCAGCAAGGCCGGCGCCTCCACCGGCGCCGAGTACCAGCAGGATTTCTCCCGGCTTGAGCCTCGCGCGCGTCTGCAACGCGTAATGCACCGTCATCGCGGCGATGTAGAACGCCGCGGCGCCGTGCATGTCCATCTCCTCGGGAATCGGTGCGAGCTCGTCCTCGTCGAACAGCACCTCCTCCGCATATGTGCCGTGCGTCCTGCAGCCCAGCACACGTTGACCCGGCCGCAGCCGCGTCACACCGGGACCGACAGCCAGCACGACACCGGCAGCCTCCACGCCCGGAATCATCGGCAGCTGCCGCTTCAGCTGCGAGCGCCCCTCGATTGCCAGGACGTCAGTGAAGTTGACACCGACGGCCTGCACCTGAAGAAGCACCTCGCCGGCGCCCGGCACCGGGCGCGGCCGCTCCTCGATGACGAGCGTCTCGGGTGGTCCGAATGCGCGACAGACAACCGCTCTCATTGGCGACGCTCTGTGGTAAATACTCCGCCGGACATCTTCAGAACCTCAACACGGGCTGCCGAGGATACGTCAGTGGAATTCCAGTTCATAAAGGTCGAGTCGCGCGATCACGTGACCACGATAACCTTGAATCGGCCGGAGGTCATGAACGCGTTGCACAAGCCGATGCACTTCGAGCTGCAGGCGGCGTTCGACGATTTTGCCGCCGACGCGGAGCAGCGCGTGTGCATCGTTACCGGCGCGGGCGACCGCGCGTTTTGCGCGGGCAGCGACCTCAAGGCGGCCGCGAAGGCGGCCGACATCACCGCCGGCGGCTATCCAAAGAGCGGTTACGCGGGCCTCATCGAGCGCTTCGACCTGTACAAGCCCGTCATCGCGGCGGTAAACGGCGTTGCCCTTGGCGGCGGTTTCGAGCTTGCGCTCGCCTGCGACATCATCGTCGCTGCCGACACCGCGCGCTTCGGCCTGCCTGAGCCGCTGGTGGGTGCCGTCGCGCTCGGAGGCGGCTTGCACCGGCTCGCCAGGCAGATCGGGCTCAAGCAGGCCATGGGAATGATTCTGACCGCGCGTCCGGTCGGCGCGGACGAGGGTCTGCGGCTTGGTTTCGTCAACGAAGTAGTGCCAGCAAGCGACCTGCGCGCAGCGGCCACCCGATGGAGCGAGCACATTCTCAAATGTGCACCGCTCGCCATCCGCGCCTCGAAGGAGACTGTCATGCGTGGGCTCGACGAGCCGAGCCTCGCAGAGTGCCTGCGTAACCAGCACAGCTATCCGGGATACATGGTGTGGAGAAACGCGGAGGACACGCGCGAGGGTCCACGGGCCTTCGCCGAGAAGCGCACCCCGAATTGGCGCGGAGTCTGACCCGCAGCGCCGGATGAAGGCCGCGGATTCAGCGCGGCGGCCGCAACAGGCGCGGATTCGCCGAAACGAGCGGGCATGGGCTCTCAGCGCCTCGCCCCACCGTTCGCGATGATCGATTGTCCGGTAATCCACCGTGCCTCTTCGCCTGCAAGGAACTTCACTACGCCGGTGATGTCATCCGGCATGCCGATGCGACCAAAGGGCGAGCTCGAGGCGACGGTCTTGCGGTACTCCGCAGGAAGTCCTGCGATCATTTCTGTCTCGACGATGCCCGGAAGCACGCAGTTCGCCGTGATTCCGCGTGGACCGAGTTCGATTGCCGCAACCTCGGTGAGTGCGCGCACCGCCGCCTTGCTCGATGCGTACAGCGCCATCCCCTCTCTCGGAAACGCAGCAATCGTCGACGATATCGCCACGATTCTGCCGCGATCGTTCAGAGAAGCCGCGGCTGCCTGCAGCAGAAAAACGAGACTGCGTACGTTCACCCCGAAGATGCGATCGTAATCCGATTCGGTTATTGCGCTGAGCGGAATCACCGCAGCGACGCCGGCGTTGCACACGAGTATGTCCGCACGGCCGAAGCGCTTGTCAGCGAACGCGAATATCTCCGCCGCCGACCGTGGCTCCGCTATGTCCGCGCGGATACTGTCCGCGCGCCCGCCCCGCTCCGTTATCGCTCGCACCGCGTCCGCCGCAGCGACGGCATTCGCGGCATAGTTGATCACGACCGCGGATCCTTCCAGCGCGAGCGATTCCGCGATGGCGCGCCCGATGCCACGCGATCCGCCGGTGACGATGGCTACTTTCCCGCTCAGCGATCCAGTCATGACGGCTCCCCGGCAACGCCATTCCGATGCGATGTGCCAGCAGACGATTATTTAGCTATCGTGTTATCGTACGACAAGTTGCGCTCGCCTGGTGCAGCCGCTGCGATTGCCACGAGGACACCAGCATGGCCGCCAACGATATCCAGCGATCCAGAAGTGAAGGCCCTGATGCAGCGCGTCGAGGAGTACCGACGGCTGTACGATTTCAAGCGCCGTCCGTTCGACCGCGAGTCCGTCGCGCACCTGTACAAGAAGGACGAGGATTTCACGGCGTACGATATCGCTCCACCGGTCGGCGGGCTTCCTCGGATGGTCCCAGTACTCGACCGCCTGGTACCGGGTGATGAAGAAGTACGTCGAAGTAAACTTCGACTACCTCGGAGACCTCAGAGTTTTCCGTCGAGGGGACGTCGGGTGGTCGTCCGTCTCGTGCCGCTGGCACGGCGTCACGGCGGGCGGCGCGTCCTTCAGCAAGGACATCCGGGTAACGCTGGTGTGGGTGCGCGAGAACGGCGAGTGGGTGATCACGCACGAGCATCGTCGTCCGCACCGCGGCTTACCGAGGTCGCCAGCGGCGAGTCCGTTTGACGAGCGGTCACGGCTAGCCTGCCAGGCGGCCTCCTCTGCCGGTTCGCCCAAAGGCAGGAACTTTGCCCAGCTTGGAGCAGCCAGCAATGTCGAGAATCATGTCGGTAGCGCGATTCGGAATTCATCCCGGAAAACCGAGGAGTTCACGGCCCTGGCCGCCGAATGCGTGCGGCTGGTGCGACAGCACGATCCCGGGAACCTCCCTCTACGAATGGTTCATCAACGAAGACCGGGCCGAGTGCATCGCGATAGACAGCTATGCGTCCTCAGAGGCCGTGCTCGCGCACATTCGTAACGTTGGCCCGACGATGCGCAAACTGCGACAGCTTGCCGACGTATCGGTCGAGCTCCTGGGCAGTCCGTCGCCCGCGCTTATTGAAGCGCTCTCGTTCAGGTCGGACGGAATCTACAGATTGCTCGATGGGCTTGGATAAGTAGCCCACGCCACTTCCGCCGCCGTCTGCTCGTGACGCCCGAAGTACATCGAATCGAGGTCCAGAGCGGGGAGTCGGTGGCTATCGACTGGTATCCGGCCGAATCCTGTGCGCGGGCGGCACTGTTCGTCCATGGGCTCGGCTCTAACCGCCGCGGCGAGAAGGCAGTCCACTTCGGCGCAGAGATTCAACGAGAAGGGTTGGGCATTCGCTCGCACTGGACCTGCGCGGCCATGGACAATCGGACGGCTCCGTTTGCGACCTGACGATGAGTGGGATGTTGTCCGATCTGTCGGCCGTGGCTCGATGGGTGCGGGAGAGCGGAGTCGCTGCTGACCCGGTGCTCATAGGGTCGTCGATGGGCGCAGCGGTCGTAGCGTGGCATGCACTGGCACAGTCGGCGAATGCGGGCCCGCTGGTGATGCTCGCCCCAGCGCTGAAGTTTCCAGGAAATCTGCCTGGCAGAACTGACGCCTGACGAGCGCGAACGCTGGCAGACGGACCGGCCTGCGCCGCTTCCGCAGCGCGTGGATAGACCTGGAGATCGGGTATCGGCTGGTGGAAGACGGTGCGCAATACGATCCGGCAGTGCTCCTGCACCGACACGCCGCGGCGACTCTCATCATCCATGGGATGCGGGACGACACGATCGATTGGAACCAGAGCCTCGCGTTCGTCCGGCAGTGCAGTGCTCCCGTGGACCTGTTCCTTGTCAGCGAGGGTGACCATCGCCTTACCGAGCACAAGGAGCTGATGTTCGACATCCTCTGGGCCTGGCTCTCGCGCGACAGACTCGCACGAGCCCTGCGAGGGCCGAGGTATGATCGCCCGCGTGCGAGAGGGTCTTCAGACGCGTGACGAGCTCACGGTGAACGGCACCACAGGCGCACCTGCGTCTGTCGCTTCCTCGGCCGGGCTCATGCTGCTGCTGCTTGCGCTGACTTACTTCCTGTCCTACTACGATCGGCTGGTGATGGTCGTCGTTGGGGAGATGGTGAAATCCGAGTTTGCGCTGTCGGACAAGCAGCTTTCGCTTCTCACCGGCGCATCGTTCGTCGTCATCTATGGCACTTGTGGCATCGCAGCGGGATGGCTGGTCGACCATTACAGCCGCAAGCGCGTCATGATCTGGTCACTCCTTCTGTGGAGCTTTCTGACCGCGGCTTGCGGGATGGCTAACTCGTTCATCCAGCTTGCGATCGCGCGGGCTGGGGTCGGCATCGGCGAAGCCGCCAACGTCCCGGCAGCGATCTCCGCGATCGCAGACCGCTACCCGCCGGCCCGGCGGCCGATGGCGGTCGCGATCTTCTACGCGGGCGGAATGGTGGGCATCCTGGTCTGCTTCCTGCTGGGCACGTGGCTCGCGACGCGGTTCGGATGGCGCGCGGCCTTTCTGGTGGCCGGCCCTCCGGGCGTGATCGTCGCACTACTCATCGCGTTTGCGTTTCCCGAGCCCGTTCGCGAAGCACCGCGCCGCCAACCATCGTCCGGGGCTATGCCGCAATCGTCGTTTCTGCTCGTGTGGCGCAACCGCCCTTTACGCTGGCTTCTCATCGCGGGTGCCGTGGCATCCTTCATCAGTATCGGCATGGTCCAGTGGCTACCGATCTTTTTCCTGCGCAGCCACGGCTTGAGCCTTCAGCAAGTCGGGCTGTACTTTGGCCCCGTGCTCGCGACAGGCATGACGGCTGGCCTGCTGCTCGGAGGCTGGGTCGGCAATCGTGTCGCGTCGCGGTCGGTGACCGATCTGATCTGGATCTCCGCCTGGACGATGATCGGGCTCGTCCCACTCTACCTGCTGATATTCTGGTTGCCATCGTTGCCGGCGGCGCTTGCGATAACCCTCGCGGGGACGACCATGAGCGTGCTGTACGCGCCGGCCTACAACGCAGCGTGGCAGACAATCTGCGATCCGGGCGCGCGAGGCACGGCCGCCGGCCTCTCATCGTTCGCCAATGCGATCCTCGGCGGTGCAGGTTGCACCTTCCTGATCGGCATCCTGAGCGACTGGTGGGCGCCCGCGCTCGGCAAGGACAGCCTGCGATACGCACTTACGGCAGGCATGGCGTTCTGCCTGATGGCGGCAGGACTTTTCATGTATGCGGCGCGCCTCGCGGTCGCCGAATGGAAACCAGCGGCCGATGCCGCTTGACCTTCGCCTTTCCGAGCTTGCTGCGCGGGTCGGTGAAGACCTGGGCGCTTCCCGATGGCTGGAGATCTCGCAGCAGCAGATCGAGGAGTTTGCGCGGGTAACGGGCGACCATCACTGGATGCATGTCGATATCGGGCGCGCGACGCGCGAGCGCGGCGGCACGATTGCGCACGGTCTCCTGATCGCCTGCCTGTTGCCGATGCTCGGCGAGGAGCTGGCGCAGGTCAGCGGACACACCGGGGGCTTCAGCTACGGATTCGACAAGCTGCGCTTCACGCACCCCGTGCGCCCGGGACAACGGATCCGCCTGCGACAGACGCTGCACGGCGTGACACCGACGCATGGCGGCCAGCTCGTCACGCTCAGATGCGTCGTCGAAATCGACGGCGTGGAGCGTCCGGCACTGGTTGCCGACTATCAGGCACTTTATTACGGGTAGCAGGCGCCGGAGGCGTCCACTCGACGCGCGTCCGGGATCCTCGCGCGCCTCAGATGGTGCGGCCGACGATCATCCGCATGATCTCGGATGTTCCTGCGAAGATCCGGTGCAGCTGATCGATGACCCGCGCTTCCATCTCGGGCAGCCAAGGCGGTGCAGGAAATCCCCGCCGGGTCCGCCATATTGCTCGGGAATGTCGACCCCCAGGATTCCGGCTTCACCGGCCTTGCGCCAGAATCGGGCTCGATGTCATGGCTCTCCAGCCATCGGTCGACGTTCGGCTCCATTTCAGTCTCGATGAAGCGACGGAACGACTGACGGAAAATCGAGGGGTCGAGGGATGACTCTATGCCAGCGCCTGGAGCAGCGTGCTGATCCGCATCAGCACCTTGTTGGTGTACAGCGCACCGGACAATCCGAATTTCAGATCGTCGAAACGGCCCTGGTTGAAGCCAATTTCAGTCTGGAGTGTCATCACACCGAGCCGCGTCTGTCCGAGCAAAATGAAGTACTCCAGATCCACGGGATTGAGCCGATAGCCACCGGCGTCCGCGTAGAAATTCAGGAACTGCCGCCAACCGCAAATGCCCTCCGCGCTGTAATGGATCCAGCCAAGGTCGGCGGCCGGATTGCCGGCGTGCAGAAATTCCCAGTCCACGATTGCCGAGACACGATCACCGTCGATCAACAGGTTGTTGAAGTTGTAGTCGCCGTGCACGACGGCGCAGTCGCCGGCGGCCCGATCGATGTGCGCATACAGCCAGTTGAAAGCAGCGTCCATCACCGGAACCGGGAAGCCAAGACCGGTGAAGTCGGCGAAGGACTTGTCGAGGTCCTCGCGCACCTGCTCCTCGGCTGACAAACCACCCCCGTGAATTCGCGGCACGACTGCGATGGGCGTGCGATGCACCTGCGCGAGGCACCGTGCCACGTCGGCGGCCAACAGAGGATTGGGGCTCGGAGCCTGAAAATTGTTGCCGACCAGGCCACCCACCTTTCGTTCGAAGATGATGAATGGGCCGTCCAGCACCTTTCCCGTAGGTTCGAGCGCGAAGGGTTTTGGCAGCCGAATGCCAGCGCCGTGCAGTGCGACCAGCGGCGCAAACTCGTCGCTGACCGTCGTCCCGAGAAAATTGAACGCGCGGTCGATGCGCAGCGCGATTTCAGCGGGCAGGATGCGGCTGTTGCGCAACTCAACGAGAACGGTTCGCTTCGAAAAGCCACGAGAGGCCAGGGCAACGTTTGCGATTTCGACGGCAGGGTCTTCACCGAGTTCACCGACCAGATAGTCCCGAAAGGCGGATCGGTCGAAGACTTCGCTCTGCAATTCGCTGTTCGCCGCGAGAGCGTCGCCCTGTGCGAATTTCCGCGGCGATGGCGTCCTCGCAGGCCCGGGCGAACGCATCGTCGGCCTGTGCGAGCTTCTTCAGCTCCAACCCGGTCGCCGCCCCGAGGTCCGGAGTGCGCGCGCGCTTGCGCAATGACCTGTTGCAGGCTTGACCGTGCGCGATGCAAGCCGGGTGCCAGGGTCCTCACTCGCTGCATGAAGGTCCGGCGTCCGACTCACCCAGGACACCGGGCAAGGTCGCGTACTCGGCAAGCAGTGCGTTCTCCATTCCGGGCCGGTCACGTGCGTCGACGATCAATTTCGCGAGCACCGTGGTCATGATATCCAGCCGTGCACGCACGGACGCAGGTACCTCGGCTTTCAGCTGCACGCAGGCCTTACGCAGCGCCAGTAACGACTGCAGCAGCGCGTCGCTCACCGATAGGCATCCTTGAGCGTCGGATGCCTGCCGATCTCGACGAGCCCGATACCGGACTCGCCCGTCTCGAGCAGCTTCAACGGAGAAAAGGTCTCGAGTATTTCGTAGGTCGGCTCCCCCGTACCCGACTTCTCCGCATGCAGCGGCACATCCGCATAGCGACCGGCTATGTCGGCTTCGATGGTGAATGACCGACCCTGGATGTCGCGGACCGAGAAACGTGTCGTCTTTGGCCAGCCGTTGCTGTTGCCCGTGTGGCTGACGTCGATGACGCGCAGCGCTCGTTCGCCGTCGGCATCGCTTACGTAGCCCTCCTTCGCCCACAGGCCAGGCCGATGGATGGTCTCGAGCGCCTTGATTCCAAAAGCGCGCTCGGGGAAATTGAGCCCCGTCCAGACATGTCGGCGGGAGATGTTGTCGGTACGCATGCTCCAGGAGTGGTCGCGATATCCCAGGCCGTTCAGCACGATCCTCCGCTCGCGGCCACCCGACCGGACGGTGATCGTCCCGGAGACCTTCATGGATTGCTGCTGGTGGTTGTAAGGAAGGTTCAAGCCCCAAGGTCATTACCTCCTGGAAAGAAGGCTGCTCGGGGGCTGCGGATCTGCAGGCGACGAAATCGAAGGTCGGTCGTCTTGCTTCGAACGTGATGGCAGCCTGCAGATCGTCCCCCTCGTAATTCAGATCGAAGCGGCGATGGGGTTCCCGAAAGTGCAGCGAGAGCTTCCCGTCGCTCAGAGTGGGCGCTTGATCGAAATTGGCGGGAAACGGCACCTCGCTGGCGTATCTGAAGGGCTGTCCCTGCAAGCTGAAGTTCAGCGCGAAGCGCGAGCGATTGAAGAGCGGCTCATTGTTCAGATGCGAAATGCCGTAGGTCTCGTTCTCCCTGTCCATCACGATGAAGAAGTAGTTCTCCTTCCATCGCAGATAGGCGTACGGAGGAACCGGGTGTGGTCGATCATCATGATTCGTGGTCACGCGTAAGGTCCTTCCGCTTTCTTTGAGAAGCCGAGCGCCGATGGGAGCGGAACGGCTGGCCATGTACTCTCACACCGGCCCGCAATCCGCAATTCACGTGAGCGATGATTGAGTCGCTCTGCTGTCGTATGCTTGCGCACCACTCAACCGGTGTCAACAGTTCAGATACCGATCAGCACGCAGCACATCAACCTGCTTTATCAACAACTTACACAACACTCGCAATCCAGTTTCTCCGCGCATCTACGCGAGGTTTCGCTGATGAACCTTCAATACGCACTCGATCACCTGGCCATCCTCAATCTCTATGCTGCGTACGCACATGCGGTCGACGCCAACGATGGCGACGCATACGCCGACTGTTACACGGCAGATGGCTGGACGGACATCTCGAGCTTTCGCGTCGCCCGTGAGCTTGCGCGAACCGGTCAGCTCAGCTTCGCCGACGAGCACGGCGTCATCAAAGGCCGCGACAACCTTCGCAAGGCCGGCACCCTCGTACAGCTGCATCACCTCATCGGGAACGTGCTTGTCCGTCGAATCGAGGGAGATCGAGCGAATTGTTCAGCGTACTTCATCGTCTTCGCTCCCGACGACGGCCGCGTGGAACACTACGGTAGATACGAGTCCGAACTCGTACGCTGCGAAGACAGTCGCTGGCGATTCGCCTCGCACGTGGACGTGGCGCTCTACGAGCGCGATCGGCTGCCGCCGCTGGCGTCCAGGTGACCGTCAGCGAGCAGCCGACCTCTCAGACAGCAAGGCCCGGGATCACATGATCTCCTTGATCAGTCTGCGAGCTTCGAGATCCTGGTAGGCCGCCTTCGTGCGGTGATTGCCCAGCACGCAGACTTCCAGGCCATAGTTTTCCCGCGGCGCGGTCAGCCACCCCAGATAGAAGCTGTGATGCGCTGTGCGACGGTATTCGGTCCACAAGACCTCGATGTCCGGAGCGCCCTGCACTCCATGGGAGCACAGCCTGTCTCTGTAGAAGGCCAGCAATTCGCGTTCCTTCAGCCGCCGCGTCTGCACCGACAACGCGGTGTGGAGGAGATATCCCACGTCGAACATCGCAAAGCCGCGGCAGTTGACCTGCCAGTCCAGCAGCCCGCCCCTTCCATCTTGCGTCAGGTAGGTATTGCCAAAGTGCGAATCCCCATGCAGCAGAGTCTGCGCAAGACCGGCGTGGTGGCGCTTGAGAGCCTTCTCCCCGAAATACAGCTCAGCCTCGTTCGTGCCGGCCTCCTCGACGAATTCGCGTTTGTATTTCTCGCGCGCGAGCTCATTGATCACGTGCTCGCGGATGAATTTGTCGAACCACTCCTCCATCTCTCCCTTGACCTGGCCCTGTACCCAGGACAGGTCCGCGCCGAACCGGCTCGAGCCCCAGAAGCGCGCATGCAACCGCGCGTAGGTCTCGAGCAATGCCTCGACGGCGGCGAGATTGTCCGCATCCATCATCGAGTTGATATGCGGAGAACGCGGAGATAGATCCTCGAGAATGAGCACGAATCGCCCATTCTTCGGATCGAAGCGGCCTCCCAGTCCCAGCGGCGCTTCGATGTCGAGCTCCGCCCTGAGGCGCCTGTAGAACGCGACCTCGTTCTCGAACAGCGGCCCGAGCTCAGGGTTGGAGCAATCGATGTCCTCCGGAACGGACATCTTGACGAAAATCTGCTTCGGCAAGGTCTTAGCCGTCGCTGGCGAGTATCGAACCGCCAATGACACCTGGGTCGAGGTCGAGACGGAGCCTGCGCTGTCGGCGTCCCCGTAGTTTCTGACCTTCACGATCTCGGCCGACTCCACTTCCGTGCCCGGATGCAACTCGGAAATCAACTGGGTCAGGACAGAGGGGGTCAGCTCACGCGGATGGGAAGGGATGTCCATGTTGCTATCCTCACGACGACCGTGTGCGCGCGCGTGCGCACCACGACTCACGCGTGATGTTCAACATGTGCGTGCCTCGACGTCGGAGAAATTACCCGCGAAGCTGTACATGCCCGAAGTGAGCCCGCCGTCGATGTTCAGTACCGTGCCCACGACGGGAGCGGCGACGTCGGATGCGAGGTACAGACACATCCCGGCGATCTCCTCCGGCTTGATGAGACGACCCAGGGGTGCGTTGCGCCTGGCGATCTCCTGCGGCGTGATTCCATCGACGCAGTTCTCTGCAAACGCCTCGGTGTCCACGTGACCTAGCGCGAGCGCATTCACGCTAATACCCGAGCCTGCCAGATCCATACCGGCCGATCTGGACAGGGCATCGAGTGCCGCCTTGACCACCGAATACGGTGCGAGCAGCGGGACCGCGCGTTGCGCCGCCATGCTCGAGATGTTGACGACGACGCCATGACCCCGTTCGAGCATGCCGCGACCGAGCTCCTGCATGAGGATCAATGGCGCAAAGAAGCTGACCGCGAAGTTCAGATCCCAGTACTCATCGGCTTCATCGAGCGGGTTCTGATATTTTCCGGCGGTCAGCGCCGCGTTGTTGATGAGAACGTCGACCGCACCGCAGCGCCGCGCAAGATCCCTGCAGGCAGCGCGGGTGGAAAGATCGGCAATTTGAATTTCGCCCTTGCCGCCCGCGGCATCGATCGATGCCAGGACGCGCTTGAGGCCTGCCTCAGTGCGAGCCGACAGCACGACGTAGTCTCCGTTGCTCGCAAAGGCCCTGGCGATGGCGGCACCGACGCCCCGGCTCGCGCCGGTCACCAGGATCCGACGACTCGTTTGATTGGCCATCTGTCCTCCCCGAGGCACGGGCCGCGCGCCTGTCCAGAACTTCTCTCATCGGACGATAATGGACGATAAGCATGCGGTCAATTTGACGACCGCGACGATCGAGGTGGTATTCAGACCGTTTGCTATATACGATGCGTTAATTCGCATGCGTCCTATCGGACCGGGCAAAGCATGGGGCCGCTGAAGGGTTTTCGGATTCTCGAGATGGCAGGGATCGGGCCAGGCCCGTTCTGCGCAATGATGCTTGCCGACATGGGCGCCGAAATAATCCGGATCGACCGGGCATCGGGGAGAACGCGCTCGATCGGCGGGGACGGTCGCCTCGACGTCACCGCCAGGGGCCGCAAGTCCCTGGCGCTCGATCTGAAGAAGCCACAGGCAGTCCAGGCGGTTCTCAGACTCTGCGCCGACGCGGATGGGCTGATCGAAGGCTTCCGTCCCGGGGTGATGGAGCGACTCGGGCTCGGACCCGAGCCGTGCCTGGCGAGGAATCCGCGACTGGTCTACGGCCGGATGACTGGCTGGGGTCAGCAAGGGCCCCTCGCCCGCCTCGCGGGACACGACATCAACTACCTTGCGATTTCGGGCAGCCTGTACATGTTTGGCCGCGCCGAGGAGCGCCCCAGCCCCCCACTGAATCTCGTCGCCGACATGGGCGGCGGTGGGGTCATGCTCGCGTTTGGCATGACTTGCGCCCTGCTGGAGCGGGTTGGGTCAGGCAAGGGTCAGGTCGTCGACGCAGCAATGGTCGAAGGTGCAGCGCTGCTGGCCACGTCCATCTATGCGCAGAAGGCGATGGGCTCGTGGCGCAGCGACCGCGGCGCAAATCTCCTCGATTCCGGTGCGCACTTCTACGAGGTGTACGAGACGAAGGATGGGGGGCACATGGCGGTTGGTGCGATCGAGCCGCAGTTCTACGACCTGCTGCTGCGGGGCCTGCAGATCGATCCCGCCACCGTTCCGCCGCAGATGGATCGTGCCGGCTGGCCGTCGATGAAACATCGATTCGCCGGGATTTTCCGCTCGCGCACCCGCGAGGAGTGGACGCGCGTGTTTGCCGACAGCGACGCCTGCGTGACACCCGTGCTGTCACCCGAAGAAGCCGCCAGCCACCCGCATTCGCAGGCGCGTGGCGCCTTCCGGGACCGCTACGGGGTCGTACATCCGGCCCCGGTGCCGCGCTTCTCGAGATCCGAACCCGCGCCGACCGGTTCGCCACCGGAGCCGGGCGAGCACTCGGAAGCGGTACTACGCGCGTTCGGGTTCACGGCCGGAGAAGTCGACGATCTTCGCTCGTGCGGCGCCATGGCATAGCAGTTGTGACTGGCGGGCGGCCGTTCTCGCTCACGGCCCCATCAGCAGTCCCCCATCGACCATCATCGTGAGTCCGGTCACGTAGTCCGAATCGCTGCTCGCCAGAAACAAGGCGGCAGGCGCGATATCGGTGAGCGCATCGCCAAGGCGACCGAGCGGGACCTGGCGCGCGGAATCGATCTTGTGCGGGTTGCTCTTCTGGTATTCGTCCAGCGCATGCGATCGCGCCGCCGGGTTGATGACGTTGACATTGATGCGATATCGGCCCCACTCGCGCGCGGCAGTTCGGGTCAGCGCGCGTATGGCCTCCTTCGTCGCGTTGTAAGCCGCACTCCCGGCCGATCCGCGCTGACCCGCCAGCGAGCCAAAGTTGATGATCTTGCCGCCCCGATCCTTCATATGGGGGAACACCGCGCGCATGCACCAGAGCGTGCCCATGAGGCCCGTGCGCAGCGTGAAATCCCATTCGGCATCCGGGATTGCTTCGAGCGGCAGAGGCTGCGGAAACGGCATCGGCGTCTCCGGTGTTCCGAATCCCTGGGCGGCGTTGACGAGAATGTCGACGGTACCGAAAGCGGCCACCGTCCGCGCAACCAGTGCGTTCACCTGCTCGGGCTGAGCCACGTCGCAGCTGACGCCGAGCGCCCGCGCCCCAATCGCCTGCACTTCGTGCTGCACGGCTTCGACGGTCGCTGCCGTGCGCGAGGCCAGGACGACGGCGGCGCCTTCGATACCGAATGCGAGGGCTATTCCGCGGCCGATTCCGCGGCCGCCCCCGGTAACGATGGCGACCTTGCCTGCGAGCTTTCCCATGATCGGGCGTGCGCAGACCAGCGCGGCAACCGCGCGCCTAAGCGGCGGACCGGCGGTCAGACACCGGCTGCACGCGGATGGTCAGTGACGACAGCGTGCGGAATGCGTACCCGCCGCTGTAGTCGAGCGGATCGTCCAGCACTTCGACGGTGAACCGTTCGAACATGGCGGGAAAGAACTCGCCGAGCTGCAGCTTGGCGAGCAAGTGACCGATGCAGTGGTGGATGCCGCGGCCGAAAACCAGCGTCTCCTTGATCTGTCGCGACAGATCGAGGTCATCCGGAGTGGCGAACACCCGTGGATCACGGTTCGCGCTTGCGACCCACAGGTAAACGACCTCACCTTGCCGGATCGTCTTTCCATGCCACTCGAATTCCTGCGAGGCGACGCGGGTCTGACTCGCCGACATGGCCACATGGCGCATGATCTCCTCGACCATCTGCGTCTTGCGGTCGGGATGACCCAGCATGTACTGCACCTGAGCGGGCTGCTGCGCGAGCTCGGCCACACCGAACGCCATCGTGGAGGCCGTGCTCTCGTGACCGGCGAGCAGCGTGTTCACGCACGTACCGAGAAGCTCGGCGTGAGTGAGCCCGTCGGGGCCCTCCGCGGCGGCAGCGAGGACGGAAAGGAAGTCGTCCTGCGGCTGTGCCCTGCGACGTGCAAGCTCATCCTCGAATACCTTGTCCATCTCGCGCATGGCGCGCTCGCCGTCTTCGAGCAGATCTACACTCGGTCGCGCCGTCCCGAGCGCCATGACGATCGAGTTCGCCCAGTCGCGCAGATTGTTCAGATGAACCTCAGGCACACCCATCAGGCTCATGATGACGCTGCCGGTCAACGGGCGAGCGATTCCTTCGATGAATTCGAACTCTCGACGCGCCTCGGCCTTGTCCAGCAGTTCCTGCAGGCGCTTCTTGACGAAGATGCGCATGGTTTCCACGTTCGACTTGCTGAACGCCATGTTCATCGGCCTCCGCAGCCGGCCGTGATAGGGCGGATCGGTCATGTTGGCAAACGTCGGCGTGGCGCTGGTCAGAAGAGGGATGCGCGTCGCCCAATCCGACTCGGGAATTGCTGCGAACGCAAGCTTGTCCAGACGCACGTTCGATAAGGGGAGTTTCCCGCCGAATCCCTGGGCCACGTCGGCGAAACGCGTGACGAACCAGCCCTTCTGGATCTCACTCCAGAATATGGGCTCCGACTCGCGGATTGCGGCAAGCCGTGGGATCAATTCGGGCCCGAGCGCCTGAAGATTCGAGAGATCGAAATCCAGATCGGGCGACGTTTCGTGAGTCGCAGTCATCGGCGATACTCCTTCACGGCTCCGTGAGTCCGGTCACCAGGGTGACACGGCCTGCCGCCTGGCGGGCGGCGAGCCGTCCGAGCGCGTGGCCGGCGCGCTCGAGCGGAAAAGTCTCCGTCACCTGCGGACGAAGCTTCTTCTCGCGGTACCACTCGAACAGCTGCCGCATCACATCCGGGACTTCACCCGGCAGTCGCTTATCGGCGACGGGCTCGATACCGAGCAGTGCGCCGTTCTTGTTGAAGATCACGTGCATGGGGATCGATGGGATCCCCGCCGAAAACCCGATGGACAGGTAGCGGCCCTTCAACGCAAGCGTTCGCATCGCGGGTTCGGCGTAATCGCCGCCCACGAGGTCGGCGATGACTTCAAATCCGCGGCCGTCCGTCGCCTTCTTGAACGCCGATGCGAGTTCCTTTTGATCGGCCATCGCCAATGGCCCCCGCGCATATCTGACGACGGCGTCGGCACCGTGCGCCTGGGCGATGGCGAGCTTTCCCTCGGTCGAAGCGGCAGCGATCACGCGTGCACCCACCGCCTTCGCTATTTCCGTGCAAGCGATCCCCACGCCACTCCCTGCCCCGAGCACCAGCACGGTCTCGCCGCTCTTCAGGCAGGCCCGGTAGATGAGCGAGTAGTACGCGGTGAAATACGCGGAATAGAAGCCGGCCGCCGCCTGCATGTCCATCTGATCGGGAATGCGGCACACCTCCAGCTCGTGGAAGCGAGCCATCTCCGCGAAAGCTCCGAGGAGGCAGGTGCCGAGCACCCGGTCACCACGCTTGACAGCGCGTACGCCTTCACCGACCTCCTCGACGATCCCCGCAGCCTCCATGCCGGGGATGATGGGGAAGCCCGCGGTCATGGGCCGGCCGAAGTGCGCATCGAGCTTGGCCGTGTTCAGCAACGATTTGCCTTCGACGACACGGTTGTCCACGAACTGGACGCCGGCCGCGTGGACCGCGACGATCACCTCGCCCCGCCCTGGCGTCGGTGCGGGAACGGTGTCGACTTCGAGGGTGTCGGCCGGTCCGTACGCCCTGCAAAGGACTGCGCGCATCTGGCGACTCATGAAGCCTGCAGAAAATGCTCGTGCGCAGGCCAGACAGACCGTACGCTAACGTTCTTTACTGTAGCGAAGATCAGCAGGCCGCACAAGCGAGGACGGGAGACGCCTCCGGCCTCAGTTGTCTGTCCGCAATCGTAGGGCTCGCGAGGTCGCTAACCTCGAACGGATCGACGCCGAGTCGCGGCACCCGCGGGTCGACCCTCGCGTCGGCGCCACTCACCATCGGCGCCGCGACTGGTAGTGCGAGATCCGGCTCGACCGCTCCGCCGCCCGCTCTGCGGCGCTCACGGCCGGCGTATCCGACGGGAGGTGCCGCCGCAGTTCCGCGAGCTTCACTCGCTTCACTGAAGGCATCGGGAACGAGCTGGCACTGTGCCACCGCCAGAACATTCCCCCCTGCCGCCAGCCGACGGAATCGAGCCAGTTCGGCACGCCCGGATCCGCAACGGAGACGACGAAGCGAACCTTGCCATCGATGCTGACGCAGGCCTGCGTGCCGTTGAACGCAGCGCTGTGGAAGATGAAGTCGATCGCACTGTAGAACGGATCGACGAGCTGCACGCTCCAGTAATGCACGCTTTCCGGGATTTCGCTCTCGAGGATCAGGGCCTCGTCAGAGGCGAACTCGAACAGGCCCTGGAAGTACATCTGCGCGGCGATACCGCCGTGGCCCTGGAACCGATCGCCGATGAAGGAGTTCGTGCAGCCATCGTCCCGCAGCTTCTTCACCAGCCGCAGCAGGAACTCGTTCAGCCGAGAGACGAAGCTGGTCATCGTCCGCATGCGCGACGCAGTCGAATCGGCATCGGAGGCTGCATGCGCGCTGCGGTCTAGCCGCTCGAGCGACCACACGCCGTCCCTTTGCCCGGGCTCAACGGTCACGTGCCGGGCCACCATCCCGGTCGTCTCCGGCGGCAGCGCATGCCACGGTCCGGTGTAGCCCTCCGGCCGCTCTACACCTATCAGAAGGCTGAACCTTCGATCCTGCGCGGTCGCTATCGACTGCACATCGATCTCGCCCAGCGTTGCACCGTGCACCTGGCCGGTGTTCGCGCCACCCTTGCGGAACATCAGCGACGCGATCGTCTCCGTCCCCTGTGTTCCGGACACGCGATAGGTGCCTCGTGGGTCAATCGGGGCGAATCCGTAGATCGTGTCGTGGTTGGGGGCGCCCCATGGAAACAACGGCCCGGTGTGCGGCACCCAGTCCGGATTTTCCACGTTGGTGCCGAACACCTGCACATACGCCTGGGCCAGCAGCATCAGTATCTGCCGGTGATAAGCGGCGCGCAGTGACGGATCGGGATATCCGATCTCGCTCGCGATTTCATCTGCCGACTGGAGCAGCTCGAGAACGGTTCCGAAACCGGGGGCGTCTGTCATCGCAGGACGAGTCTCCGCGACGAGCGAGCATTCGTTTCGTGACTCCGATGAGCCTGCTCCGTAGGCACAGCGATTCCCCGCCCTGTCGACCCTGTGACATGCGGCAATACCCGTTCCCAGACGGCGTGTCAACGCGCAGCATAGATGGATGCGTAGAGCACTCTTCCGCGCGATCATGGCAACGTACGAGTCGCCCGGCGAACATCGCAGGGCTGTCTCGACGCGGAGTGCCGCAAATTGACGCCGGGATCTACCAGCGATGACCCTTCGATCGCGCTCGACTGGGATGCGCTGCTGGAGCAGCTGAACAGGCGAGTTGGCCTCGAGACGAGCGCGAGCGTCACCGAGATCGACCGAAGCATGATCCGGAGGTTCGCCGCCGCGATCGGAGCGGCGAGCCAGTTGTATTTCGACGAGGAATTCGCGCAGACGACTCGGTTCGGAGGGATGATCGCGCCGCCCGCGTTCGTCTCGACGTTCGTCGTCGGTCACATTCCGGAAATTTTCGCCACGGTACCTGCACTAGGGCGGATGCTCCATACGGACGACACGGCGCGCACCTGGCGACCGATACGGCCCGGCGACCGCATTACTTCGTTCGCACGCTATGCAGGCGCGATGCGCAAGGACGGACGACAAGGACCGATGCTTTTCCAGAGCGCCGACCTCATCCTGGACGATGCCCTCCAACAGCCCGTGGCCCAGGTCCGGATCGTTTCTGTCAGCTTCTGAAACATACCGGCGCCTCGAGATGAGCTCATTCGAGAAAATCCAGGCCGGTGACAACGTGCCCCAGTTCGAGCGCGTCGTCGATACCGAGCAGCTCGTGCGGTACGCCGGTGCCTCCGGTGATTTCTCGCGCCAGCACTGGGATCACGAGTACATGGTGAACCAGGGCTTTTCGGGCGTGATCGTCCATGGCTGGTTCACGTTCGCAATCATGTGCGAGGCGGTCGCTCGCTGGATTCCTCCAGAGGTTGCGACGGTCACGGATTTCACGGTCCGCTACCATCGACCGCACTTTCCCGGCCCGGTCCGCTGCGGCGGCCGTGTCGTGCGCACGACCGACGATGAGAGCGGCCGCCAGGCGTCCCTGACGCTCTGGGCGAAGGATGGAGACGGAATGGATACCGCTACGGCGTCGGTGACACTGACGTTCGGCTGACCCAGTGCCTGGTCCGCACAACCGGCGCGCCTGATTGCATTTGACTGTTCACTGCGACGTCGCTTAGGGTCCCTCGACGTGCCGGTGAGAATCCGGCCTGAGCGGATTCGCGGCGCCTTTCGAGTTTCACGGACGGGCGTTTCGCGTCACGGACCTGGTGAGGAGGCGGCATGGCCGGAACCTGGGCTGACATCGGCAAGGAATTCAGGCGCGCGTCCGCCATCCAGAGAATCGGCCGCAGCGTGGCGTGGGAGCTCCTGAGCAACCCGAAGCCACTGGATCTCGACCGCGTGCCGCCGTCGCCGCAGGCGCTTACTCCGGAATACCTGACGAAGATCCTATGCGCCGGGCATCCGGATGCGCAGGTGACCTCGATCACGCTGGGCGCCGCGACCTCCGGCTCCGGGGACCGCTGCGCCTTCAGGGTGACCTACAACGCCGCGGGTGACCGGGCGCGCTTGCCGCGGGACTTGTTTCACAAGTGCCTCAAGAGCTTCTACACGCGCCTGCACCTGTTGCGTTGCGGGATCATCGAGAACGAGCCGGGCTTCTACAGCGTCATCCGTCCGGAACTCGATATCGAAGCCCCGCGTGCCTACCACTCCGTACTGGAGCCGCGCACCTATCGCCTGTCGATCATCATGGACGACGTGAGCGTCTCGAAGGGAGCGAGCTTCTACGAGGTGAGCACGCCCGTGCTGCGCTCGGACATCGAAGGCATGCTGACGATCCTTGCCGACACCCATGCGAAATACTGGGAGAGTCCTCGGCTCGACAACGAATTCCGGTGGTTGATGAAGCCGGACAAGTACTGTGCGACGTTGACCGAAGGAATGGAGCTGCGCGAACTCACGGCTACAGGGTTCGAGAGAGCCCGGTCGGTCGTTCCTCACGCGTTGTCGACTCGCGGCGAAGAGATCTGGAGTGCCTTCGTCAAGTCGATGGACATCAGCAGCCGGGCGCCATTGACCTACCTTCACGGCGATCCACACCTCAGGAATTACTACAAGACTGCCTCGGGCCGGATAGGCCTTTCCGACTGGCAATGCACGATGAAGGGCGCCTGGAGCCACGACTTCGCGTACGCGATGCTGACGTCGCTGCCGGTCGAAAACCGTCGAAGCTGGGAGAAGGAGTTGTTGAAGTTCTATCTCGACCGCGTCAGGGCAAAGGGTGGCAATCCTCCCACCCCGGGAGCGGCCTGGGAGCTCTACCGGCGCCAGACCCTCTACACGTTCGTCGGCTGGCTGGTCACGATCGGATTCGGAGCGCTGCAGCCGAGCATGCAACCCGACTCCGAATCACTGGAGATCATCCGAAGGGCAGCGATCGCCGTCGATGATCTTGGCAGCCTGGCGCTGCTCCGCGGCTGACGCCGCGATGGATGTCGAAGTTCGCCCGCCACGACGAGAATCATGAACCGGAGAAAAGCCATGCCAGCGCTGGAGCAATTCTCTATTCGGCGAATCGATGGTGACGCGTGGGATTACGTCGTCGAAATCGTCACCCGCGCAGGCGAAACGCTGCAGTTCACCGCGTCTGTGGAAGATCTCGACCGAATGTCGGTCGCGATCGATGACCAGCTCACCCTGATGGTCGAGGCTGCAGAGAGACTGGGTCTGGAGAATAATCGCTGAGCCAGCTCGATTCGGGCTGGCTCAGACTGCCCGTGGGCGAAAACGGACCTTGAAGCCGTAGACGCCGCGAAACACGAGATTCGGCGCGAACTCGGGCTCCTCGACGATCTCCAGCGGCTCGAACCGCTCGGCCAGCGCGGCAAAGAACTCGCTCAGCTGCACCTTCGCCAGCATGTGCCCGATGCAGTGATGCAGACCAGGCGCAAACGTCAGTGACGTGTCGTTGGCTCGCTGCAGATCCAGCTTCTCCGGGTCCGCGAAGACCCGCGGATCACGGTTGCCACCCGCGATCATCAGCATGACCAGGTCGTCCTTCCGGATCTTCCGCCCGCGCCACTCGAAGTCCTGAGCCGCGAGCCGCGGTTGCGCCGTCGACATCGCTGCGTAGCGCATCAGCTCGATCGCCGCTTCGAGGCCTCGTTCTGGATGCTGACGCAGCGTCTCCCAGTCCGCGGGGTTGCGCGCCAGGACGCGCGTGCCGAGCGTCATCGAATTGCTGGTCGTGTCGTGCCCCGCGACGATGATGAGGATGAGAGCCCCGATCATCTCGTCAATGCTGAGGGTGTCGCCCTCGTCGTGGGCGTGTACGAGCGCCGTTATGAAATCGCTGCCGGGCTTTATGCGCCGCGCCTCGATCTCGCGGGTGAAGATTTCGGCCATCTCGCTGACGACGACCTCCAGCTGGTCGAGCCATTCTGGCTGGGGATCAAACGAGGTCAGCGCGCGGGTCACGCCATCCGTCCAGGCCTTCAGGCGCTGCAGATATGTTTCCGGCATGCCGAGCAGCCGCAGGATCACTGCACCGGGCAGCTGGCGGGCCACCTCTTCGTTGAATTCGACGTCGCGCTGTGCGGCGGCCCGATCCAGGATCGTTCGGACTCGTTCGCGGACATACGGCCGCAGGTCCTCGACGATCTTGCGGCTGAATGCCTTCACGAAGAACTTGCGCAACCGTGCGTGTTGCGGGCCGTCCATGTTCGGCAAGATCTTCGGCATGTAGCGCAGTGAGTTTGGATACCGCCTGTGGAGCTCGTCCGACGGCATGACCCGTCCCAACACGGCCTCCATCTTGCCGTTCAGGAGCGGCAACGTTCCGCTGAAACCCTCGATGACCTCGGCGTGACCGGTGACGATCCAGCAATGCGATTTTTCGCTCCAGAACAGCGGATCCTGTTCGCGCAGTGTATTGAGCTTCGGCAGCATCCCATCCCCCAGCGGGGCAAGGCTCGCAAGCTCGACGTCGACGGCTGGTGACGCGTTCATCGTTGGTCTCCGATCGCACGGTGTCGATTCGTAAGCAATGTAACCAATACCTGCCCGAACGTCAGCAAAGTTCAGTTCTTCCAGCCGAACAGGATCTTTTGCGCCTCTCGGTCGAGAGGCAGCGCCGTCTCGATCGGCAGCCCGTTCCACCACGTCTCCGCGACGCGTTCCACGGCCGGTCGCGATGCCACCTGCCGGAACCAGCGGGCGACATGGGGGCGGGTGTCCAGATCGAGGCCGTTGCTCTTCGAATAGAGCAGCCAGGGCCAGCACGCCATGTCGGCGATCGAATAGTCGCCACAGACGTAGTCGCGCCCGGTCAACCGCTTGTCGAGCACGTCATACAGGCGGGCGGCCTCGTGGCTGAAGCGCTCGATGGCATAGGGGCACCTCTCCCGCGCGAACAGGAGGAAATGCCGCGTCTGTCCCATCGTCGGGCCGAGGCTTGCCATCTGCCAGAACACCCACTGCAGAACCTCGGCGCGCTGCCGGGCGGCGGTTGGCAGAAATAGTCCAGTCTTTTCGGCCAGGTAGACGAGGATTGCGCCGGATTCGGCCAGGGCGATCGGTGGTCCGCCATCGGCAGGAGCATGATCCACTAGGGCAGGTATTCGGGCGTTGGGGTTGATGGCCGCAAACGATTCGGAGTACTGCTCACCCTTTGTCACGTCGAGCGGAATCGACCGGAAGGAGAGCCCCATCTCCTCCAGCGCGATCAATACCTTGAAGACCACGGGCGACCGCGCCGTATACAGCTCTAGCATTTCGGTCCGGTTCCCGTAGAACGGAAGATCGTGGCCGCGCGTCAGTCAGCCTCGACGAAGATCGACCCCTCCTCGACGCACACGCGATACGTCTTGAGCGGAGCCGGGCAAGGCGGGCCGAGCACCGCGCCGGTTCGGATATCGAATTTCCCGTTGTGCCACGAGCACTGAATGACGTGCCCTTCGAGCGTGCCCTCCTCGCCGAGCGAGGCCTGCATGTGCGTGCACGCATCGGCCGTGACGTAGAATCGGCCATCGACGTGGTAAACGGCGAGCGCACCCAGATCCGGCACGCGCACCTGCATGTGTGAGTCGGAGTCGATTTCTTCGACGCCACAGACCCTGACCAACTTCGGGCTCACCACGCTTCCCTCCTCCGTCACTTCGGTCACAGCAGCGCACCCGCGGCGCGGAGGGCCTCGACGCGCGGCGCATCGACGCCCCAGGCGATAAGCGCCGAATCCGCAATCGGACCCGGGATGGCAGGCGCCGATGCGATCGCTCCCGGGGTCCTGCTGAAGCGGGGAACCGGGGCCGGCTGCAGCACACCACCCGGTTCGCAGAAGCTGCCGCGCGCCACGGCGTGTGGATGCCGGGCGGCCTCCGCAGGGGCCAGCACCGGTGAAACGCATGCATCCTTTCCCGAGAAGACCCGCTCCCAGTCGTCCCGCGTCCTGGTTCTGAAGATCTCGGCAAGCCTGAGCTTCATCTCCGGCCAGGCACTTCGATCCATCTGCGCGGGCAGGGACTTCGCATCGAGTTCCAACCCACGCAGCAACTCGGCGTAGAACTGCGGCTCGATCGCTCCGACGGCCACATGGCGCCCATCCTTTGTCTCGTAGACCTCATAGAAGTGAGCGCCGGTGTCAGACATGTTCGTCCCCGGGGCGTTCGCGTCATGGAGACCCATCGCCGACATGACGAACAGACTCGTGCCGAGCGATGCGGCTCCTTCGAACATCGCGGCATCCACGACCTGCCCGCGACCGGAGGACTTCGCTTCGTACAGCCCGCAGACAAGACCGAACGCGAGCATCAGCCCGCCGCCGCCCATGTCGCCGACCGCGTTGCCCGGCGGGAGCGGACGCTCACCGGCGCGGGCGAACGTGTGAAGCATCCCGGAGAGAGCGATGTAGTTGATGTCGTGACCGGCGCTCTTGGCGAGCGGCCCGGTCTGGCCCCAGCCAGTCATGCGTCCGTATACGAGGCGCGGATTCCGTCCGAGGCAGACGTCCGGACCGAGCCCCAGCCGCTCCATGACGCCCGGTCGGAAACCCTCGATCAGCGCCGCCGCCCCGCTGACAAGATCGAGCACCAGTGACAACCCCTGGCTGTGCTTCAGGTCCACCGCGATCGACGGCCGTCCACGATTGGAGCTGTCTTTCGCAGCGTCGATGCCGATCTGGCGGGTAATAGCGATGCCCTCCTTTCGCTCGACACGCAGGATGTCGGCTCCGAGGTCGGCGAGCAGCATCGCGGCATACGGTCCAGGACCGATGCCTGCGATTTCCACGATCCTCACCCCGGACAACGGCCCCGCGCTCATACCCGCACTCCTAGTGACGATGTTGTCGCAGCAGGATCATCGTGGTCTGTTGAAGGTCGCCTTGCGCTTTCCCACGAAGGCACTGACGCCCTCCGCGAAATCGTCGGTCGCAGCGCATTCGCCGAAGCATTGTGCCTCGAGCTGCAGCTGTCGCTCGAGTGAATTGCCGAGGGACTGGTCCATCAGGAACTTCGCGCGGCGAACGCTTTCCGCCGGTGCGGCGACGATCCGGTCCACCAGGGCCGCGACCGCCGAATCGAGCTCGGCATCCGGCACCACCCGAGTGACGAGCCCGCTGGCGAGCGCCTCTTCCGCGCTGAGTTTCTGACCGAGAATTGCCAGTTCCTTGGCCTTTCGGACGCCCAGCACCCGAGGCAGATAGTACGAGCTGGTGCCATCCGGGCTCGCTCCTATGTTGACGTGGGCCAGCACGAACACGGAACTCGCGCCACAGATGGCGAAATCGGCGCCCGAGACGAAACCGAGTGCAGCGCCCGCCGCAGCTCCCCGGACCTTTACGACGATCGGCTGAGGCATTCGGCCAAGCTGCACGAACAAGGTACCGGCCGACTGTACCCGCCCTTCGAACTCCGTGCGCCGCTCCGCCGGTGAACGATTCAGCATTTCATTGAAAGCCTGAACGTCGCCACCCGCCATGAAGTGGTCGCCCGCGCCCGTGATCAGGACGCACCGGATGCTTCGATCCCGCTCGACATCCAGCAAGAACTGCCGCATGCCCATCAGCATCGCCGTGTTCGCCGCGTTACGCACCGCCGGTCGGTTGAACGTGATGCGAGCGACCGGGCCGTCGATCTCGGTGAGAATGTCCGTAGTCATCGCGGATACCTCCAGTTCACCGTGCCGCTGCCCCCCTGGCCCCGACCCAGACCTCTGGCCCGCATGGTCAACGAGGATGACGCCGACCGTTCCGGGCGGTAAGTCCGTCCGGAATCGGCATGCCCGACAGGCTATACAAGCGCGGTCCGTTTGCAAACTCACTAATTTCTGCGGGCAGGTCCGCAGGGCGGGCAGCGGCACGCCTCGCTTGCGACTCGTTCGCAAGCGTGCTAATTTTCGGTGCACCTTCCACGCGCGTCGCGCGTGTCCTTGGCGCTGCGCGAGTGGCCACCGGAACATCGCCAGAAAGACGGCGCCGCTCATCGCCGTGGGCTGTACTCTAACGTCAATGCATCGGGATGACGGATGATGACTCAGGACAACTTCGTAGACGAGGCTCTCCTGAACCGCGTCAAGACCTGGCGCAACTACTTCGCTGCAAAGGTCGGTTTCCGCAACCACTGGCATGCCGCCTGGTATTCGCGCGAGCTGCGTGAAGGCGAGGTCCACGCCAGAAAGATCCTTGGCGAGGACATTCTGTTCCGGCGCATTCGCGGCAGGGTCTTCGCCATGAAGGACCGCTGCATCCATCGCGGCGTGCGCTTCTCGGAAAAGCCCGAGTGCCACACCGAAGGAACGATCAGCTGCTGGTACCACGGCTTCACCTACCGCTGGGAGGACGGAGTTCTCTGCAACATCATCGGAGCGCCGGGCAGCCAGCTGATCGGCAAGCGGCGCATCAAGATCTATCCAGTCGAGGAAGCCCTCGGCATCGTTTTCGTGTTCGTCGGGGACGCCGACGCAACCATTCCGCCGCTGAGCACCGATGTTCCGCCGACGTTTTTCGATGAAGGGCGGGTGCTGGAGGGCGAGAGCCGGATCGTCGAAGCCAACTGGCGCAGCGGGCCCGAGGGCGGGCTCGACGAGATCCACCGCTACCTGCATCGCGACTCGAGGCTGCTTCTCAACACGAAGGCCACAATGCCGCTCGGGCACGTCGGGGTCCGACCGCAGTGCGAGGTGGTTGAAGAGGAGAACGGGCCCAAGGGTGTCATCGATCATTTCAATCCCGGGACGATGTACTTCGAGACGGACATCGAGGACCAGAAAGGCATCGTGACGGGGATCCGCTTTGCCGACACGGGTGCCCCCAGACCGAAACGCGCGATCTCCGCATCGGTCTGGCTTCCCGGGGTCCTGCGGGTGCAGGGTTTCCCTGACGCAGGGCTCACCTTTTTCGAGTTCTATACGCCGATCAACGAGACACAGCACCGGTGCTTTCTCGCCATCACCCGGATCTGCGAGAACGAGGACGAGCGGATGAAGTTCCGATCGGACTTCGTGACGCGTTGGCGCCGCTACGCGATCGAGGATTTCCTGTCGCAGGACATCAGTGCGCGTGAATCGACGCAGTGGTTCTATAGGCACGATCGCTCGTGGCTCGAGGAAGTGCTGGTGGAGGAGGATTTCATGCTGATGGAATGGCGCAAACTTGCCTCCAGGCACGCGCGCGGCGTTCAAAAACCGAGCAACATGGACTAGCGGTGACCAGAGCCGTCGGGCAAAGAATGAACTCCACGACGATCGACGCACGTCCGCTCTGGAGCGCAGACCACGCGCGAGGCACCCTCAGCCGTCGGTTGCAGCGCCGAGCCGTTGTTGGATACCTCGCGATTGCGGCCGCGGGCCTGCTCCCGGTGGTGCTGCAGCTCGATGCGAAATGGCAGGCGCTCGGCCTCGGGCTCGTGTTGCCAGGAGGCGGCTTCGCCGTAGCGGGGGGCTGGGGCTACGCTCTGCTCGCGGGCACGGCGTTGTTCTTCGCGATCGCGTTAGCAGCCTGGATCTTCACGGCAAATCTCGCGGCGGTATTCGTCGTGTGGCTCGGCGCGGCGGCACTCGCGGCGGCCTATGCGGGTGACGGGGTCGACCCCGCCGCTCCATGGATCGTCGTGGCCTGCGCAGCCGCGGTGGCGGCCTGGCGTGGATCCGTGGGGTGGCGCCATCGTCGACGCGTGAGGGCCCGCGCCGCGGTTCGTAGTGACTACCTGCCTCGAGAGATTGTGGCTGTTTCCGCTCGCGCAGCGGCCGTGCCCGACGCCGGGGCACGGGAACTGTCTACGCGCGAGCTCGCCGCGTTGCGGTTCTCGATCGACCGCGGACTGCAGCCGGTCGACGAGTTTGCCGGTTTCGACGTGATCGACCAGTTTCAGACGGCGTCCCTGCGCTACCAGATCAACTATCTGCATTATTCGCTCGCGCTCGCGCAGGCGCACTACGCGCCGAGCTTCCATGGCTATCTGTCGCTCGCGCAGCGGAACCTGCTGCACAAGATGACCGTCCGGAAGGTCTGGAGCTATTGGGTGTACGAGAGCCTGCTTGGCAATTTCAGCCTCGATTTCGACCCGATCGGCAAGGACAACATCATGCTGGGGGGCTTCTACAACGGCAACCTCGGCATGTACATGGCGAACACCCGCGACATGACACTCGCGGAGCCCGGTTGCCTGCGCTTTCAGCTCACGCCGCGCAGGATCTACGAGCATGATGCGCGGTCTGTCGCGGAGCAAGCGCGCTGGAACTTCGAACATGCGGTCTACTGCCTCTATCCCTGCGAGCCGTCGTTCGCCTACTCGTACTGCAACCAGTTCGGCCTCGTCGGCATCCACCTCAACGATCGCGTGTTTGGCACCTCACACGCGCCGGCGATCCTCGCGGAGTTCCGCAGGCGCTTCGAGAGTGAGTTCGTCGAGCTCGACGGCAATATCATCCCCGGCCGCATCGAGAAGACGGGGTTCAAGATTCCGGTGCTCGATTTCGTCGCCACGCTGATCGGCTACGCGTGGCTCGGCAATCCGCACTTCCCGGACATCGCCCGGCGCAACTATGCAATCGCCCGCCGGGAATTCATGCGTCTCGACGAACACGGCGAGCTGCAGCACACGGCCCGGCGCTTCGACCGCGTCGACATCGGCAACTATCGCCGCAGCGAGGTCTATCTCGTCGCAAACTCGCTGATCGCGGCCCGTGAGCACGGCGACGACGAGATCGCCGAAGCCGCGCTCGACAAGCTCGACAGGCACTATCGGCCCGACTGGCGGGGAGGCGTGCTCAGCTTCCAGTCCTCGACACAGATCGGGGCTCAACTCGTGATGGGCCACCTCATGCGCCGGGACGACTGGCGCAATGCGGTGCTGCGCGGGCCACCCGAGGCAGTCTTCCGCGGCCCGGTCCTGGATCGAGCCAGCTACCCCGACGTTCTCGTAGCCCGCGCGTGGAGCGACGGCGAGGACCTCTCGCTCGTTCTCTACCCCGGTGGACCCTCTCCGCAGCAGGTGCTCGGGATCGACCGGCTGGCCCCGGGCCGGACATACCGGCTCGAGCCGACCGGGGCGACGTTCGTCGCCGACCGCTCGGGCAGGGCCGACGTACCGGTCTCACTGCACGATCGGACCGAGCTGCGATTGGTCCCGGTGCACTGACCCTGCATCTGACCGATAATCCTGCCATGACCGAACCAAAGGGCCGAATACGACTCTGCGCCAGCGAGCGACGTTGAAGCCGGCGCAATGATCTCGGTGGATGTCGACGGTCTGCCAAAGCTCGCCGTCTACCGGGTCGGTGACGAGTTCTACTGCAGCCAGGACCTGTGCACTCACGGGGCTGCTTCCCTTTCGGACGAAGGGGATCTCAACGGCTATGTGATCGAATGCACCTGGCACGACGGCAAGTTCGATATCCGCACCGGTGAGCCATGCGCTCTGCCCTGCACCGAGGCGCTCAGGACGTTTCCAGTGACGGTGGAGGGCGACGAGGTCTACATTGACGTCGCCTGATCCGTGAGGTCCGCTTCATGCCGGAGATCGGGCTAGAACACCGGGAAGTCTTCAACGACGACCACCGTCAGTTCCGCGATACGGTGCGGCGCTTCTTCAGGAAAGACGTCGAGCCGGACTATCGCGAATGGGAAAAGCAGGGAATGTTCCCTGCAGAGGTGTTCCGCAAGGCCGGTGCCGCCGGCATCCTCCAGGCCGGGGTGCCCGAGGAGTACGGTGGAGGCGGCGGAGACTTTCTTCACCACGTCATCCTGCACGAGGAGATGGGTTATTCCGTGGCTGGCGCCAGCATGGGCGGCGGTCTCGGAATAGACGGATCGAGCTATCTGATCCTCGCCGGAGGAACCGAGGAGCAGAAGCGCACGTGGCTGCCCCGTTACGCCTCGGGTGAAACCATCGCCGAAGCCTGTTTCACGGAGCCGCAGTCCGGGAGCGACGTCGCGGGATTCCGGACACATGCGCGGCGCGACGGCGACGGTTACGTGATCAACGGCAACAAGACCTGGATCACCAACGGCAACCTCTGCACCATGGTTCCCGTCGTCTGCAAGACCGATGCGGACGCGGGGGCCAGGGGCATGAGCATCTTCCTGGTCGACGTCGCCACGCCCGGGAGTGACGCGTGGTCGGCCCATCGAAACCCTGCACCGCGGCTGCGCCAACGAGTCGGAATTCTTCTTCGAGAACGTGCGCGTCGGGAGCGATCGCCTCCTCGGCGGCAGCGAAGGCGGCGGTTTCAAGCAGGTCATGGGCGTGCTGAACGACATGCGCGTGGCCGAGGCCGCGCGCTACCTGGCGGCCGCGGAGCTGGCCTTCGCCCTGACGCTCGAGTACGTCCGCGACCGCCGGGCCTTCGGACAGCGCGTGCTCGACTTCCAGAACACGCAATTCCGCCTTGCCGAAATCAAGACCGAGCTCGCCGTCGCTCGCGCGTTCGTCGACCAGACCCTGGAGAAGATCAAGCGTGGATCGCTGACGGCCGTCGATGCCTCCATGGCGAAGCTCTGGCTGTCGGAGCTCGAATTCCGTGTCGCGGACCAGTGCCTGCAGCTCCACGGCGGGATGGGGTATGCGCACCAGTCGCCCATTTCGTCGATCTGGACCCACGCGCGTGTGCATCGCATCCTGCTCGGCACCTCCGAGATTCACCGCGTTCTGATCGGCAAATCCCTCGGCTGACGCGTACCCATGGTCTTGCGCATGCATAATTGTTCGTATGCGTAGTAATATTGCAACTGCATGGCCGCCCAGGACACCATCGTAGTCGTCGGTGCAGGCATCGCCGGTGTCACTGCGGCTGGGACGCTGCGCGACGCCGGATTCACCGGTCGCGTGGTTCTCGTATGCGAGGAGCGCGAAGTACCCTACGATCGTCCTCCGCTCTCCAAGAGCGTGCTCGTGCACGACGAGTTCGAGCCGCTGGTCGCGAGCCACCTGCCCGACGACATTGCGCTTCGTGCACCCGAGAACATCAGCCTGCGGCCCGCCGACTGGTACGAGCAACAGCGTATCGAGCTGCGGCTCGGTTCGTGCGTCGTCGGCATCGATTCGGCCGCGCACCGGCTGACCCTGCAAGGTGGCGAGACCCTCGCCTACTCGCGCCTTATCCTCGCTCCAGGTGCGCGCGCGCGTCGTCTGCCCGTGGTAGAAACCGGACCGGTCGAGGTCGTGTATCTGCGCACGCTGCGCGACGCTTTGGAGCTACGCAGGCGTCTGCGGCCCGGCCGCCGAGTCGTCCTGCTCGGCGGAGGCGTCATCGGCATGGAGGTCGCGGCCAGCGCGATCCTGCGCGATTGCGACGTTACCGTCGTCGAGCTGGCACCGCGGATCATGGGCCGGGCGCTCCCGGAAGAGATCTCCGAGTACGTTGCCTCGTTTCATCGCGGCAAGGGGGTCAAGTTGCGTCTTGCCTGCGCCGCTGTCGGCCAGCCCACCAACGGGAACACCGGTCTCGCGCTGCAGGATGGAGACGTGGTTCCCGCGGACCTGCTCGTCGTCGGAATCGGCATCGTGCCGAACGTAGAGCTGGCGCAGAGCGCCGGGCTCCGCTGCGAAGACGGCATCGTGGTCGACGAGTTCGGCGCGACCAGCGCGCCCGACATCTATGCCGCCGGTGACGCGGTGCGCTATCCGGACCAGTTCTTTGGCCGCTCGATGCGCAGCGAGAACTGGATGCATGCGCAGAACCAGGCGGCAGCCGTGGCGAAGAACGTGCTCGGTGCCGCGCAGCCATATGCGGACGTCCCACACATGTGGTCCGACCAGTACGATCTCAAGATACAAGTCACGGGGCGCTGCGACACGGCCGAGCGCGTCCGCCGCGGCGACGTCGCCAGAAACAAGTTCATGTTGCTGTACCTGTCCGGTGAGCGAGTCGTCGGCGCAACTGGGATCAACGAATCCCGCGACATGAAGTACGCGCAGCGCCTGATCGAGGCGGGAGTCGCCGTCGATCCGGCGAAACTCGCCGATCCAGCCTTCAATCTCAAGAAGGCGGTCGGCGCCTGATTGCGGGCGTCCGGAGGCGAAAAGTGTTCGATGTCCTGCGCGAGATCCTGGTGCTCGACTTCGGCAAGTTCGTTGCCGCACCCTCTGCCACCTGGCTGCTCTCGAACATGGGGGCGAAGGTCGTCAAGATCGAGCCCGTCGGCGGATCGCCGGATCGCGAGCCGTTTCGCATCAGCGATGAGCTGGACGGTGCAGGTTTCCTGCAGCTTCACAGCAACAAGCGCAGCGTCTGCCTCAACCATGAGACTCCCCAGGGCCGCGCGGTCCTCGAGCGGCTCGTGCGTGCCTGCGATGTGGTCGTCTGCGGAGCACCGGCCTCGACGCTTCAGCGACAGGGTATCGATTACGAGGCGCTGTCGAAAATCAATCCGAAGCTGATCTACCTGAACGTCTCCGCCTTTACGAGCAAGGGCCCGAGGGCCAACGACATCGGATTCGACGGCATCGGGCAGGTGATGGGAGGGGCGGCCTACATGTCGGGCTTCGGCGATACGCCCACGCGGTCGTTCTGCTCCTGGGTCGACGTCACCACGGGCATCTACTCCGCCTTTGCGATCGCCTGCGCCCTGCTCGACCGCGAACGGAGCGGCAAGGGGCGCTATCTCGAGACCGCGCTCATGCTGAGCGGCTATGCGGCGATGAGCTGGCTGCTGGTCGAGCAGGCCGCCACCAAGCGCAATCGGACGCGCACCGGTAACCGGGCGCAATCCTCGGGACCGAGCGACATCTTTCGCACGCGTGATGGCTGGATCGTCGTTCAGGTCCTCGGCACCGGCATGTTCGCCAAGGTCGCCCGCCTCGTCGGACACCCCGAGTGGATCGATGATCCCAGGTTCCGGACGGACAACGATCGTGCTGAGAACGGTGCCGCCCTCAGCGAGGGCGTAGGGGCGTGGTGCAGCGGGCTGACGACAGAGGAAGCGTTGAGGCGCCTGCGGGAGGCGAGACTACCGGGTGCGCCCGTCAACTCGCTGCAGGAGGCACTCGAAGAGCCACAGGTCGCGGCGCTTGGCCTGATGCAGACGATCCGGCATCCCGGGCTCGAGAATCTGCTGCTCATGAAGGCGCCAATCGTAGCCGACGGCGCGCTGCCCGAGATCAGGAGCCGACCACCGCTCGTTGGCGAGCACACTGCGGCAGTGCTGTCAGAGCTCGGTTACACCTCCGCGGAGATCGGCGCCCTCGCTGCGTCGCAGGTGATCGGTTTGCAGCCCGAATCTCGAGCCGTCAGCCGTTGACGCTCGGCCTTCAAGTGAACCGTCTCCTACCTCTCGAAGGCGGACGCAACTTCCGCGACCTCGGCGGCTATGCCACCGGCGACGGTCGCCGTGTGCGCTGGGGCCGCGCTTATCGATCGGGCGTGATGAGTTACCTCACCGATGCCGATCGGATCCGGTTGGACGGACTTGGCCTGCGCACGGTGTGCGACTTTCGCGCCCCGGGCGAGCGCAAGCGCGAACCGACGAATTGGCAGTCGCCCGGCGTGCGCGTTCTGCACTGGGACTACGATTTCCGAAGCGTGAGTCTTCGAGCCGTGCTGGCCGACGATCGACGTGAGGGAGCTCTCCCCGGAAATCGCTCGCCAGTGCATGACCGAGCTCTATCGCCGGCTGCCTACCCTGTTTGCCAGGCCCTATGCGGATCTGTTTCGCAAGCTGGCCGAGGGCGAGTCGCCGCTCGTATTCCATTGCGCGGCCGGCAAGGATCGTACGGGAATCGCCGCCGCCCTGATCCTGATCGGCCTCGGGGTGCCGCGCGATACCGTTGTCGATGATTACGTGCTCACCGACAGCGTCGTCGATCTCGAGGCGTCGCTGTTCGAGCATCCGCGAACCAGCATCGGGGTCGGCGACGAGCATTCGCATCTCAGGCGCGTCGGCCGCGAGGCACGCGCACCACTGCTGCAGGCGCGACCCGAGTACCTGCAGGCCGCGATCGAGCAGATCGAAGGCGACTACGGGTCCGTCGAGGGATATCTGCGCGAGCGGCTGGGCGTCACGGACGAGATGATCCGCGGCATCCAGGATCATTTGCTGGAAGCCTGAGCTCAGAAAACCGACGCCGTCGGCGGCAGCGCCACGCCCTCGATCTGCAGTACGTCCCAGTGCTCCACCATTCTTCCGTGGCGATCCACACGGAAAATGTCCACGTTGGTCGAGCGATCGCCGTCGTTGCGGTTGATGCCCGCCATGAAGAGGCTCAAGTGCACGAACACGATGTCACCCTCTGCGCCTATGTGATGCACATCGACCGGAAACGGCCCGCCGGTCGCTTCGATGTACCGCGGGATATCGTTTTCGACGATTTCCCTGATGCGTGCATAGCCGCCCGGCATGTCGGCGTTGTGCTGCACGTACGATTCCGCGTAGAAGTCGGCAACGAGTGCCGCATTGCCCTTGCTCCAGAGCTCCGTGAGCATCTCGCGAACCCTGGCTGTGAGCCGGGCCGGATCGAGCGAGGAGGTCGCATCGGGGGCGACGGTACTCGAAAATCGTTCCTCGATCTGCGCCTGGGTACCGCCAAGCGGCTGCCGGACGTTCCAGTGTTCCGCGATCCTGTCGTCGGAGTCGAAACGAAATACGTCGACCCCGGCCACGGAGACGGGGCCGTCCCAGTGGACGTGCGCAAAGGCCCAGTCACCGTCGACGATCGGGCGCACGACACGATGTGATCTGCGACCGGTGCGGCCGAGCCGCGTCCTCAGCGCGTCGAGCCCGGGCTCGAGAGCCTCGACGCCCCTGAACGCCGGCACGTGTGGCGTATACGTGGGGGCCGCGAGGCGCTCCAATCGCTCGAGTCTTCCGGCGCCGATGACTTCGCGATAGAGGTCGGCGATTTTCGCCCTGCGTGCGTCCGCGCCGCGCGGCGCCGCCGCAGCCGTCATGCTAGAGCCCATCCATCTCGCGGGCGATTCGGAGCTTCTTCGAGCTCTGCGCGTGCAGGCTCTCCGTCTTCGCGTCGTACACCTCCTGTGTCAGCGATACCTCGGTCAATGCGAGGGCCAGCTGCAGCAAGGTCCTGGCATCCGGTGGCAGGTCGTGCAGAGGCCACTGGTCGAGGTAGGCCGCTACAGCCGCAAGACGCGGGACCATCGCGTCGTAGAAGGCCTTGCGTTCCTCAGCCGTGCTTGCGAGCCGTCGACGATGCCGTGCGGCCATGGTCGCGACCGCCCACGGCTCCACGAACGGCTCGAGATCGGAGAACGCGGGTGGCAGAATTCCTCGCGGCGACGCAGCCATCGGAGTTGCCTTCAGTCAGCCAAGTAACAGGGAAACAGAGTCCAGGTCGGCGACCGCTGCTCCGGATCGCTCGATGACCGCCATGCAGATCGCGTCCGGCTGCATGTTCGGCTGCAACGGGCCGTAACCGATCGTATAGAGCCAGCCAACGAAGGTATAGAGAGTCTGCCTGCGATAGGACTCCCATGCCGCATCGAACGGCAGCGGCCGAGCCCCGCGTGCGGTCAGTCGATCCAGATAGAACTGCAGCAGCTCGCGCTCCCAGTTGCGCCGTTGCTCGATGCTCAGCGCGGAGAGCATCGTGTAGGCGAAATCGTGTCCCCAGGAACCACGGAATGTGACCTGCCAGTCGACGATTCCTACCGTGCCGCGGTCCGTCAGGTAGTAGTTTGCGATATGGGGGTCGCCGTGCAGGTACGTGAGGGGCCCGCGGCTGCTCTGCGCCATCGCCGCAAGGAAGGCCCGGTAGATATCACGCTCCCGTCCCTGCAGCGACGGCGGGATCACCGCGGCCGCTCGCTGCATTCCGACGGCGCTGCGCGCCTCGTAGGCGATCGCCGGACCGACGACCTCGATCCACTGCTCCGGCGTTCGGAGCCACGTGAATTCCTCCTTGAGCCGCGGACTCTCCCAGTATCTTCCATGCACGGTCGCGAGCAGATCGAGCATCCCCTCGATCTGCGACCGTGTCACGGCATGAGCCGGGCTCAGGACCTGCGCACCTTTGGTTGCAAATATGTCCTCGAGAATGATGGATGACCGCCAGGACTTCCGGTCGAGCGCGACGTTGTAGGGCAACGGTGTCTCGATGTCGAGCTCCGGGCGCACCGTCCTGTAGAAGCCGACCTCGTTATCGAGCGTGCCGCACTGGACCATCAGCAGCCGCGTGTGAAACCCCTTCGAGCACTTGTTGAACAGACGCGTCGGAAGGTTCGCCTGCCGGCCGGCCTCGTTGTAGGTGACCGAAAACGCGCGGCGATCGGAAGAACCCGAGCTCGCAATCCCGAGCTGCACCGACGTGACGCGCGCGCCGGGATGGTTGCGGCAGAGAACTGCCGTCAGCCAGTCCGTTGTCAGCGACTCGGTCGATGCGGGGACGCCGGGTGGGCGGCTGGGCCGGGCGTTCGAGACTCTCTCCCACAGCACGTGCTTTCCGATCTGGCCGATGGTGGCCGCGAGGCGTGCGTTCTGCTGCAGTCGGGATAGTGCCGTCATTGAAGGGACCCTGTGGTGACGTCGGCCCCCCGTCCCCGCGCATATCGGTCCACGGACGCGAGGAAGTGACGGCACAGCACTTCGTTCGCCTGGAAGTTGAAGAACCTCTTCGCACCCGAGAGCATGCCCTGCTGCTGCGTGCTGAGGATTGCCAGATCCTCGGCGGCGGTATCCCGGAAGGCCGCGACACTGAACTCCTGGCTGATCCGCTGTGAGGCATTCCTGGCCGGCGGAAAAAATGCGCACGTCCTCCAGAGCGTAGCGCCGGTCGACAACGGCTGCACCTCGTGGGTGATGAAGAACGAAGGTGTCACGTCGACAAAGAAGTTCGGAAAGATTCCGTGCACGTCCATCTGCCAGTTCGGATGGCGGTCGGTGTTCTTCTTCGCCGTATCGGCTGCACCCTGCGAGATGACCCCGCCGTTCTGGATGGCGAACTCCTCGACAGGCGCGGGCTTGTGCGCGAGGTTGCCCCAGATCCCCATCACCCGATGCGGCCCCGAGAGCTCGAAGCCGAGCGGGTGCCCGAGCGGATTCCCGGGTCCCGTCGACCTTCCCCCGACGCTGATCGCGTGCGCAGAACTGAGGTGGTACGTTTCCTGGAAGGCGTCGATGATGCACTTCCAGTTGACCGGAACCTCGGCCTCGATGTCGTAGCGCGACGTCCACTCGTCGAATGCGTGTGCCGCAAGCTTTTCGTCGATGCCCGCAAGAAAGTCTTTCAGCGACTGGGCGGGTGCACGGTCGAGATTGATGAATATAAAGCCGTTCGAGCTGTCAACGGCAACCGGGGTGAGTCCGCACGCGACCTTGTCAAGGTTGAAGAACTTCGCTTCATCGGGAACACTCCGCAGCTCCCCGTGCAGGTTGTAGCCCCAGCCGTGGTACCTGCAGACGAAGCGCGCCGCATGCCCATGCTGCGAGAAAACGACTCTCGATCCGCGATGCGAGCAGACATTGTGAAATGCACGCAGCTTTCGGTCTGACCCGCGTGTGATCAGCACCGAGGCGTGGCACGGGACGATTTCCTTGACGAGGAAGTCCCGACCTCGGGAATGTCGACCTCGCGACCGGCGTGCAGCCACACCCGTCCGAACAGGTTCCTCCGCTCGAGCTCAAAGTATTCATCCGACCAGTACGGTTCCGTCGGAATCGGATCAGTGCCGATGCGCGCGATCTCGGCGTCAGTCAGCGTCCCCATGCCCGGTTTCTCCTGCCGAATGCAATCCTATTTCAGATCAGATGTCAGTCCTGCGCCGAATCCGCGGCCGAAGTCGTACATGCCAGCCGTGACACCGCCGTCGATCGTGATCACCGCGCCCGTGATCGCCGCGGCTTCGTCCGACGCCAGGTACCGGCACAGCGCCGCGACCTCCTCGACCTTGGTCGCACGCCCTATCGGCGCGAACATTCTGCCCATCTCCTCGACCGTCATATTGTCCGCCATGGCCTCGTGAAGTGCCTCGGTGTCGGTCATGCCGAATGCGACGACATTGACGCGCACCCCTGACGGTCCGAAGTCGAGAGCTGCCGCCCTCGAAGCGGCCTCCAGCGCCGCCTTTGAGGCTGCGTAAGGCGAGTGCAGCGCGTTGGGCCGCTGCGCGGAGATCGACGAGATGTTGATGACCACTCCGCGACGCCGCTCGATCATGGCCGGCACGAGCTCCTGCATCAGGGTCACCGGCGCGATGACGTTGAGCGCGAATTCGAGATCCCAGTAGGCATCGTCCTTTACGAGCAGCGACTGGTACTTGGCGCTCGTCAGGGCCGCGTTGTTGACGAGAATATCCACTGCGCCGCAGCGTCCCGCGAGCTCGCGCGCGCCTGCTCGGGTGGCGAGATCGCCTGGCACCACGACTGCCTTCCCGCCTGCCGACTCGATCTCGCGGCGAAGCCTCTGCAGCTCGGGCTCGTTTCGTGCAGTCACGACGACCTCCGCGTTGGCTGCCGCGAGCGCTTTGGCAATGCCGTAGCCCGCACCACGGCTTGCCCCGGTAACGAGGGCCCGCTTGCCTGTTAGGTCAAACATGTCGAGGTCCCTTGCGTTTCACGAAGGTCATTGGCAAGGCTTTCAGCGAGCGTTCGAGAAACGCGCGACGATATTCGAGAACGGTGCCAGGCATGAGTCGCCAGTCGTCTAGCCGCGCGATCAAGCTTGCCAGCGCGCAGCTGAGCTCCTTCTTGATGAGCGGTCTGCCGATGCAGGAGTGGATGCCGGACCCGAAGCCCAGGTGTTGGCCGGCGTTTCGCCGACTCAGATCCATCGTTTCGGCGTCGGCGAACCTTCGCTCGTCACGGTTTGCCGCCCCGAATCTGAGATTGATGAGCGTGCCGGCCGGCAAAGGCAGGCCAGCGAGCGTCGTGTCCGATTTCACCCGACGCCAAAGGCCCTGGATCGGGGATTCGAGTCGCAGGGCCTCCTCGATGAAAGTATCGAGCAGGGCGCCGTCCGCACGGATCGTGGCCAATAACGCCGGCTTCTGGATGATCGCCAGTACGGCCGAGCAGATGGCCGAGCTGGACGTCTCGTTGCCGCCGGTGAGCAGCTGCTGGATCATCGAGATGAATTCGTCGTCGGACAGCGGCCGGCGGTCGTCCGGCTCGTCGACCATGGCCGTGGCCACCATGGAGATCAGATCGTCCGCGGGCTTCGCGCGGCGCTCGCGCAGCAGCGACAGGAAATAGTCGTTGAACTCGCGGGCGACCCCCGCGACCTCCCTTTCCTGTTCGATCGACAGCACCCCCTGGGTCGGCAGAACGAGCGCGGTCGACCACGTTTTGAACCGGTCGAGTTCACTTCGATGCCCGACCAGCACATCCGAGAGCAGGGTCATCGGCAACGGCGACGCGAACTCCCGATAGAGCTCCACCTGACCACGGTCGATGAACGCGTCGATCAATTCGTCCACCAGCGCGCGTATCTGCGGTTCCATCGCGTTGACACGTCCGGGCGACAGTGCGCGCTCGACGATCCGACGATGCAGCGCGTGTTTCGGCGGGTCGCACTGGCTCAAGGTGGGCGTCGGCAGATAGACCGCCTTGAGCTCCTCTGTCTTGACGATGTCACCGCGGATGTCGTTGAGAAAAAGATCCGGTCGGTGCAGCACCTCGCGAATCGTTTCGAAGGCCGACACCATGTAGTAGCCGCCGGCAGGCACCTCGCAGACCGCTCCTTTGCCACGCAGCATGCGATAGAAGTCATAAGGGCAACGCATGATCTCGTCACTCGACGGATCGAGGCTTCCCGGCAAAGACGGCATGGGGTCGGTCACGCGTCCATCTCTAGCGCGCCGCGAACAGAGTTCCCGTGCGCGCGACGCGCTCGCGCAAGGCCATGCCCACCTCGCCCCCGCAACGTACCCGCGCCGGCGCCTCGCACATCTGCACTCCGTCGGGCCGGTCGAGCGCCGTACCGATGAACTCTTCCATCGGTGAGAAGTACGTGATCGCGTGCGAGTGCAGCAGCTCGATCTCCAGCACTTCACGGCCGTGGTTACCGTTGAGAACGATACGGCAGTTGCGCGCCGTCTCGGACAGGGGATCAGCGCAAAGGCTTCCGGGAGCGGCGTTCCGGTCGTTGACGTGCGGGTGCTCGACGATCTCCAGCATCTCGACCGGCGTGCCGTCAGCGCGGAAGGTATAGGCGGTCTTGTACTCCATCTGCTCGAAGCGCACGACCTGGGTCTGAACGACCCTGCCGCTCGGAAACAGCGCGTGAAACCAGATATCTCCGACCACCGGCCCGTAGTCACGTGGACCCGAAGAGTGATCGCGAACGCCTATCCCGTTCAGCTGAACGTACCTGCCGCGATATTTGAAATATCCGTTCATGCGGCAGATCTGCTCGGAGTGAAACGTGCTGGACGAGCGACCCTCACCGAGATCCTCGGTGCGCCCGAACAGAGGGCCGGCGGCGTCGAAAAACATGTGGAAGGCGACAGGCTCGGCCGGTCCGTCACGCAGCACCTCGCGCGTGAGCACGGATCGTGTCGTCGGGAATGCCGCACCGTCAAAGTCGACCGTCCATTGCCGCAGCGGCTCGATGCAGGTGATCTTTAGTGGTCCGGCACCCGGCCCCCGGTGGTCACCGTCGCGACCGTGATACTTCGCGACGAGCAAGTCCTGCCCGCCCGGCAGGTACATCTGCACTACGGCGCGCCAGATGGTCGGATCGGCCGGTAGACGCCCGATGTGGACGTTCATGCCGATCGCGGCATCGGGGTCGTATCCGTAGAAGAAATAGTGCTCGGTCCAGTTCGGCACTCCCGCGACCGGCTTGTGCGGCAGCTCGGTCTGCGGGTCGTGCTTGAAGGGGTTGATCAGTTCATCCGTTATCACGAGCTCACTCCTGGCGGCGCGGGTTTGAAGGCGTGATTCACCATGTAGGATGCAAGCGTGTCGAGGGTCGCGTAGTACTCGTTGAACGCAACCGTACCGAATATGAAGCTGTGGTGCTCGCCGCGTATGAAGGCGCCGTAGATGCACGCGGCCATGCTCGTACGCCAGACGTCGCGCCACACGTCGAAATACCGCAGCGCGCGCGCGCCACCGGGCGGCCGCCGGCGGCGGCGTAAGCGTCGAGGAACTCGCCCCAGGGCATGATCGCTTCGACGTCCGGGCGTATGTAGGCGAGGTCTTCGGCGGCGTGGCCGGCGTGCGCGAGTTCCCAGTCGAGCAGAGCGCTGACCCTTCCGTTATCCACCAGCACGTTGCGCAGGTTGCAGTCGCCGTGCACGATCGACACGCGATCGTCCAGCAGCGCCGCATTGCTGCGCAGCCATGCGAATCCGCTTTCGAGCACCATCGATCCATCGACGCGTTCGGCCTGCCAGCGCGAGTAGAATCTCTCGATCAGCGACTGCATGGCCGGGCCGACTCCGTGATCCGCCCGGTACGGCTTGCTCAGCTCGCGCGGATCGATGGCATGGAGGCGCGCGAGAATGGCCGCCATCTCGAGCATGACCGCCCGGCCGCGCGCGCCGATCTCCGCCGCGGTGTGCGGCTTGCCGGGCAGACGCTCCAGGACGATGAACTCACCGCCGAGCTTGCCCGGATCGCGCTCCGCCATCAGCACGCGGGCGACTGGCAGACCTTTCGTGTGGAGGAAATCGAGCAGCTCGGATTCATTGGCAAGCGATGAGCGCGTCGCGTTGTACTCGGACGCGCGACGCAAGACCATCGGCCCTGTCCATTCCGGGTGGTGCGCCAGTTCGAAAAAGTGGATCTCCTGCGCGTTGGCGCCGGGCAGCGGGCGCAGCTCCCGTGCCTCAATCTGCGGATGCTGAGGGAATCGGCTCCGCAGTCCGCCGTCAGCGTCTCGCCGCTCGGCGCCGGCCGCGGTGGCGCTTCATCACTTTGCGCGCGCTCGTGCTCGCGCTTCAGGTCCGTGAGACGGCCTGATAGGCGCTCCGCATCTCGAATTCGATCCGGCTCGAGGTCTGCACAGCTGCAGTAATGCGCGGGCGGCTTGCCGGTCGCCCGCGGCCTGTTCGCTGAGCACGGCGATGCAGGCGCTGATCGCCTCGACGTGACGATCATGAAACAGCACATCTGCCTCGCCGGGCTCTCGAGGGGCATCGGGCAATGCGAGCGCCTGCTCTGCCATCGCTGGCGTAGCGATTCGCAGGGATGCCAGCTCCTTCACGGCCGCGGCGAGCGCGATCCGCGGCGTTGCGCAAGCGCCCGCAGGATTTCCGGCACGCGCTGCTGGCGCAATTCGAGCTGGGCCAGCCCTTCGGCGGCCCGCATCACGAGGATCGGTGTCAGCCCGTCGGTCAGCGCCTTGCCAAGGAAGTCCGGCCGCAGGATCTCGCGGCGAATCGCTGGCAGGAATACAAGGGGATCAGGCTGCATCGCGGAGGATCCATTTCGGCACCACCACCGGCGTCCGTGCTTCAGGCGTTCATGCGCACGATCGGCTGATGGTCGCGCCCGACGCCTGATCCTGGATCGCGGCGTTGATCGAGGCCAGCGGATAGTACTTGACGAGCTTCTCGAGCGGGAACCGCCCCGCCATGTGCAACGCGACGAGGCGCGGGATGAACTCGGAGGGAACTGCGTCGCCTTCCGTCACGCCGCGAACCTTGAGCCCCTTGCTCGTGAATTCGAGCAGTCCGAATGCCGCCGTGGTCGTGATGCCGTAGAACGCGATCAACGCGGAGCTGCCGCGCACGGCAAGCGCTGAGTACGCCGGCTGCGCCACCTCGGCCCTGCCCGACGTGTCGACCGCATAGTTGACGCCGCCGCCGGTGATATCGACGATCTCGGCCACCAGATTCGCACTCCTGGCCGGATCGATGACATGGGTGGCGCCGACGGTCTGCGCATCTGCCTGCGGCCGGCGTTCGGTTCCACGACGATCACCTGTCGGCATCCTCCACGACGGCCGCCATTGCGGCACTGAGCCCTACGCCGCCGGCGCCGAACACGACGAGGGATGAGCCTGGTCGAGGTCCGCAGCCCGTTGATCACGGCGCCGGCCCCGGTCTGCATCTTGAAGTATCCCCAGCGGCCCCAGGAGCGCGAGCGGCGCATCGGTACGCCGCCCTTCGACGACGTTGCGCCCGAGCCACCAGGAACACGAGGAACGCGCACCGATCCGCCGAAGAAGTGTCCCCCAATCACCTTGCCGTCCTGCTCGAGGGCCGAGCTGCCATCGCCTCGCAGGCCTGACGTGTTGCTCGCGCCGAACTCGCGGCAATAGGCCGGCTCCGCGGCCTTGCAGGTCGGGCAGACGCCGCATGCCAGGTAAGTCAGCACGACGCTGTCGCCGGCCGCGACGCTGCGAACCGCCGAGCCCACGCGTTCAACCTTTCCGCTGCCCTCGTGACCCAGGATGATCGGCCGCGGTATCGGGAAGGCTCCGTCGCGCACCGCGACATCGCTGTGGCAGACGCCGGTGGCGACGAGCCAGACCAGCACCTCGTCGGGTCGCAGATCCTTCCCGCTGCCACGGTCTCGACCGACATGTCGGTGGTGTTCTCTCGGAAAACGGCTGCCTTGAATTCCATGCGTGCTCCTGGTCGTCGTCTTGCCGCGCCCGTCTCAGCGCCCCTGCCAGCGCGGCGCCCGCTTGTTGAAGAATGCGTCGATGCCTTCCAGCAGGTCGGCGCTGCGCATGACGCGCTGCTTCGGCTCGCCGTCCTCCTCCGCGAGGATTTGTGACAGCGGCAAACCGTGCAGCGCCATGTCGGCTACCTGTTTCGACGCCTCGCTGGCGAGCGGCGCGCCACGCATGATGTCAAGCGCCAGCTCCTTGGCCGCCGCGAGTGCCTGGCCCGCCGGGACGACCTTGTTGAGGAGACCGAAGCGCAGCGCGTCGTTCGCGGACAGTCGCCGCCCCTGTGAGTACGAGCTCCAGCGCGAGAGCGTAGGGCATCTTGCGGCACAACCGCGGGATCCCGCCGCCGAAGGCACCTGCACCGACGAGCACCTCGGGCAGCGAGAACTCCGCCGTCTCGACGGCGATCGCAAGGTCGAGGCTAGAGTCACCCGAAGCCGCCGCCGAAGGCGAGGCCGTTGACGGCGGCAATGACGGGTTTGCGGCGATCGAGACGGTGAGTGAGCCCGCCGCCGCCGGTCCGCGGCAGCGTGCCGTCGTAACCCGCCTGATAGCCGCTCAGGTCACTGCCCGCGCAGAACGCCTTGTCTCCGGCGCCGGTCAGGATGCCGACCCGGAGCTCAGGATCCGCAACGAACTCGTCGAGATCCGCTCCATCTCCGGGTGCGAATCGGGCGGCAGGCTGTTGCGTTTCTCGGGCCGGTTCATCGTGACGACCAGGATCTGGTCGTCGCGAGTCACGGTGCAGAAATTCGCCAAGTCATCGCTCCTCACGCGCCTCGCGCGGCGTGATGTCACTTGAAGTTGAAGTTGACCTCGAATGCATAGGTACGCGGCGGCGCCGCCGCGAAGCTGTCTCCGATGCTCTGCGCGACGGTGAAGATCGAGTACTCCTCGTCGGTCAGATTCTCGCCGTAAAGGCGTACGCCCAGCCTCTCGTTGGCCGTGGTCCAGGCGAGCGACGCACTGAGCAGTCCGTACGAGTCTTCCTCGCGGAAATGGCCGAAATCCCAGAAGAACCCATCGTTGTAGTAGTAGCTCACCGTCCCACGGAAGTCGCCGCCGAATGCGGGCAGCTTGAGCGTCGGAGCGATGTTGAACGTGTACTTCGGCGCCCGCGGCAGTTCCTGGCCGGTCGCATCACATGTCGTCTGTCCCACGCCGGGCAGCACGCAGACGGCATTCGGGAACGATCCCAGCTCCGAATCGACGTAGGAAAATCCGAGCTCTGAGATCCAGAGCTTCCGCCAAGGCCGCCTGCATCTCGATCTCACCGCCGAGCACGTCGGCCGACGCCGCGTTGACCGTTGTGACCGTCGGCCCGACCGGGACACCGATCTGGATATCCTGGTAGTCATAGCTGAATGCCGCGACATTGAGTCTCACGCGGCCATCGAGCAGGTCGGTTTTCGCTCCGAGCTCGAAGGCGTCGAGAATTTCGGAGTTGAACGGAGGATCAGTTGCTGGCACCGTGTTGAAGTTGCCGGACTTGAAGCCACGGCTATAGCTCCCGTAGACCATGACCGCATCGCTGAAGCGGTGATCCAGGATGGCTCGATACGTTGGCTCTTCGAACGTCTTCTCGACCGTCGTCGTTGGAACGACCGCAATTACCTGTGAATTGGTGATACCGGTGAGCACATGGATCTCCCCGCTCAGTTCGCGTTCGTCACGGGTGTAACGAGCGCCCAACGTCAGCTTGGTCGCATCGGTGAATGCAAAGGTACCCTCGCCGAAGCCCGCGTACGATTTCGTCGCGATGCTGTTGATGATTCCTACCCCCGGCGCGGGTGCAAAGGCTCCGCCGAAGAGCCCGAGTCCGAGCGGGCCGGCGAACCCGGCCTCGTCGTCCATGTAGAACAGCCCGGCGATCCATTTGAATGCGCCCTCCGAGTTCGACAGCAGCTGAAACTCCTGAGTGAAGGTCTGGAGGACTGCTCCCGGATCTTCACATCGATGAACTGCAGCGCCACGAGGTCGTTGTCGAAGTCCTGGTCGGCATGCAGTCGCTCGTACGCGGTGATGCTCTTGAAGCCTACGGGCCCGAAATCGTGGTCTATCTGCAGCGAAAGCATGTGGCCGTTCACCGGAATCTTGGGGTCGATACCGCCCGTGATGTTCTGGAAATCGCCGGTATAAGTGGTCGTCCCATCGAGAGGACTGACGACTCCGGGCAGGAATTGCTTGTTGTTGCCAGTGAAGTCGTGGCTCGACGAGCATTAAGTCGGCGTCGACGCTCGTCGCGTCCTCGGCGAATAGCGCCAGCGCGAGCGCGCGAGCAGTTCATGCTCTGGCCGACTCGCTTCCGGTCGTGATGTTTCGCCCGAAGCCCTCGTCCTGGTTGAGGTACCGAGCGCGATCCGCCGCGGTATCTTCCCCGAGCCCGAAGTTGGCGTGAACTTGCCGAGGAACGTGCCGTAGTCGCCGTAGGCCAGCGAACCGAACGTGGTCGATTCAGTGCTGGGGTCCTGGTGATGACCTGGATGAGACCCCCGGATGCGTTGCGGCCGAACAGCGTTCCCTGGGGCCCCTTCAGCACCTCGACGCGGTCCACTCGTTGAAATTGAATATGTTGCCGTACGCCGCTGGCAGGAAGACGCCGTCGATGTACATCGCGATGCTGCTCTCCTGGCCCGCCGACACGTCGAGCGAACCGACGCCCCGGATGAACGGCGTCAGGCCACCGGCCTGCTGCTGCACGATAAGGCCGGGCACTGCCACGGTAAGGGACTGCGCGCTGGAAACGTTCACGTCCGTCATTGCATCGGCACTCAAAGTGGGAATCGCGATCGGCACGTCCTGTGCGCTCTCTTCACGCCTCGTCGCGGTCACGACACTTCCTCGATCGCCTGCGCCACGAATGCAGTGGCGCTACGGCACCGATATCAGGAAAGCCGCGCGATCGTCCTGGTGTTCGAGCTGCTCATCGATGATCCCCCCTTGGTTGTCAACTCGAGTAGCCAGCCACCCACCCATTCGATACCTACCTGCCGCCGCTGATCGGGAAACCTCACCGTGATCGAGCGCGATTCATCCGACGCGAGAAACACCGCGAGCTGGGCAATCTCGAGCGGGTCGATGAGCCCGAGCGGCTGAATCTCGATGGCTTTCTTCGCCGCTGGGTTGACCTCGATCATCGCCAGGATCCTCTCGGTCTTGACGGCCCCCGGCGCGATCGCGTTGACCCGCACTTTTTCCGCACGAACTGTGCCATGGACCGGTCAGCGCGATCACGCCGCCTTTGGCGGCCGTGTAGGCATCCCGGTTCAGCTCGCCCCTGATGCCGACCATCGACGCGTTGTTGATGACCGCGCCCCCGCCTGCCCGGATGATCTCGGGGATTGCGAACCGGCAACAGAGAAAGGTGCCGAACAGTCGAGCTTGATCACGCGCCAGAACTTGTCGTGAGAGGCTTCGGTCACCTTGCGGTCGGCATTCGATGAGCCGCCGGCGTTGTTGAACAGCACATGCAGCGAGCCACAGGTCCGGATGGTTGTTTCGACCGCTCTGCGTACCGCAGCTTCGTCGGTCAGTCCGTCTGCACCGGGTTGCGGTTCCACCGTCCCGCCGGTCGCGCTGCGACGGCTTCGCCTTCCGCCCTTTGCCCCGTCAGCACCACCCTGGCTCCTTCCCGAGCGAACACTTCGGCGGACACTTTGCCGATGCCGGTCGTGGCGCCGGAGACCAGGACGACTTTGCCCGCCAGACGGGTCATAAGGTCAGCTCATCGAGAAGTGCCACATCGCCCAGATGCTGCTCGTGACCTTCGCGGAAGGAGGCGACACTGGGGTTGCTCGGCACTGCGGTGTCAGACATGTGCTGCGTTGGGCGCGTGGCGCCGGTGAGGTCAATCTACACGATGACAAGGTCGTGTGCAAGCGTTCCATTGGCTAGCGCATCATTACCTTTCCGGACTCAAGCTGGTTCCAGTTTCGTCGAAAGTGCAAGGGCATCGGCCTCATGCACGGTAATTTCGCCCGTGTCGCCGTTAATGGTCACAGTCGCCGTCGGAATAATCTTCGTGGCCCCGGCCAGCTGAACCGCCGGTAGACTCATACTCACGGGCCGGCAGGAACCGTGAGCCAGCATACCGCCATTTTGAACGATCCGCGAAGGATTTTGAATACCGGCGTCCAGCCTGGATCGGTGCTGTGGGTGATCAGGATATCGCCCTGAGCGACTTTGCCGATGCTGCGAAGATCGGTGATTACACGAGCTACCGAGGTAGCGACCCCGCGACTGATTCCCCACCCCGCAGGCCATCAGAGCCGCTCTGTGCATCGAACACCACTGGCCGATTGAGTTGCAGGTACAGCGGGGGAGTACCCTGCTTCTTCAGCATGACCTTTAGTTTGTCGCCGGCCCTCGATTTTTGCGCCCGTGAGCGGGTCGGAGAGACTGGGTCCAGCAGGTCGTACAGTTCCTTTCTACCGAGGAAATAAACGTCGCCCTCATCGTCAGGCGACCCCGATCGGTAAGCGGCGACCCATCTCCACAGCGATCCGCTTCATCGAGTAGGTGTAACGGTCGAAATAGAAGCGTTGGTTGTCGCGCAGGAGGAAAAATCGATAGCCGTAATCCAGCAGGCGCCTGAACAACCACACGCGAGCAGCGCCGTACGGCTGTGCGCCTAATCGACGCTCTACCTCGTCTATGGCAGCTTTGCGGCGCGCGTGCACCTGTGCCTCGCGCACTTCCGGGTTCGCTGTCGTCGACAACAGGATGCGGAAGTTCTGGTAGTCCATCGTCGGATCGTCGCCGCGGCGATTGAAATACAGATCTCGGTCCGCATGACCACGATGCGCGTACGATTTGGCGAACGTACGATAGGCGCGCAGGAATTCTTGCGCCTCTGCGATCGGCTCAAACGCATTCAGAAAATGAGGCCCCGCCTTCTCGAAGGCCTTCATGAGCTTGCCCGATGCGCGGATCTGCTCGCTGAGACGCCACAGTTGCATGTTTTCCTCGGCGGTCTCAGTACGACCTGGCAGGCCGCAAAACAAGTCCGCCATCAGCGATTGAGCGTCCTCACCACACCAGGTGTTCACCAGGAGTCCCAGGAAGCCCATGCTGTCGCGAGCGTAAACAAAGAAGTGCGTCCACAGCTCGCAGCTGAACGTGGTCTTGAGGTGTACGAAGCGCTCGAACTCCGCCTTGAGCGCATCATCAGAAAGCGTGGCCAGTTCCTCGGCGCTGCGGCCATCAGCTTCCGCGACGGGATTGGCCTCATAGTTTTCCCAGATCGCGAAACCCCGGTAGGGGTGATAGCCCTTCGAGGCCAGATGCATCAGCATGTTCACATAGCTGAACACGTTGAAACTCGTATTCAGCAGCCGCGACCTGGCTGCGGGGCTTGCGCAATTGAGCAGCCCTGGCCGAAACTCGTGCAGTGCTGTGTTTTCGACGAATAGCTCATGAACCTGGGTATTGAAATAAGCCTCCGCCTTCCAATACTTGTACAAGCGGGACTGGATGCCCTCCTTGATTCCACACAGTTCCGCGCACGTCTTCGCGGCCTCGGTGAACATGTGGCCGCGGTACGAATACGTAAGGGGTGAGATCGCACCGTTCCAGACTTCATCCGCCCAGGCCCGGGTCCAGAGCGTATCGGGCCGATCTTGCTCGGATTGCCAGAATTCCAGGTCTTCGTCCCACGCGGGTACGATGCCTGTAACGGGACGTGCCTGCAGCAAGTAGAGCCTGTCGCCGATCATCGCCCACTCGATGTCCTGCGGCACGCCCTTGTAAAGAGCTGTCACACGCTGCCCAAGCTCCCCCAGTTGTCGCAGCTGTGGCTCAGCCAGCGCGAGGCGGGCTCGTTGCCCTTCCGGGACCGGCTCCGTGATGGTGCCTGCTCCGGCCGGATTGCGCACAACGCGCGACTCCTTGCTGCCCACTCGATGCTCCTTCGCAACCAGCGTGGCGCGATCGAGAATGTGCTCATCAGGTGTGACGATCCCTGAAACAAGGGCCTCCCCCAGACCCCAGGTGGCGTTGATCACGATCTCGTCGGTGGCCGCAGACATGGGGTTGGCAGTAAACATCACCCCCGCGGTGTCTGCTTCAACCATTCGTTGCACGACGACTGCGATCTTGGCCGCGACTTGATCGAAACCCTTGCTGCGGCGATAGGAGATGGCCCGAGCCGTCCACATTGAGGCCCAGCAGCGCATCACGGCTGCGACTACAGCGTCAGCTCCGCGAATATCAAGATAGGTGTCGTGCAGCCCGGCGAACGAGGCGCCGGCGAGGTCCTCGGCCGTACCGGATGAACGAACGGCCACATAGTCGTCCGAACCGTACCGCTGATATGCAGAACGAATTCCATCGGCGACCGTATCTGGTAGAGCCGCCGTCTCGATAAACCGGCGAAGCTCAGCGCTGAGTGTTTCCAGCGACTCTGCATCTTTCTCGAGCTTCCCAAGAAGCTCGCCCACCCGGCGGTCCAGATTCACGGCCTGGGCGAAGGCGGAATAGGCTTCCGTCGTGACGCAGAAACCTTCGGGCACCGGCAGCTCAGCCTGGGTGAGTAAGGCGAGGTTTGCGCCTTTGCCGCCGACGAGTGCCGGATCGCGGCATGCCTCTTCGCCAAAATAGACAACCAGACTCATTTGTCGACCGTCAGCAGGAGACTCTTCTTGTAACAGCGCTCGAAGAATCCGTAGCCCACGTCACCATCCGGCCAAGTCATTCGCACCTGGGACTCCGCCAGCAGCAGGTGGTCACCAGGAATGTTGATGGCCGAACCATTCACGTTCGTGTTCTTGTCGATGAGGCTGATGTTGATCACGTGCAGAACTTCGCCATCCAGCACTACGCGTCCACGATTGGTGTCCAGCATCATTTGAAACGAAGTGGGATTGCCGGTCAGATCGCGCAGGCTGGTGGGCCTGACTGCATTCAACTCGAGCCCAGTCATCTCCATATTCGGGATGACTTCAATCTGGTCGCCCTGGTGGATTGAGGCCGTTCGGAATTGCACCTTGCCTGTCTTGTCCCAGAACGAGAGCGCCTGCAGCGATCGGCGGCTCTCCGGAAAGTACACACCCAGCAGGTGATCGCCGCCGAAGGGCCGCACGTCGCGCGAGCCATATGAATGATCCCGGAAAGCGCAGCCGGCAAGTGACCACTCGCCGCCGTGCTGACCGCCCACCAGTAACACACCGGTGCCGGTCATCACCTGCTCATGATGCACTTTGCCGATATCGGTGCCTTGGATCTCCACGGCTTTATAGAGATCCCAGACCGGCATTGTCGCGGTGAGCTCAAGTTGGAAGGAGACTGGTACAGCAGGACCCGCGCCCACCAGACGCGTGGCCATCTCTGCACGGCTGACTAGTTCACCCGCGCCGTCGAAATCGATGCGCCATCGCCGCAATGGTTCAATGCAGCGCGCCTTGAAGTTACCTGTGGTGGGTCCTGCCCGGTCCAGGCTGCGACCCCATGAGCGATCGGCGACCACCATGTTGCCTGGCAGATATGCGAAAACCTGTGCCCACCAGAGTTCCTTGTCCTCGGTGTCGGTGCCCACGTGAATGAACAGACCAACGCCGGCAGCTGCGTTCCACACGCTCCAGAAATGTGTCTCACTCCAATCCGGATCGCCAGGGTCCGGGGTGGCAATTTGATCGTAATGATGCGGATCGACATCGAACGGGTTAGCGCCCCTGAATACTCGATTTCCGGCAACTGAATCACCCATGATCCATTCCCGTGTGCAGAGGCCAACGGTTGAGATCGTACGCTGTACGATCGTGCTCAATCGTACGTTGTACGACTGAGCGGGTCAATCGATAATGCCGGGCGCCAACAGACGATCATCTGCGACAGTTGGAGGAGAGATGGCAAAGGTCGCCGTATCGCAAATTCGGGGAGGACCGGAAGGGCTGACTTCGCTGGATGAAATCGTCGAGGCCGCCCTGGCGCTGGTAGCTCGTGAGGGACTCGAAGCGCTCACCATGCGGAGATTGGCGGACGAGCTGGGTCGGGCAGTCATGACCCTCTACACCTATGTCGCGACGAAGGACGACTTACTGGAGAAAATGGCCGAGCGCACGCTCGGTTCACTTGGCGATCCTCCGCCAAAGGGCGATTGGCGTCGGCGTGTCACCGGTCTGATGACCGAGTTGCACGATCGGCTACTGGCGAGGCCTGCAGTCGCCAGCATCACGTTGGGCCGCGAGCGGCAGCTCACCGCGCTCGATCCCTTCCGAGAGGCCGTGCTTGACGCTCTTCACGAAGCCGGTCTCAACGATCGGGAGACAGTCGATGCCTTCACGGCCTTGACAGCCTACGTGCTCGGCTATGTCACTATCCAGCGTGCGCGATCAGGCGCCCGGGTTGAAACTGAAAAGCGCCGTCTCGCTGCGCTTTCGCGTGACCGCTTTCCCAGGCTCGTAGCATCGGCCGAGAGTTACGCTGCCCATGTTTCTGCGGGGGCCTTCGATCTGGGCCTGCACAGCATGCTGCGTGGGCTGACTGCTCAGCTCAAGGGAAGTGCCCGAACAATTCACCGACGCCGGACGCGACGGTAGACCGCGCACCACTGCGGCCGTTCAGCGCGTCTCGGGCACGTGGCGCCGTCGCATGTCAATCTATATGATGATCAGGTCGTGTGCAAACGTTCCATCGGCTAGCGCATCGTTTCCACAATCGGTCACCCAGTGAGTCTCGCGATGCCCAAGTACCGCGCCGTAGCGAAGTTCAGGATCCACGAGGGTAAGGCCGACGAGTTCCGGCAGGTCGCCGCACAGTGCCTCGAAGCCGTGAAGCTGCACGACCCGGGAACGTCTCTCTACGAGTGGTTCATCAACGAGGAGGGCACGGAGTGCATCGTGCTCGAGACCTACGACGACGCCGAGGCCCTGCTCGCCCATGCGCGCAACGCCGGGCCGCTCGTGGGCCGCCTGCTGCAGATCGCGGACTGCAAGGTCGACATGCTGGCCAACCCGACGCCCGAGATGCGCGCCGCGCTGAAGCGCATGCCGATGACCCTTTACGGCCGGATGCAGGGTCTCGACTGAAGCCCTTGGCTGACGCCGTACGGTGTCAGCGCAGGGACTTCGCGATATTGACCTTCTGTATCTCCGACGTGCCGCCGTAGATCGGCTCGACCCGCGCATAGGTATAGATGCGCGAGATCGCGCTTTCGGTCATGTACCCGAAGCCGCCGTGCAGCTGCAGGCAGGTGTCGACCAGGCGGTACTCCATTTCCGTGAACCAGAGTTTCGCGGTCGTCGCCGTGAGCACGTCGAGGCGCCCCTCGACCAGCGCCCGGAGCAGGCTTTCGCGAAATGCGGCGCCGGCCACGAGGTCCGTCTTCATTTCGGCGAGCTTGAACTGCGTATTCTGGAACTCGAATACCGGCTGGCCGAAGACCTTGCGGTTCTTGACGTAGTCGAGGGTGAGATCGAACGCCAGCTCAGCCGTGGCCAGGGCGCGCGTCGCGATCAAGGTGCGATCCAGCGTGAAGGTGCCCTTGAGCACGGATCTCAGCGCCTGCCCTTCCGCGCCCAGCATGCAGTCGGCCGGCACGCGCACGTCGGCGAGGAAGCACTCGCCGATGCCCGACGCTCGCATGCCGAGAGTATCCATGCGTCGCAACGTGACCCCCGGCGTTTTCGCGTCGACCAGGAATATCGTCATTGCGCCGCGGCCTTTTTCGAGGTCGGCGTCGGTCTTCGCGACGATGTAGACCAGGTTCGCCTTTGACCCGCTGCTCATGTAGCACTTGTTGCCGTTGAGGATGTACTCGTCGCCCTGCCTGCGCGCCCGCGCCTGCGTGCTCGCGACATCGCTGCCGCTTCCAGGTTCTGTGAGGCCCAGGCACTGTATGACCTCTCCGCTGAGGATGCCGGGGCACCAGCGCTGCTTCTGTTCGTGCGTCCCGTGCTCGACGAGAATGTTGGTCATCACGTCGGTGGCGATTGCCGCACCCACGCTGGCACCGCCTACGTACCGCCCCAGTTCTTCGTTCTGGATCAGATTGAAGAGGAAATCCCCGCCGGGCCCGCCGTATTCCTCGGGTATCGCGAGCCCCACCAGGCCCGCATCGCCAGCCTTGCGCCAGAACTCCGCCGGCGTGCCCTGACCTTCCTTCTCCCACTGCAGGTAGTTGGGCTCGAGCTCCTTCTCGTAGAAGCGCCGGCACGTTTCGCGGAACTGCTCGTGCTCCTCGGTGAATATCGAGTCGCGATGCGCGGTCTCGGCTGCAATCTTGTGTTCGGCCACGGTGGCGCTCCCCTCGGTGTGGTGTGTCAAGTTGCCTGCGCTTCGATATGGACGGTCTGCGCTCAGCGCATCTCTCTGAAGCAGCTGCGGACTTCGTCGACGAAGGTCACGGGCTGCTCGAACGCTGCAAAGTGTCCGCCCCTGGGCAGGTCGTTCCAGTAGACGAGATTCGTGTAGCGGCGCTCGACCCACTCACGCGGCGGCACGGACAGCTCCTTCGCGAACTGACTGCAACCCGTGGGCAGCGTAACCTTCGGCAGATCCGCGGCGAAGCTCGCACGAAAGCTCTCCCAGTAGAGCCGCGCCGAGGACGCTCCGGCTCCGGGCAGCCAGTACATCATGACGTTGTCGAGCAATTCGTCCCGGCTGACGGCGTTCTCGGGGACGCCGTCGCAGTCGGTCCATGCCCAGAATTTCTCGACGATCCAGGCGCACTGCGCGACGGGCGAATCGACCAGGCCATAGCCGACCGTCTGCGGCCGGGTGCTCTGCTGCGTGGAATAGCCCGCTTCCGACTTCGCATAGTGATTCATCGCCGCGAAGGCCTTGCTCTCAGCCGGCGTCGGCGACTCCTCTGCCCCCGGCCGGGGCCGGGCGATCGGCATGTTGAGATGGAGGCCTCTGCAGTGGCCGCGGTTCTGCACGCCGATCTGCGTCGTGACCGCGGCACCCCAGTCCCCGCCCTGGGCGAAATAGCTCTCGTAGCCGAGCCGGATCATGAGCTCGTCCCAGAGTTCCGCGATGCGCTCGACCCCGCAGCCGCGCTGAGTCGGCTTGTCCGAGAAACCATAGCCTGGCAGTGATGGGCACACCACGTGGAAGGCATCCCGCGGGTCCCCGCCATGTTCTTCGGGCGCGGTCAGCGGACCGAGCACCTTCAGGAACTCGACGACCGATCCGGGCCAGCCATGCGTCATCAGCAGCGGAATCGCGTGTGAATGCCGGGACCGGACGTGATACAGGTGGATGCTCAGGTCGCCGACGCCGACGCGGAACTGCGGAAAGCGATTGATCAGCGACTCCCGTGATCGCCAGTCGTAGCCCGCGGCCCAGTAGCCGATGAGGTCCTTCAGGTATGCCAGCGGGATACCCTGCGACCAGTCATCGACCGTCTCACGATCGGGCCAGCGGGTCGCCCGCAGACGTCGTACCAGGTCGGCAAGCTCCTCGTCGCTCGCACGCACCTCGAAGGGCTGGATAGCGGCCGCGCTCACCGCCGTCACAGTTTCCAGCCGCCGTCGACCGAGAGGGCCTCGCCGGTGATGTAACTCGCCTGACGCGACGCCAGGAATACGACGGCGTTTGCGACGTCGCTCGGATCGCCGAGAGCTCCGAGCGGGATCGTCGCGACGATCGCCTGTTTCGCCTTGTCCGTTACCTGGCCGCCGATCCCGTCGGCGAACTTGCCGCCGGCGAGCCAGCCGGACCGCACCGAATTGGCTCGCACGCCGTAACGCCCGTATTCCCGCGCCACGACCTGCATCATGCTCTCGATCGCGGCCTTTGGCGCCGAGGACATCACGCTCATCGGAACGTGCCGGGAGTATTGCGTAGTCGTGATCGCGGTCAGGCTGCCACCGCGCTGCTCCTTGAGGATCGGCAGCGTCGCATGTACGAGATTGAAGCAGGCATGGGTGTCGAGTTGAAACGTGCCGACCCACTGCTCCTCCGTCAGTGCTCCAACAAAGCCGATGGGCGTAGTCGGACCGGCCGCATAGACGACGCTGTGAATGCGCCCGTGACGCGACTGGACCTCTCCGACCCTGCCCGCCACGGCGGCGGAATCCTCGAGCGCGAGCTGAAGGCACTCGACCTTGCGCCCGGAAGAGGCCAGCTCCGCGACCAGGCTGTCGGCCGCTTCCTTGTTACGGTTATAGGTGAAGGCTACGTCGGTGCCGGCCTGCACGAGCGCCCGGGTGATCGCGGCACCGATGCCGCCGCTGCCCCCCGCGACCAGTGCGACTCCCGCGTCGAAACTAAAGGTCATGGTCCGGTTCTCCGTATCAGCCTGTCCGTCAACCGATGCTCTTCAGCACGATCTTGCCGCGCGTATGCCCCTTCTTGCTCTCTTCGTGCGCCTGCGCGGCCTGATCGAGTGGGAACACCGCAGCGACCGTCGTTCGGAGCTTTCCGGCCTCGATCAGCTTGCCGATCTCCCGCAGCCGGCCTCCGTCTGGGACAACCTGCACGGCCGCCACGCGCAGGCCAGCCGCCTCGGCCTGTTGCAGCACGGCTTCCGGGGGTGGCAGGACACCGACATGAATCCCGCCTTTCTTGAGCAGCTTCAGTGAACGCGCGCCGGTCTCGCCGCCGATGAGGTCGAGAACTACGTCGAAGCTGTGGTCATGCGCGTCGAACGACCCCTTCCGGTAGTCGATGACCTCGTCGGCACCGAGCTCGCGCAGGTAGGCGACGTTGTCCGCCGACGCGGTGCCCACGACCTTCGCACCCGCATTGCGGGCAAGCTGCACGGCGAAGCTGCCCACGCCGCCCGCGGCTGCATGGATCAGGACACGCTGCCCGCGCTCCAGCCCTCCCAGCTCGAACAACCCCTTCCACGCAGTGAGCGCCGCGAGCGGGACCGATGCGGCCTGCACGTGATCCAGGTTTGCGGGCTTCGGTGCCGTGATGCCGGGCTTGATCGCGACGTGCTCCGCGTAGGCGCCGAGCAGACCGACCATCGCAAAGACCGGCTGACCGACGCTGACGCCGCTCGCCGCCGCACCGACCTGCTCGATGACCCCTGAGATGTCCCCACCGGGAATCGCAGGCAGTGGGATATTCAGCCGCTTACGCGCCAACCCCTCGCGGACTTTCCAGTCGACAGGGTTGACACCCATCGCGTGCACGCGCACGAGGATTTCGTCGGCCTGCGGCACGGGCAAGGGGATCTGCTCCACCTTCATGACCTCGGGACCGCCATAGTCGTGAAAGCGAATCGCGTTGGTCATCTTCATCGTGAACCCCTCTGTCGTGACACCTGGAAGCGCGCGGACGCGCGGCCCGTTGACGTATCAGCGGTTGCGATACACCGGTTTGCGCTTTTCCCGCGCCGCGGCAACAGCCTCGACCACGTCCTCCGAACCCGCGGACTCGAATTCGTGCGCCATTGAGATATCGAAGGCCTCACGCGCACGCGCCTTGACCAGGGCGTTGAGCGAGCGCTTCGTGCCGCGCACGGCGATCGGCGGCAACCCGGCGATCCGCCCGGCAATCTTGTCCGCAGCCGCCAGGCATTCCTCGGGCGAGTCCACGAGATCGGTCACCAGGCCGAACCGCCAAGCGTCCTCGGCTGACATCACGTCGCCGGTGAGGAGATAGCGTCGCGCTCTGTGCATCCCGATGGAGGCCGGCCAGAACAGGCAGCCGCCATCGCCGGCCACCAGCCCGACTTTCACGTGAGGATCGGCGATGCGGGCCGTCCTGCTCGCGACGACGATGTCCCCACCCAGCGCCAGCGAAGCTCCGAGCCCCATCGCGTCGCCGTGCAGAGCGACGATCACCGGCACCGGGATGTCGATGAGCGCGTTGATGATGCGCATGCCCGTCTCGCACATGCGAGTGCGCTTCGCGACGTCCGCCTGCAACCGGAGGACTTCGTTGAGATCGCCACCCGCAGAGAACGCCTTGCCCTCGGCGGCGAACACCACGGCGCGCACGTCCGCCTCGCCTCGAACGCCGAGCAGCACCTCGAGAAGATCGGCGTGCATCTCGTCGTCGATGGCGTTCAGCACGTCGGGCCGATTCAGCGTGAGTCGGGCAATGTGTCCGTCGATCTCGTAGCGCAGGCTCTTGTATGCCGACATGGGGGCGGCCGCTCGTGGAGGCACTGGGAATGCTTCGCACGCTAATCAAAATGGCGGGGCCTTTGCAAGCCGCCAAACGCATGGGTGACCTCACCACCGATGCTGTTTGACAACCGACCCAGCGGCGAACTATTGTGCGTTAGCTAACGATTTGCTTCCGCCCATCAAACCGGACCCTGAGGAACCAGCATGACGGGGCAGTCCGATGCTGCGCCACTCGAACGTCGGCGATTCACCGACAAGGTCGCATTGGTGACGGGCGGTAACTCCGGCATTGGTCGGGGGGTGTGCGTCGCGCTCGCGCGGGAAGGCGCGAAGGTCGTCGTTGCGGCCAGACGCCAGGCCGAGGGCGACGGTACGTTGCGGTTGATCCGGGAAGCCGGCGGCGATGCGATCTTCGTGGCGACCGATGTCGACGCAGGCCGCGTCCGTGCGCGCGACGGTGCAATCCTGCGTCGAGCACTACGGCCGCCTGGACATCGCCTTCAACAACGCCGGGATCACCGGCAGCGTCGCGAAGGACATCGTCGAATTCGAGGAGTCTGACTTCGACACGACGGTCGCCGTAAACCTGAAGGGCACGTGGCTCTGCATGAAATACGAGATCCCGGAGATGCTGCGCGCCGGCGGTGGCAGTATCGTCAACTGCTCATCCACGGCCGGTCTGCGCGGTGGCGCCCGCGCGTCGGCGTACTACGCGAGCAAGCACGCGGTCATCGGGCTCACGAAAAGTGTCGCGCTGGAGTACGCATCGAAGGGCATACGCGTGAGTGCGGTGTGCCCGGGTCTTACGACCACCGACATGATGGCGGAGCGCATCGCTACCGCGCCCGAGAAGTTCACGGCAATTCAGCAGAAGATTCCGATGGGCCGCGCAGGCACGGTGGGTGAGATCGCGAGCGCGGTGCTCTGGCTGTGCTCCGACGAATCAACCTACGTTACGGGCGCGGTGCTGTCGGTTGATGGAGGTTTCGTGGTCTAGCAGCAGCATTGAAGTCAGATATGCCAACTCCGCAGACTTTGTTCGTCACCGGCGCTTCCGGTCAACTCGGCCGACGCGTGCTGGCCCACTTGCTCGATACGCACAATGTTCCGCCGGAGCGCGTAGTGGCGGGCACGCGCAATCCGGAGCGCCTCGCCGACCAGGCGGCGCGTGGCGTCATCGTGCGCAGGGCGGATTTCGACGATGAAGCCGGGTTGGCTGCAGCCTTTTCCGGCGCTGCACGCGTCTTGGTCATCAGTACGGACAAGGTGGACGTTCCCGGCGCACGTCTGAGACAACACCGGACGGCGGTCGCAGCCGCGTGCAAGGCGGGTATCAAACACGTGGTCTACACGTCCATGATGCGCCCGGAACCGGGCTCTCCCATCCCGTTTGCGTCCGACCACTACGGCACCGAACAGGCGCTCGCTGCAGCGCCCCTCACATGGACCATCCTTCGAGACTGCTGGTACACCGATTATCTGCTGCTGTCGCTTTCCGCCGCGCTCGCGACCGGCCAGCTGCGTTCAGCCGCCGGCGACGCGGGCGTGGCATACGTCACTCGCGAAGACTGCGCACGGGCATGCGCCGCCGCATTGACCTCTGAATCCGCCACAAGATCCAAGCTGGACGTCACTGGACCGGATCCGATCGGTTCCGCCGAGCTCGCGAAGATGGTAAGCGAGCTGACGGGCAGAACGCTGACTCATGTCCCGGTGACTGCCGATCAGTTACAAGCCGACTTGAGAGCCGCCGGTTTGCCTCCGCCGGTGGTTGAGCTCATGGCGGCTATCGACATCAACACGCGGGCCGGTAACGTCGCGAACGTGAGCGACTCCGTTCAAAAGTTGACCGGCAAGCCGCCGCAGTCAGTGCGTGAATTTCTCGCTGCACATGCAGCCGAGCTGAAGCGCTGACCGGGGCCACGGCTGGCAGGTTGGCAGATCAGGTTAGGTCGCCGTCAGGCCACCATCGACGAGCAGCTCGGCACCCGTGATGTAGCTCGCCTCGTCCGAGGCCAGAAAGACGATGGCGTCGGCGATCTCGCGCGGTTCGGCCATGCGCGCGAGCGGCACCGTGCGCAGGATTTCCGCCAGAAGATCGGCCGCGGCAGTGTCGCCGCGTTCGGCAGCCATGCGCTCGAGCTGCCTCTGCACGGCCTCGGTGCGCGTCGAGCCCGGAGCCACGACGTTGACCCTGACGCCGCGCTTCTGCCGTGCATAGTGCACGGCGGCCGACCGGGACAGCGCCCGCACGGCGCCCTTCGCCGCGCTGTAGGAGAACGACTCCGGCAGCCCGACGAAGGCGGCGATGCTCGCGACATTGACGATCGAGCCACCATGCCGCATCGCTTCGGCGCCGAGCTTCGTGCCGAGAAACACTCCCCGGGCCGTGACGCGCTGATTCGCGTCCCAGACGTCGCCGCTGGTGTCGTCGATGGTGAGCGGCGTCCGATGCGCGGCATTGTTGACGACGATATGGAGCGCGCCGTGGAGCTCCAGGGTCCTGGCGATGACGTCGGTCCAGCTCGCCTCGTCACCCGCGTCGAGCCGGAGAAACGTGGCGCGGGCGCCAAGCGCCCGGCTTGCCGTCGCCGCCGCCTCACCGGTCGCCTCGTCCAGCTCGGCGACGACGATCGCGGCACCTTCCTCCGCGAATCGCTCTACCGTCGCGCGGCCGATGCCACCGCCGCCACCCGTGACGATCGCAACCTTGTTCGTGAGCCGGCCCAGGGAATTCCGCCTTGCGAGTCAGCCGTCGGGCCGTCTTCGCGCTAGTGATACGAATCCGGCGGTGGCGCCGCGCCGGCGATCGCCGCCGCGCGCGCGATCACGGCCGGACCGATGTCGTCGTGCGTGAGCACCCAGAACCTGCCGCTGCGGACGGCATCGACCGCCAGCCGTGCCACGTGCGCCGGCGTCTTTGCCTGCGCGAGCAGGGCGGGATTCAACGGCCTGCCGGGCTTCCCCTCTGGCCGATTGAGGTCCGGATCGAGCATCCGCGTCGCCGTCACGCCCGGGCAAAGAAGGCTGACGCCGATCGGCGTGCCCTTCAACTGCAGGTACAGCGACTCGCCAAGACCTGACGACCGCGTGCTTGGAGGCACAGTACGCCGCACGATTCGCGGTCGGCAGGAGTCCCGCCGACGACCCTGTGATAAGCACGTGCGATGGGCTGGTCCTGGCGCGCATGCGCGGGAGGAACGACTGCAGGCAATGCACGATGCCGAAGACGTTGACGTCGAATTGCCGATGCCAGTCGGCCAGCGGCATCTCGTCAGGGGCACCGCCATAGGCCGTGGTCACGCCCGCATTTGCACATAGTAGGTCGACATCGCCGAGGCGTGAGCAGGCCACCGATGCGAGCGTCTCCACGGAGTCGGGCTGCGCGACATCCGTGGGCTGCGCGAGCAGTCGCTGCCCGGGCCGAAGGCGCCCCGAGATCTCGCGTGTCGTCTCGTCGAGCGGCACTTCGTCGAGGTCCGCGAGACAGACCGACGCGCCCTGGGCGACCAGCTCTTCGACCAGCGCGCGACCGATTCCTCGCGCCGCGCCTGTCACCACGGCGATTTTCCCGTCGAGAGTCCCGAGTGCCATGTTTGCCCTTCCGCGCGCCGCTGCCGACCGCGCTACAGCACGCCTCGCCCGGTCAACCCACCCTTGGCCTGCTGCGCCTCGAATCCGTACGGCGCATAGCGGCCATTCAGGAAGACCTCGATCTCCGCCAGTCCGGAGACCGTCTTCCCGCTGGGGTCGGTAAGACGAATCCGGGCCACGTGCTCAACGCCGTACACCGAACGCGGCTCGGTCTGGCCATAGAGGGTGTGCGGAGCGGGCTGGCGTGAGAAGTCGAACTCGTCCCACTCGAAATACGGGTTGCCGGCGCCATGATAGGTCGCGATGGTTCCGCCATCGCGCCAGCTCCCAAGGTGGTAGCCCGCCTGTATTACCGGCGCCGGTGGCCAGGCCACATCGAAGTCGATCGTCCATGCACCGCCGGCGGCATCTTTCAGCCCCATCCGTCCCTTCGAAAGCGAACGCGTGCCGGGCGTGAACTCGAGCCGGTGAGTGCAGGCCACGAAATGCGTGCGCCGGTCGAAGCCCAGATCGACGCCGCCTTCGAACGGGATGCCAAACGCGTCGTTGGTCGGCACCTGCCGGCCATCCTCGTCTTCGTGGAGATGGAAGTGGCCGGAGTATTCGCCGGCTGCGAAGAACATGGAGAAGCGCAGCGCTCGCTGCGGCCCCTCCATCGGTTTCGGCGGCAACCACCTGGGATCGGGCACCAGCGGCGGGCGCGCCTCGTAGACGCCCCACGAATGGTCGCGGCATCCGCCCCAGGATTCCGGATTCACATCGAACCTCTTGCCGTCGATCTCGATCCAGCCACGAGCGACGCCCACCTGGTTGTAGCGAGTCTGATCGGTCGTGCGACGGCCCCGGACCGTTGCAAGGTGGTGACTGCTCAGGTGCGGTGGCCCGAGTCCCAGCCAGTTCAAGTCGAAGGAAAAGCCGGCCTCGTTCGGCTCGAGCAGCAGGCGAATGTTCCTGTAGGGCTCGATGACGTCGTAGCGCAGCGGCCCTAGCTGCGTGTACCAGTGCTGTCGCCACGGCCGCGACAGGCGCGCGGTCCGCTGGCGGCCACGGAAATTCACGCCCACGTGCGCGCCCAGGATGTCGGCGTTGGGATTCATGCGCATCCCGGTGATCATGAAGAGCTGCGCATCGGCGCTGTATACGCCGTAGAAGTAGCCCTCGTCCCATGCGTAGTCCGTCGATGGAACGTAACTGACCGGATAGGGCGCCTGATGCACCGGGAACTCGTCGTACGGGGTCAAGGGGTACTCGGTAGCGGGGGGCTCGTGCATGGTCCTCTCCGGAGTATGCTGCTGGACGAGATATAGTTATCATGCTTACCGAATAGTGACCGCGAGTGCAAGCGTATCGCGGCCCCAGCCGCTGCGACCTTTGCCCGGCATCCCGGGTGGCGGCACAGCGGCTCGCGGCGCACGGCCTCTCGAACTCTCCTGCAACAGGTGCATGACGATGCCCGAAATTCTCTTCGACAAGACCGGATCGTTCGCGACGATGACCTTCAACAAGCCGGACAAGGCGAACGCCTTCGATCCGGCCTGGATCCCGTCGATGATCGATTTCATCACCGCCGTGGAGCATGACGACGGCGTGCGTTGCCTGCTGATTCGCGGCAACGGCAAGAACTTCATGGCCGGCGGCGATCTGGGCAGCATCGGCGAGATCATGAAGATGCCGCCCGCCGAGAAGACCGTCCGGATCGCAGAACCGATACACCAGTACAACCAGCTCGGCCGCGCGATGCGCCGGCTAAACAAGCCGATGGTTGCGAGCGTCCAGGGGGCCGTCGCCGGTGCGGCGGTCGGCCTGGTGGCGGCATGCGACCTCGTCATCGCCGCGGAATCGGCTTTCTTCTTCGTCGCTCACGCGCTGCACGGCGGCAGTGTCGACGGCCTCACGACCTATTACCTGCCGCGGCAGATCGGCACGCGCAAGGCGATGGAGCTGGCCCTGCTCGCGGACCGGCTCTCGGCGACCGAGGCGCAGCGCATCGGCCTGATCAACTTCGTCGTGCCCGCTGAGCAGCTCGATGCCGAAACCCAGAAGCTCGTGCAGCGCCTCGCAGCCGGTCCCACCAGAGCCTACGGTCTCATCCGGAACCAGATCCTCGCCTCGCTGGAAAACTCCCTGGAGGAGCAGGGAAGGCTCGAAGCCGAGAGCTATTCCGGAGCGGCGCTGACCAACGACTGGGTCGAAGGCCTCTCGGCATTCTTCGAGAAGCGCAAGGCCGGGTTCACGGGGCGTTAGGGAATCCATGTCGGAGACAAGCTCACTCTTCATGCGGGCCATCGGCGCTGAACTCAGCGAGCGCATCATCCCCGAGCTCAGCTCCGCCGACGCCATCGAGCGCGCGAACTTTTCGCGGCTGGTGCTGCAGAATCTCGCAGCCGAAATCGACGTGCTCCCGGAAGTTGCGGCGGAGCTCGTGCCGGCGATTCGCACGGCTATCGCCGAGACCCTCCATGAGCTCCCACCCGTGGCTTTCGGCGACAAGATCAACGCGTGGCACAAGGCTCTGGAGGACATCCCGTCGGAGCGCGGCTTGGCGTGTCAACGCGAGGTCGCTGCACTGCGCAGCCTCGGTGCTGAGATTGCGCGAGGAGCCGCCGATGTCGTACGGGAACGCACGGCTGGTGCCGGGCAATCGAAAATCGAGGCGGCGCTGGCGCGGCTGGGATCGATCGATCATCGGTGGCTCACGACTTACGACTCGGCCTGCAGCCGGCCGGTCGGCCCTGCGCCGGCCAGCAGCGGACGTACCGAGCAGCCGAGCACTGCCGCAGGACCGTCGCCGACCGTTTCGACGGTGACGGCGTATCTGCGGCGTGCGTTTCCGCGGTCCCCGCAGATCGCCGCCACCGAGGTGATCCCCATTCCCGGTGGTCGCTCGAAGAAAACTTTCTTCGTGACGTTAGGCGGCACCGATGTTCTGCCGACCGCCGTGGTCATCCGCCAGGATTACGCCCTGCGGTACGAGGGAACCAAGGTCCGGGACGAGTACCAGCCGCTGGCGAAGCTGTCGGCCATGGGTCTGGCCGTGCCGCGCCCTCTGCATCTCGAAGCGGCGGAGTCCGAGATCGGTCCACCGTTCATGCTCGTCGAGCGTCTCAAGGGTACGGCGCCCGGCAGTTATTTTGGTTTGAAGACGCCCTGCCCCGGCGCGTTCCGCGATCTGGCGCGCATGCTCGCCTCCCTTCATCGCACCGCGCCCGCGGAGCTTGGCTTTGCAAGCGGCTCAACCACCGCGAACGGCCTCGAATCGCTGATCGACCAGTACGAGCTGAAGTGGCGCACCAATGCGACCAAGGCGTCTCCGCTCGTCGACTACGCCTACGCCTGGGCACGGCACGAGGCCAGGCGGGATCCGGGCACGCTTGCGGTCGTTCACGGGGACTCCGGTCCTTACAATTTCCTGATCGATGCCGATCGGCTCACGGCGGTACTCGACTGGGAGTTCGCCCACGTGGGCGATCCGGCCGAGGACCTCGGGATCGCCCGGGTCTACGCGGAAGACGTCATGGACTGGCGTGAATTCCTCGACATCTACGTCGCGGCCGGCGGACCCGAGGTGCCCGAACACCGCGTGCGACTTGCGATGGTGCTGCAGTTTCTCAAGGGAACGACGCTCGTTGCGGCGTCGGGCCGCAACTTCGAGGAAGGCTGGACCAGCGAGTTCATCAAGGGTGCCAACGCGCTCACCGGTCTGCGCCTGATCGAGCTGCGGATCGCTGCGCTCCTGCAGCGATTCCAGGCGCTGTGAGGAAATCAACGCTCGCCGTCGTGCTCCTGACGATGGTGAGCTTTACAAACTACGTCGACCGGATGGTCCTCTCGGCACTCGCGCAGCCGATCAAGACCGAATTCTCGCTCTCGGACTCGCAGGTCGGCCTGCTCACGGGTTTTGCGTTCGTGCTCCTTTACAGCTTCACGAGCGTTCCGATGGCGCGGTTCGCGGACCGCAGCAATCGCGCCCTGGTGCTCTCCGCTGCGCTGACGCTCTGGAGCCTCGCAACCGCCGCCTGCGGCCTGGTCAAGTCGTTCGGCGGTCTGCTCGTCGCGCGCATGTTTGTCGGCATTGGAGAGTCGGGCTGCCAGCCCATCGGCTATGCGTTGATCAGCGAGTACTTTCCACCGCAGCGTCGGGCTGCAGCGATCGGCTGGTTCCTCGTTGGGAACAGCCTCGGGGTGACCGCGGGCTTCGCGATCGGCGGCTGGCTGGGCGCCCTGTACGGCTGGCGCGTGGCGTTCTTCGCCGTGGGACTCCCGGGTGTGCTGCTCGCGATCGCACTGGCGGTCTCGTTACGCGCGTCCCCGCGGCAGGCCGACCCGGGCTCGCAGCCGAAAGCGGCGCTATCGACACTGCAGGCCTGCAAGCTTTTGCTCGCCGATCGCCGCTTTCGGTGGCTGCTGGCAACGAACGGCGTATACAGCTTTCTGATCTTCGGCCCCATTGCCTGGCTGCCGGCGTTCTTCATGCGCAGTCATGGACTCGAGCTGCGCTACGTCGGCACCTGGTCCGGCCTGACGATCGGGTTCGGCATGGCGAGCGGCATGCTGATCGGCGGGTTCGTTTCCGACCGGCTGCTGCGCCGCTCTCCCGGCCTGCCTCAATGGTTCTGTGCTGCGACGGCCGTCGCGACAGGGATTGCGTACTGGATCGTGCTGTCGGCGCCGGATCCCACCCTGGCCTTCGTCGCCACGTTTTTTGCATCGCTGATCGGGGCGCTCGGGGGTCCCACCAACGCCGTCACGGTCCAGAACGTGTCGGCCCCGCACCTTCGGGCGACGGCAGCCTCGCTCGCCACGTTGACGATCAGCCTGGTCGGAATCGGGCTCGCCCCGCTCGTGATCGGCGTGCTGAGTGATGCGCTCACGCAGTCGATCGGCCGTGATGCACTGCGTCACGCCATGTCCTGGACTCTGCCGGTGTGCCTGATCACGGCCTCCTGCCACGCGCGCGTCGCCCGCCTGATGGAGGGCGAAAGACACGCCGCGACTTTCGCGTCGAGGCCGGAGTCCTGAGCTCAGGTCACCTTGCGTGCGGTTCGGACTTCCGAGAAATCGATGACGATGCGCCGCGACGCAAAACGCCACGACCCTTTTTCGCGCACCCATCTGTCCAGGTAACGTACCCCTTCCACGATCAGGATCTCCCCGCCGCGCGGTCCCTGGCTCATGAGATGCGCCAGGCAACCCGTCTCACCCTCCGCGCTATCGGCCGTAACCGTGACCGTCTGATTGTGCACGGCGTGGGTCGTCGACAAGTACTTCTGCTTGAGCATCGGCGGCATGGCGCGAATCTCCGCGCGCCCACGCAGCGTGAAGGACGGGGTCTCGATAACCGCGTCTTCGGTGAAAATTCGGTCGATGATCTCGGGCACGTTCTGGTCCATGGCGTGCGAATAGAGCATCGCCAGCCTGTAGAGCGCCCACTCATCCGCCATCACGTTCGACCCTGCGTCATTCATCGTGTTTCCTCGTCAGAATGGAGCGCCGGTGAACGCCGGGAAATAGAGCCCCTGCTCGCGTTCGAGTCTGCGACGCAGGTAGGACCGCAGGTCCGCATGCATATCGCGCCCTGACGGCACGGCATGAAGAGCCTGTCGATCGCGCAGCAAGAGCTCGACCACACCCTGGAATGCCTCATTGCACTCGCCGAGGCCGACCGAGTCATGCGTCGCCGGCTCCGGGGCGGCCAGTGCCTCCTCGATCGCCCGGCGCCATGCCGGGCGGCTCTGCGACGCTGTGAGCCGCTCGCCTACCGATAGAAGAACCCGTCGAACATCGGCGTTGTCCTCGATCAGCACGACCTGCTCTTTCTCGACGCGCACCGCGAGATGTTTCAGCAGCTGCACGGCGCTTCGCAGTGCGCTCGCGCTCCACTTGTCGGCAAGGTGCGGGCTCACGTCACGCTGGAGCGACGACACAACGGCCTCGATCAGCTCTCGAGTTGTCGGGCGCACGTCAACCTCCTGCCACCTGCCTCGTGTGATAGGGATTTGGCTGTCCGCTGAGGATGAACTCCGCCGCCTCCTCCAGATCCATGTCGAGGATCGCGCCGAGCAGGTGTTCGTAGACCTTCACCTTCCCGAAGCCGAGCGTGGCCCGGGGCAGTCGCGTGTTCTGCCCGTCCAGAAACGACCTGAGCCCGTTGTTGAGCGTCAGCAGCGACTTGAAAGCGTTCCAGACAAGGAAGAACGCGACGTTCTCCGCGGGCAATTCGAAGCCCGCAGCCTGCTCATAGTGTGCAATCACCTCATCGCGGTCGTGGAGCTTCAACATGCCCTGCGACAGGGCCAGGTCGTGACACGGATCGCCCAGGTGCGCCAGCTCCCAGTCGCAGAGCGCGACGATCCTGTCGTCGCGCCAGATCTCCTCGCCGATGCCGTTCTGGCCCTTGCACAGACACACACGGGGTGCGCTCTTTGGGAGATTTTCTTCGAACCAGTGAAGTGCCTCGGTAACGACGGGAAACGCGTTCGTTTTCACCTCATCCCAGATGCGCCACCATCGAGTGAGCTCGTGACGTGGCGCGTCCTCGAGCGAGCCTGGAGCCTCCATGAACTCGTCGAATCCGAAGCGTCTCCAGTCCACGCGGTGCACGAGCGCGAGCTTCTCCGCGTGCTCGAAAGCGACACGCTGCCGACGAGTTGCGGCTTCCGGCGTCTGGTCGTGGAGGCCCGGCAGCAGGGTGCTGCCCTCGACGAGCTCGCGCACGAAGAGCGGCCGCCCGTCGCTTACGTCCGGCGCGGCGTCAAACCAGAGCGGCTTCGGAACCGGAACGTCCGTGCGCGCAACCCGCTCGTAGACCTGCCACTCGTAGGAGAGGGGCACCGGCACGAACGGACCGCCGGGCGCATCGACGCGGATCACCACACCCCACTCCGATGCTGCCGAGCCTGTGCCTCGACTCAGAGTAACCAGCCAGGTCTCGCGTGAGAGCCCCGGAAAGGCCTGCGCCACCGTCGCGACGCGCACCGGTTCGCCGAGTCGAGTGGCGAGATACGCCTCTAGCCGCGACCTGTCCATGACTCAATGATCGTGAGATTGCTCATAATGCGCTAGCGGGATAATCTCTTCAAGGTTGTCCGGTCCGACTACTCTGCTCCAGGAGGGCCGCATGTCCGTCACGAACATTGTAACGTTCGCGATCGCCGTGCTGACGCAGCTCGCCGCCATCGCATTGCTGCCCCGCACGAACGGGTTCACGCAGCTTGTTCCGACGCTCCTCTGCAGCGCCCTCTTCGTGATCGGGATCGGCGCGCTCGCCCGCCTGGCGCACGACGGGGTCGAGCTTGGCATCCTGATCCCGATGATGTCCGCAGTGATCCCTCTGGTTACGATCGTGATCGGCGTCGTGGCTTACGGGGAAAGCGCCTCACCGATCAAGCTCACGTTACTAGGGCTATCGTGCGTCCTGGTTGGCATCGCCGCCAGCCGCGCGTGAGCGCGACCGATTTTCATTGTTTCTGAGGAGAGCGCGAAATTGACGACCGCGTTGAACGACGAGTGTGCTCTGGAGCACCCGCCCACGACCGCGCTCTGGAGCGAGAATTTCGCGCTGGTGTTCACGGATCCCCGGAGCCGCACGGCTGCTCTGTTCAGCATCGGCACCTGGTACCACGACACGTCGGTCTGGCGGGAGAATCTGGCCGTACGCCTGCCGGACGGGCAGATCGTGGTCGGCACGAATTTTGGCCGCAACACGAAAGGCGCAGTCGTATCTGCATCGCTCGCCAAGGTATGAAATCGCGGCTCCGGACAAGACCGTCCGGCTGTCCTACGACGGGCCGGTCCGGAGTCATTCCTTCCAGCAGCTGATGGACACCGGCCTGCATTCTGGAAAGACCAATCGCCTCAAGCTCGACCTGACATTCGAGGCTTCCGCACCGATGTGGGACATGCATGCCGAGCATAAGGCGAGATCCAACAGGAATCGCGGGCGCCATGCATATCGAGCAGCTGGGCCGCGTGGCGGGATGCTGCAACTGGACGACCGCGAAATCGTGATTCGCGATGCGTTTTCGTGCCGGGACCACAGCCGCGGAGCACGGGACGTGACCAACTTCCGCAATCACTGCTGGATCAACGGCAGCTTCGGAAACGGACGCGGATTCCAGCTCTATTTCTTCAAGATGCACGGGCTGGAAGGGCCAGCCTTGTCGCTGGCCACGGTCGTTCAGGATGGCGAGCACCACCCGGCCACGATCGAGCAGCTCGAGGTTGTCGATGGCCCCGCGGACTTCGGCAGGCAGCACACCGTCGCACTTCGCAGCAACCTCGGTGAAATGCGGATCTCGATCGATGAAGTGCTGGCCACACTCCCCATTCATATGACCTCGCCATTCAATCCCGCATTTGGGATCGGGCAGGGCTCGTACGGGCTGCTGTTCGACGAGGCCATCCGCATCGGATGGAACGGCGAGACCGGCTTCGGCTGGTGCGAGCGAGGGTTTGCGCGGCAACCGATTCGCTGAGATCGACCATCACGACAGATTGCGAGACAGGCATGCAGCAGGCAAAGACGGAACACGACATCAACCTTGCGGCACTCCCCCCGCAGGGAGACGTCATTCTTCAGGAACTGAATCGGCTGCGCGAGCACGACCCGCTGTACTGGAGCGAGACGTCGCGGTGCTGGATCGTGACCGGACATGCCGAGGTGTTCGAGGGCTTCAGCGGCACGCTGCCACTTTCGAGCACGCACATCCCCAAATCCCTCTATCGCGTGATGCCACCCGAGGAACTGAACCGCCGGCTCCCCAACGCAATGCGCTACATGCCGCGCATCGTGACCAATCTGGACGGTCAGGAGCACACGCTGATGCGGAAACTCCTGGTCAAGGCGCTGAATCGCAAGCTCGTGGAGGACCAACGTCCCTTCGTGCGGCAACGAATTGCGGAATTGCTGGATGGTGCCATTGCACGCCCCGATATCGAGTTCCATGAGGGCGTGGCGCGCATGCTGCCCGGCGCGGTCATCCTCAAGCTGCTCGGGATGTCACAGGACTACCTGCCGCGCCTGAAGGAATGGGCGGATGGCGTGACCGCAGCACTGACTTCGTTCAACCCGAAGCACGAATGGCTCGATGGCCTCGAGTGCGTCGTGACCGACATGATCGGCGTGTTCTCCGCGGAAATCGAAAAACGCAAACAGGCGCCGGGGTCAGATTTCATCACGATGCTGCTGCATGCCTCGGAGGGCGGCGACAGGCTGACCGACGAGGATGTGCTGGGGACGTTGATACTGGTGATCGTGGCTGGACACGACACCACGACGAATACCTTGACACTGGGCGCGCGCGCCATGGCACGCAATCCGTCGGCATGGACGTACTGGCGCGACCATCCGGAGAAGCAGGTTGACTGCGCGGTGGAGTTGATGCGTTACATTGCGATGTCGACCACGCTGCCGCGCATCGTGTCGCAGGATTTCGACTGGCACGGCCGCAGCCTCAAGGCGGGCGATTTGCTGATGCTCGTGGTCGCCGGTGGCAATCGCGATCCGCGTATCTACTCGGAACCGGAGACGTTGAACTTCGAGCGCGCCCGCAACGACCTGGCGCTGACGTTCGGGCCGGGCTTGCATCACTGCATCGGGCACGTGCTGGCCAAGTTGCAGGTGGGCGAGTTCTTCACCGCTCTGGTGCAGCGCTTTGAGCGGCTCGAGATCCTCGAAGAACCGACCTTTACCCCGGCTCTGGTCTTCCGGAGTGTCAACGCGCTCAAGGTTCGATTTCATCCACGCGTTGCGCTGTGACGCACCGGCGGAGCGGACTATCCAGCCCTTTCGAGACCGCTCAGCGGGCGGGAAAATCGACGCTCTTTGCGACCGAGCGCGTCGCGTCGACCTGCTCGATTCTCGCCTCGAGTGCCCGGCGAATACGATCGAACGCCCCGCTGCCCAGGACGAGGCGCAGCCGCGGGGGGTCGCTCAGCACCGCATCGACGATCGCGGTTGCCGCCAGCGCCGGGTTTCCCGGTTGCAGGCCATCCATCTTGTCGAGCTGGGCGCGCGTCGCGGCCAGGGACTCGTAGTCCGCGATCGGATTCGCCGGCTTCGCCATCGATCGACCGAAGAACTCAGTTCGAAACGCTCCGGGCTCGACGATCAGCACGCCGATTCCGAACGGCGCAACCTCCTGTGCGAGGCATTCCGAAAGTCCTTCGACGGCGAACTTGCTGGCGGTGTAGAAGGCGCTGCCACCCACGCCGAACACGCCCGCAGCCGATGACAGGTTCACGATGCGGCCCGAGCGCTGCCGCCGCATCAGCGGCAGTACGGCCTTGGTCATCGCAACCAGTCCGAAGAAGTTGACGTCGAACTGCGTTCGAGCTTCCGCGTCGCTCGCTTCCTCCATGCCGCTCAGGAACCCGTAGCCGGCATTGTTGACTAGCACGTCGATGCGGCCGAAGCGCGCTTCCGCTGCCCGGACGGCCGCGGCGATCTGGTCCTGCTGAGTCACGTCGAGCGGCAGCGCCAGGACTCGATCCGCCGCAACAGTTTCGAGGTCGGCGATGGTGCCGCGGTCGCGAGCCGTGGCGACGACCCGGCCCCCTCGCCCCAGAACTTCTTTCGCAATGGCCCGGCCGAAACCGACCGAGGCACCCGTGACCAGCCAAACGCTTTCCCGAACGTCAACGAATGCCATCGCCATCTCCTGCGTCAGGCCAGCAAGTCCTTCGCGATCGACACCTTTTGAATCTCGGACGTCCCGGCGTAGATGCGCTGGATTCGGGCAGCCGTGTACATCGGGCCGATCGGCGTGTCCTGCATCATCCCTGCCCCACCGAAGAGCTGCAGGCACTTGTCCATGACCCGCCCCTCCATCTCCGTGGTCCAGAGCTTGAGCATCGCGCCTTCGGCAAACGTGAGCGCGCCGTCCCGCGCCTTTACGATCGAATGGTCGAGATACGTTCGGCCCACGTCGATGTCCGTCCTGACCTCCGCAAGCACGAACTGCGTGTTCTGGAAGTCCGCGATGCGCTGACCGAAGGCCTTGCGCTGCTTGACGTAGTCCACCGTGAGCCGCAACGCGGTGGTAGCGGCACCGATGCTGCGTCCGGCGATCTGCAGACGATCCTCGGTAAACGTGCTCATCAGGATCTTCATCGCCTGGCCTTCCTGGCCGAGTATGTTCTCCGCGGGCACGCGTACGTTCGAGAAACTGAGCGCTCCGGTGTCGCCGGCAGCCCACCCGACCATCGGGATCTTATGGCGAGTGACCCCAGGGGTAGCGGCATCGACGATGAATATGCTCATGCCGCTGCCGCGCTTGGTGGGGTCGGTCTTCACTACGACGTAGAGCACGTCGGCGGAAGTGCCGTTCGAGATGAAGTACTTTTCGCCGTTGATCACCCAGTCCTTGCCGTCGCGCACCGCCGTCGCCTTGATGGCGGTCGGATCGCTCCCCGCGTCGGGCTCGGTCAGCGGCATCGCCTGGCTTATCTCGCCGGACAGGATTCCTGCTGCGTATTTCCTTTTCTGCTCCGGTGTGCCGAAACCCATCAGGATGTACGTCGCGACGTCGGCCATGATCGAGCTGCCGGTGTAGGCGGAGCCGACCGAGGCGCCGAGCTCCTCGGCAAGAATCACGCTGTAGGTGAAGTCCCCTGCGGGCCCGCCAAATTCCTCCGGGATACACAGCCCGAGCAGCCCCGCGTTGCCCGCCTTCTTCCAGAATTCCTTGTCCACGCCGCCCTTTGCCGCGTAGCTGCGATAGTGGGGCTCGAGCTCCTTGTCGAAGAACGAACGCGCGGTCCGGCGGAATGCCTCGTGCTCTTCCGAGTAACCAAATCGGGTCATGTACGCTCCCTCAAGCTGACTTGGCCAGTGCAACCGTATCGAACGACGCGAGCAGCTTCGCGAGCTCCTGCTCGTACTTCTTCAGGTTCGCGTCCTTGACGTGACCGTAGCCGCGGATCATGTCCGGCAAGGCGGCGATGCTGCCGACTAGCTCCACATTCACCGGATTGAGCACCGGCAGGACGCTTTCGACGACCTTGCGATAGTCGTCGATCAGCCGCCGCTCGGTCCTGCGCTCGTGCGCGTAGCCAAACGGGTCGAACGCCGTACCACGCAGGCCCTTCAGCCGCGCGAGCACCTTGAACGCGCCCATCATCCACGGTCCGAAACTAATCTTGCGCGGCTGGCCGGTCGCCTTGTCGCGTGGATTGAAGATCGGCGGCGAGAGATGGAAGTTGAGCCGGTAGTTGCCGTCGAACTGCTGCTTGAGACGCCGGAGGAAATCGCCGTTGGTGTACAGCCGCGCCACCTCGTACTCGTCCTTGTAGCTCATCAGCTTCGAGAGCGAGAGCGCCACGGCCTGCGTGACCGCCGTCGAGCCGGGCACGCGCGCGCCCTCGACCTGGCGCACCTTCTCGACGAAATCGGCATAGCGCTTGGCGTAGTCGGCATTCTGGTACGCAGTCAGGTGCCGGCTGCGGCGTTCCACGATCTGCTCGAGCGTCTGCGACAGGGGTTCCTCCCCGCGCTCGTCCCCCGCAGCCTGTGCCAGCAGCGAGGCGAAACGCTGCGGGTCCTGTGCGGCCAGCCGTCCCCAGTTGAGGGCGTGCAGGTTCTGCTCGATCGCCACGCCGTTGAGGCTGATCGCCTGCTCGACCGCTCCCAGCGCGATCGGCATGCAACCCTTCTGCAGCGCATACCCCAGCATGAACACGTTCGTGGCGATGCTGTCGCCCATCAGGCGCACCGCAGCCGACGTCGCCGCAATCGCGGACAGGCGCTCGGCCGTCACAACTTTTCGAAGGACACCAAGCAGTTTCTCCTGGCTCAGGTCCAGTGCCTGGTTGGCCTGAAACTGAGCGGTCGGAACCACGTCGCTGTTGACCAGGATCCGGGCGCTGTCGGAGCGCACCAGGTCGAGCGTCGCCTGGCCGGTGGTGACGACGAGGTCGCAGCCGATGACGAGGTCGGCCGACTGCTGCCACAGCCGCGTCGCAAACAGCTTGTCCCTGGATGCACCGAAGCGCAGATGGGTGATGACCGCGCCACCCTTTTGCGCCATGCCAGTGATATCCATGACGCTGCAGGATTTGCCGTCCAGGTGTGCCGCCATGCCGAGGATCGCCCCGACAGTGAGGACACCGGTGCCGCCGATACCAGTGATCAGGACGTTGTAGACCTCGTCGAGCGGAAGGGTCTTCGGCGCCGGCAGGCCGGAGAATATAGAGGCAAGCTCATCGGGCGCCTTGGCCGCTTCACCCTTGCGCGGCCCGCCGCCAAGCACGGTGACGAAGGACGGGCAGAAGCCTTCCAGGCAGCTGTAGTCCTTGTTGCAGCTGGACTGGTCGATCTTGCGCTTGCGGCCGAACTCGGTATCGAGAGGCACCACGCTGACGCAGTTCGACTTCTTGTTGCAGTCTCCGCAGCCCTCGCAGACTTCCTGGTTTATGAAGACGCGCTTCTGGGGATTGGGGAACGTGCCCCGCTTGCGGCGACGCCGCTTTTCCGCCGCGCAGGTCTGGTCGTAGATCAGAGCCGACACGCCCTTGACCTGCTGGAGGTCCTTCTGCACGAGCTCGAGGTCCTTGCGGTGTCGGACCGTCGTGCCCTCCGGCCAGCGCGTAGTCGCGGGGTACTTGTCCGGCTCATCTGTCACGACGACGACCGGACGCACTCCCTCCCAGTAGAGCTGGTTCGCCACGTCCTCCACGGAGAGCTTTCCATCGATAGGCTGCCCGCCGGTCATCGCCACCGCGTCGTTGTAGAGCAGCTTGTAGGTGATATTGACCTTCGCGGCGACCGCCTGCCGCACCGCCAGGATGCCGGAGTGGAAATAGGTGCCGTCGCCGAGGTTCTGGAACGCATGCGGCACGTCCATGAAGGACTGCAGCCCGACCCACAGAGTGCCCTCGGCGCCCATCTGCGCCGCCCACTCCGTCTTGCGATCGGGCATCACCATGGGCACCAGGCCGTAACAGCCGACGCCAGTGAAGGCCATGCTGCCCTCGATGGTGCGTGTCGAGGTGTTGTGCGGGCAGCCGGAACAGAAATACGCCGTGCGGATCAGGTTCGTCGTCGGCGAGCTGAATGATGTTCGCCCGCCCGCGGCGAATCGCGTCGACACGCTCCTGCAATGCCGCGTCGGCCAGGCCCAGCGCCTCGATCCGGCGTGCGATGATGTCGACGGCGAGGTTCACCGATAGCTCGCCGTGCGCCGGCTTCAGGTATTGCCACGCTCGTCGGTCTTTCCGGTGATCCGGGGTCGCTGCGCCGCGGGCTCGTGGTAGAACGCGTGCGTCAGCTGCTCTTCGATCACCGGCCGCTTCTCTTCGATCACCAGCAACTCCTGGTGACCGCGTCCGAAGGCGCGCGCGGAATCCGTCTCGAGCGGCCAGACCATGCCGACCTTGTAGAGCCGGATGCCGAGCATCCGCGCACGCGCCTCGTCGATGCCGAGCTCGCGCAGTGCCTCCCGCACGTCGAGGTAGGCCTTGCCCGTGGTCACGATGCCGAGCGCACGGCGCTCGCCGTCGAAGACAACCCGATCCAGATTGTTGGCCCGCGCGAAGGCTCTGGCTGCAGGCAGCTTGAAATCGATGAGCCGTCGCTCCATCGGCAGCGGGAAGAAATCGCCCGCGCGACTGTTGAGACCGCCAGGCGGCATTTCGAAGTCGGCGGGTAACACGATCCGCACACGATCGAGGGCGACATCGACCGTCCGGGTCAGCTCGATGGTGTCGGTGACCGCCTTGAATCCGACCCAGAGACCGGAGTAGCGCGACAGCGCCCAGCCATAGAGCCCGAAATCGAGGTACTCCTGCGTGTCCGCCGGCGAGAGCACGGGGAGCATGCCGGCGATGAAGACGTGATCGGACTCCGCCGCCGTGATCGAGGACTTACCACCGATATCGTCCGCACCAACGACCAGGACGCCGCCGTGCTTGTCCGAGCCGTCATAGTTGCCGATCTTCAATGCCTCGCAGGCGCGCTCCACGCCGAGGTGCTTGCCGTACCACAGAGCGAATATGCCGTCACGGTTCTTTTTGGGGTACCGATCGAGCCACTGTGTGCCCTTGATCGCGGCGGCAGCGAGCTCCTCGTTGACCGCGGGCAGAAACTTGATCTGGTTTGCCTCGAGGTGCTTGCGCGCCGCCCACAGCGCAAAGTCGTAGGTGCCGATCGGCGAACCGCGATAGCCCGTGACGAACCCGGCGGTGTTGAGGCCGGCAGCGACGTCGCGCTGCCGCTGCATCAAGGGCAGGCGCACCAGGGCCTGAATCGACGACATGTAGACGTCGCCGTCCGATTGCGTGTACTTGTCGTCCAGCGCGACTGATCGCTTACTCAAGTGAACTCCTCAGCGCCAATCAGGCGCTGTTAATCCCGAGCAGCAGCTCTGCGTTCGAATGCGCGATGCGCTCGCGATCCGGCGCATCGAGTCCGGCCTCCTCCAGGAGGTCGGCGATACGCGGCTGGCCGAAGTCAACCGGTCCATCCGTCCCCGCGAGCAACTGGCTGGCGCCGAACTTCCGCACCAGGCAGGCGAGCCAGTCGGCACCGAACACGACCGTGTCGTAATAGAAGCGCTTCGCGTACTCCGCCGGCGGCGTGGACACCACGCGCATCGGCTCGAACTCCTTCCACACTGCATTGAATCGATCTATCACGGCGCCGATCGTTCCGCCGCCGTGACTGAAGACGAGCTTCAGGCGTGGAAATCGACCGAGTATGTCCGTCATGATGAAGGAGCTGATCGTCATGGCCGTCTCGTGAGGCACACCCACCACGGCCGGCATCAGCGGCGGTCCCAGCATCAGGGCCGCGCCGCCCGGCTTTATGCCGTGCACGAACACGAACATTTCCAGTGCTTCGGCCGCCTCGAACACGGGATAGAACCTGGGATCGGCAAGCGACGTGCCATTCACATGGCTGCCGACATGCACGCCTCTGAGTCCCAGCGACTTGCGCATGTGTTCCAGCTGCCGCACCGCGCGGGCCGGATCCTGCAGCGCGACGCAGCCCATACCGGCGAATCGCGTCGGCGCCGATCCCACCATCTCCGCGACGAAGGTGCTCATGAAGTCCGTCAGCGCTTCCGCAGCATCGACCGCTAGCCAGTACGACAGCAGCTCGGGGAGCGGCGAGATTACCTGCACCGCGATGCCCTGCTCGTCGAGCCGGGCGATGCGCTCGCGTGGATTCCAGTAGAAGCTCTCGAACTCTCGGAATACACGGCCCGCGATCATCATGCGCGAACGCCGGTCGTCGATCTTCTCCATGACGGGCCAGTTCGGCTCCTCGCACGACTGCGGGCGATCGGGGTACCGACCGGGAACCACGTGCGTGTGGAAATCGATGACCTTCATTTCGCATCCGGTCAGACGATCTTCATCACCGGGGTGTCCATTACCAGGTTACCGGAGCCGCCGAAGCCGGGCTTCGGCACCGCTCCCCAGAGGTCGTAGTCCTCCGGAGCTGCCGACATGAAGCGCGGCGGCCGCGCGCCGGTCTCCGGGAACTGTTCCATCCCCAGGGTGTATTCCCACACCATCGAGTCCGGATCGAAGATGTAGAGGTGAATGCTGCCGGATGTCGGATGACGGCCGATGCCGAAGGCGCGCTTGACGCCATGCGCCTCGATGCGATTGAAGAGCTTGCCGATGTCGTCGATCGACTCGACCATGAAAGCGACGTGGTTCAGCTGTTTCTTGCCGTCCTTCGCCGGCAGATAGGCGAAGGAATGGTGATTCGGGTTCGGGAAAGCCCGCAGCAGCGTCGCCGACGTAGTTTCCCAGGATGTCGGACGCCAGAAATCCCATGTTCGCCTCCGCGAACTCGGTGGCCTCGCGCACGTTGGGGACGTTCACGCCGAAATGACCGAGGTGCAGGAACTTCGTCGGACTCTGCGGGCGCATGTGGGCGCGGAACATCATCTTCGAGTAGTACTCGAAGCACAGACCGACCGTGGGTTCGCGCACCCGGAATGCAGGCCAGACGCCGAGACCCAGGATTTCCTTTTCTTCCTGGGCGAGCTTCACCGGTTTCAGTCCGAGCGCTTCGTAGTGGGCGAAGGCTCGTTCGACGTCCTCGGGGGTCTCGAGCTCCCAGGCACCGCGAACCAGGCCCGGCTCCTTGTTCTGATACAGCACCATGTCGTGGTGTTCGGGTCCGCAGCTCAGGAACTGCTCGCCCGAAGGACCCACTCCCGTGTTCTCGAGAACGAATGTGGTGGTCGCGAATTCCGTCGTCCGCGCCACGTCAGTGACGTTCAATGCGACGTAGCCGAGCTTCCGGTAGCGAAAGTTCACTGGCATGGCGATTCCTCCGGTCAGAGAATGATCGTGAGCCGACCCTGGTCGGCCAGTGTGTTCAGATCGAGCTTACAGCGCTTGCGCTTGATCTTCAGGCCGTTGCTGTTCACCACGAGCAGGTAGTGAGCCTCACCCATGTAGTGAACGGTCCGGTCGCCCTTCGTGCGATAGATGACGAAGTTCGCACGCACGGCGACCTCTTCGCCGTTCGTCTCGCCGATACGGACGTTGCTCGTTATATGACGGGTCTTGGAGTGCGGGTACTCGGCATGGGCGGTCTTCTTCATGAGCCGCTTCGCGCGGGCTACGAGGCGCAGCTTGTCGTCGCAGAGCACGAACAGCGAAGTCGCAGGATCGGCGTGGAGGGGATCCTCCGAATCGAGCGAGGCGATGTCGTACCGCGCGTCATCCGTGAACAGCTCCGACCACTCGGGCAGTCGCCACGTGTCGAGCAGTTCCGCTTCGTGATAGAGGAATTCCTCGATCGCCGATCGCGACACGCAGGGCGTTCGTCATGCGGCTCGCTCCGAGCTGCGCGTGAAGGCCGGCTGGCCCCGCATGATGAGGTCCCACTGCGTCCAATATGCACGCATCTGGCCTTCGTCATCGGGTCCGCACTCCTCGATCCGCGGATCGCCCCCGCGCATGCCCTTCGAGATCTCGTTCCATTCGACCGCGGCGTGCTCGACGCCCCGCTGACACAGCTCGAGCATCTCGACGTCGTCCGCCGAGCCAAACCCGGCGGGCCCGAGAAAACTCACGAAGTTGTCGAGCCGGAGCGCCCGCATCTTCGGAGACTCGTTCACCGGCGCGAGCGCCCAGGCATTGACGCGCATGCTGTTCGTGCTCACGGGCTCGATGACGCGCACCGTAAACCCGACGTTGTCGTTGATGACGAGGTTCGGAAAGATGACCATGTTCTTTTGCACGTCGGCGATCAGCCCGGCCCGCTCCGCGCCATGGCGCGCCTCGAGCCGTGCCCGGGTCGCGTCGATCTCGCGCTTGAGCTCCTCTCCCCAGGCCGGGATCCACTGGGCAACCGGGCGTCCTGATGCGACCCAGGACTCCAGGCCGCCGTGGCCATGGCCGAGGCCACGCCCACGTCCCTTCTTCGCATACTCGTTGATCAGGAACGACACCGCACTCTCTTTCCCCGTGAGATTGCTCTGTTCGTCGAGAAACTCGAGGTAGCTGATGTGCGTGGGCAGCAGGTGGTAGCCGTCGTAGCTGTTCTCGCAGAGGAACTTGTAATTCGCGTTGATGGCGTACGCATGCTCTCCGGGAACGACTGTGAGGTCGCCTTCCGCCTGGTCGCACATCACGTCGATGAAACTCTTGGCTTCTGCGAGGTAGTCCGCGAGGCTGATGGCGCTCGGGTCGTAGTTCACGAAATAGAAGCCACGGTATTGCTCCAGGCGCGGCACACGCCTGAGGTTCAGGGCACCGTCTGCATTTACGTCGGCCGGGAAGCCGCTCTTCGCATTCATCGACAGGAGCTTCCCCTCGGTGTTGTACACCCAGCCGTGATACACACAGGAGAACGACTTGGTGGTGCCGCGCCGCTCGCGGCACACCTGCGCGCCGCGATGCATGCAGGTGTTGAAGAACGCTCCGAGCACGCCCTCGCGCGAGCGCACGAATATCAGGTCGCGACCCGCCACCCGGCGGCTGAGAAAGTCTCCTTTCCCCGGGAGTTCGGTCTCGTGGCCGAGATAGAGCCAGCACTTCGAGAAGATGAGCTCCTTCTCGGCCTCGAAAACCTCGGCGCTGCGATACGCATCGCGGTGGACGCGGAAGCGGCCGCGCGCCAGATCGATGTGCACCAGGCGACGGTCGGAGACGGGCAAAGCTGACATTCGAAGGTCCTCCGGTGGCTGGCTCGGCTCGGTTCCAATATTGTATATCGCTTGTTATACTGGACGTCAACGGTCAATAAGCAAGCGTGCAAAATGTCGCAACCGCGCCACCGAGTCCGGCCGACGCGCATCCGGGCGGCCGCCACATCGGCCACCGAGCGGGCGCTGCGCTCGTCCGCAAGACGCCGGACCCCGCAGGGCAGGCCCTCCCGGTGAACGACATGCCGGTTCGAGACAAGCTGTTGCAGGAGGCGACCGACCAGTTTGCCGCCATCGGGTACGAGGCCACCACGATGCGCAGCATCGCGAGCCGGGCCGGGGTAACCCTCCCGACCCTGTACCACTACTTCGGCGACAAGGCCAATCTCTACATGGAGGTCTGCGTTGCCTGCTTTGCGCCGCGTGCGGAACGCGGGCTCGCGTTGTACTCCCGGTCGACCGGACGCGAGGAACAGAGGGTGCTCCGCTTCTTCGTCGAGCTCGCGAGGGACCTGCTCGAAAACGAGAATTTCTTCAGGCTGATTCACCGCGAGATGATCGACCAGGATCTCGAGGGTATTCGCCGCCTCACCGAGCGCTGCTGGAAACAGTCTTTCGCAGCGCTGTGCGCCGCGTTCCGCTCGCTCGTTCCGGACGGCCAGGACCCTGTCACGACGGCTTTCACGAGCTTCGCGCTGATGTTCGGCCTGGTCGAGTTTCGCCGCAAGGCTCCATTTCTGGATGCGGACCTCGTGAAGCACTATTCCCCGCGCGCGCTGGCCGAACTGGTGCTGACAACAGCCGTTCCGACCATAGCATGGCGCGAGCTCTCGGAGCGTTCTTCGAGAACCGCTTTGGCCCGGTCGGACGAGCCCGCTGTTCGGCGCGGTTGACGCCTTTCCGCAACCACGCGGCTTGCGGAGAACACCTCAGCTGTGGCTAGATACTACAGGGTACTTACGGTGAGTCAGCGAACTGGTGGGTCGGACCTGCCGGTTTATTCGATCAGCAGGGGGAATCACATGAGTCTGCCAACGACGAAGCTTCGTCTCGCCATCCACTCCGCGTTACTGCCTTGTCTGCTCGGCGCCGCTGCTGCGGCTGTTGCCCAGGCACCGCCCCCGCCTCCGCCGCCGGAGGTGGAAGTCCAGCAAGGCGGTCTTGAAGAAGTCATCGTCACGGCCAACAAGCGCTCCGAGAACATGCAGGACGTGCCGATCGCCATCTCGGCGCTCACTGCCGACGAGGCCGGCAAGATCGGTGTCGTCAATGGCCAGACGCTGGCTCAAGTCATTCCGGGCCTGCAGCTCAATCGCCAGACGAACGGCAGCACTCCGTTCCTGCGTGGCGTCGGCAATCCCTCCACCCAGGCGGGAACCGAGCCCGCGGTGGCGATGTACGTCGACGACGTCTATTACGGATCGAGCGCGGCAGCGCTCTCGAACTACAACAGCATTTCTCGGATCGAGGTGCTGAGGGGTCCGCAGGGAACGCTCTTCGGACGCAACGCGACCGGCGGCGTCATTTCTGTCTTCACGAAAGACCCGACCCCGGAACCCGCGCTCGATGTCTCGCTCGGTTACGGAAACTACGACACCATCTCCGGGAACCTCTACGCGTCCGGGGGGCTCGGCGATAACCTCAGCGCCAATATCGCACTGTATGGCGAAGACCAGAATGACGGCTGGGGAACGAACTTCACAACTGGCAACGACGCCTATGTCTATAAGAACTACGGGGGTCGGATAAAACTTCTCTGGGACGTCGGCGAAGACACGAGCGTGCTCTTCAATGTGGACTATGACGATTACGAGAATCAGCAGGCGGTCTTCTTCCGACCGGCGCCCGGCACGAGGAGCAACGCCGGTGCGCTCTCGGATCCGCCACCGGACCTCTATGACAGCTTCGAGAACCTGGATCCGACCGCGGCTGTCGAGATGTATGGCGCGAGCGCGAAGGTCAAGCACGAATTCGACTTCGCCGAATTTGTCAGCATCTCGGCGTACCGCTGGGCCGAAGCGGAGCAGCACTTTGCGCAGGACGGGGCCAGCATCCACCGCCTCAACCCGCTGCTCATGTACGAGACCGACACCTGGACACAGGAGTTTCAGCTGCTCTCACCGGCCGATTCACGCATCTCTTGGGTCGGAGGATTGTTCTATTTGAACGACTCGTCCACGGTCGATCCGTTTCACTTCACGGGTTTCCTGACCACTGCAGCCATCGGAATATTCGATCCGGCCCTGCTCGGCGACGCCTTCCGCGGTGCGGGCTCCGAGCAGAGCACCGAGTCCTGGTCGGCATTCTTCCAGACGACCGTACCGATCACCGACCAGTTCAACATCACGGCCGGCATCCGCTACACCGACGATGAGCGAAGCATGTCGGGCTTCCGCATCAACGGGACGCCCGACGGGACGGTGTCGCCCCGCGTGTACGCGTCCAATTCGGGGCTCAGCGACAGCTGGTCGAGCGTCACTGGACGGCTGGCGCTCGACTACCAGTTCACCGACGACTTCATGGCCTATGTCGCCTGGAACCGCGGGTTCAAGAGCGGTCTTTTCAATACGATCATCCCGCCGGACTTCGGTCCCAACATCCTTGCGCCCGGCGTCCCGACGATCGATCCGCCGGTCGAGCCCGAGGACATCGACGCGTATACTCTGGGGTTCAAGTCGGAGCTCATCGACAACACTCTCCGCCTCAATGCCGAGGCCTTCTACTACAAGTACGAGAACCTGCAACTGCAGCAGGTGTTGCTCATTCCGGGCGGCGGTACTACAACCCGGCTGACCAACGCAGCCAAAGCCACCCTCCAGGGCATCGACATCGACCTGCTCTGGCAACCCACCAGTCAGTTGTCGATCACTGCCGCGGTCGAGTTCGTGGACGGCGAGTACGACGACTTCCCCGATGGCCAATACTTTGTTCATGGCGTCTCGCCGGGGGCGACGGTCCCCGTCCCCATCGCCCCGGGCACGCCCAACGCCGGAGGCAACTGCGTGTTCACGGTCGTTGCCCCACCGGCCCCGGCCCCCTGCGGAGCTGCAGCTCTCGGAGCACTTCCGCCGAACTACGATCCAGCCACCGGGCACTGGAACCTCGAGGGCAACGAGACGATCCAGACGCCGCCATTCTCGGCGACCCTGACGGTCGACTATACGGTTCCAATGACCGCGGGTGACCTCGGGTTCACCGTCAACTACTCGCACTCGGGGGACTATTTCTTCGACGCCGACAACGGTTTGGGTCAGATCTCAGCGCCCAATTGCAGCTCTTGCAGCTCGCCGGAGAACAATCACCAGGACGAGTTCGACATCATCAATGCCTCGATCACCTGGTACGGGGGCGACGACGACTGGAGTGTGCGTCTCTGGGGCAAGAACCTCACGGACGAGGAATACGTCTCGTTCGGCAACGAGACCGGCACGATCACGAAGAAGACACCGGCTCCGCCGCTGACCTACGGAGTCACATTCAACTACCACTTCTGAACGCCATCCCGCCGGAGGTGGATGCATAGGCTGCATCCACCTCCATCGGCGAGGCGGCTACCGCGCAGCGACGGCTGCGCCCGCGAAGCGATGCCCGACATAGCCGTCTCGACACTGCTCGAACTCGCGCGAGATCGCACCGGGCTCGATGATCTCGGCGAGCCCGAGTTTCTCCCGGCGCTCGAGCAGCTCGTCCAGTCGATCAATCGCGAGGCCACCCTGAACGAGGGCGGCCACCGCGCGGCTCAGGAACGATTCGTCCGTCTGCTCACGAACCGGCTGCGTTTCCAGGCCGACCAGAAGCGCCACCCGGAAATCCTTGCAGCAACGATTGTTGCCGCCGGTCGTGATCTGTGGCCTGCCACGGGTCGGCTCGACCAAGCTGCACCGCCTACTCGCCGAGACCCAGGATTTCCAGGCGCTCATCTTCTGGCAGGGGTTCAACCCGGCGCCCTTCGGCGACACCGCGCCGGGCGATGCTGACCCGCGAATCGCCGAGGCGGTCCGCTTTCTCGAGTGGCGAGCCGGTGCCAATCCCGCAACGAACGCGGCGCATTACATGGCTGCGCTCGACCCCGAGGAGGACACGTACCTCCTGGAGTTCACTCTGCACACGTATTGGCCGATCTCGTACTTCGAGGTGCCCGGCTTTCTTGCCTGGCTTGCAGGTCAGGACCGAGACCACGCGTTCCGCTACCTTCGGAAGTTGCTGCAGTATCTGCAATGGCAGTTCCACGCGAACGGCCCGAAGCCCTGGGTACTCAAGTCGCCTCCCAACCTCGGATACGAGGAGCACCAGGCGAGACACCTCCCAGGGGCGCAGATTCGTCGTGCTTCATCGCGACCCCGTCGAGGTACTTCCGTCTACCGCGGCAATCGTCAGGGAAGTTCGTCGCCTGTACTGTGGTGCACCGGCGGACGTTCGCAGGGTCGGCGCCTGGGCGATCGAGGAGTATGGCGGCGCAATGGAGCGGCACCTGGCATGGCGCAAAACGGTCTCGCCGGACACCGTTCTCGACGTGCCTTATGCCGATGTACGGGACGACGACATCGGGGTCATGCGTCGCGTGTACGACTTCTGCGGCCTGGCCTGGTCATCCGAAGCAGAGAAACCCGTGCGCGTTCCTGGTCGGAGCAGAATCGGCAACACCAGCACGGTGTGCACAGGTACTCGCTCGAGGAGGCCGGGCTGACGGCGCGACAGATCGAGCAGAGATTTGCCGATTATCTCGAGCGGTTCGGGCCGCTATGCCGCCCGGTTTGAGCGTTCCGGGTTCGTGATGCAGACCGCGTACGGTGAGGAGCTCGAGATGTTCCGGCTCACCGCACGCGCCTTCTTCCAGAAGGAGCTCGAGCCGCGCATCAAGGAGTTCGAGCAGCACGGGACCGACCGCGCCTTCTGGCGCGCTGCCGGCGCGGCGGGTCTTCTGGGCGTATTCGTTCCGTCGGAATACGGCGGTCCCGATGCCGATCCGCTCGCGATCATGATCGTCTCGGAAGAGCTGGGGCGCACTCCGGCCGGTGCGACGGTCGGCTCCTGTCTCAACGCGGACATGACCACGTATTTCATGGTCCATTTCGGCACGGAGGAGCAGAAGCGCAGGTGGCTTCCGGGTGTGGTCACCGGCGATGTAATCCAGGCGACCGCGCTGACCGAGCCCGAGTCCGGCAGCGACGCCGCCTCGATCCGCACCACGGCGCTCAGGCGCGGCGATCACTACGTGATCAATGGCGCGAAGTGCTTCATCTCGAACGGCAGCAAGGCCGATCTCATCTACGTCATCGCCAAGACGGATCCCGAGGCGCGCGGCCGAGGCACGAGCGTGATCCTCGTCCCCGGCGACACGCCGGGTCTGACCCGCCGCCTGCAGGCGACGATGGGTTTCAAGGGCGGTGATACCTCCGAGCTCTTCTTTGACGACTTGAAGGTGCCGGTCGAGAACCTCCTCGGCAAGGAGGGCGAGGGGCTCAGGATGTTCCAGCCGGTCATTTCGCTCGACCGGATGCAGCTCTGCGCGCGGTCACAGGGCTCCGCCGAGACAGCTTTCGAAATGACGCTCGAGTACGTGCGCAACCGGCGGATCTTCGGCCAGCGCCTGATCGACTTTCAGAATACTCAGTTCAAGCTTGCCGAGATGGAGACCGAGATCGCGGTGGGACGCGCCTTCCTCAATGAGATCATCAACAAGTATCGCGCCGGGACCTGCACCGACGCGGATACCTCGATGCTCAAGATCTGGGTGCCCGAGATGGAAGGCCGCGTGCTGGATCGCTGCCTGCAGTTCTGGGGCGGCAGCGGATTCATGGATGACATGCCGATCTCCCGCATGTACACCGCGGCGCGCGTCCAGCGCATCTACGCCGGAGCGACCGAGCTGCAGATGGCGCTGCTTGCACGTCGTTATCTGCAGCCCTGATGCGGCCGTGCGTTGCAATATCGTGATCATGCGATCTAATCTGTCGTCCGCGGCCGGCCAGCGGGAGGCGTGCAGGTGAGACTCAAGGACAAGGTGGCCTTCATTACCGGGGCGACCAGCGGCATCGGAGCCGTCATGGCGCGTCGCTTCGCGGAGCAGGGCGCCAGGGTCGTGCTCGCTGCACGTCGTGCCGACAAGGGCGAGGCCGTCGTCGAGGAAATCCGCGCCGCAGGCGGCCAGGCGGCCTTTCACCGCATGGATCAGGCCCAGCGAGAGCGACGTCGAGGCCAGCATCGATTTCACGGTCAGCAAATTCGGCACGCTGAACGTTCTGGTCAACAATGCAGGGCCCGTCGACCTGCTCCAGAGCGGTACGGACCGGCTTGCGCATGAGCTGCCGACCGAAGGGTTCGACCAGATCGTCAAGGTGACCCTTTATGGCCCGTTCTGGTGCTGCAAGCATGCGTTGCCACACATGATCAAGGCCGGCGGCGGCTCAATCGTGAACATCTCGTCGATTGCAGCCGTCACGGGCCTGCCGATGGTACCCGCCTACTCCGCTGCGAAAGGCGGCCTGTCGGCGCTGACCCGGCAGCTCGCGTTCGACTATGGCCGTTACAACATCCGCGCGAACGCGATCGTCACCGGGCTCATCGTCCACGAGGGATCGGGAGGCCAGGTCGACACGCCCGAGAAGTACAAGGCCTACCGCGTGCGGCACCTGACCCGCCTCGGCGTACCTGACGACATCGCGAATGCGGCGATCTACCTGGCCTCCGACGAATCTGAGTTCGTGACAGGCTCTGAGATCAATGTAGAGGGCGGTGTACTCGTGAAGTCTCGACCGGACGCGGAGCTGATCGAGGGTGCGGTTGCAAAGGGCAAGGCGCCGATGAATGAGCGCTCAGCAGCGGAAACGCGCAACGCCTGGATGCCGAGGAGCTGATCGCGGCGAGCCAGCGCGCGACGGGGCTCTCGGAGTTCGGTGACATCGGATCCACGGGAATCGCTGCACAGGCTCGTTCAATCGCTCAACGAAGAGGCGCGCCTTACGGACGAGGGCGTCGCGTCGAAGCGAGCCAGCCTGATTCGTGTCCTGTCCAATCGGCTGCTGCTTCACGACGAGTTCGTGAAGAACCCACGCATTGCGGATGAGCGAATCTCTGGGCCCATCACGATCCTGGGTCTGCCCCGCTCCGGCACCACCAAGCTGCATCGCATGATCGCGGCCGATCCGCGCATGCAGAAGCTTCCGCTCTGGAAGCTCCTCTACCCGGTGCGCGCACTGACGCCCGGTCCGGATCCGACGTAGAAAACAGCATCGCGGCGACCGAGGCCTTCGTCGAATTGATCCGCCAGCGAAATCCGGCGCTCTATGCCGCGCATCCCGATGCTCGCGCTCGAGCCCGATGAAGAATACTTCGCGATGGAGATCAGCTTTCTCGCGCACATCAACACCTCCTCCTTTCAACACACCGGGCTACGAGGCCTGGCTCGATGCCCAGGACTTCGACAACTGGTATGTGTGGCTGAAGAAGCTGCTGCAATACGAGCAATTCGTCGGATCGGGGCGGCGGCAAGCCGTGGGTCCTGAAGGCTCCCCATCATCTCGGTTACCTGCCAAAGCTATTGAAGTATTGCCCTGACGCCACCGTGGTCCATTGCCACCGCGACCCGGTCGTCGTCATCGCTTCGTTCTGCGCGATGCTGCACGCCTCCCGAACGGCGACCAGCGCTCACGTCCATCCCGAGGATATCGGGCGTTACGCCCTGCGCAGCTACTCGAGGCGAATGCAGGCCTATCTGCGCGACCGTGCGTGCCGCGGAGCGCACCAATCCGTTCGTCGATGTGTCGTATCAGGATATCGTCCGCGACGCACCCGGAGTCCTCAGCAGGATCTACTCCGCCGCCGGGTATCGGGCTCGACGCGACGGCCATCCGCGCGATGCAGGTCTGGGAGACTGCGAACCGGCAGCACAAGCATGGCGAGCACCGCTATGCACTCGCTGACTTTGGTATCACGGAGTCCGAGACCGCCGACGTATTCGCGGCCTATTCCGCGCGATTCGCGGAGTACCTGGGCTGATTGGAGCAAAGATCTGCATGGGATAGGCTCAGATGCCGACCGAGAATAGCGCTGCGCAGTCGCAGTGGAATCGCCTGCTCGACGCGCTTGAGCGAGGTCGGGGGTCATGTTATCGCCGGCCGGCGGGCACAGATTTCTCCGGCCGAGTGATCGTGCAGTTCGCTATCTGCAGCGGGTCCTGCGGGGCATGCTGCTGACGGCGATCGAGGTCGACGACGCCGACTACCCGGTTCTCGTGCGGCTGTTCGACTCGTACCTGCCGTACGGGAACTCGAACCCGGACTGCATCTTATTTTCACGCAACCGTTTCCCCAGCCACACCTACCGGATCTCCGGTCAGCGCGGTAACGCGCGGATCGTTGAGAGTCCAGGTCATGGATGGTCACTTCGTTGCCGGACCGAATCACAAGAGCCTCTTCACGCTTCCCGATCTGAAAGCCGACGAGAGACGGCAATCTGGAGATCACGCTCAGCGCCACGCCTCAGCCGGGAAACTGGGTCAGACTCGACCCGGGTGCGAGCTGGATCGTACCTGCGGCAGTACTTCTATGACTGGGAGGCCGAGTCACCCGGCAGACCTGGTGATCGAGCGGGTGGGCGCACGGTATCCGCCGCCGCAACCCTCGCCCGCCGAAATCACACGCAGGATCGAGAGGCTGATCGAGTGGATACCGAGCTGGTACCGGCATCTCGAGCGGCGATCGAAGGCTACTATGACTCGCCGCCGGACCGCTGCACGTTCAACCTGTCGACGGCCGGCATGGACGGCCTCCTGTATGGCAAGGGTCACTTCAGCATCGCCGACGAGCAGGCCGCGATCCTCGAATTCCGCCCTCCCGATTGCCGATACTGGTCATTTCAGGTGATGAACGACTTCTGGGAGAGCCAGGAGTTCGATCTTCGGCAGACTTCGCTCAACGGCCATCAGGCGCCGCTCGATCCGGACGGCGTCTTCAGGGGCGTGATCTCCGTGAACGACCCCGGGTATCCCCAACTGGCTGGATCCTGTCGGTCATCAGCAACGGGCTGATCTGCGCGCGAGTCCTGTATCCCAGGACGACGCCAGAGGTAACGATTCGCATCGTGCCGCTGGACCGTCTGCGCGAGGCGCTTCACCCCGATACGCCGGAGGTTCCGGCCTCGACACGCAGCGAGTCATTGCGGCGGCGCATGCTCGGCGTCCGGCATCGATACCGCGAGTGAGGCTGCAGCATTGCGACCGCAACGGCGCGCGCCAGCACATACACACCAAGGAGACAACATGGGCTCCAGCGCAGGACGTCCTGATCGACCAGGAAGAGCGGCATCACCTCCATCACGCTGAACCGTCCGCAGGTCAAGAATGCGCTGACGTTCGCCATGTGCCGGGAACTCATCACGCTGTTCAGGAGATTGCGCGACGACGCCACGGTGCGTGTAGTGCTTTGCGCGGCAGCGGCTCCGACTTCTCGTCCGGAGCCGATCTCAAGGACGTCTCGACGATTCTGAACGCGACCCCAAAGCACGCAGCGAAGCCGCCGTGCACCAGGTCCACGAGCTGTCGCTGCCATTGTTCCTCGCGATGGAGGCCGTGCCGCAGCCGGTGGTCTGCAGCGTTCGCGGGTATGCCGTTGGCGCCGGCATGCAAATGGCCCTGATGTCCGACCTCGTGTCGCGGCCGAATCGGCGAAGTTCGTGCTCCCGCAGGTGCGGCTGGGTCATAACGTCGATCACGGAGAGTCCTGGGCATTGCCCGCGCAAGGTCGGCATGGGCCGCGCGATGCAGCTCATGGCGCTCGGGGACTCCGTCAGCGGCCGCGATGCGGAGCGCTTCGGCATCGCGAACTGGGTGGTCGACGATGGAGCACTGGAGCAGAAGACAGAGGAAGTCGTAGTCGGCTGGCGGGCAGCCCGACGGTGGCGATCAGGGAGATGAAGAAGCTGCTGGGCGGCGTCGCTCAGCGCTCGCTGCAAGAGCAGCTAGAGGCGGAAGCATGCGCACTCGGGGTGTGCGCGGCCACGGAGGACTTCGCCGAGGCGATCGGCGCCTTCCTGGCCAAGCGCAAGCCCGCATTCAAGGGGAGGTCAGTTGACTCCACAGGCGGACCCGAGCCGCTGCCACGCATGGCGCCGTCGGGGCTCTACATACTTGATTGACGGCTGATCGTATGCCTACTATCCATAATGCTTTAGCGTGTGTCGACAGGGGGGTTATGCGTCCATGCCTGGTGTTGATCGGTGTATCGGCTGTTGTCCTGCCGCTCGGCGATATTGGGGCACAGGAGCCCGCGCCCGACGCGACAGCAAACGGGTCTGGAAGAAATCGTCGTCACCGCAGAGAGGCGCTCCGAGAACCTGCAAGAGGTGCCGGTCACCGTTACCGCGGTCACGGGCGACCAGCTCGCCACCGCCGGCGTGAAAATCTGATGACGCTCAGCAACCTCGTGCCCTCGCTGTCGGTCATCGATCCGACGGGTTACACCATGGCGTTCATACGCGGCGTCGGAAGCTCCACGCTAGGCGCCGGTACGTTCGCGAGCGTCGCAACGTATATCGACGGCGTCTACATAGCGCGCACGACCAACGCGCTGTTCGAATTTGACGGAGTGGATTCCATACAGGTGCTCGCCGGTCCGCAAGGCTCTCTGTACGGACGAAATGCGACTGCCGGCGCAATCGTGACTCACCACCGAGACCGCCGAACCAGGATCGGAACTTACTGGCACCGTTAACGCGCGACTGGGCAATTACAACAGTCAGGATTGGATGGCCAAGATCGGTGGCGGCATCGGTGAAAGATGGTCTTTCAATCTAGCCGCAGTGAAGCACGATCATGACGGGTACGTCGAAAATCTGAATCCGGCCGGCAGCATCCACACCGAAGATCTGGACGACCGCGACTCCGTCAGCGCCAGCGCCGGCTTATTGTTCGAGCCGAATGACACTATGTCGTTTGCCCTGCGTGCGCAGTACGCCAAGTCCAGCGATCATTCCGGCGGCGGGTACGAGCCGGTGGGAGTTCGTGCGGGTACGCCGGAGCCGGTTCCGGGGTGTCCGGACATTCGGTCGGTGTTTTTTGGCATCGGTTTTGGAGCATTCGGCAGTCCCGCCCTTGGCGCCGAGCTCGCCAGAGCGTCGTGTTTGCGCCGGGTTTTCGTCAGACCTATGACAACCAGCGCTCAGGATTTGACAACGGATTACTCTTCGGAGAGTCCATAGCCAGGGTCAAGTCTTTTCATCGAGAATACGTTGGCTGTCGCTCAATGCGAGTTTCGACTTCGACGGTTGGACTTTGCGCTCGGTGACCGGTTACACAGACAGCGACTACCACGGATCCGGTGCAGGTGGGTCTCGAAGCGCCGGGCTCCGCGACGTTGGCGATCCTGGGCGGGCTCACGCTCGACGCGAACGGCGGCCTGGGTTTCTCCTCGACGATGCCGAGTGAAGTCTTCTCGCAGAGTTTCCAATTGCTGTCGAATGACGACGCCGACATCAAGTGGATCGGCGGTGTCGATTATTCGAAGGAGGACGGTAAAGTTTTCCAGACAGGCGACACGTTCGGTCAGTCCGCGTACAGCTCGAAGAACGACCTGGACATCGAAACGGAAGCGGCCTTTGCACAGGTCACGATTCCTTTCGGCCTTGCGTGGAGCACCACGCTCGGGCGGCCGCTATTCACAAGAGACACTATGATATTCGCGCGTCGATCGCTCCGTTTACCGCTCGCTCGAAGGACAGCAGCAAGTTCACATACACCGCGCGTCTCGAGCGCAAGGGCGACGGCTGGCTGGCGTACGGGGGCTGTCAGCTCGGGTTTCAAGAGTGCAACGCTCAATCCCGGCGCGCCGACTCAGGGTGAGGCAGATCCGGAGGAAGTAGACGTCCGCCGAAATCGGGCTGAAAAAAGACTTCGGCTCGAGCGTTCGGCTCAATACCTCTATTTACTTCGCGACATACGAGGGCATACAACTACAAGCCATCGAGCAGACCACGGGTGGCAATTTCCTGACCAACGGTCCGGACGCCGAGTCGTGGGTCTCGATCATCCAGGCCGACGCGCGTATCACCGACAATTTCACACTGTCAGTGGGCGCCACGCTGTTGGATGCGGAATTCGCAGAGGATAAGCCCGCGGACCCTGTCGCAGGCACCGCCGGGCTGGCGATCGAAGGCAATCGGTTGCCCGGGTCCGCGGAGTTTGCGGCCTCACTGGTCGGCGACTACACGTTCAATCTGGCGTCGGGTGCCGTATCGACTGGAGCACAACGTACGTATACAACAGCGGCAAATGGTACGAGCATTGGAACCTCGTCGGTAGCGGCGGTACCACCGACAAGAGCTACGACCTTTGGCACATGGCGCTGACGTTCAGGTCGGCCAACGACCATTGGTCGGCGGGTCTCTGGGGTAACAACTTGCTCGACGAAGAATACTATCGGACCGGAATCGCGTGGGCGGGCGACCAGTTGGGTCTCGATGCGATTGCCGGCACGCCGCGCACCTACGGTGTCGATTTGACGTTCAAGTTTTGACGACTCAACCGTAACCGAGCTGGCGGCCGGCGAGATCTGACAAGATCTCTTCGAGCCGCCGCCGATCGACATGACGCGCACCTCGCGGTAGATGCGCTCGACCTTGTTGCCACGCATAAACGAGGCGCCGCCGAACACCTGCGCGGCTTCGCGTGCGACGCGCTCGCAAAGCAGCGCGGCCCGTCGCAACGAAAGCAACGGGCCGCCCTCGAGGCGCGGTGGCGGACCGCGGCGTCAGCCTTCCGTCGGCCAGAACGGTCGTTCTTCCCCGAACCAGATGATCGACCGCTTGAGGTCCACGAATCGAGCTTCGTCCTGCAGAATGGCGGCGGCGAGCTCCGGCGGCGTCTCGCCGGCCGCGGCGGCCATCTCCTCGAAGCTGTCCCACCAGGCTTCCGCCACTCCATCGAAATCGCCCATCACGCAACCGCGACTCTGCTGAAAGGCGGCGCCGACGGGATGATCGCGACGGTGGTTCTGCACGTAACGCCGCATTCGCAGCACGGGTGCAGCCTCGACGGCAAGTCGCGAATGTACCCGTGCCCAGTAATCCGAGAACTCCTCGGCCGTCAGATGCGGGGCGCGGTGGACGAAGAGGAAGCACTTGATCATCGGTGTGCCTTCAGCCCAGGTTGAGGCCGCCATCCACATTTAACGTCTGACCCACGACGTACGAACTCTCGGGCGAAGCAAGGAAGACGGCTGCACCGACGAATTCCTCCGGGGTCGAAAGGCGGCCCGCGGGTGTTGCCGCCACCTGGAGCGCTTCCGCTCCTCCGGGCTGCACACCCATCACCTTCGAGAACTCCCCGTCGACCTGCGTCCACATGGGCGTGCGCACGGCGCCGGGTGCGATGGCATTGACCCGGATGCCGTGGCCGATCAGCTCCAGGGCGGCCGATTGCGTGAGACTGATGACGGCGGCTTTGCTCGCGGAGTAGACAGCTGCGCCGGGCGCCGCGCGCCGGCCGGCCCCGGAGGCGATACTGACTATGGTGCCACCCCGCCCTTGAGCGAGCATCCGCCGAACGACGGCCTGCGTAACGAAGAGAAGGCCGCGCGCGTTGACTGCAAAAACCCGGTCGAACTCCTCCCCGGTGATGTCGGTGAAGGGCTGCATGCCGAAGACGCCTGCGCAGTTGACGAGCGAATCGATACCTCCCGCCGACGCAACGACGTCGGAGATGAGGGTCTGGATCGAGTCACGGTCACGCACGTCGACTGCGTGGCCGAAGCTCCCCCGACCAATCTCGGCTGCAACCGATTCACAGCGCGCCCGGTCTACATCGGCGACGCAGACGCGGGCCCCCTCCTCCGCGAAGCCGCGGGCGATGGCGAGACCGATCCCGCTCGCGCCACCCGTCACGATCGCCGTCTTATCCTGCAATCTCCCGGTCATCCTGGCTCCCCGACGTGTATTTCGAGTCAGCTGTGCGGCGCAAAGACAGCAATCGCCTGGCAAGATCCAGCGACTCCGACGCCGGGATGCTCATGATCTGCCCGGGTCAAGCTGGACCTTGCATTGATCCGTCGGCGAGCGCAACGCCTCGAAGGCGATCGGAAACTCATCGAGCGACACGGTATCGGTCACCATGACACGCGGATCGAGCGCACCCTGATCGAGAGCATCGACGGCCGCCTTGAAATCCCCTGCCCCGTAAGCCATTACGAACCGCATCGTCAGTTCCTTTGCGATCCCGACCACCGGTACCACCAGCTCGCTCGTCGAGCACATCCCGACGACGATCACGGCAGCCCTCGGGCCGGCGCATTCCATGGCGAGCGCAAGGAGTCCTGCTGCGCCGGCGCACTCGAACACTACGTCCGGGGCGCCACCGAGCGCGCGGCCGCGCGCGCAGGAAGATCGTCGCCCTGTGCCACGAACGCCGTCGCGCCCAGGTTCATGGCCATCTCGGCACGACGTGTGCTGCGCGCGCTGACGGCGATCGGGCCGGCGCCGAGCCGACGCGTCCAGAAGACGGTCGCGAGCCCCATGGCGCCGGCACCGAGCACCAGCACGCGTGCTCCCGGACGCAGCGTCGCGACGTCCACGCCGTGGTGCCCGACAGCGAGCGGTTCGACGAGAGCCCCATCGGCCAAACGAGAGCGAAGCAGGCAGGCGAATCGCGGATCGCTCGTCCACCCGCGTGTACTCGCCGAACCCGCCCTGCATCGATCGCCTCTGGGTGCACCACGTAAGCCGCCCATCGAGACAGGCGGCACAGGTTCCGCAGCCCGCAAACGGCAGCGCCGTGATGCGATCGCCGATCTTCAGACGTCGTACTTCGGCGCCGACGGCGACGATTTCCCCGGCGTACTCGTGACCAAGCACCGAGCCGGGACCGAAGCGCTGCTTCATGGCTCGCAGGATCGGATGCGGCGGGTCAGCCGCGGGATCTGCGGCTTCGGTGAGATGCAGATCGGTCGCGCAGATTCCGCAGCGCCCTACCCGGATGACGACTTCCCGGGCGCCCGGAGTTGGATCGGCAAGCTGCTCCACACGCAGCGGTTCACCAGGAGCCCTGAAAACGGCTGCTCGCATCCTGATCGACCTCCGTGCTCAGATGCGCCGCGCCGCGAGGTGTCCCTCACAAACCGCATCCTGCAGCGTTCGCGGCGATGCGGCGTCGCCGATCGCCTCGACGGTGGCGATGCGGCCACGAAGCGCGTCGCAGAGTTCGCGTGCCGGTCGCCTGTTTGTGACGAGTACGACGAGATCCGCCTGGACGCTCTCGCTGCGCTCGCCTTGCAGCGGACGCACCTCGCAATTCTCCGCGGTGATCCGCGTGAGCTGGTGACCCACGAGCAGCCTGAAGCGGCCTCGGTACAGGTACTGCAGGGCCACGTCGTTGCGAGAGGAACCGTTCATCTTCGGTGCGAAGCTCCCGTAGCCCGTCACATAGGTGACCGATGCGCCACGATCGACGAGAAATTCCGCGGCGGCGACGGCCTCGTAGTGCCCGATGTCGTCGAGGACCAGTGCGGACCGCCCGGCATGGTCACCCATGCCGTGCAACAACAGATCCGCAGCGTCCGTCACGTGCGACAACCCGCAGCCCTCCGGTAACATGCCGGGTCGAGCCGCCTGCAGGCCATCGCCCCTCGATGTCGCGCCGGTCGCCACGAGCAGCACGTCCGGCCGCTCCGCGAGGACATCCTCGGGCTCGACATAGCTGCCCGTTCGGACTTCGACCCCGAGGCGCAGGACCTCGCGCTCCAGCCAGTCCGTGAAGTCACCAATGGCCTGCATACGCGGTGCGCGTCTTGCGGCAAGGATCGCCCCGCCGAGCCGCGGCCCCGCCTCTGCGAGGATGACGCGATGGCCTCGCAGCGCCGCGACCCGCGCCGCTTCCATGCCCGCGGGACCGCCGCCTACGATCAGGACCTTCTTCGGCGCGCCCGACCGCGTCATAGCGCGCTCATCGAGAAGACTCTCCGCACCGGCCACGGGATTCACCACGCACCCCATGCGCCCGGTCTGCAGCAAGCCACCGACACAGCCCTGGTTGCAGGCGATGCAGGGCCGAACCTCATCGACACGTCCTTCGCGCGTCTTGCGGACGAGCTCAGGGTCGGCAATCTGCGCGCGGACCATAGACACGATGTCGGCACGGCGTTCACGCAGGACGCCCTCGGCCTCCTCCAGCGTCCGGAACCGTCCCGTGACCATGCGGGGGACCGACACCGAGGCCAGGAGTGGCGCGTTCGGCTCGAGCTCGTAGCCGGCGACCTCGGCCATGGTGCCGGTCATCCGATCCATCTGGTAGTAGTCGCCGTGCGAGGCATCGAGAAAGGAGATGAGGTCCTCGTCCTGCAGCGTGCGCGCCAGCTGTCCCAGCTCGACCGCGGAAACGTTGCCCGGCGCCGTGCTCGTGCTCAGGCGAACGCCCACCGGAAAATCCGCACCCACGGCGCGCCGCACAGCTCGGAACACCTCCAGCGCGAAGCGCATCCGATTCTGCAGAGAGCCGCCGTATGCGTCGTCGCGCGTATTGGTGAGCGGCGACAGGAATTGCTGGATGAGGTAACCGTGCCCGGCGTGGATCTCCACTCCGTCGAGCCCGGCGTCGCGACACATCCTCGCGGCGCTGGCAAACGACTCGATCACCTCGCCGATCTCGGCGGTTCCCATCGGGACGCCGACGAGACCGCTGAACGGGCTCGGCACGTCGGCCGGCGCCCACGGCAGGCGGCCCGCGAGCCCGTGCATGTGATGTCCGCCGTGCCACAGCTGCTGGAAGACTCTCATGCCGAGGGGGCGCACCTCCTGCATGAGCCGCTCGAAGCCCCGGCATGTGGACTCCTCGATGCGGTAGCTCAGGACCGATGTCGGGTGAACAGCGGCCGCCTCGAGGATCGAGAGGCCCACGCCGCCGCGCGCGCGGGCGCGATGGTAGGCGATGAACTGCTCGTCGATGCCCGCCGGAGAAATCGTCGTCGTATTGGCGGAACGCGCAATTCGATTGGGAATCTCGAGCCCACCGATGCGGATCGGCTCCCAGACGAGCTTCAGCGTCACGACCAACGCATCCAGCTGTAAAGCGGGTCGGCGGGATGGTGACCGCCGGTGATCTCGAGCGATCCGAACACGCCCAGATCGGACGCCGCCGGCTGCCGCTGGAAATAGTCCATGATCACCCGCCGCCGCGCGATGCGCCATTCGCCGGCGCGCCGCTCGAACTACGATCGAGGTATCGACCGCCGAACACGACATCTTCGCGGCCGCTTGCGACCGGCACGTTGTGATAGGCCCAAACGTAGGATTCGACGTGAGCACGGTCGGCGCCGTCGAATTCGATCAGGATGTTGCTGACGCGGTGCGCCGTATGCATGCCCTGAACGGCGCCGACGAGGTAGTCGAGCAGGGCGTCCCCACCGCCCTGAAAGAGAATGTGATCGTCCTCGGCGTCCGGCCAGTACACGGTGGCGAGGATCGCCCGATCGCACCGATCGACGCCGCGCGAATAGCGGTATAGGACTTCCGTGATGGACTGCTTGTCCAGCAGGCGCTGAACGGCCTCGATCTGCGACATATTGGGTTCCTCAGTGCCGACGTGCGAGCGAAGCAGCGTTGCGACCGGCGACGCGGCCGAACGTAAGCGCCGCGCCCAGCGAACTGCCTCCCGCGTAGTAGCGATCTCCGTAGACTCCTCCGGCGGACTCACCCGCCGCGAACAGGCCCGCGATAGGCACGTCGTCCTCGTCGAGCACCCGCGCCTCATGGTCGATGCGCAAGCCGGCTCCCGTGATGGCGAACGAAGCCGCGCGCAGTTCGACGGCGTAGAACGGCGACGTTGTCACGGGTCGCAGCGGACGGTATTTCTTGAAGAACCGCGAATCGTTCTGCCGCGCAACATCCTCGTTGTAGGTCGCAATGGTCGTGCGGAGGGTCCCGGTGCGGATTCCGGCTTGCATCGCCAATGCTTCGAGTGTGTCCCCCCTGGCAACGCGGCCGTTCGCAGCCTGCTGTGCGATCGTGTCCCCGACCCAGTTGTAGGCCATCGTGTCGCCGAGCTGCAGCGGATCGGTGATGGAGGGATCGGGACGCGCCCACAGCCGGGTGGCCTCGTCCAGGATCGCGAAGCCGTGATGCCCGGTCTGGCGATTGACCAGGCCGTCGAGGACCGAGTACGGCGCGGTCTCGTCCATGAAGCGCCGGCCTTCCCGATTGACGATCACGAGCCACCCGGGCAGGTAGGCATCCGGCAGACGGCTGAAATTCGGCGTCAGGATCGCGTTGCCGCGGTCATGGCCGGCGATCGCGGCGCCGATTTCGCGCCCCATCGTAAGCCCGTCGCCCCGGTTATGCGGTCCCCCGAAATAGCAGACCCACTCACCGTGCATGCTTACGGACGGGTAGTACTCGCGCAGCAGTCCGTTGTTCCCGCCGATGCCGCCGCAAGCCATGACCACCGCACCGGCCCGCACCTGCGTATCGCCGGCCCGAACACCGATCACCCGCCCCTCGTCGTCGCGCACGAGCCCGGTCACCCGCGTCCTGAGCACCATCTCCACACCCTGCGCGGCGGCGGTCTGCTCGAGCCGCTGGAACAGCGCGAAACCGGCGCCTTCGGTCATGTGGCCGCGGGGCACGCTTTCCACGCCCGCGCAATACAGTTTCTCCGGCCGGAATTCCACACCCACGTCGATCAACCACTCGACGACCGCTGCGGATTCATCCGCGAGCCGGCGGACCAGGTACGGCTCGAGGTTCCACTGATTCAGCGTCATGTAGTACTCGTACATCGCATCCGCTGAATCGCTGATGCCGGCGGCGCGCTGCACGCTGGTGCCGGCCGCATAGACCACACCGCCGCTCATCGCGCTGCTGCCACCCGCCCTTTCGCCCGCTTCCAGAATCAGGACCGACGCTCCGGACGCGCGCGCCGCGAGCGCCGCAGCCAGACCCGCGCCACCACCGCCGATCACGACGACGTCGTAGTCGCTCTCGGTCACTGGATCGACCGCGCCGCCAGGTGACCCTCCCGCATCGCCGCCTGCAGGTCGCGCGGAGACAACGCATCTCCTACGATCGCGAGATGGGGCACAGCGCCGCGCAGCTCCGCGTGCAGGTCGGCCAGCGACTCGCGTGGCAGAACCAGCACCACGTGATCCGCGGGCACCACCTCGTGTTCGCTACCCTGGAGCGGCCGGATGACGCACTCGTGCGGACGGACCTCTACCAGATGAGCTCGCGTCACGAGCCGGAAGCGGCCAGCGTGCAGCCGCTCGAGCGCGGGCTCGGCCCGCGTCCAGGTATCGACGATCGGCGCAAAACTCGCGCAGCGCGTCGCAAAGGTGACGGCAACACCCTTCTCGATCAGGAAATCGGCGGCCGCCACCGCCTCGTAACCGCCCACGTCGTCGAACACCAGCGCGTGCCCGCCCAGGGTGCGGCTTCGGTCGGTTAGCAGATCCGTGGACGACAGCACGTGGGATTGCTCGACGCCGATCGTCGGTTGAGCAGGTATCGCGACCTGGACACCATCCATCCGCGGCCGCGCCCCCGTCGCGACGATCACCGCGTCTGGTTTCTCCGCCAGGACATCCGCGGCCTCTACGTACGTGTTGGTCCTTACCTCGACTCCGAGGCGCTCGACTTCCCGCTCGAGCCAGTTGGTGATATCCCCGAACGTATGCATCTTCGGAGCGAGCTTCGCGATGTTGACGGTTCCCCCAAGCGAAGAGCTCGCTTCGAACAGGGACACGCGGTGGCCGGCGAGCGCGGCAACACGCGCCGCTTCGAGACCGCCTGGCCCTCCACCGACGACCAGCACCCGCTTTGGTCGCGGTGTCCGCACGATCAGATCTTCCGACAGCGTCAGCTCGAAGCCGACGGCCGGGTTGACGGCGCAGCCGAGCCGCATCGCAGCCGACAACAGACCGCCGACGCAGCCTTGGTTGCAGGCGATGCAGGGACGCACCTCGTCGACCCGACCTTCGCGTGTCTTGCGCACCAGGTCCGGATCGGCGATGTGCGCACGCTGCAGGCCGATGAGATCGCCAAGTCCGTCGCGCAGCATCTGCTCGGCTTCCTCCAGCGTGCGCACGCGTGCGGCGGTCAGAATTCGTGGGATCCGCTTGACGCCGGACACGATCGTGGCGCTCGACGGCAGCATCGAACCGAGGGGCCGTTCCATCGCGGGCAACATCGCAGGAAGGGCGTGGTAGCTGCCCTGCGACCCGTTGAGAAAGTCGATGAGACCCTCGGATTCGAGCATTCCCGCGATCTGCGCGCACTCCTCCGCATTGATCCCGCCCTGCGCCAGCTGATCGCTGAGGCGGATCCCGACGGGAAACCCGGGCTCCACGGCGGCACGCACGGCTCGTAAGGTCTCGCGCATGAAGCGCAGCCGGTTCTCGAGGCTCCCGCCGTATTCGTCCTCGCGGCGATTGGTCAGAGGGGAGAGGAACTGATGCAGCAGGTAACCATGCCCGTAGTGCAGCTCGACTCCGTCGAGGCCTGCCTCGCAGGAGCGACGCGCCGCCGCGGCAAACGCCCGGACGATCTCTGCAATCTGCTCCCGGGTCATCGGGACGGCAATTGCGCCGTTCAGCGGATTCGGCAGCGCTGAGGCCGACCAGGCGGGACCGTCGACCGGCGGATACATGTACCCACCGTGGGCGAGCTGCTGGAACAGCTTCATCCCGTGCGGATGAACCGCTTCCACGAGCTTTCGGAAACCCGGTATGCAGCTGTCATCCCACGACCACGGTCCGAGTGAGAAACTGGAAGGATGCACCGAGGTGTACTCGATGTAGCTCAGCCCGACCCCACCCTTCGCCCGGGCGACGTGATAGGCGATCAACTCTTCGTTGATGTGACCGCGGGCGATCCAGGTGCCGTGCGCCGTGCGCACTACGCGGTTAGGAATCGTCACGCGCCCGATCTGGATCGGCTCGAAGATCCGCTGCAGCTTGCTCATCGGTAACTTGACTTACGATCTGCCCGCGTACAGTCTTACTCACCTCCTTGGGGGGCGTCAATGGTGAGCGAAACCAGACAGTCCGGCGATGGTCATCGCGCGAACGTGAGCCCGATGCAGCCGCCGCAGACGACACCAACACCGCTCCGGGTCGACAATCCCGATTCCATCGCCTGGAGCGACGCCGCCGACGTGGTCGTCGTCGGCTTCGGGGGTGCAGGCGTCGCGGCAGCCTTGCAGGCGATCGAGTCGGGCGCCAGCGTGCTCGCGATCGATCGATTCGAGGGCGGCGGCGCCACCGCCTACAGCGGCGGAGTCATCTATGCAGGCGGGACCAGGTACCAGCGCCAATCCGGCTTCGATGACACGCCGGAGGAGATGTTCAAGTATCTACAGGCCGAGGGCAGCGCGGTTGGTCCCGAGACGCTGCGACGCTTCTGCGAAGGCAGTAACGCCGATCTCGAGTGGCTCGAGAGCCATGGCGTTCCGCACGGCGGCAACGCGTTCACGGACAAGACGAACTTTCCACCCGACGGACACTGGATCTACTACTCGGGCAACGAGAAGCTGCCGGCATTCTCCTCGGTAGCGAAACCTGCGCCGCGCGGCCATCGAACGCTCACATCCGGGTTCGGGGGCAAGCTGCACTTCGAGCGCCTGCGGGCATCGGCATTGGCCAGGGGCGTGAAGCTGCTGCAGCACGCGCCGGTCACGCGCCTGGTGGTGGACGCGGGCGATCGCGTAGTCGGTGTCGAGGTGAACGCGCTTCCGGAATCGCTCTGGCCGCGCCACACGAAGCTGTACAGGATCGTCAGTCCCGTGGCGCCCGTTCAACGGCGAGCGGGCGGAGCGTGCGATCGCCGAGTGCGCGGCGCTCGAACGCACGTGTACGGAGCGTCGACTGATCCGCGCGCACCGCGGCGTGGCGCTCGCAAGCGGCGGATTCATCTACAACCTGGAGGCGCTGCGCGCGCAGCACGCGGCGCTCGCCGAGAACTACCGCAACCTGCTGAGGCTCGGATCGATGGGTGACGACGGCAGTGGCCTCGCGCTCGGGCAATCGATGGGCGGCACCACGGATCTGATGGACCGCATCTGCGTGGCGCGCATCGTCGCGCCGCCCAACGTGTTTCCGAACGGCATCATGGTCAACGAGACCGGAAGGCGGTTCGTGAACGAAGATGCCTACGCGTTCATCGTCGGTGCCGCGGTCGCCGCGCAGCCCGGCAGCGGCAAGGCGTGGCTCGTTCTCGAAGGTCGCGATTTCTGGACCGGACTGAGGCAGTCGATGTTCCCGGGCAAGGGCCTGTTTCTGCTTTGGGGCGCGCCGGCGCTGATCAACATACTCTTCGGCGGAACACGTCGGGCGCGTAGTCTGCGCGATCTTGCGCGCAAGTGCGGAGTGGATGCCGCCGGGTTGGAGCGTTGCATTGCGGAATACAATGCCGAGGCCAAGGCGAAGCGGCCGGACCCGCTCGGCAAGTTCCCGGACCTGCAGCGGCCGATCGAGCGCGGACCGTACTTCGCCGTCAACTTCTCCCTCAGCAATCGCTTCGCGCCCGCGCAGGCTTTCACACTTGGCGGACTCGTCGTCGATGAAACGACCGGGGCCGTGAAGCGCGCGGACGGAACCACGGTCGAGGGACTCCACGCAGCCGGGCGTGTGGCCGTCGGCCTATGCTCCAAGGGCTACATGAGCGGCCTGTCGATCGCCGATACCGTGTTCTCGGGCAGACGCGCCGGGCGCGAAGCGGCACGCTCCAGTGCAGAGGCTGAGGTTTCACCCGGCGTCTGAGGCGAGCATGTCACGCAACGTATTGCTGATCGGCGCAAACAGCGGTCTGGGCCGGGCAGTCGCCCGTAAACTGATCGGCCGCGGTGATTCCGTTACTGCGCTCGTTTCGCAGCAGGCAACGCTCGAGGAGTTCCGAGCGGGACGTCCCCGGAAGCCGTCGCGTGCTCGCGCTCGACCTGGCCGACGCGGAAGGAGTGCGGGATTTTGCGGCGACGTTGATTCCCGAAGGTCGCACCGCTCAACGCAGTCGTCTTCTGCGCGGCGGTCTCGCCGTTCGCCCCGGCAGAAATGAGCTCCCTGGATGAGTTCCGTCGCACCCTGGAAATCAACTGCATTTCTCTGCTTGCGGTGTACCAGTCAGCGATGCCGGCACTTCGCCGCGACGGCGGCCGCCTGGTCATCACCAGCTCGCTTTCGGGCCGCGTCGCCACACCGATGATGGGCGCCTATGTCGCCTCGAAGTTCGCCCTGGAAGGTCTTGCGGACGTGATGCGGCAGGAAGCGAGCGAATGGGGCGTCGCAATCGTCGTACTGCAGCCGGGCACCATGGACACGCCCGTCCTCACCCGCAGCCGCGATGCACTTGCGGCCAGGCTCACGGCGCTTTCCGACTCGGAGCGCGGTCTCTACGGCCAGCTCTACCGCCAGATGCTGTGTCGCGTCGAGGAAGCGCTCGCGGCGGGCGGTCTAATGCGACCCGAAGTAGTCGCCGATGCCGTGATCGAGGCGATCGACTCGCCGCATCCCCTCCCCCGCTATCGCGTCGGGGCAGACGCCGAGTTTCTCATCGAGGCCAGCCGCACCAAGTCCGATCGTGAGATCGACGCGATCATTTTAGATCTTTACCGTTCAGCTCCGATTTGACGCGGAGCTGGACGCGCGCCCCAGGAAAGGAAGTCAGATGGACAAGCGACGAAACGAGGAATTCACCTGGAATGTGCCGTTAGCCGACGAAACTGTCCTCGCATCATTGCCCGATGTTCCTCATATGAGCGAGAACTTCTGCTACACGGGCTACGACAAGGACAGCCGACTCGGCTATTACGTGCACATCGGCCGCTGGATCAAGGATCCCGAAATCCTGCGCGAACTTCTGATCCTCTGGCTTCCGGACGGAAGCGTCCTCTGGGCGCAGGCGTTTGGTCGCGGCGACTGCTCGCGCGGCCCGGCCGTTGCCTGTGAGCGCCTGGTGTGCGAGGAACCGGGCAAGCGAATTCGCATTCTCTACTCCGGACCCATGCAACCCATCGCATTGCACCAGGTTGCGAATCCACCCGCGAATCCGCTGGTGCTCGATAAGGTCGAAGTTGACCTGGTCTTCGAAGCCAGCTCCCCGATGTGGTATTACCCGCAGGACGACAACACCACGTGGGCCAAGTGGCACACCGAGCAGCTCGGGCGGGTGCGCGGCACCATCGCGCACGCCGACACGCGCTACGCATTCAGCGGTGTAGGGTACCGCGACCACAGCCGTGGCCCGCGTTATCTGAAGGAATTTCGAGGTCATACCTGGATCCAGGGTCAATTCCCGGAAGGTGACGCCTTCGCTATTTATCAGGTCTGGCAGATGGTCGATGGCAAGGAGGTCGAAGCTCTCTCCACCGCCCAGATCTACAAGGACGAGGCCTTCGTGCCGGCCCGCATCGTTTTCGCACCGCGGCTGACCTCCTCGGACAATATTCTCGGAAACTATGAGCTCGTCATCGAATCGCAGCTCGGAACCATGCGGATGACCGCCACTCCGAAGGGGCTCGCTTTCTTCTCCTACGGGACGTTGATGAGTCACTTCCTGCCGGGTCTTCCGACGGGCGTGACCGAGTTCTTCATGACCAACGTCGAGCAACCTAGCACCTTCAGCTGCAATGGCAGACTGGCGGTCGGGCACACGGAACGCTCGTATCACCGTGGAAACGCCGAGCGGATTTTCGACGCAGGATTGCTCGAGGCGGATTACGCGCGGTAACACATCGCGTCGGCTAGATTCGGTCGGTGAACGCGCCGCGCCAGGACGAGTGATCGAGGTGTCCGATCTCGTCCTCATATAGCTGGCGCTGGACCTCCGGATCGGACGTGCCTCGCACGAACTCGTCGAGGTCCTCGATGTAGAGACTGTCGCCCATGTCGTAGGGAACGTAGGGGAATCCTGCAATGGCGGCTGCCTTCCTGCTCGCATCCGGTTCGACGTGCAGCTGGTCATACCCATGAGGCGAGCGCGTGCCCGTGAGCGCAACGCCAAGCGGACCGTGGTGATACAGCCACCAGTGCCGCATTTCCTCGAGGGAGATGTCCGGATGACGGCGCCCGAGGAAGCCGCAGAAGACGGGACCGTCTCTCTCTACGATGAGATATGCCCTGCCAAGCGCGAGGGCCGACTTGTGGATGTCGACCATCTCCCGCAGATCGTCCGCCAGCCCGCTCAGCCTTGCGAAGAAATCCTCCTGCGGCGACTCTCCTGGAAGGCTCACCTGGAGTATCGCGTCGGCGGACTCGATCGTTCGCTCACCGCCGACCTGTAAAAAGGGATCGTCGCTTCGGTGTATGCCGATGACTATCTGCGCGTCCGGGCCGAAGCGCGCGGTGAGTGGTTCGCGGCGGCCCGTGAGAAAGGATCCCAGCACATGGGTCGCAATCCCGGGACGCGCCGACAGCAGCGCCATCAGGCGGGTCAGGATTCTCGACTCGCTCTGCAAGAACATTCCCCCGACGCAGTCACCCGTGCCCGGCTGGTGCCCTCTCGGGCAGAGGACACTGCGGATCACGCGGCACGAGGTCGAAGACGAACAGGAACTTTGAGAAGCCCGCCAGTATTGCCGCAAACAACCCCAGCTCCAGTATCTGCGCGTCGTCGAAGTACGGTTGCAGGCGGCGATGCAGTTCCGGCGTCAGGGCACCGTCGAGGTTCTGCAGGACGACCTGTTCGCAGAGTTCCAGAACGGCGAGCTCTGCCGGCGAGAAATGCTGCGAGGTCGGTACCGCGACGTGGTCGATCTGCTCCTGCGAGTATCCTGCGGCCAGCGTCTCGATCTCGTTACCGCGATTGCAGACCTGGCAACCGTGGTGCCGGGAGAGTTTGAGTCGCACCAGTTCCTTGGTGCGCCGGTCGACCTTCATGTCGCCTTCGCTGTTGTAGAACACGCGCTGGTAGAAGGCTTCGTAGTACCAGCGAACGAGCGCTGGATGGTTCGCGAGCACCCGGAGATACGTCGTGTCGATGGAACGCTCGTCCGCCTGCGCACACAGCGCCTGGAAATCCGCAGGGAGACTTGCCCGGGGCACACTCTCGAGCGATGGATCAGGCACTCCGTTGCTCTCCGAACGTCAGAATCGAATGCCGAATACCGGTCTCCGGGCGCGGCGACACATAATTAATTAAGACGTGCCGCCGCGCCAGGAATGATCAACCGATCGATGGCCGGAACCTCAGAACTTGAAGTTGACCTCCACTCCCCAGGTGCGGGGCGCGCCCGCCGAGTACTGGTCGCCGATGCCAAACGGGTTGACACCGCAGGCAGCACCGCAGCTGGCCTGTGCGACCGAGAACACCGAATATTCCTCGTCGGTGATATTGCGGCCCCACAGAGCGACACCCCAGTGCTCGTCCGCCGTCTGCCAGAACAATTGCCCGTTCAACAGGCCATAGGACGGCTCGACGAGGCGGTTGTCGATTTCCCAGAAGAAATCGTCGGTCCATTTGTAGTCGAAGCTGGCGCCGATGAAGCCGAAGTCGACTGGCCGCCGGTACACCATGCCGAGATTGAACGTTTGCTCTGGCGAGCGGACCAGTTCGTTGCCTTTGGGCGAACACGGCGGCGTGTTCACGGTATGTCCGTCGGGCAGGCGCGTCGAACACAAGGTGCCGGTCTCGAACTCGGTGTATTCGGTATCGAGGAACGAGACGCCTGCCCGCAGGGTCAGGTTATCCGTGGCGCTCGCTTGCAACTCCATGTCCAAACCGTATATTTCGGCCTTGCCCGCATTGAGCAGGTCGGTTGACGCCCCGCGCGAAATCACGACCTGCAGGTCCGTGAAGTCGTAGTAGAACACGGCGCCATTCAAGCGCAGCCGATTCTCCAGCCATTCGCTCTTGAGGCCGATCTCGTAGGCGTCGATGAGCTCGGGGTCGACCGGAACACCCGTCACGCCGACGGTGTTGTAGGAGCCGCTGCGGAAACCACGGTTGTACGAGGCGTAGAGCATTGCATCGTCGGTCACGTCGTATTCAAACGAGAGCTTGTATGTCGGCTCGGACCACTTCTCGTCGAAGTCGAAAGGAATCGTGACCAGCGCAGGGGCACCGGGGAACAATATGTCCGGAAATACCGTGAAGACTCGCTGCTCGCCGCCGATCTCCTTCTTGTCCTCTGTATAGCGCCCCCCCAACGTGACGCGTGCGCGGTCGGTCAGGCTGTACGTGCCCTCAGCGAAAAGGGCGATGGACTCCGTCGAGATCGGATCGACGAATTGCACGTAGGCGCCCGGGATCGGGAGCACCTGCCCTCCTGAAATCTGGAGACCCTGCGGATCCGCGTAACCCGACTTGTCGTCCAGGTAGAACGCGCCAACGATCCAGTTGAACCTGCTGTCCTCGTCGCCGGAGAGGAGCTGGAACTCCTGGGTAAACGTTTCTGTCCTGTTGAAGTGCTGGATCGCTTCCACGACCGCACTCGGAAGGCCGTCATTGTCGAATACGTTGAACTGCTTGATTTCCCGGTAGGCGCTGATGCTGACGAAGTCTACGGAGTCGAACGAGTGCTGCACCTTGAGCATGGTCCCGTAGTTCTTGACGTAACCGTCGGTTTCGCCATCGCTCGGGAAATTCATGTTGACGTCCTGAAACCCTCCCTCATGCACCGTGCCGTCGGAGCCCAGGGACCCGGGCATCAGTGAGCGGTTGTCGCCCTGACCCGACTCGTGCTTTTGATAGTCGGCGGTCCATGTCAGTTTCGTGCTGTCGCTCGGCTCCCATATCCACTTGGTGCGAACGCCCTCGTCCCCGTCGGTCGCGGTTTCCCGGCCGCTGAAAACATTGCGTCCATAGGCCTCGCCCTGGTCCATATAGTTCAGCGCAATGTCGGCGGATACTGTGTCCGTGATTCCGCCGCCCACGTAGAGCTGTGCGTTGTAGGTCTCATAGTCGCCAATCCCCAGCTTGCCGAAGACCTCGAGCTCCTGGCCCGGGTCGCGGGTAATGACGTTGATCAGGCCCCCTGTGGAGTTCCGGCCGAACAGCGTGCCCTGGGGGCCCTTGAGCACTTCCACACGCTCGATGTTATTGAACGACAGGGACCCGGCGTGCGGGCTCGACATATAAACGCCGTCGATATAGATCGACACGCTGGCTTCCTGCCCGCCCGAGGTGTCCTGAGCGCCGATGCCGCGGATATATGGAATCCAGACATTCGACCGGCCGTTCATGTTCAGACCCGGCGTAACGAAGCCGAGGTCGCGAACGCCCTCGACGCGTGCGGTCGCCAGCGTTTCGCTCGAGAGTGCGGTGATACTGATCGGTACGGTCTGCTGACTCTCGTCACGCCGAGTCGCCGTGACGACGACTTCCTCAATCTGTGCGTGCGCCGCAGGAATGAGTCCCAAAGTCACGAGCGTCGCAAGGACGCATGATCGCAGAGTCGCTTTCACCACAGTCCTTCCCCCTCTGTTCGTCGGTCGAAGCGTTGTCGGATTACAACAATCAGCGTGTCGCCCGCCGTTAATGTGAGCAGAATCAGCTGGATTCGAACGCAGGCGTAGTGTTGAGCTAGTCTATGATGCGTTCGCGAACTATGCAAGAAGTCGGATTGCTCAAAGCCTCGGAACTGCAGTCGAATCGAAGTACTCGCGCCAGGCGGAAATCTTGCCTGCGGCGTTGAATTCGAAGACACCGGTCACCGGGATGGATGCAATCACGGTTCCGTCCCGACGGCGGAGGTGATCGACGCGCTCGGCAAATCCGACGTCGCCCCTGACCACGACCTGGCGCACGTCGGCCGGGAAACTCTCCAGTCCCACCCGCTCGCGAAACTGGCGTAGGAGCGCGATCGCCTCGTCGAGGGAGCGCGTGGTGGGGATCGGGCCCTGCTCCCAGACCACGTCGGCGGCCAGGTACTGCCTGTAGGATTGGATGATCGACTCGAAGTCCTTGCTCCAGTCGCTCATGAACCGGCGCAAGGTAGTTTCATGATCAGCTGCCATGACGCCTCCCTAGGCTCGCTGCATGATGTCGCATCCGCGGCCGGGAAAAGAATAACAGACGGCGGCGCGTGGTGTTTGCTTGCATATCATCTGTTTACCTACCTACCGGACGATACCCGCCCTGGCTTTCCAAGACGGATCGCTATGGCTCCGACCGCGAGCGTGCCGGCGAATGCCCACATCGCCGGGACGTACGACCCTGCTCGATCGAACACCAGGCCGGCCAGAGGCGCGCCGGGCAGCGCAATCAGGTACAGAACAGGCAGGACCAGTCCCATGACGCGGCCGAACGCGGGGCGTGGAAAGCTGTCGGCGATCGACATTCCGATGAGCGGATAGTAGCCACCGGACCCCAGGCCGGCGAGCGCGCATGCGACGGCAAGACCTGACAGGCTCGTGACGTTGGCAACGAGTAACACCCCAAGCGCTGCGAGGCCCAGCGACAGCTGCCAGAGCGTCGCGGTCCTGAAGCGATCACTTGCGGCTCCGATCAGCAACTTGCCCGCCACGAGTCCGACCGTGAAAATCGAAATGAGATACGCCGACCTCGTGTGCTCATAACCGTGATCAACGGCGAGTGGCACGATGTTCACCAGCAGGCCGCTGGTGACGCAGTTGCCCGCGCCGGCGGCCACGGCAACTGCCCAGAACGCCGGCGATCGAAGGATGTCTCGGACGCCGACGCTCGAAGCAATCGGCCGCTGGGTCTGCGGATCACGCGTGCGTTGAAGGCCATCGGCGACCAGACTGCGATCCTCAGGCCGGTTTGACACTGCCCAGTAGATGAGGGGGACTGCGATCAGCACGGCGGCAACTGCCAGGACCTGACATGAGGCGCGCCATCCCATCTGCTCGATCAAGTTTGCCGCTACAGGCGGCAGGACCAGGCCTCCGGCGGACGCTCCTACCGTGCTGATGCCCAATGCCCGGCCCCTGCGCGCATCGAACCAGTTTACGACCAGTGTCGACGCCGGGAGAGCTCCCGCAAGCGTCGCGCCAACGGCGATGAACGTCGCATAGATTATGATGATCTGCGCTATGTGATTCGCGACGGAGAGCAGCGCCAGCCCCGAAGCCAGCAGCACCACGCCAGCGATCATTATCATGCGAATGGAGCCGCGCTCGATCAGCCGACCGGCGATCGGCGCCGTCACGCTGAGACCTGCCATGAGCAGCGCGTAGCCCAGCGTAGTTTGAAAACGCGAAGCATCAAGGTCTGCACCGATCGGCAGGACATAGACGCCATAAGTCGAGGTGGATAACCCGATCGCGAATCCCTGCGACAGGAACGCGGTCCCAACCACGGTCCACCCGTGGAACCAGCGAGCAGGCCTGTTCAATAACGTTGCCTCAGCGGTTGCTTGCCGGAATCTCGCAGACATCAGCGCTGCGGATCTTCCTGGTCACAGCCAGGCTGCCACGCGGTCCGCCGCCCCAGGTCGGGAAATATCCTGAATACGCGCCGCCGTTGTCCCCTGAGACGAAGATGAGAAAATCCGCCGGCCGCTCGAAGACACAGGTCGCTTTGAATCCGCGGCCTTACTGGCTCGCGGACGGAAGCATGCACATCTGATTGATCTCGATCTCCTTGGTGACGGCGGCGTTGTTGTGCGGCCCGACACCGAGCGTGGGGCATACCATCGCGTAGTTGCCCCTTCCTCCGGCCACGACGATCAGGATTGTTCCCGGGTCCCTGCGGGGGACGAGGTCATCGTCGGGCCCGGGCGGCATCAGCGCCGGATTCAACTGCCGCAGTACGCGGCGTGGATGGCGCGAGCGCTCCACGAGTTGCTCCTGCATGCCCTGCCGGCTGTACCCCGCATCAGAGAACATGCGGGCAAGCAGCTGATTTATGACCACGACGATCGTGCCGCGCTCGAAGTACGTCGTGTTCGATCCCGGCGATCCGACGGCGCTCGCGATGGCAGCGATCGCCGCAGGGACAGCCATTTCCACGCAGTCAGGCGACATCGGTGCGCAGATGACCGAGTGCGGACCTTCGACGGCCGCCGCCGTCACGGTGCTTTGATCGGGCTGCCATCCGCGCGACACGTGAAGTGGTGGCCACGGGGACGCCTCTTCATCTTCGGCGGCGCAGAACGTGAATTTTGCCGGGTGCCCGTAGATCGCCATGTCGTTGACACCGGGCCGCGCACCTCCGATGTTCATCATGACGAGCCGCACGGCCCGGCCGATGGAGGCATTCGCGCGATGCCCCGGACCAAACGCCCCGAATCCCGACGAGAGACCACATAACTCGCGCGCTGGGCCGTTGACGATCAGGATCGGCGTCACGGGGTGCGTCGTGACCTGGACCTCGGTGAGATCGAACTCCGGATCACAGATCGCACTGACCGCAGCCACGACCACGGGAAAGTGAGTCGGCAGGCATCCAGCCATGACGGCGTTGACGGCCACGGCTTGAATCGTCGCAGCCGACTGGCTCGGCCCGACCGCACCGAGCGAGACGTCCGGATCGTAGCCGCCGGCACGGATCATCTCCTCGACGCGCCGCGGCGTGGGTATTACGACCGGCAGGCCATCGGTGTGGCTTGCCCGATGCAGCTGCTCGAGCGCAGCTTCCTCGTCCGCCGCCTCAGCAATGTCCGGCATCGACGGCTTGTCGCGCCATCAGCTTGTCGAGGATCTGCGGTGCCACCTGCTCAGCCACGTCGCGTTGACTCTTCTCGGAGGTACCTGCGACAGGATAGGGAATCTGCACGCGTGGAATATTCGTCATCCCGAGCGCGCCCTGCATCCACTCCGAATACTTCCAGAACACGTCACAGATCAGCGTGACGGAAGGAATGCCCCGCTCCGCAAATGCAATCGCATCGCGGGTCACTCCGGAGGTGCAGCTGCCACAGTGACCCCATGCGATGAGCACCGCATCGCACTCGTCGGCCATCTTCGACAGCAATGGCTCCTGAATTCCCGCGCTGAGCTGATCGGACCTGCCCTTGACCGCCGCGCGGAACTCGACTCCGGGCAAGCGCCGCGCGAGTGCCTCGGCCTGTCTCTGGAGATAGTTGTCCGCATCCGGAAATCCATTGGCGAGCAGTCCGATCACCAGAGGCCCGTCTTCCCGGAGACCGAGGTCGTATTCCCGGGTAGGCGTGGGCTCCGATACGGGCAGCAGGTAGGAGATAGCCATCGCTGGTCTCCGTCTTGTTCAGGTTTCACACAAAGGTGTGCTCAGAAATGATCCGCCAGCACACCGATTCGGCATCTTGTACTATAAGCTCGCCCGGCCGGTCAACGAGCCCGCCCTCGATGATTCCTGAGACCACTCCCGATATCGAATTCCACCGCATTGCCGAGATAGGAAACGGCGTGCTCGGCCAGATCAACGCGATGCGGGAGGCTGGCCCGGTGATCTGGAGCAGGAACTCCAATGCCTGGATCGTCACCAGGCACGAGGATCTCGTCGACGCCTATTCAGGGCGCCTGCCGCTGTCGAACGTCCGCTACCAACCCGCCTTTGCGGCGGTGCCGGAGGCCGAGCGCGCCGCTCGTTTCCCTCAGACGATGCGCACGATCAGCTTCTGGCCCGTCTTCACGGATCCCCCGCTGCATACTCGCTTGAGGAAGCTTCTCACGCGAGCATTCGGTCGCAAGGTGATCGAAGACCTGCGGCCCTATGTCCGCCAGACCGTGCGCTCAGTGCTCGATCGCGCCGGGACCAGAGGTGAAGTCGAGTTCGTCAACGAGGTCGCGCGCGCGACTACGGCGCGCGTCATCATGCGATTGCTCGGCATCCCCGAGGAGACGTTGCCGCGGCTCGAGGAATGGTCTCTGGCCATCAACGTGGCGCTTGGCTCCGCGCAGTCGTCTCCCCAGGCGCTCGACGACATGGAGCGCACAGTGGCGGAAATGACCGAGCTGTTCGAGCGCGAAATCGCCAGGCGCCGGGCGACGCCATCCCAGGATTTCCTGTCGGAGATGGTGACCGCCCGCGATGGCGCGGACCGGCTCTCCGACGAGGAGATCATCGGCGTCTGCGTCGTCGTCCTGATCGCTGGGCACGACACGACCATGAATTCCATGGCGCTCGGCACCGTCGCCCTGGTGCGCCACCCGCAGGCTCGCGAGTACCTCCTCGGGAACCCCGATTCGCTGTCCAACAGCATCATGGAGCTTGCGCGTTTCATTGCCATGTCCACAATGCAGCCGCGAGTGGTCAGCGCGGATTTCGAGTGGCACGGCCAGCAGCTACGTCGGGGGGATTACGTGCTGCTCATGCTGGCAGGTGGAAACCGCGATCCTCGCGTGTTTCCCGACCCTGAGACTCTGGATATGACGCGTCCGACCGAGATGTCCCTGGTCTTTGGTACCGGGATCCATCACTGCATCGGACACCTTCTCGCCAAGATGCAGCTCGGGGAGCTGCTGCCCGAGCTGTTCCGCCGTTTCGACGTCGAGATCCTTCCAGACGGGATCGAATTCTCCCCGGTCCTCACGCAGCGGGGCCTCACGCGGCTCGACGTCCGGATGCGGCAACGCGTGGCAACGCCGGAACATGCTGCATGACGAGCGAGGAGACGAACGAAAGCCTCGTCCGCCAGTTCTTCCTGCGCTGGGAGGCGAGCTTCGAGGAGTTCTGTGCCGGTTTCCTGGAACTCATGTCCGGGGATTGCGTGCTGATACAGAGCGGATTTCCGGATTTCACCGGCCCTGCCGCCGTGGTCGAGTTGCTGCGCGCCGCGCGCGTGCAACAACGGATCGAGACCATCAAGGTTGACGTCGTCAGATTGATATCATCGGGATCGTGCGTCGTGTCCGAGCGCATCGATTATTTGCGCAATGCCGAGGGCCGTGTGCTCGCCACCGTACCCGTCGTCGGCATGATGGACATCCGCTCGGGCAAGATCGTCGCCTGGCGCGAGTACTTCGACAGCAAGCTGCTACAGGGCCTTGGTGAGCCGGGAGCCGGCGTAGGCCATTGATGCAGGTGACCAATTCGGGCGCAGCTCCGATGTCCTCGAAGACATCCTGCAGACCCATCGCCTCATAGAGGATCGTCCGGGAGCGCCGACGCGTTGAGCTGCTGCATTACCGTTCCGGTATCCCAGTAGTCGCGCTGGAAGGCGATTAGACCGTCGACGATGCGTCCCACCGATGCGCCCTGGAAGCGAAGCTTCTGCCCCGTTCCCTTGACGTCCCCGAAGGACCCCTCGAGGCGGAACTGCATGGTCCACTCGGTGGCGTAGTGTCCATCTGGCGCTATGAGGGTGGTATCTCGCTGCGCCACGAAGTCACGGGCCGACACGTTCTCGAAGAACGAGTTCCAGAACGCGGTGATCTCCGGTAGACCCTTGCACAGGTGCCGCGCCCCGAGGTCCTCATACGTGGCGTCCGCGTGGAAGAGTGCCATAGCGGCGGGAACGTCACGGCTGGCGAAGGCCTTCCAGAATCGGGCCACCACCTCACTGTCTTCACGTTGCATGTGGGCTCCTCTGATGAAACCGCACGTTCAGCCGATACAGGCCACGAAAGGCGATCTGTGGCTGGAACTCGAGCTGAGGGTCCAGCACCTCGACCCGGTCGAATCGCTGAACGAGGGCACTGAAGAACTCGGTCAGCTGCATCTTCGCCAGCAGGTGGCCGACGCAATGATGCAGCCCCGGCCCGAATGTAAGGTCCCGTGTATTGTCGTGGCCGAAGTGAAGCTGGGTCGGCTGCGCATAGACACGCGGGTCCCGGTTGCCGGCGGCCTGCATCATGAACAGGACGTCGCCGCGTCGGATTTTCCTGTCGTGCCAGTCGAAATCCTGGGTCGCTATTCGCGCCTGCGCCGCGGACATGGCCGAGATGCGCATGATCTCGCTGACGCAACCCAGGATCTTCTCGGGGTGAGCGCGCATGAAATCCCACGCCTCCGGGCTGCGGTCCAGGGCCACGACGCCCAGGGTCATCGAGTTGTGCGTCGTATCGTGGCCGGCGACCAGCAAGAGCGATAGGGCTGCCAGCATCTCGTCCGGGGAGAGCGAATCGCCCTCCTCGGTGGCGTGGAGCAGCTCCGTCAGCAGATCGTCGCGCGGCTGCTGTCGGCGCTCATCGATCGCCAGAAGGAACATCTCGTTCATCTCCGCCATCGCGCGATCGGCCGCTTCAAGCCATTCCGGGTGCGGACGTGAAGTCGAGAGTCCCGCCTGGAAGGCGTTGGCCCACCCCTTGAGTTTCGGGACGTAGCTCTCCGGAAGCCCGAGCTGGCGCAGAATTACCGCGCCCGGCAATTGGCGGGCGATGCCCTCCACGAACTCCACCTCGCCGGCGGACTCGGCAGCCTCGAGCAACGAGGCGACACGCTCGCGCACGTATGGGCGCACACGTTCAACAGTCTGCCTGTTGAATGCCTTGACCAGGAGCTTCCGTTGCCGCGTGTGGGCCGGCGGATCGAGGGAGATAATCCAGTTCGGGATGTATCGAAGCAGGTTTGGTATGCGCGCCGGCCATTCCGCTTCCGGGATCGAGAGGAACTGGATGGCCGGCAGTCGATTGGTCGATAGCGGAAGGTCGCCGCTCAGCCCCTTCATCACGTCCTCGTGGCGTGTGATCAGCCAGCCCCCGGTGGCAGGACTGAAATGAATCGGGTCCAGCTCTCTCAGGCGGTCGAGCTCCGACAGGATCGCGTCGCCAAGGGCGGCGGTCTGCATCAGGTCGACATCGAACGGCGTTGTCGTGGACATCTGTGCCTCCGGCACCGCACTAATGCGGCGGCGGTTCCTGCACCCGGATCTCCGGGGCCGCCGGTCGCACCAGGACGCCGCCGTCCACCGGAAGCTCGATCCCCGTAATGAACTCGGCTTCGTCGGAAGACAGCCACACGCAGGCATAGGCCACGTCCTCCGGTCGCCCGAGCCGGGTAAGGCTCAGCGAACGAACGATCGGGCCCGACACCGGATCCTCCATTACCTTCTGCGAGGCATTGGTGCCGCTGGGGATGAATCCGATGATGATCACATTGCAGCGGATCCCGTCCTTGCCGTACTCCACTGCCACCTGTCGAGTCAGGGCATTCAGCGCGCCCTTTGCGGCCGTATAGGCGGCAAGCCGCTGCAGACCAACCTTGGACGACATCGAGCCGATATTGACAATCGACCCGCCCCCGCCTCGCTGCATCAGGGGCACTGCGTACTTGCAGCCCCAGAAGGGACCGGTCGCGGTCACTCGCAGCATGAACTCCCAGCTCTCCGTTGGCAGATTGACAACGGACTCCTCGCCGCCCTCCGCGATAAAGTCCGAAGGAGCCGCGTTGTTGACGAGGATGTCGAGCCGCCCCCAGGTCGAATCGGCCTTCGCAATCAGCGCGCGTACATCGTCTTCGCGGCCCACGTCCGCTTGCACGAAGATGGCCTCGCCGCCCGACGCGGCGATCGCGCTGACGACCGAGGCGCCGGACGCGGCGTCGCGGCCGGAGACGACGACCCGGGCGCCCTCGGCCGCGAATACAGTGGCGATGGCACGGCCGATGCCCTTCGTCGAGCCGGTGACGACTGCGACCTTGCCTAGGAGGCGATTCAGTCCGGCCATTTGCCGCGCTCCTCGGGCGACCAACGGTGCATCAGGGCCTAGAAGTCGTACCCAATCTCGAAGCCGTACGTCCGCGGCGGCGACGCTGCGTAGTAGTCGCCGAACGCCTGCTCGATGTAGTAGCTCGAGTACTCCTCGTCGAGCAGGTTCTTGCCGAAGGCACCGATGCGGAGCCCGGAATCGGCAGTCCAGTAGATCGATCCATTCATCAGGTCGACGGAGTCCTGCCTGAGGCGTCCCTGCAGGTCGTAGCGCACTTCCGAACTTGTCTGATACGCCAGGTTGAGGTCAAGCCGGCTCGTGGCGAGCGGCACGCTGTAGTTCACGGAAGCGTTGTATGAGTTCTCCGGTGTGCGAATGATCGGGGTGCCGCTTGCATCGCACACGGTGGCGTTGTTGACGGTGCTGCCCGGAACGTTGGGATCGAAAATCGGGTTGGGCGTGAAACATCCTGCATTCGTGAACTCTTCGTATTCGCCGTCAATGTATGCATACCCCAGGCGCAAGGTGAGGTTGTCGGTCGGGACGAAAGTCGCATCCAGCTCGAGTCCCTTGATCTCCGCCGACGTCGCGTTCTGGGTCTGGGTGCTGACGCCGGTGTTGATCTCGAATTGCAGGTTCGAATAGTCGTAATAGTAGACCGCACCGTTCAACGTGACCCTGCGGTCGAGAAGGGTGGTCTTGACGCCGACTTCATAGGCGTCGAGCTCCTCCGGGTCGAACGGAGGATTGGCCGGGTCGACAGGATTGAAGTTGCCGCTCTTGAAGCCGTGACTGTAGGACGCATAGCCCATCACTTCGTCCGCAAAGTTGTGGTTCAGGATCACGCGATAGGTTGGATCACTGAAATCTTTCGAAATGTCCGTGGTTGCCAGCGTGATGATCGGGGCGAAACCACCAAACTGCCCGTCCAGGATCGTTTCACCGACGAGATTTCTGTCGTCCCAGGTATTGCGCGCGCCCACGGTCAGTCGGGTCTGCTCGGTGAAGTCGTAATTGACTTCCGCGAAGACCGCGTAGGACTCGGTCTTGATCGTGTTCCGGATGTCGATGGCTAGGGGTGGCCCTCCGAAAGCGGCCCCGGTGAGCTGCAGGCCCTTCTGCCCTCCGAATCCGCCTTCCATGTCCAGGTAGTAGAAGCCGGCCATCCAGCGGAACGGGCCCTCGCCGTTGGAGGCGATCTGGAACTCCTGCTGGAACGTATCGTTGATGCCGGAGACGGTGTTGGCGGACACGAGGTCCGCTGTGATCAGGTCGTTGTCGAATGTCTGGTCGACCTCGACCTCCTGGTAGCTCGTCAGGCTGGTGAGGGTGAAACCGCCGAAGTCGTAGGCAAGCTTTGCGCTGGCGCTCCAGACGTCGCTTTCCATGGCCATCGCCCGTCCGGGCGTGACGACGACGTCGTAGTACCCTGGTACCGGCGGCAATCCATCCTGGCCCACGACGCCGGCAATGTTGTAGTTGTATCCAGACGTCGTGTCGGCGTTGCGATAGTCGCCCGTCAGCGTGATCGTGAGCTCATCCGTGGGTTGCGCCAGCAGCTTGCTGCGCAGCGCCAGGTCGTCGGTGAGTCCGATCTCCTTGCCGGGCGGGCCGAAACGACCTTGTGGTGAATCGAAGTTGCGGCCCCAGCCCTCGTTGCTGTCGAGGTAGTAAGCCGCAAGATCCACTGCAACGCCGTCAGTGATTCCCCCCGTCACGTAGGCCTTGGCCGTTACCGTGTCGTAGTTCCCGTACGAAACGCTGGCATTGCCCGAAAACTCCTCGGTCGGATCGCGAGTGATGACGTGAATCAGGCCGCCCGTCGCATTCCGCCCGAACAGAGTGCCCTGCGGACCCTTCAGGACCTCGACCCGCTCGACATTGTTGAAGGGAGTTCCGTTGGTCCAGAGCATCGGCTGATACACGCCATCGATGTACATGGCGACCGGGCCTTCGCCGCCGGGTGTCGTCGTCGGCTGACCCACGCCGCGCAGAAATGGCGTAATGCCGACACCGGCGCTGGCCGCGTTCAGCGCGGGCGTGACGATACCGATGTCGGCAATCGAGTCGATCTTGCTCTTCCGCAAGGCATCTGCCGAAAACGCGCTGATAGCGATCGGCACATTCTGTACGTTCTCGTTGCGCCGTCTCGCGGTTACAACGACCTCCTCGATTCCGGTGGTCGCCGTAGCCTCGATGGGCGGACCCGAAGACTCCGCAGGCGCTGCCTGTACAAGCGCAGACATGGCAACCTGCGCGACCAGCGCACCGCCAACCAACTGTCCCAAGCGTGAATTCATGTGCGATCCCCCGAAAATCGACGTCACTGGGTGCTCCAGCGGACCTCAAGCAAGCAAAGCCGGACGCTTGCTGATAGTTCGCATGCCGCGTTAGCGATCGCTAGCATTGCAGCTGGACATTATCGCGTCAAGCGTATAGACGGCTGGATGCAGCCAATTGGTGGAAACATGCCCAGCAAGAAGAAACGACCTCGCCAAAGCACGACAGTGAGCCGGGGGGCGGCGGTCAAGCGGTCGAGGTCATCGAAGTCCTCGGCCCGCCCGGGCGCCGGCGGAAACAGGTCGAGGCAGACCAAGCCTGCCCAGGAACGAATCCTGGAAGTCGCCTCGCTGCTATTCGCCGAGCGGGGGTTCGCCGCCGTGACGACCCGTCAGATCGCGGCCGGGGCCAACGTGAAGTTTCCCATCTTGTACCGGCACTTCCATAACAAGCGCACGCTGTACCTGACGGCCTTTGGGAGTGCGCTTGCGCGCGCTGATGCGAAGTACATTGCCCTCCTGCAGCAGCCGGATGCACCGGAGGTTCGGTTGTTTGCCTTCGTATCGGAGTTGTATGACGATCTGCTGAACGACCCCTGCATTTCGAAACTGATGCAGCGGGAGATCCTGGACCAGGATGATTCCGGCGTGGCGAGGCTAACCAAGGACTACTTCGTCGAACCGTACAGGATGGTCAAGGACCTGTGCGCGCAACTCACCGGCCAGGGGTCGGCGGAATGGGTGGCAATGCTGGTGTACATCGCCACGATGGGTTTCTCGCAGTTTCGGCCGATCGGTCAGGCCATGGCGCCGAATCGAGCGCGCTGGAAGGATTCCGCGGCGGTTGCGCGGCTGATTCTCACACTCGTCCTGCCTGCCATCGACTGGAAGCGGGTGAGCGCCGAACGAGCCGCGCATGAGGCTTGACCTGGCCGTGAGGAAGAATCGCGGTCGGTCGACGATGCTGGAAAGAGATACGACACTACACGTTGATGAGGAGGCGCAAATGCCCTTGAGCGTTGACACGGATCTGCGCGCCCCATCGACCATAGATGAACTAACCCCGACATGGATGTCGGCGGCTCTGAACCGCTCCTTCCCTGGTGTCCGCGTCGAGTCCTGCTCGCCAATCGAAGTGATCTGGGGCATGGCTGGTAAGGCCCGACTGCAACTCACCTACAACGAAGCCGGCCGCGAAGCCCGCCTGCCGGAGACGATGGTGGTCAAGGCGGGATTTGGTCGCTTCCCGCCCGAAATGGACTGGACGTATTCAGTCGAAGTCTGGGCGTACCGTCACATCGTGCCCAGCCTGGACGTGAACACACCGCAGTGTTTCTTCGCCGGCATCGACCCAGATGGGCGCTCCTTCATGCTCATCGAGGACCTCGTGCCTCGCAACGTGACTTTCTGCCGCGTCCTGAATCCACTGGATTTCCAGCAGGCCGCAGGCTTCCTAGACACATATGCGCGGATTCATGCTCGATGGTGGGACAGCGCAGAGCTGCGACCCGAGGGAAGACTCGGCTTTCTGAAGAAAACGCTGGACGCCGATGCGGTGGGATTCTGGATGAACTATTGCCTGGAGGCCAAGCAATGGAACGAGATCGTCGAGCGACCTCGATCCAAAGCGTTTCCCGCGAAGCTCTTGAGCCGAGACGCCATGGGACGAGCCTTGCATGCCTTCAAGGCCATGCACGACACCGAACCGCTGTGCGTGAATCACGGCGACGAACATCTGGGCAACTTGTTCATTGACAGTGATGGGCGGCCGGGCATCTTCGATTGGCAGACGCGTCGGGCGCCCTGGCACATGTCGGTCGCTTACTTCATTGCGGGCGCGCTCGGCATTGATGATCGACGGCGCTGGGAGCAGGCGCTGCTTGCCTACTATCTCGAGCGCCTTGCTAATTATCGCGGTTCGTCCTGGCTTGACTGGGACTCCGCATGGCTGGCGTACCGCCGCAGCCTGATTTGGGGCTACTTCATCTGGCTGTCGAATCCTGACTCGACGCAGGGTGCGGCAAACAACATGGCCAACACGACACGGCTCGGGATGGCGGTTCTCGATCACGACTCGTTCAGCATGATCTGATTCATCGGAGCACAACCGCTCGGACGCGCGATCGCTTCTTGCGACGCTAAAACAGCCCCGAGAAGCGTCGGCAATAGTCGGCGAACCGCGCGCTGCATTCTTCCTTGCTGATGCCGACATCCTCGAAGCTGTACTCGAGCTTGTCCTTCTGCCGCTCGTTCTCGACGAGCCAATCGCGTATCTCGGCCTGCGTTTCGGGTGTCCAAGCTACACCGAGGAAGGCATAGATCCGGCGTGCGACCTCGAAGCCGTTGTCGACGATTTCCCGGAAGGAGATATCGAGCACCTCTGCGTCTGGATTGGCTTCGCGCCAGGCAAGATGCCGCTCCATCTCGGAGGAGAATTCCTCCAGCGCCCATCGGGCGAACTGCCGGATGCTCTGAGCGTGGCAGTAAAGCAACTGGGTCGAGGCGCCATACCGGCTGAGCGAGGCCATGATCGGGAGCGGATCGCGATGTGTGACCACGTATCTCGCACCCGGGAATGTTCTGCTGATGTAGCTTTCGTTTCCCAGGTTGGCGGGATATTTGAGCAGCCACGGCTTGGCCGTGTCTCCGTGGAATTGCCATTGGAGATACTGAAGGCATGTGCGCAGATGCGCATAGCTCGCGGTCTTGTCCACCCGTTCGATGTACTTACACCAGCTGTAGGCCGGCACGAAGCTGACGGTGGTGGGCGTATCGAAGGTCTGCTCGAGCAGGTGGTTCTCCTCCTCCGTGCCCTCGACGATCATCATGTGACCCTTATGGCTGTCGGGCGCGTCCCTTGCCACCCATGCCACAAAGTCCGCCGCCGCCTGGATTCGGGGATCTCGAGTGCCGCGATCGGCCCCCGGAAACGGAGCGGGATTGAACGCCTGCCACATCAGCAGTTCATGAAAGCCGTGGCCGGCGGCGAGCATGCGCTGCAGCTTCGTCGATCCGGTGCGTGGCAGGCCGATGATGACTGCCGGCGGCAGGAGTTGCTCGGAGAGAATCTCGGGGTGTTTTTCGACGTCGCGCTGCATACGCAGCCGATTCACCAGCAACCGGATGATTCGGTCTTCGATCCCGGCTCTTCCCTTCTCGTGAAGCTGACGCAAGTCTCCGTTGACCGATTCCACGAGCTTGCGCAGAGAAGGAATGAAATCTCGCGTGCCGTAACTCGCCAGGCCTGTTTCCTTCCGCGCCCGCTCGAGCAGAAGGTCGACGGACAACGGCTCATGAGCGCCGCGTGCCGGTCGCGAAGTAGAGTCATCCGCAACTTCCAGCGGCGGCAGCTGGTACTCGCCGTTGAGGAACGATGCCTGAGGCTGATAGGCGCGGAAGATCATCTGGAACTCGCCCTTTGGCGCCGGAAGCCAATTGGAGATCCCCGAGGCGGGGCACTGATGCTGTATCAGCAGCTCCAGTGAGCCGTCGGCGCCATAGACAAGTCCACGAGTGCGATCACCGATCGCATAGCGACCGATCGGATTCTCGACGAGCATCAGGTCGTCGTCGTACATGGTCAGCGACCAGAAAGCATCCGTCTTCGGTAACTGCGCCGGCGCAAATCGCAATCGATAGTTCCTCGCGCCCGTGAGCGGCCCGCCATCCGGGTCCATCGAAGTCCACGGAGGCACCGGGTCACCGGAACGCAGTGACAACGCTGCAGGGAGCAGATATATGGCTTCCTCCGCGCCGACCATGCCGATGCCATAGCGGTTGACGGCGGCCTTGAACAAGGGATCCTTGTCTCCAGCGTCAAAGTTCAGGTTGATCGACCAGCCGTTGCGAGCCGTGTTCGGAGTTGCCGCGAAAACTCTTTCGTGACCCAGGTTGGCCGCCTCGGCCAGAAGCTCGGCGCACGCCGGGCTTTGCTCGGCAGGATGACGGCCCGGGCCCACGCCAATGGTCGCGAAGCGGTTCATCGCCTCGAGGTCCTGAGGACGAGTCGGCGGGTCGCTTGCCAGCGCGTCGCCGAGTCGGTCGTAGTAGGCCGCGCCAAGCTTGTCGAGGTGACTGTGACGATGCGGGAAATAGGGTCCGAGGTCGGCCAGGAGCACGCTCCCGAGAAGACCCCGCGGATAGGCCGAGAGCGGTGCCCAGGCCAGGCGCTCATGGAACGCGTTCGCAACGGCGACGTCCGTCTCGTCGTCGATCAGCGTTCGCAGAAAGCAGAACACACGGCGAGACGGCGAACGAATCAGCAACATGCCGGCCGGCGTGTCGCCCCGCCACTGCGGGCCGGCGATCAGACATCGCTGGAACTTAGTCCCGGTCGTTCGGCGGCCCACATAGGCGAAGTTGTTGGCATGGACATCGACCATCTGGACCGAGTAATAGCGGCCATCCGCGTCCGGAGCTTCCATCACGACCGGCTCGGCTACCAGGTCGAGCCACGCTACACCGTACAAAGTGTCTACGTTCACCCCGCCGTGGTTCGGCGTCGCCATGCGATCCATGACGAGAAAGCGATTGAACGGCGCGGATGATTCGCGAAAGTCGCCGAGGTATTTCTCGTACAGCATCCGTGGGAAGCCCCAGATGTAGGCGTCCACGGCAAGAGCAAGTTGCCCGCGATCAAGAGCTGAAGGCTGCGGATCCTGCATCGCCAACCTCATCTCGCCTGATCTATGGCCACCGCGTCCGCCCCAAAGCTCCGGTAGCGGATGAAGGAGGATGGGGGTCAGGCCAGCTCGGCTATCAGCCGGAGCGTGTCATGGTCCTGACAGGCAACCTTGGTGCGATGATTTCCTACGACCATCACTTCCCAACCGTAGTTTTCCCGCGGAGCGGTCAACCATCCCATGTCGAACCCGTAAAGCAGCGAACGCCGGTATTCGAGCCAGAGCGTGTCTATATCCGGCGCGTCCTCGACTCCATAGGAACACAGCCGATCCCGATAGAATGAAAGCAACTCACGCTCGTGCGCGCGCCGGGACTCGACGGACAGCGCGGTCGGGATGAAATAGCCGACGTCGTGCATGAGAAAGCCCCTGGCACTGACCTGCCAGTCGAGCAGCCCTCCAGTGCCATCGGGCATGACGTAAGTGTTTCCGAAATGGGCATCCCCATGGAGAAGGGTTTGAGGAAGAGTTGCCTGGTGGCGCTTCAGCGTCTTCGTACCTGCATACAGTTCCGCGGCCGTAGCTCCCAGCTCCTGGGCAAACTCCCGCTTGAACTTTTCCCTGGCAAGCTCCTTGACGATGTGATCCCGGACAAATCCATCGAACAGCGTCTCAAGCGGACCCTCAACCTGGTTCTGCACCCAGGCAAGATCGGTTTTGAACCGGGGCTCTTCCAGAAATGCGCGTGCAGCTTCGCAAGCGTATCGAGTACGGCCTTTGCGACGGATACATCGTCGTCGTCCATCATCGAATTGATATGCGGAGCGCGGGGAGTCAGATCCTCCATCAGGAGCGCGAACCGCCTCGTACGCGGATCGAATCGCCCGCCGAGCGCGAGCGGGGTTTCGATCTCGAGTTCCTGCCTCAGCCGCCCGTAGAACAGGACTTCGTTCTCGAACTCGGCATCGAGGATCGGGTTGCTGCTGCCCATGTCCTCGGGAAAGGAAATCTTGGCCAGCAGGGTGTCAGGAAGACCCTCGGAGCCGGACCCCCATAACGTACCGCGAGCCTGACCTGCGCGGATGTCGACACCGATGCGGTGTTGTCCGCATCCCCGTAGCTCTTGATACCCAGGATATCTGCCGACTCGACCGTCAGCCCCGGTCGCAGCTCGCTCACGAGCTCGTTGACAAACGCAGGTGTCATGTCCTGAGGGCGTGCCGGAATCGGAAGGGGCATGATTCTCCCTGAGCGCGCGCGTCGATGCTGTTCCACCGCCTTCGGATCTATTTCGCCACAAAGACGAGATGCCGCTGCGTGAATTCCTCCATCCCCTCGACGCCGAGCTCGAGTCCCATGCCGGACTGCTTGGAGCCTCCGGTGCCGACCAGCGGGCTGACATTCATGTGGGAGTTCACCCACACGATGCCGGAGTCGATTTTCATCGCCACCTCCTGCGCGCGCTTCGGATCGGACGACCAGACGGTCCCGCCGAGGCCGTAGTCGGTATCGTTGGCGCGACGGATGGCGTCATCGACGTCGGTGTAGCTCAGCACCGGCAACACTGGCCCGAACTGCTCCTCCCGCACGAGCCGCGCGCTGTCCGCGATGTCCCGCACGATGGTCGGTCGAACGAAGTACCCGGCACCCTCGTGCTTCTCCCGCCAGCGACGATCTTTCCTTCCCGGGCGCCGCTTTCGATCAGACCGTTCACCCGCTCGTACTGCATCTTGTTCTGTATCGGTCCGAACTGCGTCCCGGGCGCCATGCCATCGCCCACTACCGCACCTTCGGCGAGGGATGCGAGCTCCGAGCAGATCGCCTCGTACTGCGACTTGTGCACGTAAACGCGCTTGATCGCCAGGCATACCTGGCCCGAATTCATCATCGCGCCTTCGAAAAGATTCGTGCGACGCTCTTCGGGTCGACGTCGTCCAGAACGATCGCCGGGTCATTGCCGCCGAGTTCGAGCGTCACGCGCTTGAGAAGACCCGCAGCACTGCCCATCACCTTCTTACCCGTAGCGGTAGAGCCGGTGAATGAGACCTTGCGCACGTCCGGATGCGCCGTCAGCTCCGCCCCGAGGTCATTGCAATCGATGATCACGTTCAAGCACGCCGGCGGGCAGGTGCGCGCAGTAGATCTCCGCGATGCGCAACGTCGTGAGCGGCGTCGTGGGCGCCGGCTTCGCAACGACCGTATTACCGGCAAGCAGTGCCGGAACCACCTTGATGGTGAAAAGGGACACGGGAAAATTCCAGGGCGTGATCGCCGCGACGACACCCAGAGGCGTGTGGTGCTCGAGGAAGCGGCCCGTGGCGTCCTCCTGAAGCACGCGCGTGGGCATATCCAACGACGCCAACGCTTCCATGAAGGCGATCGAGCCTGCGACCTCTCCCTCGGCATGCGCCAGTGGCTTGCCCTGCTCTGCTGTCAGTAGCCGCGCGAGCTCGGCGGCGTGCCTGGTAAGGTCGGCAGCGATCGCCAGCAGCTTCTGGCGTCGAGCGGCGAGGTCGAGGCGCGCCCAGGCCGGAAAGGCTGCCTTCGCCGCCGCCACCGCCACCGCCGCGTTCAGCTGTGCCAGATCGGCGCGCGGGCACTCGGTAATGACTGCTTCCGTAGCGGGATTGATGACCGGCATGCTGGTCGCGCCGGCGACGGCACGTCCTCCGATCTGCAAGTGATATGAACTCATGTGACCTCTCGCTCTCCTGGTCTGGTCCCGCCTTCGGAGGTCGGGTAGCGAATCGATTGATTTGGCTGCACACTATATCCTAGCTCAATAGGGGAGCTTTGCCATGAGCAACATCGACATCATCCGGAAGTTCTACAGCCTTCCACGGATCACCTCGGAGGACCGCCGCGAGCTGCTCGGAATGTTTGACGAGGACGTGCACTACGTTGGCGTAGGCAAGGAGAGCGCCCGCGGTCGCGACGCGATCGAGCGCCTGTTCAGAAAGTATGAAGCCTCAGGTCGCGGTATCACCTCGCTCAAATTCGACATCAGGCACATCGCCGAAAACGGGAATGCCGTACTCGTCGACATGGTCGACACGTTCGTCGTCGACGGGAAGGAATTCAGCGGCGTATGGTCCGTCGTTTTCGAGATCGATAACGGCAAGATCCGGTTCTGGCAGGAACACTACGACGTGGCAAAGTTCGAGCAGATGTATGCGAAGGGGATCCCCGTGACGGAGTCGGCCACCGAACCCAAGCGCGCGTCGTAGTGCCTCAGATGACCCTTGCCTCCGTAAACGGACCATTGGGATCGGCAAGCAGGGTTTCGAACGTCCCCGCGTAGAAACCGTTGGATGCCAGGGCGCGCTGCATCTTCCCGGGTGCACGGGTGCCCTTATGGAAGTTCATCATGCTCTCGAACATCCCGGCCCCAACCCGGCCATTGCAGACCGCGCGACACAGCGTGTTGTTGTTCGCGAACTTGTGCGTGTCGAACCAGTTCACCAACCCCGGCGCGACCGTCGTCAATTCACAATCCAGCACGTCGCCGTCCGCCAGGTCCATGATGATCCGGCCCCCGCGAACAGAAGCTGAATCAACCTCGACGTAGCTCACGATCTCGATCCGCTTCGCGAAGACGATGGTGTCGCCGCCCTTGACCACCCAGCCGAAGGATTCCACAGCGTCGTTCGTGTCGCTGTGTATCGACCAGGCGCAGAACGTGAAATCGCGCGCAAAGGTGCCGGCGACATAGCGGTGCGAGAGCATCGTCTTGATGTCGCGATGCCCCCAGCCGTGGTCCCGAACCCCCATGCCATTCGTCGCCTTGAACGACTTGCCCTTCATCGTGATCGTGCCCGTCAGATGACCACCGACATCGATGTGGTCGGGCGCGATGTTCTCGGATGTCTTTCCCGTGCGCGGGAAGCCGCAGAAGGTCGGATGGAAATCGCGGAAATGGAGCTCGGCCGTAACGCCGAGTGCCTTGTCGTCGATGAGCCAGCTGTGGACACCGTCGTCGACCGTCTGACGGCAGGTGTCGTCTCCGCCGCCCCAGCCGTTGGGCAGCTTGTCCTGTTCGCGAAGTGGCACGCCAACCACGTGCCGATAAATTCCAGCCGGGGTCACGAGGTTGGACCAGAGGGCGATCCGTGGCGCCTCGCCATCGTAGTTGTATTCATGTCCGATCCGGTGGACGCCGCCCACGTCGTTGTCGTTGTCCCACCAGTGAAGCCAGCTGCTGTCCTGCCATTTTTTCACTGCACCCGGCGTCTGACGATAATTGTGCTTCTCGTCGTACATGACTACCTGGTCTCGGCCGATGACCTTCATATGTTCTCCTCGGAGTACCGATACTCGCTGTGTTTTCCCGATGACCGCTCAATCCACATTATCCGTCCTTGCAATCGGCGTCTCAGTGGCCCCGGGCCTTGAAGTCGCTGGTCGTGTTCTCATGCGGAAACGGCTCATCCGGCACCGGCATTCTCAATGCGGCGCACAGCGGCTCCCAACCCTGGCTCGGATGCCATTCGACCAGGCGTTGCCGCGGCGCATCCCTCCGCACATCGGCGATGTGCCTCTCGTACGCCGCGATGCACGCATCCTTGTCGGCCAATGACGGCGTGAACCGCGAACGGAACAGGTCCTCGATCATGAGTCGCCGGTCGTCCTCAAGCCTCGAGAGCGATTGGAAGATTGTGGCGCTGGCACTAGACCACCACGCCTGCGGATCACGCAACGACAACACCACGATCGCGTCCGGGAAGGCGGTGCTGATCTCCTTCCAGAACGCTGCGACCGGCCAGTCCACAGCCGCCCCGTAGCCCGCGAACAAAGAGTGCCAGTCGGGCATCTGCCCCTGGACGGCGCGATGCCAGACGGCCACGTCTTGCGGCCTCCGGAAGACCTCCAGCATGTGGTAGCACGGTTGGGCGAGCAGGCGCTCGAGCGCCCGCTGCAGCGACATCGTCCCGGTACGACCGAGCCCCGCACCGACAACCTTGAGTGCCATTTATCGCGCCATCCGCAGCACCGGTTTGACCGTACGCCCGGCGGCCGAATCTGCAGCCGCCTCGTTGATCTGGTCGAGATCGTAGACTCGCACCAGCTTTTCAAGCGGCAGCCTGCCCTCGATGAAGAGCTGCGCGAGACGAGGGATGAAAGTCTGTGGGTCGGCCTCGCCCTGGGTGATGCCGAGGATCGACCGTCCGGTGAGGATGTGCGAATGATCAAGCGACACGCTGCTGCCCGCTCTGGGAACACCGAGCATGGCGCACACGCCTCCGAAGGGCTTGAGGCCGGCCACGGCCGTCTCCAGCAGCTTCGAATTGCCCGTCGCCTCCACGGCAAAGTCGGCGCCTCCCAGCGAATTCATCAGCTCGAGGGCGTCAGACCGAGAGGTGTTGACGATGTGGGTGGCGCCGAGGTCTCGTGCCAGTTCGAGACGGGAATCCACGCGATCCACGGCGATGATCGTCCGGCACCCGCTGAGGTGTGCTGCCATCACCGCAGCCAGGCCGACCGCCCCGCACCCGAACACCGCGATGGTGTCGGAGCCACCGGGTTTCAGGACGTTGAGCACCGTACCCGCGCCGGTCTGTATCCCGCACCCGAGCGGCGCCAGCATTTCGAGTGGCGCTTCGCGCGGCACTTTCACCGTATTCCTGGCGTACGCAAGCGCATGCGTGGCGAAGGAGGACTGACCGAAGAAGCAACCGCACACAGGGTGGTCGGACGCCCGCATGGTCGGCGATCCGTCCGTGCGCACGCCCGCGAGTGCCAGCGCCAGTATCTGCTCGCAGAAGTAGGCGCGCCCCGCGACACATTTCGTGCACGTTCCACAAGATGGAAACGTCAGGACCACGTGATCGCCCGGTGCCACGTGCCTGACATCGGAGCCGACGCGCTCGACCACGCCCGCGCCTTCGTGTCCGAGCACGATCGGCGTCGGAGCCGGAAGATCCTGTTCGACGACAGAGAGGTCGGTGTGACAGATGCCAGTGGCGACAATGCGTATGAGCACCTCGTTCGAGCGGGGCTCATCGAGCTCCAGCTCCTCGATCGCGAACGACGAGTGCGGCGCAGGCAGTACGGCAGCGCGTATCTTCATGCCTCAGAGCTGCACGTAAACGGTCTTGGTCTGCAGGTAGGCGTCGAGACCCTCGGGCCCGAACTCGTGACCCCAGCCCGACTGCTTGTAGCCGCCGAACGGCAGGGCCACGTTCATCATGAGCTCGCAGTTGACCCACACCGTGCCTGCCTGCAGACGCTGCGCGATGAGGTGAGCGTGGCTCACGTCGCGCGTCCAGACCGCTGCAGCGAGACCATACGTGGTGTCGTTGGCGGTTGCGATCACCTCGTCGAGGTCGTCGAACGGCATTGCGGTGAGCACGGGGCCGAATATCTCTTCCCGCACGACGCGCGCATCGGCCCTGGGATTGGCGAGCACCGTCGGCTCAACGAAATAGCCGGTGGTGCCCGCGCGATGCCCGCCCGCAAGGACCTCGGCGCCTTCGGCCTTGCCACTCGCGAGGTAGGTCATCACGCGGTCGAGCTGCTTTTCGGAAACGAGTGGACCTATCTGGGCCGTCCGATCGAAGCCACTGCCGATCTTCATTCCCTTCGCCACGCCCGCGATACCGCTCACGACCTGGTCGAAGACCTTGCGATGGGCGTACAGGCGCGAACCGACGACACAGACCTGCCCCGAATTGACGAAGATGCCGCCTGCGGCGCCTGCGATGGTCGCATCCAGCGACGCATCGGGCATGACGATGACCGGCGACTTGCCGCCGAGCTCGAGCGTGACGCGCTTCAGGTCGCCGGAGGCCGCCTGCACGATGAGCTTTCCGACTTCGCCCGAACCCGTGAAGGCAATCTTGGCGACGTCCCTGTTCCGTGCCAGCGCAGCCCCGGCCGTGGAGCCGAAACCGGTGACGATATTTACGACACCAGGTGGTATTCCCGCCTCAATAAGGATCTGCCCCAGGCGCAGCGTCGTGAGCGGCGTTTCTTCGGCGGGCTTCACCACGCAGCTGCAGCCTGCCGCGAGCGCTGGAGCGAGCTTGGTGGCCGCGAGCGACAGCGGAGAATTCCAGGGCGTGATCATGCCCGCGACGCCGACCGGCTCCTTGAGCGTATACGCGTGAAAACGGGCAGCGGGAGACGAGACATCCGCTGTCCGGCCCCCGAACTTCGTGCACCATCCGGCGTAGTACCGAAAGGCCTCCGCGGCGAAGTCGATCGTGAAACCCGCAAGATCCACGGGCATTCCGTTGTTGAGCGTCTCGAGCTCCGTCAGCTCCTGCGCATGCCGATCGATCAGGTCAGCGACGCGCCAGAGGACCTTCGCCCTTTCCGAGCCGCCGATGTCCAGCCAGGCGCGCTTCTCGAATGCCCTGCGCGCGGCAGCCACAGCCTGGTCGATGTCGGCTGTCTCTCCGGCCGGCACGGTGGTGATGACCTCGCCCACCGTGGGATCGAAGACGTCGAAAGTCTTGCGCGATGCGGCCTCTACCCAGTCGCCATCGATGAGCATCAGCCGCGGGCCGTTTCTCGCGCGCTTGATAATGGCGGTGGTGTCATGCGCAACTGCGACCATGGTGCGGCTCCCTATCTGTCACCGCGGACCGAGTCGACGGCGATCTGCAGGGCCCGGCCCTGGTACTGCATGAGTCGATGGAAGTAATGGCCTCCCACTACCGCAGCGACGAGATCGTCGCGCCCGCCCTGCAGGTAGAGGTTGCGCAGCGTCGCGTTCATCAGGCCGTGCTTCAGATAGGTCCAGACGCAGTAGTAGGCGACGGCGCTCTCGTCGCACGCGACCGGATCCCCGCCGGCGGCGATATACTCCTGTTTGAACTCCGGCCACGGCATGGTATCGGGCAGGAGCATCATGCGGCACTGCGCCAGGTCCACGGCCGGATCACCGTCAGCCGCAAGCTCCCAGTCGAGCAATGCCACCAGTCGGCCGTCCCGCACCATGATGTTGTGCGAACCGATATCGCCATGGACGAAGCACTGCGGCCGGTCCGGCGGCAACGGGTGGCTCAGGAGCCACGCGTAAGAGAGCTCCATCGAGAGCGAAAATGGCGGACTTGGCAACGCGCACCACGATGCGTAGTGCTTCTTGACCTGCTCGGTGAAATCGATGGCCTTGCTGCCCTTCTTGGCAGTTCCCGCATGCAGTCGCGCGAGGACGCTTGCGACGTCGCGGCCGTATTCGGGCCCGACCGTGCGAGGGGCGAGCCGTCGTTCCTCCGGAAAGTATGTTCCGGCACCAACCGCGTCCGTCACCTCAGTCATGACCATGAACGCGCCGTCGAGGGGCTCGCGGTCCTTTTCGAGAAAGATCGGCTTGGGCACGGGCAGTCCGAGCGAGAAGGCCCGCTCGATGATCGGGAATTCGTCGATCACGGTGGTACCGGTGATGCTGTTCGACAGGTCTCGACGCAGGACGAGGCGCGTCGGCAGGACCTCGTTCGGCAAGAGTGAAAAGATCACGGTCTGCTTGACGTGCCCCCCCGGCGCGATGGCAAATCGGGCAATCGGATCCTTCGGCAGACCCGGGAACCGGCGGGCCAGATAGGCCAAGAGTTTGGCGCGGAGCACGTCGGATTCGTCCGCGGGTTCCGCGGAGCCCGCCGGCGCACGTGGCGCCGGGACCTGCGGCTCACCGGCCTCCGCAAAATCTACGAGCGCTGCCACTGATTTCGCGTACCACTGCATGGTGGCCGGATCGTGCGACGCCAGTTTCGCGGTGAGCCGGTCGAACGCCGCACCCCGCCCGATGTCCTTCTGCACAGCCGCATAACGCGATTCGAGCGCTTCGTAAGGAGCTGCCGCGGCGCTGCTGACAGGTACACCGGCGCCACGGCCCAGGCCGAGTCGCTCCAGCTCCGCGGCGATCTCGTTCCAGTCGCCGAGTCGCGCCGCGGCCGCGCCGTCGCCGGTCTTGAGCGTCGTGACGAGTCTGTCGAGCAGAACAACGACGCTGCCCGCGGCCGCATTGAGGTGGACCGACTTGAGCCCCGGACGAAGATCGTTGGCGATCACGTTCCGAATGGTCAGGAGATACGCGCCGAGTTCCTCTGGTTGCATGGGGTCTACCCCGGGCCGTCAGGTCGGACGGAGCTTCGAGACTCGCGCGATGCGCTCGTTGACGCCCGAGCCGACTTCTCCGTTCCACGTGTACCGCGCCGCGCACTCCGCGAGCTGGGATCCGCCCTTCACCCGTGCGAGATCGGTGCCGACGAGCTCGAAGTTCGGCGACAGGTAAGTCGTGCCCATCGCGTGCAGCAGCTCTGCTTCGAGCACCTCGCGCCCGCGGCTCGTCTCGACGACATAGCGCGGCCGCCGCAGCGACTCGTCGGTCAGCGGATCGGCTGCCACGGACCGGTCCGGCGTGTCCTCGTCGACCACGAACGGATGCTCGATCAGCTTCACGACCTCGAGCGGCGATCCGTCGTTGCGGAAGATGTAGCCGAACTTGATCTCGCGCCCGATCATGCGCATGAAGACGGCGTTGAACACCTTGCCGCTCGGAAACACGGCATTCGCCCACGTACTGCCGATGATCGGCCAGTAGTCGCGAGCGCCGTGCGAATGGTCCCGCACTCCTCCGCCCACGATGCGAGTCGTCTTGCCTCCGACCGTGATGTCCCCGGTTACGGTTCCGATCTGCTCCCAATGATGGGTCTCGAGGTGCTTGCGCTTCTCCTCGGACTTTTCCATGTCGAGCACGATGCCGGGCTGACTCGGCGGCTCGGTTTCCTTTCTCTGCATCCCAGAAGGGTCCGACGCCTTCGAAGACGAGGTGGAAGCTCGCGAGCTCCGCCGGAGCGTCCTTGAACGGCTCGGTCATGATGCTCGTGCGGGATACGCGGGTTGCAAGACCGTTGAATTCCGCTGCCCAGGTTCGCATCGGAACGACGCAGCGCAATCGCAGCGGACCTGCACCCGGCCCGCGATCGCTGCCATCGCGACCGAAGTACTTCGCTACCAGCAGCTCGCCGTTCGGCAGGTAGATCCCGAGGGTGCCGCGCCAGATCGACGTATCGGTCGGTTCCCGCCCGATGTGGATGCTGACGCCCATGCCAGCATTCGGATCGTAGCCGTAGTAGTAACAGTATTCGGTCCAGTTGTTGACCGGTTGCCGTGCGAAGGGAAGCTCGACCGCAGGATCGATTTCGAAGGGATTCAGGAACTTGTCGTCGATCATGGCGGCATGCTCACCTCGCCCGGGGCGTGACGCGGACGTTGAGATGGTAGAGCCCGCGAAAAGCAATCTGCGGCATGAAGCTGAGCTCGCGGTCGAGAACCTCGGCGCCCGCAAAACGCTGCGTCAACGCGCCGAAGAACTCGGTGACCTGCATCTTCGCCAGCATGTGGCCGATGCAGTGATGCAGGCCCGGCGCAAACACCATCGAGCGGTCGTTGTTGCGCTCCGGATCGATGCGCTCCGGGTCGTTGACGACGCGCGGATCGCGATTGGCGGCGGCAAACATCAGGAAGAGAAAGTCTCCTTTCCTGACCCGCTTGCCGTGCCACTCAAAATCTTCCGCCGCGACCCGCACCTGTGAGGTCGACATCGCGATGTAGCGCATCAGCTCGAGAGAGCTCTCGAGCAACTTCTCCGGGTGCCGGTACATGTAGTCCCAGAGATGGGGATTCTCCGCGAGCGCAGCCATGCCAAGCGTCAGGGTGGCACTCGTGGTGTCGTGCCCCGCAATCAGCACGAGCTGCAGCGCACCGAGCATCTCGTCTTCGGTAAGCGTGTCGCCCCCCTCCGTCGCGGCGAGCAATGACGAGATCAGGTCGTCCTGGCCTGGCTGGCGGCGCCGCTTGTCGATCTCCTGCTCGAAGAGCTCGGTCATCTCCGCCATGGCGGTTTCCGCCCGGCGCTTTGCTGCCATGTCGGCAAACGGCACGCCAATGCCTTCCTGGAAGGCATTGGCCCATTCCTTGAGGCGCTCGAGATGCTCCTGCGGCAGACCGAAAAGCTTCAGGATGACGCTGCCGGGCAGCTGCCGCGCGATCTGCTCGTTGAACTCGAGTTGCGGCTGCTGCTCGAGCTTGCGCATCAGCATTTCGACGCGCGCCTGCACGAAGGGCCGCTGCGCATCGACTACCTTCTTGCTGAACGCCTTGACCAGGAGCTTGCGCAGCCGCGTGTGCTCGGGCGGGTCCATCTCTATCGGCCAGTGTGGAATGAAGCGCTGCAGCTGCGGCAGCTGCGCGCGCTCCTCGGCCGGAAGGGGACCGAAGATGATCCGTTCGACCCGGCGCAAAGACAGCGGGAATTTCCCCTGCAGCGCGTCCTCGACGTCCGCATGTCGCGTGATGAGCCAGCCTCCGGAGGCTTCGCTCCAGTGGATTCCATCGAGCTCGCGCAGCTTGTTCAGCTCGCCCAGCAACCTGTTGCCGAGCTGACCCGTCATCGAAAGATCCACGTCGAAAGATCCGCCTGGCTGCGTCGACATTGCTCAACCCTCCGCCGGTACCGTGGAGAGGCTAGCAACTCTGTGGACAGTATGCTAGCTCATCGATCGAGCAGACTCGCGCGACTCTTAACTTCGCAGCAACTCGGCCAACGGCGGGATCTGGTCCGGGTTGGGATCCAGGCCCAGGCCCTTGACCCACGCGCGATCACGCAGCTCGTCGCGGGCGCTGGTCGCCAGGATCAGCTGGTCGGCGTCAAGTTCCTTCATCAGCGCGCCGCCGCCGCCGTCCAGGAGACGGGTCGTGAGCTGGTCGGCCGCTTCCCGAAGGGACTGCGCGGCAGCGGCAAGCTCGTCATAACCGGGCAGTCGAGCGCTCACGTAGCGCGCTCCAGAGGCGAGCGCCTGCGAAGCGGTTTCGCGGACCTCGCCGAGGTCGATCCGCTTCTTCTCGGCCTTGTCCAGGAGCGCCTGGGTCAACGCGTGATAGTCGCGGATCTCCTGCAGGCGGAAGTCGAGAAGGTGACGATGCTGGTCAACGAAGAGTCTCAGGTAATAGAGAACGAGATAGGCCTGCTCCTGGGCCAGCCCGTTCTTTGGATCGACGGCCGGAATCACCGTCTGTTCCATTGAGCGGATGGCCGAGGTGACGTTGGCGGCGAAATTGGGACCCATCAGAGCACCTTCCTCATCTCGTCCAGCAGTTCATGGAAGTTCACCGCGCCCATCATCGCGGACAGCCCCATCAGCGTGTCGTTGTGCGACTTGCGGCTCAGGATGCAGCGGTGGCTGGTCGCGAACCCGATAACGCAGAGCTTGTAGAGGTTGAAGATCCGGTAGTAGGTGACGCGCTTCGGGTCCACCGTGAGGCCCGAGCGCCGCTCATAGCGCTCGAAGTACTCCTCGGCGGGGTAGAAGCCGCAGATCAGCTGCCGACCTTTTTCGTCCAGGGAGCCAAAAGCGCGCAGCATGGGATAGGCCAGATCCTCGTGGTAGTCGCCGAGACGAACGATCTCCCAGTCGAGCACGGCGGTGATCTCCGCGCTCTCGACGTCGAACAGGAACTGACCCGTGCGGTAGTCGCCGTGCACGAAGGAGATGTGATCGGCAACCGGCGCGTTTTCCCGCAGCCAGCGGGCAGTGCGGGTCATCATCGGGTTGGCTTCGTAGCGATCCTCCTCCCAGATGCGCTCCCACCAGTTGACGCCCGTGAGCGCCGCCTCGGTCGTCCCGACCTCCGGGACGACGAAGGCGGAATGGTTGGACCTCGCCCAGTCGACCGTAGCGATGTCGGCGAGGAGATCAACGAACTGCGGCCCGAGCAGACGCAGGTAGCGTTCGTTGTAGCCCTGCTGGGGGCCAGAGGTCTTGGCGCCCTCGGGCGGGCGGCTGACGCCGGTCTTGAACTCGTAGATCAGGCCCGGCTGCGGCAGCTCCGTCCCATTCACATCGACCCAGAAGGGCTTCGGGGCCGGCACCTTGCCTTGAACGGCCGCCAGCACCTGAAACTCGCGGAGCCGGTTGGTCTGAACCGTCGACTCGGGGGTCTCAAGTCGGAGCACCATCTTCTCGGGTGCGCCGTCGCCACGCACGACCTCGAAGACGAACTGTTCCTTAGACGAGCCACCGGAGAGCGGGCCCACGTTCTGCACGGCGAGGGGCCCGTCGATCCGCTTGCGCAGGAAGGCCTCGAGGCTCGTGCGTACCGTGTCCAGGGTCTGAGGGATGTGCGGACGACCTGCCCCCCGCTGGCGCATCTTCTTGGTCAGCGATTCATCGATCGCCGGCTCCGTCGGGAATCGCCTGCGCACCCCCTCGATCTGCGCCCACGTGGGGTGCGCGCGCCAGTCCGGAATTTCCACAGCAGTTCTCCTCAGCTCACGGCAGGCAGATCGAGCGGAACGAATTTCGAAAAGCCGTCCGTGGTGGTCGCGTTGAGCGCCAGGTGCACCGGACCCGTGCCGTTGCGCGGATTGGTCGAGATCTCGGCATCGCAATAGCCCTTGAGCCCGTGACCCTCGGCTTCGCACATCATCTCGGCCATGACCACGTTGCCACGTTGAAAGAGGACCCCCGCGCGCGCCGCGCATCGGATCTGTATGAGCTCGCCGTCGGGCAGCGCGAGGCGGATCTGGGCACCCCGGTGAGTGAGGCCGTCCGGCTCGATGAAGGCGACGACGTCGACCTCCTTGGCCGGAACGATGCGGCCGTCGCGCCAGATGTATCCCGTGCGGATGAGTCGCCCCGTGGGCGCCTGGGCGGCGATGGCCGCGAACGCGAATTCGGGGCCGAGCAGCCCCGTGAACCACCGGTGATTCAGCATTCCGCGCTCCCAGTCCCGCTGGCCCCAGCTATGGTCGCGATAGCCCAGCCCTTCGACGGTGACCTCGCGGCCTGCATAGCTCACCTTGCCCGTTACGATGCCGGCAACCTCGAAGTGATCCGGAAACCGCTTCGCGGCGAGCTCATCGCCGTGGGGGAACGGATCGATCAGCGGGTAGAGACTGCGGCACTCGAGATGAGCCTGCAGCTCCCCGTCGTCGACAAACCAGTGTGACGCTCCCTCGCGATACTGGAACCGCAGTGCGGAACCTGCACCGAAACCGTTCTGCACACGGTCGTCTGCGCTCAGAGCGACTTCGCCGCATCGGCGGTATTGCCACCCGCCCACACGGTCGAACAGAAAGCTCCAGATCGCGGCGCGCCCACCCTTGTTATTGGCTTCGTGTCCCACGCGATGCCAGCCGCCGATGCCCTGGCGAGCGTCGTACCAGTGCAACAACGCGCTCTCCTGCCACAGCGGGTGTCCTGAACCGGATGCAAGCCTTCGTCCTGCTCCGAGTACTGCTTGAGGCTCATCCTCGATACTCCCGTGCGGTCGATAATGACGTTCGTTCGCTCGATCATCGTATCGTGTCGAACGAACTGTCAATTGAGCCATGCACGCGCAGCTCCCGCCGGGGCCGCCCGCAGGCCTAGGTCTCGACGTGCTGCCTCGGCGGCAAGCCGAAGCGGGGCTGGTCGCCGATCACGAACATCGGCACGTAAGCCGAGCCGACGAGGCCGTTGATCTCGCAAACGGTCAGCTGCTCGCGGTGCTTGGGGAGGATCAGGCGGCCATCCGGAGCGATGACGCGCTCCGGATGCGTGACGTCGTAGACGTCGACCTCGGTAATGAGATCGGCGCCGCGCCAGACACCCTGGCCATGGCCATCGAAAAACCCGCCGTCGGTGCCACCGCCGCAGAATGCCCACGGTCGGCCGACCGCCCTCGCCTTCAGCTGCCAGGTCTCGCCATTGGCGAGCCCGAGCGTGAGGTTCGCAGTCTCGAACACTCGTGTGCCTGGCAGGAACACGATCTCGTGGCGGGCAGCGGCGACAGGGATGGCCTCGCCGCCGATTTCTCGGACTTCGCCGTCGAGGTAGATCCGCTTTCCCTCACCGTCCTCGATGATCTGCACACCGCCGGCCTGATGGCGGTTCGAGAACCCGACGTAGATGAGGAAGAGTCCTTTTCCGCCGGTGCGCGATGCCGAGGCCACGCCCCCGACGGTCTTCGTTCCCGTGAAGGGCTCGAAGCCGCCGACGACGGGACGCACGCCCCAGCTGTGATCCCGCCAGGAGAACCATTCCGCGGCATCGAAGCGCTCGCCTTCGATCGTGATCCAACCCGAGACGCGGCCGATCTGGTGGTAGCGCAGATAGTCGCTGTGCGTGCGACCGTCCATGCGCCCGACGTGAGGGTTCTCGAGATGCGCCGGGATGGTGCCCTCGAACGTCAGGTCGAGCGCGAGCGGAAATTCCCCGGATTCGAGCACCAGCCGGGTGCGCTCCAGCGGCTCAAGGATCTCGAGCCGCAGCGGCCCGATCCCGACGTTCATGCCGACTTCGATCGGGCGCAGCGGCCGCGTAAAGCGCACGTTGATCTGGCGGCGTGAATGCGACTGGGCAATCACATAGCCCTCGATCACGTTCATGTTCTTGAACACGGTGATCCCGGCGAGGAACCCCGCTTCGCCATCCGGCCGGAAGCCGGTGATCAGCTGCCGGTCGTAGAACCGATGGTCGCTGGTGTGCACATGGTCGAAGGTAAGGGAGGTCTGGTGGTGCAGCGATTCATCGAGCCCGGTAAGCATGAGGGTCCTCGCATGTGCAGGCCGCGCCTTGAAACCAGCTCGCGTCTCGCGGAGGTGGACCGTCCACGAGGCGGCTCGATTCATGATGCCACGGAACGAGTGCCGGCTCCGCGCCCGCGAAGCTGTTTCCCGCGTGACTGCTTGCGTTTACGATCCACGCGGAGGCCTCGCGGCAGCCAGAGTCGGCAACCGCGCGGGCGTCAATCAGGAGAACGATCAGTGCCCGTCAAAGTAATGAACTTCGACCTGCGGCATCCGGCGCAATTTCGCCCGACGGGCGCCGAGATTTACGCGGCCGCTCTGGACATGTGTGCCTGGGCCGATGATCACGGGTTTCAGCGAATTGGCATCCCGGAGCACCATCAAAACGATGACGGCTATATCTCGTGTCCGCTCCTGTTTGCTTCGGCCGTCGGTGGCTGTTCCAAGAGAATTAAGGTGCGCACCGGCATTGTGATAGCGCCCCTCTACGACCCGCTGCGTCTTGCCGAAGAGGTTGCCGTGGCAGACCTGTGTCTTCGCGGGCGATTGGAGCTTGGCCTTGGCCTGGGCGTGCTGCGTGCCGATTACGAGGCCTTCGGCGTGGACTTCTCGCGCCGAGGACAGCTCATGGAAGAGTTGATCCCCTTTCTGCGGCGGGCATGGACAGGCGAACCCTTCGAGTACAACGGCACGACGGTCCGGGTCGCACCGCGCCCGGTGCAGGACCCGATGCCCATCTACCTGGGTGGCATGACACAGGCGGCGACCGATCGCGCCGCCCGCCTCGCGGACGGATTCCACACGGTAGTGCCGCAGACCTGGGAGCGCTACCGGGAATCCTGCCGCAAGTTCGGCAAACCCGATCCCGGTCCGCCCGCACCGCGTGGGCCTCTGTTCCTCTGGGTCACGAAGCAAGACAAGGCAAAGGTGCTGGAGCGGCTGAAGCCGCATTTCGACCAGCAGATCGAGAGCTACGACGAGCAGAACCGAAAGGCGGGCGGAGGCCTCATCAATCCGTGGGAATTGAAACCCAACCAGGCACCCCCCTACCAGATCGTCACGCCAGAGGAGGCGATCGACCTCGCGAGCACGTTGGGCCCGCGTGGAGAACTCATCCTCCAGCCTCTTCTATCGGCGATCGACCCGAGCCTGGCGTGGAAAATGTTAGGTCTGGTCGAGCAGGAAGTGCTGCCCCACATTAAACATTGAGCTGGCGTACGTGGCCGGCGCCAACGCCCGCCTAGTCGAGGTGCTCCATCGCACAGTCATCGATGTGCCGCGTCCACGCATGCCGCGTGCGTTCCCACACCGAGATCTTAGGCGGCTGAAATGACGGATCTGCGAAGGCGCCGAGCGCCACGGCGACGAGATCAGGAAAAGCGGCCAGCTCCCAGTAGACGGTCGAGCCGCAGCTTGGGCAGAAGTGAAAGGTCACGGTGTTGCCGCTGTCGGCCTGGCGGACGTACCGGCAGCTGTCGCCCTCCGCCGCCACCTGACCGCGGAGGAAGCGCGACTGCGCGCCAAACGGCGCGCCCGTGCGTCGCTGGCACGCGATGCAGTGGCACATCGAGATGCGCACCGGGTCGCCGGTGCACGTGATGCGCAAAGCACCGCAACAGCAGGCTGCAACACGGGACGCAGGATTTCGCATTTGGTTCAGGCGGTTTGCCGATGTCGAAGCAGGACGATACAGGTTTCCAGCAACAGATCGAGGAGGACTCCGAATGACGGCACTCGACATCACCCCGGTCCCCGATTATCGCCAGCTCGCACGGCTCGACGGAAAGGGCTACGTCGTGATCGGTGCCGGGCAGGGGATCGGCCGCCAGGCGGCCCATGCATTGACGCAGGCAGGGGCAAAGGTCATGTGCGTTGGACGCGGCAGGGAGATGACCGAAGCGGTTGCCGGAGAAATAGGCGGTTTCGCCTGTCTGGGAGATGCAACGCAGCGCAGCGACGTCGAACGAATCTTCTCGGAGGCCGAGGAAAAGCTGGGCGGCGTCCACGGCATCGTCGATTCACTCGGGATGGTACGGCGCAAGGCGCTGCTGGATTTTACGGACGAAGATTGGGAATGGCAGTTCGATATCGTTCTCCGGCATGCATTCCTGGCGATGCAGATCGGCGGAAGAGCGATCGCTCGGTCCGGTGGCGGATCGATCACCTTCGTGGGCTCGACCGCTGGCATGACTTGGTCCACCTGCCATACGGTGTATGGCACAGCCAAAGCCGCTCTCCATAACATGGTGCGTACCGCGGCCGTGGAGCTCGGGCCCCTCGGGGTCCGTGTCAACGTCGTGGTGCCAGGGGTCGTCCGGACGCCGCGTGTCCAGGCATATCTGGACGCCGGTCGCGGTGAGACGGCTGTGAACTACTACCCGCTCGGCCGCCTGGCGACGCCGGCGGACATAGCCAGCGTCATCCTGTTCATGGCGACGGATTCGAGCGCCTACGTGACCGGCCAGGCGCTGCTCGTCGACGGAGGCCTTCTGTCGCAATCCCCGATGCCGGATTCGGTGTGGTTTCCTGAGAATCGTTGAATCGCGGCACTCATGCTCTCATCGCACACCAGGTTTCATGTGCTGGCTTCCGCCGCGTCACTCCGCCAGCTCGCGCGTCCGCTCCAGCGCTTCAGCAAAGTCCTCCATGAATTCCAGCACGACGGCGCGGCAGGATTTTACCGTGTCGATCATGCCGATTCCCTGTCCGACGCCCTCCGAGACGATGGCCGCCGCCTTCTTGTTACCGGTCTCCGCCGCCTTGGTCGCCTGCTGGAAGGCGCGATCGGTGAGGAGGTGCTGGAACGGCATCGGCAAGGCGCCCGGGCTGTCCGGTCCTTCCCATGCATCGCTCCAGGCGGTACGAAGCTGGCGCGCCGTCTTGCCCGTCATGGCGCGCGAGCGCAGCGTGTCCTGCGACCGCGCTGCCAGGAGCTTGTCGCGCACCACGGGCGGGACATCCGACTCCACGGTAGTGAGCCAGACCGAGCCCGTCCAGGCACCGGCGGCACCCATCACCATCGCCGCTGCCATCTGCCGGCCCGTCACGATGCCGCCGGCCGCGAGGACGGGCACGGGGCGAATGCCCTCCACTGCACGCACGATTTCCGGCACCAGCACCATGGTCGACACTTCACCGCAATGGGCCGCAGCCTCGGTGCCTTGAGCGATCAGCACGTCGACGCCGGCGTCCAGATTCTTGATCGCATGCTCCTTCGAGCCCACGAGGGCACCCACGGGCACCTTCGCCTGGTGCGCCTTGTCGATCATGAATTTCGGTGGCCGGCCCAGCGCATTTACGATCAGCCGGATCGGGTGGCGGAGCGACTCATCGACCATCTTCTCGGCTTCGTCCAGAAAGGGGCTCAGCGGGCGCGGCTCGTCGGCGGGAACCGGCGATTCCGGATTGACGCCATGCCTGGTCAGAAGGTCCGCGACGAAACGCCTGTGCTTCTCCGGAATGCTCGCGTACAGGGTCGCGCTGTCCTGCTGCTTCTCGCCTTTCGTCGGCATGCTCTCGGGGATGGCGAGATCCACGCCGTAGGGCTTGCCATCGACATGCGCATCGATCCAGTCGAGCTCGATCTTCAACTGCTCGGCGCCGATCTTGGCTCCGCCGAACACCCCAAGGCCGCCGGCCTTGCTCACCGCGGCGGCCACGTCCCGGCAGTGAGTGAACGCGAAGAGCGGAAACTCAATTCCGAGCAGGTCACAGATCCGTGATTTCATGTCCTTCTCCAATCGATTTGCCCGACGCGGTCGATACACGCGGCCGGGGAAGGATTTCTACCCCTCCGGATGCGAGATAGTCAGATGCTCCCCTGAGCGCCCGCGACTGCGGCCAGACCGCGGCGACGTCCGCGCACCCGGCCCGCGCGCGCTTCAGTCGAACGCTCGACAAGGGCCGCATGCAGTTTCTTCTCGTGCGCGAGCAGGTATTCGTACAGCACCCGATGCCTGGCGCCGATTTTTCTTCCGAACAAGGGATCTTCATTGGCGAAGAGACGCGCCTCGATCGTCCTCCAGTCTGCGCTCGACAGTGATGCGATTCCGCAAGGGAATATCTTCTCGTCCTCGAACCGCATGTGCGCCCGCTGGTGCTCGGCAAAGGCGACGCATGTCTTTCGGACGGCGCGGGCGCGTTCGGCGAGTGGGCTTCTTGATCAGCTCATCGAGCTGATCAAGCAACTTCCGGGTCGCCATCGATGCGGATTCGTGCTCCCGCTGCAACCGCTCGCACGAGGCCTTTCGCGCCGGGTCTCCTGAGCAGTAACTTCCGGACCAGGAGATCTTCCGTCGGGTGATGTACGCGTTCGGCATAGTCATGAACGTAGCCGACGATGTCACGCAGCAGGTAGTAATCCGCCATCCCCGGGTGTTTGCTGGATCTGCTCTCCAGCACTCGCACGAGACCGTTGATGCACCTGTGCTCGTCGAGCAACCGGTCCACTACCTTTCGATCTCGAATCCCGCGACCCGGCCTTCGCGTGGCTGTGCGCGCGGGAAGCCACCTCGGCGCTCGGGTACATGACCGGAACGACACCCTTGAGCGGCGCCGGGTAAGTAACGCGAGGCATCAAACGGCTGCCAGTAATCGCGATCGGCGAGGAGCCTGTCGGCGACCGCCAGGAGCACCCACGGGCTGAAGGTCATGCCGATGTGTGAAGCGAGCACACGGATGTTTTCCCGCGGCGCATTCTGTCGGCTTTGCGTCACGATGTAGTCGGGGATACAGCAGTTGCCCTCGTGCACGAAGCCATCGATCGGACTGTGAATCGCGACACAGGGCAGTTTCGGGCGGTCGGCATACCAGTGCAGGAGGCCATTCGCCCCGCCCCATTCGGTGGCGCTCTGGCGCTGTGACCAGCCTACGATGGTGGAGATGAGCTTGTTGTGTCGATACTCCGCATACGGATGAATAGTAGGCGTCCCGAGCGTAATGACGCGATCGATCTCGCCGTTCAATCTGCAGGCCAGCTCCCGGGCGTAGATGCCGCCGAGGCTGTGCCCGACGAGTGACACGGGGGCCGAGCATTCGTCTGCGAGGCGCTTTACTCTGCGGGCGAGTCGTTTCGTGATGCCCTCGAGGTGCTCGTTCCAGCGCTCGTCCTGTGGTCCAAGATTGCGCCCCAGGCCCCACGACCTGGCGTTGAACCCCTGTCGGTTGAGAAACTGGTTCAGCGGGCCGAGCGACGCTTCCGGAGACATGAACCCGGGAAACGTGATCGACGGGCAGCTTGCGATCGGAAACAGGGGCGATCTGGCTGAGTAGTCGGCCACCCAGCTGATTCAGGGTCAGTTCGGCAGCCGCACCGAAAAAGTCCTGCAGGAGCTTCGTCGTGTCACGGAGCATGGGATGCCATGCGGGTGCCGCAGGGTCCTTGCATTCGGAACCGTGAGACCCGGGTCCGGGAGATTCTTCTCATTAAGCTTACTTTAGATCGGATAAACTGTTAGTACGCAACCTCACTGTGTAGGACTTGGGCGCTAGAGTTTCCAATAATGCGACGCGCGTTAGGTCAGGGTCTCTAATTACCTCGCCACTCCTGGGTTTCGACGCCTATGGCCGAGGGCCGACAATGCCCGCCGTGGAGCAACGATTCTCGTGCGACACGTGGGCGCGATGCCCCGGATCGAAAGTCATCTCAAGGAGTAATTCAGTGGCAACAAACGACGTGGGTAGCCTGCTGCAGGACGTCATCGCGAACAACCGCAAGGGAAACAAGATGCTGATCGGTGCGTTCCGTACCGCCCATGCGCGCGCCGCCGGCCGCGTCGTTGCGCGGGTCGACAAGGCGCTCGATAGCAAGATCGCCGCGCGGATAAAGCCCGCGGTTCGAAAGAACCTGGTCGCTGCGTCGAAGTCGGCAAGCTCGCTCTGGGAAAAGCGAACTGCACAGATGTCCGATGGGGCCGCGAAAGCCGTCGATGCGGTGTTCGATCGCACCACGACCGCGATGAAGAGCATTTCCGCCCGGATCGACAATGTCGACAACAAGAACAAGTATGCCGCTCGTTACTTCGAACTCCTGGGCAAGGCCGCGCTGCCGGGAGTCCGGGTAGCGCACAGCGCGTCACAGGCCTTCGCCAACGGTGCCAGCAAGCTCTCGGGTGGTACCGCCAGCCGCACCGCGAGCGCACGCAAACCCAGCCGCGCCAAGAAGGCTGGCGCCGCGCGCAAGAAGTACGGAAGTCCGCCGGCTGAAAACCGGCCGCGTCGGTCGCAAGCTGACGGAGCCGGAGATTCGAAGCGCGAGTGGGAACGTCCGCCGGACGCTCCCACTCGTCGCTTGTATCATGTGGCTGGCGTGGTCTCCTACAGAGGTCCCGAACCATGAGTAAGGCCAAGCGCAGCAGCGGCACTCGTCGCAGGAGCGCCCCGCGAGCGCCGGAGAATTCGCCCGGCAACAACCCATTGATGCAGATGCTGCACGTCCAGCGCAAGCTCTTGAGCGCGGGCATCGACAGTCTTTCGCACGATGCGACCGCCGCCGCGGAAGGCCGCACAGCAAGGGCGTCACCGGGCCGTTGCAGGACGGGTTCAGGAAGCTCGAACAGGTTTTCGATGACCGCGTTGCCGCAGCGTTGCAGCGCCTCGGGATGCCGTCCGCGGAGACGCTCCGCGAACTGGTCCAACGCGTCGACCGTTTGTCCCCGCCCGCCAGGCCTCCCCGACGCAAGCGCAAGTGACCGCCCGGTGGGCGCTGCCGAAACAGCGGCATCGAGAAAGACGGGACCACGACCGGGCGTCCCCTTGAAGACACGCGACCGGATACTCGAGGCCAGCCTGCAGCTCTTCAACGAGGGCGGTCTTGCGGTGGTGTCGACGAATCGCATCGCGACCGAGGTCGCCATGAGCCCCGGGAATCTCTACTACCATTTCAAGAACAAGGAACGCATCGTGGATTCGCTGGTCAGGCGCTTCGAGCTGCGCGCCGAGCCGATCGCGGCCAGCCTGCCGACCGTCCGTTCGGTCGACGACCTCTGGCTGTCGCTGCATCTGATGATCGAAGTGATTCATGCGTTCAGGTTCGTGTTTCGAGACGCGGACTTTCTGATCCGCGAATACCCGGGCGCACGCGTACGCGTGCGCAGATTCACCGGATCCGCGCTGGAAGCCACCCGGCTGATGTGCGCGAATCTGGCCGCGTGCAACGTTCTGGACGTGGCGCCGGAAGGACGCGACGCCATAGCGTTCCAGATCGTCTTCACCGCTGCCTGCGGCTTCATGTTCTCGAAACTGCTGCCGAGCGAGGACATCGAGGCGGCGGCCGACCCCGGTCGTGCCGCGTACCAGATCCTTACGCTTCTGACGCCCTACCTCGATGCCGACTCCCGCCACTACATCCTTTACCTCCGGAGCAAGTACCGGACATGATGTGGCGGCTTCGCAGATCGAGGCGGCGATCGGCTGTGCTCAATCTTGCACGCGTACGGCAATAGTGCATACTGTATTCAAGCAAACGATGATGGATGTAACGGCGCCGTGTACCTTGCACTGACACTGCTCTGCCTGCTCGCCGTGGCGATCATTGCCGCTCGCCGCCGTCCGGCCAGAGCCATGGCTGCGGCCGTCGCCTTGATGCGAACGCTCTGCGGTCTGAAGCGCCGCACCGTGGTGGTCGACGGATTCACGTGGACCTACCTCGATTCCGGCGCCCGCGACGCGCCCGTCATGCTGCTGATCCACGGGTTTGGCGCGGACAAGGACACCTGGTTGCCCTACGGCCGCTTGTTGCGCCGGCGCTTCCGCGTCATCGCCCCGGACCTGCCCGGATTCGGGGAGTCGGTGCAGGACCCGGCAATGGACTACTCGTCGGAGGCTCAGATCGATCGCCTGCATCGATTCATCCGGGCACTGGGGCTCTCCACGGTGCACATGGCAGGCAATTCCCTGGGTGGTTACCTGTCAGGCTGGTACGCGCTGAAGTATCCGGACTCGCTCAACTCGGTAATGTTCATCGATGCGGCCGGTATTCCGGGAACCAAGAAGTCCGAAGCCGACCTGGCAATCGAGCGCGGAGACAATCCCTTCGTCGTCACCGATTTCGAGACCTTTGAGCGGGCACTGTCCATGGTTGCCCACAAGCCGCCGAAGATCCCGGTCTTCGTCAAGAAGGTGCTGTATGCGGAGATGCTGAAGCGCAAGGAGTTCCTGGACGTACTGTTCTGGAAACTGATCCAGGATCTGAAATCCAGGAGTCTTCTCGATCAGCTGCATCGCCTCAGGGTGCCGGCACTGGTCCTGTGGGGACGCCAGGATCGGCTGGTCGACGTCAGCTCTGCCGTGGCGATACACGAACGAGTCAGGGACAGCAAACTGGTGATTCTCGAGGACGTGGGGCATGTGCCGATGTTCGAAGCCCCGCGCCTGACCGCGATGCACCATATGCATTTCATCGATGGCCTCAATAGCGGAGCTCACGTCGGGGACGGTCGAGAGTCGCATGACATCGAAAGCAGGCAACCTCTGGCCTGATGACGCAGCAGGCGACGTCGTCTTCCTGCTGGACTGCCGCGGCGCAACGGAGAAGAAGATTCTCCTCCGCGGCATCGACGAACATCGTCCCAAGGATGCCCGGATCGAAGTGATCGATGCGGGTCTGTCCCGCCGGGATGTCATGCGCGAGCAGATCGACGGCCGCGACACACGGTATTTCGTGCCGCTCCGGGTGTCCTGGCAGTCCCCGCGCACGCGGGCAACGAGCCGGGTTTCGCTTCGCGACATGATCGTCCGGGATACCGGCCGTCCTGGCGCACTCAGGCAACGGCTGATTGAGCAGCGGGTACCGAAGCCCTACGAGATCGTGGTGGGGCAAGGAGCCACACTCGGCGAGCTGAAGCACCGTCTGCTCCAGCAACCCGGGGTCGAACGGATCGAGAGCGACAACCTGGCCGGTTTCGTTTCCAAGTCCGCGTTGCTGGCCCTCGACCGTTCCGAGCGCCGGCTCAGGGGCAGACGTTACAAGATTCCGCGCATGATCACCGAGGAGGTGCTCGGCAGACCACGGTTGATTGCTGCATTGAAGGAGATCGCTCGTGACTCCGGCAGGTCCCTGGACGACGTAAATCGGGAGGCGCGCTCGTACCTGGCGGAAATGGCCGCGGCCCACACGACGTTCGGAATGGATCTGGCCGCCGCACTGGGCCGTTACATGTACACGCGCGCATTCGATCCGCAGATCGATCTCCCCGCGAGCGATCTGGAGCGAGTTCGCAGGCTCATGGACGAGAAGCCGGTCGCATTCGGTTTCACGCACAAGTCCCACGTCGACGGTTTCATGCTCGTCACGATGTTTCATGACCTGGATCTGACGCCGCTGCACTTCTTCGGCGGCATCAACATGAACTTCCTCGGCCTCGGGACACTCATGAAGAAGTCCGGCGCCATCTTCATCAGGCGCAGCTTTCAGGACAATGCCGTCTACAAGGCGGTCTTCAGGTGCTACATCGATTACCTGGGCGAAAAGCGCTTCCCGCTGCTCTGGGCGATGGAAGGCACACGGTCGCGAACGGGCAAGCTGATGCCGTTGCGCTACGGGATGATCAATTACGTGGTCAGCGCCTACGTGCGTGACAATTCGCCCGACCTGGTCCTGATGCCGATAGCGGTCAGCTACGATCAGGTGCCGGAGGTAGGGGACTACGATGCGCTCCAGGCCGGCGCGAGGAAGCGGCCGGAGTCCGCATCCTGGTTCGTGCAATACATTCGTCGCCTGAAGAAGCCGCATGGCAAGATCCATGTTCGCTTCGGACACGGCGTCAAGCTTTCGGACTTCGTGGATATCCGCGATCCCGATGCCGGCGTGAGCCAGCGCGACGTCCAGAAGATCGCTTTCGCGCTCGCCGTGGACGTCAACAGCGTCACGCCGATCACCGTCAATTCATTGATCACCTATGTGCTGCTGGCGCACGGACATCAGGCGCTGACGATGGACGAGCTGGTCGGCGAGCTTGCGCCGCTGCGCGAATGGATCAGGCTTTCCGCTCTGCCCACGACCACGGACGTCGCGCGCTGGGACGAGACCATCGTCGATCGGTCGTTGCAGCTGCTCGGTGCGCACGGAGTTGTCGAGATCGACAGGACCGGCCTCGAGCCGGTGTACGCAATCGCCGCCTCGGCGGCGCGAAAGGCAGCGTATTATCGCAACGGGATGATTCATTACCCGGTCCGAAGTGCCATCGCGGAATTATCCCTGCTCGCGGTGACGGCAACCGGCGAAGAAGCGCTCACGCAGTTCCATCGGGAGGCCCTGCATCTGCGCGATCTGCTCAAGTTCGAGTTCTTCTTCGAGGGGCGGGAGGAATTCATCCGATCACTGGAGAAGGAGCTCGATTTGCGCTCGCCGGACTGGAGGAACCTGGCCACACGTGGAGAAGCCGCCGCTCGGGAGCTGGTGAGCTCGCTACCCGTGATACTGGGGCACGGCACACTGCGCGCTTTCCTCGAGGCTTACCTGCTGGTCGCAGAGGCGCTGTCGCTCCTTCCCCACACGACGGCGGTCGACAGCAAGATGCTGCTCGCGCGCAGTCATGCGCTCGGCAGACAACGCCTGCTGCAGCATCGCATTCATTGCGAAGAGTCGGTCTCGAGCAGTTATTTCGAGAATGCGATCAAGATCGCCGAGAGCCGCGGTCTCCTGGAGCCTGCGGAGCACGTGCAAAGCGGACGCCAGCAATTGCTGCAGGAGCTGACGGCCCCCGTGTCGAGGACCAATTTCCTTGCTTCTCTTGCCGAGTCGCGTCGCTACGCAGCGCGGCCGCATCTGTAACAGACGATATCGCCGCCCGTTCGGGCGCGAGGGGATCCGCATGGCAGCCCGGGAATCAGACAACTGGAAGACCGCAATGACGATGCCGCATGGCGACGTGATCAAGAATGTCGAGGCCATGGAGAGCGGCCCTCACATCGGGGCCTTCTTCGATTTTGACGGCACGCTGATCGCGGGTTTCTCGGCCCTGGTCTTCGTGCGCGAACAGCTGCGCAAGGGCCACATGACGGCCACCGATTTCTTCGAGCTGGTGGCAAGCATGGCGAACCTTGCCCTGGGGCGCATCGGATTCTCAGCCGCGATGGCGGCCAGCGGCAAAATCCTTCGCGGGGTCAGTGAGCAGAGCTATGCGGAATTCGGCGAGGAGATCTATCAGAAACACCTCTCACGATCCATCTATCCCGAGGCTCGCGCGCTCGTGCAGGCGCACCAGCGCAAGCGCCACACCGTGGCGATAGTCTCATCGGCAACACCCTATCAGGTCAGACCCGCCGCCCGCGACCTGCGTATCGGTCACGTCCTGTGCACCAGCCTCGAAGTCGAGGATGGCCGGTTCACTGGCGCTGTCATCCGTCCCACGTGCTCTGGCCGGGGCAAGGTCGTGGCCGTGGAGAGGCTTGCAGCGGACGCGGGCATCGACCTCGGGAAGAGCGTCTTCTACACCGACAGTCACGACGACCTGGACCTGCTCGAGCACATCGGCCACCCGCAGATTCTCAACCCGGATCGCAAACTCGAGAGCGTCGCCATCCGGCGCGGCTGGCCGATTCGCCGCTTCACGAGCAGGCAACGCCCGGGCGTATGGGGTTACCTGCGCAGCCTCGGCGTTTACGGTTCGCTCGTCGGCTCAGCGGTAATCGGCCTGGGTGTCTGGGGATTGAGCGGCTCGAAGAACGACGGCCGAAGGGCCATGATTTCGCTCTGGGCGGACCTGGCCAGCGCGCTTGTCGGTCTCAAGATCAAGGTCATTGGCGAAGAAAAGATCTGGAACAACAGGCCGGCCGTCGTGATCTCCAACCACCAGAGCCAGGCGGATGCGATCATCATCATGAAGTTGCTGCGCGGCAATTTCGCTGCGGTAGGTAAGAAGGAGATCGCCAACATCCCGATCGTCAGCCAGGCGATCCAGTTCGCCGGTGTGATCCCCATCGATCGAAAAGATGCCAGCAAGGCTATCGAATCAATGAAGCCGCTGATCGACGCGATTCGCTCGGAAGGCCGCTTCGTCGCGGTCGCGGTGGAAGGTACGCGCTCCACGTCGACAATTCCCGGGCCGTTCAAGAAAGGCGCATTCCACATCGCGATGCAGGCCGGCGTGCCGATTCTGCCCATCGTCATCCACAACGCCATCGACGTACAGCCGAAAGGAGACTTCGTCTTTCGACCGGCGACCGTGCTCGTCGAGGTGCTCGACCCGATTGATCCCTCCACGTGGACGGCAGAAGACATGGCCACCCGTATCGCGGAAGTGCGCAACCTCTATCTGCGCAAGCTGGGGCACCCCGAGGAGGAGGTTCCGGCGCCGAAGTCCGCCAAGGCGTCCGCCGCGGCTACGCCCGGTGCGACAGCGACCAAGCGGGGCCCGCGGCGGCCTGCGAAGGCAGCGGCGTCGAGGGCGCGGATGAGAAAGACCAATGGATCGGCTTCGGCGCTCAAACAGCAATGAGGCGAGGACGCCGTCGATGAAACAGCTCGGTGCCCAGGATGCGCAGTTTCTGCACGCGGACACGGAAAACAGCTTCGCAAACGTGGCTATGGTCCTGATCTACGGCCCACCGAAGGCCAAGCGGACAAGACTGGATCTGGAATCCCTGATCGAACACGTGCGAGGCCGACTGAACGTCAGCCCGATTTTTCGGCGCCGCCTGATGCGGGTTCCGCTCGAACTCGACTATCCCTACTGGGTCGACGACGAGCATTTCGACGTCGAGTATCACGTCCAGTACAGCTGTCTGCCGAAACCCGGCACGTGGCGGCAGTTCACGCGCTTCGTCAGCAAGTATCACAACAAGCCGATGGACATGAACCGGCCGCTGTGGGAAGTCTGCATGCTGGACGGCCTGGATGGAATCGACGGCATACCGAAGGGCAGTTTCGCACTGATCCTGAAGGCGCATCACGCCGCCGTCGACGGAGCGACGGGGATGCAGTTCTTCGCCGCATTCTCGGACGTCGATGAGGAAGGCACGCCGGCGCTAAGTGTCGCCGCGGAGGCGGAAGGTGCCGGCGCCGCACCACGGACCCGGGACATGCTTGCTCGCGCATTGATCAACAACACGCGCTCTCCGATCCGCCTGATGGACACCCTGCGGCGCGCGGCGCCCGGCGTGTTGCCGGTGTTGTTCCGCAAGCTCAGCGGCGGCGACGACGAAGAGGAAGCCTATGGAGTCCCCGACACGCGGTTCAACAGACCGGTGTCGCCACAAAAGCATTTCGACGCCTGCTGGTTCGCGTTGAGCGACTTCAAACGGATCAAGTCACGCATCGAGGGAGCAACGATCAACGACGTCGTCCTGGCAGTCTGTGGCGGCGCACTAAGAAAGTACCTGCTGGCTCACAAGGATCTGCCGGACGAGCCCCTGATCGCCTGGGTACCGATCAATGCAAGGCCGAAGGACGGCTCCCAGGGTAAAGGTATCGGGAACCAGATCAGCGCGATGACGGTCCCCCTCTTTACGGACCTGGCCAAGCCCGACGACAGGTTGGCCGCGATCACCCGGCAGACGCGACGGTCGAAGGAAGCCAAGTCCGGCGCATCGGCGAAACTGTTGACCGAAATGAGTCAGCACTTTCCCGCGTACAGCATGGCCATGGTCACGCGCCTGATCATGAAGGCGAATGTGTTCAAGCGCATGTGTAACGTGATGATCACCAACGTGCCCGGTCCGCAGGTGCCCCTCTATCTGAAGGGATCCCCGTGTCTCCGGCAACTGGGCCTGACACCGATCGGCGATGGAATGGGACTCTGCATTGGAACACCGAGCTACAACGGCGAGCTGGTCTTCATGGTCATCTCGACGCCGCAGATCATCCCGGACATGGAATTTTTCGTGCAGTGCCTGGAGGATTCGTTTCGGGAGCTGAGCCACACGTCAAGGAAACAGAGAAAGGCGTCGTGATCCGCGTCCGACTCGATAGCCTGCGGCTCCCGGAATCAAGGGGGTTTCGATGTATACGATAAAGGACATGTTGAGGCGCGCCGTGGTTCTGAATGCCAACGGCCCGGCCATTCACGAAGCCGATCGTTCCTATACCTGGCTGGAGGTCGCCACGCGCGTGCGGGCTGTGGCATCCGCGCTGATCTCGCGCGGCTTCAAGAAAGGCGATCGCATGGCGATCCTGAGCCTGAACTCCGCACGTTATTTCGAAATGCAGTTCGCGGTACTGTGGGCCGGAGGCACGGTCGTGCCGATCAACACCCGCTTCGCAGCGCGCGAGATCATCTACTGTCTGGAGGACATGGATGGCCCGTGGATCTGCTGCGACGACGAGATGCTCCTGCTCTTCGAAGGCATCAGATCATCGCTGCACGGCACCCGCGGCCTGATCTACATCGGCACGAACCACTGCCCCGAAGGTTACGTGTCGTACGACACCCTGCTCAAGGGTGATCCGGGCGCGGACACCGCGGATCCTGCCGTCGACGATATCGCAATAATCTACTTCACCGGGGGAACCACCGGTCTGCCCAAAGGAGTGATGCTGACCCATGCGCAGATGCTCGCGGGATCTCAGGGATGGTCCTCGGCTTTCAAGAGCCTGTCCGAAGACGACGTGTACATCCATGTCGCCCCCATGTTCCACATGGCGGACGGCATCATGTGCTTCACGGCCACCATCAGCGCGTGCGCCAACGTGTTCATGGGCAAGTTCGAGATGCAGCCGCTCGTGGATGCCTGCAACCGCCACAAGGTGACCTGCATCCTGCTGGTGCCGACGATGGCGCGAATGCTCTGCCTGTATCTGAACGAATCCGGCCAGACTATCTCCTCGGTGCGACAGATGGTGTATGGCGCATCTCCGATGCCAAGACCGGTGCTCGACATGGTCATGAAAACGTTTCCCAAGGTCGAGCTGTACCACGGGTACGGCGCGACCGAGGCTCTCGGCATCACGATACTCGGTCCCGAGTACCACACGGCCGACGAACGCGGCGAAAAAATGATGCGCTCGTGCGGCCGCCCGTTTCGCGGAGTGCTGCTCAGCATACAGAGTCCCGATCGCAGGATTCTGCCGCCCGGCCAGGTCGGCGAGGTCTGCATCCGCAGCAATTCCGTGATGAAGGGCTACTGGAACAAGCCGCACCTGACTGAAGACGTGATGCACGACAACTGGTATCACAGTGGCGATGCAGGTTTTCTGGATGAGAAGGGCTTTCTGACGCTGGTCGATCGCGTCAAGGACATGTTGATCACGGGCGGTGAGAACGTCTATTCAGCAGAAGTCGAGAATGCCCTGATGCTGCATCCGGCGATCGAGGAATGCGCGATCATCGGCCTGCCAGACGAGAAGTGGGGGGAACTCGTACATGCCGTAGTCAGGCTCAAGCCGGGCGGATCCGTCACGGCCCCGGACTTGCAGCAACACTGCAGACAGCACCTGGCAGGGTACAAGGTCCCGAAATCGGTCGAGTTTTTCGAGCGGTCGCTGCCCAAGACGCCGGTGGGAAAGATGGACAAGACCCAATTGAAGCGCGCGATCGTGGATCGCAATCGCTGACGACCACGACGATAGCGGAACACCCGAAGATGCAGGTAATCAGCTTCACCTCAGATGCGCCGGATCAGATGCCGATCTTCATGCGGGTCTGGCCGCGGGAGAACGCGCGCGCGGCCATTCTGATCGCCCACGGCGCGGCCGAGCATGGAGCGCGCTACGCACGCGTGGCCGAGGCTCTCAACTCGGCGGGCTACGCCGTCTACGCGCCCGATCATCGTGGACACGGTTTGACGGGCAGCCGCGCGCAGCTGGGCGTTTTCGGGGATGCCGACGGCTGGAATCGCGCCGTAGCCGATCTCGACCGTGCGGCCAGCATCGTGCGCGAGCAGCATCCAGGGCTGCCGCTGGTCCTCGTCGGGCACAGCATGGGTTCATTGATGGCCCAGCAATACGTCGCGGAATACGGCGCGAAAATCGACGGCGCCGTACTGAGCGGCTCCATGCTGATCGACGGTCTCCTTGATCTGGCGCCGCTGGTCGAGGCGGAGGTGGCCAAGAGCGGACGTGACGCTCCGTGTACGGTCATGACTGAGATGATGGCCGGCGGCGGTTTCACCGCAGGGTTGGAGGACGTGGAGACCCCGTTCGACTGGCTGAGCCGCGACCGCGCCGAAGTGCGCGCCTACATCGACGACCCGCTGTGCGGATTTCCGCTGACCGCCGGTGCCTGGTTGGACCTGCTCAAGCACAATCGAATCCCGAGAACTTCCACCGAATACGCGCGTATCCCGCGTGACCTTCCCGTCTACGTATTCGCCGGCGACAAGGATCCGGTGAACCAGAACCTGACGGCACTGCACGAACTGCTGCGACGTTACACGGCGACAGGAATGGGGCGCGTCAGTTCGCGCTTCTACCCGAGCGCTCGCCATGAGACGCTGAACGAAATCAATCGCGAGCAGGTCACGGCGGACCTGGTGGCCTGGCTCGCAGCGAACGTCTGATTGGCCGCCGCCCGAACGACCGTGACGCAACTCCTTAGGTGTCACCCAGCGTCGGATTCGGCGCCGGCCGAAGTACGCAGCAGGCCGCGAAAGGCCCGTCTCGGGTCGATTTCGCCGCGCAGCACCTGGTAGACCTCGCGCGAGATCGGCATGTCGATGCCGTAATGCTCCGCGAGTTCCATCACGATCGGCGCACTCTTGACGCCTTCGGCGACCATGAACATATCGGCAACGATGTCATCGATGCGGCGGCCCTTGCCGAGCTCGACACCGACATGACGGTTGCGGCTGTGCGCGCTGGTACAGGTCGCCACCAGATCCCCGACGCCCGCCAGGCCGGCAAACGTCGACGGCTTGCCCCCCATCGCGACGCCGAGGCGAGTGATTTCGGCGAGTCCGCGGGTGATCACGGCTGCCCGCGTGTTGTCGCCGGCCCCCTGCCCGTCGCCCATGCCTACGGCGATGGCCACCACGTTCTTCAGAACGCCGCCCAGCTCGCAGCCGATCACGTCGTCGTTCGTATACACGCGGAACAGGCCGCTGCTGAACAGCTGCTGCAGCGACCGATTGATGATGTCGTCGTCCATTGCGATGACGCTAGCTGCCGCATAACCGGCCATGATCTCGCGCGCCAGATTGGGTCCGGTGAGCACGCCGACGGGATGTCCGGGCAGAACTTCCTCGATGATCTGCGTCATGCGCCTGGCAGTGCCCGCTTCCAGGCCTTTCGTCAGGCTTATCACCGGTACCCATGGGCGGATGTGCTCGCGGATCATCTCGAGCGTGCTGCGAAAGCTATGAGACGGCACGCCCACCACCACGACGTCCACATGGGCGCTGACCTCACGCACATCGTGCGTGGCGTGCAGGTCGGGATGAAGTGTTATCCCGGGCAGGTATTTCTGGTTGCTGTGGTGGGTGTTGATCTCCTCCACCGTCGCGGCATCGCGCGCCCACAGGAGCGCGGGCGCATTGCGTGCCACCAGCGAGGCGACCGTGGTACCCCAGGAGCCTCCGCCGAGCAGGCCGACCTTCAGTTTCATGAGCCTGGTACCCCCGATCTCCGCTGAAGGCAATCGCGTGCTGCCCCTTCCCGGATGCTACCCCGCTCGGCGCGTTCTGGCGTGCGGGTCGGTGCTTTTGCGCCGCCGAGACTCGCCAGCCGACGCGCCGGCGGCCCGCCGGACGCGTCCAGCCGGGCGTGAAATATGTTCACGGCCGTTGCCCGGCAGGCGATTAGCGCACCGCGGCCTTGCGCGAGTGGCTCGCGTCGGGCTGAAATTGCCGATAAGGGTTACCCCGCCGCGAGCATGATCATGCGTCTCCTGAGGAAGCAATGGATTCCATCACCCCAGCAGCAGACTCGGTCGGAGATGACGTCGTTGCGCTGAAGAGCGACGCTCCAGATGCCGGCTGAACCAACTGTCGCGAGGTCGGCCGCGAGCGACGGGTTCCAGGTATCAGGAATGAGTGCCCTGGTGAGCGCTCTCGTCCACCGCTACCCGCGCTTTTGGATCCGGATCGGAGACGCCGAGTCCCGTGAGCTGTCGGGAGTTCTCTCGGGCGTGCCGGTACGCGAGCCGATATACATCGCCGGTCTTGCCCGGGCCGGAAGCACCATCCTGCTGGAACTGGTCGCGTCGGCCGAGGGGGTCGTCACCCACCGTTACCGGGATTTCCCGCCGGTGTTCATTCCGTACTGGTGGAATCGCTTCGTAGACAGGGCGCAGAGCCGGACGCTGGAGGCGAAGGAGCGTCCCCACGGGGACCGCATCCGGATAACGCCCGAGAGCCCGGAAGCGATGGAGGAGCCGCTGTGGATGGCGTTCTTTCCATCCGCGCACGATCCCGCCGTCAGTCATCTTCTCGGAGATCAGCACGCGCATCCCGAGTTCGAGCGTTTCTATCGCGACCACATCCGCAAGCTGCTCCTGGTCCGCGGAGGCACGCGCTACGCGTCCAAGGGCAACTACAACGTGACCCGGTTCGAATACCTGTTGCGAATCTTTCCCGACGCGCGGTTCGTTATCCCGATCCGCGAGCCCGCTCGTCACGTCGCGTCCCTGCTCAGGCAGCACCGGCGCTTCTCCGAAGGCTGTACCGGGAATCCCCGCGGTCTTGCACATCTTCGGCAGGCTGGTCATTTCGAGTTCGGGCTCGACCGGCGGCCGATCAACACGGGTGATGGCGCTCGAACCGGCGAAATACTCCAGTTGTGGCGAGACGGAGATGAGCTTCGGGGCTGGGCACGGTACTGGAGCCAGGTCTACGGTTACGTGGCGGAGCGACTGCAGGCTAACGAACGGCTCCGGGATGCCGCGCTCGTCGTTCGTTACGAGGATCTCTGTCACTCGGCAGAAGCGGTGGTGCGCAAGGTGCTGAGCCATTGCCGGCTCACCGCCGCCGAGCCCGTCATCCAGGCTTTCAGCAGCCGGCTCAGCACTCCCGATTACTACACCTGGCAGTTCTCGGACGCGGATCTCGCGGTCATACGAGAGGAAACCGCAGCGACCGCAGCGCGCTTTGGCTATGACGGATCGGTCCATCATTGAACTGTCGACAATGGATCGGGTATGGTCCGTCGCTCCCCGGAGATCGAATGGAATCACTCGTGGCGCGGCGCCTGCCCGACGATGACCCGGCCCGAGCCGATAATGCGCTTCCGCCGGGCTTTGGCAATTTCGGTAATCGCTGCTTTCCTCTTGTATGCCGGCTCGAGCTTCTTCACGGGAGCCGAGGATGTGCTCGGCGCCGTATCGCGAATCGATCTGCGGGTATGGGTACTCGTACTCGGCCTCTCCGGGCTCAACTATTTTCTGCGCTTCTGCCGATGGCGATGGTATCTGGCACGTCTCGGTCACGAACCTTCCCACGCCTCGGCACCTGCTGTACTACCTGGCTGGCTTCGCGTTCACGACGACGCCGGGCAAGATGGGCGAAGCGATCAGGTCCGTTTACCTCAGGCCTCATGGCGTCGCGTACGCTGACAGCCTGGCCGCACTCTTCGTCGAGCGGCTGCTCGACGTGGTGGCCGTGCTGCTGCTGGGTCTGCTGGTCACCTGGTTCTTCTCCGACGTCTGGTGGCCCAGCGTCTGTGCCGCCATCCTCATCGTAGCGATCTTCGCGGCGGTTTCGAGCCCCGGCTTGCGGCAGTCCATTTGTGCGCGGCTCGATCGGAGCGGATCATCACGTGTTCGACGATTCGGTGAGCAACTCCGCTCGCTGTTGCAATCCTCGGAAGCGCTGCTGAGCTCGAAGATGCTCGCCGGAGGCGTCGTCCTCGGCCTGGTCGCCTGGGGCGCGGAAGGGATCGGGTTCTACCTGATCGTGCGGGCTCTGGAGTTCGAGGCGGCCGTCCCGGCGGCGATCGGGGTCTACGCCGCCGGGATGCTGATCGGCGGCCTGTCGTTCATTCCCGGAGGCCTTGGAAGCACCGAGGCTTCGATGGTCGTCATGCTTTCGCTGCTCGGAATGGACGTGTCGAGCGCAATCGCTGCGACGATCGTTTGTCGTGTTGCTACGTTATGGTTCGCGGTGGCGCTCGGATTCTGCGCCTTCGCGGCCGTCGAGGCCGGGCGTGAGCGCAGCTTCAACACGCGGTAGGTATCAGTCCTGGGGTCGCTATCCCCCGGCTGAGCACGAGGTGCGTCTGCTCCGGTGGCGCCACGAACCCCTGCCCGACCTTGGCCCTTCGTCGGTTCTCCCGTTTGGCAATGGACGAAGCTACGGGGACAGCTGTCTGAACGACGGCGGATTGCTGCTCGATATGCGCGGACTGGATCGCCTGATTTCCTTCGACGTCGAGCACGGGGTGATCCGTTGTGAAGCGGGCGTGATGCTCGGTGACATCCTCGATCTGACCGTTCCGGCCGGCTGGTTTCTGCCGGTAAGTCCCGGCACGAAGTTCGTCACCGTAGGTGGTGCAATCGCGAATGACGTTCACGGCAAGAATCACCATTGCGCGGGGAGCTTCGGCTGCCACGTCAGGCGGCTCGAGCTGCTGCGCTCAGACGGCTCGAGAAGGAGATGCTCGAGGACCGAAAATCCCGAGTGGTTCGGGGCAACGATCGCCGGGCTCGGTCTCACCGGGGTGATCCTCTGGGCGGAAATCCAGCTTCACCGGGTGGCGGGTGCAGCGATGGACATCGAGACGATACGGTTCGCAGACCTGGGAGAGTTCTTTCGCCTGACAGGCGAATCGGACGCCAGCTTCAACTACACGGTGGCATGGGTCGATTGTGCGTCACGGGGAAAGTCGCTCGGTCGAGGCGTATTCACGCGCGGTAATCACGCGAGCCATGACGCGGCCTCGGCCCGGCCGCCGGGCAGCGCCTTCGGAATCCCTATCGACCTTCCCGCTGCAATCGTCACGGATACGGTGGTGCGGACCTTCAACGCCTGGTACTACCGCCGCCCGCGCCGGAGATTCAGCCGCATCCATTTCGACTCTTTCCTCTATCCCCTCGACCGGGTCCGCAACTGGAATCGCATCTACGGGCGACGCGGATTCTTCCAGTATCAGTGTGTAGTTGGGTCATCCGACGGGCGCGAGGCGGTGGCAGAGCTGCTGTCCCGGATAGCAGCTGCCGGCGGAGGCTCCTTCCTGGCCGTGCTCAAGGTCTTCGGGTCGATCCCCTCCCCGGGGCTTCTCTCCTTCCCCCGGCCGGGAATAACCCTTGCACTGGATTTCCCGAACCGCGGGTCTGGAACGATGCGGTTGCTCGACCGATTGGATGAAATCGTCCGATCGAACGGCGGAGCCGTTTATCCGGCCAAGGACGCACGGATGTCGGCGGAGAGCTTCCGGCACTATTTCCCCAGGTGGCGATCCTTCTGCGAGTATCTCGATCCTGCCTTCTCCTCCGGGTTCTGGCGGCGAGTCTCGTCATGAGCAATCTACGGCGCCTGCTGATCTGCGGAGCCACTTCAGCGATTGCGAGCGCCGCGGCCCGGTGCTCCGCCGCATCCCATGATCTGCTGTTTCTGGTCGGCAGAGATCCGGAAAAACTGCGTGTGGTTGCCGACGACCTGCGGGTACGCGGCGCAACGCAGGTCGAGACATTCGTGATGGACATGAATGACATCGCCCGTCACCAGATGGTCTTCGATGAATGCGCGCGGCGCCTGGGGGGAATCGACGCGGTGCTCATCGCGCATGGGACGCTGCCGGATCAGGCCGCGTGCCAGGCTTCCTTCGATGCGGCGCGCGCCGAGCTCGAGACCAATTTCATGAGCGTGGTATCGCTCCTGACGCTTGCGGGCAACTACTGCGAGCGACAGGGCAAGGGCACGATCGCGGTCATCTCTTCGGTCGCCGGAGATCGGGGGCGCCAGAGCAACTACATTTACGGCACGGCGAAGGGCGCCGTGTCGATATTTCTGCAGGGTCTGCGCAACCGGCTGCATCGACGCGGTGTCCGCGTGATCACCATCAAGCCGGGCTTTGTCGATACCCCCATGACCGCGAATTTTCCGAAGAACCCGCTCTGGGCCGACCCTTCTTCGGTCGGACGAGGCGTGTACCGTGCGCTGTGCGACGGCCGTGACGTCGTCTACCTCCCATGGTTCTGGCGACCGATCATGCTGTTGATCCGGTCGGTTCCGGAGCGCATGTTCAAGCGGCTGAGTCTGTGAACGACATGAACAGCGGGCCCGATCCGATACCCCTGTGCGTAGACCTCGATGGAACCCTGATCAGGACCGACGTCCTGCTGGAATCGTTCCTCGGGCTGGTCAAGACCAGCCCGCTCCGTGCGGTTCGTGCCCTGTACGAATTGCGGCGCGGCCGCGCTGAGTTCAAGCAGGACATCGCGGATCAGGTCGATCTGGATGCTTCGGTGCTTCCTTATGACGATGAGGTCGTCGAGTACCTGCGCGAGGAGCGTGCTGGTGGTCGGCATATCGTCCTGGCGACCGCGACCAACGAGAAGTATGCGCGCCAGATAGCCGAGCACGTCGGGCTGTTCGACGAGGTCCTGGCCAGCGATTCGAAGACGAATCTGTCCGCGGAGCGGAAGCTCGACCGCCTGCGGGGTCGATTCGGGAGCGGGAAGTTCGATTACGCGGGCAATTCGCATGCCGATCTGCGGATCTGGCCCGAAGCGAGGAGCGCCCTGCTGGTCCGGCCCGAGCGCGGAGTCGAGCCCCGTGCCGCCCGGTGCTCGAGCGTAACCAGGGTATTTCCGGCCAGTGGCGGCGACAGCGCCGCGTGGCTCCGCGCGATTCGTCCGCACCAATGGCTCAAGAACCTGCTGCTGCTGGTGCCACTGGTCGCCGCGCATCGAATCGCCGAAGTCGAGCTCCTTGCGATCGCGCTGCTGGCGTTTGTTTCGTTCAGCCTCTGCGCGTCCAGCGCCTATGTTACGAATGACCTGTTGGACCTGCGAGCCGATCGCCACCATCCGCGAAAAAGACTTCGCCCGCTTGCGTCGGGCGCGCTGTCCATCCGGCAGGGACTGGGGCTGTCGCTGGTATTGCTACGTGTGCGGCCTCGGCCTGGGAGCCATCGTGTCGACGGCGTTCCTGGGGCTGGTCGCCCTCTACTACGCGCTCACCCTCGCATACTCGCTTTCGATCAAGAACCGGGTGGTGGCGGACATCATTCTCCTGTCCGGCCTGTATACGCTCCGCATCATCGCCGGCGGCGTCGCAGTGCAGATCGTCCCGTCGTTCTGGCTGCTCGCATTCTCGATGTTCCTCTTTCTGAGCCTTGCGATGGTGAAGCGCTACTCCGAGATCGCCGGTCTCAGGGACACACATCAGACGACGACGATGGGGCGCGGATACCATCTCGGTGACCTGCCGACTCTGTTGAGTCTTGGCGCCGCCGGCGGATACACCGCGGTCCTGGTTCTAGCCCTCTACATCAACAGCAATATCGTCACCGGGCTGTATGAGAGGCCGATGTACCTCTGGGCACTTCCGCCGCTGGTGCTGTACTGGATCAGCCGCCTCTGGGTCGGTGCGGCACGCGGAAAGGTGGACGACGATCCCCTCGTATTTGCGCTGCGCGACGGCGTCAGTCGATGGATCTTCGTGGCGGCCGCGCTGATCATCTGGCTCGCCGCGTGAGCGTCAGGCGGCAGCCCGCTCGCCATACGATCCAGGGCGCCGTCAGGGGCCGCGGGTAAATCGCCACGCGGCGATGCCGACAAGGGTGCTTCCGAGCAGGAACTGCCAGGACAAGGTGACATCGAGGACGGCGCGCAGCGAGACCACCTGCAGCACGTCGAGTATCCAGATGATGCCTGCCGGCAGGGCCAGGGCGAGGCCGGCGCCCGCGGTCAGGAGGAAGAACAGCGAAAACAGCCTGGTTGCGTGCGATTGCAGCGCGCTTTCCTTCGCTGCGTCATCCAGCGACGAATTGCGCAGGACGGCCAACGATGCCCTGGCCACGTCGAACACCTCGCCGCATCTCCTGACCAGGCCGAACATCCTCACGAGGGCCACGAAACCGACGACGAGGAAGATCGCCCCGGCAAGCGCCATCAGCGGACCTCGTCGTCGTGTCGTTCACCGGTCTGTGGCGTCGAGAGTTCCGGGTTCGGTGCGGTGTCGGCCTGGGCTGTCGTCCCTTTCCGTTTGCCGAGAAGCCGTTTTATCGGATACCAGAGAAACCCGAATATCGCGACGACGACGGCCGCGAGCAGGGCGAACAGAGAGCCGAGCGCCGAGAGCCCGGCGCCGGGACCGACGTATGCGGCCGCCGGGGGAGAAACCGCGAGGACGGCTATGGCGATCGCCACGCTCGTACGGACAGCACGCAGACGATTTGCTTCGTTCATTGGGCGCTCCAGTGACGCTGCCGCTCCATGGACCGTTGAGACGCCGATCAATCGTGCGCCTTTGCGCACTTTGCCGATATATTGGATTCCGAGTATGTCTCGTTCATGTGCTCCGGAAGCCGCTGGACCTCCTCCATGAGCCCCGCGTAACCGTCGCCGACCAGGTTGACATACTCCCAGACGATTCGTCCGTCCCGGTCGATCTCAAACGCACGTCCCTTCATCGCTTCGGAGATCAGCAGATTGCCGTTGGGCAGCCACTGGGTCTTCCCCATGATGTCGGTGTAGAACGGCGTGTCGTCGCTCCCAGCATAGTAAACGGTGCGCTCACCCGAAGCGGCCGACAGCAGCAGTATCCGGCTCTGCTGTCCGCCCGCTTCGGAATCGATGTTGTTGTTGTCGAGCACCGAAATCGTGTTGCCATCGACAAAGTCCGGATCATGCTGGCGCACGAAGTCGCCCGTCCAGACATGCTTGATCTTTCGGGTAGCCACGGTGAATACGAAGACCGTGTGAATGTTGCGGAGCGATACGAGCACGTCTCCCGGCGCGAACACGCCAGGCTGCATGGTGGATGAAAACGGCTCAACGTCGTTGAGGTGCATCGTATCGCCTTTGACCGAAGTATCTCTCTGCTTCAGAGTGGACATGTACAGCAGCCCGTTCAACCCATTCTCACGCAGCAGCTCGAGAACCGGAATTTCGCTCTTGATTTCTCCATCCTGCGAAACCTCGAGAATGATCGGCTCGACGAATTCCGGCTCGTAGTTGGGGTAGCCGGTCGTCTCGCCGTCCTGGTTGATTTGAGCCGACACCCAGAGATCTCCGTCGTCGTCCCGGTGAATGGAATGGTGAGTCCGGTATGGAAGCCGCCAGACGACATCTCCGCACAGGTCGAGTCGGACCAGTCCAAGATGCTCGTAGTTGTAGACGATGTCGCCATCATCGAGAACGACGGCGCCGTGGATATGCGTGCCGGGGCGCTGTTTCGGGACCGCCCTCTCGGGCAGGTGCGTGGCGTCCGGCCAGACCTTGAACCAGTCGACTTCCCAGGAATGGATGATCGTTCCGCGCATGTCCATGATGTACGCAACGAGGCGATTGTCTGCCTCGACGGCGGTGACGAGGTTGAGCCCCGGGTACGCCGCATCGGGCAGGTACGTGGGAAGCTTGCTCGAGTAGGTGGTGCGGCTGTACAGCCACGTCTTTTCCTCCGTCAACCTGCTTCTCATCGCCTTGGCCGAGCTGACGGCATCGGTGATGACGGTATAGGGAAAAATTTCAAACCTTCCCACCGCAACCCCGTAGGCAAAGGCCAGCAGGAGCAGCGAAGCGCAGAACAGCACGAGTGCGAGCAGATCAGAACGAATCCTGGGCACGTTTTTGTCGCCTTGTTGTAGTCGTGCGATTACTCGATCTTCTCATCCCTGCAGCGCGGTACGGCCATGACTGGCCTGCGATACCTGCCGTCTGGCGCTAGAATCGGCCTCTTGGGCGTGTTCCCCACGTGCCAATCATACAAACCCGCAGTGCCCGCAAATGAGTGAATCAGAAAAAGAATCCATCGAACGCGACGTCATGGAGTACGACGTCGTCATCGTCGGCGGCGGTCCCTCCGGTCTTGCCTGCGCCATCCGGCTCAAGCAGCAGAAGCCGGACCTCACGGTCTGCCTGCTGGAGAAGGCGGCCTCGGTGGGCGCGCATGCGCTGTCCGGCTGCGTGCTCGAGCCGGGACCGCTCGATGCGCTGCTGCCGGAATGGCGCGCCGAGTACACCGGCATCAAGGTTCCGGCTGCGCGCGACGAGTTCGCGCTGCTGACTCGAACCAGGCGCTACCGGCTGCCGACGCCACCGCAGATGGCGAACCACGGCAACTTCATCGTCTCGCTCGGCAACCTGACACCGTGGCTGGCCGGCAAGGCCGAGGCGCTCGGATGCGACGTATTCGCCGGCTTCGCGGCCGCGGCCCCGCTCTTCGACGCGGCCGGAGCGGTCTGCGGTGTCCGCATCGGCGACATGGGTCTCGAGAAGGACGGCACCCCGGGACCGAACTTCGCCCCGGGCCCGGAGATCCGCGCGAAAGCAACGGTGGTCGCGGAAGGCTGTCGCGGCAGCCTGGCCAAGGTTCTGATCCGGCACTTCAGGCTCGCCGAAGGTCGCTCCCCGCAGACCTACGGGCTCGGTATCAAGGAGTTGTGGCAGCTGCCCGAGGGCCGTGTGGAACCGGGCCTGATCCAGCACACGGTTGGCTGGCCGGCGGATCAGCGCACTTACGCTGGCAGCTTTCTATATCACCTCGACCAGAATCGCATCTATGTCGGGTACGTCGCCGGGCTCGACTACGAGGATCCCAGGTTCCGCCCGTTCGAAGCGTTCCAGCAGTTCAAGCAGCATCCGAGCCTGCGGCCGATGTTCGACGGCGGAGAGTTGCTGAGCTACGGGGCGCGGACGATCGTCGAGGGCGGGTGGCAGTCGCTGCCGCGGCTCGACATGCCGGGCGCGATGCTGATCGGCGACGCGGGCGGGCTGGTCAACGTCCCGAAGATCAAGGGCGTGCACCAGGCGATCCGCTGTGGCGCGCTGGCCGCCGAACACCTGCTCGAGAAGAGCACGAGCGAGGGATTCGATCAGCGCTGGCGCAGCTCGGACGGCGCACGCGAGCTCTACAAGGTACGCAACATGCGCCCGGGGTTCCGCGGCGGGCTCTGGGTCGGCCTGGCCAATGGCGCGCTCGAGACGGTCACCGGCGGTCACACGCCCTGGACCCTCAAGAACCACGCGGATCATTCGGCACTCCAGCGGCTCGATGCGGCGCCTCCGCCGGATCGCGGCTGGGTGGACCGCGACATCCCGCCGCGCGATCGGCTGAGCGCCGTCTTCTACGCGGGCAACATCCACGACGAGACTCAGCCGGTGCATCTCAAGGTGCTCGACACGAACATCTGTGCGACGCGCTGCGTGGTCGAATACGGCAATCCCTGCCAGTTCTTCTGCCCGGCAAACGTCTACGAGATGGTCGACGACGGCGCCGGGGGAAAACGCCTGCAGATCAACGCCGCCAACTGCGTGCATTGCAAGGCGTGCGACATCAAGGACCCCTACGAGATCATCGACTGGACCACGCCCGAGGGCGGCTCCGGGCCGAACTATCAGAATCTGTAGGGACGTCGCAGCGCATGAGCGAGCCGATCTGGACGCCAACGGCCGAACGCGTCGCGGCGTCGAACCTTGCACGGTTCGCGGAGTTCGCGCGGCGCGAGTACGGCGCTCCGCAAGGCGATTACGGGGCGCTCTGGCGCTGGTCGGTCGAGAGAACGCGAGCGATTCTGGTCGGGGATGATGGAGTTCGCGGGATCCTGCGCGATGACGGCTCGGCGCAGATAGCGCGCGACCGCGACCGAATGCCGGGTGCCGTGTGGTTCGAGGATACGCGGCTCAACTACGCAGAGAACCTGCTGGCGGGCGACGGGAGCCTCGAGGCACTGGTCTTCGTCAACGAGCGTGACGAACGCCGCTCGATGACGCGCGACGAGCTCAGGCGCGAGGTCGCGCGCGTGGCGGCCGGCCTGCGTGACCTGGGGCTCCGCCCGGGCGATCGCGTCGCGGGTTTTCTGCCGAATGTTCCCGAGGCCGTGGTGGCGATGCTGGCGGCGACCAGCCTCGGCGCCGTCTGGACGTCGTGTTCGCCCGACTTCGGCATCAACGGCGTGCTCGATCGCTTCGGGCAGGTCGCGCCGCGCGTGCTGTTCACGGCGGATGGCTATTTTTACGGCGGCAAGACTTTCGACTCGCTTGCGCCGATCGCAGGTGTACTTCGCCAGCTCCCCTCGGTGGAGCGCGTGGTGGTCGTGCCGTATGCGTCGGCGCACCCTGACGTGAGCGCCCTGCCCCGGGCCGTCGGCTGGGACCAGTTCGGTCGCGCCGACGCTCCGCTCTCGTTCACCCGACTGCCCTTCAATGCGCCGCTCTTCGTCATGTATTCCTCGGGAACGACCGGCGTGCCGAAATGCATCGTCCACGGCGCCGGCGGGACACTGCTGCAGCATTCCAAGGAGCACTTGCTGCACACCGACTTGCGGCCTTTGGACCGTATTTTCTTCTTCACGACCTGCGGCTGGATGATGTGGAACTGGCTGGCCTCCGCGCTTGCGAGCCGCTGCACGATCGTGCTGTACGAGGGCTCGCCGTTCTGGCCGGACCGCGAGGTGTTGTGGCGCCTGGCCGAGCGCGAGCGCGTCACGGTCTTCGGGACGAGCGCGAAGTATCTCTCGGCGCTGGAGAAGGACGGCGGTGCGCCGATCGACACGACCGACCTGGCGGCGCTGCGTACGCTCCTTTCGACGGGGTCACCGCTGGCGCCGGAGCAGTTCGACTACGTGTACCGCCGCATCAAGCGAGACGTGCATCTGGCGTCGATATCGGGCGGCACGGACATCATTTCCTGCTTCTGTCTCGGCAATCCGTGGCTTCCCGTGTATCGGGGCGAGATCCAGTCGGCAGGTCTCGGCATGGCTACGCAGGTGTACGACGAGCAGGGCCGTGCGATACGAGGCGAACAGGGCGAGCTCGTCTGCACCGCCCCCTTCCCGTCGATGCCGCTCGGTTTCTGGGGCGACCCCGACGGCAGCCGTTACCGCGCCGCCTACTTCGAACGCTTCCCCGGCGTCTGGTGTCACGGTGACCATGCGGTGCACACCGAGCATGACGGGATCGTGATCCTCGGCCGGTCGGACGCGGTGCTCAATCCCGGCGGCGTGCGCATCGGCACGGCCGAGATCTACCGGCAGGTGGAGCGGCTACCCGAGATCCAGGAAAGCATCGCGGTCGGCCAGGATTGGGACGGCGACGTGCGCGTGGTGTTGTTCGTGCGGCTGCGGCCGGGTGTGCAGCTCGACGACGCGCTCGCGCGCCGCATCCGCGACACCATCCGCGCCAATACCACCCCGCGTCACGTGCCGGCTCGCATCCTCGCCGTGCCCGACATACCGCGCACGATCAACGGCAAGATCGTCGAGCTCGCGGTGCGCAACGTGATCCACGACCGCCCGGTGCGAAACACCGATGCGCTCGCGAATCCGGAGGCGCTCGAGCACTTCCGCAACCGTCCCGAGCTCGCGAGCTAGGCCACCGACGCGATGCATGGCCCGCGTGACCTGGGGGCGGTCTACCGCGCGTCGCTGCAGGCGCACGGTTACCAGTCGGACCCTTCGCAGGAACAGGCGGTCGCCCGCCTCGAGGAGCTGCGCCAGCGCCTCACGCACGACGCACCGGGTCGGGCCTCATGGTGGGCGCGGCTGACGGGCCGACGGCGTGCAGAGGAAAGCACCGACGTCCGGCGCGGGGTGTACCTCTGGGGGGGCGTGGGACGCGGCAAGACCTTCCTGATGGACCTGTTCCAGGCGCATGCTGGAATCCCGGTGCGCCGCGTGCACTTCCACCGCTTCATGAAGGAGGTGCATGCACGCCTGCACGAGCTGCGGGACATGGCCGAGCCGTTGATCGAGGTGGCCGCGGGAATGCGCGGCGACGCTCGCGTCCTGTGTCTGGACGAGCTCTACGTCAGCGACATCGCCGACGCGATGATCCTCGCGGGTCTGTTCGATGCGTTCGTGCAGCAGGGTGTAGTGCTGGTGTGCACCTCCAACACGCCTCCAGGCGGGCTGTATCGCGACGGCCTGCAGCGCGCCCGCTTCCTGCCCGCGATCGCGCTGCTCGAGCGCCATACCCTGGTGATCAACGTAGACGCCGGCGTCGATTACCGCTTGCGGCAGCTCGAGAAGGCCCCGCTGTATCTCGACTCGGGCGGGAGCGACAGCGAGGTGCGCCTGCTGGAGCGCTTCGAGGCGATCGCGGGAAGCCCTGGCGTCGAAGGCGGGGCGCTCACGATCGAGGGCCGCCCGATCGCCACCCGACGAGCGACGGCCGACGTCGTCTGGTTCGAATTCGCGGCGATCTGCGACGGGCCGCGCAGCCAGTCCGACTACGTCGAGATCGCCCGGGATTTCCACACGGTCCTGGTCTCCGGTGTGCCGCGCCTCGACGCCGCGTCCGACAACCAGACGCGCCGCTTCGTCGCGCTCGTCGACGAGCTGTACGACCGCAACGTCAAGCTGGTGGTTTCTGCCGCCGCGCCGCCCGGGGAGCTCTACCGCGGCGAGCGCCTGCAGTTCGAGTTCGAGCGGACCCGCAGCCGGCTCGTGGAGATGCAGTCCCACGATTACCTGGCGCGGCCGCACAAGGGCTGATTGATTACAATTGCAAGCATTCCCGCCGGATGCCGCGCGTGCCCGCCACACCCATACGTCTCGAGCGCTTCCTTCCCTACCGCCTCTCGATCCTGTCGAATGTGGTGAGCACATCGATCGCTGCCGCCTACCGGCAGCGCTTCGACCTCAGCATCCCGGAGTGGCGTGTTCTTGCCGTGTTGTCCCGGTATCCGGGTCTGGCCGCGCGCGAAGTGGCGGAGCGCACGCAGATGGATGCGGTCGCGGTAAGCCGCGCAGTCACCCGCCTGCTTCGCAACGGCCGATTGCGACGCACGAAGGCGCGGACCGACCGTCGACGGTCGGTGCTGCAGGTCTCCGCCGAGGGCGCAGCCGTGTACGGCAGGATCGCGCCGCTCGCGCTGCAGTACGAGCAGGCGCTCATCGACGCATTGACGCCCGCGGAGCGGGCCACGCTCGATCGCGTGCTGACCCGGCTCACCGAGCGCGCCGGTGAGCTCGCACGCGAATTCGAGTCGCGCTCGGTATAATCCCGCGCCCGGTCGCCCATCGAACACAACAGGGAGCCCACGATGGCAGGAACGATCCCGGCGGCGCGGCAGCACCTGATCGACGCGATCGCGGAGCGGGCACGAAGGCACCGGAGCGTGCTGCCGCCGAAAGCGCTCGTCACCTTCATCAACTCCTATTACCGCGGCGTCGACGAGGACGACCTGCGGGAGGCGGGCGCCGAGACGCTCGCCATGGCGGCGATCAGCCACCTCGAGCTCGGCCTCAGGCGGCGCCGTGGCCAGCCGATCGTCCGGATCTGGAATCCCGATGCGGAGCGCGACGGCTGGTCGACGCCGCGCACGGTGGTCGAGGTCGTCACCGACGACATGCCCTTTCTCGTCGACTCGCTGACCATGGTCCTGAACGGCAGCGGTCTCTCGATCCACCTGATGGTGCACCCCGTGCTGCATGTGCAGCGGGACGGTCGTGGACGGATGAGCGGCCTGTCGGAGGACGATGCCAAGGCGCACGCCGAGTCCTGGCAGCGCATCGAGGTCGATCGCGTCGCGGAGCCCGAACGGCTTGCCGAGGTCCGCAGGCGGACCCTGACGATACTCGACGACGTGAGAGTCGCGGTCGCCGACTGGCCGCAGATGCGCGCCCGGGCGACCGAGCTCGCGGTGGATTTGAGCGACGGCATCCCGGGAGCACCGCGCGCGGAGGCGGCCGAGGCGGGTGCTTTCCTGGAGTGGCTCTCGGACAATCACTTCACGTTTCTCGGCGCCCGGGATTACCGGCTCGAGCGAGGGCGCTCCCGGGACCGCCTGGTCGCGCTTCCGGGCACGGGGCTCGGTCTGCTGCGCACCGGCGGCAAGCGCCCGCGTCCGCGCCCGACGGTCCTGACGGGCGAGATTCGCCGGCGCGCGCGCGAACCCGCGATCCTGGTCGTCACCAAGGCGAACTCCGTATCGACCGTGCACCGAGCGACGTATCTCGACTACATCGGCGTAAAGACCTTTGACGTCTCGGGGCGGGTCACCGGCGAGCGTCGTTTCCTCGGTCTGTTCACCTCCTCGACCTACAGCGCCAAGCCGCACGAGATCCCGTTGCTCGAGCAGAAAGTGCGGCGCGTGGTGGAGCTCATCGGCGTCTCGCCGGTGAGTCACGACGGCAAGGCGCTGCTGCACGTGCTCGAGACCTATCCGCGCGACGAGCTCTTCCAGTCCTCGGTAGCGGACCTCGTCCGGATCTCCCGCGGCGTCGTCAATCTGTACGAGCGGCGCCGCGTGCGCGTGTTCATGAGACGCGACCCGTATCGCCGCTTCTTCTCCTGCCTCATCTACGTTCCGCGCGACCGCTACAACACGCAGGCCCGGGTACGCATCGAGGCCATCCTGCGCGAGGAGCTGCACGGAATCGCCCTCGAGTCGCAGGTGCAGATCTCCGAATCGACCCTCGCGCGGCTGCACACGCTGGTGCGCACCGACCCCGATCGCGAGGTAACGGCCGATGCCGAGCGGATCGAGACCCGCATCACCGAGACACTGCGGACGTGGAGCGACCGTCTGCGTGACGAGCTCCTCGCCACCCTCCCGGACGACATAGGCCCGGAAGTCGCGGCACGATACGCGGGAGCGTTCCCGACCGCCTATCAGGAGGAGGTCAGCGTAAGTGACGCGATCGTCGATATCGGTGAGCTGAGGGCGCTGCACGCGCAGCCACCGGCGCTCGGCCTTCAGCTGCGTGCGGGCGACGCCGCACGCCGTGCTTTGCGCCTGCGGCTCTATCGCCGCGGCGATCCGCTCGCGATGTCGGACCTGCTGCCGATGCTGGAGAATTTCGATCTGCGCGTGCAGAACGAGCGACCGTACCGCATCGCGAGCGATGACGCCGCCGAACTCTGGATCCAGGACCTCGAGGTCACGCATGCCGGCGGTCAGACACTCGATCCGGGCGCGGTCGGAGCACGATTCGAGCAGGCGTTCTTCGCGGTCTGGAACGGACGCGCCGAGAGCGACGGGTTCAACCGGCTCGTGCTCGCCGCCGGGCTCGACTGGCTGCAGGCCGTAGTGCTTCGCGCCGTATGTCGCTATCTGCTTCAGACCGGCCTGCCCTTCAGCCAGCGCTACATGGAGTCGGTTCTCTCGCGCCAGCCCTTCATCGCGCAGCGGCTGAGCCGCCTGTTCGAGGCGCGCTTCGACCCCGCCCTGTCCTCCGCTGCGCGCAATGCCCGCGTCCGCGCGCTCGGGCGCGAGATCGACGCCGCGCTCGACAAGGTGACCGCTCGCGACGACGATCGCATCGTCCGTGCGTTCCGCTCGGTCATCACGGCGACGCTGCGCACCAATCACTATCAGCGCGGCCCCGCCGGCGCGCCGAAGGGCTACCTGTCGCTCAAGCTCGAGCCGCGCAGTATCCCGGAGCTGCCCAAGCCGCGGCCGATGTTCGAGATCTGGGTGTATTCACCGCGGGTCGAGGGCGTGCACATGCGCATGGGCATGGTGGCGCGCGGCGGGTTGCGATGGTCGGATCGTCGCGAGGACTTCCGCACCGAGATCTTAGGGCTGATGAAGGCCCAGAACGTCAAGAACACGGTGATCGTGCCCGTCGGCGCCAAGGGCGGTTTCGTTCCACGACAGCTGCCGGGCACCGGGCGCGAGGAGATCCAGCGCGAAGGCACCGAGTGTTACCGGATCTTCATCCGGGCGCTGCTCGACATCACCGACAACGTGATCGACGGCAAGGTCGTGCCGCCGGCCGATGTCGTGCGCTACGACGGCGACGATCCGTACCTGGTCGTCGCCGCCGACAAGGGAACGGCGACCTTCTCCGACACCGCGAACGCGCTCGCCGCGGAACACCGCTTCTGGCTCGGCGACGCGTTCGCCTCGGGCGGTTCGGCGGGCTACGATCACAAGAAGATGGCCATCACTGCGCGCGGTGGCTGGGAGTGTGTAAAGCGCCATTTCCGCGAGCTTGGCATCGACACGCAATCGCAGGACTTCACCGCCGCGGGCATCGGCGACATGGCCGGTGATGTGTTCGGCAACGCGATGCTGCTGTCGCGGCACATTCGCCTTCAGGCGGCGTTCAACCACCAGCACATCTTTCTCGATCCCAACCCCGACACGGCCCGCAGCTTCCGCGAGCGCGAGCGAATGTTCCGTCTGCCCCGTTCGAGCTGGGCCGATTACGACCGGCGCACGATCTCCAAAGGCGGCGGCGTGTATCCGCGCGACGCCAAGCAGATCGCGCTGTCGCCGCAGGCGCGCGCGCTGCTCGGGCTGGACGCGGCGCAGGCGAGCCCGCCGGAGATCATCCGCACGATCCTGAAGTTGCCGGTCGATCTCCTCTGGAACGGCGGCATCGGCACCTACGTGAAGGCCACGCACGAGGCGCACTCCGCGATCGGCGATCGTGCCAACGATGCGGTGCGTGTCGACGGCCGGGAGTTGCGCTGCCGCGTGGTCGGCGAGGGCGGCAATCTGGGTTTGTCACAGCTCGGCCGAATCGAGTACGCGCAGAGCGGCGGCCGTATCAATACCGACTTCGTCGACAATTCCGGCGGCGTCGATTGTTCCGACCACGAGGTCAACATCAAGATACTGCTCGACGTCGCCCAGCGGCGGCGCAAGCTGACCCGCCCGGCACGCAATCGCCTGCTCGCGGAGATGACCGAGGAGGTTGCCGCGCTCGTGCTGCGCGACAATTACCTGCAGAGCCAGGCGATCAGCCTTCAGGAAGCACAGGCCGCGGACCGCCTCGGTGAGCACGCCCACCTGATCCGCTCGCTCGAGCTCGATGGTGTGCTCGATCGCGCGCTCGAGTACCTGCCGACCGCCGAGGAGATCGAGGACCGGCGCCGTGCCGGCGAAGGTCTTACCCGGCCGGAACTGGCGATGGTGCTCTCCTACGCGAAGATCGCGCTCAACAACCAGCTCATCCTGTCAGACGTCCCGGAGGACCGATACCTCTCGCGAGAGCTGGATCGGTACTTCCCGGAACGTCTCATGCGACGGTATTCCGACCTGCTGCACGAGCATCGCCTCAAGCGCGAGATCATCGCCACGGCGACGACCAACAGCATCGTCAATCGGATGGGCCCGAACTTCGTGGCGCGCACGCAGCAGGACACGGGCGCGGACGCGGCGACGGTGGCGCGGGCCTACACGGTGGCGCGCGAGGCTTTCGACATTCGCGAGCACTGGCGCGCGATCGAGCAGCTCGACAACCGCATCCCGGCGACGGTCCAGTACGCGATGATGCACGACACTGTCGCTCTGCTGCGCCAGGTGAGCTACTGGCTGATCCAGCGTCATCGGCGCGACCTCGGCATCGAGGTGCAGGTCGAGCGGCTGCGGCCGGGCGTGCGCGAGCTGTCCCGCGCGGTACCGGGCTGGCTCGGCCGCCTCGAACGCTCGTCCTACGACGCTCGCGCGGCCGACCTGCTGCGAGCTGGCGTGCCGCCCGACCTTGCGCGCACGCGTGGCCTCCTCCCAGGCGCTGCACAGCGCGCCGGACATCGTCGAGCTCGCCGCCGCGCGCCGGCTGTCGGTCGAGGCTGCGGCACGCGCCTACGTCACCGTAGGCGCCGAGTTCGGGCTCGACTGGCTGCGACAGCAGATCGAGGCACTCGACACCGAGGGTCACTGGCACGCCGTCGCGCGTGGCAGCCTGCGCGAGGGCCTGTACGAATCGCATCGCCGCCTTGCGCAGCGTGTGCTCAGCGAGACGCGGGAGCGCGACCCGGCCGCCGCGGTCGTGCAATGGACCCGCGGCCACGCGGCCGAGGCCGCGCACGCGCGCGGCGTCGTCAACGACATACGCTCGCAGCAGACGGCGATCGACTTCGCCTCGATCTCGGTCGCGCTGCAGGCGGTGCGGCGCCTCGCCAGCCCAGAAGGCTGATCAAGAGCTCACCTGAGGACATATGGGCGTCGGACAACTGGTATTGCTGCGGCACGGGCAGAGCACCTGGAATCTCGAGAACCTTTTCACGGGATGGGTCGACGTCGACCTGTCGCCGCAGGGCCTGCTCGAGGCGCGGGAGGCCGGGCGACTGCTCCGGGACGAAGGCATCGCCTTCGACCAGGCGTTTACCTCGGTGCTCAAGCGCGCGATCCGCACGCTCTGGATCACGCTCGACGAGCTCGACCAGATGTGGCTGCCCGTCGAGCGCAGCTGGCGGCTGAACGAGCGTCACTACGGGGCGCTGCAGGGGCTCGACAAGGCGCAGACCGTCGAGCGCCACGGCGCGGAGCAGGTGAAGATCTGGCGGCGAAGCTACGACATCCCGCCGCCGCCGCTCTCGGCCGACGATCCACAGCATCCGCGGTTCGACCGCCGCTACGCCTCGGTGCCGCCGGCGGAGCTGCCCGCCGCGGAGTCGCTCAAGGACACGCTCGCGCGGGTGCTGCCGTTCTGGAACTCGCGCATCGCACCGGAGCTCGCCGCCGGGCGCAACGTCCTGGTCGCCGCGCACGGCAACAGCCTGCGGGCGATGGTGAAAATGCTCGACCGCATCTCCGATGCCGCGATCGTGGAGCTCAACATCCCGACCGGCGTGCCGCTGCTGTACGACCTCGACGATACCCTGCGCTCACGAGGCAGCCGTTATCTGGGCGACGCCGAAGCGATCAAGGCGCGCGCCGAGGCCGTGGCGCGGCAGACCGAAACCCGCCGTTGATTCGGCGCAGGAGTCAGCCGGGTCAGGTCAGGAAGCCACCGTCGACCACCAGAAATTCTCCGGTCACGTACGACGAGGCGTCCGAGGCGAGAAACACCGCGGGGCCGGCGAGGTCGTGCGGTTCACCCACCCGCCGAAGCGGCGTTTGCCCGAGATAATGCTCGACCTGTGCGGCGTCCGACAGCAGCGCGCCTGCGAACTTCGTGCGGATCAGGCCCGGCAGAATCGCGTTCACGCGTATCCCGTCCGGCCCGCACTCGCGCGCAAATACCTTTGTGAGATTGAGCACCGCACCCTTCGTGATCGAGTAGATGCCCTGCAGGGGGCCGGGCCGGATGGCATTGACCGATGCAACGTTGATGATCGAGCCACTGCGCTTCGCCGCGCATCAGTCGCCCTCCGAGCACGGATGCGAAGAAGTAGCCGCGGATGTTCACGTCCACGGTCTTCTGGAACGCGGCGAGGTCGGTGTCGAGCACGTGGCCATAGTACGGATTGGTCGCCGCGTTGTTGACGAGCACGTCGAGGCGGCCGTAGTCCCGTTCGATCGTCGCGAACAGGTCGCCGAGCGCCTGCATGTCCCCGATGTGGCAGGCAATTGCGCGCGCCTCTCCTCCCGCGTCCGAGATCCGCTGCGCCACTTCCGCGCAGGCGTCGGCCTTCCGGCTCGAGACCACCACTTTCGCGCCGCGCTCGGCGAAGGCGCTCGCGATCGCCTCGCCGATCCCGCGGCTCGCGCCCGTAACCACGGCCACGCGGCCGGTCAGGTCGAACGTGTCGGTCATGGGAATTGCTCCTTCGTCGCCTCAGGTAAACCGGGCGATCGGCGTCCGACCGTCCCAGTTCCGTGCGGCGTCTTGGATGCGTTGGAATATCTCCACCGTGAGCGGACTCCGCTCGATCAGCTCGACCATGCCGCCCGGCTCGCGGCCCGTCTCCAGGTAAGCGAACTGCGATCCCTGGACTGCGCGGCCCTGCTGGGCGAGTGAAAATCCCTCCGCAGACAGGCGTGCGACGGTGTCCTCGATGGCATCGGTCATCACGGCCACATGGTGCACGCCCGTGCCCCCGGCGCTGAGAAACTCGGTGTAGATCGATGGCGCCTCGTTGTGCTGGTAGATCAGCTCGATCTGCGTCTCACCCGAATACGCGAGCGCGGCGGTCATATCCACGGGTGATGGAATGCCGCGGAAGAGCAGTTCCGAGAAAGGGACGTGCTCGAACACGAAGAAAGGCCCGACATTCATGACCCGAGTCCAGTGCTCGATCGCGGCCTCCAGGTCGCGTACGACCCAGGCGATCTGCATCACGGGTCCGAAATTCCGCTGCACCGCGCCTCGTGCGTTCAAGCCGCGGGCGACAATGGCGCGGCGTGGAATGTCTCGCCGGCTGCCGCCCGCGCGCGCAGCCAGCGTGAAGGCCTGAATCTCCGGCCGTGCCGCTTCGCGAGCCGGTCGCAGTCCGCGACGAATTCGCGCACGCCGATCGTATCGATATAAGACAGCGCGCCGCCGGTCCACGCCGGAAAACCCCAGCCCAGGATCGATCCCAGGTCGGCCTCGGCCGCCGTGGTCACGACACCCTCTTCCATGCACCGTGCCGCTTCCAGCGCCTGTACGTGCAGGAGGCGCATGCCGACCTCGGCTGCATCGGGCTGTTTCGCCGCTGGCGGATACACGGGACGCGAGCCCGGGCCAGAGTCGCTTTCGGCCGCCGGGCGGGTAGTCGTAGAAGCCGGCGCCGAACCGCCGGCCCGGACGCTCGAGCTCCTCGACGAACCGACGCACCACGTCGTAGGAGACGGGGCGCTGGAAGCGCTTGCCCAGGTCCTGCTCGGACTGGCGGATGACTTTCCATTGCAGGTCGATCGTGACCTCGTCCGCCACCGCCAGGGGGCCGACCGGCATACCCGCCATGCGGGCCGAGTTCTCGATCAATGCGGGTATCACTCCTTCCGCGAGCATCTGCATGCCCTCGTACAGGAAGGTGCCGAAGCAGCGGCTGGTGTAGAAGCCGCGGCTGTCGTTGACGACGATCGGCGTCTTGCGGAGCTGCCCGACATAGTCGAGTGCCCGCGCGAGCGTATCCTCGGAGGTCTTCTTTCCCATGATGATCTCGACCAGCGGCATCTTCTCGACGGGCGAGAAGAAGTGGATGCCGATGAACTGCGCAGGCCGCTTCGACGCCTGCGCCAGACTCGAGATCGGCAGGGTCGAGGTATTGCTTGCAAAGACGGCGGTCGGTGCCATCACGGCTTCTGCCTGGCCGGTCACCTCGGCCTTGACCTCGCGGTTCTCGAACACCGCCTCGATCACGAGATCGCAGTCCGCGAGATCCGCGAAGCTTGCCGTCGGGATGGATGCGCTCGAGGACGGCGTCCGAATTCGGCCTGCGTGCGCCTGCCCTGCTCGACCTCGCGCGTCAGCTGCCGACGCGCGTGTTCCCTGCCCTTCGCGGCGAGCATCGAGCGCGCTGTCGAGCAGCACGACTTCCATGCCGGCCGCGGCAGAGACGTGCGCCACGCCCGCGCCCATCATTCCCGCGCCCAGTACACCGAGCCGGTGGACCTGTGTCCTGGGCGGTCCGACCGGCCGCCGGGCGAGCTTGTCGGCCTGTCCCTTGTTCACGAACATCGTCCGCATCAGGTTGCGCGCCACCGGGCCCGCGAGCAGCCGGCCGAACTGCTGCGACTCGATCCGAAGGCCGGTGTCGATCGGCACCTGTGTGCCTTCGTAAACGGCGGTGAGGATCGCAAGCGGTGCGGGGTAGTTCCGCATCGTGGCGCGCGCGATCAGCGACGTGCCGGCCGTGAAGGCCTGCGCCGCCGCCGGCGTGCTCATCCCGGCGCCGCCCGGCACGCGAAACCCCTTGCGATCCCACGGCTGGACTGCGTCCGGCGAACCCAGCAACCAGCGGCGTGCGCGATCGACGATCTCCGTGGCGGGCGCGGTCTCGTGCACCATTCCCTTACGGAGCGCGTCGGCGGGCGCGACCTGCGTGCCTTCGGTGATCAGACGCAGCGCCTCCGCGACACCGATCAGCCGCGGCAACCGCTGCGTGCCACCGGCGCCCGGGAGCAGACCGATCTTCACCTCCGGAAAACCGACGCCGGCCTTCGGCTCGTCGGCGAGTACCCGGTAGTGACAGGCGAGCGCCAGCTCGAAGCCGGCGCCGAGTGCCACACCGTTGATCGCCGCCGCGAACGGTTTGCCGCAGGTCTCGAGCCGCCGGAAGGCGCGATTGAGGTTCGCGCTGAACTGCGTCGCCTCCGCCGGCGTGATGCCGCGCTCGAACATCGACGCCATGTCCTTGATATCCGCGCCGGCCATGAAGCTCGACTTCGCCGAGGCGACGATCACACCGCGCACGGCCGGATTCGAGGCCAGCTGGTCGACGCAGGATTCGAGCTCGCGCAGGAAACCCGGGGTCACGACGTTCATCGTGCGATCGACGACATCGATCAGGAGCACCGCAATGCCGTCGCCGTCGACGGATTGGCGGATGTTCTGTGTCATGTACCTGTCTGCCTCGCAATGCCGGCGCGTCACACGCGCTCGATGATCGTGGTCGTGCCCATCCCCGCGCCGACGCACAGGGTCACGAGCGCGGTGGCGAGGTTGCGACGCTCGAGCTCGTCGAGCACCGTCCCAAGGATCATCGCGCCGGTCGCGCCGAGCGGATGACCGAGCGCGATGGCGCCGCCGTTGACGTTGACGCGCTCCGGGTCCAGTGCGAGGTCGCGCATGAACCGCAGCACGACCGATGCAAAGGCCTCGTTGATCTCCCAGAGATCGATGTCGCCGGGGCGCATGCGCGCGCGCTTGAGCGCCTTGCGGCTCGCTGCGGCGGGACCGGTCAGCATGATCGTGGGCTCGCTGCCGATCGAGGCGAACGCGCGGATGCGTGCACGGGGCTTGAGCCCGGCCTTGCGTCCGGCCCGCGGACTGCCGACCAGCACGGCCGCGGCGCCATCGACGATGCCGCTCGAGTTGCCGGCCGTGTGCACGTGCTCGATGGTCTCGACCTGCGGGTACTTCTGGATCGCCACCACATCGAAGCCCGCCTCCTCGCCGAGCTGCGCGAAGGCGGGCTTGAGCTTCGCGAGGTCGGCGAGGCCGGTGCCGGGGCGAAGGTACTCGTCGCGCGCGAGCGCAATCTCGCCGCCGCCGTCCGTGACGGCCACGATGGAGCGGTCGAACCAGCCGGACTGTTGTGCGTGGGCGGCACGTCGCTGGCTCTCGACTGCGTAGCCGTCCACCGTTTCACGGCTGTATCCGTCGAGCGTCGCGATGAGGTCGGCGCTGATGCCCTGCGGCACGAAATACTGGTGCCAGGCGACCTGCGGATCAGTCGCCCAGGCGCCGCCATCCGCCCCCATCGGGACCCGCGACATCGACTCGACTCCGCCGCCGATTGCGACGTCGGACTGGCCGGACATGACCTGTGCGGCGGCGGTGTTGACCGCCTCGAGCCCCGAGGCGCAGAAGCGGTTCAGCTGCTTGCCGGGGACCGTCTCGGCGAACCCGGCAACGAGCGCAGCGACGCGCGCGATGTCCGCGCCCTGCTCGCCGATCGGCGTCACGCAGCCGAGCACGACGTCGTCGACCACGCTGGTGTCGAGACCGTTACGGTCGCGAAGCGCCCGCAGCGACTGCGCCGCGAGCTCGATAGGAGTGATCCGATGCAGCGAGCCATCCGCGCGGCCTCGGCCGCGCGGCGTTCGCACGTGATCGAAGATGAGTGCGTCTGTCATGTCCGTTCCCTTGCCGGGACGTGGCTCCCGGAGCTCATGGATAGCTTGCCTGACGCTTCTCGATGAATGCCGCGATGCCCTCGCGGCCGTGCGGATGCGACGACATCGCGGCGATCGTCCGGCCCTCGAGCGCCATCTGCGACTCGAGACCGGGTGAGGACGCATCCATCAGCCGCTTGGTGGCGCCGAAAGCCTCGGTAGGGCCGGCCGCGAGCTTCGCGGCGAGCGCCTGCGACTGCGTGAGCAGCTCGGCATCGTCGACAACCTGGTTGACGAGCCCCCAGGCGAGGGCGTCCTCGGCGCTCAGAACGCGGTTCAGCAGCAGGAGCTCCATCGCCCGCCGCCGGCCGACGATGCGCGGCAGCAGGAACGAGACGCTGCCATCGGGGGCGAGACCGACACCCGGTGTAGGCGAGCGAGAACCGGCTGCCGCGCGCGCAGAGCGCCAGATCTGCCGCGCACACCAGCCCCACACCGGCGCCCGCCGCCGTGCCGTTTATCGCGGCGATGACCGGCGCGCGCATGCGCGTGAAGGCGCTGATCGCCGCATGGAGGTGCGTCGTCAGCTCGTTGAGATAACCCGGCACGGCGTCGCCCTGCTCACGCATCGCGCGCAGATCGCCGCCAAAGCAGAAGTGCTTGCCCGCGCCCGTGAGCACGTACGGCGCGGATTTCCTGATCGGCTTCGCAACGCAGCGCAGCCGACAGCAGCTCGCGCGCTACCTCGAGCGTCAGCGCGTTGTACGAATCGGGACGGCTGAGTGTAAGCGTCGCTACGCGATCGTGGACGTCGAGCAGCACCGTTTTGTCCATTCGGATTACCTCGATTCAGGAATCACTGATCGGTCACGCTGCGAAGTCGCGGCGCATCGCGCCGTCGCGCTCATTCGTCGGGAGCGATCGTGACGGCAAGCCCGTCCATGTGATCGGTGAGCTCCAGCTGGCAGCTCAATCGGGACCGCGTCGGGTCGTAATGTGAGAGCTCGACGAGCAGCTCCTGCTCATCGCTCTGCCGCTCCGGCAGCTTGTCGATCCAATCCGGCGCGACGAGCACGTGACAGGTGGCGCAGGAGCACATTCCGCCGCAGATCGCCAGGACGCCGTAATCCAGTTCCCGCAGGGTTTCCATGAGCTTGAGACCGGCCAGGCCGGTCACTTCATGTTCATGACCATCCCGGTCGGTCACGACGATCTTTGGCATGCTCTTCCCTTGGTGGCTCGCACGTGGACAAGCTTTGCATTATTGCAGCGCAATAACCGCAATGCATCCGTCTCGTCGACCCACCGCCTCGCGGCGGTCAGTCCCCTTCGACCAGACGGATTGCAAGGGTTTCAGCTGCGGCCCGCGATGCTGAGCCTCGCACACCGGAGACGCGACTGGCGAGCCGGTGCCATAGCCACTGCACGTAGTCGTACGCCCAGCGGGCTTCGTGCAGCCGGGCGCGGTCGAGGCCCGGTCCATAGCCGTCGAGCACGACGCTGATGCCCTCATCGCCAAGCGCGTGATGGCTCGCGAGGCCCGCCAGGTCGAACACCGGATCGCCGAGACCGCCGTATTCCCAGTCGACCAGCCGCAGGCGGTGACCGTCGTCGAGGATGTTCGCGTGGTGCACGTCGTTATGGCATGGGACAGCGTCGCCGTGACCGTCGTGCAGCCGCGCGAACACGTGTGCCGCACGTGCCCCCAGACGCGCCTCGAGGGCGCCGTCCCGATCCAGCTCGGCCTCGAGCCGACGCGATTGTGTCGCGAAATCGAGCAGGCGGATGCCTGCGGTCGGCGCCAACCGGTGCACCTCGCGCAGGAGCGCCCCGATCTGTCGCAGTCGCGCCGGTTCGGCGGTTGCAGCGTCCGCCGGCGCACGACTCTGTATGTACTCGGTGACAAGAAGACCTGCGGCCGGCACGGCCAGCAGCGGGACCGGCGCGAGGCCGCCGCGGCTTGCTATGCGAAGCAATGCAAGCTCGCTGTCCCAGTCGGCGCCCAGGCGGCGCGCCTCCTCGCCCGCCAGGCGCACGAAACGCGGGCCTCCCTCGGTGTCGGCACGCCAGCACCGATTGAAGGCTCCGCCGCCGACCGGGACGAAAGGGGCCTCGGCGATCTGGAGACCGTCGGGATGCGCGCGCAGCAATGCGCGGACCCGGGCTTCCTGCGGGTCGCGGTTCATCTCAGGCTGCCGCCGCGCCTGGCTGAGACGCTGACACGCTCGATCGCCAGCTGCGATAACCCTGCACCGCAATGGCCGAATACAGGACAAAGAGGAGCGCGGTCGCGATGAGACCCTGCGACCAGTAGAGACCGGCGGCCGCGCAGTCGAGCACGATCCAGTACAGCCAGTTCTCCAGCACCTTGCGCGCGACGAGCCAGGTCGCAAACACGCTGCCCCAGGCCGTAAGCGCATCGACATAGCGAACCGCCGCGGCGGTCTCCGAGGCCGACAGCCATCCGCTCACGGCCGAGAGCAGCACGATACCGCCGATTGCGACCAGGTGGCGCCTCACCGGCCAGCGCACCACGGGCCGCGACGCCTGGATCGCAGAAAGCCCGCCGCGCCACGAATACCAGCCATACGCGGCCATCGCGATGTAGAAGACCTGCAAGGCAGCCTGCATGAGGAGATCCGCTTGCGCGAAGAGCCAGAGAAAGATGGCCGAGCTCGACGCGGCGAAAAGCCAGCAGGCGATGTGCTGGCGCACCGCCAGCACGAGATAGACGAGCGCCAGCCCGACGGCAGTCCACTCGACGGGTGGAATCGCCGACAGGGCATCGAGCGCCTGTTGCAGGTTCACGGTCAGTGCGGCGCCTCGGTCTCGCCACCCAGCACCTTCATGACGAAGACCGCGCGCCCAGGGGCGGCGAAGGTCGTCGCGGTCTCATCGGCAAGCGCGGCAAACACCTGCGCATGCTCACCCGCGACCTGGGTGCTCATCGCGTTGGTCAGCACCGTGAGCCCCGCCCGGGTGGACAGCCGGTCGATGAAGTCCTTGATAGGCGGGATGTATTCGGCATTGAGCGGATAGAGACTGATTTCGACGGCAATGCGCATGCGCTGCTCCAGTGGGTTGGATCGGGATTGCGGCGGTCAGCGGATCCGCCATTCGACAGTCACGCCGAACTGACGCGGATCGCCACGCTGCACGTAGAGCTTGTCCGCGAACGCCGGTGGCTCGAGGCCGAAATAGAAACCGCGCACGGCGTAATTCTCGTCGAACACGTTTCGACCCCAGAGCCAGGCCGCCCAGCTGCGATCCGACCAGCCGGCCTTGAGATTGACGAGCGTGCGGGGCTCGGAACGTTGATCGTGGCTCGCATCGAAGTAGAACGCGGCGGTGGCCGCCACGTCCGCGCGTGCGCTGAACCCGTGCGGCCCGAGCCATTCGGCGCTCAGCGAGTATTGCCACGCCGGCGCATGCGCCTGGTCGCGTCCATCGAGATCGCGATCCCCGTATCGGTAGTCGATGTACTCGGTGTGCAGCAGCCCCAGGGTGCCCGCGAGCCGCAGCGAGTCGACCGGTCGCCAGGTTACCTCGGCCTCCAGGCCGAAGTTGCGCCCGCTGGCTGCGTTGTCCGTGAGGAAGATGTACGAGAGCGGATCACCGGGATCGACCTGGAACGACGTCGAAACCTGCTGATCGTCACGCCACATGTGAAAGACCGCGAGCTCGCCTTCGACCGCCGCAGCGGGCGCAGCGAAGCGCAGCCCTGCTTCCAGGTTCCACAGGTACTCCGGCGCGATAGGTCCGTCGATCCTGCGGCACCAGCTGCCCGATGTTGAAGCCGCCGGCCTTGTAGCCGCGGCTGGCAGTGACGTACCAGCTCACCGCATCGCCGGGCTCGCCGCGCAGCGAGAGATCCCCGCCCAGCATTGTGTCGTCGGGCGCGAAGGCCGCGCCATCGCTGTCCGCGTAGTCGGCGGAGCGCGTCTCGGCCCGCAGCCCCGCAGAGAGCGTCATCGACTCCGCGAAACTCCACTCCAGCTCGCCGTAGGCGGCGAGGTTGGTCGCATCGTAGTCGCTTGCAAGCGGCGGACGCAGGGCCTGGCCCGCGAACTCGTCGCGCTGCAAGCCCTCCTCCTCGAGCCGGAGAGCATAGAGACCCGCAACCCAGCCGAATCCGTCATCCTGCGCGGTAGCGCCGCTGACCAGACGCAGGTCTTCGCTCAGCGTGCGCCGCCGCCGCGCGAAGCTCGTGTAGTAGTCGTACGGAGCGAATTCGCCCCAGTAGGGGTCGTTGCCCCAGTCGCCGTCGAAACTGTAGTCGCTGTCGGATTCGGCGGCTGCGCTCGTCGACACGAGCCGCGCCGCGCCGAGATCGCCGCTCACGACTGCCGAGCCGCCCGACGATCGCTGGGCGTCACGACCCGGCCGGTCGGACAGCGTCGTCAACGAGTTGTCGGGCGTGAAGGCGTCGTAGCCGTTGTCGAGATCGACGTGCATCGCGGCCAGATCGATCCGCCAGTCGTCCTCGAGATCGAATCGCAGCTTGCCGCGGACGGTGGTTTCGCGGCGACCGTTGGTGTCGTCCCGCCCGAGGAAAGCGTTGTGCCGGAACCCATCCGATTCGAGACGTTGCGCGACGAGACGCCAGGCGGAGCCGTCGCCGCCCGGCTGGAGCGCGCCGCCGGCCTGCACGCCTGCGCCCCACAGGCCGTCCTCGCCCGTCATCGCCTGTGTCTGCAGCGAGAACACCGGTTCGGCATCGCGCGTGTTGAGCTTGATGAGGCCTGCCAGCGCGTTGGCGCCGTAGCGCGTACCCTGCGGCCCGCGCAACACCTCGATCTGATCGACATCGAACAGCGTCGCCGGCATACCGACGCCGCTGAAGTCGATCTCGTCGATCAGAAAACCCACCGACGGATTCGGCGCACCCTGGTACTGCTCGAGCTCGCCGATGCCGCGCAGCTGGAAGAAACGCGGCCGGGATGTGCCGCCCGCCCAGTTGAGGTTGGGCACGAGACCAAGCACATCGGCGAAGTGCTGCAGCCCTGCGGCGCGGAGCGTGGCCGAGTCGAGCACGGTGGTGCTGACCGGCACGCGCCCGATGGGCTCCGGTCGCAGCGAGGCGGTGACGATGATCTCCTCGAGCTCGGCCGGCGCTGCAGCGAGGGCGCCCGACGGGCCCGCAACGAACAGCAAGAGGGGCGCGAGACTACGTGATAACTTCCGGAGGAAGCAGTTGTAACTGCTTGTATCCGGACAATAAAACGCAACGTCGGTAAGCTGGCATACCTGCTCCCTACGCCGGTGCTAACCGGATCAGGTTCAACGGGTTCACCGATGAGCGGCGGGGCCGCGTTCGGCATCTCAGGCCATTCAGGCCACCCCAGGGCGGCACGCAGTTTACATGCAGCGCTCCGTCAACAGTACGGCCGGTTGACGCCGGCGGGTGCGTCGGGGACTAATGCGCATCCCGCTGCGCATCCCGCACTACCGGATCCCCACCTGCATGGCCAGACGCTCCTGCCGCCTGTTCCACGTCGATGCCTTTACGCGCGAGCGATTCGCCGGCAACCCTGCGGTGGTCGTCCTCGATGCGGACGAGCTCACCGACGAGGACATGCATCGCATCGCCCGCGAGATCAACGGCACGGAAGTCGCCTTTGTCATTCCGTCGGAGTCCACCGACTATGACCTCGAAGTGCGCTTCTTCGCGCCGGATCGCGAAGTGGCGTTCATCGGCCACGCCACGGTCGCAGCTCAGTATGTGCGTGCGCTCGTGCACGGCGTCCCGTCCAAGAGACTCCGCCAGCGCACTGGAGCCGGCATCATCGAAGTCGAGGTCACGGGCCAGGCGCCCGATCTTCGCGTGTCGATGATCCAGAGCCCGGCGACGTTCGGTCCGATCGTGCCCGAGGAGCGACGCGGCCCGGTGCTCGACGCGCTCGGCATCAGCTCCTCGAGCCTGCATCCGTCCTGCCCGATGCAGGTCATGGTCAAGGGCGGATCGCGCCTGTTGATCGGGTTGCAATCGGCGACGTGTCTCGAATCGCTGCGTCCACAGATGGATCAGCTCGTGCACCTGACGCCACATGTCGGCGCGGACGGCTTCTTCGTGTTCGCCATGCAGCCGAGCCAGGACGACGTCGCGGCCACCGAATCGCGGATGTTCTGCCCGGTGATCGGCGTGCCCGAGGACCCCGTAAGCGGCAACGCGCACGGGATGCTTGGTGTCTATCTGGTTAACAACGGCCTGCTCGCCCCGGGTGCAGATCGGCGTCAGCCGTTTCGTCGGTCACCAGGGCCGATTCGTCGATCGCCCCGGTCGGGTCGATGTCGAGGTGACGGCGTCGGGCCGGCGTGCGACGGCCGTCCGCGTCACCGGCGACGCCGTGATCGTCTTCGACGCGGAGTTGCCGATCTAGTCGAGGGGCCGCACGCGATAGCCAAGTCGCGGAAAGTGCACGACCACCGTGCCGCAGCGCGGATGGGATCGCTCGATCGCGATCTCGTTGGGACCCGTCGCCACGACACGGCCGCGTACCGCGCCGCGCAGCGTGTCGTCCGGCAGGACTTCCACCGTCATTCCCGACCTCAGCTCCTGGGCGTCGACGTCGGCGACCTCGCCGGGCTCCGGTCGGTTGTGCAACGCCTCGGCGAATGCCGCTTCGGGGTCGCCTTCCATGCGCGTGCCCTCCCCCAGCGCCGCGACCCGCCCTTCCCAGGACGGGAGATGGGAGAGATCGGCAAGCAGCTCGTTGACGACCGGCATGTGAGCGCGCGCAAACCATGGAATGGTCCACGCGTGGATGTCGGCGAGCCCGGGCGAATCCCCGCCGAGAAACGGGCGCCCGTCCGCGAGCTGCTCTTCGACGAACCCGGCGCAGGCGCGAAACTGCGCCTTGGCATGTTCGAGGTCGATATGCTCGAAGTCCACGTCCGGAAACAACTGCTGCCGGTCGCGCCGGAACTCCTCGGGCCAGCTCGCGCCGTTGAGCGCGATCGCGATGTGGAGGCCCGCACGAAAGTAGGCGTCGGCCCACTTGACGCTTGCGTAGCCGAGGCCCGCGCCGCCGTGCGGAAAGAGCGAAGGCTCTGGAAAACGCCGCTCGAGCTCACGAGCGATCCGCTGCGAGTCGACATACACGTCGGCGCCGATCTGCAGCACCGGCGTCCCGCGGTATCCGCCGGTCAACACGACGAGATCGTCCTTGGGCGGCAGCATTGGCGTTTGCACGGACTGCCAGGTAAGCCGCTTGATCGCCAGCATCTTGAGCACGCGCTGCGTGTAGGGCGAGGCATCGTAGTGATGCAGGATCAGCGTGCTCATCTCACCGACGCCTGACCGGACACTGGAGAAGTCAGCCCAGCCACCGGTAGACCTCGCCGCTCACCGTCGCACGCCCCTCCTCCACGAGCTTGATCGCGTGCGCCAGCAGCGAGTAACGCGCCCAGCCGTGGAGCGATACCGGGACGTCGTCGTACACGACGGGCACGAGGTCATCGATCGTCGCACCCGCACGAGCCGACAGCGCCGCCACGACCTTGGCCTCGCGCGCGAGCCGATGGGCGATCACGCGGGCGATCTCGGCCTGGGCGTCGGGAATCACGGCGCCGTGGCCGGGTGCAAGCGAAGTCACGGGCATGTGCTGCAGACGCCGCAGCGAGGCGAGGTAGTCGCGCATCGAGCCTTCCGGAGGAATGATCACCACGGTCGTTCCCTGCATCAGGTGATCTCCCGTGAAGAGCAGGCCCGCGTCCTCGAGCAGCAGGCACGCGTGATTTGAGACGTGCCCGGGTGTCAGCACGACCCGCAGCTGGAACTCCGGGTGACTCACCGACTCACCGTCGCTCAGCACCGCGTCGGGCACGTAGGTTGGGTCCTGGTGCGGATCGCGGGGCGCGGGCAGCCCTGAGACCGGTGCGCCGGTGCGTTCGCGGAGCTCCGCCGCTCCCGGCGAGTGATCCGGGTGCGAATGCGTGCAGACGACCCGGTCGATCGCGCCGCCGGCGACGTCCATGATCCGCTCGAGATGCGCTGCGTCCCGCGTGCCCGGATCGATTACGACGGGCCGACTCTGCCCGACGAGATAGGTATTGGTCCCCGGACCCGTGAGCGGGCTCGGGTTCGGCGCGACGATGCGCCATACCTGCGGCGCGATACGCGAGATGCCACCGGTGATGGCGGGGGCATCCCGGTCGACCGGCATTGATTGCGGGTGGACGCTCATGGTGCGATTGTGCCGAAGACCGGGGCTCTCGACACAACCCATCCGCCAGTGGCGCGGCCCGGCTGCCGGGTTCATGATCCGGATGTCGAACAACAAGGACAAGGCCGGCTGAACACGTGCCCCTGCGACTGCTGCATCGCCCGCACGTCCCGCTGGTCGCCTTTCTGGTAGCGACGCTGGCCGTCTTTCCGCTGGTCGAGGAGTCGGACGCGGGTCGAACTGTCCTGAATCTGCTCACCGTGGCGGGGATCGTGCTCGCGCTGCACCGTGTCCGGGCTTGGCGCTACGGGGTGCTGGTCGCGGCCGGCCTGGGTGCACTGGCCGTGACTGGGCAGATCCTGCAGGAGACAGGGTTGCCCGGCCCTTCCGCATTCGTTTCCGCATTCTCCCAGACGCTCTTCTACGCCATCGCGGCCACCCTGATGTCCATCTACATGCTGGGCGACACGCGCGCGACGATCGACGAGCTGTTCGCGGCCGCCGCAGCGTTCATGCTGCTGTCGCTCGCCTGGGCGACCGGATTCTGGTGCATCGAGTACCTGAACCCAGGCGCATTCGCCATTGCGCATCCGGTGCTCGCGGACCAGAGGACCTGGTTCGAGTTCCTCTATTTAAGCATGTCGACGCTGTCGACGACGGGCTTCGGCGACATTCTCCCGGTCTCGAGCGCGGCCCGTGCCGCCGTGATTCTCGAGCAGTTCGTCGGGGTGCTCTACGTCGCGGTCGTAATCTCGCGGCTGGCCGGATTCGCGGGCCACGTATCGGAACGTGCCGACTGAACCCCACGTCGGAATGCGCGTTCGCGCTACCCTTCGGTGATCAACAGGACCGGAGGACGGCCATGCAGTTGGGCTGGCTCGCGATCGCGATCATCGCAACGGTCGCCTATCACGTCGTACTCAAGGTTACGCCTCCGGCGGCAAGCCCGTTCCTGTCGCTCGCAGTCAGCTATGCAGCCGGCGCGCTGATCTTCCTGCTGCTGTACGCCCTCATGCCGAGCGGCACTTCGGTGCGGGCCGGTCTGCAGGCGCTCAACTGGACAGCGCTCGCGCTGGCAGCGGCGGTGGTGCTGCTGGACCTCGGATTCCTCCTGCTCTATCGCGCAGGCTTCAACATCAGCCTCGGACAGCTGATAACGCAGTCGGCGGGCGCCCTGATCCTGCTCGGCGTCGGTGTCGCCTTCTTTCAGGAGCGCCTTACGCCGGTCAACGTCGGCGGCATCGCCCTCTGCATCGTCGGTCTATGGCTGATCAACAGCCGCGCTGGCTGAGAGGCCCTAGCGCTGCGGCCACGCCACCGTGGGATTGGCGACTTGGGCTCCAGAACGGGTCGATCAAGAAATCACGCCGGGACATCTGCCATGCGCCGGACAGCCCGACGTACCGCTCGGTCACGCGCTTCCAGAGTTATCCGACTGTCGAAGCCTGCCTCGCGAGCGGCGGGCAGCTGCCGAAACCGTCCGGCGGCTGAATTCGTGGCGCGCAGGTGGTGACGCCGGCTCGACGAGCATCCGCGCCAGCAGCTCGCGGGCGATCTTCGCCGCCACGACCGCCGTGATGCCCGACGGGTCGAGCCGGGGATTCAGCTCCACGATGTCCCCACCGACGATCGCCGGCGCGCGCGCGCTGCCTATCACATCCAGTACCTGTCGCACCGTCAAGCCGCCCGGCTCGGGATGCGAGACACCGGGCGCATACGCCGGGTCGAGACCGTCCAGGTCGATCGAGAAATAGAGCGGCGAAGAAAATTTCAGCCGCGCGATCCGCCCGAGATCGAAGGCCGCATGCACTTCGACCCTGTATTTCTTTGCGATCGCTTCCTGCGGCGGCGACGGGCTGCGAATGCCGACCTGCACAAGCCGGTCCACCAGGCCTTCTTCGAGGATCCGCGCCATCGGGCTCGCGTGCGAATACAGGTTCCCATCGTATTCCGGGTACATGTCCGGGTGGGCGTCGAAATGCAGAATGCTGAGCCGCCCCCAGCGTTGCGCCATCGCGCGGACCGCAGGGTAGCTGACAGCGTGATCGCCGCCGAGCATCAGCAGGCGTGGCGTCACCGCCGCGACCCGCGCCACACCCTGCTCGATCGCGTCGATCGGCGCGCGCACGCGGGCGCGTTGCGCCACCTTGAGATCGCCGTGATCGACGACCGATTCGCTGGGCCAGACACGCACGCCCCGCTCGCTGTACTCATTCCCGGCCTCCGAGCCCAGCGCCTCGCGGATCGCCGCCGGAGCGCGCGCAGGACCGCGGCGAAAGCTCGAATTCGCGTCGAACGGGATGCCGAGCACCCCGATGGTCGGCTGTGCCGTCATGCGCGGATGGTCGCTGCGCCCGTAGCGTCGCCGCGGAAGCGCCGCCACAGGTAGAACGGCAGGCCGGCAGCGGCGAGAACCAGCGCCAGCAGGAACGGCTTGAGGCCGACGCCGAAGAATACGAATACCGTATATAGCGCACCGCCGAGGCCGAGCCAGAGAAGCGCACGAGGCACGCCTCCGCGAGCGCGGCGCCAGATGACCACCAGGGCCAGCGCACAGCAGAGGTACAGCGGCAGGTTGGCGGCCGTGATGACGATCGTGAGAAACGTGAATCCGTCCACCAGCGACTTGCTGTAGTTCATCAGCGCGAGCGTCGCTGGCGAGCAGGGCCGTCGCGATCAGCGCAACGGCTGGCGCCCCGAACCGGTTGCACCGCGCAACCGTCCCCGGCAGGAATCCACGCGCTGCGAACGAGCGGGTCATGTCACCTACCAGCATGGTCCAGCCGTTAAGGCAACCGAGCCCGCTGATCACGACGAAAAACGCGAGCCAGCGACCGCCACCGACGCCCGCTAGCCGGTCGAGAACTTCGACGAAGGGCGCGCTCGAGCTGGCCAGCGTCGCCTGGGGCATCGATGAAGAGCGCAATCACCGTGACGCCGACGTACACCATCGCCGTGATGAGCGTACCCGCGATCGTGGCGCGCGGGATCGTGCGTTCCGGGTCGCGAACCTGGCCCGCCGGCACGGCAGCGGACTCGATCCCGAGCATTGCGTACAGCACGATCGCGGAGGCCGCGAGAATCGACGGCATGGTCACCGGCGTCGTCGGCAGGTTCTGCGTGTAGGCGCTCGGATCCACGAGCAGCGTCCACAGCCCGAGTCCGATGATGACTGCCATCGGGATGAGCTTGAGCGCCGTTGTGACAATCTGGACGCCGCCCCCGGTGCGCACGCCCAGCAGGTTCACAGCCACGAACAGCCATATCAGACCCACTGCGACGACCACGGGCGGCACGCTCCCGAGCACCGGCAGCACTGCCGTCAGGTAGCCGACCACGCCGACCGCGAGCGCGGCGTTTGTCACCCAGCACCGACACCCAGTAGGACCACATCGCGACGAACGCGACGCCGTCGCCCTGCGTCGCCCGTACGTACTCGTAGGGTCCATCGGCCTCCGCCATGCGGCGCGCGAGGGTGGCGAAAATGAGCGCGAGCAGCATGGTGCCGAAAAGCGTGATCGCCCAGGCGATCAAAGCGTTGTAGCCATAGGGCGCGAGCGACGCGGGCTGCAGGAAGATGCCCATGCCGATCGTGTTGCCGATCACGAGCGCAGTGCACATCCAGAATCCGAGCGGACGTTTTTTTTCGGCTGCGGGCTCGACGCCGATGCCCGTGGTTCCAATCGCCACTTCATTCATGTCGTTGCCCACTCTTCAAGTTTGTGTTCTGCTCGGCGCCCCGATCTCCGGAGGTATTGCATGTCACGTATCCTGTTCGCGTGCCTGGGTCTGATATCGACGCTCGCGGGTGCCGCCGAGCCCCGTGCCCGTGACCTCGGGATTCCGTTCGAAGGCACACCCGGCCCCTTGAACGCGATCACGGACGTCGCCGGTGTCACTGTCGGCCAAGTGACGCTCATCGAAGACCTCTCGAACGGGCGCAAGGTGCGGACAGGCGTCACCGCAATCCTGCCGCGCGGACGCATGAGCCTCGACATTCCCGTGTTCGGCGGCTGGTTCTCGCTGAACGGCAACGGCGAGATGACCGGTACTGCATGGCTCGAGGAATCCGGGTCGCTCGAAGGGCCCGTCCTGCTCACCAATACGCATAGCGTCGGCGTCGTGCGCGACGCGGCGATCGCATGGCGCGTGCGGGCGGGCCCAGCGGACCCGAGCGGTTACTGGTGGTCGCTGCCCGTAGTGGCCGAGACCTGGGACGGCGAGCTCAATGACATCAACGGCTTCCATGTGCGACCTGAGCACGTCGACGCCGCGCTTTCCGGCGCGCAATCGGGCCCGGTAGCCGAAGGCAACGTCGGCGGCGGGACCGGCATGATCTGTCACGAGTTCAAGTGCGGGATCGGCACCGCGTCGCGTGTCGTCGACAGCGACGGAGCGAAGTACACGCTCGGCGTGCTGGTACAGGCCAACTACGGGCTGCGCGACAGCCTGCTCATCGCAGGAGCACCTGTCGGCCAACACCTGCGCAACGACCGCATCTACTCCGCAGAGGACGGCGCCGCGGCAGACACCGGTTCCATCATCATCGTCATCGGCACCGACGCCCCATTGCTGCCGCATCAGCTCGAGCGCATCAGCCGCCGCGCCGGCATGGGGCTCGCCCGCATGGGTAGCAGCGCGGGCAACGGTTCGGGGGACCTGTTCGTCGCCTTCTCGACCGCGAACCAGGCTGCCCTCGCCGGCCACGCCGGACTGCAGGCCACGTTCCTTGCGAACGACCAGATGGATCCGCTTTTCGTCGCGACCGTGCAGGCAACGGAGGAAGCGATCACCAACGCGCTCATCGCGGCCCGCGACATGCAGGGGACCCAGGGCCACTACGCGAAGGCGATCGATCACGAAGCGCTCATCGCAGTGCTCAAGCGCTACGGACGGCTGGCCCAGCGGCGCTGACGACCGACAAGCGGGTTCACGGCGGAGCCCGCATGAGCCTCCGGGTTCTGCCCCGCGAGCGTGCGGTAGCGTTGCTGCGCGGAGCGCAGATACTCGAGCGTTGCGCTGCGCTCGCGCTCGTCGTTGAAATCCTCGCGCGCCGCGGTCGCGGTGATTATCCGTTCGAGCCAGTCCGCGAAGTACGTCGCGTCGCCGCCCGCCGCGGGTCGCGGAGCCGGCAGCTCGAGCCAGACCGGGCTCGTCGTCGCGTAGGGATAGAGATCGAGCACCGCCGGATCCGCCGCATCGTTCCAGGCGCGCAGCACGACCCAGCCGCTTGCATCGACCGGCAGCTCACCTTCGGCGTCGAAGCGACCGCCGGTCGCCCGCGAGCGCGAAGTCGCGCACCACCCGCCCGTTGTGCACCAGCTCGAGGTGATCGACGGCGACGGGCGAGCGCAGCGCCACCCGGAATCCGAGCGCGCCCGGGGCGCTGCGCTTGACCGTCGCCCCAGGCGCCTCACCGGCGAGCTCGAGACCGAGCAGCGGACCGTTGCTGACGAAGCTCCGCCCTGCCTTGAGCGCAGTCGCGCACGGCCTCGGGCGTGCGGCGACCGCCGGTGTCGAGGAAGACACGCGTCAAGCCGACCGGTCCGCGCAGCGAGGCGTAGTTCGCCATCGCGTCGGTGCCTGCGCCCGCAGGCAGCCGGAACCCGAGATTCAGCAGGCGGTACCAGACGGCAGCCGTCACGCTGTGGTCCGAGAAGCCGACGACTTCGAGGTAGTCCACCTTGCCGTGCGCGACATCGGCCGGCAGCTCGTTCGTAAGCGACTTCTCCTTCGCCGGATCGATCTCGAAGTCGAACGGATGCACGTAGCCGACCAGCGCGCCCTGCGCGTGCGCGAGATCGGCGATCACGCCGTTGTGCGGATACGGGCTCGCGAGCGCGGTGTGCCGATAGCTCGAGAAATCCGGCAGCAGGAGGTGATCCGACGAGGTTGCAGCAGGCCCAGGTGGCCCCAGAAGCTCGTGTGGTACTCCTGCGCCTGTATCAGGAGCACGCACGTCGTCGCTCGCCGGATCGGCGCCTGGCCGGAACTAGGCGATGTCCGGGATGCGCTCTTCCTTGTTGACGATCAGGTTGTGGACCACGTCGAGATCCTCGGCCGCGTGCCTGCGCGGCAGGCGTTCGCGGCGTGTTGCGGTAGTGGCCGCCGTAGTTCATGTGCACGTGCAGGTCGGCGCTGATCCACGTTGCCGAAAGCCGGCCGGCAGGTCGTTCGATTTCGAGCGTCGACCATGACGCTTGCGCGACTCGCCCGGCCGCGAGTTCGACGTCGGACTGCCCAGGGCAGGTGCGCGGAAGCCGTGCTGCACGTCGACCGTCGCCTGGCCCGCCGGCAGCTCGAGAGCGCACGGTGTCGCGCAGTGGAAATAGTGCGTCTCGATCGTGCTGCACGCGCGCGGTCGAAGCCGTCGTCCGCGTGCATCCACGCGCTCGTCCGGCGCATGCGCACGGCCGTCGCTGCCCACGCACGGATACGCGCGCCGGCACCGTGCGACCCTGCCCGTCGCGGATCTCGATCGTCAAGGCGCGCCTGGGGCAGTCGGTGCTTGCGCCGCTTCGCGACCACCGGCGTGCGCGCCACCGATCGCGTCCAGGACGAGCAGCTCGGTGTTGCCGCTCTCGTTGCTGATGTAGGCGATCCGCTTGCCGTCCGGCGACCAGCGCGCGTTGCGCCGATCGAAGTCGCCGAACGTCAGCGGCAGTGGCGCGGCGCCGTCGGGCGTCGTGAGCCAGAGCTGGTGCCACTGCCGCCCGTGGTAGCTCGAGATACAGCAACCTGCGCTGCCGTCCGGGCGCAAGCTCCGGCCGGGCGCTCCAGCGACGTCTCCTCACTCAGCACGCGTGCGACGATCGCTGCGGGTCGTCGGCCGCGACCGACCAGATGTCGCCGGTGCCCCAGGCGATCTCGGGTTGCCGACGAAGTAGATGCGCTTGCCGTCCGGCGACCACGACGGGTTGATCGCGTGATCGTATTGCCGAATAGTAGTAGCGGTCGATCGTGCTCTGGCGCTGGCGCAACGAGGGCGCTGCGTTCCGGAGGCCGTCGCGGCCGAGTATCGGCGATCATCAGATTGAAGTGCCCGTTGCCGCCGCGTCGAGACCCAGGCGAGCTGCCGGCCATCCGGCGACAGCCGCGGCTCGACGTTGACCGCGCCGTCTCGAGGTCAGCGCGCTGCTCGCGCCCGCTCGCGAGATCCAGCCGCCACAGCTCCAGCGCGTTGCCGTCGTAGCGGCTGAACACGACGCGTGCGGCCGTCGGCGGCGACGTCGGGCTGGTAATCGTAGGCGCCGTGGCGTGCGTGAGCTCGACCGCCTCGTCGGCGCCGATGCGCTGCCGCCACAGCGAGCCCGCCATGCTGTAGACGAGCTCGCGCCGTCGGGCATGAAGCTCGACGGACGATGGGCCCGTCGTGAGCTGCGGCAGGTACAGCTCGCGCCAGTAGTAGCTGTGCGGCAGGTCGACCTGCTTGAGCACCGGCTCGCGCGCGGCGTGCGCCGGCGCCGCCCAGCCGCGACGAGGCAGCAGCGCGACGAGCGCCGCGCACCGGCGCAGCGGCCTCACGCCCGCACCGCGTTCAAGCGCCTCGTCGAGGCTCGTGCGCAGCAGTCCCACCGCCTCGTCGACCTCCGCCGCGGTCACGTAGAGCGGCGGCATGAAGCGCACCGTGCTCACGCCGCAGGACAGCAGCAGCAGGCCATTGTGGTACGCGCGCGTCGATCACCGCGTCGCAGCAGCATCGCGCGCCGGCGCGCGATCCGGTCCGGCCTCGATCAGCTCCATGCCGATCATCAGGCCGCGGCCGCGCACGTCGCCGATGCACGGGTAACTCGCGCGCCAGCTCGCGCAGCCGGCCCATGAAGTGCGCGCCGACCGTCGCCGCGTTCGCCGCCATGCTCGCCGCTGACCAGATCGAGCGTCGCATTCGCCGCGGCGCAGGCGATCGGATTGCCGCCGTAGGTGTTGCCGTGCGCGCCGCGCTTCCACTGCTGCATGATGCTGCGCTTCGCGACCACCGCGCCGATCGGCATGCCCGAGCCGAGGCCCTTGGCGAGCGTCATGATGTCGGGCGCACGCCGTAGTGCTCGCACGCGAACATCTTGCCGGTGCGGCCGACGCCGCGACTGCACCTCGTCGAAGATCAGCAGGATGCCGTGCTCGTCGCAGAGCGCGCGCAGGCCCGCGAGGAAACCCGTCGGGCGGCACGAGGTAGCCGCCCTCGCCCTGGATCGGCTCGATCAGGATCGCCGCGACTTCCGACGGCGGCACGTTGCGCTCGAACAGCATGCGGATGTAGTCGAGCACGGCCTCGCCCTGGTCGGCGCCCGCGAACAGCGGCCGGTACGTGTTCGGATACGGCACGTGCGTCACGCCCGGCATGGTCGGCGCAGAAGCCCTTCTGCTGCGTGTACTTGCTCGAGGTGAACGACAGCGAGCCCATGGTGCGGCCGTGGAAGCCGCCGAGGAAGCCGATGAAGCGCGGCCGGCCGGTGACGTAGCGCGCGAGCTTGAGCGCGCCTTCGACCGACTCGGTGCCCGACTGGCAGAAGAAGCTCATCGCCGGCTCGCCGATCGGCGCGAGCGCGGCGAGGCGCTCGGCGAGCGCCGATCATCTCGCTCGTGCCAGTAGTCGCTCGAGATGTGCAGGAACTTCGCCGGCCGCCTCGCTGCACCGCCTCGACCACCTGCGGGTGCGCGTGGCCGGTCGCGCAGACCGCGATGCCGGCGGCGAAATCGAGGAAGCGGTTGCCGTCGACGTCCCAGACTTCGGTGCCGCGGCCGTGCGACATCACGAACGGGTAGTCGCGCGGATAGGAGGGCGAGATGACCTTCGCGTCGCGCGCGATCATGGCGCGCGCCTTCGGTCCGGGCAGCTCGGTCTTGATGTGCGGATTGCTTGAGCGCCGGTGGCATCTGCGATGGCGGTCATCGCGGAACCTCACGGGTTCGGCGGTGCGCGGCGCGCGGTCCGGGCCTGCGAGCGCGCGCAGCGCCGTCGAGTTCATGCGCCGTCGGGCGGCGCATCGGCTTCAACGCGTCGGACGACGCGCGAGCGGCCAGCCGACCGCGGCGCGCGCCTCGTCGACCGGTACGCCGGGATACAGCGGCCGCGAGCGCGAGCTCGTCCGCTCTCCGGCTCGCGGCTTCAGGATGCCGAAGTCGGTGACCACGGCGCGCGGCCCGCGCCGCGCGCGCCGCTGCGCGCGCGCGCGCCGTGCCGTCGAGGAAGCCGGCGCTGGTGCGGAAATCGAGTTGCTTCACGAAGCTGCGCGGCGTCGCCTTCATGCACGACGAAGGTCTGCCGCGCATGCGCGGCGATCTCGGGCGCGCCGCCGGCGCCGGGCAGGCGCGTCGTCGGCTTGCTCGTAGGGGCCGATCACCGTGCTGTTGAGGTTGCCGAAGCGGTCGATCTGCGCCGCGCCGAGAAAGCCGACGTCGACGCGCCCGGCCTGCAGGTAGTAGCTGAAGATCTCGGGCAGCGGCACGACGCAGGCCGCGGTCTCGGCGAGCTCGCCGTCGCCGATCGACAGCGGCAGCACGTCGGGCCGCGTGCCGATCGTGCCGGACTCGTAGATCAGCACGAGGTCCGGCGCGTGCGTGAGGCGCGCGAGGTTGCAGGCCGCGCTCGGCAGGCCGATGCCGACGAAGCACACGCAGCCGTCCCAGAGCAGGCGCGCCGCGGCGATGGTCATCATCTCGTCGCGGGTGTAGGTCGCTCATGCCGCCTCCCTGCAGGCTCGCGAGGAACTCGGCGTGGTCGCGCGGTGCCGAGCACGTGGCGGCTCCATCCACGCGGAGAAGCGCGTCGCGGTCGCGCGCGATCGCGTCCCAGCGCTGGTAGAAAGCGTTGTCGCGCGCGTAGTAGCCCTGCGCATAGGACGGATAGGCGCCGCCCGGGACATGCGCGACCGCGGTGACGAGCCAGTGCGGCAGCACGATGCCGTTCATCGCCGGCGGCAGCTCGTCGACGATCTCCTCGACCGTGACGAGCAGCTTCGTCGCGGCGAGCGCCGCCTCGCGCTGCGCGCCGACGATGCCGTCGATCGCGACGTTGCCGCTGTCGGTCGGCGCGCTGCGCGTGCAGGATCGTGACGTCGGGATTGAGCGCCGGCACGGTCGCGAGCTCTTCGCCGGTGTACGGGCAGCGCGACGCGTGCGGATGCGCGGGTTGTGCTTCGCGCAGGTCGGTGCCGATGTAGCCGCGCAGCATGCCGAACGGCAGGCGCGCGGCGCCCGCGCGATAGGCCGCGGCCATGCCGGCGTGGCTGTGCTCGTCGATCTCGAGCGGCGCGCGGCCAGCCGTTCTCGACCGCGTCGCGCAGGCGATGCAGCGAGCCGACGCCCGGATTGCCGCCCCAGGAGAACGTGAGCTTGCGCGCGCAGCCCATGCCGATCAGCTGGTCGTAGATGAGGTCCGGCGTCATGCGGATCGAGGTGCAGGTCGCGCCGGCCCTGGCGGATGAGCTCGTGGCCGGCGGCGAACGGGATGAGGTGCGTGAAGCCCTCGAGCGCGACGCTGCGCGCCGTCGCGGCACGATGCGTCGCGATCGCCTCCGCGAGCGGCAGGAACTCGCATCGCTCACTCCACCACGGTGCGCGACTGCTCGCGCAGGTAGAGCGGCAGGTAGTAGAACGAGGCGATCGCCTTGCCGGTCGAGCCCGAGCCCTTCCATCCGCCGAAGGGCTGGTAGCCCGGCCAGGCGCCGGTGGTCGCGCCCTGCGGCGCGGTTGGCGTAGGTGACGCCGGCCTCGATGTTCGTCGTGGAACCACGCGCACGTCGTCGGCGCGAGCCGTAGAAGCCGGCGGTCAGGCCCATGTCCGTGTCGTTCGCGAGGCGCATCGCCTCGTCGCGGTCCGCGATAGCGCTGCACCATCAGGATCGGCAGGAACATCTCCTGCTTCCACAGCGGATGCGACGGTCGGCGCCTCGGCGAGCACCGGCTCGACGTAGTAGCCCGCGCGCGAACGCGCCCTCGCGCAGCTGCGTGCCGCCGCGCCGGAGCGTCGCGCCCTGCCGGCTCGCAGCTCAGCGACGTAGCGCGCGTAGTTCGCGTACGCGCTTGGCGTTGACGACCGGGCCGAGCCAGTTCTCGCGCTGGCGCGGATCGCCGATCCGGATCGCGTCGATCTGCTGCTCGATGCTTCTCGAGCAGCGCGTCCGCGACGCGTCTCGTCGACGTAGAGGCGCGACAGCGCCGAGCACTTCTGCCCGCCCATGCCGAAGGCCGAGCGCACGATGCCGGCCGCGGCGCGGTCGAGGTCGGCGTTCTCGGTGACGATGCACGGGTTCTTGCCGCCCATCTCGGCGATGCACGGGCGCGGATAGCGCCCGCCGCCATCTCGCTGCATGATGCTGCGGCCGACCGCCGACCGAGCCGGTGAAGGTCACGCCGGCGGTGCGCGGATCGCGCACCAGCGCCTCGCCGACCGTCGGCGCCCGGCCCGGACAGGTAGTTGAAGACGCCCGGCGGCAGTCCCGCGTCGCGGATGCAGTCGGCGAGCAGGCGGCCCGCCCACGGCGTGTCGGTCGCGCACTTGAGGACCACGGTGTTGCCGGTGATCGAGCGCCGCCGCCGTCGGGCCCGCCGGCGAGCGCGAGCGGGAAATTGAACGGCGCGATGACCGACCCAGACGCCGTACGGCCGCATCACGCTGCGGTTGCGCGAGACGACGCCGTCGAGCGGATCGTTCGGCAGCGTCGACGCTCGTAGCCGCCGTGCGACTCGAAGTCGTCGGCGTAGTGGCGGAAGAAGTCGACGCGTCTCCTGCGCTTCGCCGAGCGCCTCCATGCGGTTCTTGCCGACCTCGAGCGACGAGCGCCGCGGCGATGTCGTAGACGCGCTCCTCCATGACGTCGCGCGACCTTGCGCAGCAGCGCGCGCGCGTTCGGCGACCGGCGTCGCGCGCCAGGCCGGGAATGCCGCGTGCGCGCCGCGGCAATCGCGGCCTCGACGTCCGCCGGCGTCGCGCCAGCGGGAAGCGGCCGAGCGTCAGCTCGCGTGTCGATCGGGCTGCGCCGCTCGCTCGTGCCGCGGCGCGGCGACGTCCTTGCCGTCGACGAACAGCGCGTGCGTCTGCGCCGAGCCGGCCGCGCACGGTCGCGAGCGCCGCCTCGAAGCGCTCGTGCATCTCCTCGGGCGGATTGAACATCGTGGCGTAGGTCAGGCGGAAAGCTCATGGAGGACTCCGCTCCAGTGGACGCGGAAAAAACGCGCGAGCAGCCGGTCGAGCACGCGCCAGCGCGTCGGCCAGCTCGGCTCCGTCGATGACGAGCGGCGGCGCGAGGATCAGGAGGTTGCCGCGCGCGCCGAACGACACGCCCTTCGCATCGCGGCGGCGAGCAGCGCCGTCAGCTCCGGCGGCTGCGTGCGGCCAGGGCGCGAGCGGCGCGCGCGTCGCGCGGTCGGCGACGAGCTCGACGCACGGCGAACAGGCCGTGACCGCCGCGCACGTCGCCGATCACGGGATGGCGCGCTTGCAGCCTGCTGCAGTTCCGCGAAGCAGCGTCGCGCCGAGCGCGCCGCGAGCGCTCGATCAGTCTCTCGTCCGCATAGGCGTCGAGCGCGGCGACGCCGGCGGCGCAGGACAGCGGATGGCCGCAGTAGGTGAGGCCCGGCTGTAGAGCATCTCGTGCTCGAGCGTTCGCGGCGACTGTCGCGCGAGAGCACGACGGCGCCGAGCGGCAGCGTGCGCGCCGGTGAGGCCCTTGGCGAGCGTCATCAGGTCGGGGCGGCCCGCCTCGCCGTAGCGCTGCCAGGCGAACCATTCGCCGCAGCGGCCGAAGCCGCTCATGACCTCGTCGGCGATCAGCCACACGCCGCGCTCGCCGCGGTCGCGGCGCGGAGCGCGGGCCAGTAGTTGTCCGGCGGCGACGATGCCGTTGCGTGCCGGCGTTCGGCTCCATCATCACCGCGGCGACGCGCGCCGCGCTTCCTCGCGATCGATGCAGTCGGCGACGGCCGCCGCCGCGCGCGTGCCGCATTCCTCGGCTGTCGCTGCTGCCGAAGGGGCAGCGATAGGCATAGGGCGGCGGCACGTGGCGCACGCCCAGCGCTTCCGGCATCGACCTGGCTGCGCGTGCGGCTGTCGCCGGACAGCGCCATCGCCAGGTAGCTCGCGCCGTGGTACGAGCGGTCGCGCGTGACGACCAGGCCGCGAGGCCTGTCCGCGCGCCTGGCGCGCGATCTTCACCGCGTTCTCGTTGGCGTCCGCGCCGCCCAGCGTGAAGAACACGCGGCCGCCCTCGAACCCGGACAGCTCGAGCAGCCGCTCGCGCGAGCGCGGCGCGCGGCTCGGCGCCCCAGGCGCTGGTGACGAAACACAAGCGCTCGGCCTGGTCGCGGATCGCGGCGACCAGCGCGCGGATGCTGGTGGCCGAGGTTGCTGCACTCGGCGAGGCTGCTCATGTCGAGGATCTCGCGGCCGTCCTCGAGCATGCAGCTTCGCGCCGCGCCCGCCGACGACCGTCGGGCGCATTCCAGTCGGCCTGCACGCACCAGCTGTGCAGCACCACGTCGCGTTCGGTCAGGGCCAAGGAATCCGGTCTCCGAAAGTTGTGCGCATTGCGCACATCGGGGCGTATTGCGCACAATGCTAAGAATCCCTAAGCTCGCCGTCAACTCCTTCGAGTTCCCGCATGCCGTCCGATTCTCTCCGCGGACTACCTGTCGGCAAGCGCGCCGCCAGGCGCGACGCCGCGGGCGACGATGCGTTCGAGCAGAGTCGCGACTACGTTCAATCGCTCGCCCGCGGACTCTCGGTCCTGCGCAGCGTTCCCGGCGACCGCCCGAGCGCGACGCTCGCGGAGATTGCCGCGCGGTCGGGGCTGTCGCGCGCCGCAGCGCGCCGTCTCGTGCTCACGCTCGAGCACCTGGGCTACGTGCAGGCGGCGGGCCGCGAGTACCGGCTGACACCACGCGTCCTCGAGCTTGGATACGGTTTTCTCGGGGCGCGCGACCTGACCGACCTCGCGCAACCGTGGATGGAACAGCTTGCGCACCAGGTGAATGAGAGCTGCTCGATGGCCGTGCTCGACGGCCGGGACATCGTCTATGTCGCGCGCGTGTCGGTGCGCAAGGTGATGACCGTGTCACTCGCAGTCGGGGCACGCCTCCCCGCCTACTGCACCTCGATGGGCCGCGTGCTGCTCGCGGGTCTTCCGGCCGCGCGACTCGAAGAATGGCTCGAAGGTCTCGAGGCGCGGCGATACACGAGCCGCACCGTGGTCGATCCGTCGAGGCTGCGTCGGATCGTCGAGAGCGTGCGCCGCGACGGCTACGTGTGGGTCGAGCAGGAGCTCGAGACCGGTCTCTGTTCGCTTGCCGTGCCGCTCCGCGACCGTGCCGGGCTGGTGGTCGCCGCGCTCAATCTCGGCATGCCGTTTCACGCGGACGCGCGCCGCCGTGCGACGCAGGAGCTGCTGCCGGCGCTCAAGCAGACGGCGGATGCGATCGAGCGCTGCATGCCGGCGAACTGGCTGGCGCCCGTCGGCGGCTGACGGCCGTGCAAGAAGCGGCGACGGCGGCGAGCGGTCTCTAGAGCAGCGCCGCCATGTGTTCCGCGTACCAGCGGTCGAAGGTGTGCACGCAGTCCTCGCTCGGCTGGTAAGGCCCGGGTCGAAATCCGCGCGACTGCGCTCCGTGCTGCACGCGCTCGCAGAGACCCCAGTCCTGCCGGTTCGTCACGTCCCAGAATTCCACCATGTCGGTCGGATCGAAGTCCGGGCGCGCCAGCGCCTCCTGCGTGAACAGGAACTCGCAGACGATCTTCGTGCGGCCCGGTGCGATCGGCCAGGCCGTGTGCGTCAGCACATAGTCCGGGTGCGGGCTCAGCAGCAGGTTCGGGTAGATCACGTAGTAGTAGACGAAGCGGTGATCCTCGGGCTTCAGCCCGCCGATGATGGGCACCGTGCGCTTCCCCGACATCGACATGGTCTCGTAACCGTCGCGCAGCAGCATGGGCCCGCCGTTGAAGCAGGCGCCGGTTTCCTGCACGCGCTCATGCCGTGCGATGTGGTCGCTGATCCGGAACAGCTGCGGGTGTACCCCCGGGCAGTGATAGCACTCGCTGTAGTTCTCGCAGATCAGCTTCCAGTTGGCTGCCACCTCGTATTCGATCCTCTTGCCGAGCCGCAGGTCCTCCATCTTGAACCGCGCGAGGTCAGGCAGGTCCGCGAGATACTTCTCGAGCGGTTCCGCCGTATCGTCGAGATTGAGAAAGATGAAACCGGCCCAAGTGCCGGCACGCACCGGCACCAGGCCGAAGGATTCGCGCGCGAAGCCCTCGTCCATCCGCGGCACCTGCGTCAGGGTACCGTCGAGACGGTACGTCCAGGCGTGATAGGGGCACACGACACGACTCAGGCCCTTGCCGCACGCGGCATCCAGCAGACGCGCGCCGCGGTGCCGACACACGTTGTAGAACGCACGCACCGCGCCGTCTCCACCGCGCAAAACGATCACCGACTCCCCGGCAATCTGGTGCGTGAAGTAATCGCCCGCCGCCGGGATGTCGGCCTCGCGGCCGGCGCACACCCACATCTTCGAGAACAGGCCCTCCTGCTCGAGCCTGAGCACCCCGGGCGAGGTGTACAGCGACGCCGGCAACGTCCGCGCCTCCGGCATGGGTCGCAGGGTCGGCGCCAGGTCGGCGTGGGTGAGGCCGGATTCGCTCGCAAGCTGCGAAGGCGCGCTCCGGCGCGTGGTGGGCTTTTCGAGTACTGAGGACATGGCGGTCTCCCGGTCGGCGGACCCGGCGGACGCTCATTCTAAGGCAGTTTGAAAGCGAGACCGCCCTTGATGACGACGGCCACGTCGCCGAGTGCCCGGATGTCGACCAGCGGGTCGCCACGGACCGCGATCACGTCGCCATAAAGGCCGGGCGCGATCCGTCCGACCTGGTCCGCCCGACCCATGTAGCGCGCCGCAACCGAGGTGGCGGACTGGATCGCCTCCATGGGGGACATGCCGCGCTCGACCATGATCGGGAACTGCCGGGCATTGAGCCCGTGCGGGTAGACCGCGGCGTCGGTGCCGAAGACGATGTCGACCCCGGCCCGGTGCGCGCGCGTAAAGCCCTGACGCTGTGCCTCGGTGGTCTCGATGTTCTTGCGGAGAAACTCCTCGGGCCAGCCCTGGGCGCGGCCCTCGGTGTCGATGTAATCGCCGTTGTAGATGTCCATCGAAAGCGCGACGCCGCGCTCGCGCGCGAGCTCGATGCCCTCGTCGTCGATCAGCGAGGCGTGTTCGATCGTGTCCACGCCGGCACCGATCGCCTCGCGGATCGAGCGTGCGCCATGCGCATGCGCCGCCACGCGGCGGCCGGCGGCGTGCGCGACTTCGACGACCGCGGCAATCTCCTCTGGCGTCATTTCGGGATCGCCCGGCACGCCGCCGAATGCGAGCACCGCGCCGGAGGCAATCACCTTCAGCACGTCCGCGCCCCCGGCTACTGCCTCCTCGGCCTTGCGGCGGAATTCCGCCGCGCCGCGCGCAACACCCATGCGCACCTGCGGTGGTATCTCCGATTCGGCATGGCCCGGGATGACGAGGTCCCCGCCTCCGCCCGGGATCGTCAGGTAGAAACCCGCCGCCTGGATTCGGGGCCCGACGGTGCGTCCCGCGTCGATCTCGTCGCGCAGCGCACGATCCGCCCACGCGACATAGGTGCCGACGTCGCGCACGGACGTGAAGCCCGCCATGAGCGTCGCCCTCGCGTTCTCGCGTCCGAAGGCGACCTGATCCTCGAGCGTCCGCCGGTAGAAGACGCTGAGGTCGGCGGTGTCGCCCGGTCGGTCGACCAGGTGCGTGTGCATGTCGATCAGCCCGGGCAGACAGGTGTACTCCCCAAGGTCGACCACGGGCACGCCCCGGGGCGCACGCGCACCGGCACCGACCTGCGAGATGCGTCCATCGACGATCACGACGGTGACGTTGTGGCTCGCCCCATCAGAGCTGCCGTCGATCAGCGAGCCACAGCGCAGCGCGACCGTGCCCGAATCGGGCGCGAACGGCGCCGCGGTGATCGCTGGCGCGGTCGACAACGGTGTCATGCAACCCGCCAGGAAGGCGGATGAAATGACGATCGAGCTGCACAGATTGCCTGGCCGGGTCACGACGAAAGGATACAGCGGCGGCGGCGGCGCGGCGAACCGCCGGTCAGTCAGGTTCCCTTCTTGCGCAGTCCGGACGCGTCGATTACCGCGCGTACCAGTTCCGGATCCGCGGGTGCGATGATGTGCGCGCCGGCGACACCTGGCATCTCTGCCAGCTCATGCAGCATCTCCGCGCAGATCTGCACGCCGGCCTGCTCTGGATCGCGCGCCTGCTCGAGCCGCAGTGCGATGTCGTCGGGGATCAGTGCCCCGCGTACGTTGGTCCGGAGCCTCCGCACCGCCTCGACCGACAGCAATGGGGCGATGGTAACCACGAGGTGCGCGCGGTGCGTGAGCCGGGCTGCGACGAAACGACGCATATAACTTCGCAGCAGTGGCAGATCCATGCAGAGTTGGGTCTGCACCCATTGCACGCCGTTGTCGAGCTTGGCGAGGAGCGATTTCGGCTGCCAAGTAGCCGTCGCATCGAACACCGTTGCCGCGGCACCGATAAAGAACTCGGGCGCCTGCGCAAGGCCGTACCTCGAGGCGATCGGCGTCGCGGATCCTGCGTGCTGCCGCGATCAGCTCCCTGGCACCGATGTCGAATACGGCGTGCTTGCGCGCGACCCGTCCGACGCGCATCGGTACATTGCGCCTCAGGAGCAACGCCGATATCCCCGCGGTGGCGGCCCCAAGCAGCTCGCCCTGCAGGGCCACGCGATTGCGGTTGCGGCAATTCATGTGCAGGACGGGCTCCATGCCTGCCTGCCGCAGCAGCAACGCGGTGATCAACGGCGAGCCCAACGGTCGCAACCCCGGACTCTCGGTCACATGGATCGCGTCGACGACGTCACTCAGACGCTTGGCGCGGGCCAACAGGGCCGCCGGGTCGGGCGACGGTGCCAGCTCGGACGTCAAGGCGAGCGATGTCGAGCGAACCGCGGCCTGCAGGCCGATCATCGCAGCGGAACGGGACGCGGCCGGTGATTGCCTGCGGCGGCAGGCGATAGCTCGCGCTCCGGGCAAGGACGGCGAGGACGGTGCCTGCGACTTGGGGGTTGGCGGCCACGACGCGAGAATACAGGCGGACCGCGCCTTGTGCCTGCAATCGCCGCGCGCCGCTACCTTAGGCTCGACCTTGGCCCGCCGAGCCCACGCGCCATCTACAATGTGCCACACGCTGCAAGGGTCGCTGAGGGAGCCTCCCGCATGGGCATCGTCGATACCACGATCCTGTTCGCCTATCTCGCGGTCATTCTGGGGCTCGGCTTCTATGCACAGCGCCGCCAGCAGGGCGTCGAGGACTACTTCGTCGCCGGTCGGCGCATGGGACCGGTCACGATCGCGTGCCTGTGGGTGGCGGCCTGGATCGGCGGCGCCTCCGTGGTCGGCACCTCGGCGCGCGTCTACGAACTCGGCATTACGGGCATCTGGTACATCCTGGCGATCGCGATCGGCTGCCTGCTGTTCGGCCTGACGATGGCGCGGCGCGTGAAGCAGCTCGGCGACCGCCACCAGCACCTGACCTACCCGGACTTCATCGAGCAGCACTACGACAACCGCACCCGCGTGGTGGCCACGGTCTCGACCGTGCTCGCGTACACGGCGTATACCGCGGGCCAATTCGCCGCGGCGGCCGCGATGCTGCAGGTGCTGCTCGGCTGGGAATACGGCCATGCGCTGCTGTTGTCCGGCGCGATCGTGATTCTCTACACCGCGATCGGCGGCTACCTGGCCGTGACCTATACGGACCGGCTGCAGGTCGCGCTGGTGCTGCTCGGAATCGTCGCGGTCGGCGTTCCGGTCGCGATCTCCCAGGCCGGCAGCTGGGCCGACATGCGCTCTGCATTGCCCGCTTCCTATTACGACCTCGGCGCCCAGGGCTGGGACCGGGTGGCGGCGCTCGTCGTTTCGCTGGTGCTCAGCTTCTTCGTGGCGATGGACAGCTTTTCACGCAGCTTCGCCGCGCGCGATGCGGCCGCTGCGCGCAATGGCGCGCTGCTCGCCATGGTCGTGATCCTGCCGATCGCGCTCGCAGTGGCCTGGCTCGGCCTGGCCTCGGCCGTGCTGTATCCGGACCGCGACGTCAGCGCCGGCATCCTCACCACCTTCGTGCTCGAGGCGTTTCCCGTCGGCCTGAAGGGCCTGATGGTGATCGGCATCCTGTCGGCGATCATGTCGGTCGCCTCGATCTGCGTGCTGACCGCATCGGCGAACTACGCGCGCGACATCCACCAGCGTTATTTCAAGCCGGACATCGCGCATGGCGCGATGCTGAAGATCGGCACGCTGGCATCGCTCGGCGCCGGCGTGCTGGCCATGTTGATGGCCTGGAAGATGCGCGACATCATCGACATCCTGCAGCTCGGGTTCACCATCAATGCGGCGGCGCTCTTCCTGCCGACGATCGCGGCCATCTACTGGGACCGCCTGTCTGCCGGCGCCGCGTTCTGGAGCAGCAGCACGTCGCTCGCGACCGTGATCGGCTGGCGCATCGCCGCCGACGCCGGCGCGGGCGGCGTGTTCGCGATCGATCCGCTGTGGCCTGGCCTGCTCGTCTCGTTCGCGGTGCTCGTCGCGATGCACGCCGTAGGACCCAAGCGGGCCGCGGAAGCCGCCGCGTGAGCGGGGCCCCGGTCATCGTCTTCGCGGAAATGCCCGAGGCCGCCGGTCGCGACCTCTCGATCGAGCGACAGCAGCTTCCGCCGTCGGCGCGTATCGGAACCTTCACGTATCGCGGCGACAAGGAGGCGCTGATCGACGCGTGTCGCGACGCCGACGCGATCCTGACGGACTACGTGCCCTTCGACGACTCGGTGCTGCAGCATCTGCACCGCTGCCGCATCATCTCGGTGGCCGCCACCGGCTGGGACTGTGTGGACGTGCCCGCTGCGGCCGCGCGCGGCATTGGCGTCAGCTGCGTCGGCGAGTACTGCACGCAGGAAGTCGCGGACCATACGCTGGCGCTGCTGCTCGCATTGAACCGCCGCCTGCTCGCCTATCACGAGCAGGTGCAGACACACATGACTGGCGCTGGAACGAGGTACGCGACGTCCAGCGCCTCGCAGGACAGACGCTGGGTCTGATCGGGTTCGGCCGCATCGGTCAGGCCGTCTGCCGCCGCGCCCGCGCCTTCGGCCTCGAGGTGCTGGCGTCGCGATCCGCGGATCGACGAGCAGACCGCGCGGCGGCACGAGGCCCGGCTCTGCGACGTCGACGAACTGCTCGCCGCGTCGCACATCGTCAGCCTGCACTGCAACCTGCATCCCGGCAACCTCGGACTGCTGAATCGCGACGCGTTCGCGCGCATGCGGCAGAGACCCCTGCTCATCAACGTGGCGCGCGGCGGGCTCATCGTCGAGGCGGACCTGGTTCGCGCGCTCGACCAGGGCCAGGTGAGCGGCGCGGCGCTCGACGTGCTCGCGCAGGACTCACCCGATCTCGGGCACCATCCGCTGGCCGGTCGCGCCGACGTGCTCCTGACGCCGCACGTCGCCTTCTACTCGGAGGCCGCCCTGGCGGATCTGCGGCGCATTTCGGCGCAGAATATCGGGGCGTACCTGCAGGGGCGGCCCGGCGACGTGTTTCGCCTCGTGTCCGCGGCGGAGGTCGCGCCATGAGCGCGAACATCACCTTCGACGGCGCGCCGGAGTCCGGCGTGATCGACTTCGGCGTCGGGCAGCCGTCCGCCGACCTGTTGCCGCTCGCGCGTGTGCGTGCCGCGAGCGAGCGCTTCTTCGCGCACGCGCAGCCGATCGAGCTCAACTACGGCGAGAAGCCGGGCGATGCGCGGTTTCGCGCGGCGCTCGCCGAATTCCTGACCAGGGCGGGCGGCCATGCGGCCACGCGCCGACTCGCTGTTCCTCACGGCCGGCACGTCGCAGGCGCTCGACTTCGTGTGCCAGCCGCTTCACGCGCCCGGGTGACACCGTTTTCGTCGAGGAGCCCTCGTACTTCCTCGCCTTCCAGATCTTCCGCGATCACGGTCTCGAGATCGTCGGCATTCCGCTCGACGGCTCAGGGCATGGACGTCGACGCGCTCGAGCGCGAGATCGCACGCCGCCGGCCGAAGCTCGTGTACACGATCCCGAGCTTCAACAACCCGACGGGGCAGACGTTGAGCCACGAGCGACGCGAGCGGCTCGTGCGCCCTGAGCGTCGAGCACGATTTTCTCGTCGTCGCCGACGAGGTCTACCAGCTGCTGCACTACGCGGACGCCGCCGCCGCCGGCGCTCGGGACGTGGGTCGGACCGCGGCAACGTGCTCTCGCTGGGCTCGTTCTCGAAGATCGTCGCACCCGGCATGCGGCTCGGCTGGATCCAGACCGACGCCGCGCGGATCCGGCACCTGCTCGCGAGCGGCGCCATCATCAGCGGCGGCTGCTTCAATCACTTCGGCTCGCACGTCGTGCGGCAGATGCTCGAGGACGGCTCGCTTGCGGAGCTCCTCGCCGAGTTGCGCCTGGCGTACGGCGCGCGCGTCGCTGCGATGGACGAGGCGCTGCACCAGCACCTCGGCGGCATCGCGAGCTGGCAGAAGCCCGAGGGCGGCTATTTCTTCTGGCTGACGCTGCCGCCCGATCTCGATATCGAGCACCTGCCAGAGGCCGCGCGCTCAGCCGGGACCGGTTACCAGCTGGGCTCGAGGTGCTCGGTCACGGGCGGCCTGCGCAACTGCCTGCGGCTGAGCTTCGCGTTCTACACCGAAGCCGGAAATCCGGGAAGGCGTCGCGCGGCTGGGCAAGGCGCTGCGAGCGACCGCTCGCTGACGCCGGCTGCTTGCCGGATCGCTACAGCGGCCCGCCGCTGTGTCAGCGACGGGGTTGCCTACCACCCCGTCGCCGTCTCCGGATCGAGCAGTCAGCCGTGCTCAGAATTCCTGCGAGAACTTGAGCCCCACGTCAGTCGGCGGCCGACGCAGGCCGTATGTCTGAACGCCGCAGACGAACACCGCGCACTCCTGCCCGACATATATGGGGGCGTCCTCGTCCGTCGCGTTCTTGACGAACAATTCGAGGAGCCAGGAATTCCGGCCGATGCCGGCACTCAGATCGAGGACGGTGCTCGACGGGATGTCGCCGTTCTTGAACTCGTTCTCAGCCGGAACCAGCTCCGAGGGCCGGCTGCCTTCGTATGTGAGCGCGCCCTGCAGATGCGCCTCGAACTCGCCCACCGGGAAGCCGTAGCGCGCGATCAGGTTGCCCTTGAATTCGGGCGTGATCGGCAGCGGCGTGCCTTCCGGCGCCGTGACCACCGGCACCTCCGCCCTGGATCTCGAAGTAATCGCTCGTGAGCTCGGTATCGTAGTACGCGGCCGCGGCCGACACCCGGAAGTTGTCGGTCACCGCCCACAACAGCTGCGCCTCGACGCCCTTGATCTCCGCGCTCGGCGCGTTGTCCACCTGAGTGATGCCGTTCGAGCCGGGGAAGGCACGCTGCAGGTCGTCCCACTGCTCAGGAAGAACACTGCGCCGTTGAACTGCACCGAGCCGGCCCACTGCGTCTTCCAGCCCAGCTCCCAGTTCGTCAGGAAGTCGGGCTCGTAGTCGCCGACGAACGGGTTGCGGTTGATGCCGCCGGGCCGGAAGCCTTCCGACCACGTCGCGTAGAGCAGCACGTCGTCGGTCACCTTGTAGTTCAGGTTGATGCGGCCGACGTGATCGTCGCTCTCGACCTTGCGGTCGACGTTAATGCACGGCTTGTCGCCGACGGTCTCCTGCGACGGGCAGCGCCACTCGCCGTTGCGCGACCAAGCCTGCCCAATGTCCAAGAACGCGCCGTCGCCGCCGTTCGCGGAGCTGCCCGGCTCGCCCGGGAGCTCGCTGGGGTCGGAGGGAGCGTCGGGACTGGGTGAAGCCCAGTCCGAACCCGAAGAAGCCCTTCACGCTCGTCTCGGCCTTGAAGAAGCGTATGCCGGCCGTCAGCTCGAACTGCTCGGTGATGTCGAAGCTCACGCTGCCGAACATGGCCTCGTCGGTGTCCTTGCGATCCATGCTGTTGAGATACACGATGTCCGCGAACAGCGGATTGGCGCCCTGGTCCGGCAGCATGATGTCCGCGAGCCCTTCGACGAGGAAGGGCTGCCAGAAGTCGTGCTTCTGCTCCTGCCAGAAGACGCCGAGCAGACCGCGCACCCGGTTGTCCTGCGGCGAGGAGATGCGGAGCTCGTGGCTCTGCTTCGTGTACTTGTCGTCGTTGTAGTAACGATGCACCGGCGGGACGAGCGAGTCCCCTCCCTCCCCACATCGGGATCGTCCACGCCATCTGCCCGTTCGTCGTTGTTGTCGAAGAACAGCCTGGCGAAGTACCCGGTGTAGTAAATCTGGTCGTAGAAGTACGAGTAGTCCGAGTAGTCGAACGACGCCTCGACGTTGCGGTCGAGGTAGTTGCCGGAGTACGTCAGGTCGAAGTTGCTGATGTTGCCTTCGATCGTGAGGCCGGCCTGCCACCACTCGTCGTCGGTGTACTCCTCCTTGAAATGCGAGACAGCGTTGTCGCCGGACGACGATGATAGTCGTTGAGGTCGTCGCCCCAGGATCCGTCGCTGTACTGATTCTGGATCATGAACGTCGGCGTGACCGTCCAGTTGTCGTTCAGATCCACGCGCAGCGCCGCGCGCGCGCCGTACGTCTCCATCGTGTTGTAGTCGTCCTCGGCGAACTCCGCGTTGTCTGACCGTGATGTCGTCGTCCGGATCGGTTGCGTCCACGGAGAAAGTGCGCGTCGCCAGCACGTTGTCGACCCAGCCTGCATCTTCGCGGTACCAGCCCACGATCCGGATCGCGGCCTGCTCCCCGATCGGCACGTTGATGAAGCCCTCGGCGATGTAGCCCGAATCGTCCCCGTCGACCATGTTCGCTTCGAGCCCGTAACCGGCGTCGAATCCCGTGGGATCGGGCCTGTTCGTGATGATGCGGATCGTGCCCGCCTGCGAGCTCGCGCCGTACAGCGTGCCCTGCGGACCGGCCAGCGCCTCGACCCGCGCGATGTCGTACATGTGGATGTCGAGGTTGCCCTGGATCGTCGTGATCGGCTGCTCGTCCAGGTACATGCCGACGCTGGGCACCGAGGTGATGGCCTGGCCGTCGCCGCCGGTCGTGACCCCGCGCATGTAGACGGCCGCGAAGCCGGCGCCCGCGCCGTAGCCGCCACCGGCACCCGGCGCCATGGTCACGCTCGGCAGCATCTGCACGTAGTCCTTGAAATTGTTGACGTGCAGCTGCTCGAGCTGCTCCGTGCCGAGCGCCTGGATGCTGATCGGCACGTCCTGCATGTTCTCCGCGCGTTTCTGCGCGGTGACGATGATCTCTTCGAGCTGCTGCTGCGCCATCACGGGCTGGCACGCAAGCGCGATCGCAACCGCGATCGGCGTACGGGGAATGCGACGCGGGACGAGAGTGGATCTGGCGCCCATGAGGCGAGCACTTTTCGACTGCGGAACCCCCGAGCCGAGCACTTCTGGATCTGGAACCCTTCATCGCGATCCTCCCAGATAGTTTTCTGTGGCTTGAGAATCACGTTTAGAGCCTACAACGAGCTCCGGTAAAAAGCCAAGCTAAAACGATTGCGCCGTTGCAGACCAACAACATCGCGGCGCCGCCCGGCCATGGCGCACGATCCGGGTCCGGACATCCCCGGCACGGCGGGATAGGCCTCCAGCACCGGACCCAGCGCGTCCTTGAGCGGCCCGAGCCACGGCTCGTAGTTCCGCCACTGCTCGACACCGTCACGGTAGATCGGGCGGCGGACTTGCTCGGCGCTCGCCGTGCGCACCGGGCGCTCGTTCTCAAAGAAACGCAGACAGCCCGCCTCGAACGGCAGACCGCAGTACTCGAGCAGCCTGCGAACCTCCGCTTCGGTGTCCTCGACCGTGCGCTCGTAGATGACGCGGTGGACGCGCCCTGGTAAGACCTCGTCGAAGTGCGCCATGAGCTCGACGTAGTCGCGATAGAAGCGCCCCATATCGGTGAGTGAGTAGCTGAAGTTCTGGCCGCGCGCGTAGTGCTGCTTGAAGTTCGAGAAACAGCAGCCCAGCGGATGCCGGCGAGCGTCGATGATCTTTGCGTTCGGCAGCACCGCGTGGATCATGCCGACGTGCAGGAAGTTGTTCGGCATCTTGTCGATGAAGAACTGGCGATCTGTCTTGCGATGGACACGTGTGCGCTCGAGGTAGCGCTCCCCCATCGCCTTGAGCTCGGCAGCGCTCCTGGTGGCGAGTACCTCGGCATATACGGCGATATCGGCTGAATCCGCCTCGGCGCGCAGATCCTTCGCCATCGTGATGATCTCCGGCAACTCGGTGGTGCCCTCCACCTGCGAATGCGAGGACAAGATCTGCTCGAGCAGCGTCGAGCCCGACCGCGGCATGCCGACAATGAAGATCGGATCCGGCGAATCGCAGCCGTAGCCGGCGCGGTCCCTGAAGAACTCGCGCGTGAACGTCCTCCTGAGGCCCGAGATGCGCTTCGAGTTGAGCTCCACATCGTAGGGATGCGCTGCGCGGTGCAGCGCGTTGCCCTGCGCGTAGTGCTCGAAAGAACGCGCGTGATCGCCTGAGTCCTCTAACGCCTTGCCAAGAGCAAAGTGGAACTGCAAGCGTTCCTTCGCATCGAGCTCAGGACGCGCGACCTGCGTCTGCATTTCGACAAGATCCCTTGCGTCGAAGCGGAAGGTCTTGAGGTTTGCGAGGCTCCAGTAGGCTTCGCCGAAACCAGGATCGTGAATGATGCTCTGCCGGTAGGCGTCGATGCTGTCGTCCTGGCGCCCCTCCGTCTTCAGCACGTGGCCGTAGCTCAGCCAGAGCTTGGCATGCGCGGGATACTGTTTGAGCAGCTCCTCGTAGAGATGGCCTGAGCGCTCGTACTCGCCGATCCGGCTCAGGATCACGGCGCACAGGTTGCGGTAGCCCGGGTTACGCGGATTCGCCGACAGCAGACGCTCGACTTCCGCGAGCGCCCGCTCGGCGTCGTTGAGCCGGTGCAGCAGCACGGCGTAGTTGTACCGCGCGGCCGCGAAACCCGGCGCGAGCTCGAGGCAGCGCTCGAGCAGCTTCTGCGCGTCCTCGTTGCGGCCGCAACGGACTGCGACCTCGGCCAACATGCGAATCGCTGCCGTATCGGTGGGCGCCTGCTTGAGATGGCGCCGCAGGAGGGTCTCGGCCCTGGGAATATCGTTCCTGACCATCGCCACGGCTGCCTGCTGCACGTCCGGAGGGTGCGGCGACGACTGGATGTGACGCGCGTAGGCAGTATCGCCGCCCTCGTGGTCACCAATGGCCAGGAGGTGATCGCCGAGCGCGCGCCAGCCCTGAGCGTGATCCGGCTGCAGTGATACGGTCTTCTTCAGCGCCCGGATGGCCTCATCGCCCCGGCCGAGGCTGCCCAGGGCCAACCCGTACTCGAACCAGGCGGCCGCCCCGGCGGCCTGCGTACGCATCAATGGTTCGAGGGCTTCGATCGCAGCCTCCGGATCGCCCGCGCGGCGACGGGCGGTGGCGAGCAGCACCAATGCGGCGGGGTGGTTAGGCAGTGCCTTCAGGATCTCGAGCGCCTGCTCCGCTGCGAGCGCCGGGTCTACCTTCAGCAGCCGCGTCGCGTGCGCCATGGCCACCTGCAACGTGCCGGTCGGCTCGGATGCCGCAGTCATTGCAGGTCGATTCGAGCCATGCTCACTAGGCAGCGTGTGATCGCTCGTTGGCCGGCGGTGCGGCAGGGAAGGTCGTGGCCGCGATTCTAGCCGGACACTATCATGGTAACAATTAACCGAGCCTCACCATGCGTCTGCCACGACCCTTCTATCGACTGCCGGTGCGCTTTGACCCGGCGCGTCTGCAGGCCGAGCTCGAGGCGCTGCCGGACACGGCGTGGGCGCGGCATCCCGAAGGAGTTCGAAGGAAATGCGTCGATCCGCCTGATCAGCGTGGATGGCACGGAAAACGACGGCATGCGCGGCGTCATGCGACCGACGGCTCATCTGCAGGCTTGCCCGTACGTGCGGCAGGTGCTCGCGAGCTTTGGCGTCGTGTGGAGCCGGTCCAGGTTCATGCGCTTGAGTGCCCGGTCAAACGTGCCCGAGCACGCGGACACGAGCTATCACTGGTTTCAGCGCGTGCGTCTCCACATTCCCGTGATCACGTGGCCCGAAGTCACCTTCAGATGCGGCGACGAAAGCGTCCACATGGCAGCAGGCGAAGCATGGTTGTTCGACAACTGGCGCCGCCATTCCGTCGTCAACCCGACCGACCACGACCGCGTGCACCTCGTAGCCGACACCTTCGGCAACTCGAGGTTCTGGCAATACGTGGTCGAGAGCGTCGAGGCGACGCAGGAGGGGCAGCTGCCCTACCGAGCGGAATTCGATGCCCAGGTCTTGACGGAGCTGGGCGTGCCGCGGCCGGTCATGTCACCCGGAGAGGTCGAGCTGCTCGTCCGGGATATCGTCGGCGAGTTGCATGCGGTGCCGGGTGCGCCGGTGACGGCCGCGAACGCACAGGAGTACGCGGGCCTGCTGCTCGCCTTCTGTCGCGACTGGCGCCAGGTCTATGCGCTGCACGGCGAAAGCCCTGCAGGCGTGGAAACCTATCGCGGTCTGCTCCTCGGTCTCCAGGACGCCTCGCGCAGGCTATCGCAGAACCTGGTCATGCGAACCAATCTGAGCCCGGCGCACAGCGTGCTCGAGAGCCGCGTGTTGAGTCACGCACTGCGCACCGATGAACTGGCGAAGTCATCGCCCGCCCGGCGTCCGCCACTGCGGCCCGTCGCAGCGGTCGACCGAGGCGTCCGCCTGCGTCTCGATCGGCCGATCTTCATCGTCGCGGCGCCGCGTTCCGGTAGCTCGCTGCTCTTTGAAACGCTGGCAGTGAGTCCATCGTTCAGCACGCTCGGCGGCGAGGCGCACTGGCTGGTGGAGAATATCGCAGAACTGCGCCCCGGCGCCCACGCTGTCGATTCGAATCGCCTGCTGGCCGAGCACGCAACCGCACCGGTCGCGGCCGAGATCGACCGCATGCTCGCGAAGCGCATGCTCGACTCGAATCAGCAGCCCGTCGCGGCCGGGAGCGACGCTGCGCTGGCTCGAGAAGACGCCGAAGAACGCGCTGCGCATCCCGTTCTTCGACCACCTGTATGGCGACGCGCTCTTCATCCTGTTGTGGCGCGATCCGCGGGAGAACCTGAGCAGCATCATCGAAGCGTGGAAGGCGCGGCGCTGGATCACCTATCGGGAGCTCGATGGCTGGGACGGACCCTGGTCGTTGCTGCTGCCCCCGGGCTGGCGCGACCTCAAGGGCCGGCCACTGCCCGAGATTGCCGCTGCTCAGTGGGAAATCACCAACCGCACGGCGCTTGCGGACCTGCGCAGTCTGCCGGCGGAGCGCTGGATATCGTTGCGGTACTCCGATCTTGTCGCGAATCCGCGCCACGCGGTCCAACAAATCTGCCGATTCACCGGCATCGAATTCGATTCCGCGCTCGAGCGACGCGTCGCGGGATCCCTGCCGGTGTCCCGGTACACCCTGACGCCGCCGGCTCCGGAAAAATGGCGGCGGAACGAGCAGGCCGTGCTCGCCGCGCTCCCGGGCGTGGAGGCGACGTGGCAGGATCTGGAGAAGCTCGACGCCGCGGTTGGCGTCGCTCACTGAGCGGATGGCTGAAGCGCGCCGCTCTGCGCCTTGTGCCCGAGAGTGAGCGCACTGAACGCGATGGTCAGCACGCAGCAGACGACCATCGTCGTGAAGACGCCGCTCCAGCCCCAGTGGTCGGCGATCCAGCCGACGCCCGTGCCCGCGATCGCCGACCCGAACACGTAGCCGAAGAAGCCGGTGAAGCCGGCGGCCGTGCCGGCGGCCTTCTTCGGCACGAGGTCGAGCGAGTGCAGGCCGATCATCATGATCGGCCCGTAGACCAGGAAGCCGATCGCGATGAGCGCCGCGTAGTCGATCCAGAGCGGGCCATGCATGTTGAGCCAGTACACGAGCGACAGCGACGAGCGTGAGCGCCATGAACAGCATCGTCGCCGGCGCGCGCCTGCCCTTGAACCAGTGGTCCGAGATCCAGCCGCAGGCGATCGTCCCCGGGATCGCCGCGTACTCGTACAGCGACCAGCCGAGGCTCGATTGCTGGAACGAGAATCCCTTGGCGGTCTCCAGGTAGGTCGGAATCCAGTTCACGACGCCGTAGCGCACGAAGTAGCAGAAGGCGTTCGCGACCGCGATCGCCCAGAGATAGCGGTTCGGCAGCACGTGCTCGAGAAAGATCTCCCGGAACCCGAGCGTCTGCTCGTGCGACTGCGAATAGCCGGGCGGAAAATCGTTCTTGTACTGCTCCACGGCGGGCAGCCCGCGCGACTGCGGCGTGTCCTCGAGCAGGAAGCAGACGACCGACGGCGATGACCGCGGCGACCAGCGCGTTGAAGTAGAACTTCGCGCCCCAGTCGTGGAACAGCACGACGCCGACGAGCGCGAGATTCGCGACGAGCGCGCCGCCGACGTTGTGCGCGACGTTCCAGGTCGAGACGGTGAGTCCGCGCTCCTTCGTGCTGAACCAGTGCACCATGGTCTTGCCGCACGGCGGCCAGCCCATGCCCTGCACCCAGCCGTTGACCGCCATGATCGCGACGATCGTGACCAGCGTCGCGCGTGCCGACTTCGAACAGGCCGAAGGCCGCCATGATCGCGCTCGACAGCAGCAGGCCGAGCGGCAGGAAGTACTTCGGGTTGCTGCGGTCCGAGACCGAGCCCATCAGGAACTTCGAAACACCGTAGGCGATCGACAGGCCGGTCAGCGCGGTGCCGAGCGCCGCCTTCGAGTACTCGGGGTGCTCCCGCAGCAGGTCCGGGATCGCGAGCGCCAGGTTGTTGCGGACGAGGTAGTAGCCCGCATAGCCGACGAAGATGCCGGCGAAGACGCGACGGCGCAGGCGCCGATAGGTGGGATCGACCTGGTCGGCCGGCAGCGGCGCCGTAAGCGGTGCTGGACGCAGGAATCCGATCATCGGCCGCGCGCACCCGGGAGTGGCACCCCGTGCGCCTCGAGCACGGAGCGCAGCAGGTCGGGCCGGTCGCTGATCATGCCGTCGACGCCGAGCGCGAGCACGCGCTCGCATCTCTGCGGGCTCGTTGACCGTCCAGGGCACGACGACGAGGCCGAGCGCGTGCGCCTCTGCGACGAGACGCGCATCGATGTCGCGGTAGTGCGGAGACCAGACCGCGGCCCCGCTCGCGTGGACGAGCTTCGGTACCGAGCCACCGAAGTCGTCGACGTCGAGCCCGCCGAGCCACGGCGATGGACCGGGCCGACCGACCTCGATCGTGTCCTCACCCGGCTGCTGATCGGTCAGCGCGACGGTCGCGATGCCGGGCGCGATCCGCCGGACGATCATGAGCGTCCGCCAGTCGAACGACTGGATCGTCGTACGCGACTCCAGGCCGGCGCTGCGCACGGCATGCGACGACGGCCTGCGCGAAGGGCTCGGGCGGTACGGTCAGACCGGGCTGATCGGGGGACAGCTTCGTCTCGACGTTGAAGCGCACGTCGGCATCGCCCCGCGAGCGAGCGAGCGCGAACACATCGGCGAGTCGCGGAATGCGCTCGCCGTCGACGGCCTGCTGATCCGGAAAGCGCGCTGCGTAACTCGTGCCCGGTCGCAGACGTCCGACGTCGTAGCGCTGCAATTGCTCCCAGGTCAGCGTCGCGATGGGCGGGCCGGCAGAGTCCAGGAAGCGTCCTTGCTCATCGCGCGTGTGATCGGGATTCAGAACGGGATCGTGACTCACGACCACGACGCCGTCGGCGGTGACGGCGCAGTCGAGCTCGAGCGTGCTCACGCCGAGCTCGAGCGCGAACTCGAAACCCGCCAACGTGTTCTCGGGCCGCAGCCCACGCGCGCCGCGATGTCCCTGCAGATCGAAGCTCGTCACGTCCTTGCCCCCTGCCGCCGCTGGCGCCACCGGAGCCGCAGCGCACAGCGCCGCGAGCACGAGCGCACCTGTTCTGCTAACGCGTCGCACTCGTGCTTCGCCCGGGATCGCGCCGATCGTCACGGGCCGTGAGCATAGCCGAACGTCATCGACGTCATGACTCGGCCGCCGGTCCATTGCGGGGATCGCCCGGCGGATGCAGCGGGCTGCCGTCCCGGAACCGGTAGAACGGCGCAGGCGACGGCGGCAGCGGCGTGTTGCCGAGGATCAGGTCAGCGCTCTTTTCGGCGAGCATCATGACGGGTGCATAGGTGTTGCCGTTCGGGATGTAGGGGAACGCGCTCGCATCGACGACGCGTATTCCATTGAGCCCGTGTACGCGCATCGAAGCAGGATCGAGCACCGCATCGGCGCCCACACCGATCTTTGCGGTGCAGGACGGGTGCAGCGCGGTCTCGGCGTCGCGTCGTACCCAGTCCAGTATCTCGGCATCGGATGCGACGGCAGCACCCGGTGAAATCTCCCCCCCGTTGTAGGCGTTCCATCGCGGGCTGATTCAGGATCCGACGCGCGATGCGGATCGCCTCCACCCATTCGCGCCGGTCCTGGTCCGTGGACAGGTAATTGAACTGCAGCGCCGGGTGCTGCATCGGGTCGGTCGACCGGATGCGGATCCAGCCGCGCGCGTCCGAGTACATCGGCCCCACGTGCACCTGGTAGCCGTAACCGGCCGCAGGCTTCGAGCCGTCGTAACGGACTGCCATCGGCAGGAAGTGAAACATGAGGTTCGGATAATCGACGTCCGGGTTGCTGCGGCAGAAGCCACCGCCTTCGAAATGGTTCGTCGCGCCGATCCCGCGGCGTTGCAGCAGCCATTGCACCCCGACGCCGAGCTTCTTCGGCCAGGAGATTCCAGGATCGACCGACACCGGCAGGCGGTTCGCGAACTGGACGTACACCTCGAGATGATCCTGCAGATTGGCGCCGACGCCCGGCAGGTCCGCGACGACGGCGATGCCGAGGGATTCGAGCCAGCGCGCGCTCCCGACGCCGGAAAGTTGCAGGATCTGCGGCGTGTTGATCGCGCCGCCACAGAGGATCACTTCGCCCGCGCGGACCGAGCGGCGCCCTCGTCCCGCCTGCAGATACTCGACGCCGACGGCCCTGCTGGCCCTCGAACTTCACGGACGTCACGTGTGCCAGCGTGCGGACCGTGAGGTTGCGGCGGTGCATGACCGGATGCAGGTAGGCGCGCGCGGCGCTCAAGCCGGCGCCCGCGGTGGATGTTGCGGTCGAACTTGGCAAAGCCCTCCTGCCGGTACCCGTTGACGTCGTCGGTGCGCGGGTAACCCGCCTGAACGGCCGCGGCGAAAAACGCATCGAACAGCGGGTTCGACGCCGGCCCGCGCTCCAGCACGAGCGGCCCGTCGCCGCCGCGCCACGCGTCCGCGCCGGCGAGGCAGGTCTCCATGCGCTTGAAATACGGCAGGCAGTGCGCGTAGTCCCAGGCCTGCATGCCCGGGTCGGCGGCCCAGCGCTCGTAGTCGAGCGGGTTGCCGCGCTGGAAAATCATGCCGTTGATGCTGCTCGAACCGCCGAGCACCTTGCCGCGAGGATGCGCGATGCGCCGCCCCTGCATGTGCGGCTCCGGTTCGCTTGCGTAGCGCCAGTCGTACCAGCGGGTGACCGATCGGCATCGAGAGCGCGGCAGGCATGTGGATGCAGCGGGTCCCAGATGAAATCCGTGCGACCGGCCTCGAGCACGAGGACCGACGTTGCCGGATCGGCGCTCAGCCGATTCGCGAGCGCGGATCCCGCCGAGCCGCCTCCGACGATCACGAAATCGTAGTGGCGAGCGGTCATCGGCGCGCGACGTCGTCGTACAGCCGTGTCGGAATCACGCGAGTCGCACTCCCTGGCGCGTGAGCTCCGCCCGCACGAGGCGCAGGTCGACGTCCTCGAACGCTCGTCCCGTCTTGAACGAAATCGCAGCGGCCACGCCAGCGCCCTGCCCGCTCACGGCGCAGCACATCATGTTGCGCACGGCCGCATGCGACACCTTGTCGCCGCCGATGCAGCGACCCGCGACGATGAGGTTGCCGCACGCCCTTGCGGCAGCAGCGAGCGATACGGCACGTGAAAGTAACGACCGGTCGTCGGCAGGATCAGCAGTCCGTAGCCGTCGATGAATTCGGGAAAGATACCGATCGAATCGTCGAACCGCGCCTCGCCGCGCACTTCGGCCGCCGTGAGATTGTGGACTGCGTCGATCTTGCGCGTGTCACGTACACCGAGCGTCATGCCGAAGTTGCGCAGCTTCGCGTGCTCGCAGCCCGGCATGAAGTGGCGCAGCGCTTCGACCGCGTGCACGGCCTGGCGCCGGCCTTCGATCTCGCCGCGCGTGAGATCGTCGGGATCGGTGCCGTCGCAACCGGCGAGATGCACGAGATTCAGGTACGTGAGGTCGCCCTGGTCGCTGACGGCGCCCCACGTGCCGGCCAGCGTGGCGAGGGACGCGGGTATGACGCCCGCCGCCACCGCGCGCTTGAACGGCTTGCGCAGAAACGGCGAGAACAGCGCGTCCTCCTTGCCGCTCGTCTCGATGTTCCATTCGCCGTTGCCGACCCAGTCGGCGTACGTCTGCGGGTCCGCCTTGACCGCATCGATGAAGCGCTGCTTGTTGACGCCGCTCATCGAGAACATGACCGACACCGACATCATCTCCTCGCGCGGCGTCTTGTGCGTCGGCGCGCCGGCGCGCGCCGCGACGTCCGCGTCGCCGGTCGCATCGACGACACGCGCCGCGAGGATCGCCTCGCGTCCCGCCTTGCTCTCGACGATGGCTCCGCGGATGGCGCCGTCCTCGAGCACGGGCGCGACGAACTGGCGGTGCAGCATCGGCTGCACGCCGGCCTCCTGCACGAGCACGTCCGCGACGAACTTGAACATCTCCGCGTCGAGCGCGTGACTCATCGACTGCGGCTCAGGCATCGCGGCGCCCATTGCCTTGGCCCGCTGCTCGAACTCGATGCCGATGCCCTCGCTGTCGATCGTGCCCTCGTGCCGGTACCACGCGAAGCCTTCGACGCCCACCTGCGTGATGTTGCCGCCGAAGCATCCGTACCGCTCGAGCAGCGTCGTGCGCACGCCTGCGCGCGCGCTGGCGAGCGCCGCCGCGAGCCCACCGGGCCCGCTGCCTACGACGAGCACGTCGGTTTCGTGGATTACGTCGAGTTCGCGCGCAGGTTCAGAGATTCGCTGCATGATGGCTCTGCCTAGGCCGCACCGGCGGCGACGCGTTGCAGGGATTCAGCTCCCGGCGCCCCGTGCCATTTCACCCGACCAGTCGATCGGACGTATCTCCGGGACGACGACCAGCCATGCCACGAGTCCACACAGTGCCACGACGCCGGACACGATGAGTGCCGCAGTGTAGTGGCCCGTGTGCTGCACGAGATAGCCGGTCACGACCGGGGCCGTCATCCCCGCGATATTGCCGACGGCGTTCTGAAGGCCCATCCACCGCCCGGTCGCCCACGGGCCCGCGAAAGTCTGTGTGACCGACGGGTTGGCCGGGCTGTTGAGTCCGTCCATGACACCGGTCAACAGCAGGATCACTGCCGCGGCGACCAGCCCGCTTGTCGAGGCTGCTGGCGATCAGGCAGGCGCCGACGCCGGCGCTGCTCAGGACGAGCGCGGTCTTGTAGGCACGGTTGAAACTCGCGCCACGCCGGATCCAGCGGTCGAGCAGCCATCCGGCGAGCAGCACGCTCGCGCCGTCCACGACGTAGAACGCGCTCGCCGCCTGCGTCATGACCGCGAGAGACAAGCCGCGCTCGTGGACCAGGTACAGCGGCAGCCACGAGAACACGAAGTAGAACGCGTAGTTGGAGCAGAACGTTCCCATCATGCCGCCCCACAGCGCACGCTGGCGCAGGATCAGTACATAGGGCGGATCGTCTCCCGCGCTCGCAGGCTGGGGGTCCTGCGGTGAGCGGCGCATCCAGCGCCGCCACGCCATCAGCCACAGCAGCGAGCCGAGGCCCATGACGATGAACATCGCCCGCCATCCGTAGCGAACCATGAGCAGCCCCCCGAGCAGCGTGCCGACCGCAGGCCCTAATACCGCACCGAACTGCATCGTTGCGGTCGCGCGGGCGCGCTGCAGCGGAGGCACGCGTCGCGACAGCAGACTGAGCGCGCTCGGATAGAACGTGGCCTCACCGGCACCCATGAGCATGCGCAGCAGGACCAGCATGACGAGGCCGCCGGCGAGACCGCTCGCCACGGTCGCAACACTCCACAATGCGAATCCCCCGCTCAGCACCTGCGCCGGGCCGTATCGGTCGGCGAGCCATCCCATCACGGGCTGCATCGGCGCGTACGCCCAGTAGAAGGCCGCGAGTACCCAGCCCATCTGGCTGGCGGAGAGACCCAGCTCCTGCTCGAGCAAAGGCGCCGCAGTGGCGATGCTCCCGCGGTCGATGTAATTGACGAGCAGCGCGACGGACAGCAGCGTTACGAGTGCGAGCGGCGCACGTGCGGCGCGGGTAGCGTCCATCGTGATGGAGCGACGGCCTCAGCGACCGAGGTGGATCCACGCGGACTTGGTCTGCGTGTAGCTCAAGAGCCCCTCGAGGCACTTGTCGCCTCCCTGGCCGGACTGCTTGTGCCCGAGGAAGGGCTGCGTCGGATCGCCGTGATCGAAGCAGTTCACATAGATGACGCCGGCCTCGAGGCCGCGCACCGCGGCGTGCGCGGCACGCAGGTCGCTCGTCCACACCGAGGCGGCGAGCCCGTAGATGGTGTCGTTGGCGATTCGCAATGCGTCGTCGAGGCCGTCGACCTCGATGAGCGCCGCGACGGGGCCGAAGATCTCTTCCTGCGCGATCTTCATGTCGTTCCGCACGCTGGTGAACAACGCCGGGTTCACGTAGTAGCCCGGACGGTCGGGCACGTCGCCACCGAACTCGAGCTTCGCGCCTTCGTCGCGACCTGTCGCGATGTAGCCGACGACCTTTGCGTGCTGCCTCGCACTCACGAGCGGTCCAAGATTCGTCTCGGGGTCGAGCGGATCGCCGGCACGGTACGCATCGCGTCCGAGCTCGATGAAACGCGCCGCGAAATCACCGGCGATGCGTTTGTCCACGAGCAGGCGTGAGCCGGCGCTGCACGACTCCCCGGCCGTCAGGAAGATGCCGTTGATCGCATAGGTCACGGCACGGTCGAGATCCTCGAGGTCCGCGAGGAAGACCTGCGGCGACTTGCCGCCGCATTCGAGGCTGACGCGCTTCATGTTCGACTGGGCGGAGTACTGGAGCATTTTCTTGCCGGTCGCGGTCGAGCCGGTGAAAGAGATCTTTGCGACGTCGTTGTGCAGCGCGAGCGGCGCCCCGGCGTCGAGGCCGGAGCCGTTCACGACGTTGAGCACGCCGGCGGGGCCGCCGGCCTCGACGAACAACTCCGCGAGCAGCAGCGCGGAGAGCGGCGAATTCTCCGCGGGCTTGAGCACGACCGAGTTGCCGGCGGCGAGCGCCGGCGCGATCTTCCAGGCGGTCATCATCAGCGGAAAGTTCCACGGCACGATGCAACCGACGACGCCGAGCGGCTCGCGCAGCGTGTAATGAAACGCATCGACGGCCGTGGCCGTGACCGCGCCTTCGATCTTGTCCGAGAGCTCCGCGAAGTAACGAAAAGTCAGCGACGACTGCGGGATGTCCACGGCGAGCATGTCGCGGATCGGCTTGCCCATGACGAGCGTATCGAGCAGCGCGAAACGCTCCGTGTTCTCGTCGATGAGCGCGGCAAGTCGCGTCAGCACTTCGAGACGGTCGCGCGGCGCCATGCAACGCCAGCTTCCGGCTGCAAACGCGCGGCGGCCCGACGCAACGGCGACATCGATGTCCGCGGCGGTTCCGGACGCCACCTCGCAGAGCGGCTCGGCACTCGCGGGATTCACGACGGCGAAACGGGCGCCCCGCCCGGCGACGTGCTCGCCGTCGATGAAGTGGCCCGTCTCGTAGCGCAGTCCGGCGGCCAGGCGGTGCCAGTCAGCGCGTGTCTTCGATTGGCTCATCTGTCACCTCGACCGTCGAAACGCCGCGCCCGGGGGTACGGCAGATCAGGAAACGCCGCCGGCATCCCGGTATGCCCGCGCAGGCAGCTCGCGCGCGACTTCGCCGAGCAGGTCGACGACGTAACGACAATAGGAGCGTGCGACCTCGACGCGAAAGGTGTCGGGGTCCGTGCGCCACAGCACGATCTCGGCCTTTGCAAACACGGTACGCGTGCACGCGCCGACCGGGAAGGCCTCGACGTCGAGCGGCAGCGGGCACGCGGCGGCGAGCAGCCATTCGGCATGCGGACCGCGCAGCTCGAGCGCGACCTGGCGGTGACTGACGTCCACGAGCGAATGCGGCCGGCCCTCCAGCTCGCTCGCGAGCTCGGCCGCGAAGGCAGCCGCGTCCTGCTCGGGCACGATCAACAGGTGCTCGTCGGGCCCCAGCGACAGCGCCGCGCGATCGCCGTGGGTCACGGCGCGGCCGGTGACCGCGGCCAGCGGCGCTCCGAAGGCTGCACCGGCCGCGAGCCGTGCCTCCGCATCGCCGCGGAATACAAACCTCGCCGCGCCGGGCAACGCTCGCAACCACTCCGTTTGGCGGACGTCGACGGGCACTCGGGCCACGACGTCACCCATGGAGGCGCGTCCCTTCGGCGTCGTAGAACACCGGCGCCGTGACCGTGACGGGGATGTCGCCGTGCGGCATCGGTACGTAAAGCGTCTGTCCGATCCGCGCGCGCCCGCCCTCGATCATCGCGAGCGCGATCGAACGGCCGAGCACGGCGCTCGCGTACGACGACGTGACGTGACCGATCAGTCGCATCGGCGGTGACTGCGCCGGCTCGGCCACGACCTGTGCGCCTTCCTCGATCACGACCGCCGGATCGACGGTCAGCAGGCCGACCAGCTGCTTGCGATCCGCCGCGTGCATGGCCGGTCGCGCGAGAGCCCGCTTGCCGACGAAATCGGCCTTGCTCTTGCCGATCGCCCAGCCGAGCCCCACGTCGTACGGCGTGACCGTGCCGTCCGTTTCCTGGCCGACGATGATGTAACCCTTCTCGGCGCGCAGGACGTGCATCGTCTCGGTCCCGTAAGGCGTGATGCCGAAGTCCTTTCCCGCGGCGTAGACCGCCTCCCAGATCGACGACCCGTATTCGGCCGGGACGTTGACCTCGAAGCCGAGCTCGCCGGTGAAGCTCACGCGAAACAGCCGCATCGGGACACCGCAGATCCGCCCGTGCCGGACGCCGAGATGCGGCAGTGCCGCGGCCGAAAGATCGACGTCCGTGATGAGCGGCGTCAGGACGTCGCGACTTTTCGGTCCCTGCACGGCGACGACGGCCCACTGCTCCGTGGTCGACGTCAGCCACGACCGCAGATCGGGCCACTCGGTCTGCAGGTAGTCCTCCATGAACGCAAGCACACGCGCCGCCCCGCCCGTCGTGGTCGTCACGTGGAAACGGTCATCCGCGATTCGCGCGATCACGCCGTCGTCGTAGACGAAACCGTCGTCGCGCAGCAGGATGCCGTAGCGGCACCGTCCCACGGCGAGGCTCGCGAAGTCGTTGACGTACATGCGCGACAGGAACGTCGCGGCGTCGGGGCCCACGACTTCGATCTTGCCGAGCGTCGAGGCGTCGAAGATGCCGCACGCGCCTCGCACCGCGCGGCACTCGCGCGCGACGGCCAGCGTGCATGTCCTCGCCCGCTCGCGGGAAATAGCGCGCCCGCTTCCACTGCCCCACGTCCTCGAATACCGCTCCGTGCGCGGCGCGCCCACTCGTGCATCGGCGTCGTGCGTACCGGGTCGAACAGGTCGCCGCGGTCATAGCCGGCGAGCGTCCCGAACGTCACGGGCGTATACGGCATCCGGAACGTGGTCAGGCCGACGTCCGGAAGCGGGCGCGCGAGGCCGTCGGCCACGATCGCGAGCGCATTCATGTTCGACGTCTTGCCCTGGTCGGTGGCCATGCCGGTCGTCGTGTAGCGCTTGATGTGCTCTATCGACACGAACCCCTCGCGCGCGGCCAGCGCGAGATCCTGCGTCGTGACGTCGTTCTGGAAATCGACGAAAGCACGCGGCGGCGCCTGCTTTCCGCCGTGCCGCAGCGCGCCGGGCACGCCGTGCACGCTGAACTCACGTGACGCAGCACGCATCGGCCGCGGCTCGCCTCTGTGATCTGCGGCGCGGGCTGCGGCCAGCCCGGCCTCGGCGCCGTCGTTGAGCACCGTCTCGAGGCCGTCGATGCCTCGACACGCTCCCGCCGAGCGCTCCCGTTCGGCGGATCGCGCCGGCAGGAACGCCATGCGCCCGGCATCCCAGGCCAGCTTGCCGCGCGACTGCGAGTACAGGTGCACGCTCGGGATGAGGCCGCCCGACATCAGCAGCGCATCGCAGGCGATCGTGCGACGGTCGGCGATCGTTGCATCGGCGATCGTGCCCAGCGTGACGCTGCGGATGCCCAGCCGGCCCGACGTGCCGAGGACGGTCGCCCGGTCGACGACCTCGAGACCGGCCGCACGCGCAGCCGCCGGCCCGGCACCATTCGCAGCCTCGCGCACGTCGGCGATCGAGCGCAATCGTCGCGCCCGCCGCATGCAGGTCGAGCGCGGTCGCGTAGGCCGCATCGCAACCGGTCACGACGACGATGCGCGAGCCGACGCTGACGCCGTAGCGATGCAGGTACGTCGATGCCGCAGACGCGAGCATGACGCCGGGCCGGTCGTTGCCCGGGAAGACGAGCGGCTGCTCGACCGCTCCGGTCGCGAGCACGACCTCGCGAGCGCGAACCTGCCAGAGCCGCTCGCGAGGCGGTACCGGCCGCAGGCGCAGGCCGATGATCCGTGAGACGCTCGCACAGCCCGATGAGGTTGTGCGGGAAGTAGCCGAAGGCCGTCGTGCGTGTCAGCAACGTCACGTTCGGTTGCGCGCAAAGTGCGGCGATGGCGGAGCGAGAGCCACTGCTCGAGCGGCTGACCGTCGATCGTCGCAGCCCGCTCGTCCAGCAGCGAGCCGCCGGGTTCGGGCTGTTCGTCGCAGAGCATGACCCGCGCGCCGGTCCCCGCCGCCGCGAGCGCCGCCGCGAGGCCTGCGGGACCCGCGCCGACGACGAGCACGTCGCAATGCGCGAAACGCTGCGCGTAGCGATCGGGATCCGGCGCGGACGGAGCGCGGCCCAGTCCGGCTGCGCGGCGTATGGCGGGTTCATACCAGCGATGCCAGGCCGATCGCGGCCACATGAAAGTCTTGTAGTAGAACGCCGCGGGAAATAACGGCGCGAGCACGTCGTTGACGCGCCAGCACGTCGAAACCGAGCGCGGGCCAGCGGTTCTGGCTCTCGGCGACGAGTCCGTCGTAAATCTCGACCTGCGTCGCGCGCAGGTTCGGCGTGCGTCGTCCGGCATCGCGCACGACCGATCACGAGCGCATTCGGCTCCTCGGAACCGGCGCCGAGCAGCCCGCGCGGGCGGTGATACTTGAACGAGCGGCCGAGCACGCGGACGCCGTTCGCGAGCAGCGCCGAGGCCAGCGTGTCGCCGGCAAAGCCCTGGTAAGGCCGCCGGTCGAACGTGAACGCGACCGGCCGCGACCTGTCGATGCGACCGCCGCTCGTCAGCCGATACGCGCTCACGATCCGCCACCGGGAGGCAGCACGGGTCCAGGCTCGCCGCTGCGATAGGTCGCAACGAACTGGTCGGACGTCGTGTCGCGCAGCGCATTGAAGAAGCGTGCGCAGCCGTGCATGTGCCGCCAGCGCTCCGCGTGCACCCCGCGCGTATTGGCGCGCAGGTAGAGAAACTCGGCCCACGCGTCGGCGTCGACTGAGGATGGGTCGGCCGGGCGAACGACGTGCGCCTGCCCGCCGTAGCTGAACTCGAGCTCGGAGCGCGGACCGCAATAAGGACAATCGATCAGCAGCATTCGGGGCTCAATGCGCAACGGCGGCCGCGGCGGCCTCGTCGATCAGATGCCCGTCGCGGAATCGCTCGATCGTGAACGGCGCGTTGATCGGGTGCGGCTCGCCGTGCGCCATGGTCCACGCGAGCAGGTGCGCCAGCGCCCGGCGTCGCCTTGAATCCGCCGGTGCCCCAGCCGCAGTTCACGTACAGACCGGGCACGGGTGTCCTGCCGATGATCGGCGAGCGATCCGGCGTCACGTCGACGATGCCGCCCCAGTTCCGCAGCATGCGCAGTCGGCGGAACGTAGGAAACAGCTCGCAGATCGCCGCCAGCGTGTGCGAATTGACGTGCAGCGCGCCGCGCTGCGTGTAGCTCGTGTAAGCGTCCGTGCCGGCGCCGATCACGAGTTCGCCCTTGTCCGACTGGCTGATGTAGGCGTGGACCGAGTTCGACATCACGACGCACGGCATCACGGGCTTCACCGGCTCCGAGACGAGCGCCTGCAGCGGAAAACTCTCGAGCGGCAGGCGCACGCCGGCCAGGCCGCAGCACGACGCTGGTGTTGCCCGCGGCGGACACGCCGACGCGTCGGCATGCGGATCGGTCCGCGCGAGGTCTCGAGCGCTTCGACCGCGCCGGAAGCGTCGCGCCGGATGCCCGTGACCTCGCAGTTCTCGACGATGTCGACGCCGAGCGCGTCCGCGGCGCGCGCGTAGCCCCAGGCGACGGCGTCGTGCCGCGCCGTGCCGCCGCGGCGCTGCAGCGACGCGCCGATGCACCGGGTAGCGGATGTCGGGCTCGATGTTGAGCGGCGGGCAGAAGCGCCTTCGCCTCGGCGGGCTCGAGCCACTCGTTGTCGACGCCGTTGCAGCGGTTGGCGTGCACGTGCCGCTTGAAGCACCTGCACGTCGTGCACGGTGTGCGCGAGCATCATCACGCCGCGCGGCGAGTACATGACGTTGTAGTTGAGGACCTGCGACAGGTCGCTCCCACATGCTTGCAGCGCGTGGTCGTAGAGTCGCGCGCTCTCGTCGAACAGGTAGTTCGAGCGGATGATCGTCGTGTTGCGGCCGGTGTTGCCGCCGCCGATCCAGCCCTTCTCGACCACCGCGACGTTCGCCTGAGCCGGTGCTCGGCCGCGAGGTAGTACGCGGCTGCCGAGCCCGTGGCCGCCGCCGCCGACGATGACGGCGTCGTACTCGGGCTTGCGGCTCCGCGCGCCGCCACTGCGGCTGCCAGCCCCGCTGGCCGCGAAGGCTTCGCGCAGCAGGGCCCAGGCCGAGAATTTCCGCATCAGCGCCTTCAGGCTGCAGATCCTGTTCTCGGGATCGTACGGCGAGTCGACGAGCACCGTGGCCCGCTTGCGCTCGCCGAGGATCTCGATCGCCGAGGCCGGTGCCGACCGCCGCGAACGCCGGCTTCACGTAGCCGATCGCGAGGCTCTTGCCCAGCACGTGCCCGTAGCTAGCCCGACGGTCGCGCGGCCGACGATGCGGCCCTCGCGATCGAACAGCGGCTCGTTGCCGAGCGGATCGGCATCGGTGACGCCGTGCACTTCGAGCGTGACGAAGCGGTGCGGCACGCCGGCGGCGAGCTGGCGCTCGAGCGCCTCGCTGCCGATGAAGTCGCCCTTGCTCCATGCGCACGAAGCGGTCGAGGCCGGCCTCGAACGGCGTGTAGTCGCGCGTGAGGTCGCTGCCCCACATGCGGTAGGACTTCTCGATGCGCAGCGACTCCATCGCGCGCATGCCGACCATGCCGATGCCGAACTCCTCGCCGGCGGCGAAGAGCGCGTCGAACAGGTGGTGCGCGTACTCGATCGGGAAGTGCAGCTCCCAGCCGAGCGCGCCGACGAAGTTGACGCGCAGCGCATACACGTCGGTCGCGAGGCCGACTTCGATCGGCCTGCGCCCGTGAGCCACGGGAAACGCCGCGTTGTCGAGCGGCGTGTCGGTCGAGCTTCGCCAGCACGTCGCGCGAGCGCGGACCGGCGACGCACGAAGCAGCCGCGGCGCGTCGGTGACGTTGCGCAGCGCGACGCGAGCCGTCGCGCCGGCAGCCGCTTGCTGCAGGTAGTCGCTGTCGTAGCGCTCGGCGGCGCCGGCGCTCACGACGTAGAACTGCTCGTCGGCCGAGCTTCGTGATCGTGAACTCGGAGCGGATGCCGCCGCGCTTCGTCAGCGCGTGGCACAGCGCCATGCGGCCGATCTTCGTCGGCACCTTGTTGGCGACGAGCCCGTCGAGCCAGGCCTCGGCGCCCGGGCCCGCTGACCTCGTGCTTGGTGAACGGCGTCAGGTCGATGACGCCGACGCTGCTCGCGCAGCAGCCGGCACTCGTTGCCGACGTGCTCGAAGTAATTGCGTGCGCCGGAAGCTCCAGTCGTCCTCGGCCTCGACGCCCGGCGGCGCGAACCAGTTGGCGCGCTCCCAGCCGTAGCGCTGGCCGAACACCGCGCCCATGCGCTTCAGCTTGTCGTAGACGGGGCTCGTCTTCGCGGGCCGCGCGTCGCGCGCGCTCCTCGTCCGGGTAGTGGATCGTGAAGACGTTGCGGTAGGTCTCCTCGTTCTTCGTGCACCACGTAGCGCTTGCTGGTGTACGGCCCGAAGCGGCGCGGATCGACCGCGAGCATGTCGATGCCCGGCTCGCCCTCGACGATCCATTCGCGCGAGCTGCCAGCCCGCGCCGCCGGCGGCGGTGATGCCGAAGCTGTGGCCCTCGTTGAGCCAGAGGTTCGCGCACGCCCCAGGCCGGCCCGATCAGCGGGCTGCCGTCCGGCGTGTAGCGAGATCGGCCCGTTGACGATGTCCTTGATGCCGCAGTTCTCGAGCGCCGGCACGCGCCGCTGCGCCGCTTCGACGTGCGGCAGCAGCCGCTCGAGGTCGCCCGCGAACAGGCTCTTGCCGAACGACTCCGGCACGCCGTCGGCGAAGCGCGCCGGCGCGCCGGCTTCGTACGGCCCGAGAATCCAGCCCAGCCGCTCCTCGCGCAGGTAATACGACTTGTCGGATTCGCGCAGCACCGCGAGCTCGCGGCCGCCGCCCTGGCGGTAGGCCTTCAGCTCGCGGCGACTCGTCGTAGACGATGTACTGGTGCTCGACCGGGATCGCCGGCACGTTGAGGCCGAACATGCGGCCCGGTCTGGCGCGCGTAGTTGCCGGTCGCGCAGACGACGTGCTCGGCGACGATCTCGCCCTTGTTGGTCGTGAGCTGCCATTCGCCGGATGCGCGTGCGCGCCACCGCCGTGACTTCGGTGTGCTCGTGGATCTCGGCGCCCGCGCTGCGCGCGCGCCCTTGCGCAGCGCCATCGTGAGGTCGGCCGGCGCGATGTGGCCGTCGTCCGGGTGGTAGAGCGCGCCGACGATCTTCGGCGTGTCGCCGCCGTCGCCGAGCTCGACCAGCGGCCACAGCTCCTTGACCTCGTCGGGGCCGATGATCTCGAACGGCACGCCGATCGTGTTCGCGGTGCCGCAGTACTTGCTGGTACTCGTCCATGCGGTCGCGGCAGGTCGCGAGGCGCAGGTTGCCGGTCACGTGGAAGCTGACGTCCTGGCCGGTCTCGGCCGGCAGGCGCTTGTAGAGATCGACCGAGTACTTGTGCAGCTGGCCGACCGTGTAGCTCATGTTGAAGAGCGGCAGCAGGCCGGCGGCATGCCAGGTCGAGCCGGCGGTCAGCTCGGCGCGCTCGAGCAGCACCGACGTCCGACCAGCCCTTCTTGCGCCAGGTGATAGAGCGTGCTGACGCCGACCACGCCGCCGCCGATCACGACCACCCGCGCATGCGTTTTCATCCCGAGTTCTCCGCCCCCTGGCCGGCTGTCCGCTCGAGCCTGTGCGGTCGCGGATGCACGTTTGTCGCGGCTAGTGTAGCAACGGGCCGATGCGACAGGTCTGATTGTCGACGAGACTCAGACAAATGCGTCAGCCCGCCGTATACTCGCGAGCAACGCGACAGCTCGGCAACAGGCTCCAGTGAAGTCCGACGCCGCGATGCGCACGAGCGCGTTACGCCTTCCTGACGCTGCCGACTACTCGCTGATCGCCGTCACGAACGCGGTCGAGCCGCTGCGCATGGCGAATCGCGTCGTCGGGCCAGGCAGGTCTACGAATGGTCGATCGTGAGCCTCGACGGCCGGCCGGTCGCCGGCGAGCAACGGGCTCGATGCTCACGCCGACCGAGCCGCTCGACAAGCTCGGCAAGGTCGAGATCCGTGTTCGTCTGCGGCGGCGTCAACGTCCGCGATGCCGTCTCGCCGCCGCTGCTCACCGCGCTGCGCCGCTCGCGAGCGCGGCATGCGCACTCGGCGCGCTGTGCACCGGCGGCTATGCGCTCGCGCAGGCCGGTCTGCTCGACAACTATCGCGCCACGATCCACTGGGAGAACCTCTCGGCGCTGCGCGAGGAGTTTCCGCGCGTGCAGATCTCAGCGACCAGGTGTTCAGCATCGACCGCGATCGCTACACCTGCTCCGGCGGCACGGCGCCGCTCGACCTGATGCTGAACCTGATCCAGGTCAAGCTCGGCCCGCAGGTGTCGCAGCGGGTCTCCGAGCAGTTCGTGTCGAGCGCGTGCGCAACGGCAGGACCGGCAGTACGTCCCGCTGCGCGCCCAGGTCGGCGCCTCGCATCGCAGCCTGATCGAGGTCGCCGAGCTCATGGAAGAGAACATCGAGAACCCGCTGTCGCTCGAGCAAGATCGCGCGCGCAGACCGGGCTCTCGCGCCGGCAGATCGAGCGCCTGTTCAAGCGCATCTCAACTGCGTGCCGAAGCGCTACTACCTGGAGATGCGCCTGCAGCCGCGCGCGCGAGCTGCTGCTGCAGACGTCGATGCCGATCATGGACATCACGCACCTCCTGCGGCTTCCAGTCGCCGCCGCATTTCTCGAAGTGCTACCGCAATCATTTCGGCCACCCACCCAGCGCCGAGCGCAGGCACGGCGCGGCAGCATCGCGGGGTGACGCGCAGGGTCGCCGCAGCCGACTTGTCAGAATGCGACGAGCCGGCCTCGGCCAGCGCCGACAGCTCGCATTCCTGTGCGCCACTCCGCACGGCCGGGCGGATGTCGCATTTTGAACATGGCATGTCGCCAGGGCACCACGGGCCGGACGGCGCCGGCCGTAACATGGGACCTGGTTCCGGTATGTCGTCGAGAGTGAGTCGTGACCGCGCAGTGCCTCGGAGAGGTCCCCGAGTGCCTCGGAGAGTTCCGATGACTGAGGATGCGTCCGAAACCTTCGACCTCGACAGCCTCGACGACGACGAGCTCACCGAGCAGGTGCACGACGACCTCTACAACGGCCTGAAGGACGAGGTCGAGGAGGCGACGCGCATCTTCCTCGAGCGCGGCTGGTCGGCCGACAAGGTGCTCAACGACGCGCTCGTCGAGGGCATGCGCATCGTCGGCATCGATTTCCGCGACGGCATCCTGTTCGTGCCCGAGGTGCTGCTCGCCGCGAACGCCATGAAGGGCGGCATGGAGATCCTGCGTCCGCTGCTCGCCGAGACCGGCGTCGAGCCGATCGGCAAGATCGTGATCGGCACGGTCAAGGGCGACATCCACGACATCGGCAAGAACCTCGTGTCGATGATGCTCGAGGGCGCGGGCTTCGAGGTCATCGACATCGGCATCAACAATCCGGTCGAGAAATATCTCGAGGCGCTCGAGAAGCACAAGCCCGACTTCCTCGGCATGTCGGCGCTGCTCACGACGACGATGCCCTACATGAAGGTCGTCATCGACACGCTGAAGGAGAAGAACCTGCGCGACAAGTACATCGTGCTGGTCGGCGGCGCGCCGCTCAACGAGGAGTTCGGCAAGGCCGTCGGCGCCGACGCCTACTGCCGCGACGCGGCGATCGCGGTCGAGACCGCCAAGGCGCTGCATCGCCGCGCGCCGCGCGGCCCGAGCGCATTGAGGTCGGCCGGCATGAGTGCCGAGCGCGATACTCGTCATCGCCTGCGGCGCGCTCGCGCGCGAGATCGCCGCGCTGCAAGACGCTCAACGGCTGGTCCGCGCTCGACGTGAAGTGCCTGCCGCCGGAGCTGCACAACCGCCCGGAGCGCATCGCGGAGGCCGTGCGCGGAGCGATTCGCGCGGACCGCGAGCACTACGCGCGACATCTTCGTCGCCTATGGCGACTGCGGCACGGGCGGGCGCCTCGATGCGGTGCTCGCGCGAGGAAGGCGTCGAGCGCATGCCGGGCGCGCACTGCTACGAGTTCTTCGCGACGCCCGGCGTCTTCGCGGCGCTCAGCGAGGCCGAGCCGGGCACGTTCTACCTGACGGATTTCCTGTGCGTCACTTCGATCGGCTCGTGATCGACGGGCTCGGCATCGATCGGCACCCGGAGCTCGCGACGGAGTATTTCCGCAACTACCGCCGGCTGGTCTATCTCGCGCAGCTGCGCGACGACGATCTCGAAACGAGCCGCCCGTGCGGTAGCGCAGCGTCTCGGTCTCGAGTACGTCGAGAGGTTCACCGGTTACGGCGAGCTCGCGACGAGCCTCGCGGCCGTCGCAGGCGCGGCGCAGGCGGCGCGCGCGACACGCGTGCCGGCCCCGTCATGGCCGCGCTGATCGTCATCTCCTGGCGCGACATCCCCGCGCAGGTCATCGTCAAGCGGGGCCGCGATGTCGCCAAGGTCCAAGCTCTCGGCGCGCTTCCAGGAAGCCGTCGACCGCGCCGCGATGCGGGCGGGCAAGGGCAGCTCGGATGCGTATCTCGCGGACTGGCGACGCAGCGCGCCGCGGCCCTGCGGCGACGATCTGCAGGCCGAAGCCGCGGCCGCCGCGGCCGCATCGAAGCCCGATACACCGACGAGGATCTCGAGCGCCTGATCCGGGCCAAGGGCATCGACGAGCGTCCGGCCCCGGACCCGCAAGATCTTGCAGACAGGAAAACATCATGACCGATACCGTCATCAGTTCCGCGAGCCGCGAAGTCGTCATCGGCTTCGATCGGCCGTTCGTCATCATCGGCGAGCGCATCAACCCCACCGGCCGCAAGCTGCTCGCCGCGGAGATGGCCGCCGGCGATTTCAGCCGCGTCGAAGCCGATGCGCTCGCGCAGGTCGAGGCAGGCGCGCACATGCTCGACGTCAACGCGGGCATTCCGCTGGCCGACGAGCCGGCGATCCTCGCGAGGGCGATCCAGCTCGTGCAGTCGATCACCGACGTGCCGCTGTCGATCGACTCCTCGATCGTCGCCGCGCTCGACGCCGGGCTCGCGGTGTACAAGGGCAAGGCGCTCGTGAACTCGGTGACCGGCGAGGAAGAGCGCCTCGAGTCCGTGCTGCCGCTCGTGAAGAAGTACGGCGCGGCGGTCGTCGCCATCTCCAACGACGAGACCGGCATCTCCGAGGATCCGGACGTGCGCTTCGAGGTCGCGAAGCAAGATCGTGCATCGCGCGATGGATCACGGCATTCCCGCGTCCGACGTCGTCGTCGATCCGCTCGTCATGCCGATCGGCGCGATCAACCAGGCGGGCGTCCAGGTCATGCGCCTCGTGCGGCGACTGCGCGACGAGCTCAAGGTCAACACGACCTGCGGTGCGTCGAACGTCAGCTTCGGCCTGCCGAACCGCGACGGCATCAACAGCGCCTTCCTCACGATGGCGATCGCCGCGGGACTCACCTCCGCGATCACGAACCCGCTGCACGGGGACATCGTCCGATCGTGCATGGCGGCCGACGTCATGATGGGCCACGACCCGGACTGCGCGCGCTGGATCCGCAGGTTCCGCGACGCTCCGGCGCAGGGCACCGCCGCAGCGGGCGCCGCCCCGCGCGGTCGACGCGAGGGCGGCCATCGCCGCCGACCGGTCACTCCTGCCTGAGCGAGGTACCGTGAGCCGCCGGGATCCACTCGTCGTCTTCACGCCGTCCGGCAAGCGCGGGCGCTTCGCGGTCGGCACGCCGCTGCTCGCACGCGGCGCGCACGCTCGGCGTCGACATCGATTCCGTCTGCGGCGGGCGCGCGATCTGCGGTCGCTGCCAGGTCCTGGTGGCGGAAGGCGAGTTCGCGAAGCACGGCGTGCGCTCCGGCGCCGACAGTCGTCTCGCCGCCGTCGCGAGTCGGAGCAGCGCTATGCGAGCCGGCAGCCGCTGCCGTCCGGGCCGCCGGCTGTCGTGCTCAGGCGCGTGTCGAGGCGGACGTCGTCGTCGACGTGCCGTCGGGCAGCCAGGTGCATCGCCAGGTCGTGCGCAAGGCCGCCGAGGCGCGCGACATCGAGCTCTACCCGCTCGTCAAGCTGCACTACGTCGAGGTGCACGGAGCCCGACATGCACGATCCGTCGGGCGACCTGCAGCGGCTCGAAGCGGCGCTCGACGCGCGAATGGCAGCTCACGCGACCTGCAATGCGACCTCGCGGTGCTGCAGCAGCTGCAGGCGCTGCTGCGCAAGGGCGAATGGAAAGTCACCGTCGCGGTGCACGACGCGTCGCGGATCATCGCCGTCTGGCCGGGCTTCCACGACGAGTCGTTCGGCATGGCCGTCGACGTCGGCTCGACGACGATCGCCGCGCACCTCTGCGATCTCGCGAGCGGCGAAGTCGTGGCATCGGCGGGACGCATGAATCCGCAGATCCGCTTCGGCGAGGACCTGATGAGCCGCGTGTCCTACGCGATGATGAATCCGGGCGGCGCCGCGCAGATGACGGCGGCCGTGCGCGCAGGCGCATCAGCGAGCTCGCGGCCGAAGTCGCGCGCAGCGCCGGCATCGCTCCGGAGGCGATCCTCGAAGCGACGCTGGTCGGCAATCCGATCATGCATCACCTGGTGCTCGGCATCGATCCGGTCGAGCTCGGCGGCGCGCCGTTCGCGCTCGCGATCGATCGCGCCGTCACGCGTGACGGCTGCCGAGATCGGCATCGCGCTGCACCCGAACGCGCGGGTCTACGTGCTGCCCTGCATTGCCGGGCACGTCGGCGCGGACACCGCGGGCATGATTCTCGCCGAGCGGCCCGACCTCGACGACGAGCATGACGCTGCTCGTCGACGTCGGCACCAACGCCGAGATCGTGCTCGGCAACCGGCATCGGCTGCTCGCCTGCTCGAGCCCGACCGGGCCGGCGTTCGAAGGCGCGCAGATCAGCTGCGGCCAGCGCGCCGCACCCGGCGCGATCGAGCGCGTGCGCATCGATCGCCGTGACGCTCGAGCCGCGGTTCAAGGTGATCGGCTGCGACCTGTGGTCGGACGATCCGGAGTTTCGCCGCGGCAACCGCGGCGACCGGCGTCACGGGCGTCTGCGGCTCGGGCATCATCGAAGTCATCGCCGAGATGTACCTCGCGGGCGTCATCACTCAGCGACGGCGTCATCGACGGCTCGCTCGCCGACGCGCAGCGTCGCGCATCGTCGCCGAACGGTCGAACGTACTCCTACGTGCTGCACTCGGGCGCGCAGACGCTGCAGCATCACGCAGAACGACGTGCGCGCGATCCAGCTCGCGAAGGCCGCGCTGCATGCCGGCATCCGGCTGCTCATGGACCGGCTCGGCGTCGACCGCGTCGAACGCATCCGGCTGCCGGGCGCTTTCGGCACGCACATCGACGTCAAGTACGCTGCGGTGCTCGGCATGATTCCGGACTGCGACCTCGGGCACGTGACGTCGGCGGGCAATGCGGCGGGCACCGGGGCGCGGATCGCGCTGCTCGATTCGCGCTCGCGCGCGACGATCGAGGACGCTCGTACGGCGCGTCGAGAAGATCGAGACCGCGATCGAGCCGCAGTTCCAGGCGCACTTCGTCGATGCGATGGCGATCCCGCACAGGACCGCGGACTACCCGAATCTCCGCAAGGTCGTCGACCTGCCGGAGCCAAGGCCCGCGGCGCCAACCGGCTGACGAGCGCCGCGGCCGTCGCAGCCGGCGCCCGGTGACTACGCAACCAGTCTGAACGAGGCATGAACACTGACCGGCAGGTGGTTGCCGAAGATTCGACATTCCGTGGTGGCTCGCGGGCCGACGGCGCGCGAACATGTGCCGTAGTGCTGCTCATCGCGCTGATGCAGCCTGTTCCGGGCCGCGCCGCAGCAACCCTGGTCGTTGGAGGCACCCCGATCGTCGATGGGGAAGCCGCCGCGGCCCATGACATCACCGTCCTCAACGAGCACCTGGCGTTCGGTCTCGCCGTCGAGAGTGGCGTCCCCTACGGAGTGCCACGCGGAGCGATCATCGACATCGCGCCGGTCGTTGACGGCAAACCAGGCCGTGACCGGGTCGTATTCGCAGATTTCATCCCGAACAACTGGTCGGCCTGGCCGAACACCTATCAGAAAGTCGAGATCGTCGAGCGCGGCCCGGCCCAGGTGGTGGTGCGGACCACGCGCGACTGGGGCCGGGTGACGATCGCGACGACCTACACGCTCCGGGAAGATGCGGACCGGATCGAGATCCGCACCACGATGACCAACACGGGCGAGGCACCCCTGCCCGACCTGCTGTCGGGCCAAACGCTGTGGCCCAGTGCGGGGTATTTCTTCGGCATTCCCGGCCTGGGAGACCTGAAGGAAGGCGCGCCTACCGGAGCGCTGGCCGATCGCGTCGTGGCCTACGACGAAGACTGGGCCATTACGCTGCATGCTCCATACGTCGACTACGTAGGGTCCGGTTCGCTGGATCTCTTCCTCAAGCACACGCTTGCGCCCGGCGCATCACGGACCTTCGACGCATGGCTGCAGGTGGGGCCGCGCGGCGATCTTGGCCCGACCTTGGCCGCCGAGATCGACCGCAAGCACCTCGAATCGGGCACCGTGCACGGCGTCGTCACATCGCCCGATAGCCGGGCGGTCGACGAGCCTGTCGTCGTGATCCTGAAACGAGGCACGGCTTATGCGTGGGTGTACGGTCGCGGCGGCCGTTACGTCGCTGAGCTTCCGGTCGGCGAATATGAGTTGTATGCCACTGGAAAAGGTTATTCGCAGAGCCACACGGCCGTCGTGAAAATCGGCGCAGGTGACGACACGGCACTCGATTTCCGCGATCTCGAGCCTCCAGGCAGCGTCGGCTTCGAAATAGTGGATGCGCGAACCGGCGAGGGACTCGACGCTCGCATCGTCATCACGCAAGGCCAGAAGCAACTCGTCGAATTTCTCGGCCGCAACACGTTCTTCACCGAGCTCGACCGCAAGGGGCGAATCGCGACCGCCATGGCGCCCGGCCGCTATGTGTTCGCGGTGTCCTCGGGAGGCGCTTTCCTTGCACCCAGCCAGAGCGTGCAGCTCGCCGTGCGCCCCGGCCAGGCGACGGAGACGAAAGTGGCGATCACGCGCCAGTTCGATCCGCGGGCGTCCGGCTGGTATTCGGCCGATCTGCACCACCACGCAGATCAGGCCGAGGGTGTCACACCACCCGAGTACGTCGCGCGTTCGCAGCTCGCGGCCGCTCTCGACCTGCTCTTCGTCAGCGATCACGACTCGACCGCGAACCATGCGCCGATGCAGCAGTTGGCCGACCGGCGCGGTGTTCCGTTCGTGCCGTCAGTGGAGCTGTCGCCGTCCTGGGGACATTTCAACGCGTGGCCATTGCGACCGGCCGAACGACTGGCGATCGACACGAGCACTGCCACCGTCGACGAGGTGCTGGCTGAAGCCCGGCGGCAAGGGGCGATCGTCGTGCAGTCAAACCACCCTTTCATACCTTACGGATACTTCGCAAGCCTGGCAGCGAAGGTAGCGCCCGGCGGTTTCAATCCTGGCTTCGACCTGCTCGAGATCAACGCCGAGAGACCCGGTGATGACGACAAGGTCCTGCGAGCATTGTGGACCTTCTGGAATTCCGGGCATCGTTACTATCTCAGCGGCGGGACGGACGTACACGACGTCTGGAACTTCGAGTCGGGACGTACTCGCACGTTTGCCCACGTCGAGGGCCTGCTTACGGCACGGACCTTTGCGGAAGCGGTAAAGGCCGGTCACGCGTACGTTTCTTCCGGCCCGCTGATCTTCCCGGCGGTGATGTTCGGCAGCGAATTGAAGGTGAAGCCGGGCGCGAGTTTCACGCTCGCGTTCGGCCTGAAGTCGGTCGCCGGCCTGAAGCAAGCCGAGCTGATCAGCGCAGGAGCCGTCGTTGCGACGAGGAGCTTCCGGGACGCGCCGCGGGAGGTCAGCGTCGAGTTCATGCTGACTGCCGACCGCGCCGGCTGGTATGCCATCGAAGTCGAGGACACGTCGGGCCGCAAGGCCTATTCAAATCCGATCTGGATCGACGTGGTCGAGCTATCCGACCAGGACGCCGTCGCGCTGGGGCTGACTCCGTAAGCGTACCGCAGTCGCACGGTAGGAGGTCAGACCATTCGAGTCGGGCGCCGCCGCTTTGCGACGGTTGATGAAATCGAGCAGCGCCTCGTCGATCGCCGGATCGAGCGGCGGCGCGACGTATTCGGCGAGCTGTTTCTTCCAGCGCGCGTTCGCGCGCCTCGCCATGTCCTGAGCGACCCTCGGCCTCCCATTGCTCGTAAGCTGTTGTTGTCGGCGAGCGGCGAGCGGTAGAAGGCGCGTCTCGAAGTTCGCCTGCGTGTGCGCGCAGCCGAGGAAGTGCTTGCCGGGACCGACTTCGCGGATCGCATCCATCGCCTGGCCGTTCTCGCGACAGGTCCACGCCCGCGAGCAGCGTGTGCATCATGCCGGCCTGGTCGCAAGTCCATGACGAATTTCTCGTAGCCCATCGCGAGCCCGCCCTCGAGCCAGCCCGCGACGTGCAGCACGAAGTTGACGCCGGCGAGGCACGTCGGCAGCAGCGTCTGCGCGGATTCGAAGGCCGCCTGCGCATCGGGGATCTTCGACGCGCACAGGCTGCCGCCGGAGCGGAACGGCACGCCGAGCCGCCGCGCGAGCGCCGCCATGACGTAGAGCACGAGCGCGGGCTCGGGCGTGCCGAACGTCGGCGCGCCGGACTGCATCGAGAGCGACGAGGCGAAGCTGCCGAACACCATCGGCGCGCCGGGATTGACGAGCTGCATGAACGCCATGCCGGCCAGCGCCTCGGCGAGCGTCTGCGTCGGCCGTGCCGGCGACGGTGACCGGCGACATCGCGCCCGCCAGGATGAACGGCGTGACGATCGCAGGCCTGGTTGGCGCGCGCGTAGACCTTCAGCGCGCCGAGCATCGTCGCGTCGTAGGTCAGCGGCGAATTGACGTTGATGAGGCTAGATCAGCGTCGTCTGCGGCCTGCCGGTCGAGCGGATCGACGCAATCGCTCGCCGAACGCGATCTTCGCCAGCTCGACGCTGTCCGCGGCGCGCTCCGGGTGCGTGACCGAGCCCATGAACGCCTTGTCGCTGTACTTGATGTGGCTGTAGACCATGTCGAGGTGGCGCTTGTTGACCGGCAGGTCGACCGGCTCGCAGATCGTGCCGCCGGAGTGGTGCAGCGAGTTCGCCATGTAGGCGAGCTTGACGAAGTTGCGGAAGTCCTCGATGCGGGCGTAGCGGCGGCCTTCGTCGAGGTTGTGGATGAACGGCGAGCCGTAGGCCGGCGCGAACACCGTGTGCGTCGCCGCCGATGTGCACGCTGCGGGCCGGATTGCGCGCGTGCTGGATGAATTCGCGCGGCGCCGTGCGCCTGCATCAGCTGCGCGGCACATGCCGCGCGGGAAGCGCACGCGCTCGCCCTCGACGTCGGCGCCGGCCGCCTTCCAGATCTGCAGCGCCTCCGGGTCTTCGCGGAAGTCGATGCCGATCTCCTCGAGGATCGTGTCGGCGTTGCTCTCGATGAGGCTCAGGCCCTCCTCGGCCAGCACCTCGAAGCGCGGAATGCACGGGTGATGTACGGCACGGAGAAGGCGGCGCGCGCCGCACGGGCGGCCCGCTTGGCGTCGCGCCCGCTCGGGCGCGCCCGCCGCTCGGAAGTCGCCTTCGGTTCGTCCCCGGTGGTCATGACTCGGTCCCCGGTCACCCGGCCGCCAGTATGGCCACCGTGCAGGTTGACGGCTGATCCGTTTGCGTCACTGACTTGCCCGCGCGCGCCATGCGCACGCCGCCCGACACACTGTCGTCTTCAGTATGCCCCGCCGAAGCGGTACAGCGCCCGCACTCCATAGGTTCGCGGCTTTGCGTAGACGCCGGCCACGACACCCGCAAACAGCGAGCTGTCGAACGCGTACACGCGGTATTCCTCTTCCGATGAGGTTGTCGCCGAAGACCGCGACCTCCCAGCGGCCGTCCTCGGCCCCGTAGCCGACGCGCGCGTTCGCGACGGTGTATCCCTTTTCCTTCTCGACCGGGGCGCACAGGACCGTGAAGCAGAAATCGTCCGTGTACTGGACGTCCGCCTGGACCGATGCGAGGCCGCCGCCCAGCGCGAACTCGTAGCGCGCCAGCGCGTTGCCCGAGAAGCTCGGGCGCCTGCGGCAGGTCGTGCTCCACCTCCGTGATGCTGTCCGGAAGGATGATGTCCTCGACGTTCGAGCTCAGCGCCGAGACGCCGAGCTGCAGCGTCAGGCCGTCGACGGGATGGGAGTTGATTTCCGCCTCGAGGCCATAGGCGGTCGCAGGCAGGTTGATGACGGTCTGGTTGTAGCCGAGCTGCACGAAGGCCTGGTAGTCCTCGTAGTCGTAGTAGAAGGCGCTGGCGTTGAAGCGTGGTCGTGCCGCCGATCGTCGACTTGAAGCCGATCTCGAAGGCATTCAGCACCTCGGGATCGAAGGGAATGCCGTTCAGGAACTGCGCGTTGGTGCCGAGCGGCGTGACGGGCGGGAAATCGGCGAACGGCGTGCCGGTCGAGAACGAGAAGCCGCCGCTCTTGCTGCCGCGGTTGAAGCTCGCGAACAAGCAGCAGGTCGTCGTTCGACGCGATAGTCGAGCTCGAGGCGCGCGGTGAAGTCGTCGAACGTCGGCGTCGCGTCGTCCGGCGTCAGCGTGATCGGCACGACCGATTCGTCGAACGGCGCGCCGAAGGCGGTGCCGACGACCTGGGTCTTGTCGAACGCGATGTGCATCTGGTTGCTCGGCTCGTCGCCGTAGTACGCGCCCTCGCGCTCGTCGCGCCAGTAACGCAGGCCCGCGATCAGGCTCAGCTTGTCGGTGGCCTCCCACTCGTTCTGCAGGAAGACGGCGAACGAGGTCGTCTCCTGCGAGGCCGTAATCACCGGTACGTAAGCGCAGTCAGGAACGCAACCCGTGAAGATATCGGCGTAGAAGGGATCGGCGAACTGGCCGGTGTAGTCGCCGTCGACGTTCATGAAGTACAGGCCGCCGACCAGGTGGTTCGACCCGAAGTCGCCCGACAGGCGAAGCTCCTCCGAGTACTGCGTCGAGATCGCTGCCCTGGTAGAAGACCACGCCCAGATCGGGCGATGCGTCGCCGCCCTCGGTGTAGAACTTGTCGGCATTCTGGTAGTCGGTGATCGACACGAAGTCGAGGTCGCCGATCTGGGAGTCGATGCGCAGTGTCGCGGCCTTGATGGTCGCGGTCGACGTAGGACAGCGAGGTCTCCTCCGTCGCCCACGGATCGCCGCCGCGGCTCGGGATGATCGCGTCGTTGCGGAAGCCCGTGCCGGTCTGCGCCTGTCGCCGTCCCAGCCAGAACGGGCAGGCCAGCGTCGGCGGCGTGAACTCGCCCTGCCGCTGCGCATTCGGGCAGGCGGGCTCGTGCGAATAGAGGCCCGCCTGCCGCTCCTTGTCCGCGCGCAGGTAGCGCAGGATCAGGTTGACGTCCGTGTCCTCCGTCGGCTGCCAGGCGATCCGCCCGCGCAGCGCGTAATGGTCGTTGGCGCCGCGATCCTCCTGACCCGGGAACGAGCTCATCGATGTAGCCGTCGTCCTGGTTGCTGATGAAGGCGATGCGCCCCTGCACATTTGTCCGAGAACGGGCCGGACACCGCGCCCTCGAAGATCTGCTGATTGAAGCGGCCGAAAGTCGCCGATCGCGTATCCCTCGAACTCGTCGGTGGGCTTCTTCGAGATGAACTGGATCGCGCCGCCCGTCGCGTTGCGGCCGAACAGCGTGCCCTGCGGGCCGCGCAGCGTCTCGACGCGCGCGAGGTCGAACACCGGGAAGCTCGCGAGGTTGATCGAGCTCGAGTAGCTGTCGTCCTGGTAGACGGCGACCGGCGGCTCCTGCTCGTCGCCGTAGCTGTTCTGCGCGACGCCGCGGATGTTGAAGACCACCTGCGAGGACGAATACGCGTTCATCTTGAGACTGGGCACGGCGCGGACGATGTCGGTCGCCGTCGTGATGTTCAGGTTCTTGAGCGACGTCGACCCGAGCGCAGTGACGGAAATGCCGACGTCCTGCAGGCGTTCTTCGCGCCGGTTGGCTGTTACGACGATCTCCTCGAGGGCGCGCTCGCTGGCGCCGCCAGTGGCGGCTTGCTGGGCATCCGCCAGCATCGGAGCCGTCGCCAGCGCGAGGCCGATGGACCATGAAGTGACGGCGGATGATGTCTTCCTCGAATAGCACTGCGACATGGAACCCCCTTCGACCCGTTGTGGGCGAGCCTCGCCTACGTGGCGGCCCCTGTAATGGACATGATCCTTCAATAGTTCGCACCGGGACAAGCGTCATCCCGGGCCGTCACTCCGTCGCGCTCGCCGGCTCGCGCGCATCGTTGCTGCCGGCCAGGGCCCGGATGACTTCATTGGGTCCGCAGACTCCGCAGAACTCGGCCGCGTCTGTCAGCAGCACCGGGTGGCCGGTGTCCTGCAGGCAGGCGATCAGTTGCCGCAGCGGCGTGCGCGCATCGGCCACGACCAGACCCTGCCGCGTTGGTACCTCCGGCTCGCACAGCGACAGCGTCTGGCCGTCGAACCGCGCCCCGACGGGCCGGCCCTGCTCATCGCTCAGCAGCTCGTATTGCCGCGCCGCATCCAGCCAGCGGCGACCGTCGTACAGTTCCAGGTCGCGCCAGCGCCTCATGACCACGCTGCCGTTCAGCACCGACAGCGGATTCACGTGCCGGACGAACTCCGCGACGTGCGAATTCGCGGGCCGCAGCATGATGTCTGCAGGTGTGCCGCTCTGCATGATGCGGCCGCCTTCGAGAATCGAGATTCGGTCGCCGAGCCGCAAGGCCTCGTCGAGGTCGTGCGTGACGAACAGGATCGATTTGCGCACGCGCTTCTGCAGCGAGCGCAGCTCGTCCTGCAGCTTGCTGCGGATCAGCGGATCGAGCGCCGAGAACGGCTCGTCCATGAGCAGGATTTCCGCGTCGGTCGCGAATGCGCGCGCGAGACCGACGCGCTGCTGCATGCCGCCGGAGAGCTCATGGCCGTAATGATCGGCCCATTGCGACAGCCCGACGAGCTCGAGCTTCTCGTCGACGATGCGACGTCGCTCGGCAGCCGGTTCGCCGCGCAGCTCTAGCCCTAAGCCGACGTTCTCGCGAACGGTTCGCCACGGCAGCAGGCCGAACTGCTGAAAGATCATCGCAATGCGGCCGCGCCGTAGCCGGCGCAGCGTCGCCGCGTCGCAGTGGGCCACGTCGATCGGCTGCTGCCCGTCGGTCACGAGCACGCGGCCACGCGTGACGGGATTCAGGCCGTTGGCGGCACGCAGCAGCGTCGATTTGCCGGAGCCGGAGAGCCCCATGAGCACGAAGATCTGGCCCTGCTCGACGCTCAGGCTCGCATCGGCCACGCCGACGACGACGCCCGTGGCGGCCTGGATCTCGGCGCGGTTGCGTCCCGCATCGAGCGACGCGAGCGCCGCCTGGATGGCCGTCTCCCGCTTGCGGCCCGCCAGCCCCGTGAACAGGATGTCGACCTTCTCGAATTCGAGCGCGGCGGTCATTTGACACCTTGCGCATCGGCCGGACGGCTGATGCGATCGAGGATGATCGCGACGAGGACGATCGCGATGCCCGCCTCAAACCCCATCCCGACCTGCACGGTGTTGAGCGCCCGCACGACGGGTACGCCGAGTCCGCCGGCGCCGACGAGCGCCGCGATCACGACCATCGACAGGCTCAGCATGATGCACTGGGTGATGCCGGCCATGATCATCGACGCGGCGCTCGGCAGCTCGACCTTCAGCAGCAGCTGCAGGGGCGTAGCGCCGAAGGCCTGGCCCGCCTCGAGCAGCGGCCTGGGCACCGACGAGATGCCGAGTTGCGTGAGGCGGATCGGCGCCGGCAATGCGAAGATGACGGTCGAAATCAGGCCCGGCACCACTCCCAGTCCGAACAGCACGAGCGTAGGCGTCAGGTACACGAACGTCGGCAGCGTCTGCATGAGGTCGAGGATCGGTCGCAGGGTTGCCTGCAGTCGCGGCCGACGCGCCGCCGCAATGCCAATCGGCACTCCGATGGCGGTGGCAACGGCAGCGGCGACGAGTACGAGCGTGAGCGTCTCGATCGTCGCGGCCCAGTAACCCTGGTTCATGATGAAGAGCAGGGCCAGCACGACGAACACGGCGAGCGGAAGGGATCGTCGCAGCAGCCAGGCGAGCAACGCCACGCCGCCGATCAGCACCGGCGCCGGCACCGCGTTCAGCGCGTAGCCGACGGCGTTCGTGCTGACCCTGACGAACGCGGACACGCCATCGAAAAACCCCTTGGCGTGCCGCTTCGTGTACTCGACCGCCCGCGTGGTCGCATCGCCGACCGGAATCTTGCGCGACGTGATCCAGGCCTCGAAGGCCGATGCGGTCTCCGCACGCCCCTGCGAGTCGAATCTGGTGAGCGCCGGCTCACCGTCGAACGCGCGCACGTCGACGAGCCAGCGCATCATGAGGTCGGGGCGCGATTCGACCCAGCGGCGCGCAAGTTCGACAGTGTCGACCTTGCGATTCAGCACGGCGTCCATCCACTCGTTTTCGAGGTCGACAGTAACTTCGAAGTTGGCGAGCAGGCGACCGACGTTGGGACACTGGGCGGAATATCCCGCGCGCGTGAGAGTATTCACCGTCGCGGCGCCGTAGTTGGGCCCGAAACTCGCGTCGCCCCCCGTCAGGTAACGGATGCTGAAGCGGGTATTCATGGGATGCGGTGCCCATGCGAGGAACACGATCGGTCGCTTCGCGGCCACCGCGCGCTCCACCTCGGCGAGCATTCCCTGCTCGCTCGATTCGACGAGCCTGAATCCGCCGAGCTCGAACTCGTTCTTCTCTATCATCCCGATGACGTGCAGATTGCCGTCGTTGCCGGGCTCGATGCCGTAGATCGAGGCGCCGAGCTCCTTCCGGAAGCGACGGATGTCGGCAAAGTCGTGGAGCCCGGCTTCGTAGAGGTAGTCCGGCACGCCCAGCGTGTATTTCGCGCCCACGAGGTTCTTGCGCACGAGATCGACCGAGCTATCGTCGAGGAACGGCTGGAGCAGCGTTGCCTGAGCAGGCAGCCAATTGCCGAGGAAAATGTCGATGTCGCCGTTGCGCATCGACTCGAACGTGACCGGGACCGACAGCACCGTCACCTGCGGCTGATAGCCCAGGTCGGTCAGCAGCTTCGCGAACACGGCGGTCGCGACGCTTTCGGCGGTCCAGCCGATGTCCGACAGGCGCACGACGCGGCAGGACTCCGGCTCCTGCAACTCTCCGGCTGCTCGCGCAACGGGCAGCAGGATCAGACAGCCCGCGAGCACCAGCAGCGCGGAGCGCGGCGCCTGCCAGAAGTCAGAGACACGTCGCAAGCCCTTCGATCGTCTCGTAATGGGCATCTGCCGTCTCCGTAAGTAGGGCCCCCGGCGCCATAGGTACCAAGAGTATCAGCGCCACGTCAAACGATCGGCGGCAGCGACGCACTCAACTCCCGCCGCGCACCAGCCGGATCTGCATCTCCCGGCGGCGATAATCGATGATCAGCGTGTCGAGGACACCGAGCACATCCATGCCGATCAGGATCGCCGGCTCGTCCGTCAGCTTCCAGTGGGCGAAAATGTGCAGATCGACGAACGTGATATGGACGTCCCGCACCATTACGTCATTGAGCAAGATCGGCGGGACGCGGCTGGTTGGCCCTTCCTGGATGTCGCCGGTAACGCCAACTATTTCATCGGCCTTTGCGTCGAGCCGGCGCCGCTCGAGCAACGCATCCCGCAGGGCGAGGTTGCCCATGGTCAGCTGCGCTCCGGTGTCGATGACGGCCTTGACGCGTATCGGGCCGACCCTGGCGTCGACGGTCGGCACGTGGCCGCGGATCAGCTTGATTGGAAGCGTGGTGAAACCGGGCGCGGGGCGCTGATTCTTCGAGCGCCTGATGTCGATGCGATCCCTGCGGAATTCGATCTCGATGCGTCGATCTCCGAGCCCACGCCCCGCAAGCACGCCATCGGCGCCACCGAACGCGTCGTCGATCACCAGCAGTTTCGCCGGATCGACGATCAGGTCGCCGAACTCGACTCGGTCTACGTCCACGATCGGTACTTCCTTCGCGCCCGTAACGCCGCGCAGCAGCACGGTGCGAGCGCCCTCGATGTGCAGCCCGAGGCGCCCGGCGGCCACGGTCGTAACGGCCGAACTGCTCGCACCAGTATCGAGGACCAGCCGCAGCGGCCCCTGGCCGTTGACGTAGACCGGCGCCCACACACGCCCGATGCGGTCGCGGAGCGTCGGTGCCACGTAGCGCGGCTCCGGCGCGGCGACGATGATCTCCTCGGCCGGTACTTCCGCGGATGGCTTCGGTGGCGTCTCGGCAGACGCGACTGACAGGCCGTAAAGTGCGGCGACCCAGACAACGGCAGGGTTGAAGGTCATCGCCCCTTGGGTATTTCGAGCCCGCGGACAACGGCCGGCCGTGCAAGAAACGCATCGAGCGCACGGCCCACGTTCGCATACGCCGGGAATCCTACGAGCTCGCCCGCTCCATAGAAGCCGACCAGGTTACGCACCCACGGAAACGTGGCGATGTCGGCGATCGTATAGGTGTCGCCCATGATCCAGCGTCGGCCGGCGAGCCGCGTGTCGAGCACCTCGAGCAATTTCTTCGACTCCGCGACGTAGCGGTCGCGAGGCCGCTTGTCCTCGTATTCCCGGCCTGCGAACTTGTGGAAGAAACCGATCTGACCAAACATCGGCCCGATGCCCGCCATCTGGAACATGAGCCACTGCAGGGTCTCGTAGCGCGCCGCAGAAGCGCGCGCCAGGAACTGACCGCTCTTGTCGGCCAGGTACACGAGAATCGCGCCGGACTCGAACAACGGCAGCGGCTTTCCATCCGGGCCATCGGGATCGATGATCGCGGGGATCCTGCCGTAGGGATTCAGCGAGCGGAACTCGGCGGATTTCTGATCGCTCGCGTCGAACCGCACCAGATGCGGCTCGTAGGGCAACCCGGTTTCCTCCAGCATGATCGAGGCTTTGACGCCGTTCGGAGTATTGAGCGAATAGAGCTGGATCCGGTCGGGATGAGCCGCGGGCCACCGCGCGGTGATGGGAAAGGCGGACAGGTCGCTCATGACCGATTCGCGGTGAAACCACGACACACCGCCGCGAGCTTGTTTCCGTCGGGGTCGCGAACGTACGCGGCATAGAAATCTGCGTTGTATTGCGGCCGAAGGCCCGGCTCTCCCTCCGACTGCCCGTCATTCGCGATCGCGGCGGCGAAAAAGGCGTCCACCTGCGGCCGCGAGGCTGCTTGAAACGCGATCATCGTTCCGTTGCCTACGGTGGCCGGCCGCTTGTCGAAGGGCTGGCAGACCCACAGGGCGTCCTGCCTGCGACCTTCGTCTTCGTAGGTGCCCCACCCTGCCCAGCCTTCCCAGTTCGGCTCGCCGGACACGTCGCAGCGCGACAGTCCGAGCGTCCGCATTACCGCATCGTAGAAGCGGCACGAGCGCTCGAGGTCATTTGTTCCCAGGCATATATAAGTGAACATGCGTGGTCCTCCGAAAGCACGGCCGCATCGACCTTCGGGTTAGAGCCTTCGCCCGGTCAGCGCCGTACCCACACCCAGGCCCAGGTAGACGCTGCCGCTGATGTAGCGCGGCAGCGGGCCCTGCAACGCTCGGTCGCGCAGCCTGTGCCGAAGGCTGCCAGCCAACAAGGCGTAGGCACTATCGGTGACCAAGGCCAGCGCAACGTAGAGCAGCCCAAGCAGGAGAATCTGCCGAGCAACGGGCCCTCGACCCGGATCGACGAACTGCGGCAGGAACGCGAGAAAGAACAGCGCGATCTTGGGATTCAGAACGCTGACGAGCACCCCATCCGCGAACAGCCGACGCGAGGAGCGCGGAGTGCAGACCTCCGTGCTGGCGACTGCGCCGCGAGCAAGCAGGGTCCGAATCCCGAGGTAGATCAGGTATGCAGCGCCCGCTGCTTTTACGAGGCCGAACGCGGTCGCGGATGCCAGAAGAATGGTCGATATCCCGGCTGCAGCCGCGGCGACGTGCACAAGTGCGCCAGCGGACAGGCCCAGGACCGACACCAGGCCAGCCCGGGATCCTTGTCCGATGCTGCGCGCCACGATGTACATGACACCGGGGCCCGGCGTCAGCAGAAGTACGAGGGCCGCGGCAATGAATCCCAGCAATGAAATGCCCGGCATAAGAAACTCGTCTACTTGTTGTACCGCGGTTGATACAACTGCACCTCGAACCCGCCCGGCACCTTGAAGAAGGTGACCAGCCCGTAGCCGTGATCCTCGACGCCCTTCGTAAACTCGACCCCGCGCCCCTCGAGCTCTCGAACCGTCTGCTCGATGTTGTCGCAGTAGAAGGAAACATTCGCGGTTCCCGATGCCAGGTCCTCGCCACTCGTCGGGTGAACACCCAGGTCGGCTTCGGGTGCATCGAATATCAGCCAGCCGTCTCCGACGTCGCTCCCCGGGAGGCCAAGCTTCTCCTTGATAAAAGTGCGCAATTGCGCTGCCTCGGAGGAGTACCACATGGCGTGCATTCCGCGAATCATCGTGAACCTCCTTGCACCGATGGACTAATCCTGCGCAGAAGGCTACCAGCCATCAAGGGGAGCCACCATGTTCCTGGTCGGCTAAGCCGCCTCCGCGGCGGCGAGATCCTGCCTGAGGGTCCGCGCCGCAAGGAGGAAGTGCAGCGCCGCCCAGCTGTAACAGACGACGACGACGGTGAGGATCGAGTAACGCAGCGAGTTCTCGCCCAACCTGGCACTGAAGTAGTCGCTCGCCGCGCCGACGAGGAGCGGACCGAGACCAAGCGCCAGCAAATTGACCGCCAGCCCGTTGATCGCTGCCGCCATCGCGCGCCTCGACACGCCGGCGAGGCTCTGTACCGTGCCGTACGCGGGACCCATCCACGAGTGCATGAGGATCGTGGTGCCGATGTGGACCACCAGCGCCGTAATGGGATCCGGCCAGAGGTAGACGAAGAAGGAGAACGGCAGGATCGCGGCCGAGGCGATGGCGGACAGCCACGCATACCAGCGCTTATCGCCGGACCGCACCACCAGCCGCTCGGCGAGGAACCCGCCGAGCATCGCGCCTAGCACGCCGCCGCCGCCGTAAATGAACGCGAGCCACACGGCGACATCGGCATTGGCCATGCCGTGCACACGCACGAAGAACGACGGTATCCAGATGCCCGAACCGATCGCGCCGAGCGTGAAGATCGTCGTCGCGAGAACCAGGTGGCGGAAGGAGCGCGTCCGCCACAGGTAGCCGAAAGCCTCACCGAAAGATACGGTCGCGACGCTCGCGCGGTTGTCCGCGAAGCCGCGCGGTGGCTCGCGCACGGTGAGCCAGATCAGGAGCGCGAGCAGAACCCCCGGCAGCCCCACCACCATGAATGCGGCGCGCCAGCCATAGTGCTGGTTGACCCAGCCGCCGATGATGAATCCGCAGAACACGCCGAACGGCACTGCGGAGTTGAGTATCGCAAAGACCGAGCTGCGCCTCTCGGGAGGCACGTAGTCCGAGATCAGCGAGTACGCCGGCGGCTGCCCGCCCGCCTCGCCGACTCCTACGCCCATGCGTGCGACAAACAGCGCCGAGAAGCTGCCGGCGAGTCCGCAGGCGGCGGTCATTGCGCTCCAAAGGCCCACGGCCGCGGCGGTGATGTTGCGGCGGTTGTACCGGTCGGCGAGCCACGCGACCGGCAGGCCCAGCGTGCCGTAGAAGATCGCGAACGCCGAGCCGGTCATGAAGCCGAGCAGCGTGTCGGAGACCTCGAACTCCATGCGGATCGACTCGAGCAGCACGGCGACGATCTGGAGATCGACGAACCGCAGCAGCATCACCAACCAGAGAACTGCGACGACGTAGTTGAGATAGCCGCGCGACACGCGGAATTCGCCTCCCGGCCGATCGATCGCGCGTTCGCCGGCGACTTCGGTCTGCGTCATGCGCTCGTCCTCGTCAGAGCCTGAACACGCGCTCGGCGTTGGTCTGCATCAGCATCGCCTTGTGTTCCGGGTTCAGGTCCATCCGGTCGTACGCGGCCACCTCGTCCGAGGACTGCTGGTAGGGATAATCCATCGCATACAGCACGCGCTCCGGCCCAAGCTGCTCCATGCAGAACCGGATCGCCGGCTCCCAGGCCACGCCGCTGGTCGTGATCCAGATGTTGTGGCGGAAATAGTGGCTGACGGTTTCCTTCAGCTTCACCGCGGGCCGCCCACCGCGGAGCCCCGGCATGCCGTCCGCATTGCCCTGCATCCAGTCGAACCGGTACAGCTGCAGCGGCATCGACTCGCCCATGTGACCGATGACCAGGCGGAAGCCCGGGTAACGGTCGAACAGGCCCGCAAAGATGATACCCATCGTGTGCAGCCACACATCGTGCGGAAAACCTCCGAGCGCGCCGAAGAAACCGCGCTCGCGATAGGGCTTCGCATACCACGGCATGGTCGGATGTATGTAGAGCGCCGCGTCGTTCGCCGCCAGCGCCTCGACGATCGGCTCGAACTCCGGCTCGTCCAGGTAGTGCCCCTGGAAGTGCGAGTTGAGCACGGCGCCGCTCAGCTTCAGCTGAGTCATCGCGCGCTCGATTTCCCGGACCGAGCCCGTGACGTCGCGCGGATCGAAAGCCGCGCAGGCCGAAAAGCGTGCCGGATGCCTGCGGCAGGCCTCTGCTGCGATGTCGTTGGCCTCACGCGCCAGGGCGGTCCCCTCGCCCGGCCTCACCACTTGCACGCCGGGCGCAGTCAGCAGCAGCAATTGCCGGTCGATCCCGTACTCGTCCATGTGCGCGAGTCGCATCGCCCCGAGGTCCTGCAGCATCTTCTGCAGGTTCGCATTGGCAGCAAACATGCCGCCCATCTGCAGCGCAGGATCGTCGGGCGCGTCGCCGCTCTCCAGGTACTCGACCTGTGCCTTCACCAGCCCGGGAAAGGTCCACGCCTCCTCGGTTGCGATCCGCTTGTATGGCACGGTCGCGGTCGATTTCGCCTGCCGGCGGCGCAAGGCCGACCCGCCGGCGCGGCATCCGCTCGATGTTGTGGCCGCTCAGTCCCTTCTCGCTGCCGTCCGGCAGCAACTGGCTCGCCATCGTCGTTTCCCCTTGCTTCGCCTCGAGGTTGACGTTGCGGTACCGAGGACCGATGCGCACGCGCCGCACTGCGCGCCGCAGCGCGAGCCTAGCGTCCCTCGATAAAGACCGCGTTGCTGCGCGATCCCTCGAGCCGCAGCTTGAGGAGCGGGCTGTACTCCGGCGACGCATACCAGCGCTTGGCCTGCTCCATGGTCGGAAACTCGAGCATCACCGGAAAAGTCAGCCGCCAGTTGCCCTCGACGACCTCGTGCTTGCCGCCGAGGATGAGGTAACGGCCGCCATACTTCTCGACAGTCGCAAAGACACCCTCGCGATACTTCGCGATCCGCGCTTCATCGGTAATCTCGAGCACGTCGACAAAGTAGTAGGCCGGCATGACTGGTTCCTCCCTGCGGCAAGTCTATCGCACGATCGGAGGCCGACGTGCGGTGCGCATCGCCGACGGTCGCGATCAGACTTGAGGTAATTGGCGCGGCCGGAGGGATTCGAACCCCCGACCCTCAGGTTCGAAGCCTGATGCTCTATCCAACTGAGCTACGGCCGCGCGATCCGCATCTGGCTGGCCCGGGAACTGTTGTCCAGGGCACCCTCGGGGCCGTGAAGTATATACGAAGGGACCGGTCCGTCTTAGCCCGCACGACCGTCGATTCGCGGGCGCATGAGTATCGGCGCACAGGTAACGCGGAACAGCTGTCCCGCCGCCGCGCTCAGGCCTGGCTGCGCGGCGTGAAACGGAAGCGGCAGACATGGCCGCCTTTGGCCATGCATTCGTGGAGCTCCACCTTGCTGGCGGTGTAGCTCGACATCAGCGCAAGGTCGAAGTGACAGATCACCGGGTTCTTCATCGCGAGCTCGTGAAAGACGCAATTGTCGGCCTCGATCGCGGGCGCGCCGCCGACGTCTTTCGTCATGCGCGCGTCATAGCCGAGCTCGTCCATCAGCGACGATAACTGCGCGACTTTTTCGCGCCGCGTGCCGGCTTCCGGCGTGCGGTGGCGCAGCTGGGCCACGACGGCGGCCGCGATGCGTCCCAGCCGCGTGCGCAGGCCCGTCGCACCATGTTCCTGCGCCATCGCCTCGATCAGAAGTTGCGCGAACCAGGAATAGTGGCGCGGGAACGCTTCCCTGCCCTTGTCCGTGAGCACGAAGAGCTGCTTCGGCCGCCCACCCGAGGCACGGGTCTCGCCCGGAGCGATGAGGCCGTCGCGCATCAGCGAGGAGAGGTGCTGGCGAATCGCGGTGCGCGTTACGCCAAGTCCCTGTCCAAGCTCATCCACTGTCGCGCCGCGTTTGTTGCGCAGCAGATGCCGAAGCAGCTGCCTGCGGCGCTCACGGAATACCTCGGCCATGGCGCTTTACTCCTGTTCGACCGGACATGTCGACGTCGCGGCGATGTGGTCCGGTCGCTGTCGGATTGGACACTTTTGGCATACTAATATTTCTTTTGCGGTCCTGTCGACGTACAAGTGTCCTCCCCGATCGCCTGAGGACACCCGCAATGAGATTTCCCACCGCCACCATGCTTGCCGCCGCCCTCGCCATGGCCGCGCCCGGCCTCGCGCCGGCCGCCACCGCGCCTGCCGCGGCCGCGACCGTCCCGGCCAAGGTGGTAGAGACGCAGGCCGCGCTGCGCGACCTGTGGCTCGGGCACATCTTCTGGGTACGCAACGTCGTCGAGGCCCGGCTCGAGGACAATGCGGGCGCAGCCAAAGCCGCTGAGCAGCAGGTGGTCGACAACGCGAAGGCGATCGCGGGCGCGATCGAGCCCTACTACGGCAAGGCGGCGTCCGAAAAGCTGTTCGGGTTGCTCGCCGGTCACTGGGGAGCCATCAGCGCCTACCTGGATGCAACGCACGCCGGCAAGAAGGCGGATCAGGACGCTGCGTTCAAGAAGCTGGTCGACAACGCGGGTGAAATCGCCACGTTCCTCGGTGGCGCCAACCCGCACCTGCCCGTCGAGACACTGCGCGGCCTGCTGACTGCGCACGGCGCGCACCACGTCGAGCAGATCAAGCAGCTCAAGGCCGGCCAGTACGAGCAGGAGGCGGCGACCTGGGCGGCCATGACAAAACACATGTATGTGATCGCGGACGCGCTCGCGGGCGGTATCGCAAAGCAATTCCCGGACAAGTTTCGCTGAGTCGAGCGCGTAAAGGTTCACCACGTAGGAACCTTCCGACTCACGACTCGGACAGTCGATGAACTTTCGACATACGAATCTTTGTCAGGCCGGTGCGCCGGTGTAGTGATACGCCATTCGCAATCGGCGGACGGATCCGAGCCTGGCGCAGGGAGACGGCGATGAGTAAATACGGGCTGGTTGTGCTGACAGTCGCAGCTCTCGCTGCAGCAACAATCGGAATCGACACGGCAGTTCCGCAGGACGAGCGGAGCGCAGCGTCAGTTTCAACGGTCGACGCGCTGGTCGACACGCGCGCGCAGGAGACGCTCGCCAGCGGAAGGAAGATATTCCGATTCGACACCTTTGGTGACCAGGCCTTCTGGGGCGACACGCTGCGCCTGCACGAGGCGATCGCGGGCCGCGCGAATGGCGGCGTCGGGCCGGGCCTGAGTCCCGAGCAGGCGCTGGCGGTCGGGCTGAAGGTGGATGTCAACGCGCTGCCGCCTCAGCTGCGCACGAACCTCCGCAACGATCGCGTCGACCTCACGAGCCCGGCCACCACGCTCGCGCTGCTCAGGCTCAATGCGGTCGTCGGGGTGCGGGGATTCTTCGACGACAGCGGCCAGCGACTGCGTTCCGTCGGAATCACCTGTGCACTGTGCCATTCAGATGTCGATGACTCGTTCGCGCCGGGCATCGGCCGGCGACTCGATGGCTGGGCGGCGCGTGACCTGGACGTCGGGCAGATCATCGCGTTGGCACCGAACCTGCAGCCGCTCGTCGACCTGCTCGCCATCGTCCATCCGGGCATCGATGCCGCTGACGTGCGCGCTGTCCTGCGAAGCTGGGGGCCCGGCAAATTCGACGCCGAGCTTCTGCTCGACGGCAAGGCGACGCGTCCCGACGGAAAGACGGCGGCGACGCTGATCCCGCCCGCATTCGGACTGGCCGGTGTCAACCTGCACACGTGGACCGGCTGGGGCTCGGTCACACACTGGAACGCCTTCGTCGCGAATCTCGAAATGGGAGGTCAGGGCACGTTCTACGACCCGCGACTCAACGATGCCGTGAAGTTTCCCATCGCTGCGGCCGCCGGGTTCGGCGACGTGCGCAAACAGCCCGGATCTCATCAGCTCGAAGCTCGCGCCCCTGCACGTCTATCAGCTCAGCCTGCCTGCGCCGCGACCGAGGCAGGGAAGTTTCGGGTTCGCTGCCGCACAACGCGGCAAAGCCCTCTTCGCGGGGAGAGCGCAATGCGCTCGATGCCACGTGCCGCCTCTCTTCACGGAGCCGGGATGGAACATGCACACGCCGGAGGAGATCGGTATCGACAGTTTCCAGGCCGATCGCTCCCCGGATGAGCGCTACCGGACGGCACCCTTGAAGGGTCTCTGGACGCACACGAAGGGCGGTTTCTATCACGACGGCCGGTTCCCCACGCTGCGGGCCGTGCTCGATCACTACGACGCGCACTTCGGTCTCGGCTTGACAGCGCAGGAGAAGGCCGACCTCGCCGAATACCTGAAGTCGATCTAGCCGGCGCCGATCAGGACTGAGTCTCGAGCTCCGACAGAAGGTCGGTGACCCGCCGCAGACAATCGGCGGTCATACCGGTCGGCGGGCCGGGCGCAGGCATGTTCTCCTCGTCGGCATGCTGAAATTGCTCGAGCTGGTCCTGCCACTGCCGGAGGATCGCGCGCTTCTGTTCGGCGTTGAACTCGGTCGACGCGTAGAGCGCCTCGGGCGCGCCGAAGATCGCACCGGGGTTCTTCATGGCCTTCTCGAAATCCATCTTCCCCTCCGCCGCTTGTTGCTCAGCCCGCAGGAGCGACGATGAGTTCCGGATCCACCTCCGCCGCCCACGCCAGCAGTCCACCTTCGAGCTGTACCGGGGTGACCGCGCCCACCTGGAGCGCCTGGCCGCATGCGCGCAGGCTTCGCCCGCCGCTTCGGCACATGAACACCGCCGTCGAGCCGACGGGCAGCTCGGGGAGACGCCGGTCGAGCTGGCTCATCGGCATGTTGATCGCCCCGGCAGATGTCCGGCGGCGAACTCGCGCGGCTCGCGGACGTCGACCAGCAGCAGCGTCCCACGGGTCTTGGGGTCCGCGAGAAGCACCTGCAGTTCGGTGGGCCTCATCCGGCGCAGGGATTGGAGCGCTTCGGTCATACACGCCTCCGGCGCGTCACGCAGCTCGGTAATGGTCGGCCGCTCGCCGCAGACCGCGCAATCGGCGCGCCGCGCGAAGCGGAATTCCTGGAATCGCATCTCGAGCGCATCGTATGTCAGAAGGCGCCCGATGAGCGGCTCGCCGCGCCCGACGATGAGCTTGATCGCCTCGGTCGCCTGGATGGCACCCAGCACTCCGGGAAGCACGCCGAGCACACCGGCCTCGGCACAACTGGGCACGAGCGCGGCCGGCGTCTCGGGGAAGAGACACCGATAGCACGGACCGCGGCCCGGCACGTAGGTCATCGCCTGGCCCTCGAAGCGGTGGATCGCGGCTGTGACGAGCGGCTTTTGCAGCAGTACGCAGGCGTCGTTGACGAGGTAGCGCGTCGGCAGGCGATCGGTGCCGTCGAGAATCACATCGTACGCACCGATCAGGTCGCGGACGTTGGCGGCACGCACCTCCAGCTCGTGCGCGACGACGCGGATACCCGGGTTCAGAGACAGCAGCCGTTCGCGCGCGGCCGCGGCCTTCGGGCGTTCGAGCGCCGCATTGTCGAACAACACCTGCCGCTGCAGGTTGGATAGATCCACCCGATCGCAGTCGGCCACGCCCAGTGTCCCGACGCCTGCTGCGGCGAGGTATAGCGAAGAGGGCGAACCCAGCCCTCCCGCGCCGATCACCAGCACGCGCGCCGCCTTCAGACGCTCCTGCCCTTCCGCGGCGATCTCCGGCAAGGCCAGATGGCGTGCGTAGCGCGTGCGCTCCTCGGGCGAGAGCGACACGGCTCAGCCCCCGCTCAACGCGCAGATGAGATGGACCTGGTCGCCGCCCGCGACCGGCTCGGCCAGCGTCGCCGCCTCGCGATCGTTGACGAACACGCGAACGTGACGGCGGATGCGGTCCTGCTCGTCGATCATCCGGAAGCGCATTCCCGGGTAGCGGCCCTCGAGGTCGGCGAGCACCTCCGCCACCGCTCGCGCCGGCAGCGGGCACGCTCGATGCACCGTTCGTATACGAGCGGAGCGGGCTTGCGATGCGCACTGTGCAGGCTCATGGCCGGACCTCAGCTCGCGTGCGTCACCGAGAAGATCTGCGGCAGGTGCCGCGCGATGCAGCCCCACGAATCGCCGCAGTTGCTGCTCGCCCAGACCTCGCCGCCGGTATTGCCGAAATAGAGGCCGGTGCGTGGCTGCGTGTCCGCGCACATCGCCTGGCGGAACACCGTGAACCAGCCCTGCGATCGCGGCAGGCCGCGATCCTGCCTGCGCCAGGTCCGGCCCGCATCGCGGGTGACGTACACCGCCGGCTTGCCGCCGACCGAGGTTCGCGGCCAAACGGTCGTGCCGTCCATCGGGAATACCCACGCCGTGTCCGGATCGGCGGGATCGAGCACGATCGGGAAGCCGATGTCGCCGATCTTCTTCGGCATCGCCGAGCCGATCCGGCTCCAGCGCCGCGCGGGCCGGTCGATACGATAGATACCGCAGTGATTCTGCTGATAGAGCCGGTCGGGCAGCGCCGGATGCATCACGACGCTGTGCGGATCGTGACCGAAGGGAACATTGGGGTCCGGCAGGAAATCCGCCGCGACCCCCTCGTTGAGCGGCGCCCAGTCGCGCCCGCCATCGGTCGACTCGAACACGCCTCCGATCGAGATCCCGAGATACAGGTGATTCGGATCGCGCGGATCGACGATCACCGAATGCAGCAGCTCGCCGCCGGGCGTGCCGAGTCCGGGCGCCCACTGCGGGCGCATCGGGTGATCGTTGAATCCGGCGACGGGCTCCCAGGTGTCTCCACCGTCGGCCGAACGGAAGAGCCCCGCAGGCGAGCTGCCCGCGTACCAGGTGCCCTTCTCGGACGCGTGACCGGGTGTCAGCCAGAAGACGGCATCGACCGCCCGGGGCGTTTCACCCTCCGCCACCTTGCGAAACGCGGGCGGCCTGCTTGCCTCCTTCCAGTGACGGCCGCGATCGGTCGAGCGGAACACCGTGGGCCCGAGGTGACCCGTCTTCGCACCCATCAGCAGCACTTTGGGGTCGCGCGGATCCTGCACGATGTGATGGATCACGTGCCCCAGGAACTGCGGTCCGGAAAGCTTCCAGGTTCGGCGGCGCACGTCGCCACGGAGCGCAAACGCGCCCTTGCGGGTTCCGATCCAGATCGTCATCGGGGACATTCCTCCGCAGGCATGCCCCGATTATTTCATGGTCGGCATGACGAACTGCGCGCCCTCGCGCGTTGCGGTCGGCCAGCGCGAGGTCACGGTCTTGAGGCGCGTGTAGAAGCGCACGCCGTCGGGGCCGTGCATGTGCAGCGGGCCGAACAATGACCGCTTCCAGCCGCCGAAGGAATGAAATGCCATCGGCACGGGGATCGGCACGTTGATGCCCACCATGCCTGCCTGCACACCCTGCGCAAAGCGACGGGCGGCTTCACCGCTCGCCGTGAAGATCGACGTGCCATTGCCGTATTCATGTTCGTTCACGAGCGTGAGCGCGGTCGCCAGGTCGGGGACCCGCACGACGCAGAGCACCGGTCCGAAGATCTCCTCCTTGTATATGCGCATCGTCGGCTCGACACCGTCGAAGAGACATGGCCCCAGGAAATGGCCTTCCTCGTGCCCGGGCACGCTCAAGTCCCGCCCGTCGACGACCAGCCGCGCACCCTCCTCGACGCCGAGATCGACATAGCCGCGCACGCGCTCGAGGTGCTCGCGCGTAACCAGAGGTCCCATCTCGACGCCTTCCGTCGTCCCTGCTCCGACCTTGAGTCGCCCGATCACCTCGGTAAGCCGGGCGACGAGGCGATCGGCGGCATCACCCACCGCCACCGCGACCGATATCGCCATGCAGCGCTCGCCAGCCGACCCGTAGGCCGCGCCAAGCAGGGCGTTGGCGGCGATGCTCAGTATCGGCATCGGGCATCACGACCATGTGATTCTTCGCGCCGCCCAGCGCCTGCACGCGTTTGCCGTTCGCGGACGCCGTCCGATACACGTGCTCCGCGATCGGTGTCGAGCCCACGAAGCTCACGGCCGCAACGTCCGGATGAGTGAGCAGCGTATCCACCGCCTCGCGATCGCCGTTGATCACGTTCAGCACGCCGTCGGGCAGACCCGCTTCCTTCAGCAACTCCGCAAGGCGCAACGGACAGCCCGGATCCTTCTCGGAAGGCTTCAGCACGAAGCTGTTGCCGCAGGCGATCGCGACCGGGAACATCCACATCGGCACCATCGCCGGGAAGTTGAACGGCGTGATGCCCGCGCACACGCCGACCGGCTGGCGCATCGACCAGCTGTCGATCCCGGTCCCCACGTTCTCGGTGAAATCGCCACGCAGCAGGTGCGGGATCCCGCAGGCGAACTCGACGATCTCGAGCCCGCGGATCACCTCGCCGCGCGCATCCGACAGCACCTTGCCGTGCTCGAGCGTGATCAGCCTCGCGAGCTCGTCGACGTGCGCCTCGATCAGCGCCTTGAACCGGAACAGCACGCGCGCTCGCGACAGCGGGGGCGTCGCCGACCAGGCTGGGAGCGCACGCCGCGCCGCGGCGACGGCCGCTCCCGTCTCCGCGGCATCGGCGAGCGCAAGCTGCGCGCGTATCCGACCGGTGGCCGGGTCGTACACCGGCGCCTGCCGGCCCGAACCGCCCGCGATTGCACGCCCGTCGATGAAGTGCCCGATTGACACAGGGCGGCGTATCCGTGCGCGTCTTTGCGGCCTGCGCGGCGCTTCGAACCGTCGTGCTCATGTCGTGCTCCTTCCGGACGCCGCGTCGCCGGCCGCCGGCTGCATACGATACGTCCACCGGGGAGAAAATACGCGAGCCGCAGGGCCCGCCGGCGGCGTCAGCGGCCGGCCACGCTCCCGCTTCGCCTTTTGAACCGTGCGGTGTGCGCGACGCTCGTGGTGCCGGACCCGTCGTCCGGCGTCGTGACGAAGCGCAGCGTAGCCTCATCGCCGCTCAGAGTCAGATGCGCAAATCCCCACACCAGCCCTTGCGCCCAATCGGTCGCGAGCTCCGGGTAGCGCTCGTGCTGGTGCCGCATGAACGCCGTATTGAGCGCACGCTGCTTTGCCGCCGCTCCGGACACGATCGCCGGCAGCGGCGCCACCGTCGAGCGCGGCAGCGCCTTGCTGCAGTCGTCGTAGTGCAGCTCGAGCGTGTGGTCGTGTCCGGCGAGGTACGCATCGGCATAGCGGCACAGCGCAGGAAGGATCAGCCGACGAAGCACGCGTGCCTGCTCGTACTTGCTGCCCGCCGACGACCAGAGCGGATGGTGTCCGATCACGATCTTCCAGCGGGCATCCGACGCGGCGAGTGAGCGCTCCAGCCACCCGACCATGTCCCGCTCCGGGCGCGTCCTGGGGACGACCCATTGCTCAGGATCCTCGCGCCGCGTCGGCCTGAGCTCGCTCGCATCATCGGCGAGCGCGTCTTCATAGACGGTCTGCCCGGCCAGCAGCACCGTGGTGTCGATGACGAACAGCTCGACCGCGCCCTGCGCAGCGGCCGGCCGCACGCGGTAGACGATGCCGTCCATGTAGAACGGCGCGGTGCGGGTCGAGATAGCCGACCTGCGCCATCGCGCCGGCACGCGATGTCTTCCAGTCGTGATTGCCGAGCGCGGCGTAGATCCGGAAGTCCGGCGCCGAGTTCGGCGAAGCGACCAAAGGGCTCATGAAAGATCGTCTCGAATCGCGCGGCGTCGTCGTGGCCGTCGGCGCCGAGGGTGGCGCCCTTGGGGTAGATGTTGTCGCCGAGCATTGTCGCGAAATCGCAGCGCGACTTGTCGCACCAGTCGCGCATCGCGTTTGCGACCGGCGACAGGCCGCTTGCCGCGACCCAGGAGCCGTTCCGGTACTGCGTCATCGCGGGCGGTCGAAACTCCTCCGGTGGCCGCTTGTCCTCGCGCCAGTCCCTGCGCTCGGCGGCGATGAACTGCTCGCGAGTGCGCGGCGGCTCGTAGTCCTCTGCCTCGAGATAATCGAGGTGGTAGCCATGGTCGCCGAAGACGAGCACACCGATGTCGTGTGCTGGCGCGGCGGGCGGCGCGGGCGGCGTACGCTCCGGCTGCGCGCAGCTGGCGAGGACGATCAGCGTCAACGCCAGCCAGGTGCGTCTCATGCGTAGCGGTCCGCCAGGATTGCGGCGACGTCCTCGGCGCGTGCCGCGCACCGGCCCTTCGGCTTCCAGCTTGAGCGTGGTCACTGCGGCGGCCCAGCGCGTCGCGTCGGCGGACGACGCGGCCAGTCGTCGCGAGGTGTACGAGCCGACGCACGTGTCGCCGCGGCCGCTTCGACCGCGCAACGGCCGCGGTACAAACGGCGCCTCGTGCACCTGACCCGAGGCCAGCACCAGCAGCCCGTCCTTGTGCGTGAGCACGATCTCACGCGGGCCGAAGGCCGCGAGCGCGCGGGCGGCGGCCTGGATATCGGAGTGCCCGGTCAGGAACTCGGCCTCGACCGCATCGGTCTTGAGCACGTCGACGAGCGCGAGCACCGCCGCTTGCTCCGGCCATGTCTCGTACGCGAGCCGGCCCGCGGCGGTAACGACGCGCACATAGCCCTGGACGTCGAGCGCGAGCAACTCCGCGCGTTCGCGCAGGACCCGCAGAACCGCGAGCGGAACCTCGCCGCGCACGGAGGCGCTCACGAGAAACGCGCGTGATCGAAGGTCGCGGATGTGCGTCTCGGCAATCGGGTCGGCGACCGCGGCGACGGTCAGTATCCGCTCGTCGACGTTCGCGGTCGGGTACTCCAGGCGCATCAGCGTCGAGCTCGGGGAGTCGTAGGTGAAGACGTCGACGCCGACCGCGCGCAGCGGCGCCGCCACGCCGCGGTCCTCGGCGGCGAGCCGCGTCACCGCCGCGACGCGTATCCCGGCGAGCCGCGCGGCGTGCGCCGCATAGCTGTAGCCGCCGCCATCGACGTGGCGCGTGCCGGTCGTGGTCACGATCGTGTCCTTGGTGTAATTGCCGACCGTCACCAGGTCGTATGCCGCGCCGCTCATGCTCACTGCTCGATTCTCCCCTCTCCAGGTATGGACACCATGTCGCTCAGTCGCGCAGACGCACGCGCCAGAGGCTCAAGACCAGCAGCATCGACACCACGGACGTTCCTATCCAGAAGCGCAATTGCCGGCCCGAAGTCATAGCTGCGGACGCCGTCGACCACGGTCATGCCGCGCTCGATCAGGTGCCCGCTCAGGTTCTCCTGCAACGCGGCGCCGAGGTAGCTCATGATCCCGACGACACCCATCACGGCGCCGGCGACCCGCTTGGGAGCGATGTCGACCGCGAACAACCCGCCGAGCGAGGTGACGAGCCCGTTGAGACCCACGCCGTAGAGCACGAATGCGAGAGTGAGCCAGGCGTGGCCGCGAGGACCGAAGAAGATCAGCGCGAGACCGGCGAGCTCGATCAGGGCGAACAGCAGGTTGGCCGGCGGACGCCGCGCGCCGAACGCCTTGTCCGAGACAAAGCCGAAGGCGACGCAGCCCACGATGCCAGCGAGCGTGCTCGCCATCAGGAATCCGCCGGCCTCGACCAGCGAATAGCCGCGCGTCTCCTGCAGGTAGAGCACGCCCCAGCTGTTGATCGCGTAGCGCGTCACGTACATCAGTCGCGCTCGAGACGGCGAGTACCCAGATCGCCGGTATCGCGAGAACCGCGAGCTGCTGCCGCAGCACGCCGCCGCTCGGCGCACCGTGCGACTCCTTCGATCCAGCGTAGTGATCGTTGCGCCAGTCGGCGACGGTCGGCAGCCCCATCGTCCGCGGCCGGTCCCCGAGCAGCAGATAGATCGCCGCAGCGGCCACGATGCACAGCAGGCCGGGACCCCAGAAGCCTGCGCGCCAGCCGAATGCGCTAACCAGCGCGCCGATGGCGACGAAGGTGAGCCCCTCGCCCATCGAGTGAGCAGTGCTCCAGATGCCGTAGTAACGACCTCGCTCGCGGTTTCCGAACCACTGCGCCAGCGAGACGACACCCGAGGGTGCGCCGAAACCCTGGAACCAGCCGTTGAGCGCCCACAGCGCGACGGATAACCACAGCAGTGTCGAAAAACCCATCGCGATGTTGATAAGCGCCGACACCAGGACGCCGAAAGCGAAGAACACCCGGATGTTGGCGTGATCGGCCAGAAACCCGTTGACGAGCTTGCCGAGCGCATAGGTGTACAACAGCGCGGAGCCGATCAACCCGAGCTCGGCCGGCGAGAAGATCCCGGCATCGATCAGCGGCTTCTTGACGATCGAGAGCGCGAGCCGGCAGGTGTACGCGAACGCATAACCCACCGTGATGGCAAGCATCACCCGTATGCGATAGCTTCGGAAAAGCGCATCGATACGCCCCCGATCGGCGATCAGGGGACGGTCCGGGCCGGTGGCGAATGCGCGCAAAAGCCCGTTCACTCGACCCCTCGCATATATATGCGTGACACCAGCCGTACCAAACAGGGTGGATGAAATTTTGATTCTACGAGCATAGATGTTTAGAATTCAAATTCCATACGGTCCGTACCGACGTCCGGCCTGAAGGACCCGCCCATGTCCCGCATGACCGCAACCCTGTTGCCCTTGCTGTGTTGCGTCGCGGCGCTGGCGGCGGCCGCGGAAACCGGCCCGCCGCTTGCCGTCGCGCCCCGGCTGCAGACCGCCCCCAGTCTGCAGGATGCGGCGAATGACGTCGCGATCTGGGTGCATCCGGCGGAGCCACAGCGGAGTCTCGTGCTGGGTGCCGGCGGGACTGCAGGTCTCGAGATATTCGGCCTGGATGGTGCGGCGCTGCAGCGGGTCCCAGACCCCCATGTGGAGTTCGTCGAGGTGCGCTACGGCGTGCCGATCGACGGTCGCGCTGTCGATCTCGTGCTTGCCGTGGACGTTTCGCGGGCGAAGCTGCATTTCTTCACGGTCGATCCCGCAAGCCGGCAGCTGGCGCCCGTGCCGGGCAAAGCGGTCGAGCTCGGCGCAGAGGTGACCGGTCTCTGCAGTTACCGAAGCCCGGTCACAGGCAAGACCTACGCGCTCGTCAGCACCGACGACGGAGATCTCGATCAGCTCGAGCTGCATGCCCAGGATGGCGGCATTACCGCCGCCCTGATCCGGCGCGTTCCTCTCGGCCGCGGAGCGGGTCCCTGCGCCGTCGACGATGCGACGCAGACGGTGGTCGTGTCGGTCGAGACGACGGGTCTCTGGCGCATCGCCGCCGAGCCGGAGTCGGACGCGACGCCTGCTCAGCTCGATGCGCTCGCGCCCCTCGGAACGATCAAGGAGGAGGTAAAGGGCGTCGCAATCTATCGCGCGGATACCGCGAGCGCGTATGCCCTTGCGACCGACGTCGGGCAAGGCGCCCTGCGTATCTATGATCTGGAAGGAAAATCGCTGGGTGCGATCACTCTCGCCGCAAGCGGTGCGATACCTGCGGTCGGCGAAGTCGAGGGACTCGCGCTCGTATCGGGCTCGCTGCCCGGATTCGACGGCGGCCTGCTCGCAGTCACCGACGAGGACAACGGCGACGCCTACGCCAATTACAAGTTGATCTCGTTCTCAGATCTGGCCGGCCCCCTGGGTCTCGCCACACGCACCGCTGCACCCGATCGCGACGTGCCCCGCCCCACCGCGATCATCGTCGAACCGACGGTCGAGACCGAACCCGTTTCGACTTACGGTGATGCCGCGGACGACCCCGCGATCTGGGTGAACCCGGCCGATGCGGCGCAGAGCTTGATCATTGGCGCAAACAAGAAGCTGGGGCTCGAGGTCTACGATCTTTCGGGGCGCCGCATCCAGACGCTGCCGGACGGACGAATGAACAACGTCGACCTCCGCGATGGGTTCCCATTCGATGGACAACGCGTGCCGCTGGTCGCGGCCAGCAACCGCACCAGCAAGACGATTGCGCTGTACCGGATCGAGGCTGCTGCGCGACGGCTGGTCGCGCTCGAGGTCGAGGACTCCGCCACGGGCCTGAGCGATCCTTATGGCGCCTGCCTGTACCGGAACCCGCGCAATGGACGCTTCTACCTGTTCGTCAACGACGCGGATACCGGCCTGATGCGTCAGTGGCGGCTGGAAGAGCGCCGCGGCCGGGTGCGCGCCACGCGAGTGCGCGATCTTCAAGGTGGGCTCGCAGGCCGAGGGCTGCGTCGCGGATGACGAGTTCGGCTGGCTTTACGTCGGTGAGGAAGATACGGGGCTCTGGAAATACGGCGCCGAGCCTGGGACCGGCTCCGAGCGGACCGCAGTGGACACAACCGAGGACGGTAACCTCACCGCCGACGTCGAAGGTATCAGTCTCTGGCGTGGCGCGGGCGGAACCGGTTATCTCGTCGTGTCAAACCAGGGCGAGGACAACTACGCCGTGTATCGCCGCGAGGGTGCGAACGCGTTCGTCGGCAAGTTCCACATCGTGGCGAACGAGGACCTCGGCATCGACGGTGCGTCCGAGACCGACGGGCTGGACGTCACGAGCACGCCGCTGGGCGCTGGTTTCGAGCACGGCGTACTCGTAGTGCAGGACGGGCGCAATCTGACCCCTGCCGATCGGCAGAACTTCAAGCTCGTGCCCTGGTCGCGGATCGCGGCCGCGTTGAAACTGTCCGACTAACCGCCTGGGGCCGTGCTGGTGGCTGCTGCCTGGCCAATAGTGGTTGCTCGCCGACGCGCGGCCGTGGTGGTATCCCAGCCGCGCACCACGATCGACGAACGGTGCACAGCGGTCAGAGGGTGCCCCGCACGTGCTGTCGGCGAGCGCCGGATCGCTGCCGGTATCGCGGAATCGTCGAGGCAGCCCTTCGCCAAGAGTGCCCGCAACGTCCAACTGTGGGGACGGAGGCCTGCTTCGCGGCTGGGATACCACCACGTCCACGCGCCGGCTCGCGACCCCGCCGTGGCATCGGCGAGCCGGCGTTTGGACCGGGTGTCTCGTGGGCCGCAAGCACGCTCGAGCCGCTACAGGTAGACGTCGCGGGCACTCTGAAGCGATGACTCCGCAACGATTCCGCGATACCACCGACGATGCGGTGCGCTCCGACAAGACGTGCGGGGCAGCCTCTTCAGCCCTGTAACGTTCGTCGATCGTGGTAACCGGCCCGCGAGACAGCCGGGCCGAGCTGCGACGAGCTACAACCCACGCCGAGCGCCGGCGAGCTCAACCAGTAATCGTCTTCTCAAGGCACGTTGCGCGGCCGTTTACGAGCTCGCTCGCCGCGAGGGTAAGCGGCTTCCACACAGACTCGCCACGACCGTTGCGAAGCGTGAAGTGCAGCCGCGGCTCGGGTTCCCACTCGAAGTCGAGCAGCCCGAAATTTACCCCGCCGGAATACACCGGCCGCACGCGATGCTCGGGCGTCTGGCTTGCGAAGCTGATGCTGGTCGCCTGCGCGAGCGGCGAGCTCACGAGGTCGTAAAAGTCGTAGCCACCGCGTTCAGACCAGCGGATGCAGTTGAGCTTCGCCGATGTGCGCGTCGCCCGGACAGCAGCACGACGCCCTCGATGCGCTGGTCACGGATGAAGTCGAACAGACGGTTGCGCTCGCCACGGAAAGCCGCCCCAGGTGTCGCCCTTCGGCCCATCGGCCATCGACCAGCCGCTGCCGCGACACCAGCAGCTTGAAGGGCGCAGCGGCTCGCGCAGCAGTCCCGTCTCGAGCCACGCCAGCTGCGCGGGTCCGAGCATCGTCTTGCCGGGACCATCGGGTCGACGTATTCGGGTCGCGATAGTAGCGGCCGTCGAGCATGAAAAGATCCACGCCCGCGTACTCGTAACGGAAGAAGACGCCCGGGCGTCTCGGGCAGCCCGCTGGCCGGATTCGCCCAGTAGTTGCGAAACACGCGGAGTGAATCGGTGCGCGCCGAGTACGTTCGGTCGGCATTGTTGAGACCGAAATCGTGATCGTCCCAGGTCGCGAGTCTGCGGCACGGTGGCAAGCAGCGGCTCGAGCGCCGCCACATTGCGCTGGCGACGGTATTCCTCCGCGAAGCAGCTCTGGCCGTTCGCTGTCACCGTAGATGTTGTCGCCCAGCCAGACGAAGAGGTCCGGCTCGGCCTGCCTCACCGCATCGAAGATCCGCTGCTCGCGATCAAGCTGCACGCGCGCGCAGGAGCCGAACGCGATGCGCACCGGCGCGCGGCCCGCGGGTGCGGTGCGCGCGGAGTACGGCACCCGCCCGTAGCGCGCCGTCCTGCCCATCGAGCAGCACGCGGTACCAGTAGCGCGTCGCCGCCGACAGGCCGGGCAACTCGATGCGCACGGTGTAGTCGTCTTCGGCACGCGCGGCCACGGCTGGCGTGCGCCTCGTATGCAGAAAGGCCTGGCTCGGTGCGAGTACTCGACCTCGACTCGAGTGCGGCCCGCTCACACGCGCCCAGACCAGGATCGACGTGGCGGTGACCGCGCCGACCATCGGTCCCTGCATCACGCGGGGGTAGCCGAGTTCCGCCGCAAGCGCGCCACGCGTCCCGAGCGCTGGCAGCGCGATCGTTGCCTGCAGCACACGCCGGCGCAGAAGATCCGCGACGGCACGACCCGGGCGCTGAGTCATGCGACGTGCTGGCGCACAGCGGCGGACATGCTGCGCCGGCCGAGCGTCGCGCAGGTGAGCGGGTGTGCGATCGCGGGATCCTGCTCCGCCTCGACCACGAGCCATCCCCGATATCCGGCGCGCAGCCAGCGGCGCGAGCACGGCGCCGAAGTCGATGATGCCGTCACCCGGCACCGTGAACACCCCGTCCAGCACGGCGTCGAGAAAGCTGCTGTCGCGATTGCGCATGGCGTCGAGCACGTCTGCGCGCAAGTCCTTGCAGTGCACGTGCGCGATGCGGGTGGCGTAGCGCCGCGCGAACTCGATCGCGTCGGCGCCGGCGAACGTCATGTGGCCGGTATCGAGCAGCAGCTCGACCGCGGGCCCGGAGCAGGACATCAGCCGGTCAATATCGTCCGCGGACTGCACCACCGTGCCCATGTGGTGATGGAAGGCCATGCGCATTCCGCAGCCGCGCATGCGCTCGGCGAGCTCCGTGAGCCGTGCGCCATATTCTTCCCAGCGGCCGCGCGGCATGTACGGCCGCTGCGAAAGACGCGCGGCGCGATCGCCGTGGATGTTGCCCGTGCCCTCGGCGACCACCATGACCTCGCAGCCGAGCGCTATCAGTAGCTCGAGGTGGGGCTGCATCGCGGCAAACTCGCTGTCCACGTCACGTTCGAGCATCCGCGCGCTGTACCAGCCCGAAACCAGCGCCAGACCGTGCTCGGCCAGGATAGGACCGAGCTCGGCCGCACGCCGCGGAAACTTGTGGCCGAGCTCCACGCCCTCGTAACCCGCGGCGCGCGCTTCGCGCAGACAGGTCTCGAGCGGGATTTCCGCGCCCAGCGAAGGCATGTCGTCATTGCTCCAGGTGAGCGGATTGATCCCCAGCCTGACGTTCATTTGAGGCCCTTCTCGGCGAGGCGGCGCTGATATTCACGTCGAGCGCGCTGCACTGTTGCGCTCTCCGACATCTCGGCCACCGGGACGTCCCACCAGGCGCCGCCGTCGGCCGTCGCGCGTGCGGCGCTCGTCTCGATCACGACGACCGAAGTCGCTGGCGCGCCCCGTGAGCGGTCGAGCGCGGCCGTCAGCGCTGGTATCCCCGTCACTTGCTCGGCGACCGCACCGAGTGCCCGCGCGTGCGCGGCGAAGTCGATCGGCGGCGCACGCTGCCCGGGCTCGTCCAGCAGGTTGTTGAAGGATTCGCTGCCGCAGGCCTGCTGCAGGCGGCTGATGCATCCAAAGCCACGGTTATCGAGCACGACGACCGTGAGCTTGAGACCGAGCGCGATCGAGGTCGCGATCTCGGAGTTCATCATCAGGTAGCTGCCATCGCCCACCAGCACGACGACCTCCCGCGCGGGTCGCGCGAGCTTCACGCCCAACCCGCCCGCGATCTCGTATCCCATGCAGGAATAGCCGTACTCAAGGTGATAGGCATCGGCATCCTGGGCGCGCCAGAGCTTGTGCAGCTCGCCCGGCAGGCCGCCGGCCGCGCACACGACCGTTCCTTCGGGTCCGATCCAGCGGTTGACGGCGCCAAGCACCTGCGCATCCGACGGCCGATCGGTACCGTCGTCTGCGGTTGCGCGATCCACCGCCTCGCGCCATTCGCGCGCAAGCTCTGCGATCCGGCGCCGCCAGGCGTCGTCCGTCGGCGGCTCGATCTCGCGCGAGAGCTCATCGAGCGTGCGCTGCGCATCGCCTTGCAGGTGCAAGGCGCCATACTTGATCCCATCGCGCCGGCAGACGTTGATCGCGATCAACGGGCGGGTTTGATTCGCGAACAGGGCCGCGGATCCGGTCGTGAAGTCCTGCAGCCGCGTGCCGACCGCGACGATGAGATCCGCTTCGGCTGCGAGCGCATTCGCCGCGGCGGAACCGGTCACGCCGACGGCTCCCGCGTTGCAGGAATGATCAAACCGCAGTGCGCCCTTCCCTGCCTGCGTCTCGGCCACGGCGACACCGAAGCGCTCCGCGAAGCGCCCGAGCGCGTCGCACGCGCCGGAATAGTGGACGCCGCCCCCCGCGATCAGGAACGGCCGCCGCGCTTGCTTCCACCGACGCGCGGCCTCGGAGACGAGCGCGGCATCGGCGCCGTTGCGTCGCTGCACGTGCATTCGCGACTCGAAGAAGCTCTCGGGAAAATCAGCAGCTTCCGCCTGCACGTCCTGCGGCAGCGCGAGGGTGACCGGTCCGCAGTCGGCCGGGTCGGTGAGCACGGAAATCGCCTCGGGCAGCGCTCGCAAGAGCTGCTCGGGGCGCGTGATGCGGTCCCAGTAGCGCGATACCGGCCGGAAGCAGTCGTTCGCGCTCACCGTGCCGTCGGCGAAATCCTCGACCTGCTGCAGCACCGGGTCGGGCCGGCGACTCGCGAATACGTCGCCCGGCAACAGCAGCACGGGCAGCCGGTTGACGTGCGCCAGTGCGGCCGCCGTGACCATGTTGGTCGCGCCCGGGCCGATCGAAGTCGTGCACGCCATCATGCGCCGCCGACGATGCGCCTTCGCATAGGCGATCGCGGCGTGCGCCATCGCCTGCTCGTTGTGGGCACGCAAGGTCGGAAAGCGATCGCGTACCTGCGCCAGCGCCTCGCCCATCCCGGCGACGTTGCCGTGACCGAAGATCGCGAACATTCCGTGCAGCAGCGGCACGGTGCGGCCATCGACGATCGTGTGCTGCGACATCAGGAAGCGCACCAGCGCCTGCGCGGTCGTGAGTCGCAGGCGCTTCACGCGTCGGCTCTCCGGGCGGCCTGCCAGCGCCCGATCAGGCGCTGGTAGCAGTCCGCCATATCTGCGACGGCGCGTGCATCGTCGAGCTCACCCGCGAACCAGGCGCGCGCCGAAGTGCCGAAGATGCTGCGGCCGACCGCGAAGCCGCGGCACAGTCGCACCCGGGCCGCGACCGCAAAGGAGCGGGCGAGCTCTTCCTCCGGCGCCTCGAGGCCGAGCAGTAGCACGCCGTTGCACCAGGGATCGCGCGTCTCAATGACCGACACCAGCGCGCACCAGGATGCCTCGCTCTGCGGCTGCAGCTTCCACCATGCGGGGCGAACGCCCAGGTTATAGAGGCGGGTCAGCGTCCGCGCGGCAACGTCGTCGTCCGTGCCCGCTCCCTGGGATGGGATGATCAGCTCGAGCAGCAGCTCACGGCCAAGCCCATCGCAGTCCGCCTGGAGCGCCTGCAGGCGTTCCTCCTGGCGCTGGCGCAACTCACGCGGGTCGTCCGGGTGATAGAACGCCAGGCACTTGACCACCTGGTTCGCGGGCCAGACGAGCAGCGAAAGGCCGAAGTCGTCGCAAGGATCCAGGCTCAAGGGCCGCGAGCCCGGTACTTCCGCGGGACGCGCCACCCAGTAACCAGCCCTGCTCAACCGCTCCAGGGCGCCGGCGCCATGGCGCTCATCGACGATCACGCCGATGTACTCCCCCTGGCCGGTCCGCTCGGCCACGCGCTCGACCGCTTGCGCGATCAGGTCCTTGAATTCCGCGATGCGCGTCGCGGGTACGCCCGACTGACCGGCGAGCGACTCGAGCTGGCGTCGGTGATCGAAAGCGAGCACGTACAGCTCTTCACGCGGCGCGCGCGTCGTCGTTGCACGGTGGATGTGCCCGAGGCGGTCGTCGAGATCGGGACGGCGCAGCGTCGCCGCCCGCGCCAGGTAGTCGTCGAGCTCGACCCGACTGGGCATCGCGGGCGTACAGCCGTGCCGGCTCACGACCAGCGCGCCGCAGGCGTTGCCCATCGACGCGGCATCGGCGAGCGGCCGGCCGTCGAGCAGGCCCGCGAGCAACCCGGCGAGAAATGCGTCGCCAGCGCCCAGCACGTTCAGGACTTCGACCGGGAAGCCGCGGATGGGCTGCCCCTCGTCGACGGATTCCGCCGCGTCGTCGAGCACGACGCAGCCCTCGGCGCCGCGTTTCATCACGATGGCGCACTGGGTTACCCGCCGGATCGCAGCGAGCGCATCGCTGGTGCCGTCGCTGACCGCCCGCGATGTGAATTTCCTCCTCGGTGCCGACCACGAGATCGCAGAGCGGAAGACATTCCTGCAGCGCGGCGGTGACCGTCGCCGCAGACCGATAGCGCTCCTCGCCCGCACCCGCCGCCGTAAGACCCCAGAGCACCGGCCTGTAGTCGATGTCGAGCACGACGCGCACGCTGTTTGCGCGCGCGTAGCGCATCGCCTGCAGCACGGCGGCGCGCGTGGTCTCGCTCGACAGGTGCGTGCCCGTGACCGCGAGCAGGCGGGAGCTTGCGATCCAGGGCTCGTCGAAGTCCTCGGTCGTGAGACCCATATCCGCGCAGTCGCGCCGAAAGAAGATGTGCGGGTAGCTGCCCTCGCCTGCGATCCCGAGCACGACCAGCCCGGTGAGCCGCCAGGGATCGGTGCGCACGTGACCGACGTCGACACCTTCGCGCGCGAGTTGCTCGCGGACGAAGCGTCCCATGTGCTCGTCGCCGACCCGCGTGAGCATCGCGGACCGGAGCCCGAGCCGCGCGAGACCGGCTGCGAGATTGGCCGACGAGCCCCCGAGATACTTGGCAAAGCTCTGCATGTCCTCGAGGCGGCCGCCGATCTGCTGGCCGTACAGATCCACGGCAGCACGCCCCAGGCAGATGACGTCGAGTGGCCTAGGCGCCGTCGTCATCGAGCTCCCTCGGCCACCAGCAGCGCGCGTCGCGCGACATCGTCCATGCGTGCTCGGCGGTGAACTCCGGGACCACGTAGGGGTTGCCCGGCAGATGACGAATCACCCATGAGTAATACATCCCGTAGCCGGGCGCCGCGCACTGGGCGTGGTCGTGTCCTGCGGGAATCCGGATGGTGTCGTTCTGGCGCACCTTCACGACCTCGTCGCCGAGCTCGGCGTGACCGTAGCCTTGTGGCTCACTGAACCGGTAGTGATAGATCTCCGGTTGGGCATGATGATGCGGCGGGTAGCTCGACCAGCCGCCGGGCAGCGTCACCACCTCGCCGAGCACCAGCTCGACCGAATCCGGCGAATTGCGGCGATCGAAGATCGTGCGCACGAACCGCAGACAGCGGTCGTGCACCTGGCCGGCGCCGCGATGCTCGTTCGGTACCTCAGGCGGTCCGAAGACACGTGGCTCGAACGGCCGCGAGTTCGCACATCTGTAGACGGTGAGCTCCGTGTCGGCCACGGCCTCGATCGAGAACGGGGCACTTGCCGGCGCATGCAGCGCGCTCGCCGACTCATCGAACAGCGAGGCACGCCCGAAGTCGAACGCGACGCGATCGAGCGCACCGCGGACCCGGCCGTGCATCAATAGCCACGCCGTCTCGCCCGCGGTCGTGCCCTGGTGACGCTCGCCGGCGGCGAGGCGCAGCACGGCGAGTCCGATGCCGGTGGTCTCCTGCGGCGAATCGTGCCGCGTGATAACGGTCTCGCCAGGGCCGAAGCCCGCACGATGTTTCGCGAGATGATTGACGGCCGCGAGGCTCATCCGGCGCTCCGCACATGGCTACTTCGCGCCGCGCGCGGCTCTAGCGTGACCCAGGCGCGCTCTGCGTTCGAACGCTCGAACATGTCCATCACGTACTGGACGCGCGCACCCTCGTGGAAGTCGGGCTGCACGCGTTCGCCCGCAGCGATCGCACGCAGCAGATTGCGTGTCTCGATTACCTTGAGATCGTTTATGCCCAGCCCATGTCCGGGCGCCGGGCAGAACGGCCGGTAGTCGGTGTGCTCGGGTCCGGCGAGGATCGTGCGGAAGCCGCGGCGTCCTGCCGGGTCATCGTTGCGGTAGACCCGCAGCTCGTTGAAGCGTTCCTGGTCGTAGGAGAGGCTGCCGCGCGTACCGAAGATCCGCACCGCGAGACCGTGCTTGTATCCGGCCGCGACCCGGCTGATCTCGAAGCTGCCGGGCACACCATTTACGAACTCGACCAGCGCGTAGGCCACGTCCTCGTTCTCGACTCGGCGCGCCCTTCCCGTTGCGGGCTCGATGCGCTCGCGGATCACGGTGTGCAGCGAGGCGTTGAGCCGTGCCAGGTCGCCAACCAGCACGTGCCCGAGGTTTATCAGGTGCGACCCGAGGTCCGCGAGCGCGCCCGGTCCCGCCAGCCGTCGCTCGCAGCGCCACGTGAACGGCACGGCGGGATCCGCCAGGTAGTCCTCGAGATAGCGGCCGCGGAACCCGATCAGCTCGCCGATCTCGTCCGCGGCCAGCATTTCACGAACGGTCTGCAATATCGGATTGCACGGGAAGTTGAAGCCAACGAGGTGAGTGATCCCCGCGCGGTCCGCGGCCTCGGCCATTTCGGCTGCTTCCGGTGCGGCCAGCGCCAGCGGCTTCTCGCAATACACGTGCTTGCCCGCAGCGAGCGCGGTCAGCACCATCTCCCGGTGCAGGTGATTGGGCGTACAGACGTCGACGATGTCCACGTCCGGATCGGCGATCAGCGCGCGCCAGTCGGATGTAGCGCGGCGGAAGCCGAGCGCGCGTCGCGCCGCTGCCGCCCGCGGCTCATCGACGTCGGCGACGAGCTCGAGCACCGGTGGCTCGACGTCGTCGAATACCGTGCCGACCGCGCTCAGGGCGATCGCGTGCGAACGCCCGATGAAGCCCGTCCCGATGAGTCCGATCCTGAGTCCCGCCATCGCGTCTCCCCGCTTCACTGTACGGCGACCGGCAAACCTGTGTCGTGCGAGCGCTGCGCAGCGTCGGCAAGCGCGAGCGCCCTGAGCCCGTCGCGGCCGGTTGCGAGCTGCACGGGCTCGCCCGCGAGCGCCTTGAGGAAGTCGGCGAGCTCGAGCCTGTAGGCTTCCGCGTATCGCTCGAGAAAGAACGGCAGCGCAGGCTCGGTCGTGAATCCGACGCGATCGGCGCGCGTGACGCGCGTCGCCGTGGCGTTTTCCGCGCGCAGCATGCCGAGCTCGCCGAACGCCTCGATCCGCTGGTCGTAGCCGAAGCTGCAGCGGCGGCTGTTCGAAATCTGGCAGATCCGGCCGGCGGCGGTGGTCAGCAGTGCGGCCGCGGTGTCGACGTCGCCGGCTGCTTCGAATCCCGGATCCACGAAGCAGGCACCGCGTGCGTACACCTGCACCGGCTCCTCGCCCATCATCCAGCGCGCCATATCGAAGTCATGGATCATCATGTCGCGGAACAGCCCGCCGGAGCGACGCACGTACTCGAGCGGCGGCGGCGCCGGGTCGCGACTCGTGATCGTCAAGGTAGCCAGCGCGCCGATCCCGCCGCCGGCGATCTCGTTCCTGATACGCGCGAATCCGGGGTCGTAGCGCCGGTTGAAACCGAGATGAAGCAGGATGCCAGCCTCGTCCGCGACGGCCAGGCAGCGCACCGCACGCTCGAGATCGAGATCGAGCGGTTTCTCGCAGAAGATTGGCTTGCCGGCGCGCGCGCCGGCTTCGATCAGGTCCGCGTGCGTGTCCGTCGTGCTCGCGATCAGCAGCGCGTCGATGGAATCGTCGGCGATCGCCTGCTGCGCGGAAGCGACACTGGCGCCGTGCAAGCGCGCGAGGACCTCCGCAGCCGCGGCATCCGTGTCGGCGACGCAGGCAAGCTCCGCGCCCGGCAGTGCCACGAGGTTGGCGGCGTGTATCCGGCCGATCCGGCCGGCTCCGATGAGAGCGAATTTGCGCATGCGAGGCGGGTCTGCGCCGCTCCCTTAACTGTCACGCGGCGTGCGCTGCTGGACGCGGTACGCATAGCTGATCACCAGCGTCTGCACGAGACAGAGCGACGCCGTCAGCGAGCGGAACTGCCGAACCTCCGCATCCTTTATCTCGAAATAGAGATCCGCCTCGCGGGCGATAGGGCTCAGGCGGCTGTCACTGATGGCGAGCACCTGGGCGCCGCGCGCGCGGCTCGCAGTGACGACCTCGGCGGTCTCGCGGGCGTAAGGGTGGAAGCTCACGGCGATCAGGAGGTCTTTGCTGTCGACGATGCTCGCCTGCTCAGCAAGCATCCCGGCGACGCCGTCGATCAGGTATGCGCGCTTATCGACGTGCCGCAGCGCATACGCAAGGTACGCGGCGACCGGAAAAGAGCGGCGCAGCCCGATGATGTAAACCGCAGCGGCCCGACCGATCAGGTCGAGCGCGCGGTCCAGGTCGGCGGGCCGCACTACCTCCTGCAGGTGCCTGAGCGCCAGGATGTTGTTGTCCGAGAACTCGCGCATCAGCTCGTGCGGCGACTGCCGGGCTGGGCCGCCGGAGCGCTCGCTGTACTGCCGGATTCGCTCGGAGTAGCTCGAGCTCGGCGCGAGATTCAGCATCTCGTCGCGGAACATCTTCTGGATGTCGCTCGCGCCCGCGTAGCCCAAGGTCTTGGCGAACCGCACGATCGTCGATGGCTGCACCTTGCAGCGGCTGGCGATCACCGCCAGCGTCTGCAGCGCGACGTCGTTGGGATGGTCGAGCACGTACTTCGCGACCTGCTTGAGCCTGGGGCTCAGGTCGTCGTAGCGGCGGACGATCTCCGCGCGCAGGCCTTCGAGGTCCTTCGGGTGCCCCACCGCCGTTCGTCCCTGGTTCTGCTGTGTCGCCGCCATGCTAGGGCAGCCGAAACGTGGATTCCATCCTCGGCACGTTCATTCCATCCGTAGGTCGCGACCCCGCTGCCGTGCATCGCAGCACGGCAAGCCGGGCGGCCCCTGCGCCTTTCAGAACTTGACCTGCACGCCCAGCATCGCGTTCCACGAGTAGATCTCGTTCTCCGCGAGCCGGCTCTTGTCGCCGCTGTAGAAGCGCAGCGGCTCGTCGTTGAGGTTCTGGCCCTGCAGGAATACGGTGATCATCTCGCCGAAGTCGTAGCTGGCCTTGAAGTCGAGCTGACCGTGTTCGTCCACGTAGAGGTCGGTTTCCGGCGAGTCGCCCAGCGAGTCCAGGTATTCGCTCTTGTAGGAATAGCCAAGCCGCAGACCCAGACCGCCGCGCTCGTAGAAGAGCGCGAGGTTCGCCACGTGCTCTGACTGCAGGAAGAACGGCACGTCACTGTCCCGGTCAAACACCGTCGCCTCGCTGTCGGAGTAGGAATAGCCGAGCGAGATGCCGAGCCCGTCGAAGGGGCGCAGGCAGCATGCTGAAGGCCTGCTGATAATTCGAGCTCAATGCCGAGGATCTCGCCGCTGTCCGCGTTCTGCGGCTGGACGATTTCGAGCTCCTCATAGAAACGTCCTTCGAAGTCGACTTCCTCCAGTTGCTGTATGCGAGTGAAGATCGGGTTCTCGATGTCCTTGTAGAAGATGCCCGCCGCGATCACCCCGGACGGCTGCAGGTAGTACTCGACCGACAGGTCGAGATTCATCGACTCGAGCGGATCGAGGTCGGAATTGCCCGTCTCGATCGAGCCTTCGAACACGGTCCCGGCTCGTCTTCGACTTCTTCAGTTTCGAAGATGCGGAACGGCACGTTCTGCTCGTAGGACGGGCGCCCGATCGTATTGGTCCAGGCCGCGCGCACGCAGCAGGTCGCGGTGTCGCGGCATACCTCATCTGCAGGCCCGGCAGCCAGTTCGTATAGCTCTTCGACCCCGAGTACCTGCGGCGGTACCGGGTCGATGTCGCCGTCGACGAACTCGAGGTCGTAGGCGCTGAAGTCGGATTCGGTCCTCTCCACGCGCACGCCACCGGTCACGGTCAGCGCCGGCATGAAGTCGATCTGCGCCATCAGGTAACCGGCGGTGACTTCCTCGGAGATCGTGTAGTCGACGCCGAAGGATTCGGCGATCGTGTCGGCGTCGCTCAATCTCGAACGACGCGGCGTTGGCGTCATAGAAGCGTTGCGCGGCATCGAAGTTCGACCTGGCGGACCGAACGTGTAGCGGCGCTCGCTCTCGTAGAAGTCGGGGTCGCCGGGGCGCGACACGTCCGACAGCAGCAGATCGCCGTCGAACCCATCGTATACCTGCATGTCCTGGTCACTGGTCTTCTCGCGGTCGACGAGCTTCGCGCCGAACTTCACGAATCCGTCGCGATCCCCGCGCACAAAGTCGCGCTTGAGGTCCAGCTGCCCGATCTTGAGTTCCTCCTCGACGATCTGGTGCGCGCGAAACATCTCGTCGAACTCGAAGCGACGCGTCCTGGAACTCAGGCCCGGCGGTCACGTCGAAGAAGAAGCTCGACGTGTCGTAGCTCATGGGGATCGCTTCATCGAGCTCGAACGCCCAGCCAAAGTCCCATGGCGTGTCCTGTTCAGCCTCGCCGTAGGTAAGGGATCCGCTCAGCGTCCAGGAGCCGAATTCGTAGTCCCCACCTAGAGTCGAGGTCTGTATCGACTGGTTCTCGAGGCGGCTCTGGATCTCGCGGCTGCCTTCGCCCTCCGTGAAGGTTCCCGAGGTCGGCGTGAAGTCGATCAGGTCCCCTTCGCGGTAGGCATAGATCGTCTCCGGCTGCAGCTCCGTGTCCTCGAACTCGTTGTACAGGTTGCGGAAGTACAGCTTGACGGCGTCGTTCGGCCGGAACTCGAGGTTCGCCACGACACCGGAGCGGATCCGCTCGATTGTGTAGTCGCGTAATACCAGCTCGTCGGGTATCAGGATCCCGGAGTCGTCTTCTGCCTCCTCCCACGGGTCGCCACCCTGCAGGTTGTGCGAGACGTACTCACGCTCGGAATAGCTACCAGAGAGGACGATGCCCCAACGGTCGTCTGCGCCGAAGGTCTGGCCCCAGGCGAGCGAGCCGCCATACGGGTTCTCGCCGTTCAGCTCGTAGTAGCCGTACTCGATTGATCCGTTGCCGAAGTGGCCATCGGGATCGTCGAACGCGCTGGGTGTCACGATGTTGATTGAACCGCCGATCGAATTGCCGTCCATGTCCGGCGTGACGGTCTTGACCACCTCGAGCTTGGACAGGAGATTAGCGGGAACGGTGTCGAGCGCGATGCGCCGCGTGTCGCCCTCCGGCGTCGCGAGGATCTGGTTGTCGAGCGTGACGTTGTTGAGCCCCGGGTCGATGCCGCGGATTGTCACGTACCGGCCCTCGCCCTGATCCACCGTCGTGGACACCCCCGGCAGGCGCTGCAGGGCTTCTGCAGCGTTCTGGTCGGGCAGTTTGCCGGCGTCGTCCGCCGTGATCGAATCCTTGATGACCGCGGCCGCCTTCTTGTCCTGCAGCGACGTCGCCTGCGAGAGTCGGAAACCGGTCACCGTGATCTCTTCGAGTCCGCCGGCCGCGAGCGCAAAGGCCTGCGTCACCGCACCCGTTTCCGGCACCACTACGGCCTGGGTCCCGGCCTTGAAACCGACCGAGCTGACCTCGATCGTGTAGCTCCCTGCGGGAACATCGAGGATCCGGAACTGCCCTGAGCGATCGGCCACCGAGCTGCGATCGGTACCTTGTATTCGCACGGTGGCGTTTGGCAGGGGTCGGCCCGTCTCCGTGTCCGTTACCCGCCCGATGATTTCACCGGCGCTGGCCGCGCCAACCTGTAGAAACACGGCGACACTCGCGCCGGCTGTCACGACGATCGACTTACGGATGCTCATGGATGCTGGGTCTCGCGTTTTCGCTGCACTTCATTCCCGGCCGTCGACCGGGCCCCCTTGGTTGAGGCAGCGTGGCGCCGCCCCAAGCTTGCGCTCCTGGAATCCCTGTTCCATCACCCACAAATTGTAGAACAAGGATTCCGCATCACGCAACGATCGCTCGCGGCGTTCCAGCATTCGCCCGCCGCACCCTCGCAGACATCCGTGACCATTGCGTTACGTCTGCTCTGCTATATTTTCGGCCCCGGACCGGACCGACCGGCCCTCCGACAGAACCGAGGAATTCAAGATCATGAAGCCCGCATCGCTCATCGCCATCGTTCCCCTGATGCTGGCCGTGACCGGCCTCGCGCAGGCACAGACGGCCTGTGCCTACCCCCAGGCGCCGCAAACCTTTCCGGATGGCAAGATCGCGCCTAAAGAGGAGATGGTGGCGGGCCAGGCGGCGGTGAAGGCATATGCGACGGCCGTCCAGGAGACGTATCTGCCGTGTCTCGAGAAGGAGAAGGTCGACTCGATCGCCAAGCTCGATGCCGCGGACGAGGGCTACGCGCAGAAGAAGCTCGCGCTCGAGGAGATCCACGCGAAGAAGCACAATGCCGCGCTCGACGAGCTGCAGGCGGTGGCGGATCGCTGGAAGGAAGAGATCACCGAGTTCAAGGCCCGGGACAAGAAGGAGTAGCCCGGCCGCGCCGCCCGACCGGCAGCCGGCCACCGCCCAGGCTGAACGGACAGGGAATGAGCTCAGGTGAGCCACTGCCGACGCCGGCCGAAGCAACCGCCAGGATCCTGGCCCGTCTACCGGCCCTGCCCATCGAGACGCGGCCGCTCGCGGCGCTGACCGGTGCCGTCCTGGCTCAGGACGTATACGCCGAGCGAGATCAGCCACCCTTCGATCGCGTCACTATGGATGGCGTCGCGTTCGCGAGCGCGCGCTACGCAGCGGGCGCGCGGCGATTCCGCATCGCAGGAATGCAGGCGGCGGGTCGGCCGCCGCTCGATCTGCCGGAGGGCGATGTCTGCTTCGAGGTGATGACAGGTGCGATTCTGCCCGGTGGTTGCGACTGCGTCGTCCCGGTCGAGCGGATCAAAGTCATGGAAGACGCCGTTGAACTGCCCGCCGATCTCGCAATCGAACCGCGTATGAATGTACACGCACGCGGGCTCGACGCCCGGGCCGGCGCCCGGCTGCTCGGTCAGGGCACCCGTCTCGGCGCACCCGAGCTCGCCGTCCTCGCCTCGGCCGGTCTGCCGCACGCGCGCGTTCGCGCCGAGCCGCGCATCATGATCGTCACCACCGGCGATGAGCTCATCGAGCCGGGCCTGCCGATCGAGGCATGGCAGGTGCGCCGTTCGAATGCGCACGCGATGCGCGCCGCGCTCGCCATGCGTGGCTTCGGACGCACCGGCCAGGATCATCTGCCGGACGATCCGGCCGAAATGCGCGCCCGGCTCGCCCGGCATCTCGACACGCACGACGTGCTGGTGCTGACGGGCGGCGTGTCGATGGGCAGGTTCGACCACGTGCCGGCCGTACTGGTTGAGCTCAGTGTGACGCAGCACCTGCACCGCATTGCGCAGCGGCCCGGCCTGCCGTTGTGGTTCGGCGTCGCAAGCCGCGGACAGGCCGTGTTCGGCCTGCCGGGCAATCCGGTTTCGGCCCTCGTCTGCCTGTTGCGCTACGTCGTGCCAGGGATGCTCGCCGCGAGCGGTGCCGCTGTTCCGGACCCCGAGCAGATCCGCCTCGGGGCCGAGTTCCAGGTCCGTCCGTCTCTTACCTTCTTCCTTCCTGTCCGCCTGGAGGCCCGCCCCGGGCTGGGCTCGGTCGCCGTGCCGAGCCCGACGCATGGCTCCGGGGACTTCGTCTCCCTGCTCGGCACCCATGGCTTTGTCGAGCTGCCGCCCGGGCCTGCGATTTATCCCGCAGGCCACGCCGCTCCGTTCTATCGTTGGTGACCATGAGCGACCAGACCCGATCGTCCGAAGTCCTGCCCTGGCCCGGGCCGATGCGGCCGCGCGACCGGCTCGGCCGCCCAATGCACGATCTGCGGATCTCGGTCATGGACCGCTGCAATTTCCGCTGTCCCTACTGCATGCCGCGCGAGACCTTCCACGAGCGGTACGAGTTTCTGAAATCGGCGGAGCGGTTGTCGTTCGAGGAGATTGGCCGTATCGCGCGGCTCGCCGCCGCGCTCGGCGTGTCGAAGCTGCGGCTGACCGGCGGCGAGCCGCTGCTGCGCAGCGGGCTCGCGGACCTTGTGGGCGAACTGTCCGCCATCGACGGCGTCGACGACCTCGCGCTCACGACCAACGGCATCCTGCTCGCACAGCACGCCGCCAGGCTCAAGGCTAACGGGCTCGGGCGGGTCACGGTGAGCCTCGATACGCTCGACGACGCGGTCTTCCGCCGGATGAGCGGCGGCTTCGGCGGCGTTACGAAGGTGCTGGACGGGATTGCCGCTGCACTCGAGGCAGGGCTCGCGCCGGTCAAAGTCAATGCGGTCGTGCAGCGGGGCGTCAACGACCACACGATACCCGCGCTGCTCGAGCGGTTCCGCGGCACCGCCGTGATCGTGCGGCTGATCGAGTACATGGACGTCGGCAACCGCAACCACTGGGATCGCGCCCAGGTCGTGCCGTCGGCCGAGCTGCTCGAGCGCATAAGTGCGCTGTGGCCGCTCACGGCCCAGCCCGGGCAGTACCGCGGCGAAGTCGCCGAACGTTACTCCTACGACGACGGGGCGGGCGAGATCGGCTTCATCTCCTCGATCAGCGCACCTTTCTGCGGCGCCTGCAGCCGCGTGCGCCTGTCCTCCGAAGGGATGCTCTATACCTGTCTCTTCGCAACGACCGGTACCGACCTGCGCGGCCTGCTGCGTGGTGGCGCCACCGACCAGGAGATCGCCGCGCGGCTGGCCGAGGTCTGGACGGCGCGGCACGATCGCTACAGCGAACAGCGCGCGGTGCTCGGCGAGCGGGTCCGCGAGCTCCACAAGATAGAAATGAACTACATCGGCGGGTGAGCGCGATGCTGAGTCACATCGACGAGCAGTCCCGGCCGACCATGGTCGACGTCACCGGCAAACCGGTGACCCGACGCACGGCTGTGGCCGAAACCCGTGTGAGGTTTCCGGCCGACGCCGCAGGTCAACTCCGTGCCAGTGGATTCGCGACGGCCAAGGGACCAGTTTTCCACACGGCGATCGTGGCGGGCGTGATGGCCGCCAAGCGAACCCACGAGCTGATCCCCTTCTGCCACCCGCTCGGGATCGAGGATTGCCGCATCGTCATCGACATGGAGGGCGACGAGGTCCTGATCCGCTGCACCGTCGCCGTCAATCACCGCACCGGTGTCGAGATGGAGGCGCTGACCGGGGCGTCGGTCGCCGCGCTGACCGTCTATGACATGTGCAAGGCGCTTTCGCATGCGATCGTAATAGCCGACACGCGGCTCATCGAGAAACACGGCGGAAAGCGCGACGTTGCCGGCGGCCAGCCGGCAACCGGACGCTGAGCGGGCTTTCCATGGTTCCATCAAGGTGAGCCCAGCAATCGACCTCTCGCCGCTTTACGGTCTCGTGCTGGCGGGCGGCTCGAGTACGCGCATGCGGCGCGACAAGGCCGCGCTCGAGCTCCACGGCCGGCCTCAGCTCACCTGGGCCTATGCGCTCCTGACCCGCCACTGTGAGCGGATCTTCGTATCCGTGCGCGCGGACCAGCGCACGGAGGCTGTGCGCGCGGGCTTTCCCCAGGTCGTCGATATCCACGAAGGCATCGGTCCCATCGCCGGGATCGCGGCAGCGCAGGTTGCGCACCCGCACTCCGCGTGGCTCGTGCTTGCCTGCGATCTTCCCTTCGTCGACGACGAGATGCTCGCCCGGCTCATCGCCGCGCGGCGTGCCGACCAACCGGTCACGGCGTACCGCAGCACCAGCGACGGACTGCCCGAGCCGTTGTGCGCGATCTTCGAGCCCGCATCCGCCCCGATGGTGCGCGAGTCGATCGCAGCAGGACGCAACTGTCCCCGCAAGCTCGTGATCGCAAGCGGCGTGCCGCTCATCGAGCAGACCGCCCCGCTGCTCGGCAACGTCAATACTCCCGAAGACCTCGCGGCCGCGCACCGGCGGCTGGCGTCCGGGGATCATTCATGAAATCGATCGAGGTCCACTACTACGCGATCCTGCGCGACCAGGCCGGCCGGCGGATGGAGCGCGTCGAGACCGGCGCGGCGACCGCGGCGGAGCTCTTCGACGAGCTTGCGGCGCGCCATGGGCTCGCGCTCGCGCGCGACGCGATGCGGGTCGCGATCAACGAGGAATTCGGCGACTGGCAGCAGTCGCTCCGCTCGGGCGACCGGGTCGTGTTCATTCCACCGGTGGCGGGTGGGTGATGCGCAGTTTCTCACTCAGCGCAAAGCCCTTCTCGCCCGAGGCACTGCGCGCGTCGCTCGCCGACCCCGCCTGCGGCGGTTACGCGAGCTTCGAGGGCTGGGTACGCGACCACAACGAGGGCCGGCACGTGCTGCGGCTCGAGTACGAGGCATACGAGGCGCTCGCGGTCAAGGAAGGCGAACGGATCGTCGCCGAGGCGCTCGAGCGGTTCGGCGTGCGGCGCATCGCCTGCGTGCATCGCGTAGGCGAGCTCGCGATCGGCGAGCTCGCGGTGTGGGTCGGTGTAAGCGCCGCGCATCGCGACGAGGCATTCGCCGCCTGCCGCTACATCATCGACGAGGTAAAGCAACGCCTGCCCATCTGGAAGAAGGAGCACTACCCGGAGGGCGACAGCGGGTGGGTCAATTGCGAGCGCTGCGCGGAGCCGGCAGGACACGCGCACGCGCAGGCTCACGGGCAGAGCGAGGCTCACCCCGAGCCGCTCGAGCTCGAATTCGCAAGCCTCACGGCGGCCCGCGCGGCCGGCTACGAGCTGATCGACGTCCGCGAGCAGTGGGAACGCGACACGGACCCGCCGGACGTTCGGATCGCGCGGCATCTGCCGCTCAGCAAGTACGTGCACGGCCGGTCGCCGCTGGATGAGGACGGCCGCTATCTCATCGTCTGTGCGCACGGCGTACGCAGTCTCGCACTCACCGAGGAGCTGCGCGCCGATGGTCACCCCGCGGTGTACTCGCTCCGCGGCGGGCTGGCCGCGCTCAGGGCCTGATCTGCCCCGAGCCCCGCACCACGTACTTGTAGCTCGTCAGCTGCTCGACGCCCACCGGCCCGCGGGCATGAAAGCGATCGGTGGAGATGCCGATCTCGCCGCCCATCCCGAACTCACCGCCGTCGGCGAACTGCGTCGAGGCGTTGTGCAGCACGATCGCGCTGTCGACGCGCGACAGGAAGCGCTCGGCGGCGGCCGCATCGGCCGTGACGATGGACTCGGTGTGCGCCGAACCGTAACGCGCGATATGCGCGATCGCGGCATCCACGCCATCGACCACCCGCGCCGCGATTACCGCGTCGAGATACTCCGTCCGCCAGTCGTCCTCGGTGGCCGGTCGCACCCGCGGATCGACGGCCATCACCGCCGGATCGCCACGGACTTCGCAGCCCGCCTCGAGGAGCTCCCGCACGATCGGCGCCAGGTGCGTCGCCGCGCAGCCGGCGTCGATCAGCAAGGTCTCGGCGGCGCCGCATACACCCGTGCGACGGAGCTTCGAGTTGCGGACGATCGCACGCGCCATCCCGATGTCCGCGGCCCGGTCGACGTAGACGTGACAGTTGCCCTCGAGGTGACCAATCACCGGCACGCGGGCTTCTCGCCGCACGCGCTCGACGAGGCTCTTGCCGCCGCGCGGCACGAGTACGTCGATGCGTCCATCGAGACCGCCGAGCATGAGCCCGACCGCGGCGCGGTCGGTGGTGGGCACGAGCTGGATGGCAGTCGTCGGCAGACCGGCCGTCGCGAGTCCGGCCACGAGGCATGCGTGGATCGCCGTCGACGAGCGCAGGCTCTCGCTGCCGCCCCGCAGGATCGAGGCGTTGCCCGACTTGAGGCAAAGCGCGCCGGCATCCGCAGTGACGTTGGGACGGCTCTCATAAATGATGCCGATGACGCCGAGCGGCACGCGCACGCGCTGAATCACGAGCCCGTTCGGGCGTTGCCACTCCGCGGTCACGTGTGCCGACGGGATCCGGCAGCGCGGCGATTTCCTCGAGACCGCGCGCCATGGCTTCGATCCGCGAGCGGTCGAGAGCCAGCCGGTCGAGCAATGCAGCGCTCGCCGATGCCTTGCGCGCGTCGGCCAGGTCCAACGCATTGCCGGAAAGAATCTCCTCGCACCGGGCGCGGAGCTCACCCGCCGCCGCCCGCAGCGAGGCGTTCTTTTCGGTGGCGCCCGCCTGCGCGAGCACGCGAGCGGCCTCGGCCGCATCGGCTCCGATGCGGTTCATGAGCGCCGGGAGATCGCCGTTCGCCATCGGTACAGCAGTCGAGGGCTCGAATCAGGAAAGAACCAGGTCGTCGCGATGGATGATCTCATCCCGCCCGCGAAATCCAAGCAGCGCCTCGAGCTCCGAGCTCCGTCGGCCCTGTATCCGCTCCGCGTCGCCGCGCGAGTAGGCGCTTAAGCCCCGCGCGATCTCAGCGCCGTCCGGCCCGAGCACCACGACCGGGTCGCCACGATCGAAGTGCCCGTCGACCCTGGTGACCCCGGCGGGCAGCAGGCTGCGGCCGTCGCGCAGTGCCCGCACCGCACCCGCGTCGACGTGCAGCTCCCCGACCGGCTGCAGGCTGCCCGCGATCCACTGCTTGCGAACCGTGAGCGGCGATGCCTCGGCGACGAACCACGTGCAGCGCGCGCCCTCGGCAATGCGCCGCAGAGGGTGCGTTTCGCGGCCGCTCGCGACGCACATGTGGCAACCGGCTGCGAGCGAAATTTTCGCGGCGGCGAGCTTGGTCGCCATGCCGCCGGACCCTACCGCAGAGCTCGCGCCGCGCGCCATCGCCTCGATCTCCGCCGTGACCCGTGTCACTTCCGGTACGAACGACGCGTCCGCATCGCGTGCCGGGTCGGCGCTGTAGAGGCCGTCGACGTCCGAAAGCAGCACCAGGCAGTCCGCGCTCACCATCTGTGCGACACGCGCGGCCAGTCGGTCGTTGTCGCCGTAGCGGATCTCGGCGGTCGCCACCGTATCGTTCTCGTTGATCACGGGCACCGCGCCCAGCCGCAGCAGGGTAAAGAGCGTGCCGCGCGCGTTGAGATAACGCCGGCGCTGCTCGGTGTCACCCAGCGTCAGGAGCACCTGTGCGACCTTGAGCCCCTGCTCCTCGAGCACCTCTGTCCAGGCATGCGCCAGGCGGATCTGTCCCACGGCCGCAGCTGCCTGGCTTTCCTCGAGCCGCAACCGGCCCGCGCCAAGCTGCAGCGGTCCGCGGCCGAGCGCGATCGCACCGGAGGAGACGACGACCGGCTCCTTGCCCTGGCGACGCATGTCGGCCAGGTCCTCCGCCAGTGCCGCAAGCCAGTCGCGGTTGAGCCGGCCTGTCGCCGCGTCGACCAGCAGCGCCGAACCCACCTTGACGACGACCCGCCGCGCTGAGCGCAGCCGCTCGTCGCCGCGCGCCGCCGCGTCGCTCATGTGATGGCGAAGTGTTCTGCGGGCAGCGCCATCAGCCCCGCGGCGCCAGCCCGCGCCGCCGCCTCGTGCGCATCGGCGCGCGGCAGCAGCCGTTCGAAGTAATGCCGCGCCGTGGCGAGCTTGGCGCGGTAGAAGGGCGCATCCGACCCGGCCTGCGGAATGCGGCGCGCGGCGACACCCGCGGCCACCAGCCAGCACCAGGCCAGGCAGAGATAGCCCGAGTACTGCAGGTAATCGACCGCGGCGGCGCCGATCTCATCGGCGTTCTGCGTCGCCGACTCGGCCAGCATTTCGGTGAGCGCATCCCAACGGTCGACTCGTCGCGCGAGATCGGCGGCAAAGCCCGCGAGCTCCGGGATTGCGCCGAAACGCCCGATCGACTCGCGGATGCGCGCCGCCATTGCCTGCTGGCTCCTGCCGCCCGTGCCGAACACCTTGCGGCCGAGGAGATCGAGCGCCTGGATGCCGTTCGTACCCTCGTAGATGGGCGTGATCCGCGCGTCGCGCAGCAGCTGCTCGACACCGGTCTCGCGGATGAAGCCGTGGCCGCCGTGGATCTGTACCGCGAGACTTGCCACCTCGACCGCCGCGTCGGTCAGGAAAGCCTTGACGATCGGCGTGAGAAAGGCGATGAGCTCCTCGGAGCGGCGGCGGGCCTCGGCGTCGGGGTTGAGCTCGGCGCTGTCCATTTCGCGTCCCGTTAGAAAAGCGAGCAAGCGTCCGCCCTCGACGAATGCCTTCTGCGTGAGCAGCATGCGGCGCACGTCGGGGTGCACGATGATGGGATCGGCCGCCGCGCCGGACGGGCGCGCTGCGCTCAGTGAGCGACCCTGCCGGCGCTCGCGTGCATATGCCACCGAGGCCTGCCAGGCGAGCTCGGACACGCCTTGTCCCTGCAGCCCGACACCCAGCCGGGCGTGGTTCATCATCGTGAACATGCAGGCGAGGCCTCCATTGGCCTGGCCGACGAGCCAGCCCGTCGCGTCGTTGAAATGCATGACGCAGGTCGGCGAGGCGTGGATGCCCATCTTGTGCTCGATCGAGCCGCAGGCGACGCCGTTCGCGCGGCCGGGGTCGCCGTTGGCATCCGGCAGCAGCTTCGGCACCAGGAACAGGCTGATGCCGCGGGTACCGGCCGGCGCATCGACGAGCCGCGCGAGCACCAGGTGCACGATGTTGCGCGACAGGTCGTGCTCGCCGCAGCTGATGAAGATCTTGGTACCGGTGATCCCGCAGGTTCCGTCGCCGCGGGGCTCGGCCCGCGTGCGCAGCAGCCCGAGATCCGTGCCGCTGTGCGACTCGGTGAGACACATCGTGCCGGTCCAGTCCCCGGTGACCATCTTCGGCAGGTAGCGCGACTTGAGGTCCTCGCTGGCGTGCGCTTCGATCGTGTGCGCGGCACTCTCGGTCAGGCCCGAGTACATCTTCCAGGCCATGTTCCCGGAGATCAGCATCTCGCTGAAACCGAGCGCGAAGCCACCGGGCAGCCCCTGCCCGCCCCAGCGCGGGTTCTGGGTCATCGTGATCCAGCCGTCGCGGCAATAGCGCTCGTAGGCGTCCTTGAAGCCGGGCGGCGTGCGCACGCGCCCGGCTTCGAAGACGAGCCCGTGCTCGTCGCCCACCCGGTTGGTCGGCGCCAGGATGTCCTCGGCGAACCGCGCGCCTTCTTCGAGGATGCCCTCGAGCAGCTCACGATTGAGATCCTCGCGGCCAAAGGACCGGTAGTGCTCCTCGAAATCGAGCACTTCGTGCACGACGAAGCGGATGTCACGAAGCGGGGCGCGGTAGGAATGCACGAATCGTCGAGGTCCGGGGCGGTGACGGCGGCATTCTACTTGAGGGGCTCATCAGTCATGGGCGAGGCACCGGGTTGCCTGCCGTCCGGAGCGGCACGTATAGTTGATCGCGACCAGCCGTCAGCGCCCGGATGCCTGTCGAGGAATCAATAGTGAGCCGCGATTTCGACCCGACCCCGGGCCAATGGTACGAAGACCTTGAACGGGAGGAGACCTTCAAGGTGCTCGCCGTCAATCCGGACGACATCCTGGTCCGCATCCAATGGCTGGATCGCGAAATCGAAGAGCTCGACCTCGACGCCTGGAACGAGCTCGACCTCGAGCTGGCCGAGGAGCCCGAAGGCTGGGCGGACGACGACGAGGACGCGAAAGGCGACGACGAGGATCTCGACGACGAAGATTGGGAGGACGACGAGGACGACGACTGGGACGACGACGATGACGAGGACTACGACGACGAGGACGACGAGTACCGCGACCGGGAATGACTCCTTCCGCGCCGTCCTTGAATCCCGACGTCCTCGCCCCAAACACCGGCAAGCGTCTCACCGGAGTCTGCTGAATGAAACGGATCCTGCTCTTCCTCGCCACCAACCTCGCCATCGTCGTGCTGCTCGGCATCGTGCTGCGGCTGCTCGGCGTCGAGAGCATCCTCGACGAATCGGGGACCGGTCTCAATCTCGGCGCGCTGCTGATCTTCGCGGCCGTCTTCGGCTTTGCGGGCTCGTTCATCTCGCTCGCGATCTCGAAGTGGTCCGCGAAGCGCATGATGGGCGTGCGGGTCATCGCGCAGCCGGCGAATGCCACCGAAAGCTGGCTCGTCAATACCGTGCGCAACCAGGCGCAGCAGGCGGGCATCGGCATGCCCGAGGTCGGCGTATTCGACTCGCCGGAGCCGAACGCCTTCGCCACGGGCGCGAGGCGCAACGCGGCGCTGGTCGCCGTCAGCACCGGGCTGCTGCAGAGCATGTCGCAGCAGGAAGCCGAGGCGGTGCTGGCGCACGAGGTGACGCCACGTCGCGAACGGCGACATGGTCACGCTCGCGCTCATCCAGGGCGTGGTCAACACCTTCGTCATCTTCCTGGCGCGGGTCATCGGCCATACGGTCGACCGCGTGGTGTTCCGCAACGAGCAAGGCCATGGCCCGGCATTCTGGATCACGACCATCGTCGCCGAGCTGGTGCTCGGCCTGCTCGCCACGATCATCGTGATGTGGTTCTCCCGCCAGCGCGAGTTCCGCGCCGACGCGGGCGGCGCCCGGCTCGCGGGCCGGCAGCACATGATCGGCGCGCTTGAGCGGCTGATGCAGCGCCACGCCGGCCCGCTGCCCGACAAGATGGCGGCCTTCGGCATCGCGGGCGGCGCCGGCGCCGGCCTCAAGCGTCTCTTCATGTCGCACCCGCCGCTCGAGGAGCGGATCGCGGCACTCTCCGGCCAGGTCGCCTGAAGCCCTGGCCGCTTCCACGCGCAGGCCGTGCCCCGTCCGGGGCGCGGCCTTTTTTCTGACGGCGGCCCGGTACAGCGGGGCTTGACACCCGCGCGCGCAGACCGGAGCCTTTTCAGCCTGGTTCTGGCAATCCTCCGGAGCTACGCATGAAACCCACCATCGTCCCCGCGGAGCTCGCAGGCACCGCCCCCGCAACCGATTCCTGGCTGCAGCGGCTCGGCCGGCGGCTGTTCCTCGGCAAGCTCGCCGGGCTCGAACACGGCGAGGTCACTGTCATCGACGGCGCCGAGCGCCAGCGATTTGGCAAGCGGAGCGCGGCCTTCGGCCTTCACGCGACCATAGAGATCCTCCATCCGCAAACCTATGCCGACGTGGCATTTGGCGGCTCGACCGGTGCGGGGGAGGCTTACATGCGCGGCCACTGGCGCAGCAACGACCTCACTTCGCTGGTGCGGATCTTCATCCGCAACCGGCCGGTGCTGAATGCGCTCGACAGCGGCTCGTCGATCGCGACCGCACCACTGCGTCGCCTGCTGCACGCCCTCAATCGCAACAGCCCCGAAGGGAGCCGGCGCAACATCGCCGCGCACTACGACCTCGGCAACGAGCTCTACGCGCTCTTTCTCGACCACACGATGGCCTATTCCTGCGGCATCTTCGAGCGCGAGGACTCGACGCTCGACGAGGCGCAGCTTGCCAAGTTCGAGCGCATCTGCCGCAAGCTCGAGCTCAAGCCCGACGATCACCTGGTCGAGATCGGCACCGGCTGGGGCGGCCTCGCGATTCACGCGGCGCAGAACTACGGCTGCCGCGTGACCACGACGACCATATCGAAGGAACAGCACGACTAGGCTGCGGAGAAGATCAGCGCAGCTGGGCTCACGGATCGCATCACGCTGCTGATGGACGATTATCGCGATCTGCGCGGGCAGTTCGACAAGATGGTCTCGGTGGAGATGATCGAGGCGGTCGGCCGCCACTATCTCGACACCTACATCGAACAATGCTCGCGGCTGTTGAAGCCGAATGGTGCGATGCTGCTGCAGGCGATCACCATCCGCGACCAGCTCTACGAGTCGGCGGCGCGCGGCATCGACTTCATCCAGCGGTTCATCTTTCCCGGAAGCTTTCTGCCGTCGGTGTCGGTGATCGCCGATTCGGTACGCCGGGTGACCGACATGAAGATCTTCCATCTGGAGGACATCGGACCGCACTACGCGACGACGCTCCGGACCTGGCGCGAGAATTTCTTCGCGCGGCTGCCGGACGTCCGGCGGCTCGGCTATCCGGACGCGTTCGTCCGGATGTGGGATTTCTACCTGTGCTACTGCGAGGGCGGCTTCCACGAGCGCCAGATGGGCGATCTGCAGATGCTGCTCACCAAGCCGCAGTGCCGGCTGCAGGTGCCTGCATAGACACCAGCCTCGAAAGCGTCATCGATCGTATTCGCGCGCAGCTCGGCGCGGACGCCTGCCTCGAGGCGCCCGACGCGATCGAGCCGTATCTCGGCGATTTCCGCGGTCTCTTTCGCGGCGCGACCCGGCTGGTCGTGTTGCCACGCTCCACGACCGAGGTCGCCGCCGTGCTCTCGATCTGCAACGAGTCCGCGATCGGCGTCGTGCCCCACGGCGGCAATACCAGCTACTGCGGCGGCGCCACTCCCGACGGCAGCGGGCGCCAGATCGTCCTGGCCCTTCGCCGCATGAACCGTGTGCGCGAGATCGACGCCGCGAATTTCTCGATCACCGCCGAAGCCGGTTGCGTGCTCGCCGACGTGCAACGGGCGGCTGCGCAGGCCGGGCGCCATTTCCCGCTGTCGCTCGGGTCCGAAGGCAGCTGCCAGATCGGCGGCAATCTCTCGACCAACGCCGGCGGCCTCGCGGCGCTGCGCTACGGTGTCGCCCGCGAGCTCGTGCTCGGACTGGAGGTCGTTCTCCCCGACGGTCGCGTGCTCGACGGGCTCAAGAGCCTGCGCAAGGACAACACGGGCTACGACCTCCGACACCTCTTCATCGGCGCCGAAGGCACGCTCGGCGTCATCACGGCCGCGAGCCTCAAGCTCTTTCCGACACCCCGCACGGTGGCTACCGCCTTCGTCGCAGTCGCGAGCGTCGCCGCGGCAGTCGACCTGCTCGGTCGGTTGCGTGAAGCCACCGGAGACGCGGTCACGAGCTTCGAACTGCTGCCGCGCCTCGGGCTCGAGCTCACGACGCGGCACGTGGCCGGCGTTCGCGACCCGTTCGGCGAGGCACACGACTGGTACGTGCTGTGCGAGATCGCATCGGCGCGCGAGGACCCGGGGCTGCGCGCGCTCCTCGAGGACGCGCTCGGCGCCGCGATGAGCGATGGCGGCGTGCGCGACGCCGTGCTGGCCGAGTCGGTCGCGCAGCGCGAAGCACTGTGGCGCGTGCGCGAATCCGTGCCCGAGGCGCAGCGACGGGAAGGCGCGAGCATCAAGCACGACGTCTCGGTGCCGGTGGCGCAGCTGCCGGCGTTCGTGGCTCGCGCGACGGCGGCGGTCCTCGCGCTCGTCCCCGATGGGCGTATGCTGGTCTACGGACACGTCGGCGACGGCAACCTGCACTTCAACGTGACGCAGCCGGTGGGCGCGCGGCCGCAGGACTTCCTGGCGCTCGGAGATGCCATCGCCGAGGCCGTCTATTCGCAGGTCCGGGAGTTCCGTGGCAGCATCAGCGCGGAGCATGGCATCGGACAGCTCAAGCGTCGCGAGCTTGCGCGCTACAAGGGCCACGTCGACCTCGAGCTGATGCGCGTCCTGAAACGGTCGATCGATCCGCGTGGCATCATGAACCCCGGGAAGGTGCTGCCGGACTAGGGAGAACAACATGCGGGCGCTGATCGCCGGATTCGAATCTCGCAGGCACGCGAACGAGCGATAAGCTTCGCTGCCAGGGATGGGCGCGCTCCTGAAATCGAAGCTGGTCATCGCCGTCGCGATCGTCGCGGCGCTGATCGGTCTGTACGCGCTACTCGGCTTCAAGGTCGCGCCAGGCATCGTGCGCAACAAGGCGATCGAGTACGTCCGCGCCGAGTACGGCCGTGAGCTCACGCTCGGCGAGATCCGCATCCATCCCTTCAAGCTGCAGTTCGAAGCGCGCGACGTCGCCTTCCCCGACGCGGACGGTGCGCGGATGCTGGGTTTCGAGCGGGTGTTCGCGGACTTCGAGCTCTCCTCCCTGTGGAAGCGCGCGCTGTATTTTCGTCAGGTCGACGTGGATCTGCCCTATGTCCGTGCGGTCATCCGCCCGGACGGCTCGATGAACTTCGCCGATCTGACCCCGCGTACGCCGCCTGCGGAGGACGACGAGCCACCCCGGGTCTGGATCGCGGACCTCGACATAGACGGCGGCGTGGTGGACTTCCTCGACCGCGCGCGCCGCCAGCCATTCGAGCGGACCTTTGACCCGGTGACCTTTCACCTGCAGGAGTTCAAGACGACACCCGAGGGCGGAGACTTCCTGCTGCACGCACGCAGCGAATCGGACGAGCAGTTCGATTGGAAGGGCCACTTCGCGCTTGCGCCGGTCGTCAGTTCGGAGGGTGAATTCACGATCGCCGATCTGCGCGCCGCCGGGGTTGGAGAGTTTCTTGGAGAGGTCCTGTCGTACCAGCTGACCAGCGGTCTGATCGACCTCGGTGGCCGGTACCGGCTGGCACTTGGTTCCACCACCGAGCTGGAGCTGACCCTGCCTTCGATTGAACTGAACACCCTGGCGCTCCGCGCGCGCGGCGTCGAAGAGGACTGGATCCAGATTCCGACCGTCGCCATCTCCGATACGGTTGTGGCCATGCCGACCAACTCTGCGACCATCGACCGGGTCGCCGTGAGCGGGCTTTCAGCGAAGGTGTGGCTGGATAAGGACGGCGCGATCAATCTCGTTCGGCTGTTCGCACCCGCCCCCGCGGTGCAATCGGGTGAGTCGCCCCCGGTGCAGTCCGTCGCCGCGGAATCGACGGCGCGTCCGGCCTCCGAGTGGACGGTGACGATATCGACCGTCGAACTTACCGATGCCGGCATCGATCTCGAGGACCGCTCGTTGACGCCGGCCCCGAAGTTCGTGCTGGCGCCCGTCGCAGTAACGTTGACGGACCTTACGCTCGACCGGCGGCGTCCGGTGCCGTTGGAGATGAGCGCTACGCTCGACGGCGAAACATCATTGAAGGCCGCCGGCACGATCGTCCCGGATCCCTTTGCTGCCGCGCTCGATGTCGAACTCGACGGCCTGGACCTGCGCAAGCTGCAACCCTACGTTGCCGCTGCGGCCGACATGACCGTACGTCGTGGCCAGGCGCAGGCTACGGGCAAGCTCACGCTCTCGCCGCCGGAAGACAAGGATCCCGATCTCGCGTTTGCCGGCGATGTGCGCGTGACCGGCTTCCGCACGATCGACAACGCGCTCGAGGAGGACTTCATCAATTTCGAGCGCCTCGACCTCCGCAAGCTGCGCTTCGCGATGCAACCGGATGCGCTGACGATCGAGCGCGCCGTGCTGCGCAAGCCGTATGCGCGCGTGAGCATCAGCCCGGACCAGGTGCTCAATGTCGCCGCGGTGTTCGACCCGGAGGGCACCGCGGCCGCGCTGGCGGAGCGCAAGGCCAAGGCCGCCGCGGAGGCGTCCGCCGACAGCGCGCCAAAGAAGCGCCAGCCGCGACGCGAGCGCAAGAAGCAGGCGAAGAAGGACGCCCGCCGCGCCCCCGCAGCGCGCGGTGCTGGTCGAGACCGGCTGGCCGATCCGCATTCGCGAGGTGCGGATCGAGTCCGGTCAGATGAACTTCTCCGATCAGTTCATCCAGCCGAACTTCGCGGCGGACATCAAGGACCTCGACGGACAGCTGACCGGGCTGTCAACCGACCCGAACTCTTCAGCCAAGGTGGACCTCAAGGGTGAGGTCGGGGAGTTCTCTCCCGTCACGATCGCGGGCGAGATTCAGCTCTTCGCCTTCGACCGGCACACCGATATCGGCCTGAAATTCGAGAACATTCCGCTGCCCGTGTTCAACCCCTATTCCGGACGCTTCGCCGGGTACAACATCGCCAAGGGCTCGCTCACGACGGACCTCCAGTACCTGATCGAGAATCGCAAGCTCGAAGCCAAGCATCACATCCGCATCGATCAGCTCGAATGGGGCGAGGCGACCGCGAGCAAGGAGGCCGTGCCGCTGCCGATCAAGCTCGCGACCTCGCTGCTCAAGGACGTCGACGGCGTGATCGATCTCGACGTCCCGGTCAACGGCACGCTGGACGATCCGAAGTTCCGGATCGGGCCGATCGTCTGGCAGATCATCAAGAACATACTGGTCAAGGTCGTGACCGCGCCGTTCCGACTGCTCGGCTCGCTCTTCAAAGGCGCCGAGGACGCGCAGTTCGTCGCAGTTCGCGCCGGGCGATGCGACGCTCGATCCGGCGGCTGCCGAGCAGATGAGCGCGCTCGCCAAGGGTCTCGCGCAGAAGCCGGAGATCAAGCTCGACGTTCCGATCGGCATGGTCGAGGAGCTCGATCGGCCGGCGATGGTCGACCGCGCGCTCGCAACCGAAATCGAAGCAGCGACGCGCACGGTGATGCGCATCAAGCGCCGACGACGAAACCGCGCCGCCGGCCCTGGAGAGTCTCGAGCCCCGGCAGCAGATCGAGGTGCTGACCAACGTCGTCGAGAAACTGACCGGCGCCGCGCCGCAGGTCGCGCCGACGCCGGAGAGACGCCGAAGGCACCTCGCGCAAGGAAGCGCGCGCCCTGGAACAGGCGGCATCGCTCAAGTCGCTCGAGGAGCAGGCGCGCGCGGCGGTCGAGGTCGATTCGCTGGCGCTCCAGCGCCTGGGTCACGCGCGCGGGGAAGCCATCCAGACCGCGCTGCTCGCTGGCGGCGAGCTGCCGCCGGACCGGGTTTTTCTCGCGAGTAACGACAAGGTCACCGCGCAGGACGGCAAGGTGCGATTCGAGCTCGAGATCAAGTAGCGGACGGCTCGCGCCAGCGCATCAAGCCTTCCTGCGCAACGCTCGCCACCAGCGCACCCCCGCGATCGTAGATCCGGCCGGTGGCGAAACCGCGCGAACCGGATGCGCTCGGGCTGGCGAGCACATAGAGCAGCCATTCGTCGATCCGGACCGGGCGGTGGAACCACATCGCATGGTCGATGCTCGCCATCGTGAGCCGTCCGTCGAAAGTCGACACGCCATGCGGCAACAAGGCGGTCTCGAGCAACTGGAAATCCGACAAGTAGGCCAGCAGGCAGCGATGGAGGATCGGGTCGTCCGGGCAGCGCTCGACCAGCCGGAACCAGACATGGCGACGCAGTCCGGCACGGCTGCGGTGTCTCCGGCATGGTTCGACCGGGCGGAACTCGAAGGGTCGCTCGAGCTCCCAGAAACGTCGTCGCTCGGGCGGCAAGCCTGTCGAGCTGCTTGCGCATGGCGCGTCCATGTGATCCGGCAGCGACTCGGGCGGCGGCACCTCGGGCGCGTCGACCTGGTGGTCGCGGCCGGCTTCTCGCGGTCTGGAAGGATGCGGACATGTGGAAGATCTGCTGACCGTGCTGGATCGCCACCACGCGGCGGCTCGAGAAGCTCGCCGCCGTCCCGGCTGCGGTCCACCTCGTAGACGATCGGTGCGTTGAAATCGCCGCGCCGCAGGAAATAGGCATGCAGGGAATGCACGTCGCGACCATCGACGGTGGCGCTCGCCGCCACCAGCGCCTGCCCGAGCACCTGGCCGCCGAACACCTGCGAGCTGCCGATGTCGCGGCTCTCGCCGCGGAACAGGTTGAGCTCGATGCGCTCGAGCTCGAGCAGGCGCAGCAGGTCGATCGAGCAGCGTTGTTCATCGTCGGTCGCGCGTTCAACCCGAGACACCGAGCCGCTTCTGCATGATCGGGCTCGTCGTCGTGTATTGCAGGTGCACCTTCTTCGTCGGATTCAGGTACTCGGCGATCGCGAAGGCCGCGAGCGCCGCCTCGTGGAACCCGCTCAGGATGAGCTTCTTCTTGCCGGGATAGCTGTTGATGTCGCCGATGGCGAAGATGCCCGGCTCGCTCGTCTGGAATTTCGCGGTATCGACGCTTGATCGCCTTCTTGTCCAGATCGAGCCCCCACTCGGCGATCGGCCCGAGCTTCGGATGCAGACCGAAAAACGCGAGCACGTGGTCGGCGTCGAACGCGGAGGTCGTGCCGTCGCTGAGCTTGACCTCGACACCCTCGAGCCGACCGTCGGCGATGCGCAGCGCCGCGGCCGTGCCCTCGACGTACTGCAAGCGTCCGGCGGCAACCAGCTCGCGCATCCGCGCCACCGACGCCGGCGCGGCGCGGAACTCGGCGCGGCGATGCACGTGGACGAGACTGGCGGCCTTACCGCAGAAGTCGAGCACCCAGTCGAGCGCGGAGTCGCCGCCGCCGAAGATCACCAGCCGCTGGCCGTGAAAGCGCGCGGCGTCGCGCACCCGATAATGCAGCTGCCGGCCCTCGACCGCGTCCGCGCCCGCCACCGCCAGCCTCTTCGGCTGGAACGATCCGAGACCGCCGGCGATCACCACGGTGCGGGCGAGGAACGTGCGTATCGAGCGCAGTCCGCACGAAGAACCGGGCGTCGTCGCGACGCGTGAGCTCCGTCACTTCCTGGCCCAGGTGAAACCGGGGCTGGAACGGCTTGATCTGCTGCATCAGCCGATCGACGAGCTCCTGCGCGCCGCAGACCGGCAGCGCCGGTATGTCGTAGATCGGCTTGTCGGGATAGAGCTCGGTGCATTGCCCGCCCGGATGCTGGAGCGAATCGACGATGTCCGCCTTGATGCCGAGCAATCCGAGCTCGAATACCTGGAACAGCCCGCACGGGCCTGCACCGACGATGACGGTGTCGGTTTCGACCGGCGCCGTCGACGCGGGGACCTTACTCGCGGGCTGCATCGGGCTCAATCCGTGGGACACCCTTGCGGGGGGCGAAACTGCACATGAACGTGGCTGGCATGAATCGCGAATTGTAGCGGATGGGCGCGTTCGGCGACTCGGCGGGCCGCCGCCGCGCACCGCCTGTCGGCCCAGCCGTCGGAACCGTCTGATTCTGAGTGCGCGACCGTCGTGCTAGGCTCGCGGCGAGCAGCCCGTTACCAGGGCACGCGCACGGAGGACACCGCCATGGCCAATACGCCTGAAAAGCCGTTCCTGACGGACGTCAAGACGCTTCGGCGGCGCGCCCGCGAACACATCATGCAAGGCGCGGTTACGTCCGGATACACCGCAGACCGCGAGACCGTACTGAAGCTGCTCAACGAGGCGCTCGCGACCGAGATCGTCTGCGTGCTCCGCTACAAGCGGCACTACTTCATGGCCGACGGGATCGCGGCGGATGCGGTCAAGGCAGAGTTCCTGCAGCACGCGAACGAGGAACAGCAGCACGCCGACCAGATCGCGGCGCGGATCGTGCAGCTGAACGGCGAGCCGAACCTGAATCCGGAGGGACTCACCTCGCGCAGCCACGCGGAATACGTCGAGGGCGAGGACCTCATCGACATGATCAAGGAAGATCTCGTCGCCGAGCGCATCGCGATCGACAGTTACCGCGACATGATCAACTACATCGGCGACAAGGACACGACCACAAAGCGCATGCTCGAGAGCATCCTCGCCATGGAGGAAGAGCACGCCGACGACCTGGTCGGCCTGCTCGAGAAGATGGACAAGTAGGAGCGGCCGCTAGGCCGCGAGGCGGCCCGTGTCCGGCCGCAGGGTCCAGAGCACCCACTTGCCGAGCAGCGTCGCAACGAACACGATCGCGCAGGCGACGAAGGCGGAGCTCAGGTAATCGATCACCGTGTGCTCGAGGTTCCGGTGCTGTACGAGCAACACCGCCGCGGGTGTGAGGAGCAGCGCCTGGAGCGAAGCGGTCTGGCGGCCGACGGTGAGCATCAGGAGCAGCAGGGCGCCCACCATCAGCAGGCGCACTGCGGGGACGTCGAAAGACTGGATCAGCACGACAAGCAGCAAGGTCGCAAACAATGCGAGTGCGAGCCGCGCGACCGCGCGTCCGGGCGGCCGGTCGAGCGCGGGCTCGCCGATCGCCGCCGCCGCGAGCGGCAGCCACCAGCCGTGAGCGAAATCGGCCACCCGCGCCGCCAGCCAGGCAATCAACACGAGCACCGCGAGCAGGACGGCGTAACTCAAGGCCGTCTGCGGATGCACGGCACGGCTTTCGACCGAGACATTGCGGAGCAGCGTGATGCCGAGCATCACGCCGTACACGCAGCCCGCGAGCATCGAGCCCGCACGCTCGAACACGGTCAGGCCCTCGGCAGGCTCGAAAGAACCGATCAGCGCCGCCGCAAGCACCGACAGCAGGCCACGGTGCAGCCCCTGCGAGCTCGCCGCGCCGACCGCGGCCGCGACCGCGACGATCAGCGCTGCGACACCGTCGGTCGACTCCGAAGTTACGGCCGCCGCCGCATATGCCATCGGGAGCAGCGCGGCGAACGGCGCGATCGGGCGCGCGAGCAGGGTCAGGTTGATGGCGAGCACCGCGCCCAGCGCGAAGTACTGCGACACATCGGTGTAGCCGGCCGAGTACGCGACCGCCGTCGGGCCCAGTACGAGCGCTACCAACCCGAACGCTTTCATGATCATGGCCGCACCGCCCGCTTCGCCTCGCCGGTCTCCCCAGACTGGCTTCAGCTCTTGTGTTTCTTAGGTCTTGTGTTCTTAGGAGTACGGTTTTGCAAGATCCACGCCATTTTCGATAACTACAGAAAAATCAATAAATTAGCTCTTGCCGCTCACGTGAGTGGCCATGATATGTAAAAACGTTCGACGCCGGCACCGACACTCGACCCGAAAGGATCACCACACCGGATCGGTAATCACGCCTTCTTCGATCGGCCGGCCGATGCCAAGCACCACTTGCCAGTCGTCGTTGCTCGCCAGGGACAAGACGAGCCGCAGCGGGCCGAGCGGCGTGCGTCCCCCCAGCAGCAGCGAGCCCGCGTAAAGCGGCCCTTCGCGCACCTGGTCGATCCGGCCCTCCATGTCGCCGGCTGTGACGGCGAACCCCAGGTACAACGCCTGCCCGAACAGGCTGCTCAGGTCCGCGATCTTGTGCATGTACATCGTTGAGGCCAGCCAGTAGTCCTCGCCCCGCAGCTCGCCAAGGTTGAGGCCGGGGAAACTGTTCGGCCCGCCGAGTACGAACAGGTCGTAGATCGGCAAGGTCGTATCGAAAGACGTTCCGCCGGCGGCTCGCCAGTGCACGAGCTGATTGCCGAAGTGATACGACCCGGCCACGAGCGCGTCGAGCTTTTCGTAACCCGAGGTGGTGTCGCTCCCGAGAGCTTCGTCCGAATGGAAGTAGCTCAGGCGCCCGAGCCAGCCCCGGGTCGGCAGATCTACGCGATCACGCGTGTCGTAAACGCCGCGCGCCGTCCAGCCGCCGTAGCCCTCTGTCGGTACCTCAGGCAGTGAGATGTCCGCAATGTCGCGGTCCGCGGACTGCAGGCCGGACACTACGCCCGCCCGCAGCTCCGCTCGTGTGCCGAATACGCGCCCCACGTCGAAGAACCCGTAGGCCCGGTCGAGGTCGTAGCGTGCGACGGCATGACCGTCCAGGAAAAAGTCCTCCACCGAACGACGCGCCGTCAGGCCCGGCTCGACGAAGTAGTCGGCCCGCGTATCGAGCGGCTGGTACAGGGACAGCTCCGCCCGGCTGGTCCGCCCCAGGTAAAGCGAGCCGTGGACTTCACCCCCCAGCGGGTTGATCCAGGTGCGGAGGTAGTCCCCGCCGATGACGAAGGCCGTGTTGCTGTCGGTGCCCATCTGCAGCCCGACGTCGAAACGCACGATGTTCGGACCCCAGGATTTCTCGCGCAGATACACATCGAGCGTCGGCCGCGACGCGTCGCCGCGCAGCGCGAACTCGGCGCGCTCGAACTCGCCCACCGAGAAGAGCCGGTTGATGTGTCCGCTCAGCTGCCGCTCATCGACTACCGAGCCCGCCTCGAGCCCGAGCTTCTCCACGACGTAGCGCTCCTGGACGCGCTCCAGACCCTGCACCTTCACGTCCGCGAGCTGCACGCTCTCGCGCTCGCCGCGACTGGTCGCGGCCCGCCACGCCGCGTAGTCCGACTCGCCGAGCGAAAGACGCGACAGCTGCTCCCGGTGCGCGAGCGCCGCCTGTCGTCCAAGCGGAATGGCGTCGCCCGCGCGGTCGAATGCGCCAGAGGTGATATCGCCCATCATCACCACGATGGAGACGTCCTGCGGAGCCAGCGTCTCGAGCTGCTGGCGCTCGTTCGCGCCCACGAGAACGTCGAGGGTCCGCATGACCATGGTCAGCGGCGATTGCAGCTCCTCGGCGGTGGGCACCGGATTGGGGACCGACACGGCGATGACGATGTCGGCGCAGGTCTCGCGGGCGATGTCCACCGCCACGTTGCGGCTCAGGCCACCGTCTCCGAGCACGCGACCGTCGAGCGTCACCGGCGCAAACACACCCGGCACGGACATGCTTGCGCGGAGCGCATGCGGCAGGTCGCCGGCGTCGAGCACGACCATCTCGCCCGTCTGCATATCGGTCGCGATTGCGCGGAATGGAATCGCCAGCTCGTCGAAATCGCGCACGCCCAGGCTGCGCGAGACCAGCAGGCCGATGGTCTGCTCGATGTTCTGCGTGTTGATGAAGCCGCTGGGTGCGGTGAGCCCGCTGTCGCGGATGCCGAACTCGAAGCGATTGCTGTAGATATCGCCGGCGAGCTTGCGGCGCATCGACTGGTGCTTCCGCTCCCCCTCGAAGCCGATCGCCTCCTGGAAGGAGATGCCGCGGATCGCGGTTTCGACTTCGGCCGCAGTCATGCCCGAGGCATAGGTACCGCCCACCAGCGCGCCCATGCTCGTACCAACGATGCAATCGACGGGAACGCGCAGCTCCTCGAGCACGGACAGCACGCCGACGTGTGCGGCGCCCTTGGCGCCGCCGCCGCCCAACGCCAGGCCGATGCGTGGGCGTGCGGAAGGCGGTGCGGCCGATGCAGGCACTGCGCGCGCCGTGTCGGCCGCGGACGAAGCCGCCAGCGCAAGTCCCGCGACGGCGAGCGCAAGACGGCTCGCGCGGCTACTCCCCCGACATCGATCGCGGATGCGTCGACCAAACTTCCTTTTCCGCCATGCCGTCGTCCGTCGTCCAGGTTGCGATGCGCATCGTAGCGCAGCCCCACGGGCGATTGGCTATAGTCACCATCGGATGAAGACCAGGGCCGCCAGGCAGCGATCCGTGCAGGATCTGATTTCACCTTATCGCGTCACGAGCGGCCGCGGCTTTTCGCTCGCGCGGGTCGACCCGGACGACACGCTCTGGTTCGCACGAGACGACAAGGACCGTGCTCAGGACGATCTCAAGACGTGCGCCAAGGAACTCGCCGAGCTGCAGGACAAGCTCTACGCGCAGGACCGCTGGTCGCTGCTCCTGATCTTCCAGGCGATGGATGCAGCGGGCAAGGACAGCGCGATCAAGCATGTCTTCTCGGGCATCAACCCGCAGGGCTGCCACGTGACCTCGTTCAAGGAGCCCTCGCAGGAGGAGCTCGACCACGACTACCTGTGGCGATGCTTTCGCGCGTTGCCGGAGCGCGGGCGCATCGGGATATTCAACCGCTCCTACTACGAGGAGGTGCTCGTCGTACGTGTCCACGACGAGCTGCTCGCCGCACAGAAGCTCCCGCCGAAGGTCGTGACGCCACGGATCTGGGACGAACGTTTCGAGGACATCCGCGACGTCGAGCGCCACCTGACCCGCAATGGGACCGTCATCCTCAAGTTCTTCCTGCATGTGTCGCGCGAGGAGCAACAGAAGCGTTTTCTCGCGCGGCTCGACGAGCCGGAAAAAAACTGGAAGTTCGCGGCCGGTGACGTGCGCGAACGCGCGCACTGGAACGAGTACATGCGGGCCTACGAGCAGATGATCCGTCACACCGCCACCAGCTACGCGCCCTGGTTCGTGGTGCCGGCCGATCACAAATGGTTCACGCGGCTGGTCGTATCCTCGGCCATCGTCGATGCGATGTCTTCGCTGCGACTGCACTATCCACGCGTGAGCCGCAGCCGGAAGCGGGAGCTCGCCGTCGCGCGCAAGGAACTGCTGCGGCAGAACGGCAAGCCCCGCGGCCGCTGAACCGGCGTGGGTCAGTTGGCGAGGCTCGCGAGCGCCAGCGTCTCGACGTGATGCGTCTGTGGAAAGAAGTCGAACGGCAGGATCGCGTCGATGCGGTATCCGGCCGTCTCCAGGAGATCCAGGTCGCGGGCGAGCGTACCGGCGCTGCAGGAGAGATACGCGACTCGCTGCGGCCGCAACTCCTGCGCGAGCGACTGTGCAACCTCTCCGTCGAGCCCGGAGCGTGGCGGGTTGACATAGGCGAGCCGCTCGCCACGGCCTTCCTTCCACCATGCCCGGATCTGCGGCAGCCGCTGCGTACAGGCGCCGCGCAGCACCTGCGCGCACGGCGCGTTTCGGGCGGCGTCGCGCACCGCCTCTCCCGAGAGCTCGATCCCGAGCGTCCGTGCACCCGTGCCGGTCCAGATGCGCAGCGTCGCGCCGTGCCCGCAATAGAGATCGAGCACACTCGCGTCCTCGCTGGCGCGCAGGTGCACGGCGGCGGCCTCGAGCGCCTCGAGATGCAACGCGGGTAGCGGCTGCAGGAAGGCCGTCGGGCCGTGTACCAGCCCGAGCCCGTCGCGCGATACCCCGGCGCCCCAGACGAGACGCCAGCCCGAGCGCGCAAAGAGCCGCCGTCCGGCGGACGGATGCAGATGCAGCCACAGGCCTTCGATTCCGGTCGACTCGATATCGTCGACGACCGCGTCGAGCACGGCCGTCGCAACCTCGTGCGCCTTGACGATCAATGTTGCCTGCCGTCCCGCGACCTGCAGATAGGCAAGCGGCAGCACGTCCGGCGCGGGCAGGCGCCGCGCGAGATGGTGAACCAGCGCGCGGACCCGTGGGTCGTGCACCGGACAGTCGTGGATCGCGATCAGCTCGTCGCGGCGCATCAGGCCGAAACGCCAGCCGCTCGTCCCCTCATGCGCCGCCGTCAGGGATACGCGTTCGCGGTAACCGAGCCGTGCCGTCTTCGCCACGGCGCGAAGCGGCTGCAGGCGATCGGACCACGCGCCGAGTGCTCGCGACAGATAGGCCTGCTTCTGCGCGTGGCTCGACGCCATGTCGAGAGCGCGGTGCCGGCAGCCATGACAACGTGGCTCGCAGCCCGGCGCCAGTTCTTGGTGTACGCTCACGCGCCCATGTTGCTCCCTGCCCGCTTCCGGTCTCAACGGCGACTGCGATGAGCCCGCTACCGACGATTGCCGATATCGAGGCGGCCCGCGACCGGCTGCTCGGGCGCGCGCGGCGCACGCCGTTGCTCGCCGCAACGCCGCTCGACACGGAGACCGGCGGCCGGATCCTCTTCAAGCTGGAAACGCTGCAGCACACCGGGTCGTTCAAGTTCCGCGGCGCCTACAACCGCCTCGCACAGCTCGACGCGGAGGCGCGCCGGCACGGCGTCGTAGCCTACTCCTCCGGGAACCACGCGCAGGGCGTGGCGGCCGCGGCCCGGCTGCTCGATGTGCCGGCGACGATCGTGATGCCGCGCGATGCGCCGCGGACCAAGCTCGACAACACGCGCGCGCTCGGCGCGAGCGTCGTCGAGTACGATCGCGACCGCGAGAGCCGCGAGGAGATCGCCGCGCGGATCGCGCAGGAACGGGGAGCAGTGCTGGTACCCGCCTTCGACGATGGTGACATCGTCGCGGGCCAGGGAACGGTGGGCCTCGAGATCGCCGAGCAGTGCGCGGCCCTTGGTGTGACTCCCGACGACGTCGTCGTGGCCTGCAGTGGCGGCGGACTCGTGGCGGGTATCGCCCTTGCGCTCGAGGCAACGATCCCCGCGCGCGCGCGTCTGGACGGCGGAGCCTGCCGGGTTCGACGATCATCAACGGTCGCTTGCGGCCGGCCGGCGTCTGCGGAATGACCGGCTGAGCGGATCGATCTGCGATGCGCTGATGGCGCCGACGCCGGGGGAGATCACCTTCGAGATCAACCGCAGGCTGCTCGCCGGCGGGCTCGTCGCGACCGACGACGAGGTCCGTCAGGCGGTAGCCTGGGCGGCGCGCACCTTGAAGCTCGTCGTCGAGCCGGGCGGCGCCGTCGGGCTCGCCTGCGTGCGCAATGCACGGCTCCCGACCCAGGGGCGGACGGTGGTCGTCGTCCTGACCGGCGGCAACATCGACGCTTCCTTGCTGCAGTCGATTCTCGCGGCCGCGCCGGGGCCCGAAGCATGAGCGCCGCCGCGCACGCGTCGAGGCGGACGATGCCGACCCCGATGGCGACGCTGCTGCTGCTTGTCGCGCTCATCCCCTGGCGCGTGCACGCCGAGTGGCTGCAGGGGGAGCAGGCGATCATGGGCACGCGCTGTGTCGTCGAGCTCTGGAGCACGGATCGCGCGCGCGGCCAGGCCGCAATCGATGCGGTCTTCGTCGAGTTCCGGCGCATCGATGCGCTCATGAGCACCTACAAGCCCGACAGTGAGCTTTCGCGCGTCAACGCGGCCGCGGCCACGGCACCCGTACAGGTGTCGCAGGAGCTCTACGACCTGCTCGCTACCTCGATCGAGTATTCGAAGCTCACCGGGGGCGCGTTCGACGTCACCTACGCGAGCGTGGGTTATCTGTACGACTACCGCGCGCACGTACATCCCGACGCCGGGGCGATTGCGGCCGCGCTGCCGGGCATCGACTACCGCCACATCGAGCTCGTCCCGGACACGCGGTCAGTACGTTTCCGGCGGCCTGGCGTGCGCATCGACCTCGGCGGCATTGCCAAGGGACATGCAGTCGATCGGGGCATCGCGGTACTGGAGGGTCTCGGCATCGACCGCGCCATGGTCAACGCCGGCGGCGACACGCGCATCATCGGCGATCGCTTCGGCCGCCCGTGGATCGTCGGCATCCGGCACCCGGACGACAAGGACAAGGTGGTGCTTCGTATCCCGCTCACCGACACGGCGATGTCGACCTCGGGCGACTATGAGCGTTACTTCGAGGAGGACGGTGTCCGGTATCACCACATCCTGGATCCGAAGACCGGGCGGTCGGCGGGCAAGGTCCGGTCGGTAACCATCATCGCCGCGACCGCGACCCGCACCGACGCCCTGACCAAGAGCGTCTTCGTGATGGGCGCAGAGGACGGCATCCGCTTCATCGACACGCTGGGCGACGTCGACGCCATCGCGGTCACGCCCGAGGGCAAGGTCCTCTATTCGAAGGGTCTCGCACCCCCCTGAGACAAATCCGCGTTCAGAGCTTGGCGACGCGCGCACCGCCATCGCCACGACGCAGTACCTTCACGCGCTCACCGGGCGCGAAGGCGACGTCCGCGGCCTGCACGACGGCGATGGTCTCGCCGCGATCGAGGTCGATCGTGATCTGCAGCGCGTTCTGGCGCGTCGCGCGCTCCTCGACTGTCTGGCCAGCCGCCGCGCCGGCGACCGCGCCGACTGCGCCCGCGAGATCCCGGCCCCGCCCGCTGCCCATCGTGCGCCCGAGCTCGTAGCCGACGTAGCCGCCACCGGCCGTGCCGAGCACGCTCTGGTTCCCCTCGATCTGCACGGGCTTTATGTCGCTGACGCGTCCTTCGACCACCGTCCAGGCCGTCCGTGCCTCGTTGCGGGAAAAGACCTTGCCGGAGCTCGGCGTCGCGCAGGCGCAGAGCAGCGAGAGCGCGGCAAGCGCAAGTGCGCGTGAAACGATCTTCGACATCGGTCACTCCTCGAGGATGCAAGCGGGCCGTCGCAGGGGCAAACGCAGCTCCCCGGGCGCCGGTTGACACCCTCGACCGGTCGAGTCGCGCTTCCGGGCTTGCGCGGGACCCTTGAAACCCGGCACCCTGCGCCGCCATGACCAACACCCCGACGCGAGGCATCGATCGCCCGCACCGTCGCGTGATCTTCGCTTCGAGCCTCGGGACCGTGTTCGAGTGGTACGACTTCTACCTGTACGGCTCGCTGGCGGCCGTCATCTCGAGGCAGTTTTTTTCGGGCGTCAACGAGACCACGGCCTTTATCTTCGCCCTGCTCGCCTTCGCCGCCGGCTTCGCGGTGCGGCCCTTCGGCGCGATCGTGTTTGGCCGCCTGGGCGACATGGTCGGACGCAAGTACACCTTTTTGATCACGATCGTGATCATGGGATTGTCGACCGCGATCGTGGGCGTACTGCCCGGTTATGCGACCATCGGGGTCGCCGCACCAATAATCCTGGTGACGCTCCGGTTGCTGCAGGGGCTCGCGCTCGGTGGCGAGTACGGCGGCGCGGCCGTTTACGTGGCGGAGCACGCTCCAGAGGGAAAGCGCGGCCTGTACACGAGCTGGATCCAGACCACCGCGACGCTCGGGCTGTTCCTGAGCCTGCTCGTCATCCTCGCCTGCCGCATGACGCTTGGCGATGCGTTCGAGACCTGGGGCTGGCGCATTCCGTTCCTGCTCTCGATCGTGCTGCTCGCCGTTTCGGTGTACATCCGGCTGCAGCTCGACGAATCGCCGGTGTTTCAGGCGATGAAAGCCGAGGGCTCGCATTCGCGGGCACCGCTCAAGGAGTCCTTTGCCGAGTGGGGTAACCTGCGGGTCGTGCTGCTTGCCCTCTTCGGCGCGACTGCGGGGCAGGCAGTCGTCTGGTACACGGGTCAGTTTTACGCACTGTTCTTTCTCACGCAGACGCTCAAGGTCGACCCGCTCCCGGCCAACCTGATGATCGCCGCCGCGCTCGTCATCGGCACGCCGTTCTTCGTGGTGTTCGGCGCGCTCTCCGACCGCATCGGCCGCAAGGTAGTGATCATGGTCGGCTGCCTGCTCGCGGCAGTGCTCTACTTCCCGGTGTTCAAGGCCATCACCCACTACGCAAATCCCGCGCTCGAGGCCGCGTCTGAGGCCACCCCGGTCACGGTGATCGCGGCCCCGGGGAGCTGCAGCTTTCAGTTCGACCCGCTCGCACGCGCCCGTTTCGTCGACTCCTGCGATATCGCCCGCGCAGCACTCGCCCGCGCGGGCGTGCCCTATGGCAATCGAGCGGCGCCGGACGCCGTCATCGCGCGCGTGCACGTGGGCGATGCGGAGCTCGCATCGTTCGACGGCCAGGGGCTCGATGCCGCGTCGCTCAAGGCCAGGAACGCGGAGTTCTCCACGGCGCTCGGCGCGGTGCTCGCACGCGCGGGCTATCCGGCGCGCGCCGATCCCGATCGAATCGACTATCCGATGGTGCTCGCGCTCCTCGCGCTGCTCGTGCTGCTCGTGACAATGGTCTACGGCCCGATCGCCGCATGGCTCGTCGAGCTGTTTCCCGCCCGGATCCGCTACACCTCGATGTCGCTGCCCTATCACATCGGTAACGGCTGGTTCGGTGGCTTCCTGCCTACCGTCTCCTTCGCGCTGGTCGCGATGACGGGCGATATCTACTACGGGCTCTGGTACCCGGTGATCATCGCGACGATGACGCTCGTGATAGGCACGCTCTTCCTGCGTGAGACCCGCGGCACCGCAGAGCGGCTCCGGGCGGCCACCCGCGCAGCCGGCTAGCCGGAGCGGCGGCCGGGTCGGCACGATGGAAATCGAAGCGCTGCGCTTGAGCCTGTATGTCGCACTGCGAAGTGTCGTGCTCGGCCTTCCGCTGGCAATCGTCGTCGCATACCTGCTGTCGCGTTCGCGGTTCCTCGGCCGGACATTGCTCGATGCGATCGTGCATCTGCCGCTGGTCTTGCCGCCGGTGGTCGTGGGCTACGTTCTGCTGCTCGTCTTCGGCACGCGCGGTGCGCTCGGTGGGTGGCTCGAATCGGCATTCGGCATCCGCCTCGCGTTTACGTCCGCGGGCGCGGCACTCGCGACGGCCGTCATGACCTTCCCTCTCATGGTGCGCGCCATCCGCCTGTCGCTCGAGGCCATCGATCCCAGGCTCGAGGACGCGGCGCGCACCCTGGGTGCCGGGCCCATCGACCGGTTCTGGACGATCACGCTGCCGCTGATGGCGCCCGGGATCGTCGCGGGCGCGATCATCGCCTTTGCGGCGGGCCTCGGCGAGTTCGGCGCCGTGATCACGTTCGCCTCCAACATCCCGGGCGAGACCCGCACGCTGCCCCTCGCGCTGTACACGGCGCTGCAATCGCCAGGTGGCGATGCGCTCGCCGCGCGGCTGGCAGGTCTGTCGTTCCTGCTCGGGCTGTCCGGGCTGGTGCTCGCGGAGTGGCTATCCCGCGTACTGCGGCGACGCATCGGGCGTTGATGCATGCTCGAAGTCGACGTCAGTCTGCGCCGCGGCGACTTCGATCTCGAAGCCGCATTCGCATCGCCGACACCGGGCGTGACGGCCCTCTTCGGCCGTTCCGGCAGTGGCAAGACCACGCTGGTCAACCTGATTGCGGGGCTGCTGCGCCCGGATCGCGGCCGCATCGCCCTCGACCGCACCGCGCTCCACGACACGTCGCAGGGTCACTCGCTACCGCCGCAGAAGCGAAGGATCGGCTACGTCTTCCAGGACCCGCTCCTGTTTCCGCATCTCGACGTTACCGGCAATTTGCGCTACGGGCAGCACCGCGCGCGGCCCCGCGGCACCGAGTCGGAGCTCGCCGACGCGGTGGAGTTGCTCGGTCTCGGCCGATTGCTCCGCCGCCGGCCGCACGAGCTCTCCGGTGGGGAGCGCCAACGCGTGGCACTCGGACGCGCGCTCCTGTCCAGGCCACGGCTGCTGCTGCTCGACGAACCAATGGCCTCGCTCGATGCGGCGCGTCGCGAGGAACTGCTGCCATGGTTCGAGGCGCTGCGCGACCGGCATGCGGTCCCGATCGTCTACGTGAGTCATGACTTCGAGGAAGTGTTGCGGCTCGCGAGCCACGTCGTGCTTCTCGAGCGGGGCCGCGTCGCCGCACATGGAGACGTGGTCCGGATCGCGATGGTGCCGGAGTTGCGCGCAGTTCTCGGGCCGGAGCTGGTGGGTGCGGTCGTCGTCGGGCATGTCGAATCGACCGACCCGGCCACCGGCCTCGCGCAGATCCGCGTCGGTCACAGCTTGATCACCGCGTCGGGTGCCGGGTTCGGCAACGGTCAGGCAGTGCGGCTGCAAGTGCTCGCGCGCGACCTCATACTCGCGACACATCGGCCGACGGGCTTGAGCGTGAGGAACGAGATCGACGGAACTGTCCGCGCCATCGCCGACGACGGGCCCGAGGCGGTGCTCGTCGAGATCGATATCGGCGGCCCGGTACTGCTCGCCCGCGTCACACGGCCGGCTGCGTCGGACCTTGCACTCGAGCCGGGACGGCGGACCTGGGTGCTGGTCAAGGCCACATCCCTGCGCGGTCATGTCCATGCGCAGCCTGACAGCTGAACCGACCACACAGCCGTGCGGCGTTTCGACGCTACGGCTTCTACAGCCCTTCGCGGCGCGCGCGGGTGACTTTCCATTCCCCGTCGTCGAGCTGCAGCTCGATCGACAACCGCTGGACGTCGGCCGCCAGATCGAAGGAGCTGTCCTTGGTCGCTTCGCGGCCGAGCGATCCCAGGGTCAGGTCGACGCGCGCCATGTCGCGGTATGGGAACTCGATCCGGTCGATACGGGTGAGCAGCCGGATCGACTGGTTGGCGATGAGATAGCCGTGGACGTAAAGCTTGAGCTCGCTGCGATCGCGCCCCTGGTCATCCGCGTAGTCGGGCGAGACCAGGTCCATGAGCGCGGACAGGTCGCGTTCTTCGGCTGCCACCTCGCCCGTTTCGATCACGGCGCGAACCTGGGCCTCTGGTGACTCGCCGCCGCCGCAGCCCCAGCTCAGCAGCATCGCACCGACGATGGCGAGCCCGGTGTAGTTGCTTGGTGAAGGCGCAGGTGCTGGCATGCGCCTTCCAGACTAGCGTCTCAGAAGAACGCTTGCGAGTTGTACACCGCGTATCCAAGCGAACCGGCCACGACCGTCATCGCGAGCGTGAGCCCGGCGACCATGCAGGCCAGGAACTTGCCATTCGCGTTGCGCCTGATCATTGTCTCGTCCTCGTCCGTAGTCGAAAGCACTGCCTGAAGGCGGCGAGACTACGCAGGTCCATTGAAGCCATAAATAGTAATAATCGTTATTCTCTATTCCGGAATCATGAACAATCGCCTGTGATGCGACCGGCCGCCTGTACACTGCGCCGGGCTGTGACGGGGCCCGCACCTCGGGGGACACGCGTTTGTCGATGACCGCTCGCGTGCTGATCGGGCTTGCGCGGAGATTCGCGCCCCTCTGCGCAATCGTGCTCACCGGATGCGCGAGCGAGCCGCCGGTCGAGGTCGTCGCGGTCGACGTACCCCGATACGGCGACGGCACAGGTGGTGGATCGCGTGGCGCAGCGTTACCTGGGCGAGGCGCGCCTGGTCGGCCTCTCCGTGGCTGTCGCGCGTGACGGACGGATCGTCCACGAATCGGCGTATGGCCTGGCGCGCCGCACGCCCGACCTGGCGGCGGATGCTACCGTACCGTTCGAGCTGTTCTCGCTGTCGAAGCCCGTCACCGCGGTGCTGCTGCTCAGGCTGGCCGAGCGCGGCCTGCTCGACCTGGACAAACCCTCCGGCACCTACGTTCACGGGCTGCCGGCGGAGTACGCCTCCGCCACGCTGAGGCAGCTGCTGCGCCACACCTCGGGCAACTCCGAGATCGTAATCGACGAGCTCGATCCCGACCCGCGATACTTGCGCGCACCGTCGAGAGACGAACTGCTCGCATGGCTCGCGACGGGCGAGCGGAGTGCCGCGCCGGATGAGACGTGGATCTACGCCTCCTCCGGTTACGTCGCGGCGGGGCTCGCCGCAGAGGCCGTCGCGCAGCGGACGCTCGGTGAGCTCATCCGCGACGAGATGGCGCTGCCGCTCGGGCTCGGCCGTCTCGCATGGTGTCCAGAGCTCGCAACCACGCATTCACTTGCCTATGTCGCCGCAAGCGGAATGACGACGCCGGTTCCGGCGATCGACGCCGGATGGTTCGGCGGGGCGGGCGCGCTCTGCGGCTCGACCGGAGACATCGCTCGGTGGTGGCTCGCCGTACGTTCCGGGCGCGTCATCTCGCCCGCATCACTGCAGGAATGGACCACGCCGGTCGAACTGGAACGCAATGGCGTGCACGCGCAGTTCGGCTACGGTCTCGGCGTGCAACTCGGCACCTGGCGCGGCCACACGGTGATCGGCCATACCGATAACGGCAGCGCGGGCACTTCGATACTCGCCGAATATCCGGACGATCGACTCCTCATCGTCGTCGCGACCAATACGGGAGGTCGTGACGTGCCGCCTGCGATCGAGATACAGGCCGCGATCGCTGCTGAGCTGCTCGGCCTGCCGCCTGCGAAGCCGGCGGCCGCGAGCATCGAGCCCGCAGCGCTCGTGACCGTGCCCGGCCTCTACCGTTCGCCCGAAGGCAGTTTCTGCGTCGAGGCGTCGGAGGGCCGGCTCGTGGTCTCTACCGACGAAAAGCAGACCGCCGAGCTCTCGCACCAGGGCGGCGGGCAATTCATGCGCCCGGGCGACGGGGACGGTCTCGAATATTTCCTTGGCTGGCCCGACCGCAGCGAATGGTTCGCCTACGCGTGGTTCGGCTTGCCCATGGACCTCGCCGCGAAGGACTCCGAGACCTGCCCCTGAGGACGCCCGCATGGCCGATTCCACGATCGATCCACGACTGCAGGCGCTGCTCGACAAGCAGGAGATCTACGAGCTCGTCTGCGCCTACTGCAACGCCGCAGACCGCCACGATCACGCGAAGATGCGCACGCTCTACCACGAGGACGCCATCGACGAGCACGGATCGCTCTTCAGCGGACCGGCAATGCAGTTCATCGAGCGACTGCCGGAGATCCAGGCGCCCATGGAGATCCTGCATCACAATGTCACCACGGTGAACATCGCGCTCGATGGCGACTACGCCGAGGGCGAGATCTACCTGATCGCGATGCATAAGTTCCGCACTCCGGAGGGCTCCGCAGAGCTGCTGATCGGCGGGCGATACTTCGACAGGTACACGCGGCGCGATGGACGATGGAAGTTCCAGCACCGCGCGATCGTTGCGGACTGGGCGCACGTGCACCAGCCTTCGATCATCGACATGGGGCACCCCATGGTGGATGGCGCACGCATCGGAGCACCGGGCGTCGGCGATCCCTCCTACGGCTTTTTCCGACTGCTCAGGCGCGGCTGACGTAGTACCGTATTGCCCGTTGCAAGGCAGCCGTTTGCCATAATGGTGTACGCGCCCGGCCATTGGTACGGCTGGATATATTGCGGGCGCTGGGTTTTCATAGCGTCAAGGAACTGACGCCACGGGGTCATCCGTGAGAAATCAATGGCGGGCTCGCGTGGGAAGCGTGCTGCTCGCCCTTCTGGCGCAACTCGCGACGGGCACGCACGCGGCCACGGTGCCGAGCGGCTTCGTCGACAGCGTGTTCGTCGATTCGCTGTCGGATGTGACCTCGATGGCGTTCGCCCCGGACGGTCGTCTCTTCGTCTGCCAGCAGGGCGGCAAGCTGCGCGTAGTCCAGAACGGCACGCTGCTCGCAACTTCGTTTCTCACGCTCACGGTCGATACCTTCGGGGAGCGTGGACTGCTCGGTGTCGCCTTCGACCCCGACTTCGAGACGAACAATTTCGTCTACGTCTATTACACCGCCACCAGTCCGACCATCCACAATCGCGTGAGCCGCTTTACCGCGAACGGCAATGTCGCGGTGCCCGGCAGCGAAGTCGTGCTCCTCAATCTCAACGCACTGGAAGCGCCCGATCACAATGGCGGCTCCATTCACTTCGGCAACGACGAGAAGCTCTACATCGCCGTGGGGGACAACGTAAACAGCGCAAACTCACAGTCGCTCGGCAACCTGCTCGGCAAGATCCTGCGGATCAATCGCGACGGCTCCATCCCGGCGGACAATCCGTTCTTCAGCACCGCCGCAGGCGTCAACCGTTCGATCTGGGCTCTCGGACTGCGCAACCCCTTCACGACCGCGTTTCAGCGCAGCAGCGGGCGGCTGTTCATCAATGACGTTGGCGAAACCAGCTGGGAGGAGATCAACGTCGGCGTGCCCGGCGCGAACTTCGGCTGGCCCGTCGTGGAAGGTCCGTCGAACAACCCCGACCCCGATTACACGTATCCGTTTCATGCTTATGAACACGACGGCGTGGTCTGCGCGATCACCGGCGGCGCGTTCTACGAGTCACCGGTGCTTACCTTCCCGACCGCATATCGCGGCGACTACTACTACGCAGACTACTGCGGAGGATGGATCCGCAGGATCGACCCGGTCACTGCGCTCGGACGCCGGGTTTGCGAGCGGCATCTCGTTCCCGGTCGATCTGAAAGTCGGCCCCGACGGTGCCCTTTATTATCTGTCTCGCGGGGACGGGCGCGTGGGCCGGATCAGCTACGCTGCGGCGGAGCCGCCCTCGATCACGCTGCAGCCTGCTGACCGCACGGTACCCGTTGGGCAATCGGCTACATTCACTGTAAGTGCCAGCGGCAGCGCCCCGCTCGCCTACCAGTGGCGACGCAACGGCAACGTGATCACCGGCGCGAATGGGTCGAGCCACACGGTCAGCAACCCGCAGCTCTCGGACAGCGGCGCGCTCTTCGACGTCGTCGTGACGAATTCACTCGGGTCGGCGACCAGCGACACGGCGCAGCTCACCGTCACCCAGAACTCGGTGCCCTCGGCGGCGATCACGCAACCGGTCAGCGGAACGACGTACGCAGGGGGCATGACGATCAACTACGCCGGCACCGGCAACGACGCCGAGGACGGGACCCTGCCTGCCAGCGCCTTCACCTGGTGGGTCGATCTGCACCACGACGCGCACACTCATCCGCACGTGCTGCCGGTGAGCGGCTCCAAGACCGGTTCGTTCACGATCCCGACCAGCGGTGAAACTTCATCCAACGTGTTTTACCGCATCCATCTTCGAGTGACCGATTCGGGCGGACTGACGCGATCGGTGAGCCGCGACATACTGCCACGCAAGTCCACGATTACGCTCGCAACCAACCCCGCTGGACTGCAGTTGCGGCTCGACGGCCAGCCGGTGACCGCTCCGCACACCTTCGTCGGCGTCGAAGGCATCGTCCGCAGCCTCGAGGCAGTGTCGCCTCAGGGCACGAACTGGGTCTTCTCATCCTGGTCGGACGGCGGTACGCGCGTGCACACCATCTCGACGCCGACGGCGGATACGACGTATACGGCACAGTATGTCGCGCAACCCGTCGGCTCGATTGCCATCGCCAACGTGTCGATCCTCGAAGGCGATGCCGGGACCAAGACCGCCGTCTTCCCGGTAACCCTTTCGAGCGTAATGGCGACGCCGGTCAGCGTAGGCTGGAAGACAACCAACGGCTCGGCAAAATCCGGCAGCGATTACACATCCGCGACAGGCACGGTTACGTTTCCAGCCGGCAGCACCTCGCGGACGATTACGGTCACGATACTTGGCGACACCACGGTGGAGGCCAAGGAGGTCTTCTATGTCGACCTGTCGGCACCATCGGGTGCGACCATCGCCGATGCGCGCGGCGTGGGCTCGATCCAGAACGACGATGGAGCCGGCACGATCGCGTTCAGCACATCGAGCTACCAGCGGACCGAGAACGGCGGCAGCTGCGACGATCACCGTCACGCGCACCGGTGGGCTTGCCGGAGGAATGACGGTCGGATACTCGACCGCGGACGGGACGGCGAGCGCCGGCAGCGACTACACCGCAGCGAGCGGCACGCTCACCTTCGGCGCGGGCGTGGAATCGGCGAGCTTCCAGGTGCCGATCACGAACGACGCACTGGACGAAATCAACGAGACCGTGAACCTCTCGCTCAGCAACCCGGCCGGTGGTGCCGTGCTCGGCACACGCCGCACCGCGGTGCTCAGCATCGTCGACAACGACAGCGGCGGTGTGCTCAATTTCAGCACCGGCGCCTACGAGCGCGGCGAGAGCGGCGGCAGCGCGACGATCAAGGTGCTGCGCACGAGCGGCGCAGCGCGCGACGTCACGGTCCACTATGCGACCTCGGTGGGGACCGCCAGCGCGACCGCGGACTACACTCCGGTATCCGGGACGCTCAGTTTCGCGGCCGGCCAGACCTCCGCAACCTTTTCGGTTGCGATCAAGAACGACACGATCACCGAAGCGAACGAGACGGTGAATCTGATACTCGCCAGCCCGACCGGCGGCGCAAGACTGGGCACCCGCCCCACCGCCGTACTCACGATTCTCGACGACGACTGAGCTGGACGCAGCAACCGACTTGTGCGAGACCGCGTTCCCGATTTTCTTCTTCGCTGGCTTTGCGGATCGCTACGCACGAATCGGTGAGGCTTGTCATCAAACGTCGGCGAACGGCGACGCTTTTCTCTCATTTGCTTGTAGGAAAGGTTGTAGGCGAATTCGTACTTTCCGATTGAGCGTTCCGCCGACATCCCCGAAGGGCCGCGGGGTCCATCCTCTCGCAGCGTAATCCCCGCATATCCCTCGACTGGAGTGAATCATGAAGAATCTTAAACAGTACGCGATCGCCGCGGTAGTCGGCAGCTTCGCCATTACCGGCGCTGCGCTCGCAGGCGACGACAAGCTGGATCGACTCGATGCGGACAAGGACGGCAAGATCACCGCCGCCGAGTACACCGCCGGCGCGAAGACCTCGTTTGACAAGCTCGACGCGAATGCGGACGGCAAGGTCACGGCAGCCGAGATGGACGCTGCATACACGACTTCCAAGCCGGGCGTTGGCGCCGCGAAGGTTCCGTCGTCCGCCGAGAAGATCAAGGCGCTGGACACGGACGCTGACGGAGCGCTGTCCTCGGTCGAGCACGAAGCTGGCTCTCGCACCATGTTCGATCAGCTTGATGCGAACAAGGACGGCAGCCTGACCGCGGAAGAGATCAAGGCTGGTCACGAAGCGAAGTAAGGCACCAAGTCCTACTGAGCTTCAAGTCCTGCGGGCACGGAAGCCCACGGAACACGGCCGGCACATGCCGGCCGTGTTTTTTTGCGGATAATGCCTGCTCCCAGCATGACCGCACGCCTGTCACGACATGTCGCCGGCGCCAGTTGCTTCGCCTGCGGCGCCGCGCACGACCCGGGCACGCTGCTCGGCGTCTGCACCGTCTGCGCGATGCCGCTGCGCATCGACTACGACCTCCTTGCCATCCGCCTCCGCCTCGCCGACCTCAAGGATCGGCCGGCCACGCTCTGGCGGTACCGAGAGCTGCTGCCTCTTGCGGAAGGCGACGAAATATCTCTCGCAGAGGGTTACACACCGCTGCTGGCCGTGGAGCCCCGCGTGTGGATCAAGGACGAGTCACGAAACCCGACGGCGTCCTTCAAAGCACGCGGCATGGCACTCGCCGTATCGATGGCGCGTCACCTGGGCGCACGCGCGCTCCAGGCGCCCTCGGCCGGTAACGCCGCCGGGGCGCTCGCAGCCTACGGCGCACGTGCAGGCCTGCCTGTGACGGTGGCGATGCCCGAAGACACGCCACCGGCCTGCTTCGCGGAGTGCCGGTTCTATGGCGCGGCCGTCCACGCGGTGCCCGGGACCATCGCCGATGCAGGAGCATTTCTGCGCGGGCGAGGCGGGCCCGGCACGGTGGATCTCTCGACGCTGCGCGAGCCATACCGGATCGAGGGCAAGAAGACGATGGCATTCGAGCTCGTCGAGCAGCTCGAAGGCGAGGTGCCCGATGTGATCCTGTACCCCGCCGGCGGCGGCACCGGACTGATCGGAATGTGGAAGGCGTTCGACGAGATGGAGCAGCTCGGGTGGATTCCTGCGGGGCGCCGGCCGCGGTTCGTGGCGGTACAGGCGGCCGGATGCGCGCCGGTCGTGCGTGCCTTCCATGCAGGCGAGGATCGCACGGAGCCCTGGAGCGATCCCCGGACGCGAGCCTGGGGGCTGCGTGTTCCAGCGCCGCTCGGCGGCTTTCTCTGTCTGCGTGCGTTGCGCGCGACACGAGGCACCGCGGTCGCGGTCGAGGAAGTTGCCATCGAGCGCGGTGCCGCCGAGCTTGCGGCGCGATCGGGAATCGACGTCTGTCCCGAGGGCGGCGCGGCCTGGGCGGCGCTGGCGCAACTGCGCAACAGCGGCTTCGTCCGCCCCGACGACACGGTCGTCGTGTTCAACACCGGGGCGGGATTGAAATACAGATGAGCGGCGGATCAGGGTGGCGCACGACCCGACCGACCTGAGATGATCCGGTGTCTCGAGGCCAAGGACCCCGTGTGGGGCAAAGGAGATGCACATGGCGTACGTAGATGGATTCGTGATTCCGGTGCCGAAGAAGAACGTTCCCGCTTACCTCCGCATGGCCCGCAAGGCTGGCAAGGTGTGGCGCGAGCACGGTGCGCTCAATTACGTCGAATCGGTCGCCGACGACGCGCCGATCGGCAAGATCACGTCGTTCCCACGCAGTGTGAAGATGAAGCCGAACGAGACCGTGGTGTTCTCGTTCATCACCTACAAGTCAAAGAAGGATCGCGACCGCGTGAATGCAAAGGTGATGAAGGACCCGCGGCTCGCCTCGATGATGAATCCCAAGTCGATGCCATTCGACGGCAAGCGGATGATCTTCGGCGGCTTCAAGGCCAAGGTCGAGATGTGACTCTCCGCGCGCGCATCCTTTGATTCATGTCCATCGGACATGTCGATCTCGGTGTCCCTCGTTCGACAAATACAAGCAGGACCAACTACGCCGGAATCGTCCGGTGGTCGGCAACGCAATATTTACCAGGAGACACGACGATGCGATTTCTTTCGATGGTCAGGATCAAGGAGAACTCCGGGATGGTGCCCAGTGAAAAGCTCATGTCCGACATGGGCAAGCTGATTGAGGAGATGACCAAAGCCGGCGTATTACTGAGCACCGCCGGGCTCCGGCCGACGTCGGAAGGCGTCCGTGTCCGGCTTTCACGCGGAAAGGTGAGCACGGTCGATGGCCCGTTCGCCGAGACCAAGGAGGTGATCGGCGGCTATGCGATCCTCGAGGCCAGGTCGAAGAAAGAAGCGATCGAGCTGACCAAGCGCTTCCTGCTCGTCCACGGCGACGAGTGGGACATCGAGTGCGAAGTGCGTCAGCTGGACGAGCCGGATTGCGGGGCCGCTCGTAACGCCGCAGCCTGATTCGCCGTTGCGGCGGCTCGCAAGGGCGCCAGAGCCGTTCAGGAAGGGCTGCAGCGGGCCGAACGCTCGAGCAGCAGGTCGCGCTCACGTGCATTGCGCGTGAGCGCGGCCGCCTGCTCGAATGCTGAGCGGGCCTCACCTAGGCGGCCGAGCTTGAAGAGCAGGTCGCCTCGAACAGCGGGCAGGTGATGGTAGGCGGCGAGCGCGGGCTCGGGGGCGAGCGCGTCGACGAGCGCAAGCCCCGCGGCCGGTCCGGACGCCATCCCGACGGCCACCGCACGGTTCAGCTCGACGACCGGCGAGGGCGCGAGTCGCGCGAGCGCATCGTAGTTCGCGACGATACGCGGCCAGTCGGTCTCCTCGGCCCGGCGTGCGCGCGCGTGGCAGGCGGCGATGGCCGCCTGCAGCGCATATGGTCCACCGGCATCATCGAGCGCCTCCGCACGCGCGAGCGCAGCAAGCCCGCGCCGGATCAGGAGCTGATCCCAGCGCGCACGGTTCTGATCGAGGAGCAGGATGGGTTCGCCCGACGGCCCCACGCGCGCAGCCGAGCGCGATGCCTGTATCTCCATCAACGCGACGAGGCCATGAACCTCCGGCTCGCCGGGTGCGAGCTCGGCAAGGATTCGGCCGAGTCTCAGGGCATCCTCGCACAAACCCGGCCGCATCCAGTCGTCACCGGCCGTGGCCGCATAACCCTCGTTGAAGATCAGGTAAATCACCTCCAGCACGGACGCCAGCCGGGCGGCGAGCTCCTCCCCACGCGGTATCTCGAACGGCACGCGCGCATCGGCCAGCGTCCGCTTCGCACGCACGATCCGCTGCGCGATCGTGGGCTCGGCGACCAGGAACGCGCGTGCGATCTCGGCGGTGGTCAGCCCGCCGAGCAGGCGCAGCGTCAGCGCGACGCGTGCGTCGGTTGCGAGCACTGGATGGCAGGCGGTGAATACAAGACGCAGCAGGTCGTCGTCGATCTCCTGGTCTGCGTCCTCGACCGGCGCGGGCGCCGCCGCCTCGAGCTGCCCCTCGATCTCGCGTGTGAGATCCTCTTCCTTGCGCGCGTGCAGCGCCCGTCGCCGCAGCTGGTCGATCGCACGGTGCTTCGCGGTCGCCATGAGCCACGCTGCCGGGTTGTCCGGCACGCCTGAGACGGGCCACTGCTCGAGCGCTGCGACGAGCGCATCCTGTGCGAGCTCCTCGGCTCGCCCGACGTCGCGCACGACGCGGGCGAGACTTGCGATGAGGCGTGCGGACTCGATGCGCCAGACGGCTTCGATAGCGCGGTGGGTGTCGGTGGCCGTCACGGCCACCGATCAGACCACCACCGCGGTGGCGGCGCAATCGCCGCCTGACCTGACTCCTACCCGGTCCGCTGCCTGGATTTCGACAGCATCTCGTCGAACCCTGCCGCGGCCTTCTTCACGTCCTCGGGAAAGTCCGACATCTCCTGGACCTGTCGAATCTCGATCACCTCGTTTGGCGACCCCGGGCAGCGCTTGGCCCACTCGATGGCTTCATCGCGCGACTTGACCTGGATCATCCAGTAGCCGCCGACGACTTCCTTCGCCTCGGCGAACGGACCGTCCGTCACCCGCGGCTTGCCGCCTTCGAAGGACACGCGTGCGCCCATCGAAGGCGGGTGCAGCCCATCGAGCGCAAGCAACACGCCCGCCTTCTGCAGGGACTCGTTGTACTTCATCATCGCCTCGACGGCCTTCGCGTCGGGCATGGTGCCCGGCTTGGCCGTCTCATAACCCTTCGGGATCATCAGCATCATGAATCGCATCGTGAAATCTCCGTGCACGTGAGCAGAATCACTTGTCGCCCGCGATCACCATCCACGGCACGCCAAACTTGTCCGTCACCATCCCGAAGCTCGGGGCGAAAAAGGTCTTGGTGAGCGGCTGCTGAATGGTCCCGCCCTTTGCCAACGCCGAGAAATACCGGTCGGCGTCGGCGACGGAGTTCACGGTGAGCGACAACGAAACTCCCTGGAAAACGGGCTTGCCCTTGCCGAAACCGTCAGAGGCCATCACCAAGCTGTCGCCGATGCGGAAGCTCGCATGCATGACGTTGTCTCCCGAAGCCGGCGCGTGCTTGGGATCCGGCGGCTCGGGGCTGTCCTTGAACTTCATCACCATCTCGACCTTTGCGCCGAGCGCGCTCACGTAGTAATCGAGCGCTTCCTGGCACCGGCCATCGAAGAACAGATAGGGCTGTATATACATCTCGCCTCCTTACGAACGGGTTGCGGACAAGTTGAGTTCGGTTGCTCGCGCGCGCAGTCGTTCCTCCTGCGCACTCAGCTGCGGGGTCATTACTTCGGCAAAATCCTCCGCACCGAACACCGGGCGGATCTCGATCTCGTATTCGGCATCGCGGGCGCGCGGATATGGATAGCGCTCGACCCACTTGATCGCTTCCGCCATCGACGCCGCCTGGATCAGCCAGAAGCCCGCGATCAACTCCTTCGTCTCGGTGAACGGCCCGTCGATCACCGTACGGGCGCGTCCGGTAAACCTCACGCGCGCGCCCTTCGAGCTCGGTTGCAGCCCTTCGGCCAGGAGCAGCGTGCCTTCCTGTACCGCCTCATCGTTGCGGCGCGCCATCGCCGCGAGCCGCTCATTGCCCGGGTTGACGCCGGCTTCCATGTCAGGGTCGGACTTGATCAGGACCATGTAGCGCTTCACGCCGGCGGCGGCCGATGGCGGTTGCGGACTCACGCCTTCGAGCCCGCTCGCACACCCTGCTTCGCGCAGCTCGACTACGGAGTTGGTACCGGTCGGATTCGGGCAGCGCTTTAGCCACTCGATCGCCTCCTCCTTCGACTTGACGTCCCAGAGCCAGAAGCCGGCCAGCAGCTCCTTGGTCTCGGTGAACGGGCCGTCGATCACGGTCGTCCGGTGACCTGCGAATCGGACGCGCACGCCTCGTGAGCTCGGGTGCAGGCCCTCGCCCGCCACCATCACGCCCGCGTTGACGAGCTCCTCGTTGTAGGCGCCCATCTCGGTCAGCAGCTGCTCGCTGGGCAGGACGCCTGCTTCCGTCTGCTCGTCGGCCTTGATCAGGATCATGAAACGCATCGGTGTCTCCGTGATGTCACTCAGCGACCCAACTGCCTGTCAGTCGGTTTCGACAAATACGTCGAACCAGCCACGCCGATTTCGACACTCGCTGCGGCGCGAATGCCGGATATTCCGGCAAGTATCTGATTGTGAGCGGTTTTTAGTCGTCGCCCTGTCGCGACAAGGAGGCGGTCCGTCGCACTCCGCGCCGGCGAACCCATTCGGCCAGCAGCGCCAGGGCCAGCGTGCCCGCCATGAGGAGCACGGCGAGCGCGATCATTACAGGCAGGCGGCTTGCGAACCGCAACTGGCTGAAAAGGTATACGGGAAACGTTGGCTCGGTGCCGGCGAGGAACAGGGCCAGGGCAAACTCATCCAGAGACACCGTGAAGGCCACGAGCCACGCGGCCACCACGGACGGCCCGATAATGGGCAACACGATCGCGGCAAGGACCTTTGGATAGCGCGCGCCCAGGTCCAGCGCTGCCTCCTCGAGATCACGGTCGAAGCCTGCGAGACGCGCTGTCACGATCAGCACGACGAACGGCAAGGCCACGATCGTATGACCGATCCCGATCGTCCATAGCGAGCGCTCGACGCCAGCCGCGAGAAACAGTACCAGCAGCGCCACGGCCAGCACGATGATCGGAACCACCAGTGGCAGCATGGCGAAGGCAAACAGCACGGACTCGCCGCGAAACCGAAAGCGCGCCAGGAGCAGCGCAACTGCGGTGCCCAGCACCGTAGCGCCGCTGCTGCTTCCGGCCGCGACGACAAGGCTGTTGCGCCCGGCGCGCAGCACCTCGGGGGCCTCGAACAGCCGTTCATACCAATGGAGTGTCAGCCCCTGCAAGGGAAGCGAGAGACTCGTTCCGGCGTTGAACGAGAACAGCAGCAGCACCGCAAGCGGCAGGTACAGCAGCAGGATCAAGACGACAAAGTAGACGCTCAGAAGGCGCGGCCGCGGCCACGCGCCAGCCACATGTGGATTACTCGTCATCCGAGCAGGCGCCGGACGTTGACCAGCCGCGCGGCGATTGCGACCAGGATCAGTGTCACCGCCAGCATCACCATCGACAGCGCCGCCCCACGGGGCCAGTTAGCAGCCTTGGTGAAGAAGTCCTGGATGACATTGCCGTACATGCTGCCCCGGCTGCCGCCTACCAGCAGCGGGGTGACGTACTCGCCTACCGTCGGGATGAACACCATGAAGAACGCGGCAAGCACGCCGGGAAGGCTGAGTGGAAAGGTGATCGCCCAGAAGCTGCGCCGCGGCGGAGCGCCGAGGTCGGCTGCCGCCTCGAGGAGATCCGGTTCGATCCGCTGCAGCGCCGCGCTGATCGGTAGCGCTGCGAAGGGAATCCACACGTAGACGAGCGTCACGATCACCGCGTTGCGGCTATAGAGCATGCCGGCGAGCGGCGCCGAGATGATGTCGGCGTACATGAGCAGCGAGTTGATCGCGCCCTCGGAGCCGAGCAGGAACTTCCAGCTCATCACCCTGAGCAGGAAGCTGGTCCAGAACGGGATCAGGAGGAGTACCAGGCAGACGGCCGCGGCGCGTCCGGCGCGGAAAACGAGGAAGTACGCCAACGGATAGGCGAGCGTCACCGCGATGACGGCGATCACCAACGCCATGGCGATCGAGACCGCGAGCAACCGCCAGTAACTGCCGATCGCGGCGATCGTCTCGTACTGCACGAGCGTCGGCGTCCAGGGGGCGAGCAGTTCGCCCTGGATGTCGGCGCGCAGGCTGATCGCACCCATCAGCACGATGGGTACGATCAGGAACAAGAGGAGCCAGCAGATCGCCGGTACGTACAGGGCCCAGAAGGTTCCCCGCTGCCAGGGCAACGGCGCAGCCACTGTTCAGGGCGCCGCTTTCACCTCGGTCCACATGGCAGTCCACTCGTCACGTTGCTTGGCCGTGAGGTTGGGCGTGAAGTTGGTCCGCTTCAGAATCGTCGGATCATCGACAGAGAACGCCTTTTTCAGCGCCGGGTCTGAGATCGACTTCATCACGTCCTGGTTCGTAGTGCCGTAGTAGAACCCATTGACCACATTCGTCGCAGTCGCATTGCCGAGCTTTTCGTCGAGGAACTTGAGCGCGAGCTCATGGTTCGGCGAACCCTTCCGGATCCCGTACACGCCCACCCAGGAGTTGCGCCCCTCCTTCGGGTTCGCGTACGCGACCGGCACACCCTTGCCGAGCAGCGTGGCATAGGCGCCCTGCCATGCGTACGCGACCCACACGTCGCCGTTCGCCATCGCATCGATCAGCTCCGGTTCGCCCGACCAGTAGAACAGGTTCAGGTCACGCTGCTTGATCCACTCCGCCTTGATCGCGGCGAGCTGCGCCGGTGTGATTCGCGTTTCATCGTACTTATGGATGTACGAAGACACCGTCACCATGCCGGGCCCATCGTCCCAGGTGGAGATGTGCCCCTTGTATTTCGGGTCGAGCAGCGCCGACCAGGAATCGATCTTCCCCTTGACCTTGTCGGTCCGGTAGAGGATGGACGTGAAACCCCAGTCCCACGGGATGAAGTACTGCTTACCCTTGAACCGGCCGATCGTCCGGAAGCTTTCCGGCACCTTGCTCCAGTTCTTGAGCTTGGTGACGTCGATCTCCTGTACCAGGCCCTCGTCCACGAAGAACTGCAGCCAGCCCGTGTAGACGTGGAAGATGTCCGCCTTGGTGCCGGCCTTCATCTTGCCGTAAACGTCGGCATCGGAAGCGCCAATTTCGAAACCGACCTTGACCGCAGGATACTTTTTCTTGAAATCGATCCAATAATCCTGCGCGTCATAGCCGGCCCACTCGAGCACCGCGAGCTTGCCGGCGGGATCGGCGGCGACCGCCGTAGCGCCCGGCAACGTGGCCAGCGCCGCGTACGCGAGCAGACCGATCGACGGAATCGACTTGCGCAATGTCCTGGTCATGGCAGCAACCCCCTCGGACAAGGCTTGGTATCGCTATTCGATCAGCCGCCATCGTACGCTCAGACATCCATGACCGGTCAATTCGAGATCAGGCCGAGCACCGCCGTCGATGCGCCGGCCCTCTCTCTGAGCTGCAGCGTCCGTCGGTCAGGCCGTGGCAGGCACGACGTTCGCGTTCAGCCGGAACTGGTTGCCCGGGTCGTATTTCCGCTTGAGCTGCGCGAGCCGCGCGTAGTTCGGGCCGTAGTTTGCGTCGACCTTGGCGTACTCGTCCTCGGTCATCGCGTTGACGTAGAAGCCGCGCGTGAGCGGCTCGATCGGCTTCCACGCGGCGCGCACGGCTGCGACGCGCGCCTCGTCCTCGGCCGGGTTCTGGAAGCTGCTCGCGATCGCGACCCAGTAGCGCCCATCACGATTTGGGAATGCACTTGCATCGACCGGGCGCCGCCCGATGGCGCCCCCGGACTGCTGAAAAGTCATGCGCACCAGCCCCGGCGGTGCCGCACGCATCGTCTCGAGCATGGCATCGATCGTGCGTTCATCGATTTCGAGCAGGAAACCCGATTTGCGGTAGTCGCGTATCCCGTTTTCGAGGAACTTGTCGTGCCGCGACTGCACCTCGGTATATGGAACCGCACGCACGGTGTCGCTCACGGGCGGCCCGAAGGATCTGAGCGGCTTCAGCACGCGCTCCCCGGCGGCGTGGTCGGCGGACCAGACCACCTCGCTGCCGATCATCATCTGGCCGTCCGGCGTCGTGAAGGTTGAAAGATCCGTGTTGAGCTCGTCAGGCGCGGATGCCGAGAACTCGGCATAGAAGCGCATGACCTCGCGGGCCCGCTCGTACGGCCATGCGAGATCGCCGGCCAGTACCATCGGGTCCATCGGATGCAAGGCGAACTCGAACGAGGTCGCGACGCCGAAATTCCCGCCCCCGCCGCGCAGCCCCCACAGCAGGTCCGCGTTCTCGGTCTCGCTGGCAGTCACGAGCTTGCCGGCCGCGGTGACGACATCGACCGACCGCAGGTTGTCGCAGGCCAGTCCGAAGCGCCGCCCGACCCGGCCGAGCCCGCCTCCCAGAGTCAGCCCGCCGACGCCGGTGTGCGAAACCGTACCGGCGGTCGTCACCAGCCCGAAGGCGCGCGTTTCACGGTCCAGATGCCGCAGCAGCGCACCGCCCTCGACACGCGCGACCTTCGCGACCGGGTCCACGCGCACGCTCTGCATCGGCGACAGGTCGATGACGATGCCGCCGTCGCAGGTCGACTTGCCGCTCGCGCTGTGGCCGCCGCAGCGCACCGCCGTCAGCAGTTGCCGCTCGCGCGCGAAATTCACTACCTGCATGACGTCGGAGGGCGAGGCACAGCGCGCGATCAGCGCCGGCCGCCGATCGATCATCGCGTTCCAGACCCGGCGCGCCCCGTCGTAGTCGGCTTGCCCCGGCAGGATCAGTCGGCCGCGCAGCGCGGCGGCCAGGCCTTCGACATCCGCCACGCTCAGGGTGGTCGCTCCACCGGTCAGTGTCTTCGCAGCCAGCTCACCGCCTGCGGCGGCAATCTGCGCCAATAGTGATCGGGCGGGCCAGAGTGCGGCCATACCGACCGCCGCCTGAAGCACTGCGCGTCTTCTCATGTATACCCCGTGGCCTTCTTGCCGAGACCGTTTGCCTGGTTGCGCGCGACCTTAGCGCATTCGGACGCGCGTCGCCATTGCCGGGTAATATTGAGGAATGTCTCTGCTCGAGCTGATCCTGCGCGGACTCGGAGTCGCACAGCTCGCCGTGCTGGCAGCCATCATGCTGCAGACCCGCCGGAGCGATCACGCGGCGCGCGTGGGTGCGGCGCTCTGTGTGAGCCTGGGTGCATTCATGCTGACCTCGATGCCGGGCGCGGGTCGCCTGTTCGGCGTCTTCATCTATCCGCTGACCGCGATCTGCGCGACGCACCCGGTGTGGTTCTGGCTCTTCTGTGCCGCACTATTCAGCGACCGGCTGAAGCTCGACCGCGGCCACGTCCTTGCCGTCGCCGCAATGGCGCTCGCGGGCGTGCTGTATCAAACCCTGGTGTCACCCGCGGCGGATGGTGTGTCCCCGGCGCTGGTGCGCACCCTTGGCATCGGGTTCGGAGCGGCGTCGCTCGCGTTCATCGGCCTGGGAGTGCTCGCCATTCGAGCCGGCAGACACAGCGATCTCGATGAGCGACGACGACGGATCCGCGCCTGGGTCGCGCCCGCCGTTTCGGCATACCTGGCTGCTGTCGTGGTGGTGCAGGCGTGGGTGACGCTCGCCGGACAGTCGACACCCAAGCCGCTCGTACTTCTGAACCTCGCAATCATAAACGGGCTGGCGACCCTGGCGCTCGCGAGCTTCGTCAAAATACGCGTCCTCAATTGGCTCGATTTCACCGACCAGCCAACACCGGACGCGGCTGCGCTCACCCATCTCGAGCGCAGCGTCCTCGATCGCCTCGACCGTCGGCTCCTGCCGGAGAAGCTCTCATGCACGCGAGGGTCTGACCATCGCGGCACTGGCGGGGCTTCTCGGCACGCAGGAGCACGTCCTGCGCCGGGTGATCAACCGGGGCCTCGGGTTCCGAAACTTCAACGACTTCCTGCACACTCATCGACTGCGGGAAGCGAGCGCCCGCCTCCGCGATCCGGCCGCCGGTCGCATCCCCGTGCTCACGATCGCGTTGGACGTTGGCTACGGATCGATCGGGCCGTTCAACCGGGCATTCAGGGAGCGCTTCGGAATGACGCCGACCGAGTACCGGCGGGCATCTGCCGACGACGCCGAGCGCGCTGCCGTAACCGCCGCGCTGCAAACACACGCCGCGCCGCGGTAAATCCTTCGCCGATTCCGGGAATCGGCAATAGATCGTTCGGAATCGGCGAGTCCTGCGGGTCGCCGCACGCGACGCTAGCGGCCTGGAGCCGGCCCGATGCCGGCATTCGAGCCTGCATCGTCACCCGGAGATTCACATGACTCACGTTGTCCAGTCGGGGCGCTGCGCATTGCTCATCTGCGTGGCCCTGCTCGCGCCGCTGTGTGCGGCCGCTGCCACGTCGGTCGTCGGTGACTTGCCGCGAGCCGGCCGACCGGCCGCTCGAGTCGCTGCCGGGGGTCGATACGGAGTACGGCGAACTCCGGATCGGCGGCGATACGCGGTTGCGCACGATCGTGACTCGCCCGGCAGGGGTCCAGGGCCGCCTGCCAGCCGTCCTGTTCGTGCAATGGCTGTCGTGCGACTCGATCGAAATCAGGCCAGACGCGACCGACGGATGGACGACGATGCTGCGACGCCTGATCACCGAGTCGGGTGTGCTCTGGCAGCGAGTGGACAAGTCGGGGGTCGGAGACAGCCAGGGACCAGCGTGCTCCGAGCTCGACTACGAGACCGAGCTCGCCCAGCATCGCGCGGCGCTGCGACAGCTGCGCAGCCGGCCCGACGTGGATCCGAAGCGCGTCGTGATTTACGGTGCCAGCATGGGCTCCAACATGGCCCCACTCCTCGCCGCAGGACAGGACGTGGCCGGCGTCGTCGTGTGGGGTGGCGGTGCCACGACGTGGTACGAGCGCACGCTGCGGTTCGAGCGCAATGCGCTCGAGCTCGGCGACACCGATCCCGCGCAGCTCGCGCCGGAGGTCAGCGCGCGTGCGGCGTTCCTCGCGCGATACCTGATTCAGGGCCAGTCCCCCACCGCGATCGCGGCGAGCGATCCGGAGCTGGGCAAGGTCTGGTCGCGGATGGTCGGTACGAGCGGTGACACACACTACGGGCGCCCGTTCGCGTTTCACCAGCAGGCGCAGCGGCAGAACTGGGCCGGCGCCTGGGTGCGCGTGCGCGCTCCGGTGCTGGTGCTGTACGGCGAATTCGACTGGTTCGAGACCAGCGACGCGGCCGCACTGATCGTGGATGTCGTCAACCGCACGCAGGCCGGCGCCGCGACCCTGAAAGTCGTGCCCGGACTCGATCATCACTTCGTCCGTTATGCGAACCGCCGGGACGCGTATCGCGAAACCGGCGGAACCGTCACGGCGGATCCGGTGGTCGAGGCGATGCTCGCCTGGCTCGCGCGGATCGGGGTCCGGGGACCCTGATCATGCGGTAGCCAGCGAGAACCTGGGCATCGGCACTGCCCTTGACGAGGGACCCGACGTCACCCTGCGGACCGCCATCATCTGGCAATTCAGGTAGCGACGCGCCGGAGGAACATCAGCTCGAAGTTTCATTGCGCTCGAGATCTACGCGATCCCACTTACCCAGGTTGGCTGCCGCTGCGTATGTGCTTTGCAGGAAATCCATCAACACCTCGTCGGGCATGTCTGCTTCTCGAACGACATCGTATGGGAGGATGAATTCGCGAAGCTCAGCACTGTAGAACGCAGCGTCAGGCTGCACCTTCATCGAATTGAAGCGGTCCGGTTCCGGATATGCATAGCTATAGAAGAGGGGGAACGCGTGCGGGCCGCCACCCGGCCAGAACCCCGCACTTGAGACCTCGTGCGAATACGCCTCGCGAACGATCCAGTCAGGCAAGTTGACTATGCCACCCGGATGAGGAGGTGCCGGACGGCCCGAGAAGCGCGTGACCGCCAGGTCGCAGCTTCCCCAGAAGAAGTGGACGGGGCTGTTCTTGCCGATGAAATTTGCGCGGAATCGTTGGAGCACCCGGTCCGCCTGTACAAGAACACGCCAGAAGCGGTTCGTGTACTCCGGGTCATAGGAAGCGTGGTCGTGATCGTCGGCAAATGGGATCGCACCCTCCACTTCGTTGGGCGTTCCGTGGATAGTGATCCCGAGGCCAAGCCCTTCCAATTCGCCAAGCAACTCCTCGTAAAACCTCGATACGGATTGCGGTCTGAGCGGAAGCTCGCGCTCAGTGCCGTCATTGACCTGAATCAAGAGCCGGTGGCTGATGAAATCGAAGTCAATCTCAAATGCGCGAGTGCCGTAGGGAATGGGAGAGGTTGTCAGTCCTCGGGTCGTGACGTATAGCGGCACGTGCCACGAGTGATTGATCCAGGGTGTCTGCGATAGGCGGATTTTCCCCACGATCTGAAACCACAGGCGGAGCGTCTCGTAGGTACCCTCCCACTTCTCCAGCGGCAAGGATGGCCAGGCGTCGCCTTCTATGGCCATGGCAAATTCTCCGATGAAAGTCCCTGCGGTAGCGCATTGCCAAGCGCGTGCACGACCCGCGAGTGAGGATGCGCGGCTACTCGAGGTGCTGCAACTCCTCCTGCCGGGCCCGGCTGCTCGCGTATCATTCATCCCACCCGTCGCGCGCGTAAGGGTGCAGGCATGCACGCGAATTTTCCCCGCAGTCTGCTGCTCCTCGCGGCTGCGTTGAGTTTTGCCGGGTGCGCCTCATCACCCGATATCTTCCGCATCGAGCCGATGCGGCCCGTCGCCGAGTTGCGGCAGGAAGCCCTCGCGGCAACACCGCCCGCACCGCGGGGCGACGAGCGGCCGAGCGATCTCGTCGAGCTGGTCACCCTCGACCCGACGATTCGCCTCGACATCCGTTACGCGACCGAGCACAACTTCCTGAGTGAGCCGGTGTACACACAGGCGCGCGCATTCCTGCAGCGGCCCGCTGCGGAGGCGCTGGTGCGCGCGCACCGGGGACTCAAGGCGCGTGGGCTTGGCCTGCTGATCCACGACGGCTACCGGCCATGGTACGTGACGAAGATGTTCTGGGACGCCACGCCGCCCGACAAGCACGACTTCGTAGCGGACCCGGCCGAGGGGTCCAAGCACAACCGCGGCTGCGCCGTCGATCTCACGCTGTACGACATCAAGACCGGCAAGGCGGTGCAGATGCCAAGCCTGTACGACGAGATGTCGCCACGCGCTTACAGCGACTATGCGGGCGGAACCGCTCGGCAGCGCGAGCTGCGCGAACTGCTGCGCCAGGCCATGGAGGCGGAAGGCTTCACCGTCCTGCCGGAGGAGTGGTGGCACTTCGACTACCGCGACTGGCCGTCGTACGCCGTGCAGAACGACACCTTCGAGAGCCTCGGGCGCTGACGCGCCGCGCCCGCTGATCAGACCTGACCGGCCCGGTCAGCGCCCTGGAACGTGAGCATCCAGCCGGGGTATTCCTGTGGCAGCTCCGAAACCTTGTCGAGCGCCGCAAGTTCCTCGACGCCGAGTTGAATGCTCGTAGCAGCGAGATTGTCCTTCAGTTGCGTGGGATTCTTTGCGCCGACCAGCACGCTCGTTACCCACGGCTTGTGCAGCAGCCATGCGAGCGCCACGCCCGCAATCGTGGCGTCGTGCGCCTGCGCGATCGGTTTCATCGCGTCGATGCATTCGAAGGCGCGTTCCAGATTCACAGGTGGAAAATCGAATTTTGCGCGTCTGGCATCACTCGGCTTGGCGCTGTCCCGCGTGTATTTTCCGCTCAGAAACCCGCCCGCCAGGGGGCTCCAGGGCAGGATCGCCAGTTGCTGATCCTGTGCGAGAGGTACGATCTCGCGCTCCAGATCGCGGCCTGCGATCGAGTAATACATCTGCAACGATTCGAAGCGATGCAGGTTTCTCTTGTCCGAAATCCAGAGGGACTTCGTGATGCCCCACGCCGGCAGATTGCACAGGCCGATATAGCGCGCCTTGCCCGCCTTCACGACATCGTCGAGCGCACTCAGCGTCTCCTCCAGCGGCGTCAGCGGATCGGTGCCATGGATCTGATAGAGATCGATATAGTCCAGGCCGAGGCGCTTCAGGCTGGCGTCCACCGCATTCATGATGTGCTTGCGCGAAAGTCCGTTGAGGTTGCGTGCTTTCGCGCGACGCTCGATCTCCGCCTTTTGTGCGGGGCCCGGGTTCTGCGGCGCCGGCGGAGTCAAGCGACCGAACACCTTCGTCGCCACGACGACTTCATCGCGGGGCAGTGCGAGGTTGCGCAGCGACTGGCCGAAGATCGTCTCCGACATCCCACCTGCGTAGACGTCGGCGGTGTCGAAGAACGTCACGCCGGCGTCGAACGAGCCCTTTGACCAGGCCATCGGCGTCCTTCTGGCCGAGCCCACCCAGCGACTCCCATATGCCGCCGTTTCCGCCGAACGTCATGGTGCCGAAGCAGATCTCCGACACGAGCAGACCCGTGCGCCCCAGTCTCTTGTATCGCATCATCTTGCTCCCTGCGTCCTGCGCCAATGATCTTCCAATCCACCCCACGCGAATACAGCCAGCGGCCTCTTGCGACCTCGCCTCAGCCCTTGCCATGTGCCGCACGGAAGGCGGCGATCAGCTCGGCGCGATCGGCGGGCCCCTGCTCCGTGGTGTACACGCCTTCGGGAATATGCGCGGACGGCGCGGCGCGTGAAGTCCAGATATGCGCCGCCGGCACTGACCCAGGACGGATCGTCCAGGGTCCCAGCGGCAATGAACACGTATTCAGGCGCATTGTGCGGTTCATGCCAGAGGCGCGTTCCGCACCTGGCGCAGCGCACGTAGTCTGCTTCGCGCCCGCTGTCTGCGCGCTTGCGATAGCGGGCCAGCTCGCCCTGCTCGTGACGAAACGCCGCGCGGTCGACATAGATCGTCAGGAGATTCGTCGCCCCCGTGAGCTTCTGGCAATCGCGGCAATGACAGGCGACCGTCGCGAGCGGTGCGGCGTCGTACGAATAGCGCACGGCACCGCAAAGGCATCCGCCGCGATGCGGCGGCGCAGGAATGGGGGAAATGCATCATTTTGGCCCGGGTACCCGCGTGGACTGCCACGCGACGGCGCGCCATTCGCCGCCGCGCTTGACGAAGGTACCAGTATTGAGGAAATGCGTGACGACCGCCTTCTCGACGTTACCCCTGGTTGCGACCAGGCGGAACGCCACGACGGCTGTGTCGTCGTACTGCTGGATCCGAATATCTTCGGCGGAATATGCCGTGGACGCATTCGCAGGCGCGTGCGGACCCGAGCGGGCATCGACAAGGATCTCCGCCTTTCCCAGCCGCACGCCGGCGGAGCGTGTATAGATCAGGTCGTCCGCCCAGAAGCGCTCGTGCGCCGCAATGTCGTTACGCGAGCCGCCGTCGCCCCATGCGAACTCGGCGCCGTCGAGGTCGCCACGTGCCGCGAACTCCCACTCGGCTTCCGTCGGCAATTCCTTGCCGGCCCAGCGCGCATAGGCCCCCGCGTCCCTGAATGCGACATGCACGACCGGATGGTCGTCGAGGCCGCGGATCGAGCTGCCCGGCCCGTAAGGGCGCCGCCAATTGGCGCGGAACTTGAAGTTCCACCACGCGGACCAGTCGCGCAGGTCGACGGGATGATCGGGTGGCGTGAACACGAGCGAGCCGGCCTGCAGCATGTGCGGCAGCGCGCCGGGATAGTCCTTTGGATCCGGCGGGGTCTCCGCGAACGTTACGTATCCGGTCTCCTTCCCACGAAGCGGCGAAACTCGCGGTTGGTGACGGCCATGCGGTCGATCCAGAACGCATCGACACGCACACGATGGACCGGGGCTTCCTCCGGGCAATGGCGGTCGGAGCCCATCAGAAACTCACCGGCCGGAATGCGGATCATGTCCGACGCGCGCGGTGCCGCTGCGGCAGGTGCGTCATCCGCTGTCGCATTCGATCGCGCTTCCGGCGCGCCTGAGTCGCCGTCATCACTCATGTCCGTACCTCGGCGCACCGCCGACCTCCCTGGTCCGGGCTCGACATCCTGCGCTCCTGAATCGGACAAATCCAGAGGTGAATTCGTTTCCGCCGTCGACCCCGCCGCCTGCGCCTTTGTCATGTGCACCTGCTGCGTGTCATGTACACCTGCTGCGGCCTTCGAATATGATTCCCGGTGCCGATCGCCAACCAGTCAGCTGCCGTGTCCCGTGGATGCGAACTCCAGGGAGGGAACATGCGTACGCGTCTCCTGGTATCAACCGGCCTTTTCCTGGGCACACTCGCGCTGAGTGCGTGCGGAGAGAGGGAAGCTTCGGCGCCCGCGGCGCAACCGGCTGCGACCACCGCCGCAGAGTCCGCGGGCGGCGTCACGACGACAGGCGCCCCCGCCGACGGCACATGGACACCTGAGGCCCTCGAGGAGTTGCTCGCGCCCATCGCAATCTACCCCGACGTCGTGCTCGGCCACGTGCTCACGGCCTCGACCAACCCGCAGGAGGTCCTCGATGCCGGCAACTGGCTGCTCGAGCACAGGACCTGACCGGCAGCGCGCTGGACGACGCAGCGGAGAAGCTGGGATTTGGCCCCTCGACCCGCGCCCTGCTCCAGTTCCCGGAAATCATTGACATGAGGTGCATGAAAATGGACTGGACCACCCAAGACGGGGGGCGATCGAGGTTGCACTGGGGGTTTCGACTGATGCGTTATGCCGTCGTTCTTGGCGTGCTCGGTCTCGGGCTGGCGGGCGTCGCCGCTCGCGCCGAGCAGCACGTCGACGTCTTCCCGTATTACATCGTCCCGGATTCGGATCGGGGAACAGACGATCGGGGCGTCGGTGGCCGGCTGATCTACGGCTGGGGCCTGACCGACCACTGGTTCATTGAGGCGCAGGGATTCGGATCGGTCATCGAAACGGATAACCCGGGCGCGACCGACTTCTACCTGTACGGAGCCGGTGCCGATCTCGTCTACGACTTTCGCGGCCGCAAGGGATTCTCGCCCTTCGTCCTGATCGGGGTCGGTGGTGACTTCAACGATGTGCAACCCGACAACCTCGATGGGTCGAGCGCCTTTGCAAACCTCGGTCTCGGCTTCGTCACGCCGGAGTTCACCGATGGGGGAATTCGACTCCGCGCCGACGTGCGCTACTTCCATGACTTTTTCGAAGACGATTACGGAGACTGGCACTTCGGGGTTGGGCTCAGCGTTCCGGTCGGTCGCACGCAGGAGCGCGTGGTCGAGCGCACGATCGTCAAGGAAGTCGTGGTCGAGAAGACCGCCGCACCCCCGACGGATCTGGATCAGGACGGCGTACCCGACTTCGGCGACTCCTGCCCCAACACGATCCCGCATGCTCGCGTGGACGTCCAGGGCTGCATGCTCCAGACCCAGACGATCACGCTGCAGGGGGTGAACTTCGAGTTCAACAAAGCAGACTTGACAGGCAATGCGAAGTTGATTCTGCAATCCGTGTCGCGCGCGCTGCTCGATCAGCCCGGTCTCAACTTCGAGATCGCCGGCCACACCGACAGTGTCGGCTCGGATACCTACAACCTGAACCTGTCACGCGCCCGCGCGGAGGCGGTGCGCAGTTACCTGGTCAGCGCCGGCATCGCGTCGAACAGAGCCGTCGCCCGAGGTTATGGCGAGAGCGAGCCCGTGGCATCGAACGACACCGAGGCTGGGCGCGCCCAGAACCGCCGCGTCGAGCTCGGCGTGCTCGGTGCCAAATAGCGAGGGGGCGACGTCATGAACGCAAGACTGATCGCGGCGATCCTGATCTTAGGCCTGGCGACCGGCGTCGCCGGTTGCGAGGCGGACGGCGAGCTGGACAGCGGAACGCCGGTCCCCTTCGATACCGACGGCGACAGCCTGGATGACGACGTCGACAACTGCGTGAGCGTCGCAAACGTCGATCAGGCCGATCTCGACGACGACAACGCCGGCGACGCCTGCGACAACGATGCCGACGGGGACACCAGAGCGAATCCCGCGGACAACTGCCCGCTCAACGCCAACCCGGGCCAGGAAGATCAGGATGCGGACGGCGTGGGCGACGCCTGCGACGGCGACACCGATGGCGACGGCGTACAAGACACAGGTGACAACTGTCCGACGACGGCCAATGCAAACCAGGCGGACAGTGACAGCGATGGAACCGGCGACCCTTGCGACACGGATCGCGACGGCGACGGCGTCCCTGACCAGGACGACAACTGCCCGGTAACCGCGAACTCGACGCAGGCCGATACGGACGGTGATGGCATCGGTAACGCCTGCGACACGAATACCGACACGGATGGCGACGGAGTCGACAACGGCATCGACAACTGCCCGGCGGTTGCCAATCCGCGCAGGACGATCTCGACGGCGACGGGGTGGGCGACGTCTGTGACGCCGACGACGACGGCGACGGCGTCGGCGACGGCGGCGACAATTGCCCGGTCGCCGCGAATTCCAGCCAGGCGGACAGCGATAGCGACGGCTCGGCGACGCCTGTGACTCCGACCGTGACAGCGACGGCATCGACGACGCGTCGGACAACTGTCCCGATGTGGCCAATCCCGGTCAGAGCGACGCCGACGGCGACGGCATCGGCGACGCCTGCGACCTCGACCGACACCGACGCCGACGGCGTCCTGAACAGCGTCGACAACTGCCCGGCGATTGCCCAATCCCGGACCAGGTGGACATCGACGGGGACGGAACCGGTGACGCGTGCGACACGGATGACGACGGCGACGGTGTCAACGATGGCACGGACAACTGCCGCTCAATCCGAACCCCGGTCAGGAAGACGCGACTCCGACGGCATCGGCGATGCCTGCGACTCGATACGGATACGGACGGTGACGGCATCGACGACGCGACGGACAACTGCCCGGCGGTTCCCAATCCCGGTCAGGGCGATCTCGACGGCGACGGCATCGGCGACGCCTGCGAAGGCGATACGGACGGCGACACGATGCCAACCCCGGGACAACTGCCCGCTGACCCCCAACACCGACCAAGCCGACCTGGACGCCGACGGCATCGGCAACGTCTGCGACAATGATCTCGACGCGGACGGCGTCACGAACGCGACGACAACTGTCCCCCGTCCCGAACACGGATCAGGCCGATCTCGACCCCGACGGCATCGGCGACGTCTGCGACACCGACCGGGACGGCGATGGCGTGCCGGACTCGAGCGATAACTGCCCGGTGACGCCCAACTCGTCCCAGACCGACACCGACAGTGATGGCGTCGGCGACGCCTGCGATGCAAACACCGACACCGATGGCGACGGCATCGACGACGGTATCGACAACTGCCCGGCCGTTCCCAATCCCGGTCAGGGCGACCTCGACGGCGACGGGATCGGTGATGACTGCGACGGCGACGTCGACGGCGATGGCGTCGGCAACGGGAGCGACAACTGCTGGTCACGAGCAACAGCGATCAGGCGGACCTGGACGGCGACGACATCGGCGACCTGTGCGACAACGATCGCGACGGTGACGGCGTCGCGAACCCGACCGATAACTGCCCCGACGTGGCCAACCCCAGCCAGGCCGACGGCGATGGTGACCGCTTCGGCGATGCATGCGACAGCTCGACCGATTCGGACGCCGACGGCGTCGAGGATGCCGATGACAACTGTCCGGCGGTTGCCAATCCAGACCAGGAAGACCTGGACAACGACGGCATCGGCGACAACTGCGATCCCGACGATGACGGCGACGGCGTCGACGACGTCAGCGACAACTGCCCGATCATCGCCAACCCGGGCCAGCAGGACGCCGACAGCGACGGTATCGGCGACGCCTGCGACGCGAACACCGACACCGACGGCGACGGCATCGACGACGCCACCGACAATTGTCCCGCGGTCGCCAATCCGGGTCAGGAGGACCTCGACAGCGACGGCATCGGCAACGTCTGCGATCCGGACGACGATGGCGACGGCATCGGCGACGGCGTCGACAACTGTCCGGTCGATGCGAACGCCTCGCAGTCGGACCTTGACAACGACGGTCTGGGCAACATCTGCGACAACGACGATGACGGCGACGGCGTCAATGACGGCACCGACAACTGCCCGCTCATCGCAAATCCGGGCGGCCGCAGGATGGTGACGGTGACGGCACAGGCGATGCGTGCGATGCGAACACCGATTCGGACGGCGACGGCATCGACGACGGCGTCGACAACTGCCCCGCGATCGCCAACCCGGGTCAGCAGGACTAGGACGGCGATGGCGCTGGCGATGTCTGCCGACCCGGACGACGACGGCGACGGCATCGACGACGGGGACGACAACTGCCCCGTCAATCCCAACCCGTCCCAGGCTGATGCCGATGGCGACGGTATCGGCGACGCCTGCGACTCCCCCGAGGAGTACACCTGTGCCGCGGGTGAGATCTTCGAGCCCATCGTGCGACCCGATGCCACGTCAGCAGCGGCACGTCGGGTGCGTGTCTGTTCTGCTCGGTGACCGGCCCTGCGAACGTGATCGACAGCAATCCGGGCAATGCGGCCCGCATGTCGGTACCGCTGACCGCGCTCGGCACCGCGTTTATCCGGGTCAACGACACGAACGAGACTCACAGCGGCAATCGTCGCGTCGGATTCGTCGTGGGCGATCCGAACACCAATCAGCGCCAGCGTACTCTACGGCACGGTGATCACGACCCTGCTGAGTGGGGTACCGGTCGAGTCCGGTGGAAGCGGCGGCGTTCTCGAGCTCGAGCTGCTGCAGCTCGCAGGACAACCGGAGCGCGGGCTGGTCGTGATCGACACGACGCAGCCATTCAACGGCGTGCGGATCAACTTCGGCGGCGCAGTGACGCTTCTGAGCGAGCTCGACGTCTATGGCGCCTGTGTCGGGCCGTAGTGATGAGTGGTGTCGAGGCGATAGGCGACCCGATCACGGCAGCGCGCCGCGCGCGATCCGCGCGGCGCGCGTTGCCTAGCGTCCTGGAAACAATAGCGTCAAGGTTGCACGCAGCCCCCACTCCGGACCTTCGCCCGGCGTCTCGAGGAAATACCGCACACCGCCTTGCCAGCTTAGCATCTGCGAGCCCCACTTGGTGACCTTGGAATAGCTGAGATTCACCGGCACGTTCCATGTCTCGCCGATCCAGTCGTAGCTGGATTCCAGGTTGATCGTTATCGTCCGGCCGCCCGGATATTCCTTGGCCAGGAACGGCTGCATGAAGGTATTGCTTATCTCGTTGCGATCGTCGTCGCCAGCGAACGACCAAATGTGGTTGACGAGCGCACCGTCGGTCCAACCCTCCGGCGTCTGCTGCAGCGCGAGAACGGTCGGCCCGGCGCCCCACTTCTCGCTGCCTAGCAGCTCATCGGTGGCGGTTGGCAGAAGGAAAACAGGCCCCGCGCCGAGGATCCAGCCGGCGACGGGCTACTTCGGTGAGAAGAAGAATGACGGGGTGATATCACCCAGGCCGAACTGGCTGCCGGAGTCCCCGAATACGTCGTCTTGGTGGATCACCGGCAAGATCACCCGAGTGATCAGGTTCAGGTCATCGTTCAGGCCGTGTGGGATCACTGGCTGGAAGTTCACGTACTGCTTGGTGCCGCTCTCCGGGCCGATGTCGAAGTCAATGTTGTATTGCATCGACCAGGGCAAGCAGATCAGTGCCGCGACCGGATTCGACAACTTCTTGGCGAGCTCGTCCGCATTATCCTGCGCGGATACTTCTCGTGGTCCGGCGACGATCGCGATTGCGAGCGTCACGATTCTCACTGCCGCGCGTTCCCTGGACATGTTTCGGCTCCTGTCGTCGGTGAGCGGTGTCATCTTCGCGGAAGCTCGGGAAGCTTCCGCGCGGCTCTGTCAGGTCGGCGTCGCCTCTGCGGCGGGCAGCGTGAAGCGAAACGTCGAGCCGACGCCTTCCGTGCTCTCCACGCTCACCGTTCCACCGTGCGCCTCGACGAATGCCTTGACGATCGCGAGACCGAGACCGGTACCGGCGGCGTCGGGCGTCGTCGTTGTCGTGCTTGTCGAACACGCTCTGGAGACGATCCGCCGGGATCCCGGCCCCGTTGTCGCGCACCCAGCATTCCACGCCGCCGCCGCTTCGCTCTCGAGCCCCGATCTCGACCTCGCCGCGCGGCGTGAACGTGATCGCATTGGCCATCCGATGCTGGAAGATCCGCCTGGGCGAACCGGCATAGGTGACCGGCGCTGAGGTCCTAGGGTCACCAGTATAAGCGCTGGTTTCTGGATGTATCTGCTGACCGGCAGCCGATAGAAGATCAACGTCGGTCCACTTCCGGCGGCCAGATCAGCGAGCAAGAGACGCTCCAGTTTGACGCCGGACTCCGTCCGTACATGTGCGTTCTCCTTGAGAATCCGCTCGACGAGAGTCGTGAGGTGCAGGACGTTCCGATGCAGCGCCTTCAGCATCGACGCCAAGGGATCGTACCCGTCAGCGTCGCCGAAAAATCGAGCGCCCGGGCGGCGAAGCGCAATCGCATTCAGGGGTGTACGCAGGTCGTGCGTGACGAAGGCGAGGTATTCGTCGCGCCGACGTTGCAGCTTGAGCGCCTGTTGCGTAGCGAAGGTCTGCACGGCCAGGCCGATCGCTTCGTCGAACACACGGTTCAAGATGTGGAATGCCTGACCCTCGATGGCGATGTCGTTGCTTTCCGCCAGGTCGTGTATGCAGCCGCGAAGGATGTTGTATTCCGCCACGACCCTTCCACGATGTCGAAGCCGCTCTGGTACCGCTCCATTCCGTGGGCCGGCGAACTGCCCTCCAGAACTGCCTGCGCGATCGATTGGTCGGCGACCATCCGAAGCGCCTGTGGACAGCTCGTCGAGCAGGGCCGGCACCTGATCGTTGAGTGTGGGCGTGTCCAGGTTCTGCGCCGAGGGCAGCTTTCGCACCTGCTCCCGCCAGCGTGACAGCAACGTTTCGCGTTCACTCTTAATAAGCGCTGCGAGTTTGCCGAGCCTGTGCATCAGCGGGGGTATCCGCCAAATCCCGCAATGCGCGACACCGCCGGTGGGGCATCGGGCCCTGTTACGGGAAAGGAAATACCTTCTTCCGGTTTCCTCCTTCATGTCGACAACGACCCAGTCGCGCGCCTCCGCCTCGTCGAGCGCCTTGTCGAGGTGCCCGATCGATGATTTGCGGTCGTAGGCGACTTCGCGCTCCGCGTCGGTGTGGTGAACGATGACCGCAAGCCGGAGCCCGGACTCCCGGCGACGTACTGCAGCATCTGCAGATCGCCGTAGGATTCATGAACGCGGCGATCGGTTTGCGGCCGATAATTTCTGGATGCCGACGGGCTTGCCGGGGCCCTTTTCGACGTGGTCGATCTTGCGGCAGCCGCATCAGCACGGGCTTGCCGTCGACCATGCTGAATTCGAGCTTGCCCATGCTGCCGACGACTTGCTCGGGCGGAATGCCGTACACCTTTTCCGTCCATGGCCGCATGAAATCGACGCCACCGCCCGACACGATGTAGGTCTTGAAACCGTTTGCCCGGAGGTAATCGAGCAGCTCGCGCATCGGCTGGTAGATGGTCTCGGTATACGGCCGGTTGTACTGCGGGTGCCGGGCCTTGGCGATCCAGTCGGTGGCGATGCGATTGAACTCATCGCTCGACATTCCGGTGTGAGTCCCGGCAATTTGATCGGCGATTCCCTTCTCGCCTTGCGCCGACAGCGCCTTGAGATCTCGGTCGAGCACCGCCTTGTAGGGCTGCTTGTCCTTCCATTCCGGGTGCTGCGGCTCGAGCGCGCCTTGACGCGATCGAGCATGAACCCCATCTGCACGTACATGGGCTGCTCGGACCAGAGCGTGCCGTCGTTGTCGAAAACGGCGATGCGCGCCTCGGGCGCGACGTATTCCTTGCCACCCTTGCGCGTGACCGCCTCTACGAAAGCGGCGATGCGCTGCCCGCGCGTCGCCCTTGTTCCAGGACGGCAGTGGATCTGTTGTTTGTGCAGCTGCTGCACCGCAGGATACGGTGGCGAGCATCGCCCAGAACGATGACCGTCTGATCCACATGGTGCGCGCTCCTTCCCACCCATTGCGATCGTCTGGACGACAAAGATTCACGTCATGAGCCGCTGAGTTTTGGCTGACAAGCCGCCGCGTTCGGTGCTGACCGGAAGCACAGCGGCTTGACCCCGGCATGACTGTCCGCGAGACTCGCGCCGACTTCGGGGAGGTCACGTGTCAGCCTGGTCTCGAGCCTTGGAAGCTGCGGCGCAGACGCCTGCCTCCCGCAACCGTTACGTCGACTTCCTGCGCGCCAAATCCATCGGCGCCGTCGTCGTCGGCCACTGGATAATAGCCGCGCCATGGATCAAAGACGGTCAGCTGCGGCTTGACCACATGCTCGCCATGGAGCCCTGGACACAGTGGCTCACGCTCCTGTTCCAGGTCATGCCGGTGTTCTTCCTGGTGGGTGGCTATTCCAACGCAGCCTCGTGGGACGCCGCGCAACGCGCCGGCACGCCTTACGGCACATGGATCGCGGGTCGCGCACGACGGCTGATCGGCCCCATGGTGCCGCTGATCCTCGTGTGGGCTGCCATGGCGTTCGTGTTCCGCCTCTTCGGCGTGAGCTACGAGATCATCCGCCCCGGGATCGATCCTTGCACTGGTGCAATTGTGGTTTCTCGCCGTATACCTGTTTGTGGTGCTGTTCGTGCCCGTGACGCGCGCCGCGTGGAAGCGCTTTACTGGTCCTTCTGGGCGCTGGTCATCGCCGCGGCGTGTGTCGACGTGCTTCGTTTCCATGACGGGCATCACCCGCCGTCGGCTGGGTCAACTATCTTTTTGTCTGGGTAGCGATGCATCAGCTCGGGTACCTGTGGCGCGATGGCCGGCTCGCGGGCCCCCGTCATGCCCTGCCCTGGCTTGTGGGCGGGGTGCTCGCATGGGTAGCGCTCACGCGCTACGGCCCGTACCCCATCAGCATGGTGGGAGTACCGGGCGAAGAGGTCTCGAACACACTCCCCCGACATCCTGCTGCTCGCGCTTGGCGCCGCGCAGACCGGTCTCGTACTCATGCTCGAGGGCCCGATGCGCCGCCTGCTCGACAAGACGCGCGTGTGGGCTGCGACCGTGCTGGTAAACGGCACGATCATGACGGTGTATCTGTGGCACTTGACCGTGCTTGCGCTGCTGGTTGGTCTCGCGAAGCTCGCGGGGGAATCGGGCTGCATATGTGCCGGGGACCCAGGCATGGTGGCTTGCGCGAATCCCATGGTTTGTCGCGCTGACCGCGGGGATGGTCCTGCTGCTGCCGCTCGTGGGACGTTTCGAGCGCGCTTCGCCACCGCCTGCCAGCTTCCAGCCGTCCACCGCCCGCATCCTGATCGGAGCGGCGCTCGTCAGCGCGGGCATCGCCTACCTGACCCTCGGCGGCATCGCTGCTGAGGGCGGAATCGGCGTGCGCGGTGTGGTCGTTGCGGGAACGATCGCCGGGGCGTGGTTGATTGGCGCCATTGGACCGACCGAACGGCCCGCACGTCAGCGAGTATCCGCATGACCACACTCAAGGCAGTGTCCCTGTTCGCGGTAATCTTCGTAGGTCTCGCCGTCGGAATCTTCGCAGCCGCATTCCTGGGCTACATCACCGGCCAGCTGGCCCTGCTGTTGCTGGTGGCTATGCTGGGGATGTATCTCGGCTTCGGGGTGTTGATCGCCGTCTATCGCTTCACCAGCAAACTCAAATAGGCATCGTCTGCTCCGGAGAGTCCAGCCATGCGTATGCGTGATATCGCCCTGCTGATTGTCGTCTGCTCGGCAGCGTTTCCCTCGGGAGCTCCGGCTGCTGAAGCGACTGACGACCGCGCACGCGTGAACGCACTCGCGGACCGCTTCGTCGCCGAGTATCGGACCAGGTTTCCCATCTCCTATGCCTTCAGCGGGCTGCCGATGGAGCGGCACGACGGCGTGGACATCAACGCCCCGGCTGAGCTCGCTCAATGGCATGCCTCGCTGAAGGGCATGGCGACGGAGCTCGAGCGCATCAAGCCCGATGCCTTTGCCGATCAAGCCGAGTGGGTGACCTGGCAATTTCTCAGGCACGCGGTGCAGGAGGATGCAGCGACCGAGATATGCCGTGAAGAGCTCTGGAGCGTATCGGCGTTCGGCTGGCAGGCAGGGCTGGCACAGATCGCATCGATCCAGCCCCTCGGAACCGACGACGCGCGGGCACAGGCGCTGACGCGCTGGCGCAAGTTCGGAACCTGGATCGATCAGGAGATCGCGAACCTGAAGGAAGGCCAGCGTCTCGGTTACTCGGCGACCCAGGTGACCGTGAAGTCGACCATCGCGCAGCTCGACGAGCTGCTCGCTGGAACGCCCGAAAAGTCCGCCTTCATGCAGGTCGTCGACCGTGACAAGGCGCCCGCGTTTGCCGTAGCGTGGGGCGGCGCGATCAAGGACACGTTGTGGCCGGCGCTGGAGCGCTATCGCTCGTACCTGCGGGATGGTACCTGCAGAAGGCGCGCACGTCGGTCTCGATCGAGTCTCACCCTGACGGTCGCCAGTGCTATCGCGCGCTCATCTTCTCAACCGTCACGCTCGACGCCGATCCCGTCGCACAGTTCGACGTTGCAGTTGCGAAGGTTGCCGAGGAACAGGCGACCGCGCTGCGGCTGGGCAAAGCGATCTACGGTGACAAGGCGAAGGACTGGGACACGCTTGCCGAGCTCATGAAGGCGGATCCCCGCAACCGCTTCTCGACACCGGAGGAAGTCCGCGCGTACACGCAGGCGACGATCGACCGGGCCTACGCCGCGGGGCCGAAGATCGTCTTGACGCCGCCCGCCGGCAAGGTGGTGCTGGAGCCGTTTCCGGAATTTCAGCAGGCATCCGCACCGGGTGGCCAGTACCTGCCCGCGGCCGATGATGGCAGCCGTCCCGCGACCTATCTTTACCGAAACGTGGTTCAGGACCTGTACCGAGCGTCTCTGCAGGGTGTGATCCTGCACGAAACGCTTCCGGGGCATCATCTGCAGATCGCGTTTCTCGCCGAGCATGGCCGCAAGAACCTGCACCCGGCCGCGCGCCTGCTCTTCTTCAGCGGCCCCGGCGAGGGCTGGGCAACGTACGCGGAGGACTTCGCGCGCGAGATCGGCCTCTACGACTCCGACTACGAGTACATCGGCGGCCTGATGGGCTCGATCTCGCCGATGATGGTGGTTGACCTGGGGATGCAGGTGAAAGGCTGGACCCCCGACCAGGCCATCGAGTATCTGAAGAAGGCCATGCCGATGCGGCCCCCCGGGCGGGCCGCACAATCCGTGGCAACGATCTCCGGCCTGCCCGGGTTCGTGCTCGCATATCCGATGGGCGGCATGCAGTGGGCGAGGATGCGTGCACGTGCCGAGCAGCAGCTGGGCGATCGGTTCGACGTGCGTGCATTCCATCAGCTGATGCTGGAGGACGGGATGCTGCCCTTCGCCGCCCTCGATGCAAAGCTCGACCGGTGGATAGCGCGCGGGGGCAAATGACCAGGAGGGACATGTACTGGTGCTGCCACAGCCGCCCGAGGGATTCATCTATCAGCCGGAGTTCGTGAGTTCTGCAGAGGAAGCCGAACTGCTGAACGTCGTGCGTGCGCTGCCTCTGAAGGAGGCGCAGTACCTCCAGTACACCGCCCGCCGTCGCATCGTGAGCTTTGGGGGCAGCTACGACTTCAGCAGCCAGGAGCTGCGCCCGGCGGGTCCGATTCCGGAGTTCCTGCACCCGCTCCGCGAGCGAATCGCCGCACTGATGCGCGTCCCGGCACAGTCGGTCCATCACGCGCTCGTGGCGGAGTACCAGCCGGGCACCCCGCTCGGCTGGCATCGGGACGTGCCGGACTTCGGCGTCGTCGGTGGGGTCTCGCTGCTCGGATTCGCGCGCATGCGCTTCCGGCCCTATCCGCATCGCAAGAATGACCGTACCGCGCTCAAGCTCGATCTGGAGCCTCGCTCCGCGTATGCCATGCGTGGGCCCGCACGGTGGCACTGGCAGCATGCGATCTCGCCCACGCGCGAGCTGCGCTACTCGATCACCTTTCGCACGCTCGCATCGCCTACAGGAAGAGTGGCTTTTGGATGACATGGGGCGGCGCCCTGCCGTCCTAGACTTTCTCCAGCGAGCGGGGCATCCTCATGGCGAGCGCATGATCGTATGACGTGGAATTTCCGTAAATTTGCGGCAAAGACGGCGGAGATCGTCGGGTCTTCGTACTCGTTCGGCCTTGCACTCCTGATGATCCTCGTCTGGGCGGCGCTGGGTCCCAGGTTCGGATGGTCGAACGGCCATCAGCTGTTCATCAATACGATGACCACGATCGTGACGTTCCTGATCGTGTTCCTGATTCAGAACACGCAGAATCGCGACACCAAGGCATTGCATCTCAAGATCGACGAGTTGCTGAAGGCGACCCGCGGAGCCCGCAACAGCATGATCGACCTCGATCGTCTGAGTGACCAGCAACTCAAGCGATTGGAAGCGGAGTTCAAACGCATCTGCACCGGGGACCCGGTGACCGATGCAGAGGACGGTGCGGCCACCGCGAGCGCAATGGTCACGGCGCCGTTGAGCCCGGCGAGCGCAGAGCGCCGCTTCCCTGTAAGACAAAGACGACGGACTGCGTACGCGCGGTTGGGCGGTGGGCTCCTACGGACCGGCGCGAACATCACCGACGGAATACCCGAGCGCTGCCACGATGCCCGCATCCTGAGCCGGAGGGCCGGAAATGAAACGTACCGGAACATTAGCAGCATCGCAATCTGCATCGCAGCCGCGGCACTTGGGGCCTGCGCGTCGGTGCCAGATCCAAACCCTGAAATCGAAGCGGCGAAAGCGCTCGTCACGCAGGCCGAGCAATCCGGTGCGGGGGAATTCGCGGGCAAGGACCTCGAGACAGCGCAGGAACGCCTGCGGCTGGCCGAAGACGCCGACAAGGCGCACAAGGACGCCGACGCCCAACGGTACGCCGATGAGGCATCGGTCAACGCCAAGCTCGCTATCGCGAATACTGCAGCCGCAAAAGCGGAGCGTGCAGCGGTAGAGAACCAGGAAGGCGTGGACGCGCTTCGAGACGAGGCGAACCGACCCAAGCCTGGCTCGGCCACGCCTTGACGGCTGAAAGGAGAGAATCATGAGGACCCAACGCAATTGGCTCACGACGTTGAGCATCGGCGCGCTGGCCATCTTGGCCGCTTGCGCGAGCTCCCCCACAACCACGCCCGAACTGGAGCGTGCTCGTGACGCGGTAGAGAAGGTCGCGAGCATGCCGGATTCGTCCACGCTCGCGAGCGCAGAACTGAACGCAGCCCAGGAGACTCTGCGCAAGGCTGAGGAGGCAGTCCGCGAAAACGAACCGGACTCGGAGGTCGCGCACCTGGCCTATGTCGCCGAGCAACAGGCGGCGATCGCCGAAGCCAAGCTCAATGAAGCGAAGGCAAGGCAGGACACGGAGAGCGCCGAGGCGCAACGCAACGCCGCCTTGCTCGAGGCCCGGGAGCGTGACGTTGCCCAAGCCCAGCTCGAAGCGGAAAAGGCAAAGGCAGACGCGGCCTTGGCACAGGCCGATGCCGCCGAGGCGTGGCGTCAGGTCGAGGAGGCTCAGGAAACGGCTCGCGGCGTCGTACTGACGTTCGGCGACATGCTGTTCGATACCGGCGGCTCGACTCTGAAGCCGGGCGCGCAACTGCTCCTGGACAAGCTGGCGGCCTATCTGGGCCAGAACCTAGAGACACGGGCGATCATCGAGGGACACACTGACAATGTCGGCTCCGATGCCATGAACCAGGGGCTGTCCGAGCGACGCGCGGCCGCGGTGGCTGCCGCACTCCAGATGCGCGGCATCGGCATCGATCGGCTCGAGATCACAGGCTTTGGTGAGTCGTACCCGGTAGCGACCAATGACACGTCCGCCGGGCGTGAGCAGAATCGTCGCGTCGAGGTCGTGCTCTCGGATGCGAAAGGCGGTTTCGTGGAGAGTGCACGCCGCACCGCCTCGAGTCCCTAGCAGCCCCGCGAAATCGCCGTGTCGACAACCGCGCCGCCCGAACAGGCGGCGCGGTTTTTTTAATGACTGCGGTTCTCCGCGTGCAGCAGCCTGGTGAGCGCGCTCAGTTCCGCGGGCTTGATGAGATGATGATCGAAGCCCGCCTCTTCGGTGCGGGCACGATCGCCTTCCTGACCCCATCCGGTCATGGCAACGATCAATATCGACTGGCCCCACGGCTGCCGTCGCAAATGCGTGCAAACCTGCAAGCCATCGATATCGGGCATGCCGATGTCGAGCAGTACTGCGTCCGGGCGCAGCCTGTTCGCAGCTGCGATGGCTTCCGCCCCACCGTAGACCGCGTGTACGTCGTGTCCGAGAGTCTTGAGCAACTCGGCGAGGCTGTCGGCATTGTCCTTCACATCGTCGACGATCAGGACCCGCCGAACCTTGCCGCCCTGCAGGAGCTCATCGGGCCGCGCGGCCGGCGTCTGCGCTGGGTCGCTCGCCACGGGAAGGTATACGATGAATTCGCTGCCGTGCCCGAGGCCCTGGCTGCGCGCTTCGATACGGCCGCCGTGCAGCTCGACGATTCCCCGCGCGAGCGATAGCCCCACGCCCAGGCCGCCGTGCGAGCGCTCGAGCGCAGGCGAAGCCTGCCAGAAGATCTCGAAGATATGCGGCAGCATTCCCGCTGCCAGCCCCACCCCCCGGTCCTTGATCGAGATGACGGCCTCATTCCCCTGCCGCCCCGCGCTGAACCTGATTTGGCCGCCGGCGTCCATGAACTTCGCGGCATTGTTGACCAGGTTCGAGAACACCTGGGCCAGCCGCACGGGGTCGGCATTTACGTAGACGGGATCGCGCGGCCGATCGACCGTCAGCTCCTGCCGATGTGCGTCGATCACGGGACGGCTCGTCTCGAGGGCGCTGTTGATGACCGTCCCCAGATCGATCCACTCCGTGCGCATTTCCAGCCGGCCGCGCGAGATGCGCGACACGTCGAGCAGGTCATCGAGAAGTCGGCCCATGTGGTCCGCCTGCCGATGGATGACCTCCGCGCCCCACCTCAGTTGGGGATCAGGCAAACCCTTCAGCAGCAACAGCCTGGCGGCATTGCGAATCGGAGCGAGGGGATTGCGGAGCTCGTGGGCAAGTGTCGCGAGGAACTCGTCCTTGCGCCGGTCCGCATCCCGCAGCGCATTCTCGACCCGCTTGCGCCGCGTGATGTCATGAAAATACACCGCCACGCCGCCATCGGCGGCCGGGTGGATTCGACTTGAAAAGTGATGCCCGGTACGCGGATTCACGCTTTCAATCTCGAGCGTCGCCCGATCGGCCGCCGCCCGGCGGAAGTCGCGTTCGATGGGGGTGCCCTTCGCCTCGGGAAGGAAATCCCATATTACTTGCCCCAGAAGCTGCGCACGGGGTCGGCCGAGAAGCCGCTCCGCTTCGGGATTGACGTAGGTGAATCGCCACTCGTGATCGAGCGTCATGAGGCCGTCTGAAATGCTCTCGAGCGTCCCGGTCAGGCGGCGTTCGCTCGCGCGCAGCTCATCGTCGAGCTTGTCGCGCGCGTCTTCGTGCGATCGAATGGCCCGGAGGCTCCAGAACGTCAATGCCGCGAGCACGGCCGTTTCGACCAGCGTGCGCAGGGCAGCGCCGAACGAGGAATCGTAGAGGCCCATGCGCTCGCCCTGCACACGCAGCCAACCGATGAGGAAGGGAACCAGGAGGATGAAGGGCAATAGTCGCCGCGCCAGAACTCCCGCGCTGCTGTCGGCGCGCAGAGTCGCGAGCGGCTCGTGATCCGGAATCGACGCGATCAGTCCTACTGCGAGCGCAGCGATCATGCTGGCCGTCTGCGCCGCGATACCGGTGAGGCGGGGTAGCGTGTACATCGCTTCCGCCTTGTATCCATAGCCCGTAAGAGACAACCAGGCGATGCTGAAAACCACCAGCCCGAGTGCCGCGGCGATCCCTCGAGGACGCGGTCCGCGGCTGAGGAGCATGAGCGCCACGCCCAGCAGGAGGAGGCTTGTGGCCGCAGGAGGGCCCATTCTTCCAGGGGCGGCCGTCGCAGGCGCACCGGCAGCCTCGTCGAACAACAACGTGTCGATACCGAGCGACCAGCCGGTGATGTGCTCGAACAACGTGAGTCCGCCCACGGCAGCGACGAAAATCGCCAGCCCGCGGATCAGCCCGCGCGCAGCGGGGTACCCGGCGACGATTAGCAGCGCCGCGCCGGCGACCGAGACGGCGAGCGCGGTGTTCGCTTTCATCGCTATGCCGCTGCCATTCCAGTCGGCAAGTCGTGTGATGCCGAACACCCACCCGGCGAACGAGATGAGACCGCCGAGGAGCGCATACGCGCCTGCTACAAGCGTTACATACCGCGGGATCAGTGCGGCAGCGGACATGGAAGGGCTTTACGACGCACGCGTAGCCCCGTCAAGGCAGACAGACTCACCACTGGTCGTCCGAAGATCCGGGTGAATTAAGTAAAGCGGAGAGGCCCTCATGCGGCAGCAATCTGCGACCGTCGCGCGCAAATCTTGGCGTCGTAGCGCCTTTTTTGCATTTTTTGCCGGTTGTTGAGCTGTCGAAGTTCTTTACGAAGTCCGCCCACCCCGCTTTACATAATCACACAGCGGGCGCTCAAGGCCCCTGATTTTGGGGGTTGGCATGGTACTTGCTCCCTTTTACTTATCGCGGGTTGCCACACGGACGTCGGCCTGCGCTGACGTTTCGCTCAGACATTCAGCCACGGAGGTGCCATGACACCCACTCGACTCAAACTTGGCTTTGGCCTCGTAACCTTGCTGGCAGGCGCGAGCATCGCGCACGCCGTACCGCTCACGCTGACAGCGGCGCTTCCGAAGAGCCTCGGGCCACAGAGCACGAGCGCGCCGTGCATCATCGCCGGCACGCAATGCAAGAACCCCGACGGGTTCGATTTCACTAACTTCAAGCAGGGCGGCAGTATCCCCGCGTATAACGAGGACAGCCCTACTTACACGATCGACCAGTTCCCGTTCCTGAGTTTCAATGTCGCTATCGACGTGAACACCAACAGCGACGCGGGCGAGACGCTGCAACTGTTCAGCGTGTTCGTCGATGCGGATGGTGCGGCCGGAGCGGGTGGCTTCGATGAGATCTACAACTTCACCGGCCCTGCGCTGATCGGCGATGCCTCCAACGCCGGCAACGGTTTTGGCGACTGGATGTTGGGGTCGATCGACCTCTCGTCGTTCGCGGACGATGCGCTCGTGTTCTTCAACGCCGTCTGGGACGGGGCCAGCGCCGGTGCTGAGTCGTTCTTCCTGGTCGACGTGGATGCGCCCCCTCCGCCTGTGCCGGAGCCGGGCACGCTGCTCCTGATGAGTCTCGGTCTGCTGGGTCTGAGTTTCGCCCACGGGCGAAAACAGCGGAACCGCCGCTAACTCGTCGGCCACACCTGCGGAAGCATCACTCCGCAGGTGTGGCGCGCCTTTAAGGCGCACCATTCGACCGACCGGTAACTCACTCCACGCGCCTGAGCGGCGGGGCGTCAGGAACCCGCTGGCTTGCCACGCACCGCGTATCGTTTGGTCAGCGCTTGGTTCACAGTTGGCCGCGCGATCCTATACCCTTGTGGCATGGCTGATCGCTTGTTGATCCTCGCCATCATCCCGGCCGTCGCGCTGGTGGCCTGTGATTCCCCCTCCTCCACGAGCTCGAGCGCCGAGTCCGGCTCCGCCGCCAGCAGCCGATGGATTCTGCGCCAACTGCATCCGCGATTGCAGATGCCGTGGATCCGATCATTCGGCGTGCCTTGGCCGACGAGGGAATCCCCGGTGCCGCGTTCGTCTTCGTACACGGCAACCAGGTTATCTACGCGCAAGGCTACGGGATGGCGGACCAGGAACGAAGCGTGGCGGTCGACGTCGAGCGTACGGTTTGGCCGATAGCCTCGGTGACCAAGCTCTTCACCGGCGTAGCCGCACTCCAACTCGTCGACAGCGGCGACCTGGGCCTCGACGAGGACATCAATCGATATCTGCGTCAACTCACCGTGCCTGCGCAAGGGTATCCGCCGATCACGCTGGCACACCTGCTTTCGCATACGAGCGGGCTCGATGAGATCCCCGGCCGGCAGTTCGACCCCGATAAAGGCCCTCGTCCGTCGCTGGGCGAATTCCTCAAGAACCGCCTGGTCCGCTATCGTGCGCCCGGCCTGTACACGGCGTACTCGAGCTACGGCATCGCCCTGGCTGGGGTCGCGATCGAGGACGCGTCAGGTCTGCCGTACGACGAATTCGTGCGCCGACGTATCCTCGAGCCCTGCGGCATGACGAGCGCCCGGATCATGCAGCGCCGGGGCGACGAGCAGGGTGTTGCGACGCCGTATGCGATCGAAGACGGCCATGCCGCTCCAATTCCGCATGAGTGGTACGTCACGACACCGACGTCTTCGCTCGTCGCGAGTGCCGCTGATATGGCTCGCTTCGCCATGCTGCACCTGGCCGATGGGCGTTGCAAAGACCGGCAGATACTCAGCGAGTCCATGGCGCGGTCGATGCGGGCGCAACACGCCACGATTCATCCGGCCGTGCCGGGCTGGGGCTACGCCTTCCAGCTCGATGTCGACAACGGCCGACAGCTCGCCGAGCATGGTGGGGACATCGGCGGATTCAGCTCGCTGCTCACGTTGATACCCGAGGAACGATCGGCATTCTTCATCGTGAATCATGGCGAGGGAAATGACCTGCGCTTTCGCGTGAAACGCGCCTTGCTCGACGCCCTCTATCCAGGACCTCAAGCACACGCCGTTCCGAAGGCCGATCCTGCAAAGGCGCCAGGCCTTCGCGAGTACGAAGGCCGATACCGTTCCAGTCTCGCATGCCACACCTGCCGCGATGTTGATCCCGAGCAGGACTTCGAGGTCGCCGTCCGCGCCGACGGGGTGCTCGAGCTGTGGGGACAGGAATGGCTGCCGCTCCAGCGAGATCTCTTCGTCCGGGCAGATGGCGAGCGATTGCTGGGTTTCGGCCGGGACAGCCTCGACCATGTTGCGGTCGTAAGCGGAGGGTCGTGGCGCGTTGCCGATCGGTTGATCGAAGGAAAACCCTGACCCCTATCTGCGGGCACTTTCGAGAACCTGCTGAGCCGCGCGAACTCCGCTCGTCAACGCGCCGCCGACGGTCGCCGCCTCTCCTTTCGTGTCGCAAGCCTCGCCGGAGAAGAACAAGGTGTCGTCGACCGGCCTGGCAAGCGTGCCCCGCGCCCTGCCCCCTTGCGCAGTGACATAGCTGTAGGCACCGCACGAAAACGGATCGCGTTGCCAATCGTGCCACCAGACATGCTCGAGCAACGACCGGTAGTTCCGTCGCCCAAAGACCGCGCGCAGACTGTCCATGACGCTAGCGACGATTTCGTTCTCGCTCTTGCCCGCCAGCGTGTCGGCATTCGGCCCGCCGCACCACGCGACGAGAAGCGACGACCGCAACGGCAGTGACGTCCAGAAAGTAGGGAACGCCGTTTTCGGGGCAAAGAAGAACGCCGCGTCACGATAGCGGGATCCGTGCAGCTCGGCCCAGAACGGCCGCGCAAAGTGCATCGCCACCTTGATTACGGGCCCTGATGCCAGATGCGTAAGCGCCGTCCGCTTGCTCCGCAGCTCGGGCGTGAAGCGGATCGCATTCGGCGATGCGGCGGGTAACTGCAGGACACCAAGCGGTAGAGTCACTATCGCGCGTTCAGCCTGGACGCGAATGGACTCGCCGTGTCGTTCCGCTTCGATCGTGACGCGACCCTTCCTCCACGTGACCGCGCGAACGACAGTGCCGAGGCTCAGCGTCGCGCGATCTCCTGGCAATGCACTACTCATCGCCTGGATCAACGTGTCATAGCCCCGTGCGGGCCGGAATGTCGGCGCGTCGGCAGCAGCTGGTCCATTCCATTCGTCGAGAACCTCCCGAGCGCTGATCCGGGAAGGTTCGGCGGCATCGAACCCTTGGACGATCATGCAAGCGAGTTGGCGGACCGCCGACGGCACAGATCGGCGGTGACGCTTCAGGAACTCGGCAAATGACATGTCACGTATCAGGCGCGGGCAGCCGGCTGAAGATGCGCTTCAGCTCACCCATCTGCTGACCGGCGCGGCGCAGCTTGCCCGCCTGTACGACCCAGCGGTCACGCGATACGTCGATGGCCACATCTTTCGCGGCTTTGAGCCGGTTCAGGAGAACCGACGATTCGCCATGGATGAACTCGGCGCCCAGTTCGACCGGTACCGGAGCAAGAGTCGTCCTATCCGTCAGGATGCGTCCGCCGAGGCGTTCGCGTGCTTCCAGGACCATGACATCGTGCCCATTGGACACCAGCTCGGATGCGGCCGCGAGACCTGCGGCGCCGGCACCGATGATCAACGTGTCAACCTCTTCGGATACGCTCATGCTGCGGGGCGCGATTGAGAATCCGGTTGATAGCTGGCAGAAGAATGGAAAGAATGCCGCCTTGAGTCAATGTCGTCGCGGAACCTCGCATTGAGAATGCTTCGGTGATCGTTCACCTCATCGACGGAACGTACGAATTGTTCCGGCACTTCTACGGTCTGCGCCGCTTCAACAAGGGGAAGGATGCGCCCTTCGGAGCGGTGCTCGGCGTGCTCAATGGCGCGCTGCAGATGATCGAAGAGGGAGCCACGCACCTGGGTGTAGCGACCGATCACGTGATCGAATCCTTCCGCAACCAGCTGTGGCCGGGCTACAAGACAGGCGACGGCATCGAGCCGGCGCTACTCGCCCAATTTCACCCGCTCGAAGAGGCCCTGGCCGCCATGGGCGTGGCTGTGTGGCCGATGATCGAGCTCGAGGCGGACGATGCACTTGCCTCCGCCGCCCGCCTCGCCTCGGCCGATGCAGAGGTGCAGAAGGTCTGCATCTGGACGCCGGACAAGGACCTGGCGCAATGCGTCCGCGGCGACCGAGTCGTGCAGGTCGACCGCCGGGCGCAGAAGATTCGTGACGCCGCGGGAGTGCGCGAGAAGTTCGGAGTGGAGCCGACCCTGATCCCTGACTACCTCGCCCTCGTGGGCGACAGCGCAGACGGGTATCCCGGGCTGGAGGGAATCGGCCGCGCAACCGCCGTTCGCCTGATTGCCAGCCATGGCGCCATCGAGGACTTCCCGCCGACGGTCCTGGGAGAGCGCCGGGCCCTGGCGCTTCTGTTCAAAAACCTCGCGACGCTCAGGACCGACGCCCAGCTCTTCAGTGACGTCGATGCACTCAGATGGCGTGGACCTGCCGACACGTTCGCTGCGCTCGCAGCGCGCATGGGAAATGAGCGATTGCTTGCCCGTGCCCAGAAGGCGTCTGCGCCTGGCTAGCGGGGCGGCGCCTGTCGCGCACCGCCCCGCCGACCCGGCCCTGGCACCCGACTAGGCTGCCTTCCCTGACTGAAGGGCGTGAACGTCGGCCGCCTTCAGCGCCCGGCCGCCGATGGCCCAGTCGCCACCTTCGAACTCCTTGATGCGCACCCAGGTGACGCCGCGCATGTTTTCACCCTCGACCTCGATCATCGCCGCAGTGACCTTAGCGATGAGCTCCTGCTTCTGCTTCGGGGTGAATACGTCCTTGATCACGTCGATCGTAACGAGAGGCATGTGACTTTCTCCTTCGGTTGTGCGGTCGGTACAGTTCCGCCGCTGGTGATGCACTTTGTACGCGTCAGTGCGCCGACGATGCTTGAAGACGGCGTGGAGAATTCATGGAGATTTGTAGGAGATAGCAAGCGGGCGCATCATCCTCGTCATGCTCTTCAGGTTCGGTAATTTCGAGCTCGACACGACGAGAGTCGAGCTGCGCTCAGGCGGAGATGCCGTCCCGGTCGAGCCGCAGGTGTTTGCCCTGCTCGCGTTGCTGGTGGAAAACAGGGAGCGCCTCGTCTCCAAGGACGAGATCATCGAGAAGGTGTGGGACGGCCGCGTCGTGTCGGAGGCGGCGGTCGCGAGCCGCATCAAATCCGCAAGGCAGGCCGTAGGCGATGACGGCAAAGCTCAGCGCTGCATCAGGACCATACACGGGCAGGGCCTTGCGATTCGTGGCCGAGGTCAGGGCTGCGCAGGATGTGCAACCTCGTCGGATAGCGCCCCCTCTGCAGCTCACCCGACCGAGACTTCGCGACCGTCGATCGCCGTTCTGCCATTCCGCCTCGTCGGCGACGCGGGGCCGTACGCAGCCATTGCGGAGGCTCTGCCCGATGAGCTCATTGCCGAGTTGTCGCGGCTGCGTTGGTTGTTCGTGACCGCGCGCGGATCGTCCTTTCGGCTGCGCGCGTCGGATGCCGCGATGAGCGAGATCGGTCGGCTGCTCGGCGTGCGCTATTGCCTGTCCGGTACGGTCGAGGTCGCGGGCGCGGATCTCGCGGTCACGGTCGAACTCGTGGACACGCGAGACCAGGGCGTCGTCTGGGCAGAGCGCTTTACCGCGCCGATCGACGATGTGCATCGGGTGCGTAGCGGAAATTCGCGCGAACGTGCTGACTGCGCTCGAAATCCGCATCCCGCTGCACGAGGCCAACCGCGCGCGCCTCACGGTGACCGAGCACCTCGATGCGTGGTCGGCGTATCACCTCGGCCTTCAGCACATGTACCGGTTCAATCGAAGTGACAACGCGGCTGCCACGGCGTTGTTCCAGCACGCCGTCGCGCGGGATCCGGGCTTTGCACGCGCGCATGCGGGTCTCTCCTTCGTACACTTTCAGACAGCGTTCCTGCGGCACAGCGAGGATCTCGCCGGCGAGACTGCCCTCGCCCGGCGTTACGCCGAGCGCGGCCTCGAGCTCGACCCCCTGGACCCGTTCGTCAATTTCACGATGGGACGCAGCTTCTGGCTCGAGGGAGACCTCGACGCCAGCCTCGGGTGGCTCGACCGCGCCTGCTCGATCAGCCCGAACTACGCGCAGGGCATCTATGCCCGCGGCTGGACCGAGGCGCTCGCGGGTCGTGGACTCGAGGGTCGCCGGGACGTCGATTTCGCGATGCGGTTGAGTCCGCTCGATCCGCTGTACTACGCGCATGCTCGGAACACGCGTCATTCACGCACATGGCCCTGGGCGAGGACATCGAAGCGGCGGCGTGGGCCGAGCGGGCTGCGCGTTCACCCGGCGCGCACGTGTTGATCGCGATGATCGCGGTGGCTGCGCATGGACTCTGCGGCGACACGAGCCGCGCGGCGTCCTGGGCGGCAAACGTACGCGAGCGCAGCCCCGTGCTCACGCGCGACGATTTCTTCCGCTCGTTTCCGATGAGATCGGACGCGACCAGGGCGCGTGTATCCGGTGCCCTCGCCCGCTTCGGATTTGCTTGAACGAACAATCAGCCTGCCAATGAGAAAGGCCCCGCAGGTTACCCTGCGGGGCCGCGACTTCCCTTCAACTGGGCAAAAGTTCTATCAGACCTTGCTGCGCCGGCGGCTCATGCCAAGCCCGATCAAACCGAGGCCGAGAAGCCCCAGCGTGCCCGGCTCCGGAACCGGCGGCGGCGGGCGGCGTAAAGCACGTACTGCCTTCCGTCCCCGTGCAGCTCAGGTAGGACCACTCCTCGAACCCGTCGTTGTTGTTGTTGGGATCGCCGAACGAGCTGAAGAGCTGCAGATGATCGTCGATGCCGAAACTGGCGAAGAACGAGGTCGGCACGTACAGGAACATGTCACCGCGTCCGCTGCCCGCTGCCAGCGAATAGTCCAGCGTGATCAGGTCATCAGCCGGCATCGCCCACGCGGCGGCCACGCCACCGAGCGTATCCGCGCCGGCGTCGTAGCCTGTGAGACTTCCATCACCGATGAAGATGGACACGTGATTCAGCGTCAGGATCGGATCCGGATTGGTCTGGTTGATGTCCAGCACGAACGTGAAGACATCGACGCCGCCAAAGCTGGTCACGGCAAAGTCGCCGAGCGTCACATCGCGGTTCTGGTTGATGCCGTTACCGACCTGGTTGCCGGCCTCGAGCGGATTCGTGGTCGTGTTGTACATGAAGTACGTGTCCGGCCGCCCACCGGGCGTCCCGACGAATTCGGGGAATGTGCCGGAGCCGGTGCTGCCGCTGCTGTCGTTGGCGCTGCAGACGGTCGCGCCATCGGTCGTGGCGCAAATGTTGTAGCCACCGGTCAGGTCGATTTCCGCGGCGCCGGCGTTTGTGAATGCCAAGGCAACCGCTGCACCGACAAGGGTTGCCCGGATTCGAGTCCGAGTCGTCATTTGAAAGAACCTCTTGGAATGTATTTTTGGGGATGCATGATCGAGTGATGGTTGATTGCGTTTCGGTCCGCGGGATAGCTAGAGCAGGAACCGTGCCAATCCACTCAATGCGTTGATTTAGCTGAGGAAATTGGTATTTCTACCGGTCATAATCCGCACCGTGTAAAGGATGCCGGCGATGCCCCCCGCGTTGTTCTTACTTATGCTCAGCGAGTCCTTACTTAATCGCTCGACGAGCGCTCGGCCGCGCACGCAGATTCCTTTGCGCAATGCTTCGATGACTATCGGGATGGATTTTCGAGGCTTCATTACGCAGGCGAGCTATCGCGTGGTCACGGACGCGGACGGGCGCCGCCGGCCGGTCATACATGTGTACGGCCGCCTGGAGGATGGCGCTTCGTTCCTGGTGAGGGACGACCGGCAGCGACCACACTTCTACATCCGCGCCGCCGATCTGGACCGCGCGCGTGCCATCGGTGCGCCTGCGGCGTTACCTACGACCAAGCGAACGTTCGATGGCGTCCCCGTGTGTCGATTGGAGGTCGACGTCCCGGGAGACGTGCCGCCAGTGCGCGATCGGCTGCATGCGGCGGGCATTGATACGTTCGAGGCGGACGTGCGCTTCGCCATGCGCTATCTCATCGAGCGCGGCATCAAGGCGGGCTGCGCGATCCAGGGCGAAGCGAGCGCAGGCAAGGGCGTCACCTGGGTCTTCGACAATCCGACGCTGCGGCCAGCGGACGTCAGGATCGATCCGCGCATGTTGTCCTTTGACATCGAGACGGACGCCAAGGAACGGTTGCTCGCCATCTCGATCTACGGTCCGGACGTTGACGAGGTCCTGATCGTCGAAAGCGGCGATCGCGAAATGCCGGAACAGGCGGTCCGCTGCGAAAGCGAGTTCGCCGCGCTGACCGCATTCTGCGATCGCGTCAAAGCCTGCGATCCCGACGTGTTGACCGGCTGGAACATCGTCGACTTCGACCTCGCGGTTCTTGCACGAATCGCCTCGCGCGTGCGGCATCCATTCGATCTCGGGCGCGACGCCGGCCCGATCCGCCTGCGCAAGGCAGAAGGCTACTTCGGCAGCGGCCAGGCCTCGATTCCCGGCCGTCTCGTCCTCGACGGCATCGATCTCCTGCGCGGCGCCTTCGTGCGGATGGACGACTACTCCCTCGACGCCGTGGCGCGGCAGGTGCTGGGCGAAGGCAAGGCCGTGAAGGGCGACGTTCGGGATCGCTTCGCCGAGATCCTGCACAACTTTCGTCACGATCTGCCCGCCTTCGCGCTCTATGCGCGCACCGACGCGCGGCTGGCCTACAACATCGTGCACAAGCTCAACCTCGTGCCGCTCGCGTTCGCGCGCAGCCGGTTGACGGGCATGACGCCCGACCGGGTCGCGGCAAGCATCGCGTCTTTCGATTTTCTTTACCTGAGCGAGCTCGAGCCGCTCGGAATCGTCGCACCCAGCGTGCGCGGAGACGATTCGCGCGTCTATGCGGCGCAGCAGGGTGGCCACGTGCTCGAGCCGGTGGCAGGCTTGCACAGCAACGTGTGGGTGTTCGACTTCAGGAGCCTGTACCCGAGCGTCATCCGCACCCTCAATATCGACCCGCTGTCCTACGTCGAAACGCCGCCGGCTGGTGCAGACCTCATCGAAACTCCCGGCGGCGCATTTCGCCGTGAGCCTGCCATCCTGCCGCGGTTGCTCGATGAGCTCTTTCCGCGGCGCGAAGCCGCACGCAAGGCCGGCGATGAGGTGGCCTCTCACGCCATCAAGATCCTGATGAACTCCTTCTATGGCGTTCTCGGGACGCCCGCCTGCCGTTTTTACAATCCAGCGCTTGCAAACTCGATCACCGGATCAGGACGCGAGATCCTGTTGTGGTCGAAGCGCTGGTTCGAGTCGGCCGGCTTCGCCGTGCTGTATGGCGACACGGACAGCTTGTTCGTGCAGACGCCGACAGTCGATCCGGAGGCGGCCAGCGACCAGGCGCGACAGATCGCTGCGGCGCTGAATGCGGATCTCGCACGTTACATCGTCGAGCGCTGGCGCGTGCCGAGCCGTCTCGAGCTCAAGTTCGAGAAACTGTATCTCAAGCTGTTTCTGCCGCATGCGCGTCACAGCACGCGTGGCGCGAGCAAGCGTTATGCGGGTCTCAGGCACGGCGTCGGCCTCGCACCAGGTGGAGTTTATCGGCATGGAGGTCGTCCGCCGCGACTGGACCGCCCTCGCCAAGGAAGTGCAGCGTGAGCTGTATCGCCGCCTCTTCAGCGATCAATCGGTCGACATTTACCTGGCGGACGTGGTCAGGCGCGTGCGCAGTGGCGAGCTCGACGACGCACTCGTCTATCGCAAGAACCTGCGAAAGGAGGCTGCGGAGTACACGGCCACGACACCGCCCCACGTGGCGGCGGCACGCAAATCGACGCAGGCGACCGGGCGCCTGATCAGTTACGTCATGACCATCGCCGGGCCGGAGCCGATCGACGCGGTGAGAAATCCGCTCGACCGCGAGCACTACGTCGCGAAGCAGGTGAAACCCGTGGCCGAACCCGTGCTTGCAACGCTCGGTCTCGACTTCGAGCGCGTGATCGGCGATGCGCGACAGCTAGACCTGCTAGGCGGATCGTAGATGCAGACCGAAGCGATACCTCACTTCCGCGGCTTGTACGAGAACTTCTGACCGGCAACCGAGGCCTCGTACATCAGCCCGCCTTTCGTGAGCGTAAATACCGCCATTCCATCGTGGTAGCCGCCGTCGGCAGTTGCAGCGTCATTCTTGGTTGCGCTTGCAGTGGCGCTGGCACCGGTCGATCCGGCAGTGGCCGACGCCCCCGCAGTAATGGCCACAGCCTGCGCGGTTGCAGACATCTCGAAATTGCCAGCGGTGAATCGGTCGAATGCCGCCTTGTCCTGGAAGAAGATGATCTCGCTGTACGCCTGGCCTCCGGCCTGGAAACCGACGCTGAGCTGCGTGAGGGTCGTATCGCCGACGTACTTGCCCTTCTCATAGACTCGTCCGTCGCCGTGTGCGCCCCCTACCACGAGACCCGCTTTGCCGATCGTCGGAAAAACGGCATAGCCATAGGACTTGGCGAAAAGGGCACTGCTCTGGCCGGCCCCTTTGAATGTGGCGATGGCGTCATCGTACTCATCGGCACCCGCCGACACCGCAGCGAACATCAGCGTCGCGGCGAGCATCAGCGTCGTGGCTCTGGACTTCATGGTGTAATCCCTCACTCCTGTTTGAAAAGTTAGTTAGTCGCAAGCTTCCGGGACTGTCAAGTCACAGGAGTCGACGTTTCTTGTCAGATGGGTCGATCGATCGACGTCGCCAACGGCGTGAAGAGCTTCGGACCGGCCTCGGTCATGTACCAGCAATCCTCCATCCGGATGCCGAATTCGCCCGGGATATAGATGCCGGGCTCATCGGAGAAGCACATGCCGGCCTCGAGTGGAGTTTTGTCGCTCCGCACCAGGTACGGCGGCTCATGTCCGTCCATCCCGATCCCGTGCCCGGTTCGATGCGACGTCCCGGGCAAGCCGTAGTCTTTGCTCCACCCCCTCCCCTCGTAGAACGCGCGGACCGCCTTGTCGACGTCGCCGACCGGCACGCCGATCTTCGCGGTCGCAAGGGCGATCTCCTGGCCACGCTTGACGGTGTCCCAAACCTCCCGCTGGCGCGCCGAGGGTTCGCCGAAAATCCAGGTTCTGGAGATGTCCGACTGGTAACCGTGAACGGAACAGCCGGTGTCGACGAGCACGACCGAGCCCTCGCGGACTGTCTGTGGTTTCTTCGAACCGTGCGGAAAGGCGCTCGCTTCGTTGAGCAGCACCAGTGAAAATTCGTGCGAGCCGCCCAGCGTCTCGGTCGCGGTCACCATCATCTTCATGATGTCGGTGCCGCTCAAGCCTGCCTGGATGCGTCCGTGCACGTGTTTCAATGCCGCGTGGGTAACGGCATTCGCCGCCTGCATCAAGGCAAGTTCTGCTGGCGATTTGACGATGCGGCACGCACTCACGAGAGCGTCTCCTGAGACAACCTCTCGTCCCGCGCCGCCCGCCCTGGTAAAGCCATCGATGATGAAGTAGCGCGTGGTGGCTTCGACGGCGAGCGGGCCCCCACCTGTTGAGCGCTTGCGCAGGGCAGCGGCGATGAGTTCGAACGGACTCTCGTCCTCTTTCCAGGGCCAGACGTCGGCGGAAATCTTCAGTGTTTCGCGGATCGACACCTCTTCGAAGAACGGAGTGACGACCACTACCTCGCCCTCGGCCGGGATCAGCGCCGCGGTCGTCCTCTCGGACCTCCACCAGCGGATACCGGTGAAATATTCGAGCGTGGATCCCGCATCGACCAATAGTGCCGCGACCTTGCGGCGCTGCATCAAGGATTGCAGCCTGGCGATCCGCGCGGCGTGCTCCTGTGCATCGATGGGCTGGACACCCTCGGTGAGCGTGCGCAGGCTCTCTGCTTGCGCGTCGGCTGCGTCGACTCTCCCGCTCGCCGCGAGCGCGGCGCCAGCGGTCGTCATCCCGAAGAATGCACGTCGGGAAACCGTCGTCGGCCCGGGGCGACCCGGCAAGCTCCGCGTCAACTCTGCGGCTCCAGCACCACAACAGGAATCTCTCGATTCTTCGCGGCCCGCTGATACTCGTCATACGGCGGGTAGATTTTCTGCATTTGTGCCCAGACTTTTGCCCGTTCGTCGCCGGCCGCGGTACGCGCCTTGGCGGTATATGCATCCGTGCTCACCTGGATATGGCACATCGGATCGGCGAGGAGATTCTTGTACCAATCCGGATGGTCCGGCGCCCCGCCTTTCGACGCTATCACCACGTACGCTGGGCCGTGGCGTCCGTAGATGAGCGGAATGGAGATCTCCTTACCAGATTTTCGCCCCTTTGTGGTAAGCAGCAAAGTGGGAAGCAGGCCCGTTGCCGCCGCCCCGCGAGGAATCCCACAGGTGCGCCTTCGCAGGGTCTGTCTTGTAGAGATTGATGTGATCGACGATCCACTTCGGTAAAGCCATTGTCGAGCTCCTTCAGTACTCCAACACCTGTTCGTCAGGGTAACAGTACAGCCAGCGCTCACCGACCTCGGCTGAGGCGATCACCGGATGCCTGCTGGCGGCTGCGTGCTTGCTCGCGTGCTGATTCGGCGAGCTGTCGCAGCACAGGGTGACGCCGCATTCCTGGCACGTGCGCAGATGGACCCACACATCGCCTGTCTTCGCGCAAGCCTCGCAGACTCTCCGCCCGGGAGGCTTCACAGCGGTAATCGCGACTAGATGAGCACAGGGTTCATCGGCCATGGCGGCTCTCCGGTTGACTATTCCGCGAGTACTCGGTGAACGAAGGAAACGGCGATCGATCCCTCCCCGACCGCGGATGCTACGCGCTTGACGTTGCCCGCGCGGACGTCGCCTACCGCAAATACACCGGGGCGGCTCGTTTCGAGAAGGTACGGGGCTCGCGCGAGTGGCCATTTTGCGCGCGCCAGTTCGTCCTGCGACAAGTCGGCTCCGGTCTTGATGAAATCCTTCTCATCCAGGGCGAGACAACCGTTGAGCCATTGAGTCGCAGCGATCGCGCCGGCCAGAATGAAGACATGCCGGATACTTCGACTCTCCGTCTCCCCGGTGCGACTGTTGCGCCAACGTAGCCGTTCCAGGCGGGTCTCCCCTTCCAGCGCACAGACCTCCGTATGAGGGTGCAGCTCCACCTTCGGATGCTCTTCTATCCGCCGCACCAGGTACCGCGACATGGTCTGAGCCAGACCACCTGATCGCACGAGGATGTGCACGCGCTTCGCCGTCTGCGCCAGAAACACAGCAGCTTGCCCCGCCGAGTTTCCGCCACCGATGACCACCACCTCGTCGTCGACGCACAGCTGCGCCTCCATGAATGTGGCCGCGTAATAGACTCCGACACCTTCGAAGTGCGACAGGTTCTTCAGCTCTGGCTTGCGGTATTCCGCGCCGCTTGCGATGACCACGCAGCGAGCTCGAAGCGGCAACGGGTCCCCGATCTCGATCGAGTAGGGCCGGTGCTCACACCCGAGTCCTGCCGCGTCTTTTGCGATGAGCACGTGTGCGCCGAACTTCTGTGCCTGCGCAAAGGCACGCCCCGATAAGGCCTGCCCCGAGATCCCGGTCGGAAAACCGAGGTAGTTCTCGATCTTGGAGCTCGATCCGGCCTGGCCCCCGGGGGATTCCTTCTCGACCATCACTACGTCCAGGCCCTCGGATGCGGCATAGACGGCAGCCGCAAGTCCTGCGGGACCTGCGCCGACAACGACCAGATCGTGCACCAGCGACGAGTCGAGCGTTACGTTTAGCCCCAGACACGCCGCGATTTCCTGATTGCTTGGATTTCGCAGCACGATCTCACCGCGACACACCACGACCGGCACATCCGCTGCGCTGACGTGGAAACGATCCAGCAACGTTTGAACATCCGCATCGCGGTCGAGGTCGATATAGGTATACGGATGAACGTTGCGCGTCAGGAACTCCTTGACCCGTAGCGTTCCGGAGCAGTGACTGGACCCGATGACGATCGCATCGCCGAAACCGTGTGCGATCAGCTCCACCCTGCGAAGGATGAAGGCCCGCATCAGGATCTCGCTGATCTCCGAATCCGTCTGCACGATCGCGAGCAAGTGGTCGCGACCCAGCTCGCTCACTTCGCCGGATTCGCTCACTCGCGCTCGCAGGAGAGACCGGCGGCCGGAGAGCATGTTCACTTCGCCGGTAAACTGACCGGGACCATGCACCGCGACCAGCTCTTCGTTGGTCCCGGATGGGCGAACAATTTCGACCTGGCCCGCAATGACGACGAAGAAGGGTGAGACTGGATCGCCAGCCTCGAACAGAATCTCCCCGCGTCGCGTGGGCCGCCGATGCCCGTGAGCGACGACCCGCGCCAGTTGCGCGGGTGTAAGCGTCGGGAACATCCGCTCGGCCGACGATTTCCCGCTCAGCGGAAGCGGCGGTGTCTGTGTACTCGGAGGCATGGTGCGAGTCTGGTGCCGCACGGTGCGATTGGTCCCACCGTGGCAACGAATCAAGTCTACTCTACGAGGTTATGGCTACCACAATTCGAATCCCATCGGGGGCCGTGAAGCGTGCCGCCCCGCCGACATTGCGACCCGTGCTCGCGACTCTCGTGGATGCCATTCCCAGCAAACCAGACGACTGGGTCTTCGAGGTGAAGTTCGACGGGTACCGGCTGCTCGCGCGCATTGACTCGAAAGGCGTACGCCTGATCACGCGTAACGGACACGACTGGACCTCGAAGCTGCCCCACCTGGCAAAGGGATTGACGGGCATGAAACTGAAGCCCGGATGGCTCGATGGAGAGATCGTGGTGCCCGGGCAGCGCGGTGAAACGAGTTTCCAGGTACTACAGAATGCCTTTGACTCGGCGAAGACCGGCGACATCGTCTTCTACTTGTTCGACGTGCCGTTTTACGACGGATACGACCTTACCCGTGTCCCGCTGATCGAGCGTCGTGTGCTGCTGGAGTCGCTGCTCAGGAAGGCAGTCCCGCCGATTCGATTCAGCGAAGTGTTCGATGCCCCGCCAGATGAATTGTTGAGCTCTGCATGCAAGATAGGCCTCGAAGGAATCATCGGGAAGCGCAAGAACAGCAACTACGATTCACGCCGGTCTCCGGACTGGATCAAGCTCAAGTGCAGTCAACGGCAGGAGTTCGTCATTGGCGGATGGACTGATCCAAAGGGCAGTCGCACGGGACTTGGTTCGCTTCTCCTGGGCGTACACAACGCGGACGGGGCGCTCGTCTATGCGGGCAAGGTAGGCACCGGCTTCAATGATCGTTCGCTGGGTGAGTTGCACGATAAACTGAAGAACCTGGCGACGGAAAAGCGGCCATTCAAAGGCCCCACGCCCGGTGAGCGCCACGTCCACTGGGTCAAGCCAAAGCTGATTGCCGAGGTCAGCTTTTCGGAATGGACCCGTGATGGTCACTTGCGCCATCCGGTCTTCCACGCGCTACGGACCGATAAGCCCGCCAAGGCGATCATTCGGGAAGAGCCGACAAGCCTGTCGGGTCCGCCTCCCGAGAGACAGGCGTCGGGAATTGCCTCTGGTCTTAAGCTCACCAATCCGGATCGGGTGATTGACCCGGGCACCAAGGCGACCAAGGGCGACGTGGTGCGGTACTACGGCCTGGTGGGCGAGCTGATGATGGAACATCTGACCGGGCGCCCCGTGTCGCTGTTGCGCTTTCCCCAGGGCATCAACCGTCCAGGGTTCTTTCAGAAACACCTGGCACGCTCAACTATGGCGGGTGTGCAGCAACTGGACCAATCCCTGGATCCCGATCATCCACCGCTGATCGAGATCGCTGAATCGTCGGGACTGCTGTCGGCGGCGCAGTGGAATGTCATCGAGTTCCATACGTGGAACGCAGTAAAGACGCAGATCGACAAGCCGGATCGGATCACTTTCGATCTGGACCCCGGCAAGGGAGTTAAGTGGTCCACGATCCAGGAAATAGCTCGATTGCTGCGATCCTTCCTCACCGAGCTGGATCTTCCCGCATTTCTCAAGACCAGCGGGGGTAAAGGGCTGCACGTGGTGACGCCAATCCGCCGTCAGCATGACTGGGACACCGTCAAGGATTTCTCCCGCGCAATCGTCGAGCACCTGGCTCGTACCTTTCCGAAGCTGGTTGTGGCGAAAAGCGGCGAGAGGAATCGAGTCGGCAAGATCTACATCGACTACCTGCGCAACGGGTTTGGAGCCACAACCGTAAGTGCTTGGTCGGTGCGTGCCCGGCCGGGTCTTGGCATTTCCGTTCCCATATCCTGGACGGAATTGTCGAGACTGAAAGACGCGGCGCAGTGGACGCTGCAAAATATTGAGGACCGCCTGGAGACGGGAAACACCCCGTGGACGGATTACGCCAAGAGCGCAAAGAGCATTACGGGAGCCATAAAGCGTCTCAACCGCTGAGCCCGGGGGACATTGAACGGCAGCCTCGGTTGAGTGGGGTCGAGAATGAGCAGTGACGGCTGAGCTCACAATTTACGTCGATGCCGATGCATGTCCGGTAAAAACGGAAGTCGTGAAGGTTGCGGAGCGGCATCAACTGCGCGTGGTACTCGTTGCCAACTCGTGGATGCAGGCTCCCCGTGGACAGCGCATCCGGATGCAGGTCGTGCCGGGCTCCTTCGACGCCGCGGACGATTGGATCGTTGAGCACGTCGCGCAAGACGACATCGTCGTCACGTCGGACATCCCGCTGGCTTCTCGTTGCCTGCATGCGGGCGCCAGGATTCTTGCGCCGTCGGGGAAGGAGTTCTCCAACGACAATATCGGCAACGCGCTGGCCAACCGCGAGCTGATGGCCGATTTGCGGGCGTATGGCGTGGGAGGCGGACCGCCCCCGTTTGGACCCAAGGATCGGTCCCGTTTCCTGGAGCGGCTTGAGCTGGTCGTGAGGGAGGCAACGAGGAATCGCGGGTAGAGAAGGCCGGCGGATACTCGTTCCGCCGGCCTTCGTGCCCGTCGTCGCCATCAACGGTGATCGTTGCGATCGGTCGTGGGCGCCGGATCGTCGGTCTTCCGCCCCGCCTTCACCGCGGCAGCCGACTGCGCGTTCGCGGCGCCCGTCACATCGAGCCCGTCGGAGTCACGATGCGCGCCCGCCGCTTCCTGTGCAGACCCAGTCGCCATCGCATCGACCGTGCGATCACCAGCCGTTACAGACTTGCCGGCGGAGACCGACTGGTCCGCGCCGCCCGCTGCGTCGAGCTGTGCAGACCCGATGGTGTCCACGCTGCTGCTCGCGGCAGAGACCCCGCTGTTCACGCCAGCCGCGCCAGTCGCGACTGCCTGTGCCGATGCGTCCGCCGTGGCGCCGCGCGCTTCGTCGGCCGTCGACCGAGTGCGATCCCGCGCCGTATTAGCCGTCGCTTCGGTGCGGTTCTTCGCACGCCCGGCGACGTCGCCAGTGCGCTGACCGACGCGGTCGATCGCGCCCGTTTGCGCACCGATCGAGCCGGTCGCACGGCCGTCGGCCATGCCGCCGATTTCGCCGATGCGACCCGACAGCGTGCCGTTGAGCGCGCCGTTCGCGTTGCCGCCGAGCAAGTCCGCATAAGCGGGGTTGGCGATCACGAGCGCCATACTCAGCGAGGCGCCCGCAAGGTAACGTCGAATAAACATGGTCATTCTCCCGGTTCGCAGCTGCGGCCTATCCGCAGCCTTCACAAGGAGAACGACGGGCGGCGGCGATTTCTTCCGCGTGAGATTGCGGTTTTACTTATTCTTGTCTGGAGCTTTGCCCGGGGAGGCCGCTAACTGTGGACGCAGCAATTCACCGACCAGGCCGTCTCCATATATATAGTCGCGGCCGCTGCTGCCGAGATCCGTAGCCGAAGCGGCGAGGCCCCGCGCCGCCTCGGCTGCCCCCGTGCTGTCTGGAGTGCTCAGACGCGACGCGAGCAGCGCTGAAACGATCGGCGCGGCGAACGATGTCCCACGAACTGCGCTGAAGGTGCCGTCCGGGCCGGCCGCAACCATGGCAGACCCGGGCGCTGCGAAGTCCACCTGTGGGCCGCGACACGCTTCGAGCAACACGCGCCGCCTTTCGTCCACCCCCGTCACGCCAATGACCCCGGGATAGGCTGCCGGGTACAGGGGCTTGGCGGCGGGGCCGTCGTTGCCGACGGCGGCGACGAGCAGGTGGCCGCGCGCCATCATCGCGCGCGTCACGTTCTCGAGCAGCGTGTTCGGTGGGCCGACGAGGCTGAGATTCACCACCGGCACGCGCTCGCGTGCCATCCAGCCCAGTGCGCTCAGGATTGCATCGATTGAACCACCGGAAGCCACACCGCAATAGACGTCTGCGGCATATAGCGTCGCGCGCGCGGCGGCACCGCGGAATTCCCCCGAATCACCGACGATCAGCGACGCCACGGCCGTGCCGTGAGCCGCGGCAACCGGCTTGCCGTTGCAACCTTCCTGAATGATCGTGCTCGCGGCGAATACGGGATGCGTCGCGTCGACACCTGAATCGATCAGGCCCACCCGAACTGCCGTGCGGGTGCCTCCAGCGGCACCCGAGGGCATACTTGCCTCGGCAGGCGCCGAGGGTTTCTCGGTCGACGCGACGACACCGGATTCGAGATATAGATGGTTGTAGTCGTACGAGCCCTGCGGATCCGCGGAGCGCAGCTGCTTTAGCGCGCGTCGCGTCGAGATGCCCTCGGGGGACCTGAGCACGATGACCGTGACATCCAGCGCTTCGAGCCTCGCCTCTCGTGCGACGCTGAATCCCGCAGCCTGGGCGCGAGCAAGCGCGGCCTGCGACGGTGCGAAGGCGACAACCTCGTTGCGCAGGACCGGCGCACCCTGCGGATCCGCTTCGATGATCCCTCGGTTGTTACGGATCAGCGCGCGCACGCGGATCTGGCGCAGACTGCGTAGCACTTGCGGATCGAGGGGGTCGGTCGCCCGGTTCACGGTGTCGTCGAGCACGGAATCGACCCGCGGCAGACCAGGGACCTGCACGTTGGGCAACGAGACCTGCGCATACGGGACTGGTCCCCCGGGCGATACCAGACAGAGCAGAGCGACAGCGATGAGATGCCTGCGCCTCATGCCACTACACTACCGCAGCGATTGGCCCTCGAGGCGATAGTTCGGTCACAGGGAAGAAAATGGCTGCGGCGAACGTCACACGTGATGGAGACGCATGAATCGCCCGGAGGTCTCGCTTCATGACCAGATCGCCGCGCTCCTGCCGCGTCTGCGCCGGTTTGCGCGCACGATCGCCCGGCATTCGGCCGATGCCGACGACCTGGTGCAGATCACGATGGAGCGAGCGCTTCTACGGCTGGATCAGTGGCGGGCCGATACGCGGCTCGAGAGCTGGATGTTCACGATCATGAAGAACGCCTGGATCGACGAAGTACGCGCCCGCGTGCGACGGGCCCGCGTGCTGGCACCCGAAGAGGCCGGCGAGAACGTCGGCGACTCATCCGCCGAGGCGCAGGTCACGGCGATGTCCGTCGAAGCAGCGATGGCACGCCTGCCGGACGACCAGCGCATCGCAGTCGGGCTGGTGCTGGTCGAGGGCCTCTCGTACAAGGAAGCCGCAGCAGTCGCAGAGATCCCGATGGGCACACTGACCAGCCGGCTCGCGCGCGGGCGCGAAGCGCTGATGCGGATGCTCTCGAACGGTGGACGCGCATCATGAAGCTGCCCGATGAGACCGTGATGGCCTACGTCGACGACGAACTCGACGCCGAATCGCGTGCCAGGGTCGAGGCCGCAATGGCCACCGATCCCGAGGTCCGCGCGCAGTTGCAAGCGCAGATCGATCTGCGCGCCCGCTTGCGCGCGAGCTACGATCCAGTGCTCTCGGAGCCCGTGCCGGAGCGACTGCTGCAGGCATTGGGGCAGCCACCTGCCGCCCCATCGGCCAGGATCGCGGATCTGGCGGGTGTGCGTGCGACGAAGCAGGAAAGGCTGCAGGCGCCACGGCGCTGGTCACTGCCACAGTTCGCCGCGATCGCCGCGTCGCTGATCATCGGTGTGCTGATCGGGCAGCGCGTCCTGCATTCGCCGCGGGGGGACGCCTTTGCGACCCGTGACGGCGAGCTGGTGGCGAGCGGGCCGCTGGATGAGGCCCTTACACGGCAGCTTGCGAACAACCAATCCGATACCGCGCCCGTACACATCGGCCTGACCTATCGCGACGATTCAGGTGCGTTCTGCCGCACCTTCACGCTGACCCGGGACGATGCGGACGCCGGCATTGCGTGCCGGTCGGGCGATGCGTGGCGCGTTGAGATGCTGACGCGCGCCGGGCCCACCGACGCCGCTACCTATCGAGCGGCCGCCAGCGAGTTGCCCGACGCCATACGTCGAACCGTCGAAGCGAGCATCAATGGCGAGCCGCTGGATGCCGAGGCGGAGCGCGCGGCTCAGAGCAGCGGATGGCGTTGAGCTAGCCGCAGGCAGCCCTCCGAGCCACCCCCGTGCTGAGCAGGACCTGACATGACGAATGGACTTTTTGCCCAATGGTTCTTCGACGTCGTCTCGCCATTCAGCTACTTGCACCTGAAGCAATTTGACCAGCTGCATCCTTCTCTGAATGTCAAGGTCGTTCCGGTGCTGTTTGCCGGGCTGTTGCGGCGCTGGGAGAACAAGGGACCTGCGGAGCTCCCTGGCAAACGCATTCACGCTTATCGATACTGCACGTGGGTCGCGGAGACGCAGGGAATCCCGTTTCGTATGCCCCCGCGCCACCCCTTCAACCCACTGCCGACTCAGCGCTTGCTCGTCGCACTCGGCGCCGGCATGCCGCACGTCGAGAAGGCTTTTGACTTCATCTACGGTAGGGGTCGCGACCCGGAAATGGATTGGCCAGGTTTGTGCGACGCACTGGCTGTGACCGATGCGGATGCACTCATCGCCGACCCTGCAGTAAAGCAGCAATTGATGACCAATACAGAGCAGGCCGCGGACAAAGGCGTGTTTGGGGTTCCGACGGTGATCCTGCGTGGCCAGCTATTCTGGGGCAGTGACACAATCGCGTGGATGAATGCCTTCGTCGACGACCCCGATATGTTCGGGCGCGGGGAGATGAGTCGCGCTGCGCAGATCGAGTTCGGCGCACATCGAAAACGCTGAGGAGAATACGGAATGGACCGCAGCGGCTGTAGACTTCGAACCATGAAAGCCGGCTCGCGCGTTAATCAGGCTGCGTGTTTCCTGGGCACCCTACTGTGCTTGCTGCTGGTGGGGTGCGCAGGCGCGCCGCCGCAGGAGCCGCCTCAGGTGGAGACCCAATCAGCGCCCGCTCCGGTCGATCAGCCGCCAGTCGGTGTTATCGAGAAAACACCGCCGGTCGACGCTGCCGAACCCGACTCGGCTCCGGTACCAGCGGCCGCGCCTGCGGAGGCCGAGCCGGCGGCGCCCGTCATACCTGCGGCGCCTGGCACGACTGCTCCGCAGGCTGCGCCCGCGCCGCCCCTTGCGCCCGCGCCGCTCCCTGCTCCCGCGCCGCCCCCTGCTCCCGCGCCGCCCCCGGCACCCGCCGCGGTCAAGCCCGCGCGTCCGGCGGCAACCGCCGTTGAACCTGCCGCACCGGCGCCCGCCGTGTCCGACACCCGGGCGCCGGCCACACCAGCAACGGTGAAGCCACCGCCTGCCGTGCCAAATCCGTCTGCGCCCGCGCCATCGGCACCGAGAACCGCCTCGGCACCCGTTCCCGCCAAGGCGGCGGCACCGTCGCTCGATCTCGCATCCCTCGAGACGCGGCTGCGGGAAACGAAGGCGATCGGCGTGTTTACGAAGATTTCGCTCAAGAACCAGGTCGACGACCTGCTGGACCAGTTCCGCGCCTACCACAAGCGGCAGACCCGGGCGACGCTCCCGGAGTTGCAGGAGTCCTACAACCTGCTGCTGCTGAAGGTGTTGTCGCTGCTGCAGGACAGCGACCCGCCGCTCGCGCGCGACATCGTCCAGTCACGCGCGGCGATCTGGGGAATACTCTCCAATCCAAAGAAATTCACCGACGCCAACTTGATGGCAGGAGCACCCTCATGAGCCGACGATTGCGCAGTTTCGCGCTCATCGTTGCAGCGGTCCTGAGCGGCCAGCAGTTGCTTGCCGCCGACGGTCCCGTACCGGTCGCGAAGGACCTGACCGCCGTGATCGCCCTGCAGGGTCTGCCTTGCGGGCAGGTCGTCAGCGTCACGCAGAAAGGCGAGAACGATTACGTCGCCTCATGCCAGGACGGCAACCGTTACCAGGTGCGCGTCGATGCCAATGGACGCGTGGTCGTGACGAAACAGTAGGCCACTTTGAGATTGTTGTTCATGAGGACTCCTCGCGGCGCGAGGCTGGAATGTGGCGCTGGAGAATCAACACTCCAAGAAATGCGACCGAGAGCACGGCGGCGATTGCGAAGAAGAAGTCGCGGGCCATCAGCCCGAACGCAAAGAAGCTCGCGCCGACGAAGGAGCTGATGATGCCGCCGAATCGCGCCACGGCGAGACTCCATCCGATGCCGGTGGACCGGCAAAACGTCGGATAGACGTGGGCCGCCACCGCGAACATGCCGATCTGCAGCCCGTTGATGCAGCCACCCGCCACGGCTATGGTCCACATCAGCGCCCCGATGCTGCCGCTCGTCTGACCCGTATCGAACACGTCGTTCGCACCGATTCCGAACGCACTCAGGACCGCGAGTCCACTGAGGGCCGCGAGTACGGGCCTTGAGCCGTAGCGCCCCGTCAGCACGCTGCCTGCGAGCGCGCCGAACACCCCGCCGAGGTTGAAGTACAGCGAAGCCGTGACTGCTAGCGCGAAGTCGAGCTTCACCGAGGAGAGCACCGTCGGCAGCCAGTTGAAGAAGAAATAGACGGAGAAGACGTTCGTGAAGAAGATCAGCCAAAGGGTAATCGTGTCCCGGCGGTACGTAGGGGCGAATAGCGCACGCACCGCCGACACCGCGACGGAGGTGGGTCCACCGGCCACGAACCGGGCCGTCGCGTCATACCGCTTGCTGCCGACGATGCGATTGAGAAGCTTGGAAAGCTCGGCGCCGCGCGTTCGCAGCCCGGCGAGAAACCGCGGCGACTCGGGTACGAGCGGCCACATGACGCCCGCGAGAAATGCCGGTATCACTCCGCCCACCACGAAGAGCGCACGCCAGCCGTGTTCCGGGATGAGCCAGCGGGCGAGTGCGGCGCCAAGCAAACCGCCCAATGGCACTCCGATCAGCGCCACGGCAGTAGCTATCTGCCGCCACGACTTCGGCGCGAACTCGAACATGAGAGCCGTCGCATTCGGCAAGGCTCCACCGAGACCGATGCCAGTGAGGAACCTGTAAGCGGCGAGTTCGTTCGGACCGTTCGCAAACGCGGAGGCCACGGAGCCCAACGCCATCATCGCGCAGCTGACGATAAGCGCCGTCTTGCGGCCATGACGATCGCCCAGCGAGCCAATGCCGGCGGCGCCGGCGATCATGCCTACCAGCGACGACGCGAGGACCAGGCCAAGGGAGCTGCGCTCGATACCCCAGTTCTCCATCAGTGCCGGCGCCGCGAACGCGATCGCCTGGATGTCGAAGCCGTCCATGACGAGGGCGACGAAGGTGAACGCGAGAACGGTGAATTGCACACCGCCGAATCGGGCGGTATCCAGTATCGCGCTCACATCCGCTGTATCGGGATGCACCTCCCCGCCGCTTCTGGGCGCCTGATCAGCGGGTGAATCGTTCGGCTGAAACAAGAGCCTAGCGCCGCGACCGCGCCGAGCCCGTCAGAATGTGCGCTTTGAGCTGTGCCAGGTAGTGCGCGAGCTCGTGCTTGTCCTCATCCGAGAGGCCCTCGAACAGCTCTTTGACCCATCGTTCATGAACGACCGCCATCTTTTCGAACGATCGGCGGCCTTCGCGCGTCAGCATGACCCAATAGGCGCGTCGGTCCACCGCGTCGGCTCGGCGCGAAATCACCCCGTCGCGTTCAAGCAGGTTGACGATACCCGTGATGTTTGCACCGGTCACCATCATTCGCCGCGACAGGTCACCCATCTTCAAGCCATCAGGAGCCCGCTCGAGCTGCGCCATGAGATCGAAGCGCGGCAGCGTCGTATTGAATTCCATCTGCAGCCGGCGCCGAATGCGCGATTCGATCAAGTTCGTGCACGCGAGTAGGCGCAGCCAGAGCCGAAGCGACTGATGAAGGTCGTCGGTGCTCCTGGTCTCTACGTCGTGATGCTCGTCCAGTTGGATGACGGTCGGCGTCCTGCGTACTGCCATTACATGATCCCATCATTGTTCATGTTCTGATCACCCCACCGTGGCCAGCACGCGCAAGGGCTACCGATGCACCTTCATATAGTTTAGGATGAAAGTATATGCGCTGTGTTCCATCGACGTCGAGTTCAAACCGACTGGAAGGCATGCTTCGATGGGTCTGAGACAATCGCCGATCTTCAACGACAACAAGCTGAAGCTTGGCTTCTTTTCCCCTAATTGCTCGGGCGGCATGGCGGTGACCAAGGTTCCCGAGCGCTGGGTCAACTCATGGGAAAACAACATCACTCTCGCCCAACTGGCGGACGAGGCAGGGATCGAATTCCTGCTGCCCATCGCGCGTTGGATTGGTTACGGCGGTGAGACCGATTTCCACGGTAGCGTGCTCGAGACGTTGATCTGGGCGACCGGCCTGCTGGCGAATACCAGGCGCATCAACATATTTGCGACCGTGCACACGGCGTTCATTCATCCGGTCGTCGCGGCCAAGCAGCTTGCCACGGCCGATCAGCTGAGCCGCGGGCGGCTGGGTCTCAACGTCGTTGCGGGTTGGAACAAGCCTGAGTACGACGCGTTCGGGATCGACCTGCCGGAAAAACACACCGATCGGTACGAGCTCGCGCAGGAGTGGTTCAGCGTCGTGACGCGCATCTGGAATCACGACGGCCCGTTCGACTGGAGTGGCAAGTACTACAACCTCAAGGGGATTTACGGGTATCCACGGCCGTTCGACGGCTCACCGCCGATCATGAACGCCGCAGGCTCGGGCGAGGGTCGCCAATTCGCAGTGCGAAACGCGGATTACCTGTTCTGCATCTCGATCGATCTGGACAAATCAAAGGCGGAAGTTGATTCGATCAAGGCGAATTCCGCTGCGGTGGGTCGCAACACGGGTGCGTTCACCCTATGCCACGTCGTCTGCCGGCCGACCGTGAAGGAAGCACAGGAGTACTACGAGTACTACGCCAACGAGCACGCCGACTGGGGAGCCGTGGATAACCTCATGAGGCTGCAGGGCATGCACGCACAATCATTCCCCGAAGAGGCCCTGCGGACGATGCGCGGACGGTTCGCCGCAGGGCACGGTACGTACCCTCTGGTTGGCGACCCGGACACGATCGCGAATGAGATGGAGAAGATTCCGCGCGCCGGCTTCGCCGGGACAACGCTCAGTTTCGTCGACTACGCGAAGGAGTTCCCGTACTTTCGCGACGAGGTGATGCCGCGCCTCGAGAAAAAGGGATTGCGCCAGCCGTTCAAGCACCGGTGAGCGTTGCCGGCCACCAGCCTTGAACACCAAGCTCGCGAAACCCTCGCGCCCGATCCATGCGCTGCTTGCACGGCGCTGGAGTCCGCGGGCATTCGACGAGGCGCGACCGATAGCGCAGGAAACCCTAACGCAGCTGTTCGAAGCCGCACGCTGGGCCCCATCGTGTTTCAACGAACAGCCGTGGCGGTACCTCGTTTGCAATCGTGCCACTGAGCCCGACGCATGGACCGATGTGCTGGCATGCCTGGTCGAGGGCAATCGCAAATGGGCGCGCCGCGCCCCAACATTGATTGCGGCAATCGCGGCGTCACACTTTAGCGACTCAGGGAAGCCGAATCGGTGGGCGCCGTACGACACTGGCGCCGCGAGCGAGAACATGTTTCTGCAGGCAACTGCGCTCGGGCTGGCGATGCATCAGATGGGCGGTTTCGATGCGGCGCAGGTCCACGCCAAGTTTGGCGTGCCCGCGGAATTCGAAGTGCTCGCGATAATCGCGCTGGGCTATCCGGGCGAGCCTGCCCTGCTTGAACCGCAACGCCTGGAGCAGGAACTCGCCCCACGTACGCGTCGGTCGGTCTCCGAATTCACTCATTACGGACGGTGGCGGCAGCTGCGCGCAGTGCCCGGCGGTGCCAGGTGACGCATTCGGTCGAGGTGCCATACGGCGGCTACTGGTCAACGCCGTTCGCCCGCTGGCAGGGCTCCCTTTCCAAGCTCCACAGCCTGCAATTCGCGGCACATGTTGCGCGCAATGAACTTGCCGCACGCAAGGTCGACATGCGGCTATTTGACTACGGTGTGCTCGGCATGACCCGGCCCGAGAAGGGCTCGTTCTACGGCTTGCCATGGTTGATGGGTCTCGCCGGCGCCGGCCACGTCGGAGGTCCGACCGTCTCCCAGGCCTGCGCGACCGCCTTGCGCGCGATGCTGGCGTCAACCCAGGAGGTCGACGCGGGGCTCGCCCGGTGTGCGCTTGCGATCACCTGCGATCGCACTTCCAACGGTCCTCATCTGTACTACCCGAACCCGGACGCGACGGGTGGCACGGGCGAGGCCGAAGACTGGATCATGCAGAACATGGCATGCGACCCGATGGGCGGCCACTCGATGACCCAGACGGCAGAGAATGTAGCGAGCAAGTTTCACGTCAGCACGGCAGAGCAGCACGAGCTCGTGCTACGACGCGAGGAGCAATATCGCAGTGCGCTCGCCGAAGATGGCGCATTCCAGAAGCGCTATATGACGCTGCCATTTGCCGTTCCCGACACGCGCTTCAGGAAAAACGTCGCTGAGCTGACTTCGGACGAAGGTGTGCGGTTCTCGTCGGCCGAAGGGCTCGCGCGACTCAAACCGGTCATCGACGGAGGCACGGTGACCTTCGGCGGCCAGACGCATCCCGCCGACGGCAGCGCCGCGATGATCATCGCCAGCCCCGACCGGGCACGCGAGTTGAGTCGCAATCCCGGGATTCGGATCGAACTGCTGGGTTTTGGTCTCAGCCGGGCGGCCCTCGGATTCATGCCGGAAGCGCCGATCGAAGCCGCTCGACGTGCACTCGAAGCCGCCGACACGCGGATCAGCGACGTGCACGCGATCAAGACGCACAACCCGTTCGCTGTGAACGACATTGCCTTCGCGCGGGCGACTGGCGTGGACACGCAGACGATGAACAACTATGGCTGCTCGCTCGTCTATGGCCACCCGAATGCGCCCACCGGTCTGCGCGGCGCGATGGAGCTCATCGAAGAACTCGTGTTACGCGGCGGCGGCACGGGTCTGTTCGCGGGCTGCGCCGCCGGCGATACCGCAATGGCGGTCGTCATCCGCGTCAGCGACCGGAGCTAGCCAGCGTCGCTAGACGAACGGAATCACTTCCTTGGCGAAGCGCTGCAGCACGTTGTGCGACCCCGCTTCGTCCTGGGACGTGATGAAAATCGAGATTTCGGTTATCCCCGCCTCCTTGAGTTCCCTGCCCTTGTCGATGCAGTCCTGCGGCGTGCCGGCGATGCAGCATTTCATGGCGACCGCATCGGGAATCAGCTGGCGGTGCTTCGCGGTCAGGTCGAGGTGCTCGTAAAACTTGTAGGATTCGCTCACAGCCTTCACGACGTCGGCGTGCTCGACACCGAGCGTATCCGGAAGCCAGGGCTTGCGCGCGATGTTGCGTGCAGCCGTTGGCCGGACCTTGTCGAGCGCCTTGGTGCGGTCGGCGTCGATGGCCGCATCGATCGCGGCAATGAAGCGCAACGTCGTAGGGTCCTTGCCCGCCACCCGTGCGCCCTCCGCGGCTGCAACCACGGTCGCGCGCACGCCTTCTGCGTTACCGCCCATGTGCCCGTCGACGATCACGCCGTCACACAGTTCGCCGGCCATCTCGACCGACTTCGGTCCCATGCACGCGAACTGCACCGGAAACTTCCCCCATTTGTCGGCCCCAACCAGCCGGACACGATCGACGCGGCCCCAGGTGTTTTTGGCGGCCTCCTCGGGCGGGCGCAACGCCTCGACTTCCTTCCCATCGAGCAAGGCGCGCATGAAAGTCAGGCGCTCGCGCAGCTGCGGCAGCCGCGCCGGAGACAGGCCCGCCGTCCGCACCGCCGAATCACCGGCCCCAAGTCCGAGCTTGGCGCGGCCATTGCTCAGCATGTTGAGCGTCATTGCGGCGTTGGCGGTGACGGCCGGGTGGCGAGTCACCGTATTCGTCACACCGGTGCCGAGTTTGACTCGCTCGGTCGCCACGGCGCAGGCGGCCAGGGTCACCCAGACATCGTTCCAGATCATCTGGGAATCGCCGACATAGACACTTTCGAACCCACATTGCTCGGCGGTCTGCGCAAGGCGGACGACCGGCTCCACCGTGGCACCGGAAAACGGCCAGATCATGCAACTGAAATTCATGTCGATCCCCTTCTGCAATCGAACGACAAGGTCACCGTCATCCCGTACGGGAGAAGTCCGCGCGGCGCCGCTCGCGGAACGCCGCAATCCCCTCGCGCGCGGCCGCCGTGCAGGCACTGGCGCCGAATGCCCGGTAGCCGACTTCGAGCGCGTCTGACCACCGGTTCGCCGCCGCCGCCGCGACGATAGCGCCATCCATGATCGCGCGGACCTCGCGGCTCCATGGGTGAATCTTAACGTCGTCCATGACGGCCAGAGGCGCGATCGGCACGGCCGCGTCGCGCCGCTGGTATGAAACCTTCTCGAGCTGCCGAACCAGCTGCAGCGCGGCTGGCATCAGCTCGGATTGGGCATCGACGACCTCGGCCAGGATGCCGAGCGCGTGTGCGCGCTCGGCGGTCAGCTTCGACGCCTGGCGGAGCATGTCGTGAAACACCCCGGATGCCTCGGGCCAGCGACGATACGGAACCACCATGGCCCCGATGCCCGGAACGATGCCGAGCGTGATCTCCGGAAACTGCAGCCAGGCATCACGCACGCCCACCAGGCCGTGGCACCGCACGGCGAGTTCCAACCCGCCGCCGAGTGCGATGCCGTTGAGCGCAGCGACTACGGGCTTGCCCATTGCGTCGATGTGCACCAGCAGACGCGAGCATGCCCGCGCATACTCCGTCGCCGCCGCCGCGTCACCGAGCAGGGACGGGAATACGCCGATGTCCGCGCCGGCGCAGAAAGCGCGATTGCCGTAGCCGGTGACGATGAAACCTCGGGTGGCAGGATCGCGCTCGAACTCGCGGATGGCACCGAGCAGTTCGTCGTTCAACTCGTCATGGAGCGCGTTGAGCGCCTCGGGCCGGCGGATGGTGAGCACCTTGACACCGTCGAGCTCATCGACCAGCACGTGCCGCCTGAACGGTTGGTAATGCTCGATCGGGCGCGCAGGGCCCGGCATGCCAGGGCGCTCCTGCTGCAGACGCTGCAGCACTCGCTCGGTTTCCGGCGTACCGCAGGACCGCATCAACTCGAACGGCCCGGCCTTGAAGCCGAATGCGAGGCGGCTGCCGAGCTCGAGGTCGGCCGCGGTGCCGATCCCCCGATCGAGGATGTCCACTGACTGGGAAAACAGTATCCCGAGCAGGCGGTCGCGGATCGTCCCGAACCTGGGTGACGGCACGTCGACGCGCTGGCCCCGCGGCAGCGTTTTCCAGCGATCGACCGAACGAAAAACGGCGGCAGCTCGATAGTGCTGGCCCTCCTCTTCCGCCTGCAAGCTGTTCGCCTCGACTATGATCGGATTCCCGTTGGCGAGATTCAGCACGGTGAAGGGGCCCGCGACGACGAACTCCTGCGCAACGCAGTCAATTTCCTCGGCCGTCGCGTCGCCGAGCAGATACCCGGCCTCGTTGCACCAGTTGTCGAATATCCGGTCCAGCATGAAGCAGACTGCATCGGCGGTAACGAGCGGAACCTTGCCCGTGGATGCGAAAAGCCAGCGCAGGTGCTGCAACACTTCGCGCTCGAGCGCCGGCCAGTCGATCACTTCCACCACAGGATTCAGAAACGCCGGCGCAAAGAAGTGCGTGACGGTCGCGCGCTCGGGATGCCGCAGGTGTGAGAACAGCCGAGTTGCCGGCAACGAGCTCGTATTCGAGGTGATCAAGGCGTCCGCGGCCACCCGCGATTCGACCTCTGTGAAGATCGCGCGCTTCAACGGCAGGTTTTCAGTCGCGGACTCGATCACCCAGTCCGACCCCTCGAGCACTGCGTAGTCCGTGCTGGTCGAGATTGCGGCCGTAGCTCGCGCGGCCTCGGCCTCCGTCATCTTCCCCTTGGCAAGCCCTTTGGCGGCGTAGGAATTGATTCGCGCAGAGGCACGATCGAGCGCGGACTGCGACAGGTCGATCATCACCAGTTCGAGGTCGGCGATCGCGCTTTTAAGGTAATAGGCGATATCGGGACCGATGGTGCCGGCGCCGACGATTGCGACCCGCCGCGGGAGCGGCCGTCTCGGCCGGTCGATCAGCGGGTTGTTGCAATACGCTGACATAGGCTCCTGTACCCTTGGCCCGTCGGGCCAGAATCACAGTTGTACCTGTTGTGATTCGGCAATCGCTCTGATACGTTTAAGTATAAAGTAACTTGGCGTCGCAAGAACGGGCGCTGAGGCCGGCGATCGACATTCGGCAACCTTAGGGGGGTCTATGTGCAGCGCGATCAATCGAACCCGGCCCGATAATCGGAATTTGGGATTTCCCGGAACGCCGGGGCGCCATGCAATCCGCTTGGCGGTGCTCAGTTGTCTGTGCGGCGCAGCGTCCGCGCAGGAAAGCCGCAACGTGCTCGAGGAAATCGTCGTCACGGCGCAGAAGCGCGAACAATCGATCCAGGACGTCGGCATCTCGATCAGCGCGCTTACGGGCGACCAGATGAGGGCGTTCGGCTTCCAGGGCAGCATCGATCTCGCCCGCATGACCCCGGGCGTCTATCTCGGCGGCAGCATCGGCGGTCAGACGTCCATTTTCACCATTCGTGGCGTTACACAGAACGACTTCAACGACTGGGTCGAGGCGCCAGTCGCCGTTTACATCGACGACGCTTACATCGCGATGGCGCAGGGCCAGTCGTTCTCGACTTTCGACATCGAGCGGGTGGAGGTCGCCAAGGGTCCACAAGGCACCCTGTTCGGTCGCAACGCGACCGGTGGCCTGATCCACTACATCACCCGGAAGCCGACCCAGGAGTTCGATGCTTACGCTGAGCTCACGGCGGCCGAATACGGCCAGTTTCGTGTGGAAGCCGCAGTTGGCGGTCCGCTCGGCGAGCGCGTGGCCGGGCGTCTCTCTGCCCTGTACAACACCTACGACGACATCCTGGACAACAAGTACCCGGAACAGCTGAACGGACCCCCTGTCGCGGGCCAGGGCCAGGACGAATGGAATGACGAGACGACCGCTGCGCGGGGGCAGCTGTCGTTCGATGCCACCGACGACGTCAACATCCTGCTGTCGGCCAATTACGCGAAGACGAACACCTCCACCGGCCCGTTCCAATCGAGCCCGACCGTTGCCGTATTTGACGAGCAAGGTCGGCTCATCAACACCATTAACGCGGCGCCGGATGAGACCCGCGAGGCGATCGGGCCGGGCGGCGTCGGGATGGACGTGCCTGCGGTGGACGGTGATTTCGACGGCCTGCGGCCCGTGCCCGGCGGCGATCTGTTCGGGTACATCGACTCCGATGGCGAGGATTTCGACGTCTCCAAGAACCTCGCCTACAACGACCTGAACGAGTTCGAGACCAGCGGGGTCGGGCTGAAACTCGCTTGGGACACCGAGTCGTTCGTGTTCACGTCGCTGTCCGACTTCAAGAGCTTTGAAAAGTTCGTAAACATGGACGTGGACGCCGCCCCGTACGCGCAGTCGATGTTCATCTCGCAGTCAGACGTCGATACTTTCACGCAGGAGTTTCGTCTCAACGGGTCGACCGACCGGATGAGCTGGGTCGCCGGCTTGTATTACCTGCAGATCGACAACAAGACCAACAACGGGCTCGCCTTTGAAGCAACCTCGCCGTTCTCTTCACCGTTGATTTTCGGCGTCCCGGTCGACGCCATCGGTCATATCTCGCTCGATACGGACTCGTATTCCGTGTTCGGACAGGTTGATTACGCACTCACCGACCGCTGGACCCTGGTGGCCGGTGCCCGCGCGATCAAGGAGGAGAAGGATTACACCTTCAGTCAGTTTGCCTACCTGAACCAGGATGATCGTTACATAGATACCGCCGTGCAGCTGTTCCCGCTCGATCAACCTTTTGCCGAAGACACCAGCGACGACCTGTATGCGGGGAAGCTGCAGCTGGAATTCCGCCCGAAGGACGGCTTGCTGTTCTACGGAGGCGTGAACCGGGGCGTAAAGGCGGGGAGCTTCAATGCGCAGCTTGCGGATGGGTCGCCCCGACTCGCGCCGGAAGACATCGGCTACGATCCGGAAACGCTGCTGTCTTACGAGGTCGGCTTCAAGTCCACGTTGATGGATGGGCGGGCACGCTTGAATGGCGCGGCTTACTACTATGACTATGACGACTACCAAGCCTTCGTATTCGTGCAGTCGTCGGGCACGGTAACGAACCTCCCGGCTGAAACAAAGGGCGTCGAGATCGATTTCGCGATGACCCCGACCGAAGGGCTCGACTTCACCCTGGCTGCGAGCTACTTCGACGCGACGGTTGAAGACCTGCAGCTGTCCTCCGGTAATCCGGCTGTCTCGCCGCTGCTCAAGGATGTGGAGCCGAGCTTTGCGCCTCCCTTGCAGATCGCGGCCCTGCTCCGCTATGCATGGCCTGCACTGGGCGGCGAACTTTCGGCACAGGTCGACGGAAGCTATACCGACAGCTTCTTCCACAACCTGCGCAACTTCGATTCCGAGAAATACGACGACTACACGCTCGCCAATCTGCGCTTCGGTTATGCCGCCCGACGGCGGCAACTGGGAACTCGCGGCCTTCGTCAAGAACGTCACGGACGAGCGCTACCGCACGATCGGCTTCGACCTCGCGACGCTCTGCGGCTGCAACGAGGACGCCTACGGCGCGCCGCGGTGGGCCGGCGTGAGCCTCAAGATCAATTTCGACTGAGCCGTCGCGGGCGTGCGGATGCCTCACGGAGCGCCCGCGCGTCCGTGGACATCAGCGCAGGGCTTTCTTGTCGATCTTGCCGATCAGCGTCTTCGGCAGGCTGGGTAGGATTACGTACTCGCGCGGCACCTTGTATGCCGCGAGATTCGCCCGGCAATGCCTGTCTAGGTCTGCCTGCGTGACCGCCGGGTCACTGACGGCCAGATATGCGCGGATGCTCGTGCCGCGGTACGCATCTTCGAAACCGACCACCGCGGCTTCCATGACCGAGGGGTGCAGATACAGCACCTCCTCCACTTCGCGCGGATAGACGTTGTAGCCGGAGACCAGGCACATGTCCTTCTTCCGATCCCGGATATAGAGATAGCCCGCTTCGTCCAGCTCGCCCAGGTCTCCGGTGTACAGCCAGCCATCGCGCAATGCATCGGCGGTTTCCTGCGGCAACCCGCGGTAGCCCGACATCACCTGCGGTCCGCGCACGCGGATCTCGCCGATCTGCCCGGGACCCAGAGCCGTGAGGCCCGTGGCGGCGTCGACGATCTGAATTTCCGTGCCGGGCACGGCGACGCCAACCGAGCGCGGCTTACGCAGACCGTGCAGCGGATTGAACGAAATTACGGGCCCGGATTCGGTCTGGCCGTATCCCTCGATCACGGGAGCCCCGGTTGCCTGCTCCCATTGCGCGAGCAGGCTCTCCGGCAGCGGTGCCGATCCGGAGTAGCTCACGTGGAGATCCGGAACCTTCATCGTCGCAAAGCGCGGGCTGGCGAGCAGTCCCATGAAGACCGTCGGACTGCCGGCGAGCGCCGTGATGTGCTCGCGATCGAGCAGGTCGAACACGAGATCCGCCTGATAGCGGGGCACGATCACGAGCGTGCCTTCGCAGTAGACGGCGTTGTGCAGGCACATCGCGCAGGCGTAAGCGTGGAACAGCGGCATGACGCACAGGATCCGCTCGATGCCGTGACGGGTCGGGACCAGCGCCTCCCGCTGACTGACGTTGGTCGACACCGTTCGATGTAGCAGGTTGACACCCTTGGAGCGCCCCGTCGTGCCGCCGGTGTACTGCAACGTCGCGAGACTATCGGAGTCGGGGAGCGGCTCCGGCAGTCCCATGCTCGCAGGATCGGACTCCACGACCGTGCGGATCAGCCGCCGTGCATCGGGCCCGACCTGGATCCGGTGCGATATGCCCTGCGATCGTGCGAGCGGTTCGATCGTGGCGGCAACTGCAGAATCGTAGATGATCGCCAGCGGTGCGGCGTCCGCGATCATCGGCGCAAATTCCCGCGTCGTGTAGATCGGATTCAACGGAACGACCTGCGCGCGCGCCGCGTGCGTCGCGAACATCGCGATGCACACATCGATCGAATTGCCCATCACCACCGCAACGCGCTCGCCCGCCGCACCCAGCGCGAGCAGCTCGCGCGCCAGCGCGGCAACGCTCGCCAGGTAATCCGCGTAGGTGATCCGATCCGCGCCGCAGACGACGGCTTCCCGGTCTGGCGCAGCGCGCGCCGCCTCGGCGAGCATGTGGACCACCGTCGGGTAGACACGCGGCAATGAAGTCATCTGTCGATCCGGCGGGTTCACCATTGCGACGCGTTCGGCGCCAGGGCGTCGAGCGTCGCTGCACCGAGGCAGGCCTGGGTTTCCAGCAGCGCTGTTTCCGGCATCAGTTGCTCGGCGAAAAATACCGCGGCAATCCGCTTGCCCCTCGCGAAGTCCGTATTGCCGCCGGCCGCCGCCGCCATCCGCAGCCACATCCAGCCGCAGGCGACAAGGCCGGCCAGGCGGAGGTATGCAGTCGCTCCTGCTGCGGCATCGCGCGGCGACCCTGCATTCAGCTCCACCATGCGCTGCGTGCAGCGCTCGAGCCGAGTCAGGCCGTCTCGCACCGCTGCATGGATCTGTGCAAGCTCCGCCGAGCCCGCGAGCCGCTTCAGGTCCGCGCGGATGCGGCTCGCGAACGCGTCGAAGCGCTTGCTGCTGTCCCTGCCGAGCCTGCGGGTGACGAGATCCAGCGCCTGGATCCCGTTTGTGCCCTCGTATATCGAAGCGACGCGAATGTCGCGGACGTACTGTTCTACACCCGCATCGCTTACATACCCCTGTCCGCCGAAGATCTGCACGGCCAGGTTCGCGACCTCGAATCCGGCGTCAGCCCCGCAGGCCTTGCCGATCGGCAGCAGCCATTCGGCGAGCGCAGCGGCAGCCGCGCGCGTCGCAGCGTCGGGCGCGGCGGCGGCAACATCGAGGTTCCTGGCGATTTCGAGCAATAACGCGCGAAGCGGCTCGATGCGGGCGCGCATCAGCAGCAGCATCCGGCGTACGTCGGGATGCTCGCTGATCGGCACCGGTGCCCGCTCCGGATCTCCGCCCTGGGGGCGCTCGATCGCGTACTGCAATGCGCGGTGGGTCGCAGCGCCGCCAATCGCAACACCCTGCACCGCGACTTCGAGCCGCATCGTGTTGACCATCGTAAACATCGCGCTCAGCCCGCGGTGCAGCTCGCCGATCCGGTACGCAACGCAGTCCTCGTACTGCATCACACAGGTCGGCGACGCCTTGAGCCCCATCTTGTGTTCGAGACGCAGTGCACGCATGCCGTTGTGCGCGCCGATACCGCCATCCGTCGTTATGAGGCGTTTCGGCACCAGGAACAGGCTGATACCACGCGTGCCCGCCGGCGCGCCCGGAGTTCGGGCGAGCACCAGGTGACAGATCTGCTCGGTCAAATCCTGATCGCCGTAAGTAATGAAGATCTTGTTACCCGACAAGCGGTAGCTGCCGTCGTCCGCGGGCTTGGCGAGCGTCTGAATGCGGCCGACGTCGGACCCGGCTTGAGGTTCGGAAATGCAGATGGTGGCGCCCCACTCCCCGGCCGCGAGCTTCGGAACGCATACGGTCGCGATCGCGGCCGACGCATGCTCGGCCAATAGCCAGGCCGAAGCGCGACACATCAACGGCAACATGCCGAAGGAAAGACAGGCGCCGTTGACCATCTCCGCGATCGCTGCCTGCAGCATGCGCGGCAGGCCCTGCCCGCCATACTCGCGCGGCATGTCGAGCCCGGGCCAGCCGTCTCCCGCGTATCGGGCATAGGCCTCGCGGAACCCCGGTGCCGTCACGACGGCGCCGCTCTCGATCCGTGCACCCGCCCGATCGCCAGGCTGGTTGATCGGCTCGATCACGTCCGCAGCCAGGCGAGCGCCCTCGGCCAGTACGCTCGCGACGACCTCGAAGTCGGCGTGCCGGAATGCCTCGAGTGCAAACAACTCGCGACCGCCCAGCACGTCCCCGATCAGGAACTGCAAGTCCTCGACGGGTGCGCGATAGGTCACGACGGGTTCACGTTCAACGCTTCAAGGCATCAATGATCGCCTGGGGTTCCATGCGCTCGGTGTAGTCCGTGTCCACGAACGACTCGATGATGGTCCCGTCGCAGCCGATGACGTAGGTCGCAGCCATCGGCAGCGAAAACGGCGGCTCGCCGTTCAGCTTCTCCAGGTCCGCGCCCCAGTTCTTGTATATCGGCCGCAATTCCTCGGCCAGCTCGAAATCGAGTCCGAACGACTTCGCGACTGTATTGCCCGTGTCGCTCAGCACCTCGAAGGTCAGCTTGTTTCGGGTCGCCGTGTCGGTCGTCGCGTCCGGCGTCTGCGGTGACACGGCGACCAGCCTCGCCCCCAACGCCTCGATCTCGGCCACACGCTCCTGCAGCGCCTTCAGCTCCAGGTTGCAGTAGGGACACCAATCGCCGCGATAGAAACTCAACACGACCGGTCCCCGGGCCAGCAGCTCGCGCGACGACACCGTTTCGCCATGTGCGTTCGGGAGGTCGAACGCCGGTGCCCGGTCGCCGGTCTTCATCGCGCGCAGCGCCGCGCCGGACTCCTCGAGCCGCACCTCAGCCCCGCGCATCAGGTGCTGGATCTCCTCCGGAACCTGGCTCAGGAACTTGCTGCGAAACGCCGCGATGCGCTCTTCGAGGCTCATTGCTCTGCTCCTTTCGACAAATCGTCTGCAAGTGTGCGAGGCGAACCGATCCCGTCCACGATCTGTTCTACACGCCCGGCGAAGTCCGGCGTCGACAGGCGCAGCGCGGCGCCACCCCGCACCCGCTCGGCCACCATGTCCAGCACCTGTCGTCGGGCACGATCGATCCGGCGCCGGCGCAGCCTCTGGTTCGCCTGCTGGTATTCGCGGTGCGCATCGATCGCGGCGAGCGTGTCGTCGACGCCGCTGCCCTGTTCAGCTGCAGCTCTGACCAGCGCTGCCAACCATTCGCCCGGAGGCAGATCGCGGCTCCTCAGGTTCAGCATCGCGCGGATCGCCGCGAATGCCCTGTCGCTGCCCGGGCGATCGCATTTGTTGAGCACGAACACCTCGGCGATCTCCATCAGGCCCGCTTTCGCCGCCTGAACCTCGTCTCCGGATTCCGGAGTCAGCATCACGACGGTCGTATCTGCCGCCTGGGCAACGTCCAGCTCGCTTTGCCCGACACCGACGGTCTCGAGCAGGATGACATCGAAGGCTGCGGCATCGAGGATATCGGCCACATCGATGGTCTTTGCCGCAAGGCCGCCGAGCGCCTCACGCGCCGCCATGCTGCGGATGAACACCCGATCGTCGCCCCAGATCTCCGACATGCGAACCCGATCACCGAGCAGCGCGCCGCCGCTGAATGGGCTGGTCGGGTCGACCGCGATCACCGCAACGGACTGACCGACGCAGCCGCAGGGCCGCGGCGAGACGTGCCACGAGCGTCGATTTGCCCGCGCCTGGCGGCCCGGTCACGCCGATGCGATACGCCCGGCCAACCCGGGAACGCAGAGCGTCGAGCAGCTCGGCCGAGTCGCCGGCGTTTCGCTCGATGAGGTTGATCGCCTGGGCGATCGCGCGTCGCTCGCCGCGCATGACCGCCTGCGCAAGGGCAGGCGCCGTCAGTACGGGTGCCGATATGGCGTTCACCCGGGCGGCTCCAGGAGCGTGCGCCTGATCTCGCGCTTCAGGATCTTGCCGCTCGGATTTTTCGGCAGCTCCGGCAGGAAGACCACGCGTTTCGGCTTTTTGAACCCCGCCAGTTCGGCGCCGCAATGCGCGATCAGCTCGGCCGCCGAAACTTCCACACCCGGTCGCAACGACACCGCCGCCGTGACGCTCTCGCCCCACCGATCGTCCGGCAGGCCGAGCACGGCCGCCTCCCGCACCGCCGGATGCGTGTACAACACGCTCTCGATTTCCTTCGTGTAGATGTTCACACCCCCGCTGATCACCATATCCTTCTTGCGGTCGACGATGAAGAGGTACCGATCCTCATCGAGATAGCCGAGATCTCCCGTGTAAAACCAGCCGTCCCGGATGGCCTGGGCGGTTTCCTCGGGCTGCCGCCAGTAACCGGCGATCACGGAGCGGGAGCGAATCAGCACCTCCCCCACCTCGCCCGGCCGCAGATCCTTACCAGCCTCGTTGACGATGCGGACTTCGGCGCCGACCGCCTCGCGACCGGCCGATGCGAGCCGCTGACGCTGCGCCTCTGTGCCGTCTGCGACGTGATCGGCTGCGACGAGAAACGTGGCTTCGAGCGTCTCGGTCAGGCCGTACCCCTGCGTGAAACCGCAGCGGAACGTCGCGATCGCCCGTTCGAGGACCGCGCGCGGCATCGGGCCGCCGCCATAGAAAATCAGCCGCAGGCTGCTCCGATCGAAGTCGGCCAGTCTCGACTCGTTCAAGACTGCATTGATCATCGTGGAGATCAACAGCGACACCGTCGCGCGATGCCGCTCGAGCGCGGCGAGCCATGCGATCGGCGCGAACTGCGGCAGGATGACCTGGGTGCAGCCAAGCATCATGTACGTCACCGCCATGAATACCGCGCCCATGTGGTACAGGGGCGTTGCAACGAGATTGACGTCCTCGGACCGGCTGCCGTCCGCGATGCACTGGTTATAGCCGTTCGCTTCGAGATTCTGGTGCGAGACCATCGCCCCTTTCGGCAGCCCGGTGGTGCCACTGGTGAAGAAGACCGCAAACGTATCCATGTCCCCGGCCGGCGACGCCCGCGCTGTGTCGGACGCCGCCGTCAGGGCTGCTTCGTAGGACAGCTCGCGACCGCTCGTCGGGCGCGGCTCGCCGCCCGGCATGTCGATGCGCCATGTCATGATCGGCCGGGGCAGCGAGCCGCGGACGGCATCGATGGTCGTGGCGTAGTCGCTGCCGAAGACCAGCGCTGCGGGCTCGGCGCGATCGAGAATCTGCAAGATCTCCCGCGGCACCAACCGATAGTTGAGCGGAACGGCGATCACGCCCGTCCGGGCACAGGCGAAATAGATCTCGAGATATTCGGGACAGTTGCCCAGAAGCACGGCCAACCGGTCGCCCGCGACGATACCCGCGGTGGCGAATGCGTTGGCAAGCTGGTCGATGCGCTGGTCGAGTTGCGCCCAGGTCAGCTCGCGGTCGCCCATTGCGACCGCCAGCTTGCGCGGGAAGCGCACCGCGTTGCGTCGCGCGATCTCATCCAGGGTCATGACGCGCCAACGTCAGCGCGCCGCGTGCGACGCAAGCGCCTGATCCACCATGCTGAGGATCTCGGCCGTCATGGTACCGGGTGGGATCACGGCTGCAACGCCCATCGATTTCAGGGCGGTGGCGTCCTCGTGCGGGTATCACGCCACCACAGAATATGGGCAGGCTGACGCTTGCCTTGCGCATCGCCTCGAGCAGCTGGCGCATCTGCGGCATGTGCTGTCCGGACAGGTAGCTGACACCGATGCCATCAACGCCTTCCTCGATTGCCGCCTTCACGACCTCATCCGGGTGATTGTGCAGGCCGAGGTAAATGACTTCGTATCCAGCGTCGCGCAGCTCCTGCGCCACGGTCACGATGCCGGTGTCGTGACAGTCGAGTCCGGTCTTTGCCAGCAGCAGGCGTCGCTTGGCGCTCATCCCTGTTACCTCAGCGCCTCGGCACGCCCTGCGCGCGGCGCATGGCTTCGTTGATCTCGCCCATCGTCGCCCTGTCTCGCAGCGCGTGCATGATCGCACGGGCACCATGTTCTGGCCATCGCGCCACGCCTGTTCGAGACCTGTGACACCGCGTCGGACCAAGCGACGGCTCGTCGCGACTCGCCCGGTAATTGCGCAGGTATTCCGTTCGTGCCGCGCCCCATTCATCGGCGCGCAGCTTGTGAACCTTCACCGGGGATCTCCTGCTCGCGTGGGATCGTGAAACGATTGACGCCCGACCAGCGTGCGCTCGTCGTTGTCGAGCTGGTCCTGGTTGCGATACCGCGCCGTGTTGATCTGCGTTTCGAGCCAGCCGTCCCTGGATCGCGTGCGCCATGCCACCCATGCGCGTCGATCTCGTCGATCCCCTTGCAGGATCTCGCTGCTCCATCCGGTCGGTCAGCGCCTCGACGTACCACGAGCCGCCGAGCGGATCGATGGTCTTGGTCACGCCGGTCTCGTAGGCGAGCACCTGCTGGGTTCGCAGCGCTATTCGCGACGATTCCTCGGTCGGCAGGCCATGGCCTTCGTCGTAGGAGCACAAGTGCATCGACTGCGCTCCGCCGAACGCGGCCGCCATCGCCTCGTACGCAGCGCGCACGATGTTGATCTCCGGCTGCTGCGTGGTCAGCGTGTTGCCGGCGGTCTGAACCGAGAACCGCAGACGCCAGCACTCGGGGTTCGTCGCGCCGAACTGCTCGCTGCATCGTCCGCGCATAGATGCGGCGCATCGCGCGGAACTTGGCGATTTCCTCGAAGAAGTCGATCGACGCCGAGAGAAAGAACGAGGCCTTGCGCGGGAACGTATCGATGTCGAGGCCGCGCTGCGACGGCGAGCGGAAGATGTCGAAGGCATGCCCGAGCGTGTAGACCCGTCCTGGATCGCGTTGACCCCGGTCTCCCGCAGGTTGTAGCCGTTGGTCACCATCCAGTTCAGGCGCGGCATCCGCGTGGAGATGAACTCGATGTTGTCGAGGCAGAGTCGCAGAGTGCCGTCGAGCGGGAAGAACTGCGGTGATGGTCTGCAGCGGTCCCCCGCTCATCTGGAAGAACGGGTCGTTCTGCTGCGTGCCGATGACCGTTCTCAAGCGGCACGCCCTTGTCCTCCGCGACGCAGGCGAGCATGGCCAGGGTGACACGACGAGACCGGCGGACGGATCGACAGCGCGTACGAGACCTGGTCGGGACCGAAACCGTCGTACAGAGCCTGCCATGTCCTCGAGCGTGCTGATCGCGACGCCGGTCACTCCCACCTCGCCGTCGGCGATCGCATCGTCTGAGTCGAAGCCGTAGGAGGTCGGCAGGTCGATCGTGATCACGAAGCCGTTGGCGCCGTTGGCGTGCAGGTAGCGGATGCGCTGGTTGGTCTCCTGCGGGGAACCAAACCCGACCTGGAACCGCCGCGTCCAGATCCGTGTGCGGTACATCCCGGCATACGGTCCGCGGGTGTACGGGAATTCCCCCGGCTGACCCAGGTCGCGCCGGTGGTCCATGCCTTCGATATCCGCCTCGCTGTAGAGCTCCTGGATCGGGTATTCCGGCGTTGGTTTCGAAAGACCTGCGTTTCGGCGTCGCGGGCGGCCGACTGCACGGCCGAAGGCTGGGTGGCCATGGTGAGTTGACTCTCCCGCCGCACGTCAGCGGCCTAAAGGGCGCCCGACTCTGCTTGATCAATTGCAGAACTGACTATAAGCTTAAAATAATTCTGCCGGCAACGTATCTTCGGAGGGCCTGCCGCGGATGCCAACCGTGACGACGAGCGAGTCCGACTGGACGACGACCGCGCGCGATCGAACGATCGCCGCGATCAAGGCGGGCCGCATCGATGAAGCGTTGCAGGGCGTGGAGGCGATGCTCGAGCCGAAGCCGGCCGATCCACGATTTCTACGGCGACATGTCGGCGATCTTCTGCGACTTCATCAAGCTGAAATCGGCGAGGCCGGCGTCGAGAAGGCGTGGCGCTACCTGGGTGAACGGCTGTGGAAGCCGCTGTTCACGGCAGTTGGCCGGAGCCGGCGCCGAGGCGCTGGCAGGCGTCTACGCGATGTTCCTGCGCTCGCATCGGCTACGACTTCCGGGTAACCGAGGACGACGAGAAGTTCACGTTCCATCTCGACTATTGCCCGAGCGGCCAACGCCTGATGGTGGAAGGCAAGATCGCAGGGTGATCCGCGCCATCCGATGCAATCACGGCGTGAGCCAGCAACCGCACGCGTGGACCTTCGGCAGGGCGGGCGTGCCGTACTATTGCGGCCACACCGCGCTGTGGTTCGACATGCTGCCGCCGAGTGGGGCAAACCGCATGATGAAGACCAGCTACGGCGATTTCGACGCACAAGGCCGCGTCGTCGGCACCCCGTGCATGACGTTCATCCACAAACAGATCCCCGCCGGGAAATAGCCCGAGGTCAGAAGATGCGATTTCGCGTAGGCGTCGATGTCGGCGGAACATTTACGGACTTCCTGGTCTCATCGGCCGGGCACGTCCGCACGGGTCTACAAGTCCTCTACGACCCCCGAGCAACCCGACGATCGGCTTCTTCGCCGGCCTCGAGCAGGCCGCGAAGGACCACGACATGGCGCTCGCATGAGTTCCTGGATCATGTCGAGTCCATCGTGCACGGCACGACGATCACGACCAATGCGGTGCTGACCGGCACTGGCGCAAAAACCGGATTCATCACGACCAAGGGCTTCCGCGACGTCCTCAACATGCGCCGCGGCATGAAGGAGCGGCAGTTCGAGAAGTACGCTCCGCCGCCACCGCTGGTTCCGCGCATCTGACGCACGTCGTCGAAGAGCGCGTCACCGTCGAGGGCGCGGTGCTGACACCGCTCGAACGAAACCGACGTCCGGAACGCCGCACGCGCGCTCAAGAAGCAAGACGTCGAGGCGGTCGCCGTATCCTATCTGTGGTCGTTCCGCAATCCCGGCCACGAGCAGCGCACGCGCGAGATCCTCGCAGAGGAACTGCCGGGCGCCTACGTGTCGCTCTCGACGGAGATCCTGCCGCAGATCCGTGTCTACGAGCGCCACAGCACGACAGCGCTGAACGCCTACGTCGGACCGATCCTGACGCGCTACCTGTCACGGCTCGACAAGGCGCTCGCGGAGCGGGGCTTCAAGGGCACGCTGCTGATCATGCAGTCGAACGGCGGCGTCATGTCGCCGGAGGTCGCGCAGCGCTTTGCTTCCAACACCCTGCTTTCGGGTCCGGCCGGGGCGCCGGGTGCCGGCGTCTTCTACGGCAGCACGCACGGTTTCAAGAACGTCATCACCGTCGACATGGGCGGCACGTCGTTCGACGTCGCGCTCGTCAGGGACGGCGTGCCCAGCGTCACGACCGAGGGCATCGATCGGTAACGACCGGATCGCCTCGCCGATCCTGGACATCCATACGATCGGCGCCGGTGGCGGCTCGATCGCGCGGGTAGCTACCGGCGGGCTGCTCGAAGTCGGACCGGCGAGTGCCGGCGCGGAACCGGGTCCCGCCTGCTACGGTCGCGGCGGCACGCAACCCACCGTCACCGACGCGGATCTCGTGCTCGGCTACATCGACTCCGGCGCGTTCCATGGCGGAAAGCTGAAGCTCGACGCCGATGCGGCGACGCGAGCCATCGAAGAACATGTCGCCAGGCCTGCCTCGATGAACGTGGCCAAGGCGGCCGACGGCATCTACCAGGTCATCAACGCCAACATGGCCGCCGCGCTCAGTGTCGTGTCGGTGCAGCGCGGCTACGATCCGCGCGAATTCGTCCTGATCGTCGCGGGAGGCGCCGGCCCCATTCATGCGGCGCCGATCGCCCGGGACCTCGAGATCCCGCTGGTGCTGATTCCACGCGAGTCATCCGTGTTCTGCGCGGCCGGGATGTTGATCTCCGACCTCAAGCACGACTACGTGCGCACCTACGCGCGCGACCTCGACAAGGTCGTCGTGCAGGAGGTCACCCGGCTGTACAAGGAGATGACCGACACGGCGCTCAAGACGCTCCAGGCGGAAGGCGTGGCGAAGAGCAAGGCGGTCGTGGGGTATTCGGTCGGACCTGCGCTACGTCGGCCAGTTCAACGAGGTCGAGGTCCCCGTGGTCGGCAAGGGCACGATCCGCAACGCGGACCTCGCGAAGCTGGTCGACCAGTTCCACGCCCGGCACGACGCCCTCTATGGGTATTCGATGAAGGGGCGCCGGTCGAGCTCATCAACCTGCGCGTCACCGCGCGCGGCCTGACACCAAAGCCGAAGTTCGAGCGCTCCAGCCCGGCCCGCTTCAAGGTCGAGAAGGCGCGGATCGGCCGGCGCAAGGCCTGGTTCGACGGCGCCTTCCGCGAAGTCCCGGTGTACGACGGGCTGGTGCTGCAGAATGGGCATACGATACGAGGGCCCGGCGATCATTTAGCAGCCCACGACGACGATCGTGGTGCCCCCGGACTTCGATCTCAAGTGCGACGAGTACAATAATTTCCTGATGTATCCCAAGGGCGGGAACCTCAAGACCCTGATCAAGCAGCTTCGCAGCGAGGGCTAGGCAATGAGCACCGCAAAGAGCAATCGGCTCGACCGAATCAAGGTCTCCGTCATCAGCAACCGCCTCGACGCGATCAGCAAGGAGATCGGCCAGACGATGCTGCGGACCTCGCGCTCGCCGATCTTTTCCGAGGCGCGCGATTTCGTGACCGCGATCTTCGACGCGAAGCTGCGGCTGGTCGCCCAGACCGCCTACATCCCGGTGCTGATGGGCGCTCTGCCGTACGCGATGCAAGCAGCATCGCGAAGACCTTCGAAGGCGCCATCGACGATGGCGACATCTTCATCCTGAACGACCCGTTTCGCGGTAACAATCATCCGCCGGACATCACGATTGCGAAACCGGTCTTCGACGGGAAGGAGATCGCCTTCTGGGCCGTCTCGAAAGGCCATCACGCCGATGTCGGCGGCGGCGGCGTCGCGGGCTACAACCCGGGCGCGAAGAGCGTCTGGGAGGAATGCATCCGGATCCCGCCGGCAAAACTCTACGCCAAGGGCCAGCCGAACAAGGGCCTGTGGGACACCATCCTGCTCAATGTCCTCCTGCCGTTTCTGGTCGAGGGCGACCTGCAATGCCAGGTCGGCGCGGTGAAGATCGGCGAGCGCAGCCTCAAGGCGCTGCTGAACAAATATGGCCGCAAGACGCTCGATGCGGCCATGCAGCGGATCTTCGACGTATCCGAGCAGCAGATGCGTGCGGCGATCCGCGGTGTGCCGAACGGCACATACACGTCCGAGCGCCTGATCGACCACGACGGAATCGACAAGGGCAGGATGATCAAGGTGCATCTGGCGCTCAAGGTCGAAGACGAAAGCATCACCTTCGATTACACCGGCAGCGATCCGCAGGTGGCCGGGTACGTCAACAGCACCTTGCCCAACACGGCGTCGGCCTCCTTTCTCGCGCTGTTCATGTCGATCGGCTCGGAGATCCGCTTCAACGAGGGCGCGTTGCGTGCGCTGCATGTCATCGCGCCGGAAGGCACGATCGTCAACGCTCGGGAGCCCGCTCCCGTCACGGGCTGCACGATCGCATCGGCCCAGGCCATCATCGAGTGCGTCTGGGTCGCGCTCGCGCAGGCGGTGCCGGACAAGGTCGATGCCGGCTGGTCACGCTGGTGCGCGCCGGCCACGATGGGGCTCAATACGCGCACCGGTCGCCCGTTCGGCGACATTCACTTCATGGCAAAGGGTGGCAGCGGCGGTTCCCACGGCCGCGACGGCTGGGACCATCTTGGCACCGTGGTCTGCGCCGGGGGGCTGCGTGCACCCGACCCGGAACTGCACGAGCTTGTCGATCCATTCACGGTACTCCAGTACGAGTACTGGCCGGACAGCGCTGGCGCCGGCGAATGGCGCGGCGGAATGGGCACGATCTATCGCTGGAAGATCGATGCCGACGGCATTCCCGCAGCCAATTTCGGCGGCGGTGTCAGCGAGGCGACGGCGCCCTACGGTCTCGAGGGCGGCAAGCCGGCCCCACCTCATCAGTTGTTTCTGCACAAGGGCAAAGAGACGACCAAAGTCGACGCCGAGAGCTTCTACCATCTCGACAAGGGCGACGTGTTCGAGATCTACCAGAGCGGCGGGGGCGGCTACGGCGACCCGCACAAGCGGCCGGCCGAAAAGGTGCGGGAGGACGTCGTCAACGGGCTGGTTTCGGTCGCCAAAGCACGAGAACTATACGGCGTGGTCATCGACGCCGGAAACCAGACGCTCGACACGGCCGGGACCATGGCAGCCCGGCGCAGCTGAGTCGCTTGCGTGCACTGACGTGACACCCAGGGACGCCCCGCGCGCGCTTGCCAACTACGTCGACGGCGAGTTCGTCACGACTGAGCGGCGTTTCGACAAGCTCTCGCCGGTGGATGGTTCTCGCGTAGCGGTCGTTTGCGAGGCCGACCGGGCGCTTGTCGACCGCGCCGTCGGCGCTGCACGGCGTGCAATGCAGGGCGACTGGGGCCGCCTCGCCATGGCAGAACGCGCCGCCCTGCTGCACAAAGTGGCCGACGGGATCGAGCGTCGGTTCGACGATTTCCTTGCCGCGGAGGTCGCTGACACCGGCAAACCGGCCGCTCAGGCGCGCACGCTCGATATCCCGCGAGGCGCGGCCAATTTCCGGATCTTCGCCGACCTCGTCAGGAACGTTCCAACCGAGAGCTTTCATACCGATACCGCGGATGGTGCGGGCGCGCTGAACTACGCCGTGCGACATCCACTGGGCGTCGTCGGCGTGATCGTGCCGTGGAACCTGCCGCTGCTGTTGATGACCTGGAAGGTGGCGCCCGCGCTTGCGGCCGGCAATGCAGTCGTTGCGAAGCCCTCCGAGGAAACGCCATCGAGCGCCGCGCTCCTGGCGGAAGTGATCCACGAGGCCGCGCTGCCGCCGGGGGCGTTCAACCTGTTGCACGGTTACGGCCCCGGCTCGACCGGGGAGTTCCTGACGAGTCACCCTGGCATCAATGCGATTACCTTCACCGGTGAAACCAGCACCGGCAGCGCGATCATGCGCGCGGCCGCGGCCGACGTGAAAGCCGTCTCGTTCGAACTCGGCGGCAAGAACGCCGCGATCGTGTTCGCCGATGCGGACTTCGACAGCACGGTCGATGGCGTGTCACGCGCGGTTTTCGCGAACTGCGGCCAGGTTTGCCTCTGCGCCGAGCGCATCTACGTGCAGCGACCGATCTTCGAGCGCTTCGTCGCGGCGCTGGGCGGAAAGGCAAAGGCGCTCCGCATCGGCGACCCCCACGCGGTGACGACCGAGATGGGGCCTCTGATATCGCGCGCGCATCGCGAAAAGGTGCTTTCGTATTACCGGCTCGCCCGCGAGGAAGGCGGACACTTCATCGCTGGTGGCGGGGTCCCGGAGCTTGGCTCCCCGCTCGACGAAGGCGCCTACGTGGAGCCGACGGTGATCACCGGGCTCGCGGAGTCCGCCCGCTGTGTAAAGGAGGAGATCTTCGGGCCGGTGTGCCACATCGCACCGTTCGACACTATCGAGCAGGCGGTCGCACTAGTGAACGACAGTCGCTACGGACTCGCGGCGTCGATCTGGACCCGTGACCTGCGCACCGCGCACCACGTCGCCCAGCACCTTGAAGTCGGAATCGTGTGGGTGAATACATGGTTCCTGCGCGACCTGCGCACTCCGTTCGGCGGTGTCAAGCTCTCGGGCATCGGACGCGAGGGCGGCGTGCACTCGCTCGGTTTCTACTCCGAACTGACCAACGTTTGCGTCAAGTTGTGAGCTCCCGGCTCGTTTCCATCGCCGAGAAGCTGGATGATGCCGCGACCGGTCAGCGCGCGATCGCGCAACTCAGCATCGACACGCCGTTAAGCGTCGCGGACGCCTATCGGGTTCAGAATCTGCTCGTTGAAAGGCGTCTGGCGCGCGGCGAAAGACGTGTCGGCGTCAAGCTGGGATTTACGAGCCGTGCCAAGATGATCCAGATGGGCGTCCACGACCTGATCTGGGGCCAGCTCACGGACGCGATGCTCGTCGGCAACGGCAGTCATCTGGCGCTCCCCGAATTCATCCACCCGCGCGCCGAACCGGAGATCGCCTTCCTGATCGGCGAGCGTCTGTCAGGCGAGGTGAACGAGGAACAGGCCCTCGCCGCGGTACGCTCGGTTGCACCGGCGCTGGAAATCATCGATTCGCGGTATTCGGACTTCAAATTCAACCTTGCCGACGTGATCGCGGACAACTGCTCATCGGCGGCGCTGGTCGTCGGCTCATGGCACCCGCTGCCGGGCAATGTCGGCAACCTGGATGTCCTGCTGGAGATCGACGGCCAGCTGGCCCAGTCTGGCTCAACGGCGGCCATCCTCGGTCATCCGGCACGTGCATTGGTTGCCGCCGCACGGCTCGTGGCGCAGGCGGGTCTCGCGCTCGAGCCGGGTTGGGTCGTCATGGCGGGTGCTGCCACCGCCGCAGAGACACTGCGCCCAGGCATGCGCGTGCGCGCCACGGTCGGCGGTATTGGCGCTGCGACTTTTTCCTGTGATGAGGCGCCCCGTGAAAAGCAAGGTCGTTGACGGCAAAGCCCGTCCACGTGGCCGCTTCCCGCACGTCAAACGTGCAGGGGATTTCTTGTTCGTCTCCGGCACCAGTTCGCGGCAGCCGGATGACACGATCGAGGGAATCGGGGACATCCGGGTGCAGACGCGGGCCGTACTTACGAACATCCGCGACATCCTGCGCAGCATGGACGCTGATCTGAGCGACATCGTCGAAGTGACCAGCTATCTGGTCGACATGAATGACTTCGCCGGCTACAACGAGACGTACGCGGAGTTCTTCGACTACGACGGCCCGACTCGCACCACCGTCGCCGTGCGTGAATTGCCCAACCCGCAGTTGCTGATCGAGATTCGCGTCGTGGCTTACCGGCCCATCATCGCTTAGCCCGGCGGGTGGCCCTGGCAGCAGGCTTGGCGGGCCGGACCGCTACCTTCCTGCGCGCCGGTCTCGGGGACGGCTTCGACCGCCGCGTCATGCCAGCCTTCGCTGCTCGCTTTGCGCGCGACAGGGCCTTCGACGTGGACCGTCGCTTCACTGCCGGCTTCGGACGCGCTTTCACGGCCGCTGACACGACCGGCGTGAACTCGATGATCGCCGCGCCACTGCCATAGGACGGACCATACGCGTGTACCTTGGCGCGCGAATACCCCCCGCCGAGACCGCCCAGGATCCACGCGAGATGCTTGAATCCCATGTCGACGCGCGCCTCTTGCGCATACTTCGGGCACGCCTCCGCGAGCGCCTTCGAGTTGCCGGCCACGATCAGCGCGAGCATGCGGCGGTTCCAGGCATCGTCGGCCTTCGACGCGATCCGATCCCGGGCGAGATCGATCTCCTCTCGAATGATGCTGCCGGACAGACCACCTACTGCAACCAGCGCGACACGCCGGCCGAGCGATTCCGCGCATGCCACCGCGGTCGCCGCAAGCTTTTCCGTCGTCTGCCAGTCGTGGTAGACGTTGTTGGCGGCGATCACCAGCGGCAATGTGCCGCGCGGGTTCAAGTAGTTGTTGGCGATGATGGTCCCGGTGTCGATCGGAAACCCGTCGTAATCGACGGGCTTTGAGCGCACTCCAAACGCGGGGGTCGCTGCAATGATCGCCTTCGTCAACTCCACGTCGGCGCGGATGTCGAACGCGAGGTCGCCATATTCGTGCCAGTTCTCGTCGACGTGCACGCCGCGGCTGCGCGGGCGCGCCTGCCAGAGTTCGTCGAGCACCGCGATCCACTGCGTCGAGTACACCGCCATCACGTCAGGTTTCGACGCCGCCATGGCCGCGGCCGCCGCGCGGTAGCCGGTGTCCAGCGCCTTCCACGGCGGGTTCTGAGGGCGCAGGAACGGCAGGGGGCTGCCATGGACCAGGAATGCGGACACGACGGGCATGATTTTGGCCTCTCCCTGTCGTTGTTGTGTCAGGCCGCGATCGGCCGCTCATTGAACGGCAGATTGCCGCCGTAACGTTCGAGATTCCATTCCATGACCGCGTTGCCAGTGCCGATCACGTTGCCGTAGCCATGCAGTTCCGCCGGAATATTCGGGTAACCCATCGCGGCGTACATCCACGTGAAAGCGCCGGATTTCACCTCCGCGAAGGCCTCCTGGATGAACTGGGGCAGTACGCGGAACAACTCCTGCGTCTGGCCGCGGCGCATCAGGTCGATCATCCGCATGTCCCATTTGTAGCCGTCGAACGTCTGCGGGTGCTCCTGAGACATGTCCTCCGGGATCAGCGGCTCCTGGTGGAAGTGCCAGTGGCACAACGTGTTCGACGCGAGCAGCACGGCGCGCCGACCGGTTTTTTCGATAGCGCGTCGGGTCGCCTTGCCGAGGATGTCCATCTCCTCGAGGCCCTCACCGAGGTTCAGGTAGTACGGTGAATTGTTGGCGGAGATGCCGACCACAGGGATGTCCCACTGCGGACGCATCATGTGCAGCGTCGTGATCGTCCCGTAGTCCACGCGGAAACCCGGGTTGCGCATCATCCGGGTGACTAGCCCGGCGTCACGCGCCTCGGCGCAGCACGCCTCGGCGAGTTCGACGTCGACGTCGAGCTCGAAATCGTAGCGGAACAGATTTGGAAAGATCGGGTCGACCGACTTCCCCTTTAGGTGCGGCACGCCGAGAAAGTGATGACCAAGCTGCGTAGTCCAGTGCGGGGAGTGCACCAGCAACACATCCGGCTTGAGCTCGTCGAGAGTCTTGCGCGCGCGCTCGTACGCCCAGCGTAACTGCTCCCAGCCGCACTGCGAACGGGGTTCGTTCTGCGGCGGGTTCTCGCCATAAACGAGGTGCGGCGGGTGTGGTGCGAGGAAACCTGCAACGATCCTACCCTTGGTCATGGTCAGCCTCCGGATTTGTCAGCGATAGCGCGTCACTCAGCGGATCGCAAATGGTCGGCCCGGCGAGCCGGTTGCGCCCTTGAACGGCACGGCTCCAAACACGAATGCGAATTCGTAGACTTTCGCCTCGAGCAACCGGGCGAAATCGAGGTTCTCCATGATGTAGATGCCGTTCTCGACCAGGAACTTCTGGTGATTCGGCGCAAACAGTTTCGGGTCGGGGCCCGGGATCGCCTCGACGCCCCAGTTGTCGGTGCCCACGAGAAGCACCTTCTTCGCGATCACCCAGTCGCCAGCCGACGGGCTCAGACCCGGTACCCCGCTGTTGAACCTCTCGTTGTCGGTCTTCCACAAGCGGGACCAGCCCGTGTGGTAGAAGAGCGCATCTCCCGGGTGGATGTCAGCCTCGGACAGGCCCTGCTTCGCGAGTGCCGCCTTCAGGTCATCGACCGAGATCTCCTCGCTGCGCTCGAGCATGCGGCCCTTGTAGCCGGCGACATCGATCAGAATGCCGCGCGTGAAGATGGGCGTAACGTTTTCGACGCCGAGCTTCCTGCAGCCGCGGCCATCGCCGATCTGCGCCTGCGACAGGCCGTTGTAGTAACGCTGCTCGTTCGTGTCGCCGGGCCTGCCGTGCTCGGTGCCCATGTGACACAGCGCATCGAACTGCGTTCCGTCCTGGGTAACGTGCCCGGAGATGTAGTCCTCGTTCCAGAACAGCTTGTTCTCGCCAGTGGCGCCATAGGTCGGCCCGCCCGGCACGAGCAGCGTGTACTTGCGACGGAACGGGGTAAGGCTGAACAACGGCATCGACTCCTCGTAGACGAAGGTCATGTCGTAGATCGTGCCGGTCCTGATCAACCGGCTCGCCTCCAGGACCTTGGCCGGTGTGAGCCGGTTGAGTGCGCCGAGCTGATCGTCAGGTCCCCACTCGGACGGCCACCACTGCTTGCGAGTGTATTCCTGCGCGCTCACGCCGCCCGCCGTACCGATCAGGATCAACGTGGCAAATACCAGCCCCGCCAAGACTCGACCAGCACGCATCGCTTCTTCTCCCCTTCCGTTCGAAACCTTCGGTTCTGCGCGGGCTTCGGCGACGCGGGTGCGGACGAATTCACACCCCGGGCCGCCGGTTACTATATGCCTAAAGTATCGCCGGGTCACAACTGATGGAGATCTTATTGCCGTTTCACGTTGCAGTGAATACCGCTCCGACGGTTGCGCACGTGCGCGGTGCGGCAACCGATTTGTGGCAGAACCGCGCCGGTGCGAAGATCGTCCTCGGAGACTGGCATCGCCAACATGGACCGATTGAAGGGAAAGGTTGCGGTCATCACCGGTGGTGCCGGCGGGATCGGCCGGGCCGCGGGCGCACTGTTCGTGAGCGAAGGTGCGTCGGTGCTCCTCGTCGATCGGCCGGGATCGGGGGTCGAGACAGCGGCACGCGAGATTGGCGGAGCTGTCGCGCCCTTCGCAGCGGACGTGACCGATCCCTCGCAGGTCGACGCCTACATGCGCGAGGCCCAGGATCGTTTTGGTGGCCTGGACATTGCACTCCTGAACGCTGGCATCGTCGGTGCGCACACGCCGCTGGAGGAATACCCACCCGAGACGTTCGCGCAGGTCATGGCGGTCAACGTCGGCGCCGTGTGGCTGGGATTGCGCGCGGCGATCGGACCGCTGCGGCGACGAGGCGGCGGTTCCGTAATCATCACCTCTTCGATCCAGGGACTATCGGCAATCCCCTACACCTCCGCCTACACCACGTCGAAACATGCTGTGGTTGGCATGATGAAAGGCGCGGCACTGGAGCTGACGAAGGACAAGATCAGGGTCAATTGCATCGTCCCCGGGATGACCGACACGAAGATGATGGATGGAATACATGAAGCCTCGGGGGCGCCGCTGGAGATGGCGGCGGCCGTCAGGGCGACCATCCCGATGCGTCGCTACGCGCGACCCGAGGAGATCGCCCGGCTGATGCTGTTTCTCGCGTCGGAGGAAAGCAGCTACTGCACGGGCTCCACCTACGTCGCGGACGGCGGGATCCTCGCGTCGTGGACATCCACGCCCGATTGAAATGACACAGTCCGCCCGACGTATCGTTACGGGTCATGATGAGAACGGAGTGTCCGTCGTCGTGTCCGATGGGCCGCCTCCGCAGCACCACTCCATGCACGGCCCGTCCATCGGCGCCGACTTTATCGAGATGTGGAATGCCCCACTCGCAGTTCCGCAGCTCACCTCCGTTGAGGCACACGAGCCGAACGAGCGTGAATTCACGATCATGCCCGTCGCGGGGCACCTCCTGCGTATCCTCGAAGTCTATCCGCCGAAGGCTGGCGGCAAACGCACGGCAATGCACCGGACGCAGACACTTGACTACGTTGTGATCATCGAGGGAGAGCTCGTGCTGGTGCTCGAGGACAGCGAAGTCGCCCTGAAGCAAGGCGACGTGGTCGTTCAGCGCGGAACCAACCACGCCTGGGAGAACCGCTCGGACAAGGTCGCACGCGCAGCCTTCTTCCACATCGACGCGCAGTTCAGCGCGGAACTGCTTGCAAAACTGCCGAGACCTCTGGAACTGCTGCGCTGACGCGCCAGAAAATCCAGCCGAGGGCCGAGCAGGCGTCTGAAGGGGAAAACCAGAACATGCAGCGCGAAGATATGGTGATTGGGTTGGCGGGTGCGTCCGAGGAATCCGATTTCTCGTCGCGCAAGCTGAAGGTCGCCGCCGCGATCATCGTTGGCACGCTCTTCGGCTCGACCGTCTTGCCGATGATGGCGCTCGGGCTGCTGCTGCTGCCGATGACTGGCGAGTTCGGCTGGTCGCGCACCAGCTTCTCGCTCGGAATGTCCGCGATGATGCTGGGCGGGTCGCTGTCCGCGCCGGTGCTTGGGACGCTGGTGGACCGGCTGGGCGTGCGCCCGATGATCATCGGCGGCACCGTGTTGGTCGGGCTGATGACCATGGTGTTGTCGCTGCAGACCGGCGCCCTGTGGCAGTTCCTCGCCGGCTTCGCCTTGCTCGGCGCGATCGGTTCGACCGCGATTGGCTATGCCAAGGTGCTGGGCTCGCTGTTCAACAAGCACCGCGGAAAGGCGCTGGCGATCTTCGGCGTCGAATCGAGCCTTGCCGGCGCGTTGGCGGTACCGATCATCCAGTGGCTGCTGGTGAACCACGGCTGGCGCGGAGTCTTCGTTGGCATGGGCGCGATAATCCTCGCAACCGTACCGTTGTTGCTGCGCTGGCTGCAGGAGCCCGATGCGCCGGCTGCGGTACCGGGCGTCGCTGCCGTCGAGGTGCCCGGCGTGCCGCTGGCGGAAGCGCTGCGCAGCCGGCAATTCTGGTTCATTACGCTTGCGGGGTTCCTCGCGATCATTCCCGCAATCGGCCTGTTGCCGCACATGATCCCCTACATGCTCTCGCGCGGCGTTGAGATGAACTCGGCCGTCGGGATGGTGGCACTCATGTCGGTCGCCATGGCGGTGGGGACGCTGGCGGGCGGCTGGTGCCTGGACCGCTTTGACACCGCCAAGGTCGCTGCCCCATTCAGCTTCCTCTCGACGCTCGGGCTGTTCGGACTCCTGTTCCTGTCGGGCGGCAGCGTCGGTGTGGCGATCCTCGCCGCTTCAACCGCCCTGATGGGCTTTGCAGGCGGCGCCAAGCGGCCGATGGGGACCTTCTTCCAGCTGCGCTTTTTCGGGCTCAGGGACTTCGGCGGTATCACCGGCGTGCAAGCGCCTTTCCTCGCACTCGGCATGGGCATTGCGCCGCCGCTCGTCGGCTATTGCTACGACCGCCTTGGCAGCTACGAGCCGGCGCTGCTCGTCATGGTCGGAATGATGGCGGTGACGATCGTGCTCTATCTCGCGCTGGGACCGTATCGCTACGGACGCGACCTTGCGGCGCTGCCGCGTTCGGCGGGGTGAGACCCGCGTATCGGGCTTGAGCGTGAGCGTCCTGGAAGGTTGTCACATCCGGGGCCGTACTTGTCATCGACCGCAAGGACGCGCTCGAGCAGCGCGGTCGCCTGTTCGAGGCTGTCCTTGGTGCTTGACCGGTACAGCTGCCTGGCCCGGAGATAATCAGCATAGGCCGCAGCATAGGCCCGCGGGTCCGTCGTCTGGTTGGCTCGCATCGACGTATCGAGCATCCTCACCTTGAGCTGCGCGACGACGGCTCCGGCGATCTCGTCCTGCACCTTGAAGACGTCCTCGAGATCCCGGTCATAGGTCTCAGACCAGAGCTGCGAGCTGTCCGAGGCCCGCACGAGCTTGGCGCTGATGCGCAGGCGATTCCCGGACTTCCGCACGCTGCCCTCCAGCAGATGCGAAACGTTCAAGGTGCGCGTGATAGCCGCGGCGTCGACCTCCTTGCCCTTGAACGAGAAGGACGAGGTCCGCGCGATGACACGCAGTTCTGGCACCTTGGCCAGGAGGTCGAGCATCTGTTCGGACAGGCCGTCCGAGAAATACTCCTGGTCCTTGTCGGGACTCATGTTCACGAATGGAAGCACGGCGATGGATGGGCGCGCGTCCGAAGTCGAGGCCGTTGGGGCGAGTGTGGAAGTCTCCGTCGTCGTGACGGCGACTGGCGTGGAAACGCTTCGATGCCCGTAGAGCCAGAGCGCACTACCGCCGAGGAGCAGGAGCAGCGTCAGGACAGCGAGTTCGGCGCGCGTGACACGCTGTTCGCCGCGGTCACCGTGGTACCAGGCGAGCGTGAGGGCGAGCGGGAGACCGATCGCCAGGGCCAGCATCGCGATCTGCTTGGCAACATCCGGCCAATGAAAGGCATCCGCTGCAAAGCCCCAAACCTGCAGCAGCGCCCACGCGCCGGCGGCATAAGTCATTCCCCACTGCACGACCTTGCGGCGGCGCAGCTTGGCCCAGGCGCCCTCGTTGTCAAGCCCCGTTGGCGTATCGGTCACTAGTGTGCTCCCTGAAGCCCCGAGTGTAGGGGGATCCCATACCGAGGGACAGGTAGGGTCTTTTAAGAGCGGCGGTCTTCGTGGCGCGGGTGGTCGATACGCTTCCTGCCTGTCGCGGCTCGTTCGAAATCCTCGCGCGTGAGCGCCCGGTTGATGCCGAACGCGGCACGCGCCCCCTCGGCGGCGGCGATGATCGAAAGCTGAACGTCCTGAATGACGTTACCGGCGGCGTACACCCCAGGCACAGTCGTCGCCTCGTATTTGCCGCTCTTGACTCGACCACCGCGTTCAAAGCTGCACCCGAGCTGCTCCATCAGGCTGGACTGGAGCTGCGACCGCGTGTCGAAGAATACTGCCTCCCGGCCGATGCGCCTGCCACTGCGGAACACCACGTCTTTGAGCCGGCCATCTTCGATGGCGAGCCGCTCAATCCGCTCGGGCAGAACCTCGACGCCGTTACGCTCGAGGTGTTTCTTCGCCTGCACGTCAAGACCCGCGGGCCCGTCGGTGCACAGAACGATGTCGCGCGTCCAAGCCGTGAGTGCACGCGCCATTTCAAACCCGCGCCGGCGCTTGCCGTAGACGGCGACTGCGCGGCCGCGATATTCCCAGCCGTCACAGTAAGGGCACGGAAACACGCTTGTGCCGAACAACTCCGTGAAGCCCGGGATTGCCGGCAGCTGGTCGAATACGCCAGTGGCTAACAGGAGCTTCCGCGCGTGAACCGTGCGCCGGGCGAGATGTACGCGGAAGCCCGCAACGTCACGCGACGCGCGCTTCACCTCGCCCTGCCAGAACGACACGTTGGCGTAGTTCTCGAGCTCTGCGCATGCCAGTCGGCGGAACTCAGACGGCGGGACACCGTCGCGCGTGACAAATGCATGCATCGCCTTGGACGCCCAGCTTCGCGGCGTTCCACGGTCGCAGAGCAGCACGCTGCGGCAGCAGCGTCCGAGAACCAGCGCAGCGCTCAATCCGGCAGGACCCGCACCGACGATGATGACGTCCCAGTTCTCCTCACTCATCCGGCTACTTGGAATCGTCAGCTGCCACTTCTTTAGCCTGCGGAGCGTTACAGCGTCGCGAGTTCCGCACGAAGCCGATCCCGATCGGCAATGTGCTGTGTCTGCGTTTGTTCCATTTACACGTAGCCGGGCGATCGCGCTGGTCGCATGGTGACCGGTCCGTTCCAAGGTCGAAATAAGATCGCACTGGTCAGCGATATATTGTTGGCCGATCTCTACTTGGTCCTCCGCGGCCTGGAGGTAGCTGATTATCAGGGCCCGGTCCATTGGGAGACCGTACAGAGCCATTACCCCCCAGGGATGTAGGACGCTCTCCTGGCGCAGCGTCAGACCATCACTGAGTGACATTCATCTTTGCCCGAGAAATGGAGCACACTCCACGCAGCCCTTATAGCGCTTTCAACCGTGAGTTAACTCCATGACGCACCCGACCCATCGACTTGACCACGTCGCTGCAACGGCGGCCGACTGGGGCCTCTCCCAGCCCAAGGAGCGCGGTGAAGACGACCGCAAGCGCCCCCTTGCCGCGGTAGCCACGGACCTGAACGGGCGGCTGAAGCAATGCTGCAAAAGCGCCGATTCCCCGTCTGGAGCCGCGCTGGAGATGCGCCGCCACTTGACCCTTTTTTCCCGCTACGGGGTACCGAACCCGAAGGCGACACAGTTGGTCAGGGACTTGACGATGAAGGCGTTCACCTCGCACAAGAGATGACGTCGCTCGGCTCGATCGTAGTGTCGCGGGCGCCCGCAAGTGCATCCGCTCATGCGGTTGGGCGTCTAGCTATTCCTCATTCAGATAGTGTTTTTCCAGGAATTCCGACCTGAAATTCTGTGGCGGAGTGAGAATGTTCGGCCGACCCTCTGGCGTAAAGTCCATGAGATTCCAATATGGCCACACCGTATCCAGATGATTCGCTGACAGTTCAGTTCCCCAGAAATGGAAGATCCTTCCACCCTGCCTCCTAAATACATGCATCACCGGCAATTGCATGTCATCTGAGTCTCCCTGGCATTTGTAATCGGCCTGATACGGAGAGTCCCGATCCGGAAACCAGCGCAATTTGCGACCATCCACGTTCTTTGGCCCACGAATTGATTCGCTCGGCCGGGGCCTTGGCAATTGCAACCAACGCGGCGTTTCGAGTGACCTGATACGAGGTTCGATCAAACCCATCGACCAGCGACGTACAGGAAGGACAAGGCTTATCCCAATTCGGGCCGAACATGAATGAATAAAGGAGCAGCGTGTCCTTGTCCGTAAATAGCTCGGAGAATTTCACACTCTTCCCTACTTTCCCATCGTTAGCCCATTTGAAGATGTAGTCCTCTTTCAATTGTCCCCCGAGAGGGAGATCGCGGCGTTTCGCTGCCACAGATTTCACCTTGTCGATCAGCTCTTGTTCTTCTTTAAGTAACCCATCGCGCGCATCGCGATACGCTCGGCTTTCGTTCGGATACCGCAGTTCACTCATGTTCGTCTCCTGCTTGAAACTAATATTCGAGGGTACTCTAGTGGGCGTTAGCGGAGGCACGTGCATTCGGTAATGGCTCTTTCATGGGCCTGATCGACCAGTGTGCCTACGAGGCGTGAAACACTGTCTCCACGCCGCCGTCGGACTGAAATCGTCAAGCAGCCGCGTGCTGCGACGCGAGAAGGCAGTGATGGTCTGACGCTGCGCTCAGGAAAAGTCCTATATCTCTAGGGGGTGACGGCTCTGCTACCGTCCCGTTCATGGACCGGGCCCTCATCCTGAGCTACCTGAAAGCTGCGGAGGAGCACGTAGCGAACGGCGAACGACGGATCGCCAAGCATTGCAATCTTCTTTCGACCTTAAAACGGGCCGGTCACGATACAACCAGCGCGATTGCCCTGCTACGTGAAATGGAAAAGACGCAGGCGCAGCACAATGCCGATCGGGATCGGCTTCTGGCTGAACTCGCGGCACTAGACGTTATCGAGGCTACAAAAGCGGACGCCTACACGCGCGCCCCGCGGCTTCGCCTCAAGAGACGGATTCGTCGTACGCCCTATGGGCGCCGGTAAGTGCAATCGGTCGATAAGACCGGCACAAATAGTCACGGCGACGGAGCAACGGGCACCGCGGGACGATCGGGGTACCTGGCTGTGGACGTTGGCTGCCGTGGCGTAGTCATAGCGAAGCGTCGGCTCCGTACGAGGGTAACAGCAGCGCAGTACCACCCGTTGCGGTCATTGGCAATGCCTACGATCCTGTGGTCCGATCCCCACTATTCCGGGGTCGCCGCAAAAATGCGCAAGGGCATAGTGATGCGTACGTTGATGTGCGGAGCCATGGTCGTGCTGCTATGCATTGCCGCTCAGGCGGCCGACAAGCCAGAAGCGATTTACGATCAAGACCCCGAGCACCTTTGGAATCGCCTCTATCGCGCGCTCGCTGTGCGAACAGAAGCGGGAACTCAATACGGCACAGACAACTCCGTTCCCTTCGACGAAGAGGTCGATGACCCTGAGGGCCTGGCCGCGGTGCTGGACGAGTTCTTGAACACCGATGGGCAGGATCGGGCATCCGGGGACTTGAAACGGGCATTGCTGCTACACGATGTCTGGGCAGCGTTCGATCTCACGGCTCGCAGTGAACGCAAGGCGCTGCGGCGCCAGCTCGCGAGTGTCGTATGGCGACTACGGATGCCGGATCAAGCGATCGCCGACCTGCAAGACAATTACGCAGAGGCGGTGAAGTCGGGACGATTCGGCAACGATTTTGATCCGGCGCATCCCGATAACGCGTTTCTACCGCCGGATCTGTTGGACATGAACACGCCGTGGGTGCAAATCGGCGAGAGTGGCCTGGGAACGGTCGCGCCGATGCACGTCGCCAGTTTGTCGGGCCGTTCCGCGTTCATGGTTTTTATCCGCTGCCCGGGAGGCCGGAAAGCCACGCTTTCGTATCTTGAAAGGCTGAACCTGCATCGCACGCCCTGGGCGCTCCAGCCTGTGGAGCTTGCGACTACCGATCCGGGCAATCGCAACGTACGGTGGGAGCCGAGACTGGATCCCGCGACACCGCAATTTCCCGAGGGCACGGTAGTGGCGCTCGTTAGGCAGATGGCGGTTATCAACGAGAAGCTCGAACCGGTGATGACACCCATCACGCAAACGGTGCAGTTTCGCGTCTTCAGGAAAGTCCGTGCGGACGGACAGGGGCGCTGGCCCAGCTTTGTCGATTCACAGTTCGTGTTTGAGCTCGCAATGCTCAGGGCGAAACCGAATATCAGCGCATCGGCAAGCTCCATGGCACTCGTGCGGAACAGCTCCGTGGTCCTATTCTCATGTCGACGTGCGCGCGCTGTCACAGCAGTAACGCAATCTTTTCGGTCAACACCTATACCGGTGCACTGAGGGGTGCCGGCCGCAGACCAATTAATCCGCAGCTGCTGCCTGCCGACAGTATCGATTACCAGCGTCGCGCCACCCTGGAGTGGAAAAAGGAGCAGTTCGACTGGGGGCTCTTGCGCGGACTGCTGGAGTCAGAGGAGTCAGCGGTTCGCGAATGACTCGGAACGAGATTCAGAACGTCACGACCGGCCCGCGCCAGGAGACATCTCTGGGCCTGGCGCATGCGAGCGCCTCGCACGCCTCGATCCACCCTTCACAAGCATTGCGACCCGGTCGGCCACGGAGAAGGTTCAGAAGCCCTTTGCTCCTGGCATAGAAGCGGAAGAACCGCAGCACGCCACGACGCGCCGCTTCGTCGAGTGGCTCCGCGCTGCAAATGAGCTTGTGGTCCACCATTCCGCGATCCCGCTGCACCACTGCGCCCCACGCCGGCAAACGCAAACGCGTTCCCACATGCAGCCTTTGCCCCAGCACCACCACATCCAGCAGGTCACCCTCCAGCCCAACGAGAGTCGGTACCGCCCCATAGTTGAAGGGGCAAGGCAGGGGTGAGACGAAATCCACATGCCCTTTCGAGCCACGCTTCAGGAAGCTCCCGCGTGGAATCTCGATGACGACGTCGACTTCGGGAACCTGTTTCACACGATTGCAGAAGATGGGGCGCGGTCGCCTAGTCAATCGGCCAAGGCATCTTCTTTGGAAGTGTAAGCGCCACCGGCGCATCGCGCGCGCTTCGCGGTATTTCCATATCGACGGCGCGCCACCACGGCTCAACTCTTTCTGCATGCGCTGGCTCAGTGGGTTCCCCGAGGCGAGGCATTACCAGTTGTGCGCCCACCTTCGGACCCAATTCCAACAAGGTTTCCGCGGGCTGATCCCAGGCGTGCATTGCCAGACAGAAAGTGCCCCAGTGCACGGGCAGGAAAGGGCCGCCGCCGAGCAGTGCCAGCGCCTTGAGTGCGTTCTCCGGCCCGAGGTGCACGTCGCCCCACGCTGGATGGAACGCGCCCACCTCCAGCATGATCAGATCGAACGGCCCGAATCGTTCGCGAATGACTTCGTATTCAGTCGTGAGACCGGTGTCACCGCTGAAGAACACGGTGTGCCGGTGCGAACGGATTACGAGCGAGGACCACAGGGTCGCGTTTCGATCCTTCAGCCCGCGCCCCGAAAAGTGCTGCGAGGGCGCAGCAGTCACCGTGAGCTCGCTGTTTGGCAGCCGGTGCGACTCCCACCAGTCGAGTTCGACGATGCGCTCCGGTCGCACGCCCCACGCCTCCAGGTGTGCCCCGACCCCGAGCGATGTTACGAACGGTACATCGCGTTTGCCGAGCTGGCGGATGGTGGGATAGTCGAGGTGATCGTAGTGGTCATGCGAAACGATCACGAGATCCACTGGCGGCATGGCGCGAAGAGGGACCGGGACCGGCTGGAACCGCTTGGGGCCAGCGAACGCCGATGGCGATGCGCGTGGTCCCCAGACCGGGTCGATCAGCACCCGGTGGCCATCGATCTCGATCAAAAGTGTGGAATGACCAAGCCAAGTGGCGCGCAGGCCGCTCGCGGGCGACCTGGCCCAGGCGTCCAATGGGCTCATCGAGGGGAGTGGTCCCCTTGGCACGCGCCGCTCGCCGCCGCAGAGAAACTCGCTGATCGTCGGCATCGCTGCGTTCGGGTCGCGCAGTCCTGCGGCGATCGGGTGTACGTTCCGGAACTGGCCGCCTGCCCAACGCGGCGACGCCCTGATGCGCTCGAGCCGCGCGCCCTGCGGTCTTCTGCCAAGCGACTTCATCTGTTCCGTTACGGGCCGTGAGGCAGGACCTGCAACAGGAGGTCGGGTCCAACCGAGATCTGCCCGGAAAACGGTCCGCTGTGTGAGGCAACCAGCACGATTGATACCGCGACTCCGGTCGCGAAGAGACCCATCGAGATGGCGGCAGCAGCCCGGTTGTCACTGTGCACGAGTGCTATTGCCAGCATCGCGCAGAAAGCCTGCAGAATGACGCTGGTCCATTTCACCCAGTTGACCCCCGACTCACTCACGATGATGCGTTGACGGCGTGCGTCGAGTGCGTTCCCCAACGCAACCACGATCTCGCGCTGGGCTGCAACCTGTCCATCCGTTCGCGGCTCGAGAGCAAGCGTCAGCTGCAACGCCTCTGCCAGCGGTGCCGAGACCATCGCCAGCGAGGCGCGGTGCCGGGACATGGCGGGCCATTCCTGCGTCGCGGCTTCTTCAATCTGAAGACGGATGAGGCGTTTCATCCGCGCTTCCGGCTCTCCCGGGAAGCTGCCGATCAGCAGCACCACAGCGCGCAGCGCGCTGGCTTCATGGCTGACCGCCGCCTGCGCCCGGTCGAGATCGCTCCACGCCTGCGAGGCGAGAAACGCCACGAACAAACCGAAGATGATCCCCAGCGGCGGCAGCATGCCGGGCGACACGGCCTTGAATGCACGCGCCCGCTCACCCCTCGCAGCGGCGATGACGAGTGCGTAGATACAGCCGGTGACCACGTACGTGGCCAGGAGCACGACGATGGCCATCCACACTATCGGAAGGCCGTGGATCCACTCGCTCATGAACACCTCCGGATAGAAGGGTAACCCCCGCCACGGCACTTTTCCGCCATCATTCCGCTCCCAGCATGTCCCCGTTATGTCCGATTGGCATCCTTTTCAGGGTGGATATCGTAAGCTTGCGGCGGGGATTTTGGTCTTCCAAATGAAGAACAAGAGCGTCGCGAGGCGCCCGGACTACATGGCATTTCTCCTCCACAAGCCCGCTTGTTTCAAATGTCAGCTTTAGAGCCTGACACCGAGGGAACCCGACTCTTGGTGCGCGACGGAGTCCTGCGCGAGGACGAGCGCGGCCAGCTCACGGTGTACCTGTGCGATGAGTGCGCCACGCTGAACGCCGGGTATGGCACGTGTCCGTACTGCAGTGACGCGTCGAGCTGCGTGGTCGTGCGCACCGCCGAGAACACCTTGCTGACGATGGCGCGACCGCTCGCGGACAGCCTCGGCATAGCTCCCATGCGGTTGGGCGAGTGCCGGTGCTGCAACGAGGCGCCGCGCGACCCGCACTGCGCCCGCATATGCGTGCGTGGAGGCGATGCGACGCACCCCGAAATACTGAGCGAGCGGCCCGACGGCCACACGCATACCCACTACGACGCGCTTCCAATCACGAGCTAGGTACGGCACGGTGGCCGGCGACGCAAAGACGCCGGGCACGTCCGGCTTGCCCGCATTCGGCAAGCTGTGTCGGCCATCGCACCGACAAGCGGCAGAAGGTGTAAAATAGCGCTATTGCAACGACCGCAGCTCCGCTGAAGCGACTTACAGACTGGCGCAACAGGGGGGTAATCATGAACCGGACAGCCAGCCGCGTTGTCGCGGTCTTATTCGTCTTTTCCGGTGCGCTCGCAGTCGACGGGTTGCACGCCGCCGATGCCGCGTACGAACTGTCGAGCCCCTATTTCCTGGATATTATTCGTGGCGTCGATAGCAGCACCTTCGATGTCGGATTTTATACGGAACGCATTTCACTCTCTTTAGACGGTGAACATTTAGTATTTAAGAGAGATAGTTATCAGCAATTTGCCTACGGCATAAGCGTTTGGAGCGGCAAGTACGTAAAACAAAAAGCGGCGACTTACTTATATGTAGCAAAAAATGGTGATGATGTTTCGATCAAGCTCGTAAAAGGCGACTTCGAATACGATATTGTCAGAGACAGTCGAGGCGATTACGAGCTGCGCGCCACAGACCTGAAAAACACGGTCGCCGAAGAATACCTGGCAGACAGCGACCAGAAAGTCGATTCTGGTGCGAGCCCAAAAGTCGGCACTGACTCCATCACCACATTTGCAGTCGCTCCGCCATTGGAGATCACCGTAAATCTGGCCTATACCAAGGCGGCGCTGGCGCAATTCCCAAGCGCCACAGCACTTAGGACCGATTTCGTCATCGGATTAACTCGCACGAATGACTCACTTAAAAATAGCAACCTCAACGTGCGGGTGAAGCTCGGCAGGGTCGTATTCGTCAAGGAATACACGCAGAACTCGACTTTAAGAAGGGTAAGACAAGATGTGGAAGCCGGTCTTGTGCCGGGTCTGCCGGTTCCGACGGGTAAAAACAAAACCGTATTAGTGGTGGATGTTTATGGCGAAGTCAACGGTACTGCCATGCTCGCCGGACCTTACGCCGTCATTAAATACCATGTTATTTCGACTCTTACGCTCGCGCATGAACTCGGTCATACATTTGGCGCCACCCACCTGAAAGCCTACCAGTTCACAAATGGCCGCTATACGGTTATGGCTCCCTTTCAATACGAGGCTCTTCGTGAACCGATTTACTCCAATCCAATGGTTCAATGGCTTGGTGAACCGGCAGGAACAAGCACGCTTTTCAACGCTAAACGGATGTGCACTGAGTTTTTTAAACTTGGACCCGGCTGTTGGATCACGCCACAATGATCGCATGAACCATCGATTGCAGTGCCAGTGCGGCGCGATTCGCGGCTATCTCGCGTTACCCGCAACCACAGTAAGAGCCGTCTGCTACTGCAGGGACTGCCAAGCGTTCGCCCGCTACCTCGGGCGTGCCGGAGTCCTGGACGGGCACGGTGGCAGCGACATAGTGGCGACACTGCCATCTCGTGTGCGGTTCGAGCAGGGTCTCGACGCGCTGGCCTGCATGTCTTTGTCCGAAACAGGGATTCTGCGGTGGTACGCAGGCTGCTGTCGAACCCCGATCGGCAACACGCCGCGCGACCGAAGGACACACTATGTCGGCCTCATCCACAGTTGCCTGACGCAGCAGCCGCTGGAGGCGTCATTCGGGCCAGCACGCCTTCGCCTCAATACGAAGTCGGCTCGCGGTAGTGTCAGCGCCACCCCCCTGGGCACGATGCTTGCAATTCCCAGGCTCATGAGCTGGATCATTCCTGCCAGGCTGAGCCGGCGTCCCCGCGACAATCCCTTCTTCGATCCGGTAAGCGGTAGCCCGATCAAACAGCCGCAGGTACTGAGCGGCGCCGAAGTCTCCGCTCTCAAGGGCGCGGACTAATCCCTCGCTGGTGCGAGTTCAGGTCGCGCATCCGCGCGCGCTCGCGATGTCCCGAGGACCGAGCCCACGATCACCAGCGGAAAACCGATCACCATCCCGAGCGTCACGGGTTCGGACAACACGATCGCGCCGAGCACGATCGCGACCGCCGGGTTCACGTAGGTGATCACCGTCGCCCTCGCGGGCCCCGCCTCCGCAATCAGCGCGAAGAACGCCAGGAACGCGGCGGCGGTGCAGAGCACGCCCAGGCCGACTATCGACCAGGCGGCGGACGCGGGGAAGTGCTCGGGCCAGACCATCGGCGCGAACGGCGCATAGACGAGCGTGGCGACGATCAGCGACGCGGTCACGACGCCGATTGCCGGCACATCCTTGAGCTTCCGATCGACGATGATGGGTCCGATGGCGTAGCACAGCGCCACGACCATCGTTGCCGCGACGGCCGGCAGGTCCGAGAAATGGATATCGATGCCCACGAGGAGCGCGACGCCCGCAAACCCGATACCCAGTCCAAGCAACCGTCGCGGCTCGAGCCGCTCATGCCCGAGCTTCGTGACGATCAACGCCGCGAAGAGCGGCACGACCGCCAGCAACAGTCCCGCGGTCGAACTATTGAGCCGCGTTTCTGCGTGCCCGAGCAGGAGCCAGGGCACGCTGATCTCGACGAGCGTGTATGCCAGCAGCCACTGCCACTTGCGAAACCCGGCGACCAGGGTCTTGCTGTGCCATGCGATCGGCAGCAGCAGAAGCGCGCCAATCAGCGTTCGTAATCCCGCGACCACGAGCGGATCGACCGCGCTCACCGCAATGCGGATCAGCAGATAAGGCATCCCCCAGAGCACACCCAGGGCGATGAAGAGGAGCCAGCCCCGCCTTGTCATCGGCGCATTGTAGAGACCGGCGTCACTCGGTCAATCTGATTCCGTTCGGGCGAAGGTTCGCGAGAGAATGCCGACATCGTGACCACGGGCGACAATTCATGACGCAACACATCGGGATCGTAGCGTGCTCCGCCGAAGGCGCGGCGCTTTGTTATCGCACAGTCTGTGTGGAAGGCGCCGAGCTCATGGGTGCGCACGATCATCCGGAAGTCTCGATGCATACCCATTCGCTCGCGGAGTATATGAAGTGCATCTACCGCGGGGATTGGCAGGGTGTGGGCGAGTTGATGCTGTCTTCTGCGAATAAGCTTGCAAGCATCGGCGTCGATTTTCTGATTTGCCCCGACAACACCATCCATCAGGCACTGCCTTACATAGAGTCGCGCTCACCGTTGCCTTGGCTGCACATCGCCGCGGTTGGCGCCGAGCAGGCCATTGAGCGCGGCTTCCATCGCATCGGTCTTACGGGAACGCGTTATCTGGTCGAATGCGAGGTTTATCCCGAGAAGCTCACGGAGCGAGGGTTGGAGTACGTGCGTCCGGGTGCCGAGGAATGTGCTGAGATCAACCGCATCATCTTCGATGAGTTGGTGTACGGGGTCTTCAAGCCCGAATCGGTGAAGTATTTCCAGAGGGTGATCGAGGGCATGAAAGCGCGGGGCTGCGACGCCGTGGTGCTCGGCTGTACCGAGATCCCGCTGATCATTAACGATGACAATTCCCCGCTGCCAACCATCGATTCCACGCGCTCGCTAGCTCGGGCGGCATTACGCCGCGCGGTGCAGGGAACCGTCTGACATCCTACCGTTCGCTGCGGTATTTGCTGACAGCGACGAACCATCGCTGATGGTATGGTTCGCGGTCCCCGCGGGGTTGTACGCCTTTGCGGGCAGCTTCAGCGGCAATCGTCGCTGCGGGCACGCTAGGGTCTTCCGCTATTAGCCTCAGAAGGAGCAAAGCTAATGGATACGACACCTGTCCGCGGGTTTGATGTGTACTTTCCGGACACGGAGCTTGCCGACTTGCGCAAGCGCATCAACGCGACCAAGTGGCCTGAACGGGAAACGGTCGCGGATGCATCGCAAGGCGTGCAGCTGGCGACAGTTCAGAAGCTCGCGCGCTATTGGGGGACGGAATATGACTGGCGCCCGTGCGAGGCGAGGCTGAACGCGCTGCCGAATTTCATCACCGCGATCGACGGGCTGGACATTCATTTCATCCACGTCCGTTCGAAACATGAGAATGCGCTGCCGGTCATCGTCACGCATGGATGGCCCGGCTCGGTCACCGAGCAGCTGAAGATCGTCGATCCGCTCACCAATCCCACCGCCCATGGCGGGAGCGCGTCGGATGCCTTCCATGTCGTGATCCCGTCGATGCCGGGCTATGGCTTTTCGGGCAAGCCGACCACCACCGGCTGGGACCCTGCCCGCATCGCCCGCGCCTGGACTGTCCTGATGAAGCGCCTTGGGTATACCAGGTTTGTGGCGCAAGGCGGCGATTGGGGTGCGGTCGTCACCGAACAAATGGGCCTGCAGGCGCCTCCGGAGTTGCTCGGCATTCACACCAACATGCCCGGCATCTTTCCAGCCGACATTGACGGGGCGGCCTTTTCAGGGGCGCCGGCGCCATCGGGTCTCTCAGCCGATGAGAAGGTCGCTTACGAACGTTTGCAGTTCGTCTATCAAAAGGGAATCGCCTACGGGTTCCAGATGGGGCTGCGGCCGCAGACCCTATACGGAATCGCGGACTCACCCGTCGGCCTGGCGGCCTATTTCCTCGACCACGACGCGCGCAGCTATGAGCTCATCGCGCGCGTCTTTGACGGAAAGTCCGAGGGCCTTACGCGCGACGACATCCTCGACAACATCACGCTCACCTGGTTGACGAACACGGCGCTTTCAGGCGCTCGTCTCTACTGGGAATATTTTGGCAAAGGGTATTTCAATGCCAAAGGCGTCTCCATCCCGGTTGCCGTGAGCGTCTTCCCTGACGAACTCTATCCAGCCCCGCGGAGCTGGGCGGAGCGGGCGTTTCCCAAACTCATCCATTTCAACAAGCTCGACAAGGGCGGCCACTTCGCGGCGTGGGAACAGCCGAAACTCCTTTCAGAAGAGCTTCGCGCCGGTTTCAGATCACTGCGCAATTAGTGGAAGATGGATGTTCTGAGCCCGCAGACATTGTCTGCGGGCTCTTTTGGGTCGCTCGCGTCAGGAGGAGGGATCGTCGAGGCGGCGTTGGAGGCGTCGGACCACGGCCGCCGTTTCGTCGTCAGGCCCGCCGCCCGGCTCCGACGACGGTCCGGCGAAGGTCCCGAACTGCCGGTCGCCGGCGTCGCCCAGGCCCGGCACGATGTAGCCGCGCTCGTTCAGATGCGAATCGAGCGCCGCGATATGGATGTCGACGTCAGGGTGGGCACGGCTGAGCGTCGCCACACCCTCGGGGGCGGCAATGAGTGATACCTGTTTGATTCGGGCAGCGCCCCACTTCTTGAGGATGTCGACCGTCGCCACCGCCGAGCCTCCGGTGGCGAGCATCGTGTCGAGCACGAGGCAGACCTGCACGGTCGCAGCGTCGGGCAACTTGTTGTAGTACTCCACCGGCGTCAACGTCCGCTCGTCGCGGTAGAGACCGAGGTGCCATACCTCGGCAGTGGGCAGCAACTCGAGCATGCCGTCCACCATGCCGAGCCCTGCACGCAGGATCGGGATCAGGCCGACGCGCGGCTCGAGGCACGCGGCGGTCATCGGCCCGAGAGGCGTTTCGATCGGGTGCGGCCGGGTGGCGAGATCCGCCGTCGCCTCGTACCCGAGCAGCCACGTCAGCTCGCGAACGAGTTCGCGGAACTTCTTCGGCTCCGTATGCCGGTCGCGGAGGATCGCGAGTTTGTCCGCAACCAGCGGATGCTGGCTCACGTTCAGCGGCATCGGCGTCGTTTCCTTCTCCGTGAGTTCGTAGTTGTATTGGCCTTTTTTGATGGTGTTGTCAATTCAATAACTTAGATGGCCCACCCTCGCCCAATTTCTCACCAAGATTACCGAAGGTGCCATTTCGTTCCAGTGCCGACTATAGTTGCGTCGCTGATCGTGGAGCGTTTACTGGAAGAAGGAGATCACCATGACTGAAATCCCTGATACGAAATCGGTGGCGGTCGTTCTCGTCCATGGAGGCTTTGTGGACGGCTCCGGCTGGGAGGATGTGTACAAGATCCTGAAGAAGGATGGCTACGACGTCAGCATCGTGCAGAACGCGACCATATCGCTGGCCGATGACGTGGCAGTGACGAAGCGCGTCCTCGCAAAGCAACGCATGCCCGTCATCCTTGTTGGCCATTCCTATGGTGGAGTCGTAATTACGGAAGCGGGTAATGATCCCAAGGTCGCCGGGCTTGTCTATGTTGCGGCCTTTGCTCCGGACGCGGGCGAATCCGTGGCTGCCCTGATCAAGGATCCTCCGCCCGGTGCGCCGGTCCCGCCGATACTGGCTCCGCAGGACGGGTACCTGTTTCTAGACAAGACAAAGTTCCATGAATCATTCGCGGCTGACGTCGGGGCGGAAAAGGCCGCATTCATGGCCGATTCGCAGGTTCCATGGGGCGTCGAGGCGCTCAGTGGCTCGATCACCAAGCCCGCATGGAAGACGAAGCCGAGCTGGTACCTGGTCGCCACCGACGACAGGATGATCCCCCCTGCGGCACAGCAAATCATGTCGAAGCGCGCGGGCTCGACGGTTGTCGAGACGAAAGGCAGTCACGCGGTTTATGTGTCGAAGCCAGAAGCCGTGGCAGCACTCATCGAGAAGGCCGCCAGAGGGGTGAAGTTGGCCGCGAAGTGATCTTGCCGACTATGACGCCGCCGGCAAGCTGAGACTAGCCGAGAAAGGATCAGCCATGAAGCGCAAAAAAAAACTCACGATTGCGATAGCCACGGCAGTGCTCGCCGCCTTGGCAACCGGGGCTGCGATTTCCGCCCAGGACAAGTACACCGTCAAGGTGCCGGGTGGGCTCGCGTTCTCTGAGTTCAGGGGATACGAAGGCTGGCAGACTATTTCCATCAGTCAGAACGGAGGGCTGTTCGCTACGATCCTCGGAAATCCCGTGATGATGATCGACGCCTATAAGGCCGGAGTTCCGGGCAACGGCAAGCCCTTCCCCGACGGCGCGAAAATGGCGAAGATCCATTGGAACCCAAAAAAGAACGAGGCGGCCCCCGGTTCGCCGACGGTGGCGGGTACCCTGCATGATGTTGATTTCATGGTGAAGGACAGCAAGAGGTTCGCGGACAGTGGCGGCTGGGGATATGCCGTGTTCGAGTATGACGCCGCGTCCGATACGTTCACGCCCGGCACCCTGGCTGGCAACCCGCCGCAGGGGAACGATGCCAAGTGCGGGTTCGCGTGCCACACGATAGTGAAGAATCAGGACTACGTTTTCACGGAGTACGCGAAGAGGTGAACGGCATGTGCTGCCTGGGGAGCAGGATATGAACGTCGTGAGCTGGCTGATTGTCGGCGGCGCAATTGGTTGGCTGGGCAACCGAATCATGAAGACCGATGGCCGGCAGACATTGATTCTCAACGTAGTGGTGGGCAGCCTCGGCGCTTTGGGGGGTGGATGGCTACTGTCGCCATTGGTGGGTGCGGATGCCGCCAGACAACACGGCTTGAGCGGACTGAGTCTCGTCGTCTCCTTCAGCGGCGCGATGATCCTGCTGGTGATCGTCAATCTCATTCGCCAGATCGCCGCGGGCGGTGACTGACCGGAATCCCGCCGGCGCTCCGCTTACTCGTCCAGCAGCGGCACTCCGTACTCGCGCAGAATGGCGTGGATCTTCTCGTTGTGGCCCGCGATCCACCGATCCAGCGTGTCCTTCCATTCCTTTTCCCCGAAGCGCACGCCCATGGCGATGGGATAGTCGAAGCGGATCTGCGGATCGGGGGAGAACGGAACCACGTGCCAGGGCGTGGACGAGGAGTGCTCGCGGGCGAGGTAGCCCGCGATCGGCCCCCATACGATGGCGACATCGATGTTGCCTGCGGCCAGCTCGTGCCCGATGACCGAAGCAGGATTCACGGCCGGGTCGCCGCTCTGCTGCGGGAACATGACCGCGCGCTCGAGCAGCTGATTGCGCAGCAGCCAGTCGGCGCCGGGCGAGCCGGCGAACACGCCTATCCTCAGCTTGTGAAGCTGCGCCGGCGATAGCTTCAGAAGATCGTCGGCTGTTTCGAGGCTTGCCAGATCCTTCCGCCCTGCGTGAACGAGGGCATAGATCGAGCGCATGTACGGTTTGGTCGTGGCGGTGAGCTCGTAGCCGGCGGGGACGCCGATGATGACGTCACAGGCGTACTGGCCGGTTGCCTCATCTTTTTTTCGCAGCGTATTGCGCACGAAGCCCATGCGCTGGGGAAACCAGGTGTATTCCACCGTGGTCTTGCCAAGGTCACGCGCCAGCTCCTGGGCGATTCGGTTTTCGAATCCCTCGCCCGCCTGGTTGGAGAAAGGCAGGTTCTGCGGATCCGCGCAGACGCGCAGGACCGGGTCAGCCGGCTGGGCAAGAGCGGGCAGCGCGCCAAGCGTCACGCACAGCGTCAACGCCGCCCGAAGCAAGTTCACTTTGCCTCGATGGGATAGAGATGTCCGGGCTCGATCTGCCCGTCCGAGCGGCCTTTCAGATACGCGTACAGGCCTTCCCAGTTCTTCGTCACCATGGCGCTGCCGCTGAACGGTGGCATGCCCTTCTCGGGTCGGCCCGTTGAACATCAGCGTCGTGAAATTCCTCTTTCTTCAGCGTCTTGAGCTTCTCGACCAGCGACGGCCCGACCAGGCCTTCCTGCTCGGCGCCGTGGCAGCGCTCGCAGGCGAGCGCACGCCAGGTCTTCCAGCCATCCAGCGTTTTCGGGTCGACCTTGTTGCCATCGACGACCGTGTAAGGGGCATCCGCAGGCGCTGCCGCCTGCGGATCCGCTTCGCCGGCGCCCGCGCTGCCCGCCATCCAAGCGATGGCGAGCAGCGGTGCGAGGCGTCGCAGGCAATCAGTCCTTCGCAGTTTTCTCACCTTCACTCGCGTTTCCCGGCAGCGCGAAGACGAACAGCGAGCCCCCGAGGGTGGTGTACTTGGCCAGATCCTTGTAGCCGCCGACCGCGCCGAGACCCTCGGTGTTTCCCGTGAGCCCCGCCGCCATGCCGATGCCGGCCCAGCCGCCGATACCGGAGTACGTGCCGACGTACTGCTTGCCGTCGTATTCGTAGGTGAACACGTTGCCGATGATTCCGGACGGTGTCTTGAACTTCCACAGCTCCTTGCCGTCCTTGATGTTCACGGCCTTGAGATAGCCCTCGAGGGTTCCGTAGAAGGCGACGTCACCGGCGGTCGTGAGCGCGCCGGACCATACCGAGAAGCGCTCCGGCTTCGACCAGACGATCTTGCCTTTCGAGGCGTCCCACGCGATGAAATTACCCATGCCGCCGTGGCTGTTCGGCGCCGGATACATCGTGAGCGTCGCTCCGACGTAAGGCTGACCGGCCGTGTACTCGATCTGGAACGGCTCGTAGGTCATGCACACGTGGTTGGTGGGCACGAGGACCAGGCCGGACTTGCGATCGTACGCGGCGGGCTGCTGATCCTTCGAGCCGAGCGCTGCCGGGCAGATGTCCTTCACGTTGACGTCCGGACCCGTCGTTGCAGGCGAGAACTTCTTGTCGACGATGGGTCGACCGGTTTTCATGTCGACCTTGGTCGCCCAGTTGACGGTCGGATCGTATTTCTCCGCCACCAGCAGCTCGCCCGTCGCACGGTTCAGCGTGTAGCCGAAGCCGTTGCGATCGAAGTGCACGAGCGCGGGCACCTTCTTGCCTTTCCAGTCGACATCGATCAGCAGATTCTCGTTGACGCCGTCGAAATCCCACTCATCGTGCGGCGTCATCTGGAACGCCCACTTCGCCATGCCGGTGTCGAGATCGCGGGCGAAGAGGGTCATCGACCACTTGTTGTCACCGGGGCGTTGCGCAGGATTCCACGTTCCGGGATTGCCGGTGCCGTAGTAAACGAGATTGAGCGTGGGATCGTAGGCGTACCAGCCCCACGTGGTGCCGCCGCCGAGCTTCCATTGATCGCCCTGCCAGGACTTGAGCGAGGAATCCGCGCCGATCGGCGCCATCTTGCCATTGGTCCAGGTCATGGTTTTCTTCGGATCGACCAGCAGCTCGTTGTCCGGCCCGGTGCTCCAGGCGGTCCAGAGCTTCTTACCCGTCTTCAGGTCATAGGCCAGGAGCCGGCCTCGCACGCCGAATTCACCGCCCGAGATTCCCGTGATCACGGTGTTCTTGAAGATGTGCGGCGCGTTCGTGTTGGTCTCGCCGATCTTGGGGTCGCCGTTGACGGCTTCCCACACGACCTTGCCCGTCTGCGCATCGAGCGCGACGAGCTTGGTATCCGCCTGCTGCAGGATGATCTTGCCGTCGCCGTAGGCGAGCCCGCGGTTCACCGTGTCGCAGCACATCACCGGCACGACGGTGGCGTCCTGCTTGGGCTCGTATTTCCACTTGAAGGACTGGTCCTTCAGATTCACGGCGATGACGTTGTTCGGGAACGGCGTGTGAACGTACATCGTGTCGCCGATGACGAGCGGTGAGCCCTCGTGGCCGCGCAGCACGCCGGTGGACATGGTCCAGGCGACCTGCAGCTGATTCACGTTCCCGGCGTTGATCTGGTTAAGATCGCTGTAGCGGTGGTTTGCGTAGTCGCCGGTCTGGCTCGCCCAATTGGACGGCTGCTGCATGGCTTGTTCCAGATCCGAGCCGTGGACCGGCACTGCCCGTGACCAGCGCCACCACGAGACCGACTAGAATGGATTCACGTCGATGAATCATAGCGAGCTCCCTCAGCTGTTTTCGGGGTCCGTGATGACTATACAACCCTTTTTTAGTGCGCGCCTAGGCGCGGCGGTGTCCGGTATGGTCGCGGTGCTGGTCGCCGCTCTGCTGCTCGCACCCCCGGCAGCAAATTCCGATCCGCCGGCGAAGCATGATTACCCCACCGTGGCGCGCGTCGAGTACGTGAACGAATGCATCGGGCAGAACGGCGGCACGCTGGCAGCGCTTTATCAGTGCTCGTGCGCGATCGACAACCTCGCAGCGCGACTGAGCTACGATGAATTCGTCGAAGCTGGCACTTATGCGAAGTACGCCGCCCTGCCGGGCGAAGGCGGCGGAATTTTCCGCGATTCTACCGAGGCGAAGGACCGGGCCAAGCTGTATCGCGAGCTGGAGGGTGAAGCGCGCCGCAGCTGCGGGTTGGCGCGCTAGCTCATGTCCACCGAGCCACTGCGATGCCCGCGCTCATTGACGCCGCTTAGCCCGCTCCGGATCGGCGGCGTCAACACCGACGTCTGTGAGGACTGCGGCGGCCTCTGGCTCGATCGCCTCGAGCTCGCCCGGTTCGAACGCCCGAACAGCGCGTTTGGCGATGCGCTCGTCGCCCACCTCTCCCAGTTCCCGCCCGTGCTGGTCGACCACTCGGTCCGGTTGAACTGCCCGCACCATCGCGGCGTCGTGATGCTGCGCCGCAGGTTTTCCACAGCGGTCCCCGTCGAAATCGACGTATGTCCGCAGTGCGGCGGCGTCTGGCTCGACTCGGACGAACTCGCGCAGATCCGACGCTAGCAGGCGCAGGCTGGGGCTTTTTGTTCGGAGTTTCCCTAACGGCCTTTCAACAAGTCCATCAGGATCGCCGTCTCCGCGCTGATCGCTGCCTTGATCGTGGGCTCGCGCTCCGGCGCCCATAACGGCGAGTGCACCCCAGGGACCGGCACGCCGGACTTGCGCGAGGCTTCCAGCTTCGCCGCGTCGACCGCGCCGACATGCAGCAACACGGCGCGCACGCCTGCCAGTCCGAATTGCGAGAAGTCCTCTCCGCCCATCTGTGCAGGCATCTCGACCACCCGGTCGGCGCCCAGCGCGGCGCGCGCGGCGGCGACCATGCGCTCGGTCAGCTCGGGGTCGTTGTAGACGGCGTCGGTGTTGGACTTGGTTTCGATCAGCGGTTCCTTCGGTGCGTTCGCGGCGAGGGCTTCGCCTTTCGCCTGGCGCTCGATTGCGGCGAGCAGGCGCTTGTGGACTGCGGGGTCGAGCGACCGCACGGTGATCTGGAGCTTCACCTGGTCGGGGATGATGTTGGAGGCGCTGCCGCCGTGGATGCTGCCGACCGTGATCACGGCGGGATCGACCGGATTGTTCTCGCGCGACACGATGGTCTGCAGGCCGAGCACGATGCGCGCGGCGATCACCACCGGATCGATCGCGCTCTGCGGAAACGCGCCATGGCCACCCTTGCCGTACACCGTCATGTCGAGACCGGTCGAGTTGGCGCGGAAATAACCGGGGTGGAACCCGATCACGCCGGCCGGCAAGGCATGCTCGTCGTGCATGCCGAGCGCGTAATCGGGTTTCGGGAAGCGCGTAAAGAGGCCATCGCGCAGCATCGCGGTCGCGCCAGCGACGATTTCCTCGGCCGGCTGCCCGACCAGCATCAGCGTGCCATGCCAGCGGTCGCGGTACTTCGCCATGAGTTCGGCCGTGCCGACCCACGCCGACATGTGCAGATCGTGTCCGCACATGTGCGCCACCGGCACGACTTCGCCGGCATCGTTCTTCGTCTTCACCGTGCTTGCGAACGGCAAGCCCGTCTTCTCCTCGATCGGCAACGCATCGAGTTCGGTGCGCAACATCACGACCGGACCGGGGCCGTTCTTGAGGATCGCGACGACACCGGTGCCGCCGACGCCGGTCGTGACCTCATACCCCAATGCCTTGACGCGCGCCGCGAGCGTCGCCGCCGTGCGCTGCTCGTGAAACGCCAGTTCCGGATTGCGGTGCAGATCGATGTAGAGCTTTTCGATATCCGGGTAGATCGCGTCGACTTGCGCAGCGTCGACGCCATCGCCCGCGCGGGACGTTTGCACCGAGCTGGAGGCGAACAACAGTGTCGCCATCAACAAGCTCGATCTTTTGACGTGGACCATGATTGGTTACTTCCTCGCCCTTATGTAAGCATGCACCACAGCATGACCGACACCGCGCAATGGACCTGCCCCACCTGCAACACACCGGTAACCACGCCCTATTGCCCCGCCTGCGGTGAGCGCCGACCGCATCCGCACGAACTTACCCTGCGGGGCGTGCTGCATCAGGCGGTCCAGGCGTTCACCAGTCTGGATGCACGACTCTGGCGAAGTCTGGGAACTCTCCTGCGCCGCCCCGGTGCCCTGACGGTCCTTTATTACCATGGCCCGCGAAAGCCCTACATTGGACCGTTCGCGTTGTTTCTGCTGACCAACGTGTTGTTCGTCGCGATGGAGCTGCTGCCCGGCTCGAACATATTTTCGACACCGTTGGACAAGCATCTGCACAACCAGCCCTGGAGTCCTCTTGCACAGGAACTGGTCTCGCATCGTCTGGCGGAAATGGAAACGACGCTGGATGCCTATGCTCCCATCTTCAACCAGGCGGTGGCTAGAAACGCGCAATCACTCGTCATCCTGATGGTGGTGCCTTTTGCGCTGTTCTTGCCCGTGCTGTTCCGAAAGAGCCGGATGCCGTTCGCTGTGCACCTGGCGTTTTCTCTTCACTTCCACGCCTTCCTGCTACTGCTCATCAGCATTGCGCTGCTGATTCCGGCGATTGATCTCTGGTTGGGTGGCGCCGGGCTGGCATCACAGCCCCTGGATAACGGCATCGCGATCGGCTCGCTGCTGATTTGTGCCGTGTATCTGTACTTGTCGACCGGGAGAGTCTACGGCGGCAGCGGGAGAACCCGGATATTCAAAGCAGTACTGCTCGCCCTCGCCGCCGCCAGTATTTTCCTGGGTTATCGCTTCATGCTGCTATTGGTCACGTTGTACACAACCTGAGATCCCTACTCTGACCCGACTAGACCCAGCGCAAACGCCGAAAAACCAACAGCAGCGTGACGGCAAGGAAGCTCATGGCGACCAGCGTCAGCATGAAACCATAACGGCCCCCGGCACCCGGCATGTGCTGGAAATTCATGCCGTACAGGCCAGCGATCAGCCCCAGCGGCAGGAAGATAACCGTGACAATCGTCAGCACCTTGATGATCTGATTGAGCCGGTGCGAGGTGAGCGATATGTAGCTCTGAATGAGGTCCACGGCGAGTTCCTGATGCAAGGTGCAAAGCGACGCGAGCCTCTCCGTGTTTTCGTAGACGTCGTTGAACTCGTGGTGGGTGCTGACGAAGCAGGCCGGCGTATCGACCCGTGAGAGCGCCGACATCGTCGATTGCTGATAGGTCATTACGCGGCGAAGCTTCTTGAGGTGGCTGTTGTATTCCGTTAGCTCCGCAAGAAGCCGGTCGTTCGGGCTTTGAAACATTTCGTCTTCGAGTTCGTCGAGCCGCAGTTCGAGCTCGAGCACGATCTTCGTGTAGCGATCTGTCACGCGGCGCGCGATCCGGTACAGGACATGCGCCGGACCCCGGCCGGCGTCAACTTCTCCCGACAGAGCGTCGCTCCAGACGCCGTCGACGCTGACGGAACGCAGATTTCGGCGAGTGATGAGGAAGCGGTCGCCGATGAATGCCGCTATCTGCAGGGTCCGGAACCGAATATCTTGCGTATCGTAGGTCAGCCCCTTCATGAGCAGGAAGACGTAGTTCTGAAACGCTTCAACCTTCGGCGGATGGCGTTCGCGTTGGGCATCCTGTATCGCCAGCGGATGGATTCCGAAGCGCTCACTCAGCAGGTGCGACTCCTCCTGTGCATCAGCGTGCTCAAGGTCGATCCAGACCCAGCCGACGTCCTCGCCGCGCACCTGGTCGAGCAGCGCCAGGTCTCCGATGACGGGACTCACCTGGCCTGGGCGGATGTGCATGACTCGCATGGATACTTCTCGTGGAGTGAATGTTCAGCGGACAGTCTCGTCGCGTCGAAAAGGCTAATCGTCCGGCCAGCCGCTCGGCGGAGGGGACGAACTTGCTACCTCGCGGAACGCCTTCCACCCGCTGCCGGTGTTCCGAAACAGGAGCAGATAGGTGTCACGCAACTCTCGTTCTTCGCTATCGCCTTCCGGCGTGTACGTTGTAATGGCAGTGCCAAACTCGTACGCCCACTCCTCGCTCAAGGCGACGACTTCGATGGGCGTAATCGCGATCTTGGCTCCGGGCGGGAAGGGAGCCCCTGATGCAACCGCCGCCATAGCGTCCCAATCTGGTCCGCCCGGTCGCACCATCACGGCTCCGTCCGCCAACAGCGGTGTTATCGCGCTCGGAGTCCCGGTAGCCACCGCAGCTTCATACTGAGACCGAAGCTTGTCGATTTCTGCTCTGAACCGTCGAAAGGGCTGCGATACGTTCGGCATGGCAGGCTCCCTATAGCAGTCACGCGTTACGCACTGTCTACCACATGCCACCGAGAGCCACCGTGATCGCCTCGCCGTTGACACCCCCGGCAGCGTCGCTGCACAGGAACGCGATCACCTGCGCGACCTCGCGCGGATCCAGAACACGGTTCTGCGGGTAGATGGCGGCGCGCTCGCGCCACACCTGCTCGACGCTGATGCCGCGCCGTTCGGCTTCCGTCTTCGCCGAGCGCTCGGCCATTGCCGTTCGCACCCAGCCAGGTAGCACTGCGTTTGATGTGACTCCGAACGGTCCAGCGTCCTGGGCGACCGCACGTGCGAGCCCGATGACCCCATGCTTGGAGGCGGTGTACGCGCTGCCGGAGCGTTCCGCTTTCTCGCCGGCGGTCGAACTGGTGAATACGAGCCGGCCGAAGCCGCGCTTGCACATGCCGCCTACCGTCAGCCGCGCGAGCTCGAACGGAGCGTCGAGGTTGATGCGCATCGTCTCGCGCCAGACCTCGGGATCCTGCTCCCACACCAGCCGCTCGTGGGCTGAGCCGATGCCGTGGTTCACGACCAAAACATCGATCGGCCCCAGTCGTCCCTCGGTCTCGGCAACGGCCAGGGCGCAACCCTCGGCGGTGCCGAGGTCGGCCACAACGTATTCGAGGCCAACGGCCGCCAGTTCCGTCGCGCTGCGCGACACGACCATCACGCGCGCGCCCGCTGCCGACAGCAGCAGCGCTGCTTCGCGCCCGATCCCCCGGCCGCCGCCCGTGACCAGCGCTACACGTCCGTTCATCGTGTGCTCAGTCCACCGGCGCGATGCGGTATTCGAGCACGGCTTCGTTCCGGTCGAGCGTCTGCGCGAGCTCCGACGCGCGCGAGCGATGTAGCGATCTGAGCACCATGGTATTGCGTCGCACGCGGCCTTCGCCCTCGAGCCGATAGCTGAGGTTTGCGAGGCTGAACCCGTGTTGTTCGACGAGCACACGCAGAGCCGATTCGCTCATGCCGCTCGCGCGCGCAAACCGTACGTCGAAGTGGTAATACGCTTCCGCGGGCATGCGGCTCTCGATCCAGCGAAACACCGAGAGCACGCCCAGCGTCAAGATCACGGAAACGACCAGCGGAAAATAGAACCCGATCCCGGCAAGGACGCCGATCGCCGCCGTGATCCAGATCGACGCCGCGGTCGTCAGGCCGCGGATCGTGAGCCCTTCCTTGAGGATCGCGCCGGCGCCGAGAAAGCCGATGCCGGTCATGATGCCCTGCGCCATCCGCGTGGGATCGAGGCGGATGGAATCCGACACGGCGTGCACCCAGTGCGCCTCGTAGACCGTGACCAGCATCAGAAGGCTCGAGGCCATGCACACGAGAGCGTGCGTGCGAAAGCCCGCGGGTCGACCGTGATACGAGCGTTCGTAGCCGATCAGCGCGCCGGCCACCAACCCCGCGAGCAGACGCAGCAGCATCTGCAGGTCGTCGGCCGTAGGGTTGAAACTTTCCATGCGTGGTCTCTGGCGTTGCCGTGGCGAGCCGCTGCTCAGCGATTGAACGGGCCTGGGTGTCGTGGAAAGTGACTCTACGACTTCCCTACGCCAGAACGCATGAGACTTCACGCGTGAACGTAAGTGCTTGTGCAGATTGTCTTTATCAAATCAATAGCTTAGACGGCCATCCTCGCTCAACTTCTCGCCTGGGGACGCAATCTGGCGATGGCCGCCGCTACGGCATCACGATCCGCTACGCCGACTGACGAGACCAAGCAGGAGTCCCCAAAGGCGCCTTGATCAACAATTGGGCGACTCTTGAGCGCTCCTTCATGCACGCGGGCGCGCGCTGCGCGACAACGTCGCCATCCCGTAGGCGGACCGCGGCGAGGAGCGTGCCATGGCCAAACATCTCTCGGTATTCATGAGCGGTGCGTTGTCAGGCCGTCGGTCTCGCGTGGCTAACGTGAATTGCAACGACCACAAACAAAGGAGAGAACCATGTCAAGTCGATCAACAAAAAGAGCGCGGCTGCTGTGGCTCGCAACGGCAATCGCCGGCACAGCCATTGCCCAGTCGTTTCCGCCGTTGCCGGTCGCGCATGAGGGCGCAACCGTCAGTGTGCTGGCTACGGGGCTTCACGATCCGCGCGGCATCGCTCTCGGACCGGCCAGTTCGCTGTACGTGGCCGAGGGCGGAACGACCGAAGGTGTCTTTACATTACCGCCCGGTCCGCCGCTGACCGACCTGTCGCGTGACCGCTGCGTGGTGTATTGGCCTGTTGCACCCGTCGTCGGTGGCTACACGGGGCGGGTCAGCCGCATCGACGCGAGCGGCGAAGTCTCCGTCATCGCCGATGAGCTGCCAAGCGTCGCGTTGAATACACTGATTGGCGGAGATCGGTTGAGCGCCGCATCGGTAGCGCTGATCGGTAACCGGCTCTACGCGCTGATTGCGGGCGCGGGCTGCTCGCACGGTCACGTGAGCGAGCCAAACGGGATCTATCGCATCTATCGTGATGGCGTTGCCCAGGCCGTAGTCGACCTCAGCAACCTGCTCCGCGGACTGAACGACGTCAAGGATGCCAGCGATCCGACCTTCGAGCCGGACGGCAGCTGGTACTCGATGGTCCACGCGTTCGGTGCGCTGTATGCAGTCGAGCCGAATCGCGGCACGTTCGTGCGTGTGACCGAGGCAGGCGAAGTCACGGTGCTCGCCGACCTGATCGATGCAGTCAATCAGACCGAGGGAGACGGTGATCAGACGTGGACGGCGCTGACTCGCCGCGGTAACCACTTCTACATCGGGACACTTGGCCGGATCAACACCGGTTTTGCCGGCGCAATATACCGGCTGTCCCGCGATGGCTCGCAGATCACGCGAGTAGTGTCCGGTCTGCACGGTGTCGTCGGCATCGCGTTCGATACCGCCGGTCGGATGTACGTGCTCGAGACGACTGCGGCCGGAGTAGATCCACCACTCTCCGACCCTTCGGCAGGGAGACTCGTGCGCGTCGAGCGCGACGGATCGCTGACTCCCATTCTGACTGGGCTCGCATTTCCAACAGCGCTCGTTGCCGGGCGTGACGGCGCATTCTACGTTACGAACTGCGGCTACGGCTGCAACGACCGCGCCAACTTTCCAGCCGCGCTTCCTTCGCTGCGCGCGGGCCAGGTGCTGAAGGTGAAGCTCGCGGATGCGAACGGGGCACGCCGCGACAACTGACTTCCAAGCGCCAAAGATCTGCGGCGGATGATGCGGGCTCGGCGCATGGACGTGCCTGCCGAGCCCAGCATCACGGCCGGGCGCGTAGCAATCGCCGAGCGGTGGGGCGGAGTATGATCGCGCACATGCCTCCGGCGGTGCGCAGCTACCTCTATCAGCGTCACGCGCTCTTCGTACGCGTCACGCATTGGATCAACGTCGTCGCGTTCACGCTGCTCCTGATGAGCGGGCTGCAGATCTTCAACGCGCATCCGCACCTGTACTGGGGCAGGTCGTCGTATACAGGCGCTCCGCCACTGCTCTCGATCACGAACAGGCCCGGAGCGGCCGGAGAGCCGGTCGGGGTGACAAGGGTACTCGGCCACGAGTTCAAGACGACTGGATTCCTGGGACTGTCACGCGATCCGGACGGCAAACTTGCGCGACGCGCGTTCCCGTCGTGGATGACGGTGCCCGGCAACCGGTGGCTCGCAATGGGACGGCGCTGGCATTTCTTCTTTGCGTGGGTGTTCGTTCTGAACGGTCTCGCGTACGTCGCATACTCGATCTGGAGCCGGCATCTGCGGGGCGACCTGTTGCCGGCGAAGGGCGAGTGGCGCACGGTGGGGAGATCGATCGTCGATCACGTGCTCCTGCGTCATCCTCAGGGCGAAGCTGCGAAGCGCTACAACGTGTTGCAGAAGCTCACGTACCTGATCGTGATCTTCGGCCTGCTGCCGCTCGTGATGCTGATGGGGTTCGCGATGTCGCCGTGGCTCGGCTCGCTGTGGCCGGGCTGGGTCGACCTGTTCGGCGGCCGGCAATCCGCGCGGACGTTGCATTTCGTCGCTGCGTGGTTGCTCGTCGCGTTCGTGCTGATTCACGTGTTCGAGGTCGTCATCAGCGGAGTCTGGAACAACCTCCGGTCGATGATCACGGGCCGTTACCGGGTCCGCATCGAAGGACCAGGCGATGCGCATTGACCGTCGATCGCTGCTTACCCGGCGCCGCCTGGTGCAGTTGCTGACGGGCGCCGGCACGGCGCTGGTGGCCGGCTGCGACGCGGCGAGCCGCACGGCGTGGTTTCCGAAGCTACTCGGCGTCGGCGAGAAGCTGACACGCGGCGCACAGCACCTGCTCACCTCGCGTCGCTCGATGGCGCAGGAATTCACCGAGGCCGATCTCTCGCCGCAGTTCCGCAGCAATGGCACATCGAACCCCGACAACCCCGTCTACCAGGCGCACGCCGCGACCGGGTTCGCGGAGTGGGCGCTCGAAGTTGACGGGCTTGTCGATGCCCCGGCGAAGTTCACGCTCGCGGACCTTCGCGCCCTGCCCGCTCGAACGCAGATCACGCGTCACGACTGCGTCGAAGGGTGGAGCGCGATCGGCAAATGGACGGGTGTGCCGCTCGGAGAGGTGCTGGCGCGCGTCCGCCCGTCGGCCGATGCACGGTTTGTGGTCTTCTATTGCGCGGACCCCATGTCGAGCGGCGAGCGATACTACGAGAGCATCGACATGGAGGACGCGTACCATCCGCAAACCATCCTTGCGTACGCGCTGAACGATGCCGTGCTGCCGGTTCCGAACGGCGCGCCGATCCGGCTGCGGGTCGAGCGGCAGCTCGGCTACAAGATGGCCAAGTACGTCATGCGCATCGAGCTCGTCGAGAGCTACGCGCACATCGCACGCGGTAAGGGCGGTTATTGGGAGGACAGGGGCTACGAATGGTTCGCGGGGATATGACTGGCGCGGCTTGAGGATCTGACCTGCCGTCCGCGCCGATTTACTGAACCGTGCCTCGCGGCACATGCAAACGCTCTTCATAAGCCCGGCGTGTGCGCTCCCATGCCGGCCTGTCCTGGCATCGGAGGAAGTAGTTCTTCAAGTTCGGAAATCCGTCCAGCAGATCTGTCTTGCGAATCTCCCATAGGACCAGGGTCATTAGGATGTCCGCGACCGTGAAGTCTTCGCACGCAACGTACTCACGCCCGTCCAGGCGTTTCTCCAGGCTGGTGAACACGCGCTGCGCCCACTTTACGAACCACGCTCGACTCTCGCCCGTCGGATCCTTGCCACCGAAAAAATCGATCCATGGCGATCTGAAAAAGCGGCGGCTCTACGCTGCTCATGGCGGCGAAGCACCATTGCGTTACTCGCATGCGGCCCTTGAAGTCGGCGGGAATGAGCTTGCCCGCCTTCTCGGCGATGTAGAGCACGACCGCGGCAGATTCGGCGACGACGAAGCCATCATCATCGATCACCGGTATCTGTTGAAAGGGACTGATGCGGCGATACTCTTCCGTGTTTGTCTCGCCGCCGGTGTGATCGAGCGGGACGCACCCGATAAGGCAGCCCGGTCTCTTCGAGCGCCCACTGCGCCCGCAGGTCGCGGGTCTCGCCGATCACTTTCTCATGAACCCGACCAAAACCGTACAACGTGATCATGTGTATCTTATCCGTGCGTTAGCGCCAAAAGTCGCCCCCGCTGTAGGACACAGCGTAGCTATCGCCCGCGTCGACGTGCGGATCCTCGATTACCGGAAGGTCATCAATCGTCCACCCAGCTTCAAGATGGGTTACCTTCGCGCCTCGCGCGCGCGCATCGCGCAGCACCCGCGGGAGGTTGAGCGGGTGGACACGGATCTCCACACTATCGACGACAGTCATGGTCACACCTCCATTCAGTCGTGCGCGAAAGGGGCCGAGCTCAGTCGACCCGGCTGCGATTCCAAGAGGCCAGACTGATTCAATTTGGGGACACCGGCGGGCTCTGGAGGCCCCGAGGCGGCATCACCATGCTTGAAATGGCAACGATTTTCGCGTTGTCTTGTACCGCGCTGTTTGCGGGAGCCGCCCTCTACATCAATCTGGTCGAACATCCGGCCCGCATGAAGCTTGACAACGCGGCAGCAGTAGCTCAATGGGCTCCGAGCTACCACCGCGCCACGTTCATGCAGGCACCGTTGGCTGTGCTTTCGTCCTTCGCAGCCCTGGTGGCGTGGCTACTGGGTGCCGGTTTGGTCTGGCTTATCGCGGCCGCGCTCATTGGTGCAGTAGTGCCGTTTACCTTCATTGGCATCATGCCTACCAACCGCAGACTTCTCAGTGCGGAGTCTGGATCAAGTGAGACGCGTCAGTTGCTCAGAAAATGGAACCTGCTGCATGCCGTACGCACGATCTTGAGCCTGGCTGCGTTGGCGATCATGGTTTCGCATCTGATTGGGCGACACTAGCCATGCTGCAGCACATGAGCTCTATGCCTCGACGTTCGACATTAGGTTGCCGACGGATGAGTCTTGGCGTAGCTTTTCGGAGCATCCGCCAAAGCGGCCGAGCGGCTGCAGCGGACTTCGAGCAGCGAAAAGGAGATCACACATGAGCACCATCACGACCACTGACGGCGTTGAGATCTTCTACAAGGACTGGGGTACAGGTCGGCCCATCGTATTCAGCCACGGCTGGCCGTTGTCGGCTGACGATTGGGACACGCAGATGCTGTACTTCCTCAGGCATGGCTTTCGCGTGATCGCCCACGACCGCCGCGGCCATGGTCGCTCCACCCAGACCAGTGGCGGCCATGACATGGATCACTACGCCGACGATCTGGCGGCGCTGACCGCACATCTCGACCTCAAGGACGCAGTCCACGTGGGCCACTCGACCGGCGGTGGCGAGGTCGTGCACTACATCGCCCGGCACGGCGAAAGCCGCGTGGCAAAGGCGGTGCTCATCAGCGCGGTCCCGCCGTTGATGGTGAAGACGGCGACCAACCCTGGCGGGCTGCCCAAAGATGTCTTTGACGGGCTGCAGGCGCAGGTCGCCACCAACCGAGCGCAGTTTTACTACGACTTCGCGGCGGGACCGTTCTATGGCTACAACCGGTCCGGTGCGAAACCCGCACAGGCGGTGATCTGGAACTGGTGGCGCCAGGGCATGATGGGCGGCGCCAAAGCCCACTATGATGGCATCGTCGCCTTCTCGCAGACGGACTTCACCGAAGACTTGAAAAAAATCACAGTGCCCGCGCTCGTGATGCATGGCGATGACGATCAAATCGTCCCTTATGCCGATTCGGCACCACTGTCGGCAAAGTTGCTGAAGAACAGCAAGCTGAAGACCTACAAAGGCTTTCCGCACGGTATGCCGACGACCAACGCCGATACCATTAATGAAGACCTGCTGGCCTTCATAAGAGACTAGAGCGGCGGCCGACGGTCGGCGCTGACGACAAGCCTTGCACAGTGCACTGCCAGGACGCGTACCGGGTGGAGAACCTGCGCATCCTGCCCATCGGCGGGCCTGCCGCAAAAGACGTGTCCCCTCGCGTCGGTCATCTGCACATTACCGTCGACGACCTGCCGTGGGCGTGGGCGGACGACGGCCAGAGCGACACCCATCCTGATCAACCTTCCGCGCGGCGAGCACAAAGTGCCTGTGTCCTGACTTCGAACCGTGACGTTCAATTCCCCGGGTAGGCCAGGCCAATGAGCTCGTACACGACGATCAAGAAAGGATCAACCATGAAGCGCAACAGCAAGCTCACGATTGCAATAGGCACGACAGTGCTCACCGTCCTGGGCGGCACGGTCGCTTACGCGCAGGACAAGTACTCGCTGAAGTCCCCGAGCGGAATCGCATTCTCCGACTTCAAGGGATACGAGGACTGGGCGGTGGTCTCTTCCGCACGGACCGACGAAGTGCTCAAGGTGATCGTCGCCAATCCAACCATGATCGATGCCTACAAGGCCGGCGTGCCGGGCAACGGCAAACCCTTCCCGGACGGCTCCAAGATCGCGAAGCTCCAGTGGAAGCCGAAGAAGAGCACGGAAGCTCCCTTCGTCGTGGATGTACCAGACGTCTTCACGCAGGCCTTCCTGATCGAAAAGGACAGCAAGAGATTTCCAAAGAGTGGCGGATGGGGATACGCGCTGTTCAACTACGATGGCCCATCCGACAAGTTCACGGCCGATGCCAACAGCCCCTCGGACTGCGGACACGCGTGCCACACCGCTGTGAAATCGAAGGATTACATCTTCCATCCGTACCAGAAGCGTTGACGCCCGGCGGCGACGGCATGCGCGAGGTAATCAACCATGACCGTCGTCGTTTCCTTGGTACCGTCGCCATGACTATCGCCAGCGCGCAGCTCGGTTCGACAGCTCTTGCGCAGGTCAGCGCAACGAAGCTGGCGGATCTGCCCTCGGTCAAGCCGGGGACAAATGTATCGTTCGCTTCGCTGAAGCAGATCGATGCCGGGCTCCTGAATGTGGGATATGCGGAAGCTGGGCCGATCGAAGGACCTCCAGTCGTTCTTCTGCACGGCTGGCCCTACGACATTCATACCTACGTCGACGTAGCCCCCGTATTGGCGTCGGCCGGCTATCGGGTCGTGGTGCCGTATCTGCGGGGCCATGGCACGACGCGCTTTCTTTCAGCTGAGACGCTCCGGAATGGCGAGCAAGCCGCGCTTGCTCTCGATGCCGTCGCATTGATGGACGCTCTCCAGATCGAGAAGGCAATTGTCGCCGGTTGTGATTGGGGTGCCCGGACGGCCGACATCATCGCGGCGCTCTGGCCCGAACGCTGCAAGGCGCTCGTCTCAGTGAGCGGATATCTGATCGGCAGCCAGGCACTGGGCAAGGTCCCGCTGCCACCCAAGGCCGAGCTCCAATGGTGGTACCAGTATTACTTTGCCACCGAACGCGGCCGGGCGGGCTACGACAAGTACCGGCGCGATTTTGCCAGGCTCATCTGGCAGATTGCGTCACCGAAGTGGACCTTCGATGATGCGGCGTTCGAGCGGAGCGCCGCCGCGTTGGACAACCCGGACCACGTCAGCATCGTGATCCACAATTATCGGTGGCGTCTGGGGCTCGCCGAGGGCGAGCCGCAGTATGACGCTCTGGAAAGGCGCCTTGCCGTGGCTCCGGTCATCACTGTGCCAACCATCACGCTGGAAGGTGACGCCAATGGCGCGCCACATCCAGAGCCCGATTCCTATGCCGGGAAATTCTCGGGCAAGTATTCGCACCGGACCCTCAGCGGTGGCATTGGGCACAACCTGCCGCAGGAAGCACCGCAGGCCTTTGCCGAAGCGATCGTGGAAGTCGACAGCTATTGAAACGCACCTTAAGAGAAGGGAGAACAGTGATGAACACGGTCACGAGAACACGCATCAAATGCGCAAGAAGCTTCTGGCGTTCGATCTCGGCGCTGCCAGGCGCGATTTCGGCCACCGCCATCGCGCTTTCGCTTGCGGCCGGATACGTGCAAGCGGCGCCCGCAGAGCCCGTGAAAAACATCGTCCTCGTTCACGGCGCCTTCGCGGATGGTTCGAGTTGGGCCAGGGTCATTACGATTCTGCAAGCCAAGGGCTACAACGCAAGCGCCGTTCAGCTTCCACTGTCCGGATTTGCCGATGACGTCGCGGCAACGAATCGCGCCCTTGCACGGCAGACCGGTCCGGTGATTCTCGTCGGCCATTCCTGGGCCGGCGTCGTCATTACGGAGACGGGGATGGACCCCAAGGTGGTCGGCCTCGTATATGTGGCCGCCTTCGCACCAGATGCGGGCGAGGTAGTCGGCGATCTCGGCAAACCGTATCCGCCGCCGCCGGCGCTTGCCAACCCGATCGTCGACAAAGAGGGCTTCATGACAATGCCCGTCGACGCGTTCGTCGAGCACTTTGCGCAGGACCTGACGCCTGCCGAAGCGCGCGTGGGCTTTGCTACCCAGGGGCCCATCAACGCTTCCGCCTTCGGTACCAAGGTGTCCAGCGTTGCGTGGAAGACGAAGCCGTCGTGGTACATCGTGTCGAAGCAGGACGGCGCGATCGCGCCTGACTTGGAGCGCTTCTTCGCCAAGCGCATGAAGGCAACGACCACCGAGCTCGACGCGAGCCACGTGGCGATGCTCTCGAAGCCGAACGATGTAGCGGCCGTCATCATGGACGCGGCCGCGAAGGCCCCGCACTGAACATCGACTGCAACCAACCCCCGAGGAAGTTGACATGAGCAGCACCATGGAGCGCAACGAAACTGCCATCGAGGCCCCACGAGCACGGACGGTCGCCATGAAGCTCGAGGTTATTGCCATCCCTGTCGCGGACGTCGAGCGCGCCAAGCGCTTTTACGGTGGCCTGGGCTGGAGGCTCGACGCCGACTTCGTCGTCGGTAACGACTTCCGCGTCGTCCAGTTCACACCTCCAGGCTCGCAGTGCTCGATTCATTTCGGCAAGGGGATTACGCCTGCCGTGCCGGGGTCGGCCAGCGGACTCTTTCTCGTTGTTTCCGACATCGAGGCAGCGCACGCCGAGCTGGTCGATCGCGGTGTCGAGGTGAGCGAAGTGTTCCATCGTGCGCTTCCGGGCGGCCCGCCGGTCAGCGGACCAGACCCCGGCCGGCGCAGCTACTCTTCGTTCGCCTCGTTCAGGGATCCGGACGGCAACGGCTGGTTGCTTCAAGAGATCACCGTGCGACTGCCCGGGCGGGTCGACGCCGACGACACGACATTTACCTCGTCGACCGAGCTCGCGAGCGCGCTCCGCCGCGCGGAGGCTGCGCACGGCGAGCACGAGAAGCGGACCGGCGGCCAGCGCGATGAGAACTGGCCGGACTGGTACGCCGCGTACATGGTTGCCGAGCAGGCCGGCAAGCCGCTGCCCACGTGAGCAGCGACTACGACGTCATCGTCATCGGCGGCGGCTCGCCGGGCGAGCACTGCGCCGGCGCGCTGGCCGAAGGCGGTCTGCGCGTCGCGCTCGTCGAGCGCGAGCTGGTCGGTGGCGAGTGCTCGTACTGGGCGTGCATCCCATCCAAGACGCTGCTTCGCCCGGGAGAGGCGGCGCACGCCGCGAACAATGCGGCAGCCGCCGCGCAGGTGAACGTCGAGGCGGCTCTTGCCTGGCGCGACTACATGGTTTCGAACTATTCCGACGCCGGCCAGGAGCGTTGGCTCGCCGATCGCGGCATTGATTTGCTTCGCGGTCGCGGGCGGCTCGCGGCGGTGGGCGTGGTCGAGGTCGACGGCGTTCGTCACACCGCCGAGCACGTGGTCATCGCCACCGGTTCCGAGCCGATCATCCCGCCCGTGCCGGGCCTGCGCGACCTCGAAGGCATCTGGACGAACCGCGAAGCGACTGGCATGAAGGCTATCCCCCGTCGGCTACTCGTGCTCGGGGGTGGGCCGGTCGGTGTAGAAATGGCGCAGGCGGTTCATCGGCTGGGCGGCGAAGTGACACTCGTCGAGGGCGCCAAGCACGTGCTATCCCGCGAGCCGCGGCCGCTGGGTGAGGCACTCGGCGACGTTCTCCGCCGCGACGGCATCGAGATCGCGCTCGGCGTACACGCGACCGCCGCGCGGCGCGAGGGCGAGGAGTACACGCTGGAACTGGACGACGGCCGCAAGCTGACCGGGGACCGGCTGCTCGTCGCGACCGGCCGGCGCCCGCGCGTCGACGCGCTCGGCCTGGAGACAGTCGGCATCAAGACGGACGGTCGCGGAATACCGGTCGACGCGCGCCTGAGCGCGGGCGAGCGGCTGTGGGCCGTTGGCGATGTCACCGGTATCTGGCCGCTGACGCACGTCGGGAAGTATCAGGCTCGGGTCGTCGCGGCGAACATCCTCGGCGAGCCGCGCGAGGCCAACTACGAAGCGGTTCCGCGGGTCGTCTTCACGGATCCGCAGGCCGCGTCGGTCGGCGCGGCCGAGGCCTCCTTTAGCGCGACCGCCCGGGTGTCGGCGGTGCCGAAGACCGCCACCTACACGCGCGCCTACGCAGAATCGAACGGATTCATGACCCTGCTCAGCGACGGTCAGCGGCTGACCGGCGCCTACGCGCTCGGCCCCGAGGCCGGTGAGTGGCTGCAGCAGGCCACTCTTGCAATCCGCGCCCGCGTGCCGCTAGACGTTCTGCGCGACACCATCCAGCCGTTCCCCACGTTCTCCGAGATCTATCTCGACGCACTGAAGGCACTTCACGCCCAGATTGCGACTGCACAACGTCGTCCGATGTCACAGGCTCTCCAGCCCTCATGACGGACGGCTTGGCTCTACTGACCAGCAAAGCCACGAGGATTCACATGAAAGCGACTCGAACATGGGTAGCGACGATATTGATCGTCGCAAGCGGCGTAGCGCTGCACTCGGCGTCAGCTCAGCAGCAGGGAGTCAAGCGCACCGAGCTCCAACGGCACGATCTCAGCGTGCCCGGACGCGAGGTGCTCCAGGTGCGCGTCGATCTTGACCCGGGAGTGGCGTTCCCCATGCACTCGCATCCTGGAGAAGAGATCATCTACGTGCTCGAAGGCGTGTGGGAGTATCAAGTCGAGGGCAAGGGGGCGATGACGCTCAAGGCCGGCGACGTCTTGTACATCCCGGCTGGAGTGAACCATGGGGCAAAGAACGTCGGCAGCGGCAAGGGGTCTGAGCTCGCCACATATGTCGTCGAAAAAGGCAAGCCGCTCGTCGTGTTGGCCAAGTGAATACCGGTTCACGCGTGTTTCAGCTCCGTTGGATCGACCGGCAGCCTTCGCAGGCGCTTCCCGGTGGCGGCGAAGATCGCGTTCGTGACGGCAGGTACGATGGCGGACGTTCCCGCCTCCCCCATCCCACCTGGGGATTCGGTGTTCTTGACGATGTGCACCTCAATGCTCGGCGCCTCGTTCATGCGCAGGACACGGTATGTATCGAAGTTGGCCTGTTCGACCCGACCGTCCTTCAGGGTGATTTCTCCGAAGAGAGCGGCAGAGATACCGAAGATCACGCCACCCTCGACCTGTGCCCGGACGGTGTCGGGATTCACGACTGAACCGCAATCGACCGCGCAGACGACACGGCGGACGCGAACTTCGCCATCCTTCGACACCTCGACTTCAGCGACCTGCGCCATGTAGGTCCCGAACACGAACTGGAGCGAAACCCCGCGGCCGGATCCTTTAGGTAGCGGCTGTCCCCAGCCGGCCTTGTCGGCGGCAAGTTGCAGAACGGCCCTCGCGCGGGGCGCCTGGTCGAGGAGAGCTCGCCTATAGTCGACCGGATCCTTCTTCGCTGTCGCCGCGAGTTCATCCATGAAGCTTTCGACCACAAACACGGTGTGCGAGGGGCCTACGCTGCGCCAGAAAGCGGTGGGAATGCCCGGAGGCTCCATCCGCAAATATTCGACGCGCATGTTCGGAAGGGCATAGGGCAGGTTGATCGCGCCGTCGATTGTGTCGGGATCGATACCATTGTTAAAGGCCGGAGGGAGCCATCGGGCGAGGATCGAGGAGCCCGCGAAGCGATGATTCCAGGCAAGCGGCATGCCCTCCTCATCGAGGCCAGCGGACATGCGGTCGAAGAAGTAAGGCCGGTACATGTCGTGCTGGATGTCTTCCTCGCGGGTCCAGACGACTTTCACCGGACCGTCCACATGCATGGCGATCTGAACCGCGCGGGTGACGCCGTCAATTTCGAGCCGGCGACCGAAGCCGCCGCCGATCAGATGGTTGTGCACCACGACCTTGTCCAACGGCAGTCCGGTGGTTTTTGCGGCGGTGGCCTGTGCCCGGGCGATGACCTGGTTGCCGACCCAGACCTCGCAACTGTCCTTGCGAACAGCGACCGTACAGTTCATGGGCTCCATCGCCGCATGGGCAAGAAACGGAACCTGATAAATCGAGTCGACCTTGGCGGCGGCCCGCGTGATTGCTTGGGCAACATCACCTACGTTCTGCGCAACCGCCCCTGCATTGAGCGTCCCTCTTTCGAGATCACGGGCGATGTCCTCGGTGCTGAGCGTCGCGTTTGGTCCGTTGTCCCATTGAATCTTCAGGGCCGCGAGGCCCTTTTTCGCCGCCCCCATATGGTCGGCCACGACGGCAACCGCATCGTCCAGCTTCACGATCTGACGGACACCCTTGACTGCCCTGGTCGCTGTGTCGTCGACGCTTTTCAGCCGGCCCCCGAACACGGGCGACTGCGCGAGCGTCGCGATTTTCAACCCCGGCAATTTGACATCGATTCCGTAGATGGCCGTTCCGTTGACCTTAGACGGCGCATCAAGTCGCTTGGCCGGCGTACCGATCAGCTTGAATTCCTCCGGGCGCTTGAGCGCCACTTTCTCAGGAACGGGCATCTCCGCTGCATCCCCGACAAGAGCGCCGTAAGTGATCCTGCGCGCGCTCGCCTTGTGAGCGACTTCGCCGCGCTCCGCGTGACACGAGGATGGCTCCACCTTCCAGCGCTTAGCCGCCGCAGCGATCAGCATCACTCTGGCAGTCGCACCGGCTTGCCGCAGCGGTTCCCACACCGCCCGTATCGCGGTTGATGCGCCCGTGCCCTGTTGGCCGCCCAGGAGCGGGTTGGCATAGTGCTTTTCATCCGGTGGCGCATGCTCCAGGCGCACCTGGCTCAAGGCCACCTCCAACTCCTCTGCAATGAGCATGGGTATGGAGGTGTACGTGCCCTGCCCCATCTCCACATAAGGCATGGTTAGCGTCACCGACCCGTCGCTGCCGATGCGAATGAAGGCGTTGGGCGCAAAGCTGCTTGACCCTTCCGCCATGACGTCGCCGACAAACGCGGGCAGCCCAAAGCCCAGCATGAGTCCGCCGCCGGCGGCGACACCACCCTTGAGAAAGATCCGCCGCGACACACCATTACCCGGGGGCGAGTCTTGGCGGTCAGGGGCGATTGAGCTGAGCTTATCGAATTTCATGATCAGCCCTCCTTCCCGCTCGCCGCTGATGCCTGCGCTGCGCGTTTGATGGCTTCACGAGCGCGCACGTAGGTACCGCAGCGGCAGATGTTCCCGGACATCGCATCGTCAATGTCGGCGTCGTTCGGATGCGGATTGCTCGCCAGAAGCGCAGATGCGGACATGATCTGACCCGATTGGCAGTACCCGCACTGGACCACCTCGAGATCGAGCCAGGCTCTCTGGATACTGCGTCCGGCCGCCGTGGTACCGATGGCTTCGATTGTCGTGACCGCCGCATCGCCGACGCTTTCGATGGGCATTACGCAAGAGCGGGTCGCGACGCCGTTCAGGTGGACCGTGCAAGCGCCGCACAGGGCCCTGCCGCAACCAAACTTCGTGCCGGTCATGCCGAGCACGTCGCGCAGGACCCAAAGCAGCGGCGTATCGCCGTCAACATCGACGCTGATGCTGCGTACCGTTAACCTTGATTGTGAAGGCCATGTGTCGCTCCCCGTTGGGATATTTCGTCGTGCAGCGTTCCTGCACGCATCAGTGTTGCGAGCGATCTGACGACTTGTCGACGTCGAACGCCAGGGTCCGGCGCCTCGACTGCGTGCACCACCTGCGACGCTGACCGCAGCAATTCTCTTGCACCCAGATCGCCTCGTAACTCGGAAAGCTCTTCGAACCATGCGCGCGGCAACACGGCGGGCACGCCGAGAACTCGCGAATAGGCGCTCGCGACCGCATCGCTCGGGTGCAGGCGAAACCTCTCGATCAACCGTTGCAGGTGCACTGCGTCCATTGCCGGCTGATCGCAGAGCGCGACGAGTACGCCATCGATATCGCCCGGAAGAGCGGCAACGCCTGCACGCAGGGACGCGGACAGTCCCTCTTCCCAGTCGGGGCAATCGATCCTTTCCGCGGTCGCCTCCGCGACCGCTCGAAACACCTCCTCCGCATGCGCGCCGACCACGACGTACAGCCCGCCCGGCTGCGTCGCGAGCAGCGCACGCGCGGCTCGGCGCACGAGCGGTTCGGCGTCGATCTCGAGCAACTGCTTCAGTGTTCCGAGCCGGCGCGATCCGCCCGCGGCAAGCAACAGTGCCGCATGTCTTGCCGGTGTCATCGCGACCTTTGAAATTCCTGCTGGAGCTCGGCCGCGATCGCGAGCGCGATCGCTTCTGGTCCTTCGCCGCCGAGCGGCAGTCCCACGGGTGCGTGCAACCGGCCCTGCAGCGCCCTTCGGTCAGCCTCGCGCAATTGTCCGAGCAGCTCGTCGCGTCGACCGGGCGGACCGAGGAGTCCGACGTAGCTGACATTCGAACCCGCGATCGCGGTCAGCGCTTCGAGATCAACTTCTGCCAAATGTGTCATCACGATCGCTGCGTCGATGCGCTGCCCCCCGAGTTCGCCAAGCGCGGTCTTCGGGCGGCCTCGCAGGACTAGGTCGGCGTCGACGATCCGCTCGGCGGACAGCAAGCCGTCACGGTGGTCCGAGACACACGTGAACCAGCCCAGCGTGCGAGCGATCCGCAACAGTGGCGGCAGTTCCGGTCCAGCGCCGATCGCGACCAGCGTCGGCGGTGACTCGATGTTGACGCGACCGTGTCCGAACCGGCCCGGCGCGACCTCCGCAAGCTCAATGACCGCACTCTCGCGACGCGTGTGAGCTCTTGCTATCGCATCGAACGCTACGGACGGACGGCCGGGCCGAACCGGCACCGCGACCACGTGCATTCGACCGCGGCATCCGGTCCCTGAGCCGAAAACGAGATCGTCGTCGCTGCGCGTGTCGAACACCATCATGCATGGCGCATCGCTGGCGAGCACTTCCCGGCCGAGCGTCTCGAGTCCCGCTTCGAGACAGCCGCCAGAAATCACCCCTATCCGGCGGCCATCGTCGGTCACCAGCGCGACCGCGCCGCGCTTGCGATATGTCGAGCCTTCGGTGTCGACGACGATCGCGAGCGCAAACGCACGGCCGGCGCGGTGCAATGCTACCGCTGCATCGATTACAGCGCGCTGGCCGCCGGCCGGCGAGCTGTTGATCTCAGCCGCAGCCTCAGGGTCATACTCGGACGGATCCAACGAGCCTTTCGCGGACGAAGCGGCGTGCGCGTGAATCACCATCGCGGCAACCTCATCGATTCCCGTTGTGCCGTACCACTGGGCTCGCGGAGTTGCGTTTCTCGGCCCACGTCAACAACGCATCGAGTGCCGGACACAGTGTCTGGCCCCATTCGGTGAGACCATACTCGACCTTTGGCGGAACTTGATGGTGGACAATCCGCCTGACGATTCCGTCGCTTTCCATCTGCCTGAGCTGCTGGATCAGCATCTTCTGCGAGATAGCAGGGATGGCGCGCTCCAGATCTGAAAACCGCAGCAGCTTGCCGCCGAATAAGTGGAAAAGGATCAGGAGTTTCCAGCGACCCTCGAGCATCTTGAAAGCCTGCTCGACCCCGATGGCCGCCGAAGTCGGCGTGTACTCCTGCTTACTCATGGGTGAGTACCTTACTTTTCTGTGCGTTCTTGCATTTTTAGGAGGGTACTGACATCTATTACGTGCTGCAACCAAGAGGCGGCGGCGCGAGCAGGGTGAAGCGGGATGCACAGAGGAGGAGCGCACATGACGATTGAACTATCCAGGCCGATTGCCGCGTATTTTGCTGCGGACAAGCGGGACAGCGAGGCCATTGCTCGGTGCTTCACCGAAAACGCGGTCGTAAAGGACGAGGGCCATACGTACACCGGACTCTCTGCCATCAAGCAATGGAAGGCGGATGCTTCGGCCAAGTACGACTACACAAGCGAGCCGTTCGCATCCGAGGACCGGGATGGGAAAACCATCGTAACCAGTCGGCTTGTTGGCAATTTTCCCGGCAGCCCCGTGAACCTGCGGTTCTTCTTCAAACTCGAAGGGCAAAAGATCGCGGCGCTGGAAATCATCCCGTGAGCTTCAGTCTTGAGCTTGCAGGCCGACGGGCGCTCGTCACTGGCGGCACCAAGGGGATCGGCGCAGCGGTAGTGGCGGTGTTCCGCGAGGCCGGTGTCAAAGTGATTGCCACGGCTCGAGCCATTCCCGAGCAGCCGACCGAAGGCGTGCATTTCGTTGCAGCGGATGTGTCGACCGCGGATGGCTGTGCGACAGTCGCAGATGCGGTCAGACAACAGCTCGGCGGCGTCGACATCGTCGTCAACGTGGTTGGTGGATCAAGTGCGCCCGCAGGCGGCTTCGCGGTCCTCAGTGACGCGGAATGGTCGAAGGCCCTGGAGCAGAACCTGATGTCGGCGGTGCGGCTGGATCGCGCGCTTCTGCCATCGATGATCGAACAGGGGTCTGGCGTCATCATTCACATCACATCGATCCAGCGTCAGCTTCCGCTGCCGGAATCCACGACCGCCTACGCCGCTGCGAAGGCCGCACTGTCGACCTACAGCAAGAGTCTGTCGAAGGAAGTGTCGCCTAAAGGCGTTCGCGTCGTGCGAGTCTCTCCCGGCTGGGTCGAGACCGATGCGGCTGTCGCGATGGCGGAGAGACTCGCTGAAGAAGCCGGGACAAGCTATGAGGGTGGCAAGCAGATCATCATGCAATCGTTGGGCGGCATTCCGATCGGCCGACCCTCGAAGCCGCACGAGGTGGCGGATCTCGTTGCATTTCTGGCCTCGCCGCGCGCGGCCACCATCACCGGAACCGAATACGTCATCGACGGCGGCACCGTTCCTACTGCCTGAGTCAACGCGCCGACGCGGCGAATTCGGCCGGCGCAATGCGTTGCGACGAGGTACCGGGCGCGTCTGAGTCAAGGAACGCCACGAGTTCCTTCATGGTCTGTTCCGGCGCCTCGTCGATAAGCCAATGTCCCGAACCCTTGATGATTACACCTCGCACGTCAGTCGCGACCAGCCTGCCCTGCTCGATGAGGAATTCACCGGACGCCTTCTCACCGGTGAGTACCAGCATCGGCATCGGCAGCTTGGTTTTCGCGAAGACACCGAAATCCTTGGCGTCCTGCTCGAACGCCTTGAAGTACTCGAACCCGGCACGCATGCCGCCCGGCTGTGCGTATGCGGCTGCGTATATCTGGCGATCCTTCTCCGATACGGAGTGCGTGCGATCCGCGGCGAAATCGTTCCAGAAATGCTCGAAGTAGATGCGTTCGCGACCAGCGACGAGTTTCAGCGGGGTCTCCCCGTAGAAGTGGAAGTGCCAAAGGTCGCGCAGCAGCCACACAGTGGTCCAGTCACCGACGCCCGGCAGAAACGCATCCATCAGTACGATGCTCTCCACCTCCTGCGGGTACTGCGCAGCGTATGCGTACGCCACCATCAGGCCGATGTCGTGACCGACGATCCGCACGGTTGGATATCCCAGCGACCGCACCAGCGCATGAATGTCCTGCGCCAGCGTCTTCTTTTCGTAGCCGCTCATCGGCTTCTCAGAAGCGCCCGCACCCCGAAGGTCGGGCGCGATCACGGTGTGCCGATTCGCAAGCTTCGGGATGAGGGGGCGCCACATGTGACTGGTCTGCGCATAGCCGTGCAGCAGGACGATCGGTGTTTCGGTTCCGCCGCCGGCCTGCAGGTAGTGCAACTTGACGCCGTTGACGGTTGCGAACTGACTGCGTATGGCCTCATCGGCGGCTGCTCCCGCGACGACCGGGAATGCGAGCAGAAAAGCAAGAACAAGGCGCGCTCGGTAACTCATCAGAGATCCTCAGCCAGCGTGGCCAGCGGTGGAGAGCCGTCGGTCGAGATCGTAGGCAGCGCTGATCAGCGCAAGGTGCGTGAACGCCTGCGGAAAGTTGCCGAGGTGTTGCGCGCGCGGGCCCAGTTCCTCGCCGTAAAGTCCCAGGTGATTCGCGTAACCAAGCATCTTCTCGAAGAAGAACCGCGCCTTGGGCAGATCGCCCATGCGGGATAGGCACTCGACGTACCAGAACGAGCACATCGAGAACGTGCCCTCCTCACCGGCGAGGCCGTCGGAGAAGCGCTCCCCGAGACGATAGCGATAAACCAGTGAGTCGCTTACCAGCTGCTGCTCGATGCCGCGCAGGGTATCGATCCAGCGCGGGTCGGTCGGCGAAATGAAACGCACCATGGGCATGAGCAGCGCTGCGGCGTCGAAGGTGTCCGCGCCCGGGTGCTGGATGAAGCCGCGGCGCGCCGGGTCCCAGAAGCGCTCGTAGATATCCCGGTAGATGGTGTCCCGTGTCTCGTACCAGCGAGACAACGGAGCGGGGAAAGACCGCTTGCGCGCGAGGCGGATGGCGCGATCGATCGCGACCCAGCACATCACCCGCGAGTAGAGGAACTCCTGGCGCCCGCCGCGCACCTCCCAGATGCTCTCGTCCTTCTCACGCCAGTGCTCGCACACCCAGTCGAGCAGCCGCACGATGTTCAACCACGCGTCGTGCCCGATCGGCGCACCGTACTTGTCGTACAGATACACCGAATCCATCAACTCGCCGTAGATGTCGAGCTGGAGGTGCGCGTGGGCGGCGTTGCCAATGCGGACCGGACGCGAGCCCATGTAGCCCTCGAGGTGGGCCAGCGACTCCTCGCGCACGTCGTGGCGGCCGTCGATGCCGTACATGATCTGGAGCGCGCCGTCCGGCTCCAGCTCTTCGCAGCGCGCCATCATCCAGCGCATGAACGCGGCGGCCTCGCCCGTGTAGCCGAGCCGCATGAGTCCATAGAGGGTAAAAGACGAGTCGCGGATCCAGGAGTAACGGTAGTCCCAGTTGCGCTCGCCGCCGATATACTCGGGCAATCCGAAGGTGGGGGCGGCCACCATCGAGCCGTGCTGTCTCGAGGTGAGGAGCTTCAACACGAGTGCGGAACGGTTCACCATCTCGCGCCAGCGGTTTTTGTAGGTGCTGCGGGCGATCCAGGCGCGCCAGAAGTTCACGGTTTCCTTGAACGCGTCGGACACGTAATCGGGCCTCGCGCAGGGCGACTGCCCGTCGCTCATCACGACCTCGAGAACGAACCACGCCGACTCTTCGGCGCCGAGCGTGAACTCGGACACGGCGGCTCCCTCCGCGACCTGCATCGGAACGGACGAGCGCAGCCGCAGCACCAGCTCGCGCGCGCCGGCGCGACCAACGAACAGAATTTCTGTCTCGCCGCGCCGTTCCACCGTGTGTGTGGCGCGGGCGTAGTCGAACCGCGGCTCGCATCGCATGCTGAAGCGCACCTCGCCACGAACCGTCTTAGCGCGGCGCACGAGGTTGTGCGCGACTCCGGCGTCCTCCACTGGCATGAAGTCGGACACCTCGGCGACGCCTCCGTCCGACAGGAAACGGGTCAGCAGCACGTTGGTGTCCGGCAGGTAGAGCTGCCTGTGCACGGCGTCGTCGAGCTGTGGAGCGATCTGGAAGCGGCCTCCGCAATCGGCGTCAAGGAGGGCTGCGAATACCGAGGGTGAGTCGAAGGACGGCAGGCACAGGAAATCGATCGATGCGTCCTTGCCCACCAGCGCGACCGTGTGGAGGTCGCCGATGACGCCGTAGTCCTCGATGGGCGCGTAACGATTTGCCATGAGACCGATGCCGGCCCGGACTGAAGCCCTCCCTCTTAAAACACATCTCCTCTTATCGATCAAGGATGAGTCAGTCTTCGCGCGCGAGACGCGCTTCGGCGAGATCGATTTCGCGCTCGAGACCGAGCAGCACGTCGTCGCCGATCTCGCCGTTCCGCCACAGCTTGATCAGCGCTTCGCGTTGCGCAGCCGCTGCGCCAAGCCACAAGCGCGCCTCGCTGTCGGGCGAGAGCCCGCCGACCTCGATCGGCTGTTGAAGAAGCGCTTTACCGCCACCGCTTCATGCGCGGGCAACCCGTGCTCGGCGACCAACCTGTTCACGGCCTGGATCGCTGCGCGGCGCATGGCCTCGCGCGCGAGCTCGGCCTCAGTCTCCCTGGAGGTGTCATTCGCAAGGCGCAGTGCCCGGATTAGAGCCGGCAGCGTCAGTCCCTGGCCGACCAGCGTCACGAAAACGATACCGAAGGTGAGGAGGATCACGAGGTCGCGCTGCGGAAACGGCTCACCGGTCGGTAACGCGGTGGGCAGCGCGAGCGCTGCGGCCAGGGAAACGACGCCCCGCATGCCACTCCAGCTGACGAGGGTCGAGACACGGGCGGAGGCGGGATCGCGACGACGCAGTGACGGCACCAGCCAACGCACGCCGTAGGTCGCAGTGAAGATCCATAGAAACCGCACGCCGATTGCAACGGCGCTCAACGCGGCTATCAGGCCCACGACACGCGGCCAGGACAGGGCCTGTTGCCCCAGGAGCGACTCGGCGATCAGCGGCAAGCGGATGCCGATGAGCACGAACACGAGGCAATTGACCACGAACACGACGGCGCCCCAGAAGGTGCGGATATTGAGGCGCGCAAGCGCCGAGCTGCCCAGATGCGCCCATTGCGACCGATAGAGTCCGACGGCGACGACGCCGAGGACGCCCGACACCTGCAGGAACTCACAAAGCCAATAGGTCGCAAAGGGGGTCGTCAGTGACATCGCGAGCTCGAGCATCGGATCGTGCAGGCGCTCCTGGAACCACGACGTGATCCACACCCATTGCGATGCCGAGCGCGATCCCGCCGAGCGCGATCAAGGCAAACTCGCCGACCAGCGTCCAGCCGGAAAACACGCCCGTCAGGGCAGTAGCCACGGCGAACCGGTAGAGCACCAGACCGGTCGCGTCGTTCACGAGGCTCTCGCCCTCGAGCAGCGTCACGATCCGGCGCGGCAAGCGAAATCGCCTCAACACCGCGGTCGCCGCCACTGCATCCGGCGGCGAGACGATGGCGCCCAGCGCGAATGCGACCGCCCACGGCGCCTGCGGCACCAGCCACTTGAACGCGATGCCCACGGCCAGCGTCGTCGTCGCCACCAAGCCGATGGCGAGCAGCAGGATTGGGCGAAGGTTCCGGCGAAAATCGCGCCACGAAGTGTCGATTGCCGCGGGGTACAACACTGCCGGCAGCACGATCGCCAGGATCACGCTGCGGCTCCGGCTCCAGCCCCGGCCAGTCGTAGACGAATCCGAGTCCGATCCCTGCCAGGACCAGCACGATCGGGTACGGCACGTGAACACGGTTCGCCAGCCAACCGGCCGCGATCGCGCACACCATCACCAGAATAAGAGAAATCATGGCGCACTGAGCAGCGCGACCACTACGACTATCATTTTGCGGTTCGGGGTCATTTCCGCTGTTATTCAGTAATGTTATCAGCTTCACATCGATCTCAGGAAGCGGAGGTGCCGCCCATCGACACGAGCTACGCCTGGCAGACTGCACTGGTCATTGGCCTCGTGCTTGCGATGACCGGCTGCCGCTCCCTGGCGCCCGAGCAATCGGCGCCGGCTGTAGGGCCTGCGCCGCCCGCGCCGGCCTGTGCGCGCGAGGGTGGGTGCCCCGGGGACGCCGATGAGGCGGCTCGAATCCTGATCGAGGCCAATAGTTGGGCTGATTGGGCCAGGCGACAGCAAAAAGAGCGCATGGCGATCGAGCCGTGGTCGCGTTGCGCCGCGATCGCGTACCGGGCCATGGGCGCCGCGGACCGGGCCGTCGCGAAGGAAGCCGCGACGCTGAACACGGATTGCACCGACGCTTTCTTCGGGCTGGCGCTGCAAGGGCTCGCCACGACGCTGGTCCGAGGGGCCGACCCGGATCGGCGGTCTCGAAATGACGCTCGAGTTTCGCAAACTATCGCCCTATCTCGAGGGCCCGCTCACGCTCATGCGCGCGCGGGATGTACCGGCAACCGTCTTCGGCGGACAGCGTTTCGTCAGCCGTGGCTTCGGCGTGCCGCTGGCCGTGATGACGCCGCGCTGCGACGACCGTGCGCTGTGCAAGTTGCTGCCGCGCGAAGGCGTGTTTCGCTCGGCGATCGCCTGGTTCGAGTCCACTACCGGTGGCGACGGATCGATGCCGCGGCTGGTGATCGCCGATCCGCTGGCATCGGGTCCGCTTGCGGTCGGGAGCCGGCGCTATCCGCTCGCGCTCGACACCTCGGCCTTCCATGCCAGGGAAGTGGAGACCTCCGACCTGCGCCGCCTGAGCGTATGGGGTCTTCTCGGCGGCGACGAGGTGGGTCGGCGCGCGGGCCTCTACCTCCTCGAGGACTACGATCCGAACAAGCGTCCGGTCGTGATGATCCACGGACTGGGCAGCAGTCCCCTCGCCTGGGCGCGCCTGTCGAACGCGCTGTGGGGGGCCGCCGATCTGCGGGCGCGTTTCCAGATCTGGCACATGGTCTATCCGACCGATGCGCCGCTCCTCGTGACCCGTCGGCGAATGCAAGGCTACCTCGACACGGTCTGGAACGTGCTCGATCCGGAAGCAGACGACCCGGCGCGATCGGGCATGGTGCTCATCGGCCACAGCCTGGGCGGCGTGGTTTCGCGGATGCTGTGCGTGAACAGTGGCGACGTGCTGTGGTCGGCGGCGTTCACAGTGCCCCCGGAGGCGTTGCGCGGCGATCCCGACGATCTCGCGCTGATGCACAGCGTCTTCCGATTCGAGCCCTATCCCGGCGTTTCGCGCGCCATTTTTCTGGCTGCGCCGCACCGCGGCAGTCCGCGGGCCGACGAGTGGCTCGGGCGTCTGTTCCGCAAGCTGGTTGGCCGGCACGTGCCGGAGCTCCAGGCGCTACGCCGGCTTACGCTCGAGAATCCAGACGCGGTGCGCGAGGAACTGCGCGAGGCCTATCTCCATGCGAGCGTTAACAGCATCACTTCGCTGCAGACCTTGCAACCGGTGCGACGCGCGGGCGAGACGCTGATGCCGGTCGCCGGCATTCCCTATCACACCATTGCAGGAGCCCTGCCCGGCCGGAAGCCCGAGACCGATGGCGTCGTGCCACTCGCGAGCGCACTCCTGCCGGGCGCAGCCTCGACGCTCGTCGTGGAGTCGGATCACCAGGTATATAAGAACGATGCAGCCGTGGCCGAGGTGCTGCGGATTCTTCGCCAGGATCTTGCCGAGCAGAATGCGCTCGCATGCTGATGATTGAGCGCGCTACCCGCACGGCGCCTTGGACGCATCTTGATCGTTCATAGCGTAAAACATGCGTTCGGCGCCCCCGGCATCGCACCACGATGGACCCAGAGCGCGAAGGACGCGATCGGGACGGCGTACTCGGCCGGTAGCACGGTCTGGTTCACCGTCTCCGCCGGCATCCTGAACGAGGTCTACTATCCGACCATCGACCGCCCGCAGATCCGTGACCTTCAATACCTGGTGACCGACGGCGAGAGCTTCTTCCACGACGAGCGGCGCCATCTCGAGTCCCGTCTGGAGCCGTTCGCCAAGGTCACGCGCTCGGCGTCCGGATCATCAACACCGATCGCGAGGGCCGCTATCGGATCGTCAAGGAGGTGATCGCCGATCCGCACCAGCCTGCATCCTGGTCCATACGCGGCTGGAGGGCGACCGCAGTCTCGCTCGCGAGACTCCGGCTCTTCGCGCTCGCTCGCCCCGCACCTCGACGTCGGCGGGTGGGAGAACAGCGGCTACGTCGCGGAGGCCGCCGGCCGCGGCTCCTGACGGCGCAGAAGCACGGCACCTGGCTCGCGATGGGCGCGACCGTTCCGTTCGTGCGCCGCTCGTGCGGCTACGTCGGCACGACGGACGGCTGGACCGACCTGGCGCACGATTTCCGCATGGACTGGGAGTTCGACGCCGCCGAGAACGGCAACATCGCGCTCATCGGCGAGCTCGACCTCGGTCAGGGACATCGAGTTCACCCTGGGCCTCGCGCTTCGGCAACAGCCTGCATCACGCGACGACGACCCTCTGCAGTCGCTCGGCTTCCCTTTCGCCGCAGCACCGCGAACGATTCGTCGACGCAGTGGAGCCGCGCCTGTCGCCACACTGGCACCGCTCGCGACCGGCGAGCGGCGACGGCGGGCGCCTGTACCACGCGAGCCACAGCCTGCTCCTGGCGCACGAGGACAAGACGTACCCGGGAGCGATGATCGCCTCGCTCAGCATCCCGTGGGGCGAGGTCGAAGGGCGACGAGGACCTCGGCGGCTATCATCTCGTGTGGACGCGCGACATGGTGAACAGCACGACCGGGCTGCTGGCCTCCGGCAACACAGAGACGCCGCTGCGAGCCCTCATCTACCTCGCGTGCTCGCAGCAGCCCGACGGCGGATTCCACCAGAACTTCTGGATCGACGGCGAGCCGTACTGGCGCGGGATCCAGCTCGACGAGGTCGCGTTCCCGATCCTGCTCGCCTGGAAGCTGCACGAAGCCGACGCGCTACGCGATTTCGATCCATATCCGATGGTGCTGCGGGCTGCCGGGTATCTCGATCGACCAGGGACCGGTCACGCCGCAGGAGCGCTGGGAGGAGAACAGCGGGCTACTCGCCCTCGACGCTCGCTTCGAATATCGCCGCGCTCACCTGCGCCGCTGGCTTCGCGCATGAACGTGGCGACCAGGCGACTGCCGCGTTCCTCCAGCGACACGCCGATTTCCTCGAGTGCCACGTCGAAGCCTGGACCGTCACGACCGATGGCACGCTGGTGCCCGGCGTCACGCGGCACTTCATCCGCATTCGACCGTAGATCCCAATGATCCGGAGCCCGACGAGGATCCGAACCGCGGCGTATTGTTGATTCGCAATCGGCCGCCGGGCACGCGCACCGAATTCCCCGCCAAGGAAATCGTCGATGCGGGGTTCCTCGAGCTCGTACGTTACGGGATTCGGAGAGCCGGCAGCTCCCTCATCGAGGACTCGCTTCGGGTGGTGGACGCAGTGCTCAAGGTCGAGACGCCGTTTGGCCCATGCTGGCGCCGGTACAACCATGACGGCTATGGCCAGCAAGACGACGGCGGCCCTTATGCAAGGTGGGGGACGGGCCGAGCGTGGCCGCTGCTCACGGGCGAGCGAGGCCACTACGAGCTCGCCGCCGGCCGCGATGCTGGTCCTTACATCCGCGCCATGGAGCGCTTCGCAACCGATGCGGGATTGCTTCCGGAGCAGGTGTGGGACGCGCCGGATCTGCCCGAGGCGCGCATGCAGCTCGGCCGGCCGACCGGCGCTGCCATGCCACTGATGTGGGCGCATGCCGAGTACATAAAGCTCCTGCGCTCAGCTCGCGACGGCCGGGTATTCGACCGCGTTCCGTCCGTCGTCGAGCGCTATCAAGGTAGCCGTGCACACTTGCCGATCGAGGTATGGGCCTTCCAGCGCCGCGTTCGCTGGGTTCGTGCAGGCACTATCCTGCGTGTCCAAGCCAGGGCGCCGTTTCGGCTGCACTGGACGGTCGCAGAGTGGTCCGCCGTCACCGACACCGATTCGGCGCCAACTGCGCTCGGTATCGACTTCGTGGACATTCCCGTCGCACCGGCCCAAACGGCTCCGATCCGCTTCACCTTCTTCTGGCGCGAGGCCTGGCGCTGGGAGGGCCGCGACTTTGAGATCAACGTAGTAACGTAATAGACGGCGTCCGCGTGAGGGACGAGGCGTTCCGGTGAACGAAAGCTAATCGGCTTGCTCGCCCCAATCGCGTTGGCGGCCCCATCTCATCAAGATGTCGGAGCGGCCTGCGGCTGGTGCGTCGCGTGCTCCTTGGCCCACGCCAGTGCATAGTCGGCGATCTCCTCCCACCGCTGCTGGGCAGGCATGAGATGTGAGCGTCCCGGAAATTCGCTGATCTCCGTGACCGTGTTGGACTTGTAGAGCTTCGCGTTCGAGCGTTGGACGGCGGGCGGCATCAGGTTATCTTCGCTCCCCGAGATGAAGAGAAGGGGCGCGCGGGCGTCGTTATGGTAGTCGACCGCAATGTCCTGGGGGCCGGGGATGAAATTCGCCAGCACGCTGTCCCAGAAAATGCCCCCTGATGCCGGGACGTGGTAGCGGTCGTACGCAGCGCGCGCGTCCGCTTCGTCGAATGTGTTCGTAAACACGTAGCGCCATTGCTCGTACGTGAACGGCACTGCCTTGTGGCGATTCGCGGGATTCTTCAGCACCGGGAACGTCGATTTGAGCTGCGACAGCGGCGTGACGCGCACACCTTCCGTAGGCGCGGAGTTGATCGCCACTCCCACCGCCCCATAGCCGCGATCGAGCAAGAGCTGCACAAACGCGCCACCCGCCGAATGCCCCATAAGGATCGGTGGCATCTCGAGTCGCTGGACAACGCCTTCGAGGTGCGCCATGACCGCGGGAACCGTGAGGCGTTCGACGGGCAAAGGATCGCGGTTGAGGGCCTCGACCTCTACCTCGAACCCGGGATACGCTGGAGCGAGCACGCGGTAGCCTTGGGCTTCATAGCGTGTGATCCAGTGCTCCCAGCTTCGCGGCGTCACCCAGAAGCCATGAACCAGTACAATCGTATCGGGCCCTTTCGATAGCACGGGCATGGTACGTCTCCTTGTGGGGTTGCGCCGTCTAGTGCGCGAAGCTGTCCGGTAAATCGAGACTCAGTTTCATGCTACGTCCAGCACCCGGCTATAGTGCACCCGTTTCACGCGTTCCTGATCGACTCCCAGCGCCCCAGACGCTCCGCGATCAACTCGGCGCGTTTCCGATCGTCGCGTCCGTCCAGGATGCTCAGGTCCTCAGGATCGGCGCGCAGGTAAACCCCCGACGTTCGTGCGCTGACGTTCGGGTCGGTGTCCGAACGAGTTGTCCAGTAACCGGCCGCGCGATCGGCAGACTCAATTTTAATCTCCCCCGTCCCGTCCAACCGAGGCGCGTTCGGGTGCCGAGGCCGTTCGCCATTCCAGTAGTAAAAGATGCCTGGGGGATCCCTCTTCTGCCTTGCCGCTTCGCTCCAGTATCGCGCTGACAGGGTGCCATCCGCTTGCCATGAGCGACCGGTCAACTCCAGCATCCCGTCGCGACCTCGCGAGATCTGCAAGAGGCTCACGGCCGAAGGCTCCTCGGAGCTGCGCTCCGTCAAGGAAAACTGCCACCATATGCCTTGGATACCGGCGATGCGGCCCTCGCTCTCGATCGCCCTACGAAGTTTCTGGTTGACGTCTCTCATCTCGGCAGCGGTCATCGCCTCCCCGCACCGTATGAGGGTGAGACCGAGGAGATCGGTAGGAAGCTTTGCGCCACTCGCGTGGAGAATGAAAGTTCGGCGCATACCGAGGACACCGCCAAACAACCCAGCCTCGAAGACAACGTTGTCTCGCGGAGAAGCTTGGCCAGCTCCGCTGGGTTCGGATGCGGCTGGGCTGTTAGTTGTCCAGTCGTCTCGAGCGAAAACGAAGGCGGCGAAATCGACCTCGTGCGCGAGCTCAAGAAGCCGCTCCAGTGTCGTGGTCCCAGGATTGAATGAAATGGTCCAAGGTTCTACTTGCGCGACGTCTTCGAGACCGCGCGTCAACGCCTGCAGGAGCTTCGCCTGCGTTTTCGATGAGCCCAGGAAGATGCGAGGCTTGTCCATCCTTTCCTCCCGACAGCCGTCCGACCGCGCCCGTGGCCGTCGCCGATGCACCCCCACCACGCGGGCACCCACACGGCCAGGCCACGAACTCCGCGTGTGTCGCCTTAGCTTATCCTCTAATCAGCGATAGTCGAGCAAAGCCAGAATGAAGCATCCGGCGCTGACGATGGGCGCCACTGTTCGCACATGATTCCACGCCGTCCAGACCGAAAGGTAACGGGTCCAGACACGCTCAGCGTCGGGACTTCCTGGTGCAACACCAGCCAACGCGTTGTTCAACGGCACGTTGAAGGCCATCGTCACGAAGATCACACCCAGGAGATAGAGCACGGAGGCGGTCACTACGTAGACCGCACTCGGCATGCGCCAGGTGACCGCAGCGTGAATGGCGAGGATTACGCACAGGGCCGCCGTTCCGAAGAAAGCGGAGAAGAACCACGGATTCAGCACCACGACGTTGATCGAGCGCATCGCGGCAATTCCCTGCGCGGGTGCGATTCGACCGAGCGCCTTCATCGTGACCACGGAGAACGCGAAGAAGAAGCCCGCGACGAGACCGCAGCCGACCGCGGCCGCGATCGTAAGTGTAGTAATTGGAACATCTGTCATGGTCTGCCCCTATGCGGACCACAATACCATCGACGATCGAACGGACGAACAGGCTGAAGCCTTACCCTGAATACCCAGCACCAGGCCACCCGGTGGCCCGGAAGAGATGCCTGAAAATGCCCCGCATGCCGCTTTAGCGGTCTTGCGCTACGCTATGGTGCCCAAATGGCACCCACTCATCGCGAACCCTGATGCAGGCCAAATCGTCGCCGAGCCAGGGCGCTCCAGCCTCATCCAAACTGGCACTCCCACTGGCGGCAACGGGCGTCGTATTCGGCGACATCGGGACGAGCCCCCTTTATGCGTTGCGCGCTTGTTTTTCCGATGCTGCGGGAGTGACTGTCGATGCGCCCGGTGTCCTTGGCATCCTATCGCTCATTTTTTGGTCCCTGCTGCTGATAATTTCCGTCAAGTACGTCGGGATCATCCTCCGTGCGGACAACAACGGCGAAGGTGGCGTGCTTGCGCTCACCACACGGGTACTCAACGAGCAGCCGATGCTCAGTACAACGGCGATCGGGACGCTCGGCCTCATCGGATGCGCACTTTTTTACGGTGATGGCGTAATCACGCCGGCAGTGACGGTGCTGGGTGCCCTTGAGGGAGTAAGCATCGCAGCCCCGGCCTTCGAACGTGCTGTACTTCCACTCTCGATTATCGCGCTGCTGGGGCTCTTCACTCTGCAACGTCGTGGCACTGGCGCGATTGGCCGCCTGTTCGGGCCGATGATGTTGGTGTGGTTTGTCGTGCTCGCGATCCTTGGCATTCGCAGTATCGTGGCGCACCCGGGTGTCCTTGCGGCCGTGAATCCCTATCATGCTTTCGCGTTCTTTGCCGAACATTCCGTAGTGGCGTTTGCCGTTTTCGGAGCGGTGTTCCTCACGGTGACGGGCGGCGAAGCGCTGTATTCGGATCTCGGGCACTTCGGTCGGCGGCCGATCGCTATCGCCTGGTTCGTGCTCGTGTGGCCGTCCCTCTTGCTCAACTACTTCGGGCAAGGGGCACTCTTACTGACTGCTCCGCACGCGATCGCAAACCCCTTCTATCTTCTTGCCCCTGAATGGGCACTGATTCCGTTGGTGGTACTCGCTACCGCCGCCAGCATCATCGCCTCCCAAGCGGTCATTTCAGGCGTATTTTCGATTACCCAGCAATGCCAGCGCCTGGGTTATATCCCAAGAGTACGTATCCTGCATTCGTCGGCCGCTACCATCGGCCAGGTCTATGTGCCGTCGGTGAACTGGCTTATCTGCATTGCGACCATCGGTCTCGCTATGGGATTTGGCTCCTCGGCTCGTATCGCTCATGCCTATGGTGTGGGCGTCTCTTGCACCATGCTCATCGATACCGTTCTGATCATGATCCTACTGTGGGGCGCGGCCACGCGACCTGCCCGGGCCCAGTTCGTCATACTCTGTGGTGTGCTCGTGGTCGACGCAGCTTTCGTGATCTCGAACTTGGGCAAGGTGCCCACTGGAGGGTGGTTTCCACTCCTGTTTGGACTCGCAGTCTTTGGTTTGATGAAGACCTGGGAGCGAGGCCGCGTGATCGTCACCGAACAAATCAGGCGTGAAGAGCGACAAGCGGTGGGCTTTCTGGACAACCTCAAACGAGAGCCGCCGCTGCGAGTCCCAGGCGTGGCGGTTTTTCCCACGAGTAACCCGGTTGGCATTCCACGCACGTTGGTGCGCAATTTGAAGCTGAACTACGTGCTGCATGAACACACGATCATCTTTTCTTTAGTTACGGAGCGGGTGCCTCGCGTGACCGACAGCGGGCGCGTTAAGGTCGAGACCCTCGGTCCAGGCCTGTACCGTGTCGTAGCACGCGCAGGCTACATGGAATTTCCGGCAGTTCCCAAACTGCTGGGGACAGCACGGCAGTGGCTTCCGGCTCCCACCGAAGACGCGGTCTATTTTCTCGGCCGGGACGATATCGTCGTCGGCGGCCCTCGGGGCATGATGCGTTGGCGCAAGAAGCTATTCATATTCCTGGCGCGCAACTCAGAGTACGCCGCATCCAGTTTTGGAATCCCACCCTCGCGTGTCATGGAAGTTGGCGGACAAGTGGCAATCTAGGGCTCGCGCCCTTTCCGGTCCATCACCTGGCGCGCTTCCTGCGTTATCCGCTCGCACACCTCGTCGACGATCAACGCGACGACGCCAGAAAGCAATAGCCAAAGCCGAACTCGAACCGCGTCCGCAAGGACCTCGGCAGGCGAGAATATGTACCAGCCCACCATCGCGTACAGAACAAGCAGCACGCCGAGGAAGCGCAGCGGCCGGACTGTAGCCATCGCCCACAAATAGCTGACGACGCGAAAAGCGCCACGGTGCCGGTATGTGCGCCTCGAGGCCGCCAGAACAAGCGAGATGCGAGAACCTTGGATCCTGATTTTGATGTTTGCACCCTCTTCATGGGGGTTCGCCGGCGAGACCCAACGATAGCAGGCTCGATCCAACCGCAACGCCGGAGATTCCATAATCTGCGCTTTCGAATGCGGTGATCGAGTGTTCATGTCGCCGCGGCCATCGTGTCATTTTGCGGCGACGGCGTGTGGATGTATGCTTATCCTCAGGGTTGGGAGCGATAAAAAAAAATGCCTGACACAAAGTCAGCAGCGGCGTACCCGGAGTACATTGCGTTTCGCACAGCGGTCAACGGCGGCCGTCTGTTGACAGTCGTTGCCGCGCTCGAGCCGGAAGATGGTTCTCTCTTCCCGTGGGCCATGCGGTACCACGCGCAAGCTCCAAGCGGGGAATTCAGGAAAGTTCCAGGCAACCACGTCCGGCTACGGATCGATACCGCGGTTGCCAAGAGCATGATCGACGCAATCAAACGGGGTCGATCTCTTCCTACCGAGTTCGTCGCCAAGTTGCCGATCATCGAGTGAGGCGTTGGCCGCCGCTGCAAAACCACGCTGCGGCTGCGCCATTACCTCGCGGCGGTGCCAACGTTACATAAGCACGTCGATCGTTTGCCGCGACAGTCGCCATATTCGCGGGATGCCGATTCGACCATCACCCCGCGGATTTTTCCTACAGATCCCTGTTTGGCATGGGCTCACTCTATGACTGAGGCCCATCAGACTAGCGGACCAAATACGACTAGCTTCGAATGCGGGCCACGGAGGACGGATGACGATGACGCATGACGCGACCCGGCGAGTGCTTCTCAAGAAAGCAGCCTATGTCGCACCTATGGTGCTGACTCTTCAGGCAACCTCGGCGGTGGCCAAGTCAGGATCAGAAAAGGGGCCGCCCCAGCCAAAGAAGCTGAAGAAGCTGAAGAGGCTGAAGAAGCTGAACGGAAGGTAGACTCGCCGGTGTCACACTCGACACCTTCTGCGCGCTGCACGAGCGGCAACCCTGCGCGCATCGGGGGTGAAGATCGAATAGACGCGCGACCAGTGCACCTTTCGACGAGGTGACTGTTGTAATGGTTGAATACAGGCCCGTACTGAAGTACCGCGGCGCCGAGGTCATCGCCGCGGCCGATGCGTGCGACGCCGCACGATCGCTCATGAACGTGCGCTTACTGGCGGCGGACGTCCCGCTGCTGCCGCTTAAAACCTGTGATCGCCCTGCGACGTGCAAGTGCATCTATCGGCACTTCGACGATCGGCGTCGGAAGTTCCCCCGTCGCGTCGAGCATGCTGTCGCCCACCAAGGCGCCGAGCGGCGCAAGCGGCGTGGGCGGCGCGAGAGTGACTACGCGTAGCGGCGCTGCTATCTGTGCGCACCAGATCCGGGTCGCTCCCGACGCGATCGCCTCTGTTCTCTGGCGATGACGCAGACTGCGGGAATGTGAGCGATTAGGCAGGCCGTCGCTCGGGTGCGCTGTATAAAGCCGCCCATCGGACGATGGAAGGTGATATCTGCTGTGGATCGCGGTGTAGTTCTCGCTCACTTGGAAGTCGCTGAGCGGTATGTCGATACCGGCGGGCGGTATATCGGCCGCCTACGGGAGACCATCGATGCACGTGCCCGCGGCGGATCCGATACCACGGCCACCCAGGACTTACTCCGCCACATTGAGGCGGCCCAGGAGAAGTTCGTCTCCTATCGAGACTGGCTTCTGAAGGAACTTAAGAACTCAACCTGGTGACTGACTTCCTGCTTCCCTGAGCTGCTACGCCCAGGGCGGATTGCGCATCTCAAGGGTGTGCTCGATTCCGATCGCCTCGATACGCGCGTACTCGTGCTTCTCATCCAATTGCTTGTGCATCTCTCGCTCTGCCTTAAGGCGGCTTCCGCCTCTTCGCACATAGCCCATGTAACGGATGGTCTCCCTCTCGGTAAGACCAACCAGAACCTCGCGTCCCTGTTCGTCTCGGGTGAGGGAACGCGTAGCTGTCAGAGACTTGCGTTCGGCATCGGTGAAATCACACATCGCAATGCTTCCAAGGGTTAACGCCACGTCGCCACCTATATGCCCATCAGTCCAGGGCCAGGGCGCTTGGCAACTGCGAGGTGCATCACATCACCCGCGCAACGAGTTATCAGGGGACTGCTTCACAGTATTTCAATCATGTAATGCCCACATTGGCGGTCCAGTTTGATCTGTTTTCCCAGACTGTCGAGCGCCTGACCGGCCTGAAAGCAGCCAGCCGCCTGGAACGAGCTAGATCCGCCTACTGAAGTGCGGGCTGAAGGGTTTACAAATGTTTGTTTTCACCGATGCAGAGCGCGAAATCCGGTCACGGGACAGCGCGATCGTCCTGAACGAAGCCGGGCGGGAAGTGCTAGTTGGCCTCACGGAGGAGGAGACCGCGGTGTACATGGACTACATGCGACGATATGGGCTCAACAAACGTTTGTGGACTCAGGCACGCCCAGATAAGGCGGAGCGCGAGACCCTTCTGGAATTGCACAACAAGCACGAGACGGCGCGCCTGGCGGCCATTGGACTAAGAGCACCTTCCCGCCGAAAATCCACCAAGTAAGTCTCGAGCCCGTTCCTTTCCGCCCATGAACGATCGATTGCTGTCGGCAGTTCAGCCCTGGACAGTGGGTCGGACGACGATGTCACCGACATCGACATCGTCGGGCTGCTCGATCGCGAACGCCATCGCGCGGGCGATCGCCTCTGGCTCCAGCGCAATCTCGTCCATCTGCTTCTGAATTCCCGCCCTCACTCCGGGATCAGTCATCGATTCGGCGAAGTTGGTCCCGACGAATCCCGGCGATATACCGGTCACCCGGTACTTTCCATCAGACTCGAGCCGCAGACCCTCGCTCAGGGTGCGCACGGCATTCTTGGTGGCGGCATAGACTGCCATCGTCGGGCTGATCTGGATGCCAGCGGTCGAGATCGTGTTGACGAAGTGACCAAAACCTTGCCGACGAAAAATGGGAAGCGCGGCCGCGATGCCGTACAGCAGACCCTTGACGTTGATGTCGACCATCGCTTCCCAGTCTTCAACGCGTAGCTGGTCGAGCTTAGAGATGGGACCGATGCCGGCGTTGCTGATCAAGACGTCGAGCTTGCCATGACGATCGCTGGCCAAGGCCGTGAGCGCGGCGACGTCCTCGCGCCTCGCCACGTCGGTGCGTCGGTGACTCGCGACACCCCCGGCGCGCTCAATATCGCGCACCACGGCTTCCAGTTCGTCGATCCTTCGCGCTCCGAGCACGACGGTTGCGCCTCGTCCGGCCAACAGAAGGGCCGCCGCGCGGCCGATGCCACTGCTCGCGCCAGTAATCGCGATCACTTTCCCGTCGATGCCTGCCATGTTCCATCCTCCAGGAGGCACATACAACCTTTAGAACCCGAAGGGCCGCAGCAAGGGTACGCCACGCCGCCACGGGCAGGCAGTCGCGCGCCGCGCCAGTGCCAATTACCTGCAGGCAAACGTGGTTGGCGCCCGCCGCGAGGTGAGCGTCTACCCGCGCTTTGATCGCGCTCATGTCGCCCCAGGCGTACAGGGCGTCGAGGAGCCGGTCGCTTGGCCCGGCGAAATCCGCGTCGCTGAATCCAAGCCTGCGCCAGTTGTTCACGTAGTTGGGTAGGGTCAGATAGATTTTCAGTGCGGTCGCCGCTGTCGCTCGCGCGGCCTGAGGATCCGTCTCCAGGATGACGCCTTGCTCGGGCGCCAAGACGGCAGTGATGCCCAGCGTCGCCCGCGCTTTCGCGGTGTGTTCCGGAGTAGTCAGATAGGGATGCGCACCGGCCGTTCGGTCGCGCGCAAGCTCAAGCATCTTGGGCCCCAGCGCCGCCAGACATCGGGCGTGGATTGGCAGATCGGCCGCATCCAGACCATCCAGATACGCGGCCATGGTGGCGATCGGTCGGCTGTAGTCCGCTCCGATGACCGGACCGTGGCTCACTCCAAAGCCAAGAAAGACTCGCGCCTGATCGCGAGAGGGAAGTCTGTTAAACCACGAGCCCACATCCGCGGCCCGGTCCTTCCAGATGTTGAGGATCCCGGTGGCGAGCGTCACGGTTGAGGTTGCCGCCAGCAGATGGCTCATGCGTTCCAGCAAGTTGCCCTCGATGCCACCGGGTACCCAGAGCGCCCCGAAGCCCAAGGCCTCCAGCTCCTGCGCCGCCTGAGCAGCGCCGTCCGGTGCCGCGGTTCTCAGTTCACTCGCCCAGATACCTATGCGCCCCAGCGCGGCGGTTTTTCCGGAGGTCACACTCATATCCGCGAGTTACCAGGAAAGCTCGGCGTCGTTGGTTCATTGCTCATACCGAACTTACAGGATGATGCCGAGCCCGCCCTGCCCGCGCAGCACGTCGAGATCGAGCAGCACTGTCTTTCGCTTGATCCTGAACGACTCGCCGGCACGCTTCAGCACGTAGCGGTACTGTCCGATGTACGTCGTAATGTCCGCCCGCCGAACTCGATAGACGCAGAAATTCGCAGCGACGCTCACTTCGTCGCCGTTCTCCTCCAGCACGCGCACGTTGCTGACCATGCGCCGCAGGTTGGAGCGCGGACTCTCGCACCACGCCGCCTTGCCGGTCAGCCGCTCGACCCTGGCGTCAAGGGCCTCGCGATCGTCGGCTGTCACGAACAGCGTCGTGTCGCTCGAGAGCGCCTCAGCTCCTGGAACGCCGATCGGCGGGACGGAGTAATGCGCATCCTCCGTCATCAGTGCCTTCCATTGGTCCAGCTTCCAGTTGTCGAGGAGCTCGGCTTCCTCGAAGAGAAACTTCTCCACGGCCGCAGTCGCGTCGGTCATGTCTTCAGGCCTCCAGAATTTCGGCTCCGCGAAGCACGCGATCCCATTGCGTCCACCACGCGCGCTGCTGCGTCTCGTCCGCATGGTCGCCCGTCGCGGTAAGCAGATCGTCCGCGACCCCCGAGACCATGCCCTTGGAGTAGTCATGCGCTGTCGGCGGCGACATGCGGTTTCCGATTGAAATGCGATCGAAGATCTCGTAGTCGTCCGGATGCGCAAAGCCGCCCGGGCCGACGAAGGTCAGATGGTTCTGCAACCGGATCTTGCGCACTGCGGGGTGCTCGTCCACCGGCGCGAGATTCCAGATGCTGGCGCGGGTCTTCGTCGGAGTCTCGGGCCATGCCGTGCGAATCGACACGGACATCACATCGTTCAGAATCGTGTTGGGGAAGATCAGCATGTTGCGTGTGCGCGTCGTCATCCGCGTCCCGCGCTCGATGCCGTACTTGGCAATTAGCCGCTCCTTGTTTGCATCAATGATCGGCTTTGTTTCCGCACCAAACGCCGGCACCCAATCGGCGACTGGCCGCCCGGGGCGCACGCCGACTTCGAACGCGCCGTGCCCATTTCCGAGCCCCCAGGATTGCCCCTTGTACTGCTCGGCCTGCTGCTGGGGCGTCTCGCCGCTGCGCTTCATCGCGTAACGAAAATAGCTCGAGTGCAGCGAGATACCGTGATACGAATCGATCTGGTTCTCGGAGATGAGCTTCCAGTTGCAGTTGACGATGAACTCCTGCTCACCCGAGGTCACCTCGATTCCTGCATCGGACTGATCGATGATCAGATCGATCCACTCCTTCGTCCCCGCGAGATACTTCTCGAGCGCGACGGCCTTGGGGTTCATGTTCATGAACCAGAAGCCGCGGTATCGCTCGAGGCGCGGCACTTGCCGCAGGTTGTAAGTACCCTCTGCATTAAACCTCGGTGGGTAACCTGTCTTTGCGTTTTGATCGAGCAGCGTTCCGTTCGCTCCGAAGGTCCAACCGTGGTAGGGGCACGTGAACGACTTTGCCTTTCCACACTTCTCCATCGCAAGTACCGTCCCGCGGTGTGTGCAAACATTGTGGAACGCGTGCACTACGCCATCGCGATCACGATTGAAGAGCAGTGCGTTCTGCCCAACGTCTCGCGTGAGGTAAGCGCCAGGTTCGCGGATCTCCGAGTCATGCCCCACATAGAGCCAGGCGCGGCTGAAGATGTAGCGGCGCTCGCGGTCGAACACCTCCTGGTCCATGAATGCCCGCTTGTCGACGAGGAAATGGGGGTGCCCGAAGTCCACATGAACGTATGATTCGGTCGTCATGGCTCGATCTCCTCGATCCCTTGGCCCTTCGTGAACCAGTGAGCTACCGTGCTCCGCCCGGCGGAGCAGTGCCTTGGGCCGGTAACTGTACGCTAGCTTAGCGTCGTGGGCAGTCGCAGGAAATAGGCCAGCTGCATTGCTCTCACGCAGCTGCGACGAACGTTTCCGGCGCCCGCTCACCGTACATCGCTTCCCGCCGCCTTCGACACACGCTCAGGCCACTCAGGCCTCGCGCCTGACCCTTTACACAAACTAGCGTTTGGATTTCCTAACCCTCTATCGCTCAGGCCCGGGCGCGCAGCCCACCACCCCCAGCTGCAGCGTCGACCACTACTGAGCCCGTGCCGAACTCTGGTTCGCCAGTTCGCCCTATGTTCGACCGGCTGTTAGAGTTATCCGCGGAAGTGGGGGGAAATGCCAAACAACATGCACGGCATTGACAGTGAGGTGTTTCTGGCCGGCGACTTGCGCGTCGATGTTGGCCAGCAGCGCGTCACGCGTTCGGGCATGGAAATCACTCTTCCCAATCTATCGTTTCAGCTTCTCGTGGCACTGATTCGCGTCGCGCCCAATGTCCTCAGCCACGACTTACTTATGGCACGGGTCTGGCCCGGGCTGGTCGTAAGTCCGGAGACTTTGAACAAGCGCGTCAACCTGTTGCGCGAGGCGCTGGGAGATGACGCGCAGGAGCCGCGCTATATCGCCGCAGTGCGAAGTCGCGGTTACCGGCTGGTTGCGGCCGTGTCTCCCGCCGCAAGTCCGGTGCCGGAAGTCGTCGCTCAACTCGTTGAGCCTTCGAAGCGAGACTCGTTGAGGAACGAGCCTCGAACAGCGGCCACGAAGACGAGCCGGATGTGGTGGCTCATGTTACCCGTCCTGGTGGCGGCTATTTGCGCGATCGCTATCGGCGTGCGTACGGCGAATAGAGCCCGGGCGGTGGACACTCAGCTGACGCCCGATAATCCGCTTCAAAAAACTGCGGTACTCGGCACGCGCGAGCGCACGGTGGCTGTAATGCCCTTCGAAAGCATCAGCCCGGATCCTGCAGACGCCTATCTGGCGCAGGGCATGCCGGAGATGATTCTCAACCGTCTGTCTCGCATCAGTGGACTCACCGTCATAGCACGCAATTCGTCATTCGCACTTCCAACCAAGAACATCGATTCCAGAGAGATCGGCCAGCGTCTCAACTCCGGATATCTGGTCGGTGGCAGCGTGCAACGCGAGGCTGACCGATTGCGGGTGGCGGTGCAACTCGTGGACAGTTCCGCAGGTACGTTGATTTGGGCGTCCCATTTTGATCGCGGTTTGCATGACATCTTCAGTGTCGAGGATGAGATCGCCGATCAAATCGCTGATGCGCTGTCGGTGCGCCTTGGGGAACTTGAACCCAAACCCCCCGCCGGTGCCCGCAGCACGAATTTGGAGGCTTATCTCGCCTTCCTGCGGGGTCGGACCTTACTGGGTCGCTTCACCGTCGCCGAGTCGGAGGCCGCGGTGCCGTATTTTGAAAAGGCAATCGCCTTGGATCCAAATTTCGCGTCCGCCTACGCTTCATTGTACGACGCGAGGATGCAAGCGGCCGATCGACGCCAGGAGGATTTGACGCTGGCCAGGCGACGCTACCGTCATTTGATCGATCGCTCGCTTGAGTTGGATCCCAAGTTGGGCGCCGCATACTTTGCGCGTGCGATGTGGGCAGACCAGCCGCATGATGCGAGCGCGACACCGACCAACCCGTTGATCGCTGCGCAGGAGCGCGATTTTCGTCAAGGAGCCGCACTCGATCCCAGCAACGGGCGCGGTCTCGCGGCTTACGCCGAGTTTCTCTATTGGATCCTAGGGAACACCCGAGGAAGGGCGAAGTGTGCTGAAGCGCGCCTTGTGGGTCGATCCGATATCACCCAGTGCGCGTTACACGGATGCCGTGTTCACTCTCGAGGAAAGCGGCGTTACGGCCTCCGAGCAAAAGACACTGCAGGCGCTGGAGCTCGATCCGAACTTCGTTCCGGCGCTGCAGCGCTACGGGGTATTCCGTTGGCGGTTCGACGGCAAGCTGGTGGAAGCCATTCAGTTTATCGAGCATGCCATTGCGCTCGATCCGAACAATTCGCGGCTGCGTCAGAACGCGGAGGCGCTGTATCTCGATTTGGGCGATGTGACGGCGGCGCGTGATGTGGCCGCCGGCACGTTTCCCAATGTGCGCACGGCCGGGCTCCTTTCGATGCACGAAGGCGATTGGCGGGGTGCGGGACTCGCTGCATACGATGAGTCGGGCTGGACAAAGGACGACGACCTCTGCCAAAACTGGCTGGCGAGCGAGGCGATTCGCGACTATGCAATGAAGACGGGAGATTTGAGCCGGGCGATTGCCTTCATCAAACTGAAGTACTATTTGGACGACGCTCCAGCGGTACACCTGGACCCATGTAGTTTCCGCGCGGCCGTCTATCTATCACAGTTAATGGGCGCTGCCGGCCAAGGCGTGCAGGCTCTGGCGCTGCGGCGTGCCGCGTCATTGTGGCTAGACGCCAACGCGACCAAGTATTTTACGGGCGCGGGACGCCTGCGCGCCTTAGTTCTGCTGCTCGACGGAAAGCAGGACGCGGCGCTCAGCCGAACTGGCGGATTCATTCCGATCAGGGTCTTACGCAGATTGGTGGTACACCATGAACTACGATCCCCTGTGGTTGCCGCTCCATGGCGATCCGCGATTCCAGGCTATCGCCGCCGACGTGCGGCGCTATGTCGATGCGCAGCACAGCCAGCTCGAGGCGCTGCGCCGACATGGAGATGTGCCGAGGCGCGGAGAACCGGCCGCTGCGCATTGAACAGGGGCAGCAATGTCATTGAGCGATATCACAATTCAGCCGCTGCACTGCCGGGCTGGGGTTGATGTTGGGTCTGAGCACGGTGACTGTGGTCGACGCAGCCCCAGATGACCGCTGTCCTAATCCGCCCTGTTCAATTGCCAAAAGCGAAGACGCGAGCAGCTCTTGAAGAAATCGTTGTGACCGGAAGTCACATCCGCGGAGCGGAATCCGCGGGATCGAAACTGATCGTCATTGGCCGCGAACAGATCGATGCCAGCGGCTACGGCAGAGTCGAGGACGTGTTGGCGACCGTGACGCAGAACTTCAATCGGGCCAATGCAGCGGTTGGCGAACCGGGGTTCTTCAATCTCAATCACGGCGCTGAGGTGCAATTGCGAGGCCTGGGTGTCGGGTACGACGCTCACGCTCGTGAATGGCCAGCGTCAGGGAGCGAGTGGCTACCAGGGGACATTCACGGACGTATCGACCATTCCGGTATCGGCCATCGAACGCATCGAGATTTTGCCCGAGGGTACTGCCGCGCTCTATGGTTCTGATGCCATCGGCGGCGTCGTGAATATCATCTTGCGCAGGAACTTCGAGGGAATCGAAGCGCGCATCCGCGGAAGCGCTGACAGACAGCGACGCGACGGAGCGGTCGGCGGCGCTGCTATTGGGTCACGCGGGATCGCGTGGCAACGTACTCGCGGGCTTCCAGTTCAACGACAGCGAAGCCCTGCAATGCAGTGCACGCACGTATTGCGCCGCCAACGCTGACTTCAGGCGCTTCGGCGGCACTGACCGACGCGGCTTCGCCAGCAATCCCGGCACTATCCTCGATCCGAACACGCTCGCACCCATTGCCGCGATCCCGTACGGTCAGGACGGAACGCAGCCTGACCGCAGCGCAGCTCATCCCGGGAACTGCCAACTACACGGACAACGTCACCGACAACGACATTCTGCCCGAGCAGACCATGCGCAGCGCTTTTGTGAGTGCCTCCTACAAGGTGACGGAACAATGGGAGATAGCGGCTGACGGCCTCTACTCGCGGCGCGATTTCAGATTCACCTATCCCGTGCCCCCGGATAACTTCCTGGTGCCCTCGACCAACGCATTCAATCACCTGGGCGGGGACGTGCTCGTGGCCTACGATTTTTCGCGGGATTTTGGTCCCGTGGTCGACCATGGGCCGACTGAGAGCTCCTTCATCTCGGCGGGCCTCAAAGGCGTGCTGCCGAAAGGATGGCAAGTCAATCTCGCGGGTGCCTATGCGAAGGCGTCTGCCGAGCTTGTCGATACCAACTTCTACCTCAACTACCCGGCCATCGATGCAGCGCTTGCGAGCTCCGACCCGGCGACCGCGCTCAATATCTTCGGGGATGGCTCGCATACCGACGCTACCGCCATGGCTGCGCTGCGCGCACAGGGCATCACCATCGATGACTTGAATGTGTTTACCGCCGCATCGGCCAACGTGATTGCCGATGGCCCGCTCTTCAACTGGCGCGCCGGCGCGATCCGGCTCGCTGTCGGGGGTGAGTTTCGACATGAGCATTCGACCGGTATCAACATTGGGGGTGGCCCCGAGGATCGGGAACGATTGATTCGCTCGGGATTTTTCGAGCTGGCGGTGCCGATGATGGGTCCGCACGGGGGCTCAGCAGCCAATCGGCTGGACTTGTCGTTGTCGGGTCGCTACGACAGTTACAGCGATGCCGGCGACACTTTCAATCCGAAGGTGGGCTTCAGCTGGCGGCCGTCGTCACATATCGAGCTGCGCGGGAACTGGGGAACCTCGTTCCGCGCACCGCCATTCTTCTGGACCAATCCAGACCAAGTGGGTGATACCTTCATTGAAGATGTCATTGATCCTCAATCTGCGACCGGGCACTCACGCGCCTTTGTTCTGGCAGGGCCGATCCCGGACATCAAGCCGGAGACGGCGCGTACCTGGACCGCCGGTGTGGACTTGACCCCGCCGACCATCCAGAACCTCTCACTGTCGCTGACGTACTTCGATATCGACTACGAGGGGAGGATCCATAGCCCAGGATTCAGTGCGATCTTCCTCACCCAGGAGGCGCAATTCGCCTCTCTGATCACGCGCAATCCGACGCAGGCGCAGATCGATGCCGTTTGCACGAAACCGCCGCTCTCTGGCGGGGATTGCAACCAACCGATCGCTGCAATTCTCGACGTCCGGTTTCGCAATCTCGACAGCCTCAAGACGCGGGGCGTGGATGCGGTGCTGGACTATTCTCTAGATACGGCATGGGGCAAGGTGAGCTCCAGCCTGACCGGCACCTATATGATTGAGCAGAAGCAGCAGATAACCCCTACAGCGCCGGTTTTTGACCTCGTGGATACCGTCGGCAACCCAACGAGCTTGCGGCTGGTCGGGAACCTGTCGTGGTCGCTCCGGGGCTGGACCGTCCAGAGCACCGTGAACTACACCGACGCGTACCGGGATCCTGGTTCAGTCCCGGTACGAAAAGTTGATTCCTGGACGACTGTCGACGTCAATATCGGTTACCGGGTCGCCGGCGGCTCGGGCTGGCTCGCCAATACACAATCCAATCTTGGGATAAACAACGCTCTCGACGAACGCGCCCCCTTCGTCAACCAGTTTGACCTGACTTCGGGCACCCTGGGCTACGACCCCGCCAATGCCAGTCTACTTGGCAGACAAGTCAGTCTGCAGGTTGTGAAGCTTTGGGGGCAGTGAGCTTGATTCGAGTCAGACCGAGGACGATTCGCGGCGCCCTTGACCACGAAGCCCGACGTCTCTCCTGAATCTTCACGGAAACAGGAACCAAACTTCACGCAGAGTTCATGCACACCGAAGCGCGTTACACGACAACTGGCCCCCAGCGGCAAACCGCCGCAGAGGGGAACGGTCATGCGGCAGCTAAAAAGTTTCGTTATTGGCCTGACGCTGATCGTATCGGCTTGCGGTGGCGGGGGCGGACCCGATGGTCCCGGGCAACCGACGATCACTGCCGGCTCACCGCCAGCCGGTGCGACGGGGGTTGTTTACCCGGGCTACACCTTCACCGTCGCGAGCGGTGGTACGTCGCCGTTCACCTGGTCCGAAACCGGGGCGTTGCCGCCGGGACTGGCCCTGAGCTCGGCGGGACAACTCACCGGAACTCCCGTGACCGCCGGTACCTACGCGTTCACGGTCATGGTCGCCGACTCGTCGATTCCAGCGCTCACCGCAACCCTACCCGTCAGCCTCGAGATCGATGCGATCGTGGTCACTCCGGGGCAATCGCCGCCCGCGGGTGTGCACGGCACGCCGTATAGCTTCACGTTCACGGCCACGGGCGGTAATTTGCCGCTCAGCTGGACGGTCACGGCCGGCGCATTGCCACCGGGCCTTGCGCTCAATCCCGACGGCACGCTCAGCGGCACACCGGCGGCCCCCGGCTCGACGCCATTCGAATTTACGGTGACCGTCACCGACAGCAGCACGCCGACTCCGGCAACGAGCTCGGTCGCATATGCGATCGCCATCAGCGAACCCCCACCGCCATCAATCAACGACACGCCGCCGCCCACAGCGACAGTAGGCTCGGCGTATAGCTTTCCATTTACGGCAAGCGACGGACTCGCTCCGCTCGTCTGGACCCCACCGACCGCGCCGATGGGAGGCCTGGCCGTCAGCCTTGACGGTGTTCTGAGTGGAACACCGTCCATGGCAGGCATCTTCCCCATCACGCTGTCGGTCAAGGACGCACGGAACCAGAGTTCGCCAGCCACGCCCTTCACGGTTCGGGTCGCAATCGCCCGGCCTGCGGCGGCGTTCATACCCACGGGCAGCATGACCGTTGCCCGCGACAGGCACACGGCGACGCTGCTGCTCGACGGGCGCGTGCTCATCGCCGGCGGCACCGACGGGGCGTCTTCTTTGGCATCCGCGGAGTTGTACGACCCGACGAGTCAGGCGTTCACTGCGACGGGCAGCATGACGATCGCGCGGCTCGGGCACTCCACTACGCTGCTCGCCAATTCGACGTTGCCGAACCATGGCAAGGTTCTGGTGGCCGGCGGCGGGAGCCCGATCGCGGAGCTCTATGATCCGACGGCTGACACGTTCGCGGCGACCGGCAGCATGGTTGCGCCACGTACTGGGCAGACCGCGACGCTGTTGCAGAACGGCCAGGTATTGGTCGCCGGCGGCGGAACAGCCAGTGCGGAGCTCTTCAACCCATCCACTGGCACGTTCACGGCGACTGGCAGCATGATGGTCTCGCGGGCCGAGCAGACGGCGACGCTGTTGCTCGACGGGCGCGTGCTGATCGCCGGAGGCGTAGCCGCAACCGGCCCCGCGCTCGTTTCCTCAGAACTCTACGATCCCGTGAGCGGCATGTTCACGGCGGCCGGCAGCATGAGCGAGGGACGCTCTGGGCATACAGCGACGTTGCTGGACGACGGTACAGTCCTGGTCACCGGAACGGACAACTCGGCCGAGCTATTCAGCCCCGGGACCGGAACCTTCTCAGTGGTTGGTGAGCTGTCGACGGGATCCGGAGCCACGGGGACACTGCGTAGCGACGGCACGGTCCTCGTCGCGGGTGGCCGCAGGGTGAATATCTGCGGCATCCGCCTCCTCGCCCTTTGCGGAAATTCCAGTGCAGTTGCTGAGCTATTCGCTATTGAGAGCGAGGGATTCACGACGACGGGTTCGCTCATCACGGCACGGGACGGACATACGGCGACACTACTGGTCGACGGCACGGTGCTGGTTGCAGGCGGAACTACCTACAGTCGCAGCTGTCACCTTGGGGGATGTTGGGTGTCGACCCTCGTGCTTTCTTCGGCTGAACTGTTCAAGTAGCGTCGGGCCGATTCCGGACTATGGCGATGAGACGCGTCGGCGCACTCATAGTCGTGTGCGCCCTGGCCGCCTGCGGCGACGGCGGGCAGGGTTTGCCGGCGGCGCGGACATTGTCTTACAACGGTTCGACCCCATTTCCGGCCGTGGTCGGCGAGGCGATCGCACTGACTCCTGCCGTGTCGGAAAGGGCGGATTTATACACTGTGACCCCCTCATTGCCGTCGGGCCTATCGCTCAATGGTTTGACGGGCGTCATTTCCGGCACACCGACGCGGGCCAGCGAAGCCGCGACCTTTGCCATTACAGCTACCTATCGGGGTGGCCACAGTACCTTTCGTTTGGTGGTGAGCGTGACCGAGCCGCCGAGTCATCTTTCATACCCCAGTCCGGCGAAGGGTACCGTGGGAGCGGCGCTCACGCCCTTGAGCCCAAGAATCGCAGGAACCGTCGAACACTATTCTGTGACGCCGGCCCTGCCGGCGGGAGTGGAGCTCGACAGCACGAGCGGCCTCATCACGGGTACGCCCAGCGTCGCCAGAACGCTGGCCCCTTATACGATCACGGCGAGCAGTCAGGCCGGTAATACCAGTTTCGTCGTCCTGCTGGCGGTGGCTGCGCCGTCACCAGGCAGCAATCATTGATCAGCCAGCGTAGTCGCTTCCTCATGTTGCCGATTCAAGCGAGCAATGGGCGGCGTTCGGCGTTCACAGTTCTGTTCTCTGACACTGCTCGCGCTTCGGCTCACAGAGATTGCCCGATCCGCCGCAGCGACGGCTTCAATCCGGACCTCGGAGCCATTCGGTGGCCGGGCTCCGACGCCCCGTAGAACGCCCGGCAGCCGGCCCATTCCGGCACAAAGCCGGCGCATGTTCCGACATCAACTTTAAGTGAAGGCCGGCAAGCTCGCGGCATGGTCAACCCCACCGGGCAGAACATCGCAGCCGGGCGTAGCAATCCTGGCGTGGCACCACTGGCTGCTAAGTCAGCAAGTGATGCGTCGGCGGCGGATGCTCGCTCAGGACTGCTAGCCTTTCAGCCTCGCGCCAACTCAAGCGTAACCCGTCCCCAGGTCACGGCTCGTGGCACCGCGAATCACACACACGGACGAATTCCCGGCCCGGTCGGCTCGCGGGAAGATTCGCACGATCGTTTGCTCGGAAGACTACATCGAGAGGGGCGGCGTGGGCGCGACAACGAAGTACTACGTTCCAAGCGGTCTCAAGACCTACACGTTTGAAAACGGCGAACCAGCCGCGCAGATTGGAGACGCGTTCTGGATCGTACTGGCGAGATTTATCGCCGGATGACGTAGGTGAGTCGCCGCATAACGTGCCCCATTTTGGTCTCCTGCGACTTGTTCAACAACTGCCTCAGGAGAGCCCTTTCGTGACGCAACTTCGACACACCGACTGGCCTGATCGCCTTTGGATTGTCCGCCACGGCCAGAGTGCGGGCAATGTGGCGCGTGACACGGCTGAGACGCAGGGGCTGGACCTCATCAACGTCTCAACCCGTGACGCTGACACACCGCTATCGGACCTCGGCCATGAGCAGGCAGCCGCACTGGCTCGATGGTTCGCCGCGAAGACGCCAGCCGAGCGGCCAAACAGGTTCATGTGCTCGCCCTTCGTACGTGCCCGACAGACGTGCATCACAGTGACAACGGCGCTCGGCATCGATATCGATGACATTCAAACGGATGAGCGGCTGCGGGAAAAGGAATTCGGGATCCTTGATCGCTATACAAAGCAGGGCATCCTGAGCAAATTTCCGGAACTGGCCGCGCAGCGCGCGTTGGTCGGTAAGTTCTACTTCCGACCGCCCGGCGGAGAAAGTTGGTGCGATGTGATCTTGCGTGTGCGGAGTATCGTCGAGGTCCTGCGGCGCGATCATGTCGAGGACCGTGTGTTGATTGTGGCCCATCAGATCATCGTGAACTGTTTCAGATATCTGCTCGAATGCATGGATGAAACGAAGATACTGGCTATAGACCGCGAAGCCGATGTACCCAATTGCGGTATCACGGAGTACGGAATTGATAGAAAGCAATCAGACGCTCGATTCGGCTTGCGCACGGCCAACCTGGTTCTACCCTTGGTCGAGGCGGGCGCCCCTGTGACCACGGAGCCCGACGAACCTGCAGGGCCGAAATGAAGGTTCGGACGATCAGGGTTACCCGCGCTCTACTACGGAAGTGGCCACTTCCCGACCCGACATACAGCGGAAGCAAGGAGGACCGCGGCCGGGTGTTGATCGTAGGAGGTAGTCGTGAAACCCCCGGCGCCGTTCAGCTGGCTGGCGTAGCCGCGCTGCGAGCGGGTGCAGGCAAGCTTCAGATCGCATCGGGGGCGGACGTCGCTGTCCCGCTGGCGATAGCGATGCCCGAAGCGAAGGTCATCGGATTGGCCGTGGATACACGCGGACAGATCGAGGCATGTAATGGCGAGGTGTTGAAGGCAGCGCTGCACACCGATGCGTTGCTGGTCGGACCGGGAATGGACGATTGCAGAGCCACCGGTCGTATTGCGGCCAGGCTGTTACGCACGACTGACGCGACGACGATCTTGGACGCGGGAGCGCTACGGGCGTACGGGGCGCGACGCACCGTGGGGGTAATCGTGACGCCACATCTCGGCGAGATGGCGTCGATGACCGGTTTGTCCACCAACCAACTGAGCCGCCGTGCACCGGAAATCGCGCGAGACTTTGCGCAATCGGAGAAGGTGACCCTTGTATTGAAAGGTGCGCTCACTTATATCGCCAGCGCCGCTGGCCGCGTCTGGGTTCATGCGGGCGGATCGGTGGGACTGGGAACCTCTGGCTCCGGGGACGTTCTCGCCGGCGTGATCGCAGGACTGGTCGCGCGAGGTCAACGTCCCGAGCACGCTGCGCTATGGGGTGTCTGGTTGCATGGCAAAGCCGGTAAGGCTCTTTCCGACCGGCAGGGCTTGGTTGGCTTCCTTGCGCGCGAAATCCCGGGCGAGATCCCGGCTTTCTTACGATGACTCATTGCCGCGGGGCAGAGAGTTTGCCCTACGAATCAGAAGGTCGGGAACGTTCGGGTCACATCGATCAGGACGATCCCCACGAAGTACGAAATTTATTCCAAGGCCCAGTGCGGACCTCTTCTGCGGTAAAGCTATCAGCCCAGACGCTTCGACGCACACAAGATAAGTTCGGTGACCGGATGTAGGACGCGCAACCTCGATAGTGTCGCGTTCGTCCGATTGTGAGTCGCAGCCCCGTTCGTGAGACTGCGCCATCGCTGTCAGCGATCCAATCCTGCCGAGGTATCCGAATGGCTTCCCGCAAAAAAACTCGGACGAGACCGCGTCCGTCTGCAACGTCGTCGCAGCCGCGCCCCTCCACCAATCCCCCGCGGGTGTAGTACACCTGCTCTTACGCAATGGAGTGCAATCATGATATCAGCACAACTCAAGGAACTTCTGCTTCAGTCGCTCGAGCACGAGCGCGGCGGTGTACTCATTTATCGGACTGCGCTCGAGTGTGCCGTGAACCCTCAGCTGCGCGACGAGTGGGAGTCTTACCTTAATCAAACGGCGGACCACGTCGATGTCCTGACCCACACATGTGAGTCGCTCGGATTGGATCCGGGCGAGAGGACGCCCGGCTGTGAGGTCGTCCACGATACGGGCAAGGCCCTTGTTCTCGCGATGAAGAAGGCGCTCGCCTCGGGCGATCTCTCCGGCGCGGAGCTGGTCGCCTGCGACTGCGTGGTGCTCGCGGAAACCAAGGACCACGCCAACTGGGAGCTCATCGGGGAATGCGCCAAAGTGTTCAACGACGACATCGGAGCCGTGCTACGCGAGGCCTACGCGCAGGTTGAGGACCAGGAAGACGAGCATCTCTACCACAGCACGGGGTGGTGCCGGGAGCTCTGGCTCAAGTCGCTGGGGCTAAATGCTGTGATCCCGCCCCCCGAAGAACGGGAGGCCGTCAAGACTGCGATCGACGCTGCTCGAGTCAAACAGCAAAGAAAAGAAGCTACGGTTAGTGAGGTCGAGGCATAGCCGAGGCGAACACGTCAAACGCTGGCTCTGACAAGATCACTTCTACCCGGAGGTGGGCGAGACCTCCGTTACAACCACTTCGCCTTTCGCAGCTTGTAGAAGAGGTAACCATCGGTGACCGCCATCACTGTGATCGTTAAGCCATAGCCGTACCTCCAATCGAGCTCCGGCATGTGCTGGAAATTCATGCCGTAAATGCCGGCAATCATCGTTGGCACCGCAACTAGCGCCGCGTAAGCGGCGAGGCGCTTCTTTCGAGCTCGCCCACATGGAACTCGCCTTCGTGCAGCTCGCTCAGGTGCAGCACGGCGAAAAGCGAATCTCCATACTCCTCAATTTTCGGCCGCTGGTGGCCATGGCGAGCATCCTCAACAGCCAGCGGATGAAGGTCGAACTCCGCCTGCATGTCCTCGAGCACCTTGGGATCTGGATCGCTCAACGCTACCCATACGAACCAATTCGGCCGGCCGATGTGCTCGTGTATCCGATCGGTGGGGATGTCGGCTACCTTGCGGCCCTCGCGGTACAGGACGCAACTGATTAACATCACCTACTCCCTGTTTGTTCGCCCTTTGCAGCCGACCAACCCGCAGGACTTGGCTTGGGACTCTACATTGTGCGGGAGGTTGCCAAGGCCCATGGTGGAAGCGCGGAAGTGCGCTCCAACGCCTTGGAGACGGTCTTCACCGTGCGCCTTCCCCGTTGAGCGCCCGCATCTTGCCTCGCGAGACGCGCGGCGCTGCCTAATTCAAGGCTCTTGGTACTCCCTGGGCCCGGCGTCCAGTAGCGCGGCGCCGGATACAGCCACGATATCGCCGGTGGCGATGCAAACTTCTTCCACTGGCCAACCGGCTGCGCCAGTCGATCCGACAATCGCGATCAGTGCAGCTGGATTATTTGTCATGCCGAGGTGACTCCCCGTGATCTCGATGTTCTCCCGGCGCGGGCCCGGCGATTCCGCGCACGCCGGCCAGCTCACGATGCCGTCGGTCCTCGAATAGATACAGGTCACCGGTACGTCGATCGCCGGGCGTTGGTGCTCGTCGAGACGTAAGTCACCGAGCTCCAATTTGGCGATCTTTGCCGGGCCCAGCAGGCTACTCAGGAGGCTTCGATCGCCGAGGTGTGCGCGAAACCGGAACGGGGAGCCCAGCAGGATGAGCTGGCGCACCGAAGCGCGATGGCTGCGCGCCAGCTCTCGCGCATACATGCCACCGAGACTCCAGCCGATGATGCTCACCGGCGCGCCATGTTTCGCCGTGATCTCGAGGAGGCGGGCCGCTATTCGATCCAACGTCCCGGTTTCGCCGGTCATTCGGCCTGTCTTCGAGCCATACACAAAGTACCCGACCGAACGCAGCCGCCGGCGCAGCGGTCGCGTCGAGCATCCGAAGTGCCGAACGCGGACAGCACGAGCACTGGATGGCCGTCGCCGCGGGGCAGATAGCGAAGCAGCGGTCCCACACCGACCGAGGCGAGCAACTCCATGCTCGCGCGCATCGGCTCGAGGGCGAGCAGGAACGGATGAGGTGACTTCACCGCGCGGCGCGGCGCGGCGGACGAGCGGAATCGCGATCCTTGTCAATTCGGTGCAACGGAAGAGTCCTGGATCATGAGGGACTGTCCGACTGCGCACGAAGGTCCTGCGCAGCCGGAGTTGCATGTCGTACTACACCGGGCGACGCACTGAAACGTCGTTGCGCTCGCGCTCTCGACCTCGAAGGCCGAGCAGCCCTGCAAGCCCGAACAGGCCAAGCCAGCCCCACTCGCCGCGGTCTTCCCGATCGGCCGCCGCGATCGTGTCGGCGGATGTGGCTGGATCAGTCTGGCTGTACACCAACGCGGGCTGGGCGAGCACGCCTGCCAGCACAACTGTAGAAGCAATAATTCGTAAACGCATTTGAGTCACCTTTGCTTGAGTTGAGGGTCATCTGAGGGTCATCTCAGAGGGGTTGCACCGTACGTAGATGGTGGAGCCGCTTGCAGTCGCAAAAGACAGCAATGCTGGTCAGTGGTCTTCCTACCTGGCGGTCGCGCGCATCAGGCCGCCGCATCTTTGCATGCCCAATGTTCCGGGCGCTGCATCGCTAGAGGCGCATCGTTCGGAGGAGGTAACAGCGGAATAGTCGATCCGTAGCTGATAGCAATTGGCTGCGAGCGCAGTGTCATGCACATCGAACGCGCGGAGGTCCAAACGTGGGACGAGCACGGACAAGGACCACGGGTCGCGGATGACAGGTTGAAGCGTGACAGGGGTCTAGACTCTGCACCGCGGGGCCGTGTCAGTGCTCCAATACATGCAGACGGCGCGGTTCTGGTTTGAGTCTTCACAAAACTGGCAAAGCGAATTTCTAGCGTTGCTTGGTATGCTGGTGCTGAGCATATTTCTGCGCCAACGCGGCTCGCCTGAGTCTAAGCCCGTCGATGCGCCGCATTCACAGACCGGGTCCGAATGACGTGTCATTGCCACGGTAAAGCTGGCCCATAGGGCCAAACCTTGAGTGGAAGAGAAGGATGGCCAGCGAACGCCGCAGAATCACCGGCGGTACGGCCCGCCCTCGCCTCAGTTCGTCTGTAGCATCGGCTCGCGCTTTAGTCGCCGTTCCCACTCGAGCTGGGTGCGCACGATGGTCTCGAGGTCGTCGTAACGCGGGGTCCAGTGCAGATCCCTGCGGACGCGCGCTGCCTGTGCGACCAGCACCGGCGGATCGCCGGCGCGTCGGGGCGCCTCCCGGATGCGGAGCGACGCTCCATGAACTCGCTCCACCGTGCGCAGCACCTCGCGGACCGAGTAGCCGTGGCCATAGCCACAGTTAAGCGTCGTCGTCACGCCCCCATCGCGCAGATAATCGAGTGCGCGCAGATGCGCATCGGCCAAGTCCTCGACGTGTATGTAGTCGCGCACACCTGTACCGTCCGGCGTCGGATAGTCGGTGCCGAAGATAACCACTTCCGGTCGCAGGCCCATCGCGTGCTGGCAGGCAATCTTCACCAGCAGTGTCGAGCCCGGCGCCGAGTGACCGATTCGACCGCCGGGATCGCTGCCGGCGACGTTGAAGTAGCGAAGCGCCACGTACCGCAGACGCGAGACCTGTGCCAAGTCGCGAAGCATCCACTCGCTCATCAGCTTCGACAGGCCGTACGGATTTATCGGCTGCGTCGTCGTGTCCTCGCAGGCAAGCCCGTTTTGTGGAATGCCGTACACCGCTGCGGTCGACGAGAACACGAACTGGCGCACCCCTGCGCGGTCGCAGCATTCGAGCAGATTGCGCGTGGCACAGGTATTATTACGATAATACTTGAGCGGGTCCGCAACGGACTCCGGGACGATGGTATGCGCGGCGAAGTGCAGCACCGTTTCGACCCGGTGTTCCGCCAGCACTCGATCGACGAGCGCGCGGTCTCCTGTGTCGCCGATCACCAACGGCGCGTTCAGCACCGCACTCCGGTATCCCGTGGACAGATTGTCGAGCACGATCACGCGCTCGTTGCGCTCGGTGAGCTGACGCACTACGTGGCTGCCGATGTAACCGGCGCCACCGGTGACGAGCAGGGATTGCATGAGCGGAATTTTAGCAGCCGCCCCTTCGCGGGTGGAGGCGCTGGCAGCGGCTGAAGTCAGTAATACACGTCAGTGTGTATTCCTACTTGGAGGTCACGAGCAGGCCCCTCACTGCTAGCTTGGTTTCGCCGGACCTGCACCCAGTAGCGTTCGCAGTGGCACGCATCGTGAGACGCGTAGACAACGTGGGACGAGTACGGACAAGGATCACGGGTCCCGGATGACAGGCTAGCGCGCGACAGGCGTCTAGACTTCCCCCGCTCATCAACTGACTGGGGACTAACTATGGCACAGGCGAAACGGAAATCTTCCAACGGCGGTAACGGCTCGAAGACCACGGGTGACGCGCGCGCCAGCCGCGCGGCCGGTCAAGACGCAATCGCGTTACTTAAGGCCGATCATCGCGAGGTCGAGGGCTATTTCGAGGCGTTCGAAAAGGCCAGATCCGACGATCGTAAGCAGGAGCTGGCGGAGAAGATCTGTACCGCTCTTACCGTGCACGCGACCATCGAGGAGGAGATCTACTATCCGGCGTTCCTGGAGGCGACCGAGGAAGAGGATCTGCACCATGAGGCTGCAGTGGAACACGAAGGCGCCAAGCGTCTGATCGCAGACATCGAGGCCTCCGGCCCGGACGATGAATATTTCGACGCGAAGGTCACGGTACTCTCGGAAATGATCAAGCATCATGTCAAAGAGGAGGAGCAGCCCGACGGCCTGTTCGCGAAGTCGCGGCAGTCCGAAATGGATCTGGTCTCCCTCGGTGAGCAGCTAGCCTCCCGTAAGGCCGAGCTGATGACCGACAAACCGCCGAAAAGTGCCTCAGCTGGCGAGCGGCGATTTGCGCGGTAGATGAGTCCTGGTATGGCGGCTGCAGGAGGGGGGTCAGATTCACTCGCTTCATTCCCCCTCCCCAGCCGGCCCATGGTTTCCGGGTGCGTCGCGGCATTACGGCGGTTCATTGCCCACGTTATCCCTCGGGATAGGTGAAAGCCCGTCCTTTCTGACAGGCTTAGGTCAGACCAACGCCTTACCGCGGAAGCCGGCAGCGCTAAAGTCGCCCAGCGCCCCGGCTATAGCTATCGTGGCGGCCTCCCGCTGGACGAGTGCGACGCACGCACCACCAAAACCCGCACCCGTAAGACGTGCCCCGAAGACACCGGGCTGCCTCCTGAGGCACTCCGCCAGACAATCAAGCGCCGGAACCGAGACGTCGTAGTCAAGGCGGAGGCTCTCATGCGACGCATTCATCAGGGCCCCGAACCGGGCAGGCGATGCTGAGCGAGCTTCGAGCACCCGGTTATTCTCGGAAATCACGTGTCGCGCTCGTTTGTTCAGAGGAAAAGGAAGGGCGGCCGCGCAATCCGGGTCATCGATGTCGCGCAACTCGCGAACTCCGAGCAAAGTCGCTGCCTCCGAACACTCGACACGCCGCAGGCCGTATGCTGTGGTCTCAAGTGCTCGCGGGGTGTTGCTGTCGATTACAATCACACTTGCGCCATCTGGCAGCGGCAAGATTTCCGTATCCAGGGTTCGAGTGTCGATAAAGAGCATGTGCTCGCTATCACAGAGACTAGTGGCCATTTGATCCAACACACCGCAATTGACGCCGGCGTATTCCGCTTCTGCCCGTCGCGCCAGCTTTGCAAGCTCAATATCGTCCATGTGGATATTTAATAAGGCGCGAAAACCTCGCAATACCGCCACTTCCAGTGCCGCACTGCTCGAAAGGCCAGCCCCTATGGGCACGGTCGAGTGGATCCGCATTGCGACGGGCGGTACCTTTACGCCCATCTTCCTCAGCAGTTCGACGCACCCGAATATGTACCGGGCAAAATCGCCTGGGAGCTCCGTTGAACTGAACGCGATTGTCCTGTCCAAATTGGCGGAATAGACGTGGAAGCGCCGGTCGGGGCTCGAACGAAACTCCACGCGGGTGGTCTGCGGAATCGCGGTCGGAAGGGCGTAACCGCCACTGTAATCGGTATGCTCGCCCAGAAGATTGACGCGTCCCGGCGCTTCGCCACTCGCCAAAAGCGGACGAGAGGCGACCTCCGGGTCATTCATCGCAATGCCGACTCGTGGACTGGCACCTCCCGCAACTCCCGCGCGCAGTCCTCGGGCATTGAGTCGCTGGCGAACATTCCAGCCGCGACCTCTGTGCCCGCGAGAAACTTGATCTTGTTCCGGGTTCGTTGGGCCGGGTAAAACTCCGCATGCACGTGCGCCTCCGGGTGACGGGCGCCATCGGTGGGCGCCTGGAACCACGCCATCACGTAAGGCATCGGCATTCCCCACAATCCATCCAACTTCAGCAGCGACATCTTGAGAGCAAGGCCAAGATCAGTTCGTTCTGCCGCTGTGATCTCGTGCAGGAACGCAACAGCCCGGCGTGGGGCGACCCAGACTTCATACGGGTATCGCGCCCAAGGGGGAACGAAAGACACCGCATGCTCGCCACAATAAAGTACCCGAGTTCCCTGCTGGATCTCGGAGTCGATGAGCGTCTGCAGCAGTGCCTGTCCCTGCCGCTCATAGAAAGTTCGCTCCTGCTCATTAACGCGGGCGGCCACCGGAGGTACAAACGGATAGGCATAGATTTGACCGTGAGGATGATTCAGCGTGACCCCAACGGCGACGCCACGATTCTCGAACGGCAGCACATATTGGACGCTGGCGAAGCCACCGAGGCGTTCAGTTCGATCCGCCCAAACCTCAATTAGTAGCTCGAGATGCGTTAGCTCCAATTTACCCAGGCTGGCACTTGGGTCTTGGGTGAAGACCACCACCTCACACTGCCCGCGAGCCGGTGCGGTAGGTATAGCTAAGGTTGGCGGATCGCTCGCGGTCTGTATCAGTGTGGGGAACAGGTTGTCGAACACGGCGACGTCGTACTGGCCTTCAGGCAATTCCGTGGGCTCAGTTTCATTGGACGAGGGTAACAGCGGGTTGTGTTCGGCCGGGGGGAGATGCGTGCGATCCTGCCGGTATGCCGCATAAGCAACCCATTCCGCCCTCAGTGGGTGCCATCTGAGATGGGGGTTGGGGGCGAGCGCTCGCACAGCTGGTGTACGCACGCCGCTGGCGACTACGACGGGGTGGCGACCGTACAAGGTCAGCCATCGCCCGTCCGGTTTCTGCATTCGCACGATGTGCATATCGGGCATTATTGCTTGCGATCTGCCGGCCCCTCAGCTGCTCCGGGCCGTGCGAAGATCGACCGTTGAACTTGGTGCGGCCCTAGTTCATGACCGCAAACGCGTCCAAAGGACTCCGCCACTGAACTGGCAATGATGTCTGCAACTATTGTGTAGTGCGGGGCCTATGCAGTTGAGGTGACGGCGTGGTCGCTGGTTTTTTGTTCACCGACCCAGATGGCGCGCTTCTATGGGCCTGCGTCCGCCACTCTGCTAGCGCGCGGGCGCGCTCTGCTAGACGTTCTTCTGCGTTCGACAGCGTGAGCTCACCGTGCATCCGCAGAATTCGCGGCAATCGTGTCCTGTCGCTCATGGCAAGCACCTGTCTGACTGTGTGCGGGAATGCGGCCCGGACCGCTAATCGTTAAGCTCCATGATTTCCGGTCATCCGCCTGTTGGCTATCGGTCTTCGGCATAAGCGGCTGTAGGACATGTCATGTCCCGACACCTGTGCCCCGCACTTTTTTTTAGACCGCATCCAGGCGTAACGGACTCAGGTGATTAAGCGCGGTTTCGGCGGCGGTTCTCCCCGCAAGAAAAGCATGGTCCGAATTGTAATACTGCCACTCGCTGTATCGGCCTGCGAGCAGTATGTCGTAGGGGCTGAGCCAATCGCGGATGATCTCGAAATTCTTTTTTCGCTCGTGGTCGTACACGACATAGGCGTACGGCATGTCAATCTCGTTGCCGACGATTACTTCATCGTCGGCTCGCAGCAGGCCGCAGCGAATGGCGTCGGCTATGCATAGCGCGATCAGAGCATCGCCTTCGCACGGCAGAGGTTTGGACGCTGAATACGTGATCTCACAAGTGAGACCAAACCCGCCGGGCGGATTGCACATGGGGCTTGCATTTCCCTGCACGAAAATTCGGTGAAAAACCGTGTCCTCCGGATAGTAGATCCAGTGCTTGTCGGTGATGTTCGGCCGCGCGATCCCGAGGTTTACGCAACGAACGGACACGTGACGCAGTCGCTCGGCAGCCTCGCGCACGGCGACGGGGGCTTCGTCCTCGATCATTCGGACCAGAGTTGGTAGTGGTGCGGTACTGATGAGTTGTTTGTACCGGTAACGCGTCCCGTCCTCGAGCACGAGTTCCCGCCTCGAAGGGATTACCTGCTTGACTCTCGCATTGAGGCGCAACGCACCCTCAAGCAAAGGCAGAAACCCGTTCATCAGCGCCTGAAAGCCACCACGCAGTGGGTATCCAAAGCGTGCATTCGGTCCCACCGGCTTTGGCACGGGTCGAAGCGCGCCGTCGATCATTTCATCTAGGTTGGGCAACGGCACCCGACCGCCCAGCCACGACGTTTCCATTTCACTCAGAGGCACCGCCCAGAGTTTGCGGTTGTACGGCAGTGCAAAATGCTTTGCGACTCCAGCACCCCATACCCTATAGATGAACTCCTCGAAGTTCTTCGGCTCTCCGCGAGCGACGCGGCGCCGCAACGACGCCGGCTGGCTGACGCGGTCGTCCACACTGCCATCTGCACAACAGTCGGTGAGAGTAACCTCTTTTCCACCTCCGCTAAGCGACGCGGCAGCCGGCGTGCTTTCGCTGATAGGGCCGAATCGCGCTTCGATTGCCCCGACGATGCATTCCTTCAGCACATCAGGCGGCAGGCCATACAGGGCTCCCTGAAAAGGGTAGCGCGTATAAACGCCCTTGCTGTAAATCCAAGCCTCGCGGTCCTGCCAGTGGACATTGTCACCGAGCAATCGCTGGTACATCTCGTGAACGTACGCGTCGTTCGAAAACATGATGTGCCCGGCGCAATCGAACGTAAACCCATGATCTTCGATGGACCGGCACCAGCCTCCCACGGTGTCTTGGGCTTCTAGGAGCAGGCTGCCTTTGCCGAGGTGGTACGCTGCACTTAGTCCGGTGGGTCCGGCGCCGATGACTACCGTGTCGAACTCGGACGGGAGGTGGCTCAGCGACAGGGTGATACCGGACGGGTTAGTTCTGCCAATCTTCGGCTCGACTGCGGTCTGGGAAGACGGCTGCGACGTCCAGGCGTCCTGAATAAGCAAGTGCATTTTTTCGACCGTCGCGTCCCAAGATGTTTGCTCGACCCGTAAGGCGGCGGCGCGAAGTCGCTTTTCCCGCTCGTTCGGGAGCTCCGCGAATACCGCTTCACAAGCGGAGATAAAGTCCTGGGCGTCTTTCGCGATCTGGACCACGTCCGCATAGGATTCAACTACGTCTGCAATCGGGGTGCTGACGACGGGCTTGCCGGCGGCGAGATATTCCAAGGTCTTTGTAGGGCTGATGAATCGCGTAGCCTCATTGAGCGCGAACGGCATCAAGCAGACATCCCAGCCAGCGACGAAGGCCGGCAGCTCCCGATACTCTCGCTGGCCCAAATAGTGAATGTTCGGGCGTCTCGGCAAGGAATCGTGGGCAATTTTGGCCACGGGGCCGACGAGCACCAAGTGCCACGATGGCCGGGCGTCGGCAATACGTTCCAGCAGGGAAAAATCAATTCGTTCGTCGATCACGCCAAAAAAGCCCAGTCGAGGGCGGGGAATTAGCATCTGGTCGACATGCGATTCGCCACTGGTTTGCGCGAAATGCTGGGCGTCGACGGAACTGGGAAAGCAGTGTACGGCAGGATGCTTGTCTCGCTTCGCCCGATAGAGGCTAATGCCACCGGTGAACACCAGATCCGCTCGCTTCAGCAAGGCACGTTCCCGCTGAGCGAGTTGGCGCGGGGCGTTCAGGAATGAGGCAAGCTCATCCATGCAATCGTAGATTACGACGCGGGGCGCCAGTGCATCGATGAGAGGAAGCGCCATCGGGGTATAGAACCAGATGGAATAGTCGCGGGTGCCGGTATCGGCTAGCAGATCGCGGAGCTTCTCTTGCAGGAAAGCAATATGATCGTCGTGAAACCCAGCTACCTCTGTGCGTCCATGTGGCCGACAGACAACTATATTGGGTGCTACCTGACAACGTTCGAGGTAGGGTTCGTCGTCCGTGTAGACGGGTTCTTCGATGAAATAGACCTGGTAGTGGCGGCTAAGCCCTGTCAGCAGGTGCTGAGGACGTTGGTGGACGAAATTCCAGCGGAGGTGCGAGAAAACGATCAGCGCCTGGGACATATAAGCTCCTTGCTTTGCAGCGGGCGCATCCTACGTCCCGCACTGCCGGGTGAAAGTATCGAAACAACACATTGAAAACAGTAGGAAGGCAATGTAAGCCTGAGGTACGGGCAAGCGGCATTTTGTAGGCAGATGCTGATAGCGTGAGACACGCCCCCGATGTAGATACGCGACGAGGGTTCAATGCACGACACGGCTGAAGACAACGATTCTGCACGCCACAGCTATCCCAGGCCGCAGCTGCGCCGGGAGCAATGGCAAAGCCTCAATGGGCCGTGGCGGTTCGCGTATGACGATGAGTTGCGCTATCGCCAACCGCGAGATGTCGAGGATTGGCCTCTGGTGATCGAGGTGCCTTTCGCACCGGAGAGTTCTCGCAGCGGCATTGCCGACACTGCATTCCACCGATCGTGCTGGTATGAACGCGATTTCGACGTGCCCTTAGGTGAGCTAGACGCCGAGGGCCGACCGACGATTATCACCCGGCTGCACTTTGGCGCAGTGGACTACCAGGCCCGGGTCTGGGTCAACGATGTCAAGGTAGCCGAGCACGAGGGCGGGCACACGCCGTTCGTAGCAGACATCACTTTTGCTTTGAATGCCACCGGCCCACAGCGTGTCGTTGTCTGGGCATTGGACGATCCTTTCGACCTCGAGAAGCCGCGTGGCAAACAGGATTGGCGATTGGAACCCCATTCGATCTGGTACCCGCGAACGACCGGGATTTGGCAGACCGTGTGGCTAGAGCAGGTGCCCAGCGTTTTTCTTGAATCGATTCGCTGGACGCCCAACATCGAACGTTGGGAGATCGCCCTGCATGCGTACACCGGCGGTTATCCGTACGATGACCTGCAACTTGCCGTGCAGCTCTCGATAGGCGAGCACGTCCTAGCCGACGATGTGTACCGGGTCATGCACGATGAGGTGCACAGGCGCATCGGATTGTCAGATCCAGGTATTGACGATTCTCGCAATGAGTTGCTGTGGTCTCCTGAGTGTCCCACCTTGATCCATGCGGAATTGCAATTGTTGCGCGATGGGGAGGTGGTTGATGAGGTGCGCTCGTACACAGCGCTGCGCAGCATCGGGGCGCAGCGCGGCAGAATCATGCTGAATGGACGCGACTATCCACTGCGCCTTGTTCTGGACCAAGGATACTGGCCTGAGACGCTGATGACGGCGCCGTCGGACGACGCGATTCGCCGCGATGTGGAACTGGCGAAAGAATTTGGATTCAACGGCGTGCGAAAGCATCAGAAAATAGAGGATCCTCGTTACCTGTACTGGGCGGATGTGCTGGGTATGCTGGTGTGGGAGGAGATGCCAAGCGCCTATCGATTCAGCAACTTAGCGATAAATCGCACGGTCCGGGAATGGTCGGAGGTCATAGCCCGAGACCGCAGCCATCCATGCATCGTGGTGTGGGTACCGTTCAATGAGTCTTGGGGGGTACCGGACCTCAACGTCGTCGCGGCAGCACGCGACGCAGTGGCCGCGCTTTATCACCTGACTAGAACGCTCGACCCTACTCGACTCGTGATTGGGAATGATGGTTGGGAGAGCTCCGCAACAGACATCATCGGGATCCATGACTATGATCCCAACCCCACTCATCTTCGCACGCGATACGGTCCGGAAGTCGCTCCGCAGGAAGTAGTCGATCAGCGCTGGACTGCGGGCAGGATACTCGCTCTGGAGGGATATCCGCATCGCGGTCAACCGTTGTGCCTTACGGAGTTTGGCGGAATCGCATGCAACGAGGGTAGCCCCGAAGGGGGACAGGGCACTTGGGGCTACACCACAACTGCCAGCCTGGATGAGTATGAGCGGTTGTGCACCAGTCTCATTGAGGTCGCGCGAACCACGGCGATGTTTAGCGGCTTTTGCTACACGCAGTTCACAGATACGTTCCAGGAGGCCAACGGACTGCTCCGAGCCGACCGATCACCAAAAATTCCCATTGCGCGAATGGCCGCCGTAATCCGCCCGACTGCACCGGGGTGATTCAGCGCAGTTGGATCCATTACCGATCGAACGCCGTCGCGGCGGTGCGACAGACCTCGCACGTGAAGGGCCTGTCGGCAAATGTCAGTGCTTTACTGACGTGCGATGGAGGCGATAGGCCCACTGCGCCCTGCCCCGCCGCCGTATCAACTATAGGCCGATCCCGAGTGTCTTCCCGGACGGCTCCAAACGCGATCGCGATGAACCTACGGCCGACTTTTTTCTAGGAGGGTGCAGGATGCGCGCACTCGTATGGCATGGTAAAGAAGACATTCGTTGTGACACGGTCACGGACCCCTCAATCGAGCACCCACGGGATGCCATCGTAAAGATTACGAGTTGTGCAATCTGCGGCTCAGACCTGCACCTCTTTCACAACTTTATCCCTGCCATGATGCCGGGCGACATCATGGGCCACGAGATGATGGGCGAAGTGGTGGAGGTCGGGTCCGGCGTGAACGGGCACCTAGCCCAAGGCGATCGCGTTGTGGTGCCCTTCACAATCATCTGCGGCGAGTGCGCTCAATGCCGTCGCGGCAATTTCTCGGTCTGCGAGACCACGAACCGCAACAAAAGTCTCGCCGACAGGGTCTTCGGCCACGGCACCGCCGGCTTGTTCGGCTACACGCATCTCACCGGTGGTTATCCCGGGGGTCAGGCCGAGTACTTACGAGTGCCGTTCGCTGACAAAACCCACATCAAGGTGCCCGACGGCATTCCCGACGAGACACTCCTGTTCTTGGGCGACATATTTCCGACCGGTTGGCAGGCTGCCGTGCAGTGCGATATCCAGCGGTCCGACACGGTCGCGGTTTGGGGCTGTGGCCCGGTTGGACAGATGGCAATACGCAGCGCGGTTCTCCTTGGTGCGGACCAGGTCGTAGCGATCGATTGCCTGCCCGAGAGGCTCGGAATGGCGGAGGCGGCCGGCGCGATTCCGGTCAATTTCGAGGAGGAAAGCGTCATCGAGCGGCTCAACGAGTTGACCCACGGCAGAGGCCCTGAGAAATGCATCGACGCCACCGGAATGGAAAGCCACATCACGATGAAGCACTTGGACACCATCCTCGACCGGGCGAAGCAGATGTTGTTGCTTGTGACGGATCGGCCTCACGTGTTGCGCGAGATGATCTATGTTTGTCAGCCGGCCGGCATCGTCTCCATACCCGGCGTTTACAGTGGCTTGGTCGACAAGATTCCAATGGGGATGGCCATGAATAAGGGTCTGACGTTCCGTATGGGACAGACTCACGTCAACCGCTGGACGGACGAACTTCTTGGTCGCATCGAGGAGGGCCAGATCGATCCCAGTTTTGTCGTCACCCACAACGTTCCGCTGGAAGACGGTCCGGAGATGTACAGGGTGTTCCGCGACAAGCAGGACAGCTGCATCAAGGTCGTGCTGAAGCCCTGATCCCGTAGGAGATCCACATGAGTATCTTAACCAATGCGTCCCGCATCGTCCGTGCGAAAAGCGATCCCCGTGTCGTTAGCAGCGGGCCCAGCTCGCTCTCGGGCGTCGATCAGCTTGCCCGGGCAATTGGCTGGTTCTCAATCGGCCTGGGCCTTACGCAGATCCTGGCAGCGGGTCGCTACACCCGTGCACTCGGACTCAGCGGCAAGGAACCGATGGTGAGGACATTCGGTGCACGACAACTTGCACACGGCGTAATGACGTTGTCTACGGAACGGAAGGCCGGACTACGGAGTCGCGTGGCCGGCGATGCGCTCGACATCGCAATGCTGGGGGCGGCGATGCGGGAGAGCCCAAAGCGCCGCAACCTGACGCTCGCGCTGGCCCTTGTAATGGGTGTCACTGTCCTCGATGTCATCGGCGCGCAGGGCATGGCGGCGCGCCACAACCGTCGGCGGGGAAGCATACGCCGCTACCGTGACCGGTCCGGCTTCCCGAAAGGCATCGCGCGAGCGCGTGGAGCGGCCGCCGACTTCCGCATTGCCGCCGATATCAGTGCACAGCCCCAGGCTCAATTGACGTTGCGAAGCACCGCGTAGGTCATCGGCTTCTATCTGAAAGATCTAGGTAAGAAAGTTCCGACCCTCGTTTCAGTCGGCGTCCATTACCCTGGTGGGCTTATGAATGTAGAGTATGTCTTGGACGTCACAGGGACAGTGACGAGGTTACAGGGACGTTCCCGTCCACAAGGGGCCGCGAAGGCGGCCCCTCTCTTTTTCTTGTGGCGGTGGAAAAGCAGGTCGAGTCTGTCGGGCGACATTCGCCGCGTTTCCGCGGTCACCCTGGTTTGCGGCAGACGACAAGAGGCGTTTAGTGAGGCTATTTTTCGCTCTTTGACTTTCGTTTCACATCCTGCCCGTGCGCGCGCTTGTACGTCTGGATATCCTTGAACTGCCCAGTCTTGCTTCGCTTTGCGTAAAGCTTCTTGCCCGATGCGCTGCGATGCGTTGTCCGCTTAGTTGCCATGGTTGCGCTCCTCGGTCGCGGGAACTTCGCTGATACAAATCCGCCAGTTTCGTTAATGCACCAGCACGGGGGTGCAACAATAAACCACTTCACGAGTGTCGGGGTCCAGAAGTTCGAGCAATCCGGCCTCGGCGCGCGGCACCAGGCTTTTGAGGTACGCGATCTCTTCGTCGGTGATGTCCAATGGAAGTTCAAACTGCAAGCGTCCGCAGCTGTCGTCATCGACCTCCAACGTTATGAAGTCTTCGCCCATCGCGCATCTCCAGGCCGCCACCCGACACGGTTGGCGGCACAATTAACCACTTCTGGTGCGGAAATCTATAGTCAAAACTAGGCATTTCACTCAGTGATGGTCTGACGCTGCGCTGAGAGCATGTCCTATATCTCCCGAGTGGTGACGACTCCTATGGTTCCCGCATGGACGCTCTCATCATCAGCTACCTACAAGCTGCGGAATCCCAAGCAGCAGTCATCGATCAACAGATCGCGTACCAGCGCGGGCTAATTTCGAGCTTGAGGCGGTACGGTTACGATACGAGCAGCGCGAGTGCCCAGCTACGTGTAATGGAACAGACGCAGGTACAGCCTCGTGGCCGAGCGGGATCGGCTTCGTGATGAACTCGCGGTGCTCAGTGCCGCCCAGCTTGGCAACAGGAGGCGAATTCGACGTACGCCTCATGAGCGTCGATGAGTGCAGCACGCCAACCGATCTGTCTGGTCTTCCCCGACCGCTTGCCTCACTCCGGATGGACGATACATCGTCGTCCGGGGCCGTCTTTGGCGGGCAACGAATCCTAACTTGAGTGCGCAGAAGCAACGATCCCTCACCGCAAGACTGATGGAGGCGCGGCGCATCGTCGGTCTCGCAAAGCGGAAGAACGATGGAGCTCTGCTTGGCGCTGCGAGACAAGAGGTCCACGCAGTTAAAGTCGCTCTGGGTGAGCGAGGGCCGGCGTGGTGGGACGACAACTCACCGGACTACAACCGACACTTGGCCAGGAACACCCCGTATGCGCGGTGGTACGCGGGTATTTCAGGCGTAAGCATCAACGTCAAGCCTTAAATGGGCGACCGTACGCTGCGACTGCTCGACGACCGCTCCGGCGTACGCCCTTCTCACTCCGTGACGTTTCCCCCGGGTTGGCGCTCGCCGCAGCCTGTGCGCTGCGGATCGCGTTGGGGCATGTCCTGGTCATCATCTTGGTTCTGGGCGTCCTCGTCCCGGTCGTCCGAGCCTCCGACGTCCTCGTTTGGATCCTGTCGGTCCCTGCGGCCGGGCTGCATTGGCGTCGTTACGCCGCGGTGTCCCTGCGACTTGGTGGTGCCATCGTCTCTGCTCTCGATCTCGCCGGGCGACTTGGACGGCTGAGTCTGGTCATCGCCCTGCGGATCGGGCTTGCGGCTGTTGTCGCGAATAGTGGTCATCGGTCGGTCCTCTGTAGTAGGTGGTCGGTCGCTGTGCAGGGCGAGTCTGCGGCCTCGTCACCGGCGCACATCTATGGGGCAGCGCCGCTCGCCGTGCCTCTTGAAAGCTCACGTGCGCGTTTCAGGTGTGCAGTGACCGTCGGCAGGGTTTCGCTCGCCCAGGCCTTCGCTTCGGCGTCCGTACCGGATTCGATCTCCTGCTTGAGCAACGCCTCTGTCGCTTCATGGTCCGCGACCTGCGCCTGCATGTACGCGTTGTCGAAAGACGCGCCTGAGGCTGCCTCCAGCTGCTGCTTCTTCGCCTTGTGCTTTGCGTCAGGCTCCGTCGGGAGCTCAATGTTTTGCCGCCCAGCAATCTGCTTGAGCTTGTCGTTGGCCTTGGTGTGATCGCGTACCATCATCTCGCCAAATTCCCGGACGACGGGCGAGTTGCCCTTCGCCTGCGCAAGCTTCCCGGTCTCCACTTCCGCCATGCCGCCGGCGGCCGCTTTTGCATAAAAGTCCCGATCCGTTACCGCAGAATCCGCGGCATGCGCACTTCCGGCGACCAGCAGCACCGCCATCATCAATACACGAGTCATGATTGTCTCCAAAGGTCGATCCGATCCGAATCTCTGATGCGTTAACCTAGGCCCGGGACCGCACCACGGCTGTCGTCCTGTTCTAGACAAGACCAACGGAGCCAAGTACATGCAGAACACCGGCGTCGACATTTGCTTGT
>CAVSKB010000010.1:0-25373 GCA_963728295.1 uncultured Gammaproteobacteria bacterium | reverse complement strand
GTGGCCGCGCATCCCAGGCAATCGAGAACGCCTGCAGGCGTCCCCCGGGCAGTTCGAGCAGGTATTGCTGCAGCGGATAGAGGCCAAAAGTGTGCCGCACTTCGAAATCGGCGAGACGGCCGTCGGGTCCGTCCGTGCGCACCATGAACGAGCCATTCCTGCGGAAAAATTCTGACACGACTCCCATGTGGGTGAACTTGGTGCCGGAGAAGTCCCCGAGCACAGTTTCCTCACTGACAACTTGCATGGCGAGTGCGTGCTGCGACGCCTGCCATAGCCGGTACTGGTCGGCGTGGCAGCCGGCGCAGGCGGCCGAGCCGACGAAGGTTGTGTCCGCCGTGGGGACGGTCGTAGTCAGCCCGGCATCGATTTCAGGTGACGCAGCCTGCTTGCGCGACCAGACAAGAAGGCTCGCCACCGCAAGCGCGGCGATGACCGCGATCGCGGCAAACACCCAGCTCCGTCGTGCACCGGACCGCGTTGGCTCCGCGTCAAGCGACGTGCCGGCAGGAGGGCGGGACTTGCGCATCCGCTTCTTTCGTCCCATCGATCGCCTGAGGCCTACGGCACCTCAGCCGCCGGGCGCTGGCCAGCGAGTCACTCCGTGGTGCGCTCGACCTTGAGCTCGATGGCTAGAACGAAACGTTGTAGAAGAGCTGCGGCCCGTCGTACACCCAATCGAGTGAGCCGCGGAAGTCATTGTCGTCGAGGTCGACGTCGACGTCGAACCGGTTGTACCCGAGGCCGATCCCGACCCATTTGCTAGGCTGCCACAGGACCCCGATTCGCGTGTCGAGGATGCTGCCGTCGTAGACGTCGTACTCCAACGCGAAGTACTGCACGGCGGCGTCGAGCCAGAAATTGCGATGGATCCGCCACAGGCCACGGACGCCCACGACGGGCAGTGGTGCATTGAGTTTCGCTGAATCGCTGGCCTCTCGTGTTCCGGATCCGCCGCCGGCCACCGTCGCGGACAGCTCGGCCTTGTACTGCGTCCAATGGATGCCTGCCGTGCCTGTGAGCTCCAGGGTCTCGCGCTTCAGGAATGCGTATTCGTAGGCCAGTTCGTAGATGCTGAACTGAGTCTTGGCGGTGGCCTCCGTGGACACGGGGAAAACCTCGTCGCCCCACTCGATCTCCCGATCGAGGGTCTCAGTTCTGCTGCGCGAGAAATCGAACCACATGGCGCGCAGCTTGTGCCGCTCGCCAAAGCGCCAGGCGCCTTCGAGTCGGAAGCGGCTGGCGTCGCCCCCGCCGACGACGCGGTCCCAGTCCACGGTGGTGCCGGTGTCCTCGTTGGTGGCATCGAGGCGTATCGTCGTGTCCGCACTAACGATGTAGGTCCCGAGGCTGACCTGGAACGAGTCCTCGAGCAGGTTCGGACCCCGGCTCGTACCGCTCATAATCACGCCCTGTTCCTGGGCCGAAGCGCTCATTGCAAACGAGGTCAAAAGGAGCGCGGGTAGCCAGCGCTCCAGATGGCATCGGCCATAGACGCTTCGCGAAGCATTCGACCAAATCATAGCGGCATTCCCTGTGTGTTTTTCTTTTTGCAAGTGACCCCAGTGGCTGGATGCTATCGCGAAACCCAGTGGCGGCCAAATCCCTACGGCCAACCCCCTGTTAGATACCGGAGGTCCCCGGGTTTGACGCTTTGCGACGCGCTGGTCAATCGGGAGCTGCTAGGCTTCATCCGATGTTTCGTGCACGACGCCCGCCATGGGTCGCCCTGGCTTTCGCCTGGGCCTGCTCCTTCGCCTCCCAGCCCGCCAGCGCGGACAGCGGCAGGATCTATGTCTCAAACGAAACCGGCGGTGACATCGCCGTCATCGACGCTGGGGCCGGCACGGTGGTCGAACGCATCCCCGTCGGGAAACGGCCGCGCGGCCTGAAGCTTTCACGCGACGGCAAACAACTGCTGGTCGCGTTGTCCGGCTCGCCGATCGGCGGCCCCGGCGTCGACGAGTCGAAGCTGCCACCGGCCGATCGTGCCGCAGACGGCATCGGGCTCGTCGATCTCGAGACACGCAAGCTGGTCCGCCTCTTCCCGAGCGGGCAGGATCCGGAATCCTTCGATTTCTCGCCCGACGGCAAGACTCTCTACGTCTCCAACGAGGAAACCGCCGAGATGTCGGTGCTCGACCTGGGGAGCGGCAACCTCGTCGCGCATGTGAAGATCGGCGAGGAGCCGGAGGGCGTCACCGTGGGGCCCGACGGACGTTTCGTCTACGTTACCTGCGAAGCTGACAATACGGTCGTTGCTGTCGACACGAAATCATTTAAGGTCGTGGAGCGCATCGCGACAGCCGCCCGGCCTCGCTCGATCGTCTTCGCGGCCGATGGGGCGACGGCATTCGTCAGCGCCGAGATCGGCGGGTCGGTAGTGGTGTTCGACGCGAGCACGCATCGGGTCCTCGCGACCATACCCCTGCCCACATCGGGTGCGACGCCGAGCGCGCCTCTGCCCATGGGCCTCGCGCTCGCGCCGGATGGCCGGCGCTTGTTCGTCTCGAATGGACGCCGCCGGTCGGTGGTCGTGATCGACGTCGGTGCCCGCGCAGTTGTCCAGGAAATTCACGACGTCGGAACGCGCCCGTGGGGCATCGGCGTCAGCCCCGACGGACGAAAGGTCTATACCGCCAACGGTCCGTCGGACGACGTCTCCGTGATCGATGTCGCGACCGGAACGGTGGATCGCAGGATCGCCGTTGGCGGGCGCCCCTGGGGAATCGTCGTTTCCGGACGCTAGCTGATCCGGCCGGGCCACATGCGGTCGAAAACCCCGTCGCGAAGGACGAGGTGACGTACGGCGGCGAGCACGTGCAGCGCGATGAGCGCGACGAAGACGTAGGACGTCACCCTGTGCACGCCCTTGAAGAACTCGTAAATCCGCGGGTCTTCGATTCCCCAGGGCGGCAGCAGGACAGCATTGAAGAACTTGACGCCGTACTTGCTGAAATTCGAGGCGACGTAGCCCGCGAGCGGCATGATGATCATGCATGCGTAGAGGGCGAGGTGGCTCGCGCGCGCCGCGGCGCGTTCCCAGGCCGGCGTCGAGACAGGCAACAGGGGCGCCTTGTGCGTCACGCGCCAATACACGCGAAACAATATAAGGAGTCCGAGCGTCAGGCCGGTCGACTTGTGCAGGTTGACGTACAGCGAGCGTGCCGGGGTCCCGCGCGGGATCTCATCCAGATACCAGCCGAACAGAATCTGCCCGAGAATCGCGGCCGCAATCACCCAATGCAGCACGATCGCCGTGCGGTCGTAGCGTGTGGTCATCAAAGTTGGCGAATTGCAAACGAGCCAGACGGCACTGCAGGTGCACCATACTCAGATCGGGCCGTGTCGAAATCGATCGACATCAGGCCTGATCTGCAATTTGCTCGCTCGCGTTTTCCTTTGAAACCTTCAGAGCAGGAATCCGATCCATGAATGCACCTTACAAGCCTGATCCCGAGCTCGAAAGGCGCCTGTCCGGGAGGCTGCTGGACGTCCTTATCCGAGCCGGGTTGGTATTTGCCCTCGCGGTGCTGTGCTACCGGATCTTCTCGCCCTTCTTGTCATTGATGGTGTGGGCTCTGATCTTGGCAGTGACGCTCTTTCCCGGCCATAAGAAGCTGGCCCGAAAACTTGGAGGAAAGCAGGGGCTTTCGGCCACGCTGCTGGTGCTGGCTGGCATCGTGCTGATCGTGGTGCCCACTACCGTGTTGATGGGTTCGCTGGGCGATTCCGTGCATGACCTTGTCGACAGCGTGCGGAATCACACGCTGCAGATTCCCGCGCCCCCGCCGAAAGTTGCCGACTGGCCGGTCATTGGCAAGAAAGTTCATGGTGTCTGGTCGAGGCCCACGCGGATCTGCCGGCAGTCGTTCGGAGCATGCAGCCGAAGCTCGGCGACCTGTCGAGGAAGGCGCTGGGGATGGTTGCCAGCATCGGCGGCGCGGTGCTGCTGTTCCTGGCTTCGTTCATCATTGCCGGGATCATCATAGCCTTCGGCCAGGCGGGAGCCAGAAGCACCCCGTCCATTTTCGCTCGCATCGTCGGCGCCGGCCAGGGCGAAGAGTTTGCAAAGCTTTGCACCGCGACCATTCGTGCCGTAGCGCAAGGTGTCCTCGGCGTGGCTTTCATCCAGGCCATCGTCGTGGGCCTGGTGATGATGATCGCCAGCATTCCCTTTACAGGTGTGCTCGCAGTTATCGTGCTGGTACTGGGAATCGCGCAGGTCCCGGCGCTGCTGGTCACGTTGCCGGCCATCGTCTACATCTGGGCGAGCGGAGACTACGGTACCGTGCCGGCCGTCATATACAGCGTGCTCCTGTTCGTCGCCGGCATGCTCGACAACGTGCTGAAACCGCTGATGCTGGGTCGAGGCGTCGATGCGCCCATGCCCGTGATCCTGCTGGGCGCGTTGGGAGGCATGGTGAGCAGCGGCATCCTTGGGATGTTCGTCGGTGCGACCTTGCTGGCGCTGGGCTATCAGATCTTCATGGGGTGGGTGGCTGCCAACCCGGACATTCCCGCGGCACCGACCGAACGTGGAATGCCGGCTGCGGGCTGAGTCGGCCGAACAAAACGGAGCAGTACCATGCTGAGGAATCTGGTGATTGGGCTGCCGACGATGCTGTTATGTCTGACGTTGCAGGCATCATTCACTTTCTGGAGCGTCCGGTATTACCTGCGGCAATCCGACCGGAGGCCCACGGGTCGCGGACTGTTCTCACACGTCCGGCCGCTCCTGATCGCGATGGTCATCATGATGCTGGGCAACTTTCTCCAGATCGTTGTCTGGGGAGTCTTGTTCCTCTGCTTGGGCGAGTTCCGCGAGCTAGATGAAGCGGTCTACCATTCAGCAGTGAACTTCTCCTCGTTGGGCTACGGCGACGTGGTGATGAGTGCGCGATGGAAGCTGCTGGGTCCCCTGGAGGCTGGGAGTGGGGTTCTGATGTTCGCAATGACGAGCGCGGCGCTGATGACGATCCTTCAGGAGTTGATCAAGACGCAATTTGCAGCGCGGCACTGGGATTAGCAGCCCGAAACTCAGCAGCAGGAAGTGCAGCCTGGCTCGCCTGGCAGCCCTTTCATTTGCTTCCCGGCGCAGCTCAGCCTGCCGGTGCCGGCGCACCGTTGGCAGGCGTGTACCAGATCGGCGACGTATAGGCGCGCTCCTGCGTCGTCATCGGCACCTTCTTGTCCATCTTCACGTTGAAGCGTTTGGCGTCGTATGCGGTCCAGCGCGGCGTCGGGATCTCCAGCACGCGGACGTAGTAGAACGCGCGCAGCGCGGCGTCGAAGTCCGGGTCCTGCCACATCTGCATGAGTTCCGGCGAACCGATGGTGTTGGTCCACGTGGCGTTGGCGACATCGACCGTGTTGCCCACCGGCGGCAGCTTGCCGTCGGCACCGGGCTTGCGATCGCCGGACCACACCACGTCATAGACCTTTTCCTGCACCGCGCCCTTGGCGTCCAGCCAGCCCTTGATAACCTGGATGCGATCGAGGTTGCCGCCTTCCGGGTCCTTCATCGCGGCGACGAGGAACGTCGGCGACTTGCCGGCCGCTGCGGCCTTGAGGTCGCCGCCCATCGGCACGCCCTTGGCGTACCCGGATGAGCGCAGATCGCCGGTCGCGTCGGCCGCCGAATAATCCCAGCCGCCGAAGAAGCGCACCGTCATGCGCGGCCCCGTGGTGGCATAGACCTCGCGGCGCTGCATGGCGTCGAACAGCGACTCGCGCGTGTTCTCATTGGCCCATACCGCCGCGTAGCCGGAGGCGGTCTGCTCCCAACCCATGACCACACCCTTGTCGGTTTTCACGAAGGGCTGTTTCCAGCGCTCGGGACTCGGTTCGTTCGGGGCGATCTTCCCCCAGAAATTGTTGTCGTCTGCAGTGCTGAGCGCGGTATGCGCGTCGGTACTGCCGATCAGCCCGATCTTGTAGGGATTGGTCCCCGAGTTCGCTTCAAGCTTCAGTCCGTTCTTCAGTGCGGATCGCGCGTATTCGAACTCGAGCATCGCTGGCTTCTTGGCCTCGGTCAGATCGAGGTTGCCTTTGTCCCAGGTCTCGAAATTGGCGAACTCGTCGTTCGGCGACAGGAAGGATGGGTTTCGCCATCGCCCTTCATCTGCGTGACTTCATAGAGCGCTCGCGGTTGGCGCGTATCTCGGCGTATTCGCGGTCGATTGGCTTGCCGTCGAAGTACTCGATCAGCGGGAACATCATGCCGTTGCTGAGATTGCCGTTGTGCGCGATCGCCAGCACCTGGCCGCCGGTCTTGGTTTCGTAGGACTGCATCCACTTCCACAGCTCGCGTGGATCGGGGCTCCCGGGCGGGCCGGCGATGAAAGGCTCGACCTGGCTGGCCTTGTCGCCGTTGTCGCGGAAGATCACGTTGCGGTGCAGGTTGTCGCCCTTCACCAGCGAGTCCACTCGTAACCGATGAAGGCGGTGAACTTGCCGGGCTGGTTGGCGTCCTCCGCGGCCTTGACGATTCCCTGCCAGGTCGCGATATATCCGGCGTTCCCGGGATGTACTGGATCTCCTTCGGGAACTTGCCCTGCGCGAAGTTCGTGACGAGGTCCATGATGGCTTCGCTGTCTTCCCCGGCCTGCATCAGGTCATACCAGCGCTTGGCCATGGGCACGGCCAGAAGTTCCGGTTTGCCGGCCTTGAGGTCGGTGATCAATCCCATCTGGTCGGAGTGATCCGAGACGACGAGGAAATCAAGGGGTCTCGACAGCTTCGCTTCTGGCCGCTGGCGCCGGTGACCTCCTCGCCCTTGGCGAAGCGATACGCATCCGCCGGCAGCAGGTGGGCGCCGGCAGCGCCCGCATCCATCGACAGAGCAGTGTGCAGATGGGTGTCGCCGAAGAAGACACGCGTCGGGTAAGCGGCGCTGGCCGCTGGCGCTGGCGCGGTGGCCTCCGGAGCCGCAGGCGCGGCGGCCTGTTCCGGTTGCTTACGGTTGCATCCCGCTAGCAAGACGGCAGACATCATTGCAATTAACACTGTAGTTGCGAGTCCCGTGCGCTGCATGACTGCTCCTCGTGGGCCGTCTGTCCGCCATCTGTTTCGAGCGGCGATATGTTCACCCGGACCTGGTGCCCGGCGCCCGGCCCGCTTCCCAAGCGGAGCCAGCTTCCGTCGCCTAGACAATGGAACGGGCGATGAAGAGCGCACGGCTAGCACATAGTTGGATGCTAGAAGCCGCAGCGGCGACTGACCGGTGAATCTCGGCTAGGACACGTCAACCGCCGAGCGCGATCGCGATTACCACCAACGCCACTCCACCGAGCAGGAACACGCACCCTGTCAGCAGGGGCTTCGCCGTTGTATGGCGTGCCCAGGCGTAGCCCACGTAGAAAAGCAGCGCCAGGAGTATGGCGTTCGAGACGCGCAATGCCACCCAGGCCTCGTCGATGAACAGGAAAGGAATCGCTGCCGGAGGCTGGCGAGGAACACCAGCCAGAAACTCGCGATGGCGCCGAAGATGTCCTCGCGCCTGATGCGGTTTGGCGGGATCACACCGGTCCGCACTGCATCGACGATGCGCCGGTATAAACCCGGCGCTCATCCGGCGTCGTTACACCGGCAATGATGTCATCGAGCTCGGCGCGACCAGCGCAACCGCATCGCCGTCTTCCTTGGCTTCGCGCACTCGCTGCTTGAGATGCCGGCGACGCCCGCGCTCGAACAACTGGCCGACCATGTACAGGGCGCCGTCGATGATGCCCGATCGCAATCAGCAGCTGCCGGGCTCCCTCGCGACCTTCCTCCTGCAGCATGATGCCGGCGCTCAGCGTGAAGGTCAGCGTCATGATCAGGCCGAAACACAAGCTCGCCGAGGCTGGTCGCCGGATCGAGGTACTGGTTGGCGAAAGAGTCGCGCAGCCCGGTCATGATAGTAAGTCCGGATTCGTTGCGAGCTGCAACCATTGCTGATCGTAAGGGAAAAACGTCAGCATCACATGGCCCAGCGGTAGACTCGAGGGAGGGGCCGCAAACGGCTAGGGGTACCAACGATGAAAACCGGCTCATCTCTTTCACATTCGGCATGAGCATGGCCTTCTCGCTGATGACACTCGCCGGATGCGGCAAGGAGTTTGGGTCGCCAGGCGAACCGACACCCCCACCGACTCGGCCGCGCCCGCATCGGCACAGTCCCCCGTGCCTACCGAGGAGCAGGCTGCGCAGAAGCGGCCGACGGGACCCTGACCATCGATCTTGAAAAGCAGCTGAAGCCGTGGCAGGTGATCTCGACGGATGATCGAGCGGCGGGTCATCCGGGTCCTGACCGCCCACAGCCAGACCTTCTATTTCCATGACAAAGGCACTCAGCGCGGCACGGTTGTTGACTTCTCCCGGTTGTTCGAAGACGAGCTGAACAAGAAGCTCGCCGCCGAAAAGAAACTTAAGAACAAAAACCTGAAGGTCCGAGTGGTATTCATCCCGGTGGCGCGCGACCAGCTGCTGCCCGGGCTCGTCGCAGGCAAGGGTGATGTTGCGGCCGGCAAATCACCATCACGCCCGAGCGCCGGAAACTGGTGGACTTTTGTCGCCGGACTCGGCAATGTCAGCGAGGTCGTGGTGTCAGGGCCCGCTTCGCCGAAAGTTGCGAGCCTCGACGACCTCTCCGGCAAGACCGTCTTTGTTCGCAAATCGTCGAGCTACTACGAAAGCCTCACCGCCCTGAACAGGAAGTTTGCGGCCGCAAAGAAACCGCTGGTCACGCTCAAGGAAGCCCCCGAGACGCTGGAGGACGAAGACCTGCTCGAGATGCTCAACGCCGGCCTCGTTTCACTCCTTGTCGTCGACAAACACGTGGCGGATTTCTGGAAGCAGATCTTTCCGCAACTCACCGTGCACGAGGACATCGCGGTACGTGAAGGCGCGGAGGTCGCCTGGGCCCTGCGCAAGGGCAGCCCGCAGCTGAAGGCGGCGCTGGACGACTTTGCGACCCGCAACAAGGTCGGCACCTCGATCGGTAATCAGCTCATGACGCGCTACCTGAAGAACGTCAAGTATGTGAAGAACGCAGCGTCCGAGGAGGAGCGGAAGAAGTTCCTCGCGCTCACCCAGTATTTCCAGAAGTATGGCGAGCAATATGACGTTGACTGGGTGCTGATGGGTGCGCAGGGCTACCAGGAGTCGCAGCTCAACCAGAACGCAATGAGCTCGGTGGGCGCGATCGGGGTCATGCAGCTGATGCCTGCGACCGCCAAGGACATGAATGTGGGAGACGTCAAAGAGGTCGAGGCGAATATCCACGCCGGCATCAAGTACATGCGGTGGATGATCGATCACTACTACGGCGATGAGCCCATGACGGAGCTCGACAAGGCGCTATTCGCTTTCGCCTCGTACAATGCTGGCGCGGGCCGGGTTTCGCAGCTTCGCAAGGAGGCCGCCCGACGCGGCTCGACCCCAACGTGTGGTTTCAGAATGTCGAGTACGTGGCGGCCGAAAAAGTCGGCGCGGAAACGGTCACCTACGTCAGCAACATCTACAAGTACTACATAGGCTACCGATTGGTCATGGAGGACCGCGCTGCACACCAGAAAGCGGTCGAGAGCGTAAAGAGTGGCGGCAACTAGTCCTGCCGCGAATGAGGGAATCGCATATGAAATCCGGCATGCCGCGGTCCGCTGACGATCTGCTGCAGGATCCGCAGGACTTCTCTCTGGTTCTGGGGGGACCCCTGTTCCAGCTCATGCGTCGGTCGCATCTGACTGACGACGCGCTGCTGCTGGTGCGCCGACGCATCGTCGTCATCGCGGGCATTTGCTGGTTGCCGCTCCTGGTGCTCGCAGCAGTCGGGGGCCAGCTGCTGGGCGGGAATGCGTCGGTGCCCTTCCTGGCGGATGTCGAAGTTCACGTTCGCTTCCTCGTTGTAGTACCGCTGCTAATCGGTGCGGAGATCGTCGTGCACCGGCGCATGCGCAACGTGGTCAAGCTGTTCCTCGAGCGTCACTTGATTCCAGACAGCGCGATGACGCGCTTCGATGCAGCGATCGCTGCGGCCTTCCGACTCCGCAATTCGCCACTTGCAGAGGGCCTGTTGCTCGTCTTCGTGTATGTGGTCGGGATTCTGGTCGTCTGGCGACAGTTCGTTGCGCTCGACACGGCCACGTGGTACGCGATTCCATCGGCCGCAGGGCCGCGACTCTCGCTTGCGGGAATGTGGTTTGGCTACGTGAGCTTGCCTATCTTCCAGTTCTTGCTGATCCGCTGGTACTTTCGTATTTTCATCTGGGCGCGGTTTCTCTGGCACGTATCGCGCATCGAGTTGCGCCTGGTGCCAACGCATCCGGACCGCGCCGGCGGGCTGGGGTTTCTGCCCAGCATCGTCTACGCGTTCGTTCCCGTGTTGCTGGCGCATGGCGTCTTACTCGCCGGAAACCTGGCCAACCGCATTTTCCATATGGGAGCCAATCTGCTCCAGTTCAAGCTCGAGATCCTCGGCTACATTGTTTTTCTGCTGTGTCTAGTCACCGGCCCGTCCATCGTGTTTGCGCCGCAGCTGGCTCAGGCGAAACGCGTGGGCCGACGTGAATACGGCACACTGGCCGAGCGCTATGTACGCGAGTTCGAGGCCAAGTGGTTGCGCGGCGGCGCGGCATCCGATGAGCCGTTGCTGGGTGCGGCTGACATCCAGTCGCTGGCCGACCTGGGCAACAGCCTCGAAGTGGTGCAAACCATGCGTGTGTTGCCTGTCACCAAGGAAGTTGTCCTCACGCTCGCGGCCGTCGTCTTCGTGCCCATCCTGCCCTTGATGCTCACGATAATGCCGCTGGAGGATCTGCTTAAGAAGCTGTTCGGCATAGTGTTTTAGGATCGCGACGGGAGTGCTATGCGCGGATACGTAGCGCTGTTGGCTATGGTGCCGGGAATCGCCACGGCGCAGCAGGAGAACAACGCCGACAGCGACAGACCGTCCTCGACCGAGACGGGCCAGACCCCGCTGGACGAGAGCTTCACGCGCAGCCATGACGAGTGGGTGCGCCAGACCCGGCGTAGGGCATGGAAAGACACCGAGTTCGACGCCCAGATCCGCTCCTACTATTTTGACCGCGACAAGTATGATGGCAGCGAGAGCGAGGCCTGGGCCCTGGGCGGATCGCTCGGATTCAAGACCGGATATTTCCGCGAGTGCTTCGCCTTGGGCGCGACCGGTTACACCTCGCAGCGGCTGCACGGCCCGGAAGACAAAGACGGCACCACGCTGCTCAAGCCCGGCCAGCACGGCTACACGGTGCTTGGCGAGCTGTACGGCGAGTTTCTGCTCAACGAGGACACGCGGCTTGGGATCGGACGCCGCGGCTTCGACACGCCCTACCTCAACCGCAACGACAGCCGCATGACGCCAAATACTTTCGAGGCCATTGCCCTGCAGGGGCTGTATGGCGGCGGCGAAGGCCAGGCCGAATGGCGCGCGGGTGGCGGCTACATCGACGAGATCAAGGAACGCAATTCCGACGAGTTCGTGTCGATGGCGACTGTCGCCGGCGCCCCAGACGGAATCGAGCGTGGGGTCTACGTGGCCGGCGCCAACTACAGAAAGGGCGATCTCTCGATCGGTGCAGTCGACTATTACAGCGACGACATCATCAATATCTTCTACACGGAAATGAAGTTCGCACTGCCGTTGCGCGATGACCTGCGCTTTCAGGTCGCGCTGCAGTATTCCGATCAGCAAAGCACTGGCGACAACCTGCTCCGTGGCGCGGACTTCTCTTCGGAGCAGTGGGGCGGCAAGGTCGAGCTCGGTGTTGCGGGTGCCCTGTTTTCGGCGGCGCACACCAGTGTCGGCGGGGACACCGACATTCAGGCGCCCTGGGGCAGCTATCCCGGCTACACCAGCGTGCAGGTCGAGGACTTCAACCGCAACGGTGAGGACGCCTGGATGCTGCGCGCCGCCTACAACTTCCCGTCGGTGAAGGGCCTGAGCCTGTACGGCCTGTGGGTCAACGGCTCGGATCCGAAGGAACCCGGGCAGTTCGCGAAGGACGAATACGACCTCAACCTGCAGTGGACGCTCGCCAGCGGCCCCCTGAAGGGACTGATGATGCGGTTGCGTTATGCGCACGTGTCACAGGACGATCCCGCGAACTCCGATCTGGACGACCTGCGATTGATGATCTACTACGACCCGGCATCGCTCTGAACCCCGTATTGCGCACCGCTATCACCTGAACCCACAGGTCACGCTCGACGTCGGCAATGTCATTCTTTAGGTACGGATTGCTATGACGAACGCGACCATAACAGACGTCCACGCCTTGCGTGGTCCGGCCCTCACCTTCACTGCGGATCCTTTCCAGGTCGGAATCGAATCGGCCATGCGCTACGAATCCGATGCGATCGTCGCCATGGCGGCCGGCAAGATCACCCACTTCGGGCCTGCGAGTGAGGTGCGGTCTCAGCTTCCACCGGGAACGTCCGTCAAGGAGAACGGGAAAGACACACTCATGCTCGCCGGCTTCATCGACAGTCACGTCCACTTTCCGCAGGCGCCGATGATCGCCGCCTATGGCGAGCAATTGCTGGATTGGCTGAGCAAATACGCCTTCCCAACCGAGCAGAAGTACGCCGACAAGGAGTTCGCGCGCGAAGTGGCGAAGGTGTTTCTGCAGGAAAATCTCCGCAACGGAATCACGAGCGGATGCATCTATTGCACGGTCTATCCGCAATCGGTCGACGCGCTGTTCGAAGAGGCCGAGAAGCTCGGCATGCGTCTGGCGGCTGGCAAGGTTCTCATGAACCGCAACGCGCCCGACAAGCTTCTCGATACGACGAAGTCGGGGTACGACGACTCCAAGGCGCTGATCAAGAAGTGGCACGGTCGGGGGCGTCTGATGTACGCGATCACGCCGCGCTTCGCGCCGACGAGCACGGGCGACCAGCTCGAAGCAGCGGGCGCACTCTGGAAGGAACATTCCGACTGTTACATGCAGACCCATGTATCGGAGAACAAGGGCGAGGTCGCGTGGGTGAAGGAACTGTTTCCCGAACGCAAGGGATACCTGGACGTCTATGACCACTACTCGCTATGTGGTCCCCGCGCCGTGTTTGGCCATGGGATTCACCTGACCGACGATGAAATGCAGCGCATGCACGTCTCGGGGTCGGCGATTTCCCATTGCCCAACCTCGAATTTCTTTCTCGGCAGCGGCTACCTCGATGTCTTCCGCGCGATGAAGAAAGAGCGGCCGGTGCGCGTGGGCCTCGGCACCGATCTGGGTGCAGGCACCTCGTTCTCGATACTCGCGACTTTGAATGAGGCCTACAAGGCCGCACAACTCAATGGCAAAGCGCTTTCGGCAGGCCACGCCTTCTATCTGGCAACACGCGGGACCGCGCGCGCGATGTATATGGAAGACAAGGTCGGCAGCATCGCTCCCGGCATGGAAGCCGACGTGGTCGTACTGGATCTCAAGTCAACGCCAGTGATCGACTACCGGATGCGCTTCTGCAAGGACCTAGAGGAAGCGTTGTTCATCCAGATGACGATGGGCGACGACCGCGCGGTTCTGGCTACATACGTCGCGGGCCAGCTGGCTTATGGCCGAACGTAACTCTGTAGTCCTCGCGAACGGTGCCCTATTGCCGCTCGCTGAGGTAGGGTCCCCACTGCTTCCAGGAAGCCTTCTTCTGCTTGTGTTCCTCGAGTCGGATCTGTTCTGCGCCCATAGACGGATCAGAACTCCTTTTCCGTCTGGTCAATGCTTCGCAGCGTGTCGACCTGGTAGAACTTCGCCCAGGTGTTGCTCAAGGAATAGAGCAGCGGTTTGCCGATCACCTTGCCCAGGCCGCTCGGCAGCGCGAAGTGTCGCTGGTTCGAGAAGTAGTTGAAATACTTCCCGTAATCCTCGTCTGCCTCGCCGAGGACATTCCTCGCCGTGAAACTTCCGCAGAAGGTCGCCCAGGGAATTCCCACGCAACCGAGGATGAAGCGCACGTGCGGGTGCTCGGGCGGCCTCGCAATGACCGGCAGCAAATCCCGGGTCATATCGATCTGCCCGGGCCAGAACTGCATGAAGGACAGATCGCTCAACTGGGGGAAATGGCTGCGGAAGTCCTTGATGACTCTCCTGATGATGCCCGGATTGTTATACGCATCCTTGAGAAACGTCGTGACAGGCGTGCCGCCCCCGAGCAGCAAGCGGTTGTCGCCGGTGAGCCTGAAGTACGAATACACCAGCTTGGAGTCCCAGCACTGCATCTGCTCGCCGGACGGAAACAGTATTCGAAGCTCACTGTCGGTCAGCGGCTCGGTCACGCTTAGAAATGTCTGTGCATGAAAGGCCTCATCGGCCAGCGGACTGATCGACGGGCTCAGCTTGTCGACCGCGATGATGATGTGATCTGCGGTCACGCTGCCGGCATGGGTATATGCCGTGTGATCCTCGAGTCTCTCCATCGCGGTGCTTTCGAACACCTGCATGCCGTTCTCGATCAGCAGGTCCTTCACTCGACTGCAGGCACATCAGCGGATTGACCCCGTAGGTGCCGCCGTAACGTATCCCCGCCGTGTACCCCTGCGCTCCGAGTACCTGCGGCAACTGATCTAGCGTCGTAGGTTTGTTGATCGGTGAAACCGACGCTTTCGCGGCACTCACGCTCCGACGCAACCGCCTCCTTGCCGCTCGCGCCGAGCCCGAGGAACAGGGAATCCTGCCTCAGCAATCCGCATTGGATATCGTGTTGCTTGATGGTGCTGACGAGGCGCTCGATGCCCTGGAGAGGCGCTTGCCAGATCTCCCCGGCGGCCTTCGTGCCGTAGCGGCGGACCAGTTGATGCAGTTCCAGTTCGCTGTCGGGCGTGAGAAACCCGGCGCTGCGGCCCGAGGAGCTGCCACCGATGATGTTCTTCTCGATCAGGACAACGCTAAGCCCCTTGCGCAGGAACTCTGCCGCCGCACTGACGCCGCTGAATCCTCCACCGACGATGAGCACGTCGCACTTGATTGCCTTTGTAAGGGGCGGACAGTACGTGTGCTTCTGGACCATCAAGGTGGTGAACCACCAGTTCTGATTGACGATCCTCTCGGGGGTAGTCACTGTGCACCTGCCGTGTCTTGGCTTACCAGGATTCGAACTGCAGTTACGGCCCGGTCACTGGACACATTGCGCGCTTGCATCGCCCGGCCCGACGTGCAGCGTGCTGTACCTTAGACGATTTCGAGAGCCGGGTCAGGCCGGCGTCGCATGCTCGGATCCTCGATGAGGGTCCGGGACTGAACCCCACCGTATCGCGATGCGATGCCGATACGCTTCGTGCAGAATCGCGCTGGTATGTGGGACGAGGGAATAGCTGATGACAACAACGGACGACGACTTACTGCTACCGGCCTCTGCGCAAGCCCCCTCGAACAGACAAAGGGTGTTCGTGCGGTATTTCACCGCAATCCTGATCGATCTCGTGGTGTTGAATCTGTTCGCCCAATACTGGCGGCAGGTTGCTGTCGACTCGTTTACGGTGTCCCTGTTCGCTGCCTTGCTGCTGCAGATCCTTCTGAAGCTGACGATAGCCGTCGAGCATCACGTGGCAGCCTTCTTCAAGGCGCGGCAAGGCGGCTTCGCGAGATTCATGCGCTTCTTCTGTGCGTGGCTGGTGCTTTTCGGGTCGAAGTTCGTAATTCTGGAAGCCATCGATTTCGTGTTCGGCGACTCCGTGAGTTTCGGCGGGCGGTTCCACGGGCTCGTGGCGCTGATCGTCGTGGTGGTCACGATGCTCGTTGCCGAGGAGGGCATCGTGCGGTTCTACCGCCGGCTTGCGTGAGCATCCGATGCTGACCGACCCTAGTTGATTTCGAGTGCCGCGAATCATGAATACGGCTCCGGGACGACGCATCGCTACAGCGGTCGCGTACGTGACGGTGACGATGCTGAGTGCTTGCACCACCCTCGGCCCCGAGTATGAGGAACCCGAGGTTGCCTGGCTCAACGACTGGCAGTCCGATCTATATGGCCAGATCGGAGCCCCGGAGAAGCAGGCCGAGGTCGATCTGAGCTTTTGGTGGCGGCTGTTCGACGATCCGGTATTGAACAACCTGATCGAGACGGCGCGGCGCGAGAATCCGTCCCTGCGGATCGCAGGGCTGCGAATCCTGGAAAGTCGCGCCGTGCTCGGCATCGCGAGCAGCAACCGCTACCCACAGCTGCAGCAGCTCAGCGGCGCTGCGACTTATGCCGATCGACAGGTCAAAGGCGGACAGACATCCGACCGGGACCAGAGCTACACGGCATATGGGGCGAGCTTCGACGTAGGCTGGGAGCTGGATTTCTGGGGAAAATTCAGGCGGGGCATAGAATCCGCGGAAGCCGGGTTCTTCGCCTCGATCACCAATCAGCGGGACGTTCAGGTATTGCTGAGCGCGCAGGTGGCGGATCTGTACTTCGCCTACCGCACGACGCTGCTTCGAATCGCCATCGCGCGCGAGAACGTGGTCATACAGAAACGGAGCCTGGAGATTACTGAGAGGATCTTCGAGGCCGGCGAGGGAGCGGAGCTCGACGTACAGCAAGCCAAGACTCAGTACCTCGCCACTCTGTCGACCATACCGGATCTGGAGGCGACCCTGATCCAGATTCGAAACGCCCTGGGGGCGGTGCTCGGTCGGGCGCCCGGGGACGTGCCCGAGCTTGCGTCGGTGAGTGGGCAGCTGCCCACAATCGAGCAGGTGGTCATCCAGGACATTCCGGCACGCTTGCTGCTGCGTCGACCGGACCTCCGCACGGCCGCCTGGCAGATAGCGGCCCAGTCGGCACAGATCGGCATTGCAGAAGCCGACTACTACCCGGCCATTATGCTCCTGGGCAACATCGGCTGGTCCTCGGACACGCTCGGCTCCACGCCGGACATCGTCAGCGCCGCCGCCGGCCCTGCGCTGACGTGGAACATATTTGACTACGGCCGGATCCGGAACAATGTGCGGCTGCAGGACGCCCGCTTGCAGCTATCGATCGAAGCTTTTCAGAACAGTGTGCTGCAGGCGGCACGCGAGATCGATGATGCCGCGATCAGAGTGATAAAGACGGGTGAACAGCAAGGGATACTGAGCGATGCGCTGCGAGCCGCGGAGCGCTCACTCGAGCTTGCGAACACGCTGTATCAGGAGGGCTTCGCGGATTTTCAGCGAGTGCTGGACGCTCAACAGGCCTTGTTCGTACAGGCGGAGCGGCAGCTGGTCAATCAGGGTGATCACGTCAGTGCTGTGGTCGAGCTGTACAGGGCCATCGGCGGCGGTTGGCTGGACATGCCGGTGGAGCAACTGGTTCCAGAGTCTGTGCGTGAGACGATGCGCACTCGAACGAAGTGGGGCGATCTGCTGGACGCACCCTTGCCTGCGGAGGCCGATGGGCCGTCAAACTGATCGGAGACGTCGCGATGAGTGATACGAAAAACGAGGCAGGAAGCGAGCAAGGCCTCGTCGACGACGAGCCTGAACGGGACGACCGCAGGAAGGTTCAAGCCGAGAAGAGCAGCGAAGCGCGGCAAGAAGCTGCCGGTCGCTCGGTCAGGAAGGGGACGCTCGCCGTAGTAATCGCGATACTGCTCAGCCTTACGTGGTACTTGCTCGCCGATCGCTACACGCCGTACACGACCCAGGCGAGGATCGAGGGATACGTCATCGGGGTTGCTCCGCAGGTCGCGGGAAAGGTGACAAAGGTATCCGTCAGCAACAACCAGGAAGTGGAGGAGGGTCAGCCGCTGTTCGAGATCGACCGGTCGCAGTATCAGATCGCCCTGAACAAGGCACGGTCCGATCTCGAGAACGCGCGCAAGCAGGTGGGTGCCGGCAGCGCGGTCGTGGCGACAACCCGGGCGAATCTGCGTGCAGCGCAGGCAAATGAGAAGAAGGCGCGTCAGGACTCCGTGCGCCTGGAGCGACTGCATGAACGGGACCCCGGTACGATCTCGGTGCGCCGGGTGGAACTCGCCCGCGCGAGCCTGGAGACGGCGCGGGCGCAGGTGACGGCTGCGGAGGCCGACATCCAGCGGGCCATCGAACAGATGGGCGGTGACGATGCCGATAACAATACGATACTCAACACGGCGCTGACGGCAGTGGACAAGGCGGAGCTGGACCTCGCCAACACAGTGATCAAGGCGTCAACACGCGGCGTCGTGACGGACCTGCGCGCCGAGGTGGGCCAGTTCGCCGGTACCGGCAGCGCCGTGCTGACGCTCATCGGCATTCACGACTTGTGGGTCAACGCGGAGTTCACCGAGAACAACCTGGGTCACATGAAGGTGGGGACGCCGGTCGAGATCTTGTTCGACGTGCTGCCGGGACAGGTGTTTCGGGGCGAGGTGCGCAGCCTCGGCCTCGGCGTCGGCGCGGGTCGCAACCCGCCGGCGGGAGCCCTGCCGACTATCCAGAACGACCGCGACTGGTTGCGCCAGTCGCAGCGCTTTCCGGTCATCATCGGCTTTGATAGCGAGCAGGACTCGGCGTTGCGGGAGCAGTTGCGCATCGGTGGGCAGGCTTCCGTCATGGTCTACAGCGAAGGGACCGGGCTGCTGAAGCTGCTCGGCAAGGCATACATCCGCATTGCAAGCTTGCTGTCGTATGTCCATTGAACTGGAATGATGCCGTGATGCCGATCGGCGCCCGGCGCACGTTCCGCTTCGCTGCAGTCGTGGCGTTATCCCTTGTCTTCGCCTACGGCCTCCGCATGCCGTTGCCTTTCCTCGCGCCGCTGTTTGCTGTGCTGCTTACGGCCACGCCGGCGCAACCCCCTGGGTTGAAGGGTCTGCTCGGGCTGATCGTGGTCGTGTTGGTTACTACGGGTGTGGGGTTGCTGCTGATCCCGTTCTTGAGAGACTACGCGTTATCCGCGGTTCTGATCATCGCCGCGGGTCTGTATCTGAGCGTGTTCGTGAGCGTTGGTCGCGGCGAGGCGCTGGTCGGTACGCTCCTCACCGTCGGCTTCACACTGATTCCGGCCGCGGGGCTTGTTGAGTATTCCCTCGCGGCCGCCGTTGTCGACGCGCTCGCGGTCGGCATCGCGCTCGCGATCGTCTGCCAGTGGATCATCTATCCCGTCTTTCCGGAGGATCCGGGCAGGGGCGGCCCGGGACCGGATCCGACGGCCGCTGCCGACGAAGCGAGCTGGATCGCCTTGCGTGCTACGCTGATCGTTCTGCCGCCGTTGCTCGTGACGTTCTCCAATCCCACCCTCTACATGCCGACGATCATGAAGACCGTGCTGCTCGGGCAGCAGGGGTCGGTTGTCAGCGCACGGGAAGCGGGGCGCGAGCTGCTGGGGTCAACGTTCCTCGCCGGTTGCCTCGCAATGCTGTTCTGGTTCGTGCTCCAGATCCAGCCCAGCCTGTGGATGTTCTTCCTGTGGATGCTGCTGTTTGGCATCTACTTCGGAGGCAAGCTGTGCGGAGTCATCGCCACGCGCTTTGCACCGTCCTTCTGGATAAACGTGGTCGTCACGATGCTGATCCTGCTCGGCCCCGCCGTGCAGGACAGCGCCGCGGGCAACGACGTCTATCGGGGGTTCGCGGTGCGTTTCAGCTTGTTCGTCGCGGTGACGCTGTATGCGTGGGTCGCGATCGTCGCTCTGGAGCGGATGCGCGCCGACCGTCTTGGCGGTAGCCGAATACTACGGTCTGGCACGTAGGCAGGCTGACTAAGCGAGCAGGACAAAGGCCTGAATGTCACGCGGTCGGCGTGTTCCCTGGCAGCCGCTGCTTTCCGAGTTGGTCGGTACGGCACTGCTGGTATTGGTCGGCTTGTCTCTGGTCATCCTGATGTTCGGCGCCGGCAGTCCTGTCGTGCGAGTCGTGCCGGACGAAGGAGTGCGGCCGCTGATCACCGGTTTTCTTTTTGGCACCACGGGAGCCCTCATTGCCTTGTCTCCCGTCGGGGAAGAAAGCGGGGCGCACATCAACCCGGTCGTCACCTTGGGGTTCTGGCTGATGGGCAAGCTCGACTCGCGGATTGCCCTCAGCTACGTCTTCGCGCAGCTGGTCGGTGCAACAGTGGGCGCGCTGCCGCTCCTTGGTTGGGGTGCGATGGGCCGCAGCGTGGCGTTCGGCGCAACACTGCCAGGCGAAGGCTACGCCCTTGGGACCGTGTTGATGGGTGAAGCGATCGCGACCTTCGCCTTGATCGGCGTGTTATGCGTATCGCTCGGGTTTCGAAGACTTCGCCCATTCACGCCGGCGATGTTTCCGTTTCTGTATGCCGTGATGGTGTATGTCGAGGCCCCGTTGTCCGGCACGAGCACGAATCCCGCTCGCAGCCTCGGCCCGGCAATCATCTCAGGAGAATGGCAGGGATGGTGGATCTATTGGGTAGGTCCGCTGATCGGTACCCTCGCGGCCGTATTGGTCTTCAGTTTCCCTGGCGAAGCGAATCGAAGTGGCGAAGCTGTACCATTTTGAGAGCGATCGGCGTCGGTTCTTTCGCACCATGGGTGCGCGGAGCAAGCCGTAGGCCAGCGGCACTACTTCAGGCCTCCGCCCCACCTGTATTGCCAAGCGGCCCCGATGGCGTCGAAGTCGGTGCCGGTGCGGACTGAGATGCCACTGTGGGCGAAGAGCTTGATCGAGCTCTGCGCGTTGACAGGCAGGGAGAGCGTGAGCCCGAGGCGCGAGCTGCGCAACGGATCGCTCGATTCGACTCCGTCGATCGTGGTGGTGCCGCCCTCATAGTAAGTGCCGTCAACGCCGAGCCAGATTCGCGAGGCAAAGGTGTAAAGCAGATGCCCCTGGACGGAATAGACTGGCTCCTGCTCGCGGGTTTGATTTCCGAAGTAGTCGTCGTTGTCGGAATAGAATGTGGCAGCCGCCGCGAGCTCGACCGTCCAGCGTCCCAACGCTTTCGAGACCCCCAGTTCCGGCTTGATCGACCAGCGGTTAGTGCCGAGGTTGACCACGCGCTCGTCGTCGTACTGGCCGAGCGGGATTCCGACCTGCAGGCTCATTCCCATGATCCAGTCTTGCCGGTAGCGCGCGAACTCCTGCGCAGCGAGCGCCGGAGCGCCGAAGAAGTTCATCGAAAAACGAAGCTTCGGATCCCAGAAGCCGGAGACCTCTCGATCGCGCGGCTGGCCGGCGACATCCGCCGTGCCCGAGAGAAAGCCGTAAGGAACGACGACGTCGACCTTCGCAGACTTGCCCGCGACGTCGAGCGTACGCGCGTAACCCAGGACGGGACTCCAAACCGCGAGCTCAGCGTTCTCGATCGGCCCCGCCGGATCGGTGGCGATGCCGCCTTCGATATAGTTGAGGCCGGCGACGAGGAAGTTGAGCCCGACCGGAGCGTTCGAGTAGGCCCGCGGCTCCAGTTCCTGCGCCGATGCGCGCACCGACGCCAGCAGAAGCGGGAGCGTGATAGCCGCACAGAGGAATGCCCTCACCGATCTTCTCGACAGGGGCAGCTACCTTGATACGGGGTCATTTAGCGATCAGTATGCGGCATCCCGCCAGGTCTCACGGAATCCCCCCGATGCCTCGAAGTATTCTGCGCAGCAGAGCCCTGTGCTGCGCGATCGGTCTCCTGGCCATGGCAGCCGCAACAGCGGCGACCCCCGAAACGTACTGGCCACCGATTACCGATCCGCCCACGCAGCAGAAACATCCGGGCCGGTGGGTCTGGGCTGAATTGCTGACTCGTGACGTGGGCGTGGCCGCCGAGTTCTACGGCAAGGTCTTCGATTGGAAGTTTGAGACCTACGGGCCGAAGGACGATAAGAAGACCTATACCCTCGTCGTTGCGAACGGCACCCCGATTGGTGGGATGGTCTTCTCGAACGCGCGCGATCGGTCAATCAAGCCCGATGCTCGCTGGGTGGGCCTGGTGTCCGTCGCGGACGTCGAAGCGGCCGCGGGGCGCGTGACGGCTGGTGGTGGCAAGGTGTTGATGGCCCCAGCGACGCTTGGGCAGCGGGGCAAAGTCGCGGTGTTCAGCGATCCCGAAGGGGCGGCGTTCGGGGTCATCGACTCCACGACAGGCGACCCCGAGGACTACGCCGGCGACAACAACCAGTGGCTGTGGGTGGAGCTGTGGGCGGACGATCCGGCGAGGATGGCTGACTTCTACAAGAGCGTCGCTGGCTACGAGGTGGTGGACGGGGCGAACTCAGACGAAACACCCGGCCTCTATCTCGCGGCCGGCGGATACTACCGTGCCGGCATTCTGCCGAAGCCGGCCAAGGTCCCGACGACATGGGTTCCATACATCCGGGTGGAAAACGTAGCAGACACCGTGGCCAAGGCACGCACTGCCGGTGGCGCCGTCGTCATGGAGCCAACCGCCGCGCACGGCACCTCTGTGGCTCTGTTGCTCGACCCGACGGGCGCGCCGGTTGCCGTGGCCGAGTGGACCGCAGCCCGCAAGGAGGCGCCATGAACAGCGCCCTTCGACTGCTGTGCTGGGGAATCCTGGGGATGACCTTGGTCAGCATCGCCGGATGCGAATCGTCCGGCTCCAGCAGCTCCAGCATCGGCGTCAGCTACGGCTACGGCGGGTACTACGGGAGCTATTACGGCAATCCCGGGTACTGGTACGACGACGACCGGCCGATCGTGGTCAACCCGCCGGAGAATCGTCCGGGGTGGCCGACCACTCTTCCGGCGCAGCAACCGTCGACCCGACCGTCGCAGCAGCCGTCGACGCGACCGTCGATGCCCTCCACGCGCCCGTCCGCGAGCCAGCGACCGGCGCGAAGCATGTCCCGTCCCGCGTCGCGTCCGATGCCGCGACGTACCCGCTAGTCGCGATCATCGAAGAGCTCTGCGACACAAGGAAGGTGTGATCGTGAAACCCCGCTCACAGCTGCTCGCACAGAGCGCGGTCTTCGTTGTGCTGGCTGCAATGTCATCGATCGCGTCGGCGCAGACCAAGGGCGCGCAGGTGCAGCCTGCGGGCGCTGCGGAAGCGCCCCTTGTTGGGATCGATGGGGCCCCCAGTTTCGTTTATCCCCAGCGGCGCCTGATGGGCGGCCACTCGGTGCTGCTGTACGCCCCGCAGGTTCGAAGCTGGCCCGGGTTTGAGCGCTTCGAGGCCGGGATTGCGTTCGAGCTCAGCCCGTCGGACGGATCGGCGGTGCGCTACGGCACGATGACTGTGAGCGGAACGACAGAGGTCAATCTCCCTGCGCGCCTGGTAACCGTGCGTGCGCCGAAAGTGGACCACGTGGTGTTCTCGGGCAAGGTGCCTGCCGCCTATACCGATGCGATCAAGAACGCCGCGACACGGACCAGCCTGGATATTCCGCTCGATTTTTTCCTGGCGCATCTGGCCGACGGCGTGTTGGAGACGCCGGCGCCACCGGGCTTCAGCACCAAGCCACCGCCTATCTACGTCCGCGACATCCCGACCATATTGTTGTTCGTTAACGGCCAGCCTGCGCTGCAGACGTTGGAGAAGACGACACTGCAGGTGGTCGTGAACGCGAACTGGCCGACGTTTACTGATGCGAAAGGCCAGAGTTTCTATTTGCTGGCCGGTGAGCGCTGGCTGACGGCGAAAAAGCTCGAGGGCCCCTGGTCCGTTACAACCAAGTTGCCACCGGAGTTTACGAAGATCGCGGCGGACGGCCCGAACGCCGCCATTCGTGCGGCGGTCCCGCCGAAGTCAACGACGCAACCGGTGCCCACGGTGCTCATGACACAGGCACCGGCGGAGCTGATCGTCACGGACGGCACTGCAAAGCTCGAGGAGATTCCGGGTACCGGTGGGCTTTCGTATGTGCGCAACAGCGCGAGCCCGCTGTTTCGCCTCGGCACCACCTGGTACTTCCTCGCTTCGGGTCGGTGGTTTTCGACAGCGAACTTGAACGCGGGTCCCTGGACCTTCGTAAACCTGCTACCTGATGCATTCGGCAGCATTCCGGTTGACCATCGCATGGCGCAGGTGCGTGCGTCGGTGCCGGGGACCACCGAGGCGCGGATGGCCGCGCTGGAAGCGATGTTGCCAGCGAAGAATACGGTGGCGCGCAACGCCGCACCGCCGGTGCAGGTGAGCTACGCCGGGACGCCGAAGTTCGAAGCCATCGAGGGAACTCTCGTCGCGCGCGGCGTCAATACGAGTTACGACGTCCTGCAGGTCCAGGGCAAGTACTACCTCTGTTATGCCGGTGTCTGGTACGTCGGCGATGCTGCGAGCGGTCCCTGGGCAGTGGCCACCGCGGTGCCGAGCGCGATCTACACGATACCTCCGAGCTCACCTTCCTATCACGTCACCCAGGTGACCGTGTACCAGTCGATACCGACGACGGTGGTGTACACCTATCCGCCGTCCTAACAGCACGAATGTCTATGTCGTTGCGGGAGTGGCGATGTATGGCACGGGTTGGTACTACCCTCCCTACTACGCATACGGGGCCTATTACCCGTATTGGGGCACGTACGGGTATGGCAGCTGGTACAACCCGGCCACCGGCGGGTACGGATCACGTTCGGTGTACGACGGGCCCTACGGCGGCGCCAGCTACAACCAGGCATACAACCCGAGCACTGGACGCTACGGATATGTCGAGACCGGGTGGAACAGCGAAGAGTGGGCAAGCTACGGGGAAACCTACAACCAGCGCACCGGCGTCTACACGGAGACGGCGCGGAACTACGACGAAGACTCCGAAAAGCTCTCGATGGACCGGACAGTGCAACGTGGCAACCAGTCGGTAACCACCGAGCGCACCACTGACTTCGACAACAAGACGCAGAGCGTGAGCCGCGAGACGTCGAAGGGCGGATCGCAGCAGACCCAGCGCCAGGTCGAAGACGGGCAACTGACTGGCTCGAGCACGATTCAGGGCGCCAACGGAGGCTCGGGAACCATCGAAACCTCGCGCAGCGCGGGTGAAGTGACGCGCGAAGGGTCGTTCACGACCGGCAGTGGCGATACCGTGTCCACCAGCACGCAACGCAGCGGAACTTCGAGCGCCTCGAAGATCGAGTCGTCGTCCGGTGCGCAGGCAGCATCTATTTCGCAGGGAGGAAATCGTACGACGGTGGCGCAGACCGGCAGTGGCGATCTGTACGCGGGTCGCGACGGCAGCGTCTACAAGAAATCGGACGAAGGCTGGTCAACGTACCAGAACGGTTCATGGCAGAACGTCGACACACCCACCCGGCCGGAGAGCCAACAGCAATCGCGGCAGCGCGAGCAGGGCTCGATGTCCAGCCAGACACGAACGGGGCAGGCCGGCGGCTCACGGGACATGTCGCAGCTGAACCGCGATTATTCTGCCCGGCAGACGGGAAGTCGGCAGTTTGCGAGTCGGGGGTGGTGGTGGCCGACGATCGCGTGGGCGCTGACACGCCGACATTCGCCTGCATGTTGCGCAGGCCTCGGCCAAGTGGAACGTCTCACTAGGGGCACGCGCTCCAGGTCGGAGGCACCATG
>CAVSKB010000009.1:0-36200 GCA_963728295.1 uncultured Gammaproteobacteria bacterium | reverse complement strand
CCGAGGGACTGTGCTTTGCTCAGGGCAGCAGCGGAGGGAAGCAGGTTGTTGTCGATTGTGGCGTCCCAGTGCTCCATCAGGATTGGCTGGTGACCCGCCATGACGATATTGTGCTCGAAGCGATCGCCGCTCTGCTTGAACCAGACATGGGGATGAAACCCGTTGTTGAGGAGTACGTTGTTCCAGGCTTCGCGATTGAACCCCTCTCGGAACTCGAGACCCCCGCTCAACAGCAGGTTATCGTGAACGCGATAATTCGATGACCCGTCATCGAGATCGATGTCCCAGCCGCTGTCGCAGCGAAACCGGTTGTAGCGCAGCGTGGTCGGTTCGACCGCATCAAGCTTCCACGTCCCCGGGGTTGTCACTATTGATGCGATCCATCAATTTGCGATCCGGATGCCAGAAGCGATCCCGGCCCCAGCTATTGAAAGCGCCGTTGTCACCGGTTTCGAGGACGGTGTTGAACACGTCGTTATACTCGATGACATGCCCGCCCCAGGTGCCGTCACCGATATTGATGCCCGCACGCGGCAAGTTGTAGATACTGTTGTGGGCAACCGTTATTCTCAGCGCCATCGAGATCTGCACGCCGGCCACCTGTTTCTCAATCGTGCCGATATCGTGGATGAGGTTGTCGTCGACCCGTGAGTCGGCGGGGTATTCGGGCGTCTTCGGACCGACCGACGCGTCTATGTTTTTCAAGCGCGACGAACTCCTGGTAGCGGAAAGTGGGCGAACGCACGGCCCCTGGCCGACCCACGAAGCTGATCGCACTGCCACCCACATCGTGCATGTGGTTGCCCTGACAGTAACCCGGCGGTTGTATCCGCTGACAGTCACGGCGTTGCCACCCAGTTGCGAAAGTTCGTTGTCGGAGACAATCACGTCCTCCGTGTTCTCGAGGTAAATGGCTTCTTCGCGGGCAATCATCCAATCGCTGCGCAACAGTGGCTCGGTGCTCTGCAGGAACGACGTTCCGGCATGGCCGAGGGTGAGGCCGGAGATGCGCACGTAGCGCACGGGCGTTCGGCTGTCGCCCTGGATGTCGACGACGTTGCCACGCCGCCGGCCTCGACCGTCGCTTCGGCCAGGTGAACGTCGCTGGGTGGCATGAAATACAACGTCGACGTTCCGGCGTTCATGTACCACTCGCCGGCCGTGTCAAGCTCCTCGAAAATGTTCTCGACGTATCTATAGGTCGGATGGGGTTTGGAGGGCCGGTTGTTCCCCACACCTTCGCCGAGAATCAGCGAGCCGTCCGGGTTCTTGCCGAGGATGGGCACTTGCACCCCGCCCCAACGATTTTCGTGCAGCGCGTGCACCACACCGCCGCAGGATTCTCCCAACGCTTGACTCGCTCCGGCGAGAGCGCGTCCGCGGCGTAGCCATTGAGCACCACCGCCTTCGCGTCAAAATTGGGATAGCGCGCGCGCACCTGGCGCTTTCCGTCTACAAAGAGTTGATCAAAGGATGCGCCGCTGACAGTTGCCTGCACGATGCCAGCGCGATACGGTCGCCATCGCAGGCTCAACTTGCGCCCTGCAAGCAGCCGCGGTGTCGCTGAAGGTGCCGCGGTAATCTCGGTAGATAGCTCGCGTGTTCCGGACAGCTCTGGCCCAATCTTCAGCGGCGCAGCCGCATAGTAGTCGCCACCGGCGATCTCAATTCTGACAGCGGCCGAAGATTGACGGCGCTTGAGTTGCGCCGCCGCCTCTAGAGCTTCCCCTACCGTTGCGAATGCACGATCGCCGTTCTCCCCGGCGTGAGCTGCATCCACACGAAACACCATGGCCGACCCTTCGGTGATGGTCCGCCCTTCCGATTGGGCCGCATGAGCCAGGCATGCGACCCCAAGCAGCAGTGTTTTCCATGCCACTAGAATTCGTAGCGAACCGCCAGAGTAGTCCGGCGTCCGTTCAGTTCGTAGCCCCGGTTATAGCCGAACCTGTTCTGCCGTATCAGGGGTTCGTCGGTAACGTTGGTTACCGCCATTCCCAAAGAGAACTTGTCGGTGAAGTTGTAGCGCGCGGAAAGATCGAGCTGTGAATACTCGTCTCCAAACTCGCCATCGCCGAAATAGCTGCTCTGATCGTAGACAAACTCATCTCTGTAGTTGTAGGCGACGTACGCACCAAAGCGCGGCTTCTCGAAGTACACGATTGCGTTGTAGCTATTCTCCGACACACCGGGCAATGGCAGCTTGGGCCCGCCGGCCACCACCGAAACTTCGCCAGCATCGATGTAAGTGTAGTTGACGAGGACGCCGAGGCCGTCGAAGGGCGCGGCCAGGAATGTGAAAGGCTGCTGATAGCTGAATTCGACGCCTTGGAGCGTTGTATTCGCGCCGTTGTCAGGCTGGAAACGAGTGAACTCGATATCCTGCGTGCCACCGCCGTTCGCTATCTGCACCGTGTGAGTCTCGGTGCTGGTGGTCGAAACAATGAAATTCTTCACATCCTTATAGAAGAACGCGAGTGACAACAAGCTTTCCTCATCGAAATACCATTCCAGCGAAACATCGAATTGATCCGCGAGGTACGGATCGACTTCGGGGTTGCCGGAATTGATCGTGCGAACATTGGCGTTGATGGTGGTGGTGGGCGTAATTACGCCCAGATCCGGACGGGAAAGGACGCGCGCCGCCGCAAAGCGCGCGACCAAGTCCTCCCTAAGCCCATAGCGCACATTCAAACTGGGCAGCCACTCGTCGTAGCTGCGGTCCACCGTCGTTGGTTCGGCATCCGGCACAAAGGTCACCGCGCCACCCTGGTCGAAGATGATCTCGTCGAAGTCTGGCACGTAGCCAAAGGTCTTTTGATCAGTGTGGACGTAACGCAATCCAATGTTCCCGGACAGACGCCCATCAGCATTCTTGAAATTGCCGCGGAAATATGCGGCAGCCACGTCCTCCTGAACGTTCGAAACTGATGTCTGAAACTGCACCGGAGGAAACAGCGCGACGAGGTCGGCAAGTGGGATGTCCGCGAGCAAGGCGTTTGGATCGGCGGACAGCCAGGTGGTCGGGAACGATGATGCGCCGTCATAGCCAGACAAATAGCCGGAATCGCCGAATTCACGCATCCACGGCGCACCGTTGAAACTTCCGCCCTCGATGGTCGGGTCGAAGGCAACCCCCAACAACTCCGCGAGGTCCTCCGCGCCAACTTGGATGAACCTACTGTCCGCCGAATGCTCACGCTCGCCCCAGCTTGCACCGAATCCAATGCTGTCCATCCACCCGTCCATGCTGTACTCGACGTCGAACCGCGCATCACGGGTTTCATCTCGGTTGGCTCATCGAGCGGACCGTTGAAGCCGATGGCGCGATAGTCGTTCGCATCGAACTGGTCAAAGCCACGCTGATATGCAAGGTCGGGTATGCCCGAAGGGTCATTGGTGAAATCGTAGGAAACGCTGGCTCGCCCGATGACTTCGAGCGATAGCGAGGAGATCTTGCGTTCCGACTTGCCATAGGATAGTTCGCCGTCAAACGTCCAATCCCCCGCGACGTAGTTACCGCCCAAACCAAACGCCGTCAGCTCGTCTTCTTCCTGACCGGTTCTTGCGTTGTTGCGATGATCGACGCCGTCAGAGTCCAGGGAAATCAGAGCGCCGTTTGCATCCTGAACGCTGCCGACGACCGGCCCGAGATTGTTTGTGAAGCGATGCGAGTTCACCGGGAATAGCGCGTCAGTGTCGAACTTCGAGTACAGAATGTCCGCGCGTCCTTCGAACACGTCACTTGGACGAAACTGAACTGCCGCCATCACGCTCTTGCGCTCACGGTCACCCAGGTCCATGCCATAGTTCGACGCGTGGTTGAACGGGAAAGTATCGTTGGAGTCACCGTCGACGTTGTAGTCCAGCTGCGGCGATCGGTCCGCTTCGACACCATTTTCGAAACCGAAGGCCTCGAATCTCTCTACCTGCAGGTCGCGCTTGCTGTAGTCGACGCCCAATGCAAGACCGAACCGATCGTCCGCAAAGGTGTCGGAGTAAAACGCTGAGAGGTGGGGCTGGACAGAGTCCGGATTGCTTTCGTGGATCGCCTCAAGGTTTACGGCGCCTTTGCGAGTTCCACTGTCCAGGGGCTGCGCCGTCAGGACATTGATCGTCGCCGCGATACCGCCATCGCGAGAATCAGCGGTAGGTGACTTGGCTACTTGCAACTCGCTGACAAAGTCCGCGGAAAGAATGGTGAAGTCGAAATTTCGTGAGCCGCTTGCCGCAGGCAAATATCGGCCGTTGTACAGCAATTGCGTGAATTTCGGATCGAGACCGCGCACGCTCACCAACTGGCCCTCGCCTTTGCTCCGCGTTATCTGTACGCCGGTGATGCGTTGGAGCGATTCCGCCATGTTCTGCTGCGGGAACTTGCCGATATCTTCAGCCACGATCGCATCGCTGATGACGTCCGCATCGCGTTTGACCCCGACGGACTTTGCCAAGCTGAGGCGAATGCCGGTCACCGTGATCTCTTCCATTACGACCTCGACCTTCGCCGCACCTGCGTCGGAGGTTGGCTTTTGCTCCGAGGCCGATCCTTGCGCATGCGCTGACATCGCACTCCACAGCAGTCCTGCTATCGCCAGAGCGCTCTTGACCAAACCTGCGAGTGCCGACTTGTGCATATCCCCCTCCAAGTGCGGGTGCGCCAAAGGCGTACACCCAAGATTTCTGGTTCGTGCGCCGACCGGCGGCTTCATCAACTGCCACTTCACATGACGAAAACGATAGCGTGTTTTGTATATGAATACACCTTCCATGGATAAAACACAACACCACCTGGTGATGAGCGGTCTTCTAACCTTGCTTGGCTGCTGTAGACGCTCGAGCAATAGTCACGGGGCTCGTGGACGGCGATGTTGTAGCCCCGGATTCATGACTGCGCGCGGAGAACGATTCGGAGCAGCTGTACGCCAGTTATACTTCGGCCCACATGAAGAACCGGCCATTTCTCGAGCGTCTACGGTTTGCCCTCGCCGGCATTGCGTACGCCCTGCGTGCCGAGAACAGCTTCCGCACACACGCGATCGCGGCCGCCGCCGCCTTTGCGGCGTTGGTGTGGTTGCGGCCGGCGCCGATCTGGTGGGCGCTCGTGGCGCTGACGACCGTGGCCGTGCTCGGCGCAGGCTCTTCAACACGGCGCTTGAACAACTCGCCGACCGCCTTCATCCCGAGCAGCATCCGCAGATCAGGATGGCAAAGGATTGTGGTGCGGCAGCCGTGCTGGTCTTCTGCATCGGCGCCGTCGTCGTCGGGGCTGCGCTGTTGCTGGACTCCTTCGCGGGGTGACGGCTATCGCATCCGCGGCCGTTTCAGTGTAGCGGCATTGCGAAGGCGATCGTCACGCCGCCGCCTTCAGCCGGCCTGACCGTGATGAACGTGGTTTTTTCTGCGCCACCCTCGCGCCGATTCATGGTGAAGCATGCCGTCGAAAACCCCAGCGCGGCGCCGGCCGCGACGTCTGACGCCCAATGCGCGTTGTGCTCAACCCTGATATAGGCCGTGGCGCCTGCGACCCCGTAACCCAAGGCGCGGCGCAGCCACCGGTAGCGATCGTCGCCCGATTCAGCAAACACCGTGCCGATGGCGAACGCGAGGCTGGTATGCATCGATGGAAACGAGGCACCGGAAGCAGACCACTGGTCCGGATCGGTGGTCTCATTAGGGCGTTCCCTGCCGAGCGAGAGCTTGAGGACCTCCGTGCTTACGGCAGTCAAGGCGGTCGCCTCAAACATCGATCCCAACTCGCGCCAACCGCCCGGACTGTCCGATAACCCTGCTAGTAACCAAGTCCCGGCCAGGAGCGCAGCGGCGGGCACCGCATCTTCCGCGCTTTTGGGATCTTCTGAGTCAAGGCCGTCGACCGAATTGCCCACGAAATGGTCGCGGACGTCGTCGTCGAACTCGTGCACGGCTCCGATTGCAACGAGCGTGCCACCGAATTCGAGCCAATTGCGCGTGTCCCAGCGCAACGGTGCCGTGAAGTAGAGTTTCGCGTCCTCGAGAGCCTCCCGAGGTTGAACAGCTTGCGCGTCGCAACGCACGGGAGCCTCGAGCGCCGCGACAGCCCCACCTGCGAGCGCGATCGTAGCGAAAATTCGAGATCCGCTCGCGCGGCACGGGTGTGGCATGCGGTGTCTTCCGGGTCTCATGCGCTCACAGGATGAAAGCGAGAGTGCCCTGTGGCATCAGCGCATCGAGATCGAGACAGGCCCTCTTTTCGCGAATGGCGAGCGAGTCGCCGGCTCGCACGAGCGTGTAGAACAATTGCCCCATGTAGCAGATGACTTCGCGACGCCGGATTCGGTACGTCGAGAAGTACGCTGATACTTTCGTGCCCCAGCTGTCCACGGCGAGCAGCTCGATATTGCTGATGAGATGGCGCGTACGGGAATGCGGGTATTCCGCGTGCGCAGTTTTCTTCATGAGCCGCAGCACACGTTGCCGGATACGGCCGCGATCGTCCGCCACCAGGAACAGCATGGTCGCGGGATCTGCAATGTCAGCGTTCTCGATTCCCACCGGCGGCACGAGGTACCGGCCGTCCTCGGTGAACAGCTGCTCCCATTCGGGCAGCCGCCACTCATCGAGCAGACGAGCTTCCCTGTAGAGAAAACCTGCCACTTCCTCACGTGTTATCGGTGCGCTCATGCTGGTCCCCGCCTTGCGTCAGGCTTCCAGTCGCTCTGCGCCGCCCAGCATTCGATCCCACTGCGCCCACCACCCGCGCATCTGCGCCTCGTCGGTGAAATCCGCCTTGGCGTACAGGAAATCTTCGTCCGCCGTCATGCCCTTGGAAATGTCGCTCCAGGCCGGGGGCGTGAAATCGTTACCGCGCTGACAAAGTGCGAAGGCCTCGAAGTCGTCCGGTGTCGCGAACCCGCCGGGACCGACGAATGTCAGATAGTTGTCCAGTCGGATCTTGCGCAGCAGTGGATCCTCGTTGCGCGTGCCGAGCGCCCAGACGTACGCCATCAGCTTGTCTGGACCATGAGGATACACGGTGCGTACCGATAGCCCGATGTTGTCGTTGATCACGAGATTCGGGAAGATGATGAGATTGCGCTGATGCTCGGCAACCCGCTCGGCCCGTTCTGCGCCGAGACGCGCGATGAGTTCGTGCTTGATGGCTTCAATCTTCGGCCTGGCCTCTTCTCCGAATGGCGGAATCCACTGCGCTACCGGCCGCCCGGATTTGAGCTCGATCTCGAACGCGCCGTGACCGTTGCCGAGTCCGAAGCCGTGACCTTTCTGCGTCGCGACCATGTTCTGTCCGGCGACCCGGGTATCGAGAAACTCGAAGTATGAGCGGTGCAGCGTCGGCCCGTGATAGGCGTCGTAGCTGTTCTCTATGAGGAGCTTCCAGTTTCCCGATGTGTGCAGTTCCTGACCTCCGGCGATGACCTCCATGCCGGTATCTGACTGATCGGCGACGAGGTCCAGAAACTCGGCCGCGCCGGCCAGATAGTCCACGAGGCTGACCGCCTTGGCGTCATAGTTGATGAAATAGAATTCGCGGTACGACTCGAGCCGCGGCACTTTCCTCAGATCGTAGGCGCCGTCCGCGTTGAAGCCCTCGGGATAGCCACTCTTCGCAGCCTGGTCACGGAGCTTCCCCGTCTGCGCGTCGAACACCCAGCCGTGATAGGGACACGTGAGTACGCGCGCGTTCCCGCTCGGCTCCCGGCAAACAGTCGACCCACGGTGAGTGCAGGAGTTGAAAAATGCGTGCGTGACACCGGCTCGATCGCGCGTGAGGATCAGGTCGTAGCCACCGATCGTTCGCGTGACGAAGTCGCCGGCCTGGGCAATCTCGGATCCGTGCCCGGCGTAGAGCCAGCAGCGGCGGAAGACGGTCTCGCACTCGCGTCGAAGGACCGCCGCATCCGAATAGGTGCGCCGATCGACCCGGAAGCGCCTCCGCTCACGGTCGACTTGGACAAATCCGGTCTGTGTCTTGGAATTCATGGGTGCACTCTCCGCCGCCATCGCCGTCAAATCACTTTGCACTCGCGCAGATCCGCGATCTGCTCCGCGGAATATCCCAGCTCTGCCATGATCGCAGTGGTGTGCTCGCCGATGGTCGGCGGACGAGTACGAATCGTGGCCGGAGTCTCGCTCAAGTCGGCGCCAGGGGTGACGTATGGGATCGGCCGCTCGACACCTGGGTACTCGAGCGACTGGAGATAGCCGCCCGCATTGACGTGCGGATCGTCGAGCACCTGCTGTGGCGAGAGCATCGGGCCTGCGGGAACCTTCGCTTCCGCGAGCGCGTCCAGTGCCTCCGCCGTGCTGCGTTGCTCGGCCCAGCGCTGGGTTCGCTCGCTCAGGATCGCGCCATTCGCGGCACGCGAGACGTCGTTCTTGAAGCGTGGATCCGTGAGCCAGTGATCCTCGCCCATCAGCCGTGCCCAGCGCTTGAACAGCGCGTTTCCGACGCACTGCACCTGTATCCAGCCATCGCGGGTGCGCACGAGATCGGCCGGACAGCTCGACTGACTGCGGTTCGCGGAGGCCACGCGGTTGACTCCGGTGAGCGCTTGTTCCATGAGCACGAAGCTCGACACGTTCAGTGCCGAGCGCAGGAGATTGGTTTCCACGAGTTGGCCTTCGCCCGTCGCGCGTCGATGCAGAATTGCCGCGAGCGCGCCGTAGGCGCTGAAAAGAGCCGTCGAGCAATCGACCCACGACGCGTAGGACTTCGTCGGCTGGTCCGGAAGACCCGAGAGATAGACCATTCCTGACATTGCCTGCCCCACGCCGTCGAAACCGACGCGACCGGCGTACGGACCCCGCGGACCGAAGGCGGTGACGTGCACGACAATGATGTCCCGTCGCGACTTTCGCAGCGTCTCATAGTCGACGCCCATCTGCCGGATGGTCTCGATCGGCAGATTCGCGACCAATACGTCGGCCGTGCGCACCAGCCGGGCGAGAATTTCCTTGCCGTCGGGCGCCAGCGGGTCGAGCGTGAGACTGCGCTTGTTACGATTCCATTGCAGGAAGCAGGCCCCGTTGTCTCCTCCCGGCCCCGTGAGGTACTGGTAGCGGTCCTCCCCGCCTTCGACGCGCTCCACGCGAATGACGTCCGCACCGAGGTCGCCGAGCATCGCGGCGCACATCGGCCCGGCGATGTAACGGCCGAGGTCGACCACCCGCACGCCGGCTAGCACTCCCGATTCGCGGCGTACCGTACTGGACATACGAACTCCCCTCCGTTGCAAAGGTGCGCTGGCCTCAGTTCAGGTCCCGAAAACTCCTGCCGTCTTCCACGAGGCGCTCGAGCAGGGGCGCCGGTATCCAATATTGCGGCCCGTGTTCACTGGCGAGCTCCCTCAGTCGGTCCAGCACGTCTTTCAGGCCGTTTTCGTCGGCATGACACATCGGGCCACCACGATAGCGCGGAAATCCATAGCCGTTGACCCACACGACGTCGACGTCTCCAGGACGCAGTGCGATACCCTCCTCGACGATGCGCGCGGCTTCGTTGATCAAGGGCAGAATGCATCGCTCGACAATCTCTTCGTCCGCTATTTGCCGGCGCTGAATGCGCAGCCGCGCAGCCTCCCTCTCGATGAGGGCGTGAACTTCCGGGGCCGGAAGCGGCGTACGCGAGCCCTGCTCATAGCGGTAGAAGCCTGAACCGCTTTTCTGTCCGAGGCGGCCCGCCTCGACCAGGCGGTCGGCGACGGCGCCGAAGCGTGCGTCATTGGGAATCTTCCCCTCGAGCCGGCGGCGCTTGCGGCCGGCTGCGCTGATGTCGAGACCGGCCATATCGCCCATCGCATGCGGTCCCATCGCCATCCCGAAGCGTACGAGCGCCCTGTCCACCTGCTCCGGCGTCGCGCCCTCCAACAGAAGGAATTCGGCCTCCCGCCTGTAGCCGACCAGCATACGGTTGCCGATGAAGCCGTCGCAGTTTCCCGCCAATACGCCCAGTTTGCGCAGCCGCTTCGCGAAATCCATCGAGGTGGCAATAACGTCGAGAGAGCTTTCCCGGCCGCGCACGACCTCCACGAGACGCATGACGTGGGCAGGGCTGAAGAAGTGAAGGCCAATCACCTCGTCAGGTCTGGCTGTGGCGGACGCGATCACGTCGATATCCAGCGCGGAGGTATTCGTCGCGAGGATCACCCCGCGGCGGCAGATGCGATCCAGATCTGCGAACAGGCGCTTCTTGGCCTCGATGTCCTCGAAGATCGCCTCGACGATGAGATCACAATCGCGCAGGCGTTCGAGGTCCGTGGTGCCCTCGATCCGCTCCACGTGCGCGCGCATATCCGCTTCGCTCATCCTGCCCTTCGATACCGAGCCCGCATACGTCTCGCGAATGGCCAGGAGCGCGCCCTCGAGAGCCTGCGCGTCGGCCTCGACGAGACCGACTCTGAGCCCGACGTTCGCGCACGCCATTGCGATACCGCGTCCCATGGTGCCCGCGCCGACGACACCAACGCGCCCGATGGGCCTGAGTTTCGTGCTCTTGTCGATGCCGGGGACCTTCCTTACCTCACGTTCCGCGACGAACAGATGACGCAGCGCGCGCGATTGCGGGGAGTCGCGCAGCGCCGTGAACAGCTCCTTCTCGGCTCGCATGCCTTCTTCAAACGACCCCCGGACCGCGCTGCGCACCGCGTCGATCGCGCTGAGCGGCGCTTGCTCTCCGCGTCGACCGCGTGCCGCATTCTGCGCAGCGCTCTCAAAAACCTGTTCCGGAGTCTCGAGGATCTCGATGTCCCGCGTCTTACGCAACTCCGCCTTTCGCGAAGCGAGCTCGAGCGCGTAGGCGACCGCCTCTGCCAATACGTCCTTTCCCTCGAGAACGCGATCGACGAGCCCGATCCCGAGCGCCTCGCGTGCCGAGACTGGTTTTGCCGAGATGATCATGTCGAGCGCCTTTTCTACGCCCACGAGCCGCGGCAGCCGTTGCGTACCTCCGGCGCCGGGGATGAGCCCGAGGTTCACTTCCGGCAGCCCGAGACTCGTGGCGGGCGCGGCACAGCGACAATGACAACCGAGCGCGAACTCGAGCCCGCCGCCGAGCGCATTGCCCTGCAGAGCCGCGACCAGTGGCTTCGAAAGGTCCTCCAGTTGCTGAATGACCTCAGCCGAGGTGCGGCTCGACGGCGCGGCGCTCATCTTCTTGATGTCGGCTCCAGCCATGAACGTGTTACCGGCACAATGCAGCACGACAGCGGAAGCGGCGGGGTCGTCCTTCAGCTCGGCCGCGGCGGCGGCGATGCCGTCGCGCACCGACGGTGCAATGGCGTTGACGGGCGGGTTATCGACGATGATGACGCCCACGGGCCCATGTAGTTCGGTGCGTACGGTTTCGGAATGGACGGTCATGTGCGGATGCCTTCTTCGCTACACTGCAGACTATCGCACCCTCCAAGGGTTTGGATCATGTTGCTGATCGGTATGTTCGATTCGCCGTACGTGCGGCGCGTAGCGATCTCAATGAAACGTCTCGGGCTGCAGTTCGAGCACGGCAACTGGTCGGTCGGCGCGGATTTCGAACGCATCCGCCAGTACAGCCCGCTCGGGCGAGTTCCCGTGCTCGTGATGGACGACAGCGTAGTCCTCGTCGAATCTGCCGCGATCCTCGACGCGATCGACGACCTAGTAGGTCCGGCACGCGCGTTGCTGCCGACGGCGGGCGCCTCCCGTCGCGAGGCGTTGCGCCTGATGTCGCTCGCGATCGGCGCCGGCGAGAAGGCGCGCGATGTGTTGCACGAACGCATGGTGCGTCCGCCCGAAAAGTACCACGAACCGTGGGTTGCGCGCTGCCGCGCTCAGATGCACGGTGCGCTCGGTGAACTCGAGAAAAGCTGTCAGCAGCGGAGGACTGGGCAGTGGCTCGTCGATGATCGCCTCACGCAGGCGGATATCACTGTCGCATGCATCTGCACGATGCTCTCGGAGTCAGTCGACGCGCTGGGCAGCGGCGATCACGCTTACCCGGCCCTTCGTGCGCTCGTCAGCCGCTGCGAGGCGTTGCCGGAGTTCCAGGCCACTCATTCAAAGTGGTTTGCGGCAGACATAGAGCAGCTGCCCACGGCCGCACCTCGGTCGCAGTAGGGCTCGGTCAATACCGACATGGCCGCTTCTACAACCCGCCGACCGACGCCCACGATCAACGGACTTCCGTCACCCGCGCGCCGGTGAGCACTCGCGCGGGCCCAATCTGAACCCGCGACCTTCGCGCCGCAGGGGACGCGCGGGCGGGGCCCATGGCGGGCCCGCCATGTCCGCCCCCTAGCGCACCCCACGCGGCCACTCCGGGTGCGCGGTGGGCAGAAGCCGGCCCACCCACTTATTGGGATGGCTCGCATTCCAGGCGCGGCAATTTGTTCGAGGTCGGAAGAGGCGCCACACTGCCGGGCGCGGGGATCGCCGCGACCCGCCATTGGCAGAGCTGTGTATGAATTTGCTGGTTATATGCGAGTACTGAAGGTTCTACTGATTGTCGCTTGTGTTGCCTGCTCGGCGTGTGGAACGACGGGAGGCGGCCTCGAGGAAGCGGAGCCCGTCCTCACCGCGGAAGATTTTCCCCAGTCTCAGGAAACGCCAGAAAGTCCGAAGGATACGGAGGAAGCAGAAGGAGAGGTTCCGCTGGTCGTCGCCGAGTCAGAGCGTCCTCAGACCGCCACTTCCGGCAACGCGCTCGAAGAGGTCGTTGTACAAGCTCCGCGCGGTCGTGACGAACTGATCCTGGATCTCGTGTCCGAGGCCCAGTCTCTGCTTCGTGATGTGGAGCTCGAGTATTTCTTCACGGGGAAGGGGAAACGGCAGGTGCTTCGCGGGCGCCCCGTCGCGTTCGCCCTGTGGAGCGACGCCAAGCAGGAATGGTCGATCGCGCACATTGAAATTCCCCGCCCTCCGATCAAATGGAAGCCGGGAAGGAAGCCTCTGCCTTTCAAGGTGCGCACGCCAGGGGTAACGGCACGGCACGTGAAGGGCACCGGTGCCGAACGGTTGATGTTCGCTTTCTCCAAAGACGGAGAGCCGTTGAAGGTCTACGGGAGGAAATTCCCGGTTTTCGACAGTACCCTGCTCGCGAGGAAGAAATGGAGAGACGTCGTCAGGACCGCGACGCCCATCGTTTATCTTCCATCCAACGAAGACACTCTCGATCCGCTGTTTGTCAGTGGCGGGAAGGAGTTCCTTCTTGGCACAGCGCAGAAGGCGATCGAGCAATTGCGTGTTGCGAAGGCTCCCAGTATTGCCTTTCCAGGAGAACTCCTCGCGGACGTCGTACCCGCCTCAGTCATCACGACGCTTGCTGTCATCGAACAGACGGACGACACCGACTTTTTGGCAAGCAGCATGGCTGCCTTCGATGACGTGTTGAGCCACTACGGTCTGAAACGGGAGGAGGCTTACCGGTACAGTGTCTCCAGCGCTAAAGCCCTCGGCCCCATGCAGTTCACGAACAGGAGGGGGAACGGCACCTATGCGTTGGTGGTCAGGCGATGCCCAGCTGCGAAGCTCGACCCGAACTTCGAGCGCGGCGCCACCAATCTTCTGAACGCCATGAAGGCCGCGATCTGCCTGTTCGACATCGAGTTGGCTCAGATGCGATCCGAGATCCGCGTCGCGTATCGCAACAACCAGGAGGTGCTCGGCATCTTCCCGGTCGCCGCGTACAACGGTGGACCCAGGAATGTCGCCAAGCTCTACGGTGTCATCAAGAGGATGGGAGTGAAACCTGAGGACCTGCGCGGCCCTGGTGAGCAGCCGCAAGGAAAGCGAGTGACCTGTCCGTGTCTTTGGAAGGAGGATGCTGGCGGCGTCCGTCCCGTGGCGATTCCGAAGTACAACAACGAGAATCGGTGGTACATCGAAAAGTACCAGACCATCCTTCGACTGTTCGAGTGAGAGGGACCCGCGTTCTGTGTACGGTAACGTACAGATCGCGCGAGCAGGTCCCGCTAGGCTCCTCTCCCGCCCGTCATCAAACCGATGACTGATTCAGCGACGGGAATGACCCGCGAGTAACTCATGAATTGGTCGGAAACCATGAAGGGCAACGCCACCGTCGCATCGTTGGAGCATGTCGCCAACGACGAACGTGTCGTTCGCCGCACGCAGGCGGGGTCCTGGGACCCATTCGACGTCTGGCTGACTCGGATCAAGCAGCCTCGTGACAATGCTGCCAAATCGGCTCCGGCCGGCACGTCGAAACAGTATCGGTAATCTGTCGGACAGCCACCCTTAAGAGATCGCCTGCCGCTCTGTACGGTAGTGAACAGACCGGCCGGAGATAGACCGCTAGTCTGTGGCTCAAGGCAACGCCCGTTGCCCCTTATGGCACGACGCCATACAGCGACCAGCAACGCGCGTCAGGCGCAAGGCAGCGCTAAATGTTCACTTTTTCGCCCGCTGCGGCGCGGATAACGCCGAGGTCGGCAACACGATAGGAAACAAGCATGAAAACTGGAATTCTGAAACTTACCGCAATCCTCGGAGTGCTGGCGGTGGCCAGCGCCTGCTCCGCCACCCGCACGCAGGAGTCGGCCGGAGAGGTCATCGACGACAGCGTACTGACCTCCAAGGTGAAGATGGGACTGATCGACGATCCGGTCACCAAGGCCGGCCAGATCAACGTCGAGACGTATCGAGGCGTCGTGCAGCTCGGCGGCTTCGTCGACAACACCCAGCAGAAAGAGCAGGCCACGAAGGTGGCGCGCTCTGTCACGGGCGTCAAGGAAGTCCGCAACGACCTGCGCGTCAGCACGAAGCCCGAAGCGACGGCTGGCCAGGACGTCGATGACAGCATGCTAACGGCGTCGATCAAGGCGAAACTTACGGAGGATTCGACGACCAAGGCATACCAGATCAACGTGGGAACGGAAAAGGGCGTGGTGCAGCTGACCGGATTCGTCGATTCGACGACCATGAAGGCGCGGGCCGGCGAAATTGCGCGCTCCGTCGACGGCGTGAAAGACGTGAAGAACGATCTCGAGATCAGGCAGAACTGATCCCGCAGCGGACGCGGGTGGTATATACCGCCCGCGGCCCGATTGAATTGCTTCCCGGGTCGGGCACCGTGATCTCCATTTCATGCCGCGTTATGCCGGTTGTCGTGCTGCTCGGTGTCGTCGGCGTGGCCGCCTGTACGCGTACGGCCCAGGAATGTACCGCCGCAGACGCCGCCCAGCAGTATGCGCAGTCGCTGCCGGTAGCGACGAAGGCGCGGGATGTCAGGCCGGACCTGTCCGGATGCAAACGCACCGGCATTGCGTCGTTCTACGCGGATATGTTCACCGGCCAGGAAATGGCGGACGGCACGCGCATGAACCCGAACGCCGACAATGCCGCGAGCAGGACGCTGCCACTCGGGACCACGGCGAAGGTGACGAACCTCGAGACCGGTCAAAGCGCAGAGGTGACGATCCAGGATCGCGGACCGTACGTGAAGGGCCGGATCATTGACCTGTCCCCGGCGACTGCGCGCGAGATCGGGCTCGATCGACAGGACGGCCTCGCCACGGTCGAAGTGGCGCCGATCGAGGTGCCGCTGCCCGACGGCGGGGTCAAGCGCAGTGCCGCGGCCGGCGACAGGACCAGGTGACAGGAGCCTCGACCCAAAGCGGACACCTATGTCCGTGAAAAGCGGACGCTCAGAATCACGTATGGCATCGGGACCCCGGCCGCCGGTTCGGATAATCTTTGCGGCCGTGCTAAAGGAATTGATGCGGCAGCGCGGCTGGACGCAGCGGGACCTTTCGATGGCGAGTGGTATCAGCCAGCGGCAGATATCCAACCTTGTGAAGGGCAGGCAGTCAGCGGCTCTCGACACGGCAGAAGCGATCGCTCAAGCCTTCGACATGCAGACGTGGCATATGCTGATCCGCACGACCGGTCTGCCGCCAAAAGACCTCGCACGCTTGCGGCGCGTGATCGCGGCGTTTCTCGACGGCTATCACCGGTAACCGATGAACAAGGTTCCCGCCTGCGCACCGCCCTTCTAGGGCAGTAGGACCGTGTCGCCACAATTCACCGCACGGATCTCGGTCTACGCCGCGCTTGCGAGCAACCTCGCGATCGCAGCAGTCAAGTTTGCCGCGGCTGCCGTGAGCGGCAGCTCGGCGATGCTGAGCGAAGGCATTCACTCGCTCGTCGACACCACCAACCAACTGATGGTGTTGTACGGGATCAGGCGAGCGGCCCGACCCGCCGATGCAAACCATCCGTTCGGGCACGGCCGCGAGCTCTACTTCTGGAGCTTCATCGTCGCGGTTCAGGTCCTGGTCGTCGGCGCAGTGGTGACGGGCTACCACGGTGTCACTCGCCTGATGCACCCGGAGCCGGTTCGAAACGTGCTCCTTAACTACGTCGTCCTCGGTGCATCGTTCGTGCTCGAAGGCGCGTCGTGGTGGTTCGGGCTCAAGGCGTTCCGCGCGGCCAAGGGTTCGCAGGGCTACTTCGACGCCTTTCGAAGCAGCAAGGATCCTACGACATTCATCGTCCTGCTAGAGGACACCGCGGCGCTGCTGGGCCTTTTGATCGCGGCAGCAGGTATTGCCGCAGCCCAGGCATTCAATGCGCCGAGGTTTGATGGAGTCGCCTCCATCGGTATCGCGCTGGTGCTCCTGGTGTCATCCCTGCTACTGGCACGCGAGACGAAGGCATTGCTCATCGGCGAGACCGCCCATGCGCACCTGCGCACCGCGATCCTGCGAATCGCCGGCGAGGATGCCGGGGTCCGCTGCGCCAATGGCATTCTTGCCGTGCAGTTGGGCCCGAACCAGGTCGTCGCCGCGCTCAGTCTCGAATTTCACGAGGCGCTGAGCACTCGGGAGATCGAACGGTGCGTTAGTCGCATCGAACACGCGATCTGCGGTGCCTTTCCCGATGTCGTCACTCTCTTCGTGAAGCCACAAAGCTTGGAGACCTGGCGACGCCGGCTCGAGCGCCTTAGGGCGGTTCCCGACAACGGCTCGGACGACTGATACCCTTCAATTCGATGCGGACTTAAAGTGCCGCGCTTCGCACGAATGGGCTCGGCAGCGCCAGTGGAATGGGTGCCAGCCACGCGCGCGGCCTGGGTCGCTATTCCGGCCACCGGCGACGCTACGCTGAAGTTCAGTGTGCTAACCGGCGTCGCCGCAATGATCGAAACCATGCCTCTTGAGGACGCCCCGGACGCTTGCGCCAAGATGATGGCCGGCAAGGGCCGTCTTCTTATGGTTCTGACGATGCAATAGATACGCTGAGGGTGAACCTACGCGGCAAGGGAGACCCGCGGGTTGACCGCGAACCTCGCTACCTGGTCCGATGGTGAGCTTTGCACAGGCGAGCCCGGCTGTGTCGGTGGCAATCTATTGTAGTCGCAGGTCTTCATGCGACGGCGGATCTGGTGCTGGATAGCGGGCTGAGCCTCTGAAACGCGATCGATGCGGATTCTACCGGCGTTAAGTCGCCGCCTTGCGCTGCTGCTTGTGATGTCGACTGCGCTTGCGATCACCAGCGCGCAATGAAGTCTTGCGCCGTGCCTGCGTTTCACGCTGCAGGACGAGGCGGAAGCGTTGCTCCGCAAACTCCCAGTCGAGCCTGCGATCGATGAGGGCATCCAGATACTCACGACGCCGGTTCTGGTGATCGAGGTAGTACGCGTGCTCCCACAGATCGATCGCCATTAAGCAAGTGTGTCCACGGGCCTCCGGGCAGTCCGTGTCCGATGTCGTCAGGATTCTCACCTGCTTGCGGCTGTTCGCCGTCAGCCAAAGCCACCCGCTGCCCACGTGCGTCGCACCTGCCAGTGCGAACTTGTCGGCGAAGTTCGAGAAGTCACCAAACATGCGATAGAGCACCTTGCGGAGCTCCCCACTCGGTCGCTTCTTCCCCGGCGTCAGGCACTGCCAGTAAAAGGAGTGGTTCCAGGCCTCTGAGGCCGTCGAAAGAAGCTCCGTACCGCGCGCGTGCTCACGTGCCCAGCGCACGATCTCGAGAGAATCCTTACCCGCCAGTTTCTTTTGATCCCGCGAGAGCCGATTGGCCGATTCGATACATTGGGAGTAGTAAGAACCGTGATGCATCATCATGGTTCTTGCAGAAATGACCGGCGAAAGTGCGCCGAGGACCCACGGCAGCGGTTTGAGCACGAACGGCATTTCCGGCGAACTCGTCGTCGGCTCATCGAGTTGTGGCATCGTAGTGGTCGCAACAATCGGCCGTGATGCGCCTTCGATCAGTGCAAGCTTGGATTTCACCGTCTCCTTCGCGCTTTCCAGGCGCGCCTGCGCGCTTCCTTCCCACGCCGTGCTATAGGGTCCGCCTGAATCGCCTTGCGCAAGAGTCGTCGACCCATTGCCACGGTGCGTCACGTCCGCAGGTTCGACCTTCTGCGCGAAGGTGGCCAGATCGGAACCGGTATTTGGCAATTCAGCGGCGGACGCATCGTCTGGTGGCAGCAGACCGGTCGCATAACCTGCCGGTGAATCGACTTCGATCGCGCCAGCCGAAGCTTCGACCGCGGCGGACTGAGATCTGGCGGCCCTCCATTTCTGCCATTTGCCTTCGAGGCGTGACGACGTGCTCTCCAAGGACTCCGCTTGTCTTCTGACGACCCGTTGCAACTCACGCCACCCATTGCTCAGGAGCTTCGCACCTGCCAACGCTGCGCTGCTGACGAAGCTCCAGACCTTCAACGCCGCGGCTCGGAGTTCCGCACGGCGCGCGGGCTCGCGCGACCAACGCACGACCTGTCTGGTTCTCGAGGAAATGGCTGGTCCCAGGACTCCAGTGACCCAGTTCAGGAGTCTCAGAGCCAACGGGACGGTCGGCACAACTGCCATTGGCGCATCGACTTCAGCCGCGGCAACGGCGGCGCCATTGCCTGGTGACACGTCTCCGGTCAGCGGGCTTGCAGCGCTGTCGTCGGCCAGCTCGGAGCGAACCGTCTCCCACGCGCTTTCAAGACGTTCCCATGCGCTTGACCGGGTCTCATCCCGGCCGTCGTAAAGTTGCACATTCATCTTGAGGATCTCGATGTCACGGTCAACGATACGGCTCAGGCCACCGATTCGTTGCAAGTGGTCGACGCCCATCGCCTTTTGGGCACTGTTTCGAGCGTGTTGCGTGCTCTCGGCCGGGAGTGTCGTTGCCATCGTCATTCTCCCATTCAGATCAATGCGTACCGCTTGGCGCCGCAGCCCTCGCGGGCGGTACTGGTGTGAACCGCAGTTGCTAATGCGATAAGCAGCGGGCCAGCCGCCGAGCTGATCGGCAATCGCCTTACGGGTAGCTTCGTCTTCGTCGTCTACGTCGTCAACGTCACTCTGCGCTGACGAGACGCCGACAGGCAGCGGGATCCGCTGTATCACGGAGATCCCCCAGTGTCTGTACGCTGTCGCACAGACCAACCTGTCCATGTGTCGTTTTCCCATTCGCTTCAAAGTCTCTTGGGCGCGCGAGCCGACATCAGCAACGTCGGTAACACCGCCGGCCAGTGGGCCTCCCGCGAGCCGAGAATCTGAATCGCGCCTCCCACCGATAGTCCGATGGTGATGCCGGAAACGGCATGAGTTTCAACGAGCTGGGGCGGAGAGTCCGATTTCGCCTCACCAACCCGAAGACCGGTAAGGGATTTTTCGCGGACCGCCCGAACCGCCCTGCCCGACCGACCCTATCCCGAACCGGACCGCCGAGTAGCTGTCCCGAAGCGCCGGAGACCGAACGCGCACAACGGCTTAGCGGGCGTCTCGACCGAGCAGTTTCCGAACCGGTCGGACCCGGGAGCCGAGGGGCCCCGCGCTTACAGCGTCCGGGAGGAAGGTGGCAACCTGGCAAGCTGGCGAAGTGGAAACCCGACCTGACAGGACGTCGGTGGCTTCACGTTTCAATTTGCCTGAATTCCACGGACACCTGGCGTGACGATCAAAGCCTGAACAGCAGGCTGTTGTTGATGCGTTGACCTCTAACCCACGCGAGCCAGACGAGAACGAGCGGGGCAAGCCAGGATACAGAGAACGTCAGCAGCTCTAGAGGGGTCGCGACGACCGTGAGCCTGAAACGCGCGAGGCGCTCGCCTGATCTCCTCCGACTACTTCGGCCCCCACGAGCCGGGTATATTCAGACCGCTGCTCAACGTCCTGTTCGCCGGCTACTAGATGCACCTCGCAGACCTGCACGCCTATCTCGAGGCCACGGTCGCCGAATATGCGACCGAGATCTGGCACGCGCGGCCCTGCCCCGTGGCTTAGTCAGGCGTTCCCATGGCACTTTCCCCGCTCGCCGGCAAGCCTGCACCGAAAGAGATGCTGATCGATCCGCTGCAGATCGAGCGGGAGTACTACTCCCGCAAGCCTGACGCGGCTGACCCCACGCAGAGGGTCACCTTCGGCACGAGCGGACACCGCGGCTCGCCGCTTACGGGGTCGTTCAACGAAGCGCACATTCTGGCCATCACGCAGGCGATCTGCGACTACCGGCGGCGCCGGGATATCACTGGGCCTCTCTACATGGGCCGGGATACGCACGCCGTTTCCGGTCCGGCCCAGCGCACTGCGCTCGAGGTCCTTGCAGGAAACGGCGTTGCGACCGTCATGCAGCGCGGCGACGGCATGACGCCAACGCCGGCGATCTCACGGGCGATCCTGGTACACAACCACGGTCGCGCCGATCGCTTGGCCGACGGCATCGTCATCACGCCATCGCACAATCCGCCGGAGGACGGTGGCTTCAAGTACAACCCGCCTAACGGCGGCCCGGCCGATACTGACGTGACGAGTGGATTCAGGATCGCGCAAACGCGCTGCTGCACGAGGGCAACGCAGACGTGAGGCGCGTACCCATTGCCAGCCGCGGTCGATGCGGCAACGACATACGAGGAAGACTTCGTCGCGTCATATGTCGAGGATCTGCGCAACGTCGTCGACATGGAAGTGATCCGCGCGCGCGGGGCTGCAAGCTCGGCGGTCGATCCACTCGGCGGCGCCGGCGTTCACTATTGGGAGCCGATCAATACGAGTCTACAGCTCAACATCGACCGTCGTGAACGCGACGGTCGATCCGACCTTTTCGTTCATGACGGTGGATCATGACGGCAAGATCCGCATGGATTGCTCGAGCCCGTATGCCATGGCGGGGTCTGGTCGGACTGAAAGACCAGTACGAGTGGCATTCGCCAACGACGCCGATGCCGACCGGCACGGCATCGTCACCCCGTCGGCTGGGTCTGATGAATCCCAATCACTATCTCGCCGTGGCGATTCGCTACCTGCTCCGAATCGGCCCGGCTGGTCGCGCAGCTGCGGCGGTGGGCAAGACGTTGGTCTCCAGCAGCCTGATCGACCGCGTCGTGGCGGCGCTTGGACGGGCGGTCTGGGAAGTGCCGGTCGGGTTCAAGTGGTTTGCGCCCGGGTTGTTGGATGGATCGGTCTGCTTCGGAGGCGAGGAGAGCGCCGGGGCGAGCTTCCTGCGAACGGACGGTACGGTGTGGACGACGGACAAAGACGGGTTGATCATGGACCTGCTCGCGGCCGAGATCACCGCCCGCACAGGCAAGGACCCGGGCGAGCACTATCGCGAACTGACGGCCGAGCTCGGTGCGCCGTGTTACTCCCGCATCGACGCGCCCGCCACGCCGGAGCAGAAAGCACGTCTCGGGAAGCTCTCAGCCGATGCCGTACGAGCGTCGACTCTCGCAGGCGAGCCGATCGAGGCCAAGATCACGCAGGCACCAGGCAACGCCGCACCGATCGGCGGCCTCAAAGTCATCACGCGCAGCGGATGGTTTGCCGCGCGCCCGTCCGGCACCGAGAACATCTACAAGATCTACGCTGAAAGCTTCAAGGACGAGCGCCACCTGCAGGCGATCGTCGCTGAAGCGCAGGAAATCGTGAGCAAGTCACTGGACGACCCCTGCCGCGAGTAACCGGTCGTGGACCCGCATCCGCACGTAGCGAATTCGCGAACGGCATTAACGTTAGCGGCGCTTGGCATCGTGTATGGCGACATCGGCACCAGCCCGCTTTACGCCGCAAGGAAACTTTCAATCCCGCTCACGGCATCCCGCTCACACCGCACAACGTGCTCGGCGGCGTCTCGGCGATCTTCTGGGCGCTGATGATCGTCGTTTCGCTCAAGTACGTGATGCTGATCATGCGCGCCGACAACAAGGGCGAAGGCGGCATCATGGCGCTGCTGGCGCTGGCCTCCTCGGCGGTGAAGGATCGGCCGCGACTGGCACGCTCCGATCATGCTGCTGGGCGCCTTCGGCGCCGCGCTGTTCTACGGCGACGCCGTGCTGACGCCGGCGATTTCGGTGCTGTCGGCGGTCGAAGGCCTGGAAGTGGGCACCGCGGCCTTCAAGCCGTATGTCTCCCGATCGCGGTCGGCGTGGTGATCGCGCTGTTCTCATTGCAGCGGCAGGGCACGGCGGTGGTGGGCGCGCTGTTCGGGCCGGTCGCGGTGCTCTGGTTTGTCGCGATCGCGGCGCTCGGATTGCACGGGATCGCCATGCATCCGCAGATCCTGCGTGCGCTCGATCCCGCTCCACGCGCTTGGCTTCGTCACCCAGCATGGCTTCGCGTCGTTCGTCGTGCTCGGCGCGGTACTGCTCGCATTCACCGGCGCCGAGGCGCTGTATGCCGACATGGGGCACTTCGGCAAGGCGCCGATCCGCATCGCGTGGTTCGGCCTCGTGTTTCCGGCGCTGACGCTCAACTATTTCGGGCAGGGCGCGCTGCTGATCGCGCAGCCCGACGCGCTCGACAATCCGTTCTACCTGCTCGCCCCCGATTGGGCGCTGTACCCGCTGGTCGCACTAGCGACAGCTGCGACGGTAATCGCGTCGCAGGCGACGATCTCGGGCGACCTATTCGCTCACCAAGCAGGCGATCCAGCTTGACTACCTGCCGCGCATGGACGTCAGGCAGACGTCCGCCCGCGAGCGCGGCCAGATCTACATCCCTGCCGCGAACTGGTTGCTGCTGGCCGTCATCATCGCCGCGGTCTTGGGCTTCGGCAGCTCGTCCAGGCTCGCGTCCGCCTACGGCGTTGCCGTCAGCGGAACCATGCTGGTCACGACGATCCTCACGTTCTTCGTGATCCGCTTCGCGCTGGGGTTACAACCTGCCGCTATGCATCGCAGCGACCGGGTTTTTCGTTTTCATCGACGCGGCATTCTTTTCCTCAAGCCTGCTCAAAGTGCACGAAGGCGGCTGGTTCCCGCTTGCGCTCGCCGCGATCGTGTTCACCGTGATAACGACCTGGCACCGCGGCCGGGAGATCGCGTGCTCGACCCAGACGAAAAGCGGCCTGCCGCTGGCGACGTTTCTCGAATCGCTGGCCAGGGACCCGCCGCATCGCGTGCCGGGCACGGCCGTCTTCATGGTGGACCAGGCGGACTCCGTCTCGCGAGCGCTGTTGCAGAACTTCGCCTGCAACAAGGTCCTGCACGAGCGTGTCGTCTTTCTGACCATTCTCATACGCAGCGTGCCGTGGGTACCGGTGAGCGAACGCATCGCAATCGAGCCGCTCGGTGGGGGCTTTTACCGCATGCTGGTCCATTTCGGCTTCATGGACCGGCCCGACGTCACGGCGGCGCTCGAGCTGTGCGCGCAACGCGGATTCGCGCTCGATCCGGCGAGCACATGGTTCCTGCTGAGCCGCTCCACGGTGATCCCATCGCCGAAGGAAGGCATGGCCCTGTGGCGCGAGCGGCTGTTCGGCGCGATGACGCGTAACGCTCGCACCGCAGGCGATTATTTCAACATCCCATCGGACCAAGTGATCGAACTCGGGACGAAGATCGAAATTTGATTCGCCGGACGCGCATCCCGGGGCGGCGCAGGCGTTGATCACAGCCAGTACGCGCCGAGCCGCGCCGCTTGCTCCTTCAAACGCAGTAGCCATGACCGGCGCTTCCAGACGTCGAGCGTGATCGCTTCGGACTCGGCGAGATCCTGGGCGAACATCGCTTCCATCTGCGCGGCGAATCCGCGGCCCAGAATCACGGCGTTGAGCTCGTCGTTGTGCAGGAAGCTGCGCCAGTCCAGATTGGTCGAACCGATGGTTGACCAGACGCCGTCGATGCAAGCGGTCTTGGCATGCATCACCGCGCCGCGCAGCTCGTAGATCTGCACGCCGCTACGCAGCAGGTCCGTGTAATACGAGCGGCCGAGGTGGAAGATCGCACCGGAGTCGGAGTAGCTCGGCAGAACCAGCTTTACGTCGACGCCGCGGCGTGCCGCCTCGGTGAGCGCCTTGAGCAATTGCGGATCTGGCGCGAAATAGGCGATCGTCAGATGTACTGTCGATTCTGCATGACTGATTGCCGACACGAGCGTCAGGTAGATCAGGCTCTCGGGATCGGCGGGCGTGCTGCCGATGGCGCGCACGATCTCCTTGCCCTCGGCCTTCAGTTCGGGAAAGTAGTTCCTTTCTGCCAGAGGCTCGCCCTTCTGCCGGGCCCAGGTGTCCATGAACAGCTCCTGGAACTCGGCGACCACCGGCCCTTCGATCTGCAGGTGGGTGTCGCGCCAACCCTCGGCCGGGTTGGGGTCGAGGTTGCGGCTTTTCCGGGTGCTCCTGCCCGAAGGCGCGCTGGAGTATGTGTCGCTGATGTTGACGCCGCCGGTGAATGCAATACGACCATCGATCACCAGCTGCCGGCGGTGATCACGGTTGTTAACCAGCCATTCCTTCTTATTGCCAGCCAACGGATTCAATGGATTGAATTCGAGCACCTCGATGCCACCATCACGCAGCCGGTCGAAGAAAGCGTCCGGCGTCATCAGGCCCCCGACGCTGTCGTAGATAACGTTGACCTGGACGCCGGCCGCCTGTCGTTCCAGCAGCAGATCGGAGAACTGCCGTGCCGACCTCGCCGTCGTCGAAGATGTAGGTCTCCAGGTTGATGTGGTCCGTGGCCTCGCGCATGGCCGCGAACATCGCCTGGTAGGTTGCTGGCCCATTCTGCAGCAGGGTCAGCCTGTTGCCCAACGAGAGCGGGCTGTCCGCGTTGACGGCCTGCTCGTATGCGAGGTGCTTCCGCAGCAGCTCGGAGAAGTCGTCCGTGCCCTCCAGCCGGTCGAGAATGGCAGCACTTTTCGCTGCCGATGCCGGGCCATTCGTACCCTCGAACTCCACCTTTTGCGCATGCGGCACTGCCATTTCGGTCTCCGTGTCCGGGAGAGTCGCACAGGCTTGCAGAATGATCAGACTGGCAACGATCAGGGCGACTCGGCGTTGCAGCGTCAGTGTCCCGGGTTGTCCGGCGGGTGACACGACGCGTTCAGCACCACTGTCGACGTCGTGGCGATCGCCGGCGCGATCGCTGACGCGAGTAATCGATTGCGTGATTGCGTGTAGATTCAATGCTCCGTTTCGAACAATTCCCGAAACGGTCCCATGCGGTTGATGTGGATGACTGTAGCTGACGTGCCGGCAGAGTCTGTTCGCTACCGCACCAAGTGCGCGGCGGGCACTTCGGCCTGCGCCGTACTGCGTGGTCAGGCGACCAGCATATCTACTCAGTTTGGCCCGTTTGCGCCCATAGAGCACCGATGACCGGGGCGCGCGCCTCAGGCATGCAGATGCGGCACCAGGCGGTCGGTTTCCTTCTTCACCACTGCATAGCATTCGCAGGAGAGTTGCTCGAGCTTCGGGCGGTCGAGCACGGTGATGTGCCCGCGGCGGTAATCGATCACGCCCAGCTTCTGTAGCTTGCCGGCGGCTTCGGTGACCCCTTCGCGGCGCACGCCGAGCATGTTCGCGATGAGCTCCTGCGTCATGACCAATTGGTTGGAAGACAGGCGGTCGAGCGAGAGCAGCAGCCAGCGGCACAGCTGCTGGTCGACCGAGTGATGTCGGTTGCAGACGGCGGTCTGGGCCATCTGGGTGATCAGGGCCTGCGTGTAGCGCAGCAGGATGTGCAGCATCTCGCCGTGGCGTTCGAATTCCTGCTTGAGCCGACTGCCCGTCAGGCGGTACGCAGAGCCGGCGCTTTGCACGATTGCGCGGTTCGTCGTGGTTTCACCGCCCATGAAAAGCGCGACGCCAATGGCACCGTCGTTTCCCACCACCGCGATTTCCGCCGACGCGCCATCCTCCATCACGTACAGAAGAGAGACGATGGAGTCCGTCGGAAAATAGATGTGACGCAGCGTATCGCCGGACTCGTACAGGACCATGCCGAGCGGTAGCTCCACAACTTGCAGGTGCGGGAATAGCCGCTCGCGTGCGGCTGGCGACAACGCATCGAGAATCTGGTTCTGCTTTAGGTAGGCTGTCTCCGGCATTTGAGCAGGTTCGATGACAGGCCGTGCGTTTTGATGATTATAGACCCCTTCGCGGCGCGTACGTACGGTAGCGGACATAACGCCCAGTGCATGTTCAAGCGCTGGATCGCGGCAACGCGCGTAAAGGGGATATTGAGCAGTCCATCCAGCAGTTGGGGGTGCCGACTACTGTATACGCGGCGTCATGTTGAGGTTCGTCACGGCCGCGCTGCTTCTGGTCGCTGGTTACGCACTCGGGGCGTCGGGCGTCGTTCCCGACCTTTGGCGGCAGCTGCTGGAAAGCGCAACAGCGAGTGCCACACAGACTGCGACCAACGCACCTGTCGCCGGCGTCGAGTACAGCTACGAGCGGCCGCCGCCAGATCAGCTCATCCCGGCGCAGGTCGTCAGCATCACCGACGGTGACACATTTCGCGCCCTCATCGGCAACCAGGACGTCCCCATCCGCATGTCTGACTTCGACGCGCCCGAGCGAGACCAGCCCTACGGAGCCGAAGCCACGGCAGCACTGGCCACCTTGCTCTCGGGAGGTGTCGTGCAGCTCGAAAACCGAGGCTCCGGCGGGTTCGGGCGGACTGCGGCTCGCGTGTTTGTCGGCGAGGCCGATGTGAACTTCGAGATGGTCAGGAGAGGCGCGGGTTGGTTCGACCCGGAATACGCGAAGGACGAGGAACTCTACATCGTGGAGAACGCAGCTCGCGACGCGCGGATCGGTCTTTGGGCGCTGCCGCTCGACAAGCGGGTCGAGCCCTGGGTGTGGCGGAGGTTATCAAAGGACCTGAAGGCGAAGCGCCGCTGAGCTTGCCGGGCCGCTCAAGCCCGGCCGCGTGGCTGATCAACCGGCCAGTCCGATCATCTACACCTGCAGAACTACGGAGCGACGACCGGTGTCATCTGGCTCGCGAGCTGCTGCCAGCGACCGTCGCGGCGGACCCAGACAACCAGAGCGCGGAACTGGCCCTGCTCCGCCTCGCCACTGTAACGGCCGCTGAGCGTCAGAAGCGTCGTATACACGGCCATGTCCCCGTAGACCTGGATCCGCTCGTCCTTCGGTGCGTGGGCGAGTGAGTCCAGGGCCGTCCGCTTAGTGCGTAGATTCGCCACGCGGTCGGCCCGCGTCAGGCGTTCGCCTCGCGGGTTGACGAAGGTGTACTCGGACGCCCAGACCTTCTCGACGGCCGCGACGTCGGCCCGCCGCAGCGCTTCATCGTAGTCGCGAATCGCCTGGCGCACCTCCGCTTCTGCTGCGGCGGCAGCTGCGCTGGGCTCTTCGGCGGAAGCAGACTTGTAGTAGCCGACTCCGCAGGTTTGATCAACAACCTTTGTAAAAAAGGTTCGTTTCTCCAGCGGCTTGTCGGTGCCGGGACGAGGCCACCAATAGGTGACCTCCTTGATCTCTCCTTCAGTGGCGGTCTTCATTATCTCTTCCCCGAGCGGATAGCCCTTCTTGCCTACGATCTCCTGCAAGTGTTCACCCTTTAGGTAGGGATGCGCCGTGAGAATGCCGTCTGAGGCATTGGCGCAGAACACATAGAGGTCGCGGTCCTTAAAGCCACCTTCGCCCTTGTTGAACATCTCGAGTGCTTTCTCTTTGTTCTCTTTCAACGCGGCAACTGCTCGCTCCAGCATGGACCTGGCTTCCTTTTCAGTGCCAAATTGGGCTTGGGCTGCAGTGACTGAGGTTGAAGTGAGAAGAATCAGAATTGCCGCCCGTCCGATGGCGACTGCTAACTTGCGCACCATGACTTTCTCCTTGAGCCAGTAATGCCCAGCTTACGCCGCGGATTGTAGTGCACCCGGGTGCACTGGCTACTCGCCATCCGGAAGCCCACGCGGCGGCGCCACATCTGCGCGCGGCGCGCTCTTGGGGGCCTGCGCCGTATAGAAGATCTCGCTCCAGTCGGTCACCAACGCGGGCCGCTCCTCACCTTCCACCTCTACGACACAGCGGACGCTGACGATGGTGCCACCTCGTCGCTCCTGAGGTGGGAGCATGGTCGCGCGCAGGCGGATGCGCGCACCGGTCTTGACCGGCGCCGTGAATCTCGTCTTGTCGAGACCGTAGTTATAGCCGCTCGCGTAGTCTGTGATCCGGGCGATCTGGGACCAGAGCGCGGGGACGATAGAAAGCGTCAGAAAGCCATGGACGATCGTTCCGCCCATCTCGCGCTTTGCGCGTTCGACATCCACATGGAACCACTCGTAGTCCCCAGTGGCTTCCGCGAACACGTTGACCTGCTTCTGGTCAACCGTGTGCCAGGCAGAGACCCCCAGTTCCTGGCCGGCAAGACCGGCGACTTCATTCAAGCTGATAAGACGTGGCACGACTTCACCTCCCCGCACGCGCGCATGATCTCGCTCTGGCGCATTGACGCCAGGGCCAAGCCGGCAGTCCCGTCCCGATTGCATTGGCATGTCCCGATTACCTATGATTTTCGCCAATCATAAGGAGCTGAAATGAGCGTAAAGGTACCCGACGCCGAGCGGCAGGTCTGGATCTTCACCCAGATGCTGCGCATCCGCGCTTTCGAAGAGCGCGTCAAGCGCACTTTCACCGAACACCCCGGCGTGATCCGCGGCCACACGCACCTGGCCGACGGCGCCGAGGCGTCGATCGTGGGCTCGCTCAGCCACTTCCGCAGCGGCGATGCGGCCCTGGCCACTTATCGTTGTCACGGCTACCCGATCGTCCTGGGCAGCGATCCGAAGGCGCTGATGGCCGAGATCTACGGTCGTGCGGATGGTATCTGCAAGGGTCTCGGCGGGTCGATGCATCTCACCGACGTCAAACGCGGGTTCCTCGGCACGTCGGGCATTGTCGGCGCGGGCATTCCTCACGCGGCTGGCGCCGCCTGGGCAGCGCAGATCCGTAAGAAGGGCGAGGTGGTGTTCTGCTTCTTTGGCGACGGCGCATCGAAGCAGGGCGCTTTCTACGAGACGCTCAACATCGCCTCACTGTGGAAGCTCCCCGCGATCTTCGTGATGGAAAACAACGGCTACAACGTCGTGACGACGACCGCGCAAGAGGACGCGAATGCGGCGAACGGCGAGCCCCTGTCCACCAAGGCCAAGGCGTTCTCGATGCCCGGCGTCACGGTCGATGGAACCGATCCGCTCGCCGTGTATGCCACCGTCGGTGTGGCCGTCGAACGCGCTCGCTCGGGCGCCGGTCCCACCCTGGTCGAGTCGAAGGTGTACCGCCTTTCGGCCCACGGCAACATCATCGCGCCGCCGGGCGTGCCGCTGCACTATCCAGAGCACGAAGCGATCACAGTCTTCGGCAACCGCGCGGAGTACGAGGCCGCGCTGCGTGGCGACCCGGTGCCGCGCTTCCGAGGCACCTTGGTCCAAAGTGGCGTGTTGAGCGGCGCGAAAGCCGACCAGCTCGCCGCGCAAGTCGCGAGCGAAATGGACGCTGCCGTCGCTTTCGGCATCAAGAGTCCATTCCCAAAGCTCGAATCCGCGCTCGAAAACATCTACGCATAGGCCGGAGTACACGATGGCAAACCTGCCCTTCATCGCCGCGATCGACGCCGGCATTCACCAGGAGATGCGGCGCGATCCGAGCGTCCTCTACTTCGGCCAGAACATGGCGACCACCGAGAACCATGAGTTCGTCGCCGCATACGGGCACGACCGTGTGCGCGTGACGCCCATCTCCGAGACTGCGGAGATCGGCATCGCGATCGGCGCGGCGATGGCGGGCTTGCGCCCGGTCGTCGAGCTCTACATGGCGGAGTTCATGCTCGTCGCCATGGACCAGGTGGTCAACGAGGCGCCGCGCTTCCGATACATGTCCGGCGGACAGGTGAAGGTGCCCCTCGTGCTCAAGGCCGGTTTCGGCTTCGCCTGCGGCTGGGCAGGACAGCACACGGGCTCACTGACTGCAATGTTCATGGGTGTTCCCGGTCTCAAGGTCGTCGTCCCGTCGACCGCCGCCGATGCCAAGGGGTTGATGGCGACGGCGATTCGCGATGACAACCCGGTCGTCTTCCTGCACCACTACCTGCTCACGCTCGAACACGGCGAAGTGCCGGATGGTGAGTACCTCGTGCCGTTCGGCAAGGCCGAAGTCCGACGCTCGGGCGGCGATGTCACGATCGTCGCCACCGGCTGGATGGTTTCGCGTTCGCTCGCCGCGGCCGAGAAGCTCGCTGGCGAAGGAATCCAGGCGGAAGTGATCGACCCGCGCACCGTCGCGCCGCTCGACCTGGAAACGATTCTCAAGTCGGTCGCCAAGACCGGTCGGCTGGTGCTCGTCGATCAGGCGCCACGGCATGCCACAGTCGCCGGCATCATTGCGGGCGATGTCGCCGAGCAAGGCTTCTCATCATTGAAGGCGCCGATCGTACAGGTCACGGCGCGCAACGCGACCGTGCCCTACAGCGAGCCGCTCGAGGCCTATGTGATCCCCGACGAGGAGAGGATCATCACCGGCGTGCGAAGCGTGCTCAGGGGTCGCCTCTAGCGCTCGATGGCCATCGCTATTGCAGACGCCAGTCCCTGCCCTCGAGTAGCTCGACGAGACGTGCGAGGAACTCCGACGCGAGGCGACCGTCGGCGACGCGGTGATCCACCGTCAGCGTGAATTCTGACAGCGGGCGCACCTCGACACTTCCGTTACGCGCTACGACGCAATTTCGTTGCCGGCCCACCGCGAGAATCGCCGATTGTGGCGGATTGATGATCGCGGTGAAGCGGTCCGGGCCCCGTGCGCCGAGATTCGATATGCTGATCGTCGCGCCGTCGAGCTCTTCGCGCTTCAGTCGACCCTGCAAGGCTCGCTCGACGCAATCCTCGCGGAGGCGCGCAATTTCCGCGAGGCCGAGCCGCTCCACATCGTGGATCACGGGAACCAGCAGGCCGTTCTCCACGGCAACCACCAAGCCGATGTGAGCACCGCTCGCCTGGATCAGACGAGCATCGGGCGAGTCCGGATCTCCCCAAAAAGTCGAGTTCATTGCAGGAAACTCGCCGAGCACTCGAGCCACAGCCTGCAACAAGAAATCATTGACCGAGAGCTTCCGTGAAGCCGGCGCCAGCGTCGCGGAGAACTCCGTGCGCAGCGCCTGCAGCACGGTCCAATCGACCGAGCGCTCGACGATGAACTGCGGGATGGTCGCGTTGCTCAGCGTCATCGCGCGCGCCAGCGCGCGCCGCATCGGGGCAAGCCCTTGCGTTACCGACGCAGGCGTGTGGGTTGCTCGTGCCGTTGCGGGTGATTCGATCGCCTTTTTCACATCCTCGAGCTGAACTCGTCCGCGCGGGCCAGATCCCGCGATGCTGCCGAGATCGACGCCATGCTCGCCTGCAAGCTTGCGCGCGACTGGCGAACTCCGTATGCGATCGGCAGCGTGCGTTTCGAATGGCTGTGCCGGATCGGATTCCAGGCGGGCGATCTGGTTACCGACACTCGCCTCCTGGCCCACGTGCACCAGGATCTCGACCAAGCGCCCACTCACGGTCGCCTCGATTTCAACGACCGACTTTTCCGTTTCGACTTCGACTAACGGCTCGCCGAGCCTCACCGTATCGCCCACGTTCTTGAGCCAGCGAGTGACCCGGACCGCCTCCATCACGAGCCCGACTTTCGGAATCTCCTGAGTAACCAGCGCCACTTCGTTACTCCTGTGCGTGTGCTTCGAGGCCGAGCAGCTGGCGCGCGGCACGCACGATGTCCCTGCTGCCAGGAAGCAGGGCGCGCTCGAGCGCTGGTGCGAAGGGGATGGGCGCGAAGGGACAGCCGACGCGCACCACCGGGGCGTCGAGTTCGTCGAAGAGCTCCGTGCCAATACGCGCCGCGATCTCGGCACCGACGCCACCGTTGCGCACCGCCTCGTGCGCAATCAGCACGCGGTGGGTCTTGGCCACCGACGCAGCGATGGCTGCCATGTCGAGCGGCACCAGCGTCCGTAGATCGATGACTTCAGCCGCGACACCCGCGCGCCCCAGAACCTCGGCCGCTTCCAGTGCGTCTCTCACCATGGCCGAATACGCGATCACGGTGACATCTTTGCCTGCCCGCGCGATGCGAGCCTTGCCGATCGGCGGGAGCTCCGCGTCGTCGGGCAGCGCCTCCTTCATCGTGTAGAGCCGCTTGTGCTCGATGAAGAGCACCGGGTCGCCGAGCCGGATCGCACTCTTGAGGAGTCCGTAGGCCTCGGCGGGCGACGAGGGCGCCACCACCACCAGCCCGGGCACGTGAACGAACCAGGCTTCAAGGCTCTGCGAGTGCTGTGCTGCTGCGCCACCCGCGGCACCGGCCTGAGTACGCACGACCAGGGGAACCGCGAGCTGGCCGCCCGACATGTAGCGGTACTTGGCGGTTTGATTGACCAGGCAATCCATCGCCAGGGTGGCGAAATCGATGAACATGATTTCGAGCACCGGCTTGAGACCACACAACGCCGCACCCGTTGCGAGGCCGGTAATTGCCGCCTCGCTGATAGGCGTGTTGCGCACGCGCTTGTCACCGTGCTTCTGCGCGAGACCCCTGGTCACTCCGAACGCTCCGCCGGCCGCGACGTCTTCGCCAAGCAAATAGACCGAGGCGTCGCGCGCCAATTCCTCGTCGAGCGCACGGCGAAGAATTTCGATGAAGGTGTGCTCCATGAATGCTTAGCCCGGTATCGCATTGAGAGACGGCGATCGGTAGACGTCCTCGAGCACCCTCGTCACATCGGGATGCGGCGCGGCGCGGGCCGCTTCGACCGCTTGCTGCACCTCCCGCTTTGCACGTTCGCCGATCGTATCGAGCTCATCTTGCTTGACGCCACGCTCCATGAGGTGTCGTTTCAAGCGCTCGATCGGACATTTCTCCCGGATCGCCGCGAGTTCTTCCTTCGATCGATACTGCTGCGCGTCGCCCACATAGTGGCCCGCCATGCGGAACGTCATGCATTCAAGAAGATAAGGGCCCGCACCGTTGCGCAGAATTTCGATCGCCTCGCGCGCGGCCGCAAATACGGTCGGCAGGTCGTTGCCATCGATCGTCTTCGCAGGTATGGCATATGGCGCGGCAAAACTACTCACGTGCGTGACGTTGGAGTGTTCCTCGCGACTAGTGAACTCGGCGTACCCGTTGTTCTCACAGACGAACAGCACCGGAAGGCGCCAGAGTGCGGCGATGTTCAGCGTCTCGTGAAACGCACCGGCGCCCGTCGCGCCGTCACCAAAGAACACCACGCTGATGTTCTGCTTGCCCTGCGCTTGCGCAGCCCATGCGGCGCCCGCGGCGAGAGCGAGGTTGCCTGCCACAACACCGGTTGCGCCCAGCACGCCATTCGCTGCGTCGACGAGGTGCATCGAGCCGCCGCGGCCGCGACACAGGCCGTCTTCCCGGCCGAGAATTTCGGCGAGCGTCGCTTGAAGGTCGCTTCCCTTGGCGAGCACATGGCCGTGGCCGCGGTGACCGGTGAACAACACGTCGTCGCGAGTGAGATGCGCGCACACGCCGACGGCAACCGCTTCCTGACCGGTCGACAGGTGAGGAAATCCGGGAACCTCGCCCGTGGCGGCGAGCCGCTGCACCTGAGCCTCGAACAGCCGTATCCGCCAGAGCGCGTGATACATCTGCTTCCAGTCATCGAGCGTCGGTGCAGCCACATTCCATCCTTGCCCGTACCGTAACGCACGGCTGACTCATGTTCGCCTTCCGCAGTCTATTGCCGCAGTAAGGTTTCGACCTCAGCGTCATCGCCACGCTCGAGCGCCGCCTCGATCGCCAGGCTCTGCCGGTCGCGGCCAACCGTCACGACCGCCAGTGCACGCCCTGCATGACGATAAACCACTGCGGCGTCACGTTCCGCGAGACTGCCCGCGACTTCGATGGCGTCCCACGAATCCGCATGACCGACGTACGAGAGCGTGACATCGTAGTGCTGGCTCCAGAAAAATGGAACGTCACGGAATGGCGCACCGAGCCCCAGCATGTCGCGCGCGACCGCCTGGCCCTGACGCTCGGCGACGACCCAGTGCTCGATGCGAACCGGCTTCCCGAGACGTGCCTCGGGGTAGCGCGCACAGTCACCCGCCGCCCAGATTCCCGGGGCACTCGTGCGAAGAAAACCGTCGACGACGATGCCGTCCGCGACGCGCAGCCCCGCCTTCTCCGCAAGACAAGTGCGCGGGCGCACGCCCACGCCCAGCACGACAAGGTCGGCAGCGAGCATGCGGCCGTCCTCGAGCTCGACGCCGTCCGGCCGGATGGCGCGCGGGCTTGCCTCAAAGTGAAAACGCACTCCGTGCCCCTCGTGCAGTTGCTGGACGAAACGGCCCAGATCTTCGCCGAGAATGCGCCCGAGGGGCAGGCGGTCACGGCTCACCACGTCCACTTCGAGACCTCGCGTTCGCAGCGAGGCGGCCGTCTCGAGCCCGATGAAGCTCGAGCCGACGACGACTGCGCGTCGTGCCCCGCCGGCCGTGGCAATGATCCCACGCGAATCGGCCAGCGTGCGCAACGTGAAAACGTGGGTTTGCGTCGCGCCGTCGATGGCCAGGCGCGCCGGTTCCGCGCCCGTCGCGAGGAGCAACGCGTCATAGACAAGCGCATGTCCGCTTGCGAGCGCCAGCGTCCTGCGCGTGGGATCGAGCCCGACGGCGGCATCGCCAATGCGAAGCTCCACACCGATCTTGTCGTAGAACGCCGGGGGACGCAGCGGCAGCCACTCCTCCGGCGCAGTGCCCGCCAGGTAATCCTTGCTGAGATTCGGCCGGTCCACGGGGCCCGGAGCCTCGTCGCCGACCAGCGTGATCGAGCCCTGGCAACCCAGGCGCCGCAGCCGCTCGGCGGCCGCCGCGCCGGCGGCGCCCGCGCCGACGATCACGACGGCGGCGGGCGACGACGGCGGCGGGTCGTGCTCGGGCAGCGATCGCCGCGGCCCGACCATCACACGATCCCCGCGCCGCTCGACCTCGAAGCACGCAATCGGGTTCAGCGCCGGGGCACCGAGCGCTTCGCCGGTGCGCAGATCGAAGCGCGCGTGATGCCACGGGCAACGGAGTGTTGCCCCGACGACGAGTCCTTCACCCAGCGGACCGCCATAGTGCGTACACGTCGCGCCGAGCGCCCGCACCTCGGCGCCCGTCCGCACGAGCACGACCGCCTCGCCGCGCGCATGGCCGACGACCGGTGCGTTCTCCGGAAGATCGGCGATGGATATTCCGACTGCGAGGTCGGGTCCCGTCAGCGTCGTTGTCTCTGCCATTGACAGGTCCTCAGATCTGCCGGGCAAGGTCATAGGCCTGGGCGATGTTCGCAAAGATCGTGCCGCTGTCCTCCGATACGACATCGAAGGCATCGCCGACGACGTAGGTCTTGTATCCCTTCGAATTCGCTACTTCCGACAGCCGGCGGTTCGATCGGCGCTCGCTCGCGAAGACGATCGTGTCGATGCCCGCAGCGTCGTTCTTTGCTTGTCAGTCATCAGGCACACGCTGTCATTCTGACCGATCTCGATGCCGTGCACGTTCTTGAAGCGACGAACGTTCTTTTCGATCGTCCGACCAACCAGATACCAGCGATCGTTCGCAGCGAGCTTTTGCGCGAAGTGACCGTGCGACTCGGCCACGTACACCGTGCGGCCGCCTTCCGAAAGATAGTCTGCCGTCTGCAGGCCGATTTGATCTCCGCCCACAACCAGGATGTGATCAGCGGGCTCGAGCCCGTTCTCGAAAAGCTCATCGACCATCAGCATGTTGATCTTCGCGGCATTGGCGACGCTGTCGAGCATGTCCTGCGGCACCTGCGGCACACTGCCGGTGGCCACGAAGACGACATCCGGCAAGAGCGCATCGAGCATCGCCGCATCCACGGTTGTGCCGAGTCGGACGTCGACGTTATATCTGGCGAGCTGCCGCTGATACCAAGGCAGCATGTCGGCGATCTCCTGTCGCCCGGGGATCATCGCCGCAAAGCGTATCTGCCCGCCGATCCAGCTGCGG
>CAVSKB010000008.1:0-56793 GCA_963728295.1 uncultured Gammaproteobacteria bacterium | reverse complement strand
CATGCGAAGCCCCCCAAAACTCTCGATGCCGCTTCGGACTGGGCCGGCGCCTTCGAGCAGGCGCCGAACGGAGTCGCCCGAAATGCTCAATTCCGGTTCGGACAGGCAGCGCGGCGGCAGGTCGAACTCGCGCAGCAATGCATTCGGGTCGAGGCCCGCCTTCCGCGCGACCTCCCCGAAGCTCGACAAACTGGCGCTGCGTGTCAGGCCGCTCACGGACGTCGCCCGCGTGTCCCCAGATGATAAACCGATGTCACCCACCGTCAACCCGCAAGGCAGGTGCCCGCCCAGAATGTCGTTCCGCCTAGCAGGTCCCGCTCACCGCTTTGGCGGTGCGGCCAGCTAAGGTTCGTTCGTGGCGCCACCGCGCAGCCTTGCGCTGCAGGCGCGCTTCAGCTTCTGAGCTGATCGTCGATTGAAGCAAGCCGCGCGGCTTCTTCTTTTGCAGCCTTTAGACGCAAGCCTGCACGGGCGGCCCGGGTGCTGCGGGCGCTGGCGGATTAGATCCACCAGGATCAGTCCGCCCAACCAGCCAACGGCCGGCGCCCGCATCCACTGCCTGGCATCCCGAGCGCTGCGACGGACGGTATCAGCGGTGATTGGGGAAAGGTGAGCGCCGCTCGCCGCGTCCCTTGCGGTGAGAGGGACGCAAGTCAGCGGGAGCGCGCGCGGTGCTTGCGAAGGCGCGAGTTACGGACTCACGACATGAGGTCTGTGTACGGTAGCGCGCAGACTGAATGGTTGTCGCAATGCTCAAATGACGTGATCGAAGCTAAGAGGAGACCTAACATGTACATCGGTGGAATACTTCGCACAATTCATTCTTGTAATCGCGCTTATCGTCTGGGTGCTGCGTCGCATCTGAGTCGTCCGCGAAGGAATTTCATACAGCGCGGCGCGTCCGTCTCGGTCGGCTCACGCTAGGCGTCTGAGGTGTCTATCAGGATAGCAAGGTCGGTCTGTTGACGGTTCACGCGAGCGACGGTTGGTCGGTCGGCGTGGACACGTCCTTCGCACTTTGTGGCGAAGGGTGTCGGCGCGGAATACGACACCGGGATACGGAGGAAGCAGGGCGTGGCTTCATCTCCGATGACAAGCATCTGCTCCGGAACTGCGTTTGAGAGGGGAGGAAACACCGGCACGGTGGAAGGCGTTCCGCGAGGTAGCAAGTTCGTCCCCTCCGCCCAGCGGCTGGCCGGACGATTAGCCGTTTTTCATCGCGACGCGAGCGTTAGCTCCTGGCCGCTAGGCGACAGCCGCCGAAGAGTCAAGGACGACTCGGAGGAGAGGTCGGCTCTTAACGTTCTTCCCACGACCAACCTGACTGGGAATCGAGGGCCTCATGAGCGATGTTTGGAAATATCTCGTAGCTCTCGCGGTGCTGCTGGGCTCCACCGTGGCTCTGGCAGAGGAGCCGGCTTCGGCCTCTAAAGAGATCAGTCACCTGCTCTCGCACCTGTCTTCCTCAGGGTGCGAGTTCTATCGTAACGGTACGTGGCACGACTCAGAAGCGGCGCGAGCCCACCTAGAAAAGAAGTACAAGTATCTCCTCAAGAAGGACATGGTGAAAACGGCCGAGGATTTCATCCGCTTGGGGGCGACGGAGAGCAGTGTCAGTCATGAGCCGTACAAAGTTCGCTGCGGCGAGCAGGAGCAGCCAAGCCAGGCCTGGCTAAGCGCCGAGCTGATACGTTACCGTCAAGCGGAGAGCGACGAAGCGCCATGAATCCGACCCAACCAGGCCTTCCAACCGACGTCCATGCCTCCGGGGCTTCGCTCCTACGGCATGGGCGCTTCGCGCGCCGGCTCCTGCAACGCGAGCGTTGAGCGTCCGCTTTCGGGAAATCTCTCAGCGCGCTCGCCACGTTCCTGACGGGGCGTCAGGTTTCGGCCGACCGCGCCGCGCCCGAGACTCGGCACGTCGCCTCCTCAGCCACTCAGGCGCACCCGAGGACCGCGAGCGCCGACGCGGTTGCCTGGACCGGATAGGACGAGCCGCCTTGCCTCGCCGCCCTGCAGCCTCAGTTGAGCCGCAGGGCATAGACCGGCGTGTCGACATGCCGGATCAGCAGCGCCACGTCGATCGAACCCCAGCTTGCGACGCGGAACCTGCCAAATGTGTGCTGCCAGTTTCCTGCGTGATGCGAGCCGTCTCGGGCATCTGCGACTGGGTCGAAGCTATCGTTCGCGCATAGCATCCAGTCCCATTCGCCGGCAACGAGGGCCGACCAGCCGGACTCTTTTGGCGCAGCGATCGTGTGGACGGCGGCGCCGTGCTGCGCGGAGTAGTAAATCAAACGGTCCAGGGCCGGTGCGTATTCGAGCGCAGCGTATTCGGCGATGCGCGGTCGCGTGCCACTCGAACGCAATGGCGCCGCCGGTGCCGCCGGATCCGCCGGATTGATCGCAAACAAACCGTCGTGGGCATGTATCAGCACCACCACGATGTCCCGCAGCGGATCGATCTGCATTGCGTTGTGGTTGGCAACGCCCGGGAACTTGCTCGTATACAACGGGCCCCAGTGGCCGAATGTGCCATCCGCATTCGCGCCGTCCGGGCAAAAGCCGATATAGGTGTTGCCGCCGCCATCATCACCAGAATGGCCCCAGAGCACGCGCCGGGAGGCATCCCAGGTCGTGAATCCGCCCGAATTCAGAATCGCTGTGGGTTGTCGCGGACCACGACGCCAGTGACGGCCGTCGAGGTTGAACATGTGCGGAATGGCAACGGCCTTCACGTGCGGACCCAACTCGCTGTTGCCCTTCAAAATCAGATAGTCGTTGCCGACCGCATCGTACTGCACGTAGCCGTAGGTGTGCGGCGGCAGCGGAGAGCCGTCCGGATACTCTGCGTTCGGATAGTACGCACCCGCCCCATAATGCTCGGGGCGGCCCTGGACGAACCCGTCTGAGATTCGGCTCCACTCCCTTGTGGCGAGATCAAGAGCGTGAACATCGGAGCCAAAGTAGTCGTTGTGGCCGCCGCCGAAGACGATCAAGGCGCCGGACGCACCAAACCCCGTTGCAAGCACGGCACCGTTCCAAGCTTCGGTCATGGCTCGGAAACCGACCCGGCCGCTCCACGGTGCAGGCACATTCTTTCCGGTCAGCCGGCGCAGGGCTGCGTACGGTCGCCGAACAGGATTCAGGGCTAAATCGCAGCTCGGATCGCCGTCACGCAGATAGCGCGTACCGATTCTCGTAGCGGGGAGCCCCAGGTCCGGTCGATCACCCGAAAGACGATACCAGCGCCCAATCTTCATGGCATCGAGCCAGTCTGGAGCTGACGGTGCTCTAAATGACCTTGGCTGGACCGTCATCGCCGCTCGCAGAAGTATTTAGTGACTTGGAACGCGACGGCACGACAGCCGCTCAGAATACGCGCTTCTGTCTGTAGGCCGCGTGCTCGCGCGGGCGGTTCGCAACTCGCACCCGGCCGCGGCACTTGGATCCTCACCACGCGCATGAGCATGATTCTCCCGTCGCCCGGGGAACGATTCGCCCAAGCCGCCAGCGTCAGCTTGCCGGCGGCGTCAGGAACCTGAATCTGATTCATTAGTGGCCGCTTTTGGGGGTCGGTTCAGCCGTTCGGGCAAAGGCGCGAGGGAAGGATTGCGGCTTAAGGTCATGATCTGCATCAGCGCGGGATACGGAGCAAACAAGTTTCGAGTATTGGGCCAACCTGAGGGCTCTACATTTGATGGCCTTCTGGTAGTCGGCCGCGGCGAAGGCGACGGTACCTTACCCGTCGTCGTTGAGGATGGTCCCAACGCCGCGTGGCTCGGTAATGGTCGCCCCCGACGGCGCGGAGAGGTCGACGTAGAAGGTCTCCGAGGTCTCGAGCGCGGTGTCACTGCGGATCCCAATCGGGATCGTGCGCAACGTCGTGCCCGGGGGGAAGCTGAGGCCGCCGCTCGCGGCGTTGTAGTCTGAGCCTGCCTGTGCCGAGCCGTCAGTCGTCTTCCACGCGACGGTGACCGGCACCGTCCTCGGGGCCGACAGCCTGACCGCGAACGTTGCACCTGCGGTTCCCGAGTCGCCCTCGTAGCGCGTCCTGTGGCCGATCGCAATCGACACTGCCGATTGCCCGCCGAACCGCGCCGTGTAGGTCGTGCTTGCGGGCGGGGTACTCATTGTGTGGATCCGGGCGCCGCCGTCGGACCACGACGAGAAGGTCCAGTTCGGTCCCTGCGGAGACACGGCTTCGAGGGCGCGTTCGATGCCGACGACGCCGACGAAGCTGTGCGGCGTGTCGATCGGCTGGCCGTCGAGCCTTAGTTGGAGGCCGGCGGGATTCGTCGCGAGCGTCACGGTGACCTTGCGCGGGCGGATGTCACGGATCACTGAGCGGGTGAGTCCGGCGGAATCGCGGACCCGCAGGTGGATCCGGTAGAAGACGTTGGCGGAGGTCTCACCCTGCGTGGGGATCGTGAACGAGCCGGTCTTCGCTCCCGTGCGGGGTAGGACATGCGGATGAGTGTGCGAGTCGTGGTGCAGGTCCACCCACCAAGTGAACGCGCTGGCCGGGAGGGTGCCATCCTCAACGTCGTTGCCGGTGCCCGCGTAGCGGATGACCGTGCCGGCCGCGTAGGTGGTGCCGCTCACTGGTTGGGTTATGCTCGCCGCGGGCACCAAGTTCTGCGTGACGGTGAGCTGTGCGGCCTCGCTCGCCGCGGCGCCAAACGTGTTTCTCACCACGACATCGAAGAATGCGCCGCTGTCGGCGAGCTGGACATTCGTGCGCGTGTAGCTCGCCCCGGTTGCGCCTGTGATTGCAGTGGCATTGCGGCGCCATTGATACAAGAGGGGTGCGCTTCCTGTGGCACCGACACTGAAGGTCGCCGACTGCCCGACGCCGACCGTGCGGCTCACGGGCTGCAGTTCGATGGCCGGGGGCTCGGCCGCGGTGTACCGGATGCGCCCAACATAGCCGGCGCCGCGCGCGAGGTAGTACAGCGCGCCATCGGGCCCGACCTTGAGGTCTACGGGAGCGTTGATGTTGGCCGCGAAACTCCCGACAGCCGTGGTGGCAAGATTCAGCCGCCGTATCCAGCCTGCGCAGTAGTCGGCGAAAAAGTACTGACCCCGATATTGTGTCGGAAACGCGTGGGATTCGTAGAATGCACCGCCGGTGATCGCGCAGACACCGCTGCCACCGCCGTGCCCGTAGGCGAAAAGCGGGTCCGTGAAACCTGGATCGTCCGATGGCCCTTCAGCAATAGGCCAGCCGTAGTTGGCACCGCGAACGCCCGCGTTGATTTCCTCCCATCTTGTTTCGCCCACGTCATTGATGAAGAGCCGGCCAGTGCTGCGCTGAAACGCGGTCGTGAATGGATTGCGCAGTCCCGTCGCCCAGATCGCGCGGTTCACGCCGCTTAGCTGCCCGAAGAACGGATTGTCCGCCGGAATCGTGCCGTCGCGATTCAGGCGCAGAATCTTGCCGAGCAGGTTCGTCTTGGTCTGCGAATTGGAGCCCTTCGCGTTGTCGCCCACCGCCACATAAAGCTTGCCGTCGTTGCCGAAGTGGAGCGCACCGCCGTTGTGGTTCGTGGCGCTCGAAAGGGTGTTCAGGTTGAGCAGCACGACCTGGCTGCCCGCCACCGCGACGTTCCCGTTGGCGGTGAAGCGACTGACGCGGTTATGGATGGTGGGGGTCGTCGCCGTGTAGTACACGTATACGAAGCGGTTCGTTGCGAAATTGGGGTCGAACGCAATGCCGAGCAGCCCGCGCTCGCCGGAGGAATTAACCGCCACCGTCAGAAACGGCGTCGCGAGCAGCGTGCCGTTCTGGACGACGCGGAGCTTGCCGCTCTGCTGCGCGATGAAGAGTCGCCCATCCGGCGCGAACTCCATCGCCGTGGTGTCCGACGGCACGCGCACGTAGATCCCGTCGACGAAGCCGTCCGGGACGGTTGCGGCGGGCGCCGTGGCGACCACTATGAATAGCGCGGCGAGCGCCGCCATTCCCGCGCGGGCTCGCCATCTAACGCTGCGCACGGCACACTCCGTGGCCTCGATCCCTGTTGGTCGATTATCGAATCTCAGGCCGCACAACAAGTCCAGCGCTGTACCGTCGCCCCTCGCAGACAGGTGGAAGAATCGATAGGAGGGATCCGCCCTGGCCACGCGCGCCGATGCGAATGCCTGTGCGCGCGAGAACTGCCGACGGACCTGCGTCCGAAGCCGGATCTACGCCTGGTGAAATGAGTATGACGGAAACGTCTTTTGCGTCGTCGCGGGAAGATCCCTGCGGCTGGGTTTCCTACCGGTCGGCAGAGTGACCTTACGATGATGATAGCCGAGCCCGAAACCGAGCTGCGGGCGTTGCTGGTACGAGCGGCCGAGCAAGAAGCACGTCGCCAAGCGGCGAAGGAGCGTGGGGAGACTCAGGCTCGCTGGGCGGCCGAGCGCGAATTGCAACGATTGTGTCGCCGCTTCGGCGAGATCGAACGGCTTGCGCGACTCGCCGATTAGGACGTGCTCGCCTACGTGTGGCTATGTGCGCGCCCGTACAGACTTCTTGAGAAACGCGACGTAACGTTCGCGCGGGAATTGTCCCAACTGCCGAACAAAACGAAATAAGGGAGGAAGCCGCCATGCTTATCCGCGTTGCGTTAATTCTTTGTGCGATTATTTCTGTCGCCGCCTGCAACAAGAAATCCGAGCCAACCGCGACAGATACCAAGCCATCGGAGGCAGACGCCATCACGACTACCGAAGGGCCGGTTAAGGTCGGCGCAAACTATGGCACTTTCAGAGCCACCAGCCCCACCGCATTGAAACTTGCCACAGGGACAACGCTCACCGCGACACCGGAGGGCGAGATTGTCGCGTTCAGGATCAACGACGGTACCGGAGGCTCGATCCGATGCCAGCGTGATAGCGGCTGCACCGGGGCGTGCACATGGGAGACCAGCCCGACGGATGCGAATTGCAGCGGCACCTCCGAAAGTTCCGCCGGCGACGGCCAGACGTGCGCCTGTTCCTGGGACTACCAAGGTCCCGAGAAGGTCTCGGAGTAGTACCTCACCGCACCGACAGGGTTAAGGGCGGGTGCAGACACTGTGGCATCGCGGCTCGCCACAGCATGGAGGAACAATCCATGAAAGCTTTGAAGACAACGATTGCGCTGGGATTGTTAGTTTCCATGCCGGTCCAGGCCGAGGTCGTCTGCACCGTGAAGTACGCGATTTCTTGAGCGTGATCGCGCTCGACAAGCCGCCCTGCTGGCCGAACTCAAGCGGCACTCACCCGTTGTGAAAACAAACGGAAGGCGTAACTACCAAAGGGTAAATGATATGACTCATTATTACGCCGCGCTCATCGCCTTTATGTGGCTCCCGGCGTTTGCGGCCACGGTGCCGAGCGGCTTCCTGGACAGCACGTATGTGGACTTGCCGGGCGATGCGACCGCGATGCAGTTCGCACCGGATGGCCGTTTGTTCGTCTGTCAGCAGAGCGGCGCCCTGCGAGTCGTGCAGAACGGCACGCTGCTCACGACCCGTTTCTGACGGTACCGGTCAATGCCTCTGGGGAGCGGGGGCTGCTCGGGGTCGCCTTCGACCCGGCCTTTGCCACCAACAACTTCGTCTACGTGTACTACACGGCGACGACCCCGACGATTCACAATCGGCTTAGTCGTTTCACCGCGAACGGCAACGTGGTTGTGCCGGGCAGCGAGGTGGTGCTGCTCGACTTGAACTCGTTGTCGTCGGCCACCAATCACAACGGCGGCGCGATTCATTTCGGCAACGACGGGAAGCTCTATATTGCTGTTGGGGACAATGCCAACGGGGCCAACTCTCAGTCGTTCGGGACCCTGCTGGGCAAGATCCTGCGGCTCAATCGCGACGGGACGCTCCCGACGGACAATCCGTTTTACACGACGGCGACCGGGGTGAATCGGTCCATCTGGGCACTGGGGTTGCGCAATCCCTTTACGACCGCCTTCCAGCGGGACACGGGGCGGCTTTACATCAACGATGTTGGCCAGTCGACCTACGAGGAAATCAACGAGGGGGCGGCGGGGGCGAACTACGGCTGGCCACAAGCCGAAGGGCCGTCGAGCAATCCCGCTTTCACCAATCCCGTGCTTTATTACGGCCGCGAAAATGGCCAGTGTGCGATTACCGGTGGGGCCTTCTATGAATCGCCTGCCTTTCCGAGCGACCACTACGGTGATTATTTCTATGCGGACTTTTGTGCGGGGTGGATTCGCCGGCTCGACCCGGCCACGCTTGTGGACAGCTCGTTCGCGAGCAGTATCTCGTTCCCGGTGGACTTGAAGGTTGGCCCGGACGGCGCGCTCTATTACCTGGCACGGGGCGATGGACGGGTCGGGCGGATCAGTCACAGCGCCGGTCAGCCCGCCGAGATCACCCTTCAGCCCACGGACGTCACGGTGGCCGTTGGCCAGTCGGCCACGTTCACAGTCGGGGCGTCTGGCAGTGCCCCCTTGCGTATCAATGGCGCCGCAACGGGATTGTGATCACGGGCGCCACCGGTGCGAGTTACACGCGCACCAACGTTCAACTCGCCGACGACGGAGCCTTGTTCAGCGTGCGGGTCTCCAATGCCTTTGGGGCGGTGGTGAGTGAGGATGCGCGGCTACGGTCACGCAGAACTCGGTGCCCACGGCGAGTATCACGCAGCCCGTGAGCGGGAGCACGTACGCGGGCGGTCAGGTGATCGCTTATGCCTGTACCGGTAATGACCTCGAAGACGGGGTGTTGCCGGCCAGTGCTTTTACGTGGTGGATCGATCTGCATCACGACGCGCACACCCACCCGGCCCTGCTTCCGGTCAGCGGGTCCAAGAGCGGGTCGTTTACGATTCCAAGGGTCGGCGAGACCTCGGCCAACGTCTTCTATCGCATTCATCTTCAGGTGCGCGATTCGGGCGGGCTCACCCGTGAAGTGACCCGAGATATTCAGCCGCGCAAGGTGACGATTACGCTCGCCACCAAGGCGGGCGGACTGCAATTGCGATTGGACGGTCAGCCTATCGCCACGCCACTCAGCGTTGTGGGGGTAGTCGGCATTGAGCGCACTTTAGAGGCCGTCTCGCCCCAGAACCGCTGGATGTTTGTGTCGTGGTCGGACGGCGGTGCGCGCCTCCACACGATCACCACGCCGGCTGCGAATACGACCTACACAGCGCGATTCCGCAATCAGAAAGCCCTATGAAGAAAGTCACACCCCTGGATAGGATCAGCGCAGCTGCTTCTTCGTATATGCCGCCGTCGGGCGTGATGTAGTGATTATTGGAGCGACACCAATCCTCAAGCTGGGCGACGAGCGCCGCGACCGGACGGCATCGGCTGGCCGCAAGTCGGACAGGTGTCAACGGAACCGGGGCATGGACACCAGGCCGCAAGCAGCGCGGTCGGGTCAATGTCGTCCTGGTCGGTCAACGAGCGTCCGGACTACCGGGCAGAGGGTGAGGCTCGCGGATCGGCGGACCCTCGTCAGGCAGCAGCAACCCCAGCCGCTTCAGATACTCGTGCTGCGTTTCAAATAACGGTTCGCCCCCACGACACGAACCCCCGCCAATGTCAGGAGCGGCCTCAAGCACGCTGAGGTGGCGGTATCGTCCACACAATCCTTATGTGCGCCCCTCGATTGCCGCAGGCTTTGCAGCGCAGGCGACGGCGGTAGCTCTCGGGGATCGGCGCAGGCGGGAGCGCGCCAGGATTGACGCGCACGCGCCGGAAGCAGTGGCGGCATTCAATGAGTCCGACTAACTGACCTGGCGACGACGGATGAGCATCGCACGACTATGCCCCGCACAGCAGGGAAGTCACGCCGCAGCGCAGTACGATAAATAGTTGGATCTAGGCTCGCCGGCCGGGCCTGCTACACTGCGATGGCTGAGCACAATTAACCGAAGAACGTTATGGGGGACAATCATGCGTATCTCGAAATGCACTTGTTGCGACGGTCATCGCTTTTGCTTCGAACGCCGCGTACGCAGATCTGGAGATCTATAAGGACTATACGGTCAGCGATGCGGTCTGGTTTGTCACTACCGTCAAGGTCAAATCGAACATGATCAATGCGTATCTCGAGGGCCTTAAGGACACATGGGTTTCCGGGAATGAGGTATCCAAGTCCTTAGGGCAAATGGAGGACTACAAGATCTACATCAGCGACCTGCCCGAAAGCGGCGACTTCAACGTGGTTCTCCTATCTAAGTTCAAAAACGATGACATGCTGGCTCCAAACAAGGAGCGTTACGACGCCTTCGTAGCGAAGTTTGGCGCGGAGCGGCAGAAACAAACAAATCAGAAGGCGCAGCGGGACTATCCGGCCATGCGTGAAATTACGGGTGACTATCGCTTGCCGGGAGGTCACGCTAAAGTAGTCGTTTTCAGCCGCAAGAACGGTATGCCAGACATGGACCCCGGCCCCGCGCCGGGGTTCTTGTTTCGGTGCGAACGCATTGCATTTGCAGCGTGACGGGCGCGGAGGCACGCGCTCACGATGCCGGCATGGAAGCCACTGCGAAGCTACAGAAGGCGGGGCGCCGGTTCCTGCTGCGTCTAGTCGCGGAGTACGGGCCGCTAGAGGCGGCGAGGATTGGCGCTGGCGGAAGAGTTGGAGGCGTTGCCTTTGAGTCCGGATCGTTCACGACGTGCTCTGTGAGGCGGTGCTCCGAGATGGCCTTTGCGGAGGGTTGCAGGGAGCCAGATGGGACTATTGGGCAGATCGCGCATCGCGTCGAGTGAATTGAGCGCGAGCGCATCCCTGCCGCTGATCTGGCCGCGCAGGGGTTCCAATGCAACTCTGAGCCAGCTTGTCCGGGATCCATCAGGAGGGACGACGCCGTTTCCAGGAGCCTCAGATACGGCCAAATGACCCACTCGTGTTTATCGAGCACCTGTTTCAGCGACTCCCGCTGTTGCTGGCTGCCCCCGGATTTCACATAGCTGCGCAAGGCCCTGCGCACCTGATCCATCCCTCCTCAATTCTGGACGCCGGATGAGCCGCAGATATAAGGCGTACTAGCGTAAAAAACCGGTTGTCGAACTCCTGTTGTCGCAACGCGGCCAGCGTGGCGTCCCGCTCGCTCTTCATCGTTTCCAACGTCTTCCGCTGCAGACGCACGGTTTCACGCAACAACACCAAGGCCGCAGCTGCTATCGCTGAGCCGGCGATCCCTCCAATGTAGTCGCCGAATTGGCCCCAGGTGCCCGTATCTACTGACAGCGGCTGCTTGTGCGCAAGAAGAAACCATACGATGTAGAGGACGACAGAGAGATGACGTAACGTTTCTTTCGACATTTCCAGGCGGTGGCCTCGGTCTGGTTCAATGGCAACTGCCAAGCAACCACGACCCAGACCGTTTAGGAGGCCACCATGGGAGACGATAGCACCGTGGCGCTGGAGGCGCTGCGGGTCGATGAAGGGAAGCTGAAGGGGCACGTGAACGAAGTGGTTCGTTCGAGTGTCGAGGCGACGTTGAACGGGCTGCTGGAGGCGGAAGCGGACTCGATCTGTCGGGCGCAGCGCTACGAACGTTCGCCGGATCGGGTCGATCGCCGAGCGGGTCACTACGAGCGCAAGCTCGAGACCCAGGCGGGCGAAGTGACGTTACGGGTGCCGAAGCTGCGGAGTCTGCCGTTTGAGTCGGCGATCATCGAGCGGTATCGGCGCCGGGAGTCCTCGGTCGAAGAAGCACTGGTGGAGATGTACCTGGCGGGAGTTTCAGTGCGAAGAGTCGAAGACATCACCGAGGCGCTGTGGGGCACGCGGGTGAGCTCGGGCACGATCTCGCGGCTCAACCAGAAGATCTACCGGCACATCGAGGCCTGGCGCAACCGGGAGATCGTCGGGGAGTTCCCGTACCTGTACCTGGACGGGGTGATCCTCAAGCGCAGCTGGGCGGGCGAAGTGAAGAACGTCTCGGTGCTGGTGGCGATTGGCATCGGCACGGACGGTTACCGGCAGATCCTGGGTGTTGCCGAGGGTGAGAAGGAAGATCTCGAGGGCTGGCGCGGCTTCCTGCGCCATCTGAAGGATCGCGGGCTCGCGGTGTACGGCTCATCATTTCCGACGCCTGTCGCGGTCTGGTCGAGGCCGCGGCCGAGGTGTTTCCCGACACCGACTGGCAGCGCTGCGTGGTGCATTTCTATCGCAACGTCTTCAGCCACGTGCCGAACACGAAGATCGCCGAGGTCGCACGCTGCTGAAGGCGATTCACGCCCAGGAGGATCGCAGAGCGGCCGCGGCCAAGGCCGCCCCGCGCAATCGTGTCGATGACATGCCGCTGGCGGGCTACAACGTGCTTGTATGCGGCAAGATGCCTCTCGGCCTCTCCCAGACGGCGCAGCAGCACGGGGCGATCCATCGCATGACCCTAGCACGACACGAACCCCACCGATGTCAGCAGCGGACTCGAGCATGCTGAGCCGGCGGGATCGTCCACACAATACGAATGTGCGCGCCGCGATTCCCGCAGGCTTTGCAGCGCAGGCGACGGCGGTAGCTTTCAGGGATCGGTGCAGGCGGTAGCGCGTCAGGATCGACGCGCACGCGGCGGAAGCATGTCTTGCACTCAAGCGATGCGACGAGCTGGCCGGGGCACCCTAAGATCAGCATCCCGGCAAATATGCGTCGTCTGTCGCGTCCGATGGGAGTTCAAACCCCAATAGTCCGCAGCCGTCGTCGTCAACCTCTAGCACAATGCATTTCATCGTCGCGCACCCCTTCGCGCCACAATGATGGCCTAGGTATCCACAGTCGACCGAGTGGCGGCGACGATCCATAGTCAAAAGTCGGCAGGTTCGCTCAGTAATGTTCGACGCGCCTGATAAAGTCCTACGGTGAGGATTAAACGGAAGGCGCTACGTGGGCGCGTGCCCGGAAAATGGCGCGAGGGCTGATGCTCCTGGTCCTGAAGTGCAGACCATAAAGCTATGGTGCACACAGAGTTCTTGATCACCTGCCTGTGTACTACGCGCGCTGGCGGCTCAGCTTGAGGCGTATGCCTACAGATTTAGCGGCTGAATGCTCTAAAAGTCTCAAGTGGCCCGTTAACGGGTCGAAGTATTCCCAAGGAAGGAGATTGACCATGGCGATTATGAAGGATAAGGACCGCGTCGTTGGTACGGGCGACGAGGACAAGACCGATAAGGCAGGCACGGTCGGCGGTGGATTGGCAGGCGGCGCAGTAGGCGGTGTCGCGGGTGGTGCCTTAGCCGGGGCAGCGGCCGGCGGCTTGACAGGTCCAGTAGGTGCGGCAATTGGCGCTGCGGTCGGTGCGGTGGCAGGTGCGCTGTCTGGGAAGGCTATCGCGGACAGGATTAATCCAAGCGCTGAAAACGACTACTGGAGGAAGAACTACTCCTCGCGACCGTATGTGACCTCCGGTTCGACTTACGATAACTACGCGCCGGCGTATAGGATGGGTTATGAACGCTATCCTCAGTATCACGGTCGTTCGTTCGACGATGTTGAACCGGAGTTCCGTCGAGACTGGGAGGCGAGCCGCGGAACCTCGAGTCTGACTTGGGAACATGCGAAGAACGCGACGCGTGATGCGTTCGAGCGTGCCCGGAACTCTGTCGAGCTGGCGATCCCCGGTGACTCGGATCGAGACGGCCGGTAAAGCTATAAGGCGTGCTCTGTCTCCGGACGGAGCCGTCCTATTCAATCGGAGTTGGCTGCCACAGTTTTGCCACTGTAACCGGCAAGAACCGGCAGTATCCACGGAACAGACAGTCGCGAGTCTTATTAGAAACAGGCACTTAGTGGTGTCTGTTGTTGCGCGTTCCGTGGCCGGCGCGACTCTTAATCGCTGGTCGGCCGACGATGGGCCAAACGGACACGCTGTCGGAATACGCCAAATCGCGCCCCCGCTACCACGCCTTCATATACGCGGGTGCCCTGGTTCCGAGACACATCGCGACCAGGGCGCCTTCGTTCAGGCGAATCTCAGCCACAGGCTCCCCAGGGTCATCGACGTCGCAGACCTCGCCGCCGAGCAGCGCGGCCACATCGTGTTGCGCCGCGGACAGGTCCTCGGCGTTGACGGCTGTCCGGAGGTTGGCGACCCGCTCGCGGTAGCGCGCCACCGCCTTGGGCATCAGATCGACCACATTCTTCATCCGGACCTCGTCGGCGACCAGATCGCGCTCGGTCTCGGACAGCTCCGCGTCGGCCCAGGCGAGCCGTGCCCCCAGCGCCGTGCTGGTCCGCAGCTCGCGAACGGTTTTCACGAACCGCGTGACCGCCGCCTCGCCGAGCAGGTCATCGCAGACTGGTCTCGGAAGACGCTCCTCGACGACGGCACGCGAGACACGGACGCGGCTCGAGCAGGCGTAGCGGCCGCCGTTCGTGTGCGACGCGCAGACGTACTTTTGGCCTGCTCGCGCCACACACGCCGCACCTGAGGATGCCCGAGAACGGGTAGCGAGTACTGCGCTCGACGGCGCCGGAGTAGCCGCCGGATGCGTGGCGAGACAGGCCGCGCTTTGACTTTCTCGCCGACGAGCGCGCTGCGACATCGCTGACGGTAGCGCACGCGATCCCAGAGCTCCTGCGGCATAAGAAGAGTGTTGCCATCTGGTCCGACATGTCGACGCTCGACATGCTCACGGAATCGGACGATGAGGAGGCGGCGGTGATCTCCAGATCTCAGCAGGACACGGAAGCGGCACTGCGCGCCTTAGCCGCGGGTTCGTGAGCAACGGACGCCTCCGTCATTGCGCCAGCAGTGCGCCCACGTTCAGGTCGTCGCGCCGCGCCATCACCTGGCGCCAATGACCACCACCTCTGCCTCGCCTTTGACGAGACGTCGACACCGACATCCCACCACACGCTCGGGCAACCGCTGACGCCACGGGTGACGGCTGGCGCGGACGGCGAGCAGACGAGCATGGCGGCTGGACCGGGCGGGTTCGGGACCAGCGCGTGTCGGGACAGCCCGCTTGCAGCCGAGCCCAGTTGCGGACGGGGCGGGAAGCGAGTAGGCGGCGACGATCCCGCCGCAGGTCAGAGGCTAAGGCCAGAGCGGGATGCATTGCAGCGAGCTAGTCCGTCGCCCGAGCGGAGCGCGCGAGCAGCCACGCAGTGCTGCGACGAGAGGAATTCCATATGGCTTGGCATCCAGCTCACCATATCGGGCCCGCCTTTTTGCGCCGGCAGATCAACCACTGGGTCGCGGCTTCGGCGATGGCGTCCCAGCGCAGCGGCTGCGAGTCCGCTCCCATCGGCGCATCGGAGCGCAGGCGCAGACCCTCGGGCGTCAGCTCCCAGCTGGTGCGGACATCGCCAAGCGGCGTGGCTTGGGTCACCGTCCAGCTTTGGGTGTTGGCTGCGGGCATGGGGCCTCCGTCTCATAGCGCACGAATCGGCCGGACATTCCCTCACGATAGCCGCGTGGGGGCGGTCGCCGCCCCTTGTTCGTTGGAGTTTTCCATGTGCCTTTTGACGTGAGGGATCTTTCCACCGGGGCGTGCGTTAGCTGAGGGATGCGAACTCCACAAACCCTGCGAACGAGAAGAGTCTGGCTTACCGGCGCAATCCTGGCATCACTCGTACTGGCGGCCTGCGGGGAGTCGGCGCCTCCGGCAGACAGCCCGGTGAGCTCCGACCCGTCTCCAGTGTCTGCCACTGACCCCGCCGCGCCGGCAGAAGCCGCGCGGTCGATGCGTCTGATTCCGGCGGACCCAGTCCTCCGACGCAGATGACGCGTTCGGAACGCTCGCCGAGGCGCTGGGGCGGGGCAGCCGCGGCTCGCCGATTCCCGAGGGCCTGGTGCTTGGCGGCGACTGCCCGAAGGTTGGGGCGGAGGCCGACGCGGACATCGCCGCCCAGGCAGCGGCTGGCGTGCCGCTGAAAGTGGGTCTGACCCTGACGGACCTGTGGAAGCCCACTCCCGAGGAAGAGTACGAGTGCCTCACGCAGGTCACGGCCATTCATCGAGACAGCATCGACGCCACCGTGGACTGCGACAAGCCGGGTGTTCGGCGCTCCTTGAAGCGGCGGCTCTGTCGGGCCGATCTCGATGATGCGCACATGCTGGTGACGCAGAGCGGAACGGTGACCGTCATCGACGCCTCGGGCGAGGACGCCCCCGAGACTGCCGTCGGCGCCACCTGGTTCAACCTGTCCCGTCGTGAGTTCGCCGAGCTGAAGCGAACCGGCGCCGTCCGGCACCACTACGTCCAGCCCAACGGCTCCGGGGACCGCCTCGACGTCGAGTCCATTACCGTACTGCGGCGCGAGGGTGCCGAGACGGCTCGTGTCGCAGTGAACGACCGCGTGATCGAGATCCCGGTGATTCGTGCCTCGGGGGAAACCAGCCATCGGCGTTGGGGGCGCGTCGAAAAGGGTCGCGTCACCGCACTGATCATGGACAACGAGCAGTTTCCTTTCCTGATCGACTACGCGCATTCGACGGAGTCGAGCGAAGAGCCGCATTTCCGGTTGAACTACGCGAAAGTCTCGTTTCCCGAAGGCGTTGCGGAAAGTGCACAGGAAGCAGGTGCTGGCGGGCGGAACGACGCGGGCATGGGCGGAATGGAACGGCGGCTCGCCGAGGAAAAGCGCGTCGACGTCTATGGAATCTACTTCGACTTCAACAGCGATCGCATCCGCGGGGAGTCCGAGCCCATCCTCGAGGAAATCGCTGACGTCCTCGGCCGCAATCCGGACTGGACCTTGAGCATCCATGGACACACCGACAACGTCGGCGGTGCCGCCTACAACCTCGAGTTATCGCGCCGCCGCAGCGAGGCCGTGCGCAAGGCGCTCGTGCAGCGCTTCGGTATCTCTGCGGAGCGGCTGACGACGGCAGGGTACGGCGCCTCCGCACCGAAGGACGATAACGACACGCCGGGGGGCGGGCACGCAACCGGCGCGTCGAGCTGGTGCGCCAGTAGATCGGCCGGTACGCGCACCGACGGCCATCAGGAACCGAGCTTGGACAAGATCACTTTGGCGACTGCCGTCGCCAGTTCCGAAGCCCTGTCCTGGCCGGGTGCGACCACCTCGAACGTCGAGCCGCCGCCACTGAACACGACGGTGGTGTAAAGACCGCCCGGCGTCCCGATGGCAATGCAAGCCTCGTCACCGACGCCGCTCAACGGCTCGCTTTTGGGTGTCAGCCGGCATGAATCGCTGAACTCGATCGCATGGAGAAAAACGGAAAGACCGGTGCCGGTCGTGCCACCGGCATCCTGATAGTTACACCCCCACTCGTCATTCCTCTGTTGGACGAGCGACTTGCCCATGATCCTCTCTGCATCGGTCTGTGGCACGAGGTCACACAAGGCCTGCGGCAGGTTGGCTTGCCGCAGGCTTTCGTCGACGCCTGCTGCCTGATCGGCGCTGCCGCTGCCGCACGCGGCAAACAACACAGCGGATACGGACATCGTAAGCAGAAGATTGAAATGCATCGCTACCTCCCAAAACAGGCGTGCCAGTTCATATCAGTTGTTGAAGGGCCTGAACTCCGTGCACACGGTCGGCTGGTGGATCGTCCTTGCCGTGCCTTGCCTCCGTGCGGGCTAATTCTTCGGGACGAGCTGGATGCCGGCGGGCGGCGTGAACAGGTCGTCGGACAGCGCTCCGGTTTCGATGCTCTCGACGATCGTGGTCATCGTTGAGCCTCCGCGACGGCCGAGCAGACCGCTGAGCAGAGCGACGGGATTCACGGCGACGTCTCCCATCCTTATCTGCATGTCCACGTTCATCTCGTACGGGATGCCGCCGAGCGCCGCGATCTCGCGGTACATCTCGGCCATCGCGCGCGCCTGCCCGGGCTGCGCCTTTGCAGCCGACGGGTGGCTGAAGATCCAGCCCTTCTCGGCCGCGGCCTTGTAGAACTGCGCGTAGTCGGCGGTCCCGGGTGCGCCCTTCACCACCCAGGCCGCACCGGTCATGGCCAGCGTCATGGCTTGACCACCGGCACCGCCCATCGCGTACGGCACCGACATCTCGACGTTGTGGCCCTCGGCGTTCTGGCCGCCGATCGGTTTCGTCTGCCCGTTCGGGGCGAACGACGTTTTCATGCCGGCGGTGTCGACCGTCGTGTTGAGCTCGGCCGCGAACGCGGCCATGTCCCACACCTCCACCTCGTTCTTGCGCGAGTCGAAGAAATACATCTTCTGCGCATCGAGGTCGAAAATGGTGGACTGGAGGCTCTTGCCCAGGTCCGTGTCCGACCGCATCTTATTGCCTTTGATGTAGGCGGTTCCCGACGTCTTGCCCCCGAATCCGAGGACCTTGCCGTCCATGACGCTCTTGATGGTGACGTCGGCGAACGCCGGCGAGGCGAAGCAGATGGCCACGGCAGTGGCGGCGAGGATGTGCTTCATGGTGCGGTCTCCGTGCGCTGGTCAAATCGGCCCCTGTCTAACTACGCACGACTGCGTGCCGCAGTCCCTCACGAATCCGGTACGGCCCGATGAACGAGGGATTCGGGAGTGTCTTGGGGCGTTAGGGAGAAATCGAAGTGGCTCACGTTGCTCCTTGTCCTTCCCGGAGGCTGAACATGACCGCGACGACAGCACGTGTGTTGCTGGCCACGGCGCTCCTGTTGGGCGGGTGGTCCACACTGGCCGGCGCCCAATCGAATCCGTGCGCCCTGCTGACCAGCGCCGAAGCGGTCCAGCATATCGCTCGTGGACGGCCGACTTACAACCAGACACCAGACGCGGTGTCGGTCAGTGGCGGCGCGCTGTGCGAATACCCGTTTGGCGGGCAGATCGGCATCTGGAGTCCGCCGAAAGCCGAGGAGAAGCTCGAGTCGTTCTTCAAGCGCTGGAAAGTCGACAAGACGAAACGGCATCCGGTATCGGGGGTGGCTGACCGAGCCTGGATCATGTTCCCCGTCCCCGAAGACGAGTACAAGGACCGCGCTGCCTACCTCGTGGCGCACGTGGGCCAGCAGATCGTGACCGTCGCATTGTTCGCGCGTAAAGGGCAAGCCGACTCCCCGATGGGCGAGATCTGCCGTGGTGACCAGAGCAGGCTGAAGCAGGACGAAAAAGAGGATTGCAGGAGGGTCCTATCGGACAAGAGCGAGACCCAGGAGTCTCTCCAGCCGGCCGTCGTCGAACTGGCGAAGCTGGTCGTTGCAAAGGTGCGGACGGGAAAAGGTTGACCGGGTGGGCACCACCCCACTCCTGCGAACCACGTCGATCTGGTTCGGCGCCAGCTGACGCGTGATGACGGCCTCCGCGGTTCGCTGCCTGTGCGCGCTGACGGTAATACTCGCATCCGCCTGCGGGCAGTCGGCCCCTGCGCAGACGGCCAGAGAGGCGCAGATTCAGCCGTCGGCCGGCTCGAGCACCGAGCAACCATTCCTTTCGGACGACTGCCCGCCGGGTGAAAGCGCGACAGCAGAGGAAATCGCCGCGCAACTGGCTGCGCTCGTGCCGCTAAAGCCTGGACTGACACTCTCCACGACCTGGCATCGAGCGACAGAAGGCGACGACGTGGAGTGCCTCACCCAGATTGGTGAGGTTGATGGCAGCGCGGTTGCCGCAACCGCAAACTGCAGCATGTCGACCGGAACCGAGGGTGGGTCCCGCCGAACCTGCCGTGCCGACATGCGCGCTGCGCACGCGTACTACACCGGCGCCGGCGATAGCCCGGACGTGCTTCGCGGCACGACGATGTTCAGCCTGTCTGCAGCCGCGTTCATTGAGCTCAAGTCGAAGGGGAGCACGCGGCACAGGTTTGTGTCCGTATTGGATGGGGCCATCATCGGTGACCTGGATGGCGTGCTGCGGAGAGAAGCTACTGCAACGTCATCCACCATCGTGAACGATCGCGTCGTCGAGCTGCCGGTCGTCCGGGCGGCGGGAACGCTGCGGGGCACCGCGATGGGCAAGCCGGTGGAGACACGCGTCACGGCTGCGATCATCGATGATGGACGGTTTCCGCTCGTCCTCGAATACGCGATGCCGGACATCGGCGCGGCGGGGTTCTCCATCCGCTACAGCAAGTTGTCCTATCCCACCGACGGCAAGCTCGAGCAGCAGCTTGCCAGCGAGCAGCGGATAGACGTCTACGGAATTTACTTCGACGTGAGCAGCGATCGGCTCAGGCCGGAGTCGGACCCGGTCCTGAAGGAGATCGGCGATGCATTGCGGCGCAACCCGGAGTGGCGATTGACGATTGATGGGCATACCGACTCCGTCGGCAGCGCGCAGGCGAACATGGATCTGTCACGCCGGCGAAGCGAGGCGGTGCGCGCGGTGCTCGTCGAACGTTATGGCGTGGCCGCGGGTCGACTCGCCACCCGCGGCCACGGGGCGGCGGTTCCCAAAGATACGAACGACACGCCCGAAGGGCGCGCCAGAAACCGCCGCGTCGAGCTCGTACGCAACTAGGGCGCGAGTCGCTCCCGAATGAGCCACTATCCGAGCTCGCCCTGTCTACGACGGACGAACATGCTGGCATGCATTCCGCTGGTCGCGCTGACCCTCGCGATCGCCGCTGGATGCCAGCCAGACTCTGAGGAGGCGGGCTCTCGGGCGAAGTCCGACCATGCGACCGAGACATCGAACCGACCGAGCCCGGCTCAGGACGAGCCGTTGGCTCTCAAGACGATGCGCACGGCCGACCTGACCGAAGCGGAGCGCCGCTACGGACGCGCGCCGGTCCCCGACCCGAGCGTCACTTACCAGCCCGATGTCGTGATCGTCGCGGGCGGTGCTGAATCGGTGCGTGGCCTCAACTCGAACGGGCTCGGTTGCTCGATCGATGTGCGCGCCGCGAACGCGGCCCAGGTCCGCCCTGGGGTGATCGTCTTTGCAACCGGACGCTGCGTTGGGCGAGTGCTGGCCGTCGAGCGCCGCGGTGACACGCTCGCCCTGATACTTGGCCCGGTCGAGATCACGGAAATCATCCGCGACGGCAGCTTCCAGATGGAGCAGCCTCTCGACCTCGACGACACGTTGATCTACGAAGCGCCGGACTGGCCGGGAGCCACCACCGAGACGGATCCGCTGGAGCTCTCCGAGGCCGGAGCGCCGCGATTCCAGCGCATTGCCGATTCGCCCGTCAGCGGCCTGGCGCCGCTCGTCGACCGACGCAGGATTGCAGCGTATATCCCGCTCGACGAGAAAGGCGTCAAGTTCCTGGGCTACGCGTCCCTCAACCTGGACGCACCCAGTCTGCACTTCGTTCTGCTGATCAGCGGTGGCCGGGTGATTCGCTGCGAGCTCGAGCTGCGCGGAACCGCGGGTGTCACGATCGCGTTCGATGCGGGCACTGAAGCTGCCGGCTTCACGAACGTGGGCGCGACGCGGGACGTGCCCGCCGACGTGACGATCCCGATCGGTGGACCGGTGCCATTCTCGATACTGATACGCCAGAGCTACCATCTCAGGACGGGGTTCAGCGCAAAGAATACGATTCTGAAAAATACCGGTGAGTTCACAATGCAGGGATCGCTCGGACTCGGCTACTCGAATGGAGGCTGGGGCATGACTCCTCCCGGTCGATTCTCGGTCAAGGTGAATCCGGCTGAGGCGATCAACGGCGCCTCGCTCGGCTTCATGGCTATCGTGTTCGCCCACCAGGCGAAAGTCATGGTCGGCGTCGGGGCCTTCGGGTTTGCCACCGGGCCGTACGCCGCGTTGACGTCGTCGCTTTCCGTGGCACGTTCGCCGGACACTGAGGGCAGTCAGTTCGGCGGACCGACAGTGCGCGGCCTGGCGAGGTGCAACCAGACCTCGCTCACCATGGCAATGGCCGTCGGCATCGGCTACATGATTCCGAAGGCGATCACCGACGCGATCAACTGGTTCCTGAGCAAGCTCAACATCGAGCACCGCATCAACAGTTCCGGAGGACTGCAGCCGAATCCCAAGGATCTGGTGAACTGGAAGGGCTGGAGGCCGGATTCGCCTGTCTGCAAGATGACGTGACGCCGCCTGCCTTGGCAGGCTGCGATTGATCCGCGGTTTCGGCAACCGCCAGCTCAGCCGGCGTGGCGGACAATCGCCTTTGCCGCCTCGGTCGCCTTGGTCGGATCCGGCGCCATGACGACCACGGTCAGGTCGCCGACCCCAAATACGACTTCGGCGAAGAAACCTTCCTGTTCGTTGAGACAGGCCTTTTCGCCGATCCCGTCCAGGGGCTTCACGTTCGTGCCGATGCACTGACCGTCCACGCTGCCGCCGGTAATGATCTTCGCCGCGAGCGCCTCGTCGTCCGGCGTCGCATCATAGCTACACATCGAGTCCGAATTGGTGTGCTCGGTGAGCGACGTTCCCATGATCCGCTCGGCTTCGCACCGCGGAAGCAGGCGTGGAATCAGCGGGCGCCGACGCGGGCTTTCTGCTTGGCGGCATACGTCTCCAGCACCGCGACCATCTGCGCCTCGGTCGGTTTGAATGTGAGCGAGGGCGAGACGAGCATCTGCCAGACGACCGTGCCTTTTCGGACGAACACCATCACGGCCAGCTCGTCTGTCGGGTCGATTGACCCGCGGGCGAACTGCTCGTCTCCGTACGACGGCAGGTCGAGATTCGTTATTTCGTGACCGAAACTCCCATACGAAGCAAACCCGACACCGAGGCGACTCTTGTCGAGCGGACGCTTGCCGAACTCGAACAGGCGCTTCGCGCCGCTCTCGTCGGGTGCTTGGTACACCTCGCCCGTGACATTCCACCCCCTGGGTATCGAGTCGCTCGAGGTCTTGCTCGTTCCGTTTATCGGCCAATGGTACCCGTAATACGCCCCTTGCACGCCGCGCACGCCGTACGCCGCGAACGACTCTACAGTGTCCGTGTCCAGGAGCCTGGGGGGAGAGACGTCGGCCGTGGCCGGCATGTCGCCGGGCTGCAGCGCGAGTTGCAGGATCGGCTCAGCTGCATCGGCTACGACCGGGATCGGGCGGAACATCGCAGCGATGACGACGACTGGAGCGACAGCTCGACGGAACATGATTCCCTCCTGGATCGTTGCGCGTGCGGGCAGCATCAGGTAACGCACGCCTCTCTACCGAAGTCCCTCAGCGCGACGACCGTCGCCGGGACGTGGGTTGGTTGAAGGAATGCGGCACGCGCTCGTGCGTAGTGCGGTGAGTGAGGTGTGGGCGCCGGACGCCGGATACTACTCACGTCATTTTCCCAAAGCCGTCGACGCGCCTGCTACACCCGTCATCTCTTCTTCGGATCACCCGGCGGAGCCGAGTACGGCGTACTTGGCGTTTTCGCGGCTGGCGCTTCTTCACCTTGGGGTACCGTCTTCCGACTGTTGGGACTGTCGCCACAGACTGGCTTAGGGACAGTCCAGCGGCGTTGGCTGCGGCCACGTTTCGGCTTTTGGCGACACCTGCGTGCCCCCTGGTCGTCTGAGGTCCCGCCGGCTGCTCCGGCGCGTCTTCTCACCGCTTTGTTGAGATCGTCCAGCTGGCGCGCCTTGGCTTCGGCGTCGGCGGCCAGTTGTTTGAGTTCGCGGTGCATCTCGGGCCTGGGCCACCCCTCGGCGTCCGCCCTCATGCGTTCCGCAAACCACTCGCTCTCTCGCCTGTCTCGCCTTATTGCTGGCCTCACTGTACTCGTCATCCGCCTGATCTCTACGCGCTTCGAGATGGTCGCCTGGCTTCAGGCGTCCATTTCAGCGCCCCGCTTCTCACAGGTCCAATCGACGCGCACCGATTCCCTGCGCACCGTGGAACGACAGCCGCCGGCCGTCCCGTGACCAGGCAGTCCGTTTACGACTGGCAGCGCCGGGGAGGGCTCCAGCGACACATTTCTCGGTCCGCGGCCGTCCGCGTTCACAACGTGGAGGTGATTGTCGTTTTGGACCGCTACGGCGGTATCGCGGCCGGGTCGTCAGCATGAACGCGAAGCGACTCGCGTCTGGCGACCCCTTCCGCGAACCTCAGGCACTGCCGTCGGTGACCTCGCGGTACAACCATGCGCGCGAGAAGGTCCACTCGCGCTCTACGGTCGCGCGCGACACACCCACCGTCGCCGCGATCTCGTCCATCGTCAGACCGCCAAAGAACTTGAGCTCGACGACCTGACCCTTGCGTGAATCGAGTGCCGCAAGCCGATCGAGCGCGTCATGGAGCCCGAGCAGATCGACCTCGGGCGCGCCGAGTTGTTCGGCCACGATCGTCAACGGCACGCGCTCGGCGGACCCGCCGCGTTTCGCTGCGATCCGGTCGCGTGCGTGGTTGACGAGGATGCGCCGCATCATCACGGCGGCCAGTCCGATGAACTGCGCACGGTTAGTCCAGTCCACGTGCCGCTGATCGATCATTCGGACGTAGGCTTCGTGCACGAGAGCGGTCGGCTGCAGCGTATGGCCGGGCCGTTCGCGCCGTAGGTATTCAGCGGCAAGATGCCGGAGCTCGTCATAGATAAGCGGCAGCATCCGGTCGCGGGCGACGACGTCGCCGGCACCGGACGCGATGAGGAGGGCGGTGGCTCCGCTGTGCTCGCCGGGATCGTTCATGTGGGTAGTTTGCCTGAGGGATCCTACCACCCGTCCGTGCGTTAGCTCAGGAAACGCAGTTCCCGGGAACCCTCTGGCTGCGAAACGGCGGATCCACCTTCGCAAGCCCCGGCGCCGCTCGTCCTGGCGGCCTGTGGGCAGTTGGCTGACGACGCGCCAGGAGCCAGTGGCCGTCGCTCGCGGGGCTTCAGGACGCAACTTCGTCTACATCCGTTGGATCGCCTGCGCCGCGAGCCTGACGGCGCCGCCGCGGTCGGTCGAAGACGTGAGGTAATGCACCTCGAGCAGCCGATCGCCCTTGAGGAAGAGCAGGGCCCCCGTTGCCCCGCTGGCTTGCGCAGCGTCCCAGGGCCCCTTGAACACCACGTTTTCCTGCGGCAACACGACACCCATGAGCCCGCCAATTCCCTTCTCCAACTTGAAGCTCTCCTCACCACCGGTCCAGACGGGAATGATCGAAAAGACGTGGTGTCCGGCCGTGTAGTAGGCGCACCCGTGTCCGGTGCCGTGTGCCAATGGCGGGTAGTACGAGGACGCACGGTAGGGATCCACCGCGAGCGGCCCCAGCACGGCTTCCGCTTCGGCTCGCGTCAGCAGGCTGCAGGGATGTGTCCCCACTGGGGTCATGGCCACGACCTGGTAGCGATTGGTGGCGGGGAAAGGCAGGTCGGGAATCCGGTCGCGCACGCGTGTGGCGAGGGCCTGCGAGAGCTCCGGCGGCACGTCTGGCGCCTGACCCAGCACACTGATCTGGACGTGGCCGCTTCTCGCCGCGAATCCATACGGCGGAGGCAGCAGAACGTCCCAGCCATCGGACTTGGCCGGCTCCTCGGTCGTGTTCTGGCCGTCCCCCGCCTGTGGTGGCATCCATGATGCCAGCACCTTGCCAGCGGCCGCCGCGCCGAGTTCGCCCGCGGTGTTGCCGCTCACGTCCACGTTGAGTGTGACCGCGTACGTCTTCGGATCGCGCTGATACTCGGCCATCGACCCACCGTACTTCGGTGGCTCCCAGCCCTTGAAGGCCGCCTTGAGCTTCTCGTTCAACTGCTCCTGCTGGGCGATTGCGTTCTGTCGCGCGGTGCTCACCGATTCCGGCACCACCATCGTGTAACGGCATCCGTCCTCCTGCTTCGGTGGCTCGGCGAGCTTGCCGATCACCGCTTCGACCTCGCTGACCGGAATCCAGTCACAGGGATCCGCCGGTACCGAGGCCGTGCGCACGGATGGCTCGTTGGTGGGCTCAGTGGCGTCTTCGACAGGATCGTTACTCGCGTTTCCGCTGCCGGCGTCCCGGCTCCCACCGCACGCGACCAGAACCGCCGTCAGTGACGTTGCTAGACAGAGTTTCAGCGTCGTTGACCGCATTGACATCTCCCGGGCGTCCACAGTACACACCTCATTACGCACCTACCCGTGCCGGATTCCCTCACGGCCTACGGAACCCGCACCAGCTCCACGCGCCGGTTGCGAGCCCGGCCTTCGAGCGTGTCGTTCCTGTCCTTCGGTCGCGCTTCGCCGGATCCGCTCGCAGTCAGCCGGCCGGCGCGAACGCCGTGGTGACTGGCGAGCGCGTTCTTCACCGACGCTGCCCGGCGCCTGGAGAGATCGAGATTGTCGGCGTCGCTGCCGATGCTGTCGGTGTGTCCGTCGATCGCCAGGTTCCAGTCCGGATGCCGCCGCAGCACCTCCGCGATCTCATCGAGCGTCTGCTGCGACTCCTCGCGAATGCGATCGTTGTTGAAGTCGAAATAGATGTCGTACACGTCGACGCGGCCGGTCTCGGCGAGGCTACGTTCCAGCCGGTCGATGGAATCGTCAGGTGTCGCAGCCGGGCAGCGATACGTGATCTTGACCACTTGCGCTTCGGTGTCCGGCGTCGCCGATCCAAAGGGCGTGGACTCGAATCTCAGGCGCAACGGGTTACGCTCGTCGTCGAGAAAATAGAACTCCGCTTTGTCACCCATGTGCTCACCGCGCGCGCGAACCACCGGAAGATCCACCTTGACGCCGTTCACAACGACCGGCAGCTCAGCGGGCGCAGTGCCGACCCGCTGTAGCCTGTAGGTCGTCTGAAAGTCATAGACGTTCGGATGCACGTCGCGATTGGCGGGATATGCGCTATTGCCCCTGTCGACGAGCGCGAGTTCCGCGGCGCCTGTCGACTTGAGCGAACGAAGCACGGCTGTGGACGTACCGAAGGCCGTGCTGCCGGGAATCGTGATCGGTGCTACCGGGCTGAACCAGTGCATGAGCAGCGCCGCGCGGCTCAAGTCGTCCTTTAGAACGGTGCGTGCGACCTTGATGTGACGCACACCGGCACCGACAAGGACATCGGCCGAGAAACTCGTGTGCACGGCGCGATCGTCGATGAACTCGATTCTCAGGATCGGTTCGTAGTCGCCCCGGGGCTCGTTCACCGCGCCAACGATCGTCAGGCCGGCGCATAGCGGAATTTGCGGCGAGTCCTGCGCCGTCGCGCCAGTGGTGGCGCACCGGAGCACGAGAGCAGATCCAGCGGTCGCGGCGACGAGCAGGCGGATCACTGGAATGTCGGCACCTCGAAATGGAACTTCCTGTCGTCCAGCGTTGGATTCATTTGCGGCTCGATCGTGACCGTGAGCCGCGAATACGAGCCAATGGCATACCCCTTCGGCGTGTCCTCGAACACCTTGCGGACGAGAAGGGTTTCCGCGTCAATCCACACCGTGACCTTGCGGACGTTCGTCATCTGGCCGGATGGATAGTACTGGGCCGCCATGCCGATGATCTTGTGACAGCGCCGGCCGCTCACGGTCTCGAAGCCGGCGTCAGTGGCCTCCTGAATCTGCTGGAGCGTGCCAGGAAGGTTGGCGTTGGCGAAGATCAGCGAGGGAATCAGCATTGACGTGCCCACGGTACCCGCTCCCGCGCCCAGCACAGCCGCCACCTGCCTCCCGCTTTCGCGCGAGATCGTATCGTGCGTTTTCATCTGCAGATTGAACGCCTGCAGCTCCCCTTCGATCATCCAAAGCACGATGCGGTGATAGCTCGTGCTCATCGTCATGCTGGACTTGCTGTCGACACCCTGGAAGTCGAAGTAGAAATCGAGCGGAGCGCGAAAGCGCGTTGTGAACTTCCATCGATCGATGAGCCCGGGACCCTCCCTGACGACGATGGCGGTGTCCGCGTAAGACGTGAGCGTGGGGTAGAGCGCGATGCTGCGCGCTAACACGTCGCTGCCGGAGGACGGGGCGGCCACCGAGGCAGCGCACATTGCGCCGAGCGTGACCGCGCCCAGGCTGAGCCAGATCGCTCTGCGCTTCGACGGCGCACGGCCGACCATCAGACGGGGAGCATTTCGCATCTTGAGCCTCGCACTGGTTGCCTGGGAGTCACTCATCGGTCGCCTGCGCACACGAGCTCCACGCGACGGTTGCGCGCTCTCCCCGCCAGAGTGGCGTTGCTCTCGATCGGTTGTCGCGACCCGAAACCCATCGTCGACAGCCGCGCCGTGTCCACGCCGTGGTCGCGCACCAGGGCGGCCTTCGCTCGAGGCGGCGCGGCGTGCCGACAGATCCTCGTTGTAGCGATCGCCGCCGATGTTGTCGGTGTGCCCTGCGATCGTGAATCGACCTTGCGGCGTCGCCCGCAGCGCGGTTGCAATCTCGCGCAGAGCGCGGTCGGATTGCGGCTTGAGCGTCGCCTGGTTGAAATCGAAGTAGAGGCCTTGCAATTCCACGCGGCAGTCCGCTTCAAGGGCGGAAGGCGGCACTTCGCTGCCCGGAACATCGATTCGCACGATCTCGCGGGCAAAGTCCGGCTGGAAGGGGAAGCTGCCGTCACGCGGACCATACGCGACCCGAAGCGAGAGCGGATGCACTGGATGATCGAGGATGACGGTCTCGAATGGCCGCTTGGCGCTCCCCAACGCCATCTGCCCCGTGGCATGAACGGCATCGAGCTCCACGCGCTTGCCGTTAAGAAGCACCGGGAACTTGACCGGCGCCGTGGCGCTGCGCCGCAACGCTCCGGAGATCGTGTCCTGCCCTACGAAACTCTTGAACGAGTAGACTGTCGCGCCCGTTTGTACGAGCTCGCGTGTGACGTCGCGCGATGGACCGAGCGAGGTGGTGCCAGCCACCCGTGACGGGTCGTCGAGGTGAAAACCGAGACTCTGTACGCGCGAGCTGGCCAGGTCGGCGGTCGAGATCACGCGCCGGACGGTTCCGCGGCGCTGGACACCACTGGCATCCGCGCCATCAAAGTAGGCTGCCTCCGTGATCGCGTCGGCGCTGACCTCATTGATCGAGACGACCATCTCGTAGTCGCCCTGCAGAATGCCGGAGGGGGCTTCGTCACCTGGCGAGGTGTGATTGGCGACGGCGAGCACGAATGTCACGCCCGGAACGAGCGGAACCTCGACAGGGGCAGCGAACGCGAACGCCGCCCCCAACAACAGGGTGAACGCGAGCGGCGCACGGACCCGCGTCGTGAATCTCATGATGCCCATGCTGCTGAACGTTCTCCGGGATGTTGCGCCGTCACCTACCAACGCACGCTCGCCGGGCAAATCCCGTCAAAACGCACCTCGCGCGCCTGCGCGCTGCTGAGCAGGGGAAACCCCCGAATCGTCCGCGATCCAGCCTGGTGGACCGGGGGTGGCGATCAATACGGACCCACGGCGTCGGACGGAAGCCGGCACTGCATTCCGGGTGCGTGCTCGACGATCGTGTTGGAACCGTCCTCAGCGACCCAAATCACCAAAGCGCCCTTGCTGATGTCCCACGGTTCAGGGAACGCATCCGGCCCGAATTCCTCGCACTTCGCATCCCGGAGTAGACGCAGTTTCGCGCCCGGTGCGTATTTTTCAGGGTGTGCGCTTGTGGACGCGTTGGCAGCGCTCGCATTCCCGCCGCCCGTCGGGGCACGGGCGGCCGGCGACTGAGCGCCATTCGCCGCGGAGGACTGCTCTGCTCCCGGCCCGCCGCACGCCGTGACCACCCAGGCGACAGCAACGAGCACCGTGCGACATCTGATCATGTGACGAGCCTCCGCGGGGCTGACCAATTCCTTCTTTGAACGCACGAGCAGGGGGCCAAAGCCATCACCGTCGCGGTGAGGGACTGCGGCAAAGAGCCGTGCGTTGTCTGGTGTCGACCACGCGCGAAAGCCGTCCGAGGAGGGAAGCATGTTCCGTCGAGCTGTCATTTCGGTCGCCGTCATCGCTGCGATGCTCGGTCCGATCACAGTCGTGAGCGACGCAGCCAAGCCGATCCTGCAACTCGCGCTCCAGCGCGCCGACATGCCAGCCGCGACAAGAAAGGAGGGCTTAATCCCGCACCTCGAGGTTGAGGACCCATCTCACCTCCGCCCGTTCGGCGTGCCCGGCCTCGAAGCGGCCCAGTACCGCTACACGTGGCCGGCGGGCGAAACGCTAAAGACGCCGATCGGCACCATCGACAAGGAATGGCATATCGAGGGTGAAGTATTCCGCGCGCCCGACGTGAGCGGCGCAAAACGGTTCTTCGTGCTTGGCACGGCCGCGAGAATCGGGGCCTTCTCGTACGAGAGCTTCCCCGACGAAAATCTGAGGAAAATCAGCCTGCCGGCGTACGGCGACGAACAGTTCGCCCGCGTGGGAACCCACCCGGGGACTGGCCTGGGCGTGATGGTGTTCGTGCGCAAGGGAGCAGTCGTGTGGCAGCTGCGCGTCGCGACCATTCCGCTCCAGTTCCAGGCGACCGAGGCGCAGATGGTAGCGGTGCTGGAGACGTACGCCGCCAAGCAGAAGAGCCGCGTCGGCACCGGATGAAGGCCGTTAGCCCGCGGCGGGCGCCAGAAGCTTGTGCGTGCGCAGTCACGCCATCGGTCCGCGTGTGGGCCAGCTACGGGGGCATCTATCTGCAGCTCGACGCCTTCGCCGCGCCCACGAGCGTCGAGAAAGATCTCGCCAAGACGTAGGTGTCACTGTCGGGTGTGGGCGACGCCGCGTATTTCCGCGAATGGCCAGGGAGAATGGGCAGAGCTGTACGCCCGCGCCGGCGCACGCGTGCTCACCATCCGGATGGCCATCCCGAGAGGTGATTTCAACACTGGCGTGGGGGTACGCACGGCTGAATCGATCAAGCCCAACGTCATCGCGCTTGCGAAGGCGATTCTGCTGATTTGCGATGACTCGACCTGGTCGAGCCTCCAGGGCAGCGCACCCCGCGCCCGTCATGACATCGACAAGCGCACTCTGGAGGCTCGCAGTGATGGTTGCGCCGGCATCCGGGTGCGGCCAGGGCACCTCTTCGCCGCTCGAGCCCGCAGCGGGACAAGGGCGCCGTACGTGACGGATTCCGGGCCATTTGATGATGGGAACCGTCCGACGACGGTGCGTTGGGAGGTGAATGGGCAATTGAGGGTACTTTCCCATGGCCTCGATCAGAGTTCAGCTGGCGGCTGCGACTGTTGCGGTTTCGCTCGGTGGTATCCCTGGCCTGGCGGCGTCGCAGCAGGACACGCCTGCAGCCGCCCCAACCTGCCTCGCGGTCATGCTGCCAAGCGTGCAGGGCGTCGAAGGCAGCGCCAGTGAGATGGCAGCGGCAGTGCGTGATCTCTTTGTCAGCTTTCTGAACGGCCCTGCGATCCAACCCACCTCTCTCGAGGCGCGTTTGCCCTCCCAGGCGGTGCTCGAAGCGCGCCAGAAGGGCTGCGGGCAAGTGCTCATCACGTCTTTGTCCCGCAAGCGCCCCGGTGGCAGCAAGTTCGCCGGCATATTCGGCAAGGCGGCCGAAACCGCCGCATGGCGCATGCCGTACGGAGAAGGCGTTAGCGCCGCGGTCGCCTCGGGCGCGGCGATTGCGGGGGCGCAGGCGATCTCGGGTCTCGCGTCGGACACCAAACTGAAGGACGAAATCGAGCTGCACTATCGCGTCGGCGCGCCTGAGTTGGTCGTGAAGGCCAAGCCGCAGAGCGTCAAGGCGAAGGCCGAGGTCGACGGGGAGGATCTGCTGACACCGCTCGTGGAGCGCGCCGCGCAGGATGTCGCCTCGATCGTCGCTGCCCCGTAGTCGTCACGCGCGCGGCATCTCGGGGAACGGCGCCCTCGTGAGCCCTTGGAGTCCGCGCTGGAACCTGCGACTGGTCGAACGAAACCCAGGCGCGTTCGCGCGCGGAGGGACGTCCGCGTATCGCAGAGCATGACGACCTCGGTATGCCGCTCGTAACAGCGCCGCTGGCGAACGGCATTCGTTCCGACGCGAGAAAAACCGAATGATCGCTCGCCTCTAATAGTCATGTGCCGAAGGGGGAACAGGTAGACCGTGCCCGCAAAGGGCGTCGGGTCGTCGTCGGTAAGCGTCCGGCTCAGCGAACAGGCCTGCGCCGTCATGGATTGCTCCGAACAGCAGGTGAGGCCAAGCTCCGGTGCTATGCGTTCGCGTGGCGTGCGAACTCCATCGAGTCGTGCAGAATTCGAAGCACTTCAACAGCATCGCAGGCAGGCGCAGCGATACTCGACAGGGCGGCGACGACGACCGCGGCCGTAAGCGTCGAAAGGTTTGAGCGGATCATCGGCAACTCCCTGACTCTTATGTTCGATTTGACTCTGCTTGCGCAGCATCCGTACCCTGACAAACGACGAATCGAGCCGGAATCGATCATCGGGACCGAAAAAGGTCCCAAGCGGTGCGCATGGATGATGAGTCAAGCAGCCCCCGGGAAGTGACCCGATTGCTGGCCGCCCGGGGCCAGGGCGACGCGCTCGCCCTCGAAAAGCTGACGCGGCTCGTCTATGAGGAGTTGCGGCGCCTCGACCATCGCTACATGGGCCAGCAGCGGGACGACCACACGCAGACGACGGCACTCGTGAACGAGGCGTATCCGCGACTGGCCGGCCAGGAGCAGCCGAACTTCGCGAACCGCTCGCACTTCCTGGCCGTGGCCGCCAAGGCGATGCGCCAGATCCTCGTCGACCACGCCAAGGCGACACCGCGCGAGAAGCGGGGCGCCCGGGCCAAGGCGGTGGAACTCGACGAAGTGGCCCTGCTCTCGCCGGAGCCCACCCGGGAGATCCTCGACCTCAACGAGGCGCTGGACGTATCGGTCGTAACCGTGCGGCGCGACTGGACGTTCTCGCGCGCCTGGCTGTGCGCGGAACTGAGCCGGGTGGACTGACCGTGGATCCCGCGCGCCTGCCGGAAATCGAAGCGATCTTCCATGCCGCGCTGGATGCCGAGGCAGAGCTGCGCGAAGAGCTTCTGCGCGTACGATGCGCGGGCGACGAGTCGCTGCGGCGGGAAGTGGATGCGCTCCTGGCCGCTCACGAAAAATCGGGCGGCTTCATCGAGACGCCGATCGCGACGCTCGACGAGACGCTGTTCGCCGAGGACGAACCCGACCGCCTGATCGGCCGGACGATCGGCCACTACGAGATCACGAGCCGCATCGGCGATGGCGGCATGGGCGCGGTCTATCTCGCCCGGCGCGCCGACCGGCAGTACGAGAAGCAGGTCGCGATCAAGCTCATCAAGCGCGGCATGGACACGGAAGCCATGCTGCGCCGCTTTCGCAACGAGCGCCAGATCCTCGCCGGCTTCGAACACCCGAACATCGCACGATCTGCTCGACGGCGACACGACCGGGGACGGCCTGCCGTACTTCGTCATGGAGTACGTCGAAGGGCGTTCCGATCGACGACTACTGCGACGCAGAAAGCCCTCGACGTCACCGCAAGGCTTCAGCTCTTTCGCCAGGTGTGCGCCGCGGTTTCCTACGCGCATCGCCATGCCGTCATTCATCGCGACCTGAAACCGTCGAACATCCTGGTGGGCAGCGAGGGCGTGCCGAAGCTGCTCGATTTCGGGATCGCACGGCTTGTCCAGACCGGCGATGCCGCCGAGGCGCCGGCGACGATGCTCGAGCAGCGCGTCATGACGCCGGAGTACGCGAGTCCCGAGCACCTGCGCGGTGAGCCCGTCACCACGGCGAGCGACGTCTACTCGCTCGGCGTCGTCCTGTACCGGCTGCTGACCGGTCAGTCGCCGTATCGCCTGAACGCCCAGGCGTCCGGGGACATGGCGCGCGCGGTGGACGAGACGGCGACGCAGAAACCGAGTGCCGTGGTTGACGCGACGAGCGGGCGGCTGCTGCGGGGCGACCTCGACAACATCGTGCTGATGGCGCTGCGCAAGGAACCGGAGCGGCGCTACGCCACCGTCGATCAGTTCTCCGAGGACATTCGCCGTCACCTCGAATCGCTGCCCGTGCTGGCGCGCCGCGACACGCTGGCTTACCGCGCGGGCAAGTTCGTCCGGCGCAATACCGCCGCGTCGGTCGCGGCGGTCCTCGTGGGACTCAGCCTGATCGGCGGCATCGTGGCGACGAGCTGGCAGGCGCACCGGGCCCGCACGCAGGAAGCCATCGCCCTGGCCGAGAAGGCGCGGGCCGAGCGCCGGTTCAACGAAGTACGGCAACTCGCCCGCTCGGTCATTTTTGACTACCACGACGCGATCAAGGATCTGTCGGGCGCAACGGCAATTCGTGAGCGGCTGGTCAAGGATGGGCTGGCCTACCTCGACAGCCTCGCCCGCGAAGCCGGCGGCGATCCGGAGCTGCAGCGGGAGCTCGCCGCCGCCTACGACCGGGTCGGCGACGTGAGCGGCGAGATCTACGCTGCCGCGAATCTGGGCGACTTCGCCGGGGCCAGGGAGAGCTACATCAAGGCGCTGCGCATTCGCGAAGCGCTGGTGGCAGCCGCGCCCGGAGACACACAGAATCGCCGCGACCTCGCCGCCAGCTATCGCAAGATCGGGATGCAGATGCTCGACTGAGAGGCCGCGCGCGGCATGGAATATCTGCGCAAGGGACTCGCAATCTATGAGCAGCTCGTCTCCAATCAGCCGGAGAACCTGGAGATCCGGCAGGACCTGGCCGCCGTGTACAACGCACTCGGCCTCGCGCTCGAAGGCGACGGCAACGCTGCCGGTGCGCTGGCAAGCCATCGCCAGGCGTTGGCCGTGCGCGAAGCGCTCGTCAGGGCCGACCCGGACAATCAGAAGCTTCGACGCGGCCTCGTGATCACGGACATCAATCTCGGCCGCGCCCTGGTGTTGAGCGGCGATTTCCAGGGCGGTCTTGCGAGCAACCGGAAGGCGCTGGCGATCTGCGAAGCGCTGGTGGCCGAGAATCCCAACAGCGCCGATTACCGGCGGCTGCTGGCCAATACCTGGCAGAACGACGGCGACTACCGGGCGATCCTTCATGACGTGCACGGCGCGTTGCAGAGCTTCCGTAAGAAGCTCGCCTTCGACGAGCAGGCGCTCGCCGACGATCCTCACAACGCGGTAGCCCGCTCAGATATTGCGTACACCTACGGTAGGTTGGGCGATCTTCTGGGGGAATCCGGCAGCCACGGTCAGGCACTGTCGTACTACCGGAAGGCCCTGGCCGAGTATGAGAAATTGGAGGCCGACTCGTCGGAGTATCACCGCTATGCCGCCATCATGACGCACGCCGGCATCGGCGAGATGCACGCCCACCTCGGCGAGCGTGACGCGGCCCTGGCTCAGTCCTCCAGGGCGATCGAATTGCTGGATGGGATGGCAGCCGATTCAGCGAGCAGTACCCGCAGCAGCGCGAGAGGGCAGGCATACATGCGTGTCGCCGCGGTGCATGCCGCGCTCGGCGCCTACCCGAAGGCCGGCGCGGCGGAACAGCGGGAGCGCTGGCGCACGGCCCGCGCGATGTATGTGAGAAGCCTGGACGTCTGGCAGGACATGCAGACGCGTGGAATCCTGACTGCGGAGGACGAGGCAAAGCCGCAGGAAGTTGCGCGCGAGATCGCGCGCTGCGACGACGCCATCCGCCGACTGGCGGGCTGAATTCGACGTGCAGGAAGGCGAGGGCGGTGGCGCCGGTCGCGGCGGCGGCGAGGAAAGCGCAGGTGGTCGAAGGTGATGCGACGCCCGATGCCCGCCATGCCGCAGAGCAGCAGCAGCTCCGGAAGGGTGTGCGAAATGTAGCTCGCGCCCCCGTTACCAGGTTATCGAGCCCGGGTCCGGCCACCCTGACAAGAGGGCGCCAGTCCAGGGCGAACCTCATCACCGAGTCGTTCCCGTCGCGCGCCACTGTGGCGGCCGCCGATGAGTTCGCGCACGAGCTCGCGCGCTTCTATCACGTCGTTGTCGGGTATGTTGGTCTTCGGCAGAGCGCTCTCTGCACACTTGATCTCGACGCTACTGCTTTGAGCGTTCAGCGCGTCAGCGATGCACGTATCGACCTCGTAGACGTCGGTAGATGGATCAGTAGCGGTCCCCCGCTACCACGTTTATTTGCAAGGCGCTCCCGCGGCACGCGCGAGCGCCTTTTCAATGCCCGTTTCACGGGAAATCAGCCTGATTTCCTGCTCATCGACCCCGATGCGAACCTCGCCGACGAGCTCGCGAATGACAGCGCGGCCGCGCGCCGTATCGGTCTCATGGATCGTGTCGTCCAGCCTACGCACCAAGCGGAGGCAATGCGGGGCACAAGGTGCGTAGTGCTCGCGCGTGGGGAGCTTTCGACATACTCCTGCAACCGCGTCAATTCGGCTTCTGCTTTGGCGGCATAGAGTAGCCAGGCCGTGCGAACCGTCGCCTGGAACTGGCTCCGCAGGAGCGCATTTGCTGACACGAGGTGACCCGCTTCCACAAGCGCGCAGACACGTGAGGCATGTTCGAGGGAGACCAGCGCCGTCGAGAGCGGGTCTCCGTCACGCGCGTTGGATCCTTCCGCTGAATTGCCGGGCGCAATTTACCGCATCGCCCGGCCACGGACATGTGCGGGCATTAGTCACTGTCAGGTAAGGCGATATGCATACTGCGGTTAGCCGCAGAGTCCGCTCGTAGCCCGGTGTCAGCCAGTCGACACCAGACTGCACGGGAGGTCGCTAAAAGTACTGCGGAGAGCCGTCGCCGTATCTGACGATAGCTGCGGTAACCTCATACCGTTATCAGGGATCCGGGCTTGCGTTCCGCAACACATGATCGGACGCGACCTTGAAATTTACTGATGTCGGCAAGCGCCGGGAAATCGGCGGTGCAGCCAACTGCCTCCGCACGATTGCCCCGGCGAATAGCGACGTAGAAATTACGGATTCGGGGCCTTAGACCTATCGACGGCCTTCTTGTATTCGTCGCTGCTCAACTTACCGTTCTTGTCGCCATCCAGCTCGCCGAATCGGGAGGCGATCAACGATTGCTCGCGAGCCTCTTCCTTGCTGATGTCTCCGTCGCCGTTCGTGTCGAGCGTTGAAAAGTCCGGTAACGCGTTGTCGGTGGCCATTTTATCGGTGTTGGGCTCTTGGGCGAACGCGGCCACGGAGGTCAACAGAGCGGCTAGGGCCGCAACCTTGATAATTTCGTTCATATCTAGCTCCTTCAGATTTGCCATTCAGTCCTTGGACGAAATCCGCGAGCGGACGGGCGTGTATTAGGCCCTCGTCCATAAAGCCGAGCATACTTGTTTGGGGACGGAGCGAAATCCGAGTAACACCGCATGTGCTCGTAGGCATGCGTAACCTGAAGTTCCAAGTGGCCGCGGGGGCGGCTGGAGCGGCGTGCAGGGCTGGCAATCGCACCGGGTTTTCGGTGCGAGCGGCTAATTCATCGCCTCGTCACAGCTTGACGATCGACAGTTGCTCGACCAGATCCGCCGGGAGCGATCCGCCACCACTTGATTGCTTCGATCATAGTCTTCGCAATGCCAGCACCGATGCCAAAGCGAATGTAGTTCCAACGGTGCTTTCTTGAATTCTCCTGTGGGGGCCAAGGCGCTGTACCAGATGGCCCAGGGAAATATGGCTCCGGCACCCGGTTGGACAACCGCAACGACAGTAAGGAGACCTCGACCTTCGGGTACACGAAATGCGATGAAGTCCGGGCCATCTACCACATTTGTTGCGGTTGCCATCACTTGGCTGCCGGGCGTTGCGAATGCTACGCGGTGGTCAAGCGGGAGCCGATCGGCTGCTGCCGCAACCGCGGCACGCGCCCTTTCACTGAAGCGGGAACCGTCTTGGCGGCTGCGACCCCAGCTAGTCGTGCCGATCAGCGAATACCGTTCGACGTGGCGACCGGAGCCGATTTGGAGCTACGGTCGCGAGGCTGCTTGATCCGAGTCAGCCTAGCGGGGGCTGCTCGAGCCTTCTGTACGGTACCGCACACACCGGATCCAGGAGACTTCTGTGCGGGCCACTGTCGGCACCTTGCGCCGTTGTCAGCGTCGAAGTCCCTTACATCATCCACGTGACATATCGCATTGACTCCGGACTGGAGGTGCCAAGCGTTTGTTTGGAGGGCATCCCTGCCCGCCGGCACGCAGCATGCATGGATCAATCACTGCTGCCTTGGCAAGTTCTCAAGGAGGAGGATGAGTGGATACGAAACATGATCCGTCGCGGCGAGGGCTCCTTAAGAAGGCAGCCTATGCTGCGCCCGTAATTTTGACTCTTCAGGCAACTTCGGCTTTGGCTAAGTCAGGATCGGAGAAGGAGCCAAAGGAACCAAGGGAGCTAAGGGAGCCAAGGAAGCCAAAAGAAGCCAAAGAAGCCACACAAGGCAACGAAGGCAACGCGGGCAACGAAGGCAATGGACGTAAAGAAGCTACGGTAGGCCTAACGAGACGCAAGGCCACTGATCGCGGCTAACCCACAGGTGATGAACATGGCAACGATCTCCAAGCACGCGTTGGTTGACGACGCCCTGTATCGTGGATTCTCGATTCGCGCTGAGGAAGCGCGCTGGGATGCCGCGCATGGGAGATTTCGTTATCGACGCAACATGGGCGGCTTTGTGTTCACTGACTACTATGCGCATCCGGAGGATGAGCCAGACAGCAGGTTCTCATTTGTGCCACAGCGCAGGGTCGTTCGATAGGCATATCAAGTTACTCAGTCATCGTCTGACGCTGCGCTAGTGTCCTGAGTTGGAAGTTCGCATGCAAAAGCGCTTGAGGCCATCGAAGATCTGGTCGGCGGTCTTGGTCCAGACGAACGGACGTGGATCGCGGTTGTGAGTCTGCAAGTAACTTTTGATCGCGCGTTCGAGTTCGACGGTCGAGCGGTGCGTGCCGCGACGGATTTGCCGTTGCGTGAGGTTGGCGAAGAAGCGTTCGACCTGGTTGATCCAAGAAGCCGACGTTGGCGTGAAGTGCACATGAAAGCGCGGATGACGAGCCAACCAGCGACGCACGGGCGCGGTCTTGTGTGTGCCGTAGTTGTCCATCACCAGATGCATGTCGAGTGTCTCGGGCACGTTCGCCTCGATGGAACGCAGGAACTTCAGGAACTCGCTGCTGCGATGGCGGCGATGCAGTTCGCCGATGACTTCGCCGGTCGCGATATCGAGCGCGGCGAACAGCGTGGTCGTGCCGTGGCGCAGGTAGTCGTGCGTGCGCCGTTCCGGCAGCGCCCGGCATCATCGGCAACGCGGGCTGCGTCCGGTCCAGTGCCTGGATCTGACTCTTCTCGTCGACGCACAGCACCAGCGCCTGCGTCGGCGGATTCAGATACAGACCGACGATGTCACGCACTTTCTCGATGAACAGCGGGTCGGTGGAGAGCTTGAAGGTCTCGGTGCGATGCGGCTGCAGACCGAAGGCACGCCAGATGCGCACCACCGCGCTCTGCGACAACCCGCTGGCGTCGGCCATCAATCGGCTGCTCCAGTGGGTCGCCTTCTCGGGTCGCTCGTGCAGCGTCCTGGCGATCACTGCCTCGACCTCGGCGTCGCCAATGCGCCGCGGTGCGCCCGGTCGCGGCTCATCGAGCAGGCCATCGAGCCGCCGCTGCAGAAACCGGCTGCGCCACTTGCCCACCGTCTGACCCGTGACGCGAAGCTGCCGCGCGATCTGGCGGTTGGTGTGCCCGTCGGCGGCGGCGAGCACGATCCGCGAGCGCAGCGCCAACGCTTGCGCACTCTTGTGCCGACGCGTCCACTCGAGCAACCGTTCGCGCTCCGTCGTCGTCAACTTCAACTCTTGCAGTGCTCGACCACGTGCCATCGCTCGCTCCTTGTTGCCCACTCTACCGTTGGACCACGAGGCTGCATAAATGTTCTACGAATTAATGACTCAGGACACTAGGAGCGTGTCCTATTTCGCCGAGGGGCGACGACCCTACGGTCTTACATGGACCGGGCTCTGTCATCAGCTACCTGCAGGCGGCGGAAGACCACATAGCGAACAGCGAACAAGATATCGCTGACCAGCGCGAGCTTATTTCGGCGTGAGACGGGGCGGTCACGATGGAGCAGCGCGATCGCCCAGCTACTGTAATGGAACACACGCAGATACAGTACGTTGGCGATCGGGATCGGCTTCGTGCTGAACTCGCGGAGCTCAGCGCTGCGCAGCTTGGCAACAGGAGGCGAATTCGTCGTACGCCCGATGGGCGTCGGTGAGTGCTAGGTGACCTGATTGCCGCCACCGGCAGCGACGCCATTGTAGGCATTGCGGGCGGCAAGGACGTCGTTCGATTCGCGACTAATGGATCGTATCCGCTTCGAACTCGATCGGGACTTGCAACTCCATTTCGACGACTTTGTTGGCCATCTCGGCTAGAGAGACGCCGCCAATCATATGCACTGCACGCAAAACGTAGGTCTCTATGTGCGGCTGGATGACCTGCGCAGGAATTCCGACATCCATCGGTGCGCAGCGAACTTTGAGATGCCCCGCCAAACCCAGCTCCGCCTGGCTGACTTGCGCAACTAGCGCCAAGTATTCGTCCGATTGCTGGCCCTCGACCTCGACCGTGAAACGAACCGCCACGTCGCCCGAGGTGGAGTCGCACAGACGCAACTCGGCTCCGCTGACGCTGATCAGGCATAGAACGCCTCGCTGCAGCATGGCCCCGCCTTTGTTCTTGTGTAGGCCTGGAAGTCCCCGCGCCATTATCACGTCCTCAGGCCGATCCTACAAAGAGGGAGCATGGGCCAGACGTTATGTATTCATCTTCGAAAATGGCGTGTACCCGTTCACAGTCTGGTGGCAAGTCAATGATTTGCTGCGGGCCCTACCTACCTTGCGACGGACGGCAGGCACCAACGTCTCAGCATCTGGGCCTCGAGCACCGCAACCGCAAGCACGGATTATGGAATCTCCGGGGTTGCCGTTGCATCTACCCTGCTATCGTCGGGTCTCGCCGGCGAACCCCCGTGAAGAGGGGTGCAAACATCAAAAGCAGGATCTTGGATTCTTCATCTCCGTGTCCTGGCGGGCTCACGGCACACACACCGGCAACGTCGCGCATTTCGCGTCGTCAGCCGTTTGTGGGCGATGGCTACAGTCCGGCCGCTGCGCTTCCTCGGCGTGCTGCTTGTTCTGTATGCGATGGTGGGCTGGTACATATTCTCGCCTGCCGAGATCCCCGCGGACCCGGTTCGCGTTCGGCTTTGGCTGTTCGTTTCTGGCGTCGTCGCGTGGATCGTCGACGAGGTGTACGAGCGGATAACACAGGAAGCGGCCGAAGACCGGAAGGAGCGCGAGAGGGAGCAGAAGCCGAACTAGTGGTGAGCTCCGGCTGGCGATGCGGCCGGGTGCCGGCCTTCTGTTTTCGCTCCGGCGCAACCGGTGGAGCTCGCGGAACCATCCACGCGATGCGGATGTCTCCGCCGCGCCCACCGCAGCTCATTCAGTGGAGTCGCCTGGACCCGCGCCTATTGTAAAATGCCGGGCATGTCGGCGGCAGACACCATGCGGAAACTCATCGAGCAGGCGGGCCTTTCTCAGCGGGAGGCGGCCAATGAGATCGGCGTTACTCAGCGAACGTTTCGCGATTGGTGCGCGGCCAAAAGGGAGCCACCGCGGGCGGTACTCATGGCGCTTGAACTGTTGGCCATCAAGAGAAAGAATCAATTGATGGCGGGCAAACATAAGACACAAGTCCGAACAGACGGTCCGTTCGCCATCTATGCGGTGACCGACGACACATTGGGCAAACCAGACTTGCGCGGCTACGTGATCGAGGGTCCTGGCTCGTACTCCTCATGGCTGCTCAGTGCAGAGCAGGTCGGCCCGGAACTCGAAGAGCTCAAGGCAAAGTTGGGGCGCTGAGGTTGGATGGTTGCGAACAAAATCGACGGCCGCGACCTTATCCCTCGTCGCATCCGCCGCTCGTCTGCGCTCTATGTGTTCTTTTGCGAGGACCCAACCGGCGCCCGCCAGAGTACGAGCGACGCACGTGATTCCGGCGAGGAGCTTCTTGCGCTGTGGTGTGCCCGGGACGATGACATAAACGCTGATCGTCAGCGCGGCGATTCCGAGTGTGAACCACGACCCGGCAAAGCCTGCGGCAAGCAGGAGCGGCAATGCGATCCCGCCCTCGGCCGCAACCATTTCGTTCCAATAGAAGAGCGTCATTACCACCATGGCCCCGAGGGCAAGCCACATCGGTAGCAGACCGAAGCCCACGATGAGGATCAGAATGGTCTTCCGCGTCATTTGTAATCGTCACCGCCAATTGCGCACCGTGACGAACGCCAGGGCGCGGCAGAAGCTTAGCGCAATGGAAGAGCTACAGCGCGCCGGGCGTGTCTTCCTGCTGCGTCTGGTCGCGGAGTAGCACGCGCTTTAGGGCAGGGCGTTCCGGCTGCTTCGTATTGAAAGGCGCTCTTGCAAGGAGCATGGTTGATCATGTCATGGAAAGATGCCGGCACACGTCAGTGGTTGTCCTTCTGCTGCGCGGGGCAGGAGTGGCCCGAGGTGACGAGCGCTCGACCGTGCCGGTTGGGTGCAGCACTCCCATACTTGTGCGAGTAGCGACCTTACGACATCGCAGTCCCATAGGTACCAGACCGTCCATCGCTAGACTGATCGCGCGATATCGTCGAGGATCCCGCCGTAAGCGACGATCACATGCGAGTCGCAAGTCAGAGGGACGGTGTCATGCCATGTGCGCTGGCGATTCAAGGTCAAGGGACCATATCGGAACCCGAAAGTGCAAAGGCGAGTTGTACACCGAGGAGCAATCCAATGCAGAGAATACTCGCTTCCGCATTTGTTGGGCTAGCAGCGGTCGCCAATGGCTGCACGAGCCTACCAGGGCACGCGCATATCGAATACCGGAGCACGAATGATGGACCCGTTGCATTTGAAGGGCTTGCGAAAGGAGGCGATGAGACGCTTATCTTCTATACGCACGGCATGGGTCCTACGGAAAAGGATTTCGACCAGAAGTTAAGGGACCACGGCACACGTCTGCTAAATGCCGAACAGTGGACTGTTGTAGTCGACTGGACGGAGGTGCAGTTGCCGGAGCCTTGGATCCTTAGGGGTGAGGGTTTGAATTGTACCGACAGCAACACAAACCCCTGCGTAAAGACAAGCTTTGGGGTTCTGAAAATCCAAACACTCGCTAATCAGGGTAAGACGGTTACGCTGTATTCCTACTACTGGGATGATGCCGCTGACAGCATTCAGCGACCTTACGGAATGTCATGCGATAAGCAGCTGCCGGGATACTGCGACAAGAAGGAGTCGTCTGGCTGGCAGAAGGCATGGATAAACAGGCAGATAAAGGACGGCGTAGTAGTGGATGGCTTCTCCGATGCAACCCTCTATGCAGGCGACGCCGGAGCTCTGATGAGGGCTGGCATGCAGGCAGCCATGTGCCTCGCTATGAAGCATGCACTGTTTGGAGCCATCCCAGCCGGACGGTGCGTGTCTAGTGATTTCTTGCCTGATCCCGAAGACCTGCGAACCTTGGAGCGCCTTACTACCCTCGACTTGCGATTGGTTGCGAAGAGTCTAGGAAGTCGAATCGTGTTCGATATGCTCACGCCTTTTGACGAGATCGAGGTCCTGGAGAGGAAACTGTTGACTTACTCGACAGCAGAATCGGCGCGCATGGGTAAAGAGCCGCCAACATCGTTCACGCGGACGGACGTACCCACGTGGCTACCTGTTACGCCGAGCGAAATCAAGCTCAGCAAGGACAGCGAACTGCGGGAGGCATACGCAGGCATACAATTAAAGAAGGCGATCGCGCAATCCTTGGACGAGACTTACCTGCTAGCGAACCAATTGCCGCTCCTTGGCCTTGCCAGAATTCAAGCCATGAATCTTCAGAACATCACTGCACGCGATGCAGTGTATTGCGCTTATGTATCGGATGATCCTACTTGCACAATGTCGCCGGCACTTATGGACCCTACGACCACGGAACCTGAAGGCCCAAGGATTGAAGCCGATAGCCCTTCGTTTTTCTCTTTTGCACACAGCGCACGCAAAAACAAACTAAAGGTCGTCGCCTTTCGAGATATTAACGACTTGCTTGGGTTTAGGGCGTCGCAGCACTTATCGGACAGCGCAAGTGACCTTGCGGACTTCATCGAGGTTAGACATCAGAACGCCAGCGTTTGGTTGCGGTTGGTGGCATGGCCGTCATCAGCACATGCGGAGGAAGACGAGCACAACGACTCGGCGGCTTTGATTTGGTGTGGCGGCCTAGCGGAGCCAACTGGAAAGGTGACCGCTCGCAGGTGTATGTATTGAAACCGTCGGAACCGCCTAACATCAACCAAATCTAGGCCCGATAGTTCTTGCGGCCGCCCATTCCCAGCCTCATGGCTGGCGGCCTGAGTTGCCAAGTGCCCATACGACGGCAGTAGCTACACCGTGGCTTACGCGCCAAGAACCGTACGCCGCGTCCCTCCTGCGATCAGCCGCTCGAGGTCGGGCACTGCCAACGTTCGCACGTCGCGCAGTATGCGGCCTGGATTCGTTGACGCTGAGTTCCGCCTTTCGGAGCCCCTTCTTCGAGCATAGTGCCGTCACTGCATCAGCGCATGCCGTCGGCGAATTCAAGCTCCCGGATGAAACGGAAGCCGGCTTCTCGGGCTGCGGTCGCGTCGTCCGAGGCGCCGAAGATGCGCGGATCATTGCCGACCATTACATAGCTCTCGGCACACACATATGTGCGCAACTCGATCAAATAGTCGGCTTTGGTCAACCGCATCGGCCCAATGAAGGACACGTGCTCGTACCAATTACGGACGCTGCGCGTGAAAAGACCCCAGTTGCCGCAAAGGCCGATAATGTGGCCGGAGTTGCGCAGCGCCTGCAGGTCCGCCAAGCGCACAGGACCGTTGGAAATCTCCAGTGTGTCATCGACGTCGAACGCATAGAGCTTCATTGCAAGTCCTTCCTTAAGGGCCCGCAGAGTCGTGTCCGGTCGCCGGCACCGCCCACCGCTCACAGGTCGCGCAATACGCCGCGAGCTTGTGATCGTGGTCGTGTAGCGCGCGGAAGGTGTCGAGCGTGACCATTGCAAACTATCGGACGCACTCCCGCGCAAGCGATGTCGCATTGCCGCAGTGGGTCAAACCCGACTTTGCTCCGGTTTGTCGAATGGATGGCGGAAGGTCGCCCACGACACGCGCGTTTTCTCGGTCTGCGATCAGATAAGAGCGCGCGAAATCAGACGAGACGGATAGCTAATTTAGCAACGTCGGGCGGCATCTGAAGACGACTGCCCACGTATCCGGGTCAACCATCTCAAGCAACCCGTTCTCGACTCGGGGCGTCAATGTCTTGAAGTACGTGATCTCATCGTCGGTCGCGTCTGCGGGTAGTTGGAACTGCAAGCGACCTCGGGTGCCGTAGTCGATTTCCAGCGTGATGTGCTCGTGATTCATAAGCCATGTCTCCGTACAGAATGGACGATACGGTGCTCCCCGCTTATGGCCGGGATCCATACAAAAAACACAGGAAAGTTCGTCAGGAGTTGTCTGACACGCCAATCGAAACTGTGACGCGGCTCACACACGCAACACCAAACTGTGACGTGGATCTCAGCGAAGAGAGCAACCCTGAGTGGTAATTGATCCTTGCGACGCAGAGCTGATAGTTCCCCCTTCACCCTGCGACGCGAAGCCCGGCCACTGCGCCGGGCTTCTTGTTTCTGCATGTTTAAGTTGCATTGTCAGCGTGATGGGCGTGGCGGCGCGCGCTCACGATGCCGGCATGGAACCGCCACGAAGCTGCAGAAGGCGGGGCGAGCGTTCCTGCTGCGTCTGATCGCGGAGTTCGGGCCGCGAGAGGGGCGGCGCGGGTGCTGCGCGGTCTGGCGGAGGAGCTGGTAGCGCTTAGGGGAAGTGCGCCGTCAGGCGGCACGAAATGGCGGCGATCGCGAGATCGGTGCGGTCGGCTCAGGGCTGGAGCCGCAGAGGTTCGCTAAGACGTGCGGAATGCGCTGCCGTCGTGCCTTCCCCCGTTCGTAGCGCAAGGCCTTAGCGAGTTCTGCCCGGCGTGGCTCTCGAGGCCATCAGCCATCCCCTGCAGTAGATCCGCCGCCGTCTCTGCGGGGAATGTTGCGGTCAATATGACCGAGCAGCTCGCGGATCAGATAGTGCAGCGCGAGCAGTTCGATGATGTCCTATTCGTCCACGCTGTGAGGTTGCCGGACGGGTCGACCAGTGTCAGGACGAATATCTGCCGCGTTTATTCAGATACAAGGCATTCACCGATTACCGAGCTTGATGGTCGCTATACGAGTCGGACCTGCGATCCTCGGTCTATCACGGCGTCGTTCGGTAACACCCTCAGCCATCAGAGCCCTGTTCACCGGCGCCGCGGATCCGTACTTGTAGGTTCCTGCTTCAGCTCCCTTACTGGATCTGGGAAGCTGTCGGCTACGAACATGATCAAGACCGTCAGAACTCCGACGGTCAGTCCGAGCCACCAGTAAGATATCGCGCAGGCGAGGCCGATCGCACCGGTGATCCATACGGCGGCGGCAGCCTTGATTCCCTTGACGTCGAAGCCGCTCTTGAAGATCACGGCTCCGCCCAGGAAACCAATGCCAGACAGAAAACCTTGAAGCGTCCGACTGATGGAACTCGGATCGGTTTCGAACAGATGCAGCGCTAGCAGCATATAGCTCGCGCTGCCGATGCCGATCATCATCATGCCGGCGATACCGATTGCCTTGTGATGCATGCGGCGCTCGAAGCCGATACAGGCCCCGATCAAGCCTGCAGCCGCCAGCCGCAACAGCAATTCCCCGACGTCCGAGGCCATTGAACCTCCGCGTGCCATTCTACCGCACGCAGTTTCCTCACCACGGGTGGCCGTCCGACGAGCTGGAATCACGAGGTGCGGATTGCGCTCCGAGGCGGCGTGGCGCACTGTATTGGGGCGATCGCATGCCTGCCAAGAAGAACAAGAGGCGGCCCGCACGACCCCTGCGTTCAGCGCGGACGCGGAAACCTCCCGCTTCGTCACGCTCATGGCTGCACAGGTCGTGAAGAAACTTCCTGAAGGCGACGACTGGATCGACGAGCTCAAGTTCGATGGCTACCCTGCGCTGGTCATCGAGGACAGGCAGCAACTCGAGCTTCGATCCAGGAAGAACAAGGACCTCACCGGGATGTATCGGGGAGTCGCCGAGGCAGGCCAGCGGGTCAAGGCCGCTCAGGCGGTGATCGACGGTGAGATCGTCGCGCTGGACACCCAAGGCAGCCCATCGTTTCAGGCGCTGCAACACCGAGATTCCCATCCCGGCGAAGAGATGCGCGAAATGCAGTGGGTCAAACCGGAGGTGGTGGGCCAGATTCGGTTTGTCGAATGGACAACGGAAGGTCGCTTGCGACACGCAGCGTTTCTCGGCCTGCGTTCGGACAAGCGTGCCAGCGAAGTGCACAGAGAGAATTAGGGAAGACTTTACAGAATCTAGCCCAAGGGTCCGAGGTGGTGACAATTTCCCCGCAGCCTCGCGGGCGAAACTTGCGGACCCAGCGATTGCGGCCGTACAGTGACTAGCAAGCTCGCCAACAAGAAGCGAGGATTGTGTGGACGCAAAAGCGATTGCGTTTTTAATTGCAGTATTCAGCCCGCTAACCGCAAAGGCGCCAGTCTCTTCGCCGCCGTCGGCGCTCGTAATCACTCGAGACACCGGGCCGATTGGTGTCGTCTGCGCCAGTCCACGTCTATCTAGACGGTGCATACGCGGGCAAGGTCGATTCAGGCAAGACGCTCGTTCTGCATCCACCTGTTGGTGAACACATTGTCGGTGTGCATCCGAGCAGCTTGTGCGGCGGGAACCTGAAAGTCGCTCAGAAAAAGACGGAGGTGACGGCGGACCGGCCGACGAAATTGCGCGTCCGTTTCGCTAGGGGTGGCGGCATGCTGATCGAGAATTCCGCCTTGTGAATTCCGAGCTCTCATCGCTGTGAGCATCGACTCCCTTGCCTACGCCATCAACCTAACCCGCATTGTCGCGCTGCTCGGTCTCGGCCTCGTGGGTCTAGGTGTCGTGCGACGGAGGGCTCATAGTTCTCCCTGTCAGCCGGCGACAACGAGCCCGGCCAACGTGCCGGATTTGTTTTGGCGCAAGCGCAGTAGATTCGCCTCGCCCTAACCGCGCAGGGGCGAGCGCCGCCGAAGTTCAGCCCTTGCTGACGCGTGAGAGGTCGACTCCTGTTTTGGCAGCGTCGACACGAACCAAAAGCAGCCGGCGATGAGCGCGGCGAGCATGGCGAGAAAGAGCAGTGCGTTCAACATCGCACTGCCACGTTACATTGCCGCGGCAAACGCGTTAGTCATCGCGACAGGCTTTGCGGAGTGCGTCACAGTCGTCGCATCACGGCGACCCTATCGCCAAAGACGGGTGGGCCGCGCACAGGTTGAGCCCGGTCGCCAGGCTCGTCTCACGAGGCGGTTTCGTTGTCCGCCCCACGTCTGGCTATTGAAAGTTGGTCTGCTTGCCTCGTCGCGCCTTGCTGCCCTCAGTTGAGCCGCAGGGCATAGACCGGCGTATCGACATGCCTGATTAGCAGCGCCACATCGATCGAACCCCAGCTTGCGACGCGGAACCTGCCGAACGTGTGCCGCCAGTTTCCTGCGTGATGCGAGCCGGCTCGGGCATCTGCGACTGGGTCGAAGCTATCGTTCGCGCATAGCGTCCAGTCCCATTCGCCGGCAACGAGGGCCGACCAGCCGGACCCTTTTGGCGCAGCGATCGTGTGGACGGCGGCGCCGTGCTGCGCGGAGTAGTAAATCAACCGGTCCAGGGCCGGTGCGTATTCGAGCGCAGCGTATTCGGCGATGCGCGGTCGCGTGCCACTCGAACGCAATGGCGCCGCCGGTGCCGCCGGATCCGCCGGATTGATCGCAAACAAACCGTCGTGGGCGTGTACCAGCACCACCACGATGTCCCGCAGCGGATCGATCTGCATCGCGTTGTGGTTGGCAACGCCCGGGAACTTGCTCGAATACAACGGGCCCCAGTGGCCGAATGTGCCATCCGCATTCGCGCCGTCCGGGCAAAAGCCGATATAGGTGTTGCCTCCGCCATCGTCACCAGAATGGCCCCAGAGCACGCGCCGGGAGGCATCCCAGGTCGTGAAACCGCCCGAATTCAGAATCGCTGTGGGTTGTCGCGGGCCGCGACGCCAGTGACGGCGGTCGAGGTTGAACATGTGCGGAATGGCAACGGCCTTCACGTGGGGACCCAACTCGCTGTTGCCCTTCAAAATTAGATAGTCGTTGCCGACCGCGTCGTACTGCACGTAGCCGTAGGTGTGCGGCGGCAGCGGAGAGCCGTCCGGATACTCTGCGTTCGGATAGAACGCACCCGCCCCATAATGCTCGGGCCGACCCTGGACGAACCCGTCTGAGATTCGGCTCCACTCCCGTGTGGCGAGATCGAGAGCGTGAACATCGGAGCCAAAGTAGTCGTTGTGGCCGCCGCCGAAGACAATCAAGGCGCCGGATGCACCAAACTGCGTTGCAAGCACGGCACCGTTCCAAGCTTCGGTCATCGCTGGGAAACCGACCCGGCCGCTCCACGGCGCAGGAACATTCTTTCCGGTCAGCCGGCGCAGGGCTGCGTACGGTCGCCGAACAGGATTCAGGGCTGAATCGCAGCTCGGATCGCCGTCACGCAGATAGCGCGTACCGATTCTCGTAGCGGGCGAGCCCCAGGTCCGGTCGATCACCCGAAAGGCGATACCAGCGCCCGATCTTCATGGCATCGAGCCATTCCGGAGCTGACGGTGCTCTGATCGACCTTGGCTGGACCGTCATCGTCTCTCGCAGAGAACACGCCATCGACTGAAATACGGGTCTCCCTGACCGGGGGACGCGAGCCCAGGCCGTTGCCCTTCGACCCAGCCAAGCTCACGGGTCTGTCTGAAAAGCTGATGCGCTCGCACTGGGTAAACAACTACATCGGCCCGGTCCGGGCGCTCAACATGATCGCCGAGCGGGCGCAACCTGATGGCTCTGGCTCTGCATTGCTGCCGCACATAGTCGCGAACCCGCACTGTCTCACTCTCGGCCTTCTGGCAGTCGGCCGCGGCGAGGCGACGGTGCCTTACCCGTCGTCGTTGAGGATGGTCCCAATGCCGCGTGAGATGGCAATGCTCGCCCCCGACGGCGCGGACAGGTCGACGTAGAAGGTCTCCGAGGTCTCGAGCGCGGAGTCACCGCGGATCCCAATCGGGATCGTGCGCAACGTCGTGCCCGGAGGGAAGCTGAGGCTGCCGCTCACGGCGTTGTAATCTGAGCCTGCCTTTGCCGAGCCGTCGGTCGTCTTCCACGCGACGGTGACCGGCACCGTCCTCGGGGCCGACAGCCTGACCGCGAACGTTGCACCTGCGGTTCCCGAGTCGCCCTCGTAGCGCGTCCTGTGGCCGATCGCAATCGACACCGCCGATTGTCCGCCGAACCGCGCCGTGTAGGTCGTGCTTGCGGGCGGGGTACTGATTGCGTGGATCCGGGCGCCGCCGTCGGACCACGATGAGAAGGTCCAGTTCGGTCCCTGCGGAGACACGGCTTCGAGGGCGCGTTCGATGCCGACGACGCCGACGAAGCTGTGCGGCGTCGCGACCGGCTGGCCGTCGAGCCGCACCGCCAGCCCGCCGGGATTCGTCGCGAGCGTCACGGTGGCCTTGCCCGGGAGGATGTCACGGATACCGGGGCTGAGTCCGCCCGAATCGCGGACGCGTGAGGTGGATCGCGGTAGAAGACGTTGGCCGAGGTCTCGCCCTGCGCCGGGACGTGAACGGCCGGACTTCACCCCCGGGCGGGCCAGGACGCGGATGAGTATGAGCGTCGTGGTGCAGGTCCACCCTCCAGTGAAGGCGCTGGCCGGAAGCGTGCCGTCCTCGGCGTCGTTGCCGGTTCCCGCGTACGTCATCACCGTGCCGGCCGCGTAGGTCGTGCCGCTCCCTGGTTGGGTGATATTCGCCGAGGGCACCGGGTTCTGGTGACGGTCAGCTGTGCGGCATCGCTGGCCGCGGCGCCAAGTGTTTCTCACCACGACGTGGAACATGCGCCGCTGTCGGCGAGCTGGGCTTCATGCGGTGTACTCGCCCCGGTCGCGCCGGTAATCGCCGTGCCATTCGGCGCCATTGGTACGCGAGCGGCGCGCTCCTTTGGCACCGACGCTGAAGGTCGCGCTCTGCCCGACGCCGACTGTGCGGCTCACCGGTTGCAGCTGCGATCGCCGGGGGCTCGAGCCGCGGTGTAGCAGATGCGCGCCAACGTAGCCGGCGCCGCGCGCGAGGTAGTAGAGCGCGCCGTCGGGGCCGACCTTGAGATCCACGGGCGAGCTGATGCCGGTGGCGAAATGCTCGACGCCGCCGGTCGCCGGGTTCAGCCGCCGGATCCAGCCGCCGCAGTAGTCGGCGAAGAAGTAGTCGCCGACGTACTCGGCGGGAACTGGCCGTGGTCGGGTTGTAGAAGGCCCCGCCGGTGATGGCGCAGCCGCTCGAGCTGCGCGTGCGGGTAGGCGAAGAACGGCCCGCGAAAGCGCGGATCGGTCGGTCGGCCCTTCGGTCGTGCGGCCAGCCGTAGTTGGCGCCCGCGACGCCGTCGTTGATCTCCTCCCACGTGTTCTGCGCCCACGTCGTTGATGAAGATGCGCCCGGTGCCGCGGCTGGAACGCGAAGGTGAACGGGTTGCGCAGGCCGCAGCGCCCAGATCGCCCGGTTGCTCGCCGCGTCGTCTGGCGAAGAACGGGTTGTCGGTCGGGATCGTGCCGTCGGAGTTGATGCGCAGCATCTTGCCGAGCAGGTTGTCGAGCGTCTGCGCGTTGGCGCCGTTGGCGTTCTCGCCGACCGCGACGTAGAGCTTGCCGTCGGTGCCGAAGTGGATGCGCGCCGCCGTTGTGGTTGGTCGCGCTCGCAGAGCGTGTCCAGGTTCGAGCAGGACCGCCTCGCTGCCGGCCGACCGCGACGTCGCCGTTGGCGGTGAAGCGGCTGACGCGGTTGTGGATGGCGGGCGTCGTCGCCGTGTAGTACACGTAGACGAAGTGGTTGGTCGCGAAGTTCGGATCGAACGCGACGCCGAGCAGCCCGCGCTCGCCGGACGGATTGACGCCACCGTGAGGAACGGCGTCGCGCAGCAGCGCGCCGTTCTTGATCGACCCGCAGCGCGCCGCCCTGCTGCGCGACGAAGATGCGCCCGTCGGGCGCGAACTCCATCGCCGTGGTGTCCGACGGCACGCGCACGTAGATCCCGTCGACGAATCCGTCCGGGACGGTTGCGGCGCGCGCCGTGGCGACCACTATAAATAGCGCGGCGAGCGCCGCCATTCCCGCGCGGGCTCGCCATCTGATGCTGCGCACGGCACACTCCGTGGCCTCGATCCCTGTTGGTCGGTTATCGAATCTCAGGCCGCACAACAAGTCCAGCGCTGTACCGTCGCCCCTCGCAGACAGGCGGAAGAATCGATAGGAAGGATCCGCCCCGGCCACGCGCGCCGATGCGAAAGCCTGGGCGCGCGAGAACTGCCGACGGTTACCGCATACGCATACGTGAATCGCGCCCGTGCGCCTCCCGCGGGCACGGCGCGCGGAGACGCCGGCTGTATGACAAGGACAGCCAGTAGCGGCTCGTTCTACATCAACCCGGCAGGCACGGGCAGCTACACGGCGGCGGGCCAATTCTCATCGACCTATGCTGGTCGCACAGGTACTACCTGCTGTTCATCATCGATGACGTCGGCATGCCGTCGGTCACCAAGATCATGCGGGTCAACATCGCCGGTTAAAGCCAACCAACCGCAAGGCTGGAAGCATGCACGGAGCAAAGCTGAGCCTCGCGCGTTATCGGCCGAGTCACCGCGAACGTCGCGGAATTCGCAGCAAACATGTTTCAAATCCTGCCCTCGCTACCAAACTTCTGAGGCCTCGGCGGGTTGCCGCGCGCCGCGTTTGACAGCAAGGGGAAGGCAACGAGATGGATGTCTTGTGACGGCAACTGCAACTTCGGCCGCTGAACCGTCACAGAAAGAAGAGGCCCGGCTCCTAAGGAGACTGCAATTACAGAGCAATTCTGTGCTGCTCACTTTCGACACAACGAGGTTCACTCCGGTTTCCCAAACGGGCGTATACGTTGGCTTGGATCGCCGGTTGTTTGACGATCTTCAGTCCGACGGCGGCTTGGAGACAGGTGTTTCACGCGTCGCGACTCGTGCGCGCTCGGCTGCCGTCTTGGCTTCAATGCTGGCGACGATCGCTTGGAATTCCCGCATTTTGCGCAGCGATGCCAGGCTCGGGTCGTACCGCAATACCCACCACCAGTTCTCGATCCAGCCGGCACCGATCGCCGTGCGCAGCGCGGTGATCGCCCGCTCCGGCTCGCCGCGCAGCGCGTGGATCGACGCCGCCATCGTGCCGCCGCCGAATATGCCGGTCGGCGGGCTGCGCTCGACGAAGGTCCAGGCATCGGCGAGCAAGGCTTGTGCCCGTTCATGCTGACCCCTTTCGATCAGGATGGCGGCGAGGTCGATCTCTGCAAGGGCATACTCGCGGGGCATCAACACCATCCAAAAACCGCTCTGTTCGAGCACGGACCGGCCCGCTGCAAGACCCGGATAGAACTGCTCGTAGCGGTCCTGCAGCCAAGCGAGATCGGCACCGGGCTGCAGGCGCAGAGCCCGCAGAAAGGCCAGACGCGACTCGAAGCGCCCGGGCAGCGCCTCCTCGATCGCGACCCTGGCGATTTCGACTGCGCCCGCGACATCGCCGCGAAAAAGGGCCAACGCCACCGCAGCCCGTCGCGTCATCGGATGCTCGGGGCCCACGGCCATCGCTGCTTCGACCCACTTTGCGGCACGCTCGGGATCGCCGAGATCCAGCCAGGCAAGCGCCGTCAGCGCAGGAATTTCGGGATCGTGAGGATCGATTCGCATTGACTCGGCAAGTTCCGGCAACGCGCGATCGATGGCGCCCAGGCTCCAGTATTGGATGGCGGCGCGACTCCAGGCGCTCGTCGGATTATTTGGATCGATCTCGCTCGCGCGCTTCAGCGTTGCCAACGCAGACGCATGGTCGCTCACACCGTCGTAAGCGTAAGCGAGCACGAACAGCAGATTGGCGACAGTGGATCCTGCTCGACGGCGGAAAGCAGCATGTCGCGGGCCTCGGTATAGCGCATGTGGCTCAACAGGAAGGTTCCGTAGTGCACCGGCGCGAAGCCAAGGCTTGCCGCTTCCTGCAGTCCGCGACGGTAGGACCGCTCCGCCGACGCGCTGTCGCCCCGACTGTTCTCAATCCAGCCGCGCACCGCATGCGCATCAGGAAGCTCCGGATCGATCGCCAGCGCGCGCTCGATGGCGGGGCCAGCGACATGCAGGGCTTCGTCAGGCGTCACCGCCCCGGTGTAGGCCAGCGTCACATACGCTTCAGCAAGGCCCACATAGGCGAGCGTGTACCGCGGGTCCAGCACCAGCGCGCGGCGGAACTCGGCCGCCGCCTGACGTAGCGATCCCCAGGTTGCTCGCGCGAGCTGCTGCATGCCGCGCAGATAGGCGTCATAGGCTTCGAGATTGCGGGTTGGCCTGGCACGCAAGCGCTGCGCCTCTGCACCGAGCAGCGAGACGCGCAGTGCGTCGATGACCTGCGTGGCGATCTGCTCCTGGACGGCGAAAACGTCGGTTAGCTCGCGATCGTAGCTCGCGGACCAGAGGTGAAAACCGTCGGCCGCGCTGACGAGCTCGAGCGCCGACCCGGACACGGTTGCCGGCCTTTCGCACACTTCCTTCGAGGATGTGCGCGACGCCCAGCTCGCTGCCGATGGCGCGCAGATCCATGTCGCGCCCCTTGAACGCGAATGATGACGTTCGTCCGATGACCTTTATGCCCTCGACTCGGGCGAGGTCGTTCAGGAGCTGCTCGGCCAGACCATCGGAGAAATACTCGTTTCGCGATCATCGCTAAGGTTCACGAAAGGCAGAACGGCGATCGAAGGGCGGGAGTCAGTCGCATCCGCGGCAGCTCCTGCGAACAGTCGCCGCAGGTCGGGCGTATCCGCGCCTCGTTGATACAACCAAAAGATCACGCCGCCCACCAGAAGAGCAGCGTGAGGATCGTGAGCTCAGGAGCGGACAACCGCTGCTGGCCACGTTCGCCGTGGTACCAGGCGATGACGAGGGCGATCGGGAGACCGATCAGCAGCGCGAGCGTGCCGAATTGCTGGATCGGGCGGGGCCACCCGAAGGTATCGCTAAGGTACGCGCAGGCCTTGCAGAACTCCCCACGCACCAGCGGCGTACGCGAGGCCCCACTGCACCACTTTGCGGCGGCGCAGTTTGGCCCAGGTGCCCTCGCCCCCACCCTCGGTCGGCGTGTCGGTCACTTCCGTGCTCCCCTCAGGGCTGAGTCTAACGGGTATGTGGCACCGGGACAGGCATACGCTCAACGCAGCAACAAGCCCGGCCACGCGCCGGGCTTGTTTTGGCGCAAGCGCAGTAGATTCGCCTCGCCTAACCGCGCAGGGCGGCGCAGGCTCGGGCATGGACACGATGCCCACCGGCCCGAACATAGCCGCCGGCCGCTTGGGGCTAATCGATCACATGCAGTTTCTGCACAATTGTTCCGGCAAATCCTTCCCGGCACGAATCAGAGCGATAAGCTCCTCGGCCTCACCATTGCTCTCCACAAAAACGACACCGCCGAGGGGCACCTGTCTGAAGGCGCCTTTTGGTGTGATCCTGCTGAACCAGTGGCCCCAAAGACGCCCGGACCGATGGGATTCGATGCGCGCAATGACCGGCACAGTCCTCCATGCGCGGAACGCGACATAGCGTGGCAACTCGATCGGCTCGACTTCGGAGGCAGCCATTGCCTCCTCCCTTGAAACCGGGCGCCCGTTTGTATGTTGATTCGTGGGCGTTCGGCTTGCTCCAATCCTTACACAAACTGGCCAAAGTAGATATCCGCGTCGTCCTCACCGCGCAGCACGGCGGGTGCTGCGGGCGCTAGCTGATAGTCGGCTCGGCGCCTGGGACGACTGTGCGGCGTCCCTGACTTAACAATAACCAGAAACGGAGAGGGAACTCACAATGACAACCTCGACGATGCGTGGCGATGCGGAAATTAACGAATCCTGCCCCCGCCACCATACATTCCGGCACGCTGCCTGCAGCCAATGGCAGCGGCGCCTGCACTCCGATCTCCGCTTCCAGCACACCGCGGATCGGGTGCAGCGGGATCGGCGTGTCGATGCTGGATATGAGCGCCTGAAGGGCGCGCACCCGATCGCGCTCCGCGGTCTTTTCCAGTTCCCGTACCTTCGCGAGAAACAGGGCGTCGACCGAGGCAGCGTCTTGCTTGATCTCGGCCAGCAAGATCGACTCGACGAGATCGCGACGGACAGCCAGCCGATTTCATGCAGGCTTTGCCGTTGAGGCAACCGGCGCAGGCATAGGAGCGCGTGTCGCGCATCGTGTAGTTCGAGCCGCAAACGCCGCAGACGAGCGGGATCCGCCGCTCACGAATGCCGGTGGTGTCCTGCACGTGGGTAGCCCCGATGTGAACGAGATTTCGGAAGAGTGTTGTTTAGACCCGTACCGTAGGGGGTTTGTGCGTGACGCATAGGCATGCGTTCACGATGAGTTACGTCGTCGGCGGACCCGCTGGCGTCGGCGCCGGCATGAACTCGATTCCGTGGCGTTGGCCGATCGCTGGCACCTTGGCCAAGCGTCGGGAACTGTGCGGACTTCGCGATTCACATCCTCGAAGAACGCGGAGGAATGAGCGGGCACTGCAAAGATGAGCACCCGCGAGAGTCAGCGACGCCCCCTTAAAGGCGTGCACAGTGTTGCGAGGGATGTAAGTGAAATCGCCTGATTCAACGCGCACCGGCTTCCCGTCTATCGCGAAGTCGAGCGCTCCCTCGATCACATAGTAGGCCTCGTCCCAGTCGTGCCGATGCGGCGGTGGGCCGAGGCCGTCTGGGATTTCTCCTCATCAATGACCAACCTCCCTTAGTGACTTCCGCATCGCACAGGAACCGGAGTGGCATGCCGAGAACGTTGAGTGCGTTGCCTTCGCCCGCCTTGACGGTGACACTAGTCATTGCGAGCCTCCTTATCTGCCGCTCTGGAAAGGTTGCGTCGCGAAGCGAACCGAGATTT
>CAVSKB010000007.1:0-94714 GCA_963728295.1 uncultured Gammaproteobacteria bacterium | reverse complement strand
GGCGACGGGTCTTGTGCTGCGTGACGCTGGGGGGACTTCTGTAAGCTTTCCAGACAGAAACTGCAGGCCAGAGTCCTATTCACCCAACCCGACGCCGGGTTGAGGCTGCGATCCGTCATTCGTGAACTTGAGTTCAGCGAGCAGGAGCAGCGCGCTTACTCCGAATTGATGAGCGCGTCTTTGCAGGCTGGTGTGCTGGCTGAGGAAAGGTGCCGCGCATCGTGTGGCTAAGCGTAGCGGCGATCAAGATTCGCAAGACGATGTTAGCTCAGTTGACAGCCGACTCCTGTCGAGGCGATATCGTTGGCGCTATTGTCATTGCATTGCACTCACGGAGCCGCGGTAAGCGGTATTCGCTCTACACGTCCGGGTTTGGCGAACTACAGAGCCGACACTCGCGCTAGGCGCGGTGAAGGCATGCGGCGTATCGCTGCTCGACTCAGGGCATCGATAACGATTATGACGAGCCGACGAAGCCAGCGGGCGGGGCGGCCTGACCAGGCCGAGCCGAAAGAAACGCCCCTTCGTTATCGAATCGCGCCTTTACGCGTGGCGTCACTCTGCGCGCCGACCGCGCCGCGTGCGCCGCTCGGCGCCCGGAGTGGAAGCCATCAATGAATTTAAACGCATGCTCTCCGCGCCGCGGGAACGTCCAACGTCGATCGTCGAAGTGCCCGTGGCATTGCACTTGCAGGTCGCAGGGCAGACCACAGGTCTTGAGGGGCAGCAGCGGGACTTCTCCCGACAGGAGGCGCACGCTCATGAGCGATCGTGCAGCATCACACGCATCGTCCCACTCCGAGGATCTCGGCGCCGCGGTACTTAGGTATGGGCTTGTCTTACGAACCATGACAAAAGTCGCCTCGTCGAAACACTGGTCGCCCTTATTATCGACCTTCACCCTCGATGACCACGGGGTTGCGGCTCGGGCAGCGCGCGGACGTGTCGCGGTCTACTTGCTGTTTAGCTTCTTAAACTCTTTCAGCTTCTTCAACTTCTTTGGCCTCGGCTGTTCCTTCTCCGATCCTGACTTGGCCACCGCCAAGGTCGCCTTGAAGTGTCAAAACCATAGGTGCGACGTAGGCTGCTTCTTTGAGAAGCGCTCGCCGAGTTGCGTCGTGCGTCATCGCCATCCATCCTCCTGGCCCGCATTCGATGCGAGTCTTATTCGCCCGCGAAAATCAGGGGCTCGGCCTCCAGTGACGCACGTCAAACAGGGATCTGTAGGAGAAACACCCGGGGCGATCGTCCAATCGACATCGCGCGACAAATTGCGACTGTCGCTGCGCACCGGAGCAAAGGATCGACGCGCTTATGTAACGTCGGCGGTACCGCAAGTATCGCTGTGGGTTATTCTTTCCTACCGACGCTCGCTTTTCGCGAGCGTGCCGGAGAAAACAAAAGTGCGCAATTGCCCATGCGCCGGTGACTCGCGTTGCCGATCCGGGCCTACGAATGCGCAACCGGCCGCGGGTACTCCGGCTGCGCACGCTTCTCGATGAGCTGGAGCTCCAGCGAGGAAGAAGCGGCGCGCATTCTCGCCGTGAACGAAAGAGAATTCCGAGGCTGGTGCGCCGGCTCCGGAAGAGTGCCGCGAATGGTGATGCTAGCCCTTGCTGCGCTCAAGATCCGTAGAGTTCTAGACGAGTAAGCAGCCGGAGCTTTGCTACCGCCGAAGACGGATCCCGGACCGGCGGTGGTTTAGGCAGGGGGTCCTACCACGACCATCCGGGGGTATAGGGGGCAGATGACCATGGCTCCTCGAATGCTAGCGCGGTGATCACTGACGTCGCGCTGATCGCCAGCACGGTCAGCCGCTTTCCTTCAATTTCTGTGCGACGTGTCGCGATGTAGGCCGCGGGTCACGGCACAATCGGGGCCTGCTCCCGGCAGGCATGGACTCAGCCGACGCGCGCTACGGAGGATGAGAATGTGTTAATTCACCGATGCGGAACGCAAGTTTTTGACAGCTCGTTCCATCACCCGCGACGAACGGGGCGCAGAGGTTCTGGTTGGCCTTACGGACAGGGAGACCATCCGTTACATGGCGTATCTGCGAAGGGGTGGAAGCCGCCTCAAGGGAGAGCGAGAAACCCACAAGCAATTGTATGAGAAGCACGAGCGCGCGCGTCTGGAGGCAATTGGAATCGAGGCCAATCTCAAGATGTGAAATCCGCCGTGGGCGTAGCGCTCAAGTGCATCTACGTACAGGGGCGCAGAAGTCGGTCACCAGGTTGAGTTCTTAGTTCACAAGCTCATAGCTCATTCGATCAGCGGCAAGTGGGCGACGAACTGGTAGAAGGGCCGACTAAGCTTAATGAAGTCAATAATCGCCTCCGCAACTCCTCTAGCGACACCTAGTTGGCTGTAGTTACCTGGGACTTGTTTGAAATCGCCTTCTGGCGCCAGCTTCGTGATAGCGCGTGGCCCGCGGGAAGCGGGCACCGTTGTCTGGCTCGAGCACTGCGACGACGGTCAACAAGCGGCCATCGTCGCCAGTAGTATAACGGAGAAAACGCGATGTAGTCCGGGTACGCCGCTCCTGACGTGGCGCCAGACATTTTGTCCCCAACCCGAGGACCAGCATACATCCAAACGCTTTCGCCGCAATGCGGCATGAACGCGCGGATTATGGAATCTCCGGCGTTGCGGTTGGATCGACCCTGCTATCGTCTGGTCTCGCTGCGAACCCCGTGAAGAGGGATGCAAACATCAAAAGCAGGATCTTAGGTTCTCTCAACTCCTTTGTTTTGGCGGCCTCAAGGCACACTACGGCAAGGTCGCGCATTTCGCGTTGTCAGCCATTTGTGGGCGATGGCTACAGTCCGGCCGCTGCGCCTCCTCGGCGTGTTGCTTGTTCTGTACGCGATAGTGGGCTCGAACGTATTCTCGCCTGCCGAGGTCCCCGCGGACGCGGTTCGCGTTCTGCTTTGGCTGTTCTTTTTTGGCGTCGTCGCGTTGATCGTCGACGAGGTGGGCGAGCGGATAAAGCAGGAAGCGGGCGAAGTGAAGAAGGCTCGCGAGAGGGAGCACAAGCCGAAGTAGTCAGCTCCGTATCTAGATGTAAGCACGGCCGCCGATTCCCGGCCGCATAGCCGGCGGCCGGACCTGCCAGGTGCCCGGCGACCTGCAATAACTACATCGCGGCTTTCGCCCAACGAAGCAATACTCGCCGCGTCCTTCCGCGATGAGCCGCTCCAAGTCGAGCACGGCCCAGCGCTCGCAGGTCGCGCAATACGCTGCGAGCTTGTGATCGTGCTCGTGCAGGGCGCGGAAGGTGTCGAGGGTGACCATGTGCGAACGTTGCCCCGCCCGGCGTGCCCTCGAGACAGATCGATCCATTTTCGGGCTAACTCGGGAGACGCCCCGCGCGGAATTCGCGTATACGTCAGTTACTAGCAGAGCCCACAGTCCGAAGGGGCGAGAACACCCCACGGCGCGGGAAGGGGGCTTCGATGAACACACGCGCAACTCGTTCGACGTTAATCGGCACCCTAGGTGTGGCGCTCGCGCTCGCCTCGGGGTCTGCTTTGGCAATAGCCTTTCGGATTACCGACCTCGGCACCCTGGGGGGCACGGCTAGCTTTGGCACTGACCTCAACGCGTCAGGACAGGCGACGGGCTCTTCCACTACGACCAACGGTGAAACTCACGCCTTTCTGTGGGACGGCACGACGATGCGGGACCTCGGCACCCTGGGGGGCACGGCTAGCGAGGGCAACGCCATCAGCGATTTGAGGCAGGTGACCGGCGGCGCCTACACGACCGGCAATGCCGTATTTCGCGCCTTTCTGTGGAACGGCACGACGATGCAGGACCTCGGCACGCTAGGGGGCAGGCAAAGTCTTGGCCGTGCCATTAACGATGCTGGGCAGGTGACGGGACAGGCCAATACGGACCCTGCGACGAACCAAACTCCTCACGCCTTCCTGTGGAACGGCACCGCCATGTTGGACCTCGGGACGCTGGGCGAGCCGTCCGACGGTGGGGCGTATAGCGACGGCTACGCCATCAACGCCTCGGGGCAGGTGACGGGCCAGGTCTCGAGCCCCGTCACCATCGAGGCCTATCGAGCCTTCCTGTGGGACGGCACCGCGCTGCGGGACCTCGGCACGTTGGGTGGGAATTACTCCATTGGCGTCGCCATCAACGCCTCCGGGCAGGTGGTGGGCGAGTCCACGACGTTTAACAACGAGGCAACTCACGCTTTCCTCTGGGACGGCACCACGATGCTGGACCTCGGCACGTTGGGGGGCTCGTCTAGTCAAACCACCGCCATCAACGACTCCGGGGAGGTGACGGGGGGCGCACAGCTAGCCGGCGACGAGACATCGCACGCTTTCCTCTGGGACGGCGCCACGATGCTGGACCTCGGCACGCTGGGAAACACACGTAGCGTCGGCCTTGCCATCAACGCATCGGGGCAGGTGACGGGCTCCACTTTCCTCCCCTTCGCTGAGCCATTTCACGCCATCCTGTGGGACGGCACGACGCTGCACGACCTCAATGCGCTCGTTGACCCAGCCGATCCGCTGCAATCATTCGTCACTCTCGTTCGCGGCGTTGATATCAATGATCTCGGACAGATTCTCGCGAACGGATTTGACAGCCGAACTGGCGAATCACACGCGTACCTGGTCTCACCTTTCGTTAGCGTGCCCGAGCCTGGCACGCTCGCGCTGCTCGGCCTCGGCTTGCTTGGTCTCAGCCTGACGAGACGCAGAGCGAACTAAGCGTCACACTCAACGCATCAAAGAGCCCGGCCACGCGCCGGGCTTTTTGTTTGTGCGCGAACGCGGCAGATATTCGCGTCGTCCTGCACGCAGGACGGCGCAGGCTAAGGGCATGGACACGGTGCCACCGGCCCGAACATCGCGGCCGAGGCGGCTGGCGACCTTTATGAGGCGCGTGTGGTGCGCTTTTAGTGCTATGCGGCGCAGGCGCCACCGATGATTCTCTCGGCTTCCGGCCCCGCAATTGTTCCCTGTTCAAGCAACTTCTGCGCCAGCGCTTCGACCCCAGGCCAGTTATCTTCGATCACACGCATCGCTTCGGCTGTCCAGTTCCGGAGAAGTGCAGAAATGACGGTTTCATCCAGGGACCACGGGCTCTCTTCAGCGTGCTTTCGCGCGTGTCGGTGATCTTGATCGCACCCGAAGGCTAGTGTTTCCCATTGCCAGCGGTTTTGGGCGGCTTGGCCGGACAGCAAGATAACCGCAACGGTCCTATTAAACTCAATCTCGCCGAGCTGCGGGCGGAGCGAGTCGTTATCTAGACCTCCTTCGGCGTAACCATCAAATTCGCCCGCAACGATCAGCTTAAGCGGAATTTTGTACGCCCACGTTGCAACAGCATGGCCCGCCTCGTGGTATGCGATGCGGATGCGTTCAAGCTCGCTGTCAACATTGTTTGTGTCAAAGCGCCGCACGAGTGTCCTCGTGTTGCCACTTTCGAAGTGGTAAGTGTGCCAGTGTGACGATTACCAGGCTGAGAGTGCGCCACAGCCGGGCAATAATAAGTACTAGCACCCGCATCGGGATCAGCCTCCGAATGCCGACGAAAAATATACTATGCCAATTGGTTGAATGGACGGCCGAAGGTCGCCTGCGGGATGCGGCATTCCTGGCATTGCGAGCCGACAAGGAAGCGCGCGAGCTCCGTCGAGAATAGTCTGCCGTGTGGCCGAGTTCGGGCCCGAAGCAGCCGTTCAAGGCCGTTCAATCGCCCCTCGATTTATTGACGTCTAAAGCTGTCGGTACCAGCGTAGGCGAAAAGACTCCGGCACTTGATCCTTAGGCCACTTTTGGAAATCTCGAAGCTGTAAACCATCGGATTTCCCGAGGTAGAGCAGCGGACTGAAAATCCGCGTGTCGGTGGTTCGATTCCGCCCCTGGCCACCACCCCCACTTTTTTGAAACGCAACGGGTTTCCGGCATCACCCGCGGACTATCGGCGCGCGAATCGGCTGACCATCGGACTATCTGAAATCGGGTCGGTCGCGCGGGTCCGCGGCGCGGTGCGGGCGGCGATTTGGCGAACTGGGAAACTGGAACGCTGGGGATCCGCGCGGCGCGGCGCGGGGCGGGTCGACCGGGCCCGCCGGTGCTCCGGAGTGGCCGCGTCGGGCGCACTCGGGCGGCGGCCATGGCGCCCCCCATGGCCCGGCGGCGCGCGTCCCCCGCGGGCGCAGGGATGCGACTTAGGAGGAAGCCCACGCCGGTGCTCGCGAAAGCGTCCACCGCATAGGGTTGGCGCGGTTGAAAACGACGGAACAACACACGCGCTCGCTCAGAGAAACGCTCAACCTTGAAACACCAGCTGTACCGATTTAGCCAATGTTTGCGTCGATCGGTCGAATCCGCAACCCGAAGCGGTCATCCACTTCATATCGGTTAGCTCCTGGCTTGAAGCCCCTGACGGTTTTGAGACGATCTCTTGCGGTTTTTGCCGTTTCAAGCAGGCTCTTTCCGGACGGCGTTAAGAATTCGCCGATCTTGCTGGCACGCCCGCACTGCGCGCACGTAAGAGCCTTGCTGTAGTCCGCTTGAGTCGCCACTTTGATCCCTGACTTCCTGCACTTCGGGCAACGCAGGTCCATCGGTTTGGTAGGCATGGTGCTGGCCTCCTGTGGTGCGGATCGAGTCCAGACCATGATGGCGCATTAGGCCGGCAGCACGGGGCGATCCATTGGCTGACCCTAGCACGACGCGAACCCCGCCGATGCCGAGCAGCGGGCTCAAGCACGCTGAGGCGGCGGGATCGTCCAAGCGATCCGAATGTCCGCGCCCCGCCCGCCGCACCTCATGCAGTGGAATCACGCCGGTAGCGCTCCGTAATCGGCGCGGGCGGCAGCCATGCGGGTCGATCTCAACGCTGCGGCCGCAGGTCCGGCAAGTAGATCCAGCTCTCCTAGGTGACGGTTCGATCGGCGAATATCAGGACCAGCGCAGCAGAAAGTTATCGCGGCGCGCATGGGTGGCGACAGATCGATCCATTTTCGCGCGAACTCGGGAGACGTTACGCGAGAATGCGCGTATACGTCGGACTACGTGTCAGAGCCCACAGTCCGAAGCCACAAACTGTTTTGGGCACGTAAGCCATGCAGAGGCGCGGCGGAGCAGTGCGAGTTGAGCCGCCCTTCAGCGTTGTGGAGTGGATTGAGGTCTACAAAGATAAACCTAAGGTACTCGGGTATAAGATTCTGGGACCAGGCTCGAATGAAGCCGGGCTCTACTCTGAAGCCGAGGTGCTGCCCAGACTCGCAGAACTGAAGGCACAACTTGGCCGGACGCAAGGTTAAGCGCGGAAGCCTTTCACGCGCGGCTGACGTTGAGGGTCAATTAGGCCCGGGCTCTCTTGTTTCTGCACATCTACGTTGCATTGCGGCGTACGGGGAGACACGGCCGGCAGGCTAATCGATCACATGCAGTTTCCGCACGAACTGTTCCGGCAAATCCTTCCCGGCACGAATCAAATCGATAAGCTCCTCAGCCTGATCATCGCTCTCCAGAGAAACGACACCGCCGAGGGGCACCTTTCTGAAGGCGCCTTTTGGTGTGACCGTGCTGAACCAGTGGCCCCAAAGACGCCCGGACCTGCGGGATTCGATGCGCGCAATGACCGGCACCACTACCCAATTCTCCATGGTGCGGAACGCGACGTACTGTGGCGACGCTAGCGGCTCGACTTCGGAGGCAGCCATTACCCCACTCCTCTGACCCGGCGCCCGTTTTGTATATTGATTCGTGGGCGTTCGGCTTGCTCCAATCCTTACACAAACCGGCCAAACTGAATAGCTAGCTGCGTTGCCTAGATCGCGCGGACGCGCGCAGGTTGGGTCGCAGGTACATAATGGCCCACCGGCCCCGAACATCGCGGCCGGGCGCCTGGCGCAGTTGCGGGGGCTGCTGCTGGCACTGGTGGCGGCTTCGATGTTCGTGCGGCCACCTACGCGCGGTCGGAGCGCTGGGGCCTGAGTTGCGAGTCGTCCGGATGCGTGCTCGCCTACGTGGCGCGGAACTGCGGCGCCCTCCATATCCCAGCTGATGCTTCGAGTTATAGACCGGCCGTTGTGACCGGCGCGCCAGTCCATCTTGTGTCGTAGTCCTGCTCCCGCGCGGTCGCCTCGGATCGAGGCGGCCGCCGCACTGACGCCTTGCGCCGCCGCACCAGAAGAGCGAAGTTCGGATGGCGCGCACTACCTCACAGTGAACTCGGCCCAGTCGGGACTGAGAGATTCAGTCATTCATCGGCCGTACTGATTCCTGTACTAATGGGACCGCGGCCTCTATTGTTGTACCGCAACCTGTACCGCAGACGATTTAGCGAGGAAGAGCATGCGGCTAACTCGTTGTTTAACTGGTCGGAGCGCCGAGATTCGAACTCGGGACCCCTTGCACCCCATGCAAGTGCGCTACCAGACTGCGCCACGCTCCGACCGGCGCAAATTATACGGGAACTGAGAACATTCACCATTTCGCGGAAACGGGAACGTCCTTCACCACCGAACCCACCAGCTCGCACGTTTCCGGAAGGCCGGCCGTAGTCAGCGCATAACAACGCGCCTGGCTCGCGATGCGTAGCACTGCGTCGAGCCCTCCGTTGGAATGTGCCAGTGCGTTGAGCGCATTGACGAACAACCGTGCTGCGGCCTCCCCGGCCGTCAGTCGCCGCAACAGCGGCTTGGTGACAGTGGAGTCGTAGCGCAACAGAAAGATCGCATCGAGCGGACAGGGCTGGCTGACTACCGGTGCCGGGAGCGCCTGGACAGGCACGTGGAATGTTCGGGCGAGCCGCATTGTCGACGCCGGCAACGGATATGACGGCGGCAGGCGCTTCAGACACAGCGCGTGCGGGTATGGATGCACTTCCAACGCATCGAGCGCGATCGGCGCGAGTTCGTCGCTCAGGTACTCAAAGCCATGGTGCAGCATCGCCCAGGTCAAGGTCGACTTGCCGCTGCCCGACTCAGCGACGAACAGACTTGCCCGACCCTGCCATGCGATCGCGCCGGAATGAATGAAGAACAGCTGCGGATTGCGCCGCTGCAGCTCGACCACGACGTCCTTTTCCACTTCGTACAGCAGGTCGCATGTGTCGGCCGCACATGCGACCGCGACACGTCCAGCGCGCTGGACATGAAAGGGCTGAGTTCCGGTGATCGTGTAGTCGAGATCGGGCGCGCGCTCGTCTTGATGGGTGCCGAAAGCGCCAAAATTGGTGCTGAACAGCCTTGCTACAGCCTGACTCCCCGAGCAGATACGTACCCGTTGACCGAGTATGTCGAACTGATCGCTGAATGACAGTGCGTCACCGCTCAGTGACGAGCGCCTCGCCCGAACACTTGTGCATGCAGACGGCGCGCGCCGCGGACGAGGAGCTGTCCGTCTAAGGCGCCAACCTACTTCGTATTGCTTCTTCGGCTTCGGCGGCTTGTGCTTGGCGCTCGTCGGCGATGTCGTCGGCTTTTCCGAACCCGCCTTCGCCACTCCTGACGTTGCCTGCAGAGTCAAAATCGCCGGCGCGCTGTATGCTGCCTTCTTGAGAAAATCCCTTCTCTTCGGATCCTGCCTCTTCGCCATGAGCCCCTCCCACATTAAGTTAAACCCCAGGGCGGTCCGATATTGTATGAATGAGTGCGATCGCGCAACTGACCTGGCGTTGTTTTTTAACCAATTGCGCAATCGCGTTCCGCATGCTCCGGCGCGGAGCAGCCAACCGATCGTCTGGGGAGCTACTGGATCAGTCCTTGCTCGCGAAACTGACGCAGCGTCGCCGCAACGTCAGTGCGCGCCTGATCCGCGCTCACATCGAACTCATTGCACAGCATCTGCACGATATCCTCGTCGGAATCGCCGTTTTCAAGCTTGTCCCAGATAAAGCCCGCCGTTGAATTGAGCTGGTGAATCCGGTCGGCAACGGTGTCCAGAAGCAACAGCTCCTCTCCGCGACCATCTTGCAATGACGCCGTCCTGCCGGCCCCGGGCTCGTCTCTGACGATTGCCGGATCCACGACGTTTCACACGCTCGACAAGTGCTGAAATGCCATTTCAGCGGCGGAGGATCTTGATGAGCTCCTCGAGCTCCATGCGCATTGGCGCGCGAGCTGTTGCGTCTGCGTCACATCTTCGCGCGCTTCCTCGCCATCGAGCCGGTTGCGCGCACCGCCGATCGTGAATCCCTGCTCGTAAAGCAGACCGCGGATCTGGCGGATCACCAGCACGTCCTGCCGCTGGTAGTAGCGCCGGTTGCCGCGGCGCTTGACGGGCTTGAGCTGCGGGAACTCCTGCTCCCAGTAACGCAGCACGTGCGGCTTGACGCCGCAGAGCTCGCTCACCTCACCGATGGTGAAGTAGCGCTTGCCGGGGATCGCCGGCAGTTCGTCGTTATTGCTGGGTTCCAGCATACGCCTCGACTCGCGCCTTCAGCTTCTGGCCGGGACGGAAAGTCACCACGCGGCGCGCGCTGATCGGGATCTCCTCGCCGGTCTTCGGATTGCGGCCCGGGCGCTGGTTCTTGCTGCGCAGGTCGAAATTGCCGAAACCCGACAGCTTGACCTGCTCGCCCGCCGCCAGCGCCGCGCGCAGCTCCTCGAAAAACATGTCGACGAGCTCGCGGGCCTCGCGCTTGTTGAGCCCGAGTTGGTCGAACAGCGCTTCCGCAATTTCAGCTTTGGTCAATGCCATGTTTATTTGTCTCGTATCGTGGCGTTGTATTCCCGCTGCCAGGTCGGCGATGACCTGCGCCACGACGGCATCTGCATCTTCGTCGGTAAGGGTGCGGGAAATATCCTGCAAATTCAAGCCTATCGCCACACTCTTGCGTCCGGTCGGCATTCCGGCGCCGCGGTAGATGTCGAACAGCACCCGACCCCTGCGCAGGCCGCCCGGCGCTGCGCACGAACCCGGTCGAGGATCTCCTGGACGGTGACTCTTCGTCCACGATGACCGCCAGGTCCCGGCGCACCGCCGGAAACCGCGAGACCTCCTCGGTGCTCGCGGTACGCGCGCGACGCAGCAACGGCTCCGATTCGACCTCGAAAACGACCGCCTGAATATGTCAATTCGAGGCGCGCTCTCGAGCTCCGGGTGCAGGCGGCCCGAGCCAGCCGATCGCGCGGTCTCCACGCAGCAGCCGTGCCGTCTGCCCGGGATGCAGCGCTGGATGCCTCGCCGGCCGTCAGCGAAACTCGTCGGCTTCACCCGTCGCCGCGAAGCATCGCCTCGAGATCGCCGCGAACGTCGAAGAAATCGACGGGCTCGCGACCTCATCACCCCACTGCTCGGGAAGCGCCGGCCCGGCTGCGATGCCGGCGATCACCGGGACCTCCTGCAGAGTTCCGTTCACGGTCACGAACTTCCGGCCGCATCTCGAACAGACGCACGCGTGGCTGCTGGCGCCGCTGGTTCTCGCGCAAGGCGCGTACCAGGCCGGGCCAAAGCGACATGCCGCATCACCGCGAGATCCGTCGGAGATCGGGTTTGCCAGGCGCAGCGCCGTCGCATCGGGCACAAACAGCGCCTGCGTCGCATGGTCCACGAAGCTGTAGGTGATCGCTTCGTGATATCCGCGCCCGACCAGCGATCTCGCTCAGCACGTCCTCGATCGAGCCGCGTCTCCGTGCAAGGTGGCATCGACGACGGCCGCGAGTCTGGCGTCTTCGGGCACCAGTTGTGAAACCGTGCAGGCGCGCGACCTCCTCGACAAGGTCCTCCTCGATCGCGATGTCGAATCGCCAGGCTCGGCGGTGAGACGCTCCAGGCGTCCGGCGCACCGTTGACCGTGCATCCCGAGACTCTCGAGGTGCTGTCGCATTTCGGCATCCGGTGATCGCGGCGCCGATCACCCTGCGGGCACGCAATGGTCGCAGCCTCACTGCGGCACGCCTGGGCAGCTCATCCGCAAGCTCGGCGATCATCAGCGGACCCGCCGTTCCGCCCGCGAACTCGAGGATGAGCCGGGTGGCGCGCTCGAGCGCGCGCTCCTGCAGAGTCGGATCGACGCCTCGCTCGAAGCGCTGTGATGCATCGGTCACGAGCCCGTACCGACGCCCGCGGCCGGCGATGACATCCGGCGCGAAATAAGCGACTTCGAGCAGCACGTCAGTAGTGCTCTCGTCGATACCCGAACGGTCGCCACCCATGATGCCAGCGAGACCGATGGCCTTCTTGTGGTCCGCGATCACGAGCACCGACTCATCCATCGTGATGTCGCGCCCGTCGAGAAGTCGCAACGTTTCGCCAGGGCGCGCGCGTCTCACGACGATGCCGCCATCGATTTCGCGCCTGTCATAGGCGTGCATTGGCTGGCCAAGCTCGAGCATGACGTAGTTGGTTACGTCGACGACCGCGTTGATCGGACGCAGACCAGCGCGTCGCAGCCGTTCGCGCATCCAGAGCGGCGACTGCGCCCGCGGCGTTCAGACCGCGGATCAGGCGCGAGGCGAAGCGCGCGCAGCCCGCGCCCGGCTGTCAGCTCGACCTGCACCGTGTCGGTGCCGCCGGAAACGGTCGCGTCGATTTCAGGAACCACGAGAGCCTGACCGCTCAGCGCCGCGACCTCGCGCGCTATCCCGAGCACGCTCAGGCAGTCACCGCGGTTCGGGGTCAGGTTGAAGCCAAGAACGTACATCGTCGAGCGCGAGCGCGGTGGCCAGCGGCTGCCCCGTGGGCAGGTTCGAGGGCAACTCGAGCAGACCGGCCGCATCGTCAGACAGGCCGAGCTCACGCGCCGAGCACAGCATGCCGGACGAGTCCTCGCCGCGCAGCGTGGCTTTGCGGATCACGGCGCCGCCCGGCAGCGTGGCGCCGACCGTGGCGAGCGGCGCCTTCATGCCGGCACGCACGTTTGGCGCGCCGCAAACGACCTGCAGCGGTCTCGCTACCTGTCGCCACCTGGCAGAGAGTCAGGCTGTCGGCGTTCGGGTGACGCTCGACCGAGAGCACTTCGGCCACGATCACACCGTCCAGCGGCGGACCTGCGGGCTGTGACGGTCTCGACCTCGAGCCCCGCCATGGTGAGCCGGGCCGCGAGTTCCCTGGAATATTCGCCCGGAGCCAACCCTTCTGATTTGGCCCCGACCCAGTTTCCGGGGCCAAGAATTTCACGCAACCACGCGAGACTGACCTGCATCGTCCGGCCCCTCAGGCGAACTGCCGCAGGAAGCGCAGGTCGTTCTCGAACATCAGCCGCAGGTCGTTGATGCCGTAGCGCAGCATCGCGATCCGTTCGATGCCCATGCCGAAGGCGTAGCCCGTGTAGCGCTCGGCATCGATGCCCACGTTCGCGAGCACCTTCGGGTGCACGACGCCGGAGCCCGCAATCTCGAGCCACCCCGTCTGCTTGCAGACCCGGCAGCCCTGGCCGCTGCAGAACACGCATTCGATGTCGACTTCGGCGGACGGCTCGGTGAACGGGAAGTACGACGGCCGGAAGCGCATCCCGAGCCGGCGCTCGAAGAAACGCTCGACGAACTGGTGCAGCACCGCCTTCAGGTTCGCAAGACTCACGCCCTCGTCGACCACCAGCCCCTCGATCTGGTGGAACATCGGCGTGTGCGTCAGGTCGGAATCGCAGCGATAGACGCGACCCGGCACGATCATCCTGAGCGGCGGCTTGTCGCGCAGCATCGCGCGGATCTGCACCGGCGAGGTGTGCGTGCGCAGCAGGCGCCCGTCGGGAAAATAGAACGTGTCGTGCATCGCCCGCGCCGGATGGTTGGCAGGGATGTTGAGCGCCTCGAAGTTGTGCCAGTCGTCCTCGATCTCGGGGCCGTCTTCGACGGAGAAGCCCGCGCTGCGAAACAGCGCCACCGCGCGGCGGCGCGCGCGCGTTATCGGGTGCAGCGCGCCAGGCGCCTGGCCGCGCCCCGGCTGCGTGACGTCGATTCGATCCGCGTCGAGCCGCCGCGCGAACTCGGCCTGCTCGAGAGCCGAGCGTCGCGTCTCGATCGCCGCTGCGACCTCGTCCTTGAGCGCGTTGATCCGCGCGCCCGCGACCTTGCGTTCGGCTGCGTCGAGGGTCGAGAGCGCCTTGAGCTGCGCCGTGATGGCGCCCTTCTTGCCGAGGAGCTCGACCTTGAGCTGTTCGAGCTCGGCCAGGCTCGAAGCCGCCGAAATCCGGCTCAGGACCGAATTTTCCGCGGTCCGCGGAAATCGGGCTCTGAGCCGAATTGACCACGGCTCAGGTCCCGAGGCCCGCCTTGACGCGCTCCGCGATCACGCCAAAGGCGGCCGCGTCCTGCACCGCGAGGTCGGCCAGCATCTTGCGATCCACCTCGAGGCCGACCGCCTTCAATCCGCTCATGAGCCGGCTGTAGGAGAGCCCATGCACCCGTGCGGCGGCATTGATGCGCGTGATCCAGAGCGCGCGCATGTCGCGCTTCTTGGCGCGGCGGTCACGGTACGCATACTGCCCTGCCTTGATCACCGCCTGCTTGGCGGTGCGATAGACCTTGCGCCGGGCGTTGTAATAGCCCTTCGCCTTGGCCAGAACCTTCTTGTGTCGGCGCCCTGCGATGACGCCACGCTTTACTCGTGCCATGGGTCACCTCGCTCAGGCGTGCGGAAGAAGCTGCTCGAGCCGGCCGGTGTCCTGCTTCGCGACCATGGTTGGGCCGCGGAGCTGGCGCTTACGCTTGCTCGTCTTCTTGGTAAGGATGTGTCGGCGATTCGACTGGGCGCGCTTGAACCCCTTCGCCGTTTTCCGGAAACGCTTGGCCGCGGCCCGGTTCGTCTTCAACTTGGGCATGACTCGACTCCTCAATTGTTGGCCCGTTTCACCGCGGTCATCCCGCGGATCGAGGGCGAAACGCGGCCGAAGCCGCGCTTACTTCTTTTTCGGCGCCAGCATCATGACCATCTGCCGGCCTTCCATCAGCGGGTGCTGCTCGATCGTCGCATAGGGTGCGAGATCGGCCTGCAACCGGATCAGGACCTGCCGGCCGATGTCCGTGTGCGCCATCTCTCGGCCGCGGAACCTCAAGGTCACCTTGGCCTTGTCCCCTTCCTGCAGAAAGCGAATCAGATTGCGGAGCTTGATCTGATAGTCACCTTCGTCAGTCCCGGGACGAAACTTAACTTCCTTGACCTGTATCTGCTTCTGCTTCTTCTTCGCCAGATGGGACTTCTTGTTCGCTCGAACAGGAACTTCCCGTAGTCGATGATCCGGCACACCGGCGGTTCCGCGGTCGGTGACACCTCCACCAGGTCGAGTTCCTGCGACTGCGCGAGTTGCAGCGCGTCGTACCGGCTCATCACTCCGACCTGGTTGCCATCCGCCCCGATGATGCGCAGTTGCGGGGCCGTGATCTCTTCATTGCGCTTGATGCGCTTAGCGGCTGGGGCAGCGATACGTCATACCTCCAAACAATTGCGGCCGCGGCTCGCGACTTCCTCGGCAAGTCTCGACGCAAAAGCCTCCAGGGGCATCGCGCCGAGATCCTTGCCGTTGCGCGTGCGCACGGCCAATGAATTCGACCCAGCTTCGCGGTCACCCGCGACCAGTAGGTACGGGACCCGTTGCAGGGTGTGCTCGCGGATTTTAAAGCCGACCTTCTCGTTTCGCAAATCCGTTTCGACCCGAAATCCCTGATTTTTCAGGAAATCGGCGGCACGGGCAGCGTATCCGGCCTGCCCGTCCGTAATGTTCAGGATGACGGCCTGGATCGGAGCGAGCCAGGCTGGCAGCCGGCCGGCGTGGTGTTCGATCAGGATGCCGGTAAAACGCTCCAGGGACCCGAAAATCGCCCTGTGGAGCATGACAGGGGTACGCTTCTGGCTCGCCTCATCGATGTAATAGGCGCCCAGGCGGCCCGGCAGGTTGAGGTCGACCTGCAGCGTCCCGCACTGCCAGTCCCGCCCGATGGCGTCCCGCAGGACGAACTCGAGCTTGGGGCCGTAGAAGGCGCCCTCCCCCGGGTTGTAGGCGCAATCGATGCCGGCCGCGCGGGTAGCGTCCTTGAGCGCGGCCTCCGCCCGGTCCCAGACCTCGTCCGAGCCCACCCGCCGCGTCGGCCGGTCGGCGAACTTGACCAGCACGTCGTCGAAGCCGAAGTCGCGGTAGATCGACATCAGGAGCTCGATCGAGTGCACCGACTCCTCGATCAGCTGGTTCTCGGTGATGAAGATATGCGCGTCGTCCTGGGTAAAGGCGCGGACACGCATCAGCCCGTGCAGCGCGCCGGAGGGCTCGTAGCGGTGCACCTTGCCGAATTCCGCGAGCCGGATCGGCAGGTCGCGGTAGCTGCGCAGCCCGTGCTTGAAGATCTGCACGTGGCCCGGGCAGTTCATCGGCTTGATCGCGTACACGCGCTCATCGGGCGTCTTCGTCGTGTACATGTTCTCGCCGAACTGCTCGAGATGACCCGAGGCCGCCCACAGGCTCGCGTCCATGATTTCGGGTGCGCTGACCTCGTGGAAGCCGGCGGCGTTCTGCTTTTCGCGCATGTAGCCGATCAGCGACTGGAACAGGGCCCAGCCCTTCGGATGCCAGAACACCGCGCCCGGCGCCTCCTCCTGGAAATGGAACAGGTCCAGCTCCTTGCCGATCCGGCGGTGGTCGCGCTTCTCGGCTTCCTCGAGCCGCGTGAGATAGGCCTTGAGCTGCTTCTCGTCGGGCCAGGCCGTGCCGTAGATCCGCTGCAGCATCTCGTTCCGCGAATCGCCGCGCCAGTAGGCGCCGGCGACTTTCATCAGCTTGAAGGCGCCGAGCTTGCCCGTGATGGGCACGTGCGGGCCGCGGCAGAGGTCGAACCAGTCGCCCTGGCCGTAGAGGCTGATCGTCCTCGCCCTGCCGGGATCGCCGCGATGATCTCGGCCTTGTAGTGCTCGCCCAGGTTGCGGAACGTCTCTACCGCCTCGTCTCGTGGCATGACCCGGCGCTCGACCGGCAGGTCCGCAGCGGCCGAGCTCGCGCATCCTGCGCTTCGAACTTCTCGAGGTCCTCGGGCGTGAAGGGCCGCTTGAAGGCGAAGTCGTAGTAGAACCCGTCCTCGATCACCGGCCCGATCGTGACCTGGGCGTCGGGATAGATCGACTGCACCGCCTGAGCGAGCAGGTGCGCGGTCGAGTGGCGCAGGATCTCGAGGCCTTCGGGGTCCTTTGCGGTGACGATGGCGACGGTCGCGTCGCGGTCGATGACGTGGGACGTGTCGACGAGCTTGCCGTCGACCTTGCCCGCGAGCGCCGCCTTGGCGAGGCCGGGACCGATGTCGGCAGCGAGTTTGGCGACGGTCAGCGGCTGGTCGTAAGTCTCGCTGGCTGCCGTCGGGCAGCGTGATGACGGGCATGGGACGGCCGTTCGCGAGCGGGCAGGTGGCGGAAAAGCCGGCGAGTGTGGGGCCGGCGCGCGCGAGACGTCAAGCGGATTGCGCCGCGGCACCGTTGTCAGGTCGTCACCAGTTCCAGTGCCATGACGCAGCCGAATGCCAACACGAGCGCCCCGGCCACTGCACCGTACCGTAAGAATCCGCGTCGCTGCTCGCTGTTGTAATGCTCGAGCCATGTCAGGCTGATCGAGCCCAGTACCGGCAGGCCTGTAACCTGCTCCAGGTCGCGGCTGTGGTTGAAGACTGGATTCATCTTGGACAGCGCATAGGCGAGCGCCCCGGCCAGAGCGGTTGCGGCCAGGAAAACCGGTGCAATGAGCATCGGGCGATTCGGAGCCACCGGACCCGACGCTAGCCGTAGGCGGATTCAAAACCTTCATCAGCACGCCCGAGTTTGTCGCTTCCGCGTCCTGACCGAGCCTTGTCTTCTCGAGTCGGTCGACCAGGGCGACGTACTGGCTCTTCTGTACGTCGTAGTCACGGTTGAGCCGCGCGAACTCCGCCTCGACTTCGGGCATCGAATTGACCAGCCGGCGAAGGTCGCTCACCTTGGCTTCATGCGCGGCCAGCGTGCGGCTCAGGGCCGCGACCTCGACACTTGCTTCGTTCAGGGCGAGGCGCGTGCTCTGGTAGACCGGGTTCGACGTTACGCCGGTCGGAAGGGGCGCGCCCGGTTTCCCCTGGCGCAGTTGGGCAAGCTCGCGTTCGTGCCGCGCCTTGAGATCGGCGATCTTCTCGCGCAATACGGCGACGTCCGGATGACGTTCGGTGAACGTCCGCAATAGCTCGTCGAGCTTCGCCTGGGCCTCCTCGAGCTGGGTGAGCGTGTCGCGCGGTGTCGTGTCCCGGTTGGTCGGCGTGACGGCCGCGCCGCTGCTCGCCGCGAGCAGTGCGCCGTCCTTGAGCTGCTTCGCGAGCTCGTCGCGCCTGGACACCGCGATCGAGAGGTCCGTCCGTGCCTGCCGCGCCGCGTCCATCTCCGTCTGCAGCCTCGTAAAATAGTCGCCCTCGACACCCGGCATGGTGCCCGACGTTGCGCTTCTTGAATGCGGCCAGGCGGTCCTCGGCCTCGCGCAGGCGCTGCTCCGACTCATTGATCTGATCCACAAGGAACTTCTGCGCGGCGGCCGAATCCTGGATTTTGCCGCCCAGGATGTTCCGAACAAAATTGTCTACCAGGATCGTCGACGACGCTTCAGGCTCCGTCCCCGATCGGCTGTCGCGATACGTCAACCGTAGATCGCCGCCGCTGTCACTTCGCGCTCTCGGCCAGTCGTCTGTACATCTACGTGTATCCTGGAACGCAGGGCTTCCATGAGCCGCGCCCGGCGATCGGTCGTCGCGGCGCGTTCGGCGAAATCTGGTCTTATCGATGACCTGGTTGAGCTGTGCCTCGCTGACCAGCGACTGCTGCACCAGGTTGAGTTGCGCTGCCATGTCCTGCTCGATGGCCAAGCCCTGGATCACCGGGGTAAGCGCCGTGCGGGTGTCGACGAAGATACGGGCCTCGGACTCGTAGACGTTCGGCAGAGCGCTACGCTGCCCCAGCCGATCACGCAGGCCGCCCAGGCAGCACAGATCGCAGGCCAACGGTAGCGAACCGCGCCGCGAAGTTCATCGAGAAGATTATGCAATGCCTGCTGCATTTGCTCGCCAGTACCTAGGCCAGTCGTTCCCTGTCCATTCTACCGAACCGGAGACCAAATCCGCGGTTGCTGCGCGACAGGGGCATGGCTGGGATGTGAAAGAGTGCCGATGCGAGGGGTCACCGTGCCTGGCAGATGTCCCGTTCCTCATCCTCCTGGTCGATCTCCGCGGAGCGACTGCCCGTTCTTTGATCAGTTGGAGCGTATGGGGTTCATCGTCGGGACCGGATTGGCGCAGGCCACGCAGCGTCCGTCACCATATCCAGCCGTGATCGTCCGTGAGTTATTCGGATACGCCCATGCGATGGGCGACCCAGTTCGAGTGGCCGGTATCGAACGGGCACTTGACCGAGCCACGGCCCAGAGTCTTTCCTGGGCGCTCGCCGCAGGCCTTGGGCCGCTGCTGTACCGCGCGATTCGGGATCGGCCTGGCACCGTCAGTCGAGAACTATACGATCGCTTGCTCGGGGCCAACCTTACTGCGCAGGTTCGTCATGGTGAGCTGATAGACGCAGCGATCGACGTAATCGAACTGTGCCTGGCCGCCGGGGTCCCGGTCACGCTCCTCAAGGGTATATCCATCAGCGAGCAGCACTATCCGGAGGGCCACCTGCGCCCGATGAGCGATATCGACATCCTCTTACCAGCGGACGCGTTCATGTCGATCGAAGCTGAATTACTCGCGAAGAGGATACCGGCACGGACCCGACACGCTCGGCCAGGACCCCCATCATGGCGTCCCCCTGGTCCACGCCAAGCGTGGGGTATGGCTGGAACTGCATACTGCACTATTTCAGCGGAATTCGATCTTCGCGGGCAATGGTGGGTTCAATGAGCACATGCTGGAATCGCAATCCGTTGAATCGACGTTTCACGGATTGCCGGTCAGGCGCCTGAGCGACCAATTGCAGCTCGCGTACGTCGCGTCATACTGGACCCAGGACCTCAGCGCCTACCGAATTCATCCGAGCTTCCTTCCACCCATGCTGGATGCTATTCGCATCCTGTCGGTTGGATCCTGCGGGTTCCAATGGGATCGCCTGCCGGAAGTGTTGACCAACGACATGAGTCGCGCATCGCTGTATCTGTTGCTTTCGTACCTGTCGCGCGCCGGTATCGTGAAGTTGGCGGATCCCGTCCTTTCGGGGTTGGCGCTGGGACAGGGGCTGGTTTCCGTGGCCGAGCGCACGCTGATCCACTCGTTCATCGAGTACAGCCTCGTCCGCGGTCGCCCCTTCCGCTTGTTCAACAGCTGGCACATTTGGGTGAATTTGCTCGAGCCCGGGAATCACCTGGCCAAGGTGCTTAAGCTCCCCTGGAGAGTCCTTTTTCCGCCGGGGTATCCGCACCGCTACGACGCGCGCCGACAGCTCAAACGCGTTGCGGACCTCGCTCGCAGGCTCCGCGGATAGCACCGCACCACTGCCTCGCAGCTGACACTTCCGGCGTCGACTATGAGTTGCGGCGAATGCGGTCCACGATCGCGCTGGTCGACTTCGCCGACAAGAGGGACACAAGGGCAACTCGACCGCCGTCCGCCTCGACCAGTTCGCGGCCGACGACCTTGTCGATGCCGTAGTCCTGTCCCTTGACAAGCACGTGCGGTCGGACGGCACGAAGAATCTCCAGCGGGGTGTCCTCGTCGAAAATCGTTACTGCATCCACGCAGGATAGAGCTGCCAGGAGCGCAGCTCGTTCCTCGGCGCTCACGATCGGCCGGTCCGGCCCCTTGAGGCGCCTGACCGAGTCGTCGCTGTTGATCGCGAGAACAAGGACGTCACCGAGGGATGCGGCCTCGTGCAGGAGCGACAGGTGGCCCGCGTGCAAAAGGTCAAAGCATCCATTCGTGAAGACGATCTTCTTGCCCATCACGCGCCAACCGGCGGCCCGCGCGGCCAGGTCTGCGCGCGCCAGGACCTTACCGCCACGCACATCTGCGAGGGCGAGCGCTATCTTTGATGGTTCGATTGCAACGGCGCCTACTTCGGCGACGGCCAGGCCCGCAGCGATGTTGGCGATTTCTGCCGACTGCCTGATCGTCGCGCCCGCAGCAAGCGTCGTGGCCATCACGGCAACGGCCGTGTCACCCGCTCCGGTGACATCCGACACCGCCCGCCGCACCGCGGGCACGTGCTGCGAGTGCCCGCTGGAATCCACGATCAGCATGCCCCGGTCGCTGAGCGTGACCACCAGCGATTCGAGCTCGGCTGAATAGACGAAAGGGCGCGCAGCCGCGGCTACGGCCTCAATGTCGTCGGCGGCTGAGGCTGCAGCCCGCGGCCAGGCGCGAGTTCGCCGAGATTGGGCGTCAGGATGCTGGCACCCCGATACGCCGCCAGGTCCCGTCGCTTCGGATCCACCAGGACTCCGGCAACCCGCGGAGCGTCCTGCAGCGACGAATCGTCTTATCGCCGAATCCGGAGAATTGCCCTTCCCATAATCGCTCAGGATGATTACATCCGGCCTCGTCCCGGACTCAAGCCGCTGCTGAAGCGTCGAGGCAATGTCGTCCGGATACGGTTGGGAATCCTCCCAATCCAGGCGAATCAGCTGCTGGCCGCGTCCAAGTACCCGGAGCTTGCGCGTGGTGCGGCGATCCTTGGCCAGCAGGACCGCCCGGCGGTCGATTCCGGCGGCCTCGCACTCTTCGAGCAGGCGGCGGCCCGCTCCCGTCGTCGCCCACGACACCTGCAAGCGCCACGCGCGCGCCCAGCACCGCCGCCTGCCGGGCGACGTTGGCGGCACCGCCGAGGCGGTACTGCATGTCACTGGCTCGCACCACCGGGACCGGCGCTTCGGGAGAGATGCGCTCAACTACGCCCTGCACGTATTCGTCGAGCATGAGGTCACCGACGACCCAGACCTCGCGCCCGGCGCAGGATGCGAGGATTTCGCGCAGCCCGGCGTGGCCGTCTGCCCTGGATGCGTCTGTCATGTGCCCTGACTTGCCGCCAGCTTGCGATCGAGCGTTTCGCAGATGATGTGGATGCACAATCCGTGCACTTCCTGGATGCGCGCAGTAACCTGGCTCGGCGCGGCAATCATGCGTATCGGCAAGGGCTCCAAGCTTGCCTCCTGATTTCCCTGTGAACGCCACAACACCACAGTGACGCGCCCGGGCCGCTGCCACCGCAGAGAGCACGTTGGGGGAGTTCCCGCTTGTGCTGATCGCAAACAGCAAATCCCCCGCTTGCGCCAACGCATCGACTTGCCGGGCGAACACCGACTCGTACCCGTAGTCGTTCGACACGGCTGTAAGTGTCGCTGTGCCGCCCGCGGACAGCGCAAGCGCGGGCAGCGCCTTGCGCTCGTCCTTGTACCGCCCTACAAGCTCCGCGACCAGGTGCTCCGAATCTGACGCACTCCCACCGTTCCCGCAGACCAGCAACTTGCCGCCCCGTTGGAAGCACGCGTGCAACTCGCTCGCAACGTGTTCCAGTATCGGCGGCAGCATCAGTGCCGCCTGGGCCATCACCTGTGCATGCTCGTCGAATGCTGCAATTATGGTCATTCTGATCGATCTCCTGGCACGCGCTCCCTTGAAATGAGTTCACGCACGAGAGCGCCGAAGTCATCGTATATTGGCGTTCGCGAGTTCCGAAGGCGCGTCACTGTAACCTTGCCCTTTCCTGTCAGGACAAGCGCCGACCGGACGTCGGCTGCATTGGCCGCCTCGATATCCCTCAGATCGTCGCCTACAACAAGCGTCTGGTCGGCCGCTATCCCAGACGACGCAATCGCCTCCCGGATGAGGCTTGGTGCCGGCTTCCGGCAATTGCAGCCATCGGTCGGTGAATGTGGGCATGCGAACACGGCGGCTATATCGCCGCCGGCGCGGACCGCCTCAGCGATCATCCGGGCATGAATAGCCTCCAGATCCGCCGGGCGTCATCAAGCCACGACCGACAGCCGATTGATTTGTCGCAACCGATACCCTGATCATCGCACGCTTGAGGTCCGCCAATGCGCACAGTACGCCAGGTATCCAGTTCCAATCGTCCGGGGTGGTGACATACCCTCGATCGGGTGCCTCGGAATTCAGCACCCCGTCCCGATCCACGATCAGATGCCTGACCGTGTCGGCGCCGCAGGGTCGTTCTAACGGTAACGGTCCTGGCATGAAAGGTATCGCTCCACGTACTGTCCTACGCCGTCCTCGAGCGACGTGAACGATCGGGAGTATCCCGCGGCCCGGAGACGTTCCATTCGAGCCTGCGTGAAGTACTGGTAGTTTGGCCGGATAGCCTCAGGCATTGGCACAAACTCGACTCGATTCGGCACGCCGGCGGCCAACGACAAGGCGTTCGCAACATCGAGGAAGCTGCGGGCGGTACCCGTGCCAAGGTTATACAATCCGCTGACACTGCGATGATCCAGCAGCCAGAGGATGACATCCGACGCAGTCGTCGACGTAGATAAAGTCCCTCAGCTGACCACCGTCCGCGTACCTGGAATCGTGGGACGTGAACAACGTTACCGGTTGGCCTGATGCCACCAGTGGGTACTTCTGGGCGCACCACGCTTTGCATCGGGCCCTTGTGGTATTCATTCGGGCCGAACACGTTGAAGAACTTGAGACCGACCCATTGCGGTGGCGCCTTTTCACCCACTCCTACACGACGCGCAACCCGCTGTCAAAAAAGTGCTTGCTCCACCCGTATGCGTTCAGCGGTCGAGTCGCGCCAAGCGCGTCCGGCTTCGTTGTCATCATCGAATCCGCAGTTACCCTCTCCGTACGTGGCAGCCGACGATGCATAGATAAGTGGAACACCGTGCTCGGCGCACCAGTGTCCACACGATCGTGCTCAATCTCACGTTGACATCAAAGACCAAGTCGGCGTCCGTTGCCGTCGTCGAAGAAATTGCACCGAGATGGATGACGCCCTCCAGATGAGGCCGCTGACCAAGCCATTCCAACATCCCATCCGGTGAGACGATGTCCACGATCGCGGCCTTGGCCAGATTTCGCCACTTCTCGTGATCCCGTAACCGATCACACACTGTGACTGACATGCCGCGTCGACCCAATGCGGAAACGACGTTCGAGCCGATGAAGCCTGCGCCGCCGGTTACCAGGTACATAGAACTACCGTCGATGGAACCCGTCCATGCGGTACTGTAACTGCCGTCATTTGCTGTGACCCTGGGTCACCGTCACGACCCGTTGCCGTGCAGCGCGGAAGGCGCCTGCAAGCGGCGCGGGAACCATGGCTCGCAACCCGCGATGCAGTCCAGTTCGAACCGCAAGGCGTCCCTTGGCGGATAGCGGGACGACATACCTCGGAAAGCCGCGTTCCGCAAATCCGTTGCGCCGCTTGAATTCCGACAACGAGTTGTCCGTGCCACCACCGTAGTCGAATTTGCCGTAAACGAGATTCGTCAGGCCTTGCTGCTGGCACAATTCCACCGCGCATTTCACAAGCGCGTTCGCCGCCTTATGATCGCGGTGGGCTTCCATGGCCAGAATCTGAGACAGGATCGCTGTCTGATCTACGCGGATGAACTTGATAAATCCGATGAGCTCGTCCTTCAAGTAGGCGCCGATGAACTGGCTACGTGTCAGGTAGGTGGCATTCTCCTCCCGGACCTTCCGCAGGTCCTTTTGAAAGTGCCAGAAGTGTCGGCCCTGTCGAACCGGGGTTTCGTCGTAGATCCTCTTGATCCCCATAACCAGCAAATCGTCGAAGCCAACGGGTCGCACCTCGACACCCCGCTTCTCCGAAAGCCGCACGTTTCGCCGAGTCGCCTGTGGGAGCCCTTTCCACCAAGTGTCAAACGAATCCACGGCTGCGACTGCCATGTTGTCAGGCTCCGCCTGGAACTCGAGCTTGATGTCGCACTGCCAGTAGGCTCTCCCGAACGAAAGAATATCTGCACGCAGCGCGCTTCGACCAACGCCGTCGATGAGGCTGATTGGATCGGGACGATCACCTTGTTCCAGCAGCTCTTCATCGAAGATGCCACTATTCTTGAGCCACCCGCCATTGACCGTGATCGTACAGCCGCCAACCTTCGCCGACGGCACGTCAAAGTCTTTGCCCTTGATGCGGACGCGAGTTCTTTCGACCGTCATGGTTGCGGTTACGTCTGGCCTGATGCGTGCGTTGTCACGTCGATGCGCGTGCCGGGACGAGAGGACGACGTCGACTTCCCGCTTAACCGCGGCAAATACGATGTCCGGCGTGATGCTCTCCATGCAGGACGGTCGAATGTCGCAATCGCTGAGATAGCAACCCAGGCAAGGCATGGTCGACGGAATTACCTTTGCGCCGCGACCGTACAGCTCAATTTCAACAGCGCTTGTCAGGACCAAAAGCGCGACAATTCGCTTTCTGAGCGCTGCCGCCAGATGAAGCGCCATCGTATCTCCGGTCACCATTACGTCGCACAGGTCGACGAGTGCACCAAATTGCCGCAATGAATTACCGGTACCCGTGTCCACAAGTCGATCAGGTGCTATACCTGCCAGCGCATTGTTTCTCTCTCGTTCTTCAGGACCCCCGTACAGGAGGACTTTCGTCCGTGGACTGTCCGCCAGGATCGACTCTACGAGCGCTCTGAACCCTTCCTCCGTCCACTTTTTCCAGCGCCATCGCCCGCCGGCCCCTGTGTTCAGCCCGATAACGACATCCTGTCCGATGCTGATGTCATGCCGAAACGCGAACTCTCTCTGCAAATCGCGACTCCGCCTCAGTCACTTGCCAGATGATCGGGACATTCCGTTGACGGCAGGCCAGACATGCCAATCAGGATCGATTGGTACGTACGCTGGTTGGCCTTCTTCTTGTTGTCATCGGTCCCGCAGTGGTACCAGTAGTCGGCGTCCTCATTCAGGGGAGCAAGCACGCCCGTGTCATCGAGCGTAAAGCCGCGCTTCTCCCGCCCACGTGCAATTGCAGCCAACCGAGACGATGTCATGGACGAGTCTGGATTTATCACGATATCAAATGGCTGTGACTCCAACAGAAGAAGGGCCTCGGTGCCGAACACGACGACCTCGTCGATCAGGTCGTTCGGTTTCAGGACTTCGACCGACTCGGGTCGTGTAATCCATGTAACGTGTGCAGACGGGTACGCTGCGTGCAGCGGGCGCAGGATACTCGTCGTACGAAGAACATCCCCAGTCGCATCCAGCTTGATAATGAGAACACGAAGACTGATCGGGTCATAGACAGGGCAGGTTTCGCAGACATAACCCTGCGACTCTGTGCGGTGCGCATGGGCGATCGGTCTTGAACTGCCGGCAATCAGTGTGCATTAGTCGCGTCATGGCGTCGGTGAATTATGTCAACCAGGAGGGCCTGTCCCCCCATTGATCCGGGAAAAGTGTTTGCGCGGACGATCGACCTTCAGGCTCCTGCCCGCATGCGCGGGCACGGCGTAGCTATAATCGCATCAATTGCTTCCAAAGCAGCAAAAATGCCAGAAAACCTGCGGCCCGAGTCGCGCTTTGTGCGCTGTTGCCGCTCGGTGCGGCGGCCCCCCGGCCACCTGAACTTCTCAAGCGTCGCTGCCTGATGATCGGGGTTCTGGCAGATTCCAGCCAGTTCGATTCCGTGCAGGAGTTCTTCGAACTATTCAAGACTCCCTGGGAGCGACTGCGTGATGATCGGCGCTATGACGTCAGTTGTGTCCACGGACGGCTCGCTTCCGCCCATCCCGCCTCGACTTCTGATTCTGTATGGCTCGAAGTCCTACGCGCACGACGCAGGATCCGGGCGATTGCCTGACCACTCCAATGGTCACCTACGCCGGCGTATCGCTGCCGCTCTATGGCAGCGCGCGGACCTTTCAGGACGCCCCTACCGCAACACCGGTCGCTGTCGCCGGCGCGCGGCCTGTCGCGATTCGAAGATCGATGGTGGACGGCACCGTCGTTCGCGTTGGATATGATCTCTTCGACGAAGTCAATCACCTGCTGACCAACGGCCAACCAGCGCAAAATGCTGGACACCCGGCGCTTGAGATCCACATTTCTCTGCTACGCCAGGAGATTGTCCTGGCAGGTATACCCCTGCTCGAGATTCCAGCGGTGCCTGCCGGCAGTCCGTTTCACGCATGTTTGACGCACGACATCGACTTTGTCGGAATCCGACACCACTTTCTCGATCACACCATGTGGGGTTTCGCATATCGAGCCACCGTCGGTGCAGTAGCGGGCTGGCTCCGCGGTACTACATCCTTCAGGCGCTTGCTCGGCTCCTGGTGTGCGGTCCTGAAATTGCCCTTGGTGTACCTGCGACTGGCCAGGATTTCTGGCTCCCCTTTGAATGGTATCTGGAAGTCGAGAAGGAGCTTCACGCCACATACTTCCTCATTCCCTATCGTGACCGGCCCGGCGAGAAGGTTTCAGCAAGCCACCCTTCCAGGCGGGCTTCAAAGTACGACGTCGGCGATATCCCCGAGTGGATCCCGCTTATCCTGTCCGCCGGAAACGAGATCGGGGTACATGGTATTGACGCCTGGCATAGCGTCGACGCTGCACGCGACGAACTAGAACGTGTTTCGGCAGCGACTGGCAGACCGGTCGCGCGGGATTCGAATGCATTGGCTGCTGCAGGACCGCGAACAGCTGGCGCGTCCTTGACGAGTCCGGCGTGGAGTACGACTCCACCGCAGGTTACAACGGCGCGATCGGCTATCGCTGCGGCACGACTCAGGTCTTCAGGCCACCCGGAGTAAGCCGGTTGCTGGAGTTGCCGTTGCATATCCAGGACGGTGCGCTGTTCTTTCCGGACAAGCTGGCCTTGAGCGAGCTGCAGGCATGGGATGCCTGCAACCATCTGATTCGACAGGTAGAGCAGCACGGCGGCGTCCTTACAGTGCTCTGGCACGATCGTAGCCACGCTCCGGAGCGCTACTGGGGCGACTTCTACATCCGGCTCCTGAAGCGCTTACGGGACACCGGCGCTACCTTCGGAAGCGCCGAGGAGGTCGTGGACTGGTTCCGGCAACGTCGTTCAGTGCGGTTTCACGAGACCAGGAACGGTGATGGAACGTATCGCACCACCATCGAGGAGTACGGCGACGCAATTTCGTCCTGCCGTCCGGGTACGCGTCCACAACGGCATGACTCGCATGACCGGGCGTGTCGACTCCGTTGGGTTTTCCGACCTTTCGTGGACCGGCGCCGCTTCCTTAACGTTCGAGCAGGCGTCAGGAGACCTGCACGATGCGACACGCTGATGCCGCGGACGAGTCCGGGCAAATCCATGTGGCAGGATCTCGTTGACCGGACATCGCACATGAGGTCCGCATGCATAGTCGTGCAGGGCTACTATGAGGGCGACATACGAGTTCGACGCAAAGCTGAAGCGTTAGTCGCAGCAGGCTTCCGCGTCGATGCCCTGGCATTAAGAGCTCCTGACAGTCGCGCCAAGGAGTTCGATCTCAACGGCGTGCACGTATACACACTCAACCTTGGCAAGCAGCGAGCTTCCCTCGCTCGCTACGGTTTCGAGTATTGCGCGTTTTTTATCTGGGTTTTCTGGAAGCTCGCCCTCTTGACTCGGCAGCATCGGTACCAATTCGTAGACATCAACACACTACCGGACTTTCTGGTCTTTGCAGGGCTTCCCGCGCGACTGATGGGCTCCAGGTTGATACTGGACATGCACGAGATTACTCCGGAGTTCTATACCTCCAAGTACAACGCGCCAGATTCCTCATGGATCATCAGAGCTCTGAAACGAATCGAGCGCGCGAGCATGACTTACGCCGATCACGTCATTACCATCAACGAGCCTGTGCAGGAGTTGCTAAGAGGCCGTGGACTCGACACCGGTTGTTCGACGGTCCTCATGAACTCGGCGGACGAGAGCCTGTTCGCACAGCGTGGGCCGGAGTCTGCGGCGGGGCGGTCCCCGCGGACCGATTCGTTTGTATTCATGTATCACGGCACGCTGACGCGAATCTACGGTCTGGATTTGGCGATCGAAGCCTTTGCGTCCGCACTCGATCGCATGCCCGATGCGCAATTCTGGATTCTCGGCAGCGGCACTGAGCGCCAGGCACTTGAGGAGCAGATCCAGCGGCTCGGCCTTTCGTCACGGGTACGGCTGATCGGAACCGTACCGCCGCAGGAGGTCCATGAATGGCTCCGACAGTCGAGCGCAGGTGTACTCGCAACGCGACAGGATGTCTTTCTCGATTATTCGTTCTCGAACAAGCTGTCCGAATACGTAATCATGGGCAGGCCAGTTATTGCATCGCGACTCCGGACGATCAATCACTACTTCAGCGACGATGCCGTGGCATTCTTCGTCCCGGGTGATGTCGAGGATCTGGCCAATCGGATGGTCGAGATTTACGATAATGAAAGCCTGCGGCATCGGCTTATCCGGCAGGCTCGAGAGGAGTTGCACCCCATTCGCTGGGAAGTGATGAAGGCTGCGCTATCTCCAGTTGATCAAGGGGTTCGCGACCGGCGAGCGATAATGCGCCGAGGCCGGGGCACGGTTGTACGCCGGTAGCGCGGACCCCGAGGCGAACGGCTCAGCGTCGTTTCCGTCGAAGTTGCCGATTCGATTTGCCTGAGTGCCGTAGCGCCGTGCGCCGTGCCTGCAGCCACCAGAAGTAGCCCAAACCAGATCATGTCCATTCGATTGAAGACAGCTTCCGTGACCGCGTAGATCACAGCTGTGGCCACGAGCGCCAACCTCAGTGCGCCCAGGCTGTTCGCCTCCCCGGCCGCCACCGCCTTCGCACCACGAGATGCCGTTGCCGCCAAAAACGCGATCAATAGCCCGATGCCGATCAGGCCACCATTCAGGTACACCTCGAGATAGCCATTGTGTGCCTCATTCAGGTCGTAATAGTAGGTCTTGGATAATCTCTCGACTCGCTCAGGGCTCCAAAAGCTGTAATACCCGACCCCGATCACAGGGTTTGTTCTTTCCGAAAGTACCGCAGCCCAGATGTCCTTCCGGCCATGCAGTCCAGGATCACGCCCGAGTAGCCGAATCAGGGACAACTGTATTGCGTTCCAGGCGCCGGACATCACAAGTAGCAGACCGATGGTCGCTCCCGAAATTGCCCATTTGTAGACGTGCCTTCGAACGGAGCCAATGCGAAATAGCAACAACACGGCAACACCCAAGGACGAGCAGATCAATGCCGTTGCGGAGTTTGTGCCGAGCAGCAGCCATCCGATCATGAGGAGGATGATCGCGAAGATAACGGCCTGGGTCGTCTTCCGGCGGCTGGCGGGCTCGCCCTTGAGGTCAAGCCATGCCCACGCCACTCCGATTGTCAACACGGTAAGGACCATACCGAACATGTTCTTGTCGGTATTCACACCCATGAAAAAGTAGTCGCCCGACCATCGGCGATACGATCTCGCGAGGTCTGGAAAGTACTTGACGAGTACCACCGAAAGAGGCACCAGTACATAGGTGGCACGTAACAGAAGACTTCGCATGGCCGCAGCTGGGACAGGCTCAGTCATCACGATGAGCACCATCACCACGTTCCCGAAGTCCTTTACCCACCGCTTCATGGCAACAAATGGGTAGTCGGACCACAGGATACTCACCGCGCAATAACCCATGAACAGGTACAGCCATGGATTTTGCGAGATCACCTGGCGCCATCGAACCGCTCGTCGTGCCAGGATGACGAGGCCGCTGACGATCATTGCCAGGTAGATGGCCCGATCGAGCGCGTTGCCGTCAACATAGGACAAATACGCACTGCCGCCTTTCATCACGGCGGCTGGCGCAAACCAAAGCGAAACCGGTCGAGATCCCAGGATCAGGAGCCAGAGTAACGGCAACCACAGTGCACTCGAAACCGTACTACGCCACTGCTGATCGAACCTGAGCAATGCCAGGATTGCGGCCAGGCAGATCAGGAGTGCGAGTCCGGGGAACATGAGCTCAGCTTACTGCAATCGGGAACGGCATTGCCGATCCCGTCGCAGGTTCAGCGCTACGAACCGCCCTCTGGGCCTGCTGCCTTAGGGGCGCTTGCTCGAGACGGATTATGGAGGGTCGATCCCGACTTCCTCAGCCTGTAATGCGGACGTCACTCGGAGGCTCGGGCGCCGTGCTGTCGCCAGGCGCAGGATCTCTACCATTTGCAGCACGATATCCAGCAGGCAGGCTCTGGAAATTGTTGGACTGCGTGAAGTTCGCCGGATTGCACCACGGCCACGGCAGGCTACCGAACCATGCGGGCTTCGACGAGTACAGGTAGCTCGCAGGCAGGCTGTCGCCTGCACCAACGGCCTCTGTCGACGGGACACCGTCATTGACGGTGTTGTAGTTGCCGACTTTTACGATCGATGCCGCCGGAGTGTTGTGCAGGTTGTAGATCACCGTATTTGGAAAGTTGTCTTCACCAGAGAAAACCGCCTGCATACTCGAGTGGACGCCATTCTCGCCTAGAACGTTGCCCGCCATGGTCACGTTGCTATGGTTATCGCAGAGACTCATCGGCTCGGTATTTCCGTTCTTCGGTCCGGCGGCGTCCCATCCGCGCATTCTGTTTCTAAACCAGAGGTTGTTGCGCGAACCGCCTCCTGCGTCGTTGTAACTGGAGGCACACCAGTTGCCTTCGAAGAGGTTGTAATGGTTGTGACTCCCGTGGAAAAAGACAATCTGCGACAGCCAACCCGACGGACTGTAGGGCAGGTTATTCACGTAGTTGTATGAAAACGCCGATCCACTGAGTCCGAACATCGGCATGACATTCGGAATATCATGAAAGTAGTTGTCTTCGATCAAGAGTTGCGATGAGTGGACCGCGCTCACGCAGTATGTTGAGTTCGTCAGGTCACTCATATGCGCCATGTCGCAATGTCTGATCTCGCATCGGTACGCCAGATAAGGGAAGTAGTGGTAAGTGCCGGATGGCACGCCGTACGACTTGATATTCTTCGCCCAGCATTCATCCGCGCCGCTAAATCGCACGTAATGCCCGCTGGCGGATGAGCGCGTCAGGCTGAGATTTTCTATTCCACTGAGGCGAACAGAATCACCAGCACCTCGCCAATGCGCCTGGACCGACCCGCTGAGATAATCGGCGTTGATCGCAGGTGCGAATGACACGTCATTGCCATTCTTGCCGGTAACTCTCACCATTTGTGTAAATGGGCGGGAACCGAACAAGTCCGCCCAGCCACCCCCGGTGACCGTCGAACTGCGCGGCGCACTGATCAGCATGAACTGTCCCACGACAAGAGACGACGGCGTCGAACCCAACGTTATCGTTGTCGATCCTCGACTCACGCCGCCACTGACATTGGCTGTGGAAAAGGAGCCTGTATTTGCCAGGTCCCAACCCCCGCGGGCTTCGAACATGATCAACCCGTTCGACCCGCCGGTAAAGTTCAATATCGTGGTTGGTGCGCCGTTGGAATTGACTGCGCCTCGAAGCGTGACTCGGCTCTTGGCAATATTGATCGACGAACTGAGATTGAAGGTACCTGCTCCCAGTTGAACGACTTGATTGTCAGGGCAACTTGCTAGCGCGGAATTGATTGTACTTGCCGAGCCGCTGTATGGGGCAATCGTGCCCCCAAACTGCGTGGTTCGATTCGGAATGCCACCTGCGACGCCTACCAGGCCTTGCCAGCGTCCACCGGACACAAGACGTCCTGCGGGTACGGGATCAGCTGCGAACGCCAGGCGTGGCAGCATTGTGTATGCAGCGACTGCTGCGGCACCCGTAATCAGGTCTCGTCGGTCGATCTTGATTTGCATGAATTTCGTCCTCCAAACCCGCGTATCGCAGTGGAACATGTGATCCGACAGCGGTTCGATCGATTGCTCGTTAAAGTATCTAGGGTCGCTCGAACTCAATCAATAGTTGCAACGCAGTAATAAGTTCGCCTCGCATCACATTACTGCTTGTCTGGCGAAGGCGGCGGAAAAAACTGTGACACATGTTCAAGTCTTGGAACCATACACTCACAAGTCGCTGGACTTCGCTGCCTGTTGCAGCGAAGGCCTAACGCCACGCAGTTGGGGCGCAAGTCGTGTGCAGCTATAACACTGACGCAGAGGACTGCGTTGCGCACAAGGCACCCTGGTTGGCTGGTGCACACTTGCATGGCAAACGCGCGCGTCACTACGAACCCTCAACACGAGCGCGAAACATTTCCCATGATTTCTGTGCGACGGCTCGCGCCGCGGACTATGAGTTCCCGCTTAATGGCCGCAAATGGCGGGGTGACTTTACCCACACTTCGCAGCCCGGGCTGTTGCAATTTGTCGCTTACTGAAGACACCATTGCCATCGGTCGCGCACGGGCCCTCCGACAGCACGATAATAAGCTCCGGCGTAGATAAGGCAATTGACAGCTAATTCTGCCGATCCGACCCCTGTCGAGCTGAAGCGCCGCACAATAACCGGGGCGATCGCATCCGCGACCGGTCAAACGCTTTCGCTAGGGCTTCGCGTTATTTCCATGGTGGTTCTCGCGAGACTACTCAGCCCTGGCGATTTCGGCCTCGTTGGCATGGTCACTGCGATTACCGGGTTCATGGCGTTGTTCAAAGACGCCGGGCTATCGGATGCCGCCGTACAAAGCCGTACGGTGAACCAGGGCCAGTTATCGATGCTGTTCTGGGTCAACGTGTACATTGGGTTGCTGCTGGCCGCGATCTGTGGAATTGCTGCGAGCGGCGTCGCCGCCTTCTATGGTGAACCTCGCCTGGTGTGGATCATGCTGGCGGCGGGCTCGACCTTTATCCTGACCGGCCTGACTGCACAGCACCGCGCGATGTTGCTTCGCAATCTCAGGATTCATCTCGTGGCAATGGTGGAGGTACTTGCATTGTCGGTCAGCATCATCGTTTCAATAGCGATGGCCTATTTCGGGTCTGGGTATTGGGCTTTGGTGGCATCGCCAATTACGCTGGCAGCCGTTGCCTGCGCCGGAATGTGGTGGGCCTCCGGCTGGACTCCGAGCCTGCCGCGCCGCAATTCGGGCGCGCGACCAATGCTCCTTTACGGCGGGCGAGTGATGCTAAACAGTCTCATCGTTTACGTTGCCTACAACATGGACAAGGTGCTGGTCGGCCGGATATGGGGCGCCGAGGCGCTCGGCATATACGGTCGCGCCTACCAGCTCATCAATCTGCCAGTTGACAGCCTTCATTCCACAATGGGCGCCGTCGCATTTCCTGCGCTCGCCCGCGTGCAGCACGATCCAGGCACGGTGCGCAGTTATTTCCTGGGCATCTATCGCCTCTTCCTGACAATTTCCCTTCCCATAGCGTGCAGCTGCGCCATCTTTGCCGATGACATCATCCTCGTCTTTCTCGGCCCGAAGTGGCACGAGGCCACGGGTATCTTCCGTCTCCTTGCTCCCACGGTCATCTCATTTGCGCTGATTAACCCGCTCGGCTGGCTGCTGTTTGCCCTCGGTCGGATGAGACGCAGCATCACGATTGCGATCCTGATCGCCGTCGTGTGCATTGCCTCGTATGTCGCGGGTCTGCCACGGGGACCAAGTGGAGTGGCACTTGCATTCTCTCTCGCGATGGGCGCCCTGGTCCTTCCCGTCCTGGTCATCGCACGCAAAGACACGTTGATTACGTTGAAGGACGTCTTTCGCACTGTGGGCCTCCCCGTCGCGGCACTTGCTGTCGGGGCTGCCGCCGTCTACCTTGCGCGAGGATGGCTGGACGGCGTTGAGCCAACTCTCTTGAGACTGATCCTCGAGAACATCGTTTTGTTCTCCGTCTATCTCGTGATGCTTATGTTCGTTCTTCGCCAGGGGCGCATCTATCTCCGGCTGCTCGAGCAGGCGAACGTCTATCCTCGTTCTCGCGCGTCGGCCTCCGCGAACTCCGAATCGATCGGCGACGGTAAATCCTAACCGTAGCGGACACCGACTTCTGACAGCTCCCGCAGCCGGACTCGCAAAGCCAGCTAGGGCCTGTTAACACTAATTGATATACTGCGCGGATGGAAATCACGCCCGAACAGTACGCGCGGATCGAACCGCACTTGCCCCGGCAGCGCGGCAACGTCACGCAAGCGAATCTGCAGGTGATCAATGCCATCCTGTTTGTCGCCGAGAATGGCTGCAAGTGGCGTGCGTTGCCGAAGCGTTTTGGCAATTGGCATTCGATCTACACCCGAATGAATCGCTGGGCGAAAGCGGGAGTGCTCGATCGGCTGTTCGCGGAATTGCAACGCGAGCAGCTGATCCGCATCAAGATCGAGGCGGTGAGCCTCGACAGTACGATCGTCAAGGTACACCCCGACGGCACCGGCGCTCTAAAAAAAACGGCCCGCAAGCCATCGGCAAATCGCGCGGCGGATGGACCACCAAAGTTCATATGGTTGCCGCGAATGCTCGATGCGCAGTAGCTTCTCACTGTCCCCGGGCCAGGCGGGCGACGCTCCGCAGGGCCGCGACTTGCTGCGCTCGCTGCCTGCGCTTTCCCGCTCCTGCCACCTGGTCATGGACTGTGCGTATGAGGGCAACGAAACACGCCAGCTCGCCTTCGACCTGGGCTTCATTCCGGTCGTGCCACCGCATCCGCAGCGCCTGGACCAGTGGGTGCTCGACAAGGCCATCTACCGCCGTCGCAATGAGATCGAACGGCTGTTCCGCCGACTCAAGGGCTTCCGCCCGCCATCTTCAGCCGCTTCGAGAAGCTCGATCTCGATGTTCATCGCCTTCATCTACTTCGCGCTCGTCATCGAGGCGTTGCGGTTGGAGTGTCCTATTGACGAGTGGCGGCCTAGTTCAGACCCGCAGCTTTGAGTTCGTTTCTAGAATGATCTGAGACACTGTCAGCCCAGGAATACTTCTCGTTTGCATACTTCACGGATTTCGTCGCGTCGATTCCCGAGGTGACGGTGCACGTCGCTTGAGAAAAATCCTTCGATGGAGTTGGCAAGCGACAGTGCATCCCCCGCCTTGCATACAAATCCTGTTCGCCCTTCGACGACCTCCTCCCTCAGTGAGCCCACGTCCGTGACAATCGCGGGAAGGCCGAAGCTGTAGCCCAAGAACAGCACCCCGCTCTGGAAGACATCCAGGTAAGGCAGAACGACCGCATCGGCGGCCTTGAAGTAGCGCTCCACTTCTGAATCCGGTATGTAGCCGATTCGTTCGACCAGAAGGTCCCTAATGCCCAACGACGCAATACGATCCTGGACTCGCTGCCAGTACTCGCTCGACGTCTTTATCGGCCCAGCGATGATAAGACGATAGCTCTCGTCTCGCGTGCGGAGCTCACACAGTGCTTCGACTAGAAACTCCAGCCCCTTGTACGGAGTCAACCGACCGAAGAACAGAATCACCTTGTGCTTCGGCAGTAACTGGAGCGCGGCCCGCGCCTGCTCCGAGGTCAGGCTCGTGCTCGGGATCGTGTTGTTGATTCCGAATGGGATGACCACGACCTTCTCTTGCGCGACCGAGAAGTCCGCAATCAATTCTTCCTTCATTCGCGTCGTGTGAACAAAGATCCGATGTACGAGGGCGTACTGGATCCTGAGCGTCAGGCGGTTCGCCGCTGAATCCCGCCCGTCCCGCTTTCTCGCATTGACGTTATGCGCCGTTAGCACGATCTTGCGACCCAGTAGGCGGTAATACATCATGAGCAGCGTGCGCTCGAACAGTTCGAACTTGTCGTTCCACAATATGTGGAAGATGCTGGCGCTGGATGACCATGCATACGACAGCAGGCGAGCGTAGTACCGCGAGACGCGGATCATCTTGTGCGCTACGGCGACGTCGGGATTCTGCGGACCGCGCAGGTTCAGGAGCCGAATCCGGGGCTCGGTCCTCAGCTCTTCGCCTGTAACGTCTCCGCTGCCGATGAAATCGATTTCGACACCTCGCGCCGCAAGGGCCGACGCCAGTCCGATGGCATAGGGTCGATCCTGTCCGCCGGTCAGGACAGCAACGCGCATCGGTGAGTTCACCGCACGCCCTGGAAGGGTCGATAAAGGATGCGGCGTAGTCGCTGGAGTTGTTCCTTGCGACGAAACGCCTGGAAGTCCTTCGAAACTACTTTTTCGCTCTGCCGCAGCATCGCCCCCATGTATCCGGCAAGGAGCAGCATGCCGCCGAGCACGACCGGGCGCTTGGTCAGGCGATACACGGCGCGACAGACCTCCCAAGCCGGATGGCTGCCGAACATGTAGTCCTTGCGGCCGTTGGAGAGTTCTACGAGAAATCGATTGAACTGCGCGGTTCCCTGCTGGCGATGGTGAAACAGGACCTTGTCAGTGAAGACGCGGGTTTCCCAGCCATGCATTCTCCCGGACACCGTCGCAATCAGGTCGACACCACCCTGCTTGCTTGGCTGATAACCCCCAATGTCGGCAAACGTCTCGCGCCGAAAGAGCTGACACTGTCCGGTGACATCCTCGATGTTGGCGAACCGATAGTCGTGCTTCAGGGATTCGTCCCACGCATCCTCGACGTAGTTCGTACCTGCAACGCCGAGACGCGGATTGGCGGCGAACTGTCGCAAGAGGTATTCGATGTAGTCCCGATCGAATGAGCTGTCCCCGTCGAGATTTCCGATGACTTCGAACGGCAGGCCCTTGACTCGCTCGTATCCGGCATTGAATGCAGCAACCTTGCCGCCGAAGTGCCGCACTTGTCGCTCGGGCATGCGAATCAGCTCGATCCAGTCGTGCCTGCCCGTGTACTCCATGACGATCTCATCCGTCCCATCGGTGGAACCGTCGCTCACGACCACCCACTTCAAGGGTAGAGCCGTCTGGACGACCATGGCCTCCAGCGTCTTGCGGATGTAGGCGGCCTCGTCCTTCGCGGGTGTGACCAGGACGTAGGCAGGCAATTTCGGTTCAGTCATTCGCGGGAAACACCCTGTTACTTTCCAAGCATTGCCCTGCAAAGACGAGCAAGTCGATAGTGGTTGTCCCTGAGCTCCGAAAGATGTCGGCGGGCAAAGACACGCACGCGGCGCACGCCGCCGGACCCAGTCACAGGAGTCCCGTGCGCTGTTTGTCGGTCGATCAATTCGACGACAGCCGAGCGACCGCTTTCGAGTTCAATGTGCAGTTCGGCGGGACCACGGTCGCCGACGCCGTCAATCGCCTCACCGTCCACGGTGATACCGCCCGTCGATCCCGCCAGGGCCCGCCAGACCATTCGATACCGCCTCGCTTCACTCGAATGGTTCGCAAGGCTCACCCGTTTCGTATACACCGCCACCTCAGTGTCGCCGTTCGGTGCCTGCCTTTGGCTTCGCGCGGTCATGCAGATGGCTGCCGGACTTGACCAGTTCAGCCGCGGCTCGATGCGATGCAGGCTATCGAGCATCTCGTTCAGCGACTCGTAGCCGTCTCGAAAATAGCCGGCATGCTCCACGATAAACGCAGGTTTCCCAAGAAAAAGATCGAACGCCAGCTCTTCCAGCTGAGAAGGGTATCGCCGTGTGAACAATGGAAAGCCAGAGAATCGAGTCACCGCAACATCCAGCACGTCGCGGAGTCGCAGCGATCCTTCTGTGTCGATCGGCTCCGGTGTGCTGTTGACCGCAGCCAGGTACCCGCTCGCCCGGAGCGCGGTCATGGCTGCCGTTGAGAAGATCCCCTGTGGAAACACCATCACTTCGTCGAATGGAACACCGCCAGAGCGCACGATGTGACCGCATCCTTTCAAGTGCCAGTGAGGCACGTTGGCGGAGGACTGCCGCATCGGCATCGCCGAATTCCGCCCGCGTATGGTCGCAGCCATGGATGCACAACGAGAACGCGTCCGGGCGTGACCTGAACAGGTCCGCGACCCTCCTGTCCGTTCGACGATGATTCCACGGGATGAAGGCGATGCTGGTGGTGAACTTGCGAGAATCCATCACTGCCAGGTGCTTTCGGTAATCCAGCGCGCCGTAACGAGGCTTCAGCAGAGGATCATCCACGATCAAGCACGCCGACGGCGCTTCGTTGTGCCAGACGTATGGATACAGGCATTCGCGGATCGCGATCATTGCCGGAACGATGGCATTGGTGTACTGAAGGATTGAATCGCTACCTGATACGGCTGCATCGAGATCTCCGACCTCGCCCGCTGCGAGCAACAGCGATGAGCCCTCCTCGTCGCGCAGGCGTGCGAATGACACGCCACCACCGATCGAGATCAACCGCTCGCAAAGCATCGCCCCCGCGCCTGACTCGAAGATGCACGGTGCTTCCGCCTGTCCGACGTCGAATTTCAGACCCGCGAGCTGCCTGCATGCCGAGTCGCAACCAACTTCGATTGGAAGGCTGCCGGGTGACAGCTGGGTCACTGCTGCCAGCGTCCCATTAGTCAGGACTCGCAGCGAATGCGCATGCTCGTTCGAGGGCTTCCAGCCGTACACCAGCGTGTTGGCCGGGAGACCTCGTAATGGATGTTGCTTCCCGCTGCGCTCAGACCCGCCATGCGCAGTCCGGACAAGCACGTCGGCATTGATCATCACGCAGATCGACCGGTCGCCTTGAACGGTCAGCAGGTCGGCGAGTTCGTTCACGTTGCCATCGACCCTCGACATCTGGACTTTCGCGCCCAGAAAGCCGGCGATCTTCGCCAGATTCCGCTCGCAAGCACCTGCGTCACCGGAGTGCAGCAGCAGTACGTCGTTGCCGTAGGCCCGCTTCGCCGGCGTCACTGCGGCGCTCATGCCTGCTCGACCAGGTGTCTATTGATCAGCTCGCACGCAAGCACTTTGTGAAGCTCGATCGTGTAGTTGTGTTGCCCGCCAAGGTGGCCATCGACCAGTTTGCGCAGGGAATCGCCTTGCAGATACCAGCGCTGCCGAGAACGTGGATCAAGCAGCACATCACGGACATAGCCGGCGAGCTCGTGGCGGTAGTACCAGCGGAAGTGGTGGATCTTGTGACGGCCCAGGAACAGCCGCTCGAGGTGCAGCGGCGACAGCACGTTGTCTACCTTCGCAAGCCACTGCGGCATTCCGTAGTCATACGCGTATTCGGCCCTGAACGTAAATTCCTGGTACAGGTTCTCCAGGCGGGCAAGGCCAGGAATACCACCGACCCTGAGCCCGCGATCGGTGCCCATTCGCGCGAGTGCGGGATTGGCGGCTGCAATGACGCCGAGCGCTGGTGCCTTGCTCGAGCGCAGCGCTGACGGTACCTGGTATGAGAGTCGAACCAGGTCATTGTCAAAGTACGGTGTACGGAAAGTAAGCTGCGAATGCTCGACCCCCAGCTTTGTCGCCATTTGCCACGGCGCCTGCTTGAAGCTGACGAACGTCGCCGGGTGTCCCCTCGTCTCCTCCTCGTAAGTGCGGGCTGCCAGCGATGCAGCCTCGATGACGTCCCCTGAAAAGATCTGCCGGTTCAGAGGCCTCGGGCCGAAGTTGATGACGTTACGCAGCAGTTCTCCGCCATTGACGCCGCTCAGTCGAACCGGTGCGATCTCCCGCGCACGCCTCTGGACATAGACGTCCACGGCCCCCGTCACGTCCATGGCACCACCGCTGATCAGGACGGCTTGCTCGGCGAGCGCCGGAAATTCAGACAGGAACTCCCCGCTTACGGTGACGACTTCATGCGGCTGGTGACAGAGAGTTGCCGCCTCGCGTGCCAGGCGAACGTCATTGCACTCCCTGAATGGGCCGCCGAACGTGTAGCAGGGCAACGTCCCTGGCGCCTTGTTTGCCCACGCAAGGATCATCCTGCTGTCCAGGCCGCCGGTCATCGACAGTCCGACCCGTTGCGGACCCTTGAAATAGCGATCCAGCACATCCGGCCACAGGGACCTGAGCTCATCCTCGTATCTTGAAGCCGGCAGGGCTTCCAACGCCTCCAGCTCCGCCGGATCGAAGGTAGTACCGCGGCGCAAGGACTCGCCTGGTGCGATCGACCAGAGGGAACCGCCGGGTAGGAGATTGATGCCGGAGAAGAGGGTGCGGTTCTGTATCACGCAACCGAGAGACAGATATTCGCCCAGCCCTCGTACGTCGAGCCGGCGGGTCTCCGGCAACAATCGCAGAATCGGTTTCGGTTCCGACGCGAAGTACAGGGCCTGTTCATTTGCATGACAATGCAGGCGGAGAAGACCATAGCGGTCATTGAACAGGAACGCGCGCATGGCCCGTGAATCGACTATCACCGCATTGAAGCCTCCGTTGAGTCCGTGCACGCAATCGATACCACGCTCCTCGTATTGCGCCAGTATCCGCTCGGCGGCGGTACTTTCTGCCACGGCACCCGTCCCTGGGGCTCGCGACGACAGCGGGCGGGAAAATTCCTCACCGATCATGATCAGGCAGACGTCGCGGGTCGAGTTCCAGAGCGGCAGGGCATCGACGTAGGTGCCGGCGTGCCAGATCCAGCCGACGTACACACCAAGTGCATCGTCGGTGTACGTGCCCACCCGGTGCCATTTCTCACGGGTCGTGCAGTCCAGCATCACGCGCAGGTCGTGAGCGCTATCCTGGCCACGATCACGGCGGAATATGCCGACAATTCCTGGCATGCTAGTACGTCGCAGGTCCCACAATCGCGCTGCACGTTGCTTGCGTAACAGGCGCACGCGCAACGCAGCCGGCGCACCCGCTCGCCTGGCACGCGCGCCGGGCGCTGGTTACCAAGTCCTATTCCTTGAACTTCCGGTAAGGTACGGTGCCCTTGCTCAGTGACACCGGAAGGGCAGACTCCTCGTCGAGGTCCACGCATCTCAGCAGAGAGTCCGGGCCAACCTCGTATCGAAGCCCGCTTTCCGGGCAGCGCATCACGCCATCGCGGTCGGGCGGCTTCGAGGCGATGGCCGTGCCGGCTCATCCAGCCGACCTGCCGGGCCGGATTGCCGATGACCAGCGCGTAGTCCGGCACGTCCTTGGTGACGACCGAGCCGGCGCCGACGAACGCGTACCGCCCGACCGTGACGCCGCAGACGATCGTCGCATTCGCGCCGATGGAGCAGCCGCGCCTCAGAGCGTTGTCGCCTCGTAGAGCGAATGCCGGTTCACCTGCGAGCGGGGATTGCTGACGTTCGTCAGCACGCACGACGGCCCGAGGAACACGTCGTCTTCGATCGATCGACGCCGCGTATAGACCGACACGTTGTTCTGAATCTTGACGTTGTTGCCGATGACGGCGCCGCCGTCGACGTTGACGTTCTGCCCGATGTTGCAGCGCTCGCCCGATGCGTCGCGCCCTTCATGACGTGCGAGAAGTGCCAGATCTTGGTAGCCGGCGCCGACTCTCGGCGCCCATCGTCGACGTAGGCGGACTCGTGGACGAAGTACTGTGGCGGATTCCGGTTCGCGGTCCGGTCGCGCCGACAGGCGATCGACAGCGCCGTCGCCGAATCAGCGAGCGCTGGCAGGCGTCGAGCACGCGCAGGACCCGCAAGCCCTTCGGCGCCGTCGCTGACGGGCGACGTTTCGCGACGCCACGCAGTCGAGGAAGTGCTCGGCACTCCACGCGCAGCGGCTCGCGCTGCTCGAGCGTCGACGGCTTCGCCGCTCGGCCTTGACGGCGGTCGGCATGCGGTTCTTCCATTCGACCTTGTGCGGATAGAGCACCAGCTTGTGCTCCGCGGTGTCGTCGAAGACCGCCATCTTCTCGGAGCCGACCACGACCAGGCGCTGCTCCTTGAACGGATGCAGCCAGCTCACGAAGATGTGCGCCTGCACGCCGCTCGGGAAGTCGAAGTGGCTCAGCGTGACGTCGGCGACGTCGCCGGCTGAGGTACGCGCCGCCCTGGCGACGACACGCGGCTCGGGCATCTCGTTCGAGCAGCGCCGAGCATCACGGAGATGTCGTGCGGCGCGAAGCTCCACAGGATGTTCTCCTTCGGTCCGAATCTTCCCGATGTTCAGCCGGTTGGAATAGAGGTAGTTGATCTTGCCCAGCACGCCGTCCTGAATCAGCTCCTGCAGCTTCAGGATCGCCGGGTGATACCGGAGGATGTGGCCGACCATCAGGATCCGCCCGTTCGCTGTCGCGAGCCGCACGAGTTCCTCGCCCTGCGTCACGTCGATGGCCAGCGGCTTTTCGACGAACACGTCCTTGCCCGCCAACAGCGCCGCCTTCGCCATCTCGTAGTGGGTCACCGCCGGCGTCGCCAGCGCCACGGCGTCGATGCCTCCGGTCGGCCAGGACCTCTCTGAAGTCGCGCAATGAACCGTGCCGCCGGGATATTCGTGCCGGCACGTGTCCTCGACCGTCGGATCCGCGTCGCAGATTGCGGCGAGCGCATCCTAGCTCATGAAAGTTGCGGACGAGGTTTCTTCCCCAGTAGCCCATGCCGACGACCGCGACATCGGCTGGAGCCCGCTCTTCACTTGTCATCGGCAGGTTCCCTCAAGGTCGGCATTGCCAAAGCACGCTTCGGCTTGCCCACTCTCGTCGATCACGCAACTAGGATCTCAGCAATGATACGCATCTCGCGGCTACGCCTCCGTCACCGTAGAGCTGCGGCCGACGCTATCGGCGCTGACCAGCCGCGAACCGCATCAACGACGCGATCGGCACTGGCTCCCGCGAGTACATTCCAGCCATTCGACACGGTCTCGACCCACTCGGTCTCATCACGCAGAGTGACGCACGGCACGCCCAGCCAGTACGCTTCCTTCTGCAGCCCGCCTGAGTCCGTGAGAATCATTCGAGCGGTAGACGCCAGGGCAATCATCTGCACATAGCCGATCGGGTTGATCGCACGAACGTGGGGCTTTAGTTGCAGTCTTGTCGCCTCAATTGCCTTTCCGGTCCGCGGGTGCAGGGGCAACACCACCCGTTCATCCAGTCTATTCAACGCATCAACGATGCCCGCCAGCCGTTCAGGGTCGTCGGTGTTTTCACTTCGGTGCACTGTGCACAACAAGAAGTGCCCTGCCGCAATCTGGAGAGACGACAAGAGCTCGTGCGCAATGCCCTGGCTGCTCCGTAGCCCCCATGTCAGCGCGTCGGACATGATGTCGCCGACCAGGTGAACATTATCAGTGATCCCTTCCTTTTCAAGATTAGCCACTGCGGTCGTGCTTGGGCACAAGTTCAGCTGAGCAAGATGATCCGTCACCACCCGATTGACTTCCTCCGGCATGCGGCGGTTGAAGCTTCTGAGCCCCGCCTCCACATGCGCAATCGGCACATGAATCTTCGCGGCCGCGAGCGCACCTGCCAACGTGGAGTTTGTATCGCCATAAACAATGACCCAATCGGGTTGTTCAGCGATCAGAATGCGTTCGATGCCCTCCAGCATTGCCGCAGTCTGTGCACCGTGCCTCGATGACCCGACACCCAGATTTGCATCCGGAGCGGGAATTCCCAGCTCGCTGAAAAAGACTCCAGACATGTCCTGATCGTAGTGCTGGCCGGTATGCAGGAGGAACTCTTTATGGTGCTTCCTTAGTTCGCGGCTCAAGGGCGCTGCCTTGATGAACTGTGGTCTTGCTCCGACGATTGTCACGATCTTCATACGACTGCACTCTGCACCTTCGGTAGGAGCTCTCCCCGCCTACATCAGGTGGCTAAATCGCATTAGCGACGCAGAGTGGCCTGGTTTTCGATAAACCACTGATATGTCAGCCTCACCCCGTCTTGCAGGCTCACCGTCGGTTTCCACCCGAGTTGCGTCACCCGTGACACGTCGAGGAGCTTCCGAGGCGTTCCATCCGGCTTGCTCGGGTCGCATGAAATGCGGCCCTGAAAACCCACTATTTCAGCAACCATTTTGGCCAGCTCGCGAATCGAGATCTCGGATCCACTTCCGATATTGACGATTGCCTCACCGTCGTACGTCCGCATCAGATGCATGATGGCTTTCGCCAGATCATCCACATACAAGAATTCGCGGCGCGGCAACCCCGTTCCCCAGATCGTCACCTCCGCGACGCCGTCCACCTTCGCTTCATGGAAGCGACGGATCAACGCCGGCAACACATGACTGCCGACGAGATTGAAATTGTCTCCCGGGCCGTAGAGATTCGGCGGCATGAGCGAGATTGCATTGAATCCGTACTGCCTTCGATAGGCCTGGCACATCTTGATTCCAGCGATCTTCGCGATCGCGTACCACTCATTCGTCGGCTCGAGCTCACCGGTGAGCAGACAATCCTCGCGCATCGGCTGAGTCGCAAATTTCGGGTAGATGCAGCTGGATCCCAGGAAACACAGTTTTCGTGTCCCGTAGATCCGTGCTGCTTCGATCGTATTGGTCTGGATCTGTAGGTTGTCGCGAATGAAGTCGCCCGGACACGAGTTATTGGCGACGATGCCACCAACCTTTGCCGCCGCGAGAATTACGCAACTTGGCCGTTCCATTGCGAAGAACTTCAGCACTGCTTCCTGGTCACGCAGGTCGAGCTCAGAGCTCCGTCGCAGAATGACGTTGCCATAGCCCGAGCGCCCAAGCTCTCGCAGGACCGCAGCCCCGACGAGGCCGGTGTGACCTGCAAGGTAGATACGGTCAGCCTCATTCATGGCGCTGATTTACCCGGAATCCCTCGCGCTGCATATGGGCGTCGCGACGGGCCAGATCCAGATCATTCTCGACCATCTCCTGCACCATCTCGGGAAACGATATCTGTGGTTTCCAGCCAAGCGTGGAACGCGCCTTCGAAGCGTCTCCCAGAAGCGAGTCCACTTCTGTTGGCCGGTAGTAGCGTGCGTCGATCTTGACCAGCACCTTTCCGGTGCGACGGTCGACCGCTTCCTCGTCAATCCCTTTCCCGCGCCACTCAACCGAATACCCGAGGTTGGCTCCGGCCACCTCGACGAACTCTCGCACCGAATGCTGCTCGCCCGTTGCAATCACGAAGTCGTCGGCTGTCTCCTGCTGGAGAATCAGCCATTGGGCACGAACGAAGTCCTTAGCGTGGCCCCAGTCGCGCAACGCGTCCAGATTTCCAAGATATATGCACTGCTCGAGGCCGAGTTGAATTCGCGCAAGTCCTCGCGTGATCTTGCGAGTCACAAACGTCTCGCCGCGTACTGGCGACTCGTGGTTGAACAATATTCCGTTACTCGCGAAGAGCCCGTAGGCCTCCCGATAGTTAACCGTGATCCAGTATGCGTATACCTTTGCCGCTCCATAGGGCGAGCGGGGATAAAAGGGCGTCGACTCGGTCTGCGGTGATTCGCATACTCGGCCAAACATCTCCGAGGTTGAAGCCTGGTAGAACCGCGTGGTCCTTTCCAACCCGAGGATTCGAATTGCTTCGAGAATTCGAAGCGTGCCCAATGCGTCCGCATTGGCCGTGTATTCCGGCGTCTCGAACGACACAGCCACGTGACTCTGGGCTGCCAGGTTATAGATCTCATCCGGGCGAACCAGCTGTACGACCCGGATCAGATTGGTGGCATCAGTCAGGTCGCCATAGTGCAGCTTGAAGCGAACGTCCTTGTCGTGCGGGTCGCGATACAAGTGGTCAATTCGGTCGGTATTGAAAAGTGACGATCGGCGCTTGATGCCGTGCACTTCGTAACCCTTCTCCAGCAACAGCTCCGCAAGGTACGCGCCGTCCTGTCCCGTGATGCCTGTGACGAGTGCTACCTTTGCCACGTTGCGCGCTCCTGCTTGATCGAAGGCACAGAACTACTCTTCGCTTCTGCCGTCATCTTGATTTCGGCTCGCCTCGGTACTCGTGCCATTGGCAGCTCAAGGCGCCCATGAGGCAAGCCAGCGCATCAAACTAGACCTCGAAACGCAGCGTCGCTCGTCGCAGAAGCCCGTCCAGAGCCGGGCCGACTGCCTTTGCCCCGTACAAGTGCAGTGCCGCACGGTCGGCACAATTCTGATAGGCGCCACTCAACACGACACGCCTCAGTGTCTGAGCGATCGTTTCTGGCCGGTTGTCGCTCAGGTATGTAACACCCTGCTCCAATTCCGACTCGACAGGCCCCATGCGGGTCGATATCACGTGCGCCCCGGCAGCGAGGTACTCGACGATCTTGAATGCAAAGACATTTCCCGGGGTCGCGCTCACGTCATGAGGATTGATGCCGATTCTCGCGGTGGACAGGAGTTGCACCAGATCCCCCCTGGAGAGGAGTCCGTGAAATACGATCCCGGCGCTCGATGACGCGAGCTGGCTCAGTCGATCCCTCATGATCCCGTCACCCGCGATGTGCAGCTCCCAGCCCGACAACCCAGCAATGCGCCAGGCCTCGATCAGCTGCACCAGACCCTTGTTCTCGGCGAATGTTCCGGAATAGAGAACCCTGTTCTTCTTCGGCGCCACAGCGACGCCCGGGCCGCTGACCAGATCCTCTCCAACAATTCCCCGAACAAGGAGCGAAGGTACTTCGGACGGCAAGCGCGACAGGAGATGCGGCGACACTGCGACACACCCGGACACCCGGTCGAGCACCTTCCTGGCACGGCGCCAGTGGTTCACGTCGCGCAGCCGTCGGCTGTCTTTTCCGTGTACGTCTACAAACAGGTCATCCTCGAACTCGAGCACCACTGGCAACGCCAGATGTTCCATGCTGTAGACAGCACACGCCACCTGCGGCTGCTTCAAGTTGTAGACCACGACCAGGTCGAACGCCGATCGGCGATGCCGCAGCTCAAGCAGGCGCCGCAGTCGGTTGGCGGACCACCATCCGTTCGCGTATCGCCAAGGCAGTGACGACGCATAGTAGACAGGGATGGATGCATCAAAACGCGTCGTCTCCTCAAATGCCGGGAAGTAGTCGAGGCTGTAATCGACAACCTCGCCCTGCGAAAGTACTTCCAAGTCATGTCCTTGTCCGCTCAGCAGCTTCGCGACAAGTTCAATCTTCAGGTTGCCGGCGAGGGCAAGATTCCGCCTGATTGGCCTGCGCACCAATAGTGACGGCCCCTGGTACGGGGCGATGAATGCGATTCTCAAGGAAATGCGACCCGGTGAGCTGCGCAGCCGAACTGGTCAGGTGGCACCGTCACGCCTTAGTACGACTGCTACGGTCTTCAGGAGAATCTTGATGTCCAACAACATCGAACAATTGCGGATGTAGCGGAGATCAAGCCTGACCATGTCGTCGAAACTTGTCTTGCTGCGGCCCTCGACCTGCCATAGGCCGGTGATTCCCGGGCGGATCTCCAGTACCCGGCGCAGGTGCCAGGACTGGTACTTCTCGGCTTCGTAGAGGAGCGGAGGTCGCGGACCGACCAGGCTCATGTCGCCGATCAACACGTTGAACAGTTGCGGCAGCTCGTCAATGCTCGTCACACGGATGAGGGCGCCCACACGTGTGACCCGAGGATCTGCCTTCAGCTTATAGAGTGGATCCTCGACATCACCCTGATTGAACTCCTGATGCCTGCCGTTGATGAGGTTCTGGACGTACTCGCGATGGATATGGTCGTCCGCATTGGTGATCATCGACCGGAACTTGTAGAAGACGAACGGCGCCCCACGCCTGCCCAGCCGAACCTGGCGGAAGATGACCGGCCCACGAGATGTCATGGCAATCGCCAACGCTGTTACCGCCATCAACGGCGATAGCAGTACGATCAATGCAGTCGCCCCCGCAAGGTCGACCGCCCTCTTCAGGAATGCGGACGCACTCGAGGTGTTTGGGCCGTCCTCGATCAGCAGCGGAAAAACTTCGGTGGGCGCCGTTTGGGGTGCCAGGAGACCGTCGAACACCTGGTCCGGATATGTGCCGCTGCTCGTGGAGTACTCGAGATCGCCGGCGCGGCCGCGCAGATTGCGAATCAGCGTTTCTACCCCAACACCGTTGGTGTCTGGCAGAAGCAGGGCCAGCCGATGCTCGCCGAGGTACCCGAGTATGTCGGTTTCGCGTTTGCTGCGTTGCAGCAGTTCCGCGAGCTGCTTGAGGTGGTGTATTCGCTGACCATCCGCAGCGCCAGTGTAAAAGACGATCAACGACAGGGGCGCTTTCGATCGGTCCGTGCGGCGCTTTTCCAGCTGAAGCTGCCTGAAGAACTGACTCTTCGCCAGCATATGGCTGGCGCTCGTTGGGGTGACCGTCAGGCGCTTATAGACACCAGAGGCGCCAGCCCCGTCGACGACGCGTTCACCGCGAAACCCATCGGATTGCGGTGAACCACCGAGAACATCTTGTGCAAGATTTGGCATATCTGCCTTAGTACTTCACAGGTGCGAATCCCGACCCCAAGCACCTGTTGCTACGGTCGTCCGTGTCCAAAGGCAGGATGCAATGCGCGTGCCACGCCGCACCGGGTCGTCGAACCCGCTGCTGAGCCTGCGGAATTTAGAGTATTGCATCCCTGCTGAATTGCAAACTGTAAGATTTTTCGACACGGGCCTCGTCGCCCAACGCCGGTTTCTTCAGCCGAAGCGCTTGACCGGGCTGCTCGCCAGGGCTCGAATCGACTCGCCGACGATCGCTATCTGGCTCTCGGTCAATTCGGCAAACATCGGCAGCGACAACACCTCCTGCGCCGCGTGCTCCGAATTCGGGAACTGACCCTTGCGGTACCCCAGGTCGGCATGCGCCGGCAGGAGATGGATCGGCGTCGGGTAATGGATGCCAGTCTGCACCCCGGCGGCCGTGAGCGCCTGCTGCCACGCAGCCCGCTCGACCGTCCTGATCGCGTATACATGGTAGACGTGACGATTGTGCGAAAGGGCCTCGGGAGTTGGCACCACCCCGCGCAGCATCTCGTCGTAACGGCTCGCCGCATTGCGGCGTGACTCCGTCCAGGCCTCCAGGTGCCGGAGTTTCACGCGGAGCACCGCTCCCTGGATTCCCTCCAGGCGGAAATTGTAGCCCTTGAGCACGTGCTCGTACTTTTTCTCGGCGCCCCAGTCACGCAACATACGGATGGTGCGGGCGTACCCGGTGTCGCCGGTAACGACCATGCCGCCCTCGCCGTACGCGCCCAGGTTCTTGCCCGGATAGAAGCTGAAGCAGCCCATCTCGCCCATGCTGCCGGCACGGCGGCCCTTGTACTCCGCACCGTGGGCCTGGCAAGCGTCCTCGATCACCACGAGACTGCGCTTGCGAGCCACGGCCAGGATCGGATCCATGTCCGCGGTCTGCCCGTACAGGTGCACCGGAATGATGGCCTTGGTGCGAGGTGTGATCGCCGCCTCGATTCCGTCCGGGTCCATCGTCAATGTGCTGGGGTCGACATCGACGAACACGGGTCGAGCGCCGGCGTAGCAGATCGCCGACACGGTCGCGACAAACGTGAACGGAACCGTGATGACCTCATCCCCAGGGCCTACGTCGGCCGCGAGCAGAGCCAGGTGCAGCGCGCTGGTCCCGGTATTGACGCCGATGCCCATTGAGGCACCGGAGTACGCCGCGAACTCCTCCTCGAACTTCGCAACCTCGGGACCCAGGGTGAACTGGCAGGAATCCAGGACCCCCTGGATGGCTGCATTCACTTCGTCCCTGATCGAGGCGTATTGCGCCTTCAAGTCGACAAATGGAATCACGATGCTCTCCCCTGTCTCGGCACGTATACAGTTTCACCCTTGCCGCGCATCGAGCTGGTGGCCGCTTCGATCAGCTCCACCACGCGCAGACCGAGTCGGCCGTCGGTTTGCGGCACGGTTGCATTGGCGATGCACTCCACGAAATGCTCACCTTCCACGCTCAGCGCCTCGGTGCCATCGAGCTTCGGCGCCCACATGTCGCCGGTCCTATACCCGACGCGCATCTCGTAGATCTGTTGCGGGTCGTCCGTGAAGCTGACGCCCTTGTCGTAGATCTTGATCTTCTCGCTGGGCTCCAGATCGTCGTAAGTAATCATCTTCTTGCTGCCGCCGATGAGGATCTGCCGCACCTTCACTGGCGCCAACCAGTTGACGTTTACGTGCGCGATCGTGCCCGATTCATAGAACAGTGTGATGAACGCCAGGTTCTCCGGCGTACCCGGGAAAGTGATTGACGCCGCTGGCCGACACCGCGGTCGGGTGCTCACCGAGGAGGTGCTCGAGGATGGCAAAGTCGTGGACGGCCAGGTCCGAGATCACGCTGACGTCGCGCTGAAAGAGACCCAGGTTGACCCGGACCGAATCGTAGTAGTACACGCGCCCGAGGTCGCCAGCCTTGATGATCTCGGCCATCTTGCGCACGGCGCCGGTGTAAATGAACGTGTGGTCCACAAGCAGGACGAGTTTTCGCTTGTCAGCCTCGTCGATCAGCTTGCGGGCCTGGAGCGAGGTCTCGGCCATGGGCTTCTCGAGCCACAAATGCTTGCCGGCTTTCAGGACCGCCATGCCGAGCTCGAAGTGCGTGTTTACCGGGGTAGCGATCGCGACCGCGTCGATGCCCGGGTCTTCAAGCAGATCCTGGAACCGGGTGGTCGTCTTGATGACCGGATAGCGGCGCTTGACTATCTCAAGCTTCCGGGCATCCAGATCCGCGACCGCGGCGAGGGTGGCTTCCGGCGTCTCGGCGAAATTTCGCACGAGATTCGGACCCCAGTAGCCATATCCGACGACCCCAATTCTGATCACTCCCACCCCTGGCCTCCTGGCCTGATTACTTCGTCGTGTCCGCTGTCCGCGTATGTGCCGCTCGCTTCGCGTGTCGCCGATGACTCGCGCCGGGACTCCGGCCACGATTGCGTAGTCAGGCACGTCGCGCGTCACGACCGCACCCGCCCCGACCAGCGATTCGACGCCGATCGTCACGCCGGCCACGATGGTGACGTTCGAACCGATCGAGGCTCGCTTCCTCACAATCGTCGGTTCCACTTTCCAGTCTGCTTCGGATTGCGGGCTGCCGTCGGCGTTGGTGGCGCGTGGCAGTCGATCGTTGGTGAACATCACGCCATGGCCGACGAACACCTCCTCTTCGATCGACACTCCCTCACAAATGAAGCTGTGCGATGAGATCTTACAGCGGGCTCCGACCGACGCATTCTTCTGGATCTCGACGAACGCCCCAATGCGGGTACCCGGACCGACCTTGCAGCCGTAGAGGTTGACGAGCGACGGATGGAAGATTCGCACGTCCTCGCCCAGCTGGACGGTTTCGGAAATTGGCATGACAGGTGCTCTGCTCGGAGAGGGTCGAGGTGGACGCCGGGACGACCAACACGGGCTCGACTTTGCATTTCTTGTCGTGCCAGTTTAGCAGTTGCGCGACAGGCCTGCGGCTTCCGGTCATTATGTCATGCCATCCGTTCGTGGCGATCCGATAGACATGTCCAAGGTTGATTGCGTAGTCGTTGGCGCGGGCGTGGTTGGCCTGGCCATTGCACGACAACTTGCGGCGGCTGGTCGCGAGACCATGATCCTCGAGCAACATTCCGCCATCGGCAGCGAAACGAGCTCGCGAAGCTCCGAGGTTATCCATGCTGGACTGTACTATCCCCAGGATTCCTTGAAGGCCAGGACTTGCGTCCGCGGGCGCGAGCTTCTGTACGCCTACTGCCAGGTCAACGGTGTTCCTCATCGGAAGTGCGGCAAGCTGATCGTCGCAACCGATCGATCACAGCTGGGCAAGCTCAGCGAAATCGCGACTGTGGCACGCGGGAACGGCGTGGACGACCTCGTGACCTTGAGTGCCAGCGAAGCTCGCGCGCTGGAGCCAGAATTGTCGTGCGCGGGAGCGCTCCTTTCTCCATCGACCGGCATTTTCGATTCGCACAGCTTGATGTTGTCCTTCCTGGCGGACGCCGAAAGGCTTGGGGCTATTTGTGTCCTGCGCACGAGGGTCAAACGGATGAGGGTCGTCACGAGCGGCATCGAGCTCCAGGTCGACGATCCAGATGCAACCTCGCTAGTGACGCGATGGCTGGTGAATTCTGCCGGGTTGGGGTCGCAGGAACTTGCTCGGAACATCGAGGGACTGCCCGCGAGCAGTGTGCCGCCTGCGTACCTCGCCAAGGGGACCTACTTCGCACTCGCCGGCCGCGCGCCCGTTCGGCCGACTCGTCTATCCCGTCCCGGAGCCCGGGGGTCTCGGGGTGCACCTGACGCTCGACCTGGCGGGACGCGCTCGCTTCGGCCCTGACGTCGAATGGATCAATTCAATCGACTACGATGTCGATTCTCATCGGTCCGCCGAATTTTACGCCGCCATCCGCCGTTACTGGCCCGGTCTCCGCAACGATTCGCTCGAACCCGCCTATGCTGGTATTCGCCCGAAAATCTCGGGACCGGGTCAAGTCGCAGCGGACTTCCGGATCGACGGGCCTTCGAGTCACGGCGTACCAGGGTTGGTGAACCTGTTCGGCATCGAGTCGCCGGGGCTCACCGCATCCCTTGCGATCGCAGAGATCGTGACTGGCCTGATGACCCGGTCCTGACTACTGCTGCCTGCCGCGAGCCTGCTTGTCAGTATCCGCGCTGCCGTACTCGCCGTATCCGTACGCCCCGTATCCGTAGTAGCTATTGGGCGCATTTGCCTTGCTCTGGTTGAGGACGAGACCGATAGGCTTGTCCTCACCGACATAGCTGATTGCTTCCGTCACGGCAGCCTGGGGAGTGACGCCAGCGCGCACCACGATCACTACCTGGCCTGCAATGCCGGTCAGGACGCGCGACTCATTTGTGAGGAGCAATGGTGGCGAATCCAGCAACACTACCCTGTTCGGATTGCGCGATTCCAGCCGTGCGGCCGTCTCGTCCATGCGCGCGCTGGAAAGAAGCTCGGTTGCGATATCCTCGGCGCAACGACCGGCGGGTAATATGCAGAGGCCGCTGATGTCCGTACGCAATACCAGCGACTCGACGTCGATTCGATCGTCGGCGAGAGCCTCGAGCAGCCCCGGCTCCCTCTCCAATCCGAACAATGAACTGATCTGCGGTTTTGCGACGTCCGCGTCGACCATCAGCACGTCGATGTTCTTCTCTCGCGCCAGGCTCAGTGCAAGGTTGATGGTGCTGAACGTCTTACCCTCCCCGGGTAATGCACTCGTCATCATCATCAGCCGCCCGTTGGTTACGGCCGGCACGCCCTTCCCGAAGGCGTTCGCGAGTAGCGCACGCTTGATCTGGCGGAACTGGTTTGCAATGAGCCGTTCCTGTGCTTCGGGCGGCAGCAGACCGATTTCTCGCAACCGCGCACGATCAATCGTCACGACCCGCTGCGACCCCGTCGGCGACGTGGGGGGTTTCAGTGCGCGTGCCTCGTCGGCAACATCATCTGCTCCGCCGCTCGGCCGCGCCCCCGCCGCACCCACTACAGGGTCATGGGGCACATCCCCACCGACCGAGTCCGGCTGCGGGCTGAACGTCCTGGTTACAGATCCGTCGTGCTGTACCCCGTCCTTTTCCGGAGTGAGCGGCCGGCCAGCGACCAGTCGCCCGTGGTCACGCAATCGAACGACAAGCTCATACAGACCAACCTTCAGCCGGTCCCCGTCACTGAGTCGGACTCGATGTCCGTAGCCCACCCTATTCGCGGCACCGTTGACGAAGACGCCGTTGCGACTCGTGTCAAGAAGCCAGAACGCATCGTCACGAAACTCGAACTCGCAGTGGTGCCCGGAGACGTAGGACTGCGGGTCAGGCAGGCACCAGTCGCTGTCTGGCGATCGCCCGATCACGCCACCCTTGGCCGCGAACACTCGCAGGCGCTGTTTCGCCTGGTCCCGGTACGGGTCAACGACGATCTGCACCTCCAGTTCCATTGCGACTGTTATTCGTTCATCAACGTTTAAATCGAACTCGCTGATTTGATACGATTTTTGCACACCGAAGCCCGTGTTGCCGCGCCACGCTAGCATGACGGCGACGAACTGGAAACTTGGACCGGCGAATTGGCCGAGCTAGCGCCTCGAGACCAATTCGGTCTGGAGCCAAAGGCAATCTGGGTCGAGCGAACTGGTGGGCGCGCCTGGGATCGAACCAGGGACCCCTACCATGTCAAGGTAGTGCTCTACCGCTGAGCTACGCGCCCATGATCGGGCGGCGAACGATACACGAAGGCAAGCTTGTAAGGAAGTTTGCCCCTTCCTGACGGGAAACACGCTGTCAGTCACTGGCGTCCGGCTGTGCACGCACGTGCCGCGAAACATGCGGAATGAGCCGATCCGCAAGGTCGCGCATAACCTGGTCGGTCGCGGCCTTGTTCAAGTGCGCGTCGTCCGGCGAAACCTTCCAGTCATTGGTGGCGACCCTCACGTCCAGCGACTCCAAGCCGCTGTTGATCTTTCGCCAGATCGTTGCGGCCTGACCATCCGACACTCGGTAGTACTTGCCGTTCAACAAGTACATCCCGTCGGTGACTGGCGGATCCCGCCTTCCGACAGTCTGGAACGCAACGAATCCTGCGCCATGCGCCTCCGCAAGTGCCTTGATCCGGAACAACAGCGCTCGAGTCAACTCGATCCCGTATTCCATGCGCTTGCTCGCAGGCGTAAGGTCGATCGCCATGTGGCTCTGCTCGGTCGCGAGGTTCTCGTCTCGCATGAAGCCCCGATTGGAATCCCACCGCTGTTGCCACTCCAGGTTGACCGCGCCATCCCAATGGTCCAGCGGCACGAATGGAGAAGGCAGCCTGCGCTCCCATGTCCGCGCCTGGTGCGGCAGCGACACCACCTGGCACCACATCGCCACCACGACGATCTTGGAAGCACATAACTGGTCGCCAAGCCGTGCAGTCGGACCGCGCAGCTCGCCGCCTTCCAGCCAATAGGACGGCTTCGAGTGCCAGGAGAACATGTTGGTCAGGAACTGGTTGTTCCAGATATCGTTTGCCGGTGTCTCCCACAGGACCACAAGGTCTGCACGAAACTTCCCAAAAAACTTCTCCAACCCGAGCAGTTGCTGATCCTGCCCGTATCCTCCAGCGGCAACACTAAAGGCTCTCGCGGGCACACCCTGCGTCTTCAGGTAGTGTTCCAGGCGTGTCTCGGGCATCGAGTCCATTTCCATGGACATCGCTTCGACCTGCGAGTCGCCGACCAGTACGACGACGAAGTCGGTATCAGTATACGAAATCGGTCGACCGCGAAAGCCAAGTGAGTTCTGCTGGTCAGCAGGTGCAAACGATCGCCAGCCGCTGACTACCGGAGTCGCGGAGAGCACAAACTGCACCGCGACCGCACCGACGCCTGCCGCGATCGCAGCAACCGCCGCCATGGAGGCAAGGTCTTTGACGCTGACCGTGGGGCGTCGAACGAGCAAGTACAGGCCCGCAAGGACGAGCAGCACGCGAATAACCATCCAGGCGGGCGCGCGTCGATCCGTGCCTGCGATGGTTCCCTGCAGGAAAATTGTGCTGTCGAGAAACTCGGCGGAAACGATGATGCCAAGCGCGATAAGGAACACGCCGATGGCAATCGACAGCAACGTACCTTCCGTCTTCAGCACCCTGGCAGCGAACACAGGCTCAGTCGAGCTCGAAGGCCGTCTCGTAGTTCTTCTTCAGCGAGGGATCCTGGTCTTCCTTCCGAAGCCAGCAACTGCCAATCGCCAAACGCTCGATCTCGGTGCCCATGAAGCAGCGGAATGCATCTTCAGGCGACCCGACGATCGGCTCTCCCCGAACGTTGAAACTGGTGTTGACGACAACCGGGCAGCCAGTCAATTCCTTGAACTTCGTCAGCAATGCGTGGTATCGGGGATTCGTCTCCCGGTGCACCGTCTGGATCCGGGCAGAATAGTCCACGTGGGTCACTGCCGGAATCTCGGACCGAGGTACATTGAGCTTGTCGATCCCAAACAGGGCTTCCTGCTCAGCCGTCATCGAGCGACGACGGCTACCGATCACGTCCGCCACGAGCAGCATATACGGGCTGTCGTAGTCCAGGTCGAACCAGTCCCCGACGTCCTCCCGCAGGACGGACGGCGCAAACGGCCGAAACGATTCACGGTACTTGACCTTCAGATTCAATACCGACTGCATCGTCGAGGAGCGCGCATCGCCAAGGATGGAGCGGGCCCCAAGGGCACGTGGCCCGAACTCCATGCGGCCTTGGAACCAGCCGAGCGCCATACCATCGGCCAGGGCGCGAGATGCCTCCCGCAGCAGCTCATCTTCACCCAGGACCGTAAACCTTGCCTGGGCCGCGGCCAGTCGTTTCTCGATGTCGTCCTGAGCAAATGCCGGGCCCAGGTAGGAGCCGTGCATTCGGTCACTGGCGACCCCGTTCGTCGGCCGCGGCTGACCCTCGTATAGGTGATACGCGGCCAATGCCGCGCCGAGCGCACCACCGGCATCGCCGGCCGCCGGTTGCACCCAGAGGTCGCGAAATGCTCCGTCGCGCAGCACCTTGCCATTGGCAACGCAATTCAGCGCAACGCCGCCGGCCAGGCACAGGTTTCGACTCCCCGACTCCTTCGCAAGGGACCTCGTAAGGCGAAGCACCACTTCCTCCGTGACGACTTGCACCGACGCCGCAAGGTCCATCTCCCGCTGCGTCAGCCTGTCCTCGGCCTTACGCGGTCTCCCCCCGAACAAGTCCGCAAAACGCTGATTGGTCATCGTGAGACCAGTGCAATAGTCGAAGTAGTCCATGTTGAGGCGGAAGCTTCCATCCGGCTTCAAGTCGACGAGGTGGTCCAGGATCGTTTGCACGAACCTGGGCTGCCCGTACGGCGCGAGCCCCATGACCTTGTATTCGCCGGAGTTGACCTTGAATCCGGTGTAATAGGTGAACGCCGAATAGAGCAAGCCGATCGAATGGGGAAAATGGATTTCCTTGTGTACCTCGAGATTGCTGCCGCGACCCTGTGCGAGCGAGGTCGTGGCCCATTCCCCCACTCCGTCCATGGTCAAAACAACCGCATCGTCGAACGGCGACGGGAAATAGGCGCTCGCGGCGTGCGACAGGTGGTGCTCGGAAAAGACGAGCCTGGATTGCAGGCTCTTCTTCGACCCACCCATTGCAACCAGCTCGTCGATGACCAGGTCCTTCAGGAACAGCTTTTCGCGCAGCCATACAGGTATGGCCATGCGAAAGCTCTTGAACCCGCGTGGGGCAAATGAAAGGTACGTCTCCAGCAAGCGCTCGAACTTGAGGAGCGGCTTGTCGTAGAACGCGATTTCGTCGATATCGTCAACCTGCGCGCCGCCTTCGCGCAGGCAATACGCGATCGCGTTTACAGGGAACCCCGGATCGTGCTTCTTGCGTGTGAATCGCTCCTCCTGTGCGGCGGCGACCACGGCACCGTCGACGACGAGCGCAGCGGCGCTGTCGTGATAGAACGCCGAAATTCCAAGCACCCGCATCCGACTCAGAAAAGCGTATAGATGAAGGGAGCCACCGCGGATCCCTTCGCGAGAACGATGAGCCCACCAAGGGCCAGCATGACGATGAGGATCGGCACCAACCAGTACTTCCGCCTGGCTCGCATGAATCGGAAGAGTTCTACCGGTAGGCTCATCTTGGTCCCTCGAATCGTCGTCTGATGACTGGTCTAGAACTGGTCACGAAGTGACTGCGGCGGCGGACCCGGTGGCTCGCGATCGATCCAGTATGTCGTGGCATTCGGGTCGAATCGCAACCTGAGGGGATCCTTGCCGAACATGCGCATCAACAGTCCCATCGGTGCGACTGCAACAAAAAACACGATCGCGAGCGCAACCGGGCTGATGACGTGATGCAGCAGGAGTCCGAGCTTCGTCCAGAGGCGATTGAGCGGAGCAAGCGCAGCGGGAAGCAACAGCGCAGCCAGCAAGAAAATCCCGGAGGTGGCAACGGCCCACGGCTTCAGGGCGCGCCCGAACAGCAGGGGCAGACACCCGATCAGCGCGAAAACTGAGGCGAACACCAGCCCGAACGCCCGATTGGACGAGCTGACGACCTTGTCCTGCCTTGCGTAGTCTTCGTGGCCCATCTAGCGGGCCTCCGCGCTTTTCTGTCGATACCTCAGACGCATGCTACCTAATTGACGGTAGCCCCGCCTATTCACCTGCCACGAAGCCCACGACTGCGTCACCAATATGCATCCATCGGGCGGTTGGGGACCTTTCTACCCTCCGCCCACCGCAGGGCCTCCAGCAACGCCTTGGAGAGCTGCAGGTCCGTGAACAGGGGCACACCGCACTCGACCGCTCTTCGCCGGATCTGATACCCGTCTGGCCGACCCAAGCGGTCGTATTCCCGGGGCACGTTGATTACCAGGTCGACGACGCCACGTTCGATCAGGTCCACGCCGCTTCCTGCCGTTCCATCGTCCTTGCTCACAGGCGTAGACGCAATGCCGACCTGCTGCAGCATCTCGGCCGTCCCTGGAGTCGCAAACAGCGGCAGTTTCAGCACGTCGGCAATGAGCCGCGCATCCTCCGCGAAGGAATACTTATGGGGGACCGGCCCCAGCGAAAGCAGCACACCCGCCTTGGGCCGGCGGAATCCGGTGGCAGTCAAGGCCTGCAACAGGGCCTCGTGTACGTTCATGCCGAGACAACCGACCTCTCCGGTGCTCGACATCTCCACGCCAAGCAGCGGGTCCACCCCATGGAGCCTGGCGAACGAGAACATCGACACCTTCACGCCGACATGGTTGAGGTTGATCGCATCCAGCTGGACTGGCGTACCCGCACCCAACATCCGACTGGCCGCTTCCTCCGCCAGGTTGAAACCTACGACCTTGGACACAAATGGAAAGCTCCGCGAGGCGCGCAGGTTGCACTCGATCACCTTGACCTGGTTGTCGCGCGCCAGGAACTGCACGTTGAACGGCCCCGTGATCGCCAGGGCCTCAGCAAGCTTGGCGACAATCTGCCGCATCTGCCGGAGCGTCGATACATAGACTCGCTGCGGCGGAAGGATCAGCGTGGCGTCGCCACTGTGTATCCCTGCGTTCTCAACGTGTTCGCAGGCTGCCCACACGACCAGCTTGCCTTGGCTTGCAACCGCATCGACCTCAAATTCGCGCGCATTGATCTCGAACTTCGAGATGACAACGGGATGATCCGGGGAGACGCGCTTCGCTCGGCCCAGGATCTCGGCGAGCTCATTCGGCTCATGCGCGACGCTCATCGCAGCCCCGCTCAAGACGTAACTCGGCCGCACGAGCACCGGGAAGCCTCCCAGTTGGTCGACGACCGCAAGAGATTGCTCGACGTTGAGAACGTGGCTCCACGCAGGTTGGTCGATAGCCAGCTCGTCCAGAAGCCGACTGAACTTATTCCGGTCTTCAGCACGATCTATCTGTGCAGCGTCGGTTCCGAGCAGCCGCACGCCCGCAGCGGCGAGTCTTACGGCCAGGTTGTTTGGTACCTGCCCTCCCATGCTGACCACGACCCCGACCGGCTGCTCGATTTCGACAAACTCAAGTACCGACTCGATACTCACCTCGTCGAAGATCAGTTCGTCGCAGACATCGTAGTCCGTGCTGACGGTCTCCGGGTTGTAGTTGACCATGATGGTCGAATAGCCGAGCCGCGAGATCGCGGAGACAGCATTGACGCAGCTCCAGTCAAACTCCACGCTTGAGCCGATTCGATAGACGCCGGAACCCAGCAGCATGATCTTCGGCCGCGTTGAGATGCGAGTCTCCGAAAAGCTCGCGCCGTATGACGCATACAGGTAATTCGTGACCGCCGGAAACTCCCCGGCGCTCGTGTCGATCTGCGCGAGGTTTGGCCGGATTCCATGCCGCGTGCGCAGTTCCCGCGCCGATCCCACTGGCGCATTTGTCAGAGTCTCGAGGGCGCGATCGCTGAACCCAAGTTTCTTGGCCTCGCGGAGATCCGCCTCCGCGGGAAGGCCTCCCAGCTCCTGCAGCTTTCTGTGCATCTGCAGCACGGGTCGCAGGGAGTCAATGAACCATGGGTCGATGCGCGTCAGTTCCGCGATCTCCGGCGTCTCCAAGCCGTCCGCAATTGCCCTCGCGACGCCAAAGATTCGCCGGGGAGTCGCCTGTCGGAGCTCGTCCTTGAGCACCTCGAACTCGTATGCGTCTGGATCGAGGCCGTGCACGCCGATGTCAAGCATGCGCAGCGCCTTTTGCAGGACCTCTGGAAAGGACCGGCCGATCGCCATCACCTCGCCGACGCTCTTCATCTCGCTGCCGATCTGCTTGATTGCGCCGTGGAATTTGTGAGGTCCCACCGCGGGCACCTTGCAGACGATGTAGTCGAGCGCCGGCTCGAAGAAAGCGGTGGTCTTTCCCGTCACGCTGTTCGGTATGTCCGACAGCCCGTACCCGATTGCCAGCTTGGCGGCGACGTATGCCAACGGATATCCGGTGGCCTTGCTCGCCAGGGCACTGGACCGCGAAAGGCGTGCATTGACCTCGATCACCCTGTAGTCATCGCTCTTTGGGTCGAGGGCGAACTGGATGTTGCATTCGCCGATGATCCCGAGGTGCCGTATCGTCTTGAGCGCGATGGACCTGAGTGACTGGTATTCCGTGTCGTTCAATGTCTGCGAGGGGGCGACGACGATCGACTCGCCGGTGTGAATACCGAGTGGATCGAGATTCTCCATATTGCAGACCGCGATGCAGTTGTCATGGCGATCGCGCAGGACCTCGTACTCCACCTCCTTCCAGCCGAATAGGCACTCTTCGATCTGGACCTGCTGAATACCCGAAGCGAACGCGTTGCGGAGGACGAGACTGAATCGCGCGGCATCGTCGACGATTCCGCTTCCGCGGCCGCCAAGTGCGAATCCTGCGCGCAGCATGATCGGAAACCCCAGCTCCTTCGCCGCCTGAACGCCTTCCTCGTAGCTGCGGCAGGCGACCCCTCGAGGCGTCAGGACACCAATTTCCCGCAGGCGCCGGGCGAACAGCTGCCGGTCCTCGGTGTCGCGGATGCTGCTGACCGGTGTTCCGAGTACGCGCACCCCAAGCTCGCGAAATACGCCGTGCGCCTCGAGCTCGAGCCCGCAGTTGAGTGCCGTTTGGCCGCCGAAACCCAGCAGGATCCCGTCAGCACGCTCGGCCGAGAGCACTTCGGCGACTGCATCCGGTGTCACCGGTGTCAGGTAGACGCGACTGGCAAGGTTGGGGTCTGTCTGCACGGTCGCGATGTTCGGGTTGATCAGAACCGAGTAGATGCCCTCCTCCCGCAGCGCCTTGAGGGCTTGCGCGCCCGAATAGTCGAACTCGCCGGCCTGACCGATGTGCAGTGCGCCGGAGCCCAGCAGGCATACTCGCTGCGGTGCTCCGCTCGGCTTACTGGCGGAGCTCTTCATGCGCGACGACTGAGTGCTCCTGCACACTCCAGGAACTCGTCGAACAGGAAACTCGAGTCCTGCGGCCCTGGCGAGCCTTCAGGGTGAAACTGGACGCTCCAGTGCGGCCTTGCCGCGGCTCGGATGCCCTCATTTGTGCCGTCATTCAAGTTCACCATCCAGGCACGCCAGTCCGATGGCAGCGTCCGGTCGTCGACTGCAAATCCGTGGTTCTGACTGGTCACGAATGCCCTGTGCGTGCCTGATTCCTGGACGGGATGATTGATGCCGCGGTGGCCGTACGGCAGCTTGTATGTGCTCGCACCGATCGCCCTCGCCAGGATCTGGTGTCCCAGGCAGACGCCGAATACCGGACCCGGGAAGGTGTCGAGAATCGCTCGAACGGCGCTGGACAACCTGTCGAGATCGGCAGGGTCGCCCGGGCCATTTCCAATCAGCAGCCCGTCTGCCGAGGAAAGGCAGGATGCAACGTCCGAGTGCCACGGAATTCGGACGACAGTCGCCCCTCTGCGCAACAACGACCGCACGATCTGGTCCTTTGCGCCGCAGTCGACCAGCACGATCCGCGTTGGACCGCCGGCATAGGTCACCGTTTCCGTTGGCGCCACGTCGTGGAACACCTGCCTCGTCATCTCGACGCGGCGCGCAGTTGCCCAGGCGGATTTGCTGTCCATGTCTGCGGGAAACAGGACGCCGGACATGGTGCCCTGCTCGCGGAGCCTCAAGGTAAGTGCACGCGTGTCGATCCCGGTCAATCCCGGAACCCCCTCGGACAACAGCCATTGTCCGAGCGTTCGGCGCGAAGCGGGGTGGCTCGGGTGTCCGCAATAGGACTGCACCACCAGGCCGCTCGCCTGGATATTGCCGGACTCGAACGGTCCATCGAGGCTGCCGGCTGCTCGGGGCCCTGGAACACCATAGTTCCCGACCAGCGGATACGTCAGCGCGAGGATCTGGCCTCGGTACGAAGGGTCGGTCAACGATTCCACGTACCCAGCCATCGCCGTGTTGAAGACGACCTCTCCGGCAACGACGGCCTCGCCTCCGAAGGAGCGCCCCTGGTACCTGGAGCCGTCCTCGAGCTCGAGAATTACGTCGGTGGATCCGCGCGACACCTTTGCGCTCATTACGTTCCTGCGTTCGATTTACGTGGATCACCGAATGCCGATTTCCGAATCCGGTCGAGCTCGTCCCGGAGACGGGCCGCTTCCTCGAACTCCAGATTGCGGGCGTGGCGCTGCATTTCCCCCTCGAGTCGCTTTATGGTTTTCATAGCGATGCTCGGTGACATCATGCCCCGTTCGTCGTCCGACTGGAGACCGATCCTGCCGCTCTCCTCCCGGGAGCGCGCGCCCTCCATCACATCCGTCACCGCCTTGCGGATGGATTGCGGGGTGATTCCATGCGCAAGATTATGTTCGATCTGCGTGGTTCGCCGGCGATTGGTTTCGTCTACTGCCCGCCTGATCGACCCGGTTATCCGGTCCGCGTACAGGATCGCACGGCCGTTGACGTTTCTTGCGGCCCGTCCGATCGTCTGAATCAGCGAGCCCTCCGATCGCAGAAACCCTTCTTTGTCGGCGTCAAGGATTGCCACCAGGGCAACCTCGGGCATATCGAGGCCCTCGCGCAGCAGATTGATACCGACCAGGACATCGAATCGACCCAAGCGCAGATCACGGATGATCTCCACGCGCTCGACCGTCTCGATGTCCGCATGCAGGTACCGGACCCGTACGCCGTGCTCATGGAGGTACTCGGTCAGGTCCTCAGCCATGCGCTTGGTCAGCGTCGTGATGAGGACCCGCTCGTCGCGAGCAACGCACTTGCTGATCTCAGAAAGGACGTCGTCGACCTGTGTCCTCACCGGTCGAATCTCGAGCTCCGGGTCGACGAGCCCCGTGGGCCTCACCAGCTGCTCCACGAGCTCTCCAGAGTGCTGTCGCTCGTAGGGGCCCGGCGTCGCCGAGACGAAAATCATCTGCGGCGCGAGCGACTCCCACTCGTCGAAGCGTAACGGCCGGTTGTCCAGCGCCGATGGCAACCGGAATCCGTATTCAACCAGAGTTTCCTTACGCGAACGATCGCCGCGGTACATTCCACCGATTTGCGGAATCGTGACATGGCTCTCGTCGATCACGAGCAGAGCGTCCTTGGGCAGGTAATCAAACAGGCACGGCGGCGGTTCTCCGGCGCTGCGACCGGAAAGGTAGCGAGAGTAGTTCTCGATGCCAGCGCAGTAACCCATTTCGCTCATCATCTCGAGATCGAAGGTCGTGCGCTGCTCGAGCCGTTGCGCCTCGAGGAGCTTACCGAGCCCGCGAAGCTCGACAAGGCGTGCACGCAGCTCCTCCCGGATCTCGTCGACCGCCTCGTTGATGCGCTCGCGCGGCGTCACGTAATGCGTCGACGGAAAGACCGTGTAGCGCGGCAACTTGCGCTGGACCTCGCCGGTCAACGGGTCGAATAACGACAACGCCTCGATCTCGTCATCGAACAGCTCGACACGGACCGCCTCGCGCTCGGACTCGGCTGGGAAGATGTCGACAACATTGCCGCGCACGCGGTAAGTGCCCTGCGACAGGTCGAGTTCATTGCGCGTGTATTGCATGTCGGCGAGCCGACGCAGGACCTTTCGCTGGTCGATCCGGTCGCCACGGTCGAGGTGCAGCACCATGCTCAGATACGCCTGCGGGTCGCCCAGGCCGTAGATCGACGACACCGTGGCGACGATGATCGAGTCGGGTCGCTCGAGCAGCGCCTTCGTGGCGGATAGGCGCATCTGTTCGATGTGCGCATTGATGGAGGCGTCCTTTTCGATGTAGGTGTCGGACGAGGGAACGTAGGCCTCTGGCTGGTAGTAGTCGTAGTAGCTGACGAAGTACTCGACGGAATTGTCCGGGAAGAAATCCCGGAACTCGCCGTACAGCTGTGCAGCCAGCGTCTTGTTGTGCGCCATCACGAGCGTCGGTCGCTGCACGCGCTCGATGACGTTGCCGATGGTGAAGGTCTTGCCAGACCCGGTGACACCCAACAGCGTCTGGTGTGCGAGGCCGTTGCCAAGGCCGTCGACCAGCCGCGCGATCGCCTGGGGCTGATCGCCGGCAGGGCGATAATCGGCCCGCAGGTGGAAGCGTCGTGGAGTGTCGGGCATGGCAGAATTGATTAAGATACCTGTACTCCAGCGCCTGCAGGAACCGGCTGTGCCAATTGCGCTCGCGGCGCGCGTCCGGCGCGTCAAGCCCTCCCCGACCGTGGCCCTCAACGGTCGCGTCATGCGCCTCAAGGCAGAGGGCCGGGACATCATCAGCCTGGGCGTCGGGGAGCCCGACTTCGATACGCCCGCGCACATTGCCGACGCAGGGGTCGCCGCAATCCGCAGCGGTTTTACGCGCTATACCGCCGTCGAAGGAATTGCCGAGCTCAAGGACGCCATTGCCGTCAAATTCCGGCGGGACAATGGGCTCGAGTACACGCGACCCCAGATACTCGTGTCGACCGGCGCCAAGCAGACGATCTACAACCTGATCATGGCGGTTATCGAGCCGGGGGACGAAGTCATTATTCCGGCCCCCTATTGGGTCTCGTACCCCGACATGGTGCTGCTCGCCGATGGCGTGCCCGTGACGCCCTATGCGGGGCCCGGCCAGGGGTACAAGATCTCGCCGAGCCAGCTCGAGGCGGCGATCACGCGGCGCACGCGGCTTTTGATCCTCAACAGCCCGTGCAACCCGACTGGCGCCGCCTACACGCGGGCCGAGCTGGTTGAACTCGGTCAGGTACTGCTGAGGCATCCGCGGGTGCTCGTTTGCACGGACGACATGTACGAGCACATCTACTGGGGGCTTGAACCGTTTTGCAGCTTCGCCACAGCAGTGCCGGCCCTCTACGAGCGGACGGTGACCGTAAACGGCGTCTCCAAGAGCTATGCGATGACCGGCTGGCGAATCGGCTACTGCGGCGGGCCGGCCGAGATAGTGGAGGCCATGGCAACCATCCAGAGCCAGAGCACGACCAATCCAAGCTCGATTTCCCAGAAAGCCGCAACGACGGCCTTGCTGGGCGACCAGGCGTGCGTTGCCGAAATGAACGGGCACTTCAAGGCGCGGCACGATTTCTTCAATGCAGGCCTCAACCGGGTGCCTGGATTCAAGGTTTTGCCGGCCGCCGGGACGTTCTATGCCTGGTGCGATGTCTCGGTGGCCATCGACCGACTAGGGCTGGCGAACGACGATGCGTTCGCCGAGCACCTGCTCGAAAAGGCGGGTGTCGCAGGCGTTCCCGGCACAGGCTTCGGCGGGCGCGGGCATATCCGCTTCTCCTTTGCCACCAGTCGGGAACTGCTCGGCCAGGCGCTCGAGCGGATTGCGAAGGCCCTGGGTTGACTGCCCGGCGACCAATCCCGACAATGCCGCCCCTCCCGCCGTCCTGCCGACCTCGAGCAGCCCGGGGGCGTGTCCAGGCTCACAGCGTTCCGGCATAGCTCAGCGGTAGAGCAGCTGACTGTTAATCAGCGGGTCCGTGGTTCGAATCCACGTGCCGGAGCCAGAGTTTACGGGTCCATTCCGGACACATGCCGTCGTTTTAGGTTGAGTGCCGCGCACTTGGCTCGAGTGGTCGGTGTTCAGGACGGCAACGACCTCGGAGCGACGTCATCCGGCTTACTATTCCCGGCTGCGCCAGCACCCTGTTGAGCGGGAATAACCCGGTCCAGCCACAACTCGCGCCAGTACGGATATCCGGCACGCGGGCAAAATAACCGATTGTCGCAATAGCGCGCCTGACAGATCACGGAATCCAGGATCACACAAGGGTTCTTGAGGTCGATCATTCTCCCCGATTTCTCGTGGATGATCCTGCGTTACGCGCTGCAAAACCGGGAAGGTGCCGCCACAATAAGGGACCATCTCAGGGTCGAAGGTCATGCCGCGGTTCCGTCGAGTCGTATCCAGTGTCGCTACGATCTCAGACTGAGTTTTGACCCTGACGAGTTCTCCGGGTTTTAACTCCAGCACCGCCGTCGGGGTGCGTGATCCAGCGGGTATCTTGCCGTCCCTGAACGGGTACTCCACACCCCCAATGAGGCCCTGCACCTTGTCATACATCCACTTGAGTGCGGGACCCAGGCCAATCCCAAGGTTGACTAGTCCGCGTCTGTACGCAACCAGTAAGAAACTCTTCAACATTCGCCAAAGTCCCACGTTTCCCGAAGCGAAGTCCTCCACGTATTGTTTCAGGTCCCACGGGCCGAGAGCCTGTGTTGCAGCAGGCAGTTCAGTTGCCTGGCATGCATAGACTGGGACACCGTCGTCCGCGTCGGTTTTTCTCGCGCACGCGACCACGTCTTCCTCAGACACAAGCGGTGCCTCATTTCCCCCGGTTCTGCGGATATCCACTTCAAATGCCGACAAGTCCTTGTCCAAAGTCCTGAGCCATGCTGTCTTCCAGAAAATCATGCAAGCGGCTTGGCAACCGCCGTGAGCTCGGCCGTTGCAACGGATTCCCTCCAAGTGCACAGCATTTGTTAGCTTGCGCGCCTTGAACTCATCGACGGTGTCACACGTCTTGTGAGCACGTTTGTAAACACGAAGGCGCTGGCCGCAATAGGCAAACATTTCCGGCATGAACGGCATTCGTTCCAGACACCCGTTCGAATCGAGCGTGGCAAGAATTTCCTCCTTGCTCTTTACCGTTACCCAGTCACCAGCCCGATAGGCGGGTTGCACGCTGGAGAATCGACGGAAGAACTCTCGCTTCCTCCGGCCCAAATAGGCGCGGAACCGTCGCCATTGCGGAGTCACGGCCGCCACCGCTGTGCATAGAAGGCGGTCCTTGGCCGATATCGGGGATCTGGCGGCGGCACCAATTAGCTTCCACCACATGTGTGCTCTTAGCTCGATTCTTGGAAATCGGTGCCCCTCGCCCGGCGCAAAAAGCTCACGAAGCACGCGCGGATCGCTGCTGGCGCTGAACGTGCGACCCATGTGTCTACGAATCCTAAGAAGCGGTCGCGGAATCTCGATGAGCTTTCCGAGCATTGCCAGCTCTGCAAGCAATACTTGATCCGACATTGGAAATCGCCCGAGAAGACCCGTCCGGCGAATAATGTCCGATCGCATCAATCCGTAGATGCTATTGAACATGTGAACATTCGCGAGCAGATGCGCCAAGCGCCTGTGAGGTGCCTCAGCGTCGCATGCAACGTGGTCTGACTCCACTGCCTGAACGAAACCACTGTCGTCGATATATTCGCAGCAGGAGTAGACGGCACAGATATCACTCGGCGCGTCATTGAGAACCTTGACGAATCCAGAGAGCATTGACTCCGGGAAGTCGTCGTCGTACGCCGCCCACTTGAAATAGGGCCCACGCGCCAGTTCAAACGTGCGATTGTGGTTCGCAGCCAGGCCGATGTTCTCCGGATTCCGGAAATACCGAATCCGGTTGTCCTTCTCGGCGTACTCCCGACAAATCTGCTGGGTCTGATCTCTCGACGCGTTGTCGCAAATTATGAGCTCAAAATCCCTGAATTCCTGCGCCAGCAGTCTTTCCAGCGCGTTTCGCAGATAGCGCTCGCCGTTGTAAACCGGCAAACCGATGCTGACCGTCGGGGCAATCGCACTACTCATCGCCTGCTGCTGACCGCAATCCGCAGCTTCCGCCCATTGAATGCCTCCGCGAACCCGCTCGGGGACCTGCATTCCAGCCCCCGCAGGCGCAGCAGGGACATGAATGTCTCGCCGGTGAACCAGTCCTTGTCAGCCTGCGAGCGATACGTCCGGAGGAGAGTGTCGACCTTCCGCCGGGCACTGGCACGGCTGACAGGCACATAGACGTTCGGTTGGCCCAGGCCGCCATCCCACTTTGGAATCTCGTACTCGAGAATCGTGTGGTCACGAAACGTCGTCCAGACCATCTCATTCGTCACCCTGTGGTCCTGGTGTCGATCGGCGTGTTCATGCGCAAGAACCAGGTCCGGACGAATCGATTTTCCAAGCACGCCGAAGTAGTCCTTCAGTTCCGCGTATGAGGAAGGGAACCGACCGTCCGGGAAATCCCCAAACCGGAGCTGACCCCTAAAAGTCCGTCGCACGATTGCCCGCATACCGCGCAACGCCTCGTCGCGCCGTCCGGCCGAACCGCTAAGCACGACCCAGTCAATCAGCAGCTTGCTCCGTCGCCGCTGCAGCTCGAGCAAGGCGCCGCCGCAGCCGATCTCGATTCGTCGCAATGCGCACCGATACATAGTATGCGTAACGATTCTTGCGCTCGCCGATCAAAAGGTCGCGTAACGGGAGCGGGTCGTGAACTATTCGGAGCGCCGGCGGGATGCCCGCTTCCAGACCATCCACGGGCAATCTCCCCGCGCTTCCATGCGGTCGAAGGTGATCTTGTCCTTGAACGTGTCCATGCACTGCCAGAAGCCATCCAGCGGTATGCCAGCGAGCTTCGCTGCGCGATCAGCCGCTGGAACGGCTGCTCGACCAGTTCCTCGCCTTCCTGGATATAGTCGAAGATCTCGCCGCATGCACGAAGAAGCCGCCGTTGATCCAGAGAGGCTGGTTCGCCATCGCACCGATCCGGGTGACCAGTCCGTCCGCATCCGTCGTGCATCGCATGAAAGCTCTGGCTGCTGCGCACGGCCGCGAAGCTGGCGATGACACTGCTGTCGCTCGGAATTCCTCGATCTGCCGGTCGAGCGGCAGGTCGCGACAGCCCGTCGGAGTAATTGGCGAGGAACATCTCTTCGCCCTCGACGTACTTGCGCACGCGCAGCAGCCGCTGGCCGATGTTCGCGTGCAGCCCGGTGTCGACGAACGTTATCTTCCAGTCGTCGAGGTCGCGGTTCAGTGCAGCTCCACGCGTCTTTCCGCCCTGGCAGCGTGAAATCGTTGGTCATCGCTTCGTTGTAGCGCAGGAAATATTCCCGAATCAGATCGCCGCGATAGCCCAGGCAGAGGATGAATTCCTTGTGACCGTAGTGCGCGTAGTAGCGCATCAGGTGCCACAGGATCGGCCGGTAGCCGATGTTGACCAGCGGCTTCGGAATCGTGTCGATGCTCGCGCAAGCGGGTCCCCAGCCCTCCGCAGAAAAGAACCACCTTCACTTCTGTTCTCCTGATGCCCTCCGCGTCAGCCGCGCTCCGTGCCGTCGGTCGCGCTGCAGCCATCAGGCCCGCCACCTCAAGCGCCGAGGCTGCCTCTTCCAGCACCCCGAACGCCAGTCCCAGACCGCTCGGTGCAATATCGAGCAGCGACTTAGACCCGTCGGCCTGGCTCAGTATCCACAGCATCGCATGCTCGCGTTCGCCTGGCGCGTACGCCGCCGACCGCCGTACAGCCCCCGCTTGCCCAGGCGAGGCTCGCCTTTGGGCTGCAGATTGACATACGGCCGATCCTCTTCGATTACGCTCGACGAACCGCTTGCAGGTCTCGAGGCTCTGCTCCAGGCATTCCGGGCTTGATGAGCGCGAGATCGTCGGCCGACGTGTGGTATTGGGGGTAACCACCGTTGACGAGCGCGTCAGACGCCCGATGGGCAGATCGAATCCCGGCGAGCACAACTGGCGCTCATCGTAGCCATAGGGGAAAACGGCATACGCGACTGGCCGGGTCGACCTGCGACACCACGTACGCCGCGACCGCGTCGGTGCCGTGCCTGCCGTTGCGGCTCCGCTTGTAGGTCAGCGCGCCCGGATCGCCCGAGCAGTGCCGACACGAGTCCGCGCACGCATCGCGGGCAAGCCGCCGCTCGTTGCGCTTGCAGCCAGCACAGCGAGCCGATCGTTCCAGGCGCGAAGACGAAGCGATACGTAGATCGTCGCGGCCGCTCTCGCGATCCACTGGCCAGCACGGTTGCGACGGCCATGCCGGTCGTTTGTCGTTGGCGAGCGACGGATGGCAGACGTGCGTGAAGAACAGCACCTCGTCCCTGCTGCCTGCCCGGAACACGAGTTCGCCGTAGGTCAGGGATCCCGGGGCCAGCGACTCGCTCGATCTCGACGCCATACTCGCCCGGCTGCCATTGCCAGCCGCGATCGCGGTGGCGCAGGCAGAACCCCCAGTTTCTCGGTAATAGCTCGTGCGATACGGAATCCAGTCGGGTGCTCGGGCAGCGAGTGCAGCTGCGGCTGCAGTTCGTCCAGCGACATCGTCGCCGACACCGGCTCCGAATAGCTCACGATGTGCAGGTTGTGCGCGCGAAAGTCGATGACGCGCTCGCCGCTCGGCGTCGAGCGACGTAGGCATCCTGGATGTTCCACTCCAGCGGTACTTCCCAGTCGTAGACCGGTTGCCGGTGGGTACCTCGCGAATGCGAGCGGAATGCGCTCACCGATGATCGCGAGTGACGGCGTACGCCCGTCGCCGGTGATGCTGCGGCACATCGGATACAGCCGGCGGCGAGCGCATCAGCTCGCACCGTCGGCAGCGTCGCGGCGCCGTGACGCTTGAGCGCGATCGGCTCCGGCGGCCGCCATCGACGCGGCCGCGGTGCAAGGCCAGCTCCGCCTCGAACGCGCGCGGTCGAAGTCCGGATAGCTCGCGTCGCGCTCGGCGATCACGCGTCACCGGCGATCGGCCATCGCGATGCCGAAGCTCGGATCGTCGTAACGCACGCCGTCGCCGAGCTCGGGCGCGTAGGCCTCGGTCATCATGTACAGGACCTCGCGTGTCGTCGTCGAGCGTCTGGAACCCGTGCGCGACGCCGGGCGGTATGTACACGCGCGTCGCGCCTGCTCTCGTCGAGCTCAACGACGAGTGCCGCAGGTAGGTCGGCGACCCCGGGCGCAGGTCGAGCGAGCACGTCGAACACGCCGCCCGCGCACGCAGCGCACGAGCTTGCCTTCCCGTGACGGCGGCCACTGGAAATGCATGCCGCGCAGCGTGCCGCGCCGCCCGTTGTAGGAGACGCTCGCCTGCACGATCGTCGCATCGCATGCCCGGCGCCGCAACTCCTCGCGGCACCACTGCGCGCGAAAAAGCCGCGCTCGTCCGCATGCGGCTCGAGTCCGCACGATAAACGCCCCGAGGATCGGCGAGCGCCTCGAAATCGCATGTCACCGCCAGAAGAAGTCGTCGTCGATCTGCCCGGTGCGCTGCAGATACTTCAGCTGCTTCAGGCGGGTGAAGGCGCGGAACTCGTAGGTCTCCGGCGACATCTCGATGCGCTCGAACAGCGCGCGCAGCTGCTCGCGCGCCGTCGCGGGCGGTCTAGCGGCACTTGAAGCCGGGCAGCTCGCGGTGCGATCTTGTCGAACGTCACGCGGTAGCTGCGGTTGTCGCCGCTCGGCGGGCCGACCGTCACCTCGCAGCCCGGGAAACTCGTCGGCGACGATCTCGGCGATCTCGCGCACGCGGTAGTTCTCGGAGTTCTGCCCGACGTTGAAGATCTTCCCGTGACCGCGTCGGCCGGTGCCTCCAGCGCGCGGTACGATCGCCTCGCAGATGTCCTCCACGTGCACGAGCGGCCGCCACGGGCTGCCGTCGCTGATCATCGCGATCCGCTTCGTGCGTCCAGGCGAGCGCGCACAGATCGTTGAGCACGATGTCGAAGCGCATGCGCGGCGACGGGCCGTACGCGGTCGCGTTGCGCAGGAAGACCGGGCAGAAGTCGGTCGTCGGCCATCGCGCCGACGTCGCGCTCGACCAGCACCTTGCATTCGGCGTAGGCGGTCTGCGGATTTGTCGGCGACGTCTCGTCGAGGAAGTCGCCCGTGCCCGGCGCCGTAGACGCTGCACGACGACGTGTAGACGAAACGCTCTGACGCCGGCCGCCTCGCGCCGTCTCGGCGAGCTCCACCGAGCCCTGGTGGTTGATCTGGTGCGTGACTTCGGGATTGTTCTGGCCCAGCGGATCGTTCGACAGCTCGGCCAGGTGGGCCACCGCGTCGCAGCCCCGAGGTCGCCTCGGTCGACGTCGCGCAGGTCCTTGTTGATGCGTCGGCGGCGCACGGCGCGAGTCGGTTGTCGCTGTAGAGCCAGCCGTCGCGGTAGTAGCCGGTGTCCAGCCCCACCGACTTCGATGCCGCGCTTCAGCAGAGTATGGCGCGAGCACGGCGCCGATGTAGCCGTTCACTCCGGTGACGAAGACCTTCACTGGGTTCCACTGCATACCGTGCAGGTGTGAGAAGGCACGACGAGTCTCGCTATCGACGCTTGCGTCCTGTCTGAATACTGAGCTCCCATCCTTGTTGCCCGACCTGACACGAACGCAGCATGGCAACAGTGCCCTCGTCGATCGCTCAATGACTCGGACCACTTATCGTCAAGCAAATGGCACGGACCTCCATCCTTCCGGTGCACGGATGGCCCTATCGAGGTACGCTGCGATCAAGCGGCCGTTGTGCTCGAACTTCTGTGCGCCACCGAGTCCGCGACCTTCGTCGATCTCGGCATGTCGCCGCTGTGCCAGACGCACATCCGCCGAGCCAGCTGAACCAGATGGAGCCATTCTATCCGCTGCACGCCTTCGTCTGCGATCGGTGCTTCCTGGTGCAGCTGCAGCAGTTCGTCGCGCCGGCAGAGATCTTCAGCGACTACGCCTACTTCTCGTCCTACTCGGACAGCTGGGTCGAGCACGCGCGGCGGTACACGGACGCGATGCGGAACGCGCTTCGCATTGGCGCCACGCAGCCTGGTGATGGAGATCGCCAGCAACGACGGCTATCTGCTGCAGCACTTCGTGGCAGCCGGGCATTCCGGTGCTCGGCATCGAGCCGGCCGCCAACGTCGCCAGCGTCGCGCGAGAAAGGGCATCCGACACCGTGTCGCAGTTCTTCGGCGCGGACGACCGCGCAGCGAGCTGCGTCGCGAAGCACGGGCAGCGCCGACCTGCTGCTCGGCAACAATGTCCTGGCGCACGTTCCCGACATCAACGACTTCGTCGCCGGCATGAAGATCCTCCTGAAGGCCGGCGGCGTCATCACGATGGAGTTTCCGCACCTGCTGCAGCTCATGCAGCAGCAACCAGTTCGACACCATCTACCACGAGCACTTCAGCTACCTCTCGTTCTTCGTCGTCGAGCAGATCTTTCGCGCACCATGGTCTCGCGCTGTTCGATGTCGAGGAGCTGCCGACGCACGGCGGCTCGCTGCGCATCTACGCTGCCACGAGCACGACGAGCGACACGCGACGCTCGCCGAACGGTCGCGCGCACTGCGCGAGAAGGAGATCGCGTTCGGCCTGCACAAGCTGGCGACGTACGACCGCTTCGAGGAGCGCGTCAAGGAGACGAAACGCAAGTTCCTGGAATTCCTGATCGCCGCAAGAAGCGCAAGGGAAAGCGCATCGCCGGCTACGGCGCACCGGGCAAGGGCAACACGCTGCTCAACTACTGCGGAATCCGCACGGACTTCATCGACTTCACCGTCGATCGCAATCCCTACAAGCAGGGCAAGTTCACCGCCCGGCACGCACATTCCGATCCTGCCGCCCGAAGCGATCCGCGAGGCCCGCCCGGACCTTGTGTTCATCCTGCCGTGGAATCTCAAGGACGAGATCATGCAGGCGCTCGGGTATGTGCGCGAGTGGGGCGGGCAGTTCGTCGTACCGATCCCGCAGATTGCCGTAGTGTCCTGACCTCGGCGTCAGGAATGCACGGCCTGCGGGGGGCCGGCATCATAGGGTGCCATGGCATCCTCAGGCAGGTGGGAAAGGTCGGAGCATCGCAGGTAGTCCTGCATCGTCGTGCCGGTGCAGCGGGAATCGACATTGCGCGCACCCGATTGGGAGTGAACATCGAGGACGTTGACGGTTCGGAAGTCAATGCTGTAGCGCGTGCGCCCGCTGGTATTCGGCACTGACGAATGAAGTTGCGCAGCCGAGAACAGGATCAGCCCGCCTGGCTGCGGCAGCAGCCTGATGTCCGGCTGTAATTCGATCTCCTCCAGCGCCTTCGGCTGGACCCGTGTATCAACGCCAATATGCCGCGCCGCGTCCTGGCGGCTTGTGCGGTTCCACTCCTGGTAGTTGTAGGTCTCGGACGAATTGGCAACACGTTTGTCCCAATAACGAGGGTGAAAGGCCATCGCATTTTCCGTGGTGATCGGAAAGACTGGCATCCACCAATTGATCTGACAGAACGGCGCCGAATACCAAGTGTCCCGGTGAGGATGAAAGGCATACGCAATCCCGGTTGTCAGGTAGTCATCGCTGGTCGATGAACGAAGCCTGGGAACGTCGAAATACGTGTCCCCAGGGTCGCAGCCCAGCTTTTCCAACATCTTCGGGAGGAGCCGCTTGCACTCGGGGTGGTGAATGAAACGCGGCTTGAGCTCGGCCAACAACGCCGCAAACGCCTCGACGGACATCTCGTATTGCGCTAGTTCCGGGTCCCGCCCGTCAAACGCCTCCTGGATGAATGACTTTGCGAAATCCACGAGTTCGAGGGACGGTTCGCTGGGCGAGTAGAGGAATAGCTCGCCGCCGAAAATCCGCCTGCGGCGTTCCGCATCTGAGACTCTTGCATCAAGACTGACTCCCGTCATGGAAAATCTTGTCTCACTGGCAGGACCACCATCAGCGCCCGTTTTCACAGTTCCGTGCGGGGACCAGCAGGCGGATTCCCGCTCGGATCTCTTGAAAGATACTCCTCATACCATGGAACGGTGCGGTCGAGCCCCTCCCCAATCGTCAAATTGGCCCGCCAGTTGATTTTGGCCGCAGTCGCCTCGGTGTTTGCCGTGCGCGTTGGCTCCAGCTTTCGGTCCGGCACAGCACCCAAACGTACCCTGTCGGTGGCACGCAGTCTGTGCGCGACGCCCGACACCACTTCCGCAACAGTGGTTAGATACCCCGATCCGATGTCGATCGTCTGACCTGCCAGGCCCGACCGGGAACCAATGGCGATGATTGCCTCGACGGCATCGTCAATATAGACCCAGTCAAACCCTTGTCGGCCGCTGGTGAGCTCCGCAATTTTGCCGGTGATCAACTGCCGTGCGACGTAAGGTATGAGCTTCGCAAAGTCCACCTGGCCCGGACCGTAGACCATGTATGGCCTGGCAATTGCGACGGGTACACCAAAGACCTTGGCGAACATGCGCGCATAGGCGGAGGCTCCAAACTTCGCTGCGGCATACGGAGAACTGGCGACAGCGGGATGCACTTCGTCGGGTTCCTGAAGTGACCCGAGCACCACCACGTTCGAGCAGCCGGCTGCGGCCGCCGCCATCAGAACATTCACCGTGCCGACCATGTTTGTGCCCAGCGTGGCGCGCACCAGGTTGAGTGACCGTTCGCTGTTGACGACGCCGGCCAGGTGGAAAACGCAGCTGGGCTTGGTCGCGGCAAAGAGCTCGTCGACCTGCGATGCGAGCGACACGTCGCAGGTCAAGCGCGCTTCGCCCGTGCCCGGAAGCATCCGGTGCCGCGAAGGATAGACATCGGCACCCAGTGCACGAAGTCGCGCGCACAACGCTTGACCGATGAATCCGGCACTACCTGTCACCAGGCAGCGACGGCCCTGCCAACCTGGCATCTCCGTCGAGGTCGTCATCGCAGTCGCCGTGGCTGCGGCATGGTTAGTTCGTATCTCTGCCGTGAGCGAGGAAGTATAGAGCGGGAAGCACTATCAGGATCAGCAGCGACGTGCTCATGATTCCGCCGACCATCGGGGCGGCGACGCGGCGAAGGAGCTCGGAGCCGGCGCCGGAGCCGAGCATGATTGGCAACAGACCGCCCATTACGGTAAATGCCGTCATCATCTTCGGCCGCGGACGCAATAACGCACCCTCTCGTATCGCATCACGAAGGTCCCCGGGGGTCTGCACACCCCCTGCCGCCCGCCGTCTCGTCCAGGCGAGGTCAAGGTAGAGCCACATCACCATGCCGGTCTGAACCGCGAGCCCGGCCAGAGCGATGAGCCCAACGATCGTGGCGACGCTCTGGTTGAAGCCAAGCGCCCAGAGGACCCACATGCTGCCGACGAGCGCGAATGGCAGGGACAACAGAATCAGAAGCACGTCGCGGGCTTGCCGGCAGCGCACCAAGCACGAAGGCACTGACAACTGATTATGACAATGTGCCTTAGTGGCCGACGGTTCCGCTGCGGAAGCTTAGAGCACCGATCGCGTGACCTGAATCATGTCGTTCACTGGGGCGTTGAAAAACGTTGCACGCAGCCTGCCATCCTTGTCGACGAGATATGTCTGGGACGTATGTTCCATGTTGTAGCCTCCGGCCGCATCGGTCGGCATGCCCTTGAAAAATACCGCCGAGAAGTCTTCGGCAAGCTGACCGACCAACTTGGGGTCTCCGGTCAGTCCAATGAAGCCTGGCCCGAAACCAGCAAGAAATCTCCGGAGCGCCTCCGGCGTGTCGCGCTCACCGTCCACGGAGACGAACACTGCAATCACCCTCTGATGATCGACACCAAGTTCCTTCTGCACTTGCCTGATCCTCTGCAGCGTCGGCGGGCAGACATTCGGGCAATTCGTGAAGCCAAAGAATACGAGCGAGGTCTTACCTTGAAGATCCGCTGCACGAAAGGTTGCTCCATTCTGGTCTGTCAGACTGAAATCGCGCACAACCGTTGCAGGGTCGGTCAATTGCGTACGTTCCGGTATCGACAAGTCGAAACGCCCGGATTCCAGCTGTTCCGCATGCGAGACGGACGTCGCAATGGCAACTGCGGCTAACGCAAGAGGGCGGATCAACATGGCAACGTCAGGGTGACGGTGGCGGCCCGACCGGTGTATTCATATCCGCCTGAATTTCGGGGTCGCATCGATGACCTGCGCATCTACAACCGTGCGCTGACCCTCAGCGTATCAGTGCTGGTGTTACCTGCCGCATCGCGCGCCGTCACCGTCAATACGTTCGTACCACTGGATAGCGCGATCCCACTCACCGACCAGCTCGTCGTCCCGGTTGCCGTTCCCGATCCACCTCGATTGTTCGCCCAGGTGACCTGCGTGACACCCACGTTGTCCGACGCCGTACCGCTCAAGGTCAGCGGCGTCGTCCCCGTCGCAAAGGTCGCCGCGCTGGTCGGACCCGTGATCGTCACCACCGGCGGTGTGGCATCCGCCGGCGGCGTATAGGTCACCGTCAGCGTATCGGTGCTCGTGTTACCTGCCGCATCGCGCGCCGTCACCGTCAATACGTTCGTACCACTGGATAGCGCGATCCCACTCACCGACCAGCTCGTCGTCCCGGTTGCCGTTCCCGATCCACCTCGATTGTTCGCCCAGGTGACCTGCGTGACACCCACGTTGTCCGACGCCGTACCGCTCAAGGTCAGCGGCGTCGTCCCCGTCGCAAAGGTCGCCGCGCTGGTCGGACCCGTGATCGTCACCACCGGCGGTGTGGCATCCGCCGGCGGCGTATACGTCACCGTCAGCGTATCGGTCGCTGGTGTTACCGGCCGCATCGCGCGCCGTCACCGTCAGCACGTTCGTGCCGCTCGAGAGGGCGATCCCGCTCACCGACCAGCTCGTCGTCCCCGTCGCGGTTCCCGATCCACCTCGATTGTTCGCCCAGGTGACCTGCGTGACACCGACGTTGTCAGAGGCCGTCCCGCTCAAGGTCAGCGGCGTCGTCCCCGTCGCGAAGGTCGCCGCGCTGGTCGGACCCGTGATCGTGGCGACCGGCAGTGTCGTGTCGGGTGGCGGCGGAGCGTTGACCGTCCAAGCAAATGCCGCAGAGCCCGACGACTGGCCGTCGCTGGCGATGACCGTTGTTGCAAAGTTACCCGCGGTTGTCGGGATACCCGTGATCAAGCCGGTCGTCGTCGAAATACTCAGGCCGGCGGGTAATCCGGGCGCACTGAACTGCAGTGCCACGTTTTCCGGGTCATTCGCAGTGACCTGCAGACTGACCGGAACACCTACGACACTGACCTGGTTGCCAGGGTTGGTGACCGTTGGGGTGCCGTTGACCGGCGCCGGTTCCAAGCCATCGATCTGGCCGAGATAGGTAACCAGCGTGGTCAACTCAGCATCTGAAACCGTGACATTCAAATGGGCGCGCACGGCTTCCGCAAGGGTCGCGGCGGATCCGTCATGCAGGTACGGCGCACCCGACCAGAGATCGCGCAGCGTTGGTGTGTCGATGCCGACGAGCGGGCCGCCCAGTCTTCCGCCACTGCTGGGCTTCAGAGTACCGATGTCATGAAGATTGGCGGCGGCGCTGTCCGTAAATCCCGTCCCACCATGGCACTGGGCACAGTTCTTGGCCTGGAACACACTCCTGCCGGCCACTCCCTGCGCCGTCAAGGTCCCGTCCGAATTCCGATTTGGGCTGCGCGCGAACGTATTGAGGGACGCGAGGTACGCAGCCATCGCGTCCAGGTCTGCACTCAGCCCGGTCTTTGGATCGCCCAATGGCTGGCTACGAGTCCCGATCGCGAGTACCGAGTCAGGTACGAGCCCGCTACCGCCCGCGAGTGCGCGAATCTGTCCTTCGAAGTCCTGGACCTCGTCGAAATTCGCGCTCCAGTGCAGGAATCCCTGCGACCCGCCCTTGCCATTGAGTGCAGCTGTATTACGCAGACCCTCGCCAAGACCAGTCAGGTCCCAGGTGCGGCCATCCTGATCACCGTCGTTGTGGCAGGTCGCGCAACTCATGTATCCCTCACGAGCCAGGCGCGTATCGCGGGCATCGTAGAAGAGTCGCTTGCCATTGAGCACTGTCGCCGCCAGCCGCTCCGATCCGACGCTCTGCAGCGTCGTCAGCAAGGTGGCGTCCAGGAACCCTTCTGTTGCGATCCTGGAAATATCGTAGACACCGACGGTTCTATCCATGAAGTTACTGACGTACAGCCGCGTTCCGTCGTCCGATACGGCCAATGCCTGCGGTGCCCGACCTACGTTGATTCGGAACAGTTCATCGTGGTTGTGCGCGTCGATCACGGCGACTTCGCGGCTCGTTTCGAGGGCCACAAACAACAGTACGCCGTAGCGCTCGAATGCGCCCGCGCTTGCGACACTCGAATTGTCAAGATCGATTCGAGCGCCAAAGGTTTCCGTATTGCTCTGCAGGTCAATACGCGACGCGATGGCGCGCACCGTGTTCTGATGGTTCAGATTCAGCCCACTTCGCAGCAGGCCTCGCTTGACATTATCTTTCTTCGACGGCACCCAGGCCGACGTTCCGTCAGGCGAGATCACTGCCGGTCCGAGGTAGTTCGGCACACCGGACCCGGAATTCTCGAAGTCGAGGTCGTCGGTATGCCGAAGCACGACATCGCTCAGCACAGCCATGGTTGTGGTATCGACGACTAGCACGTCCCCGCCGTGCTGGACACCACCTTCGTCTGGCCGAACCACGTCCGTCTCCTCGCCGGGCAGACGGGGCGTGATGAATCGGGACACGTACAGCCGCGTTCCCGCAGAATTGATCGAGATATGGCGTGGGGTCGGTCCAACATCGGCCGCAACCAGTTGCGCGCCTGAGCTCGGATCCAGCTTCAGCACCCGACCCGTAGCCTCGAGCGCGACGTATGCCGCGTTGCCGTTCGGCGCGAAGACGAGGCCATAGGGCTGCGAGGCTACCGGCAGCGTGATGGCCCGTGTGACGGCCAGGCTCGTGGAATCGATGACACTGATCGTGGCAGTCCGTCGATTGGTAACCCAGATCTCGTTCGCCGGCGACACCGCGAGCGCGCGCGGGGCTGTCCCCACTGTGATCTCGGCCAACTTCTGGTTGGTGCTTGTGTTAAAGACGCTGACCGAGTCGTTGTCCTGGTTGACGACCCACAACTGCTGGTTGCGCAGCAGGAGCTGCCCGGAAATTGCAGGCTTCGGTGTCGTTAGCGGCAGATGCACGAGTTGTCTGAAGTTCTGCGTCTGTTCGAGGCCGCGGTCGTCCTTGGCCATGACAGTCAGGATGAACAACGAACCGCCGGTAAATGTATGGGTTGTAGTCGGCGAGCTCGACCAGGCAGATTCGGACCCGTCGCCAAAGAACCATTTGTATTGCGTATTGACGCCATCATGCGATGACGCCGTGTAGGTCACTGGGACACCAGTCACATTCGGCGCCTGCAGCGGCATGGGATCCAGCACCAGCGGCGCACCGACGACAATAACCCAGGTCAGGTTCGCGGTCGTGGTTGCCTGACCATCGAACACTGAGATGACCACGTCGGACGATCCGGCGGTGGTCGGTACGCCCGTGATGACACCGGTAGTGCTGTTGAGATTCAGACCAGCAGGCAAGTTATTGGCGCTGAACGTCAACGGATTGTTGTCGAGGTCAGTCGCAGTCAATGCGAGCGTCACGGGCACGCCCACCATGCCTGACTGGTTACCGGGATTGACCAGTCCCGGCGGATTGTTGGCTGCCGACGCGACCGGCGTATTCATGTCGGTCTGGATTTCGGTGAGGGTCAGCGCACGGTTGTAGATGCGCAGGTCATCGATGCGACCCTGGAAGTGCTCTCCGTACAGGGCGTTGCCACCGATCCACAGCGGATTGGCGTTCTGCTCGTAGGTCCCGGTGCGCGCCTGGGTGCGGACCTGCACGCCATTGACATAGAAGGCCAGCTGCGTGCCGTTGTACGTCGCCGCCAGGTGCGTCCAGGTGTTGACCGGCAACGGCGTGGTCGACGATACATTGGTGCAGCACACCCCGTTGAACGTCCCGCCACTCGCCGGCATGTTGTCGGTGGTCGAGGCCGCCAGGAAGTAAGCATCGGCCTCCTTCTGCAGGATCGTCCGCCAATCGGCGGGGGCCACCGTCGGGTACACCCACGCCTCGAAGGTCGCCGCCGTCGACAGGTCGAGCACGTCCGCGTCGTTGACCCGCACCCGGTCGTTGGTGCCGTCGAACTGCAGCGCACCGCCGTTCTTGCCCACTGCCCACACCGGGCCGTTGGTCAAGGTGCCGGTATTGGCATTGCCCGAGGCGTCCCCGGCACTCGTCCCCGTCGCCTCGTTGAAGGCATAGGCCGCCACCAGGCCCCCGCCCGGCGCCGGCGGCGTATAGGTCACCGTCAGCGTATCGGTGCCGGTGTTACCGGCCGCATCGCGCGCCGTCACCGTCAGCACGTTCGCGCCACTGGAGAGCACGATCCCGCTCACCGACCAGCTCGTCGTCCCCGTCGCCGTCCCGCTGCCACCCCGGTCGTTCGCCCAGGTGACCTGCGTGACGCCCACGTTGTCAGAGGCCGTCCCGCTCAATGTCAGCGGCGTCGTCCCCGTCGCAAAGGTCGCCGCGCTGGTCGGCCCCGTGATCGTCACCACCGGCAGCGTGGTATCCGCCGGCGGCGTGTAGGTCACCGTCAGCGTATCGGTGCCGGTGTTCCCCGCCGCATCGCGCGCCGTCACCGTCAACACGTTCGCGCCGCTCGAGAGCGCGATCCCGCTCACCGACCAGCTCGTCGTCCCCGTCGCCGTCCCGCTGCCGCCCCGGTCGTTCGCCCAGGTGACCTGCGTGACACCCACGTTGTCAGACGCCGTGCCGCTCAAGGTCAGCGGCGTCGCCGCCGTCGCAAAGGTCGCCGCACTCGTCGGCCCTGTGATCGTCGCCACCGGCAGCGTCGTGTCCGGCGGCGGCGTGTAGGTCACCGTCAGCGTGTCCGTGCTGGTGTTACCTGCCGCATCGCGCGCCGTCACCGTCAACACGTTCGCGCCGCTCGACAGCGCGATCCCGCTCACCGACCAGCTCGTCGTCCCCGTCGCCGTCCCGCTGCCACGCCCGGTCGTTCGCCCAGGTGACCTGCGTGACACCCACGTTGTCAGACGCCGTCCCGCTCAAGGTCAGCGGCGTCGTCGCCGTCGCAAAGGTCGCCGCACTGGTCGGGCCCGTGATCGTCGCCACCGGCAGCGTCGTGTCCGCCGGCGTATAGGTCACCGTCAGCGTATCGGTGCTGGTGTTGCCCGCCGCATCGCGCGCCGTCACCGTCAGCACGTTCGCGCCGCTCGAGCAGCGCGATCCCGCTCACCGACCAGCTCGTCGTCCCGGTCGCCGTCCCGACTGCCGCCCCGGTCGTTCGCCCAGGTGACCTGCGTGACGCCGACGTTGTCAGACGCCGTCCCGCTCAAGGTCAGCGGCGTCGTCCGCCGTCGCAAAGGTCGCCGCACTGGTCGGCCCTGTGATCGTCGCCACCGGCAGCGTCGTGTCCGCGGGCGGTGGCGGACCGACCGGTGTATTCATGTCGGTCTGGATTTCGGTGAGGGTCAGCGCACGGTTGTAGATGCGCAGGTCATCGATGCGACCCTGGAAGTGCTCTCCGTACAGGGCGTTGCCACCGATCCACAGCGGATTGGCGTTCTGCTCGTAGGTCCCGGTGCGCGCCTGGGTGCGGACCTGCACGCCATTGACATAGAAGGCCAGCTGCGTGCCGTTGTACGTCGCCGCCAGGTGCGTCCAGGTGTTGACCGGCAACGGCGTGGTCGACGATACATTCGTGCAGCACACCCCGTTGAACGTCCCGCCACTCGCCGGCATGTTGTCGGTGGTCGAGGCCGCCAGGAAGTACGCATCGGCCTCCTTCTGCAGGATCGTCCGCCAATCCGGCGGGGGCCACCGTCGGGTACACCCACGCCTCGAAGGTCGCCGCCGTCGACAGGTCGAGCACGTTCGCGTCGTTGACCCGCACCCGGTCGTTGGTGCCGTCGAACTGCAGCGCACCGCCGTTCTTGCCCACTGCCCACACCGGGCCGTTGGTCAAGGTGCCGGTATTGGCATTGCCCGAGGCGTCCCCGGCACTCGTCCCCGTCGCCTCGTTGAAGGCATAGGCCGCCACCAGGCCCCCGCCCGGCGCCGGCGGCGTATAGGTCACCGTCAGCGTATCGGTGCCGGTGTTCCCGGCCGCATCGCGCGCCGTCACCGTCAATACGTTCGCGCCACTGGAGAGCGCGATCCCGCTCACCGACCAGCTCGTCGTCCCCGTCGCCGTCCCGCTGCCACCCCGGTCGTTCGCCCAGGTGACCTGCGTGACGCCCACGTTGTCCGAGGCCGTCCCGCTCAATGTCGCCAGCGGCGTCGTCCCCGTCGCAAAGGTCGCCGCACTCGTCGGCCCCGTGATCGTCGCCACCGGCAGCGTTGTGTCCGCCGGCGGCGTATAGGTCACCGTCAGCGTATCGGTGCTGGTGTTACCCGGCCGCATCGCGCGCCGTCACCGTCAATACGTTCGCGCCACTCGAGAGCGCGATCCCGCTCACCGACCAGCTCGTCGTCCCCGTCGCCGTCCCCGACCCGCCCCGGTCGTTCGCCCAGGTGACCTGCGTGACACCCACGTTGTCAGACGCCGTGCCGCTCAAGGTCAGCGGCGTCGTCCCCGTCGCAAAGGTCGCCGCACTCGTCGGCCCTGTGATCGTCGCCACCGGCAGCGTCGTGTCCGGCGGCGGCGTATAGGTCACCGTCAGCGTATCGGTGCTCGTGTTACCCGCCGCATCACGCGCCGTCACCGTCAATACGTTCGCGCCGCTCGAGAGCGCGATCCCGCTCACCGACCAGCTCGTCGTCCCCGTCGCCGTCCCGCTGCCACCCCGGTCGTTCGCCCAGGTGACCTGCGTGACACCCACGTTGTCAGACGCCGTCCCGCTCAAGGTCAGCGGCGTCGCCGCCGTCGCAAAGGTCGCCGCGCTGGTCGGACCCGTAATCGTTACCGCCGGCGGTGTCGTCTCAGCTCCGACTATGTTCATCCGGACCATCTTGCCGACGGACGGAACGCCCCGTTCGTCGAACACGAACAGCAGGTAGTACCCGGAGGAGCAATGCCCGCACTGGTCGGCGCCTGGACGAACAGCGTGCCGCTGGATGCGGTGAATGACAACTCCAGGAATCGCTGGTCCATATTGACGCTGTGCGTCACCGAGCCGGTCTTCACCAGCGTCACGCGTCGTGCGTCGACACTGCCCACCTGGATCTGGAAATTCTGACCGATCTGAAGCGTGTCAGGCGCCGAGGCGATGACGGGCCGTGTCGCGAGTTGATCCGAGGCGTCGAAGAGGTATGACGGTTGATAGATCTCGGCATTGAGATTTACGAGCGGTCCCGGTGCGCCGCCACCGGCGACTAACACGCTTGCATCCGGGAGCAAGAGAGCGGTGGAGTGGTACAGGCGCGGACGCAACCCGCTCGGACCGACCGTCCATTGGCCATTGGTTCCGGCATTCGGATCCCAGATCTCCGCGGAGTTGTTGACGTCGTTCAACACGTTGTCCTCGGCACTTCCACCCGTGGCGAGAACTCGTCCGTCTGCCAGCACCGTCGCGGAAACCCACTGACGCCTGGAAGACATTACGTTTGGAAACTTCTGAACCGGCGTGCCACTCGTGATGTCGATGACGATTGAACTGTTCGAATTGCCGCCCATCTGGAGAATCATTCCCGGACGGTACATCGCGGCGCTGGAGTGAAAGCCTGCATTGGCCGCCGGGAGCTGGCCCCGCCATCGTGATCTGACCGTTGCCGGCCGTGTTCACGAAATACATTCGGCCCGTGTTGTCGAAACCGAAGATGCGGCCATCCGGTGCGAGGAAATTCCTCGGGTAAAGTGAAGCGAGGCCACCTACATCGGCACCCGTCAATGACCGGAATGTGCCGTTCAGGGCGCGAATTTCCGGCCGTTCACCATTACCATAACCGCCCTTGGACGTAAACTTCGCCGTTTGTCAAGACTGTCGATGACGAATACCAGCGTGCCCGCGCCATGTTGTTGCCACGGGAGAGCGAGTCATCCGACGGCCGGAATATGTTGGTGTTGTTATTGCCGGTATTCGTGGTGCTGGTGCCGGTCCAGTTGTCACCCGCCGCGATGAAGACGCTGCCGCTGTCCGGAAGCACCACCTGCGAACTGCAGAAGAGATCCGTGAGCGTGAGGTTGTTCAGCGTCCTGTGGCCGGCCGCCACGTCGGTACTTGGCGTCCAGATGTCATAGATGAAGTATCCGGTCTGGGTGCCGTCGGCCTTGGTGCCGTAATTGAGTACGCGTCCATCGGGCGTGAGTACCGCGTGGATCGCGATCAACGGCCAGGTGTCCGCGGCCGACGAAATCCACCTGCCATAGAGATGATCGGCGTGCGCGGCATTCGCGCCCGCCAGCCCCGTCCATAGGGCCATAAATGCCGACAGGATGCGTCGCATCAAAGAACCCCACCTCGAGGGAAGCTGGGCTTCACCTCGCCCCGCGGCCAAGCGTCATGACGACTGGATCGGATCCCTCGCCTTATCGATGCTTATGCGAACTCGTGCGATGCAGCAAAGCTGCACCACAGGCAACCAAATAGAGGCAAATGCCGTGCCACGATTCCGATTTGCGGGCGTCTCAGAGTCTTACTCGCTCTAATTAAACATAAGTTTAAACATAAGTGTAACCACGTAAAAATTTCCGACACCCAGCAGGGCTGCGATGGACCGCTCGCCAGGGCGGTCACGCGGATCGAGGGCCCTCAGGCGTTCGCTGCGGCCTTACGCTCGGCGGCCGTCAGCTCCTTCAGCGACTCGATCGTGATGCCGAGCCCCTCCCGCACGATCTCCTCGGACGCGGTGAGCGGCGCGAGGAACCGGATGACGTTGCCGTAGAGCCCGCAGGACAGGATCACGAGGCCCTTGGACGCCGCGTGCTTCACCAGCGCCTTGGTGAGGTCTGCATCAGGCTGGTGCGGATCGCCGTTCTTGACGAGTTCCATCGCCACCATCGCGCCGAGATTGCGCACTTCGCCGATCGCCGGAATGCGAGCGTGCCGCTTCGCGCAGCGTCTGCACCATGATCGTGCCGACTATCCGGTGCGCGCTCGCAGAGCTTCTCCTGCTCGATCACCTCCAGCACGGCGAGACCGGCGGCACAGGCGACGGGCGACCCGGCATAGGTGCCGCCCAGGCCGCCCGGCGCTGGCGCATCCATGATCGCCGCCTTGCCGACCACCGCTGCGAGCGGAAAGCCGCCCGCCAGGCTCTTGGCAAGTGTCATCAGGTCCGGCTCGATGCCGGCATATTCCACCGCGAACATCCGACCCGTGCGGGCGAAGCCGGTCTGGATCTCGTCGATCACGAGCACGATGCCGTGCTGGTCGCAGAGCCTGCGGAGCGCCTGCAGGAACTCCGGCGGCGCGATGTAGAAGCCGCCCTCGCCCATCACGGGCTCGACGATGATCGCTGCGACCCGCGCGGGCTCGATGTCGTATTTGAAGAGCTGCTCGATCGCAGCGAGGCTGTCGGCCACCGATGACACCGTGATACGCGATCGGGAACGGCGCGTGGTAGATCTCCGCCGGGAACGGGCCGAAGGCCGCCTTGTAAGGCGCAATCTTGCCGGTGAGCGCCATCGCCATGAACGTGCGGCCGTGGAAGCCGCCGCCGAAGGCGATCACGCCCGAGCGCCCGGTGTGCGCACGCGCGATCTTGATCGCGTTCTCGACTGCCTCCGCACCGGTGGTGACGAAGATGGACTTCTTGGGCGTCGGACCTGGTGCCAGGCGATTCAGCTGCTCGGCCAGTTCGACGGCGACCTCGTACGGCGTGACCATGAAGCAGGTGTGCGTGAATGCCTCGAGCTGCCTGGCCGCCGCGGCCTGCACCTTCGGGTGGAGGTGACCGGTGTTGACCACCGCGATGCCGGCGGCAAAATCAATGTAACGACGGCCTTCCGCGTCCCAGAGCTCCGCGTTCCGGGCTCGCTCGATAAATACCGGCAGCTGATTTGCAATGCCTCGGGCGATGGCCGCATCGCGCCGCTTCTGCAGATCCTCGTTCCTGGACATCGTCGCCACCTCGGGCAATCGTTTAGTCGCGTTTGCGCGCCGCCACGCGCGACAGATACTCCGAGAACGGCTTTCCAAACTCCGGATGCTTGAGCCCGAACTCGACCGTTGCTTCGAGATAGCCGAGCTTCGAACCGCAGTCATACCGCGTGCCTTCGAAGGCGTAAGCAAACACATTTTCGTCGCGCAGCAGTGCGGCGATGCCGTCGGTGAGCTGGATCTCCCCTCCCGCACCGCGTCCGGTACTTTCCAGCTTCTGAAAGATCGCGGGAGTAAGGATATAGCGCCCCACCACGGCGAGCGTCGAAGGCGCGTCGGCGGGCTTCGGTTTCTCCACGATGCGTTCCACCTGTGACAGGCGCGGCGCCACCGGACGCGTTGCCACGATTCCGTATCGGTCGGTCTCGTTCGGTTCGACTTCCTCGACCCCGAGGACACTCCCCTGTCGATCCTCGTAGACCCGCGCCATCTGGGCAAGACAGGGCTGCTCCGCATCGATCAGGTCGTCCGCAAGGTGAACGAAGAAGGGCTCGTCGTTCACGACCGGCCGCGAGCAAAGGACGGCGTGGCCTAGACCCAGCGGAGCAGGTTGCCGGATATAGATGCAGCTCGCATACGAGGGAACGATGCCGCGTACGGCCGCGAGCAGATCGCGCTTTCCCTGGGCCTGGAGTTCCTGCTCCAGGTCATGATCGGTGTCGAAGTGGTCCTCGATCGCTCGCTTCGAGTAGCCGGTAATGAACACCAGCTTCTCGGCGCCCGCGGCCAGCGCCTCTTCCGCTGCATACTGGATCAGCGGCTTGTCGACGACAGGCAGCATCTCCTTCGGGCTGGCCTTGGTCGCCGGAAGGAAACGTGTGCCGCGGCCGGCGACCGGGAACACGGCCGTTCGGATCTTGGGCATCGGGGAACCTGGAACGACCTGGGTCTGAAACCCGAATCATAGCGGATCAACGCGGTGACTCCCCAACCCAATGAGATGACGCGAGGCCCTGTCGCCAGGGCCTCGCCGCGGGCAATGGCTACGATGTCAGGTGACGCCCCGGTCTTGGCCGTGGCCTTCTTGCCGCCACTCGTTTCGCCGCTGGCCTTCTCGACCCGAATGTTGTCCCGGTTCTGCTCCAGGACCTTCGCTCCGATGCCTTCCACTTTGAGCAGATCATCTGCGGTCTTGAATGAGCCGTTCTTCTGGCGATAGTCGACGATCGCCTGGGCCTTGGCAGGGCCGATCCCGTCGAGCTCCTTCGCCAGTGTCTTGGCATCGGCAGTGTTGATGTTGACCGGTCCCGCCCAGGCCCAGATCGGGACAAGCGCGGCGATCACGAAGCTTCCGATGATGCGGGATAAACTGGTCATGTCTGCCTCCTTGGGTTGGTAGGGTCGCAGCCGTGTGCGACTGCGATCACGTCCCAAAGCTATAGGCCGCGCGAGGCAGCGTCCGCGCGAGAATCTCGCCGAAGCATCGAGATTAGGAAAGCCGGCTCGGAGTCAAATACTACCGGCCCAAGTTTTTGTCGATCCGCAGTCGCCTGCGACGGATGCCGAAATCCTACCTGATCGTAATGCTCGCGAAACTGGACCGTACGCTCACGAGGTTCGCTGCGTCATAGGCCTTGACCGCGTAGGTGTACTTGGTGCCCGGCACTACGTTCGTGTCGACCCAGCTCGTGCCGGTTACGTTGGCAACCTGCGGCCCAAGGTTACCCGAAGTGGAACGGTAGATAAAGTATCCGAGCCACGGCGACGTTGTCGCTCGACGCGTTCCACGTCACAGACGCATCCTGGCCGACCTGGACAGCGCGAAGTCCCGTTGGGGCCGTCGGCGGTTGTCCGGCAGTGATGCTCTTCAAGTGTCGACCGGGCGCTGCGATTCCCGGCTGCGTCGAACGCGACGAGGGCGTACGTGTAGCGGACATTCTCAGCTGCCGTGGATCCAACCAGGGCGGTCCAGCTGCCCGGGCAATTTCCGGACCGAAGGTCCCATTTACAGAACGGTGGATCTCGTACCCCGCTACCGCAACGTTGTCGGTGGAAGGCGTCCAAACGAGCCGTGGCGTTCCGTTGACCTTGTCGACTGTAAAGCCCGACGGCTTCGACGGAGCGACCGTGTCGATGAGCGCGGTAACAGTCCAGGTGAAGGTGACGCTGCCGCTCGCCAGGCCGTCGCTCGCGAGCACGGTCACATTGAAAACGCCGGCCGTAGTCGGTACACCAGTGATCCGGCCATGCCCGCTCCGATCGCGAGACCGGTGGGAAGCCCCGATGCGCTGAAGGTCAGCGGATTGCCGTCGGGGTCTGTTGCGTTGATCTGCAGATCAACAGCGCTACCGACCGTGCCGGACTTTGCGCCGGGGTTCGTCACCAATGGCGCGTTATTAGGCGGCGGAGGCGGCGCCTCCTGCCCGTCGATCTGCTTCAGGTACGACACGAGCTGCGTCAAGTCGCCGTCACTGATTGTGACCCCGCTGTGCGCGCGCACCGCGGCTTCGAGCGTGGCGGCCCTGCCATCATGCAGGTATGGGGCGGTTGCCAAACGCCGCGCAAAGTCGGCGGATCGATGCCTGTCAGCGCGCCGCCGAGTCGCTTGCCGCTGCCCGGCTGCCGGATTGTGCCGACGTCGCGCAACGTCGCGGCTCCGCTGGCACTGAAGTTCGATCCGCCGTGGCACTGCGCGCAGCCTTGCGTCTGGAAGATGCGCGGCCGGCCATCCCGTCGGCCGTCAGCGCTGCCGTCGGCATTGCGATGTGGGCTCGGCGCGAAGGTGTCGAGGGAGGTTAGATAAGCCGCCATTGCATCGAGATCCGCGCTCAAGCCCGCCTTGGGATCGCCGAGCGGCTGGCTGCGCGTGCCCTGGTTGAACAGCGCGTCGCTCATCAAGCCCGTGCCGCCGGCGAGCACGCGGATCTGGCCCTCGAAGTCCTGCACCTCGTCGAAGTTGGCGCTCCAGTGCAGGAAGCCGTGCGCCATCCCGCCCTTGCCGCGCAGCGAGACGGTGTTACGCAGGCCCTCGCCCATCCCGGTGAGGTCCCAGACGCGCCCGTCGCCGCCGCCGTCGTTGTGGCAGCTCGCACAGCTCATGTAGCCCTCACGGGCGAGCCGCGTGTCGCGCGCGTCGTAGAAGAGCTGCTTGCCGCGCGAGCACCTGTCGGGCTCAGTTTCTCCGTCGCGACCGACTGCAGCGTGGCAATCAACGGCACGTTCCATTGACCCTCATCGATCAGCGCAGTCAGGTCATACACGCCGACCGTGCGATCCATGAAGTTGCTGACGTAGAGCCGATACCCGTCCGCCGAGACGGCTAGCGCCTGCGGCGCGCGACCGACGTTGATGCGGAACACCTGCGCCTGGTCGTGCGCGTTGATGACCGCCACTTCGCGGCTGGTCTCGAGCGCAACGAACATGAACACGCCGTAACGGCTCGAACGCGGCCGCGCTCGCCATGCTCGCGTTGTCGTGGTCGATCCGGGCGCCAAAACTCTCGGTATCGGTCGCAAGATCGATGCGGGAGCTGATCGCCCGGACCGTGTTCTGGAAGTTCAGATTGCCGCCGCTGCGCAGCGTGCCGCGGGTGATGTTGTCCTTCTTCGAGGGCACCCAGGCGGACGCGCCGTCGGGCGAGATCACCACGGGGCCGAGGTAGTTCGGAATGCCGCTGCCCTGGTTCTCGAAGTCCAGTCGGCGCTGTGCCGCAGTACGACGACCGTGCTCGTGCACAGCGTCGCAGGGTCGAGCACCAGTACTTCGCCGCCTGAACCCGCGCTCGATCGTGACCGCGGCGGTGTCTTCACCCAGGAGCCGCGGCGTGATGAAGCGCGAGGCGTAAAGCCGCGTCCCGTCCGCGTTCAGACTCGAGGTGACGCGGCGCGGCGCCGACGAAGGCGCTGCCGAGTCTCCGCCCCCGACACCGGATCGAGCTTCAGGATGCGCCCGGCCGCTTCGAGCGCGACGAACCGGCGCTGCCGTCCGGCGCGAATACCAGTCCGTAGGGCTGCGAGCCGAACGGCAGTGCAACCGTGCGGCGACACGTTGAGCGCCACCGGGTCGAGCACGGTGATGTTCGAGCTGTGCTTGTTCGTTACCCAGACGTCGCCGTCGGGCGCGAACGCGAGCGCCCGCGGGCCGACGCCGACCGCGATCTCGGCGAGCTTCTGGTTGTTCGCCGTGTTGAACACGCTGACGGTGTCGTTGTCCTGGTTGACGACCCACAGTCGCCCGCCCCGCACCGCCATCTGGCCCGAGATTACCGGCGGCGTCGCGGTCAAGCGGCAGATGCACCAGCTGCGAGAAGGTGTAGCTCTGCTCGACCCCGCGGTCGTCCTTTGCCGACACGCCGACATAGAACAGCGACGGGCGCGGTGAACGTGTGCGTGACACTCGGCGAGGACGACCACCCGGTCTCGGTGCCGTCGTCGAAGAACCACTTGAACTGTGGGTTGATCGCCGTTCTGCACGCTCGCCGTATAGGTCACCGGGCTGCCGAAGACGTTGGGCGGCTGCTTCGGCATCGGGTTCAGGATCAGCGGATCGAGATCGGTCACCGTCCAGGTGAGATTCGCCGTTGCAGATGCCGTCCCGTCCGACACGGAGATCGACACCGGGTAGGTGCCGGCCGTGGTCGGCGCGCCGCTGATCAGCCCGCCGGTGGAAATGCCAAGACCGGCGGGCAAGCCCGTCGCGGAGAACGTCAGTGTGTCGGGCGGGACGTCGGCATCGGTCGCGACGACCTGCAGATTCACCGGGGCGCCGACGTTGCTGACCTGGTTGCCGGGGTTGGTAAGGCTGGGCGGTGTGTTGGTGTCGAGCTGCGTGATCGGCGCCTGGCGGCACTGCATGCCGAAGGCATCGAGCAGCCGAGCCGGAGCGGCCGGTGAGCATGAATACGGGGTTGTTGGTCGAGCAGCTGAAGGGCCCCTGCGCCGTGCCGCCAGTGCCGCCCACTGCACCGAGGTACTGCACGGTGCCACTGACCTTGCCCGCGGACGTGAGCGCGCGGCACTGGAAGTCGAGCTGATCGACGAACTGCGAGGCGCGGCCCCGATAGCCACTGATCGCGAGATCGCGCGGACAGGTCTTGGTAAAGGCCGTCCCGGTCGCCGTGCCGGCCGAGCCGCGGTTGACGGGGTTGCCGATCCAGCGCCCACTCTGGTCGACCTGGATGCAGCGCACACCGACGCGGTTGACGTACGTCCCCGCCGAGTTGCCGAAGATACCGACGACGGTCTCATCCGCGTTGCAGGACACCTGGAAGGGCGCGCCGCCGCTGCCGCCGACCACCGCCGTGTAGTCCAGCTCGATCACCGGGTTGGCGGGGATGTTGACGCGCACGATCTTCGCCTGCGAGGGCACGCCCGCCTGATTGAACGCGAACATCAGGTAGTAGCCCGGCGGCATCTCGGTGACCTTGTCCGTCATCTGCACAAACAAGGTCCCACTCGACGACGTGAACGGCAGCTCGATGAACCGCTGGTCCATGTTGACGCTGTGCGTCACGGAGCCGGTCTTGACGAAAGTCAGCCGGCGGATGTCGGCCGCACCGACCCCCACCGTGAAATCAACGCCGATTTCCAGCGAGTCGGGGGACAGCGCTGGATTAAGCGTTGGCCTGGCCGCAAAAACACCCGGTCCGCTATAAAGATACGAAGGATAGTAAATCTCGGAGTGAAGATTCTGCAGCGGCCCCGGCGCTCCGCCACCTGTAATCAGCACGGCGCCGCTCGGCAGCAACAAGGCCCCGGAGTGATACATCCGAGCGCGCGAACCACTCGGCCCGACCGTCCAGGAGCCATCGGCCGGATTCCAGATCTCGGCCGACGTGTTGACATCCGTGAGCGTGTTGTCCTGCCCGCTGCCGCCGGTCGCCAGCACGCGACCGTCCGCAAGCACCGTCGCTGACACCCACTGCCGCTTGGACGACATCAGCTGGTTGACCGGCGTCACCACGGGCTGCGGACCCGTAATGTCGATGACCACCGAACCGTTCGAGTTGCCGCCCATCTGCAGGATCTTCCCCGGCCGGTACATCGCCGCGCTGGAGGTCCATCCGGCATACGACGAGTTGAACTGGCCGGTCATCATGATCTGGCCGGTGCCCGCCGTGTTCACGTAATACATCTTGCCGCTTGTGTCGTAGCCGAAGACCCGCCCGTCGGGGGCGAGGAAGTTCCTCGGAAAGGTCGCGGCGAGCGAAGAGGTATCGACGGTGCTCAGCAGGCGGAAATTGCCGTTGAGGTCACGGACCTCGGGCCGGTCGCCGCCGCCGTTGCCGCCCTGGATGTAGATCTCGCCGTTCGTCAGCGCCGTGGACGACGAGTACCACCGCGCCCGGTTCATGTTCTTGAACTGTGTCGGTTGGCCGGAAACTGTCTCCCGGTACAGCGTGTTGTCGCCGGGACGAAAAATGTTGCTGTTGTTGTTGCCCGTGTTGGTCGTGGCCGTCCCCGTCCAGTTGTCCCCACCCGCGATGAAGATGCTGCCGCTCTGCGGAAGGATGAGCTGCGAGCTGCAGAAAAGGTCGCTCTCCCGTGCGCTGTCGAGCGTGACGTGTACACCGTTGAGCCCCGTCGCAGGGTCCCAGATGTCGTATTTGAAATAGCCGGTCTGCTGGGCGGGGTTGTTCTGGCCGTTGATGACGGACCACGTACCGTAAGTAAGGACGCGACCGTCGGGGGTCAACGCTGCGTGCACCGCAATCAGAGGCCAGTTGTTGGCCGCGGGCGACTCCCAGGCGCCCACGACGTTGTCGGCGAGGGCGCCGTCGACCGTCGCGGCGAGCAAAAGTGCGGCGGACAGCAGACGCGCGCACGTGTGACCACGCGCGATCGGTACTAACCGCCGCGCCGGACGACCGGCGACGCCAGCTCCTGCCAAACGAGTCCTCCCCGAAAATGCGCGCCTACGCACAACCCTGCGCCCGACACGCACGGCAGCGGCCCCCAGGTTTTAGAGTTGTAATTCCTTTCCACGCATAGCAAGAGCCATGCCAGACGCACCGCCGCTTCGGGGTCAAGGGGTTGCGGGAGGAGAGACGGACTTTCCGGCTTCGCTGGAAAGAAAATCGACGCTCGCCAGTGCTTACGGGCGGCCGCGAAGGGCAGCGACGGTGCGGCACTGCGTCCCCGCCAAGATTGCGCGCAATTCGGCACGGAGCCGAATATCCCAAGCAATCCGCTCGGG
>CAVSKB010000006.1:0-651467 GCA_963728295.1 uncultured Gammaproteobacteria bacterium | reverse complement strand
CATGACCACGCCCAATCCAACCATCGACTGGCATGCCCGGGCCCGCGGCCTCAACCTGCAGACCCGCCCGTTCATCGGCGGGCGGTTCGATGACGCTCCCGCGGAGCACGCATTCGACTGCGTGAGCCCAATCGACGGCAAGCGGATCGCGTCGCTCGCCGAGGTCGGTGTACGCGGTGTCGACGCCGCCGTGACCGCCGCGCGCAAGGCCTTCGACGCAGGTAGCTGGGCAAACATGGCGCCGCGCGCGCGCAAGAAGGTAATGCTCAGGCTGGCGGCACTGGTCGACCAGCATCGCGAGGAGCTCGCCCTGCTCGATACGCTCTGCATGGGCATGCCGATCTCGATCTCGAACGGCTACTGCGTCCCATGGTTGATCAACGCGCTCGAGTGGTACGGCGAAGCTATCGACAAGCTCTACGACGAGGTCGCGCCGACCGACAAATCGGTGCTCGCCTACATCTCGAAGGAGCCCGTGGGTGTCGTCGGTGCCGTGCTGCCCTGGAACTGGCCGATGGGCCTGCTGGGCTGGAAGATTCCGCCGGCGCTCGCGGCCGGCAACAGCATCGTCCTGAAACCCGATGAACAGACTTCGCTCTCGGCGCTGCGCTTCGCCGCACTTGCGCAGGAAGCCGGTATCCCGGAAGGCGTGTTCAACGTCGTCACCGGCGGCCCGGCCGTCGGCGAGGCGATCGGCCGGCACGCGGACATCGACGTGGTGGGTTTCACCGGATCGACCGAGGTCGGGAAGCTCTTCATGAAGTATTCGTCCGAATCGAACATGAAGCCCGTATGGACCGAATGCGGAGGCAAGGGTCCGAACATTGTCTTCGCCGATGCGCCGGATCTCGCGGTCGCCGCGCAGACCGCGGCCTTCGCGATCTTCCTCAACACGGGACAGGTCTGCGCCGCCGGCTCGCGGCTCATCGTCGAGGAATCCGCCCGCGACCAGGTGCTCGAGGTCATCAAGGGCGTGGGCAAGCAGCTCGCCCCGGCGGACCCCCTGGAGCCGCCGACCATGCTGGGCCCCCTGGCGAAGGCATCGCAGCTCGACCGCGTGCTCGGCTACATCGACACTGGTCGCAAGGAAGGCGCGAAGCTCGTGACCGGCGGAAGCCGTGCCCGCGTCGAGAGCGGCGGTTACTATGTCGAACCCACCGTGTTCGATGGCGTGCGCAACGACATGCGTATCGCGCAGGAGGAGATCTTCGGACCGGTGCTGTCGACGATAACTTTCCGGACCGTCGAGGAAGCGGTGAAGATCGCGAATGCCAGCACTTACGGCCTGACCGGGGCGATCTGGACGCAGAATCTCAGCAGGGCTCACACGCTCGCGCGCGCGATTCGGTGCGGCACCGTCGCGATCAACTCGTACAACGACGATGCTCACGACATCACCGTCCCGTTCGGCGGCTACAAGCAGTCCGGGTTCGGGCGCGACAAGTCACTGCACGCGCTCGACAAGTACACGCAGCTCAAGACGACATGGGTGAAGCTCTAGGGGCCAGCTGATGTCACACCGGACACGACGACGGCTGATCGCCGTACTGGCACTGGTGGCAGCGGGGTGGAGCCACACCGCCGCCGCGCAGTTCAAGGCGGACCCGCTGACGGCGACGACGTTGCCTGCGAAGCCGGGCCCGCACTGGGTGTGGGTCAACGACGTCGTCTTTCACCACATGGCCGACGGCAAGTCGTTCCTCGTCGACGGTGACTCGGGGCGCATGCTCGGCATGCTGAGCACCGGCTTCGGCAACAACGGCGTGGTGCTGCCGGGCAACGGCTCGATGATCCTGTCGCCAGAGGTCTATTTCAGCCGCCATACGCGCGGCAAGCGCACGGACGTCGTTACGATCTACGACGGCCGCAAGCTGAGCCCGGTGGCGGAGATCGCCGTCCCGCCGAAGCGCGTCAGCGCCATGCCGATGCTCGCCCAGGCGCGGCTGACGGACGACGACCGGTTCCTGCTGATCTACAACTACACGCCGGCGCAATCGGTAACCGTAGTCGATGTACCGGCGCGCAAGTTCGTGGGCGAAGTCGACACGGCCGGTTGCGCGCTCATCTATCCGACCGGGCCACGAGGCTTCTTTTCGCTGTGCGGCGACGGGACCGCGCTCGCGGTGCAGCTCGACGATGCGGGCAAGGCGAAGAGCAAGACGCGCACGCCGAAGCTGTTCGACGCGGTCAAGGATCCGGTCACCGAAAAGGGTGTACGCGCCGGCAATACATGGCTCTTCGTCACCTTCAGCGGTGAGGTGGTGCCGATCGAGGCCACGAGCGCGAGCATCATGGCCGGCAAGCGCTGGTCGCTGCTCGACGCTGCGGATCGCAAGGCCTCGTGGCGCCCGGGCGGCATGCAGCACCTGGCGCTGCACGCCGGCACGGGCCGCCTCTACAGCCTGATGCACGTCGGAGGTGACTACACTCACAAGGATCCCGGTACTGAGATCTGGGTCTACGATCTTGCCGGCAAGCGCCGGGTGCAGCGCATCGCGCTCAAGGACCCGGCCACATCGATCGCCGTAACGCGCGACGCCAAGCCGCTGCTGTTCTCGATTTTCATCGGCGCGCAGAAGGTGGATGTCTACGAGCCCGCCGCCGGGAAGCTGCTGCGCACGATCGGCGAAATCGGATTCACACCGACGACACTCGTGACGTACTGACCCCGCCGTGCCTGCGCTCGACCCGACCCTTTCCATGATCGTCACGCTCGGCGCCGCGCTGTTGTTCGGCGCAGCCGCGGGGCACAAGCTGGCCGATTGGCGGCGGTTCCGTGCCGCACTCGGCAACTATCGTCTGCTGCCCGATGCGCTCGTCCCGGCCGGCGCCGCGGCGGTGGTTGCGCTGGAGCTCGCCGCCTGCGTATTGCTGCTGCTCCCCTCGCTGCGGGCGGCCGGAGCCGTGCTCGCGGCGGCGCTGCTCGCGCTGTACGCGATCGCGATCGGCGTAAACCTCGCCCGCGGACGCACGAGCATCGACTGCGGGTGCCTCGGCGTCGGCCGTCGCGCGCCGATCAGTCGCTGGATGGCCGGGCGCAACTTCGTGCTTGCCGCGGTCGTGCTGCTCGCAGCGTTCCCGCGAGGTGCACGCGAGCTGTCTGCGCTCGATATCGTGACCATCGCGTGTGCACTCCTGAGTCTTGCGGCGCTCTACACGACGCAGAGCGCCCTCACCCGCACGGCACGCACGCTGCCGAGGCGGCCATGACAGTCGCAGGCTGGATCGCCATCGTGGCCCTGTGGATCGTGGTCGCCTGCCTGGCGCTCGCAGTGCTCGCGCTCGCCCGCCAGATCGGCGTGCTGCACGAGCGGTTGCAGCCAGTCGGGGCGCTGCAGTTGAGCCACGGTCTCAAGGTCGGGGAGCCGGCCCCCTCACTCCAGGTGACCGACCTGTCGGGGCAGACGCTCAATATCGGGACCGCCCATCCCTCCGGGCTCGATACGCTCGTCGTGTTCGTGTCGCCCAGCTGCCCGGTGTGCAAGTCGCTGCTGCCCGCGCTGCGCTCGATCCGCAGGCACGGGCAACCGCGCGTGGACATCGTTCTGGCGAGCGACGGTTCGCGCCTCGAGCACACGGACTTCATCGCGTCGGAGTCGCTCGAGGAGTTCACATACGTGCTGTCGGAGCCGCTTGGGGTTGCGCTCGGCGCAGGCCGGTTGCCGCACGCGGTGCTGATCGACGGCGCGGGCATCGTCCGGGCGAGCGGCCTGGTCAATTCGCGCGAACACCTGGACAGCCTGTTCGAGGCGCGCGAGAGCGGAATCGCAACGCTGCAGGACTGGGCAAGGCAGGCGCGGCCGCGCGAAGTCGCGTAGCGCTGCAGGGCGGTGGGAGAACACGATGATCGACTATGACTCGATAGTTGAACGCGCAAGCCGGCGTCTCGCCAAGACCGTGTCGCGGCGCAGCGTACTGCGTACGCTTGGCACGTTGCTGGTCGGCGCGTCCAGCATGCCGCTGCTGCCGGTCGCGCGCGGCCAGAGCGGTGTCAAGGAGAAAGGCGATCAGGCCGCGTGCGACTACTGGCGCTACTGCGCGATCGACGGCTTCCTCTGCGCCTGCTGCGGCGGTTCGGTCACGACGTGCCCGCCCGGGACGGAACCCGCACCGATCACCTGGGTCGGCACCTGCCGCAACGCAGCCGATGGCCAGAATTACATCGTTTCCTACAACGACTGCTGCGGCAAGAGCTCGTGCGGGCGCTGCCTCTGCAACCGCAATGAGGGCGACGGACCGCTGTATCGCCCTCCGGTGTCGAACGACTACAACTGGTGCGTCGGCAGCAACGCGAACATCCCGTATCACTGCACGGTTTCACGGATCGTCGGGGTGGCCGACAAGACCGGCTGAACCATGCGCATCGCACTCCTGCTTGGGGCTTTGAGCGTCGTCGGCGTTGCGGGAGCAGCGCGCGCGGACGACGAGCGGGCGCGCCAGAACTACCTGCTGCACTGCATGGGGTGTCATACGGAGACGGGCGCGGGCCTGCCGGGCCGGGTCCCGTCGCTGCGCGGCACGCTCGCGTGGATGGCGCAGAACCCGGACGGTCGCTCGTACGTATTGCGCGTGCCCGGCGTGACACAATCGACGCTCGAGCCCGCCAGGCTAGCCGAGGTCCTCAACTGGGCGATCCGCGCTTTCGGCGACGGCACACAGCCGGCCCAGGTGCCACCGTTCAGCGCGGCGGAGGTCGCCGCGGCGCGCGATTACCCTCTACTCGAAGTCACTGAAACGCGCGAACGGGTGCTCAATGGGCCCAAGACAGGGGTCCCGCCGCGGGGCGCGAGGCCGAATCGCTAGCCCTATGGTCGCTGCCGGCGGGCTTCGGTGCACCGGACCCTGCGCCATCGAGCGTTACTGCTCGCGAGACTGCAGCAGGTAGCGGCCGGGCGGGGCGCCAAATTCCTCGCGGAAACAGCGCGTCATGTGCGACAGGTCGTAGAAGCCCCAGCTGAGCGCAATGTCGGTCAACGACCACTGTGCGGAAACGGTGCTCTCGAGCGTCCTGCGGCAGCCCGCCACGCGCAACGAGCGGATGTACCTGCCGACACTGGTGCCTTCCGGCTCGAAGAGCGCGTGAACGTGGCGAGTGCTCACACCGAAGGCATGCGCGATGACCGCCGGTGTCAGGCGATGATCGCGGAGATGATCGGCGATATAGGCCTTGATCTGGGCAAGTTGCTGCGAGCGCGTCATCGACCGACGGTGCGCGCGGGCGCTCAGCACGCCGCCCAGCAGGTCGAGCACGTTGCCTTCGATCCGCCGCGCCATCTGTTCCGGCAGCTTGTTCATCCGTGCGACGACCTGGCCGACGAAGCTGCTGAGCAGGCCGCAATCCGCGTCCTCGCCGGACATGCGCACACCCAGAAACCGGTCCGGGTCCGGAGTCAGCCGGCACATGACCGACCGCGGCACGACCAGGACCGGCATCTCGTACGGACCCTTGAAGGTGAGGGAGTAGGGCTCCGCGGTAGAGCAGACGATGAAGTCACCCGGCCGCGCATGTACTTCACGACCGCGCTGGCTCCAGAACGACTCGCCCGTCAGCTGGAACTTGACCAGGTAGGGAGGGTCGGCAATCCGGGCGATGTCCTGGGGACGGCGCCGGACCGCGAGGGGGCTCGTGGATACGCGGACGACATGGACATTGCCGAGATTGGCTGCCTCGATGGTCGCGTCGAAACAGCCACGCGCGGCGCGGTCTGGTTCGATCTGCATCGGACAGAAAACGCTGTCGACGATCTGCCGGAAGGCGTCGAAGCGTTCGTGCGGCCGACGGGCTGCGATCGGATAGGACTGGTACATCCGCGCCAATACTATGGCCCGCGGCTCAGGTTGTGCAGGATTCTGCCGAGCAGCTGGTTCAGCGTTTCGAGGTCGCGCGCAGAGAAGTCGCCGAACGCCCGCTGATACATCCGCGCCGCCACCTCTCGCACCCGCCCCACCGAATCGTTCCCGGCCGACGTGATCGCGACGTCGGTGACGCGGGCATCGGATGGGCGGCTTGCAAGCCGGACGAGTCCGCTGCGCTCGAGCCGTTGCACCACCCGGGTCATGGTCGACAGCCGTATCACGGCCTGGTCCGCGATCTCCGTGACGCTGCGCGGGCTGCGCTCGTGGAGGATCATCAGGGCGCGCCAGGTCGGCAGGTCCATGCCTATGCCCTTCAGCGCCTTGCCCATGTCGATTGCATAGCGGGCAGCTGCCCGGTTTACGAGATAGAACGGGTAATCGGCGATCCGGAAGCCCGGCGACGCCGGGTCGGAGCGCAGCCGGGCGTCGGCCTGGCGGAGGCCGGTCCTGGTGCGCGCGGAGGTGCTCACGGGCGGCACGGTCGGCGTGGCAATACTTGCAAAATCACGTGATCGGGAGCGTATCATGAATTTTCGGGACTGCCAGCGGGGCGCGCATGGCCGAACGATCCTTCGCTAGGGAAGTCGAGTCCCTCCGTCTCGGTTCGGGCGAGACCTTCGAGGGTGAGGCCATCCTCGCGGTCACGAAGGCACTGCTGCAGGCGGGCGTCGGTTATGTCGGCGGCTACCAGGGCGCGCCGGTGTCGCACCTGATGGACGTGCTGACGGACGCCCGCGGCATCCTCGACGAGCTCGGCGTACGCTTCGAGTCGAGCGCAAGCGAAGCGACCGCCGCGGCGATGCTCGCGACGTCGATCAACTACCCCATACGCGGCGCGGTCACCTGGAAGTCCACGGTCGGCACCAACGTCGCCTCTGATGCGCTGTCGAACCTTGCATCCGCGGGTGTCACGGGCGGCGCGCTGATCGTGCTGGGCGAGGACTACGGCGAGGGCGCCAGCATCATGCAGGAGCGCACTCACGCCTTCGCGATGAAGTCGCAGATGTGGCTGCTCGATCCGCGCCCGGATCTGCCCACCATCGTGCGGCTGGTCGAGCGCGGGTTCGAGCTCTCCGAGGCGAGCAACACACCGGTGATGCTGATGCTGCGGATCCGCGCCTGCCACATGCACGGCCGGTTCGTCGCGAGCGACAACCGCCGGCCGGCGTTTACGGCGGCGGATGCGCTGTCCGCGCCGCGGCGCAGCTACGACCGGATCATCCTGCCGCCGTCGACCTACAGCCAGGAGCGGGAAAAGATCGAACGACGCTGGCCGGCCGCGGTCGAGTTCGTAGTGCGGCACGCGCTCAACGAGCGGTACGACGGCGAACTGGACGACATCGGCATCGTCCTCCAGGGCGGGCTCTACAACACGCTGCTTCGTGCGCTCGAGCGGCTCGGCCTCGCCGACGTCTTCGGGGAGTCCCGCATACCGCTGTACGTCCTCAACGTGACCTACCCACTCGTGCCGGCGGAGCTCGCGGAGTTCGCCGCCGGCAAGCGGGCGCTGCTCGTCGTCGAGGAGGGTCAGCCGGAATACCTCGAGCAGTCGATCAGCCTGCTGCTGCGGCAGGCCGGGCTCGCGACGGAGGTGATCGGCAAGGGCCCGTTCCCGCGCGCGGGTGAATACACGGGGCCGGTAGTCCGCCAGGGGATCGAAGCCTTCCTCGAACGTTTCCGACCGGAACTGCTGCGCGCACCGGTCGCGCAGCCGCCGAGGGCCAGTTCGGCACGGCCGGTGCGCGAGCAGCCGCTGCTGCCGGCCGCCGCGCTCGCGGGGGCAGTGCCCGCGCGGCCTTCGGGTCTGTGCACGGGCTGTCCCGAACGACCGCTCTTCACGGCGATGAAGCTGATCGAGCGCGAGCGCGGCCCGCTGCATGTCAGCGCCGACATCGGTTGTCACTCCTTTGCCACGCTGCCGCCCTTCGATCTCGGCGCCAGCATCATGGGCTACGGGCTGGGCGCAGCCGGGGCGGCGGCGCTCGAGGGCGGCTCGAGCGGTGCGCGACCCGTGGCGCTGATGGGCGACGGAGGGTTCTGGCACAACGGTCTTACGAGCGGAATCGGCAACGCCGTTTTCAATCGCCACGACGGTCTCACCATCATCGTCGACAACGGCTACTCGGCGGCGACCGGCGGTCAGTACATCCTCTCCTCCCGGGCGGTATGTTCCGGACCGCAAGCTGGGCAACCCGATCGAGAAAGCCGTGCGCGGAGTCGGCGTGAACTGGGTCCGGCGCGTGCACACATACGACATGAAGGCGACGCTCGGCGCGCTGCGCGAGGCGCTCTCGACTTCCGAGCCCGGCCCAAAGGTGCTGATCGCCGAGGGCGAGTGTCAGCTCAACCGGCAGCGCCGCATCGCACCGCAGTTGCGGCAACGGATCGAAGCAGGGAAGCGGACCGTGCAGCAGAAGTTCGGCGTCGACGAGGACGTGTGCACCGGAGACAAATCCTGCATACGCCTCTCCGGCTGTCCGTCGCTGACGATCAAGCCCTCATCCGACCCGCTCCGGACCGATCCGGTCGTGCACGTCGACGAGAGTTGCGTCGGCTGCGGTGTCTGCGGCGAGGTGGCGCATGCGGCCGTGCTGTGCCCGTCCTTCTATCGCGCCGACGTGATCACGAACCCGACCCCTCTCGACCGCTTGCTTGCGCGGCTGCGCGCACGGGTGATCGGCTGGCTGGCCGGCCGGCCGGAGCTTCGATGGACCTGAAGCGACGACCAGTGACGCTCATGATCGCAGCGCTGGGCGGGCAGGGCGGCGGTGTCGTCGCGGACTGGCTGATCGACGTCGCTCGCCGTGAACGCCATCTCGTGCAGGCGACCTCGGTGCCCGGTGTGGCGCAGCGCACCGGCGCAACCTTCTACTACCTGGAGTTCTTCCCGGAGACCGCGCTGCCCGGCGACGGGCGGCGCCCGGTGATGGCGCTGATGCCGAGCCCGGGCGACGTCGACATCGTCGTGGCCGCCGAGGCGCTCGAGGCGGCCCGTACCGTGGAGCGCGGCTTCGTGACCGCGGATCGAACCACGCTGATCGCATCGACGCACCGCGTCTACACGATCGCCGAAAAGTCGGCGCTCGGCGACGGACGCGCTGACGCAGGCCGACTCGCCGGGGAAGTCGAGCGCAGCGCCAAGGCGTACGTCGGGTTCGACATGGCGGCCATCGCCGAGCAGACCGGCGCACTCGTGAGTGCCGTGCTGCTGGGCGCCGTGGCCGGCGCGGGCGTCCTGCCGTTCAATGACGACGCCTATCGCGCCGCCATCCGCGCCACGGCAAAGTCGGTCGACGCCAACCTGGCGGCCTTCGAGGCCGGCTCTGCCGCATCGCGCGCGGCGGTCGAATCCCGGGCTGCAGCGCCGGTGGCAAGCGGACCGAAGCACGCGGCCCCAGGTGCGCTGGAACCGCCATCGCTGGTCACGTCGCTGCCGGCGGCGCTGGTCGCGCGCATCGACACGTTTCCCGTCGCCCTGCGACCGTTGCTGCGTCTCGCGGCGGCGCGGCTGGTCGACTACCAGGACGCGGCACACACGACGCAATACCTCGACCGTGTGGCCGCCGTACTCGGATGCGAGCCGGACCCGGCAGGCGAGCTGCGCCTGACGCGGGAGACCGCGCACCGGCTCGCGTTGTGGATGAGCTTCGAGGACACGATACGGGTCGCGGACCTCAAGACCCGCTCCGATCGCGCTGCGCGAATCCGTGCCGGGCTGCGGGTAGGCGAAGACCAGGTGGTGACCGTCACCGAATTCATGAAGCCGCGGGTCGAGGAGATCTGCGGAACGCTGCCGTCGCGCCTGGGCGCAGGACTGCTTGCCTCGGCCGCCTGGCGTCGGCGTCTCGGGCGCTTTACCGGCGACCGGACGATCAACACGACCTCGATCGGCGGCTTCGCGCTGCTGCGCGCCGTCGCGGGCTTGAGGCGCTGGCGGCGCGGCACGCTGCGCTATCAGGAAGAGGACGCGCGAATCCGCGACTGGCTGTCGCGCATTGCCGCTCTCGCCGGGCGCGACTACGGACTCGCCGTCGAGGTGGCGTCCAACCAGCGGCTGGTCAAGGGCTACGGCGACACGCATGCCCGCGGCTGGCAAGGGTTCACGCGGCTGCTGGCAGCCGCGGAGCGGCTCGAAGGCCGCGCCGGCTCGGCGGGGACGATGCAGCACCTCCGCGAGGCGGCACTCGCCGACGAGCACGGTCGCGCCCTCGACCGCGCGCTTGCGGAACTCGACCGGGCGGTGGTCTGAAACGCGGGCTTGGGTGACCATGCGCGGAGGAGGGGCCAGGTGAACCGGTATCGAGACGACCCCGAGGCGGTACGGGCGCTGGTCCGCGAGGACTGCGTGCACCGCGATGTGTATCTGAGCCCGGAGATCTTCGAGCTCGAGATGCGCCACCTGTGGCGCAACACCTGGATCTACGTCGGCCACGACAGCCAGGTGCCGAGCGCCGGCGACTATTACACGACCGAGCTGGCGCGGCAGCCGGTCATCATGCTGCGCGACGCCGAGGGCGCCGTCCGCGTACTGATGAACCGCTGCGCGCACAAGGGCGCGAGCCTGCTCTCGGCGCCGCGAAGGCCATTGCGAGGGCGGGTTGCTGCGCTGCCCCTATCACGGCTGGACTTACCGGCTCGACGGCTCGATCCGCACGATCCCGATCAAGTCCGGTTACGAAGGGACCGGGCTCGCCGGATCCAGCGCGGCCGCGGGCATCGTGCCCGTGCGCAACGTCGCCACCCATCGCGGGTTCGTGTTCGCGCGGCTGGCGGAGACGGGCCCCGGGTTTCACGAGTATTTCGGCGACGCGTTGAGCTCGATCGACAACATGGTCGATCGTTCGCCGCTTGGCCGGCTGGAAGTCGCCGGCGGCACGCTGCGCTATCTGCACGACAGCAACTGGAAGATGTTCGTCGAGAACCTGAACGACACGATGCATCCGATGGTGTCGCACGAATCGGCGGCCGGCACCGCGAAGAAGCTCTGGACCGGGCACCCCGAGGACGAGCCGAAACCGATGGCGATCGAGCAATTCCTGCCGTTCGTCAACGGCTACGAGTTCTTCGACAAGATGGGAGTGCGCATCTATGACAATGGCCACAGCTATTCGGGGGTTCGCTACTCGATTCATTCCCAGTACTCGGCGATCGGCGAGTACGAGCGGCTGATGGAGCAGGCCTACGGCGCGGAGCGCGCCCGCCAGATCCTGGGCGAAGTGCGCCACAACACGGTCTATTACCCGAGCCTCACCATCAAGGGCGCGATCCAGGCCATTCGCGTCGCGCGTCCGATTGCGCCCGACCGGACGCGTGCTCGAAAGCACGACGTTCCGGCTGGCCGGCGCGCCGGATTCGCTGCTGCAGCGCACACTGCTGTATTCGCGGCTGATCAACGCTCCGACCTCGATCGTGGGGCACGACGACCAGCACAACTACCACGCGATCCAGGAGGGGCTCGCCACCGATGGCAACGAATGGGTGAGCCTGCATCGAAACCACAGCCCCGCCGAGGCGGGCGGTCTCGCGGGCGACTACAACGGCTTGAGTGAAGTGTCCATGCGCGGGCAGTACCGGGCCTGGGCCCGGTTCATGACGCTCGGCATGCCGGCGGGATCCGTTTCGTGAGCGCCGCGTCGACCGCGACGGCCGCCGAGCTCGAGCAGCTCGTGTACGACGAGGCGCGCCTCATCGACGAGAAGCGCTTCGACGAGTGGTACGAGCTCTTCACCGACGATGCGCGCTACTGGATGCCGCTCACCCGCGGCCAGCCGGACGGCGAGAACCATACCTCGCTCTTCTACGAGGATAAGCTGCTGCTCAAGGTTCGGATCGAGCGCCTCAAGAACCCGCGCTCGTTCTCGCAGCATCAGCCGAGCTGGTGCCAGCACGTCCTGCAGCGGCCCGCCATCGAGGACGACGGCGCCGCGACCGGCCGTTTTCTGCTGCGTACTCCATTCGTCTACGTCGAATCGCGGCTCGATACGCAGCTCGTCCTCGCGGGTGTCGTCAGCCACCGGCTGCGGCGCGAGTCGGGCGTTCTGCGCATCGAGCTCAAGAAGGTCGAGCTCACGAACTGCGACGCGGCGCTGCCGTCGATCCAGCTCTTCCCTTGAGACCCGGCGGCGTGAGGGATATCGGCGGCACGGTATACGAGTCATTCGCAGCCAGCACGGCGCGCTGGGCGAAGCGGCCGTTCCTGTACGTCACCGCGGGCACCGCGGCGGCGTACGGCATCGAACAGCACGAATATGCGTATGACGGAAGTCGCGGGCGAGGTGGAGCGCCTGCGCACCATTTACGCGGGTGCCGGCTATGGTCACGGCCATCGAGCCGGGCTCCTGCTCTTCAACCGCCCGGAGTTCCTGTTTCACTGGCTGGCGCTGAATGCGCTCGGCGTGTCGGTCGTGCCGGTCAACCCGGAGTGGCGCAGCGACGAGCTCGCATATCTCGTCGGGCACAGCGAGATTTCGCTCGCGGTGGCGCCCGTCGATCGGCATGCCAGCCTCGCCACCGCCGCCGCCTCTGCCAACAGGCCGCTCGCGCTCGCAGCACCCGACGGAATCCGGCATCGTGGCTTCAACGAGCGGCGCGCCGTTCTCGAACTACGGCGCCGTCCGTGGCATCGGAGTGCGCGCTGCTCTACACCTCGGGCACGACCGGCCGCCCCAAGGGCTGCATCCTGCCGAACGAGTATTTTCTCTGGGCAGGGCACTGGTACGCCGGTCTCGACGGCCTGTGCGAGATCCGGCCGGGCGCCGAGCGGATGATCACGCCGCTCCCGTTCACGCACATGAACGCGATGGCGTGCTCGACGATGTGCATGTTGTTGACCGGCGGCTGCCTGGTCGCAGTCGACCGGTTCCATCCACGGACCTGGTGGGACAGCGTGCGCGAATCGCGGGCAACGGTCGATGCACTATCTCGGCGTGATGCCGGCCATGCTTCTCGCTTCGCCACCATCGACGAAGGACCGCGAGCACGCGGTGCGATTCGGCTTCGGCGCCGGCGTGAGTGCGTCGCAGCATGCGGCATTCGAGGATCGCTTCGGTCTGCCGCTCATCGAAGCCTGGGCGATGACAGAAACCGGCTGCGGAGCGGTCGTGATCGCCAACCGCGAACCGCGGCAGATCGGAACCGCCTGCTTCGGGCGTCCGGAGGAGCGGGTGGAGTATCGGCTCATCGATGCGGCGGGAGACGACGTACCCGTTGGTCATCCCGGCGAGCTTCTGGTCCGCAACCGCGGTGCGCGGCCGCGGTTCGGTTTCTTCGCCGGATACCTGAAGGACGAGCAGGCAACCGCCGACGCCTGGCGCGATGACTGGTTCCACACCGGCGACCTGGTGCGGGAGGACGAATCCGGCCAGCTCCACTTCGTCGACCGCAGCAAGAACCTGATCCGGCGCAGCGGCGAGAACATATCGGCGATGGAGGTCGAAGGCGTGCTGCTGCAGCACCCGGCCGTCGCCGCCGCAGGTGTCACGGCGGTGCCGGACGAGCTGCGAGGCGACGAGGTCCTGGCCTGTATCGTGCGCGAGCCCGGATCCTTGGCCGCGCAGGAGATCGACACCCTGGCTCGTGACATCGTCGAGTTCTGCCTGGCCCGGCTCGCCTACTACAAGGCTCCGGGGTACGTCGCCTTCTGCGCTACGCTGCCGCTCACGCCGACGGAGAAGATCCAGCGCGGCCGACTCGGCGAGCTCGGCCGTCGCTTGCTGGACGAGGGCGCATGCGTGGACACGCGGGGCATGAAGAAGCGAATGCAGGCATGAGTGCCCGGAGCCATCGCGCCGGCTACGACGACATCGCCGTGGCCGTGCCGGTCACCGTCCCCTACCAGCGCCACTCGATCCGCGGTGCGCACTGGTGGCTGGCCCGCTCGCTCGCCGCGCTGCTCGCAGGCTCGGGCCTCAAGAAGGAGGACCTGGACGGGGTCGCGGTCTCGAGCTTCCTGCTCTTTCCCGACACCGCGGTCGGGCTGATGCAGCATTTCGGCCTGTCTCCGCGCTGGCTGGACCACATTCCGATGGGCGGCGCGAGCGGCGTCGTGGCGCTGCGTCGCGCTGCGCGCGCGGTGCAATCCGGTGATGCCAGCATCGTCGCGTGCCTGGCCGGGGACACGAACCACGTCGATTCGTTCCGGCACACCGTCGCGAGCTTCAGCCAGTTCGCGCGCGATGCCGTCTACCCCTATGGGTCGGGCGGGCCGAATGCGAGTTTCGCATTCCTCACGGACCACTACATGCGCACCTACGGCGCGCGGCGCGAGGACTTCGGCAAGCTCTGCGTCGCGCAGCGGCGCAACGCCCAGGCCTTTCCGCACGCGCTCCTGCGCAAGCCGCTCACGCTGACCGAATACCTGGAAGCGCGACCAATTGCCGAGCCGCTGCGCCTCTTCGACTGTGTGATGCCCTGCGCGGGCGCCGAGGGTTTCCTCGTCCTTACGGTCGAGCGTGCGCGGAAACTCGGGCTCCCGTACGCGCGGATCCTCGGAACCATCGAGCGCCACAACGCGTATCCGGACGATCCGATCCAGGTGCGTGGCGGCTGGGCGCTCGATCGCGACGAACTCTACGCCCAGGCCGGCGTCGGTCCGGGCGACGTCGACTTCCTGCAGGCGTACGACGACTACCCGGTAATCACGCTGATGCAGATCGAGGACCTCGGCTTCTGTGCAAAGGGCGAGGGCGCCGAGTTCATCCGCCGGCATGAGTTCGGCACCGACGGCGACTTCCCGCTCAACACCTCGGGTGGCCAGTTGTCGGTCGGCCAGGCGGGAGCGGCTGGCGGTTACCTGGGGCTCGTCGAGGCGGTGCGGCAACTGACCGGGCAGGTGCTCGGCGCCGCCGTGCCGGAAGCGAGCGTCGGCCTCGTCAGCGGGTTCGGCATGATCAACTACGATCGCGGGTTGTGCAGCGGCGCCACGCTGCTCGGAGCCGGCGCGGCGTGACCCAGCCCATCGCACGACCGCCGCGGAAGAACCCGGTGCTGCGAACGCGGCTCCCGGTGCTGCCGCCCTGGCAGCGCAGCCGCGTCGCGCTCGGCCTGACGGCCGGCGCGGCGGAGGGCCGCTTCGAGCTGCAGGTGTGCACGGCCTGCGGTGCGACACAATATCCGCCCCGCGAAGCCTGCGTGCGCTGCCTCGGAACGGAGCTGCCGTGGCGAGCGCAGTCGGGCGCGGGCGAGCTGATCGCCGAGACGCGGCTTGCCCACAGTCACGACGTATTCTTCCGCGAGCGGCTGCCGTGGCGCCTCGGCATGGTGCGGCTCGACGCCGGACCGACGGTGGTGGTGCACCTGCACGGCGACGTGGCGGCAGTGCCCGCGCGGCTTCGCGTCGGCGCCCGTCTCGACAAGGCTGGAATGGCGGTGCTGGTGGGGTTTCCGGAAAAGGATGTGTCGAACATGGCCGACGACAGACAGCTGCGCGAGATGACCTGCGATCCGAAGTACCGCAAGGCGCTGGTCACCGACGGGCGGACGGCCGTCGGCCAGGCGATTGCACGCGAACTTGTCGATGCCGGCGCGGATATCGTGTGGGTCGGGCACGCCGAACCCTGGAAGCGCGCCGCGGGCCTCGAAGCGCTCGCCGCGTTGCCGCAGGTGACGCTGTTGCCGCTCGATCTCACCGACGCCCGCTCCGTCCAGGAGCTCGCGGCCGAGATCGGCGGCAAGGTCGATATCCTGGTCAACAACGCCGAGCATCACCGGGCGCACGGAATCGTCTCGAGGGGCGGCACGGACGTGGCGCAGGCCGAGATGGAGGTCAACTACTTCGGGCTGCTCCGGCTGGCGCAGGCCCTTGGTCCCGCGATGCGGGCGCGCGGTGCGGACGGGCAATCGAGCGCGGTCGCCTGGGTAAACGTGCTGTCCGTGTTTGCGCTGAGTAATTTTCCGGCGCATGGCACGTTCTCGGCGTCGAAGGCGGCGGCGCACTCGCTCTCGCAGTGCCTGAGGGCGGAGATGCGCACGGCCGGGGTTCGCGTCATCAATGTCTTCCCCGGACCGATCGACGACGAGTGGAACCAGACGCTCCCGCCACCGAAGCTCGCGCCCGCGACGCTCGCGCGTGCGGTCGTCGTGGCCCTTCGCGACGGTGTGGAGGATGTCTACCCGGGCGACGTCGCGCAGGAATGGCGTGAACGCTGGCGGGAAAGCCCGAAGGTGCTCGAGCGCGAGCTTGCCCTCGGGTCGGGAGCAGCGGCGTGACCCTGCGACGCGCGATCGTCACGGGCGGCAGTGCCGGCATCGGTGCCGAGGTCTGCCGCCAGCTGCTCACCGCCGGCTACGAGGTGATCTCGCTCGCGCGCAGGACCGGCGATATCCGCGATCCGCGATTCAGCGCGATCGAGGTGGACCTGAGCGATGCCGCCGCCACGCGAAGAATCGCATTCGAGCTCGCGCGCGAGCGCCCCGCTACCACGCTGGTGCACAACGCGGGTGCCGTGCGTGAGCGGCCGCTCGAGCAGGTCACGCCGGAGGATCTCGATACGCTGGTGGGGCTGCACATTGCGGCGCCGATCGCGCTCATGCAGGCCAACCTCGCGGCGATGCGGCAGGAGCATTACGGGCGCGTGGTGCTGGTGTCGACCCGCGCCGTGCTCGGGCTCGCGAAGCGCACCGTTTATTCCGCGACCAAGGCGGGGCTCCTGGGGCTCGCACGCACCTGGGCGCTCGAATTCGGGGCGCAGGGGATCACCGTCAACGTCGTCGCGCCCGGGCCGATCGGCGAGACCGAGGTCTTCGAGAGCCTGATTCCGAAGGACAGCCCGAAGCTGCCCCGGATCATCCAGTCGATCCCCGTCGGGCGGCTGGGCCGGCCACAGGACGTGGCCCGCGCGGTGCTCTTCTTCACGTCGCCGGACGCGGACTTCGTCACCGGCCAGACACTGTTCGTCTGCGGCGGTACCTCCGTCGGCAGCATCGTTTACTGATGGGCGGCCGCGAGGGCACCACGACATGAGCACGACCATGCTGGCGCAACTGACCGCAGGACTCTCGAGCGGCCGGATCCGCGTCGTGGACCTGACACAGACGCTGGCTCCCGAGTTTCCGCAGATCGTGCTGCCGCCGGAATTCGGGCAGGCCCGGCCGTTCCGCATCGACGAGGTGTCGCGCTACGACGAGCGTGGCCCCGCCTGGTACTGGAACAACTTCTCCTGCGGCGAGCACACCGGCACGCACTTCGACGCGCCGATCCATTGGATCTCGGGTCGCGACCTGCCGAACAACGCGACCGACACGATCCCGGTCCAGGAGCTCATCGGCGCCGCCTGCGTGATCGACTGTTCGCGCGAAGCCGCGGCGGATCACGATTTCCTTTTGACGGTCGACTTCGTGCGCCGCTGGGAGCGGCATCACGGCCGCATCCCCGAGCGATCGTGGGTGCTGATGCGCACCGACTGGTCCAAGCGCCGCGACCCGGTCGCGTACCAGAACCTGGACGAAACCGGTCAGCACACACCGGGTCCCGACGCGGCTGTGGTCCGCTTTCTCGTCGAGGAGCGCGACGTCATCGGATTCGGCTCGGAGGCGATCGGTACCGATGCGGGGCAGGGGTTTCACCTCAAGCCGCCCTACCCCTGCCACTACTACATGCACGGCAACGGCCGATACGGGTTGCAGTGCCTGACAAATCTCGACCTGCTGCCACCGACCGGCGCGGTCATCTTTTGCCCGCCGCTCAAGATCCGCCAGGGCTCGGGCAGTCCGCTGCGTGTACTCGCGCTGATCGAGGAGCCGCCGTCCCGGAAGCCCGCCCGGCGTCCGGCTGTCCGCGCACGCAAGACCCGCCGCTGAACGCGAGCGCGCCGTGAGCATGGAGAACGACGCAGCGGTCGAAGTGTCCGGGATCGTCGACGGCGCGCGCTTCGGACCGTACGCGCTCACGGTATCCGTGCTGACGACGCTCGCCCTGGTGTTCGACGGCTTCGACATCCAGGCAATCGGGTTCGCCGCGCCGCGCCTGATGTCGGACTGGGGCATCGACCGGGCGGCACTCGCACCCATCCTCGCTGCAGGCCTGCTCGGGATGTTCGTCGGTGCGCTCGTGCTCGGGATCGCGGGCGACCGCTACGGCCGGCGCCGCGCGCTGCTCGCGAGTATCGCGCTGATGGCCGTGTCCTCGCTGCTGGCCGCCACCGCGGACGGGCCCGCACCGCTCGCGACCTGGCGATTCCTCACCGGCCTGGGGCTCGGCGGCGCACTGCCGAACGCCACCGCGCTGATGTTGGAGTTCACGCCGCTCGCGATACGCACGGTCGTCGTTGCGGTCACGGTGGTCGGCGTGCCGATCGGCGGAATAATCGGCGCCGCGATCGCCACCCGGCTCGTACCGGCGTTCGGCTGGCCGTCCATCTTCGTGGTGGGCGGCGTGCTGCCGGGTCTCCTGCTGCTCGCGATGGCCTGGCTGCTGCCGGAATCGCCGCAATACCTCGCGCGCCGGCCGCAACGTGCGAAGGAACTCGCCAGGACTCTGAACCGCGTGCTGGGCGAGCCGCGCTACCAGGGCTCGGAGCGGTTCACCAACCGCGACGCCAGCGCCGGCCTCGAGCGCGCCGGCCCGCTCGCCCTGTTCGGTGCCGACCATCGTCGCGAAACCTTGCTGATCTGGCTGATCTTCTTCACGAACGTATTCACCGCCTACTGCTACTTCGGCTGGACACCGACGGTCCTGTCGGCGGTCGGTCTGTCGCTCACGACCGCATTGCGCGGCCTGCTGCTGTTCAACGTGGGCGGCGTCTTAGGCGCACTGCTCGGCGCATGGTGGATGGGACGCGTGGGTTCCCGTCCTGTGCTCCTCGCTTCCGCCGCCGGCGCGGCGCTGAGCACATTTGCGATCGGCTGGGTCGATGTCAGCCCGGAGGACAACGTCGCGCTGATGACGTGTCTCATGATCGCCGGGGCGTGCGTGAACTGTGTGCAGGTGCAGATGTATACGGTCGCCGCAAGCGCCTATCCGACGCAGCTTCGCGCCACCGGCGTCGGCTGGGCGCTGGGCACGGCGCGCCTCGGCGGCGTCTTGAGCGCCTTTGCGGGCAGCGTCGTGCAGACGCTGGGCGACGGCCTGAGGCCGTTCTTCACCGGCATCGCGATCGTGATAGTCGCAACCTTCATTGGGATTGCGCTGCTGCGGCGCCACCTGCTGCCGCCGGACCCGGCATAGCCTTCTGACTCAAGCACTTAGATCAACCCCGAGACTGCGCATCTCACGTATTACTTGGCGGGCTTGTGCTTGGCTGGTTTCTCGATCTTCGCTCTAGGCTGGTGCGGCCGAATCGAAGGTAAGGACTGAGTTAGATCCTCTGGAGGACGCAGCACTCTAGCGGCGACAATTCCTGTTGAAAAATAGTCGCACACTTCGTCGGGAGTCAGATCGTGCTCGCGCGCATACTGCCGAATTCGTAACAGCGCCGACTCAATATCTGGGGGCGAAATAGAGGGGTCCATATGCGTTCCTCGGGACCTGTAACCAGAATCACCGCCACATTTCAGGCAACGGGCTCAGACGGGGAAACTTACCAGATAATCGAATGGACCGAGTTTCACGACTCATCGACCCTGGATAGCAAACACAAAGAAGAAATGCCCGGCATGAAGTCATACAAACTCGATAACGGCGATCAACTGAACCAGGAGTCGCCCACCGAGTACGTGGTAGTTCTAACGGGCCTACGCCTGACCAAGACCGTGGATCGACGGCAAAGATCAAGATAGAAGCCCGGTAGGCAACCCAGGGCTGCGAGCATCACCTCGACGCCGGTCGCAGTCGCCCTAGCGCTGCGAGCCCTCTCGATAAAGGTCCGGGAATTCCTGCTTGAGATTCCGGATCTTCGGCAGATCGTTGATCACGACATAGGGATATTTCGGATTCCTTGCGATGAAGTCCTGGTGGTAGCTCTCGGCAGGATAGAAGCCCTCCAGCGGGTCCACGCGTGTGACGATGGCGCGCTGGAACACTCCCGAGCCATTCAGTTGCCCGATGTACGCCTTGGCGATGTCCCGCTGGGCGTCATCCGCGTAGAAGATCGCCGACCTGTACTGCGTTCCGGTATCCGGACCCTGGCGGTTGAGCTGCGTCGGGTCGTGGGCCACCGAAAAGAAGATCCTCAGAATCTCGCCATAGGAGATTTCCTGCGGATCGAACGTGACTCTCACCGCCTCGGCATGACCGGTCCGTCCGCTGCCGACGGCATGGTACTCAGCCGTGCTCTTCTCACCGCCCGCATAACCCGATAGCACCTTGCGCACACCGCGCACATGCTCGAAGACGCCCTCGACGCCCCAGAAGCAGCCGCCTGCAAGAACCGCGGTCTGCAAATCACCGGGCGCCTTTTTACTGTCGACTCTGGCAGCGGGAACGAGCACTGCCGTCTCGGCATTCGCGACCGTGCCCAGGCACGCCTGGATCGCGATCAGCACTGCAACAGCGGCAAGATGTCTCGGCTTGGGGGTCGACATGGTGTTCGTCCTGTGCGGTAGGAAGTCAGGATCGGGCAACGAAGTGCAGCGCCACAGAGTTCATGCAGTAGCGCAGCCCCGTGGGCCGCGGCCCGTCGGGGAAGACGTGCCCGAGATGAGCGTCGCAGCGACTGCAGGACACGGCCGTGCGCCGCATCCCCAGGCTGTCGTCGACGCTTTCGACGACATTGAGACGGGAAATCGGCTGCCAGAAGCTCGGCCAGCCGGTACCAGATTCGAATTTCGTCTGCGAGTCGTACAGCGCCGTATCACAGCAGATGCAGCGATACAGGCCGGAAGCATGGTTGTTTGCATACTCACCCGATGACGGCCGCTCTGTACCCTCCTGCCGTGTAACCCGATAGGCCTCGGGCGAGAGCTGAGCGCGCCATTCGGCATCGGTCTTGACGACCCGCGTCACTGTCACCTTGCCCTTGCTCTTGCCCGACGCCGAGAAGTCCTCGATCGTCACCATGTTGCCGCCCTTCGGTTTTGACGGGGTCGTCTGTGCTGCTCCCCGACCGCCGAGCGCAAGACCGGCGCAGGTCGTGAGCGCGTTCAGGAGAAAGACTCTGCGCGAACGGACTGGAAGATCGGCAGCCATGAGGGTCACCTCGTGATCAACCAAAGGCAAAACCGAAAGCGATGCAGGCACTGACTGCCTCATGAAGTAGACACCGCGACGAGCGAAGTTATTGCAGCCCGATTCGCTGCAATCCGGTTACCGAACCTGCCGGGCGTGCCGTCACCCGCGCAACCGTTTGAATTTCAAGTCTTTCGGCGTTCGTCTTCGGCAAATCGCTACACCACGCGCCCCCGTCGCCCACCTCGCAGAAAATCCTCCACGTTCGCCGCCATCTCGTCGATGCAACGCTGTCTTGCCTCGCGTGCCGCCCAGGCGACGTGCGGTGTGACGATCAGGTTCGGGATGTCGCCCCCAAGCAGCGGATCCCCGTCGATCGGCGGCTCCTGCGGCAGCACGTCGATCGCTGCGCCCCCCAGGCGGCCGGCGCGCAGCGCACCCGCAAGCGCCGACCCGTCGACCAGGGCGCCCCGTGCCGTGTTGATCAACACTGCATCCGGTTTCATCACCGCGAGCTGTAGGGCGCCGATCAGGCCGGCGGTGGCGGGCGTCAGCGGACAGTGCAGGCTCAGAACGTCCACGGTCGGCAACAGCTGTTCCAGGGCCATCCGCCCCGGCTGCGGCTCGCCGCCTGGGCGGTTGGCGATCACGACTTCCAGGCCGAAGGCCTGCGCCGCGCGCTCGACAGCGTGGCCGAGCGTGCCGTAACCGACGATGCCAAGGCGCCGCCCGGCGAGTTCCCGGATGGGGTAATCGAGCAGGCAGAACTGCTCGCCCTTCGACCAGGCGCCCGAGCGCACCAGCGCGTCGTACTCTCGCAGCCGGTGGGTCAGCAGCAACAGAGTGCCCAGGACGTGTTGCACCACCGAGGCCGTGCAATAGTCGCGCACGTTGCAGACCGCGATGCCCCGGTCGCGCGCAGCGTCGAGGTCGACGTTGTTCGTGCCGGTCGCTGCGAGCGCGATCAGCTTCAGGCTGGGGGTCGCAGCCATGACTTCCCGCGTGATCCTGAGCTTGTTGACCAGCACGGCGCCGGCGTGGGCAATCGCCTTGAGGATCTCCGCCTCCGCGGTCTGCGGGCGCAGCTCGATCCCAGGCAACGCGCGCGCAAGCCGCGAGGGATCGAGGTCGCCGCGGAAGCTCACCGTCGCGTAGTCGAGAAACACCGCCCGCATCGCCCCGTCCTTCCCGTTGGAACCCGCTAACTGAGACGCGTAAAACGTTTTCACGGCAAGGACTTACGGTTGTCAAGCACCCGCCTCCCGGAGCCGCTAGACTAGTTCGGTTTTTCCAACCCCTGCCTCGGTAAGCCAAAGATGGACAACGCTTCTTCGGAGCGCGTCGAGCACGCGCCCGTCAACTGGGTGACGGCCATCGTCTTCACGGCGACACCGCTGGCCGCGCTGATCTTCGTACCCTGGTACGGGTTCGCGCACGGCTACAGCCTCGCTGCCTGGATCTCCTTCGTGCTGATTCTCGCCGCGACCGGCATGGCGATCACCTCGGGCTACCACCGCCTCTGGGCTCATCGCACCTACCAGGCGCATTGGTCGGTTCGACTCATTTACCTGTTCTTCGGCACCATGGCGCTGCAGAACAGCGTGCTGATCTGGGCGTCGCAACACCGTACCCATCATCGTTCGTCGACGATGTCGACCGCGACCCCTACAGCGCGAAGCGCGGCTTCTGGTTCTCGCACATCGGCTGGATCCTGCGCAACTACCCGAGCGGCGAGCCGGATTTCACCAATGCGAAGGATCTGCAGCGCGACCCGATGGTGATGTTCCAGCATCGCTACTACGTCCCGCTCGCGGTCGGGCTCAACTTCGCCCTGCCGCTCGCCATTGGCTTCGCCGTCGGCGACCCGCTCGGCGTCTTCCTGCTCGCGGGGCTGCTGCGCCTCGTGGTCAACCACCATTTCACCTTCTTCATCAACTCGCTGGCGCACATGTGGGGTTCGCAGCCGTACACCGACGAGAACTCGGCGCGGGACAACGGCGCGCTCGCCCTTATCACCTACGGTGAGGGCTATCACAACTTCCACCACATCTTTCAGAACGACTACCGCAATGGCGTGCGCTGGTGGCAGTACGACCCGAGCAAGTGGCTGATCGCCACGCTGTCGGGCCTGGGCCTCGCGAGCGACCTCAAGCGCGTGCCGGACATGTGGATACATCGGGCGCAGCTCGCGATGCAGTTCAAGCGCATGGAACGCACCCTCGAGCGCAAGCGCCTGCATCCGCAGGACGAGCACTTCGAGCGACTCAAGGCGCGCGTCGGCGAGGAAGCCGCAGCCTTCCGCAAGACGCTCGAGGAATGGGCACGTGTGCGTGACGAGTGGGTCGGTGACCGCAAGCGCCGCCTGCTTCAGAAATGGGAGGAGGCCAGCTTCCGCTCCCGTCTGGGCGAGATCGAGTACCGGCTTCGCATGCAGCGCCGCCGTCTGCGGATCATGTCCAAGGCCCACGCTTGATCGGGGTTCCCCCCGACCGGGGGCTTGGTGCTGTTGCGTGCCTTCACGCCCAATCAGCGCGATGAAACGGGTCAGGACCTCAAGGCAAAGCTGATCGCGTTCTGGCGCTGACGCTCCAGCCGCGCCAAGTCGGCTGAATTCTCAGCGCACGACCTTGACGGACGCGCAGAAGCTGTAGCCGGCGCCGCGCTCGGTCTTGATGAGTTGCGGATTCGCAGGATCGGCTTCGATCTTGCGGCGTAGCCGCAGTATCTGCACGTCGATAGAGCGATCGTAGACTTCAGTGCTGTGCACGCGAGACAGTTCGAGCAGCTGGTCGCGCGTGAGCACCCGTTCCGGCGCCGCCAGAAGCGCCGACAGCAGGCTGAACCGGATGCGGGCCGACACCATCTTCGAGGGCGACGATCTGCGGCGACTCGACCCGAAGTTCCAGCCGCCCCGTTTCGCGCAGTACCTCGCAGCCGTTCGGCAGCTCGATCAACTCGCGCGGGATCTCTTCAACCGGCACGTGATCCACCTGGCCGTGCGCTGGATGCTCGACCAGGGCATCAGCGTGGCGCTTTGGGGTGGCCGTCACCCCGATCAATTGCAGGCCGCGCTCGGTGTAGCAGGCTGGTCGCTCGACACCACAACCCGCGCGAGAATCGATCGCATCCTGAGCGAGGCGATCTCCGATCCCGTCGGGCCCGAGTTCATGGCGCCCCCGGCGCGGACGTGAGTTATCCATGCGTGCGATCAAGGCGAACCCCCGACTTGGCTTCATCGGGATGGGCGGCATGGGAAGCCGCATGGCCGCGAGGCTGCTAGCCGCCGGCTACGACGTCACGCGCCGATGGGCCTGCCTGCCGCGATGCCCGCCACCGCCGCCGCAGAACAAGTCAGCGCGGCCGAGTTCGCGCGACAGTCGGCAGCGGGTCGCGACGAGGACTTTTCCTCAGTTGTGAGAACCATGGAGTGGATATCCAACGGTGGAGCAGTGCGTTCAAAGGCGACGAAAGGACCAAATTGATGGTATTGAAGTTTCACGTCATCGTCGTGGCGAATGGTAACGACCCGCCGGCGGCTTCGTTGGTCACCCGCTGGCGACCATCGTAGGTCGCCACCGGCTCGCGAGCGAGGACGAACGGGAGTTTCACATGGCAACGCCGGCTTCGTCACCTATGTGGCTGCGATGGTGCAGCTGCCGGTGAGCCAACAGGGCGAAATCGCTATCCCGAGGATCGATGCCGCCGTTGCCGCCACGCATTGATGTGCCGATCCGTTCTTTGGTTAATCAATCAGTAGCAGCGATTGCTCACTAATGCTCCAGTCTCGGTAAGGCACAATCACGTCACACCCAGTCTACAAATGCTCCTTAACGCAGGATTTCATTGCCGCATGTCCGCGGCTAATTGTGCGGCCTGATTGTAATGGGCAGCTTAGAGGCCATCCATGATCGAGCTATTGTCTGATCCGCACATTTGGGTGTCCTTTCTTACCCTTACGGCGCTTGAACTGGTGCTCGGAATCGACAATGTAATTTTCATTTCGATTCTCGTGGACAATTTGCCCAAGAAACAGCGAGAGGTCGCCCGGATCATCGGCCTCTCTCTCGCGATGCTAATGCGCATTGGGCTGCTTTTCGCTGTGTCCTGGATCATTGGATTGACCGAACCGTTGTTCACCGTGCTTCGGCAAGTTCTATCTGGTCGCGACCTCATTTTAATCGCTGGTGGTCTCTTCCTGCTCTGGAAAAGCACGAAGGAGATCCACGAAATGTTTGAGCGTGAAGGAGAGAAAGTAGCCTCGCGGGCGGTAGCCACCTTTTCAGGGGTCATTTTGCAGATCATGATTATTGATGCTGTTTTCTCACTTGACTCAATTATTACCGCCGTCGGAATGGTCGAAGAACTCGAAGTGATCATCGCCGCAGTCGTTACGTCAGTCATAGTGCTAATCGCCTTCGCCGCTCAAATCGGTAGATTTGTGTCCGCGCACCCGTCAATCAAAATGCTTGCACTCTCGTTTCTTGTAGTAATCGGCGTCGTGTTAATCGCTGATGGCTTCGACCACCATGTGCCCAAGGGATACGTCTATTTTTCGCTTGCCTTCGCCGTTTGCGTCGAGATGCTCAATATCGGCAGGCGAACGATCGGCAGCCGAAAGCGCGCTGGTTAGTTCGTGCGCTGTATCTGGTCGCTGCGCAACAACGCGTTCCAGTCGCGCAAAAAAGAGTTGCGGGATTCAGAGAAAGCGCGTGACGAGGTCGACCGGGCGCGGAATCCAGACTCAGTCGCGGAAATTGGTGTACTGCAGCGGCATATCGAAGCCGCCCTTGCGCACCAGCGCGATCGCCGACTGAAGATCGTCGCGGCTCTTGCCGGAGACCCGGACCTGCTGGTCCTGGATCGCGGCCTGGACCTTGAGCTTCGAGTCCTTCATCAGGCGCTGGATCTTCTTGCCGAGCTCGGTGTCGACGCCCTGCCGCAGCGTAACGGTCTGCTTCGCTGTCTGGCCCGTGATTACCGGCTCGTCGGTCTTCAGGCAGGCGAGGTCGACGCCGCGCTTCGCGAGCTTGAGCTTCAGGATGTCGAGCATCTGCTTGAGCTGAAAGTCCGCCTGCGCGGTGAGCGTCACGACCGCGCCCTGCTGCTCGAATTTAGCCCCGGTACCCTTGAAATCGAAGCGCTGCCCGACCTCGCGGCTCGCCTGGTCGACCGCGTTGGTGACTTCGTGGAGATTGACTTCAGAGACGATATCGAAGGACGGCATGGCTCAACCCATGTGCAGGCCGCCGTTCAAGGAGAAATCTGCGCCGGTCGCGAACGCCGACTCGTCGGAAGCGAGCCAGGCCACGATCGACGCGATCTCCTCGGGCTCCCCGAGGCGCTTGACGGGAATGGAATTGACGATACCGGCAAGGATGTCCGGCTTCACCGCCCGAACCATCTCGGTGCCGATGTAGCCGGGTGAAACGGTGTTGACCGTGACTCCACGGCCCGCCACCTCCTGCGCGAGCGCCATCGTGAAGCCGTGGATCCCGGCCTTGGCGGTCGAGTAGTTGGTCTGGCCGAATTGACCCCTTTGGCCGTTGACCGAGGAAATGTTGATGATCCGGCCCCAGCCGCGATCGAGCATGCCGTCGATGACCTGCTTGGTGACGTGAAACAGGCTGTTGAGGTTGGTCTCGATGACCTGGTGCCATTGCTCGTTGGTCATTTTGCGGAAGGTGCCATCGCGCGCGATGCCGGCATTGTTGACCAGCACGTCGACCTCGCCGGCCTCTTTGCGCGCGCGGTCGATCGCGGTCTTGGTCGAGTCCCAGTCGCCGACGTTGCCAGCGGCCGAGTACACCTCGTGACCTTCGGCCCGCATCTCAGCCAGCCAGCGCTCGCGGCGCGGCGAGCCGGGGCCGCAGCCCGCGATGACAATGTGACCCGAGGCGCCGAGCCGCCGGCAGATCGCGGTGCCTATGCCACCCATGCCACCCGTGACGAGCGCCACCCGTCGCTTGTCGTTCATGTCGAGCCCCTGTCTCTTCCGGCGCGAACTGCGGATTCTACCCGCCGCGTCTTCACAGCACCGCGTCGGGATTGCGCACGGCCTGCAGCCGCGCCGCGCCCGCCGTAGAAGACCAGATCTCGCCTTCGAGCGCGCCACGGCCATCGACCGTGGCGCGAAGCAGCACCGCGGTGCGGCCATCGAAGCTCGACAGGAACAGGTCCTCGGCATGGATCTCGCCGACCAGCAGCGGGCCCTCCGCCTCGCGCGTGCGGATGTGGCCGGCCACCCGCTCGAACCGCTGCAGGAACTCGGCGACCGCCGGCGTGCTCTCGACTCCGTCGCGGGACATGACCACCGACCAGCGGCCCTGTACGTCGGCGTTGTCGGTGAGCGGCTCCTCGAAAAACCTGTATGTCTCGCCGTATTCGGCGCGCATCGGCAGCGCGATCGGAGTGCTGCCGTCGCGCGGCAAGGTCAGCTCGCCCTCGAGCTTCCGGTGCCGTATGCGAAGGCTCAAGCTGGCTTCCGATCCCGGCAACGACGCCTGCAGGCGGTCGCCGCTCACGCGAATGTCGTCGATCCGCACCCGGTCCTCGCCGTTGACGAGTATCAGCACGAACCGATCGCCCTCCAGCGCGACGTCGAGCCCGAACGGGAGCTCACCGACCGGCGTCTCGAGCAGCGCCCGGTAGCTGCCGGGACGCAGGCCGCGGTCGAAGTAATCGCAGCCCGCAAGCCCGATCACGAGCGCGACGAGCGCGGCCGCCACCACGGCTGACCGCCTGCGGACCTGGCGTGGAGCTCTGACCGCACACCTCACAGCTTCAGTGCGCCTTTGAGCTTCCCGAGCAGCTTCTCGCCACCGTGCTTGCGGACGTGCTCCATGACGATCGGGCCGAACTTCTTCGCGGTCTCGACGTCTACGCCGAGCTCGGCGAACGAGGCCGCGAGCCCGGCCCAGCGACCTGCGGTGCTGTTGCGCCCGCCCAGGAGCGAGCCGAGGCCGCCGGCGAGCGAGCTCAGCGTGCTCGGTGGCGGCGCGCTCTCGAGCAGCTTGTCCGCGCCCGGAACGTCGCGAACGAACTCCGCGAAATCCCGCGCGCTCAGGTTCTGCTTTCCCGCGCGCAGGATCGCGACCAGGCCGCCCTGCGCCTGCTTGCGGTTGACGCCGAGCTTCTTCGTGAGCTCCTTGACCAGGTCATCCATCCGAGCACCTCCGCTGCTTTCCCTTACGCCGACCACACGAGCGCGATGTCCTCTACACCCAGGTCGGACTTGCGCGGCCGCACGGTCACGGTCTCGATGGCGATGGTCGCTGGATCGAACTCCGTGCCGAGTGCTGCAATCTCCGCCTCGAGCTCGGCTTCGATCGCGGCTTCCTGCTCGCCGAGCGAGCGCGCGTCGGCCTCGGCGTGGCCGACGTCCGCGCGTTCCTTCGAGATGCGGCCGATGCGACGTGCGGCCGTGGACGCCTTGGCAAGCGCGCTCCCGCGCCGGCCGCCGAACAGCGCGCCGAGCACGCTGCCGCCGACGGTCAGGATCGAGGAGGTGGTTTCGCTCTGCGCCTGGGTACGCTCACGCTCCACCTTCTGCGCGGCACGCCGCTGCCGGTCCTCGATGGTCGCGAGCTTCTTCGCGTACCGGCCACGCAGCTCGTCGATTGCGGCGTCGCGTCGCTCGCGCAGCTCCTGCGCGAGCAGCACACGAAAGTCGGCTTCGGTGCCGCCCGGCGCCGCGGTTCGCTTGAGCGCAGCGCAGCGAAACACCTGGAGCGCCGAGTTGCGATACACGTGATCAGCAAGAGCCGTCGACCAGCCCTTGTAGGCGCGCGGCGCGAGCAGTGCTCCCGGAACCTGGTCGAAGCTTGCTCCGTCCTCGGGCGCGTCGCGGAACCGGATCGCCGACTCCTCGAATATCTGCGCGGTGGCCCAGTCCGGACCGGCGCCGTCCGCGGTCGCAAGGTAATAGTGCGTCTCCCAGGCGTCGAGCCCGGACTTGGGGTCGACGAAGTGGGCGCGGACACGTGCACCCACGTGGGCGCGATACACGGGCCTGCCGCCGCCATTGCTGTCCCGGAAGCGCTCGTTGACACCGGCCTGCACGATGGGGCGCGTCGCCGTGGATACCCTGGGCGGTTCGGCTGCGGCAGGACCCGGCTCGCGGGCGGTGGCTGGAGTCATGGTCGCGGTTGTCGTCGGTTTTGTCTCGCCGCGCGGCCCCTCGAGCGTGCGGATCTCGGCGAGCGTCAACGGGCCGCGCAGGTACGACATCGCCCAGCGGGTCCGGAACAACGTGGGCGCATCGTCGTGCACGTTTCGCATCAGGAACGCGCGCTGCGTCAGGTTGCCCATCATGGTCGAGAGCCCGGCGCGGTCGAGACCCTTGGCCGCCTCGGTGCCGAGCAGACCCTCGATGACGCGTTGCTGGTCGCGCTCGGTCTGCAGACGTCCGATGAACCAGGTCCCGGCGTTGCCAAGCCCCTTGTAGTCGAGATCGACGGGATTCTGCGTGGCCAGCACGACACCGATGCCGAAGGCGCGTGCCTGCTTCATCAAGGTCAGCATCGGCGGTTTCGACGGCGGCATCGCGACCGGTGGGAAGTAACCGGCGATCTCGTCCATGTAGAAGATCGCGCGCAGGCTGGTCGTGCCGGACTGCCGGCGCATCCACGCCACGAGCTCGTTCGCGACCAGCGTGACGACGAACATCCGCTCGGCGTCGTTCAGGTGCGCGATCGAGACGATCGAGATGCGTGGCTTGCCCTCGGTCGTGTAGAGCAGGCGCTGCATGTCGAGCGCATCGCCCGCGAGCCACGTGTCGAACCCGGGCGCGGCGAGCAGGCCATTGATTCGCAGCGCAAGCTCGGTGCGCTCCCTGGCCGGGAAAAAGGTCTCTACGTCGAACACGCCTACCTTGTCGAAGGGAGGCTTCTGCACCTGCCCGATCAGGCGTGCGAGATCGGGGCTCTCACCCTTGCGCCATGCCGCGTCGAGTATCGAGGAGAGCAGGATGTGCTCGCGGCTCTTGATCGGGTCCGCCTCGAGGCCGAGCAGACCCAGCAGGCCGGCCACCGATCCGCCGATCCGCTCCTTGAGCGCGGTCGCATCCGCAACCACGGCGGCGTCGGGAGCCGTGAACGAGCGCAGCATCGAAAGTGGCCGACCCGCCTCCGAGCCCGGCGTGTAGATCGTGAAGTCGGCGGCTGCGCGGAGCCTGCCGATGCGCTCCCCGTCCTGGCCCCAGTCGGCGAGCCCCTTGCGCCAGGTCTCGGCGGTCGCGGCAGCGAATTCAGGGACGCTCTTGCCCGTGCGGGCGGCCTCACCGGCGTCCACCCACGGCTCGAAGTCGGCGGCTCGGAGCTCGGGGAAGGTGAGCAGGAGGTTGCCCAGGTCGCCCTTGGGGTCGATGACGATCGCGGGGACCCCGTCGAGCGCGGCTTCCTCGAGCAACGAGACGCAAAGACCGGTCTTGCCGCTGCCGGTCATGCCGATGCAGACGGCGTGCGTGGTCAGATCGCGCGAGTCGTACAGCAGGTCCGGTCCCGGGTCCGGTTTCTGCGGGTCGTGCTCCCGGCCGAGGTAGAACACCCCCAGCTTTTCGTAATCCGGACGACTCATGTCTCAATTCTAGCGAGAAACCGCCGACAACCCTGGCGGACCGCCGGTCTGAAACCGGAATGTCACCGCCCTGCGACTGACACTGTGACCACCCGTTCCTAGCATGCCCTGACGCGTCATCGACGCCTGCGCGGTTGCCCCATGTCCATCGAGCTCGACCAGGTCACCAAGCGCTACCAGGGCGTGCCGGTCGTCAACGACGTGACGATCGAAGTCGCCGAGGGCGAGTTCCTCGTCCTGCTCGGGCCGAGCGGCAGCGGCAAGAGCACGCTGCTGCGCGCGATCGCGGGCCTGACCGAGATCGACCATGGCCGCGTGTCGCTGCACGGCCGCGACGTCACGCACGTCTCGGCGCGCGAGCGCGAGGTCGGGTTTCGTGTTCCAGCATTACGCGCTGTTCCGCCACATGACCATCGGCGAGAACATCGAGTTCGCGCTGCGGGTCCGCCACGCGAAGGCGGCCGAGCCGCCGCGCCCGGCGGGAGGAGCTGCTGCGGCTGGTCGCGCTCGAGGGCATGGACGACCGCCTCCCGGCCCAGCTGTCCGGCGGTCAGCAGCAGCGCATCGCCGTGGCGCGGGCGCTCGCGCACCGCCCCAAGGTCCTGCTGATGGACGAGCCCTTCGGCGCGCTCGACGCCAAGATCCGCGAGGAGCTGCGCCGCACGATCCGGCAGATCCAGCGCGAGCTCGGCATCACGACCATCCTCGTGACCCATGACCAGGAGGAGGCCTTTGCGCTGGCGGACCGCATCGGCGTCATGCATCAGGGCCGGCTGCTCGAGTGCGGCAAGCCGGACGATCTGTATACGCGCCCTGCGACGCGCTTCGTCGTCGACCTTCCTCGGCGCGGCGAACCTGCTGCTCGGTTACCGCACGCGAGGACGGCATCCGCTTCGCCGCCGCCGGCAGATCCGGCACCGGCCGACTCCGCCGGTACACGAGATCGTCGCGGTGCTCCGGCCGGAGGAGGTCGAGCTCGGCGTCGGAGACGGAAGGAGCTCAAGTCGACGTTCGTCGGTCACGCGCGCGTCGAGGAAGTCCTCTTCGGCGGCGCGGTCGAGCGGCTGCGCGTGCGCATGCAGGACCCGGGGCACGGTGGCCTCGGCCGCTGAAGGGCGCCGCTGCGTCGGCTGACGGGCACGCTCCTCGAGGTGACGCGGACCCTGCCCGAGAAGCGGCTGCTGCCCGTCACGCCGGGTCAGCGCATCGCGCTCGGGGCGCGGCGCATCCATGTGCTGCCGACGCCGGTCTCGAGCTTCAGCGTCGTGGCCACGACCGAAGACGACTGCGCACGCATCGCGGCGGCACGCCGCTGCTGCAGGCGCTTTCGACCCGCATGCACACCCGCATCAACCATCGCATCGAGCCCGCGCTCGGTGAGCCGTCGAACGGCAAGCCGGCACGCGCCCTTGCGCCGCCGGGCGTCGCCGCGGTCGAGTCCGGCCCCGGCGGCGCGGCCCGGGTCGAATGGCTGCTGCGCCATGGCGCCTCGCAGGTGCTGTGTCTCGATCCGGAGCGGCCCGTGCCCGACGCGCGTCGTGATCCACGCCGTCTCCGATGCGGCGCTGCGGCCTACGATGGCCGTGGCGTCGAGCCTGCTGCGCAATCTGCCCGCCGAGGCCGTGTTGCTCGACATCCAGCCGCAGGAGCTGCCCGAGGGCGAGCGCGCGCACGCAGCTTCGGCACCTGCTCGACGCCCGCTCCGAGGCCGCTGCGGTGCACGGTCTCGACGTGCGTACGGAGCTCCGTTTCGGGGACTCGGCGACCGAATTGAGCAAGCGAGCTCGCGGCTGAGGACACCGCGCTCCTGATCGTCGGCCTGCCGCTTGGCGCCTGCCGATGCCTGGCAACGGCTGCGGCCACTCGCGACACTGCTCGACGCGCGCGGCGGCGACCCGGTGCTGATCGTGCGTGCGCGGCCGACATGAGCAGGTTCCGGCAGCCGAGCATCCTGCCCGGGTTCGGGCTTACGCTCGGCTTCACCACGTTCTTCCTGAGCGCGATCGTGCTGCTCCCGCTCGCGGCGCTGGTCATCAAGGGCAGCACGCCGGGCTTCACCGAGCTCAAGGAGATCCTGCTGGATCCGCGCGCGGTCGCTTCCTATCGCCTGAGCTTCGGCGCCGCGCTGCTCGCCGCGGTCGTCAATGCGTTCTTCGGCTTCATCGTCGCCTGGACGCTCGTGCGCTACGAGTTCCCGGGCCGCAGGCTGGTCGACGCGCTGATCGACCTGCCGTTCGCGCTGCCGACCGCGGTGTCCGGCATCGCGCTCACCGCGGTGTTCGCGCCGAACGGCTGGCTCGGGCTGAAGCTCGCGGGCTTCGGCATCCAGGTGGCCTACACCTGGATCGGAGTCGTCGTCGCGCTGATCCTGATCGGCCTGCCGTTCGTCGTGCGCTCCGTGCAGCCGGCGCTGATCGAGGTGCAGCGCGACCTCGAGGACGCCGCCGAGACGCTGGGCGCGAGTCCGTGGCAGATCTTCCGCCGGATCATCCTGCCGGCGGTGCTGCCCGCGCTCGCTGACCGGCTTCACGCTCGCCTTCGCGCGCGGCATCGGCGAGTACGGCTCGGTGGTGTTCATCTCGGGCAACCTGCCGATGAAGACCGAGATCACGCCGCTCTTGATCGTCATCAAGCTCGAGCAGTTCGACTACCTCGGCGCCGCAGCGCTCGGGCTCGCGATGCTGGTGATGTCCTTCGTGATGCTGTTCGCGATCAACCTCGTGCAGGCCTGGGGCCGTCGCCGTCACGTAGCGGCGGGACGCTGATGGCGGGCGCCGCGCATATCGTCGAAGAACGACGGCGCGTGCCGAAGCGCGTGCGCGCGGCGCGCATCGCGCTGATCGCTGGTGGCCGTCGGCTTCCTCGGGCTGCTGCTGCTCGCGCCGCTCGGCGCCGTGCTGGTCGCAGGCGCTCGCGAAGGGATTCGGCGTCTTCTTCGGCAGCTTCGCCGACCCGGACACGATCGCGGCGATCAAGCTGACCCTTCTGACCGCCGCGATCGTCGTGCCGGTCAATACGGTGTTCGGCATCTGCGCCGCCTGGGCCATCGCCAAGTTCGAGTTCAAGGGGCAAGAGCCTGCTGATCACGCTGATCGACCTGCCGTTCGCGATCTCCCCGGTCATCGCGGGTCTCGTGTACGTGCTCCTGTTCGGCGCCCACGGCTGGTTCGGCGCCTGGCTGCAGGAACGCGACATCTCGATCATCTTCGCGCTGCCGGGCATCATAATCGCCACCTTGCTGGTCACTTTTCCCTACGTGGCGCGGGAGCTGATACCGCTGATGCAGCAGCAGGGGAGCGACGAGGAGGAGGCGGCGATCACGCTGGGCGCCGGCGCCTGGACGACCTTCCTGCGCGTGACGCTACCGAAGATCCGGTGGGCGCTGCTGTACGGGATCATCCTCTGCAACGCGCGGGCGATGGGCGAGTTCGGCGCGGTGTCCGTCGTCTCCGGTCATATCCGCGGGCTCACGACCACCATGCCGCTGCATGTCGAGATCCTGTACAACGAGTACGACTTCGTCGGCGCCTTCGCCGTGGCGTCACTGCTCGCGCTGCTCGCGATCCTGACGCTGGTCATAAAGACCTTTGTCGAGTGGCAGTCCGCGCCGGCGGATGGCCTGACCCCGTGCGCCTGCCGCCGTTGATGCGCGTTTCGGAGATCCGCGGGCGGCGCGCGGGCCCGATGACGCTCGGCCGGCTGCTGGCGCTGGTGATGGGCTGCCTCGTGGTGGCCGTGATGGCCGGGTTCTGGTGGATGTCGGCCGGGTTGCTGCGCGACCAGGCCGAGGAGCAGGCGCTCGGGCGTGTGCGAGTTGCCGGTCTCGCGGCGCGCGACCGGATCCGTCGCGCGAGCGAGGACGGCCTCACCGCAGCGCGGTTGCTGGCCAGTCGCCCGACGCTCAAGCGGCTCGTCGTCGAAGGCCGGCCCGAACCGCTGGTCCCGTTTCTGCAGCGCTTCTGCGCCACCAGCGGGCTCGACACCTGCGCGGTGCTCACGGGCGCCCAGCCCATCGCCGCCGCCGGCAAGCCGCTGCCGTGGGGGTCGTTGCTCGCGGCCGCCGAGGAACAGGGCGAGCGCCTGCTGATGTCCGATCCAGCCGTACCCGACGGCCTGCTCGGTTCGGTGATCGCGGTGCCCGACGTGCCCGACGTGCAGGTCGTCGTCGCACGGCTGCTCGACGATCGCTTCGAGCAGGAAATCCGCGTCGAGACCGGCGAGGACGTGCGGCTGCTGCGGCTTACGAACTGGATCGACACGGTCGATGAGCCGATGCGCGAGCTGCATTCCGCGGCACTCACCGACGGCGAGTTCAATGCGCGACGCATCGACCGGCTCGACGTGTACGCGGCGAGCGTGCCGGTGCTCGCCTCGACCGGCGAGGGCGTGGCGCTGATCGAGGTGCGCCTGCCGGCCGCAGTCGTCGACAGCTCGGTTCAGCGGTTCCTGCGGCGGCTGGCGTTGTTCGCGCTCATCGTCGGCGCACTCGCGGTGCTCGCCGGCGTAGTGCTCGGCCGGCGCGTCGCCCAGCCGTTGCGCGCCATCACGCGATCGGCCGTGCGGCTCGGGCAGGGCGATTTCTCGGCGTCCATCCCTGTGGGCGGCAGCCGGGAGACGCGGGCGCTCGCGCGCACGCTGGAGAACATGCGCCGCAACCTGATCGAGTTGACGACCGAGCTTCGGCAGCGCGAAGCCGAGGCTCAGGCTGTTCTGAAGGGCGTGGTCGAGGGCGTGTTTGCGGTCGACGCCTCGCGCACATCCGCTACGCCAACCCGCAGGCGGCCCGGATGCTGGGCCTCGAGCCCAGCGAAGTCGTGGGACGCTTCTGCGGCGACGTGCTGCGGCCGATCGGCCCGGACGGCGTACGGCCCTGCGAAACCGATTGCCCGATCCTGCGTGCGCGCGCCGACGGCTCCGGCCGCGCGACCGAGGTGCTCGAGCGCGCCGACGGGACGCGGCGCACGGTCGTGATCACCAGCGCCGAGTCCGTCGACGGAATGCAGGTCCAGGTGATGCGCGACGAGACGGAGGTCGAGGCCGTGCGGCGCGCGCGCGACTTCGTGCTGGCCAATATCGCGCATGAGTTCCGCACGCCGCTCGCCGCGCAGCTCGCATCGATCGAGCTGCTGCACGACGGCCTCGGGCAGCATGTCCCAGGACGAGCTGCAGTCCCTGGTGGCCTCGCTGCAGCGCGGCACGCTGCGGCTGACGCGCCTGATCGACAACCTGCTCGAGAGCGTGCGGATCGAGTCCGGTCAGCTGAGCATCCGGCGCCAGACGGTCGTGCTGCCGCAGGTCGTCGAGGATGCAGCCGAGATGCTGACGGGGCTCTTTACCCAGCGGCGCCAGACGCTCGAAGTCGAGCTGCCGCCCGATCTGCCCGTCGTGGAAGGCGATGCGCCGCGGCTCACGCAGGTGTTCGTCAATCTGCTCGCCAACGCCAACAAGTTCGGGCCCGAGGACAGCCGGATCCGCATCGGCGGTGAGACGGACGGCGCGGAAGTCCGCGTCTGGGTCGAGGACGAAGGCCCCGGCGCCCCGGGGCTCGACGCAATCGTCGATCTTCGATCGATTCTACCGCTCGGCCGATCAGGAACCGGAGCCGCGCGGACTCGGCCTGGGGCTCTGGATCGTGCGCTCGATCATTGAGCGTCACGGCGGCACGGTCGCTGCGGGGCGTGGCCCGGAGGGCCGCACGCGCTTCACCATCACACTGCCGGCCGGGAAGGACGAGCCATGAAGATCCTGATCGTCGACGATGATCACGATCTGCTCGCGCTGGTCGGGTTCGCGCTCCGCCAGGCGGGCTATGTCGTCGTCGAGGCGGGCGATTTCGCGGCTGCGATGCGGGTGTTCCTGGCGGAGTCGCCGGATCTCGCGGTGCTCGACATCAATCTGCCGGGCGGCAGCGGCTTTGCGATCTGCGAGGCGATCCGGACCCGCTCGCGCATCCCGGTGATGATGCTCACCGTCCGGGGCGAGGAGGAAGACGTCGTGCGCGCGCTCGAGCTCGGCGCGGACGATTACCTGACGAAGCCCTTCAGCCCGCGCACGCTGCTCGCACGGGTCAAGGCGCTGCTGCGCCGCGCCGGGATCGAAGCGAGCGGCGCGATGACGGCCGGCGAGCTGGCGCTCGATCTCGAAGCACATTCATTGCGGATCGCCGGCGCGGAGCCGCTGCGGCTCACCAAGCTCGAGACGCGGTTGCTGCAGATCCTGATCGCAAACGCCGGGCACGTCGTGGGGACCGAGCGGCTGCTGACGCACGTCTGGGGTCATCGCGGGAGCGGCGACCGCCAGCTTCTGAAGCAGCTCGTGCGCCGGCTGCGGCAGAAAATCGAAATCGACGCCGCGGAGCCGCGCTATCTGCAGACCGAGCCGGGAGCCGGCTACCGCCTGGTGGGTTGATGCGCACCATCGCGATCGTGGGCGGTGGCTTCAGCGGCACCGTGCTGGCCACCATGCTGTTGCGCCACCCACCCCCCACCCCGACTCGCCTGGTGCTCATCGAGCGCGGACCGCGCGTCGGGCGCGGCGTGGCCTTTGCCGTGCGCGATTTCCCGTACCTGCTCAATGTTCCCGTCGGGCGCATGTCGGCCAACCCCGCGGATCCGCTCGAGTTCCTGCGATTCATGCAGCGGCGCCAGCCGGACACGGATGCCGAGAGCTTTCTGCCGCGCGCATGGTATGGCGACTACCTCGAGGAATCGCTGCAGGCGGCGTCCCTGTCGGCGCCGCCGCATATCCGGCTGGACGTGATCCGGGCGAGCGTGACCTCGATCCGCCGCAACCGGCGCGACTTGCCGCTGCGGCTGCGGCTCGACGACGCAACCGAGCTCTACGGCGACACGGTGGTGCTCGCCGTCGGCAATCCGCCGCCCAGGCGCCTCGCCGTGGCGCAGGCGCTTGCCGGGCATCCCGCCTATGTCGAGGATCCGTGGACGCTGTCGGCGACGACGGGTGGCGGCGACCGGCTGTTCCTGATCGGCACCGGGCTCACGATGGTGGACGTCGTGCTGGCCGCCGCGGCGCGCGCGGATGGCGCCCACATACAGGCGCTCTCGCGACACGGTCTGATCGCCTCGCGGCAGGCGGCCTTCCGGCCAGACACCCTCTCCGGCAATCGCGAGGCGGTGATGCTCGCGGCCGCGCCATCGCCCCGGCGCATGCTGCGCGCGGTGCGCGACCTCGCACAAATCGCGGAAGCCGAGGGCGGCGACTGGCGCGAGGCGATCAATTTCGTCCGCGGCGTGGCGCCGACGCTCTGGCAGCGCATGTCCGAGGCCGACCGCTCGCAGTTTCTGCGGCATGCGCGACCTTACTGGGACGTGCATCGACATCGACTCCCCGAGGCGGCGCTCGCCCGGCTGACGCACCTGCGCCAGACCGGCCGGCTGCAGGTGCACGCCGGCCGGCTCGAGTCGCTGCAGCTGGAAGCGACCGGCGTCGCCGTCCGCTGGCGCCCGCGTGGGCGAGTGGACCTGGCGCATTCGGTCGTCGACCGCGTCATCAACTGCACCGGTCCCGACTACGACCTCGCGCGCACGCGCGACCCGCTGTTGCGATCCCTGGTACGCGATGGCCTTGCGATGCCCGATCCACATGGGCTCGGGCTTCGTACCGGCCGCAATGGCGCCGTCATCGACGACGAGGGGTGGCCGGCCACGAACCTGCACTACCTGGGGCCGATGCTGCGCGCGGATCACTGGGAGGCGACGGCGGCCATGGAGTTGGCCGGTCACGCGCAGAGGCTCGCGGATCACCTCAGCGCCGGGAGCCCGGACCTGGTTACCAAGGATCACAGCGCGAACGCTGCGCAGACCGGCCGGTAAGCAGGTCGCGCCTCTTTACCCGTTACTATACGGGCATGCTCTGGTGCGACCGCGGCGGGCGCGGCGAGGACGCTTACCTGTTGCTCCACGGGCTCGGTGCGACCGGGGCCGTGTGGCGCAACGGGTGCCGTGCGCTCGACGACCGCGGCGAGTGGCTGGTCGTGGACCTGCCCGGTCACGGAAGCTCCGGCGCGCTGCTGCAATACAGCGTCGGCGCCCTCGCGTCCGCCGTCGCGGCGGTGCTCGACCGCGATCGCGCCTATCGCGTGATCGGTCACTCGCTCGGAGTCTATGTGGGGCTTGCACTGGCCAGCGGCTGGTTCGGCGTGCGTGTCGCATCCATGCTCGGGATCGGGCCCAAGGTCGAATGGAGCGAGGCCGACGTGCTCGCAACGGTAGAGCTTGCCCGGAAGCCCGCGCGCATCTTTCCGGATCGAGGAAGAAGCGTGGACGCGGTATCGAAAAGTGTCCGGCCTCGATGCGCGTGTCGCGCCCGATGCGGCATTGCTCGAGCGTGGTGTCGTCGCTGTCGAGGGCGGTTACCGGCTGGCGGCCGATCCGAAAACGGCGCTCGTAGCCGGCGCGCCGTTTGCGAGCCTCGCGTCGAGCGCCCGGTGTCCTGTGCTGCTCGCCCGCGGTGCGACAGACCCGATGGTGACGCTCGCGGAGCTTGGGAAATACTGCGCCGCCGCGGTGGACCTTCCTGGTGCCGGCCACAACGCGCATGTCGAATCGCCCGGCTCGATCGTGGCGTTGTCCGACCGGTTGGCCGGCGAGGCCCGCTGGGACGCTCCGTGACCGAGCTGCACGCAGCGGTTCCGCAATTCGACCTGGCGGCGCTGCCGCGCGAATACTACTCGGACCCGTACGCCCAGTATGCGGCGCTGCGCGAGCACGCTCCGGTGCATCGGCTTCCGGACGGGACATGGTTCCTGACGCGGCATGCGGACCTGGAGCGCATCTATCGAGACCGATCGAACTTCAGCTCAGACAAGCGCGTCGCGTTCGGGCCGAAGTACGGCGTCGAGTCGCTGCTGTTCGCCCATCACACGACGAGCCTGGTCTTCAACGACGCGCCCTATCACACGCGGGTGCGGCGGCAGATCGTCGGCGCGCTGACGCCGCATGTGCTCAAGGCGCTCGAGCCCGCGGTCGTGACGCTGGTCGACCGGCTGCTCGACGGACTCGAGGCGCACGGCGGCGGCGACGCCATCGCCGACTTCGCAGCGGCCATCCCCGTCGAGGTCATCGGCCGGCTGCTCGGCGTTCCGCACGACGAGCGCGATCCGCTGCGCAACTGGTCGCTCGCGATCCTCGGGGCGCTCGAGCCCGTGCTGTCGCCCGAGCAGCAGGCCTTCGGCGAGCGCAGCGTACGGGAGTTCCTCGACTACCTGTCGAAGCTCGTCGCTGACCGCCGCCGCACACCCGGTGGCGACGATGACCTGCTGACGCGGCTGATCCGCGACGAAACGGGCGGTCAGCCCTTGAGCGAGCACGAGCTGCTGCACAACTGCATTTTCCTGCTCAACGCGGGCCACGAGACGACGACGAACCTCATCGGGAATGGCCTCGAGCTGCTGATGCGCCACCGCGATGAGCTGGAGCGGCTCCGGGCGCGGCCGGACCTGATCCAGACCTGTGTCGAGGAGTGCCTGCGCTTCGAGAGCCCGAACCAGCTCGGCAATCGGCTGGTCAGTGCACCGATCGACATCGGCGGCGTGCTCCTCGCGCCCGGCGCGTATCTCACGTTGTGCATCGGCGCGGCGAACCGCGATCCTGAGGCGTTTCCACAGGCGGATCGATTCGACATCGGGCGCACGCCAAATCCCCATCTCGCATTCGCGGCGGGCGCCCATGCCTGTGCCGGCATGGCGGTCGCCCGGCTGGAAGGTCGCATCGCGATCCTTCGCGCAGCTCAGCGATTTCCGCGCATGCGTGTCGCCGGTACGCCTGTGCGGGCGCAGCGCGCCCGCTTTCGCGGCTGGAAGATACTGCCGATCGAGGTCGGATAAGGCAGCGTGAACCAGCGTTTACTGCAATTCCTGCTGGCCGTGCTCGTCACGTGTGCGCTTGTAGAGCACAGCCACGCACTCGATCCACCGTATCTGGAGGGGTGGCCGACCGCGGAACAGGTACTCCAGGACGCCCGGGGTCAGGAGGAGCTCGACACGATGGCGCGTCAGATGGCGGCACTCGAGCTGTTACGCCGCGCTGTCGAGAATCTTGCGGGCCCTCGGTTGTGGCGCGGTCTGACACCGGACGAAGAGCGATTGCGCGGGGAGTACTGGACGGCGTCGAAGAAGATCGAGACCCAAGCGCAGAGCCGACTGTCCAACGAGCTGGGACCCGGCTTCCACGAACCCTTCGCCAAGTCGCAGCCCGCACGCCGAGGCCGGCCAGCGCATGGCGCTTGCTTTCCTGACGAAGAAGATCGCGAGGCTGGCCGCGGCCGCAGGCTGACCGGCCTCACGGGATCTGGTAGCGCGTCTTGAACCGGCATACCTCCTGCCAGACCTCCGGGGAGACTGTCGTCTCGCTGATGCGCGCAAAGACGCGAGACAGGACCGCCCTCTCGTCGTCATCGACCTCGGAATCGGACAACGCCAGTTTCTCGAGCATGGCGAGCTCGTGCTGGTCGATGGTCCGATCGTTGGCAAACACATGCAGGAACGAGTACTGCATGATGGCGTTCCAGCTGCTGCCGGGTGTTCCCATCTGGGCGCTCCCCCTCTTTCCTTGTTGGCATTCCGAGGACCGCCCCCAGAGCCTTCGGAAAGCATCCTAGCGACGATCATGTGAAGGTTCTGTGACAAATGGAGGTCGAGCGGTCAGGCTCGCCGCCTCTTCGGCTCCCGCGCATACATCTCGTGCAGCGCATCGATCTCGTCGCGGCACCTGGGGCAGAAATCGTCGCCGCCGTGGGCGAAATCGTCGCAATTCGTCGCCCGGCAGACGCGAAGGTTTGCGAGCTCGTTGGATTGGATCCCTTCCTCGTCCCAAAGCGCGTCCACGTCGTAGAGGTCGATTGCGCTCAGCTGGAATGTGCCCATACGTTGCTCCCATGTGAGTTCGCAAACAGTATGGTTCGGGAGCGGGTTCGAAGTCGGTGGCCGCGAGGTGACAACCGAGTAGCGAAATCGCCGGCGCGGTTTTACTTTGGGTCATCGATCAGCGAGCGAGCCGGACGTCCTCACAATCGCTGTATCGACTGCAGCTTGTAATCCAGAAATACCAGCACCCGCGTGGCGCCGTACGACTCGTAGGTCCAACGGTCGATCTCGGCCGTGGAGAGGACGCGATTCTTATCGCTCCGTACGTCTCGGTGCTCGGTGCTCTTCGAGGTCGGTTCGCCGCAATACCGAAATACGTCGGCCTGGGTCATGCCGTTGTAGATGATCTTGCTGCCGCACCGGAACGGTCCGTCATCGGCACCTGCGGGACCCACCATCAGCTGACCGGCAATCATGACCAGCATCGACACCGCGGTGCGGCTCGATGCCTTCCGGACAAGATGCGAGCGACAGTTGGTCACGCTTGATAACGGCGATCAGGTTTTCGTCGGGGAGCCAACGGGTTCCAGTACGACGACGGGTATCTCGCGACCCTTCGCGGTGCGCTGATAATCGTCGTACGGCGGGTATATGTCCTGCAGTTGCGCCCAGAGCTTCGGGCGCTCGGCGGCGGTCGCGGTGCGCGCCCTGGCCCGATAGGCCTGCTTGCCCACCTGGATGTGGCACATCGGATCGGCCACCAGGTTCTTGTACCAGTCGGGGTGATCCGGCGCACCACCCTTCGACGCGATGACCACGTACGCCGGGCCATGCGTCCCATAGATGAGCGGGGTCGAGATATCCCGGCCGGACTTCCGCCCCTTCATGGTGAGGAGCAGGGTGGGGGTCAGCGGCTTGCCGCCGCCGATCGAGCAGTCAAAGAGATGCGCCTTCTCGGGATCGGTCTTATAGAGATTGATGTGATCGGCGATCCAGCTCGGTAATTCCATGGCCAGCCTCCGCGTGCCCATCGAAACCTGCGTCAACCGGGCTGCACTCTGGCACAGCGCACCCGTCGGCCGCTACCGGTAGCCGCGCGCCTGCAGCTGGAAGAGATTCGCGTAATGACCGTTCAGCGCCATCAGCTCGTCGTGGCTGCCGCGCTCGAGGATCCGGCCCTCCTGCATCACGAGGATCTGGTCCGCCCGGCGCACCGTCGAGAAACGGTGCGAGATCAGGATCACCATCCGTGAGTGGGCAAGTTCTCGGAACTGATCGAAAACCTCCGCCTCGGCGCGCGCATCCATCGCGGCCGTCGGCTCGTCGAGCACCAGGATATCCGCGCCCTCGCGCATGAACGCACGCGCGAGCGCGATCTTCTGCCACTGGCCGCCGGAGAGCTCGCGCCCATCCTTGAACCACTTTCCGAGCTGCGTCTGGAATCCCGCGGGCAGCGTCTCGACAAACGGCGTCGCGGTCGAGAGGTCCGCCGCTTCGCGCCAGCGCCGCTCGTCCTCGAAATGCGTGACGTCGCCCACCCCCACGTTCTCGCCCACCTTGAGCTGATAGCGCGCGAAGTCCTGGAAGATCACGCCGATCCGCTGCCGCAGCCGCGAGACGTCCCACTCGGCGAGGTCGCGGCCCTCGAGCAGGATCCGCCCGGAGCCGGGAACGTAGAGCCGCGTCAGCAGCTTGATGATCGTCGTCTTGCCCGAACCGTTCTCCCCGACCAGCGCGAGGCTCTGGCCCGGCCGCAGGTGAAACGTAACGTCGCTCACCGCGGGCTCGGTCGCGCCCGGATAGGTGAAGCTCACGTGCTCGAAGCGCACGCCGTCGGCCGGGTCCGGCCCGCGCGCGATCTCGCCGCTCGGTGCCGCAACCGGCGTGTCGAGATACTCGTAGAGCGTCGAGAGATACAGGTTGTCCTCGTACATGCCGCCGATCGCCGCGAGGCTGGCCGATACCGCGGACTGCCCCTGCCGGAACAGCATCACGTACATCGTCATCTGCCCGAGCGTGATCTGCCCGCGCACAGCACTCACCGCGATCCACGCGTACGCCGCGTAAAACGCGCCGGTGCTCACGAGACCGAGCACGAATCCCCAGCTGTCACGCCGGATCGTGAGCGCGCGATCCTCGCGGAACACCTTGCGGAAAATCGCGCGGTAGCGCTCGAGCAGCAACGGGCCGAGCTCGAAGAGCTTGACTTCCTTGGCGTGGTCCTCGCGCGCGAGCACGGTTTCGAGATACATCTGCATCCGCGTCTCGGGCGAGCGCCAGCGGAAGAGCCGGAAGGCGTCGCCCGAGAACTTCGCTTCGGCGACAAAGGACGGCAGCCCGGCCAGAAGCAGCACCGCCACTGCCCAGGGCGAGAACTGCGCGAGCAACGTGCCGAAGCTCACCAGGGCGATCGCGTTCTGCACCAGGCCGAAGCTCCGCATCACCAGCGACAGCGGCCGCACCGAGGCCTCACGCCGGGCGCGCGTGAGCTTGTCGTAGAACTCCGAGTCCTCGAAATGCCAGAGATCGAGCGTCAGCGCCTTCTCGAGAATCATCTCGTTGACGCGCTGGCCGAGCTGCGCGCGCAGCAGCGACTGGCAGGTCGAGAGCCCGCGCTGCGCCGCGGCCATGGCAGCGACCAGCACCGCCTCGAGCACGACGTATCGCAGCACCGGTCCGAGATCTGCGGCGCCCGCACCGCCGCGCGAGGGCAGGGCAGCCACCACCGCATCGACGATCTGCGCGCCCACCCAGGCGATCCCGGCGGGCAGGATTCCCGAGAGGAGCGTGAGCAGCGCGAGCGCGATCGTGAGCCACCTGCTCGTCGACCAGACGAGGTGCAGGGCGTGCCGGGTGTACTGAAAGGTCTCCGGCAGCGCGCGCAGCATGGTGAGACCGCCTGCACTGGCAGGAGCGGCTCCGGAGCTGGACGGATTGAGGCGGCGGCCGGCGACCATTGACGAGGCGTTGCCCTAGGCGCGGGGCCGGCAGTATATCGTTCGAGGTGCGACGTACAGGTGAAGAGGAGATGAGAGGCGAGGCCGCATGAAATCAGGCGACTTCGTGAGACAGGGCGCGCAGTATGTGAGGCGACCCACGGGATACGGCGATGGCAGCGGCCGCAACTATTACGCGTTCTTCCGACATCACACTACTCGACGGCGCGATGGGCACCGAGCTCAGGGCGCGCGGCGCGTCGGTTCCGGACTATCGGAGCTCGATCTGGTCGGCGATGGCGCTGCTGCGCGATCCGGATCTCGTGCGGCAGGTCCATCTCGACTATATCCGCGCGGGCGCCGACGTGATCATCGCCAACAACTATGCCGTCGTGCCGAAGCTGCTCGCGCGAGAGTCGATGATGGACCGGCTCGAGGCGCTCACGCGGACCGCCTGCCGGCTCGCCGGGAAGGCGCGCGATGAGGGTGGCCGGTCGGGAGTTCGCGTGGCGGGCTCGTTGCCGCCTCTCGACACGACCTACCGTGCCGACCTGGTCGGCAGCGAGGAGGAGCTCTTCGAAACTTACCTGCGGATCGCGCGAGTCCTGGCGGACGAAGTCGATCTGGCCATCGCCGAGACGCTGACCACGGTGCGCGAGGCCGTCGCGGCGGCGCGGGCAGCCGAGCGAGTCGGCTTGCCGATCTGGGTGTCGTGGAACCTGCAGCTCGACGCCCCCGTGCTCCGTGGTGGCGAGACTCTGGCAGCCGCCGCGGCCGCGGTGGCAGATCTGCCGGTCGAAGGCCTCATGGTGAACTGCGTGCCGACGAGCCTCGTGCGGCCTGCCATCGAGCAACTGCGCGCAGCGACCGACCGGCCGCTCGGCGTCTATGCAAACAGCTGCGAGTCCGCGCCGAGCCAGGAGGCACTCGATGCCTGCACGGTCGTCCGCATGTCGCCTGACGCCTATGCCGCCGCGAGCGAGTCCTGGGTGACGGCCGGCGCAACGCTCATCGGCGGCTGCTGCGACACCAACCCGGACTACATCGCCGCGCTCGCTCGTCGCTGGCGCGCGACGTAACACGACCCGAAGCGCTCGCGCGCCCCGGGCCGTGGGTTTCGACAGCCAGGACGGCGGGGGAAGCCGTCCCGCGCCGTCAGTTCGAATAAATCTTGTCGAAGATCCCGCCGTCGCCGAAGTGTGCCTTCTGCGCCTTGGTCCAGCCGCCGAAGTCGGCGATGGTCACCATCTCGATCTTCGGGAACTCCTTCGCGTACTTCGCCGCGACCTCCGGGTCACGCGGACGGTAATGGTGCTTGGCGATGATCTCCTGCGCCGGCTTCGAATACAGGTACTCGAGATAGGCGCGCGCGAGATCCGCGGTGCCGCGCCGCAACGCCACCTTGTCGACGACCGCGACCGGCGGCTCGGCGAGAATCGACATCGACGGGTAGACGATCTCCACCTTGCCGGGCCCGAGCTCCTCGATCGAGAGGTATGCCTCGTTCTCCCAGGCGAGCAGCACGTCGCCGATGCCACGCTGGACGAATGTCGTCGTCGAGCCGCGCGCACCCGTGTCCAGCACCGGGACGTTCTTGTACAACTTCTTGATGTACGCCTGTGCCGTCGCGTCACTGCCGCCGGGTTGCTTGAGCGCCCAGGCATACGCCGCGAGGTAGTTCCAGCGCGCACCACCCGAGGTCTTCGGGTTGGGCGTGATTACCGAGACACCCGGCTTCGCCAGATCACCCCAGTCCTTGATCTTCTTGGGGTTGCCCTTGCGCACCAGGAACACGATCGTGGAGGTGTAGGGCGAGCTGTTCTGCGGCAGCCGCGCCTGCCAGTTGGCCGGCAGGAGCTTCCCCTGCGTGACGAGCGCGTCGATGTCCGAGGCGAGCGCGAGCGTCACGACGTCCGCGGCCAGGCCGTCGATGACCGTACGGGCCTGCTTGCCGGAGCCGCCGTGAGACTGGCGGACGGTGAGGTCCTTGCCGGTCTTCGCCTTCCACTGTTTCGCAAAGGCCGCGTTGTAGTCCTCGTACAGCTCGCGCGTCGGGTCGTAGGAGACGTTCAACAGCGTCTCGGCCTGAATGGCGGGCGCCAACAGCGCCGCCGAGAGCAGCACCAGCGCTGCAATAGGTCGAGTCCAGTTTGATCGTGTCATTTTGTTGCTCTCAGTGCATTCAGCTGCCGTGAATCGTACGGGATCTGTCGTCGCTGTGCTGTCAGAAGCCGAGCGCGACCCGTGTGAGTATCGCCTCTTCGTCTTCGCGGTCACCGTCGGCCGCGCCGCCGTCGAAGCTCGTTACCTCGTAGTTCAGCATCCATTTCACGTTCTGGTTCAAGTACCAGTTCAGGCCGACGCCAATCGTGCTGGCCTTGCGGGCCGACGCGAGCGGATCGGCGAACGAGTCGGCGCCGCCGGCGAACGCCGCGTCATCGATCTCGAGCTCGTGGTACCGCGCGACGATCTCCCAGCCGCCCCAGGTGCCGTTCTCGAGCGAGAACACCGAGTTCGGCTTGTAGCCCTTGAACGACTCCTCTTCGCCCGTCAGGAAGAACGCGGCCTGGATCTGCCACGCTGTCGTGTCGACCTGATCCTCACGCAGCCCGAGCGTCCCGGCGAGGGCGACGTCCTGCGACCCCTCCGTCCACTCACCGAGCAGACCGAAGCGGCCCGCGTAGTAGTAGAACTGTGGCGCGATGCGCGTGCGGTCACCGGTCGCGACCGCAGCCGAGCGGTACCTGAAGAACGTCGACTGCGCCGGCGTGCGGTACTGGGGCAGCAGCGTCTGAGTCGCGGTGCCTTCCTGGCTCGTATAGCTGCCCGCGACGCCCAGACCCAGGCCTCGCAGCGCGAAGCTTTCGGAATTCGCAAACGGCTGCGCGAAGATCCTCGCAGCCCACTCCTTGTCGTCGTTGACCTCGACGTCCGAGAAGTCCTCGGAGCTGCGTCCGTCGTTCGCGCCGTTCAGGTACGCGACCTGGTACGCGAGGCGGTCGTCGAGAAAGCCACCGGCGACCTGCAGACCGATGTCGCGGTTCGTCACGAGCTGCGTCGGGTACCCACGCTCGATGAGCCGGATGTCGTTGGCGGACTGCAGGCGCTCGAGCCCGATGGGCGCCTTGAACTTGCCGGCCGTGAGCTGGAAGCCCGGTGCGAAGCGCCCGGTGACGTAGGCGTCCTGGATCACCGTGCGGCCCTGGGCGAAGTCGGGCGTGAAGCGGAAATCGTAGATGCCGCCGACCGTGCCCTCGACGATCGGCCGCACACGGCGCAGCAGGAACTGGTCGTCGACGATCGTGTCGTCGTCGCTGAGCAGCGCGCGCCCGTCGACATGCAGCACGCCGCGCAGCTTGACGTTGTTCGCGCCGTCGGCCGACTGGAGGCTGAAGCCGCGCTCGCTCGCCTTGACCTGGCCGGCCGACTTCACGGCCGTCGCATCCGCCTCCTCCTTGATCTCGAGCTTGCGCTCGAGGACCTTGATCGCCTGTTCCTGCGCGTCGAGCCGCTGCAGGAGCTCCTCGATCGTCGGCTGCTGCCCCTGCGCCATCGAGAGCGGGGCGATCACGGCGGCGGCCAGAAGGCTCGTCCCGAGTTTGCGAATACGCATCTGTTGTTCACTCCATCCGCTGGTTCGGCGGCTCTCGCCGCACGCCGGCGCGGGTTCGCGCCGTGGACGGAATGCTAGGGGGCGAGCGGTTACGCGGGTCAGTCGAGACCGGGTGACATAACGGTCGAAAGCGCCGCCCCTGGGGAGTCGGGCCAGTACGAATTGAGCAAACGCCAACCGCGTCACGTGTCGCGGGGAGCGCTCAGCGCAGCGGCAGCTCCATGTCCCGGGTCAGCGCATCGACATCGGCCTGAGTCGTCGCGTTCGTCGCGCGCTCGATCACGCGGCGCGTCAGGTGCGGCGCGAAGAGCTGCATGAAGTCGAGCTGGTACTTGCGCAGCAGCCCGCCGCGCCGGAAGCCGATCCAGGTGACGTGTGCGGGAAACAGATCCGAAGTGTCGATCTCGACAAGGTCCGTGTCGCTGTCGTCGATCGCCATGCTGGCGACGATGCCGACGCCAAGTCCGAGCCGCACGTACGTCTTGATCACGTCGGCGTCGCGCGCGGTCAGCACGACGTTCGGTACCAGCCCCTGGTCAGCGAAGATCTGCTGCAGCGACGACGGGCCGGTGAAGCCGAAGACGTAGGTGACGATCGGCTGCGCCGCGAGCTGCTTGAGCGTGAGCTTCTTGCACTTCGCGAACGGGTGGCCCTTCGGCACGACTACGTGCCGATGCCAGCGATAGCAGGGCAGCAGCGAATACCCCTCGAACAGGCTCTGCGAACCGGTGGCGATCGCGAAGTCGATCCGATCGAGCGCCGCCATCTCGGCGATCTGCTCCGAGGTCCCCTGGTGCAGGTGCAGTCCCACGTCCGGGTACTTGTCGCGAAACTGCTTGATCACCTCGGGCAGCACGTAGCGCGCCTGCGTGTGCGTCGTGGCGATCGAGAGCGTGCCCCGCGATTCGTCCTTCAGCTCCTCGGACAGGTGCTTGATGTTGCGGACCTCGCGCAGGATGCGGATCGCCCGATCGACCACCTGCTGGCCCGCGGGCGTGATCCGCGCGAGGTTGCGCCCGTCGCGCACGAAGATCTGGAACCCGAGCTCGTCCTCGAGCAGCTTGATCTGCTTGCTCACGCCCGGCTGCGAGGTGTGGAGCTTCTCCGCCGCAGCGGTGATGTTGAGACCGGTCTGGGCGATGGCCGCGAGGTAGCGGAGCTGGTGCAGTTTCATCCGCACATTCTAACGACACGCGGGGCGCGGCCGGATGGCCGGCCGTGACAGCTGCACGTTTCGGCGTGGATCAGGCGGCCTGCGGAACGGCTAGAGACTTCCGCCAGGCGGGCAGCGCGCTCAAGTCCGTGTACCAGCGGTTGATCTCCGGATAGCCGGCCACCGGGATCTTCGCGAAGCCCGCCATGTTGAGCGAAGCACCGAGCGCGAAGTCCGCGATCGTGAGGCAGCCGTCCGCGACGTACCGTTTGCCCTTCAGGTGGCCGTTGAGCACACCCGCGGCACGGTGGAACCGTTCCTCGCCCTTTGCGATCTCGGCCGGGTCGGGCTCGCCCAGCTTGAAGAGCGCCTTGACCGCGTTTTCGAAGATGAAGATCGCGCAGGCGGCCTCCCAGTGCGCGAGGTCCCAGCACTGCCAGCGCGTGACGTCGGCGAGCCGCCTGGGCTCGGTGGGCAGCAGTCCCGCCTCGGGTTTCTTGAGCGCGAGGTACTGCATGATCGCGCCCGACTCCCACAGCACGAAGTCGCCGTCTTCCATGACCGGCATGCGCTGGTTCGGGTTGAGCGCCGAGAACTCGGGCGTCTTCTGTTCGCCCTTGCCCAGATCGACCAGCTTCTTCTCGTAGTCGAGCCCGAGGTGCTCGGCGACCGCAAGCACCTTGAACGCGCGCGGCGAGAATGGAAACACGTGCAGCGTAATCATTGCCCTTCTCCTGCTGTTGATCGTTGGAAGTCAGGTGGCGGCCGCCTCGCGGTAGCGCTCGAGGAGCCCGGTCCAGCCGTTCGGCGAATCGATCTTGCCGCGGAGCACGTCCGCCTGCGCGCCGAGCCGCTCGAGACCGCGATGCTCGAGTTCGACGCGCGTGACACCGGGCGACTCCGCGATGAAACGCAGCTCGACCTCGGTGGCGGCCCCGGGATCGTGGCGGAACTCACTGTCGAGATGCCAGCCCAACAGCAGACGCCCGGGCGGCTCCCAGGCGAGCACCACGCCCCAGTCGCACTCGGAGCCGTCCTGTCCGCGCTCGTACCAGCGGCCGCCGGCGCGCGGCTCGATGACGACGTCCTTCATCGGCACTCGGCCGATCGAATGCGACACCGGCCACCAGCGGCCTATGCCCGCCGCGAACGCCTCAAAGGCGTGACCGGGTGCGGCGGTGACGTGGACGGTCTTGCGTACGGGCGCGACCGTGATCGTGCGGTTCATTCCGGGGTTCCTTCGAACGGGGATGGGTCGGCGCATCCGCGGCGCCAAGCTCGGCTTCGAACGCGGCGAGCGCTTGTGTCCACGACTGGTCCAGCCACTTGCGGAGCGCGCCAAGGCCGTGCGGATCGATGTAGTAGACGCGGCGCGTGCCTTCGGCGCGGTCGGCGACCAGGCCCGCCTCCTTCAATACCTTGAGGTGCTGCGAGACCGCGGGTCGGCTCACCGGAAGCGCGCTCGCGAGCTCGCCCACCGCCGAGGGCCCGGCCTGGAGCCGTTCGAAGACCTGGCGGCGGGTCGGGTCCGCGAGCGCAGCCAGCGCCGATGCGTAAGTCATGGCTTACGGTAGCCCATGACTTACCGAAAGGCAAGCGCAGGCTGGGAGCGCAGGACTAGACTCGGGGCGTTTCGCAGACTACATCGCTGCCATGAACCGCCACGACGTCCAAGGCGTCGTGAGCTTCTTCGCAGACGACTCAGCCTATGAGGACGCCGCGATCGGTACTGTACGGCGCGGTCGCGCGGAGATCGAGGAGTTCGTCGCTTTCTTCTTCAGCTGCTATGAAGACGTGAAGTACACACCACACAGCGTGGTCGGTGACGACGAACGGATCGCCTGGGAGTGGACACTCGAGGCGAAGTACGCGCGCACCAGCCACACCGGCGTTCCCGCCAGCGGTCAGAAGGTCTGCGTCCGGGGCGCCTCTTTCATGCGTGTGCGCGACTCGGTGGCGGTCTGGAACACGGACTACTGGGACATCAATACGATGCGCCGCCAGATCGAGACCGGCGTGCGCAGCTGTACTCTCTCGGAGCCGTAAGGTCATCGCGAGGTATTCGCAGAAATGATGCGTTCAGCCCTGCTGCCTGCACTTTGTGTCGTCTTCGGTGCCTGTACGACGATCAAGATCAACCAGGACGACACCCAGACCATCGAGCATGAAGCCGGTGTCGAGGTCGCAAGGGATATGACCACCCGGGCGTGCCAGCGAGCTGGTCAAAAGAGCGCTGACATCATATCGACTGTAAACAAGGACCCTGCGCTGCCTGCGGGCACGGGCAAACAGGTAACCACTTTCAGATGCTCGGCCGCCGAGCCGCAGTAACAACGTACTTTCGTCTTCGCGCCAGCGTGAGTGTTACCTAACGGGGGCTGAGATCGGGTCGACCTGGTTACCAGGTGCACCGCTCCCATTCCTCTGCTCGGGTGCACACCCAGGCAGCGGACTCCTCGAGGTAGCCGTGTTCGTCGTAGCTACGAACGTCGAGTACCGGACGCCCTCGCTCGCGCGATCGCTCGAGCGAGACCGCACCCGTAAGCAGCCAGGTGCGCACACCGTCGCTCCACGCATACCAGACATACTGCTGGTCCGGGCCGGAGCCGATGTTCCGGCGCAACTGTAACGGCAGCTCGTTCAGGCTCTTCAGTTGATGAGCATCGGGCGGTATTTTCAGATTGCTCCGCGCGAACGATTGCAAAAGGCTAAGCGTTCGATCGGGACCCTGTATCGACTTGAGTCTAGATGTATCCATGCGCCCTGCTCTCTCACGCCGTTAGATCGAGAGCGATTCCGTGAAGGTGTGCGCGGGCACCCTGATCTGCTGCTTCTGTGAGCCGTACGAGGCCGCATCGTACGGCTTCACTGGAGGAACGACGTGATCTCCTCCGCAGATCGGGGCGGCAGATCCATCATTTACGCGCGACGTCGGGCGGCTTGAGCCGCGGGCTGCCATGACCGACTTCGGCCCGAAGCGAACTTTGAAAGGCCAGTCCTTGACACCTTTTGTCTTGAAGTAAAGTTGTATGACATCAGAGTCTCGTTCTCGGCGGGGTTGCCTGTCCGCTCGTTTCCAACATTTGTGGAGGCCCGTCCTTGGGCTGGGACCGCAACGAGGAGAAAGCCGTGAGAGACCTGATCTTGAAGATGTCCATATCGATCGACGGCTTCGTGAGTGACCTGGATGGCACAAACACATGGATGTTCGGCGCCGATCAAGAGGCGAAGGCCTGGGGCGTAGAGTTCATATGGAACGCCAGCCTGCACATTATGGGCAGCCGCAGCTTCCATGGCATGGCCGCCTCTGGCCGACCTCCACCGACCAGTTCGCGCCGCCGATGAACCAGATCCCCAAGGCCGTCTTCTCACGACAGGGGCCGGCGATCCTGAGGAACGTGAACACGACGGCGGCGCTCGATGACGCCCGCGCCAATGCGGGGACCGGTACAGTCTGCGGAGCCGCAGCCCGGCGCAGAGAGTTGGGCGGAGGCCTATGTGGCGAGCGGTGACCTGGCGGAGGAAATCGCGAAGTTGAAAGCCCAGGAGGGCAAGCCGATCATCGCCCACGGCGGAGTCAGCTTCGCCCGCAATCTCGTCGCCCAGGGACTGGTCGACCAGTTCGCCCTGGTTGTGGCCCCCGTGGCGCTGGGCAAAGGCCTGCCGCTGTTCTCCGAACTCGCCGCGCCGATGCCTCTCAAGCTGATGAGCTCGAAGGCCTTTCCGGGCGGCGCGGTGGCGCAGATCTATCGGGCGGCGTGAACCCGTTGCCAAAGGTCCGGTTGCCGGCGGGCAGCTATTGGCCGAACTCGGTCTTGGCGCGTAACTCAGAACGACACAGGGCGGACCCTCACGTGGTTGTGACAACCTCGATCCGGGTGCCGTCCGGCAGGTCCTTGGTCTGCCGGTAGATGTCCACGAGGAAGGAGTAGTGAATCGCGATGTCTGTCGGCACGACATTCGACAGCTCGTATGGTCCTCCTAGGATGGGTGGAATCTTGAAGCCATAACACTGCCCGGCACCGAGAGACATCCCCGATTCGCGGCACGCATCGACAAGCGGGATCATCAGCCAATTGTCGGCGTTGTCGACCGCGTCCAATCGAGTCGCGAAGTCATCTCGGCTGTCGGCCAACCTGGAAAGGCTACCAATCCCGATATCGAGCATATGGACCGACCCATCATAGAGACGACGATGGCGTCCGCGAAGCGGTTAACTAGCCAGACCGTGAAGTTCTGTGGCAACGGTGGGGACCAATCACGAAGCAGCGCCGCCCAGTCCTTGCCAGTTTGATCGATTAGGTAGTCGTTGATGTCCATGACGCCCCGAGTATGCCGCCAGTTTGGGGCACGGCGAAGGGCCGCTTATGGCCGAATGCGACCCTTAGCAGACGTCCAATTCGGATCTGATCATTGTGGTGGGTAGGGCGCATATCGGCGTATAAGGACGCTCCGGGGGCGAAGACGCCACGACGGCGCTGCAACCTGGATTCACACACCAATCAATCGTAATCAGGGGGATTCAGTCATGAAGCGTCCGCTTTCAGTTGTTCTTTGCGCCGAGGCATTGATGGTCATGTGCCAGGGCGCCGTGGCCGGCGAGGACCCCAAGGTCGCTGCCGAGGTGATCGCAATCACGCGCGCTCAGTGGGCTGCGGAAGCAGAAGGCAAGAGCGTCGCCGAACAGAACGCCGCCCTGGCTGACGACTATACGGAGTTCAATCGAGGCTATCCGGTACGCCTCGATGGCAAAGCGCTGAATTCCGCTCTTGCCGAGGCACTGGCCCGCTCTGGCGATAGAACGATCCTCGGCGACATGCAGAACGCGAAGGTGCAAGTCTACGGTGACGTCGCGATCCTGACCTACAACTACGTCGGTGTGGACCTGCACAAGGACGGCAAGACTGAGAGCAGCGTGGCCAAATCCACACGCGTGTACGCCAAGATCGACGGCCAGTGGAAACTGGTACACGCGAACTTTGCCCCAGTGCCGCCGCCTGAGAGCTGAGGCGTCAGCGTACCGATCCAGACGAGCCCGCAGGCAATCAGCATTGACCGGGACTTCGGCCTCGCGCCGGGGTTCCTGTCTTCTGCACTTTACTCCGCAGTTGGTCTATACGCCAGACATTGCGGCCGACCCCGAGCGTCCGCTCGTGGCCGAACGCGGTCTTCGGCGAGTGACTCAGAACGACCGCATTTTCAACTGAGCGTCGAAAGCACATTTTTTTTTTTTTTTTTTTTTTTTTTTTTTTTTTTTTTTTTTTTTTTTTTTTTTTTTTTTTTTTTTTTTTTTTTTTTAAAAAAAAAAAAAAAAAAAAAAAAAAAAAAAAAAAAAAAAAAAAAAAAAAAAAAAAAAAAAAAAAAAAAAAAAAAAAAAAAAAAAAAAAAAAAAAAAAAAAAAAAAAAAAAAAAAAAAAAAAAAAAAAAAAAAAAAAAAAAAAAAAAAAAAAAAAAAAAAAAAAAAAAAAAAAAAAAAAAAAAAAAAAAAAAAAAAAAAAAAAAAAAAAAAAAAAAAAAAAAAAAAAAAAAAAAAAAAAAAAAAAAAAAAAAAAAAAAAAAAAAAAAAAAAAAAAAAAAAAAAAAAAAAAAAAAAAAAAAAAAAAAAAAAAAAAAAAAAAAAAAAAAAAAAAAAAAAAAAAAAAAAAAAAAAAAAAAAAAAAAAAAAAAAAAAAAAAAAAAAAAAAAAAAAAAAAAAAAAAAAAAAAAAAAAAAAAAAAAAAAAAAAAAAAAAAAAAATTGCTTGTAGTGGCGGGCCGCGCTTCGCCACGGGTTTTTTTTTTTTTTTTTTTATTTTTTTTTTTTTTTTTTTTTTTTTTTTTTTTTTTTTTTTTTTTTTTTTTTTTTTTTTTTTTTTTTTTTTTTTTTTTTTTTTTTTTTTTTTTTTTTTTTTTTTTTTTTTTTTTTTTTTTTTTTTTTTTTTTTTTTTTTTTTTTTTTTTTTTTTTTTTTTTTTTTTTTTTTTTTTTTTTTTTTTTTTTTTTTTTTTTTTTTTTTTTTTTTTTTTTTTTTTTTTTTTTTTTTTTTTTTTTTTTTTTTTTTTTTTTTTTTTTTTTTTTTTTTTTTTTTTTTTTTTTTTTTTTTTTTTTTTTTTTTTTTTTTTTTTAAAAAAAAAAAAAAAAAAAAAAAAAAAAAAAAAAAAAAAAAAAAAAAAAAAATTCGACATCGTGCGGAAAGGTTCGAATAATTTTATTTCTCCAGTAATTTCACCGACCTTTTTTTTTTTTTATAAAAAAAAAAAAAAAAAAAAAAAAAAAAAAAAAAAAAAAAAAAAAAAAAAAAAAAAAAAAAAAAAAAAAAAAAAAAAAAAAAAAAAAAAAAAAAAAAAAAAAAAAAAAAAAAAAAAAAAAAAAAAAAAAAAAAAAAAAAAAAAAAAAAAAAAAAAAAAAAAAAAATTCCAAAGCAGCCGTTGAGGATCGCTGCAATTCCCCGTCGATTTATTGACGCCTAACGAGTCGCGTGGTCTATTGATTTCATGGGGTTGGGGGTTTGTTCACGTCCATATGCTGCAATTCTGCGGCGTTATAGAACCGTTAGGCCTCATTTCGTGCGTCGTCGTTTGACCCAGCCTTGCGTGAGCGTCATCGCATGAACGAGCGTCAGTTCGATCCCAACGATTTCTGGGAGGACTCCAATTACGCACGTGAGGAATACGTCGGAGCGCCCCTGACCGATGAAGCGCTCGCAGCGGTCGAGCGCGAACTTGGTTACAGGCTACCTCGAGCCTATGTCGCGCTTTCGCGGCATCAGAACGGTGGAATTCCGAAACGAACGAATCATCGAACGAGGGAACCTACTTCTTGGGCAGACGACCACGTCGCCATTACCGGCATCTACTCGATCGGCTTCGACAAGCAATGTTCCTTGTGTGGGCCGCTTAGCAGCAGATTCTGGATGGAGGAGTGGGGTTACCCTGACATCGGCATTTATTTCGCAGATTGCCCATCAGCCGGCCATGACCTGTTGTGCTTGGATTATCAAGATTGCGGGCGAGATGGCGAACCTCGCATTGTCCACGTCGATCAGGAGTCCGATTACAAAATCACACACGTCGCGGTATTTTTTTTTTAAAAAAAAAAAAAAAATTTTTTTTTTTTTTTTTTTTTTTTTTTTTTTTTTTTTTTTTTTTTTTTAAAAAAAAAAAAAAAAAAAAAAAAAAAAAAAAAAAAAAAAAAAAAAAAAAAAAAAAAAAAAAAAAAAAAAAAAAAAAAAAAAAAAAAAAAAAAAAAAAAAAAAAAAAAAAAAAAAAAAAAAAAAAAAAAAAAAAAAAAAAAAAAAAAAAAAAAAAAAAAAAAAAAAAAAAAAAAAAAAAAAAAAAAAAAAAAAAAAAAAAAAAAAAAAAAAAAAAAAAAAAAAAAAAAAAAAAAAAAAAAAAAAAAAAAAAAAAAAAAAAAAAAAAAAAAAAAAAAAAAAAAAAAAAAAAAAAAAAAAAAAAAAAAAAAAAAAAAAAAAAAAAAAAAAAAAAAAAAAAAAAAAAAAAAAAAAAAAAAAAAAAAAAAAAAAAAAAAAAAAAAAAAAAAAAAAAAAAAAAAAAAAAAAAAAAAAAAAAAAAAAAAAAAAAAAAAAAAAAAAAAAAAAAAAAAAAATTTTTTTTTTTTTTTTTTTTTTTTTTTTTTTTTTTTTTTTTTTTTTTTTTTTTTTAAAAAAAAAAGGGGGGGGGTTTCCGAAGCAGCGATTCGCGAAGTTCAATTCACGCCCCGCCACCAACTTCTCAGCGCATTGTTCTTTGGCGATTCGGTACACGGTGGATGACGCGCAAGTCTGGCGCCATCCACCGTACGACCTTTGAACGACGCGAATTACCGCAACGATTCAACCCTGCGCGCACCTCATCCACCAGTAGCTTTGGCTGTTCCCACGCCGCGAAGTGCCCGCCCTTGTCGAGCTGGTTGTAATGGATGAGGTTGGGATAGGCCCACTGAGCCCGTGTCCGCGGCGTATGGTAAACCTCGTCAGGAAAGACGCTCAGCGCAACGGGGATGGTGATGTTCTTGGGTCCCAAGTCGGTCTTGGCGAACCCCTCCCAAATGAGACGCGACGCAGAGATGGTCGTGTTCGTCAACCAGAACAACGTGGCGTTGTCGAGCACGTCGTCCCGGGTGAGGCCTGTGGACTTGCCGGTCCGACGCACGGGCGCTGAGCCGCAAACGAATCGGGCCATGGTCGAGCATCCAGGCTGCCAAGCCGACGGGAAAATTCGCCCTGCCTTACAGCGTTTGCGGACGCGACCCTATGAAGAACTGTGTTGGAATGGTCTTGTACAAGGCGACGATCGTTTCGTACGCGCGCTTTTCCTCCGCCTAGAGACCGGATGGTGGCGGGCCGCCGGCCGCGGCCGCCTTGTTGATTTTTTTTTTTTTTTTTTTTTTTTTTTTTTTTTTTTTTTTTTTTTTTTTTTTTTTTTTTTTTTTTTTTTTTTTTTTTTTTTTTTTTTTTTTTTTTTTTTTTTTTTTTTTTTTTTTTTTTTTTTTTTTTTTTTTTTTTTTTTTTTTTTTTTTTTTTTTTTTTTTTTTTTTTTTTTTTTTTTTTTTTTTTTTTTTTTTTTTTTTTTTTTTTTTTTTTTTTTTTTTTTTTTTTAAAAAAAAAAAAAAAAAAAAAAAAAAAAAAAAAAAAAAAAAAAAAAAAAAAAAAAAAAAAACCCCCCCAAACCCCATCGAGGATCTAGCCAGGCGCTCCCTCATCACCAGCTTATTTTTCTCGTGCTCCAAGAGCATTTTCCTTTTTTTTTTTTTTTTTTTTTTTTTTTTTTTTTTTTTTTTTTTTTTTTTTTTTTTTTTTTTTTTTTTTTTTTTTTTTTTTTTTTTTTTTTTTTTTTTTCCCCCCCCCCCCCCCCCCCCCCCCCCCCCCCCCCCCTTTTTTTTTTTTTTTAAAAAAAATCGCCATTAATGCGCTTGCGCAACAATCGGCGAGCTCCGCTTCCGGAATGTTCACTTCAAACGGACGAAGAGCGGTCTTATCACTCATGGCTATACTCCCTTCTGAAAGAGAAAGACGGACCTAGATGCCGGCCAGCAACGGTGGCTGCAGAACCGCGAAAGGACGGTGATTAAGGCCGGCCGGCCGTCTATTGCAGACGACTCCTCAGCAACTGATGGCGAATGGGGATGCCCGCATAGGCCCACCATATCCGGCGGGGGTTAACAGCAGCAGACGCAGCGATCTGCTGGCTTATACGCCAGTGCCCCAGTGTGTGCTCAAAAAATATTGCGTAGTCACCACAGGGCACCTCGGAGGTCCAGCGACGTCCGCTTCTGGCCGAACTCGGTCGTCGGCGAGTGACTCAGAACGACCCTGAGCCGCCTGTCGCCAATGTCCGCTTTTGGGCAGCCAAAGCGGCTTAGCAAACGGAATAACCGCCGTCGACTGGTAGCGTCACTCCGGTAATGAAGTCGGCACCGCGAGAGGCGAGGAAAATTGCAGCACCAATGACTTCTTCTGGTTTCCCCCAACGCCCCGCAGGGGTCCTTGCAACGATCGCATCATTCATAGGTGATTTGCGCACGGCATCCGTCATGTCCGTTTCAATCCAGCCCGGCGCGATTGCGTTGACTTGGATGTTATGACTGGCCAACTCAATAGCCAAAGACTTCGTGAGTTGCACGATAGCGCCCTTTGCTGCGCTGTAAGAAGGCACGAGGCCCGATCCGAAGATCGAGTACATGCTCCCCAGGTTGATGATCTTTCCGCCGCTCTTACGCTTGACCATCGACTTAGCGACCAACTGCGACAGAAGAAAGCTAGCGTTCAGATGCGTCTCAATTGTGTTGTCCCAGATAGCGGCGGTTTCATTGAGCACCCCGCCAGTCAGCGCAACGACGCCGGCGTTGTTCACGAGTATGTCGATACCGCCAAGTACGTGTTCTACCCGCTCTACGGCAGGCCCCAGTGCGGCTCGATCGGTAACGTCGAGCCGGGAGACCAGCGCGGGTCTACCGATGCTTTGCAGTTCAGCAAGCACAAGGCGATTCTTTTCGTCGTTGCGCGCGAGCACAGCCACGGATGCGCCGGCGCGAGCCAGACCCAGTGAAATGGCACGGCCGATTCCTCCATTGCCGCCGGTCACAACGGCGACGCGTCCGCCCAGGTCAAATAAGGAGTTGATGCCAGTCATAGTGTCTCCGAACGAGAAGTGGTTGGAACAGTCGGACGGTCAGTATGTGCCAGGGACACTCATGTACGTTTCGCATTTCACATGGATACGGCGGGCCGTTATGAACGTCTGCTTTCCAGCAGGCATGTCGATGCCAGAGACGTCGCTGATTGGCCGAACTCAGTCGTCGGCGAGTGACTCAGAACGACAGTCACCTCAACCGGTCGACGCAACACAGGCCTGAAATCGTTCTGCCGGCGACTGGTAGCCGAGCGTCATGCGAGGGCGCTCGTTGAGCTCCCTTGCGATGTAGTTTAGCCGAGCCTGACTGTGCGCCGACAGATCCGTGCCCTTAGGGAAGTACTGTCGCAGCAGTCGGTTGGTGTTCTCGTTGGAGCCGCGCTGCCAAGGGCTCTGCGGATCGCAGAAGTACACGGCGATGTTGGTCGCCATGGTGAAGCGCTTGTGGTCCGTGAGTTCCTTGCCCCGATCCCACGTCAGCGACTTGTACAGTTCGTCGGGTAGCTTCTTGGCCTGCTTGATGAGTGCCGAGACGACAGTCTGCGTGTCGCGGCTCGGGATCTTGGCGAGCATCACGTAGCGGGTGTGCCGCTCGACCAGCGTGACGATGTAGCTGTTACCCGAACCGCTCAGCAGGTCGCCTTCCCAGTGTCCTGGCACAGCACGATCATCGACCGAGGCCGGCCGCTCGCGGATCGACACCATGTCCGGAATCTCGCCACGCGTGTCTGCCTTGGCGGTGGCATGCCGTGAGCGGCGGATCGGGCGGTGTGTGCGCAGGTGCTCGATCAGCGCTTTTTTGAGCACGCCGCGGGCCTGGACGAACAGACTGCGATAGATCGTCTCGTGCGACACCCGGAATGCCTCATCCTCGGGGTGGTTACTCTTCAGCCACCCGGCGATCTGCTGCGGCGACCAGTTGCGTCTGAGCTGCGTGGCCACCACTCGCCGCAGGTGTGGGTGCCTCGCGAGCTTACACGCCTTCGGACGCCGAGCCCGACGCCAGGCCTGCCGATCCGAGGCCGCGGCGCGGTACGGACCGGAGCCACCGTTGCGCGCGATCTCCCGGCTCACCGTCGACGGCGCCCGTTCGAGGCTGCAGGCGATCCGGCGCAACGAGTGCCCATGCGCCAGTCCGCGTGAGATCTCCTCACGCTCTGCTAGCGTCAGCGCAAGCCTGGAACGTCGCCGGGGCGGCGGTCGAATGCCGCCGGTTGGGCGGATGTGCGCGAAGATCGAGGACGAGGTCTTGCCGAAGACACGGCCGATCGACTTGAGCCCTTCGCCCTCTGCGCCATCGGTCCCAGATCTCGGCACTCTCCGCTGCCGTAAAGAAACGCCGCTTCCGTCGTAGTCCCATCACACTCCACCTCCGTCTCAAAGGTAAAGTGTTGCGCCGACCGGTTGAGGTCACCACCCAAAGCAGACGTTCTTTTTTTTTTTTTTTTTTTTTTTTTTTTTTTTTTTTTTTTTTTTTTTTTTTTTTTTTTTTTTTTTTTTTTTTTTTTTTTTTTTTTTTTTTTTTTTTTTTTTTTTTTTTTTTTTTTTTTTTTTTTAAAAAAAAAAAAAAAAAAAAAAAAAAAAAAAAAAAAAAAAAAAAAAAAAAAAAAAAAAAAAAAAAAAAAAAAAAAAAAAAAAAAAAAAAAAAAAAAAAAAAAAAAAAAAAAAAAAAAAAAAAAAAAAAAAAAAAAAAAAAAAAAAAAAAAAAAAAAAAAAAAAAAAAAAAAAAAAAAAAAAAAAAAAAAAAAAAAAAAAAAAAAAAAAAAAAAAAAAAAAAAAAAAAAAAAAAAAAAAAAAAAAAAAAAAAAAAAAAAAAAAAAAAAAAAAAAAAAAAAAAAAAAAAAAAAAAAAAAAAAAAAAAAAAAAAAAAAAAAAAAAAAAAAAAAAAAAAAAAAAAAAAAAAAAAAAAAAAAAAAAAAAAAAAAAAAAAAAAAAAAAAAAAAAAAAAAAAAAAAAAAAAAAAAAAAAAAAAAAAAAAAAAAAAAAAAAAAAAAAAAAAAAAAAAAAAAAAAAAAAAAAAAAAAAAAAAAAAAAAAAAAAAAAAAAAAAAAAAAAAAAAAAAAAAAAAAAAAAAAAAAAAAAAAAAAAAAAAAAAAAAAAAAAAAAAAAAAAAAAAAAAAAAAAAAAAAAAAAAAAAAAAAAAAAAAAAAAAAAAAAAAAAAAAAAAAAAAAAAAAAAAAAAAAAAAAAAAAAAAAAAAAAAAAAAAAAAAAAAAAAAAAAAAAAAAAAAAAAAAAAAAAAAAAAAAAAAAAAAAAAAAAAAAAAAAAAAAAAAAAAAAAAAAAAAAAAAAAAAAAAAAAAAAAAAAAAAAAAAAAAAAAAAAAAAAAAAAAAAAAAAAAAAAAAAAAAAAAAAAAAAAAAAAAAAAAAAAAAAAAAAAAAAAAAAAAAAAAAAAAAAAAAAAAAAAAAAAAAGGTGACTTCGGTTTTTTCAGCCTTGACCGCCAACTGCAAGAGGCGATCTCCCTTTTTTTTTTTTTTTTTTTTTTTTTTTTTTTTTTTTTTTTTTTTTTTTTTTTTTTTTTTTTTTTTTTTTTTTTTTTTTTTTTTTTTTTTTTTTTTTTTTTTTTTTTTTTTTTTTTTTTTTTTTTTTTTTTTTTTTTTTTTTTTTTTTTTTTTTTTTTTTTTTTTTTTTTTTTTTTTTTTTTTTTTTTTTTTTTTTTTTTTTTTTTTTTTTTTTTTTTTTTTTTTTTTTTTTTTTTTTTAAAAAAAAAAAAAAAAAAAAAAAAAAAAAAAATTTTTAAAACTTCGTGTGCTCATGCCTTGTTCGTACTCCTGAATGTGGGCTAGCCCCGCCGCGCTGCTTCGATGGTGGCGACGTCGATCTTCTTCATCGGCATCATCGCCTCGAAGGCACGCTTTGCCTCACCGCCACCAGCCGCCATCGCCTCGGTGAGCGTGCGCGGAGTGATCTGCCAGGAGAGGCCCCAGCGGTCCTTGCACCAGCCGCACTGGCTTTCCTTGCCGCCATTGCCGACGATCGCGTTCCAGTAGCGGTCCGTCTCTTCCTGATCGTCCGTCGCGATCTGGAAGGAAAAGGCCTCGCTCTGCTTGAACGCCGGGCCGCCGTTGAGACCGAGACAGGGAATGCCGAGAACGGTGAACTCCACCGTCAGCTCATCGCCCTCCTTGCCGCCCGGGTAGTCACTGGGCGCCTTGTGAACTGCGGTCACTTCACTGTCCGGAAACGTGGCGGCGTAGAAGCGCGCCGCCTCATGCGCGTCCTTGTCGAACCAGAGACAGATCGTGTTCTTTGGCTGTCATGTTCGTGTGCTCCTTGTGCTTCCTAATCAGAGGCGCCTTACTCGCCGGAGTCCCAAACAAGTGAGCCCGAAGCGTCGCGTTGGCGATGTTCAGGCTCGGGCCTACTCGGAGATTCTTTCGAACCTCTTGGTAGGTTCGGGCTCTAAAGTCTCACACTCTGCACGGATGCTGGATCGGTTAAGCCCGCAACGCGCTGTCAGATTTCGCTTATAGCGCCTGCGGAGGCGGTCGCCTACGTCTGTGAAGAACGGACATTCAATTTGCAGATACGATGATCGATGCCTTCCCCTGGATGCATGAGATCATGAAGAGCCTCGTTAGCATCCTCTGCCTGCTCCTTCTTGGCTGCGCCCGCGCGCAGTCTCCCACGGTCGCCATCAGCGGCGTCACTGTTGTCGACGTTAGGGATGGGTCGCTCCATCCCGAACACACGGTTCTCGTGGCAGGCAACCGCATCGCGGCCGTCGGCTCCGGTCCGCGAGGTCGCGGTGCCCGACGACGCGGAGGTCGTGGAGGCCGCTGGCCGCTACCTCATCCCCGGCCTGTGGGACATGCACGTCCACTCGGTGGCCAACGTGGCGGTGGATAGATCGCCACGAGTCGGTCGCGGCCCAGGACTGGCACTTCCCGCTGTTCCTTGCCCACGGCGTCACCGGTGTTCGCAACATGAACGACGGAACGGGCGACGTGACGCTCGAGCTGACCAAATCGGTCAGGCGCCGGCTGGCCGATGGGGATCTTCGCGGGCCACCCCGATTCCTCACCGCAGGCCCCTCGGTCGATGGCGATCCTCCCCTGGGCAGCAACCCAGTCGTCGTGCGCACGGCGGCGGAGGCACGGGCCGCGGTGGAACAGCTCGCCTCGAATGGCGCCGATCTCGTCAAGGTCTACGAGAACCTCTCCCGCGAAGCCTACTTCGCGATCATGGATGAGGCCCGGCGCAGGGAAATCCCCGTGGACGGCCACGTGCCGTTCCGCGTTACCCCCGAGGAGGCAGCCGACGCGGGCCAGCGCACGGCCGAGCATCCGGATGCTCTCGCAGCGGGCTGCTCGACAGCAGCTGAAGCCGAGCGGAAACGGTTCGCGAGCGTTTTGGCCGACTACGACAGCCTGCCAGAGCGCGAGAAGTTCCTGGCCATGTTCCGACACGTCCGCGCGCTCTACGACAGCCGGGATCCGGCCGCCTGCGCGTCGGCCATCGAGGCGTACCGTCGAAACAGAGTGGCGGTCACCGCCGATCTGGTCGCGTATCACCACGTCGTGCATGCCGAGCAGATCCTTGCGGACGCAGCCCGCATGCGACTCGTCCCCCAGGAGATCCGCCGCAATTGGGAGAACTGGCTCGACTCTGAGGCGACTCGGGAGTTCCAATCGATCCTTCGGCCGATCGTTCCACTCGAACTCGAAAACGTTCGACTCTTGAACGAGGCCGGGATCGTGCTGCTGGCGGGGACGGACGTTGGGGTGCCGTTGCAAGTTCCCGGCATCAGCCTGCACGTGGAGCTCGAGAGGCTGGTCGAGGCCGGCCTCACCCCGCTCGAGGCCCTGCAGACCGCCACCCTCAACCCTGCACGCGTCCTCGACATGGCCGATTCCTTGGGCACGGTCGAGCCCGGCAAGCTCGCCGATCTGGTCCTGCTCGACGCCAACCCCCTCGAGGACATCCGCAACACGCAGAAGATCCGCGCCGTCGTCGCCAACGGCCGGCTCTATCGCCGGGCCGACCTCGACCGGCTTCTGGCGGAATCAAAGAGCGACCAACAGAGCACCAGTAGACGAGCGCCGCATAGGCATCCACGGCTCAAATTCAGAGCGTCGCGCGTAACGCACTCGCAGTGTCTACTCCTGGCCTATTCTGTTGAAAAACTCGCTTCGGCGGTTGAGCGGAAAAATCTGCGGTCGTTGCGCGAATTCCCAACCAAAGGCGCCGAGGGGGTACATCGCTGGATCGTGCGCCTCACACAAGTCGTCTGGCTTTGTCTAATTGCCACCATCGAGCCAATTGTCGGTGTCATTGGTCAGTCGACGAAAATCGGCCGGCAAGATTCCCAGGCCCCTTGCTTTGACGAATCGACGCATACCATCATATTGGTGTCGCGACCGGCGGGCTCCGTGTCAGCAACATGCTGCGAGTGACCGGCCGCAAGCGAATCTCGGATGACCCAGGTCCGCATGTCCACCGATCCGGGAGAGCGCCGCTGGCGCGTCATTGAGCTTGTCATCGCGGGCGCCATCGTCGTGATCTCGCTCGCGTCGCTGTTCACGGCCGTCTACCAGTCGATCATCATGCGGCAGGACGCTCGAGGCCTCCGTCTGGCCGCGCGTACCGTCGGAGGTCTGAGCTACGACGATGAGCACCGCGTAAACGCGATCATCTTCGGCCTCGCAAATCGCGGCGTCGGCCCGGCACGGATTGCGCGCGTCGAGATCCTGCTTGAGGGCGAAAGGGTGGGCAATGAAGACGCTCTGCTGCTCAACTGCTGCCTCGACGGGGAGTCCCGGGAGGAGCGGTCCGTGACTCTCAAGCGGCTGACCGAGCAGACGTTCACGAGCACCCTCGACGGCGCCGCGCTCACACCCGGCCAGGAGCGCATCCTCTTCGAGTTCGAGCGGCCCGTCGACGACAGCCTCGCGCTCGCCGTTTGGGACCGACTGAACGAGACTCGCGATGAGCTCGACCTGACAGTTTGTTACTGCTCGGTGTTTGACGACTGCTGGGTCACGCGGGCCCGCGCCTACACGCAGACGACGGAGCCCGTCCGTAGTTGCCCGAGCGAGCCCGAGCCGGGTTTCGCCGGCTGAGGTCGCGTGGTCGAGTGATTTCATGGGGTTCGGGGTTCGCATGAACGCAAAGTGCGCTGTCGCTTACGCTGCATTACTCGCAAGTACGCCATCCTGGGCGGCGGCTACCGATTACACCAAAGCCACAGTGGAACCTGATGGTCAGTTGATCCTTCACAGCGCGGATGGGAACACTCAGGCGGCTCCACGCATAAGCCGCGTTGACGGCACTGAATCACAAGTGGGCTTTGAGAAGCCACTACTTGGTCCTGACCGTCGAACGGTCGGCTGGCTCGCGCTGTTCCCGAACTGCTGCACCTCGTATCCGATCCCGCTCGAATTGGTCTTGTTCCGAAACGGCGTAGTAATACAAAGAATCGTTGGCGCGGAAATGCCCATATGGGGCTGGAGGTTCGTCGTCGGCTCAAACCAGGTCGCAATCACGCAGCGCCCCACGCATGGTGCTGCGCCGGACCATTACGAGCTGCGAGACGTAGCGTCGGGGCAACTGGTCGAAGAATACGATCATGAGGAAGGCCAGCCGCCGGAGAACATTCCTCAATGGGCACAAGGGCTCAACTCCTTGCCTATCAGCTCGTCGGTGGCTTGCCAGTGAAAACCGCCAACTGAGCGTCGAAAGCACGCTTGTAGGCGCGGGCGCGCTTCGCCGCGCGCGACGTAGGCGATGAGGTTCGGATGTTTCTCCATCGGTGCCGATGCCATCCGTTCAGACTGGCCAGCACCGTCGCCGATGAGCAGGATCACCGGCGCTGAACACATCGTCCAGCCCAGTCGACCACACCCAGAGCCGACTGGACGATTCTCGCCGAGCCGTACACGGACGCGATCATCGAGGAGACCTAGAGCGCTTCCTCGTTCCGTCTTTCTTATTTGCTCCAGGATCACCGCCATCGAGCGCTGACAATCGGCGGCTCGACCGTGTTGACGCGGCGAACATCCATGGATTGCGCGCGTCCGGGCATTGGGATCGTCCGGCATCAGCCCCGGATGGCGCTCCGCGATATGGAAGACGATCGCCCCCGACTCGAAGATCGTGAGATCGCCTTCTTCGTAAGGAATCTGACCGAAAGGATGCAGCCTGCGATGCGCAGGCTGCTTCATTTCAGCGAACGAAAAGAAGTCGAACATCGTACGACTGTCCTACTTCTTCAAACGCCCAGCGAACGCGCATGTCACGCGCCAATCCCCGACCGCGGTCGGGCGACGCCGTTCAAAGGCAGTGATGGTGGGCTTCATCGCAACGCTCCGCTCGATGGAAAGGTTAGACCTCCGGTTCGTGGCAAACGACTTCGATGTTATGACCGTCCGGACCAATAACGAACGCTGCATAGTAGTTCGCGTGGTAGTTCGGCCGTAGACCAGGCGCACCATTGTCTTTGCCACCCGCCTCCAGAGCCGCGCGATAGAAAGCTTGGACTTGCTGACGATTCTGGGCGGTGGAAAGCCGAGTGAAGATGCGCCGGCTTTTGCTCGGTTTGGAACATGCACAACGAAGACTTGCTGTCCGCGCTGAGCTCGACACCGTACCACGGCGGCCCTTCGGAAACAACAGTTACACCGAGCGGATCGAGCGCTTTTAGGAAAAGCGTTTTGCTCGATGGGGACGTCGCTGACTCCGAATTTCACGTGGTCAAACACGAGTCCTCCTGAAGTGCATGGGCAGTGCGACGAGTCCCCCCGTCCGAAGCGGCTACTCCAGGAACCGGACGCGGCCGGTCTGGAGACCGTACACGGCGCCCACCAGCATGAGTCCGTCCTGCGACATACCGCTTTGCCGTTCAGGGGATTCGAGCAGCTGGCGGATGGTCCAGCGCACGTTGGCTTCTACCGCCGCATCGACAAGCGTCTCCGGGGCCAATTTCTCGTCGATATTGTCCAGGGCCGGGAGAATGTTCTCGAGCAGCAAGGCGATTCGGCTCATATGCCGGGCACCGTGGAACTTTCGAGTCGATCGCGGCCTTCACGGCTCCACACCCCTCATGCCCCATCACAACGAATAGTGGTGTGTGCAGATGCGTTGAGGCGTACTGCAGGGTTCCCGCGATCGACGGACCCAACGTGTTCCCAGCCACTCGCACGACGAACAACTCGCCGAACCCGGCGTCGAATACGAGTTCGGGAGGCACCCGGCTGTCGCTGCAAGCCAGAATCGTCGCATAGGGTTTCTGCCCCTTGGCGAGCTCAGCCAAGTCATCCGCCTGCAAGGTAGAAAACCGCGCTTGGCCGCTGACGAATCGCGCGTTACCGTCCTTCAGGCGTTTGAGGGATTCCTCAGCGGTCCACGGGGATTGATCGTTGGTGGTCATGATCGGCGTTCTTTGCACGTGACGGTTCAGGTCCGAGGAGTCATAGCCGGAAGATTCTTGCGGATCTTCCCATCCTTCATGATCACAAGGAACTTCTTTGCCGGATCACCCCAGACCCTAGAAGCAATCGACCGTCGTCAACACCGAGCCCACTGGACATCGCCTGCGTCTGGCCGAACGCGGTCGTCGGCGAGTGACTCAGAACGACCCAAAGCGGTCATATAAGCGACGCGCGCATCGTGGCGCATCGCGTGCCTCAACATCGAATCGGGTCCAACGTGATGTAGATTTTGCAGCGTCGCCCATGGGCTCGGGGTAAGGCTTCTACGCAGTCGCCTGCTGCACCGGAACCGACCGCAACAACTCAGGCTTGAAGAACCGACTCGCAATGGCCGCCAAGATAATCGGCGCGAAACCGATCACGGCGGCATAGACCAGAAGACCCGCGTTGCCGATCACCGGCAGGCTGTACTCCTCGAACTGATGGATCCAGTAGAGCGGCACCGCGAGCCACGCCAGCCACGCTGGATCACGCCAGCGCGATACCGTGATGTTGCCACGAAATGTGTCGGTCGTCAGCAGGATGGCGACCATCACGATCGCTCCGCCCACCCCTATGAACGGCCAAACGGTGTAGAACCAGTGTGTTTGCAGGGTGCTCCACATTTGTGCTGGCCCGTAACAACAATTCTGCCGCATGTTTCGTGCAGTCGCATCAGCGTTCAAAGATTAGGTGGTTATCCGTGCGTGCGCTTCTGGCCGAACGCGGTCGTCGGCGAGTGACTCAGAACGACCCAGAAGGGTCATTCACGAGTACCGGCAGCCACGGATGATGCTCCGCTGTCTTTGACGATCATCGCGTCGACGTCAGCGACGAATCCGGGAACGAAGCCTACATGTTTGGCGCTGCGCCACCACGCGCCACCACGCGCCGTTCTGAGCACTCCGGAAAGGAGTGCGCCGCCCGTCAATTCGAAAGTCCCCTGTGGAAAGATACCGCGTTGCGTGCGATCCCAAATGTGGAAGGCCGCCCAGGCGTATTCAGCCAACATGTGCTCCAGTCGCAGCTGATCTGCAGCATCCGTGGCGCTCTCTCCGTGCAGGCCGGCGGTCATCAGTTCGGCAATGTCGCGGTTCTTGGCGATGGCCATGCGGATCACCGTCCATTGCTCCATCGTGGAATTGTGCTCGTTGCGCTGGAGTGCGGCCGTGTTCTGCTTGATCTGCAAACCGACAAAGATCAAGGACACAATGACGCCAATTGAGCCGAACACTTGCGCGAGACTGGACAGTTGGTCGAGCGACATGGATTTCATCCTGTAGGCATGACCTGACAACCCTGAGGGAGGCAATCATCCACGATGAGCACGTTTATCGATGTGTGCCACATCCGTGGCACGGCTTGCGAGTGTCCGCTTCCGGACAGTCTACTTGCGACGGATATGCGTCCGCTTCTGGCCGAATACTGCCTGCATGATCGACGGCTGAATACGACCCGAAGCGGACATCCGTGGCCGTATCTTTTCGGTGGCGTGGCATAACGTGTATCGTGAACCAAGGCAACGACCTACGAGTACGCAGCGCTGTCGATCTCATGAAAAGCCTACTGTTAGCGTTGATGGCCCTTTTGCTATTCTGCCACTGCTCGGGGAAGCGGAGGACAGGATGCCATTGGTGATGGGGTGGTTGAGCCCTTTCTGAGCGTTGTCTGCGATCCAGAGAATGAGAACCTCGACATCGAGGTTTCGTATGTCGATGACATCGCGGGGATGCATGATCCCGATGCGGGCCGCTACGAGATTGACCGATTAGCGCATAGGAAGCAGATCGGGCCGGGACCGAGAGACTACGAGAGTATGGAGGACACAGTCATTAGAAAGTGCATCCTCAAGAGTAAAGAGTACGTTGTAGTCATTAGAGGCCACCACTGGGCAGGTTCGCCAATGGCAGAGTGCGGCATCGGCAACACGGCAACCGTGGAAATTACGGGTCCTGTCACACAGTGCTGCCCCCAACGCTCCTAGACGACTGTCATCAGGCACCGCTAGTCAAAAGAATCACTTTGGACCTTCGGAAGCAAAGGCTTGAAGTGATCAGTGAGCGGTACGTCTCGGGGTAACAAGGGAATCGACTGTCCGCTTCTGGCCGAACTCCGCCGGTCACTCGACGGGCTGAATACGACCACCCGAAGCGGACCCTCGTCAAACGCTGCCATCAGCAGCGAGTCCAGCAAGGCATGGCGGGTTCAGACGGCGGGTCATGGTTTGGGATCGAGGACCGGCGCGCCAAAGATAAACCAGACGCGAGTGATACGCGGCCCTTGGACCTCGTACATTGCTATCGCATCCAGGGTGCCGGTGCCTGCCGGAAACGTCCGTGTGACCCTCTCGTGATCTATAACAAAGTTGCCCATGACGATTCGCTTTATGACCAGTGCATGAAGATTGGGCTCCGCGAAGCGGGCCGCGTACCGCTCGCGCAATTGAGCCGCACCGCTGGCGAGGAGCTTCGAAGGATGTTCGAATAGCTGGGCGTCCTCGGCGTAAGTAGCGAGGAAGTCATTTAGGTCTCGCGCGTTGTACGCCTCAAGCTGTGCTTGAACGATGGCTTCCGGCCCAATGGTTGCTACTGCCGGGTGGGCAAAGAACCCAGCGATCACCGCGATTGGGGCAAACATAGAATTTCTCGAATACATGTGACCTCCCCGAGTTACGGCATCTGCTGCGGTTGCCCTGACCGACCCGGCAATCATAGTCGCCGCGACTCGACACAGATCCGCGAAGTCTGGACCGTCCGCTTCTGGCCGGACACGGCCGGTCAACGAGGGGCTGAGGGCGACCCGGAGCGGCCGTTCGCGAATGACTGGTTTCCGTATTGCAACATCTCACCGCGCGCCCAAGGAAGCCCCTCGGTCTGTCCTTACTCTTTAACGACGACGCCCTGCTTCATGACGAGCAGCGGCTGCTCGGTCGCGCGGATGTTCTGCAGCACGTTGCCCGGCACCGCGACGATGTCGGCGAACTTGCCCGCTCTCCAGCGTGCCGGTCTCCTTGTCGATGCCGAGCAGGCGCGCCGAACCCAGGCTGCTGGTCATCAACGCCTCGGCCGGCGCCATCCCCAGTTCGACGTAGATCGCCGAATTCGCGCGCGTTCATGCCATGCGGATACACGCCGGCGTCGGTGCCGTAGGCGATCGGCACGCCGATGCGCATCGCGTCGTGCATCATCGCCGCCGTGCGAGGCGCCGCGGCGCGCGCCTTGTCGCCACCTTCGGCGGATACGTGTCGGCCTTCTTCGACGAACTACACCGCTCATGCGCGTGGGCACCAGGTACGTGCCCTTGTGCTTCATCAGCTGCAGCGTCTCGGGCTGAGGAAGCTGCCGTGCTCGATCGAATCCACGCCGGCCTCCACCGCCAGCGCGCGGCGCGATCGCCGTGGCGTGCGCGGCCACCTTGCGGCGCCACGCGTGCGCTTCTCGACGATCGCGCGCAGTTCTTCGGGCGTGAGCTGCGGCACGTCGACCGGATCGGTTTCCGACAGCACGCCGCCGGACGCGCAGATCTTGATGTTGTCGGCGCCGTACTTCATTTGCTCGCGCACCGCGCGGCGGCACGAATCGGCGCCGTTGCACACGCCGTCGGCGTCCCGGCCGGCGCATGCTCTCCGGGCGGAACGGCGGTCCATCGCAATGCCCGCCGGTCGAACCGATCGCATGCACCGGCACCAGCATGCGCGGGCCTTCGGCGAGGCCGTCGTTGATCGCGTTGCGCAGCGCGACGTCGATGTAATCCGCGGCGCCGACTTCGCGCATCGTGGTGACGCCCGCCTGCAGCGTGTGCGCGCTTGTGCTCGGCGTGGAACGCCTGCTCGACCGGCAGCGCATCATCGCTTGTAGAAACCGTGCGTCCAGTTTCGTCGTAGTCGCCGGCGATGTGCGTGTGCGCGTCGATGTAGCCGGGCACGAGCGTCGCGTCGCCGAGGTCGATGACGCGCGCGCCGGCGGGCGCCGAGCGGGCGCCGACCGCCACGATGCGCTCGCCCCGCACCACCACGACACCCGGGGACGCAGCTCGCCGCTGCCGTCGAACAGATGCGCGGCCTTGAGCACGATCGGCTGCCCGGTACCGTCGCGGGTTCAGGCGGTGCATCCACTGCGGCGGCACAGAGTGTGAATAAAAAGCCGAGTACAGTAGCCAGAATGGCCTGGTTCATTGGTCGCCTGTCTTGTTTCTGATTGGTGCGCGTGGTGCGCGAGTCGTGGAGTTTAGCGGAAGCACTTGTGAGCGTTGTCACCATGTCTATATGCAGCATCTTATGAAGCCGCATTTACGCGGCGTATTTATGGTTAGCGAATGCCTGAACGTCTGAGCCGCATTATTGCCGCCATAGAGGCACTGGTACTCGGGGTACCGGCAACCTTTGCGGTTCTGTATCTCATGGGCTTTCTTGGGATGATTACCAGTGCGCTGAGGGAACCACTTCGTGATCTGCTGATGCGGTTGAACCTTCTCCTGCTGACATTTGCCTTGTTCGCGGGCTGGCGTCTTCTCTACATATTCGTTCGCGGAGGAGCTGCTCGGCTCAGACAGGAAGGTTTATGGCTGTGGGTTCTGACGAGTCTGGGGGCCGCGGTGGTAATGGTGGGAAACGCGGTTGACCGGCTCGACGCCGATGCTGGCGAGGGTTTATCAAGCGCATTTGCCGTCTTCGGCGCGAGGTTAGTGGTGCTGCTGCCGCTTGCACACCTGCTGCTCGAGAGGCTCATGCGCACTAACAACGCGTCGAAGCCGCCCGCTTTCGGAGATTCCTGACCGCGCGCTCGCAACGTCTGCTTCTGGCCGATTGCAGCCAGTCAAACGCGGATGTCTAGACGTATGCGCGGCCGCCGATTCCCGGCCGCAGAGCCGGAAACCTGACCTGCCAGATACCCGGCGACCGGCAGTAGCTACGTCGCAGCTTGCGCCCGACGAACTGATAGTCCCCGCGCGGTGGCATTGATTGGCAGGCGGCGCGGATCGGCGGCCCTTAGAAGCCGGTGCATTCGGCTCAGGGCCGGAAGAGCCGCGGAGGCTCGCTGACACGTTCGGAATGCGCTCCGGTCTCTTCGCCCGCTCGGCGCGCAAAGCCTTGGCGCGTTCGCCCCGGGCCTGCTCCCGTCGCCGACGCGCTGCGGCCACCGACACCACCGCAATCATTACTGGGAGAGCCGTCAACAAGATCAGGTTCATTCCCTAGTCTCCGACCGAGTTGCGGTGCGTCGATGTAATCCAGGTCGTGCCGGCCGGCCTGCTCGTCGGCGATCAAACGCAGTCGGCGCACGAATTCGGCCGGTAGTTCCCGGCCGGCACGTATTAGCCTGAGGAGTTCGTCAGCGTCGCCATCGCTTTCCAGCGCAACGGCCTGCTCGACGGGCACTTTTTTGAAGAGGCCCTCCGGTGTGTGCTTGCTGAACCAGTATCCCCACCAACGTCCGGCCCGGTGGGATTCGATGCGCGCGATGACCGGGACTACTACCCCGTGCTGCTTTTTCCGAAACGCAACGTACCGCGGCGATAGCCGCTCGTCTTTGTTGGCTGTCATTTGCCCCTGAGCGGGCTTCGTTCTTCTTCTGCCCGACGCTAATCCTTACACAAGGAAGATCCTCGTCGGCAACGAGGCTACATAATTACGAAGCAAATCATCGCCGCTGCCACCGTCGGAGTTCCTTACATCATCCACGTGACATATCGCAGTGACTCCGGACTGCAGGTGCCAAGCGTTTGTTTGGAGGGCATCCCTACCCGTCGGCACGCAGCATGCATGGACCAATCGCTGCTCCCTTTGCTTGTGATTGATTGAAAGTATGGAAACGAAACATGACCCGACGCGGCGAGGCCTCCTTAAGAAGGCAGCCTACGCGGCGCCCGCAATTTTGACGCTGCAAGCAACTTCAGCTTTGGCCAAGTCAGGTCCGGAGAAGGGGCCAAGGGACCTAAGGGAGCCAAAGAAGCCAAAGAAGCTAAAGAAATTGAAGAAGCGCCGATGGGCCTGACGAGACGCAGAGCGAACTAAGCGTCACATGGGTTGGCTTCCAATAGGGCTCATTGCGGGGGGCCTCCTCGGCGCGACGGTCGGCGTGTTGGTGAAAGAGCTACGCCAAATGGCGAGGGAGCCAAGCTGAGCGATCGAACCCAATAACTGGTCAATGCGATTCCTCGCCGAACGGTTGGCGACGTGGAAATCCGACTAAGGCATCGCACAGCGAACTGAGCTCCTCGCACAACAGCAAAGGCCCGGCCGAGCGCCGGACTTATTGTTTCTGTCTACCGGCGAATCTGTACGACGTTAGTCGCGGCTGAACCGGATCGCGGAATCGTCCACGCAATACGAATGTACGCGCCGCGGTTGCCGCAGGCTTTGCAGCGCAGGCGACGGCGGTAGCTTTCAGGGATCGGTGCAGGCGGCAGCGCGCCAGGATCGACCCGTACGCGCCGGAAGCATGTCTTGCATTCAAGCGATGCGACGAGCTGGCCGGGGCATCCGACGATTGCACCCATAGGAGACACCGCCGTTGCGACAAGGGCTCCGGCGCCGCGAGGTGCGGCCGTTTCCTCCGCCCCACAATTGACGGCCTAAAAGTTCAGTGATCTAGTCCGCCATGAGATGACCATGTCGGGCGACGACGTTCTCCTCACCATCGCGGAGCTGGCCGTAGCATTCGCTGGCTTCAGCGGTGTTGTTGCCGTTTTCGGTCAGCGGTCGGCGGGGCGGTGGTCAGACGAGGATTTCGTTCGGCTGATGTTCCTCATCTCGTCCAGTTTGGTCGTCCTGTTCCTCGCCCTCTTGCCCTTCTTCCTCAGATTTCTACATTGCCCCGACGCCGTGGCATGGGGCATCTCAAGCGCGTTTCTGGCCGCGTCTGCCGTCGCGCTTACCGTGTCCGCCCTGCGGCGTGTCCGCGCGGTTCATTCCAAGCAGCCGTTCTTCCTTGGCGCCACGCTGGTGAATTCGTTGCTGCGCGCTTCGGCGTTCATCCTTCAGGTTCTCAACCTCTTTGGTCCTTTCGATCTCGAGGCAGGGCCATACGTCGTCGGTACCGGCCTGCTCCTCCTCACCGCAGTCCTCCCATTCGGCACCTTGCTCTATCGCGGAGTAGTTCGGCAGAGTTGAGATCCGCCCGACGTCCGCTTCTGGCCAAACTCGGTCATCGGCGATTGGCTCAGAACGACCCGAAGCAGCCATTGAAAAGGCCCGTCGCCTATCTATGGACACATCTTTCATGGACGCCCGACGGGGTTCGTTGTAAACATTCCGACCGCTTGATTTTAGAGGAGACGCAGCATGGACCGATTCACGGGCGGTTGCCTGTGCGGCAACGTCCGAATTGTGGCGTCGGGACTCCCATACCGGGTCGGCCTTTGTCACTGTCTCGACTGCCGCAAGCATCATGGGGCCCTTTTTCACGCTTCCGCGGTGTTCCCTCAGGATGCGGTGACGATCGATGGCGAAACACGCGACTACGCCGGGCGGTTTTTCTGTCCCCGCTGCGGCTCGTCCGTTTTCGCGCGCACCGCAGACGAAATCGAAGTGAACCTGGGATCCCTGGATGCCCCTGACCAACTGATGCCAACCTACGAAAGCTGGATCGTCCGTCGCGAGTCCTGGTTGCCGCCGTTTCCGCTCACGAGACGATACGAGCGCGATCGTGACGCCACGGGTCGCTTTGAGGAGTAGGTCGCACGAACGGTGCGAAGGCGGAGTTACGAGTGACCGAGATGCATGCCTTAACGGCGGATAGCTGACGTCGGCGTGATTGTCCGCTAGGGCCGCTAGGCATAGTCACCGTCCACGTCGCCCGCGCCGCACGCGCTGCTCGACGCCGCGGCAGCGGTTGCATGCTCGACGCGACGCGGGAATACCCGACGCCGATCGTCGAAGTGCCGATAGATGCACTTGCACGTCGCAGGGCGATCACAGGTCTTGAGCGGCAGCGGCGGGACATCCGCCGACAGTAAGCGCAAGTTCGTGAGGGATCGTGCGGCGTCGCACGCGCCCTCGGCTGCGATGACCTCCGCGCCGCGGTACTTCAGCCTCGGCTTCCCTTCGACCATGACCAGTTACCTCACCGAAAGATGCGCTCGCGCAGGTGTTCAGGGTCAATCACGCGGCGCGTCGCTTGTCGCGCTTCTTATCGTTTCACCCCGATGAGCAAAGGGTTGGGCGCTTACACTTCTACAAGAGATGAAGACAACCGCAAGTCGGACTGGACATAAGGCGACAGAAAATCCGGTCGATTCGGTCGCCGTTGGTCAAAGCGGCGAGAACCGCTCCGGCGCGGCCGGTTTGTCATCACGGCGCGCTGGACACGCGTCCGGGAATTTGTTGCACTCGCCGTATAAATCGGAGGGATCCAGCATGAAGTTCCATTGTTTGAGGGCCGCTGCGGTGGCGGCCTTGAGCGCGGGCCTCGTTCTCCTTGCAGGGCAGTCGGCGGCAGCGCCGAAGGCCGGCTCGCCGGGCGCCGAGCACGCTCGCATCGTCGCCTACTGGACCAAGGAACGAGTCGCTGCGGCGATCCCGCGCGACCTCCGGATCGACGAGCGCGGCTACGGTTATCTCCGTCAGCCCAACGGCTCGCTCGAGCCGTACGGCCACATGATCGCGGCGCAATCGAGGCCCGCGTCCCCGCAGCCGATGGCGAAGCCGGGCGGCGACACCATCGCGCCCACCATCAGCAATCGCGACCCGGCCAACGTGCGACCATCGGCGCGGCCTACACGTTCAAGGCAACCGTGACTGATCCGTCCGGCGTCCGTTCTGTCAGTTTCATGGTCGGCCCCGCGGGCGGTGCACACCAGTCGTTCAACGCCGCTGCCGGCGCGAACGGCGTGTACAGCGCTCAGTTCTCCGGCTTTACGAACGGCACCTGGACCTGGTCCGTCGTCGCAAAGGACACGGCCAACAACACGGCGACGTCTCCGGTCACGTCGTTCACCGTCGACACGGGCGGCGGTGGCGGTGGCGGCGGCAACGTCGTCGCCAATGCGGAGTGACTCTCGGGCGGCGCGATCCAGAACGCCGCCGGCCGCATCTACTTCGAGATGCCGAGAACTCGCGCCGGACGCGCTGGGCGGGCTACGTCTGCTCGGCACGGCCGTGACCGACTGCGACCAACGGACGCTCGATCGTCCATGACCGCCGGACACTGCGTCTACGACGACGCGTACAAGGCGTTCGCACGCAACGTGCTGTTCATCCCGAACCAGGCCGGCACGACCGGCACGGGCACGGACCTGAACTGCAGCAATGACCCGCTCGGCTGCTGGACCCCGTCGTTCGGCGTCGTCGACGTCAACTGGACGACGCGCACGTTCCCCGACAACGTCACCTGGGACTACGCGTACTACGTGTTCAACGACACGGCTCACTCGGGCACCGGCGGCGGCGCGGGCTTCGTGCTCGACTCGCCGTCACGCCGATCCCGATCAGCTTCGCGGTGCCGAATTTCGACGTCGCCAACAGCTCGACCGATTACACGACGGCGCTGGGCTACTCGTACGACGAGGATCCGAAGTTCATGTACTGCGCCGAGGACATGCAACAGCTCGACCAGGCGAACTGGTGGCTGGCCAGCTGCGGCCTCTCGGGCGGCTCGTCCGGCGGCCCGTGGATGCAGCCGTTCAGCGAGCGGCACGGGCTCGTTGATCTCGGTCAATTCGTGGGGCTACACGAACCAGCCGGGCATGGCCGGGCCGAAGCTGAGCGGCACGAGCGCGTCCTGCGTGTTCACGCTCGCGAAGAGCACGTCGTTCGCGTCGGTGCCGACGACCGATGGCAACGAAGGGACGAAATTTACCGGCAACTGCCCGTAATCGAGGGCTCCTGACAGCACGGGCCGGGCATCCGCGAGGGTGCCCGGCCCGTCATTTACGCGCCGGCACCGTTGTCAAAACTCACGCTATGCGACTCTTCTATATCCCTGAGGTATAGTTTGCGCCTGGCCGCGCTCCCTTGTCGGTGCGGCGGCGGGCGTTGGGCGGTCCTCGGGACCGTCGCCTCTCGTGAGAACCAGGACTCGCCTGCCGGTCGGGACGAAGAGGCCATTAACTTACTAGGGATTTCTACCCCAGGTCGGTCGGTCTCGTCCGTTTCCGGCTGTCGCCGACCTTCGGAATGTCTCATGAACGTGCACGTTGGAGCCGCACGTGATGCGGATCTGGTGCCGGGTTTGGAGCTCTCTCGGCCGACGAAAAGATCGCTTATGCCGACACTTGGTATGCCTACTACGGTCGTTTTGAGATCGACGAACGCCAATCTCAAGTGCGGCACTTCATTGAACGTTCTCTATTCGCCTTTGAGACGGGTGCTACGCTCGTTCGGGCAGTGAGCTTGGAGAACGACGTGTTGACACTGAGAACCGTTGATCTCCTCAAAGGTCCTGATGGCGAAACGTTCAATCGGTTGACCTGGACCCGGCTCTGAGCTCACGGGATCTTGTCTTCGAGTGGCTCGGCCATTCGCCTTGGGAGTCATGCACGCCGCAGCCATCCCGACGCAGGTGGCGATTGATAAACTGCTGGGCGAAGGGGAACAGTATGAAAGCCATCATCGTTTTTGGAATGTTGTTGCCTGGTTTTGCGTTTGCAGCCGACGATGAAGCAGCGGTCCGCCACGTCGTGCAAGCGTTCTACAAGGCTTTTGACGAGGGGTTCGTGAAACCTGTTGATTTCGCGACCGACGATTGGCACCACATCAATCCATTTGGTGGCATCGACCGGGGTTTAGAGGCCACGCTGAAAACCGTTCGCGAAGTCCACACTACCTTTCTAAAGGGCGTCACCGACACACCCGAAGATATCGCTATTCGCTTTGCGTCCGGCGATGTGGCGGTGGCTACGGTTACCAGCACTATGAGCCCGTACAAGTGGCCCGACGGAGTCAAGTAGGGCCCTCAGAAAAGGTTCGGACCTTCATGGGGGTGAAGCGCGGCGAGCGGTGGCTCATCATGCAGGATCACAACACGACGGTCGCATCCGCGCCATCTTGAGTGTGTCCGCCCCAAAGCGAACCCTAACGAAGGCGTCACCCACCAGGGAACTCTGAACCTGCGTCATCCAAACAGCGGCAATAGGAATGCGAACGTCACGCCGACCAGGAACGACAACGCCGCGCCGCCGTACAGCCAATAGCTCACAACACGCAACCGCGCACACGCTTGTGCAGCGATGCTGTCGGTCGGGCAGGGCAGGCGCCTGGCATTCCACAGAAAGGCGCCGCTGACAGTGAGCAGACTCCCAGCGACGCCGAATACCAGAGGTTGTGCTCGCTCAGCCACACAACTGCGGGACAGCCGAGACGAGGCCAGCGAGCGCCGCGCCTGCTCCGAGCGATACCAGCACCGCGGGCAAGACACAGCACACCAATGTCGCGGAACTCGCCATAGCGCCGTTGCCGCAACCCCAACGCTTCGCCGTTCTGTGCCGGTCATTGCTTGGCCCTGAGTTCCTCGCGTATCCCGTCGATCGACCGCTCGATGCGGACAATCGCCTTCACTTCGTAGCCTGCGTCCTTGAGGGCCTTTCGCAGTGTTCCTCGGTAATGTCGGTCCCGGGTTTTGTTGCGACAGCGACCAGGCGATTTTCGAGGCTCACGACGACGTCGGCGGTCGCGGCGTCCTTGCGCAAGTCTTCTCGATACCTTGGGCGCAGAAGCCGCAGACGAGGCCATTAACGGTGGCCTCGATGGTTGCGGCATCAACGCGCTAGAAGCGAGCGTTAGCAGCAGTGCTGCGCAGATAGTCGTACGTGTCATGTCTGGCACCCATCAAAAGTTGATCATCAGCATGGCTTGGAGATTCCCGTCCTGCGTGGCCCCGGCTTCCACCCAGACGTTCCGTTTGAAGAGCCTCAGGAGCGCCGCCCACTCTGTACCCGTCGTAGAGTCCCCCCGTGTATTGGCGGCCTTGCACGACGAACCACACCGCAAGCGTCTGGTAATCGTGCTTGTAGGGAGCGACCCCCAGCTGCAGCGTATCGATGCGATGGCTGTAGTCGCTCGCCTCGTGCAAATCCGTCCGAAAGGAGCCATAGAGGCGCCTGGTCTCGTAGTCGAGCTGCCCGCCGACGTTCCACGCGAACTCGTTTTCGCCGGTCTCCCCGATGTGCGCGCGACCCGCACTCCCCCAGACGAAGACGTTGGCCTGCGCTGCTTCGAGATTCCAGCGCCTTGGCAGGTAGTTGAGACGCAGATAGGTGATATCCCGAGTGTCGTCGTTCTCGGAGCTATTGAGTGACAAATGGCCGCCGCCAACCGAGTATCGGAAGGTCGGCGCATAGAAAGCCTGCACCTCGGTCATGGTGCCCGCGCCGTATTCGCCCATCACCGTTGTCCCATGCGCAAAAGCAATGGGTTTGGCGTGAGCGACCGTTGGCTGAGCACAGCAGATCGCGAAGGCGGTCGCACGCGCGACACGCCCAAGATAAGCGTTCATCGAAGCTCTCCTCGTGTGGGTCGATGCTCCGCGCGCTTCACGAAGCGCGAGGGACACTCTCACCTACGACTAGGAGATCGGTGGCGGGGTAACAGGTGGATAGGTCGGACCGGACGCCCCATGCACGGCGAGCCGCTCATGGCTGGAACCGAGGGCAGGCAGAACGAACAGTGGCTTCGCGGATAGGGCGGACGCCGCTCCGCACAGCGTTGTGCAGCCGCCGGTGATGGCGACCTCGTCGGTGCAGCAGCTGCAGTCCATCGGGGCACCATCATGGCCGTCGCAATGCTGCTCGACAGGGTCCGGCAGCATGTCGGCACCCACTGGCGCCACTCCTTGGAGCACGAGCGCGAGCAAGACAAGGCGGCCGATAAGTAGTCGCGACATCAGTGATGGCTGCAGAAATCCAGAAACTAGCGTACTCCTACGACGTGACAAAGCAATCGATCTGGTGGATCCACCTACATATACGGACCAATCGCACGGTTTCGACCATGCGTTTCGTCCACCTAAATCCAGTTTAGACGACCCCGCGACCTACCGCTTGACGCTTTGACGTCATGGCGTCAGACTTGATGCCATGGCGACCCCCAAGAGAGCCACGGTTTACTTCGAACCCGACGTGCATCGCGCGTTGCGGTTACGTGCCGCGGCAAGCGATCGCTCTATCTCCGACATGGTCAATGACGCGGTCAAGGCGTCACTGGCTCAGGATGCCGAGGACTTGGAAGCTTTTGACCATCGCCGAAAAGAGCGTAGCGTGTCATTTGAAGGCTTCGTGCGCGGTTTGAAGCGCCGTGGGCGACTATAGGCTGCTGATCAAGCCATCGGCGGGTAAGGAATTGTCCCGCCTTGGTAGCAAGACTGATCGGCAGCGAATTGTTCAGCGAATTGAAGCGCTGGCTGAGGATCCTCGGCCGCATGGAGCCGAAAAGCTTGCCGGTTACGATGACCGGTATCGTATCCGCCAGGGTAACTACCGCGTTGTCTATCTAATCGACGATCATCGGCACGAAGTCACGATCTTCAAGATTGGGGATCGGAAAGATGTCTACTAATAGGTCGTCTAAGAACGCGTTCGAGCCGTCCGATCAGCGTCAGTTCGGGCGCGCCGCAGGCGCGCTTGGAAATTCTGCGCCTGCGGCGCGCTCCGACTGCCGGTTCGCGGCGGCTCAACGCGGGCGTTAGACCCCACTACAGAGGGAGAATCGTTTGTTCAAAGCTGCGCTTTCAAAGATAGCCCACGGCCTGCTTGTCGGACTCGGTTTCGGTGCGGCTGTGGCCGGTGCCATGTATGGATACAGCAAATGGCAAATGCACGAGCTTGAACAGGGCGACATGTTCGGTGGCATGTTCAAGGAGTACACGGCTGACGCCGGCCTGACAATCAAGACCCATCGCCCACAGCTCCCAGAAGAATTCCGCTTTCCTGGGCGTCATTTCAAACAGTGGGAAGGACACTTGGGAGAACGTCGAAGTCCTCGTCGAGCTCTTCGCGAAGGATGGCACTTTTGTGGACAAGTGCTCCAGTTACGTGGATGGTTCAATAAGCCCCACACAGGACCGCAACTTCAAGGTGTCGTGCTCCAATTGCCGTGACGTTTCGCAGCCGCTGGAATACGACAAATACACAATCACAATTGCGGACGCCAATTTTGTGCGCCCTGAGAAAGTGGGGTCTAAAAACGCGCGTGAGGGATAAAGTGCCAGCATCCAGGAGCGTCGCTCAACGCGCACGTTGGGCCTCATGAAGATCCGTCCGGTGGCAATCTATTTCGTCATACCGGCACTCGTCCTTGCTTGGCTGCTGCGGGAAGATCCCGGCCCCGCTGGTTGGTCTCAAATAGCGTTGTTGTCGGTAGTCAATTACCTGCTCTTCGCGCTTCCACAACTATCGTGGCTTGGCATCTCGCGCTCTATCGAAGCTTCGCCTGTGGTGAAGCACGCCGGCTTTCTCGGAGCTACCGTTCCGCTGGTAGGGCTGATAGTTGCCTTTGAGTGCTGCATAGACAATTCAAACGGATTGGGCTGGGCGTTCTACTGGCCATTAGCCGCAGCTGGAATTCTGCTTCTTGTGTGGATAGCCGCGGTCCCCAGTCGCAAACGACGCAACGCGCCCTAACTCCCTGTTGCCTGTGGGCCGACCGTCCGCTTCTGGCCGATAGCCGAGTGCGGGTGACGGTACGCCTTGAATCCAACAGACGTCCGCGGGCTTCGCCACGCGGACGTTCGGACCGGACCGCCACGACGAAGAAGACGAGCCAAGTGACTGTCCCCCAACGCCCCGCCCACGTATCGCACGAGCCGCTTTTTTCAGGCCCGCGTCCTATACTGTGCCGGGCTGCTGATCGATTCCATTGATGCTTCCCACCCGCGCTGCAGAACACGTAAAGACACACAACTGGGTATCAGTTGCCATCGACTTTGCGATCGTGGTGGTCGGGGTGTTCGTCGGTCTGCAGGTAAGCAACTGGAATGCCGCCAGAGAGCGTACCGAACGGACCGCCAAGGTCGTTGAGGCGGTTCGTCAGGACCTGCGCGATGCCATCGACGTGGAGACGTCTTTCGGGCGAGCTGTTGACGCCGCACTACTTGCCTTTGATGCGGCCCGCCAAAAGGGCGAGTATCCGCCGCCGGTGTTCCTCCGCATTCCTGGATCTGACACACCGCCAAAGAATATCTGGGAAGCCGTTTTGCAGTCCGAACTTGCCGACCTGATCGAACCAAGGTTGCTGTTCGAGCTCGGCTTTTACTACGACGAACGCGAAGGGCTGGGAGTCAAGTTCTTGAGGTATGCGGCATTCACGGAGAACGAGATCTTGCCAAGGCTGAAGCAGGATCCGCGCGTGTTCTATACGACCGATGGGTCGCGCCTTGCGCCGGTGTACGAGGCCCACATGGAGCGGTTGCGCGAGCGTCGGAAGGAGTTCGACGTACTGAATACCTGGGCGAGATGTCTCGACGAACGACTCAACACACCGCGAGAACCGGGTGAGTCCTGCCGGCCAGCTTTGGCCTATGGGATGGAGATGCCTGGAGCGCTGTCACAGGCTCAAGGACCGGACTGACCTCCATCTCCGTTCGCTCGGCATCACAAATGCTTGAATACATGACGATGCCGCGTTGACCACCGCGCGGGCGATCCGGCCATGCTTGCACCCGTTGCTGCGAGGTGCACATGACACTGGCCACCACGCTGAGCCGCACACCACAAGGGATGAATGCGCCACTGGTGCGCGTCGACGTCCATGTCGGCTCGGGGCTGCCGACATTCTCGATCGTCGGCCTGCCGGAGACAGCCGTTCGCGAGAGCAAGGATCGCGTCCGGGCCGCGCTCGCCAACTGCTCGTTTCATTTTCCAGAAGGGCGACTCACGGTGAGTCTTGCGCCGGCGGACCTGCCCAAGGAGGGGGGAAGATTCGACTTGCCGATCGCCATCGCGATCTTGATGGCGTCAAATCAGCTGCCACGCGAGCGGCTGGCGCACGTCGAGCTATACGGCGAGTTGTCGCTCGGCGGTGAGCTGCGTCCGATCCGCGGCGTGCTTCCGACTGCCATGCACGCAGCCCGTGCCAGTCACCTCGTCGTTATCCCGGCCGCAAATCTCGACGAGGCGTCGCTGATGCATGGCGCGCAGGTTTGCGCGGCGCGGCATCTCCTGGACGTGTGCGATTACGCTCGTGGCCTGATCAACCTCACGTCGCCGTCAGCGCCACCACCGTTGCGGCCAGCCTCCGTGCACCTCGACTTGGCCGACGTGCGGGGTCAGCCTTACGCGCGCCGAGCGCTTGAGATAGCAGCGGCCGGGGAGCACAGCGTCCTCTTGATCGGTCCGCCGGGCGCGGGGAAGAGCATGCTTGCACAGCGCCTGCCGGGCATCCTGCCGCCGATGTCCGAGGAGGAGGCGTTCGAGGCCGCGGCGATCCGCTCCCTGACAGGCCACGGTCATCGCATCGAGGAGTGGGGGCGCCGGAGCTTTCGCGCTCCACACCATAGCTCCTCGGCGATCGCGCTCGTGGGTGGGGGATCGGTGCCACGGCCGGGCGAGATCTCGCTCGCGCATCGCGGGGTGCTGTTCCTCGATGAACTACCGGAGTTCAACCGCAGCGCGCTCGAGTCGCTGCGCGAGCCGCTCGAGACGGGCCTGATCGTCATCTCGCGCGCGGCGCGACAGGCTGAGTTTCCGGCGGCCTTCCAGCTCGTCGCGGCGATGAATCCCTGCCCGTGTGGGCACCTAGGCGATCCGAAGGCGCTGTGCCGGTGCACGCGCGAGCGCATCGACCGATACCGAAGCCGGATCTCCGGTCCGCTGCTTGATCGCATCGACCTGCACGTTGACGTGCCGCGGTTGCCGCCCGAGATGCTGCAGCGTTCAACAGATCAGGAGGCCTCCGCGGAAATAGCGGTGCGGGTACGCGATGCGCGGGAGCGGCAGCTGCAGCGCCAGGGCTGCCCGAACTCGCGCCTGGCCGCGCAGGTACTGGCAACTCACTGCGCATTCGACGAAAAGTGCACGCTCTTGATGCAGCGTGCGTCCAAGCGTCTTTCGCTTTCCGCACGCGGCTACCATCGTGTCCTGCGTGCGGCTCGCACAATTGCCGACCTGGCGGGTGCATCTTCCATCTCGCAACGACATCTCGCGGAAGCGATCGGTTTGCGGCAACTCGACCGCCGCAACGATGGGCACGCCGCCGATTTGACACTGATCCGGTGATTTTCTCGCGGCGACTCGTTTGCTACGCGGGGGTATCAATGACACCCGTGAAGCCCGCATTGCGCGGGCCGCAACCAGGGAAGGTTGACCATGAGCAGGGTCGCAGGGATGCGCTGGGGCGCGTTGCTTCTCCGGAAGGTCGCACACTCGCAGGGGCACACGTGGACGACAGTCCAACGTGCACCACACGAGAACGTGCTGCGCGGTGCGGGCTTCACGACACCGGGGAGCGCATCGCGGCACCACCTGGCTATAGCTATCCTGCTGCTGTCTGTTGCCGGCGCGGCATCGGGCGCGGGCCGTACGCCCGGCAGCTTCCGTGTTTCGTCGAATGGCGAGGCGCAATACTCGATCCCGATCTTCGCTCCACCAGGCGTCAACGGTCTGGTGCCAGAGCTTGCACTTACATACGGCCATAGGAACGACGGCACCCTTGCTGGCGTGGGCTGGAGTGTGGCGGGGCTCTCCGCTGTCCATCGATGCCAGAAGACCTGGGCGCAGAACGGCGTGTCTGCCGCGCCGCAGAACCAGCTCGACGACCGCTACTGCCTCGATGGCAATCAGCTTCGATTGTTCTCGGGCACGTATGGCGTGAGTGGATCGACCTACAGAACAGAGATGGAAACGTACTCGCGGATCACTGCGTCCGGCTCGGCCGGAAATGGTCCAGCCAGCTTCAAGGTTGAACTCAAGAACGGGCTCATCCACGAGTACGGCATCGACTCCAATTCCCGGATTCTATCGATCGGGCAGGCGGAAGCCCGTGCTTGGGCGCTGAGCAGGATCAGCGATCGAGCCGGCAACTCAATTACTTTCACTTGGCACAACGACACGCTTAACGGCAGCTACCGAATCGACCGGATCGACTACGCGGCTAACGCAATCGATTTCGTCTGGGAAAGCAAGCCGGCGGGTGAGGTCAGCAGCGGCTTTGTCATTGGCAGCCAGGTGCGGGAGATCCACCGCCTGCAGTCGATAGAGGTGCTGCAGGCGGGGTCCGTCCTGCGCCGCTACGCGCTGAATTATGAAGGCCCTCTCTCATCGACAAGCCATAGCCGGCTGGCGTTCATTCTGGAATGCGCCGGTTCCGAATGCCGCGACCCAACGCGCTTCGACTACCAGGACGGCAAGTCCGGCCTCCAGGCAGAGGTGAATACGGGGCAAGCGGTGCCGGCAGGCGCCTTGCCGTTGGACGTCAATGGCGACGGGCGCGAGGACCTTGTCTACGTCTCGAGCGCGACGTCGGGCTCGGGGACCTGGAGGGTGATGTTCGCAAACCCCGCTGGGGGCTACGACCCGCCGATCGATAGCGGGATCGGGAACCACAATTACGCAGATGCAATTCCCATCGATTACAACCATGACGGGCTCGGCGACATCCTCGTCCCGTATTCGGGCACGACCTGGTCCGTACTGCATGGGCACTCCAGCGGTCTCACAAATCTCGCCAACACCAATGCACCGGTGACCGCAACGGGTCGCGGCCAGAATGCGCGTGCGCTCGACATCGACGGCGATGGTCGCGAGGACCTCGTGTGGGCGGATCTTGCTGCTGGATTTTCCGGCGGTGACGCGATTCGCTACCGCTTACGCAACGCAAGCAGCACTGGTTTCTCAGGCACGGTTTCCGTGCTCGTGGCGGCGCAGCCGGCCGACAGCCGGATCCTGGGCTCGGTTTTCGGTGAATGGGCCCAGAAGCAGCCCGGGCGGACGCCCGATTTCAACGGCGACGGACGCGGCGACATCGTCTATCGACACGAGCTACGGACGTGGCAGCAGCAGCTCGGCTCATACGCGATGACTCGCACCATGCGAGCACTGTGCGCCGGGGGCGGGTGCAGCTTCGCGCAGAACCTGCTCGGCGGCGCCGGGCCGCCCAGCTTCGGCGACTTCAACGGAGATGGTCTGACTGATCTCTTCTACTACGGCGGCCAGACCGCCGGCGTCGGCAGTGCCAACTGGTGGTATGCGTTCAGCCGCGGCACGTCCTTTGCGGCGCCTGTGGAGCACGCCAATCTCAATTCCTTCACACTGCAATGGGTCATCCTGGACTGGGACGCCGACGGGGACGACGACGTCTTGGCCGGCTACGGCACCTCGGGCGAATGGCGTCTGCTGCGCTCGACGGGCCTGGGTTTCGGTGCGTGGACCAGCGTCGGGATCACCTTGCCAAGCTCCGCCGCGACAGTAATCACGGATATCAACGGCGACGGTCTGCACGACTTCGCCTACGCGCAAAGCAACACGTGGCGATACCGGGTGCATCCGGGAGCTACGCCCGACCTGCTGACGCGAGTGACTGACGGCTACGGCAACACGATCGACGTCACCTACGGGCCGCTCACAGCCGCGGGCGTGCACACGAAGACAACCAATGCCACCTTTCCGGAACAGGAATGGCAGGGCTCGACGGCGGTGGTTACCGAGCACCGCGTTTCAGACGGCATCGGCGGCACGTATTCGGTCGACCATACCTACGAGGGCGCGCGCCGGCACATCCAGGGACGGGGATTCGAAGGATTTTATCGCCATACGCACGTAGACGACCGCAATGGCGCGAAGACGCACGAGTACTTCGCGCGACTCTTTCCACACACCGGCAGCCCGGTTCTGATGGAGGTTCGCCAGTCGAACAACGCACTGATCGCATCCACCGACTTCGCCTGGAGCACGCTGACCCCAACCGGAGGTATCGAGAGCCGGATCCTGCCTTTCCCCGGAAAAATCATTCGGAAGACATACGGCGTCGGGGGCACTTTCAATGGCACGCTGCTCGCGACCGGTGTCACCGACACCATCCTGGACGCGACGACCGGGACGCCAACCGAGATCAAGCTCACCACGACCGAGGCAGCCGGCGCAAATGGCTTCCACGGCGGCAAGATCTGGACGGAACGGACCGTCTACTCGCAACTCGTCTCGAGCACTACGGCGCCGACCTGGTGCGTGGGCCGGCCACAACGCACGCAGCAGATCAACAGTCACTCGACCCTGCCGGATGGTGCGCAGCAGACGCGTACCCTTGCCACGACCTGGGACACAACCTACTGCCGTCCCACCCGACAGGTGATTGAGCCAGAAATTCCGCAATGGAGCGTGCAGACCGACTTCGACTACGACGGGTTCGGCAACGTCGAGATGCAGACGATCGGCATTTCCCAGGCGCCAACGCGTGTCTGGCAGACGACGTGGAGTGCGGACGGTCGGTTCCCGCTGAGCGTGAGGAATCCGCTCAACCAGAACACGCAGTACACATTCGATCCGCGATTCGGAACGCCCGCCAGCGAGACGGACCCCAACGGCCTCACGACGACTTGGCTCCATAACTCATTTGGACGGCGGACCCGTGAGGTCCGTCCTGACCAGACCAGCACCGAGTGGCTCTACCTTGAGTGCGACGTCGGTTGTGGCCAGAACAGGCTGCGGATATTTGCCACCCTGAAGGACGCAGCCGGGACGGCAATCCGCAGTGACAGCGCTTATCTCGACACGTCTGACCGTCCGCTGCTTACCCGCACGCAGATCCTGGGCGGCGGCTACAGCCGCGTCGAACGGCAATACGATGACCAGGGTCGCGTCGCGCGCGAGAGCGCACGCTGTATCGAATCGGCATGTCCGTCGCCACTCTACTGGACTCTGTTCACCTATGACCTGATCGGACGTCCCACTCAGATCAACCGCCCATTCAGCAGTTCAGCCGTGCAGACAACCTCGATCGTCTATGCCGGGCTCCGCACTACCGTCACCGATCCACTTGGCAAGCTGTCTACGCATACGGCAGATGGACGGGGTCGGCTCACGCGATCGGCGGATCACGCCGGCTATTACCAGTCATTCGACCTCGACGCATTCGGCAACCCGATACGCGTCTACGACAGCACGGGCCGAACCCTGCAGACCGCGTTGTTCAACGTGCGCGGCTTGCCCGAGACCAGGACGGACGCCGACTTGGGCGCCTGGCAGTACACCTACAACGGTTTCGGCGAACTGACCTCATACACCGATGCAAACGACAAGACCATCCGCTACACCTGGGACGCTCTCGGCCGGCCGTTGACGCAGGCCATGCCCGAGGGCACCGGAACGATCACCCGGAGCTGGACGTGGGGTTCGAATGCCGCGGCGAAAGAAATTGGCCGGCTGAAGGATTCCCAGGTCAGCGGCACCGGCGTCTTTACCTATCGCGAATCACACGCCTACGACACAAAGGGGCGGCCGGCGCGTGCAGAATTCTTCCAGGGCGTGAGTTCCCTGGGTTCTGTCGACCTCAGCTATGCAAGCACCACGGGTCTTCTCGACTCGCTGACGTATCCGGAGAGTACCGCAGGCTATCGTCTCAAGCTCAAGTATGACTACGAGCAAGGGTGGCTGAGACGGGTCAAGGACTTCAATGCGCCGTCGACGGTGTTCTGGGAAGCGACCACGATGGACGCCTACGGCCAGATTCTCGACGAAACGCTGGGCAACGGGCTCAAGACCATCCGCGGCATCGAGCCGCGTACGGGCTTTCTGAACTCAATCAGCAGTGGCCCGGTGTCGAACCTCACCGCGTTGCAGAACCTCGAGTACGCATGGGACGGGGCCGGCAACCTCACAGGTCGACAAGATCTGAACCAGTCGCTCGTCGAGACGTTCGAGTACGACGATCTGCACCGCCTCACGCGATCCAGGCTCGACGGAGTGGAAAAGCTTGCCCTCGCGTATGACGGGAACGGCAACATTCTGACGCAGTCGGGGGTCGGCAACTACAGCTACAACCCGCTCAAGCCGCACGCCGTCAGCGCGATCAGCGTAGCGGGTGGCGGCACGCAGAACTTCAGCTACGACGCCAACGGCAACATGACCAGTCGTAACGGCATGGAGCTGCTGTGGTTCGCCGACAATCGTGCGAAGCGCATCCGCAACAGCCCGGGCAGTGCGACCAATTCAAGCGAGTTTCAGTACGGCCCCGACGCGCAGCGCTGGTATCACAAGATCAACCTCGCCGGGACGACCTATACCCACGTCAACCTGGGCGGGATTCTGGAGATCGTTACCAAGGGCGCCATCGACGACTTCCGCCACACAATCCACGCCAACGGTGTGCCGATCGCGCTCTATTCGCGCAAGTCGACCGGCGCAAATGCGCTGCGCTACCTGCTGCGTGATCACCTGGGCTCGGTCGACGTGATCACGACCAGCGGTGGCGACGCAGAGCTGCCCACCAGCTACTACCCCTTCGGCGAGCGGCGAAACGCCACTTGGAACGGCCCTATGCCCTTGGCTGATGTCACGGCGGTGCGTGACATCAGCCGTCGCGGGTTCACTGACCACGAGCACCTCGGCAATACCAAGCTCATCCACATGAATGGGCGCGTCTATGACCCCTTGATCGCGCGTTTCGTGTCCGCGGATCCCTTCGTCGACGGCGTGACCAACACACAGGGCTGGAATCGCTACAGTTATGTCGGCAACAACCCTCTTTCTTATACAGACCCAAGCGGCTACGTAGGCGTACCGCAATCACCGGATGAGCCGCCCGAGGGAACGCGCGGGAATCCCTTTTCCTGCACGGGTTGGGGCTTCTCACTCTTCTGCGGTCCGATGCACGTCGACAACGCGCGGGGCAACGACCGGGGCCCGACAGTACCAACGTTCGAGCAGCTCCTTGAACTCTTCGTACGCCGAGGCTTACAGCGGGCGGGAACCGTTAATTTCAGTCCGCGCCTTGGGCAGGCGTCAGGAGAGGACTTCGGCAATGACTTGGCTCAAGATCTATCGAACTTTGGACGCGGCTTTCTCGGAGTCCAACGCAGCGTAATGGATGGGCCGGCTTCGTGGTCGGAGCAACTAGGTCGCGCCACTTACCAAACACTGGATGACTTAGCCTCGGTGGCAGCCGTCGCACTGAGCGCAACTCCGGGTCGGCAAGTCGCCGCGTTGGGTGCTCAGACAACCGAAATTGGCGTGTCTGCCGTCGTCTCGACGTCAAAGGCGTTAGTCCCTTACTATCCGCTCAACAATGGATTCTTGGTCGCACCCGTGCGGACCTTGCTGCAACCAGGACAGCTCATCGATCGATTTGGCGGAAGTGCTGTGTCGCGATTCTTCTCGCCGGCAGGTACCGCAATAGCGACCAGATCACTGCCGCCAGCGACCGCAGCGATGAAGCTGCGAACATTTGAGGTGATCAAGGCTGTCGAAGTTGATGCTGGTATCGTTGCTCCAGCGTTTGGGACAATTGGTTCGGGATCTCAGTACCGCACGACACTAACGCTGCAGGAACTGCTCGAGCAGGGATTTATTCGCGAGCTCGTCCGATGATCAAGGTTCACTCAGACCTACCGGAGTGGTCGTTTGAACTCGATGAAGTCTCCGCCGGCGTCTACGAAGTGACTGCGAGCGACAATCGCGGCCGAAGGTTCAGCAGCAAAGGAACGGATCCAGATGCGCTCTTAAAGTGCTGCCGAGAGCAAGCCATGCGCTTAGCGCAGACCGGCGGGGACGCTGACTAACCCACTCATTGGATCGACCCGGAACGCGACTCTGTCAACGTTCCGCAGCCGCTGCCCGCCCGATGCTTCGCACCGCCTTCAGCGCCACCGAAAGGTCTTCCGCCGTCGTACGGTGGTTTGACAAGGCAGCACGCAAGCAATATTCGCCGTTTAGGGTTGTGTACGACGGCGCCGCGATCCCGCTCTCGTGCAGTCGGATCAACAGTTCCTCATTGAGCGCATTCAACTTCTCGACGCTGAGCCCGCCGGGGTTGTAGCGGAAGCAGACGATATTCACGACCACCGGCGCCATGAGCTCGAGATCGGGCGCCGCCTCGACGAGTGCCGCCAGGTGATGCGCCTGCTCGATGGTCTGGTCGATGAGCTGTCCGTATCGGTCGACTCCGTGCTCCTTGAACGACAGCCAGACCTTGAGCGCCCGGAACCCCCGTGAGAGCTGCAGCCCGTACTCGCTGAACCACAACGGCCCGCTCGCAAGCCCGCGCTCGGTGTGCTCGAGATATTCGGGTGTCAGCGCAAATGTGCCGCGGTGCAGGTTTCGATCCCGCACGATCGCGCAGCCGGCCTCGAACGGCACCTGCAGCCACTTGTGCAGGTCGAGCGCCACCGAATCCGCGCGCTCCATCCCGGCGACGAGCTTGCGATGCTTGGGCGACAGCGTCAGCACCGCGCCGATCGCACCGTCGACGTGGAACCAGAGCTGCTCGCGCTTGCAGATGTCGGCGAGGCCGTTCAGATCGTCCACCGAGCCGGTGTTGATCGTGGCTGCGGTGCCGATCACGCAGCACGGTTTCCGGCCCGCGGCGCGGTCGACGGCGATCTCGCGCTCGAGCGCCGTGAGATCGAACCGGTAGCTCGCGTCGACCGGGATCTTGCGCAGCGCCGTCTTGCCGAGCCCGAGCAGCTCGATCGCCTTTTGAATGCAGCTATGCACCTCGGTCGACGCATAGAAGACCGGCGGCTGCGTCATCGCCGCCACGCCTTCGGCGCGCAGGTCGACGCCGGCGGTGGCGTTGCGAGCCACGGCGAGCGCGACGAAGTTCGCCATCGACGCACCGCTCACGAGCAAGCCGCCCGACTCGCGCGGCAGCCCGACGATGTCCTTGCACCAGTCGACGACCTGGCCCTCGACGTAGTTCGCGACGTGATTGCCGCCGCCCATGTTCGGGTTGACGGTGGATGCCAGGAAATCGCGCGATCGCACCGAAGGCGGTGCCGCCGCCCATGTACCAGGACCAGAACCGCGGATGCGTGTTGCCCATCTGGTAGGGCATCACCCAGTCGCGGAAATCGGCGTACGCCTGCTCGGCGCCCTGCGGCTCGCGCGGCAGCGGCGCGTGGAGTTTCGCGATCACCGCGTCGGGCGTCGGCTGCCACACCGGCCGGTCGCGAACGGTGGCGAGATAGTCGATCGCGTCGTCGACGGCGCGGTGCGCAAGCGCCCGCATCGCAGACCAGTCGGACGGATCGAGCGAGACTTCTTTCCGCTGCTCGTTCATGTTTTGCCTGCGTTTCAGCGCGGAGCACTTGAAGCCGAGTCTAGCGGTTTGTCGGACAGCACCGACAGTCACAGTCGCCGCATACTGGCAGCGGCACAGCTCGGCGCATCGCAGAATCGCTCCCGACAGTTATGAAAGCCCCGGAAGTCGTCGCAGGACTTTGGGCTACCGACGAGAGAAGGGCAATCAACTGGTGCTGTGCGGTGCTGGCAGGTTTATCGAACCGCGGCCCGCACAGCACCTGACAGGGATCGATCAAGGACGGCGGCACTCGTGGACAGGACGTCCTCGTTTGCTGCCGTCCTTTTCTGCATCAGGGCGGCGGCGACTCCACGACCTCGGATGACACGGCCGTTGCCTCGACCTCCGCCTCGGCCAGCTTGGCACGCACCGCGTCGAGTTCCTCGACGGTCCCGATCGGCCCGATCCGCACCCGATACCAGGTCTCGTCCTGGAGCGCGAACCGCTGGATCCGGGACTCGATACCGTGCAGCGCGAGCCGTGCCTGCATCTTCTCCGCCTGGTCCGGCCCCTTGAAGGAGCCCACCTGCAGCGTGACGTCACCGCGCAGTCCCGCGGGCATGGGCGCCACGGGGGCCGCGCTGGCTGTCGCCGGCACCTCGACCTGCTGATTCTTCAGCATGTCGTAGAAGTCGTACTCGTTGGCGGCTTCCGCGGGTGCGGGTGCCTCGGGCTCGCTTGCCTGGGCGGAGGCGGGCGGCACGACCGCCTCAGGCATCGGCTGCGCCGACGGCGGGTTGCGGTAATGCAGGAACACGCCGAGCGCCACCGCGAGTCCGATCGCAAGCCCGATCAGCAGGCCCATCCAGCCGGTGAATGCGGGGCTGCCGGACGTGTTGCGCCGGACGTGCTTGTAGTCGCGGGCCAGTGTACGGCTCGGGGTCACTTTACATGCTCTCCGGGGCCGAAACGCCCAGCAGTACGAGGCCGTTGACGATCACCTGCTTGAGCCCCAGCACCAGTGTAAGCCGTGCATCGCGCAGCGACGCATCTTCGACGATAAAGGTGTGTGCGTTGTAGTACGTGTGGAAGTCGTTGGCGAGGTCACGCAGGTAATGCACCAGCGCGTGCGGGGCGCGCTGCAGCGCGGCCAGCTCGACGACTTCCGGATACCGGCTGAGCGACGTCAGCAGGGCGAGCTCATGCGGCTCCACCAGTCGCGCAAGCGACGCGCGGCCCTGCGCGGCATCGTAGGCGTAGCCCTTCTCGACGAGCTGGCGCATCACGCTGCAGACGCGCGCATGCGCGTACTGGATGTAATAGACCGGGTTGTCGTTCGAATGCGACTTCGCGAGCTCGAGATCGAAGTCGAGATGCTGTTCGTGGCTGCGCATCACGTAGAAGAACCGCGCCGCGTCCTTGCCGACTTCGCCGCGCAGCTCACGCAGCGTCACGAACTCGCCCGAGCGGGTCGACATCTGCGCCTTCTCACCGCCGCGATACAGCGTCACGAACTGCAGAAGCCGCACCTCGAGGCTGTCGCCGGGCTGGCCCATGGCGACGAGGCCGGCGCGCACGCGCGCGAGGTAGCCGTGGTGATCGGCCCCCAGGACGTCGAGCAGCGTGCTCGAAGCCGCGCTCGCGCTTGTTGAGGTGATAGGCGATGTCCGAGGCGAAGTAGGTCCGGGCGCCATTGGCGCGCACGACGACCCGGTCTTTCTCGTCGCCGAAATCGGTCGCGCGGAACCACTGTGCGCCGTCCTTCTCGTAGACGACACCGTTCTGCCGCAGCAGGTCGAGCGCGTGATCGATGGCGCCTTCCTCGACGAGGCTTCGCTCCGAGAACCAGCGGTCGTAGTGCACGCCGAACTCGGCGAGATCGTCGCGGATGTCGGCCAGGATGTCCTTGAGTCCGAGGTCGAACACGGTCGACCAGCCGTCGGCGCCGAGCATCTCCTTGCTGCGGGCGATGACCGCGTCGATGTACACGTCCTTGTCGCCGGCCGGCGCATCGGGCGGCAGCGAGCGGAACACGTCGGCGGCCGGTCGCTTGAGCGTCTGCCCGTGGGTCTTCAGGAGCTGGTCGGCGATCGGGAGCAGGTAGTCGCCGCGATAGCCGTTGCTCGGGAAGTCGAAGCGCTCGCCGCAGAGCTCGAGATAGCGCAGCCAGACGCTCGCCGCGAGGATCTCCATCTGCCGGCCGTGATCGTTGATGTAGTACTCGCGATGCACGGCGTGTCCCGTCGCATCGAGCAGGTTGGCGACGGTCGCGCCGTAGGCGGCACCCCGGCCATGGCCGACGTGCAGCGGTCCCGTCGGATTGGCGGAGACGAACTCGACCATCACGCGGCGGCCGCCGCCCAGCTGGCTGCGACCATAGGCGGCGCCCGCATCCGCGATTCGCAGGAGCTCGGCGTGATATGCCGCCGGCGCCAGGAAGAAGTTGATGAACCCCGGGCCGGCGATCTCCACCCTGGACACGACGTCGCTTGCGGGCAACGCGGCGACGATCGCCTGCGCGATCTCGCGCGGCTTGCGCTTCGCGGCCTTCGCAAGCTGCAGCGCCGCGTTGGTCGCAAAATCGCCATGCGCGGAATCGCGGGTGCGCTCGATGACCGGCGCGACGGCCGGGTTAACGTAATGCAGCTCGGGAGGCAGGGCGGCGAGCGCGTCCTGCACCAGCTGCTCAATCAGGTATTTCAAGGTCTTGCCGTCGGCGAGGGCCGCGAGGGCGCAAGTCTACGGGAGGCCGACGGACTCGGCGAGCCCGAACTGTGAACTGGTACGGAGGCGTTTTTTTCCAATGCGCTAGGGTCGCGCCTGCCGCTGTAACCGGCGGCCTGTGGCCGGAGGATGCGCAATGTCTACTACTCCTTTTCTCAAGATCGTTTGGCTGGCCGTCGCGTGTTCCGCCCTGGCTGCCTGCAACAGTGACGATGACGGATCCACCGGCCGGATCTCGGTGGCCGTCACCGATTCACCGGTGGACTTCGCCGATGCCGTGGTGGTGCAGTTCACGGGCGTTGAGCTGAAGCCGAAAGAGGGCGCGGCCTTCTCGCGCGACTTCACCACGCCGAAAACGCTCGACCTGCTGGCGCTTCAGAACGGGGAGCGCGCAATGCTCCTCGACGATGAGGAAGTGCCCGCCGGCGAGTACACGTGGATGCGCCTCAAGGTGCTTGCGGATCCGGACACTGCCGGCGACTCATACATCACGATCGGCGGCGCGGACTGCGAGCTCAGGATTCCGAGCGGCGACGAGCGCGGCCTGCAGATGATCCGCGGCTTCACGGTCGGCGTCGGCACGACGACCGATTTCACCGTGGACTTCGACCTTCGCCGATCGGTTCTCAAGCCCCCGGGCCAGACGACCGAAGTTCCGGTTTGCGACGGCCAGGCCTACATGCTGAAGCCCGTGCTTCGCGTGGTCGACAACCTCGAGGTAGGCACGATCACGGGTACCGTCGACTCCACCTTCATCGCCAGCCAATGCGAATCGACGACGTCGGGCGTCTACCCGGGCAACGTTTACCTGTTCGGACCGGTCACCGAGACCGAGCCGGGCACGCCCGACGACTACGATGGGATCTGGGACGACCCCAACGGCGACGACGCACTCGCAAGCGCGATGGTCGACGCGGACAGCTTCGGCTACACGATCGGTTTCGTCCCGGCCGGCAACTACCGTCTCGCATACACCTGCGACACGGATGACCCGGAAGTGGATGCGAACGAGGCCAATCTCCCGATGGACGCGGACGAAGTCGTCACGTTCACGCCCGCGGAGGGCTTGATGGTGACGGTCACAGCTGAGCAGACCGCGACGGCCGACTTCCCGCCGCCCTGATCGCGCCAGCCGCGGTTGGCCCTCCCGGGTCAACCGCGGCGCGCTTTCGGCGTTGGACCGTACTCCCACATCGAATCGGAGTCCGGACCATGCGACCGTTGATTGCCGTGATTTCCCTGCTCGCCGCAGCCGCCGCACAGGCGGGCGGCGCCGAGTGTAACCGCCACGAGATAGCCGCGATGGACGCCAACGGCGACGGCGCGGTGAGCCGCGACGAGGCGAAGTCGCATACGTGGCTCGCCGGAAAGTTCGACACCATCGATGCGAACAAGGACGGGCTGCTGAACAAGGACGAGCTGGCCGCCCAGCGCGAGGCGCACCACGCCGACATGAAGGCGAAGGGCGATGAACGCTGGAAGGCGGCGGACACCGACGCCGACGGCAGCATCTCGCGTGCCGAGGCGCAGGCCTCGTCGTCCTGGGTGGGCGAGCGCTTCGACAAGCTCGACACGAACGCCGACGGCCAGGTGACACGCGAGGAAATGGTCGCGGCCCGCAAGCAGGGTCACGAGCAGATGCGGGCTGACCGGGTCGAGCGCTTCAAGGCCGCCGACACCAACGGCGACGGCGGCATCGACCTGGCCGAGGCGCAGACTGGACTGCCCAAGCTCGCCGAGAAGTTCTCGGCCGTCGATACGGACAACGATGGAAAGGTGACGCCCGCCGAGCTCAAGTCGCTGCGCGGGCGCTGACGGCGACCCGGCCGGTGCCGGGTCGGCGGGATTTCGGTTATGGTGTCGAACCTGACCCGCAATCCCGAACCCGGCACCCGCCATGCTGTTCGAGCAGATCGCAACCGGTGGCTGTCAGTCCTACCTGGTCGGCTGTGAGGCGACCTGTGCAGCCGTCCTGATCGACCCGGAGATCCGACAGCTCGACCGCTATCACGCGCATGCGGCTCGTGACGGACTGCGGATCCGTTACGTGGTCGACACGCATACGCACGCCGACCATTTCTCGGCGGCGCACCACTTCGGCCAGACGGCCGGCATACCGGTCGTCATGCATCGCGACAGTCCTGCGCCGTTCGCGGATATGCGGCTCGACGACGGCGACATCCTCGCGGTCGGCAACCTGCGGTTGACCGCGATGCACACGCCCGGCCACACGCGCGATTCGATGTGTCTGCGGCTGGAGGACCGGATCTTCACGGGCGACACGCTCCTGATCGGCGGCACCGGGCGAACCGATCTGCCCACCGGCGACCCCGAGGCGCTGTACGACAGCCTGTTCAACGGCCTCCTCAAGCTCGATCCGGCGCTCAAGGTGTACCCGGCGCACGACTACAAGGGCCAGGGCTCGAGCACGCTCGGCCGCGAGGTGGCGGAGAATCCGCGCCTCAAGGTCAGGGACCGCGAAGCCTTCTGCAAGATGATGCGCGAGCTCAACCTGTCCGCGCCCACGCACATCACCGAGGCGCTGCGCACCAACATGAGCGGCGGCAAGACGGTCGCGCAGCTCCTGGCGGAAGCGGCGGCAAAGACGCCGTTCATGTCGCTCGATGAGCTGCGCGCCCGCGTCGAGCGCAAGGAGCCGATGATCGTGCTCGACGTGCGGGAGAAGGATGCCTACCAGGCGGGCCACGTGCCGGGCGCGCGTCACCTGCCGCGCGGACAGCTCGAGCTGCGAGTCAACGACGAGTTGCCGGACCCGACGCTTCGGATCCTGACCGTCTGCGAGTTCGGCAAGATCTCGACGCTGGCCGCTGCGACGTTGCGCGACCTCGGTTATCTGCGCGCGGTCGCGCTCGATGGCGGCATGAAGGCCTGGCGCGACGCCGGGTACCCTCTGACTGCGGTGACTGGTACATCCAGTCCGCGGACCGGCGCGGTCTGCTAGAAAAGCTCCACCGGATCCACATCGATCGACCAGCGGACCCGGCGCGCTTCCGGCAGCGCCTCGACCGCCGGGACCCAGACGGCCAGCAGACGCTGGAGCGGTGCATGGCTTGCCGCGCGGACCAGCAATTGCGCGCGGTAATGACCGCCTCGTCGTTCCATCGGGGCCGCGGCCGGGCCCAGTATCTCCACGTCGCGAGTAGTTGTGGGATCAGCGCAGGTCCGAGCCCGCTCGAGGAAAGCGTGTGCCGGCTCGCGGCGCGCTGCCTCGGCACGCAGCACGGCGATCCGCGCGTACGGCGGCCAGCCCGCGGCGCGCCGTTCCTCGAGCGCCGCGGCGGCGAACTCGTCGTATCCGCCGGTCGCGAGCCGCGTGAGTAGCGGATGCTCGGGAAACTCCGTCTGGATCAACACCTCGCCCGGCCGCTCGGCGCGGCCCGCGCGTCCGGCCACCTGCACGATGCTCTGCGCGAGGCGCTCGCTCGCGCGGAAATCGATGCCGAACAGTCCCTGGTCCGCGTTCAGCACGACCACCAGCGTGACGCCGGGGAAGTGATGTCCTTTCGCGAGCATCTGTGTGCCGACCAGGAGGCGCACCTCGCCGCTCGTGATCCGGTCGAGCGTGTCCTCGAGCGCGCCCCGGCGGCGCATGGCGTCGCGGTCGATGCGTGCGAGCGGCACGTCCGGGAACAGCTGTCGGAGCGTCTCCTCGATCCGCTCGGTGCCCTGGCCGACCGGCTTCACGGCCTGACCGCACGTCGGGCAGATCTCTGGAACCGGCTGCTCCGTGCCGCAATGATGGCAGCGTAGCTGCTGATCCCGCTGGTGCACGGTAAGCCGGGCATCGCAACGCGGGCAGGGCGCAACCCAGCCGCAGTCGGGACAGAAGAGCGTCGGCGCGTAGCCCCGCCGGTTGAGATAGAGCAGTACCTGGCCACCCGCATCCAGGTGTCGCTTGACCGCGAGCACCGTGGGCGTCGCCATCCCCTGCGTCGCCGCGTGCTGACGCAGATCGATCAGCGACACGGTGGGCGGTCGTGCGCCGGCCGCGCGCTCGGGCAGCGTGAGCAGCGACGCTCGTCCGGCCCGGACGCGCTCGAGGCTCTCGAGCGACGGCGTCGCGGAGCCCAGGACCACCGGGATCGACAGCCGCTGCGCGCGTATCAGCGCCAGGTCGCGCGCGGAGTACCGAAAGCCGTCCTGCTGCTTGTACGAGGCGTCGTGCTCCTCGTCGACGACGATCAAGCCGGGACGCGCCAGCGGAGCGAACACCGCCGAACGGGTGCCGATGACGACGGGCGCCTCGCCGCTGCGCGCGGCGCGCCAGGCATGCAGTCGCTCCTGGTCGGTGCGCGAGGAATGCAGCACCGCGAGCGGCGTCCGGAAACGCTCGGTGAATCGGGCCACGAGCTGCGGTGTCAGCGCGATCTCGGGCACCAGGACGAGCGCCTGCTGCCGCTGTTCGACCACCCGCTCGATCGCGCGCAGGTAGACCTCGGTCTTGCCGCTGCCGGTGACGCCGTGCAGCAGGAACTGCCGGAACTGGCCGGCGGCCTGTGCGATCGCTCGCGACCGCGTCTCTGCTGCGGGGAACTGAGCTCCGGCCCGCGTGCGATATCGAGCGAGAGCGCTGGCGGAGTCGGGTCTTCGACACGCACCTCCACCACCCAGCCCCGCCGTTCGAGCTCGCGCAGGTGTTCGCGCCAGCGCGGCGACAGCGCCGCGAGCTCGCCTTCGCCCGCATCGCGGCGCCCCTCGAGTGCGCTGACCATCTCACGCAGGCGCAGCGCTCGCGGGCTGAGCGGCGCGAGACCTCCCATGCGGGCGGAGACGCTCAGCGCCCAGCGGACCGTGGTCGCCTCCGCGTCCGCCCCCGCGCGAAGGGGTCCCGGCAGTGCCGCGGCGATCACCTCGCCGATCGGGTGGCGGTAGTAGTCCGCGGCCCACACCAGCAGCTCGAGCAGTCCCTGATCGAAAATCGGCTCCGAGCCAATCTTCGCGATGGCGGAGCGTAGCTTGGTGGCCGGGATATCGGAATGCGCACGGAGAGCGATGAGCACGCCGACGGCGCGGCGTCGGCCGAACGGTACCCAGAGCCGCAGGCCTGGGATCAGGGCGTCGTCCGGCGTTCCAGCCGGTGGCCGGTAATCGAACAGGCGGCGAAGCGGCGCATCGACGGCGATGGCGAGAATCGGCGGCATACGTAGTGCGACCGCCTAGCCCGTCTTGTGCACAAAAACAGTGGACAAGTCTGTTGATGACCTGCGCAGAGGGCGACCAAGTGTCGGCGGCACCAGCAAGTTTTTTCGCTCTGCGTAAGAATTATCCGACAGGCCGCCTTCGTTTAAAAATCAAAGACTTAAGCCCGATCAACGGACTTTCGGCCTCCGGAACGGGTCCGGGCCGCCTCGCGCCCGATGGCCCCGGCCCGCCCACGGCGTCGCAGTGCACAACTTTGCACATCAAAACCCGTCAACCGATTGGCGCGACTGGCGTTTTGGCCCCACAGGAGCCGGAATGATGCAGCCGCCACCGGACGAGTCTACGCGCATGAAACGCTCTGGTACTCTCGATTTCGGTGCCGCGGCGAGGCTCCTCGACGCGGAGCCGGTCGGGCAGGAGGACGTCCGTCTGGAGCACAGCCAAGCGCTCGACCGGTTTCTTGCCAGCGTGGAAAAGCGTGCCTTCCGGATTGCACAGATGGCGGTGCGGAATGCCGACGATGCCCTCGATATCGTGCAAGGTGCGATGCTTCGGCTCGCGCAGAGTTACGGGCAGCGACCGGCAGAGGAGTGGAAGCCCCTGTTCTACCGGATCCTCTACAACGGTATCCGCGATTCGCAGCGGCGCAACAGCGTACGCTCGCGCATATTTTCGCTGTGGCCCGGAAGCCTGCGTCCGGATGAGGACGGGCCGGACGATCCGTTCGAGAATGTATCGGATGGCGCGCCGGATCCGAGCGAGCGGTTGATGGCGTCGGAAGCAATACAGCGCCTGGAGCGGGCCCTCGGGGTTCTGCCGGCGCGTCAGCGTGAGGCGTTTACGTTGCGTTGTCTCGAGGGTATGGACGTGGCGGAGACCGCCGCCGCGATGGGGTGTTCAGAGGGCAGCGTCAAGACGCATTATTTTCGCGCCCTCGGAACGTTGCGTAAGCAGCTTGGTGATGCGTGGTGATCGACATGAAAGAGCAGATGACTGATTTCGAGCTCAAGGCCCGCGACACCTTCGACGCAAGCGTCGAGAGTCTGGACGCGGAGATCCGTTCACGGCTCAATCGGGCGAGGCAGGCCGCGCTCGCGGACAGTGCGCCCGTACGCGCGCCGGCCTGGCGCAGCTGGGCGCCGGTGGGCGCAGTGGCCGCCGCGCTGGTCGCGGCAGTGCTGTGGCGCGTGCCCGAGACGGGCAACTCGCCGCAGGTCCAGGTCAACGGCGAGGCGCCGATCGAGATGGTCGAGCTCGCCGCCGAGGGCGACGACTTCGAATTGATGACTGAGGACCCGGAGTTCTACAGTTGGGTGGCGGACCAGGCAGGCAACGGGAGCAACGGCGTCGGCTGAGTCGCGCCACATTGTGCGGATGGATCGTATGAAGCGCTGGATTGCACTGGTAGCAGGAACCGCGATGGTCGCGGTGCCGGCCGTTGTCGCCGCGGATGACGACCACGACGCCAAGCAGAATCGTGGCGTGCAATGGCAGCAACTTACGCCCGCGCAGCAGGACGTGCTCGAGCCGATGCGCGAGCGCTGGGACCAGCTGCCACCCGGGCGCCAGCAGGCGCTGACACGCGGCGCCGAGCGCTGGGAATCGATGTCGCCCGAGCAGCGTCAACAGGTGCGCGAACGGGCCGAGCACTGGAAGAGCCTGCCGCCCGAGGAACGCGAGCGAATGAAGGAGCGCTATGACCGCTTCAAGTCGCTGCCGCCCGAGGAGCAGGATCGACTGCGCCAGGGCGTAAAGCGTTACCAGGACATGTCGCCCGAGCAGAAGCAGGAGCTACGCGAGCGCTGGCAACAGATGACGCCTGAGCAGCGCGAGCAGATGCTCGAACGCCGCAAGAACGAGGACGGCGATCGCAAGCACAAGGACAAGGACAAGGGCGGCAGGCACGACGACGATCGCGACCACGACGATTGATCTTTGATCACCTCGGTGTGCGGCGCCGACCCTGCGGCCGCGCTGTTGTCTTACTTATCCGCTTCACCTTCGCCTGCAGCGGCGGTTCGGTGTTCGCTGTCGTGAAGGAACGGAACGCCTGCGAGACCGCGAGCGAAGCTTGCCCTTCGGCACGCCGGAAGGCGGCCACGATTTCTTGGCCGCGTTCTGTCACCTGTGTGCCGCCTCCGCCACCGTGCCCACCTTTACTCGTCAGCGCGAGTGGCCCGTCGAAAAGTCCGTTCATGCTCTGCAGCAGAACCCAAGCACGCCGATAGCTCATGCCGAGTGATTTCGCAGCGGCGGAGAGGGACTTCGTTCGCTGCAACTCTTCGAGCAGGCTCACCTTCCCCGGCCCAAGGCCTCGGCCAAGTCCGAAGTCCAGACGAAGACGAACGCGTGGGTTGCTCATGGTCTCTATCCTTCCAAGATCGACTCTAGGTCACGCCGCGCCCCGACGCACAGAGTTGCGGTGAGCGACCCGATCAAGCACGATATATCCAATCGAACATATCGAGAGAACCCGGGAGGGAAATGCTCCGCGTTCGGACGATCCTTGCGACCGTGGCGGTCCTGTTTTGCAACGCGGCGCTTTCGGCTGACCTCTTGCGTTCACCGGTGACGGTGTTTGCCGCTGCGTCGCTGACAGACGTTCTCGGCAAACTCGGGGACGAGTTCAAGATGTCCACCGGCGTGGCCGTCAGATTCAACTTCGCCGCGAGTTCCATTCTCGCGCGCCAGATCGAGGCCGGCGCCGGCGCCCACGTGTTCTTCTCGGCGGACCAGGAGTGGATGGACTACCTGGAACAGCGGGGCCGCATCCAGAAGTCTTCGCGCCACAACGTACTGGGGAATCGACTCGCGCTGATCGCCCCAGCGGACAGCAAGATCGAACTAACAATCGCGCCGGGATTTCCGCTGGCCAGCGCACTGGGAACTGGCCGCCTCGCGACTGGAGATCCCGACGGCGTGCCCGTCGGCCGCTACGCACGCAGCGCACTGACGAGCCTCGGTGTGTGGAACGACGTCGCGGACCGTCTGGCGCGCGCGGAGGATGTCCGCGTTGCACTCATGTATGTCGCTCGCGGTGAGGCGCCGCTCGGCATCGTTTACGCGACGGACGCCCGCATCGAAAAGCGCGTGCGACTCGTCGGGCTGTTCCCGGCGGAGTCGCACCTGCCGATTACGTACCCGGTTGCGCTGACCACGAAGGCGGGCCCGGACGCCGCCCGTTTTGTCGATTTCATTCGCAGTGACAGCGCGCGGGCTACATTCGAGAGCTACGCCTTCGTCGTTCTGCGCTGAGGGAAGAGCAAATGCGAGCAACGCGCTTCGGTCGCAGTTCAGCTTCTGACGCGCGGACTAGCTGACGCCGACAATTCAATTCGTTTCTTTGTGCGGGGAAAGCTCGCCGGCGATGCGCCGCACGCCAAGCGGGATGTCGGTGCCCAGAGCGATCGCCCCGGCCGAAACGATCGCGTCGCGGTGACGAACTGACGAGTCCCCACCCACGAAAACGGGCCTCCTGGCCCTGAGGACCAGCGAACGGAGTCCCTCGCGGAGGAATTCCGGAGACGGCTCCATGGAACTCGAGATCACCACCGCATCGCATTCGGCGCGCCGGCACACGAGCGGCAGGTCGGCGAGCGGTGTGTTTGCGCCGAGTAACACCGAGCGCATTCCGGCATCGTGTGCGGCGAGCGCGAACAGCATCAGCCCTATCTCGTGATGCTCACCGGGCGCGCAAGCGCCGAGCAGCATAGGTCCCGCGGTCAGGGCCGCTCGGTGATGAAAGCGGGCGCCGATCTTGTTGCGCAAGAACGTGGCGAAAAAGTGTTCCTCCGCGACGCTCCCCTCCGCGGATTCCCAACGGTCCCCGAGCTCCGCGAGCAGCGGCAGAAGTAACCTGCTTGTGACGCGATCGAGCGGATGCGTGGCAAGGGCATCGTCATACAGCCTCTCGAGTGCAGGCTCGTCGAATCGAGATACCGCTGAGCTCATTCGCTTTCGCCAGACCATCCAGGTGTCGCCGGAGGGAGCCTCCTGGTGAACGGAGCCCTGCAGGCTCTGCGACACCTGGCCGATACCCATCCCGCTCTCGAGCATCGCGTGCACGCGATGCACGAGGTCGATGTGCTCCCGTGTGTACATCCGCCTGCCCGTTTCCGTACGGAGTGGCTTGACCAACCCATAGCGGCGCTCCCACGCGCGGAGAGTCCCGGGGTTCATGCCCGTGATGGAGGCAACGGTACGGATCGGGAAAAGTTCCGTGTTATGCATATACATATCTTATACAGATTAGTTATACATGCGTAAAAACTTACCTTAGTGAGATATACACAACATGTACAGTCGCGTTCCAATTACGCACCAGCACCGCTTACGAGGACCCGTTCCCATGCAGCGAATTGACAAGGATCGCGATTCCGCTTCGTCCGCCGCGCCGCGCCGCGCGGTGAAGTCACCCCATCCGTCCCTGCTCGCCCTCGAGCCGATGCGCGCGAGCATGGAGTTGCTCGCCTCGGTCGGTGTGGGACCGCTGCTTCGCTATCTGCCCCGCGGCGACGGCCATCCAGTGCTCGTGCTGTCCGCGTTCGGCACTTCGGATAGCTTCGACGCGGGGGCTGCGCCGCCGGCTGCGTTCGGTCGGGTACTTTGTGTATGGCTCGAAGACAGGCCGAATGACCGGCGAAACCGGCACGTTGGATCGAATAGCGGCCCGCCTCCTCGAGATCACGGCGAAACATGGCGCGCCGGTGAGCATCATCGGCTGGAGTCTCGGTGGCATGTATGCGCGAGAGCTGGCGCGCAGCCATCGCGCTTCGGTGCGCCAGCTCATCCTGCTGGGCTCCCCGTTCCGGTTTCGCGCACACCTCGGCGATCGAAGCCTCCTGAGTAGCCTGCTGGGCCCGGCAAAGATCGCCAAATTGGAGCTTGGTGACTTACGTCTCGACGAGCACCAACGCCCGGCGATCGACGTACCGGTGACCTGTATCTATTCGAGGACCGACGGCATCGTGAGCTGGCCGGCGTGCGCGGAATCGCCGGGCCCGCGCCGGGAGAACATCGAGATCACGGGGAGTCACCTCGGCATGACAAATAATCCAGCTGCACTGATCGCGATTGCGGATCGACTGGCGCAGCCGGTTGGCCAGTGGAAGAAGTTTGCATCGCCACCGGCGATATCGTGGCTGTATCCGACGCCGCGCTACTGGACGGCCGCCCTCCGGAATACCAAAGCTTTGAACTAGTTTGCTGGCCGCTGGAGTCAGCTCAACGGCCAGGGCGATACACTGCTGTCGCTCTACTCCCCGCCAAGGTAGGTGAGCGGCAGCGCTGTCGTCGACTTGATGGTCTCGAGCGAGAAGCTCGCGCTCACGTCCAGGAAATCGCAGTTCGCGATCAGCTTCTTGTAAACCTCGTCATACGCGTCGATGTCCGGGACACAGACCCGCATCAGGTAATCGACGTTGCCGCTCAGGCGGTAGAGCTCCACCACTTCGGGAATTTCGCGCACCGTACGTGCGAACTGCTCGAACCAGGCCGAGCTGTGGCTCGCCGCCTTGATGGTGACGAACACCGTGGTACCCACGTTCAGCGCCTTCGGATCGAGCACCGCGACGATGCGGCGGATCACCCCGTCGTCGTGCAGCCGTCGGATCCGCCGCCAGCAGGGCGCCTTCGAGAGGCCGACCTTTTCCGCGATCTCGGCCGCCGGCAACGATGCATCCTTCTGCATCAGCTCGAGAATTCGACGATCCAGCCTGTCCATGAGACAAAGTACCCAGAAACCGGTGCAGAGCGCAACAGAATTGCTCAAAAAGCCGAAGCAGTCACCGGATTAGCAATCCTGTTGCGGCCCGACGGGACTACTCTTTACGGCATGGATCCGCACCGCCTCTTCACTGAACACCCCGAGTCGGTTGGCGAGACTTACTTCCAGCACCTGCTCGCGGCGGGCACCTTCGGCCTGCGCATGGTGCTCGGTGGCTTGGCCTGTCTGGTGCACGGTCTGCTGCCCTTCCTCTTCGAGCGTACCGGCAGCAACTGCATCACCGATCTGCACCAGCGCATGGTCGCCCGGCAGCGACAGCCACAGCCGTCCGTCGCGGCCGTGGGTCAGCGACCGATCGGCCGCCGCGCCGCGATCCGCTGACGCGGGCTCGATGTCTCTCGGCCTCGCGCGATCGACAACGTGGCGCCGCGCGCCCGTTGCGGGGATCGCTCTGGCGATCGCACTGGCGGCGACCGCAAAACTCGGCGCCGTCGCGATCTCCCAGCTCGGACAGGGGGCCGGCGTGCCGGTCAGCGCGATCGTGCTTGCGGTTCTGCTCGGTATTGCCTGGCGCAACACCTTCGGTGTGAGCTCCCGCTTCGAACCCGGTGTGCAGATCGTCGCGCAGCGCGTGCTTCGAATCGGCATCGCGCTCGTCGGCCTTCGACTCACGCTGGCCGGCATGGCGGCGGTCGGCCCGGTCGCGATCACCGTTGCGGTCGGTTGCATGGTTACTGCGCTCGCGACCGCAACCTTGCTCGGCCGTCTGCTCGGCCTGCCTCGCGCCTTTGCGCAACTTCTCGCGCTCGGCACGGCGGTTTGCGGCTGCACGGCCGTGGCTGCGGCCGCGCCGGTGCTTCGCGCGCGGCCGGCCGACACGGGCGTCGCGCTGACCTGCGTCGTCCTGCTCGGAAGCACGGGGATGCTTCTCTATCCATGGCTCGCCGATGCGCTCTTCCGCGGCAACGCTACCGCCGCCGGCATGTTCCTCGGTACCGCGATCCACGACACCTCGCAGGTCATGGGCGCGGCGATGATCTACGCGCAGCAGTTTGCCGCCCCGGACGCGGTGGCGGTCGCGGGCTTCACGAAGCTGCTCCGCAACCTGTCGATGCTGGTGCTCATCCCGCTGGCCGCGTTCTCGATGCGCGGTTCGGCGAACGGCTCGACGGGGACCGCTGAGATCCCGCTGCGGCAGGCACTGCCCGGGTTCCTCGTCGCGTTCGTGCTGCTCGCGGTACTGCGGACTGCGGGCGACGCGGCGTTTGCCGGCACCGGTGCAGCGGACGCATGGTCAGGGCTGATCGCCGCCGGGCTCGCCGCGTCCGACCTGCTGCTCGTCTGCGGCATGACGGCGATCGGGCTCGGCATCTCGCTGCGCGAGGTGCGGACACTCGGCTGGCGCGCGTTTCTCGCAGCCGCCATGGTCGCACTCGCGGTCTGCTGCACGAGCCTGCTCGCGGTCTCCTGGCTTACCGGACCGCCCTGATCGGCGGTGGCCGCCGTCAGATGGCCTTGACCGCCGGGATCAGCTCGGCGGCGGCCTTCTGCGCGTCGCCGTACAGCATGCGCGTGTTGTCGAGATAGAAGAGCGCGTTCTCGATGCCCGAGAAGCCCGCGCCCTGGCCGCGCTTGATGACGATCACGTTCTTCGCCTTGTCGGCGTTCAGGATCGGCATGCCGTAGATCGGGCTCGACTTGTCGGTGCGCGCCACCGGGTTCACCACGTCGTTCGCGCCGATGATCGAGCGCGACGTCGGCGGTCTCGAACTCGCGCGTTGATCTCGTCGAGATCGGAGATCAGGTCGTAGGGCACGCCGGCCTCGGCGAGCAGCACGTTCATGTGGCCCGGCATGCGGCCCGCGACCGGATGGATCGCGAACTTCACCGTCACGCCGCGCTCGATGCAGCAGCTGGCACAGCTCCCAGACCTTGTGCTGCGCCTGCGCGACCGCCATGCCGTAGCCCGGCACGATGATCACCTTCTGCGCGAAGGCCATCATCACGCCGACGTCGGACGCCTCGATCGGCTTCATCGCGCCCGTGACCTCGCCGGTGGCCGCGCCGCCGCCGTCGCCGAAGCCGCGAGAACAGCACGTTGCCGAGCGAGCGGTTCATCGCCTTCGCCATGAGCTGCGTGAGCAGCGTGCCGGCGGAGCCCACCACGGTGCCGGCGATGATCATCGCGGCGTTGTCGAGCACGAAGCCTTCGAAGGCGACCGCGAGGCCGGTGAGCGCGTTGTAGAGCGAGATCACGACCGGCATGTCGGCGCCGCCGATCGGCAGCGTCATCGTGATGCCGAGCAGCAGCGCCAGCACGAAGAACAGCGTCACGCGCCGTCGGGCTGGCGTTGCCGCTGCAGCACGACCCAGGCGCCGAGCACCAGCGTCACCGCCGAGCAGCACGCAGGTTCACGAACCTGCTGGCCGCCGAAGCGAATGAGCGCTTGATCAGCCCCTGCAGCTTGCCGAAGGCGATCAGCGATGCCGCGGAACGAGACCGCGCCGATGATGCCGCCGATCACGGCGAGCGACAGTGACGACGCGGACCGTGCGTCGCGCCGCGCCGGGTCTGCCATCGCCAGCGTGTACAGCTCCACCGCGGCGATCGCCGCCGCCGCGCCGCCGCCCATGCCGTTGTAGAGCGCGATCATCTGCGGCATGTCGGTCATCGCGACGCGCTTGCCGCTCCACCACGCGAGCACCGCCGCCGACCACGATCGCCGCGAGGATCAGCGCGTAGTTGCTCCATGCCGGGGTAGAGGAAGCGTCACCAGCGTGGCGACCAGCATGCCGGCGCCGGCCCACACGATGCCGCTGCGCGCGGTGACCGGCGAGCTCATGCGCTTCAGGCCGAGGATGAACAGCGACGGCGGCGAGCGAATAGCTCGACCTCGATCAGCGAGGTCGCGCGGTCGCAGCAGGCCGCGCATCAGTGCGCTCCCTTGGCTTGCTGGCTCGCGCGCCGCTCGACTTGAACATCTCGCAGCATGCGCTCGGTGACGACGTAGCCGCCGACCGCGTTGCCGGCGGCGAGCAGCACGCCGACGAAGCCGATGACCTGTCTCGAGCGGCGTGTCGGCGCCGCCGAGCGCGACCATCGCGCCGACCAGCACGATGCCGTGCACGAAGTTCGAGCCCGACATCAGCGGCGTGTGCAGGATCACCGGCACCTGGCGATGACCTCGTAGCCGGTGAAGGCGGCCAGCATGAAGATGTAGAGAGCGACGATTCCGTCCATGTTAGGCTCCTCCGACGAGCTTTGCGGGTCGGCTTCGTGTCGGATCTGCGCCGTCGTGCGTGAGCACGGACTGCGCGAATACTTCGTCGTTCCAGTCGATCGTCGAGCTCGCCGTCTTGTCGATGCGCGGGCTTCAGGAAGTTGAGCAGGTTGCGCGCGTACATCTCGCTCGCGTGTAGGCGAGCTGCGCCGGCAGGTTGAGCGGGCCGATGATGCTGCACGCCGTTGTGATCGACGGTCTCGCCGGCGCTGCGTGAGCTCGCAGTTGCCGCCCTGCTCGGCGGCGATGTCGACGATCACGGAGCCGGGCCGCATGCGCTCCACCGCCGCCTTGCGAGATGATCCGCGGCGCCGCGCGGCCCGGCACCGCGGCGGTGGTGATCACGGCGTCCGCCGCGGCGATGCGCGCATCGAGCACTTCCTGCTGCTTCGCCTTTTCCTCGGCGGTCAGCTCGCGCGCGTAGCCGCCCGCGCCTTCGGCGCTGACGCCGGTCTCGACGAACTTCGCGCCGAGCGATTTGACCTGCTCGCGGGTCGCGCTGCGCACGTCGTACGCCTCGACGACGGCGCCGAGGCGCCGCGCGGTGGCGATGGCCTGCAGGCCGGCGACGCCGGCGCCGATCACCAGCACCTGCGACGGGCCGGATCGTGCCCGCGGCGGTCGTCAGCATCGGGCAGGAACTTGTCGAGCGCGTTGGCCGCGATCAGCACGGCCTTGTAGCCGGCGATCGACGGCCTGCGAGGACAGCGCGTCCATCGACTGCGCGCGCGAGATGCGCGGCACCAGCTCCATCGCGAAGCTCGTGATGCTGCCGGTCGCGCAGCGCGCGCACGACCTCGGCCTTGCGTGCGTGCGCCTGCATGAAGCCGACGACGACCGCGCCGGGCTTCAGCTGCGCGATCTGCTCGACCGTCGGCGGCTGCACCGTGAGCAGCACGTCCGCGGCGGCGAGCACGCTCGGCCGCCGTCGCCGCGAACTCGACCTCCTTGTACAGAGCGTGTCGGGAAACTGCGCGCTGCACGCCGGCGCCGCGCTCCATCAGCACACGGGCGCCGGCCTGCGCGGAACTTGTCCGCCACCTCGGGGACGAGGCTACGCGGGTTTCGCCTGGCGCGCTCTCGCGGAGCGACGCCGATCGTGATCGGCATCAGGGCGGACCTCCCGTTGATCCCGGCCAGGCGTGCGTTCGGCGCCGTCGACGCCGGGAATCCTCATGCAATTCGTGAGCTCTTGGCTTGATGTTGAATTCTCGCATACAGGCTACCGTATCTTGCAGCGCACCATCCTGGGCATCGATCTGGCAGGCCGACACGGCCGCGGGACGGCATCGCATGAGCGATCGGCCGTGTACAGCGCTGTCGCAGCACGTCCTGCGCACCGACGTCTCGGGGCATGCCGCTCGAGTGGATCGACTACAAGGAAGCCGCGCGCCTGCATTACCATGGAGCAGGTCGCCTATACCTGCGGCAGCCGCTGCTGTTCGAGCTGTACGGCGGCATGAACGCGCGCACGCGGCCGCCGCACGCGTGCTCGAGGTCAATTCGATCGTGGCGACCGTGGGCCACACGCGGCAACCCGGGCAACACTCGACAGCGACTACGTGCCGCCGCTCAACAACCAGACGCTGTTCCGGCGCGACGCGACACCTCTGCATGTACTGCGGCCAGCGTTTCCCGTCGCGCGAGCTGTCGCGCGATCACATCACGCCGTTCAGCCAGGGCGGCCGGGACGTCTGGAACAACGTCGTGACGGCCTGCCGCCGCTGCAACAACCATGAAGGCGTCGCGCACGCCCGAGCAGGCGAGGATGCAGCTCATCGCGGTGCCGTTCACGCCGACGCTACGCCGAGTACATCTTCCTCAAGGGCCGGCGCGTGCTCGCCGACCAGATGGAATACCTGCGCGCGCACTTCCCGCGCTCGAGCCCGCTGCACCAGCGGCTGCGTCTCGCGAGCTAAGATCAGGAGCGGCGCACGCCGCGACGGACCGTTCCGAGGGGCGCGTGCCGGCTCAATCTGCCGACCCGAGCACGTAGCCGCCGTCGATCGCGATCTGCTGGCCGGTGACGTACCCCGAGGCGCGGCGAGGCCAGGAACAGCGCAAGCCCGTGGATGTCGTCCGGGAAGCCGACGCGCTGCATCGGCACCGCCTGGGCGAATACCTTCTGCAGCTCCGGATTCTTCAGGTGTCCACCGCCGATGTTGGTGACGAACAGTCCGGGCGCGATCGCGTTCACCGTGATGTTGTGCATCGCGAGCTCCATCGCGACGTTGTGCACCAGGTGGTGACAGGCCGCCTTGGCCGCCATGTAGGCCGCGCCGACCGCGGGCTCGACGCGAACGGCCGCCACTGAGGTCGTGACGATGATGCGGCCGCTCCTGCGCGGCTTCATGTGGCGAGCGGCGGCCCGCACGGTGGCAAACACTGCGTTGAGGTTGACCTCGATGGTCCGATTCCAGCGTTCGTCGGTGTAGTTCTCGAGCGCGCCTTCGGCCGGGCGGCCACGGTCCGTGCCGAACCAGCTGCCGAGAAACCCGGGGCCGGAATCGATCCCGGCATTGGCGAACACCACGTCCAGTCGGCCGTAACGGGCGGCCGATTCATCGAAGGCCGCATCCAGCGCCGGATGATCGGTGACGTCGACGACCCGGCCCTGCACATCGAGTCCGGCGGCCTGCAGCCGCCCGGTCTCCTCGGAAACCCGCCCGGCATCGAGATCGAGCAACGTTACGCGCGCGCCGTTCCCGGCGAGCGCCTCGACATACCCCAGTCCTATGCCGCTCGCGCCGCCGGTGACGATCACTCCATATCCGCTGACATCGAACAGCTCCGAGACTTTCATGCCCGGTCCCCCTCCAACTCCTGGTCATGGAATGCGCGCGGTTGCCGCGTGGTCGATTATGCACCACGCCTGCCGCTGCGGTTCTGGCGTAACGGGATGAGCGGCCGGAGCGGATCCGCGCTTGGGGGGATTCGGCAACGAGCCCGCCCCGGCCAACTCGGTTGAGGTCAGTCCGTGGCGCCTCCTGCCAGCGTCGACGCGGGCGGTTCCATGCCCATCACCACGAGGTTCTTCCGCACGAAGCTCGCGCCCGGCGATTGCGCGGCCGCAACCGCCATATCGGCGGCCGCCCGCTCGTCGCGACCGAGCAGCCAACTCACGACGGCGCGATTCGTGCGTGCCGCGGCGGCCTGGAGCGACGTGTCGACTGACGTGCCCGGCGACTGCTGCTCCGAAAAGCGGATCGCGAGATTGCAGAATGGCAGAGCCTCCTCGAACTGTCCGGCTTGCGCGAGCTCGACGCACGATGCAGTGCTGCGCCGGAACTTTTCGCTCAATGCGGAATCGTGTTGCAGGATCATGACAGGATGCACGGCTTCAGCGACCGCTGGCTGTGTCGCAGCGCTGCCGGCAGCTATCAGTACTGACGCCGTCGCCGCGTGAATTCGAAGTTTCATTTCGCGTGGCCTCCTTGTTGGCTCGCGATCGACGGTATTCGCAGGCGAGGAGCGTGACAAACGAAGTGTCGTCACGCGATGCGTGATCGCGCGTCATGCGCTTTCCTGGAACTGCTGCAATGTCCAGGACGTGAGCGAGCGCACCTCGGGACGCGAGAGATCGTCGGGTCGCGCGACGAGGTAATACGCGTCGTCGGTGGTGACTTCGAGCGCCTCGATGCGCACCAGCGCTCCGCTGTCGAACCACGGTTGACAGAGCACGGCAGGTACGAGCGCGATGCCCGCGCCGCGCTCGGCGGCGCGGGCGACCGCGAACATGCTGTCGAATTCGACGACGTTGCGGACGTCGCTCATGTCGAAACCGACCCGTTCGGCCCAGCGTTCCCAAGCGTCGGGCCGGGTGCGATGCATGATGAGTGCGTGGTCGCGCAGCAGTTCGTGATCGACGCGTCCCAGTGCGGCTGCCAGCTCGCGCGAGCACGCGGCGACGAGGCGCAGCGGAAAGAGGCGCACGGCTTCGACATCGCCTTCGGGATCGCGGTTCGATAGCAGAACCGACACGTCGCTGTAGAGTGGGTGCTGGTCCGGACGCGGATCGCGGGTGTCGACCTGGATGTCGATGCTGGGGTGACGGTCATGGAAGTCGTGCAGCCGCGGCGCGAAGAGCTCGCTCGCGAAGAATGGCGGCATGACGACGTGCAGCTGCCGGCGTGCATTGGGACGCGAGGCGCGGACCACCGCGGCCTGCAGTGCAGCGAGCGCGGGCTCCAGGTCCTCGAGCAGCTGACGACCGGTCACGGTGAGCGTGATCGCCCGGGTGCGGCGCTGGAACAGGGTTACGCCGAGCTGCTCCTCGAGTTCCTTGACCTGGTGGCTCACCGCCGAAGGCGTAAGCGCAAGCCGTTCTGCGGCGGCCTTGAAGCTCGAATGCTTCCCCGCGAAGTAGAAGGCGCGCAACAGCCGCAAGGGCGGCGTCCTGATCGGCGATCCTGCTGACATGGAATCCACCCGCGGAGATGGCAGCAACTTGCGTGCCATCCTCGGGCGAGCGGAGATGACGATGGGACGAAGGCGCGAAACACCGCGCCGCGCAGGCACTTTTGAACCGCGGCCGGTTGCTGACCAGGGCGCGCAGGGCGCACGCGCCTGGCGCGCCGCACCACGGCGGTGCCCGCGGCGGCCGCGATGCACCGCGGGCGATCAGCCGGATGCGTTACGGTTGCGCGCGGTCTCCGCTTCGATGTTTGTTCCGAACTCAGCTCGGCCAGAGGCCGAGCACCAGGCCGAACGCCGCGAATTGCGCGACATGATAGCCACCGTCGATGAGGAGCGCCGCCGCCGGCCGGTTGGCGAACATGTAGTTGACGCCGAAGCTCGTCGCGACCACGCACAGGCCGACGAGCACGCCGGTCTGCAGACCTGGCAGTGCTCCCGTGCCGGGCGGGATCAACGTCGACAGGAATCCCGCTGCGATGAGGCTGAAGAGGTACGCCAACCCGAAAACCTTGGCGGGGTGCCCGGGCTTGGCGTCGGACACGGACATCGCCTTGCGCCAGCGCTCGCCGAACAGCGCGTTCGAGTACCAGGGCCCCCCGATGAGGAACGTGGCCAGCGCGGCGACAACCGCGCCCAGCAGATTGACTTCCAGCATGATTCACCCCGGAGATCTTGTTAGCCAACTCCGCTTGCCGCGGGTGCGGGCGATGCTACACCCGCCGACGGGCCAGCGCCGGTCCCGAGAGATTGCTGGGCTCGGCCGCCGCAATTCGGGTATGGTCGCGCCGTGCTCTATCTCGTCGACGCCAGCGTGTTCGTGTTCCGGGCCTATTACTCGGTGCCGATCGAGATCGCCGACCCCGATGGCAACCCGGTCAATGCGCTGCACGGCTTTGCGCGCTTCCTTAGCGATCTCATCGAAAAGTACGCGCCGGTACACATGGCGGTTGCCTTCGACCAGACCCTGACACGCTCGTTTCGCAACGACATCTATCCCGCCTACAAGGCAAACCGCGAACCCGCGCCAGCGGAGCTGCGGCGGCAGTTCGCGCTGTGCCGTGAGTTCTGCCGCACGCTCGGCGTCGCGGAATTCGCGAGCCCCGGTTACGAGGCCGACGACATCATCGGCACTCTTGCGGCCCGTGCCCGCGACGCGGACCGCCCGGTGACCATCGCGAGCCGCGACAAGGACCTGACCCAGCTGCTCACGGGCCGCGATACCTACTGGGACGCGATCGCGGACGTGCGTTATGGATACGACGACATCGAGGCCCGGTTTGGTGTGCGGCCGGAGCGCATGGCGGACTTTCTTGCGCTGATGGGTGACAGCGTCGACAACATCCCGGGCGTGCCGGGCGTCGGCCGGAAGACCGCTGCGCAGCTGCTCAAGCACTACGACACGCTGCCGGGCGTGTTCGACAACCTCGACGGAGTTTCGAAGCTCAAGTTCCGCGGCGCGAGCTTTCGTCGCGCAAAGCCTGCGCGAGCACCGCGAGTCGGCGTACCTGGCGCGCAAGCTCACCGGCATTGTGTGCGACATGCCGATGGACGAGGAGCTTGCGGACCTCGAGCGCCGTGCACCGGATCTTGAGGGTGTCGATGGCTTCTGCGATGCCCAGGGGTTCGGCCGCATGCTGCGTGACCAGGCGAAACGCATCGCGGGACGCATGACGGCGTGAAACGGAGCGGCCGTGCCGCGTGAGGACGCGACCGAGAAGCTGCGGCAGGCCTTGCAGACTGCGCTCGGCTGCTCGCTCGAACCCGCACCCGCGGCGCAGGTCGCCGGCGGCAACATCGCCGAGTGCGTGCGATGGTCCAGCGATGACGGCGATCTCTTCGTCAAGCTCGCGCCGGCGGAATGGCAGTCGGCGCTCGAGGCTGAGGCCGCGGGGCTCGCCGAACTCGACGCCGCCGGTGCGATCGCCGTTCCAGCGCTGCTGGGTACAGGCACGGCTGCCGATCAACCGCGTGGCTCGCGCTCCGCTGGATGGACTTCGCGACCCCTGGTCGGCGCAGCGAAGCGCTGCTCGGCGAGCAGCTTGCGAGCCTGCATCGCGTCGGCGCGGCGCGCTTCGGCTGGCATCGCGACAACACGATCGGCGCCACCCCGCAGCACAATCACATGGGACGACGACTGGCCACGCTTCTTCGTCCGGTACCGGTTGACGATGCAGCTCGACCTCGCGGAGAGGAGAGGGGCATCAGCCCGCCTGCTCGACCGTGGTCGTCGACTCTGCGGGGTCGCCAGCGGGCTGTTCTCGAGTTACCGCCCAGTGCCTTCGCTGCTGCATGGCGATCTCTGGGGCGGCAACTGGGCGACGGATGTCTCGGGCAACCCGGTTGTGTTCGATCCGGCGGTGTATTTCGGCGACCGTGAAGCCGACATCGCGATGACCCGTCTCTTCGGCGGGTTCGGTCCTGCGTTCTACGCGGCCTACCAGTCGGCGTGGCCGCTCGACCCTGCGGCTGGCACCCGAAGGACCTTCTATAACCTCTACCACGTGCTCAACCACTTCAACCTGTTTGGCGGCGGCTATGCCGCGCAGGCCGAAGCAATGATCGAGCGGCTGCTCGGCGAACTCGGGCACTGAGCGTCGTGCCCGAGGGGCCGGCGCTCGCCGGGCGTGACCCGGTCAGTCCTTCTGCGGGAGGGAAACCTGCCCCTTGACGTCCGAGACCGTCACTTCGCCGCTCGAGTCGGCCACCAGCTCGAACGCACCTCCGATGTCGGCGACCGACACGTCGCCGGACGAATCGTTGTCGATGCGGACGTCTCCGGTGACCCCCGTGATGCGGATCGAGCCCGAGCTGTCGCTGGGAATGACGACTTCACGCGCGCCCTTGATGACGATGTCACCCGAGCTGTCGGTGACCTGCACACGCCCGGCGGCATTCTCGATGCGGATATCGCCCGAGCTGTCGCCGATCTCGACATCGGCGGGCAGGTTCCGGGCGGTGATGTCGCCGGAGCTGTCCGTGAGCCGCTCGACCTGCACGTCGTCGATGGTCATGTCGCCACTGCTGTCGGTGAGGGTCACCGGGATTCCGGCGGGCACGGCGATCCCGAGGTCGAGCGACGCATAGGCATTGCCAAGCCCCTCGCTGGGATCGGGGACCTCTACGTACACGCGCACGATGTCGCCGTTGCGGCGTGCCTGGACGTTGATCTGCGACAGGATCTCCTCGCTCGAGGCGCAGGCGCGCCCGTTCGCGGCAAGCACCTTCGTACTGGACGCCCGCAGCGCAAGGTCTCCGGCGCGCGCGGCGATCTCGATGCGCGCCGCTCCGCTCGTATCCACGCTCGCGGTGCGTTCGGCAGTGAATTTGCAGTCGCCCCAGGCGAAAGCCGGGGCGGGCAGGAGCGGTGCCAGCAGAAGCGCCAGGCGGACCGGGCGTGAAATGAGCATGGTCAGGCCATCCCTTCGGAGCTGTGGAGTTTGGATGCCTCACGTGCCGGCAAGGTTGCAAGGCCGTGGAAAAAAGTAAGCCGGAGCAGGGCGGGGGTTCCCTGCCCCGGCGTAGCGACCGGCGAGGCCCGCACATCCGTCCCTGCTGCCTTCTATCGGCTGACGCGCGCGCTGCCCGATCTGCCCTGGCTCCGGGGGTTGGTATTCCAGGGCGCGACCAGAGTGCCCGGATAACTTGGCAGCTGTGTGACGGGTTCGTGAACAAGCCTTTGCGACTGCTTGGTCACCGGGAGATGCGCCGCGCATGGGCCTGAACCTGCTCGCGAGCGGTTTTGTGAGGGAAGTCACACCGGCGCAGCACGCCGGACAGCGCTGGTCCGCGTAACTCTTCGCATTCTGTGACCTCACTCAAGGTCGCCGAATGTGACTTATCTACACTCACTGGCAACTCGGGCCCGGACGGCGGAATGCGCCTGTCCGTTGTTTTGAATAGGAGAGTTTCTTGGCGGCGTTCCCGCAAGCTCGCGCGAATTCGAACCAGGCGTCTTCGTCAAACGCCCGCGCAGATACTCCGTCGCGGGTGGAATTCATCGCCGTGACGCAGAGCGACGAGTTGCTCGAGCAGCTCGGCCAAGCGCTGGACGGCGAGTCGGCGATCCGGCACGCGGACACGATCGCGGCTGCGCGCGAGCTCATCCAGGGATCGGACCCTTGCGTGGTCATGATCGATGCCCGCGAGCACCAGAAACCGGGCGAGGTCATCGATCAGCTGCAGCCGGCAAACGGGCTCAGCGTGATCGTGGTCTTCGCGCCCGCGGATCAGACGGGGGCGGTCGCGCAGGCGATCAAGCGTTCCCCGACGTTTGCCGTGCTGCCGGTCCCCCTGGAAACGGCCAAGACTGCAGCGGTGCTCGAAGGCGCACGGGAAGAGGCGCTGGCGCGCCGAAACGTCACCACCCGGCCGCAGGAGGCGCCGCAGCCGCTCCGTTTGGATGCGGCGACGAACCGGCCGGCCGTGCGGCCTTCGCGGTCCGTGTCTGCCTCGGACTTCGCGGCAGACGCGCGGCCCGAGGCCGGCCCGCCGACGCGCAGCGGTCCGCCGCGTGCGTTGATCATGGGCGGTATCGTTGCCGTCGTACTGGTTGCAGGCGCCGCCGCATGGGTCGTACTGCGGCGCAGCGAGACTACCGGCCCGGCTTCGACGGCGTCCTCCGTCGAGGAGCCCGCAGCAACGTCCGTGACCGACGAGCCGCCGGCACCGATGGTGGTCCCGTCGGAATCCGCCCCGCCCGCGGTGCCTGCGGAGGCAACTCCAAGCGCGACCCCCGCGCCGCAGGCATTCGTGCAGGCCCCGATCGACGAACTGCTCGACAAGGCGCGGATTGCGTTTCGCGATCGCCGCTACACGGATCCCGAAAAGGACAACGCGCTCCTCTACTACCGCTCCGCGCTGGCGCAGGAGCCGGATAACGGCGAGGCGCTCGAGGGACTGACACGCATCGGTGGCCTGCTCGACGTTCGCCTGCAGTCCGCCATGACCGAGCAGCGCTACGACGAGGCGTCGGCGACGCTCGCACGTCTCAAGCTCATCAAGCCTGCCGATCCGGAGCTCAAGGCCACGGAAGCGAGGCTTGTCGAGGTACGCATCTCGGCCGCCCTCGAGAGCAACGAGGCGGACCGCGCAGCGGCGCTCCTTCGCCAGGCGACGCAGTCGGGCGTACTGCCGCCGGAGCGTACCGCGCGGCTGCGCGAGGAGGTCGAGAGACGGCAGGTCGACGCGCGCACCCAGCGACTGGCCGAGCTCGTCTCGGCCCGCATCCGCGAGGGCCGGCTGGTCGAGCCCGCCAACGACAGCGCGAAGTTCCACGTGGCGCAGCTGCGGAAAGTCGCCGGCGACTCGCGGCGCACCGTCGCCGCGGGGCGCGAGCTGGAGAACGCATACCTGAAGCGCGCGCGTGAAGCAGGTGTCGCAAGGCAGGCGGCGGAGTACGAGCGCTGGCTCGATGAGGCGCGGGAGATCGGCGCAAGCGCGGCCCGAATCAGCGCCGTGCAACGCGAGGTACGGGTCGCGACCGTGGCGAAGGCGACCGTGTCTGACGCCGACAGGAACGCGAAGCTGTTGCAGGAGCGCATCAATGACGGACGGCTGCTCGAGCCCGCGCAGGACAGCGCGCTCTTCCATCTGAACGCGCTGCGTGCGAGCGACGCCGGAGCTGCGGCCGCCGCTGCAGGCGTGCTGTCGGCCAGGCTGCTCGAACAGAGCCGCAGCTCCCTTGCGGCCGGAAAGCTCGACGACGCCGAACGTCACGTCGTCGCCGCGCGCCAGCTCGGGCTCAACCTGCAGGACGTGCAGGCCGTCGAGTCGAGCATCGAGGCTGCGCGCGTGCCGGCGCTGGCGGCACCGGTGCAGGTCACTGCGGACCGGCTCAAGCGCACGCGCTATGTCGCTCCCGAGTATCCGCGACAGGCGCTCGCAAAGGAGCTGAGCGGCGATGTGCGTGTGAAATACACCGTCGGCACCGACGGCCGGGTCAAGGACGCGGCGGTCACTGCCTCGACTCCCGCCGGCGTGTTCGACGAGGTAGCGCTCGCAGCCGTTCGCCGCTGGCGCTTCAAGCCCTACGAAGTCGACGGTCAGCCGGTCGAAGCCATCTCGGGCACCGTCATGGTCTTCAAGCCCGGCGACGACTCGAACCGCTGAGTCGCCGTTTCAGGACACACCGAGGAGATCACACCGCATGCGCGACCTGTTCGCACGATACCGGGACACGGCCACCATGGCAGGCTTTCTGGTCCTGCTGGTGGCGTTCATCGGTACCGTGCTGGTACCGGGTTACCGGTTGGCCCACGACCTTTCCGCCAACAGCGCGGCGCTCAAGCTCGTAAGCGAGCAGCGCGGCCAGCCGGAAGTAATGATGCGGCTGCTCGCGGCACTCCGCGACCAGCTGCGCGGCGGCGCCTACATCGGCCAGTCGCTCAAGGACCTGAGCGCCACGGTGCGCGATTACGACGCCGCGTTGACTCAACTCGGCGAGTCAACGACGCAGCGGGCGCCGGAGCTCGCCCAGGCGCGGCAACTCTGGAGCGCTTACAACGCGCAGGTGGCGCCGATCGCCGGCTTCGCCGGCATCCCCTACAGCGACTCCGATACCACCGGAACCCGCATCAACGCAGCCGGTCGAGAGCTGCTCCAGGACGCGCGTAACGCGCTTACGTTCGGGCGCGAGACCGCGCCGCAGCTCACCCGGCAGATGGCATCCATCGGCACCCGCCTCGAGCGCGACGTTGCGGACGGGGCGGCGATGCTGCGCAAGCTGATGATCATCGGCGTGGCATTCGCCTCGGCGCTGGTGGCGCTGCTGCTGTACGTGCAGCTGCTCAAGTCGCGTCATGAGCGAGTTGCGCGCGAGGCCCAGAGCCAGACCCGCGACATCCTGGGCACGGTGAAGGAGGGCCTGTTCCTGATCGACAGCGACTTCCGCATCGGCAAGGCGCATTCGACGGCGCTGGGCGCGCTCATGCGGCGTGACAGTTTCGACGGCATGACCTTCGAGGAGCTGCTGCGGGGGCTGGTCCCGGAGAAGACACTCGATACGGCCACGAAGTACGTCAAGCTGCTCTGGGGCGAGCGCGTCAACGAGAACCTCATCAAGAGCATCAATCCTCTCGCCGAGGTCGAGGTCAACTTCGACCGCAATCACGGCGGGCGCGACATCCGGTATCTCGAGTTCGACTTCCATCGGGTCAAGGATGACAGCGGCGCACGGCAGATCCTCGTGTCGGTGAACGATGTGACCTCGCGGGTGCTGCTCGCGCGAGAGCTCAAGGACTCGCAGTCGGGCAACTCGGTGCAGATGGACATGCTCGTCGGCATTCTGCGGGTCGAGCCCCGTCAGCTCGTGTCGTTCCTCTCCGACAGCGACGCGACGCTGAGGCATGATCAACACGGTGCTCAAGGTGCCGGCGCGCGACGATGCGGGTTTCCGGCAGAAGATCGACCAGATGTTCCGCGAGATGCACAAGCTCAAGGGCGAGGCGGCCGCGCTCGGTCTCGTCACCGTCGAGAACCGCGCGCACGCGTTCGAGGACATGCTGCAAGGAGCTGCGTGATCGCCAGGAGCTCTCCGGTAACGACTTTCTGCCGCTGCTCGTGCGGCTCGACGACCTGTTCGCGCACTTCAAGACGGTGCGCGAGCTCATCGACCAGCTCGATGGCCTGCGCGCGGCGGCACAGGTCGGAGCCATCGTGAGCGGCGGGACCATGGCCGTCGCAGGCGATGGATGTCTCGCCGCGTACTCATGCAGCGACCGGTTCAGGACGTCACAAGCGGGCTCGAGACGCTCGCTCAGCGGATTGCCGGCGAGTACGGCAAGAAGGTCCGCTTCGAGGTCCGCGGTCTCGAGCTCGTGCCGAGCGACTTCCTGCGCACGGTGCGCGCGGTCGCCATCCAGTTCGTCCGCAACGCCGTCGTACACGGCATCGAGGCCCAGACCCAGCGTCTCGCGAGTGGCAAGCCAGACACCGGGACGATGCAGCTCGAATTCACACGCGCGGGCAACGGGATCGAGATGGTCTTCCAGGACGACGGCGCAGGCCTCCATGCCGAGCAGATCAAGGAAGTGGCCGTGCGCCGCGGCACCATCACCGCCGAGGAAGCCCGCGCGATCGATGGCAAGGCAGCGATAGGGCTCATTTTCCGACCCGGGTTCTCGACCCAGGACCAGGAGACGAAGGACGCGGGTCGCGGCGTCGGCCTCGATGTCGTGTGGAAGACCGTGCGCGGCATGGGTGGCAAGATCTCGGTGTCGACCGCTCCGGGCAAGTACACCCGGTTCAAGATCCTGCTGCCGAACGAGAGCGTCCAGCAGGGCGCCGTCGCCTGACCGGCGGGGATCGAGAAAATGTCCGCAGTGCCCCGCACAAAGCCGCTCAGGCTGCTCATCGTCGACGACTCGAACATCATGCGCCGTCGAATCGAGCGCTGTCAGAACATACCCCAGCTCGAGGTCGTCGGCTCCGCCGCCAACGGCCTCGACGCGCTCGAACTCTTCTGCAAGACCGACCCCGACGTCGTCACGATGGACATCACGATGCCGCATATGGACGGCATCGAGTGCGTCGAGCGGATCGTCGCCATCAAGCCCGACGTCCTGATCCTCGTGATATCCGCACTCGCCGACAAGGCGACGGCCGTCGAGGCCATGGAGAAAGGAGCAAACGGCTTCCTCAACAAGCCGTTCTCGGACCGTCAGCTCAACGATGCGCTGGAAGAGTTGCTCGGCAGCGCGTGAGCCACATGTTCGACGAGCACGAAATACGCACGTTCGTTTACGGGACGACCCGATACTTCGAGGTCGCCGCGCAGCAGCCCGCCACCGTGGGCTCGCCGTATCTCGTCACGCAGGGCCCGCCGGAGACCGCCGAGTACACCGGCATCATCAACGTGACGGGGCGCCGCACCGGCATCGTCTATTTCACGGCGCCGCGCGGCATGCTGATCGTCATGTTGATGAAGATGAACGAAAGCGACGTGTCGCACGACAACCTGTGCGACCTGGTCGGCGAGGTGGCAAACACGATCTCCGGCAACGCGCGTCGCGATTTTGGCAAGGAGTTCATGATCTCGGCGCCGGAAGTCGTCGCGGGCAGCGGCAAGGACGTACAGGCTCCCGCGGGCTGCCGCCCGTTCGTCATCCCGATCAACTGGCGCAGCCACTCCGCGAAGCTGGTCGTCTGCCTCAAGTAGCTGCAGCGCGACCGCGCGCTGCCGCGATCCAATCGCTCACCTCACGTATGTCCACGAGTCGCCGGGCCTCGGCCGATTCGCCCGCGATCAGGCCGGCCGCTTCCGCCAGCGCCCGGTCTCTCCTCGCCCGGCCCGCCGGGTCATCGGCCTCGCTCAGCGCGCTCACGTAGAGCGCATGGGCAAAATCGCGCCGGAACGTGAGACCACTGGCGCCCGCCTTCTGCTCGCGCCGGTAATATTCCAGGGCGGGACGCAGGGCTTCCCGGGCGTCTCCCGCACGGTCCTGCTTTGCCATGGCATGGGCGAGCATTGCGCGGGCCCGCGATCGTTCGAGGTCCGGGTCGTCGTCGGAGAAGCGGTCGGGCGGCAGCCCAAGTCGCTCCCGTGATGCGGCCTCGGCCTCGGCATATCGGCCCGTTCTTATCGCCGCGGCAGCGGCTGTCGTCAGCAGGTGGCGCAGGTAATTGTTCCGGATGTTGCCGGGGGTCGGGTTGTCGGCGGGAACCTCGATCTGCCTGATACGCCCGGCGATGCGTGATGCGTCGTCGAGCGCGGATGCGTCGTCACCCGCCAGCGATTTCAACCGTGCGCGCCACATGCCCTCCATATACAGGTACAGGACACGATTCATGCTCTCGCTGGGTGTGAAGGCCACGAACTGCGCGTGAGCGCGCAGCGCGTCCCGCAGGTCCTGTTCTGCGGTCCTGGGCTGACCGACTTCGGCCGAGAGCTCGGCGAGCCGGAACCCCGTCCAGTTGAGCTGCGCACTGAGGTTCGGGAGGGCACGATCGTCCTTTGTCAGAGCCATCGTCGCGCGCAACATCGCGATGACATCCTGCACGCGACCTTGCTCGAGCAGGGTGTCGGCCACCTGGTTCTTCCCCCGGATCCAGTACGACCAGGCAGCCGCGTCCGATGGGTTGAACGCCACGTAGCGCTCGCCCGCCTGCTCGGCCTTTGCCGCGTAGTCCGCGGCCGCAGCGTAGTCATACTGGCGAGCCGCGAGGTTGCCCAGCACGTCCGCGGCCAGTGCACGGTTCGCCATGGACCGCAGGTCGCCCGGCCGCCGCGCGAGCACCTTCTCAGCCAGCTCGTACACCTCCTGCTCCAGGCGCGCGACGTCGTCGAGCCGACCAAGCGTCAGCGCGTGGCGGGCCTGCGAGTCGGCGGTATCAGCGTAGACGGAGGTCGCTTGCAGGTCGGAAAGGTCGAGCGCGCCGAGGCCTACCAGGATGCGACGCGCCTCTTCGCAGGTTTCAACCGCCGTCGCTTCCGGCTGGCGGTGACTCAGGTGATTGAGGATGTCCGCGTATACGAGTCGGGTCTGGCGCGAGCTCTCGGGATTGCCGACGAACGGCCGCAGCAGATCGGCGGCCTGCGGAAGGTCCTCCTGCTTCGATGTCGGCCCACCACCCGGACCCCAGGCCGAAAAGGGGGTAAAGAGCGCAAGCGCGAGACCCAGCGTGACCGGCTCGCTCGTATCGCCTTCCGCGCGTAGCTTCTCGAACAGTGCGCGCGCCGTGCTGAGACGCTCGCCGCTGCCCTCGACGTCGTCGCTCGCGAGCGCCGCACCGCCCGCGCGAATCAGGGCCATGCCTCGATAGATCTGTGTCTGGCGCGTCAGCAGCCCGGCCGGCAGGCCGTCGTAATAACTCACCGCCATGCGCGCGAGCTTGCCCATCGTCTCGACCCGCCCGGTGGGCTGCAGCTCGGCGTAGAAGTCCTCGATCAGGAACCCGACGAGCTTCTCCGCGTCGGCTCGTGCCTGCTGGGCCGCGACGTCCGCCGCGCGGGCGCGGCGGTAGTTGACCCAGCCGAACGCCGCGCCGGCGAACGCCACAAGCATGAGCACGGCGCAAACGCCGGCGACGATCCGCGTGCGCACGAGCGTGCGGTGCGTCTGTGCCTCGCGCTCCTTCTGGGCGGCGAGCTGGCGCTCCGCCTCGTCGCGCGCCTCGCGCTCGTGCCGCAGGTCGCGGCTCGAACGCACCACGCCGCAGAGCACGTCGTGCGTCAGCTCGACGCGACGCATGTCGAGGCGTTCCTCGATGCGCAGCAGCCGGCGATCGACCAGCGTCGCCAGCGCATCCGGCGCGGCGCCGGCGGCGGCGAGCGCCTTGCTGCACCCGCTCCTCCGCCAGGCTCTCGCGGTAGCCGGACTCGGTGAGCAGCTCGTCCTCGATGACGCGGCGCACGCCGGGCGGCTGGTCGGCCAGCGCGCGCTCGTAGAACTCGGTCAGGATCGTGTCGCGCGAGCCCGCGAGCAGGTCGGCTGAGATCTCCGCACGGCCCTGCGCGAGCCGCACGGTGTTCAGCTCGCGGCAGACGAGGCTCAGCAGCGACGGCTCCACCTCGGCGTTTGCGAGCTCGGCGCCGCCGGCCACGAACCGCACGATCGACTCGGCCACCTCCTGCGAGACCAGCCGGCCGCCCGGCTTCAGGACTGCGCTCAGCGCCTGCGCGCCGGTCATGCGCGCGAGCCGCATGCGGTTCTGCGTGATCGAGGGCATCGCGCCCTTCACGCTCTCGAGGTGCGCGAGGTAGTCCTCGCGCAGCGCGATCAGGATGCGGTAATCGGCGCGGGCGAAGTCGTAATCGCTCGGCGACGGCATCGTCCTCCTCGAGACGGCGCTCGAGATCCGCGGGCGGCCGGTTCTCGACGAGGTCGGCGAGGTCGTCGAGGAACCGCTTCGCGCGCAGCCGGCCGGCGTCGTCCGCCTGCGCCAGCGTGAAGATCTCCTCGAACTGGTCGAAGATCAGCAGCGGGAGGAGCGTGCGGCCGCTGGCATCGCGCAGCAGATCGTCGCGATGGTGCAGGAACTCCCAGAGCGACTCGCCCTCCACGGCCGAGCCGGGCCGCGTCCAGTGCCCCGCGGCCTCGGTCGCGCGGAAGATCGCCTGCTTGATCTGCTCGGACGGCGGCGGCGAATCGGGGGAGTAGTCGACCCGCACGTAGACCGGGCAATAGCCCTCGCCGCGCAGCCGCGGCACGAGTCCTGCGCGCAGCAACGAGGTCTTGCCGAGGCCGGACTGGCCGAACAGCACCGTCAGGAGCTTGCGCTGCACGCGACGGGCGAGCTCGGCGGCTTCCTCGTCGCGGCCGTGGAAGTAGGCGCGGCTCTCCTCGGTGTACGAGGACAGGCCGAGCCACGGATTCTCGGGGTCGATGGCCGCCGAACCGGCGGAGGCGTCGAGCTGAGGCGGTTCATGAGCGGCGTCCGCTCAGGAGCTCCTGCAACCGGCGCAGCAGCTCGGGACCTGGCTCGCCACCGGGCGGTGCGCGTGATGTGCAGCGCCCGGAATTTTTCCGGCACCAGCGCCTCGGCCTCGGGCGTGTCGTCGATGCAGACCGGCAGGATGAACACCGCGCCCTCGGCGATGTTGCGCGAGCGGTCGACCGCGTAGCTCCACTCGCGGCGGAAATAGCCCTCGTGGCGCCGCTGGGTCGTCGCGGAGATGACGGGCATGAAGAAGCAGCAGCGCGCGATGTTCGCGCTGGATCTTGCGGTCGTAGTCGTCGCCGCTTTCGAGCCGGTCGAGGTCGAACCACGTGACGATGCCGGCCGCGTCCAGCGCCGCCTTGAGCCGCTGCACGGCCGGCAGGTCCTCGCGCGCGTAGCTGATGAAGACGGCGTTGTCCGGCATCTCGCGGGCGGGCGGCAGGAAGCGCTGCGGCGCGTTCGAGCCGCCGCGGAGCCGCCGGCCGCCCGCCTGCCGCTTGCGTCCAGCGCGCGTGCAGCTCCGCGACGAACGACTCCGCGCCGCCGTAGACGCGCGTGCGCACGCTTACCTGCTGCAGGAACGCGACGAGCCGCTCGTCCTGCATGGTGTGGTCGTCGGCGAGCACCTCGCCGACGTCGCGCGGATCCGAGAGGCGCTGGCGCTTCGCCATGCGCAGGAACAGCCGCGCCAGCCAGTTGGAGAAATCGCTGCCGATGAGCAGCAGGTGATTGTGCTCGAGCTCGTGGAACAGCTTCTCCGGCGTCAGGTGCTCGCACTGCAGCGCGCAGATGAACTCGAGCATGTCCTCGTCGGAGATCACGTAGGTCGGCGAGGCGGAGAGCCGGCCGAGCAGGTGATACACGACCGGCGCGCTGCAGCTGGCTGCGCTCGACGGGAAGGTCGGCGACGCGGTTCGGCGCATAGGCGATGACCTCGGCGGTCGGCTGGCCGCCGATAGCGCTCGAGGTTGATCGCCTGCTCGAGCAGCGGGTCGAACGTCGTGGTCACGAACAGGTCGAAATCGGTGATCTGCGCGAGCTGGCGCAGGGCGGGCGGCGGCTCGAACTCGACCTCGCGCATGATCGACGCGCAGCCGCGTGTACGCTTCCTCGCGCCGGCCACGCTGGCCGAGGTAACAGCACACCACGTCGTTGAGCGACAGCGGCTGGGGCAGCCCGCTGGTATCTACCTGCAGGCGCGCGGCCAGTTTCTCGGCCAGCCAGTCGTAGAGCAGCCGCAGCCCGCGGTCGGTCTGCACCCGCAGCAGCTCGGGACCGATGATCGGGATGACACGGCGCTCTTCGATGTAGTTGAGGAGGTCGTCCCAGGCGTCCTCGTCAAAGTTCTGTTGCGCGGGCATTACGGCGCTCACGCCGCGCCTCCGTCGGTCGGCAAATCAGACATCGGCCCCCCGTCTCTTGTACTCAGGCGGCCGGAGTGTAACGCGAATGGCTTGGTCGCCGCGCCCGGAGGGGGTCGGGGCCGGTCTCAACGACCCGAAGGGCATGGACGTAGCGCGTCGGCTGGAGCGACGGTTAGGCCATGACCGTCCGCTGCAGCCGGTTGTCAGGCGCTTGTGGTGACATTGGAGTATTTCGCCATCAGCCGTTGAGGCTCCACAATGGGACCGAAACCGAACTGGGCATACAGTCCGTGAGCATCGCGCGTCCCCAATAAGAACGTGCGCAGACCCTGCAGGTCTGGGTGAGCGAGGATCGCGCGAATCAGTGCCTTTGACACACCACGCCCTCGAAATTCGGGAACGACGAATACGTCTGCGAGGTAGGCGAAGACGGCACGATCCGTGACGACTCGAGCGAACGCGATCTGCTGCTCGGCCGCATAAACACCAAAACACAGCGAGTGTTTGATTGAGCGCTCGACCGTTTCGCGACTTCGCCCCTCAGCCCAGTAGGAGCCGCGGAGGAACTCGTGTACCAGCGCTTTATCGATGCGCTCAGGATCACAGGAAATCTCGTAGTCCGACGAAAGCACGGATGCCCCCATGGTTGCCGCTAACGTTTGAATGAAGGGTTAGGCGTCTGCTTCGCGGAACTCGACATGGCCGATCCAGTTGCGCTGGCGCCTGCGCAGGCGATCACCTTGGCCTTCGCCGTCGAATGACACCGATGCTCGCTGCAGAAGCGAGGTGTCGACGTTCTCGAAGGCGTTTACGCTGACGACTGCATAGACGTGCCCTTCGATCGTGCTGGTGACGACAGGGACGACGCCACAGGTGGAGCAGACATGGAACTTAGCGGTCTTCGTCCCGAAGGCGTACGTTGAGACGTGCCTGGAGTCCTCGACGCGAACAGCGAGAAAGCCGGACGGGCAAGAGGTCCACACGCCGCCGTGCTTCACACAGAAGGCGCAGGAGCAGGCTCTGGCAGGGATTTCCTTCGGCTCGGGTTGCCAGTCGAGCTTGAAGGAGATGTTGCCGCAGTGACAAGCACCTGAGATCAGCATCGTGGTTCGCCGGCGGTTCGGCAGACGCCTAACGATTGTGTTAGGTGTTGCGCTCGGACGCGGCGACTTGCTCAACATAGCGCACAAAACTTGGATCCTCGCCACGGAGCAGTCGTGGAAGACAGGACCGGAAGTCTGGCTTGTGACACCACTCACCTATGTAGTCTTCCCAGGAATTCCAGCGCCGCGCTTGCTTGGGAGACATCGCATCCTCGTACAACAGAAGATATGCCCTCTCGAATAGGGAGATCAGCATGGTGAAGGTGATCAACTGTCTCTCCTTTTGCTCATCGTTGAGAGATGGTGTGGTCTCATCAGAAAACAACCGAAGATCTGGATTCTCTAATGCGACCTTCAGGAAATCCTGATAGCTGTCTGACATTAGTTGATATACCTCTTCTTCTTCGTTCTCGCGTTCCTTCCGTTGCTCAAACAAGAAGACAGCAATGGCCAGTGGCAGGCCTATCACGGTCACCACATAGCTCATCAGCTCCCAGGTTTCAATTGACACGTCGCTGCCTTCGCAAGTGCACTGTGTCTTAACGGCACGGCTTAAGTTCTACCGCAAGCGCATGCGACTCCGTCTCCCCAATGTTCTCCGCTGCGTGCGTGGTGAAGTCGCGCCAGTAAAGCTCACCAGCTTTACGCGGCGTCTCAGAAGTTGTGCCGTCAGGCAACGTGGTGCGCATGATCGAATCAGAGAACAAATAGACAACGCCTGGAGGATGGGAGTGCATTGGCTCCTTTTGACCCGGCTTCGCCCGATACTCTAGGACCCGTAGGCGGTCATTTTCGAAGCGAACGTCGTACAGTTGCGGCGAGAGCTTTACTGGATCTGTTTCCGGCTCAGCAGCGATAACCACTCCGATCGAAACGATACCTCCAACTACAGTACCGAGCACAAACGCCTGAAAAGCCTTCATGTATTCCTCCCGTCGTTGAGACCTATTGCTCTCGATAAGAAAACCACGGACGGCGTCATATTGCCTTTGCAAGAATCTCGTGATGTGGTGCGAATCCGCCGCTGAGGTACAAATGCCGCGCCGCGACGTTCTTCGCAAGCACGCCGACTCGTAGTTCCTGAGCACCAGCCGCTCGGGCGAAGGCCTCCGCACGTTCAAGAAGGTTGCGGCCGATCCCCTCATTTCTATGCGACTCGAGAACGACCAGGTCCGTCACCAACCCGTAGGTTCCGGGCGGATCGTCAAGGTCCGTAAATGCTTCTCGCGCGAGGACAGCGACAAAACCAACGACAGCGCCGCCAGCCAGAGCCACAAACACTTGACCATCAGCTTCGCGACAACGGAGGCGGATCTGAGCAAAGTACTCGTCGGCCATGGACTCACCCGGTCGAAGCCGAGGCTCCAAGGTTCGCTCAAACTCCTGGAGCGCCACGATACAGCCGCGAATACCAATCTCGTCTCCAGAACGACACTCGCGGATGAGACAGTCCATGCTCATCGAGGTCTAACGCCGATGTTAGGTGGCGCCGTCGTTACGCGGATCATCTGCTCGAACCTCCACCACAAAACTAAGCTTCTGCCCTAGGTACTCTCCCGTAATCTCCCAACACCCTGCGGCCGGAAACTCCACCGCCACCAACATCGTCCACCCACCCAGCGAGGGCGCGTGGGCGTTCGTCGGTGGCGAGATGTTCGCTTTGGCGGGATTGCCGTCCAAGCTCGTGGCAGAGACCTTCAAATTAGACTCAGAGCCAGGCTTGAAACCGAAACTCCACCAAAAGAGTTTGTCACGGTAGTTGTATTCGGGTCCCATCCCTCGCCAAATGCCGTCTGGTCGAAGAATGACCGCGAGCGTTTCGCTTCCGTACCAGTGCGCGGAGGCTGGAAATGGCTTTCCAAGTATCTCGCCGGAAGGAACTGTTTTGGGACAGTTCGCCCGGTCCTCGGCGTGGATCGGCGAAGTGACTGCTGCAGCAAGAGCAAGCAAGCTCCAGCGAGGTGTTAGGCGGCCCGTCACTCGGACGACCCAGCACGCGCTTCAACCACGGCTTTTTGGCTACCTTCTCGGCTCATACCGCATTGCAACCGCCCCCGAGCCGAACTCCAGCCGACTTACGAGCTTCAAGTCGAGACGCTTCGATAGCCCGGCAAACAACGTCGGCCCATGGCCCGCCAGCCTGGGCTGTACTATGAACTCGTACTCATCGATCAATCCCAGCTCCGCCAACGCCAGCGGGAGCTTCACTCCTCCCAGGAACAGTCCCTTACCCGACTCCTGCTTAAGCTGCTGAACGACCTTCCCCAGATCCCCGCACACGAGCTCCGCGTTCCAATCGACCCGATTCAGCGTGCTCGACACTACGTACTTCTTTGCCGCGTCGATCGTCCGGGCGAAGGGTTCCATCCAATCGGTCAACGCTCCCCGCGCCGGCGACCGAAACGCTGACTCCATCATTTCATAAGTCACACGGCCAAAAAGGAGGGCATCGGCCCGGTTGAGGTTCTCGACCGCATGACGATGCAAGTCTTGGTCCGCGACCATTGCACGGTGATCGCAGCACCCGTCCAATGTGACGTTGATGGAGTACCGAAGGGGTCGCATTACGTAAGAGTACCGATCGCCAAGGGGCGGCCTAACGCCCGTGTTGAGCGACGCGCTGCTGGTTGATTGATGCTGGCACTTTAGCTTTCCCGCGTTCGCTCCAACGCGTTGTTAGATGGCCGCTTCGCCTACGGATATACATCGAGCGAGACCGCTACGCACAATCCGCCGAGCCGCGCCAGCAATGCTGCCGGGAGCTCAATTCCAAAAGTACCTGCCCCGAAGATCCCTACGAAGAGTTCGATGCTGCCACCGTCATCGATAAGCTTCGAGAGAAACTCCTCGGCTCTTTGAAGGCGCGCTGCGCTTCGGTTTAGTGCGTCTTCGAGCGGCATTTCGTCTGAGGACATGCGCTCCGTTTCCAAGACCTGGCCAGTCCAGTAGCTCTCGCGGTAGGTGCCTTCGAGTGGCTCGCCCGTCGGAGTCCGACGCGACACCCCGGCCTTCCAGGAATGCTGCGGTTCAATCCTCAAAGCGTCTGTCACTACGGTTGGGTCGATGCTGGGATGCTTCACCCTCACCGCAATTGTGTATTCGTATGCGTTCATCGGCCATCTACGCTCCTATGGGATTCTCTCGGGAAGTCTGCTGCCCGAGCTGTTGGGCGAGCCCGATGAGAATTCCTTCGGGACCCCGGATGTAGCAGAGCCGATACATGTCTTCATACTGGACCACTTCGCCGACGAGCTTCGCGCCGCGTTTGCCGAGCCGGACGAGCGTATCGTCGATGTCCTCCACGGTGAACATGACGCGTAGGTAACCGAGAGCGTTCACTGGGGCGCTGCGGTGATCGGCGACCACGGGCGGCGCGAGGAAGCGGGACAGCTCGAGTCGGCTGTGACCGTCCGGCGTACGCATCATGGCAATCTCGACGCGCATGTCGCGCAATCCAGTGACGCCGTCTGCCCAGTCTCCTTCGACTGGGGCGCGCCCCTCGAGCTCGAGACCAAGTTCAGTGAAGAACTCGATGGCGGCATCGATGTCTTCCACCACGATGCCAACGTTGTCCATTCGCTTGACCGTCATTAAGTCTCCGTGGCACCCAGCTACGGCGGTTCATAGAAGTCATTGCGATTGCGTTCGACAAACTGCCGGAGTAGCTCCTCGAGGTTGTCAGGATACTCGTAGAACTTCGCGTCTAGGGCCTTCAGTGCATCGGTGGCAGTCGCCCCCAGCCGCGCGAGTGCTTGGCCCCGTGCTTCACGGTCGGCCGGAGGCCCTTGCGGCCGAAATACGTTGTTTGCCGCCTCGGCAATAGCGGCCGCCTGAGTGGCACCAATCTCTCGAAGCGCGCTCGGCGTCTCAAGCGCGTTGTCACCCGCTGAGTTGATGTAGAACTGCTCGAACCCGCCGTTGTTGACTTCAGCCTCGAGGTTCCACACGCAAAGGAACACCCGTTCAGCAGCTGATAGGGAGTTAAAGCCGTGGGCTGCCTCTCGGGCCCAGACCGCTTCGCTGACGAGAATCAGGTCGACTTCCGCGCCCGACGGTAACAGGGGCTTCTTATTCATCGGCACATCGCCGTTCCCGCCGCACCCCGCGCACACCATAGTCGCGAGAAGAAGTACCTCGTGCGGATACGCCAAAGGTCGAATCTTCTGGCGCCTAACGCCCGCGTTGAGCCGCGCGCGGGCGGCGCGCCTCAGGTGAGGCCAAGCGGGGGGCTCGAACGGTTGTTATGCGGCACCATGTGAGAGAGATGCTCTCCGATCACAGTTTCGACGCAATGACCTGCGCCGCCTCGCTCGACGTGCGGACAGGGATGACTTCGAAGTCAACCAGATCAGCCCAAGCGCTTATCCACTTTTCGAACAAAGCCGGGTTCTCGGTGCGCATCAGCTGAAAGCAGCGTGTGTAGTTCAGATCCACCCAGCTGTCCACGTATTCGAGCCCAGGCGGAAGCTGACGGCCGTGCGTGCGCGCTCGACGGTAAATCTCCAGCGCTGCGTTCGTTCTGAATTGTTCCACGACCATGTAGAGCATCGCACTACCACCTGACGCGCGTAAGGCCGCTACGCGGCTGCCGTATAACGCTCGCGTTGAGCGACGCGCTGCTGGTCAACGGATGCCGCACTGTGTCCTTCCCGCGTTCGCTCCAACGCGTTGTTAGACAGCACGGCCCCACGCGCGGTCACCGAACTTGTTGCCCTGTTGGTTCCAGCTTGAGCAGCCGACCGTACTGCTCGAGATGGGCCGGAGCGCCAGCCAAGCGGAGGCCTTTCCAGAGCATTGCCTGGTTCGCTGTGATCACGGGGCGCTCGAGCGACGCCTCGAGCGCATCGATCGCCCCAACGGCGCGAAGTCCGTTGCCGGCCACCACTACGGCCTCGGCTTGCGACGGCGTGTTTGCCACTATCCAGTCATGCACCTCTTCGGCCGCCACTTCGGTGAACTTGCGTGCTGGGGTGATGCGGGCACAGGAAGCGATCTGGAATCCTCTTGCGGAAAAGTAAGCCTTGCCCATGTCGTTTAATTCCTCCGAGTACCAGGGCGGATGGACCACGGCCAGCCGATGCACGTCGAGTGCTTCCAAGGCATCCGCAAGCGCAGCTGCGGCGAGGACGACGGCGCCCGCTTTCGCGCGCTCCATGATCCGAGTACGGAACGCCTCCTCACCAGCCAATCGCGCGACATAGCTGGTCGCACTGTATGCGTAAAGGACCACCCGTGGGTTCAGGCCCGCGAGCAATCCAGCAGCAGCGTCGGCGTGCGACAGGTCAGACACGTAGGCCAGGATAGGCAGCGTACCTCGGTCCATTCGCGAAGCGAAGATCGCTATGCCCTTTGGCGCCATCGCCCAGATTTCCGATTCAGGATTGAAATCGAAAGACGGAACCAGCAATCCGACGCGCGCCGTGCCCGCGCCATCGGCACGCCAGGGCACCTTGGCGTCGGCAATTGCTTCCGGAGACCGGCTGATCAGGCCGCTGGCTGTCGCAACGCTCGCCAAATGCAGAAATTGCCTGCGATCCAAACCACTCTGTCCGGAAGCGCTTCTCATCAGGTCTCCCCGTGCCTTCGTGCTGCCTAACGGCTGAGCTCAGCGGCAAAGGCAAGCTGGCGCGCCGCGTGCGCACGCAGACGGCGTGACGGCTTGCCTTTGTCCGCCTGGAGCGAGTTGTTAGGCGGCATTACCAAGAGTTCCTTTCGACAGACACCAACGGGTCGACTGGGATACCCGCCTCGGTAACCAGCCGGACATAGACCCACGCGTTGTACTTCGCCAGACGTACCACGCCATTGTCGCGCTTCAGATAGATGAAATCCGGCCGGTGGGAACGGATTGGCATCAGGACCTCATCGAACGAAAGCACCGGACGCTCGGGGATCGCGAGAGTTGCCCGCGCGGAATATCGACGGAGAATGCGCGTCGGACTCTCAATCTGTTCGTTCCATTCGGACAGGGGAGCGTCTGAGACAACTCCTTGAGAAAGCGCCGACAACATTAGCTTGTGCAGCTCGAACGTTATCGCATCTTCTTCCTCTCGGCCAAAATGTTGAGGCTCCCCGGAAACGGTGACCTCCAGCGCGCCAGTCGATTGACCTCGGCACATGAAAGGGGAAGCCAGAAGCGCCAACGCCACCGCAATTGACCTTATCACTTTCACCACGCCTAACTCTTAATTAGGCCGCCGAAATCTGCGGTGATAAAACACCGCAAACACGCTGCAAACGCTCCTGCGAACGACGTAAGCCATTGGATGCGCTCGCACACGCCGGTGTTAGGCGGCCAAACGGCGCGGAGCGTTAGGCCGCAGTGCAGAGGTCGCGTTCACAGCTTCGCCATCACGTGCCGCACGACGCTGTAGTCCTCGAGCGCATACATCGACAGGTCCTTGCCGTAGCCCGAGCGCTTCAGCCCGCCGTGCGGCATCTCGCTCACCAGCATGAAGTGCGTGTTGATCCAGGTGCAGCCGTACTGCAGCCGCGAGGCAACCGTAAGCGCCTTGCCGATGTCCTGCGTCCACACCGAGGAAGCGAGGCCGTAGTCCGAGTCGTTCGCCCACGCGATCGCGTCGTCGGGATCCTTGAACCGCGTGACCGACACCACCGGCCCGAAGACCTCGCGTTGCACGATCTCGTCGGACTGCCGCGCGCCGGCGACGACCGTGGGCTCGTAGAAGAACCCGCCGCCCGTTCCCGCCTTTCCGCCGGTCGTGACCTCGATGTGCTTCTGTTTCCTCGCACGGTCGACGAAGCCCGCCACGCGCGTTCGCTGCTCGGCGCTGATGAGCGGGCCCATCTCGACGCCCTTCGCGTTCTGCTGCCCGACATTGATCGAGCCGACGGCGCTCGTGAGATCGGCTACCAGCCGGTCGTACACCTTCGAGCCGGCGTAGAGGCGGCAGGCCGCCGTGCAATCCTGGCCGGCGTTGTAATACCCGAAGGTGCGCACGCCGGAGACCACGGACTCGAGGTCCGCGTCGTCGAACACGATTACCGGCGCCTTGCCACCGAGCTCCAGATGCGTGCGCTTGATCCCGTCGGAGGCCGCCTCGAGAATCTTCGCGCCCGTGGCTACATCTCCCGTGAGCGAGATCATCCGGACCTTCGGATGACGGGTGAGCGGAGCGCCGACGGACGCCCCGCGGCCGGCGATGACGTTGACGACACCAGGAGGAAAGAGCTCTGCCAGCAGCTCCCCCAGTTTGAGCGCCGTGAGCGGCGTCTGCTCCGAGGGCTTGAGCACGCAGGTGTTGCCGGCGGCCAGCGCAGGTCCCAGCTTCCACGCTGCCATCATGAGGGGATAGTTCCAGGGCGCGATCGAGGCAACGACGCCGACCGGATCGCGCCGGATCATGCTGGTGTAGCCGGCGAGGTATTCGCCTGACACCGCGCTCGTGAGGCTGCGGCAGGCGCCGGCAAAGAAGCGGAATACGTCGGCGATGGCGGGGATCTCGTCCGCGAGCGCGGCCGCGTAGGGCTTGCCGCAGTTCTGCGACTCGATCTTCGCGAAGCCCTTGCCGTCCGCCTCGATCCGGTCGGCGAGCTTGAGCAGCAGCGTCGCGCGGTCCTTGGGCGGCGTGTGTGCCCAGCCCTCGAACGCGGCGTCCGCCGCGGCGACCGCGGCGTTCACCTGTTCGCGCGAGGCTTCGGCCACGCGCGCCAGTACCTTGCCCGTGGCCGGGTTGAGAACGTCCTCGACCTTGCCCCCGCCGGCGGTGAGCTTGCCGTTGATCAGCAGTTTCGTCTGCATGGATGCCTCGCTGCCGTGGCGGCGTCAGTTGCCAGACGCGTGTTCGTCCGGCCGTGTGAGGTAATAGGCGAGCAGTATGGGCCCGAGCGTCACGAGGATCACGATCACTGCGACGACGTTGGTGATCGGCCGCTCACGGGGCCGGAACAGCTCGTTGTAGAACCAGATCGGAAGGGTGCGTTCGTGCCCGGCCGTGAACAGCGTGACGATGATCTCGTCGAAGGACAGCGCGAAGGCGAGCATCCCGCCCGCGAGCAGCGCGGTCGCGATCTGCGGCAGCAGCACGAAGCGGAAGGTCTGCCAGCCGTCGGCGCCCAGGTCCATCGAGGCCTCGACCCAGTTCGTGGGGATGCGGCGCAGGCGTGCGATCGACGTTGTTGTGCACGATCACGAGGCAGAACGTCGCGTGGCCCGCGACGATGGTCCAGAACCCGGGCGTGAGCCCGATCGAGCGGATCCCGGCCAGCAGCGCGAGCCCCGTGAGGATGCCGGGCAGCGCGATCGGCAGCACGAAGAGCAGCGTGATCGACTCCTTCGCGCGGAAGTTGCTGCGTGCGAGCGCGAAGGCCGCGAGCGTTCCGAGCACGAGCGCGACCAGCGGTCGCGACGCTTGCAACCATGAGCGACAGCCGCATCGCCTCCCAGATATCGTGGCGCGCGAACGCGGCCTCGAACCAGTGCAGCGTGAGCCCGGGTGGCGGGAAGGCGTAGGTGCGATCCTCGGTCGTGAACGCGTAGAGCACGATCACCCACACCGGCAGGTGCAGGAACACGAGCCCGGCCGCAGCGGCGATCTTCTGAGCCCTGTCGAGGCGCCGCCCCAGCGTGGTCTAGAGCGCATCGAACGCCCCCATTCGCCGTGCGAGCGCGAGGTAGATGCGCGATCAGCACGATCGGCACGATCGAGAAGGCCGCGGCGAGCGGCATGTTGCCGGCCGTGCCCTGCTGCTGGTAGACCATCATGCCGATGAAATAGCCCGGCGCCCCGACGACCGTCGGGATGATGTAGTCGCCGAGCGTGAGCGAGAACGTGAAGATCGAGCCCGCGGCGAGGCCCGGCAACGCGAGCGGCAGCACGACGTTGCGGAACGTCTGTCCGCGGCCGCGCGCCAAGATCGGCGGAGGCCTGCAGCAGCGAGTGCGGCACGCGTTCGAGCGCGGCAGCCAGCGGCAGGATCATGAACGGCAGCCACATGTAGACGAACACGATGAACATGCCGATGTAGCTCGAGGCGAGCGACGGCCCGCCGACCACAGGCACGGCGAGCAGCCGGTCGAGCGAGCCCTGCGAGCCCGAGCCCGGTGAGCGCCCAGGAGACGATGCCCTCCTTGGCGAGGAGAAGCCGCCATGCGTAGACCTTGACGAGATAGCTGGTCCACATCGGCAGCATCACGCCGACGTAGAAGAACGCCCTCATCCGCGGCCCGGCGTATCGCGCCATGTAATAAGCGATCGGAAAGGCGATCACGGCGGAGGCAAGCGTGACGGCGACCGCCATCGCAAGCGTGCGCAGGATGATGTCGACGTTTGCGGGATGCCCGACCAGCTGCCGATAGGTCTTGAGCGTCAGTTCCGGCACGACGCGTGCGGTGAACTCGTCGATCGCATAGAAACTCTGCAGCGAGCAGAACAAGAAGCGAGCCAAGGTAGACCGTCCCCAGCCACAGGAGCGGCGGCGCGAGCAGCAGCGCCAGGTAGAAGCCGCGGCGGCTGTGCAGGAAGCGCGAGACGCTGCGCGCGAGCATCGTCACTCGAGGGGTACGGCGCTCGCCTGGGCCCACGCGATACGCACGCGCGTGCCGGGCGCTGGTAACGACGGGGCACCGCCGGATTCGGCCTGGGCGACCGCGAGCAGGGCGCCGCCGTCGATACGCACGTGACAGCGGCTGCTGGCGCCGTGATAGAGGATGTCCTCGACCACTCCTTCGACGCACACGTGGCCCGCGGGCGGTGTGCCATCCGTCAGGATCCGGATCTGCTCCGGCCGGATCGCGAACGCCTGCGCGCGCCCGGTCAGACGGTCGGCGAGGTCGGATTCGACGACATTCGCGCTGCCGACAAAGCCCGCGACGAAGGCCGTCTTCGGTCGGGTATAGAGCGCGCGTGGTGTGTCGAGCTGCTCGATGCGCCCTGCGTTGAACACCGCGACGCGGTTCGCCATCGAAAGGGCCTCGCCCTGGTCGTGCGTGACGAACACGAACGTGATGCCGAGCCGCTGCTGCAGTCCCTTGAGCTCGGTCTGCATCTCCTCACGCAGCTTGAGGTCGAGCGCGCCCAGCGGCTCGTCGAGCAGCAGTACCTTCGGCTGATTGATCAGTGCGCGGGCGAGCGCGACGCGCTGCCTCTGTCCTCCCGAGAGCTGCGTCGGTCTGCGCTCGGCGAACGATTCGAGCTGCACGAGCTCCAGCATCTCGATCGCGCGGCGGCGTCGTTCTGCTGCCGCGACGCGGCGCACGCGCAGCCCGTAGGCGACGTTGTCCGCGACGTTCATATGGGGGAAAAGCGCGTAGTCCTGGAACACCGTGTTGACGTTGCGCTCGAACGGCGGGACGTCGGTGACGTCCACGCCGTCGAGCAGCACCTGTCCGCTGTCAGGACGATCGAATCCTGCGATCAGGCGCAGACAGGTCGTCTTGCCGGAGCCGGACGGGCCGAGGAGCGCGAAGAACTCACCCGGTGCGATCGTGAGCGAGACGCGGTCGAGCGCGACGACCGGGCCGAATGCCCGCGAAGCGTCGCGCAGTTCGATCGCCGCCATGCGCGGCCCGAGGGCGGCCTAGCGGCCGCCCATCACCGCAACGTAATCGGTCGCCCAGCGGCTGTACGGGACACAGGTACCCTGCGCGCAGGTCGATTCCGGTGTGCGCCAGAAATGGATCCGGTCGAAGTTCTCGAAACCGTTGGTCTTGCAGCCCTCCGGTCCGAGCAGCGCGTTGCCCTCGCATGCGGCGGGCACCGCGGGCACGGAGCCGAACCACGACGCGAGATCGCCCTGCACCTTGGCATTGAGCGACCACTCCATCCAGCGATAGGCGCAGTTCGGATGCTTCGCATCGGTGGCGAGCATCGTCGTGTCCGCCCATCCGGTGGCGCCTTCGTCCGGGACGACAGTTGCAATCGGCTGCTTGTTGGCGAGCAGCGTGTTCGCCTGGAACGGCCACGAGCTCGAGGCGACGACGCCTTCGTTGGTGAAGTCCTGCACCTGGACGTTCGCGTCGTGCCAGTAGCGGTGCACCAGCGGGTGCTGCTTGCGCAGCAGCTCGAGCGCCGCGGCGTACTGCTCTTCGTTGAGCTCGAACGGATTCTTGATCCCGAGCTCAGGGCGCTTCGCCATCAGGTACAGCGCCGCGTCGGCGATGTAGATCGGGCCGTCATAGGCCTGGATGCGCCCCTTGTTCGGCTTGCCGTCCGGCAGCTTCTGCGGCTCGAGCACGACCGACCACGACTTGGGCGCCGTCTTGAAGACCTTGGTGTTGTACATCAGCACGTTCGGCCCCCACTGATAGGGCGTGCCGTAATGCTTGCCGTCGACATAGTGCCACGGCGCTTCCTTCAGCCGCTCATCGACGTTCGCGTAGCTCGGGATGCGACCGATGTCGACCGGCTGCACGGTGCCGCCACGGATCAGGCGGAGCGACGCGTCGCCGGAGGCGGTGACGAGGTCGTATCCGCCCTGGGTCATCAGCGAGACCATCTCGTCCGAGGTGCCGGCGGTCTTTACGTTGACCTTGCAGGCCGGTTTCCTGCTCGAACGCCGTCACCCAATCGTAATTCTTGTCGGTATCGCCGCGCTCGACGTATCCGGGCCAGGCCACGATGTCCACCTGGCCCTCGAGCGCGTCGGCGGCTGGTCCGGCCGCTGCGGCGGGCGCTTCCTCCGCGGGTTCGGGCTTCTTCTGGCAGGCGGTGATCGCGAGTGCGACGACGACAGGCAGCAACAGGCGCTGATACGGCGCCGTGAACCGGGATGACATGTGGACCCCCAGCGTTCGAACGGTTGTGTCGGGAGATCGATGCTGCGCATGCAGCCCGGACATTCTATGCCCGCGGCGCGCGAGTTCCTAAAGGCGCGGTGCGGCGAGTCTTGCTGCAGCGCAGGATCACCGCCAGGTCAGTGCGGATCCCCGGCGGAAGCGAGTCGCAGCTCGAAGCGGATCTTGACGTCGTTGCCGACCCAGGTTGTGTCCTTCCATTCGCCCTGGCCGACGCCGAAATCGAGCCTGCGTATGGTGGTGGTGCCCGCGAGCGTCGCGTGGTGCCCATCGGCCGCCGGGGTGAAACTGAACGGCAGCAGCACATCTCGAGTCACGTCGCGGATCGTGAGACGGCCCTTGGCTTCGAACTTGCCGGGCCCCTTGGCCGTAAAGCCCGTCGTCTCGAAGTGCGCCGTCGGCCAGCGGTCCGTGGCGAAGAAGTCGCCGCTCGCAAGCGCAGCGTCGCGATCGCCGTCCTGCGTGTCGGCCGAGCGCGTATCGATCTTGACGTCGAAATGGCTTCCGGCCAGGTCGGCGGGGTCGAACCGGATCTCCGGCGTGAAGCGTTTGAAGCGGCCCTCGAATTCCGCGCCGGCCTGCATGGCGCGGAAAACCAGCTCGCTTCCTGACGCATCCGTACGCCAGGCGGTCGCCGCGTGGACGCCTCCAGCGCTCAGGAGCAGCAGCAGCAGGACGCCGGTAAACGGCAGCATGCGCCGCAGCACGTCGTCCTTGCGTCCGAAGTGATGGTAGAGCGCGGCGGAAGCGTGGACGATCGCGACGGTCACGAGCAGGCGCGCAAGCCACTCGTGCACTTCCTCGAACAGCTCGTGCAGCCCCGGGTCGGGCGCCACGAGGTCCGGCCACTGAAAGCAGGCCGAAGAAGCTGACTGGATAGTTCTTGTACGAGGACATCAGCCACCCGGTCAGCGGCTGCAGCAGGATGAGCGCATAGAGGAGGCGGTGCGTGCCGACCGCGGCGAGCCGCTGCCAGCGCGGCATGTCCGCGGGCGGTACCGGGCGGGGGTTGGCGTATCGCCACGCGAGACGCGCCAGCGCCAGCATCAGGATCAGCATCCCGAACGACTTGTGCCATGCAAGGAGCTCGAGCTTGCGGAGCCCGTTCGGCAGGTCGTCGGCCGTAATCCCCAGCACCAGTTGTGTAATTATCAGCACCACGATGCTCCAGTGCAGGAGCTTCGCGACCGAGCCATAGGACGAAGGCGTATTGCGCAGCACTCCGGGAGGGACCCTTGGAAACCGGCGACCACGGGATACTAACGCAGGCCACGGGTCGGAGTTGTCGCGACGGACCGGACGGCCCGGGCCGGGTTCCATGGCCGGGACTCCTGCTGGCCGCGGTCGCCGGCGCCGCAATCGCCGCCTGCGCGCCAAGGCGCGCCGAGCAGCCCGCTCCGGGGCCGGCGACTACGGCGCCACGGGCGGCGGTTCCGGCCGGCGCACGGGAATTCGAGATCGACCCCGGGGCGAGCGTCGTCAGCGTGCTCGTGCGGCGCGCCGGTAAGCTGTCCGGCTTCGGTCACGTGCACGTCGTCACCTCCGCCGATGAAACCGGTCGGGTCTGGTTCGGTGCCACGCACGACTTGTCGGGTTTCGAGCTCCGCGTGCCGGTTGACGCGTTCGTCGTCGACGACCCGGCGGCGCGCGCCGCGGCCGGCCCGGAGTTCGCGGCGAAGGTGCCCGAGGACGCGCGAACCGGAACCCGCAGCAACATGCTCGGTCCCGACGTGCTGGATGCGGCGAGTTATCCGGAGATCGTCGTCAGCTCGGCGGGGCCGCTGGAGGACACCGCCCCGTCGAAACTGAAGGTTCGCATCGTGGTCCGCGGCGCGCAGCTCGAGCGCGAGGTGCCGGTCACTGCGCGCATCGGCGCGGATTCGGTTTCCGCGCAGGGCAGCTTCAAGGTCCTGCAGAGCGAGCTCGGGATCAAGCCGTTCAGCATCGTGGGCGGCGCGATCGCAGTGGCGGACGAGGTCGAGATCCGCTTCGACGTCGTTGCACGGGCGGCCGGCAGCTCTCGCTGAGGGCCGGGACCACGCGGGCGTTACTCGTCGGCTTTCATCAGCAGGAGCGGTGTGCCTTCGGGCGCCTCGAGGATGGCGTTCTCGCGCGAATCGAGCCCGCGCGGCAGCCGCGACTGAAACCGGAATCCCTTCTCGCGCAGCGCCTCGATGCGCGCGTCCATAAACGGATCGGAGAATGCGAGCACCGGCGCGCGCAGCTCGAGCTCGTAGAGACCGACGTTGATGTCCGAGCCCGCCAGCACCGCCTTCGGAAACGGCTCCTCGGTCCGCTCGAAGGCAACGAGACCCAGCTTGTCCCAGAAGGCGCTCGCGGCGGCGAGGTTCGCGGTCGGCAGCGCCGAACTCCTCGAAATAGCCGATGGCGGTGGTCGGCGCATGACCCACGGCCAGCGGCGAGAAGGTGCGCGCCTCGATCAGCGTAATCGTGTGTCCGGACGGATCGGAGAAGCCGAGTTCGTGGAACGCTTCCTCGCCGAAGCGCACGAAATCGAACTTGATCCCAAGCGCCTCGAGCTCGGCCGCGTGGCTGGCAAGGTCCGGCCGCACCCAGGTCAACGACGGCGAGGGAATGCCGGAGCCGTGCAGCCCGATGTAGAGATGGCCGTCGGTGACGACCGCGTACGGGTGCGTCCAGACCTCGCCCACGGTCGCCTGGACGAAGCCGATCGACTCGTAAAAGGACAGCGATGCCCGGACGTCCGGAGTATGTACGCTGACCTCGAGGAAGCGCCCGAGCATGTCGTCAGCTTACTGTGCCCCACGGCGTTTCGCAGGCGGCGGCGCCAGGCGGCCGCTACGGGCGGACGGACGGCTGCGGCCTGCATGAGCCATGTCGGCTTATGTCACTTGCCGCTCCGCCGGCCGGCTAGCGGGGGGCGCCCATTGCCCGCGCTCGCTCGCTGGCGGATGCAAGCGGCGCCGGGATCGCTCCGGCCCTCGATCTCGGGCCAGCCATGGGCATGGCGGATCAGCAGCTGCTCCAGCAAGTGGGTGTGCGGCTCGCTCGAGTTGAGGCAGGGCACGTAGTCGAAATCGTCGCCTCCGCGGAGGAAAAACGCCGCACGCAGGCGGATGTCGACCTCCTCGAGCGTTTCGAGGCAGTCGACGGCAAAGCCCGGGCACACGACCGTCACTTGCTTCGGCCCCGACTGCGCATACTTTTCCAGCAGCACGTCCGTGTACGGTTGTAGCCAGGGTTCCCGACCGAATCGGGACTGAAACGCCACGGACCAGTCTTCGGAAGCCAGGTCCAGCCGTTCGGCGACCCGGCGGGCCGTTGCCTGGCATTGGCAGTGATATGGATCGCCAGCCTTGAAGTAGCGCTGCGGAATGGAGTGGAACGAGAACAGCAGGTGCTTGCGTCCGTGGACCCGCCAATGCTCCGCAACGCTGCCGGCCACCGCCGCCACGTAGACCTCTTCCTCATGATAGCGCATTGACGAATCGCAGCTCGGGAATCCATCGCCAGCGCGCGAGCCCGGCGGTCACACGTTCGAAAATCGAAGCGGTGGTCGTGCCTGAGTACTGAGGATAGAGCGGCAGCACGAGCAGGCGCCGCACGTTCTGACGCCGGAGGTATTCGAGGGCAGAGGCGATCGACGGCAGGCCGTAGCTCATGGCGAGACCGACCAGTACGCGGTCGCCGAATCGCACCGCGAGCCGGCGCTGCAGGGCCTGCACCAGGGCCTCCGAATGGACGAGCAGCGGAGAGCCCTGCGGCGTCCAGATCGTCGCGTACGCTGCGGCGCTGCGGCGTGGTCGGACCCGCAGGACGACGCCGTGCAGGGCGAGCCACCACAAGGCGCGCGGGGCTTCGACCACCCGCGGGTCGGACAGGAACTCGGCCAGGAAGCGGCGCACGGCACGCGGCGTCGGCGCGTCCGGGGTTCCGAGGTTTACGAGCAGCAACCCGAGCCGCGGCGGCAGTCCGTGCGTGAAGTCCGGCGATCCGGTGTAGTCGGGCATCGGCACACGGCGCTGGGGAGGTGCGCAACGATACCGGAAGCCGGGCGCGAGGCAAAAGCCGGGCCAGCCCGGAGTAAGCTAGCGACTCGTTCCGCGACCGGGGGTAGTGACGGATGGCGACGAAAAAGCGCGCGACGCAGGCGGCTGCATCAATGCCGGTGAGCGACGCGTCGATCGCCGCGAGGACCGGCCGCACCTGGGCCGAATGGCTCGTAGCGCTCGATGACGCCGGCGCCCGCGATCTCTCCCACACCGCGGTCGCCGAGCTCCTGCACCGGCGCTTCGGCGTTGACGACTGGTGGGCGCAATCCGTGACGGTCGGATACGAGCGCCTGACCGGGAAGCGTGCCAACCTGCAGAAGGCGGACGGCTTCGCGGCGAGCGGCAGTCTGACCGTGGCCACCGGTCTCGAGCGGCTCTACTCGACCGCCGCGGATCAGAAGCGGCAGGCGAGATGGCTGCCGCGCGGTGTCGTCGTGCACAAGGCAACCCGTCCCAAATCGATGCGCGCGACCTCAAGAGACGGCAGCAGGAGCATCAGCTTCTATTTCTACGCCAAGGGCGCGGGGAAGGCGCAGATCACGGTACAGCAGGACAAGCTCGCTTCGCAGGAAGCGGCGCTCAAGCAGAAGAAGGTCTGGGCGAAAAGTCTCAGGGATCTTGCGGAGTTGGCGGCGGCCGACTGATCCGGGACATCGCGCTCGCTCGCGGCGGCGCTGGCCGTCATGCAAGGAGGGCAGAGCCCGGATCAGGACTACGAGGAAGTCCTTGAAGATTCTGCCGCGTTACCACGCGCCTGCGCGCCGGCGAGCGTGCACACGCGATCGAGCATCAGCGCCGCAACGGATTCCGGCGCAACCCGATTCCACGCCGCGGCCGACGGAGGAAAACTGCTGGCGAGCACCGCCTCGCCGGAGCGTCGCGGTCCCGCGAAGCGGGTCACCTGCAGCACGTCCCAGCTGCGATCCGAGCATCGATAGGCCCGCAGATTCAGCTGCGAGCGATAGAGCACGCCGTCCGCCTGTTGCGGCCCTGCGTACTCGACGAGCTCCCACGCCGTGAGCAGACCGGCGCGAACCTGGATGCTTGCCTCATCGAGCAGATAGACACTCTCCTCGGTCTGCGCGACGGGCGTCCACTCAGACTCCGCGGTCGAGGGCGCAGCGCTTGCGGCCAGGAGCACAGCCACGACGAGTTGAGCTGATGCACGGTATCTCATGATCATCCCCGGGAATGCGAGCCCTGACCGTGCCATGGAATCGCTCGTCCAGGATGCGATCACGCGCACAATCCGCGGATCCGGTGCCGCATTCCGTGCGGACCTCGCTGCGCATCTCCGCTCGGGCAGCCCGCGAAATGTTTGACGCAATCGCGCGTTTTCCGCAGTTCGCCGCGCTTAGATGGACGTGGTCGAAGTGAGTGGAAAAGCGTTGTCATGAATTCGATTCTTCTGGACGTGGCGGGCGCGTTTCTCATGCAGACGGACTGGATCTGGGGCGTGCTCGGCATCATCGCGGGAGTGTTGGCCGAGATCGCCATAAACGGTAAGCTCGCGCGCGCTCGAGCGTCAAGGACGCGTGGACGGAAATGACACAGCGCTACCGCAACCGCACCAGGTCGAACCTCGGCGCCAACCGCAGTACCCCGTAGCCGATCACGGCGAGGGCCGCGCAGTACGCCATCATCGGCAGCGCGGTATCCGTGGGGAAATGTGCCATCCCCTGCAGCGCCAGGGCGGCGACGATCTGCGGCAGGAATCCGATGATGCTCGAGGCAACGCCGACATTCTCCTGCGTCAGGCTCACCGCGCTCGCGGTCACGCTCGGCAGCGTGAGCCCCTGCCCGTAGGCCAGCACCCCCATCGGGATGAATATGCTGAGCGGGTGATCGACGTGCATGAGCACGAGCGCCAGACCCGCCGCCGCGGCGGCGAGCTGAATCGTGAGGCCGGTCGACACCATCCAGTGCTGACCGCGCGGCGAAGCGAGCCGGCCCACCGACCAGTTGCCCAGGAAATAGCCGACCGCGATGAAGAGGTAATACGGGCCGAACTCGGTGCCGCTGCGGCCGAGGGCGTCGACCATGATGTGCGGCGAGAGCGAGATGAACACGAAGAAGATGGCGTAGACCACCGTACTCTGCACGATGCAATGGACGAAGAGCGGCTCGCCGAGCAGCATGCGGGCGGTCGCGACCATGTCGCGCACGCGAGGCGGACTGCCGCCGTGCGCGTGCGTCTCGGGCAGTCCCCGCCATGCAGCGATGGCGACCACGACCGCCGCGACGACCAGCACGCCGAACACCGATCGCCAGCCGAACGCCGCGACGAGGTAGCCGCCTGCCGTCGGCGCGAGCGCGTTGCCCAGGACGGACGCCATGGTCAGGCCTGCGAGCGTCCGCGCGATTCGATCGGCCGGAAAGCGGTCAGTCACGATTACCCGCGCGACGACCAGGCCGGCGGCCGTCCCGAAGGCCTGGATGCCCCGCCCGGCGATCAGCCAGCCGAGGCTGGGCGCGGCGAGATTCAACAGCGAGCCCGCGATCATGATCGTGAGACCCGTGATCACCGCCGTGCGACGACCGTAACGGTCGGAGAGCGGCCCCCAGACCAGGATCCCGGTGGCGAAGGTGATGAGCGAGATGGAGAAGGTCGTCTGCACCGCGGCGACGCTCGCGCCGAAGTCGGCGCGGACGTCGGGTAGCGCCGGCAGATACAGGTTGGTCGCAATCGGCCCGAGCGCCGAGACCGCGGCGAGCAGCCGGAGAAGGGTGCGGTCGCTGAGCGGCTCGCGTGGTGGCGGCGCCGGTAGTGGGCCTGGGTCGGCTGGATTCAAGCCTCGATGCCGCCGATACAGAGGATGGGACGTTCACGGACCTATTTTCCTCGGGCATCGACCGTTTACGGACAGTCGCGTGTCACCGCTGTGTCACCAAGCACACGGGGGCCGCGTTCATACAGACTGCTCGTATTCTACGGGCAAGAAAGGCCGGCCCCCTTGCGAGCGCCGGCCCTGAAGGTTCCCACCGTTCGTTCGATCAGTTCGAACGTGCCCAGTTGACGCTGCGGAGGTAAGGTGAGCGTCATGTCCGAACTCTGGATCTTCTTCTGCGGGGCGTTCGGGATTAGTTTCGTGGGCCTCATGCTGTGGCGGCGACGCGCGCCATGGATCAAGCACACACACAGGATGGACATCGCGCGTCGGGCACAACGGGCGCTCTACAACTCGAAGGACGGCCCGCGATGAGCACGATCACAAGCTCGCGTGCTACTGCGCCGCGTGCGAGCGGAGAGGGCTAATCGCCGAAACGCCGCCTCCTCAGCACCCGCCAGTGCCACCCAGTGATACGCCCAGAACGCTAGCCGGCCGGCGGCGATGTTCGGGTCGATGGGCATAGCTTCCATGTCGGCATCGTGAGCGCGTGCCTCCGCGCTCGTCACGGTGCCAGCGTCCTTAGGAGATAGATTCGCTATTGCAGGCAGCAAGTACGGCATCAATCGCCCGATTGGCATCAGTAAGAACGAACGTGCCATCAACTTTGACGCCCCTATCGGTCGTAACTTGCGCGATCAATTCATTCCTTGATCGAAGTGAGTGCACGAATTCAAGGACCTGCCCCTCTGGCACAATTGCAGCGGTTGACGACGTAGAAATTGACCATGTGGCCGCAATCGGGCGCGAATTGTCGATGCGATAAGCCACTGCGACATCCTCCCGACCTATGAATCGATCCCAGTCAATGGCCGCATCCACGGTGTTTTTTCTACATCGTAGTACCTAACCTGGGCGTCGGTAGCGGCAGGTTGCCTAAAAGGGTGAGGCCAAGAAGAGTTGTTGTTGCGACAGTTACCTGTGGCTCATCCGTTACTGGATCATTGCTTCGATAAATCTTCCAAGGGTGCTCCTTCAAGCATCGATGAAGTTTGGGCTCGAAGGCGCGCGCAAAGGGAACGTCGGAACTCGACAGAAGGCAGTCGTTGCGCCACTGCATCGGCTCGGCCACGGACTTCCGACCTGTGTGTTGATCACAACCAATCACGCTCGCTAACGCCAGCGCCACAACGGCTACGTATGCTCGGTACATAACTGCTTAGACCTCACCCTTCGCCCGCATCAAATCCACTCGTTACATGATGGCAGCTGACAGCTAAGCAATGGTCACGCTCGACACCTTTCGCGCCCTGCACCAGCACGATCACCAGCTCGCGGCGTACTGCGCAACATGCGAGCGCTGGGCGGTGCTCGACCTGGAACGGCTGATTGCTGAAGGTCGCGGGGGCTATCGATTCGTCGGTCGCAAGCCTCGTTGTAGCTACTGCCGCGCGCCGGGTATTCGGTGACTTAAACCACCCGCAATGAAGCCAGCCATTACCCGCCTCGATTAACGCCGTGGCGCACGCAACATCCGCCAGTGCCACCACCAGGTACGCCCAAGACGCTAGGTGGCCGGCTGCGATGTTAGGCCGGTGGGCATTGTGGCCATGCCCTGAGCCTGCGCCGCCCTGCTTGACTGAGCGACGCGAATATCCGCTGCGTTCGGGGAAAAACACACGGGTCGCCCCTGCCCCCTTGCCGTGCCCGTTGCTTGATACCAGACTGTCCCTTGAGGGGGGAGGTCAGTGACCGACACGCCGACAGAGCGTGAAGCCGAAAGCACTTGGACCAGATTGCGCCGCCGCAAGGTCGTGCAGTGGGGATTTATCTACGTCGCCGGCGCCTGGGGATTCCTGCAGGGCCTGGAGTACGTCAGCGAGTCCTTCCACTGGCCAGAACAGCTCCGCCATATCGCGCTGCTCGCCCTCCTGATCGGCTTGCCCGTGGTCTTGGTCCTCGCTTGGTATCACGGCGATCGTGGCGAGCAACGCGTCAACGGCGCGGAATTCATCAATCATTACGCTGTTGTTCCTGGCTGGTGGCGGAATTTTCTGGCTCTACGAGTCGTGGCAATTGAGACACCCACCGTTGCGGATCGGGTTGACGTTGCTCCAGCCCCCGTGGTTGCCGCGGCCAAGTCCATCGCGGTGCTGCCGTTCGCGGACATGAGCGGCGATGCAGGACCAGGAGTACTTCGCGGATGGCCTGTCGGAGGAGTTGCTCAACCTGCTGGCGAAGATCCCCGAGCTGCGGGTTGCCGCGCGCACCTCGGCGTTCAAGTTCAAGGGCGAGAAGATCGACGTCCAGGAGGTGGCGCAGAAGCTCAACGTCGCGCACGTCCTCGAGGGCAGCGTGCGCAAGTCCGGCAACAAGGTCCGGATCACCGCGCAGTTGATCAAGGCGGCGGACGGTTACCACCTCTGGTCGGAGACCTACGACCGCACGCTCGACGACATCTTCGTCGTGCAGGACGACATTGCAGGCGAGGTGGTCAAGGCGCTGAAGCTGACCCTGCTCGGCACGGCGCTCGCGACACGTTCCAAGCCACTGGACCCGGAGGCCTACAACCTCGCCTTGCAGGGACGTTTCTTCCTCGACCGGCGCGGCCGGAAGGACCTCGAGCGTGCAGTCGATTACTTCCGGCGGTCACGCGAGCGCGATCCCGGCTACGCCCCGGCCTGGGCGGGCCTGTCGCAGGCATACGCAGCGCAGGCCGACTAGGGTTTCGTGCCGGCCGCGGACGGCTTTCGACGGGCGCGCGAGGCCGCGGAGAAGGCGCTGGCGCTCGATCCACAGCTCGCTGACGCGCATCTGGCGATGGGCTGGATCCACAGCAGTCTACGACTGGGACTGGGCGGCCGCGGACGCCAGCTTTCGCAGAGCACTGGAGCTGGAACCCGGCAACGCCCAGGCCCTCAGGCACGTCGGCGTCCAGGCGTTGATCCTCGGACGCTGGAACGAAGCGATCGACCTGGCGAACAAGGCCATCGAGCGCGATCCGCTGCGGCCGAACTCCTACAGCAACCTCGGCTTCGTGTTGCTGGCCGTCAACCGCGATACGGAGGCCGAGGCCGCGTTTCGCAAGGCCCTGGAGCTCGATCCCGACGGGGCCGTCCGGCACTTGGCGATCGGGCGGGCCCTGCTCCTGCAGGGCAAGACCGACGCCGCCCTGCAGGAAATGCAGCAGGAAACGGAGGAGATCTGGCGGCTCTGCAGGATTGCCGCTCGTATTTCACGCGCTCGGCCGGCGCAGCGAGTCCGACGCGGCGCTGGCGGCCCTGAAGAGCAAGTACGCCGGGGAGACGGCCTACCAGATCGCCGAAGTGCATGCCTTCCGCGGCGAGGCCGACCTGGCCTTCGAGTGGCTCGAGCGCGCCTATGACCAGCGCGACGGCGGCGTCGCGGAGATCAAAGGCGACCGGCTGTTGCGCGGGCTCGTCGACGATCCGCGCTACAAGGCGTTTCTGAGGAAGCTGAAGCTGCCGGAGTGAGCGCGCAATCGCCCAAAGCATGTCTTGCATTCAAGCGATGCGACGAGCTGACCGGGGCACCCTACGATCTACATCGCCCGAATATGGCGCGTTGCTCACGTAAGTCACGCCGCACCGCGGCAAAGGTCCGCGCCCCGCGCGGGCCGAATCGCTCACGTCGAAACTCTTTACGGTTAGCGGCTAAGGCGTCTCGTAATTACACAAGCAAACAGCGCTAATACATTGAATGCGCACGAGTAGAAGCAGGCTGGATCAAGACTTGCATTACATACAAGACTTGCATTACATAACCGAGCGGCAGGCTGAAGTTAAGCCTCAGGGCCATGCCCGACAGAGCGTCGGACAGTGCTAGGGCAAGCAATCGAAGGAAATCGGCTTTCATCAGGACCCCCTTCTGGTTTTCTTAGATTTGAGAGGAGGACACATGAGGCGAACCCTCGGTTTGTTCAGCACCGTCCTGGCGCTCGTGGTCGCGTCGGCCGGCGGTGCGACCGCCGCGCAGCCGGCGTCCACTGTCGATCGCTCTTCGGCGATCGTCGAGCTGGTCGGCGATCCGCTCTCGACGTCGCGCGGCCGCGGCCGACCAACGGGAAGAAGATCGATTTCAACAGCGCAGCGTGCAGTCGAGCGTGCGCAGCTCAACCAGATCCGCAACGAATTCAAGCAGTGGCTGAGCGCGAACGCGCCGAAGGCCAAGGTCACCGGCAGCTTCGATATTGCGCTCCACGCGTAGCGGTCAAGCTCAACGGAACGTCGCTGGCAAGACCCTGCGCTCCGCGCCGCTGGTCGCGCGCGCATACTGCAGGCGTCTACCGCCCGCTCGCCCACGACGATCCGGATCTCGCGCTCGTGCGCGCTAACGAGGCCTGGACCGCGGTCGGCGGAGCGGCCAATGCCGGCGCGGGCGTCAAGGTCGCCGTCATCGACAGCGGCATCGACGTCACTCATCCGTGCTTCGACGACGCGGGCTACCCGGCACCAGACCAGACTCGGCGACCCGAGCCTCACCAACAACAAGGTCATCGTCGCCAAGGTCTTCAACAACAAGGCCAGGAAGCTCGGCGTCGACGCGTCCGACCGTAACGGCCACGGCACGCACGTCGCCGGCACGATCGCCTGCAACGCCCATACGCCGGCCGTCGATCGACGGCGTCGACATCCCGTATGACCCGTCCGGCGTCGCGCCCGCGGGCGCTGCTCGGCAACTACAACGTCTTCCCGGGCGACGGTGGGCGAGGCACGCTCCGAGGACATCCTCGACGCGCTCGAAGAGGCGTACGAGGACGGCTTCGACGTCGCCAACATGAGCCTTGGCGGCGCCCGCAACGACGGCGGCGGCGCGTTCCTGCTCGACAACGCGATCGACAACCTCGACCGGGCCAACATGGTCGTCGCGGTCGCCGCCGGGCAACGAAGGTCCGGGCTACTTCACCGTCCACTACCCCGGCGCGGCGCCGCGCGCGCTCACCGCGGGCGCGAGCACGGTCGGCCACAGGATCATCAACATCGTGACCGTCGCCGGCACTCGACTACGAGGCCGTCGTCGGCGACTTCGAGAGCTCGACAGCCGACGTCACCGCGCCGCTGGCGGTCGTGTCCGATCCGAGCAGCGCTACCCGCACGGCGTGAACCTCGCCTGCGACGCGCCGTTCGACGCTGCCGCGGCATCGACCTCACCGGCAAGATCGCGCTGCTCGGCCGCGGCGACTGCGACTTCACCGTGAAGATGCGCAACGCGCAGAACGCCGGCGCCGTCGGCGTGATCATGGTCAACCGCAGTCCCGGCGAGGCGCCGTTCGTCATGGCGCACAACGGGCTCGAGCCGCAGCCGACCATCCCGGGCTTCATGGTCAGCCTCGAGGACGGCGCTGGTGATCGACGACCACGACGGGCGGCCGCGCAACGCTTCACGCGCTCGGCGTCTACGTCACGAGCCCGGAGGACACCAACCTCATGGCCAGCTTCAGCAGCCAGGGCCCGACGCACGGCGACTGCTGATCAAGCCCGACGTCGTCGCGCCCGGGTGCCGACGTCCTCAGCTCGCAGCCCGCCTGGGCGTGCGATGAGGCAGAGCGCCGACTACCGGCTGCTGGGCGTTCTTCGGCGGTACGTCGATGGCCACGCCGCACCTCGCCGGAGCAGCGGCGGTCGTCCGCGGCGCCCATCCCGACTGGAGCGCGGCCAGGTTCGCTCGGCCGTGATCAACACGGCCCAGCAGAACGTGCTGCAGGCACCCAGAGACCGGAGCTCGTCACCAACGACGCGCTGATCGTCGGCGCCGGACTGCTCGACGTCGACGCGGCGGTGGGCGCCGTCGCCGCGCTCGATCCGGTCAGCCATTCGTTCGGGTCCTCGCCGAGCGGCAGCGGCCAGGCGAACGTCAGCGACCATCGACGATCACCAACATCAGCGGCTCAGCGAAGACCTTCACGGTCGCCGTCTCCGATACGGCCGCCGACGGTGCGACGTTCAGCGCTCAGCGGCGGCGACGTTCACCCTGGCCGCCGGCGCAGTCCGCGACGGTCACGGTCGTCCTGGCCACGACCAAGGGCGCCGCCGACGGGTTCAAGCAGGCCCAGCTGAACGTCTCGACCGGCGGCGTCGAGGTGGCCCACGCGATGCTGCTCGTCCTCGTCGGCGAAGGCGATGCCGCGCCCGGCCAGCACATGGTTCCGCCACCGTTCGGGTAAAGGGGCGGGCAAACTCGACCCTCGAACGACGGCGGCCACACGGCCGCCGTCGTTTGTATGACGAGCCCGTCAAAGTTACGGCCGCCGCCTTAGCCTTGCTTGCTCATTCACCCGCGTCATCGGCGTCTAGAATCTCAAACGGCCGCAACTCGTCCAAGCGCAAAACGTTTCAGTAATATCATTCACCAGCGTAATCCGCGCGACGCAGCCTCGGCCAGTCGTCGCGCAGCCCGTGCCGCGTCGAAAATCGCACCGTCAAGTCATCCTCGAGCACGCAGTAACCATGAGCGCCGATAACGCCTCGATCACCATTCTGCCGATCTGGCGCGCGTAAGCGCATCCCGAACGCTAGCGCTTCGACCACGCGTCTGTGATCGTGCCCTCGAACGCGTTGTTTCTCATGCCCGCTCCGCTTGACACACAATGCCAACTCGCATCACGACCAGTGATGCGAGGCCTTCATTGCGGCCAAAGTGATCCGCGTGTGTGCAGTAGTCGCCCTCGCTGTAATGCTCATCCTGACCAATACCGCGATAGCTCATCGCCCTACGTCCTCGAGTCGCCAAGCGCCGCTCGAGAGCGATCAGCCGTGTATGAATCCGTAAATCAGCTCGAACAGCCCCACTGTCGCAAGCTCGAGCGCTACGTACGTTCTAAAGTCGCCAGCGCTCTCTAAGCTCGCCGACAAAGCGCTTCGCTTTTTTGGTCGCCGTCGCGTCGTCGAGCTGTTCGTTGGATCGTCGCTAGCTGCACGCTCGCGCTCGTCGCGCTTCTTTCCGTCGAGCAAAACGATCGCGAGCCCGTCGAATCACGAACGTATCGCGTCGTAATTACCGACACCGCTTAGTGTCCCGCCTTTCACACCGAGATCGAACAGCGCTGACGCAGCGACAAGCAGCGCCACGCTCGGTGCATCACGAAAAAATGTACTGAGATCGCCCTCAAGTTTTCAATGAGCCCGCAATGTCGCAACTGATCACCTGTCGCCGCGTCGCGTGATGCCGCGAAGATTCCGCCTGACTCGTGGCGTGACGCGTCAGCGGAGAAGAATGCGGTGTCCTGCATGCGCGCGAGAAGCCCAGCCAAAATTATCGAACGCGACTTCGCGTTTGACGAACGCAAAAGCTCCTGTGTCAACACGCACATGCCGTGAGCTTGTAGGCAAAAGCTCAGTGACATCGAACGCGCGGAGCTCAACGCTTGCGCACCTTCGCCGACCCACGACACTGCCATCGCGTTCTCTATTTCATCGACGCGCGTACCAATGTCGCCTCGCGCAGTACGAGCTGTCGCGGCGGAGGCGGTCGCGCGAACGATAAAGTCATCCGACAGCGACCCACCGCGAGGGCGCCACGTCACGTTAGTAGTTGAGCCGCGGAGACGCGTCACGCAGAAAAACGGTCGGACTGCAAGTTCCCCGTAATTCGCCGCGGAAAACCCGTGTGCACTCGCAGTCGCCCTTCGCGAGCGATCGCTATGCGAGCGCGCTAGCCCCTTTCCTCGTTCCGCGGCGCGTAGGCAGTCATCCGGATTCCTCAGCAGTGAACCAATGCCGCCATGTCTCGTGTTTTAGAGTCTCGACGATGTTGCCGAGTGACAGGCGTGACAACTCGTGCAGCTATTCTTGTTCTTCAACGCGACCCGCTTCGAGTGCTTGCCAGTCATGCAACCGATACGTCACGCGCCCGCGATGCGAAAGAAGGCACGCTCGTGCCAGCGTTTGCCCTCCAATTCCTCAATGTCCCGCAGCTCTCGAGTAGCTCTGCGCGACGTCTTCCGATAGCGCCGTCGATTGATATCCAATACCCGCGCTCACGCACAGTGCTTCGAACTGCGCGACGAGCGCAGCGACCGGATCGGTATCCGCATCGCCGTCCGCAGCATGGCAGTAACGGTTCACTCATTGCGCGTCAGCCAGTTATTGTTTTCTGAGAACTGCCGTGCGCGCCGACGGGATGTCCAGGCGAAGCTCCCCATGTCGAATTTCCCCGCCCCGCTTCTCTTGTGACGGACCTGAGACGCGACGATGGAGTTATTGAAACGTTTCAGTTCGCTCTCGCTAGCTTGATGTGTTCAAGGGTGCAGCCACGCTTGGCCAACTGCCGCTGTACTTCGTTCGGTTCGATGTCGGCCGCGAGCAGCTTGCGAATGGCCGCGATGAGGTCGGGCTCGGCCTCTGCGCTCTTGGCCTCCTGCAAAACGCTCTTAAGGCGGCGATTCGGTTTGCTGCCACCGTTCAGGTTTGCTGCCTTCGGTTCGGGTGGCGCTCTTTCCTGCAAAACCTCTTTCTCTTGTTCCACGGTGGAACGTTCCACGCCAGCGCCTAGGTTTCCCCTCTGCACTCCCCTTCCTATCGTGTGTGGGGGAGATTGAGAGGGAGAGGGAGAGGGAGAGGGGTGAGTCGCAGTGCGATCGCTCAACGGTCGCTCATCGGGCGAGTCGCTCAGCGATCGCTCATTGCTCCATCTTTTGGTATTGGTGGCGGCCGCGCCACGTCGTCGCTGCTCTCTCAGCTCCAGTGCCCGGGCGTACTCTTCGGCGACAGATGGTGCGATCACGTCGCCATCTGGAGTCGCCTTGAACCAGCCAGCGATCTCTGGCCAGAGTCGCTTGAATTCCTCGAACGGCAAGCCGACGAGTCGCGCCATTGACTCGAGGTCGCTTGGAAGTGTTCCGCCGCGCCGCCAAGCGTGTACTTGCAGCCGATGTAGGGCTTGATAGGCGTCGCCTACAAGGTGCCCGGTATCAGCGAGCCAGTTCGCCGCATGGAAACTCATAAAAGGCGACGTGTCGCGACTCGGGTTGCTCATCGGCGAGCCCTCTGTGCAGCGATAACGCCGTCGCACGCATCAGGAGCGGTGAGTCGGCCGTCTGGCGCCACGTCGAACCATTCTTCGATTGCTGGCCATGCCTGCTCGAATTCCTCGATCGTGCAGCGCGCCAGGCGGGCGAGGCTTTCGCGGTCGTCTGGGAGATCCCCGCCGCTCATGCAGGCGTGGTTCAGCAGTAGGTGCAGCACGGTGTACTGGATACCGTCCAGGTGCGCGGTCTGCGTCAGCCAGTTCGTGACATGAAGTTTCATTCGTGGTTTGCGGTTGGTCATGCTGAATCCATCCTCGGGACGGTCGGCGTGTGTTGGTTGAGTCGGTACAGCAGCCGCCGTCTCGCGTGATCGAGCTCGAAGATCGCCTTTTGGTGCGCCTCGATTGCTTCGCGCACGGCGGCGAGCTGACGCTCGATGTCGGCGCGGTAGGCGGCGGCGGGTGTCACGACAGCGCGCACTAGCGCGGGCGGATTAGCGGGCGGATTCGGCGGCGGGATCGCGCTGTTCGGGCGAGCGCAGCCGACTTTCGAGCCAGCGCTCGAATTCCTCTTCCGGATAGAGGATTCGACCGAGCTTCAGATAGGGCGGACCGATGCCTTGATGCCGCCAATTCGCGAGGGTTGACGGTTTGCCCTTCAGCCGTCGCGCGACTTCATCGGGCGTCAGAGTCTTCATGACCGGCCTCATCATCAGTGAGTACAGGTCACGAAGAGTAATGCTCGTGCAGGCTCCGCAGTCGATGATCTGGTGTGACAATCTCCGCTAGGTAGTCACACCGCCGAATAGAAACGCAGTAGGTGAGTCCAGTCCATCGCGACTTCGATGTTTTCTTCGGCTCGCTTCGCCACAGGGTGTGGACGCCCAGTGAGAATCTCATGGCGTGCGGATGCGATTGCTTCCATGAGCACGTTGCCGGATTCATTCTTGTCGAAATTTGATCGCCGCATTTCCGACTCGAGCCACTCTGTCAGGTAAGACTCGGCCTGCTTTCGATGCCTGCGATATATCTGCTTGACGGTGTCAACCGATCGCTCGCTCCAGTCAACGGCTACGTTTGCCTCGACCTTCCGAATCTTGGGGACAATGGTCCTTCGCACCGCGTAGTCGAGTGCAATAAAGAAGAGTCGATCCGGGTTGCGCCTGTCGTCAGTGCGAAGCTCGAAAACAGCTTCTGCAGGTTCGCCTGCGAGAATACGTTGCAACATGGAGACCAGATAGGCGTTGCGCTTGGGGGTCAACCTGTTTGCGTTTACCTCTCCGATCAGCAGCTCAAGATTTCTCCGAGAGTGCTCGGCCGGATCGCCGACCAGCACAAATCTCATGTACCGCCTTCCCGTCGCCGTCATCGGGCGGACCCAAGAATCGCCGTAGCCGCCTTGTCTGTGGCCTCGATGACGTGAGTCGCGGCGATCGTGATGTAGTGCTTCGCGGCAACGTTGGAGGTGTTTCGCAACACCGCCGCGATAGCCTCGCGCCGAATATCCCGTCTGCGCGAGTGCAACGCCCATGCTGCGGCGCAGATCGTGAATCGTGGTCTCGGTCGGGAGCCCTGCGCGCTTCAATGCCAACTTGTAGCGCCGCTTGGCATCGGTCATCGGCTTGGTGAGGTCGCGTCCCGGAAATACGTAGGCACTCGACGTGCGAGGCAGCCCCGCCAATTCTGCGGCGGCCTGTGCAGGGAGAATCAAATATTCATTGCCCCGTGCCTTGGTGCTGCGGACCAGCGCGCGGCGAGCGTTAGATCGACATCCGCCCAGCGCAGGTTCAGCACCTCGGACTTACGCGCCCCCGTGAGCATCACAACGCGCAGATACGCACGGTTCCACGGGCTCCGCTCGGCCTCGAGTGAGTCCCACAGCGCCCGCAACTGCGGGGGCGTCAGGGAATGCCGCCGGGGGTGTTCGGCGTTCATCGCCACCTCGCGGCACGGGTTCGTCCAGTTCGGCGGGAAACTCGCCCTGTATCGCTTATGCGCCCACGCCAGACAGTCTGAGAGCCGCTCTACCGCACGATTGGCGGCAACCTTCCCGCCCTTGCTCGTCGCCTTATCGTGCAGCCTGGTCACGTCCGCAGCGTCCAGGTGCGCCACTGCCACCGTACCGAGCACCGGCAGAATGTGAGTCCGGAACAGCGAGCGCACAGTGCGCTGCGGATTCGGCCCGCGGCCAGCGATCACGAGCTCGTCGTATCGCTTCCAGAGGTCCGCGACCGTCTCTGAACCCTTGAGGGTGTGGCGTGTCTGCTTCGGGTCTACGCCACGATCGTGCAGGTTGCGGAGCATGTCCTGCGCTTTCGCCCGTGCCCCTGCTACGGTCTTGTAGAGCTCAACGCGGCCTACGGTGAGGAGCCGTTTCTTGCCCTTGTGCCGGTAGCTCAGGACATAGGATTTGCCGCCAGCGGGCGTTATACGCAGCCCAAAGCCCGTCAGCAGCGTGTCCCATCGGACATCGCGGCTACCGTCCTCGCCTCGATACTTGGCGTCGGCGACTCGCGCCTCGGTCAGCTTGATTGGTGACACGGCGACTTTGACCCCTTGGTGGCGTGTCACCAGTGTGTCACCAATAAGGCGTGAAAGCTAGGGGATTGGCGGGAACCCGCAGGAACTATGAAAGCCGGGGTTTCCGCTGTTTTACAGAACCAAGAGCCGCCCGTGAGTCACCCCTCGATGCCGCCGATACAGACGTACTTGAGCTCGGTGTAGTCGAGGATGCCGTACTTCGAGCCCTCGCGTCCCATGCCCGACTCCTTCACCCCGCCGAACGGCGCGACCTCGGTCGAGATGATGCCGGTGTTGAGCCCGACGATGCCGTACTCGAGCGCCTCGGACACGCGCCACGAGCGCGCCAGGTCGCGCGTGTAGAAGTACGACGCGAGACCGAACTCGGTGTCGTTCGCCATGCGGATCGCGTCCTTCTCGTCCTGAAACGGAAGAGCGGCGCGACCGGGCCGAAAGTTTCCTCGCGCGCAACCAGCATGTCGGGCTTCACCTGCGTGATCACGGTGGGCTCGAAGAACGTGCCGCCGAGCGCGTGACGCTTGCCGCCAAAGGCGACCCTGGCGCCCTTGGCGAGTGCATCCGCGATGTGCTCCTCGACCTTCGCGACGCGCCTTCGCGTCGATCAGCGGGCCCTGGTCGGTCACGCCCTTGAGACCGTCGCCGACGCGCAGCTTGCGGACGGCGTCGACGAGCTTGCGCGACGAATGCGTCGTAGACGCCGTCCTGCACCAGGAGCCGGTTCGCGCAGACGCAGGTCTGGCCGGTGTTGCGATACTTGCTCGCGATCGCGCCCGGCACGGCGGCGTCGAGATCGGCGTCGTCGAACACGATGAACGGCGCGTTGCCGCCGAGCTCGAGCGACAGCTTCTTCAGCGTGCCGGCGCACTGCGCCATCAGCTTCTTGCCGATCTCGGTCGAGCCGGTGAAGGTGAGCTTGCGGACGATCGGCGTTCGACGTCATCTCGCCGCCGATCGCAGCTGGCAGGCGCCGGTGATGACGTTGAACACGCCGCGCGGAATGCCGGCGCGGTGCGCGAGCTCGGCCATCGCGAGCGCCGAGTACGGCGTCTGGGTCGCCGGCTTGCAGACGAAGGTGCAGCCGGCGGCGAGCGCCGGCGCCGACCTTGCGCGTGATCATCGCGGCGGGGAAATTCCAGGGCGTGATCGCGGCGACGACGCCCACCGGCTGTCGCAGGACGAGGATGCGCTTGTCGGGCTGGTGTCCGGGGATGACGTCGCCGTACAGGCGCTTGCCTTCCTCGGCGAACCACTCGATGAAGGACGCCGCATAGGCGATCTCGCCCTTCGACTCCGCGAGCGGCTTGCCCTGCTCGGCGGTCATGAGCGTCGCGAGATCGTCGACGTTGGCGAGCATCAGGTCGTGCCAGCGCCGCAGCAGCGCCGCGCGATCCTTCGCGGTGCGTGCGGCCCAGGCGGGAAACGCGGCGCGCGCCGCGTCGATCGCGCGCCGGGTCTCCGCGGCGCCGAACTGCGGCACCGTGCCGAGCGCCTCGCCGGTCGCGGGGTTCCTCACCTCGTGCTTGCCGCCGCTCGTCGGCATCGCGCCATTCGCCGTCGACATAGCACTGCTGGCGGAGCAGCGCGGCATCCTTGAGTTTGAGAGTCATGTGCTCACCCATCCTTAGTCGCGCGGGCGCAGCCCGCCCGCGTCAGCCGATGTGATTGCGGAAGAACTCGCTCGAGCGCTCGAAGGCGAGGCGCGCGCTTGCGGCGTCATAATCGGCGCGGTCCGTGCAGTTGAAGCCGTGGTTGGCAGGGTAGAGATGAAAAACGCCATTCGGCACCGCTGCGCGGATCTTCGTCACGTCCGACGCCGGGATGAAAGCGTCGCGCTCGCCGTGGTGGAACATGATGGGACACTTCGGCGTCTCATCGAGCAGCTGCACAATCCCGCCGCCGTAGTACGCCACCGCGGCGGCGAGGTTGATGCGGCAGGCCGACAGGTACGTCACCCGGCCACCCCAGCAATAGCCCACCATGCCGGTGCGTCCAGCGTGCGCGACGATGTCGACGGCGGCGTTGACGTCGGCCAGAACGCCGTCGTTGGTCGTCTTCGTCATCAGGTCGATGCCCGGCTGCAGGTCGGTGTACGGCAGCTCGACGTTGCGCTTGATGCGGTCGAAGAGCGCCGGCGCGACGGCAAGGTAGCCGAGGCCGGCATACTGCTCGGTGACCCGCTTGATGTGCGAGTTGAGCCCGAAGATCTCCTGGATCACCACGACGCCGCCACGCGGCTTGCCCTCCGGCGCCACCATGTAAGCCGACAGGCTGTGGCCGTCCTTTGCGCGCAACTGCAGCATTCCCATCGGGCGCCTCCTTTATCGGGAATGCGATTCAATCACTTGCGGCGCTCGGCCGCAAAGGCGCCGCGGTCGAGGCGGGTGATGTAGTCCCGGTAGGCGCGCATGGCCTGGCTCGCAAGCAGGATGGTGAGCGGGATATTCACCCAGAGCATGACGCCGGTGCCCAGCGTCGTGATCGCGTCGACCTCGGTCGCGGTTTCCACGAACCGCGTGCCGCCGAGCACCATCAGTGCGCAGACCAGGATCCGGAAAGCCATGGCGTACCGGGAGCCGAACATGTAGATGACGCCCTGCTCACCGTAATAGATCCAGGAGATCATCGTCGAGTAAGCGAACAGCCAGCAGGCGATCGTCACGAGCCACTTGCCGAAGCCGTCCCAGGCTGTGTCGAAGGCGCGCGCAGTGAGCGTCGCCCCGACATAGTCGAGCCAGAGCCCGTTCTGCGAAAGCCGGGGTGCCGTGGCGCTTGCGAGCGTCTCCCACTCGATACCGGCCGTCCCGTTGGGCGTCAACCGCACCGTGCCGTGCACGCGGTGCAGATCGTTGTCGGTCCGGCGATTCGGATCCGCGTGGACGACCACGTAAACGCGCTGTCCGTCAGCCATGACGCCGTCGGCGAGCGCGGGCGCGGGAGAGTCCGCAAACGTCCACCTGCCGTCGGCGGCCGCCTCGACCCGTGGCGCACTCAGAAACTGCGCATCCGGCGCGCGGCTCCACACCCCGCTGACCAGGATCACGAGCGCGGAAAACGTGCAGACGATGAGCGTGTCGATGAAGGGCTCGAGACCCGCGACGATGCCTTCGCGCACCGGTTCCCGGGTGCGGGCTGCCGCGTGCACGATCGGGGAGGAACCCTGGCCCGCCTCGTTGGAATAAAGCGAGCGCTTCATGCCGAACAGGAAGGCGTAGCCGGCCGTGCCACCGATGAAGGCGCCGGTCGCCTCTTGCGGCGAGAACGCCGAGCGGAAGATCGACGCAAACACGGCCGGAAGCTGCTCGACGTTGAGCAGCAGCAGCACCAGCCCGCCGCCGATATACACCACGATCATGAAAGGCACGAGCCAGCCTGCGACCGCGCCCAGCCGGCGGACGCCGCCGATCACCACGGCCGCGACCAGGATGGCCATCACGATAGAGCTCGCCACGCCGGGGATTCCGAAGTAGCTCTCCGTGATGTTCGCGACGTTCCACATCTGGAAAAAACTGATCCCGGTGATCGTGGCGATGATCAGCGTGATGCAGAACAGCACCGCCAGCACGCGGCCGAACCGTTGCCAGCCCGGTCCCCACTCGGCGAATGCCTTGCGTGCGACCCACATCGGCCCGCCGTGCGGGTTGCCCGGATCGTCGACGTTGCGGTAGAGCATCGACAGGATGACCTCGGTGGACTTGATCGCCATGCCTATGAAGCCGACCACCCACATCCAGAACACGGCGCCGGGTCCGCCGAGTGCGACTGCGATCGCGACCCCGCCGATGTTGCCGAGGCCGACCGTGCCCGACAGCGCCGCGGACAGAGTCTGGAAGTGACGCAGCGCGCCGGGTCCCGTGAGATCGTCGTAGCGGCCGAGGAGCAGCTCGGTACCGTGCGTCAGCGCGCGGATCTGGCTGAACCGGCTCCAGACCGTGAATACGAGGCCGGTCAGCAGCAGGACATAGAGCGTCCAGTCCGCCCAGATGATGTCGTTGACCGCGCCGATCACCGTGTTGAAATCCGACATGCAGTGCGCCTCGGCCCGGATGGTCGCGGCAAGGTATCAGAATTGGGAATACCCTCTGTTTCGGCGCCCGTCATGCGGATCGCAGTCGTAGACTGCGAATGCAGAACGTCACCCACTTCGGAGCAGGCCCATGCTGGTCGGATCGCAGGTCAGGCGCGTGGCCGTCGTCGGCGGTGTTCGCATCCCGTTCGCGCGCTCGATGGGCGCCTATGCCGAGTGCAGCAACCAGGACATGCTGGTCGCCACGCTGCGCGCGCTGGTCGATCGCTATTCGCTGGCGGGCGAGCGGTTGGGCGATGTTGCAGCGGGCGCCGTGCTCAAACACTCGCGCGACTACAACCTGGTGCGCGAGAGCGTCCTTTCGAGCGGCCTGTCGGCCGAGACGCCCGGCATGGACCTGCAGCGTGCCTGTGGCACGAGCCTCGAAGCCGCGATCCTGATGGGGATGAAGATCGCGCTCGGCCAGATCGACAGCGGCATCGCGGGCGGCGTCGACACCGCGAGCGACGTGCCGATCGGTGTCAGCGAAGGCCTGCGGAAGATCCTGCTGCGCAGCTCGCGCGGGCGGTCGATGGGCGAGCGGCTGAAGCCCTGGCTCGGGCTCCGGCCCGGGCACTTGAAGCCCAGCCTGCCCGCCGTGGTAGAGGCGCGCACGGGGCTCTCGATGGGGCAGAGCACCGAGCTCATGGCGCGCACCTGGCAGATCTCGCGAGAAGCGCAGGATGCCTTCGCTCTCGAGAGCCATGCCCGAGCGGCGGCGGCGTACGACGCGGGCTTTTTCGCCGACTTGATGATTCCGTTCCAGGGACTCGCGGTCGACAACAACCTTCGCCGCGACAGCACGCTGGAGAAGCTCGCGAAACTGAAGCCCGCATTTCCAATGCAGGGCGGCGGGACGCTGACCGCCGGCAACTCGACGCCGATGACCGACGGCGCGGCCGCGGTGCTGCTCGCGAACGAGGAGTGGGCGCGCGCCCGTGGACTGCCGGTGCTGGCATGGCTGACCTACGGCAAGGTGGCGGCCGTCGACTTCGTCCACGGCGAGGGGCTCCTGATGGCGCCGGCCTACGGCGTGCCGCGGATGCTTGCCGATGCGCGACTCGCGCTGTCGGATTTCGATTTCTACGAGATCCACGAGGCCTTCGCCGCACAGGTGCTCTGCACGCTCAAGGCCTGGGAATCGCCCGAGTTCTGCCGTGACAGGCTCGGCCTCGACGGGCCGCTGGGGACGGTCGACCGCGCGCGGCTGAACGTCAACGGCAGCAGCCTCGCCTTCGGACATCCTTTCGCCGCCACGGGCGCGCGTATCGTCGCCATGCTCGCCAAGCAGCTTGCACAGCTCGGGCACGGACGTGGGCTGATTTCGATCTGCACCGCGGGCGGCATGGGCGTGACCGCGATCCTCGAACGCTGAAGATCCGCGACGAATCGACTCTTCGCCGCGCCAGTGACGCTGAACCCGCGGCGACCGCTGCTCTATACTCCGCGGCCAATCAATCAAGCCCGGGTAATTCGATGCCGCGTGCCACCATCCTTTTGACTGCCGCCGGCCTGCTTGCCGGCTGCGTCACCGAATCCCCGGCCCCTCCGGCGGCGCAAACACCCCCGACCGCAGTTCCGGTCCCGGGAGCCCACGCGGAGCTCGGCACGCTTCTCGATCGCTACTTCGAGGAGCTGCTCGAGCTGAATCCGCTCCTGGCGACCTACATCGGAGACAACCGCTACAACGATCGCCTGCCGAACAGCATCGGGCCCGAGCAGCGCGCGAAGCAGCACGACCTCAATGAGCGCTACCTGGCGGCCGCCAGGCGGATCGATCCAGACGCACTCGACGGGGCGGACCGCATCTCCCTCGAGATTTTCCTGAGGGAGCGTGAGCGCGCGCTCGAGTCCGAGCGGTTCCCGGATTACCTGATTCCGGTCGATCAGAAGGGCGGACTCCACACGGTGATGCCCGCGCTGGGCTCGGGCACCAACGCGCAACCGTTCGCGACCGTAAAGGACTACGACAACTGGCTCGGGCGTCTGGACGGTTTCATCGTCTGGATGGACCAGGCGATCGTCAACATGCGCGAAGGCATGGCGAAGGGTGTAGTGCAGCCGCGGCCCGTGATGGAGAAGGTGCTGCCGCAGCTCGACGCGATGATCGTCGAGGATCCGACGAAGAGCGATTACTACGCGCCGATCCGCAATCTTCCGGCGAGCTTTACCGCCGCCGATCGTGAACGGCTGACCGCTGCATACACATCCGATGATCCGCGACAGGCTTGTGCCCGCGTACCGTCGGCTGCACACCTTCGTGCAGGACGAGTATCTGCCGCGCACGCGCACGAGCGTCGCGTGGACGGCGCTGCCGGACGGCGAGGCCTGGTACAAATTCTTCGTGGCCGAGCACACGACGACGGCGATGACGCCCGAGGAGATTCACGAGCTCGGCCTTCGCGAGGTGACGCGCATCCTTGGCGAGATGGACAAGGTGCGCCAGAGAGTCGGTTTCCAGGGCGATCTGCCCGCCTTCTTCACGTACCTGCGCAGCGATCCGAAGTTCTACTTCACGAACGGGCACGGAGCTGATCGCGGCCTACCTGGACGTGAAGAAGCGGATCGACGCCGCACTGCCGAAGCTCTTCTCCGTGTTCCCGAAGGCGGATTACGAGGTGCGCGAGGTCGAAGCCTTCCGCGCCAAATCGGCCGCCGGCGCCTACTACCAGGCGGCCTCGGCGGACGGTTCACGACCCGGCATCTTCTACGTCAACACTTACGATCTGAAAGCCCTGCCGCGCTTCGGCGTGGAGACCCTGTCGCTGCACGAGGCGTCGCCGGGTCACCATTTCCAGGTGTCGATCCAGCAGGAGCTGACGGGGCTGCCGCGCTTTCGCCGCTTCGGCGGCGACTACACGGCCTATGTCGAAGGCTGGGCGCTGTACGCGGAGTTTCTCGGACCGGAGCTGGGACTCTTCACCGATCCGTACCAGGCTTTCGGCCGGCTCAACGACGAGCAGCTGCGCGCGATGCGGCTGGTCGTCGACACGGGTCTGCACGCGAAGGGCTGGACCCGCGAGCAGGCGATCGAGTACATGATCGCGAACTCCACGCTCGCGCCATCGGATGTCGAATCCGAAGTCGAGCGCTACATCGCCTGGCCCGGACAGGCGCTCGGTTACAAGGTAGGCGATCTGCGCATCCAGGCCTTGCGCCGCAAGGCGGAGGCGTCGCTGGGCGCGAAGTTCGACATCCGTGACTTCCACCGCGAAGTCCTGAGCGATGGCGCGGTGCCGATGGAGATCCTCGAGCGCAAGATCGACCGCTGGATCGAAGCGCGGCGTTGAGGGACATGCGGGTCGATCGACGCCGTCTCCTGCTCGCCGGATTGCTCGCGGTTGCCGCGGGTGGCTGCGGTGGCGGGGATGGAACCGGCGGCAGCGATCCGGCCGCTGCGTCCGCCGCGCCGAGCCCGGATGCCCAACGCCTGGCCGCCGTGGTCGATGCCTGGTACGAGCGGTGGCTCGAGCTCAACCCGCTCACTGCGAGCGAGCAGGGCGAGCACCGCTACGACGCGCTGTTCGGCGACTACCTGAGCCCGACCTGGCTCGCCAATTCGCTCGCCAACGAGCAGGACTCGCTGGAAGACCTGCGCGACGTTGATCCGGCGGGACTGAGCGATCAGGACCGCATCACTTACGATGCCTTCAAGTACGGCCGCGAGATCGCGATCGAGGGATACCGGTATCCGGCAGAGCTTCTGCCCGTAGACCAGCTCTTCGGGCGGCCCGCGCAGTTCGCGGTGATTGGTTCCGGCGGCGATGTCCACCCGTTCGCGACCGCGCAGGACTACGACAATTTTCTTTCACGCATGGACGGGTTCGTCGCCTGGGTCGAGCAGGCGATCAATAACATGCGATCGGGCGCCGCGAAGGGCGTGGTGCAACCGCGCATCGTCATCGAGCGGACGATCCCGCAGCTCACGGCGCTTGCAGTCGACGACCCGAAGGACAGCGTACTCTGGCGGCCGATCGTCAATCTGCCGGCAGGCCTCTCGGTCGCGGACCGCCAGCGGATCCTCGTATCGTGGGACCGCAAGCTACGCGAGGCGGTTCTACCGGCCATCCGGCGCCTGCGCGATTACCTGGAGAACGATTATCTCGCCGGCACGCGTCCGAGCGTGGGCTTGTCGGAGCTTCCGAACGGCGCCGCCTGGTACGCCTACTACGTGCGGTTGCACACGACCACGGCGCTGACGCCGCAGCAGGTGCACGAGCTCGGTCTGTCGGAGGTCGCGCGGATCCGCGCGGCGATGGAGCGGCTCAAGACGAGTGTCGGCGCACACGGGCGATCTGCGCAGCTTGTTCGAGAAGCTGCGCGGTGATCCACGCTTCGTGGCGAGCGACGCCGAAGCGCTGCTCGGCGGTTATCGCGATCTGAGGGCGCGGGTCGCGGCCGCAATGCCACGGCAGTTCGCGATTGCCCCCAAGGCGGATTTCGAGATCCGCCCCGTCGAGCCGTTTCGCGAGCAGTCGGCGGCGTCGGCCTCGTATCGCCCGGGCAGCCCGGACGGCAAGCGGCCGGGCGTCTTCTACGTCAACACCTGGGACCTGCCGTCGCGACCGACCTACCTGATGCACGCCATTTACCTGCACGAAGCGGTGCCGGGACATCACTTCCAGGTCTCGCTGGCGCAGGAGACGGAGGAGTTGCCGCGGTTCCGGCGCCACGCCGAGTTCACGGCCTACGACGAGGGCTGGGGCTTGTACGCCGAATCCCTGGGTCGCGCGCTCGGTCTTTACGACGACCCGTACAGCGAGCTTGGCGCGCTCATGATGGAGATCTGGCGAGCCGTACGGCTGGTGGTCGACACAGGGCTGCACTCGCAGGGCTGGACGCGCGAGCAGGCCATCGACTACATGCGGGCCAACACCTCACTTGGGCGCGCCGACATCGTCGCCGAAGTCGAGCGCTACATTGCGCGGCCCGGACAGGCGCTCGCGTACAAGGTGGGTGAGATCCGCATCCGGGCGCTGCGCCGCGAGGCCGAGCGGGCGCTCGGTGCGCGCTTCGACATCCGCGAGTTCCACACGCAGGTCCTGGCTGGCGGCTCGCTGCCGCTGCCCGTGCTGGAAGCGCACACCCGGCGCTGGCTCGAGGCGAAGCATTAGCCGCCGCCGGTGCTGCCGTACCCGAGTGTTTCGATGCTCTTCAATTCTCCGGCGACGAAGCGCAGGCGCTGCATGAGCTTGTTGGGACCGAAATCGTAGGTCCAGAGGTCGACCGGCACGTCCTCCTCGCCCGGAAATGAGTATTCGTTGCTGCCCACGTAGTAGCGCGGCTGGCGGGTAATCCAGTAGCGTTCCTTCGACACCGGTTCGCCGCAGTGGTAAAGCACCTTCTCGATGGTGTCGCCGTCGACGACGAGCTTGCTGCCGCAGCGCATCGAATCCGCTGCGGCTGGCAGCGCCGCCAGGAGCAGCAATGTCGCCACGGCGATCAGCGGACGCGATGAAGACGACGAATCAGTAGCCGTATCCATCCGAACGGATCTCCATCAGCTCATCGCCTTCGAAGCGCAGCAGGCGCAGAAGCTTGTTGGGGCCGAAGTTGTAGGTCCAGACCTCGATCGGCACGTACTGGTACGGCGGGTCCAGGTAGTAGTACCGGTTTCCGGTGTACCAGAGGCGCGATTCGAACATGCTGCCGACGACGCTGACCGCGTGGGGTTGGCCGCAGATCTGGACGACCTTGTACTTGGTGTCGCCGGTGCTCGCGAGGCGCGAGCCGCAGCGGAGTGGAATCCTCGGCATGCGCGCCTGGGTGCGAGTAGCGCCAGCAGAGCCAACCACGGCTTCGAGCCGTTTCATGTACCGAGGATAACTCACACGTGGCCCTGGGTCCTCGCGCCCCAACGGCCCGGACCTGCAAACGAAAACGCCCCGCAGAGCGGGGCGTTGACGGACCTCAAAAAGGAAGTCGGGGATGCGGGTTCAGTGCATGCGCCGGCGACGGGCCAAGCCGACTGCGAGCAAGCCCAGGCCCAGGAGTGCCGAGCGTGCCGGGTTCAGGCACCGTCGTATCGCCGACGATCCCGTACAGGCTCGCATGTTCGAAAGTCCCTGTTCAACTGGAGATCTCAGTCGCCGCCCAGGTGCTACGTGCTCGAGCTCAAAGCTGCGAGAATACGAGATGACCCGAATTCAGGACGTCACTAGGCAGGTCATCGTGCCCCGAGATGGAATCATCGAGGAACCACTGTCCGAAGTGTGCATCGCTCGGGTCTTCGTCGGGTCCGGCGGTCCAGTGGAACAGCGACTCGAGCTGGCCCGTGTCGGCCATCGTTCCCGTCGGTGAGCTCGGCCGGCGTCGTCCTTGTCGATGGCAGTCCAGCTCACGCCGAGGCCTCGAGGTTGGACGGTTAAGGTTTCCTTGTTGCGAATACAGAAGTCTTCGGCAGGCGGGACGACAGTCACGGTCGATTGCAATCGCCGCCTGCGACTCATGGAGACGGCCTGGGCGTTGAACGACCACGTGGCGAGCATTCCAATGCCCGGCCACTGCGAGTAACAACTTGAAATATTTACGCACTTTCCCTGCTCCAAAAACTTGAAGGGCATGCCCCGACACACCCCCTTTGCCCAATATGCAGCAGGATTCGTGCCAGAAAATAAACGGCTGATTATGTTCGATAAAAAAACCGGCGAGCCATCACGAGGACGGAGGCGTAAAGAATCCCGACGCCGGGGCACGGAAAAAGGACCGCTTGCGGCGAGGCCCTTGCCCGTAGGCGGCGTCCGGCGCGAGGATCAGTCAAAATTACTCCCGCGAGCCATAGTCGTCCGATTGACATGGCTTTGAGACGAGGACTTCCGCGCTTTGCGTATTGCGGGAGGCGTCCCTGCTACCCTAGCGGCCCGGCGCCTCGCGCGCTCGCGCCGATCGCCGAAGTCCGGCCGTCGCTAACGCAGCTCTGCATGACGATCGATCGAGAATACGAAAAACGACTTTCCGGGCTCACGAACGGGGGCGCCGCTCACGCGCTCCAGGGTGGACTGAAGGGCCTCGAGAAGGAGTCGCTTCGGGTCAAACCCGATGGTCGGATCAGCCAGACGCCGCATCCCGTCGCGCTGGGCTCGGCTCTGACCAACGAGACCATCACCACCGACTACTCCGAGGCGCTGATCGAGCTGGTCACCCCACCGCTTCATCAGAGCTGGGAGCTGGTGCAGTTCCTCTGCGATCTGCACCAGTTCGTCTACCGGCATCTGGAAGACGAACTGCTGTGGGCGACCAGCATGCCCTGCGCCGTCAAGGACGACGCGAGCATACCGATCGCGCGCTACGGCACGTCGAACGTCGGGCGGATGAAGCATGTGTACCGCGTGGGTCTCGCACATCGCTACGGCCGGGTCATGCAGGCAATCTCGGGCGTGCATTTCAATTACTCCTTTCCCGAGGATTTCTGGCCGGTGCTGGCCGATCTGTGCCGGAGCCACGATTCCGCGCAGGATTTCAGGTCCGACGCGTACTTTGCGCTGCTGCGCAATTACCGCCGTCATGGCTGGATCGTGCTGTACCTGTTCGGCAATTCGCCTGCGATCTGTGAGTCCTTCCTCGTCGGGCGAAGAGTTGAAGGGCTCCAGGAGCTGACGCCCGGCACGCTGTATGCACCGCATGCGACGTCGCTGCGGATGAGTGACCTCGGCTATCGGAACAAGAACCAGGCGGGCGTCAGTGTCTCGGTCAACAGTCTCGATCACTACGTTCGCGACCTGAACCATGCCATCACGACGCCACATCCGGACTATGAGCAGATCGGCGTCAAGGTCGACGGCGAGTACCGGCAGCTGAACGCCAATTGGCTGCAGATCGAGAACGAGTACTACAGCTTTATCCGCCCGAAGCGCGTCGCCCGCACCGGCGAGCGCCCCACCCGCGCCCTGCAGCGTGCGGGCGTGCAGTACGTGGAGATGCGGTCGCTCGACGTCAGCGCCTTCGATCCCGTCGGCGTCAACCAGATCAAGCTGAGGTTTCTCGAGGCGTTCGCAGCGTTCTGCGTGCTGCGCGCGAGCCCCGCGATCGAACCGGGTGAGCAGGCGGAGCTCGATGGCAATCACGCGCTGGTTGCGCGGCGCGGACGCGAGCCGGGACTCGCGCTGCGGCGCGACGGGCGCGACATCCCGCTTGCCGACTGGGCGCTCGAGATCGTCGACTCGATGCGCGGTGTTTGCGAGCTCCTGGACGAGGGTGACGCCGACCGGCCGTACCTCACCGCACTGGAAATGCAGGAGGCCAAGGTGCGTGACCCGGCGCGGACACCTGCCGCGCGGACCCTGCTGGAGCTGCATACCACCGGGGAGTCATTTTTCAACTTTGCCTTGCGAATGTCGAAGCAACATAAGGCGTATTTCCTCGAACTGTATTCCCCGAATGAAACCCGGCAGACCGAGTTCGCCGCCCGGGCCAAGGCCTCGCTGGCCGAGCAGGCCCACATCGAGAGGCAAGATAGTTTGGATTTCGACCAGTATCTTGCGCGATACTTCGCGGGCTGACGTGTCACCGGGTTGTCACCCGGGTGCAACGCGGGCGGCCTAGGCTCGGTGTCTCGCTTTGGACGGGCGAGCACACGAAGCCGGTGAACGGAAAAGACGAGGGAAATGGAGATGAACAGGAAGTTTGATCTGGCGGCGTCGCGGGAAGACGCCCAGGGCAAGGTGGCCAGTCGCGCGAAGTCCGGCGGGGTCGAATCCGCGGCATCTTCGGTGCGCCGTGATCCGTCCGCCACTGGCGCCTGGGATCCCTACGAGGTCTGGCTGACGCGGGTCAAGCAGCCGCGGGACCGACGCTACGGGCCGGTCGGGTCGTCTTGATCGCCCGACGCCGTTCAGGCGTCGTCTTTCAGCATTCCGATCTCGAACCGGCCGCTCGAGTCGAGCGCGCCGCGCAGCATTCCGTCTGAATTGAACGGCATGGCAATCGCTCCTTCCCGCCCGATCGCAATCACCCCGCCGTAACCGCCCAGCTCACCGACGCGCCGTAACACCGTGGCCGTCGCCTCGGCGACGCCGAGACCTCCGTAGCGTATCAGCGCCGCTATCTCGTGCGCGGCGGCCAGGCGGATGAAGTATTCCCCGTGACCGGTTGCAGACACGGCGCAGGCATCGTTCGCCGCGTAGGTTCCCGCGCCGATGATCGGCGAATCGCCGATACGTCCCCAGCGCTTGGCCGTCAGCCCGCCGGTCGAGGTGGCCGCCGCGAGATTGCCGTGGACGTCGAGCGCGACGGCGCCGACGGTGCCGGTCAGCGATTCCGGCCCGGCCGGCTCGCCATGAAGGACGCGCTCGAGCTCGAGCCGCCGATGGTCGGTCGCGAAGAAGCTGTTCGGCACCGGTGCCATGCCCTGCTCGAGCGCGAACTCCTCGGCTCCCTGGCCGGCGAGCATCACGTGTGGCGAGTGCTCGAGTACGCGGCGCGCCAGCTCGATCGGGCTGCGCACGTGGCGCACGCCCGCAACGGCTCCGGCGCGCAGCGTCGCGCCGTCCATCAGCGACGCGTCGAGCTCGATCGTTCCATTCGCCGCGTAGACTGCGCCGCGGCCGGCGTTGAACAGCGGATCATCCTCGAGCACTCGCACCGCGGCGACGACCGCATCGAGACTGCTGCTGCGGCCCTCCAGATGAGCGTAACCCGCACGCAGCGCGGCCTCGAGTCCCGCCCGGAACGCCTGCCTCTTCGCCGTAGTGAGCTCGGCGCGGGGCAGCGTGCCCGCGCCACCGTGGACTGCGATCGCCAGCATCGGGGTATGCCCGTATATCCTTTGCGGCCGCGGCTGTTCGTGTTCGCGGCCAGCTTATCATCTCACTTGTCCACGCCGTCGTCCCACGGCCATCCGGAAGATCAGGACTCATGCCCCAGACGCGCCCGATCAGGAGCCTGCTCATCGCCAACCGCGGCGAGATCGCGATCCGCGTGATGCGCGCCGCGAGCGAGCTGGGGATACGAACGGTGTCGGTGTACTCGCAGGAGGACCGGTTCTCGCTGCATCGGATGAAGGCGGACGAGAGCTACCCGGTTGGCGAGGGGAAGGGGGCGGTCGAGGCGTATCTGGACATCGAAGACATCATCCGGATCGCGCGCGATACCAAAGCGGACGCGGTGCATCCTGGCTACGGCTTTCTGTCGGAAAACCCGGCGTTCGCCGAGGCCTGCGCCGCGGCCGGGCTCGCCTTCGTCGGGCCGCCGGCCGCGATCATGCGTCGCCTCGGGAACAAGGTGATCGCGCGTGAGCTCGCTGCGGCCGCAGGCGTTCCGGTGATGCCAGCCACGCCGCCGCTGCCGCGTGATATGAGCGAGGCGGCGCGAGAGGCCGCGCGGATCGGCTATCCGGTCATGCTCAAGGCGAGCTGGGGCGGTGGCGGCCGCGGGATGCGCGTCGTCGACGACGAGGCACAGCTCGCGGAGCTGCTGGCCGCCGCACGCCGCGAGGCGATGGCGGCGTTCGGCAACGACGAGGTGTATCTCGAAAAGCTCGTGCGGCGGGCGCGGCACGTCGAGGTGCAGATCCTCGGCGACATGCACGGCAACCTCGTGCACCTCTACGAGCGCGACTGCACCGTGCAGCGGCGCAACCAGAAGGTCGTGGAGCGCGCGCCTGCGGTGTTTCTCGACGACGCGGATCGCGCGACGCTCTGCGGACACGCGCTCGCGATCGGGCGCGCGGTCGGTTACGTCAACGCGGGGACCGTCGAGTTCCTGCAGGACGCGGAAACCGGTGAGTTTTATTTCATCGAGGTCAATCCGCGCATCCAGGTCGAGCACACGGTGACCGAGATGGTCACGGGGATCGACCTCGTCAAGGCACAGATCCGCATCGCCGCGGGCGCTGCGATCGGCACGCCCGGGAGCGGCGTTCCCCTGCAGGCCGAGATCCGGGTCGGCGGCCATGCGATGCAGTGCCGGGTCACGACCGAGGACCCCGAGAACAACTTCATCCCCGACTACGGCGCCATCACGGCCTATCGGAGCCCGGCCGGGTTCGGTATCCGTCTCGACGCAGGGACCGCATACACGGGCGCGTTCATCACGCGCTCGTATGATTCGCTGCTGGTAAAGGTTACGGCCTGGGCGCCGGGTGCCGAGGAGACGATCGCGCGGATGCACCGCGCGCTGTGGGAGTTTCGCGTCCGGGGTGTGGTGACCAACCTGCGATTCCTGGATCAGGTGATCATGCACCCGCGTTTCGAGCGCGCGGAGTACACGACGCGGTTCATCGACGAGACGCCGGAACTGTTCCGTTACCCGCGCAAGCGCGACCGCGCCACGCGGCTGCTGCGCTTCATCGGCGAGGTGATCGTCAACGGACACCCGGAGGTGAAAGGCAGGGCCGCGCCGTCGCGCACCGAAGAGCCACGTGCGCCGCGGTTGCCACCCGGCGAGCCGCCGCCCGGGACCCGCCAGCGGTTCGAGGAGCTCGGGCCGCGAAAGTTCGCGCAGTGGATGCTCGGGCAGCAGGCCGTGCTGCTCACGGACACCACGCTTCGCGATGCGCACCAGTCGCTGCTCGCCACGCGATTCCGCACACGCGACATGCTCGCCATCGCGCCGCACTACGCGCGCCTGCTTCCCGGCCTGTTCTCGGTGGAGTGCTGGGGCGGCGCCACCTTCGACGTGGCACTTCGCTTCCTGAAGGAGTGTCCCTGGGAAAGGTTGATCGCCTTCCGCGCGGCGATGCCGAACCTGCTGCTGCAGATGCTGCTGCGTTCCGCAAACGGCGTCGGCTACACGAACTATCCAGACAACGTTGTGCGCTATTTCGTTTCCCAGGCGGCCGCGCACGGGGTGGATCTCTTTCGCGTGTTCGACTCGCTCAACTGGGTGGAGAACATGCGCGTCGCCATCGACGCCGTCGGCGAGAGCGGCCGCCTGTGCGAGGCGGCGATCTGCTACACGGGTAATCTCGACGATCCCGGCGAGACGAAGTACGACCTCGCCTATTACGTGCGGCTCGCGAAGGAGCTCGAGCGCGCCGGCGCGCACGTGCTCGGCATAAAGGACATGGCCGGGCTATGCCGCCCGCGCTCCGCATACCGGCTGGTCAAGGCCCTCAAGGAGGAGATCGGGCTGCCGGTGCATTTCCACACCCACGATACGAGCGGCATCGCGGCCGCGAGCGTGCTGATGGCGATCGACGCCGGCGTCGATGCAGTCGACGGTGCGCTCGATTCGATGAGTGGCATGACTTCGCAACCGAACCTCGGGTCGATCGTCGAGGCGCTGCGCTTCGGGCCACGCGATCCGGGCCTCGACCCGGCCAAGCTGCGCGTGCTTTCCAACTACTTCGAGCAGGTGCGGCATGGCTATGCCGCATTCGAATCGGAGATGCGCGCCGGCGCTTCCGAGGTGTACGTGCACGGGATGCCCGGCGGACAGTACACCAACCTGCGCGAGCAGGCGCGGTCGCTCGGCATCGACGATACGCGCTGGCACGAGGTGGCAAACGCGTACTCGCAGGTGAACAGGATGTTCGGCGACATAGTCAAGGTGACGCCGTCGTCGAAGGTGGTCGGCGACATGGCGCTGCTGATGGTGACGAGCGGCCTCGCTGCTGCCGAGGTGGAGGATCCGGACGTCGAGGTCGCGTTCCCGGAATCCGTCGTCTCCTTCTTCCGCGGCGAGCTTGGTCAGCCCCACGGCGGATTTCCCGAGGCTCTGCAGCGCAAGGTCCTGAAGGGTGCGGTGCCTCTCCGGTCGCGGCCGGGGGAAACGCTGCCGGCCGTCGACCTGACGAATGCGCGGGAGGAGCTGCAGGCACGGATACCGCGCCCGCTCACCGATTACGACTTCGCATCATGGCTGATGTATCCGAAGGTCTACACCGACTACGTTTCGGACCGGATCAGGTACGGCGACGTGAGCGTGCTGCCAACCCGTACCTTCTTCTACGGCCTTGCTCCGGGTGAGGAGATCACGGTCGAGCTCGAGCGCGGCAAGCAGCTCATCATCCGGCTTGTCACGGTGAGCGACGCGCACGATGACGGTACCCGAACGGTGTTCTTCGAGCTGAACGGGCAGCCGCGGCCGGTGCGCGTGGTCGATCGCAGCCAGGTCGCCAGGCGTCCGCCGCGACGACAGGTCGAGCCGGGTCAGGCCGGGCACGTGGGCGCGCCGATGCCTGGTACGGTTGCGACCGTGGCCGTGAGCGCCGGGCATGCCGTCGTGCGCGGCGAGGTATTGCTGACGCTCGAAGCGATGAAGATGGAGACATCCGTTCGCGCCGAGCGCGATGCGCGCGTGCTCGAGGTGCTGGCGCGACCCGGCGAGCAGGTCGACGCGAAGGATCTTCTCCTCATTCTCGAATGAGAAAATCGAGCGGCAGTTTCGAGAGCTCGGCGGATACCCAGCGATCGAGCGAGCCGCGATCGAGCGCCCCGGTTTGACGTGCAACTTCGCGTCCGCCATGGAAGACGACGAGCGTGGGGATGCTGCGGATGCCGTGGCGCGCCGACACCGCGCCCGCATCCTCGGTATTGAGCTTTGCGAAGCGCGCGTTCGGCTCGAACCGCGCGGCCGCCTGCTCGAACACCGGTGCCATTGCACGGCACGGTCCGCACCATGGCGCCCAGAAGTCGACGATCAGTGGCAGGCCGTCCTGCGTCACATGGCGGTCGAAGTTCGCTGCGGTCAGTGTGATCGGCTTCCCGTCGAAGAGCGGCGCATGGCATTTCGGGCAACGCGGCCCGTCACCGAGCCTGTCGCCGGGCACCCGCACGAGGCTGTCGCAGGACCTGCAGACGATCTGGATTGGATTCGCCATCGTCGCTTCCGGGAGCCGTGATCTTCCGATCGTGGGGGCGCGGCACCGCAATTCCAAGTCCTCTGCCACGCGGGCGCGCGCGTGCTGCCATCACTACAATGACGGTGTCCCGCCGGACGGATCCGGCGGGCTCGCCCCGTGCCGGGGGATGGATGCATGCTGGAAGGCCACACCGCCCTGACGCTTGCGCGAATCCAGTTCGCGTTCACGGTATCGTTTCACTTCATATTCCCGGCATTCACCATCGGGCTTGCGAGCTATCTCGCGGTCCTCGAGGGGCTCTGGCTCCGGACCGGCCGCGAGGTGTATCTCAACCTCTTTCAGTACTGGCTCAAGATTTTCGCGGTCACGTTCGCGATGGGCGTCGTGTCCGGGATCGTAATGTCCTACCAGTTCGGCACCAACTGGTCCGTTTTCTCCGACCGCGCCGGACCGGTGGTCGGACCGTTGATGGCATACGAAGTGCTCACGGCCTTTTTTCTCGAGGCCGGCTTTCTGGGCGTCATGCTCTTCGGCCTGAAGCGCGTCGGACGCGGGCTGCACTTCACAGCGACCCTGGCCGTCGCCGCGGGCACCTTCCTTTCGGCATTCTGGATCCTGTCGGCGAACAGCTGGATGCATACCCCGGCCGGCCACGCGGTCAACGCCGCCGGGCAGTTCGTCCCTGAAGACTGGCTTGCGATCATTTTCAACCCATCGATGCCGTATCGGCTCGTGCACACGGTCCTCGCCGCGTATCTCACGACATCGCTGGTGGTCGGCGCGGTCGGAGCGCTCCATCTCCGCGGCGATCCGGGCAATGAAGGCGCGCGCACGATGTTCTCCATGGCGATGTGGATGGCGGTGCTCGTGGCGCCGGTCCAGGTCGTGGTCGGTGACCTGCACGGGCTCAACACGCTCGAGCATCAACCGGCGAAGGTGATGGCGATGGAGGGGCACTTCGAAAGCCACGGAGCCGGTGCGCCGCTCATCCTCCTCGGTCTGCCGGATCAGGCGGCCGGTGTGGTCCACAACGCCGTCTCGATCCCCCGCGCATCGTCACTGATCCTGAAGCACGATGCCGACGCGCCGCTCGCGGGCCTCGACACCGTGCCGCGCGCGGACTGGCCGCCGGTCGCGATCGTCTTCTGGTCGTTCCGCGTGATGGTCGGGGTCGGAGTCCTGATCCTGGCGCTCGGCGTGTGCGCGCTCGGAGCCCGGTTCCGCGGACGTCTGTATGACTCGCGGCACCTGCACCGCTTCGCGCTCGCGATGGGACCCGCGGGATTCGTCGCGGTCCTGGCCGGATGGGTCACGACGGAAGTGGGGCGCCAGCCGTATACCGTTTATGGACTGCTGCGCACTGCCCAGTCGGTGTCGCCGCTCGACGCGCCTGCGGTCGCCGGTTCGCTCACGGCGTTTGCGATCGTCTACCTTGGCGTATTCGGTGTCGGGATCTGGTACCTGCTCAGGTTGATGGCGCATGCGCCGCGAGCCGGCGAACCCGGTCCGGAAGCCGATCCGGAGAAGCCGACGCGCGCCGCCGGCATCACGCCCGGGCCGCCGACCGATCCGCAGCGGCTGCCTGGGACCGTGCGTACGAGAGGCTGAGTCGACATGCATCTCGACCTCGCGATCGTGTGGGCAGGGATCCTCGCATTCGGGGTATTCGCCTATGTCGTGATGGACGGATTCGATCTCGGCATCGGAATTCTCTTCCCGACCTTGAAGCCCGGCACCGAACGCGACATCGCGATGAATTCGATTGCGCCGGTGTGGGACGGCAACGAGACCTGGCTCGTTCTGGGCGGCGGCGGCCTGATGGCGGCGTTCCCGCTCGCCTTTGCGATTCTGCTGCCAGCGCTGTACGCGCCGATCACGGCCATGCTGCTCGCACTCGTCTTCCGCGGCGTGGCGCTCGAGTTCCGCTGGCGCGACCCCGGCCACCGCCCGTTCTGGGATTTCGCATTCGCGACCGGGTCGGTCGTTGCGTCGCTCGCGCAGGGCATCACGCTGGGCGCGCTGCTGCAGGGCGTGGCCGTGAAGGGCCGCGGCTACGGCGGCGGCTGGTGGGACTGGCTCACACCGTTCAGCCTGCTGACCGGCGTGAGCGTGCTCGTCGGCTTCGGCTTGCTGGGCTCGTGCTGGCTCATCTGGAAGACCGAGGGCGATCTGCAGGCGAGGGCGTACAGGCGGTCGCGGCGGCTGGGTGCGGGACTCGTTGCGTGCATTGCCGCAGTGAGCCTTGCGACGCTGTTCCTGTCCGGCGCGTACTACCAGCGCTGGTTCGCGTGGCCGAATGTCCTCTACACCGCGCAGGTGCCGCTGCTGGTACTGGTCACCTCGGTATTGTTTTTCCGCAGCCTGGCGCAACAGCGCGAGCTGGCACCTTTCCTGTTCGCCCTCGCGCTGTTTCTCCTCACTTATGCCGGGCTCATGATCAGCATCTACCCTGATGTGGTGCCGAACGACGTGACGATCTGGGAGGCTGCTGCGCCGGACAGCAGCCTCAGCTTCATGCTGGTGGGCGCGGCGGTGCTGCTGCCGATCATCCTGGCCTACACGGGGCATGCGTACTGGGTGTTCCGCGGCAAGGTCGGCATGGATGGGTATCACTGATGCCCGCGAGGGAGCCGCCCGGGCCGGTATGGCGTCGTCTGCTATGGTTCGCCGGACTCTGGGCGCTGGGCGTCGCTGCGGCTGCGGCCGCCGGCTTCTTGATTCGCGTTTGTCTGGCTCAATGATTCGGTACTTGGGCGAGGGCCGCCGCAATCCATGAAATTCAGGGACTACTACGAGGTGATGGGCGTGGCGCGCGATGCCTCACAGGAGGTCATCAAGCGTGCGTATCGCCGGCTTGCGCGCAAGTACCATCCCGACGTCAGCAAGGAGCCCGAGGCCGAGGCAAAGTTCAAGGAGCTGCAGGAAGCGTACGAGGTCCTCAAGGATCCCGAGAAGCGCGCGTTGTACAACCAGCTGGGGGAAAACTGGCGCGCCGGCCAGGACTTCCGGCCGCCGCCGGATTGGGGCAAGGGCTTCGAGTTCTCCCGCGGGCGTGGCGGGCAGGCCCGCCGCGGTCCACGCGACGAGGGTGCCGCGGAGTTCAGCGACTTCTTCTCGGAGCTGTTCGGTGCGCGCAGCCCCTTCGGTCGCGCGAGCACATCGGGCCGGCAGGACTTTGCGGCGGCGGGGCAGGATCACATGGCCCGCGTCGAGATCGATCTCGAGGATGCGTATCGCGGCGGAACGCGCATGATCGAGCTCCGCACGCCGGAGCTTACGCCCGACGGGCAGCTGCGCATGAAGCCGAGGACGCTGCGAGTGAGCATTCCTGCCGGCGTCAGCGAAGGTCAGCAGATACGACTCGCAGGGCAGGGCAGCCCCGGCATCGGCGGCGGCCCGTCGGGAGATCTCTACCTCGAGATCACCATTCGCCCGCACCCGCTCTATAAGCTGGAGGGCCGCGACGTGACGCTCGAGCTGCCCGTGGCGCCCTGGGAGGCGGCGCTCGGCGAGCACGTGTCCGTGCCGACGCTTGGCGGTCCCGTGGATATGAGACTGCCCGTCGGTGCACGCGCCGGGCAGAAGCTGCGCCTGCGGGGTCGAGGCTTGCCGGGCCCGACACCCGGTGACCAGTACGTCGTGCTCAAGATCGTGCTCCCGCCGGACAGCCCCAAGGCACGCGAGTTCTTCGAGCAGATGAAGCGTGAGCTGCCCTTCGATCCGCGCAGCGATCTCGGCGGCACCGGATCGACGTGATCAGCCGAGGGCGGTTCCGATCGCCCGGCCGATGAGCCAGGTCGCGACACCAGCCCCGGCGCCGATCAGCATCATCCGCAGGCCGCCTCGCAGCGCATTGCGGCCGGTGAAGAGGCTCAGCACGGCACCGATGCCGAACAGCGCCGCGATCGTGATCGCCGCCGCGGCCGGGACTGGCGCGGTGCCGCTGATGAACGGGGCCAGCGGCAGGAGGGCGCCGGCCGAGAACGCGAGGAACGACGCGGTGGCCGCGCCGAGCGGCGACCCGAGATCGTCGGGGTTGAGCCCGAGCTCCTCGCGTGCCAGCGTCTCGAGTGCGGCGTCAGGCTGCTTGACGAGCTCGCGTGTCATTGCGCGTGCCTGTTCCAGGTCCATGCCGCGCGCCTCGTAGATCAATGCCAGCTCCTCGGCTTCTTCTTCCGGATACTCGTCCAGCTCGTCGCGCTCGAGACCGATCTGGTACTCATACATCTCGCGCTGCGAGCGCACCGAAACATATTCGCCCGCCGCCATCGAGAGCGCCCCGGCAAGCAGGCCGGCGACACCGGCCGTGACGACGAACTGCGGGGCGGCGCCCGCGCCGGCCACGCCCATGATCAGGCTCGCGTTCGACACCAGTCCATCGCTCACGCCGAAGACCGCCGCGCGCAGGTTCCCGCCGCCGTATCCGCGGTGACGCGCGCCCACCTCGGCAACCGAGGTGGGCATCAGATGGCCGGGTGTGCGTGGCCGGGCGTCGTATACGGACAGGCCGCGCACCTTCATCGCCGCGAGCATCGGGCGCACGCGACGCGGGCCGAGGCGCCGCGCCAGTATCGCCGTGATCCGCGCGCGCAGCGACGGTGAGAACGCGCGCGCGTCGGCCGTGCTCTGCCAGCGACCCGCCTGTGCATCCGCGGAGTCGGCGAGCGCGCGATACAGCGCGGCGATCCGCGCTTCCGGCTCGCACGCGGCCAGCTCGCGGTACAGCCACGCGGATTGCTTCTCCTCGAGCCAGCTCGCGTACCCGCTCATCGGGCGCCCCTGCCGTTGTGCATCCCGGCATTGTCCCGCATCGCAGGCGCGATCAGGCCGATGCGATTGGGAATGCGAAGCCTTTGCAGCGCGCCTGCGGCTACCATGGTGTGATCGCCCGCGGACGGCTGGGAGAGATGCTGACAGGCAGCACGGCCGAACGGGTGTTGGATTGCATGCCCTGCGACATCCTGGTAGTGAAGACGCCGCGCGGCGATTCTGTCATGTGATCTGCGTCACACCGCCCGAGCCGGGTCGCGACCCTGTCTCACGTTTCGGCGGGCCACTTTACCTATACTCGGGTCAAATGTCGGCTGCTACCGTTCTGCTGATCAGCGCCGCACCTCGCGAACAGGCGGAGGTTCGCGCTGCCTTGGAATCGATCCACGGCCGACCGTACAGGCTCGAGGTGGTAAGCAGCCTTGCGGACGGGCTCGTGCGGCTCAAGAGCGGTCGGCTCGACGCGATTCTGCTCGATCTCGATCTACCGGACAGCCGCGGAGCGACGTCCTTCCTCCGCATCCAGCCCAAGGCCACCAATATCCCGATCGTGGCCCTGGTCGGCGATCACGACGAGGATATCGGCCAGGACGTGCTCAAGCGCGGCGCGCTCGACTTCCTGCGCAAGGACCAGATGTCGGGCCACCTGATCGACAAGGTCCTGCGCTATGCGACCGAGCGGACGCATACGCTGCTCGCGCTCAAGGCCTCGGAGCAACGCTACCGCGAGCTCTTCCAGAACGTCACGGCCGGTGTCTTCCAGACGACGCCCGAAGGAAAGTTCATGGCCGCCAACCCGGCGCTGGTACGCATGCTGGGTTACGACTCCGAGGACGAGTTGCTGGGTCTCGACGTGACGCGCGACATCTACATGGATCCCGAGCACCGCGACAACTGGGCCCGGACCATGGCCGAGGGCGGCGAAGTACGCAATGCCGAGCTGCTGCTGAAGCGCAAGGACGGCACCAAGATCGTGGTGCTGGAGAACTCGCGCGCCGTCCGCGACGCCGAGGGACGCGTGCTCTTCTACGAGGGGACGCTCACCGACATCACGGCGGCGCACGAGCTCTCGCAGCAGCTTTCGTACGACGCTTCGCACGACCCGCTCACGGGCCTGGTCAACCGTCGCGAATTCGAGCTGCGGCTGCAGCGTGCGCTCGAGATGTCCCAGGCGACCGGTGCGACGCATGCCGTCTGCTTTCTCGATCTCGACCGGTTCAAGGTCATCAACGACACCGCCGGACACGTGGCGGGCGACGAGCTGCTGCGGCAGCTCGGCCAGATGCTGCAGCTGAAGATCCGCGCCAACGACGTGGTCGCGCGCCTGGGCGGCGACGAGTTCGGGCTGCTGCTCCATAGTTGCGGGCCGAACGATGCGATCCAGGTCGCGAACACCCTCCTCAAGGAGGTGGACAAATACCAGCTCGTCTGGGGCGCCACCACCTTCACCGTCGGCGTGAGCATCGGGCTGGTCATAATCAACAACAGCTTCAAGCGCATCGCGCAGGTGATGAACGCGGCCGATACCGCCTGCTATGCCGCCAAGGACGCCGGTCGGGGCCGCCTGTACGTCTACCAGGAGGACGCGGCGCTGGCGGAGCGGCGTCATGGCGAGATGGAGTGGGTCGCACGCGCCAAGCGCGCGCTGACCGAGAACCGTCTCTACCTCGACGTGCAGAAGATCCTCCCGCTCACGCCCGGGAACGACACGCCGCACTTCGAGCTCCTGGTGCGGATGCGCGACGAGTCGGGGCGTTCCGTCCCGCCGGGCGCATTCCTGCCGGCGGTCGAGCGCTACAACCTGTCGGTACGCTACGACCGCTGGGTATTCAATGCCGCCATTCAATGGATCAGGAAGCATCCGGATGCTGTCCCTCCCGGTTCGCGGCTGTTCATCAACCTGTCGCGCGACTCGGTCGTCGATCCGGAGACCGCTCCATACCTGCAGCAGGCGTTCGCGCAGGCAGGAGTCGATCCGCGGCGCTTCGGATTCGAGGTGGCGGAGGGAATCGCCATCGGCAACCTGTCACGCGTGAACCTGTTGATCTCCGAGTTGCGCAGGCAGGGTTGCACCTTCAGCCTGGACGACTTCGGCAGCGGCGTGTCCTCGTTCGCCTATCTCAAGGCGCTGAGCGCGGATTACCTCAAGATCGACGGAATGTTCGTCGGCAACATCTCCCAGGACAGGGTCGACTACGCGATGGTCCGCTCGATCAAGGACATCGGCCACGTGATGGGCAAGAAGGTCATCGCCGAATCCGTCGAGACCCACGCCGTGCTCTCCAAGCTGCGCGAGATCGGCATCGACTACGCGCAGGGTTTTGCCGTCGGCCACCCACAGCCGCTCGAAGAGCTGGCCCAGGTGACGGTTTCCGACCTGCTGGCGGGTTGAACAGGTCCTGGCGCGCCGCACGCGGCGTATCGCGTCTGCGATAAGCTGGTATCCCTCACGGGGGTACCATGCGCCGATCTCTATTGACGCTGGCGGGAGCCGCCGGCCTTTGCGCAGGCCTGGCGTCCGCGGGTTGTGATCGCGCGCACGACCCGGGCGATACGCTGGGCACGCTGGAGCGCGATCGTCTGGAGCTCGTCGCCGAGTCCAACGAACGAATCGTCGAGCTGCCTGTGACCGAGGGCGAGCATGTCGCGGCGGGTGCGCTGCTTGCGCGCCAGGAGGCGGGGACCATGGAGCCGCGCCTGGCGCAGGGCCGAGCCTCGCTTGCGGAAGCCGAACAGCGTCTCGACGAGCTGGTCCACGGCCCGCGTGCGCGTGAGCTCGACGAAGCCGGCGCCACTCTCAAGGGCGCGGAAAGCAGGCTCGACACCGAGCTGCGCGAGTTCGAGCGAGTGCGCGAGCTGGTGAGCCGCAAGCTGCTGCCGGACTCGGAACTCGACCAGGCGCGTGCACGTCGCGACGTCGCGCTGGCATCGCGGGACGAAGCGCGCGCCCGGCTCCGGCTGCTCAAGGAAGGCACGCGGGCCGAGCAGCTCGCGCAAGCCCGCGCGGCCGTCGAGCGCGAGCGGGCGGCCCTGACCGAGCTCGAAGTGACGGCGGAACGCTATGCGGTGCGCGCGCCGCGCGCCGGGCTCGTCGAAGCACTGCCGTACGAAGTCGGCGAACGACCGCCGGTCGGTGCGCCGCTCGCGATCCTGCTCGCCGACGGAGCGCCCTATGCGCGCGTGCACATACCCGAGCCGCTGCGCACTGCATACGCGCCGGGATCAGCCGTCGTGGTCCACGTCGACGGCGTTGCAGAGGCGATTCCCGGCAAGGTGCGCTACGTCTCCGCGCAGGCGTCGTTCACGCCCTATTTCGCGCTCACGCAGCAGGACCGCAGCCGCCTCGCGTATCTCGCGGAGATCACACTCGAAGGTGCGCAGGCTACGATGCTCCCGGCGGGCGTCCCGGTGCAGGTGCGCCTCGCCGATGGTCGTTGAGACGCCCGAGCGCGATCCCGCCGACGCGGCGATCGAGGCGCGGGGCCTGACCCGCCGCTTCGGCTCGCTGGTCGCGGTCGATCACGTTGATCTGACAGTACCGCGCGCGGCAATCTACGGCTTCCTCGGTCCGAACGGCTCGGGAAAGTCGACGACCATCCGGATGCTCTGCGGCCTGCTCGAGCCGTCCGCCGGCAGCGTGCGCGTGCTTGGATACGAGATGCCGCGCGAAGCCGAGCAGATGCGCTCCAAGCTCGGCTACATGACGCAGAAGTTCTCGCTCTGGGACGATCTCACCGTGCACGAGAACCTGCAGTTCATGGCACGGATCTTCGGTCTTTCGGGCGCCGAGCGCGAACGACGCATCGCCGAGGTCACCGCGGAGTTCGAGCTGGAGAAGCTGCTGGCGCAGCGAGCGGGCACCATGAGCGGCGGCCAGCGCCAGCGGCTCGCGCTCGCCGCGGCGACGCTGCATCGTCCGGAGCTTCTGCTGCTCGACGAGCCAACGAGCGCGGTCGATCCGCGTAGCCGGCGCGATTTCTGGGAAAGCCTGTTTGTTCTGGTGGGTCGCGGCACGACCATCCTGGTGTCGACTCATTACATGGACGAGGCCGAGCGCTGTCACCGTCTCGCAATCCTCGACCGCGGCCGGCTGGTCGGCGAAGGCGTGCCGAAGGAGCTGATGGCGGCAATCCCGGCGCATCGTCGTCGAGATCGAGGCCGACGACGTGGCCGGCGCGCGCCGGGCGCTGCAGCAGGATCCGTCGGTGAAGAGTGTCGCGCAGCTCGGCACCCGGCTGCACGCGCTCCTCGATCCGCAGACGCCGGACGCGGCCGCGCGGGTGCGCAGCCGGCTCGCCGAATCCGGTGTCGCGGCGCAGGTCGACGTCGTGCACGCGAGCCTCGAGGACGTGTTCGTCGCCGCGACCGGTTTCCGACGCGATGCGCGGCCACAGGCGGCGGAGGCCTGAGCGATGTTCGATCGCATCCTCGCGGTGGCGATCAAGGAGCTGCGGCAACTGTCCCGCGACCGCCTGAGCTTCGGCATGATCATCGGCGTCCCGCTGATGCAGATGCTGCTGTTCGGCTACGCGATCAACTTCGACGTGCGGGGCATACCCGCAGCCGTCGTCGACGAGGCCAACACCAGCCACTCGCGCGCGCTCGTCGCGGAGCTGGGCGCGGCTGGCGTGGTGCGCTTTCTCGATCCGTCGCCGGGCGTGGACGAGCTGCGCCGGCGTCTGAACGCCGGCGAAATCAGCGTGGGGGTCTATATCCCGGCGGACTTCGAGCGCCGCCGGCTGCAGAACGATCGCGCGGCTGCGCAGCTCCTGGTCGACGGCAGCGAGCCCATGATCGACAGCGTCGCCCGCGGCCTCGCGATGGTGCCACTGCCGCAGCGTCGCGGCACGATCGCGCCCCGTTCGCAGCCCGTTCGAGATCCGCACCGAGTACAACCCCGAACGGCGCACGGCGGTGCAGATCGTGCCGGCGCTGATCGGCGTCATCCTCAACATGACCATGGTGATCTTCACCGCCGCCGCGATCGTCCGCGAGCGCGAGCGCGGCAACCTCGAGCTTCTGATCACGACACCGATCCGCCCGGGCGAGCTCATGGCGGGGAAGCTCCTGCCCTATGTATTCATCGGCCTGCTGCAGACGACGCTCGTGCTGGTGGTCGGCGCCTGGATCTTCGACGTGCCGGTGAACGGCGGGCTCGTCGCATCTGTACTGCGGCAGCCGGATTGTTCATCGCGGCGACGCTGACCCTGGGACTCCTGATCTCGACGCGTGACCAGGACGCAGTTCCAGGCCTTCCAGCTGGCCTTCTTCACCATGCTGCCATCGATCCTGCTGTCGGGGTTCATGTTTCCCTTCGACGGCATGCCGAGACTCGCGCAGTGGCTGGCGCAGCTGCTGCCGCTCACTCACTTCGTCGAGATGATCCGCGGCATCGTGCTGCGAGGCGCCCCGATCACGGATCTCGGGACGCAAGCGGCGAAACTCGGCGTGTTCCTGACGGTCGCGCTCGTCATTGCGACGCTGCGGTTCCGCAAGCGGCTGGATTGAGAGGGGCAACCGTCCCTAGATTGTTCCCGTGGTCGGGTCCATGCCGCTTTCGATCCTCGTGATCTGATTGCAGGGAAAGCCGCCGAGTCGAGCGTGCTCGCGGATCAATCCCTCATCCTCCGCCAGGTAGATGCAGACGATCTTGCCAGGCACCACGAAGCTCTGGATCCACTGGATCTGGGAGCCCATGTCGCGAAGAACGCTGTTCGACTTCCGCGCGACGGCTTTCAGCTGGTCGGGGCCCCACTTCTCGACGCCCGCGATGTTCCTCTCGATGAGATATTTCTGCATGTCTGCTCCGGTCGTACCCTGGGGCCGCGCGGCCGCGCGCGGTGTCTGCCCCCTATAATAGGCCGAGGAAACGCTTCTGGGTCGCGTCGCCGTGGTCGGTGACGATGACGATCCCGTCCAGCCGGACGTCCTCGGCAACTTCGGCCAGATGCATGGCGATGTTCTCACAGGTGCGGGCCGCTGCCTCGCCCTGCTCGGGACCATGTTCGGCGCGAATCTCCCGGTAGAAGTCCAGCAGGCGAGCCAGCCGGCGGACCTGGTCGAAGAACCGGCTGAGGAGGATCCGGTCGTCGAGCGGTGCATGGCGGACGAACTGCGACTGCGCCGCCTCCCAGACGGCGAGCTCGAGATAGATTTCGAGCATGAACGGATCCGACCTGGATGCAAGCGAGGCCTTGACGCGCGTCGCTTCGATCGTGTCCTTGACCACGCTCGACAGGACGACCTCGCGGAGGCCGGCAAATTCCACCGACAGGCGCCTCGCCTCCCGCGCATCGGCGACCTCCTGCCTGCGTCGATCTGTCCAGAGGGCAAGCACCACGCCGACGAAAACGCCGACCATGTTTACCGCGAGCGGAACGAAGAAATCCGTCACCCAGTTCACGAGGCGACCACCCTGTCGATTGGAGCGCTGTACGGCCGGCGGGCGTTATGTGAATTCGCCATAGCGGCAGCGCGGGCCGGATTCTGGTTCCCGCGACGATCCACGGTCAAGTGGCAGCCTGCGACGCCGCGCGGGTGCGTTGAATCAACACGATCCACACACCGCCCAGCGTCGCCGCGGATGCGACGAGCAGCCGCAACGTGATCGGTTCGGCGAGAAGCAGGACTCCGCCGATCGCGGCGATCACCGGCACCGACAGCTGTACCGTCGCTGCCCGAGTGCCCGACAGACCACGAAGCGCCGCATACCAGGCGACGTAGCCCAGACCCGAAGTGACGGCGCCCGAAGTTACGGCAAGCGCCAGGCCGGGTGGCGACACGCGAATGTCCCCGACGAAAACCAGGATCAGCAGGATCACCATCGGTACGACGCAGATGAAGTTGTTGGCCGTGCTCGAGAGCGGATCGGCGGCGCCCCGACCCCGGAGCGAATAAACACCCCAGGCGATCCCGGCGAGCGCCATCAGGACCGCCCCCAGCGGATCGGGCGCCGTCAGACCCGGCGAGACCAGGTAGACGAGGCCAGCTACCGCGATCGCGAGGCCTAGCCACGACGGCAGCGGGAAGTGCTCACCGCCGCGCAGCGCGACTACGAACATCGTGAGCTGGACGGCGCTGAACAGGATGAGCGCGCCCGTGCCTGCGCCGAGCGTGACGTACGCGAACGAAAATCCGGCCACGTAGACGAAGAGCATCGCGGCTGCCCACCAGTCCGGCGCACTGCGACCGCGGTTGCGCCATCGCGGCAGCACGATGAGACCGAGCGTTACCGCGCCCGCGATGATCCGGACGGTTGCGAACGTGGCGGCATCGATGAGCTCCCGTCCAAGCGCGACGCGGCAGAGCAGCGAGTTGGCAGCGAATGCGAGCATCGCGACCACGGTCAGCACGGCCACGTTGCCCGCGGTTGATGCTGTTTCGCCAGGCGTCTCTGCGGCCATCGGTATCCCGCGGGTGGGGGCGGGCCGCCGGCTACTTTGCGTGCACGTACGTTCCCGGCGCGTCGCCGAGCGGTTTGTAGCCCTTCTTCGCCGCGCCCATGGCAGGCGGCGGAACCTTGCGTGCCGACGAGTGCGTCTTCAGCCATTTGGCCCAGGTTGGCCACCAGGAACCCTGCGCCGGCTCGACCGTCTCGAGGAACTTCTCCGCCGACGGCAGTCGCACGCCCGCCTTGGTCGTGCGCACACGGTGACGGCGCTTCGGGTGCTCGGGCCCGCTGATGATCCCGGCGTTGTGACCACCGCTCGTGAGACAGAACGTGTAGTCGCTCGAGCGGATCAGTCGCCCGACCTTGTACACGGAGCGCCAGGGTGCGACGTGGTCTGTCTCGGTGCCGACTACGAAGGCGGGCACAGTGATGTCCGCGAGGTTGAGCTCGTGGCCGAGTGCGACATAGCGCCGCTCGGCAAGATCGTTGTTGAGATACAGCTGCCGCAGGTAGTCGGAGTGCATGCGCCACGCCATCCGGGTGCCGTCGGCATTCCAGGCCATCAGGTCGTTGAGACCGGTGCGTTCGCCCTTGACGTAGGTCGAGATCGCGGGCGACCAGAGCAGATCGTAGGTGCGGAGCAACTGAAAGGCCGCGCCCATCTGCTTGCTGTCGAGGACGCCGTGCTTCCACATCTGTGCCTCGAGCATGGCGACCTGCGACGGGCTGATGAAGACACCGAGCTCTCCGGGCTCGCTGAAATCGGTTTGTGCCGCGAAGAGCGTCATGCTCGCGAGGCGGTCCTCGCCGCGCGCGGCGAGTAGTGCTGAGGCGATCGCGAGCAGGGTGCCACCGATGCAATAGCCGGTCGCATGCACCTTGCGCTTCGGGACGACGGCGTTGACCGCGTCGAGCGCGGCGAGGACACCGTGGGTCAGGTAATCGTCCATCGTGAGTTCGCGGTCGGCGACCTCGGGGTTCTTCCACGAGATCATGAATACCGTGTGGCCGAGCCCCGTCAGGTACTTGACCAGTGAGTTCCGTGGAGACAGGTCGAGAATGTAGTACTTCATGATCCACGCCGGCACGATCAGCACCGGCTCGGGATGCACCTTCTCGGTCTGTGGCGAATACTGGATCAGCTCCATCAGGCCGTTGCGCAGGATGACCTTCCCCGGCGACACCGCGATGTGCTCTCCGACCCGGTACTGCTCGATTCCGGTCGGGCCCTCGTGCCGGAAAGTGCGCTTCACGTCCTGCGCGAGATGGCTGACTCCGCGCAGCAGGTTGCGACCATGCTCCTGCACCGTCTGTTCGATCAGCCGCGGATTGGTCGGCAGGTAATTATCCGGCGCGAAGATCTCCAATCCCTCGCGCAGCGTGAAGCCCACGCGTCCTTCGGACTCGGCATCCATGCCCGGTACGTCGCGCACGGCCTCGCGTGCCACGCCCGAAACCGTCAGAAACGACTGCGCGAGCAGATTGAAGGGAAACTTGCTCCACTCCGGACCGCTGAAGCGCGATGCATACGGCGTCCCCTCGGCCTCGGGGGCGCGCCCGCCCAGCGCTCCGCCGGCGAACTGGGCCATTGCGACCGATTTCGTCAGCACCTGCCGCGCAAGCTCTGCCTGGCGGCCGGGCGAAGTGGCAAGACGCCCGAGCACCGTGAACCAGGCGCCGGCAAACGCCTGTGGCGACAAGCCACCGGTCACGTTCGCGACCATCGCGAGCGCGCGGCGCGTCAGATCGTCCGTCTGCTGCATCGAATCCCCGTCTCGGTTTTTCGCAGTGCAAAAACGTTTTCGGGAGTATAGCGGCCGACAGATGCGGGGCAAGCCATGGCGGCGGCGCATGCCTCATCTCGCAATCGCGAACGGGGCATCTCCAATCTAGAAGCTCTTCAGATCGACACCGGGGTCCGCGAGCTTCGCCGCGTCCGGGTGCCGTCGTTCCGCGATCCAGCGGCGCCCGCTCATGAAGTCCTTCGGGCTGTTGACAGCGTCGACCGCGATCAGCTCGCCCTGCGACAGGTAGTAAATGGCGAAATGCCCGCTGCCCGGCTCGCCGCGAACGACGGTCCGGTCGTGACCCTGCGAGAGACCCGCGATCTGCAGCTTGACATCGTACTGGTCCGACCAGAACCAGGGCACGTGGTCGTGCCGCACGTCCTTGCCACAGATCGCCGACGCCGCGACGCGGCCCTGCTCGACAGCGTTGTCCACGGATTCGAGCCGGATCCGCCGACCGTAGTGGACGCTCGGATGGTTGGTGCAGTCGCCCGCCGCGTAGACGTTCGGATCGGACGTGCGGCAGGACTCGTCGACCCAGATCCCGTTGTCGCACTTGAGCCCGGCTGCCGCGGCGAGCGTCACATCCGGCGCGATCCCCACGCCCGTAATCACCACGTCCGCCGGGAATTCCTGCGCGCCGCACAGGACGCCCTGCACCCGGCCGTCCCCGGTAAACCCGCTCACCGCGACGTTGCAGTGGATCCGCACACCTTCGCGCTCGTGCCGCGCGCGGTAGAACTCGGAGAGCGCCGGACAGACGACGCGCTGCATCGGCCGGTCCGCGGCTTCGAGCACGGTGACTTCGAGCCCGAGATGACGGGCCGAGGCCGCCGCCTCGAGACCAATGTATCCCGCGCCGATGACCACCAGCCTGCGCGCGCTCGCAAGGTCCGCGCGTATCGCATCGACGTCGGCCATGGTGCGCAGGTAGTGGATGCCCTGCAGATCCGCGCCGGGAACGTCGAGCCGCCGCGCCCGGCTGCCCACGCAAAGGAGCAGCTTTTCCCAGGCGAGCTCGCCGCCGTCGGAGAGCCGAAGCCGCTGCGCCGCGCGATCGATCGCCGTCACGCGCACTCCGAGGCGCATCGTGACGCCGCCCTGCTCGTAGAACTGTGCGCTCCGGAGCTGCAGCCGCTCGCGCGCGAGCTCGCCTGTGAAGTACTTCTTCGACAGTGGCGGCCGGTTGTACGGCGGTTCGCTCTCGTCGCCGATCAGGATGACCTGGCCGCCATGGCCTTCGCGATGCAGGGTGTCGATCGCCTGAACGGCGGCGTGGCTTGCGCCAACCACCACGATGGTGCCCGTCATTGCCTTGCTGCTCAACCGTGGCCGGAACCCGGCTGCTTCACCACACGCTTCATATGCACGGGACCGCCCTTTGCTTCGCGCGTACGCCTACCTACTATGTACTGGCCGCACAGCACATTCAAACCGAAGGACGCCCTCAACGCGGCGAAGATGGTGCCCGCGCAGCGGCGGACATCCGCTGGATTGGCTACAAACGGGAGGTGGGCGACATGGACACACAGGCCATCAAGGTATTCCTGAGCACGACGGCGATCGACCTCGGCATCAAGATCCTGGCTGCACTTGCGTTCTGGTTCGTCGGCCGCTGGCTGATCAACCGCGTCACTGCGCTGATCCGTGCGGCAATGGGCCGCAACCACGTCGACCCGACGTTGACGAAATACCTGGGCTCGATCGTCACGGTCACCCTCAACATCGCGCTGGTCCTCGGCATACTCGGCTACTTCGGCGTCGAGACCACGTCGTTCGCGGCGCTGCTCGCGGGCGCCGGGCCTGGCGATCGGCGCGGCCTGGAGCGGCATGCTCGGCAATTTCGCCGCCGGTGCGTTCATGCTGGTCCTGCGCCCGTTCAAAGTGGGCGATGCCGTCAGCGTCGGCGGTGTCACCGGGACGGTGCAGGAGCTCGGACTCTTTGGGACGACGATCGTCACGCCGGACAACGTGTTGACGGTCGTCGGCAACGGCAAGATTTTCGCCGACACGATCCAGAACTTCTCGGCGCTGCCGGTGCGGCGCGTGGATCGCACGGCGCAGCTCGACGGTTCGGTCGACCCGAGCGACGCCATCGCGCGGCTGCGCGCCGCGATGGCGACGATTCCGAACGTCGCGACCACGCCGGCGCCGCAGGTCAGCCTGCTCGACATGACCGTCCTGGGCCCGGTCATCGCGGTGCGGCCGTACACGCACACCGACCACTACTGGCAGGTGTACTTCGACACCAATGAGGCCATCGTGCGCGTCTGCCGCGAAGCCGGCTGGCCCGCCCCGACGCCGAGCCAGATCGTCCGGCAGGCGTGACGCGCGACGGGTTACGCCGGCGCCGTTGCTTACGAATAACTTGCCTGGACGCTAAGGTATTGTTTTACAGCGGTTGTTGTAGTGAGACTACGCGCTTTATATATGGCCCCTGGTCGTCGAGGAAGAAGTCGAGCGCAAGCGGTGCGCCGGGTTCGACCTGGTAGCCATCGAAGTCGCTGACGCCGGCGGCGGCTAAGACCTCGTCGTCGATCAGGAACTGGCCCGTGCGGTCACGGCTTCGTCCGCTCAGGACCACATACGCCGCATCCGCGACGATTTCCGGCTTGCGGCAGAACTTGAGCATCGCCTCGTTGCCGACGGCGAACTCGATGGCGGCGGTCGCGATGGCCGTGCGCGGCCACAGCGCGTTCACCGCGATGCCGTCGGGCGCGAACTCGCGCGCCATGCCCAGTACGCACATGCTCATGCCGTACTTCGCCATGGTGTACGCGACGTGCGGCGCGAACCAGCGCGCGTCCATGTTGAGTGGCGGCGAGAGGTTGAGAACATGCGGGTTCTCAGCGCGCTTGAGATGCGGCAGGCAGGCCTGGCTGCAGAGAAAGGTGCCGCGCGTGTTGACGGTCATCATGCGGTCGTAGATCCGCATCGGCGTCGCAAGCGTGCCGGTCAGGCTGATCGCGCTCGCGTTGTTGACCAGGATGTCGATCCCACCGAAGGTGGCGACCGCCTTCTCGACCGCGGCGGCGACTTCGGCTTCCTCGCGTACGTCGACGACGACAGGCAGCGCCCGGCCTCCAGCCTCCTCGATTGCGCGCGCCGCGGTATGGATCGTGCCGGGAAGCTTGGGGTGGGGTTCCACGGTCTTGGCGGCCACGATCACGTTCGCCCCGTCGCGGGCGGCGCGCAGCGCGATTGCAAGGCCGATGCCGCGGCTTGCTCCAGTGATGAAAAGCGTCCGGTTGCGCAGGGACATGGTTCTGGCTCCCAGCCTGGCCCGCACGGGCCCTGTGGCATCATGCCGCGTGTTGGGTGGCTTGCGCAGCCCTTGCCCTCGCTGAGGTCGGGCGCCCAACGCGATCGTGTACGGGTCGGGGCGGGTCGGGTGGCGCGACATGATGCGGGCCGGCCTGCTGGTGGATATCCTTGCCGTGGTCGTGGTCGGGCTGGTGGCGACGGTCGCGGTGCCCTGGCTCGAATGAGAGGGGTTCGGCGCACCAGCGACGGGCACGGAGACCGCCGCACGCCCCAGGCTGGTGCGGGGGAGTCGACAATCCGGGGAACAAGCCATGCAAACGACCCGGCACGGTTTCTGCATATCGACTTCGGCGTCCCGGCCGGCCGAGGCGGGCAGAGCACTCTAGGAGCCAGAGCCCCATGAAGCTGATCAGCGCAATCATCAAGCCCTTCAAGCTGGACGACGTCCGCGCCGCCCTGTCGGAGATCGGCGTGTCCGGCATGACGGTTACCGAGGTAAAGGGCTTCGGCCGGCAACGCGGCCACACGGAACTCTATCGCGGGGCGGAGTACGTCGTGGACTTCGTGCCAAAGACGCGCATCGAGGTCGCGGTCCAGGATGGCCTGGTCGACCAGGTGGTCGAGGCCATCGTCGGGGCCGCACGCACCGGCAAGGTCGGCGACGGCAAGATCTTCATCTCCGATCTGGAGCGCGCGATCCGGATCCGCACCGGCGAGGCCGACGACCAGGCGCTCTGACGCCACGGCGTAACGTCGAACCGCACCCGCGCGTGGCAGAATCGCCCGCGTGGACGAAGCCCTTACCGCCGCAGTCGCGAAGCTCGAGCTGGGACGCAACACGCGCCACGTGTTCCTGTGCGTCGGCGGCAAGTGCGCGCCGACCGAGAACCAGCTCGCGAGCTGGGAATACCTGAAGACGCGACTGCGCGAGCTGCGCGCGCAGGGGCTGATCGGAGGCCTTTTGCGCACCAAGGCCGACTGCCTGCGCGTCTGCACGGGCGGACCGATCATGGTGATCTACCCGGAAGGCACCTGGTATCGCGACTGCACGCCCGCGAACCTGGAACGCATCATCGTCGAGCATTTGATCGGTGGTAAGCCTGTGACGGATCTGCTGATCGCGGATGCGCCGCTCACCGCCGGCTCCTGATGTCGCACGGCATCCGCATCCACGGATATGGCGGGCCCGAGGTCCTTCGCTGGGAGGAGGTTCCGCCCGGCGACCCCGGCCGCGGCGAAGTACTGATCCGCCACACCGCGATCGGCCTCAATTTCATCGATGTGTACGAGCGCACCGGGCTCTACAAGGGCGCGCTGCCCGTGGTGCCCGGACGCGAGGCGGCGGGCGTCGTGGAGGAGGTCGGTCGCGGCGTGCGCAGTCTCGCACCCGGCGATCGTGTCGCCTACGCCTACGGGAAGCCCGGTGCCTATGTGCAGAAGCGCGTGATGCCCGCCGAGCGGCTGGTGCGCCTTCCGGAGGGCGTCGGCGATCGCCTCGCCGCCGCGGCGATGCTCAAGGGCATGACCGCACAGACCCTGCTGCGGCGCGTGTGGCGGGTCCGGCGCGGGCAGGTGATCGTGATCCACGCGGCGGCCGGGCGGCGTCGGCCTCATCGCGGTGCAATGGGCCTTGAGCCTCGGCGCGATCGTCATCGCCGTCGTCGGCAGCGAGGCCAAGGCGGCGGTCGTCCGCGAATACGGATGCGAGCGCGTGCTGGTGCTCGGCCCGGACGAGCTCGCCCCGCGCGTCCGCGAGCTGTCGGGGGGCGCGGGCGCGCACGTTGTCTACGACTCCGTCGGGCGCGATACCTGGAACGCATCGCTCGATTGTCTGCGGCCCCGTGGCTTGATGGTGAGCTTCGGGAATTCCTCCGGACCCGTCCCGCCGTTCGCGCCGCTCGAGCTGTCACGGCGCGGTTCCCTGTATCTCACCCGCCCGACGCTGTTCGATTACATCCGGCGACGCGCCGAGCTCGAATCCTCGGCGCGCGAGCTCTTCGATCTGATCGGCCGCGGGACGATCCGCATCGAGATCGGCCGGAACTACGCGCTGCAGGATGCCGCGCAGGCGCACCGGGATCTGGAGGCGCGGCAGACCGTGGGATCCACCGTTCTGCTGCCCTGACCGTTGTTTCGTAGGACAAGAGCGTGTGACGTCGTAGGATTTGCGACCTGTGACATTGGTCCGGGGCAAGGCTTGGTTATCCTGCCTTCATGGGATATCGGGCAGGGGCCGGACGTCGGCATCGGTGGCTGTTTGGCGCCATGGCGTCAGCCGTCCTGACGCTCGTGCCGCTCGCGCTCGCCGCGCAATCCGAGGCCGACGCGATCTCGCAGCAGCCGCCCGGTCCGGGCGAGCCGCTTCCGGCGCCGGAAGCGCTCGAGGCCGAAGGCGCGGTGATCGGCGAGATCCGGATCGCCGTTGGGGACATCTTCGATACCAGTATCCCGGGCGAGCGTGCATGGCTGTACCGCACGGCCAACAAGCTCCACATCGAGACTCGCGAGGAAACGATCCGCGACCAGCTTCTCTTCAAACCCGGCGAGCCGTATCGCGCGCGGGTGATCGATGAGACCGAGCGCCTGCTGCGCGCCAACGGCTACCTGTACAGCGCGGAGATCGAGCCGGTCGCGTACCACGACGGGGTGGTCGATCTCGTCGTGCGCACACGCGACGTGTGGACGCTGAATCCCGGCCTCAGCTACAGCCGTGCGGGGGGCACGAACGACGTCGGCGCGCAGATCGAGGAGAAAAACCTGCTGGGCACCGGGCAGGAGGTGGGGATCGCCTGGGCCGACGACGTCGATCGCGAAGCCATCCGGGTCGACTTTGTCGACCCGCACTTCGGCGACGGCCACACGCGCCTGGGGTTGATGTATGCGGACGCCAGCGACGGCGAAACGGCAGCACTGGCGCTGCAGAGGCCGTTCTATTCGCTGGACACGCGCCGGGCTGGCGGCGTGCGCCTCTTCGATGGTCGGCTCAACGAGCCGCGCTACGTGCTTGGCGACGAGATCGGGGAGTTCGAGCACAGCTCGGAGAACCACGAGCTGCAGTTCGGCGTCTCGCAGGGAATGACGGGTCGCTGGGTGCGCCGCTACATCGCCGGCATCAGCTATGACCGCGACGAGTTTGCGCTCCTGACGGGTGTCGATCCGGGCGGTCCTCTGCCCGAGGACCGGGAGCTCCTCTATCCGTGGCTCGGGTTCGAGATCGTCGAGGACCGCTACGAGGAGCGACGCAACCAGGACCAGATCCGCCGCACCGAGGACGTGTTGCTGGGTTTCAGTGCCGGCGCGCGGCTGGGCTATGCCTCCGATTCGCTCGGGTCCGATCGCGATGCGTGGATCGCACAAGCCTGGGCCCGCGACGGCCACGACCTGCGGCCCGGGCACACGCTGTTCGGTACGATCGCGGCTTCCGGGCGGCTCGAGAGCGGTTCGCTCGTCAACGGCGTGATCGAAGCGGAAAGCCGCTACTACTGGCAGACCAGCGAACGCAGCAAGTTCTACCTCGACCTCTCGGGTGCGCTCGCCGAAGGATCTCGACGCCGAACGGCAAATGCTGCTGGGCGGTGACAACGGGCTGCGCGGCTATCCGCTCCGTTACCAGGCCGGCACGTCGCGGGCGCTGCTCACCGTGGAGGAGCGCTACTACACCGACTGGTACCCCTTCCACCTGTTCTACGTGGGTGCGGCTGCGTTTTTTGATGTCGGCCGGACCTGGGGGACCGATGTCACCGGTGCCGAGAGCGCGGGCTGGCTGCGCGACGTCGGTATCGGTCTGCGGCTCGGGTCGAGCCGCTCGTCGTTTGGCAACGTCATCCACATCGATCTCGCCTTCCCGCTCGACGGCGACGACGACATCGACGAAGTTCAGCTGCTCGTGGAGACCAAGGCGCGCTTCTGAAGGCCGCCCGCCTCAGCTCCTCCACAAGCGGTGACTGGCGAGCTCGGCGCCTTCGACCAGCGAGCGCAGCTTCAGATACGCGATATCGGGATCCACCGGGCCGAAGCCGGCGAACGTGCTGAAACCGCAATCGCTGCCGGCGATCACGCGCTCGCGCCCGACAAGGTCGGCATAGCGGCAGATCCGCTCGGCGACCAGCGCCGGATGCTCGATGTAGTTCGAAGTGGAGCCGATTACTCCGGGAATGAGCACTTTGTCCTCGGGGACTCTCTGCTCCCTGAACACCGTCCACTCGTGGGCGTGGCGCGGATTGGCACCCTCGAACAGCAGCCCCTGCGCCTTCACCCGTGAAATGACCGGCCACAGCAGATCCATGGGCACGTCGTGATGATGCGGGCCCTCGTAGTTGCCCCAGCAGACGTGCATCCGGACCCGATCGGCGGGAACATTGCGCAGCGCCTCGTTGAGCACCTCGATGTGCAGCGCCGCGAGGCTCAGGAATTCCTCGACGCTGCGGTTGCGGTACATCGTGTGACGGCCCATCGCGAGATCCGGCGCGTCGATCTGCAGCAGTACTCCGGCCGACACGATCTCCTCGTACTCGGCGCGCATAGCTGCGGCGACGGCCTCGAGATAGGCATCCTGCGTCGGGTAGTGGTCGTTGGGCTGGAAGAGCGCAATTACGCCCGGAGAAGCGGCGTTCATGAACGCTTCGGTCGGCCGGGCCGCGGCCGCAGCCGCAGTCAGGTTGGCGATGTCCGCCTTGACCGGATCGAGGCTCCTGACGCGTACTTCGCCCACGCAGCGCGGCCGCCGGTATTTCGCCGTGGCGCCGGTGTCGGCGAGCTTCCTGAGCAGGCGCGGAAACTCGACGAGGTCCTGTCCCGGCTCGCGCGGCGTGTCCCCATCGAAGCCGGTCACGCGATCCTTGATGTAGGTCGCGTAGCTGATCTTGCTCATCTCGCCGTCGCTGACGAGATCGATGCCGGTTTCCACTTGCCGGCGCACGACCTCTGCCACGGCGTCGCGGATCGTGCGGGCGGCCGCCGTGGCATCCGTGACGGTGCCCTGCTCGCGCGCGAACAGCACGTCGGTCACGGCCTGCGAGCGCGGCAGGCTGCCGACGTGCGTCGTCAGCATCCGGTCGACGCTCGCGCGCACCGCGCCGGCCCTAGCGGAACGTGTTGTTCGAGGTATGGTCCCCCGCGAGCCAGCGCTTGAGCTCCGCATGCGCGCGGGGGCGCTGCGCGGCGTTGATCTTCGCGACATCGGGATGATCGAGCGTGAACTCGACGATCATCCCGTTGGGATCGGTCGCATACACCGAGCGGCAATAGCCGTGATCGAGCACGAAGGATTGCGGCTCCTTGTACCCCGCGTCCTTGAGCCGCCGCTCGATGCCGTCCTGGGTTTCCTTGTCTACGTGCAGCGCGATGTGGTGAAACGGCGTGAACGGCATCTGCGGCCCGAACTGCTCCTGGTCCTCGGGCTTCGCGAACTGGAAGAAGGCAAGCGCCCCGCCGTCGGCGAGACCGAAGAAAAGGTGGCAGTAAACGCGCTCCGCACCGAACAGCACGTCCTTCTCGCACCAGGTCGCGAGCAGCGGCAGGCCGATCACGTCCTCGTAGAATTTCCGCGTCGCCTCGAGGTCCTTCGAGACATATGCCGTGTGGTGCAGCCTCGTAGGCAGTCTTGCGCTTGTCGCCATGGTCCTGACTCCTTAAAGCTCCTTGCCCGCCGCGACCTAGAAGCGGTAGGTGAGGTCCACGCCCCAGACCAGCGGCTGCGCCTTGAACACGAAATTGTTGGTGTACCCGGGGCTCGGGAAGAACTGCGGCCCCGGCGACCACTCGGTATTGTAGTCCTCGTCGGTCAGGTTCCTAGACCACGCGACCAGTGACCAGGCGTCCGTCTCGATCCCGGCGCGCAGGTTGAGCAGGTCGACGGTGTCCCGCTCCGTGAAGTTGTCGGGGTAGAACCAGGTCGGGCCGATGATCTGGTAATCCGGCCGGATGAAGAAGTTCCAGTCGGAACCGCCGAGCGGAACCCGCCAGAGCGCGCCAACGTTGATCGTGTACTCGGAGACGAGCGGAGCCTGGTTGCCCACGTCCGAAGGCAACCCCGTGCCGTCCGTGCGGTGCTCCTCCTTGATCTCGCTATCGGTGTAGCCGCCGCGCAGGTACACCGCGAGCCCGTCGGTGACCTGAGCCTGAAGCTCGGCCTCCAAGCCCATGAACTCCACCTTGTCGAGGTTGCCCAGGTTCTGCGTGCTCGTGTTCGGGTCGAAGACGAAGAAGTACGTGCCCTTGGCCTCGGTGTAGAAGACACTCGCGCTCGTGCTGACACGGTTGTCCGCGAACTGCGCCTTTACGCCGGCCTCGAAGGTGTCGGCCGTCTCCTCGTCGAAGAGATCGTCGATGCCGGGGATCGCCGGCACGGTCGAGCCGACGCCCGTCTGGTTGAAGCCGCCGCTGCGGAAGCCCCGGCTGTAGCTCAGGTAGGTCATGAGATCGTCGCTTGGCTTGTAGCGCAGCGTCGCCTTGGGCTGCCAGTCGTCCCAGGTCTCCTCGCGCACCTGCCCGGTAAAGGCACAGGGGACTGGCTGCGGGACAGTGGTGCAGCTGATCTGAGCCGGAAGAAACTGCTGCGGCGTCTCGGTCGTGTTCTCGCGCTCGTCACGGTCGTAACGCAGCGCCACCGAGACTTCGACCTGGTCGGTGAGGTCGTAGCTCATCTCGCCGAACGCGGCCCAAGCCAGGTTGTCCTGTGAGTCGGCGAGATAGCTCACCTGCGGGTTGAACTGGGGCAGCGGCTCCGTCTTTACCTCGGGGACCACGCCGGTGCCGAAGTCGAACACGTTGCCGGTCGAGATGAACCGATCGGTCGCGATAATGTAGGCGCCGAGAATCCAGCGGAGGCGCTGGTCGGCGGGCGAGGTGTAGCGGATCTCCTGACTAAGCGCATCGACGTCCAGCCACTGGTGCTGCGCCTGGTCGACTCCGCAGAAGAAGAACGGGCAGTTGAACAGCGCCGATTCCGGGATCGGCAGGAAGTCGAACTGGTCGCCCGTCAGGATCTCCTCTAGCTCGTCGTAGGCCGTGATCGAGGTGAGCGTGCCGCCGCCCACGTCGAAGTCCAGCTTGAGCGAGGCCCCGGCCATATCGCGCTCGTTGTTGCCGCGGTTGTTGACGCGCACCGGCAGGTGGGTGTCGTTGACGTCCTCGACGATGTTGAAATAGAGCGCCTGCGTATCGACCTGCGACATGTAGACGCGCAGATCGGCCCGCATTGAGTCGTTCGGCTCCCAGATGAGCTTCGCGCGGCCGGAGAGGTCCTCGAAGGGGTCGGCCTCCTCGCCCAGGAACGGGTTGTTGATGTAGCCATCGGTGTCGAAATACGACCCCGACAGCTGGAATTTCCAGGTGTCGGAGCCGCCGAGCGGTCCGCCGATGCCGGCGCGAACCTTGTAACCCGGACCCGAGTCGTAGCCCGCCATGACGCTGCCCTCGATCTCGTCACCTGGCTCGCGGGTCTCGATGATCACCGCGCCGCCGATGGCGTTGCGTCCGTAGAGAGCGCCCTGAGGGCCCTTCAGCACCTGGATCCTCGCGATGTCGTACAGCTCCTGGTTGAACTGCGAAGGATTCGCCATCAGTACGCCGTCGATCAGCACCGCAACCGAGGGCTCGCTGTTGCGCGCCTGGGAGATGCCGCGCACCACGATGAACGACGTGCCCTGGTTCTGCGTCTGAATCATCGTCATGTTCGGCGTCAGCGCGATGAAATCCTGCGGCCGCGTGATACCCGCCGAAGCGATTTCCTCGGCGCTGAAGGCATTCACGGCCACCGGTACGTCGAGCAGCGCCTCGTCGCGCTTGCGCGCTGTAACGAGGATTTCCTCCAGCCGCTCGCCCTCGAGGATCACCGGCTGCGCCCGGACCTGCGGTGCAGCGAGCGGCAGCGCCAACAAGATCGCAGCCGACAACCAAACGGATTGGACGGTACGCATGGATGTTCCCCCTCAGGTTTCCAGTTCTGCGCGAGCGATGGCGGCGCCTTCCACCATCGCACGCATCTTTCCGAACGCGACGTCGCGCGGCAGGTACTTCATGCCGCAGTCGGGCGCGACAACTATGTCCTCCGCAGCGACGTACGGGAGCGCGCGGCGGATGCGCGCGGCGACGGTCTCGGGCGTCTCGACCTGCATGGTCCGACGAGGTCGATGACGCCGAGAATGATCTTCTTGCCCTCGAGCCGGGCCAGCACGGCGCAGTCGAGCTTCGACTGCGCGGTTTCGATCGATACCTGCGCGCAGCTGCAGCCGGCGAGCTCGGGCAGGAAAGAGTAGCCCGCCGGCCGGTCGTGGATGATCGCGGCGTAGCCGAAGCAGATGTGCACCGCGGTCGTGCCCTGTACGCCCTCGAGCGCTCGGTTCAGCGCGCTTGCAGCCCGTAGGCGCGGGCATCGTCCGGCCGCGCCTGCATGTACGGCTCGTCGATCTGGACGATGTCCGCTCCCGCCGCGAAGAGGTCGCGGATCTCCTCGTTGACAGCCTCTGCGTAGTCCATTGCCGCGAGCTCGCGGCTGCCGCCGTAATGCTCGACCTGCGCCTGCTGCGACATCGTGAACGGGCCTGGCACGGTCATCTTCACCTTCCGCGTCGGTGTGCCGGCGCAAGAAATGCAGGTCCTCGACCTCGACCGGCGTGGCGGCGCCGGATCGGCCCACGACCCGCGGTACGGGATTCGGGTGGCCGCTGCGGTCGAGCGCCGTGCCGGGGTTGTCGACGTCGACGCCCTCGAGCGCGGTCGCGAAGCGGTTCGAATAGCTTTCTCGGCGGATCTCGCCGTCGGTGATGATGTCGAGGCCCGGCCGCTTCCTGGGCGCGGATCGCGAGCACGGTTGCATCGTCCTGCGCCTCGGCGAGCAGCTGCTCCGGGATGCGCCACAGCTCGCGCGCCCGCACCCGCGGCGGAAAACGCCCGGCGAGCCGCGCCCGATCGATGAGCCACTCGGGTTGCGGATAGCTGCCGACGAGGGCGGTGGGGAACAGCACCGATACTCCTCCGGCCAGGCCATGCGCCGCGCGCGAGCGCCGCGCGGATCGCCGCCCCGTGCTCATCGAGCAGCGGCGCCGTCCGTACCGAATCCGCGCGCTCGCCGTCGAACTGGATAGGAGGGCGTATCGTCGCGGCGCCGCCGTGGGCGCCGCGGACGGGAACCACGATCCCGAGATGACGCACCTGGGGATCCTCGACCACCTTGTCGACGGGGTTGATCGGCGCAAACGGCACGTCGTTCTCGCCGAGCCGCTCCGTCCAGTGCGAGAGCGGGCGCTCGGCGAAGTACCCGTCGAGCTCCCTGCCGAGCTCCTCGTAGTTCTCGATCCGCGCCATCCGTGTTTCGAAGCGGCGATCGCGGCCGAGACGCTCGGAGCCGATCGCGTTCGTGAGGCCCTGCCAGAATTTCTCGAGCGAGGACAGGTGTATGGCGATCAGGTGATGGTCGGCGGTCCGCAGGATGTAGGCCTGCGCGAGTCGCGGCCGGTCGGTGGAGGTGGGTGTCTCGCCCAGCGCGAAAAACGCGGCGAACGGCTCCACCGCGAAGTGCGTCATCGCCTCGAGCATCGAGACCTCCACCAGCCTCCCGGTCCCGGTCCTGCTGCGCTCGAGCAGCGCGCCCAGGACGCCGTAGGCGGCGTAGATCCCGGTGATCGCGTCGGCGAGCGCGGGCCCCAGGAATCGCGGCCGCTCGGCGTCGACCACAACGCTCAGGAAACCGCTCAGCGCCTGCGCCACCGAGTCGTAGCTCGGACGATCGGCGTACGGACCGGTGCTGCCGAAGCCGCTGATCGAGCAGTACACCAGACCCGGATTGAGCGACCGCAGCCGCGAAACCCCCGCGCCCAGGCGGTCGGCGGTGCCCGGTCGGAAATTCTGTATGTAGACGTCCGCCTTGCCGATCAACCGGTCGAAGACTTCGCGGTCGGCTGCGCCGTTGAGATCGAGCGCCAGGCTGCGCTTGTTGCGGTTGTAAGCCTGGAAATGCGGCGAGAACTGCCCCGCCTGATAGCTGCGGTACGGATCGCCCTCCGGGCGTTCGATCTTGACGACATCTGCGCCGAGGTCCGCGAGCATCATCCCCGCGCACGGGCCCGTGATGAACGTGCCTTGCTCGACGATGCGAATGCCACGTAGGACCGGAGCCATGCGTCGGCCCCGCGTTACTGATCACTCCGGACGAAGCCGTCCGGGGCCTTGCCGTCGTAGTCGATCGCGGACGCGGCCGCGTGCGACAGCACGAATCCGATCGGCCGCTGCTGCTCCTCGAGCAGATGCGCGATCAGGCTCGCCGTACGCGCGAGCAACGGCGCGCCCTTCAGCGCGAGCAGCGGGTAGCCGGCATCGAGCAGAACGGCCGGGATCGCGCCCGAGACGTTCATGGCGAGCGCCTTGCCGGTGATCTCGGGGAGCAGGCGCTCGACGACTTGCGCGGCCTCGGCGTGCCGGCCGGCGAGACCCGATTCGGCCGCAACCTCGAACAGCCGCCGGGACCGCGGGTCGTATCCCTTGTGCAGCGGATGCCCGTAACCGGGAACCGCGCGACGCGCGACGACAAGCTCCTCGAGGACCGTGCGTGCGCCGGATTCGAGGTCGCCGCCGGGCGAGCGCCTGAGCACGTCGTCGAACAGCCGGCCAGCTGCCTCGGCGGAGCCGAGAATGACCGAGCCGCATCCAAGTATCCCGGCCGCCACCGCACCCTGCAGCGCCTCCGGCGCCGCGGCCAGCGTCAGCCGGCTGGCCTGCACGCTCGGCACGAGCCCGTGTTCCGCGATGGCCACCAGCGCCGCATCGAGCACGCGCCGCTGCGCGGGGGAGGGCAGGTCGCCCGTCACGAGCAGCCACACATGATCGGTGAAGCTCACCCGGCCGATCAGTTCCTCGCACAGATCGCGACCCCGCACGAGGATCGTGTCGGCATTCGAGGTGCTGATCGCTGAACTGCGTCGGTCCTGCGCGCCGATCTTCATATTTCGTATATCGAAATAAACTTCGACATGCGAATATCGTGCTGCGCGCCGCATCACACTGTCAAGAAGCAGCGTTCCAGTTTTTCGGATACCGAAATAGACTCGCTGCCATGGGAGCAAAAAAATCGGCGGCCGCCCGACGCGAAGTGATGGGCGGACTGGCGAAGGGGCTCGAGGTGATCCGCGCATTCACGCGGGACCGGGCGACGCTCACGCTGTCGGAAGTCGCGGAAGTCGCGGGACTGCCGGCCGCCACCGCGCGCCGCTGCCTGCATACGCTCGAGGACCTGGGCTACGTGATGCGCTCCGGAAGGAGCTTCGTCCTGCGCCCCAAGGTGCTCGAGCTGGGCGCGGCATACCTCGAGTCGATGAACATCGAGGCATTGACGAAGACCTACCTCGAGGATCTCGCGAGTCAGACCGGCGATTCCGCGGCACTGACCGTCCTCGATGACACGGAGATCGTGTATGTCGCGCGTGCGTCGGTACGCACGCTGCTGCGTCTCGAGGCGCACGTCGGCAGCCGGCTGCCCGCGTATCCGACCTCGATGGGACGCGTACTGCTCGCCGGTTTGAGCACGGACCATCTCACCCGCTACTTCGCGCGAGCGAAGCTCGCGCCGCTGACCGACCGCACGGTGACCGATCCGGCCAGGCTCAGGCGGCTGGTGGACGAATGCCGCGCCGACGGTTACTCGGCGGTGGAGGACGAGCTTGCATATGGCGTGGTGGCCGTGGCCGTGCCGGTGTTCGATCAGGCCGGCACGGTGGTCGCCGCGCTCAACAGCTCCGGGCACTCCAAGCGCATCAGTCGCGCCAAGCTCGTGCGCGAACGACTGAAGATGCTGCAGGACGTGAGCAGGCGGATTTCCACCGAGCTCCGCGGCGTGTCGGGACTCTCCCTCAGCGCGCAGCGCTGAGCGCTGGAATCACCGTGCGGCCACGGCCGCCGCGGCTTGACGCCACGGTATCCACTCCGTAGCCTCTATGCGAAATTCATTTCGCTATGCGAAACACCGGTCACATGCGCGAACCGCGCGCGTCTGCAGGGGACGACTTCATCGAGGTCGATGGCGCGAGGCTGCGCTATCGCGACGAGGGGCAGGGGTTCCCGGTGCTGCTCGTGCACGGCTGGGCCCTCGACCTCGACATGTGGCAACCGCAGGTGGTCGACTGGCGCGGCCGGCTACGGGTGATCCGGTTCGATCGGCGCGGATTCGGGAGTTCGTCCGGATCGCCATCGCTGGCGGCCGACGCGCGCGACATCGAGTCGCTGCTGCGGCGCCTGAACCTGCTGCGTGTAGCGATTCTCGGCATGTCGCAGGGTGCGCGCGGCGCGATGCATGCCGCGGTGGGACCGCTCCGCGGCCGGGTCGCGTGTCTGGTCCTCGACGGTGCGCCGTTCGATGGCCGGGACTCCGGCGAACCCGAGGTGCCGCTCGATCGTTACCGCGAGATTGCAAGGAACCGGGGCCTGGACGCCGTACGCAGCGAGTGGCGCCGGCATCCCTTTGCAAACCTGCAGACAGCGGATCGCGGCGCGCACGAGCTGTTGTCACTGATGACCGCGCGCTACCCGGCCCGGGACCTGCTGAGCAGGCGGCAGCCGTCCGCCGCCGCCATGTCCGCGGCCGATTCGATCGACGTTCCGACACTGGTCGTGAATGGCGCAGGCGACACGCCGCGCCGCTGCGCGATGGGCGACGCGCTCAGCCGCGCACTGCCGCGGGCCGAGCGGGCGCTGATACCCGACGCAGGGCACCTGCCCAACCTCGACAACCCCGTCGAATACAACCGGCTTGTCCTGTCATTCATCGAACGGCACGCCGCCGTTCAAAGTCCCGGCGGACCGCACCGATGCGTAAGATTCTGATCCTCTACTACAGCAGCTACGGACACATCGAGGCGATGGCCTACGCGCAGGCCGAAGGAGTCTCGAGCGTGCGCGGTGTGGAGGCGGTGGTGAAGCGCGTGCCGGAGCTGGTGCCGCTCGATGTCGCGCAGGCATCGGGGTTCCGCCTGGATCAGCGCGCGCCGATCGCCGCAGTCGACGAGCTGCCGGCGTACGACGCGATCATTTTCGGCACGCCGACGCGATTCGGGAACATGGCCGCACAGATGCGCAATTTCCTCGATCAGACCGGGGCCATCTGGATGCAGGGCGCGCTGGTCGGGAAGATCGGCAGCGTCTTCTGCAGCACGGCCAGCCAGCACGGCGGGCAGGAGACGACCATCACGTCCTTTCATCTGACGCTGCTGCATCACGGGATGATCATCGTCGGCCTGCCATACACGTACCGGGAGTTGTCCACGATGAGCGAGGTGACCGGCGGCACGCCGTACGGCGCAAGCTGCGTCGCGGGCGTCGGCGACGCCTCGCGTATGCCGACACCGCTCGAGCTCCAGTTGTGCCGGTACCAGGGCGAGCACGTGGCGAAGCTAACCGCGCGTCTGCAACCGCCGGACTGACTGGGAGACGGGAATGTACGCACCGACCGTCGAGGACTTCGAGGCCTGGCTGCGCGGCTACAAGGTGGCGTGGGAGACGCGCGATCCGGCGGCAGCAGCGGCGCTTTTTACGCCGGACGCCGAGTATTACTGGACGCCGTTCGACCCGCCCCACAAGGGCCGACCCGGAATCGCCGAGGCGTGGCAGGCCGCGGTGGTCAATCAGAAAGACATCCGGTTCGACTACGCCGTCGCCGCGGTTGCGGGCGCCATCGGAATTGCGCGCTGGCACACGCGTCTCACCTCGGTCCCGGAGGGTGGCGCCGTAGAGCTGGACGGAATCGTGATTGCCGAATTCGCGAGCCCGGGGCAGTGCCGGACGTTTCGCGAGTGGTGGCACGCACACGGCTGAGCTGAGACAGGTCTCTCGGACCTGGAATGTCAGTCGACCCATTTTTGTCCATTAGCCGGGCTTGAGGGGCTTGAGTGGCCATCACTAACATGTTAGAACCCCATGAACGGCGACGATACAGATTGATCGCGACATGAGCACCCCATCCATGGTCCCGAGCGCCGCCAGCGCGGAGGTTCAGTCCCCGCCGTTCCGCTTCTACGACAACCGCCAGAAATACCTGGCGTTCGTTAACACCTGCAACGAGAAATCGACGATCGCCCGGCGCGCCGCCGACGAACTGATCCACGTGCGTCCGTCGCCGCCGGCGCTGCGCGTCTTCGACGCCGGCATGGGCGACGGCACCGTACTGTGGGGTCTGATGCGCGCGACGCATCGGCTGCACCGCAACGTACCGCTGCTCGTCGTCGCCAAGGAGATCAGCCTCGAGGACGTGCGCCTCGGCCTGGAGAAGGTGCCGGACCGGCTCGTCGAGCATCCGTCCACCGTGGTGGTCATCACCAACCTCAACTACTCCGAGGCGCCCCGGCTCATGCCGCGCGACGTGCACGATGCGGCGGCGCTCAACTGGCAGGAAGTTGCGCTGACCGGGACGACCGCCGACGAGTACGCGGGTCAGATCGAGGAACTCGCACCCGCGCTCGCCCACGGCTGGCAGACGAAGGCGAGCGCGAAGACCGGCAATCCCGTCTACGTGCGGCCCTCGGTCCTGGTCCTCTATCGAGAGGATCACCGGTTTCTGCTCGACGACGTGATCCCGCGGCCGGGCCGTAGTTTCGGCGGCTACGACCTCGTGATCGCCTCGCAGCCATGGCGGGCGCGGATGTCGGCGGCCTTCAAGGCGCAACGGGTGCTGGCGCCGCTGGCGCGCAACCTCGCGCCCGGCGGTCGCCTGCTCGCCATCCAGTCCTATGGCCGTGACGCCGGCCTCGAGATCGTGCAGCGCCTGTGGCCCGACGAGAACCCGTTCCAGGTCGATCGTCACGACTTGCTTGCAGCGCTGCGGACGGAGCTCGGGCGCGACGCGCGCAACTACACGCTCGCCGCGCGACCCGACGACAAGGCCGTCTTCCGCTACCACATGCACACGCTGCCCTCGGAGATCGGTGATCGCATCGGCACGTCCACGCTGTTCGCGGCCTGGAACGCCGCGATCTACGTGAACCAGATAGAGGACGAGCGCCTTGCCGCCGTCGCCAGTAACGCCTACCTGAGGCTACGCAGGCCGTGCTGCAGAAGCACGGCGGGCTCTGGTTCAACGACGAAACCTTCGTCGTCACCAATCGGCGTCCGTGAGGGACGAGCCGGTGGCCGTGTCGCGCGAGCCGGTCTCCGACGCCGAGCTCGTGCGGCTGATCGTGGAGTTTGCGCGCAGCGCCTCGGTGGAGGTGACGGCCGGCGATGCCGGCCTGGTTGCGGCGCTCGCTGCGGAACTTCCGCCGGGCGCCGTCGTTTACGTGGCGCACACGCCGAAGGCGACGATCGAGGACGTCGTGCGGACGGCGGTTGTCGTACAGGAAGCCGGTCTCCGGGCGTGCCCGCATATCGTCGCCCGCCGCATCGCGGACCGGGAGGCCCTGCAGGCGTCCTGCGAGCGCCTTGCAAGGGCCGGGGTCGACCGGGCTCTCGTGATCGCAGGTGACAATCGCGAGCCAGCGGGGAATTTCGCCTCCGCGCTCGACGTGCTGCGGACAGACCTGCTGGCTGCGAATGGCTTCACGCGCATCGGCGTCGCTGGTCATCCGGAAGGTCATCGCGTCATCGGCCAGACCGTACTCTGGCGAGCCCTGGCCGAGAAGCAGACCTGGGCCGGGCGGCGCGGGATCGAGATGCACGTCGTGACACAATTCGGGTTCGATCCAGCGGCGGTGGCGAGCTGGGACGCGTATCTTGGCGAGCACGGTATCGGGCTGCCGGTCTACGTCGGGATGGCCGGACCCGCATCGCTGCCGCAACTGATCGGGTACGCGATGCAGTGCGGCGTGGGGGCTTCGCTCAGGGGCGCGTTGCAAAGCATGAACGCGATGCGCAACGTCGCGGGTCTCGCGACGTCGCCGGACCAGATGCTCACCAGCATCGCCCGCTATGCAGCGAGCGGGACGACGCACATCGCAGGCGTGCACTTCTATTCCTTCGGCGGCGCCCTCCCGACGGCCCGGTGGTTGCGCGCGGTCGCCGACGGGCGCTTCGCATTGAGTGCAGGCGCTGACGCATTCACCACGACCGGATGACGGGGCGCTGACCCTAAAGGCGCGGCAGCTCACTCCGCTGGCTATACTCCCTCCGGGCGCCGAGGCCGGCTCTTCTTCGCGGGCTTCTGCGCCCCATACGTCCCCGTCCGGGATCGGCATGATGGGATTTCTCAGGGAACTGCGGCAGCGCAACGTCGATCGCGCGGCGCTGGCCTACGCCGGTGCCGGCTGGCTGATCGCGCAGGGCGGTCAGCTCCTTGCTGACGCGTACCAGTGGCCGGGCTGGGTGATTCGAGCGCTGCTGGCGGCACTGATGCTGGGTTTCCCGCTGGTGCTGGTGCTCGCCTGGTTCTTCGAATGGACGCCCGCGGGCCTGGTGGCCGACGGCGCCGGGCGACCCGTCTCTGCGATCCGGCTGCGCACGCGACGAAAGCTCGACCTGGCGATCGCTCGTGCTGCTCTTCGGAGTACTGGGTTACCTCGCCGCGACGTGGAACTGGCGTGAGCCGGATACCGGACCCGCGCCGGCGCCTCCGGCGCCGGCCGCGACCCTGGCAGTGCTGCCGTTCAAGCCGCTCCTCGCCGCCACGCGTGACGAGGCACTCGAGCTCGGCATGACGGACACGCTGATCGCTCGCCTGAGCGGCATCGAGGATGTGACGGTCCGGCCCTTGAGCTCGGTGCGCCGCTATGGCGAGCTCGAGCAGGATGCGCTCGCGGCAGGGCGCGAGCTCCACGTGGCCTCGGTGCTCGACGGCAGCATCCAGCGAAAGGGCAATCGGCTGCGGGTTACCGTGCGGTTGATCAACGTGGCGGACGGTAGTCAGCTCTGGTCCGAGCGATTCGACGAGCCGCAGGACGACGTGTTCGCGGTGCAGGACTCGATCGCTGACCGCGTGATCGGCGCGTTGGCCCTGCGTCTGACGGATTCAGATCGGCGGCGGATGGATCGCTACCGCACCCGCGATGCGCAGGCAAATCATCTTTACGTGCTGGGCCGCGGACTTTGCATCTCCCGTCGCGCGGAGAACCTGGATCGGGGCATCGAGTATCTCGAGCGGGCGGTCGCCCGCGATCCCGACTACGCGTTGCTGCACGCCGCGCTCGCGGACTGCTACGCGATCAAGTCCGTGTTCGCCGGCGAGCCGCCTTTGCCGCTCTTTGCCCGTGCGCGAGAGGCGGCCACGCGGGCGCTGGCGCTCGACCCCGATCTGGGGGACGCGCATGCCACGCTTGGACACGTCAAGTGGCGATTCGACTTCGATTGGTCCGGCGCGGAAGAGGGATATCTGCGCGCGATCGCGCTCGACCCCAGGAGTGCCACGGCTCACTACCGGCTCGCGCTGCTGCGTGGCTTCGCCGGCCGATTCGACGAGGGACTGGCAGAGATGGAGATCGCACGCCAGCTCGAGCCACTCTGGGCGCCGGCGGCGGCCAACCACGCCTGGTTGCTCGTGCTCGCAGGGCGCTATGCGGAAGGCGAGGCCGAGGCGAGGCGCGCGATCGAGATCGACCCGGACTTCGCGCATTCGCGCAGTGTGCTCGGGCGCGCACTGCTGGGCCAGCAACGCTACGACGAGGCGCTCGAAGCGTTTCGAAGCCGTAAGGCTCCTGGTCCGGGGAGCTATGCGGATGTGGCGGTGACGCTGGCCGCCGCGGGACGCCTGGCCGAGGCGCGGCAGGACCTCGACGGATTGCTCGCGCTTTCGCGACAGCACTATGTGCCAGCCTACGACATCGCCATTGGATACGCGGCCGCTCGGTGACCAGGAGGCAGCGTTGGACTGGCTCGATAAGGCCGTGGAGGAGCGTGCAGACGTGGCACATGATCCGAGTGGACCCTGCGCTGATCTCCATGCGCACGGATCCTCGCTTCAAAACCATACTTCAAGCGGGTCGGTGTGCCCGGCGCAGCGTAAACGCGGGTCCGCCGGATGGATACTCTCAATCGCCGGGCTTCATCGCGCGCACAGCGTGCTGGCTGGCGTCTCCGTCGTCGTCTCGATGCCCGGGAGCGCAGTCGCAACGTCGATGCTGCTGCGAGCCTTATCTCGCCGTGATGGGCACGCGGCCCACCTCGGTCTCGGGTTCCTCCACGACCTGAAAGCCGGGGCGTAGCCGCTCGACCCGCGGCGCCGGGTCACGATTCAGCAACAATCGCATCACGTCCGGCCGCGAGTAGTGGCCGACCGGATCGGCCGCCGCCTTAGCGAGCGAGATCAACCCGATATCGACGTCGACCAGACAACAGGCCTTCCTCCGTCTCATCAAGCGGCTCGGCCAGCGGACGGCCATCGGGTCCGTACGCGCAGGCGTGACCGCCACCTACCGGCAGCAGCGCACGTTTGTCGTCGCTGTCGCACAGCAGCTCGACCATCGCTTGGCTGACAACGCCGCACGGTGCGAGGACGAAGCATTGCCCCTCGGCGGCGTAGATCTGGCTCGCGGCAGTGTTGAGCTCGGGTCCAAGAGCATAGGCGAGTCCGCGATACAGGCTGAAGCTCGGCCAGGAGGCGACGTGCAGCTGCTCGCCCATCGAGTACATCGCATACTTCGTGAGCGGCTGCAGGTGCTCCCAGCAGCAGAGCGCCCCGAGGCGGCCGAGCGTCGTTTCGTGCACGGCGAGATCGCTGCCGTCGCCGTCGCCGAACACCGTGCGCTCGACATGGGTGGGCTTGAGCTTGCGCCGTTGCGCAATCGTGGCGCCGGCATCGTCGATCAGCAGTTGCGAGATGTAGAGGCTGCCGGCGTCACGCTCGCTGCATCCCATGACGACGTGGATGCGATGTTCACGCGCGGTGTCGGCCAGCCGCCCGGCCTCGCGCTGCCGAACACGAGCGACTGGTCGTGATAGCGCTGCACGAACTGCATGCCCCAGGCAGGCGAGCCGAGCCAGATCCACCACGGATAGCCGGGCAGCCAGGTCTCGGGGAAGGCGATCAGCCGGGCGCCCGCGCCGGCTGCCTCGCCGATCAGGCGGCAGGCCTTGTCGAGGCCGCCGTCGAGGTCGAGAAAAACCGGGGCGGCCTGGACGACGGCCGCCTTGAACCTCGGATGCGCGGGTGACATGGCGATCTTCCTTCAGGTCAGAAGTGGCGCCGCACGGTCACGCCGAATTCGCGCGGACGGTTGTAATTCGCCTCGTGAAAGCCGAGGCCGAAGTTCGAATCACCGCTCGTAATGTAGCGCTCGTCGCCGAGATTGGTGCCGAAGAGCGAGACCTCCCAGGCTTCGGTAGGGCTTGTATAGCGGATGGCGGTGTTCCACAAGTCGTACGCGTCCTGGAACAGAAACGGCGAGTTCTGCGCGTCGTTGTAGAGATCGTCGGTGTGGGAGTAGTCGACGCGGAATGCGAGCGAGCCCCACGGGACGGGCACCGTGTATTCCGCCGACGCGCTCGCGGTCCACTCGGGCGTGTTCGGCAGCCACGCGTCGAGCGTCAGGCTGGCGGCGAGGTCCGTGGTCGGCGGGTTGAGGTCGGTGTACTCGGCGTCGGTGTAACCGAGCGCGAGCGCGAGGTTGAGCGGCGGTGTCGGCACCGCCATCAGCTCGAGCTCTGCACCGCGGATCTCGGCCGTTCCGGCGTTTTGCGTCAGTGGCCCGCCACCGACTTCGAACACCTGCACCTGGATGTCCTCGTAGTCCATGAAGAAAACGTTCGCATTCAAGCGCAGGCGATCCTCGGCTCCCTGCCACTTGAAGCCGAGCTCGTACGAATCGACGGTCTCCGGGTCGAACGCCAGGGCCTCGTCGCGGGGCACCACATACCGGAAATTGAATCCGCCGCTCTTGAAGCCTTGCGTGAATGAAGCGTAGTAGAGCGCCTCATCGTTCTGCTTGAATTCGACGGCCAGCCGCCCGGTCGCCTGGTCGAAGCGGGCGTCGACCGTGTCATCGGGTATCAGCGGTACCGACACGCCGGGCGCGGGCCCCGCCGCACCGAACAGAATCCGCTGGAACGGCGTAAATGTCTTGTCATCCTCGGTGTAGCGCAGCCCCCCGGTGAGCCGCCACTGATCGGTCACGTGCCAGGTCGCCTGCCCATAGACGGCCGCACTGTCGTTGTCGATGTCGGCCAGGTTGGTGATGAAGCCAAGCGATGGGGCGAGTGGCACGAATACGTTATCGGTGCCTTCCTCGGTCAGGTAGAAGAGCCCCGCTACGTACTCGAGTCGCCCCGCTTCGCCGGTGAACGTGAACTCCTGCGTGAGCTGTTCGTGATCGTAGTCGGGGTTGCTGGTGTGCGTGATGACGAGCGGCGAGTTGTCGGGGTCGCGGAAGAACTCGCCGCTGGTCGTTCGGTAGGCAGTGATCGATTTTATCTCCAGCGACTTGAGCGACCAGACGAGCGTCAGTGCGCCGCCGCCGATGTCGAGGTTGGTGCCGGTCGGCCCGTCGGCATAGGTCGTGTCGGGATCGTGCGTGATGAAGCGCTCGTCGTAAGGGATGCCGTCGCCGAAACCGGGAACGTGGTTGCCGGGTGCATCGAACAGGTTGTAGACGATGACGTTGGGGGCCTGGGTGATGCCGGCGAGCACCGAACCTGCGCTCGCCTCGTCGATCTGTGCGTAATCGGCCGTGGCATAGAGTTCGAAGCGGTTGCTTGGTGTCCACAGCAGCGCGGCGCGAAACGACTGGCGGTTCTCGTCGCCCAGCACATCGCCGACCAGCAGCCGGTCGACGTAGCCGTCGCGTTGCTTGCTGCTCGCCGCCAGGCGCAGCCCTAGCGTGTCGCCGAGTGGCAGATCGACCGCGGCGCGGACGTCGATGCGGTCGAAGTCGCCGAGCGTCAACTCGGCCAGGCCGCCGAACTCGCGGCCGGGCCGCTGCGAAGTGATGTTGAGCGCGCCACCCATCGTGTTGCGGCCGAAGAGCGTTCCCTGCGGGCCGCGCAGGATCTCGATGCGCTCGATGTCGAGCGTATCGAGCACGCCACCGACCGAGCGCGACATGTAGACACCGTCGACGTAGGTGCCGACGCCGGGATCGGTGGTGAGGCCGAAGTCGATCTGGCCGATGCCGCGGATGAAGACCGCGGCACCGGAGCTCAAGCCGCTGATCGACGTCGTGGTATCGAAGATGACGTTCGGCGTGAAATCGGCGAGCTGCGCGATGTTGCTGACAGTTGCGTCGCTCGATGTCCGCGGTGCTGAACGCCGTGACGGCGATCGGGATGTCCTGCAGATTCTGCGCGCGCTTCTGCGCGGTAACGATGACTTCTTCAAGCGCGGTGCCACCGCTTTCCTGGGCACCGACGGCGATCGGCAGGGTCGCTAGCAGTATCGCAACGATCCGAGAACCGGAACTGGATGCTGGCCTGATCATGGTGTTCCCCTCGAGCCGCTTCGGCGGGCCTTTCGACCATGGTCAGGCTAGCGCTGCGCTCGCAGAGCGGCTTGCCCGGGCGGGAACCGATGTTGACTGCGACGGAACCGCGCACCGCACCGTGGGTGAGCGGCGGGCGGGTCAGTGTCTCAGGTGCGCGCGATAGCTGCGCGGGCAATCGCCGAAACGTGCACGGAAGGCACGGCTGAAATGCGACATGTCATTGAAACCCCAGCCGAACGCGATGTCACTGATGCTCCGGCCAGCCAGGCTCGCATTGCCGAGGTCACGCTCGATGCGAGCAAGCCGCTGCTCCCAGATGAATCGTCCGGCGGACGTGCCGGCGCTTTCGAACAGCTTGCTCAGGTAGCGGGTGCTGATGCCGTGCGCCCGGGCCACCTGCTCAGGCGAAAGCTCCGGGTCACGCAAGTGATCTTCGATGAACATCTTGATGCGCAGAAGCTGTGCGGCTCGATGCGACCCCGCCGACACGGGCTGCTGGATCGGCGACTGACCGAACGCGGCGGCGAACACGTCGATCACGGCGTGGGCCATGCGTTCGATTTCGTGCGGCAATAAGGTGTGCGCCTCACGGGCAACGCTGCGCAACAGCTCCGCCGCCACGCGGCCCATGCCGGCGCTGCCTTTGATGGCGAGCGCGGTGCAGGTTTCCGCACGCGCCAGGCGATCGGTCAGAAGCGAGCGCGGCGTCTTTAGCACGAGCTGCGTGAACTCGTCGTCGAACGCGAGCGAGTAGCAGCGTGTGCTGTCATACATCGCGAAGTCGCCTGGTCCGAGCAGTGCGGCGCGGCCGTCCTGCAACACCCGTCCGTGGCCGGCGAGCTGCAGGCTGACCAGGAAGTAGTCGTCGCAGGACCTGGCGATCTGACGTGGCGAGCGCAGGACGAGCTGCTTGTTGGAATCGACCCGGCTTACGCGGAGCGGCCCGAGTGTCTGGTCGGTAATCTCGCCGTGGAAACGCTCCGCGGTGCGTGTGCAGTCGAGCTGCACGAACACGTCGCAGATCATGTCGATCCAGTAGGCGGCCCGCTCACCGGCCGCTACATGGCTGGTCGACAACAGAGTGCTCATCGTCGGCGCTCCGCGACCCTGGGTCCTCAACTCGCTTCCACAGGCTGCTCGAACGGTAGCAGCCCGGTACCGGGGTGACAATTCACGTACTCGAATCGCCCGGCCCCGCGCGGCAGGACATAGACCTCGTGCCAGAGCCGCAGGCGCATCGCGGGACCGAGCTCAGTCGCCATCGCGAGGAACTCGTTGAAGATTGCGAGATGCGTCGCGTGCGAAGCGGCCCAGCGCTCCAAATGCCCGAGCGAGACGAAATGCGCCAGCGCGAAGCTGCGCTGGCTCGGCGAGCCATCAGGTTCCAGCTCGTGCATGAAGCGGCACGAAAAGCAGCCGGTCTCGCGCGGATGATCGCGCAGGTAGTCCATGCCCCGGATCAGGACGGGATAGACGCGCTCCCGGTACAGATCGGCTTCGCGTCCGGCGCAGTCGGTCGAGTCCTGTGCCGAACGAATGACGCACACATGCTCGGGTGGCTCGACGCTCACGCGGCGGGCGGACGGTGCTTCGCTTTCGGGGGTCGAGGGTGCGATCGACGTCGAGCGCGAGGTTCGCCGAGACCGGGATACGGTCGCGCGCGCCGCCCCAGTAGCCGTGCTCGGCCACCGGGCCGAACAGCCGCGAGCCCAGCGCGGCGAGTCCGGCTGGCCGATCATCGCCGGAGAACAATGTTTCGCGATGGTCTTCAGGGGCACTGAAGACCTCGCGCCAGTAGCCGGTGTCTGCCGGCGAGGCGCTCGGGCGCCGACCACCACGCGGCGAATTCGCCGTTCGCCCATTGGCGGTAGCTCGTCTCGTCCCGCCAATAGCAGAGCAGGACGTCGTTGCGATAGCGTTTGGCATCGATGTACCAGGCCTGTTCGATACGAGCCGCGTGACCATCGATCCATTTCCGTAGCGCTGCAACCTCGGGTGGAAAAGTCTGCGTCTGCGATTGCACTCCGAGGCATACGACGATCGGGCGCGGCAACGCTGACAGATCGCTGCAGAAGGCCGGCACGGGCGGCGCCCAGGCTTCTGGCATCCGCAACGGACAGCGCCGCACCGAACCGGCAGTCAGGCTGATCCGTGGGGTCGAAGTCATGCGTGCGGGTTGGAGCGACACCAACCGAATCGGGTGGCGGCACTGAGGATAACGCGGCGTGCGTCGGCGGACTTGACTCAGCGGGAACCCTAGCCGGGACGCAGGTACCGATCCAGGCCGTCGGTCCTTCTAGTGTCAGGCTACGTCGCTATGGCGGCCAGGCGCTGCTGCGGCGAGGTTCTGGCGGCGCATCATGATCCGGGGCGCCGTTTCCCGGAGGGCGAGGGCCAGCACGCCAGCCGCCACCGTGAGCCCGAGCATGATCCAGAGCGGCGCCGCAGTCCGGCGCGATCCGCGGCCAAGCCTGCGATCGACGGCGAGAGCACGCCGCCCACGATCTCGCCCGTGCCCATGCACACGCCAAGCACGGTGGCGATGTGCCGCCGGTCGACGCTCTCGGAGGGGACGGTGGCCATGAAGAGCGGGAAGATGCCGGTCAGGCCCCAGCCCACGAAGAAGATCCCGGCGAGGACCCACACCGAGCCGTCGAAGTACATCGCGCCCAGCGGCAGGATCACGCCGATCAGCGGCATGGCGATCATCAGCGGCCGGCGGCCGATGCGGTCGGACAAACCCGGAGACCAGGAACGCGCCGACCGTCGCCGAGATTCCCAGCGTGCCCATCAGCCAGCCCATGGTCTGCGGGCTGAAGCCGCGCACCTGCGTAAGGAACAACGGCATGAAGGCCCAGCAGACCACGAGATAGGAGACGAGCAGGATGCCCATCACGGCGCAGATGAGTACGTTGCGCTCGCGAAAGGCCTGCAGCCAGCGTCATGGTGGGTCCGGCCGCCGCCTGTGTCGCCGCGGCGGACGGCCGCGCGGGCTCGCGGATGAACCTCCACATCAGAAGCGCGGCAACGATGCCCGGGATCCCGGCGAGGAAGAACGCGTGGCGCCAGCCGAATGCTGTCGCGAACGCCACCAGCAGCACCGGCGCCACGAACGAGCCGAGCAGGTTCGAGCCGAAGTTCTGCGTCACGCCCATCGCGAGCCCGCGCTGTTCGGGTCTGACCTCCGACGCGATCATCGCCTGGCTGATCGGCATGATGCCGCCCTCGGCCGCGCCCATCAGGAGGCGCGCACCGAGCAGCGCCGCAAAGGAAGCCGCGAGGCCTGAGAGGAACGAGCAAGCCGAGAATGCGAGCGTCGCCAGGATCAGCAAGCCCTTGCGGCTGCCGGTGCGGTCCGACACGACACCGATGCCGAAGGCCGCACAGGCCCATGTGAGCGAGAGCGCGCTCGCCAGTATCCCGACCTGGGTGTTGGAAAGACCCAGGTCCGGCTGCACGAACGGCATCAGGAAGTTGAGCGCGTTGCGATCGAAGAAGACGATGCCGAAATTGAGGCTCAGGAGCGCAACCAGCATGACCTGGTAGGCCGCGCTGTTGCGGCTCGCCGGCGGCTGCGAGTGATCCATCCCTTCCCCCTGGAGCCGAAGCGTTCGGAATTATTACTTGGAGGTTATCGGCAGGTGGCCAGGCCGCGCCGCGATGCGCGCGCACCAGGCCCGGATCGCCGGGTAGCGCTCGAGCGGGAAGCCGCCTTCCTCGGCGACGTGCGTGTAGGCATAGAGACCGATGTCCGCGAGCGTGTACTGGTTCGCAACCAGGTACTGGCGGTCCGCAAGCCCCTGCTCGAGCACGTCGAGCGCCGCGAAGCCGAGCCGCCGCTTGTCGGTGAGCTTCTCGCCGAGCTCGGCCTCGGTCTTGTGCAGCGAGTGCAGCCAGAAGCGGACGGTTGCGACGTTGGGTTCGAGGTTGTACTGCTCGAAGCACAACCACTGCCACATACGCGCGCGCTCCAGCGGATCCTTCGGAATCAGCGCCGATCCTTCGGCGAGGAAACTGATGATCGCGTGGCTTTCCGACAGAAAGCCCCTGCCCGGGATCTCGAGCAGCGGGATACGGCCGTTGGGGTTCTTCGCCAGGAACTCAGGCGTCCTCGAGCCACCGTCGAGAATGTCGACCTCGACGAGCTCGTGCGGCAGCCCGAGCTCGCGGAGCACGAGTCGGACCTTGTAACCGTTGCCGGACGGCAGATAGTCGTAAAGCCGGTAGGTCATGTCTCGAGTGTCTCCTTGCCTTTCTGGATCGCGAGCGCCCCGCTGCGCACCACTTCGAGCACGTCGCCGTGGGCGCCTGCCTCCGCGACGAAACGGCTGATGTCCGCTTCGTTGCTCGTGAGCTCGATCGTGAAGCTGTCGGCCGCGTCCCACAGCACGCGACCGCCCGCGCGCTGTGCCGCGGCCCAGAGCTTGCCGACTTGCGTCGCGCGCGCCTTGACCTTGATGAGCAGCAGCTCGCGCTCGAAATGCTCTTCGCGCGTGACATCCTCGACATCGACCACGTCGACCAGCTTGAGGAGCTGGCTCGAGATCTGGTGTATGACGGCGTCGCTGCCGGTCGTCACCAGCGTCAGGCGCGAGACGGCCGGATCGTCAGTGGGCGCGACGGACAGCGATTCGATGTTGTAGCCGCGGGTCGAGAACATCCCCGCGACCCGGCTCAGCGCGCCGACCTCGTTCTGCATCGTGACCGAAATGATGTGTCGCACGCATCGAGCTTACACAATGCGGCGGCCGCATTGCTGCCACATCGGCAGCCGCCGCACGTGGCAGCACGCGATCGCGGGGCGATCAGCGACGCCGGGCGCGGCGACGCACCAGCGGAACCGAGGCTCCGACGAGCAACCCGAGCAGCAGCAGACCCGCCGTGCCGGGCTCCGGTACGGAGCGGATAGTCTGTGAGCTCGAACACGAGCTCGGGATTGGCGAGCTCCTCGTCGAGGTCCTCTTCGACGAGGATCAGGCCGACACCCGGCGCGTAGTACTTGAACTCCCGCGCGTCGGGCTCGAGCTCGGTCGTCTCGAATATCTGCAGCACGTTCTCGAACGTTCCGATGTCGAGTGTGAGCGTATCGATGAACGCGACGAAGATCGTCCCCTGGTCCATCGCTTCGTCCGCCGGCGCGTGCTCCTGGAAGTAATTGAAGCCCTCGGTCAGCTCAGCCGGCATGATGAAGCCGGGTTCCGCTGCCGTTGACGCCGGCGCGCCAGGCGCCCTCCGTATTCGTGCCGATGAGGTTGCCGTCCTCGTCGTATTCGAATTTGGTCACGTCCTCGCCGAGGTACCAGACGTTGCCGAGCGTGTCCTGGGCAAAGTAGTCGAAGGTCTTCTCGACCAGCAGCCCGTCCTCGAATTCGAGGTCCTGCTGGATGGACGTTTGCACGCCTGCGATCACGGGTCCCGGCCCGATGTTGGTGTGCTCGAAACGCTCGTCGACGGGCCCATCCGCGTCGCGTCCGCTGTAGACGTACGTGCGGGTGTCGGTCATCGGGAAATACGGGTTGTCGATCTGCTGCGCGGGATCAAACTGGGATGGGTCGAAGACCGGCAGCACGGTGACGGCCGCCGTGGGCAACGACATGACACACGCGAGAACACCAGCTGCCAGGAGGGAAAGAGTTGATCGCCGCATGACGTAGTCCTCCACCTGTGGGCCGTGATGGCAGGCACGGGTATGCCCAGAGTCGACTGCCTCATCGGCGGCACCCGGGCTTGTCAGGCGGCACGATATGACAAGCAAGATCGGTGCCGTCCGGGGAAACCGCCCGGGAATCAAACGCCTTGCGGCCAGCACCGGCGCCATCGACCGGATTCCGTCAACTATTTCGACGTTCCTGCTGCGACATTCCTTCGCCGGCCAAACTCCAGCGGGACCAGGGAAAAAAATGGATCGGCGGCCCGGTTCACTGCTAGTCTCGTTGCAACGCAACACGAAGCCTTCCGACGCCACCCACGGTTTTACTCCGTGACCCACCAGCAGGCCATAGCCGCCTCCGAGATCCATCCAAAGGCCGGTCAAACGCTTTCCGGCGCCGACACGATCGTCCAGGTGCTCGCCGACGAGGGCGTGGACGTCGTCTTTGGTTACAGCGGCGGCGCGATCCTCCCGACCTACGACGCCATCTTCCGCTACAACCAGGATCGCGTCGGACGCGAGGACGTCCGTCCGATGCCGCTGATCGTCCCCGCGAACGAGCAGGGGGCCGCGTTCATGGCCGCGGGATACGCGCGGGCGAGCGGACGCGTCGGCGTGTGCCTGGTCACCTCCGGCCCCGGTGCCACGAATACGGTGACGCCGGTGCGGGACTGCGCCGCGGACTCCGTGCCCATCGTGGTGATCTGTGGCCAGGTGCCGACCGCCGCGATCGGTACCGACGCGTTCCAGGAGGCGCCGGTCGCCAACATCATGGGCGCCGTCGCCAAGCACGTTTTCCTCGTGACCGACCCCGAGCGCCTCGAGGCGACCGTGCGTACGGCGTTCGAGATCGCACGCACCGGCCGTCCCGGTCCGGTCGTGATCGACGTGCCGAAGGACGTCCAGAACTGGCAGGGACCGTTCCGCGGTGCCGGACAGCTCCCGGTGCGCGGTTACCGGCAACGCATGTCGGACCTCGTCGAAAATGCACTCGACGAACCGGCCTGCAGCGAGTTCTTCGGGATGCTCGGCCGCGCCGAGCGGCCGCTCATCTATGCGGGCGGCGGGGTGATCCACGGCAACGCGTCCGGGGCGCTGCGCCGGCTCGCGGTCGAGCTCGAGCTGCCGGTTGTCACGACGCTGATGGGCATCGGCTGCATGGATACCAGCCATGCGCTTTCGATGCGGATGCTCGGCATGCACGGCACGGCCTTCGCCAACTACGCGGTCGACGACTGCGACTTCCTGATCGCGCTGGGTGCGCGCTTCGACGACCGGGTCGCTGGCGCGCCCGACCGCTTTGCCCGCAACGCGAAATGGATCGCGCACTTGGACGTAGACGCCTCGGAGATCGGCAAGGTCAAGCGCGTGCAGTGGAGCCACGTCGGCCTGCTGTCCGCGGCTCTGGACTCGCTGCGCGCGCACGCCGGGCGCACCGGTTTCAGACCGAACTGGGCGGGCTGGCATCGTCATCTGGACGGTCTCAGACGCACACACGCGATGAACTACGACCGCGCGAGCCCGCTGATCCAGCCGCACTATGTGATCGAAGAGCTCAACCGCCGAACGCGAGGCGAGGCGATCATCACCACCGGCGTCGGCCAGCACCAGATGTGGGCCGCGCAGTATTTCGATTTCAAGGAGCCGCGACTGTGGCTGACGTCGGGCAGCATGGGGACGATGGGGTTCGGACTGCCGGCCGCGATCGGTGCGCAGTTTGCCCGGCGCGACCGGCTGGTGATCGACGTCGACGGCGACGCGAGCGTGCGCATGAACATCGGCGAGCTCGAGACCGTAACGACCTACGACCTGCCCATCAAGGTGCTGGTCATGAACAACCACGGCGACGGCATGGTCAGGCAGTGGCAGAAGCTCTTCTTCAAGGGGCGCATGTCGGCGAGCGACAAGTCGCTGCACAAGAAGGACTTCGTCGCGGCCGCGCGCGCGGACGGCTTCCGTTACGCCGAGCGGCTGGAGCGCAAGGAAGACGTGCCCCGTGTGGTCGCCGAGTTCATCGATTTCCCGGACCCGCCTTTCTCGAGGTGATCATCGACCGCGACGCCGGCGTCTATCCGATGGTCGGGCCCGGCCAGAGCTACGAGGAGATGATCACCGGGGATCACATCGTCTCGCGTACGAAGGCGGAGCCGCGCGAGCCGGACGAGTCGGAGATGTTTTGACGCGGCCAGCGTCGCCTCGTGGCTGACGCCGATCCCATTGCGCAGTTGCCGGAGCGGCGCGACCCGCCTTTCGCCGAGGCTGCACGGTTCTGGGTCAAGCTCGGGCTGATCTCCTTCGGCGGCCCGGCCGGGCAAATCGCGATCATGCATCGCGAGATCGTCGAGCGACGCCGCTGGGTGGACGAGGAGCGGTTCGCCAGCGCGCTCAATTTCTGCATGCTGCTCCCCGGACCCGAGGCTATGCAGCTCGCCATCTACCTCGGCTGGCGGCTGCATGGGATGCGCGGGGGCCTTACGGCCGGCCTCGCGTTCATCGGACCCGCGATACTGCTGCTGCTCGCCTTGTCGTACGTCTACGCAGCCTACGGGCAGGTGCCGGCGATCGCGGGAATGCTGGTGGGGCTCAAAGCTGCGGTCGTCGCGCTGGTGCTGCAGGCGCTCCTGAAGATCGGACGGCGCGCGCTGCGCGGGCCGTTGCACGTCGCGCTCGCGATTGGTGCCTTTGCCGCGCTGCAGTTCCTGCACGTACCGTTTCCGCTGATCGTGCTGGGCGCGGGCCTGATCGGTCTCGCGGCCGGCGCCAGCGGCGGAACGCCACCGGCCCTGGTTCCTGTCCCGACCCGGGCAGGTCGACCGGTACGTGTGCTCGCAATCGCCCTCGTCCTGTGGGTCGTTCCGCTGCTCGCCTGCGGCGTGGCGCTCGGCTTCGACTCGCTCTGGAGCCGGCTGTACCTGTTCTTTACGCAGGCGGCGCTGGTGACGTTCGGCGGCGCGTACGCCGTGCTCGGCTACGTGACCCAGCACCTCGTGCACGATCTTGGCTGGCTGACCGCGGAACAGGCCGTATCCGGCCTCGCGTTGGCCGAGACCACGCCCGGACCGCTGATAATCGTGCTGCAGTTCATGGGCTTCATGGCCGGCTGGAATCAGCCGTCGCCATTGACGCCCGAGACAGCAGCGGTGCTGGCTGCGCTGCTGGCATCGTGGGCGACCTTCCTGCCGTCCTTCGTGTTCATCCTCGTCGGCGCGCCGTATGTCGAGCGCATCTCGGCCGAGCCGCGCGTCGCCTCGGCGCTCGCGGCAATCACGGCGGCGGTCGTCGGGATCATCGGCACGCTGGCGGTGCTGTTCGCGCGTGTCGTACTGCTGCCGGAGGGCTTCGGGGGCGGACCCGACTGGGTTGCCGTCGCCATCGCCGGCGCGGTCTGGCTGCTGTCGCAACGGACCAGGCTCGATCTTCCCTGGATCCTCGCCGGCGCCGCGGTTGCCGGTCTCCTCGCAAATAATTGGCTCGCAGCCAACTAATCCGGGAAATTGGCTCCCAGCCAATTATTCAACGAGCAGGGCGTCGATCGTCGCGGCGAAGTACTCGAAGGGTTTCACACCGGCGTGGGTTTGTCCGAGGAACTCGCCGTTGACGAGGCGTCCGATGACGAAGGAGGGCGTCGACTGGATGTCGTTCGTTGCGGCGAGCCTGGCGTCCGCCTGCACCGCGCGCAACTGGCGACCGTCCGCGCGGCATGCGGCGAAGCGCTCGAGATCGAGGCCCAGCCCGCGTGCAAGCTCCTCGTAGGGCTGCGAGGGCAGCCGCGCCTGCGCATCGAACACCGCGTGGCGGAACTCCCAGTAGCGGTCCTGCTCGCCCGCGCAGCGCACCGCGACCGCCGCCGGCACCGCGTGCGGATGCATCGGCAGCGGCAGGTCGCGCGAGGTGTAGCGGACCTTGCCGGTATCTATGTAGGCCTTCCTGAGCTTCGGAAAGGTCTGCCTTTCGAACGAGGCGCAGTACGGGCACTGCAGGTCCGTAAACTCGATGATCGTGACCGGCGCATCCGCGGAGCCCAATATGTTGAACTCACGATCTGGTTCCGCCGAGGGCGCCGCCGCCCGGGCCGTCTCGACCGGCTTGCTCGCGGCGCAGGCCACCGAAATGGCGATTGCCAGGTACACGAGCGGGCGTGCAGGAACTAGCATGGACATCCTCCGACTACGACCGCGGGCACCCTAGCATGAAGTACCTGCACACCATGGTGCGTGTCACCGATCTCGCGCAGTCGCTCGCGTTCTATTGCGACGCCCTGGGCCTTCGAGAACTGCGTCGGCACGAGAACGAAACGGGGCGTTACACGCTGGTTTTCCTCGCTGCGCCCGGCGACGACGACGCGCAGGTCGAGCTCACCTGGAACTGGGATCCGGAAGCCTACGGGATCGGTCGGGCGTTCGGGCACCTGGCCTATGCGGTCGATGATATCTACGCGACTTGCCGCCGACTCATGGACCATGGCGTCACGATCAACCGACCGCCGCGCGATGGTCGGATGGCGTTCGTGCGATCACCGGACGCGATCTCGATTGAACTGCTCCAGCGTGGCGCAGCCGCTGCCGGCGCGCGAGCCGTGGGCGACCATGCCGAACGTTGGAACCTGGTAACCATTGCGACGCGGCCGTCGCGGACCCGACGACTCGCGCGACGCTTAGAACTGGGCTCCCACGATGCGGGGCTCGGGTACGAGTTCCACACCGAAGCGCTCCCGGACCGAGCCGGCGACGCGCCGTGCGAGCGCGAGCAGTTGCGCACCCGTGGCGCTGCCATAGTTGACGACGACCAGCGCATGGCGGCTCGAGACGCCCGCGTCGCCCTCACGATGACCGCGCCAGCCGCACGCCTCGATGAGCCAGGCGGCCGAGAGCTTTCGGTACTGAGGCGGACCCGCGGCGTAGTTCGGCAAGCCGGGATTTGAAGCGACCAAGGCACCGGCAACGCCGCTCGATACGATCGGATTCTTGAAGAAGCTGCCCGCGTTGCCGATCACGGCTGGGTCCGGCAGCTTGCGCCGCCGGATGCGCCGGATCGCGGCTGCAACCTCCGACGGCGAGGGGTCACCCGCACGCGGTCCGAGCTCCTCCCGCACGCCGGGATAGTCGAGATGCGGCGTTCGTTGGCGCGGCAGGCGCAGCTCGAGCGCCGTGACGATCCAGCGATCGATCTCGTGCTTGAACCGGCTGTCGCGATACGTGAATCCACATTCCTCGCGCGCCAGCCTCACCAATCGCTCCGCACTGCGCTCCCAGGCCTCGACCGTCGTGATGAATTCGTCGATCTCCGTTCCATAGGCACCGATATTCTGGATCGGCGCCGCCCCGACCCGGCCGGGTATCAGCGCCAGGTTCTCCAGCCCGGCGAGTCCTTGCGCGAGGCTCCAGTCGACGAATCCATCCCACCCGACTGCGGCATCCGCGCGCACGCACACGCTCGTGCCGTCATCCTGAATCACCCCCACCGCGGTTGTGGTCTGTCGCAGCACCACGCCCGGAAAGTCGTCGACGAGCAGCACATTGCTGCCGTCGCCGATGCACATGAGCGGCAGACCACGAATGCGCGGATCCGCAAGGGCCGCCGGCAGCGCCTCTGCGCGCGGCACCGTGAGCAGCCATCCGGCGTTTGCCTGCACGCCAAACGTGTTGAGCGTGCGCAGCGAAGCGTCCGACTGCAGTGTGTACTCCCCGCTCACGGATCTGATCTCTCGCTTCGTCGCCTTTCGTGCGCTTTCGTGGCCATTCCTTCTCGTTCGAGGTCGTGATGAACCGGGGCGACGCAGCTTGCCACCCTCGACGCCGATCCGTCACCATCCGGCGCGCCGTGACCGAGGAGGACCTGGATGGACATAATTGGCTTCGAACCGGCAGGATTCGATACCCGGATTAAGTAGAGTCGATCGCAGTCGTTGTGAGAGTTGAGTCACCGCGGTCCGGTGCGCGCGCGCGGACAATTCGTCCGCCAACAACAACGTGCATCGAGGTCCCGCCATCGTGAGTCAGTCTTCCCGTGCCGCCGCCCGAATCACCGCCCTACCGAGCAGGAACTCCGCCGCCGTGACCGTTCATCTGCGACGGATGTACGTCGACTGCCGCTATGGTCAGCTGCACGTGCACTCCGCTTTTCCTTCGAGCGGCGGCTTTGACGAACTGACGCCGCTCGTGTGTCTCGCGCCGGCGCCGCTGACCGGCGGCCTGTTCAAGCCGTTCCTCGCCGAACTGGGCCGCGACCGCAGCGTGTACGCACCCGACCCGCCGGGCTGCGGCGAATCGGATTCGCCGGAGGCGGCACCATCCGTCCACGACTACGCGCAGGCGTACGGCGACCTGCTCGACTCGCTCCGGTTGCGGCAGGTCGACGTGCTGGGCTACCAGTCGGGTTCGCTGTCGGCGGTCGAGTTGGCCGTCGCACGTCCCGATCAGGTGCGACGCCTGGTGCTGGTCGGCGTACCGGCCTTCGATACGCGCGACCGCGAGGCCTATGCGGGGCGGCCATGGCCGACGCGACCGCGCGAGGACGGATCGCATCTGGTCGAGGAGTGGCAGCGAATCCGCCGCGCGCGCGGGCCGGGCGCGTCGCTCGCGCGGCTGTCCGCGGATCTGGGCTGTGCACTGCGCGCCGGGGACGAAGCGACCTGGGGGCCGGCGGCCGCAGCGCATTACGCGGCCGGTGAGCGACTCCCCTTGATCCGCCAGCCCGTACTGGTGCTGCGTCCCCACGACGAATTCTGGGAGATGACCGCCCGTACCGAGCCATTGCTGCGCGACGCACGCCGCATCGACATGCCGGAGTGCGACGGCAGTCTCTTCGATACGAGGTCGGGCGACATCGCGCGCGACGTCAGCGCGTTCCTCGACCGCTGAGCAGCACAACTCCGAGACCCGCAAGCAGCGGCAAGGTCGCGAGATTGAGCTTTGCCCAGCCGAGCGAGTGAACGGCCGGGCCCGCGAGCAGCGATGCGATCGCCTGGACGCCGAACACCGAGAACTCGTTGACCGCCTGCGCGCGGTAGCGCTCCGCCGGCCGGTAGCACCCCGTAAGCAGCGTCGTCCCGGCGACGAACAGCAGGTTCCAACCGAGCCCGAGCAGAACCAGCCCCCACCAGTAGTGGGCGAGCAGGCGGCCCGAGCCATCGACGATCACGCTCGCAGCCATCAACGCGAGCCCGGCGAGCATGCCCGCCCGGATTCCGATCCGCGCGATGAGCCGGCCGCTTACCAGCGATGGCGCGTACATCGCGAGCACGTGGCTCTGAATCACCCAGGCGGTGTGGGTGTCGGAGTAGAGGTCGTGGACGTGCATGCTGATCGGCGTCGCGGTCATGATGAAGCTCATCACCGAGTAGGCGACCACGGCCGCGGCGACGGCGACGAGAAACGCCGGTTGTCGTACGACCTCGGCGAGTGGCCGGGCGTCGCCGCCAGCGGTGTTCACGTGCGTTGCCGGGGCGTGATAACGCGTCAGCACGACGGCCGAGGCGAGACAGAGCGCCGCCACCAGCAGGAACGAGCCCGCGTACTGGTGCTGCGGCACCAGCGCCTTGCAGGCGAGCGCAAGCTGCGGTCCGACCACCGCGGCGGCAAGCGTGCCAAGCATGACGGTGGAGATCGCGCGGCTCGCCTGCTCGGCGGGAACGCTCTCCGCCGCGGCGAACCGCTGCTGTTGCTGAAACGCGAGATTCACGCCGAGCACGAGCGATGCCGCGCACAGCAGCGCGAAGCTCGTAATCACGATCGCCCATGCGACGGCGAGAGACGCGCCAGCCGCGAGCACGACGCTCGCGATGAAGGCGCGGCGCCGGCCGAAGCGCTGCATGGCGAGCGCCGCCGGGATCGTGGCGAGCGCGACCCCGACGATCATGAGCGACAGGGGCAGCGTCGCAAGCTGCGGCACCGGCGCAAGCTCGCTGCCCACGATCCCGCCGAGCAGGAACATCGTCATCATCCCGGCGGCCGAGAGACCCTGCGCCAACGCAAGAATCCGGACGGTGCGCATGCGCTCAGGTGAATCGCTGCCAGCTGTACGCGCAGAAGAGTCCCACGGCTCCGCAGCTCACCAGCCATTCCAGGGCGCCGGCGAGGACGTAGCGTGTCGGCAAGCGCAGGCTGAGCCTGACCGAAAGCAGCGCGGGCAGCGCGACACCGCTCCAGCAGAGCAGGCCGAACGACACGCCGACCAGGTACCACGGCACGTGCACCAGCGCGATCAGGCTCCAGCCCGCCCAGAAAAGCAGGCCCTGCACCGCGCCGGCGGCGGCATGCCCGGCCGCGCCGGCGAGCAGCGCCTGTGGTGTTCCTGTATCCACCGCAAGCGGGGCCGGCAATCCGGGATTTCGCAGCAGGAGCCCCGACACGACGCCGCTCCAAAGGACCCCGACCAGGCCACCGCAGGCGCCGGCGAACAGGCTCATCATGAGCTCGATGCGCGGCATGGCGTCTGCGGCGGCCAGCCGCGGGTCAGAGCCTGCGCTGCAGCGCGAGCGCCAGCCGATCGATCTCGGCGTGATCGCTGTAGGCGTGCAGGCTGACGCGCAAGGCGTCGATCGCGCCGCGATGGCTGACGTGACTCAGCACGATGCCGTCCTCGGCGGCAAGCGCCGCGGCGAGTGCCGCGTGGTCGCGGTTCGGGACTGCGAACGAAAGGATGCCCGCCCAGAGCGACGGATGCGTGGGGGTGAGAAAGACGATGCCGGGCAGGCCGGCGACGCGCATCCGGAGGTAACTGACGAGTTCGCGGACCCGCGCGTCGATCCGTGCACGGTTCACTGCCTGCTGGAACTCGATGGCGATTCCCACACCTTCGAGACCAGGCCCCCGCAACCGGGAGCCCTGGCCATACTTGGCCTGGGTCTCGGGCCAGGCGTCGTATGGCAGCTCGACCGCCGCCGGCACCGTGCCGAAGCGGTCGGCGGCATCCCAGCCCGTGGGCCGCTCGACCGTGAGCGGCCACAGCCTGGCCCTCGCGTCGCGACGCACGTACAGCGCCCCGGTCCCGGCGCCGGCGTTGAGCCACTTGTGAAAACAGGTCGCGTACACGTCGCAGTCGAGCTCGGCGATGCGCACGTCGATCTGGCCGGGCGCCTGAGCGCCGTCGACGACGCTCAGTATGCCCTTGGCGCGCGCGAGCGCACACAGCTCACGGGCCGGCATGACAGTGCCGTCGGTGTACTGCAGGTGCGAGAAAAGCAGCACCCGGGTGCGTGGGGTGATCGCGCCGGAAAATCTCGCGACGATCGCCTCGGGCGTGGCCGCGACGCCCTCCTGCGGAAGCTGCGTCACCTTCAGTCCGCGCCGCTTGGCTTCGAGCAGCCAGGGGTAGACGGCAGCCGGATGATCATGGGTCGTCGTCAGTATCTCGTCGCCGCTCTGCAGATCGAGACCACGGGCGACGACCGTCAGTCCCTCCTGCGTCCCGCCGGTGAATGCGAGGTCCTCGGTCGCAGCGCCGAGAAACGCGGCGATGGTGCCGAGGCGCGCCCGCATGGTGTCGAAGACCAGCGCCGAATCCTGGTAACGCCGGAAGTCGGCGCTCTGCCGCTCGCGGCTCCGGTACTCCTGCGCCATGACCGCCCGCAAGGTCGGGCCGAAGCGCGCAGTGTCCAGCCACGCGAGCTCCTGATCGAGCATCAGCTGCGCGCGCATCCATTGCCAGAGCTCGCGCGATACGTACGGGACATTCGCCGCGGAGAAGCTGGCCGCGCCTGCCATCGCCGGTGCGAGTGAACTCGCGCCGAGCGCGCCGAGGAAGAACCTGCGCGAATGCTGTCGTGTCATGTCTCGAGAGTTCCGGCCGGCACGCCGCACGGCGGGCGCGCGCAGTATGCAGTCTCGCTGCCCAAAGTTGAAGCAAGCGCCCAGGGTCACACTCGGTGCAGGCGCGGCGCGCTTTCCTGCTAAGTTAGCCGTCCGTCAGGTGGTGGATGGCATGCAGGAAAGCTACGTCGAACGCATTCTGAAGGCGCGCGTCTACGAGGTCGCCATCGAAACCCCGCTCGAGGAAGCGCCGCGCCTGTCGCGGCGGCTCGGCAACCGGGTGCTGTACAAGCGCGAGGATCTCCAGCCCGTGTTCTCCTTCAAGCTGCGCGGCGCGTACAACCGCATCGCACACCTTTCGGAGCACGGTCGCGGCTCGGGGCGTGATCTGCGCCTCGGCGGGTAACCACGCGCAGGGCGTGGCGCTTGCGGCGCGCCACCGCGGCATACCGGCCGTCGTAGTGATGCCGCGCACGACGCCCGAGATCAAGGTGCAGTCGGTGATCGACCTCGGCGCGGAAGTCGTGCTGCACGGCGACGACTTCGAGGCAGCATACGAGCACGCGACCGGTCTCGAGCGCACCCGGACGCTCACGTTCATTCACCCGTTCGACGATCCGGACGTGATCGCGGGCCAGGGCACGATCGGTGTCGAGATCCTGCGGCAGCACTCCGGCCGGATCGACGCGCTGTTCGTGCCGGTCGGCGGCGGCGGGCTGATCGCTGGAATCGCGGCCTACGTCAAGACGCTCTATCCCAAGATCCGCGTCATCGGTGTCGAGCCCGAGGACGCGGCGAGCATGCACCGATCGCTCATGGAACGGCAGCGGGTCACGCTCGACCGCGTCGGGATCTTCGCCGACGGCGTGGCAGTGCGGCGCGCGGGAGAGGAGACCTTCCGCCTGGCGCAGCGCTACGTCGACGAGATCGTCCTGGTGAACACGGACGAGATCTGCGCCGCGATCCAGGACATCTTCGAGGACAACCGCACGATCGCCGAGCCGGCCGGGGCGCTGGCGGTTGCGGGCATCAAGCGCTACGTAGCGCGCGAATCGTGCACCGGGGCGACGCTGATCGCGATCAACAGCGGCGCCAACATCAACTTCGACCGGCTGCGTCACGTCGCCGAGCGCGCCGACCTGGGAGCCGGGCGCGAGGCGCTGTTTGCGGTCGAGATTCCCGAGCAGCCGGGCAGCTTTCTGCGTTTCTGCCAGATGATCGGCCAGCGCAGCGTCACCGAGTTCAACTATCGGTATTCGGATGCGGCGATCGCGAGGATCTTCGTCGGGCTGGCACTCTCGGACGGGCGTCGCGAGAAGGAGCAGTTGCTCAAGATGGTGGCCGGTGCGGGCTTCCGGGTCGTCGACATGAGCGATGACGAGATGGCGAAGCTGCACGTGCGGTACATGGTCGGCGGTCATGCGCGCGAGCTCGCGCACGAGCGGCTGTTTCGCTTCGAGTTTCCCGAGCGACCGGGCGCGCTGCTGCGGTTTCTCGAGGCGATCGGCTCGCGCTGGAACATCAGCCTGTTCCATTACCGCAACCACGGCTCGGATCACGGCCGTGTGCTGGCCGGCGTACAGGTGGCGCCCGCGGACGCCGAGGATTTCGCGCTCCACCTGCGCGAGCTGCATTACCCCTACGTCGACGAGACGGCGAACCCCGCCTACCGGATGTTTCTTGGTGGATGACGCAAGGACCTGAGCTGACCATCTATCAACCACGGCGCGCTCCCCTGCACGAGGAGCGCGCCGTGCGCGGTCTCGACTACCATCTGACGCGCTGGCCGGGGTCCGACCCTGAGCCGTGGCTGCTGCTCCACGGCTGGATGGACGCCGGGGCGACTTTCCAGTTCGTGGCCGATGCGCTGCCAGCGACGCGGTCGCTCGTCGCGCTCGACTGGCGCGGCTTCGGCCGGAGCGCGTGGCCCGATGACGGCTACTGGTTTCCCGACTATTACGCCGATCTCGATGCGTTGCTCGATCAGCTCTCGCCGGATGCACCGGCGACGCTCATCGGCCACAGCATGGGCGGCAACATCGCCATGATGTACGCGGGGATCCGGCCGGAGCGGGTGCGCGCCGTGGTCTGCATCGACGCCTTCGGCTTGCCCCGGACGCGGCCTGAGCAGGCGCCCGAGCGTTTTCGGTCCTGGCTCACGCAACTGCGCGAGACGCAGAACTTCGCGCGCTTTGCGTCGCATGAGGCATTCGCGCAGTTCCTCATCAAGCGCAACCGCCGCCTGCGACCCGATCGGGCGGCGTTTATCGCCCATGCCTGGGCCAGGTCCGTGCCGGACGGCGGCGTGGTGATGCGCGCCGACCCGCGGCACAAGCGTGCGAACCCGGTGCTCTACCGTCGCGAGGAAGCCGAGGCGTGCTGGCGTGCGATCAGGGCGCCGCTGCTCTTCATCGTCGCGGCAGACGCCGGGTCTGTCGCACGGTTCGGGGAGGACGCAGCGATCGAGCGCATGCGCGGCTTCGTGCCCCAGCTTGCGGCGGTTTCGGTCGATGACTCGAGTCACATGGTGCACCACGAACAGCCCGACGCTCTGGCCGCCGCGATCGAGCAGTTCATGGTCTCGCTCGACGTAACCGCCCAGGTACCGCGCTGATCCGCGGCCAGCAGCATCACGCGCGTGCCCGTCGGCGCGCATGCCCACCTATAATCCGATCGTTCAATCACCCGATGCGCGAATGGCCGACACGAACGCGACACTCGCCCGCTGGTTCGCCGAGCTGCGCCGCCGCAAGGTGGTGCGCGTCGCGGTCGTCTACATCGTGATCGCGTGGCTGCTGATCCAGGTTGCCGATGCGACCTTCGAGCCGATCGGCCTGCCGACCTGGGCGACCCGGCTGGTGATCGTGCTGACCGTTCTGGGTTTCCCGCTCGCCTGCGGTCTTGCCTGGGCGTTCGATGTGACGCCGCGCGGTATCGAGCGCACCTCTGCTTCCGATGCGGGGGAGCACGAGACGGCAGCCATGCCGGCCGGCCCGGCGATGGGCGGCGCGGCCCGGCTCGCCCCGCAGCCGGCCGTGGCGGCGGCGACGAGCTCGCCCGCACCCGCGCATCCGTCGGTCGCGATCCTGCCGTTTACCGACATGAGCGCCTCGCACGACCAGGAGTACTTCTGCGACGGGATCGCCGAGGAGATCATCAACGCGCTGTGCTGCGTGCGCGGGCTGCAGGTCGTCTCGCGCACCTCGTCCTTCCAGTTCAAGGGTCGCTCCGCCGACGTGCGCGAGATCGGTCGCTCGCTCGGCGTCGCCGCGGTGCTGGAGGGCAGCGTGCGCCGCTCGGCAGAACGCGTGCGCATCACTGCACAGCTGGTCTCCAGCGCCGACGGCTTTCATCTCTGGTCGGAGAGCTTCGACCGTCGGCTCGAGGACGTGTTCGCGACACAGAGCGAAATCGCGCGCAACATCGTGAGCGCACTGCGCTCCAGCCTCACCCGGGAAGAAGAAGAGCTGATCGAGCTGGGCGGCACGCGGGATCCGCAGGCCTACGAGTACTACCTGCGCGCGCGACAGCTGTATCACGAGCACAGCGACACGACGATCAGGCAGGCGATCGGTCTGTTCCGCCGCGCGATCGAGTCCGACCCGCGGTTCGCAAAGGCGCATGCCGGACTCGCGATGGCGCTCGGCTCGGCGATCTTGTGGCGCATGGGTGTTCCGGCCAGCGCGATGGACGAGGCGATGCGCGCGGCGAAGCGCGCGGAGGAGCTCGCGCCAGACCTGCCAGAGGCCTGGCTTGCGCAGGGCACGCTGTACTCGGCGTCGCTGCGGCCGGCGGAAGCCGAGCGGGCGTTCGAGAGGGCGCTGCAGGCGAACCCGGATTCCTTCGAAGTGCTGCACCTCTATGCACGCCACGCGTTCAGCGCCGGGCAGACCGCCAAGTCGATCGAGCTGTTCGAGCGGGCGCAGCAAGTCGCACCGCAGGATTACCAGATCGCAGCGTTGCTGGCGGGCAGCGTTCGCAAGCTCGGCGACGAGCAGCGCACCCTGGGCGCGGACCGGGCGGCGATCGCGCTCCTCGAGCGGCGGATCGAGCTGTATCCGGACGACACGCGCGCGCTGCACCTGGCAGCCGGGGTGTACGCGAAGCTCGGACAGCGGGAACGCGCCATCACGGTCGCCGAGCGCGCGCTCGCGCTGCGGCCGCGCGAGTTCGCCACGCTCTACAACGTCGCCTGCGCCTATGCACAGCTCGACGAGAAGGAGCGTGCGCTCGCAATCCTCGAGGGCTTCAGCGATATCGGGCAGGGCAGCTTCGACTGGATCCGCGAGGATCCCGATTTCCTGAGCCTGCACGGCGACCCGCGCTTCGAGCGAGTGGTCGCGCGGCTGGTCGCGATCGCTCACGACCAGGGGACCGGCTGAGGTGGCGTCGTTGCCCTCGACGACGGCGCCGCTGGCGCTCGCTGCAGTGGTGATCCTGGCACTGCTGTGGTCGGGCATCGGACCGCATGACCGCGTGACCTGGTGGCTCGAGGTGCTGCCCGTGCTGGTGGCCCTGCCGATCCTGGCTTTCACCGCACGGCGCTTTCCGCTGACGCCGCTCGTGTATACGCTGATCGCGATCCATTGCCTGATCCTGATCCTGGGCGGTCATTACACGTATGCGCGTGTGCCGCTCGGGTTCTGGATGCAGGACTGGTTCGATTTCTCACGCAACCATTACGATCGAATCGGGCATCTCATGCAGGGTTTCGGACCGGCGATGATCGCGCGCGAGTTGCTGCTGCGGACCTCGCCGCTCAAGCCAGGTAAATGGCTGTTCGCGCTGGTTACACTGGGTGTCCTGGGCGTCAGCGCTTTCTACGAGTTCACCGAGTGGTGGGCCGCCCTCGCGGGCGGCGACGCCGCGGACTCGTTCCTGGGCACGCAGGGCGACCCGTGGGACACGCAATGGGACATGTTCCTTGCATTCTGCGGTGCCGTTGCCGCCCAGGTTCTGCTGTCCGGCGTGCACGACCGCCAGCTTGCCTCACTCGAGAATCGCCCGGTCGCTGCCGCGTATCGCGCGCTGAAGGAGTAGTACTTGCAGCTGCCAAAGCCACGGCCGGTCACCTATGTCTGGGCGAGGCGAATCGCGATCTCCATCGTGGGCGGCACGGTGCTCCTGATCGGTGTCGCGATGCTGGTGCTGCCCGGACCGGGCCTGGTCGTGATCCCGCTCGGGCTCGCGATCCTCGGCATCGAGTACGCGTGGGCGCGGTCATGGTTGCGCAAGGTCAAGACGCGCACCGCCGTCGTCATGGACGCACTGCGGCGTAATTCGCCGTTTGCGCCCCGCAACGACCGCGACTGACCGCAACGGGATGAGCGCGCGTGGCGCAAACCGGTTTGCCGTCTTCGGCAACCGGGATTTCAGCCTGTACCTCGTCGCGCGATTCCTGGGCACGCTGGCGGTGCAGATGCAGACCGTCGCGGTCGGCTGGCAGGTGTACGAAGTCACGCGCGATCCGCTCGACCTCGGTTTGATCGGCCTGTCGCAGTTCCTGCCCTTTGTCCTGGCGATCCTGCCGGCCGGGCATCTTGCCGACAGCCGGGATCGCCGCCGCATCGTGACGGCCTGTTATGCGCTCGAATGCATCTGTGCGCTGCTACTGCTCGCGATCGTGCTTCGCGGGCTGACCGAGGCGACACCTGTCTTTGCGGTCATGACCCTGTTTGGAATCGCGCGCGCCTTCCAGATGCCGACCGGACAGGCGCTGCTGCCGAACCTCGTTCCCCGGGAGCAGTTCGGCGCTGCGGTCGCGATCAATTCATCGACCTGGCAGATCGCGACGATTGCGGGACCGGCGCTGGGAGGCATCATCTACCTGGCCGGCGCGCCCGTGGTCTACGCGAGCGCCGCGGCGCTGTTCGCGATCGCGATGGGGCTCACGCTCGCGTTGCGCGCGGGCGGCGTCGGCGACAGGCCGCGCGAGGCCGCAAGCCTCGAGACCCTGCTGCTCGGGCTCAAGTTCGTGCGGAGCCACCGCGTGGTGCTCGGCGCGATCTCTCTCGATCTCTTCGCGGTGCTGTTTGGTGGTGCGACCGCGCTCTTGCCGGTGTATGCGGCCGACGTGCTGCACGCAGGTCCCGACGGTCTCGGCTGGCTGCGCACCGCGCCTGCAGTTGGTGCTGCGGCGTGCGGCATCGTCCTCAGCCTGTTGCCGATCACGCGGCGCGTGGGACGTCACATGTTCGGTGGCGTGGTCATTTTCGGCGCGGCGACGATCGTGTTCGGTCTCTCGACGAGTTTCTGGCTGTCGATGATCGCGCTCGTCGGGATGGGTGCGGGCGACATGGTGAGTGTTTACATCCGTCACCTGCTCGTGCAGCTCGAGACTCCGGATGCGATTCGCGGCCGCGTGAGCGCCGTCAACGCTGTGTTCATCGGCGCGTCGAACGAGCTCGGCGAGTTCGAGTCCGGGGTCACCGCCGCATGGTTCGGCACGGTCGCGGCAGTCGTGGTCGGCGGCTGCGCGACGCTTGCGGTGGCCGCGTTGTGGGCACGCTTCTTTCCCGAGCTCGCCAGGATGGATCGCCTCCCGCAGCCGGCAACGGCGACCGACGGGCGCGTCCTCTAGCGCAATTTCCAGAACCCTCGCGAATCAATCGAAGCCGAGCGTCAGCTGCGATGTCTGCGGGCGCGGCGGTCGAAACAAACCGGTATCGAGTTCGAGCCGCGCGTCCGCCGAGTTCAGACCGAGCTTGCGGGTCGCAACCTTGAAGCGAGCCCGCAGCAGCTCGGCATACGGGCCCGTACCGCGCATGCGTGAGCCGAAGTTCGGATCGTTATCGCGCCCACCACGCGCCTGGTTGATGAGCGACATCACGTGCCTGGCGCGGTCCGGGTAGTGCTCAGCGAGCCATTCGCGAAACAGGTCTTTGACCTCCCACGGCAGACGCAACAGCACGTAGCCCGCGCTCAGCGCGCCGGCCTCCTTTGCCGCCTGCAGGATGCCTTCCATTTCATGATCCGTGATCGCGGGTATCACCGGCGCGATCAAGACACCCGTAGGGACCCCGGCTGCAGAGAGCTCCCTGATAACGCGCAAGCGCGCCTGCGGGGACGCGGTGCGAGGCTCGAGTGTCCGCTTGATCTCGGGCTGCAGCGAAGTGACGCTCAGCGAAACCGAGACCAGGTTGTCCCTGGCCATGTCCGCAAGCAGGTCCATGTCTCGCAGGATCAACGCGCTCTTCGTCACGAGGGTTACCGGATGGCGGCAGCGCGCGAGCACGGTAAGAATGCTGCGCGTGACTTCGAGCCGCTTCTCTACCGGCTGATAACCGTCCGTGTTGATGCCGAGGGCAATGGGCTTTGGAACATACCGTGGATGGGCGAGCTCCTGCTCGAGCAGATTGGCCGCATTCTCCTTGTAAAAAAGCTTCGTCTCGAAATCCAGACCCGGAGAAAGGCCGATATAGGCGTGGCTCGGGCGGGCGAAGCAGTTGTGGCTGATGACTCCGTTCGCAAGGAAGTCGCCCGTGCCGGTGGTGATGTCGAAGAGCTCACGGGGGCGCGCAATCCGTTCGATGGAAACGACATTGAGGTTGGAGCGCAGCTTGACCGCCGATCCGCCGATGTCGCATTTGCGGGTTATTGCTGGCTGACAAGTGCGGAACAGACGCAGATGTTCACGCAGGCCGCCGCGGAGCCGCACGTAGTGCGACTGGACGCGGCCGGCTGCCCGAAATCGTCTCGACTGCCACGTCGAAGCCCAGGTAGTTCAACGCGGATTTCGTGGATTGGATCATCGTGGTATCGCCGTCGCGATCCTGAGGATCCCGTCTCGGCCATACGAGCCCTCTGCGTCGAAGGCACCGGCGATAAACCCCTGCAGCCAGCCGAGCACGGGCCGATCAGGCCATTCGATCAAACGCTCGACCGTTTCGATCGAGGCACGTGAGCTCGCGCGAATCGCTTCACAGTTCTGGCGGTTCTCGGTACGTGCCTGGAGGGAAATCGCATCGTGGAGACCCCGAACTCCCCGAGATAGAGGCTCGCACGATCGAGCGCCTCGGAATCAGTCATCGCGAGCCTGAAGCTGTACACGTCGCCATGTGAACGGCCTGCGCGCTGATAGCGATGCACGCCAGGGTGTCCATCGCCCCGGATGACACCGCAGAGGTATCCGCGCCGGTAATCGGCCCCATGACATTGAGATTTCTCCGGCAGCACGGCGCCGAATCCCAGCAGTTTGTCGCTCAGTGTCAGGAACGGGCGGCGATCCCTGCCCTGTTCCGCTCCCGTCACGAACTTCCACCCCTTGTCGCTCAAGAAGCGATGATCGCCGCTCGCCGTGAGCTCCGTGCCATCCTCGAGCCTGATCAGATAGGCGGGTTTGACGGTTCGCCAATGGGCGAGAACTCGAGTCCGGACATAGCGGCGGTAAACGCCGCTCCGCTGCGTCCCGAAGATCTCGTCCCCGACCTCGATGTCCGCGAGCGCTTTTGTGTGGCCACCGGCCATCAGAACTCTGGTGTCACCGTCCAGGCAGTACACACACCCATGCTCGCAGCCTCGATACGGGTTGATGGAATAGTCGAAGCCTACGTCCGGGGAGTTGTTGGTCGTGATCACGCTGCGCGCACGGTCGGGCTCGACGGTCTGCGCGATGCTCACGGGCTCCTCGTCGCGCCACCAGCCGTCGTCGACAGGCTCGCGCTCTTCCTTCTCGAAGCGCCCGCGCGGATTGGACAGCGCTCCGCGGCCCTTGAAAGCGCGATGACCGATGAACTTGCGCGGCATGAAAACGGACGACCCTCAGCGGGGTAAGTTCCTTTAAACTAAACCATACTGTATATACGTACAGTTGTCACGCTTCGAAACCCCCCGCTCACCCAGGGAAGAGCGCGGTCCAGGGCGAGAGACCGCCGCGGCGGAGTCTGGACCGGCCACGATTCGAGACGCGATCCTGCTGCGAGCCAAGGCTCGCCCAGCTCCAGGGTCGCGATCGTCGACTCGACGGCGATGCCTGCAAGCGGATCGAACCCGGCGCGGACACCGACCCCTGCCGGAACACGAGCACCGCGACCCGAGAGCCGGTTGCGGTGTTGCTCCTGCAGCGGGCCTCTGACCATCGTCACCAGGCGCGCTGGTTTTCCGCGACACTGAACTTGCTCATCTCGCTCGCGGCGCAGCCACTGGTCCTCGTCAGCGTGAGTCTGACGGCGCCCGATGACGAGCTGAAGCGCATGCGTGCGCCGCGCGACACAGCGCCGGCGGCCGCAGCGCGCGCGATCAGCGCCGACGCTCCGACGCAGGCCGAGCTCTTCACATAAGCGCGCGAGCACGCGCACGCACGCGGTCTTTGCGTGCGGACTCTTGGGCGTATACTCGAATCGTTCTCGAATCTGGCAAGGTCGCGGCCGGGGTCAGCCGGCCGAGGGTTGAAGGCCATGGACGTTCTCGACCGTGATCCGTGTCAACGCACCGGATGGCTGCTGCGTTTGCGCCCTGTGGCGGGCATGGGAGTGCTCGCCTGGGTGGTGTCGGGGTGCATGACGTCGAAGATCGACGAGACGCGCCAGGTGGCGACGGCGATCCAGGCGAACGAAGCCATCGTCCTGCTGAAGAAGCCCCAGATCGAGGGCGTCGGAACGGAAGAGGAGTTTCTCGATTGCGTGCAGGAGAAACTCGGCGGCACGCTGATGCATCCGGAGGACGGCCAGTCGCGCCGCACGGCACGAACGGGCGACGGCGTTCCGTTTCGGATCTACGGCGAGCAGGAGTTTACCGACGCGATGTTCCCATGGTTCGAGCCCAGCACTGCACCCGGCAACGCGGCCGGGCTCAAGACGCTGCTGGGGCGACCAGGTGTGTCCGACCGGCTGAACGAGATCGGCGTCCGCTACATCGTCTGGCTCGATGGCAACACCAAGAAGTCGGACGGCGGCGGCAGCATCACGTGCGCGGCCGGCCCCGGTATGGCAGCCTGCATAGGTCTCGGCTGGTGGGAAAAACAGTCGGACTATGTGGCCTCGGTCTGGGACCTGCAAAACGTGATCGAGGTCGGCACTGTCACCACCGACGTCAGCGGCACGTCGGTCATTATCGGAGCAGTCGCGCCGATTCCGATTATCACGCCGGTCCGGGCCAAGGCCTGCGATCAGCTCTCGGAGCAGCTGCGGTCCTTCCTGTTTGGGAACGATCTGGCGGTAGTTCCGGAAACGGCGGCAGGCACACCGGCTGCGGCGGGCCCGACCGGCCAACATTGAACCCGGAACCCGGCCCCGGGTTCCAAGCTGTGAACAGGGACGATCGGACCCGGCGTCCGGCCGCCCGGGTCGCTCGCTCGAGGCCTATGTCATGAAGACGCGGACAAGATTCTGGATGCTTGGATCCCTGGCCGGCCTGGTCGTGCTGGCCGGCTGCAAGATGGAGGGTCCATCCACCTCGATGCCGCAGCCTCCGGCGTCGCCCTCGTCCTCACCGTCGTCCTCACCTTCGTCGCCGTCGTCCTCGCCCTCCTCACCCTCGTCTTCGCCCTCGTCGCCCAGCTCCTCCGGAGGGAGCCCGGGCTCGTCCTCGCCCTCGCAGCAGGGGGAGCAAGGCAGCCAGGGATCCGGCCAAGAGACGCCGTTCCCTGAGCAGGAACAGACTGGTTCGTCCGGCGGTGGCAGCTCCGGAAGTCCCTCCCAAAGTCAGAGCCAGTCCGGCGAGCAGCAGAGCGGTGGAAGCCCCACGGAGAATTCTTCCGCGCAGCAGGGCGGGCAGACGAGCAGCGGCAACCCGTCGCAGGGTTCTTCCGGCGGCAGCTCCGGAAGTGCGCAGCCCCAGCAAGGGACCGGTGCCCCTTCCGGTGGCGAGCAGGCCGGGGGTCCATCCTCGGGTCAGCCGAGCGGTGGACAGTCGTCGAGTCAACCCGGTGGTCAGTCATCGGGGCAGCCGGGCGGCGGTTCGTCCTCCACCTCGGGCGGACAGGCTCCGGCGAGTCCTTCCTCGGGGGGCCAGCCGCAAGGTGGCAGCACCTCTTCGGGTGAGCAGTCTTCAGGCAGCCCTTCATCAGGTGGGCAGCCACCGGGGGGCAGCCCCACGGCTGGTGGTTCCACGCCATCGACTGGAGGGGGGGCGTCCGGCGGTTCCGGTCCGACAGTGACCGTCGTGCCGGTGCTTCCTGGTGGCATTCCTCTTCCGGGCGTCGAGCTGCCGGGCACGGGCGTCCCAGGCGGCGGGGGCACGCCTGGTACCGGTGCGCCAACCGGCGGTGTTCCGGGAGCGGGTGCACCGGGTTCCCCGACGCCGAACGGCGGTGCGAATTCGTCTGGTGGTGGTTCACCTTCGGGTCAGGGCTCGCCACAATCGGGCCAGGAATCGACCGGGGCCTCCCAGCAGGGTGGTGGTGCTCCAGACGGCCGGTGCTTCGCGGCGAGTACTTCCGACGAAGCAAGGCACTTCCGGCGGCGGTGCAGCGGGCAATCCGGGAGCAACGGGCGAGGGCGGACCAGGCGGTGGTCCGATGACGACCGAGGACAAGCGCGCAAAGATCGATCGGCGCTTTGACGAGACCTTCGCGGTTTTCGACGAGCGCATGCGCAAGGAGCAGGAAACCGTCTCGCGCGAGCGCGCCGCGGCCGACGGGAGTCCGGTGACGGCAGCGGCGAAGAAGGCAACTCGGACGAGAACAGCGATGCCAAAAGCGGAAAGGGCGAAGGTGGCGCGACCGGCGAAGCCTCGTCAACCGGAGAAGGTGAGGATCAGGGCGGCAGTGGTGAACCGGGCGGGCGAGGCGAGTCCGCGGGCGAACAGACGGGCGAGCAGGGTGGCGGCGGCGGTGTGGGCGGCGGTTCGGCGGGCGGAGGCGGTGCCGGCGCGGTGCCGGCGGATATCCCGGACGGCAGCGACGACGACATCGTGGCGCGTCAGCTGCGCGAGGCCGCGATGAAGGAGAAGGATCCCGAGCTGCGCGCGCGTCTGTGGGAAGAGTACCGGCAGTACAAGAAGGGAAGCTAGTGACAGCCAGACCTATCAGCCGATTGATGGTTGCGCCCATCGGCGCGATGGCCACACTGCTCGCGCTCGCGGGTTGTGTCGTGCAGCAGCAGCGCCCGATCACGCGCCTGTATGCGGAGAAGGCGACGGCCGAAGTGCCCGCCGACGAATTGCTCGACGTCGGTGTGCGCCTGTTCGACCCGAACGTTCCCGAGGACGAGGCGGAGCGCGAAAAGAAGCGAGTGTTCCCCGACGTGCGCAACGCCGAATCCCGCTACATCCCGACCCTGATCCGCGACACGCTCGAGGACACGGGCTTCTGGGGCCAGGCGCGGGTGCTGCCTCGCGACGGTACGGGGATGGACGTCTATATCGACGGCCGATCCTCGAATCGACCGGACGCGAGATCAAGCTCGACGTCACGGTGACCGACGCCACCGGACGCACCTGGTTCACCAAGGTGTACGAAGCCGGGGCGGACCTCCGCGCCTACAAGGACACCATCTCGAAGCCGCGCGATCCGTTCGACAACGTCTACAACACGATCGCCAACGACATGCTCGCCGCGCGTCGCAAGCTCACGAGCGAGCAGCGCGTGCAGATACGCGAGGTGTCGGATCTGCGCTTCGCGAACGACCTGGCGCCATACGCGTTCGGCAGCTATCTGACGCAGGATCGGAAGGGCCTGTACAAGGTCGTGCGGCTGCCGGCCCCCGGCGATCCGATGATGGAACGCTTGGACCGCGTGCGGGAGCGCGATTACACGCTGGTCGATACGCTGAACGAGCACTACACGACGTTCGGCGCGAAGATGTCCGAGTCCTATACGAACTGGCGCAAGTACAGCCACGAGGAGCTCGAGGCCGAGTCGCTCGCCAGGCGGCAGGCGCTGACCCGCGGGGTGCTGGGTGCCGCGGCGGTGATCGGCGGCATCATCGCCGAGACCGAGACGAGCTCGAGCGCGGGATCGGCGGCGGCGACCGCGGCGGTGATCGGCGGTATCTACGCGGTCAAGAGCGGTTTCGACAAGCGCGCCGAGATCAAGCTGCACAGCGAATCGCTGAAGCAGCTCGGCGATTCGTTCCAGGCCGAGGTGCAGCCCATGGTGGTAGACGTCGAAGGTCGCACGCTGCAGCTCAAGGGTTCCGCCGAGGAGCAGTACGCCGAATGGCGTCGGCTGCTCAAGGATATGTACGAGAACGAGACCGGGTTGCCCGCCGCGACCACCTCAACTGGAACAGCCGCCGACCCATCGGGGGCCACGCGGCCCTGACGTTCCATCCCGGGTGACGCATGCTCGAAATCGGGCAGATTCTGGCTGCGCGGTTCGTCCTGCTGCGCAGGCTCGGTGCGGGTCGGTGGGGCGAGGTCTGGCTCGCGCGCGACCGCGATCGTGACGTCGCGCTGAAGATTCTGGAGCCGGATCTTGCACGACAGCCCGTGCTGCGCGCCCGATTTCTGGACACCGCACGACTCCAGGCAAGTCTGCACAATTCGCACGTCCTTTCCTGCGACGGCGCCATCGACGGCGATCCGTGTTTGGCGATCTTCGAGCACGCGAGCGGCGGGGACCTCAGCGTCTGGCGGGGTCGTTCCTGGACGGATCTCGTCGCGGCACTCGCTGGCATCGCGGAAGGCTTGAGCGCGCTGCACGAGCAGGGCTTCGTGCATCGAGACCTGAAGGCCTCGAACGTTCTGCTGGGGGATGACGGTCGCGCAAAACTGTCCGACCTCGGCGTTGCAGCCCGGATCGGCGAGCGCAACTCGGTGCCGCCCGGGTCACCGTTCAATGCCAGCCCGCAGCAGCACGAAGGCGAGCCGCCGGCGGTCGCGGACGACGTCTACGGCTTTGGCGCCCTCGCCTACGAGCTGCTGTCGGGTTATCCGCCGCATTACCCCGATGCCGCGGCCGCGCGGTCGGGCGGTCCGCCACCGGAACCGATCCGCGCACGTGTACCCGTGCCGCCGGCGCTCGCACAGCTCGTGCTCGCCTGCCTCGCGCGGTCGCCCGAAGAGCGGCCGCGTGAGATGAGCGAGGTGCATGGCGCGCTCGCGCGGCTGCCGAGCTCGACGAGTGCGGCTGCACCCGCAACCGAACCGCGCGGCGCGCTGCGCCCGCCGCAGGATGCACCCGCGCCCATCGAGCCCCGCTGGCGGCGAACGACGGGCGCCGAGCCTGAGCGCACGCGTGCGACAAGGTGTTCGTCGCGGCCTCGTGGGCGCCGCGTTCGCGATACTGCTGCTGGGCTCCGCGCTTGCGTTCTTCGCCCTGCCGCGGCTGGTGTCCCCGCCGCCCACCGCGGCGACGCCGACAACGCAGGAGAAGGCCGACCCGCGGGCCGCCGACGCCGCAGCCGAGCAGAAGGAGCGCGACCTGCGGAAGCTCGCCGAGGCAAAACTCGAGTACGAGGACATGCTGCCCGGGATCCGTAAACGGCTGGACACGCTCGTCGCCCGGGCGGCGGCGGACTGGGGCGGCGACGCCTTCGAACGCGCCCGCAAGGGAATCGACTCTGCAAACAAGCGTTTTGCGGACGGCGAGTATGACGTGGCGCTCGGGGAGCTGAAGCGCGTGGTACCGGATCTTGCGGCAACCGAAGCCGCTGCGGCGGGAGTCCTGCGCACCGCACTGGCGGCGGGAAACTCGGCTCTCGAGCAGGGCACCGCGGCCGAGGCCGAGCGGCAGTTCGCGCTCGCGCTCAAGCTGCAGCCGGATCACCCGCAGGCGAAGCGCGGTCTGGAGCGCGCGCGCAACCTCGACGAGGTTCGGCGGCTGCTCGCCGACGCCGCACGCCTCGAGGACGAGGGCAAGTCCGGCGATGCGGCGGCCGCGTACCGGAAAGCGCTCGCCCTCGACCGCGACAGCGCGGTAGCGAGCCAGGGGCTGGCGAGGCTCGCCTCGGCCGAATCGAACGCCGCCTTCGGCGCCGCGATGTCGGCGGGCCTGGAGGCGCTCGCGCGGCGCGACTTCAGCGCCGCGCAGTCGGCGTTTCAGCGTGCCGATAATCTCCGTCCCGGCGCCCCCGAGGCGCAGGACGGGCTGGCGCAGGTCGCGCGTGCGCAGGGCGACGCGGGTATCGCAACTTACCTGGCCGCGGGGCAGCACGCTGAGAGCGAGGAGCGCTGGCAGGCTGCGCTCGAGGCCTATCGCCGGGCGCTCGCGATCGATCGCAACCTGCTCGCCGCGCAGGAGGGGGTTGAGCGTACCGAACCGCGCGCGGCACTCGAAGCGCAATTGAACGGCTTCGCCGCGCGACCCGAGCGGCTCTTCTCGACCGACGTGCGCGCCGCAGCGCGCAGCACCCTCGGCCGCGCCCGCACCATCGAACCGGCTGGACCGGTGCTGCGCAGGCAGATCGAGACCGTGAACGCGCTCGTCACGGCGGCGGAGGTGCCGGTCGCCGTCGCGCTTACCTCCGACAACCAGACTGACGTTACGATCTACCGCATCGGCCGGATCGGCCTGTTTGAGCACAAGGACATGGAGCTGCTGCCCGGCCGCTACACGATCGTCGGCACCCGCTCAGGTTTCCGCGACGTCCGTCGCGAGCTGATGGTGCTGCCCGGACAGATGCCGCCGCCGGTGGCAATCCGGTGCGAGGAGCCGATTTGAGTGCGCAGTTGATCATCCGCGAGCCGCTCGGCGAGCGCCGTCTGCCCGATCAGGACCTGCCGCTATCGATAGGCGGTGCGGGCAGCGACATCGTCGTGCCGGCGCCCGCCCCAGGCCCGCTCGCCTGGATCGGTGTGCAGGACGGGCAGTTGTTCCTGCAGCCCGCTACGGCCGATGTGAGCGTCTTGCACAACGGCACGCGTATTGCGGGCTCGACGTGGTTGCGCAACGGCGACGTGCTCGACGTCGCGGGTGGTCGCCTGCGCCTGCGGATCGCGGGCGCAGAGCGGATGATCGAGGTCATCGCGGGCGCCGCCGACAACGCCACGGCGCCGCCGGAAGTTCCGGATGTGGTCCGCGTGTCGGGCTCAGGTGGCGATGAGACGCCGATCGAGGCGGTCGCCTTCCGGCACAGCGCGGCGGACCAGCAGGCCGGTGTCGCGGTGCCCTGGCGACGCGTGGTCACCGCAGCCGGCCTCGTTCTGCTCGTTGCGCTGGGTGGCTATCTGTTCACATCGGTCCCGGTGACGATCGACATCGATCCCGTGCCGCAGCGCCTCGCCTTCCAGGGGAGTTGGCCCGGTGTCGGCTACGGCGGCAACCGGCTGGTCCGCCCTGGCACGTACACGTTGATTGCGGAGCAGAGAGGTTATGAGCCACTGCGCGTGCCGATCGAGATCACCCGCGACGGCAAGCGACAGTTCCGCTTCAGCCTCAAGGCACTGCCGGGCCGCCTGCGGATCGAGCTGCCGGTGGCGGGCAAGGTGAGCATCGATGGCAAGCCATCCGGCAACGCGCCTGGCGAGTTCAAGCTCGCGGGCGGACAGCACAAGATCCTGATCGACACCGAGCGCTATCTAGACTTCGCGACCGACGTCGAGATCGAGGGCAGGGACATACTGCAACGCCTCGCGCCCAAGCTGGTGCCCGGCTGGGCCGTGGTGTCGATCACGAGCGAGCCTGCCGGTGCAGAGGCCAGCGTGGGAGGCGCGCCGCGCGGGACGACGCCCGTCGAGCTCGAGCTGATGGGCGGGAATCACCGGCTCGAGCTGCACCGTGCGGGCTTCAAGCCCTGGGTGAGCGACATCCAGGTCAAGCCCAACGAACCCATGAAGATCGGCCCAGTGCGGCTCGGCATTCCGGACGGCCGTCTCGCGGTGCGCAGCTCTCCGGCCGGCGCCAACGTCACGATCGGCGGCGTCTACCGCGGGCGCACCCCGCTCGAGGTGGACGTGCGGCCCGATGTGACACAGGCCGTCGCAGTGTCCCGTGAAGGATATGAGCCCGCAGGGCGTGACGTTTCGGTCGCGTCGGGTGCGCGCCAGGCGATCGACGTCTCGCTCAAGGCAATCCTGGGCGAGGTGATCGTTCGCGTCACACCGGCCGATGCGGAACTCTTCGTCGACGGGCGCTCGCGCGGCGCAGCGAACCAGACGCTGCGCCTCCCCGCGACCGCGCACCTGATCGAGATCAAGAAGCCCGGCTACGTCACGCACAAGGCCACGGTCACGCCGCGCCCAGCGCTGCCGCAGAACATCGAGGTCACGCTGCTGGAGGGCGTGACCGCGCCGGCGCCCGCACCCGCAGTGACCGCCGCCACCGGCGAAGGTGCGGCAGCAGGCGCCGCGGCGGCGCCGGTCACCGTCGCGCTGGTGCCGACATTGCGCAGCCCCACAGGGCAGGAGCTCAAGCTCGTGCCCGCCGGCAGCTACACGATGGGTAGCCCGCGGCGCGAGGCGGGGCGGCGCGCCAACGAAGCGCAACGCCCGGTCAACCTGCAGCGGCGCTTTTACATGTCGACGTACGAAGTCACCAACGCCGACTTCAAGCGGTTCCGCCCCGACCATCGCTCGGGTTTCCTCGGCCAGAACACGCTCGAGCTCGACCGTCAGCCGGTCGTGAGCGTGAACTGGCAGGACGCCGCGGCGTTCTGCAACTGGTTGTCCGCCGAGGCCGGTCTTACTCCGGCGTACGAGAAGCGCGGCGATCGTCTGGCCGCGGTCGTGCCGGTGACCAACGGCTTCCGGTTGCCGACCGAGGCCGAATGGGAATGGGTCGCACGCTCGGCGGGCGGCAGCAGTCTGCGCAAGTATTCCTGGGGTGAATCGCTGCCGGTGCCGGCGGGCTCGGGAAATTTCGCGGATCGCCGCGCTCAGCCGGTGGTACCTCAGGTGCTGGTCGATCTCGACGACGGCTTCGTGGTGAGCGCACCTGTCGGGAGCTTTGCACCGAACACCTTCGGGTTCTTCGACATGGGCGGCAACGTCGCCGAGTGGACCCACGACCTCTACACTGTCCAGCCGCCTGCGAGCGCAGCCGTGATCGATCCGGTCGCTACGGGCGAGGGTTCGCAGTACGTCCTGCGCGGCTCCAGCTGGAAGCACTCGTCGGTTACGGAACTGCGGCTCTCCTTCCGCGACTTTGGGACTGGCAAACGCAATGACCTCGGATTCCGCATCGCGCGTTACGCGCAGTAGCGATTGGCGCCGGCTGTTGCTGCTCGGCCTGGCCTGCGTCGCCGGGATGACTGTGCTGCGCGCGCAGGATGCGTCGCCGCCCGCGCCGCAATCACCGCCGGCGCAGGAGGCCCCGGTCGACGACGAGACGGCTGATCAGCCAGCCGCGAGCGAGAGTGACGGCGCCGGCGAAAAGATCGACTTTCCGGACGCGCCGGACCCGGGCGCGCCCGGTGCGAAACCCGCCGCAAAGCCGCCTGCGCCTTCGCCGTCGGCAGGTGCACCGAAGGATGCGAACGCGGATGCGCCCGAAGACACCTCGACGGAGGACGAGGAGCCGCCTCCCGGCGCCGCGCCGCGCACGCCCGGCGTCGTCGGCTCGACGCCCGGACACTTCGAGCCGACCGAAAAAGTCCGTGCAGACTTCGACGTCTCATTCCCGGTCGATATCTAATCTGAGTGGGTTCACACGATGGTAGCTACAGTTCGCCCGATGAAGAAATCGAAGTCCTCCGAGTTCCTGCTGGAACTCGTCACGCTGCTCGTCATCGTGATTGCGGTGCAGACCGTCTATGCGATGGTGATTCGCCCGACTGCGGAGGCGATCCGGACGGCCGACCTGGCCCGGATGGCGAAGGACCCGAACTACGTGCCGGAGCTGAAGCCCTGGGTGATCGTCAAGGACCCCGAGCAGGAGGTCTGCTTCATTTTTTCGCTTGTGGGCGCTGACGATCATGGGGTTCAAGGCGGTCCGAGTCGGGCGGGGACAGCGATTGCTGAAAGAGGACCTCCTGCACCTGCCCGAGGGCATGAAGATCCTCCCGGAGGACACGCGGGAGTACGCGCGGCAGATCGAGGCGCTGCCTGAGGACATACGCACGCAGCTGCTGCCTCGCACGCTGATGACGGCGCTGCATCGATTCGGCGCGACCCGCAGCATTCAGGACGTCTCGGTCGCGGCCCGCGGCGTCTGTGAAGTCGAACGCGACCGGCTCGACTCGGAACTCGGGATGGTGCGATTCGTCGCCTGGGCGATACCGGCGATCGGCTTCGTCGGCACCGTACGCGGCATCGGCCAGGCGCTGCAGCAGGCGCACAAGGCCGTCGAAGGCGACGTTTCCGGCGTGGTCGCGGGTCTCGGCATTTCGTTCAATGCCACGCTCGTGGCGCTGTCGCTCTGCATCATCGTCATGCTGGTGCTCCACCAGGTGCAATTGCGCCAGGAACGGCTCGGTCTCGACATCGAGGAATACGTGGACACGCACGTCATCCGCAATCTCCAGGTCAGGTGATACGCGAAGCGAACCACGGGCCCGGTACGCCATGACTCTGCTAGCTCTCGAACTCAACGATGCCAGGCTGATCCTCGCCCGGGGTTCTGCGGCTGGCGGCGAGCTGATCGCGGAGAGCGAAGGTTACGCCGTGCTCGAGGGCCCGAACGTGCTGACAGGCGACGCCGCAAGGAGCCGCGCACGGCTGACGCCGCTCTATTCGTACAACCGCTTCTGGCGGGAGCTCAGCGTTGTCGAGCTGCCCCGGCCGAATGCCCGGGCCCGCACTGCCGCGGACCTCGCCTTTGCGCATCTCGACGGCATGCTGGCTCCGTTTCGCGCGGGATCACCGGAGCTGCTGCTCGCACTGCCCGCAGGCTATTCCCGGGAGCAGCTCGGGTTGCTGCTGGGCGTGGCCGCTGAATGTGGCACGCCGGTCTGCGGTATCGTGGATTCTGCGGTCGCGGCGGTCGCGCCCGAACCGGTAGGCGCGCGCGTGCTGCATCTCGATCTCGAGCTGCACTACGCCGTCCTGACGGCGCTCGACCGTGACTCGGAACTGCGACGCAGTCACAGCGAGCTCCTGCCGCGACACGGGCTGCTGGCGCTGCAGGAGGCGTGGATCGGAATGATCGCCGCGACGTTCGTGCGGCGCACGCGTTTCGATCCGTTGCATCAGGCGGCCAATGAGCAGGACCTGTGGAACCGTTTGCCCGGCTGGCTGGCCGAGCTGGAACGCTCGGAGCGCATCGACATCGAGCTCGCAGACGAGCGGGCCTCGCATACGGTGGAGCTGACGCGAGAGTCGATGCTGGCCGCGACCGGGCCCTGCTATCAAGGCCTGCTCAGATTCGTGCAGAAGATGTGCCCGGCAGGGGTCAGCACCGACCTCCTGCTGTCGGATCGTGCGGGCGACGCGCCGGGTCTTGCGGCGCAGCTCTCGAGCCTTCCCGATGTCAGTGTGAGGTCACTGGCACGGGGAGCGGCGGCGCTCGGTTCGCTCAGGTTTGCAGGGGAGATCCGAAGACCCGCCGGGCAGGTCGTGCTGGTTACTCACCTGACGGGAACCGGACCGGCAGAACCGGCGAGCGCCGCACTCCGCGTCGCACACGTGCCGTCGGCGGAGCAGCCGACGCACCTGGTCTACGAAGGGCGTGCCCTCGCGATCTCCGCGGTCCCCCTCGCGGTGGGATGGTCGGTTCCCTCAGGCGAACGCACGTTGCACGTGCCGGCCGGACCGGGCGTGTCGCGCAATCACTGCAGCTTCGTGCGCCGCGACGGCAATGCCCTGCTCGAGGACCACAGCACCTACGGCACCTATGTCAACGACAGCCCGGTGCGCGGCGTCGTTGCACTGCAGGGTCGGTGACCGCGTGAAGCTCGGCAATCCGGGCGTCTCGCTCGGCCTGATCCGGCTCGTCGACGACCATGCCACGCCGCCGCAAGTTTGACGTTTTCACCATGTCCTTCCTGGACACGATCTGCTGCGCGTTCGGCGCGATCGTGCTGATCTACATGATCATCAACGCGGCGGGCGCCCGGTCCTTCCAGAAGGACACCTCCGAGCTGCGGGCGGAAGTCGACCTCCTCGAGGAGGAAGTGCTCGAGGGCTACAAGGACCTGGTGGTGCTGCGCAATTCGCTCGACGAGACCGCAGGAGAAGACGCCCGCCTCGGACGCGGCGGCGCGCATCATGGAGGAGATGGAGCGGCTCAAGGAGCAGCTCGCGCTTGCGGACAAGGAAACTCTGTCGCGGAAGGACGAGATCGAGCAGCTCAAGCAGGACCTGAAGTCCCTCGACGAGGGACGCCGCCGGCTCGAGGGCGGCACGATGGCGGAGGGCCGGTCCGGCGACCGCGTAAAGGCTTTCGAGGGCACGGGCGACCGCAAGTACCTCATCGGGCTCAGCGTCAAGGGCGACCGGATCCTGGTGCTCGTCGACGTCTCCGCGAGCATGATGGACGAGACCGTGGTCAACGTGATCCGGCTCCGCAACATGCCCGAGTCGCGCCGCCGCTCGGCGGAGAAGTGGCGGCGCACGATCGCGACCGTCGACTGGATCACGGCGCAGCTGCCGCCGAAGTCGAAGTTCCAGATCTACGGCTTCAACACCCAGGCGAAGCCGCTGGTGCCGGGCAGCGCCGGCAAGTGGCTCGATGCCAGCGACCCGGCTGCGCTCAACGGAGCGATCAGCGAGCTGCGCAAGGTCGTGCCGCAGGACGGCACGAGCCTCGAGAACGCCTTCGCCGTCATCGGCCAGCTGTCTCCGCAACCAGACAGCGTGATCATCGTGACCGATGGCCTGCCGACGCAGGGCGCAACTCCGCCCACGGTCCGCAAGACGGTCGACGGCGACCAGCGGCTCAAGTTGTTCGAGCGTGCGCTCGCGCGGATGCCCGCGCGCATTCCGGTGAGCGTGATCCTTCTGCCGATGGAAGGCGACCCGATGGCGCCGACCGCTTACTGGGCGCTCACTCGGAAAACGGGCGGGATCTTCCTCAGCCCGGCGCGGGACTGGCCATGAGACGGGAACTTCGCAGCCGGCGATTTCGACGTCTTCACGCATGTCGTTCCTCGACACGATCTGCTGTGCCTTCGGCGCCGTTATCCTGCTCTTCATGCTCAGCAAGTTCGGGGAACCTGCAGGCGCAGGAGAAGGCACGTGTGGAGCTGGAGGGCCGGGTTGCGAAGCTGCAGGAGGAGCGCGAGGAAATCCGCGGCACCAGCGAGGTGCTGCTCCGCGAGCTCGCCGCGAGTCGGGGCGAGCTCACCGATGAGCAGCGCAAGATCGCGCGGCTGCGGGGTGACTTGAGCGCGCTCCGCGGCAAGTTCCAGTCGTCCGAACAGGAGTCCGAAATCCAGAACAAGCTCGCGGGTCAGCTCGTGTCCGCACAGCAGGAGCTGACGGACGAGATGAAGCGCCTGCTCGGCTCGCAGTACCGGCGCCCGAGCACGGATGCGATCGGCGGCATACCGGTCGACAGCGAGTACATCGTCTTCATCATCGACACCTCGGGCAGCATGTTCAATTACGTCTGGCCGACGCTGCTCAAAAAGATCGAGGAGACGCTCAACATCTACCCGAAGGTCAAGGGATTCCAGGTGATGAGCGACGAGGGCGGCTACATGTTCCCGAGCTACCGCGGCAAGTGGCTGCCGGACACGCCGGTGCAGCGCAAGGCCGTGGTCGATCGGCTGCGGACCTGGACCCCATTCAGCAATTCGAGCCCGGTGGAGGGTATCGTCGAGGCGATACGCACGTATTATTCGCAGGAGAAGAAGATCAGCCTCTACGTGTTCGGCGACGAGTTCACTGGCAGCTCGATCGATTCGGTGGTGAAGACGGTGGACATGATCAATCGTGAGGACAAGACCGGGCAGCGCCGTGTGCGCATCCACGCGATCGGCTTCCCGGTGCGACCGGATGCGCCGCAGTACACAAGCGTGCGATTCGCGACGCTGATGCGCATCCTATGCCAGCGCAACGGCGGCACGTTCGTGGGGATCGACAAGTCATGAGGACATTCCACGGGTGCATTGCCGTGACGCTTGCGCTGGCCGCCGGATGCATGACGACGCGGTTCGAGCCCACGCTCAATCTTCCGCCGCCGCTGGTCGTGCGGATCCCCGCCGTGGTCGGCATCTACATGTCACCCGAGTTCCGCACGGCCGTGCACTCGGAGGAGCGCGACGGCGCCAAGTACGAGGTCGTGCTGGGCAAAGCGCAGTCCGATGGCTTCGAGCGGCTGATGGGCGCGATGTTCACGCGAACGGTCCCGGTCACCGCGACCGATGCGGGCGGCGCGCACGGACCCGGAGATACGCGGTGTGCTTGAGCCGATCCTCGAGGACTATTCCTTCGTCACGCCGCGCGATGCCGGCGCGCGTATCTTTGCCGTAAGCGTCAAGTACCGGATCAACGGCTACGACCGGGCTGGCAAGATGTTCGAATCCTGGACCTTCACCGGCTACGGGAGCGTCGCGGCACCTACGCTGCCGGGTTCGAGCAGCGAGCCGCTGGGGGAGGCTACCGGCCTCGCGATGCGCGACGCGGGTGCGAAGCTCGCCGCGGAATTCAAGGACGCGGCGATTGCGCGCGGCCTGCTCCCCGCCGGTGGCACGACGGCGCCGGCCGAAGTCACGCCCTTGTTGCCGTAGCGGTGCCTGCGCCGCGCCGCTAGGGACCCCCGGCCTGCCCGGGGCCGCCGGGGGATTCAGGCGTCGTCACCGGTATGGGTTCGAAGTACGTCTGGGCGAACTTGACGTCCGACGTCTCGAGCGGTTTCCCTTCGGAGAGGCGCGGGCGATAACGGGCCGTCTCTGCGGCGTCCAGCGCCGCCTCGGCCATGTGATCGCTGCCGTCGTTTGCGACCACCTCGGCGTCGCGCACACGGCCTTCTGCAGTGACGGTCAGCTCCACTTGTACCGTATGCGGCGAGACCTGGTCGGGCGGCCGCCGCTCGTAACGATCCCACTCCGAGGGCCGGACGTAGTGAAGCAGCACCGGTCGCGCGAAGAGCGCGTCCGCGAGCGTCGCATCCCCGGTCTTTACCTGACGCGCGGCGGTCCACGCCGCAAGATAGTGCGGCAGCGCTTTATCGTGCTGCAGCCGGGTCTGGTACCAGTCGCCGAGCTGCGTGCGCACGTCGGCGATGCGCGCGGGCGAGGGCGTGGGCTGGCCCTCAGCGATCGCAAGCGCGCGCTCGAGCGCCCGCTCGCCCTCGGCCGCAAGTGCGCTCGGCATGCGCCAGGTGGATCCGTCCGCCGCGCCGGGTATCGTGTTGAAGGCGTCATTGGGATTGGGATTGGAATCCGATTCGTATCCGCGCTCCGCCGGATTGAGCAGCGGCCGGCGATAGTTCTCGGCCAGTGCGGTCAACGGACCGATCAACGCCTCCGAGTTCTCGCCCTCTCCGCGCTCCACGATGGTGATCGCGCGCCGCAGCGTGATACGCGCAGCGTCGTACGCGCCGACGCGCGTATACCAGCGCGCGATCGTCTCGAGCCGTGGCACGATCTCGGGCGAGGTTGGACCGTACTTGCGCTCGACGATCCGCACGCCGTAACGCTGTGCCTCGTGCGCCCGCTCGAGCTTCTGCATCGATGTCAGCGAATCGGTGAACTTGTCGATCAGGGGCAGCTGCGACTCGTCGAACAGTCCCGCGTTTCGGCGCGCGAGCGCAAGCGCGCTTTCGAAGCGCGCCACCGCGAGTTCATGACGCCCTGAGTCGTGATAGACGACCGCGAGGCCGGCGTTTGCACGCGCGAGCCTCGCGCCCGACCGCGTGCCGGCCGCCTCGATGAGCTCGATCACCCGCAGGTAGCTTGCTTCGGCTCCGCTGTGATCCGCCGCGAGACTCTGCGTCGCGGCAAGATTCATCAGCGCGACCTGCAGCTCGTCGCCGGTTCCTTCCTGCTCGGTGAGCGTTACGACCTGGCGCGCCGGCACGAGTGCCTGCTCGTACTGGCGCTCGTCGAAGAGTCGGCGGAACTCGGCGTACGCGTCGCTGCGCGATGCCGGCGATACCACAGCCGCGTCTGCCGGTGATGCCACAGCCGCGTCTGCCGGCGATACCACAGCATCGGCGGGCGACGTCGCAGCACCCGCCGGCGCCACCGGCGCATCCGCCGCCGGTGCGGCCGGTCCGTCCCGCGCGGCTTCGGTCTCCGCGGGCGTGATCTCGTGGTCATCGGCCGCGGGTGCAGGCGCCGCCGGTGAGGTAGCCGTGGACTCGGGTAAAGGCGGGGCGGGCTCCGCGGGAGGCGTCTCGACCGGTGCAGGTGCGGCTTGCACCAACATCCAGGCGCAGGCACCCACCAATGCGCCAGACGTGACGCTTCGCCGTCTGATCCGGTCGCCCTTGGGCACGAAGGTCATTTGCTTACGAGGTCGCAGCACCGTCCATGGACGAGTCAAGCAGAACACGGTGGCGGGCCGGCTGCAACCCGCGGATGACGCTCTGCCGGGGGCTCAGCGGCGACGCCGCCTGGGCGTGCCGGACGGCACATTGTCGCGCAGCTCGGCAAGCCAGACCGTGGCTGGCGAGTCGCTTGGCGCGCGCCAGTCGCTTCGCGGCGACAGCGAGCCGCCCGAGCCGACTTTCGGCCCGTTGGGCATGGCGGAGCGCTTGAACTGGCTGGTCTCGAAGAAGCGCAGCAGGAACACCTCGAGCCAGCGGCGCAGCGTCGGCAGGTCGTACTCGCGACGCTCGGACTCCGGGACGGTGTCCGGCCAGACGCCGGCCTTGCGGTCGCGCCAGGCACTCCAGGCGAGGAAAGCGACCTTGCTCGGCCGATACCCGAAGCGGCTCAGGTAGTAGAGATTGAAATCCTGCAGCTCGTACGGTCCGACCACGTCTTCGGACGACTGCGTAGGCGCATCGCTGCCACCGGGCACCAGCTCGGGCGAGATGCGCGTCGCCACGATGCGGTCGAGAATTGCCAGCGTCGCGTGGTCAAATTGGCGCGTCCGCACCAGCCAGCGGATCAGGTGCTGGATCAGGGTCTTGGGAACCGAGGCGTTCACGTTGTAGTGCGACATGTGATCGCCGACGCCGTAGGTCGTAAACCCGAGTGCCAGCTCGGACAGGTCGCCCGTGCCGAGCACGAGTCCGCCGTGCAGGTTGGCGAGACGGAACAGGTGCGAGGTGCGCTCGCCGGCCTGGACGTTCTCGAAGGTGACGTCGTAGGTGGGCTTCCCGCGCGCGAACGGGTGACCGATGTCCTTCAGCATCCGCTCGGCGGCCGGCCGGATGTCGATCTCGGCGGCCGACATGCCGAGCGCGGCCATCAGGCGGCGCGCGTTGTCGTAGGTGCGGCGAGTCGTGCCGAATCCCGGCAGCGTGTAGCCCAGCACGTTGCTGCGCGGCAGCCCGAGCCGGTCGAAGGCGCGCACCGCAACCAGCGCCGCCTGTGTCGAGTCGAGGCCGCCGGAGATACCGATGACGACCTTCTTGAGGCCGGTCGACTCGAGCCGTTTCATCAACCCTTCGACCTGGATGTCGTAGACCTCCGCACAGCGCTCGTCACGGCGCGCCGGGTCGGCCGGCACGTACGGGAACCGCTCGATGCGCCGCTCGAGCGGCATCCGTCCGTTGGGCCACGCGAGATCGAACTCCACGCGCCGGAAGTCGCGCAGCCGCGCCGCATGTATCTGCACGCAGTCGCCGAAGCTCGTGAGCCGCGTGCGCTCCTGGCGCAGGTGATCCAGATCGATGTCGGCGGTGATCAGCCCGCCCTCGAGCGGAAAGCGCTCGGACTCGGCCAGGCGCTCGCCGTTCTCGTACACGAGTGCCTGCCCGTCCCAGGCCAGATCGGTGGTCGATTCACCGGGGCCCGCGGCCGAATAGAGGTAGGCGGCGACGCACTTGGCCGATTGCGCTGCGCAGATCAGGCGGCGGTAATCCGCCTTGCCGACCGTGATGTCGCTGGCCGACAGGTTGGCGATCAACGTCGCCCCGGCAAGCGCGGCCAGCGTCGACGGCGGCAGCGGGACCCACAGGTCCTCGCAGATCTCGACGTGCAGCACGAAGCCGTCGAGGTTGCGCGCGGCAAAGAGCAGCTCCGACCCGAAGGGCACGTCCTGACCGGCGATCCGCACGGATGTCGACATGGCCTGCGCCGCCGGCGCGAACTGGCGCTTCTCGTAGAACTCGCGATAGTTCGGCAGGTACGACTTCGGGACGGCCCCCAGGATGCGGCCGCGCTGCAGCACCACGCCGCAGTTGAACAGACGGTCGTCGGCGCGCAGCGGCATGCCGACGACCAGCAGGGTCGGCAGGTCGCGCGTTGCGTGCGCGAGCTCCTCGAGCGCCGTCAACGAGGCGTCCTGCAGCGCGTCCTGCTGGAAGAGGTCCTCGTTGGAATAGGCGGAGATCCCGAGCTCGGGGAAGAGCCCGAGCACGGCGCCAGCCGCGGACGCCCGGCGGGCCAGGGACGCGGTTTCCCGGGCATTGAACTCCGGCGAAGCGACCCGTACCCGCGGTGTTCCGACCGCCACCCGGACGAAGCCATGGGCGTAGATCGAATCGAATTCGCGAGCTCCGCCGCGACGCCTGGGATGGGCCATTCGGGTCCCTTAAGTACCGGTCGGACGGGCAGTTTCGGTCCTGCCGAGTGTGTTCGGCAAGTTTAGGGTGGCCTCGCGGCGGTCTGCTGTTGAGTCCGTCTCGCGCCGGGCATACGCTTTAACCCGGAGCTGCCGCCAAAACTCAGGGGAACCCCATGGTGAACGAGGTGAAGGGCCTCTTCGCGAGGTTCGGTCGCAGGGAAGTCGCCACCCCGGTGCTGACTGAGCGCGCGCGTATCGTCAATCCGTTTCACGCCGTCTCGATCGCCGTCGGGCCGCACGCCTGCGACGCCGCGAAGGCCTTCGCAGGCCAGCGATACCTCTCTCCAGAGGCACCTCGACTGCCCCTTGCAGGCTGCAGCAACCCGGATTGCCGTTGTCGATACGAGCATCACGACGATCGTCGCGCCCAGGCACGACGCATATCCGACCACGGGCACACGCTGCCCGCGCCGCCTTATATGGGTCCGGAAAGACGAACCCGGTCAAGCACCGGACGCCGGATCCGCGACTGATGTCGCGTCCGTCGCGTTCGTGATCTGGCGCACAGACCCCCTGCGATGAATCGTCTATTTCATCGACCATGGCGGGCGTTTTGAAACGCGCGAAGGACCTGCTCGGCAGTACCCCACCCGCCGAGCCCCAGCCACTGACGCCGAAGCGGCCTCTTCGGCCGTGGCACGCGGTGAGCATCGTCCCGGGTTCGCAGCCTTGCGCGGCCGCCGCGCGACTCCTCCGACAGCGGTTCCTGTCGCGCGACGCGCCGGTGTTGCCGCTCAAGGCCTGCGACCAGGAGGCATGCGCCTGCCGGTACGATCACCACGACGATCGGCGTAAAGGCGCGCGTCGCGCGAGCGAGCTGGGCGTTTCGGTCGACGGTTACGAAGGCAACGACAAGCGCGGCGGTCCGAAGCGCGGCCGTCGCAAGACCGACCGATAGGCTCTCAGCGACGCTCGCTCTGAACGCCGCCCATCAGCGCGAGGCGCATCCCGGCCTCGACGCTGAGCGAGGTCGGCTCGAGCGCCTCGCGCGGCACGAACACCGTGTAGCCGCCCACCATGTAGCTCATCGGCAGGTAGACCGCGACGGTGCCTTCCTGCGCATGTGCGTCTCCGAGCAGGCTTCCGCTCTCCGAAGTGACGAAGCCGATCAGCTTGCCAGGACCGAAGGGCACCAGCACGACGCGCTTGAGGTCGCTGCCCTTGCCGGAGCTCGGCAGGAAGCGCATGAAGTCGCGGGTCGCGACATAGATCGTCTTGACCACCGGAATGCGCGCGAGCACATCGTCGCCGAGGCGCAGCACGCGTCGCACCACATAGGCGTTGACCGCGAGCCCGACCACGTACAGGAGCGACAGGCCCGCGATGAGTCCGAGCCCCGGCCAGTAGTACTGGTCGGGCAGTACGAGCTTGATCAGGCGCGAGACGAGCCGCTCCGCCGCAACTGCCAGCCAGTAGACGATGTACAGCGTCAGGCCGATCGGCAGGATCGCCACCAGCCCTTTGAGCACCGTGTTCCAGATTCTCCGCATCAGCGCACCCGATAATTTGGCTCGGAGCTGAATATTCCCAGTCAATCGGCTCAGAGCTGAATATCCGCGATAAATGGGCTCCGAGCCAATGTTTTCCAATCACGTATCATCCCGCGCTTCGACGTCCCCGGATCCTCGACGCAGGGAAATGCGGACACAAGCACGCGCAGCCGCCGCCATTGCACTTCTCCTGGCGATCTCCCCGACGGCGCTGCCGCGGGATCGCGATTACCTGCCCGCGGACGTCACGAAAGCCCTGACCCGTGGCCGGATACCGTCCACGAGCCTGAGCGTCTACGTGCGCGAGGTCGATCGCGACGAGCCGATCGTCAGCTTCAACTCCGAGGTGCCGCGCAATCCGGCCTCGACGATGAAGGTGCTCACGACCTATGCGGCGCTGGAGCTGCTCGGCCCGGCGTACACCTGGCGGACCCGCGCGTATACGACGGCGCCCGTCTCCGGGCAGGTTCTCGAGGGGGATCTCTGGCTCGTGGGCGGCGGCGATCCGTTCATGATCAGCGAGCGGTGGTGGTCGTTCGTCAACGGGCTGCGCCAGACCGGCATCGAGCGCATTGCGGGCGACGTCGCAATCGACAACACGCTGTTCGCCCCGCAGGGCGAGGATCGCGGCACGTTCGACAACCGGCCGTTCCGCACCTACAACGTCCTGCCGGACGCGCTGCTGGTGAACTTCCAGACCATCGCGCTCAGCGTGCTGCCGGATCCCGTTGCCCGCCGCGTGCGCGCCACGACGCAGCCGACGCCTGCGAACCTCGTCATCGACAACGACGTGCAGTTCTACAAGGGCGCCTGTCGTCGCCGCTCGGGCGGCGTGGTGGTCGCGATGCCGGACGGCGCGAGCGGCAGCCGCATCTCGCTCGCCGGCCGTTATGCCGACGGCTGCGGGCCGCTGTCGCTCACACGCGCGGTGATGCGCGCGCCTGAGTTCGCGTTCGGGACGTTCAAGACGCTGTGGCGCGAGAGCGGCGGCACGCTCGACGGCGGCATGAAGCAGGGCACGGTGCCCGCCGACGCCCGCCTTCTCTACAGCTTCGAGTCGCTGACGCTCGCCGAGGTCATCCGGCTCGTCAACAAGCACTCGAGCAACGTCATGGCGCGTACGCTGCTGCTCACGATCGCCGCCGAGAAATCCGGCCGGCCGGCAACCGCCTTCGGCGGCCAGGCCGCCGTGCTCGACTGGCTCGCGACCAAGGGCATCTCCATTCCCGGGCTCGTGCTCGACAATGGCTCGGGTCTGTCCCGCAACGAGCGCATCACGGCGGCGGGGCTGGCCGATGTACTGCTGGCCGCGCACCAGAGCCAGTACATGCCGGAATTCGCCGCTTCGCTGCCGCTGTCCGCCACGGACGGGACGCTGAAGCGGCGATTCCGCTCTCCGCAGCTCCAGGGCCGGCTGCGCATGAAGACAGGGAATCTCGACGACGTGAGCGCACTCGCCGGCTACGTCAACGCCGCGTCGGGCCGCACTTATGTCGCCGTGATCATGCTCAACCACCCCGGGGTCGAGCACGGCCCGGGGGAGGCGGTGCAGGCGTCGCTCATCGAGTGGTTGTTCGCGCAGTAGCGGGCAGGCTGGCGCGGGCCGGGTCGCTATACTCAAGCTCAGGACCGAAGCTTCGAGGCGGCGCCATGGCCTACGACCGCAACAACATCTTCGCACGCATCCTGCGTGGCGAGATCCCATCGCACCGGGTCCATGAGGATGAGCTGACGCTCGCGTTCATGGACGTCATGCCGCAGGCGGACGGGCATACGCTCGTCATCCCGAAGGCCGAGGCCGAGAACATCCACGACGTACCCGAGGAAGCGCTGGCCGCGGTGGTGCTCACCACGCAGCGGGTCGCCCGCGCCGTGAAGAAGGCGTTCGATGCGCCCGGGATACTCATCGCGCAACTGAACGGTCGCGCTGCCGGTCAGAGCGTGTTCCACATGCACTTTCACATCGTGCCGCGCCGCGAGGGGCTGGATCTGCGCTTCCATGCTCGCGAAATGGCGGATCCAGCGGTCCTTGCCGAGCACGCGGCACGGATCCGCGCCGCACTCGACTGACGGCGCAGCACGGCCAGCGGGGTAAACGACCGATGTCGAGTCTGCATAAGGTGCCGCCTGCGTTCGCCGCCGCGGCGCGCGTCCGCCGGGACGACTATGAGCGCCTGTATCGCGAGTCGCTCGCCGACCCGCAGGCGTTCTGGGGCCGACAGGCTGCGCGCATCGACTGGATCCGCCCGCCCACGCGCGTAAAGGACACGAGCTTCGCGCTCGAGGACTTCCACATCCGCTGGTACGACGACGGCCAGCTCAACGTCTCGGTCAACTGTCTCGACCGTCACCTCGAGAAGCGTGGCGACAAGACGGCGATAGTCTTCGAAGGCGACGACCCGAAGAACTCGCAGAAGCTCACGTACCGCGAGCTGCATGCACGGGTGTGTCGCGCGGCCAATGCACTCAAATCGCTCGGAGTCCGCAAAGGAGAAAGGGTCACAATCTACATGCCGATGATTCCCGACGCCGCGGTCGCGATGCTCGCCTGCTCCCGCATCGGCGCGATTCATTCGGTGGTGTTCGGCGGCTTCTCGCCGGACTCGCTCGCCGGGCGGATCGCCGATTGCGGCTCGACGGTCGTCATCACCGCGGACGAGGGCGTCCGCGGCGGTAAGCGCATTCCGCTCAAGGCGAACGTCGACCAGGCGCTGAGCAGGCCTGAGACGAATACCGTCCGGCACGTGCTGGTGCTGCGTCATGTCGGCGCCAGGGTGGACAGGCAGCCGCGCGACCAGGACTGGGACGAGCTTCTCGCGGCGCAGTCCGAGGCCTGCCCGCCCGAGACGATGGACGCCGAGGACCCGCTCTTCATCCTCTACACCTCGGGTTCCACCGGGCGGCCGAAAGGCGTGCTGCACACCACCGGCGGATATCTCGTCTTCGCCTCGCTCACGCACGAGGCCGTGTTCGATCTGCGCGAGGACGACGTCTACTGGTGCACCGCGGACGTCGGCTGGGTCACCGGTCACAGCTACGTGGTCTACGGACCGCTCGCCAACGGCGCGACGACGCTGATGTTCGAGGGTGTGCCCAACTACCCGGACGTGAGCCGGTTCTGGCGCGTGGTCGACAAGCACGCGGTGAGCCTGTTCTATACGGCGCCGACCGCGATCCGCGCGCTGATGCGCGACGGGGAGGCGCCGGTGAAGGCGACTTCGCGCAGCACGCTCCGACTGCTCGGGACCGTCGGCGAGCCGATCAACCCCGAAGCCTGGGAGTGGTATCACCGCGTGGTGGGCGACGGCCGTTGCCCGGTCGTCGACACGTGGTGGCAGACCGAGACCGGGGGAATCATGATTACGCCGCTGCCCGGCGCGGTCGATCAGAAGCCGGGGTCCGCGACGCTGCCGTTCTTCGGCGTGCAGCCCGCGATCGTCGACGGCGAGGGCCGCGAGCTCGAAGGTGCCTGCGAGGGGAACCTCGTGATCAAGGACAGCTGGCCCGGGCAGATGCGCACGGTGTACGGCGACCACCAGCGGTTCATCGACACCTATTTCAAGACCTATCCCGGCCGCTACGTGACGGGCGACGGGGCACGGCGGGATTCAGACGGCTATTACTGGATCACCGGGCGCGTCGACGATGTGCTCAACGTCGCCGGGCACCGGATCGGGACCGCCGAGGTCGAGAGCGCGCTGGTCGCGCATCCGAAGGTGGCGGAGGCCGCAGTGGTCGGGTGCCCGCACGAGGTCAAGGGGCAGGGCATCTACGCGTACGTCACGCTCGTGGCGGATGCGGAGCCGAGCGAGGCGCTGCGCAAGGAGCTCATCGCCTGGGTACGTCGCGAGATCGGGCCAATCGCGACCCCCGATTTCGTCCAGTGGGCGCCGGGGCTGCCGAAGACCCGGTCCGGGAAGATCATGCGCCGCATCCTGCGCAAGATTGCGGCGCACGAGCACGATCAGCTCGGGGACGTGTCGACGCTTGCCGATCCATCGGTGGTCGAGCAGCTCGTGCGGGGGATGACGGAGAAGCAGTTCGAGGAGTTGAGCGACACGTTCCACTCCTTCGACGGTAACAAGGACGGCCGTATCGTGTACGCGGAGTTCTCGAAACTGCTGCTGTCGTTACGGGCGGGTCTTACCGAGCAGGATTGCCGCACGGGCTTCGCCGAGATCGACACCGACCATGACGGCGCGATCGCGTTCGACGAGTTTGCCGTCTGGTGGTCGAGGGATTGACCATTGCCGACAGCAGAATCCGGCCAGCGGTTGTACGTGATCAGAAAGCGCAGTTTCCGGGAGCGGGAACATCGCTTCGAAACGCGCCGCCCGTAAACGGTCAGCGCACCGGCCGTACTCGCCCCGGCGAAGGGGAATTGAGCTAGTCGAGGACTGAGATCCGGAGCCTCAGGACGAATCTAAATGGGCGCTAAGCGGACCCGTCCCGAAGCGGACCCGTCCCGAGCGCCTCACGAATACTCGAGCTTGGGCCGCCAGTCCGAGCCACGCCCGCCGGGCGTCAGGTCGAGGATGGTCCACAGCGGGTCGGGATCGGGTGCGCCGCGTGGATCCTGACCGGGATCGGCCGTCTCCATGCTCATCTCGCCTCCCCAGAAATGCCGGACGACGCGGCCCTGCCGCACCCAGACATCGAGCATCGGCCATTCGCTGCCGTCGGGGGCGAGTCCACGGTAGTGCTTCGGGAAATCGTCGCCGACTGTCGCGTAGAACTTCAGATTTCCCCACCCGCGCTCGCGAGCGAAGGCGAGCTGGCGCGCGACCCGCGACCGTCCGATCACCGCGATCGCGACACGCTGCTCGAGGTCGCGCGCTTTTGCGTCGAACGAGCTGAGAAACGAGGTGCACATCGGGCACGGGCGCTCGCGCTCGGGACCGTACATCCAGAAATAGCTGACGAGCGTGTCATGCCGTCCGAAGAGATCCGCGAGCCCGAGCTCCGTGCCGTGCTCGTCGGTGAAGCGGTAATCGCGCGCCTCGCCGCCCGGCGGCAGTGCGCGGCGCAGCGCCGCGACCCGCTCGATCTGGCGGCGGAGCTCGATCTCCTCGGCAAGCAGTGCGGTGCGCGCGGTACGGTATTCGGGGCTGTCGCCCGGATAAGGCTTGCTCGCCTTGAACGCGAGCTCGTCGGCAGGTGCAAGAGTTTCGGTGTCCATAAGCCGCAGTATCGCGCCCGACCGCCGGTCCGGATGTGGGCCATTGGTCGAGTTGCCGGTCAGTCGACACCTACAGGGATATGACCGGTTTCGGCGATGCCGGGAATGCGGGCGATCGAGCAGGCTACCGGATTCCGGCGGCGGTCGCCGCCGGCAATCAGCGAAGGAGGGGAAGCATGGCGAACAGCAATCCGTTCCGCTGGGTCGAGATCTACGTGCAGGATAGTGCGCGTGCGAAGAAGTTCTACGAGACAGTCGTCAAGGCCACGTTCCAGCGACTGGAGAGTCCCGAGGCCGAGCTATGGGCGTTTCCGATGGCCCAGAATGGCCCCGGCGCCGCCGGCGCACTGGTCAAGATGCAAGGCATGCCGTCGGGGGGCAACAGCGTGATCGTCTACTTCGCCTGCGAAGACTGCGCTGTCGAGGCGCAGCGCGTCGTCCCCGCCGGCGGGAAGATCCATCGCGGCAAGTTCTCGATCGGCGAGTACGGCTTCATCGCGCTCGCGCTCGATACCGAAGGCAACATGTTCGGATTGCACTCGATGAAGTGAGCGCGCTCACGCCCTGACGCTGCGCATCGCCATCGCCCAGCGTTCGACCTGGTCCAGCATCGTGTTGACCGTCGTCTGGTGGACGTCGCGGGGCTTGAAGGTCGTGAAGTGCTCGAAATCGTCGAAAAGCGAAAGGCCGACGGCGGTGCGGACGTCGGCCATCCTGACCTCGGCCGAGATCTGCCGGAGGTGCTCGACCGCGCGCACGCCGTTCGAGCTGCCGTAGCTCACGAAGCCTGCGGCCTTGTCGTTCCACTCGGCGAACAGGAAGTCGATCGCGTTCTTGAGCGCGCCCGACGTCGAGTGGTTGTACTCGGGCGTGACGAACACGAAGCCGTCGAACTTCGCGATCGCAGCCGCCCAGGTCTTGGTGTGCGGCTGCGAATACTTGCCGAGCGACGGAGGGATCGGTTCGTCGAGCAGCGGCAGCTTGAAATCCGCAATGTCGACGAGCTCGTACTGCGCGGCCTTGCGCGCGGCCGTAAAACCCAGGACCCACTCTGCGACGACGCGCGCCTTGCGACCAGGGCGGGTGCTGCCCACGATGATGGCGATGCGCAGATCGTTGCTCATGCTTGTCCTTGTAATTGTTAATGAGGCGTGACGGGCGCCATGTGGGCCATCGGCGGATAGAGCCGCCCGGCACCGGCGTAGCGGTCGCGGAAGAACTCCTCGTCGAGGCTCGCCTCGCGCACGCGCGCGCCCGTCTGCGGTGCGTGCACGAAGCGGTCCTGGCCAAGATACACACCGACGTGGCTGACCGCCCCGCCGCTCAAGCGGAAGAAGACGAGGTCTCCCGGCTGCAGGTCCGCGCGCGGTACCGGCGCCGCCTGCGCATACTGCTGCGCGGCGGTGCGAGGCGTGGCGTAGCCAAATTGCCGATGCACATAGCTCACCAGGCCGCTGCAGTCGAAGGCGTCGGGGCCGGCACCGCCGTAGCGGTAAGGCGAGCCGATCAGGGATTGCGCGGCGCGTGCGATCGCGGCGCCGGTGGCGTCAGGCGCGGGAGTGCTCGGTGTCGGGGGCAGCGGTTCTTCGCGCTGAAACGGGGGTGGCGCGGCGCAGCCCGCGAGCCAGGCGGTGGCGACCACCAGCAATGCGCCCTGCAGTGCGCGTCCAGCCGTCCGTGCGTAGGCGCGATGTTGCATAGACCAAGTCTAGGCCAGCATACGCCCCAGCCCAAGTGCAGGGGGCGACACGATTGGATTGCGCAACGCGCGGCGGAAATGCTGGAATCGCACAACAAACGAGGAGCGTCGCCGTGACCGAACTGAGCGAGGAGCAGCTCGACGAGCTGCGCGAGGACTTCGATTTCAACGATGCCAACGGCGACGGCCGCATCGAGTACGAGGAGTTCAAGGAACTGATGGAGTTCCTTGAAGCGGACATGAGCAACAACGATATCCGCATCGGGTTCGCCGAGATCGACACCGATCACGACGGCGCGATCGAGTTCGACGAGTTCGTAGCGTGGTGGATGGCGGAGTAGTGACCATCATCGCGGGGTAGACCGCGCGTTAGACTGCGCCCGGGAGATCCCGCATGGCTGAGCATCGCCTGCATCGCTTCGAGCACGCCTCACCGATCGGCCGGTGGAGCGTCACCGTCTGCACGCCCGATCCGCGCCTCGCCGACGTCGTCGCGACCATGTGGTACGGCGAGGGCCACGTCGCCTATCAGCGCGACCGCATCCTGCCCTCCGGCCAGAGCCAGCTCCTCATCAACCTCGGTCCGCCGCAGTACCGCATCGAGCCGGGGCCGCCGGAACGGCGCGTGCCGTTCGTCGATGTCTGGTACTCGGGGCTGCACCAGGGACCGATCGACACCGAGGCGCCGCATGGCAATGCGCTGCTCGGCGTCGCGTTCTCGGCGCGAGGCGCCTATCCCTGGCTCGGGCCGCAGCTCGAAGGCCTCGCGGATCGCATCATCGCGCTCGCCGACGCGCTCGGCGACGGCGTGCTCGCGTTGCGCGAGCGGCTGCTCAATACGCCGGCCACGATTGATCGGTTCACGATCGTCGAGCAATGGCTGATCGCGCGGCTGTCGCCGCGCCAGGCGGTGCACCCCGCGGTGCGCTGGGCCGTCGATCGCATTGCCGCGACCGGGGGCATGGTGCCGGTGACCCGCCTCGCGACGCAGACCGGCTACACGCGCAAGCACCTTGCGGGCCTCTTCATGCACCAGGTCGGCATGACACCCAAGGCGCTCTGCCGCATCCATCGGTTCCGGGGCGCGCTGGCGATGCTCGACGGCGCGATCGCAGGTGCCGTGGGCGGCGCTCGCGGATCAGTGCGGGTACTACGACCAGTCGCACCTCATCAACGAGTTCCGGTCGTTCAGCGGACTGTCGCCGGTCGAGCTCGTGCGGCAGACCCGCCCCGATCCGCAGAGCGTCGTCATCCGCTAGCGAGCGGGTTACTTTTTTCCAAGACCCGCGCACTGCGGCGCGGGCATGCTGGCGACACACCAATCGTCATCCAGGGGAGATCGACATGCCTGAAGTGAATTACCTCGCCGTCATCGCGGCGGCCGTCGCGACCTTTCTGCTCGGCGGGCTCTGGTACTCGCCTGCGCTCTTTGGCAAGGCATGGCAGCGCGAGGCCGGCGTCCCCGACGAGCGGATGAAGAACGCGAACATGGTGATGATCTTCGGGCTCACGTTCGTGCTGTCGCTGATCGCGGCGTGGGTGTTCGCGCTTTTCCTCGGGCCGCGGCCGCCGCTCTCGCTCGGGCTCGGCGCCGGGTTCGCGGCGGGGCTCTGCTGGGTCGCCGCGAGCTTCGGCATCAACTACCTGTTCGAGCGGCGGAGCTTCAGGCTATTTCTGATCAACGGCGGCTATCACACGCTGCAGTTCACGATCGTCGGCCTCATCCTCGCGTTGTGGCACTGAGCACGGGGAAGGCGATGAAAGTCGAACGCAAGGCAGAGCAGGCGGTCAGCGACGAGACGTGCAAGGCCGCGACCGGCCGCACGCTCGCCGAGTGGCATGGATTGATCGACGGCCGGGGCGGAGTCGAGCTCGGCCGCCGCAAGATCGGCGACTGGCTCGTGGGCGAGCTCAAGGTCGACCCGTGGTGGAGTGCGACCATCACGCACGAATACGAGCTCGCGCGCGGCGCCGTCGAGAAGGACGGCAAGCCCAAGGGCTACACGATCTGCGCGACCAAGAGCGTCAAGGCGGACCCGCCGACCTGCTACGGCGCCTTTGCGACCGCGGCGGCGCTCGATCGCTGGTTCGGGCCGCGGCACGAGGCGAAGATCGCGGAGGGCGGGCATTGGCGCAATGCCGACGGCAACCAGGCGACCGTCCGAAAGGCGACGCCGGGCAAAACGATCCGCCTCACCTGGGAGGACGAAGGGCTCACGATGCCGACGCCGGTCGAGATCAAGTTCGCGCCGAGCGGGGCGAAGACGACGGTGATGGTCACGATCGATCGGCTGCAGACGCGCGCCGAGGCCGACGGCTATCGGCGAGCCTGGGGTGAGGTGCTGGAGCGGTTGAAACAGGCGCTCGAGCTCCCGCCGCGGCCGTCGACACCGTAACCGTCACGCGACGAAGCGCTCCCTGATCCACTCTTCGCTTCGGGTCCAGAGCGCCCGGGCGCGAGCAGGGTCGAGCGCGTAGGAGCGCACGCCGCTGAACGGGCTCGGGTTGTCGTTGCGCGGCGCAACGGCGCAGTCTTCGCAGAACCGGCCGCCGACCGCGTCGGCATCCGCGACGATGCCTGCCCACACCTGCGTCGCCGCGCCCTGCGGAATCGTCTTGTTGGGAAATCGGGTGCTGCCGCCCGCCGCGGCGATGATCTTCATCATCGCTTCGGTCGACTCGGGCGTCATGTGCCGGCCGAGTTCCGTCTGGATGCCGCCCGGATGCAGCGCACAGGCGCGCACGCCGTGGGACTTGAGCCGCCGGTCGAGCTCGACCGCGAACAGCACGTTTGCCGTCTTCGAGCGGCCGTACGCGATCCAGGGATCGTAGGGCGTGCGCGTGAAGTTCGGATCGTCGAGGTCCACGTCCGAGATGCGGTGCCCCGCGGAGGAGGTGATGATGATGCGCGCCGGTGCGCCACGAGTGATGAGCGGCACCAGCCTGTTGACGAACACGAAGTGACCGATATGGTTCGTGCCGATCTGTGTCTCGAACCCGTCGCGTGTGCATCCCTGCGGGCAGGCCATCACGCCCGCGTTGGCGAAGAGCACATCGATCGGCTGCCCCTCGCCGATCAGCCGATCGGCGCAGGCACGGACGCTCGCGAGCGACTCGAGGTTGAGCTCGCGCACCTCCACCCTGGCGTTGCGTGCAGCCGAAGCGCGCACCGTTGCCGCCGCACGTTCACCCTTGGCGGCGTCGCGCGCGGTCATCATCACGTTCGCGCCGTGCGCGGCGAGGACACGCGCGGTCTCGAGCCCGAGCCCCGCGGTCCCCCCGGTCACGAGCATGCGGCGGCCGGAGAGGTCGAGGTCAGCAAGCACTTCGTCGGTGGTCGTGTCTGGTCCGTAAGTCTGCGTTGCCATGTCCTGTCCTCCGGGCCCGGCTACGTGTTATATCGCACTTCCCCGCAGGAGACCGTCGTGCTGTTGACGACGCCGTCAGGCAAGTGGCGGCTCGCGGCGGTACCACTCCGTGGCCTGCTCGTAGGCATGCGCGAGCGCCAGCACGCGCGTCTCGCCGAGCCGTGGGCCGATGATCTGCAGGCCGATCGGCAGCCCCGCGCGCGTGAATCCGCACGGCACGCTGATCGCGGGAATGCCGAACACGTTGAACGGCAGCGTGTTGCGGATCAGCGTAGGCTCTCGCGCCGGGTTCTCGAGCACGGCGGTGATCGTCTCGGGCATGCGCATGCACGTCGGCGCGACGAGCACGTCGACGTCGGCGAACACCGTCGTCGATCGTGTTGCGCGCGATCGTCATGCGGCGGCGCTGCTCGATGTAGACCTCCGTCGACACGCTCGCCCCGCCCATGACACGCTGTAGCGTGAGCGGCTGGTAGAGCGCGCGTTTCTTGGGATCGGCGAGCAAAGGCGCGTGATACGCGTAGGTCTCGGCGTCGAGCAGGGCATAGGTGTCGGGCGCCGCGATGCGCACGTCGCGAGTCGGACCCGCGAGATCGGTGAGCACTTCGAGCGCGCGCTCAGTGGCCGCGTCGATCTCGGGATCGAGCTCCTCGAAGAACGGCGAGCGCGGAATGCCGATGCGCAGCCCTTCGAACCTCACGACCGATCGCGGCACGCAGGTCTTCGCGCTCCGCGCGGATACTGACGGGATCGAGCGGATCGAAGCCCGCGAGCGCCGTCATCACGAGCGCGCAGTCGGCGACGCTGCCGTGCGATCGGCCCGACGTGATCATGGAGCTCAGAGAGCGGCACGATGCCGCGAATGCTCGCGAGGCCGTGCGTCGCCTTGAGCCCCACGACGCCGCAGCACGCGGCCGGAAAGCGCACCGACGCCGCCGTGTCCGTGCCGAGCGCGGCGGCGCAGAGCCGCGCCGCGACGGCCGCGGCCGAGCCGCCCGAGGAGCCGCCGGGGTTGTAGTCGAGATTCCACGGATTGTGCACGGGCCCGTAGTGAGTGACGGCCGACGTGCCGCCGTAGGCAAACTCGTGCATGTTGAGCTTGCCGAGGAATACGGCGCCCGCGTCGCGGAGCTTGCGCACGCACTCGGCATCCTCCGTTGGAACGCGGTCGGCATACACGGCGCTCCCCGCGGTCGTCAAAACCCCGGCCGTGTCGATGTTGTCCTTGAGCGCGAGCGGAATGCCGTGCAACGGCCCGCGCGAGCGCCCGGCCGCGAGCTCGCGCTCGAGCGCGCGCGCCTGCTCGAGCGCCTGCTCCGCCGTCACGGTGATGTAGGCGTTCACGCGCGCGTCGACGCGCTCGATGCGCTCGAGATAAGCGCGCGTGAGCTCGACGGGCGAGAGCTGGCGCGCGGCGATGCGCCGGCTCGCCTCGTCGATCGTGAGCTTCGTCAAGTCGTCGTCGCGCGCTTGGGCTGCGACGCGCGTCGCCGCGAGCACGGCGCCGGCCGCGGCCGCGGCCATGACGTCGCGACGAGTCACCGGGTCGTTCATTCTCATCATTGTATTCGCCCTCACGCTTTTTACGATCGCGCTCGTTCTCGCCTGGGCGCTCGAGATCACGCCGGATGGGGACGGATACCCCGCGGTTCGACGACGGCGCCTTTCTTGAACGCACATGGTGCAGAATCGCCGGATGAGAATCTGGCTTGCCGTCCTTGCTCTAATCCGCCGCCACGATCTGCCCGGCCGCGGATGCCGCGCCGAAATGGGCGATCGTCATTCACGGCGGCGCTGGCGTGATCGAGCGCAAGGAGCTCACCCCGGAACAGGAGGCGGCCTATCGCGAAGCGCTCACGCGTGCGATCGACGCCGGCATCGGCGTTCTGAGGAAAGGGGGCTCGGCGCTGGATGCCGTCGAAGTGACGATCGTGCTCATGGAAGACGATCCGATGTTCAACGCCGGCCGTGGCGCGGTGTTCACGGCGGAAGGCCGCAACGAGCTCGACGCCGCGATCATGGACGGCAGGACGCTCGCGGCCGGAGCGGTCGCCGGCGTCACGCGCACCCGGCATCCGATATCGCTCGCTCGGCGGGTGATGGAGAAGTCGCCGCACGTGATGATGGTCGGCGCCGGCGCCGACGCCTTCTCGCGCGAGCAGGGCCTGGAGCAGGCCGAGCCTGGCATGGTTCTACACCGAGCGTCGCTGGCAGGAACTCGAGAAGACTCTGAAGAAACAGGGCCTGCCGATTCCCGCCCGGCCCGCCGGCATCACCGCAGATCCTGCGAAGGACGCTGGTCCACGACGAAGGCAAGCGGGGCACGGTCGGTGTCGTTGCCCTGGACTCGAACGGCAACGTCGCTGCCGGCACGTCGACCGGCGGTATGACTGGCAAGCGCTGGGGCCGGGTTGGCGACTCGCCGATCATCGGTGCCGGCACTTACGCATCGAACACCTCGTGTGCGGTGTCGGGGACGGGGACCGGCGAATATTTCATCCGCCTCACGGTCGCGCGCGAGATCTGTTCGCTGGTCGAGTATCAGCACATGGCCCTGCAGGCGGCCGCCGACGAGGTGATTCAAAGGAGGCTCACGGCGCTCGGCGGCGATGGCGGGGTCATCGCGCTCACGCCGAAGGGTGAGCTGGCGTGGAGTTTCAACAGCGCGGGGATGTATCGGGCGCGCGCCGCGGACGGGCAGGCGGTGCAGGTCGGCATCTACAAGGACGAGCGCTGAACGCGCCTCGTCGTGCGCCGGGCAGGCGAGCACCGGATAACGGAACGTAAGGCTCTGTAATTACGAGCCTGGCGGTTGGCGACGGGCGGGATTGCGTACGACAGGTCCGAAGAACTAATGTTGCGCAGAACTGCTCTAAAGCGATATGGGCATCATGCGTCCGGCGCCGATTTTTCGGCAGGCAGCTTCCCGGCTGAGCGCTCTGCTCGCGATCGTCGCCGTGGAATCAGCGATCGCCCAGGACCCGACTGCTCCGGAAATGGTCGTCGACCCGCCGGGGCGTGTCGCGCGCCTGAGCTACGTCGAGGGTCAGGTCTCGCTCGGGCCGGCGGAATCCGAGGACTGGGCGGAAGCCGTGCTCAACCGCCCGCTGACCAGCGGCGACAGGCTCTGGCTCGACAGCGACGCGCGAGCGGAGCTGGAAGTCGGCTCGGCAACCCTTCACCTTGACCGCGGTACCGGCTTCGGCTTCGTCCAGCTCGGCGATGCGGTCATGCAGATGAGCCTGACCGAGGGCGCCGCAACGATCCGGGTGCGAACACTGGCCGAACGGGAATCGATTCAGGTCGAAACGCCCAACGCAAGCGTTCTGCTGCGCCGCCCTGGGGAGTATCACTTCGAAATCGATGCGAGCGGTGACCGGACGATCGTGAAGGCTCGCAGTGGCGAAGCTGAAATACGGGGCGGTGCGAAATCCTATGTATTGCGCGCGAACGAGGAAGGCGTCTTCACCGGCCTTGACGATCTCAGCGCGCGGATTGGTCCCATCGCACCGCGCACGGCGTTCGAAGTCTGGGCCAACGACCGCGCTCGCCGCGAAGATCTTTCGGTCTCCTCCCGCTACCTGTCTCGTGAGGTCACCGGTCACGAGGACCTCGACGATTACGGCGAATGGCTGCACGAGCCGGCGTACGGCTACGTATGGCGGCCGCTGCACGTCGCCTACGGCTGGGCTCCTTATCGATTCGGTCGTTGGGTCTGGGTCGGTCCCTGGGGCTGGACCTGGATCGATGACGCTCGCTGGGGCTTTGCACCGTTTCATTACGGCCGCTGGACGCACCTGCGGAACAGCTGGTGCTGGGTGCCGGGGCCCCGTCACCTGCGCCCGGTGTATGCGCCGGCGCTGGTCGGGTGGATAGGCGGCTCACCGGGGAGCCTTTCCCAAGGTTTCGACCGTGGCATCGGATGGTTCCCGCTCGCGCCGCATGAAGTGTATGTGCCCGGCTATCGACACACGCCGCGACACATCCATCGTGTCAACCTGTCGAATACCGTCATCGTCAACAACGCTCAGATCACCAGCGCCTATACAGCACGCGACGGTCAGCGGAACTACCGTCATCGCGGCGATGCCGACGCGGTGACGGTCGTGCAACAGGACCGGTTCATCGGCGGTCGGCCGGTGGGCGATCAGCGACTGCCGTTGAACGATCGCGAGCTGCGCGAGTGGCAGTACAACCCGCGTCCGCCGGCGCTTGCGCCCAGTCGCGAAAGCGTCGGTAACCCTGCGCAGGCTGCTCCGCAGTTCCGTAAGCAGCCGACGCCGAACTACTCTCGTCAGGCCCCTCCCCGAGCGCGAGTCGTCGAGCGTGAACCCGACACGGCGAGCGCCGCGGGCAACCTGATCCGGCAGTCGCCGCGGACGTATTCTCCACCCGCGGGCTACTCACCGGGCGTGTCGTCCCCACAGACACCGTCATCGGCCGTGGAGCAATCCTACGGAGGCGACGCACGCCAGCCCCCGCCGCCGGCCCAGCGGTCGCAACCGCAATCCCGGTACGAGAGCCGTCCGAGCTATCAGCAGCCGTGAGACGTTAACCGGCGTCACGGGCAGCGGGGACCGGATAGCGCGGCCCCGATGATCGATCCCGAGGACATCCTGCAGTTCTGGTTCGGGAATGCCACCCATGCGCCCCAGAACGCCGAGGCGCGAATGTCCCTGTGGTTCGACGCCTCCCCGGAGGTGGACTCCCAGATTCGCGCGCGGTACAGCGCGACGGTCGAAGCGGCCGCCCGAGGCGAGCATGCGTCCTGGGTCCGCGCGCCGCGCCCGGCGCTCGCGTTCGTCGTGCTGCTCGATCAGTTTCCGCGAAACATCTGGCGCGGAACTGAACGTGCGTTCGCACACGATGGGCAGGCGCTCGCAGTTGCGCGTCAAGCGGTGGCGGCGGGCTTCATTCACGAGCTGGCACCGATCGAACGGCCATTCCTGACGCTGCCGTTTCAGCACAGCGAGTCGCTCGACGCGCAGCGCGAGTCAGTGCATCTCTGCCGCGAGATCCTCGAGACGGCACCGCCCGACTGGCGGTCGTGCCTCGAAAGCTTTCTGCCCTACGCGCAACAGCACCTCGAGCTCATCGTGCGCTTCGGTCGGTTTCCCCATCGCAACGCGGTGCTCGGCCGGGTGTCGACACCCGAAGAAGAGACGTACCTGGATCGCGGCGGTGAAACGTTCGGTCAGGGTTAGGGGACGATCCCCAAGCGCGCGTCCGGCTGCACTGGCCGCGGTATCTCGTATCTCGCCACTAGAACTTGAGCGAACCGAAGACCTTCTCGAGGATCTTGCTGGACTGTCCGAGCGGATCCTTGCGGATCGCGCGTTCTTCAGCGGCGATCATCACGAACAGGCCATCGAGCGCCTTGCGCGTGACATAGCTTTCGACGTTCGCGTCCTTCGATCCGACGAGCCCGTATCGCGCCGCCTGACCGACGAACTGGTTGTACTGCTTCGATAGCGCGACCTCGTCGGTCCGCTCTTTCACGATCGGCAGGAATGTCTGTTCGAGCTTGTCGTACGACACCTTGCGAAAATACTGCGTGGCGGCGTCGTCACCGCCAGTCAGGATCTGACGAGCGTCGACCAGCGACATCTGCTGCACCGCGCCGACCAGCAGGCTCTTCGCCTCCGGCACCGCCGCTTCGGCCGCGCGATTCATGGCGACCACGAGCGCGTCGGCCTGGTCGCCCATCCCGAACAGCCGCATCACGCTTTCCGCCTTTTGGAGCGTCGGGGGCAGGGGGATCTTGACCTCCGGGTTCTTGAGAAAGCCGTCGACGACGCCGAGGGACTCGATGGCGTGTGTCGTACCCTGGTTCAACGCGGTCTTGAGCGCAGCTACGCTGTCGGATGCGGTGATGGACTCGATTCCCGCCAACGCGCACAGCGGCAGCAGCAGCGCTCCGACGGCGGCCAAATGACTAACGCGCATGCTCAGGAAGCGACGGCGTATGTCTTGTCGCCGACCACGCGACAGCACTGAATCAGTTTTATCCGTCTCGGCCACGATCGTCGCGAGCATCGCCCGCGACGATCTGTAGCCGCCGACATCTACTTCGCGAGCTTCTCGAGCTGGAGCGCCATCGATTCCGTGTACGTCACCGCAACGACGTCTCCGGGTTTCAGTGTCTTCAGGCGTTCCTGCGCCTTCGGATCCTGCACCTGGATCTTCTTCGTGTTGCCGTTCGGCAGCGTCACCCACATGACGTTGGTCGCGGGATCGACGGACGCCACCGTGAACGACGTGGTCACCTGCTGGTCGACCTGGGCGCCGCCGGGGATGCGGACCGCGCCTTGCGAGGCACCGCCGGGCGTCGCGCCCTTGGACGCGACCTGGAAGGCTACCGACTCGGTGTACGTGGCCTTGACCGTGTCGCCGACCTTGATCTTGTCGAAATTCTTCACCTCCGGTCCGCACTCGACGTCGACCGTCTGGCCGTCCTCCGTCTTGAGGGTCACCATGCGCGTCGACGGGTCGATGGCCGTCACGGTGGCGCGGGCCTCGACCGATTTGGCTCTCGTCAGGGGCTGATCGGCGGACGTCTTGGATGCCTGGTCGCCGAGCGCCACGGCGGGCAGTGCGAGTGTGGCGGCCAGTATCGTCGTCAGTATCCTGCGTTCCATGATTTCTCCTGCTCCTTGTGGACACACCTCCGGCGGCGTGCCGGGCAGCGGATGATATCGCAGCGAATTGCGCGACGCCGATATCGATGCGCCGCGACCGGGTTCAGCAGAACCTTTCAGATCGTTTCAGTCCTTTTCAAGACTCCCTCGAGAGCGAGGCCGAGCCTGTGAGCCGGCAACAAATCTATCGAGGGAGGCTTGGAAATGATCAGAGAAGCAGTAATTGGCGCCTTGCAGCAGGCACGGCACACGGCACCTCGGGCCGGAATCGTCCTCGTGGGAAGTTTGGCGGCTCCTCTTGTGGAGGGCGCGCCCGGGGACCTCGACCCGACCTTTGGCGACGCGGGTCGCCTCGAGCTCCCTGACTTTGGCCCGGTCTGGTCGCTCGAGCTGGAAGACGACGGCGACGGGTTCCTCGCGGGAGGCGACTACTATTGTTTCTACTATTGCAGTTTTGCCAACTTCACTCGCCCGTTCTCGAGCTCGGGCGCGCTCGATCCGGATTACACGCACCCGGAACTGCCCGGCACGCTGATCCTGGACACCGCTCTGCAGCCTGACGGCAAGCTGGTCGGAATCGGGCGCACGGCACAAGACCTGGCCTCGACGCTGACCGTGTTCCGCCTGCTGCCCGACGGGGAGCTGGACGCGACGTTCGGCGAGGGTGGCCTCGTCCAGTTCACCTCCAACGCGAACGTGCCGCACACGGGGACGGCCGTTGCCCTGGAACCGGATGGCCGGATCGTCGTCGCAGGATCCCGCGGCGACGACCTGCTGGTGCTGCGGCTGCTCGACGACGGCGCACCCGATGAGGCATTCGGTGACGCCGGCGTCGTAATCGACCCGGAAAACGCAGGCGCAACGCGGCTGGTACGGGCACCTGACGGCTACCGCATCACGACCGTCACAGCTGCCGGCGATCTGGCCGGGTCGACGTGTCGCGTCGTTGCGTTGGCGGCGGACGGGGCGCTCGACCAGAGTTTCGGGACGGGCGGCAGCGTCGATGCCACTCCAGACGCCACCGGTCCGTCTCCTGCCACGGTCTCGCGATCCAGCCGGACGGACGGCTGCTCGTCGCCGGCAGCGCAAGCCTGGGCAGCGATGCGAGTGGCCTACTGGTGCGGTTGCTGTCGGACGGGTCGCCTGACGACACGTTCTCCGCGCCGACCGTCGGTGCGCAGATGTCGCAGGCCACCGCCCTGGCCCTCGATGCAGACGGCAAGGTGTTGGTCGCCGGCCGGGGACCGTCCGGCGTCGCGGGAGCGGTGGTCGCGCGACTGAACGCCGATGGCTTGCCCGACACGACATACGGCAATGCCGGTACGACCTGGATCGACCCGCCGTCCTGGCAGGCCCAGGTCGCGGTCGTCCATGACATGGCGGCGGGCGCCGACGGGTCGCTTACCATGGCCGGCAGCCGTGGAGATTTTCCGGCCCCGTTCGCGGCGCGACTGAGCGGCGATGGGTCGGCCGACGCGGCGGGCGTGGTGAGCCTGACACGCCCGACGGTCGTTGCAACCGAGGACGAGGCACAGGCCGTCGTCACCGTACGCCGCGCGGGCGGAAAAGCCGGCGCCGTGAGCGTCAGCTATCGGACGGCTCCGTTCGAAGAAGTCCCAACCGAGGCTGCGTCACCGGGAACTGACTATGAAGACGTGACCGGGCAGCTCACCTGGGGCGACGGCGACATGACGGATCGCGAGATCGCGATACCTATTGCAGCTGACGGCCCCACGCCGGAGGGCGTCGAATCGCTCTGGCTGACCATCGACTCGATGCAGGGAGGCGCCGGCCTCGGCGGACGGGCCACCCGTATCGAGATCGCTGCGGATGGGGCACCGGCCGGCCAACTCAGGATCCAGCCGGACCCGCAGTCGGTCCGCGAAGGCGAGACGGTGGAGGTGTGGGTGGAACGGGCCTACTACGGGAACGGCGAAGTGTCCGTGACCGTGGCGCCGTCCGGAGCAGCGACCTCGGGCGAAGACTACGAGCTGCGGCCTGGCGTGCTCACCTGGGCCGACGGTGAGCAGGGGGCCAAGGCCCTCCAGATCACCGCGCGCACAGACGGCCGCGGCGAGGAAGGGAGCGAGGAGCTGATCCTGACGCTCACCAACCCCAGCGGTGGCGCCATCGTTGGCACGCAGGCAAGCACGTCGGTGTCGATCATCGACGTGGCTCCGGAACGCGGCGGCGGCGGAAGGTTTGGCTGGCTGTCGCTGCTTCGCTCTGTGCGGCGGGGCTGCGTCGGTTCACCGGAGTTGGTCGGGCGAACAACCTTCGGTAAATCGAGCCGCGGGCTGTCGGCGGACAGCACTGCCGTAGTGTTCTGCTCCGCGTCGGATCGGTCGGCCTCGCCGCCAGATCAGGCCGCCCCGCCGCTGACGTCCTCAATTCGCGGCGCCGGATCTCGGGGGGGTCCTCGCTGAATGTCGACCCAGGATGCGTCCCTTGCTGACTTCGTATTCCTGTTCCGACAGCACTCCTGCATCCTTTAGGCGAAAGTGCTCGCGCATTTCGTCGCGCAGGTGCTCGGACCTGGACGACCGGCGTGCGGCTACCGAAATCCGCAGATGTGCAGCCAGCTGCTGGCTGAAGCGCCGAACGGTACGGAAGGTTCCCAGGCGCCCGGTGAACGCGAGCAATCTCGCTCGCCCGTTCACGCTGAAGAGGGCGAGCGTCTGCGTCGTCCGGTAGATGCTGACCAGCGCCGTACACGCGGCCAGGCCGGCGAGGCCACCGAACAAAGGAAGCCAATCGTGCCGCCACCACGTTGTCGATGACGAGCTGATCCACGACGCGATCGCGACTGCCAGCGTGGCAAGCACCACGCTGGCGGTCATCCAGCGCCAGGCGACGTGGCGGGAAAGTCGCAGGCCAGGATCGACGAATCGCAGATCGAGCACGTATTGCGAAACCGTACGGCGCGATTGCCACGTCCGCACGGACAGATAGTAGTAATCGAGCAGAGTGAGCTCGATCGCCCGGCGCGGAAGCCGGCTGCGGATTCGCAGCCGCGAATGGACCTTGCGCGCGGTGCGGAGCTGGGGCACCTCCCGTGCGTCCGACTCGAGAAGGATATGTTCAGTCGCTCGCATTCGCGGTGCCGCCGGCCCCCGTTGCACCGACCAATTTGATCAGGAGACGCGAGCGGCCGCCGCGCCCGGTTTCGATTTCGAGTCGCCCTTCGCAGAATTTGCCGGTGACGCGGGTCGACGCAGTACAGTAATGGCCGATCCACCACGGAGGGCCGCGCCGTGATCGTCGAACAGATCTGGACCGCCAACGACTGGCGCAATTTCAATTACCTGATCGCGTGCGATGAGACGGGCGAGGCGCTCGCGGTCGATCCGCTCGATCACCACAAATGCCTCGCGCTCGCGCGCGAGCGCGGCTGGACCGTCCGGCAGGTGCTCAACACGCACGAGCATGGCGACCATACCGGTGGCAACGCGGCGATGGTGGCCGCGACCGGTGCGAAGGTGCTCGCGCACGCGAAGGCGTCGTCGCGAATCCCGGAGATGACGCGCGGGCTCAATGCGGGCGACGTGATCGCCGTCGGACGGACGGTCGAGCTCGAATGCCTCGACACGCCGGGTCACACGATGGCGCACATCTGCCTGTTATCGCGGGGCGATCAGCCGGCGCTCTTCTCTGGCGATACGCTTTTCAACGCCGGCGCGGGCAACTGCCACAATGGCGGCCATCCGCGGCAGTTGTACCAGACGTTCGTCGGCCAGCTCGCACGGCTGCCGGACGCGACGCGGATCTACCCGGGCCACGACTACCTCGCGCGCAACCTCGCGTTCACGCTCGATCGGGAGCCGACGAACGCTCGCGCACGTGAGCTGAGCACGGTGGCGGCCGACATGGATCCGGCGCGCCCGATCGTGACGACGCTGGGCGTCGAGAAGGACATCAACGTGTTCTTCCGGCTGCAGAGCGCCGAGGTCGTCCGCCAGCTGCGGGCGAAGCTGCCCGATCTCCCAGCGAGCCCGACACCCGAGGACGTGTTCCTCGCGTTGCGCGAGCTGCGGAACAAGTGGTAGGCGGCCGCCTCCCTGGTCGGGGAGCACCTGATGGAGCAGCGATGAGCAGCAAGGCGGATGCCGTTCACCAGATCACGAATCTCGTCTACGGGTATGCGGAAGCGCTCGACCGCGGCGATCTCGAGGCGGTGGCGGCATTTTTCGAGTTCTGCACGATACGCGTCGACGGCTTGCCCAACACCGCGCAGGGCTCGGCGGAGGTCCGCGAGTTCTTCAAGCCGGTGCTCTTCTACAAGGGTGATGCGGTGGCCGACCAGTCAGACCCCGCGTCCGTGCCGGCCACGAAGCATCTCACCACCAACCTCATCATCGACGTCGCGGACGACGGGCGGACTGCAACCGCCCGGTCCTATTTCACCGTGATCCAGGGGCGTCCGGATTTCCCGCTGCAACCGATCATCGCCGGCCGCTACCACGACCGATTCGAATGCGTCGACGGAGGCTGGCGTTTCTGCGAGCGGCTGGAATATCTCGACCTGGTTGGCGATCTATCGCGCCATCTGACGATGGCGATTCCTGCGCGGTAGACTCGGCCACGCTAACGCCAACTTCGGAACGCCGCTGCGGCCCCGGCGGCGGGTTCACCTCGGTCTAACCCTGCGCGTCGCCTCCGCCCGATGCGGATCCTCCGGCCAGTAATGCTTGGGATAGCGGCCCTTGAGCTCCCGGCGCACCTCGGCGTAGCCGCGGGCCCAGAAGCTCGCGAGGTCGCGCGTCACCTGGACGGGACGCCGCGCGGGTGACAGCAACTCCATGGTGACAGGCACGCGGCCGGCGGCGATGCGAGGCGACTCCGCGAGACCGAACACCTCCTGCAGACGCACCGAGAGTGTCGGCGTCGCCCCACCGTAATCGATCGCAGTCCGCGAGCCGCTCGGCACGACCAGATGCGTCGGCGCGAACTCATCGAGTCGACGCTGTGCGCGCCGATCGAGCAACGCGTGCAGCGCGCCGCGCAGGTCGATGCGCGCGAGCTGCGCGCGTCGTGTGACACCGTCGAGCCACGGGTCAAGCCAGGTTTCGAGCGAAGCGATCAGGGCCGCGTCCGAGACGTCGGGCCACGCGCCGTCGGGTTCCTGCTCACGCGCAAAGGCGACGCGCGCCCGCCATTGAGTAAGCTCCGGCCGCCAGGGCAGCGCGCCCAGCCCGAGCGTACGGATGCCTTCGAGCAGCGCGGCGCGCACCGAACGCTCGTCCGGATCGGCCAGCGGATCGTCGCGGAGCAGCAGCGCGCCCAGATGCGCCTGGCGACGCGCGAGCACCGCCTCGGAGCGCGCATCCCAGGTGACGATATCGCGCTCTTCGATGGCGGCCGCGAAGTGCGCGACGAGCAACCGCACATCGAGCGGCGCGGCGAGCTCGATCCGTGCCTCGCGCTCGCCGAGATCGAGCGCCGCGACGACGATGCACTCGCTGCGGGCGAGCGCGGTTGGACCCGCGAACACAGCGCCGCGTCCGCCGGAGAGCAGGTATCTTCCACCACCGCCCTCGCGCGCGCGCCCGATCCGATCCGGGTACGCGAAAGCGAGCAGCAGCGCGACCGCATCAGCCGGATCGAGCTCCTGCGTGGAATCGGACGCACGCGGGTCGCGGCTCGCGTTCCGGCGCGCCAGCTCGCGCTCGAGGCGCTCGACCGATTGGCGAATCCGCTGCAGCGCGCCGCGATCGAGTTCCATCGCGGCGGGCGGCGGCGCGCCGTGCAGCAGGTCGATGCGCAACCGGATGTCCGGGTCGCGCGCGCCCGGCGCGGCGCGGAGCGGATCGCGCTCGGACAGCAACGCCGCGATCTCGACCGCGAGCCGCGTCTGCCCGACGGAGCCTGCACGCACCACCATGTGCGCGAGTCGCGGATGCAACCCCAGTGCGGACATTTGCCGCCCGAGCGGTGTCGCGCGTCCTGCGTCGTCGATCGCCTCGAGCCCGTGAAGCAGCTCGCGTGCCTGCGCCAGCGGCACCTCGGGCGGCGGATCCAGCCAGCGCAGCGCTCGCGCATCGACCGTGCCCCAGCACGCGAGCTCGAGCGCGAGCGACGCGAGATCGGCCTCGACGATCTCGGGCGGGGTCCGGGGACTGAGCGAGGCCTGCGTCGATTCGCTCCACAGGCGATGACACACGCCCGGCGCGGTGCGTCCTGCGCGCCCGCGGCGCTGCTCGGCCGAGGCCTGCGAGATCCGCTTGAGCTCGAGACCGCTCATGCCGGATGCCGGGTCGAATCGCGGTCGTCGCTCGTAGCCGCCGTCGACGACGATGCGTACACCTTCGATCGTGAGGCTGGTCTCGGCGAGGTTGGTCGCGAGCACGACCCTGCGCCGTCCGTCGGGCTCGGGCCGAAGCGCCGCGTCCTGCACCGCTGCTCCGAGCTCGCCGTACAACGGCCGGATACGCACGGCCTCGTCCTGCAAGGTTCGCTCGAGCAGCTCCGCCGTGCGCCGGATCTCCCCCGCGCCCGGCAGGAAGGCGAGCACGTCGCCCTCGTGCTGGGCCAATGCGCGCGTGATCGCCCCGGCGATTCGCGGCTCGAGCCGGTCGTCCGACCGGGACGGGGCGGGGCCCATGTAATGCGTTTCGACGGGAAACAACCGCCCCTCGGATCGGATGAGCTGCGCGCGTCCAAGCAGCCGCGAGATCGCCTTGCCATCGAGCGTCGCCGACATCACGAGGATCCGCAGCGTCTCGCGCAACTGCGCCTGCACATCGAGCGCCAGCGCAAGTCCCAGGTCGGCGTGCAGACTTCGCTCGTGGAACTCATCGAAGATCACGCAGCCCACCCCCTCGAGCGTGGGGTCCCGTTGCAGCCGCCGGGTGAGGATACCTTCGGTCACGACTTCGATACGGGTCCGCGGCCCGACGCGCGTGTCGGTGCGCGTGCGGTAGCCAACCGTCTCGCCGACGCTCTCGTCGAGCGTGGTCGCCATGCGCGTGGCCACGGCGCGCGCGGCGACGCGGCGTGGCTCGAGCATCACGATCCGTTCGTTGCCGAGCCAGGCGGCCTCGAGCAGCGCGAGCGGCACGACCGTGCTCTTGCCTGCGCCGGGCGGTGCCTCGAGCACTGCAGAGGCATGCGTGGCGAGCGCCGCCCGCAATTCCGGCAGCGCGTCCTGGATCGGCAGGTCGGGAAGCGTGGGCGCCCTCACGCGCGAAAGTGTACCGGCCCGCCCGGCGGCGGATGACGCGCGCGCGGAACGCATGCAAGATGCCGGCAACGAATCGGGGAGGGGCCGCATGACCGGTGACACCTGGATCTACGTGCTCGCGGGCCTGCTGGTCCTGACGGGGCTCGCGGGCGCGATCCTGCCGGCGCTGCCCGGTGTGCCGCTGGTGTTCGGCGGGCTGCTGCTCGCGGCCTGGGCGGACGATTTCCAGCGGGTGAGCTGGATCGTGCTGGTCATTCTCGGCCTTCTGACCGTGGTGTCGTTCGCGATCGATTTCGCGGCGACCGCGCTCGGCGCCAAGCGCGTCGGCGCCTCGAAGCTCGCGATCGTCGGCGCGATGGTCGGTACGCTCGGCGGCTTCTTCCTCGGGTTGCCGGGCCTGATCTTCGGGCCGTTCGTGGGCGCGGTAGCCGGCGAGATGCTGACGCACGGCGAGATGCAGAAGGCCACGCGCGCCGGGTTCGCGACCTGGGTCGGACTGATCTTCGGCACGCTCACCAAGCTCGCGCTCGTGTTCACGATGCTCGGGATCTTCGCCTTCGCCTGGTTCGTCTGAGCCGCCGTGCTGCGCGGCGCGGTGCGTGCGGTCGGACGTGCGCTCGGCTGGGCGCTCGTAGGCATGTTGCTCGTGGGCCTCGTACTCTACATCCGCTTCCTGCGCAGCGGGCCCGAGCTCGAGCCCTGGCATCGTGCACACCTCGACGAGGAATTCACGGCCGCGCGCGCCGACGAGGTGCGCACGATCGCGGACTATCGCACGCTCGAGGGACGTCTGTTCGCCGAGCTCGATCGCGAGGTGTACGCAGAGACGGAGCCCGAGGACCGGCTGCCATTCAACCGCTATTTCCGGGGCAGCCAGAGCGATCCCGCGACCTGGCCGCACAACTGGAACGGCACATGGGAACACGCGCCCGCATCGCCGCCCGCGGCGGTGCTGCTGCTGCATGGGCTCACGGATTCCCCGTACAGCCTGCACGCGCTGGCGGAGGATTTCGCCTCGCGCGGGCTGCACGTGGTCGCGCTGCGGCTCCCGGGACACGGCACCGCACCCGCGGGACTGCTCTCATTCGAGGTGGAGGACATGCAGGCCGCGGTGCGAATCGCCATGCGCGATCTGCGGCGCCGTCTCGGCGCCGCGACGCCGATCTTCATCGTCGGGTACTCGAACGGTGCGGCACTTGCGGTCGATCATGCGCTCGCGGCCCTGGAAGACGCCGAGATACCGCGTCCGGCCGGGCTGGTGCTGATCTCGCCCGCGATCGCGGTGTCGCCGCTCGCGGTCCTGGCCGGCATCGAGACCGGTCTGTCGAACGTTCCAGGATTCGGACGCGCGGGCTGGCAGCTGATCGAGGCGGAAGTCGATCCCTACAAGTACGCGTCCTTCAGCCTGCATGCGGCGGGCGAGACATCCCGCCTGACACGCAGCGTATCGCGGCGTGTGCGGCGTCTGGCCGAAGGCGGCCCCATCGAGGGCTTCCCACCGGTGCTCGCGTTCGTGTCGACCGTCGACTCGACGGTGCACGCCGGCGCGGTGGTCGACGCGCTGCTGATGCATCTGACGCCGACCGGTCATGAGCTCGTGCTCTTCGACGTCAACCGGCGCGCCGAGGCGCGCTCGCTGCTCAAACAGGGCACCGGGCTGCTGACACAACGACTGCTCGACATGCCTCAGCGTCCGTTCGCGCTGACCGTGATCGCGAACGCCGGCCCGGAGACCCTGACGGTGCACGAACTGCGCGCCGCGGCCGGCGCCGGCCGGCTCGAGGCCCGAGCGCTCGATTACGCCTGGCCACCCACGGTGTTCTCGCTCTCGCATGTGGCGCTGCCGTTTCCACCGGACGATCCGCTGTATGGATATGCCGCGCCGCAGGACCGGACGCACGTGCAGCTCGGTCGGATCGAGGCACACGGCGAAAACGGGGTGCTGGCGATCCCGACCTGGATGCTCACCCGCCTGCGCAGCAACCCTTTCTATCCGTACCTCGCCATGCGCGTGCAGGCGTTCGTCGCGGACGGCCTCGCGCCAGCGCCGGCGAAGGTCGCGGCAGCCCCCGCCGCCGAGCCGCTGAGGCCGACCCTGTATCATTCCGGCGGACAGGAGGTGACGGTGGACGCTCCGTCGAGGAATCGCGACGACGATGCACGTACCTGGCCAGATTCCGTGCGCCATCCCGCGCGCCGCGGCCCCCTCGGGTCGGGCGGCGCATGGCCGCACGCTGCGGCTCGGGCTGGTGGCGCTGCTGCCGCTCCTCGCTCATTGCTCCGCAGCGCCCAGGCTTGACGACGTGCAGCCCGGCCACGCCATTCCGCCGGGCGACACTACCACGCTCGACAAGGTGATAGACGCCGGGCTCGGCGACGAGACGGGCATGTGCGCCGTGCGGCTGATCGGGCAGAACTCGATGGCCTTCGGCTACCGCGCGGCCACTGCCACCAGTGCCGAGCGCTCGCTCGACATCCAGTACTACATCTGGAACGCCGATCTCACCGGCAAGCTGATGGCCGCCGAGGTTCTGCGCGCGGCGGAGCGCGGCGTGAAGGTGCGCGTGCTGGTCGACGACATCGACGCCCGCGCCAAGCACGACCTCTTCCAGGTCGCGGACCTGCACCCGAACATCGAGGTGCGGATCTTCAATCCGTTCTACAGCCGCTCGGGCTGGTTCGGGCAGTTGACCGAATGGATGATCCGCGGCCGCCGGCTCAACCGGCGGATGCACAACAAGGCCTGGATCGTCGACAACCGGATCGCGATCGTCGGCGGGCGAAACATCGGCGACGAGTATTTCGGCGCCTCCGATCTGTCGAACTTCGCCGACCTGGACCTGGTGCTGGCAGGACCCATCGTCGACCAGATCAGCGCGTCGTTCGACGAGTACTGGAACAACCCGAACGCCGTGCCCGTGGACCGCTTCGAGCGCAAGGCGCCGCCGCCCGAGGCCCTGACGCAGCTACTCGAGGACGCGAAGGAGTACCGCCGCACCGCCGGCGAGAGCCCGTACATCGCCGCGCTTCGCGACGTGCAGAAGCGCGCGGACATGCTGGCCGCGCAGCCGCCGCCGCTCAAGGTCCGCGAGACGGAAGTGGAGCTGCTGGTCGACGATCCCGCGAAGATCGGCGTCGAATTGAGCGAAGGCGAGTCGTCGCGCGTGATGGAGGGGCTCGAGCGGACGATGCAGCAGGCCAAGCGCGAGGTGCTGATCGTCTCCGCGTATTTCGTGCCGGGCGAGGCGGGAACGCGGCGATTCGCGGAGATGGAGGAGCGCGGCGTGCGCGTGGTGGTGAACACGAACTCGCTGGCGGCGACCGATGTCGCCGCCGTGCACACGGGCTACATGCGTTACCGGAAGGACCTGCTTCGCGCGGGAGTCGAGATCTTCGAGACCAAGCGCCTCGCCGACAGCGAGGCGGGCCGGCGGCAGATCAGCGTCACCGGCTCCTCGGGCGCGAGCCTGCACACCAAGGCGATCATCGTCGACGACCGATGGGTGTACATCGGCTCGATGAATATCGACCCACGGGCCAACCTGAACACGGAGATGGGAGTGCTGATCGACAGCACCGTGCTCGCCGAGGCAGGTGCGCCGCCAGTTCGAGCGCAGCATCGTCCCGGAGCTGAGCTACCGCGTCGAGCTCGAGGGCAACAAGCTCGTCTGGTACGACCGGATCGGCGATAAGGATCGCCGCTCGACGACGGAGCCCGACGCGAGCTTCTGGCGCCGGATCGGGGTCAACATGCTGCGCGCCGTGCCGATCGAATCGCAGCTCTAGGGGACCACCATGGCATCAGCAGAATCAGAAAAATCGGCGCCTGGTCAGGTGCCCGAAGCCGCGCGGCCGCGCCGACGCAGCTTCACCGCATACGTGGTCTGGACGCTGCTCATTGCGGCGGCGCTGGTGGTGCTCTACACGCTCTTGATGCTGTGGTGGAGCTACTCGGAGGGCGAGCGCGCCGGCGTGCTGCAGAAGTTCTCGAAGCGCGGCTGGATCTGCAAGACCTACGAGGGCGAGCTCGCGATGTACGTGGTGGGCGGCGTCGCGCCGCAGATCTGGGATTTCAGCGTGCGCGACGAGGCGACAGCCGCCGCGCTCACGAAGGCCGTGGGCCGCCAGGTGCGCCTCCACTACAGCGAGCACCCGGGACTCCCCACCAGCTGCTTCGGCGAAACGGATTATTTTGTCGATGGAGTGGAGATCGTCGGGCCGCCCCGCTTGTTCGGGTCCGGTGGCACTGGCGCCGAGCGGACGCCCACGCCACCCCCCGAGTAGCCATCCAGCGGACGATCGAGCTCGAGCGCCTGGCCAAGCTGATGCGCGTGGGCGCTTAGGGCTCCTCGACCTCGGGCTCCTCGACCTTGACCCAGACCGAGTAACGTGACCCTTCGCTGCGCCGGCCCCAGGTCAGCAGCCCGCCGGTCGAGGACGACCCGCTCTCGTCGATCGCGCCCAGCTCGAACCATTCGCCGAGGCGGCCGGTGACCGTGGTCGTCGCCCCTTGCGTGGCGACCGTGCCGCTCGAGGGGCGGTATCGTTGCTGGCGAGAGGAGATGTCGAGGATCACGCGGTCGTCGCTCACGCGTGCCGTGGCGTAGAAGCCGGTGCTCACGTCGCGATAGGTTGTCGTCTGCTGCACCACGCCGCCGGGCCCGTGCTGCACGGTCGACTCGGTGAGCGGCACGCTCTGGCCTGCGCCGATCCAGGTCTCGGTGCCTTCAAGGACACGAACGCTGCTTACGTTGTGCAGATCCGCCTGCTGCTGCCGGCTGCGCACGGCGACTTCGGCGCCGGAGTCCGCGCCGGGCGGCCGGTTCACGCCGACCTGCACGTCGCCTTCACCAATGGTCGCCGAACCCTCGACCCGCGCTGCGTCCACGTCGCGCACGGTGCCCTGGCCGACGGTGATGAGAAGCTGTCGCGGCGCACGATCGAGCGTCGCGACGGCCGTGCGGATCTGCTCGAAATTCTCCGGGCTGGTGCGCACGAAAAGCACGTCGTCGGTGCCGGTAATCACGCCGCCCGGCTCGAGCAGCGGCTCGAGGATCGGGATCAGGTCCTGCGCCATCCGGAAGTTGAGGTCGATGACCTGCATGTCCTGCGCGCGAGCGATCGAGGCAATGCCGACGCCGAGCAGCAGCAACGCAGCGATCGCCGTCAGGCGCCCGCATGCGGACGTCCTCATGATCACGGGCGAGGCTCCTGCGTGCCCCGCGCCGCATCCGACACGCAGCGTGCCAGGGCGTCGATGCCCTCGGGCTCCTGGTCCGCGCGGCAGACGAAACGCAGATGGCGTCCCAGCGTGTAGAAGCGGAACGGTCCTCGCGACAGGGCATCCACTGCGGGTTGCGGCAGGCGCACAAAGATCATGTTGGTCTCCACCGGCGCCACGATCTCGATCCCCGGCACCGCAGCGAGCCGGCGCGCGAGGGCCGCCGCGTGCGCGTTGGCACTGCGTGCGCGCTCGAGCCAGCGATCGTCGGCGAGATAGCGTTCCAGCTGCGCGGACACGAAGCGCGCCTTTGAAAGCACCTGCCCGCCACGCTTCATGAGAAACGGGATCTGCGCCGCGAGAGCCTCGTCGAACACGATCAGCGCCTCGGCGTTGATGGCGCCATTCTTGGTCGCGCCGAGAGAGAGCAGGTCGACACCGGCACGCCAGGTGAGCTCGGCCGGCGCGCGGCCGCGTGGCCGCGACGGCGTTGGCGAAGCGGGCGCCGTCCATGTGCACCTTTAGCCCGTAGTGATGCGCGATTTCTGCGAGCGCCGCGATCTCCGACGCTGTATACAGCGTCCCGAAATCGGTCGGCTGCGTGATGTTGAGCGCGAAGGGCTGCACGCGATTCGGGTTGCCGCGCCCGGCGAGGGCGAGCGTCTCTTCGAGCATCGCCGCGTCGAGCTTGTAATCGGCGCCGGGAAGCGTCACGAGCTTGGCGCCGGTGAAGAGCTCCGGCGCCCCGCATTCGTGGACGTTGATGTGCGCCGACTCGTGACAGTAGATGGCGCCGAAGGGATTGGCGGTGGCGGCGAGTGCAATAGAATTCGAGCCGGTGCCACAGGCAAGCGGAAAGACGCGCACCGGCCGCTCGAAGACCGTGCTCGCGCGCTCGACCATGCGCCGGGTCCAGTCATCGTCGCCGTACGGGGCGGCGGTACCGACATTGGCCGCGACCAGCGCCTCGATCAGTTCGGGTGCGGCGCCGCCGATGTTGTCGCTGCGAAAGTCGTAGATCGTGTCGGCCATTGGGCGAGGTTACGGGAGGAGGGGATGGTCCTGCTAGAGACCGCACGCCTGCGGCTGCGGCAATTCACACCCGACGACATCGATCGGCTGGTCGAGCTCGACTCGGACCCCGAGGTGATGCGCTACATAACCTTCGGAGTGCCGACCCCGCGCGCGACGTATGCAAACGTCATCCTGCCGCGCTGGTTAGCGATCTACCGCGCGACACCCATGCTCGGCTACTGGGCCGCGGAGGAGCGCGGAAGCGGCGTCTTTCATGGCTGGTTGCATCTGCGGCCCGACCGCATCGATGCCGGCGAGCAGGAGCTCGGCTACCGGTTGCGGCGTGCGAGCTGGGGACGGGGCCTCGCGACCGAGGGCGCCGCGGCGCTGATCGAGCACGGATTCCTGCCGGTCGGCACCGGATCGATCTCGGCCCGCGCGCTGGCCGGCAACCGTGGCTCACGCGCCGTCATGGAGAAATGCGGGCTGCGCTACGCGGCGGACTTCGAGTTTCCTGCAGACCTGATCGCGGGCCGCAGCGGTGCGGAGCGCGCGGCGGTGAAGTACTCGATCACGCGCTCGCAGTGGCAGGCGGCGAGGGCTTGAGGAAGCTTTCACAGTTGCGGCGCCCGGCGTCGCCCTCGGGCAGCTCACGGCAAATCTTGGCCGTGCGCGTGCGCAGCGTCTCGATCACCTTGGCGCGCTCCGCGTCCTGTCCCCAGTCGAGCAGCTTCGTGTTCAGCTTCTGGAGGTGCAAGCGGGTTCGCTGATAGAAGGCATCGGGGTTGTCGTCCAGCTCGCCGATGACCTCGAGGCCCGTACGCTCGATGCGCTGCGTATCCTCGGGCTTCATCTCCAGGAGTCCCAGAAGGTAGTTCGTGCCCCATTGGAAGCGCGTCGCCGGCCCCTTGGCATCCGCGTAGGCGCGGGCCAGCCACTGCACGGCCTCGTCCTCGCGACCGGCGCGCTGCGCGAGGTCGGCCAGGGTGAGCATGAAGTAATAGGGCGATGCCGTGCGAGCGAGCTCGCCGGTGAGAAGCCGATTCGCCTCCTCGTCGAGTCCGGCCTCCCAGTACAGGTTGGCCGCGGCGTTGATCGCGGCCTGGCGGGCATAGCCATCGCGGGTCTCGGCATCGACCTTCGCGACCGCGGATCGCGCCTGTGCGAGCAGCGGCTCCGGGAGCGGACCGGCGGGCGAGTCGAGCCTTGCGATCTGGACGCGCGCACGGATGACGTTCAGCCGCTCGGGCGCGGACAGCTTCGTACCGGCCTCGCCGCTGTCCAGCATGTCGAGTGCCTTCGTCCAGGCCGCGGTCAGGTCGCCACGCTCCGGCGAGCCTTCGTCCGACAGAAGGCCGATGGTGTCGCTGGCGCCGTACTGGAGATTCTGCACGTTCGACTGCAGGACGGACGGCTTGCCGAGCAGCATCAGCAGGCGCTCCCGCGCTTCTGCGCGCTCGAGCCCGGAGAGAGGGTTGCCACCGGCTTCGGCTGCATCGGCTGCGGCATACAGGTACTCGAAGAAGAGCCGCGTGCAATCGCCCTCGAGCTCGACCGGGCATTGCTTACCGAGCAGGCGGAACGTGGCGACGCGGTCCTTCTGCTCGACCGTGCGGCCTTCGTCGGTGTTCCATGAGTGATAGGCGAGCAACCGCCAGTCGTTCTGAGAAAGCACCTCGCCCGCGCGCACGGCCTTCAGCAGATCTGCAACCGGTCGCGCATCGGCAAGGGCCACGTCGAGGATGGTCGAGTAGTGTTCCACGTCGACGCCACCAGGCAGCCGCGTGATCTCCTTGCCGTCCGGGCGGAACAGGATCATCGTCGGGTAGCCCACGACGCCAAATGTCTCGCCGTGCTTCTGCGCGCTCGGTGTATCGCCATCGAGATAGACCGGCACGAACAGGCGCGAGCGCTCCTGGAACTCCCGCTGGTTGAAGATCGTCGCCTTGATCTGGGCGCAGGGAGGGCACCACTCGGCGCCCCAGTACAGGAACAGCGGCTTGTCGGCCGCTTTCGCCGCGGCGAAGGCGGCGTCGAGCTCGCCGTCGAACCAGTCGATGCCCTCGGGGTGATGATCAGCGGCGCCGGACGCCGCCGCGGCCGGTGGCGCGGCTTCGGGGGTGGCGGGTGTCTTGCGGCCACAGCCCGCGAGCGCAAGCAGCGCGCAGGAAATGATCACCAGGCGGTATGGAAGCTTGTTCATCCGCTCACGCTAGCCGTCTGCGACGCGTTGCGCAACGGCAGGGCCGACCGGTATTGTCCGGGCCTTCCCATTGCGGACGGGCTCGCATGAGCGCTGACGACGGCTCCTCGGCGAAGGCGATCAAGTACGCCTTCTTCGCCAACTTGGGGATCGCGATCACCAAGGGGTTTGCCGCGGTCTATACCAATTCCGGCAGCATGCTGGCCGAGGCCATCCACTCGGTGGCCGATGCCACCAACCAGATCCTGCTCTTCATCGGGCTCAAGCAATCGGCGAAACCGCCCACGGACGAGCACCCGCTCGGATTCGGCAAGGCGACGTACTTCTGGAGCTTCGTGGTCGCGCTGCTGCTCTTCAGCATGGGCGGGCTGTTCTCGATCTACGAAGGCTGGCACAAGCTGCACGAGCCCGAGCCGATCACACCAGGCCTGGATCGCGCTCACGGTTCTCGCGATCGCGATCGTGCTCGAATCGGCAAGCCTCATCGGCTGCCTCAGGGAGATCCGCAAGGTCAGGCGCGGACGGCCGTTCCGCGACTGGCTCGAGCACACGCGCAACGCCGAGCTGGTCGTCGTGCTCGGCGAGGACATCGCGGCCGAGATCGGCCTGGTGCTCGCCTTCGTGTTCGTCGCGGCCGCGGATCGGACAGGCGACACGCGCTGGGACGCCGCGGGCTCGATCGCGATCGGCGTCGTGCTGATCATCGTCGCGTTCTTCATCGCACTCAGGATCAAGGGCCTGCTGGTCGGGCGCTCGGCGGAGCCTGAGCTCGAGCGCAGGCTCGACGAGCTGATCGCGGACGACGACGCGATCGAGGAGGTGCTCAATACGCTCACGATACAGTTCGGGCCGCAGGTCATGCTCGCGACCAAGATCCGCATGAAACCCGGGCTGTCGATCGACGAGGCGGTCGAGCGGATCAACCGCCTGGAGCGTCAGATCAAGGAGCGTTTTCCGGAAATCGGGTGGTGCTTCGTGGAGCCGGACACCGCGGACTGACCGACCCGCGGCGGTCAGGAGTCCGAGGCGACTCCCGATGCCGGCAGCGTGCATCCGTTAGACCGGCCGCTCGAGCACGATCTCGCCCGCGCGCACGACCATGCTGCAGGGGTTGAATCCCATCCAGTAACCGAGCTCGTCGGGACCATCGATCGACCAGACGGCGAAATCCGCCGCGAGTCCCGGCGTGAGTGCGCCGCGCTCGCCGTCCATCGCGAGCGCACGCGCGGCGTGACGCGTAACCCCCAGCAGCACCTCTTCGCTCGTCAGGCCGAACAGCCGCCGTGCCATGTTCATCGCGAGCAGGAGCGACGCGCCGGGCGCGGAGCCGGGGTTGCAGTCGGAGGCCACCGCCATCGGCACGCCGAGCCGGCGGAACGCGTCGATCGGCGGTCGCCGTGTCTCCGCGAGCGCGTAGAAGGCGATCGGCAGCATCACCGCCACCGTCCCCGCGGCGGCGAGCGCAGCGGCATCGTCCTCCGAGGTGTACTCGAGGTGATCGCAGGAGAGCGCGCGGTGCCGCGCGGCCATCGGGCTGCCGCCGACGTTCGACAGCTGCTCGGCGTGCAGCCGCACGCGCAGGCCAAGGCCGGCCGCAGCCGCGAACACGCGCTCGCACTGCGCGGCAGTGAAGGCGATGTCCTCGCACCACGCGTCGACGGTATCGATCAGGCCGTCACGCGCGAGCGCCGGCAGCCACTCCCGCGCAACCACGTCGATGTACTCATCGGCGCGGCCCGCGAACTCCGGCGGCAGCGCATGCGCGCCGAGGAAGCTCGTCGACACCGTCACCGGAAGATGGGCTCCGAGCCATCTTCCGGCGCGGAGCATGCGCGCTTCGGCGTCGAGCGTGAGCCCGTAGCCGGACTTGATCTCGATGCAGGTCACGCCCTCGGCGAGCAGCGAGGCGAGCCGCGGTCGCGCGGCCTCGAGCAGTTGCGACTCGCTCGCGGCGCGCGTGGCGCGAACGGTCGAAAGGATCCCGCCGCCGCCGCGCGCGATGTCGGCGTAGCTCCTCCCCGACGTGCGCTGCGCGAACTCGGCCGCGCGCTGCCCGGCGAACACCAGGTGCGTGTGGCAGTCGACCAGGCCCGGTGTCAGCCAGCGACCCGCGAGCTCGATCGTGCGCTCCGCGCGCGTCCCGGCCGGCAGGTCCGCCTCGGCCCCGACCCACGCGATGCGGCCCGCGTCCGTGAGCACGGCGCCGGGCGAATAGGTGTGTCCCTGCTCGTCGCAGCTCGCGATGTGAACGTTGCGCCAGAGGGTGGGCATGCGGCAGCTGCGTCCGCGCCCGCTCAGTCCAGGAACGGCAGCTTGAGACCCTGCTCGCGCGCGCAGTCGATCGCAATCGGGTATCCCGCGTCGGCGTGACGCATGACCCCGGTTCCCGGATCGTTCCAGAGCACCCGCTCGATGCGCTTCGCCGCCGCCGGGGTACCGTCGCAGACGATCACGACGCCCGCGTGCTGCGAATAGCCGATGCCCACGCCGCCGCCGTTGTGGATCGACACCCAGGTCGCGCCGCTCGCGGTGTTGAGGAGCGCGTTGAGCATCGGCCAGTCGGCGACCGCGTCCGAGCCGTCCAGCATCGCCTCGGTCTCGCGGTTGGGGCTCGCGACCGAGCCGGAATCGAGATGGTCCCGGCCGATCACGATCGGTGCCTTGAGCTCGCCGCTCGCGACCATCTCGTTGAACGCGAGCCCGAGCCGCTGGCGCTGGCCCAGGCCCACCCAGCAGATGCGCGCCGGCAGCCCCTGGTACCGGATGCGCTCGCGCGCGAGGTTGAGCCAGCGGTGCAGGTGAGGATCGGCGGGGATCAGCTCCTTCACCTTTGCGTCGGTACGGTCGATGTCCTGCGGGTCGCCGGAGAGCGCCGCCCAGCGGAACGGCCCGATGCCGCGGCAGAAGAGCGGCCGCACGTAGGCCGGCACGAAGCCGGGGAACGCAAACGCGTCCTTGACTCCCTCGTCGTACGCGACCTGCCGGATGTTGTTGCCGTAGTCGAACACCGGGATGCCCTGCTTCTGGAAGCCGAGCATCGCCTCGACGTGCCTTGCCATCGACTTGCGCGCGGCCGTCTCCACCGCGCGCGGGTCCTCCGCGCGGAGCCGGTCCCACTGCGCGACGGACCAGCCTTCGGGCAGATAGCCGTTGACGGGATCGTGCGCAGAGGTCTGGTCGGTTACCGCGTCCGGACGAAGCCCACGCCGCAGCAGGTCCGGCACGATTTCCGCCGCGTTGCCGAGCAGCCCCACCGATAGCGGCTGCCGGTCGCGTGTCGACCGTTCGATCAGCGCGAGCGCCTCGTCGAGCCGCGTCGTGCTGACGTCGAGATAGCGCGTATCGAGCCGCTTCTGGATGCGCTCGGCGCGGCATTCGATCGCGAGCATCGAGGCGCCCGCCATCGTCGCCGCGAGCGGCTGCGCGCCGCCCATACCGCCCAGGCCCGCGGTCAGGATCCAGCGGCCGGCGAGACTGCCGCCGTAATGCTGGCGGCCCATCTCGACGAAGGTCTCGTAGGTCCCCTGCACGATGCCCTGGCTGCCGATGTAGATCCAGGAGCCGGCCGTCATCTGGCCATACATCATCAGGCCCTTGCGATCGAGCTCGTTGAAGTGATCCCAGGTGGACCAGTGCCCGACCAGGTTCGAGTTCGCGATCAGGACCCGTGGCGCATCCACGTGAGTGCGAAAAACCCCGACTGGCTTGCCGGACTGGATGAGGAGCGTCTCGTCCTCGCCTAGCGCGCGCAGCGCCGCGACGATGCGGTCGTAGCAGTCCCAGTTGCGCGCGGCGCGGCCGATGCCGCCGTAGACGACCAGCTCCTCGGGCCGCTCCGCGACCTCCGGATCGAGGTTGTTCATCAGCATCCGCAGCGGCGCTTCGGTGAGCCAGCTGCGCGCGGATAGCGTGGTGCCGCGCGGCGCGCGTATCGGTCCGCGACCAGTGTCGTTCATGTTTCCATCCGCACGGCGAGATACCTGTAGGCGAGGGTCGCGGCGAGGCTGGCCGCTCGGGCGACGGGTGAGGATCGCAATCGCCGGCTCAGCATGGCGGCGCGTATTATGACGGCAAGCCGGGCGGGCGGCTGGCGCGGCTAAAGCCGTTCCGGTACCGTGTCGCCCCCGAATCGAAACTGCTGACCAAGGAAGCCACGATGGCCGGCCCGAGCAACGCCCCAGAACCACGGATGGACGCCCAGGATCTGTACCGCGAGGACGTCTATTCCGACCGCAAGGTCGGCACGATCCGGGTCATGACGCCGGTCAAGTCCGACGGCACCCCCGATCCGCTGCGTCAGCCGAGCTATGTCGGCCAGGCGCAGATCATGACGCCGGGCGGTCTGCTCCCGCTCAGCTTCGAGATTCCCGCAAGCAGTCTTCGGGAAGCCTGCGACCGGTTTGCCGACGCCGCCAAGGTGGCGTTCGATGACACGCTCAAGGAGCTGCAGGAGATGCGCCGGCAGCAGGCCTCGTCGATCGTGATACCGGATGCCGGCGCTGCGGCTGCAATCGGCGGTGGTCTACCGCCACGCGGCAAGATTCAGATCCCCTGATCGCCTGCCGGCTGCTTTGGCCGTCTGGTGACGGCAGGAGGAGTGGCCATGAGATGGGTGACTCGCGAACGGCCCAAGATCGACCGGCTGGCCTGTCCCTGGCTGATTCGCCGTTTCATCGACAAGGACGCCGAGTTTCGTTACGTACCGGCCTCTGAGGTGCGGGAGACAGCCCTGGCCGAGGGCGCCATCCCGTACGACATTCCCGACGTCGAGCTCGGACACGAGGGCGAGCGATGCTCGTTCGACGCGTTCATCCGGAAGTACCAGCTCGACGACCCGGCACTTGCGCGGCTCGCCGAGATCGTCCGCGCAGCCGACACCGACCGGCTCGACCGCTCGCCGCAGGCACCCGGCCTGCTGGCGATCACGCTCGGCCTGGGCGCAAACATCAAGGACGATCTCGCGCTCCTCGAAGCCGCGATGCCGATCTACGATGCGCTTCTTACCTGGTGCCGCTCGCTGACGGGCGAGCGTCACGGCTGGTATCCGGAGAAGCTGCGGGAGGAGATGTCGATCTGAGCCGTGCGGTACGCACGGCGAAGCTCACGCGGGCCGCTCGCCGCGCGCAATCGCCTGCAGCCGCGCGATCCGCTCCTCGGTCGACGGATGGGTCGAGAAGAGCGACGCGATGCCGCCACGATAGGCCGACAGCGGATTCGACCTGCGCAAGCGGCGCCATCGCCGGCGACACCTGCATCGGGATGCGGCTGGCCGCCGCCTGCAGTTTGCCGAGCGCGCTCGCAAGCGCGAGCGGCTTGCCGCTGATCTCGGCGCCCGCCGCATCCGCCTTGAATTCGCGCGACCGGCTGATCGCGAACTGGATGATCATCGCGGCAAAGGGAGCGAGCAGCGCAGCCAGCGGCGCCAGTGGCGAGCGGCGATCGCCGGCCCCGGCAACCATGCCGAAGCGCGACAGGTTGGTGATCGCGCCCGCCATCGTCGCCGATATCGTCTGCAGCAGCATGTCGCGGTTCTTGATGTGACCGAGTTCGTGCGCGAGCACGCCTTCGAGCTCGTCGCGGTCGACCAGTCGCGTGAGTCCCTGGGTGACGCAGACGACGGCGTGCTCCGGGCTGCGACCGGTGGCGAATGCATTGGGCTGCTCGTGCGGCGCGATCGCGACCGCGGGCATCGGCAGGCCCGCGCGCTGGCGCAGACGGTCCACCACCTCGTAGAGCTCCGGCGCCTGCTCGCGGCTCACGAGTTGCGCCTGGTAGGCGCGCAGCGCCATCTTGCCGGAGTTGAACAGCATGACCACGCTCATCACCGACGCGATCGCGAGCGCGATCAGCATGCCGCCCTGTCCACCGAGCATCCCGCCAACGACGCCGAACAGCGCGACCATCCCGGCGAGGAGCACGAAGACCTTGAGGTTGGCCATGACGACTCCCTTCGCGGACGGACATCGTGCCAATGATGCCTCATGAGCACCGCGCCCGGCGCCGCGGTCCGGCGGCCGGGCGGGTTGTGAGATGATGTCCGCTGCAAGCGGTGAGAAGACTGACCCCGTTCGTGCCGCGCACCCCGCTACTCCTCGCCGCGCTGACGCTCGCGACCAGCATCGCGTCGGCGCAGCGCGCCGATGTCACGGCCGCAGCGGAGGCAGACGACGCCTTTGGTCTGTCCGTCGCCGGTGAGACGATCGGGCTCTACTCCGACAAGTACGTGCGCGGCTTCAGCCCGGTCAACGCGGGCAACCTGCGTCTCGACGGTCTCTACATCGACCGGCAGGGCGAATTCACCGAGCGGCTATTCGCAGACGTCGCGGTCCGCGTGGGTGCGACCGCGCTCGAGACGCCGCTGCCTGCGCCCTCCGGCATCGCCGACTACTCACTGCGACGCCCAGGCGCCGATGCGCTGCTCAGCATGGCGGGAGGTGTCGCCTCCTTCGGCTCGCCTTTCATCGACCTTGACTGGACCGTCGGCGGCGACGACGAGGGCCTTGCGCTGGCGGCGGGCGCGAGCCTGTATCCGGATGAGAACGAAAAGCACGGCGGCGACGGTCGTTACTACGTGTGGTTCCTGAGCCCGAGCTGGGTCGCGGCGTCGGGGCTGCGCGTCACCGCGTACGCAAGCGAGGACCGCTACGAGGACTACGAGAGCCCGCTCGCCTACTACACCGTCGGTCCGTGGCAGCCGCCGCGCGTCGGCCGCGGATCGTATCTGGGTCAGGCCTGGGCGGGTGATACCGGTGAGGATCGCAACTATGGCCTGATCGTCGATCGCGTCGAACTCGGGGCGTGGAGCTTCAAGACGGGCGTGTTCCGCTCCGAGTGGGTCAGCGAGCGCGAGGTCTTTCAGTACCTGGACGCCGTTACGGAGGCGGGCGACGGACAGTTCGGTGCGATCCTCTATCCGGAACGAGACTACGGTTCGTGGTCGGGCGAGCTGCAGGCTGCGCGCGACTTCGAGGTTGCGGCCGATTGGCGAGCGAGCCTGCTGCTGAGTCTCCGCGGACGCGACGTTCGCGTCCGCACGCCGCCCGAGGCCGACCCCGTCGAAGCGCCTTACCAGGCAGGCGGCCCCGCGCCACCGCTGACGGAGCCCGTGCTGGACGACGGACCGGACGATCGCGAGTCGGTGCGCCAGCTGACTCCCGGCGCGATGATGAGGCTCGCCTGGCGCGACCGCCTGGAGCTGCAACTGGGCGTACAGCGCGCCGACTATCGACGCGAAGTGTCTTCGGGCGTAAGCGGACAATCCGACGCGATCGACGAACAGCCGTGGATGGGCGCCGCCTCGGCGTCGTTCGCGCTCGACAACTTGCGTGCGTACGCCGCGTACGCGCGCGGCTTCGAGGACAGCGGCACGGCCCCCAGCTTCGCCGAGAACGCGGGCGAGGTGCTGCCGGCCTCGCGCACGCAGCAATGGGACGCCGGGCTGCGCTGGCCCCTGGGGGCCGATACCGACCTGGTCGCATCCGTGTTCCGGCTGGAGAGGCCGAACCGCGCGCTCGATGCGAACGGGCGATTCGGATTGCGCGGTCTGGTGCGCAACGAGGGTCTGGAGCTGTCTGTCGTCTCCCACCCGATCGATGGCCTGAGCGTCGTTGCGGGACTGCTGACACAGCGCCCCCGGATGGTCGATGCGGCGGAGGGGATCGGGCCGCTTGCCGTGGCCATCGTCGAGTACTCGGGTATCGTCGAGGTCGACTACGAACCTGCGCGCTGGCGGGGATTCGGGATCGGCATATCCGTAGCCACCAACGGTCCGGCCGAGGCCAAGGCGGACAACAGCGTCGAGACGGAAAGCTATACGACGCTCGACCTCGGACTGCGGTACAGCTTCGAGGTACGGAATGCGCCGGTCAGCGTGCGCGCCTCCGTCACGAACGTGACGGATGAGTTCGCGTGGGAGGCACAGGACGACGAGGGGTTCCGCTGGATTCAGCAGCGGGCATTCCAGCTGGTCGTCGCGACTGACATTCGCTGAGGCGGAGAACGGATATGTCGATCGAGCTCGTGCTGCAGGCGATCGAGGCGGCGGCCGTGGTGACGGGCGTCGGCTTCGCCATGGTGCAGGTGCGACAGTATCGGCGGGACCGGCGTCGTGCGGCGGCGATCGAGATGCTGCATTCCTTTCAGACACCGGGATTCGCCGAGGCGCTCAACATCATCTACAACCTGCCCGACGGATTGTCGCGCGAGGAAATCGAGGCGCGGCTGCAAGGCCGGTTTCATATCGTGTACGCGCTGATGACGACCTGGGAGAGCCTCGGCATCCTCGTTCACATGGGCGAGGTCGACATCGATCTCGTCGAGGACTTCTTCAGCGGGCCGATCCTGATCTCCTGGCGCAAGCTCAAGGGGCACGTGGAGGACGAGCGGGCCGTCACCGGCCGCGACACGATCGAGGAGTGGTTTCAGTGGCTGGTGGAGCGGCTGCAGGAGCGCGAGTCACTTGCGCCCGCACTTCCCGCGCACCTCGAGCATCGCCGCTGGTCACCGCCGCCCAGGCGCCGCTAGATCGCCACGGCGCGCATCCTGCGCCGAGCGGTGGGCCGCCTGCGACGACGCCGCGCGGAGGGGCTGCAGCTCTGGCAGCATTACCGCCATCGATCCTGAGGATATCCCGAGATGCTGACGTTCCTTGTGTGGCTCTTCCTGCTGCTCTTCTGCTGGCCGCTCGCGATCGTTGCACTGGTGCTCTATCCGATCGTGTGGCTGCTCCTGCTGCCGTTCCGACTCCTCGGGATCACCATCGACGGCTTGTTCGGGCTGCTGCGTGCAGTCGTCATGCTGCCGGCGCGGGTGTTTGGCGGGACGCGCTGAGCCACATTTTTCCTCAAGCGCGCAGCGACGTTCTACGACGCGCTGCTGTCCCCGCGGCCAGGGCTTCTACGCGGGATATTTCCGCGACCTTGACGGTAACAAGCAGGCGATGCCCCCGCCCCGTTCGTCAGGCCTTGGCGAGCAGCTCGCCGACCTGCTGATCGGTCAGATCCGCGTGCTCTCCTGATGCGTCGCTTCCGCCGGTCGTCCGGGCGGTCACATTTGGAACTGTCGGCGCATTGTCCATGTCGATACGGCCGCTGAACTTCGCACCCTCGGCAACCGAGACCTTGTTGGCGAAGACATTGCCGCGAACGATCGCGCCCGCTCGCAGCACCACGCTGTCGAGCGCGTAGAGGTCCCCGTCGACCGTGCCTTCGACCGTAATGCGTCGCGCCTTGATGTCGCCCTGCATGCGACCCTGGGCGCCGATCGTCAGGCTTCGCGTATGCAGGATCGACCCCTCGATCTGACCCTGCACCACGAGATCCTCGTCGGCCACGAGGTCGCCCTTGAACCGGAGCGACGGCCCGAGCACCGAGACCTTGGCACCCGGAGGCGCGCTGGCCGCGGTGCGCGCCGGGGAGGACTGCACGGCTGGCGCCACGGGAGCCGCCGGCGGGACCGGCGGCGGCGTCACCGCGGTCGCGGCTGGCGTCACGGCCGGCGTCATGACCGGCGGCGGGAACGCGGGGGGGGAATAGGACTTGGCCGTCTCGGCCATCATGTCGTCGAGCGCACTGCGCTCAGATCGCTCTCGCTTCCACATTTTCCGGTGCTCCTCGTGGATCAATCACCCGTACCGGTGCGCACTGCGCCCGGCGAGCGCGCCAACTTCTCGACCTGGCCCGCCCGGGTGGTATCCATCTTGATGCTGCCGTTGAAGCAGGCGCCCTCGGCGATGTTGATCGCCGGCGCCTCGATGTTGCCGCGCACGTTTGCCTTCTGGCGCACGGCGACCGACGACTGAGCCTTCAGGTCGCCCTCGACCTTGCCCTCGACGACGATCACCTCGGCGGTCACCGTCGCCTTGACCATGGCTTCCGGACCGATGGTCACCCGGGGCGCCGGACCGACGCTGCCCTCGACCTGCCCATGGATAACCAGGTCCTCGTCGGCAGCCAACTCGCCCTTGAAGCGGAGCGTCGGGCCCAGGATCGAGGCGCGGTCGTTGGAGGAATCGTGCGAATTGGCCATGCGGGGTCTCCAGGAGTCGTTTTTTCCGGTCTGTCTACGGTTTGTGGCACGGGTGCCCGGCACGGATTCGCCGGTCACCCGGAGCGCGACGGTACCCGAGCCCGCGGACATATTGCACGACCCCCGTCACAGAAGCGGATGGGCTCCGGAGCGGCGGCGAGGCGTTGCGCGATTGCGACGAAGCGTTCTCGACGGGGGGGAGCAGCCGTTAAGCTTCGGCCGGGTGACTGCCGGACGCCGGGCAGGGGCGGACCGGTTCGCTGCCGGGACGCGTCCATTGCCCGCGCAAGACGAATTCATGACGCTCGACGACCTCAGACGCAACCGCAATCTGCTCTTCTGGGTGCTCCAGACGGTCGGCTGGAGCGCCTACGTCATCGTGCAGTACGTCGGGGCCCTCCTGTACGACAAGCCGGGCTCCTACATAAAGGTACTGCTGATCGCGGGCATCTCCGGTTTTCTGCTCACCATCCCGCTGCGCTATTTCTATCGATGGCTCTGGACGCGCCAGCCGCTCACGATCCTGATCTTCGTTCCGTTGGCGGCCTGGGTGACCGCGCTCGTCTGGAGGGTGTTCATCAACCTGGCCTTCGACCGCTACATGGAGGCCTGGCTGCACAACGAGCCCTGGTACGCCATCTTCGGCTATGCGCTGCCGTCAACGTACCTGCTGTTGCTGTGGTCCGGGCTCTATTTCGGGATCAAGCATTTCGAGGCGCTGCAGCAGCAGCGCGAAGCGGCGCTCAAGGCCTCCGCGCTCGCGCAGGAGGCGCAGGTCAAGATGCTGCGCTACCAGCTCAACCCGCATTTCCTCTTCAATACGCTGAATGCGATCTCGACCCTGATCCTCGACGGCCAGGCCAAGGTGGCGAACCTCGCGGTGACTCGGCTGTCGGACTTCCTGCGGTACACGCTCGACAAGGACCCGATGAAGCGTGTCTCGCTGCGCCAGGAGGTGGACGCGCTCAACCTGTACCTGGGGATCGAGAAGCTGCGATTCGGCGACCGGCTCAAGCTCACCTTCGACATCGAGGATGCGGCCTACCAGGGTCTCGTGCCCTCGCTTATCCTGCAGCCGCTGATCGAGAATGCGCTCAAGTACGCAGTCGCGCCGCGCGAGGAGGGCGGACACCTGCGGATCGAGGGCTGCGTGCGCGGCAAGACCCTCGGGCTCGCGGTCCAGGACGACGGGCCCGGTCTTACAGCCGGCGTGGAGCAGGGCAACGGTCGAGGGGTAGGATTGCGCAATACGCGGGAGCGGCTGGCGGTGCTGTACAGCGACCACAACTGCCTGACGATGCGCAACGCGCAGCCGGGTCTGCGGATCGAGATCACCCTGCCCTACGAGCGAGCGGCCCAGTTATGAGCATACGGACGATCATCGTGGACGACGAGGAACTCGCCCGCCGCGGCCTCGAGATCCGCTTGCAGGACGCACAGGACATCGAGATCGTCGCGCAGTGCGCCAATGGCCGCCAGGCGCTCGCGGCGATCTCCGAGCACGCGCCGGACCTGATGTTCCTCGACATCCAGATGCCCGGTTTGTCGGGGCTCGACGTGCTGGCGAGCGTGCCACAGGAAAGCATGCCGATGGTCGTGTTCGTGACGGCGTTCGATCGCTTTGCGATCGACGCCTTCGAAGCCCGTGCGCTCGACTACCTCCTGAAGCCCGTCGACGAGGAGAAGCTCGCCCGCGCGCTCGACCGGGTGCGCGGCCAATGGCAGCAGCGCCAGGCGCTTGCGCAGCGCGAGCAGCTCATGGCGCTGCTCGCCGACCTGACGGGTAAAGGCGAGATCGAATCGGGCGCGCTGGCCGCGCTCGCAGGCGGCGCGTCGCGCCGTTACGCGGCGATGATCCCGATCCGGGTGGGGCGCGAAACCGTGCGTCTGGACGTGGCGACGATCGACTGGATCGATGCGGCAGGCGACTACATGTGCCTGCACGCGGCGGGGCAGACCCATGTGCTGCGCGCGACGATGAAGGAGCTGGAGGAAATGCTGGACCCGGATGTCTTCCAGCGCGTCCACCGCTCGACCATCGTCAATCTCGCGCGGGTGCGCTCGCTGCGGCCGCATTCCAACGGGGAGTGCTTCCTCAAGCTCGCCTCGGGCCAGGAGATCAAGCTGAGCCGCAGCTTCCGCGACAAGGTCGAGCTGCTGCTCGACCCCTCGCGTGCCGCCCCGCGTTCAGCCTGACGGTTCGAATCGCCCAGCCGGAAGTGTTCCAGCCGCGAAGGCTGCAGCCCGGGTCGGTGTTCAGCCCAGGGCGAGCGGCAGATGTACCGTGAACTCGCTTCCGTGTCCCAGGCCGGCGCTCGCCGCAGTCACGTGGCCACCGTGCATTTCGGTCAGATCGCGGACCACGGTCAGCCCGATGCCGATCCCCGGTTCGGCGCGGGGCAACGAGGTATGCGCCTGCACGAACGGGTCGAACACATGCGGCAGGACATCGGGGGCGATACCAGCGCCGGAATCGGCAAACGCGCACCGTGGCCTCACCGGTCGTGTGCTGCACTGAGAGTCGCAGCTCGCCGGCATCGTCGGTGTACTTCGATGCGTTGACGAGCAGGTTTACGAGCACCTGCTCCAGCCGGCCGGCGTCGGCCTGCAGCCATACCGGCGCTTCAGGCAGAGTGACCGTCAGCCGTTGATTGCGTCGGCCGATCTCCCCTGCGACGGTCTCGAGCGCATGTCTTGCCACGACCCTCAAATCGACTCGCAGGCGACGCAGGAGGGGCCAACCTCCAGCGCCCTCTGAAGGCTCGGGCAAAGCTACTTCGAGCAGATCGTTGATCAGCGCTGCCATCTGCGCGGCCTGGTGTTCGATGACCAGCCGTGCGTTCTCCGCGGCGGCAGGTTGGCGCCGCTTCAGCTTGATGAGGCTGGCCGCGATTCGGACCGCGCCGAGGCAATTGCGTAACTCGTGCGAGACCATTACGAGTTGTTCGCTGACGTGCCGGTGGGCCGCAGCGCGATCTGCCGCAAGGTGCTGTTCCTCCTGCCACAGGCGCGGAAGCCGTGCGCCGTTCTGCGGTTCGCGTCCGACGATCCGCTCAATCCGGACGTCATTCGCGCCGGCGAGAAGCGCCCCATCGGATGGCAGTCCGTTGAGTCGCCCCGTCCGCCCAGGGCCATCGTGGCTTGATTCCGCTGGATTTTGCATTGTTGTCCTCATGGTTGGCGCCACATCCGGTTGATTCTGGTACGCAGCGCGACGCTACGCGCCGGCGTCACTTCTGCACGGTCACGGTCAGCCGCATGGCCGGTATTGCTTGCACCGGAGCCATGCTTCTCTCCAATGGCAGCCCCGACTTCCGGCTCAAAGAGCTGAGAGTTGCCGCGCCCATCCGCTTTGACGCGCAACAGTGCCAGGTCCGCATTCCTCAACAGCGTCTCGGCGTCCGCCCCGTCATCGGGATACACGCCTATACCGAGGCTCACTGTGACGTGCAGATCCAGCTGGTCAATCCTCTGCGGAGCGGCCATTGCGGCCAATATCTTGTCCGCAGCGCGAACGGCATCTTCCGCGCAAGCCACTTCCGAAAGCAGCACCACGAATTCGTCCCCACCCAGTCGGCTGACGGTATCCGAGCTGCGGACGCACGCCACCAGGCGACGGGCTATCGACTGCAGCAGGCGATCACCGACCGCATGACCCAGGGTGTCGTTGATATGCTTGAAGCGGTCGACGTCCAGGTACAACACCGCGAGTGATTGGCGATGGCGCCGCGCCATCTCGATCGCCTGGTTGAGCCGGTCGTTCAGCAACACGCGGTTGGGCAACCCGGTGAGAGAGTCGTGCTGAGCCAGGTGCGACATTCTGAGTGACATCGCGCGCGCCACGCCCACGTCATGAAAGACGATTACGGCGCCGGTTACCTTTCCGCGCGCGTCGTGTATGGGTGCCGCGGTGTCTTCAATGGCGGACTCGTACCCGTCACGGCGGATCAGCACACAATTGCCGCTCAGACCGACGGTTTTGTCCTTCAGGATCGCCAATGCGAGGGGATTCAGAGCCGGTTCGCGGCTGTCAGCGTCGATGATTCGCAGCACCTCCTGCAGTGGCCGGCCGCAGGCCTCCTGCCGGTACCAGCCGGTCATGCGTTCAGCAACCGGGTTGAGGTAGGTCACGTTGCCGGCGACGTCGGTGCTGACCACGGCATCCCCGATCGAGGCGAGAGTGACTTGCGCTCGCTCGCTCTTCCAGGAGCCGCGCCTCCGACTGCGCCGAGCGCGCCAGCATGGTGGTCACGGCCTTCGGCAACGTGTATGCGTCGAGGCGCTCCTTCAGCAGATAGTCCTGCGCGCCGCGCTGGACGGCCAGCCGGGCGACGTCCTCGTCGCGCAGACTGCTCACCACCAGGATCGGAACGTGAGGCGAGGCGTGGAAGAGCAGGTCGAACGTCTCGATGCCCTGGCTATCGGGCAGGAAGAGGTCGACCACGGTCGCTGCGATGCTTTCGCCGCGCCGACTGAGCAGCCGTTCTATGCCGTCGCAGCATCGCCTCACCCACTCGACGTTGACGGGTCCGTCTCGCGAGTTGACGAGCCACTCTCGAACGGCGCCGGCATTTACGGCGTCGTCCAGGACAAGAAGTATGGTGCGGGACATTGGTTCTGCGGCATGCGCACGGTGGACCGTGAAGATCTTGCACAGGGGCCCTTCAGATTGTCGGTTCGCTACCGTACATACCAGACCCGAGCTGCCGGTGCCGGGCGGTCGGTGGGTGCTCCGTGGTCCACCGAACAGAGCCGCGCGAATGCGAGGGTCATACTGTCAAATCGGAACCGCATCTTCCGCCCGACGGACAGGAGAGTCTCCGTGCCAGAGCCGTCGCCGGCCCCTTCGAAGAACCATTTGATCGCGGCGCTGCCCCGTCACGACCGCCAACACCTGCTTGCACGCTGCGAGCAGGTCGAGCTGTCCCTCGGCGCAGTGCTCTGCTCGCCTGGCGAGCGTATTCGCGACGTCTTCTTCCCCGTTGAGAGCTTCATCTCTCTGATCGCGCCGATCGACGGACACGCCGGGCTCGAGGTGGGCCTCGTCGGCGACGAAGGCATGCTGGGAGTTTCGTTGATCCTCGGCATAAGCAGCGCACCGCTGCACGGCCTCGTGCAGGGCGCGGGCACGGCCTGGCGAATGGAAGCGGCGCCATTCTGCCGCGAGCTCAAACACAGTCCGACCCTGCAACATCGCCTGAACTCCTACCTCCATGTGATTTTGAGCCAGCTGGCACAAACCGCCGCCTGCACCCGCTTCCACCTCGTGGAGGCGCGGCTTGCGCGCTGGCTCCTGATGACGCGGGATCGGGCGCATTCCAATGACTTCCGCATGACCCATGAATTCCTCGCCTACATGCTGGGCGTGCGTCGCGCAGGCGTCACTCGGGCCGCCATGGCGCTGCAGTCGCGCAAGCTGATCCGTTACGCGCGCGGCAACATCACGATTCTCAACGGACGCGGTCTCGAAGCCGCTGCGTGCCGGTGTTACGCAGCCGACAACGAGACGTACACCAGCATGTTGTCTTGACCGTGTCGTGCCAAAAAAACGCCGCGCAGCGTGAGCCGCGCGGCTTGAAGTGGCATGAAGTACCGTGTGGTGCCCGCCACTCGACAAACTATCTCGACGCAAGGTCCGGATTGCTGATGATGACCTCGACGCGCCGGTTCATCTGCCGGCCCATGGCCGACTCGTTGTCTGCCACCGGGGCGCTCTCACCCAGACCGGACGCGGTGAGCCGTCCCCGGTCGATGCCCTGTCCAACCAGGTACGCCTGCACCGATTCCGCGCGCCGGCTGGACAAGCCCTGGTTGTAGTCGTCGCTGCCGACGCTGTCCGTGTAGCCCTCGATCAGGACGGTACGGTTCGGGTAGTTGTTGAGGAACATGACCAGCGTGTTCAGGTTGCCGGCGGCCCCCGACTTCAGTTGAGCCTTGCCGCTCTCGAACAACACATCGCCGAGCGTCAGCACCAACCCGCGGTCCGTGTCCTTCGCCTGCAGCTCGTCGATCTGCCGCTGCAGTTCCGCGGACTCCGCCTCCGAGCTGGCAGCAGCCAACTTGGCAGCATCGGCTTCGCGCGTGCGGGAGTCGAGACGGGCGCTCTCGCGCTCCGCGCCAAGTGCGGCACGCTGATCTTCTGCGAGACGGGATTCGGCAAGCGCCCAGGCCGTGTCGACCTTCCGGTCGGCGATGTAAACCTGATGAGCTCCCAGCGCCTCGTCCGTCTGTGGTGTTTCGGCGGCGCTCACCGCGACTTCCGCATCCTTTATTGCCACGGGCGCACGGGTTGCGAGGTCCTGATGCGACTGCAACTGCGTGAGCTTGCTGCGTGCCTGTGCAGCGCCTGCCGGTATCTGCGGTGCAGCCGCGCAGGCGGCCAGAAGGACCGACGACACGGTCGCCGCAATGAGGGTGCGGGTGTTCAGTTTGTAGGCTTTCGCGATCATGGCGTTGCTCCTGAGCTGCGCTCCATCTCTTCGATCAGAGTCCCGGTGCTCAGCTTCATTTCATCATTCACGGCCTTGGCCTTTGCCGCAGAGGTCTTCGCCGACGCAAGCTCCGCGTCCGCGCGCGACTCGTCGGCGAATCGCTCGGCCATGACCATTTCCTTTTCCTTTACGGCGGTGTCGGCGGACGCGAGCTTCGCGCGCGCCTCGGCCAGCTCGCCTGCGGCGTAGTTGCCGGCCTCAGCCCCCTCCGCGGTGGCAATGGCCTGCTGTGCAGCCTGGAGGTTTGCAGTGGGTGCCGGTGGCGTCGATGCGCACGCTGCGAGCATCAGCGCGCCAGCGACAGCCAGCGGGGCATGCCAGTGCGAGCCGCGGCGGTGATCTTGCGATGTAACGTTCATTTCAGTTCCTGCCTGGTGACGGTGGACCACCGGTTCCGTCGGTCGTCCATCAAGAGACGGAGTGTGCGCGGGGGGAGCTGAGGGCGTCGGTGCGCCTGCGTACATAGGAGGGCGCAGCTGGTCGAGAAGACGCGCGCCAACCGGCTAAATCACACGGGGCGGCCGGTGTGCGGTACCGCACACTGGATTGTGTTTGATCTATACTGCAAAACGGGCACCGCACCTTTTCAGCCACCGGAACACGCCCAATGCCCGGCCCTCACGATCCGCAACAGAACAGCGTACTGGCGGCATTGGCGCCCGCGGAGCGCGAGCGGCTCTATCCGCACCTGCAGCTCGTGGCGATGCCCCTCGGCAAGGTCTTGTACGAGTCGGGCGATGTCCTGCGCCACGTTTACTTTCCGACGGACTGCATCGTTTCGCTGCTGTACGTGATGGAAGACGGCGCGTCCGCGGAGATCTCCGTGGTGGGGAACGAGGGTCTGATCGGCATCGCGCTTTTCATGGGCGGGGAAACCACCCCAAGCCGGGCGATCGTGCAGAGCGCCGGCCACGCGTACAAGCTGATCAGCCAGCTGCTCAAGGATGAGTTCCATCGAAACGGGCAGATGCAGCTCAAGCTGCTGCGCTACACGCAGGCCCTGATCACGCAGATGGCCCAGACCGCGGTCTGCAACCGGCATCACTCGGTGGACCAGCAGTTGTGCCGCTGGCTGCTGCTGTCGCTCGACCGCCTGGCCTCCGACGAACTGACCATGACCCAGGAGCTGATCGCCAACATGCTCGGTGTTCGGCGCGAAGGCGTCACGGAGGCCGCCGGCAAGCTGCAGAAGCTCGGGGTCATCCGATACGCCCGTGGCAAGATCACGGTGCTGAACCGGCCAAAGCTCGAAGAGCAGTGTTGTGAGTGTTATGCCGTGGTCAAGAAGGAGACGGATCGGTTACTGGCTTCCTGAGATCACGCGCCGACAGATTGTGCGTGATATGCGCGCTGCAGTCTGTTCGCCGTCGTCCTCCCATGCTTCAAGGTGCGCGACGTGCCCTACCCTATTGTCGTCGCGAGACTCACGTCGTATGGGATGTGTCACTGGTCAGCTCGGCTTCGGCGCGCAAGTCATTTGGAAATGCGGTTTTAAGCGCTCGGGAAAAGATTCCGCGCGAATTGCGAGCGACCGGTCGCCACATGGTCCGTGATCTCGGCCTGAGCGGCGCGCATGCCGGCAGCTTCCCGGGAATGTTCGCATGCACTGGCGGAAGCGAAATCCGCGCACCCGCAGTGCCATCCACCGCCAGACTCGAAGAGAACGCGAAAGCGCTCTATCAAGTACTCGCTCCGCACGAGTGAGGCGCGACGCCCGGGATTCTCCACGCCAATGTCCTCAGAGTCTCCGTCAGCCTGCCTGAAAGCGTCCGCGAAACAGTGCTGGTACGTCTGTACGCCGCCGCACAGATATCCCGGCGATGGACGCCGAGGCGCGACAGTCGCGGCACGGCCGAGGTACGTTCACTCCGGAAACCCGACCATGCGTCGCCGATCCTCGTCCCAAAGCTTCATGCGTGCGCACTCGAGGCTCGAGCGCAGCGTCAGGCTCGGTGCGCGCCGCGAAGCAGCGGGCTTGATTCAAACGCTGCGCGCAAGGCGGTAGTTCGGAATACGCGGCGCCAGGTGATGTATGTGGTGGTAGCCGATGTTGCCGGTAAACCAATGCAGCACCTGCGGCAGGTCGTAGTGCGAGGCGCCCGCGACCGCGGCTTGATTGGGATCCCAGTCCTCCGCCCGTGACCAGTAGGCGTACTCGAAGGTGTGCTGTACGTAGAACAGCCACACGCCGACTGCGCCGGCGACCAGGAGCACCGGCAGCTGCACCATCAGCACCGTGCCCCAGCCGACGGTCCCGCCCAGGGCGACGCCGGCGAGAAGAAGCATGAGATTGTTGAGCAGCACGCTGCGCCACTCTTTCCTCCACGACAACGGCAGATCGAGGGGCACCCGATGCTTGATCACGAACTGCCAGATCGGCCCCAGGCCCAGGAGCACGGGCATGCTGCGATAGCAGCGGTAGCCGAAGCGGCTCAATCGCGAGCGCGAACGATATTCGTTGAGAGTCAGTGTCAGGACATCGCCGAACCCACGGCGGTCGAGATTTCCCGAGGTGGCGTGATGTACGGCGTGGGTTTTCTTCCAGTAGCCAAAGGGAAACAGCGTGATCAACCCCAGACAGGCGCCCACCCAGTGGTTGGCGCGTCTGCTTGCGAAATACGAGCCGTGGCTGCAATCGTGCTGGATGATGAACAGGCGCACGTACAGCCCGGCGGCCGGCAGCGCGAGCAGCAGCGTCCAGCCGTAATGCCACTGCGCGTGCACGGTCCACGCCATCACCAACCACAGCAGTGCGAACGTCGGCAGCGTGTTGGTCAACTGCCAGACCGACCGACCTAGTGAGGGTCTTGCGAAGGCTGCGCAACTCTGGCGCGTTGACAATTGGGTGCCCGGCATCGCCCTAGCTCGAGGAGTCTGCAGGCGATATTCCCGGGCAACTTACGTGTCGTCTGTACGCTTTCGCACAGACGAGCCGGTGGATGGTCAACGCTGCCCATTTCGGGGGCAGGGACCTCGAATCAGCGTGAGGAGACCTCGGGCCCGCCAATATCGCCGTGGCGAACGACAGCGTGCTCAAACCCGTGTTTCGGCGTCGGTCTCTTCGGTGGCGGTATGTTCCACAACCTGCGGATCCGGTCCAGGAAGCGTGTCCAGCCTGGGTGGGTCTCGTGAGCTAGCATGTCTGTCTCCTTCAGCCTCGTGCCGAAGGATGCGCGCGCCGGGGATAGCGGTCGGTGCGTTGACGAACATACGTGCGCCGTGCCGCGCCCGGCCTGAAAGGCGCAAGGTTTCGGCTCGAGACTATCTGAGAGCCGGTACCTGGACCTCGACCACGCGCCGATCCTTCAATTCCACGCGGCCGCTCAGGAAAGCCGACGAACCGATCTCCATCGCGTACATCAGCGTGCGCGACTCCGACTCGGGCGCGCCGCGTACGGAGGAAGGCGGCCCGAGAATGCCGATCACTTCGAATTCGCTCATTCCGGCGCGAACGCGACCCCAGTTTGCCGCGCTGAGCCACGGCGCCGACCCAGCGGGCGCGGGGGACTCCACAGGCGTCGCGGGCCCGGTGGCGGCGGCGGCGTTGCGCTGCTGCAATTGCGCGACCTGTCGCGACAGCTCCTCGACGCGACGTTCGAGCTCGATGACGTCCTGTTCCAGCTCGATGACCTTGAAATCGTCCGCGGCCGTGCAGGGCAGGCAGAGCGCCAGCAGCAGACCACCGTAGATTCCACGCATGGATCCTCCCGCGCGCCCATCCCAAAACGTCCCCGTGTTCTGACAGCTTTGCCGCGCGCGCGTTCGGCCTCTGACAGCCCGCGGCAAAGACCGGTTCAGCCGGACAGCAGCATCCGCCCGACGTAATAGGCGATCGCCGCCATCGCAGCCGCCGCCGGCATGGTGACGAGCCAGGCGATCACGATGTTGCCGGCGACGCCCCAGCGTACGGCGCGCGTGCGCTGTGCCGCGCCGACGCCGATGATCGCGCCGGTGATGGTGTGCGTCGTCGACACCGGGATTCCGAAGCTCGAGGCGAGGAACAGCGTCATGGCTCCGCCCGTTTCGGCCGCAAAGCCGCCCACGGGCCGCAGCTTGGTGATCTTCTGTCCCATGGTCTTGACGATGCGCCAGCCGCCGAACAGCGTGCCGAGGGCGATCGCCACGTAGCAGCTGACGATGACCCAGTAGGGCAGGTGGTCCCGCGTGGTCATGCCGGCGGTGATCAGCAGCAGCCAGATGATGCCCATGGTCTTCTGCGCGTCGTTGCTGCCGTGCCCGATGCTGTACAGCGCCGAAGAGACGAGCTGCAGGCGTCGGAACCACCGGTCCACGCGCCGTGGCGACCGACGCACACAGGCCCACGATACGGCGATCATCAGCAGTGCGCCGAGCGTCATGCCCAGCAACGGCGCGACGACGATGAAGATCGCGGTTTTGACGATGCCCGGCGCGAGCAGCGGCCCTGTGCCCGCCTTTGCGAGCGTCGCGCCGATCATGCCGCCGATCAGCGCGTGCGAGGAGCTCGACGGGATTCCGTAGTACCAGGTGATCAGGTTCCAGACGATCGCGCCGATCAGCGCGCCGAAGATCACGTAGTGATCGATCGCTTCGGGATCGACGATGCCCTTGCCGACGGTCGCCGCGACCTTCAGATGAAAAATGAAGATCGCGACGAAATTGAAGAACGCGGCCCAGATCACCGCCTGATAGGGCCGCAGCACGCCGGTGGAAACGACGGTCGCGATGGAGTTCGCGGCGTCGTGAAAGCCGTTCATGAAGTCGAAGGCCAGCGCGAGCGCGACCAGGACCACCAGGGTCGCGAGCGGGATCGTAAGGTCCATGCTCAGACGTTCTCGACGACGACGGACTCGATGACGTTCGCGACGTCCTGGCACTTGTCCGTGGCTTCCTCGAGATACTCGTAGACGTTCTTGTGCTTGATCAGCTGGCGGACGTCCTGCTCCTCGCGGAACAGTCGCGAGATGCCCGTGCGCATGGCCTCGTCCGCCTCGCTCTCGAGGGAGTCGATCTCCTGCGCGATCGCGAGCATGCGGCTCGCGTTGTCCATGCTCGGCAGCAGCTGCACCGCCGCCTGGACGCGCTCGCAGCTCGCCTCGAGCAGCCGCACCAGGCGCGGCGCCTCGGGCGGCAGCTGCTGCATGTCGTAGAGGTGCACGGCCTCGGCCGTGTCCTGGATCAGGTCCAGGATGTCGTCCATGCTCGAGATCAGCCGGTGGATGTCGTCGCGGTCGAAGGGCGTGATGAAGGTCGTGTGCAGCAGCGACACGGTCTCGTGCGTCACCTTGTCGGCCGCGCGCTCGGCCTCGCCGATGCGGCGGATCAAGTCGGCCCGCCGCCGCTCGTCGCCGCAGCTCGTGCATCAGGTCGGCCACCAGCCGCCCGCCCTGCACGACGTATTCCGCATGGCGGTTGAAGAGGGTGAAGAACCGCGTCTCGCGCGGCATCAGGGCGGAAAAAAATCCCATCGTGTCGCTCCCCGGGCCGGTCTGGCATCTTTCTGTCATGAAGTATCGGACAGCCGGCCGAATCGTGGTAGCGTGATCGCTCCCGCCGTACCCGGCCGGACCCCGGACCATGACCAGAGCCACGCCCGACTGCATCCGCATTCGAGGGGCGCGCCAGAACAATCTGCGCGCGCTCGACCTCGACCTTCCGCTGCGCGAGCTCGTGGTGGTGACCGGCGTGTCCGGCTCCGGCAAGTCCTCGCTGGTATTCGACACGGTGTACGCGGAGGGCCAGCGCCGCTACGTCGAGACCTTCTCGCCTTACGCAAGACAGTTCCTCGACCGGATGGACAAGCCGCGGGTCGACCGCATCGACGGGATTCCGCCGGCGATCGCCATCGACCAGACGAACCCCGTCCGGACCTCGCGCTCGACCGTCGGCACGATGACCGAGCTCAACGATCATCTGAAGCTGCTGTACGCGCGCGCCGCGCACGCTTCACTGCCGGAACTGCGGCGCCCCGGTCCGCCGGGACACGGCCGAGAGCATCGCCACCGAGGTGCCGTCGCGCGCCCAGGCGGCTGGCGACCCGCGCGTGATCGTGACCTTTCCCGTGGAAGTGCCCGACAACTTCAGCGAGGCCGAGGTACTCGACCTGCTCGCCAAGCAGGGCTATACGCGTGTGCACGCGCGGCGTGGCCGCATGCTCGAGATCGTTCAGGACCGGTTGCGCCTCGGCGGCGCCGATCGCGCCCGGCTCGTCGACACGCTCGAATCGGCGCTCAAGCTCGGTCGCGGGCGTATCTGCGTGCATGCGCAAACCGATCCTCCGCAGGACTGGCGTTACTCGTCCGGTCTGCATTGCCCCGACTGCGACATCGCTTACCGCGACCCGACGCCAAGCCAGTTCTCGTTCAACTCGCCGCTCGGTGCCTGCGACACCTGTCGCGGCTTCGGCCGCGTGATCGGCGTCGACTACGGTCTGGTGATCCCGGATGAGTCGAAGACGCCTGCGCGGCGGCGCGGTGCGTCCGTGGCAGACCGATGCCTATCGCGAGTGCCAGGACGATCTGCTCAAGTACGCCCGCAAGCGTGGCGTGCCCGTCGACGTGCCCTGGCGCGAGCTCACCGATCGGGATCGCCGCTGGGTCATCGAGGGCGAGGGTTCCTGGGAAAAGAAGGTCTGGTATGGCGTGCGCCGTTTCTTCGCCTGGCTCGAGAGCCGCGCATACAAGATGCACATCCGGGTGCTGCTCTCGCGCTATCGCAGCTACACGCCCTGCGGGGACTGCGGCGGCGCGCGGCTGAAACCGGAGGCGCTGCTGTGGCGGCTGGGCTCGCCCGGCCTCAACGTGCACGAGCTGATGCTGTTGCCGATCGAGCGCTGCCGCGAGTTCTTCGCGGAGCTCGTCCTGCCAGCGCCGCTCGATGAGGCCGCGGATCTGCTGCTGGGTGAGGTCCGCTCGCGGCTCGAGTTCCTGGTGCGGGTCGGCCTCGGCTATCTCACGCTGGATCGCCAGTCGCGCACGCTGTCGGGCGGAGAGGTACAGCGCATCAACCTCACTACCGCGCTCGGGACTTCGCTCGTCAATACGCTCTTCGTGCTCGACGAGCCGTCGATCGGCCTGCATCCGCGGGATATGCGGCGGGTAATCGAGGTCATGCAGCGGCTCAAGCACAACGGCAACTCGCTGCTCGTGGTCGAGCACGACCCGCAGATCATGATGGCCGCCGACCGCATCCTCGACCTGGGGCCGGGGCCCGGGCGAGCGCGGCGGCCGGGTGGTGTTCGATGGCACGCCCGCGGAGCTCGCGCGAGGCAGCACGCTCACGGCCGATTACCTCGCGGGTCGCCGCGACGTGCTCGCCGCGCTTACCCGGCGGGGGGCGCCGGCACCCGATGCACCGCGCCTGCTGCTCGTGGGCGCCTCGCAGCACAATCTCCGGGATCTCGACGTCGAGATCCCGCTCAACCGGCTGGTCTGTGTCACCGGCGTGTCGGGCTCGGGCAAGTCGACGCTGGTGCGCGACGTGCTGTACGCGGCACTGCTGCGCGCCAAGGGCAAGCCGACCGAGGCGCCGGGCGCGCACCGGGCGCTCGCAGGCGGCGAGCACGTGAGCGGTGTCGTGCTGGTCGACCAGACGCCGATCGGGCGCACGACGCGCTCGAATCCCGCGAGCTACGTCGGCGCCTTCGATGCGATCCGCAAACGCTTCGCTGCCGAGGCTGTGTCGATCGAGCGCGGCTATACCGTCGGCACGTTCAGCTTCAATTCCGGCAACGGGCGTTGTCCGACCTGCAGCGGCAACGGTTTCGAGCACGTCGAGATGCAGTTCCTCTCCGACGTGTATCTGCGCTGCCCGGACTGCAACGGTCAGCGATACCGACCCGAAATCCTCGAGGTCAAGATCGCCCGCGACGAGGGCCCGGCGCGCAGCATCGCCGAGGTGCTCGAGATGACCGTCGCAGAAGCCGTCGACTTCTTCGCCGGCGACGAGGAAGTGCTCCAGCGGCTCGAACCCCTAGTCGAGGTCGGCCTCGAGTACCTGCGGCTCGGCCAGCCCGTGCCGACGCTCTCCGGCGGCGAGGCGCAGCGGCTCAAGCTCGCCGGCCACCTCGCTGACAAGGGCAAGGTCAACGGCGCGGTACCGTTACTTTTCCTCTTCGACGAGCCCACGACCGGGCTGCACTTCCACGACATTGCGAAGCTGCTGGGCGCCTTCGAACGGCTGCTTGCCGCGGGGCACTCGCTGCTCGTCATCGAGCACAACCTGGACGTCATCCGCGCCGCCGACTGGATCATCGACCTCGGTCCCGAGGGCGGGGAGGCGGGCGGACGGCTGGTTGCCGCGGGCACGCCGGACGAGGTGATGCGAAACGCCGCCTCGCACACGGGTCGCGCGCTCGCCGACGACGCATCGGCGCGCGACCGGCTGGTCGCGGCGAGCCGTCCGCGAGTCGCGGACGCGACGACCGCGACGCAGCCGACTGCCCGAGCCGCCGCGCGAGGCAATCGTCGTGCACAAGGCGCGCGAGCACAACCTGCGCGACGTCGACGTCGAGATTCCCCGCGAGCGGTTCACGGTCGTGACCGGCGTATCGGGCTCAGGCAAGTCGACGCTCGCCTTCGACATCGTCTTCGCCGAGGGTCAGCGACGCTACCTGGAGTCGCTCAACGCGTATGCGCGACAGTTCGTGCAGCCGGCATCGCGCCCCGACGTGGACGCGATCTACGGTATCCCGCCCACCGTCGCGATCGAGCAGCGCACGAGCCGCGGCGGCCGCAAGAGCACGGTCGGGACGCTGACCGAGATCCATCATTTCCTGCGTCTGCTGTACGTCAAGCTCGGAGTCCAGCACTGCCCCGATTGCGAGCTGCCGATCGAGCCACAAAGCGCCGATGCGATCGCTGCGCGGTTGCTCCGGGAATACCGGGGCCGCAGGATCGAGCTCCTGGCGCCGCTCGTCGTCGCGCGCAAGGGTTATTACACGGATCTCGCCAAGTGGGCGGCGGGCAAAGGGCATGCGGAGCTGCGCGTCGACGGCGAACGCCTGCCGACCGCCCGCTGGCCGCGGCTCGACCGGTTTCGCGAGCACACGATCGAGCTGCCGGCCGGAAGCGTCCAGGTCTCCGCCGCGACGGAAGGCGAGCTGCGCGCGGCGCTGCAGCGCGCACTCGATCATGGCAAGGGCGTGGCGCACTTGCTCGAGCCGGCGGCGAAGCGCGGGCCACCCAGGATGCGCGTCTTCTCGACGCGCCGCGCCTGCCCGGGCTGCGGTCGCAGTTTCCCTGAACCTGATCCGCGGCTCTTCTCCTACAACTCGAAACACGGCTGGTGCGAGGCGTGCTTCGGCACCGGCCTGGCGATCGACGGCTTCGACGCCGAGCAGAGCGGCGAGGAGCTGTGGTGGAACGAGTGGTTTGCCGGCGAGGCAACGCCCTGCGAGTCCTGCGACGGCCAGCGGCTGAATCCGGTCGCGCTCAATGTCCGGTTCCGCGAGCGCTCGATCGCGGAACTGGCGGCGCTGCCGGTCGAATCGGCGCGCGGGTTCTTCGACGGGCTCGCGCTGCGCGGGCGCGAGGCCGAGATCGCGCGCGACCTCCTGGCCGAGATCGGCTCACGGCTTGTGTTCCTGCATGACGTCGGTCTCGGTTACCTCGCCCTCGACCGCGCCGCGCCGACGCTCTCGGGCGGGGAGGCGCAGAGGATCCGGCTTGCGGCGCAGCTCGGTTCGAACCTGCGCGGCGTCTGCTATGTACTCGACGAACCCACGATCGGGCTGCACCCGCGCGACAACCGCATTCTGCTCGACGCGCTCGCCAAGCTGCGCGCCAAGGGCAACACGCTGATCGTGGTCGAGCACGACGAGGACACAATCCGCCGCGCCGATCACCTGATCGACCTGGGGCCGGACGCCGGCTCCCGCGGCGGACGTCTGGTCGGCGAGGGCAGCATCGCGGATCTCATCGCCGCACCCGAGTCGCAGACCGGGCGGTTTCTCGCCGAGCCGCTGCGTCATCCGTTCATCGAGCGTCGCGGCGTGAGCCGAAGCGACGCCGCGCTCACCGTGCGCAAGGCCCGGCTGCACAACCTGCGCTCGGTGGACGTGCGCGTGCCGCTCGAGCGCCTCACCGTCGTGACCGGCGTATCGGGCTCGGGCAAGTCAACCTTCGCCCGCGACGTGCTGTACGCCAACCTGCGTGTGCGGACCTCCGAAACGCGTGGTCGCCGCCGCGCGGCGCCGTGGCTCGGCTGCGCGGGCATCGACGGTGTCGAGCAGGTCAAGCGCGTACTCGAGGTCGACCAGGCGCCGATCGGCAAGACACCGCGCTCCTGCCCCGCCACCTATGTCGGGTTCTGGGACGACATCCGGCGTCTCTATGCCGGCACGACCGAGGCGCGCGTGCGCGGTTACGGCGCCGGCCGGTTCTCGTTCAATACCGCCGGCGGGCGCTGCGAGGCCTGCGAGGGACAGGGGTTGCGGACGATCGAGATGAGTTTTCTCCCCGATGTCAAGGTGCTCTGCGATTCCTGCGGCGGTCGACGCTTCGATCCCGAGACGCTGGCCATCCAGTATCGCGGGCGCAGCATCGGCGACGTGCTGGCGATGAGCGTCGACGAGGCGGAGCCCTTTTTCGCCGCTCACACGCGCATCCATCACGCGCTCAGGCTGCTGCAGGACGTAGGTCTCGGCTACCTGACGCTGGGTCAGCAGAGCCCGACCTTGTCGGGCGGCGAGGCGCAGCGCATCAAGCTCGTAACCGAGCTTGCCCGGCTGCGGTCGGCCGGTGGAACGCTCTACGTGCTCGATGAGCCCACCGTCGGTCTGCACATGGCCGACGTTGAGCGCCTGATCCGCGTGCTGCACCGGCTCGTAGACGCGGGCCACACGGTCGTCGTGATCGAGCACAACCTCGACGTAATCGCCGAGGCCGACTGGATAGTCGATCTCGGACCGGAAGGCGGTGCCGCAGGCGGGCGGGTGGTGGCGCAGGGGTCCCCCGAGCAGCTCGCGGCGAGCGGACGGCACTCGCATACCGCGCGCATTCTCGGGGAGTTCCTGCGCACGCGTGCGCGTGCTCCGGACATCGATGACGCGCCCATGCAGCGTTCGCGACGACGCGCCGGAGCCACGGCATGACGTCGGGCGGCACGCCGCGTGTCGCGCTCGTGACCGCGCGCGAGGCGCTCGCGCTCGACGAGGACCTGCCGCCGCTTCGCGATGCGCTCGCAGCGCAAGGGGCCGACGTCGCCATGCCCTGCTGGGACGACGCGAGGGTCGACTGGGCGCGGTTCGATATTGCCGTGCTGCGCTCGGCCTGGGACTACGCCGAGCGGATCGGCGAGTTTCTCGAGTGGGCCGGTCGCTGCGCGAGGCTCACGCGTCTCGCAAACCGCGTCGAGACGGTGCGCTGGAACACCGACAAGCGCTATCTCGTCGGGCTCTCGCACGCCGGCGTGCCGGTGGTGCCGACACGATTCGTATCGCCCGGAGCCGACGCGTCGGCGGAGCTCACGCGTTTCCTCTCAGGAGCCGCTGATTCACTGACGGTTGGCCACGCGGACGGATTCACCGACTTCGTCGTCAAGCCGGTGGTTGGCGCGGGGTCCCGCGATGTCGCCCGGTATGCGCGCGAGGACGGCGCAGCGGCGCTCCAGCATCTCGCCCGCCTGCTCGACGCCGGCCGCCGCGCGATGCTGCAGCCGTACCTGCAACGGGTGGATGAGCACGGCGAGACCGCCGTGATTTTCTTCGGGGGCGTGCTGAGCCACGCGGTGCGTAAGGGGCCGCTGCTCATGGCTGGCGCGGGCGTGGTCTCGGGGCTCTTCGCGCGCGAGAAGCTCGTGCCGCATGATATCGACGACGCGGAGCGCCGCGTCGCGGTCGCGACGTTAGGGGCGATTCCGTTCGGCGTCCCGCTTTATGCGCGGGTCGACTTGATCAGAGGCAACGATGGCGTCCCCGTGGTGTTGGAGCTCGAGCTCACCGAGCCGTCGCTCTTTTTTGCGCACGCACCGGGTTCCGCGGATCGATTGGCGACTGCGATAATCGCGCGCAGTCGCGATTGACAGCTTCCCCGACCACCAAATATGTTCCGATCGGTGCCGCCTTCCGAATCGGTGGTGCCTGCCGGATGATGCGCCTGCGTCACGAATCGCGAGGGCCACACCGATGGACGACGACCTCGAAGGAATGTCCCGCGCCGAGCTGATCACGGAGATCCGCAAGCTCCGGGGCGGCATACGGGAGCACCGCGACGCGTCCGGCCACGAATTGTGCTGGCATCACCCGGCTTTGTGGGGCCTGCTGCCGGAGCGAACCGATCCCCTTCCCATTGTTCCGAGCTGGCCGCAGTTCCTGCGCGGCTGCCTCCGCTATCGTCAGTCGCTCGATGAACAGTTGCCCGCCGCGCCGCGATCGGATGCACCGTACGAAGAGTCGAGCGGCGGCGGGCGCCGAGAACGCTGATCCGTCGAAACCTATTGCGCCGGCTGCGCGCTCTCGACCTTCCACTTGACGTAGTTCAATACCTCGCGCGTCTTGAACGGCCCGAGCGAGGTCTGCAGGCGCACCGCCTGCTGCGGGGGGATCACTCCGCCACCGGTCGTCACGCGTACCGGACCGGAGTGCACCTGCCCGGCCTGGTTGACCACCGCGACCTGAAGGCTGACGTTGCGCACCGGCACATTCGTACGATTGCCCACGGTGAGCCAGACGTGGCCGCTCTGATCGAGCTGCGGCTCGATCGCAAGATAGGTGTCGGGGTTCTGCGCGAGATCGAGCCGTGCGAGCCGCGCCTGCGCTTCCTGCCCGAGCTTCGACTTCGAGCCGGCCACCATCTTGTAGTACTCGACCGCTTTCGCGGTGTTGCCGTTGTCTTCGGCGATGCGGCCGAGGTAATAGGCGCTGGGGCCGTTCGGCAGAAGCTGCATGGCCTGGTTCAGAAGGGGCTCGGCAGCGCCCCGGTTACCGAGGTCGTACTGCGCGATGCCCGCAAGCGCGATGGGCTTGAAGTAGTTGGGATCCAGCGAGCGCGCTTTCTCCAGATACGGCAGCGCACCCTTCGCGTCCTTCTCGTGCAGCTCGAGCTCGCCCTGCAACCCGGGGAAGCGGGCCTCGCGAGGCTGCATCGTCGCCGCCTCGCCCGCAAGCCGCTTGGCCGAGGCGATATCGCCCTTGTTGGCCGCTGCAACGGCCTGGTCGTACTTGGCATACGCGGGCGCATCCTTGAGCAGCTTCGCGATGCCCGCGCGATAACGATCGGCGCCCAGGTCGCCGCCGGGTCCGCCCATCTCCGCCATCGTCTGCTTGTTTGCCGCGACGCGTTCGGGTGAGGGCGGGTGGCTTGCAAACAGACTGCTCAACCGGTCCGGATCACCGCCCTGGGACTTGCGGACGAACAGCTCCTGCAGCGCTACCGCGGCCTGCGGGTCATAGCCGGCCGCCTTCATGTACTTCATCCCATAGCGGTCGGCCTCGAGCTCGTCGTCCCGGCCGAACTTCGCAGATACGAGCTGTGCGCCGAGCATTCCGCCCTGGCCCACCATCTCGCCCAGCGCCGACCCACCGTAGGCGGCGGCGCCGATCGATGCGATGGCGGCGCCGATCTGCATGAGCTGCCCCTGCTCCATCTGCTGCGCGCCGTGGCGGGCCGCGGCGTGGACGATCTCGTGGCCGAGCACTGCGGCGAGCTCAGCTTCGTTCTTCAGCTCGACCAGGAGTCCGCGGTTGATTGCGAGCTTGCCGCCGGGCAGTGCCCAGGCGTTCAGATCGCTGCTGTTGATGACGACGAACTCGTATGGCAGCTTCCGGTCCGCGACGGCGGCCAGGCGGCTGCCAACCTGCTGCACGTAGTTCGTGATGCCCGGATCGGTGATGTAGTCGCCGCCCTGTGATTGCCGCGAGGGCGCGTACTGCTGCTGGCCGATCTGGATTTCCTGCGACTCGGAAACCAGGCTCAGTTCCCGCTTGCCGGTCACCGGGTTGGATGCGCACCCGCCAAGCGCGAGCAACGCGGCCAGGAGCCCAAGATATCGGCGCATGGTCGTCTCCTCCGTGACGGCCGCAAGTCTAGCAAGGCCTGTTGCGCCGCCAAGCGGTGCGACGGTCGCAGCGCGTGTCGGACGGTTGCACCTCATTCGTAGGCGCGGCGCACCTCGTCGGCAAGGATCTCGATGCCCCGGGCGACGCTCTCGGGCGCCTGGGAGTAGTTGATACGGATGCATTCGTTGCGATGCGGCCAGTCCGCCTCGAGCCCGGGGAAGAAGTGGTGGCCGGAGATCACGTACACGCCGCGCGCCTTCAGGCGGCGGTACAACTCGGCGCTCGGCACCGGCAGCCGGGGAAACCACAGCCACAGGAAAAACGCGCCTTCCGGTCGATGGATGAAGAGGGGCAGGTCCGTGCATGCCGCGCGCAACCAGTCGATCGCCTGCCGGCAGCGGGCGGCGTAATGCGGCCGCACGACCTCGCGGCACAGCCTGAGCAATTCACCGTTGCGCAGCAGCGGCTCGACGATGGTCGCCGCGGTACCGGCCGGTGCGAGCGCGGCGGTCGCGTTGAACGCCGTGATCGCCTCGATCACCGATTCGTGTGCGACTACGATCCCGGTGCGCGCGCCCGGTAGCCCGAGCTTCGAGAGGCTGAGGCACAGGATCACGTTGTTGTTCCAGAAGGCCGCACCGTCCTCGAACTGCAGCCCCGGGAACGGCAGTCCGTAAGCCGCATCGATCACGAGCGGCACGCCGCGCTGCCGCGCGGCGGCGTCGAGCTGCTCGAGCTCCGCGATCGTAAGCACGTTGCCGGACGGGTTGGTAGGGCGCGACACGCAGATCGCGGCCACATCATCGGGCACCGTGAGGTTCGCGATGTCGAGCCGGTATTTGAAGAACCCGTCGGACTCGCGCTCGATCAGCGCCGGTCGCGAGCACAGCATGCCGTCGGCCACGCCGAGATCGGCATAGCCGATGTACTCAGGCGCGAGTGGCAGCAGTAACCGTCGCCGCGAGCCGTCGGGCTGCAGTCCCGACAGCCAGTTGAAGATGAAGAAGAACCCGAGCTGGCTGCCCGCAGTCAGCGCGACATTGCGCCGCTCGATGCGCCAGCCAAACTCGTCGTAAAGCACGGCCGCGACGGCGTCTCGGAACAACGGGTCGCCTGCGGGATCGGAGTACTGCCCGGCAAAGCGACCGAACTGTACCGGGTCGACGGCGATCTCGCTCAGCCGCCGCATGTACGCAGCCCTCGACTTCGGGGATGCGCGCGGGATTGCCGCCGCCCAGCATGTACACCGGCGCGGGCGCCGCCATGGCGTCGGCGAGATCGAGCATCAGCTCGGCCGCAGCGGTGCGACGCGCATAACGGGCGCCAAAGTCGGATGGACGGAACATGCGGCGATCCACGAGCCGCGCGACGTGCGGCGGCGATGCGACTATGCCACGATCCGCGCAGCCGGAGCGCCTATGCCGATCGATGCGCTGATCTTCGACCTCGACAACACGCTGTGGGACGTGGGGCCGGTGATCGTGCGTGCGGAGCAGATGCTCGCGGACTTCCTGGCGGAGGCCTATCCGCGCGTGCTCGAGCGACACACCGTCGCGTCGATGCGCGAGCTGCGCTCGCGGCTGATGCTCGAGGAGCCCGCCATGCTTCACGACTTCACGTGGCTGCGGCTCGAGATGCTGCGCCGCCTGGCACGCGAAGCCGATTATCCGGAGAGCATGGCGCAGCAGGCCTTCGAGGTCTTCTATCGCGCGCGCAATGAGGTCGTCCTGTACGACGACGTCCTCCCTGCGCTCACGACCCTGCGGCCGCGCTGGCGGCTGTTCGCGATCAGCAACGGCAATGCGGATCTGGCCGCGATCGGGCTCGCGGAGTTCTTCGAGCGCAGCCTCTCGGCGCGCGACGCCGGATGCCTCAAACCCGACCCGCGGATCTTCCGCCGGCTCATCGACGAGGCGGGACTCGAGGCCGCGCGGGTCCTGCACGTGGGCGACGATCCGGACGCAGACATCGAAGGGGCGCGAAGCGCCGGTCTGCGCCCGGTGTGGCTCAACCGCGGCGGCGCGCCGTGGCCGGCGGCGACCGCCGTTCCCGAATTTCACATCCGCTCGCTGGCGGAGCTCGACGCGGTGCTGAGCGCCCTGTGATATCGATGCGGGGCGGCCGGGCGACAGAAGGGGCGGCGCCGTCCGACGCGATCTGTGCGCGGTTTCCGACACGTTTCGTGGATTGTGTCGCACTCGTCCGCTTGTCGACGCACGGCGCCTTGGTTATTTTCAGCCCATGAAGTCGCTGAACGCAGAGCGACGGCTCGAAACGGCGGTGGCCGCGCAGGACGACGAGGCCGCCCTGGACGTGCGCGGCCTGCGCGAATTCTTCCGCGATTCCGTTCACGACGCACTCACGCGCCAGCACGTCGGCGTGGATGCTCATACCGAGCACTACGTCGTCAACTTGCTCACGATGTTCTCGCGCTCCGAGGCGCTGTTCGAGCGGACGCCTGAGGGCGTGCGGCTGCGGCCGCTCGCAGTGATGCTGGCGGAAGCGGCGGCGGCGACTTCCCCTCAGCACAGGAGCCGCGCCCTGCAGCGCCTGGGTGACGTTTCGCTCTTCGTCGCCGGCTTCTTCGCGCAGAGCTTCGCGCGGAAGCTCGTCGACATCGACTATCACATCGCGATGGGCGGCCGCGCGTACGGAACCCTGGCCGACAGCTGCGGGCACGGCACCCGTGCCCGGGCACTCGCCGCCGTGTTTGCCGAGCTCGCCGCGAAGTTCCAGCGGCTGGTCGATGCCCTGAACGAAGTAAGCGAGATGTCGCATCGGCACAGCGATCGAGACGTCCTGCGGCAGTACGAGATCTGGCTCAAGACCGGCAGCCCGCGCGCCCGGGAGATCCTGCTGCGCCTCGGCGTGATACCGACACCTGTGTCGATCGAGCGGGCGACTAATTGACGACGCCTGCGCCCGCGGTCTTGCTGCGCGGCCTGCAGGGACTGCTCGCCCGGATTTACGACGCGCCCGCCCTGCACGACGTGCACGATTTCCTCGTGACCGACGCAAGCCGCGCCGCGGAGCTCGCCGGCCGCGCGCACCCGCCGTCTACCGACGAGCAGCTGCTCATGGCCGAAAGCAGCGACGGGCTCGAGCTCAGCCTGTATGTGGACTCGGAGGTGCTGCGCCGCCTGGCGGCGCGCTGCCCGCTGCAGGCGCTCGACGAGCGCAACCTCGCCGACTACTGCACGGCGCTCGAGGGCGTGAGCCATTTCCACTACGTGGTGTGGAACACCGACCGCACGCGCGAGATCTCACTGCTCGAGCTCGAGCTGCAAGCGGAGGTCGACAAGTATGCGAGCGCGCTGCGTCTGATGCTCGAACAGCGCGAGGGCAGGTTCCCGGCCGAGCTCTTTCACCGCCTGTTCGAAGCCGTGCACTTTCTGCCGCAGCTGGCGGAGCCGGAACGAGCTCGTTATGAGGAGGCGCATCGCTGCGCGGCGCGCTTCTGCCGCCGGCTGGAGGAGCGTTTCCTGCGCCGTCGGCGCGCGCGTCCGGAGGCGCTGCTCGCAGAACTGCGGCGTTTCTATCGCCTGGGGAGCCAGTCGAAGCTACGCCACGCGGCGCAGTGGTCCTGAGTCGCGGCTGACGGGCATCTGCGGGGTGGCTGCTCGCCGCCGCTCGGCCACGGCAGCTGCTCGCCGGCGCTCGGCCCGGGTATCTCATGGGCCGGTCACCACGATCGACGGACATTACAAAGCTGAGGAGAGTGCCCCGCACGTGCTGTCGGAGCGCACCGCATCGTCGGCGGTATCGCGGAGTCGTTGCAGAGTCATCACCTCGGAGTGGTCCGCGACGTCTACCTGCGATTGTTCAGGCGTGGTTTCGGCCCACGAGACACCCGGTCCAAACGCCGGCTCGCCGATGCCACGGTAGCGTCCCGAGCCGGCGCGTGGACGTGGTGGTATCCCAGCCGCGAAGCAGGCCTCCGTGCCCACAGTTGGACGTCGCGGGCACTCTTAGCGAAGGGCTGCCTCGACGATTCCGCGATACCGGCAGCGATCCGGCGCGCGCCGACAGGACGTGCGGGGCAGCCCTCTTCCGCTCTGCAACGATCCGTCGAATCGTGGTTAGCGGCTGCGGATACACCACGGCCGCGCGTCGGCGAGCAGCTACCGGGGCCGCGCGTCGGCGAGCATCTACGCACCGCCGCCGGGCGCCGACGAGCGCCATCCACGTCCCGGAAGTCAGGAAATCCCGGCTACTCGTCGCCGGACTTATTTTCCATGCGTTTCTTGAGCGCGATCCACTTGTTCAGCTCACGCAGGTCGCGCTTCTTCTTCCAGGTCTGCTTGGTCGGCTCGCCGCTGTTGTACGGGTTGTAACCGGACTTAGGCGTCTTGCGGGTGGGAATCGGGTCCCTGCTAACCGCCGCGAGGTCGTTCTCGTCCTCGACCGCGAGGTTCTTCGGCAAGAGCGCGCGCAACCGCGCAGTGCCGCCCAGGATGTCGTCCGCCTGCAGATCCGGGTTGTCGGACCATTCCCAGGTGACGTTGCCACGGTCGTCGTGGGCCAGCTGCCCGGGAACTGCGTCAGTCCCGCCGACGTCAGCGCCCGCGGCCGGATCCGCGTCACTCGGCTGCGACTGTCCCTGGTCGCGGCTGGACCGCGAACGGGTTGCTGTTCCCGCGTCCTTAATGCGGGGTTTCTCTGCCATGCCAGCGCTCCGCTGGTGTCCTAACGCAACGTCGATATTACCGAGTCCCGCCTTACGGGAAGTGAGAGTCGCGTCACGCAATTCCGTCGGCAGAACCCGGGGCCGCCGCGGCGAGGCGAGCCTGTTCCGCCCAGACCAGCCCGACGATGCTCTTGCCATCGGCAAGGCGCCCCGACGAGGCGAGCGCGAGCGCTTCGCCGAACGGCAGCCAGCGCGGCTCGAGCACCTCGTGCGCCTCCGGTCTGGTCGCCACGGGCACGAGGCCGCTCGCGAGGAACAGGTGTATCACCTCCGTGAGCACTCCGGGGGAGGTGAGGAAGGAGCCGAGCGGCGTCCAATGCGCCGCCCGCATGCCGGCTTCCTCCTCGAGCTCGCGTTTTGCGCACGTCAGCGGCGGCTCCCCGTCATCGAGCTTGCCTGCCGGCAACTCGTCCACCCAGCCACCCGCGGCATGGCGGTACTGTCGCAACAGGCAGACGCGGTCCTGGTCGTCGATTGCAACGACCGCTGCGCCACCGGGGTGATGTGCTATTTCGAGCGACGCGACCGCGCCGTTCGGCAACCGGACCTGCTCGACGGTAAGTCGGATCACGCGGCCCTGAAAGATCTCGCGAACGTCTATCACCATGTGCGTTCCTCGTATGCCCGGCTGGTTGCTGCAACGCAGCAATGGCGCACCGCCTGTGCTAACGTGCGTACGCCGTCTCAAGTCTTGCGCGGCTCGTACCGTCTGTCACCGCGCCGGAGCCTGATCGTGATCGATCAAACGCTACGCCGCGTCAGAACGTCCTTCGACGCCGGCCGGACCCGACCGCTCGCCTGGCGCCGCGCCCAGCTCGCGGCCATCGAGAGGATGCTCGACGAGCGCGAAGCGGACTTCGCCGAAGCCTTGCGGCTCGACCTCAACAAGAGCCGCCATGAGTCGTTTCTGTCCGAGACGAGCTTCGTGGTCGAGGAAGCGAAGTACGCGCGCCGGCATCTCGCGCGCTGGATGCGCGGCAGTCGTGTCCGCACACCGATGATGGCACAGCCGGGTCGAAGCCGGATCGTGCCGGAGCCGAAGGGCGTGGTGCTGATCATCGCGCCATGGAACTACCCCTTGTCGATGGTGCTCGCACCGCTGGTGGGAGCGCTGGCCGCGGGCAACGCGGCGGTCGTCAAGCCCTCCGAGATATCACGCCACACGCTCTGCGGCGCTCGCGCGGATTCTCCCGCGGTACCTCGATACCGAGGCCATCGCCGTCGTTGAAGGCGGCGTCGCCGAGACCACCGAGCTGCTCGAGCAGCGCTTCGATCACATCCTCTATACGGGCAATGAGCGCGTTGCGCGGATCGTCATGGCCGCTGCCGCCAGGCACCTGACGCCCGTCACGCTCGAGCTCGGCGGCAAGTGTCCCTGCCTGGTTGCGGGCGATGCCGATCTAGAGGTCGCGGCCTCGCGCATCGTGTGGGGCAAGTTCCTGAACGCCGGTCAGACCTGCGTCGCTCCCGATCACGTGCTCGTGCAGCGCGAGGCGGCCGCGCGGCTGCTCGACGCGCTGGTGCGGCGGATCCGCGAGTTCTACGGCGATGACGCGGCAGCGAGCCCCGATTACGGGCGGATCGCGACCGAGCGCCACGCCGCGAGGTTCGAGCAGCTGCTGGCCGGCCAGCGGATCCACTACGGTGGGCGAATGGACGTCGCGAATCGCTATGTCGAGCCGACGATCGTGCTCGACCCGCCGCCGGACAGCGCGCTGATGCAGGAGGAGATCTTCGGCCCGGTGCTGCCGGTGATCGCGGTCGACGACATGAAGGCCGCGATGCGCATGGTGGCGGCCCGCCCGAAACCGCTCGCGCTCTACGTCTTCACGCGCGACGAGGCACTGGCCGATGCCGCGCGCGAGTCGATATCTGCGGGTACCGTCTGTATCAACGACGCGGTGATATTCATGGTTTCGCCGGAGCTGCCGTTTGGCGGCGTGGGCGCGAGCGGCATGGGACGATACAGCGGCTGGTACGGGTTCGAGACGTTCAGCCACATGAAACCGGTGATGACGCGCAGCTTCCGGTTCGACGCGCCGATCCGCTACCCGCCGTACAACGACACCAAGGCGCGCCTGCTCAAGCTGATCCGCTGACCGCCGGCGAGCCGCAAGCCCGCATCGAGTCGGCGGACCGGGCACACGGCCGGTGCCCCCTCCCAGTTGTGTGACCCCCTGCACGGTCGCAACCGGCGCAGCCGTGGAAGCTTGTTGCCGTGGAGTCGGGCACGCTGACACGAACCTCAGGTCTAACGACCGCCGCGTTTCTGGGCTTCGTCCTGGTGGACGTTGTGGTTCCCGCGCGCCTCGTATCCGGTGTGTGGTGGCTGGTCCTGCTCCTGGTGTGGATCCTGCACTGGCCAGCGCCGCGTCGCGCGGCCGGCCTCACGACATCGGCCCTGACGCGCCTCGTGGCATTGCCGGTCTTCGCGTGGCTCTTCTTCCGCTCGGTCAACGGTCTGGCCAGCGCCGCGAGCGCGTGGGAATTGCTGGATTCGGACAGCCCGCTTGCGCTGCTGTCGTTCCCGGTGCAGGACACGCTGGTTGGTCTCGTCACCGCGATATTGCTGGCGGTCCCGCTGCGGCGCACATTCGGGCCGCGTGCCGTACCCGCGGCGTGCCTCGTCGTGCTGCCTTACTTCATGCTCGCGGGTCTCGAGACGGTGTTCGTGCCCGCGCGCTGGGCCGAGCGGCCGCTCGCGAACGCCATCCATCTGTTCGAGGCGGTAATGCCGCCGCTGCTGCTGCTCGAGGCCTGCGCGATCCGGATCCGCTGGGCGGTCGAACGCACGCGTGCACCCAGTCGCCTGCGGCTTGATCTCGAACGCATCCAGCGTGGCCGACTGGGTGCCAGGGCCACCGCGCTCCGCGTGTTTCTGCCGGTGGCCGGCCTGACCGCTGCGGCGATTGCACTGCGCGTGCGTGTCGACGGCGATCCCGACGCCCCGCTCATCATCGAGACGCTGGCAGCCGCGACCATCCCGCTCGTGACGGTAGCGCTCACCGCCGCGGGCATCGCCCTGCTCCGGTCGCTGCGTGCCGTGCCCGTGCCGCGCGGCTGCCGCCTTTGGCTGATCCGGGATATCCGGGCGACCGTATTCCTGCTGCTCGGACCGCTGTGGCTGTGGACCGTGCTCATCGATGCGCCGCAGACCGGCGCATACGCGAAGGGAGCAGTGCGCTCGCTGCCGCGCTCGACCTGGGAAATCGTCTACGACGCGCCGACACGCACCATCCGTCTCGACGGCGAGTTTCAGGCGGGGATCGCGCGCGATTTCATCCGCGTGCTCGATGCGGCGCCGGATGCTGAAACCGTCGAGCTGCAGAGCCCGGGCGGATGGGTAGGGGAAGCGGTCCGTATCGCCGAGCAGATCGAGCGACGGGAGCTCGCGACTCGCGTGACCTCGCAATGCTCGAGCGCCTGCACGCTCGCCTTTGCCGGAGGTGTGCACCGCACTCTTGCCCCCGGCGGCGCACTCGGCTTCCACGCCGGGTCGGCGGCGACCGGCATCGGTGACGGCAACCGCGAGTTCAACGCCTACATGCTGTACCGCGGAATCGACCCGGAGTTTCTTCTCGCGAGCAACGCGGTGCCGCCCAAGGACATCTGGGTGCCCGACCTCGATACGCTGCGCGGCGCTGGCATCGTGACCGACTGACCAGAGACGCCGCTAGTTGTCCACGCGATCGACCGAGGCCTGGCCCGACGCGCGTCGCCGGATATGCGCCCAGGACATGCCCAGCCCCAAGGTCACGCCGAGCAGCGCGAGCACGACCCACGCCATCGCGCGCTGATTCGCCGGATCGAGCCAGCCCTGGCTCACCACCCACCAGACGATCGTGCCGAACAGCGCGAGCAGCAGCACGAGCCCGAGCGCCCCGAGCGCCATCAGGGTCGACCGGATGAAGAAGATCCACAGGATCAGCAGCAGGACGCCGGCAACCGCCTCGAGCGGCTGGATGCTCGGAAAGCCGTCCGCGAGCCAGTGATAGTAGGAGTGTCCCGTCGGATTGAAAGTGACGAAGACCAGTGCCACTGCAAATGCGAGGCGCCAGAGCAGCCCCGTCAATCTGAATTCATCCATCGCTCGCACCGCCTCGCGCTGACCGCCGGCGCCGATCTTAACGCTGCTCGTCAACGCCCCGACGTACTGGATATCCATACAGGCGCGACCTATAGTGCAGCGCAAATGCTCGCCTCCCACGACCTCGATTCGCTAAACCCGGCCCAGCGCGAGGCGGTCCGGTACGGCGAGATGAAATCCGGGGGCGGGGTGACGGCTGGGCCGCTGCTCGTCATCGCGGGCGCCGGCACCGGCAAGACGAGCACCCTGGCGCACCGCGTCGCACACCTGCTTCTCGCGGGCGTGCCCGCCGAGCGCGTGCTGCTCCTGACGTTTACCCGCCGCGCCGCGCTCGAGATGACGCGTCGGGCGCAACAGGCCGTCGCCTCGACGGTGGCGCGCGGCCGGACGGGACGAGCCTTACCGACGGCGCTGCGTCTGCCCTGGTCCGGGACGTTTCACGCGATCGGCAATCGCCTGATCCGCCTGCACGCCGAGCGACTCGGCCTCGATCCGGGCTTCAACGTTCTCGACCGCACCGATGCCGCCGACCTGATGGACGTCGTGCGGCAGCGGCTTGGCCTGTCGAAGACCGAGAAGCGTTTTCCGCGCAAGGACACCTGCCTCGCGATCTACTCGCATCGCGTCAACGCGCAATTGCCGCTGCGCCGCACGCTGGAGCTCCTGTTTCCCTGGTGCCTCGAGTGGGAGGACGCGCTCACGGCGCTCTGCCGCGAGTACGTCGACGCCAAGCTCGCGCAGCAGCTCCTCGACTACGACGACCTGCTGCTCTACTGGCAGCTGATGATGGCCGAGCCCGACATCGCGGCTGGAATCGGGGCGCGCTTCGACCACGTGCTCGTCGACGAGTACCAGGACACGAACCGTCTGCAGGCCGGGATCCTGGCGGCGCTGAGGCCCGATGGCGCGGGCGTCACGGTCGTGGGTGACGACGCGCAGGCGATCTACTCTTTCCGCGCGGCGACGGTCGAGAACATCCGCGAGTTTCCTCACCGGTTCGATCCGCACGCGCGCATCGTGACGCTCGAGCAGAACTACCGCTCGACCCAGCCCGTGCTGGATGCGGCCAATGCGCTGATGGCGGAAGCCGGACCGCAGTACCGCAAGGACCTGCGCAGCGCGTGCGGAGCTGGTCCGCGACCGGCATACGTGGTGGTGCAGGACGACCAGGCACAGGCGGGTTACGTGATCGAGCAGGTGCTCGATCGCGCGCGAGCGCGGCGTGGACCTGCGGCGCCAGGCGGTGCTCTTTCGCGCGGCAGATCACAGCGACCTGCTCGAGCTGGAGCTCATGCGGCGCAACATCCCGTTCGTCAAGTACGGCGGCCTCAAGTTTCTCGAGGCGGCGCACGTCAAGGACCTGCTTGCGGTGCTGCGCCTGGCCGACAATCCGCGCAACCGGATCGCGGCGTTTCGCGTGCTGCAGCTGCTGCCGGGCATGGGGCCGGCGAACTCGGCGCGCGTCTGCGATGCCTTCGAGTCCGCCGGACACCGTTTCGACGCGCTGTCGCAGCTGCCGGTGCCGACCGCCGCTCACGAGGCCTGGTCGGCCCTGAGCGCGCTGCTCGTCGCGATCGGCGGAACCGCGACGCCCTGGGCTGGGCAGATCACGCAGGTGCGGAACTGGTATGAACGCCCAGCTCGATCGGCTCTACGAGCACGCGGCCGTCCGCCGCGCAGATCTCGAGCAGCTCGAGCGGATCGCAGTGCAGTACGCGACGCGCGAGGCGTTCGTGACCGAGCTGACGCTCGATCCGCCGCAGGCGACCGGTGATCTGTCCGGCGAGCCGCTGCTCGATGAGGACTACCTCGTTCTCTCGACGGTGCACTCGGCGAAGGGGCAGGAGTGGGAGTCGGTGTACGTGCTCAACGTCACGGACGGCAGCTTTCCATCCGAGTTTGCGACCGGACGCGCCGAGTCGATCGACGAGGAACGCCGGCTGCTGTACGTGGCGATGACCCGCGCAAAGCGCGACCTGCATCTCCTGGCGCCGGTGCGGTTCTACGTCACGCAGCAGTCGCCGCTCGGCGACCGGTACGTCACCTCGGCACGCAGCCGCTTCATGAGCGAGGCGGTGCTCTTACGATTCGAACGACGGAGCTGGCCGGTCAGCCACGAGGATCAGCCTGAGGGTTCGGCGACGCGCGGGGCGCGGATCGATGTCGGAGCACGGCTCAAGGGAATGTGGTGAGCGAAATGAAAAAGGCCCGGGAGTCGCCTCCCGGGCCTCTAGTTTCAGCTATTAGCTTACCAGCGACGCTGGCCGCCGCCACCGCCACCGCCGTAGCCGCCACCACGCCGCCGCCACCGCCGTAGCCGCCACCGGACGGCCACCGCCGCCGCCTGGACGACCGCCACCGCCGCCGGTGCGCGGGCGATCTTGCGCCTCGTTCACACGCAGCGGGCGACCGCCCATCGAGAAGCCGTTCAGCGCCTGCATTGCGCGCTGCGCATCGGCCTGCGGCATCTCGACGAAGCCGAAGCCACGCGGACGGCCGGTCTCGCGATCGGTCGGGAGGGCAACGGACTCAACCGTGCCGTGCTGGGCGAAGAGCTCGCGTACCGCGGCTTCGTCAGCAGAAAAAGGCAGGTTGCCCACATAGATCTTAGTCATTCAAACATCCTCAGAAAGTTACTCACGCCCCGGGCGATTCCATTCCAGGAATGCACGCGAGGCACCATCACACAACAGGAGGATTCGTAGCCGAGGTCGTCTAAGAGGGCGTTCGCCTTACCGAGGCCAACGCTCGTGCGATGACTCCTGTCACCTGATCGCAGACAATTCGGCTTAACAAGACAGGCACCGGACGGGCGCCTTTCAAGACACGGACGGGCAACGATCGGCGCGCAGTCTATCACAAGTCCCTGCTTGTCAAGGGTTTTATGGGCACGGCAGGCTCCCGCCCTGCCTCCAATACTGACACGCCAGCCTCGCCCGCCCTCAGGCTGCGGGTCTCCACGCGACCGGTCCGGACCCTTGAGGTCAGGGTCCCCGGTCTACCAGCGCGCGCCACCTCCGGCGCCGCCGCCGGGACCGCGGGGCGCACGCTCGCGCGCCTCGTTGACCCGTAGCGGGCGGCCGTTCATCTGGAAGCCGTTCAGCTTCTGGATGGCGGACTGGGCCTCGGTCGAAGTCATGTCGACGAAGGCGAAACCGCGCGGCTTGCCGGTTTCGCGATCGTTGATGATCTTCACCGAGTCCACTTTGCCGTGCTGCTCGAACAGGCTGCGGATCTCAGCTTCGGTTGCGCTGAAGGGCAGGTTGCCAACGTAGAGAGTCGTCATCGACGGGGCCACTCATTCGGACTGAAACGGAAAAAACGGATCCGCGCCGGCGATGCTGCGCATCGACGGACCGAATCCGCGCGTATGAAATCGATCGCTGACCAAGAGCCGCACCGGACGAATGTTAGGAGGAGCCCACCTTGGCGTTGCTTGCTGGGAGGGGGATTGGGCGTGTTGCCGGTGACGGTCCCGCCTGTGCGGCGGCTTGTGAATATGTCTCGTTCGTTTGCGACAAGACTACTGAGGCCGTTTCCCGCGTGCAACTAAATAGTTGATGCGCCGCAAAAAAACGGCCGCCGGGGGTCTCAGCCGCGCACGCCACCCCACAGCGTCCAGAGTCCGATCACGATGAATCCAGACCCGGCGACGATGGACAGGTGCCGCGTGTTGACGTGCTGCGCGAGCACACTCCCGGCCAGCACTGCCAGAGCGCAGGCTGCGACCAGGGCCAACGAGGCCGCGGCGAACACGAGCCAGGCGCTGTTCGCGCGGTTGGCCGCGAACAGCACGGTCGCAAGCTGCGTCTTGTCGCCGAGCTCCGCGAGGAAGACGGTGCCGAAGATCGCGAGGAGGGTCTTCAGATCCATGGATTTCCTCAGGGGCTGGCGGGACGTAGTCGGCCCTGACCAGATCCGCGCAGAGCCCGTCGCGACGAGACCGTCAATCCGGTTCGAGATACGTGTAGCCGGCGAGCTCGAGCTCGTAGAACCGGCGCAGGGCCTGGCTCTCCTCGAGCGACAGCCTGCCTTCGCGCACCGCGCGCTCGCAGTCGCGCGCGAACTGTGGGTACAGCCGGTCGACGTCGTAGCTCATGTACTTCAGCACTTCTGAAGCCGTGTCGCCCTTGACCGTCTCCTCGATCCACCAGCCGCCCTCGTCGTGCAGCTTGATGTGCACGACGTGTGTGTCGCCGAACAGGTTGTGCAGGTCGCCGAGGGTCTCCTGGTAGGCGCCGACGAGAAATACCACCAGGAAATACGGTTCGCCATCGACGAGCTCGTGAAGCTCGAGCGTGCGCTTGGGCTCGCGCAGGCTGACGAAGCGGTCGATCTTTCCGTCGGAATCGCAGGTGATGTCGGCGAGCACCGCGTTGCGCGTCGGGCGCTCATCGAGGCGGTGGACCGGCATTATGGGAAAGAGCTGGTCGATGGCCCAGCTGTCGGGCAGCGACTGGAATATGGAGACGTTGCAGAAGTAGATGTCGCTCAGGTCCGTCTCGAGCCCCTCCAGCTCCTCCGGGACCGATTCCAGGCGTCGCGCAGCAAGTCACGGATCTTTGCGCAGGTCGCCCAGTAGAGCCGCTCGACGTGACTTCGCGCCTCGAGCCCGAGATAGCCGAGGTTGAACATCTGCAGGGCCTGCTCGCGCGCCTGCAGTGCGTCGTGATAGCACTCGACCAGCCGGCGCTCGGAGATCGAGCGTGTATGCGTCGAAGATATCGCGCACCGGCTGCGGCACGCGATCGCCGCAGGCGAAGTCCTGCTCGGCCTTCTCGTCGACCCGGAACCGGTCCAGCCGCGAGCAGCCGAGCGTATTGAAGACCAGCAGGCTGTGGTGCGCTGCGATCGCGCGGCCCGATTCGCTCACGATCACAGGGTGCTCGATGCCGCGGGCGTTGCAGACGTTGGCGATGCGGTAGACCACGTCGCTCGCGTATTCGGCGAGCGTGTAGTTCATCGAAGACGAGTAATTGGTGCGGCTGCCGTCGTAGTCGACGCCGAGCCCGCCGCCGATATCTATGTAGCGCAATCCGGCGCCCATCAGCTTGAGCTCGGCGTAGACGTGCGCCAGCTCGTTGACGGCGTCCTTGACGCGGCGGATGTCCTGCAGCTGGCTGCCGGGATGGCAGTGCACGAGCTGCAGGCAGTCCTCCATGCCCTGCTCCTTGAGCGTGCGGAACAGGTCGAGGATCTCGGTGACGAACAGCCCGAACTTCGATTTCTCGCCCGATGACTCGCGCCAGCGCCCCGCTCCCTCGGTCGCCAGCTTGACGCGCACGCCGATCCGGGGCCGCACGTCGTAGCTGCGCGCGTGCTTCAGGATCAGCTGCAGCTCGCCGAAGTTCTCGACCACCGGGATGATCGTGCGGCCGAGCTTGGTCGCGAGGATCACCGCCTCGATGTAGCTGTCGTCCTTGAAGCCGTTGCAGATGATCATCCGCTCCGACTCGCCCTCGGTCATCGCCATCACCGCGAGCAGCTCGGGCTTGGAGCCCACTTCGAGGCCGAAACCGAACTCGCGCCCGTAACCGTAGACCTCCTCGACGACGAGGCGCTGCTGGTTCACCTTGATCGGGAACACCGCGGTGTAGCGGTTGCGGTAGTCGTTCTCGGCGATGGCCGACGCGAAGGCGTCGTTCAACCGCTTGAGGCGATGACGCAGGATGTCGGAGAACCGCAGCACCACCGGCGCCGCAAGATCGCGCGCCTCGAGCCCGCGGACGACCTCGTAGAGATCGATCTCCTGATCCGTCGACTGGTCCGGGCGCACGACCACGTGGCCCGCGTCGTTGATGCCGAAGTAGCCGTTGCCCCAGGCCTCGACGCCGTACAGATCGAGCGAGTCCTCGATCTTCCAGCCGGTGGCGGGACTGATCCTGCGAGCGGTGCTGTCCACTTCGTGCTTGACCTGCCCGGGCCGGTGAAAACTGGCGCGAAAGATAGCAGGAAAGAAAGGCGGCATGCCTCATTTCCTTCCCCGAGATCGGCTCAGTCGTCGCGAGCCTGGCAGTGAGGCATGAGCTCTTCTATCCGCGAGCGATCGGCCGTTGGGGATCGCGTATCCATTCGCTCCAGGACCCGGGGTAAAGACGCGCGCCGGCGAGCCCGGCCTGCTCCATCGCAAGCAGCAGATGACAGGCGGTCACGCCGGAGCCGCACATGGCGACGACGTGCGACGGCGGCACTCCGCCGAGCGTCGCCTCGAAGCTGCGGCGAAGCTGGTCAGGTTCGCGCAGCCGGCCATCGGGGGCCAGCGATTCGGTCAGCGGGTGATTGACGGCGCCGGGTACGTGTCCGGCCACGGTATCGAGCGGCTCGATCTCGCCGCGGAAGCGCTCCGGCGCGCGTGCGTCGAGCACGCGGCAGCCCGCATCGGCGGCGACCGCGAGCACCGTCGCCGCATCGACGGCGATATCGGACCGCGGATGCGCGACGAAATCCCCCGCCGGATATGACGGCGTTTCCGCGTCCACCGCGAGACCGAGCGACCGCCAGCGCGCGAAGCCGCCATCCAGCACCAGCGCGCGCTCGTGACCCAGCCAGCGGAGCATCCACCAGAGCCGTGCCGCGTACATGCCGTTGCCCGCGTCGTAGGCGACCGCGATGCCGCCCGCGCCCAGGCCAAAGGCGCGAAGGCGCGCCTCGAAGTCGGCGGCGGAGGGCAAAGGGTGGCGCCCCGTGTCGGGCGTGACAGCGGCGGAAAGGTCGCGGCCAAGGTGGACGTGGACGGCACCCGGCAGATGCGCAAGCGCGTAGTCGCGCTCGCCGGCGCCTGGATCCGCGAGATCGAACCGGCAGTCGAACAGGCGGAGCGTAGGCTCGCCCAGCCGCTCGGCCAGCGCTTCCGCTGAGATCAATGGGCTGGACGTCGTGCTCATCGCCGCTGGCCTGGTGTCCCGGCCCCGAATGGTACCGCCGACGGCGGCTCGCCAGTACAATCCCGGCGCCGCGCGAACCGCGCGGTGCGCCAGACGGGAGCCCGCGTGGCACTTGAAGTCTTCTGGGGCAGCGGCAGCCCGTTTTCGTGGCGGGTGCTGCTGGCGCTCGAGTACAAGCGCGTGCCGTACGAGTCACGCCTGCTGCAGTTCGCGAAGCAGGAGCACAAGTCGCCGCAGATGTTGCGCATGAACCCGCGCGGGCGGGTACCGGTGCTCCGTGATGGCGATTATGTCGTGTTCGAGTCGCTGGCCTGTCTCGCCTATCTCGACCGCAAGTATCCGGATCCGCCGGTCTTCGGACAGACCGCCGAGGACGCCGGCACCATCATGCGCGTGATCTGCGAGTTTCAGGCCTATGCTGAGCCGTCGCTCAACCAGATTATCCAGGCGGCTTTTCTCGGCAACATCGAGGAACGCGCGGAGGAGATCACGCGCGCGATGCACGTCGTAGGCGGCGAGGCGCGAACGATCGAAGGCCGCCTCAGCAACTCCGACTGGCTGGTGGGAGCGGAGCCCTCGGCCGCCGATTTTGCGGTATTCCCCGCGATCATGCTGCTACGGCGCGCGCTGGAGAAGCGCGAGGCGGGAGAGCTGCGCTCGCGATTCCTGCCGATGGAAACCACGTATCCCGCGCTTGCGCGCTGGATCGGCAGGGTCGAAGCGCTACCGGGCTACGATCGCACGTATCCACCGCACTGGCGCGAGGGCGCGCCACGCGGTTGATTGCGCGCGGCCGGCGCGGTCGACCCGCGCAGGTTTCCGGTTACACTACATTTTCGTTTTCCGCACTCGCTGGTCGACGGCAATGAGCAACTACCCGGTACACGTGAACTTCCCGGGCCGCCTGGTCATGGTCGGCTTCGGCAGCATCGGTCAGGGGGTCCTGCCGCTCATCCTGCGTCACGTCGGTATCACGACCGACCGCATCACGATCCTCACGGCTGACGACCGCGGCTCGGCCGAGGCCGCCGAGTACGGCATCAAGTTCATAAAGCAGCCGCTTACACGCGAGAACTTCAAGCGCGTGCTCGACCCGCTGGTCGGCCGTGGCGACTTTCTGCTGAATCTGTCGGTAGACGTCTCGAGCCTCGCGCTGATCAAGTTCTGCTGGGAGAACGCGGCGCTCTATCTCGATACCTGTATCGAGCCCTGGCCGGGCGGCTATACCGATCCGACGATCTCGCCGGCCAAGCGCACCAACTACTCACTGCGCGAGGACGCGCTGGCGCTGCGCGAGGGAAAGACCCGCCCGACGGCGGTGCTCACGCACGGCGCCAACCCGGGCCTGGTCTCGCATTTCGTCAAGCAGGCGTTGCTCAACCTGGCCGGCGATCTCGGACTGGACGCCGCCGAGCCCGCGTCCCGCGAGGAGTGGGGGCGGCTCGCGCAGAAGCTCGGCGTGAAGGTGATCCACATCGCCGAGCGCGACACGCAGGTCGGGAGTCAGCCGAAGGAGCTCGGCGAGTTCGTCAACACCTGGTCGGTGGACGGCTTCGTGAGCGAGGGCTCGCAGCCCGCCGAGCTCGGTTGGGGCTCGCACGAGAAGAACTGGCCGCGCGACGGCAAGAAACACGACTTCGGGCGCGGCAGCGCGATCTACCTGATGCAGCCCGGCGCGGCTACCCGGGTGCGCACCTGGACGCCGCTTGCCGGCCAGTTCCACGGCTTCCTGATCACGCACGGCGAGTCGATCTCGATCTCCGACTACCTGACGATCAAGAAGGGCGACAAGGTCGAATACCGCCCGACCGTGCATTACGCCTATCACCCCTGCGATGCCGCCGTGCTTTCCGTGCACGAGCTGGCGGGGCGCAACTGGGAGCTGCAGGAGCGCAAGCGCGTGATGATGGAGGAGATCGTCAAGGGCGTAGACGAGCTTGGCGTGCTGCTCGCCGGTCACAAGCGCAACGCCTACTGGTATGGCTCGCAGCTTTCGGTCGACGAGGCGCGGCGGCTCGCGCCGCACAACAGCGCCACCTCGCTGCAGGTGACCGTCGCCGCGCTCGCGGGGCTCATCTGGGCGGTCGAGAACCCGAACAATGGCGTAGTCGAGCCCGACGAGATGGACTTCAGGCGGGTGCTCGAGATCTGCATGCCGTATCTCGGCCCGGTAGTCGGAGAGTACGGCGAGTGGCATCCGCTGGTCGCGCGCGGACGGCTGTTTCCGGAAGACCTCGACGAAACCGATCCCTGGCAGTTCAAGAACGTCCGCGTCTTCTGAGACGGCCATGGCGCAGGAGGCGGCGGAGGGCGGATGTCTTTGCGGTGCCGTCCGGTTCCGCATCGGGTTGCCAGCAAAGTGGTGCGCGCATTGCCATTGCTCGATGTGCCGGCGTGCTCATGGCGCCGCTTTCGTCACCTGGGTGGGATCGGAGATCGCCTCCTTCCGGCTGCTGTCAGGCGAGAAGGAACTGCGTCGGTATCAATCCTCGGCTCTGGCGACGCGCAGCTTCTGCGGGCGTTGCGGCACGATGCTGTTCTTCGAGTCGGGCCGCTGGCCGGGCGAGATCCATGTGACTCTCGCACATCTCGACTCGCCCGAAAGTCTCGTGCCGCAGGCGCATGCCTACTGGAGCAGCCGCGTGCCGTGGGCCGATTTCTCGAGCCACGAGCTGCCGAAGGTCGAGCCGACCGGTCACGCGTGAACCGGCGCGCGGGTCAACCCGTGGTCGCCGCGTAGCGAATCCCGATCACCGTCCAGATCCGTGCGCCCGTCGGTGTGTCGATCCGCACCTCGTCGTCCGCACGGCGGCCCATGAGCGCGCGTGCGAGCGGCGAATCCATGCTGACGTAGCCGCGCGCCGGGTCGATCTCGTCCGGCCCGACGATGCGCACCTCTCGCTCGGCGCCCTCGGCGTCAACGAGCTGGACCCAGGCGCCGAAGAAGATGCGGGTTGCATCATCCGGTGGCCGGTCCACCACCACGATGCCTTCGAGCCGCTTGCGAAGGAACCGCACGCGGCGGTCGATCTCCCGAAGCTGCTTCTTGCCGTAGATGTACTCGGCGTTCTCCGACCGGTCGCCCTGCGCCGCCGCCTCTGCGACGGCTCGGGTGACCTGCGGCCGCTGCACGCGCCAGAGATCGTCGAGCTCCGCCCGGAGCCGGCGGGCGCCTTCCGGCGTTATGTATTTCGAGCCCGGCGGCTCCGGTCTGCGGTACCGCGTCATGTTCTCAGGGAGCGTGCGGGCGTGCCCCGCGGAGTGTGGAACGGGTCACGGAACCCGGCCTCGCCCATGGGTAATTTCTGGCCACATGAGCATCAAGTACTACGCGCACTTTCTGGTCGACGAGCCAGGTCCGCGTGGACTGCAGGAGTACCGCGGCATCGTAGAGCTCGACGGCACCCCACGGCGCGATCGCGAGCTGAAGGAGGCGGTGATGATCATCGCACGGAACTTCGGCCGGCAGACCCGCGACGTGAAGGTGCTGCAATGGGCGCGCCTGCACTGACAGCAATGGTCCCCTAGCGGACTCTTCCCTTCCCTTCGACCAGAGTCCGCTCCTCGCCCCGGGCCACAAACCCGGGGCTTTTTTTTTTGCGTGTCACCAGCTGCCGATGCGCAGCACTGCGATCGCGATCCGCACCTCGAGCAGGAACGCGACCAGCGCCACCACCAGCGATACCATCGACAACACGAACAGCACCGCCACCGGCGTCGCGAGGCTCATCGGCGCGAACGTACTCGCGAACAGAAGCGCGACGACCAGCGCGACCAGGAGCGCGGTGATCGTGATCAGCGTGATGGCGACGTTGATCAGCCGCGCGCGCCGCGCGAGCACACGCAGCTGCGCTCGTGACTCGGGCGTGTCGTGCGCGGCGTCGGTGCGGGCCCGGTCCTCTGCAGCGCGGGCTCGATCCACGATGCGCGCCAGGCGCGCGGTCAGGACGCCGAGGATTACGCCGACGCCCGACAGCAGGAACACCGGCGCTACGGCGAGCTGAATCGCGTGCGCGACATCGACGATTTCGATTCCAGCCACGCACGCGAATGTCCCAGATGCCGCGTCCGATTTCCAGAGCGATCGCGGCTGCGAGTCCGGGTTGCGCAGCGCACCCGGCCCGCGCACCATCGCCGGCCGGGACGCACATGCCGTCATTCAAGGACCACTTCTCGCGGCAGGCGGCGGCGTACAGCCGCTACCGCCCGGCTTACCCGCCGGAGCTGATCGCCCATGTCGCGTCGCTCGCGCCGTCCCGGGGTCTCGCAATCGACTGCGCGACGGGCAGCGGCCAGGCCGCGGTGGCGCTGGCCCACCATTTCGAGCGCGTGATCGCCGTCGACGGCAGCGTGTCGCAGCTCATCCGCGCCCCGCCTGCTGTCGGCGTGCAGTACGTCGCCGGGCTCGCCGAGCGGCTGCCGCTGCGCGCCGGTTGCGCCGAGCTCGTGACGGCGGCGCAGGCGGCGCACTGGTTCGACTTCGAGCGGTTCTATGCCGAGTGCCGCCGTGTGCTCCGTCCAGGCGGGCTCGTCGCCGTCTGGACCTACGAGAAATTTCACGTCGACCCCGCGCTCGACGCCGTCGTCGATCATTTCTATGTCGATGTGGTCGGGCGCTTCTGGCCACCCGAGCGGCGCTACGTCGAGGCTGGCTATCGGAATCTGCCGTTTCCGCTCGACGAAGAGCCCGCGCCTGCCTTTACGCTGGTCACCGAGTGGGATCTCGATCAGGCGCTCGGGTATTTCGGCAGCTGGTCCGCGGTGCAGCGCTGCCGCGATTCGACCGGCACGGATCCACTGCCGGCGCTGCGCCGCGCGCTGGAGCCGCACTGGGCCGGCCGGCTCCGCCGCCTCGAGTGGCCGCTGCATCTGCGCGTTGGCCGGGTGTGATTCCACTATAATCCGCGACCCACCGGCGGGCCGAGATGAACAAATGTCGGACGGCTCGCGGCGGCCGCGCTTGCCGCGGCCGGGTCACAGAGAATCCAGGAGTCCGCTCATGACGCGCTGGTCGAGCCTTGCAGCAAGCCTTGCCCTGATTGCCGGTTGTGCCGCACCCGGCACCAAGCCGCCCGCGGTGGCCGAGGCGCCGCCGGAAGCGGCAGCGCCGGCGCCGGTCGTACCACCCTCCGGCCTGCTGCTCGCGAACTTCGACCGCAGCGTGCGGCCGCAGGACGACCTGTTCCGCTTCGTCAACGGCGGCTGGCTCGCGCGCACCGAGATCCCCGCGGACCGATCCAACTACGGTGCCTTCAGCAAGCTCGCGGACGACGTCGAGACGAACCTGCGCGCGATCGCCGAGGAGGCCGCGGCGTCGACCGCGGCCGCCGGTACCGATCAGCGGATGATCGGCGACTTCTATTCGAGCTTCATGGACGAAGCGCGAGCCGAGCAGCTCGGGCTCACGCCGCTGGCCGGCGAGCTGGGCCGGATCGAGGCGATCAAGAGTCGCGCGGCGCTGGTCGACTACCTGTCGCACCTGCAGGTTCTCGGCATCAACAACCCGCTGGGCCTGGCGATCCAGCCTGATGCCAAGCGACCGGACATCTACACGATCTATGCGGACCAGGCCGGTCTCGGCATGCCGGACCAGGAGTATTACCAGGGCGCCAAGTTCGCCGCGATGCGCGACAAGTACCTGGAGTACGTCGCAGACCTGCTCGCCCTCAGCGGGCAGAAGGACGCAACCCGCGCGGCATCTGCCGTGATGGCGTTCGAGACGCGCCTGGCCAAGGCGCAGTGGCCGCCGGTCGACCTGCGCAACATCGACAAGGTGTACAACCCGTTCGATATGGCGGGCGCCGGTAAGTTGACTCCGGCGATCGACTGGCCACGCTACCTCGAGATGATGGGCGTCGCCGGCCACGACTCCGTGATCATCGGCGAGCCGAGCTACTTCAAGGAACTGTCGCGCGCGCTCGGCGACGTGCCGCTCGCGGTGTGGCGTGATTACCTGCGCGTGCGAGTCGTCGACGACCTCGCGCCGTACCTCAACGCCGAGGTGGTCGAGCGCGCGTTCGACTTCAACGGCCGCACGATTACGGGTACACCGCAGATCCGGCCGCGATGGAAGCGCGCCCTGACGGAGGCCGAAGCCTCGATCGGCGACATGCTGGGCAAAGCCTACGTCGCCCGGCACTACCCGCCCGCGGCCAAGGCGCGGATGGACCATCTCGTCGCCAATCTGCGCGACGCGTTCGCCTCATCCATCGATGAGCTCGACTGGATGGGGCCCGAAACGCGCCGCCAGGCGCACGCGAAGCTCGACAGCTTCACGGTGAAGATCGGCTACCCCGAAAAGTGGAAGGACTACCAGGGGCTCGTGATCCAGCGCGACGATCTCGTCGGCAACGTGCTGCGAGCCCGCGAGGTCAATCATCGTCGCGAAGTCCGCAAGCTCGGCCAGCCGATCGACCGAACCGAGTGGCTCATGACGCCGCAGACCATCAATGCCTACTACAACCCGCTTGCCAACGAGATCGTCTTCCCGGCCGCGATCCTGCAGCCGCCGTTCTTCGACATGAGTGCCGACGACGCCGTCAACTACGGCGGCATCGGCGCCGTAATCGGTCACGAGATCAGCCACGGCTTCGACGACCAGGGCCGGAAGTTCGACGGGCATGGAATGCTGCGCGACTGGTGGACCGAGGAGGACAACGGACGCTTCCAGACGCGGGCGGGTGCTCTGGTCAACCAGTACTCCGCTTTCAGCCCGATCGCGGGGCTGACCGTCAACGGCGAGCTGACCCTGGGCGAGAACATCGGCGACCTGTCGGGTGTCGCGGTCGCGTACAAGGCATACCGGCTGGCGCAGGGTGGCGCCACGCCGCCGGTGCTCGACGGTTTCACGGGCGACCAGCGCTTCTTCCTGGGCTTCGCTCAGGTCTGGGCACGTAAATACCGCGACGACGAGCTCCGCAAGCGCCTGCTCACCGACCCGCACAGCCCGAGCGAATACCGCTGCAACGGCGTGGTGCGCAACATGCCGCAGTTCGTCGCCGCGTTCGACGTCAAGCCCGGCGATGGGCTGTACCTGCCGCCCGAGAAGCAGGTACGCATCTGGTAAATTGCCGGCCAGCCCGACCCACCACGGCCACGGAGAGCCACACATGCGCACGCTGAAAATCTCCCTGCTCGCGATCGGCAGCCTCCTGCTGTCCGGCTGCGGCTACAACACACTGCAAGTGCAGGACGAGGCGACCAAGTCCGCCTGGGCGGAAGTCGTCAGCCAGTACCAGCGACGGGCCGATCTCATTCCGAACCTGGTAAACACGGTCAAGGGGTATGCGGCGCAGGAGCAGGCGGTGCTGCTCGGCGTTACCGAGGCGCGCGCCAAGGCCTCGCAGATCACGGTCAATGCCGACGATCCGGCTTCGCTCGCGCAGTTCCAGCAGGCGCAGGGCGAGGTGTCGTCCGCGCTGTCACGGCTGCTGGTGACGGTCGAGAACTACCCCGATCTCAAGTCCGACCAGAACTTCCGCGACCTGCAGGCACAGCTCGAGGGCACGGAGAACCGCATCACCGTGGCGCGTAACCGCTTCATCCAGGCGGTGCAGGACTTCAACGTCACCGTGCGGAAGTTCCCCACCAACCTGACGGCGATGATCTTCGGCTACAAGGTCAAGCCGACCTTCACGGTCGAGAACGAAGCTCAGATCTCGAAGCCGCCGACGGTGGACTTCGGCACGACCCCGGCGCCGGCGCCGACGGTGCCGGAGCCAGCTCCGACCACCGAACCCGCGCCCGCACCTTCGACCTGAGGAGAGCGCCGCCCGTGCAGGGCGGCGCGATCCAAGTGATCGCCTGGTTACAGGAGCGGCGTCCCGCGACGGTGGCGCTTCTTGCCACCGTCGGCCTGCTGTTCGTGGGGATGCCGGCGCCGGCGCAGCAGCTGGTGCCGGTCCCGCCGCTGCAAGCACCGGTCACCGATCTCACCGGCACGCTGACGCCGGACCAGGTGGCGGCCCTCGACGCCAAGCTCCGCGCATTCGAGCAGGCAAAGGGCAGCCAGATCGCGGTGCTGATCGTCGCCACCACGGAGCCGGAGGCGATCGAGCAATACGCGCTCCGCGTCGCGGAGGCCTGGAAGCTCGGCCGCAAGGGTGTCGATGACGGCGCGCTGCTCCTCGTCGCCCTGCAGGACCGGCGCGTGCGCATTGAAGTCGGCTACGGACTCGAAGGCGCATTGCCCGATGCCATCGCCAACCGCATCATCGACGAAGACGTCGTCCCGCAGTTCCGGCGCGGCGATGTCCACGGCGGAATCGCCACCGCCGTAGACCGGATGATGCGCGTCATCGACGGAGAACCGCTGCCGGCGCCGGTCCGGCGCGCACCCGCGCAGGACATACCCGGCCTGTCGGGGCTGTTGCCGTTCCTGTTCATCCTCGCGATCGTCGGTGGCTCCATCTTTCGCCGCATGTTCGGCCGCGTCGGCGGGGCGCTTGCGACCGGTGGCGTGGTCGGCGGCCTGACCTGGCTCCTGATCGGGATCCTGGGCCTTGCATTCGGCGCCGGCGTGCTCGCGTTTATCTTCGCGCTGCTCGGCGGCTTCGGCGGTGGAGGAGGGAGCGGGTGGTACAGCCGGCGCCACGGCGGTGGCTGGGGTCATCCGGGAGGCTTCGGCGGCGGCATTGGCGGCGGCGGTGGCTGGAGCGGTGGCGGCGGCGGATTCGGGGGCGGTGGCGCCTCGGGGAGCTGGTAAGGCCATGGACTGGGGGCGCTGGTTCCGGCATCTGTTCGCGTTCGAACACAGCATGCATCGGGCCTTCCCAGCGGCGGCGCTCGACGCCATCGAGCACGCGATCGACGAGTCCGAGCGCACGCATACCGGTGAGATCCGCTTCGCCATCGAATCGGCGCTGGAACCGGGCCGGGTTTGGCGCGGGGCGACCCCGCGGGAGCGGGCGCTCGAGGTTTTCGCGGCGCTCGGTGTCTGGGACACCGCTGCAAACAATGGCGTCCTTGTCTATGTCCTGCTTGCGGACCACGACGTAGAAATCATCTCCGACAGGGGATTCAATCGGAAGGTGGACTCGGACCGGTGGAACGCGATCTGCGATGATATGGAGCAGTACTTCCGGGCTGGCCGGTTCCAGGAGGGCGCGGTCGCGGGCGTAAAGGCCGTAGGCCGGCTCATCGCGGCACACTACCCGCTGCCGCCGGGGGGCCATGATCGCGACGAGCTGCCGAACCGACCGGCGTTGTTATAGGAGTCGAGGAGCTCGAGATGACGAGGCTTGCGATCGAAGGAGCAACGCGCCCCGGTCCGGTGTGGCGTGCTGGATGCATCGCCCTGCTCCTGACGATGGCGGGATGCAGCGTATTCGTGCCGCAGCAGAAAACGGCGCGGACGCCGCCACCACCGCCGAAACCCCTCGGACTGCCGCCGATCGCGACGCACACCTTTGCATTCGATCCCAAGACGGTCGGCGTGATCGGAATCCTGCAGGTCACGCACGCGCGTCAAGAAGACACCCTCCCGGACATCGCGCGCCGGTTCAATCTCGGTTTCGACGAGGTCGCTCGCGCAAACCCCGGCGTCGACCCCTGGTTGCCCGGCGACGGCACCAGGATCGTCCTGCCGACGCAGTTCGTGCTGCCCGACGCGCCGGCGGAGGGCCTGGTGATCAACGTCGCCGCGCTGCGGGCCTTTTACTATCCGAAGGTGGCCAAGGGCGAGAGCCGTACCGTCATAACCTTCCCGATCGGCATCGGTAAGGTCGGCTGGGCCACGCCGACCGGGCACGACCAAGATCGTCTCCAAGCGGAAGGACCCGTACTGGACACCCCCGGAATCGGTGCGCAAGGAGCACGAGGCCGAAGGCGATCCCCTGCCCGCTCGCGTGCCGCCGGGCCCCGACAATCCGCTCGGTGCCTACGCGATGAACCTCGGATGGCCGAGCTACCTGATACACGGCACCAACAAGCCCGCCGGAGTCGGTCTGCGGGCCAGCCACGGTTGCATACGGATGTACCCCGAGGACATCGCAGTGCTCTTCGACGGCTTCGCGATCGGCACGAAGGTCACCGTGGTCAATCAGCCGGTGGTCTACCGCTGGCAGGGCGACAGCCTGTACGTACAGTCGTACCCGCTGCATCTCGAGGACGAGGAGCCGGCGGCGGCGGAGGAGAAGCCCGTTTTCAACGAGTCCATGCTGAGCCGGATGTTCCAGCGCGCGAAGCCACATGGCGGGAAGATCGATCCGGTGCTCACCGAGCAGGTCGTCAACCAGCAGCGCGGCGTCGCGGTCCCGGTGACGCGCGCAGGCCTGAGCTATGACGGCTACGTCACGGCATCCCGGCTGGTGGAAAACGCGCTGCCCGAGGGCGCGAACTGGGACGGAAAGGACGAACCGGTCGCCGATGCCCCCGATTCGGTCGCGATCTCGGGCGAACAAGGCGGACGCTGATCAACCCCACGCCGGGCACAACGACCGCGCCACCGATGCAGGCCCTCGCCGGCGCCTGCTATACGAGTCCCGAATTCTTCGCGCTGGAGCGCGAACGCATCCTGCTGCCGAGCTGGCAGCTCGTCTGCCACGCCGCCGACCTGCCCGCGCCCGGCACGGCGATCCGGTTCGATTTCCTGGGACGCTCCGCGCTGCTGCTCCGCGGCGCCGACGGCACCGTGCGGGGTTTCAGCAACGTCTGCCGGCATCGCGGCTCGCGGCTGATCGACGGCGACGCGACCACCGGGCTCGCGTTCTGTGTCGACGGGCGAGTGCGCTGTCCGAGCCACGGCTGGGAATACGACGACGCAGGCGCGCTCGTAAAGGTGCCGCGGGAGGCCGAGTACGGTGGGCTCGACCGCGCCGGGCTCGGTTTGCAGCCGGTCGCCGTGGCTCTCGGGCTCGGGTTCGTGTTCGCCGCTTTCGAGCGCCCGCCGTCGACGCTTGCCAGCCGGCTGCAGGAATGCGCGGCTGAACTCGAGCCTTACCGGCTGCCGGCCATGCGTCGCCTCACCGAGCCCGCCCAGTTGCGAAGGCGCGCCAACTGGAAGCTGGTCTGCGAGCAGGCGCTCGATTCGCACCGCGCATCCGTGGCGCAACCCGCGCCGCGCGCAACAGAGCCCGGTCACCACGAATACGTCCGGCACGGCGAGCTGCTGCGGATCGCCGGCCAGGTCGCCGGCCACGACTCGACCGCCTGGTCGGCGCGCGCCTATCAGCAGTGGATGCCCGATCATCTGCAACTACCCGCGGCGCGACGCCGGACGTGGTGCCGCTACTTTCTCTGGCCAAACCTGGTGCTCGACGTTTACCCGGATCAGGTCGTGTCGCAACTGGTCCTGCCGCTCGGTCCCGCGGACAGCGTCGTCCGCGAAACGGCCTACGCGCTGCCGGACGGATCGCGCGAGACGCGGCTGGCGCGCTATCTGAACCGGCGCCTGCGCCGTCGGTTCGAAGTGGTCGATCGCCGCGCGGCCGAGCGGCTGCAATCGGGCATTGGTACCGGCGACTATCGGCCAGGGCCGTTGGCCGCCGACGACCACGGTGTGCGCTGGCACGTCGGCCGATTGCGCACGTCGATTCCCGACGCCGGTCGCTGAACCGGCAGGGGCGGGTTCCCGCCCTGACCACGGTTGACGCCAGCGGAGCGTTTGCTCGGCGCGTGTTCCCGCACGCGTTTCGCGCTCACATCGGAGGCTTCATTACGGGTATGCTCCTCATCCCGCTGTTCAGACGCAAAGACGTGCCGCTGCGAAGTCCTTTGGGAGGGCGCTGACGGTTACCGCGGGTGCGCCGGGATCGGGGTCGTGACAAGAAAAAGCTGTGCTACGTACGCGCCGGCGGGGGTGGCTAATTGCCTGAATCGAAGGTTCTAAGCTTCGTCGTTGCGGAGGGCCCGGGCGCGGACCAGCCCATCGCCCGTCTGCCCGGCGCGGTGACGGCCTTTGTCGGGCGCACGGTTCGCGGTCCGGTCAACCAGCCGCTCCTGCTCGACAGTTTTGCGGACTACCAGCAGGTGTTCGGCGGGCTGTGGCAGCCGAGTCCGCTCTCCTATGCGGTCGAACAGTACTTCGAAAACGGCGGCCGGCAGGCCGTGGTGGTTCGCGTCGTAAACGGCGGCGCGCCCGCCACGATGTCGCTGCCCTGCGGCAGCGAGATCCTGACGCTCGAAGCACAGAGCCCCGGCTCGCGCGAGACGCTGCGTGCCTCGATCGACTACGACAACATCGGGCCGGCGGAGGAAAAGCGCTTCAATCTGGTCGTGCAACGCCTGCGCGCGGCCGGATCCGAGCACATCGAGGACCAGGAGATCTTCCGGCGCGTGTCCGTCGAGCCGGACACGGCGCGTTTCGTCGCCACCGCGCTGCAGGAATCGACACTCGTCCGGGTTCGCGGTCCCGTGCCGTCGCGGCGCCCGGACCGCACCTTCCGCGCTGGATCGCGTCATCCGATCGGCTATGTCGACTCCAACCCCGACGGCGACGACGGGGAGCCGCTCACCGACTACGACATCATCGGCTCGCAGCAGCGCGGTACGGGCCTGTTTGCGCTGCGCGGCACTGATTTCGTCAATTTCGTCTGCGTGCCGCCGCTTGCCCGCGATCGCGACATCGGGCCGAGTGCGCTCGTGGTCGCGACGCGGCTGTGCCGCGACCTGCGCGCGCTCCTGATCGTGGATCCGCCGTCGGAGTGGAGCGACCCGACGCAGGCGTTGAGTGGTCTGCGCGACCTCGCGCTCCAGACCGAAGACGCGCTGATGTGTTTTCCGCGTGTCCTCGCCTACGACCGGCTTCGAGGGCGTTACGAGACCTTCGCGAACTGCGGCGCGGTCGCCGGCGTGCTCGCGCGGCTCGAAGAACAGCGCCCGTGGTGGCAGCCGGGTCCCGACGAGGAGATCCTGCTGCGTCCGGGGACGCGGCCGGTGCGAATGCTGAACGATGCCGAGCGCGCGCGGCTCGCCATGCATGGGATAAACCCGCTGCAGTCGCTGCGCTCCGCGAATCCACGCCCTCTGCCGCTGCGGACGCTGGCGCAAGGCGCCGCGGCCAGCACCGACGGCGGCTGGCTGGCACCGCGACGGCGTTGGCTGCAGCTCATGAACAGCCTCGAGCGCGGCACGCGCTGGGTGCTCTACGACGTGCGCGACCGCAATTCGTGGTCGCGCATGCGCGGCCAGGCGGAGGCGTTTCTTCAGCCGCTTGCCGACGCTGGCCTCTTCGGCGACGGTCCGGCCGACGCCGCGTTCAAGGTGATCTGCGACGAGCGGCTCAATTCCGAGGACGATCGCGCCGCGGGCCAGGTGCACATGCTGGTGAGCTTGCGCGCTACGCGGCAGTCCGAGTATCGCTCGTTCCTGATCACGCACGGCGTGCAGGGCAGCCGTGTCCGTCCCGTGCGATCGAACGTGCTGCCGGCGGGGCTGCGGCTCAGCATCGCGGCCTCGGCAACGGAGGAGGTCGTCGACGTCGTGGTGGAGAATGACGTGACGGCCGATCTCGAGGCGACCGAGCCGCGAGCGGTGCTCCCGCGCTCGGCCGCGCCCGATGATCCGACGACGCCTGTCGAGACCCTGCCGCCCGCTTCCGTGTCGTCCGACCGCGCCGACGACGCGACGACGCTGGTAGCGCAGCAACTCGAGCACGGAGCTGACTCGACGACGGCCGTCGCGGTGCAGCCGGATCGCACCGACGATTCAACGACGCTCGTTCTGCCGCTGACCGAAGGCGCCGCCCCCGGGGGTCTCGATCGAGACGACATCGCCCGCTTCTACCGCGATTTCGGCGGTCCCGGCCAGCAACTCTGAGGTCCGGTCGGCGCGCATCACGCGGTTGATGCCCTTGCTGCCTTCCCCGCCGCCATCCGCCCCGAAGGGTGCGACACGTCGGTGGTTCGACAGGATGGCGGCGGTCATCGGCTCGCGGAACTCGATGGTGCGGATGAGCCCGTCGCCACCGCGATATCGTCCCATTCCCCCCGACCCTGCGCGCAGAGCGAACCTGCGCAGGAGCACGGGGAAGCGACTTTCGAGCACTTCCGGATCCGTGAGACGCGAGTTGGTCATATGCGTCTGCACACCGCTCGCGCCGTCGTAGCCCGGCCCGGCGCCGGCGCCGCCGGCGATCGTCTCGTAGTACTGATAGCGCGCGTTACCGAAAGTGAAGTTGTTCATCGTGCCCTGCGAGGCCGCCTGCAGGCGGAGCGCGCCGTAGAGCGCATCGACGATGCACTGCGAGGTCTCGACGTTGCCCGCCACCACGGCGCTGGGCCAGCTAGGGTCGAGCATCGAACCGGGCGGCACCACGATCGAAAGCGGTCGCAGGCAACCGGCGTTGAGCGGGATCGGCTCCTCGATCAACGTGCGGAACACGTACAGGACCGCCGCCACGGTCACGGCGCGTGGCGCGTTGAAGTTGTTGTCCTGCTGCGCCGAGGTGCCGGTGAAGTCTACGACGGCCGAACCTTGTGTGCGGTCGACGCGGATGCGGACCTGAACGGTCTGCCCGTTGTCGAGCTCGTAGCGGAACTCGCCGTCGGTGAGCCGGCGGATCGCCCGCCGCGCGCACGCCTCGGCGTTGTCCTGGACGTGCTGCATGTCGGCGGCGAGGCCGTCGTAGCCGGCCACGAGTGCGGCGCGCTCGAGCTCGCGGATGCCGCGGGCATTGGCGGCGAGCTGCGCGCGGAGATCGGCGAGATTCTGCTCGGGTTTGCGCGCCGGATACGCGCCCGCGCCCAGCAGCCGTCGCAGCAGCGTCTCATCGAGGCGGCCGTCGCGGACGATGCGCGTCGCGGGGATGAGAACGCCTTCCTCGTCGATGTGCCGGCTGCCGGGCGGCATCGAGCCCGGGGTCACCCCGCCGATGTCGGCGTGATGCGCGCGCGAGGCCGTGTAGAACCTGAGCCTTTGCGCGTCGTCGAATACCGGTGTCACGACCGTGAGATCCGGCAGATGCGTCCCGCCGTCGTAGGGCGAATTGACCAGGAATGCGTCGCCCGGTTGCAGGTCCCCGCCGTGCGCCTGTGTGACCGCAGCGACGCTCGCGCCCATCGAGCCCAGGTGCACCGGCATGTGGGGTGCGTTCGCAACCAGCTGAGCCTGCGCGTCGAAGATCGCGCAGGAAAAGTCGAGGCGCTCCTTGATGTTTACCGAGCTGGCTGTCTGCTGGAGCACGACGCCCATCTGCTCGGCGACATGCATGAAGAGTCCGTTCATCACTTCGAGGCGGGTTTGATCGAGTATTCCGGCCGCCGGGGCGCGTCCCTTCGCCGCGTCCGCCCGCAGCACGAGATTGCCGTCGTCCGAGAGCGAGCCCGACCATCCCGGCGCGATGAAGCTCGTTGCGCCGTCCTCGGCGATGAGGGCGGGCCCGGTCAATATCGTGTCGCGCCGGACCGCGGCGCGAGGATGCAGTAGAGCGCGCTGCCAGCCGCCGTCGTGCCACATCTCGACCGCGGTCGGCGACGCCGCGTCTGCGGCGGGTGCGCGGACAGTCGCAACGGTCCCGCCGGCAACGGTGGCGACCGCTTCCACCGCGACCGCGGCGACGATCAGCGGCTGGCTCTCCTCGAGAAAGCCGTAGGTGCGGCGATACGAAGCGGCGAACTCCGCGCGCATTGCGTCCTGCCATGCCCAGCCGACCTCGAGCGCCGAGTCAGATCCGGCGAAGCGAAGCTGCGCCGTCCGCCGGAGCTCGATCCCCTCGGCGCCGATACCCTGGCGCAGCAGCGGTTCGCGGGCCTGCTGTGCAAGCGCGTCCAGCACGGCCTCGGCCTCGGGTGCGGGCCAGGAGTCGAGCGCGACCTCCACCGTGCGCCGCCGCACGCAACGTGCGCGCGCACGACCGATGCCCCAGGCGGAGAGCACACCGGCGAGCGCCGGGAGCACGATCTCGCGGCAGCCGAGCGCCTGGGCGATGGCGCAGGCATGCTGACCCGCGGCGCCGCCGAAGCACAGCAGCGCGAACTGCGACGGGTCGTGTCCCTGGCGCAGCGCGAGCTCGCGCACGGCATAGCTCATCCGCGCCACGGCGACGTCGATGAAGCCCGACGCCAGCACCTCGACGTCCTGCTCGCGGCCACCGTCGGCCGCGACCTCGGCGGCGATGACCTCCAGGCGCCGCCGCGAGGCGTTAATGTCGAGCGACGCATCGCCGCGCTCGCCGAAGACTCTCGGAAACCAGTCCGCGTGGATCCGCCCGAGCACGAGATTGCAGTCGGTGATGGTGGCCGGGCCACCCCGCCGGTAGCAGGCGGGGCCGGGATCGGCCCCGGCGGATTCGGGACCGACCTGCAGACGACCGTCGGCGTAGCGCACGATCGAGCCACCTCCGGCAGCGATCGTGTGGATGTCCATCATCGGTGCCTGCAGCCGTACGCCGTCGATCTCGCTGAGGTAGCGACGCGGCAGCTCGCCCGCGTAGAGGCTCAGATCCGTCGATGTGCCACCCATGTCGAGGCCGATGATCCGTTTGCGTCCCCCACCCGTCTCGATCATGCCGACCACGCCGCCCGCGGGTCCCGACAGCAGGGCGTTGACGCCGCGAAAGCCGGCGGCGTCCGTCAGCCCGCCGTTACTCTGCATGAACTCGACCCGCGCGCCGGGAAACCGGGCTGCGAGGTCGCGCTCGAATTCCTGGACGTATCGGAGCAGCACGGGGGACAGGTACGCATCGGCAACGGTGGTGTCGCCCCGCGCGACCAACCCCAAAAGCGGTGCGACCTCGTGCGAGGCCGAGACCTCTTCGAACCCTGCCTCGCGCGCGATGTCGAGAGCGCGCCGCTCGTGCTGCGGGTGACGGAAGCCGTGCATGAACACGATGGCGACGGAGGTCAGACCGCTCCCGCGCGCGCGGGCGAGTTTGCGTCGCAGCTCCCCCTCGTCGAGCGCCGTGAGTACCGTGCCGTCGGCGTCGATGCGTTCGTCCGCCTCGACGAATTCTGCATACAGCGGCGGAGGCAGGCGGATCGCGCGAGCGAAGATGTCCGGCCGGTTCTGATAGCCGATGCGCAAGGCCTCGCCCAGGCCGCGGGTGGTGACGAGCAACGTCGGATCGCCCTTGCGCGTGAGCAGCGCGTTCGTCGCGACGGTGGTGCCCAGACGCACGCCCAGCACCTCGCCGCCGCGCTCCGCATCGTGCGCCGCAAGCATCGACTCGATGCCGCGCACGGCGGGATCGCCGGAATGCAGCAGATCGCGGGACAGGACCTTGAGCGCGTGCAGCTCGCCGAGCGGGCTCACTCCCACGACATCGGTGAAGGTGCCGCCGCGATCGATGGCGAAATTCCAGCCACGGGGTTCCGCTCCTGGCCTCATCCAATCACTCTCGCACGCAGGAACGTGAGCGGCAACGAATCGCCTTGTGATACGCCGGCGCGATGCCTAGCATCAGGTGCATGACGAGTCGCGGTGACACGACGGGTGCGGCCCACGATCCGGCACGGGCGATCCTCGCAGTGGTCAGGAGCATTCCGCGCGGTCGCGTGAGCACGTACGGGCTCATTGCGGATCGCGCCGGTCTGCCACGGCGGGCGAGACTGGTCGGACGCGTCCTGGCCGGTCTATCCGCGGGCAGCGGCGTCCCCTGGCACCGTGTTGTCGCGGCCGGCGGTCGCATTGCCTTTCCCGCCGGCTCGCGCGCGCATCGCGAGCAGCGCGCGCGGTTGGCACTCGAGGGCGTGCCGACGCTGCGCGGCCGGGTCGACATGGACCGCAACGGCTGGCATGGCCCCGCCGGCGACCTGGATCGGCTGCTGTGGCGGGTGGACCACGCGCCGCCCACCAGGCGCGAGGTACGCGGCGTTCCAAGAGCTTATTATCGCGAGCCATCTGCGGCGAAGCGGAGATCCGGATGACGGAAGCCTATGTCGTTTTCTCCCATGGCAAGGAGAGCGGTCCCTCGGGAAGCAAGATCGCGGCGATGTCCGAGCTCGCGCGCGCGGAGGGGTTCCAGGTGGAGTCGGTCGATTACCAGGGAATCGATGATCCGCAGGCGCGCGTGACGCGGCTACTCGCGTTCTGCAAGGATCTGCGCGGCTCGCTGATCCTGGTCGGATCGAGCATGGGCGGCTGGGTGTCGGTGGCGGGGTCGTCGCTGCTGCAGGCGCGCGGGATATTCCTGCTCGCGCCGGCGCTCTACATGCCGGGCTACGAGAAGTTCAGCCCGCGTCCCGCGAAGTGCCAGACCACGATCGTCCACGGCTGGCGCGACGAGGTCGTCCCCGTCGAGAACAGCGTGCGGTTCGCGCGCGAGCAGAACGCGACGCTGCACGTGCTGGATTCTGATCACGGTCTCCTGGACCAGATTCGCGCGATCAATCACTTCTTCTCGTACTTTCTGTTCACGCTGGACGAGATGCACTGAACCGCGGGCCGTCGCTGCTCGCCGGCGTACGGCCGCGGCGGTGACTCGCTCGCCGACGTGCGGCCGCGGTGTATCCCCAGCCGCTGACCACGATCGACGGACGATGCAGAGCGCCAGAGGGTGCCCCGCACGTGCTGTTGGCGACCCCGGATCGCTGGTGGTATCGCGGAATCGTCGCGGCAGCCCTTCGCTAAGAGTGCCCGCGACGTCCAACTGCGGGGACGGAGGCGTGCTTCGCGGCTGGGATACCACCGCGTCCACGCGCCGGCTCGCGACCCTACCGTGGCCTCGGCGAGCCGGCGTTTGGACCGGGTGTCTCGTGGGCCGAAACCACGCCTGAGCACTCGCAGGTAGACGTCGCGGACCACTCCTAGGTGATGACTCTGCGACGACTCCGCGATACCACCAGCGATCCGGGGTCGCCAACAGCACGTGCGGGGCACCCTTCTGAGCTCTGCAACGCTCCTCGATCGTAGTGACCGGCCCACGAGATACCCGGGCCGAGCGTCGGCGAGCAACCGCCCGGGCCGAGCGGCGGCGAGCAACGTGCTACCGCCGATGGCGGATCGCGTTCGCAGCCATCCGGTCGATCGCCCCCGGCGCGATCAGCCGCAGCCACCGGCCGAAGCGTCCGCGCGCCGAGGTGATCAATGCACGGTCGCGCCGCTCCATCGCGCGCACCATCAGCTCCGCACAGCGCTCCGCGGTCATGATGCGGGATCCCGCCATCGGATTCTCGCCCAGAGGCCGCCCATCGGGTCCGAGCGCGCGGCGATGGATTTCCGAGACCACGAAGTGCGGGTGGATCAGTGTGACGGATACGCCGCTCCCCGCGAGCTCGATGCGGAGTGAATCGAAGAGTCCGGTGACGGCGTGCTTGCTGGCCGCATACGCGGTGCGTTCCGGCACACCGATCAGCCCGGCCATGCTCGAGACCGCGACGATCCGGCCGCGGCTCCGCTTCAGGTGCGGAAGCGCGTGCAGAGTCGGGTACACGCTGCCGAGGTAGTTGAGCCGCATCATCGCCTCGAAGATCGATGGGTCCTCGATGCGGTCGAAGCGCGTCCACATGGTTCCGCCGGCATTGTTGACCAGCACGTCGATCGTGCCGAACTCCGCCACCGTGCCTTCGACCAGCGCACGGCAGGCTGACGTCTCGGTCACGTCGGTCGCCTGCACACGCACCTCTGCGCCGAGGTCGCGGCACTCGGACGCAAGCGAAGCCAGGCGCGTGCGGTCGCGCGCGGCCAGCGCAAGCCTGGGCCGCTGCGGCGCGAGCGCGCGGGCGAGCGCGCGCCCGATGCCCTCGGACGCGCCGGTGATGATGATGGAGCTGCCCGCGAACGTTGCCACCGCCTTACCTCCCGACGTCACGCATGGGGTTAAACTGCCAGCGGGCCAGTACCCGGGGGAGGATCATGAACGGCATCGCCAGATTATCGCTGACCGGTTTGTTGATGGTGGCGTTGGCCGGCTGCGGCGCACCGCCAGCCGACGAGCAGGAGGCGGAGGTCGCGCCGGACCCGGACAGCCAGAGAGCCGAAGAGACCGTGTTCGACGACATGATCCAGACGCAGGATCGCGCCCGCGCCGTGGAGGGCGTGTTGATGGACAGTAAGCGGGATCTCGACACGGCGATCGACCACGCCGAAGACGACACCGCCGAATAATCGCAGCACACGCTGCATGAGCGAGCTCACGACCATCGAGCGGCTGCTGCTGCCGCTGGTTCGTCGCTTCGTCTCGCTCTGGGTCCGGCCGGTGGTCCTGCCGAACGACGTGCGCGAGCGGTTCGCTCCCGGCAGACCCGTGGTCTACGTGCTCGAGAAGCGTGGCGTGGTCGACGTCGCAGTCCTCGAGTACGTGTGCAGGGATCGCGGCCTTCCGCCGCCGCTCGTCGCCCCTGGGATCCGGCGCGCTGTTGCCGGCTTCGGTGCTCTTTCTGGAGCGGCGTCGCGGTCTGTTCGGCCAGCGCATCGACCGGCGGATGCCGGAGGGGCTCCGGGCCTTGACCGGTATCGCGGCCGCCGACATCGCCTTCGACGCCGACCTCGTCCCCGTGAGCCTGTTCTGGGGACGCGCGCCCGGTCGCGAGCGTTCCTGGCTGCGCCTGATGGTCGCCGAGGGCTGGGACCTCGGCGGGCGATTCCGCAAGGCGCTGTCGCTGCTCATCAACGGGCGCAACCTCCTGACGCTGTTCGGGGACGCGATCGCGCTGCAGCCATCGCTCGCCGAGACGCGCGGGCTGCCACGCGGGCCGCGTCGTCTGTCGCGGCACTTGCGCGTGCAGTTGCGCAACCAGCGCGCTGCGACCATCGGGCCGGACCTGTCACACCGGCGCACGATCGTGGCCCAGGTGCTGCGCGCCCAGGCCGTGCGTCAGGCGGTGCGCGAGGAGATGCGCGCGAAGGGCCTTGAACGGCGCGAGGCGCTCGATCTCGCCCGGTCCTATGGCAAGGAGATTGCCGCCAACTACTCGCATCCCTTTGTCGCCTTCATGTCGGGCGTGCTGGGCCGGTTGTGGAACCGGCTCTACGACGGGATCGAGCTCGCCAACTTCTCGAGTCTCGAGTCCGTGGAGGAGGGCAGCGAGATCATCTACGTGCCCTGTCACCGCAGCCACATGGACTACCTGCTGCTCTCGTACGTGGTGTTTCACAAGGGCTTCGCGGTGCCGCACATCGCGGCCGGGAACAATCTCGACCTGCCGGTGATCGGCCGCTTTCTGCGACGCGGCGGCGCGTTCTTCCTGCGCCGCAGCTTCGCCGGCAACACGCTCTACGCCGCAGTGTTCACGACGTACCTGGGCCAGATGATGGCGCGCGGCCACTCCATCGAGTACTTCATCGAGGGCGGCCGCAGCCGGACGGGGCGCCTCCTGCAGCCACGCACCGGGATGCTGGCGATGACGGTGCGGAGCTACCTACGCGAGCCGCGGCGCCCGGTCGTTTTCATCCCGGTGTACTTCGGCTACGAGCGGGTGGTCGAAGGCCGCACCTACATCGGCGAGCTGTCCGGCCGCCCCAAGGAAAAGGAGTCGGTGCTGTCGCTGCTGAGCGCAATTCCGGCGCTGCGCGGCCGCTTTGGCAAGGTATACGTGAGCTTCGGCGAGCCGCTGTCGCTCGATGCGCACATCCTGCGGCATGTGCCCGGCTGGAACCGCCAGCCCATCGGCTCGGACGACCGTCCGCCCTGGCTCACGCCGATGATCGGCGATCTGGCGCGCCAGATCATGGCGCGGATAAACGCCGCCGCCTGCGTGACCCCGATCAACCTCGTGGGGCTCGTGCTGCTCGCGATGCCGCGGCAGAGCATGGGCGAGGTGGATCTCGTTCGTCAGCTCGAGCTCTACGCATCGCTGCTTCGTCAGGCGCCGTACTCGCCGCGCGTCTGGGTCACCGGCGCCGACGGAGCCTCGATGCTCAAGTATGCCGAGTCGATGCGGGTGATCCAGCGCCGGCAGCACGAGCTCGGCGACATCATCCAGATGACCGAGGAGAGCTCGGTTCTGACGAGCTACTTCCGCAACAACGCGCTGCATCTGATGTTGATGCCGTCGCTGATCGCCTGCGCGTTCCTCAATAACGCGACGGTGCCTCGATCGGATCTGTTGCGTCTCGCGCGCCGTGTTTATCCCTACGTCGCCGAGGAGTATTTCCTGCGCTGGTCCGAGGACGAGCTCGACGGGGTGGTCGACGAGCTGCTCGAGGACCTCGGCAACCACGGCCTGCTCAGCGGGAGCGACGATCGCGCCGTTTGGCAGCGCCCGCAGGCCGAGTCGAGCGAGGCGGTGCAGCTGTCGCTGCTCGCGCGCGCGACCGTGCCGATCATCGAGCGGTACTACCTCGCCATCTCGCTCCTTCTCAAGGCGGGCAGCGGACGACTCAGCCAGGAAGCGCTCGAACATCAGTGCCAGCTCACCGCCGAGCGCATGTCGCTGCTGTACGAGCTGCACTCGCCGGAATTCTTCGACCGTGCGCTGTTCGGCATATTTCTCGACCTGCTGCGGTCGCGCGGCGTGCTGGAGACAGGAGCCGACGGCCGGCTCACCTATGAACTGCCCGTGCTCGAAGCCATCGCTTCGGACGCCCAGCTCGTGCTCCACGAGCAGATCCGTAACAGCATCCTCCAGGTGGTGCATCGCTGAGGCAGGCCGGGCGCACCGCGTTGTCGTTGCCTGCCGGGTGGCGCGCGCGCTAGTTTCTCCACCATCTACCGCGTGAGGACTCGCTATGGACTGGGACACGTACTTCGGCATCGCCGTAAACCCCTTGGAGCTGGTGATCCGCGGTACGCTCGTCTACTGGTTCCTGTTCCTCGTATTCCGTTTCGTGTTGCGTCGCGATGCGGGCTCAATCGGCATTGCGGATCTGCTGCTCCTGGTGCTGGTTGCAGACGCGTCGCAGAACGCGATGGCGGGGGGTTACACGACCGTCGCGGAGGGAGTTGTGCTGGTCGGCACCATCATCGGGTGGAACTGGCTGATCGACTGGGCGAGCTATCATTCCCCGGTCATCGCCCGGTTCACCACGCCGCCCGCGATCGTGCTGGTGCGGCACGGGCGCATCTTGCGACGCAACCTGCGGCGCGAGCACCTGTCCGAAGATGAGCTCAAGAGCAATCTGCGCCAGCACGGAATCGAGCGATTGACCGAGGTCAAGATCGCGCTGATGGAGAGCGACGGCGAGATCAGCGTCATACGGTACCGGGAATCCGAGGACGATGGCCCAAAGCGGCAGCGTCCGACATGAACGCCCACGGATCGGGTCGGCACGCGGAGCAGGCCCTGGTGATCATCGCGGTGATCCTGTTGATCGGGTCGCTGCATCTGGCCCGGTCGGCCATCGTGCCGGTGCTGTTCGCGACATTCCTGGCGCTGCTGCTGTCGCCGGCGGTCAACACGCTTGCACGGGTTCGAGTCCCCCGGGCGTTCGGCGCGGCCATCGTCATGGTGTCGCTGGTCGCTATAGTAGCGCTGGCGCTCAATGCCACCTGGCGGCCGGCGCGCGAGTGGCTCGATGCGGCGCCGACCACCGTGCGCACCCTGGAGCGAAAGCTACAACCGGTGACGCGGATCATCGCCAAGGTCGAGTCGGTATCCGAGCAGGCCGGGCGCGTTACAGATCCGGCGGCAGGCGCCGCCGATGCCCAGCGGCCACCTGCGTCCCCGACGGCTGATAAGTCGGCGATTCGAAACACGCAGGACTGGCTGATCGCCATCGTGACAATGGTGATCGTGACGTATTTCCTGCTCGCCAGCGGTCCGTCGATGCTGGTTCGGCTGGGCGCCGTATGGAGCGGCGGCGCAACCGGTACGCGGCTGCTGCAGATCGCGACCACGATCAGCGAGAACCTGGGACGCTACTTCGCGACCGTGACGCTGAGCAACCTGCTGTTCGGACTGGCCGTGACCGCAACCATGCACTGGCTGGATATGCCGAATGCCTTGTTGTGGGGCGGCGTCGCGTTCCTGTTCAACTACGTGCCGTATGCGGGCTCGGCGGTGACCTTTACCCTGCTCACCGTCGTGGCGCTGGTGTCGTTCGATGGCCTCGGCAGGGCCTTTGCGGTGGCCGGCACCTATCTGGTGCTGACCACGATCGAGGGACAGATCCTGCAGCCGGTACTGGTCGGGCGGCGGCTGGACGTGCATCCACTGGTGGTACTGCTCAGCCTGTGGTTCGGAGGCTGGTTGTGGGGAATTGCAGGCGTTGCCCTCGCGATGCCACTGGTGGTTACCGCCAAGGCGCTGGCGATCGAGCTTACGACGCAACCGGGCGCGGCGGCGGACGCGTGGAGCCCCTCGACCGTGCGTACTCGCGTGGCAGAGCTGCTGGCACGCGCTCCGGCGCACGACCGCGGCTCCGAACCGAAGCCGCGGTGACGCGCGAGCGACGATCCGGCCGCGGGCGACACGCCGCCCGCGGCCGTTGCGTGATCAGTTCTGCCTGATCTCGAGATCGTTACGCACCTCCACGACACCGTCGACCGAGCGCGCCAGCTCGCCCGCGCGAGCCTTCGCCTCGTTCGAGTTTACGAAGCCGGTGAGCTGCACCACGCCCTTCTGCGTCTCGACGTTGATCTGATGTGCCTTGGTCGTCGAGTCGTCGATGAGCTTGGTTTTCACCGAAGCGGTCAGGGCGCCGTCGTCGATGGCCTGGCCTGCGGTCGCCTGCGGGCTGCTGATTTCGAGGTCGTTGCGAACTTCCTTGACGCCCGTGACGCCACGCGCGACCACGGTCGCCTGGTTCTTCGCCGCCGCGTTGTCGACGAACCCGCCCAGCTGCACGACGCCCCGATAGGTCTCGACGTTGATCTGGCCGGCCTTGGTGACCGGGTCGTCGATCAAGCCGGCCTTCACCTTCGCGGTGAGGACGCTGTCATCAATGACCTCGCCGGCCGATTGCTGCGTGCGCGTGGCGGAGCACGCAGTGCCCACCATCAGCGCTCCCATGATTGCGGTGAGCTTTAGAAATCTCGAGTTCATGCTTGTCTCCTTGGTTGTACCAATCTGCTGCGGCCTGAGCACAGGCGCCGCTGCAGGTAACTAAGGTGCAATCGACGTGCCACATCGCGCCCGAGCGCGCCGAAGGCGCACACCGCCCGTCGGCGCGCGCGGTCGGCAGCGCGTGCGTTCAGGCACTTAAGCGCTTGTGTCGGACGATGACCGACAAGTAAAGCCGGTGTTTCCGAAGGAGATGGGCGAGGCCGCCTATGCTCGTGCCCGAGCACAAGAGTTACAAGGATGCCTGTAACAATTGGCTCTGGTCTCCGGGGTGGTCGCAGACCACGGAGGATTACCGATGACAATAGCCGCAAGCGGTCAGGCGTCGTCCTATGACCGCACGCCGATGTCGATGAGGACCAGTCTCGTCGGCGAATCCGATGCCATGCATCACGTGCGCACGCTGATCGACCGTGTCGCGGGCACCGATGCCTCCGTGCTGGTGGTCGGCGAAAGCGGCACTGGCAAAGAGCTCGTCGCGCGGGCGTTGCACGCCGGCAGCTCCCGGGCGACCGGCGAGCTGCACGCGGTCAACTGCGGCGCCATCCCCGCGAGCCTGATCGAGGCGGAGCTGTTCGGTTACGAGAAGGGCAGCTTCACGGGCGCCACGCGCACGCACGACGGCATCGCGGCGCGGGCGAGCGGAGGCACGCTGTTTCTCGACGAGATCACCGAGATGCCGATGGAGATGCAACCGCCTCTGCTGCGCTTCGTCGAGACGCAGCGCTTCTTCCGCGTCGGCGGCACGCGGGAGCTGTCCACGAACGTGCGTTTCGTCGCGGCGACCAACCGCTCCCCGGTGGCCGCGGTCCGGGAGAACCGGCTGCGGGAGGACCTCTACTACCGGATTGCGGTCTTTCCGATCGAGCTGCCGCCGCTGCGCCAGCGTGGCGAGGACGTCGTCGAGCTGGCCGAGCTGTTCCTCGAGCGGATGAACGAGGTGTCGGACCGGGAGAAGCACTTCTCCCGCAGTTCGCTCGACGCCGCGCGCAGGCACGGCTGGCCCGGTAACGTTCGTGAGCTCAAGCACGCGGTCGAGTACGCCTACATCATGGGCGACAACGAGGTAGACCTGAGTACGGCGATCGGGCGTGCGTCGGACCTGACCGCGCCGCAGCTGCCGCGAGAGTTGCACGACGGCGAGTTGCGCGTACGCATCGGCTCGCGGCTGTGCGACGTGGAGCGCTCGGTAATCGAGGCAACGCTGGTGCGGTTCGCGGGCAACAAGCGCCGCACGGCGGAGGTATTGGGTTGCAGTGTCAAAACGTTGTATAACAAGCTCAACTGCTATGCCCGGCTGGCGGGCGAGGGCTGATAGAGGTGCCGAAGATGGCGCGTGTATTGATCGCCGACGACCACGCGTTGTTCCGGGCGGGGTTGCGGCAATTTCTGATCCAGTCGCTGCCTTCCGCAGAGATCGGAGAGTCTGCCACGGGGAACGAGACGCTGACCGCCCTGCAGCGCGGGACGTGGGATCTCCTCGTGCTTGACATAAACATGCCGGATCGCAGCGGCCTCGACATCCTGCGCCACGTGCGTTCGGGTCATGCCGGAACGCGCGTCCTGGTGCTGTCCGGGTACCCGGAGCGACAGTACGCGCTCAACGTGCTACGCGCCGGAGCGTCCGGGTACATTGCCAAGGACTGTGCCCCGGAGGAACTGCTGAAGGCCGTACGGATGGTGCTGCAGGGGCGCCGCTACGTCAGCGACAGCCTCGCCGAGCTGCTGCTGCTCGACCTGGATCAGGCGGACAAGCCGCTGCACAGCCTGCTGTCGGATCGGGAGTTCCAGATCTTCGGCAAGCTGGCCGCGGGCCATGGCGTATCCGAGATCGGCCGGGAGCTGTGTCTCAGCGTAAAGACGGTAAGCACTTACCGGACGCGGATCCTGGAAAAGATGCGGATGAAAAGCAACGCCGATCTGACCAGCTACGCCCTGCGTAACGAGATCATCCAGTAGGCGCGTGCTACGGATGTCGACCGGGTTATGGCCAGCACTCAGGATCTGCAGGTTTTGCTCGTCGAGGACTCGGCGGTCATCTGCAACCTGATAGCGAACATCGTCAACAATGTCGCCGGGGTCAGTGTCGCGGAGAGCGTCGGCTCCGAGGCTGACGCTATCGAGGCCGTCAATCACGGCAACGTCGACGTGGTGATCCTCGATCTGCAGCTGCGCAGCGGTACCGGGTTCGGTGTCCTGCGGGCGATGCGCAAGATGGCGCAGCAGCCGGCTGTCGTCGTGCTGACGAACTTCGCGCTCAGCACTTACCGCGATTCGGCGCTCGCGCTCGGGGCGCGCCACTTCCTGGACAAGTCGCGTGACTACGAGCGCCTGCCGGTGATACTCAGCGAGCTCGCCGCAGCCCGCGGCTCATACCAGGCTTCCTGACACGGCGGCAGCCGCGCCCGGTTCGACCAAGTCAGTCGCGATCCAGCGCGGTGCGCTCCTGCTCTGCACCGGCTCCGGAAGTTGCATACTCCTCGCGCGATTCCAGGTGCCCATGCCGCGAATAGATTTCGACGACCGCACCCTTGCGAGTGGCCGCCAGCACGCGCGCAAAATCGATCGCGTCCTGGCGGTGCGGGAAGCCCCAGCAGCGAGCGTTGACGTCGTAGTCGTAGACGCCCCACATCGGGGGATAGCTCGTGCGGACGATGATGGATGCTCGCATCAACCGTGCCTCCTCTGGTCCTGTGCCGCCCAAGCTGCACGATTTGTGCCACGAAGCCGCCACCTGACCCGAGGCACGAGTCCGCAGCGTCAGCAGTAGTACGCGGAAACACGGTGGAAGAAGCTACCTGCCGGCGGGAAAAATGTTCTGCCGCGACAGTCGTTCGAACCCGAATACCTCGTCGAGCGTGTGGGGCAGACCGTCGGCGGTGCTCGCGAAGTGGCCCGCCCACGCGTGAGCAGGCTCGAGTTTCTCGCCAAAGAGCCTGGCGCAGCGACGCATCAGCCGCCGCGCCTGGCGCCGGATCAGGGCGTTGCGGATGACGGCGCTGCGGAACGGAATGTCCTGCCCGCCGACGAGTACGCGACCATCGGCCGTTTCGCGCACGTAGAGATATGGCCGAGCCGTCTCCCAGAACACGGCACGGGAGCGGCGCGGTGTGCTGCGCGCGATGGGATGCGAGATCGCTGCAAAGGTCGTGTGCAGTGTGGCGAGGCGTGCCGGCACAAGCGGCAGCGATTCGTATCCGGCGCATACGATGGCGTGCCGGGCGCGCACGCGATGTTCATCGGCGAGATGGAGGACGACATGATCCGTCCGGGGCTCGATGCGTTGCACCGGCGGTCGCCGGAATCGTCCCCACGCAGGGCCCGGGAGTCGGCCGGCGCCGGCGGGCGGATTGGGTACGCAGCAACGCCCGCCGCCGACCGACTCCCGGAGTCTTCGTACACCTCGCGCAACGGGGCAGTCGTCGCTCTCACTGCAGCAGTCGGCAGAGCAATCTTCGTGCCATGCCGCAATCCACGCCGCCGTGAAACTTCTGCACGCGGCGCCGCCAATCGACACGACCGGCGGGAGGTGCGCACCTGCGCGGGCTGGCACAACGATTGCATTACTCCCAGCGGGCGAGCCGCCCAATACGCGAGGAGTGAGCGATGGAGACACGGAAACTGATTTTTGCGGCCCTGGCCGGCAGTCTGCTGGCCTTCGGCTGCAATCGCGCGGAGTCGCCCAAGGAGGTTCAGAAAGACGTCGCGGACGCCCAGCAGGACGCCGCGGAGCAGACCTCCGAAGCGCGGGAAGAGGTCGCCACCAGCTACGGCGAGGGCCAGGAACAGGTCGCCGAGAACCAGTACGACCTGGCCGTCACCGAGGCAGAGGGCAAGCACAAGGTAGCGATCGAGGCCTGCGAAGCGACGTCCGGGTCCGAGCAGGAAGCGTGCAAGGCACGCGCCGACGAGGAACTCGCCGCCGCGAAACAGCGCGCGGAGACGCTAAAGCCGCAGTAAGGGAGGCCGTATGAACCTCATCGTCTGGCTGCTTGTGGGAGGAATCATCGGCTGGCTCGCCAGCCTCGTAATGCGTACCGACGCACGACAGGGAGTTTGCTCAACGTCGTAGTGGGTATCGTGGGGGCGCTAATCGGCGGATGGTTGCTCTCGCCGCTGCTCGGTGCTGGAACGATCAATCAGAGCGACTTCAGCATGCTCGGACTGCTCGTATCCTTCGGCGGTGCGATCATCCTGCTGCTGGTCGTGAACCTGTTGAAGATCGGGAGGGCGCGCTGAGGGATGGACGCCGCCGCAGCGGGCGGGAGGCCCGCTGCGGTCAGCGCTTGAGCGCCCGCTATTGGCTCTGGCGCAATTCCCGGATGGCCTGCGTTACCGCCGCGAGCTGTGAGTCGATATCGACCCGGTGGTTGCCGTCGAGCTCGTCACCGTCGATCTGCTGCTGAGCCAACCCCAGCTTCCAGTTCCGCAGCACGGCTATCTTGTCGTCATACGACAGGGCCGAGTCGCGCACGACGTGCTGTGGGTGCCTGAACTGGGACTCGGGGGAGCTGAAGGCTCTCTTGAGGTTGGTGGCGGTCATGGTGGCCTCGCTTTGTGGCTTGCGTCGAATAACGGAAGTCAGTTTCGCAGGGAGGAGCCGTGGGACTGTATCGGCCGCTCGGAGCGCCGGCGGTCGGACGGCACCGACGACCTTGATGTAGGCGGCTTCTGACGCGAGCCACCGCAAGGCGCCGACTATCCGGCGGCGCGTGCCGCCCTCAGGATGCAACTCCGGAGTCATGCTCCGGCATATCGGCGGTTCGGCCCCCAACCCCCAGAACCGCCTCGCTAAGCCCCCGCCGGTAGAAATCGGCGGGGGCTTTTTTTTGGGCGCCCCTCTGCGCCTCTGCGCCACCGCTGTAGGAAATCGCGAGGGTTTCCCACGGGATCAACTCCGACAAATACACCCGATTCGTTCTGCTACAAGACCAGCATACGCACCCGGACTCCGCCAGAAACAGCGAACATCGCATCGACGGAGAGACCCGATGGAAACCGAAGACCGCGTTCGCCGTCGTCATGTGCGCGCCAGCGAAGCATCCGTCTTCGCTCGAACCGGAGCTGGATCTCAAGAAACTGCTTCGCGCTCTGCAGGCGGTGCGGGACGGAGATTTCACGGTACGGTTGCCGAGCGACAGAATCGGGCTCGCGGGCAAGGTCGCCGACACGTTCAACGAAATCGTAGCTTCCAACCAGCGGATGGCGCGCGAGATGGAACGCGCCGGTCGCATGGTCGGCAAGGAAGGCAAAACCCGGCATCGGGTGGCCATGGACCGGCGTGTCGGGGCCTGGGGCGAAATGGAATCGTCGATCAATACGCTGATGGACGACCTGCTGTGGCCGACGACCGAGGTCACTCGCGCGATCACTGCCGTCGCGAAGGGCGACCTGTCGCAGATCGTGCGGCTCGAGGTACAGGGGCGGCCGCTGCGTGGTGACTTCCTGCGTTCGGCGACGATCGTCAACGCGATGATCGGCCAGATGAGCGCGTTTACCTCCGAGGTGACGCGTGTCGCGCGCGAGGTCGGCACCGAGGGCAAGCTCGGCGGCCAGGCCTCCGTGCCCGGCGCCGCCGGCACGTGGAAGGACCTGACCGACAACGTCAACTCGATGGCCGGAAACCTGACGGGCCAGGTGCGCAACATCGCCGAGGTCGCGACGGCAATTGCGAGCGGCGACCTGTCGCGCAAGATCACGGTGGACGTGCGCGGTGAGATCCTGCAGCTGAAGGAGGCCATCAACACGATGGTCGACCAGCTCCGCTCATTCGCCTCGGAAGTGACGCGCGTGGCGCGCGAGGTGGGCTCCGAGGGCAAGCTCGGGGGCCAGGCGATCGTGCCCGGCGTCGCGGGCACCTGGAAGGATCTCACCGACTCGGTCAATGCGATGGCGACCAACCTGACCGGCCAGGTGCGCAACATCGCCGAGGTGACCACTGCGGTGGCGCGCGGGGACCTCTCGCGCAAGATCACCGTCGACGTGAAGGGCGAGATCCTGCAGCTCAAGGAGACCATCAACACGATGGTCGATCAGCTGAACGCGTTTGCCGCCGAGGTGACCCGCGTCGCGCGCGAGGTCGGCACCGAGGGCAAGCTCGGCGGCCAGGCCGAGGTCAAGGACGTCAGCGGCGTGTGGAAGGACCTGACCGACAACGTCAACTCGATGGCGAGCAATCTCACCGGCCAGGTTCGGAACATCTCCGAAGTGACGATCGCGGTTGCGAACGGCGACCTGTCACGCAAGATCACGGTGGACGTGCGCGGTGAGATCCTGCAGCTGAAGGAGGCCATCAACACGATGGTCGACCAGCTCCGCTCATTCGCCTCGGAAGTGACGCGCGTGGCGCGCGAGGTGGGCTCCGAGGGCAAGCTCGGGGGCCAGGCGATCGTGCCCGGCGTCGCGGGCACCTGGAAGGATCTCACCGACTCGGTCAACGCGATGGCGACGAACCTGACCGGCCAGGTGCGCAACATCGCCGAGGTGACCACTGCGGTGGCGCGCGGGGACCTCTCGCGCAAGATCACCGTCGACGTGAAGGGCGAGATCCTGCAGCTCAAGGAGACCATCAACACGATGGTCGATCAGCTGAACGCGTTTGCGGCCGAGGTGACCCGCGTCGCGCGCGAGGTGGGCACCGAGGGCAAGCTCGGCGGCCAGGCCGAGGTCAAGGACGTCAGCGGCATCTGGAAGGACCTGACCGACAACGTCAACTCGATGGCGAGCAATCTCACCGGCCAGGTGCGCAACATTGCGGCGGTCGCGACCGCGATCGCCAACGGCGACCTGTCGCGCAAGATCACGGTGGACGTGCGCGGTGAAATCCTGCAGCTGAAGGAAACCATCAACACGATGGTCGACCAGCTCCGCTCATTCGCCTCGGAAGTGACGCGGGTGGCGCGCGAGGTCGGCACGGAGGGCAAGCTCGGCGGCCAGGCCAACGTGCCGGGCGCGGGGGGCACCTGGAAGGATCTCACCGACAACGTCAACTCGATGGCCGGCAACCTGACTGCGCAGGTGCGCAACATCGCCGAGGTGACCACCGCGGTGGCGCGCGGGGATCTCTCGCGCAAGATCACCGTCGACGTGAAGGGCGAGATCCTGCAGTTGAAGGAAGCCATCAACACGATGGTCGATCAGCTGAACGCGTTTGCGGCCGAGGTGACCCGCGTCGCGCGCGAGGTCGGCACCGACGGCAAGCTCGGCGGCCAGGCCGACGTCAAGGGCGTGAGCGGCGTCTGGAAGGACCTGACCGACAACGTCAACTCGATGGCCGGCAACCTGACCGGTCAGGTGCGCAACATCGCCGAGGTCGCGACCGCGATCGCCAACGGCGACCTGTCGCGCAAGATCACGGTGGACGTGCGGGGCGAAATACGCCAGCTCAAGGAAACCATCAACACGATGGTCGACCAGCTGAATGCGTTTGCGGCCGAAGTGACCCGCGTCGCGCGCGAGGTCGGCACCGACGGCAAGCTCGGCGGCCAGGCCGACGTCAAGGACGTGAGCGGCGTCTGGAAGGACCTGACCGACAACGTCAACTCGATGGCGAGCAACCTGACCGGCCAGGTGCGCAACATCGCCGAGGTCGCGACCGCGATCGCGCGCGGGGATCTCTCGCGCAAGATCACGGTGGACGTGCGCGGAGAGATCCTCCAGCTCAAGGAAACCATCAACACGATGGTCGACCAGTTGAACAGCTTCGCGGCCGAGGTGACCCGCGTCGCGCGCGAAGTCGGCACCGACGGCAAGCTCGGGGGCCAGGCGATCGTCCCCGGCGTCGCGGGCACCTGGAAGGACCTGACCGACAACGTCAACTCGATGGCGAGCAACCTGACCGGCCAGGTGCGCAACATCGCCGAGGTGTCGACCGCGATCGCGCGCGGTGATCTCTCGCGCAAGATCACCGTCGACGTCAAGGGCGAGATCCTGCAGCTCAAGGAGACCATCAACACGATGGTCGACCAGCTGAACGGCTTCGCCGCCGAGGTGACCCGCGTCGCGCGCGAGGTCGGCACCGATGGCAAGCTCGGGGGCCAGGCGGCGGTGCCCGGAGTAGCCGGTACATGGAAGGACCTCACTGACAACGTCAACACGATGGCGAACAACCTGACCAACCAGGTCCGCGGAATCGTCAAGGTCGTGACCGCAGTGGCGGACGGCGAGCTGCGTCAGAGACTCACCGTGGAGTCCAAGGGTGAGGTTGCGGCGCTCGCCGACACCATCAACAGCATGACGACAACGCTCGCGACGTTCGCCGATCAGGTCACGAGCGTGGCCCGCGAGGTCGGCGTCGAGGGGAGGCTCGGCGGCCAGGCGAACGTTCCGGGCGCCGCGGGCACGTGGCGCGACTTGACCGCCAACGTGAACCTGCTGGCTGCGAACCTGACGACGCAGGTGCGCGCGATCGCCGAAGTGGCGACTGCCGTGACCCAGGGCAACCTGACGCGCTCGATCCAGGTCGAGGCGCGCGGCGAAGTGGCCGACCTCAAGGACAACATCAACGCGATGATCGGCAATCTGCGGGCCACGACCGAGCGGAACACCGAGCAGGACTGGCTGAAGACCAACCTGGCCAAGTTCAGCCGCATGATGCAGGGACAGCGGGATCTCCTGACGGTCGGCCGGATGCTGCTCGAAGAGCTCGCGCCTCTCGTCAATGCGCAGCAGGGCGTCATCTATGTCGTCGAGCCCGAGAGCGAGGGAGGCGGGCTGAAACAGCTGGTCGCCTATGCGGATGCCGGCTCCGCCGCCGCGCCACGTCGGTACGCGATGCACGAGGGTCTGATCGGTCAGTGCGCCGCCGATGGCAAGCGCGTGCTGCTGCAGGACATCCCGCACGACATCGTCCATGTACGCAGCGGGCTCCTGGCCGCGAGTGCGCGCAACATCATCGCGATGCCGGTGCTGTACGAGGGTCAGGTGAAGGCCGTCATCGAGCTCGCATCGCTGCATCAGTTCACCGACTCGCATCTTGCCTTCCTCGAGCAGCTGCCCGGCAGCATTGGCGTCGTGCTCAACACGATCGAAGCCAACATGCGCACCGAGTCGCTGCTTCGACAGTCGCAGGAGCTCGCCGGAGAGCTGCAGGCACAGCAGAGAGAACTGCAGCAGACCAACGAGGAGCTCGCGAGCAAGGCGCGTCTCCTTGCCGAGCAGAATGCCGAGGTGGAGCGCAAGAACGAGGAGATCGAGCTGGCACGGCGCGCCCTCGAGGAGAAGGCGACGGAGCTGGCGCTCACCTCGCGGTACAAGTCGGAGTTCCTCGCCAACATGTCGCACGAGCTGCGCACGCCGCTCAACAGCATCCTGATCCTCGGCCAGCAGCTCGCTGAGAACCCGGAGACGAACCTCACGCCGCGCCAGGTCGAGTTCGCCAGCACGATTCACGCCGCGGGCACGGACCTGCTGAACCTCATCAGCGACATCCTCGACCTGTCGAAGATCGAGTCCGGCACCGTGACGGTCGAGACCGAGGAGTTGCTGTTCACGCACCTGAGCGAAACCATCGAGCGCGCCTTCCGCCACGAAGCCGAGGCACGGAAGCTCTCGTTCAAGACCGGCCTCGATCCGAGCCTCAGCCCGTACATCACGACCGATTCGAAACGCCTGCTGCAGGTTCTCAAGAACCTGCTTTCGAATGCCTTCAAGTTCACCTCGCAGGGCGGAGTCGAGCTGCAGATCGGGATCGCCAGGAGCGGCTGGAATCCCGAGCATCCAGCGCTCAGCCAGGCGCATACGGTGGTCGCGTTTGCGGTTACGGACACCGGGATCGGCATAGCGCCGGAGAAGCAGCGCATCATCTTCGAGGCGTTTCAGCAGGCCGATGCCGGGACCTCACGGAAATACGGGGGTACGGGCCTCGGACTCGCGATCAGCCGTGAGCTTGCGCATCTCCTCGGCGGAGAGCTTCGCCTGAACAGCGCGCCCGGGCACGGCAGCACGTTCACTCTCTATCTGCCGCTGGAGTTCATAGGGTCGGCGTATCGCAACCCGCCCGCGACCGTCGGCGCGGCCAGGTCTGCTCAGCCGCGGCAGGTGATCGCGCTGCCGCCGGTGCGCTCCGAGGAGATTGCCGACGATCGAGAGGAACTCGAGCCGGGGGACAAGGTGCTGCTGATCGTGGAGGACGATCCGCACTACGGGAAGGTTCTCCTCGACGCTTGCGCGCGACTGCGGCTTCAAGGCTGTCGTGGCGCGAAGCGGCGCCGACGGAATCCGGCTCGCGCGCAAGTACCGCCCGACGGCCATCTCGCTCGACGTGTTCCTGCCGGACATGCTCGGCTGGACCGTGCTGAACCAGCTCAAGCAGGACATCGAAACCAGGCACATACCCGTGCAGATCCTCACGGTGGAGGAGGAACGGCAGTACAGCCTCGAGCGCGGCGCCTTCGCATTCATGAATAAGCCCGTGACGACGGACGGGCTGGCGTTGGCGTTGCAGCGCATCAAGGACTTTGCGGCGCCCCGCGTACGCGAGCTGCTGGTGGTCGAGGACGATCCCGTCGAGCAGATGAGCATTGCAGAGCTGATCGGCTTCGACGATGTGTCGATCACCGCCGCCGGCAGCGGGGCCGAGGCTCTGCGCGCGTTGCGGGAGAAGAGCTTTGACTGCGTGGTGCTCGATCTGCGTCTGCCGGACATCTCGGGGTTCGACCTGCTGACCGAGATCCAGAAGGATCCAAGACTGCGAGACCTGCCGATCGTCGTCTTTACGGGTCGCGAGCTGTCGGAAGCGGAGGAGACCGAGCTGCGGCAGAAGGCCAAGAGCATCGTTCTGAAGGGGGCCCGGTCGCCGGCGCGACTGCTCGACGAGACCGCGCTCTTCCTGCACCGGGTGGTTGGCGAGCTGCCGTCGCCGAAGCAGAAGATGATCGAGGACCTGCATCAGAGCGACGAGCCGCTGCGCGGCAAGAAGGTGCTGATCGTCGACGACGACGTGCGCAACATCTTCGCGCTGAACAGCGTGCTCGAACGACGCGGCATGCGCGTCGTCAGTGCCACGAACGGCATGGACGCCGTGGACCTGGTCGAGTCTTCGGACGATCTTGCGCTCGTTCTGATGGACGTCATGATGCCGGAGATGGATGGGTACGAGACGATGCGGCGCATCCGCAGCGACGCGCGTTTCCGCATGCTCCCGATCATCGCCCTCACCGCCAAGGCGATGAAGGGCGACCGCGAGAAGTGCCTCGAGGCCGGGGCTTCCGACTACGTCGCGAAACCCGTCGACACGGGGCAGCTGCTCTCGCTCGTAAGGATGTGGTTGCATCCGTGACCGCAGCGAAGCACGCGATGCCCGCCGTCGACGCCGCGAACATACTGCTGGTGGACGACCAGCCGGCGCGATTGCTCGTCTACCAGTCCATCCTGAGCACGCTCGGGCAGAATCTCGTGTGCGCAAGATCGGGCGTGGAGGCGCTCGAGCAGCTCCTGCGGACGGAGTTCGCCCTGGTCCTGCTCGACGTCAGCATGCCGGGCATGGACGGCTTCGAGACCGCCGCGATGATTCACGGGCACCCGCGCTACGAGCGCACGCCGATCATCTTCGTCACCGGCGTGCACGATACGGAGTTCGACCGGCTGAAGGGTTACCAGCTCGGCGCGGTGGACTACGTATCCATCCCCGTCGTGCCGGAGATACTGCGCGGCAAGGTGTCGGTGCTCGTCGAGCTGCACGCGCAGCGCAAAGAGCTCCAGAAGCTCAACGAGAGCCTCGCCCGGGCCAACGCGCAGCTCGAACTCACCAACACGACGCTGCAGGCCGAGCGCTCGCGCGAACTCGAGGTGTTCAATCGCCACCTGCTGCAGGCCAACGCCGAGCTGGCGGGCGCCAACCAGGCGCTCGAAGTGGAGAACAGGGACCGGTTGCGCGCCGAGCTGGCGCTCAAGGAGGCCGACCGGCGGAAGGACGAGTTCCTGGCGATACTCGCGCACGAGCTGCGCAACCCGCTTGCACCGATTCGCTATGCGGTCGAGGTCATGTCTCGGGCGGCGGCCGATCCCGCGGCGGTTTCGTGGTCGCGCGACGTCATCGAGCGCCAGGTGCTGCACCTGACTGAGCTGGTCGACGATCTGCTGGACATCTCGCGCATCACCCGCGGCACGATCAACCTGAACGTGGAGCGGCTGGACGTGAGCACCATCGTGAGCCGGGCAGTCGAGTCGATCGAGCCGTCGCTCGCGGAGAATCAGCAGCTCCTGAGCGTCGATTGCCCTGCCGAACCGTTGTTCGTCGAAGGAGATCTGACCCGGCTCGTCCAGGTGCTCGGAAACCTGCTGAGCAACGCGGTCAAGTTCAGCGGTTCCGGCGGGCGGATCGAGCTCAACGTGCGCCGCTCAGGCGCGGCGGTCGAGTTATACGTCCGGGACTATGGCATCGGCATCGCGAGCGATTCGATCCCGAAGCTGTTCACCTTGTTCTCGCGGCTGCCCGAGGGCAGCACCGCCGGAGCGCAACCGGGTCTGGGTGTGGGGCTTGCGCTGGTGCGCAGGCTGGTCGAGATGCATGGCGGAAGCGTGGCGGCGCACAGCGATGGCGTCGGGCAGGGGAGCGAGTTCGTGGTTCGTCTGCCCACAGCACTCGGCGCGACCATGCCAAGCGAGCTCGTTCCGAAGCCCTGCACCACGCCCGAAGCGCGTGAGACCTGCCAGCGGATCCTGATCGTCGACGACAACATCGATGCGCTCGAAGGGCTGTCGCTGCTTCTCCAGACCGCTGGCTTCGAGGTGCTGAAGGCCTCAGACGGCCGGCAGGCTCTGCAGATCGCCGCGGCATCTCGCCCGGACTTCGCGCTGCTCGATATCGGCATGCCCCACATCGATGGCTACGAGGTCGCCCGGCGCATACGCGCCGAACCCTGGGGCAGGCAGATGCCGCTGGTCGCCTTGAGCGGCTGGGGACAGAGCGAGGACCTGCGCCGCACCCGCGAGTCAGGCTTCAATTCCCATCTCGTAAAGCCCGTGAGCTTCGAGGCGGTCATCGACGTGATCGCGCGACTCGCGAGACGTCCCGTTGCCGCGGACGCCTGAGTCGGGCTCGCGAGCCGCGCCTGATGGCGATGCGTAGCCTCTAGCGCTCGCAGAATTCCGCCAGCAGCCGGCCGAGCGTCGCGTCATCGACGGGTTTGACCAGGTGGGCATCGAAACCCGCTTCTCGTGATGCCTTGCGATCCGAGTCCTGGCCCCATCCGGTCAGGGCGACGAGCACCGGACAGGCCTCCGCATGCCGCTGGCGAATTCGGCGTGCGACCTCGAACCCGTTGAGCTTCGGCAACCCGATGTCGAGCAGGATGATGTGCGGCAGGAAACTGGCTGCCGATTCGACCGCCTCGAGCCCGTCGTACGCCGCGACGACTTCGTGACCGTCGAGGCGCAGCAGCTTGCACAGCGAGTCCGCCGAGTCGCGATTGTCGTCGACCACCAGGATTCGCCGCGCCGGGTGCTTCGCTGGAATCTCGTTCAAATAACGCCGTGACGGTTCGGATCGCGCGTCGATCCTGGGCAGGCGCACGATGAACTCGCTGCCCAGGCCGACGCCGTCGCTGCGGACCTCGACCGTGCCGCCGTGCATGGCGACGAGAGTCCTGACCAGGGTCAGTCCGATGCCGAGTCCGCCGCTGACCCGCTCGAGCGAGGTATCGACCTGCATGAAGAGATCGAAGATCCGGGCGATCTGCTCGGGCGCGATACCGATGCCGGTGTCGCGGACGTGGATCACGACGCTCGCCGGCGGAGCCGACGGCACGTCCTCCACGCCGATCGAGATGTGGCCGCCCCGGTTCGTGAACTTCGAGGAGTTGCTCAGCAGATTGCCGAGCACCTGCGCCAGTCGCGCGGGATCGCCGTCTACGAACGCCGGTTGCGCCGGCAGGTCGACGGTCAACGACTGGTCCAGGTCCCGGCACAGCGGACGAACAGCCTCCACCGCATGCTGCACGACCGTCCGTATGTCGATCCGCTCACGGCGCAGCTCTATCCGTCCGCGGCTGATGCGGCTCACGTCGAGCAGGTCGTCCACCAGCCTGACCAGGTGGCTGACCTGACGTTCCAGCGTCTGGACCACGTCCTCGGTGGCCGGCGCGGCAATCCGCCGGATGATCTCGATCGAGTTGCGGATCGGCGCCAGCGGACCGCGCAGCTCGTGGGCCAGCATTGCGAGGAACTCGTCCTTGCGGCTGTCGGCCTCGGCGAGGGCTTCCTCTACCCGCTTGCGCTCGGCGATGTCGAGAGAGGTGCCGATGTGACCGAGATACTCTCCGTCGTCGCTGAAGAGCGGCAGAGCATAGGACTCGATCCAGCGCCAGTCGCCGTTGCGGTGCCTGACGCGCACCTCGGCTTGCAGCCGCCCGCGCTCGCGTTGCGCGGTGCCCACCGCGGCCATATAGGCGCTGGCATCCTCGGGATGGAGCAGTGGAAACCACCCCCGATCCAGCAACTCGTCTTCGTGACGGCCGAAGTACTCGAGGTAGGGCGGGTTCACGTACGTGAAGTCACCCGCCGGATCCAGCCGCCAGATGAGTGCCGGGGACGCCTCCGCCAGCGTGCGGAACCAGGCTTCGCTGCGACGCAGTGCTTCCTCGGTCTGCTTGAGCTCCGTGACGTCGATGGCTACGCCGCCGATCAGCGCCGTCGTCCCGTCCCGTCCCTGGATCGGGAACTTGCTGACGATGGAGTGGTGGACCGCGCCGTCGTCATGCTCCAGCGTCTCGATCGTCTGAATGCTGGAGTCGCTCTCCAGGACCCGCAGGTCGTTCGCCGCGAACTCGTCGGCGGTGGAGGGCGGGAAAATATCCCGGTCCGTCCGGCCCAGCAGATCGCCAAGTGGGATCGCAAACGCACGCTCGGCCGCATCGTTTGCGTAGACGTAGCGGCCGTGGCGGTCCTTGATCCAGGCCAGCCCTGGCAGGTTGTGCATGAACTGCGTGAACCGCTGATCGATGTCGCGCAGGTCCTCCTCCGCCCGCTTTCGATCGGATATGTCGACCAGCACGTTGATGCCGCCGACAATCGTCCCGTCGGGCCGCCGCAGCGGCGTCGGATACGGCATGCACACTACGCGTGTCCCGTCTGGCCGCTCGACGATGAGCTCCACGCCTCGGACCGGCCGACCCTCCCTGAGCGAGACCGCCATCGGGCACTCCGCATGCGTCATCGCCGCACCGTCCGGTCCATAGAGTCGCCAGCTCACGCACCACAGGTCGCTGCCCAGCTCCGGTGTGCGGCCGGCGAGTTCGACCGCCGCCGAGTTGAAGTAGGTAAGCCGTCCCGCGCAATCAGTGGCATAGATCGCGACCGGCAGTGCATCGAGCAGCTCGCGCAGGTATTCGCGGGGGAAGTCCGCAATGTCCGGCGCCTGCGCGGCCAGCTCCTCACGCCCGAGAACGGATCGGTGCTCTTGAGTCGTCATCCGCCAAAGTGATCCTGGCGTGCCCCCATCAGCGCATCTCGCCAAGTCATGATACGGCTGACGGGCCTCGCCGACTAAGGGGATCTGGACGTCTCGGTCAGCGGCCCCGTCTCGAGGGGGAATCGCATGGCGATCCGATGGCCCCGCCTCTTGAGGACGATCGAATGTGCGACCGCCAGCGCTTCGACCTCCTCCCAGCGCAGCCGCCGCGGCACTGCTGCCCGGGGTTGTTCGCCCTCTCGCTCAGTGGGATCGCCACGGATGGTCAGCCAGAGCGCGCTCCCCCGTGACCGGGCGCGCAATGCGAGATCCGCCGTCCCAGGCAGGTCATCGCTCAGCGCAACCAGGCAGGCCAGCAGCAACTCGCGAAACGGCCAGCTTCGCACCGCGGCTGTGCCTGCACCGCTTCGCAGAGACACGTCAATGCCCCGCATCTGCCACTCGGGGTGCATGAGCGCGAGGCAGTCGTCGATCGCCTGGTCGACGGCGTTCGACGCGTGGGGGTCAGGCAGAAACCAGCGCGTGATCGCATCCGCACTCGCGATGCTCTTGGCGGCCTGTTCGCCCAGCCGATTGATCGCCGCATCGACGTCGGCGGGCTCGGTGCTGGCGCGGACGATGCTGACGCCGTAGCGCAGCGCCTGCAGATCTCCGACGAGCTCATGGCGCAGCGTCGGCAGGATGCGTCCGAACAGCACGTACCGCGCCGCCTCGACCTGTGTGTCGTTCGGCTGGTGCGCCGCCGCCGGGACGCCGGGCTTGGTGTTGCTGGGCAAGCCAGCAGTGTAGCCGCCACCTCCGGATTGGAAACCGCATGATGCGTGTCGGACGTTTCCTACACACTTGCGGTGATCGCATGCGCGCTGCCCGTCACCGGCTGACAGCGTGGCGCGCGCTCGGCCGACGGTCGGCGCCCATTACCGCCGAGCATCCTCGGCCGCGTGAATGCCTGCTGCAGGATGCTGATACTGGGCCTTCTCGTCGCCGGTTGCGCGGAGCGCGCGACGCTGCCCGACACAGCGGGTATCGGACCAAAGCCCGCGCTTCCCCGCGCCAAAACCGACGCCTATCCCGACGGTCAACATCGCACCAGCCGTGGGGTGGCGGGACGGCAGGTCGCCCACGGCGGCCGACGGACTCACGGTCCGCGCTTTCGCCACCGATCTCGATCATCCGCGCTGGCTCTACGTGCTGCCGAACGGTGATGTGCTCGTCGCGGAGACCAATGCGCCGCCCCGGCCGGAGGACTCGAAGGGCATCCGCGCCTGGTTCATGAAGCGGGCGATGAAGCGCGCGGGTGCGGGTGTGTCCAGCGCGAATCGCATCACGCTGCTGCGTGACGCCGACGGCGACGGCGCTGCGGAGCTCCGCACCCCGTTCCTCGAGGGCCTCAATTCTCCGTTCGGTATGGCGCTGGTCGGGCACGACTTCTATGTGGCAAACACCGATGCGATTGTCCGGTTTCCGTATCAGGACGGCGATACCCGCATCGCGGAGCCCGGTCGGCGCCTGGCGGAATTGCCGGCCGGGGCGCGCAATCATCACTGGACGAAGAACGTGATCGCGAGCCCCGACGGGTCCCGCCTGTATGTGACCGTTGGCTCGAACAGCAATGTCGCGGAACACGGGATGGACGAAGAGGAGAGACGCGCCGCCATCCTCGAGATCGACCGCGCCACAGGTGCGACGCGCGTCTTCGCGACGGGCCTCCGCAATCCGAACGGTCTTGCCTGGCAGCCGGCCACCGGCGCGCTCTGGACGGTCGTCAACGAGCGCGACGAGATCGGCAGTGATCTCGTGCCCGACTACCTTGCGTCGGTTCGCGACGGCGGTTTCTACGGCTGGCCATACAGTTACTTCGGCCAGCACGTCGACGAGCGTGTGCAGCCGCAACGCCCTGAGCTCGTGGCCCGCGCCCTCGTACCGGAGTACGCGCTGGGTTCGCACGCCGCGTCGCTGGGCCTGCTCTTCTATGACGGCTCGCTGCTTCCCGCGCGTTATCGAGGCGGCGCAATCATCGGGCAGCACGGATCCTGGAATCGCGAGCCGAAGATCGGCTACAAGGTGGTTTTCGTACCGTTCTCCGCCGGTGAGCCCGCGGGTCCGCTCGAGGACGTGCTGAGCGGGTTCCTCGACGAGGACGGCAACGCGCAGGGTCGCCCCGTCGGCGTCGCCGTCGACCGCGGGGGCGCGCTGCTGGTGGCAGATGACGTCGGTAACACCGTCTGGCGCGTAACGCCGAAGTAGGTCACCCGCCAGGCTGCCGTCCGATGGTGCGCGCGCACGTCACGCACGGCGACGCGCTCTCGCGCGCCGGGTGCTGCGGCCGCGGGCGGTCGAGCGGCGCCGCGCGCCGCCCGGTGCCGCCCGGGCGGGCTTCCCCTCGAGGCTGCGTTTCAGCAAGGTCGTCAGATCGATGATCTCCGCGCTGCGGCGCGCGGGTTTCTCGCGGGTAGCCTCGGTCAAGGTCCGTGTCTGCCCCTTCTTTACCTTTTCCTCGACGCGTTTCAGCAGATCGTCGCGGTACGTGTCCTTGTACTGGGCCGGGTCCCAGGTGTCGGACATGTCTTCGACGAGCTTGAGCGCAAGATCGAACTCCCTGCGCGCTTACGCCGGCCTTGCGTACGGAGCTTGCGGGTGCCTCGATCGCGTCCGCAGGCCGGATCTCATCCGCGTAGCGCAGCGTATTGAGCACCAGGAGCTCGTCCTGGGGAATGAGCGCGCACGCGTAGGCCCGGGTCCGCACCACCACCGAGCCGATGGCCCAGCGCCCGGACTCGCGCATCGCTTCGCGCAGCAGCGCGTACACCTTCTGGCCGCGCTTGTCCGGCGCGAGGTAATACGGCGTCTCGAAGTATTGTGGCGGGATCTCGTGCTGCTTGACGAACGCCTGGATGGCGATGGTCTGGGTGGCTGCGACGTTGGCACGGCGGAAGTCCTCGTCGGTGAGCGCCACGTATTCGCCTTTCCTGTACTGATACCCCTTGACGATGTCGTCCCACTCGACCACCTTGCCGGTGGATTTGTTGATGCGCTGATAGCCGACTGGCGAGAAATCGCGGCGGTCGAGCAGGTCCAGATCGAGCTCGTTGGCACGCGAGGCGGGGTGCAGCGAGACGGGGATGTGAATCAGGCTGAAGCTGATCGCGCCCTTCCAGATGATCCTTGCCATGGCTCCTCCTCGGCTTGGTGGGGTCACCCAATGTGAGTGCACGATACGTGCCAGCCTCGGGTGTCCGTCAGCAATTGCCTACGCCGCGGGTCCCGATGCACTGACTGTCGCAGCGGACACCGCGTGGTCCAATAGGCAGTAGTCGATCCGTCGCTCCGTCGAATCGGCCAATCCGTCCAAAGCCAAGCAGACCAGGAGGTCCACCATGAACAGCAACGCCGATCTGATGCAGCACGCAGACGACATCCTCCAGCCGGCGCAGGAGGCGGTTCGCGCCACGACGCGCGCAGGCGTGAGCGAGGTCCGCAACCTCATCGCCGACGTCGAGGACCTCATCAAGCGCGTCGCACACTTTGACGATGCCGACCTCGCACGGGCGCGCGCCAAGCTCGAGCGCACCCTGGCTTCGACCAAGGCCTCGCTGCACAACGGTACCGAGCGGGTGCGCACACAGGCGAAACAGGCCGTCACAACCACCGATCACTACGTGCACGAGAACCCCTGGTCGGCCGTGGGTATCGCCGCTGCCGCCGGCGCCGCGATCGCGGTGCTGCTGAGTATGACACTCGGATACAACGGTAATACAACGGTGAGCCTGCTGTACGCGTTGCCGCGAATGGTGCCTCTCCTGGCCCGACACGCGCTCGGGTACGTCGACCTCGCAACCGAGGAGCTCGACGGGATCGCCGTGCGGATGCGTCGACGCGTGCTGGCTGCCGCTAGCGTGCATCCTGACGACGTTCCTCGCCGTGACGATGCTGTCCGGTCTCGCGATCGCAATTGCCTGGGATACGCCCTACCGCTACATCGTCATCGCGGGGCTTGCTCTCTTCTTCCTGGCAATCGCGATCGCAACCGGCGATGTTGCGCGCCGGGAGCGCCGCCAGACCGCGCGCGTGTTCGAGCGGTTGCGCGACGAGTGGACCCGGGACCGCGAAACGCTGCGCGAGATCATCGCGGAACGCAATGACCCGACAGAGGGAGGCTAAATGATCGACGAACGGTATGGACGCGGCACGACTGCGCACGATGACCTTGCGGCGACGCGGGCCGGGCTGCGCGACGTGCTGCTCCCGGCGGACGATACCGATGCTTTTCCACGCAGCGCAACGATGCGCGCATTGACCGGCCGCGGTGTCACCTCGGTGGTGGCGCTGGTCGGGTTCGCGATCCTCGCGACACGACCGGGGGTCGCGGGCCGGCTTGCACGCGCGGCGCCGGTGATAAACCTGCTTCGGCAGCTCGGCCTCACGCCGCCCTGATACGATTCCGGCCCGCACGTGCGAGCCAGCGCGGGCGATCATTCGAGCGCTGGGACGGGCGTCCCGCGGCGCGGTGCGGAGCGCGTGCTCGCCCGCAAGCAGCGCCTCGGCCGCGCACGAAAGCTGCAAACCCCTCCAGGTACGCTTGAAGGCGTTCGCGTGTTCCGGCGTCGATGATGCTTCCGTCGAGGCCGAAGACCGTGTTGGCCGCGGCTACGGTGAGGGACTTGCCGAAGTACGGCACCACGCCGAGCGTTCGAAATACCGGCAGCCACGCCTGCTGCGCAGATAGCGTGCCGAAGCGGCCCGGGGAGGCACCGATCACGCCGACGATGCGGCCGCCGAAAATTCGCGGAATGTCGGACACCGGCCGCGACAGCCAGTCGATCGCGTTCTTGAGCGGGCCGGGAATGCCATTGTTGTACTCCGGGCTCGCGATCAGGAGCGCGGCGGCGGGAGCGATGCGCTCCTTCAATGCCGTCACCGCCGCCGGGAGGCCAATGCGTGCCTCGACATCGCCGTCGTACAGGGGGATGCCATCGAGGCCGTGGATCTCGAGCCCGAACGCGGGCGCGAGCAGCGGCACACTGGCGTCGAGCAGGCGGCGGTTGTACGAACCTTGCCGCAGCGACCCTGCTAGCCCGATGATCAGCTGTGTCATGTCCCGTCCGAGCCTGATGAGGAGCACATGATGTCACGACCGGCGTTCGACGAGCTTGCCGGCCGGCTCGCGGTGTTTGCGCGCGAGCGCGACTGGGAGCAGTTTCACTCGCCGAAAAACCTCGCGATGGCGGTGGCCGCGGAATCGGCGGAGCTGCTCGAGCATTTCCAGTGGCTTACCGAGGCGCAAAGTCGGGAGCTCGCACCCGCGCAACGCGATCAGGCCGCGCTCGAGATGGCCGACGTGCTGCTTTACCTGGTGCGCCTTGCCGACCAGCTCGGTGTCGACCTGCTCGATGCGGCGCATCGCAAGATCGGCCTCAATGCCGAGAAGTATCCCGTTGACAAGGCTCGCGGCCACAGTCGCAAGTACACGGATCTTTGAGGTCGGGTTCGTGCTGCTAGGATGCAGGCATGCCCGACAGCCGTGACCAGCCAGCAAAGCGCACTACCCCTGATCAGGCGCACCGCGAGGATCGATCAACAGGTGGTCGCTGGGCCGTCGTCGTCGATGGCCACGAGGCGGAGATGACGTACTCACGCGCCTCGCCCACGCTCATCATCATCGACCACACGGAAGTGCCCGACGCCTTGCGCGGTCGGGGCGTCGGGCAGGCACTGGTCGAGCGCGCAGTTCTGGACGCGCGTCTGGAGGGTTTCCGGATCATCCCTCTGTGCCCCTTTGCAAAGGCACAGTTCGAGCGTCATCCGGCCTGGCGCGACGTAGTGTCGACCTGAGCGACAGCGGCCGGCCTCCGGCTGCGCCTGAATCGCATTTCCTGTGACGCGCTACTTGGATTCGGCGCGGATCCCCCTTCCATACTCGCCGGGCACCATGCCAGGCCGCCCAGGGACTCGGCGGCCGGGCGGTTTTGGAACTTCAGGAGATCACCGAATGCGCATGAACCCGATCTTGAACGCGGCCTCGATCCTGTCGGCGGCTGTGGCGACACTCACACTCACCGCCTGCGGCGGCCCATCGGCATCCGATGCTGTGCCGGCCGCGTCCGTGTCGCCTGCGGACCCGACAGTCGATGCCGCGCAGGCCCAGTCGGACCTCGACGCGAAGCTCAAGGCCCGTGAGGACGAACTTGCCAAGCGCGAGGCCGACCTCGCAATCGCCGCACGCGAGCAGGACCTCGCACGCCGCGAAGCCGAGCTTGCGGCCAAGGAAACCGCCACGAAGAAGGTCGCCAAGACCGTGAAGCCGGCGCCTGCGCCCCAGCCCGCCGTAGTCGCTGCCGCACCCAAGCCCAAGGTATCGACTCCCGCACCGGTACCGGTACAGCCGATCGTCGTTCCGGCGGGGACGGAGCTTTCGATCGGTCTCTCGTCGACGGTGTCGACGAAGTCCGCAAGCATTGGCGATCCCGTCGACGCGCGGCTGGCATCCGACCTGGTGATCGATGGACGCCGCGCGATCATGGCCGGCGCGCCGATCCGCGGACGCGTGACCGAGGTCGTGTCGGGCAGCAAGCGGATCGGCGGCACGCCGACACTCGCCATGAACTTCGACGGCATCGAGCTCGAGGACGGCAATACCGTTCCGATCAGCGGCCAGCTCGTCCAGCAGGGCAAGAGCGATACCGCCCGCGACACCGCCAAGATCGTCGGCGGCACCGCCGCCGGCGCGATCATCGGTCACCAGATCGACGACGACAAAGGTACCGTGATCGGCGGCATCCTGGGCGGCGCGGCCGGCGCCATCGCGGCGCGAAAGACGGGTAGCGAGATCGACGTGCCGGCCGGAACCGTCATGGCCTTCGTCGTCGACCGCCCGTTTCAGGTGATGCCGGAGTAAGACCGCGGCGTCGCGTCGTGGCCGTCAGCCGGAGACGATCTCTACGGCGGCGGCCACGGCGTCGTGCAGGGACTGCATGCCGAACGAGATATCCTGCAGGACGCCATTGACGTAAAAGGTCGGCGTCGCGCGTACGTGCATGCGGCGCGCGCCGTCGATGTGCTCGCGCACCCGCTGCAGATAGTAGTGTGCGTTCATCTCCGCGGAGAAGCGCACCGGATCGAGGCCGAGCTGCGCGGCATAGCGGTCGAGCTCGCGCCGCTTGAGATGCGCCTGGTTGGCGAACAGCAGGTCGTGCATCTCCCAGAACTGGCCCTGCGCGGCCGCCGATTCGGCGGCTTCGGCCGCCTGCAGCGCGTGCGGATGCGCGTCCTCGAGCGGGAAGTGCCGGAACACCAGCCGCACGCGGCTGGGATAACGATCGAGAAGCAGCTTGACGCCGGGCGCCGCCAGCTTGCACGTCGGGCATTCAAAGTCACCGTACTCGACGACCGTGACCGGCGCATGGTCCGGACCCAGCGTGTGATCGGTGGGCTCGACCGGCACCACCAGGCCGGTTCGCACGGGGTGAACTGTCGTCGTCATACGCGCTCCTTGCCCCGTCGCGCAGTCTAGCCAAAAGCGGCGCACGCAGATACAAAGGCCGCAGGCGGCGCGATGCCGCGCGCGAAACGCGGAGTGACGATCCTTGGAACGAGCTCGGGTCTGACGATGTCCGCTCCGACGCAGGACACCGCGCGCCTGGATCGGCCGGTCGATCCGGAGCGTGATCGCATCCTTGGACCAGCGACTGCACCGATCACACTGGTCGAGTACGGCAGCTATGCCTGCCCGCACTGCCGGGTCGCGAACGAGCGCATCGGCAGCGTGCGCACCGAGTTCGGCGACCGGCTGCGCTACGTGTTCCGTCATCGGCCGCTGACCGGGAGCGACATCGCCCGTCGCGCGGCGGAGCTGGCCGAAGCGGCGCCGACTCCGGAACGTTTCTGGGACGCGCATGTCGCGCTGATGTCGCGCTCCACCAGCCTGACCGAGGAGGACCTGGGAGCCGTCGCGCAGGAGCTGGGTCTCGCCGAGCTCCAGACCGCCGAGGCGGACCGGATCCGCGCCGCGGCCCGCGATCGAGTCGACACCGATGTCTCGAGCGCCTATGCGAGCGGCGTGCGCTTCGTGCCGACCTTCTTCATCAACGGCCGTCGCTACGACGGGCCGTGGGACGAGAGCTCCTTTACGGACGCGATGCTCGGATCGCTCGGCCATCGCGTGCGCACGGCCGCGCTCGAGTTTGCGAGCTGGGCGCCGTCGACCGGCGTCCTGCTGCTGCTCGCGACCGCGATCGCGGTCGTGATTGCGAACTCGGCCGTAGGACCGGCGTTCGACGCGTTCTGGCACGCGGAGCTCGGGCTCACTTTGGGCGATGCCTCGGCGCGGATGTCGCTCCTGCACTGGGTCAACGACGGGCTGCTCACGATCTTCTTCCTGGTCGTAGGGCTCGAGATCAAGCGCGAGTTCACTACCGGCAGCCTGGCCGGCCGCCGGTCCGCCGCGCTGCCGATCGCCGCGGCGATCGGCGGGATGGCCGTGCCGGCGCTGATCTACGTCGCCCTGATACCGCAGGGGCCATGGAGCCATGGCTGGGGCGTGCCGATGGCCACCGACACTGCGTTTGCGGTTGCGCTGATCGCGATGATGGGCGCGCGGGTTCCGATCGAGCTGCGGATATTTCTCACGGCCGCCGCGATCGTGGACGACATCGGCGCGATCATCGTGGTGGCAATCTTCTATTCGGGCGAGCTGCAGCTCGGCTACATCGCCGGCGCCGCGGGTGTTACGGCCGCGCTCGCGATGCTGAACCGCTCGGGCGTGTACCGCGCGTCGCCCTACGTGTTGCTCGGCATCGCATTGTGGGTGTGCGTCCATGCGAGTGGGCTGCACGCGACCCTTGCCGGCGTGATCCTCGCAGCGTTCATTCCCACGCGTCCGCCGCCGGATTACCGTGCGCTCATGCTGCAGGCCGATACCATCCTCGATGCAGAAGCGAGCCACGGCGGGGAGCAGTTGCGCCACGGGCCATCGGAATCCGCGCTGCGCGCGATCGACGCGATCCACGACCGACTGGAATCGCCGGCCGACCGCATGCTGCGCAATGCCGGTCCGCGCTCGAGCTACCTGGTGCTCCCGGTGTTCGCGCTCGCGAACGCCGGGGTCGTCGTCGGCGCCGGCGTATTCGATGGACGCGAGCCGCTGATGCTCGCGATCATCGCCGGGCTCGTGATCGGCAAGCCGCTGGGTTTCATCGGGGCATCGGCGCTTGCCGTGCAACTCGGGCTGGCCGCCAAGCGCGACGAGTACTCGTGGCGGCAGCTCGCCGGTGCGGGAGCGCTCGCCGGTATCGGCTTCACGATGTCGCTGTTCATCGCGGGTCAGGCGTTTCCCGGCACGGCCGACTTCGCCGCCGCCAAGGTGGCGGTGTTCATTGCGTCGATGCTCTCCGCGGCCATCGGCGTCGCGGTGTTGTGGCGTGCTCCGCGTCCGGGCGAGGCCGGGGAGACGCACGCCCCGGCTCGGTCCGACGTAACCGAGATCGCGCGTGTCGCGACCCGCTGCGAGTGAACCGACGCCGGTCACGCTCGTGCTCGCCGACGCGCGGCCGCGGTGGCTGCTCGCCGCGCCGGCCGCGGCGGTGATGCTCGCCGACATGCGGCCGCGGTGTATCGCCCAGCCGCGCACCACGATCGAGGGCGTTGCAGGGCTGAAGAGGGTGCCCCGCACGTGCTTGTCGGAGAACGCCGGACAGTCGTGGTATCGCGGAATCGTCGAGGCAACCCTTCGCTAGGAGTGCCCGCGACGTCCAACTGCGGGGACGGAGGCGTGCTTCGCGGCTGGGATACCACCGCGTCCACGCGCCGGCTCGCGACCCCACCGTGGCATCGGCGAGCCGGCGTTTGGACCGGGTGTCTCGTGGGCCGAAACCACGCCTGAACAATCGCAGGTAGACGTCGCGGACACTCCGAAGTGATGACTCCGCGACGACTCCGCGATACCGCCGACGATGCGGTGGCTCCGACAAGATGTGCGGGGCACCCTCTTCAGCTCTGTAACGTTCCTCGATCGTAGTGACCGGCCCACGAGATACCCGGGCCGAGCGTCGGCGAGCAACTACCAACGTTGAGCGGCGGCGAGCAATGACGGCGGTCGAGCGTCGGCGAGAAGCGTGATCAGTCTTCGCGGTTGGCGCGCTGCCGCAGGCGCTTGACTCGCGCATCGCGTGCCTTCGCTGCCAGACGACGCTCGATCGAGGCCCGGGTCGGCCGGGTCTTGCGTCGCTTCTTCGGCTCAACGAGCGCCGCGTGGATCATGACCTCGAGGCGTGCCCGCGCGTCAGCCTTGTTCTGGTCGAGCGACCGGAACCGCTGCGCGTCGATCACGATGACACCTTCATCGTTCTGTCGACGGCCGGCGATCCGCGCAAGACGTGCCCGCGCGGTTGCCGACAGCGCGGTCCAGCGGGCAGCGTCGAACCGCAGCTCCACCGCATTCGACACCTTGTTGACGTTCTGGCCGCCGGGGCCCGACGCGCGGACCTGACGGAACTCGATCAGCGCGTCGGGAATCCCGGGCTCAGTGTCGCGGACGGATGGCACCGCGAAATGCTCAGGGTTGGCGGGCGATGGGCCCGCCCCCGGCACTGGCCTCGGCCATCTCGAGCGTGACGGCGCGCTGCGCCACCGGAATGGTGATGCCGTGCTCCTTGAACAGGCGCCAGATGCTGCGATTGACGTCGGAACGGACGTTGTTGACGCCTTCCTGCGGGTCGGCGATCCAGAACCGCAGCTCGAGTTCGATGCCGTGATCGCCGAAGCCCATCAGCCGCGCGACCGGCGGCGGCTCGCGCAGGACGCGGCGATGACCCTCCGTCGCATCGACCAGTGCCTTGAGCGCGAGCTCCGGGTCGTCCTTGTAGCTGACCCGTACGGGCAGCTTGAGCCGCACCCTGGGGTCCGTGTAGCTCCAGTTGATCACCGAGTTGGTGATCAGGTTCTGGTTCGGCACCAGGGTCTCGACGCCGTCGCGGTCGCGGACCACGACATACCGGCCGCGCAATTGCTGCACCCAACCGAAGCCCTCGGTGCTGGTGCCGGTCGTGCCGGTGAAGCTGATCACGTCACCGGGCTTGATCGACCGGTCCATCAGCAGCACGAAGCCGCTGACCAGGTTCGCTGTGATGCTCTGAAGGCCGAAGCCGAGTCCGATGCCGAGCGCACCGGTCAGTACGGTCAGCGTCGTAAGGTCGAGACCCGTTGCGTTCAGGCCGACGAGGATCGACAGCCCGATCAGGAACGCCTGGGTGAATTTAGCGAGCCCGATCCGCATGTTCGGCGCGATGCCCTGCAGCGACATCAGCCGCCTTTCCAGCCAGCGCGACACCCAGACCGCGACGACGACGAACAGGCCAACCGTCACGAGTAGCTTGGTGATCGACCAGACGGAGATGCGGGTCTTGCCGGCGGTGATGCCGATGCCGTCGAGCACTGCGATGAGAGTGTCGCCCCAGCCCAGCAAGTGCAGGGACAGGAATATCCAGATGACGACGCTGATCGGTGTGCCCCAGCCCTTGATCCGCGAGCGCGTGCCGAGCGACACGCGGAAGAGGTAGACGATCACCCGGATCAGCAGCAGGAGGCCGGTGAGCTGGACTGCGACGTCCACGATGCGTGTCGGCGCCCCGATCGCATGCAGCAGTCCGTCGGCGGTTGCGAGCAACAGCAGCGTCAGCCCAAAGGGCGCCGCGACCCAGGCGGCCTCGCGTGCCCGTCCCCGCCAGCCGGCCGGGGCGTTGGCGGCGCCAAGGTCGCGCCGAATCCGCCGGGCGATCCACCAGCCGAGGACCACCATGGCGGCGATGACCGAGATTTGCGCGAGATGGGCGGGTTCCAGGAGGCGCTCCATGGCCTCGCTGGCCGCTTGCAACTGATTCGGCATCCCGGTCAGGCGTTCAGATCCGGGATCAACTGGCTCTCCAGGCGGGAAATCTGGTCCTTGAGCAGGAGTTTGCGCCGCTTGAGACGCCGCAGCTGCACCTGATCGATGTAGAGGTCGAGCTGCAGCCGGTTGATGACGTCGTCGAGATCGCGATGCTCGATGCGCAGTTGCCGCAGGCGTTCAAGATGCCGAAAGGCTTCGGTGTCGACGTTGTCGCGGACTTCCGTCATCGTGTGCCAGTGGGCCACGTCGATCCTGGACAGGCTCGGTAGCTTAGCCCCGGCCCGGTAAAAAGGGGATACCTGCGACCGATGCGGCCCCAAACTCATTCCAAACCGATGCTCTCCAGCGACTGACCCAGCAGGATCACGAAACCCTGCCGCCGCGTCACCCCGTCCTGGCTGTAATCGAAAACATATGTCCGCCGCAACCGGAGCCGCCCATCCGGCCCCAGGGCGGGCCGTAAACCGCGGAAGGCGACCGTGCCGTCCAGCAGCTGCGCGCCCGTGCGCTCGCAGGTCTCGGATGCTGCGACGTTGGCGAGCTCGCGGGCGCCGAGGTTCGCGTGCCAAGCCCAAGCGACGCCGATCAGGCCGATCAGCAGCGCGAGCAGCGACCAGGACAATTCCACGTGCGCCGCCCGGGCGGACCGATCAGAGCAACTCCGTCCAGCTGCGGCTGCGATCGCCGTAGGCGAGGAATTCGGGGTTCAGGATCGTGTCGCGGGCGTTGTAGTCGAGCGGCCGGCCGTCGAGCCGGATGACGGCGCCGCCGGCAACTTCGAGCACCCCCTGCGCTGCAGCCGTATCCCATTCCGACGTCGGTCCCAGCCGTGGGTAGAAATCGGCGCTACCCTCCGCCACGAGGCAGAACTTGAGAGCGCTGCCCATCGGCCGCAACTCGTGCGGACCGATGCGGGAGAGCATCGCGTCGAGCGAATCGCCCCGATGCGAACGGCTCCCCACGACCACGAGCGGCGAGGCCGCCGGCCGTACTTCGATCGCCTCGGGCGGACCGTCGTCGCTGCGGCGGAAAGCACCGCGACCGGCGGCGGCGTAATAGATGACGCCGAGCGCGGGCGCCGCGACCACGCCCAGTACCGGGCGGTGATCGCGGATCAGCGCAACGTTGACCGTGAACTCGCCATTGCGGCTGATGAACTCCCGCGTGCCATCGAGCGGATCGACGAGCCAGAGCTGACGCCACTGGCTGCGGACGGCATACGCATGACTGGCCTCGGATTCCTCCGACAGAACCGGAATCGCGGGCGTGAGTCGCACCAGGCCCTCGCTCAGGATATCGTGCGCCGCGCGGTCCGCGCGGGTGATCGGCGAGGCATCGGCCTTGTATTCCACGTCGTGACCGGTGGCGTAGACGGCCATGATCGCCGCGCCGGCCTCCTCGACAAGCGCGAGGACCGCGGGGAGCAGGGCTGCCGGGTCGGGTGTCGTCGTCATGTGCGTCTCTGCTCCATTCGGCTCGGACCGGGTCTGCACGCGCATTGCCGATCGGGCTCAGAGCCGAATCCGCATGCGTATCATAGCGGCCATTGGCGCGGTACCGGCAGCCTGCCCGGCGCGGACGCTGCCTGATCGAGGTCAACACATGGCGCGAATCGTAGGCGCGATCGCTACATCGCACACACCCACCATCGGCTTCGCGGTCGATGGCCGCAAGCAGCAGGATCCCGTCTGGAAGCCGATTTTCGATGCCTATGCGCCGATCACGGCCTGGTTGAACGCACAGCAGCCGGACGTGCTGTTCATCGTCTACAACGACCACGTTACTTCGTTCTTCTTCGATCACTACTCGGCTTTCTGCCTTGGCATCGGCGAGGAATATGCGGTGGCCGACGAGGGCGGCGGTCCGCGCAAACTGCCGCCGATCAAGGCGCACGGACCGCTCGCGCGCCATATCGGCCGTCACCTCGTGGCCGACGAGTTCGACATGAGCTTCTTTCAGGACAAGCCGCTGGACCACGGCTGCTTTTCGCCGCTCTCGATGCTGCTGCCGCACGACGGGCAGGGCTGGGCCGTGCCGATCGTGCCGCTTCAGGTGGGTGTGCTGCAGTTCCCGGTGCCCTCGGCAAAGCGATGCTTCAGGCTCGGGCAGTCACTGCGCGCCGCCATCGAGAGCTATCCGGAGGATCTGAAAGTGGTGCTCGTGGCCACTGGCGGGCTGTCGCACCAGGTACATGGCGAGCGCTGCGGTTTCAACAATCCGCCCTGGGACCACCGGCTGATGGATCTGTACGAGAACGATCCGGTCGCGCTGACGCGGATGACCCACGCCGACCACGCCCGGCTGGGCGGCATGGAGAGCACGGAGTTCGTGATGTGGCTGATCGCGCGCGGCGCGCTGTCGTCCGGGGTGAAGCGGGTCCACCGGAGCTACTACCTGCCTTCGATGGCCGCAATCGCGACCGCGATCTACGAGAACCAGGCCGAGCCGATGACGGTGGAAGCGGCGGAGCTCGCGCGAAAAGAGGCGCGGGCGCAGCTCGACGGGATCGAGGCGCTGGACGGGACCTACCCCTTCGACCTGGAGCGCAGCGTTGGTCACTACCGGCTGAACAAGTTCCTGCATGATCTGGTGATTCCAGAGCACCGAGCGGCGTTCAACGCGGACCCGGAGGCATTGTTCGAAAAACGGAGCCTGTCGGAGGCGGAGCGGGACATGATCCGCCGGCGTGACTGGCGCGCACTGATGCACTACGGCGCCATTTTCTTCGTGCTGGAGAAGCTGGCGGCCGTGCTCGGCGTGTCGAACCTGCACGTCTATGCGCACATGCGGGGGCAGTCGCTCGAGGAGTTCCAGAAGACCCGAAACGCGCAGGTTCTCTATTCGGTCGGAGGGTCGGAGACGCATGACAAAGTCGAGCGGAGCGCGGGCACGTAAGGACCTGGTCTCGCCCGTGGAAGTCGCCGCCGACCGTCCGCCTGCGCCGTTCGATCCGCCCGTCTGGGCGCAGATCGAAGCGGTCTGCCTCGACATGGACGGCACGGTGCTCGATCTGCGCTTCGACAACTACTTCTGGCTCGAGGTCGTGCCGCAGCGCTATGGAGCGCTGCACGATATCTCGGTCGAAAAGGCGCTCGAGCAGCTGTTACCCAGAATCGACGCCTGGCGCGGGCGGCTCGAATGGTATTGCGTCGATCACTGGACGGCCGAGCTGGGACTCGACATCGCGGCGCTCAAGATGGAGTTTCGCGAGCACATCCAATTCCTGCCCGGGTCGGAAAAGTTCCTCCACCGGCTTGGCGCGCTCGGCAAGCGGCGCCTGCTGACGACCAATGCACATCCCAAGGCCCTCGCCGTCAAGGACGGTAAGACCGGCATCGGCCGGTATTTCGATCTGCTCGTCTCTTCGCACGTGGTCGGTGCGCCAAAGGAACACCGTGACTTCTGGTTGCGAATTGCCGCCCGGCACGACATCGATCCGGCCACGACGCTGTTCGTCGACGACAGCCCCGCGGTGCTGCGAGCGGCGCGCGACGCCGGCGTACGCTGGCTCTACCAGGTGTTGCGACCCGACTCGACGCAGCCGCCGCGCGCTCCGGTGCCGGGGATCAACGGCATCGACCGGCTGGAACAGCTGCTGTAAATCTAGGCGTCCGTCCGCGGGCCGTTGCGCCGGCGTCGTCGACGTCGTCGGGGTCCGCTCTCCGTCGAAGCGCCCTCGTCACCCGTTGGGTTCTGACTCGGCGCGGGCTTGGGTGGCTCGGATGTCGGACTGTCCCCGCGAGCGTGGGTACGTCGTGGCGGCGGCGCGCTGCGCCGGCTACCGCCAGGTCCGCCGCGTCGCCCGCCGCCGGGGCCGCCGCGACGCGCACCGAATCCGCCGCCATCGTAGCGGCGGCGCTCGCGCGGCGGGACCTTGATCTCGGCCAGCAGGTTTTCGGTCATCGCGGCGCGCGGAATGCTGCGCCCGATGTAGTCCTCGATGTCGGGCAGCGAGATCGCGTAGTCCTCGCAACCGAGGCTGATGGCATCGCCATCGGCGCCGGCGCGTGCCGTGCGCCCGATGCGGTGCACGTAGTCTTCCGGGTCCTGCGGCAGGTCGTAGTTGAATACGTGGCTGACGTCGGGGATGTGCAGGCCGCGCGAGGCGACGTCGGTGCCGATCAGAACCGCGAGGTCGCCGCTGTGGAAGTCGCGCAGCATGCGCAGGCGCTTGCTGCTGCGGCACGTCGCCCGAGATCGCCTCGGCATTGATGCCGTTCGCACTTGCAGCAGGGTTTCGAGCTCCTCGGCGCCGCGCCGCGTGTTGACGAAGACCATCGTGCGGTGCGGGTCCATCGACCGCAGCAGGCCCGACGAGCAGCCGCGGCTTCTCGTCCATCGACGGGAAATAGATCGACTGGCGGACGAGGTCGACCGTCATCTTGTCCGGCTCGATCCGCACGAGCTCCGGATCGTTCATGTGCTCGTAGGCGAGCTCCAGCACGCGCTGGGACAGCGTCGCCGAGAACAGCATGTTGAGTCGCTCCTCGGGCGGCGGCAGCCGCCGCAGGATGTAGCGGATGTCGGCGATGAAGCCCAGATCGAACATGCGGTCCGCTTCGTCGAGCACCAGCACCTGCACGCGGCGCAGGTCGAAGACGTGCTGCTTGAAGAAATCGATGAGCCGCCCCGGCGTGCCGATCAGGACGTCGACGCCGGCCTCGAGCGTCCCGGCGCTGCTTTTCGTAATCGACGCCGCCAAAGGCGAGTCCGAGCGTGAGGCCGGTGTACTGCCCGAGGATCTCCGCGTCGCTGTGAATCTGCACGGCGAGCTCGCGCGTCGGCGCGAGGATCAGGGCGCGCGGTGCGCTGACTGGCGCGCGTCGGCGGCACCTCGCGACGCAGCAGCGTCGGCGTACAGCGCGACGAGGAATGCCGCGGTCTTGCCGGTGCCCGTCTGCGCCTGGCCGGCCACGTCCATAGCCGGCGAGCGCCCTCGGCAACGTCTGCGCCTGGATCGGCGTGCAGCGCTCGAATCCCGCGTCGGCGATGCCGCGCGCGAGAGCTTCGGGTAAATGTAGATTGGTGAACGAAACGTCCGTGAGATGCGTGTCTGACATCAGCTAGCCAGTTTGACCGCCATGCACTTGCAAATTACCCGAGTGCGGGTTCAAATATCGGCAACGAACGGATAAGTGATTCCGCCCCCGCCATCATGAATCGCCGGCCAGCCGGGCCTGCATTTCCGACTCCCTCGCCAGCGGACGGGATCCAAGAGTTCACGGCTCAGAAGCACTTTTTTTGCCAGCAATCTCAGATAGTTTGCCTTACACGGGACGCGCAGTCACCCGACCCGCGCGAACCGGCCCGCATAGCGCACCCCAAACCAAGGCCCAATCAGACAACCATGCCTGCGGAGGTCATCTCTGGTGAGCCAGCAGATCGTTCATGTCACCGATGCCAGCTTCGAACAGGACAAGTCCTCAAGTCGCCGCAGCCGGTGCTGCTCGATTTCTGGGCCGAGTGGTGTGGCCCATGCAAGATGATCGCCCCGATTCTCGACGAGATCGCGACGGAGTACGCCGGCAAGGTGACGATCGCGAAGATCAACGTCGACGAGAACCCGAAAACGCCAATGAAGTTCAACGTCCGCGGCATCCCGACCCTGATCCTGTTCAAGAACGGCAAGGCGGAGGGTCAGAAGATCGGCGCGGTCCGCAAGGCCGAGTTGTCTGCGTTCCTGGACGGCAAGCTGTGAGGGGCTATCTCGGCAACCAGGGCCGCAACCGGCCCAACAAACGCGGCGGACGCGGCGGTCCCGACGGGAATCGCGGTCCGCGGCAGGACGAGCTGCCGCCCGACGATTACCTGGAAGGCGGCGAGGACCTCGACGTCATCAGCCCGGCCGAGCTCGAAGCCAGCCGGAAGTCGATGAACCTGACCGAGCTCAAGCTCAAGCCGGCTCCCGGAGCTGCTCAAGGTCGCCCAGCAGATGGGGCTCGAAAACCTCGCCCGCTCGCGCAAGCAGGACATCATCTTCGCCATCCTCAAGGCGCATGCGCGCAACGGCGAGGACATCTACGGCGACGGCGTGCTCGAGATCCTGCAGGACGGCTTCGGCTTCCTGCGCTCCGCGGAAGGCTCCTATCTCGCGGGCCCCGACGACATCTATGTCAGCCCGTCGCAGATCCGGCGCTTCAACCTGCGCACCGGCGACACGATCTCGGGGCTCATCCGCCCGCCGAAGGACGGCGAGCGTTATTTCGCGCTGCTCAAGGTCGGCCAGATCAACTTCGACTCGCCCGAGAACGCGCGCAGCAAGGTCCTGTTCGAGAACCTGACGCCGCTTCATCCGACCAAGCGTCTCAAGCTGGAGCGCGGCACCGGCAGCACCGAGGACCTCACGGCGCGCATGATCGACCTGATCGCGCCGCTCGGCAAAGGCCAGCGCGGGCTGATCGTCTCGCCGCCCAAGGCCGGCAAGACGATGCTGCTGCAGAACATCGCCAACTCGATCACCGCGAACCATCCCGAGGTCTACCTGATCGTGCTGCTGATCGACGAGCGGCCCGAGGAAGTGACCGAGATGACACGCACCGTGCGCGGCGAGGTCGTCTCTTCGACCTTCGACGAGCCCGCGAGCCGTCACGTGCAGGTGGCCGAGATGGTGATCGAGAAGGCCAAGCGCCTGGTCGAGCACAAACGCGACGTCGTGATCCTGCTCGACTCGATCACGCGGCTCGCGCGCGCCTACAACACCGTGGTGCCGAGCTCCGGCAAGGTGCTGACCGGCGGCGTGGACGCCAACGCGCTGCAGCGGCCGAAGCGCTTTTTCGGCGCCGCGCGCAACATCGAGGAAGGCGGCTCGCTCACGATCCTGGCGACCGCGCTGATCGACACCGGCTCGCGCATGGACGACGTGATCTACGAGGAGTTCAAGGGCACCGGCAACAGCGAGATCCATCTCGACCGGCGCATCGCGGAGAAGCGCGTCTACCCGGCGTTCAACATCAACCGCTCGGGCACGCGGCGCGAGGAGCTCATCACGCAGACCGACGAGCTGCAGAAGATCTGGATCCTGCGCAAGTTGCTGCACCCGATGGACGAGCTGGCCGCGGCCGAGTTCCTGATCGACAAGATGCGCGACACCAAGACGAACGCGGAGTTCTTCGACGCGATGAAGCGCTGATGTGAGTCCGCGCCCTCGGGGCATCGCCGCGATGATGTGCGCGGTGGCGCTGTTTTCGGCCATGGACGCGCTGATGAAGCTCCTGGTCGAGCGTTATCCGCCGATGCAGGTCACTACGCTCCGCGGCCTCGCGTCGCTGCCGTTTCTGCTCCTGCCGTTCCTGATCCGCGGGCGCTGGCACCGGCTGCAGACCCGGCGCTGGCACTGGCACCTCGGTCGCGCGGCCATCGGTGTGGTGATGCTGTGGTCGTTCATCTTCGCGGTGCAACACCTGTCGCTCGCCGACACCTATTCGATCTTCATGTGCGCGCCGCTGCTCATCGCGGCGCTGTCGATGCCGCTGCTGCGCGAGCACGTGGCGATGGGGCAGTGGGTCGCGATCGCCGTCGGTCTGGCAGGCGTGCTGGTGATGCTGCGTCCCACCGGCGCCGGATGGGCGACCCTGGGCGGGCTGGCCGCCGTGCTGTCGGCGGTCTGTTACGCAGTGAGCGCGATCGCACTGCGAGTCCTGTCGCGCTCCGAGACGAGGGAAAGCCTGGTCTTCTATTTCACGCTGTTCCTCAGCATCGGCGCGGGGTTTCTCGCGCTGCCGGGCTGGCGGTCGATGCTGCTGTCGGACCTGCCGCTGATCGTCGGCATCGGCTTTCTGGGAGCGACGGCGCAGCACCTGATCACCGAGGCCTTCCGCAGCGCGCCCGCGTCGGTCGTCGCGCCGTTCGAATACACGGCGCTACTCTGGGGGGTGATGCTCGACCTCGTGATCTGGAACGTGCTGCCGGGCGCGATCACGCTCGCGGGTGGCGCGGTCGTGATCTGCACGGGGCTCTACCTCATCGCGCGTGAGCGGCGCGAGCAGTCAAAAACATCGGCTCAGAGCCGCCTCAGCCATTCGTAGGCGTTCAGGCGAGTCAGTCGGCTGCATAGACGGCTTGCCCGTCGAGCCACGTGGCACGAATCCGCAGTTCGGGAATGCGGCGCGGCGCAACCGCAAGCGGATCGCCCTCGATCAGGACGAAGTCGGCCCGCAACCCGGGCGCGAGTCGGCCGACCTCGGCCTCGGCGAACCCGGCGTATGCCGCGCCCGCCGTGAAGCCCTGCAGCGCCTCGGCCGCGGTCAGCCGCTGATCGGAAAGCCAGCCGCCAGGCGGCTGGCCGTCGAGGTCCTCACGCGTGATCGCTGCATAGATGCCGAGCCGCGGATCATCGGACTCGACGGGGAAGTCCGAGCCAAAGGCGAGCTTCGCGCCGCTGTCCAGGAAACGCCGCCACGCATAGGCGCCGGCCAGCCCCTCGGGGCCGACCCGCGACTCGACCCAGGGCCCATCAGACGTTGCATGGATCGGCTGCATCGAGGCGATCACGCCCTGCTTCGCGAACCGGGGAATATCGATCGGCGAGACGATCTGGGCATGCTCGATGCGCCAGCGCTTCGGCGCCGCCGAGGACCCGATGACGCGAGCATAGGCGTCGAGGACGTTGCGGTTCGCACGGTCGCCGATCGCGTGGGTCGCCACTTGCACGCCGCAATCGCGCGCTTTGACCATCGCAGCTTCGAGCGCGGCCGGCTCCGTCACGAGCAAGCCACGCTGGCCTGGCTCGTCATGGTAGTCGGCCAGCATCGCCGCGCCACGGCTGCCCAGCGCGCCGTCGGCATACAGCTTGACACCGGCCATCCGCAGTCGGCCCGACGGATGAAAGTACCGGCCGGACTTGCACAGCGCGGCGAGTGCGGCTCTATCGCCGTCCGCATAGGCGGTGATACGGAGGCTCAGCTTGCCGGCGTCGGCGAATTGCCGGTACAGGGCGAGGTCCTCGACCGACACGCCCATGTCGTGTACGCCCGTGAGCCCGACGGACGCAGCCGATGCCAGCGCGCGGGCCAGGGCTTCGGCGCGCGTCGCGGCGTCCGGTGGTGGAACGACGGCGTCGATGAGTGAGACCGCGGTGTCGATGAAGATGCCGGTGGCACGGCCGTCGGCGCGCAGGATTCGTCCGCCATCGGGTTGCCACTCGCCGCCGAGGTCGCGAGGCACGGCACGCATCGCGGCGGTATTGGCCCAGCCGGCGTGACCGTCGATACGCTCGAGCCAGACCGGGCGCTCCGGAAACGCCGCGTCCAGATCCGCGGCGGTCGGGTACGACTTTCCGGGCCAGTCGTTCTGATCCCAGCCCCGGCCGAGGAGCCACGCGCCCGCGGGCAGCGTGCGCGCGAATTCGCGCAGCCGCGCAATCGCCTCATCCTTGGTCGACGCACCGACGAGATCCGCGCGCATCAGCGCCAGGCCGAGACTCATGATGTGCCCGTGCGCGTCGATCAGGCCCGGGAGCACGGTCATACCCGTGGCGTCCAGAATGCGCGCCTCCGGAAAGGTCTGGCGCAACGACTGCGCGTTGCCAACCATCAGCAGGCGACCTCTTGCGTCCCAGGCGATGGCGGTGGCCGTCGGCCTGGCGGGGCTCATCGTGTGGATGCGATCCGCCGTCAGGATGGTGACTTCCGCATCCGCCATGGGTCCGGCCAGCGCAAGCAGTGCCACGACGATTCTCAGCATGTGCCCCCCTGGAAAACTGGCTCGGAGCCAGGTCAATTCATTCCCGGGCGATCGCACGGTAGCCGATGTCGCGACGGAATTGCATCGCGTCGAAGCCGATCACGCTCACGAGAGAATACGCTTGCGCCTGCGCCGCACGCACGGCGTCACCAAGCCCCACCGCGCAGAGCACCCGTCCGCCGCTCACGACGACATCGTCGCCACGGCGCTCCGTGCCCGCATGAAACACCTTGCCCGGCAGGTGCGCCGCCGTGTCGAGCCCGTGGATCACCTCGCCCTTGCGGGCGGTTTCCGGATAGCCGTCGGCCGCCAGCACGACGCCGACGGCCGCGCGCGGGTCCCAGTCGACGTCGACGTCCGCGAGGCGACCGTCGAGCGCCGCGTCGACGAGCACGGTCAGGTCGGATCGCAGCCGCATCAGGATCGGCTGCGTCTCGGGGTCGCCGAACCGGCAGTTGAACTCGAGCACCCTGGGCGTACCGTCGCCCGCGATCATGAGGCCCGCGTACAGGAAACCCACGTACGGAGTGCCTTCTGCTGCCAGGCCACGCACGGTCGGCCACATGACTTCCCGCATCACGCGCTCGTGGATGGCAGGCGTTACGACCGGCGCGGGCGAATACGCGCCCATGCCGCCGGTGTTCGGCCCGAGATCGCCGTCGCGGAGCCGCTTGTGATCCTGCGATGTCGCGAGCGGCAGCACGTGGCGCCCGTCGACCATGACGATAAAGCTCGCTTCCTCGCCCTCGAGGAACTCCTCCACCACGACCACGTCGCCGGCAGGGCCGAACCGTCCCGCGAACATCGCTTGCGCAATCGCGCTCGCCTCGTCCGGCGATTCACAGATCACGACGCCCTTGCCGGCCGCGAGGCCGTCGGCCTTGACGACGAGCGGCGCGCGCTGCGCGCGTATCCAGTCCGCGTCGAAGCTCGCACGCGTGAAGGTCGCATACGCCGCGGTTGGGATCGCGTGGCGCTCGAGAAAGGCCTTGGAATAGGCCTTCGATCCCTCGAGCCGCGCGGCTGCCGCGACCGGACCGAAGCACCGCAACCCTGCGCCTGCGAAGGCGTCGACGATTCCCGCGACAAGTGGGCCTTCGGGCCCGACGATCGTGAGATCGATCCGCTCCTCGCGCGCGAAACGGAGCAGGCCCGGCAAATCGTCGGCCGGAATTGCGACGTTACGCACGCGCGGCTCGAGGGCGGTGCCCGCATTACCGGGCGCGACGTACACCTGCGTGACCCGCGCGGACTCCGACACCTTCCAGGCGAGCGCGTGCTCGCGTCCGCCGCCGCCGACGATGAGGACGCGCATGCTCAATGCCGGAAGTGGCGCATGCCGGTGAACACCATCGCGAGGTCGTGCTCGTCCGCGGCCGCGATGACCTCGGCGTCGCGCTTCGACCCTCCGGGCTGGATGACCCCCGTGATCCCCTGAAGGATCGCCGCGTCCAGCCCGTCGCGGAACGGGAAGAACGCGTCGGAGGCCATCACCGAGCCCGTGGGGTCGATACCTTCATCGCGCGCCTTCATCCCGGCGATTCTGCAGCTGACGACCCGGCTCATCTGTCCAGCGCCGATGCCGATCGTGGCGCCGTCGCGCGCGAACACGATGCCGTTCGATTTGACGAACTTGCACACCTGCCAGGCGAACATCAGATCGTCGAGCTCCTGGTGCGTCGGCGTGCGCTTCGTCACGACCTGAAGCGCCTCGCGTTCAACCATGCCGGTATCGCGCGATTGCACCAGTAGCCCGCCGTTCACGCTGCGGAGTTCGAAGCGCGCGTTCGAGGGCGCGAGGCCGCCAGTCACCAGCAGGCGAACGTTATCCCGGCGCGCGCAGGCTTCGCGCGCCTCCGGGTCCGCCCCCGGCACGATCAGCACCTCGACGAACTGACGCTCGAGAACGGCGCGAGCGGTGCCGCCGTCGAGCGGCTGGTTGAAGGCGATGATGCCGCCGAAGGCCGAGGTAGGGTCGGTGCGGTAGGCGAGGTCATAGGCTTCCCGCAGGCTGGCGGCGACTGCCACGCCGCAGGGATTCGCGTGCTTGACGATGACGCACGCGGGCGCAGCGAACTGCCGCACGCACTCGAAGGCCGTGTCCGCATCGGCGAGGTTGTTGTAGGAGAGCTCCTTGCCCTGGATCTGCGAGGCCGAACCCGCGCCCGCTCCCTGCGCGTCGCCAGCCACGTAGAACGCGGCCTGCTGATGCGGGTTCTCGCCATAGCGCAGGTCCATGCGCTTGCGGAACTGCAGCGACAGCAGCTCGGGAAACTCCTGCCGCGCCCCGCGAACCTCGCCGTCGAGCCATCCCGCCACGGCAGCGTCGTACTGCGCTGTGTGCGCGTAGGCCTTGGCGGCGAGCCGCAGGCGGGTCTCGGGCGAGACCGCGCCATTGCCGCGATCGATCTCCGCGAGCACCGTACCGTAGTCGAGCGGATCGACCACCACCGTCACCCGGTCGTGGTTCTTGGCCGCGGCGCGCACCATTGCGGGCCCGCCCACGTCGATTTTCTCGATCGCATCCTCGAAGCTGCAGCCGGGCCTGGCGATGGTCGCAGAGAACGGATAGAGATTCACGACGAGGAGGTCGATCGGCTCTATGCCGTGCTGCTGCATGACCGGCTCGTCGACGCCGCGCCGGCCGAGGAGAGCGCCATGGATCAGCGGGTGCAGGGTCTTGACACGCCCGTCCATGATCTCGGGAAAGGCGGTCACGGCCGACACGTCGGTGACCTCGACACCTTCCGCACGCAGGAGCGCCGCGGTGCCGCCCGTGGAGAGCAGGCTGACGTCGCGCTCGCGAAGCGCGCGAGCGAAGTCCACGAGACCTTCCTTGCTCGACACGCTCAGCAACGCGCGACGTATGGTTATGGTCAAGTTGCGTCCCCTGCAGCGACAATCGTGCGCCTCCGCCAATCACGGCGGGCGCGGACAGATTCGGCCGGCATCACCTCAGCCGGAGATGCCGTAGTTCTTGAGCTTCTTGCGCAAGGTGCCGCGGTTGATACCGAGGATGTCCGCGGCGCGGCTCTGGTTGCCCTCGGCGTAGCCGAGCACGGCCCGGAACAGCGGCTCCTCGACCTCGCGCATCACGAGGTCGTAGAGATGCCCCGGCCGATGGCCATTCAGGCTTGTGAAGTAGCTGTCGAGCGCCTGCTCGGTGTGCGTGCGCAGCGGAATGCTGCGGCCGTTGAATGTCGCGCTGCGTACTGTGTCGCGTCGTGACCTGATCTTCTTACGTGGCGCCATTGGCACCGACCCCCGATTCTGCTCGATGATTCAGGCCGCGGCGGCGGTCGCATCGTCCAGTGTGTCGAAATACTCTCGCACCAGTTCGAGTTGCGCCGTTGCCGACAATGCCTGCATCACCGATTGACGAAAGAGCTGCGCATCTGCGCGATCGCGGCAATACCATCCGATGTGTTTGCGCGCGATCCTGACCCCCGCCGCCTCCCCGTAAAAGGCGTAAAGGTCGCGCAAATGGGCGCGCATGATAGCACCAACTTCGACGGCGCGCGGCGCCGGCGGCACCGCATCATCGGCGAGGCGCGCCTCGATCTCGCGGAAGATCCACGGCCGGCCTTGTGCGGCGCGGCCGATCATCACACCGTCGGCGCCGCTGCACTGCATCACGCGCCAGGCTTTCTCCGGCGAGTCGATGTCGCCATTCGCAAACAGCGGGATCCGCACGTGCTGCTTGACTTCGGCGATGGTCCGGTGCTCGGCCTCGCCCTCGAATCGGCACGCGCGCGTGCGGCCGTGGATCGCCAGCGCCGCAATGCCCGTGTCCTCGGCGATACGCGCAATCCGCACGGCATTGCGGGAATCGCGGTCCCATCCAGTCCGTATCTTCAATGTCACTGGTACCGTCACCGCGGACACGACCGCCGCGAGGATGCGTGCTACCAGCGGCTCGTCGCGCAGCAGCGCCGAACCGGCGTCGCGATTGCATACCTTCTTGGCGGGGCATCCCATGTTGAGATCGATGATCTGCGCGCCGGCGTCTGCGTTGCGGCGCGCAGCATCGGCCATCGAGTCGGGATCGCCACCGGCGATCTGCACGACGCGCGGCTCCGGCTCGTCGGTGTGATCACGGCGGCGGCGCGACAGCTCGGTATCCCAGAGTCGTTCGTCGGCGGAGATCATCTCGCCGGCCGCGAGCGCCGCGCCCATCCGCCGGCAGAGTCGGCGAAAGGGCAGGTCAGTGACACCCGCCATCGGCGCGAGCAGCACGCGGCCATGGAGTCGATAGGGACCGAGCTGCATTGCCGCGCTCAACCGTCAGCGTGCGCGCATCGGATCCGCGAGGCTTCTTCGCGCAGGCAGATGTCGAGCGTGTAACCGACGGCGTCGCCGCCCGGCGCGACCACCGACAACTCGGCTTCGGTCGTCTCGCCCGCCGCGATCTGGCGAACGGCTTGTGGCGCGCTCTTCAGGTATTCCGCGGGCATGAAGTCACGCTGCGCGACCCCGGCGCCGAAACGATCCTCGAACTCGAGACGCAGCAGCGGATAGGGCTGGGCGTGGTCGGCGCGATTGGTCAAGCTGGCGCGGACGGTAAGCGGTTGCCCCGGCGCGATGTCCACGGTCGGCCCCCATTGGCGTACTTCGAATGCGTCCAGGTCCCAATTGGGAGACAGAGGCTGTCCGAGCATCGCGTAAATCCGGCGCAACGCGTCTCCCGCCTGCGGATGGCGGACGATGACCTGGCGATAGTAATGAGTGACCTGCACCGCAAGCGCGAGCGCAAGGAGCAGGCTACCGAGCGCCAGCCACCTGCGGCCGCGGCGCGGCGGCAGCGCGGCCCTGGTCAGGTCGAGATCGGGGAGATCGTCATCCACTGCGGGTGCGCGGCGGCCCTTGCTCCAGCGTTCGGCCGGTGTCGGGCGGATCTCCGCGTGCATCGGTGCGGCGGTGGCCATCGCGGGCGCGGTGGTCGGAGCTGGAGTGGGCGTCGCAACCGCGGCGGGAACGACGGGGTCGGGGAGCTCCCGCCCTTCGATCAGTGCGCGATAGAAGCGTGTTTCGTCGTCGTCCTCGAGAGGCGCCTGCTCCTCTTCGTCGGGGTAGGCCGAGTCGGGGACGTTTTCGAGCGTTTGCAGCCGGCTGGTCGAATCGAGGTCGTCAATCTCGTCAATGTTCTCGTCGTCGATGCCCTCGAACTCGGCCTCGAGGTGCCAGGACTCCCCGGTGTCGCTTTCGATTTCGACTTTCGCTCCCTCGAGCGTGATGTCCTCGACGCCTTGGGGTTCTTCTACAACGAATTCAGAGTGTTCGACCGGCGGTGGCTCGGTCGGCGCAGAGGAGGGCGAGGCGGACGGCCCGCCGAACTGTCTTTGCCAGTCCCGCGCATCGATGAACACCTTCTCGATGTCCTCGGCAGAAAAGTGATAGTCCTCGAGGTTCTCGGCCTCCTCAATCCGGCTCCGGCAAGCCGGCCGGGTCCGCTTCGGTGTCGGCGTCCGCGGCCGCCGTCAGCGTCGGCGGGTTCGCCGCCGGCTTGTGCGAATGGGTCGTCTCTGGCGGTGCGGACTTGGGAATTCGGGGCAACTCGTCCGACAGCTGATCGAGCACGTTGAAAGCGTGGCCGCAGTGACCACAGCGCGCGCGGCCATTGGCCGTGCGCAATGTGGCGGCGTTCACGCGGAACCGCGCCCGGCAACTGGGACACTGGGAGTACATTGCGTCAGGTTATGTGTCCGCGGCTGCCGCTGAGTAGCGCCCAGCCGTCGCGAACCGTGGTGGCGCCGATCATAAACCAGGGTCCATATGCTACGGCGACCGATTCGATCTGCTCGGGCAGGAGCCCGCACAGCGCGATCCGGCCCCCGGGCCGCAGCAGCGTCGCGAACCGGTCAGCCAGCTCGGTCAGGGGTCCTGCCAGGATATTTGCAACGAGTACGTCGCACGATTCGGGCTCCTGTGGTGCCGTCGCGGCGATGGTGAGTCGGTCTGCAACTCCCATTGCGTACGGCGTTGTCGCGGGTAGCCAGCCGCGCCTGTGGGTCGATGTCGTAGGCCAACGCTTCCGCGGCCCCGAGCTTGAGCGCCGCGATGGCCAGTATTCCGGAGCCACAGCCGTAGTCGGTGACGCGGCAGCCTCGAAGTTCCGAGCCATCGAGCCACTCCAGGCAGAGGGCGGTCGTCGGATGGGTTCCCGTACCAAAGGCGAGCCCCGGGTCGAGCGTCCACGCGAACCGCATTCGCGTCACCGGCGGCTTGCCCATCCGGACAGACCCAGAGGCGGCGGCCGAAGCGCATCGGGTGGAAGTCACGCAGCCATTCGCGCTCCCATTGCCGGTCTTCGAGCAATTCGAAGCGAAGCAGTGTCGTCGGAGGCAGCAGCTCGACGAGCCCGGCTTCGATTGCCCGCGGGTCGGCATCCTCCTGAAACAGGGCGCGGAGCCGGACCGTTGGCCACAAGGGCGTTTCGCCCGGGGCGGGCTCGAGAACGGGATCGTCGCCCGCGTCCTCGAGGGTGACCGATGTCGCGCCGAGCGACGTCAGCGTCTCCTCGATCGGTGCCGGGTCGGCAGAGCCGACATCGAATGTGAGTTGGAGATCGGGCATCTACGGCGAAACCCGCACGCGCCAGTCCGCCTGAAGGATGCCTGAGACGGGCTATCGTTGCTGGATAACCCGCGGTCCGATCGGCGTGAAGAACTGGCAGTCGACGCTCGATGAGTCAAAAGCGTCCGACGGCCGGATGCGGGCGACGTTCTCTGCGCTCCAGAGTAGATCGCGGGTCTTCTCGAGGCTTTCCGTCTCGATCTCGTACACGACCAGGTAGGAATGACGGGGCTTCACGTACCCGGGGTAGTCCGGGCAGCTGGACCGGCGCGAGCCGGTAACGCTGCGCGGCGATCAGTGTCGGCGTCATGAGCAGGTCGGGCACGTGATACCTGTCGTACCACTCGTTGTATTCGGCTTCGCGTCCCGCGACCGGGTTCGAGCGCACCGTCATGATGTACCTGGGCATGCATGCTCCTGTGCGAGTGCGGTTTTACGTGGCAGCGCCGAAGAACAACTGCCGCGTGTACTGGCTGTCGACATATTCCTTTACCGAGGTGATCTTCCCGGCCTCGACCGTGAACAGAAAGTGGATCCAGAAGTCGAAGCGGCGGCCATCCTTGAGCTTGCCGCGGACGCGGATCTCCGCGGCGACGCGGTTGGCTTCGGCGGTCAGCTCGCCGATCTCGAAATCGAGAAAGCCGTCGTACGGCAGCTGGTCGATCGCCGCGGCGAGCTCGTCCTTGGTGTAGGTGCCGCTCAGCTCCCACTGTCCCGGTACCCACCAGGTCGCGCCGTCGGACAGATAGCGTAGCGCGCTGCCGAGACCGGCCACGGTCTGCTCGTAGAAGTAGTCCACGATGAGCTGCTTGTTTTCGGCGAGCTGGGTGGTCATGCGGGAGAACTCCTGCCGCAGGCATGCCGCGCGGCGATGAAGCCGAAGGTCATGGCCGGCCCCAGAGTTGCACCGGCGCCCGGATAGGAGTGCCCCATCATGCTCGCCGTGGTGTTGCCAGTGGCGTACAGGCCGGCAATCGGCAGGGCTCGCTCGTCCATCACCTGTGCGTGCTCATTGGTCCGCAGTCCGCCATTCGTGCCGATGTCCCCTGGCTGGATCGGGATCGCATAGAAAGGTGGCGTCGTGAGCGGAGCGAGATTCGGGTTCGGACGCACCTTCGGGTCGCCGTAGAACCGATCATAGGCGCTGCTCCCGCGGCCATACGCCGGGTCGCGCCCCGCAGCCGCAGGCCGGTTGAATTCTTCGATCGTCTGTTCGAGCGCCGCCGCCGGCAGCCCTGCACGTTTCGCCAGAGCGTTCCAGCGGTCCGCCCGGATCAGGATCTCGCGCAGTCCCCGCTGGTGCAGGCGAACGGGAATCCGGGGCATCAGCGGTCCAACGGGATAGCGGCGACGGTAGCGCTCGTCGAACAGGAACCACGAGGGCGCGGTCCCGGCGCCCGGTACGTCCGCCTCGACCATGCGACGTCCGGCGAGGTCGTAGGCCATCGCCTCGTTCATGTAACGCCGTCCGGCCTGGTTGACGATGATGCTTCCGGGAAGGGCGCGCTCGAAGGTGAGCAGGCGCGATCGCGGCTCATCGGGCAGCGTCAGCATCGGACCCCACCAGGCCGAGTCCATGTTGCCGAGTGCCGCGCCGATCCGGTGCGCAGCCAGCGTGCCGTCGCCGGTATTGCTGTCGATCGAGCCACTGCAGCGCGGGTGCCAGGCGCCCGGCAGGTACCGGCGGCGCAGTGCGGGATTCGCTTCGAAACCGCCGGTTGCAAGAATGACCCCGAGCCGGGTCGCTATGCGCACGCACTCGCCTTCGCGCTCGACGATGGCGCCCGCGACGCGGCCGCTCGCGGACTCGACGACGAGCTCCCGCAATGGTGAGCGCAGCCAGACCGGTACGTCGTGGCGGTCGAGCGAGACGCGCAGGCGGCCGAGCAGCGCGTTGCCTGCGGCGAGAAAACGGTTGCGTGGCGATTTGAGCCGCTGACCGATGTCGAGGTAATAGCGCGCCAGGACCTTGAGCATGACTCGCTGCCAGCCGGGTGGCCTGTGCAGCAGCGGAAAGACATCGTCCATGGTGAAGGCGATCCTGTTGAAGAGCAGCGCAGCGGGTGCGGACGGCCGCAGCGTGTCGAGCCGGTCACCCAGTTGCTGGCCGTCCATCGGCAGCACGTCGTGGGTACGGAATCCCTGCCGCGCCCCGGGCATCGTGGGGCGGTAATCCGTGTACGGAATCGAGCGGTAGCGCACTTCCGAATGCTGCTCGAGCCACTCGAGCATCTCGCGCCCGCCATGGATGAAAGCGCGGATCGAGGCGTCCGTGACGAGGGCATCGGTCACGTGGCGGAGGTAGGTGTACGCCTCCTCCGGCGAATCGTCGGCACCTTGCGCGGCGGCGAGGTGGCTGGCCGGGATCCAGAGGAATCCACCCGAGGTTGCGGACGCGCCGCCCCAATGCTCCGCCTTCTCGACCAGGATGACCCGCTGGCCGGCGGCGGCGGCCACCAGCGCCGCGGTCATCCCTCCCGCGCCTGAGCCGGCTACGAGAACGTCGGCCTCGACAACGTTCATCCGCCTCCCATACGGCGAGCGCAGTCACCGCGCGCCAGCGAGATGACCAGAATCGGCAGTCCTGGTCAACTGGTGTCAAATTGCTTCGGCGGAAATGCTGCATTGCCGCCGCGACGAAGGACATGGCCGCAAGTCGTGTAGCCCTCTGATTGATCAAAAGCTACACGTATGATCAATGAGCCAAGTACGTGGGGCTCCAAAAGTGGATGGGGTAGAGTTCGGGTACCGGTACTGAGCGCGACCACGCTGCGACTGAGGCCGGTCGAAGGGGAGCTGCATGACGGCTGAGGTGCGGTCCGCGTCCGCGGGCAAGCTCGATGGCAAGGTGGCGATCATCACCGGGGCGGCGCAAGGCACCGGCGAGGCTGTCGCGCGTCGATTCGTCGCGGAGGGCGCGTGCGTGCTGCTCGGCGATGTGCGGGTGGAGCAGGGCAGGGCGGTCGCCCGCGAGCTGGGCGCTGCGGCGGATTTTGTCGAGCTCGACGTCGGCAACGAGGCGCACTGGTCGCACGCAGTCGCGCTCGCGGAGCAGAGGTTCGGCGGCATCGACATCCTGATCAACAATGCCGCCGTGCTCGTGCTGGCACCGCTCGAGCAGACGAGCCTCGCGGACTACGAGCGCGTCGTACGCGTCAATCAGGTTGGACCCTTCCTCGGCATGCGCGCCGTCGTGCCCGGCATGAAGCGTCGCGGCGGAGGATCGATCGTCAACATCGGATCGACCGACGGCGTGTTTCCCGGCGACCAGGGGCTGGTCGCGTACGGCGCGAGCAAGTGGGCGTTGCGCGGGATGACCAAGATCGCCGCCCTGGAGCTTGGGCGGCACCGGATACGCGTCAACATCGTCAACCCCGATGCTGGCAATCCGATGATCGGGCGCTCGCTCATCCCAAGGGAGGTGCTGAGCGACGATCAGCTGGTCGCACTCGCCGGGAAGCTGGCCTACCGGGTGCTGCCGCGTTTGCGGCCAGATCGCGAGCGCATGGACGAGATCGTGCCGATGGTGCTGCTGCTCGCCTCTGACGACGGCTCGGCCTGCACCGGCGGCGACTACCCCGTGGACGGCGGTTACAGCGCCGGGATGAGCGGAATGGCGGAACTGATCGGTCTGTAGGGGGCCATGACGAAGAAGGCCATGGACGACGGCGCGGTGGACGGCCGCAGGCAGCTTCAGTCACAGGAGCGGCGGCGGCGGGTGCTTGGCGCCGCGAACCGATGCTTTGGGCGCCACGGATTCCGCAAGACCACGGTCGACATGATCGCCGCGGAAGCCGGCGTGTCGAAGGCCCTCGTCTTCGCTTTTTTTGGGCACAAGGATGCGCTCTATGACGCGGTGATCGAGCAGACGCTGCTCGCCTGGACCGGGTTTGCCGAGCACCAGGCCGCGCGCTTCCGTGACCAGCCCGATCTCGAGCTCGCGAGCATGTTTCGCGGGTCCTTCGAGTTCGCCGAGCATTCGCCGATGCTGCGCGTGCTGATGGCACACCGCGATCGCGAGATCCAGGAGCGGCTTCCGAGCCTGCCCCGCATCATCCGGGACTGGCGCGGCCGCTTCGCGGAAGTAATCCAGCGCGGGATCACCCAGGGCGTGTTCCGGGTCGAGATCGATCCTCATCGGACATCGCTCGTGATCCACGACATCCAGCACCTGTATCTCGACAAACAGGTCGCCGGCCCCGAGGGAGACTACGATCCGGCGAGGATGGAGACCGCTCTGGAGCTGCTGATCGACGGTCTGCGCGTGCCCCAGGCCGTTGCGCCGCAGCGCCGGCCGCGCGGAAAGCACCGCCGCGGTCTGCCCGAGCCAGGCGCCGGCACGGCCTGACTGCGAGGATCGAAGCCATGCCCTGGAAAGATGTGCTTCTGCAGGTCGGGATGGCACTGCTCTATTACGCGGTACTGCTCGCGATCCTGCGCCTCGCGGGCAAGCGCCTTGCGGGTCAGACGACCACGCTCGATCTCGTGGTGTTGATCGCCCTGGCAGTCGTGATCCAGGGCGCGTTGCTGGATCCGGGCCGGCTGAATGCCGTCGTATTCGTCGTCACCGTATTTGCGGCACACCGACTGATCGCCCTGGCGTCCGCACGTTCCCGGTTCGTCCGGGAACTGGTCCGGGGGCGGCCGGTCGTGCTCATCGAAGACGGCAGGATCGATCGGCACCGGATGGAGCGTGAGGGCCTTTCGCTCGCCGACCTCCATGCCGGGTTGCGCAAGCTGGGCTACGAGGACCCGAAGGAAATCAAGACGGCGGTGCTCGAAGAAACCGGGCAGATATCGGCGATCCCGATCGAGCCACGCTGAGATTGTGCGGTCCGGGCGTCGCTACTTGATGCCGAGCCGCCGCTCCAGGTAGTGGATGTCCGTGCCGCCGGCACGGAACGCCGCGTGGTTGAAGATCTCCTGGTGCAGCGCGACGTTCGTCTTGATGCCCTCGATCACCATCTCGGTCAGTGCGTTCTTCATGCGGGCGATCGCCACGTCGCGGTCCTCGCCGTAGGCGATCACCTTGGCGATCAGCGAGTCGTAGTGGGGCGGCACGTTGTAGCCGGTGTATATGTGGCTGTCGACGCGGATCCCGGGCCCGCCTGGCGCGTGCCAGAGCTTGATGGGTCCCGGCGACGGCGTGAACTTCTTGGCGTCCTCCGCGTTGATGCGGCATTCGATGGCGTGCCCGCGAATCTGGACATCGTCCTGCGTCCACGGGAGGCGCTCGCCCGCGGCGATGCGCAGCTGCGCCTTGACGAGGTCGATACCGGTGATGATCTCGGTGACCGGGTGCTCGACCTGGATGCGCGTGTTCATCTCGATGAAGTAGAACTCGCCGTCCTGGTAAAGGAACTCGAGCGTGCCCGCGCTCCGGTAGCCGATCTCGGCACAGGCGGCCGCGACCCGTTCGTTCATCACCTTGCGCTGCTTGCCGGTGAGGCCTGGCGCCGGCGCTTCCTCGACCACCTTCTGGTGCCGCCGCTGCATCGAGCAGTCGCGCTCCCCCAGGCAGATGACGTTGCCGTAGTGATCGGCCAGCACCTGGAACTCGATGTGCCGCGGCCTGTCGAGAAATTTCTCCATGTAGACCTGGTCGTTGCTGAAGGCAGCCTGCGCCTCGGCCCGGGTCACGCTGATGGAATGCAGCAGCGTCGCCTCGCTGTTCACGACCCGCATGCCACGGCCACCACCGCCACCCGAGGCCTTGATGATCACGGGAAAGCCGATATCACGAGCAATACGGAAGAGGTCATCGGGCTCGTTTCCGAGAGGACCGTCGGATCCCGGAACGCAGGGCACACCGGAGGCCTTCATCGTGCGGATCGCCGAGACCTTGTCACCCATCAGCCGGATGGTCTCGGCGCGCGGGCCGACGAAGGTAAAGCCGCTCTTCTCGACACGCTCGGCGAAGTCAGCGTTCTCCGAGAGGAAACCGTAGCCGGGGTGGATCCCGACCGAGTCGGTGACCTCGGCGGCGCTGATGAGCGCAGGCATGTTGAGGTAGCTGTCGCGCGACGGCGGCGGACCGATGCATACCGTCTCGTCGGCGAGCAGCACGTGCTTGAGATTCCGATCGGCGGTGGAGTGCACCGCGACCGTCTTGACGCCGAGCTCGCGGCACGCGCGCAGGATGCGCAGCGCGATTTCGCCGCGGTTCGCGATGAGGACCTTGTCGAGCATGGATGGCCCGCGGGCCTATTCGATGACGAACAGCGACTGCCCGAATTCGACGGGGTCGCCGTTCTTGACCAGCACTGACACGACCTTTCCTGCCTTGTCGGACTCGATCTGGTTCATCATCTTCATGGCCTCGATGATGCAGAGCACGTCGCCCGGCTTGACTTCGCTGCCGATCTCGACAAACGGTTTGGCACCGGGCGCGGGCGCCGAGTAGAAGGTGCCCACCATCGGCGCGGTCACGACCTTGTCGGGCGCGTGCGCGGGCGCGGTCGCCGCCGCGACGGGTGCCGGGGCTGCCGCGAGCGGAGCGGCTTGTGGGGCGTACGCCATGGGCGCCGCGTAGGTATGCACACCGCCCGGCGGGTGGCGGCTGATTCGCACCGTCTCCTCGCCCTCCTTGATCTCGATCTCCGAGACACCGGACTCCTCGAGCAGCTCGATCAGCTTCTTGACCTTGCGAATGTCCATCCGTGTTCCCCTGAGATCTTTATGCGTATTGCTTATGTTCAATTGCGGTTCGCCGCGCCGCCCGCGAGCTGGTAAGCCGCGGCACGCAATGCGAGCTCGTAGCCAAAAGCGCCGAAACCGGTGATGCATCCGGCGGCGATGTCGGAGAAATACGATTGGCGCCGGAAGCTTTCCCGCGCATGCACGTTCGAGAGATGCACCTCGATGAAGGGAACCTTCACTGCGAGCAGCGCGTCCCGCAGCGCAATGCTCGTGTGGGTGAACCCGGCAGGATTGAAGATGATGAAGGCGACGTGACCGGCGGGCGCCTGGTGGATGCGTGCGATCAAGTCGGCTTCAGAGTTGCTTTGAAACGCGGACAGCCGATGCCCGGCCTCCGCGGCGAGCTGCGTCATGCGCTCGTGGATTTGCTCGAGAGTGACGTGCCCATACAACCCGGGTTCGCGCACGCCCAGCAGATTGAGGTTGGGACCGTTGAGCAACAGTATGTGAGCCACGGGCCGCCGCTGATACCGTCAAATGGCGGCAAGTTTAGCGCCGATTGCCGCCAGATGGCGACACTTCGGCCACTTTGGCGCTATCTCAGCCCTCGGCGGGACCCGGTGGGAGTGCACCGAGACCCCGCTCGATCTCGGCCCGCGCCTCGAGGGGTGTCGCACCGCCGGAATTGACGCGGCGGACCGCAGCCAGAATCACGCCTGCCTGGGCGGCCGTCAACTCGCCAATGTGCGCGGCTATGATCCGGCCCCGCGTATCCGAGAAGACCGTGAACGGAAGGCCGACCATCTCCACGCCGAACGCGGCGGCGGCGTCCAGGGCCTCCTGCTCACCGATCAGCAACGGATAGCTGATCTTCATCTTGTCGGCATAGGCCAGGACCTTGTCCCGATAGTCAACCGCAACGCCCACGACCTGGAAGCCGTCGGCGGCGTTTTCAGCCTGCAGCCGCTCAAGCAGCGGCATCTCGCGCCGGCATGGCGCGCACCACGTGGCCCAGAAATTCACGATGAGCGATTGACCGCGCCAGTGATCGAATCCGCGCTGCACCCCCTCGCGATCGAGCAGCGACACCTCGGGCAGGTTCGCAGCCAGCTTGAGTGGGGGAAGCGCCGCCGTCGGTGCCGCGGGCTCGGGTGCGCGCGAGCGGTAGATCCACGCGCCGGCCGTGGCTCCGGCCACGAGCGCCGTCGCTACGACGATCGCGAGCGTCGCCGGCTTCATGTCGCCACGCCGAAGGCCTGGGCGAGATGCTCGCGGAACTCGTCGGCGGGTTTGAAACCGACGATGCGATATTCGCTGCGTTCCCGGCCGTCTGTGCCAAAGAAGACGATCGTCGGGGGCCCCAGGATTCCGAAATGCTGCAACAGCGCCTGGTCGGCGTCATCGTTCGCCGTCACGTCCGCCTGCAGCAGCAGCGCGCGCGAGAATTCGGCCTGTACGCCAGGGTCGGTGAACGTGTATCGCTCCATTTCCTTGCAGGACACGCACCAGTCTGCATAGAAATCGAGCATCACCGGCCGCCCCGTGGCGCGCGCCCCCGCGAGTTGCTGCTCGAGCTCGGCGACGGTCTTTACACGGGTGAACGCGACATGCGCCGCTGCGGCAGGCTCCCCGCCCGCAGCGAGCCCGGCCAGCGGCTGCAACGGATCCGAACGGCCCGCGAGCGCGCCAATCAGCATCAGCACGCCGTAGACGATCGCAAGCGCCCCGACACCCCGACGTACGGCGTCCGCCCCGCCACGCACGTCGGATCCGCCCAACGTCAGCAGGCAGTAGCCCGACACGAACGCAAGCACGGCCCAGAGCGCGAGAGTCACCTGTCCAGGCAGCAGCCGGCTGATCATCCAGACCGCGACGCCGAGGAGCAGCACGCCGAACACGGCCTTGACGGCATCCATCCATGGCCCGACCCGCGGCAGCAGCTGACCGGCCGATGCACCTACGACGACGAGGGGGACGCCCATTCCGAGGCTCATCGCAAACAGCGCCGAGGCGCCGCGCGCGACGTCACCGCCCTGGCCGATCACCGCGAGCGCCCCAACGAGCGCCGGCGCGACGCATGCCGTCACGATCAGCGAGGAGAGCGCGCCCATGATCGCGCTGCCGGCCAGCGTGCCCTGGCTCTGCCGGTTGCTCATCGAGGAAATTCGCGACTGGATTGCGGCGGGCATCTGCAGCGTATAGAGACCGAACATGCTGAGCGCCAGCCAGACGAAAAGCGCCGCAAAGAGCACGATCATCCAGGGCTTCTGGAAGAATGCCTGCGCCTGTTGACCGGCGAGCGCAAAGAGCGCGCCCGCCACGGTATAGGTGAGGGCCATGCCCAGCACGTAGGCGATCGAGAGCGAGAGCGCTCGGCCACGCGAAACGGGTCGCTCACCGCCGGCGCCGACGATGATGCCGGAGAGGATGGGCACCATCGGCAATACGCAGGGCGTGAATGCGAGCCCGAGCCCGGTAACGAAAAAGAACGCCAGCACGCCGAGCAGGCTGCCGCTCCTGACGCGATCCGCGATCGAGTCCTGCTCGGAACGGCGGGGCGCCGCGCCGCCGTCGCCAGCCGACGACGCTGCATCGGTGGCTGCGGCGGCCGCCACGGGCAGGAGCGCCACGGTGATCTGCTTGCGTATCGGTGGGTAGCATAGCCCCGCCTCGGCGCAACCCTGATAGGTGACCTCCAAGGGCAGCCGGGCCAGCGTCCGATCGCCGAGAAATCGGCACGTTGACGACCAGTTCGTCGTAGTACACGACCTGTTCGCCGAAATACTCGTCATGTTTGATCTTGCCGGATGGCATGACCGGTGTGCCGAGCTCTGCGTCCGGTGTCACCGTCGACACGGCAATCTTGTCCCGGTAGAGGTAGTAGTCCTTGGCAATCTGCCAGCGCAGGGTCACCCGGTCGGGGCTTTCGCTTTCGGCCGTGAGCACGAAGGCCTGGTCGGGCTTGAGAAAGCCGTCCGATGCGCCGCCGCTGCCTGCGACCTGCCTGAGATCCACCCCCTGCGCCCCCGCCGCCGCGGTCACGGCCAGCAGAAGGCCGAGATAAAACAAAGACTTAGGGCTCACCTGAACACCATGGGACATGCACTCGGCCTGCTGGGCTGCGCATCCTAGCGCCATTCGGCGGACGTCGCCCATGACCCAGCGCGCGGAAGCAGAATGGCTCGGAGCAAGGCCATCGGCTCGGAGCCATTTTCCTGCGACCCAAGAAAAAAATCGGCTCGGAGCCAAATTTCCTGCCCGGGCGCCCTTGAATTGTAACGATCGTCACCTATCATTAGCAGCCAACTCGGGAGAGTGCTAACACCCCCGATCGATTCCATCAGATTTGGGCATCAGTTAACGAACGGAGTCTCAAGCATGGCTGAGAAACTGAAGATTCGTCCGCTTCACGACCGCGTCATCATCCAGCGGCTCGACGCGGAAACAAAGACCCCCGGCGGCATCGTCATCCCCGACTCGGCGGCCGAGAAGCCGATCCGCGGCAAGGTGATGGCGGTCGGCAAGGGCAAGATCCTCGAGAACGGCGACGTCCGCCCGCTCGACGTCAAGGTCGGCGACCACATCCTCTTCGGCAAGTACAGCGGCACCGAAGTGAAGGTCGATGGCGAGGAATACCTCGTCATGCGCGAAGAAGACGTGATGGCGGTGATCGAGAAGTAACCCGCACCGCGTCACACACCACAGAATTCCGGAGACAGATACATGGCAGCTAAAGACGTACGTTTCAGCGACGACGCGCGCACCCGCATGATGCGCGGCGTCAACATCCTGGCCAACGCGGTCAGGGTGACGCTGGGCCCCAAGGGTCGCAATGCAGTGCTCGAGAAGAGCTTCGGCGCCCCGACCGTCACCAAGGACGGCGTGAGCGTGGCGAAGGAGATCGAGCTCAAGGACAAGTTCGAGAACATGGGCGCGCAGATGGTGAAGGAAGTCGCTTCCAACACCTCCGACGAGGCCGGTGACGGCACGACGACCGCGACCGTGCTCGCCCAGGCGATCGTGCGCGAGGGCCTCAAGGCCGTCGCCGCGGGCGCGAACCCGATGGACATCAAGCGCGGCATCGACAAGGCCGTCGAAGTCGTTACCGACGAACTGAAGCGGCTTTCGAAGCCCTGCAAGGACCAGAAGGCGATCGCCCAGGTCGGCACGATCTCGGCGAACAGCGACGAGTCGATCGGCAAGACCATTGCCGACGCGATGGAGAAGGTCGGCAAGGAAGGCGTGATCACGGTCGAGGAGGGCTCGGGTCTCGCAGAACGAGCTCGAAGTCGTCGAGGGCATGCAGTTCGACCGCGGCTACCTCTCGCCGTACTTCATCAACAACCAGCAGAACCAGACCGCCGAGCTCGAGAATCCGTACATCCTGCTGTACGACAAGAAGATCTCGAACGTGCGCGAGATGCTCCCGCTGCTCGAGGGCATCGCCAAGTCCGGCCGGCCGCTGCTGGTCGTCGCCGAGGACGTCGAGGGTGAGGCGCTGGCGACGCTCGTCGTCAACACCATCCGTGGCATCGTCAAGGTCGCGGGCGTCAAGGCCCCTGGCTTCGGCGACCGCCGCAAGGCCATGCTGCAGGACATCGCGACCCTGACGGGCGGCAACGTGATCTCCGATGAGGTCGGCCTCTCGCTCGAGAAGGCGACGCTCGCCGACATGGGCCAGGCCAAGAAGATCGTCGTGGAGAAGGAAAACACCACGATCATCGACGGGCACGGCAAGAGCGCGGACATCAAGGTCGCGCATCGCGCAGGTCAAGCAGCAGATCGAGGAGGCCACCTCCGACTACGACAAGGAGAAGCTGCAGGAGCGCGTTGCGAAGCTCTCCGGCGGCGTCGCCGTGATCAAGGTCGGTGCGGCCACCGAGATCGAGATGAAGGAGAAGAAGGCCCGCGTCGAGGACGCGCTGCACGCGACCCGTGCCGCCGTCGAGGAAGGCGTGGTGGCCGGCGGTGGCGTGGCGCTGATCCGCGCGCAGAAGGCGCTCGACAAGATGACGGCGCGAACGACGACCAGGCGACGGGCATCCGTATCCTGTCGCGCGCGATCGAGGAGCCGCTGCGCCAGATCGTGACGAACGCCGGCGAAGATGCCGCGGTGGTGCTCGCCAAGGTGCGTGACGGCAAGGGCACGTACGGCTACAACGCCCAGACGGGCGACTACGGCGACATGCTCGACATGGGCATCCTCGACCCGACCAAGGTCACGCGTCTTGCGCTGCAGAACGCCGCTTCGGTGGCGGGCCTGCTGCTCACGACCGAAGTCATGGTCGCCGAGGCTCCCAAGGACGACGAGCACAAGCACGGCGGCATGCCCGACATGGGCGGCATGGGTGGCATGGACATGTAACGCAGCCGCGTTACCGTTCCGCGGGCGTCGCAAGACGCCTGGTTGCAAGACCAAGAAGGGGCCGGCGGAAACGCCGGCCCTTTTTGTATGGCCGGCACGACCGGGAAGGAGTGGGGCCCAGGGACGGAATCTAACCGCCGACCTCTTGCATACTAGGCAAGTGCTCTTTCTCTGAGCTACCTGGGCACTGCAAAAAGTTTGCGCCAAGAAGCGCGGAAAGTGAACACGGTAAAAATTCACTTGAAGGCGAGTGCAATCGCAGCACGATCGGTCATTCAGATTCATGAGGCTCAAAAATCTCTTATCCCGTGTCATGAATCCCTCTGAAAGTCGGGGGTTCCTGAAGGAGGTATGGCGCTCGGCGCAATGGCGTGTCTCCGTCGTCTATCGACGGATCGCTGTCTGGCTGGCGCCGCTCTATCGGGCGCAGCTGGGCCGGGTGGTCTTCATCGGTGTTACCGGCAGCTGTGGCAAATCGACGACCAAGGAGCTCATCGCAGCCGTCCTCTCGAGCCAGCTCAAGGGCTACAAGAGCCCCGGCAGCCACAACAGACTCCATTACCACGCCACCACGATCCTTCGCGTCAAACCCAGTGACGAATTCTGCGTGCTGGAGATCGCCGCGGCGATACGTGGCGAGAGAATTCCCCTGGAGCGACCACTCAACCTCGTGAAGCCCAGCATCGGGGTGGTGACCAACATCGGGAGCGATCACATCGGTGCATTTGGCAGTATCGAGGCCATTGCAGCCGAGAAGGGCAAGCTCATCGCAGCTTTGCCATCGAACGGAACTGCAATATTGAATGCAGACGATCCGAATGTCCTGGCCATGCGGTCGCGGTGTGCGGGCCGGGTCATTACATACGGACTCGCTCCCGAGGCGATGGTGCGTGCGGAGAATGTCAGCGCCGCCTGGCCGGAACGACTGTCATTCACCGTTCGCTTCAACGGGCAATGTCAGACTGTCCACACGCAGCTGCCGGGTGCACACCTTGTGCAATGTGCCCTTGCGGCCATAGCCGTCGGCCTCGCGATGGGGCTGCCGCTGACGGTTGCGGTGCAGGCGATAAGCCCGGTTCCGCCCTTTCCGCGCCGCATGAGTCCGGTGATTCGCGACGATGGCGTCACCTTCATCCAGGATGACGCCAAGGCTCCGCTGTGGTCGATTCCCGCGGCGCTGGATTTCATGAAGGACGCGACGGCGGAACGCAAGATCGTGGTGATCGGGACGATCTCCGACTACACCGGAAACTCGGACCGTGCGTACGTTTCGGTGGCCAGGCTGGCTTTGGCAGCGGCCGATCAGGTGGTATTCGTGGGTTCGCGGGCTTCGAAAGGCCTGAAGGCGAGGCGGTCTCCGCACGACGACGCATTGCATGCCTTCCCATCCGTCGAAGCCGCCTGCGCGCAGCTGCACGATTACTTCCGACCGGGCGATCTGGTTCTTCTGAAAGGCGTAGATCACGACCACCTGGACGCGTTGATCGCCGCCCGCAGCACCGGCAAGACGCGAGTGGGTGCGCCAACCACCGGCCCATCCATTCAGGCGATTGTCGGTCTGGGAAATCCCGGGCTCGAGTACGTGGATACCCCTCATAACGTCGGTCAGACAGTGCTCGATATTCTTGCCCGTTCCCTTCGGGCAGAGTGGGTCCGGGAGGAGCAGGTGATGCTCGCGCGCATCGACTTGCCGGGCAGGATCGTTTACCTGATCAAGCCGCTGACCTACGTGAATGTCACGGGTCCCGTGTTGTCGCAGCTGGCGCGACGGCTCAACTTTGCAGCCGGCCACTGCGTCCTCGTCCACGATGACATGGACCTGCCGCCGGGTGCGCTGCGGGTGCGGATGAAGGGCGGCGACGGCGGCCATAGAGGCGTTCGGTCAATACAGAGCGCGTTCGGAAGCGATGCGTTTCGCCGGTTGAAGATCGGCGTGGGGCGGCCCGACCAAACGGGTCGGGCGGCCGACCACGTGCTGACGACATTCACGCCGACAGCAATGCCCGTCATCGAACGTGCATGCACCGAAGCAGCCCATCGCATCCTGGGGCTCCTGGACATACCGGCGCCCCTGGCGCACACGTCCGGGCAGGAATCGACACGTGACGAGAGGGCGGTCCTGAAGGCCCACGAAGAAGCGCCCCGATCCTGAGCTGCCTGACGCCATGGATCCGCCGGGCGAGCAGGAGACGAAGTGAAGAGCGCGCGGCGTCGTGCCGAGAGACTTGCGCCCACCGCAGCGTTCGCCGGACTCGGTGTAGTCCTGTTCGCCGCCGCAATGACCGGACCCCTGGACTACGACGAGGAGCTCTACGTTGCGGGCGCCTATTTCGCACGCAGCCTGTCCGTGTATCGCGACTTCGTGTCCGTTCAACCGCCGACATATACGTGGGTCCTGTCCGCAGTATTTGAGTTGGTCGGCAACTGGTACCTGCTGACCGCACGCCTGGTGACCTGGGTATTCGGGTTGGGCGCCTGCGCGCTGCTGTATTCGCTGCTCGCCTCGTGGGGTACCGGACGAGTCGCAGCCTTCGCGCTGGTCCTCGCCTTCGTGACGTCTCCGTTCACTCAGGGTCCGCTGGTCGAGACCCGAAACGACATCATGCCCTTGTTCTTGTTCCTCGCAGCGTTGCGGCTCTGTCTCGGCGCGAATGGCGAGTTCTCACGGACCGTCCCGCGGTTGGTGCTTGGCGGCTTCTTCGCGGCGCTCGCCGGGGCGACGAAGTACAACTACCTGTTTGCCGCACCGATTCTGGCGGCTGCCCTGCTGTATGACGAGCACGTTCGCCGGGGGGCGAACCGGGCCTTCTCCGCACCGCGCACCGGATCGTTTCTTGCGGGCGCCGCCCTGGGTGCACTCCCGCTGGTTTATTCACTGGTGATCCATCAGGACCGTTTTGTTTTCGAGACGCTGCAGTTTCATCTGACCGCGGTATCCGACTGGTATCGCGCGCAAGGCTATGGTGAGTTGCTGACCCTCGAGCACAAGTTGAAGTCATTGCCGGGTCGCATGATCCTTCGCGGCAACGCAAGCATGCTGATCATCGGCACGCTGTCCGCGCTTGCCTTGGCCCTGAGAAGGTCCCGGAATTCCCGGCGCATGTTTCGTTGCGGGCCGCGAGCGATCGCACTCGTTCTATTGTTCTGTGGCGCCCTGGGTTTGGCCACCCTCTCAGGCCCGGCCCCGCATGCAGTGTATTTCGCGCCGGTGGCCGCGCTTGGTGCGCTGCTGGTCGGACACGTCTATGCCGCTGCCCGACCAGGCATTCCTCAGTGGTTAACTTCCATGGTGCTGATCATCAGTCTCCTGCCTGCCGCCCCGGCTTATCAGAGGTACGGTGGGTGGCTGGTGCGAAGCATGGACCTGGACCAATGGACCGGCATTCAGACTCACCGCAGCGCTGTCCGGATTGCTCAGCTGCTCGCGCAGCGCGGTCTATCGGGGCATGTCGCGACGCTGTTTCCCGTCGTCGTGATGGACGCGAATCGGGTGCTTCCGGAGTTCGCTGCCGGCCCCTTCTTCTTTCGCAGCGCCGACGCCTATTCCGCTGAACAGGTCGCACAGCTGCGTGGGGTGGGGCCGGCCACGCTTGAGACCCTGTTCGCTGTCTCGCCACCCGCAGCGATCGTGGCCGGGTTCGGTCCCTTTCGCTTCAAGTGGAACCCGCCCATGGACGCTGCGTTGATCGATTACGCGCGCCGTTCGGGTTTTGTCCGCGTTGCCGATGACTGGACCGTCAACGGCTACCGAAACGGACAGATTTGGGTGAGACCAGCCAGTCACTGATCGCAGCGCAAGCTGACGTGTGACGAGACGGACCCGCTCCGCAGGGCTTTCTCGAGAATTTCCATTACAGTTAGCGGCCGCGGCTGTCGGAGAACGGTGATGACCCAGTCAAGCCAGTGGTTGCCTCGAGCTGTGGCGCTTTTCATCACTGTGGCAGCGGTCGCCGGCTGTGGTCGCGATAAAGCAAGGACCGACGCCGCCGACCTTGCTCTGACGGGCGGCAGGATCTACACGGTGGACGCTCAGCGCAGCTGGGCCGAAGCGGTCGCCATCCGCGGCGGCCGCATCGTGTTCGTCGGGTCCGATGAGGACGCCAAGGCGCACATCGGGCCTGACACGAAGGTCGTCGAGCTCGAGGGCCGCCTCGTCCTGCCCGGGTTCCAGGACGCGCACATCCATCCGATCAGCGCCGGGCTCGAAGCCCGATCCTGCGATCTGAACGGACTCGAGACCGTCGAAGAATACCTCGTGGTAATCAAGCAGTATGCGGATGCGCATCCCGACGCCGCGTGGATCACGGGCGGCGGCTGGTTGATGTCCGCATTCGGGCCAGGCGCGCTCGCCAGCCGCAAACTGCTCGATGGCGTCGTTCCCGATCGGCCGGTGTATCTCTCGAGCGCCGATGGGCACACCGTCTGGGTCAATACCAAGGCGCTCGAGGTCGCCGGCATAACGAAAAAGACGCCCGATCCTCCGGACGGACGCATCGATCGCGAGCCGAAGACCGGCGCCGCGGTTGGCAGTCTCCAGGAAGGCGCCAGCGCCCTCGTCGCATCGAAGATGCCGCCGGTGAGCGACGAACAGCGCGAAGCTGGACTTCGCTACGCCGTGAAGTACCTGAATGGTTTCGGCATCACCGCCATCCAGGATGCGTCGGTCAATGAAGAGGACCTCAAGACCTATCGCAAGCTCGACGACGCCGGCGACCTGACGCTCCATGTCATCGGATCGATCTGGTGGGAGCGAGGACAGGGTGTCGAGCAGATCGAGGGCATGAAGCGGCTCAGAAGCGAGTACACCAAGGGCCACGTCGACGCCGGCACCGTCAAGATCATGCAGGACGGTGTGATGGAGAACTATACGGCGGCGATGCTGGAGCCCTACCTGATTCCAAGCAAGTCGCGAGGCATCCCGATGGTGGATCCGGAAAAGCTGAAGACCGCGGTCACGCAGCTGGACGCCGATGGCTTCCAGGTGCACTTCCATGCCATCGGTGACGCCGCGATCCGGCAGTCGCTGGATGCAGTTGAAGCTGCGCGCAAGGCGAATGGCGACCTCGGACATCGCCACCACATCTCGCACCTCCAGCTGATCGACGCCGCGGACATCCCGCGCTTCCGTGAGCTCGGCGTAGTCGCGAACTTCCAGCCGCTGTGGGCCTACGCGGACGAATACATCACGGAGCTCACGATTCCCTTCCTCGGCCCGGAGCGCTCCGCACACCTGTATCCGATCGGCAGCGTGCAGAAGAGCGGCGCGACGGTCGCGTTCGGCAGCGACTGGTCCGTGTCGAGCCCCAACCCGTTCGAGGAGATGGAGACTGCCGTTACGCGCCTCGGCGCCCTCGGTGAGACGACCGAACCGTTCCTGCCCGAGGAGGCCATTACGCTGCCGGAGGCCCTTGCGGCCTTCACGATCAATGCGGCGTACACGAACCGCCTCGACAAAGACACGGGCTCGATCGAAGCCGGCAAGAGCGCAGACCTCGTCGTGCTGGACCGAAATCTCTTCGAGATCCCGGCGTCTGAGATGTCAGACGTGAAGGCGTTGGTCACGCTCTTCGAAGGCAAGCCGGTGCACGGCGATCTCGAAGCACTCTGATGAACAGCTCCGAGCCGTGTGCAACGTAACGCGTATCGCGCCGATGCGCTGCCCCGACGCGGGATCCGATGCGCGCTGAGCTCGCGGGCCGGACGGCGATCGTCACCGGCGGCGGGCGCGGTCTCGGTCGCTCGATCGCGTGCCACCTGGCTGGCGAGGGCGCGCGGGTAGCGGTTGTGGCCCGCACACGCAGCCAGCTCGATGAGACGGTGGTGATGATCGAATCGGCGGGCGGCCAGGCCCTGGCAATCGCCGCGGACGTCACCGATCGCAGGGCCGTCGAGGAGGGCGTCGCCCTGGTCGAGCGCGCTCTCGGCCCGATCTCGATCCTGGTCAACAACGCCGGTCTGGCGGGTCCATACGGCCCGGTCGGGCACGTCGACGCCGACGACTGGTGGCGGTCCCACGAGATCCATGTCCGCGGCACGCTGCTCTTCATTAGCGCGGTCCTGCCCGGAATGCGGGCGCGGGGCACGGGCCGGATTATCAACATCGCCTCGAAGGGCGGGCTGGTCGTCGCGCCCAACCTGTCGTCCTACTGCGTTGCCAAGGCCACCGTCATCCGCCTGACCGAGCACGTGGATGCGGAAGCGAGGAGTAATGGCGTCCACGCCTTCGTCGTGCAGCCGGGCACCATCCTCACCGACATGGCGCGGGACTCAGTCGCCGACCCGGAGGCCCGGCGATGGGTGCCGTTCCTGGTCAAGGAACTGGAGGGCGTGCTGGAACGCGACCCGACCGGCGACCTCGCCCGGCTCGGGCAACAGGTGGTTGCGCTCGCGGCCGGTCGGCACGACGAGCTCGCCGGCGCGTATCTCGACCTCGAGGAGCATCCATTGTTAAAGCGGAATGCGCGGCTGCGTTGACCATCGGCCGGGGGTTCGCGTCACGATAGACTCCGTCCGATGAATCCCTGGTGGCACCGCGACGGTCTCGAGGTCCGCGATCACCGCCTGGTGTTTGGCGGCCACGATGCCGAGCGCATCGCCCGCGAGCACGGCACGCCGCTCTACGTGTACGACCCCGAACGCGTGGCGGCGAACGTCGGCCGGCTGCAGGCGGCCTTCACGGGCGCCGGTGTCCGGCACCGCATCCATTACGCACTCAAGGCGAACCGGCACCCCGCGTACCTGTCGCGTCTCCGTGCCCTCCGAGACGTCGGCATCGATGCCTGCTCGCCGCAGGAAGTGACACTTGCGCTCGAGTCCGGCTGGGCGCCCGGGGAGATCTCGTATACCGGCACCAACCTGAGCGAGCGCGATCTCGACGTGATCCTCGCGCAGCCGCTGGTGCTCAATCTCGACTCGCTGAGCGCGATCCGGCGCGTAGGGCGGCGCGCGCACGGACGCGCGATCGGGCTGCGCATCAATCCGCAGGTCGGGAGCGGATACTCGGCCCAGCTCACCTACGCGGGCGAGAAGCCGACCAAGTTCGGCATCTACGCCGATCGGTTCGACGAGGCGCTCGCGCTCGCGCGCGAGTCCGGTCTCGAGGTGCGCGGTCTGCATTTTCACATCGGCTCGGGTTGGCTCCGCGCCGGCCTCGACGCGTTTCTCGAAGCACTCGAGCGCGGCGCCGCGCTCGCCCGTCGCGTCCCCGGCATCGAATACTTCAACGTGGGTGGAGGCCTGGGCATCCCGCTGCAGCAGACCGACCAGGCCGTCGACCTCGATGCGTATGCGCAGGGCATCGCGCGATACCTGGGCCCGCTCGGCCTCACTGTGTTTCTCGAGCCGGGCGATTACCTGGCCAAGGACGCCGCGATACTGCTCGTGGAAGTGGTCACGGTCGAGGAGAAGGGCGGGGTGCGCTTCGTCGGTGTCGATTGCGGATTCAACGCCTTCAACCTGCCCGCCATCTATCACTACCACCAGGAGATCGTCCTCTGTCGCGCGGCCGACGCGACGCCCACGATGTCCTGCACGGTGGCAGGCCACATCAACGAGGCGGGAGATCTCTTCGCCGAGGGGTGCCTGTTGCCTGCGGTCCACGAAGGCGACGTGCTCGCCTTCCTGAGCGCTGGCGGCTATGGAGCCTCGATGGCGTCCCGTCACTGCGCGCGGCCGCCGGCCGGGGAGCTCGTTGTCGCGGTATGCTGAGTTCCTTGCGAAGGGAGTACGTCATGGAAAAAGTCACAACCGCCGACCTGATGGACGATCTGCGCACAGTCGTGCAGGACACCGAGGTGCTGCTGCGGGCCACCGAAGGCCAGGTCGGCGAGAAGGCCGACGATGCGCGCCGCAGGGTACAGGCGGCGCTCGAGAGCGCCCGCACCCGGCTCAAGGCGATGCAGGGGTCGGCCACCGAGATGGGCGACGAAGCGGTCAAAGCCACCGAGGCCTACGTCCGTGAGAACCCCTGGCAGGCGGTCGGTATCGCCGCCGGCGTCGGCCTGGTGCTGGGCCTGCTGATTTCCCGGCGCTGAGCCATGGCCGATACGGGCACCGCGGGTCCGGCGTCGCAACTGCTGCGCTCCGCCGTGCAGCTCTTCGGCACGTTGATGGAGGCGGCTCAGACACGCGCGGAGTTGCTCACGACCGAGGTCGAGGAGGAGATCCAGCGAGTCGCGCGGCTGTTGCTGCTCGGGTTCGCAGCGCTCCTGGCCGGAATCCTGGGCGCGCTGATCGCCGGTTTCGTCGTCGTGATCCTGTTCTGGGATACGTACCGGGTGGCGGCAGCGCTCGCCGTGATGGGCGTGTTTCTGCTCGCAGCGGCGGTCTGCGGCGTGGCCGTGCGTCGTGAGCTCCGGGCCGGGCCGCGGCTATTGGAGGCGACGCGAGCCGAGCTGGCCCGGGACGTGGCGCGGCTCAGGAAACATCCGTGAGCTCGCGCGCGGACGAGTTGAAGCGCCGGCGCGAAGGCCTGCTTGCGCAGGTGGCTGCCGAGCGCCGCCTGCTCAGTGATCAGCATGCACGGATCGCCAGTGGGCTCGGCCAGGCGGACGGCTGGCTCACGGTGGCCCGCCGGGTAACACCGGTCGCAGCGATCGGCGCGATCGTGCTTGGGATCGTGGTCGGGCCGGGTCGCGTCGTGAGAATGCTGCAGGCGGCGGCCGTGCCGGCGCTGCTGATCCGCCAGCTGCTCGCGAACTCAGAGCAGCCGGCCAGCGGCGTCCTGCGCAGTGTGCTGCGGTTGTTCCGCCGCGGGAACTGAACACTCCATCGGTCGGTCGCAAGGCATCACAGGGAGGCGCGATGCAAGATCACGACTGGAGACTGCTTTCGCGCCGGCAGGCGTTGCAGGCAGGGATCGCAACCGGCGTCGCTGCGGCGGTGCATGGCGCAGTCGGGATGGCAGCCGAGTCCGGCGGCGGTGCACCCCTGGTTGGAAAGGCGATTCCATCCACGGGCGAGCGGCTGCCGGTCGTTGGTCTCGGCACGAACAATTACAGCGTGACTTCGGCCGAGGACCTCGCGCCGCGACGCGAGGTTCTGCAGCGGATGCCGGATCTCGGCGGCAAGGTGATCGACACCGCCCCCGCCTACGGCCGCTCCGAGGTCGTAGTAGGCGAGCTGCTGGCGGACCTTGGTAATCGCGACCGCTATTTTCTTGCGACCAAGGTAACGGCACCCGATGGCGACCTTGCGAAGGGGCGCGCGATGCTCGAGGAGTCGTTCCGCCGCCTGCGCACGCCGCGCATCGACCTGGTGCAGGTGCACAACCTGGACGGCGTCGACGTGTTGATGCCCGTGCTGCGCGAGGCGAAGGATGCGAAAGCGCATCCGCTACATCGGCGTGACGACCTCGAGGGCTGAGCAGTACCCGCGGATGCTCGAGGTCATGCGACGCCATGCCCTCGACTTCATCCAGGTGGATTACTCGATCGACAACCGCGCCGCAGCCGAAGAAGTGCTGCCTCTCGCCCAGGAACGCGGTGTCGCCGTGCTGATCAACATGCCCTTCGGTGGCCGCCGCACCGGAAACCTGTTCCCGAAGCTCGCCGGTCGCGAGGTCCCGCGGTGGGCCGTGGACGCGGGCGCGGCCAGCTGGGCGCAATTCCTGCTTCGCTATGTCATTTCGCACCCGGCGGTGACCTGCGCCATCCCCGGCACGCATCGGGTCGGGCACCTTGAGGACAACATGCGCGCGGGGCGCAGCGAGCTTCCGGATCGCGCCATGAGGACCCGGATGGAGGAATACTGGGCGACCCTGCGTTAGGGTTTAGGCGTAGGGCTTGTCGCCAGGAAGTCTGTCCCCGTCCTTTACTTTCGGGTGGACAGTTTCTCCCAGGCCGAAGGCGGCATCGCCTCGAAGAACATCTGGATCTGGTGCAGCAGGGTGTTGCGATCGGCCCAGTTGAGCTGCTCGCGCAGTCGCTCGATCTTCTCCTCTTCCGTCGGATCGTGTTCGAGTCCATGCGTGAGAGGTGGCGGCGGTGGGGTCTTGCCCCGTTTCTCGGCCTCTTCCTCCAGCATCTGGTAGAGCCGCTCCCAGTAACGCGGCGTAGGATAGGACCGTCCACGTGTCCGGTGGTGCTGCAGCAAGTTACTAGCGCGGCTCGATGAGCGGATTGAGGGCATGGCGCGCGGGCCTCGGCCGTTTACGGGTCCGGCGACTAGCGTAGCCCCTGCCCCGGCAGTTTGAACATGGAAGCAGCTCTAAAACGGGCGGTGATCCTGCCGCTCACTGCAATCGCATCTGCGGCGTCGGCCGTCGAGGCGCTGCCGCCGTCGGGGGAGCTGGGCTGCGACGACGCGGGCCTCGAGACCTGCGAATTCTTCGATCCGGCGAGCGGTCTTCGCTTGCGTCTGCCTCAGGACTGGCCGATGCGGCGGCTGCGTGTCAGCACCGAGACCGGACCGTCCGCCTGGGTGCGCCAGCGGTTCGCCGAGCGCTGGGTGGTCATCGATTATGTTCCCGAAGAGCCGGCCAATCCGGAAGTCAGCCTCTTCTACGCGGCGGTAATCCCCCGAGCCGCCTGGTTGCGCCTGTCCTCGAGCCCGGAGCCGGCACCCGGTACGGAAGTGGCGAGCTCGCCGTCGCTCACTGTCATCGCCGCGCAGGGCAGCACAAATCCCTATCCGCCCGATTCCCGTGACGCCCAGATCTACGAGGCGCTCATCCCGTCACTCGAGGAGATCAGCCTGATTCTCACGCTCCGTCCCGCACGGTGACCCGCCCGCCGGCCGGATCGGCTATTCTCGGCCGCGGACGGGCCGGACCAAAACGAAAGGGGGAGCGGTGACCACGGCACTCTGGTGCGTATTGATCGCGGGCCTGCTGCCCTACGCGGCGACTCTGACCGCCAAGATCGGCGGCGCCAAGTTCGACAACGCCAACCCGCGCGACTGGCTCGGCAGCCAGTCCGGCTTTCGCCGCCGCGCAAATGCCGCGCAGCTCAACAGTTTCGAGGCGTTCCCGCTGTTCGCGGCGGCGGTGATCGTCGCCCAGATGCTGGGCGCACCGCAGGCCCGCGTCGACTTGCTGGCCATGGTGTTCGTCGGGGCGCGGCTCGCCTATCTCGGGCTCTACCTGGCGGACCTCGCGACGTTGCGTTCGATCGCGTGGTTCGTTGCTATCGCGAGCTCGGTGGCAATTTTCGTCAGCGCGGCCTGAGATTCTCAGACTTGCGCCGCGGCGCGGCTGCGGCGCAGTCCATCTGCGGCGTAGATCGCGAGCGCGCACCAGATCAGGATAAAGCCGATGGCGCGGGCGCGCGGGAAGGGCTCGCCGAAGAAGAAAACGCCGAGCAGCAGCTGCATGGACGGCGCCAGGTATTGCGTCAGACCGACGGTCGACAGCGGAATGCGGCGCGCGCCGTACGCGAAGAGTGCGAGCGGCACGGCGGTGGCGATGCCGCTCCCGAGCAGCAACAGGTCGGTCCCGCTGCCCAGCCGGCCGAAGGCTCCCGTGCCCTGCATCCCCAGCCAGAGCAGGTAAGCCCCGGCCAGCGGCGTGAGCAGCAGGGTTTCCGCCGCGAGTGCCGGCAGGGAGTCGACGGCGACGACCTTGCGTATGAGCCCGTAAAGGCCGAAGGACAGCGCGAGAACGAGCGAGATCCACGGTAGCCGCCCGGTGACGATCGCGAGATAGATCACGGCCGCTGCGGCGAGCGCGACCGCCGTCCATTGCGCTCGATTCAGCCGCTCGGACAGCACCGCTACGCCCAGCACAACGCTGACCAGGGGGTTGATGAAGTAGCCGAGGCTCGCATCGACCACGTGGCCGTTGTTGACCGCCCAGACATAGGTGAGCCAGTTGATGCTGATCAGCGTCCCCGATGCGGCCAGGCGCAGTCTCGTGCCGGGATTTGCGAGCGCCGCGCGTATCGTTCCGAGCTCGCCGCGCACCGCAACCCACGCGATGACGAAGGCGCAGCACCACACGATCCGGTGCGCCAGGATCTGGAGCGCCGGAACGGCGGCGAGCAGATTCAGATAGAGCGGAAAGACGCCCCAGAATGCAAAGGCGCTGATGGCGGCGATGAGACCGCTGCGGTGCTGCGCCGCGGCGGATGGCGCCACCGCCGCTCTGGGGTTCTGAGCGCTCATGTTGAGGTCGGAAGCGATGAGATGGACGCGGGCGCGCGACCGTCCTTCATTCTCGCAAATCACGGTGCGCCGGGCAGACCCGTTGGGCATGAAGCCCCATCGGGTGGTCCTGAGCGACGACCGCAAAAGAAGCGCCCCGGTCCCTCGTCGGAACCCGGGGCGGTAAAGGTCAGCCTGGGGTCAGGCGGCGCGCGGTGCGCGCACGCTCGTGAGTTCGTCTTTTTCGATGACCTGGTCCTTCAGGAAGCCATTCTGCGGACGCCACTCGATCGCTTCGAGCTTCCTGCGCAGGGCCTCGGCCGCGCCGTCGTCGACCAGCCTGGCCCGGGGCGAAACGCGCATGCTGCGGTTACTGATCCAGCTGAGGCTCATTTGACCATCTCCTGTGCGGGTACTCGTCCGTGCGCCCTGAGTAGTGCAGGCTTCGTGCCAAGGAGAGGAATACGTTATGGATCAGGCAGTTAATTATTAGACTGTGTCCGGGGCCGCTGCCGGGCGTGGACTGCTGTCAATTGTGGCGACAGGGACCCCCACGTTGCTTCTGCGCAACAAGCGCCTTTTCTTGTGACGTGGTTCACAAGTTCGAAACGCGTGATACGACTCACGACGACGCTGGCCGGGGATCGGGCGGCTGTGCTTTTGTCAGATTTTCCGACGCCGGGAACCCCTGCAGGCTGGCAAATTCCTCGAGCGGGGCCCGGTCAGTCCGCAGCCGGTTGATGAGGGCCGCCTCGTCGCGGTAGCCGAGCGCCATGCCGGAGAAGAGCATCATCGTCGGGGGCAGCGCCAGGAACTCGGCGACAGCCTGGTGCCACACCGCCCAGGCCTCCTGCGGACAGGTATGCAGCCCATGCTCACGCGCGAGCAGCATCACGCTCTGCATGTACATGCCCAGATCGGCCCATTGCGGCGGGCCCATCTGCCGATCGATGCAGAAGAACATTCCCACCGGGGCGCCAAAGAATCCGTAGTTGCGCGCGAACTGGCGCAGCCGTGCCGGCTTGTCCTCACGCACGACACCGATCGTCGCGTACATGTCCTCGCCGCACTTGTAGCGCCGGCCGCGATACGGCTCGGTCAGGCCGGGCGGATAGACGTCGTACTCCGCACCCTCGCCCCGCGGATGGTGCGCGAGCCGCTTGCCGATGACATCGAGGAAGCGCGCCAGCGGCTCGCCGGTGAGCACGTGGCAATGCCAGGGCTGCAGGTTGCCACCCGACGGCGCGCGCTTCGCGGTCTCGAGGATCGTGCGCACGGTCGATTCCGAAACCGGCGTCGGCAGGAATGCGCGACAACTCATGCGGCTGTCGATCGCTGTGCTCACCTTCATGCGGGTCCTCCTGGTCGGCGCAATTCTGGCAGAAGCCCGCATTCCCGGCCGATGAGCCCGCTCGAAGGTGGACAGGTTCGGGCGCAGCCCGGATGATCCCGAACCCATCATGGTTTCGATCGTGAGCGCGCAGGGACCGCGCCGTGCGGCGCTGGTCTTCATCTTCGTCACCATCGCGCTCGACATGATGGCGATCGGCGTGGTCGTTCCGGTCCTGCCGAAGCTGGTCGAGGACTTCGTAAACGAGGACACGGCAGCCGCCGCCCGCATCTTCGGTGTGTTCGGCGTCGTCTGGGCGCTCATGCAGTTCGTGTTCATGCCGATCATGGGCTCGCTGTCTGACCGCTTCGGTCGCCGGCCGGTCATCCTGCTGTCCAATTTCGGTCTCGGACTGGATTACGTCCTGATGGCGCTTGCGCCGAATCTCGCGTGGCTCTTCGTCGGGCGCGTGATCTCGGGCATAACCGCGGCCAGCATCAGCACCAGCATGGCCTATGTCGCCGACGTGACGCCCGTCGAGAAGCGAGCTTCGGCGTTTGGCGTCACCGGCATCGCGTTCGGCCTGGGCTTCGTGCTCGGGCCGGCACTCGGTGGCCTGCTGGGGGGAATCGATCCGAGGCTGCCGTTCTGGGCGGCCGCCGGCTTGAGCCTTCTGAACGGCCTCTACGGTCTTTTCGTGCTGCCGGAATCGCTTCCGCCTGACCGCCGCCGCGCCTTCGAGTGGCGGCGGGCGAACCCGGTCGGCTCGCTCAGGCTGCTGCGCTCGCGGCCCGGGCTCATGCGGCTCGCGACCATAGCCTTTCTCAGCAACCTGGCGCACGCGGTATTGCCGTCGGTCTTCGTCCTGTACGCCGGCTTTCGCTATGGCTGGCAGGAACGCACGGTCGGACTCTCGCTAGCGCTCATCGGCATGAGCTCCGCGATCGTGCAGGGCGCGCTGGTGGGACCGCTCGTCGCACGCCTGGGCGAGCGCCTGACGCTCCTGACCGGCCTTACGTTCGGCGTTGCAGGCTTTGTTGCCTATGCATTCGCTCCCACGGGCGCGGTGTTTCTTTCGGTGATACCGCTGGTCGCGCTTTGGGGCCTCTCCGGCCCCTCCGCGCAGGGCCTGATGACGCGCCTGGTCGATCCGCGGCAGCAGGGAGAACTGCAGGGCGCGAACGGCGCGGTGCTCGGCATCGCCGCGATGATCGGTCCGGCACTCTTCACACTGACGTTCGCGACCTTCATCAGCGCCGACAATCGCTGGCAGATTCCAGGCGCGCCGTTCTACCTCGCCGCGCTGCTGCTCGCGGTCGCCTGGCTGATCGGCCTCAACGTGGCCAGCGTGCCGCGTGCGGGCGCAGGACGCTGACCAGATGAGCACGGGTTTCGACCTGGAATCGATCCCTGCAGCACTCCGTCCGGCAATCGAGGAGAAGATCGAACGCCTGGCCGCGACCGCCGCCGTCGACGACCTGGACGCCGCCGTGCGCGCCGCGCTGCCGCGCGTCTGGATGGGGAGCGAGTTCGTTGCCGACGCCTGCCTGCGAGATCCAGGCTGGCTGAGCTTGCTCGCGCGGGCGGGGCACTTGCACGAAGCCGCCGACGAACGCTGGCTGGGCGACCAGCTGCTGGAAGCGATCGTTGCGGACGCCGACGATCAGCAGTTCCTGGACGGACTACGCCGGTTCCGCCGCAGCCAGCTTGCACGCATCGCGTGGCGCGATCTCGCGGGGCTCGCGGACATCGAAACAGTCCTTCGGGAGCTATCGCTGCTCGCCGATGTGTGTATCGCCACGGCCTGCGCACGCGCGGATCGCGAGCTCGCCGCCCGCCACGGCGCGCCACGGCGCGCGGACGGCACGCCGCTGCCGCTGCTCGTGCTCGGGATGGGCAAGCTTGGCGGCGGCGAGCTCAATTTCTCGTCGGACATCGACCTGGTGTTCCTGTTCGCGGAGCACGGCGAGACCAACGGACGGCGCCCACTCACGCACGAGGAGTACTTCAACCGGCTCGGTCGACGCGTCGCGCAGCTCCTGGGCACGGTTACGCACGAGGGTTTCGTCTACCGGGTGGATCTGCGCCTGCGGCCGTTCGGCGAATCGGGCCCGCTCGTGGTCAGCTTCGGAGCGTTCGAGGATTACCTGCAGCAGCATGGACGCGACTGGGAGCGCTACGCCTATGTCAAGGCGCGGCCGATCGCGGGCGCGTTGCGCTTCGAGGAGCTGTACCGCAACGTGCTGCGCCCCTTCGTCTACCGGCGTTATCTCGACTTCGGCGTGTTCGACTCGCTGCGCGCGATGAAGGAGCTGATCGAGCGCGAAGTCGAGCGGCGCGAGCTCAAGGACAACATCAAGCTCGGCCCGGGCGGCATACGGGAGATCGAGTTCATCGTGCAGGCATACCAGCTGATCCGCGGTGGCAGCGATCCTCGGCTTCAGACCCGCAGTCTGCTCACCGCACTGTCGCTGCTTGCCGGTCAGAAGCTGCTGCCCACCGCGGCGGTCGTCGAGCTGGGCGCGGCGTATCGCTACCTGCGCCGCGTCGAGAATCGCCTGCAGCAGTGGAACGACGAGCAGACGCACGAGCTGCCGTCGGACGAGGCGGGACGGGCGCGTCTGGCGGCGACCATGGGCGCCGCGGGTTGGGCGGAGTTCGCGGCCGAGTTGGGTGGACACCGGGATCGCGTCAGCACCCACTTCCGCACACTGGTCTTTGGTCCGGCGCAGACGGAGGCCGGCAACGGGTCCGCGCGCGAGCTCGAGCGCATCCTCGAGCCCGAGCTCGACGACATGCGTCGCGTACGCCTGTTGCGAGATACGGGCGGTGCTGGCCGTCGAGCCGGTGCTCAAGAGCCTCGCGCAGCTGCGCGAGAGCGCATATCTCCGGAGGCTGGACGCGACGGGCCGACGCCGGCTCACGACACTGCTGCCGAAGCTGCTGCAACGGATCGCGGGACGCGATTCGGAGTCAACCGCGCTCAACCGGGTGCTGCACGTTCTGGAGCGCATCGGCGGTCGGACCGTGTACCTCGCATTGCTCAACGAGAACGCGCTTGCGCTCTCCCGCCTGGTCGATCTGTGCGCGCAGTCCGGGTTTCTCGCCGAGCAGATTGCGGCCTTTCCGCTGCTGCTCGATGAGCTGCTCGATGCGCGGCTGATCGAGACTATCCCGGAGCGCGAGGAATTCGCGGCGGAGCTTCGCAGCCGGATGGCCGGCGCCGGAGCCGAGGACCCCGAGCACCAGGTGGAGCTGCTGCGGCAGTTCCAGCGCGCCGCCGTGTTCCGCGTCGCGGTGGCGGACCTGAGCGGTCGGCTGCCCATCATGAAAGTGAGCGATCGCCTCACCGACATCGCAGAGCTGATCGTGCAGGAAGCCCTCGATCTCGCCTGGGTGCAGATCACCTCGCGCCACGGCCAGCCCGAGCGAGGCGGCGAGGCTGGCCCCGTGCCGGCCGGCCTGATCGTCGTCGCCTACGGCAAGTTCGGCGGCTACGAGCTCGGGTACGGGTCCGACCTGGATCTCGTCTTCCTCCACGACTCGGCCGGCGACGTCGAGCGCACGACGGGTCCGGCCGCCGTCGAGAACAGCGTGTTCTTCCTGCGTCTAGTGCAGCGCCTCGTGCATCTGCTTACTGTGCATTCCGCGGCCGGCCGGCTCTACGAGGTGGACACGCGCCTTCGGCCGAGCGGGAAGGGCGGCCTGCTGGCGCAGAGCATCTCGGGCTTCGAGCAGTACCAGCGCAGTGATGCCTGGACCTGGGAACACCAGGCGCTGCTCCGCGCCCGCGCCGTCGCGGGCGCGCCGGCGCTGCGCGCACGGTTCGAGGCGCTGCGCATCGAGCTGCTCCGCGAGGCCGTGCGACGCGACACCCTGCGCGAGGACGTGCGCGGAATGCGCGAGCGAATGCGGGCGGAGCGCTCGCGCACGACCGGTGGCGAATTCGACCTGAAGCAGGACCACGGCGGGATCGCCGACATCGAGTTTCTTGCGCAGTACTGGACGCTCCGCTGGTCGGGACTCCATGCAGAGCTGGTGATGTTTCCCGACGTCATCCGGCAGCTCGAATCGCTGGCCTCCGTGGATCTCGTGCCGCAGGCGACGGTGGATATTCTCACGGGTGCGTACCGTGTGTATCGGCAGCGCATCCATCACCTGTCGCTGGAATCGGGTGGCAGCCTCGTGCCTGCCGGCGAATTCGCCGCGGAAAGCGCTGCGGTGAACCGGATCTGGCGGGCGACGATGGAGGAGACATGAGGATTGCCGTCCTGTTCGGCGGTACCAGCGAGGAGCGCGATGTTTCGATCGCAAGCGCCGCGCAGGTGATTCCAGCGTTGCGCGGCCGTGGTCACGAGGTGTTCGCGGTCGACACCGCAACAGGGAGATTGACGCCTCCTGACGAACGGAGATTGCTGACGGCTGGGGTCGCGCCGGATCCGCCGTCGGCTGGCGAGATCGCGAGCGTACGCGAGCACGCCATCGACCTGTCCCCTGTCGCGTTCGATATCCGTGACGTCGATGTCGTGTTTCTCGCGCTGCACGGCGGCGCGGGCGAGGATGGACGGATGCAGGCGATGCTCGACCTGGCCGGCCTTGCGTACACGGGCAGCAATCATCTTGCGAGTTCGGCCGCGATGGACAAGGAGCTGTCAAAGCGACTGTTTCGCTCCGTCGGCGTCCCTACTCCGGACTGGGTCATGACGCCCGTGACGGCGGCCGCCGTGGACGAGGCGCTCGGGTGGCCCGTCGTCGTCAAGCCCAACAAACAGGGCTCGACCGTCGGATTGAGCGTCGTCAGCGAGCCCACGAAGCTCGCCGCTGCGATCGAGCATGCACTCAGGTACGACGACGAGGTGATGATCGAACGGTTCGCCGCGGGTCGCGAATTCACCGTCGGGATACTCGACGGTCGAGCCCTGCCCGTCGGCGAGATCATCGTGCCCGGTGAGGTGTTCGACTACGCGTCCAAGTACCAGGCCGGAGGCGCCCGCGAAGTCTTTCCGGCGGAGATTGCCGGCGAGGTTGCGGCCGCGATGCAGGATTACGCGCTCCGCGCCCACGCCGTGCTGAAGCTCGGCGCCTACAGCCGGATCGATTTCCGACAGGACGACGAGGGGCGGCCCTGGTGCCTCGAGGCGAACTCGCTGCCGGGTATGACGGCGACGAGTCTGCTGCCGCAGGCGGCGGCGGCGGCCGGCATCGCGTTTTCCGAGCTGCTCGAGCGCATCTGCAGCGCCGCGATCAACCGACGCTGAGGATCCGGCGTCCATGACGAGGCGCCCTCTATAATCGCGATCGTGCAACCGTCGGTGCACGAGGTTCCGCCATGACTGAGCTCCTGGTGCCGGTTTCCCCTGGCGAGCTGATCGACAAGATCACGATCCTCGAGATCAAGTCGCAGCGGATCAGGGATGCCGTCAAGCTCGCAAACGTGCGTACAGAGCTCGGGCTGCTAATGGAAACCTGGCAGGCCTCGCCCTGGGTCAAGGCGGACATCGGCACGGAGTGGGCGGGTCTGCGCGCGGTCAACGAGAAGCTCTGGGTGATCGAGGACCAGATCCGCGACAAGGAGAGGGATGCCCGATTCGACCGGGAGTTCGTCGAGCTGGCCCGCGCGGTATATGTGACAAACGACGAGCGTGCGGCGATCAAGAAGCGGATAAACACCCGGCTGGGGTCGACACTGGTCGAGGAGAAGAGCTACGCCGATTACGGAGCCAGGACCTGAGGCCGCGGGCTGCGTCTGCGTCAGGGCTGGCTGCGGGCGAGCGTGTACTCTGCGCTGCAGTAGGGGCACTTCGCCCAGCCGGTGACCTCTACGGCCAGGAACACGCGGGGGTGCGAGTTCCACAGGTACATGCCCGGCATCGGGCAGGACAGGGGCAGGTCGTCCTCGGTGACCTCGTAGTGATTCTGGGCGTTGGGCTGGATGAGCTTTTCGCTGCGTTCGGCCGTCACGTCGGAATCCTGGTCGTCGCGGGGTGACGCATTATCGCCGAATCCCCCCGGTCGGCGTGCGCGGCGCGCCGGCGGCCATCAAGGCGTCCAGCCGCTCGATCACCTCCTCGACCTCGATCAGGTCCATCACGCCTGGCCGCTCAATCTTGGTTGGCCAGGGCAGCTCCGCGGCCGGCCGGCCGACGAAGGTGCGCGCCGCTGTGTCGAACCGGTCGACGCACCAGTCGCGGCTGTAGTACGGACCGCTACGCGCCGGGTTAGTCGCGGCATAGAGCCCCAGAACCGGCGTGCCGACGGTCGTAGCCATGTGCACCGGCCCGGAATCCGGTGTGAGTACGGCGGTGGCGCGCGCGAGCGTGGCCAGGAACTCGATGAGCGTGTCCTTGCCGACGAGGTTCGTGGCCGGGCGCTTCATGAGCTCCGCGATCCGGGCCCCGTAGCGGAGCTCGAGGTCGCTCCTGCCGCCGCAGATCAGCACCCGCATTCCGTGTCGGACGACCGCATGGTCGGCCACGGCGGCGTAACGCTCCGGCGACCAGTTGCGGTGCGCATGACTCGAGCAGGGGCTCACGATCAGCGTGGGCTCTCCGGACGGGAGGGTTCGCTCTGCGTACTCGAGCGACGCCTCGTCGAGCGGTATGTCCCAGCGCATCGAGCGCACGGCGATCCCGAGCGCCGCGGTGAAGCCGAAGAAGCTGTCCTGAACATGCTCACGGGTCTTCGGTTCGATGCGTGCGTTGGTGAAGAGCCATTGCAGCTCGCGCGCCCGGGCGCGGTCGAAACCGACCCTGACGCCCGCCCGAACGCACGCAGCAGCGAGACTTGCCCGCAGCGCGAGCTGCATGTGCAGGAGCGCATCGAAGCGGCGTCCCGCGAGGCGCTCGCGGAGCTCGCGGTAGGCTCGCGCACCGGCGTTCTTGTCGAAGACGACGAACTCGACGTCGGGCACGTGACCGAGCAACTTGTGTTCCAGCCGCCCGATCAACCAGGTGATGCGGGTCCTCGGCCACGCATCCTGGATGGTTCGGACGATGGGCAGCGCGTGGCACACGTCTCCGAGCGCGGACAGACGCAGCACGCAGACCGATTGGAGCGGCTTATCCGGGGGCGGGGCAGGCATACGCTGGTAGGCAGCGGCGGAGCAATCGTGAAGAATCCGTTCCCGTGAACGACACGGGGGCAACGATCGTCGCGAGTGATGTGCGGGAGGCGAGCCGTCCGACCACGCGCGGCGCGATGCTATACGATGCCTCGCTCGCCGGCCATGCGGACGAAAGCTGGTTCGATCCCGATCGCTGGCGTGACCGCGGATCGGTCGAGCGGCAGGCCGGCGGCCGCGGCGCGGTCACTTTCCTCCGCGATGACGAGCGTCGCTGGGTGCTGCGGCACTACCGGCGGGGCGGCTCGGTGGCGCGCGTGCTCGACGACCGTTATCTGTTCACCGGTGCCGCTCGCACGCGCGGCTTTCGTGAATGGCGCCTGCTGCGCGAGCTGGCGGCGCTCGGCCTGCCGGTGCCGAGACCGGTCGCTGCGCGCTACCGGCGAGACGGACCGTTCTATCGCGCGGACCTGCTGACCGTAGAGTTGCCCTCGCGCACGACGCTCGCGCAGGCCCTCGCCTCGGCACCCCTGCCGATGCAGCGCTGGTCCGACATCGGGCGCGGCATCGGCCGGTTCCACGCTCACGGCGTGCGACACGCGGATCTGAACGCCCACAACATCGTGCTGGGCGTGGCAAGCGGGATCCATCTGCTCGATTTCGACCGCGGCCGGATCGTGGCGCGCGGCGCCTGGGAGGATGCCGTGCTCGCGCGACTCGGACGCTCGCTCGTCAAGGTGACGAGCGGGCTGCCCGCCGGACGATACGGACCGGAGCAGTGGCAGTGCCTGCTCGACGCATGTCGCCGCGTCTGATCGCTACCAACGTGTACGTCCTGTACGTCCTGCTCACCCGACTCGCCCTCCCGTTCGCGCTGGCCGCCGACGCGTGGAAGGCGCTACTCAATCCCGAACAATGGAACCGCGTCGCACAGCGGCTCGGGTTCGTGCCGGCGAGTCCCCGGCCCCGCTGCCTGTGGGTGCACGCAGTGTCCGTGGGCGAGGTGCAGGCGGCCGCAAGCCTGCTCACGGCGCTGCGTGCGACCCACCCGGACCTTCCGGTCACGCTCTCCACCGTCACACCGACGGGGGCACAGCGCGCCCGCGCGCTCTTCGGCGACAGCGTCCATCACTGCTTTCTCCCGTTCGATACGCCGGCGGCGATGCGCCGGTTTCTCGACAGGGTGCAGCCGCGGCTCGCCGTGATCCTGGAGACCGAGATCTGGCCGGCGCTGTATCGCGAGCTCGGCCGGCGTGGCGTGCCGCTCGTCATCGGGAGCGCGCGGTTATCGAGGCGATCGGTGGATCGCTATCGACGCGCGGGTGCGCTGATCCGCGAAACGCTCGCAAACGACTTGGTGATCGGCGCGCAGAGCGCGGTCGATGCCGAGCGGTTTCACGCGATCGGCGCGCCGGCCGGGCGCGTCCACGTCACGGGTAACATCAAGCTCGATCTGCAGATCCCGGAGGCGGCGATCGATGCCGGGCGGGACTTCCGGCGCCGGCACGCCGCGGGGCGGCCGGTGTGGATTGCGGGCAGCACCCACGAGGGTGAAGAGGACGCAGCGCTCGCGGCGCATGCGGCGGCGTGCACGCGGCACCCCGACGCGCTGCTCGTGCTCGTCCCGCGTCATCCGAAGCGCTTCGAGGCTGTGCGCACGATGCTGCAGAGGCGTGGCGTGAGCTACGCCCAGCGCAGCTCGGGTGGCGTCCCGGCCGAAGGCGACGGCGTCTTCCTGCTCGACACGCTGGGCGAGCTGCAGACCTTCTATGCGGCGGCCGATGTCGCCTTCGTCGGCGGAACCCTGGTGCCCGTGGGCGGGCACAACCTGCTCGAGCCCGCCGTTCTCGGGCTACCGATCCTGGCCGGCCCGCACACGCACAACGCGCCGGAGATCGCGCGCCTGCTGGCCGACTCCGGTGCGCTCACCACGGTGCGCAACGGCGAGGAGCTCGCGGGGCCGGTGACCGGTTTCTTCGATGATCCGCCGCGCGCGGCCGCGACGGGCCGCCGCGGCCGCGGCGCCGTCGACGCAAGCCGAGGCGCGGTCTACCGGCTGGTCGCGTTGATCGAACCGCTGCTCAGGTCTTCGGACGAACGACCGGCAGCGTCGTCGGCGTCGTCAGGAAGCCATTGATCGACTGCAGATCGGCGGGCGCCAGAACGCCGGCCGCCGACTTCAGGCGCACAAAGTTGATCAGGTAGTCGTAACGGCTGCGGGCATAGTCGCGCTGTGCCTCGAACAGCCGCCGGCGCGCATCCAGCACATCGACAGTCGTCCGCGTGCCGACCTCGAACCCCGCCTCGGTGGCCTCGAGCGCGGTCTGGTTCGACTTGACCGACTGGTTGAGCGCGGTTACGCGCGCCTTCTCCGCCAGCACGCCCAGGTAGGCGTCGCGGGTGTCGCGCTCGGCGCGGCGGATGGCGCCTTCGAGCCGCTCGCGCTCGGCGCGGTGCAGATGCACCTGCTCGCGGACGCGCGATTGCGTCGCGCCGCCGGCGAAGATCGGGATATTGACCCGCACGCCGTACGTATCGTCGGTCTGGTCGGAGTCGGCGGGACCTTCGAGGCCATTGTTGATCTGCGTGGAATTCGCATCGAACTCGGTGCGGTTCGCGAACAGATCGACAGTTGGCATGTGCCCGGCCTGCGCGATCTTGACGTTACGCTTGGCCACGTCGACGCCGAGCCGCGCGGCGATCACGTTCAGGTTCTGCTCGAGCGCCTGCGCAACCCAGCTTTCCTCGTCCGCCGGCTGTGGCTGATCGAGCGGCATCTCCTCGGCGGGCTTGGTGAGTGTCGCGTAGGCCTCGCCGGTGAGCTCCCTCAGCACCTCGTGCGTGCTGGCGAGCACGCGCTTGGCGGCGATGACGGCGGCGGTGGCGCTGTCGTGCGCAGCGCGGGACTCCTGAACGTCGGTGATCGCGATCAGCCCGACCTCGAAGCGCTTCTCCGCCTGCTCGAGCTGGCGGGTGAACGCCTGCAGCGTCGCCTCGGCCGCCGACAGGGTGTCCTCGGCCGCCAGCACGTCGAAATAGGCCTGCGACACGCGCAGCAGCAGGTCCTGCTGCGCGGCCCGGTAGTTGGCCTCGGCCAGGGCAACCTGGGCGTCCGCGCGCTTGAGCTGCTGCCATTGATCCCAGCGGAAGAGGGTCTGAGTCGCCTCGGCCTGGTAGTTCCAGAAGTCCTGGTCGGTCGCCTGCTGGTTGTTGACGATGGCGATCACCGGGGGCGTACTCGGATTGTTGTCGTTGTCCACCGCCTGCGTGAACGTGGCGTTACTGTCGGAATCGCTCTGGGCCCATTGGCCGTCGATGTTGATCTGCGGCAACAGCAAGCCGCGCGCCTGCGGCTTGACCTCGAGCGCGGCCTCCCGGCGGGCCTCGGCCTCCCGGATCAGCGGGTCGTTCTTGACCGCATCCTGGTAGACCTCGACCAGATTCTCGGCCCGCGACGCGCTGCCGAGGAGCGCGCAGGCAACAGCACTGGCCAGGACGAACTTGTTTCTGTGCATCGGGGTCACCGTTTCGGCGGCCAAGGCCGCCCAGGCTAGTTGGTGTTATACAAGACTATATCACCCGGGGAATCGATGGCTACCTCCCGAGGGAGCCGCCCGGTCGCATGCGTCCGGCCGATCGTCGCAAATCAGAAAACAAAAGCCGGCGGCCGCGGCGCGTTGACGAGCGGATCGATCCGCGTCTCGAACAGGCTCTCCGGGGCCCAGTCCGACCGGCCGGTTCGCGTGACTTTGCGTGCATCCATCAGCTGGCCGGCGCCGACCGTGACGAATAGCCGCCCCCTCTCGGTGAGCGCGCGCTCGAATCGCGCGTCGTACAACGGCAACGAGCCCGTCACCGCAATCACGTCGTAGGCCGACTCCTCCGTCAGGGTCATCGCATCGCCGACCTCGACGGTTACACTTCGCGCACCGCTGCGCGCGAGGTTGGCGCGCGCGGTGTCGGCAAGTTCCTGCACGATCTCGATCGAGCGTACCGAGCGCCCGAGCTGTGCGAGACAGGCGGCGAGGTAGCCGCTCCCGGTTCCGACTTCGAGCACCCGGTCCTGCGGCTGGATCGCGAGCGCTTGCAGGATCCGGCCCTCGACCTTGGGCGCGAGCATCGATTGCCCGTGACCGAGCGGCACGCACATATCGGCGTAGGCGACGTCGCGGAAGGGCGGGGGCACGAATTGATCGCGCGGGACCCGGTCCATGACCTCGAGGACCTTGAGGTCGAGGACGGACCACGCGCGGACCTGCTGTTCGACCATCTGATGACGGATGGCTGATAGGTCGATCATGGCGGGTTCTCGACTGACGGCATCACGCTGCGCGCGGAGGCGCGAAGGTTAAGGAGTCCGGATTCTGACGACAAGCTGCAAGCGGACGTTGATTATGGTGAATCCGGCGGGGCAGGGCGACTGCTTCCGCTATGCTTTCGCTGCGAACCGGAATAACAAAAGCCCGCGGCGCGCGCGCCCCGCAAATGCGTGCGACACGGGTAACGAAAACACGGGGTCAGGGGAGTTCCGGGCCCCGCCGGGCCTGAGGACATGGCGAGTCCCTATAACGACATGCTGATCGCTGTCCTGGTGGGGTTGGGTGCGCTGGTCGCGCTGCTGGGTGCAGTGCTGTACTGGCGCAACCGCCAGGTGCACGAACTGCGCCAGGTCGGCGATCGCGTCGCAGTTGCTGCGCGCGACGGCGATCTCGATATCCGTTTCGGGCCCGATGCCGCGGGCGAGGACGCCACCGAGCTCGCGCTCAATGTCGATCGCATGATGGAGCGCCTGCAGCGCGAACAGACCACGCGATCGGATCGCGAAGCGGTGCTGCGGCGGCTGGTCGAGTCGATGAACGAGGCGATCGCGGTCGAGCGCGAAGGCATCCTCGTCGCCAACTCGCGATTCGCGGAGCTCTGCGGTGCGACGAGTCCTGCGCAGCTCGTCGGCCGGCGCCTGTCCGATCTCGTGCATCCCGATTTCTCAGAGCTGCTCAGCGAGCACCTGCGACGCCACCGCGAAGGCCAGCCCGCGCCCGTGCGGCTCGAAGTCGAGCTGCGGCCGGTGGCAGGGCACACGCCGCGGGTCGAGCTCAATTTTGCCCGCGTCAGCTACGACGCGCAGCCGGCGCTGCTCGTGTCGGCCGTCGAGATCAGCTCACGCGCCGATCAGGGGCACGGCGTCGGCGCGCGAGCGACGGCGTGGTCGGCGCTCGATTCGCTGTCCGAGGGCGTGCTGACGACCGATGTCGACGGCCGCATCGTGTATGCGAACCGCGCCGGCGAAGCGTTGCTTGGCAAGCCGATGACTGACGTGATTGGCCACACGCTGGGAGAGGTCATGAACCTCGTGGACGAAGCGGACCGCAAGACGCTCGGCGACCCGGTGCGCCAGGCGCTTGCGACGGGCGCGCGCATCAACATCGGCCGTCGCGGCATGCTCGTCTCGGCCAACGGCGACGGCGAGCGCTCTATCGAGCTCACCGTCTCGCCGATACGCGACGACGAGGCAAACATCTCCGGGACCGTGATCTCGTTGCGTGACGTGAGTGACCTGCGCGGCCTGACGCGCCAGATGTCCTACCAGGCGAGTCATGACGCGCTCACCGGCCTCGTGAACCGCCGTGAATTCGAGCGCCGGCTGCAGGAGGCGATCGAATCCGCGCACGCCACCGGGATCCGCCACATCCTGTGCTACCTGGACCTGGACCGGTTCAAGGCGGTCAACGACGAATGCGGTCACGTTGCTGGCGACAGCATGCTGCGCGAGGTGGCGGCGCTCATCAAGGACGCGGTGCGCGACTCCGATACGGTCGGCCGGCTGGGCGGCGACGAGTTCGGGATCCTGCTGTTCGGCTGCCCGCTGGAGAAGGCGCGACAGATCGCCGACGATGCCGTGCGCGCGGTCGCGGATTACCGCTTCGTGTGGAAGGACAAGATCTTCAATATCGGCGTGAGTATCGGCCTGGTGGAGGTGTCGCGCGAGAGCGGGTCGATCGAGGACATGATCGGCGCGGCCGATTCCGCCTGCTACGTGGCGAAGAAACAGGGCAGCCACGTGCAGGTGTACTCCGCGCAGGACGAGGCGGCGGCGCGGCAGCGCGGCGAGATCCACTGGCTGCAACAGCTGCAGTCAGCGCTGCGCGAGGACCGCTTCGAGCTCTATGCCCAGCAGATCGTGGCGGTGGGAGCGCCGCCGGCGACGGGACCCGGCCTCGAGGTGCTGCTGCGGCTCAAGGACGAGGCCGGAAACTCGGTTGCGCCTGGGGAGTTCATGCGCGCGGCGGAGCGCTACCGGCTGATGCCGCACGTCGATCGCTGGGTGGTGCAGACTGCCCTGGCGGCGCTCGGTCGAGGCGGGGTGCGGCTGCAGCCCGGGCGGAGCCTGTGCATCAACCTTTCGGGCCACACGCTCGCGGACGCGGGATTCCTCGAGTTCGTCGTCGATTGCCTGGATCGCACGGGTGTCGCCCCCGACCGCGTCTGCTTCGAAGTCACCGAGAACTCGGTGATCACCAACATCGATCACGCGCGCCGCTTCATCGGCGTGCTGCACGGCATGGGTTGCCGGTTCGCGCTCGACGATTTCGGAAAGGGTCTGAGCTCGTTCGCCAACCTCAAGCACCTGTCGCTCGATTACCTGAAGATCGATGGGTCTTTTATCCGCAACCTGGGCTCGGACAACGTCAACCAGGCCATGGTCAATGCGATGATCAAGCTCGCGCGCTCGCTCAGTTTCCAGGTGATCGCCGAGCAGGTCGAGGACATGAGCGCGCTCGATGCAGTCCGACGCATGGGCGTCGACTTCGTACAAGGCTACCAGGTCGGCCGGCCACAACCGCTCGCCATGGCCTGACCGGCCGAACCGTTCCTAACGGGCGCTCGCAACTCGGGTCGCCTGGGTCGAGTCCTCGCGAGACTGGTGATACGCGCTCAGCGCCGGCGCATCGACCTCGCGCACCGCGCGGTCGACCACACGCTCCGCGCAATCGAGCTGCGAGCGCGAGCCGACGCCGTCGAGCAACCCCGCCTCGCCGCAGAGCTCCAGCGCCTCGCGCTCGAATCGCCGGTAGAGGGCGGGCACGCGGGCGACGTTGGTGACCTCTCCGTAGGCATAGGCCACGTTCCGGGTGGACGGTCCCGCGAGATGTTCGCTCGGGGAAAGGTGTGCGGCCAGCGCGACGAGGACCGTCGCCGCGAACAGCACCAGGATGCTGCTGCCGGACACCGCGCTGCGGGCCGGGCGGCTGGGGAGAGAGAAATTCGCTTCCATGGGATCCTCCGCCAGGTGGGTGGTTTCACCTGTGGGGAGCATGGTGCCGAGGCGGTCGCGCCGCGGGTTTCGAAGTTCTGAAGCCCGTTTAAGAAAAACTGAAAATGGCCGGAGCTGCCCTCTTTTCAGCGCGGCCCGGCGCCCGGCGGTGGCGGGAACGTGCGCGCCTGCTCGGTGAGCCAGAGCCGGAGCAGCCGGACTTTTTCGACGTTAAGGTACTCCGGCAGGCAGGCGAAATAGTAGGCGAGCTCGGACAGGACGACCCGTTCGCTCGCGAGCGCCAGCCGGCCGAGGCGGAGCTCCGACTCGACCAGGCTCCAGCGTGCAAGTGCCAGCCCCTGACCCGCCTCGGCCGCACGGATGACGGTGACCGAATCGTCGTACAGCGCGGTGCGCGCGAGATCTCGCTGATCGTCGTGCTCGAGCAGCCAGCTCGACCACGGCTCCGAGGTGCTGTGCACCAGCCGGTAGGGCCGCAGATCCGCCGTGCTGCGCACCGGTCCATGGCGCGCGAGCAGCGCCGGCGCACACACGAGCACCAGCCATTCGTCGAGCAGCTTCTCTGCCTGCAGCCCGGGCCAGTGGCCGCGACCCATCCGGATCGCCGCCTGCAGCCGCGACTGCCGCAGATCGACCGTTTCCGTCGAGGTGTGGATCGTGACCTGCAGCTTCGGGTGACGGGCCTGGAAGTCAGGCAGTCTCGGCATCAGCCATTGCTGCATGAACGACGGCAGCGCCGTCACCGAGAGCTCGCCTTCGCAGCGGTCGCCGCGAGCGGCATCGATAGCTTCCTCGAGCTCGCGCAGGCCCCGCTCGACACGCGGCAGCAGCCGCTCGCCTTCCGGTGTGAGCTCGAGGTTCCGGCCGCGGCGGCGCAGCAGCGGCAGCTGCAGGTAGTCCTCGAGCACCTTCAACTGCATGCTGACCGCGCTGGCCGTGACTCCGAGCGCGTCGGCCGCGCGGCTGACGCTCATGTGCTGCGCCACGGCGGCGAACACGCGCAGGCTGCCGATCGGGGTGCGTCGGAACGTCGTGGCGGCAGGTCGCGCTCGACGCCGGGGCTTAAGTTTTTTGACCGATTTCTGCAAGCCGGCACCGTATTATCGGCAGCCATGATCAGCGTCGCGTCTCTTCATGTCTACCCGGTGAAGTCCTGCCGCGGCATAGATCGCTCGGCGGCCGTCGTTACCGCCGCGGGTCTCGAGCATGACCGCGAATGGATGATCGTGAGCCCGGAGGGGCGCTTTCTCACACAACGCGAGGAGCCGCGGCTCGCGCTGATCGAAACGCAAGTCGACGATGCCAGGCTGCGACTTTCATGCGCCGGTCACGGCGGGGTGGACGTTCCACTCAACCTGCACGGCGAGCCCCGCGAGGTCGTCGTCTGGCGCCACACCTGCACGGCGCACGATCAGGGCGCGGAGCCCGCGCGCTGGCTCGGCGAGCTGCTGGGCCGGCCGCTGCGGCTGGTGCGGTTCGATCCGGCGCATCGACGCGTGAGCGATCGGGACTTCACGGGCCGCACGCCGGGCTACAGCCGTTTCGCAGATGCTTATGCGCTCCTGGTCTTGTCGCTCGCGTCGCTGGCGGACCTCAATACACGCCTGCCCGCGCCGCTGCCGATGAACCGATTCCGGCCGAACCTCGTCCTCGACGGCGTCGAGCCATATGGGGAGGACGCGATCCACGAGCTACAGGCCGGGCCGGTCACGCTCCGCCTCGTCAAGGCCTGCACGCGCTGCACGATCCCGACGACCGACCAGGAGACTGCGGCACGCGATCCCGCCGAACCGCTACGCACGTTGCGCAGCTACCGGTGGGATGCCGCGCTGCGCGGCATAACCTTTGGACAGAACGCGATCGTCGTCGATGGCGCGGGCGTGCCGCTGCGGGTCGGACAGGAGCTCACGGCCATTCGACGCGGCTCCGGCGTACGGTTGGGTTGAACGCATGCCGGCGATGCGCCGGCAGCCCCGGAGCGGACTGTCCCGGCCGCATTACTCCGGCAGCGTCTCTCCCGAACCGCCAAGCTCCGCTGGCACGTCCTTCATCTTCGGGAGCCCGTCCGGAATGTGCAGCACGGTCTCCTGGTAGTGAACATGCACTGCGGGCTTGAAGGGCAGGTCCGGGATGATCGCGCTGTAGACATCGGTGAGGCCCATCGTCGGGTGCTCGGTCAGGACGTGACCGCCGCAGGTTCGGCAGAAGCGTCGCACGCTTTGTGGACTCTTCGCATACGAACCGAGCTGCGACGCGCCGCGCGTGACGCTGACGGTTTCCGGGCGCCACAGCGTGAAAGCATTCACCGGCCCGGCGGACCAGTGCCGGCAGGATTCGCAGTGGCAATAACCCATCGCCACGGGCTGGCCGCGCGTCGTCACTTCGACCGCGCCGCAGAAACATGTCCCCTTGACCACCTGTTCGATCGCCATGTCAGACCTCCGACGGTCAGCCGTCGTCAGTGTGTTGCGGGAGAGAATCCGTGATCTCGAACCACGGCGCCTTCGAGCGGACGAAGATGTGACTCTCCGGCCGCACGCCCGGGTCGTCATCAAGCGTGCCCAGCGCGAGCGCAAAGGAATCAGGTTGCGAATCCGTGATGTACTGCAGCGTCGCGCCGCAGTGCCGGCAGAACGACCGCGAGATTCCCGGCGAGGACGCGTAGGACTGCACATCCTCCTGGCCCGCGACGAAGCGGAAATCACGTCGCTGAACCCGCGAATACGTGCCGAAAGCCGCGCCGTGCGCCTTGCGGCACATCGAGCAATGGCAATGTCCCGCGGCGCCCAGCGTACCGCTGATCTGGTAGCGAACCCGCCCGCAAAGGCAGCTGCCGGATATCATCGTGCCGACTCCGTTCGCGATACGCGAAGGGCTAGTCCCCGTAACCGGGATTGACGCGGTCGAGCCGGCGCAGGAGCCCGGGCCAGGCGATCCCGCCGCCCAGCGAGCGCGTCACCTCGCGTACGGCCGCCTTGACGCCGGCCACGATCCGCGGATCGACGGGTATCAGCTCGCCGCCGCCTGCCTGCGCGCGTACCTGGATCATGCAGGCCGCCTCGAAGGCGTACATGTAGAGAAAAGTGTCCGGAACGTTCTCGCCGACGGTCAGCAAACCGTGATTGCGCAGCATCAGGAAATTTCGATCGCCGAGATCGCGCACGAGCCGCGGCTTCTCATCCTCGTGCAGCGCGATCCCTTCGTAGTCGTGGTAGGCGAGCGAAGACAGTATGAAAGTCGCCTGCTGCGACAGCGGCAGCAGGCCCGATTTCTGCGCCGACACCGCCACGCCGTTCACGCTGTGGACGTGCAGCACGCACTTCGCGTCCGCGCGCGCGGCGTGGATCGCGCTGTGGATCGTGAAGCCCGCGGGGTTGATGTCGTAGGGACTGTCCGCGACCTTGCGGCCGCCGAGATCGATCTTGACGAGGCTCGAGGCCGTGATCTCCTCGAACAGGTGACCATACGGATTGATCAGGAAGTGATGCTCGGGGCCCGGAACGCGCGCCGAGATATGGGTGAACACCAGATCGTCCCACCCGAAGAGCGCGACCAGGCGGTAGCAGGCCGCCAGGTCGACGCGTAGCTCCCATTCCGCGGGGCTCACCTGCGCCCTGACCTCGGCGGTGCGAGGCGCCGCGCGCGACGTCGTGGCGTTCATGTCTCCTTTACCTTCGTTGCAGGACCTTGATCGCCATGGTGCGCCCCTCCGTGTGACGACGGCGCGGCCGGGACCGCGATCCGCGAATGTTACTCCGACGCTGTGCGCACGGGGCGCAGCCCCCAAAGCACGCCGAGTATCGCGGCGATGAGAGCCACCGACCCTGCGCCGAAGAGGGTCGAGACCAGCGCTTCCTGCCACGCCTCGCCCTGGTGACCGGCGCCCGCGACCGGTGTCGAGCGGCTGGTGCCGAAGGCAGCGGCGAGCACCAGGGCGAGCCAGATCGCGTAGAGCGAAAACACACTCGCGACGGCTGCGACGCGTTCCACCCGTGACGAGAGGCGAAGATGACGCCAGAGCAGCCCGAGCACAGTGAGCAGGATCCCGTTCTGCACGCCGCCGGTGTGCGCCGCGAGGCCCTGCCGTGCATTGTCGAACAACGGGATGAAAGCCGCCGGTGCCGAGCCCCAGCAGGATCAGCAGCACGCCGAACCAGCACAGCCAGCGCGCGGCGTCCGCAAGCTTCGGGGTCACGGCGCAACCCGTTCGAGGACATGACGCGCCATGCCGACGGCGAGCTCGTGCTCACCCATGAACACCTTGCCGGCATTCTCCTTGCTGAGCAGCTCGGCTTCCTCCTCGCTGTGCGTCCGCACGACCGTCTCGATCCCCGGATTGAGCGTGCGAGCGGTCTCGATCATCTGCCGGGCCTGGAAGCTATCGGGGATCGCGATCACGAGCATGCGCGCCCGCGCGACGTGTGCCTGTTCCAGCTCCGCCCGATCGGCGGCATCGCCTGCGACTGCCTGCACACCCTGCTCGCGCAACTTCTCGACCAGCTCGCGGTTCTGCTCCACCACTACGAATGGCAACCCCCGCTCGATTAGCGCCTGACCGATACGGCGACCCACCCGTCCGTAGCCCACGAGCACGACGTGACCCGCGGGACCAGGCGCCATCGTTTCGGCCGGCAGTACCGCCAGCGGATCCGGCCGGCGTGCGAGCCAGCGTGCCAGGCCGGCCCGTGCCTTCAACCAGCGCTCCGCGGGCTCGATGGTCCGGAACACGATCGGGTTCAGGGCTATGGAAATGATGGCGCCGGCCAGGATGTAGTTCTGTCCTTCCACCGGCAGCAGGCCGAGCGTGACACCGAGACCGGCGAGGATGAAGGAGAACTCACCGATCTGAGCCAGGCTCGCCGAGACCGTGAGCGCCGTGTTGAGCGGGTAGCGGAATGCGATCACGAGCAGGAACGCGGCGACCGACTTACCAACGAGGATCACCGTGACCACCGCGAGCACTTCCAGCGGTCGGGTGAGCACTACAGCCGGATCGAACAGCATGCCGACGGAGACGAAGAACAGCACCGAAAAGGCATCGCGCAGTGGCAGCGATTCCTGCGCGGCGCGGTAGCTCAGATCCGACTCGCGCAGGACCATGCCTGCGAAGAATGCGCCCAGTGCGAAGGACGCGCCGAAGAGCGCGGAGGAGCCATAGGCGATACCGAGGGCCGCCGCGATCACGCACAGGGTAAAGAGCTCGCGCGAGCCGGTGCGCGCCACCTGCCAGAGCAGCCACGGAAAGAGTCGCCGGCCGACGACCAGCATCAGCACCACGAACACGCCGATCTCGCCGATGGTCCTTGCGAGCGTGCGCAGCACCTCGCCGCCGTCCATGGAACCGGGGTTCGCGATCACCGCGGCGAGGGGCGGCATCAGCACCAGCACCAGCACCGTGACGAGGTCCTCGACCACCAGCCAGCCGACCGCGATGCGGCCGTTGACCGATTCGAGCTCGCCGCGCGATTCCAGCGCGCGCAGCAGCACGACCGTGCTGGCGACCGACAGCGCGAAGCCGAACACGATGCCGGACGAGAGTTTCCAGCCCCAGAGCGACGCGAGACCCGCGCCGAGCGCCGTGGCGACCGCGATCTGAACGACCGCACCGGGCAGCGCGATGCGGCGTACCGACAGCAGATCCTGGAACGAAAAATGCAGCCCGACGCCGAACATCAGCAGCATGACGCCGATCTCGGCGAGCTGACCCGCGATCTCGAGATCGGCCACGTAGCCCGGTGTCGCCGGCCCAAGCACTACGCCCGCGAGGAGGTAACCGATCAGGGCAGGCAGGCCGAGACGCACCGCCAGAAACCCGAAGATGAGCGCGAGCCCGAAGCCCGCCGCGATCGTGGTGATGAGCGTGACGCTGTGCATCACGCGTGCGGCTGTGCCCGCCGTCGCGTGCGCGCTTGATCGTGTGCGCGTCTTCGCCGGCGGCCAAGCAGCAGACACATCGCAACGCCGGTCACCCAGTCAAGTGTCCCGCCGCCGCCGCCGCCGGAGGAAGGCGGCGGTGGTGGGGGTGGCGGCGGGGGCGGCGGCGTGGCCGCGGCGCAGATCGTTGAACCGGCGGGCGGCGCCGCGCCGTCCTGTGGCGCGGCGAAGGGCTTGAAAGAGCAGTCGATCCCGCCGATGTCGCCCTCGGCGTTCTGGCTGTCCTCCAGCCGCACCCAGTGTCCGCTCTCCCAGTCCGCCGCAGTGGCGGGATTCGCATCGAGGGCCATGTCGGCAAGATCGCGCACCGACAACGACAGTACGGAACCGGTCGCACCGGTGACTGGAAGATCCGCCGGCAGCGTGAAGTCCACCGCGAACGCATCGTCGCGATAGCGCAGGAATCCACCCGGCGCACCGCCCGGCGCCGCGAGCCACGCGTCGCCGGCCGCGACGGACAGAGGGAGGTCCTGCCCGGTCAGGTCGGGAAACTCGAGCGTGACGGTGCCGACGCTGGCACCGCTCGTCTGGCCGCGATATGCCACGACGTTGCCGACATCGTCGCGTATGCGCATCGGCTTGTTGAATGCCATCCAGAGCCGGTAGTTACGCCCCGGTACCAGTGCGGCGTTCGTAGACGTGGCCAATGTGCGCGCGACGGCGGAAGTCTGCTGCCACGCGGCCTCGTAGACGACCTGGTCGCTGTCCCGATCGCGGATCTGCGCGGCGAGCACCGCGGGAGGCCCAGCCTGGCGATAGAAGCCGAGCAGGTACATCCGCGCGACGTCCTCGCGCATCCGCGCCGCCTGGTCGTCGGGCAGCACGAAGCCGCTGTGGCCGTGCGTCGCAAGGCCACCGTAATCCTGTCCGCCGTTCGCCGGCTCGAGCTCCAGCGTCCAGCTCGGCACCGAATGCGTAAAAGCGAAGTAGTCGGCGGTGGTGCCGATCCCCGGCCAGCCAGCGGGATCCGCTGCGAAGGCATAGCCGCGCATCGAGGCGGCGCGCATCCGCGCGGCAAGCTGCGCGGTGATGCTGTTGCGTCGGGCGTTGCCCGTAGTCGGGGCGAGGTAGACCTGGCCAAAGGAGTGTGTATCGCTGTAGAGCCGCAGCCGCGCCGCCGGCGCAAGCGTTGCCGCGGACTGCAGCGCTGCGATCTCGGGCTCCGTGGCGGGCGATGTCCCGCGATAGATGAGACTGGTCTCGCTCCCGCTGTTGTTACCGGGCCCGCCTTGCGCAAAACCATCGGGCGAATTGCGGTTGAGGTCGATGCCCCAGAAGTTGTCGCCGACCGTCGCTAGGTCCTCGTCGATCGCGCCCTGGGTCTGGGGGTTGCGCATGTTCTTGCGCCGCATCCGTCCGTCGCGCGGCTGCAGGCGATCCGCGGTCGTGCGATTGGCAAACCGCTGGGTCTGCCGGAAACCATCGACGTTGTTCACCGGCAGCAGCACGGTGGTGAGATTCTCGATGAGGTATTGCCCGAAGCCGCCATCCGCCTTGCCGTCGACCATCGCCTCCATCAGCCCGGTCACCGCTTCCGGTGTCTGCCATTCGCGCGCGTGAATACCGCCATTGACCAGCACCGCGCCCTCGGCAAAACCCTCCGCCGTCGTCGTATCGGCATCGCCGAGCCGATAGGCCCAGAAATCCTCGGCCGCGACGGTCTGGCCGACGATCTGTCCGTCGACCTCCTCGTGCATCATGTCCAGCGATTGGTGACGCGCGAGCAGGCTGTCGTAGGTGCGGAATCCGTCGACCGGAGTCAGGGAATCGACGGGTATCGGCACCGGATAACCCAGCGCGATGTTATTGCCCGTGTTGTCGGTCTCGGTGTACCTCAGCATCACGTCGCCGCAGCCGGCTTCGAACGGATTGACGATCTCGTCGTTCTGAAACCGGCACGCGCCCCACGCCGCCGATGTTGCTGCGAGCAGGCACACGCCGCAGACGATCACCGTCCGCGCGCGAGCCATGCGGCAACCTCCTTTCTGAGCGCGGCGGAGCCCTGTTTCGAGTCGACTAGACGTCCGAGCGCGTCCCGTGCGGCCGGGCTGCCGTTCAGCCTCAGCGCAAGCGCGACATGGCGCAGCGTCGGCTCGTCCTTCGTAACCTGCAGATGTGCGCCAAGCCGTGCCGCGAGCGCAGGATCGTCGATGCGCGCGAGCGCCGCCGCCGCCGACTCGCCGCTCACCGGATCGGAGAGGCGATCGAGCAGGAGTTGCTGGCCGGCGCTCTCCGTCGCGGCCAGCCGCCCGATCGCAAGCAGTGCGGCCGAGGCGATGGGCTCGCGGTCCGCCGCTTTGCCGAGCAGCTCGAGCGCTGCGCCGGTATCGAGGTCGTGGGCCACGGCCTGCACGGCAGCGAGCGCCACCATCGGTTCCGCGTGCCCGATCGTGAGCGAGTAGAGCTCCGGATCGCGCAGCCGTCGCGCGAGCTCGAGTGCAAGGCGATCCGCATCCCGGCCCGCACGCATCGCGGCGACGATCGCCGGCCGCTGCTCTGCGAGCTCTGCGACGCTCGCCGCGCGCCAGGCGTCGAGTATTCCGTCGCGCACCGCCTTCCCGCGCGGCGATTCGTCCTGGCTCAGCCAGGTGTCGAGCGCCTTCGGCGTTCCGAGCCCGAGCGAATGAGCACTGCTCGCGCGCGCTTCGCTCCGCGTCCAGTCACGCTCGGCGTAGCGCGCCGCCGCGCCCACGTCGTAGAGCGGAACGGCGTGGTGCCCGTGCTCGGGCTCGACCCGCGCAAGGATTCTGGGCGCACGTGTCGACAGCTCGCCGGCAAGCGCGCGCGCGGCCAGCGTCACCGGCAGCCGCCGCAGCATGTGTAACCCGGATTCGAGCAGCCATTCCTGCGCCGCAGGTTCGAGCGTCGGGTCCTCGAGCACCGCGCGCAGCTCGCCCACCAGCGCATCGGTCGAGCCGCGCGCGGCATGCTGCTCCATCCGCGCCACGGTCGCGGCCACGGAGGACGCCTCAGTCGCCCGTCGCGCCGCCGCCACATCGACCACGGTCGCAGGCGAGCCCTGCGCCGCGCCGAGAGCCAGCAGAATGAGCTTCGCGATCATCTCGAAACAGATAGCATAGAAGCGGTCGGCCGGCGAGACCGCGAAAACACCCGCCGGTGTCGCAGCAACGCAACGCGCGCATGCCCGGAATACACGACTACTGGCTGTTCGTGCTGTCGGGAATCCTGCTCAACCTGACCCCGGGGCAGGACACGTTCTTCATACTCGGAAACAGCCTCGGCGCGGGTCGCCGCGCGGGCATCGCGGCAGCGCTCGGCATAGGCGCGGGCAGCATGGTGCATACGCTCGCGGCGGCGCTCGGCCTGTCCGCGATCCTCGCGACCTCGGCCACCGCGTTCACTGTCGTCAAGCTGCTCGGCGCGGCATACCTGATCTATATCGGCGTGCGCGCATTCAGCAGCCGGACGCTGCTGAACGACAACGTGGTCGCGGGCGACGCGGTGGTGGCACGCGTGGCGTTTCGCCGGGGCATTGTCACCAACCTGCTCAACCCGAAGGTGGCGCTCTTTTTTCTTGCATTTCTGCCGCAGTTCATCGATCCGGCGAGCGATCGCAAGGTCGAGGCCTTTCTGCTGCTCGGCGCAACGTTCATCACCACGGGCCTGACCTGGTGTCTGGTGCTCGCCGTGGCTGCGGCTCGATGCCGCGAGTTCCTGCTCAACCGCCCAACGATGGGCAGCCTGCTCTCACGCGCGGCGGGTGCGATCTTTATCGCTCTCGGCCTTCGTCTCGCGCTGCATCGTCCCTGAGACGTCGGCCTGCGCCGCGGACGGAGCGCTCAGGGAGCCAGCAACTCCCGCATCGTGTCGGCGAGCCCGAGCAGCGCGCCGCGGCCGTCGCCGCGGAACGAGGAGCCGTGCATCACAGCGAATACCTCGGGTCTGAGGTCCGCGAGGCGCCGCATAGTCGCGTCGGTGTACGGCGTGTAGGGAACGTCGTTCGCCAGCGGACCCGCCTGCCCGGCCCGGATCGCCTCGCGGGCGGATTCGAGGAAGCCCGATTCGCAGATCGGCGGCGGATCTGCCGGCTGGAAGAACAGATCCGAGCAGAAGAGCGTGCGGGTCGCCTCGTCGAGAAACAGTCCCGCGTCCCAGCCGTGCGGCAGGTGAGGTGTCGCAAGGAACTTCAGCCGGTGTCGACCGATCGACATCGTTTCCCCGTCGGCGAGGGCCCGTGGAGCCCGGTCCGCGAAGTCCGCGAGCATGACCATCGCACCGACCTGGCTGCAGATCGCCTGCGCTTGCGGCGCCGTTGCGAGCCAGTCGTTGAGCGCTCCGCATTCGTCGGGCTCGAAATGGCTGTAGCCGATCCAGCGCAGCCGCGAGGGATCGATCAGCTGCGACACACCGGCCAGCGTCGCCGGAAACATCCGCCGGAAGCCGGTGTGCATCAGGAACGGTTCGTCATCGACCACCAGGAACTGGTTGAACTGGATACCGAACCCGGCGTGATACGTCGAAATCCGGTACGTATCCGGCGCGATTTCGGTGACGGAAGTCGTGGGGTTCATGAAGCGATCTCCGTGAAGCAGCCGAGCGCGCGCTCCTCACGCGTCAACGCCTCGCACTGCAGGTCAAGCGCCGAATATTCCGCGGCGAACTCCGAGCGAAACGACCGGTACGCCGCCGTGCTCTGCCAGCGATCGATGGTGAGGTAGCGCCCGGCCGTGGCTTCGTCCCTGAGAAGCTCCGTGCCGAGGTAACCCCGCGCACGGCCGAAAAGGGCGGCCCAGGTTCCGCGCGGACCGTAGTGATGCTCGAACTCGACGCGTCGCGCATCCTCGACCATGAATTCCCATATGTATACGCAGGTGTCGGGCATCGGAGTCTCGACGGTTCAAGCCGCCTGCGTGACAGGAGTCCAGCGCCGCATGCGACGCTGCTGGCGCTCCCGCGCGCTTTCGCCTTCGTATGACATGGCGACGGCCAGCGGCAGCCCGGACGGGGGCTCGCGCAACGCGTGCAGGTTGACGATCCCGAACGAACCGCCGCCCGCGCTCATCTGTGCGCCGACGTATACGCCGCAGCGCCTGCAAAGCAGGAAATCGGCCGTGCGCCTACCGAAGCGATATCGTTGCAGCAGCTCCGGCTCGCGTATGCCGAAGTCGAGGCTGCCCTGCGGGTCGGAGGTCGAAAGCGCGTCGTGGAGGCGGCAGAAAGTGCACTGGCACGCACGGATGCTCCAGCGGTCGCCCGGCAGGGTGGTCCGGTAGGTCAAGCCGATCGCGCCGCAATGACAACGGCCTTCGTAGGACTGCAGCTCCATGGCGGGTCACCTTCGAGTCGGGAACGCGTCACGCCTCCGCGGCGAACAGCTTGATGTCGGCGTCTTCGTTCACCGGCCGAACCATGCCTTCGAAGCGCAAGCCGATCTTCTCGAGCAACCGGATCGAATCCGCATTCGCAGGCGAGACGATTGCCACGATCCGCGTTAGCCCGAGCACCTCGTGTCCGTATCGTCTTACGGCGCTCGCTGATTCGCGCGCGTAGCCCTGCGAGCGGTACTGTGGCAGGAAGGCAAATCCGATGTCCACGTCTGGCAGCCAGTCGCGCTTGACGAAACCGCACAGGCCGATCGGCGTGCCGGACTCGCGCACCTCGACGACGTACATGCCGAAGCCGAACTTCTCATAGCTCGCGATCGGACCGTCGAGTACATAGCGCTCCGCATCCGCCAGCGTACGCACGCCACGATCGCCGATATTGCGGATGAACGCCGGATCGTTCACAAGCTCGAAGATGAAGCGGTCATCCGCGGTCGTCGCATGGCGCAAAGTCAGACGTTCGGTTTCGAGAACTTCCGTCATTCAGATCTCCGTTGGCGCGTGGACGATGTGCCTCACGCTTCGATGCCGCTCGCCCAGTCATCGATCGAGCAAACGTAGAAAAGCGTGTCGAGACCGTTGTGGGCAGCCCGGCGGGTCAGGTGCATCCCGAGCTTCTCGAGCAGACGCGAGGAGCGCACGTTGGGTGCGTCGATCGCAGCCCCTACCGCAGGCAGTTCGAGCTCGTCGAAGGCATGCTGCAGCACGGCGCGTGCGGCTTCCCAGGCCAGGCCCCGTCCGCAGTACCCGTCGTCGAGGGCGAACAGCAGCTCCGGCTCCGCCATGAGCTCGGCGGCGCGCAGACCGCAGAATCCGAGCAGGGCCGGGTTCTCCGGCAGATGCAGACCCCACAGTCCGAATCGGCGCTCGAGGAAATCGCGCTCGCTGACTCGCAACGGGTCGAGCGCCTGGTCGGGCGTGATGATCCGGTCGTCCCACAGGTAGCGGCGCACACCGGGCTGCTGCCACAGTGCCAGCGCCGCGTCGCGATGCACCGTCGTGAGCGGACGCAACACCAGCCGGGCTGAGCGCAGATCCAAGCCTAAAATTCGCGATGCTCGACTTCGGCAGCGCCGAAGTGCGTGCGGGTGAAATCGAGCGCGCGCCCGACGTCGAATCGCTTGCACGTAAAGAGCACGGCCGCGAAGAACTTCGGCTTGCTCCACACGTAAAGCGAGATTCCCGAATCGATGAGCGGGATGAACGCGTCGAAGCCCTGGTTCTCGGGCTTGCCCAGGCCCGCCGGATCGTGAACGATCGGCGCGCCGTACGTGCGAAGCTGCAGCGCCGCCGCAATCCCCGTCAGATAGCCCTCCACGGCGTCGCGATCGACGCGCGCCGTGAAATAGCCTTCGATCAGGAGCCGCTGACGCAATATATCCGGCGCAAGATCCCGCATGGGTGCCTCCACGCTCAAGCCTGAGCTTCCGCCAGCCGGCTGTCTTTTTCCCGTGCACGTGCCACCGCCGGCCGTCCGTTGACGCGCTCGACGTACGACTGTATCGGCGGCGGCGCCGGTACCAGCTTGAACCCCGTTGTCCATGCGAGCGCCACTCCCCATAGCACGTCAGCCGCCGTGAACCGCTCGCCGAGCAGGTAGGGACCGCGTGCGAGCTGTCCTGTGAGCGTGCCGAACATCGTGTCGAAGTCGCCGTAGGGCGAGGTCGCCATCGGGGCGGGCGTGCGCTGCTGAGAACGGTCGATGAGGGCGGGTTCGAACGACGACCCGTAGAAGACGAGCCAGCGCAGATATGGGCCGCGCAGCGGATCGCCGATCGCCGGTGCCAGTCCGGCCTCCGGAAAGAGGTCAGCGAGATAGAGATACACGGCGGGCTGCTCGGTAACTATCGCATCGCCATGGCGGATCGCCGGCACTTTGCCCATCGGGTTTATCGCGAGGTACTCGGGTTTGCGCTGCTCTCCGGTCTTCATGTTGAGCACGTGCAGATCGTAGTCGCAGCCCAGCTCCTCGAGCAGCGTGAGCACGCCGGTCGAACGGGTGTTCGGTGCGTGGAAAAACGTAAAGCGTCGGTTGTCGGCCATGGCAATCGTCCGTGTATCCGCCGTCGGGATGCCCTCATTCTGGGCGACGTGGCGCGCCCAAATCCAGCGCGATCCAGAACCGCCAGGGCCGCCCCGCCCAGTAGGCGCCGGAGTAATCGATCCCGACGCGCGGACCGCGGCGCAAGGCATGCGGGGGAACCGTGATCCCGCGGTCCTCGACCCAGATGCGGTCGGAGGTCGTGGCGTCCAGGCCGTCGAGACGCTGGTCGATACGCAGATGCCGCGCAACGCGTCCCGGTCCGGGTACGGGCTCGTGCGCGTCGGCCGTACCGCCCAGCACTCCGCGAACCAGTACGGCTTCCGGGCGGCCCGCGCCGGCCGTGGAAAAGTTGAGCAGCCAGTGCAGGCCATAGACCAGGTACACGTAGGTCGTGCCACCCTCGCCATAGAGCGGCTCGACCCGCGGTGTCCTCCGTCCGCCACGGGCGTGCGACGCGAGATCCTGCGGTCCCTTGTATGCCTCGACTTCGGTGATCATCGCCGACCGCAGGTGCCGGCCGTGACGGTGCACGATGAATTTTCCGAGCAGGTTCCGGGCGACCGTCAGCGTCGGTCGATTGAAGGCATCCCGTCCGAGGCGCGCGGGTGCGACACCCGCCGGTCCGAGCAACTGCCGGGCCGCAACCGTTCCGCTCAGGCGATTCCGTGCGGCGATCGTGGCAGCCCCGGACCCGCGCGCTGTCAGAGCGAAGTAAGGCCGCGGTGGGCTTTCTTCTCCCGCTTTGCCGCGCGCTTCTCCTCGGGCGTCTTGAGCGGTTTCTTCTTGCCTTCCTTCCTCTTATCCATGCCCTTGCTCATCTCCGCCTCCATCGGGGCACCGCCCCGCTCTTCGCTTCGTCGCAGAGCATACTCCCGGTCTCGCGGCAGGTGCGCCGATGCAGCAAACTTGTCGAACCGCCGTGGGGCCGGCAAGGCAGCCGCAGCGGTACCCGCCGCGTTTTCGTGTCAGGAGTCGTCGTTTGTTCGGCCGTTTCGAAAAGCTGGTCTCCCCGTACCCCGAAGGTGCACCTCGCTCGCCGCCGCAGAGCTTCGTCGCGTTCATCTGGGCGTGCTCGCAGGGCATGCGTCCAATCCTGCTGGGTATGACGCTGTGCACGGCGGTGATCGCCATGTTCGAAGCGCTGCTGTTCTCGATGCTGGGACACGTCGTCGACTGGCTGACGGCCGTCGAGCCGGCGCAGTTCTGGGCGAAGGAGCGCGGCAAGCTACTGTTCCTGGCCGCCATCATCGCCGCGAGCCCGCTGGTGGTCGCCCTGGAGGCGTTTCTCAAGCACCAGGCGCTGGCCGCGAATTTTCCGATGCGGATGCGCTGGAATTTCCACCGGCTGATGCTCGGCCAGAGCATGAGCTTCTACCAGGACGAGTTTGCCGGCCGCATCGCCGCCAAGGTGATGCAGACAGCGCTGGCCGTGCGCGACACCTGGATGATCATCGGCGAGATGGGGGCGTTCGTCGTTATCTACTTCGCAACCATCGTCGTGGTGCTGGGCGGTTTCGACCTGTGGATGCTGGTGCCGTTTCTCGGCTGGCTCGCTTTCTACCTCCTGACACTCGCCTGGTTCGTACCGCGACTCGGCCGCGTCGCGATGCAGCAGGCGGACGCGCGCTCGCTGATGACCGGCCGGATCGCCGATGCGTATACCAACATCGCGACCGTCAAGCTCTTCTCGCATGCGAAGGGCGAGGCGGGATACGCGCGCGGGGCCATGCGCGAATTCATGCAGACGGCTTACGCTCAGTTCCGGCTCGTCACCGGCTTCGAGATCGTGAACCACACGCTCAGCATGGTGCTGATCGCGGGGAGCGCAGGTGTCGCCCTGTGGCTCTGGACGCAGCAGCAGGTCGGCGTCGGCGCCGTCGCGGCGGCCACGGCCATGGCCTTGCGTCTCAACGGCATCTCGCACTGGATCATGTGGGAGTTCGCCTCGCTCTTCGAGCACATCGGCACGGTGCAGGACGGAATCGACACGCTGGCGCGGCCGCACACGGTGCTCGATCGACCTGATGCGCCGCCGCTCAAGGTGCCGCGCGGCGAGATCCGCTTCGAGCACGTCAGCTTCGGCTACGGCGGCAGGCGGGCGGTGATCGACGATTTCTCGATCCACATTCGACCCGGGGAGAAGATCGGGCTGGTCGGCCGTTCGGGCGCCGGAAAGAGCACGATCGTGAGCCTCCTGCTGCGGTTCTACGATGTCGAGCGCGGCCGGGTGCTGATCGATGAGCAGAACGTCGCCGAGGTCGCGCAGGACAGCCTGCGCGCGCAGGTCGGCATGGTTACGCAGGACACCTCGCTGCTGCATCGATCGGTGCGGGACAATATCCTCTACGGTCGCCCGGACGCCGACGATACGCAGATGGTGGCGGCTGCGCGGCGCGCAGAGGCCCACGATTTCATACAGGGCCTGACCGATCCTGCCGGCCGGCTGGCGTACGACGCACACGTGGGCGAGCGAGGCGTCAAGCTGTCGGGCGGGCAGCGCCAGCGGGTCGCAATCGCGCGCGTCATGCTGAAAGACGCGCCGATCCTGATCCTCGACGAGGCGACCAGCGCGCTCGACAGCGAGGTCGAGATCGCGATCCAGGAAAGTCTGTACCGCCTGATGGAAGGCAAGACCGTGGTGGCGATCGCCCACCGCTTGTCGACCATCGCGGCGATGGACCGTCTGATCGTGATGGACAAGGGTCGCATCGTGGAGGAGGGCGATCACGCGACGCTGCTTGCACGTGGCGGGCTCTACGCCCGCCTGTGGGCCCACCAGAGCGGCGGCTTCCTCGGCGATACGGACGAAGACGAATCGCTCCCCGCGTATGCAACCGGTGGCGCGGCGCATGCGACGCGCGGCGTGTGATTTCCGGCTGACTGCGGCGGCGTGCGCCGGCCTGGTGCTCGCCGGCTGCGCAGCGGTCGCGCCGCCGCCCGCGGCCACCGACGCAACCGGCACGGTCAACGAAGCGCGGAGTCGAGGCTGCGGACCGGCGTCGCGGCAGGTCTCGCCGCTGCGCGCGGACCCGCGGCTCGACGCGGTGGCGGCGCGCCTGCCGGGCGGCGTGAGGCTGGCGGATGCGGTTTCCGCCGAACGCTACCCCGCCGCGCGCAGCGCGTCGATCCGTGTCAGCCGCGCGGCGGACTCCGCCTCTCTGTACGAGTTGCTGACGGCGCGGTTCTGCTCGGATGTCGCCGACCCGGAATTCAGGACGATCGGGATCGCGCGTCGTGGCGAGGATCTCTGGATCGTGCTCGCGGCACCGTTTACGGCGCCACCCGTGTCCGACCCGGGCACCGTCGCGCGCCGCGCACTCGCGCTCGTCAATCAGGCGCGCAGTCAGCCGCGCCGCTGCGGCAGCCAGGCGCATGCAGCAGTACCACCGGTCGTGCTCGATACGACACTCACGTCGGTTGCCACTGCGCACGCTCGCGACATGGCGCGCACGGGGCGAATGGCGCACGAGGGATCGGATGGCAGCACCGCCGCCGAGCGCGTCACCCGCGCCGGCTACGTATGGCGCACCGTCGCGGAGAACGTCGCAGCCGGCGACCGCACTGCGGAGGCGGTCATGCAGACCTGGCTTGCGAGCCCCGGGCATTGCACGAACCTGATGAACCCGGACGTGCGGGAGATGGGAATCGGCTACGCCTTCGAAGCGTCGAGCCCGAAGGGCACGTACTGGGCGCAGGTATTCGCGACGCGCCGCTGAAATGGCTCGGAGCCGGTTATTCGGGAATCATTGGCTCCCAGGCATTTTCGACCCTAATATGGCCGCCGAAATCCGCCGTTCGGGGGCATGCAGCCGTGGATCCGTTCGTCATCGTCATCGGCATCGCGCTTCTGGCCACGGTCGGGGCACTGTTGATCGGGCTCCTGGTCATGAGCGGCGGCGGCAACACCGACGCCCATGCAAGCACGCCGCTCATGTGGGCGCGCGTGGGGCTCCAGGCCCTGACCATCCTGCTGCTCTTCGTCGCCCTGGTGATACGTCGCTGAGGCGTTCTTCGTTCCGCGTTGCTGCGGTCGAACTGGAGCGACTCGCCGACGGAGCGATGCTTATTCCCGGTAGCGCTGGAACCACGCGAGGATGGCGCTGGCCTTGGCGGCGGATTGCGACGGTCGCGCCGTGAGACCTCCGTGCGACGCGCCCGGCACCTTGATGAGGCCCGTCGGCACACCCCTGAGCTGCAGCGCCTGGTAGTACTGCTCCGAGTCGCTGACCGGCGTGCGGAAATCCTGGTCGCCGACCAGCACCAGTGTCGGCGTCTTGACCGAACCTACGAGCGACAAGGGCGACACCTTCCAGTACGACTCCGGGTCTTCCCACGGGAGCTTCTCGAACCAGTACTTCGGCATATACGTGTAGACGTCCGTGGTGAGAACGGTGCTCGCCCAGTTGATCACGGGCTTCTGCGTCGCCGCCGCACGGAAGCGGTCCGTGCGACCGACGATCCATGCGGTGAGCACGCCACCGCCCGAACCGCCGGTCACGTAGAGCTGCTTAGAGTCGACATGTCCCTGTGCGATCGCCGCATCGACGGCGCTCATCAGGTCGTCGTAGTCCTCGCTCGGGTACTTGTGGTGGATGAGGTTCGCGAACTCCTGCCCGTAGGACGTCGAGCCGCGCGGGTTGACGTACAGCACGACGTAGCCCGCCGCGGCGTAGAGCTGCACGTCAGTCGAGAACACCGGCCCGTAGGCGGCGTAGGGGCCGCCGTGAATCTCGAGGATCAGCGGGTACTTCTTCGCCGGATCGAAATTCGGCGGCAGCGCGAGCCAGGCGTCGATCGGGCGCTGGTCGAAGGACGAAGTCACGGCGAGGGGCCGGACCTCGGCCAGGGTCTTGTCCACGAAAAGCCCTGCGTTGAGCTGCGTCAGGCGACGTGTTTTGCCGCGTCGCGCGACCGACACGTCCGCTGGGCTCTGCGGCGTGCCGCTTGTGAAGGCGACCGTGCCGTCCTTCGCCACTGAAAACTCGCCACCCGTGTACGGTCGGTCGAGCCCCCCGCCGCTCAGGCCCTCGGCCACGGCTGTGAGGCGGCCGTCCAGCTCGACCCGCGCGATTTTCGTCACAGCGTGGTCGTCATAGCGCACGTAGAGACTGTGGCCGTCCGCCGCCCAGTACGCCTCGTCGATCGTGCGGTCGAGGCTGGCCGTGAGCGATCGCGGCTTGTTGGCGTCGCGATCCATCACGTAGAGCTCCTCGTTCTGGTAGCTCATGAGCCGGTCGTCGAAGCCGAGATACGCAATCGTCCGGCCGTCGGGCGAAACGGTGGCCGCGTGATCGGCGCCGACCCGCGATGTCAGCGGCCGGATGGCGCCGTTGGCCAGCGCGACTTCGTAGATCTCGGTGTTGACGGGCTCCCGGCGCCAGTCATCCATCCGGTTTCCGGTCAGAAGCAGGTGACCGCCGTCGGGCGTGAAGGACAGGGGTCCGGTCTCGTTGAAGGCACCGAAGGTGAGTTGCCGTGGCGATCCGCCTTCGGCCGCGACGACGTAGGCATGGTGATAGCCGGGCTTCAGATAGCCCTCCGCGTCGCTGCGGTAGGTGAGGTCGGTGATCACCTCGAGCGGCGGGGCCCAGTCCGCCCCATTCGGCTTTTCGGGAGCCTCACCCAGCTTCGCAGCCTCATCCGGCGTGAACATCGTGAAGGCGATCCAACGCCCGTCAGGCGACCAGGCCAGATCCGCAGGCGCGGAGAGCAGCTCGGCGAGCTTCGCGGTCTGCCCGCTCTGCATCCAGCGCACGAAGAGCTGCGGACGGCCGCCCTCGGCGGTCGAGACGTAGGCGAGGCGACCACCGTCCGCCGACCAGCGTGGCGAGGTGTGAGATCCGGCGCTGGCCACGAGCGGCGTCTGCTCGCCGGTCTCGATGTCGATGAGCCAGATCGACTGGCGGGCGCGATCCGTCATGATGTCGAAGGACCCGCGTACGTAGGCCACGACCCGGCCGTCGGGTCGGATCTGCGGCTCGGAGGCGTATTGAAGGCCGAATAGATCGGCGCCCTGGAAGCTGCGATTTGGCGCCTCCAGGGGCGCTGCACTCACGGATCCGGCGATCAGCAGCGCGAGCAGAACGACGACGACTGAGTTGCGCATGGCGGAATACGAAAAGCGGGGGAGCGGTCACGCTAGCTGCGTGCTGCTTCCGCGTCCAGCGCCCTGCGGTTGTCGGGTCAGGTCTTCGGCGGAGTCACAGCTCCCGCCTGAGCCAAGGCTTTGGTCTTGCCGGCACAATCGAGATCCTTCCCGGGCCCCGTTTCGAACAGAGCCAGCAAGGCCGCCGGCGGAGTGATCGCAAACAGCGCGGCGGCGGCGGCGACCCGTCCCGCCAGCCGGACGGGCTGCGGGTGGAACCCCGGGTCCTTGAACGTGCCGTCGACATCGAGCGGGCCTCGCAGGCTGAGCGGGCTGATGTCCTTGGGGCGCGCCTTGAGCTCGAGATCGAGGCTTTCATCGCTCAGATCAATCGTTCCGCTGCCGACAACGACCGTGTCGGTCGTGTCGAGCGCCATCGATCGCGCCGTGGCAACGCCGTCGGTGACCGCGAGATCCGTGTACGCGCAGCGCACAGGCACCGTCCTGTCCTTGCTCAGCATCAGAATCAACGACTCGGCGACATCCAATCCCGCCAGTTCGAGGACCAGATTGCTCATCTCTCCCGAACCCATCACCGCCCCGACTTCGCCATCGGCGGTGGCCAGCATCTTTGCCACCGAGTTTCCGCGTCCCTCCAGCCGGGCCTGACCGGCAATGCGCCCGAAGCCCTTCGGGCTGATGCGCGGCATGAGCTTGGGAACTTCAACGTCCTGCAGGCGCAGGTCCGTCTGCGTTTCGATCGGATTGCGTCGCGCATCGAGCTCGATGTTGCCGGTCATCCGTCCGCCCGCGAGCCCGACATCGAACGGATCGATGCGCAACACTCCGTTCTTGAGCTTCAGGTGCGCATTCATCGCGTCGATCGGAAGGTTTCGCGCGTTGATCCGCTGCGCGTGCAGCTCGACGTCGGCATCCAGCGACCGGAGCTTCTTCAGGTCATACGGTTTGTCTGGCAGCACCCGAGGGCTCGCCTTCTTTTCCTGTGCCTCGGCGCGCTGTTCCGGCGAAGCGGTTTCTCCCGGCGCGGTGCCGGGAGGAGCGCCGATCAGGCCCCCGAGGTCGTCGAGGTCGAGTTGTCGCGACCTGAGTTTTGCGTGCAATGCGGGTCGTTTGCCGCCCATGTCGATGCTGACGTCGCCGGCCACGTCGCTGTCGCCGACCATGCCCTCGAAGTCAGCAAAGCGCCACACGTCCTGCTCACGGCTCAATCGGCCGGAGACCTTGTAGGGCGGCGTTTCCGGCGTCGCGATCCCGATCAGGCGATACACATCCGCCAGGTTCTGGCCCGATGCGTCCGCGTTCACGGTGAAGCGCGTGAGATCGATCGGGGAGTCCAGCTTTCCATGCGCGTGCAGTTTCGTGTCTCCCGCGTGCGCCCTCAGGTCGAGTCGATACCCTTCGCCGCGACGCAGCAGCTGCAGCGGGGAGTCGAGGCGGCCGTCCAGGTCAAACGGCTCATTCCTGTAACGGCCGGTACCGCGCGCGACGATCGGAGCGTAACCGTCCTTCGCGTCACGGCGCTCCGTCTCGACCGCGAGCCTGAGGTCGGTGTGCAGTGCCGGCTCGCGAACACGCAGCGTGCCGTCCTGGATCGAGAGGGCGCGGATGGTCGTCGACGAGCGCTTCGGGCGCTTGCGATCGAAGCGCCAGTTCGCCTGGCCACGCGCGTTGCGCTCGAGGAGCAGTTCGGGCTTGTCGAGTGCGATGCGCGTTACGTCGAGCCGGCCGCGCAGCAGCGGCCACGGGTCGATGTCCACGTGCACACCCCGCGCACGGGCCATGACGGGACTCTTCGACCAGCTCGCATTGCCCAGCGCGACGCCGCTGGCGTCCAGGCCCAGCCCGGGCCGCCCGAGCGACACATCGAAGTCGCCGCCGATCTCGAAATGCCGACCGGTCACCGCGGCGACGCGGCGCTCGATGAGTGCCTTGATCCAGTTATCGTCGTATGCAAGCGCCAATCCGGCGATGATGGCGAGCAGCACGACGGCGACGACGCCCCAGCGGGGCGGGCGCCAATCACGTAGTTTTCGCATCCCGCCGGCCATGAGTCCGAGTCTACGCCGCAGGCACGGCGCGTCAGTCGCTGTAGAACGTCCGACAACGTAAGTCGGCTCCTACGCTGCGTGCGGGCTCAGCCGCCAGCGCCGCCCTATTGCCGGCTGATGCTGCTGCGTCCGGCACGCAGCACGAACTTCTGGATCTTGCCCGTCGCGGTCTTGGGCAGCTCGGCGAGAAACTGGAACTCCTGTGGCACCTTGAAGTGCGCGAGCTGGGAGCGGCAGAACTCCCGCAGCTCGGCGGGCGTGACGTTCGTGCCGGGCCGCAACACGACGAAGGCCTGTGGCGCCTCGCCCCATTTCTCGTGAGGCATGCCCACCACCGCGACCTCGAGTACCGAGTCATGCCTGAGCAGAACACCCTCCACTTCGATGGAGGAAATGTTCTCACCGCCGCTGATGATCACGTCCTTGTAGCGGTCACGGATCTCGACGTATCCGTCGGGATGCACGATGGCGGCATCGCCTGAGCGGAACCAGCCGCCGCGCAGGGCCTTTGCCGAAGCCTCCGGATCGTTCCAGTAGCCTTTCATCACGACGTTGCCGCGGGCCACGATCTCGCCCAGCGTGCGGCCGTCGCGCGGCACGTCGCGATCCTCCTCGTCGACGACCCGCAGCTCGCCGGAAGTGATGAGCTCTATGCCCTGCCGCGCCTTCGCCGCCGCGAGCGCGGGTGCACTGAGCTGCGCGTCCTCCGGGCGTGCCTCGCATACGGTGATGAACGGCGCGGTTTCGGTGAGCCCGTAGACGTGGGTGATCTGCCAGCCGAGCTCGCCTTCGACGCGTTCGATGGTCGCGGCGGCGGGTGGCGCGCCGGCCGCGAGCACGCGCAGACCGCGCGGCAGACGGCGGCGTCGCTCGTCCGGGCCGTTGGCGATGCCGATCAGGACGGTCGGTGCGGCACACAGCGCGCTGATCCGCTCGCGCTCGACGTGGTCATAGATCGCGGTTGGATCGACCTTGCGCAGACATACGTGCGTCGCGCCCGCGGCCGTTACGATCCAGACGAAGGTCCAGCCGTTGGCGTGGAACATCGGCAGCGTCCAGAGATAGCGATCCGCCGATGTCATGGGTACATGCACGAGCGTGCCGACGCAGTTCACCCAGGCATTGCGATGGGTGATCATCACGCCCTTGGGCCGCGAGGTCGTACCGCTCGTATAGTTGATCGAGATCAGGTCCGATTCCGCGATGTCCGGCCGGTCGAAGCTGCCCGACGCAGCGGACAGCGTCGACTCGTAGTCGACCCAGCCGCGACGCTCGCCCTCCAGCGCGACGAAATGCCGCACCCCGGGCAGGCGTGCGCGCACGCTGTCGATCGCATCGAGGTAATCGGCGTGGACGCAAACGACCTTCGCGCCGCTGTGCTCGATCATGTAGACGAAGTCCTCGGCGGTCAGCCGGTAGTTGAGCGGCACCACGATCGCGCCGAGTTGCGGCACCGCGTAGAACTGCTCGAGCATCGCGTGGGTGTTCGGGGCGATCAGCGCAACACGGTCCCCCGGTCCTACGCCGAGCCCCTGCAGCGCAGAAGACCATCGATCGATGCGGTCCAGGAAGGCGCCGTAGGTCAAACGCAGGTCGCCGTCGACCACGGCCTCGCGGCCGGAATGCACCTTGCGGGCGCGCCGTGCGAAATCCAGGGGGGTGAGCGGCGTTTCCATCGATTTTGGCTCCGGGCGGGAGGAAGCTGCCTGCGACGGCATCCAGCCGCCCGGCGGCGCGCCGGCCGGCTAAGCAGGGTGATAGATTATCGGCGGCCGGCGCGCAAGCGAAGGCCGGTGGCAGGGTCTCAAGGGCGCGATCGGGAACCTGCGCGGTGATCGGCCGTCGAAACATCAACGACTTCAGGCAAGAGAGGAACAGGTCATGAGTCACAGAAGGCACCTTGGCTGGGCGGCGGCAGCGATGGCCGCGACGGTCCTTGCGGGAACGGCGGCGATTGCGAAGGACGTCAAGCCATCCCATGCCTGGCGGATCGAGATCAGCGAGGGTGCGAACTCGGACGGCACGATCCGCTTCGCGGTCACGCCCGTGGGCGGGGAGATGAAGACGGTCGAAGTGCCGATCAAGAACGGGCGCGCGGAGAACAACGTCGCGAAGGACGTGCGCGACGGCTTCAAGAGCGCATTGCCCGCCGAGTACAAGGTCGAGGTCGACGACGGCGAGGACGTTCTCATCAAGACCAGGGACCCCGTACCGAAATTCACGGTCGCGCTGGTCGACTCGAGCGTCAAGAGCGTGCGCATCGACGTCGAGCACGACTGATCGCGACGGGTTGAACGGGCGCGCGCATGCGTGCGCCCGTTTAGTTGACATGTCAAGTAAAGTGGCGTATCCATGGCGACATGGATCGCAGCTCCTTGAAGCGCGTGGTCTGCCTGGGCGGCGGTCCGGCGGGGCTGTATGCCGCCATCCTGCTCAGGAAGGCGCTTCCGCGCACGCAGATCGAGGTCTACGAGCGTAACCGGCCCGACGACACGTTTGGCTGGGGCGTCGTGTTCTCGGACCAGACGATGGACAACTTCCGCGTCGCGGACACCGAGACCCACGGAGCCATCGTCGGCGCCTTCCATCACTGGGACGACATCGAAGTCCACTTCCAGGGCGAGGTGCTCCGCAGCGGCGGCCATGGTTTCTGCGGGATCGGCCGCCGCCGGCTGCTCGGCATTCTCCAGGAACGCGCCTCGGAGCTCGGAGCACGCCTGCATTTCCAGCGCGAGGTCGACGACGACCGCGAGTTTGCCGACGCCGACCTCGTTCTGGGCGCAGACGGCGTCAACAGCAAGATCCGCACGCACCACGCCGCGGTGTTCGAGCCGTCGATCGACGTGCGACGCTGCCGCTTCATCTGGCTCGGAACCGCGCAGACCGTTCCCGGCATTCACCTTCGCGTTCGAGCGCACCGAGCACGGCTGGTTCCAGATTCACGCGCTACCAGTTCAGTTCCGACCTCTCCACGGTCATCGTCGAGACGCGCGAGGAGACCTGGCGGGCGCACGGCCTCGACCGGGCCGACACCCCGGCATCGATCGAATTCTGCGAGCGGCTGTTCGCGACGCTACCTGGGCGGCGAGCGTCTGCGGAGCAATGCGGCGCACCTGCGCGGCTCGGCCTGGCTCGCATTCAACCGCATCGCCTGCCGCCGCTGGCACGACGGCCGGGTCGTGCTGATCGGCGATTCCGCCCACACGGCGCATTTCTCGATCGGGTCCGGCACCAAGCTCGCGATGGAGGATGCGATTTCGCTCGTGCGGCACGTGACCGCGACGCAGGAGCTTCCGCGCGCGCTCGAGGCGTACCACGAGGAGCGCAGTGTCGAGGTGCTGAAGCTGCAGAGCGCGGCCCGCAACCGCATGGAGTGGTTCGAGAACGTCGCGCGTTACGCGCGTGCTGCCGCCGCGCCAGTTCGCCTACAGCCTCCTGACCGGCAGCCAGCGCATCGGTCACGAGAACCTGAAAGTCCGCGACCCGGCGACTTCGTCGCGGACTACGAGCGGTGGCTGGCCGATCGCGCCGGCTCGGGCGCCGTGCCGCGCGCCGCCGATGTTCCTGCCGCTGCGCCTGCGCGGACTGACGCTCGCGAACCGCGTCGTCGTTTCGCCGATGGCGCAGTACATGGCCAAGGACGGCCTGCCCGACGACTGGCACCTGGTGCACTATGGCAGCGCGCGCGCTCGGCGGCGCCGGGCTCGTCTACACCGAGATGACCTGCGTGTCGCCCGAAGGTCGCATCACGCCCGGCTGCACGGGACTCTGGAACGACGGCGCAGCGCGATGCCTGGCGGCGCATCGTCGATTTCGTGCACGGCAACTCGCCCGCGCAGTTCTGCCTGCAGCTCGGTCACTCGGGACGCAAGGGATCGACCCAGCTCGGCTGGCAGGAGATGGATCGTCCGCTCGCGACCGGCAACTGGCCGATCTGCGCGCCCTCGCCGCTGCCGTATCTCGAAGGCGTGAGCCAGGTCCCGGTGCGCGATGACCCGCGCCGACATGGACCGCGTCCGCGACGAGTTCGTGCGCTCGGCGCGAACTCGGCAACGAAGCCGGGTTCGACATGCTCGAGCTGCACATGGCGCACGGCTACCTGCTCGCGAGCTTTCTTTCGCCGCTGACCAACCTGCGCGACGGACGAGTACGGCGGCCCGCTCGCCAACCGGCTGCGCTTCCCGCTCGAAGTGCTGGCGGCGGTGCGCGCGGCCTGGCCCGCGGACAAGCCGCTCTCGGTGCGCATTTCGGCCAGCGACTGGGCGGAGGGCGGGCTCGCCGAGGACGAGCTCGTTGCGCTCGCGCGCCGCGATGAAGGCCGGCGGCGCCGACCTCATCGACGTCTCGAGCGGCCAGACCGTGCCGTGGCAGAAACCGGTCTACGGGCGCATGTGGCAGACGCCGTTTGCCGATCGCGTACGTAACGAAGTCGGCATCGCCGACGATCGCCGTCGGCAACATCTTCGAGGCCGACCACGTCAATTCGATCATCGCGTCCGGCCGCGCCGACCTGTGCGCCCTTGCACGACCCCACCTCGCGAACCCGTCCTGGACGCTCGAAGCCGCGGCACGTCAGGGGTACGCGGAGCAGTGGTGGCCGGATCCCGTATCTCTCCGGCAAGAGCCAGCTCGAGCGCAACCTAGCAGCGCGCCGCACAGGCGGCGGGAGCCGGGATGAGCGCAGCGCCGCAGGGTCGCCTGGGCGGACGGCACGCGCTCGTGACCGGCGGCGGCCGCGGCATCGGGCTCGCAATCGCGCAGGCGCTGGCGGCGGAGGGCGCCCGGGTCTCGATGCTCGGTCGCGACATGGCGCGGCTCGCGGCCGCAGCTAGCTCGATCGGTGCCGAGGATCGAGCGGCTGCCTTGCCGGGCGACGTCACGGACCCGGCCGAGCTCGAGCGACGCCTTCCGAGCCGCTCGCAAACGCTTCGGCCCAGTGCAACTCCTCGTCAACAACGCGGGGCAGGCCGTGAGCGCGCCCTTTCAGAAGACGGACGAGGCGCTCTGGCAGCGGATGCTCGGCGTCAACCTGACCGGCGTGTATGCCTGCATCCGCGAGGGACTGCCGGCCATGCTGGCGGCGGGCTACGGCCGCATCGTCAACGTGGCGAGCACGGCGGGTCTGCGCGGCTACGCGTACTGCGCGGCCTATGTCGCAGCCAAGCACGGCGTCATCGGTTTGACCCGCGCGCTCGCGCTCGAGGTGGCCGAGCGCGGCATCACCGTCAACGCGGTCTGCCCGGGCTACACGGACACCGACCTCGTGCGCGACGCCATCGCCAACATCACGAGCAAGACCGGGCGCAGCGTGGATCGAGGCGCGCGAGGCGCTGATCGCGGGCAATCCGCAGCGACGCATGATCCAGCCCGGCGAAGTCGCGCACGCCGTGGTCTGGCTCTGCGCGCCCGGGCACCGAGAGCGTCACCGGCCAGAGCCTCGCGATCGCGGGCGGCGAGGTGACCTGATGGCCCGCGAGGAGCGCGCGATGCGCATCGACGTCGAGACCCGCGCGGGCCCCGACGACCACCAGTCGCTGCGCCTGTGGCTGCGGTTGCTCGCCTGCACCAACCTGATCGAGACCCGCGTGCGGCAGGGGCTGCAAGGCCGGCTATTCGCACGACGCTTGCCGCGCTTCGACCTGATGGCGCAGCTCGAGCGCGCGCCGATGCAGGTCTCAAGATGGGCGAGCTTTCGCGACGGATGATGGTGACCGGCGGCAACGTCACCGGCATCACCGACATGCTCGAAAAAGAGCAGCTGGTGGTCGCGCGAGCCCGGACCCGGCGGACCGTCGCGCGTATCGCGTGCGGCTGACGCGCGAAGGGCGCCGCCAGTTCCGCCGCATGGCGGCGGAACACGAACGCTGGGTCATCGAGCCTGATGGACGGTCTCTCGCGGCGGCAGCGCGATCAGCTTGTGGAGCTGCTCGGCGTGCTCAAGGCGCGAGCTCTCGCGGAGGATTGCAGCGACGGAAGGGTCTGACGGCAAGGGAGCGGTTGCATGAACTACCAGGATCTGGAGCCGCGGCACTTCCGCTGGCGTCTCGACGGTCGCGTAGGCGTGATCACGCTCGATCGGCCCGAGCGGAAGAATCCGCTCACCTTCGATTCCTACGCGGAGCTCCGGGATCTCTTCCGCGGTCTCGCGCGACGCGCCGGACGTGCGGGCGATCGTGTTGACGGGTGCCGGCGGCAATTTCTGCTCCGGTGGCGACGTGCACGAGATCATCGGCCCGCTCACGCAGATGGCGATGGACGGTCTGCTCGCCTTTACGCGCATGACCGGCGACCTGGTGAAGGCGATGCGCGCGTGTCCGCAGCCGATCGCCGCCGCGGTCGACGGCGTGTGCGCCGGCGCGGGCGCGATCCTTGCCATGGCGTCCGACTTCCGCTTCGCGACGCCCGGCCGCACGCACGGCCTTCCTGTTCACGCGCGTCGGGCTCGCCGGCTGCGACATGGGCGCCTGCGCGATCCTGCCGCGCATCATCGGTCACGGCCGCGCTGCGGAGCTCCTCTACACCGGGCGCGCGATGAGTGCCGAGGAGGGGCTCGCCTGGGGGTTCTTCAACCAGCTCGTGGCGCCCGGGGAGCTGCTCGCCCGGGCCACCGCGCGTCATGGCGGACCTCGCGGCCGGACCTACGTTCGCGCATGCGATGACCAAGCGGATGCTGCACCACGAGTGGAACCTGTCGATCGATGCGGCGCTCGACGCCGAGGCGGACGCGCAGGCCATCTGCATGCAGACCGACGATTTCAGGCGCGCGTACGACGCGTTCGTCGCCAAGCAGAAGCCCGTGTTCGAGGGTAACTGATCGCCATGCGCGATCTGCCGCATCTCGACTGGCCGTTCTTCGATGACGCGCATCGCGATCTCGCCACGCGGCTATCGGAGTGGGCCGAGTCGCGTTTCGGTACGCGCATCGGCACACCGTCGAAGGACGAGGCTCCGGATCAGGCGGCGCTCGATGCAGCCTGCCGCTCGCTGGTCGCCGCGCTCGGCGCGGCGGGTCTCGCGCGCTGCGCGGTGCCGGCCACGACGTCCGGAGCCGAACCGGGCTTCGACGTGCGGTCGATCTCGCTCACCCGCGAGCTGCTCGCATGGCACGACGGGCTCGCGGATTTTGCCTTCGCGATGCAGGGGCTCGGCAGCGGCGCGATCTCCCTCGCGGGCTCGCCCGAGCTCAAGACGCGCTATCTTCCGGTCGTCGCCGCGGGCCGCGCGATTGCGGCTTTCGCCCTGTCCGAGCCCGCCGCCGGCTCGGACGTCGCCGCAATGCGCACAAGCGCGCGGCGCGAGGGCGGAGACTACCTCCTCGACGGGACCAAGACCTGGATCTCGAACGGCGGCATCGCCGATTTCTACTGTGTCTTTGCGCGCACAAGCCCCGCGGAGCTGCGCGCCCGATGGTTCGAGCTCCGCGTCGGGCATCACGGCCTTCGTCGTGGATGCCGATGCGCCCGGCCTCGAGGTGGTGGAGCGGATCGACGGTGATCGCGCCGCACCCGCTCGCCACGCTCCGCTTCGAGGATTGCCGGATACCGGCCACGCAACGCATCGGCGAGGAGGGCGAAGGATTCCGGATCGCCATGCGCACGCTCGATGTGTTCCGCACCTCGGTCGCCGGCGCGGCGCTCGGATTTGCCCAGCGCGCGCTGGACGAAGCGCTCGCATCACGTCGCTGCGCGCCGGATGTTCGGCCGGCAGCTTGCCGACTTCCAGCTCACGCAGGCCACCCTTGCCGAGATCGCGACGGAGCTCGAGGCGTCGCGCCTGCTGACCTATCGCGCTGCGTGGCAGCGGGACCGCGGCGGAAACGTCACCGAAGGAGGCGGCGATGGCCAAGATGAGCGCGACCGAATCCGCGCAGCGCATCATCGACGGCGCGGTGCAGATGTTCGGGGGCCGCGGCGTGGCGAGCGGCGAGACCGTCGAGCGCCTGTACCGCGAGATCCGGGCGCTGCGGATCTACGAGGGCGCGACCGAGGTACAGAAGCTCATCATCGGGCGCGAGCTGCTCAAGGCGGCTCGGGACGGCGCGCAGCCATGAGTCTCGAAATCCTGCAGCCCGAGGGCTGGGCACGTCCGAAGGGGTACAGCAACGGCATCGTCGCGCGCGGACGGCAGGTATTCATCGCCGGCCAGATCGGCTGGGACGCGGACGGAGGGTTTCAAGCGACGCGTCTCGCACCGCAGGTACGGCAGGCGCTCGACAACGTCGTCGCCGTGCTGGCCGAAGCCGGTGGCCGGCCCGAGCACCTGGTGCGCCTCACCTGGTACGTCACGAGCCGCGACGAGTACTACGCGGAGCTGCCCGAGATCGGCGCTGCCTACCGCGCCGTGATCGGCCGCCACTATCCGGCGATGTCGGTGGTGCAGGTCGTCGCCCTGATGGAAGCGGCCGCCAAGGTCGAGATCGAGGCCACGGCCGTCATACCGGACGCGCCTGACGATCAGGTGTCCGCTCCTCCGCGCAGTCGGTAACGCTGCAGCTTGCCTGTCGCCGTCCTCGGGAGCGTCTCGACGTATTCGATCTGTCGCGGGTACTTGTAAGGCGCGATCGCGTTCTTGACGAAGTCCTGAAGCTCGCGCGTGAGCAAGTCATCGCCCGCCCGCGGCGCACGCAGCACGACGTACGCCTTGACGAGCTGCCCCCGGTGATCGTCGGGGATGCCGATCACTGCACATTCTGCTACGCCCGGATGCTCGAGCAGCGCGCTCTCGACCTCGGGCCCGGCGATGTTGTAGCCGGAGGAAACGATCATGTCGTCGGTACGCGCCTGGTACCAGAAATAACCTTCATCGTCGGCGACGAAGGAGTCGCCCGTGACGTTCCAGCCGCGCTTTACGTAGTTCCGCTGCCGGTCGTCGGCGAGATAGCGGCAACCCGTCGGTCCGCGCACCGCGAGCCGGCCGATCGTGCCGGGCGCCGCCGGGCGATCGTCCTCGTCGAGGACGCAGGCCCGGTAGCCCGGGACCGCGCGGCCCGTCGAGCCGGGGCGGATGTCGTCGCCCGACGCCGAGATGAAGATGTGGATCATCTCCGTGGCGCCAATGCCGTCGATGATGCGATGACCGGTTGCCTGCTGCCACGCATCGAAGGTCGGTCGCGGCAGATGCTCACCCGCGGACACGAAGGAGCGGACGGACCGGAACGCGGCACGATCGGCCTGCGCGAGCAGGGCGCGATAGGCCGTCGGCGCGGTGAACACCCGCGTCGCGCCGAAGCGTTCCAACCCATCGCGCAGGTGATCGGGCGTCGGGCCCGTCAACACCGCAGTCGCGGCGCCGAAGCGGAGCGGAAACACGAGCTCGGCGCCCAGGCCGTAGGTAAAGGCAAGCGGCGGCGTGCCCGTGAACACGTCGTCCGGCCGCGGCGCCAGCAGATGCGCGGCGAACGTGTCCGCCATCGCGAGCACGTCGCGGTGAAAATGCACGGTCGCCTTGGGCTGTCCGCTGGTGCCGGAGGTGAAGGCGAGCAGGCATGGATCGTCCTGCGCCGTGTCGACGGCGGGCGCACCCGCAGGTTGCCGAGTGAGGCGGTCTTCGAGCTCACCGTCTCCCCAGGTGAGCGTGCGCAGGCGACCGTCGGGTCCTTCGAGGCCTTCGAGCTCCGCGGCGAGGCGGACGTCGCACAGCGCATGGCGGATGCGTGCCTTGTCCACGATGGTGGCGAGCTCGCGCGCACGCAGCAGCGGCATCGTCGCGACGACCACGGCTCCGACACGCGCGACGGCCAGCCATGCCGCGTACAACATCACCGAGTTGCCGGCACGCAGCAGGACGCGATTGCCGGTCTCGACCCGCATGTCGTTGACGAGCACACCGCACAGACGATCGACCAGGCCGCCGAACCGGCCATAGCTCCAGTCGCCCTCGGCCGTGCGGATGGCGATCGCCTGCGGATTCGCGGTCGCATGCCGGTCGAGGAGCTCCACGGCGCAGTTCAGGCGCGGCGGGTAGCTGAGCTCCGGAAGCTCGAACAGGAACTCCGGCCACTGCGAAACCGGCGGCAGGTGGTCCCGTACGAAGGTGTCGACGTGCGCCGTGGTGTTCATGTCGGTTGGCCCGCGCCAACGCTGTGGCGCAGTGCGCGGATTCTCGGCGACTCAACTCGGGTCGTCCACCTGCGAGGAGCGTCAGGGCAGGCTCACCACCAGGGCAAGCTGCGGATCGCCCCCGACATTCGTCAAGCCACCAGTGAGACTGTAGATTGCCCGGCCATGCGGTCTGCATCACCGGTTCGGATAACCGATCCTGACATCTGCGTCGAGACCGTGCTGGGCCGTGTCGGACGGCGACTCGTTATGGGATTGCCGGTCGGAATCGGGAAGCCGAACCTGCTCGCGAACGCCTTCGTGCGCCGGGCCGCGGCCGATCCTTCGATCCAGCTCACGATCGTCACGGCGCTGTCGCTCAAGCTTCCGCGCGGGTCGTCGGATCTCGAGCGCCGGTATCTCGCGCCGCTCGTCCGGCGTGTGTTCGGCGACTACCCGGAGCTCGAGTACGTCCGCATGCTCGAGGAGCGGCGTCTCCCGGCGAACGTGGAAGTGATCGAGTTCTATCTCGAGCCGGGCGCGTGGCTGGGCAACGACGAGATGCAGCAGCACTACCTGAGCGCAAACTACACCCACGTACTGCGGGACGCGATCGGTCGCGGGCTCAATGTGCTGCTGCAGCTCGTCGCGCCGCCCCCTGCCGGAGAATCGGCGCCGGGCATGCTCAGTCTCGCGTCGAATCCGGATCTCACCGTGGATCTGTTGCCGCATCTCGACGCGCGGCGCGCGGCGGGCCTGCCGTTCGCGCTGGTGGGTCAGCGGCATCGCGAGCTGCCGTTCATGTACGGGGACGCGCTGGTGCCGGAGTCGTGCTTCGATTATCTGGTCGACGAGCCACCGTCGCCATTTCCGCTCTTTGCGCCACCGAACCTGCCGATCGGTATGACCGAGCATGCGATCGCGCTCAACGTGAGCGCGCTCGTCAGGGATGGCGGGACGCTGCAGCTCGGTATCGGCGAGCTGGGCGACGCGATCACCAGCGCGATCTCGCTCAGGCATCGCGACAATCAGCTCTATCTCGAAGCCCTTGCGGCCAGCGGCCTCCTCGAGCGCAGCTCCGCGCTGATCGGGCAGGAGGGCGGCACCGCACCATTCGAGCACGGGCTGTACGCCTGCTCCGAGATGCTGGTTGACGGTTTTCTGGATCTCTATGGCGCCGGTGTGCTCAAGCGGCACGTATTTCCGAGCGCGCGGCTGCAGCGGCTGCTCGACGAGGGCGCGATCGGCGAGAACGTGGGGCCCGCGATGCTCGAGGCGCTCGCTGCCGCGGGGCTGGACCGACTCTCGCGGCAGGAGTTCGCGGAGCTGCGCGCGGCCGGCGTCTTTCGCGATGAGGTGCGTCTCGAGGGGGACGATCTGGTGGGGCCGGATGGCTCGCGCGTCACAGCCCGGCTGGGGGGAAAGAATGAGCGAAGCGCTCTCGTCCCGTTGCTGGGCGACCGGCTGCAAGGCGTTCTCGCCGACGCCGGGTTCTTCCTCGGCCCGCGAAGCTTCTACTCCCGGCTGCGCGACCTCCCGGTGGAGGAACGGAGGCGATTTGCGATGCGCGGCATTGGCTGGGTCAACGATCTTGCCGGGCCCGGTGCGGAGCTGAAAGCCGTGCAGCGGCGCCATGCGCGGTTCGTCAACACGACCATGATGGTCACCGGTCTGGGAGCGGCCGTATCGGATGGTCTTGCCGACGGCCGGGTAGTGAGCGGCGTCGGCGGCCAGTACAACTTCGTCGCGATGGCGCATGCGTTGCCGCAGGCGCGATCTATCCTCTGCCTGCGATCGACGCGCCGGGCGCAAGGCAGCCTCAGCTCAAACATCGTCTGGAGCTACGGTCACGCGACCATCCCGCGTCACCTGCGCGATATCGTCGTGACCGAGTACGGGATCGCCGATCTTCGCGGACGCACCGATCGCGAGATCGCGTCCGCGCTGGTCGAAGTGATGGACGCCGGCTTCCAGGAGTCCTTCGTCGCCGACGCGATGCGGGCCGGAAAACTGCCGCGCGGATACCTGATCCCGGAGGCGGCGCGCGCGAATCGCGGCGACAGGATCGCGGCCCGGTTCGGGTCTTCGCGCGTTCGCGGCGCGTTTCCCGAGCTGCCGTTCGGATCGGATCTGACCGCAGAGGAGATCGAGCTGGCGCGTGCCCTGAAATGGCTGAAATCGGGAGCGGCGTCCTGGCGCGGCCGGCTCACCGTCGCGCGCCGGGTATTCGCTGCGAATCCCGCTTCCGCCGCGCTTCGCCCGGCTCTTCTGCGGATGGCGCTCGCGGAACCGGACGGGGTGCGTCAACGGATCGAGCGCCGCCTCGTCGCCGCGGCGCTTCGCTCGACCAGGTAATCTGCTTTACGTCGAATAATCAGCCGTGGGCTGAATTTGAGCTGAATTGTGTCGCCGCGGGCTCAATGCCGCATCAGCGTGCTCTTGCCGAACAACGACTCGATCAGGTCTACCGCAACCAATGCGGTCTGATTGCGCTGATCGAGCGCCGGGTTTAGCTCCATGACATCGAGCGAGCCCATCCGGCCGGTGTCGGCGATCATTTCCATGCAGAGCTGCGCTTCCCGGTAGGTCGGGCCACCCGGGACCACCGTGTCGACGCCGGGCGCGATGACGGGGTCGAGGAAGTCGACGTCGAAGCTCACGTGAACGTGCGTCTCGGCGTCGACGCCGGCAAGCGCGTGCTCCATGGTCTCGCGCATGCCCATCTCGTCGACATAGCGCATGTCGAAGACCTCGAGACGCTGCTCGTGTACGAAGCGCTTCTCGCCCTGGTCGACGCTGCGGATGCCGATCTGCCGGATGCACTTCGGATCGATGGCGGGCACCGCGCCGCCGATCCGGATCAGCTCGGCGGGCCCGAACCCGCACAGGCAGGCGACCGGCATGCCATGCAGGTTGCCGCTGGGCGTGAGCGCACTGGTGTTGAAGTCTGCGTGCGCATCGAGCCACAGGACGCGAAGCTTGCGGCCGGTCTCACGGCAGTGACGGGCCACCGCGCCTGATCGAGCCCACTGCGAGACTGTGATCGCCGCCGAGCAGGATCGGCAGGTGCGACGCGCGCAGCTCGCCGAGCACGGCGTCGTGCACCGCGTGGTTCCAAGCGAGCACTTCGGGCAGATGCCGGTAACCGTCGACGGCGGCCGACTGCGGATTGGGCGGCCCGCTGACGTTTCCCCGGTCGAGGACCGTGAGCCCCTGCTGCTCGAGAATCGGCTGCAGACGGGCGACCCGCAGCGCCTCCGGACCCATCGAGGCACCGCGCGCGCTGGCACCGACATCGGTCGGAGCGCCGATCAGCGATACGATCCGGCTCATCGGAGTGGCCGCTCGTGTTTGAGGGATCGCACGCGCCTCATCCTCTCAGACGACGCGCCGCAACCGCTCGCCCGCTCGACGGTCGAGAAGCGCGAACAGGTTCTTCGGGTCGTCGAGCGTCGGAATGAGGTCTATCCGATGCGGTGCTTCGCTACGCGCGAGGAGCTGCCGGTGCAGGTAGCGAAGCGCCGAGAAGTCCTCGAGCGCGAAGCCGACCGAGTCGAAGATCGTCACCTCGTCGGCCGAGGCGCGCCCCGGCGCCTCGCCGCGCACGATGCGTGCGAACTCGGTGACCGGGAAATCCGGCGGAAGCTGCTGGACCTCGCCTTCGATGCGTGACTGTGGCTCGTACTCGACGACGACCCGCGCGTCCCTGCGCAGAAGCACGTCGCGGTGCAGCTCCGTCTTGCCCGGGCAATCACCGCCGATGGCGTTCAGATGCATACCCGTCGCAACCATCGCCGGCGTCACGATGACGGCGTTACGCTTGTCAGCCGTCACGGTCGTGAGAATGTCGGCGCCGTGCGCGGCCTCGGCTGCGGATCGTGCGCGCACGATATCGAAGTCGAATCCTGCAGCGCGCAGGTTCCGCTCGAGCTTGGCGGTCGCGGCCGCGTCGACGTCGTAGAGACGCAGCTCGCGCACCCCTAGCAGCCGATGAAAACCGATCGCCTGGAACTCGCTCTGGGCCCCGTTGCCGATCAGCGCCATCACCCGGGCTTCCGGCCGTGCCATCCACCTGGCGGCCAGCGCGGACATCGCCGCGGTGCGCAGCGCGGTCGTCAGCGTCATCTCGGATAGCAGCACCGGGTAGCCGGTGGCCACGTCGGCCAGCACGCCGAAGGCGGTGACCGTGAGCAGTCCCTGCGCCGTGTTTTTCGGGTGGCCGTTGACGTACTTGAAGGAGAACTGCCGGCCGTCGCTGGTCGGCATCAGCTCGATCACACCGACCGGGGAGTGACTCGCCAGCCGCGCCGAGGTCTCGAACTCGGGCCAGCGCCGGTAGTCCTTCTCGATCTCGTCTGCGAGACCCGCGATGACATTGGCGACACCGAGTTCGCCGATCAGTTTGCGGATCTCTGTTAGCCCTAAGTAGTCGATCATCGGCGCTTCCCGCAGAACCGTATTCGGGGTGACTCGCCATTCTCCGGCGGCCCGCTGCCAGAAAATAGCCAGAAAAGTGCTTGATTTGCGAGGTCTTTCAAGCAGAATGATAGCCTGAACTGGCGAAATGGCAGCTAGGCGTTGCTTGGACGACATTGATCGGCAGCTGATCTCGCTCATGCGGGCCAACGCGCGCGCGACCGTCGCGCACCTGGCCAAGTCGCTGCGCGTGTCCCGCGGCACCGTGCAGAACCGCATCCGCAAGCTGGAGGCGGACGGTACGATCGTTGGCTACACGGTGCGACTCCGCCCCCAGGCGGAGCGGCATCACATACGTGCGCTCATGACGGTGGCGGTCGAGGGCAATCGCAGCGAAGCGGTGCTCAGGGCACTCACCGGTGATCCGGCGGTCGAGGCGCTGCATACGACGAATGGACGCTGGGATATCGTGGTCGAGCTCCGTGCCGAAAGTCTCGAGGCCTTCGATGCCGTTCTCGGCCGGATACGTTTGCTCGATGGGATCGCCAGCACCGAGACCAGCCTGCTCCTGAGCTCGCGCAAGCTGTGAGTCTTCTCTCCATACGCCTCGCCCGCCTGATCGCGCCCGCTCTGCTGGCAGCGGCGTTCGCTGCGCCAGCCGACGATCGCGCGGACCTGGCTCGGATCGAGGATGCCTACGCCGACATGAACGACGCGCTGGGTGCGGTCGGTCTCATCGATTCGGGATACGCGGCGAGCCATGCCGGACGGGACGGCAAGGCCTGGTCGCGCGTGCTCGAGGAGCGTCGCAACGCGGTGCGTGCCGGTCTCGCGACGCTCCGAGGACGCCAAGCTCTCGGCGGAGGATCAGCGCGCCGTGAGGCTGATGCGCGAGGCCGTGCAGCCGACCGACGCGTCGGCGGGTCTTGCACCGGCCGCACGCTGCGCCGACGCGTCGCAACCCGGCCTCGCATACACCGCGCTCAGCGAGGCGCTGTACGCCTGCTTTGATGAGCTCGGCAACAACATCGAGTTCGAAGGCGCGCGTCACACGCGCGTCGCTGCCTTCGATCTGCTGGCGCGCATCGAGGAGCCGGAGCGACGCAAGGCGTTGTTCATGGCCTTTGTCCCGTTGTGGCAGGCGATCAACGCCGACAATGGAGCGGGCAGCCCGTATCGCCGCCTGATCGAAATGGCCGCGGCCGAAGCCCGCAAGCACGGATCGGAGATCGATGCGGCGGCCCGAACCATGGGCGTCTCGAGCGCATCGGTCGAGGAGTGGCTCACTCGTGTCCTCGATGCCTGGCGCGTCGCGAGCGGCGACGCGGCGATCGAACCCTGGGACTACCGCCACGCCGGCGGGGGAGTCGAGCGAGCGCTGGGCGACGTCGTTCCCCGCGATGCGCTGCAGCGCCTAAGCGCACGCTACTACGCGGACCTGGGCGCAGATCTTGTGTCGATGGGCACGCTCTACGACCTCGAACCGCGGGCGGGCAAGGCGCCTTTGGCCTATGCCGATTTCCTGAGTCGCGGTCGATACGTGGGCGGTGTCTGGCGGCCGACCACGACCCGAGTATCCGCGAACTATTCGCGGGGCGGCCTCGGCGTGCTGAACGAGCTCGTGCACGAAGACGGTCACGTCGTCCACATGATGGCCGTGCGTACGCGTCCGGCGTTCATGGATCTCGGTGACTCGCTGTTCGTCGAGGCATTTGCCGACGTCCCGTCATGGAACACCTTCGATCCGGCTTGGCAGCGCAAGTACCTCGGACGCAGCGCGCCGGAAGCCGTATCGCTGCGGTCCTTGTATTCATCGGTGATGCTGGACGTGGCATGGGCGCTGTTCGAGCTTCGGATGCTGCGCGACGCGTCGGCCGATCCGAACGCGGTGTGGACCGCCATCACCAGCCGCTATCTGCACATCGTCCCGCATCCGGAAGTCCCCTGGTGGGCGGTGCGGGTGCAGCTGGTGGGTTCCCCGGGCTACATGGTCAACTACGGTCTCGGTGCCGTGCTCACCGCCGATCTGCGAAAGCACATCGCGGCTCAGCTCGGCCCGTTCGAAACAGGTGATCCGCGCTGGTATGGATGGCTCACGGCGCGGCTGCTGCAGTTCGGCATGTCCAGGGACACCGCGACGCTGCTGCGCGAGTTCCTCGGCCGACCCGTGTCGCCCGACGCGCTGATCGCGGATATCGCGCGAATCAGTGACGAGTGACTGCCGGCGTGGCCACTGTCGGATGTGCAGCCATGTGGAGTGGCCCGGTCAGATCGCGGCTATGCGCGGAAATGGATCTCCGCCAGGCGGAAGTCGATCATGAATGCGCCCAGTGCGCCGAGCACGTCCATCCCGATGATGAGAGCCGGTTCGTCGTTCAGATCCCAGATGTCAAAAATGTGGAAGTCGCCGAACGTTACCTGCACGCGCCGGATCGACACATCGCCAAAATTGATGGTGCGGACACGCGCGGTATCGCCGATGGTCACCGCCTCGGTCGTTCCAAGCACCTCGGTCTGAGACCGTGCTTCGGCGCGCAGAGCCTCCTGCAGAGCACGATTGCCAAGCGTAATCTGACCTCCGGTGTCCACCACTGCGACCACGCGGACGCGCCCGATCCGTGCCTTGGCGGCGAGCAGGCCGCCCGCCACGCGATGGGCATCGATGCGAAACAGGTCGCTGTTATAGATCTTGGCGTTCGAGATCGTCACGCGATCCCTTTCGAAATCCACGATGAGACGCTGCTGGCGCAACCCCGCGATGCCGAGAATGCCCTCCGCTCCGCCGACCAGGTGCGGCGGAACAACCGGAACCTGGAGACCCGTGAAAATCAGCTCTCCAGCTTCGAGCCGCTCGATTCGGACTGCGGGAACGACCGCTGATCCGGTTACGCCATTCATGGTCACGAGGGGAGCGCTCAGGTAATCGATCCCGAGAGCGTCTGCGACAGTGGTAGTGATCAGCGATCTATTCGCTCCCGTATCGACCATCAGCCGGAACGGCCCGCGGCCATTGATCATCACAGGCGCGACGATGCGGCCGATCCGGTCCATCGTCGTCGGCGTCGCAAACTCCGGTCCGGAGTCGATGACGTCAGCGGGCGGCTTGACGGGTGCGAGCGAGGTAGCGGTTGCAGGTACCTCTGTCGCAGGCGCGATCGAGGGGGCGGTTGCGGGAATCTCCGTCGCGGGCGCGAGTTCCACGCTCCACAACCCAGAAAGCGCGCAGGCCGTGACCACCAAGCGCTTCATGAGGATGAGTATGGGCGCCGCCCGGTCGCACGGCAATGCGCTCCGTCGCAGTCCCCGGCGCGGTCGTCGAGGCGTCGGTGCGCGGGTCCGGTATGGGACGGTCGGACGCTCTAACGGATGCGGGTAACCTTGCTCGAGCGCCCGTTGGGGGCGATGAGGATGAACGACCCGAGCGTTCCGGCTTCAATCTTCACGGTGTCCCCCGGCGTTTACCTTAATCTTCGACCCGGGTGCGATCTCGCCCCAGATCTGGCCGTTGTCGAGCGTGATTATGAGCTCGCCCCGCGGCTTGGCCTTGATCGCCGTCGCTGTGGCGGAAAGCTCGGTCAGCTCACCTGCTGCCTTCTCCTCCTTGAATCGCAACCCGAACCTGTCCTCTGCGGACGCAGGTACGCTTTGGCGCTGCCGGCGCAGCCGCGGGTGCTTCCGCCGGCTGCTGCGGTCGGCACCACGGTCGTGGCGGCGCGGCGACCCCGCTGTGGCTGCCGGCGAAGCGGCTCCGGCGACAGCCGGCCGGGCGTCGCCTCGCAGCTTGCGGACAGCGCGTCGAAGCAGGCGAGCCGTCGCCCGTCATCCGCCTCGGCGGAGCAGGCGAGTACCCGATCCGCGACTCTTTCGGCCGCGACGAGGGGCGAACCGGCCGCCATCAGGAGGACCGACACAGCGGCCGCGTTGAGTAACCATCGATTCACGTCATTTGTCTCCGCCACAAGCGCATGCACCGGCGTTTCAAATCTCCCAATCCGCCTTCGTTCCATTGTATGCGTCGATTGCCTCGAAGAGCCCTGATACCAGGCGCCGCTCCTCGTCGGAAAGCTCGGGCCGCCAGACATCGAATAGCAGTATGACCCGCGTCCGGTCGCTGTCGTTCCAGGCCTCGTGCTCGATGGTGTCGTCGAACAGCCAGGCACGACCCTCGACCCATTCGCGGGTCTCGTTGCCGACGCGAAAGCGACTGCGTCCGGGAACGACGAGCGGAAGGTGGCAGATGAGGCGCGTGTTGACCAGGCCGTTGTGCGGCGGGATGTGCGCTCCCGATCTGAGCAGTGAAAACAGCACGGACGGCGAGCGACCCGGGACCACGGAGAGCGGCGCATTGCGCAGCGCGTTGAGCGTCTTCGGACACCGCTCGGTGTTCCCCGCCACAGGTTCCCCGTTCTTCCACAGGTAGTAAGCGCTCCACGCCGGGTTGTTGAGCATGCCCTGCTGATTGTTTGTGGGCCGATTCGCATGTCCGGTTACGTAGGGAGAAAACGCCTGCGGATCCTTCATGACGTCGATCAGTTCGGAGCGGATGGCGTCCGTCGCGGATTCGACGTCGTCGAGCCATGGGAATCGAGCACGGTCGTAGAACTGGATCTGCGGCAGCCCCGGGAAGTAGTAGTAACGAGGCTCCTGCACGAATACGCGCTTCTCGCCAAGCACGATCTCCAGGGACTGCGCGAACCGGGCGCTCGATCGGCCCGCTTCGAATCCCTTCGCGGCAAGCTGTTCGCGCAGGTAACCCGAGTACTGCGCCTTGTAGCGCGCGCAAGCGTCCTGCGCCCGGCGCAGGTCCGCTGCGAGCTCGGGCGGAGAACTGCCATACGACGACGCGGCGCGCAGCGCCGCGAGATAGAACGCGGATGCCGAGCGCGCATCACCCGAGGCTGCGAATTGATCCGCCTGCTGGATCAGTCCACGAATGCTGCGCGGGTCGGACGCGGCCAACCGATCCGACACGTCGGCCTTTGGGTGCTCGTTACTCGTGCTCACTTCGCCCTGCGCAACACTGCTGCATTCCGGCGGACGCATGGCGCCGGGTGGAGCGCATTGTTGCCGACGGGATCACGCGGCGCAAAGCCTTGGAAGGGTGGGCGTGGATCGACAGGTTGGCTATCCGGCCAGGATCCAGTCCGGATCGGGCTGGTCGAGATCGTAGTACTCGAAGATCAGGTGGATGCGATCCGTGGTGCCGTCATTTCGGACCGCATGGATGCCCAGATTGTTGACCTCGACCGCCTCGCCCTCGGGCAAGTGATGGATCGTGTCGCCTATGCGGAATCCGACCTGCGGGTTGGTCAGCAGTGGCACATGGATCTTGTGCGGCCACTGCGCGGCGGGTTTGTTATCCACGTGGGGGACGATTTCCGCGCCCGACCCCATCCTCGCTAGCATGACCCGCGGATAGACCGCGCGCACGTAGCCGTAGGGACGTGTCGCCTGTTCCATCACCGGCAGCAGCCGTTCCCGCCATTGCGGCCACAACGGCAAATCTGCGGATTCGCGCCAATCCTGCTGACTGGTGACGAAGCGGAAAACGATGTGGCGCGTCGTTGCGAAGACCCGGCCGGGAACGGGCACCCAGGTCCCTCCCACCGCCTGATAGCGCCGGTTGGGCTTGTTCTCGTCTTCGGCATCCCATACCGACTCGGGAATGGCCAGTACTGCCTCGCGCAGCTGCGCGATATCGACCTTGCCAAGATGGCGCAACGAAGAGGTCTTGCGGGGATTGGCCTGCATGCTCAGAAATTATAGCCGAACAACTCGAAATCGCGCCGGTACAGCTCACGGACGCCGTCTATCAACGGCTGGTCGTAGTAGTCGCGATAGCTGCCGCGGCGCGAACTGTTGACCTGCTCCAGCGCACGGCTGGGGATGCCGATCCGCGCGCTGATGGCATCGTACGAGGTCTGCATTTCCTCCACCTTGCCAACCTGATCCGTCAGCAACTCTCCGTTCTCTCCGGTGATGAAGCCGTGCTGGGGCTGAAACAGCACGTGATGCATGGGCCGGATCTTGAACAGCAGCTGGTGCATGATGTCCCGCGGATTCCGGTCGAAGGCGCCATTCTTACGTGCCATGAAAGCACAGTAGGAGACGAAGCGATCAAAGGGATTACGCACGAAGGCGAACTTGAAATATCCTGAGAAAGTTTCCTCCCCGATGAACGGGCGCACCTGCTGAAGCGTGAGATGCCCGTGGCCGATCTGCGCGAGTTCGGCAAATGGAAACCGCTTGTTGACGAACAGACCCACCTGCTCCAGGTCCTCTGGGCTCATGTGCTCGCGCAGCGCCTGCCGCACCGAATGCGTGCCTGTCTTGGGAATGGCGGCAAAGATGAAACGGTGCTGGTGCGAGATGATCATCCGACGAAACGGCAGGTTGGCAGTCAAACTCATCTTAGGCGGCAGTGCCGCGGATAGCGCGTATGAGAGCCCGCTTATATTAGGTTCGTCTCCCAACTCCGGGGAAGCGGGGCGCGGATCTCGAGGTCTGGCCATTTGGCTGGATCAGAGGGTAGGCTTCCGGTCGTGGACATCGGCGTTCCGATCCGCAATTTCGGCAAGGTGGACATGGAGCCGCTCGCTGCGGCGATCCGTGCCCAGGACGAGGCTGCCTGGAACGAGAACGTCCAGCGCCAGCGGGACTACGAGGTCCACGAGCAGACCCGCTCCATCGTGCTGCTGTTCGCGGAGTTGAAGGACTGGCCTGCCGTCGAGGTGAGCAAGGAGCCCGGCTGGAACCGCCTGGCCGAGACCGCCGTGCCGCTGATGCATTCCATCATTCGCGAGTGGTATCCGCCCGGCGGCACCATCATCCGCGCGATGGCCGCGAAGCTCCTCGCGGGCGGGCGCATCCTGCCGCATCGGGACTCGCATCCCTCATTCGGCGTCGGTCACCGCATCCACGTGCCGATCGTCACCAATCCGCGCGTGCGGTTCATGATCGACGGGCGTCCGTTCCAGCTCGAAGTCGGACAGGCCTACGAGATCAACAACCAGAAGACGCACAGCGTCATGAACAAGGGGGACACCGACCGCATCAACTTCATCTTCGATTACGTTCCGCCGTCGGCGAGGCAGAGTGGCGTCGCCATAACTCCTGCTCAGCAGGCCGCACCCGCAGGTTCGTAACGTCTATAGCGGTCCCGGATCGGCTCGATCACCGCCACGAGCTCGTCGAGGTACTGCGCGTAGTTGCGCCAGTAACCCACCGAGCGATCGTAGATCGGCTGGCGGACCTGCTCCGCGCTCGGGGTGCGTATGGGCCGCTCGTTCTCGTAGAAGCGCAGGCAGGCGTCCTCCCACGGCAGTCCGCAGAACTCGAGCAGGCGTCTGACCTGGTTCTCGAAGTCCGCGACGACCTCCTCATACTGCAACGTAAGCACGCGGCCGGGCAGCACCGCCGCCCAGTGGTCCATCATCCGCTGGTACTGCAGGTAGTACTCGCCGACCTCGGTGAGGTCGTAGGTGAACTCCTGCCCTTTGGCGAAGAGCTGGCGGTAACAGCTCAGGCAGGCATCGAGCGGATGGCGCCGCGCATCGATAATCCGGGCGGTCGGCAGGATGAGTGACATGAAGCCGATCTGCGGGAAGTTGTTGGGCATCTTGTCGATGAACCGCGGCGTATCCGATCGGAGGTGCTGCCGCGCATAGGCCAGGTATTCCTCGCCGAGCGAGCGGAAGTGGCTCGGTCCGAGCTCCAGCGCTGCCTCGGGGTAGGTGATGCCGTCGGCGCGATTGCGGTTCAGCGAGTTCGCGACGCGAGGGACATAGGCCAGCTCGCCCGTCCCCTCGACCTGGCTGTGGCTCGCGAGGATCTGCTCGAGGAGCGTGGAGCCCGAACGCGGCAATCCGACGATGAAGATCGGCGCCGGATCAGGCAGACCGACTCCGGCGCGTGAAGCGAGGAAGTCGCCGCTGAAAGTGTCGATGAGCCGGTCGCTTGCCGCTTCGGTCCGCACGGGATCGTAGGCGACGTCGGCACGCTGCTTCGTATTTCCTTCCTGGTAGTACGCCCAGGCGCGCTCGTAATCGCCGCGATCCTCCCAGGCCTTGCCGAGCGCGAATAGAAAGTTCACCTCGGACGGCACCGTCAGGCCGCTGCCGCGCACCCGACGCTCCATCTCGGCGATGACCGCATCGGAAAAACGGAAAGTCTTCAAGTTTGCGAGACTCCAGTACGCCTCACCGGAGTCCGGCCGCTCGCGGATGCACGCATCGTAGGATGCGACCGCCTCGTTGTAGCGACCCACGCCCTTGAGCAGATGCCCGCGTCCGAGCAGTGCGCCCGGGTGCGACGGCTGGAGCTCGAGGCACTTCTCGTAGGCCTCGATCGCCTCAAACGTGAACGAAGCCGGCGCCAGCGTCGCCCCGCGCAGGAAGTGCGCCTGCGCGTCGGCGGGCGCGAGCGCGATGGCCCGGTCGAAGCACTCGAGCGCCTCGGCAAAGCGATCCTGATCCTTGCGCAAGAGTCCGAGGTCGAGCATCGCGGCCAGGAAATCCGGTGCGATCGAGATCGCCCGCTCGAGGAGCCGCTCGGCCTCATCGGCGCGTCCGGCGCGGGCCGCAATGGTCGCGAGCAGGCGCATGGCATCGACGTTGCGCGGATGCTCGCGCAACACACGCCGGTACAGCTGCTCGGCCTCTTCAAGGCGACCTTCCTTCTGGTGCTCGGCCGCTTGCGCCATCAGCCGGCGTTCGGGTGACAGCTCGAAGCAGCGCTCGAAGGCCTGATCAGCTTCGGCACCCCGCCCAGGACCGCCAGCGCCTTGCCGAGCGTGAACCACGCGTTCTCGAGCTGCGGATCGAGATGCGTCGCTCGCTCGAGAAAGGGCAGTGCTTCATCGGCCCGGCCCTGCTGGACGAGAACGTGACCCAGATCCTCGTGCGGTTTGGCGTACGTCGGCGCCTGCTCGATCGCCTGGCGGAGCAGCGTCTCGGCCTCGGCGGTGCGGTTCAGCTTGATGAGCAGCGCGCCCAGCAACGCCTGCAGGTTGACATCGCGCGGGTAATCGGCGAGCCGAGCACGGATGCGCGTCTCGGCGCCGACGAGATCGCCCGCGTTGATCAACGCGATCGCAGCGTTGGAGTCCGATTTCGGGGCCAGCAGCGGCATCGGTGTTTGAATCTGCCTGCGAGGTAGGAGCGAAATCAAGCGAATTCAAGGGATTATCGACAGTATAAGGCATGCGAAGTTTTCCGCGCGCGGCCGATCCTGTAGCAAACACCGCCAAGTCAGGCGGTGGTGCAATCATGCAAAGCAGAAACGCACTGCGCGATCTTGCGCTGGCGATCTTCGTTTTCATACCGTCGATCCTGAGCGCTCCTGGCCGCAGGCGCGGTGCGCGAGGGCGCATTGTGGCCATCGGCGTAAACGAGGAGATGCTCGCGATCAAGGGCGAGAACACCGAGGTCGTCGACCTGACGCAAAGCCTTGCGGAGAACGTCGGGCGAGCCTTAGTCTGGCCGCATGGAACAATCCGTCGGCGCAGTCGATCAGGGGGCGGCCGCCCGGGATGCGGCCAGTCGCAACCAGGCCGCGCTGCGCGCCATGGCGGCAGGCGATCTCGCTTCCGCCGAGGCCGCGCTGCTCGAGGCCGTAAGCCTCGACAAGTCGAGCCTCTCCGCATGGCTCAATCTCGCGGCGGTCCGGCGGCAACGGCAGGACCTGGACGGCGCATTCAACGCGATCCGGGAGGTGCTGACGCTCGATGCGCGGAATTTCCCCGCGTTGCTCATGAGCGCCAGCATGCTGGAAAAGGAAGGGCGCGCCGTGCCGGCCGCGCTCGCCTACGGTGTGGCGCTCGCCAATGCACCGCCCGACGATCGTCTAGATGCCCCGACGCTCAAGGCCGTCGAGCGAGGACGCGTCGTGCACAGCGCGTATACGCGTCAGCTCAATGACCATATCCGGATGCGCATTGCCGACGCCGAAGACAGGTGCTCGCCGGTCGAGCGCCGTCGCATCAACGCGTTCATCAATACGACGCTGCGCACCCGCATTCGCTATCAGCAGGAGCCCAGCGAGTACTACTACCCGGGTCTGCCGGCCATCGAGTTCTACGAGCGCAGCGAATTCCCGTGGCTCGAAGAGCTCGAAGCCGCCACTGCGGCGATCGGGCAGGAGCTTGTCGACATCATACGTGACGACCAGCCGGGCTTCGCGCCTTACATTCACTATGACGCAGCACATGCCGCTCGACCAGTGGCGCGAGCTCAACCACTCGCCGCGCTGGAGCGCATACCACTTCTACGAGAAGGGCCGGCCGATCGAGGACCGCTGCCGACGCGCCCCGTCGACGATCGCGGCCGTGTCGCGCCTGCCGCAGGCCCAAGTGGCGTTGCGCTCGCCCTCCGCGATGTACTCGGCGCTCGCGCCGAAGACGCAGATTCCTCCGCATACCGGCGTCGCAAACTTCAGGCTCGTGGTCCACGTGCCGCTGATCGTGCCGCCGGGCTGCGGCTTCCGCGTCGGCGGCGAGCTGTGGGAGTGGCGCGTCGGCGAGGGTTGCGTCTTCGACGACACGATCGAGCACGAGGCGTGGAACAACAGCGACGATCCGCGCTACATCCTCATCTGCGACGTGTGGAGCCCCCGTCTGTCGCCCGAGGAGCGCGCGGCGATTGCCGGCATCATCGCCGCCACGGACGCCTTCAACGGCACGACTCCGTCGGCGCACGTCTGACCGGCCGGACGCGAGCCGCTCGCCGTGTTCCTGAAGATCAAGCAGCTGCTCGCGCCTGCCGAGATTGCGCGCCTCACCGAGCTCGCCGCCGAGCTGCAGTTCGTGGAGGGGCGGCTGTCGAATCCCGCGAACGTCACCAAGGACAATCTGCAGGCCGATCCGCGCGACGCGAAGTCCAACGAGTCCGTCCAGGTCTTGCAGGCCGCACTGGTCCGCTCCCGGGAGTTCCTCGACTACGCGATGCCGAAACGGATCGCGCCGCCGCTGCTGTGCCGCTACGAGCCGGGCATGAAGTACGGCGCGCATGCGGATGCGGCGATCATCCAGCTCGCAGGCACGCGGTTGCGCTCCGACCTGTCGTGCACGATATTCGTGGCCGATCCCGCCAGCTACGAGGGCGGCGAGCTCGCGATCGTGGCAGGCAACCAGACGGTGGCTTTCAAGGGCGCTGCGGGAGAAGCGATCGTTTACCCCTCGACCCTGCTGCACGAGGTCAGGCCGGTACTGTCCGGCCAGCGGCTGGTCGCAATCACGTTCGTCGAGAGCCTGATCGCGGATCAGCACCAGCGGATGCAGGTGTACGAGCTGAACGAGATTGCCGCCCTGGAAGGCCAGACGATGCGGTGGGAAAACCGGGTGCGGCTCGACGTCGTGCGCCAGAACCTGATGCGCATGTGGTCGACGACCTAGAGTCGGCGAAGGCGGGGCGGCGCGCCCGTCTCTGTCCTCTGCGCGATGCGCGCACGGCAACGGCCAGGACCATAGCGGTCACAGAAACCGGCTGCGCCGGTTGAACCGGCCGGGCCAAACGGGGTACGAACGCGGCGCTCGGAAACAGGTTCAGGAGGACTCCCATGACTCGCCATTCCTTCCGGCCTCATTAAAAGCACGAGCGCGCGGTGCAGTGCCTTGAGTGTCGCACACTGGGAAAACTACTACCGCGGCGGCGCGCTGGCGACCTGCCCAATGGGGCCGGGCGCCGGCTACACGCTCGAGATGCGCGAAGTGTGGCTGGCCTTCTTCAGCAACCTACCGGATGGTGCCAAGGTTCTCGACGTCGGCACGGGCAACGGTATCATCCCACTCTTCGCGAAGGAAGCAGCCGGCGCTGCTGGCCGCCACTACGAGATCCACGGCACCGACCTCGCGCAGATCGATCCGGTTCGCGACGTTCGCGACGGCGCTGCGCTGTTCACCGGGATCCGCTTCCACCCTCGCGTGCCGACCGAACGGTTGCCGTTCGGTCCCGGAACATTCGTTGCGGTGAGCGGCCACTACGCGCTCGAGTACACGCAGGTCGATGCGTCGCTGCGCGAAGTTTTCCGCGTGCTGAAGCCTGGCGGGCGCGCGCAGTTCATCGTGCATCACGCCGGCTCCGTGCTCGTGCGCAACGCCCATGAATCCCTGCGGCAGTCGGATCTCGTCCTTAACGACACCAAGGTGTTCCGCAAGCTGCGCCGTCACCTCGAAGCCGAGCGACGCTCCGCGGTAGCCGCGCGAGCGACGTGGCAGCAGTTGGTGGAAGCCGTGACCTTGTTGCGCCGGACTGCGGCCCAGGTACGGCCGGCGCTGACGCTGGACATAACGGTCGATGCCGTCGGCAAACTCCTCGACCTGCGCAGGGAGCTGCATCCGGACGCGCTGGAGCGCGAGATCGACCGCGTGGAGAACGACGTGCGGGCATCCGTGCGCCGACTGCAGGACCTCGTGGTCCACGCACAGTCGGCCGAGGCCATCGCGGAAATCGAGCGCATGGCACGCGCCAGCGGCTTCAACGGCTGCAGCGCGCAGCTCCAGCATCACGCAGGACAGAAGCTCGTCGGCTGGCGGCTCAGTCTCGAAAAGCCCTCATGAACCCAACTCCCGATCCGCGTCACCTGCGCGCGTTGATTCATGCCCACTGGGGAGCGCACGCCTAGCGTGCGTCGGTTCGCATCTCGGTTTCGACGAGCACGCCCGCCGCGATGAGCTTTGCAAGCACGGCACGGAGCTCGGCCGGGTCGACGCTCGAGTGGCGCGCGAGCGCGTCGCCGAGCGAGAACATCCGCTGCCTGAGCAGCCACTCGACGGTCGGATACGTCGGCCCGAGCGCGATCTCGCCGCGGTCGAAGACGGCGGCGTAGCCGCTGTCGCGCCGCACGACCTGCGCACGGTGCGCCACCGAATACCAGGCGGGCGGCTGCTGCGCGGGCAAGTCGTAGCCTGCGGGGGGGCTCGCCAGTCCGCGCTGGTGGTTCAGCACGTCGGTCGCAAAGGCCGAAGAGGTCATGACGGAGCGGATTCGCTCGGCGAGCTGCCCGAGCCGTTCGCGCAGCGTCCCGGCGTCTCGGGCGTCGGGCAGATAGGCGCGAAACGCGCTTTCCTGCATGAGCGCGCTCTCCAGCAGCTTGAACAGCGCGAGTCCGGTCGCCGGCGACACGCCGAACGTGACATGCAGTGAGGCCTGCGCGCCGGTCAACGCGTCATGGTACTGGCCGCGCGGCAGGTAGAGCACGTCGCCGGGCTCCATGTGCGCTTCGAAGAGCAGCTTGCCGCGACTCGCGGTCAGCCACTTCTCGATCTCGTCGCCGGGCGGCAACGGCAGGACGGGTGTGTCGGCGCGCGTCTCGTAGACCCGCCATGTCTTCTCGCCCTCGGCCTGGAACGCAAAAACGTCGTGCAGGTCGAAGTGCGTCTGGAACGCCTGCACGCCCTGGAACGAGCAGTACACGTTCGCCGCGACGCGCGCGGCGAACTCGCGCTCGAGCATGTGCGCGATCGCGCCGAGCTCAGGACAGACGCGGTGGACCTGATTCGCGATCAGGCTCGCACCGAGGTCGAGCAGCGCCTTGACCTTGGCAGGATCGGCCGGCGCCTTCGCTTCGGCGCGCAGGTCGGTCGTGTCGCAGTAGTTTTCGCGCAGCGCCGCGCGGCTCCTGAAATAGACCTTCAGCGTCTCTTCGTTCCAGTACGGGGTGATCCTAAGCACCTCGTTGAACCGCTGCCAGCTCAGGATGGCCGGAAGGGCCGCTCCCACGCGGCGAATGTGCAGCGGGCGCCGACCGTAGTACTCCGTCCGAAACCGGACCGCATCGAAGGGCGCGATGAACCCGGCAAAGTCCGTCATGGCCGCACGCTAGCATCGTCGCTCCGCGGCTGTCGAGAAACCCAGTGCGTGCGCCGCGAGGCTGCCCCGAGGTCGGCGTCCCAGGCAGCGGCGCGCGTTGACGCGCGGACTCGCCCCGTGTTTTCTTCGTCGCATGGTGCACGGCGAGGATTTCGGGCTTCCGATACGGGCAGCGCTTCACCCGACCGGCCTGTACCTGGCGGTGCGCCAGATCGGCGCGGCGGAGCTGCAGGACGCCTTCATGCAGGAGACGGTCGCACGAATTCCCGCCTCCGAGACCGTCCTTCATGTCACCCGCGACGAGCTCGGAAGCGCCGCGCCGGACACTGCGCCGGTGGGGATCATCTTTCACGTCGCGCGCTGCGGGTCGACGCTGATCTCGCAGTCGCTCAAGCATCTCGACAACCTCGTGGTCTATGCGGAGCCGCAGCCCGTCAACGAGATTCTGGTGCCGCCTCACAGATGGCCGCGCGCCGACCTCGTTGCCGCACTTCGCGCGCTTGGCGACGCCTTTGCCCGCCATGCCGGCAGACCGTACGTGCTGAAGCTGAGCAGCTGGAACACGCTGTTCTGCGACATCATCACGGAGGCCTTCCCGGAGACGAACTGGGTCCTGAGCCTGCGCGATCCGGTCGAGGTCGGCGTGTCGCTCCAGCGACAGCCGCCCGGGTGGCTCAGCGGCACGACGGAGGCGTCGCGCAGCCTAATCGAGATCATGGCGCCGGAGGAGGATGGCCCGGAGTCACCCGAAGAGCGCGCGGCACGCGCGTATGGCGCGTTCTGCAACGCGGCGGCACGCCTCGACCCGAGCCGCGGCAGACTCGTTGACTATGAGGCGCTGCCGGCCGCCGTGTGGGAATCGGTGGCCCCGCACTTTTCGCTCCCCGTCGACGCACGGCAGCGAGCGGAAATCGAGCAAGCCGCGCGCATGAATGCGAAGGCGCCGCTCGGGAAGCAGCCGCGAATTCGCACCGGATGCCGCGACGAAGCAGGCCGTTGCCTCGCTCGAGCTGCGCCAGGCGATTGACAGGTTCGCGCGCCCGCACCTCGAGCGCCTGGTCGGGCTTTACGACTGGCTGATCGCCGGCGTTCGTGTCGAGTGCCCGCGCCACGGCACGCTCGGATCCCGCCAGCCGTTCCAGCCATCGCATGCCCCTCTCGATCTCGTCGCGATGCACGCGCCGCGCATCGGCCAGGATCTGCGTTCCGGACGAGCGGGCCCGTAGTCGTGTTCCGGCGCCTTCGAATATCGCGCGAGCACGGGTGACGCTGCCAGCTGCGCCAGTTGCGCCGCGCCGGCCGGCAGGTTCGAAGTGAACGAGGACCCGCTGCATGGATCCCGCGACGTCTGCCAGGAAGTCATCGAAATCCACCAGCATGACACGGTCTGCGAAACGCTCGAGCACCTCGCGCCCGGTCATCGATTCGGCGAGCCAGCTCATCGCGGCGAGCTCGCCCGGCGAGAGGGTATAGAGCGGCGCGATTCCCGCGCCGATGCGCGCCGACAGCCGCTTCAGCCGCTCGGCCCCGTGTCCGCGCAGGTCGATGAGCGAGTTCGCACCGGCGAGCAACGTGGCGAGCGCCGGCTCGGCACGGAGATTCAGGTAGATCGCGCGCGATGTCGCGGAGCGCTCGAGGAGCACGGGTGCCAGGCGCGCAGCGCTGCTCGTCGCCTTGATGACCACGGCGCGTGTGGCGGCGTAGCCCCGACGCCAGAGTCGCAGCAGCGTATCGAGCAGCCCTTCGAACTGCTGCGGTGCGAGGAGCGACTCCGGCGCGTGCAGCACGTCGCTGGGCCTCCGAGAGCGTCCGCAACGGCAGCGGCTCGCGCAGCGAGAGGACCTGCCCGGTCTCGTCGAGCAGGCGGCTCACCAGCGTCGAGCCGACGTGCCCCGTATGAAAGATGAAGTACAGCGGTCGCGAGCCGGTGGCGTGGCGGGCTTCGGCTCGCGACCCGCTCCACCGGAAACCACGCGCCCCGGGTCGCCGGCCCAAGGATGCGGTCGTCGAGGAAGCTCGAGGAGCGATACGCATCCTCGCCGAATTGAATCAGCAGGATGGACTCCCGGATCAGGTCAAGCTTTTGCGGCAGGACATCCGGCGAGTCCGGCAGATGCGCCAGCAGCGTATCGGCGGTCGTGTTGGTTCGACGCACGGGCAAAAAAAAAGCGGCGGCCCCTTGCGAGGCCGCCGCCAGTCTATCGACTTTCAGGCGAGTATCAGAACCCGATGCTGCCGCGCAGGAAGATCCACCTGCCCAGCGCATCGTAGGTCTGCGGGTACGTGTTGCCGTTGCCGGTCGTACCCGGGAAGCTGGTGATCGGAGGATCCTCGTCCAGGATGTTGTTGACGCCCAGTAGCACCGAGGCCTTCTCGGTCACGTGCCACTCGGCGGCCAGGTCGAAGTAGTTCTGCTCGTCCATTTCGAAGTCCAACTGCTGCGGGCTGAGCGCGCGGAACAGCTCCACCGAGTCGTAGTAACGCCAGGTGAGGGACACGTCGACGTTCCACGGCGATTCCCAGCCCGTGCGGAAGTGGTGGCGCCACTCGGGAGTTGGCGTGTCGCACTCATTGCTGTACATGCCTGCACAGTCGTACGGCGCGAATCCGCCGCCCGGATCCTCGGTCAGCTCGTCAACCAACGTGCCCGTGAGGTTGAAGTTGAGCGAGCCGAACCGGCCCATCTCGACCCCGGAGTACGTAAGGCTCAGGTCCCAGCCCTTGGTCTCGAAGCCCCCTGTGTTGATGTTCAGGTCCCTGACGTGGCCATCTCCGATCCACAGGGCTCCAGTCGCCGGGTCGCGGACGATGTTGGCGCAGGCGAGCGGATCATTGTTTTCGTAGCAGGCGGCGAGCGCGTTCACCGGGCCGAAGGTCGACACCGCGTCGGTGATCTCGATGTCGAAGTAGTCGATCGACATCGCCAGCTTCGGCAGGAACCGCGGCTGGAGGATGACGCCGTACGTGTAGGTGTCCGACTCCTCCGGCACGAGGTCGGGGTTGCCGCCCTGCAGGAAGTTGTACTGGCCGGCAGGGCTGACCAACAAATTGTTTCCGTAGAAGTTGGCGTTGGGAACGCCCGTATCGAGGCACTGCTGGAGCGTCGCAGTCTGCGCGGGGCCGCACGGATCGGTGGTGCCCGATCCGTCGAACAGATTGAAGCCCTGTGCGGTGAAGAGCTCGATCACGTTCGCCGCCCGAACCGCGCGCTGGAAGCTGCCGCGGAACCGGACGTCCTCGATCGGCGCCCAGTCCATCCCGATCTTGTAGGTGTCGGTCGTGTCAGCTCCTCGTAGTCGGAGTAGCGATAGGCCATGTCGAGTCGAGAGCTGATCGGCGAATGGGGCATCCTGCACCAGCGGGACCCGCAGCTCGGCGAAGTAGTCCGTTACCTTGGCGCTGCCGTTCAGCGGGGTCACGGGGCCGCCCTGGCCGCCGATCGCCTGCGTCTGCAGGAGCAGGTCGGGCACGAACTCCACCCGATCGGTGCGGCGCTCCACGCCTACGGCGAGCGCCAGGGCCTCGCCCGCGAAGGGGCTCTGCAGCCCGATTCCGCCCAGGTCGCCCGTGACGCTGCCCGTATAGATCTCCTGGTCGATCCGGGCGGTCGAGATGGTCGGCGCCTGCAGATAGTTCAGAACGGCCTCGGTGGGTGGACTGTTGAGATCGAAGATGTTGTACGGCACGCAGTTCGGATCCGAGCCGTCCACCACCGAGCGGCAGACCGGCTGATTGAAGGTGGGGCTATCCGGATCCGTGTCGAGGACGACATCGATCGCCCGCTGACTGCGCTCCATGACGAAGCGGTTCAGCGTGCGGCCCGAGAAGTTGCCCTTGGAGTACTGCGCGCTCGCGTCGTAGTCCCAGTTCTCGGAGATCGCGCCACGGATGCCGACCACACCGCGGAAACCGGTGTTGTGGAAGGTATCCTGGCGGCCACCGCCCTCGACATTGCGCCGCCCGATGAGCATGGCGACTTCGATCCGTCGGCGCGGTGCATCCGATCGTCGCCGCCTGCTGCGCGCTCAGCATCGGATTGTCGCAATGGATGCTGAACGTCTGCTCACCGACGAACTCGCCGCCGGGCGCGATCTGGGCGGTGGACTCGTAGTCATTGAACATCAGCTGCGTGTAGACATCCGCGTACTCGGCGAGCTCGTAATGCCCAAGGGCGCCGAGGCTGTAGCGCGTGTCGGGACGCTGGTAGTAATTGGTCGGCCCGTAGTTGTACAGGTCGTCGCCGGTCAACGGCCGGAATTCGTTCGTGTTGTCGACCGTAAAGTTGCCGAGTGTGTCCGTGCCAGCAGCGTTAAAAGGCGTGAATCGGCCGGGGTACGACGTCGAGGAGCCGCCGCAGCTAAACGAGTCGAATACGAGAATCGGATCGTAGTAGACACCGACTGACGGAAGGAGCGAGCACGCCGAGTAGTCGCGGTCGCGCTGCAGGACCTTCTCATTGTCGCGCACGGTGGCATAGGCGGTGATGTTGCCGCGGCCGTCCTCGGTCGAGGCGCCGACCAGGAGGCTGGCCTCGATGCTCTCGCCGTCGGTGACGTTGTCATCCGGGAGCTGGAACTGCGAGTTGGTCGCCCCTGCGTTCCGCGATCTCGTCACGGAGCTTGACCGCACCGGGCCCGCCGAAGTCGTTCTTGTGCTGGTAGAACCCGTACTGGGCGTCGAGCTGCACGCCCTCGAAGTCCTTCTTCATGATGAAGTTGACGACGCCGGCGACCGCATCCGAGCCGTAGACCGCCGAGGCGCCGCCCGTCAGGATCTCGACGCGCTCGACCATCGCGCCCGGGATCTGGTTCAGGTCGGCCGCGGAATCGGTCACGCTGCCGTAAGGCATGCGCTTGCCGTCGACCAGCACCAGCGTGCGATTGGCGCCGAGGTTGCGCAGGCTCACCGTCGCCGCGCCGGTCGCACCGTTCGAGACGGTCGAATTCTGCGCCGCGAAGGCTTGGGGCAACTGATTGACTATGTCTTCAACGCGGGTCACACCCGCTGTAGCGATATCATCTGCCGTGACCTGCGTCACCGGGCTCGTGCCCTCCAGGTTCGCGGTGCGAATGCGCGAACCCGTGACGACGATCGTGTCGACCTCATCCGCTTCCTGCGCGTGCGCAGGTAATGCTGCGGCGGTTGCGACGGCACTCATCACGAGTGTCTGACGCACCGCGCGTCGAATTTGACTGTTCCTCTCCATTAGCTGGATCCTCCCGGGAACGGTTTCACCCGTTCATGGCTGCAAGATTGGTCGCTCTGTAAGCGAATGGCGGGACGACGTGACGTCGAAGTGCCCTTCGCTTTGCGGCGGATATTAGCAACAAACGATACCGATGCAAGCTTTGTGGCAAACAAGCAACGGAGATTTTTTGGCGGGGAAATGCGGCTGGACCCCGGAATCAAGTGCGACTGACTCGCCAAGCTAACCGGTGGTCGCAGAGCCAGCGGTTGCGTCAGATGAGCTGTTGCGGAGGAGCAACGAGGGCCCCGACGTATGCTTTTCGCGTCGATCGCCTGCCGCCCTCGCGCGGTTCGACACCACCGGAGCGGACGACCGCCGTGTCGGATGGGGAAAGCGAAATCTAAACTTATCCTTATATTTCAATGACGTCTGATCCACTGAAGGATGCCCTGAAGCGGGGACTTCACTTTCACAAGCTGGCCAGGCTGGACGAGGCCCTGACCTGGTATCGAGCCGCAATCGCCATCAGCCCCGACGACGCCCAGGTCAATAGCCTCCTGGGCCTTGCGCTCGTCCACGCCGCTCGGGGTGAAGAGGGCATCGCTTATCTGCACCGGGCGGTCGAGTTGGAGCCTGACCAAATACCCTTCAGATTCAACCTGGTTCAGGGGTTGCAGCAGACACGGGCCTACGACCGCGCGATGGCGGAGCTCGGCGTCATCCTGACCCGCGAACCCTCGAATTTCCTCGCCTGGGAACTGGCGGGCGACATTGCGCGGGCAAAGGAAGACAGGGACGGCGCTGCGGGCGGCCTGGAATCGCGCACGGCTGGCCGATCCGACCGCGACGGGCCCCGCGCTCAAACTGGCGACGCTGGAAATCGAACGCTCCCAGTTTGATGCCGCGCTGGTTCTGCTCGACCCCATCGCGACCGCGGCTGCGGCAAATGAAGAGGTCTATGACCTGTGGTGTCAGGCGCTGACAGGACTGAAGGACTGGCGGGCCCTGCGGGCCACCGCGGCATCCTGGGTTAGCGGTCACCCGGAATCGCCCGTAGCCCGGCGATGCCTCCACCGCGCCGAGTTCGAGCTGGGGCTGCGGCGCGAGCCGTGACCTGCTCGACACCGCGCGTTGCGGGCGGCGTTTGCACATCACCGATTGTCCTACGGGTGATTGGGAAGCCCGCCGAGGGCTGGGTCTTTGCTCGCTTGCTACGGTCGTACGGTCATCCGCTCCACGCGAGGATCCTGCCATGCTCATCAGCGAAGTCATGACCCGCGACGTCAAGCTCGCATCGCCCACGGACAGCCTGCAGCGCGCAGCGCAGCGAATGGAGGCCGACGATTTCGGCAGCCTGCCAGTCGGCGAGAACGATCGACTCGTCGGTATGCTGAGCGACCGGGATATCGCCGTACGCGCCGTCGCGCGTGGCCTGTCCCCGACGGAATGCACCGTGAGTGACGTGATGTCGAGCGATGTGAAATACGTATTCGACGACCAGACCGTCGAGGAAGCCGCGCGGCTGATGGGCGATCTCAAGGTGCGCCGGCTCCCTGTGCTCAACCGTGACAAGCGGCTGGTCGGCATCGTGTCTCTGGGCGATCTCGCGCAAACCAAGGCGAAGCCCGCCGGCGACGCCCTCAAGTCGATCTCGAAGGCACCTGCCACGAACTGACCATCGCCGCCGCAGCGGACTCAGACCGCTGCCAGCGCCTGGTCGAGGTCGGCGATGAGATCGTCGGGGTCCTCGATCCCGATCGAGATCCGGATCATCGAGTCCGTGACGCCGAGGCGGTCGCGGGTCTGCTTCGGCACGCCGGAATGTGTCGTGGAGGCGGGGTGCGAGATCAGGGACTCGGTGCCGCCCAGGCTCACCGCGAGCTTGATGACTTGCAGTGCATCGAGAAACCGGAACGCCTCGGCTTCGCCGCCCCTCACGCAGAAGGCGAAGGTGGAACCGGCACTGCCGCACTGACGCCGGAACACCGCGTGGCGCGGATCGCCGGGCTCGAGGAACCCCAGGTAGTTCACGGAGGTCACCTTGTCCTCGCGGAGGAGGAACTTCGCGACCTGCTCGGCATTCGTCGCGGCGCGATGCATGCGCAGCGACAGCGTTTCCATCGAGCGCATGATCATCCATGCCGTGTTGGGGTCCAGCTGTGACCCGACTGCGCTGCGCAGGAGTCTCACGGGTTTGACGAGTGCGGCCGGGCCCACTATGCCGCCCGCCACCAGGTCCGAGTGACCACCGATGTACTTGGTCAGGGAGTACATGACGAGATCGGCGCCGAGCTCGAGGGGTCGCTGGAACACGGGTCCGAGAAACGTGTTGTCCACGGTCACCGGTGGGCGAGGCCCTCCCTGTTCGCGAGCGAGCCACTCCGACGCCTCCCGCATCAGCTGCAGATCGACCAGGCTGTTCGTCGGGTTCGCCGGGGTCTCAGTGACGATCAGCGCCACCCGACCGCCGCGTTCCCCGGCGAGCTCGAGCGCCTCCGCGGCCGCCGTCATGACGGCCTCCTTGTCGCAGGCCTCGGACACGGGCACCGCGCGGATGCCAAAGTTCGGCAGGGTCTTCTCGATAAGGGTTTCAGTTCCGCCGTACAGCGGCTGGCTCATCAGGACCACGTCGTTCGGCCGAAGATAGGTCCAGAGCGTGGTCGCGATGGCCGACATCCCGCTCGAGAACACGAGCCCGGCTTCGCCGCCCTCCCAGAGCGCCAGCCGGTCCTCCAGCACCTCGAGGTTGGGATTGTTGAAGCGGGAGTACACGAGCCCGGCCGCCTCACCCGCCGGCGGCTCACGCCGGCCGGCCGTGTAATCGAAGAAGTCCTTGCCGTCCTGGGCACTCTTGAAAACGAACGTGGAGGTGAGGAAGACCGGCGGCTTGAGCGCGCCTTCGGACAGACTCGCATCGTAGCCGTAACCCATCATCTGGGTTTCCGGTCGCAGCAGGCGATTGCCGACGCGGCGCTTGTGGTAGCTCTCATAGCCCATAAGACGGTCTCCCGGGAATCGATGGGCGATTCTACGGCCGGAAGCCGCCGGGCGACCGACCACCTGCGGCCGCAACTGCGCTAGAGTCGAGCTGGCGAGGTGTGCAAGTGAAGTCCAAACCGGCTGCGGCTGTGCTGCTCGTACTTGGTTCGCTCTTCGCGGCCGGTGTGGCCGCCGACCCGGCCGTGATCAAGTGGCAGTTCTCCTACACCGGGCACCGCGTCAAGGCACGGGGCATCGTAGAAACCGCTGCCGACCCCGAGCCCGATGGCAGCTACCGGATCCTGTCGGTGACCGGGAAGCGCAATGGCAAGCGGATCGTCGAGCTGCTCCCGGAAGGCGATGTGCTGACGAGCGCCGAACAGTTCATGTTCGCCGACAACCGTCTTCTGCCCGCTTCTCCCTACGTAGGCGAGGGAGGCTTCAGCTACCGGACCTCAGACTCCAACTATTTCAATCTCTGCCATGCCGGCGAAGAAGACGGAGGTTGTGGCTCGGAGGGGTACCGCGAGTTCGACGGCAAGAAGGGTGAGCGCGCCGTCCGATTCGAGCTCACACGCATCGGCGAGGAGGCTCCAACCGCGATGCCGGCCGCCGACGAGCGTAGGGCCGCCGATTCCACCTGACGACTACGACGCCCACCGTGCGCGAGCCCGGGCCGTCGCTGACCGACTGCTCGGAGGTACAACATGAGGATCGATCGGCGCGTCACCGATCTGTACAACGAGTACGTGCATACGAGCCTGCCGCGGCGCGAGTTCGTCGCGCGGCTGGCGCGAATCACGGGCGGCGTCGCTGCCGCCGTGGGCCTGCTGCCGCTGCTCGAGCCCGACTATGCGCACGCACGCCAGGTGGAGGAATCCGACGCGCGGCTCGCGACGCGGCGCATCGCGTATCCCGGCACCGCCGGGGAGGTGAAGGCCTACCTGGTGCGGCCCAAGGGCGCGGACAGGCTGCCCGCCGTCATAGTGATCCATGAGAATCGCGGGCTCAACGCCCATATCGAGGATGTCGCCCGCAGGGCGGCACTCGCCGGCTACCTCGCGATCGCGCCGGACGGGCTCAGCAGCGCGGGCGGCGCACCGGCGGATCAGGAACAGGCGCGCGACCTGTTTGCAAAGACCGATCCCGCACGGATCGCATCCGACATCCTGGCAGCGGTGCCATATGTCGCGAATCACGCCGAGTCAAATGGTCGCGTGGGTGTCGTCGGCTTCTGCTATGGCGGCGGGATGGCGCTGCGCTGCGCGGTGCAGCGACGAGCGCATCAACGAGGCCATCCCGGAGTTCCGTCGCGCGCTCGATTCGAACGGCGTCGCCTACAGCCTCAACATGTATCCGGGGACCGAGCACGGCTTTCACAACGACGCGAGTGCGGCCGCTACGACGCGGACGCGGCGCGTCTCGCCTGGAGCCGGACGGTGGCCTTCTTCGACGAGTACCTGAAGCGCTGATCAGTCGACAGCCGGAAGCTCGTCGCCAATCCCAGTCAGCTCCCAGCGGATGAGTTCCACCGGTATCACACCGGCGCCGTTGACCTCGTCGAACCAGCGGCTGAGCGTGAAAGCGTCGCCGAGCTGGCTCGCACGATCGGTCAACAGCCGCTCGAGCAGGTACTTGCCGGTCACGTAGCTCGTGCCGTACCCCGGCTGACGGAGGTACAGCTGCTGCTCGAATCCGACCAGGTCGAGGTCGGGGCGCATCCAGCCGCGCGGCGTCCACTTCACCTGGAAGTCCTTCGCCTGCTTGAGCGTGAACTCGTTGGCCTGTGCGCGCAGCGAAGCCAGTCCTCGTGCCGCGCGTTGCGCGAGCAGGATCCAGACGATCTCCCGGGCGCGCGGATTGTCGTCGTACAGGCCGGCGTGCAGCATCATTTCTTCCATGTCTGTCGCCATGCCCTCGGCGCGGCTGTCCCAGATGTTGTAGAGCAGGGCGTCGCGACGGATCGGGCTCGGATGCGGCTCCTCGCGCATTCGTGCCAGGTCGAACCAGTGATAGAAGTGTGTGTAGAGCGTCATCGGCTCCCGGTGCGTCGCCATGTCGAAGAATTCGCGCGTCGCCTCCGGCTGGAACTTCCCAAGGTGCGCACGCAGCGCGGGGTCCATGTACTCGCGCATCGGCAGAATGTCCTGGCTCTTCAGGAATGCCATGTAGCGCGTGACGCCGTCTTCGGCGCGGCGACGGTACTCGTCGGCGTCAGCGACGACCGGCAGTTGCGGCAGTGCGCGGTTGCGATGCTCCTCCAGGCGCAGCGACGCGTGTGCGCGCGCCAGCTCGCGCTCGAGCAGCGTGACCTCTTCCTCCCAGGTCATCGGCACGAGATGCACGTTGCGCAACGCCCAGGTGTAATTCTCCTTGCCGATGCCCGACGGGCCGTTCCTGGACGGCGCTTGGCTGTCCAGCCAGTCCGCGAACTCGTTCGTCGCCGCGATCCCTGCCCGGATCGCGCGTTTCAGCTCGGCGCCGGCCTTCGGAACACGACGATCGAGGTCCTCGAGGTCCTTCGTCTGCTGCCGCATCGTGCCCGTGCCTGTCGTCCACAGGTCGTGCGCGTCACCGGTGAGGTTGCTGCGAGCCTGCACGAGGAGCGGCGGTATTCCGCGCAGCTCCGCAGCGAGACGGCCTTGCGACGGTACGTCGAGGGGAAACGAGTACGTCCAGAGCTCGATGGCCGCGTGGTGCGTCGGTCCCTCGTGGGCCGGAGTATCGCTCTGCTCCATGTAGACGGACTTGTAGAACGCGGGATCGCGAGTCCACGGCTTGAGGACGCGAATGTAGAAGTCGAGCCCGTTCATCTCCGCTAGGACGAGGCGGTAGTCCACCTGCTGCGCGATCGGCCACTTCGCGGGATCGATGCCGCGCAGGCGCGCCCGGAGCGCCGCGAGTTCACGGTGTCTGCGATCGAAGGTCGCGGCCGTATAGTCGGGTGCGCCATCGCGCAGCGGCGGCCGCTCGAAGACCCGCCACTCCCGGAACAGCTCGACGAGCGCCTGGTAACCGTCTTTCACGGATTGCTCCTGTGCAAGGCCGGCGCGCGGGGCGGCGGCCAGGATCGACGTAACGAGGATCGACGAGACGAGCTCAGCGGCGCGCATGCGAGTTCGCATTGATCCCCCTTGACGAAAAAGGCCGCGGTGCGTGGCGAAGGTGGATTATCGGCGACTGCGCGGCGCGCATCCAGCGGCCGCTCCGCGCGCACGCGTCTGCGCCGGCAACGGGTCGTCGCGTGCGGCACTCGACTCGACGCTCGGGAGATTCCGGCATTTTCGCGTCACCGCAGGCGCCGCTCTGCTCGCCGCTTTGCCGCATCCGGGCCCTGTGTGGCGTGACAGGATGCGCGCCGTTAAATCGACAAACAGCGTTGCGGAGTCTCGCCATGGAATTCACGGCTATTATTGTTTTTACAGCCATCGCCCTCTGGTTCGTCACGGAAGTTGGCGGCGAGAACCTCTGACGCTTTACGGCGCGATCATGCGTCATCAGCCTGGCAAGGCATGAGGCAAGCGCCTGACAGCGTAAAATGCCGCGACCCTGGGACGGCTGCGGCGTGACTCGCTTCGCGCCTCGGGGCGGAGGGCCTCGATGCGTGACGACCGAGCGGACCTGCTGCGCTGGTGCGGCTGGTTCTTTCTCTGCGCCGCGGCGCTATTCGTGCTGCTGGCGCTGCGCTATCTGGGGGTTGTAAACCTGCCCGCTGGCGTGGGCGCGCGCGCGTTCACGATCGCGATGTTCCTGTCCCAGGGCGCGGCGCTGGCGGTGCTCGGCGCGACTCCTGGTGCTGCCGTTGGTGCTCATCGTCCCGAGGCGCCGCTGGGTGATCGCGGTGAGCTTCGTCCTCGCCCTCACGGGTCTCACCTTTACGGTGGTGGACGGCTATGTATGGCAGCAGTACCGCCTCCACCTGGACGCGAGCATCTGGAACCTGGTCACCGGCGGGGCCTTCGGTGAGACCTTCGTGTTTGCGACGAGGACCTGGCTCAAGCTCGGGTTCATCGTCCTCGTGCTCGGCTCATTGCTCGCCGGGTGCGCCTGGCTGGCTGCACGCATGGTGCGACGTCGCGGCCGGCTCGCAGGCGTGGCGCTCGCAATCTCGCTCGGCACCATCTTCGTCGTGCACAACGGCATCTACGCCTGGGCCAGCGCGGCCGGGTACACACCCATTACCGGCCAGACGCAGGATCCTGCCCGCGTACCGCCCGCTGACGGCGAAGCGCTGGTTCCGCAAGCACGGGCTCATGCCGCGTTCGCGGAGGCACCTGTCAAGCTCGCAACGAGCATGGGTCTCGCCTATCCACGCGCCGCGCTCAGGTGCGCCGCCCCGTCGTCGCCTCCGAACGTGATCTTCGTCGTCATTGACTCCTGGCGCGCCGATGCGCTCAAGCCTGAAGTGACGCCCAACCTGGCCCGGCTCGCCGAGGAGTCGCAGCGCTTCACGAATCACGTCTCGGGTGGAAACGCAACGCGCATCGGGATGTTCTCGCTCTTCTACGGGCTGCCGGGCACCTACTGGCACGACATGCTGGGCGAGCGGCGCGGCGCGGTGTTTGTCCAGGAGCTGATGAGGCAGGGCTACGATGTGGAGGTATTCCGGAGCGCGCCGCTTTTCAGCCCGGAATTCGATCGCACGATCTTCGTCGGGGTGCCTGACCTTCAGGCTGCGATCGGATGGCGCACGCGCCTGGCAGAGGGACCGCGACCTGACTGCGGACTTCGTCGGATGGCTCGACAGGCGCGACTCGGAGCGTCCTTTTTTTGCCTTGCTCTTCTACGATTCGCCGCACAAGTACGACTTTCCGCCCGACTGGCCGCTGCAGTTCAAGCCGAGCCTGGCCGAGGTCGACTACATGGCATTCTCGAATGCGACCGACCCGGTGCCGTTCCACAATCGTTATCTGAATTCGGTGCGCTACGTCGACCAGCTCGCGGGCGAGGCCATCGACGAAGTACGGGCGCGAGGCCTGCTCGAGGACACGGTACTGCTCGTCACCGGTGATCACGGGCAGGAATTCAACGACCAGCATCTGAACTACTGGGGGCACAACTCCAATTTCTCGCGCTTTCAGACCCAGGTGCCGTTGTTCGTCCGCTGGCCGGGCGAGGCACCGTCCGTCCACGATCATGCGACCAGCCATTTCGACGTCGTACCGACGCTGATGAACCGGGTGCTCGGGTGCAGCAATCCCCCGGCCGACTACAGCGTCGGCCGAGACCTTTACGACGCCTCGTCGCGTGGCGTGCTCACGCTCGCTTCGTTCAACGACTATGCCGCCGTCGAGCCCGGCAAGCGATACGTCGTGGTCTGGAGCACGGGCGATATCGACACGCTCGGTCCGGATTACCGACCGAGACCCATGACGTCCGCCGACCGGCAGGCGTTGCAGGAGGCGCTGAAGCAGCGCTCCATGTTCCGGCCGACCGCCGACCGCAGCTGAGATCGTAGGTGCGAATCGCCGGCCTACGCGACGCGGTTGCGCCCCGCGTGCTTCGCGCTGTAGAGCCGGGTATCCGCCGCGTGCAGGAGCTCGTCGGCGCCGCAAGCGCCGTCCCATTGCGCGATCCCGATGCTTAGCGTGACCCGCAGGCCGGGATGCACCGCAGTCCAGGGATGCAGTTCGACCGCGCTGCGCAATGCCTCGCAGCGCACCGTCGCGGAGGTGAGATCCAGGCCGGGCAGGATGAGCGCGAACTCCTCGCCGCCGATGCGCGCCACGAGGTCGACCGGCCGGCAGTGCCGCTGCATTATGTTCGCGCTACGCCGCAGTACCTCGTCGCCCACGCGGTGTCCCATGCGGTCGTTGACGATCTTGAAGTGGTCGAGGTCCGCGACCGCGAGCGCCAGCGGCTGGCCCATCGCGCGAGCCACCTCGATTTCGGCCGCGAGCCGGGGACCGAAGGCGCGGCGATTTGCGATTGCGGTCAGCGGGTCCTCCTGCGACTCGCGCTCGAGCACGCGGCTGCGCTCGCCGAGCGCGTCGATCAGGCGCTCCTTTTCCTGGTTGGCCCGATCGAGATCCCGTGTGCGCTCCGCCACACGCTGTTCCAGGTGCCGGCGATAGTCCTCGAGGTCCTCGAAGGCGCTGGCGTCCGAAACGGCGGGCGCCGCCTGCTCCGCAAGCCGCTGCATCAGGTGCAGATCGGCGTCGGAGTAGGTGGCCGGACGCGAGTGGCGGACACCGAGCATGCCGATGACTCGGCCGTCGTCCTCGAGCGGCACGATAATCATCGAGCCTTGAGTGATACCCGCGGCCGCCGCGGCGTCGCGCAGAGCTTGCGGGGCCTGCGCCCAGTTCTCGACGAGGACGGATGCGCCGCGCGCTGCCACCCAGCCGAACGGGCCGTGGTCCAGCGCCATCCGCTGGCGCGGCAGCCGCTCTCCGCCGCGCTCCTGCACGCGCAGGTCGAGCATCCTTCTGCTCGCTGTTCACGATAGCGAGGCAAAACTCGTCGAAGCGCAGCAGCGCACGCACCTCGAAGAGGATGCGTTCTCCAAGCTCGTCGACACGACGTGCGCCGCGCAACGGGCGGCGCGAATCGGGGAGCACGGCAAGAGTGTCACTCGCGGCATCGGCGGTGCGAAGTGCGCTGCCGAAGCCGTTGAAGGAGAGCACGAACAGCAGCATCAGCGCCGCGAACAGCCCGAAGGTGGCCGCCGCCGCGGTGTTGTAGAGCACCGCGGCGAGCACGCCGGCGGGAACGAAGATGAGGTCGACCAGCGTATATACCGGCCGGATGATCCGGCCGACTTCCCGGCCATCGAGCCGGAAGTACACCGCAAGCAGTGCGACGTTCACGGCTTGCGCAGTGACCGCCATCGCCACCAGCGGGCCGATGTCCTCGAGCGTCAGCACGCCGAGCGGGTGACGGCCGCCGGCCGCCAGGTACGCCTCTCCGGCGAGCAACAGCATCAACCCCGTCATCGCTGCGTTGTGCACGGCGCGCAGCACGGCGGCGCGCGGAGAGCCATGGCTGTACCGCCTGCTGAGCAGCGGCCAGATCAGCGAGGCCGCCGCGCAGATGGCGGCCGCGACCGGCGGGCTCAGCACCAGCAGCATGCCCACCTGCGGCACCCGCTCCATCGAGCTCAGTCCCACGCGCGGCACCGGGATGCCAAACTGCCAGACGAACAGGCAGGTGCCGATGAGCAGGATGACGACCCAGGCGGGTGGAAACCCGTCGCCGCCCGCCAGGGTCGAGACAAGCCAGCCGGCGGTGATCGCCGCCAGCAGAAACGAATAAAGTGCCAGCCAGTGATATCGCGGCGTCATGCCCGGTTCCCTTGGGCGCCGGGCACAGTTTACCTTGCCTTCGCCTGGGGCGCGGCCCTGACGATGTCGACCAGACTCCTTGCAGTGACACTGTCGACGGTTGCACTCGCGGTCGGCTGCACCGACTCTGTGCAAGACCGCCTGCACGACGACTGGCAGCAGACGATGCGGTGTTCCGCGTATTACACGCTGCGGGCGGAGAGCGCGCAGAAGAGCCGGACCGCGGCGGGCCGCCGGACAGCGGACACCGCCCACGCGGACGCGGCACTCACGTTCGAATACAGCCATGAACTGGGCAGTCTCGCCGGCAAGACACTGGCCGACACGGACGCGGCACTGCGCGAGATCACTGCCGATCTCCGGGACACGGTGGATGCGGACTTGTCGAACATCGGTCGCCTTCGCACTCGCTACGAGGACCAGTGCGCAACGATCGTGACCGGGAGCCAGGCTCGAATCGAGCTCTGGCGACACGAGCTGGCGGATTGACCTGCGCGCGGGCACGCGCCACGCTCACGCAATCGAAACGGGGGACGACATGCCAACGGTAGGGCGCAACGCCGTACTCAAGCACGCCGCGTGGCTGGCGCTCGCCGCGCTCGCGGCGGTGTGCTTGGGCACCATCGCTCTGCGGCGCGGTGAGACCATCAGCGCGCTGTGGCTGGTGACCGCGGCGGTCTCGGTTTACCTGATCGCATTCCGCTTCTACGCGCGCTACATCGCGGCGCACGCGCTTCGCATCGACGGTCGCCGCGCGACCCCGGCCTGGCGGCGCAACGACGGCCTCGATTTCGTGCCCACGCGAACGCAGCGTCCTGTTCGGGCACCACTTTGCAGCTATCGCCGGCGCCGGGCCGCTGGTGGGGCCGGTGCTCGCGGCGCAGATGGGTTACCTGCCGGGCACGCTCTGGATCATCGTCGGCGTCGTGTTCGCGGGTGCCGTTCAGGACCTGCTCGTGCTGTTCTTCTCGACCCGGCGCGACGGGCGGTCGCTCGGCGAGATGATCCGCAGCGAGATGGGCGCGGCCGCAGGCGTGACCGCGATGATCGGGATCCTGATGATCATGGTGATCCTGCTCGCGGTGCTGTCGCTGGTTGTCGTGCGGGCGCTCGCGCAGAGCCCCTGGGGCACGTTCACCGTCGCGATGACCATTCCTATCGCGGTCGTGATGGGTCTGTACCTGCGGGTGTTCCGGCCGGGACGCATCCTCGAGGTCTCGCTGCTTGGACTGGGCCTGCTGCTGCTCTCGATCTGGATCGGAGGCCGCGTCGCCATGGATCCGGTCTGGGGGCCGGCCTTCACGCTGCGCGACACCACGCTCGCGTGGCTGCTGATCGGCTACGGCTTCGTCGCGGCTGTTCTGCCGGTGTGGCTGCTGCTCGCGCCGCGCGATTATCTATCCACCTTCCTGAAGATCGGTACGGTGGTGCTGCTCGCGGTTGCCATCCTGATCGCGCGGCCCGACCTGCAGATGCCGGCGCTCACGCGGTTCGTCGACGGCACGGGTCCGGTGTTCGCCGGGCAGCTCTTCCCGTTCCTGTTCATCACCATCGCCTGCGGCGCGGTGTCGGGCTTTCACGCGCTGGTATCGTCGGGAACGACGCCGAAGATGATCGCCAACGAGCGACACATACCGCTGATCGGGTACGGCGCAATGCTGATGGAGTCGTTCGTCGCGGTGATGGCGCTGATCGCCGCCTGCGTGCTTCAGCCGGGCGTGTACTTCGCGATGAACTCACCGCCGGCGCTGATCGGCACCACGGTCGAATCGGCGGCGGCGGCGATCTCGAACTGGGGCTTCGTCATCACGCCGGACGTGCTGGCTTCGACGGCGCAGCAGATCGGTGAGCTTACGATCCTCTCACGCACCGGCGGCGCGCCGACGCTGGCCGTGGGCATGGCGCAGATCCTGAACGACCTGGTCGGCGGCAGCGGCATGCTGGCGTTCTGGTACCACTACGCAATCCTGTTCGAGGCGCTGTTCATCCTGACGACGCTCGACGCCGGAACCCGCGTCGCGCGGTTCATGATCCAGGACCTGGTCGGCGTTGCCTACGCGCCGTTCCGTCGCACCGAGAGCTGGACGGCAAACGTCGCATGCACGGCGGTCGCGGTCAGCGGCTGGGGCTGGTTCCTCTACCAGGGCGTGATCGATCCTCTGGGCGGCATCAACACGCTGTGGCCGCTGTTCGGCATCGCCAACCAGATGCTCGCGGGCATCGCGCTGATGTTCTGCTGCGTGGTCATGGTCAAGATGAAGCGCGAGCGGTACCTGTGGATCCCGCTGCTGCCGACGGCGTGGCTGCTGATCTGCACGCTCACGGCGGGCTGGCAGAAGCTGTTCCATCCCGACCCGAAGATCGGCTTCCTCGCCAACGCCGAGCGATTCTCCGCGGCGGCCTCCCGCGGTGAGGTACTGGCGACCCGCGAACTCGCTTGAAGAGATGCAGCGCGTGGTGTTCAACAACACGCTCGACGCGGGCCTGTGTGCGTTGTTCATCGTGGTCCTTCTCGCGACGGTGTTCTTCGCAGCGAGAGCCGCGCTCGCCGCGCGCCGCACCGGGTCGCCGACGTCCAAGGAGAGCGAGCATGTCGCGCTCGAGTCCCTGGCACGCTGAAGCGTCGACGGCGTCCGCAGCCGCGGCGGCGGGCCGGTTACGATCCGCCCGGTTGACGCGCGGTGTCGTCCGCTGGGCGCAGCGCGGCTGGCACGCGGCCGCCCGCGCCGCGCGTCTTGCGATCGGTATCCCGGACTACGACGCCTACGTGGCGCACATGCGCGAGCGCCACCCGGGCGGACAGCCCATGGATCGCCGTGCATTCTTCATCGAGCGCATGCAGGCGCGCTACGGAAAGGGGCGGACGCGCTGCTGCTGAGGCGGGCGGTCGCAGGAAACAGCGCAGCTGAACGCGATCAGAGCTTCTGGTTCGGCTGCAGGTCGGCGGGCACCGGCGAGTTCTCCTTGAGCTCGCCCATGCCCTTGACGCAGATGTTCGCCCATGACTTGAAGAGCTGCGAGAAGTCCGCCCGGTTGGATACGCTGGTCGCCCACTGCACGCCGCCGGACTGGCGTGTCTCGCGGCGATCGAAGACACGGCCGAGCAGTGCGCCGCGTCATCGAGTCGCGCGCTTCGAGCACGAAGGTCGCCTCCCCGGCCTCGGTCGTGTAGGTCCGCGACATGCCGGCGGACATCGTATCCGGGCGCGTTGATGTAGAGATTCGCCACGCCGGGCGACAGGCGCAGCACGTCCGGCCCCGGTGTCGTCACGACCTGGATGCCGGCCTTCTCGAAGGTCTCCTTGAAGATCTGGTGAGACCGTCGCGAGCCGCGGCGAGGATCTTCTGGGCATCCTCGTCCGTCACGTCCTTCGAGACGCCCGCCGAGGAGTCGTTGACGTCACGCATCCAGTCCTTCTTGAACGCGACCTCGGCCGGATCGAGCATGACCTTGGTGTAGGTGCGGAAGTCAGTGCCCGGCGCAAGGTACGCGGCGTCCATCCTCTTCGGCTTGACCCGCACGAGACCGTCCCAGTTGTCCGGCATGTCCTTGCCGAAGGCCGTACCGGCGAACGCGAATGCGGTCGTCAGCAAGGCGAGGATGAATACGGGTCTGGAGAACATCATCAGTGCAACTCCTCCTTGATGGAGCGGGGGCCGAGCATCGTCGGCCCCCGCCAGTCTTGACTCGGATGATCAGAAGCTGACGCCCAGCCGCAGGTAGTAGAACCCGCCGTTGAAGCCGTAGGGCGAGGTCAGCGCGTAGTTCAGGCCGAGGAAGTCCAGGGTGCCGTCCTGCTCGTCGTCCGGGTACTCATCGAAAACGTTCTCGCCACCCAGCGTGACCGTGAACATGTCGTTGAACGTCATGCTGATCTCGGCGTCGACGAGCAAGCTCGAACCGTAGTCGTACACGACCTGGTTTCCTCCCGGCGGCGTCGGATCGAACAGCCCGGAGGTCGTCGACCACGAGTCGTAGTAGTTGAAGCGCAGCAGCGCGCCGAACATACCACCGGATGCCCAGTTGAACGACAGCACCGCCCGGTTCTCGGGGATCTGGTTCTCGAGGTCGTACACGCGGGCATTGTTGATCGTGCCAGGAGAGACGTCCGAAACCTCCTGCGTGTTGTAGTTGTAGCGGAAGTCGGCGACCAGGTCGCCGCCGGCCAGATCGAACCCGCTCGTCAGCGCAAGGTCAATGCCTTCGATCTCGGAGTCGAATCCGTTGACGAAGAAGTTCGCGTTGCTGCCGTTCAGGAGCGCCGCATTGGGTATACCGGCTGCGGTGAGGAGTGCGACCTCGGTGGGACCGATCGTGTTGGTGAGCAACGCCACCCGGTCGTCGATTTCGATGTGATAGAAATCGAGCGTGACGCTGGTCCGGTCCGCGGCGTCCCACACCAGGCCTACCGTGTAGGCTTCCGATTCCTCCGGGCTTGAGCGGCACCGCGCCGAGCGTCACCGCGACGGGGTGCGCGACAGGGTAGGTGCCGTTCGGGATCAGGTTGCCGCTCGAGTCCGAGGTCGTCGTGACGTTGAGCGTATTCACCTGCCCCGGTGTCGGCGCGCGGAACCCGGTATTCGCGGTGGCGCGGATCGCAAAGGCATCGGTGAACTGGTAGCGTCCCGAGACCTTCCAGTCGGTCGTGTCGCCGAACTCGTCGTAGTCCTCGTAGCGCAGCGCGACGGCGCCCGACAGGCGATCGGTGAGATCGGTCTCGACGTCGACATAGCCCGCCCAGCTGTCGCTCTCGAAGCTGCCCGCCGACTCGGGGGTGAAGCCCTGGAAACCGTCGGAACCGACGCCGAAGATCGCCGCCGTTGGGCCCGCAACTACGGACGCCTCATCACCCGCGTCGATCTTGTATGTCTCGTTGCGGAACTCCGCGCCGAAGGCGACGTTGAGCGGAGAGTTCGCGAACGACTGGACGAAGTCCAGGTTGATCCCGCTCTCCTCCTGGGTCAGCGTACCGGGATTGAACGACAGCGGTGACAACCGCCCGAGACTCGGATTGATCGTGTCCGAGAGCGTGTACTCGACCTCGTTCTCGGCGTACCGCCCGCTCAGATCCCAGGTGAGCGTGTCAGTGATGTCGCCGCGCAGACCGAGAACGAACGACATGTCCGTCAAGTCCGCTCCGAAGTCCGGGTTATATCCACCGGGGAACTCCGTGAAGATCGGGTTGCGCAGCACGAAGCCGCTCGGGCTCGACGCATCCGGCGACCAGGTAGTCGTTCGGATCGAGCGCCCTGGCCACGATGCTCGTCGACCAGCGACTGCGACGCGTGGATCCGGCAGGCCGTTCGCGTCGTTGTCGATCTGCAGCGTCGTGCGCGCGGCGAGGCCGGCGGGCTGCACCGGCGTCGACCACCGGCCCCCGATAGAAGAAGTCCGACGTCGTCGTGTTGTCCATGTAGGTCGCGAAGCCGTACACCTCGAGCGTGTCGCTCACATCGAGACCTGCATTGACGGCGAACTTGAGCGCCTCGACGTCGGGATCGCCCCAGCGCTGGCCGAGGCCGCCAAGCGGAATGATGTCGTTGCCGACGATCGCGCCGAACGCGGCGGCATCGGGTCGGGGATGGCCGCGCGAGGTGATGTCGGACTCGGAATACTCGGCCGAGAGATTCGCGAACCCGTCGGGGCCGAGCGGCAAGCCGATGTTCCCGCTGACGCGACAGGCGCTCGCCGTCGCTTTCGTAATACTCACCGTACTGCGCGGAGAGCGACCCACCCTCGCTCGCGTCCTTCAGGATGATGTTGACGACACCCGCGATCGCATCCGAGCCGTACTGCGCCGCGGCGCCATCGCGCAGGATCTCGACCCGCTGGATCGCCGCGGCGGGGAACGCCGCGAAGTCCACGCCCTGCGAGCCCTGGTTGACCGTTCCCAACGGTGCGAGCTGCAGGTTCACGAGGGCGGAGCGATGCCGGCGCGTGCCGTTCATCAGCACCAGAGTGTGATCGGGCGAGAGGTTGCGCAGCGTAACGGGGCGGATGAAGGCGGTACCGTCCGCGATCGGGAAGCGCTGCGTGTTCAGCGACGGGGTCACCTTTGGCAGGCCATCCGTCAGATCGAACGCTGCCTGGTCCGAGAGCAGTTCGCCTGAAAGCACGTCGACCGGCGACAGCGTTTCGGTCGGCGACTGGCCGCCCTTGCGCGTGCCGGTCACCACGATCTCCTCGAATTCCGCATCCTGCGCCAGAACTGCGGTTGGCGCGCCGAGCGCGGTGGCCGTCGCGGCCATCGTGATAAGCCAATGCCTGGAAGCAGGGCTGAAGCTCATGATGGATCCCCCCGATTAGGTGGCGAGAGCATACTCCGCCACCTTTGCGGGAATCCATCCGTACGTCGCCCGCGATGCCGCATCTGGACGCGCACGCGCAACACGTGTACTAGCGAGCTAGCGGGGCGTGGTCGACTCGGCCCGATCCTTCATTTGCGGCGCGCCCGCGTGCTTCGCGCAGTACGCGCAACAGAAAAATTCCCCATGAGCCTCCATGCCGTGGCCGATGATCCGGCAGCCGCAATGCTTACAGGTCGGCGCGAGTGCATGAATGGCGCACTCGAAGCTGTCGAAAATATGCGACTTGCCGCCCTTGAGGACCTCGAAGGATTTGTCGTAGTCGTTGCCGCAAACTTCGCATCTGGCCATCGCTTGATTCCTCGGCTGTTTGGGTCGAGCTCAACCAAGCAAGCCGCATGCCATGCTCGCTGAGGAGTTTTGACGAGCCGGGCAGGGCAATACGTTCATGTCCACCGGCAATAATTTCCGGTCGAAGCGCCATATCGGTTGCCGCGCTAGGGGAATGCCGCCTAGGGGAATGAGGTCATCGCCTCCAGCGGACAGCGGTGAAGCTGTCGACCGACTGCGACGCCCGCGGTCCAATGGCAGAATGCCGGTTCCTATGACGATGTCACTGCCAACCGCGGCGCGCCTCCTGGTGGTGGCGCTGATGGTCGCCGGCTGCGCAACCGCGCAGGGGGCCGATGATCGGTTCGACCTCGTAATCCAGGGTGGGCGCGTCATCGACCCGCAGAGCGGTCTCGACGGCGTACGCAACGTCGGGATCCGCGGCAATCGCATCGCCGCCGTGACCGAAGCGCCGCTCGACGGCGCGAGCGTGATCGATGCGCGCGGCCTGGTCGTCGCGCCCGGGTTCATCGATCTGCACAATCATGCCTTCGCCCCGCACTCTCAGGAGCTGCGCGTGCTCGACGGCGTAACGACGGCGCTCGAGCTGGAAGGGGGCGTGCTCAGGCCGGACGAGTGGCTGGCAGGTCACACGGGAAAGTCACGTTTCAACTTCGGCGCCTCGGCCGGCCACTACGACGCGCGACGCCTGGCCATCGCGCGCACCCTGCAACGAAAGATCGACGACGACACGCCACCGTCGCAGTTCGCCAGCGAGCCTTCGACGCCCGAGCAGATCGTGATCGTGATCGCGGAGCTCTCGCGGGCACTCGACGAAGGCGGCATCGGCATTGGTTACATGCCCGATTACATGCCGGGGACCAGCCACCTGGAGGGGCTGCGGGTGTTCGAGCTTGCGGCGTCGCGGCAGACGATGGTCTTCTCGCATCAGCGTTACGGATCGATGGTCGCGCCGGGGACCTGGCTCGAGGCCGTGCAGGAGCTCGTCGCGGATTCGGCCATCACGGGCGCACCGATCCACATCTGCCACGTCACGAGCATGAACCTGAGCAAGACCCCGATCGTGCTCGACATCATCGATTCGGCGCGCGCGCGGGGCGTCGACGTGACGACCGAGGTGTACCCCTATACGGCGTGGTCGACCGGTCTCGAAGAGCCGCTGTTCGAGCCCGGCTGGCAGCAGCGCTACGAGATCGACTATGACGATCTGACGCTCGCGAGCACTGGCGAGGTGGTCACGGCAGCGACCTTCGAGAAATATCGCGCCGAGCAGCAGAGCGTCGTCGGGCAGGGCATACCGGAGTCGGCAATCGAGGCGGCGCTGACGCGCCCCGGGGTGATGATCGTTTCCGATGCGGGTGACATCGAGACCGGAAACGAGCATCCGCGTGGCGCCGGCACGAACGGGCGCGTGCTCGGACGCTACGTACGCGAGAGGCAGATCCTGACGCTCAATGACGCGATCGCACGGCTGAGCTACCTGCCGGCAAGACGTCTCGAGCGGGTTGCGGACGGCATGAAGCGCAAGGGTCGCGTGCAGACGGGCGCCGATGCCGATCTCACGGTCTTCGATCCTGCCGCGGTGGCGGACCGCGCCGTGTTCGGTGACTCCGATAAGCCGTCGCGCGGCTTCGTGCACGTGATCGTCAATGGCGTGCCGGTGGTTCACGACTCCCGACTCGTCGACGGCGCGTTCCCCGGTCAGGCGGTCCGGGGCAACGGAGCGCGCTGATGCGACGCGAGCTCCGCTGCCGGACGGAGCTGTGGACGCTTGACGAGCCGTTCGTCATCGCCGGCCTGGTGCAGCGAGACACTCAGCTGATCGTCGTCGAGATCGGTGATCGGGGGCACGTCGGCCGCGGTGAGACCGAGCGTGACGACCTGCTGGCGACCGGCCGCGTGAACGTGCTCCAGGAGATCGAGCAGGCGCGCGACGCGGTGGAGCGCGGTGCGGGTCGCGAGGATCTGCTGGAACTGCTGCCGGCCGGCCCCGCACGCAGCGCGCTCGACTGTGCGCTCTGGGACCTCGAGAGCAGGATCGCGCAGGTACCGGTGTGGAGCCTGGCGGGCTTGCCCCCGCCGCGGCCGACGACGACCGCGTATACGCTTCGCGCCGGCCCCGCTCCGCAGATGGCCGACGACGCACGCCGCAATTCCGCGCGTCCGCTGCTGAAGATCAAGCTCGAGGGTGCGCGGGCCAGCGAGTGCGTCGAAGCCGTGCGCAACGCCGCGCCGCGCGCCACGCTGATCGCGGATGCCAACGGCTCGCTGTCGCCCGATCTACTCCAGGAGGTGATCGAGACCTGCGAGCGAAATGGTGTCGAGATGCTCGAGCAGCCGCTGCCGCGCGGTTCGGATGATGCGCTGCGCGGCGTCGAGCACACGATTGCTGTTTGCGCCGACGAGAGCTTTCTAGACCGCAGCAGCTTGAGCGCGGTTGTCGGCAGATACGACATGGTCAACGTGAAGCTCGACAAGACCGGAGGTCTGACTGAAGCGCTGCTCTCGATCGCGGCGGCGCGGCGCGAGGGACTGCGGCTCATGGTCGGCTGCATGCTGGGCACCTCGCTCGCGATGGCGCCCGCGCTATTGCTCGCCTCGCAGGCCGAGCACGTCGACCTCGACGGCCCGCTGATGCTCGGCAGGGATCGGACCGGCGGGCTGCGCTACGTCGGGAGCACCGTGCACCCGCCGGAAGGCGGCTTCTGGGGGTGGTCCGAATGATCGTCGACATCCCCAGGCCCTACCTGCTTTTTCTCGGCGACGTTCAGGACGAGCTTTCGGCGAAGACGGCCTTCGGCATCCGGGACTGGTGCCGCGAGGACTGCGTCGGGCAGCTGCGCCTGCTGCCGCGGGGTGTCGACCTCGGGCTCGAGGACCTGACGCCGGCCGAGGCGCGCGCGCGAGGCGCGCGGACGATGGTCATCGGCGTCGCCAACAGCGGCGGCTACATCGCGGAGAGCTGGCTGCCGCCCTTGCTCGCGGCTGCCGAAGCCGGGCTCGACATCGCGGCAGGGTCTGCACCAGCGTCTCGCCGACCTCGCGCCGCTCGCGGCGGCGGCGCGGCGCGCGGGTGTCGCGTTGCACGACGTGCGCCAGCCCCGTGGCTCGTTTCAGGTGGGCACCGGTCGCAAGAGGGCCGGCAAGCGGCTGCTGACGGTGGGGACCGATTGCGCCGTCGGCAAGAAGTACACCGCGCTCGCGATCGACCGCGAGCTGCGCCGCCGTGGCGAGCTTTCCGATTTCCGCGCCACCGGCCAGACCGGGCTCCTGATCAGCGGACGTGGCATCGTCATCGATGCGGTGATCGCGGATTTCATCGCCGGAGCGGCCGAGGAGCTGTCGCCCGCCAATCAGGCCGAACATTGGGACGTCGTCGAAGGCCAGGGATCGCTCCTTCATCCTTCGTACGCGGGTGTCACGCTCGGGCTCATCCACGGCACGCAGCCCGATGCCCTTGTCGTGTGCCACGATCCGCTGCGCCGGGAGCTCGACGAGATGCCGGGATTTCCGGTCCCAGACGTCGCCCTTTGCGCGGAGCGTCACCTCGCCGCGGCGCGGCTGACAAACCCGCGCGCGCGCTGCGTGGGCGTAAGTGTCAATACGTCGAAGATGTCCTACGAAGCAGCTTCCGAATGCAGGCAGGCCATCGCCTCCAGCATGGGCGTGCCGTGCGTCGATCCGATCCGCGACGGCGTCGGAGATATCGTCGACTACCTGCTCGGGCCAGAGGCCCGGTACCTGGCCTGAACGGGGAGGGGCGACCGCCGCCCGGGCCTCTTCTTCCCCCGCAGCAGACCCCGAATCCTTCTCAAGTACAGGGTGATGAGCTAGCCTTGAGCAGCTAAGGGGAACCGCCGGCCAGATGATTCGCCGCGCCGGGGCGTTGAACATAAGAAGGGTCGCCGTTGACTCAGTCGGCCGACGTATTCATCAGCTATTCGCGCGAGGACAAGGATCGCGTTCTCGAGCTCGTGGCGAAGCTGCGTGACGCGGGTGTCAGCGTCTGGATCGACCAGAGCGGGATCGACGGCGCGGCGCTCTGGGGCGAGGCGATCGTCAATGCCCTCGACAGTGCAAAGGTCCTGCTGCTGATGATTACGGAGTCGGCGGGCCGCTCGCACAACGTGGCCAAGGAGGTCATGCTGACCAGTGAGCGGAAGGGACACATCCTCCCCGTCCTTCTCGAGCAGATCACCATTCCGTCGAGCCTCAAGTACCCGCTCGCCGGCATACAGCACATCGACTACTCCCGGGGCGATCCGGATCAGAACTTGAAATCCGTGCTGCGCTCGCTTCAGACGCTGGGCGTAAGCGTCGCGCAGTCACTCGCAGCGGCGACACCGGGCATCGATGCTCGTTCCGTGCACGTCAGCGAGCACGCCTGCCGCACAGGGCACCGAACATGCCATCGAGCCAGGCGCGCTGGCCGTGCTCCCGTTCGACAACATCAGTCCCGACCAGGAGACCGATTACTTCAGCGACGGGCTGACCGACGAGCTGATCGCCCGGCTCTCACTGGTCAGGGAGATCGAGCTGGTCTCACGCTGGGCCACGATGCAGTACAAGGGGCGGGTACAGGACATCCGCGCGGTCGGCAACGAGCTCAACGCGCGGTATATCGTCGGCGGCAGCGTGCGGCGGTTCCACGATTCCGTGCGAATCACCGTTCAACTCGTCGACGTCGCGACCAACCGGCAGCTCTGGGGCAACACGTACAAGGGCAAGCTCGACGACATCTTCGACATCCAGGAGCAGGTTGCGCAACAAATCGTCGAGGCGCTCAAGCTCAAGCTGAGTTTCTCGGAAAAGGTTTCGCTGACCAAGCGGCAGACCGTCAACGCACAGGCCTATGACCTCTACCTGCGCGGCCAGGAACACTTGTACCGCCTGACCAAGCGCAGCAGCGAGTACGCGATCCAGCTCTTCGAGAAGGCCATCGAGCTCGACCCGCGTTTCGCGGCCGCATACGCGGGGTGCTCGAGTGCCTACGGGCAGGTGTATCAGCAATTCTCGCGGCAGGAAAAGTTCCGGGAAAAGGCCCAGGAACTCAGCTTCAAGGCGCTGATGTACGACAACAACCTGCCCGAAGCCTACCGGGCCATGGGATTGTCCTACTTCCTCTGGGGCAAGTTCGACGAAGCAGCTGCGTCGTGCAAGAAGGCGATCGAAATCGACCCCGACGACTTCATCGCACACTGGACGCTCGGGCGCATCTGTTTCACGGAGGGCAAGCTCGATCAGGCTCTCGAGCTGTTCCGGCGAGTCGCGGAGATCAAGCCAGGGTTTTACGCCGGCCACGTGGATCTCGCGCAGACCCTCATGGGGCTGGCGCGGAAGGAGGAAGCTGAGGTCGTCTACAGCCAGTTGCTGCAGCTGTTTCCGAACTACCTGCTCCAGAACCCGGACGACTCCCGTGCTCGCCTGATTTACGCAAACCAGCTCGGCCGGATCGGGCGCAAGGACGAGGCGCTGCAGGAATGCGCCAAGGCGCTGGAGCTGAGCCCGGGCGACCCGGTCATGCACTACAACGCGGCCTGCATGTACGCGAACCTCGGCGAGACCAGCCAGACGATCGACGCGCTGCGCCAGGCGATCGAGGCCGGCTATGCCAACTTCGGGTGGATGAGGAACGATCCGGACTTTGCGTCGCTGCGCGACAATCCCGAGTTCGTCGAGCTGATGCAGGGACGCTGAGCCGCGCCGTCTGCTTGCCTTCGGAACGTCGTTCGGGCAGGGAGGGCAAACATGACGCGAATCAAGTTCGCTCCCGAGAGCAGGTTGCGCCGCCGGCTGCTCACGGGCGCAGCGGGAGCCGGTGCGCTCGCGCTGATGCCCGTGCGCGTGACCGCGGGCGCGATCGGCGGCACGGCGGAGCTGGGTTTCACCGAGCTTCCTGACGGTACGCTGGCCGAGCAGAACCTGCAGGCGCTTCCCGGCAAGGTGCCGCTCATCCGGAAGACCGCGCGGCCACCCAACTTCGAGACGCCGATCGAGTACTTTCGCACGCCCATCACGCGCAACGACGCATTCTTCGTGCGCTGGCACTTGTCCTCGATACCCGCACTGGACGCGGCGAGCTGGGCGCTGACGGTGGGCGGCGACAGCGTACAGCACGAGCAGCGCTTCACGCTGGCGCAGCTGCGAAGCGAATTCGAACCTGCCTATGTCACGGCCGTATGCCAATGCTCGGGCAACAGGCGCGGACTGTTCGAGCCGCACGTTCCCGGCGTGCAATGGGGCGTCGGCGCAATGGGCAACGCTGCGTGGCGTGGCGTGCGGGTCAAGGACGTCCTTGCGCGCGCGGGGCTCAAGGGCGATGCGGTCGAGGTCGCATTCAACGGGGCGGATCGCGGCGCGCTCGACGGCATTCCGGACTTCGTAAAGTCGCTACCGATCGAGACCGCGCTCGATCCCGATACATTGATTGCGTTTGAGATGAATGGGGGGCCGCTGCCACCGATGAATGGCTATCCGGCGCGGCTGGTCGTTCCCGGCTGGACGGGCACGTACTGGGTCAAATCGCTGGTCGGTATCCGCGCGACCCCGACGCCCGAAACCAATTTCTGGATGAGCACGGCCTATCGGCTCCCGCGCGGCAAGTTCCGCACGCCGAGCTTCAAGTCCCAGGTGAAGGAAGCGAATGAGCCGATCACGACCATGGTCGTCAATTCACTGGTCACGTCGTTGCGTGCGGGTCTGCAAATCCCGCGCGGTCGACCGATCGAGGTTCGGGGTCTCGCGTGGGACGCCGGGTCCGGCATCGCACAGGTGGACGTGTCGATCGATGCCGGCGAGACCTGGCGCCCGGCAACGCTGGGCAAGGATCTCGGGCGTTACTCGTTCCGGGAGTTCGAACTGCATGTTTCTGCCGTCGGGAGGGGTGCACACGTCGTGATGGCACGCGCGACGAGCCGCGCCGGCGAGACTCAGGTCGAGCAGCTGATCCAGAATCCCGCCGGCTATCACCACAACGTGATCCAGCGTGTCCGTGTCGAGGTCGTATGAAGAGGCGCCGTGTACGGACGCACGTTGCCATCGCCGTGGTCGTCGCGGTCGCTGGGGCGCGACCCGCGATCGCGCAGGTATCCAGCCCGAAGCAAGGGGTTCCGCCCAAAGCGGCCGCCTACGCATCGTCCGACGAGCTAGTGGACGCGCCCGGCCGGGAGAAGACGGCGCAGTGTGGCGCGTGTCACAGCCTCGACTACATTCGCATGAATTCGCGGTTCCTCGATCTCGCCGGTTGGACGGCGGTCGTCAACAAGATGATCAACGCGTTCGGCGCGCCAATCCCGAAGGACGACGTCGACGCAATCGCACGCTATCTCGCAGTGAACTACGGGAAGCCGCCGGCGACGCCCTGAACGGATTGCTCGCGCAGGCTGCGATGAGAGCTGCGGGTCAGCGCGGTACGAGTGCAACGACGCGGACCGGGCCGCCCGACCCGCCGCGAATCTTCATCGGAAGCGCGATCACGTGGAAACCAGTTTCAGGAAGCTGCTCCAGGTTGGTCAGGTTCTCGAGTCCGCCGACATTGCCCGCTGCCGCGAGACGGTGCACGACGAAATCCTTTGATTTTCCGAAATCGATCGATGCGGTGTCGACGCCAAGCAGTACGACGCCGCGATCTTTCACCAGAATGCGCGCGGCTTCCTCGCCATAGCTCGGGAACTCCAGCCCGCTCGCGTCCTCGGCGGATTCACTGCCGAAATACGCCTTACGGTCCGGCCAGTATCGGCTCCAGCCCGTCTGCAGCAGAACGATCGTTCCAGGGCGGATCACGCCCCACTTCTGTTCAAAGCGACTTATGTCCTCCGGCTGCAGACGATAACTGCGATCCTTCGTGGCCTGCTCGCGCACGTCGATGCGGACCGCCGGGGCGATCAGCTGCGTAAGCGGGAGCTGGTCGGCCGTCATGCCGTCGCGCGCAAAGTGAATCGGTGCGTCGAGATGAGTGCCGCCGTGTTCGGGCGCGCAGAATCGGTTCGCGGCGTAGAAGTACCCACCAGGGGTCTCGCCATACGACAGTCGTTCGAGCTCGAACCGTGCCGCCGGACGGGACGGCCAGTACAACGTGTCCTCGCCATACGCATGACCGAGGTCAACCATACGAAGACCGGCCAGGTCGAACGCATCCGCCTGTATGGACAGCGCGGCCAAGACCGCAAACAACGTCGCTTGGTACCGGGTGCTCATGATCGCGCTTCCTTTAATTAGCCATCCTGCGGACGAGTCGGCCCAGAGTCTCGATAGCCGCCGCGACTTCGGGGGACCAGCCGCAACCGTAGTTGAGCCGGATGTAGTTACGGAAGCCCGCCTTTGCGGAAAACACGATGCCGGGCATGATCCCGATCCGGGACTCGAGCGCTTTGCGAAAGAGATCCATGCTGTCGACGCTCGGGGGCAGACTCACCCACAGCACCATGCCACCCGCGGGGCGGGCGACGCAGGTGCCGGTTGGGAACTTTGACGCGATCGCGTCGAGAAACCGCTCGGCGCTTGCTGCGAGCATCCGCCGCAACCCGGTCAGAAACCTGTCGTACCCGCCGCTCGCGAAGTAACGGGCAAGAACCCGCTGCTGCAGTGTGGGCGCAGCGACCGATGTGAAGAATTTGGCGCGCTGGATGTCGCGGGCCCACATGGGTGTGATAGCCCAGCCGACCCGGTAGCCCAGTGCAATCGTCTTGGAGACCGAGCCGCAGGAAATCACCAGCCCCTGCGCGTCGAAGCCGCGCAACGACGCCGGACGCTCCGATCCGAAATACAGCTCGCCGTACAGGTCATCTTCGATGATCGGCACTCCCGCGCCAGCCAGCGCCGACACGAGGTCGCGCTTCGCATCGATCGGGGTGAGGCTGCCGGACGGGTTGTTGAAGTTCGGCATCAGCACGGCGGCCGCGAGCCGCTGGCCGGCCACGGCCCCCCGGATCGCGTCGACGTCGATGCCGCGGCCGGGATGATTCGGCACCTCGATGACCTTGAGTCCCAGGTGCTCGACCGCCTGCAGCACGCCGAAATACGTCGGCGATTCGACCAGAATCGTATCGCCCGACTTGCACAGCACGCCGAGCGAGAGCGTCACTGCGTCCATAGTGCCGCCCGTAATCACGATGTCGTCGGGGTTGGTCGCGGCGCCGGCCAGCGCCGCGCGGCGCGCGACCTGTCGCCGGAGCTCGAAGTCGCCGGGCGGCAGCACGATCTCGCCTGCATGGTTCGGGTGGTCGCGCAATTCATCGCGGATCAGCCGGTTCAAGCGCCGGTTCGGCGCAGATTCGGGCGGCGCGCATGCCATGTTGAGCTGGACGAGATCGTTGCGCTGGATCGCCTCGCGACAGGCATCGAGCACGTCGGCGGCGACGCTGCGCGGCCGGGTAGAGCGCAGCTGACGCGGCGGCGGTTCGGGCAGGCGCTCGCGCGTGCGCGCGCGAACGAAATAACCGGACTGCGGACGCGCCTCGATCAGGCCCTGCGATTCGAGATGCGCATAGGCCTGCACCACGGTCGAAATGCTGACCCGCGCGGAGCGGCTCATGGTCCGCACCGACGGGATGCGCTCCGACACACGCAACGCGCCCGAGGAGATCTGTCCGGCGACGAGACCGGCGATCCGTTCGTAAAGCAAAGGGTCGGTAGTGGACATCGCGATGGTCCGACACGATCTTGCGACAGATGCAACTGTACTGGTCGACTCTCACTATACCTGAATCTGTACTGATGCCAAGGATAGCGGCACATTGCCGCCATGAGCACTGCCACGTTGAAGGCTCGCATCACGCTCGCGTACGGGTGCGTCTACCTGGTCTGGGGCACGACCTACCTCGGCATCGCTTTCGCGATCCAGACGCTGCCGCCCTTCGCCAGCGGCAGCGTGCGCTTTCTGCTCGCCGCGGCGCTGATGTTCGCGTGGCTCGCGTTCCGTGACCCGGCGCAGCTGCGCGGGTTGCCGTGGCGTCACGCGTTGCTCTCGGGCGTGCTGCTCGCCGGAGCCGGCAACGGTTTCGTCGTGTGGGCGCAGCAGGAACTGCCTTCGGGCATGGCCGCGCTGATCGTCGCGGCGATCCCCGTGGAGGTGCTCCTGCTCAATTGGGCGTTTTTCGAACGCAGCAGGCCGACACGGCGGGCGCTCCTCGGCACCGGGCTCGCGCTCGCGGGGGTGACGACGATCGTCGCGACTCGGCAGGGGATTGGCGGGGACATCCCACCGATCTACCTGGTGGTGATCCTGCTCGGAGGGATCGCGTGGAGCATCGGCACGCTTAAGCAGAAGCGGGCGACGCGACCCGCGCAGCTCCTCGGCGTCGCCAGCGTGCAGATGCTGGCCGGGGGACTGTTCCAGGGATCGATGGCGCTCGTGACCCGCGAGTGGATCGGATTCGATCCCTCGCAGGTCTCCATGGCATCCGCGGTCGCGGTGCTGTACCTGGCGCTGTTCGGCAGCATCATCGCGCTCACGTGCTACGTCTGGCTCCTGACTCAGGAGCCGGCGCAGAAGGTGGCGACCTATGCGCTCGTTAACCCCGTCATCGCCGTGCTGCTCGGTGCCATCGTACTCGGCGAAACCATCACGGCCGCGACGATCGCGGGTGCGCTGCTGGTGATCGCCGGCGTAGCGCTGGTCCTGTTTCAGAATCTCAAGGCACCCAATCTGCCGTCGGTGCCGGTGGGCAGCGCGCGCGCGCCGGCATCCGTCGATCGGTGCTGACGATTGGCGCGGACCAGCGGTTCCGAATTGCGGAGCAAGAATCGGATGGCTTGATCGCAGATCTGGAAGCACGATGCGCCGTACCATGGATTCACGGAGAGTCGTCGTGACATTCCGCATCACGGGCCTCGATCCAGAGCCCTTCCGCCAGCTCTTTGGCCTGCCCGCCGACGAGCTTCGCAAGCATGGTGCCGTCCGGTATCTCGTGGACGCCAAACCCGGCTATCCGGATCGCATAGAGGTTCGTGATGCCGAGCCGGGTGAGTCCGTCCTTCTTCTCAACTACACGCATCAGCCCGCTGACAACCCGTATCGCTCGAGTCATGCCATCTTCGTGCTGGAGGGCGCGAGCGCCGCATACGATCGCGTCGACGAAGTTCCGGACGTGATGCTAATTCGGCCGATATCGCTGCGTGCCTTCGACTCCGACGACCTGATGGTCGACGCCGATGTGGTCGACGGGCACGAGCTCGAGCGTCTCATCGAGCGGTTCCTGGCCGATCCGCGTGTGGTCTATCTGCACGCGCACTACGCCAGGCGCGGCTGTTACGCGGCTCGCGTCGACCGAGCGTAAGTGCGCCTACGCACGGGAGTTTGAAGGTCGACCGCGCCGCGCGCTTGCGGCGCCCGGCTTCAGCGGTTCAGGCCCAGCGCATCCATCAAGAAGCGGGCGAACTCCGGCCCCTTTCCCGCTTCCTCGTGCTTGAAGTACACGTACACCTCTCGGCAGCCGGCTGCCCGGTCGCGGATGATGTCCGCCCAGCGCGCGATGTCGGCGGGCGTATACCCTTCGTCGCGCAACCGGAAATACGCGTAGTCCGCCGTAATTTCGACAGGCGTCGCCATGGTCTCGCTATCAGCGACGCAGAGTGCGAGGTTCCTCGCCTGTAATCGCCGATACACCTCGTCATTCAACCAGGAGCCATGACGGAACTCGAAGGCGGCAGCCACGCCCGGAGGAAACGTGTCCAGAAATGCATCGAGCACCGCGAGATCCTGCTTGAAGTTCGGCGGTAGCTGAAACAGGAGAGCGCCGAGTTTGGGCTCGAGCGTCGCGGCCGTTTCGACGAAGTACCGCAGGCGATCCGCGCAGTCCTTGAGGCGCGCATCATGCGTGATTCGCTTCGGTGCCTTGAGCGTGAGTTTGAACCGCTCCGGCGTGGCAGCGAACCACCCGGCGAGGATCTTCTTGTTCGGCGTGCGGTAATAGGTGTAGTTGATTTCGACGGTCGACAGCCGCTCGGCGTAGTAGGGCAGCATCTTTGTCGCAGGCAGCTTCTCCGGGTAGAAGCTCCCTTTCCATTCCGGGTAGTTGTACCCGGACGTGCCCACCCAGATGGCCATGCGAGTTGCCCGTCCCCTGGTCAGCGGTGCTTGCTCGCCGCACGCGCGAAGTCGGCGAAGCCTGCCGCCGACAGCCTAACGTCCCGCTTCGCGTCGGTCTATGCCGCAAGCCCGCAGGCGCGCGCAACTGCATCGCGATAGCGCAGCCAGAGCTCGAGCGATTTCTCCACGCATCCGATGACGGCCTGCTGATGTCGCAAGCCGTCTGCCCCGGCGACTACCATCGCATAGGCATGGTGACGATGCCCGCCCTCGACTCTTCTGGTGCGCTCGCGTCAGGTCCATGAAGACGGGCGACACACCGTGGTATCGAACGAGCGAATGCTTCCGCACCGCGTCTTCGATCTCCCGATCGGTCTTCGGGTCGCCCGGGTTAAGGATCTCATGGCGATCGTGAACGCTGCCCTCGACGAAGATCGCCATCGTCGCCGCGGCGCGGACCCAGTCACGCTGCCCGGTGGCGCGATCGAGCCAGCTACGGTAGGCACGGGTCGCGGGCAGCGGCCGGATGTTTTCGAAATCCGGCTCGGTGAAACCGCAACCCTTCATCATCAGGAGAAACAGCTCGACGTGCGATTTTCCGAATGACAGCCCGCCCGTGTCTTCTTCGTAAATGTTCTCAGCCAGCATGCGTCGCACGGGCACCGGCGGATTCTTCGCGTGGATGCGCGCGAGCAGCACCGGGAAGTCACGGACGTAGCTGGCGAATTCCTGCTGGAAGTGAATCTTGAGCTGCGCCTTGCCGATGTCCGGACCGCTGAAGGCGGGCCACGCCCAATGATTTTTTCTGTCCATGACGGACAGCAGCCGTTCGCGGAACTGCGCGGGGGGGAGCGCGCGCGGCCTTCGTGGCCCGGACTTCGCTCGCTGTGCGCGATCGTCGGGGGCGGCTGCGCCCTCGCGGTCACCGGTTCCAGTCAGGTCGCGAAATGGCTGCATGTCTGAAAGCGCCCATGGTCTACATTGGACATATCGACTCCCCTCCAGGATCACGCCTGGCCATAAGGATAACGAAGCACGTTTCGTGCCGGTTGACAGCGCAGGGCCGTGGATTCAAGGGCTTGGCGGCCAGGGGATTGAAGGAGCGGCCACCGCTGTCAATTCCGTCGACGGTCCGTGCGGTTCCAGCGACGATGCGATCCGGCGGCGCGGGCATATGGCCGAACTTCGCCGCGCACGGGCGATCCAACCTAATGTCGCCAGGGACAACTCAACCGGCGATTCAACGCCAGGAGATTCGCGATGAAAGCCCGCATTCCACTCATACTCCTCACTGCCGTCGTTGCAGGATGCGCAAGCCAGAGCCCGCGCGAGCGCGACGCGCAAGCCTACGAGCTCTACCGGGACTTCGCCGGCGCGCCGATCGACGAATTCACTTACCTCGGCAGTTACCAGGGCTGGCGTTCACTCGGCAAGAACGTGCTTGCGATCCAGACCAGCCTCAAGGACGCCTACTTGGTCACGGTTCAGGGTCCGTGCTCCGAGCTGCCGTTCGTCAACACGATCGCGGTGACGTCGACCGGTAACACCGTCCGGCGCGGCCTCGATTCGGTGCGGGCCGGCGGCGTGAGCTGCACGATCAGGGAAATCCGGCCTGTGGATTATGCCGGGCTGCGAAAGGCCCAGCGCGAGGATGCCGCGCGCGAGCAGGCCAGGCGCGAGCAGGCGTCGCAGACCGGTTCGGGATGACCGGTCACCCGGCCGTGTGATCGATCACCGACTGTATCCACGCCGCGAGCGTACGTGTCAGGTCGCCGCGGACCTCGGCATCGGTCCGCCCCGATCGCGCCGGCACATGAAAGGAATGGTCGGCGTCCGGGAAGAGTTGCAACCGGGCTCTGTCGCCGAGCTGCGAGACGACCGGCTGGATCAGTTCGAGTTTCGCGAAATCGTCGCGCGTGCCCTGAAGAAACAGCATTTCGATCTGCACCCGGGCGAGATGCCCGGCCCGTGAGTCCGACGGCTGGCCCGGCGGGTGTAGTGGAAATCCGAGGAACGCCAGCCCGCGGACGCCGGGAAGCGGATCGACCGACTGCGCCTGCGAGGTCATGCGGCCGCCGAACGACTTGCCGCCGGCGAAGAGCGGAATCGCGGGTGCAAGCGTGGCCGCCTCGACGACCGCCGCGCGCACGGTCGCATGACAGGTGTCCGGTGAGTCCGGGCGCCTCGAGCGCCGTTCCATGTAGGGAAACTGATAGCGCAGCGTCGCGATGCCCTGAGCCGCCAGCTCGGTTGCCACTGCCGCGAGAAAGGGGTGGCGCATGCCGGCTCCGGCCCCGTGCGCCAGCACGAGGCAGGCCCGGGCGCGCTCCGGCATCTGCAGCAGGCCCGAGACGCGGCGTGCGTCATCGACGGTAATTTCTACAGGCTGGTCCGATGTCATCGGCGGGCTCGTCTTCCGCGGGACGTGTCGAATCCGGCGTGCCTCGTTCGTCGTGAGTGTACAGGCGGACTCACATCACCCTACAGAGGCAGGAGAGCATCATGACGACCACCGGTATTCTAGCGACAGCTGCCGCGGCACTCGCGATTGCATCGACGGCTGTGGAGGCGCAGGACGTGCGAACCGGATACATCGCGGCGAACGGTGTCGATTATTACTACGAGATCCGGGGTAGCGGCGAACCGTTGTTGCTGCTGCACGGCGGGCTCGGCTCGACCGGCATGTTCGAGCCCATCATGCCGCAGCTCGCCGACCACCGGCAGGTGATCGCCGTGGATCTGCAGGGTCACGGGCGCACGGCGCTCGGCGCTCGGCCATTTAGCCTGCAGGCCATGGGGGCCGACATGGCGGTGGTGCTGGAAAAGCTCGGCCACAAGCAGGTCGACGTCCTGGGCTACTCGATGGGCGGCGGTGTCGCGTTCCAGCTCGCGGTCCAGCGGCCCGAGACCGTCCGCCGGCTGGTCCTGGTTTCAGCGGGCTATTCGCAGGACGGCTTCTACCCCGAGATGCTGCCGATGCAGGCGCAGGTTGGCGCGGCGATGGCCGACTCCATGAAGGACACGCCGATGTACAAGACCTACGTGGCCGTTGCACCCAGCCCCGAGGACTTTCCGCGCCTTCTCGACTCGATGGGGGCGTGGATGAGGAAACCCTACGATTGGTCCGCGGACGTGGCCAGGCTCCGGATGCCGGTCATGCTCGTGTTCGGCGACAGCGACATGTACCGGCCAGAGCATATCGTGAAGTTCTACCAGCTCCTGGGCGGCGGTCTGAAGGACGCGGGGTGGATGCGCGAGCATCAGTCGCAGAACCGCCTGGCGATCCTGCCCGACCAGACGCACTACGACATCTTCTTCTCTCCCAGGCTGGTCGCTGCTGCGCTGCCGTTCCTCGACGGGGTGAAAGGGTCGAAGACGTGGGACGAGCAGGTGAAGGCGGGTCAATGAGGGCGGGCGTTCAGGACTCGAATCCGACCAGCGTATTTGCGACGTTCACGCCGATCGCCTCCAGCGCATAGCCGCCCTCCATGACGAATAGGGCGGGCAGGCGCAGCGTGCTGATCGCTTCCCCGAGGCGCAGGTAGTCGTCTGATCGCAGCTTGAAGCTCGAGATCGGATCGTGCTCGAACGTGTCCACTCCAAGCGAGACGACTATCGCTTCCGCGCCGTAACTGCGGATGCGCGACAGCGCGGCGTCGAGCGCCTCGAGCCACCGGTCTGGCCCCGTTCCCGAAGGCAGCGGAAAATTGACGTTGCAGCCGGTGCCGGGACCGGTCCCGGTCTCATCGGCATGACCCGAGAAATACGGGTACTCCTCGTCCGGGTCGCCGTGGATTGACGCGAAGAGCACGTCGTTGCGTTCGTAAAAAATAGATTGCGTGCCGTTGCCATGGTGAAAATCGACGTCGAGTATCGCCGCACGTTTCAGGCCGCGGTCGAGCAGCAACTGCGTGGCGATCGCGGCGTTGTTCAGATAGCAGTAGCCGCCGAAATAGGCTCTCGACGCGTGATGGCCCGGAGGGCGGCACAGCGCGAATGCCGAGGACTCACCGTTCGACAGCAGGTCGGCCGCCGTCAGGGCGACCTGAGTTGCGGCGTAGGCTGCAGTCCACGTGCCGGCGGTGATCGGTGCGCTGGAATCGAACGAGTACCAGCCCAGGCGGCCGTGAATCGATGACGGCATGCGCCGGCTCATGTCGGGTCTCGGCGTACAGCCGCTGAAGGCATCTCCTTCGCCGCCGGCGGCGACCCAGTCGCGCCACGCAGACTCCAGGAATTCCACGTAGTCCGGCGCATGCACCGACGTGATCGGGCGGCGGCCATGATCCATTGGCGCGATCACGGGTCCGAGCCCGACGGCGATTACCTGCGCGAGCACCGAATCCGCCCGAACGGGTTGCTCGAAGCAAGGTACCAGCTCGTTGCCGTAGAGCTCGACCTCGATGCGGTGCTCGCGATGGGCGTCGCTGTAGATAGTCTTCACAACTGCTGACAATCTACTCGCTTACCGCGGACTCAGGCAGGCGTTGGTGGCGACCGACGGTATACTTCGCGGCAGGCTGAGTCACGATGGACGCCAAAAGGAGGACGCATGACTCGCAAGGTGTCGGGAATGCTATTGGCTGCACTGCTGTTCGTCCCATCTGCATTTGCGCAGCAACAGCAACCCGAGATGACGCCGGAGCAACAGGCGGAGATGGAAGCGTACGCAAAGGCCGGAACACCGGGCGCCGCGCACCAGGCCCTGGCTTCAACGGTCGGAAACTACGATCTCAAGGTGAGGAGTTGGATGGAGCCCGGCGGTCCCCCCATGGAAGAGGCCGGTACAGCGACGCGCGCGATGGCGCTCGATGGTCGGGTGCGAGTCGAGAGCGTAAGTTCAAAGATGATGGGAGCGCCCTTCACCGGTCACGGCATGCTCGGCTACGACAACGTCACGGGTAAGTACTGGTCGACATGGAACGACAGCATGTCGACGGGCCTGATGGTGAGCGAGGGAACCTGCGATGCCAGCAAAGCCTGCACGTTTACCGGGAGTTGGAATGACCCGGTCAGGAAGGGCCCGGTAACGGCGCGAATGACGACGCGCTGGACGAGTCCGACCACGGAAGTCTTCGAAATGTACGGGCCGGGGAGGGACGGCAAGGAAATGAAGATGATGGAGATAACCTACACCAAGAAGTAGCCCGTCATTTGGTCTACTAAGTTCAGCGGCTCGCCGCCGCCGAGCGGTGGAGAAACGTCATCGACCTGCAGTTGGCGTCGAGCTGTAAACGCCCCTGTACTCGGCTGGTGCGCGAGGCCGCGGCACAGACACCAGTGGGGTTATCGGAGGCGGTCAGAGGCCCGCGGTCGCGTCCTCCCTGCCGACGTAATCTTCGAACGCTTGTCTCGAACGCGATGTCCGAATTGCGCTACCTACAGCAGCGGCACCAGCAGTCCAGGAGCCCGCGCGCTGCAGGGACCATTATGGTAAGAGCCATTGGCTTTGTGTTGCCGTCGGGACTATGCTCTCGTCCCCTTTGGAACGAGGCGAGTCGGCAATGGATGCGAGATTCGTAGTTCGGTCGCACGTGCGTAAGGGCGTGGCGATACGGAAGGTAGTCGGGGCGGACTCGTGCACGGAGCGCGCCGGCGAGCCAACTATGAGCTCGAGGACACGGGCGTGCGGCTCAAGCCGATCAACCCGCGCGTGTTCTGGTGTGATGCCACGTCGGAAGTCTACCGGCGCGTGCGTGTCGCGGACGATAGCTGACCGCGGTCCACATCGAGATCGCAGAGCGCGGCGAGAACGCCTACAGAACCGGCAGCCGCCTCTCCCTCGAACGCGTGCTCGACGGCAGCGCGTTCTGCCGCGGTGAGATCGGGATTATGAGTTTCGAAGATGAGTACCACGCGGTCCGTGGCCGAGGTGTTCCAGGCCTCGTGCTCGAAACTGTCGTCGAACGCAAACAACTCGCCTTCGCGCAAAAGTGAATCTCGTCACCTACCCGGATTGAGCAGCCCGCCGGTACGATCAACGGAAGGTGAACCGCCAGCCGGTTGTTCGCGGCGCCAAAGTGCGGCGGTATGTGGGCGCCGGGTCTCATTCTGGAGAAGAACATTTCGATCGGCTTGCCACCCTCGACGCGCACGACATCCGCCGCCTCGAGCGCTTGCAACGTCTTCCGGAAATGGCTCAGCAGCGGCGTTCCCTGCGCCGACTTGTAGAGGTGCAGCGCTGACCAGTCGAGATTGCCGCGCAATCCCTGCCACGTCGGCGACTTCTCGCTTGCAGCGACATAGGGGGCCATTGCGATGTCCGCTGCGAGCGCAGCAAGATACTCGCCGCGGATTTCGTCGGCGGCCGCTTCGATCCTGGCGGCCCCGGACACTCGCTCGCGCGGGGTGACGGGACGCGCCTCCAGATCGGGCATGTAGAACACGCTGGGCTCTTGCTTGGGAGTCCGGAATTTGAACGGACGGTCATGCGTCTGCGTCCAGATCGCGTTGCGAACCCGCGCGAGGTCCGGTTTGACGCCGCTTGCGGCCACGGCGCGGCGTTCGCATTCGTCGACGGCGCGAGCATGCAGGCGGGAGAAGTGTTCGCGCATGACGCGGTCGGCAATCGCCGATCTTCTCCGAATCTCGGGATCGAGCGCGGGGTTGTTCCTGGCGGCGCGCATGGCCGGATCGACGTCGTCGCCGAGTGAGAAGACGGCCGCCGCCTCGTCGCGGCGCCCCGCTGCTTCGAGCACCGCACCGGCAAATAACGCCATTCGCCAGTCTCGTGGATGGAGGCGACAGGCGGCCAGCAGCGCGTCTATCGCTCCGGGCAGATCGCCGGCCTTTTCCCTTGCGATGCCGAGATTGAACTGGAAGGAGCCGTTCCTCGGGCGCGCACCCGCGCAGATCCCGTACGCTGCAACGGCCTCCTCGTAGCGATGCTGTCGAAAAGCGAGCGCACCGAGCAGAGCGCGCGCGTCCAGCGAATCGGAATTCCGCCGCAGCACGCCTTGGACCACACTTTCGGCCTGTTCTGGCCTGCCTTGGCGGGCGAGTTGCAGCGCGCGCTGGATGAGGTCCCGTTCCGAGGGCAGGGCGGGGGGTGACATGGATCCACCAGCGATCAAGAGTGCGTCACAGCAAGAGACTACCCCGTAGACGCTGACGGTCAAGCATGCGGCTCCACGTCCATGCATTAGCTGCCTGCGCGCCGGCAGCGGTTCTTGAGCGTATGGGCGGAGTGTAGTGCTGGTCAGAGCAACGCCACCGGATGTTCAGCATCATCCCTATTCGCTACGAGAAATTGTAAGTAGCTGGCTAGTGAGCAGGCCGCGTCCTGCACTGGGCCTTGCTGTTGATCGCCGCCAGTCTGTGGATTGCAGGTCATCGCCTGAGAATGGGCGCGGCGCTGCTGGTCGCCTCCGCAATCAAATTAGTGCTGATCGACATCGGTTCCCTGGGGCAGTTCGCGAACATCCTGACCGTCATAGGTGTCGGCCGCTGAACCCAGGCCGAATAAGTGGCTAACGCGACGAACCAGGCGACGAACGCACTGCAGACGTCGTGGGACAGGAAATGCGCACCGCGTGCTTCCTGACCAAAAGCGAACATGGCGCCGACGGCCAGCGAGACCCAGAGCGCCACCCTGGCCGCCCTGGGTCGACGATCCCTGAGTGCGAAATAGAACGCGAAAAGCGAGAATCCGGACGCTGAATGTGCCCGGGGAAGCACGCTGCCGGCACGAAGCCGAGTGGTCTCGTCTCGAACAACGCGACGTGCGGCCGCTGGCCTCCGAAATCCTGTAGATCCCAGGGGCACGCTACATTCGTGACGTGCTTCAAGACGCCGATCAGACCCCAGCTGAGCGCGATCGTGACGAGCACATACGCCGCGGTCCGACGCGCGGCGCGCGCACGCGCCGAGAAGAAACCTGTTGCGAGCGTGCCAAGCAGCGCGAGGATGACCAGCAGGATCGCGTCGCGTCCGTCGCGATGCAGCAGTACGTCTGCCCACCAGTGTCGCCGGCCGACCCAGACCTGCAGCGCATCGTCGTAGGCCCAGGCGTGCGCGAGGTTTACATCGATCGATGTCGATGCAAACAGGAGCATCAGAGCAACAAACGCGGCGAGCGGCAGTGCGAAATGCGTGATACGGAACGGTATCGTTGCGCCGCGTTGTGCAGTAAGCACGGCGTGCGCAGCAACCGATGAGGCCAGGGTTCGCATATCAGAAGCTGCCGCGCGTTTCGATCACCAGCTGCACGGAATCGATGCCTGGCTGGCGGTTGAGCGGCACTGCAAGATCGACGTGCAGTACATTGCCGAGGCCCGATCTCGAGTTACCGATGCGCAAGCCGACGCCAGCATCTGCGAGCCAGCCGAGCGGCGCCTGGCCGGCCACATCGTCGCCCCAGGTGCGGCCGGCGTCTGCAAACACCGCGGCGCCGATCTGGTAAAGCCTGAAGGGAAACCAGTCGGTGAAGATGCGCTGTTCGGCCGTGAACAAGACGCTCGCCTTCCCGGACTGGTAGCGCAGCGGATAGCCACGCAAGCCGTTGTCGCCGCCGAGCAGCAGTTGGTGGTCGAGGTCCGGCTCTACGACGGCGTTGGCGCGCGCAGCGGCGAAGAACAGAGCGCTCTCGCGCTGTCGGTGGTGGTAGCGAACCTCGCCCTGCAGGGCGGCGTCGCGCAACCCGTCCGCTTCCCAGCGGCCGGTCAGACCGCTGCCCAGAAACAGCGAGTCGCGCTCGCCAAGCCGGCGGCCGCTGCTCGCGCTCAACCCGAACAGTGCGGCGTTTCGGTCGCTTCCGATCGCGGAGCTCGCGAGCCCGAGGTCGGCGCGCAAAGCCGTGCCGTAATGTACGTCTTCGGTCCTGCCAATCTGGTCGCGGTTGTGCGCCGTGTCGAAGTCATCCTCGATCCACTCGACGCCCAGCCACGGGTAGACAAACTTGCGGTCCTCCGGCAACGCTGCGACCAGCTCGCTGTCCGGCGACGGTGAGAAGTCGCTTGCTTCGTAGCGCACACCTGCAAGCCAGCGCCGGGTCCAGCCGTCCTGCAGTCCGTGCGAGCGGCCACCGGAGATCTCGAAGTGATTGACATTTTCGTCGAACTCATCGAGCACATGACCTTCTTGATAACGAGACATCCTGCGGTCGCCGAACTGCAGGTCGGTGCCCGCACTCCAACGCGTGTCGAGCGAGTAGAACGGCCGCCCAACGCTCAGTTCGCTCATGCCGCCATCGCTGTTGTCCGCGTAGGACACTCGACCCCGCCACCACGTGCCGAACAGCTGTGGGTCGTCGTAGAGGAGCCGGAGGGACGTGCGATCAACGTCGGACTTCCAGCCGAGCGACACGAGTTCGCCGCGACCCATGAAGTCCTGGTCCTCGATCTCGAGCCCCGTCCCGTTCTCACCGCCCTTTCGGCTGAAGGAGAAGCCTGGGTTCAGGCTCCAGACGTCGCGCACGCGCACGGACATGTCGACGGTCTGATCGACCTCGTGATAACAATTCGCGGAGATATGCGCGTCGAACAGGTAACGCCGGCCGCGCAGCAGTCGCTCCGTCTCCTCGACTTTCTGTTTCGAATACGGTTCGGACTCGGCGAAGAGCAGCTGCGACCGCACGGTGTCTTCGTGCGTGTTGGCGTGCAGCTTGTTGGCGAGCCGGTACGGTGCCGCGTGCTCGGCCGGGTTCGTGGGATCGAAGATATCCTCGACCTCTATGTCCACGCGACCGATTCGCGCCCCCAGCGCCTCGAGCGCTTCGGGGGGCGGCACGGTATCGGGTGCAGCAGTGGCGCCGCCGCCGCAACTGGCAGGCGCTTCGATATCCTCAGATGCGCGCGACGTGGCTGCGCCGAGACTGCCGGCGATGCAGACTGCAAGCGCCCATGCGACGAAGCCGCCGTGACTGAGGGGCGGCGCCTGCGGCACCTCGGTTGTCGCGGCTGTCATCATCAGCGATTAGACGCATGGGGCGCCGTGCATCAATCGACCAGATGAGGACTTCGCGAATTACCGCGGAATCAACGACGAGGCGTCGCAGGGGTGATGACAGATCCCACTGAACATCTACCGGCGATTGATCCAGCTCGCCGCGCGCGTCCAACAAGTGTGCCTTTGACTTGCGGACACTTGGCCCACCAACTGCGAGTGGCGTGGACGTACATGAATTCCTGGATGTTCTATGCGCTTCTGTCGGCGACGGCCGCGGGTACCACGGCAATCCTGGCCAAGGTCGGCGTTCAAGGCGTGCAGTCCAACCTCGCCACTGCGATTCGCACTGCCGTGGTGCTCGTGTTTGCCTGGGGCATCGTCTTCGCGAGGGGTGAATCCAGCAGCCTGCGCGATCTGAAGGCGCGCACGATTCTGTTTCTGGTTCTTTCCGGCGTGGCGACGGGTCTGGCTCGCATACTTCAAGGCGCTGCAGCTCGCGCCTGCTTCGAGGGTCGCAGCCATCGACAAGTTGAGCCTGCCGATCACGGTCATTCTTGCCTGGCTCACGCTTGCCGAGCCTGTGTCGCTCCGGCTCTGGATGGGCATAGGCCTGATGGTGGCCGGCGCAGCGTTGACGGTCGGTTCCTGAAGCGCTTTCGGGCTACGCCTCGGCGGACGGATGCGTATCCGCGGCGACCGCGCCCGTGGATCCTGCGGCCTCTGCGCCGGGCCCTCCCGGCAAGGTTTGTGCGTCGAGCGAGTCCACCGCCACTTGCATGCGTTCGGCGGCGTGCTGGACGTTATCGAGATGCTGACGTGCGTCGGGGGACAGGTCTCTCTGCGCCGAAAGGTGCTCCGATGAGGAACGAAGGTTGACGAGCCGCATCTGCAGCTCGTTGATCGCTTCGCGAGCCAGTTTGCGCTCACGCACGAGGCCTTGCGGGAGACCCACCGCCCGCCGGCCCAGTGCCGAGCCGAGCACGATGGCAAGAAGGGCCGCCGCTGTCGTCGTAACAGCGGCAAGTATCACCAGCCGCCGCTCGATCCTCTCGACAGGCTCGATGTCAAGCAACACGTACAGCCGTCGATCGCCGACGTCCGTGCGCCCGACCATATAGGTGCGTCCGTCGAGCTCGATCTCCTGCTGCGCACCGGATGCCATGTTGGCCAGCACCGGCGCAAGCCCGCCCAAAGACGCCTGATCCACGACGATACGACTGATGTCACCGCCCGACGGGCCGGGCCAGGCCGGATCGCGCACCAGTAGCACCCGCTGTTCCGCCAACTCGCGCGCGAGGGTGTTGTGCTTCAGCTCGAATTCGACCATTTCGATGAATAATCCCATCGCCAGGACGAATACGCCCGCCATCGCCAGAACGACCAACAGCAGGGCGACGCCATAGCGGGCACGCAGGCTCAGATCCATCGAGATTCCAGGCTCCCAGTTTCGTCGGCCATCGATGCCGCGAGGCTGTCAGCCACCCAGCGTCGATGGGCACGGGCCGCCCGGCCGGATGGATGGTATCGCTGCGCTGCACGGGTCGCCATGCCGCGGCCTGTCGTGGTGCCGCCGGTCGCCACAGGCGCCGATTGATGTGATGTCCCTGAAGCGTCCAACCCGGTATGGGTGTGCCAAATTCCGACTCGCCGATGAACCGCCCGCCTGTGGCGGCGGCAGACGTCGCCATGCCCGTGCCGCGCATCCGCGGCGGCGCCGCCACCCTCTCGAGACTGCGCGCAGCGCGTCCCGCCGTGACAACGGAGGCAATGCTGCTGGCCGCCGCGATCTACCTCACAGCCGCATGTAATGGGCCGTTGTGGCGTGGACTGCTCGCAGGTCGTCCGCTTGGAGCGCCATCAACCTGGGGATTTGCATTCGCAGTCGGGACCGCCTGCGCCAGCGCGACATTCGTGCTGCTGGCCGTCGTCTCGCCACGACCGATCGTCAAGCCGCTGCTCACGCTCGTGCTGCTCGCGACGTCGGTCGCCGTGCACTTCATGGGCGCGTACGGCGTGATCCTCGACACGTCCATGCTCCGTAACCTGCTGCACACGGACTTTCCCGAGGCGCGCGAGCTCGTCGGCACGGGACATTCTGGTCGCGGTGCTGGCGTATGCGGCCGTGCCAATCGCGCTGGTGTGGTGGCCTCGGCTGATTCGCAACCCGCCGCGACGCGCGATCGCGCGACGGGTGCTGGCGATCTGCGGCGCCTGGCTCCTGGTGGTGGCAGCCCTGCTGCCGGTGTACCGCGACCTCGCGTCGCTCATTCGCAACCAACCGCAGCTGCGTAACCTCCTGACCCCGGAGAACTACGTGTTCGCCCTGGGCCGGGCCCTTGGCCAGGACACGCATCGCGCCGCGCTTTCCCGCGTGCCGATCGGCGAGGATGCGCACCTGGGAGCGGCATGGAAGACGCGGACGCGCCCCGTGCTGTTTGTCCTGATCGTGGGTGAGACGGCTCGTGCAGACCATTTTGCGCTCAATGGGTACGCGCGAGACACCACTCCGGAGCTGGCCCGGCTCGGTGTCGTGAACTTCCCTCAATGTCACCTCCTGCGGCACGGCGACCGAAGTGTCGCTGCCGTGCATGTTCTCGGCGCTGGGACGTGGCGAATACGACGGTGACCGGATCCGGCGCGAGGAGGGGTTGCTGAACGTGCTGGCTCGGACAGGCCTGCGCGTGGTCTGGCGCGACAACCAATCCGGCTGCAAGGGAGTCTGCGATGGCAAGGGCATCGAGTTCCAGAGTGTCAGGCACGGGCAGCTGCCGGGCCTCTGCACGACTGATGGCTGCCTCGACGAGGTCCTGCTCAAGGATCTGGCGGCCACGGTCGCGTCGGACGATCGCTCACAGTTCATCGTGATGCATCAGCTTGGCAACCACGGCCCGGCTTACTTCAGCCGCTATCCGGAGCGGTTTCGCCGTTTTGTGCCGACGTGTGATACCCCGGAATTGCGTCATTGCAGCCGCGAGGAAATCGTCAATGCCTACGACAACGCACTCGCATACACTGACCACGTAGTCGCGGAGACCATCGAGTTTCTCAAGGCCCGGTCAGACCGCTACGACACAATGCTGCTGTACGTGTCCGATCACGGCGAGTCGCTGGGGGAGCACGGACTGTACCTTCACGGCATGCCCTACGCGATCGCACCAAGGGAGCAGACGCATGTTCCGATGGTGGTATGGTTGTCGCCGGAGTTCGAGCGTAGCACTGGAATCGACGACGATTGCCTCCACGGGATCGCCGCTAATCCAGCGAGCCATGACAATCTCTTCCACTCGGTGCTCGGACTGCTCGACGTTGAGACAAGCGTCTATCGATCCGAGCAGGACCTGTTTTCGGTCTGTCGGGCGCCACTCAAAGTCGCCGCAAGCCGAACGGGAGCTGGAGCAGTCGAATGAATCAGGTGCTCTTCGACAACTTCGGTGTGGTCGTCACACCCTGGAAACTCATCGGATATCTCGGGGTCGGATTGTTTGCCGGCCGCTGGTTCGTGCAGATGATCGCTTCACGGAAGCACCGAAAACCCGTCGTGCCCCGGATGTTCTGGTTGATGAGCGTCAGCGGGAGTCTGCTGCTCCTGAGTTACTTCACGTTCGGCAAGAACGACTCCGTCGGGATCCTGTCGAATCTCTTTCCGGCCGGAGTCGCGATTTACAATCTGGTCCTCGACATCCGGCACCATCGGAGTGGCGACGCATCTGTCGATGCGCCATGAACATGTCGACCAGAGGCTAGAGTTGAGGTTAGTAGATCTCGCCGCGCGAGGACGTGAGCACGCCTTCCTCCGCCGTCAAGCGCTTACAGCAGCGGCACGAGCAGCAGCGCGACGATGTTGATGATCTTGATCAGCGGGTTGATCGCAGGACCTGCGGTGTCCTTGTAGGGGTCGCCGACCGTGTCGCCGGTGACGGCTGCCTTGTGCGTCTCCGAGCCCTTGCCGCCGAAGTTGCCTTCCTCGATGTATTTCTTGGCGTTGTCCCACGCGCCGCCGCCGGTGCACATCGAGATCGCGACGAAGAGCCCCGTGACGATCGTGCCGATCAGCACGCCGCCGAGCGCCCGTATGCCGGCGCCGGGACCTAAGAGCCAGTTCATGCCGAAGCCGACGATCACCGGGATCAGGATCGGGAGCAACGAAGGGATGATCATCTCGCGGATCGCGGCCCGCGTGAGCATGTCGACGGCCCTGGAGTAGTCCGGTTTCCCGGTGCCCTCCATTATTCCCTTGATCTCCTTGAACTGTCGGCGCACCTCGACCACGACCGAACCGGCGGCGCGGCCGACCGCTTCCATTGCCATCGCGGCGAAGAGATAAGGCACGAGGCCGCCGATGAAGAGCCCGATGATCACAGCAGGGTCAGCGAGCGAGAACTGCTGCAGCTTGCCGGCGATCTCGAGGTTGTGGGTGTAGTCGGCGAAGAGCACCAGCGCGGCGAGTCCGGCCGAGCCGATCGCATAACCCTTGGTCACGGCCTTGGTCGTGTTGCCGACCGCGTCGAGCGCGTCGGTGATCCTGCGCACGTCCTTCGGCAGGCCAGCCATCTCGGCGATGCCGCCGCCGTTGTCGGTGATCGGTCCGTAGGCGTCCAGCGCGACGATCATCCCGGTCATCGACAGCATCGCGGTCGCGGCGATCGCGATGCCGTACAGGCCCTCGAGCTGGAACGAGCCCCAGATCGCGGCGCAGATCGCGAGCACCGGCAGTGCGGTCGATTTCATCGACACGGCGAGCCCTGCGATTACGTTGGTGCCGTGCCCGGTCTGCGAGGCGGCGGCGACGTACCGCACGGGTGCGTACTCGGTCGCCGTGTAGTACTCGGTGATCCAGATCATCGCTGCCGTCAGCGCAAGCCCGATCAACGCGCAGAGGAACAGGTTGTTCGAATCCGCGCCCATCATCGCGTCGGTGACGAAGTAGAACGCGATCGCCGCGATGACGCCCGAGACGATGATTCCCCGGTAGAGCGCGTTCATGATCTTGCCGCCGTCGCGCGCCTTGACGAAGAAGGTGCCGACGATCGAGGCGACGATCGACACCGCTCCAAGCACCAGCGGATAGAGCACCGCGTTGATGCCGAGCGACTGCATCGTCAGCCCCGCGAGCAGCATCGTCGCGACCAGGGTCACCGCATAGGTCTCGAACAGGTCCGCTGCCATGCCGGCGCAGTCGCCGACGTTGTCACCGACGTTGTCGGCGATCACCGCCGGGTTGCGGGGGTCGTCCTCGGGAATTCCGGCTTCAACCTTGCCAACGAGATCGGCGCCGACGTCGGCGCCCTTGGTGAAGATGCCGCCACCCAGGCGCGCAAAGATCGAGATCAGCGAGCCGCCGAAGGCAAGACCCACCAGGGCGTGGAGAGCCTCGTCGATGCTGCCGGTGAGTCGCAGCATCAGCGCGAAATATGTCGCGACGCCGAGGAGGCCGAGGCCAACGACCAGCATTCCGGTGATCGCCCCGCCCCGAAACGCCACCTGCAGCGCGGGGTCGAGACCGACGCTTGCGGCGTGCGCCGTGCGCACGTTGGCGCGCACCGAGACGTTCATGCCGATGTAGCCTGCAAGACCGGAGAGAATTGCACCCACCGCAAAGCCGCCGGCTGTCGGCAGGCCCAATGCGAATCCGAGAACGACGAGCAGCACTACGCCGACGATGGCGATCGTCGTGTACTGGCGGTTGAGATACGCCCGGGCCCCCTGCTGGATGGCGGCGGCGATTTCCTGCATGCGAGCATTGCCCGCGGGTTGGGCGACGATCCACCGTGTGGAGACGATGCCGTACAGGATCGCAATCACACCCGCGCCGATCGCGAGCCACAGCGCGAGTTCAGTGGTCATTTTCTCGAGCTCCCGTCTCCAGGTATTTCTTGGCCGATCGGCGCTGCGCGGGCTTTTGCGAGCCGCTGCACCGCAAAAAAGGCGCGAAACTATACCACAAAGCCTGTCTCGAGCTTCCGCCGCACGGGCGCGAACCGCCGGAGGGGTCCCGCAATGCGGCTCCTCCTGTGCTGAAGTCCGCAAAACTCAAACTCCGTACGGGAGCACCGGCGGCCGACTCATTACAGTTCGCGAGCCCCAACAGTTCGCGAGCCCCCAGCGGTTAAGTCAAGCAGTTGAGTCGAGCCCACCTCCCGGGCGCGTATCAAGGGAAGTCAAATGGATCTTTCCGAGACCATCATCGCAGCAATGATCGGTGCGACCGCGACGGTCGCGACCGCAACCTTCCAGCTCTTCATGGCGTTCCGGTCGCGCAAGGCGGATCCGAAGCCGAAGCGCAGCAGCGGCGTCCGCTCGACGCTGGCGGTGTTCGGCCTGGTGCTCGGCGCGGCGGTGGCCGGATTTGCCTACTCCGAGTTGCGGATGGAGCGCGAGCGCGAAGACACCAGGGCCATGGAGCAGCGGATTTCCGATCGGCTGCAGGCGCTCGCGAACGGTCAGCTCGCGCAGCACCGCAACGGCAACTATGCCGAGGACTCCACGCTCCTGGCCATGGCCGGCTCGCCCCTACCCGTGCGCTCGGAAGCCATGGTCCACCTCGCGGCGTGCCGTTCGCACACGCCCCCGTATGCCAATGATCCAGTCGGCTGTAATGCGGCGACTGCCAACCGCGCGGCGTTGTGCGCAAGTGTCCCCTCGCAGGCGCGCGTGCTCGACGTTCAACTCTTTGCGCGCGCGGATGGCGCGTCGCGAGAGTGGGAACAGAGCCGCGTTTGGGTCGAGCAGGACATCGGCGGCGCACGCTTCGTCGACTCGACCTTCGAGGTCGAGCAGGGCGCTGATCGGAAAGCCGTCTGCGCCAACTTCTTGCAATGGAACAACGAGCGCGGGCACGAAGCCCGTATCGTTGTGGTGTACACGATCGGATCGGCGATTGTCGTTGCGAAGGAGCCGGTCCCGGCAAACCCGGCTGACAGCAGCATCCCCGCGCACGCTTCTGACACCGGGGCCGTCGCTGTCGCAGGCGGAGACTCGGTCACGTCCGACATCCTCTACCCCGATCTGGTAAGTGGCGCAGCCAAAGTCGCGATTGATCCGGCGCTCGGCGCAGCTCAGGCAGCGATAGCCATCCAACCCTGATCCAACGTTTTCACGCAGATTTCCCGCGCGCAGCCTCACCGGCTCCGCTTCGTCGGCCGTCTATACGACAAAGTCCGCTTTGAGCTTCCGGCGGACGGGGGCGTTGCGGAGTCGGACGTACTGCGGTAGCCCGTCCTTGTACGGGGGGTAATCCTCGCCCTTGATCAGTGGAGCGAGGTAGCGGCGCCCCTTGGCGGTGATGTGAAAGCCGTCCGGCGTGACGTAATCCCGCGGCAGCATCTTTTCCCGGTTGGCGACGTCTTCGAGTTTCGCGATCCCTATCTTCCAGCGATACGGCCGGTTCGAGGTCCGCACGATGGTCGGCATCACGGAGTTCTGGCCCTTGAGCGCGAGCTCGACTGCGGCCCGGCCGACGGCATAGGCCTGCTCGACATCGACTTTCGATGCGATGTGTCGCGCCGCGCGTTGCAGGTAATCCGCGACGGCCCAGTGGTACTTGTAGCCGAGCTTCTCTTTTACGAGCTGAGCGATGACAGGCGCCACGCCGCCCAGTTGTGCATGGCCGAACGCGTCACGCAGCCCCGCATCGGAGAGGAACTTGCCTTCGGCATTCTTCACGCCTTCGGAAACGACCACCGCGCAGTAGCCGTACTTCTCGACGCACTCGCGCACCCGCGCGCAGAACCGCTCCTCGTCGAAGCGGATCTCCGGGAACAGGATCACGTGCGGCGCGTCGCCCGCCTTCTCGGCGGCGAGACCGCCGGCCGCGGCGATCCACCCTGCGTGGCGACCCATCACCTCCATGATGAAGACCTTGGTCGAGGTCTTGGCCATCGACGCGACGTCGTAGCCGGCCTCGCGGATCGACACCGCGACGTATTTGGCGACCGAGCCAAAGCCCGGGCAGCAATCGGTGATGGGCAGATCGTTGTCGACCGTCTTCGGCACGTGGATCGCCTGGATCGGGAATCCCAGCTTTGCGCCCAGCATCGACACCTTGAGACAGGTGTCCGCGGAGTCACCGCCACCGTTGTAGAAGAAGTAGCCGATGTCGTGTGCCTTGAAGACCTCGATCAGCCGCTCGTACTGCGCCGGGTTCTCCTCGTACTTCTTGAGCTTGTACCGGGCCGAGCCAAAAGCGCCGGACGGCGTGTGGCGGAGCGCGCGGATCGCCGCGGCCGACTCACGGCTCGTGTCGATCAGGTCCTCGGTGAGCGCGCCAACGATTCCGTGCCGGCCCGCATACACCTGCCCGATGCGCGTCCTGTGCCGGCGCGCCGTCTCGATGACGCCGCAGGCAGAGGCATTGATGACGGCGGTCACGCCGCCGGACTGTGCGTAGAAGGCGTTTCTGACTTGCGTTTTCATGTCCGAAATCATAACCGCTGCAAAAAAGTGTGGACATTCTCCATTTCCCACGGGCCCACCGGTGGGGCATCACGCAGGCAGGGAAATGGAGAATGTGCCCATTTTCCGGTAGGGTGCGCGGTTCTCGAAGGCTCTGGATCAGCGAAGAATGCGACTCGTACTGCTTGGCGCACCCGGTTCCGGCAAGGGCACGCAGGCCCAGCGGCTGCGCGACGAAAAGGGGATCCCGCAGGTGTCGTCCGGCGACCTGCTGCGTGACGCGGTCAAGCGCGGCACGGAGCTCGGCAAGCGGGCCAAGGCCGCGATGGACGCGGGCGAGCTCGTGTCCGATGAGATCGTCCTTGGCCTGATTCGCGAGCGCCTCGGTCGGCCGGACGCCGCCGCCGGATTCATACTCGACGGATACCCGCGCAACGTCGCGCAGGTCGCCGCGCTCGACGCGTTGCTGGCGGAGCTCGGTCAGCCCATCGACGCCGTCGTGTTGATGGACATAGACCCCGCGGTGCTCTTCAAGCGGCTGACCGGCCGGCGCAGTTGTCCCGGTTGCGGCAAGGTCTTCAACGTCTACTCGGCGCCATCAACAAAGGGTGATCGCTGCGACGCCGAGGTCCATGACGGCGGCGAGGCGCCCATGCTCGTCCAGCGCAAGGACGACCGCGAAGACGTGATCGAGAACCGCCTGCGGGTGTATGAGCGGGAGACCCGTCCGCTGGTCGATCACTATCGCGACCGCGGCCTGCTCAAGGTCGTCAAGGCCGACGGACCGGTCGACCAGGTTTCCGCGGAATTCCTGCGGGCCGCCGGCGGCGCCTGAACCCTCTTCTGCTCACCCGCTTCCGGCACTAGCCACTGCCCGCTGCAGCGGAACCGAGCGCGTCGCCGGCGTATCCACGGCGTCCAGCCGTGCAGCAAGCCGCGCGCGATATTCGTCGAGCGGCCACAATTCGACCTCCGCCTTTCCACTCGTCCTGCCGTCCGGAGAATATTCGAATGGGTTATCGATATCCCGGATGAGTCGCAGCATGTAGATATTGACGAGCGTTACGAACGGTACGATGAGGCATTCGACGAGCGTGCTGCTGAACTCGGCGATGAGCATCAGGCCGATCACCATGACCACCAGCACCTCGAGCAACGCATAGGCTGGGGGCAGGAAACCGGTCCGGGCGATGACGTCGATGCGCGCGACGTTTCTGCGTACCGTCATGAGCTGCGGGACTGCGCGCGAGGCGTACGGACCCGCACCCTCCACCTCCAGGCAGCCGATTACCTCGCCCATGCGCGAAAGCGCCCCATACACGTCATCGGTGCGGCCGCGGTGCACGAGCCAGTTCTTGATACCGTCCGTCAGCTCCAGGACGCTGCGACGCAGCGCCGGCAGCTTGAGGCCCGGCCGATTGATTGCCGCCAGCGCGAAAATCTCCTCGATGGTTTCGAGCGTGGCAGCAATCTCCGCAGGCAGCCGCTCGCTCTCCTTGTAGTCGGCCATGGTCCCGGCCAGCAGAAAGCCGATCAGAAACACGCACGCCGTGAGGATCACGCCGACGTCCGCGAACGGGACAAGGCCCTGAAACTCGAAGTACAGGTCCAGCACCAGCTTCACGCCTGCCATCAGGACAACGATGGGCAGCGTGGTGAGCATCAATTTCCACTTGAGCAACCGGGCAGTCTCCTCTTGTGGGTATCTATGTTAGCGGAGAAGCATGCAGGTCAGGGACCGCCGGCTGCTGGACCAACCCGACGCTGCAGGCAGGCTACACTCGCTGCGGCAGTTGACGGTCTTTCGGGGGTTCCGGGTGGGAGGGTTCAAGGCCTGGTGGAAGTCGGTCGCATCCGGTGTCGCGGTCGGTGCAGTCTGCACCTCTCTGCTTTGGGTACCGCCGATTCGCAACCTGGAGCAGGAGATCGGGTTGCAGTGGCTGTTCAACTTGCGCGGCCCAGTGAAAGCCACCCGACGACGTCTTGATGGTGATCATCAATCAACGGGCCGCCTCCAACATCTCTCTGCCGCGCGACCCGGAGAAGTTTCATCGCTGCCTGGACCTCGTTGTCGGACCCGTGCCACCGACGCACGTCAGCTTGCCATCGATGCCGTCGCGCTGGCCGCGGTGTCTGCATGCCCGGCTGGTGAACAAGCTCGCGGACGCGGGTGCCGCGGCGATTGCGTTTGACGTCCTGTTTCGCGACCGCCCGCCGCTCCCCAGCGCTTCCGGGGACCTGAATGCCTGGCAGGACGCAGATCTGGCAGCCGTTCTTGATGCGGTCGATCGCGTGGTCGTCGCGCGGAAGCTGGAGTTCATCGAAGGTCGCGAGGAGCTCAACGCGCTCAGTCTGCCCATCGCGAACGCAGCGCTTGGTTCGGCACCATTACCACTCATAGCGGGCAAAGACAGGCGGGTCGACCGGTTCCTCGCTTTCAAGGAGTCCGGGCAGGTGACACCGACTCTTCCGGCCATCGCCCTGCAGGCCTACGCGCTGAGCTCGTATTCCCACCTTGCAAGCCTGCTGGCGCGGCATGCCGGAGACATCGCCCTGGTGCTGCCGAGAACTGCGGACGAAGTGCGCGCCAGCGGGCAGCTGCAGGCAACCTGCCTGTTGATCCGTCGAGTGTTTCGTGAAGACCCTGGGCTCGCTGGTCAGGTGCTCGACGAGTTGAATCGGACCAACTCGGAGTCAACCGACCCGGTGCCGGATGCACAGGTGCGTGCGCTCGTATCCATGTACAGCGGAGATGACTCGCGCCTGTTGAACTTCTATGGTCCGGCCGGAACGATCCCGGCTGTCACCTACGACCAGGTACTGGTCTCGACGTCGGAAGAGATGTCTGCCCGCTTCAGGGGCCGTGCAGTATTCGTCGGGTATGCTGAAACCGAGCAGCCGGAGCAGATCGAGCATTACGCCACTGCTGTTTCGACCGGGAACGGACTCGATCTCAGCGGCGTCGAGATCGCAGCTACGGCGTTCGCGAATCTCCTGCAGGACAACTCGATCCGCGCGTTGCCGTTCACGTATTGGCTGGTGATTACATTTCTGAGCGGGTTGCTCGCGACCGTGGTTTGCGAGCGCCTGGACTACAGAGTGGCGCTTGCTCTTATGGCGCTAGCGCTCGATCGTCTATAGCGCGACGGCGTATACCTGTTTGCAGACGCGTGAGACTTGGATGCCGCTCGTGATTCCGATGTTGATCGCCGCTCCGGCCGGCATGCTCTGCAGCTTTACCTGGAAATACTGGATGGCTCGCCGCGAGCGCGGGCAACTGCGCCGCGCGTTCAGCTACTTCGTTCCGAAGGAAGTTGTGGACAGGTTCGAGCACAACGTGGGACAGATCGGCGACACAAAGGAGTTAATCGAGTGCGCCTGCGTGGCGACGGATGCCGCGAATTTCACGCCGCTCGCGGAGTCGATGACGCCAGAGCAACTTTCAGATTTTCTGAACCACTACTTCGAGACGTTGTTCGGGCGTGTTGCGAATCATGGTGGCTTCGTTTCCGATGTACTGGGCGATGCGATGCTGGCGATCTGGCCGCATCGTTCGGCTGACACACACACGCGACTGCTCCACGCGCTGCTGGAGATGCGTAACGCAGCCCAGAGTTCAATGAGCGTCTCGCCGGGAACCGCTTGATGACCCGCTTTGGCGTGGACTGGGGGCGCGTGGCGCTGACAACCGTTGGAGCGCACGCGCACTACGAATACCGGGCCGTCGGGCGACGCCGTGAACACTGCGACACGTATTCAGGAGCTCAACAAGAAGCTGGGTACGCGCGTTCTTCTCTCCCGTCCCGCGATCGGCGAAGCAGGAAACGAGTTCCTGGTTCGCGACCTCGGTCATTTCCTGCTGCGTGGCAAAAGTCACGCCGTGCATGTCTACGAGCTGCTGGAAAGCAGGGCGATCGCGACGCCCGAGCAATTTGATCTGTGCCGGCGATTCGCGGAGTTGCATGGAAGCCATCAACAACGGTGACAATGCCGCGGCGCTGTCCCTGTTTCGGAGCGTCCAGGCCGTGTTTCCCTCCGATGGCCCGACGGCTTTCTATCTGCGGACTCTGGAGTCGGGACTGAGTCTGTACGAGGGGGCTCTCAGGGTCGACTAGGTGGCCTTGATGAGATCCAGTCTAAAATCAATTTGGTTCGATCCGGTCCTCAGAGCCTTCTTGCACTTCCGGGTACAAACGACTAATTTGAAAATAGCAGTCGGTCGAAATAACAAATACTAGCGCCTCTCAATCCGGAGGTGTGTGGGCACGATAGTTCGGGGAATCGCAAGGATCGCGCTGCACGGGAATCGCTGCGGACGGTCGCTCGCCGCGGTAGCGCTCCTCCTCGTTTTCGCAATCCGCAGGCGGAAAGCCCGCTCTCGCCCAGGAGGCTGCGGCAACGTGCGAGCCGGCCGTTGCACGCGTCGTTTCCATCCAGGGTCGCGTCGAAGTCCAGCGCGCCGGAGCCGAGCCTGGCTGCAGGTTAAGCGGCTCGACACGTCCGTGTGTCCTGGCGATCGATTGCGGACCGGGGCGCAAAGTCGGGCCGCATTGTTCGTGCAGCCCGAAACGCTGGTGCGAGTGGACCAGGACACGACCATTGCGCTCAGCGTGACCACTGCGGAAATCCTGGTCGAGTTCTTCCAGGACGACGCCGATCAATCCCGCCTTGACGCACATTCTTGCGGTGCGGGCTACTTCATCACCCGTTTCCCGAAGAAATTCAAAGTCAGCGCCACGCACCTGAATGCTGCCGTGGAAGGCACCGAGTTCCAGGTGGCGTTGCGCTGCGACGCGACCGAGTTGGCGGTGTTGGAGGGCGCGGTGCGCTCCGAGACCGTGGCAGCCGGAGAAGAACGGGTTCTGACCGGTGGCCAGCGGCTGGTCGCCGGCGCTGCCGGTCCGGCCGCCTTCAGTACGCTCATCAAACCCTCCGATGCGGTGCAGTGGGTTCTGTATTACCCGCCTCTCAGCGACGCTAAGGCGGAGGCTGAAGTTCCAACGGCAGAGCAATGTCGCAGTCTGCCCAGTCCGTCGAATCAGACATGCCTGACCCAGCGCGCCGAAGTGCTGCTACGTCTCGGGCGCGGCGAGGAGGCCCTGCAGGACATCAACGAGGCGCTCGCTCTCAATCCGGCGAACGGGGATGCCAACTCCTTGCGCGCCATCATCCACATCGCGAGGAACGACAAGGCGGCGGCGCGTGCAGTCCGCAGGACGCAGCGACAGCGTCCTCGCCGACAACTATGCGGGCATGGCTCGCGCTCTCCTATGCGCAACAGGCGTCCTTCCAGCTCGAACCGGCGCTCCAGAGTGCGAAGAAGGCGCAGGTCGATCGAGCCGAACAGTTCGCTGGTCAATGCCCGAGTCGCGGAACTGCTGATGTCGCTCGGACGGATTGATGAAGCAGAGGGCGCGGCCCGCGCGGGCGTGAGCGCCAACCCTGCCGAGAGCCGCGCCCACACGATGCTGGGTTTCGTGCACCTGGCGCAGATCGACACCAGGCAGGCACGAGCTGACTTCGAAGCCGCGATCGAGCGCGATTCGTTCAACCCGCTTGCGAGACTTGGTCTCGGACTCGCGATGATCCGTGATGGCGACGCTCGTCCACGGTCGCGAACAACTCGAGATTGCGGTCGCGCTCGATCCGACGAACTCACTGCTTCGCAGCTACGTTGGCAAGGCCTACTACGAGGAGAACGACGAGGAGCGGGACGCCCTGGCGTCGACCCAGTTCGTCATGGCGCAACGCCTTGATCCAAACGACGCGACGCCTTGGTTTTACGGTGCGATGCTCAAGTACAGTCAGACGCGGCCAGCAGAAGCCATGCAGGATCTGGCGAGGGCCACTGAACTCAACGATGGCAAGGCCGTCTATCGATCGCGACTGCTTCTCGACCAGGACGCGGCGGCTCAGAACGCAAGCCAGGCTGTAATATACAATGAGCTCGGCTTCCATCAGCTAGGGCTGACGGAGGCTGCGGAGTCACTGGCAGTCGACCCGGCGAGCGGCGCGGCGCATCGATTCCTGGCGGACGCGTATGCGACCTTGCCGCGCCACGAGATCGCGCGGGCGAGTGAGCTGCTGCAATCACAGCTCCGCCAACCGTTGGGAGCCCCCCCGTTGCAAGCGCAGCTCGCTAACGACGTCCAATTCAAGAGCGCCTTCTTTGGACCAGCGACCGTCGGCCCTAACGAGTTCAACCCACTATTCATTCGGAACGGGCTAGTTCTGCAAGTCTTCGGTCTGGCCGGCGATCACGATACGTATGCCGATCAGGTGATCCTCAACGCCTTGCATGGGCCCGTGTCGTTCAGCCTCAGTCAATTCGCCGCTGATACGGATGGATATCGCAACAACAATGATGACCAGCGACGCCAGTTCGACGCATTCTTACAAGCGCAGTTCGGCGCTGGCACGAGTGCACAATTGGAAGTAACTCGCGCGGAGAGGAAGTCTGGCGACCTGCAAAGTGCGTTCGATCCCGCATTCTTCTTGGAGACTCTTCGCAGTGAGGAGGATCTGGACACGCTAAGGCTCGGCTTGCGTCAAGCCATCGATCCGCGCTCCGACCTTCTGTTGTCGGTCATCCACCAAGATCGGCAGGCGTCGTTCAACGTTGACGATCCGTTCTTTCCATCGACTGTGTCGAGCGATCAGGACAGCTGGAAGTCTGAGGCGCAGTATTTGGCGTCCGGAGGCGGCTTCGACGTGATCCTCGGCGCGAGCTATTTCGAGGCCGACAGCACAGACGAGTTCATTAGCCCTTTCTTTTCGGAGGTCACCCAGTCGACGCCGCGCCATTTCAACACGTATGCCTACCTGTTCTTGCCTGCGCACGCCGGCCTTCCGCAAATCCAGCTCGGGGTCTCGTACGACGAACTGACTTCGGAGGTCGGAGATCAGGACGAGGTCAATCCCAAGTTCGGCCTGCTCTGGAAGATCATGGATAGAGTTACCGTGCGTGCTGCCGCCTTTCGGGTCCTGAAGCGCAGGATCAACTCAGATCAAGGCCTGGAGCCGACTCAACTGGCGGGCGTCAATCAGTTCTACGACGACGTCAACGGCACAGTCTCCAAGGGTGGCGGCGTCGCCGCAGACTTCGCATTACCGGCCGACGTCCTTGTCGGGCTGCAGTTCACTCGCAGGGATTTGGACGCCCCCTTTGTGCTCGCGGGCGAGGTATTTTTCCAGCAGAGAATCGAAAAGGTCGCAAGTGGTTATATCTACTGGACACCCACCAAGCACCTCTCCGTCTCGCTGGAACCCAGATATCAAGACCTCGATGGCGGCGCTTCGTTCGACACGCTGAAACTTACAGAGGTTCCGGTTTCCGTCAGGCTCCATTCACCGTCCGGCATCTGGTTTGGTTTGTCTGTCACGGGTGTCAAGCAGAGTGGAGAGTTCGCTGGAACCGGGGGCGTGGACGTCCCTGGATCGGACAATTTCACGCTGCTGGATGCGGTCGCCGCTTATCGATTGCCGCGCCGCATGGGAACCCTAAGCTTGCACGGCAACAACATCCTCGACGAGCGGTTTGAGTACCAGGAGACAGATCAGGCAGTACTGCCACGCTACGTTCCAGAGCGGCAGGTGCTTTTGCGATTGTCCCTCAGCTTCTAGTTCCTGGAGATGAGTCTGCTGCGGATACTTCAGTGATGAGAGTTTCTCGATGTTCAACAAGCAACATGACAAGGGGAGCCAGACAATGACAACAGAACTCATGGCACGCGGAACGGTACTGCTGCTGGTCGGACTGTTGGTGACAGGCTGCGACACTCGCGGAACATTCGGCGCCGGGGCCTGCGGCGCCGGTGATCGGGTGAGCGTGGACGCGAATGCCGTATCCGCAATTTACTTCGACAAGGCGGGTAATCCCTTGGGAGCTAGGGCCGAGGAACTGGATGGCACGTTGAAGAACACGATGTGCCAGACTCCTGAGCCCGAAGGCCCCAGTGCGTGCCCGGCCGGATACTGCGCTCGCACCATCATGGGCAAGACCTATTGCATGCGATGCTAGGGGACGTCGCAGATTCGCCGAGGGCTTCCGACACGCGCGGGTTTGATTGTTGCAGCTCGGCGGCCATGCTGCTGGCGTTACTGGTGTTGAACTGCGCGATCTCGCCGACCGCGGCGGCACCACCGACGGCAAGGATCGTCGCGGATCTGCAGATAGGCCCCCCTGCCTATCGGGGTCCGGTGCGACGCGTCGCCTTTGATGCCGCGGGCGACGCCTGGATGGCCACCGCGGATGCGCTCTACCGAGTCCGAGACGGAACGGCTGAGGAGGTCGATGTTGCGCCGGAGGGTCAGCAGCTCGCACTGGCCCCAAGTGGCCGTGTGTACGCGCGGCTGGTGCGCGGGGATGCCCCGTCTGGTCTGTTCACCGTCGAGTTGCTCGAGATCCCGAAGAAGCCGATAGCCACCCTTCGGCTGCCGAAGCTTCCGGTCGGCTTCGGCACGCTCCACCTTGGCGGTGCTGGCCAGCTAATCGTGACCGCGACCCCGCTGCAGGATGCCGAAGGGCTCGCAGGCAAATTCCTCTACGTCTTCTGGTCAAGTGACGGACACATCCTTTCCGAAGTCACACTCGAAGGACCGCGCATTGCTGTGGTGGATGTTGCCGGCGAGTCGTTGCTTCTTCTTGGCGCTTCGGACGCAATCGCGTTCCGAAACGACGGCCAGCGGTTGTGGAGACTGGATGGGCGTTTTCGCAAGGGCGCGCTGGCGGCCAAGGGAAACATAGCCCTGCTCAACCCGGCAGAGCTGCGCGCGATCAACGAGGTACACGTTTTTCGCGACGGTCAGGTTACGGCCCTGCGCATGGAGGCTTCCGTGTACGACCTAGCACTGACGGCTGACGGCTCGACGGGAGCCGTCGGTATTGGGACAGGGCAGATCGTGTTGCTCGCGCCGCCCTCATGCGACTCGAAAGCCTGCGCAACGCCGCGAACAGTTGCCGGGTTGTCCGCCGATTCGTCCACGATCTCGCCGTACAAGATCACGGCGCTTCGCTTCGTTAATCCCGACCATCTTGCGATCGGCAACATCAAGGAGGTCGGCGCGACGCCTCCGTTTCGGTATCCGGAGGGATTGCCCACGTTGCTGTCGATCGGCGGGAGCTTGTTGATCCAGACGCCCATTCAGACGATGCCATTGGAGCAACCAGCAACCTGGTCTCCGAGTATCGACACCAGTTACGGTCTTCCGTTCTTCGCTGCGCATACACCCCACCGGGTATTGATCGTCAGACTCGATTTGTAAGGGGTGTCAATGAGCAACGTCGATGGGGCGATACGCACCCTGCTGCTCCTTGTCATCGCTCTCACGAGGCCAGTGGGAGCGCAGCAACTCAGTTGGCCGGTCATGCCGACCAATCAGGAGCACCCCATTGGCAACAATCTCGGGGAATTCTGGGTTGCCAGCCAAGGTCCATATCAGCACACAGGAATCGACATCTTGGCGACCCCGTACCCAGATGCCGCTGCGCCGTGGGTTGTTGCTACTGTTGGCGGAGAGGTGATCCAACTCAACAATCAAGATCAGTATGGCCCATGGAACGAGATCCACATAAGAAGCGCGGCGGGCATCGTCTATCGGTACATGCATCTTGCATACGGCAGTTTCGCCGCGGAGTTTGCGGGCGCATTCAATGCCGGGATGACGGCCACTGCCGGCATGCAGCTTGCGCGCATCCATCCTTGGCAGTGCACGGCCTATAGTCACCTTCACTACGATCTGTTCCAAGGCACGAACTTCCTGAACCCGCTCGAGGACATCGGCCCGAATCCCGATGCCTTCGCACCTCAGATCCCGGACATCCGCTTCGCCGCTCGCGATTTTCCACGTTGGAGCGAATTTGGTTCGGCCGGAGGGAAGACCTGCGCAGTGGTGAAGGGGAACGTCGATATCATTGCCCAGTTGCGTGACCAGGACGATGCGGGTGTCAGTCCAACCGTAGTCGGTGCCGGCAATGTCGGCGTCTACGACCTCCGCTGGCGAATTTGCTCCAGGAGCGCGCCGACCTGCGGCAACTGGAATGATACGCACCGCTTTCAGGACATGCCCACGGCTTGGGCACTCGGTGGCAACTTGGCCACGCGGTCTCAGTTCAGTGTGACGCCGAACTGGGTCAGCACCGCTGACGAGTGCTCGACCGTGGTCGATGAGACTTTCCGTGTGGTCTCCGGGCTCGCGCCGTCCGGCTGGAAGACGACGGGTGGTGCCTATCCGGACGGCAGTTACACCGGTGAGTGTGGAGGCGACGGATTTTGCCGGGAATATGACAACGCGAACGGCTCACGCCTGTGTACAAAACGGAACAGGTTGCACAACGGATCTCACCGTCCGGGATGGCGACAACGATGATGGAGCGACTCCGTACCTCGATTCACCGTTCTGGTTGTCGCCGGACATCAAGGTTAACCCCGGCACGTCGATGGAGAACAAGGACATACGCGAGGGGGATGTCAACGTCATCGAGGTTACGGTTCGCAACACCGGAAGTTGCACATTGCGCGCAGGAGCCACTTACGACGTATGCCTTGCTTGGAATCCCCCGTCACCCTTCGTGCCCTTTCCGATCGCTGCTAGTCAGACCGTGGATTGTCGGACCGAGACGGTAACCTCGGAGTGGGTGCCAGGAACGGAGCGAACGACGGCCTTCAATTGGACACCACCGGCCGGAGTCTTCCCCTCGGTCACGCCTGTCTCGTAGCGTGGTCGAACATGGCGGCAGATCCGGTCGAAGCCACGCTGTCGGTGGTACTCGACAATAATCGAGGCCAACGCAACATCGCGTTCACACCTGCCCCCGATCCGGGCGGGCTCGCTTTTCATCCCTTCTGGATCTACAGAGCCGCCGAGATCGGGCGGCGAGATCTGGAGATCACATTCCGCTCGAGCTCGGAGCGCGCAAACATGGGCGCTGCCCGGATTCATGTTCCACCCGGCGTCACCATCGCACGGACGTTCGGGGTGGAGCGCACTGGCGCCTACAGAGGGCTACAACCCCCACTCTGTCCTCCCGGCGAGGATGCTAGCTGCCACCGCGAGTGTTCGGATTCGGAATCGGGCACGGAGGGACGTTGCGCGGTCGTGCTCAGCGGCATGCGTCTCGACAGCCATGTGAGGCTCGAGGGAATCACACTGCAGGAAACAGCAAGGCTTGTGCTCGAAGCGAGCGCTGCTGAGCCTGTTCCGCGAGGCGAATTTTTCGAGGCCGACGTAATCGAATTCTTGAAGCGCGAAGACCAGTCACGCATCGCCCTAGGGGGCCTGACATTGCGCTTCGAGGGAGCTGCGCAATAGGCTAGGGAAAGCTACATCAGATCAGGGGTCACCGCACCGCCTGCTCTGCTGTCGAGCAGAGCGTCTAACGAGCTGCGCCTGCGCCGATTAGCGCGAACAGCTCACCCAGCTTCGCGCGCCGCTCGGGCGGGAGATACGCGAAGTTCGAGCCGCGATCGGTGATCTCCCAATAGTGAGGCGACGCCTCCCGGTCGAGCTCCTCGCGCGCAGTCAGTAACAGGTCGCGCCGCTCGGCCGCGAGGTCCGCGGCGATGCGCCGCGCCGGCGCCTCTTCGCCGCGCGCGAGGAAAAACGTCGCGAGCTGGATCTGCGCGCGGCGCACGCCCAGCAGGTTCTCGGCGCCCTCGTGACCGATTGCGAGCAGCACGCTCGAGCAGCGCATCGCGGGCACCGGCTTGTCGGCGGCGGCCTCGACCATGTGGGCGAGGTCGTACGCCGCCACCTCGAGCAGGAACGGCAGCCCGCTCGCGCTGGCGAGCCGGCCATAGAAGCGCACTCGGCCCGCCACCTCGAGCGCCGCGGGCTCGAGACCCTTCGCCAGCAGGTCCTCGCCGAGCAGGCGGTACTGGTGCAGCACGTAGTAGGCGGTGCGCGGGTCGCGCGCATTGATCGAGGTGCGCAGGTAGCTGTGGAACGCGCGCTGGCACTGCGTCAACAAGGGGGGATACGCGACCGCGTAGCTCGCGGCGAGGCGCTGCGTGCGAATTGCGATCATGCTCGCGACGTCGCGCGCGCTGCCTACCGCGTCGCCGAAGAGGGCAAGGCACTGGCGCAGGACCTTCACTTCGAACCAGGTGCCCTCGCGCGCGATCTCCTCGATGGCCGGAGCCGCCATCGACACGAAGTCCGGGTCGTGCTTGATCGCCTCGTCGACGAGGAACCAGCCTTGCGGAAGTGTGCCGCGCAGCTGCGTCACGTCTTCCAGCAGGTCGACCAGTGCGGCCACCGCCGCCATCGCGATGCCGCGATCGCTGTGCTGCATTGCGCTTCGTGCGATGTCCTCGAGCTCCTCGACCGCGGCCATCACCACGCGCTTCGTCTCGCGCATGTCGCCCTCGCCGGAACGGTGCACGCGGGCCAGTGCCTCGGAGCGAATGCGGCGGATCACCTGGTGCGGCGAGACGAAGCGAAAAACGTAGGCAAAGTACGGGAGCAGCATCAGAAGGCATCCCGTCATCATGCCCATCGTGAGCAGAAAGCCGCCGCGCGGCAGCAGCGGCGCCGACCCCATGTCACCGCTCAGGGCTACGGCAAGCCATATGCACAGCACCGTCGTCAGGACGAAGAACGCCATGACCGCCTGGTTCACGCGGTCGCGCACGAACAGTTGGGTGATGCGGTGCGTGTAGCGGTTTGCGGCAAGCTCGACGACGATCGCGACCACCGTAATGAGGATCGCGAGTACGCCAGCGACGATCTGCGCAGAGCCGGCCAAGAGCGCGAGCGCGCTTTCGTTGTCGAGCGACGCGAGCCAGCGCAGGGGGTGACGCCACGCATCGCTGCCTTCGAGCCAGGTCGCGAGCGCGAGGAGCAATGCGGCGAGACCGACCAGCGCGGCGAAACCGCGCAGCCCCACGTGACGCTCACGCTCCTCCACTTCGGTCGTCACCGCTCCCCCCGCCCTCCGAAGATGATCCGCGTACGAGGGCAGGAAATCCAATCGGACTTTCGGGCGCTCTGACGGAGTGTCAGGGGGGCTAAGCCGAATTCCCGTGCGCGGCCTGCGGCGGCCGGACGCCTGCAGCCGCAGCCACCGCGAGCAGCCGTTCGCCGATCGCGCCGCGACGCCAGCCGCGCAGGATGGCCGGGTCGGCCGCTCCGAGCACAAGCGCTTCGACGTCGCGCCGTGTCGCCAGCAACTCGGCGCTGATTCCGAGCCGGACCGCTTCCGCACGGACCTCGTCTATCAGCCGCGCCACCAGTGCGTTTTCACCAGGCTCGAGACGACGGCCGGACAGATCCGCCGCCGCCAGGTCGTCCGTTGTTTCACGGGCGGCGTCAATGAGCGCAAGCAACTCCTCCCCACGCTTGCGGTGCACGGCAGGCTGCAGTGCGCGGACCGTCGCCAGTTCGTCGAGGCTGCGCGGCGCGAGCGCCGCGATCGCGAACAGCGCCTCATCGGGCAGGATCCAGCCGCGCGGCTTGTCCGACGCGATGGCGCGCTCCTCGCGCCAGCGGGCCACCGCGCGCGCGATCGCCCGTTCAGTCGGCTTCAGTCGCCCGATGCCCTTCAAGCGGCGCCACGCATCGGCCGGCTCCGTGCGATACAGCGTCTCGTCCGCGAACGAGGAGGCGTCCTCCTCCAGCCAGTGCTGCCGGCCCCGCTTCTGCAGCTCCGCGACGAGCGACGTGTGCAGCTCGAGCAGGTGATGCACGTCGTCGGCCGCGTATGCGAGCTGCTCGGCAGTCAATGGCCGGCGCGACCAGTCGGTGCGCGTCTGGCCCTTGTCGATCGAGTGGCCGAGCTGGCGCGCGACGAGCTCCGCATAGCCGACCTGGGGCGCAAGCCCGACCAGCGCGGCCGCGATCTGCGTGTCGAACACCGGCAGTGGCACCCGTCCGCCCGCCAGGTACAGCACCTCGAGATCCTGGCGCGCGGCGTGCACCACCTTCACCCTTCCGGGCTCGGCCAAGAGCTCGAGTAGTTCGGTGAGGTCGAGCCCATTGAGCGGGTCGACGAGCACGCAGTCCGCATCGGTCGCGACCTGAACGAGGCAGAGCTGCGGGTAATAGGTGCGCTCGCGCATGAACTCGGTGTCGAGCGCGAGACGGGTTGCGCCCCGCATGCGGAACACCGCGGCGGCGAGCTGTTCGGCGGTCGTAATGAGCGTGGCGTCGCGCATTGGCGGTCGGACCTGAGTGTAGAATCCGGGCAACCCCGCATCCCCGCGCCTCGATCGTGCAGCAGTTCCTCAAGGTCTTCCTCGACATCGTACTCTGGCGGCGTGGTCCGCAGGACCTGCCGAACTCCGGTCTGCTCGTGGTGCTCACCCTGGTGGCATACGAGCTCGTAAACCTGGTGCAGATCGCGCTCATGGAAGTTTCGATTGCCGAACTGCTGCTTTATCTTGTCGTCGATCCGTTGCTGCTGATGGGCGGCCTGTGGCTCGTCATGATGCTTTACGGGCGTAAGGACCGCTGGGCGCAGACCGTGTCGGCAGTTCTGGGCTGCACGGCTTTGATGGCGCTCGTGGTGTCGGTGCCGATGGTGCTCCTGGTCGGACCGCGGATGGCGGGCAATCCACCCGCTGCGCTGCAGCTGCTTGCGCTGGGCCTGGTGATCGCCTTCATCCTGGTCGTGGGCCGCATCATCCAGCTCGCGACCGACTCGAACCTGCTGACCGGCTCCGCGATCGCGACTACCTACGTCGTGATGTTTCACGCGCTGGCCGGAGCGATTCGCGCAACGGGCTCCTGAGCATGCACCTTCACATCCTCGGCATCTGCGGCACCTTCATGGGCGGAATCGCGGCGCTGGCGCGCGCGTCCGGTCACAAGGTCACTGGCTGCGACCGCAACGTCTATCCGCCGATGAGCACGCAGCTCGCGGCGCTCGGCATCGACCTCATCGAGGGTTACGAGGCCGATCAGCTCGCGCTCGAGCCCGACGTGTTCGTGATCGGCAACGTCCTGAGCCGCGGCAACCCGCTGGTGGAAGCCATACTCGACAGCGGCCGGCCGTACGAATCAGGGCCGGGATGGCTCGCGCGCAACGTCCTGGTTGACCGCTGGGTCCTCGCCGTCGCCGGAACGCACGGCAAGACCACGACCAGCAGCCTGCTCGCGTGGATCCTCGAGCACGCGGGCCTCGACCCCGGGTTCCTGGTCGGCGGCGTGCCGGTCGATTTCAAGGTGAGCGCGCGGCTCGGCAGCGGGCACCACTTCGTGGTGGAGGCGGACGAGTACGACACGGCGTTCTTCGACAAGCGCGCCAAGTTCGTGCACTACAGGCCGCGCACCGCGATACTGAACAACCTCGAGCACGACCACGCGGACATCTATCCCGACGTCGGCGCGATCCAGCGGCAGTTTCACCTGCTGCTGCGCACGATGCCGGGCAACGGGCGGCTCGTGGTCAATGCGCGCGACCGGCATCTCGCCGAGGTGCTGGAGATGGGCTGCTGGACGCCCGTGGAACGATTTTCGCTCGATCCGGTGGTCGCGGCCGACTGGCAGCTCGTCGCAGGCGATGCAGGCTACGGACACATCGAGATCCGGCAGGGCGCTCGCAGCATAGGCGCCATCGACTGGCGAATGTTCGGGCGGCACAACGCCGAGAACGCGCTCGCGGCGTTCGTCGCCGCACGCCACGCCGGCGTCGAGGAGCTGGTTGCGCTCGAGGCGCTCGCCCGCTTCGGCGGCGTCCGGCGGCGGCTCGAGCTGCGCGGCAATGTCGACGGCGTCCTTGTTTACGACGACTTTGCGCATCACCCCACCGCGATCAGCAACACCCTGGACGGGGTGCGCCGCCGACAGGTCAACGGCCGGGTCATCGCCGTGCTCGAGCCGCGCTCCAATACGATGAAGCTCGGCGCCCACAAGGCGGCGCTCGCAGATTCGCTGCGCATGGCGGATCGCGTCTTCATCTACCAGTCGCCCGAGGTGCGCTGGGACGTCGCCGAGGCGATGCAGCCTCTGGGTGCGGTCGCGGTCGTGCAGACCGATCTCGAGCGGCTCACGGCCGCGCTCGCGGCGGAGGCCCGCCCGGGAGATCAGCTCGTTCTGATGAGCAACGGATCCTTTGGCGGTCTGCACGAGCGTCTGCTTGCGGCGCTGCGGGCGAGGGCTGCGCCGGGACACCGATGAGCGGCGGCATCGAGATACCGCTCTTTCCGCTGAACGCCGTGCTCTTCCCAGGCGGCTCGCTCCCGCTGCGCATCTTCGAGGCGCGATATATCGACCTGGTCCGAAGCTGCATGCGCACCGGCAGCGGCTTTGGCATCGTGCTCATCATCGAGGGGGCGGAGGCGGGCGGCCCCGCGCGCACCTGCGACGTCGGAACCTACGCGAGAATCATCGATTTCTCCCAGCAGCCCGATGGCTTACTCGGAATCCATGCGGTCGGCGAGCGCCGCTTCCGGATCCTCGCGCGGCGCCGCGCGCGCGATGGACTGAATCTCGCGGATGTCGAATGGCTGCCCGAGGAGCCCGAGGTCGAGCTTCCAGACGAGTTCGCGGACCTGCTGCCGGCGCTCGACGTGGCGCTCGACCAGATGGGAGAGCCGCACTCCGCGCGCGAGCGCCGCCCGCGCGATGCGACATGGGTGTCCGGCGCGGCTTGCGGAGATCCTGCCGGTGCCCGCCGTGCACAAGCAGCACTGTCTCGAGATCGACGATGCGCTGGAGCGACTGCGCTACCTGCGCCCCATGTTCGAGATCACGCCGGGATAGGTCGGGCTCCTCGAGCTTCGACACTTTCGCGCTCGAGGCTTATCCGGTAGCGTGAGCGCCCATCCTGCGGAGCTTTCGCCGATGTCCGTGGTCTTTCTCCATGCGCCGCGCCGTGCGCGCGCGCATCGGCGCTACGCCGATGCCATCGCCGGCTGGATCGTGCTGCTGGCATCCGGCGTATGTGCTACCGACCGCGTCGCGGCGGCCTCCCCATGGCTCGAGCCGGGTGACGTCGGGCTACGGCACGACATCGAGTTGCTCGTCGACGAGGGCCTGCTGCAGGTTCCACTCAATGTGTGGCCGATGTCATGGCCGCAGATAACGCGCGGTCTGGAGAGCATTCCCGCCATCGCCCCAGCCGTCCGCGGGCGCGTTGGCAGCCATCGAACGCGTGCGGAGCAGAGCGCGCGCCGAATCGAGGACCGGCGGAGTGCTCGGGTGGCGGGCGGGCGGAAGCGCGCGGCCGACCGATCTTCGAACGTTCGAGGACGTGCCTCGAGAGGAGGGCGAGCTCGAGGGATCGTTCGAATGGCTGGGCGATCGCTTCGCGATGCGTCTCGCGGCCACCGTCGTTGCCGACGCGAGCGATGGCAAGTCGGTGCGCCCCGACGGCAGCTATGTCGGCATGACGCTCGGAAACTGGATGCTCTCAGCGGGTTATCTGGAGCGCTGGTGGGGCCCGGGCTGGGAGGGCAGCACCGTCCTGGGCAACAACGCCCGTCCCGTCCCGTCGCTGGCATTCGACCGAAAGTACACCGCCCCCTTTGAGACTCGCTGGCTGTCCTGGCTGGGACCGTGGTCCGTCAATGGCTTCTACGGCGTGCTCGAAGGCAACCGTGAGGACGTAGATCACCCGCATTTCCTCGGGCTGCGGGTCACGGCGAAGCCGTTCGACGCAGTCGAGATCGGACTCACGCGCACTGCGCAATGGTGCGGCGACGACCGCAACTGCGACTGGGACACGTTCTGGAACCTGGTGACGGGCCAGGACAATGCCGGCGAGACCGTCGATCCCGACGAGGAACCCGGGAACCAGATGGCCGGCTGGGATCTGCGTTGGGCGTCGCCGTTCGGCAGCGGACCGTGGGCGTTCTATTACCAGGACATCGGTGAGGACGAGTCGGATTTGAAGCCGATATTCCGGCTCCGACAGGGCGGCGTGGAGGTCTGGGGCGATGTATCCACGGGAACGTCCTGGCGCGCCCACGTCGAGTGGTCGAATACGGATCCGGCTTGCGGTGATGCGTCGAATTCGATGGGTTGTGCATACCGCGGCGGGCCAATGAACATCGAAGGCTACAGCTATTACGAGCGGTCACTTGGCCACGCCATGTTCTATGGCGGCGAGATGTACTCCGCCGGCGTGACCGTCATGACTGCCGATGGATCAGCGATCAACACGCTGCTGCGCCGGACCGAGCTGGACCGGCGCGATGTACACCAGTTTCACACGGTCGTCAGCCAGCCCGAGGAGCGATGGAACCTCGAGATCTCCTTTCGGCGGACGTTCGGGCCCGCCAGGGTCGCCATCGGGGTGGGCGCGGATCGCGGGGAGCGCGAGGACGGCACCGACTACCTCGCTGGGCGCGGCTTCCTCGAAGTGCGCGGCGATTTCTAGCGGAAGCCGCTCGCCGGTGCTCGGCCGCGGTGGTATCGCCAGCCGCTTACCACGATCGGCGGTCAATGCAGGGCTGAAGAGGGTGCCCCGCACGTCTAGTCAGAGTACGCCGGAGCGGTGGTGGTGTCGCGGAATCGTCGAGGCGGCCTTCGCTTGGAGTGCCCGCGACGTCTAGCTGCAGGCACAGAGGCGTGCTAGCGGCTGCGATACCACCGCGTCCAAGCACCGGCTCGCGATGCGGCGGTGGCCACCGTGACGTCACGAGCCGGCGTTTGGACCGGGTGTCTCGTGGGCCGCAAGCACGCCCGAGGTGCCGCCGGTAGACGTCGCGGGCACTCCTGAGGAATGACTCCGCAACGACTCCGCGAGCGTCGGCGAGCAACCACCGCGGCCGAACGCCGGCGCGCAGCGTTGCGAGCGTTCAGCCGGGGCTCGAGTTAGTGGCGGCTGCGTCGCGCGCGCGCAGCTGAACGTCGAGCCACGCCAGCCACTCCTGGAACATCAGGATGTTCCACAGATGCGTGTGCCACTTTCGGCGGCCTGCCAGAAACTGGGCCCAGATTTCGGTCACCGGCGCGGTGTGAAAATGCCCTTCGCGCTCGATTCGGACTGGATCAAGCAACTCCGACGCCCATTCCCGCAGGGGGCCCCTGAGCCAGCCATCGACGGGCGCACCGAAGCCGCGTTTCGGCCGATCCACGAGTTCGACCGGAATGTATCGACGCAACACCTGCTTGAGCAGCCACTTCTGCTCGCGGCCACGCAGCTTCATCGCGAGTGGCAACCGGAACGCAAACTCGACGACGCGGTAGTCCAGCAGCGGTGCGCGCGCCTCCAGACCCACAGCCATCGTCGTGCGGTCGACCTTGGCGAGGATGTCCTCCGGCAGGTAGGTGACGAAGTCGAGATACATCAGCGCATGCGCGCTGTCCGCTGCGGACAACCGCAAGCCTTCGTCGGTGAATGGCGTGGCGGGCTCGCGCGAGTTACGGACCACGTTGCCGGGAAATCGCCAGCGCGAAACACGGTTGAGGTAGATCGCTGCCTCGGATTCCGCGCCCAGTTCGCCGGCGAGCTGGGCGCGCATGCTGTCGCGCGCCTCACGGTACGCGTGGCGGCCGAGTAACGAGGCAAGCGCGCGTCGCAGGCCGCGCGGCGCGCGCTGATGCCACTGCCAGACTCTGAGTGCGCGCATGTAGCGGCCGTAGCCGCAGAACAGCTCGTCGCCGCCGTCCCCAGACAATGCGACGGTCACGTGTCCGCGCGCGAGCCGTGCCACCAGGGCTGTCGGGATCTGCGAGGAGTCGGCGAAGGGCTCGTCGAACATCCGGGGCAGCTCGGGCACGAGTGCCAGCGCATCTTCGCCGCTCACGTACAGCTCGGTGTGATCAGTGCCCAGATGACGGGCGACCGCGCGCGCCTGGCCTGCTTCATCGTGTCGCGGATCGGGAAAGCCGATCGAGAACGTCCGAACCGGGCGGACCGCCTGGGCCTGCATCAGGGCGACCACCGTGGAGGAGTCGGTTCCGCCCGACAGGAAGGCGCCCAAGGGGACGTCCGCGTGCATCCGCAGCGCGACGGCGTCGCGCAGCAGTTCGTCCAGTTCCGCCGCCGCCGCCTCCGGCCCGGTCGCGACGGGTGTGCGGACCGCGCTTCCGAGCACCTCCAGCGGATCCCAGTAATGGCGGGCGTCCCGTCTCGGTGAGTGGGAATTCGCGCCCCGTGCAGCGTCGCGGCGCTCGAGTGACAGGACGGTGCCCGGGAGCAGCTTGAAGACTCCCTGCAGGATCGACCAGGGTGCGGGTACGTAATCGTGGCGCAGGAACAGCGCCAGCGCGCCCTGGTCGACTTGCGGATTGAACTCCGGAAAGGCGATCAGTGCCTTGAGTTCTGAGCCGAACAGCAGCGTCGTGCCGGCCCAGCCGTAATAGAGCGGTTTCTTGCCCACGCGATCGCGCGCCAGGTGCAGACGCCGGTCCGTGCGATCCCAGATCGCCATCGCGAACATCCCGTTGGCGCGGTGCAGTGCGCCCTCGATGCCCCATTGCTCGATCGCCGACAGCATCACCTCGGTGTCGGAATGACCGCGGAAGGCAGCTCCGAGGCGGAGCAATTCCGCGGCGAGCTGACGATAGTTGTAGATCTCGCCGTTGAAGACGATCACGTATCGCTGCGACGACGAGTGCATCGGCTGGTGGCCTTCCGGCGACAAGTCGATGATCGACAGGCGGCGATGGCCCAGTGCGACGCCAGCTTCGGGGTCGACCCAGGTACCGCGATCATCGGGACCGCGGTGCGCAAGCGAGTCCGTCATCGCGTCAAGCGCCCGGTGATGACCTGCGGGCAGGGCCCCGCCCGCCAGGAAACCGCTGATACCACACATCGCGAACGCGCCCGGGTTCAGCGGTCCGCGCCGTGGGGGCCGAACAGACCTTCGACGAGATCGCGCGATGCGGGGTTGCGCTTCATCTCGTAGTAACGCAGCCGCTTGTACACCGCGTAGGACGCTGCGACCTGGGACACGACGTAACCGCGGCCGCCGTCGAGGAACGCGAGGCGCAGGAGATAGTCCTTTACAAACGTGAAGAGGAAAACCAGCGGGCACATCCACAGGCGCACCGGTCGGTCGCGATCGAGCCAGTCGCGCGCCTTGAGCTCCGAGTAGCGCAGGATCTTGAGCTGCCTGTGGACCAGCGTCGGGTTGTGATGGTGTACCAGGGGCGCGCGGAAGGTCTCGGTCGGACCGTCGAAACGCAGCGACTCGTGAACCCGTGCGTCCGTCCAGCGCGCGCGCCCGCGGTGATAGAAGCGCCCGAGCCGCTCGCCGACCATGGGTCGGTACCAGCGCATCGGCGCACCCATGTACCAGGTCTGGCGCCGCAGGATCGCCCCGGCAGCGCCGGACTGCAGGATCTGTGGCAGACGCGTTTGCATCTCCCGCGCCAGCTCGATCGAGAGCACCTCGTCAGCGTCGAGCGAAAGTATCCAGTCGTTGCTCGACTGCGTGGTCGCGAAATTGCGCTGCGGCCCGAAGCCGAGCCAGTCCTGGTGCACGATGCGGGCCCCGTGCGCGGCAGCGACCTGCTGCGTCCCGTCGGTGCTCCCGGCATCGACGACGATCTTCTCCGCCGCGAACGGCACGCTGTCGAGGCACCGGCCGATCACGCGAGCCTCGTTGCGGGCGATCACGATCAGGGTGACCGGCAGGGCTTGCGGTGACGGCATTCGACGAGTGTCACACAGTACAACGGCTGATCAAAGTCGCACGGGCGACCGACGCGTGCGTAAGACTCCACTAGAATGCGGCCGCAGCATCTCGCCGGCGGGGCAGCGTGTCGCGGTACCTTTTCTTTGTTTCAGAGCTCTATTCCTTCGCGATCCTGCGTCCGCTTCAGGCAGCGATCCGTGCCCGCGGCGACGCCGTCGCGTGGTTCCTCGAGCGCGAGGAGCTGGCGCGCAACCTTCGCGACGACGAGCCGCGTCTTACGACGACTCGAGCGGTCATCGACTGGGGCCCCGCCGCGGTATTCGTGCCGGGCAACTGGGTCCCGCACTTCTTTCCCGGCCTGAAGGTCGAGGTGTTTCACGGCTTCAGCGTCGGCAAGCGAAGCGAATCACGCGGTCATTTCCGCATCCGCGGCTCATTCGATCTGTATTGCACACAGGGGCCGGACACCACGGCGCCCTTTCGCGAACTGCAGCGCACGCACGGATTCTTCCGGGTAGAGGAAACCGGCTGGCCGAAGCTCGATCCGCTGTTCGCGGAGCGCCATCCGTTGACCGGCCAGTCGCGCCCAGTCGTGATGTACGCATCGACGTTCACCGAAAGCATCACTTCGGCGCGGGTGCTGCACGACACCATCGCAGCCGCGGCGCGGCGCGGCGACTGGCAGTGGCTTGTGACGCTGCACCCGAAGATGGCGCCCGATGTCATGGCCGCCTACCGAGCCCTGCAGGGACCCCATCTGACATTCGCCATGACCGATGACATCCTCGAGCTGTACGCCCGATCCGATGTGCTGTTGTCGGACACCTCGTCGGTCGTGCCTGAGTTCCTGACGCAGCACAAGCCCGTGGTGACTTATCGCAACCGACGCCCTGGCCCGCATCTGCTGGACGTGCAGAACGAGTCCGAGGTACTGCCCGCCCTGCAGCGCGCGATATCGCGGCCGCCGGAACTGATGCTCGCGATCGGCGATTACGTGCAGCGCATACATCCGTACCGCGATGGCCGGTCCAGCGAACGGGTCCTCGCTGCGGCCGACGCCGCGATCCGGACGGGACGCGCGGGATTGCGAAGGAAGCCGTGGAACCCCTGGCGGCGCCTGCAGGCGCGGCAACGTCTGAATTACTGGGGCTTCGGGGGCTAGCCCGGATCTCTCACGGCCCGGGTCGTTTTGCGCCGCGTTGGCGCATGCATAGCGTGGCTGCTCGCCGGCGCTCGCTCGCCGGCACGCGGCCGCGGTGTATCCGCCAGCCGCTAACCACGATCGACGGCAACGTTGCAGGGCTGAAGAGGGTGCCCCGCACGCCTGTCGGAGCACGCCGGATCGGTCGTCGGTATCGCGGAATCGTCGAGGCAACCCTTCGCTAAGAGTGCCCGCGACGTCCAACTGCGGGGACGGAGGCGTGCTTCGCGGCTGGGATACCACCGCGTCCACGCGCCGGCTCGCGACCCCACCGTGGCATCGGCGAGCCGGCGTTTGGACCGGGTGTCTCGTGGGCCGCGAGCACGCCTGAGCTCCCGCCGGTAGACGTCGCGGGCACTCCGAAGTCATGACTCCACGACGATTCCGCGATACCGCCGCACGCTGCGGTGTGCTCCGACAAGATGTGCGGGGCACCCTCTTCAGCTCTGCAACGTTCCGTCGATCGTGGTGACCGGCCCGCGAGATACCCGGGCCGAGCGGCGGCGAGCAACGACAGGGCCGAGCGCCGGCGAGCAGCCACCGCTAGATCCGCGCGAACACCCGCCCGGCCGCCTCCGTCGTCGCGTCGATGAGCTCGTCGGAATGCGCTGCCGAGACGAACCCTGCCTCGAAGGCAGAGGGCGCGAGATAGATTCCCTCGGCCAGCATGCCGTGGAAGAAGCGCTTGAAGCGCTCGATGTCGCACGCAGTCGCCTGCGAATAGCTCGATACCACCGGCGCGTCCGTGAAGAACAGGCCGAACATCCCGCAGACGTGATTCGTGGCGAGCGCGACCCCTGCGTCAGCCGCCGCTTCCGCCAGGCCTTCGACGAGTCGTGCAGTCGCGACCGCGAGTCGGTTGTGGAACCCGGGCGCAGCTATGCCGTCGAGCGTCGCGAGGCCCGCAGCCATGGCCACCGGATTGCCCGACAGCGTCCCCGCCTGGTACACCGGTCCGAGCGGCGCGATGTCCTGCATGATTTCCCGGCGGCCGCCGAACGCGCCGACCGGCATGCCGCCCCCGACGATCTTTCCGAGCGTCGTGAGATCCGGACGGATCCCGTACAGCTGCTGCGCGCCACCGGGCGCGACACGGAATCCGGTCATCACTTCATCGAAGATCAGCACCGCGCCGTGCCGCGTGCACTCCTCGCGCAGCGTCTCGAGAAATCCGGCGACGGGCGGGATGCAGTTCATGTTGCCGGCGACGGGCTCGACGATCGCACAGGCAACCCGCGTCCCGATTGCCGAGAACGCGGTACGAAGCCGTGCGATGTCGTTGTAGGGCAGCGTGATCGTGTGGGCGGCGAGCTCCGCCGGCACCCCGGGCGAGGTCGGCACGCCGAGGGTGAGCGCACCGGATCCGGCCTTTACCAGCAGGGAGTCCGAATGACCGTGATAACAGCCCTCGAACTTGACGATGACATCGCGATGCGTGTGGCCGCGCGCCAGCCGGATCGCGCTCATGGTGGCTTCTGTTCCGGAGCTCACCATGCGGACCAGCTCGATCGATGGCACGAGCTCGCAGATCCGCCGCGCGAGCACGGTTTCGATCTCGGTGGGCGCGCCGAACGACAGGCCGTCCGTGGCTTTGTCCTGGACGGCGCGGATCACCGCGGGGTGAGCGTGACCGAGGATCATCGGGCCCCATGACCCGACGTAGTCGATGAATTGCCGACCGTCAGCGGCCCAGATATGCGCACCCTGTGCGCGCGCCATGAATATGGGCTCGCCGCCAACGCCGCGGAACGCGCGCACGGGGGAATTGACGCCGCCCGGGATGTATCTGCAGGCATCCGTGTACAGACTCACACATCGACTCCGGATCAGACGACGGGGCGAGTCTAGCAGCCAGTGACGCCGTTCCCGTCCAGCGATCCCTTTGTCGGGCGTATCGGCGCGCCGGTACCATTGAGCGGGCGAATCACGATGGGCGCACCATACGCATGTCGGTCACTGAAACCTCGTTGCTCGTGATGCTCGGCAGCGCGCTTGGCGGCGGTGCACGACTGTGGCTGGCGACAGCAGTTGCGCGACCCCTGGGCACGCACTTTCCCTGGGGGACCCTTGCGGTCAACCTGCTCGGATGTCTGGCGGTCGGTATTCTGGGTGCGCTCCTTGCGCCGCCAGGGCGCATGCACGACGCGCAGTCGCTGCGCGTCTTCCTGATCGTCGGCGTGCTCGGTGGTTTCACCACCTTTTCGGCGTTCGCGCTGGATGCACTGGTGCTCGTACAGCGTGGCGTTGTCGGTGCCGCGGCGGCCTACGTGCTCGCCTCCGTGTTGGGGTGCCTGCTCGCGGCGGGTGCCGGCTACGCCGCCGTCGCGACTATATTGCGGTGACCGCTATTGCTGCACGACGTCGTAGCCACGCTGCTCCAGCAGGTCGATGACGCTGTTGCGCCCCACGAGGTGCAGCGCGCCCACCACGACCAGGTAATCGTCGTCGTCATCGAGCAGGTCGACGAGTTGTGTCACCCATGCGCGGTTGCGGTTCTCGGTGAGCGGGCCGTAGAGCTCCGGGAACCTCTCGTACTCTTCGGACAGGGTCTTCGTGAGCGACTCGATGTCGCCGGCGCGCCAGGCCGCGAGCAGCTTGTCGATCTCGGTGTCGAGCTGAGCGGTCTCCTCGAGCGTCATCAGCAGCATGCGCTTCTGCTGCGGCAGCGATAGCCGGCTGAAGGTCTGGAACTGCTGCTGGGCGGTCTCCAGCCCCGATATCGGTTTGCGGTCAGCGACGGCGCGGCGTGTAAGCGTCTGTTCCACACCGAGCTCCGCGCTGAAGCCGCGATTCTCGAGCTCGAGCTGCATCAGCGTGACCGCAACGAACCATGGTGCGAACCGATCGAGCAGTGATAGGTCGAATCCGGCTGCGCGAACCTGCTCGGAGACACGGGTGTAGTCCGCGCCAAGCACCTCGCGCAGACTCTGCTCCTCGGGCAGCATCGCCTCCACCTGCATCGCCTGGACCACGGTCGCGGGATCCGCGAGCGCATCGTCCATGTCGATTTCCATGATGAGCTGCTCGGCATCGGCGTAGGCCGCGTCGGCGACGGCCGGCAGGGGCCCGTCCTTCGGCCGCAGCACGTGCAGCGAGCCCAGCAGGTAGACGGTGTTGCTCTTCCCGTCGACGGTCCAGAGGACGTTACGTCCGTCGGCCGTGCCCGTGACCGGCGCGAGCAGCGCGACCACGAGCACACCGCAGGGAAGCGCGCGACGGTTCATTCGGAATAGCCCTCGAGCCAGACGACTTCGGTCGCGAGACTGCCGTCGGCGGCGAGATCGATCACGCGATATCCGGGCGGGCGGTCGTCGATCTGGATCTCGTCCGAGCGCGGCTTGAACTGCATGCAGGTCGCCGGCGTGCACATGTAGCGCACGCCGTCGCGAAAGAGATCGAACGACTGGTGTGCGTGACCCCAGCTCACACCGCGAACGTTCCGGTGCCGCGCCAGGATCGTCATGCACTCCGCCCCGTCCTGCAGGCCGAGAGCGTCGAGGCCGGCCCCACCCATCGGCATCGGCGGGTGATGAAGGCAGACCAGCACGTGCCGCGCGGCGTGCTCCTCGAGCGCGCGATCGAGCGCCGCGAGCCGCTCAGGGCCAAGGCTCCCTTCGCCGTTCGCGGAGTCCGCGAGCCAGGTATCGAGGAGGACGATCACCCAGCTCCCGAGCGCGAAGCTGCCTCCGATCTGAAAAGGGGGATGCGACAGCCGGCGGTGGAGCTCGTCGGGAAGGTCATGATTCCCCGGGATCAGCAGGACAGGGGCTCCGAGGGGCGCAAGGGCGAGCTCCAGGAATCCGTAGCCCTCTGGTTCGTCCTGGACGAGATCGCCGGTGACGAGAATCGCATCCGCCGGCAGAAATCGCCGGTGCGCGTCGGCGATGCAGGCCTGGAGCGTCTGCAGCGGGCGCACGCCACGCATCAATCCCTGCGGATCCGCCAGCAAGTGCGTATCCGTGAACTGCACGAGCCGGGGTCGGTGTTCCATCTCGTCCATATTGGATCGGTCCCGCTGCCGGAGCCGCATTATTTCCGTTTCCGGGCCGGGGTGGAAACGTAGAAGATACAAACCGGGCAACGGAGCCGGCCATATGTCGAATCGCACCATCGCCTTGACGGATGCGCTCTACGAGTACCTCCTGTCCGTGTCGCTCCGCGAGCCCGAGCTGCTGCGCGAGCTGCGGGCGGAGACGGCGACGGACCCGGAGGTCCAGATGCAGATCGCCCCGGAGCAGGGCCAGTTCATGGCGCTGCTGGTGCGCCTGATCGGGGCCCGCCGCTGCCTCGAACTCGGCGTTTTCACGGGGTACTCGTCGCTCGCGACGGCGCTCGCCCTGCCCGACGACGGGCACATCGTCGCCTGCGATGTCAGCGAGAACTGGACCGCCATGGCGCGGCGTTACTGGCAGCGCGCGGGAGTGGCGCACAAGATCGACCTGCGGCTCGCGCCGGCGCTCGGGACCCTCGACGCGCTTCTGGCCGACGGCGGCGCAGGAACCTATGACTTCGCCTTCATCGACGCGGACAAGGAGAACTACGTCGCCTATTACGAGCGGGTGTATGCACTCCTGCGCACGGGCGGTCTGGCTGCGATCGACAACACGCTGTGGTCCGGCAAGGTGGCCGACCCGGGCGAGCGGGACGCCGAGACCTCCGCCCTGCGCCGCCTGAACCAGCAGCTGCTTCACGACACGCGCATCGATCTCAGCCTGCTGCCCATCGCGGACGGGCTGACGCTCGTCCGTAAGCGTTGACCTGCCGCGGGGGTCTCAGTACTTGTAGTGATCCGGCTTGAACGGCCCCTCGACCCTTACGCCGATGTACGCGGCCTGCTCAGGCGACAGCTTCGTCAGCCGCGCCCCGATCCGGTCCAGGTGCAGCCGTGCGACCTTCTCGTCGAGCTCCTTCGGCAGCACGTAGACCTGCTTGCCGTATTTCGCGCCGTGCTGGAACAGCTCGATCTGCGCCAGGACCTGGTTCGTGAACGAATTCGACATCACGAACGACGGGTGTCCGGTCCCGCAGCCGAGGTTCACGAGCCGGCCCTCGGCCAGCAGGATCAGCCGCTTGCCGTCGGGGAAGATCACGTGGTCGACCTGCGGCTTGATCTTCTCCCAGCGGTACTTCCTGAGCGAGGCGACGTCGATCTCGCTGTCGAAGTGGCCGATGTTGCAGACGATCGCCTGGTGCTTCATGCGGCGCATGTGATCGTGCGTGATGACGTTGACGTTGCCGGTGGCCGACACGAAGATGTCGGCCTTGTCGCATGCCTCGTCCATCGTCACGACGCGGTAGCCCTCCATCGCCGCCTGCAGCGCGCAGATCGGATCGATCTCGGTGACCCAGACCTGCGCCGACAGCGCGCGCAGGCTCTCGCGCCGAGCCCTTGCCGACGTCGCCGTAGCCGGCACACGACGGCGACCTTGCCGGCGATCATGACGTCGGTTGCGCGCTTGATCGCGTCGACCAGCGACTCGCGGCAGCCGTAGAGATTGTCGAACTTCGACTTCGTGACCGAGTCGTTGACGTTGATGGCAGGGAAGGGCAGCCGGCCCTCCGCCGCCGCCTGGTAGAGCCGCTTCACGCCGGTGGTCGTCTCCTCGGTGACGCCCTTGATCTCGCGCGAGCCGTGTGGAATACCAGCCCGGTTGCGTATCGAGACGCCGGCGGATCGCCTCGTAGAGCGCGACTTCCTCGTCGTTGGCGGGCTTCGCGATCAGGGAAGCATCCTGCTCCGCGCTGGCTGCCGAGCATCAGGAGCAGCGTCGCATCGCCGCCGTCGTCGAGGATCATGTTGGCGTGGCGGCCGTCCGGCCATTCGAAGATGCGGTGGGTGAACTCCCAGTACTCGTCGAGCGATTCGCCCTTGTAGGCGAAGACGGGCGTGCCGCCGGCCGCGATCGCCGCCGCCGCATGGTCCTGTGTCGAGAACATGTTGCACGACGCCCAGCGCACGTCGGCACCCAGCGCCGTGAGCGTATCGATCAGCATCGCGGTCTGGATGGTCATGTGCAGCGAACCCGCGATGCGGGCGCCCTTGAGCGGCTTCGCCGCGGAGTACTCCTCGCGGATGGCCATGAGCCCCGGCATCTCGGTCTCGGCGATCGACCATTTCGCGGCGGCCCCAGTCGGCGAGCGACAGATCGGCGACCAGGAAATCCTTGAAACCGGTCGGCGAAATAACGGCGTTCATCGTTCGATCCTCTCGGTGACGATGACGGCGCGGGCGGCAGGTACTAGTGAGTCGCTCGCCAGCCCGTCATGCGGGTTGACCGAGCGCCGTTGGGTAAACCCAAGCCTGAGCCTGGCGGGCAGGGCCCGTTGCAGCGCTCCTCAGGACAGGTCGAATTTTGCCTGAACCGGCCTCGCCGGTCCATCGGCGGCGGGTCCTTCAGGCGTTGCCTGCGCAACGCCTCGGCGCGGTCGGTCCTCTCCCAGGTGAAGGCGGTAAAGGTCTCGCTCTTGTCCACCCGTTTGCCGCCGATGATCTCCTTCCAGGAATAGGTCATCTGCGCCGGCGTGCGGCCGAAGTGACCATAAGCCGCTGTGGCGCGGTACATCGGATGCACGAGGTCGAGCATCTTGACGATCCCGTAGGGCCGCAGATCGAAGTTCGCGCGCACCAGCGCCTCGAGCTTGTCTTCGGAACTCGGGCCGGTGCCGAAGCTCTCTACGCTGATCGAGGTCGGTTGCGCGACGCCGATCGCGTAGGACACCTGGATTTCGCAGCGGTCCGCGAGGCCGGCGGCGACGATGTTCTTCGCCACGTAGCGTGCGGCGTAGGCCGCGGAACGGTCGACCTTGGACGGATCCTTGCCCGAGAAGGCGCCGCCGCCGTGACGCGCCATCCCGCCATAGGTGTCGACGATGATCTTGCGGCCCGTCAGGCCGCAGTCACCCACCGGACCGCCGATGACGAAACGGCCGGTCGGGTTGATGTGGAACTTCGTTCGCGGAGTGATCCAGCGCGTGCGGCAGTACCGGCTTGATCACGAGCTCCATCACCGCCTCGCGCAGATCCGCCTGCTTGACGTCCGGTGCGTGCTGCGTGGAGAGCACGACCGCGTCGAGGCCCACGACGCGGCCGTTCGTCGTAACGGCAGGTCACCTGGCTCTTCGCGTCGGGCCGCAGCCAGGGCAGCAGGCCGCTTGCGTCTTGCGACCTTGGCCTGGCGTTCGACCAGCCGGTGCGCGTAGCAGATCGGCGCCGGCATCAGCGAAGTCGGTCTCGTTGCTCGCATAGCCGAACATCAGCCCCTGGTCGCCCGCGCCCTGTTCCTCGGGGTCCCTGCGGTCGACGCCCTGCGCGATGTCGGGCGACTGCTTGCCGATGATGTTCATCACGCCGCAGGTGCGGCCGTCGAACCCGACGTCCGAGGAGGTATAGCCGATGTCGAGATGACGCCGCGCACGAGGGCTTCGAGGTCGACCCAGGCCTCGGTCGTCACCTCGCCCGCGACGATCGCGACGCCCGTCTTGACCAGCGTCTCGCAGGCGACGCGCGCGCGCTTGTCCTGCGCGAGCATGGCGTCCAGCACGGCGTCGGAAATCTGGTCGGCGACCTTGTCGGGATGCCCTTCGGAGACCGATTCGGAAGTGAAGAGGTAACTGTCTGACATGCCGGGCAATCCCGGTCGGACCAGATGCGGAGTATCGGCGCAAGTCCGGCGGAATGCAAACGCCGTCTGCTTATTGCGACAATACGCGACTCACTACGAGTGTCCCTGATGCCGACACGACGGCAGCTTGCCAATGCCATACGCGCGCTCAGCATGGATGCCGTCCAGAAGGCCAATTCCGGCCACCCGGGCATGCCGATGGGCATGGCCGACATCGCCCAGGTGCTGTGGCGCGACTTCCTGAAGCACAACCCCGGCAACCCGCTGTGGCCCGATCGCGACCGCTTCGTGCTCTCGAACGGCCACGGCTCGATGCTGCTCTATTCGCTGCTGCACCTGACCGGCTACCCGCTGCCGCTCGACGAGCTGAAGAATTTCCGCCAGCTCGGCTCGCGCACCGCGGGCCACCCGGAGCACGAGCATCAGCTCGGCATCGAGACGACGACCGGCCCGCTCGGCCAGGGCCTCGCCAACGCGGTCGGCATGGCGCTCGCCGAGAAGCAAGCTCGCGGCGACCTTCAATCGGCCCGGGCATTCGAGATCGTCGATCACCACACCTGGGTGTTCGTCGGCGACGGCTGCCTGATGGAAGGCATCTCGCACGAGGCCTGCTCGCTCGCCGGCACGCTGGGCCTCGGCAAGCTGATCGCCTTCTACGACGACAACGGCATCTCGATCGACGGCGAGGTGCGCGGCTGGTTCACCGACGACACGCCGAAGCGATTCGAAGCCTACGGCTGGCACGTGATCCCCGGACGTCGACGGCCACGACGCGGAGGCGGTCGCGCCGCGCGATCCGACGCCGCGCAGCGCCGAGACGGCGCGCCCGTCGCTGATCTGCTGCAAGACCATCATCGGCTGGGGCGCGCCGAACAAGCAGGGCACCGAGGCGACGCACGGCGCCGCGCTCGGCGAGGACGAAGTCGCGCGCGGCGCGCAACGAGCTCGACTGGCCGCATCGCAGCCTTTCGTGGTGCCCGAGGACATCCGCGCAGGCCTGGGACGCACGCGGTCCGGCGGCAAGCGCGCCGAGAGCCGCCTGGACGGCGCTGCTCGAGGCGTACGGCGCGGCACACCCCGACCTCGCCGCGGAGTTCCAGCGGCGGCAGCGCGGCGAGCTGCCGCGCGGCTGGCGGCAGCGCTCGGACGAGTTCGTCGCGGGCGCCGTCGGCGAAGCCGGCCGACGTCGCGACGCGCCAGCTCCTCGCAGCAGGTGCTCAACGCGCTCGGCGCCGGTGATGCCGGAGCTGCTCGGCGGTTCCGCGGACCTCACCGGATCGAACAACACCAACCACAAGGAATCGACTGTCATCTCGCCGCGGCAGCCTCGGCGCCAACTATCTGCATTACGGCGTGCGCGAGTTCGGCATGGGCGGCGATCATGAACGGCATCGCGCTGCACGGCGGCGTGCATCCCCTACGGCGGCACCTTCCTCGTGTTCTCGGACTACGCACGCAACGCGGTGCGCATGGCCGCGCTGATGAAACAGGGAGTGATCCTCGTGTCTACACGCACGATTCGATCGGGCTCGGCGAGGACGGTCCGACGCACCAGCCGATCGAGCACCTGTGGAGTCCTGCGGATCATTCCCAACATGCGCCTCTGGCGTCCCTGCGACACCGTCGAGACCGCGTTGCCTGGGGCGACGCGGTCGAGCGCCGCGACGGCACCGACGAGCCTGGTCCTCGACGCGGCAGGCGCTGCCGCGGCGAAGCGGGACGCCGCCCAGCTCGCGGCGATCTCGCGCGGCGGCTACGTGCTCTCGAGCCGGACGGCGCTCCGGATTGCGTCCTGATCGCGACGGGCTCGGAAGTCGGGCTCGCGGTGGACGCGGCGCGCGAGCTGGCAACGCGCGGCCGCCGGGCGCGCGTCGTGTCGATGCCCTGCACCAGCCTGTTCGACGCCAGAACCGCAGTCGTATCGCGACTCGGTGCTGCCGCCCGGGGTGCCGCGCGTCGCGATCGAAGCCGGCGTCGCGCGAGGGCTGGTGGCGATACGTCGGCAGCGACGGCGCGGTGATCGGCATGACGGGATTCGGCGCCTCGGCGCCCGCGAAGGAGCTCTTTCCGGCATTTCGGCTTCACCCGCGACCACGTGATCCGCACGGTCGAGGAACTTCTCACGCGCCGGTGAACCGGTTACGCGGCACAATCGAGGAAAAGCAACATGACGTTGAAGGTAGGCATCAATGGCTACGGTCGCATCGGACGCAACGTGCTGCGCGCGCTGTACGAATCGGGCAGCGCAGAAGGAGATCCGCATCGTCGCCGATCAACGACCTGGGCGACGCGAAGACCAACGCGCACCTGACCCGCTTCGACACCGCGCACGGCCGTTTCCGCGGCAAGGTCGCGGTCGACGGCGACCACATGGTGTCAACGGCGACCGGATCCGCGTGCTCGCGGAGCGCGACCCGTCGAAGCTGCCGTGGGGCGAGCTCGGCGTCGACATCGTGCTCGAGTGCACGGGCCTGTTCACCAGCAAGGAGAAGGCGGGCCAAGCACCTTGCCGGCGGCGCGAAGAAAGTCGATCATCTCGGCGCCGGCAGAGAAGGACGTCGACGCGACCATCGTCTACGGCGTCAATCACAAGATGCTGAAGGCGGGAATGACCGTGATCTCGAACGCGTCCTGCACGACCAACTGCCTGGCGCCGCTGGTCAAGCCGCTGCACGATGCGATCGGCGTCAAGGCCGGCATCATGACGACCATCCATGCGTATACGAACGACCAGGTGCTGACCGACGTCTATCACAAGGATCTGCGCCGGGCGCGGTCGGCCACGATGTCGATGATCCCGACCAAGACGGGCGCGGCCGCGGCGGTCGGCCTGGTGCTGCCCGAACTGAACGGCAAGCTCGACGGGTTCTCGGTGCGCGTGCCGACGATCAACGTCTCGCTCGTCGACCTCACCTTCACCGCAGCGCGGGCCACGTCCGTCGACGAGGTCAACCGCGTCCTGCGCGCCGCGTCGGAAGGCGAGCTCAAGGGCATTCTCAACTACAGCGATGGAGCCGCTCGTGTCGGTGGACTTCAACCATGACCCGGCGTCTTCGACCTACGATGCGACGCTGACCAAGGTCATCGACGGCACGCTCGTGAAGGTCTGCGCGTGGTACGACAACGAGTGGGGCTTCTCGAACCGGATGCTCGATACGGCGCTCGCCTGGTCGCGGGCGGGTTGAGGCAGACCGATGCCGATCAAGGTGCTCCGAATGGCGGATCTGGATCTGCGCGGCAAGCGCGTGCTGATCCGCGAAGACCTCAACGTCCCGGTGCAGAATCAGCAGGTCACCAGCGACGCCCGCATCCGCGCGGCGCTGCCGACGATCGAGGCCGTGCGCTCGACGCGGGGGCGCGGGTGATGGTGATGTCGCACCTTGGCCGGCCGGAGGAAGGCGTTTACGACCCCGAGTTCTCGCTCGCTCCGGTGGCCGCGCGGCTCTCGGAGCTCCTGGGCGTCAAGGTGCGCCTGGTGCGCGACTGGCTTGACGGCGTCGACTGCGAGGTGGGCGAGGTCGTGCTGCTCGAGAACGTCCGGTTCCACGAGGGCGAGAAGAAGAACCGCGACGAGCTCGCGCGGCGCATGGCCGCGTTGTGCGACGTGTTCGTGATGGACGCCTTCGCGACGGCGCACCGCGCCGAGGCGAGCACGCACGGGGTCGCGAAGTTCGCGCCCCTGGCCTGCGCGGGGCCGCTCCTGACCAGCGAGCTCGAGGCGCTGGAGAAGGCGCTCGATGCGCCCAAGCGGCCGCTGGTCGCCATCGTCGGCGGGTCGAAGGTATCGACGAAGCTGACCGTGCTCGAGAACCTGCTCGGCAAGGTGGACCAGCTCATCGTCGGCGGCGGCATCGCCAACACGTTCCTCGCCGCGGCCGGGCATCCGATCGGCAAGTCGCTGCACGAGGCGGACATGGTAGGGGTCGCGCGCGAGCTGCTCGCGCGGTCGCGGAGTTCGCAAGGTCGAGATCCCGCTGCCGATCCGATGTCGTCGTCGCCAAGGAGTTCGCCGCATCTGCCGAGGCCGACGTGAAGAACGTCGACGAAGTCGAGGCCAGCGACATGATCCTCGATATCGGCCCGGACACGGCGGACCGCTTCGCTGCCGCGCTCAAGGGCGCGGGTACGATCGTTTGGAACGGGCCGGTGGGCGTTTTCGAATTCGACCAGTTCGGCGAAGGGACGCGGGTGATCGCGCAGGCGGTCGCCGAGAGCCCGGCGTTCTCGATCGCAGGCGGCGGCGATACCATCGCGGCGATCGAGAAGTACGGCGTGGGCGAGGACATCTCGTACATCTCCACCGCCGGCGGCGCATTTCTCGAGTTCCTGGAGGGCAAGAAGCTGCCCGCCGTCGACGTGCTGGAACGTCGAGCGGCCGCCTGACATCGCACGATGCTCCGCCGGACGAAGATCGTTGCCACGCTCGGGCCTGCCACGGACGCGCCGGGCGTGCTCGAGGACGTGATCCGGCGCGGCGCGGACGTCGTGCGGCTCAATTTTTCACACGGTGTCCGCGCCGACCAGGTCAAGCGCGTCGAGGCCGTCCGGGCCGCGTCCGAGCGGGTGGGCAAGCACGTCGCCGTGCTGGGCGACCTGCAGGGGCCCAAGATCCGCATCGAGCGCTTTGCCGATGGACACGTCGTGCTGAACGAGGGCGAGCTTTTCGCGCTCGATCCCGCAATCGAGGCGCACGAGGGCACGGCGAGGGGCGTCGGCATCTCCTATGACGATCTCGCCCGCGACGTGCACCCGGGCGACGAGCTGATCCTGGGCGACGGCCAGGTCGAGCTCGAGGTCCTCGAGATCAAGGACGCCAGGGTCGAAGCGCGCGTGACCGTCGGGGGCGAGGTCTCCGACCACAAGGGCATCAATCGCCGTGGTGGTGGAATCTCGGCCAGGGCGCTCACCGACAAGGACCGCGAGGACGTGCGGGCGGCCGCCGAGCTCGAGATGGACTATCTCGCGGTGTCCTTCGTGCGGCAGGCTACGGACGTCGAGGAGGCGCGCATGCTGCTGCGCGCGGCCGGCAGCAACGCCGGCGTAGTGGCGAAGATCGAGCGCAGCGAGGCCATTCCCCGGCTCGACGAGATCTGCCGTGCCAGCGACGCCATCATGGTCGCCCGCGGCGACCTGGGCGTCGAAATGGGCTACGCGCAGCTGACCGGGCTGCAGAAGAAGATCCTGCAGACCGCCCGCGCGCACGACCGGGTGTCCATCACCGCAACACAGATGATGGAGTCGATGATCCACAGCCCGGTCCCGACGCGGGCGGAAGTCTCCGACGTCGCGAACGCGGTGCTCGACGGCAGCGATGCCGTGATGCTTTCCGGCGAGACCGCGGTCGGCAAGTATCCGGGACGGGCGATCGAGGCGATGGCGGAGGTGATCGAGGGCGCGGAAACCTACCAGGGCGCGCAGTCCCGCGGGCGCGACGGGTTCGAGGGCATGATCGAAAGCACCGACCGTGCGATCGCGCGAGCGGTGATGTTCACCGCGAATCACATGGACGTCGAGGCGATCGTCGCGCTCACCGAGTCCGGGTCGACACCGCTCTGGATGTCGCGCATCCGCTCCGACATACCCATCTTCGCGTTCACGCGGCACGAGCGCACGCGACGCCGGGTCGCCCTGTACCGTGGCGTCTACCCGATCCCGTTCGGACTCGCGCCGGGGAGCTCCGCCGAGTTGTACGGCGCGATCGCGCGTGAGCTCGTCGCACGCGGCTACGTCGAGCGCGGCGACCGGATCATCCTCACGATGGGCGAGCTGACCGGAGTTGCCGGTGGCACCAACACGATGAAGATCCTCGAGGTGTCGTGAGGCGCGACCGTTCGGTCGATTTCCATCGACCGGCTGCGACAGGGGACCGATGAGACGGTGGCACCGAATCGTCGTCGGCGCGGCGACGATCGTCGCGGTGGCGATTGCGGCACCACTGCTCGCGCTGCGCGGGAGCCTGCCGGCCATCGATGGGCGGGTCGCCGCGCCAGGGCTCACGGCGCCGGTCACGGTCGAGCGCGACGCGCTTGGCGTGCCCGTGATCACGGGGACGACTCGCAGCGACGTCGCATATGCGACCGGCTACGTACACGCGCAGGATCGCTACTTCCAGATGGACCTGTCGCGGCGGATGCCCGCCGGACGACTCGCGGAGCTCGTCGGCGATGCAGCCCTGCCGACCGACCGGCGCAACCGCCTGCACCGGTTCGAGGCCCTTGCCGAACGCATGTATGCGGCTCTGCCGGACGGCGACCGCGAACTGATTCGCGCCTATTCGGCCGGTGTCAACGCCGGTCTCGACAGCCTGCGCGTCCGGCCGTTCGAGTATCTCCTGCTGCGATCGCGCCCCGTGCACTGGCAGCCGCACGATACGTTGCTGGTGGTGTTTGCCATGTACCTGCAGCTGAACGACAGCCGCGCTGAGACGGATCTGCGCCGCAGCGTGCTGCAGGCCAGCCTGCCGCCGGCACTCTTCAGTTTCGTCTATTCGGTATCGCCCGAATGGGAAGCGCCGATCGACGGCCAGGTGGTTGCGGCGGCTCCGATGCCGGGCGCGGACATCTACGACCTGCGCGCCCATGCGCGTGAATTCGCCGCGGTAGCGGATGCCCGGCCCGCGATCATGCGCGACCCGCGCGCGCCGGGCAGCAATAACTGGGCGCTCGGCGGAAGCCACACGGCGAGTGGCAGGGGCCTGGTCGCGAGCGACATGCACCTGGGGCTCGGAGTGCCGAACACCTGGTACCGCGCGCGACTGAAGGTGCAGGGTCCGCAGGTGCGCGATCTCGCGGGACTCACGCTGCCTGGCTCGCCCGTGCTGGTGGCCGGCAGCAATGGCAGGGTGGCATGGGCCCTGACCAACAGCTATGGCGACTACAGCGACCTCGTCCGCGTGGAGCTGACGGCCGATGGCGCGCAGTACCGCGCTGCCTCCGGGCTACGGCCCATCATCCGGGAGCGCGAGATCCTGCGTTCCAGCAGTGGTGCAACCGAGGTCCTCGAGCTGCGCCTCACCGAGTGGGGTCCGCTCCTGGAAGAGACCGCGGGCGGTGCTCCGCTGGCGCTGCGCTGGACGGCGCATGAGCCCGACGCAACGAACCTGCGCTGGCTCAAGCTCGAGACCGTCGACGATGTCGACGCCGCCCTCGCGCTGGTCAACACGATCGGAGCTCCTGTTCAGAACTTCGTCTGCGCGGATGCAGAGGGCAACGTCGGCTGGAGCCTTCTCGGCCGAATCCCGGAGCGCGGGTCGGGTTACGACCCGACGGTCCCGTCGGACTGGACGCTACCCGATGCCGGGTGGCGCGGTTTCCTGGCGCCTGCGCGGTATCCGCGCGTTATCAACCCACCGGGCGGGCGCATCTGGACGGCGAACAACCGCGTCGTCGGCGGGGAATCGCTCGCGTTGATCGGCGACGGCTCTCCGGATCGTGGAGCGCGTGCGCAGCAGATCCGCGACTCGCTCGCCCGGCTCGAGCATGCGACCGAGCGGGACATGCTCGCGATCCAGCTCGACGATCGAGCGCTCTTCCTCGAGCGGTGGCGCAAGCTGCTGCTCGATGTGCTCGACGCCGACGCGCTGGCCGGACATGCGGACCGCGCGGTGCTGCGCAAGGTCATTGCCACGGGCGAACCGCGCGCTTCGGCTGCGTCGGTGGGCTACCTGCACGTGCGGCGTTTCCACGAGCTCATCGAGCAGCGCGTGTTCGAGGCGTTGACCATTGCCGCGCGGACCTCGCGTCCGGACGCCGAGCTGGCGGTGCCGAGACAGTTCGAGGAAGCCGCCTGGCGGCTCCTGACGGAGCGCCCCGCGCACCTGCTCGACCCGCGGTACTCGAGCTGGCGGGAATTCGTGCTGTCGGCCGTCGACGAGACGATCGCCGGCATCGAGCGCGACTGCGGCGAGGGCCGCCTCGCGAGCTGCAGCTGGGGCGAGCGCAATGCCGTCAGCATTCGCCACCCCTTGAGCCGTGCCATCCCTCTGCTCACGCGATGGCTCGACATGCCGAGCGTGCCGATGGCCGGCGATCACGACATGCCTCACGTCCACGTGCCGGGCTTCGGCGCCTCCGAGCGCTTTGCGGTGTCGCCGGGTCTCGAGGCCGCAGGGATCCTGCACATGCCCGGTGGTCAGAGCGGCCATCCCTGGTCGCCGTTCTACCGCGCCGGTCACGAGGCCTGGGTGCGCGGTGAGCCGACGCCCTTTCTGCCCGGCCCGGCGCAACACACACTCACGCTGCTCCCGCAGGCCCACCAGTAGATTCGGCTCAGTAAACTCCGCTCGGAGCCGAATATTCCGGAATAATCGGCTCTGAGCCAGTTTTCCGGGCCCGATCCACCGAGGACACTCCGTGACTTCGAAATTCTCAGGAACCGAACGCTACGTCGCAACCGACGACCTGATGGTAGCGGTGAACGCGGCGGTGACGCTCGCCCGACCGCTGCTCGTGAAGGGCGAGCCCGGCACCGGAAAGACGCAGCTCGCGGAGGAGATCGCCGCCGCACTCGACAAGCCTCTGCATCGCTGGCACATAAAGTCGACCACCAAGGCGCAGCACGGCCTGTACGAATACGACGCCGTGTCACGGCTGCGCGATTCGCAGCTCGGCGAGGCGAAGGTGCACGACATCGGGAACTACATCGTCAAGGGCCGGCTGTGGGAGGCCTTCGACAGCGATGTCCAGACGGTGCTGCTGATCGACGAGATCGACAAGGCCGACATCGAGTTCCCGAACGACCTGCTGCTCGAGCTCGATCGTATGGAGTTCTTCATCCACGAGACGCGCCAGCTCATCAAGGCGCGTCACCGTCCGATAGTGGTGATCACGAGCAACAACGAGAAGGAGTTGCCCGACGCCTTCCTGCGGCGCTGTTTCTTCCATTTCATCCGCTTCCCGGACGCCGAGACGATGACGCGCATCGTTGCCGTGCACTTCCCCGATCTGAAGCGCGAGCTGCTGGCGGAGGCGCTTAACGCGTTCTACCGCGTGCGCGAAGTGCCGGGCCTCAAGAAGAAACCCTCGACCTCGGAGCTCCTCGACTGGCTCAAGCTCCTGCTCGCCGAGGACGTGCCGGCCGAGGCGCTGCGCGCAGACGATCCGCGGAAGAGCCTGCCGCCGCTGTACGGCGCGCTGCTGAAGAACGAGCAGGACGTACACCTGTTCGAGCAGGTGATGTTCCTGCAGCGCCGCCAGCAGCGCAGCTGAGGCCATGCTCAACCGTTTCTTCTTCACGCTTCGGGACGCCGGTATCCCGGTCACGGTGACCGAGTACCTTGCGCTGCTCGCAGCGCTCGATGCGCGTGTCGCGGTGGAGGACGTTGACGGGTTCTACTACCTTGCGCGCGCTGCGTTGGTGAAGGACGAGAAGCACTACGACCGTTACGACCGCGCGTTCGCCGCGCATTTCAAGGGTGCCGAACGGGTCTTCGCCGGCCTTGCAACGGAGATCCCGGCCGACTGGCTGCGCAAGACGCTCGAGCGCGTGCTGACGGACGAGGAGAAGGCGAAGGTCGAGGCCCTCGGGGGCTGGGACAAGCTGATGGAAACGCTCGCCGAGCGCCTGCGCGAACAGCGAGGCCGGCACGAAGGCGGCAGCAAGTGGATCGGCACGGGCGGGACTTCGCCCTTTGGCCATGGCGGCTTCAACCCGGAAGGCATCCGCATGGGCGGGCAAGGGGGCGGGCGGCGGGCGGTCAAGGTCTGGGAGAAGCGCGAGTTCCGGAATCTCGATGACACGATCGAGCTCGGGACGCGGAACATCAAGATCGCGCTGCGAAAACTCCGGCGCTTCGCGCGGGATGGCGCGGCGGAGGAGTTCGATCTCGACGGCACGATCGATTCGACCGCGCGCAACGCGGGCCTGCTCGATCTCCGCTTCGTACCGGAACGGCACAACGCCGTGAAGGTCCTGCTGTTACTCGATGTTGGCGGATCGATGGACAGTCACGTGCGGGTCTGCGAGGAACTCTTCTCCGCGGCGCGCAGCGAGTTCAAGCATCTCGAGTACTACTACTTCCACAACTTCCTGTACGAATCCGTCTGGCGTGACGGTCGGCGCCGGCATGCGGTTCGCACCCCGACCCTCGAGCTCCTGCGCACCTACCCGCCCGACTACCGCGTCATCTTCGTCGGCGACGCGAGCATGAGCCCCTACGAGATCATGCAGCCCGGCGGCAGCATCGAGCACTGGAACGACGAGGCGGGAGCTGTGTGGATACAGCGCCTTACGCACCCGCTACCCCAAGCACGTGTGGCTCAACCCCGAGCCCGAAAAGCGCTGGGATTACACCGCGTCGATCGGCATCACCCGGCAGCTGCTCGGCGAACGGATGTACCCGCTGACCCTGGAGGGCCTGGACCGGGCGATTCGCGCGCTCCGGGCCTGATCCCGCCCCGCGAACCCCCGCAAACCAGCGCTTGTCGTGACCGGCCTTGCGTTAGCAATGCGAATCGTTATCATTTGCAGGTGGCCATCAGTGTCGAACAGGGACGCCTGATTTTCCCGGAGGGCAGTCGCTGGGACAGTCTGTCCTCGCGCGTCCCGGACCCGTCCAAAAGCGTTGCACTTCTTGCCGTGATCGTGATCCATGCGGTCGCGCTCGGCGGACTGCTCGCCGTGAAGGTTTCACCCCGTCTGCAGATCACAAATACCGTGATCGAAGCATCGATCCTTCCCGAGTCGCGGCGGCCTGATGCAACGGAGCCGTCGCTGCCGCAGATGGTCGACTGGAAACCCGTATTGCCCGACGTGCCGCTGCCGCAGGTCACGTTCGCAAAATCCTCGACCGCGATCAGCCTGCCTCCGCCGACTGCTGTGCCGCAGGCCGCCTCGCCGCCGGTGCGGAGCGCTGACACCGACGCACCGCCGATCATCGACGCGCAGTCGGTCGGCTACGTGGTGCCGCCCGTACCGCGCTATCCCCCGGCCTCACGCCGTGCGCGCGAGGAAGGAGAGGTACTGGTCAGGGTCTTGATCGGCATCGACGGGCGCCCGAACGAGGTGCAGATCCTGCGCTCGAGCGGCCATGCTCGGCTCGATGATGCTGCAATCGAGGCAGTGCGCGCGGCGCTCTTCCGGCCGTATGTCGCGGACGGCCGCGCCCGCGCGGCTTACGTGCGCGTGCCTGTCGAATTCGCGCTGCGCCCCAGCTGAGTCGATCGCGGATGTCGACTGCTCGCCGACGCTCGGCCCGGGTGTCTCGTGGGCCGGTCACCACGATCAAGGGACGTTACAGGGCTGAAGATGCTGCCCCGCACACTCTTGTCGGAGCACGCCGCATCGTCGGCGGTATCGCGGAATCGTCGCGGAGTCATCGCTTCGGAGTGCCCGCGACGTCTACCCGTGGCGGCTCGAGCGTGCTCGCGGCCCACGAGACACCCGGTCCAAACGCCGGCTCGACAGGAGACACGCGCGCGGATCAGCAGCCACCGCGGCGGAGCGCGCATCGACCCCGACCGCGTCTCAAACTCGGGCAAAACGACCCGGGCCGTGAGAAAGCCAGGCTTAGTTGCCGGAGGCGGCGCCCTTGAACGTCCGGATGTCGGCGAGCACCACCTTCGAGTGACCCTCGGGATTGACCGATTCGTAGTGCTTCGCGACCTTGCCCTGCGGATCGATCAGGAACGTATCGCGCCTCGCCATCTCCATCACGCCCATGTAGGTCTTGAGCACGCCGTAACGCCTGGTCACCGCCTTGTCCGGGTCTGCAAGGAGCGTGAACGGCAGGCTTTGCTCCTTGGCAAAGGCCTTGTGCGACGCGACGTCGTCGACGCTGATTCCCAGGATCACTGCACCTTCCTTGTCGAAGGCGAAGACGTTGTCGCGGAATTCGCAGGCCTGCGTCGTGCAACCCGGCGTGGCGTCCTTGGGATAGAAGTACAGTGCGACCCACTTGCCCTTGTAATCCTGGAGCGCGTGCCACTTGCCGTCCTGGTCCTGCAGGCGGAACGCGGGGGCCTGGCTGCCGGCCTCCGGCGTCGCGGCCGAAGCCGTCAGCGCCACCGCACAAAGCGCCGCCACGAGCCACGCGGAAAATTTCGCGAACTGCGTCACCATTCGAGTCTCCACGGCGTCCTGGATTGGGCGCCCGGCGCTTGCCATGTTAAGGCCCGAACCCTCACATTGACAGACTGAGGCATTGATGGCGGTCAACCCGGACACCAACTACTTCTTTTTCGAGAACCGCGAGGCGCTGGTGCTCGCGGGCGGCGGCGCGCGCGCGGCATATCAGGTCGGCGTACTGCGGGCCATCTGCGAGTGGCTGCCGAAGAACTCACCCTGTCCCTTCGAGGTGCTGGTCGGCACCTCGGCGGGTGCGATCAACGCCACCGCGATCGCCGCGCACGCATCGCATTTCAACGACGCCGTCTATGCCCTCGAACGGGTATGGGGCAACTTCACCGTCGACCAGGTCATGCGGGTCAACCGCGCCAGCATGCTGCGCGCGGGGTTGCAGTGGCTCTTCTCGCTGATCTCGTTCGGCCATTTGTTGCCGCCGCCGCGTGCGCTGCTCGACACTTCACCGTTGCGCGAGCTGCTGCCGCGCATGCTGCGGTTCGACCATCTGAAGGAAAGCATCGCGGCGGGACCCGTCCAGGCGCTGGCCATCGCGGCGACGAGCTATGCGAGCGGTCGCGCCGTCGCGTTCTTCGAGGCCCGGCCGAACGTGGAGGAATGGACGCGCGTGCGGCGCGCCGGAGTCCGCCGTGCAATCGACCTCGAGGTGCTGATGGCGAGCTCTGCGATTCCGTTCATCTTCCCCGCCGCCAGCGTCGATGGCGAATATTTCGGCGACGGCGCGATGCGTCAGCTCGCGCCGCTCTCCCCTGCGGTGCACATGGGCGCCAACCGGCTGCTCGTCGTCGGGACGCGGGTGGGTGCCGCGGCATCGCTGCTGGCGGATTCGCCCGATCCGCCGAGCCCGGGCGATCTGCTCGGCTTCGTCCTCGACTCGCTCTTCGCGGACGGCCTGTCGATCGACCTCGAGCGGCTCCAGCAGGTGAATGGGCTGTTGCTCGCCTGCGAAGGCGCCGCGACCCCGGGCCGCAAGCCGATCGATGTGCTGGTGATCCAGCCGAGCGTCGATCCGACCGCGATTGCGCGCAAGCACGTGGCCCGGCTGCCGCGCAGCCTGCGGTCGCTCCTGCGGACGATCGGTGCGCTCGAGGCGCGCGGCGGGCTGCTCGTGAGTTACCTGCTTTTCGATGCGGCCTACACGCGCGAGCTGATGCGCCTGGGCTACGCCGACGCCCAGGCCCGCCAATCCGAGATCCTCGAGTTCATACGCGAGGATGCGGAGACCGTCCGCACGGGCCAGCATCGCACGCAGACCGGCTGAGACCCCGGGCTGACCCGGATCATTTCCGGAGGTGGTCCTCGAGGTCGCGGTGACGGATCAGCGCGTGTCCGAAGCGCCCCTCGAAGTGCGACGCGAGCCGCTCCGCGAGATAGACCGAGCGGTGCTGTCCGCCGGTGCAGCCGATCGCGATCGTCACGTAGCTGCGGCTCGAGCGCGCGAGCGACGGCAGCCAGCGTTCGAGAAACCCCGTAACGTCGTCGTGAAAGCGCTGCACTTCGTCGTGCCCAGCGAGGAAATCGGCGACCGCCGCGTCGCGACCGCTCAGCGTGCGGAGCGACGATTCCCAGTAGGGGTTTGGCAGCGAGCGCGAGTCGAAGACGAAATCCGCGTCGTCGGGGACACCGTGCCGGTACGCGAAAGACTCGAACAGCAGCGATGGCGCCGTGCCGCGCCGCTCGACGACACGCTCCCGCACCAGCTCGCGCAGCTCGTGCACCGACAGGCGCGACGTGTCGATGGATAGATCGGCGGCATTCGCGACAGGCGCGAGCAGCCGCTGCTCCTGCTGGAGCGCTTCCTGCAGGCCGAGCCCGGCGCGGCTCAGCGGGTGGCGTCGCCGCGTCTCGCTGAAGCGCTTGATGAGCACCTCGTTTTCCGCGCGCAGGAACACGATCTCGCAGCGGATGCCCGAGCGCCGCAGTTCCTCGACCTGCCGCGGGACGTCCGCAAGGTCCTCGGGCCGGTTGCGTGCGTCGAGGCCCACCGCTGTGCGCTCGTAGTCAGGCTGGTGGCTCCGGACCGTATAGTCGACCAGCCCGGGCAGCAGCCCGGCGGGGATGTTGTCGACGCAGTAGTAATCGAGATCCTCCAGCATGTTGAGCGCGATGCTCTTGCCGGAGCCCGACAGACCGCTGACGACGATCAGACGCATGCGCCTGGCCTACGCCTGTTGCCGCGCGGCCGCCTGGCGTCGCTCGCTCGACGAGGCGAGACCGAGCGATTCGCGGTACTTCGCCACGGTCCGCCGCGCAACCTTGATTCCTTCCGACGCGAGCAGCTCCGCGAGCTGGGCGTCCGAGAGCGGCCGGGTCGCATCCTCGTCGGCGATCAGGCGGCGGATACGCGCGCGTATCGCGACCGAGGAGACGTCGCCGCCGTCGGTACCCGAGACGTGGCTGGAGAAAAAATACCGGAACTCGAAAATCCCGCGCGGCGTGTGCATGTACTTGCCGGTCGTGACGCGCGAAATCGTCGATTCGTGCATGCTGACTGCCTCGGCGACGTCCCGCAGGATCATCGGTTCCATGGCCTCGTCGCCCTTCTCGAGAAAGGCGGACTGACGCTGGACGATCGTGCGCGCGACCTTGAGCAGTGTCTCGTTGCGGATCTCGAGGCTGCGGATCAACCAGCGCGCCTCCTGCAGCTGCGCCCGCAGCGATGCGTAGTCGGCGGATCGCGCCACGACGCCGGCGTAGCTCTGGTTGACCTTGAGACGCGGGACGGAAGCCGGGTTGATCTCGACGGCCCAGCCTTGCCCGGTGCGCTTTACGAACACGTCCGGGACGATGTACTCGGGCTGCGACGACTGGAACGATGACCCGGGACGTGGCTGGCAACCCTGGATCAAGGCCATGGCTTCCTGCAGCGCGTCCTCGTCCACGTTGAGCGTGCGCCGCAGCGCGGTTACGTCGCGGTCGGCAACGTCCTGCAGGTGTTCCTGCGCGAGCTTGAGCGCGAGCTCGCGCCCAGGCGTCTCCGGCTCGAGCTGAGCGAGCTGCAGACACAGGCACTCGGAGACGCTCCGCGCGCCGATCCCGGCGGGATCGAAGGTCTGCACGTACGCGAGCACCTGCTCGACCTCGTCGAGGGTGACGGGCAGATCGGTGGTCAGGCTCTCGCGAGATGTCGGCGAGCGTCTCGGTGAGATAGCCGTCGTCGTTCAGCGCGTCGATGATTGCCTCGCCTATCCACACCTGGCGCGGATCGAGCGGGCTGATTTCGAGCTGCCAGATCAAGTGCTGGTGGAGGTCGCGCTCGCTCTCGTCGGCGAACTCGAGCGGCCGGTCGTCGTCGTCGTGCGTTCGCTTCTCGCCGGCTGGCGTGGACGCGTCTTCCCACGGGTCGACCATCTCGACGCTGACTTCCTCCTCGCGAGCTCCCTCGTCGGCGTCCGGCTGCTGATCGACGGTCTGCTCGGACTCGGCGGGCGTCAGCTCCTGGGACTCCTCCTCGTCCACCTCGAGCATGACGTTGGTTTCCAGCGCCTGCTGGACCTGGGCCTGCAGCTCGAGGACAGGCAGCTGCAGCAGCTTGATCGCCTGCTGCAGCTGCGGTGTCATGGTCAGCTGCTGACCGAGTCTCAGCTGCAGCGCCGGCTTGAGCATGTATCCCTGCTTCGGTCGGTAGTCACCCCGGGAGCACCGGCGGGACGGTCGCCGGGGTACGACGATCGAGCCCCGGTTAGAGTCGGAAATCCTGACCCAAGTAGACCTCACGCACCTCGCGATTGGCAAGGATCTCCTCCGCGGATCCGGCCGCGATCACACTTCCCGTGCTGACGATGTATGCGCGGCCGCAGATGCCGAGCGTTTCCCGCACGTTATGGTCGGTGATCAGCACGCCGATGTTGCGCGAAACGAGATGCCGGATGATTCGCTGGATGTCGAGCACAGATATCGGATCGACGCCGGCGAAGGGTTCGTCCAGGAGTATGAAGCGCGGTTCGGCGGCGAGCGCGCGCGCGATCTCGACGCGCCGCCGCTCGCCGCCCGACAGCGCGACGCCCGCACTCTCGCGGATGTGGCCGATATGCAGCTCCTCGAGCAGCTTCTCGAGCGCCGCTTCGCGCTCTCCACCGTCGAGCTCGGAGCGCGTCTCGAGGATCGCCAGGATGTTGTCCTCGACCGACAGCTTGCGGAACACCGATGCTTCCTGCGGGAGGTAGCCCACGCCGAGCTGCGCGCGGCGGTACATCGGCAGGCGGGTAAGCTCACGGTCATCGAGCCAGATGCGACCTGCATCGCTCGGCACCAGGCCCACGATCATGTAGAACGCGGTTGTCTTGCCCGCGCCGTTCGGCCCAAGCAGGCCAACGACCTCACCCGAGGCGACCTCCAGCGAGAGGTCCTTGACGACCTGGCGCGAGCGGTAGCTCTTGCCGAGCGACTCGGCCCGAAGCAGGCTCATGGAGCCGGATCCTTCGGCGCCTCTCCTGTGCTCGTCGTTCCGCTACCAGGCTTGATCGTGATGTGGACGCCGCCGGGATCGCGGCCCGTGGGATTGCCGACTATCCTCTGCCGACCGATGTCGTAGATCAGCGTGTCGCCACGAATCTCGTTCTGTCCGTCGGTGAGCCAGGCGTCGCCGCTCAGGCGCACCGTGCCGGCCCGCACGTCGTACTCGATCGAGCTCGCGCGCCCACGCGCGAGCTTCTCCTGGTCCTTCAGCCGCTGCTCGAAGGATGCAGGCTGACCGCGGATCAAAGCGCGTGAAATCTCGTTGTTCTGGAAGGTGACCTTCGCCTCGCCGGAGTTCAGGCGTCCGTCCGGCACGTGGATACGCACCGCGCCAGACAGGTTCCATTCCGAGTTCTCGAAGTTGAGCCCGTTGGCACGCGCCTCGTCGGCCTCCACCTGCATCGTTCCCTGGCGTGATCCGGACGCGGCGGAAGAGCAGCGTGTTGTTGCGATAGTCGAAATCCGAGGAAGCGGCCTCGAGGTTGATCGGCAGCTCGGAATTCGGCGCGGCCAGGCTGGGCTCCGGGACGGCCGCGCCCGCGACGAGCAGCGCCGCGAGCAGCGCGAGGGAGATCTCAGGGCGTGAAGCGGCCATTGACGTTGGATTCTAGTCGTAGCGTCCCGGCGTTCAAATTGGCGCGCAGGCCGCGGCCGCCGAGCACGTGCTTGCCGAAGCGGATGCTGACGAACTCCGGGGTCTGGATGTAATCCTTCGTGGTGTCGTAAGTGAGCCGATCCGTGACGATAACCGGCGAGCCCTGGTCGTCGCTCCCCGTGATAGTGACGTCGCCCGAGAGCAGCAGCGAGCTGCGGTCGGGTGGCATGCGCCCGCTCTTCGCCGTGACGGCCCAGGTGCCGGCATCTCCGGGCACGTAGTCGAGCCGCAGGTCGTGCAGGACCACGCTGTCGTCATCGAGCTCCTGCTCGATGTTCGCCGCATTGACGACGATCCGCGGCTTGCCGTCCGGCCCCATCTCGGTCAGGGTGGCATCCTCCATGTAGTAGCCACGATGCTCCTCCGGCTCGCCGGGACCCAGCTCCTCGCGGCCGCGGCCCGCCAGCAGCTCGAAGAGCAGCACGGCACCGGCGAGCGCCGATACCATGACGATCAGACGCTGACCGGAGCCTGGCGAGCGCGGAGTAACAGGTCGCATACTTCTCGCACGGCGCCATCGCCGCCCTTGTGTGTCGTGACCCAGTCCGCCGCCTCGATGACCTCGGCGTGCGCGTCGGCGACCGCGATCGCGAGCGCGGCGCGGCGCATCATCGGCAGATCCGGCGTGTCGTCTCCCATGCAGGCGATTTCCTCGCGCGTGGTGCCTAGCCGTGCGGCGAGCGTTTCGACCTCGTGTGCCTTGTCGGTCGCGCCCTGCCGCACGAGACGGATGCCGAGCTCCGCCGCACGGCGCTCCACCGCGGGGGAGCTGCGGCCGGAGACGATGGCCACCGTGACTCCCGCGCGCTGCAGGGCGACAAGCCCGGCGCCGTCACGTACGTGGAAAGTCTTCATCTCCTCGCCCGATGCGCCGAAATGGAGCCGCCCGTCGGTGAGCACACCGTCGACGTCGAGCACGAGAAGGCGGATCCGGCGGGCACGCTCGTGCAGTGGGTCCATCGTCACATGACTCCCGCGCGCAGCAGGTCGTGAACGTTGAGCGCGCCGATCAACCGGCCGTCATCGTCGACCACGGGGAGCGCCGTGATGCGGTGTTCCTCCATCAGGTGCACCGCCTCGGCAGCGAGCATCTGCGGGCGCGCGACCCTGGGGCGCTCGCGTCATGATTTCCCTCATGGTGGTCGCGTGCACGTCGACCTGCCCGTCCAGGACCCGTCGCAGATCACCGTCGGTGAAGACGCCGATGACGCGGCGCCCCGCATCGACGATCGTCGTCATTCCAAGCCCCTTGCGGCTCATCTCGAGGAGCCCCGCGCTCAAGGTGGTGCCTGGCTCGACCGCTGGCAGGGCGTCTCCCTTGCGCATCACGTCTTCGACGTGCAGCAGCAGCCGGCGGCCGAGCGTGCCGCCCGGGTGCGAGCGCGCGAAGTCCTCCTCGGTGAAGCCGCGGGCCTCCAGGATCGCCACGGCGAGTGCGTCGCCCATGGCCAGGGATGCCGTGGTGCTCGCGGTGGGAGCGAGATTGAGCGAACAAGCCTCCGCCGGGACGCTCACATCCAGCACCACCGTCGCGTAGCGCGCGAGCGTCGAATTGCGGTTCCCGGTCATCGCGATCAGCGCCACGCCGAGACGCTTGATCACCGGCAGGATGGTCGTGAGCTCGTCGGTCTCGCCGGAATTCGAAAGCGCGAGCACGACGTCCGCCGCGGTGATCATGCCGATGTCGCCGTGGATCGCCTCGGCGGGGTGCAGGAAGAATGCCGGGCTGCCCGTGCTGGCGAGCGTCGCCGCGATTTTGCCCGCGACGTGACCCGATTTGCCCATGCCCGTGACGACGATCCGTCCCTTGCAGGTAAGCAGCAGTCCGCAGGCGTGCGCGAACTCGCTCCCCAGGCGAAGCTCGAGCGCCGCCACGGCCTCGGCCTCGGTCGCGAGGACGCGCCGGCCGCGGGCGATGAGCTGCTCAACGTCGAGGTTCGCGCCGGTCATCCTGCAGGCTCCAGCGTGGTCCGGCTGCGATCATACCTTTCGCCCGATCCTGGCGTCGGAACCCGAGGCGCGCCCGCTTGCGGTAGAATCGCGGCCCTTTCCGCGAGGCCCGGCCATGACCGCCGACGAAGTTACCCGGTTGATCGAGGCCGGTCTGCCCGGCGCCCGGGTCCGCGTGGCCACCGACGACGACACCCATTTCACGGCGGTGATCGTCTCCGACCGATTCGAAGGCGCGCGATCGATCAAGCGTCATCAGCAGATCTACGCCACCCTCGGTGCGCGCATGGGCCGGGAGATCCACGCGCTGTCGATCGAGGCCTACACGCCTCAGGAATGGGCCGACCTCGCGGACACCCGGAACCCGCGCTGACGGAGAGCCCGCGTGGACAAACTGCAGATCCGCGGTGGCGTACCGCTCGACGGCGAGGTACGCATTTCCGGAGCCAAGAACGCCACGCTGCCGATCCTGGCCGGCGCGCTGCTCGCCGACGGCCCGGTGACGATCGGCAACGTTCCGCACCTGAACGACGTCACGACCATGATCGAGCTTCTCGGCCGGCTCGGCGCGAGCGTCACGGTCAACGAACGACAGCGCATCGAAGTAGACCCGCGCACGCTGCGGGCGACTTTTGCGCCCTATGACCTGGTCAAGACCATGCGCGCCTCGATCCTGGTGCTCGGGCCGCTGGTCGCGCGCCACGGCGCCGCGGATGTCTCGCTGCCCGGCGGTTGCGCGATCGGCGCGCGACCTGTGAACATCCACGTCGCCGGGCTGCAGGCCATGGGTGCCGACGTGCACATCGAGGGCGGCTACATCAAGGCGCGCTCGGGGCGGCTCAAGGGCGCGCGCATCGTCCTCGAGACCGTCACGGTGACGGGCACCGAGAACCTGATGATGGCCGCTGCGCTCGCCGACGGCCGCACCGTGCTGGAGAACGCCGCGCGCGAGCCCGAGGTGGTCGATCTCGCGAATTTCCTGACCGCGATGGGCGCGCGGATTTCCGGCGCCGGTACCGACACGATCACGATCGACGGTGTCGAGTCGCTGCACGGCGCGGAGTATGACGTGCTGCCCGACCGCATCGAGGCGGGCACCTACCTCGTGGCGGGAGCGATCAGCGGCGGCCGGGTCCGCGTGCGCAACGTGCGGCCCGAACATCTCGATGCGGTGCTCGGCAAGCTCGAGGAGGCCGGCGCGCTCGTGTCGCGCGGCGACAGCTGGATCGAAATCGACATGCGCGACCGTCGACCTCGATCGGTCGATATCCGCACCGCCCCGCATCCCGGGTTCCCCACCGACATGCAGGCGCAGTTCGCTGCTCTCAATACGGTGGCGGAGGGCGTGGGGACGATCATCGAGACGATCTTCGAGAATCGATTCATGCACATGCTCGAGATGCGGCGCATGGGTGCGGAGATCCGCCTCGAGGGCAACACGGCGATCATCAAGGGCGTGCCGCGTCTGACCGCCGCGCCGGTGATGGCCACCGATCTGCGAGCTTCGGCGAGCCTGGTCCTGGCCGGGCTCGTGGCGGAAGGTACGACCGACGTGGAACGGATCTACCACATCGACCGGGGCTACGAGTGCATCGAGGAAAAGCTGCAGGGGCTCGGGGCCCAGATCCGTCGCGTCGCCGACCGCTGAAAGGGCATACGTGGTTTCGACCGCGGCGGATCCCACGCGGCGCGCCGGTGGAAATCAGGCATGTCCCGTTTCCCATATAATGCGTGGCTTCGCGAGGAGTACGCCGGATGAGCGATCAAGTCGACACGGGCAGGCGCCAGTTCCTGACCGTTGCCACCGTTGCCACCGGCGTCGTCGGCGCGGCCTTCGCAGCCGTTCCATTCCTCGCCTCCTGGAAGCCGAGCGCCCGCGCAAAGGCGCTCGGTGCCCCGGTCGAGGTCGACATCAGCAAGATCGAACCGGGTGCCATGATCAAGGTCGAATGGCGCGGCAAGGCGATCTACATCGTGCACCGCACTCCGCAGATGCTTACGCAGCTCGAGGGTATGGCGCCGCTGCTGCGCGATCCGGATTCGACTCATTCCGAGCAGCCTGACTTCGCGCGCAGCCCGGCGCGCGCGCTCAAGCCGGAGTACCTGGTGCTGGTCGGCGTATGCACGCATCTGGGCTGCGCGCCGCTCGACCGGTTCACGCCCGGCGACGTGACCGTTGCCGCTGACTGGCCGGGTGGTTTCTTCTGTCCCTGCCATGGCTCGAAATTTGATCTCTCCGGCCGGGTGTTCAAGGACGTCCCGGCGCCGACGAACCTGTCCGTCCCGCCCTACCGATACCTGAGCGACAGCCGGCTCCTGATCGGGGCCGAAACGGGGAACGCATGATCGAGAGCAACGTGGGGGCCGCGCGCCGGAACGGCGGCAGGCTGGCGGCGCTCGGTGCGTGGATCGACGCGCGCTTCCCGATGACGAAGATGTGGAAGGAGCACGTGTCGGAGTACTACGCGCCGAAGAATTTCAACTTCTGGTACTACTTCGGCTCGCTCGCGCTGCTGGTGCTGGTCATCCAGATCGTTACCGGCATCTTCCTGACCATGAACTACAAGCCGTCGGCCGCCGAGGCGTTCAGTTCGGTCGAGTACATCATGCGCGACGTGGAGTGGGGCTGGCTGATCCGCTATCTGCACTCGACGGGAGCCTCCGCCTTCTTCGTCGTCGTCTACCTGCACATGTTCCGTGCGCTGCTCTACGGCTCGTATCAGAAGCCGCGCGAGCTGCTGTGGATCTTCGGATTCCTGATCTATCTCTGCCTGATGGCGGAGGCGTTTTTCGGTTACCTGATGCCCTGGGGCAACATGTCCTACTGGGGCGCGCAGGTAATCGTCTCGCTGTTCGGCGCGATCCCGTGGATCGGAAACTCGCTGGTCGAGTGGATCCGCGGCGATTACTACATCTCGGACGTGACCCTGAACCGGTTCTTCGCGCTGCACGTGGCCGCGCTGCCGCTGGCGCTGATATTCCTGGTCATCGCGCACATCCTCGCGCTGCACGAGGTCGGTTCGAACAACCCGGACGGAGTGGAGATCAAGAACGTCAAGGGTCCGGACGGCCATCCGCTCGACGGCATTCCGTTCCATCCCTACTACACGGTGAAGGACCTGGTGGGCGTCGGCGTGTTCCTGATCGTGTTCTGCCTCATCGTGTTTTTCGCGCCGGAGCTGGGCGGCTACTTCCTCGAGCACGCGAACTTCGACCCGGCAAACTCGCTGCAGACGCCCGAGCACATCGCGCCGGTGTGGTACTTCACCCCGTTCTACGCAATCCTGCGGGCGGTGCCGAACAAGCTGGCCGGCGTCGGGCTGATGGGCGCGGCGGTCGTGCTGCTCGCGTTCGTGCCCTGGCTCGATCGCGGGAAGGTCCGGTCGATCCGTTACCGCGGGCCGATCTTCAGGACCTTCCTGATCGCCTTCGCGATCAGTTTCGTCGCGCTCGGCTGGCTCGGGCTGCAGCCCGCCACTCCCGGTTACACGAATGCGGCGCGGGTGTTCGGCCTCGTCTACTTCGCATTCTTCCTGCTGATGCCGTGGTACACGCGCATCGACCGGACCCGGCAACCGCCCGAGCGGGTGACCTACCATGCGCACTGAGCTGCTGGCGCTGGTCGCGGCGCTCGCCGTCACGTCGGTCCATGCAGCGGGTGGCGGCGGGCACGTGGAGCACGCGAACAACGACGTCTCGAACCAGGCTTCGCTGCAGAGGGGCGCCCGCAACTTCGTGAACTACTGCCTCGGCTGTCATTCGGCGAAGTACGTGCGCTACAACCGGCTGGCCCTCGACATAGGGATCACCGAGCAGCAGCTGATCGAGAACCTGATGTTCACCGGCGAGCGGCCGTTCGACACCATCGTGAACGCGATCAACGCCGACGACGCCAAGCGGGCCTTCGGGGTCGTACCGCCGGATCTGTCGCTGGTGGCGCGCAGCCGGGGCCCGGACTACATCTACAGCTTCCTGCGTTCCTTCTATGCGGATCCCGCCAAGGCGACCGGCGCCAACAACCTGGTTCTGCCGGGAACCGCGATGCCGCACGTGCTCTGGGAGTTGCAGGGCATCCAGAGCGCAGTATGGGAGGGGCAGGTCGACGCGCAGGGTAATGCCTCGAAGCACTTCAAGGAATTCGAGGTCGTCTCGCCCGGCCGGATGGACGCGCACGAGTTCGATTCATTCGTGCGCGACACCGTCAACTTCCTCGACTATGTTGCCGAGCCCGTGCAGCTGAAGCGCAAGTCGCTCGGCTACCGCGTGATCGCTTTCCTGATCTTCTTCACGCTGCTTGCCTGGGCGCTGAAGAGGGAATACTGGAAAGACGTGAAGTAAAGGGAACATGCCCAGCGAAACAAGGCATGTCTCCTCGTGATGACGCTGTTCAGCCGGGCGGACGACGCCCACAGTCACTGGGTGCGATTCGCGCTCGCGGAAAAGGCGCTCCAGGCGCGCCTGATCGAGGCCGACGTGGCGCGCCCGCCCGAGGACCTGATCGACCTCAATCCCTACCAGGCGGTGCCCACGCTGATAGACCGCGACCTCGTGGTCTACGAGGCCCGGATCGTCTGCGAGTACCTCGACGAGCGTTATCCGCACCCGGCGCTGCTGCCCACGGATCCCGCGGGCCGTGCGCAGACCCGCGTCGCGCTGCACCGGATCGAGCACGACTGGTACGCGCTGCTGCCGGCGCTGGAAGGCAGCGACCGCCGGGAGCAGCTCCGTGCGCGAAAGCTGCTGCGTGACAGTGTGATCGCTGCAGAGCCGCTGTTCCGCGCCCGATCCTGGTTCCTGTCCGACCAGTTCTCCGTGCTCGACGTCGCGGTGGCGCCGATGCTCTGGCGGCTCAGGCGCTGGGAGATCGACGTGGCGGACGTGGCGCAGTCCGTGCAGCGTTACTCGCAGCGACTCTTCGCCCGGCCCGGGTTTCGCGCGGGATTGAGCCTGGTCGAACGGGACATGCGCGGATGAACTCGCGGCGCCCCTATCTGCTGCGGGCGATGCACGAGTGGATCTGCGACAGCTCCTGCACACCGCATGTCGTGGTCGACGCCGGCGCGGCCGGCGTCCAGGTGCCGCGGCAATTCGTACGCGACGGCAAGATCATCCTCAATATCAGCTGGTCGGCGACGGACAAGCTGCGGATGACCAACGAAGAAATCAGCTTCTCCGGGAGGTTCGGCGGTTCGGTCGTCGAGGTGCGCGTACCGGTGACGGCGGTGCTCGCCATCTATGCCCGCGAATCCGGGCAGGGGATGATCTTCACCGACGACGATGCTGGCACGGCGACCTCGTCCGGCGGACCGCCTGACCCGCCGAAGCCTGCGTCACCGCCGCCTGGCAAGCGCGCCCGGCTCAAGGTCGTCAAGTAACCCCGGCTCCGAGCCGATTTTTCAGGAAACGCGGAACGCATCGCGGATCCATTCGAGCGTCGTGGTGCCCGGAGCGGTGCCGGCATCGATTGCGACCACGTCGAAACGCGCGCGCAGTTTCGCCAGCTCCGGGCGGGTCCGGAGCAGGTGGCGTGCCGCAATGACAAATCTGCGTTGCTTGCGTGCACCGATTGATGCAGCCGCGCCGCCGTAGTCGCGGCGCGATCGCGAGCGCACTTCGACCAGCACGAGTACCGGACCGTCCCGCATGACGAGATCGATCTCGCCACCGCGGCAGCGATGGTTGCGGGCGATGAGAGCGAGCCCCTGCGATTCGAGGTAGGCGAGCGCCCGCTCCTCGGCGCGGCGACCGAGCGCGGTAGTCGTCTCAGGGCTCACCGGGCGCGGCGATCGGCGCCGGCAGCGGCGCGGACGAACCCGCCGCCAGCGGCCGTCCGCCCTGGATGCTCGCCCACTCCATGCGACGCAGCACGCGTCCGTCCGGCGCGACGTCGAGCTCGCCAGTGAGGCCGTCGAGACCGAAGCTCCGGGCCGCCGACCGCAGCTCGCCCGTAAGGCGGAACGCGTCGTAACCGAAGGCGTACAGGCGCAGGCGGCCGCGCCCGACCTCGGACCACGCGCCGTGGAGGAGATCCCAGAGCTCCGTCGCCCCCTGGCCGCCATACAACACCCACGGCATCTCCGGATACACGAGACCTTCCATGTCGGCCGCGGCGCGTGAGCTCGCCTCCCAGGCATCCGACGTTGCATAGACCGCCATCGGGTAGGTCATCTGGAACCGCAGCTGCGGCTTGATCGCCCGCGCGGTCGCGGCGTTCGCCGCGATGAAAGCGAACTGCGGGCCGACACGGGCCTCGGCGAGCGGATCGCGCTTCGGTGGCGGCTTCGACTTATCGGCCGGACGATCGCTGGCACCGCCGAAGCGCCCGAGCGCGGCGCGCAGCGGGCCCGCGAAGTCCCTCGCGCCGGGTTCGTAGAATTGCGCAGCGCTCAGCGCGACACCCGCCTTTTCGAGCTCCTCTTCGAAGGCTTCGTGCACGCGCCGTCCCCAGTCGTTCTCGGGGAAGAGCGCGACGCCGCGCAGGCGTCCGTCGGCGGCAATGCGTTGCGCGACCGCGCGCGCTTCCTCGCCCGGGTCGAGCGAAAACTGGAAAAGGAAGGCCGGCGGAACGCCACCCGGGAGCGTGTTGAGCGCGAGCGTGGGAACGGGGAACTGTCCCCCCGCGACCAGCACCAGGAGTTCGTCCTTCATCAGCGGGCCGACAATGAATTGTGCCCCCTCCGTGACGGCCTGCTGATAGGAGGCGACTACTCCGCCCGCAGCCGTATCGTAGATCGTGACCCGCGGCCGCACATCTGCCGGGTCGGCGAGACAGGCGGCGACGAAGCCGTCGCGCACCGCCGTGCCGATCGCGCGGTGCCGACCGGTCAGCGGCAGCAACAGCGCCACCGTGCGTGGCGCGCCCGAAGGCAGCATCGCCGGCGCGGGCGCGGGGGCGACCGGTTGCTCGGGCGCTGGCGCTCCCGGCGACGGCTGATCCGGCAGCGGCGCTGTCGTGGCGGCCTCCTGCGCGCGCGCCTGTCGTGCCGTGGCGATATCGGCGCGCAGCTTCGCGACCTGCGCCGCATCCTCGCCGCGCGCGCGACGCGCGACCCGGTCGACCATCCGCTCGGCGTCCTCCGTGGCGCCTGCGGCCAGGTACTCACGCGCCGCAAGCAGCGCAACATCGACGTCCCAGCCAAAGAACCGCTTCGCGGCCCGTTCATAGAGCCGCGCGGCTTCCGCATGCCGTCCGCCTGCCGCATGCGCTTCGGCAGCCGCCAGGTCGTCGCTGCGCGCTGCATGCGCCACCGGGATCGACGGACCCGAGCAGACCGCCACCGCGAGGGCGATGGCGGCCAGGACGGCGGGTGCTTGCCGGCCGTGAACGCGTGCGTGCAGCATGAGGGGATGAGCCCCGGTTACCAGTGAAGGCAGTGATGGATTCTAGCCCGCGAGCGCATACCGGCACACTCTGGCTGGTGTCGACTCCGATCGGCAACCTGGGTGACCTGAGCCCGCGCGCGTCGCGCACGCTGGTCGAGGTCGACCTGCTGGTCGCCGAGGACACGCGCCACACTCTGCAGCTGCTCAGCGCCTGCGGAATCCGGCGTGCGCCTGGCACGCTCATCTCGCTCAACGAGCAGAACGAACGCGCACGCGCGCCGGAGCTCGTCGCGCGGCTCGTGGCGGGCGAAAGCGTCGCGCTCGTGAGCGATGCCGGAACGCCGCTAATGAGCGATCCAGGCGCGGCTCTGGTCGCGGCGGCCGCGCGCGCCGGTGTTCCAGTCTCGGCGGTGCCCGGCTGCTGCGCGGCGATCGCGGGACTCACGATGTCGGCGCTGCCGACCGATCGATTCTGCTTCGAGGGTTTCCTGCCCGCGAAGCCGGCCGCGCGCCGGCGCAGGCTCGAGGAGCTGCGGCATGAGCCGCGCACGCTCGTCTTCTACGAGGCGCCGCATCGCATCGCGGAAACGCTCACCGACATGGCCGCGTTGCTGGGCGACGCGCGCCCCGCCGCGATCGCGCGCGAGCTCACCAAGAAGTTCGAAACCGTCTACCGCGACACGCTCGCAGGGCTCGCCGGACGCGCGGCCCGGGACGAGCACCTGGCGCGCGGCGAGATCGTCATCGTGATCGAGGGCGCGACCAGTACCGCGACATCCACGGACGACGCCGCGGCCGACCGGCTGCTGGGGATCCTGCTCGCGGAACTGCCCGCGTCACAGGCCGCGAAGCTGGCGGCGCAGATCAGCGGCCGCCGCCGCAGGGAGCTCTTCGAGCGGGCGGTCGCCCTGCAGGCGCGCGGCAATCCCCCCTGACGATTCAAACGGAGAAACGCATGCCCGAGAAGCTCAACGCCCGTTACGTGCTGACCACTGACTGTCCCGACACGACCGGGGTCGTCGCCGCGATCGCGGGTTTCCTCGCGCGAAACAACGCGCTCATCACCGAGGCGCAGCATTTCGATGACGAGATTTCCGTGCGTTCCTTCATGCGAACGGTGTTTCACGACAACGGCAAGGGTATGCCTCCCATCGCAGAGCTCGAGCGCGACTTCGCGACGAGCGTGGCGGCGCCGTTCGACATGACCTGGAATGTGCGCGACCTGCGCCAGCGCTGCCGCGTCGTCGTGGGCGTTTCGAAGGCGGGCCACTGCCTCAACAGCATGCTGCACCGCTGGTCGACGGGCGCGCTGCCGGTCGATATCGCCGCGGTGGTCTCCAACCACCAGGACCTGCGCAGCCTCGCCGAGTGGCACGGCGTGCCCTACCACTATTTTCCGATCAGCGAAGGCCGCCGACACGAACAGGAGCAGCGCATCATCGACCTGTTCGAGCGCGTGGACGGCGAGCTCTTCGTGCTGGCGCGTTACATGCAGATCCTGAGTGCGGAGGCCTGCGCCTACTTCTCCGGCCGCGCGATCAACATTCATCACTCATTCCTGCCGGGGTTCAAGGGCGCGCGGCCGTATCACCAGGCGCACGCGCGCGGCGTGAAGATCATCGGTGCGACTGCGCACTTCGTGACCACCGATCTGGACGAGGGTCCGATCATCGAGCAGGCGGTCGAGCGCGTGGATCACTCGGCATCGCCGGACGATCTGGCGCTGACCGGCAGCGATCTCGAGAGCCTGGTGCTGAATCGCGCGGTCCACTGGCACGCCGAGCGGCGTGTGTTCCAGAACGGCAGGCGAACGGTCGTCCTCAGGTGAGTGCGCGGCGGGGAAACGCGAGGCCGCAGCACGGCTAGGGCAGAGGACCGGTCGAACGGTCCGCCACGAATGCCCGGATCGAGGCGAGATACTCCGGCGATGCGTCGAGCGAGTTGTGCTGCGCGCCGCGGATGATGGACACGTGCACCTGTTGCGTCGGGAATGCTTCGACCAGCGCCTGCGAGCGCGCCCGCGGAATGATCTCATCGTTCTCCGCGATCACGACGAGCACCCGCGCAGTGACATCGGCGGCGAGCGTTGACGACTCGTACCGGTCCTTGAGAAGCAGCCCCACGGGCAGCAACCGGAAATGCTCTCGCGCGACATTGGCCAGGCTGTCGAAGGGCGTCACCAGCACGAGGTTTTCCGTCGGGCGCCGGCTCGCGAGGTACACCGCGACCCCGCTGCCGAGGCTGCGGCCCATCACGGACGTTTCCGGATGCCGCGCGTGAACGTGGTCATGCACCGCCAGGGCGTCGGCGAAAAGGGCGGCTTCCGATGGTCGACCGGTGCTGCCGCCGTACCCGCGATAGTTCACCAGATACAACGAGTGGTTCGGCAGCGCGAGGGACAATGCGTCGATGTTTGCGGCGACGTCCTCGGCGTTTCCGCCGAAGTAGAGCAGCGCCCTGGGGCCTGGGCGGGTTATGGCGAGGATCCTGAGCGTTTCGCCACCGTTCTCGAGCGGGATGACCTCTGCGCCCGCGGCTGCGGATTCAGGGGTCGGAAAATAGATCATCGATCTCTGCGTAGCGTAGATGTACGCGCAGAAACCAGCGTAGACGATGGCGGGAACGACGAGGAACGACATCACGGAACGCATCACGCGTGAGCATCGTGTCACGTGAAGAGTACGCCGCGGTGACTGCAACGGCTCCCGTATAATCGGCGTGGGAGTCGGCCAGGCAGCCGCTGCGCATTTGCAGAGGAAAGTCCGGGCTCCGCAGGACGAGGCGCCAGGTAACGCCTGGGGGGCGCAAGCCCACGGAAAGTGCAACAGAAAGTAAACCGCCCAAGCAGCGCAGAAATGTGCTGACGGCAAGGGTGAAACGGTGCGGTAAGAGCGCACCGCGTCGGTGGCAACATTCGACGGCACGGCAAACCCCGCCTGGAGCAAGACCAAATAGGGAAGCGCGCCGGCTTCGGCCGGCATCTGCGGTCCGCAGAGGCTTCCGGGTAGGTCGCTAGAGGCGCGCGGCGACGCGCGTTCGAGATGGATGGTTGCCCACGACAGAACCCGGCTTATCGGCCGGCTCCCACCCACTTTTTCCCACCCCCTGACGGCCCACCGTCGGGTGGATGCTTATGTCAAGCAATCGAGGGGCATCCCACACTGCCACCTGCCCACCGGGGACTTGGCGTAATTGGCGACACTTAGACCTATTCCAAGCGTCCGCGACGGCACTTCTCGCCCACAAGTCCGGGGTCCTGAGTCAGACCCGAAGAAAGAAACCCTAACCTGCTGATTGGTCTCGGGATGGCTGACACGCCTGTCAGACAAAGACGGACCTTGAGACTCTAAGTCGCTGTGCTCCAAAGGAATATTTTTGCCTGGATCGTTGACTCCTGGCGCGTGCGCGACCTATAGTGCGGCGAAGTGGGCAAAAGTGGGATGAAATGGGCCGACCGCCCATCGACGAGCTGACGTGTTTCGCGGCGCCAACAAAGTGACACTCGACGCCAAGGGGCGTGTAGCCATGCCTGCGCGATACCGGGACACCCTGGTCGAGCGCAGCGAGGGCCGCCTCGTGGCGACGGTAGATCGCAGCGACCGGTGCCTGCTCATCTACCCGCTCCCGGACTGGGAAGAGATCGAACGCAAGCTCATGCGGCTGCCAACGCTGAATGGTCAGGCGCGGCGGCTGCAGCGGCTGATGGTCGGGCATGCCACCGACCTCGATCTCGACTCGCACGGGCGGGTGCTGATCCCGCCGAAGCTGCGGGAATACGCGGGTCTTGCACGTCAGGCGATGTTGATCGGGCAGGGGAGCAGGTTCGAGCTCTGGGACGAGCAGCACTGGAACGAACGCCGCGAAGCGTGGCTGGCGGCCGGTGAAGAAGCGGGGGATCTGCCAGCCGAGCTCGTGCAGCTCTCGCTGTAGGGCGGGACGTGCAGGGGCACACGCCGGTACTCCTTCAGGAAGTGCTGGCCGGGCTGGGAATCCGCGCTGACGGACGCTACTGCGACGCGACGTTCGGTCGTGGCGGGCATACCGCCGCGATCCTCGACGCACTGGGTCCGGCCGGTCGCGTGGTGGCGATCGATCGTGACCCGGAGGCCATCCGGGCGGGGCGGCTGCGGTTCGGCGACGAGCCACGTCTCACGCTCATCAGGGGGTCGTTTGCGCGGCTTGACGAGCTGGTGCGAACGGCAGGAGTGGAGGGCGAGTTGGACGGCGTGTTGCTGGACCTCGGTGTCTCATCGCCACAGCTCGACGAAGCCGATCGCGGCTTCAGTTTCATGCAGGACGGGCCGCTCGACATGCGGATGGACAACGAGACCGGTCAGACCGCGGCCCAGTGGCTCGCTCGCGCCTCGGAGCGTGAGCTCGCCGATACGCTGCACCGGCTCGGCGAGGAGCGGTTCGCGAGACGCATTGCACGCGCCGTCGTCGCCGCGCGGGCCGAGGCGCCGATCGAGCGCACCGGCCAGCTCGCAGACGTGATCGCCGCGGCCGTGCCGACGCGCGAGCCGGGAAAGCATCCCGCCACCCGCAGTTTCCAGGCCATCCGGATGCGCGTGAACGCCGAGCTCGAGTCGCTCGAGGCCGCGCTGCCGCAGGCACTCGGGCTGCTCGCTCCGGGCGGCCGTCTCTGCGTGATCAGCTTCCATTCGCTCGAGGACCGGCTCGTAAAGCGCTTCATCCAGCGCGAAGTCCGCGGCGACCCACACTACGCGGGCCTGCCTTCGATTCCCCCGCACGCCCGCCCGCGGCTCGCGAAGATCGGTCGCGCCATGACGCCGTCGGACGACGAGATCGCGCGGAATCCGCGCGCCCGGAGCGCGCGGCTGCGCGTTGCCGGGAGGATCGACGCATGAGCATGCGCGTCTGGCGGATCGCGGTCGGCGTGCTCTGGATCGCCGTGCTCGGGTCGTCGCTCGCCGTCGTCTACGGGAAGCACCAGGCGCGAACTCAGTTCATCGAGCTGCAGCGCCTGACCGTGGAGCGCGACGAGCTCGACATCCAATGGGGGCAGCTGCAGCTCGAGCAGAGCACCTGGGGTACGCACGGCCGCGTGGAACGCGTCGCACGCGACGATCTCAAGATGCTCATCCCGCGCGCCTCGGACCTGCGCATCGTCCAGCCATGATGCGCCGATCGAAAAGGGAAGCGGACGTGGCACCGGCCCGCTGGCGCGCACACCTGCTCCTCGCGCTGCTCGCTCTCGGGGCGGGCGTGCTGGTCGCACGCGCGGTCTACCTGCAGGTCATCCACAAGGGCTTTCTCGAGAAGCAGGGCGATGCGCGCTTCACCCGCGTCGCGAAGCTCTCGGCCAACCGCGGCATGATCCTCGACCGCAACGGCGACGCGCTCGCGGTCAGCACGCCGGTGGATACGATCTGGGCCAACCCCGCCGAGCTCGCGCAATCGCCGCAGGAGTTCGTGCGGCTCGCCAAGGCGCTCGACCGTGATCCCCAGTGGCTCGCCCGGCGCGTGACGAGCAGCCTCGACCGCGAATTCGTCTATCTCGTGCGCCACATGCGCCCGAACGACGCGGAGCGCGTCCGCGACCTCGGCATCCCGGGCGTCTACCTGCTGCGGGAATACAGGCGCTACTACCCCGGCGGCGAGGTCACTGGTCACCTGCTCGGGTTCACCAGCGTCGACGACGTCGGCCAGGAAGGTCTCGAGCTCGCTTACGACCAGTGGCTGGGCGGCGAACCCGGTGCAAAGCGCGTGATCCAGGACCGACTCGGCCGCACGATCGAGGACGTGGAGCGCATCCGCGCGCCCCGCCCGGGCCAGGACCTGCACACGAGCATCGACCTGCGCGTGCAGTACCTCGCCTACCGCGAGCTGAAGGCGGCGGTGCAGTCCAACCGTGCGCAGTCGGGCGCCGTGGTGGTGCTCGACATCGCGACCGGCGAGGTCCTCGCGATGGTCAATCAGCCGGCGTTCAATCCGAACGACCGTGAGCAGTACGCCGCCTCGCGCTACCGCAACCGTGCCGCGACCGACATCTTCGAGCCCGGCTCGAGCATCAAGCCCTTCGTCGTCGCCGCCGCGATGGGGACCGGGCGCTACGACGCGGACACGCTCATCGAGACCTCGCCGGGCACGTTGAGGGTCGGCAGCAAGACGATCCAGGACAAGCACAACCTTGGGACGATCGACGTGACCACCGTGCTCGCAAAGTCGAGCAACGTCGGTGTCGTGAAGATCGCGCTCACCCTGAAGCCCGAGGAGATGTGGACGGGATTCGATGGCTTCGGCTTCGGTCACGTGACCGGCAGCGGTTATCCCGGCGAGTCGGCCGGTCTCGTGCCGGGATTCCAGCACTGGCGCCCGATCGGGCAGGCGACGATGTCCTACGGCTATGGGCTGTCGGTCACGCCGCTGCAGCTCGCGCAGGCCTACGCCGTGCTCGGCTCGGGTGGGGTTCGCCGTCCCATCAGCATGCGCAAGGTCGAGGTGCCGCCCGCCGGCGAGCGCGTGCTCGACGAATCAGTGGCACGCGAGCTTGTTCGGATGATGCAGAGCGTCGTGAGCGAGGACGGCACCGCGCGCCGTGCCGCCGTCATCGGTTACCGCGTCTCGGGCAAGACGGGCACCGCGTGGAAGGCTTCCGGCGGCGGATACTCGCGGGACCGATACATGTCGGTGTTCGGCGGCGTCGTGCCGGCGAGCAACCCGCGGCTCGCGGCGGTGATCGTCATCGACGAGCCGCGCGGTGGCCACTACTACGGTGGCGAAGTTGCTGCGCCGGTCTTCTCCGCCGTCATGTCGGGCGCCCTGCGGTTGCTCGCCGTGCCTCCGGACGACCTTCAACGCGTTCCGGCCACGACGCTGGTACAGGCGCGGGATCCATGGTGAGCGCAGCGCGGCGATCGCAGAGAACCGCCATGACGTCCGAGCCGATTGTGCGCGACTACCGCCTGGCGCTATCGAGCCTGCTCGAGGACGGCCCGCGGCCGCTGCGCGACCTCGTGGTGACCGACATCGCGCAGGACAGCCGCCGGGTCATCCGCGGCGGCGCGTTTCTCGCGTGCCAGGGCCGCAGCTCGCACGGCCTTGAGCATGTCGCCGTAGCGCTCGAGCGCGGCGCCGCCGCGGTGCTGTGGGAACCGGTTCCCGGGATCGAGGCGCCCTCGCTTCCAGCGGAGGTCGTGGGTGTCGCGGTACCCGCGTTGAGCGCCAGGAGCGGGGAGCTCGCCGACCGTTTCTTCCGCAGGCCTTCCGCGGACCTCAGGGTAGCCGCGGTCACGGGCACCAACGGCAAGACCACCACCGCATACCTGCTCGCCCAGGCCGCCGATGCTGTCGGACGCCGTGGCGCATATCTCGGCACGCTCGGCGCCGGCCGCCCGGGCCGTCTTGCCGGCGCAGATCTCACGACCCCCGACGCCGTTTCGGTGCATCGGCGGCTGGCCGAGGCGCGCGACGACGGCGCCGCGATGCTCGCGATGGAAGTGTCGTCACACGCGCTGGACCAGGGCCGCGTGGGCGGCGTGCGATTCGATACCGCGGTGTTCACCAACCTGACGCCGCGACCATCTCGACTACCACGGGACGCTCGAAGCGTACGGCGAGGCAAAGGCGCGGCTCTTCCAGTCGCCGGGGCTGCGCGCCGCCGTGATCAACGTCCAGGACCCCTTCGGTCGCCGGGTCGCCGAGATGCTCGATAACGCCGTCGAGGCTGTCTGGTTCTCGACCGGGAGCGAGCTCATCGCGGCGCCGCGCATCGGCTGGATCCGCCTGTCCGAGATGCGGTCGCTGTCGACGGGTCTCGTGCTGCACGTCGAGAGCAGCTGGGGAGCCGGCACCCTTCGTTCGCGGCTCGTCGGCGCCTTCAACGCCGAAAATCTGCTTGCGACGCTCGGTGTCCTCCTCGGCTGGCGCGTCCCGCTGCAGCAGGCGCTGGCCGCGGTCGGTGTGTGCCAGGCGCCGCCCGGCCGGATGGAGGTGTTCGGCGGCGGCGCGCATCCGGTCGCCATCGTCGACTACGCGCACACGCCGGACGCGCTCGCCAAGCTCCTCGACGCAGCGCGTGCGCACGCGCGCGGCCGCCTGCACTGCGTGTTCGGCTGCGGCGGCGACCGCGACGCCGGCAAGCGTCCCCAGATGGGTGCGATCGCCGAGGAGCTCGCGGACGCGGTCGTCCTGACCAACGACAATCCGCGCACGGAGGACCCCGGGGCGATCCTCAGCCAGATTGCGGGCGGTATGCGCTTCCCTGAGAGCGCGGTCGTGATACCCGATCGCGCGGAAGCGATCCGCCACGCGCTGTCGGAGGCGGAACCCGGCGACGTCGTCGTAATCGCGGGCAAAGGGCACGAGGACTACCAGATCGTCGGCCAGGAGCGGCGGCCGTTCAGCGATCGGGCCGTCGTGCTCCAGGTCTTCGGAGCCGTGTCGTGATCCGCGATCTCGCCTCGCTCGCGGCGGTGACCGGCGGCACGCTGCACGGCGCCAACTCGCCCTTCGGCCGCGTCTCGAGCGATTCGCGTTCGATCGGCCGCGGCGACCTGTTCGTCGCCCTGCGCGGCGAGCATTACGACGCCCACGATTTCGTCGCCGACGTTGCTGCGCGCGCCGCGTCGGGTGCGCTGGTCAGCCGCCTTGTTTCGGTGCACATCGCGCAGGTGATCGTCCCCGAAGTGCTCGCTGGCCTGACGGCGTTCGCCCGGGTGTGGCGGCGGGATTTTCCGGGCGCGGTCGTGGGCATCACGGGCAGCAACGGCAAGACCACCGTCAAGGAAATGACCGGCGCCATCCTCGGGCACCGCGGCGGGTGCCTGGTGACCCAGGGCAACCTCAACAACCACATCGGCGTGCCGCTCACGCTCGCGCGGCTCGAGTCCGCGCATCGCTACGCCGTCATCGAGATGGGCGCGAACCACGCGGGCGAGATCGCGCATCTCGCCGGCATCGCCGCACCCGGCGTCGGTCTCGTCATCAACGCGGGTCCGGCGCACCTCGAAGGGTTCGGCGGGCTCGACGGGGTCGCAAGGGCGAAGGGCGAGCTCTTCGAGTCGCTGGGCGGAGATGGCACGGCCGTCATCAACGCCGACGACCGCTACGCGGACCTGTGGCGCGGCCTCGCCCGCGGCGCCGGACGGCGGATCACCTTCGGGATGCGCGAGCCGGCCGATTTCCGCGCGACGCTTCCGGTGTCGCGCCTGGTGCAGGACCGCTTCGTGACCGAGTTCGAGCTCGAATGTCCGCTGGGCGCGAGACAGATCGTCCTCAAGCTGGCCGGCGAGCACAACGTGATGAACGCGCTCGCAGCGGCCGCGGCGGCGCATGCGGCCGGCGCGGGGCTCGACGACATCGAGCAGGGCTTGAGGTCCGTGCAGGCGGTCTCGGGGCGAATGCAGTTGAAGCCCGCGCTCGCCGGCGCGCGGCTGATCGACGACTCCTACAACGCGAATCCCGGCTCGGTGCGCGCCGGCCTCATATCGCTGGCCACGATCCCTGGCGAGCACTGGCTGGTGCTCGGCGAGATGGCGGAGCTCGGGCCGCAGTCCGCGCGGCTGCATGCCGAGATCGGCGAGCTCGCGCGCGCGACGGGCGTCGCACGCCTGCTCGCGGTGGCGACCGGAGACGCGGCATGCGGTGGAGTCCTTCGGCCCCGGGGCGAGCTGGTTCGCAAACGCGGACGAGCTGGTCGCGGCGGCCGCACCCGAGCTGCACGAGGGGGTGACCGTCCTCATCAAGGGATCGCGCGTCAATCGACTGGAGCGGGTTGCGGCCGCGCTCACGGCGCAGGGCACGACAAAGAACGGCGGGGCGCACTGATGCTCCGATACCTCGCCGAGTGGGCCACCCAGTTCCATTCCGGCTTCAACGTTTTCAGCTACCTGACACTGCGCGCGATCCTCGCCGCGCTGACCGCGCTCGCGATCTCCTTCGTCGTCGGGACCCTACGTGATTCGCCGGCTGGCGACATCACCAGGTGGGGCAGCGGGTCCGCTCCGAAGGGCCGCAGAGCCATCTGTCGAAGGCGGGCACGCCGACGATGGGCGGCGCGCTGATCCTGGTCGCCATCATCGCGGCGACCCTGCTCTGGGCAGACCTGCGCAACCGATTCGTCTGGATCGTCCTCGCCGTGACCGCCGCCTTCGGGCTGATCGGCTTCTGGGACGACTATCTCAAGCTCGTGGTCGGCGATACACGCGGCCTGATCGCGCGCTACAAGTATCTCTGGCAGTCCGTGGCCGGGCTCGGCGCCGCGCTCGCGCTGTACGTGACCGCGCAGAGCGACGCCGAGACGACGCTGTACGTGCCGTTCTTCAAGGACGTGCTCGTGCCGTTGGGCGTGGCGTTCGTCGTGCTCGCGTACTTCGTGATCGTGGGCACGAGCAACGCGGTCAACCTCACCGACGGGCTCGACGGGCTCGCGATCATGCCCGCGGTGCTGGTCGCCGCGGCGCTCGGCGTATTCGCCTACGCGTCGGGCAACGTGGTGTTCGCGAACTACCTCGCGATCCCATACATCGCAGGCACCGGCGAAGTGCTGGTGATCTGCGCCGCGATATTCGGCGCGGGTCTCGGCTTCCTGTGGTTCAACACCTATCCCGCACAGGTATTCATGGGCGACATCGGCGCGCTCGCGCTCGGCGCGGCGCTCGGCGTGATCGCCGTGGTCGTCCGCCAGGAGATCGTGCTCTTCATCATGGGCGGCGTCTTCGTGATGGAGACGGTGTCCGTGATCCTGCAGGTGGCGTCGTTCAAGTTGACGGGCAAGCGCATCTTCAAGATGGCGCCGATCCACCACCACTACGAGCTCAAGGGCTGGGCCGAGCCGAAGGTGATCGTCCGCTTCTGGATCATCACCGTGGTGCTGGTGCTGTTCGGTCTCGCGACGTTGAAACTGCGATGAACGACGCACCGAACCTGCAGCCTCTCGCCGCCGGTACCCGCGCGCTCGTCCTCGGGCTCGGCCGCACCGGGGTGTCCTGCGCGCGTTATCTGAGCCGCCGGGGCCTCGAGGTGCGGGTGGCAGATACGCGTGGCAACCCGCCGGGCCTCGAGGCGCTGCGCGAGGCTGGCACGGCGGTCGAGCTCCGCATCGGAGCATTCGAGACGGCGCTCCTCGACGACGTGGCGCAGGTCGTCGTCTCGCCGGGCCTGTCGGTCCGCGAACCCGTGGTGCAGGAAGCGGGCCGGCGCGGATTGCCCGTCGTCGGCGACATCGAGCTCTTTGCGCGCGAGGCGCAGGCGCCGGTCGCGGCGGTCACCGGCACCAACGGCAAGAGCACGGTGACGACGCTGGTCTCCGAGCTCGCCTCCGCCACGGGACGCGCCACGCTTGCCGGCGGCAACCTCGGCGAGCCGGCGCTCGATCTGCTCGCGCAACCGCCGCCCGAGCTCTACGTCCTCGAGCTTTCGAGCTTCCAGCTCGAGACCACCTGGTCGCTCAGGACCGCTGCCTCGACGGTGCTCAACGTGACACCCGACCACATGGATCGCTATCCGAGCGTGCAGGCCTACGCGGACGGCAAAGGCGCGCATCTTCGACGGCTGCGAGGTGGCGGTCGTCAACGCCGACGACGAACTGGTGCGCGACATGCCGCGCCCGGGACAACGCGTGCTGTCCTTCAGCCTGCACTCGCCGGACGCGGACTACACGCTCGCGGACGACCCCGAGCAGCTGGTGCTCCGGCGTGGCGAGCCGCTGCTGCCGCTTTCCCGCCTGCGGATACAGGGCCGGCACAACGCCGCCAACGCGATGGCGGCGCTCGCGATCTGCGAGGCGCTCGAACTGCCCGACACCCCGGTGCTCGCCGCGCTCGCGGATTTCGGCGGGCTGCCGCACCGCGCGCAGTGGGTCGCCGATATCGACGGCGTGCGCTACGTGAACGACTCGAAGGGGACGAACGTCGGCGCGACCATCGCGGCCATCGACGGGATGAGCGCCCCGCTCGTGCTGATCGCCGGCGGCGACGGCAAGAACGCCGACTTCGCGCCGCTCGCGGCGGCCTGCCGCGGCAAGGTGCGTCACGCCGTGCTCATCGGCCGCGACGCGCAGCGCATCGCCGCCGCCGTGGAGAAATTGGCTCGGGGCCATTTATCCGCAGACAAACTGGTTCAAGGCCAATTTCCCAGCACGGAGTTCGCGGCGGACATGGTCTCCGCCGTCCGCGCCGCACGCGCCGCGGCACGGCCCGGTGACACGGTGCTGCTGTCGCCCGCCTGCGCGAGCCTCGACATGTTCCGCGACTACGCGCAGCGCGGCGAGGCGTTCATCGCCGCGGTCAGGGGGCTCGACCAATGAACGCCGCCACCATGGCTTATGCACGCTCGTCGGGCCGTCCGCGCCGGCTGGTGCTCGATCCGTGGCTGACGGGCTCGGTGCTCGCGCTGCTACTGATCGGCCTGGTGATGGTCGCCTCGGCGTCGATCGGCATCTCCGAGCGCGAGCTCTCCGAGCCCTTCTACTATTTCGAGCGGCAGCTCATGTTCGTGGCGCTCGGCATGGTCGCCGCGCTCGTCGGGGTGAGCGTCCCGACGCAGGTCTGGGAGGACCGGTCGATCTGGCTGCTGGCCGGCGCATTCGTGCTCCTGATCCTCGTGCTCACGCCCGGTCTTGGTCACGAGGTCAACGGCAGCACCCGCTGGATCCGTCTCGGCGTGATGAACTTCCAGGCCTCGGAGCTCGCCCGCGTGATGCTCCTCACCTGGATCGCGAGTTTCGCCGTCCGCCGCGCCGACGAGCTGCGTCGCGACTTCAAGGGTTTCATGAAACCCGTCGGTGTCCTGTGCGCGGCAATGATCCTGCTGCTCGCGGAACCCGACTTCGGCGCCGCCACGGTGCTGATGGCCACCGGACTCGCGGTGCTGTTCCTCGCCGGCGTGCGTTTGCGCCACCTCGCGGTCCCGCTTGCGCTCGGCGTCGGCGGAATGGTGCTGCTTGCCGTCAGCTCCGACTATCGGCTGCGCCGCATCAAGGCTTTTCTCGATCCCTGGGCCGACCCGTACGACAGCGGATTCCAGCTTACGCAGTCGCTGATCGCGATCGGGCGCGGCGAGTGGTTCGGCGTCGGCCTCGGGTCGAGCGTGCAGAAGCTCTTCTACCTGCCAGAGGCGCACACCGACTTCGTGTTCGCAGTCATGGCGGAGGAATTCGGCCTCGCCGGGCGTCATGCTGGTGATCGGCCTGTTCGTCGTGCTGGTCGGGCGCGCGCTCAAGATTGGGCGCAACGCGGCAGCGGCGGGCTTCGAGTTCCAGTCGTACCTGGCCTCGGCGATCGGCATCTGGCTCGGGCTTCAGGCGTTCGTCAACGTCGGCGTCAACATGGGGCTGCTGCCGACCAAGGGGCTCACGCTGCCGCTCTTCAGTTATGGCGGCAGCAGCATGCTGGTCACGCTCGGCTGGCTCGGCGTGCTGGCACGCATCCACCACGAGACTGCGGTGTCGGGCCGCGTCGTGGTGCCGCGCGAGGCGCGGCGGCAATGAATCGGCGTGTCGCATTCATCATGGCGGGCGGCACGGGCGGTCACGTGTTTCCCGCGCTTGCGACTGCGCGCGTGCTGCGCCGCCGCGGCTTCGACGTCGTGTGGCTCGGCACGCAGCGCGGTATCGAGGCGCGGCTGGTGCCCGCCGAGGGCATACCCGTCGAATGGCTGTCGGTCGGTGGCGTGCGCGGGAAGAGCGCGGCCACGCTTCTCGCGGCGCCATTCCGGCTCGCGCGCGCAGTGCTGCAGGCATTGAACGCGCTGCGACGGCGCCGGCCCGCGGTCGTGCTGGGCGCGGGCGGCTTCGCGTCGGGCCCGGGTGGGATCGCAGCATGGCTTCTGCGGCGTCCGCTGGTGGTGCATGAGCAGAACGCCGTCGCGGGCCTCACCAATCGTGTGCTGGCGCGGCTGGCGGACCGCGTGCTGGAGGGTTTTCCCGGGAGCTTCGGCCCGCGGATCCGCGCCGAGCATGTCGGCAACCCGGTCCGGCCCGAGATCGCCGCGGTTGCCTCACCCGAGCAGCGATACGCGGGGCGCGAAGGTCGCGCACGGGTGCTCGTATTCGGCGGCAGCCAGGGCTCCGCGCGCCTGAACGCGGTCGTCCCCGCGGCGATCGCGGAACTGCCCGGGACGCTGCGGCCCGACGTGCTGCACCAGACCGGAAACGCTGGTCTTGCGGAGACGACCGCCGCCTACCGCAGCCGCGGGCTCGACGCCGATGTCCGCGCCTTCATCGACGACATGGCGGGTGCGTATGGCTGGGCCGACCTCGCGATCTGCCGCTCGGGCGCGCTCACCGTCGCGGAGCTGGCCGCCGCAGGCGTGCCGGCGATCCTCGTGCCGTTCCCGGCGGCCGTCGACGATCACCAGACGCGCAACGCTGCGTACGCGGTCGACGCGGGCGCGGCGGTGCTGATGCCGGAGCCGACGCTCACGCCGGTCTCGCTGGCCGCGCGGCTGCGCGAGCTGCTCGAGGCCGGGCGGCCAAGGTTGCTCGCGATGGCGCAGGCCGCGCGGCGCACCGCGATCATCGATGCAGACGAGCGGCTCGCGGATGCCTGCGTCGCGGTGGCGGGAGGTGCCGCATGAAGGACCGCATGCGCCGCATCAACACGATCCACTTCGTCGGCATCGGCGGCAGTGGCATGAGCGGCATCGCCGAAGTGCTGGCGAACCTGGGCTACAAGGTGCAGGGATCGGACCTCAAGGCGGGCGACGCCACGCGGCGGCTCGAGTCGCTCGGCGTGCGAGTCGTGCTGGGCCACCAGGCCGCGAACGTGTCCGGCGCCGACGTCGTGGTGGTGTCGAGCGCCGTCGACGCCAGACAACCCCGAGGTCGCGGACGCGCTCGAGCGGCGCATCCCGGTCGTGCAAGCGCGCGGAGATGCTCGGCGAGCTCATGCGCTTCCGGTACTCGATCGCGGTCGCGGGCACGCACGGCAAGACCACGACCACGAGCCTGGTCGCGAGCGTGCTCGCGGAGGGCGGCGAGGATCCGACCTTCGTTATCGGCGGACGCCTGAAGAGCGCGGATGCCAACGCGCGGCTCGGCGCCGGGCGCTACCTGGTCGCCGAGGCCGACGAGAGCGACGCCTCGTTCATGCATCTGCAGCCCGTGATCGCGGTGGTCACCAACGTCGACGCCGATCACCTGAGCACGCACGGCGGGGACTTCGAGAAGCTCAAGTCGAGCTTCGTCGAGTTCCTGCACAACCTGCCGTTCTACGGACTGGCGGTGATCTGCACGGACGATCCGGTCACCGCGAGTCTCATACCGCAGCATCGGCCGTCCCTACCTCGGCTACGGATTCGGCGCCGACGCCGATGTGCGCGCCGTCAATCTCGTGCGTCGCGGCGCCCGGTCGAGCTTCGACGTGCATCCGGCCGGGCCGCCCCGCCGCACTTCCGATCACGCTCAACCTGCCGGGCCGGCACAACGTGCTGAACGCGCTCGCCGCGATCGCGGTAGCCACCGAGCTCGAGATCGGTGACGCGGCCATCGCCCGCGCGCTCGCGGAGTTCCAGGGCATCGACCGCCGGCTGCAGACGCTCGCCGAGCTCGAGACCGCGCGCGGCCGCATCGTCGTGGTCGACGACTACGGCCACCACCCGACGGAGATCGCGGCGACGCTCGAGGCAGCGCGCCAGGCCTGGCCGGACCGGCGCATCGTGCTCGTGTTCCAGCCGCATCGCTACACGCGCACGCGCGATCTGCTCGACGACTTCGCCAAGGTGCTGTCCGAGCCGGACGCGCTGGTGGTCGCCGAGGTCTATCCGGCGGGCGAGCGCCGATCGCCGGCGCCGACGCGAAGACGCTGTGCCGCGCCATCCGCACGCGCGGACGCTCGATCCCGTGATGCTCGGGGCGCTCGACGAGCTGCCGCGGCGCGCTTGCCGACATCGTCCGCGACGGCGATGTCGTGCTGACGATGGGCGCGGGCAGCATCGGCGCCGCCGCGCAGGAGCTGCCGCGCAGGCTCACCGATGCGATCACCGCGAACGGAGGCCGCGCATGAGCCGGCCGTTCGCGCGTCACTGCATCCCGGCGACTTCGGCGCGCGTCGCCGTGCTGATGGGCGGCACCTCGTCGGAGCGCGAGGTGTCGCTCGACTCCGGCCGCAACGTGCTGGAGGCGCTGCAGCGTCGCGGCGTCGACGCCTTCGCGGTCGACGGCATCCCGGACCTGGTGGCCGAGCTCACGCAGCCGCCGGGGCGGCGCATTCGACCGCGTGTTCAACATCCTCCACGGCAACCGAGGCGGGGGCGAAGACGGCGTGCTGCAGGGCCTGCTGGACGCGCTCGGCGTGCCATACACCGGATCCGGCGTGCTCGGCTCCGCGCTGTCGATGGACAAGATCCGCACCAAGCAGGTGTGGCTCTCGGTCGGCCTGCCGACGCCGGCGCTACGCCAGCCTGGAGCGTGGCGACGACGTGCGTCGCGGCCGCGCACAAGATCGGGCTGCCGGTGATCGTCAAGCCCGCCTGCGAGGGCTCGAGCGTCGGCGTGACCCGCTGCTTCAAGGACGCCGACCTGCCGGCCGCCGTGGCGCTCGCATCGCGCTACGACGGCCCGATGCTGGTCGAGCAGCTCATCCAGGGCGAGGAGTACACGGTCGGCGTGCTCGGCACCGAGGCGCTGCCGTCGATCCGCATCGTGCCCGCGGGCGAGTACTACGACTATCACGCCAAGTACGTCGCCGAGGACACGCAGTACATCTGCCCCGGGCTCGCGGGTGCCGCCGAGCAGGAGCTCGGCAGCCTCGCGCTCGGCGCGCTTCTTCACCGCGGGGTGCAGCGGCTGGGGCCGCGTCGACTTCATGCGCGACCGCTCCGGCACGTCCGTGGCTGCTCGAGGTCAATACCGCGCCCGGCATGACCAGCCACTCGCTGGTGCCAAAGGCGGCCGCGCGCGGCGGCATCGATTTCGACGAGCTCGTCTGGCGCGTTCTCGAGACGAGCTTTACGGCGCGGGGGCCATGAGGTGATGCCGATGACGCCACTCGCCGCCCGCAAGCGCCGTCGCGCGACCGATCTCGCGCCGACGCTGTTCGAGCGCGTCGAGTGGCGCCGTGTTGCGACCGGCGCCGGGATGCTGGCCGGCGTCGCGCTGGTCGTGATGCTGCTGGTGCTCGCGCTCGACCGCCCGGTGCAGCGGGTGCTGGTCGAGGGCGCGTTTCAGCGCGTGTCGCCGCCGCAGGTCGAAAGCGCGGTCGCGCGTGTGGCGCGCGGCGGCCTGACCTCGGTCGACCTCGAGGCGGTGCGCGCCGAGGTGCGCAGGATCCCCTGGGTCGACGGCGTGATCGTGCAGCGCCGCTGGCCCGATGCGATCCGCGTCTCGATCACGGAGCAGGTGGCGGCGGCGCGCTGGAACGACATCGGGCTCCTCAACACGCGCGGCCAGCTCTTCATACGCAACGCCCGCTTCGCGCCGCCCGAGCTGCCGCTGCTCGAAGGGCCCGAGGGCAGCGAGGGAGCCGTGGCGCAGGTCTACCTCGACGCGCAGGGCAGGCTGCTCGAGGCGGGCCTGAGGCTCACGGGCGTGCGCCTCGACGAGCGCGGCGCTGGGAGCTCGCGATCTCGGACGGCGTCCGGGTGAAGCTCGGTCGGCAGGCCGTAAACGACGCGTCTCGAGCGCTTCATCGATCTTGCGAGCCCCATGGTCGCCAAGCGCCTTGCGGAGATCTGCCTACGTGGACATGCGCTACACCAACGGGTTCAGCGTCGGCTGGAACGCCCGTTCCTCCGCTGGCGGTCGCTCCGACCGAGGTTGCAGCGGGCGATGGCTAGCAAAGCCGAGCGAATCTGATCGTCGGCCTCGACATCGGCACGTCGAAGGTCGTGGCGCATCGTGGGCGAGCTCACGCCGAGCGGCGCGATCGAGGTCATCGGCATCGGCATCGCATCCGTCGCGCGGCCTGAAGAAGGGCGTGGTCGTCAACATCGACTCCACCGTGCAGTCGATCCAGCGCGCGGTCGAAGAAGCCGAGCTGATGGCGGGCTGCCAGATCCACTCGGTGTACGCGGGGATCGCGGGCAGCCACGTGCGGAGCCTGAACTCGCACGGCATCGTCGCGATCCGCGACAAGGAGGTCGCGCCCGGCGACGTCGATCGCGTGATCGACGCGGCGCACGCCGTGGCGATTCCCGCGGACCAGAAGATCCTGCACATCCTGCCGCAGGAATTCATCATCGACGACGCAGGAAGGCATCCGCGAGCCGGTCGGCATGTCCGGCGTGCGCCTCGAAGCGAAGGTGCACATCGTCACCGGCGCAGACAGCGCGGCGCAGAACATCGTCAAGTGCGTGCAGCGCTGCGGGCTCGAGGTCGAGGACATCGTGCTCGAGCAGCTCGCCTCGAGCTACGCGGTGCTGGCCGAGGACGAGAAGGAGCTCGGCGTCTGCCTGGTCGACATCGGCGGCGGCACGACCGACATCGCGGTGTTCTCCGGCGGCGCGATCCGGCACACGGCGGTGATCCCCGATCGCCGGCGACCAGGTCACCAACGACATCGCGCATGAGCCTGCGCACGCCGACGCAGCACGCCGAGGAGATCAAGGTCCGCTACGCGTGCGCGCTCTCGCAGCTCGCGAATCGCCGACGAGACCATCGAGGTGCCGAGCGTCGGCGACCGGCCGCCGCGCCGCCTCGCGCGCCAGACGCTCGCCGAGGTCGTGCGAGCCGCGCTACGAGGAGCTCTTCGCGCTGGTGCGCGACGAGCTGCGTCGCGCTCGGCTTCGACGACATGATCGCGCGCCGGGATCGTGCTTACCGGCGGCAGCGCGAAGATGGAAGGCGTCATCGAGCTGGCCGAGGAAATTTTCCACATGCCGGTGCGGCTCGGCCTCCCGCAGGACGTCATCGGCCTCGTCGACGTCGTCCGCAATCCGATCCACGCCACGGGCGTCGGCCTGCTGCTGTTCGGCAGCGAGAACGACGTGCGGCGCGGCCGCAGCATGCCGGTCGGCACCGGCGTGCGCAGCGTCATCGACCGGATGAAGAACTGGTTTCGGGGCAATTTCTAGGGGCAGTGAAAGTGACTCGTATACGGCGGACCGACAGGATTTCGTTTCGCATCAATGGAGAGCAGCAATGTTCGTACTCGCAGACGACTGAAAATCACGGCGCGATCATCAAGGTCGTGGGCGTCGGCGGCGGCGGCGGCAACGCCGTCACGCACATGGTCAACACCGGCATCGAGGGCGTCGACTTCATCTGCGTCAACACCGACTCGCAGGCGATGAAGCACTCGCGGCGCCAAGACGCAGCTGCAGCTCGGCTCGAACATCACCAAGGGCCTGGGCGCGGGCGCCGATCCCGAGGTCGGCCGCCAGGCGGCGATGGAGGATCGCGACCGCATCGTCGAGCTGATCGAAGGCTGCGGACATGGTGTTCATCACCGCGGGCATGGGCGGTGGCACCGGCACGGGCGCCGCGCCGGTCGTGGCGCAGGTCGCCAAGGAGCTCGGCATCCTGACCGTCGCGGTGGTCACCAAGCCGTTCCAGATCGAAGGCCGCGAAGCGCATGCACGCTGGCGGAGCAGGGCATCGACGAGCTCGGCAAGTACGTCGACTCGCTGATCACGATCCCGAACCAGAAGCTGCTGACCGTGCTCGGCGGCGACACGACGCTGCTCGACGCGTTCAAGGCCGCGAACGAGGTGCTGCAGGGCGCCGTGCAGGGCATCGCGGAGCTGATCACGCGTCCCGGGCCTGATCAACGTCGACTTCGCCGACGTGCGCACCGTCATGGCCGAGATCGGCATGGCGATGATGGGCTCCGGTTCCGCGACGCGGCGAGAACCGCGCACGCGCCGCCGCCGAGGCCGCGATCTCGAGCCCGCTGCTCGAGGACGTCAACCTCGTCGGGCGCGCACGGCCTGCTGATCAACGTCACCGCCGGCATGGACCTGCGCACGAGCGAGTTCCACGTCGTCGGCGACACGGTCAAGCACTTCGCCTCGGAGGACGCGACCGTGGTCGTCGGCTACGTGATCGACCCGGACATGACCGACCAGATCCGCGTCACCGTGGTGGCCACGGGCATCGGCCGGCCGACCGCCGTGCGCGGCATGCCCGCCGGGATGCCGCCGCCGAGGGTCGAAGTCGTTCAGAGCCGTGCGCGCCGTCGGCCGCTCGACAACTATGCGGACTACGACCAGCCGAGCTTCCGGCGCCGCCCCCGCGCCGTGGGCGAGGATGTGCGTGCCGACGCCGCGGGCGACGACTCGTACCTCGACATACCCGCGTTTCTCCGCCGGCAAGCCGACTGAGAAGGAGCGCACAGTTCCCACCGGTCCTCCATGCTGCTCGGAGGGCCGGTGGGGATGCCGCCTTGTGCTAACCTACCCGGCCGAACGCGTCCCGTCATGCTCAAACAACGCACGCTGAAGAACACGATCCGGGCCACGGGGGTCGGTCTGCACACGGGCCGCAAGGTGCTGATGGCGTTGCGGCCGGGGCCGGCGAATTCCGGAATCGTCTTCCGCCGCACCGATCTCGACGAGTCGGTCGACATACACGCGACTGCCGAGAACGTCGGTGAAACGACGCTCGGCACGACGCTGATCCAGGGTGACGTCAAGGTCTCGACGATCGAGCACCTGCTCTCTGCCTTCGCCGGGCTCGGCATCGACAACGCCGTGGTCGACCTCTCCTCGTCCGAAGTTCCGATCATGGACGGCAGCGCGGGCCCCTTCGTGTTCCTGCTGCAGTCCGCCGGCATCGAGGAGCAGAACGCCGCGAAGAAGTTCGTGCGGATCCTGAAGCGGGTCAAGGTCGAGGACGGCGACAAGTGGGCGCGCTTCGATCCTTACGACGGCTTCAAGGTCAACTTCGAGATCGAGTTCGATCACCCGGTGTTCAAGCGACGCTCACAGGTCGCGTCGATGGACTTCTCGACGACGACGTTTCTGCGCGAGGTCAGCCGGGCGCGCACGTTCGGCTTCATGCGGGACCTCGAATACATGCGCTCGCGCAACCTCGCGCTCGGCGGGAACCTCGACAACGCGATCGTGCTCGACGAGTACCGGATCCTGAACGAGGACGGGCTTCGCTACGAGGACGAGTTCGTCAAGCACAAGATCCTCGACGCGATCGGCGACCTGTACCTGCTGGGGCACAGCCTGATCGGCGAGTTCAGCGGCTACAAGTCCGGCCATGCGCTCAACAACCGGCTGCTGCGCACCCTGATCGCCGACCGCTCCGCGTGGGAAGAGGTCACCTTCGAGACGCTCTCCGACGCGCCGATTTCCTACGTCCCCGCGGTGGCCACGGTCTAGCCGGGTGCCGCATCCGGGAGGACCGCCGGAGATCCGATCGGTCCGCAAGGTCGCCCTGACCGCGCTCGCGGCCACCAGCATCGAGTGGTACGACTTCTTCCTGTACGGGACCGCCGCGGCCCTGATCTTCCCGACGGTGTTCTTTCCGGCGGAAATGCCGCCGCTCGTCAGCCAGCTCGCATCGTTCAGCACCTTTGCAGTCGGCTTCATCGCGCGCCCGATCGGGGGGATCGTCTTCGGTCACTTCGGCGATCGCGTCGGCCGCAAGCGCGCGCTCGTCACGGCGCTGCTGATGATGGGCATCGCGACGACCCTGATCGGCTGCCTGCCCTCGTATGCGCTCGCCGGTGCGCTCGCGCCGCTGCTCCTGATCGTGCTGCGGTTCGTGCAGGGTCTCGCGATCGGCGGTCAATGGGCGGGCGCCGTGCTGCTCGCGACCGAGAGCGCGCCGCCCGGACAGCGCGGCTTCTACGGCAGCCTTGCGCAGACCGGGGCGCCGATCGGCACCATCCTCGCGAACCTCGCCTTTCTGCTCGTGAGCACGTCGCTGACCGACCAGGCCTTTCTCGCCTGGGGCTGGCGGGTTCCCTTCCTGGCGAGTGTCGTGCTGATCGCGCTTGGCCTCTATGTCCAGCTGCGTCTCGAGGACACCGCGGCGTTCCGCGAGCTTCGTGCGCTCAAGGAACGACGGGATGCGGAGGCGGCTGCGGAGCGCGCGCGGCAGTCGCGCATCGGCATCGAGGCGGCCCGCGCCGAGCTGGCCGCGGAACGGCAGCCATCGCCCGTGCTCGAGGCCGTGCGGACCTACCCCAAGCAGATTGCGCTTGCCGCGGGCTCCTTCATCGCCGCACAGGTGACCTTCTATATCCTGGTCGCCTTCGTGATCGCGTACGGAAGCGGAGCCTCCGGGCTCGGGATCCCCCGCAGCACCATGCTGGTGGGGGTACTGATCGGGGCGGTGGTCATGATTCCGGGCGTCATCGTGGCAGCCGTGGTGTCCGACCGGCATGGCCGACGCGGCGTGATCATGCTCGCCGCCGCGGCGCTGGCGCTCTGGGGATTCGCGCTCTTCCCGCTGATCGACACCCGCTCTCTGCTCTGGATCTCAGTAGGCATCGGAGTGGGGCAGGTGCTCGTCGGGGCGATGTACGGGCCGCAGGCGGCCTTCTTCGCCGAGATCTTCGAGACCCGCGTACGCTACTCGGGCGCGTCGCTCGGATACCAGCTCGGAGGCATCCTCGGCGGCGGGCTGGCACCGATCATCGCAACCGCGCTTCTCGCCAGGTACGGCAACACGACCGGGATTTCGGTCTACATCGCGCTGGCCTGCCTGGTCTCCTTCGTCTCGGTCCGGTGGCTCAAGGAAACCTACCGCAACACGATGTGAGGGGCCGCCAGGGGTCGCCCCACGCGCACACGGACCCGTTGGATGGGTTGGCCTCCGGGCTGCTGCAGGGCTTCCATCAGCCGCCGGCCGGCATAGCGGACCTGGGCGGACCAGGCGGCGGAATCGACGCGGATGACGAGCTCCTCGCCGCGGAGGCTGGCGGTCAGGACATGCGCGCCCAGCGGCTCGCCCAGGCAACGACGCACGCGTTCGGTGAGCTCGCTTGCCGCCTCGGCCTGCTTCGCGAGACGGGCGAACCCCGACGAGAGCAGCTCCGAAAGCGGTTTGAGGGGCCCGGTCATTGTCAAATCGGTCCTGACAAATGTGGCTTTCTGATTGCGATTCCAGGGCCAATCCGTCATAGTCTCATACGTCCCGGCCAGGCGGGTCCACGCTCAAGCACCGTTAAGCACTAAGGTGCGAGCGACCGAGCCGCCAGCAATCAACCGGGACGAACTGAAACGCGCCACTGCCCTGAAGGGAGGCCCGTACGTGATTCTCTGGCGGCCTCCGGGCCAGGTAGCGCTTTAATGCATTTTCAGATCGTCTCGGGGCGGACCGGCCGAGTTCGGCAGTTCGACCTGACGGAAAACCGGACGCTGCTGATAGGCGCAGTCGCGACACTGCTCCTGGTCACGGCCATCTTCTTCTCAGGCATGCAACTCGGGCGGTTCATCGCCGGACCGCTCCAGGGCGAGAGCCTGGCGCGTGAGCTGCAGGTGCAGCGCAACGCCATCGATGCGACGCGGCAGCAGCTGCAGGGCAAGGTCGATGCGCTCGCCAAGCGCGTCGGCACGCTGAATGCCCACCTGATCCGGCTCGATGCGCTGGGCCGTCGCATCACCGATCTCGCCGATCTCGACCGGGGCGAGTTCAATTTCGACGCACCCCCGCCGACGGGTGGCCCCGAGGCAGGCGAGTCCGCGGGCGGCAGCGTGGCCGTTCCGGAGCTCGCCGCGACGCTCGATGCGCTCGAATTGCAGCTCCAGGACCGGGACCGGCAGCTGGTCGTGCTCGAGAACCTGATGGCGATGCGCGAGCTCGGCGAACGCATCATTCCAGGCGGCCTGCCGCTCGTCGGTGGCTGGATATCCTCGCATTACGGTTATCGCTCGGATCCGTTCACCGGGCACCGGGCCCTGCACCGCGGGGTCGATTTCGCAGGTCGGCCCGGCACCCGCATCGTGTCGGTCGCGCCCGGCGTGGTGTCGTACGCGGGCTACAAGACCGGCTACGGCTACGTCGTCGAGATCAGCCACCCGACGGGATACCTCACCCGCTACGGCCACAACTCGCGCAACCTCGTCCGGGTCGGCCAGACCGTGCAGAAGGGCGACGCCGTGGCCGTCATCGGCAGCACCGGCCGCTCGACCGGCACCCACGTGCATTTCGAGGTCGAACGCGACGGCAAGGTCCTGAACCCCTCGCGCTATCTCGCCGTCCGCTAGCGGCACCTTGGGATCTGGCCGCTGTCCAACCCGGGGCCGGGTCGACCGGCGCCGATGGATGAGCCGGTCCGGTTCGCGCGGCGGTCGGTAAATCCGGGCCGGAATTCCGTAAAATAGCCCGTTTACCTGCCCCCTGGAGCCCTGGTGGCGACGAACCTGTTTTCACGCATATTCGGCAGCCGCAACCAGCGGCTGGTCGGCCAGTACGCGGCCTCGGTCCGCCGCATCAACGCTCTCGAGCCCGAGCTCTCGGCGCAGAGCGACGCCGATCTGGCCGCGCGCTCGCAGAAGCTGCGCCTGGAACTGGCTGCCGGACGATCGCTCGATGACATCCTGCCCGAGGCGTTCGCCATGGTCCGCGAGGCCTCGCGCCGCACGCTCGGGTTGCGCCACTTCAACGTGCAGCTGATCGGGGGCATGGTCCTGCATCACGGCAAGATCTCGGAGATGCGCACCGGCGAGGGCAAGACCCTCGTCGCGACGCTGCCCGCCTACCTGAACGCCCTGGCCGGCAAGGGCACGCACATCGTCACGGTCAACGAATACCTGGCGCAGCGCGACGCGGACTGGATGGGCCCGATCTTCCGCTTTCTCGGCCTGACCGTCGGCGTGGTCAAGGCCGGCCAGACACCTGACGAGAAGCGGGCGGCGTATGGCGCCGACATCACCTACGGCACGAACAACGAGTTCGGCTTCGACTACCTGCGCGACAACCTCGCGTTCCGACTCGAGGACCGCATGCAGCGGGGGCTCGAATACGCGATCGTCGACGAGGTCGACTCGATCCTGATCGACGAGGCGCGCACCCCCCTGATCATCTCGGGGCCCGCGGAAGAAAGCACCGAGCTCTACCTCAAGATCAACGAGCTCGTGCCGCGGCTGAAGCGCCAGGACAGCGAGGAAGGCGAGGGCGACTACTGGGCGGACGAGAAGGGCAAGCAGGTGCACCTGTCCGACAGCGGGCACGAGCGCGTCGAGGAGCTCGTCACCGCGGCGGGCCTTCTAGGCGAGGGCGAAAGCCTGTACGAAGCCGGCAACATCCGGCTGATGCATCACCTGAACGCAGCGCTCCGCGCGCATGCGCTCTACCGGCGAGACGTCGAGTACATCGTGCGCAACGGCGAGGTGATCATCGTCGACGAGTTCACCGGCCGCACGATGCCGGGGCGGCGCTGGTCGGATGGTCTGCACCAGGCGGTGGAGGCCAAGGAACGCGTCCGCGTGCGCGAGGAAAACCAGACGGTCGCCTCGATCACGTTCCAGAACTACTTCCGCATGTACAAGAAGCTCGCCGGCATGACCGGCACCGCGGACACCGAGGCGTTCGAGTTCCAGCAGATCTACGGGCTCGAAGTCGTCGTGATCCCGACGCACAAGCCGATGGTGCGCGCCGATCATGCCGACCTCGTCTATCTCACACAGAAGGACAAGTACGAGGCGATCATCGAGGACATCCGCGATTGCGTCACCCGCAAGCAACCTGTCCTGGTCGGCACGACGTCGGTCGAGACCTCGGAGTTCCTGTCGGGACTGCTGAATGAAAAGCGCATCGAGCACCAGGTGCTGAATGCGAAGCAGCACGAGCGCGAGGCGATCGTCGTCGCGCAGGCGGGCCGCCCGGGCACCGTCACGATCGCGACCAACATGGCCGGCCGCGGCACGGACATCGTGCTGGGCGGCAACCCCAAGGCCGAGCTCGAGCAGGTCCCGGCCGACGACCAGGCCGCGCGCGAGGCGGCGCAGGCCGACTGGCAGAAGCGCCACGAAGAAGTAGTGGCCGCAGGCGGGCTGCACATCGTGGGCACCGAGCGGCACGAGTCGCGGCGCATCGACAACCAGCTTCGTGGCCGCTCCGGCCGGCAGGGCGATCCGGGCTCGAGCCGGTTCTATCTATCGCTCGAAGACAACCTGATGCGGATCTTCGGCGATCCGAACCGCACCAAGCGCTGGCTGCAGACCGCCGGAATGAAGGAAGGCGAAGTCATAGAGAGCAAGATGCTTTCGCGCCAGATCGAGCGGGCGCAGCGCAAGGTGGAGGCGTACAACTTCGACCTGCGCAAGAACCTGCTCGAGTACGACGACGTCGCCAACGACCAGCGCAAGGTCATCTACCAGCAGCGCACCGAGCTCATGGCCGCGGAGGATATCGCCGATGCCGTCGCCGGGATCCGCGCCGAGGTCGTCAACGACATCGTCGACGCGCACGCTCCCCGCGAGAGCGTCGAGGAGGAGTGGGATCTGCCGGCGCTCGGGGCGGCGCTCGAGCGCGAGTTCTCGATCCCGGTCGACCCGAAGGCGTGGATGGATGCCGACAAGGAGCTGACCAACGAGGACCTGCGCGAGCGGCTCGCCAACGAGGTCGAGGGCGCCTATCAGCGCAAGGTCGAGCAGGTCGGCGCGCCCGTCATGCGCCATCTCGAGAAGGCAGTGATGCTCCAGGAGCTCGATCGCCACTGGCGCGAGCACCTCGCGGCGATGGACTACCTGCGGCAGGGCATACATCTGCGTGCGTACGCGCAGAAGAACCCGAAGCAGGAGTACAAGCGCGAAGCCTTCGAGCTCTTCAGCGCGCTGCTCGATCGCATCAAGCACGGCACGATCACGTTGCTGTCGCGCCTGCAGGTGCGAAGCGAAGCCGAGATCGAGGCGCAGGAGCGCGAGCACGAACGGCAGTTGGCGCGACGGTTGCAGATGCAGCACGCCGCACCGGCGTCCGCGATCGGCTCCGCAGCCGACGAGCCGCCCGCCGGCGTTGCGTCCGATGGGCCACCGGCCGCAGCTTCACGCTCACCCGGCGGCGCGATCGCGCCGGGACCCACGGTGGCGCGCGAGCCGGCTGCGCCGGTGGTGCGGGACTCACGAAAGGTGGGGCGCAACGAGCCGTGTCCCTGCGGCTCAGGCAAGAAATACAAGCACTGCCACGGTGCGCTCGCCCGCGAAGCCTGAAGCCGCGATCGAGGTCGTCGCCGGCGGGTTGTTCGACAGCCAGGGCCGCGTCCTGATCGCGCAGCGGCCGGCGGGAAAGCCGCTCGCCGGGCGCTGGGAGTTTCCGGGCGGCAAGCTGGATTCCGGCGAGGACCCGTACACGGGCCTCGTCCGCGAGCTGCGCGAGGAGCTTGGGGTGGTGGTTCGGTCCGCCGAGCGTCTGCTTCGTTACGGTTATCGATACCCGGACCGGACGGTCCGGCTCGACATGTGGCTCGTCACCGACTGGAGCGGCGAGCTCGAGGCGCACGATGGCCAGGCGCTCGCCTGGGTCGAACCCTCCCGGCTGGGCGAGCACGATCTCCTCGAGGCCGACCAGCCCATCGTCGAGGCGCTGCAGCGCCGTTGCAGGCCCCGGCCGTTGACCTATTTTATAGGCCACATGGCCTATATTGGAGGTCAAGATGCTCGAGGCAATTTTAGGCGGCATCACCGCCGAGCGGGTGCTCCTGTACCTCCAGGCCTATGACGAAGCCTACGGTCGAGAAATCGCTTCCACGTTTGGACTTGCACAGAGCCAGGTGCAAAAGCAGCTGAGGAAACTGGAGTCAGGGGGAGTCCTGGCTAGTCGGTTGGCGGGCCGATCGCGCATCTACACCTGGAATCCGCGCAATCCCCTGGTGCCGTCGCTGCGCGCCCTGTTCAAGTCGGCGCTAGACGCTCTCCCGCCGAGCGAGCAGCAGAAATATTTTCGCGGTCGACGTCGACCTAGACGCAGCGGTAAGGCGCTGTGAAAGTCATCAGCGAATCCACGACGATTGAAGAAGTCGCCGCACTGGTCTCCGAAACGCTTATCGGAAGCCGGCATAACAGCGGTCCTGTCGGGCGGCGGTGCAGTACAGATCTATTCGAGCGGCCTGTACGTTTCGCGTGACCTGGATTTCGTCTCTCCCGCTCCCATACGAGAAATTGCCAAGGCTGTCAGAGCCCTGGGCTTCGAGCCCACACTTGGGAGGCACTTTGTCCACCCAAGTGCTCCTTCACGCTCGAGTTTCCGCCTTGGCCGCTAGCTGTTGGAAGTGAACTCGTCCGCGAATGGTCGGGACGAAGGGTGGCGTGGAGTCATCCAAATGGTCTCTCCAACTCAGTGCGTCATGGATCGCCTTGCCGCGTTCTATTTCTGGAAGGACCGGCAGGCACTCGACCAGGCCATAACCGTTGCGCGTATGCACCCGATCGATCTGGACGCAGTCAGACGCTGGTCGCAGGCGGAGGGCCAGGACGCGGCATTTGACGAGTTTGCCCGGATTTGCGCCCAGGGCTGATCGTCTCACGCGCTTATTCCGGGAATAGTGGGTGCACCGCTGCGCTTTTTTCTGCCGTTCAATGGGGTGTTTTCGGGATCTCCGACGGAGCGTCGCTGTCGGGCGAATCTTCGCCCGCGATCCCTCGCTGCTCGCTGACCCAGGCGCCGAGATCGATCAGCCGGCAGCGCTCGCTGCAGAACGGGCGCCACGGAAACGCCTCGGTCCACTCGACGGGCCGATTGCAGGTCGGGCAGCGAACGACGCGCGACGGCACCGCGGTCTCACGTGCACGTCGACAGCGTGAACGCCACGTCCTCGGTCGTCTGCACCGCCCGCGTGGCGGCATCCTGCCAGATCAGAAATCGCACGGCGCAGCGGTAGTGGCTGCCGCTGATCTCCGGGTAGAGATCGGTTCCCTGCGGCAGTCCGACGCGGATCATCTGCACCGGCACGTCACGGCCGAGCGTGAGCTGGAATACGCCGCCCGTCGCGACCTCGGGGCGCGATTTTGCCTGCTCGCGCGTGATCCAGAGGAGCTCCGACACCGCGTCGCCGAGCGGCCGGATGACGGCGAGCCAGTTCGCGAAGTCGGCGCCCCGCATCTCGTCGGGCTGGTTGAGCCAGTGAGTGTAGTCGGGCAGGTCGAACTCGCAGGTCCCGCCCGGGATCGTGCTGCGGTGCTTGATCGCGTTCAGGAACTCGGAGTCGCGCAGCTTGGCCAGGAAGAGCGCGCCCGACGAGCCCAGCTCCTCCCGCAGCCGATGCATCTTGGTCAGCAGCATGCGCAGCCGCGCGGCGTCGACCCCGGGCCGGCTGCCGAAAGTCGACAGCTGCGACATCTGCCGCTCGAGGTCCTTGAGCACCTCACCGCGCAGGTCGCCGCGAGAGGTGATCGCCAGGATCTCGAGCAACGAGTCGACCGCGGCGCGCGTCGACCACGGGTCGGAACGCGTGTGGTGATGCACGGCCTGGTGGTAGAGGAAGTCGAGGCGCAGGAAATTGCGCATCCGCTCGTTGAGCGGCATCTCGTAGACGATCGCGCGCCTGGCCGCGTCAGCCGAGGGCACCAGTGCTTCGCGTGCGTTCATGGCCAGGTATTCTGCGCCAGGCCCTCGCGGCGGCACAACCCGACGGCCTCTTCCGTGTGACGCATGACGCGCCCGATCCGCGGCGATATCAGGGCCCGGGTCGCGTGGCGAGCTTCAAATATTTCTCGTGCAGGAGCGCCACGCGGCCACCCAACGCCGCGAGGTCCCCCGTGTTCTCGATCACGTCGTCGGCAAAAGCGAGACGTGCTTCACGACTCGCCTGCGCGCGAAGCGCGGCCTCGGCCTGCTCCCGCGTCACGCCGTCGCGCCGCACCAGGCGTTCGATCTGCGTGGCCTCGGGAACGTCCACCACGAGCACGCGGTCGACGTGATCGCGGCGGCCGCCCTCGACGAGGAGCGGGATGACGAGGACCTGGTACGGGCCGCCCGCGGCCCGCGACTTCCGTTCCATCTCCGCGCGTATTGCCGGGTGCAGGATCGCCTCGAGGCGCCGCCGCGCGTCTGCATCGCCGAAGATCTGCTCGCGCAAGCGCGGGCGGTCGAGCCGCCCGTCCTCGTCGATCACCTGCGCGCCGAAGGCATCGACCACGGCTGCGAGCGCCGGCTGTCCCGGCTCGACCACCTCACGCGCGATGACGTCGGTGTCGATCACCGGGACGCGGTGCGCCGCGAAGAGGTTCGCAACCACGGTCTTGCCGCTCGCGATGCCGCCGGTGAGGCCTACGCGGAACATCTCAATCCGCGAGCCAGGAGGAGCGCAGGTATCCGTCCACGATCTCGGAGCCCCACATCATCGCGATCCAACCCGCCATGGCGAGAAACGGGCCAAAGGGCATGGGCCGGCCGCGCTCGCGCCCCCGCAGCACGATGAGCGCCACGCCGATCACCGCGCCGGTCAGCGCCGACAGCAGGATGATGAGCGGAAGCATCTGCCAACCCATCCATGCCCCGAGGGCGGCGAGGAGCTTGAAATCCCCGTAGCCCATGCCTTCCTTGCCCGTGATCAGCTTGAAGCCCCAGTACACGAGCCAGAGCAGGAGATAGCCTGCGGCCGCGCCGATCAGGGCCGAGGCCGGATCGACAGGTATCGCGGAGCGCAGGCCCGGGTGCCATGCGATGGAAAGCAGGAGGCCGAGCCAGAGCAGCGGCAGGGTGATCGAGTCGGGCAGGATCTGGTGGTCGTAGTCGATCACGGTGAGCGCAATCAGCGCCCAGGTGAGTGCGAGCGCAGCGAGCGTCTGCCAGTGCCACCCGTAATGCCACGCGACGGCGGCGGAGAGGAGCCCGGTCGCGAGCTCCACGATCGGATATCGCGCGGAGATCGGCGCGCGGCAGTTCGCGCAGCGGCCGCCGAGCCAGAGGTAGCTCAGAAGCGGGATGTTCTGATGGACCCTTATCGGCTCGCGACACTGGGGGCATGCAGAGCGTGGCACGACCAGGTTATAGGCAGGTGCGGGTGGGCCGCTGAATTCGCCGCCGATCTCCAGCATCTCCCGTGACTGCGCACGCCATTCCCGGTCAAGCATGATCGGCAGACGATGGATCACGACGTTCAGGAAACTGCCGATCATCAGGCTCAGGACGAACACGGTCGCCGTCAGGAGCGCCGGGGAGGTAGCGAAGGCGTCGATCATGGTCATTTCCCGGCAGTCTACTTATTCTGTTCGCGCCAAACGCAACGCGATCGCACAAACGAAAACGCCGCGCGATGCGCGGCGTTTTCTGTGGTTGCGCCCCGGCTGGCCGTCAGATGACTGCGCCCAGCTTGAAGATCGGCAGGTACATCGCGATCACGAGACCGCCGACCAGCGTGCCCAGGATCACCATGATCAGCGGCTCGAGCAGGCTCGACAGGCCGTCGACCGCAGCATCGACGTCCGCCTCGTAGAAGTCCGCCACCTTGCTCGCCATTTCATCCAGCGAGCCCGATTCCTCACCGACCGCGATCATCTGCACGACCATGTTCGGGAACAGGCCGGTGTTCTCCATGGCGCGCTGCATGCGCATGCCGGTGGAGATCTCGTCGCGCATCCGGAGCACCGCGTCCTGGTACATGATGTTGCCGGTGGCGCCCGCCACCGATTTCATCGCCTCGACCAGCGGCACGCCGGCGCCGAACATCGTGGCGAGCGTACGCGCGAAGCGCGCGATCGCCGCCTTGCGCAGGATCGGACCGATCACCGGGATGCCAAGCGACAGCTTGTCGATCCACTGGCGCATTGGACGTGAGCGCTTGTAGAAATATGCGAAGGCCAAGCCGCCCGCGACAGCGAAGATCAGCAATAGCCAGCCGTGGGCCTGCATCCACCGCGACATGCCGATCACCATCTTCGTGAACGCCGGCAGATCGGCGCCGAAGCCCTGGAACAGGCTCTCGAACTGCGGGATCACGAACAGCAGCAGGATCACCGTCACGATGATTGCAACCGCCAACACCGCGGCCGGGTAAAACAGCGCCTTCTTGATCTTCTTCTTCAGCGCCTCGGTCTTTTCCTGGTAGGTCGCGATCTTGTCGAGCACGGTCTCGAGCGCACCCGCGTGCTCGCCGGCCTCGACCAGGTTGACGTACAGGTCGTTGAAATGCAGCGGGTGCTTGGCGAGCGCGACATTGAGCGCGTTACCGGTCTCGATGTCGTTCTTGATGGAGAGCACGAGCTTCTGCATCGCCGGCTTGTCGTGGCCGACGCCGATGATCTCGAACGCCTGCACCATCGGGATGCCGGCGGTGAGCATGGTCGAGAGCTGGCGGCTGAAGAGCGCGATGTCCTCGGCCTTGACCTTGCCGCCGGACCTTAGGAAATGCCGTTCCTTGCGGACCTTCCTGACGGCGATCCCCTGCCGCCGCAGGTCGGTACGCAGCTCCGCCTCGTCCCTGGCCAGGCCGCGGCCCTTGATGCGATTGCCCTTGCGGTCCTTGCCCTCCCACAGGAAGGGGAACTGCTTGCCTGCAATTGCTTCAGCCATGTGTTCTCTTGCCTCGCCATTAATCGGTCCGCGCCACGCCGCCGCATGAAGATCAATCCACCGTCACGCGGTTGATTTCCTCGAGGCTCGTCATCCCGTTACGGACCTTGTTCAACCCCGATTGCCGCAGGTTCCAGATGCCTTCCTGCGCCGCCTGCTCGGCAATCGCAATCGCGCTGCCGCCCTCCATGATGATCCGGCCGATCTCCTCGGAGAGCGGCATGACCTCATAGATTCCGACGCGGCCTTTATACCCGTCCGTGCATTGCGTGCAACCGACGGGCCCGAAAATCTGGAGCTCATTCGCGATTTCCTCCTCTTCGAATCCCTCCTTCAACAAGGCCTCGGCAGGGATCTTGAGCTCGGCTTTACAATTGCTGCACAGCCGTCGCGCGAGCCGCTGAGCGATGATCAGGCTCACCGAGGTCGCGATCGCGTAGGGCTTCACGCCCATGTCCATGAGGCGGGTGAGCGTCTTCGGCGCGTCGTTCGTGTGCAGCGTCGAGAGCACCAGGTGACCGGTCTGCGCTGCCTTGAGCGCGATCTCGGCCGTCTCGAGGTCGCGGATCTCGCCGACCATGATGATGTCCGGATCCTGGCGCAGGAACGCACGCAAGGCTCCCGCAAAGGTGAGCCCGACCTTCGGGTTGATATTCACCTGGTTGACGCCGCTGAGCATGATTTCGACCGGGTCCTCGGCGGTCGAGATATTGCTGTCCTCGACATTCAGGATGTTGAGACCCGTATAGAGCGACACCGTCTTGCCGCTCCCGGTCGGGCCGGTCACCAGGATCATGCCATGGGGTCGGCTGAGCGCGGAGAGATAGAACTCTTTCTGGAATGCCTCGTAGCCGAGCGCATCGATCCCGAGCATCGCACTCGAGGGGTCGAGGATACGCATCACGACCTTTTCGCCAAAGAGCGTCGGGCACGTGCTCACGCGGAAGTCGATCGCCCGGGTCTTGGATATCCTCATCTTGATGCGGCCGTCCTGCGGGACGCGCCGCTCGGCGATGTCGAGCCGGGACATGACCTTGAGCCGTGCAGCGAGCTTGCCGGCCAGGACGACAGGGGGTGCTGCGACTTCCTTCAAGATGCCGTCGAGGCGGAAGCGGATGCGGTAGGCGCGCTCATACGGCTCGAAGTGGATGTCCGACGCGCCGCGCCGGATCGCATCCAGCATTACCTTGTTCACAAAACGGACGATGGGCGCATCGTCGACATCCGCCCCCTCACCGAGATCGGCCGCGACTACCTCTTCGCCCGCGCTGACATCGAGAGCTTCCATCTCGAAGTCCTGGTGCGCGAGCTCGGGCATGGCCGTGTCGACCTGCTCGAGCGTCTTGGTGACGAGCTCGGAGAGCTTGTCCTCCTCGACGACGATCGCCTCGACGGAATAGCCCGTCGCGAACTTGACCTCGTCCAGCGAGTGAAGGTTGGTCGGGTCCGACACCGCGACGAACAGCCGCTTGCCGCGCTTGACCAGCGGCAGGACGCGGTGCTTGCGCAGGATCTTTTCGCTGACCAGCCGGACGATCTCGAGGTCCGGCTGGATCGCGTCCAGGTCCAGCAGCGGGACGCCGAACTCCTTGGCGGCGCTGATCGCAATCTCGCGCGCCTCGGCCAGGTTGTGCTCGACGAGGTAGCTGACGACGGTGACGCGCCGCTCCTTGGCGGTGGCGATCGCCGCCAGCATGTCCATCTCGGTAACCAGCCCGTCCGCCACCAGGCGCTGAGGCAGTCCCTGCAGGGCCTGGCGGAGCGAGGTGGTGGCGCTGGCGAAGTCGTTCACGGCAGGGGTATCGAGAGCTCGGTTGTGGGCCATTTCGACAGGTTCGTTATCCTAACCGGAGGGCAGGAGCAATTGTTAAATCGGCCGGAATTGTCCGCCAGAGGCCGGCTCAGGAACAGGACGCCCGTCACGCCCGCAGGCTTGGTGTACGAGTCAGTCCTGAGTTACTGGCCAGGACCCAGAAAGAAGAGCCCCCGCACGAGGCGGGGGCTCTGGTTCGCAGACCTCGAACCTGTGGTCCGAGGCTCCTGCCGGTATCGTTAGTAACGGCAGCCCGACGGAAGGTACTTGCCCTCTACGGACGTGGACGCGTCGGTCGCGGAAGTCGCGCCACCGGCCCAGCCGGACGGCGTCGCCGGCATCGCCGCCACAACGCCAGATCACGTCACCGTTGGCGCTCGCGCCCGGCGTAAGGCCCACGTGCTTGCTCGCAAGGTGGTCGACGTTGGCTTCGTTGCCGTACGTGACCGTGATGCCACCGCCGGCGATGGTGATCGCTGACGACGTACTTGCCCTGGATCGTCGGTCGGCGCTGCCGACGCCGGCCTCAGAATTGTCCGGCCGGCCAAGCGCCGCGGTTCGCATAGTACTCCGCAACCGCAGCCTTGGCAGCCGAGGCCATCGCGAGACCTTCAGACGCCTGCGAGCGAATCAGGTAGTCCTGATACGCCGGGATCGCGAGCGCGGCCAGGATGCCGATAATCGCGATGACGATCATCAGTTCGATCAGGGTGAAACCCTTCTGAACTGTCTTGCTGATGTTCTTCAACATTCAAACACTCCTTGAGTAGAACTCAGAAACGCAGCGGCAAATGTGCCAGCAGTCGATATCTAGCAAGCACCGTGCCAAGAGCGATTTCGGCGTGAAGCCCTTGTTTTTGCAAGAAATCTGCGTGCACGCATGGTTGCCGTCGGCTGACACGTTGTGTCGCTGACTGACAATTTGTGTCGGTCGGGCATTCCTCGAACGTTCGGCCAAACTGAGGGTGGCACTATCTAGCCGGGCAAACAGCTGCTGGGGACAACGTCTGTGAGGTCAGTCACGATCCCTACCGCGAGAATATGACTTAATACTCCCCTCGGCCGCGCCCCACGCTGCCGGCGAGGTCGACAGCCATGCGAATACACTAGGGCTCACATGGGAACGAGCAGCGACAAAGCAGGGCCACCCGCGGGCGACTTGGGCCTGCGCCGCGGGATGTGGCTCGCTATCGCGCTTGGGCTGATCTTCCTCGCAGTGACGGCGGTGCAGTCAGTCGCTACGTTGCTCTTCCGCATGCGCGGCGACGTCATGAAGGCTGCCACGGGGGACGTCTGGTCCGGCCATATCGGGCAGGAAGTACTCTACTTCGGCGCCGCCCAATTGGTGCTGCATATAGCTTTCGGTCTCGTTGTCTGGGGCATGGCCGCGGTCACGACGATTGCTTGGCCACCTACCAGGGGGCGATTCGGGCGAATGGTCGTTTTGTGGTTTTGCCTGCTCTCGGCGGCCGTCATCGCCTACAACGCGATGTGGTTCCCGAGGACGGGTCTGGGCGCGTACTACCACGACGCCATGGCTGCGCCCCTTGGCCCGCTCGCCGTGGGACAAGCAGTCTATCTCTCCGTCGTCGCGGCAGCATGCCTCACAATACTTGCAGCCGTGCTTGCCCTGGCCCGCCGCCTGAGGTTCCAGCAACCGCGTAATGCCGTGTTGGTGGGAGTCGCAGGCCTCGCTGCGATATTGGTCTCGGCTTTCGCCAGCGGTCACCGGGCCTCCGGGAAGACGCTGGTCCCGGACGATCGGCCGCACATAATCATGCTTGGGGTCGATTCGTTGCGACTCGATCAGCTGCAGCGCTTCGGAGGCACCGGCGTTACGAAGCACCTCGACCGATTCCTGGCAAGGGCGGACATTGTCCGCGACACCACGACGCCGCTTGCCCGCACCTTCCCGTCATGGACCTCCATTCTGGCCGGACGCAGTCCGAGGGTAACCGGTGCGCGCTACAACCTCGGGGCGCGCAGTGTAGTAAAGGCAAACCCCACTCTCGGTGACGTCCTGCGGGACGCGGGCTACCGAACGATCTATTCCACCGACGAGGTTCGCTTTGCAAACTTCGACGAGACCTACGGCTTCGATCAGGTCGTAACTCCGCCGATCGGGGCCGCGGACTTCGTGCTTGGCAATTACAACGAACTGCCGCTCGTGTCGGTCGTGGCCAACACCCGACTGGGGCAGTGGCTGTTCCCATATACGTATGCAAATCGCGGCGCGGCGACGCTGTTTCAACCGGAGACCTACCTGTCGCGCCTCGAGCGTGAAGTATCCTTCGAGGCTGGACCGACACTTTTCATCTGCCACCTGACCGCCAGTCACTGGCCATACTTTGTATCGAGCACGCCTTTCGGCGTGACAGAAAAGAAGCATCCTGACGACCGGCCTATGTACAGGCTTGGCGTGGAGGTCGCGGATGAGATGTTCGGCGAGGTTGTCGCCATGCTTGAGCGCAAGGGCGCGCTCGACAATGCAATCGTCGTCATCCTCTCCGATCACGGTGAAGCATTGGCTCTGCACGACGATACGATGCTGAGCAACGAGTCAAAGATCGAAGGACTACGCGCCCCGTTGATGGTGATGGACTCTGGTCACGGGCAGAGCGTCTTATCACCAGTACAGTACCAAGTCCTACTCGGTTTCCGCACCTTCGGGCCGGGCGCGGGCTTTGCGTCTCATGGTCGGGATTTAGCAGGTGGTGCCACTGTCGAAGACATCGCTCCGACCCTGCTCGACCTCTTGCGGATAACTGGTGATCCGCTATCTACCACAGGAGAGTCCTTTGCACCGCTATTGCGCCGAGAGCCCGGCGTTACGCGGGTTGGCAGGGCCGATAGGGTCCGATTTACAGAAACAGATTTGAGAGTTTTGCCCACCACCAATGGGGGCGTCGACGAGGTTGCGACAGCAAAGCGAAATTCGAAGTTCTTCGAGGTCAGCCGCGACACGGGGAGGATGAGCATCCGCGAAAGCTTCGCGCCATTGTCGCTGGCTTACAAGGAGCGCGCCGGATTCACCGACGACCTCATCATCGCGGCGCTCCCGGCTGGCCCGGATGCGCACCAATACGTTCTGCTGGACCGCGCGACCAGGAACGGGCGAGTACTTCTGGAACGACCGGGGGCGGACTCACCCGCTGAGCGTCAGTTATGGGATGCGCTGGCCGTGGAGTATGGGGACGAGCTCAAACCTGCGACGACCGTGACCAGAGAAGACTGGTCTGCGTTTGAGAGTCAATGGGAAGGGTTCTTCGTCACGCGTGCGGAGCGAGCCAAGGCAGCGACCGCCGGCCCGTAAACCCGGTCCTGGTCTGGCGGGCTACAATCCTCGAAAGATCGGCCACCGGGGAGGTTCACTGCGCGGCGCCGGCTTCGCTGACGCCAGGAATAGAGCAAACGCCTGGGCCTGGCCGCTGGCGCCAGCCGCGCGTTCGGCGGTCACGCCCTCTGTCGTCACAGCTATCAGGTCTCCGTCCCTGCGAAGCTCGCCGTTCACAAGGATGGGTTCAGCCGTCACAAGGCGGTAATCGGCGGCAAAGGGCACCGTCACCGCAACCGGGCCGGACGTTTGGAGCAAACCTCGCGCTCCGGCGACACGAATCGGCCCCCAGTACTCGACGTAGTACTTACCAAGGAGCTCCCGGTCGTGCGGCAAGAGCCCACCAGGTCCGGTGTAATTTGGATCGAGAGCCTGAGTATTCAAAAGCACAAAAGCAGGCCGGTGGTCACTGAGAGCTTTGGGCACGAACGGCTCATTGCGTGACCGGTAATCCTCCATGCCCCAGGTACTCATGAAGAAGTTGATCTTGCGGAACGACGGGACCATCCCGCAGCGGTCGATGTAATTCACTGGTTCGGGAAAAATGCGGTGCGCGGCCGCTACGATCTGCCGCTGAAGGATCTGGTCGTCGAACGCCAGCAGGCTTGCGAATTGGAGAGCCTGAATCAACAACCCAACCCCAAGGGCCGCGATAAGCGAATTTGAAACCACAGCGCTTGCGTGAGGGCGAACAAACGCCCAGATCTGCGCGACAGCATAGCCGGCCATTACGCTGGCTGGCGCAAGCATCACGACGTAGTAGTAGGGAAACGCATTGCGATAGAACGCGAGCGGGAGCAGTGACAATCCAAGCACGGCGATACCGAAGTCCCGGCGTACCAGCGCAACAACCGCACCTAACGCGATCAGAAGCCAAGGATAGGGCTGCCAGTCAAAGGAGCGCGCGAAGAAATCGAAGCGCGGAAACCACGGCACGTCCAGCAAGGTCTTTCTCGCCACAGAACCGGCGAAACCGGTCACCGAATCCGAGGGGACGGGCGAGATTGCAAGCCAGTGCAGACCAATGAGCACTGTCGCAAGGACGGTTGCTGCAATAGCAACGCGCGCCAGTGTGCGCGTTGCCTCACGCCAGTCGATAAAGGTTCCGCTGTCACTCGGTCGACTCAGCAATACCGTTGCGGCTACGACAGGCGCAAAGAGCACGACCTTTACGGACACTGCAAAACCAATGCCCAGCAGACCACCCGCCAGCCAGTCCCGTCGCTGACCGGAACCGGGGGCCAGCAATAGCACCAACGGTGCCACGCTCAACGGGGCCAGCATCGAATCGAAGCGGAACGACCCGCCGTGCTCGAGCACCGCCATGTTGGAGAGATAGACGAATACGGGTACGAGCGCTGCAAACCCCTGAAGCCAGACGCACGCCAGGCGCCAAATAAGCCAGGCGGTCAGAGCAAGTAGCGCCACCATCACGTAGCGTGCAACGACGATCTGTTCAATTTCGTCACCAGCCACCCGCGGCAACCAGGTGAACAGGTGCGTAAAGGAACCCTGCATCAGTGCCGTCAGTTCGCCGCGAGACAACTCGTAGACCAGGCTCAGAAAGGCGAACTCGTCCCAGTTAATGTTGATGAGGCGGACGAGGGCGATCTTGTAAATCAACAACCCAATGCACGCCGCGACGGCGGCGGCTGATAGTGCCAGTTCAACGCCTGCGTCAGCAATGGCAGCAGTTGCACGTTCAATGGCATTGGCGGGTTGAGCGCCGGTCACTTGGGATGTGTTCTCCATAGGCCCATGCTAATAGCGCTGCCGGCGTAAAAATGTGACGCTGCGCGTCCTGTTGAACATATTCTGAGTGTATCTAGGCTGAGCGTCGCGGTGCTGTTGGTGGGCATGGGAGACGCCCGGAGAGCGGAGTACTAATGAACACGGTCGTCAGTCCACGGAAGCTGGTTATTCAGATTCCCTGCTACAACGAAGAGCAGGTGCTCGGCCCCACTGTAGCCAGCTTGCCACGCCAGGTGCCCGGCTTCAGCACCGTTGAGTTTCTCATAATCGACGACGGCAGTCGTGACCGGACCGTCGACGTTGCGCGCGATGCAGGCGTGCATCACATTGTTTCGCTGCCGCACAACCAGGGCCTCGCAAAGGCGTTCATGGCGGGCATCGAGGCGAGCCTCAAGGCGGGGGCCGATGTGATCGTCAACCTCGACGCGGACAACCAGCACGACGCAAGCTCGATTCCGGATCTCGTCGCGCCAATTCTGAACGGCAGCGCGCAGATCGTCGTCGGGGCGAGGCCTATCGCCATGATCTCCGAGTTCTCGTTCCTCAAGAAGGTCCTGCAGCGGTTGGGCAGCGCCGTCGTGCGGCTGGCGAGTGGCACGCAGGTGCCTGACGCCCCATGTGGCTTCAGAGCATTTCACGCCGATGCGGCGCTCCGGCTGAACGTCTTTGGGCACTACACCTACACGCTCGAAACGATCATCCAGGCGGGCCGTAAGAACATCCCGATCACGTCCGTCCCGGTGCGGGTAAACAACGCGACGCGACCGTCGCGGCTAATAAAGAGCGTCCCGTCGTACGTGTACAAGTCGGTGCTGAGCATCGTACGGATCTTTGTCCTGTACAAACCCCTGCGGTTCTTCTTTTTCATAGGCGCGCTGTTCCTGGTTCCCGGGATCGCGCTCGGCGTCCGATTCCTATATCTGTATGCACGAGGTGTAGGCGGCGGCCACCTGCAGTCATTGCTGCTCGCGACAATCCTGGTCGTCACGTCCATGATCATTTTCGCGGCCGGGGTTCTCTCCGACCTGATAGCAGCCAATCGGATATTGCTCGAGGAGATCCGGATGCGGCAACTTAAGTCGCGCGTCCGCACAGATTAGCAACTTGAGTGCATGCCGTCCTTAGGCGTCGGGCTGGGAATTTCCTCCAGCGCTCGGCAGCGGGGCTGCAAGAGTCGACGCGGCGATGATGGCGTCCTTTGACGTGACGCCACGTCGCCGACGGGATTCGGATAACGATTGCTGCAGCAAAATCTTGAGTTTCCGGTAGCACTCACTCGTCGCGGCGATGATGGGTTTGTCGATCAGCCGGGTGAATGCCCACGAAACGATGATCAACACAGCTACTACGACCAACAAGGACGGCGAGTGCATTGACGTTGTATGGAAGTACGCCGCGCAGCGCGATTAGAAGGGCCGCGCCAACAGAACCCAGCACGATGAAGTGCAAAATATACATCGCAAACGAGATACGCCCTAGGAAAACTGCTGCCTTCGTCTGCAGCGGACGTCTAAGGGGCATACTGCAACAAGCTCGCAAGTACCAGTACGGCACCGAAGACGTGCGCACCTATCGACTCCTGAAGGGTGTGGTGCCAAAGAAGTCAGGAGTTATGCGGCTGAAGAACTCGGGGTGTTGTCTTGCTCGGTATAGGGTACGAGCCCAGAACCAGGCCGTAAATGCCCACCGGCAAGAACAAGAGAGTCCAGCGACGCGCGCGATCTCCGTAGTGGATCCACGCTTCGCAGATGGCCATCCCGCCCACAAACGCCAGAAGGTAGCTTGTCCTGAGAATCCACATCATCACGGCGTAAATCGCAATCCGGACCCAACGACTTGGCGCAAGCAGCAGCACGGCGAAAACAAGCAGCGAACCGAGGAGTTCGTTTTGCATGGTCCATAGCGGCGGATCATAGATCGACCGTGATTGCCTGAAGACGCCGATCATTCCTTCGTACATTGCCGAAGTCAGGGACGGCTGGAACTGCCAGTATTTACCCCACCACTCGGAACCCGAGAGCTGCGCGGCTTCTCGGGTGGGTAGCAACGAAAGCGCCTGCAGGCCGGCCGCGAGCAATACGCCGGCTAGCACGGGAAGCATCAGGCGTGGGTACCTGCGCACGAGGCCCGAGACCGCTGGCTCTCGCTCTCCGCGTAGGAGCGTTTGATATGAAAGCGCAAGTCCAGAAAGGGCATAGAAAACGCAGACCATGAAGTTGCCTTGAAAGGGAATGTTCAGGATCGGCGTTGCATACAGGAAGTGGCTGAGTCCAGCGCCGGAACCGCCGAAAGCCACTGCGGGAAACAGTGCTGCAGCCGCGTGACAGAAGATGACCAGAAGCGCAGCCACCCCGCGAAGCCCATCGAGATAAGCAACCCTGTGTTGCTTAGTCTGTTCGGAGGAGGGTTGGCTACGCACGATACGCCGACCAGAAGAACCAACGTTGCAGCGCCGGGCGTAACGGACCGACTGACAGGGGATTAAGCACCCAGCGCTGCACGGCTTCAAACGCCGTAATCTGTGAGTTTCGAAACGAAAACGGATAGGTCGCGACCGAATTGAAACCCGCGGTTTCGAGCTCAGTCGTCAGCGCGGACGGATCGACGGGACGCTCATCAGGGCTGAAAAACTTTAGTCGCAACGGGCCGTCACCCATGAATATGCGGTTTTGAATGCACTGTCGGCTGGGGTCATAGCCGACGATCCGTCCGCCAGCGCGAGAAGGACGCGCGCGCACTCTTCAATTACCGTAGCTTCCCTCCCGGGCAGATGATGCAGAAATGCAGCTGCAACAATCAGATCGAACGGTCCGTCCGAAAGGCAGTCGCAGCGCATCCCCTTGCACGGCATGTACAGGGCTGCGCCGAACATCTCCCGTGATATGTCCAGGCAAACGGCGAATGGACTGAGCTCGGCGGAGAGCATCCTCGCGATCATTCCTGACCCACCACCGATGTCCAGACAACTCATGCTGTTCGATATCTGCCCAATCCATGATGAAATCCGTGCCTCGATCAGTCGGCGAGAGAGAAACGTAGTCATGCGTTCCACGCTGATCCCAGTATTGGAGTTCACGGGCATAGTGCTGGGACTGCATGCGTAGCTCCTCACCGTGTCGCGCGAATCATCAGGTGCCATCCCGCTAGACGCGAAAGTGCGCCATACAGCACTCGCGGCGTCCAGTGGAACAAGGCGCCGTAGCCCTCGCCATAGACAAAATCGGCGTGCACGTGCATGTGACTAAAGCGTCGAAACATCATTCTGACTTCGCGTTTGGTGAATCGCCGCACGACTGGACACAACTCGTCGCGCTCCTCGAATGGCACGCGCAACATGCGGTGAACCGCCTCGTTCAGTGAGCGTCGGTGGTAAAGCATGATTAACGCTTCGCCTCCGGCGCGTAGCACACGATAGGCTTCGTCGACGCAGCGTTGCGTGTCGGAAGCGTGGTGCATGACACCGAATGAGTACACATAGTCGAAGGTATGGTCCAGGAAGGGAAGTTGTTCGCCATCCGCACAGATATAGTTCGCTACCACTTGTGTGCGTGAGCGCGCGCGCTCGCAGTGCTTGCGCCAACGCGCGTGAGGTCCATTGCGGTTACTCGCAGTCCGCGGCGGGCCATTTGCGCGCTGTCGAGACCTATGCCGCACCCTATTTCGAGGACGTGCGAGCCCGGCTGCATCGAGGAAATCCAATCGGCAAGATGGCGATGGGAGCGGTACCGCTGTGCCTCCAGATCGCGAAAGTATTCTCGGAGCCGCGCACGTGAGCGCTCACAGTGCGGCCCATGATCCGTTCGGCGTTAACGTTCCTCGACCAGAAATCCGCTACGCGCCCCGTCAGGCCGGGCTCCGAGTCCCGCTTTGCTGGCTCGATCTCGCTCATCCCGCGCAATACCCTCGATCATCCGTAAGACGAAGCTGGCTGGCGGTCCCAACAGATGCGAGCTGGCAAGATCCTACCTTACGGAGGCTTGTTAAGGCCGTTTGAGACGTGCGCACGGTCACAATCGATTCACGTACGAGGGTGGCAGGGCGGTGATAGCGCCGACGGGAAGCCAGGCCGTCACCAGTGTGATTGCGCGTATTGCCACATACGCCGATAGCACTGACGCCGAATCCACTCCGACGGCGCCAAAGAGGGCGAGTGCGGACACCTCTACGGTGCCAAGTCCGTTGAAGCTGATGGGAATGTAGGCGATCAAACCGGCCGACTGGCTGATGACGGTCGTCGTGGCGAACGTTGGTGCAACCGGCGCGATCGATTTGAGCACAGACCAGTACACACTGCCGGTTGCTAGGAACTTGCGACTGTCACTGTGGCGTTGGAGACTACAAGCCGCGCCGGAACGTTGGCCGCTGCGAGCACCGGAGGGCGCGCGCACCCAGGCGACTACGCAAGAGCATGTCTGGATGGAGCCGGCACCACGCGAGAAATGTCAGAACGGCGGTGATTCCGATCGCGAGTCCCGCGAGGATGAGCAGTGACAAGAAGGTCGGGCTGCGCCAATCGCAACTGGCACCAGCGAAAGAAGTGCCAGCATCAGTACCAGTGTGATTGCCTTGTCCGCAATCAGGCGGCCGGCGACAAAATTCAGATCAGTCGAACGGCCCTTGAGTTGCCAAAGCGTCGTCAGTAAGTCCGCGACCTGTCCCGGCAGCGTGATCCCAACGGCCCAAGACCGCCAGAAACACTGGTAGAAAACTCCGGAAGCTCAATGTCGTTTGCAACTCGGCGATCCGGTAGCAGTTCCATGCGCCGAGGAGCGTGCTGACGACGGCCGCGATGACCGGCGACTGCGATCGCAGCGGCACTCAAACGCGAAAGCGCCGCGAGCACAGCATCACTTCCCGCCCAGTACAGAGCCGCCGCGAGGATCGCAAGCCCTATGATCGCAAGTATCCGGCGCGCGAGGTGACGAGGAAGCGCTGGTCACGTCGCAGCCAGGTGCTCCGTCAAGCGCTTCGAACGGGCTGTTGGCCGCGATAGATACATCGATGGCGAGCCGCGAACTGTCGAAATAGCTCTCTACGTCAAATGGCTGGAACAGTCCCGGCGCACGCGCCGACGAAGTGCGCGAGCTGCGACCGGTGACCCTTATCCACCGCGAGACGCTCCGCCGACTGCGCCGCAGGGTCCACTCGGCCCGGCGCTCTCGAGCACGCGAAAGTCGATCAGGCGCCCCTGCCGTCCGCCGCACAGCACCTCTACGGTCTCGGTCGGAAAGCGCTTGTTGCCATTCGATGCATAAAGCACGTCTCTGCGATGGAGCCGTCGATGAACCGAAGCACGGCTTGAACGGTGTCGACCGCATTCGAAACACTACGGTCGCGGACCGGAATCACGTCCACGCCGAGCAGTGGTCGGTCTACCAGCCAGCAGCAGAAATCGAGATGATGGCAGCCCTCACCCAGGATCACGCCACCGCCTTCCTTCGGATGGTGCAGCCAGTGGTCGGGCGGTCGCCGACCGACATTGGCAAGGTAACGTACGACGATTGGTTGAGTCCGGCTGGCGAAGGCCGCTTTCATGCGCTGTGCGAGCGGCGCGGTCCACGGCCATTGAATCCCACCATCACTAGCTTCCCGGAAGCCGTGCGGGCCGCGCGAACCCGATCGAGCTCATCTAGGCTCAGCGCCAGCGGCTTCTCGACGAAAACATGTTTTGCGGCGGCGAGCGACTCCGATCCGCAAGCTGGGCATGGGTGTCGTGCCGTGTCAGGACCAGCACGGCATCGGTCTCCTGGTCGTCGAGCACCGCGCCCACATCGGAGCTGCAGTAGCGGAAGCCGAGCTTGCCGGCGAGCACCTTCGCTCGGACACCCGTCTGCGACACGATGCCACGCAGCTCGACGTCGATTCCCTTGAGCAGCGGCAGCAGTTCGTGTGTCGCGAAACTCCCGGCCCCGATTACGCTCAAGCGAACTGCCGCAGGTCGCGACCTCTGCCGCCGCCGCGGTGCGGCGGGCCGCCGGCAGCTCGATTGTCCGATGCGTCACCGCCTCGCTGGCATCGCCGTATTCCAGCAGGACACCGATGCCGCGAGGCGATGCGTCGGCGTCCAGTGTGGCGAACGCCTGTGCAGCGTTCGCGACCGGAAATCGGTGCGTGATCAGCGGCGCCAGGTCCAGACTCCGAAGGGCGAGCTGACCAAGGAATGCCTCGAGATTGCGTTCCTCGGTAAAGCGAACGTAGGGCAGCGGGTAGTCATGGCCTTCCACTTCGTACCGGGAATCGCCGGTCCCGGGGCCGAAGGCCATCGACGTCAGCAGCGACAACTCCTTGAACAGGTATGTCTCGCGCGGCGCGACCATCGGCGTCCGGCCGACCACGACCACGCGACCCTTCTTACGCCAGCCCTCGCCCGCCAACGCGACCGGCCCGGCCTCCTCGGTAGCCGCGGTCACGATCACCACGTCCGCGCCGTAGCCGTCAGTCAGGCCGGCGACGATCCCGATCGCCGCGTCGTCCGCAAGCGCCGCGTCACCCCAGTGCTGAGCCTGTACCAGGCGGACGCGCTCCGCATCGACGTCGAGCCCTACGACACGGCAGCCGCTGGCGCGGGCGAGCTGACACACCAGCAGCCCGACCAACCCGAGACCGATGACGACCAAGGACTCGCCGAGTCTCGCTTCCGCGACGCGCAGGCTCTGCAGCGCAATGGCACCGACCGTCCCGCAGGCCGCGTGCTCACTCGAAACACCGGGCGGTATCGGTACGCAGAGACGGCGGGGAACGCTCACGAACTCGGCATGGCTCGCCCAGCCCTGGCCTGCGCACGCGACGGGCTGACCGGGCTGCAGGCCTTCGCAGCCTGCCCCGACGCTATGGACAATACCTGCGCTGCTGTAGCCCAGCGCCACCGGCATATCCAGGGCTCGCTGCGCGACCTGATACGCCGTCACGGGTCCCTGCGCCCGGGCGAGTTCGATGAGCTTCAGCGCTTGCTCCGGCCGCGCGCGCGCTTTTTCCACCGCGCTCATGCGACCCAGCTTCAACGTGGCGCCCTCGGTACCCGCGCTGATCAGCGAGTACT
>CAVSKB010000005.1:0-272675 GCA_963728295.1 uncultured Gammaproteobacteria bacterium | reverse complement strand
CGAAGCCGCGATCCGCGGCCTCTCGGAGGCCTTCAAGGAGGCCGAGCGTCGCGGCTCGTGGTCGTGGCTCGCCGACGAGTTCTATCACGAGGACTGCGTCTACACCTGTCCGTACGGCGGGACGATGCTCGTGGTGGCGAACGGCCGCGAGGAAATTCGCCGCACGCATTACGGGCGCGACATGGAAGTGGGCGCGGCGTGGAAGGGCTGGAGCTTTCCGATCTTCGACTGGGGAATCAACGGAGACCGGATCATCAGCCGCTGGGTCAATCGCGGACCCGGTCGCCGGCCGGACGGGAGCTACTACGAGACGCACGGCGTGTCGTTCATCACCTACGGCGGGCAGGGCAAGTTCTCCTCGCAGTACGATCTCTTCGACATGGCGCACCAGATGCGGCTCTGCGACGAGCTCGACGAAGCGGGATTGCTCGACCCGAAGCTGAAGTCCGACTGGGTGATCCCGATGAAGCGCCGCCTGATTGGTATGCTGCAGCAGGGATTGCCGCCGGCCTGAGGGCCGCGCTTCCCGTTCAACCGAACATCATCGAGGCGTATCAATGACTGAAGCATTGTTTCCGGCGGGCGCCGTGCTCGTCGTGGGCGGCAGCGGCGGCGTCGGCCAGGCCGTGTGCCTCGAGTTCGCACGCGCCGGCGCCGATGTCGCGCTGACCTATCGCAGCAAGCGCGACAACGCCGACAAGGTCGCGGAAAAGATCCGCGCACTCGGGCGCAAGGTGAGCGTGCACCAGCTCACGATCGGCGACGCCGCGCAGGTCGACGCGGTCGTCGAAGCGGCGGCGAAAGAGCACGGCCGGCTGCACACCGTCGTGGTTGGCGCCGGCACGCTCGCCGAGCAGGTGCTCATCTCGGAGATGAGCCGCAAGCAGTGGCAGACGGTCATCGACCAGGACCTGAACGGTTTCTTCAACGTCGTCCAGGCGACACTGCCCAGGCTCCGCGAGTGGGGCGGCGGATCCTACGTGCACCTCGGATCGGCGGGGCACCTGCAATGGCCGCCGCGCGACGTGATGTCGGTGGCGCCGAAGGCCGCGATCGAGGCGCTGATCACGGGCATTGCCAAGGAGGAAGGGCGCCACAACATCCGCGCCAACACCGTGCTGCTGGGCGTGATCGAGGCGGGCATGTTCCTCGAGCTCACGAAGCAGGGCGTGTTCGACGAAAAGTGGGTCGAGGAGGTGCAGAAGAACCTCGCACTCAAGCGCTGGGGCAAGCCGGAGGAGATCGGCTACGCCGCGGTATTCCTGGCCTCGAACCGTGCGGCGTACGTCACGGGACTCCGCATCCCGGTGGCGGGAGGGTTCGGGCTGTGAGCCGTCTGCTCGATGACAAGGTGGTGCTCGTCTCGGGCATAGGTCCCGGGCTCGGCATTCATCTCGCGACGCTCGCGGCCGGGGAGGGCGCGCGTCTCATCGTCGCGGCGCGCACCGCCGAGAAGCTCGACGGCGCGGAGCGGGAGGTCGCGGCGCTCGGGTTCGGCACACCCGTGCTCAAGGTGCCCACCGACATCGCACGGCGCGAGGATTGCCGGCGCCTGGTCGATGCCGCAATCGACCGCTTTGGCCGAATCGACGTGCTGATCAACAGCGCCTACATCGCGGGCAGCTTCGGCCCGATCGAGCACGCCGATCTCGATGACTGGAAGAACACGCTCGAAGTGAACCTGTTCGGGACGTTGAAGCTCACCCAGGAAGTCCTGCCGCACATGAAGAAGGCCCGTCGCGGCTCTATCGTCAACGTCAACTCGCAGGTGACGCGCAAGCCGATCGCAGGCCAGGCCGGCTATGCGACCTCCAAGGCGGCGTTGGCATGCGCGACCTCGTATCTGGCGCTCGAATGCGGCCAGTACGGCATTCGCGTCAACTCCGTCTTTCTCGGCTGGATGTGGGGTCCGCCCGTCGCCGGGTACTTCGAGCACGTGGCAATGACGCAGGGTACGAGCATCGAGGCGCAGAAGGCGGCGGTCGCAGGGTTGATCCCGCTTGGAATCATCCCGCCGGATCGGGAATGCGCCCGATCGATCATCTACCTCGCATCGGATCTGGCGTCGGTCGTCACCGGTGCTGCGCTCGACGTCAACGGCGGGGAGTATCTGCCGCGCTGAGCGGCTCGTTACGGCTCGGCCTGCGCAAGGCGAACGATTCCCACACCGCGACGATCAGCAGCACGCCGGTGGCGGCGGCGCCGATCTGCAGCGCCGAGACGTGCAGCTCGTGCGCGCCCCAGAGCAAGACTGCGAGCAGCCCGAGCCCGACGAGGTGCGACAGCGGCGGCGTACGACGGGAGTTCGTGACCCACTTGAAGAGCATCGCGCCGGCGAGAAAGGCAGCAGGCCCGCCGATGAGGACTGAGATAGCGGGTGCAGTAGCATGGCCGGGGTGCAGCAGCATGATCTCGTCGCCCACCGCGCAGACGATGATGCCGGCCACGATCGGCAGGTGCAGGTAGGTATACCCGAGGCGCGCCAGCCGGCCCGGATCGGTCGAGTGCGTGATCTGGTCCTCGCCTCGTTGAGCGCCGGTGTCGAAGTAGATCCACCAGAGCAGAATGCTGCCTAGCACGGCCACGAGAAACGCCGACCACGCATCGACCGCCGAGGCCAGACCCGCAAACGTGGCACCCGTGACGAGCAGCGACTCGCCGAGCGCAATGATGACGAAGAGACCGCAGCGCTCAGCCAGGTGACCGCCGTGCACATTCCAGTCGGAGGTGCTCGAGCGGCCGAGCCCCGGTACGACGAAGTAGAGCCACGGTCCCGCGAACTCGATCGCGAGCGCGACGAGCCAGAGACCGAAACGCGACCACCCCTCGGCATACGCACCGGCGATCCAGAAAGCGGCGGACGTACCGAGCCAGACCAGGATGCGCTGGAAGTTCCGCAGCAGGATGTCCGGGCCATTTCGCACGGCCCACAGGAAGAAGATCGTCCGGCCGACCTGCATGGACGCGTAGGCACCGGCGAAGTAGAGACCGTGCTCGTCGAACGCATGCGGGATCGACACCGACATCACGAGCCCGGCGACCAGCAGCAACAGCAGGCAGGCACGCACCGGGATGCGCTCCGGATCGAGCCAGTTGGTCACCCAGGAGGTGTAGATCCAGACCCACCAGACGGCGAGCAGCAGAAGGCTGACCTGCAGCATGCCGGACAGTGAGAGATCAGCGACCAGCGTGTGCGAGAGCTGCGTCACGGCGAATACGAACACCAGATCGAAGAAGAGCTCGATCGTCCCGACGCGACCCGCATCGGACTGATCACGTCGTCGGAGCAACGTGACGGTGTCAGCTTCGCGCGTGTCGTTTTGCATCGGGCGATTGTGCCACCCTCGCGACGCTCTTTAGCAGCGCCCCCACCAGCCGACTCTGGCGGTCGACGCCGGTCTTCGCGAAGATCGCGCGCAGGTGCGCGCGAGCGGTATTCAGACTGATGCTCCTGGTCCTGCGCGGCCTGCGTGCCAGGCTCCGGCCCCTCGCGAGCCGCAGCGCGAGCTCCGCCTCCTTCGGTGTCAGCCCGAAGAGCTGACTGACCGCGTCCACCGACAACTCGGCCGCGGCGCGCTGCCCGGCGTCGCGAACCGATCAGCACGGCGACGCGCGCATTGAGTCGGCCGATCCTCGCCGAGCGAGCCCCGGCGGCGAGGGCCGCACGACGAGCTCGTACGCCGGTCGCCCGGATGGCCGCGTAGCGCATCGCCTGCGCGACGGCGGGCCGATTCGGAGTCGAACTGCTCTACTGCACGCTCGACGAGCTCGCGAAACCGTCGCCCATCCTCGCGACCAGAGACGACGAGCCAATCGGCCGTTGCCCAGTGACAGCCCGTCACGCTCCGCGCAGCACGTTCTCCGCCAGTCGGTTCGAATGGATCATGCGACCGTGCTCGTCCAGGACGACGGTCGCGAGCGTCAGACTGTCCATCGCATCGGCATAGAGCTCACGGCCGGTTTTTGCCTCGTCGAGATCCGAGTAGAGGCCCACAGCAAGCCGCAGGTGTGGCTCCAGCGACTCGATGAACCGGCAATCCGAGGACGTGAAATTCCCCGGCGTCCAGATCGCGGCATAGACCGCAGACGTGCGTGGAAGCGGCCGGGCTCGCGCACGTCGAGGCCAAGCGCATACTCGACGCCGATCGGCACCAGCCACTCGCGGTAGTACGTGGAGGCGCGGAACTCGTGCGGGTCGACCAGATCGTGCAGCCGCACGGCGCGCCCCTCGGCGATGTTGACGAACGGATCGATCGCGGCGTATGCCCTGAGCGTGGGCGGCAGCCGCGCCGCATCGCCATTGAAGGTGTACAGCAGGCCCGGCCTCGTGCCTTCGGGCCAGCGAAGACTCAGTACGGAGTTGATGGTCCGGAGTCGGCGCGACAGGTGCCGCTGGAAAGCGAGCCAGCCGTCGGGCTCCCGCACGCCCTGGTAAAGCGACAGCAGTACCTCGCTCATCGTGGTACCGTTGCGCGCGCGACGCTCCACGCGTCGGACTTCACGGCTGCGCGACTCGATGGGCGTTTCCTGTGTCTGGACGGCGGCACGATGGCCGTGGATGCTACCCTGCCGCGAGTCTCCAGGAGCGCCCGATGCCCGCCACGCCCGAACAAGTCCGCCGCGCGATCGAAAACTACGTCAAGGCCTGGGCGACCAACGACAAGAAGCTGTTCCTCAGCTTGTTTGCGCCCGATGCGCAGTGGTGGGATCCGGTGGGGACTCCGCCATTCAAGGGCCTGGAAGGCGTCGAGCGGTTCTGGAACTTCGCCCACCAGGACAGCGGTCGCACGCTCGAGCCACGGATCGAGGAGATCCGCGCCTGCGGCAACGAGGGCATCCTGCGGTTTACGATGCAGGTGCGGATCCCGGCGAAGCGACAGGCGCTCGACCTGTCCATCGTCGATCACTTCTCGCTTGATGACGAAGGCCGCATCCTGACCGCGCGCGCTTTCTGGGACGAGATCCACCGTATCGATACCGGCAGGCTGGCAGCCCTTTGCGCCGAACGTGTCGGAGGCCTACGAGACCTGAGCCGCCGATTCGGCGGCCGCCGCACCCGTGACTCGCACCGGTACGGGCTCGTAGTCCGCGAGATCCGGCTCGCGCGTCCAGCGCCAGTAATCGACCAGCCGCCAGGGCGAAGTCGTGACGACCACGCCGCGGGCGTTCTGGTACCAGTTGTGCACGCCGCGGTGCGACCAGACCATCCGCGCGAGCGCGGCGCCGCAGCCGCCCGGTGTAGGCCTGGTACGAATCCGCGCGGCACTCGAGCGGCGCGCCGTGCTCGATGCTCTGCCGCAGACAGCCGAGGACGTAACGAACCTGGCACTCGGAATGGAAGATGATGCTGCCCGCGTGGGCGAGGTTGGTGCCCGGTCCGTACAGGCAATAGAGGTTCGGGAATCCGGGCACTGTGATGCCGAGATACGCCGCGGGCTCGTCGCCCCACTGCGCGCGCAGGTCGGCGCCGCCGCGCCCGATGATCTGCATCGGCGCGAGGAAACGGTCGGCGTAGAAGCCGGTCGCGAGCGCGATCACGTCGACTTCGTGCCGGCGGCCCGATGCGTCGATGACCGCCGTCTCGTCGATCGACGCGATCTTCTCCGTGACCAGCTCGACGTCGGGCCGCTTCAAGGCCCCGAGCCAGCTGCCGTTGTCCTGCAGGATCCGCTTGCCGCCGACCGGGTAGTCCGGGACCACTTTCGCGAGGAGCTCCGGGTCGTCGCCGACCTGCGAGGCGATCCAGGCCGTGAGCTGTTCGCGCTGCAGGTCGTTGCGCTCGTTGACGGCGCGCTCCGGGTGCGGCCAGGTCGGGTCGGCGGTCCACACCGGCAGCATCGCGTCGGAGCCCGGGTAGAACAGCAGGAAGCGCAACCAGCGCCCGTAGTACGGGACATGACGCAGCACCCACTGGTGCTCGGCGCTCACTCCCTCGTGGTAGTGCGCGTTCGGGAACATCCACACGGGGGAGCGCTGGAACACGGTCACGTGAGACGCTTTTGGTGCGATCGCAGGCACGAGCTGGAAGGCGCTCGCGCCGGTGCCGATCACGGCGATGCGCTTGCCTTCCCACGCGAGGTCCTGCGGCCACGCGCCGGTGTGCGCGATCGTTCCCTTGAACCGGTCGAGACCCGGAATGTCCGGGTGCCGTGGGCGGTTCAGCTGCCCGACCGCCGAGATGACCGCATCCGCGCGCATCGGTCGAGATCTGCGCCGTCGGCGTCACGGAGCGTCAGCAGCCAGCTGGACGCGGCCTCGTCCCAGGCCGCACGCGTCACCTCGGTCCGGAAGCGGATGTGAGGGCGGACACCAAAGCGATCGACGCAGCTCTCGAAGTAGTCGTGGATCTCCTCGCGCCGCGGAAAGTACTCGCTCCAGTCAGGCCGCATGTCGAACGAGTACGAATAGAACTGGCTCGCGACGTCGACGCGGCAACCGGGGTAGCGGTTCTCGAACCAGGTGCCGCCGACAGCGTCGTTCTTCTCGATCACGATGTAGGGGATGCCCGCTTCCTCGAGCCGGATCGCGGCCAGGATCCCGGACATGCCCGCGCCGATGACCACCACGCGGTGGTCGGCGGCCCGGCCGCGCGTAGCGTCTCGGCCTCCCAGTGAATCGAGCGCCGGTCGGTCCCGTCGAGCGCGAGCTCCTCGAGCATCATCGGCACGTACTCGTCCGAGACGCGCTCGCCCACCATGAAGCTCATCATCTCGAGGATCGTCTCGTGGCCGGGCGGCGGCGGCAGCGTAGAGCCGCGGTCGCGATAGTCGCCGAGCACCTTCACCGCGAGGTCGACGATCGCCGCGCGCTCGGCGTCGGTCATCCCGGACTGGATCTCGTTCAGCACCGCCGTGCGTGGGCGGATGCTGCCCTCGAGCAGGCTGCGATCGCCGCTCACGTGGATGAGCGACATCATCAGCGCGGGCGTGCTGGCGGATGCGACGGCGCGCCGGATGAACGCGTCGTCCTCCGTGATCGCCTGCTCGGCCGGACGGATCGAGATGCTGGTCATGCGGCCCTGCTCACGTCGAAAGCCCAATGTCGGGAGCATATGCCCGGCCGCTCCGGCCGTCGTCGTTCGATTCGGACTAGATATCGCAGAGGTTCAGGTCGGCTTCTTGATTCGTCCGGCCGAACTCAACGCTCAATGGTGCCGTCGAGGTCAGGAAGGCGTCGCTGGCCGGTGTGCCCTCGAGGCTCTGGGCCAGCACCTCGATCTCCCGCTCGAGGGCCGCGTGACCGCGATAGCTGAGGGGGCGCACGCAGTCCCAGTCGATGCGGGCATCGGCGGTGACCTGCTTCGGAGCCTGCCTCGATTCCTCGAATAACGTGCCGGCCGCCATCCGGTCCCGATAGAAGTCGGCGAACTCGACCCAGTCGACGCTGGAGAAGAGCAACCTGGCGCCTTCGCCCTGGACCGCCGCGGGCTCGAAACCGTCGATCCGGGCGTTGATAAACATGACCCAGTTGCCGCCCTTGGTGATCTCGCCCTCGTTGACGAAATCCACGCCGGAATCCCTTTGGGCGGCCACCACTGCGCGGACTTCGCGCTGCACACGGTCGTCGTCGACGTCCGCCGCACCCCAGACATCGAGAGGGGCGGGCAGGGCACCCACGTGGGTGACCAGTATCCGATCAATGCTGCGACGCATGACGTGCAACCCCTCTCAGTAGTTCGACAGGATCGCGAGACTCGGGGCGTCCAGCGGCACGCCGGCCTTCTGCTTGGCGAGCTCGTCCGCGCGGGTCTTTGCCTGCAGGTCGATCAGGTACGCGTGGATGGCATCCACGTCGGCGGGATTCAACAGGTCGTCCCAGCGCGGCATGCCGTTCGGCACCAGCGCGCCCTCGCAGCACGATGCTGACGAAACGCGGCGTGCGTGCCGGGCTGCATTCGGCGCAGGTCCGGCGTTATCGAGCGATGCTGGTTCGAGTGACACAGCACGCAGTTGCCGAAGAAGAGCGCCCTGCCGCGCTTGAGCGTGTCCGCGGTGACACCGAGGCTGCTGCGCTGGCGCGGGCGGTGCGGCCTCGAGCGGCGGCAGCTCGGGCGGCATGGGCACCGCACCGCCGCCCAATCTGAATATGAGGATTCGGCCCCGGTTGCCGCGCTCGTAGGCAGCCGAGTAACGGCGGCACATACGGAAAGCCGCCGCCGCCCCAGGCCGCCATCACCGCAACGTACTGCACGCCGTTCACCCGGTAGGTCATGGGTGCGGCGAGGATGGAGCTGCCGGTGTCGATCGACTTCAGCAGCCGGCCGTCGCGCTTGTCGAACACGCGGAAGCTGCCGTCGATGCTGCCCTGGAACAGCAGTCCGCTCGCCGTCGTGAGCACCCCGCTGCGGTCCTGCCACCCCTGCGTGGGTACGGACCAGCGCGTCTGCCCGGTCAGCGGATCGATGGCGCGCAACTCCGACGCGTAGGGCTTGCGCTTGACTTCCTCGAATGCGGGCAGCGCCTTCACCGCCGCCTGCAGCGGCGGCGGCAACGTGGGCAGCGCCGCCTCGAGGTCGGGACCGAAGATCAGCGCCGCATCGTTGTTCAGCATCCGGCGGACGAAGGGCTTCTTCCCGGGCGTGGTGAAGATGAGGTTCCCCATGTCCAGGACCGAGGCGTAATAGAGGCCGCTCGCTGCATCGAAGCTGGCCGGGTGCCAGTTGCGCGCGCCCGGTGTGGCCGGGAACACGATCTTCGGGCCCTGACCGTAGTCGGCAGCCGTGGAGTCCATCGCCGGGCGCCCGGTCTTCAGCATCCACCGAGGTCGCCCAGTTGGTGCGGACGAGGGTTCGCGCGCAGGAGCTTGCCGTCGCGCCGGTCGAGGACGTAGAGGAAACCGTTCTTGGGCGCGTGGATGACCACCGGGCGTGCTCGCCGTCGATCATCATCCGCGTCAGGATCATGGGCTGGGTGGAGGTGAAGTCCCAGTTGTCGCCCGGCGTCTGCTGGTAGAACCATTTCAGGCGGCCGGTCTTCGCGTCCAGCGCGACGATGCCGCGAGGTAGAGCTGATCTCCGCCTCTGGGTGAGCGCTTGACGGTGTGATACGGCCCGCCGTTGCCGGTGCCGACCAGCACCAGTCCGGTCTCGGCGTCATAGTTGATCGCATCCCACGGCGCGCCGCCCCCGCCTACATCCCAGCGGCTGTCAGGGTCCCAGGTCTCGATCGCGCGCTCGAGATCGGGATGATCCTGCGACCCGAGCCTGGGATCGCGCGGCACGATCCAGAAGCGCCACTTGAGCTCGCCGGTCTCGAGGTCGAAGGCGCTTACGTAGCCGCGGGTGTCGTATTCCGCGCCGGCATTGCCGATGACGACGACATCGCCGGCCACTTCCGGCGCGCCGGTGGAGGAGTAGCCGCGATTGCGATCCGTCGACGGCGTCGCTCTTCCAGACGACCTGGCCGGTCCTGGCATCGAGCGCATACATCCAGCCGTCGAGCGCCGACACGAAGACCTTGCCGCGCGCCACGGCGACGCCGCGATTGGCCATGTCGCAGCACACCGCGCGGTTGACCTGCATGTCCACCTGCGGCTCGAAGCGCCACAGTTCCTTGCCCGTGGCGGCGTCGAAGGCATAGGCGCGGCCGGCGACGCCGCTCGTGTACATCACGCCGCCGATGACGACGGGTGTGGCTTCCAGCACGCGGTTCGTGCCCAGGTCGACGCTCCAGGCGAGGCCGAGCGCACCCACGTTCGCCGGCGGTGATGTCGGTGAGTGGCGAGTGGTGTGTCTTGCCTGGATCGCCGCCCGTCGTGGGCCAATCGTCGGCGCCGACGTGCTCGCCGGCGTCCGTGCTCGACGCCGGACCGGACGGGGCCGGTGCGCAGGCGTGAGCAGGAGCGAAAGCGCGGCGACCGCCGCTTCATCTCTCGTCCCAGGGGCTCGGCATATGATAGGGCACGGTGATGAAGTTGGCCTCGATCTGGCAGATCATGCCCTGCTCGATCTTGAACAGTTCGGCCAGGTAGAAGCTGTGCGGCCGCCGCACCGGCGATTGCACCGTGCGGCCGTCCGTGAGCCGGTACTCGGCCAGCCGCCCGCAGTGGTCGATGAAACCCAAGGCGAGCACCAGTCCGCGCTCCTCGTCGACCAGCGGGAAGCGGCGCGCGCGCAGGCGATCGTCGTAGCGGTAGTTGCCCATGCGGAACTGCTCCTCGCACCCGAGCGCCGCGACCGGCACGATCTTCGCGAACGCCGGATTGTGGGTGGTCTGCACGCCGTTCTCGACGCGGTTGCAGTCCGGATGGAAGCGGGTGCGGATCGTGCCGTCATTGAGCTGGAGCGTGTCGAAATAGCCGTTCGCCAGACGGATCATTTCGCCGCGCGGCACGGGGCTCTGCGCGTTGGCATTGAGGATCGGCTTGTCCCAGTAGCGTGGATTCTCGAACTTGATGCCGGAATCGGACTGGCGGACGACGATCGTCTCGGCTTCCTGGATGCGGCCGGCCTCGTTCGCCTTTAGTCGTACGGTGTAAGCGGATTCCTCCAAGTGCTCGCGCACCGTCCCGAAATAGCCGACCTGCCCTGTCGCCGGGTCGGCAAAGCGCAGCCGGTAGCTGCCGACGGCCTCGATGGTCCCCCACAGGCCGTCGCCGACTTCGAGCATCACGTTGTTTTCGGAGGTGAGCGGGGCAGCGGCCCAGCGCACGGCCTGCGCATCGCGCCGGGCGAGGGCCGCTAGGTACCCATCGAGGAGCTCATACAGTCCGGCGCGGTCCATCGATCCCCTCACCGTCAGCTTGCCTCGCCGAGGCTCTCACATATCATAACGATTGTTATCTTCTGGAGTGAGCGTCATGACTCGTACGGCCGCAGAGCAGGCTGATCTCGACCGGGTGCTCGCGATGTATCGCGAGGTGTTGATCGCGATGGACCCCGACCAGGTCGACCGGCACCTGCCGGCGCATTACATCCAGCATAGCTCGCTCGCCGAGCCGGGCCTCGGGCCCCTGAAGCGCTTTCTCGCCCAGGTCAGGCAGGACAGCCCGAACGCGCGGCAGACCATCCATCGCGCCTTCGTCGACGGTGACCACGTCATCGTCCACGTGCATGTCGAGCGCTGGCCGGGCGACCCTGGGCTCGCCGTCGTCGATATCTTCCGCTGCGAGAACGGCGAGATCGTCGAGCACTGGGACGTGATCCAGGACGTGCCCGCGCACCCGGTCAACCCGAACGGCATGTTCTGAGGCGCCGAGCCCCGCCCTAAAGCGCCTTCGGCGCCTCGTCGAGCAGGATGGTCTTGGTCTCGAGATAGGCCATGAGCCCCTCGATGCCGCCTTCGCGGCCGAGCCCGGACTGCTTGAAACCGCCGTAGGGGAGCCCGAAGTCCAGGCGCAGGCCGTTCTGACCGATGGCGCCGGTGCGGACGCGCCGCGCGATGCGATAGGCGGCGTCTGCGTCGCGGGTCAGCACCGAGCCGTTCAACCCGTAGCTCGACTCGTTGGCGACGCGGATCGCGTCCTCCTCGTCCTCGACAGGGATCAGGCTCAGCACCGGACCGAAGATCTCCTCCTGCGCGATGCGCGTCTCGTTCTTCACGCCGGCGAAGAGCGTCGGCTCGACGAAGTACCCGCGGGCGAGGTGTCGCGGGCCGGCGGCCGCCTGTGACGAGATCGGCCGTCCGGCGGCCATCCTCGATGTACATCTCGACGCGCTCGAGCTGGCGCTTCATCGCCAGCGGACCGAGCTGGGCGGCCGGATCGTCTGAATGGCCGATCACGACCTGCTTCATCTCGCGCGCGATCGCGTCGGCCAGCTCGTCGTGGCGGCGCCGCGGAACGATCGCGCGGCTCAGCATCGCGCACACCTGGCCGCTCATCAGCGTGATCGTTCCCGTGAGGAGCTTCGCTGCCGCATCGGTCGGAAAGTCGTCGCGGACGATGGCCGCGGACTTGCCGCCGAGCTCGAGCGTGCAGCGCGCGATGCGCTCGCCGCAGACGCTCGCAATGCGCTTGCCCGCGGCGGTCGAGCCGGTGAAGCTCACCTTGTCGACGCCCGGGTTGCTGATGAGGTGGTGGCTCGCGTCGCGATGGCCGCACACCAGGTTGACGACGCCGGCGGGGACGCCCGCCGCCTCGGCGGCTTCGGCGATGATGTAGGTCTCCGAGCGGCGTTTCGGGCGACGGCTTCATGATGACCGTGCAGCCGGCGGCCAGCGCATAGGCCACCTTGTTCAGCATGATCCCGTAGGGCGCGTTCCACGGCGCGATCGCCGCCACGACGCCCACTGGCTCGTGCGCGACGATTGCGCTTTTCACCACCGGCGACGTGCGTGTCTCGACGAACGTAAACGTCTCCGCGGCGGCGATGATCTGCTCGAGGGCCTGGGTGGAGCCCGCGGTCATGGGTGCGGCGAAGCTCGCGAGCCCGCCCATCTGCGCGGTCCAGGCGCGCGCAATCTCGCCCGTTCGCCCGTGCAGGTGCTGAGCCATGCGCTTGAGGCAAGCGATGCGCTCGGGCGGCCGCAACTCGCTCCACGGGCCCACGTCGAAGGCGGCGCGCGCGGCGGCCACGGCTGCATTCATGTCCTCTTCGTCCGCTTCGGCAACCGCGCCAATCACCTCTTCCGTATCGGGGGAGACGAGTTCGATCATCCGACCGGAATGGGCGCGGACCCATTCGCCGCCAATCCAGATCCGGTCGGTGTGCCGCACGTTGACGCCCTCGGGGCTCATGATCGCTCCTCCCGCTTCCAGTTCAGGTCAGGTCCTCGAGGCCGATCCGCTTGCCCGCGGCGGCCGCGCGATTTGCCGCGCGCCGCAACTGCTCGATGTGCTGGCGTGCCTCGGGCACCGGCTCGTTCGGCAGCGCCGCGACCGAATCGCGGTAGATCTCCGCGAAGTCCTCGGCATACTCCGGGTGGGTGAAGATCACCGCCCGGTTCTCGGTCATCCCGGCGAGCGTTTTTTGGCCGACCTCGAGCGGATCCATGCCTGCCTCGAAAGCGGTGCCGAACTGCTCGAGCTCGGCGCGATCGGGCGGGGCGAACCCCGAGTCCGCAAACGCGGCTGGACGCTTCAACGCCGAGTCCCAGGCATTGGTCCGGGTCAGGCCCGGACACATCAGCGACACGCCGATGCCGTACGGCGCAAGGTTGTAGCGCAGGCACTCGGTCAGGCCGCGCACGGCGAACTTGCTCGCGGTGTAGATGCCGGCCTGCGGCCCCGAGAGATACGCCGCCATCGAGGCCACGTTCACGACGTGCCCGCCCGGTCCCTGCGCCTTGATGCGCGGGACGAAAGTAACGAGGCCGTTGACCACGCCACCGAAGTTCACGCCCATGATCCAGTCGTAGTCGGCGTAGCTGGCCTCGTCGGTGGGCCCGAACACGCTGACACCGGCGTTGTTGACCAGGATGTGAACGGTCCCGACCTGGTTGGCCACGCGGGCCCAGCCCGCCCGATCCGTGACGTCGAGCTCGACGAAGCGCGGCATGGGGTGGCCCTTCTCGGCAAACCACGCCTCTGCCTGCGTCGCGGTAGTTCTCGTTGCGACAGGTCAGGACGAGGTCGATTCCCGCAGCGCAAAACGCCCGGGCGATGCCGAAGCCGATCCCGGAGACGCCGCCCGTGATGAGCGCGGTCTTGCCCTTCCAGTCCATACTGTGTTCCCCTCGCTTCCTACCTAACACTTGTTAGCGTCACGCGCAATCGACCAGGGAGAGTCTGCTCATGCCGGATCTCGAAGCACGGCTCGCGGCCCTCGAGCACCGCGTCGGCGAGCTCGAGGACGTCAACGCCATCCGCCGCCTGCACTGGGCCTATGGCTACTACATCGACTTCAACCGCGCCGAGGACGTGGTGCAGCTCTTCGCGAAGGACGGCGCGGTCGTGTTCCTCTCCGGCGAATACCGCGGGCACGAGGGCGTCCGCCGGCTGTACGGCACGTGGTTCCAGAACTACTTCACGCAGGGCGTGAACGGGCCGGTCGACGGCTTCCTGCTCGATCACTTCCAGATGCAGGACATCATCACGGTGGCGCCGGACCGGCAGACCGCCAAGGGGCGCTTTCGCGGCTTGCTGATGGGCGGCAGCCACGAGAGCCGCGAGTACAAGCCCGAAGGCCTCCCGCTGCAGTTCTTCGAGGCCGGCGTCTACGAGAACGATTACGTCCGCGAGGCCGGCGTGTGGAAGATCAAGCGCCTCGACTACATGATGCAGTGGCAGGCGGACTACGAGAAAGGCTGGTCGAAGACCGTCGCGCACCTGCAGCCGGCCACGAAGACCTACCCGGAGAATCCGCTGGGACCCGACGTGCTGCTCCCGCCGGAACAGGTACGCAAGACCTGGCCGCACCGGCAGGACGTGCCCATGCACTTTGCGCATCCTCGCTTCGGTGCGGCGCTCGCCGGACAGACCTGACGCTGGCCTCCGCGGTTACTCAAGCCCTCGGAACATGCGGGCGCCGCTCGCTCGGCTGCCACGCCAGCACCTGCCGGTCGAGCTTTGCGAGGATTCTCTTCAGGTCCGGCGCGTTCCGGCGCCGTGAGCGCGCCGAACAGGAAGCGCGCCACCTGCGCGATGTTGGGTTCCAGCGCCACGTGCGCCTTTGCGCCCCGCGTGCTCGACGCGATAAGGCTTGCGCCGGCGGTTCCGCGGCTTCCTTACCTGCTCGACGAGCCCCATTGCGTGCAGCGAGGCCAGTGCCCGGCTGACGTTCATCGCGTGCATGCCCATCAGTTCCGCGAGATCGTGACCCGCGGACTCACCCTCGCCGGAGAGCGCCATCAGGATGCGCAGCTCGTTCGAGCTCAAGCCCGCCGGATCGGCCACACCATCCCGCATCGGCCGGCTGATCAGTGATGCGAACTTCAGCATCGACACCAGCAGCTCGATCTCGTGGTTCTTCTGGTCACTCTCTCGACGTTTGGTCATCGTGTCCATGCTCCCGCCCCGACCGCCGTCCCTCAACATTAACAATTGTTTGGATCTTGCAATCGCAAAATTCGTGGGTTCTACTGCCCCAATGCATGCGCGCCGCGAGCGACGCTGAACCGGCACTGTAGAAGGGGAGTGATATGGGGGCAATTCACACCGTATTCCCGGCGCGGCAGGCGGGAGCAGGCCGGGGGATGAATCCGTGGAATTGACGCTGCCGCCGGGCGTCTCTGCAGCGAGGTTCCAGCAGGCGCTGCAGGCCTTCGAAGGCGTGGTGGGCAAGGGCTGGGTCCTCGCCACCAACGAGGACCGCGACGCCTATTCCGACATCTATGCTCCCGGGTCGGAGAGCGAATGGCCGGCATCGGCCGCGCTCGCGCCGGGCAGCGTGGAAGAAGTGCAGGCCATCGTGCGCCTCGCCAACGAATACAGGACGCCGCTCTGGCCGACCTCGCGCGGCAAGAATCTCGGCTACGGCGCCAACGCTCCGCGCATGCCGGGCACGATCGTGCTCGACCTCGGCCGGATGAACCGCATCCTCGACGTCGATGCCGGGCTCGGCGTCTGCGTGCTCGAGCCGGGCGTGGGCTTCTTCGACCTGTACGAGCACCTGCAGCGCGAGAAATTGCCGCTGTGGTTGTCCGTGCCGGGCAATGCCTGGGGCTCGGTCATCGGCAACGCGCTCGATCACGGCATCGGCTACACGCCCTATGGCCTGCACGCGCGCAACCTGTGCGGCCTCGAGGTGGTACTGCCAGACGGCGGGCTGATGCGCACTGGCATGGGCGCGATGCAGGGCAATCACAGCTGGCACGTGTTCCCGCTCAGCTTCGGCCCGGACTGGACCCAGATGTTCACGCAGTCGAACCTGGGTGTCGTCACCAAGGCGGGGGTCTGGCTGCAGCCAGCGCCCGAGAGCTCGCTTCTGCTCACCTGGGACATCCCGAACGAAGAGGACATCGGCTGGGTCGTCGACACCATCGCGCCGCTCAAGATCGCCGGCTGTGATCGACCAGAACGTATTCATTCCCTCCTGGCTCGGCAAGATCGTGCTCAAGGGGCAACGCCGGGACTTCTGGGACAAGTCCAGCGCAATCCCGGAAAGCCGCGTGCAGGAGCTGCTCAGGGAACACCAGCTCGGTTACTGGCAGGTGCAGGTGCGCCTGTACGGCGACGAGTCGCTCAATCGCGCCCGGGCCGAGGTAGTCAAGCGGGCCTTCGCGCGGCACATGGCCACGCCACCGCTTGAGGAGACCTGGAAGAGGGGCGACCCCGTGAGTCAATACGACGCAACGCTGGGCGTGCCGTCCGCTGTGGCTCTGCAGATGGGCGACTGGATCGGCGGACGCGGAGGGCACCTCGGGTTCTCTCCGGTCGTGCCGGCCAATGCGCAGCACGTGCTGGGCCAGCTGCGCCGCAGCCGCAGGATCATTGCCGAGCACGACGTCGACTTCTACGCGAGCTTCACGATCAGCGGGCGCTTCGTCACAAACATCAACATGCTCATGTACGACCGCGACAATGCGCAGCAAGTCGCGAACATTCGCAAGCTGTTCGATGCACTGATCACGGAGACGGCCAAGGCGGGTTACGGTGAATACCGTACGCATCTCGGCTGGATGGACCCGGTCAACGCAACGTTCAATTTCAACGACCACGCGCAGCGGCGTCTCAATGAAAAGGTGAAGGATGCGCTCGACCCCAACGGCATCCTTGCGCCGGGCAAGCAGGGCGTGTGGCCTGCGGCGTATCGCAAAATCGCCGCGAAGACAGGTGGGACGTGATGCGCATTTTCCTGCTTGCCGCACTGGCGACGGCGTCTGCGCTCGCGGCGCCCCCCGAGCCGCAGGCGCCCGGCGGTCCAACCCGCGGGCCGCCGCCCTATCAGATGCGCGAAGCCACGCCGGCGGGCGACCGGCTCGCGGGCGGCAGGGACGGCGCGGCGCTGTTCTCGAACCTCTGCGGCGCATGCCATCTCGTGGGCGGCATGGGCACGAACATGTTGACCAGGCAGCGCGTAATGCTTGGCGAGCCGCCCGAGAACGGCTTGCTCGCGAATCGCAGGGACCTCACGCAGACCTACGTGAAGACCGTCGTGCGGCGCGGCCGGATGGCCATGCCGAGCCTGACACGAACCGAGGTCACGGATGCCGAGCTCGATGCGATCGCGGCTTACCTGGGAAAGGCAGGGCCGTGAGTATCACCCGCCGTTCGGTGCTTCAGGGCGCGTTGGTAGTCGGTGCGACGCTTGCCGCGGGGACGAGCGGTGAGCTCGCGCCGCCGCCGGCGCTACTCGTCTACGACAGTCGCCTCGCCGGGAGCAGGGCGTTCCGGAGCCGCCACACCGGGCGCGCGATCGACCTGGCAGGCGAGCATGCCAACCTGTGGCGGAATCTGCGCAGGGTCCGACCGACTGGAACCGTGGCGGGACTGACGCGCTGGAGCGACTACGTGCAGACGCGCGCGCTGCTCGAGGGACAACGCCTGCGCCTGCGAACGGAAGCGCGCCTGGGTCCGCTCTTCTACTGGGAGATGGCCTGTCCTGGGAGCGCCGGATCGCAGGACTCGAGCAGGGAGTATTGACCACGCCTCCAGGAGCAGATCCCGTGTATTCCACCATCGACCAGCCGCGCTTCGAGTTCGCCTTCGAATGCCGGCTCAGGTTCACGCGCGTACTCACCGTCCCCGATGTCCACGACGGGGGCTTCAGGTCCGCGGTACTGGTGGACGAGGGTACCTTCGAGGGTCCGCGCCTCCGCGGTCGCGCAATTGCGAATTCCGGCGGCGACTACGCTCATTTCCGAGCCGACGATACGGCCGTGTTCGATGCGCGCTACCTGCTCGAGGTCGACGACGGCACGATGATCTATATGCAGAACCGCGGCTTTCTCTGGGGACGCACGCCCGACGCGATGACGCGACTCCGGGCCTGGGCATTCGAGGGAGGCCCGCCCGTGCCGCACGAGGACTACTACCTGCGCGCGCAGCCTACGTTCGAAACACCGAAGGGCAAGCACGACTGGCTGACTCGGCACGTTTTCGTCGGCATCGGTGAGCGCAGGCCCGACGGCAATCTCGTGCGTTATTACGCGGTCACTTGAAATATCCGCGGTTCGACTGCCCTCAGCCGTTCGCGCGTTCGGGCATCCTGGTGGAGCCCGGGCCACGATTGATCGGCGCCACCGCCGCTCCCGCGCCCGCCTTTACGAACGGTTCGGGATCGCCGTCGCGCAGCTTCAGCCCGAACAGGCTGTGCATGGCCGGATGGCGGCCGAGCCCGCCGTAGAGATCGAAGCCGCGGTCGAGCCAGTCCCGCAGCGGATCGTCCTCGGTCAGCGGCGGCGTTGTCGCCACCGACGCGGTCCACAGGAACATGGCGAGCGCGGAAAAATCGGCGTAGTTGGGCGTCTCGCCGCCCAGCCACCTCGTGTCGCGCAGTAGCTGGCGCAGCGGCTCGAGCTGAGGCGGCACCAATGGCAGGCGATCCTCGCGGCCGGCCTGCACCGCCTCGAGCTTCTGCCCGCCCAGGAACCATTGCTCGCGGCTCCAGCGGACATAGTCCTGGTCCTGCGGCAGCGACAGGTCGTGATAGTCGAGGATGTAGCAACGGAACCACGGGCCGATCGCGGTTCGCCACAGCCAGCCATCGATGAATTTGGTGAGCACCTTCATGCTCGGTCCCTCGAACAGCATCGGCCGGTCGGGATATTTCTCGATCGAGGTATTCGGCGATGACCCAGCTGTCGAGCACCCATTCGCCGTCGTCGACGATCACCGGCACACGCTCCGAGCGCCCGCCTGTCCGCTCGAGGATGCCGGTAAATCCGCCTGGCACGATGTCGAGGTCGAAGCCCTTGTGCGCGAGGGCGTACTTCGTGCGCCACACGAAGGGGCTGATCGTGCAGCCCGACGCGAGCTGCAGATCATAGAGCGTGATCCTGTTGTCGGTGGCCATACGCGTCTCCTCAGGGCGGGGCGGGTCGAGCTCAGGCGGAGGCCTTCGGGCGCGGCGCGAGCGATTCCCGCTGGGACTTGAGGAACATCTCCTTCGCCGCCGGCCGATCGTTGATGCGCGCGAGCCAGTCGACCAGGTGCGGCGTGTCCGCCGCATTCACGACGTCGGGGAACCCCTTGTCCATGCCGTTGGCGATCGCAAAATTGCAGATGTCGGCGAGCGTGTAGTCGGGACCGGCAAGCCACGCGCTCTCCCCAAGCCGCGCTTCGAGCCGCGCTATCGACACTCGCACCTTGCGCATCTCCTCATCGAGCAGATCCTTCGGGAAGCCCTTGCGTGCGTTGCGCCATTTGGTTACCTGCTCGGGGATCGGGATGCGCTTCATTTTCTCCTCGAACTCGTCGTCGCTGATCGATCGCGCCATCGGCCCGATCGCGCGCTCCCAGCCGATCGTCGAGACACACCAGCAGAAATATTCGTCGACCCACTTGGTCCAGACCCGCATCTGGGCGATGCCGTAAGGGTCGGTTGGACGCAGCCGCGGAGCGTCAGGAAAGGCATCTTCGAGGTACTCGCAGATCACGGTCGATTCGGTGATGATCTGCCCGTCATGATCGAGAGCGGGCACCTGGCCGCGCGGATTGATCCTCTTGAACCAGTCCTCGTGATGCTCGAACACCGCCGGATTCAGAAAGCGCGGCGTGAACGGAAGCCCCTTCTCGTAGAGCGCGAGCAGCGGCTTCAGCGAGTTGGCGCCGGGTCCGAAGCTGTACAGCGTCAGCATTGCAATCCTCCTCCCCTCAGTCGGCTACGCGTCCCGATCGGTCTTGTTGAACACGCGGGCGCGGTCGGCGGCCCAGTTCTGCAGCGCCTCTGTCCGCTTGCGCGCGCCCTCGGGATCCGTCTCCAGCGGCGGCACCGCATCGACGATGTCGTCGAAATGCTTGCGCAGCATCTCTTTCGCCTCGGGATAGGGGATCACGTAGAGCTGCCCCGTCTCGATCGCGCGCTTGACGTGCTCGGCCAGCTCGACCGGCTCCATGCCGTGGATGTGGATGCTGTGCAGCGACGCGATCGTCTCCTCGCTTTGCGACATAGCCGCTCTCGCCGAATCGTGCCGGGCGGATCCGCGTCGCTTCGGCGATATTTGATTTGATGTTAGCCGGGCACACCACCGAGACGCCGATGTCATGTTTCGCGAGCGACTGGTGATAGCTCTCCATCAGGTTGATCACCGCCGCCTTGGCCGCCGAATAGGGCGCTGCGAGCGCGCTGCCCTGCAGCCCGCCCAGTGACGAAACCGTGACGATGTGCGCGGGCTTGCCCGCCTTGATCATCCGCTTTACGAACGTGACCATGCCGTTGATCACGCCGCCAAGGTTGACGCCGATCAGCCAGTCGAAATCACCGTAGGTCGAGTTCTCGACCGGGCCGAAGCTGTTGACTCCCGCAGTGTTGAACAGCAGCGTCGGCGGCGCGCCAAACACCTCCTCGACCTCGTCGGCGGCTCGCTCATAGGCGTCGCGATCGGTGATGTCGAGCACGATGCCGTGCGCCGTGATGCCCTGGTCCTTCAACGCTGCGAGCGCCTTATCGACGGCTTCGGACCGCACATCGGCGATCACGATCTTCGCGCCCGCCCGCCCGAACACTTGCGCCTGTCCGAATCCGGCACCGGAGGCGCCGCCGGTGATGAACGCGATCTGGTCCTTGAAGTCCTTCATCGTCGCCTCCTGATCATGCTTCCTGGTGGCCCGGGCTCTTCACTCCGCAGAAAGTCCGCATTGGCTTCGATCAGTTCGCGCACCGAACGCGCCGGGCGGCTCGGTATCCGTGACGTCGACGCGAGAGTATCACCCGCCGTTCCGTGCTTCAGGGCGCGTTGGTGGTCGCCGCGACGCTTTCCGCGGGAACGAGTGGCGCGCTGGCGCCGCCGCCGGCGTTACTCGTCTACGACAGCCGCCTCGCCCAGAGCAGGACGTTCGGGAGTCGCCACATCGGGCGCGGTCGACCTGGCACATGAGCATGGGACTCTTGGCAGCAACCTGCGCAGCCTTCGGTCCAACGGAACGGTGGTGGGGCGGGAATCGCCTGGGCCGATCCTGAGATCAACCCTAACAGGCGTTAGGGTCTTGCGGTTGTTCGTAACAATCGTTATCGTCGGAAACGGCGCAAAGCGCATGCGACGTGATATTGGGGAAGACGTTGAAGCGATCCCTGCCCACCCTCCGCTATCGCTCCACCGCCGCACGCCGGACGAGTCACTAACTGCGGCGAGGGGCCAGTCATGCGACGATCGATTGACACCTGGGACATGGCATGCCGGATTGCGCTCACGACCGCACGCGCCGTCGGCGTTGCAGTCTGGGGACTTGCGCAGACAGCCGGAGCGCAAACGGCCACAAGTCAGACCGGGACTTCGGCTGGAGGCGGCGGGCTCGAAGAAGTCATCGTCACCGCGCAGAAGCGTGAGCAGAACGTCCAGGACGTCGGTATCGCGATTACTGCCTTCACCGGCAGCGAGCTCGCCGCCCGCGGCATCGTCGATGTCCAGAATCTCGTAGACCAGACGCCTGGGCTGAACATGGAGGCTCCTGGCGGCCCGGCCAATACGACGATCTCGATCCGCGGGGTGGGCCTGCGGGACATCGGCCCCAACGCCGAGGCCGCGGTGGTGATGTACCGCGACGGTGCGTACGCGAGCTTCACCCCGACCGTCGCCATGCCGCTCTTCGACATGGATCGCATCGAGGTCCTGAAGGGCCCGCAGGGCACGCTTTTCGGGCGCAATGCCACCGGCGGGCTGGTTCACGCGATCTCGCGACGTCCCACGCAGGAGTACGAGGGTTATTTGCAGGCCAGCGGCGGGGAATACGGCCTGCTGGGATTCGAGGGCGCGGTGAGCGGACCGCTCGGGCAGACAGTCAGCGGGCGCCTCTCCCTTTACAGCAACCAGTACGACGGCTGGGTGGAGAATCGCACGGGGCCGGACGGCAATGACCTCGAGAACTACGCCGCACGCGGGCAGCTGCTGTTCGAGCCGAGTGACGGCCTCGAGATCCACCTGCTCGGCTATTACAACTCCTACGATGGCACGGTGATCGGACAGGACCAGAAGCCGCTCCGTTCGAGGACCGGACGGTTTTGAGCAGCTTCCCGCTTCGCTTGCGGAGTACGCGGCCTTCTGCGGTGCCCCCGCGCCGATCGGCCCCGGTTCTCCTGTGCCGATACCGGGCAGCCTGACGTACGGCAACTGCTATTTCGCCGACGACGACGATCCCTTCCGGCAGTCCTTCAACGACACCGCCTTCGACGTCTCCAACTACGGCCTCACCGGCACGGTGAGCTTCGACGTGGGCGAGCACCTCGTGCTGACCTCGATCACCGATTACCAGGACGGCGACTCCGAGTACTTCAACGACACGGACGGCTCGCCGGCGGTGCTCTTTCCATTCCGCCAGAACTCGGGCGCCCAGCAGTTCTCGCAGGAGCTGCGTCTCGCCGACAACGAGGGCGGGTTGCGCTGGGTGGCCGGGCTTTATTACCTCGACATCGACGTCGACGGCTTCAGCACGCTCAATACCGAGACGCTTCCGGCACTCGGTGCGGGCTTCACGAGCGGCTTTGACCAGGCGACGACCTCCTGGGCCGCCTTCGCGCAGGCGGAGTACGACCTCTCCGAGCGCACGACCCTGATCGCCGGGGCCCGCTGGACACGCGACGAGAAGGAGATCGACTACTCCTTCTCCTGCTCGGATCTCGCCGGCGGCTTCGTGTGCGGGATCTATTCGGGGATCTTCGCCGGTTCGATGCAGTTCGGCCCTCCAGGGCAGCACCTCGAGTTCGAGGACGATGACTGGTCGGGCAAGCTCGAGCTCGATTTCCACGCGAGCGACGACGTGCTGGTCTATGGCAGCATCAATCGCGGTATCAAGAGCGGCGGGTTCAACGCCGTCGTGCCCGCGTTCTACGACGCCTCGGTCGCGCGATTCGAGCCCGAGACGCTGACCGCCTACGAGCTCGGCATCAAGGCGGACCCGAACGACTGGCTGCGCGTCAACGGGTCGGTGTTCTATTACGACTACGAGGACTTCCAGAGTTTCCTGGTCGTCGGCGGCTTCCTGCGCACCATCAACGTGGACTCCGAGATCCGGGGTGCGGACCTGGAGGTGGCGGCCACGCCCGGGGAGGGGTGGCTCCTCAATCTCGGGGTGAGCTACCTCGATACCGAGTCGAAGGATGTGCCGCTGCCCAACGGCGTCGGTACCGGTACCTTCGACAACCCCATCTCGCCCGAGTGGACGGTCAACGGTCTCGTCCGCTACGAGTGGTCGCTGCCGCTCGGACGGATCGGCGCACAGATCGACGCCGCATACGTGGACGAGCGGACTACGAATGCGGTCGACGTCCCCGTGCTCAGGCTCGACTCCTATACCCGCGCGAATATCCGGCTCACCTACACGTCTCCGGACGACCGCTGGAACGCGGCGCTGTCGGTGGACAACGTCACGGACGAGGACGTGCTGATCCAGCGACTCTCGCTCGTCGGGCTGCTGGGAAGCTCCGCGTCCATCTTCGACAAGCCACGCTGGTGGGGAGTGAGCCTCGGCTACCGCTGGTAGGCCGGTAGCGACCGGCCAAGCCGGGGCACGGCCCCGAGGAGCAACAGGTGTTCGTGCGTAACTGCTGGTACGTGGCCGCCTGGGCGCGCGACATCGCCCCCGATGTACTCGTCCCCGTCACGCTGCTTGACGAGCCGCTCGTGCTCTACCGCAAGAGCAATGGCGGGCTCGTCGCGCTCGCGGATCGCTGCTGCCACAGGCTCGCGCCCCTCTCCATGGGCCGCACGGAGGGTGACGACCTGCGCTGCATGTACCACGGCTTCCGCTACGCACCCGATGGGCGCTGTATCGAGATCCCGGGTCAGCAGCTGATCTCGCCCAAGGCGCGTGTGCGGAGCTACCCGGTAGTGGAGCGCCACAGCTGCGCGTGGGTGTGGATGGGCGATCCCCAGCAGGCCGACGAGGGGCTCATTCCCGATTTCGTCGGCGTCGACGATCCGCGCTGGGTGATGCGACCCGGGCGCATGGACTACCAGGCGAACTACCGACTCATCCACGACAACCTGCTCGATCTTTCGCACCTTGCCTACGTGCATCGCAACACCTTCGGTGGCGGTGACCAGGAGACGAACCAGGCCTGGGCCGATTCACAGGTGAAGGTGACGCAGCTCGCGCGCGGCGTGCGAATCGAGCGCTGGTTGCCGAACGCTCCGGCACCGCCATCGATCCGAGCCACCGCAGGGCCCAACGCCGATGTCTGGTCGACGTACGACTTTGTCGTGCCGGGGATCTTCATCCTGTACACCGACTACTGCCAGCCCGGGGCGGCGCAGAGAAGCGGCGGCAGCCGGCCCACTGAGGAGCCGCTGTTTTCGAGCTTTACCTGCCAGGCTGTTACGCCGCTCACTGCCCGCACCACCTGCTACTTCTTCGCCTTCGGCCCGTGGATGCGAAACGCGGAGCTCGAGGAGCAGCACTACCAGCTCGCATTGGACGCCTTCGCCGAGGATCAGCGCATGATCGAGGCGCAGCAGCGGGTCATCGACGCCGCGCCGGAGGAGAAGATGCTGCTCGTCGAAATCGATCGCGCGCCCGCACTCTTCGGTCGCCTGCTCGAGCGGCTGATGCGGGAAGAGCGAGGCGGCGAGACCGCAGCTACGCAAGCGGCCAGCCTGGACGCTTAACCGTCCGACGCTGCAAGTCCAATCAGCATGACACTAGCCCTTCATCGGCATCGGCGAACGCAGGCTCGGCGGCAATCTCGTGCGTTACTACGCGGTCACGTGAGGGGCGGCTAGGGCGAGGCGACGGCGGACCTCAGGCCGCGAGCATGGCGCATTCGACCCGGGCGATCCTGCGGTCGCGCAGCGTGTAGAAGATGAACTGGCGCAACTCCTGGACCTCGCCAGCCCGTATGGGACTGAACTGCGCGCAGCCGTTGGCGGCGAGCGTGTCCGCGTCCAGGTCGCGGAAGGCCTCGATTCGTACGATGGCATCCAGGGCGGTGAGCGTGTCGCTCGCGGCGAAGTTGCGCACGCTCAGGCTTTCCTTCACATAGGAATGCAGGAAGCCGTAGAAGCGCTTCATGTCCTCGCGTGACCGGATGCACACCCCGAAGAAGTCCATGTTCATGGGCTCGGCGTAGAAGTCACACACGCCGTCATAGTCGCGTGCGTTGAAGGCTGCGAGGTAGCGGTCGTAGTCGGCACGGTTCATGGCTTCACCCTCCGCAGGACGTCTGCATTGGCCTCGATCAGCTCGCGCACCGAGCGCGCCGGGCGGCCGGTCAGCCGCCGCACGTCGTCGGTGCAGACATCCAGGTAGCCTTCGCGGATCGAGCGCTCAAAGCTCACCATGTCGTCGCTGTTCCACGGGATGCCAGCAACGGTCTGGTCGTCGACCGGCTCGCGGGGAATACCGAGCGCGTCGAAATGGGCGTACATCCCCGCGTCGTCGGTCTCGACCACGCGGATCGGCCGGCCGGTTACCTCGGCGAGCATCGCCGCGACCTCGGTAAAATTCTCGCGGTTGGGGCCGGTGACCGGATACGCCTTGCTTTCGTGCCCGTCCTGCGTCAACACGGCGACGGCGCAATCGACGCAGTCCTCGCGCCACACCATCGCCTCCCGGCCGCCCCGGGTGCTCGTCAGCCAGGTTCCGGAGGCGATGAAGCCGGGACCGGCATTGAGAATCATCGCGTCGGCGTAATGGGCGTCGCGCAGGAAGGTATAGGCCAGGCCGCTCGACTTGATCATGCTTTCCGTCTCGCGGTGGTCGATGGTCACGATGGCCGGGTTCGACGGATCCACGTTGACGAAGCTCGTGTAGACGATGCGCCGGACGCCGGCCTTCACCGCGGCATCGATCGCCGCCCGGTGCTGCCGGACGCGCGCACCGACCCGCGTGCCCGAGATGAGCATGAGCCTGTCGGCGCCGCGGACGGCCGCCTGCAGCGTCTCGGGTCGGTCGAAGTCGCCGTAGCGCACCTCGCAGCCCGCCTGCGCGCAGTCCGCGAGCTTCGCCGGCGTTCGGCTGATCAGGATCAGGTCGCGTGCACGTCCTTGCGCAATCAGCTTTTCCGTGGCGAGTCGGCCGTATCGGCCGGACGCACCGCTCATCGCGATCCTGCTCATGGGCGGCGGTTCACGCGGCCGCGGCGAGCTCGGGTGCGCTCACCCACCAGCCGTGCACCTGCGGGCGCAGCCGATGCGGCACGGCGATCCGGGCCACCGGGCCTGCGCCCACGTTGCCGGCATCGAGGATCCACACGGCGTGACTGAAGTCCGAGGGCCCGGTCTGCTGATCGACGACGGTGAGGAGCCAGCCCTCGTGCCCCGGCTTCGAGGCCGGCACGTGCACCGGCTCGTTGAAGCAATGGCGGGGCGGCAGGGCGAGCGCCTGTGGCGGCTGGCCGGTGAAGTCGAGCCGCAGCAGCAGGTTGAACATCGCGTCCACCGGGCCGCCGACGATCGGCGGGCCCCGCATCTCGGGGTTCATGGTCAGCATCCAGGCGTGGGTGTACGGTCGCCCCTGGCGCGTGGCGGGAATCACCGGGAAATCGCCCGGCGGGCCGATGACCGTCTCGGCGACTGCATCGCTGCCGTTCCCGAGGTCGATGGTCCAGCGCGCGAGTCGTCGCCCCGGCTTCGGCCGGCGGCACGTTCAGGCCCGAGGCCCGCTGGACGAACGGGAAGGGATTGACGTTCGACAGGCACTGGTCGAAATGGATGCGGCCGCCGCCATCGTCGAAGGCGTTCATCATGTGGAAACAGAAGACGCCCTTCGGCCCGCGGAACCAGCGCATCTCCGAGACATCGCCGTAGCGCGGCATCACGCCGACCCAGCTGTCGCGGCCCATCTCGTGCACCCAGTGGTCGCCGCCCGCCTTCAGGCGGGCGAGATCGCAGGTGGTCGGATAGATCGGGAACAGCGCGTAACGCTCGCTGATCGACGAAGTCGTGCATCAGCGCGCAGTACGGCGCGTCGAACCATTGCTCGCGGACGAGGTTGCCCTGCTTGTCGGCGATGCAGTAGGCCACCTTGGTCGACGCGAGGCCGTCGGCCTCGTAGCCGTAGAAGAACATCTCGCCGGTCCCGGGATCGATGCGCACGTGCGCCGTGACCGTTTCGGACCTGAGCTTGCCGCCGAAGTCATGACGGCCGAGAGTCTCGAGCGAGCGGGGATCGACGCGATACGGACGGCCATCCTCCTTGGTCATCAGGAGTCGCCCGGCATGCCAGACCGGGGTGGTGTTGGCGACCGTGCGGTCCAGGCCCTTCGCTTCAGGCTTGTCGGTATAGGGATTGCGGTATTTGCCGAACAGCGCGCGGCCCGCCGCCACCTCCGCCTTGTGGCGCTCGGTCTGCACGTAGCGCATCGCAAAACCGACCTTGCCGCCGGCAAAGCGAACGGCCGACACCATGCCGTCGCCCGACAGGACGGCGCCGCCGTCCTGGGTAAAAGGCGGGAAGGCCGGGTCCGGCACGGCGCGGAAGAAGGTGCCCTCGACCTCCACGGGGATGCGCCCCTCGACCGCGAGCGAGTCGATCTCGTACTCCTCGCCGATCGGCGTGTTGAGGCCCGTGTATTCGAGCGTGTCCGGGAATCGCCTCATGTGTCGAACTCCACACGCTAACATTTGTTAGCGTAATGATGCAGGCGACCGTGGGGTTTGGCAAGGCGCATCCGCGGCAAGGGGCAACTACTGGCCGCCACGATCCGCATCAGCTGGCCGGTGAGCCGCCGCCGTAGGTCCCGAGCGCAAAGCCGAGCACGGGGAGCAGCACGCGCCACGGGCGCAAGCGTCGGATGAAACGCCGCCGCGACCACCGGCGTGCTCACGGCGCCCCCGATGTTCGCTTGGCTGCCGACGGCGAGGCAGAACATCGGCGCCCGAAGCCGCCGTGCAGCGGCATAGATCACCGCGCCGTGGATCGCGATCCTGGTGAGCCCGAGCCGAAGAGCGCCGGGTCTGCCGCGACGGCTCTGAGGTTCATCTGCATGCCGATCGAGGCGATCAGCACGTAGAGAAGCAGGGCGCCCACGCGCGAGGCCCCGACGCAGGCGATGCCAGCCAACGCAGCTGCCAGCGGCCCGGCCAATGCGTGCGATAGACCCATTGCCCTGAAAGCCACCGCGATGATGTACACGAGGTACACGAGGTCGGCGAGCCGCGGCACGCGCGGTTGCGCGGCCTCGAACTCCGCCACGTACTCGTGCAGGGTCGCGAGTACGGCGGTGTCGGCGCCAAGGCGGGCGTCGAGCCGCGCATGGTTGGCAGCCACCCATAGCAGCAACGCGAGCCACAGGATCCCGATGATCACGTCGACCGCGACCATCGTTCCGAACAGGTTGGCGTCGATCTCGAAAATGTCCTTCAAGGCCGCCTGGGTCGCGCTGCCGCCGATCCAGCTTCCCGCGACCCCGGCGAGACCACGCCACACGTCACCATCGACCGCCTCGGGCGTGAGGGTCTGCCAGAGCGCGAGCGCCACCGGGCCGCCGATGATCACACCCGCGGTGCCGGCGAGGAACACCGCCACGAGAGTCCGTCCCAGCCGCAGGATGGACGGTACGTCGGTCGCGAGCGTGAGCAGCACCAGCGTCGCCGGCAGCAGGTAGCGCGACACGACCGGGTACACCTACGAACTCATGGCCGTCGATGACGCCGAGCGTGCTGTAAAGCGCGGGCACCGCGTAGCAGAGGAGCAGTGCCGGAACGAAGCGGTAGAAGCGTCGCCAGAAGGGATGTGGCGATTCCGTCGTCCAGAAAATCGCGCCGAGCGTCGCGGCGAGCAGGCCGACGACGGCGCCGTTCTGGATGAGCGCGCGGTCGGTCATTGATCGTGCGCGACGGGACGGACGCAGTGCATCAGCGGATGTAGCCCAGGCCCTCGAGCTTGACCAGGATCCGGTGCGCGGCCAGATCAGGCGACAGGCTCTGCGTGTCGATGCGCATCTCGGGGTTCTGACGGTTCCTCGTACGGGTCGCTGATACCGGTGAATTCCTTGAGCGTTCCCGCGCGGGCCTTGGCGTAGAGGCCCTTGCGGTCGCGCACCTCGCAGACCTCGAGCGGGGTGGCGACATGGATCTCGACGAAGCCGCCCGTCGCCTCGACCATCTCGCGCACCTGGCGGCGCGTCGCAGCGTACGGCGCGATCGGCGCGCAGATCGCAACGCCCCCGTACTTGGTGATCTCGGAGGCGACATAGCCGATCCGGAGGATGTTGATGTCGCGGTGCTCGCGCGAGAACCCGAGCTCGCTCGACAGGTGCTTTCGCACCATGTCGCCGTCGAGCAGCGTCACGCGCCGCGAGCCGATCTCCAGCAGCTTGACGAGGAGCGCGTTGGCGATCGTCGACTTGCCCGAGCCCGAGAGCCCCGTGAAGAACATCGGTGAATCCCTGCTTGTGCCGCGGGGGATGCGCCTTGCGCAGTTCCTCGATGATCTCCGGGTACGAAAACCAGTCCGGGATGTCGAGGCCTTCGCGCAGGCGTCGCCGGAACTCCGTACCCGACACCTTGAGCACGGTCATGTCCGGCGTGACCTCGTCCTCCGGCATGAACTGCGCCTTCTGCTCGACATAGACCATCTCGCGGAAGGGAACCATGGTGACCTCGATTTCCTTCTCGTATTCGCGCAGCAGCTGCTGCGCGGCATACGGGTCGTAGTAGGGGTCGCCATTGCGCGCAGTGCCGGGCCCCGCGTGATCGCGGCCTACGATCAGGTGCGTGCAGCCGTAGTTCTTGCGGATGATCGCGTGCCAGAGCGCTTCCTTCGGTCCCGCCATCCGCATCGCGAGGTTGAGCAGGCTCAGGGCGGTCGTCTGCTCCGGGTAATGCTCCCAGCATGTGCTCGTAGCAGCGCACGCGCGTGTAGTGGTCGATGTCGCCCGGCCGCGTCATGCCGACCACCGGATGCAGGAGCAGATTGCCCTCGCGCTCGCGCGCCGCACGGAACGTGAGTTCCTGGTGCGCGCGGTGCATCGGGTTTCGGGTCTGGAACGCGACGACCTTGCGCCAGCCGAGCTTGCGGAACCGTCCGCGCAGCTCCGCCGGCGAGTCGCGCAGCAGCTTGAAGTCGTAATGCATCGGCGGCTCGACGCCGCGCAGCCTTCCTCCGACGTATACGGGCCCGGCGCGATGACGAAGGTGGTGTACGCCCGGGTGATGATCGTCGTCGGTGCCGAAGACGCTGCGCGCCTCAGCGGTCTTGTCCGGCTCCCAGCGGTCGCCAACCTCCATCGTCGCGATCAGCACGCCCTCGGGATCGCGCAGCGCAATGTGATCGCCTTCCTTGAGCCCGGCCGCGAACTCGCGGCTCACATCGAGATTGATCGGGATCGGCCACACGATGCCGGATGGCAGGCGCATGTTCGCCAGCACCGCTTCGTAGTCGGCCGCGGCTGAGAAATCCGTCGAGCGGCGAGAAGGCGCCGTTCAGCAGCAGCTCGAGATCGCACAGCTGCCGCGCGGTCAGGTTCCAGTTGGGGTAATCGCGGGCCGCGGCCTTTTCCTTCTCGGCCACCGATTCGGTGAGGTAAAGCTCCCTCAGCGTGCCGCCATGCGGCTCCTTATATGCCCCCATGAATCCACCTCAGCGCGAACGATTGAATTGATGCGCCGAGTTTAGCTGCAATTTGGTGCACAGCCGCTGCCCCTCGGCAGTGTTACGCCGGCCCGCATTGACGGTTCAGGCGGCGCCGCGTTGCGCCTTCGCGCTGCGGGACATGTCGAGCGCGACGTCCTCGATCATGTCCTCCTGGCCGCCGACGGTCTTGCTGCCGGCCGAGCTCGACCAGGATGTCGCGCGGACGGGACGCCGTACTTCGCGCCCGCGCGCTTCGCGAACAGCAGGAACGACGAGTACACGCCCGCGTAGCCGAGGATCAGCGCGTCGCGGTCGATGCGGATCGGGTGGTCCATCATCGGCACGACGAGGTCCTCGGCGACGTCCATGAGCTTGAAGACGTCGACGCCGGTGCTCGATGCCCATGCGGTCGAGCACGGCGACGAACACCTCGAGCGGCGTGTTGCCGGCGCCGGCGCCGAGGCCCGGCAGCCGAGCCGTCGATGCGGCGCGCGCCCGCCTCGATCGCGGCGAGCGAGTTCGCGATCCCCATCGCCAGGTTGTGATGGCCGTGGAAGCCGATCTCGGTCTCGGGCTGCGAGCTCCGCGCGCAGCAGCGCCGATCCGCGCCGTGACGTCGTCGGGCAGCATGTAGCCGGCCGAGTCGGTGCAGTAGATGCAGTTGCGCGCCGTAGCTCTCCATCAGCTTCGCCTGCGCGAGGAGCTGCGTCCGGCGTCGATCATGTGCGCCATCATCAGGAAGCCCGACCGTGTCGAGCCCGAGCTTGCGCGACAGCGCGATGTGCTGCTCGGAGACGTCGGCCTCGGTGCAGTGCGTGGCGACGCGGATGGTGCGCGACGCCGCAGTCCGTCGCCATGTGCAGGTGGTCGACGGTGCCGATGCCGGGCAGCAGCAGCGCCGAGACCTTCGCGCTGCTTCAGCCTCGGGACGACGCGCGCGCAGGTACTCCTCGTCGGTGTGCGAGCGGGAAGCCGTAGTTGACCGAGGCGCCGCCGAGCCCGTCGCCGTGCGTGACCTCGATCAGCGGCACGCCGGCCGCGTCGAGCGCCGTCGGCGACCGCGACCATCTGCTCGAGCGAGATCTGGTGCGCGCTTCGGGTGCATGCCGTCGCGCAGGCACATGTCGTGCAGCGTGACCTTCTTGCCGTGCGAGATTCATCGCTGCTCCTGCCTCAGGCGGCCGTGGGTTGCGGCATGAAGCGACCGCGCGGCATCTCCTCGGCGAACATCTCGCCGGTGCGCAGCGCCGCGGCGGTCATGATGTCCAGGTTGCCGGCGTACTTCGGCAGGTAGTCGCCGAGCCCCTCGACCTCGATGATAGACGGAGACGCGCTTGCCGTCGAACACCGGGCCGTTCTTGAGCGTGTAGCCCGGAACGTAGCTTCTGCACCTCGCGCGATCATCGCGTGCACCGAGGCGGTGATCGTCGCCTGGTCGGGCTCGTCGTCGGTCAGGCAGTGCACGGTGTCGCGCATGATCAGCGGCGGCTCGGCGGGGTTGAGGATGATGATCGCCTTGCCGCGCTTCGCGCCGCCGACCTTCTCGATGCCGCTGCGCCGTCGTGCGCGTGAACTCGTCGATGTTCTTGCGCGTGCCCGGGCCCGACCGACTTCGAGGCGACGGTGGCGACGATCTCGCCGTACGCCACCGGCTGCACGCGGCTCGACCGCGGCGACCATCGGGATCGTCGCCTGGCCGCCGCAGCTCACCATGTTGACGTTCATCTCGCGCTTGCCGACGTGCTCGCGCGAGGTTGACCGGCGGCACGCAGTACGGGCCGATCGCCGCGGGCGTGAGGTCGATCACCACCACGCCGCGCGCCTGCAGCTTGCGCGCGTTCTCGGCATGCGACGTAGGCGCTGAGGTCGCGTCGAAGGCGATCCGGACGCCGTCGCGCTGCGACGTGCGGCAGCAGCCCGTCGACGCCGTCGGCGGTGGTCTTGAGGCCCATGCTCGCGCGCGCGCGCGAGGCCCTCGGACGCCGGCATCGATGCCGACCATCCAGACCGGCTCGATCCACTCGCTGCGCAGCAGCCTTGTACGAGCAGGTCGGTGCCGATGTTGCCGGACCCGATCAGCGCCGCGTTTACCTTGCGCTGCCATCTCCACTCCATTGTCGCCCGGCGCCCATGCAATCCGCGACCGGTCAGTCAACGCAATACGTTGTAAATCACTTCGAATTTATATTGAATGCGTAGTGCCCGCAATCATTCCTTACGAGTAGTCATGATCTGCCGCCGGTGCGCCGGCTTCCAGGAGTTCCTGCGATCCCAGGACGACCTGCTTGGGGCGACGTTTGCGTCGTAGAACGGACCAGCGAGCCCCGAGCGCCTGCTTCCTACGTCGCGACGCAGACGTTGCGCAATTCCGTGTAGAACTCCAGCGAGTGAACACCCCCTTCGCGACCGATTCCCGACTGCTTCGTGCCGCCGAAAGGTGTGCGGAGGTCGCGCAGGAACCATGAGTTCACCCAGATGACGCCCGCGTTGATCGTCGTGCCGAGTCGCATCGAGCGTGCCATGTCGCGTGTCCACACGGTGGCAGCCAGGCCGTAGGAGGTGTCGTTCGCGAGCTGCACCGCCTCGTCCTCCGTATCGAACGGACGCAGGTGACAGCAGGGGCCGAAGATCTCCTCGCGCACGACGGCGGAGGTCTCGGGCAGCCCGGTCCAGATGGTGGGCTGGATCCATGCGCCGCCGGCGAGCGGGCCGGACATCGTCGGCACGCCGCCACCGCACACGACGGTCGCACCGTCCTCGACGGCGCGCCGGTAATACTTGAGCACCTTGTCTCGATGCGCGTGGCTGATCAGCGGCCCGATGCCGGTGGCCTTGTCCGCGGGATGTCCGGGCTTGAGCTCCAGCGCCTTCGCCTTGAGGCCTTCGACAAAGCGCTCGAAGATCGGCCGCTCGACATAGACACGCTCCGTGCCGAGACACACCTGGCCCGCGTTCAGGAATGCGGCCCGGGATATACCCTGAAGCGCCGCGTCCAGGTCGCAGTCGGCGAACACGAGACCGGGGTTCTTGCCGCCGAGCTCGAGCGACACCGGACGAACACCGACTGCCGCCGCCTTCATGATCGCGGTGCCAGTCGCGCTCTCGCCGGTGAACGTGATCGCCGCGACGGCGGGATGACTCACGAGAAACTCGCCGGCGGAGTCAGCCCCGAAGCCATGCACTACGTTGTAGACGCCCGCGGGCATGCCCACGGCCTGCATCACTTCACCGAGCAACGTCGCGGTGGCCGGTGTTTCCTCGGATGGTTTGACGACGACCGTATTACCGCAGGCCAACGCCGGTGCGACCTTCCACGTCATCAGCAGCAGCGGCAGGTTCCACGGACAGACGACCGCGATCACGCCCTTCGGCACGCGCACTGCGAAGTTGTACGCCTTGCGTCCATCGGGCGTCGTCATCTCGAAGAATTCCGTCGGCGTGTTCTTCACCGCGTCGGCAAAGACACGGAAGTTCGCCGCGCCGCGCGGGATGTCGAGGTGCGAGGCGAGCGAGCGGGGCTTTCCGGTGTCCTGCACCTCGGCATCGAGAAAATCGTCGAAGCGCCGGTCGATCTCGGCGGCGACGGCCTGCAGCAGGTCGGTACGCTGCGCGAGCGTGAGCCGTCCCCACGGGCCCTTTGAGTGCCGCTGTTGCGCGGCGCCACTGCCGCGTCTACCTCGGCGCGCCCGCCTTCGGCCACGTAGCCGATCAGGCTGCCGTCCACCGGCGAGCGGTTCTCGAATTGCCGCCCCGAGGCGGAGGCGACGAACTCGTTGCCGATGAAATGCCGGTAAGTGGGGGCGCTCATGACCCGCGACCTTACGTGCAGGGCCATGCCGCAGTCGAATGAAAAGGCGGTATGTCGGCAATCGCCGGCCGCCATGGGGCGCCTTCGTTCATGCCGCGCCGCTATGCCGGCTATTTCGATCAGTGATTCGACCGGCTCCGCCCGGCGCACTATCGTGTCGCCTCGGTGCCGACCACGCAGGGCCGGTGCCCGACCGGCGACCACGAGGGGTGTAGCGTGTACGAGCTGAGCCGAACCGTTCCGGTCAACGAGCCGCGCAAGGTTTTCCTGAGCCGTCAGGACGTCTGGGCCGGGCTCCTCATGAAGGCTCAGAACGCGCTCCCCTACGTGCCGCAGATGCAAAAGTGCGACGTCGTCGAGCAGGGCGATGGCTGGCTGCTGCGCGACATCCTGCTCAACAACGTGCCCCTGCGCGAGAAAGTGACGTTCGAGCCCGAAAGACGCGTGATCTTCGATCGTGTCGCGGGCAGCGAGCTCGGCCGCATCGAGAACGTGATCGGCGAGGACGGCGAGGGGAACCTGACCCTGACCTTCTCCTTCGGCCTGACCAAGGACGGCATCGCCGAGGGCACCGACGCCGAGCGCAAGCACTTCGCGCCCATGGAGGGCGCATACATGGGCGCTGTGGCCTCGACGCTGGGAGCGGTCCGGCGCACAGTGGAGGAAAAGGGCCGGCAGGCGCTGCCGCCGACCAACCCCGCCAACACCGCGGGCGACACCGGCTGGGTCTACGAGTTCTACCGCGTCGCCGACAGCATGGATCTCGAGCGGTTCGCCGCGCTTCACACCGGAGGTGTCCGCCTCGCGTTTGGCAACCATCCGCCCACGACGGGTCACGAACCGCTCCGCGCGGGCATCGGCGGACTGTGGAGCTCGATCAGCGCGATGTCACACAGTCTGACGGGCGTGTGGTCCCTGCACGACGACACGGTGGGCATTGCCGAGGGCGCGTGCATGTACACGCGCAAGGACGACACGCTGCACACGGTGCGGACCTGCACGGTGCTGCGGCGTCAGCGCGGCGGCAAGATCTCCGACGTGCGGATCCACGTCGACATCAGCCGGCTCTAGGCAGGAACACCGTGCGGCGGCGGTTGCACGAACGCGGACGACTGGCCACCGTAGAGACGCGCAAAGAGGCCGCGCAACCAGCGGTTGCCCGGATCGCCGTGGAACCGGTCGTGCCAGTACTGCGCGATCGAAAACGACGGCACATCGATCGGCAGCTCGAGGATGGCCACCTCGACGAGCTCGGCGCAGGCGCGCGCCAGGCGGCTGGGCACGACCACCAGTAGGTTGGTGCTCGACACCATCGAGGTGATTCCCATCGCGTGCGCGACGCGCGCCATGACGCGGCGCTCAACGCCGGCCGCTACGAAGGCCTTGTCAACGTGCTGCTCCTGCTGGCCGTGTCCGCCCCCCGAGGGGTGATAGACGAGCTGCGGCGTGCCCAGAAACTGCTCGAAACCGATCCGTTCGTGGATCGTTGGGTGGTTGGCCCGCACCATGCCGACGTAGTGCTCCTCGAACAATACCTGGCGGTGCATCGAGCCTTCGAATTCCTCGAAGTACCCGACCGCGAGGTCGACGTCACCCGATTCGAGCGCGATGCCGCGCATCCGGGATGGCGGCACCTGGACCGTGTGGATCGCGACCGCAGGGGCCTCACGCGCCATCAGGTCGAGCACCTTCGGCAGCAGCACCATCTGGCCGACGTCGCTCATGAAAATGCGGAAGGTGCGATCGGACGCCGCCGGATCGAAGCCGAGCTGCTGCTCGACGATAAACCGCACCGCGCTCAAGGCCTGCCGGATCGGCCCGGCGATCGCTTCCGCGCGGGGCGTCGGCGCCATGCCGTCATTGGTACGCACGAACAGCGGGTCGTCGAGCACCTCGCGCAGGCGATTGAGCTGCTTGCTGACAGCGGGCTGAGTCAGGTGCAGGTTCGAGGCCGCGATCGTGACGCTGCGGGCCTGGAAAATCGCGTCGAACACCCGCAGAAGGTTCAGGTCGAGTTGGTTGAAACTCATGGAACCCGGATACCCCTCTCGGGTCGCATAGCCGCTACCTGAATGGTAGCCGGGCTGAGGCGGCTGTGCGCGACGTCGGCCGCAACGCGGCACATTTCGGATGCGTATTGCTGGCATGCCGCGTTTTCATTCGACCGCTCCAGCAGCAGCACGTACCGTTTGCCGTGCTGCCGCGTGACTTCAACCCGCGGGTTCGGGGCTGCCTTCGATGGCCAGTTTGACCGCACAGAGGATCGATGAGCTTGCACGGGTGCTGGAAGGGGCCGCGCTGGAGGCCCGCGCCGTACCGAAGGTCACGATCGACGAGCCGCAGCTGTCGCTTGCCGACGCATACGACGTGCAGTGGGCTCTTCGCCAACGCCGCCTGCGGGCCGGGAGCAGGGCTCGCCGGCCTCAAGATGGGGTTGACCTCGCTTGCAAAGATGAAGCAGATGGGTGTCGAGACACCCATCTATGGCTTCCTGCTGGACGATTACCGTGTGGCGGCGGACTCGGAGCTGTCGATCGCCGGGCTGATCCATCCCCGCGTTGAAGCCGAGATTGCGCTCGTCACGCGACATGCCTTGCGGGGTCCGGGGTGCACCGCTTGAGCAGGCGCTGGCCGCGATCGACCACGTGATGCCGGCGCTCGAAGTCATCGATTCACGCTACCGGGATTTCAAGTTCGACCTGCCGAGCGTCGTCGCCGACAACGCGTCATCCGCTCGCTACGTCGTTGGCTCGACCACGCTGATCGCTCGATGATCTGGATCTGCGGCCGATCGGCGTCGTCTCGAGAGGAACGGCGAGTACGTGTGGCCTCCGGCACGGGGGCGGCCGTCCTCGGTCATCCCGCGCTGAGCCTGGCGATGCTCGCCAACCTGCTGGCCCCACGCGAAGAGCAGATCCCGGCCGGCACGTTTGTCATGACCGGCGGTATCACCGAGGCGATCGCGGCGAAGCCAGGTGACCGCTTCGTCGCGCGCTACGAGCACCTGGGTTCCGTGTCGGTCGGTTTCACCTGAGCTACTGCAAAGGCCCATCATGCCCATCGCCCAGATCCAGATCCTAGAAGGACGGACGCCCGAGCAGAAGAGGACGCTGATCCGCGCCGTCAACGAAGCGATCGCCCAAGCACTGCAGGCCAATCCGGAGAGCATCCGCGTGATCATCCAGGAGGTGCCCAAGGAGCACTGGGGCATCGGCGGCACCAGCGCCCGGGAACTTGGCCGATGATCACTCTGAAGGACCTGCGCTACGTGCGTCTCGGCACGGCCGATCTGGACGCGGCCGTGCGTTATGCCGTCACGATCCTGGGACTCGAGCTCGTGCGCCGCGATGCCAGTGGCGCGTACCTGCGCGCCGACGATCGTGATCACACCCTGGCCTATCACCAGGGTGACCCCCTTGATCACGTGGTCGGCTTCGAGCTGCGGACGGCGCGCGAGCTCGAGCTCGCCGCAGCCGAGCTCGCGACCGCCGGGCACATGGTGCGCGCGGGTACGAAGAGCGAATGTGACCAGCGGCGCGTGGAGGCGTTCGTCGCGTTCAATGACCCGAGCGGCAACGCGATCGAGCTGGTGCTGCGGCCTGCACACTCGGGCCGTCGGTTCTTCCCGTCTCGGGACGCGGGCATCACCGGTTTCTCGCACGTGGGGCTGCACTCGCTTTCGCCGCGTGACGACGAGGCCTTCTGGACCCAGGTCTGCAACGCACGGGTGAGCGACTGGATCGGCGAGGCGCCGTTGTTGCGCATCGACCCTGTGCACCACCGCATGGCGCTGTTTCCGTCGAAGCGCCACGGCGTTCAGCACGTCAACCACCAGGTGGAGTCCATCGACGACTGATGCGCTCCTACTATTTCCTGTGCGAGCGCAACGTGCCGATCCGGTTCGGTCCCGGCCGGCACCCGACCTCGGGTGCAATGTTCCTGTACTTCGAGGGCCCCGACGGCATGGTCTTCGAGTATTCCTGCGGCGTGCGCATGATCGATGACGAGGAGTCTTATCGCCCACGGCAGTTCCCGACCGCCCTGAGCTCGTTCTGCGCCTGGGGATCGAAGCCGGACATCCCGGAGTTCCGCGAGGCCGTCCGGGTAGCCGCCGTTGCCGGAGGAAAGAGTGGCTGATGAAAGCGCCGCACGGTTGCGAATGGCCGCGCGTGCCGTGGCGCGGGCCGGTCTGGTGCACGCGTATGGGCATTGCAGCCTGCGCATCGACGATCGCTCGCTTCCTGGTCACGCCACCCAAGGCGCTCGGTCTCGTCTCATCATTTGACGAGCCGGTGCTCGTGTCGACCGAGGGTCCGCTGCCGCAGGGCGCGCTCCCCGAGGTGCTCGCGCACCAGGGCATCTTCCGCGCGCGCAGCGAGGTGGGCGGCATCGTGCGCTTTCAGTCTCCGCAGCTCACGGCGCTGTCGACGCTTGGCCTCACGCCGCGGGCGCGCCACGGATTTGGCGCGTACTTCGCGCCCGCGCCGCCGCTGCATCGAGGACCCGCGGCTGGTGCGCGAGCCCGCGAATGCCGCTGCGCTCGTCGGCAAACTCGGTGCCGCGCGCGCCATCGTCATGCGGGGCAACGGCGCGATCTGCGTCGGCCACACGCTCGAGGAGGCCGTGGTGATGGCGTGGTACCTCGAGGATGCCGCGCGGGTCGAGCTCGCGGTTCTCGCCACCGGCCGGGATGGGGTCGAGCTCACCCCGCAGGAAGCCGCCGATCGCGCGGTGACGTCCGGCCGAGTCGTCGAGCGGATGTGGGAATGGTTGACCGCCGGTGATCCGGAGGCAAAGGATGAGGCACAGGGTGACGCCGGGGTCGCCGTGCGTCCGCACGGGGGAGGTCACAGATGAACGAGGCAACCGAGACAGCACAGGCCGGTGCGACCGCCGTCGAGCCGACGCTGAAGCTCAATTTCCTGTCGCACGGCACGCTCGAGAGCAAGGACCTCGAGTTTACGCGTCGTTTTTATGAACAGTTCCTCGGCTTCCAGGTGGTCCGGGCCAGCAAGGTGTCGATCTGGTGCCGGCTCGGCGGACAGCATGTGTACGTCGTCGTCGAAGTTCCGCCGCAGCGCAAGGCCGAGATGCCGTTTCTCAATCACAACGGCATCGACGTCGCCACCGAAGCGGACGTGGACGAATGTCATCGCCTCGTCGTGCGCGACGCCGAGCGCTGGGGACTGCACAAGGTCAGCAAGCCGCAGGTTCAGCACGGCACCTACAGCTTCTATTTCTGGGACGCCGACGACAATTCCTGGGAGATCCTGGCTAACCCGCCCGGCGGATACACCTGGATGTTCGAGCGCGGCGACCAGGAGGGCATGGGCCACATGAGCAAGAAGTTCGACCGGCCGGCCTCGACGCTGCGCAAAGAGCCCAAGGCCTAGCAGGTAGGCGATGCGCCCTGGCTCCTACCGCCTCGCCAGCTACGCGCGCCGCGACGGCACGCCTCGAGCCGGCATCGTCGTCGACGATCGCCTGCTCGACATGACCGAGGCGCTCGCCGACACCTCGGTGGCCGCGCGCGCGGGCGAGCTCAGCTCGGTGCTCGAGGTATTGCGGCACTGGAGCGAGACCCGGCCGGCGTTGCAGCTGGCGGCGCGACAGACGCGCGATGGCGGCACGACGCGCGGCCACCCGCTGTCCGACGTGCGCCTGCTGGCGCCGGTGCTCTATCCGGGCGCGATTCTCTGCGCGGGCGCGAACTACCGCGACCACGTCGCCGAGATGTCGAAGGCCATGAACCTGCCCCCGGAACCCGATCCGCACGAGCGCGGGTTGAAGCCCTGGCACTTCGTCAAGGCATCGGCCGCATGCGTGCGCGGCACTGGAACCCAGATCGCGTTGCCGTCGTACTCGAAGAAGGTCGACTGGGAGGCCGAGATCGCGCTCGTGATCGGCCGCGAATGCCGCAACGTCGGTATCGACAAGGCGCTCGAGTACGTGGCGGGGCTCACGATCGCGAACGATCTCTCCGCGCGCGATCACCTGCGCCGCGAGGGCATCGCGCCGGAGTCGCCGTTCCGCTACGACTGGTTGAGCCAGAAGTGCTTCGACGGCGCCTTGCCGCTCGGTCCGTGGATCGCGCCGCTGGACGACATCGAGGACGTCGGTCGGCTGGGCATCAAGTTATGGGTCAACGACGAGCTGATGCAGGACTCGTCGAGCTCGAACATGATCTTCTCGATGGCGGAGCAGGTGGCGCACCTGAGCACGCGGCTCACGCTCGCGCCCGGCGATGTCGTCGTCACCGGCACGCCGGCAGGCGTTGGCAGCGCGCGAGGAAGGTTCCTGCAACCTGGTGATCGCGTCCGCATCTGGGTCGAAGGTGTCGGCGAACTGACGAACACGTTCACTGCATAGCTCTCATCGCGGAGATGCTTCGCGTGCGTCGACGGCCGGTCGACGCATCCGCGTGATGCTGCGCGCCAGAAATCCAACGCGCAGATCGCATTCGCTCACGGCATAACGGCCATTTCGACTCATCATTCGTCGCCGCCTCGAATGCGAGCTATTTTCAATCGCGTCACGCGAGGCGGATCGCTTCGTCGACCGGGGGGAGAAATGTCGTACATGACGAACATGGCTCGGTGGCTCGTGGCGTTCGGTGCTATCAGCAGCGTCGGCTGGCGCCGGGGCACAGGTCCCGGAAAGTTCGGCAGCCGCGGCGGGCCTCGAGGAAGTCGTCGTCACCGCGCAGAAGCAGTCGGAGGACCTGCAGCGTACGGCCGCAGCCGTGACCGTGCTGTCTTCGGCCGAACTCGTCGAATCAGGTGTGACGGATCTGCGCTCCGTGCAGATGCTAGCGCCGTCGGTTCGGTTCCAGGCCGAGGGCAACAACACGCAGGTGTTTATCCGTGGCGTCGGCGCCAATCTCGATTTCGCAAACGTAGAGCAGTCCGTCGGTTTCGTCATCAACGGTGCCTACATCCCGCGCGAGGGGACATCCGCGGCGTTCTTCGACCTCGGACGTCTCGAAGTCCTGCCGGGACCGCAAGGCACGTTGTACGGCCGCAGCTCGATCGGTGGCACGATCGTGCTGACAGCCAATCGACCGGCTCACAACTGGGACGGAAATGCGCTGCTCGAGCTCGAGGATTACTCGGGCGTGCACGCGGGCTATGCGCAGAACTTTCCGCTCACGGACTCGCTCGCGCTGCGTGGCGCGTTCGACTATCGCTACCACGAGGGCTATAACAAATCCGGTGGCGACTCCAAGGACGATTACGGCGTGCGGCTCTCGGCACTCTATGAGCCGAGCGATGACTTTTCGATATTTTTCTGGACGCAGTACGCCGAGAAGAACGGCCACCCCCAGAACCTGGTGAACAAGGGGTACGATCCGGCGACCGGCGAGTATCGCGAGGACGCGTTCCTGCACGACGATGAGTGGGACGACACGCGCACCGGCGATCTCGAGCCGCTGGCGCCATTCGGCCAGGCGGTCGCCGACGAGCAACAGTACGAGACCTTCATGACCGGCGGCGAGTTGAACTGGTCGGTCGGGCCCGGGGTACTCACCTGGATTCCGTCGTACTTCTATCTCGATTCCGCGCCCAACTACTGGCTCGGCACGATCCGCGCCAGGCTTGCGACGCACTACAACCAGGTCGCGAACGAGCTGCGCTATTCGAACCCCGATTCCGAGGGTATTCGCTATCTCGCGGGCTCTGTATCTCTATCGCGTGCGCAGCGACAACCTGTTTACGCTGTTGACGAATCAGCCATTCGCGTTCAGATCGGTCAACATCCATTTCAACCAGATCGAGAACGCGGCGGCGTTCGGCCAGCTGACATTCCCGCTGTCCGATCGCCTCCGGCTCATCGCGGGTGGTCGGTACAGCGTCGACAAGCGCGAGGCGAACGGTCTTTCGCCGGACCCGGTCGGCGCCCAGCCGTTCACGTTCGACAAGAAATTTACGAATTTCGACTGGAAGGCGGGCCTCGAGTACGACGTGGCGGGTGACTCGCTGCTCTATGCGCAGGTGCAGACCGGCTACAAGCCCGGCACCTACAACTTCGTACCGACCACACCGGAGTTCAACAACCTGGTCAAGCCGACCGATCTGCTGGCATTCACGCTTGGGTACAAGACGCGGTTGCTCGACAACAGTCTCCAGGTCAACACCGAGGCCTACTACTACGATTACACCGACATTGAAGTGCAGGCCTACGACATCAACTCACCGTTTAACGAGATCTTCAACGCCCAGAAGATCGAGATCTATGGTGTACAGATGGATGTGCTGTACGCCCTCACGCCCGATGCGCGGCTCAACCTGAACGTCGGCTACTCGCACGCTCGCAACGAGGAGTTCGTTACGCCGGCGGGCGACGATTTCACCGGTCTGCAGCCGGCATATGCTCCGGACTGGACGGTTCTCGCGGGCTACGAGCAGGGGTTCGCGGTCGGCACCGGCACTCTGCGCGCGCGTCTCGGCGCGCGGTTCGAAAGCGAGTGGTTCGCCGACTACGTGCACAATCGTGGCACGAAACAGGACGATTCGTGGAAGGCGGACGCGTCCCTGACCTACGAGTCGCCGGATAACTGGACAGTCGGAGCCTGGATCAAGAACATCACGAATGAAGCTGCGCTCGCCGCCACTGCCTCCGCGGGCATACCGGGCCCGGCCACAGCGTATCTCGAGTATCCGCGGACCTACGGTCTGCGCGCGACGATCGAGTTCTGAACGATGGCGCGCCCACTCGCAGGACGGACTGTCATCGTCACGGGCGCAGGGGGCGGCATCGGTCATGGTGCGTCGCTGGTGCTCGCGGACGCCGGCGCCCACGTGGTGGTCACGGACGTCGTGGCGGACACCGGTGAAGCCACGGCCGCAGCGGTGCGTTCGGCGGGTGGCGAGGCCACGTTCATCAAGGCCGACCTGGCCGTCGAGAAGGACATCGAACGGATGGTCGCGCAGGCAGTCGGAATCAACGGGCGGCTGCGCGGCGCATTCAACAACGCGGGCGTGGAGCAATGCGCGAAGCCACTCCACGAGCTCACGACCGAGCAATGGGAGCGCGCGATCCGCGTCGACCTGACGAGCGTGTTCTGGTGCATCAAGTACCAGGTGCTCGCGATGCTGAAGACCGGGGGCGGCTCGATCGTCAATACCGCCTCGTCGCTCGGCCAGGTCGCGATCGCGAACGCCAGCGAATACGTGGCCGCGAAACATGGCGTCGTCGGTCTGACACGCGCAGCCGCCGCGGACTACGGTGCCAAGGGCATTCGCGTCAATGCGGTGCTGCCGGGCATCGTTCGCACGCCGATGATCGCACGACTGAGCGAGGATCCGGGCTTCAAGGCGTTCTTCGAGCGTCTCAAGGACCGTCATTCGATCGGCCGCTTCGGCGAGCCGTCGGAGATCGGCGAGGCGGTCGCCTGGCTGTTGTCGGACCACGCGTCGTTCATGAATGGCGCAGCCATGGCAGTCGACGGCGGCTACTTGTCGATCTGAGTTGACTGCGGAGAAGTTCATGGCCGGACGACTCGAAGGTAAGGTCTGCATCATCACCGGTACCGGCAGCGGGATGGGTCGCGCGGCCGCGCTCGCGTTCGCACGCGAAGGCGCGCGCGTGGTCGGCTGCGACATCAACGCGGCGACCGCGGAGGCCACGCTGGCCGCAGTACGCGGGGCCGGCGGCGACATGATGTCCGTGCAGCCGTGCGACTTGTCGAAGCGCGCCGATGTCGATCGTCTCGTCGAGGCGACGCTTGCGAAGCATGGCGTGATCGATGCGCTCTACAACAACGCGTCGATGGCCTACTTCGCATGGGCGACCGAGATGACCTACGAGGCCTGGAGCAAGACCCTCCGCGAAGAGCTCGACATCGTGTTCCACGGATGCCAGGCGGTGCTGCCGCACATGACGAAGCGCGGCTCGGGCTCGATCATCAACGTCGGGTCGACCTCGGGCAAGGTTGCGTACCAGGTGCTGCCCGCGCTCGCGCACATGGCCGCCAAGGGCGGCGTGATCGCAATGAGCAAGCAGATCGCGATGGAAGGCGGCCCCTACGGGATCCGCTGCAACACGATATCCCCCGGTCTGGTGCTGACGGCGCAGACAAAGGCGTTCATCGAAACGCCCGAATGGTTCGCGCCAATGAAGGCGAAGCTGATGCTGCGCCGCGTCGGCGTGCCGGAGGACATCGCACCGTTGGCCGTCTATCTCGCGTCCGACGAGTCGAGCTGGGTCACCGGCGCCGACTTCGCGATCGACGGCGGCACCACGGCCTGGTAGAGCGCATGAGCACAGACAAGACACCTAGCGCGGTCCCGAAGGAGACCGGCGACTGGACCTGCTACACGACCTCACCGGCGCGTTCGCTCGAGATCTTCGAGGAGGCGCGTCGGCAATGCCCGGTTGCGCACAGCCAGGGGCATTCCGGGTTCTACATGCTGCTCGATTATGCCGACGTCAGGGCGGCGATGACCGATCACCGCACGTTCTCGTCGGAGCCGCAGGTCCTGCGCCCGATGCTGCCGCGCAAGCCGATCCCGGCCCTCGAGATGGACCCGCCGCGTCACGGTGCCTGGCGTGCGATCTTCAACGCCGCCATCACATGGAAGACGCCGGATGCGATGGAGCCGTTCGTGCGCAGCGACATCAACCGGCACATCGACCAGTTCATCGAGCGAGGCTCGTGCGACATCGTCCGCGAGCTCGCCGAGCCCGTGCCGGCCGAAACCATCTGCCGGCTCGTCGGTATCGACGACGCGCTCGTGCCGAAGGTGCGCGAAACTGCGCTCGCGATGTTCGCCGCGCAGGGAAACCCCGAGGAATTCGGGCGCCGGCAGGCGGCGTTTGCCGAGGTGACCGTCTCGGAGGTGCACGCACGCAAACGCGCACCGCGCGACGACTACCTGACGCGGCTGGCGGCGCTGGAGGTCGAGGGACGCGCGCTCGACGACAACGATTATGTCGTCCTGCTCGCGGCGTTTCTCGGAGCGGGGCACCACAGCACCACCTCGGCGATGGCGAGCCTCGTCTACGAGGTCTTCTCGAAACCCGGAATCCGCGACGCGTTGCGGCAAGAGCCGAAGAAGATCGTCGGCGCGGTCGAGGAGGTGCTGCGTCTTCGTCCGCCGTTCTATGGTTTCTATCGGCGAGCGACCCGGAATGTGAGCGTGGGTAGCGTCGAGGTCCCGGCCGAATGCGACGTCTACATGGGCTGGGCTGCCGCGAACCGCGATCCCAAAGTGTTCGAAGCTCCTACCGAGTTCAAGATCGACCGCGGCACGAATCGGCACCTGTCGTTCGGGGCCGGCGTCCACACCTGCCCGGGCGCTCCGCTGGCACGTATGGAGCTGCGTGTCCTGCTCGAGGAACTGCTGCGTCGCCTGCCAGATCTTCGCGTGCACATTGAGTCGCCCGAGTACCACTTCGGAGGCGGCGACTACGCGTTTCTAGAGTCGCTGCCGGTGTCGTTCACGCCGGGGAAACCAGAAGACGCACCGCTGACGCAGTGAAAAGGCAGGAAGGCGGCCCTTGACTGCGCGTGTTCCTGCCCGAGCGGCGATCACGCCGATCCACCTGCTGCACGCCGAGCGGCACGTAATACGTTGTAAAGCGATTCGAATCGCTATTGAATGCGCAGTGCCCGCAATCATCCTCTACGAGTAGTCAAAATCTGCCGGCCGGTGCGCCGGCTCCCGGAGATCCCATGTCCCAGAACGACGTCCTTGCCGCGATGTTCGCGGCGCAGACCGGACCAGTGAGCGCCGAGCGCATGCGCGCGACCATGGATGCCTATCTCGACTCCTGGCGGCGCAACGACCCGGAAGCGCGATTCCGACTCTTTGTCGATGAGCCGGTGGTCGAGGATCCGGTTGGCACGCCCGCGTATCGCGGCCGCGACGCAGTGCGCGAGTTCTGGAAACAGGCGGCGTGGCCGGGCGTCGAGTTCGACGCAACGCTCCACAAGCTCGTCACCTGCGGCCGCGAGGCGCTCGCGCATTTCACGATCCGCTTGCGGGGCGCGGGCCGGCCGTCGATGAACATCGAGGTGCACGAGACGGTGCGGTTCGCCGACGATGGGCGTATCGCGGAGCTCCGCGCCTACTGGAACCAGGGAAACATGACAATCGACGCCTGAGCGGCGAGGCGTAGCGGACCCGCTCGCCGCCAACGACCGGAGGGCCCGACCGCACAGCCGTCAGTCCGGCAGCGCGAACGCGACGACGGCGTCCCCAATCGTCGTGCCGAGATACTTGTGGCCGCCCGCGCTGATGGCGACGTACTGCCGTCCGTCCGGCCGCACGCGATAGGTCATCGGTGTCGCCTGCGGCCCGGCCGGCAGCCGGCCCTTCCAGAGCAGCTTTCCGCTGCGCAGGTCGAAGGCGCGGAGGTAGTTGTCGGTCGCGGCACCGATGAATACGAGACCCGACGCGGTGATCACCGGCCCGCCGATGTTCGGCACACCGAGCTCGAACCAGAGCGGAAACGGCGCGAGGTCGCGCGTGGTGCCGAGCGGCACCTCCCACAGGCGCTTGCGCGACTTCAGGTCGATCGCGACGAGCGCGCCCCAGGGCGGGCGATTGCACGGCGCGCCGAGCGGCGAAAGCATCGGCTCCATCTGCACCGCGTACGGCGTCTTGTACTGGGGGATCATGAATTCCCCCTGCGCCATGCGCGCATCGGCGTCCTCGCGCGGAATGAGCCGAATGGTCGTCGCGACGTTGTTGCGGTTGATGACGAGAATGCCGCGCGATTCGTCGATCGCCGCGCTGCCCCAGTTCAGCGCCCCCATGAACGACGGCAGCTGCAGCGTGCCCTCGAGCGATGGCGGGGTGAAGATGCCTTCATGGCGCAACCGGCGAAACTGCTCGCGGCACTTCCCGCGGTCCCAGGGCGTAAAGCCCCACATGTCGTCCTCGGTCACCCTGTCCGGGCGCAGCACGAAGGCCTCGTCGACCGGGAACGGCTGCGTCGGCGCGGGGGTTTCACCGGCGACCGCCCTCTGCGGCACCGGGCGCTCCTCGACCGGAAACAGCGGTTCGCCGGTGACGCGGTTCAGCACGAAGAGGTGCCCCTGCTTCGTCGGCTGCGCGAGCGCGGGTATGGTCCCGGTGAGCGTCGGCAGATCGAAGAGCACCGGCTGCGCGGGCACGTCGTAGTCCCAGATGTCGTGGTGCACGGTCTGGAAGTGCCAGACGACCTGGCCGGTCGCGGCGTCGAGCGCGACGACCGAGCTCGAGTAGTAGTCGAGCCCATCGCGCAGACCGCCGAAAAAGTCGGGCGATGTGTTGCCGGTCGGCACATACACGAGACCGCGCTCGACGTCCGCCGACATCACGGTCCAGGAGTTCGTCGTTCCGGAGACGTAGAGCTCGCCGGTCTCCGTCGCGATCTTTTCGGGCCGGCCGGGCGGGACCGGATTCCACGCCCAGACCAGCGCGCCCGTATCGACGTCGAAGGCGCGTATCAGCCCGGCGGGGATATCGAGCCGAATGTTGTCGGCGACGCGCCCGCCGATGATCAGGTTGCGGCCGACGATGACGGGCGGCGACGAAACTCCGTACTCGCCCGGCTTGAACTCGCCCCGACCGCTCGCGAGATCGACTTCGCCACCGACGCCGAAGCCCGCGCACGGGGTGCCGGTCGCAGCGTCGAGCGCCAGCAGCCGCGCATCCTGTGTGCCCATGAAGATGCGAGCGGCGCAGGCGGCGCCGGCGGGTGCCGTCGCGTCGCGGTAATACGTGACCCCGCGGCAGTTGAGGAGCGCCTGTCCCTCGAGCTTGATCTTCGGGTCGTGACTCCAGAGCTCGCGACCGGTCTCCGGATCGAGCGCCACGACCTTGTTGACCGTCGAGCAGAGGAACATCCGTCCGTCCGCGACGATCGGCGTCGCCTCGAGGGCCGGCAGCATCGTGCCCTCGATCTTGGGCGCCTGGCCAATGTGGTACATCCAGGCAATCTCCAGATCGCCGACGTTCGCGGGAGTTATCTGCGTAAGCGCCGAATATCGAAGCCCCGCCGGGGATTGCCCGTAGTCTGGCCACTCGCCGTCCGAAGATGGCTCCGAGCCATTCCCAGGGCGCTCGGTGCACGCCGCCCCGAGCAGGAGAAACGCAAGCGTGAGCATGCGCCAGCCCCGATGCTTCATTCTGCCCCCTCGATTGGCATTTGCGTAGTCTGACCGGCCAATAATAACGAGATTCGCTTGCCATCGCCCGAGAAAGTTCCTAATCTCGCAGGAAAAGGGCACCCAGAGCCTTGCATCTGTAGAGGTGCGAGATCTCGGGCTTTTCCCAACCAACAATCGCCACCCGTCGGAGGCGCCCATGGCTGTCGCATCGCTGGGCTACGTCAGGATCGAGGCAACGGATCTGTCCGCCTGGCAGCGCTTTGGCTCGGACGCACTCGGTTTCGCGATCGCCTCCGATGCGCCTTCGGACACGCTCTGGCTGCGATTCGACGGCCGTCCGTTCCGCCTCGCGATCACCCGGGGAGCGCACGATCGATTCATCGCAGCCGGTTGGGAGTTCGCGAGCCAGGCCGATTACCAGCAATGCCTCGCGCGACTCGAGGGGGCGGGCGTCGCGGTCAAGCACGGCTCGGATAAGGACGCGGCATCGCGTTGCGTGCGTGCGGTCAGCTACTGCGCGGACCCCGACGGCAACCGGGTGGAGCTATATCACGGCCGCTCGCTCGACTACGCGCCGTTCGTGTCGCCCGCGGGTGTGTCCGGTTTCGTAACGGGGATGCAGGGTCTCGGCCACGTCGTGTTGCCCGCGCCCGCGCTCGAGGCGACGCGTACGTTCTACATGGACCTGCTTGGCTTCGCGCTCACGGACGAGATGCACTTTAATTTTTCGTCCGACCCGCGGGACCCGGGCCAGCACCTGTACTTCCTGCACGCGAACAACCCGCGTCATCACAGCCTGGCGCTTTTCGAGGCGCCGCATCCGGCGGGGCTCGTCCACATGATGGTCCAGGTTGCAACACTCGATGACGTCGGCCGTGCGCTCGATCGAGTCCAGGCCGCGGGGTATCACGTGTCCTCGAAGCTCGGGCGACACTCGAACGACGAGATGGTGTCATTCTACGTGCTGTCGCCCGGCGGCTTCGACGTCGAATACGGCTGGGGTGCGATCGAACCCGACTGGAAGACATTCGTGCCGACCACCAGTCTCGTGCCGGATCTCTGGGGTCATCAGTGGTCGCCACCGCCGGCGGCAAAGACCTGACCGAAGGCGCGCAGTGCTCGACAAACGCATGAGTCCCGCCGACATCGTCGGCCGTCTGCGCGACGGGATGACGATCGGCATCGGCGGCTGGGCGGCGCGACGCAAGCCCATGGCGCTCGTCCGCGAGATCCTGCGCTCGCCACTCAGGGATCTCACCGTCGTCTCCTACGGCGGACCCGATGTCGGGCTGCTGTGCGCCGCCGGCAAGATCCGGCGGCTGATCTTCGGGTTCGTCTCGCTCGACGTCCTGCCGCTCGATGCGCATTTCCGCGCGGCGCGCCAGGCCGGCGCGATCGAGTGCACCGAGTACGACGAGGGTATGGTGCTGCTCGGGCTGCGCGCGGCCGGGATGCGGCTGCCGTTTCTCCCGACGCGGAGCGGTCTTGCCACGGACGTGCTGCGGGTCAACCCCGCGTTGCGGACGATTCGCTCGCCCTACGAAGACGGCGAGGAACTGCTCGCGGTGCCGGCGATCAAGCTCGACGCCGCATTGCTGCACGTGACCGAGGCGGATGCGCTCGGCAACTGCGTGATCCTGAGCCCCGATCCCTTCTTCGACGACCTGTTCGCGCGCGCCGCGCGCGAGTGCTACCTGAGCTGCGAGCGGCTGCTGCCGACGGACGAGATCTGCAGCCGCGAGAAAGCGCGATACAACCCCTTCGAGCGCAGCGTCGTTACCGGCGTCGCGCACGTGCCGTATGGCGCGCATCCGACTGCGAGCATCCCGGGCTATGGCATCGACGTGACGCACCTAAAGGAGTACTCGGATGCCACCGGCGACGCCTGGCCGGCGTACCGCGCGAAGTACGTCGAGGTGACCGACCATGCGGCGTACATCGCTGCGGTGGGCGGAGCGGCGCGGATCGACGCGATTCCGGCGCCGGTGTTCTGAGCGAAGGGAGCGAACGTGCAGGACTACACACTCGCCGAGCTCTGCATCGTCGCCGCCGCCCAGGCCTGGCGTGACGACGGCGAGGTGCTCGCGAGCGGGATGGGGCTGCTTCCGCGGCTCGCGGCATCGCTCGCGAAGCTGACATTCAACCCAGCGCTCCTGATGACGGACGCCGAGTGCATGCTTGTGGCCGAGCCGGTACCCGTCGGCTCCCGGAAAAATGGCGCCGAGCCAATCATCGAGGGGTGGATGCCGTACGCGCGCACCTTCGACCTGCTGTGGGGCGGTCGTCGGCACGCCATGGTCGGACCCGTGCAGGTCGATCGCTACGGGCAGAGCAACATCAGCGTGGTCGGCGATCCCGCGCGGCCGAAGGCCGCGTTTCTCGGCGTGCGCGGCTTTCCGGGCAACACGATCAATCACGCGAACAGCATGTTCGTGCCGAGCCACAGCACGCGCGTGTTCGTCGAGGGCGAAGTCGACATGGTCGGCGGCGTGGGCTACAACCGCGCCCGCTGGCCCAGCGGGCGAAAGCCCGGCGGTCTCGACCTGCGCATCATCGTCACCGACCTGGCCGTGCTCGACTTCGAAGGTCCCGATCACCAGATCCGTGTCGCTTCGCTCCATCCGGGCATCGCGTTCGAGCAGGTTCAGGAAAACACCGGGTTCCCGCTTGCGCGCCCCGGCACGATCGCCACGACGCAGGCACCGACCGCGGCCGAGCTCGACCTGATCCGTCGCGTGCTCGACCCGCAGGACCTGCGCGCGACCGTCTTCAAGGGCAATCCGCCGGGCGACCGCGCGGTGAGGTCGTGAGCGGGCTCACGCTGCGGACCGCGGCCTGCGAGGCCCTCGGCGCGCGTTATCCGATCGTGCAGACGGCGATGGGATACGTGGCGACACCCGAGCTCGTCGCCGCGTCCTGTAACGCCGGCGCCTTCGGCATCCTCGCCTGCGCGACGCTCGCGGCGCGCGAGGTCGCTCCGGCGATCGACCGTGTGCGCTCGCTCACCGACCGGCCGTTCGGCGTCAATTTCCACATGTTCCAGCCCGGCGCGGCGCAGATCGTCGACACGATCCTCGGGAAGGGCGTGCGGGCGGTGAGCTTTGGTCGCGGGCCGGACGCGGCGATGATCGCCCGTTTTCGCACAGCCGGGGTGACCTGCATCGCCTCGGTCGGCGCGCTGCGGCATGCGCAGAAATCGGCCGAGCTGGGCGCCGACATGCTGATCGTGCAGGGCGGCGAGGGCGGCGGTCACACGGGCTCGGTCTCGACCACCGTGCTCCTGCCACAGGTGCTCGACGCCGTGAAGATCCCGGTGTTTGCGGCAGGCGGCTTTGCCGACGGGCGCGGGCTGGCCGCCGCGCTCGCCTGCGGCGCCGCCGGCGTCGCGATGGGCACGCGCTTCCTGATGACCCGTGAATCCCCGGTGCCCGATGCAACCAAGGCGCGCTACGTGAAGGCGGGGCTCGACGACGTGTTCGTGACCACGAAGCTCGACGGCATCCCGCACCGGATGCTCCGCAACGAGCTCGCGGCGCGCATCGAACGCGCGAGCGGCGCCGGCGTACTGGTCACCGCGCTTCGCAATGCATTCGAGCTCAAGCGGCTCACGGGCGCTTCTCTCGGCGAAATGCTCAGATCCGCGCGCGCCATGGCGCGCTCGGGCGAGATGAGCCTGGGCCAGGCGCTGCTCGCCGCGAACTCGCCGGTGCTGCTCCAGCGCGCGGTCGTACAGGGGCAACCCGCGGAGGGCATCATGGCGAGCGGGCAGGTCGCCGGTCGCCTCGGAGACCTGCCGAGCTGCGCGGAGCTCGTCGAGCGCATCGTGCGAGAGGCGGAAGCCCGTCTCGCCGCGGCCTGCGAGCTGCTCCCGCGAGGGTGAGGCGAATACGGGGAGAAGAGTCGTGCCGATCCGAACAGAAACACGCGACCGAGTCGGTGAGATCGTCCTCGATCATCCGCCCGTCAATGCGCTCGACAGCGCGGGCTGGAACGAGCTCGCGGACGTGATCGAGCGCATGGGCCGCGACCCCGCGCATCGCTGCCTCCTGATCCGTGGCGAGGGTCGCGGATTCTGCGCTGGCGTCGACATCAAGGAGATGCAGAAGCATCCCGGGCGCATCGTCGAGCTGAACCGCGGCAACTACCTGACCTTCCGCGCCGTGCGCGCGGCCGAGGTGCCGGTGATCACGGCCGTCCATGGCTTCGTGATCGGCGGCGGTATCGGCCTCTCGGGCGCGAGCGACGTGATCATCGCGGCGGACGATGCGTACTTCTCGCTGCCGGAGATCGATCGTGGCGCGATGGGCGGCGCGGCGCACATGATGCGCATGCTGCCGCTGCACAAGGTCCGCGCGCTCTTCTTCACCGGCGGCAACCTGCCCGCAGCCGAAGCCTGGCGCCTGGGCGCGGTCGAGAAGGTCGTCCCGCGCGAACGGCTGCTCGAGGAGGCACGCGCCTTCGCCACGGTGATCGCCGGCAAGAGCCGCACGGCACTCGTGCTCGCCGAAGGAGGCGCTGAACGGGATCGAGGCCACCGACGTCGACCGGATGTACCGCTACGAGCAGGGCTTCACGCTCGAGATGTACATGAACGCCGATTCGCAGAAAGCGCGCGACGAGTTCGTCGCCACCGGCGACAAGGCGAAGTTCTGAACGGGACCGCCGAATGACGATTGCGCTCCGCTACACCGACGGCCAGCGCGCGTTTCGCGCCGAGGTCCGCGCCTGGATGACGGCCAACGTGCCGCGCGAGCCGCTCGAGACGCTGGAGTCGGCAGCGGGCTTCGCGGCGCATCGCGAGTGGGAGCGCACGCTCGCGCGCGGGCGTTGGGGCATGGTCACCTGGCCTGAGGAGTACGGCGGACGCGGCTGCGACCTGATCGAGTGGCTGATCTTCGAGGAGGAGTACTACCGGGCGCAGGCGCCGGCGCGCGCCAACCAGAACGGCATTTTCCTGCTCGGGCCGACGCTGATGGAGTTCGGCACGCCCGAGCAGAAGGCGCGTTTCCTGCCGCGGATGGCCGCGGGCGAGGAGATCTGGGCGCAAGCGCTGGTCCGAGCCGCAGGCGGGGTCGGATCTCGCGGCACTGCGCGCCACTGCTCTGCGCGACGGCGACGACTACGTGCTGCGCGGCCACAAGATCTGGTCCTCGCGCGCGGCCTACGCCGACTGGGGCTTCGGCATGTTCCGCACCGACCCGGCGTCGGAGCGGCATCGCGGCATCTCGTTCATGCTGTTTCCGCTCGACCTGCCGGGTATCCGCGTGCGCGGCATCCCGCAGATCCACGGCGAGACCGGCTTCGCGGAGATCTTCTTCGAGGATGCGCGCGTCCCGGTCGCGAACCGGCTCGGCGCCGAGGGCGCCGGGCTGGCAGATCGCGATGGCGACCGCGGGCTTCGAGCGCGGGCTCATGCTGCGCAGCCCCGCGCGCTTCCAGGCCACGGCACAGCGGCTCGTCGAGCTCTATCGCCGCCATGCCGCGGAGCTCGAACCGGCGATCGGCAGCCAGGTGGCGCAGGCGTGGATGGACGCGCAGGCCTACGCGCTCAACACCTACATGACCGCGTCGCGGCTGATCGCCGGTGGCGCGATCGGCGTCGAGGCGAGTCTCAACAAGATCTTCTGGTCGGAGCTCGATCTCGCGATGCACGACTGCGCGATGCGGATCCTCGGGTGCCGCGCGCAGCTCCTGCCGCAGGCACCCGACGCCGGCGACGTCGGCGCCTGGCTCGAGGGCTACATGTTCTCGCTCGCGGGCCCGATCTACGCCGGCACGAACGAAATCCAGCGCAACATCATCGCCGAGCGGCTGATGAAGCTGCCGCGAGGCTGAAGGAGCGGGCGTGGATTTCACGTTCAGCGAAGAGCAGCGGATGATGGCGACCTCGGTCCGCGAGCTTCTGGCCGATGTGTGCTCACCCGCGGTTCTGCGCGGCGTGGCGGAAGGTCGCGACGACGCGCGAGCTGCTGCCGAGCGGTGGGCACGCTACCGCGAGTTGGGACTGCCTGGATTGCTCGCGCCGGAAGCCGCGGGCGGCCTGGGTCTCACGAGCGTCGACTTCGTGCTGATTGCCGAGGAGATCGGCCGTGCGGCAGTTCCCGAGGCGCTCATCGAGCACGCCGCGGTTGCAGTGCCGCTGCTTGCCGAGCACTCGGGGGACGCGCGTGTCGCGCCGGTGCTCGAGGCGGCCGCGGCGGGAGCTGCGCGCGTGGCGGTGGCTCTTCCGCAGGAGTCGCTTGTCGCCGGCGCAGGCCATGCCGACTGGCTGCTCCTCGGCGCGGGCGACGAGCTTCACCTCGTGCCGCGATCGGAGTGTCCGGCTTGTCGAGGAGCCGGCGAACGATCGTCTGCGGCGCCTGCATCGCGTTTCGTACGCACCGGTGACGGCGACCCGGATCGCGGAGGGTGCCGGGGCGCGGGCGGCGATGGCCCGCGCCTTCGATCGCGGCGCGCTGCACGCGGCGGCGCAATGTCTTGGCGTGGCGGAGCGCATGCTCGAGATCGGCGTGGCATATGCCAGCGAGCGCAGGCAGTTCGGCCAGGCCATTGGCGCCTACCAGGGGCTCAAGCACCAGTTCGCGAGTGCACAGGTCAGGCTCGAGTTCGCGCGCCCGGTCGTCTACGCCGCCGCGGCGTCGCTCGCGGACTCAGGCGAGAAAACGCGGGTGGCCGTTTCGCACGCCAAGCTTGCGGCCGTCGCGGCCGCGGATGCGTGCGCGCGAATCGCCATGCAGGCGCACGGCGCGATGGGCTATTCCTGGGAGGTCGACCTGCACTTCTACATGAAGCGCGCCTGGGCGCTCGCGGGTGCCTGGGGCGACGGCAGCCTGCACGCGCGCCGCGTCCAGTCGGCGCTGTGGTCGGGCGCGCAGCCGCTGGGGCCGGCGCACACGTTTTCGGCAACGGAGGCTTGAGATGGCGGACGCCTATATCGTCGAGGCGGTGCGGACGCCGGTCGGCAAGAAGAAGGGAGGCCTCGCCAGCGTGCATCCGGCCGACCTCGGCGGCATCGCGCTCAAGGCGCTGATCGAGCGCAGCGGCGTCGACCCCGGGGCGGTCGAGGACGTCGTCTTCGGCGCGGTCGACACCATCGGGCCGCTCGCCGGCGACATCGCGCGCACCTGCTGGCTCGTGGCCGGCCTGCCCGAACACGTGCCCGGCACGACCGTCGACCGGCAGTGCGGATCGTCGCAGCAGGCGCTGCACTTCGCCGCGCAGGGCGTGATGAGCGGGACGCAGGACCTGGTCGTCGCGGGCGGCGTGCAGACGATGAACCAGATCCCGATCTGCGGCGGCCATGCTTGCGGGACGCGCATACGGGTTCGACGACCCTTTCCGTGGCTCGCCCGGCTGGCGTGCACGCTACGGCGACCAGGAAGTCTCGCAGTTCCGCTCGGCGGAGATGATCGCCGAGAAGTGGGACATCAGCCGGCGCGAGATGGAGGAGTTCGCGCTCGAGAGCAACACGACGGGCGATCGAGGCGATCGACTCCGGCCGCTTCGACCGCGAGATCGTCCCGGTCGGCGAGGTGCGCCGCGACGAGACGCCGCGGCGCGGAACGTCGCTCGAGAAGATGGCGACGCTCGAGCCACTCACGCCGGGTGGTCGCGTCACCGCGGCGGTGTCGAGCCAGATCGCCGACTGCGCGGCCGCGCTCCTGATCGCGAGCGAATCGGCCGTGCGGCGGCACGACCTGAAGCCGCGCGCCCGCATCCACCACCTGTCGGTGCGTGGCGGCGGATCCGGTCTGGATGCTGACCGCGCCCATCCCGGCGACCGAGCACGCACTCGCGAAGACGGGTCTCAGGCTCGCCGACATCGATCTCGTCGAGATCAACGAGGCGTTCGCGTCGGTGGTGATCGCGTGGCAGAAGTCACTGGGCGCGGACCCGGCGCGCGTCAACGTGTAGGGCGGCGCCATCGCGCTCGGGCATCCGCTCGGCGCCACCGGCGCGCGCCTCATGACCACCCTCCTGAACGAGCTCGAGCGGCGCGGTGGCCGCTACGGGCTGCAGACCATGTGCGAGGGCGGCGGCCAGGCCAACGTGACCATCATCGAACGCGTCTAGAAGAATCTGCGGAGGAAGGATGTCGGGAATCTGCGAGGGAAGGGTCGTCATCATCACCGGCGCGGGTCGCGGGCTCGGGCGCGCCTATGCACTCGCCTTCGGGCGCGAGGGTGCGAAGGTCGTCGTCAACGATCTCGGCACCAGCCTCGCGGGCGAAGGGCGCGATACCTCGGTCGCCCAGGCGGTCGTCGACGAGATCCGCTCGGCGGGCGGCGAGGCGGTGCCGAACGGCGACGACATCACCGACTGGGAGGGCGCCGGCCGCCTCGTGAAGACGGCCATCGATGCGTTCGGCGGTCTCGACGTCGCTGGTGAACAACGCGGGCTTCGTCCGCGACCGGATGTTCGTGAGCAGCAGCCTCGAGGAATGGGACGCGGTGATCCGTGTGCATCTGCGCGGACACTTCTGCCCGGCGAGTCACGCGGTGCAATTCTGGCGCGGCGAGCAGAAGGCGGGCCGGCCCGTCGATGCGCGCATCCTCAACACGAGCTCGGGCGCCGGGCTGCAGGGGAGCTTCTCGCAGAGCGCCTATTCCGCGGCGAAGGGCGGGATCGCGAGCCTGACCCTGGTGCAGGCGGCCGAGCTCGGGCGTTATGGCGTGACCGTCAACGCGCTCGCGCCCGCGGCGCGCACGCGCATGACCGAGCAGGCCTTTGCCGAGAAGATGAAGAAGCCCGCGGCCGGATTCGACGTGCAGGACCCGGAGAACATCGCGCCGACCGTCGTCTGGCTCGGGAGCCGCGGACTCGCGCGGCGTGACGGGCTGCGTGTTCGAGCTCGAGGGCGGGCGGATCACGCTCTGCGACGGCTGGAACGACGGGCCGAGCGTCGACAAGGGATCGCGCTGGTCACCCGCGGAGGTGGGGCCGGCCGTTGCAGGACTGCTGGCCGCGCGGCGGCCGCAGAAAAAGGTGTGGGGGACCTGAGGCCCGGTCGTGCAGTTCGCATTCACCGAAGAACAGGCGCTGATTCAGGACACTGCGCGCGCATTCTGCGCGGAGCACGGCGCGCCTTCGCGACTGCGCGCAGCGATCGAGTCGCCGCCGGGCTATGACAAGGCGACATGGCGCGCGATCGGCGAGGAGATGGGCTGGTGCGGCATCGCGCTCCCCGCGCAGCTCGGTGGATCAGGTCTCGGAGGCGTCGAGCTGGCAATCCTCTGTGAGCAGATGGGCCGGATGCTGCTGCCATCGCCGTTCCTTGCAACGGTTGCGCTCGCGGCGCCTGCCATCGCGCTGGCCGGAACGGCCGCGCAGCGCGAGGCGCTGCTGCCCGGCATCGCGGCGGGCCGGACCCGCGCCACTCTGGCGATCGCCAACGAGGATGGCGCGCCGGGTCTCGACGGGATCGGGCCACGGCTTACGCGCTCGAGGCGTGGCTGGCGTCTCGATGGCGCTGCCGGGTTCGTCGTCCACGCGGATGCAGCAGATCTGCTGGTCGTTGCCGCGCGCGCGACGGGCAGCCTTGGCGCCGATGGCGTGAGCCTCGCGCTGGTGGATCCCGAGCACGCGGGCGTTTCGATAGAGCGGCTCACGATGCTCGACCAGACCCGCCCCATGTCGCGCGTGCGGTTCGACTCGGTCGAGGTCGCGGCCGAATCCGTCCTCGGAGAGGCGGGGGAGGCGGGGACTGCGCTTGCGACGGCGCTCGCGCGTGCGCAGGCGGCGCTCGCCGCTGAACAGCTCGGCGGCGCGGAAGCCTCGCTCGAGATCGCCACCGAGCATACGAAGGCACGCGTCCAGTTCGACCGTCCGATCGGCAGCTTCCAGGCGGTCAAGCACCGTCTCGCGGACATGATGGTCGCCACGGAGGCAGCTCGCTCCGCGGCGTACTACGCCGCGTGCGCAGTCGATGAGCTGCCGGAGGAATTCGAGGAGGCGGCCGCGATCGCGGGAAGCTGGTGCAGCGAGACCTTCATCGACTGCGCGGCCGGCATGATCCAGCTTCTCGGCGGCGTGGGCTTTACCTGGGAGCACGTCGCGCATCTCTATTTCAAGCGCGCGCGGGCCGCGTCGACCCTGCTCGGCTCGCCCCCATGGCACCGGGAGCGAATCGCGGCGCGCCTGCTTTCGGCCACGAGCGGGCAGCTGGCATGAGCCACGGGCGCCTGGCGTCGATTTCGCTCCGGCCCGCGAGGCGACCGTGAAACTTGGATTCACGCCCGAGGAAGAGCGCTTCCGCACCGAAGCCGCCGACTGGCTGTCAGCCGCGCTCGCGGGCCCGTTTGCAGGTCTGCGCGGCGTAACCGGCCTGACCGCGCGGCCCGAGGAGCGACGCGCCTGGGAGCAGGCGCTCGGGCGTGCGCGCTGGAGCGTGCCGGGCTGGCCGCACGCAATACGGTGGACGCGCGGCGACGCTCGCCGAGCAGGTGATCTTCGCGGAGGAGTACGCGCGTGCCGGCGCGCCCGCGCGGCTCGGTCACCTGGGCGTCGAGCTGATCGGGCCCACGATTCTCGCCTTCGGCACCGAGGGGCAGAAGACGCGCTTTCTGCCGCCGATCGCCGCAGGCGAGGAGTACTGGTGCCAGGGCTATTCCGAGCCGAATGCGGGATCCGATCTGTCGAACGTCCGCACCCGCGCACGGCTCGAGCAGGGCGCCTCGGGCGATACGTGGGTGATCGACGGCCAGAAGACCTGGACCTCGCTCGCGCAGTTCGCTGACTGGGCCTTCGTCCTGTGCCGCACGACCGAGGGAAGCCGCGGGCGCGACGGCCTGTCCTTCCTGCTGGTGCCGGTCAAGCAGCCGGGGGTCTCGACGCGGCCCATTCGACAGATGACGGGCGACACCGAGTTCAACGAGCTGTTCTTCGATGGCGCGCGAACCGGGGCCGACTGCATCCTCGGCACGCCGGGCGAGGGTTGGAAGGTTGCGATGGCGCTCCTCAACTTCGAGCGGGGCGTCTCCACGCTCGCGCAGCAGATGGCCTTCCGCGGCGAGCTCGACCGGATGTGCGCGCTCGCCGTGCGAAACGGTACCGCGCGCGACGCGCTCATCCGCCAGCGTCTCGCCCAGGCGCACATCGGGCTGAAGATCATGCGCGTAAGTGCGCTTCGGATGCTCACCGATGCAGGCACCGGGCGTCTCAGCCGCGCTGCGTATACCTACAAGATCTTCTGGGCGACCTGGCACCGGGCGCTGGGCGAGCTCGCGATGGACATCCAGGGGCCGCCCGGCGAGATCGCCCCGACTACGGAGTACCGGTTCGACGAGCTGACCAACCTGTACCTGTACACGCGTGCGGATACGATCTACGGCGGCACCAACCAGATCCAGCGCAACCTGATCGCCGAGCGCGCGCTCGGATTGCCGAAGGAACCCCGAGGTGACGCTGAGGAGCAGGCATGAGCATACGTGCACCCGAATATCCGAAGCCGCGCGGCCTGCTGCTGGGCAAGCGGGTCCTGTTCACGGCCGCCGCAGGGCACCGGCATCGGATTCGCTGCCGCGAAGCGCTTTGCCGAGGAAGGAGCGCGCATCTTCATCAGCGACCTGCATCCGAAGCGCCTTGCGGAGGCCGCGGCCAAGATCAGCGAGACGACCGGCACGTCGACCCCGTCGCGCGTCTGCGACGTGACGCAGGAAAAGGACGTGCGTGAGCTCGTCGACGCGGCGCTCGAGCGGATGGGACACATCGATGTGCTCGTCAACAACGCCGGGCTGGGCGGGTCGGCGGAAATCGTGATGATGACCGACGAGCAGTGGTCGCGCGTGCTCGACGTCACGCTGACCAGCGTGTTCCGGATGTGCCGCGCCGTCCTCCCGCACATGTACGAGCGCGGCAGCGGCGTCGTGATCAACAACGCCTCGGTGCTCGGCTGGCGGGCGCAGGCCGAGCAGGCGCATTACGCCGCGGCGAAGGCGGGCGTCATGGCGTTCACGCGCTGCGCCGCGATCGAGGCGGCGAAGCACGGGGTGCGGGTGAACGCGGTCGCGCCCAGCATCGCGATGCACGAATTCCTGGCCAAGGTGACGCCGCCGCGAGCTGCTGGAGGAGCTCGCGAAGCGCGAGGCCTTCGGCCGCGCTGCCGAGACCTGGGAGGTCGCCAACGTGATGGTGTTCCTGGCGAGCGATCTCTCGAGCTACATGACCGGCGAAGTCGTGCCGGTCTCGAGCCAGCGGGCCTGAGGGATGACGGCGATTTTCCACTCGGCCGAGGAACTGCGCGCTGCTCCGGGCCGGGAGGTCGGGACCGACCGACTGGATCACGGTCGAGCAGTCGCGGATCGACGCCTTCGCCGCTGCCACGGACGACCATCAGTGGATCCACGTCGACCCGGCGCGCGCGGCGAGCGGGTCCCTTCGGCAGCACCATCGCGCACGGCTACCTGACGCTCTCGCTCGTCAATCTCTTTTTGCCCGACCTGGTGCGCGTGGAGAACGCGAAGATGGGCGTCAACTACGGCACGGAGAAGGTGCGTTTCCCGGCCGCCGTCAAGGTGGACGCGCGGATCCGCGGGCGCGCGCAGGTGCTCGAGGCGACCGACGTTCCGGGCGGGGTGCAGATCGTCGTCCGCGTGACCATCGAGATCGAGGGCGGTGATCGTCCCGCCTGCGTCGCCGACACGATCAGCCGCTTCTACTTCTAGGGCGAGGATCCCCGTCGTCCGAGGACGTCGCGTAGCATCTCCGAGAGGCGATGGACCAGCGCAGGCAACTCGTGCGCGCCGATGTAAGCCATTCCGAAATCCTCGGTAGCGCCGAATTCGAACAGGCCACGTCCTCGCACCTCGTAGACGACGAAGCGGCAGAGTTGCAGCAGCGTAAAGAAGTCGTTGGTCCGCAGGTCGATGTGCGGGCCGCCGGCCGCTTCGTAGGCCTGGCAGAAGGCCGCGTACGGGACCATGCGCGAGACCGTCGAACGGCAGTAACCGAGATCCTCGGCCGGGTGCCCGAAACGTGCAAGCTCCCAGTCGAGGATGGCCATGATCCGTCCGCTCTCGATCAGCAGATTGTGAAACCCGATGTCGCCGTGCAGTACCGCCTGGCGGGGGACGACGCGGTCCACGTTCGCGTCCAGCCAGGCGAACGCCACCTCGAGCGTCGCACTCTCCGAGTGTGCGAACTCGCGCCAGTAGCACCGCAGCAGCTCGATCTCCGACCGTAGTACATCAGGCGCCTGCGACGGCGGGGGAGGCAGCAAGCCCGCAAAGCGGCTGCACTCCAGCGCATGCAGGCGCCCGAGCTGCGCCGCCAGCTGGAGCGCGAGGCCGTGATCCGCCGGCGCGACGAGGTGCGCGCCTTCGACGCGACCGGCCAGCCGAGCAACCGCCTGAATGGCGCACCCAGGTACTCGCCCGAGGATTCGAGGAACAGCGGCCGTGGCACCTGCAGACCCGCCTCGTACAGTCGGACCAGGACGGGGTACTCGTGACAGACACTGGTCTGCATGATCGCCGCCGGATGATCCTTGCGGATCACGAACGTGTCCGGCAACAGGCGACTTTCCGCCACGCCGACCAACAGCGTCTGCTTGGAGTAGCCACCCGGCGCAACCTCGAAGCTCGCGAGGTCCAGCCGGTCGCTTTCGCCCTCGCGACGTGCCAGGTACTCACGGACCGACTGAGGGTCGACCCTGAGCTCGTCGCCGGCCACCTGCAGCGCCGCAAGCCGCTCCAGGTCGCCCTGAACCTGCGCCTCCGCCGCGTCGAGCAGCCGGCCTTCCCGCTCGGCGATCTCGGCCGCGGCGTCCAGGCCCAGCTCCTCGAGCCTTCCGATGTCCTCGCGGATCTGTGCACGGTTGGCACCGACCGCCGGCGGGATCTCGCGCGGCGCGGTGCCGTCCGGATCGAGGCTGATCGAATCCGCATATGCCATCCGCACCAGCACCTTGCGGCACAACGACAGAACGTGGCGGTCGCGGCTGTCACTCAGGCGGGGCTCGATTCGCGCCGTGAGCTCTCGAGAGAGGGCGAGCAGATACATCGAGCCGGAGACCGGCGCCCGCAGTCGCCGTATGTTCGGACCCGAGAGCTCGGCCCTCAGGTCAACCATGTCAGCCCTTCCCGGTGCGTGGCGCGCACGAGTCCGGACAACGGTCCCGAGCCGTTGCGCGGGTTGGTCGTGATCTCGAAGTCGCAGTAGCCGGGGCGCCCGTCCAGGTCCACCCTGCACAGCTCATCGACCGTCGCGATGTTCCGGTGCAGCGTGACCATGCCCGCCACCGGCACAGCACGGACCCGCGACGTGCTGCCGTCGGCAAGCGTGAACGTGACCTCGCCGCCGCGATGCGTCATCGCGTCAACCTCCATGAAAGTCACGATGTCGACCTCAGTGGCCGGGATGAACTTTTCATCGCGCACGACGTAGCCATACTTTCGCAACGTGCCGTCGACCCCGTGCCAGGCGATCGCGCCGAAGGAGAGGTCAGGTCCGCAGCAGCCGACCACCCAGCGGTGGCTCAGCAGGGTTGCCCAGTTGCGCGGACCCCAGCTGTGATCACGGTATCCGAGGCCGTCGATCTGGAACACGCGGTCGTCCAGCACGACCCGACCGGTGACGCGCCCCGAGACTTCGAAATGATTGCTTGCATAATCCTTGGCAAGCGTGCCCGAGGTAGCCGGGAACGGGTCGAACGGCGTATGGAAGTCTTCGATCTCGAGTTCGACCGAGCACTCGGGATCGTCGAGTCGCCAGCGTGTCCGCGGACCGGTGCGCATGACGTATGCGTCCGTGCACTCGAAGCTGTCCGCTGCGGACTTCCTGGATGCCTTCGCCACATCCAGGTAGCGACGGAACACCCTGCCTTCGCGCGTCATGACCCCATGCCAGGGTTGGTGCGGTCGCCTGCGGCTTCCACCTCGTGACCGATGCGGTGGAAGCCGCCAATGCCTGCGCGGTCGTCCCACCAGTGGACCAGTACACTCTCCTGCCAGCCAGGTTCACCGCGGGCGTGGCGACCCTCGTCCCCGGCTCCGTGCACGCGTGGCGCATGGCCACCGACGACCGTGATCATAGTACGTGTCCTTGCGGATCAAGCGATCCGGAGTGTGCGTTCCGTGCCCGTACCCGACTACCGTCACCGGCGGTGGGCATCGGACGATAATACGCAATAGGTATGTTAGCGCATGATCCTGCACCGTAGCGAGCGCTAGTTACGACGCAGGAAAGCAGACGGGATCCGTGTGCCGGGGTGTTCGAAGACCGCGTAGTGAGCGGCTCAGGCGGCGGTGGCCAGGTAGGTCAGCACCACGCAGGCAAATGTGACCACGACCCACGCCTCGCCAAGGGCCCGCAGGCCGAGGGGAGCGTGCCGTAGCTCCATGAAGTGCAGGATGATAAGCCGCGCCTTGAAGAACGCGAGCAGCAACAGCGCGATGGTGTCAGCCCGCCGGTGGCGTGATTCGTCGGCGTGACTTACGCCGATCCACCAGGTCACACCGGTGAGGACCGCCAGCACCAGCCAGGCGAGCACACCGGCGCGGATGACGCTTAGATTCATGCGGTGCGCATCAGGTAGAGCAGCGGGAACAGGACTATCCACAGCAAGTCGACCATGTGCCAGTAGCTCGCACCGCCCTCAACCAGCACCATCGGTCCGCTGCGGCCATCCATGCGCCGAGCGCGGTGCCAGACGCAGCCCAGCAGGACGAGCCCGATCAGCACGTGCGCGAGATGGATGCCTGTCAACATGAAGTAAAACGTGAAGAACTCGTTGGTCGTGAGGCCATTCCGGCATCGAACTTGTCGGCGTACTCGAGCCCCTTGAGCACGACGAAGCCCGTACCTAGAACAATGGCCGCGGCGAAACACGCCGGGGCCCGTCTGGAGACGCGTGTGCGCAGGAACTGCACTCCACACAGGACCAGGAGCGAACTGGTCAGCAGCAGCACCGTACCGAGCGTGGCCTTGTTTTGATCGAGCAGAGCCTGCGACGCCGCGTAGAGCACAGGCTGCTGGGCGCGGTAGTACACGTAGCCGGTGAAGAACAGACCGAATACCCCCATGTCGCCCAGCAGGAATACCCAGACGCCGGGCTCGCCGGGTACGCGACGCTCGGGCGACGCGGCGGCCGGGTCGCGGCGCGTACTGCTCATGGCCTTGGCTGGGTTAGCGATCCGACGCCGCCTGCCGGCGGATTACGCGGGTCGTCACGACGATCATGACGATGTACCACAGGCCGAACAGGCTGAGCGGCATCCAGAATGTGAAAACCCCGTTCCAGGCGAACGGCCCATCCTTGAAGAACGTGATCAGGGAGCCAGGCAGCAGAAGGAACGAGAGCCACAGGTTGAAGTAGCCGAGCCACCGCGGATAGACCGGCACCACGCTGCGATCGCCGAGGATCGCGAGCCCGACGGCGAGGCACTGCAGCACCACCGACGTCACGGGCATCACCAGCGAGATCCATGCAAAGTCACTCAGCAGCAGCAACGTCTTCGGTTCGCGTTCCGGCCGGTACGCCATCAGCGTCCAGATCATGGCCGGGATCAGTGTGATGATCGCGGTAAATGTGCCTGCGCCAAGCTGGACGTAGGCCAGCACCGGCACCCCGCCCTCGATACGCCTGATCTGCATCGCGATCGCGGCGGCAAAGCTGACCGCCAGGCCCGAGCACAGCATGATCAGCATGTTGCCGGCGCGAATAGGTACAGTATTTTCGCGGAATATCTGCGCGACCGCCTCTGCGCTGGTCAGCGGGGGCAGCGGCGGCAGGAAGCGCGCCAGCAGCACGAAGCCGACCAGGAACATCCCGAAATAACGGCCCGCTCAAGGTACAGAGCAGCTGGCTGCGCGTATTCATGCAACCTCCCCCTTATCGCGCGTTACCGGACGCACATGCACACTCCACCGCGTGAAAGCGGAGGAGGGGCGATTGCGCTGGACGGCGAGCAATGCACGTGCGAATCGTACGATTGCCCATCGTCTACCAAAGTATTAGAGTAGCGCCCGCTACGTTTGACAGCAAGCGTTGCTGGAACCGCAAACGCGCCACGGACCGGAATCGCGGCCTTCTTCGGGAGGGGGTTCATGATGTTGCGTACTGCCTTCCTGGTCGTGGCCGGGTGTCTGTCTTTCGCTGGGTGCGGCACTGCCGGTTTCGGCACAGTCCGCCGTACAGGCGGACGCCACTCGCGGATCGCTGGCCATCGAGGAGATCATGGTGACAGCGCGGCGGGTCGAGGAAGAGCTGCAGCGCAGCCCTGTCACGGTCAGTGCGCTGGATGAGCGCGCCATCGCTAAGTTGTTCTCCACCAAGCTGACCGACATCACCAGCAGCGTGCCGAACATCCAGCTCACGAACTTCCTGTCGTTTCCCACTGGCGCGGCCTACTTCATCCGCGGCATCGGGGCGACGAACATCATCAACACGGTCGACCCGGCGGTCGCGACCTTCATCGACAGCGTTTACATCGCGGGCGTCGGCGTCGGCATCCCCGACCTGTTCGACGTTGAGCGAATCGAGGTATTGCGCGGACCGCAGGGCACGCTGTTCGGACGAAACACCACCGCAGGTGCGATTCTGATGCGGTCGCGTCGCCCGAGCGGTGAGTTTGGCGCGGACGCGCAGCCGGTGGCCGGCAATTACGGCAGGCTGGACGTCAAGGGGTCGCTCGAGTTCCCGATCGGCGAGACGGCTGCGGCACGCATCTCCGCGGTCAAGCTGGACTCCGATGGCTGGTTCACCGACTCCACGACCGGGGAGGACTTCGGCGGGCTGGACACGTTCGCGGTGCGTGGCGTGCTGACGCTCAACCCGACCGAGGCCTTCGACGCAACGCTGATCCTCGACTACACGGACGACCAGCGGCCAGTTTGGCGGCACGTGCGTGGGCCGGCCCGGCGAGTTCGTCGGGTTCGACTTCGGCGCAGTCTGCTCGCTCGAGGTCGGCGACCGGGGTCACGACGCCGAGTACCGAATCGACCAGGACATGATTCCGTCGGTCGACAACCAGATCTTCGGCTCGATGCTCGAGATGAACCTCGACGTTGGTGCCGGCACGTTGACATCGGTGACCGGGTATGGTGGCTTGGAGCTGTTCAACACCAGCGACACCGATTTCTCGTTCGCGACGATCAATACCCAGTACCGCGCGGACGATTTCGACCAGTCTCGCAGGAATTCCGCTTTGCATCGGACTTTTCCGACACGTTCGACTTCGTAGCAGGACTGTACTACCTCGATGCGGAGACCTTCGCGGATCAACACGTTTTTCAGTTCATCGCCGACCCGAACTTCATCCTGGACTACTTCGTGTTCGGGACGCCAGGCGCGACCGGGCCGTACAGCGTCGACAACGTGGGCCTGTTCTACACCTCGCAGAAGCAGGAGAGCATCGCTGGCTTCTTCGAGGGCAACTATCACGCGACCGAGAAGCTGACACTGACGCTGGGCGGCCGCTATACCTGGGAGGAGAAGGAGCTCGAATACGCACCCTACATCCCGATTGCGCTCGGCGGCTGCGCGCCGGAGCCGGTCGGGTTCTACGGGCGCCCGGTCAAGGTCAGTGCAGACGAGAGCTGGAACAACTTCAGCCCGAAGGTGGGCGCGGCCTACCAGTACAGCGACGACATCATGTTTTACGGCTACTACTCGCAGGGATTCCGCAGCGGCGGCTTCAACGGTCAGGCGGGTGCGCCGAGCGGTATCGGCCCGTTCGACGAAGAAACGGTCGATTCGGTCGAGCTCGGCATGAAGAGTGAGTGGCTGGACCACCGGGTGCGGTTGAACATCGCCGCGTTCTGGAACGAGTACCAGGACCTGCAGCGCTCGGTGTTCGTCACGCCGACCGACCTGCGCACCGTAAACGCAGCGGACGCCACCATCCAGGGCATCGAGGCCGAGTTCACCGGGCTGGTCACCGAGCGGCTGCGCATCGATGCGTCGATCGGAATTCTCGATGCAAAGTACGACAAGTTCCTCGCCGACCTCGACGCGGACGGCACTGTCACCGACAACTCGAATCTCAAGCTGATCTATGCGCCGGACTTCTCCGGCCGGATCGCCGGTACCTACGGTGTCCCGCTCGGCAGCTTCGGCGACCCCTCACGTCGAGTACGTCTACACGACCGACCTCGAGACGATCACGGCCAACGACCCGCGGGTCCACCGAGACGACGTCGGACTCCTGAATGCCAGCATCGACGTCAGCTTCCAGGACCACTGGCGCATCTCGGTCTTCGGGCGCAATCTGACGGACGAACTCTATATCCAGAGCGGCGAGGTTGCGGGCAGCACTTCCATATTCCGCGTCGTGGCGGCGCCACTGACGTATGGGGTGGAAATCACGGCCGACTTCTGACTGGCCCCTCGTCCGCGCGGTCGGAGCCGGCCCGGCCGCGCGGACGTTACGGGGCGTCGCGGAGGTTGCTTGGAAACTCGTGAGCTGGGTGGCAGCGGGGTCCGCGTCCCCATGCTGTCGTTCGGGACCGTAACCTTTGGCGGCGACTCGCCGCTTGCCCGGGAGCTGGGCGGGCTTGGAGTCGCTGAGGCGACGCGCCTCGTAGATCTATGCCTCGATGCGGGTGTCTCGATGTTCGACACCGCGGATATCTACTCGGGCGGTGAAGCGGAAGAGGTGCTTGGACGGGCACTAGGTGGGCGTCGCAACCGCGTCCTGATCGCATCGAAGGCTTTTGGACGCACCGGTCCGGGCGAACACGACGCCGGTCTCTCGCGCCGGCACCTGATCGCAGCCTGCGAGGCGAGCCTGCGGCGCCTCGGGACCGAGTGGATCGATCTCTACCAGGTGCATGGCTTCGACGCACTGACGCCTCTTGAGGAGACGCTCACGGCGCTCGACGAACTGGTGCGCGCCGGCAAGGTCCGCCAAATCGGCTGCTCGAACTTCGCCGGCTGGCAGCTGATGAAGGCGCTTGCGGTTTCTGCGCACCTCGACTGCAGCAGCTTCGTCACGCAGCAGATCTACTACTCGGCTGCGGGTCGCGACGCCGAGCTCGACCTCATGCCACTGGCGCGCGACCAAAACCTCGGCGTACTCGTCTGGGGACCGCTCGCCGGCGGGCTGCTGTCAGGCAAGTTCCGCCGGGGCGATCCGCTCGACCAGGGTCGCATGGCGGTGCCAGGGACTCGGGACCTGTTCGATCCGACGACGGCATTCGGCGTGCTCGACGTCGCACGCGAAATCGCCGAGGCACGCGGCGTCTCGGTCGCGCAGGTGTCGATCAACTGGCTGCTCGCCAAGCCCGGAGTCACGTCGGTCATCCTCGGTGCGCGCACCGAGGACCAGTTGCTGGACAACCTGGGCGCCGCGAGTTTCCGTCTCGGTGCGGACGAGGTGGCACGGCTCGACGCCGCCGGTCCGGGGCGGGTCCCCTATCCTCACTGGCACCAGCGCAGCGTCTACGGCGCCGAGCGAAATCCCGAGCCAGCCTCGATTCGTGCCGACTGGGCCTGAGAACTGCGCGCCGCTGGTCAGCCTTTGAGCGCTGCGTGCAGCTGCGGCATGTAGACCGGCAGCTGCAGTAACCCGATCTCGGTCAGCTCGGGACGAGCCTCCGGCGCCCGCGCGAAGCGCCGGCCACGCGCGACGTAATTGACCGCGACGTGCGTGACCGCCTTGAAGACCTCGTAGTAGCGCAGCGTGTGCTCATCTACCGGGCGCCCGCCGGCCGCGAGGTAGCTCGCCATGAACGACTGCCAGGGCATGCGACTCTCGACGACCGGCTTGAAATGCGCGAGATCCTTGGCCGGGTCGCCGAGACAGGTGACCTCCCAGTCGAGCAACGCTGTGAGCCGGCCGTGCTCGGCCAGCATGTTGGCGAAGGTGACGTCACCGTGAACGATGCGCGGCGCCTCGACGCGATCCGGTACGTTGGCGCGCAGCCAGGCCATCCCGGTCTCGACCGAGGGCGAGGCGATACCGATGTTGCCGCGAATGTACGCGTGCCAGCGGTCGAGCAGCTCGATCACCAGCTGTCTCAGCCCCACATTCGACGACCGATGCCAGGTGCGGCTGCCACGCAACGCCGCATGGTGGCGCGTCCAGTCGACGGTGTGCAGGCGGGCGAGCGCGCCGGCCGCACTCTCGAGCAGGTGCGCGTCCGCGATCGTCGAGTCGCCTACCGAATTACCAATCGCCTGTCCCGGCAGGCGCGTGACTACCATGAAATCCTCGCGCAGCGGGTTGCGCCCGGTCACGAGCAGCAGCGGCTTCGGCACCGGCACTCCGGCCGCGTGCAGCACGCGCAGCAGCGGGAACTCGTGCTTCACGTCGGCGGCCACGCCCTGGACGATGCCACCCTGCATCTGTTGTCGAACGACATAGGAGTGCGGACCGGAAGCACGATCCTCCACGTGGAGGAGCCAGGTTGCGCGCGAGAAGCCGCCGCTGAGGCGCGCGAGGCCCGTGACCATGAGATCGGGTGCGCCGAACGCTTGGGCGCGCAGGCAGGCCTGCAGGGCGGCGAGATCGACCTGCCGCGGGACGGTGCTGCGGCGCCGGCCTGCGGCGTCGGGCGGATCCGCCGCCAGCGCCCGTGCCGTCTCGTTCTCCCACGCGACGATCCTGCGGCCGAGGGACTCGAGTCGCCGCTGCAGCGCGCGCGACGGCCGCGCCTGCCATGCGCGCCACAGAGCCGGCATCGTGGCACACAGCTCCGTGGTTATAGCCGAATAGGTGGCCTGGCCGGAACTCGCGACGCCGCGGCGTCGCGCAGTCACCCGCGACACATTCGATCGCCGGCCGATGCGCAGCTGCTTTCGCAACGTGCGCACTTCGCGCAGGATCGGCCGAGCCGCCACGACGCGACCTTGAATCAGCCTCGGGAAGTCGCCGGCGCGGTGCAGCAGCTCGCGCAGGATGGCATCCAGCTGCCGCGCCGCTGAACGGCTTCGCGAATCGGTGCCGAGCTGCGGCAGGAGCCCGACGCGCAGCGCCGCACGCGCGGCCTTGAGCAGGTCGAGGTCTGCAGGGTAGGCGCCGAGATCGTGCAGAGGTTCGGTTCGCAACACAGCTCCTTTGTCGGCGCGTGCACCGCCCGCTGGTGCCGGCATCCTGGCCACGCGGAGTGTCGGCAAGCGCAAATTGCATGTGCCAAATGGCCATGCTAGCCTCGATGATAGCGAGCGCTACGTTCTGAGTCGACACAGCGGTCGTGCGACTGGCGCAGCGGCCGCGGCACGGGGGAAGTGCATGGCCCAGTTCAGCGACGCGGATTTCCTGCATTTGCCTGGCCCCGAGCCGCACTGGCAGGAGTCGGTCGTTCTGTTGTTTGGCGACGTCGGCACCGGGACGACTGGATATTTCCGCCTTGGCACGCAGCCGGGACGGAACTGCTGCCAGGAATGGGTCTATCTGCAGGTGCCGGATGGCACGCGTTTCCGCAGGCTGCGCTTCGGCCTGCCGATGGTCGCAGAGTCACGCCGGCCGGACGGCTTCGCCGCCGGCGGCCTGCACTGGGCCTACGCCGGCGACTCGATCCGGCTGCGTGCGGCGTACGAGGGCGTCAGGGTCGACCTTTGCTACCGCGATTTCTATCCTTCGACACCTTGCTGGAAGTGGATCGGTCGTGACCAGGTCGACATCGGTGCTGCCGCTCACTACGAAAGCTCGGGTTCGATCGAGGGCGAGGTCGAGATCGAGGGCCGCGTGCACCGCGTGACGCAGGGTTTCGCCCACCGCGATCACTCTTGGGGTACACGCGACGGCTCGAACCTGCGTGCCTGCCGCTGGTGTGTCGGCACCGTGGGACCGCAGCTGTCGCACTCGATCTTCACCTTCTTCGACGCGCGTGGCGGCGCCGCGTTGGGCGGCTGGATAGTGCGCGATGGCGTCGTCGAGCACGCGCGCGAGATCGACTCGGTCGTCTACAACAACATGGATGGGATCACGGCCCGCGGCGGCCGCGTGGGCGCGGTGCTGGAGAGCGGCGAGCGGGTCGACATCGAGGTGCAGACGCTGTCTTCATTCATCACGGGCCACGACTCCGATCACGGCGGACCACATTCCTACGTCTGTTCCGAGGGCGTGTCGCGGATGCACATCGACGGTCGCGTCGGCGCCGGCTGCTTCACGATCTGCAACAATGTGACCGGAGTCGGGCAGCCTGTGCAGCGCGTGTGCGAGGAGTTCTCGACGCTCGTCGACGGCATCAGTCGGGCGCCGGGCAACACCCCGCTGATCCGGATGTGAACATGAACGGCATGGGCCCGGATCCGTTGCACGCACAGTCCACTCCCGAGATCCGCTGGACGACCGCCAACAACGCCGAGGCGCTGCCGGGAGTACAGACGCCCCTCGGCTGGACGTTCTGGGACAGTCGCTTCGAGCTCGCGATGCGTGAATCCTTTTACGACCTGGGCGTGTTTTCTGCCAGCGAAGTCCGCCAGCCGCGCGACATCGGTGAGCGATTCGGTGCACTGTTCCTCGGCCGCTACACCTGCAACGTCGATATCCTGTGCAGCGTTGCCGCGCGGATGCCAGGCACTTCGGCGCGCGAGGTGGAACTCGCATTCCTGGGATCGACCGATCCGCGCGGGCGTTACCAGTCATCGAGGCAGCGTTTTCCGGTCATCGCGATCAGGATGCCGTGGACCGCCTGGCGGCTGCGCGGGCGGCTCGCGCGATTGCGCGAAGAAATCCACGAATTCTGGCGCGATACGACCCGACCGGCGGCGCTCGCGGATGCATCGCATGCGCGTGCGGCCCTGATCGCGGCGCGCGACCGCTTTCACGCGGCCATGCGGGTGCACGTGTCTGCGAGCTGGCTGGCGCAGACCTCGTATACGCTGCTGGCGCGCCTCTCTGCGAGCGCGGGCAAGGTTGGTCTGGAACGGACGCTTGCGACCGGCTATGGCTCACTGGAGGAGACGCGGCTAGTGACCGACGTGTGGGAAATGGCTCGCGGCCGGCTGACGCGCGAGGAGTTCCTCGGGCGTCACGGCTACCACGGGCCGGCCGAGGGCGACATGTCCAGCCGATCGTGGCGCGAGGATCCCCGGCCGGTCGATGGGCTGGTCGAAATCTACCGCAAGCTCGACGACTCGATGCAGCCCCGCGCGATCGAGGCGGCGCGGATCCGCGAGCGAGAGCAGCAGCAGGCCGAGCTGCTCGCGGGTATCGCAGCGGGCGAACGGCGCGGCGCGCGGCACAAGCTGGCGCTCGCCCGGTATTTCATCCCACTGCGCGAAGTCGGCAAGGCGGCCTTTCTGCAGGCGATCGATGCCGGACGCGCCGCCGCGCGGGCGCTCGGCGCGCACCTGGTGCGGAGTGGCGCGATCGATGATCCCGAGGACGTGTTCCTGTTCACGCTGGACGAGCTGGCGGCCCCCGAGTTACCAGCCGACGCGCGCACACTCGTCGCCACGCGGCGCGCGACGCGCGCGCGCTACCAGGGCCTACACCTGCCCAAGGTCTGGCAGGGGCAGCCGGAGGCGTTGACGTTGGCGGACGCGGTACCCGCGTCTCACGACGCCGAATCCGGCGTGCTGCGCGGAGTAGGTGTGAGTCCCGGCGTCGTGATCGCAAAGGTTAGTGTCGTGACGGACCTCGCCGATGCCAGCATTGAGCCGGGCGAGATTCTGGTCTGTGAGATCACCGATCCCGGATGGGCACCGCTGTTCCTCGCCGCCGGCGGGCTCATCATCGATGTCGGTGGCCCGTTGAGTCACGGCGCGATCATCGCCCGCGAGCTCGGCATTCCCTGCATCATCAACGTCCGCACGGGTACGCAGGAGCTGCATACCGGGGACCTTGTGCGCCTCGACGGCGACGCCGGTGTTGCCACCCGGCTGCAGTGCGCGTGACCCATCTGGCGCCACTGCGATGAGCGACCTCGACACCGATTTCCTGCTGCTGCGAATCGCTCAACTCAAGGGCATGGCGTCCCCCGAGCTGCTGCGCGCCGCAGCCACGGGGGTCGGCGACGGATTCGAAGAGCGAGTCGCACGCCTCGTCTCGGCAGGCTTGTTGCAGTCGCTGCCGCGCGGCGTACGGGTCACCCCGGCTGGTCGCGACTGGCTGGCCCAGCGGTTGCGCGAGGAGTCGCAGGCCGCCGACCGGGACGCCTGCGCTCGCGTCTACGACTCCTTTGGCCCAGTCAATCAATCATTCAAGCAGCTGATCTATGACTGGCAGATCCGCGCCACGAGTGGCGCATCGGTGCCGAACGATCATCAGGACGCTGCTTACGACCGTGCGGTGCTCGCGCGACTCGAGGACACGCACCGCTCCGTCCAGCCGGTGCTCGATGCTGCGAGCACGATCGCGCCGCGCCTCGCGATGTACCGGGCACGCCTCGCCGCCGCGCGCCAGCGGGTTGCCGCTGGCGAGACGCGCTGGCTGGCGGCTCCACTGGTCGACAGCTACCACACGGTCTGGTTCGAGCTGCACGAGGACCTGCTCGCTGTCGCCGGGCTGACCCGAACCGAAGAGGCGCGCGCCGGCCGCGCCGACTGACCATGCGCTCGGTGTATTCGTTCGACGATCCGCCGGATCTCGACCCCGACGCGTTGCGACACCTGCTTGGCGGCAAGGGTGCCGGACTCGCGACGATGACCGCGCACCTCGGGCTGCCGGTCCCGCCCGGTTTTACGCTGCCGACCACGCTGTGCCGAATGCTGGGTGGCTCAGCCGTCTGGCCGGCGGTTCTGGAGCTCGAGCTGCGCGACGCCTTGGGGATGCTCGAGCAGCGCCTCGGTCGTCGTCTCGGCGATCCCGCTGCGCCGTTGTTCGTCAGCGTGCGCTCCGGCGCCCCGCGCTCGATGCCAGGCATGCTCGATACCATCCTGAACGTAGGTGCGACCCCGGCGACGATCGCCGCACTCGCACGTCAAGGCGAGGATTTCGCCTGGGAAAGCTACGGCCGATTCTTGCGCATGTTCGGTTCGACCGTGCTCGGGTGCACCGAGCTCGCGGACGCCGGGCCGCGTCATGTTGAAACCGCGGCGGAGCGTGCCAACGTGCTTCGGGCGCGGCTGCTCGAGCGCGTGCCGGCCGAAGTGCTCGATGATCCATGGGAGCAGCTGCGTCGCTGCATCGGCGCCGTGTTCCGCTCCTGGGAGGAGCCCAGGGCCGTGGCTTACCGCCGCCATACAGGCGACACCAGCGGCGCCGGTACTGCTGCCAACGTCCAGGTCATGGTGTTCGGAAACGCCGACCAACAGTCGGGCAGTGGCGTCTACTTCACGCGCGACCCGAACACGGGCGAGCCGCGGCCCTACGGCGACTACCTCGCCTGCGCGCAGGGCGAGGACGTGGTTGCCGGAACTCACCGCCCGGCACCACTCGCCGAACTCGCGCACGCACTGCCCGACGCGTACCACGATCTGCTCGAGGCGGGACGCATCCTCGAGCACCACTTGCGCGACATGTGCGACATCGAGTTCACCATCGAGCGTGGCCGGTTGTGGCTGCTGCAAGTCCGGGCTGGCAAGCGCTCGGCATTGGCGGCGGTTCGAATTGCGCTCGACCAGGCCGAGGAACCCGCCATGCGGCTCGGCGTCGACGAGGTACTGGCGCGCGTCAGTTCCGACACGGTTGCGGGCCTGCGCGCCGCCAGCCGGTCGCTACACGGCGGCGAGCCACCGCTTGCGCAGGGCTTGGCGGCCTCGCCAGGGATCGCGAGCGGCCGCGCGTACTTCACGGCCGACGAGGCCGTCGAGGCTGCGGAGCGCGGCGAGAGCGTGATATTCGTGGCAACCGCGACTTCGCCGTCCGACGTGCAAGCGTTCGCCGTTGCAACCGCGATTCTCACCGCGACGGGCGGGCTGGTGAGTCATGCGGCCCTGGTCGCGCGTGAGTGGGGGCTGCCGGCGGTGGTGGGTGCGGAAGATCTGGAGGTCGGCAAGGATTCGTGCCGCATCGGTGCCGTGACGATGCGGCAGGGTGCGCTCACTCACGATCGACGGAACGCGCGGGTTCGTGTACGCGGGCGAGCGGACCGCGACGGAGCCCGCTGACGAGGCGCTGCTGGCGCGGTTCGCGGCCTGGTGCCGGGCCAACGGTCAGCCGCTGCCGGGCTGAGCGGCGCGCGTCAACAGTTCTACGACCGATGGCAGCCGGCGCCAGTCGGCGTCAAGGTGAGACTTTGCGAACCACGAGCGTGCGAGCCGGTTCTGCTCGGCAGCGTGGGCGATGACGAGTGCGGTCGCGCGCGAGCGGAATTCGGCGGCACCGTCGCTACGCGCGGCTGCGAGCAGCTCGGTGATCGAGGTACGCAGCGCAACATTGGCCGTGCGCAGCTCCGCCTGGGTCGGTATGTCGACGGATGCGAGCGGCGCCATGCTTGCCGTGGCACGGCGGCTGGCCTCGAGCGCCGCGTGGGTGGCAGCCCCGCCCGCCGCGGCGGCCTCGAGTGCCCGCCCGAGCTGCAGGTGCGCGCGCAGTTCCGCCATCTCGAGCAGCAGCGTCTTGTCCCAATGCTCCGCCATCAGCGCCAGCAGGCCGATTACGAGCTGGGTCTGCTCGAGCGCCATCGAGTCCGATTTGTCGATGGCTGGCAGCACCACCTCGCCCAGGGCACGGATGCAGGTCGCGATGTACTGGTCGATCGTAGGTACCATGGTTTCAGACCTTCCGTGCAAGTCGCATCCGCAGGTCATCGAGGAACGACGGACCGATGCTCGAAAGATAGACGCACAGGACGTCCTGGTGAGTCTTGCCGCCATGAGCGACCCGCGGCGCCGTGCCGTGCGAGGAGATCGTGCAGTGGCGCGCGTTGAGGATCTCGTAGTACTCGAGCCGCTCCGGGTCGACCAGGTCAGACCCGAGTACTCCCGGTACAGGTCGAGAAATTCCGGCCGACTCACCAGCCCGGCCACCAGGAACTCCCCGTGCTCGTCGTACCAGCCCGCACTTGGGCTGCATCGTATAGGAGAGATCGTGATGATAGTCGCCCAGCAGGCCCATCTCCCAATCCAGGATCGCCGTGATTCGGCCGCTGTCCTCGTCGAACATGAAGTTCCCGGAGCGGTAGTCGCCGTGCACGACCGTGACGCGCTCGATCGGCGGCATGTTGTCGCGCAGCCAGCCGGACGCCACCTCCATCAGCGGCTCCGGCTCCAGGCAGTCCTCGAGCCAGACGCGGTCGTGCCAGTTGAGAATGCGCTCGACACCGAGTGTCGAGCGCTCGGGCGGTGCATCGAAGGCGTCGAGGGCGGCGCTGCGCCAGTCGAAGGTGTGGATCCGCGCCAGGTACTCGACGAAGGGGCGCTTGAGACGCTCGCGCCACTCGGCCTCGAACTGTATACCGATGCCGGTCACGCCACCGCTGCGCCTGCGTGTAGGCTTGGTCACGCCGGCGACAAAGCGTGTGATCATTCCCGGCCGGCCGAGGTGCTGGCCCTCGGCATCAACCCACAGCACGGGTGGGACGGGCACGACGGCGCCAAGGGCCCGCATCAGCTGCGCCTCCCGCAAGCGGCTGGTTTCCACCACCGATTCGCCCGGGTCGAGTCGCAGCACCAGGCGATCGGTCACGGGCGCGCCACCACGCGGTGTATACGCCAGCTCGGCGACGAACTGTTCCTTGGACGCCCCGCCCGGAAGCCGCCGCAGGTCGAGCCGCTGGGGCGGCACGCCCAGTTCGCGGGTCAGGAACTCCGCGAGCCGATCCCGGAGCTCGGCCGGCTGAGTCGGGCGGTAGGGTCCGGAATCGCGCTGCCGAAGCTTTCGGCTCAGTACCTCATCGATGACCCGCTCGCACGGGAAACGCTCGCTCATGCGTGCTGCGGCGGCTACACCCGCCCGGCCGGATTCCGTTGATTCCATGCGCTTATCCCCTGCTGGTCGCCGCCCTGCCGCGACGGTTCGCCATATTAACGAACGCTAGCTAACAACTAATTCACTATGGTACCGTAACGAGCGCTCCGCAGGCAGGTGGACCCGCCGGAAATACCTGCCAGCGAGCAACGCGTCGCAACCGTGTTGCACACTCATCCCCGGAGATCCTTTCATGGAAACCATGTCGCACGGTCTGGCGGTCGAGGACGAGATGCCGATCGGCACGCTACCGGACGTGCGGCTGTGGAGCGAGAACTACTGCTTCGACGGCTACGACCCGGACGCGGGCATCGGATTCTGGCTGCACGTCGGGCGATCTTCGCAGGATCCGCGCCTGTGGCGCGAGCAGGTTTACGTCACATTGCGCGACGATGTGCACCTAGTGCGCAAGACCTACGGTCGCGTGCCTGCAGATGCCGACGCGGGAGCGGCGGCCCTCAGCCTGACGTGCCTCGAGCCCTTCAAGGCGTGGCGTGTGAGGCACTTCGGTGTCGTGCGACAGGTGGGTGCCGCAGAACTGCTTCGCGGGCCGCTCGCAGACGGACATGACAAGCTGCTCGAATTCGACCTGACGTTCACCGCGACCTCACCGATCTGGAACATCGGCGCGAAGTCGGCCAACCAGATCTGGTGTACGGCGCACTACGAGCAGGCCGGGACATGTACCGGTACGCTGCGCCGCGGCGGCCAGTCGATGCAGGTACGGGCGAGATCGTACCGCGACCATTCGCGAGGCCCGCGCGAGCTCAGCCGCATGGACCAGCACGCGTGGATCCACGGCAGCTTCCCGGACGGCCGGGCCTTCGGCATGTTCCTGTTTCGCACCGTCGATGCGCCGGAACGCAACCTCTCCGAGGCGTTCGTCTACGAGGGCGGACGCATGCACGAGGCCGAGGTGCTCTCGGCGCCCCTGTTCCGCAGCGAGTCCGACGCCGGCCGGCCCTTCGGTGCCTGCTCGAGCTCGGCGGGGACTTCGGTCGTTGGCGACTGACCGGCCAGCCGGAGCTCGGTGTGCCGCAGTCGTTCGGACCACCGAACGAGCTCTTCACAGGAGTTGCACGCGGGCTGGCGTCGCACCTGACCTATCAGGAGTCGACGCGCTTCGGCCTCGATGGTGCCACGGGATTCGGGCACACGGAGCGCACGCTGCGTATTCGCTAGGCGGCGCCGTGCAGCGTCGCGATCAGGGGGAACTGAAATGCTGGACGTGGACCTGTTCGATCTCAAGGGTGCCTCCGCGGTCGTCACTGGCGCGTCGTCCGGTTGCGGCGTGACGATCGCGCGCGCGCTCGCGGCAGCGGGTGCGAGCGTGGTCATCGGGGCGCGTCGTGCCGACAAGCTCGAGCACGTCGCGCGTGGCATCCGCTCCGATGGCGGCGTCGCCACGGCGGTGCGCTGCGACGTGACCTCCTCCGAGGAAGTCGAGGCGCTGGTGGATACCGCCTGCCGGCAGCACGGTCGAATCGACGTCATGGTCAACAACGCAGGTCGACACGCTGGCCCGGGCGTCATGCCCGAGCGGCTGTCGGACGAGCTTGCGATCGAAAACGTTACCGTGAACCTGCTGGGCGCCTGGTACGGCTGCAAGCATGCCGGCGTGCGCATGCTGCGCGACGGCGGCGGCTCGATCATCAACATCGGCTCGGCCGGCGGATCGGGCGGCTGGCCCGACCAGACGCCACTGTACGGGGCGTCCAAGGCCGGCATCGCCAACATGACCCAGACGCTGGCTGCCAGTTGGGGCGACCGCGGCGTGCGCGTTAATACGCTCGTACTTGGTTTCTTCCCGAGCGAGATGAGCGAACACTTCCTGAGCGATCCGGCCGGCGTCGACTTCGCCAAGGAGCACATCGCCCTGCGGCGCATCGCGCGCACCGAGGAACTCATCGGGCCGATCCTGTTCCTGGCCTCGCGCGCTTCGTCCTACGTGACCGGTGCCAACATCGCGATGAACGGCGACATGTCCGCGACGATCGGTAATCTTATCGCCCCAGCGCTTCTACGACTTGCTCGCGCAGCAGCCCGGCGGCGTCGGAACCCGCATCCAGCCCGTGGCAGCCGCTCGCGCCCGCTGACAGAGGAGAGCCGTTCACAATGCCGCATTCGATCGTCGATGACGAATATCCGGTCGAGACCTTGCCCGACCGGCCGCTCTGGGGCGAGAACTACGTACTCACCTACTACGACCGCGATGCCGACGTCGGCAGCCTGTTGTCGATGGGACGGTGGGTCCTGCAGCCGCGTATCTGGCGCAACATGTCGTACATCGCGCTGCCAAATGACCGCGTGCTGGTCAGTCGCAACTACGGCCACAGCGCTGACCCGCGCATCGCCGACTCGGGCGTATTCCGCCTCGAGGTGCTCGAGCCCGGACGCAGGCTGCGCTACACATTCGACGGCCCGATCGAGGAGCGCACTCAGACCGATCTCAATACCGGTGGCTACTGAATCGGCCAGAACTCGCCACTGCGATTCGAGCTGGTGTTCGAAAGCGAGCAGCCGATCTGGGACATGCATGCGACCGGTCTGCATCGCGAGACGGAGAATGCGTCCGCCAACTTCAATTCCCCGGAAGGGCATATCGAACAGCACGGCCGCGTGAGCGGCACGATCGCGTACAACGGGGGCGAATCCTACCAACTGCGCAATGTGCCGGCGACGCGCGATCATTCGCGCGGTATCCGCAACTTCACGCGCTACAAGGGGCACATCTGGGGCAACGGCATATTCCCGGGCGGCCGCAGCTTCCACATCTTCACCCTGAAGACGCATGGCTTCGATGGCGTCGCCACCGGACGTCTGGCCGCCGTCGTCGATGGCAGGCTGCACGACCTCGAGCTGGCACCGGATACTGGCGGCTGGCTCGACTCACCCGGGCAACTGTTCGCGCCGTTCACGATGCGATTCCGCAGCCGGACGCTGGGCGAGTTCGAGGTCGAAGCCTTGGAGCTGCGCGGCTCCGTGCCGCTTGCGCTCACCATGCCGGCGGACCACTACTGGAGCGTTCCGACCGGCAGCCGGGTCCAAGAACATGACCTGGGTCAACCAGCAGAAAGTGATCTGGCGCTGGGATGGCGAGGAGGGGTGCGGGCACATCGAGCGCGGGAACTCACGCTTCAATGCGACAGACCCAGCCTGGCTCGCAAACTTTCGCTGACCTACAGCCAAGGTGCGACGATGAAGATCTCGACCGCTCGCTTCCTGGAGATCATCCGCGATTCGCTTCAGGACGTGGTGGCCCCGGAATTGACCACCGATGGCACGCGCCGTTCGCTTGCGGTCGCGTGTGCCGGTCTGGACGAGCTGATAAAGCGCGAGACCGTAACCCCGGCGACGCTGGGTTCACTGCTGTCCGTGGGTGTGACGCTGGCGCGCGAGCTCGAGTCGTCTGCCCGTAGCGCCGGTCGTGCCGTCCCGACCGCTGTGGCCGCGCGGCTGGTCGATGTCGAGCGGCGCGTACAGGAGCTGGCGCCGGGGTCGGCGCGCCTCGAGCTGTCTGGGGAGATTGTCTCGCTGCTCGAGGAGCTGGCGCGGATGCTGGTCCCCGCCGACGGCAGCGCGCCGCCCGCCGCGGAGCTGGCGATGATCGGCCGCGCCGCCGCCTGGGAAAACGACTTCGAGCAGGCGCAGCTGCGGCCTCTCACACGCACCGCGCGCACCGCTGCGGCCGCGCCGCCGCTCACCGCGGAAAGGCTGCAGGCGTTCCTGCAGGCGCAGCTTCCCGACGAGCGGAGCGTGACGGTACGCGGGTTCCGGCTCATGCCGGCAGGCATGGTCCACGAGACTTACGAGTTTCTGCTGGACTCCGACAGCCGCAAGGGCGAGGAGATGGTCGTCCGCAAGACCAAGGGCGAACCCTTCGTACGCATCAACTGCTTCGAGCTGCACCGCGAGTTCGACCTCGTTCGGGCGTTGCACCGCAGCAGTTACCTGCTGCCGGAGGCGCTGTGGCTCACGCGCGGCCTGCCGAACGTGGCCGGCGAGTTCTACGTCATGCGCCGCGCATATGGCTCGAAGAACGCCGACTTGTACACACCGGTTCACCGATTCCGCGCGGCGTGCTGCTCGGCATGGCGGAACAGCTCGGCCGGCTGCATGCACTGCCGCTCGATGACTTCAGCGAGCTCATCGAGCGTCATGTACGCGAGAGCCTCCGAGGCGAGACCGCGAGGGAAACATCCGGGCGCGACCTCGAGGAGTGGCACGAGGCCTGGCTCGCGTTCCGACGGCAGCCGTCACCGGCGGCGGTCTTCCTGTTCACTTGGCGGCGCAGCAACCTGCGCCCAATGATCGGCCACCATCGCTGGTGCACAGCGTTTTCACGCCCCACAACTGTCTCTGGGACGGCGACACGTTGACCGCCGTATTCGACTGGGAGGGTGCGCATTTCGGTGATCCGGGCGAGGGCATCGCCTACATCAAGCCGCACATCGCCGCACGCATGAACTGGGAGGAGTGGTTGGCGCACTACCGCGCATACGGCGGCGTCCCGGTCGACGCAGCGCGCATCGCGTACTACACCTGTTACGTGCACATGCGCACCGTGATACTCGCGAACAAGATCGCCACCGGCACACAGGTCGGCGACAATTCCGACGTCATCTCGCTGCAGATCGATCAGGAATACCTGCCGCGCACGCTGCATATGTGCCTGGACAGCATCCGCGAGCACGACGCCGGCCGCGGGCTCTCCAAGCCCGTCTAGCATGGTGGGAGCGCGCGCGCCGGCTGCCGCTGCTCGACCGCGCCAGCGGCGTCGCCGCGGACGGGACGGCGCGGAGACGCGGCGTCGCATCTTGCAGGTCGCATCGCTGATGTTCGCCGATCGCGGTTACGCGGCGGTCACGACGCGCCAGATCGCGCACCGGGCGCGAGTCCACGATGCCGAGCATCTACCGCTACTTCGGCGACAAGCGCTCGCTGTACCTGGCGGCCTGCAGCGACGTGCTGCGGACCTTCGGCAGCATTTACAGCGCCCAATTGCGGGCGCCTGGTCCACCGACCGCAAGATCCTCACGTTCGTGACGCACCTGTACGGGCATTGGCTCAACGATGCCTGCTTCGCCAAGATAGTGATGCGCGAGATCATCGAGCGCGACGAGAAGGGTCTGGATCAGCTGACGCGCAACCACTTCATGGACCACTTCTTCGCGCTGACCGGCATCTGCCGCAAGCTGGGTGTGGCCGGCGGAGCGGAGCAGCGGGCCTTTTCGATCTACGCAACCGGCTTCGGCTACCTGCAGCTGAGTGCGGTGGCGCTCCGCCGGCATCGGGGACTTGCGCTGGAGCGAGCCGCAGGCGATGGCCCGGGTCGTGCTGTCGCAGGTGCTGCCGGACATCAAATGGGCGCGCGTCAGGGTCTTGGCGGCATCGGCGGAACCTCCTGTAGACTGACCAGCATGAGAAAAAAGAGAGCGGCCACGGATTCGGGGGAGGCCGTGGCGGACCGCATCCTTGAAGTCGCGACCCGCATGTTCGCAGACCGCGGCTATGGCAGCGTGACCACTCGCGAGATTGCGCACAAGGCACGCGTGACCTTTTCGACCATGTACCGGCGCTTTCCGAGCAAGCGGGAGCTGTACCTGGCTGCCTGCGGCTCCGTGCTGGAACGGGCCGGCACCAAGTACGTCAATCAGGTTCGGCAGGGCGGCTCCGCCGAAACTCGTCTGCTGAGGTTCGTGACCGAGATCTATCAAGACCTGCTGACCGATCCTTGCATTTCCAAGCTCGTGATGCGCGAGATACTCGACCAGGACGAGAAGGGTCTGCAGCACCTGACCCGCAACTTCTTCGCACCCCAGTATCGTGCGGTGCGCGACATCTGCCGCGAGCTGACCGATGCGCAGGATGTCGACCGCGTCGCGTTCTCCATCTACGCCGTGGCATTCGGATACGCGCAGCTGAGCCCGATCGGCCGGACGATGAGCATCAGCGGGACCCGCTGGAGACAGTCCGCGTCGATGGCGCGCATGATCCTGCAGCTGATCCTGCCCGCGATCGACTGGGCGAAGGTCTCCCCGCTCGAAGAAACCCGCGCCGGCTAGCGTTTTAGCGACAGGATCTGCTGCCTTGCTAGCAGATAGTAAGCTCGCTACACTTAGCGTAGCATTTGCTACTCTCGGCTGCCACGTGCCTGATATCCAGGGACAATTCGACGTCGACTTCTCCAGGGCGGGGGTGCTGGGCAACAGCTTCATCGCCAACCTGTCGACGCTGCGCAAGTCCGATCCCGTGCACTGGAGCGCGAGCTCCGGCTGCTGGATTGTCACGCGGCATGCCGACGTCGCGGAAGCGTTGGCGGGGCGATTTCCATTGTCGACCAAACGCCTGGTCGAGATCGGACTTGGCGGCATTCCGGACTCCGACCGCGCCCGGCTGTTTCCGACACTGATGCGCTTCATGCCGCACTGGATCATCGACGTCGACCCGCCGGTGCATACGCGACTGCGCAAGCTGCTGCTCAGGGCCTTCAACCGCAGCGTCGTCGAGGGCGTGCGTCCGTTCGTTCGCGAGCGCGTTGCGGCCCTGCTAGACGAGCTCGAGCGGCGCCCGGCTGTGGAATTCAACGAGGAAGTAGCTCGGCAACTTCCCGGCAGTGTCATCCTCAAGCTGCTTGGCCTGCCCCAGGAGCACGTGCCGCGATTGCGCGGCTGGTCGAACGCCCTGCAGGAAGGAATCGGCGTGCCATTCGCAGACAGCGATGCGCTCGCCCGCGCCGACCTCGCGATGGCGGAAATGAACGAGGTGCTGATCCCCGAACTCGCCGCGCGCCGTACCGTGCCGCGCGCAGACCTGCTGACCGCGCTGGTCGAGGCCGCGGAGGACGGGGAGCGGCTCTCCGAGGAGGAAATGCTTGGCGGGCTGCACGTGCTGATCGTCGCGGGACACGACACGACCAGCAACACGATGACACTCGGGCTCGAGGCACTGGCACGCCACCCGGACGTCTGGGTGTACATGTACCAGAACCCCGACCGCACGCTGGATGTGTGTCTCGAGCTGATGCGCTACATCGCTATGTCGACCTCGCAGCCGCGCATCGCCGCGCAGGACTTCGACTGGCACGGGCGGAGTATCCGCCGCGGTGACATCGTGTTCCTGATGCTTGCGGCAGCCAACCGGGACCCGCGCGCCTTCGCGAACCCGGAAGCGATGGACGTGACGCGCAACAACGATTCGTCGATGGTGTTCGCCCCGGGCCTGCACCACTGCATCGGTCACTTGTTGGCCAAGATGCAGGTCGCCGAATTCTTCGGTGCGCTGGTCCAGCGCTTCGCGGGGGCGAGCATTCTGGACGCCCGATTGCACTTCATGCCCCAGGTCGCCTTCCGCGGTCTGTACCAGCTGAACGTGCAGCTCCTGCCGCGGCGAGCGGCGTAGCGCTGCGGCGCGGGCCCTGACCGCCGCTCATGCCCGCCAGCTTCGACACCATCGTTATTGGTGCCGGCCACAACGGCCTGGCCTGTGGCGCGTACCTGGCCCGCGCCGGCCGGCGCGTGCTGGTGATCGAGGCCCGATCGCTGCCAGGCGGTTTCACGACGACCGAGGAAACTATTGCTGCGGCCCCAGGCTTCCGCTTCAGCCCCGCTGCACTCGACATGGCTACTGGAAACATTCCGCCGTCCTTCGTCGACGAGCTCGGGCTGGCCCGGCACGGACTGCGCTGGGTGGCCCCTGACCCGTTCTACAGCTACGTGACACCGGACGGCGCATCGCTCGCATTCTGGCGCGACTATCGCCGTACCTGCCGCGAGATCGAGGCCTTCTCCCGGCGCGACGCCGAGCGTTACGCGGAATTGACGGAGGTGCTGCGCGATGTCTGGATCGCCGTCACGCCGTACCTGATGGGTCATCCGCGCCGCCCGACGGTGGCGACGCTATGGAAGGTCGCAAGGCGGGCCCTGCTTCGGCGGCGCCACTTGGCGCGTGCCACTCGTATCCTGCTGTCCGCTCCCGGCCCGCTGATCGAGGAGTGGTTCGAGTCGCGTGAGTTGCGCACTGCGCTCGCCTGCTTCGCGATCGGCGGCGTCGTATCGATAGACGAGCCGGCCGCCGGGCTGATCATGAGCGTAATGGCGTTGCAGCACGAGTGGGGCGTGCGTCGTCCGGTCGGCGGCATGGGCGCGCTGGTCGCGGCGCTGGTAGCCGAACTCCAGGCCAGCGGCGGGGAGCTGCGTACCGCCGACCCGGTCACCGCGCTGTTGCACGAGTCGGGACGAGTCGTCGGTGTCACGACGAGCTCCGGTGTCGAATTCCGTGCCGCGCAGGTCGTGGGTGCGCTCGATCCGAAGACTCTCTTTGATCGTCTGGTGCCGCAAGAACTCGTGCGCGACGGCCTGCGCGCCGAACTCGACGCGCTCGGCGTGTCACGCAACAACTTTGCCGCCTTCCGTGTTGACGTCGCGCTGCGCGAGCAGCCGTTGCTCGTCACCGGTGCAGAGCGCGGTCGCGAACTGCTGCCGAGCAGCATGCTGTTCGCGACCGATCTCGATGCCGTGCGACGCACCTGCGCCTCGATCGGCCTCGGTGAGATCGCATCCGATCTGCCGGTTTGGATTGCAGTGCCGTCCGTCATCGATCGCAGCCTAGTCCCGCCTGGCAGCACGGGCGAGGGGCTGTACGTGTTCGTGCCGGCTGTACCGTTGCAGCTGCGCGATGTACAACCGTGGAGTCAACGCCGGCAGTCGATCGTCGACGCCGTCATGACGACCTTCGAGCATGTCGCGCCGGGTGTTTCGCAGCAGGTCATCGGCAGTGCTGCGCGAAGCCCGGAGGACATCGCGGCAATGTCGGGTGGATACCGAGGGCACGCTTTCCACGTCGACATGTGCGTCGCACAGCTCGGTCCGTGGCGACCAACCCCGAGCCTGGCGGGGTATCGCAGTCCGATTCCGGGTCTTTGGCACACCGGTGCCGGCGCACACCCGATGGGCACCGTGTGCGGCTGGCCGGGCCGCGCCGCGGCAAAGGCTCTCATCGCGCACGATTAGGATCTGCTGCTGGCTGCGACACGCAGCTTGACTTGGCATACTCATCCAGTCGTGCAACGCAGTCCGTTTCAGGAGTCTGCAATTCATGCGTGAAGCCGTCATCGTCTCCGTCGCCCGCACGCCGATCGGCAAGGCGTATCGCGGCGCTTTCAACGACACGGACGCCCCCGTGCTGGCGGCGCACTGCGTCAACCAGGCGCTCGAACGGGCAGGCGTCGACGGCGCCGAGGTCGAGGACCTGATCCTCGGGTGCGCGGCGCAGCAGGGCAACCAGGGTTACAACGTCGCAAGGCTGACGGTCGCCGCGGCCGGGCTGCCGGTGACCGTAGCCGGAATGACGATCGACCGCATGTGCTCCTCGGGACTGATGGCGGTCGCGACCGCGGCGAAGCAGATCGTCCAGGACCGCATGCCGGTGGTCGTCGCGGGCGGCGTCGAATCGATCAGCCTGGTGCAGAACAAGCACAAGAACGCCTGGCGCGCGCAGACCCCCGCGGTGATCGAGCACATGCCGCACATGCACATGCAGATGATCGAGACCGCCGAGATCGTCGCGCGGCGCTACGGCGTGTCGCGCGAGGCCCAGGACGAATACGCGCTGCAGAGCCAGCGGCGCACCGCAGCCGCTGCGGCCGCCGGGCGCTTTGCGGAGGAGCTTGCGCCGCTCGCGACGGTGAAGACCGTGGAGGACAAGGCGACCGGCGCGGTGCAGCGCGAGCCCGTGAAACTCGACAGGTGACGAAGGCCCGCGAGCGGACACGACGCTCGCCGGTCTCGCCGCGCTCAAGCCCGTCTGGTCCGGCGGCAGCGTCGTGGCGCAGGGCGAGTTCATCACGGCGGGCAACGCCTCGCAGCTCTCGGATGGCGCGGCCGCGCTGGTGCTGATGGACGCGCAGCTGGCGGAGCGGCGCGGGCTCAAACCGCTCGGGGCGTACCGCGGCATGGCGGTCGCCGGCTGCGCGCCCGAGGAGATGGGCATCGGTCCCGTGTTTGCGGTTCCGAAGCTGCTCGAGCGCGAGGGGCTTGCCGTCGACGACATCGGTCTCTGGGAGCTCAACGAGGCCTTCGCCGTTCAGGCGCTCTACTGCCGTGACCGGCTCGGCATCGATAACGAGCGGTTCAATGTCGACGGCGGCGCGATCGCGGTCGGGCACCCCTTCGGCATGAGCGGGGCGCGCCTGGTCGGGCATGCGCTCATCGAGGGGCGGCGTCGCGGCGTCCGGCACGTGGTCGTGACCATGTGCGTCGGCGGCGGGATGGGTGCCGCGGGTCTGTTCGAAGTGTATTAAGTCATCAACAAGGACCAACAGATTACGGTCGGCGCCCGGATGAGTAGACTGCCGCAACCGAATCAGGGAGGAGGACCACAGTGCCGGGAAGGCTCGAGGGGCGAGTAGCGATCGTCACCGGCGCGAGCCAGGGCATCGGCGCGGCGATCGCCGAGCGGTTTGCGGCCGAGGGTGCGCATGTCGCGCTCTGCGCCCGGCGCGAGGGACCGCTGGCCGAGCTCGCGGGCGCCATCCAGGCGCATGGTGGCTCGGCGAGTTTCACCGCGCTCGATGTCGCCGACCACGAACGGCTCGCGACCTTCATCCAATCGACGGCCGCCGCGCGCAGCCGGCTCGACGTGCTGGTCAACAACGCACCCTCGGTCAATTACGGTGCCATCGCGGACATGAGTGTCGAGGCGTTTCGCCGCGATTTCGCGATCAATGTCGACTCCACATTCGTCGCGACGCGCGAGGCGTTCCGCATCATGCTGCCCGCGCAGCGCGGTTCGATCGTAAACATCGCCTCGATCATGGGGCTGCTCGCTTCGCCGGGTCTGTCCGGCTACGGCACCGCCAAGGCCGCGCTCATCCAGTTCACGAGGTACGCGGCGATGGAAGGCGCACGCAGCAACGTGCGCGTAAATGCGATCGCGCCCGGCGTGATCAACACGCCGCTGACGGCCGCGGGGTTTGCCGGGCCTGCTGCCGAGTATGGCCGCAAGATCGCGGCGCAGGTGCCGCTGGGCCGGTTCGGCGAGCCGGAAGAGATTGCCAATGCGGCGTTGTTTCTCGCTTCGGACGAGTCGTCTTACATCACCGGCGCCTGTCTGTCTGTCGACGGCGGCCGCGCCGCGGAACTCGTCATCCCGGCGCCGTAACGGTTCCGTGCTTCCGCAAGCAGCCATGCAGGTGAACGGCATTCGTCCCGAGGCCCAGCTGCTGCTCTGCTGCGCCCGTACCACGCTGGACGAGGTTACCCAAAAGCGTGCTACATCCCTGCTCTCCCAGGAGCTCGACTGGGCATACTTCCTCCGGCTTGCTACCAGGCAGCGGGTCGTGCCCCTGATACAGCGAAGCCTGAGCGCGGCGCAGTTCGGAGCGATACCTCCGGCGATCACCGCGGCTCTCGCGCAACAGCAGGACCACATCGCACGGCGGAATTTCTTCCTCACCGGCAGGCTCGTCGGGCTGCTGCGGACGCTCGACACCGGTGGCATCCGTGCGATTGCATACAAGGGGCCCGCGATCGCGGCGGTTGCCTACGGAAACATCAGCCTGCGGCAGTTCTGGGACCTCGATGTCCTCGTGCAGCCGCGCGACTACCGCCGCGCCCGTGAACTCCTGCTGTCACGCGGCGGCTATCGGTTGCGCGAAAACTACGGGTGGGAATGCTCCCTGATAGACGCGACGGGCATCGTTTATGTCGATCTGCACCGGCACATTGCTCCGGATGTCTGGCCGGGTAGTCTCTGGTTCGACCGCTTGTGGAAGCGCCGGCAGCACGTGGCGTCCGCGGGTGGCATTCCGACGCTGAGCGCCGAGGACATGCTGGTCGTTCTCAGCATCCAGCTGCGCAAGGATGCATGGGAGAGAAAGGAACTGAGGCTGAGCAAGATCTGCGACATCGCGGAGCTTCTTCGAGCGTGGCCGACGCTTGGACTGGAACTCCGTCGCGGCCGCGGCCAGGCGCGTCGGCTGCCAGCGTGCGCTCTCGCTCGGCCTGACCGTCGCACGGGAATTGCTCGGCGCGCCGGTTCACCACGATCTAGCGCACCGCGTCGATCCTGCGCAGATCGAGCCGCTCATCGACTACATCAACCACCGGCTGTTTGCCGACGACACCTCGGTGGCGTCGTCACCCATGTCATATGAAGGCTTTCACTTCCGGATTCGCGAGCGCTGGCGGGACCGGATTTACTCCTGGTATTCCCGCCCCTGGGTGCGTCACCCGGTCATGACACCTGCGTCCGAGCGTCAAAGACCGGACGATGATCGCATTGCCCGCGAGGCTCCGCTTTCTCTACTACCTCGTCCGACCCATCCGCGTCGGCAGGGACTACGCCAGGTCGTGGTTCAAGGGCCCGTAGCGGTTCGCGGCGGCGGTGCGTCGACGTCGTCCCGACGTGACGCAGCGACGCCGCCCTGTTGCGAAGCGGGCTCCGGCTCGTAATACGAGGCCTGCTTCCCGTAGAGGTCCGCATACAGGCCCTTCGCGGCGATCAGGCCGCCATGCGTGCCTTGTTCGACCACGCGACCGGCATCGAGCACGAAGACGCGGTCCGCCATACGCACGGTCGAGAACCGATGACTGATGATCAGCGCCGAACGCCCCTGTGCCATTTCGCGGAACCGTTCGAAGAACGCGAATTCCGCGGCAGCGTCGAGCGAACTGGTCGGTTCGTCGAGAATGATCAGCTGGGATCGGCGCACATATGCCCGCGCCAGGGCCAGTTTCTGCCACTGCCCGATGCTGAGCTCCTCGCCGTCGGCGAGCATCCGGCTCATCATCGTGTCGTAGCCCTGCGGCAGTTGCATCAACTCGTCGTGGATGCCAGCCCAGCGAGCCGCGGCGACGATTATCGGATCATCGGGGCTCAGCTCCGGTGAGCCGAGCCGGATGTTCTCGCGGGCAGTCATGTGATAGCGGCCGAAGTCCTGGTAGATGACGCTGATCTGGCGCCGGAGGTCCGCAGAAGCGAATTCACGCAGGTCCGTTCCGTCGATGACGATGTGTCCGCTGTCAGGGTCGTACAGGCGACACAGCAGCTTGGTCAGCGATGTCTTGCCGGAGCCGTTGCGCCCGACCAGCGCGACGACCTCGCCCGGCCGGATGTCGAGGCTGACTGAATCCAGGACCAATGCATCGGTGCCGGGATATCGGAAACTCAAACACTCCGCCTTGAGACCGGAGCGCCACGGTGACGGCACCGGTTTCGGTGTGACCGGGTCCGGAACAGTGGGCGCCACATCGAGGAACTCGTAGAGCGACGACAGGAACAGGTTGTTCTCATACAGTTCGGCAAGTCCCGCGAGCGTCGGCCTCAGCGCGCCCATTGCCACCTGAAACGCACCGAAGTACATCACGAGCTCGCCGAGCGTCGTCGTGCCCCTGAACGCACTGTAGGCGATGAAGCCCAGCGCGCCGAATCCGACCAGGGCAGCCACGGACTCCGTGACGAATCGCCGGCGCTGAGCCTGGAACGAGAGTTGCCTGAGCCCCGTGCGAATCGACCTTCGCAGCTCGCCAAAACGGTCGATCAGAAGCGGGCCAAATCCAAATACGCGTACTTCCTTGGCAGCATCGGCGCTGGTGACGATCTGGTTCAGATACCGGCTGACGCGATCGACGTTGGTCTTCTGTCGCTGCAACGCGTAGAGGTCCTCGGCATACCGCAGCCGATAGACCATGACGGGTATAGAGGCGACCACGACGGCCAGCACGACGCTCCAGTGAAAGGTCAGGAGCAGCGCGAACGCGCCGATCAGGGTGAGACCGTTGCGGGCGACCTGGCTCAGCCCCTCGACGATGCGGACGGGACGTGCGGGAGCTTCCCGCTGCGCGCGATGCAGCTTGTCGAAGAACTGCGAGTTCTCGTAGTAGGCGAGATCCAGCTCGATGGATTTCGACTGGACGATACGCAGCATGTGGTCCGAGACCAGATTCGCCTGGACCGTGCTGATATGCGCGAGGATGGCATGCAGCAGGTTGCCGAACAGGTTGATCGCCAGCGCGACGCCAATCAGCACGATCAGCTCATCGACGGAGCGTTGCGCGGCGGTTTCGCCGCCAGCGCGGGTCAAGTAATCGACGATGAGCTTGAAAAGGTAAAGCGTGGCGAGCGTAACGAGGCTCTGCAGAGCCATGACGACGATGCTGGCGACCGTCCATCCCGGCGCCGCGCTCCATACCAGCCTCACCGCGCGATCCGCGCGCAGGCCGTCGCGGCCAGTCCAACGATGACCTGGAGCTCTGTGCTCTCTCAACGCAGGACTCACCCGCGCCGGTGACCGCGACAGTTCATCGGTGCGATTCCGACGGAGCCAGCAGTCTTCTGAATCTCTCCAGGTTGCCACCCCCGATCAGCACGCGGCCATCGTGCTCGACCCAGGCGTGGGCCGTGAAGGGCACGCCACCTGTCTCCCGGACTCCGAAGCAGATCTGCACCGGATAGCCACGCCGCGCGAGGAACGTACGCAGCGCGAGCGCCTGGCTCAGGCAATGGCCCCCACCCGGCACGATGCGTCCAGCCACCGTCGTGGCCCAGGCAAGCTGCTCAGCGGGCGCGGGGTCCTGTTCAAGCCGGGGGGAATGCTGGCTGATCCGATCGAGCAGCGCTCGCACGGGCGGGTAAGGGAGAAGCCACAGCGACAGGCGGATGGCGGACAGTAGTGCCGTGACCTTGCAGAGCAGCCAACGTTGATCCGCGGTCAGCCGCAGGAACTTAACGACCCGGGCCATCCCGGATCTCCACCAGGCCGCGTTTCAGCATGTTCTCCACGAGGGACAACAGGTCGGCCTCGCACTTCGCCGGGCTGACATCATATTCGTCGAGCAGGGTGGCCAGCACCGTCTGCAGAGAGCAGGGCTGCTGGAGCAGCTGCCAGATCCGCGCCCCGACTTCGTTCAGCTCGAAGTACACACCGTCCCGCAGACCCAGTATCACGGTGTGTGCACCGCCCGGATGCGGAAGCTCGGTAGAAACCTGCTGGGGACTCGCGACGAGCACGGCCGCCGTGGTCAGCTTGCTGCTCATCGGCCGGTCACTGCGGGCTGTGGAACTCGACAAGCTTGGCGATCTCCGACAGTTGGTTCAAATCACGCTGGCGGTACAGGCGCATCACGGAAGTCCTTTTCAAGAGCAAACCCAGTTGCCTGAAGGCCCGGTCGGCTCCTGTCGACTGGAGGAACCCGGTACCGAACCGGCAGACGTAAATGTGCGGTACGACGCCGAAGAATGCCTCACTCGGGGGGACTTCCGCCACGGACAGCCTATCACCCGCATGTAACAGGAAGAGGCTTTGCAACGGGAACTCCCCGTCCCTAATCGTCGATTCGCTCACAAAGTACTTGTTATGACCGGGTCGTACCGGAACACTCGAATCCGGGTCCCCACCCATGCTCGAGAGCGCATCTGACCGAAGCTTTATGGGCGATGAACCCGACATCACCAGAGGCCGGTCCTCGCCGTCAAATCGGATGACAAGAAGCTCGTCCGATATGACCGCGTGGCCGCGCTGTCTGAGCGCCATCGCCGTCGTGGATTTTCCCCACCCCTTTGCGCCGAGGAAGCCGGCCACCCGTCCCCCGACGACGACCGCGCTGCCATGCAGCACCAGGAGGCCGCGCTGGTGAAGAAGTACACCGAACGCTGCGCCGAGGACGAACAGGCGCAGCGCCTCCTCGGCCGCATTGGGCGCCGGGGTGATCTCGATCCGATTGCCGTCCTGAACGACCAGCTCGCCGACCGCCCGCCATGAGAGGTGGACCCGGGCGGGACTAGAGCTCAGGCACTGGATCCCGGGTACTTCATCTGTGGCCGGGCGTGCCGGAGACGTGAGACTGATGCGGAGGTCTACCCCACCCTTGCCGGATGTGAGGTCCGGCAAGAGCAAGGCAGATTCTATTGTGAGGCCATACGCTGAATAGAACTTCAAACTGAATGTGCCTCACTCGATAGGCAGCTACGACCCGTCAAAGTCGCAGGAATTGTCCCTGAAACAGCTGCCAATCGTGCCATCGCCCCAGAGAAGATCGCTGAGGCCCCACCCATCACCCTGGGTGATCTCCTCGATCGTGCCCCGCACGATCAACTCCGGAGACGTGTAGGTCTTCTTCACTCTTCATCACCTCCCACTATGCTCCCACTGCAACACACTACTAAGGTCAAGAGTCGTTTGCCATCAAAAACGGCCAATTCCCTGCTTATGTCAGCTGGTTAGCCATCAAGCCGTTTGAACTACGCGAATGCCATGCGGACAGAACGACCGCCAGGAACAAGTCCAGCAGTTCACCATCGGCAAGTGCCCCGGTTCTGTAACGCTCGTGCAGATTGCGAAGCCGAGCCGCATCGAAGTACCGGCTCAGGAACGGGGCGGATGACTCGAGCGTGCGCTCCACGAGCTCGCGCCGTGACTTGAGCCCGCCTTTGAAACTCCAGCCAAGATTCCCCTTGTCCGAACGGAGGCGGATCGCGTCAGGCAAATACCCCTGCAATGCCCGGCGCACGACGGACCGCGTATATCCCTGGCTGACTTTCTGCTCACCCGGAATTGCCAGGCAGAATTCCGCGAGGCGCGTGTCGAGAAACGGAAAACGCGCCTCCAGGCCAAATTCGCTGCAGCCGCGGGCGTAGACCTCCAGCGCCGTCTGGATCATTCCGGAGACCAGCGAGGCGTAATGGGCCTGCCGCGAAGTCTTCGGCACCCGATCGATCCTGCTTGCGCCCGTCAGCCTTCCCCGCAACTCGTTGCGGTCGCGATAACCGGCCTCAAACAGGGCACATTGTGCGGCGATCGGATCGCCCGCGTGTCCGCGCAGACCGCGCCAGGCTTTCAAGCCAGCCTCGGGAATGTATGGCTTGATGCCGTAGTTCACCACGAACCAGGACAACGGTTGCCAGCGGGGCGCGTTTCGCTCGCATTTCCCTTTCAACGCGCGCAGTTCGCGCGATAGCGACAGGAGCCGCCACCGGCTTGCCAGCCACTGCAGGTGCTCGGCGCCATGTGACACGACGTTGTCGCCGAACACCCCGTCCAGCAGCACGCGCACACCCTGTTCGTGAGCCGCGTGCCAGCCGCTTCGAGTGAGTGAAAGGTTTGGAGCGAAGAAGGGCTCATCCTGGTGCCACAGGACCGAATCCAGGTCATCGAGCGGCGTAATACCATCGCCGTCGATCAGGTGGGACGAGAAGCGCCGGGTGGCGAGCACATTCTCGATGTACGGTCGCTCGTCGCTCTTCTTGACCTTGTCGAACACGATCGAGAAGGTGTGAAGATCCTCAGCACCGTGCGAGCTCAGCAGCTCGTTGGCCACGCATGCGATCGAGGAGGAATCCAGACCGCCGCTCAGCATGGACCCGACGGGAAACGCGCTGCGTAACCGGCAGCGCACGGCCTCGACAAAGAGACCGCGGTACGCCTCGGCGTACTCCCCATCCGATTTCAGCCGGATCTCACGCTTCGGATCCAGCGCCCAGTACTGCCTGACCCTGATGCCGCCTGCTCCGACGAGCATGGTTGAGGCGGGCGGCAGGCGGTTGATATCGAGATAGAAGGTCCGCTCCTTGTCCTCGAAGCTGGCCAGCATGTAGTCCGCGATCTTCGCCTCGTTGAGACGCCGCGGAATGTCCGAAAACGTGAATATCGCCTTGATCTCGGTGCCGAAGACGAAGCGTCGTCGGGCCTGGTGGAAGTAATAGAAGGGCTTGACTCCGAAATGGTCTCGAGCACAGAAGAGCTGCCGTGTGTTGGAGTCCCAGATGGCGAAGGCGAAATCTCCGAGCAGTCGTTGCGGGCTATCCTCGCCCCAGCGCAGGTAGGCGTCGAGGATCAGCTCGCTGTCACTGATCGAGTCGGCGGCTGCGCTGTTACCGAGCATCCGCAACAGATCGGTCCGGTTGTCGAGGCGCGCGTCGGCCGTGATCGTGAGGTGGCCGCGCCGGAGTGGCTGGCGCTCGGTCAGCGATTCCGGGGTCGTGCAGAGCATGCAATGCCCCAGGCCCACGCTGCCCTCGAGCCAGACCTTGCGCCCGTCGGGACCGCGGTGTGCCAGCGACTCGATCATTCGTCCAAGGTCGCGTTCGGACGCCGTTTCGCCGTCGAGGCCAAGGAATCCGACGATGGCGCTCATCGGCTCACCTGAGCCTCGCGATTCGTCGAGAAGCCATCTCGCGAACGGACTTGGAAGATGCCCCCGTCATGTCTCCGTTTCCGCCTTCTCCGGGACGGAGCGCCCGAAGGAAATTGCTGTTCTCCAGGCTAAACTGCGGCACCACGAAATCCGTGTCAAGCGGCCCTAACTGCCGAAATTTCTTACACAAATTAGAACGGCGGACCTTCGCCAGATAAATCCAGCGGTTACAGGAGCGACGACGCAAAGCGCCGGGTCAGCGGCATTGTCTGGGGGTGCGCCTGGATCGAATTTGCGCGTCGCTCGCACGAGACACGCCCCGTCTGGCGGGCGCCTTTGGACGGCGTATATTCGAAGAATCCCCGGGGTCCGACACGACCGGCATGCCACGAAAACGCAAGTCGTCGTCTTCGCCGCCGCCTGAACCGCAGCCGGCGAGCGCGGAGCAGGAAAAGCCGCTGGGCCCGGTGGACGCGCGCGCCGGGTACAGCAACTTTCCGATGGAAACCGCGACGCGGCGGCGTGTCCTCGTCGTGGACGACAACACCGACCATGCCGAGAGTCTGTCGTTCCTGCTGAAGCTCATGGGTCATGACACCCGGCTCGCGCACGACGGCGAGGCAGCGCTGCAGGTCGCAGCCGAATTCGAGCCGGATGTCGCGCTGATCGATATCGGATTGCCGCGGCTGAACGGGTACGAAGTCGCGCGCCGCCTTCGCGCGGAGCCTCGCCTGCGCAGCGCCGTCCTTGTCGCGCAGACCGGATGGGGACAGGAGAGCGATCGCGCCCGATCCCAGGAGGCTGGATTCGACCATCACCTGATCAAGCCGGTGGCACCCGAGGTACTCGCGGACATCATCGACTCCGCGGATGGACCGTGATGCTGCCGTTGACACGACGCGCCGCCGGGCGAGCTCCGTGCAGCGTTCTTCGATACGACGATCGGTCGCCTCGGCATCGCCTGGAGCGACCGCGGCGTCGTGGGTGTGCAGTTGCCCGAGTCCACCGAGGCGGCGACCCGGACGCGGCTGCGGCGGCGATTTCCAGATGCGACGGAGGCGCGACCGCCAGCCGCGATCGAGGCGGCGATCGACGGCATCGCGGCATTGCTCGCGGGCGAGCCACCGGGTGACCTGCGTGAGGTCGAGCTCGATCTCCGCGCGGTGTCCGAGTTCGATTCGGCCGTCTACCGAGTCGCCCGCACGATCCCGCCAGGCGAGACGCTGACCTACGGCGAGATTGCGCGGCGGCTAGACGAGCCGGGCGCTGCGCGCGCCGTCGGGCAGGCGCTCGGCGCAAACCCGATCCCGATCATCATTCCCTGTCACCGCGTGCTCGCGGCCGGCGATCGGGCGGGCGGCTTCTCCGCACCGGGCGGCGTCATAACCAAGCTCAAGCTGCTCGAGATCGAGCGCCGCAGCGTGCCCTTCGCGCTTACCTGATTTATCTACTCAGCCAGCGCACGCGACAGAGCATCCAGCATCGTCGACCAGCCGGCTCGGACCCGATCAGCGTACGAGGCCCATTTCGGGTCCATCCGGTGCACGAGCACGAGCTCGCACCCGTGGGCGAGCGGCGTGATCTCGATGTCGACCCGGCTCTGCTCCTCCGACTCCCCGACGATGCCCCACGTAAATGCGAGCCGTCGCGGGCGATCGATCTCGAGGTAATGCCCGACGTGGTCGATCTCCTGGCCCTGGCGGCGCACCAGGAACGAGAACGCGCCGCCCACCCGGGCGTCGACCTCGATGCGCAGCACCTCCTCGTCGCGCAGCGCCGGTCCGAACATGAACCGCCCGATCATCGCGGGTGCGAGCCACGCGTCGAACACGCGCTCCGGCGGCGCGTCGAAGCGGCGCGCAACGCGGATGGTGGCGGCGGACTCGGCGGCCTTGCTCATGTACTTCACTCCTTTTCCGGGTGGCGCAGCAGCGCCTCGAGAGCATCGAGCCGCTCATTCCAGAACCGCTCGTAGAAACTCAGCCAGTCGTGCACACCGGCCAGGGGCTTGGGATCCAGCCGGCAGAAATGCGTGCGGCCCTGCACGGTGCGCCGCACCAGCCCTGCGCGCTCCAGCGACTTGATGTGCTTGGACGCGGCGGCGAGCGAGATGCGGTGCGGCTCGGCCAGTTCGCCCACGGTGCGCTCGCGCGAGGCGAGGCTGCGCAGCATCTGGCGGCGCGTCGGGTCCGCGAGCGCGCGCAACACGCGGTCCAGGCGATCGGCGGAATGATTAACCATATGGTTGAATGATAATCGTACGACGATCGTCGGTCAACGATGCGGTTAAGCGTGGCCACGGCGCGTCTGGTGACGGGGATTCGGGTGCGTTATGAGAAAATACCGGCAGGAGACGCACGGAGCATTCGGGCATGGCCTTTCGGTCGACGCTGCATGCCGGTCCCGTCTCGGTGACCGACTACCGGTGCGACATCGCGCCGGGGACGGCGCCGTTCGCCGAATGGCACGGCGGCTACTCCGTCTCTTACGTGCGCAAGGGCAGTTTCGGCTGCACCACCCGCGGGCGCTCGCACGAGCTCGTCGCGGGCTCGGTGATGATCGGCTTCCCGGGCCAGGAATTTGTCTGCACACACGATCACGCGCACGGTGACGAGTGTCTCTCGATCCGCGTGGCGCCCGAGCTCGTCGAGCAGATCGGCGATGGGCCGGCGATCTGGCAGCGTGGGGCGCTGCCGCCGCTGCCGGACCTCATGGTACTGGGCGAGCGCGTCCAGGCCTGCGTTTCGGGTACGACCGATCTCGGCCTCGACGAGGCGGCCATCATGCTCGTCACGCGCTTCGTCGAGCGGGCTTCCGGCAGAACGCACCGCCCCGGCCGCGTCCGGCCGGCGGATCGGCGCCGCGCCGTTGCTGCCGCGCTCTGGATCGATGCGAACTCGAACGAGGCCGTGGAGCTCGCAACCATCGCGTCGCATGTCGGCATCAGCGCTTTTCATTTCCTGCGGATGTTCGCGGCCGTCGTCGGCGTGACGCCGCACCAGTACCTGGTGCGGACCCGGCTGCGCAACGCCGCGCGGCTGCTTGCCGACGGCGACCGCTCCATCACCGACGTCGCCGGCGAAGTCGGCTTCGGCGACCTGTCGAACTTCGTGCGCACGTTCCGCCGCGCCGCGGGCCTGTCGCCGCGCCGCTTCCGGCGCCTCCACTCATCGGACCGCAAGATTCTCCAAGAACGGCTGGCCGCCACCGCGGGAAGATGAGTTCCCCTGAATGGAGGAGCCAGTCATGTACGACCATGTTGGTTTGCGGGTCGGTAGCCTCGATGCGAGCGTCCGTTTCTACACCGCCGCGCTCGCGCCGCTAAGTTTCGGCCTTTGCTCGCGCGACGCGAGCGGCGCCGGGTTCGGCCCGAAGGACGCGCCGGCGCTCTGGCTCGTGCCGCGCGAAGGCGCGCCGGGGCCTGGTGTGCACGTGGCATTTCGCGCGAGGGATCGCCGCGCCGTCGACGGGTTTCATCATGCGGGGCTCGAGGCGGGCGGCCGCGACAACGGCAAGCCGGGACTGCGCACGGACTACGGTCCGAAGTACTACGCCGCGTTCCTGGTCGACCCGGACGGCAACAACGTCGAGGCGGTGTGCCTCACCTGACCGGAACGATCAGGGCATCGAGGCGACGGTGGAGCGGTAGGTCTCGAGCTCCTGCTGGTAGCGGGCGCGATCGCGTTCGAGCGCGGTGATCTCCGACTTGAGCTGGCCGATGCGTTCGGCGGCATGCTTGGTGTCGAGCACCGCGTCGGTGCGCTCTTCGGCAGTCGCGGTGTCGCTGATCACGGTGAGCGTCCGATCGGCGAGACGGCTTTCGAGCCGCGCTATCTCACGCCGGCGGTATGCGATCGCCGCATCGGCGTCCGAAACCCGGCGCTCCCGGACGTAGAGCTCGCGGCCGGATTCATATGCGGCGACGAAGGCCGGTGCGAGCTCCGGCGGGCAGCTGTCGTAATAGGGCGCGCCGTTCACCCCGGCCCGGTAACCGTTGTGCGGCTGGCAGTATTCGCGAAGTCCCTCGGCACGGCCGGCGCGATACGCGTTGAGATCGGGTGTCACACCGTGCTCGGCGCAGGCCTTGCGATGCTCACCGATGCGCTCGCCCGAGCGACCGGCAACGCCGTCCTCGTACCCGACGGTACGCCAGTCCACGGTGCGGCACTCGTCCTTGCTCATGGTCGAGGAGCAGCCGGGAAGCACCGCAACTACGGTAAGCAGGGCTGCAATTCGGTAACGCGTGGATCGCATGGCGCCTTGTGCTCCAGGCCAGGTCATGGACCGTCGGACCTTCAGCGCTGGTCAACATATTCGCGGCGCGGTTCCGCGTGCGTGCGCCCCGTCACGATTCGCCGAAAATCGGCTCTGGAAGGCTGGATCAGTCCATCCGGCGCGGGTGTACGGCCGTGAGCACGCCGGTCTGGTCGACCTCGCATTCGAGCTCGATCGGCTGGCAGCAGACCTGGCAGTCCTCGACGTGTGTGAACGAGCCGCCGCTCAGGTCAACCTGGGTGCCATAGCTCTGCCAGCAGTATGGGCACTCCACGCTCACGAACTCGGTCAGCCCTGCTCCGGCAAGCGTGCCGCCCGGCTCGAACACGGGCTCGAGACCATACAGCGTGTCGATCGCCTCGTCGTCGAGACGCGTGAGCTCGCGCGTCAGCGCGTCGATGCGGTCCGGACGGCGGGTAGTCATGAGCCGACGCTACCACAGTCCCACCGCGGCTCACTCGAAATCGGGCCGGGCGGAGGCGGGCTCAGGCGATCGTGCGGGTGTCGGTCCAGTCGATCACGAGCAAGCGGTGGCTGAACTGCCACCGGCCGTCGACCCGGCGCCAGCGATCCTGGTAGCGGATCGCCCAGGTGAGGATCGTGCGCGTGCCGCCGTCGACCGAAAGATGATCGGCCGTGGAATACGTCTCACCCTGCGCCGAGTCGTCCTCGATGCTCACCACCTGGTTGTGCACCCGATGCTGAGTGGCGACGTAGAGCCGTGCCATCACATCGAGCGCCGCGACGATGTTGGCGCGGCCCTCGAGCCGAAGTCCCGGTGCTTCGATCACGCCGTCGTCGGTGAAGATCGACGCCCACAGCATCCTTGTCGCGACGGTCGGCACCCTGCGCATAGAGCTCGGCGCTCCGGCGCAGGTCGCGCTCATCGAGCAGCAGCGCGACGCGAGCGTCGCTCATCGACCGGCGGCGCCCGGGACGTATTGCGCGACGATCTCGCGCAGTGCCTGGCCCACATCCCCGCGCCGGTACCCGAGCAGCGCCGTCTCGGCGGCATCGGGCTCGTAGTACAAGGTGTTGCCACGCCCGAAATAAAGCGTCGAGTCGGGCAGCAGCGGATGCTCCTGGTCGCGCACAGGCGGTACCTCGCGCCCGGCGGCCCGGAAGAAATGGCCGAAGAATTCCTCGAAGCTGAGGTTCTCGTCGCCCACGAGGTAGGCGGCGCCCGGGCGGCCGCGCGCGAGCGCTCCCACGACGGCCTCGGACAACGAGCGTGCGGACATGAAATTCACGCCGCCGGCCGGTACGAACGCCGGCCCGGGGACGAGCGTGCCTTCGGCGTAGCGGGTCAGCGCGTCGAACAGGCCGACGGTGAGGCCCGGCAGCGTGCCCACTATCCAGGGCGCGTTCACGCTCATGACTCGGAAATTCTCAGTGCCCAGCGCGCGTACGCCGTCGTCGGCGCGCTTGCGCGAACGGACATAGGCGATCTTCTCGACCAGATGCGGCGCGGCCTGAGGATAGAAGCTGCCAATGTTGATCGCGTGGCGCACGCCGGCGTCGCGGGCCTGTTCGAAGAAGCGGGGTACCCCTGCCGAGTTGACGCGGTCCCAGTGCGTGGCGTCGTCGAATCCGCGCGGTGCGTGACGGATGTCGTTGCCCGCCGCGAATACGAGCGCCTCGAATCTCGCAAGCTGGGCGCGTGGCAGGCCGCCCGCCAGGTAATCGCACGGCAGGAACTCGAGCGCCGCCATGCCGGTGCCCGCCGGCGCGGGCTTGCGCGCCGCGATGGCGACCTCGTGACCCGCCGCGCGGAGCCTGAGCGCGGCGTCGCCGCCGATCAATCCCGTCCCGCCGACGACGAGCAATCTCATGCGGACTCCGTGTCTTTGCGGCGTCGCGGACCTGCGTCGCCGGGCCGATACAATGACAGACCTTGCCGGCCGCGTGGAAGCGCGCTTGACCCAGGACGACCCGCTTTTCACACCGATCGAGCTCGGCGAGATCCACTGCGCCAACCGCGTGGTGATGGCGCCGATGACGCGCAGCCGCGCCTCGCCGGGCGATCTTGTCTCCGATCTGCACGTCGAGTACTACGGCGCGCGCGCGGACGCCGGGCTCATCGTCACCGAGGGCACTCAGCCATCGATCCACGGCAAGGGCTACTGCCGCACGCCGGGTCTGCACGAGGCGGCACAGGCGGCGGCATGGCGCGCGGTCACCGATCGCGTGCACGCTGGCGGCGCGCGCATCGTCGTGCAGCTGATGCACGTGGGGCGCGTCGCGAGCCGCCACAACAAGTTCGCCGAGGCGATGACGGTGGCGCCGTCGGCGCTGCGGGCGAACGTGCAGATGTACACCGACGACGCCGGGATGCAGGACTGCGACCTGCCGGCGGCGCTCTCGCTCGCGGAGATACCCGGCGTCGTCGAGGAATACGCGCATGCGGCGCGGCTTGCACGCGGGGCGGGGTTCGACGGCGTGGAGCTGCACGCCGCGAGCGGCTATCTGCCGATGCAGTTTCTCGCCGCGAACAGCAACCTGCGTCGCGACGCCTACGGCGGCGTGGCGGCCAATCGCGCGCGTTTCGCGGTCGAGGTGATGGAGGCGTTATGCGGCGCGATCGGGCCGGGCCGCGTCGGCATGCGCATCTGCCCCGCCAACCCGTTCAACGATGTCCTCGATCCGGAGCCCGAGCTGACCTACGGCGCCCTCCTCGATGCGATCGCGCCGCTTCGCATCGCGTATCTGCACGTCATCCGCTCGCCGATCCGCGCGCTCGACGCGTTCGCGATCGCGCGCCGTCACTACTCGGGCCCGATCGTCCTCAACGACGGCTTTCGCGGCGACAGCGCCCGCGCGGCTATCCGCGCGCGAGCAGGTGACGCCGTCTCCTTCGCACGCCACTTCATCGGCAACCCCGACCTGGTGCGGCGCCTGCGCGAGGGCCTGCCGCTCGCCGGGTTCGACCGGCACACGCTTTATACGCCCGGCCCCCGCGGCTACCTCGACTATCCCCAGCTCCCCGTCGCCTGAGCGGAGTGGCTCCGAGCCATTTTTCGGGTCAGCGGACCTTGATCGACGGCGCCGGGGCGTCCGCCCTCATCCGCTTGATGAACTCGTCGAAGGGCGCAGGTTCCGCGACCGGCGCCGACGGCGCACCCGTGCGCGTCCAGAATTCCTTCCAGCTCGGGAACAGCTGGTGATAACCGCCCTCGTACGGAGCAACGCCCGGCCAGCGCATCTTGTCGGGCCCCAGCGGTGGCTTGTTGAGATCGGTCGCGTACCAGTAGAGCGGCAACCGTCGGCGGAAGTACCAGCGCCCGGCGCGGCGCTCGTAGTCGTCGACGTACATCATCTGCATGATCACCCACTCGGCGCCGGTCTCGTGCTCGTTCTTCGAGTACACGACGCCGCGGGCGTGATCCAGGTCCTCGAACTCGATCACGTGATTCCCGACGTGATGGGCGGTCCCGGTGAACTGCACGCGCAGCGTCGTATCGAACCACGCGCGGAGCGCCTCTCGACCGCGTGACTTGCCGACCTCGATGTCCTCCGGGAAGAGCCCGGCGAGGGCGTCCAGGTCGCGCATGTCGAGCGCAAGCGCGTACCGCGCGGGGAGCTGACGGATCTGCTCGAGCGACTCGAGCCGCTCGATGCGGCGCGACAGCGCTGCCAAATCGTCGGATTCGGACATGGTGACAAACCTCGCCGGCGGGCGGCGCATGCCATCCGCACTACGCAAATGCACAATCTTGTTGCTACACTACGATAAAACCCGGCGTTCGGGTGCGATCGAAATACGCAGGCAGATGGGGAGCATCAATTTCGCGGACCCGCCGACCCTCGACGAGATCGACGAGCGGATCGTCGCGCTCCTGAAGAAGAATGGTCGGGCCACCAACCAGCAGATCGCACAGGACCTGAAGATCGCCGCGGCGACCGTCAGCGCCCGGATCCGCCGGCTCGAGCAAACCCGGGCCGTGCGGGTGGTTGCCGTCACCGATTTCGCGGCCCTGGGCTACAAGGCGCTGCTCGCGCTCGGCATCGAGGTCCAGGGCCGCGCCGCCGAGGACGTCGGGATCGACCTGGCCGCGCTCGACGAGGTTTTCAGCGTGCACCTCGTGACGGGTGCACGCGACATCGAGGTCCTGGTCGCGTTGCGCGACTTCGACGATCTGCGCAATTTCCTGCTCGAAGAGCTGATGCGCATTCCCGGCATCCGCAGCGTTTCGACCGGGATCGCGGCCGACGTCGTCAAGTTCAACTTCGACGTGGCACCCATGACATGACGACCCCCGTGCTCGACGAGCTCGATCGCCGCATCATCGGCGTGCTGTCGAAGGACGCCCGCGTCAGCAACCGGCGCATCGCCGCGCTGCTCGGCGTCACCGAGGGCACGATCCGCAGCCGCATCAAGCGGCTCGAGCAGGACAACCTGATCCGGCTCACGGCGGTGACCAACGTGGCGAGCGTCGGTGCGCCGAAGGTGGTGCTGATCTGGATCCAGGCCGCGCACAGCGAGGTCAAGGATCTCTGCGACAAGCTCGCCGCGATGCCCGAGATCCGCTCGGTGATCATATTGCTCGGCCGGTGCGACATCCTCGCCGTGGGTCTCTTTACCAGCCTCGAGGACGTCATCGCGGTGGCGAACAACCGCATCCTCGCGCTGCCCGGGGTGCGTCACGTCGAGACCTCGATCGCGGTCAAGACGCTCAAATACGACATCCGCGCGGCCCGGATCACGCGCGACTGGCACGCCCCCGACTAGGGACAACGTCCGTCGGAAAATGGCTCCGAGCTCTCTCTAGACGAAGGACTCGTGGACGTCCTGGCCGAGGCAGAGCGCGCCCAGGGAGCTGCCGATCAGGTTGGGGTCGCTCGCAACGTGTGCGCGCGCAGCGTTCAGGTCGAGCCACCACTGCACCAGCGGGCTCGTGTTGTAGATCGCCCAGCCGCCCAGCATCAGCATCAGGTCGTCGGCGATGCCCGCGCAGCGGCGCGCCACCTGCGAGGATTCGTAGCGGTAGCGCACCCGGTCGGCATAGGAAATCTGCCGGCCTGCACGGATAGTCTCCATCATCACGTCGAAGTTGCGGAACAGCAGTGCCTTGATCTCGTCGATCGTCGCCTGCGCGCGCGCAGCGGTGTTGAGCGCGATGGGGTCCATCTTGGCGGACTTGCCGGTGTTGGTGGACACGCGCCGCGCGGCGAGCTCGTAGTAGGTGTCGAGCGCGGCCTGCGCGGCGCCGATCGAGCCGGTAGAGATCACGCGTACGAAAAGCTGCGCCCACGGAAGCCGGTAGAGCGTTCCATCGTTGACGGCCTGGCCGGGGTTCGTGCCGTGGAAACCGTCGGAGGCCTTGTGCGTGCGGTACTCGGGAACGAACGCCTTGTCGACGACGATGCCGTGGCTCCCCGTCGCCTGCAGACCGAATACGTCCCAGTCGCGGACGATCTGGTAGTCCTTGCGCGGCAGCAGGAAGGTTCGCATGTCGGGCGGGCCGCTCTCACCCGGCGCCGGCGGAACGATCGCGCCGAGGAACACCCAGTCGCAGTGCTCGCAGCCGCTCGAGAAACCCCAGCGGCCCGTGAGCGTGAGGCCGCCGTCGACGCGCTCGACCTTGCCGACCGGCTGGTACGACGAGGAGATGAGTACGCTCGTATCGGTCCCCCAGACATCCTCCTGCGCGCGGATGTCGAAGAGACCGATCTGGAACTGGTGCGCGGCGACGACGCCCAGCACCCAGGCGCTCGACATGTCGGCTTCTGCGATCGCGAGCTGCACGTCGAAGAACACCTGCGGGTCCATCTCGTACCCGCCCCAGCGCTTCGGCTGCAGGATCCGGAAAAAGCCCGCGTCCTTGAAATCCTGGATGGTTGCGGCGGGGAGCGTTGCGGCCTCGCGCGCGGCAGGTAACCGCTCGCGCAGCGCCGATTTCATCGCGCGTGCGCGGTCTACGAGCTCTTCCCGTGTCGGGAGCCGCGTGTCGGTCATCGGACGGGCCGCTTGCGCCATGGGACACCTCCTCGCACGGGGTCGCAGTATTGCAGCGCCGCCCCTGTGTGGCAACAGAATTCGTACAAAATATACCATTGAACTACGCACATGACCGAATACAATGCCCCAAACCATGATTATTCGGTGATGGCGGGTGTTTCCGGTGCGATGTTCTGGGCAACCGCCTCTTGTTTCGCAGCTATCCGGTCAACGGCGGATTTGCCCGCCGGCGTGCTGGGCGGTGATGCTGCGCAGTTACGGTCTCTGACTGAGCGTCCTGTCATGAATGCCACCACCCGCCCGAGATCGCCCCCGTTTGGCCGGATCGCGAAGCTGCCTTCCGGTCACGAGATGCACTACCTGGAACAGGGCAAGGGCCCGGCGGTCGTGCTCATACACGGCAGCGGACCGGGCGCCAACGGCTACAGCAACTTCAAGCGCAACATCGCACCCCTAGCCGAGGCGGGTTACCGGGTGCTCGTTCCGGACATGATCGGCTTCGGCTGGTCCTCGAAACCCGACATCGACTACCCGCTCGACCTCTTCGTGACGACGCTGCTCGAGTTCCTCGACGAGGTGGGCGTAAAGCGCTGCACGCTGGTCGGCAACTCGCTCGGCGGCGCGATCGCGATCAAGACTTCGCTCGATCGCCAGGGCCTCGTCGAGAAGCTGGTCATGATGGGAACCGGCGGCATCGAGTCGCGCGAGACCTACTTCGCGATGCCCGGGATCCGCACGATGGTCTCGCAGTTCGTGGGCGCGGGGTTCGACCGACCGGGGCTGCGGGAACTGCTCGAGATGCTTGCCTTCGATCCAAGGGTCGTCGACGACGCGCTGTTGGAAGAACGCTGGAATGTGCTGCAGACGCAGCCGAAGGCGGTGCTCGCGCGGATGCTGATTCCGGATCTCTCGCCGCGCCTGATCGAAATCCGTTGTCCGGTGCTCGGGTTCTGGGGCGTGGAGGATCATTTCTGCCCTGTGAGCGGAGCGAACAAGATCCTCGCCGCGGTGGGGGACGGCCGGATGGTGCTGCTTGCGCATTGCGGACACTGGGCGATGCTCGAGTACCCGGATCTCTTCAACCGGTATGTCGTCGATTTCCTCCGGCACTGACCGCACGTCGCGGTCGGATCTCTACGCGACACTGGCCGCAGAGCTGTACGCGGCACTGCGTGAGCGTTGCACCGTGCCGCCGCTGTCCGCCCGCGGGCTCGGACTCGATATCGACGACGCCTACCAGGTGTCGCTGAAGCTGCTCGAGCGGCGTGTCGCGGACGGCGAGCGGGTGATCGGCAAGAAGATCGGGGCGACCAGCCGCGCGGTTCAGGACATGCTCGGTGTCCACCAGCCGGACTTCGGCTTCCTGACCTCCGCCATGGAGGTGCTCGACGGCGAGAGCGTTCAGATCGCGGGTCGGCTGATACAGCCGCGCGCGGAAGCGGAGATCGCGCTCGTCCTGCGGCGCGGGCTCAAGGGTCCGGGCATCACGCCGGCGGACGTGCTCGACGCCACCGATTCGATCGCCGCCTGCTTCGAAATCGTCGATTCGCGGATCGAGAACTGGAAGATCGGCATCGTCGACACGATCGCCGACAACGCTTCCTGCGGCGCGTTCGTGCTTGGCGCGGCGCGCGTCGATCCGCGCCCGCTCGATCTCGCCGCGCTCAGGGTGCGCGTCTACAAGAACGGGCAGCCGCTTTCGGAAGGCCTGGGCTCGGCGGTGCAGGGTTCACCGCTGGTCTCGGTGGCCTGGCTCGCGAATACGCTGGGCGCGTATGGCGTCTCGCTCGATGCCGGCGAGGTGATACTGTCCGGGTCGCTCGTGCCGCTCGAGCCCGCGCTTCCCGGCGACAGCTTCCATCTCGTGCTCGACTCGGTCGGCGGTGCGAGCGTCAGCTTCGTCTGAAATCCATCCCGGAGAAATCGATGGCAGAAGGATTCGACTTCGACGGCAAGGTCGTGCTCGTGACGGGTGCGGCGCGTGGCATCGGCGCGGCGATCACGCGCGTGTTCGCGGCCGCGGGTGCCACCGTCATCGCGAGCGACGTCCTCGAGAAGGAGCTCGCGGCGACCGTGCAGGCGGCGGGGTCGCGCGCCCGCGCGCGGCACCTCGATGTGACCGACGCCGCCGCCTGGGCGGCGGTGGTGAAGGAGATCGTCGCCACGCACGGCCGGCTCGACGTGCTGGTCAACAACGCCGGCATCCTCGCTTTCGGTGATCTGCAGTCGACCAGCGCCGAGCAGTTCCGCCGGCTGTTCGAGGTCAACGTGATCGGCGTATTCCTCGGCATGCAAGCGGTGTTCCCGGTGATGAAGGCGGCGGGCCGCGGCGCGATCGTCAACATGTCCTCGTCCTCGGGCCTGATGGGCAACAACGCGGTGGGCGCGTACGGTGCGACCAAGTGGGCGGTGCGCGGTCTCACGCGGAGCGCAGCTCTCGAGTACGGTCCGCACGGCGTGCGAGTCAACGGCGTGCACCCCTATGGCATCGACACATGGATGTCGAATCCGCAGGGCGCGCCGCGCGAGACACTGAACCCGGGTTACCGCAACGTCCCCCTGCAGCGCATGGGTGATCCGTCCGAGGTGGCGAACGCCGTGCTCTATCTTGCATCCGACGCGGCGTCCTACACCTCGGGTGCCGAGCTCGCGATCGACGGCGCCACTTGTGCGGGGCAGTACTTCTATGGGTTACCCGGGGCGCCGTACTGATCGATGCTGCTGATCGATAACGCCCTGGTGTATGCACCGGCGCCCCTCGGCCGGCGTAGCCTGCTGCTGGGCGGCGGCAAGGTGCTCTGGATGGGCACCACGGCGCTCGAGCTGCCGGCGGTGATGCGTACCGCCGTCGAGACGCTCGATCTCGAAGGCCGGCGCCTTATTCCGGGGCTGATCGACGGGCACGTCCACATCTGCGGCGGGGGCGGCGAAGCCGGATTCAGAACCCGCGTGCCGCCGCTGCCCTTGTCGGGCTATACGTCGGCCGGCATCACGACAGTGATCGGGCTCCTCGGCACCGACGACGTGGCGCGCGGTCCCCGCGAACTGCTCGCGACGGTCTATGCGCTGCGGGAGGAGGGTCTCAATGCCTGGGCGTTGGCGGGCGGCTATCACCTCCCGATCGCGACGCTGACCGGCAGCCTGCGGGGCGACCTGGTTTTTCTCGAGCCATTCGTCGGCGTGGGCGAGCTCGCGATCAGCGATCACCGCTCGAGCCAGCCCACGCTCGAGGAGCTGCTCAGGGTCGCCTCCGATGCGCACGTGGCCGGGCTCATGACCGGCCGTGCCGGGATCCTGCACCTGCACCTGGGCGACGGTGCGCGCGGGCTCGAGCTCGTGAACCGTGCGCTCGACGCGAGTGAGCTGCCTGCGCGTGTCTTCAACCCGACGCACGTCAACCGGCGCCGCGCACTCTTCGACGAGGCGGTGGAACTTGCGCGGCGTGGCGCTGTTGTGGACGTGACCGCGTTCCCGGTCGGTGAGGACGAGGACGCGTATGGCGCCGCCGAGGCGGTCGAGCGCTTCCTGGCGAGCGGCGCGCCTGCCGGAAACCTCACCGTGAGCTCGGACGCGGGTGGGTGCCTGCCATGCTTCGACACCGACGGGCGAGTGTGCCGGATGGGCGTGGGGTCCTCCGGCGCGCTGCTCGCGACGCTCAACGCGTTGCTCGAGCGCGGCCTCCCGCTCGCCGACGCGCTGCCGCCATTCACCAGCAACCCGGCACGGCTGCTGCGGCTCGCGACCAAGGGCTCGATCGCACCGGGCGCCGACGCCGACTTGGTGGCGCTCGATTCCGGCGGCGGGGCACACACGGTGATCGTGCGTGGCAGGATCCACGTCGCGGACGGCACGGCCGTTCGACGCGGGACTTTCGAAGCGACCGCGGCGGGAGAGACCGCCGCGGGTGGCCCCCGGTGAGGCAGCCGCAGCCGGTTCGAGGCGCTGCCGGCGCGGCCGGCCGATGGTCAGCGCCCCGAGCGTCTGTTACAGTTTTTCCACTATGGGCGAAGCACTGGTCACCTCGCTTCTTATCGGCCTTGCGCTGCTGTGGGTCGCCGCCTGGCGTTCCCAGCGTCGGTTCGCGGTCGGCACATTGGTGGGCGCGGTCATCGCGCTCCTCGCGGTGCTGATCGTCAAGCCGTTCCAGATGACGCACATACCGATCTGGCTGCCACCTCTGCCATTCGCGCTGGTCGCAGTCACGCTGTTCATATTCGGCGCGCTCGCCTGGTTCTGGGGCGAGGACTAGCCGCGGTCCCGGGCCCTATGCCAGACTCGGGTCAAAAGAAGGCGCAAGCCTCGGCTACGAGCGCCGGCAATTAGCGGTAGTTTTGCGGGGGACGATTCATGAAGTGCCTTTACTACGTGGCGCCGACCCTTAAGAGCACCCTCGATATTTCCGACGACCTGCACGCGGTCGGTATCAACGACTATTTCGTGCACGTCGTGTCCCGGGACGAATCGGGACTCAAGCAGCACCACATCCATTCGAGCAACTACCTCGAAACGCTGGATCTGATCCGCGACGGACTGATCGGGGCGGTTCTCGGCTTCTTCGCGGGGCTTCTCGGTGTCTGGGCGCTGCAATACTTCGACCCCCTCGGCCCGAAAATCCACGTGCCGATGTTCGTCAACTACGCGATCGTCGCGGCCGTGACACTTTTCGGAGCCTGGGAGGGGGGACTGATCGGCATCGCCGCCGAAAACAAGAAGATCGCCCGGTTCCACGACGATCTCGAGGCCGGCAAGTACCTGATCCTGATCTATGTGCTGATGATCAAGGAACCCGCCGTCCGGGCGATGATGAGCGAGCGCCATCCCGAGGCCGAGCTCGCCGCGGTGGACCGCCACTTCATCAACCCGTTCAGCGGCCTCAAGCGCGGTGCGGAGGGCGACCGCCCCAGTCCGCGCGCCCAGTCGAAGGTGTAACGAATGGCGCTCGCGATCGCGTTGGTCCTGCTCGTCATCGGCACCGTCGTCTTCCACGTCGCGAGTCCCTGGTGGTTCACTCCCATCGCCTCCAACTGGGGGATGATGGACGACACGGTGAACCTCACCTTCTGGGTGACCGGCGCGGTGTTCGTCGCCGTCAACCTGTTCATGGCGTACTGCGTCGTCCGCTACCGCCACCGCAAGGGTCGCGAGCAACGGTCGGAGTACGAGCCCGAGAACCGCAAGCTCGAGTGGTGGCTCACGATCCTGACGTCGGTCGGCGTTGCGGCGATGCTCGCGCCGGGACTCTTCGTCTGGGCCAAGTTCGTGACGGTGCCGGACGACGCGGTCGAGGTCGAGGCGGTCGGGCAGCAGTGGACCTGGAGCTACCGCCTTCCGGGCGAAGACGGCGTGCTCGGCGCGACCGACGCCTCGTTCGTGACAGTGACGAATCCCTTCGGCATGGATGCCTCCGACGACAAGGGGCGCGACGACGTCCTGGTCGCCGATCCTGAGCTGCATCTGCCCATCAGCCAGCCGGTCAAGATGTTGCTGCGCTCGAAGGACGTGCTGCACAACTTCACGGTGGCGGAGTTCCGCGTGAAGATGGACCTCGTCCCGGGAATGGTCACCTATATGTGGCTCACGCCGTCGCGCCGGGGCACGTTCGACGTGCTCTGCGAGGAACTGTGCGGGGTCGGGCATTTCGCGATGCGCGGCCGCGTGGTGGTCGACTCCGAAGAGGAATACAAGACGTGGCTGGCGAAGCAGCCGACGTTCGCGGCGCTCGCGGCCCGCGCGGCGCCGGATGCGGTCGCGGGCCAGGCGACGTTTGCGACCTGCACCGCGTGCCACGGGGCGAACGGCGAGGGCAACGAGACGCTGAACGCGCCGAAGCTCGCCGGACAGCATCCATGGTACGTCGCCGAGCAGCTCAATAACTTCAAGCACGGCATCCGCGGCGGCGCGCCCGGCGAGACGATCGCGGCGCAGATGGTGCCGTTCGCCTCGATGCTGGACGACGCGGCGGTGGCAAACGTGGCGGCGCACATCGCAACGCTCCCCGACGGCCCGCCGCGCGCCACGCTGCAGGGCAATGCCGAGCGTGGCCAGGGTCTGTACGTGACCTGCGCCAACTGCCACGGCATCGAAGGGCAGGGCGTGTGGTCCACCAAGGCGCCGCGACTCGCGAACCAGAGCGACTGGTACCTTGTGCGGCAGCTGAACAATTTCAGGACGGGCGTGCGCGGCCGGCATCCGCAGGACTTCTACGGCGCGCAGATGGCGGCCTTGAGCCGCTCGCTGCACGACCCGCAGGAGACCGCCGATCTCGTCGCCTACATCGGCACGCTCCGCGGCGCGCCGGCACGCGTCGCAAGCGCGTCGGAGAGCACAAGCCCGCCGCCGGACGCGGAACACGTGGAGCACTGAGCATGCGCGAGGCTGACGCAGCGGTGCGGAGGGAATTCTGATGGCATACGTCGCAATCGCGGACCAGCATGCGCACCTGCACGATCCGCAGACCTTCGTCACGAAGTACATCTGGAGCCAGGACCACAAGGTCATCGCGGTCCAGTACGCGATCACCGCTATCGGGATCGGCCTGGTCGCACTCGCGCTCTCGGTGATGATGCGGATGCAGCTCGGGTTCCCCGACACCTTCCGTTTCATCAGCCCGAACGACTATTACCAGTTCGTCACCATGCACGGCATGATCATGGTGATCTACCTGCTCACGGCGCTGTTCCTCGGCGGATTCGGGAATCTCCTCATCCCGCTCATGTGCGGCGCGCGCGACATGGTGTTCCCGTACTTGAACATGCTTTCCTACTGGGTGTACCTGCTGGCGGTGCTCGTGCTGGTCGCGAGCTTCTTCGTGCCGGGCGGGCCGACCGGCGCCGGCTGGACGCTCTATCCGCCGCAGGCGATCTCGCATGGCACCGCGGGCTCGCACTGGGGCATCACCCTGATGCTCGTGTCGCTCGCGATCTTCATCGTCGGCTTCACGATGGGCGGCTTGAACTACATCGTGACGGTGCTGCAGGCGCGCTGCCGCGGCATGACCATGATGCGGATGCCGCTCTCGGTCTGGGGCATCTTCATGGCCACGATCCTGGCCCTGCTCGCCTTCCCGGCCCTGCTCGTGAGCGCGGTGATGATGACGCTCGACCTGCAGGTCGGCACGAGCTTCTTCATGCCGGCGATCGTGTCGATGGGCGAGCAGACCGGGCACGCGGGTGGCAGCCCGCTGCTGTTCCAGCACCTGTTCTGGTTCTTCGGCCACCCCGAGGTCTACATCGTCGCGCTGCCGGCGTTCGGCATCGTCTCCGACCTGATCAGCACCCATGCACGGCGGCACATCTTCGGCTACCGGATGATGGTGTGGGCGATCCTGGCGATCGGTGCGCTGTCCTTCGTAGTGTGGGCACACCACATGTACGTGAGCGGTATGAACCCGTATTTCGGGTTCTTCTTCGCCACCACGACGCTGATCATCGCGGTGCCGACCGCGATCAAGGTCTACAACTGGGTCCTTACCCTGTGGCGGGGTCACATCCACCTGACGGTGCCGATGCTGTTCGCGATCGGCTTCGTGTTCACCTTCATCAATGGCGGGTTGACGGGGCTCTTCCTCGGCAACGTCACCGTCGACGTCCCGCTGTCCGACACGTATTTCGTCGTGGCGCACTTTCACATGGTGATGGGTGTGTCGCCGATCCTGGTGGTCTTCGGCGCGATCTATCACTGGTACCCGAAGGTGACCGGGCGGATGCTCGATGACACGCTGGGTCGCATCCACTTCTGGTGCACGTTCCTCGGTACGTACGCCATCTACCTGCCGATGCACTATCTCGGGATCCTCGGCGTGCCGCGCCGCTACTACGCGCTCGGCGACACCTACTTCATCCCGGACTCCGTGCACACGATGAACGAGGCGATCAGCATCGCCGCGTTCTTCGTCGCGGCCGTGCAGATGCTGTTCCTGTTCAACCTGATCTGGAGCCTGAAGCATGGCAAGCCGTCAGGCGGCAATCCATGGCGCGCGACGACGCTCGAGTGGTTCACGCCCGATACGCCGCCGCGTCACGGCAACTGGGGGCCGGAGCTGCCGGTCGTTTATCGCTGGGCGTACGAGTACGGCGTGCCGGGGCTCAAGGATGATTTCGTGCCGCAGAACCAGCCGCCGGTCGGCGGTGAGTCGGCGGAGTTCCACGGCCACGGCCATGGCTACGGGCCGGGGCACGGCAAGGATCACGATCACGCGCCGGGCCACGACAAGGGCGGTCGTCACACGTGAGCCTGTGGGTTGCCTTCGCCGGGATCCTGGCCGGCGTAATCGTGTGGTGGCTGGCGGTCCGCCGGCTGACGACCCGGCCATGGGAAGCGCAGGGCACCGCTGACGGCCGAGATTCCGCCGGGACGCTTGGCCCCCCGCCGGCGCGGATCGGGCTCTGGATCCTGCTCGCGATCCTGAGTTCCCTGTTTGCGCTCTTCATCACCGGTTACTGGATGCGCATGGGCCACGGCATGGCGCACGGGCTCACGCACGACTGGCGTCCGCTCGCCGAGCCGCGCGTACTCTGGATCAACACCGCGCTGCTCGCACTCGGGAGCGTGGCGATGCAGTGGGCGCGTACGGCCACGAACCGCAACGACGCGCGCCGCGCGCGGCTCGCGTGGCTGCTCGGCGGAGCGTTCGCCGTGGCGTTCCTGGTCGGACAGTACACAGCCTGGCGGGAGCTGCAGGCCGCGGGGTACTACGCGGCGGCCAATCCCGCGAATGCTTCCTTCTACCTGCTGACCGGGGTGCACGCGGTGCACCTGGGTGGCGGTCTCGTCGCCTGGATCAGGACCGCGGCGCGGATGGCGCGCGGCGCCGGGCTCGACGACGTGCGGCTCGGCATCGAACTGTGCACCGTGTACTGGCACTACCTGCTGCTGGTCTGGCTAGTATTGTTCGGCCTGTTGCTGCAAACCTGAATCCAGGGGCCCCAAGTCATATGGCAGTTGAGACCGCGACGAGCGTCGTACATCCGTCCGGGGTGACCCCCGGTCTTCCGGGTGTCGTCACGGACTTTGCGTCCGACAAGCAGGCCTTCGTCATGCCCTGGGGCAAGGCGATGATGTGGATCTTCCTGCTCTCCGACACCTTCATATTCAGCTGCTTCCTCACCTCGTACATGCACGTGCGCATGTCGTCGACGGTGCCGTGGCCGAATCCGAGCGAGGTGTTCGCGCTGACGGTATTCGGCAACCACATCCCGTTGATCCTGATCGCGATCATGACCTTCATCCTGATCTCGAGCAGCGGCACGATGGCGATGGCGGTCAACATGGGCTACCGCCGCAGACGCGGCAAGACCGCCTCGCTGATGCTGATCACCGCCGGGTTCGGCGCGACCTTCGTCGGCATGCAGGCCTTCGAGTGGACCAAGCTGATCGTCGACGAAGGCGTGCGACCCTGGAGCAACCCGATGGGCGCCGAGCAGTTCGGCGCGTCGTTCTTCATGATCACGGGCTTTCACGGGCTGCACGTCTCGGCCGGCGTGATCTATCTCGTGATCGTCGCCATGAAGGTCTGGCGCGGTGACTACGACCGCAAGGGCAATTACGAGATCGTCGAGATCACGGGCCTGTACTGGCACTTCGTCGATCTCGTCTGGGTGTTCATCTTTGCGTTTTTCTATCTCTGGTAGGGGGCAACCGTGTCCGCGAAAGAAGGCCAGCAGCATCCGATTGCGATCTATTTCTGGATCTGGGGGCTGCTGTTCGTACTGAGCGCGTTCTCCTACGCGGTCGACTACTTTCACCTGCAGGGGGCACTGCGCTGGACGCTGATCCTCCTGTTCATGTTCCTGAAGGCGGGTTTCATCGTCGCGATCTTCATGCACATGCACTGGGAGCGGCTCGCGCTCAAGCTCGCGATCCTCGTGCCGCCGCTCTGTCTGCTGATTCTCATCGGCCTGATGGCAGTCGAGGGCGACTACACGTTCCTGACGCGCTTGGAGTCCTTCACCAAACCGGCCAACACCACGGCACCTGCGCACGGCGAGAGCTCGACTGCGCATTGACGGCGCACAACAGGCCGCCCAAATTGCGGATGCATCCGCGTCCCGGGCAGGCTGTTCCGTATAATGGCGCTCATCGACTCCGCACGAGGAGCGCCACTGGATGCCGAGCAAGGTCCCTGACGGAGAGACCCGAGGCTGGATCGTCCCGATCGGAGGGGCGGAAAACAAGGAAAACGACCCCCGCATCCTGCAACGCTTCGTCGACGTGTCGGGCGGCGAAAACGCCGACATCGTCGTGATCCCGACCGCGAGCCGGACGCACGAAACCGGTCATCGATACGAACAGGTATTCCGCGACCTGGGTGCGGCGCGCGTCTCGGTCATGGATTTCGACACTCGGCGTGACTGCCAGGAACCCAGGCGTCTCGAGCGGCTCGAACAGGCGAGCGGCATCTTCTTCACCGGCGGCAACCAGCTGCGATTGACGACGCTGCTCGGCGGCACGCCGGTGGCCAAGCTGATTCGGGCCCGCAACGCGCACGGCGTCACGGTGGGCGGGACCAGCGCGGGTGCGAGCATCCTCTCCGAGCACATGATCGCCTTCGGCGACGAAGGCTCGTCCGCGATCTCGGGCAGCGTGCGGCTCGCGCCGGGGCTCGGGCTCACCAACCGGTTCGTGATCGACCAGCACTTCCGTGAACGCGACCGCTTCGGGCGCCTGCTCACGGCGCTCGCCTACAACCCGTTCGCGGTGGGCATCGGCCTCGACGAGGACACGGCCGCGTTCATCGGCCCGACGAACCTGCTGGAGGTCGAGGGCAGTGGTGGCGTGACGGTGGTCGATGCCGCGGACATTACTTATTCCTCGATGGACTCCGCCGCGGAGGGCCAGCCGCTCTGCATGCTGGGCCTCAAGGTGCACCTGCTGGTCGCGGGCGCGACGTTCAACCTGCATTCGCGGGTGGCATCGGCCCGGTCGCTGAGAACCCCGCGGGAGTAAACGGCGGCTCTCCCGGGAGGCAACGCGCCGTGTCGCGGTTGCTCGCCGATGCTCGGCCGCGGTGTATCGCCAGTCGGGCGCCGGTCTGACCACGTATCGCAGCCGGACCACGATCGACAGTAGCTGAGCGAGAGGGTGCCCCGCACACCTTGTCGGAGTACGCCGGGCGCTGTGGTATCGCGGAGTCGTCGAGGCAGTCCTTCGCTTGGAGTGCCCGCGACGTCCAACCGCGCGGCACGGGGGCGTGCTCGCGGCCGCGATACCACCGCGTCCAAGCGCCGGCTCGCGACACGTAGCGGTGGCCACCGCTTACGTGTCGCGAGCCGGCGTTTGGACGCGGTGTGTCTCGTGGGCCGCGAGCACGCTCGAGTGCGCCGCCGTTAGACGTCGCGGGCACTCCTGAAGAATGACTCCGCGACGATTCCGCGATACCACCGCCGTTCCGGCGCACTCCGACAAATGTGCGGGGCACCCTCTTCGCCCTGCATTGATCCGTCGATCGTGGTGAGCGGCCCACGAGACACCCGGCCGAGCGCCGGCGAGCAGCCACCGCGGCCGAGCGCCGGCGGGCAGCCACCGCGGCGGCCGAGCGACGATTGCAGCCGGCCCACGTCGCGGGTAGCGTTGACCTCCGGGTCGAACCGAAGAAGACAGGGGTCAGCCATGCCGAACCGTCGCGCGCCCGAGTAGGCCGGGCCATGCGCATCCTCGATCGCTCCGTGTACGTCGGGCCCTCGCATTACGCCCGGTTCCCCGTCATACGTCTCGAGCTCGATCTCGGCGGACTCGAGGCCTGGCCCACCGCCCGGCTCGGCGCCGGTTACATCGATGGGCTCGCGGCGGCGCTGCCCGGGCTCGCCGAGCACGGCTGCTCCTACCGCGAGCCCGGCGGTTTCCTGCGGCGGATGCGGGAAGGCGAGGGTACGTGGCTCGGCCATGTGCTGGAGCACGTCGCGATCGAGTTGCAGAACGTGGCCGGCGAGGACGTCACCTTCGGCAAGACGCGGAGCCTGGACGGACGGCCTGGTGTCTACACCGTGGTGTACGAGTTCGCGCAGCGCGACGAGGGCGTGGCGGCGGGTGAGCTCGGCTTACGGCTGCTCAGCTCGCTCCTGCCCGAGGAGATCCGCCCGCGTGGCAGTGTCCCCGAAGGCTGGAGCTGGCCCGAGGCGCGCGACGAGTTCATCCGCTTCGCGCAGCGCCGCGCGCTCGGACCCTCTACCGCCTCGCTGGTGCGTGCCGCGCAATCGCGAAAAATTCCCTGGCTGCGGCTCAACGATCAGTCCCTGGTCCAGCTCGGCCACGGCAAGTACCAGCAACGCATCCAGGCCACCGTCAGCGGACGTACGCCGCACATCGCGGTCGAGCTCGCGAGCGACAAGGAGGAGACCAACAAGATCCTGGCCTCGCTCGGCCTGCCGGTACCGCGCCAGGAACTGGTGCATAGCGAATCGCAGGCCGTGCGCGCCGCGCGCCGCATCGGCTACCCGGTAGTCACCAAGCCCTACAACGGCAATCACGGCCGCGGCATCTCGATCCGGCTCACCACCGACGAGGAAGTCGCGGCGGGATTCGTGTTGGCGCGCGAGCACTCGCGCTCGGTGATCGTGGAGACCTTTCTCGAAGGCGACGATCATCGGCTCCTGGTCATCAACGGCGAGCTGGTGGCGGCGACGCGGCGCACGCCCGGGCACGTTGTCGGCGACGGCACGCACACCATCATGCAGCTGATCGACATCGTCAACCAGGATCCGCGCCGCGGAGTCGGCCACGAGAAGGTCCTGACGCGGCTCGAGCTCGATACGCAGGCGGAGCAGATGCTGGCACGCGCGGGGCTGCAGGCGGGGTCGGTACCGTCCACGGGGCAGGTCGTGTATCTCCGCAAGACCGCGAACCTCTCGACTGGCGGCACCGCGACCGATGTCACCGACGTCATTCATCCGGACAACCGCGACATGGCGGTGCGTGCCGTGCGCGCGATCGGGCTCGACGTCGGCGGCGTCGATTTTCTGTCCACCGACATCACCGAGAGCTATCGCACGATCGGCGGCGGGATCTGCGAGGTCAACGCCGCCCCCGGGTTCCGCATGCACGTCGCGCCCTCGGAGGGCACATCGCGCGACGTGGCGGGGCCGGTGATCGACATGCTGTTTCCGCCGGGGACGCCATCGCGCGTGCCGATCGCGGCTATCACCGGGACCAACGGCAAGACCACGACCGCGCGGATGCTCGCGCACATCGCGAAGATGGCAGGGTACACGCCCGGGCTCACCACCACCGACGGCGTGTACATCGACGGGCAGCGCACCGTACAGGGCGACATGACGGGGCCCGTGTCCGCGCAGATGGTGCTCGCCGATCCACAGATCGATGTCGCCGTGCTCGAGACCGCGCGCGGCGGACTCCTGCGCGCCGGGATGGGCGTGCACGAGGTCAACGTCGGTGCGGTGCTCAATGTGCAGTCGGATCACCTGGGGCTCAAGGGCATCGACACGCTCGAGCAGCTCGCCGAGGTCAAGCGCGTGGTCGTCGAGGTCGCGACCGACTGCGCGGTACTGAACGCCGACGACGCGCTCGTGGCGCGGATGTCCGGGTACACCGACGCGGCCAGCATCTGCTACGTCACGATGAACCCGAGCCACGCGCTGGTGCGCGAGCACGTGCGCGCCGGCGGGCGCGCCTGCGCGCTGGAGGCGGGTGTCAATGGCCACATGATCACGCTGTACGACAAGGGCGGTCACATTCCGCTCCTGTGGACGCACCTGATCCCGGCGACGCTCGAAGGCCGAGCAGTGCACAACGTGCAGAACGCGATGTTCGCGGCTTCGATCGCGTTCTCGCTGGGGATCAAGCTCGACGCGATTCGCCAGGGCCTGCGCACCTTCGACACCACGTTCTTCCAGGCGCCGGGGCGCATGAACGTCTTCAGCGAGCACCCGTTCAAGGTGCTGTTCGACTACGGCCACAACGCACACGCGGTCTCTGTGATGGCGGATCTCGCGCAGCGGCTCGACGTCACCGGGCGGCGGATCGTGGTGATGGCTGGCCCCGGTGACCGGCGCGACGAGGATCTGCATGCGATCGCGCTCGCAGTCGCGGGGCGCTTCGATCACTACGTCTGCCGGCGCGACGACAACCTGCGCGATCGCGACGGCGACGAGGTACCACGGATCCTCGCGAAGACGCTGATGGGCGCCGGCGTGCCGAAAGAGCAGATCACGATCATTCCGGACGAACAGGCGGCGATCGAAGCTGCACTGAACATGGGACAGCAGGGCGACCTGCTGTTGGTCTTCGCCGATCACCTCACGCGCTCCTGGAAGCAGATCACCAAGTTCCGGCCGGCGGGCTCGCCCGAGCCGACGCCAGCGCAGGCGCCGGCGCCCGTCACGCAGCTCATCAGTGAGCCCGCGGACGAGGAGCCCGCGCTCGCGAGCCTCGAGGGGCTGATTCGCGACGAGCGCGGCGTCCACTTTGCACCGGAGACCGAGGACTGAACGAGCCTGATTCACTGCCCTTCGACAGCTCGAGGCGTCTCACCGGCAGCAACCTGTTCTTCGATGCGCCTGGCGCCGTGCTGGACGTCGTCGGCGTCGAGCCCGATGCGGCCCTGCTCGACGGCTGGCGCGCGCGAGTGGAGCGGGGGCGGACGTATCTCGGCTGGTCGGACATGAGGACGACCGCAGCGGGTGGAGAGTCCGCCGTCGCACGCGTGCACGCCGACGGCGTATCACTCGCCGTCGCCGCGCCGGTGGACCAGCTCTTCACCGCGACCGAGCTCAACGAGTGGGCACTGGCTGCGACGCTGTTGGCACGCGATCCCGCGCGCTGGGTCGACCTCGAGGCCGCGATGATCCGTGACGCGGCCGATTCCGCGACGCCGCCCGCGATCGCGCCGGTGCTGGACGACGCGGCCGCGATGACGCGGCTCAAGCATCTCTCGCAACTGGAGGCGCGCCCGGATCTGGTCGCGCTGATCGACGCTGCTCACGCGCGCGATCTGCCGTGGCTGCTCGACGAAGACGTCCTGACCCTGGGCGCGGGTATCGGTCACATCGATCTGCCGCTCGATGCGCTGCCACCCGTGGGCGACATCGGCTGGCCGTCGCTGCATGACGTGCCCACCGCCGTGGTCACGGGGTCGAACGGCAAGACCACGACCGTGCGGCTGATCGCCGCCTGCGCCCGTGCGCACGGCTGGCGCACCGGCTACAACTGCACCGATGGGCTGTTCCTCGACGGATCGCTGATCACCGCGGGGGACTATTCTGGCCCGGTTGGCGCTCGCTCGGTACTGCGCGACCGGCGCGTGCAGGCGGCGGTGCTCGAGACCGCGCGTGGCGGAATCCTGCGTCGCGGGCTCGCCGTCAGCCAGGCGCAGGTCGCGGTCGTCACCAACGTCAGCTCGGATCACTTCGGCGAATACGGTATCCACGATCTCGATGCGCTTGCCGCGGTGAAACTCGTGGTTGCGAATCTCCTCGGTGCGGACGGGCTGCTGGTGGTGAACGCGGACGATCCGTTGCTGCGCGCGCGCGCGGCGTCCACGGGCCGGCCGCTCGGCTGGTTCGCACGCGATGCGGACGATGCGCTGCTCCTCGCGCATCGCGCGCAGGACGGGGCGACGGCCGGCGTCCGCGCCGGGCGGCTCGTGGCGGGGCTTCGCGGGCAGCAGGAGGATCTCGGCGCCATCGATGCGATGCCGCTCACCGTCGATGGCAGCGCCGCGTACAACGTCGCGAATCTCGCCGCCGCCGCGCTCGCGTCACTCGCGCTCGGGATCACCGCGGCGACCATCGCCGCGGTGTACGCACGCTTCGGTGCGGAAGCGAGCGACAACCCGGGCCGACTGATGCGCTACGAGGTCGGAGGCGTGCTGATGCTGATGGACTACGCTCACAACCCCGACGGACTGCGCGGTCTGCTCGAAGTCGCGCGTCACCTGCGCGCGTCCGGGCGTCTCGCGCTCGTGCTGGGCCAGGCCGGCAATCGGCAGGTCGGCGACATCGAGCAACTGGCCGCAACAGCGGCCGAGGCCCGCCCGGACCTGATCGTCATCAAGGAAACCGAGGGATTCCTGCGCGGCCGCGCGCCCGGCGAGGTACCCGCGATCCTGCGCGCCGCGCTGCTCGGCGGCGGCTATCCCGAGTCGGCGTTGCCAATGCGCCTGTCGGAAGTCGACGCAGTGCGCGCTGCCCTCGGGTGGGCGCGCGCCGGCGACGTGCTCGCGCTCCCGGTTCACGCGCGTGTAGCCCGCAACGAAGTCATCTCGCTCATCGAACGCATGCGACGCAACGGCTGGCGAGCGGGCCAAGCTCTCCCCGGCTAGAAACGAGTCTGTCGCGCGCACGCGACAAACAAACTTTTCGAGTGACCCGGCTCACAGTTCTGAGCCCTGTCATTGGCGTCGTTGCGCGAGCCGAATTTAGGCTGCGCACCACCTGGAAAACCGCGGTTGACGCTTCGACGCGCCTGCAGCGGATCCGCCGACAGCCAAGGAGTGTCTAATGCGTTCGAAACTACTTTCCGCGATGGTTACTGCGTCACTGGCCCTGCCTCTTGCCGCCGCTGCCGGCGACAACATCACCTACTCGTATGCCGACCTGGCGTACGTCACCACGGATATCGATGGGGTTGACGAGGAGCTCGACGGCTTTGCGCTGCGCGGCTCGTTCGAGATTACCGACCAGGTGTTCATGTTCGGCAGCTACACCGACCAGACTGCCGAGTCCGGCGGCGTCGACGTCGACTACACGAACTTCACGCTCGGCGGTGGGTACGCGTGGCCGCTCTCCGACAGCGCCGATCTCTACGGCAAGCTCGGTTACGTGAGCGCCGAGGTAGAGGTCAATGTGCCGGGGCTGGGCGGCTTCAGCGTCGACGACGACGGATTCCTGCTCGGCATGGGTCTGCGCGGCCGCGTGGCGCAGCAGTTCGAGCTCGAGGGCGCCGTGAATTACACGGACTTCTCCGAAGGCGGCGACGACACGTCACTCGGCGCCGCGGCGCGCTGGTTCTTCACCGACCAGTTCTCCGCCTTCGCCGAAGGCGAGTTCGGCGACGACGTCACGACCTACGGTATCGGCATGCGCTGGAACTTCGGCGGAAACTCCGGTGGCCAGCGCGTGGCGCAGCAGAAGTAAGCTCGTCACGACCTGCAGCGCAACGCTCGCAACTGACAGATACCAGACGTGCTCGACGCGGAGGGCTGGCCAGCTGGCCAGCCAGACCGCGGGCACGGCGAAGGTGAGCAACCTGCCCGCGCTGCTTGCGAGCGCGGGCAGTGTGTTTCCGAGGGCCTGGAACATTCCCGAGCAGATGAAGATCAGCCCGGATGGGACGAAGTTGAAGGAGATCACGCGCAGGAAGCCTGCTGCGACCTCGATCACCGCCGGATCGTCCGTAAAACCCTGCACGAGCCACAGGGGACGCAGCTGGCAGAGCAGCGTCAGCGCGACCATCAGCACCGTGCTCATGATCGCCGCCGAGCGGAAGGTCTCGCGCACGCGATCCGGGCGATTCGCGCCGACGTTCTGACCGGCGACGGCGGGTACGGCAAAGGAAAGTGCCAGCGCCGGGAGCATCACCGCCTGCATCAAGCGCTGGCCGACTCCGAAGCCCGCCTGCGCCGCAGCGCCGAAGTCGCGTATCAGCCAGTAGATGATCGCGACATAGACGAACATCAGCACGAACTCGCCACCGGCGGGGAGGCCTAACCCAAGCATTCGCCTCCATGTCGCAAGCCGCGGCGTCCATTGCGCGGGATCTACGGCGACATACTTTTCCAGCCTGCGGAAATAGACGAGGAGCAGCACGACCCCCGCCGCAACCGAGATCGTGCTTGCGAGACCGGCGCCTGCGACGCCGAGCGGTCGCGCCGTGCCCCAGCCCGCGATCAGCACCGGCGCGAGCACGACGTTGAGCAGGACGGTCGCCATCTGCACGATCATCGTCGGCTTGACGATCCCCGTGCCGCGCAGCGCCGAGATCATCGCGACCATCGGGAACTGCAGCGCCATGCCGGGCAGGAACCAGTACAGGTAGCTGCGGCCAGCCGCGACGGTCGCCTCGTCTGCGGCGACCGCCTCGAGATACGTGTCCGTGAACGCATAGCCTCCGGCAAGCGTGAGCACGCCCAGCACAGCCGCGATCGAGAGAGACTGGTTGAACACGTGATTCGCATCCTTCGCGTCGCGCCGCCCGACCGCCTGCGCGATCAACGCGACCGTGCCCACGCCCAGGACCTGGGTCAGCGCGATCACGATCATCATCACGTTGCCCGCTGTGCCGACGCCCGCGAGCGCCGCGTCGCCCAGCCGGCCGACGAAGTACAGGTCGACCAGGTAATACAGCGTCTGCATCAGCATGCCCGCCGCAATCGGCGCCGCCATGCCGAGCAGGTGGTTGCGAACCGGACCCGTCGTCAGGTCACGCATGGGCGCAGGCGGAAGCCGCCGATCTTATGTGAAACCCGGCGCATCGAATCCAAGACGTGGCTCCGCGTATCGCAGCAAGGGGAATGCAAGACTTCCGCCGGATCCCGCTCGCACGGAGATTTGGCGATGAGATCAAGGATGTGGCCGCTGGCCCTGGTTGGCATTGTAAGCGCTCTGGGTGCCGGGTCAGCCCATGCGCAGTCGAATCCGGCCGCGCATGCGCAGGTCACGCAGGCCGTCACCGTCGTCGCGCAGCGCGAACCCGTAGTCACGGTCGTTGCGCCGCGCGAGACACCGAGCCCGGTGAAGACGGTGAAGCGTCAGCAGGCGCCCGCGGGGATCGGCAGGGCGGTCGACGCGGATGGCGACGGCCTCGCGGATGCGCCCGCAGCCGCGGCGCAAGCCAAGGACTGCGGCGACAAGTCCGTGCGCACTACGCAGAAGTCGGCGTGTGCAAAGGGCAATCCGCAGTACAAGGACAAGACCACGCAGGGCCAGAACCCCCTGCACAAGCCCTGATCCAAGGTGGACGAGTACTGGGCATCGCGGACGGGACGGTGGCGGCGGGCACTCCGCAGCCAGCACGCCCCCTCGATGGCCGATCGGCTTTACGACGTGATACACGCGGACATCGAGGCGGGCTCGCTGCCCGCCGGAGCGCTGCTGCCCTGCGCGGAGCGCGTCGCGCAGGAGCTCACGATAGAGCAGGCGGCGGTCGAGGCGGCGTACGCCCGGCTGCTGTCGGAAGGCCACCTCGATACACGCGAGCGCGGCGCGCTCGCCATCGCGAGCCGCGACGGCCAGGCACGCGTCGGTGACGTCACGCAGATCCGTTTCGAGGCGGCGCTGTTGCGCGCCGTGCGCGAAGCCGCCGCGCGCGGCATGAGCACGCACCAGGCGACTGGCATCTTCAAGGCGACGATGGAGCGCGAGACAAAAGACTGATGGATCGCCGCGTGCTGCGAGCACGCGTCACTCGATCCGCAGCACGCGATCGCCCGAGAACGCTCCGACGTAGAGCACCTCGCCGACGCGAACCGCCACGGACGCGCCCCCCAGCAGGCCCGACGGTCCCTTGGCGATCGTCCGCGCCGTCATCGCCTTGGGATCGATCTCGCTCACCGCGAACGCGTCATTGCAGACCTCTGCACCCTTCTCGACGCACTCGCGAACGCTCGCCGCATCCGGGATTCCGGCCGTGAGGATCGTGCCCTCGGGTGACCAGCTGAGGTTGTCCGGCAGGTAGTCGAGCGCCACACGACCAGTGACCGTATCCGTGGCGCGGTCGTACCTGAGCACTTCGCGACCGGTCCAGGCGGCGAACCACAGCGTCCGCCCATCGGGGCTGGCAACGATGCCGTTCGGGAACGCGGCGCGGCTCCCCGCCAGCGTCTGCCAGCCCTTGGCCTCCGACCACGCGACCAGGTGACCGGTGATCTCGCCGCTCAGCATGAACTCTAGCCCGGCGGGGTTGCCGAAGTGGCGCGCTTCGCCCATGACCGTCGCTGCGAATCCGTCGTGAGGGAGCGCTGCGACATCGTTGAGCTCGATGTCCTTGGGGACGGTAACGCAACCCTCCCAGACAAGCGACTCTCCCGCGCCAGCGCTGTCGAGGCGGAATCGCTCGATCGTCGAGCGTGTGCCGTGGTTGACGACCACGATACGCACGCGGCCGTCGGCGCCCGTCCACCGGTCGAACCCATGAAAGCCCGGACGCGGATCGGGTGCCTGACAGCTTCCATCACCCCAGGCAGGCGGGGCTGCGGCCACCCGAAACGGGAGCACCCGCACGACCGCGGTTGCCGGATCAAGGGTCGCGAAGTTGCTTTCTCCCTTGCCGGTCATGCCGCGCATCTGGACGACGAGCAGACGCGAGTCATCGAGGACGTCGAGGTCTTCCGGCGCATGCAGGCCGCAGATCGGTGCATACGCATCGGTCGCGACGCAGGGCGGCATGGGCGTTGCCATGGACGACGCGGGGAGCTCGGCATGAGCCGCGCCGGCCGCTGCCAGGCAGGCGGCGGCGATGCGATGGATCCATTTCGTCACGATGGGGTCCTCCTTCGTATCATGTTAGTCGATGGACGCACTGCTGCATGTCATCGGGGCCTACGGGCTGTGGGTCGTCTTTCTGTGCGTCGTCCTCGACCAGGGTGGGCTGCCGCTGCCGGCGTATCCGGTGATGATCGTCACCTCGGGGCTCGCGGTTGACACGCACACGCCGGTCTGGCCGATCCTGCTGGTGGCGGTCGCGGCCACGGTCGCGGCCGACCTGCTGTGGTATGCCGGCGGGCGGCGCTTCGGCGCCGCGCTGCTCAGGCTGATGTGCCGGATCTCGCTGTCGCCCGACTCCTGCATCGGTCGGACGCGTCGTCTCTACGGACGCTGGGGCGCGCCGTCGCTGATCCTCGCCAAGTACATCCCCGGATTTGCCGCGGTTGCAACGACGCTCGCGGGCGAGACGCGCACAAGCCTGCGCCGATTCCTGGTGTACGACGCGATCGGCGCGGCGCTCTGGGCCGGTGGCGCGATCGCGCTCGGCGCGATCTTTCACGAGGCCGTCGAATCCGTGCTCACGGAGCTCGAGCGACTTGGACACTACGCGCTGATCGTTCTCTGCGCCGCGCTCGCACTCTTCGTCGCCGGCAAATGGTGGCAGCGTCATCGCTTCCTCGCGTCGATCCGCATGGCGCGGATCACGCCGGGGGAGCTGGACGTGCTCCTTCGGACCGGTCCGCCGGCCGCGGTGCTCGATGTCAGGACGCCGGAGCGCCGAGCCCAGACAGGCTGGATCCCGGGCAGCATCCAGGTACGCGACGTTGCGGAGCTCATGCTCGACCGCAACGACGAGATCGTCGTCTATTGTGACTGCCCGAACGACGCCTCTGCGGCCGTGATGGCGCGCAGGCTCAAGGAGCAGGGTTATCGGCGCGTGCGGCCGCTCGCGGGCGGCGTGGATGCCTGGCGTGGCGAAGGGCTGCCGATCGATCGCGAGGGATGAGCGCGGATCGGCACCATCAGCGTGCGGCAGCGCCGTGGGGCGCCTCGAGATCCATCACCAGCAGCGTGGACGTAGCCGTGGCATACAGCGCGCCGCTCGCGTCGGTGAGACGCGCCTCCGCGAACGCCACGCGCCGGCCGATCGACACGACCTTGGCTTCGGCGCGCACCGGACCGGTGTTCCAGCGCAGCGCCCGGTGGAAGGCGACCTTGAGCTCGAGGGTCGTGTACGTCTGGTGCTCCGCCAGGCTCGAGTGCACGGCGCAGCCGCAGGCGGAATCGAGCATCGTGGTGGCGTAACCGCCGTGAACCATGCCGAGCGGGTTGTATACGCGCTCAGTGGGGGTACCCGCGAACACCGCGCGGCCGTTGTCCGCCTCGACCAGCCGGATGTCGAGCCTCTCGGCCATCGGGGGGCGCCATCCGTCGGCGATCCAGGTGCGCAGCTGTCCCAGTCCGTACGGGATGCTTTCCGTGTCGTTCGGCATTGGGACCTCTAGGCGGCGGGGCCGATGATTCTGCAGCATGTCGTTGCCGAAGGCTTCGAAATCCGCGGCAAGCGGCCGTTTTCGAGCACACGGCATCGGCGATTTGACAGTCAAGGGTCGTTCCGGGCGGCGCTAGAGCGATGCCGGCCGGTGGCGTAGGATGCGCCTTCCCTGACAAGCGGAACCAGCGTCATGGCAAGAATCGATTGGCATCTTCAGGGACTCGACGTCACCAGTTGCAGTTGCGACTGGGGCTGTCCCTGCCAGTTCATGTCCCTCCCGACGCGCGGCTTCTGCCATGCCGCAGTCGGCTTCTCTGTCGCCAAGGGTCACTTTGGCAAGACGAACCTCGACGGCCTGTCCTTCGGCGGGCTCTTCGCGTGGCCCAAGGCGATTCACGAGGGCAACGGCGAGGCGCAACCGATCGTCGACGTGCGCGCGACCGACGAGCAGCGTGATGCGATCCTGAAGATCATGTCGGGCGAGGAGACCGAGCCGGGCGCGACCATCTTCAACGTCTTCGCGGCCACCTACTCAAAGGTGCACACGCCGATGTTCAAGCCCATCACCGTCGAAGCGGATCTCACCGCTCGCACGGGCCGATTCGACGTCGACGGCATCGTCGAGTCGCGCATCGAGCCGATCAAGAACCCGCTGACGGGCTCGATCATGCATGCGAAGGTCTCGCTCCCGGACGGATTCGAGTGGGAGGAGGCGGAGCTCGGGAGCAGCAAGGTCCGCACGATGACCTCCTCGCCGATCCCGCTCGCCTGGGAGGGACGGCACGGTCACATCGCGCGGCTGAACATGACCGGCAAGGGCGTGGTGCGCACGCGCGTCGCCTGAGGCGATGTCGGCGCCGCCTGCGGAGCCGGCGGCGCTGCCGGCACGCGACCGCTACACGCTGATTGCCGCACTGGCGGCGCTCGCGGCGCTCGCCTGGGTTTATCTCTGGGTGTCGCCGATGCCGATGCCGGCCTCGAGTGGCGGGCTGCGCACGAGCCACTACGCGATCGTCACGTTCCTGATGTGGTTCGTGATGATGATCGGGATGATGGTACCGTCCGTCGCGCCCACGGTGCTGCTCTTCGATCGTGTCGCGCGGCGCGGCGACCCGGACGCTGCGGTGGCGCGCACTGCGCCCTTCGTCGCCGGGTATCTGCTGGTGTGGGCGCTGTTCTCCGATCGCGGCGACCGCGCTCCAGGTCGAGCTCATCGCCGCGGGCTGGCTCGACGCGATGGGGGTGGCGGCCCGGCCGTGGTTCACCGCGGCAATCCTGCTGGGCGTGGGTGTCTACCAGTGGCTGCCGGTCAAGCGAGCCTGCCTCGAGAATTGCCAGTCGCCGGTGCAGTTCCTGGTCGAGGCATACCGCCCCGGTATGAGCGGCGCGCTCGTGATGGGCATCCGTCACGGGCTCCACTGCCTCGGTTGCTGCTGGGGCCTGATGCTGCTGCTCTTCGTCGGCGGCGTGATGAACCTGCTCTGGGTCGCCGCCATCGCCGCGGTCGTGTTCGCGGAAAAGCTGCTGGGCCGCGGCGACTGGCTGCGACGCGCGATCGGCATCGCGGCCATCGCGGCGGCGGTGGTGATCGCGAGCCGGCACCTCGCTGGCTGACGGAGCAGAGCAGCGCCCCGGACGGCTCGCTTCCGATCCGCGGAACCTGGCGACCGTTGTCGATCCGGCGCCCGGCCGAACGACTACTGGGTGACCAGATCGTTTACCCATCCACAGGAGGCCGCCATGTGCCCTGCATGCCTGACAAGCCTGGCGCTCGCCGTCGGGACCGCAGGCGGAGCGGGCGGCGTGGCGGCCGTGCTGCTGCGCCGCCTGCATGTCCGGCGCAATCACGGGAACTCACCGCGGGTTCCGCCGCCCAAGGAGAAGTCGCCATGACCCAGACCAGCATCGATTCCCACCCGGTGGTCAACCGGGAGCAATGGCTCGCCGAGCGCCGCAAGCTCCTCGCACGCGAGAAGGAGCTCATGCGTCAGAACGACGAGCTGGCCGCCGAGCGGCGTGCCCTGCCCTGGGTGCGTGTCGAGAAGCGCTATGCCTTCGACGCGCCGGGCGGGCAGAAGACGCTCGCCGACCTGTTCGAAGGTCGCAGCCAGCTCATCGTCTATCACTTCATGTTCGCCCCCGGGCAGAAGGAAGGTTGCGTGGGCTGCTCCTTCGTCGCCGATCACATCGATGGCGCGGCGCCGCACATCAACGCACGCGACATCACGCTCGTCGTGTGCTCACGCGCACCGCTCGCCGAGATCGAGCCGTTCCGGCGCCGCATGGGCTGGAAGTTCAAGTGGGTCTCTTCGAATCGCAGCGATTTCAACAGCGACTACCACGTGTCGTTCACCAGGGACGACCTGGCGAAGGGCCCCACGTATTACAACTTCGAGAAACGAACCTCGCCGTCGGAGGGCGAGGCGCCCGGACTGAGCGTTTTTTACAAGGATGCGAGCGGAGCGATTTTTCACACTTACTCGGCGTACGCTCGCGGGCTCGAAGTGCTCGACGGGGCGTACCATTTCATCGACCTGGCGCCGAAGGGGCGCGACGAGGAGGGATTGCCGTTCCCGGGCTCGTGGTGGCGGCATCACGACCGGTATGCGGCGGACACCGTCCAACTGGCGCACGCGGAGTGAACATGCGTTATCTGTGCCTGATCTGCTACGACGAGAAGAAGCACGCGGCCCTGTCGCGCGAAGAGGCCGAGGCGCTGGCCGCGGAGGCGGGTGACTACGTCGAGGAGCTGCGCAAGGGCGGGCACTACATCGCGTCCGATGCGCTGCATTCCGTGCGCACGGCGACGACGCTGCGCACCGGGAACGGACGGCTCACCACGACCGATGGCCCGTTCGCCGAGACCAAGGAGCAGCTCGGCGGATTCATCCTGATCGAGGCGCGTGACCTGAACGACGCGATCCGTCTCGCGGCCAGGATTCCGCCCGCGCGCCTGGGCTGCGTGGAGGTCCGGCCGGTCAAGGAGCAGGGCTGCGCCTCGTGGAGCTCCCGCCGCACGGACGCACTGAGTGCCAACATGAAATTCCTGTGCATCATTTGCGCCGAGAAGGTGATGGAACAGATGAACGAGGCCGAGGCGGTCCGGCACTACGAGGAGTATCGCGAGTTCACCGACGGGATCCGGGCGAGCGGCCATCTCGTCGACTGCAACCGGCTTCTGCCGCCTGCGACTGCGACGACGCTCAGGGTGCGGAACGGTCAGGTGTCGACCACCGACGGTCCATTTGCAGAGACGCGCGAGGTCTTCGGCGGGTATTACCTGATCGAGACCCGCGATCTCGCGGAGGCCCTGGCGATCGCCGCGCGCATCCCCGGTGCGAAGAAAGGCTGCGTCGAAGTCCGCGAGGTGGCGGAGGACGCGGAGACCCATCGAGCGCTCGGCCGGCCCGTGCGCTGAGCTCGCGGAGCCGGCAGGCCCTTGCCCGACGATGACCCAGGACACCGAAGTTCGCGCGACGATCGAGACGATCTACCGCAGCGAGTCGCGGCGCGTGCTCGCGACTCTCATACGCCTGCTGCGCGATTTCGAGCTTGCGGAGGAAGCGCTGCACGAGGCGTTCACCGCGGCGATCGAGTCGTGGCCCACGCAGGGCGTGCCCGCGAATCCGCGCGCCTGGCTGGTCTCCGCCGGCCGCTTCAAGGCCGTGGACCGGATCCGCCGGCGCGCGCGTTTCGACGCGTCTGTCGCCGAGCTTGCGCGTGAGCTCGACGTGGAAGCGGGCGACCCCTCCGCGCACGACATCGAGGAGCTCGAGGACGACCGACTGCGGCTGATCTTCACCTGCTGTCATCCCGCAATCCCTCCCGACGCGCAGGTCGCGCTCACGCTGCGGGAGGTCTGCGGCCTCACCACCGAGGAGATCGCGCGCGCCTTTCTCATCGGCGCCCCGACGATCGCGCAACGCATCGTGCGCGCGAAAGCGAAGATCCGCGATGCGCGCATTCCTTACCAGGTCCCGGAGCGCAACGAGCTGCCGGGACGGCTCGACAGCGTGCTGCGTGTCGTCTATCTCGTGTTCAACGAGGGCTACTCGGCGTCGGCCGGGGAATCACTCACGCGCCACGACGTCTCGGCCGAGGCTATCCGGCTCGGCCGCCTCCTGCTCGAGCTGCTGCCCGAGCCCGAAGTGCAGGGGCTGCTTGCGCTCATGCTGCTGCACGAGTCCCGTCGTGCCGCCCGCAGCTCTGCGGAGGGCGAGCTGGTGCTGCTCGACGATCAGGACCGCGGGCTCTGGAACCACGCACAGATCGCGGAAGGCTCCGCGCTGGTCGAGCAGTCGCTCGCCTCGCGGCGCTTCGGACCGTACACCCTCCAGGCCGCGATCGCCGCCGCACATGCCACCGCACACACGGCGGCGGAGACCGACTGGACGGAAATCGCCGCGCTCTACGATCTGCTCGCGCAGCTGCAACCGTCGCCGGTGGTGGACCTCAACCGCGCGGTTGCGGTGGCGATGCGCGACGGGCCCGCGGCCGGCCTGACGCTCCTCGATGCGATCCTCGCGCGCGGCGAGCTTGCCGACTATCACCTTGCGCACTCTGCGCGCGCGGAACTCTGCCGTCGGCTCGATCGTCCGGACGAAGCCCGAGCGGCCTATCAGAAGGCGCTGTCGCTCACGCGGCAGGAACCCGAGCGCCGCTTCCTCGCCCGCCGCCTCGCCGAGCTCAACTGACGCTTACCCGCGCGGTGCGATCTTCCAGAGCTCGCCGCTCTCGGCGTCCGTGACGACGTAGAGCGCGCCGTCCGGTCCCTGCCGCACGTCGCGGATGCGCTGCCCGCGGTCGGTGAGCAGATGCTCCTCGCCCGTCACCCTGTCGTTCTCGAGCGTCAGACGCACCAGGCTCGTCGCCTTCATGCCGCCGATGAAGACGTTGCCGCGCCAGGCGGGAAACGCATCGCCGGTGTAGAACTGCATCCCCGAGGGTGCGATCACCGGGTCCCAGTAATAGACGGGCTGCTCGATGCCTTCGCGCGCGGTCACCGAGTTCGGGATAGGCGCACCCGAGTACTCGATGCCGTACGCAACCTCCGACCAGCCATAGTTCCTGCCGCGCTCGATGAGGTTGAGCTCATCGCCGCCACGCGTCCCGTGCTCGGTCTCCCAGAGCCGTCCTTGCGGGTCGAGCGTCGCGGCCTGAACGTTGCGATGTCCGAGCGACCAGATCTCCGCGAGTGCACCCGCCCGGCCGACGAACGGATTGTCGCGTGGCACCGAGCCGTCGGGCCCGATGCGCACGATCTTCCCCATGTGGCTGTCGAGCTTCTGCGCCTGCGGGCGCATCGGCTTGTCGGAGCGCTCGCCCAGCGTGACGAACAGCATCCCGTCCGGCGCGAACACGAGCCGCGAGCCGTAGTGCTTGTCGCCGTCGTACGCCGGCTGCGCGCGGAAGATCACGCGCACCTCCGCAAGCCGCGAACGATCGGCCGAGAGCACGCCGCGCGCGACGCTCGTCGCGTTGCCGCCCTGCCGCGGCTCCGAGTAGCTCCAGTAAACGGTGTTGTCGGTCGCGAATCCGGGCGAGAGCGCCGCATCGAGCAGCCCGCCCTGGCCGCGTGCATCGACGGCCGGAACGCCGGCGATCGGCTCGCCGATCTCCCCCTTCGCCGACACGATACGCATCCGCCCCGGCTTCTCGGTGATGAGGAGATCGCCGTTCGGCAGCGGCTCCACGGACCAGGGCTTCTCGAGTCCCTTGGCGAGCACGACAACGTCGAATGCAACGTCCGACCGCACCGCGCAGGCGCGCGTCTGGCCTGCGAAGGCGGGTCGCTGATCGCGTGCATTGGGCGCGCGCGTCTCGACCGGGGCACAGCCCTTGGCTGCGGGCACTTCGGCATCCGCGCAGGAGAGCAGCGTCGTGGCGATGAGCGCAACGGCCGCAGCGGGAATCGGGCCCGTTCGTCCTGAATGAGCTTGAGCGCGCCATGCTGCCTCCTTGATGCGCCATTCGGCCGGGCTGCGGTTCGACCATGGAGATCCTTTACAGGTCGAGCCGCGCCGATTCTATCGGACAACGCTCCGATGAGCGCGGCGGCCACGATCGGCGAGGTCGCCGCCAGTACCGGGAGCAGAAATAAGGCCGGGAGCCGCCGGCGCATGTGATCATCCTCCTGTAAAACGATACGACCGGCCCGGGCTCGCCGGGATTTCAAAGGAACTGCCAACCCCGGCAAGTTACCGCCGACGGGACGATGGGACCATCGGCGGAACCGCCCCATACAGGCCCCCGCGTGGCACGCAGGACCTCGCAATCCGCAGCTCCTATGACCGTGACCGACCGTCACGCTCGGGGGCTCCTGCGCCGGTTTCTCGAGGACGAACGGGAGCGGGCGGCCGAGGTGCGCCGCCGTCGGCGCCGTCAGCCGCTGCAAGGCGCGCCTTCGCTCCGCGCGGCGCACCGCGTTCTGGAGAATCTCGACAAGGCCTGGTCGCCGCGGGCGCTCGCGTCATATACCGACACGACGCCGGACGGTGTGGCGCGACTGGGACTCGCCTGTCTCGAGACTGAAGCCGCGTGGCTCGCCGACTGGCCCGGCATCGCGGCACGCTCTTTCCTGCGCCGCTACCTGGTGCGGCCCGGCGACACGATCTATCGCTCCAAGTCGCGCGGCCATGCCGCCTTCTCGAATCACAGCCTCGAGCGGGTCATCCAGCGCAGCGACAACTGGCGCTCGATCGCGCGCGAGCTGCGCGTCGCCTCGCTGGTCGCGAACGCGCGCCTGCATGATCTCGCCACGGCGGGTGACTTCAGGCAGATGCTGGTGCCGGGCTATTCCGGCGTCTTCGTCGGCGATTTCGATTCGAGCCTGCCCTTCATCCGCTTCGACACGTTCCTGCCGATCAGCGCGGCAGGACGCGGACGCTGCGATCTGCTGGTGGAGCTCGCGGGGCTGCTCTGGATGGGCGATGGGTACCAGGCGCTGATGCCGGCACTCTTTTTCCCGACCGAGCCGAGCGAGCTGATGGACGAGGTGCTCGCGACCTATGAGCGGCATCGCCAGCTGCTCGAGCGCGTTCACGAACCCGGTGAGGACTGGTTCGGTCTCGCGCTTGCGCAGAAGGAGGTCGGCGACGATCGGTCGTAGACTCGGCGACCATGTTTCAGACGGTTGTCGTGCTCGGCGGATACGGCGTGTTCGGAAGCCGCATCGCAGCGTCGCTCGCGCGTCATCCCGAACTGGAGCTGATCGTTGCGGGGCGCGATCCCGCGCGGGCGTCGGCGTTTGCGGCGACGCTCGGACCGCGACCGATACGCGCCCTCGCCATCGACATAACCGACACCGCGCAGGTGCGCGCGCTCCTCGCGCAGCGACCGGCCGTCGTCATCGATACCGTCGGGCCTTTTCAGGATCGGGATCTTGACGTCGCCAGGTCGTGCGTCGAGCGCGGGATCCATTACGTCGATATCGCCGACGGCCGCGCGCGTGTGGCGGGTATCACGGCACTCGATGCCGCCGCCCGCGACCGCGACGCACTCGTCGTGAGCGGCGCCTCGACGGTCCCGGCCGTCTCGAGCGCTATCGTGGCCGACCTCGTGGCGCCGAACGATGATGTCCTCGAGATCGACGTTGGCATCTCGCCAGGCCACAGTGCGCCGCGCGGGCTCGCGACTGCGCAGGGAGTCCTGAGTTACTGCGGGCTCGCGATTCCGTCGCTCGCCGGCCCTGCCCGTGACTACGGTTGGGGCGGGCTGAACCGTCATCGCTACCCGCGGCCGGTGGGCCGCCGCTGGTTGTCCAACGTCGACACGCCCGAGCGGGCGATCTGGCTCGATCGGTACCCTGCGCTGCGCCGCGGATCCGTCCGCGCCGGCCTTGAGATCGGCGTCCTGCACCTGGGCCTGTCCGCGCTCTCCCGGGCCGTTCGCACCGGCCTCGTGCGCTCGTTGGTACCGCAGGCGGCCCGGTTCATCCGCATCGCTGACGCGCTGGATCGATTCGGCTCTGATGTGGGTGCCATGCATGTGAGGGTCGTCGTACGTGATCCAGCGGGCCGCGTCGCGTCCCGGCAGGCGACGCTCGTCGCGGAACGCGGCGACGGTCCGCAGATTCCGGCGGCCCCCGCGCCACTCGTCGTGAAGAAGCTGCTCGCGGTGCCGGGCTACGAGCCGATCGCCATACGTGGCGCGCGGCCCTGCATCGACCTGTTCTCGATTTCCGAGCTCATGGCGGAGCTCGACAGGTGCGCGATTCGCTACGTCGTGGAACGCTGAGCTGCATCTCGACGATCAGCACGCGTCGCGAAAGAACGCCACCTGGCGAATTGTCTCGCCGAAGAGCGCGTGCGTGACCGTCAAGGTGAAGCTGAACCGGCCGGTACGCTCCTCGCGATGCACGACCTCGATGCTCCCCGGTGTGAGCCACGCCGGGATTCGGAAACGCCGCTTGCGCGGGCGCCAGAAATAGCCCGCGCTGCGGATGACCAGCGCACGGTCCTCGACGTGAACCGTGAGCGCCATGCCGATGCCGGCGCCGACGCATTCCTCGAGCCCGGTCGGGCCGTCGAAGCGCTTCATCGAGCGGATGACCTGTGGCAGCCGGCCGGGCTCGTGATAGAGACGCGTCCAGCACTGCGCGTGGCCGAGGGGATCCTCGGTGACGAGCACCGCGGATGGCGTGTGCGCAAGTGTCCTGAGCGGGAGAGGCGCGCCGAGCGGGCGCGCAAGCTGCGCACAGAGCCGGCCAAATAGGCTCAGCCGGGTGGAGGCGACCTCGCCGATGAACACCGCGGATTCGCACGGCGCGAGCACGCGTTCGAAGCGTTTCTGCACGGGCACAGGGAGCGTCAGCCAGGCGTCCTCGCCCAGCAGTTGCCGGAACGGGCCGGTAGCGCGGCATGAACTCGTGGCGGGTGGGCCTGCGGTTGGTGTGCGATGGCCGCGAGACGATGTGGAGTCTGCGCGCCGATCACGTTGCTGCCACCCTCGAGCGCCATTTCCGCCACCTCACTGGCGAAGATTCCGTTCGGCTACGCTGCCCCGCTCCTCGCTGCACGCCGGCGAGGCCGGGCCTTGTCGAGCAGGCGCACGACCCCATTGCCGAGCTTCATCAGCGCCGCGACCTGCGCCGCTGGAAGCTGCATCATCTGCTCGTACCAGCGACTGGTGCGCTCGACGAAATCGAGCATCTCGCGCAAGCGGCGTTCGACGACCGGGCTTACGGCGGCATCGCCTTGCGCGGCCTCGAGGCACTGGCGCAGTGCAGCCGCCGCGGGATCGAGCTCGCGCGCCTTGCGGCCGGCGGCGATCCGCGACACCAGCGTCCAGGGATCCGTTTCCGCTTCGTAGTAGGTGCGTCGATCACCGCGCACCAGGACCGACCGGATGATGCCCCAGGCCATCAGTTCGCGAAGCGAGTTCGAGACGTTGGAGCGCGCGATGCCGAGCGACGCCGCGATCTCCTCGGACGAAAGCGGCCGCTCGGAGGCGTACAGCAGCGCATGAATCTGGCTCACGGAGCGGTTTACGCCCCAGCGATCGCCCAGATAGCCCCACTGCAGGACGAAGTCCTGCACAGGGCGGGGGAGGTCGACATACTGTTCGGCTGTTTCTGTCACGACAGAAATTACAGGCCGAACCGAAGCAGAAGTCAAGCTCCGCTGGATGGATCTGCGCTCCCCGTCGGCGGGCGCTTCGAGCTTTTCGAGCAGGCCGCGCAGCTTCGCCACCTCGTCAGGTCTTTCCTGCTCCTCGAACAGCGCAAGCGCGTGTTCCCAGTACCGGCGGGCGCCCTCGGGATCGCCGCTCTCCCTCTTCGTCAATCCGAGCGCCCTGAGCGCGAGCGCAATCTCGAACTCGCGGCCTGCGGCGATTGCCGTCTTGGAGGCTCGCGTCAGCTGCCGTTCGGCGAGGTCCAGCTCGCCCCGCAGCAGATGGACACGCCCGAGACCGAACTCCGCGACGAACGTGTCACTGCCGTGGCCCCGCAGAAGGGCGAGCGCGCGCTCGAAGGCGTTTTCCGCCACGTCCAGCGTATCGGCGATGATCGCCTCGTCGCCGATGTCACCGAGCTGTTCCGCGGCATCGGGTTTTTCGTCGATGGTGTCGGACAGTTCGATGGCCTGGAGGAACCGGGCTGCGGCGAGGTCCTTCCTTCCGTCCGCGGCCGCAATCCTGCCGAGCGCTGACAGGGTGATCACGGCGTGCACCTTCTCCCCGGCCCCGGTTTCGAGCTCCAGCAGCTGTTCGAGAGACTTCGTTGCAGCGCCGAGCTCGCCGAGACTCTCGGTCATACGCCCGATGAGCCAGAGGGCCCACGCGTCGGTGGGCGCGATGTCGGTCAAGCGAGCCAGCGCATTGACCGACGCCTCTGGGTCCGTGGGCGCGAAGAGCGCCGCCATCTTGAGTAACAGCTCGGAGAGCCGCGCCTGGTCCGCGGTCGTCGCCGCAAGCTCGCTGAACCGGCGCCAGGCCTGGTTCCCGTCACCGAGTATCAGCGTCCTCAGCGCCAGGCGTTCGGCGTCGTTCTGTCCCGTGCCGATCGCCATCGCCACTTTGACGAAGGTGTCCTGCCACTCCTCGACGATCGCGCCGAGGCGGCGCGCACCGCCGGTCGCGGCGAAGATCGACCAGAGAGCATGCGCATCGGCACTGCTCCACTCTCCAGCGTCGAGCCGGCATGCGAGCTCGATCCGCTTGGCACTCGACGGCGGTTTGGAAGGCGGGAACGTACGGGGCATGTGACCCTCGCTATTTGGCTCAGCGGTCGGAGTTCGGCGCCTCCCGACACCGGGCGGCGTCGATGGTGCATTCGCACTGGCCGGGCGCTCCCGTCGCAGGCACGCACTGCGCCGCGCAGTTCTGCAGCGGCGTGTCCTTGCCGCGCCGTATCTTGAGCTCGGTGGGACATACACCGCCCACTGCTGCCGCCTGTACCAGTGTGCCCGGCGTGGTCCTTGCCTCGCGGCGATGCGAGGTCAGGGCGAAGCTCAGGATCGAGCCCAGCGCCGCGGCGGCGATGAGCATGAAGACGATCAGTTCCTTGCGGGCGGACAAGGGTGCCTCGGCCGGTTGGTGAGATCGCAGAGTACCATCGTCACACTGCATGCAAACGCGGACCACAGTGCTGCTCGTTGCCGCGCTTCTGGCTTCCTGCGCGTCGGTTCCCGACCGCGCGGCAGCCTCCTCCGCCGGGTGCGTCCGGGCAACCCTGGACCAGCACATGCCCGCCGGTCTGACCGACAAGCGGGCCCACTGTGTGGCTGGCGGCCTGATCGCAAGATTCTGCAGCCCGGCCGAAGCCCGCCTCGCGGGGGTCGGAAAGGAGCTGCGCGACGTTTTCGGCGCCGGCGACGCGTCCTGGGCGGACTGGCGGGCGACGCGCACGGGTGTCGCATGCGCGACCGCAGGCGCGGACGTGGCCTCCATCATCGCCTGCTGCGAGAATGTGCCACCAAGCAAGAACACCGGCGGAGATCCTGCCCCATGAAGCTCTCGATGTACGACGCGGCCGTGCCCGTCTCGATCCGCGCGATGAACAACCTCGCCATCATCCTCGAGAAGGCGGCCGCACACGCCGAGGCACGCAAGCTCGACCCGGCGGTATTGATCCAGGGTCGGCTCTTCCCCGACATGTTCCCGCTCGCGCGCCAGGTGCAGATCGCCTGCGATACGGCCAAGTACGGCCCGGCGCGTCTGGCCGGGGCGGAGGCGCCCGCGTACGAGGACAACGAGACGAACTTCGCCGAGCTCATCGCGCGTGCACGCAAGACGGCAGCGTACCTGGAGGCGTTGCCGAAGGCGGCGTTCGAGGGCGCCGAGGATCGTACCGTCACCTGGCAGGCACGCGGCAAGTCACGATCGATGCAGGGTCTGCCGTATCTGCTGAATCACGTGCTGCCCAATATCTACTTTCACGTGACGACCGCGTACGCGATCCTGCGTCACAACGGCGTCGAGCTCGGCAAGGCGGATTACCTGGGTCCGATGTGATCCCCGAGCCTGAGCGCAGGCCGGCCACCGGCTACGGGCTCAGGGCGGACGAGCTCGGCCAGCAGATGCTGATGGGCGGCGTCGCCGCGGCCTCGATTGCGCTGATCATCGTTCTGCTGATCTTCGCCGGGTTCGTGATCGCGGGCGTACTGTCGATCGTCGCAGCGCTCGTGATCGTGGCGCTGCTGCGGCTCTTTGAATGGGAATCCGCGCCGAGCTACCTCCAGGCCTACAAGGCATCGGTTTTCGGCATCTTCGGCCTTCTGACGTGGGCATTCCTGATCGACCAGGTATTGCCGGTGCACGAGTACGCGTGGGACCCGCAGACGCCGTTCCTGAGTCATGCGCAGCTCATCGCGCACGTTCAGCAGGACGACTGGGCGCTGTGGCCGATCCTGCCGACGCTGCTGGTCCGTTTCGGTCCCGGGCTCCTGATCTGCGCGTACCTGCTCAAGCGCCAGCTGCGCGCGTCGCTCGCCGGCCCTGTCGGCTACCTCAAGGCGGTCGCCGTCAGTCTCCTTGGCGTACTCACCAGCAGCTATGTCGTCGCGATCCTCGGCGTGCGCTTTTACGAGCGCATCGTTAGACCTGAGAACGCGCTCGAGATCTTCCTCCGACAGGTGCCGGGATCGCTCGTCGCGTTGGCGCTCTTCAGCGTCATCGGCGGGATCTTCTCCGCGATCGCGATCTTCGTCGCGACGCGTCTCCTGCGAAAGCCGTCGTCGCATGTCACGCCCGGACGCGCCTATCGCACGGCGGTGATCGGGCTCTTCGTCTATCTCGCGCTCAACACGCTGGTGCTCTTCGTCTACCAGGACGTCAAGCACCTCGACACCGCGCTCGAGCGCATGCTCGCGTCGGGCGATCCGATCGGCATGCTGTTCGGCGACAGCTCGCTCTTTGCCACGGTCCGCTTCCAGGACTACTTCCTCTGGCAGCTGCCCGGTCTGCTGCTGAGCGCGGGCATCATGGCGGCGCGGCTTCGGGGCCCGTTCCTTGGCCCGACCGGTTACGTGAGGTCCTGCGTCACGGGCCAGGTCGCCTGGCCGGCGGGTTTTTTTGGAATCTTCGGCATTTTCGTAGCGCTCGTCTACGTAATGCGCTGAGCACCCGAGGTCTTCATGGCAACGTACGCACAGGTCTCCGCCCGCATGCTCCGCGACGCCGCGAAATTCTTCCGCAACGTCGGCGCACAGAACGAGGCGCTGCGCGAACAGATGGACGACAACGCAACTGTCTACGAGCAGATTGCGGATCTCGTCGAGAACAACCCGCTGGGGGAGATCGACCTCGGCGACGCGTCACCCGACGCGCCGTCGTAGATCAGGAATGACCGGTTCCCCGATCGGCGCCGGAAACTCGGACCAGCTGCACGTCGCGACGCGGATACGGAATGACGATTCCGCGGCTTCGGAATGTCTCGAGGATTGACTGGTTGATGTCGCTCGTGGCGGCGCCGTAGTCGAGCACCGGCACCCAAGGCCGCACGCTGATCTGCACACTCGAGTCCGCCAGCCGGATCGTCTGGATGACGGGCGCAGGGTCCTTGATGACCCGCGGATTCGCGTCCAGCAACTCCCGCAGCGCCACAAGCGCAGCGTCGAGATCGGTGTCGTAGGCGACGCCGACCACGACATCCAGTTGCCGCATCTGGCCGAAGTTGTGAAGGATCTCGCCTGAGATCTTTCGATTGGGGATCACGATCCGAGAGCGATCCGGATGCCCCAGCACGGTGCTGAACAGCCTGATCGCCTCGACGCGCCCTTCCTCGTCCGCGATGGAGATGTAGTCGCCGATCCGGAACGGCTTGCTGAAGATGATCGATAGTCCGGCGACCAGGTCACCGAGGACACCCTGCGTCGCGAGCGCAATGCCAGCGCCGGCTACGCCCAGGCCCGCGATCAGGGGCAGCAACTCGACGCCCAGGTTCTGCAGCGCCACGATCACGAACAGCGTGAGCAGCAGGACGCGCGCTATACGCGACACCAACAGCCGGACCGGCGGCTCGAGCTCGACCCGCGCCAGCCCCCGGTCGAACCACCGCCCGAGCCAGCGGCTGAGCACGATGCCCACGGCGAGAACCAGGATGGCGGCGAGGAGCCTGGGCCCGAACCTCACGGCCAGGTCGATGATCGTGACCTTGAGCTGTTCGATCGTCTCGAGGTCCATGGCGGCCTCACTCGCTGATCGTGTGACGAACCAGAGTATCAGCGAGGGACCGCAAACGGGGTCGCCGTCAGGCCGGCTTCAGCTGTCAGCAACCGCCTGCGGCAGTATGAACACCCGCCGCGCAAGCGGCGATTGCAGCTGATCCAGCGGGTAGTGACGCAGCAACAGCCCGCGATCCAGCAGATCGGGGTTCGCGGCGGCAAACTCGGTCCAGCCGCCGCAGTCGCCGCTCTCGTAGAACCGTTCGCGGATGAGCGCCAGGAACCCGACGGTGATCGTGTCGTGGTAGCGGTCCGGCTTGCCGAGTGAGGTGGCGTACCGCCGGATCGTCGCGGCCATGCGGTCGATCGCCTGGCCGAATGAACCGTCGCGGAGATACAGGTACGCGGCGCGCACGTGCGCAGCGTGCGTGAACTCCGATTCCGGCAGGGTGCAGCGTTCGAGCGCAGCGAGGAAGTCTGCGTCGGTCATGATTTCTCCTCCATGCGGTGGCTGGCGGAGGCGTCGAGATCGAGGTCGTAGACCTTCTTGAGTTCGCGGATCTTGCGCAGCGTCTCCGGCGAGAACGGCGTCTTGCCGTCGAACGAATGCAGAACTATGCCCTCGAGCAGATCGCCGAGCCCCATGTTCTTGTACTCGGCCAGCGCCTTCAGCACCTTGACGATACGGTTCTCCAGACGCACACCCGTCTGGACCCGCGTCACCACGATCTTCGTGCGTCCCGCCATGATTGCGCTCCTCGTTTCCCAGTGGTGGTACCAATGTACCATTGTACCATCAGGCTGGCAAGAGGCCGAAGGGGCGGCCGGCGGATGCCGGTAAGCAACGGCCGGGAGGAGTGGTATCGTCCGCTCCTCGTGCCCGCAGAGCCCCGCGACGCCGGTAATCCCGCGCCATGCTCACCTTCGAGGAAGTGACGCTGCGACTGCCGGCGGGATTTGCGCTCGAGCGCGTGTCGTTTGCGCTCGAGCCCGGCCGCACGACGGCGCTCGTGGGTCCGAGCGGCTGCGGCAAGTCGACCGTGCTTCGGCTCGCGGCGGCGCTGCTCCTGCCCCAATCGGGGCGGGTCTCGATCGGCTCGCAGGCGCTGACACCTCACAACGCGAACACGCTCCGCCACCACCTGGGTTACGTGCTGCAGGAGGGTGGGCTGTTCCCGCACATGACAGCCGAGGAGAACGTGACGCTGATGGCCCGGCATCTGCGATGGGATGTGTCCCGCGTCCATGCGCGCTTGAGGGAGCTGCTCGCCCTCATTCATCTGACGCCCGATCACCTGGCGCGTCGGCCAGCGAATCTGTCGGGCGGAGAACGCCAGCGAGTAAGCCTGGCGCGGGCGCTGATGCTCGACCCGGCGCTGCTGCTGCTCGACGAGCCCCTGGGCGCACTCGATCCGATCGTGCGCCACGACCTGCAGCGGGAGCTGCGGCAGCTCTTCCGCGCACTGCGCAAATCGGTGCTCTTCGTGACACATGACATCGCCGAGGCGGGCTATCTCGCCGATGACCTGATCCTGATGCGCGACGGACAGATCGTGCAGCGCGGGACCCTCAAGGAGCTGGTGGCCGCACCCGCCGATGCGTTCGTTGCCGACTTCGTCGCGGCGCAGCGCCAGCTCGCCGATGTGCTGGCGGAGACCGACGTGCCGGCTGAGCCCGCATGACGAGGCGCACGAAGGAATTCCGTGCCTGGGTGGCGCTCGGGCTCCTGTTACCCGCGCTTGCCGCCGGGCAGGCCGACAAGCGCGCTTCCCCCGTAGTGATCGGCTCGAAGGCCTTTACCGAGTCCGTGATCCTGGGCGAGATGATGACTGAGCTCCTCGAAAGCGAAGGGATTCCCGCGGAGCACTGGCGCGAGCTCGGCGGCACACGTGTGCTCTGGAACGGCCTGCAGGCCGGCGACATCGACGCCTATGTCGAATACACCGGGACCGTCCTGCTCGAGATCCTGCGCGAGGATCCGACGACCGACGATTCGCGCCTCGAGGCGCTGCTTGCCGAGCGCGGCGTGGCGCATCGCCGCCCGGCTTGGCTTCAACAACACCTACGTTCTCGGGATGCGCGAGGCTGACGCCCGCACGCTCGGTATCCGCCGGATCTCGGACCTGCGGGCGCATCCGGAGCTCAAGTTCGGGCTGTCGAACGAGTTCGTCTCGCGCGCTGACGGTTGGCCGGGTCTGCGCGCGGCCTATGGTCTGCCTCATCCCGAGCCACGCGGGCTGCAGCACGAACTCGCATATCGCGGGATCGCGACGCGCGATATCGACGTAATCGATCTCTATTCCACGGATCCCGAGATCGAGTACTACACCCTGCGGCGGCTCGAGGACGACCTCGACTATTTCCCTCGATACGACGCCGTCATCCTTTACCGCCAAGGCTTGCGCAACGACGCGGTGCAGGCGCTGCGCCGGCTCGACGGCGTGCTCGACGAGGATTCGATGGCCTCACTCAATGCCGCGGTCAAGATCGAAGGCCGGCCCGCGCCAGCGGTCGCGGCGGCGTTTCTGAGGGAGCGACTTGGAACGGACGTGACCGCCCGCACGGACGACCGGCTCCGGCGCTTCGTGGATCGCAGCCTCGAGCATCTGCGCCTGGTCGGAATCTCGCTCGGCGCGGCGATCCTGATCGCGATCCCGCTCGGGATCCTGGCCTACCTCTGGCCGCGGTTGGGCGAGGTCGTGCTGGCAGCGACCTCGATCGTGCAGACGATTCCGGCGCTCGCGTTGCTCGTGCTCCTGATCCCGTGGTTCGGGATCGGGGCAAAGCCCGCGATCGTTGCGCTCTTCCTCTTCAGCCTGCTGCCGATCGTGCGCAACACGCAGACCGGGTTACGGAATCTTCCCGCCCACGTCCGCGAATCGGCGATGGCGCTTGGATTGCCGACCCTGGCGCGGCTGCGGCTGGTGGAGCTTCCGCTCGCGGGACATTCGATCGTGGCAGGCATCAAGACCGCGGCGGTGATCAACGTCGGCACGGCGACGCTTGGCGCGCTGATCGGCGCCGGCGGCTACGGCGAGCCCATCCTTACCGGCATCCGCCTCGACGATATGGGTCTGATCTTCGAGGGCGCGGTGCCTGCGGCCATCCTCGCGCTCCTCGTTCAGGGGGCGTTCGAGCTCGTTGAACGGCGGTGGATCACTCCGCCGTGACGAAGCACCCTTCCGTGATGGTCTGGTTTCCGCCCGCCTCGATCGCGAGGACCTCGAAGATGTATTCGGTGCCGGGCGCCAGGAACTCGCTCGGCACCGTGATCTGCGTGTCGGCGCCCGGGCGCCATGTGGACATCGAAGTTGCTCTCGTCGTTCTCGACGATCACCTCGTAGCGATCGACCTCGAGCGGGCTGTCGTCGATCGTGGTCGTGACGTCGTTCCACGTCGATGACGGCCGGGATCGGCACGTTTTCGGTGCACTCTTCGCTCGAGCCGACCGGCAGCACGATTTCGGGTCCCGCGGGAATCACGTGCGTGAACTCGACCGTGCTCGCCAGCCGCTCGCCATCCGGCGTGCGCCCGAGAAAGGTGTAAGTACCCTCCGGGAAGTTCTCGAAGAACTCGTCGAGCGGGAGCTCGCTCAGCTCAGGCTCGACGCTTTCGAGGAAGAGCTCGGTGCCTCCGCCCTGACCGAGCAAGCGGCCGCGGGCCGTCGACCGAAAGACCTCCTTGCCAGACGGATCGAGGATCCGCACGGCTTGCCACTCCTCGGCGTCCAGGAAGAACTGGACGCCAATGTCTTCGGCGCTCGCATTGAATTCGATGATCAGGCTTGCGGCGGGGAACTCCGCTGCGGGCGCTTTCGACGCTGCCGCGGCCGGTGCTTTCGCTGCCGCTGCAGCGGGCGCTTTCGCTGCCGCCGCGGCGGGTGCCGTCCTGGCTGCACCCGGGACGGCAAGGGCTGTACCGGGGATGGCAAGGCCCAGTCCGAGCGCGACGCAGGTAGTGGCCAGCACCCCGGGGACGCCGCTTGTGAGAGATGGATTCATTCCCCTGGCGAGGCTGGTCATGGCGCATCCTCCTGTCCGAAGTCCGCGGTGCGGCCGTTCGGGAAGGGGGACGGCTCCCGTCCCCCTTCCGCGCCGCTGTCCGGCATGAGTCTTGGACGCGAGGGCCGGGCGAATCCTTCGGCGTTCGATCGACGACCCTTACTTCGCCAGCTGGCCGCGAAGCGCTCCGTTCGGATACTTGGCGTTGTGCACGTTGACGTAGTAGCCCGCCGGGTTGTCCATCATCTGCTTCAGCACCTCGCGATCGACCTTCGCGCAGGCCTTGGACGTGCCTTCGGCATTCGGCGCCTCGAGCGGCACGGCCACATCACCCGCCTCCCCGGGAGGACCGACGTGTATGTGCGCCGCGTTGGCGGCATCGATACCGCTGACCTTCAGCTCATAGCAGACCTGGCCCTGACCGGGGTTGAACGTGAGCGTCGCCGTGCCTTTCCCGTCGGGATCGCCCGGAGTGGGGGCTTCCGCCGCGCCGGTCATCTGCACGGTTATCGGCTTGCCTCCGTGCTCGGTCTGTTGACTCATCGCTGCGCTCGCCAGGAGCAAAGTGGATGCCGTGAACGCAACAAGCTTGAATGGCGTGAGCATGGGAATACCTCGAGTGAAGATTCGAAACAGTGGATCCTCGAATCTCCGGCCCCGCGAGCTTCGCCGCTATCGGCAATCCACAGGCATAATTGGTAGGACGCCACCGACGGAACCCCTGCCATGCGCAACCTGGTTGCAGCGGCTCTCTTCTTTCTGGCAATTCACTTCGGCGTGTCCGGCACCGCGCTTCGCGCACGGCTCGTCCGCGCCATGGGCGAGAAGGCGTACCGCGGACTCTTTTCACTGGCGTCGCTGGTCGGACTGATCTGGCTCATCGACGCCTACGGCGACACCCCGCGCGTGGAGCTCTGGGGTCAGCTCCTGGCGCTGAAACCGATCGCCGCGCCGCTCGTGCTGCTCGCGTTTCTGTTCGTCGTCATCGGACTGACGACGCCGAGCCCGACGGTTGCGGGCGGGGAATCGCGGCTCTCGCGCGATGAACCTGCGCGGGGCATCGTCCGCATCACACGCCATCCGTTCCTGTGGGGCGTCGCACTCTGGGCGCTCGTCCATCTCACGATCAATGGCGACCTGGCCTCGGTCATCCTCTTCGGCTCCCTGCTCGTCCTTGCGGTCGGCGGCACAGCGTTGATCGACCGGAAGCGCCGCGACAGCTTCGGTGAGCATTGGCAGAGGTTCGCGCTCTCGACTTCGAACATTCCGTTCGCTGCCATCGTCGGCGGGCGCAACCAGCTGGGCGCGGCCCTGCGGGAGATCGGTATCGTGCGGCCGCTGATCGCAGTGGCGGTCTATGCCGCCGCCTTCACCATGCATGCACGCGTGTTCGGCGTGCCCGCCGGGTAGAAGCAGCGCTGCCCCGCGGCCGCGGCGGGGCAGCGCGTTTGTCGTCACTCGGCGGTCGTGAACTGGATCTCCGCAAACACGACGTTGCCATTCGGCGCGACGGTGGCTACGCCAACCTGGTACTCGGCGCCTCCCGTAAGCCAGCTCGCCGGGACCTCGAAGTGAGTCGCATCCGGCGGCAGGTTCAGGCTCAGGCTCTGCTCGGGGTCCGCGGACTCGTTTTCCAGCTCGACGATATATTCGGTGACACCGGGGACGGCCGACCACTCGATTACGACCCCGTTGTCTGGATCGACTTCGCTGTCGGCCACCGGCGTAGTGATCACGGTTGCCGCGGGCAGGTCGTGCGAGAGTGAATCGGTGCTCTCGAACCGCTCGCCTTCGCAGGTACGGCCTCGGAACTTGTAGAAGCCCTCCGGATACTGGGCGAGAATGGCGTCTCCCGACGGCTCGGGAGATTCGATCACGAACTCGCGTTGACCCCCCGTCGATCTGTCGACGCTGCTGAAGTGGATGATCGGGCGGCCGTCGGGTGCGTAGATTCGGAACTGACACAGGCCGTCATCGCCACCCACTGCTTCGATGACGATCTCGGTGTCATCGTCGGTCGCGTTCTTCTCGACGTGTATCCCGGCGGTGTCGAAGGGTTGCGGTGGATCGGGTGGGGCGGCGTCCGCGACGGGGACGGCGACAAAGGGCGAAGCGGCAATCAACGCGATGTGCAGCGGGCTCGGGCGCATTATGATTCTCCGGCTCGATGATGCGGTTTGCTGTATTTAGACGACGATACGGTTGGGATCCTTCGGTGCTGACGGACGAACAACTCAAACACGGCGTGAGGTCCGCATGAACAGACGCTACTTCCTCAGATCCTCACTGGCTGGCGCCATCGCTGCGTGCTTTCCGGCCGGGCAGCTGCTGTCGGCGACAGGCATCTCCGGCGGGATCGACGCCGTAACCGGCAGGGGGTCGGCGATCACCCTCGAGCCGGGTGTGTTGCAGCAGCTCAGGGACAGTCTCCGCGGCGCCCTGCTGCTGGCGGGTGAGCCCGGCTACGACCAGGCGCGCCGCGTGCTGAACGCATCGATCGACAGGCACCCGGCGCTCGTCGTGCAGCCGAGCGGCGTGGCCGACGTCCGCACCGCCGTCACCTTCGCGCGCGCGCGCGACCTCCTGCTTGCCGTCAAGTGCGGCGGCCACAGCTACTCCGGCAAGTCCACCTGCGATCGCGGGATGCAGATCGACCTGTCTCACTTCCGGGGCGTTCGGATCGATCCCGTATCGCGCACCGCCTATGTCGCCGGAGGAAGCCTGCTCGGCGAACTCGACCACGAGGCGATGGCCTTCGGCCTCGTAACCACGGCTGGCACCGTGTCGCACACCGGGGTTGCAGGTCTCACGCTGGGTGGCGGGTTCGGTCGCGTGGCGCGACGGTTTGGCCTGGCGCTCGACAACCTGAAAGCAGTGGACATCGTCATCGCCGATGGCAGGCTCGTGCGCGCCAGCGCTGCCGAGAATCCGGACCTGTTCTGGGGCGTGCGCGGCGGCGGGGGCAATTTCGGAGTCGTCACGTCGTTCGAGTTCGCGCTGCATCCCATGCCGCGTCAGGTCATCGCAGGCGATCTGATTTTCCCGATGGCAAGAGCCCGAGAGCTGCTCGAGTTCTACGGAGATTTCAGCCAGCAGGCGCCGGACGACCTGTACGTGGACGCGGTCATGGAGGCGCCCCCCGGCGGCAAGGACGGCGGCGTTCTGCATCCATGTCTGCTACACGGGGCCGTCCGCGCAGGCCGAATCGGTGCTTGCACCCGTGCGCAAGCTCGGCACACCGCTGGTGGGCAAGATCGAAGCCGTGGACTACGTGGCGGTGCAGCGCAGCTGGGATCGGACGGATCCGCGCAACGACGGCGAGTATCTGAAGTCCGGCTTCATCAACGGCTTCGATCCACGGCTGGCCGGTACCATCATGGACGATTTCGAGCCGCATCCGGAGCGCGGAACGAGCGTGTTTTTCCAGCAATCCGGTGGCGCCATCGGTCATGTCGCGCCCGATGCCACGGCGTTCCCGCATCGGCGCTCGAGCCACAACATGTTCGCCACCGTCTCCTGGCCGCTCGCCAGCGATCCGACGTCGCATGTCGCGTACGTGAAGCAGTACTGGTCGAAGCTCGAACGCTTCACCGACGGCTACTACACGAACGAAGTCGGCGAGGAGGCGCAGACACTCGTCGATGCGAACTACCAGGGGAACCTTTCGCGTCTGCAGACGCTCAAGAACAAGTACGACCCGAGCAACCTGTTTCGGCTGAACGCCAACGTCAAGCCGGCTGCGTGAGGTGTGCAATGATGACGAACCCGGATAAACGGATTCGGCGACCGTCGCCGACCAGGGTTGCGACCGTTTCGATTCGCGGCGACGGTTCTCGCCGTCATCGTCTGCGCGTTGCCGTATTCCGCCGCCCGCGCGGCCGACAAGGCTCCGCTCAAGATCGGCGTGATCGGGACCGGTCACATCGGCGGCAACCTCGCCACGCTCTGGGCAAAGGCCGGTCACGAGCTCGTCATCTCCTCGCGCCATCCGGAGGAGCTCAAGGAGCTCGCACGCTCGCTGGGGCCCAAGGTGCGCGTCGGTATGCCGCGCGAGGCGGCCGCATTCGGCGAGGTGGTACTGGTCTCGGTTCCCTACATGGCCACGCCGCAGATCGGGCGCGATCTGAGGAGCGAGTTGGCGGGCAAGATCGTGCTCGACACCGGCAACCCCTATCCCCAGCGCGATGGTGCGATGGCGGAGGAGGCTCGCCGCAAGGGCACCGGGGTGGCGTCCGCCGAATTCCTACCGGGCACGCGCCTCGTGCGCGCGTTCAATGCGATCAACTCCAACGATCTTCAGAGCGAGGCGCACCGCAAGGGTGAGCGCGTGGCCATCCCGCTCGCCGGCGACGACGCGGAGGCACTCGCCGTCGCGGAGCGCCTGGTGAGAGACGCGGGCTTCGACCCGGTAGTCGTCGGACCGCTGTCGCGCGCCAAAGAGTTCGACGTCGGCACGAAGGTCTACACCAGGCTCCTCACGGCGTCGCAACTGCGAAAGGAGCTCGGGCTCGCGCCTTGACCACGGCAGATTCGCAGCCTTCTGACGCGGCTCTACTTGCATGATGGCGGGAGGCGAGATCGATGCTCAAGAGTCTCCACTTTGAGTTGCCTGCTGATCTCGGTGGCGGAGCTCGCCGCCTGCGGCGCGCGCGCACCTGACGCGCCGAAGGACAACTACGATCCGGCGCAGATGGAGTTCAGGTCGCCGCCGGCCCGCGTTACGAGCGAACGGCACACGGGCGCCTTCTCGAGCGGGCCTTCGCTCAACCCGGGCGCGCGGCTGAACTCGCTCGATCCCGCGCAGGTCAAGGACGTGCGCCTCGACACCACCCACAAGATCATCGAAATCGCACCGGGTCTGAAATACAGCGCCTGGACATTCGGCGACCAGGTGCCCGGCCCGGCAATCCGTGCGCGCGTGGGCGACCGGATCCGCTTCACGATGACAAACCGCAGCGACGAGCCGGTGCCGGCGCTGCGCGTGACCGACGCGCCGATGATGCATTCGATGGATTTCCATTCCGCGATGGTCTCGCCCCAGGACAAGTACCGCTCGATCGCACCCGGACAGACGATCACCTTCGAGTTCACGCTCAACTATCCGGGCGTCTTCATGTACCACTGCGGCACGCCGATGATCCTCGAGCACATCGCCTCGGGCATGTACGGGATGATGATCGTCGAGCCGCGGGACGGTTACCCGACCAAGGTCGATCGCGAGTACGCGATCGTGCAGAGCGAGTTCTATGCACGGCCGGACCCAGGCGATCGCAAGGTCGACGGGGCGCCCCTTCATGTGCTCGACCCGGAGCGCCTGCGCGCCGCGCAGCCCACGCACACGGTGTTCAACGGCGTGCACAACGGCATGGTCGCGAACCCGCTCGAGGCGAAGCCCGGCGAGCGTGTGCGGCTGTTCGTGCTGAACGTCGGGCCGAGCAGGACCTCGAGCTTTCACGTCGTCGGCACGATCCTCGACCGCGTCTGGTTCGAAGGAAACCCCGACAACCAGTTCCGTGGCATGCAGACGGTGCTGCTCGGCTCGTCGAACAGCGCCATCGTGGAGTTCGTCATTCCCGAAGCGGGCTCCTACATCATGGTCGACCACCACTTCGCGAATGCGTCGCAGGGCGCGATCGGTCTGATCTCGACCGAAGTGAAGCCGAGAGCGAGCCGAGCTCGAGCACCACAACTTCCCGGCCACCGCGATGCCCACCGATCCGGCGGCGCAGAAGGGCAAGCTCGATTTCGAGAGCAAGTGTCTCGCCTGCCATTCGATCGGACAGGGGCCAAAGCTCGGTCCGGACCTCGCCGGCGTGACGAAGAAGCGCAGCGACGCATGGCTCACGCGCTGGCTTAAGGCACCGGAGAAGATGCTCGAGACGGACGCCGAGGCGCAGTCGCTGCTGAAGGAATGGAACGACGTCCCGATGCCGAACCAGAACCTGTCAGACGAGGAGATCGCGAACTACCTGAAGTTCTTCCACTGGGCCGACGCGCAGCCGGCAGGCACGGTAAAGCCGATGGCGGGGCATCTGAGGTCGTCCTGCCAGCCGCGCTCAACCGCGGGTGAGCTTCCCTGCCATGCCGAGTATGTCGTCCAGCGGATTGCCGTCGCCGTCGAGATCGAGCATCGAGGCGAGACCCGCTCCGCCGCCCTGGCCGCCGCCAACGAGGCCCGCCAGCACGTCGCCCAATCCGCCGCCCATCTGCGGCTGCGGCGCCGATGCACGGCCTTGCTTCGCCATGTAACCAGCGACCAGCATTGCAAGCATCGGCAGCATCTTCTTGAGCAGCGACGGGTCTAGTCCGGTCCGCGTGGCTGCGTTCTGCGCGACCGTGCGGCTCACGTCCTTGGAGCCGAAGATCTGCCCGAGGACGTCGTTGCCACGGTTCAGGCTCGTTGGCTGGGGCCCGAGCACATCGTCCAGTAATCCGCCGCCGCCGAGACCGCCCAGCATGCCGACGAGGCCGTCGAGCCCCGCGGGCTGCGCGCGTGCCTGTTTCTTGAGGCCACCGAGTATCGCCGGGATCAGCGCGTTTGCCCCGCTCGCCGCCTGCGTCTCGCTGACGCCGAGTTCGCGTGCTACCGACTGGATCCCGCCGATCTGACCGAGAATGTCCGTGATCTGCATGGCTGCCTCCCTGTTTCCCCGCGTCCGACCAACTCGGCGTCGGGCTCCTTGCGGGGCTTGCAGACTGAACCTGCCGACGGCGATCTGCAACCCGAGCTGTTATCCTGCGACATTGGGCCCATAGGGCAGACGCGTGATCTTCGCAACCGCGCGCACCGCTGCGCTGATCTGCCTCGCCTGCGCTGCGTGCAGCCCGGAGACGCCGACGGGCGAGCAGCGCCCGGGCCGACTCCCGTCCGGCGTCGTCCCGGTCCACTACGACATCCGCATCGAGCCCGATGCCCGCGCGCTGACGTTCACCGGTCGCGCCGTCATCGACGTGGAGGTCAAGAGTCCCACCGAGGCGATCACGCTCAACGCGTTGGATCTGGAGATCTCGTCCGCGAAGCTCGATCGCATGGGCGAAGCCGTCGTCACGCTCGACCCGGAGGCGCAGGTCGCGAAACTGGCGTTCTGGAACACGATTCGGTCCGGCCGTCATCGCCTGACGCTCGACTACCGTGGCAAGATCGAGAAGACGCCGGTCGGCCTCTTCGCCGTCGACTACGACACCGAGGACGGACCGCGCCGGATGCTGACAACGCAGTTCGAAGTGGCCGACGGGCGGCGCTTCGCGCCGATGTGGGACGAGCCCTCCGCGAAGGCGACCTTTGCCCTTGAGGTGCTGATACCTGAGGGCGAGTCGGCGTACTCGAACATGCCGGTCGCGTCCACGCAGCCGGACGGCGAGAAGCAGCGCATCCGCTTTGCGACGAGCCCGCGGATGTCGTCGTATCTGCTCTTCCTTGCGGTCGGCGATCTCGAGCGGATCTCTCAGACCGTTGCCGGCGTCGATGTCGGCGTCGTGACCCGCAAGGGCGCCGCGTCCTCCGGGCGTTACGCGCTCGACGCCGGCATCGAGACGCTGCCCTGGTTCAACGACTATTTCGGCACCCCGTACCCGCTGCCCAAGCTCGACATGATCGCCGTGCCGGGGAGCAGCCAGTTCTTCGCCGCGATGGAGAACTGGGGCGCCATCCATGTACTTCGAGCCCGCGCTGCTGGTCGATCCACGGCTGTCGTCGCAATCGGACCGCACAGGAGCGTTTTCGTCACCGTCGCGCACGAGATCGCGCACCAGTGGTTTGGCGACCTCGTCACGATGGACTGGTGGGACGACCTGTGGCTCAACGAGGGCTTCGCCACCTGGATGGAGTTGAAAGCCGAAAGCGCGCTTCACCCGGAGCGCAAGCCCGCGCTCGAGGTCATGAACGATTCGCGGGAACAGGCGCTGCGCCGTGATGCGGGCGCGGCCACGCACCCGGTCGTACAGCCCGTCGACTCGATCGAGGGCGCAAGCCAGGCGTTCGATGCGATCGCGTACCACAAGGGCGGCGCCGTCATCCGCATGCTTGAAGACTCACTCGGCGAGGCCGGCTTTCGCGCGGGCATCCGGCGCTACATGAAGCGTTACGCGTACGGCAACGCGGCGACCGACCAGCTCTGGGCGGAGCTCGCCGCGGCGACGGGCCGGCCCGTCACCGAGATCGCACACGATTTCACGCTGCAGCCGGGCGTGCCGCTGGTCTCCGTCGAAGCCGCGCCTTGCACCGACGGTCGCACGCAGGTGGCGCTGACCCAGGGACGCTTCGAAACCGGCCCGAAGTCGGCGCAGCGCATCACCTGGCGTATTCCCGTGCGACTGCAGTCGGTCTCAACCGGCGCCAGGAAGGAATTGCTCCTCGCCAAGGACGGTGCGCCGGCGAAAACGCTCATCGACGGGTGCGGGCCGGTGATCGTGAACGCGGGACAGGCCGGCTACTTCCGCACGCGCTATGCGCCGAGCGAGCTTGCGGCACTTGCGAGCGAGTTCTCCGCCGTCCCGGAGATCGATCGGCTCGGACTCCTGAACGACACCTGGGCGCTGGGCGAGGCGGGGGAGCTGCCGGTCACGAGCTACCTGGAGCTGGCGGAAGCCGTATCGATCGACAGCGATCCGCAGATCCTGATGCAGCTTGCGGATACGTTCACGAGCATCGACAAGCTGTTCGATGGGTCGGACCGGCAGCCGGCCTGGCGAGCGTTCGCGCGCGAACGACTCGAGCCTGCCTTCAAGCGCGTGGGCTGGCCTCCCGCGCCCAACGAGGGCGAGACGACGGGGCGGCTGCGCGAGAAGCTCATTCGCGCGCTCGGCCGGTTCGAGGATCCCGAGGTGATCGCCGAGGCGCGCCGCCGCTTCGCACGCGCGGCCACGGACCGCGACGCGCTGCCGGCCGCGATCCGTGAAGCCACGATCGAAGTCGTCGCGCGCCATGCGGACGAGGCCACCTGGAACGAGCTCCGGGCCCGCGCCAAGGCGGCGTCGGAACCGATCGAAAAGGAGCGGCTCTTCGAGGCGCTCGGCCGGGTGGCCGATCCCGCGCTCGTCTCTCGCGCACTTGCCCTGGCGCTCTCCGGTGAGGTGCCGACCACCTTTGTGCCCGGCCTCATCTCAACGGCCGCGGAGCAACATCCAAAGGTGGTCTTCGAATTCGCGGTTGAAAACGAGAAAGCGGTGCTCGGCTTCGTGGAGTCCTCGTCGCGCTGGGCGTTCATCCCTGAGCTCGCGCAGACATCCGGTGACGCGGCGATGGTGGAGCAGGTGCGCGCCTACGCCGACCGCTCCATTCCGAAAGATGCGCGGCAGGAAGCTCAGCGCGTCATCGCCGACATCAACTTCCGGGCCGAGGTGAAGGCCCGTCAGCTGCCCGCGCTCGAGGCGTGGCTGCAGCAATCGGGCGAAAGAGCTGCGTCGTCAACGTAGTCGACTAGTCATCCTTCTTGAGCAGCGACGCGAGGTCGGCGAACGGCGTGTGAGTTGCCTGCGGCGTGCCTTCCGTGCGTCCGGCGTGTGCGCCTGGCTGATCCAGCTGCCGCTGATGCTCGTTGTCGTGGCAGTAGATGCAAAGCAGCTCCCAGTTGCTGCCGTCGGTCGGGTTGTTGTCGTGGTTGTGGTCCTTGTGGTGGACGGTGAGCTCGCGCACGTTGGTGTGGTCGAACTCACGCGCGCAGCGCCCGCAGATCCAGGGGTACAGTTTCAACGCCTGGCCGCGGTAGCTCAGCTGGCGCTCATCGTGGGCGCGACGCGCGTCGGCGACCGTTCGATCGAGGCGTCCGAGGTCGGGACCGGCCTTCTTTCTTCCCGTGGGCATAGGCGGATTCTGGCTCCTCCAAGGGCTCGACGGAAGATGGTGGCGAGGAAAGCCGATAGACTGCGCCGGGTATCGATCTCGAGCTCACCAAGCGCGGCGAGTACTACCTGGTGCAGTGCAAAGGTTTGTCGTGACCTCGGGATCTGTGGCGTTGCCTCGAAGGGAGCAACGATGGATTCAATCGAAACCGCGCGCCTGAAACTGCGCCAGTGGAAAGAAGGCGACTTCGATAACTTCGCGCGCTACTACGCGGACGAAGACAACGCCAGATACGTCGGCGGAAAGAAGGACCCGGATCAGGCATGGCGCCACATGGCCCTGCAGGCGGGCCATTGGCAGCTCAAGGGGTTTGGATACTGGGCCGTCGATGAAAAGGACACCAACGTTTTCGTTGGCTGTGCGGGTCTATGGCAATCGCCCGGCTGGCCGGAGCTCGAGCTTGGCTACTGGTTCGTAAAGGAGCACCAGGGAAAGGGCTACGCACACGAGGCGTGCCTGGGGTGCATAGGGCATGCACGCGAGACTCTGCATGCCAGCTCATTGGTGAGCTACATCGATCCACGCAACGCGCCCTCGATACGGTTGGCGAAGCGGTTGGGTGCGGTGTACGACGGCACGATCGAGTTGGCGAGTTATGGGCCTCACTGTGTTTATCGGCATTTCTAGGGTTTTCCCTTGACAGCCTGTTTTTTGAGCGTAGAGTGCGCGCCCCTATGAACAACGCATCCAGGCATTTTTCCGCGGCATTTCCGCTTGCGCACGAAGGAGCCTCGCTCCCGTGCGTGCGCGCAGACGTGCTTGCGCGTGTTGGTGACATGACGAGTTAGCCCTGCTCGTTCCGGGTGGGCGTGCTCGTGCAGCAGCCCACCGGTGAATCCTCTCCGAGGCCCCGGTCGGCAGCTGCCCACCGGGGCCTCGTCGTTTCGGGGCCCCGGAACTCGAACGAAACCGGAACGAAGGATTCGGTGCGTCGCGCAAGCGGCGCACCGTACGGAGGTCTGTGTCGATGACCCGAGGTGCAGCGGTCCGGGCTCGTGAGTCCCGGCTGGCACGCGATTCCGCCGATGGGCTGGGGATGGCGTGTACCGCACCTGGGGGCAGGCACGAACCACAGCAAGCTAGCTCAGTGGGTAGAGCAACGGTCTAAGACGCCGTTTGTCGCGGGTTCGACTCCCGCGCTTGCAGCCACCAGCAAGTGGTTGTCGTTGATGACAGTGAGCGGGAGACGAGTCCCGCATCGAGGTGCCTCCCGGCATCTCCGGCGCTTCGAGCCCGGAGATGCAGCGCGCGCGACGCCATGTGTCGTCGGGCGAGCGACGCGGAGCGCCGAGGCAAACGCCCCGTGGGGCGTGCGGTTGCCCTGCGCGGGACCGCGCGACAGCGAGGCGACGCTTCGGCTCGAGGCGTCGTGACCCCTCCGGCCCGCGAGCGGGCGTGGGGCGCACCTCGACCTATCTGGAGAATCTCTGCGCACGGGTGTGCGCAGGGTTGAGTGAGTGTAACGAGGCGATGGAACAGTAAGGAGGACAGGAAAATGCTTGGTTTCAAGCGAATCACCATCGCCCGGCACGAGCGCGGTCTCGTATTCCGTAACCGGAGCTTCGAGACCATTCTCGAGCCGGGCGTGCATTGGCTCACCGGTCCGTTCGCGCGGATCGACGTGCAGGTCTATGACCTCACGGTGCCGGAATTCGAGCACCCGCGGATCGACTTCCTTGTGAAGGAGGCCCGCGCGACGATCGAGCGGCACTTCGAGATCGTGGAGCTCTGCGGATCGCGAGGCGGGTGTCGTCTACAAGCAGGGCCGTGTGGCGGGCGTGCTGGCACCGGGTCAGCGCCAGCTGTACTGGAAGGGCCCGGTGGACGTGCGCGTCGAGCGCTACGACCTGACCGAGCAGTTCGAGCTGCCGCGCGCGCTTGCGCAGCTGCTCGTGCGTGCGAAGCAGCCGCTCGGCTCGCAGGTGGCAGATGCCATTGCGCGCGGTCGAGGTGCCGGATACGTCGATGGGCCTGCTCATCGTGGACGGTGAGTTCGCCCGCGTCCTCGAGCCGGGTCTGCACGCGTTCTGGAAGTACCAGCGCGCGCTCAAGACCGAGCTCGTGGATCGACGCGTGCAGGCGATGGAGGTCACGGGCCAGGAGATCCTGACCCGCGACAAGGTGAGCCTGCGCGTGAACCTGACTGCGCTCTGGCAGGTGCTGGATGCGGTGCGGGCGCGCGCAGCGGTGACCAACATCGTCGAGGCTGTCTACAAGGAGCTGCAGTTCGCGCTGCGCGCGGCCGTGAGCGGTCGCACGCTCGAGGAGCTGCTGGGCGACAAGGGCGGGCTCGACGACGAGATCAGCGCAACGGTGGCGACGCGCCTGGAGGGCCAGGGTGTCGCGGTGAAGTCGGTGGGCGTGAAGGACGTCATTCTGCCGGGTGAGATGAAGACGATTCTCAACCAGGTGGTCGAGGCGGAGAAGCGCGCACAGGCGAACCTCATCCACCGCCGCGAGGAGACGGCCGCGACTCGTTCGCTGCTCAACACCGCGCGGCTGATGGAGGAGAACCCGACGCTGATGCGTCTGAAGGAGCTCGAGACGCTCGAGAAGGTCACGGAGAAGATCGGTCAGATGACCGTGTTCGGTGGCCTCGAGGGCGTGCTGAAGGACGTGGTGAGGATCCAGCTGCCGGCACGCTGAGTCCGCAGCCACATGAGGAGAAGTCCCGGCGGGTCAATGGGGACCCGCCGGGTGGATGTCGCTTGCGGAGGGTGCTCGCACGCAACCTTGGCAGCGGTATACAGGGCATTGAACATGGAGAAGCTGTCGTGAGCGACAGGAACTACGAGGTCATGAACGTCGAGGGCGGCGCGCCACGTGAAGATGTGGACGCGCGGCGTGCCGGTCGAGGACGAGGCGCGCGAGCAGCTCGCGCGAACGGCGCGCATGCCGTTCATCTTCCGGCACCTGGCGGTGATGCCGGACGTGCACGTCGGCAAGGGCTCGACCGTGGGCAGCGTCATCCCGACGCGAAGGCCGTGATCCCGGCCGCGGTCGGCGTCGACATCGGCTGCGGCATGATGGCCGCGCAGACGACGCTGACGGCGGATGACCTGCCGGACAGCCTGCGCGGCGTGCGTGCGGCGATCGAGCGCGCGGTGCCGCATGGCCGTTCGCCGGGCAAGCGCGACCGCGGTGCGTGGGGTGAGTCGCCGCCGGAGGCGGTGGATGCCGCGCTGGGCACCGCTGGCGGAGGACTTCGCACGGCTCGTCGAGCGAGCACCCGGTGCTCGAGCGCACCAACAACCGCATGCACCTCGGCACGCTCGGCGGCGGCAACCACTTCGTCGAGGTCTGCCTCGACGAGAACGGATCCGTGTGGGTGATGCTGCATTCCGGCTCGCGCGGCGTCGGCAACGCGATCGGCTCGTACTTCATCGAGCTCGCGAAGGAGGACATGCGGACCTGGATGGTCAATCTGCCGGACCAGGACCTCGCGTACCTGCCGGAGGGCACCGCGCACTTCGACGACTACGTCGAGGCGGTCGAGTGGGCGCAGGACTTCGCGCGCGCCAACCGCGAGGTGATGATGCAGGCCGTGATGCGCGGCCCTGCGCGAGGTGATCGCGAAGCCGTTCGACGCGTACGTCGAGGCGGTGAACTGTCACCACAACTACGTCGCGCGCGAGCAGCATTTCGGCGAGGACATCCTCGTGACGCGCAAGGGTGCGGTGAGCGCGCGCAAGGGCGAGCTCGGCATCATCCCGGGCAGCATGGGCGCGCGGTCGTTCATCGTGCGCGGGCTCGGCAACGCGGAGAGCTTCGAGAGCTGCAGCCACGGGGCGGGCCGCAGGATGTCGCGGACCGAGGCGCGCAAGCGCTTCACGCTTGCCGAGCATCGAGCCGCCACGGCCGAGGTCGAGTGCCGCAAGGACGCGGAGGTCATCGACGAGACGCCGGCCGCGTACAAGGACATCGACGCGGTGATGGCCGCGCAGAGCGACCTCGTCGAGGTCGTGCACACGCTGAAGCAGGTCGTCTGCGTCAAAGGCTAGATCCGCGACCTGGGCGATTCAGGAGCGGTTCGCAGGTGTGCTAAGGTACTTTCCGGGTGACTGGGGGGCATTTTGGCCGATATTTTCGTTTCGTACTCGCGACAGGACAAAGCCCTCGTCGCGCCGCTCGTTGCCGCGCTCGAAGCCGAAGGCTGGTCTATCTGGTGGGATCCGGAGATCACGCCGGGCGAGGAGTTTGACTCGCTGATCTCACGCGAGCTCGAGCGTGCCCGAGCCCTTGTCGTCGTCTGGACGCCCGGGTCGGTCGATTCACGATGGGTGCGAGGCGAGGCGCGGGATGCCGCCGATCGCGGCGTGCTCGTTCCCGTCCGGTTTCAGAACGCCAAGCTACCGATCGACTTTCGGGCCGTGCACACGACCGATCTCGATCAGTGGGGCGAGGACCGCCAGGGCGCCGCCTTCCGCGGACTTTTCAAAGCGCTCGAAGCCAAGCTCGGCGCGCCCAGAAAATCGGCGACCGGAGCGCCGAGCAAGCACAAAGCGCCCGAAGTCAGCATCTGCGTGCTGCCCTTCGCCAACATGAGCGGTGATCCGGAGCAGGAGTATTTCTCGGACGGCATCACCGAAGACGTCATCACCGATCTCGGCAAGGTGTCGGCGCTGTCGATCGTATCGCGCAACATGGCGTTTTCATTCAAGGGCGCGAAAGGCGGCGTCAGCGAGATCGGCCGGCAAACCAAGGCCAACTACGTGCTCGTCGGAAGCGTCCGCAAAGCCGGTGCACGAGTGCGGATCACGGCGCAGCTCGTCAACGCGGCGAACGAGGCGCAGGTCTGGGGCGAGCGCTACGACCGGGATCTCAACGACATCTTCGCGCTGCAGGACGAGATCTCGAAAGCGATTGTCGCCGCGCTCAAGCTGACGCTGCTGCCGGAAGAAAAGCGCGCGCTTGAGCAGCGCGCGACGACCAACGTGCAGGCGTACAAGTTCTACCTGATGGCGCGGCAGTTCAGCGTGATGGGCAACGAGCGGCACCAGGAAGTCATCGTGCGCCTGTGCCAGCGGGCGGTGGAGCTCGACCCATCGTACGCGGCGCCCTGGGCGACGATGGCGATCGCGCAATGGGACATGCACCGGCGCAGCGCCTGCGAGGAAGACGGCCGGGAGGCCGCCAACCACGCAATCCGGCTGGATCCGAAGCTGGCAGATGCGCATGCCGCGCTGGGTGCCGTCCACCAGGGCGCGGGCCGCTACGAGGAAGCCTTGAAGGCGTGCGAAGCGGCATTGCGGCTCGATCCCCAGTCGTACGAGGGCAACCGGGTCGCGGGGATGTGCAGCCTGGCGTTGCATCGCTTTGACGACGGTATCCGCTACTTTGAAGCGGCGGCCGCATCCATCGAAGCGGAGTTCATGGCGGCGAGCTTTGCCACGCAGCTGTATGAGGCCAAAGGCGATTACGCAGGAGCGCGCGAGGCCGCCAAGCACGCGCTGGCGCGGATCGAAAAGGTGATCGCCGCCGAACCCGACCACGGTCGCGCGTTGGGATATGGAGCGGGGCTGCTCGCGATCCTCGGCGAAGCCGAGCGCGCGAAGGAGTGGATCGAGCGCGGCACGCTCGTCGATCCGAACAACACGATCCTGCACTTCAACTTCGTCTGCGCGCTCGCGCGTCTCGGGGAGCGCGATGCGGCGGTGGACCTGAGCTCCCGGTTCATCGACAAGGCCTCGCCGGGCATGTTGATGTGGTTCGACAACGACACCGACCTCGACCCGCTGCGCGACCATCCGCGCTTCATCGAGATCATGCGGAAGGCGAAGGCGCGTTTCGCGGCCACGTAGGTGGCTTCGACCCGCGCTGCGCTAGCTCACTTCGCGGCGGGTCAAGAGAGCCCCGGCTAAGTGGAATCATTCTCGCTCGTAACGCGTTTGACCCTGCAGGACTGGCGTGCCTACCAAGGCGCCTGCATGCAACGGCTGCGACATCAGGACGAGGGAGGAGCATTTTTCGGGGAGCAGACGTATGAATTCCGGGCCGATGGTTTTCACACCAACCGCACGGTTTGAATTCGTTCTCGAGCTGGTCGGTGGTGAAGTCCATCAGTGCGACGGCCGAGCATCTCTTCATCTGGATCGACAAATTTCAGGGCTTTGTCGTGCCCTTGCGCGATCTGCCCGCGGGGATGGGGCGAGAGGAGATCATCCGGCAGCTGGAGGAGTGGGCCGGCCGAACTGTCGAGTCGGACTCGCAGCGCGGGAGAAGTTCGAGAATGGTTCGCGACGCTGGTGCGTCTCCTGGCGCTGCGGAGCGCGCCCGATATGCCCGCCAAGGCCAGCGCGGGTTTGATCGTGCTGCTTTCTTGTATCGCATTGGGGATTTGGATCGGCGTTGATTGGCTGGCCAACTTGCCCGATCCGGACTTCTTTGTTTATGGAACGACGGACATCTCCTGGTATGCGCTCATGCTGCTGGCGATTGCCGCGGTATTGGCGCGGCGTTCCGTGCCCGCCGTCGACCTGGGGAGGGTTCTATCGATCGCGCTTGCGGGGACAGCTGTCCTTATCATCGCCCTGTTCCTGATCGACCGATATCTTTCGTGGCCCTGGACGCTGGTCGCGTCGCTTCTCCTGTTTTTCTATTTCATCCTCTACGCCGCGCGCAGTCTTCGGGCGATCAGCGGCAGGCCGCAACCGGCTGCACTCGTAAGCGGCATCGCGGTGGCGGTCGGCTTCCTTTGGGCGACCCAATGGTTGTATGTGGACCCGAGCGTCTGGTCCGCTTGGGACGAGGAGGACGAGGCGGGATATGAGAGTACGTGGAAGGAGTCCGAGTCGCTGCTCTTCGCGCAGTCGGAGCGTATCGATGCGGCGATCGATCGGATCGCCCCTTCGACAGGCACTTCGCCGGCGGTATTCTTCGTGGGATTCGCCGGCTATGGAGAGCAGCGCGTGTTTGCCGAGGAGATACAGCTCGCGGCGCGCGTGGTCAGCCAGCGTTATGGCTTGCAGAGCTCCCGCAGAGTTTTCCTCGTGAACGATCGGCGTTCGCTCGATGCGCAGCCCCTGGCAAGTCCGACGGCGCTGCGCTATGCGCTTCGCCGTCTTGCCGGGAAGATGAACATCGAACGCGACATGCTGTTTCTTTCGCTCTCGTCGCACGGATCGGTGGGCGTCCTGTCCGTTTCGAATGGGCCGCTCATGCTGCAGGATCTTACGGCCGACGACCTCGCCTCGGCGTTGCAGGAATCCGGCATCAAATGGCGAACAATCGTGATTTCCGCTTGCCACGCCGGCAGCTTCATCGATGCCCTTCGTAACCCGGATACGATCGTGATAACTGCCGCGGAAGCCGACAAGACTTCTTTCGGCTGCTCTGACGATCGCAACTTGACCTATTTCGGCGAGGCGTTCTATCGCGACGCACTGCCACGTGCGAAATCGCTGCGGGAGGCCTTCGAGATGGCCAAGGCAGCGATCGTGGCTCGTGAGAAACGCGAAAGCATCGACGCCTCGAATCCGCAGGCTTTTTTCGGCGAGGAGATCGAACGGCATCTGGGCCAGCTCGAGCGGCCACCCGAGCGGCGCACTGCTCATCGATGAGGGCCTCTTGCCTGCGGCCAAGCCTGCGGCAGCCTGCGCAAGGGACACTGCTTCCGGGCTACCAACAAGAATCGGTGCGCTCGCCAGGTCAACCGGTCGTAACGGCCGGGGGCGGTCGCATCCAGGGAGGGGTAATGAGCCGGCAGGTGCTGGTGTGCGATCTGAATAATTTCGCGCGCTACCCGACGATCTCGATTGGCTACCTGGTGGCCGTCTTGCGCCGTGCCGGTCATGCGGTCGAGCTGTTCTCGCCGTGGAGCGTAGGGATCGGCGGATACACGCGCGAGCCGCCGGTACGGCCCTGGGGACTGATCGACCAGCGATTGCGAATGCGGTCCGCCTTCTCGGCATCGCCACTCGTGCGCCGTGCGCGCGCCGAGCTCGGGCGGCGCTTCTCGCAGTCGGACCTGGCGCGGCAGAGCGCGCGACTCGAAAAGCTTTTCCGCGCCGCACTCGCGCGCGAACCAGAAGTCGTGCTGATCTCGACCTACCTGATGTATCGCGAAATCGTCGAGCGACTGTGCGCGCTGTGCCACGAAGCCGGCGTCCCGACGATCGTCGGCGGCCCCTATTTCACGGATCTCAGGGTGCGCGAGGCCTGGCGCCGGATCCCCGGCCTGACCGCGCTTTCCGTCGGTGAGAACGAGCTCGCGGCCGCCGACATGGTGGAATGCCTTGCGCGCGGCGGCGCAGCCGACGTCGCTCCCTTCGACCGCGACCCAGGCGACGCCCGGTCCGCGCCGGCCCACGCCATTCCGGGCACTGGATGATCTGCCGTACCCGGACTACACGGATTTCCCGTGGGCCCGCTATCCGACGCGGATCGTCTCGGCGATCACCGGGCGCGGCTGCGGTTGGGGGGTGTGCCGCTTCTGCTCTGACATCACCTCGACCGCCGGACGGACATTTCGCACGCGATCGCCCGAAGCCGTCGTCGCGGAGATCGATCATCAGTGCGCGCGCTACGACGCGCGGCACGTGGTGTTCACCGATCTCAAGCTCAACTCGGACCGCACGGCCTGGCACGGGTTGATCGACGGCCTGTCGCGACGAAAACAAGGGGTCGAGTGGATCGGCGCGGTGCACATCGACGAGGACGGCTCGCACGCGCTCGAGCCGGCGACGATCCGGCAGGCTGCGCAGGCCGGGCTGGTCCGACTGACCACCGGGCTCGAGTCGGGCAGCCAGCGGGTGCTGGACCTGATGAAGAAGGGTACGCAGCTCGCCGAGACCTCGCACGTGTTGCGCGGCGCGGCCGCGGCCGGCGTCAGCGTACGTGCAACCGTGATGGTGGGCTACCCGGGCGAGACCGCGCGCGACGTCGCGGCCACGGCGCGATTCCTCGAGGACCACCGCGAGGCGATCGAGCGGGTGAGCATCAACCGCTTCAGCCTGATGACCGGCACCGCGATCGACCGGATGATCGAGAAGAAACCCGAGCGATTCGACACCGTCCGCCTGCTCGCCCGAAACGACGAGCAGGCGATCGTCGATCACGTCTGCCTGCTCGCGCAGGGCCGCGATTTCCGCCGCGAGCTGAGGCGTGTGCTCGGCGTCGTGCACCAGATCAACCGCCGGCCGCTGCGACCACGCGCGCGTGCGTTTGCGGGCGTGATGTAGCGTCGCGGCGTAGGCCGCGTTCGAGACCGCTCAGGGCAGCCGATCGTAAACGGCGAACACGCGCTGCATGCGCTGCGCGAACGAGCATTCCTGCTCGACTCGGGTGCGGGCAGCCTGTCCCAGCCGGGCGCGCAGCTCCGGGGAGCGGATCGCGGTGCGCAACGCATCGGCAAGCGCAGCCGGCGACCCGGGCGGGCAGAGGAGCGCGTCGTCCCCGTCGCGCAGAAACGTGCTCAAGCCCCCCGCGCTCGTCGCGACGACCGGCAGCGACATGGCCATCGCTTCGAGCACGACGTTCGGCATGCCCTCGCGCAGGCTGCTCAGGCAGAACAGGTCGAGCTCCGTGTAGAACGCCCGCATGTCATCGACGTACCCGGCGAGCGCGACGCGGGCGGCATGGCGCGATGCGCGGATGCGCTGCTCGAGCGCACCGCGCTGCGGCCCGTCGCCCGCGATGCTGAGGCGGACATCGAGGCCCTCTTCGAGCAGCGCCTCGACCGCCGTGATCAGGTCGAGAAAGCCCTTCTCGGGCGTCAGACGGCCGGCGGCGCCAATGTGCAGCGTTCCAGTGCCGTCCCGGGGCGCGCCACGACGACGATACTCATCCGTGTCGACACCGTTCTCGATCAGCGAGAGGCATTCGCTCGACACGCCGAGCCGCTGCGCCTCCGCGTGCAGGGTGGACGACACGGCGATGACGTGCTCGTATCGGCGAATCACCCGTCGATCGAGCGCGAAGTAGAGCCGTGTGCGTAGCGTATCTTCGGACCAGCCGTGCAACGTGGACACCAGCGAGAAGTGATACACCGGTTGCAGCAGCAACCCGATCAGGTCTGTCTTGTAGTCGTGGCCGTGCCAGATATCGACCTTGTGCTCGCGGCAGAGCCGGGCAAGCCACGCGACCGTCAGAGGGCTGAACGGAAACGTCTCCGCGCGGTCGTGTAGCTCGACGCCCAGCGCCGCGGCGCGCGCACGCAGCGTTTCGAATCCCAGGTCGGACGGCGCGTGAACGAGGGCAAGTACGGAGCGATAACCGGCGCACTCGTGGAATCGCGCCCCTGCCACCAGTGTCTTTTCGATACCGCCGCCGGCACCGGCCACGATGCCGGCGTCGAGCACGGTCCGCGGCTTGCAGGGCGATCTGGGTGGCATGAACCTTGTTCTGATCCCGCCGTTGGCGCGCAGCGTCTGTTGCACTCTGCCGAGGTCATGGGCCGCGCGCTAGCCCTCTCCAGGGCACCGGGCGTGTATTGCAACCCCTGATTGGATGTTTATTTTTATATTTAGGGCGAAACCGGCACGCGGGACCAATGACGCGCACACTGCCCGGGCACACATAGAGACATACATCAAAGACCTGGTAAGGACATACATCATGAAGACCATCATCGACACGGCAACGGATGCCGGCAAATTCACGACCCTGCTAAATGCCCTGAAGGCGGCTGCGCTCACCGAGACGCTGCGCGGCGCGGGTCCCTACACCGTATTCGCCCCGACGGATGAAGCGTTCAAGCAACTTGCGCCGGGTGTGCTCAATGGGCTCCTGAAGGACACCAAGAAGCTGAAGGCTATCCTCACCTACCACGTTGTCCCCGGCACGGTTGCCGCGTACAACATGAAAGCGGGCGACATCAAGACGCTCGAAGGCACGCCGCTCCTGGCAGCCTTGGTCGACGGCAAAGTCACCGTCAACGGCGCGAAGATCGTGCAGGCGGATATCGATGCCTCGAACGGCGTCATCCACGCGATCGACGCGGTCATCATGCCGAAGGGCGTGATGCTCGCCGCGGCGGCCTGAAGTCACGGCAGCGACCCCGGTACGCGGGGTCGCTGCTTATCTTCGGTATGCGACGCTCGATTGAAGACGGCTTAGCGGCCGGTCTCTCAAATCATGAAGCAGCGCAAGACAGTGCGAGTCGCAGGGCCTTTCAGCGTTGACGCGCTGATAGAAACCTGTCCGGACGGTACGAGCAAGGTTCTTGGATACAACATCCGGGGACCTGGCTCGGATCCGCACTGGCTCCACTCCGAGGAGGAGCTCGCGGTTCAACTGGACGAGCTGATGAGTGGCGAAAAACGGGCCGGCTAGGTCTCGCATCGGCTCAAACTCATGGCTGTGGCAATGCAGCACAGCGCGGATCGACGTTGCACTTCACGAGGCGCACGACCTCGCCCGACTCCGGCTCGGTCTCGAGGAAGACCCCGATGCCCGGCGCGTAATACTTGCGCTCGAAAACGCCAGGCTCGAGCAGCGAGAAGTTTCGGGTGACCACGCAGTTACCGGCACAGAGGTACTGCGCGAGTCGACGCGGGACCAGCTGGTCGAGTACAGGGTCCTTGCCGTACGCGTAATCGACCGACAGCACCACCGTCGCGTCTTCGGCATTGCCGAGCGACGCTTCCTCGATGTAGATCTCCCCGACCGTCGGCGTGGCGCGGAAGATGATGCCCGGCTTGTCGCCGTCACGCCCCGCCTTGAACGATCCGTCGATGCTGACGAGCTCCGGCAGCTGCGGGCGGTCTCCCTGGATGGTTTCGTAGGTGCCCGTTTCCTCGCCGCAATACCACACGTTCCCGTTCTTGGCCTGTGCGTACCAGTCGTTGGTGGCCTCGTGCAGCTTGCCTTCCTCGTGAACGACGTCGCGGACCACGATGCAGCGTACGTCATCGATCAGTTTCGTCCGGTTGAGGACCTCCACCACGGTTGACTGATCCTGACTGCGGAACTCCCAGCGGTTGCCGATGCCGAGCGGAAAATAGGGGTTCGGGTTCGTGAGATTCGTGAAGTCACGGTCGAACCTGAAGGCCTCGAACTCAGGGTCGTAACGCTCCTCTCCGAGCTCGCCGCAGGCATCGCGACGTCCCGCAAACTGATCGCGGCAAAGCGCGGAGTCCTCGGTGCGGGTGTCCCGGGCGTCCTGGAGGCATTCCGCGCGATCCTGCGCGTCGGACTCGTTGATGCAGATCGCGACTGCAACCAGGTAGTCGTCCTGCGTCTGGTGTCCGCAGGCCTGATGGAGTGCCTGGGCGGTCGCCGAACAGTACTTCCCCTGGGCGATCAGGTCGTCGATTACCGAGGCATGCGTGACTCCGGCAGCCAGAGGTGCTGCGATCATGAGCCCCATCGACACGAGACGGCTGAGCGGCGCGCTGGCGGCGACACCCGCACTTGCGATTGCCATGATTGGTCTCCTTGTTGTGTTCGTCCCTGGTGTCTACTTGGACGAACGGCACGCACAAACCCTTCGGGGAAGGGCGACGGGCCGGCGGAGACGGGACGTCTACTGGGCGATCAGACCCGCCATGCCACTGCGTCCTGGACCGGACTGCGGCGGCCCCACGACCTCGACATCGGTGAGCGGCAGCGTGCGCGTCTGGTACTCGAAGAGCCCATTACGCACCGAGCCGAGCCGAAGCAGCATCAGGCTCATTTCCCGCTTCGACGCCTGCGCGTCGCGCGCGACCGCCTGCAGGGTATCCAGCGAATCGACCGGGCGGCCGTTGGCCGTCAGCACGAGATCATATTCATTCAGATCCTGCGCCTCGGCGGCGGAGCCGTCCTGCACGTAATGGATCATCAGCGAGGGGCCCCCCATGATCTGGCCGCGGATCATCGGCTCGGACTCCGCGATCAACGCGCCCGAGATCCAGAGCCCCTGACGCTCGATCACCCGGGGTGCCGCCGGCCATTTCCCGTGCAATGCGACCTCCGCGCCGTCGCGTTGCACCGTGAGCGTAACGTCGTCGAGCTTGCCGCGCAGCGCGTGCATGAGGGCGGACTGGTTCTCGAGCGCGCGGTCGGGTGAGCCGAGTGCAAGCAGCTTGTCGCCGGCACGCAGATCGATCGCGCCGGCCGGCAGCCGCGACCGGGCGACAACCAGCGTGGGCTCCTCGTTCTCGTCGATCGCGAAATCGACGAGGCCCGCCGGGGGCGACGGATCCTCGCCCTTCTTCAGCAGGTCCACGATCGTGCAGGCGTACGGCATCGGCACGGCAAAGCTGATGCCTTCGGTCCGGTCCTTGGCCATCGACGCCGTATTGATGCCGACCACGCGGCCGGTGACGAGGCTGATCAGCGGGCCGCCCGAGTTGCCCGAGTTGATCGGCGCATCGGTCTGCAGCATCTCCGGGCCGAGACGCGAGGTGATCGCGGAGGTGATGCCGCGCGTGCCCGTGAAGCGAAATCCCCACGGATGGCCGAACGCACCCACCGGATGGCCGATCGGCGGCGACGAATCGCAGTCGAGCACGGGCTCTTTCGGCGCGCGTTTTGCGACGGCGGGGTCATAGGCAAGCACGGCCAGATCTAGATGCGGGTCCACGTAGATGCGCTGCGCGGGCAGCGGTGCACCGCCATGGAACGTCACCGTGATGGTCGAGTACGAGCTGCTCGCGACGTGCTTGTTGGTCAACACCCAGCCGCGCCGCGCGTCGACCACCATGCCCGCACCCTGGAACGAGCCCGTCTCGTCCTGGGTGAACGGCCGGCTGACGGAGGTGCGGATCTGCACTGTCCAGTCCTTGGCGTCCTTGAAGGCATCCTCGCCGGCCTTCTCGGCGTCCTCGGCGTAATTCCTGGCCGCGAGGGCGGGCGCGGCGAGCAGCAGGGAAAGGGACAGGGTCAGGAGCGATCGCATGGGCGTTCCGGGAGAGCGGAAAGCCTGATTCTGCGATGCCCGGGCGGGGGCGACTGTTCGGTCCGTCACGGTCTGGGACGCGCCGGAAAGCGCAAGACGCCAGTGCGTCACAACCCGCCACGGTACCCCCTCACAAATTCACGTTTTGGGCGGCGAGAAACGCCGAGCGCTCGAGCGCCTGGAAGAAGTCCTGGTACGTCGCTGGGTCCTCGATGCGCACGGCCGCCTTGCCGGCCAGTGGCTCGCTGTAGTCGGCACTGGCACGTACCACGACCTGCCGGTCGTCCACCTGCCGAACCGCCACGGTCATCCGTACCTGGTGTTGCGCGAGTCTCGTGGCGGTGACCGTGCCGAGGGTAGCGTCCGTGCTGTCGAGCACGAAGCCAAGGTCCTGCAGCGTCGCGATCACCGCGCGCAGCGCTGTGTCCCGGTCGACGGCCTGCAGCATACGGGTCTGGTAGCTTCGGACCTCGACTGCGCTGCCGGCTTCGAAGACCGCCTGTGGAGGAGTGAACGCGCAACCCGTCAGCAGCGCTGCGAGGGCGATGATCGAGCCAAGGGTGATGCGAAGGCGTCGGCGGATCATGGCGACTGGCCCTCCAGGAAGACGCCCTGCGACAGGCGATCGAAAAACTGCTGATAGAGCTCCGGCTCGTTGACGGGCTCCAGGCGCCGGAGACGATCGGCGTTGTCGAATACGCTCCGCTGGAACGTGACGCGCACGAGCGTGACATCGCGACTGGCCGCGGCCCGGGCGCTGGGCGGGTGACGAGCGCGACGCGCAGTACTTGGCGCTTCGCATAGGTCGCCTCGGTGGGCGTGAGCGCGAGGATCGAGAGCACGGTCAGCAGGTATGCTGCCGCGACTTCCTGCTCGTGGATGGCGCTGCGTTCTTTCGAGGCAACGACGATGCCGAGACGGGTCTCGCTCTCGTCGATCGCGAAGCCCAGGTCCTGCAGCACGTCCGCAGCAGCGGTGAGCAGCTCACGCTCGGTGATGCCCTCGTAACGCCGCGTCTGCGCTTCCCGATCCGAGGCCGCCTCCGGCGACAGGCGCAGTGCGCCTTCGGGAACGCGGGTGGCGCAGGCGGCGAGCAGCGCGAGCGCTGCCGCTGCGGCCACGCGTCGTCTGCACCGACTCATGACTCGGGCTCAGAACTGCGACGCGCGGTACGCGAAGTCGCGAACCCGTCCGTCCGCGCCGAACCGGATGACGATCGTAAGGGTCCGCTGTGTGCGGGCCATGGCGCCCGCCGCGCGTGAGACATTGCCGACCCCGGCGCCTGCGGTATCGCCACCGCCGCCAAGGATGAGCGCGGCGACGCCCCCCGAGCTCGACGAATACACCGTTTCTGTCGCGACCTTGTCGTAGACCCAGGTTTCGTTTCGCTCGGGGTCGGTCGCGACGACGTTGGGTGCGCCGAGCACATCGACGACCTCTGTGCTCGTCAGGCCTACGCGGATTTCTCTCTGGACGGTCCCGACGGTCAGCCGTGCGGTCGAGTCGTCCTGCACATGGGCCCGGTGCTGGGGAGCGCTCATGCATCCGGCGGCGGATGCGAGCGCTGCGATGCTGGCGAGCATTGTCCGAAACATAGGAGGCCTCCGGTCGGTGGACTGGGTCGCGGTATCGGTCGCGAAATATGCTCCGCGCGCCCACGGCGGAAGTCCTGACGGAGAGGTGATTTGTCTTTAGGATTTCTTGAGGAAATCCTTGGAACGTCATCTCGACGCTGACAGCTTGCTCGACGCGAAGTCCTCGAGGCGCTTGTTCAATGCGTCCAGGCTGCTCGCGCGGATTTCCAGACCGAAGTCGCCGCGGTAGCTCCGCACGTACGACACGCCCTCGACCAGCACGTCGACGATCCTCCAGCCACGATCGTCGAGCCGCATGTAGTAGTCGACCTGGTACGTGCGTCCGCTGGTCAGCTTCATCGTGGTGCGGACGCTGGTCGACGAGCCGACGACCGGCTCCTTCGCCGGATGTACTTTCACCGTGTCGCGCGTGAACTCGAGCAGCGCATGGCCGTACGAGGCCATGAGGAAGCCGGAGAAGGCGTCCACGAAGCGCCGCCGCTGCTCAGGCGTGGCGCTCTTCCAGTGCTGGCCCAGGATCAGGCGGCAGGATGTCTCCAGGTCAAACCGCGGTCGCAGCAGCTCGTCCGCCAGCGCGTTCAGCTTGCGACGGTCGGCCGCAAGCTCGTCGTGGCGCTTGGCCACGGCCTCGGTAAGTGCTGCCGCCGTCGCCGTGACGACCTGCTCGGGCGAGGGCGTGTCGGCCGCCGGGGCGTTGGGCCAGAGCGCAACCAGCACCGCAAGCACCGGCGCGGCGCCACAGTGCAGGTGCGGATGCGAACTAGGCAGTAATTCAGTGGCACTCAATCGCAGGCCCCCGCCGCGCGCACATCGCCGGCCAGCCAAACTGGTCCCAGTATCGATCGAGGCCAATGGTGGAAACGAGCTCGCCGAAGCGTGGATGACGGCGCAGGATCGACGTTTCGCGCGCGAACAGGAACTCCACGTCGAATTCCGCCGGCTCGTGCACCAGCTCGAAGGCCACGTTCATCGCTGCGTCGGCCTCGCCGAGATATACCCAGGCGCCAAACAGATACTTGAGCGAGATGGCGCGCTCGCGCGCCGCCCTGGCAACGGCTTCGCGGGCCGCCGGCCGGCCGGCCGGATCGCGCAGCGCGGCGATGAACGGGTCGATCCACTCGGTAGCGCGCGCGAACAGCTTCTGCAGGTCGACCAGTATGTCGCGCGCCTTGTCGTACTCGCCGCGCCGCAGCAGCAATACGACGTACGCCTCGGGGTTTGCCGTCGGCCCCATCCCCAGCTCGTCAGCGAGCTCGAATTGGCGCCGCGCCCGCTCGTCGTCGTCGACCCACATGTAAGCGACCGCCAGCCGGTCGTTGACGACCGGCGACAGCACGTCATGCCTCCGCGCTTCCAGCGCGTGATGCAGCGACCGTTCGGCATTACCGACACTCGCAAGCAGCTGCGAGTACCACTGGTGCACGTTTGGATCGCTCGGCGCGGCGCTCAACGCCCGTCGCAGGCCGAGCTCGGCCTCGACCCATTCCCAACGGGCCAGGTGAACGAAGGCTAGTACGTCCTGTGCGGACGCCGCCAGCGTCGGGTCGAGGGCAGTGCCGCGCTTGATCGTCTCCACTGCCCGCTCAGACATCTCGTCGAGGTCCTCGTAGGAGTAGTAGGGAAGCAAGGCGTACGCGCGAGCCAGCTCCCGGTACGCTTCGCCGAACCTTGGGTCCAGCGCGATGGCCTGCTCGAACAGTTCGATGCTCCGGCGGATGGGCCCCTCTTCGCGCCGCTTGAGATGGTAGCGGCCCTGCAGCAGCAGCTCGTACGCCGCGATTACCTCGGTGGGCGGCGCGGTCTCGATCTGCGCGGCGCTCTTGCGGGTGAGTCTTGGCAGCAGCTCCGCGACGATGCTGTTGGCGATCGTGTCCTGTACCGAGAAGATGTCGCTCACGCGCGTATCGAAGGGCTTCGACCAGAGATGAAAGCCGCGCGCGGCGTCGACCAGCTGGGCCGTGATGCGAACACGGTCGCCTTCCTTGCGGACGCTGCCTTCGAGGACATAGCTGACACCGAGACGCTCAGCGATCTGGCGCACGTCTGAACTCTGGTTCTTGAGCGCGAACGCTGAGGTGCTGGCAACAACGTGCAGCCCCGGCACGTTCGCCAATCGATCGATGATCTCTTCCGTCAAGCCGTCACTGAAGTACTCGTTGTCCTTGTCGTCGCTGCGATTGACGAACGGTAGCACGGCGATCGTCGGCTCACTCGCAACGGGCGGAGCGGCACGACGAGGCCCGCGATCGACGTACACGTAGCCCGCCGCAGCGAGCAGCAGCAACCCCAGGATCGTCCCGACGACGAGCCGCGGGCGGACGCGACGCGGTGCCTCGGCCGGTTGCGGCGCCGCCGTGGGTCGCGCCGGCGAAGGGGTCAACGGCTCGACCGCGGTCAGCAGCCGATAACCGATTTTCGGCACTGTCTGGATGTAACGTGGCTCACGCGGATCGTCGCCGAGACGCGTGCGCAGCAGCGAGATGCAGCGCGACAGCACTTCGTCGGACACGATCCGTCCGCGCCAGACCCGCGCGATGAACTGGTCATGGGTAACGACGTCGCCGGCCAACTCTGCGAGGCAGACCAGCACGTTCATGACCTTCGGCTCGAGATGAAGGGTGCCGCCGGGGCCCGACAAGGTCCCGAGCATCGGCCGGACGTCCCACGGACCGAGCCTGAATCCCGTTTCGAGCCCAGTTGCCACTGCGCCCCCGTTGCACGCAGGATACACCGAGGTAAAAACCTCAAGAAAACATCAGCCATCCATCCGGACCGTAAGGCCGCGGCGGGCATAGGTTGCAGTCGGACCGACAAACATCGAAGAGGATCCGACCATGAGAACTTGCGTCCTATGTACTGCCACCCTCCTGGCCCTGCTCGCCGGTTGTGTCTCGCAGCCGGTCGCGCCGACTCCTGCAACCATTGCGGCAGAGGTCATGCCTGGCGATCGGATTCGACTGGTGACCCGCGGCGGGCTGGAGGGTGAGTACCGGGTCGTACGTGTCGACCCTCAGTCCTTGTACGTTCAGCCCACAGGACGGCAAGACTACAGGGACCCCCCGCAGTCCATTGCCTACAGCGACATTCGCGAGCTGACCGTCACCCGCCCAAACAAGAAGGCGATTGGCACCGGGCTGGGAGTGGCTGCGGTTATCGCTGCCGGAGCCCTGTTCGCTGAGGCAATGGAAGCGGCGGCTGCCGGCGCGTTCTGTTGCTGAACGGCGTCGCCGACCTCCCGCCGGGCCGGGGCGTTGCGACGCCCGAAAGGTCAGCAGTCCGGGGCCCCCCCGTTTCCCGGGCCCGCGATGCAGACCACGGTCGCGAGCGGGAACTTCGGGTATCCGGAGTCCTTGAACCAGAGCTCGGCATAGACGGCCGCGTAGCCCTCGGCCGGCCGCGCGACGTTGCAGGCGTATTTCTCGCCCTTGCGCGTACAGCGATGCGAGGTCCAGCGCGCCTCGCGAAAGTCCCGGGTCGGGCTGCGCGCCGTCCACGCGTCCACTCTCCGTGGCACGCGGTTCGACTGCACGTCGACGCCAAGACGATCCGGCCCAACGGCGTACGTCCAGGACACCACCGGCAATCCCTCGCCGTGTGACGAGTACCGGTGCAAAGCGCTCAGTCCCCCGACCAGGCGAGCGAAATCACGCACTCCGTGACCCTGGTTCGGCACGTAGAGCACGCGCTTGGGCTCCGACAGCTCGTCCCAGTAGACCTTGAGCGCATCGAGAGGCCAGTACTGGTCGTTCGTGCCGAGCAGGATAAGCTTCGGCTGATTGAGATCCGCCCGATAACGGTAGGGATCGACCATCGCCATCAGGCTCTGCCCGCGCTCGGTGTTGACTCGTCCCGGCAGGTCGATGTTCGCGTAGTCCTGCACCTGCTCCGAGAGCGCGCCAAAGGTCGCCTGCTGCAGCTTGATCTGCGCCGGCACGTTGAGCATGTCGATCGCGATGGGGGCTATGCTCGCGACGCGCGGATCCACCGCCGCGGTCAGCCACGAGGTCCAGCCGCGTTTCGAGGCGCCGGTCACCGTGAACGCGTCGATGGGGTGCTGCCAGCGATCGCGCGAGAACGCCTGCACCGTGTCCATCGCGCGCGCGGCGCTCTTGACCATCGGCAACAACAGCGGCCAGTCGGGCTCGCCGGTCTCCAGGTACTGATCGAACGTGTACGCGATCAGCGCGTCCTCGCGGCGGTCGAAGAGCGGCTGGAAGGGCACGTGCCGCAGCACCGCCACCGGCGCGCGCAGTGCCTCCGCGAGCCGCGCGAAGATCCGCGCCTCGCGCGGTAACTTCGTCTGGCCGGTCTCGTACTCCGGTTTCCAGCGTCCGCCATGAATATAGAGGAACGCCTGGGTGGCTCCGGGCTCTAGAGACTTTGGGCGGATAATGATGAGCTGGTGCTTCCAGGGAATGCCGCGCCAGGTCTGCGAAGTGAGAATGAGCTCGGTGAATTCGGTCTCGCCAATGCGGTCCGATCTGACCTCGCGCCAGGTGTAGCTCGTGTCGGGTATCGCGACGTAGTGCGCGAGCTGGCCGGTCGCGTCCGCGCGCACGCACGCGGGTGCCACAGCGAGGAGGCAGGCCGCGAGCGTCCATATGCGGCGTGAGGCGAGCATGCCTCTATGATGCGCCGTTGGCGGCGGCTCGCGTCGCGCAGTTCACTTATCGCCGGTTCCGGTACGAGTCTCTTCATGCTCTAATCCGCCGCAACAATAAGCGCGGGACCGCCGATCCATCCTGCGCGCCGAGGTCGCATATATATGAGCGGCGCCAGCAACTCGAACACCGAAGCCGACAGCCTTCAGCCGATCCCGACGCACGGCTCGGGTGTTCAGCCTCGGCTCCTACGTCTTCATGTGGTGGTCGTCGCTGATCGTCATCCAGGCCTTCGTGCTCGGGCAGGGCTTCCTGCCGCCGAACGGCAGCATGAACCTCTCCCAGGCCTTCCTGGTCATGGTGCTGGCGGTGCTCGTGGCGGTCGTGATGTTTTCGCTCAACGGCGAGCCGGGAAACAAGCTACGGAATTCCGTACCTGATCCAGACGCGATCGAGCTTTGGCGTGCGGGGCTCGAAGATCGTCGAGTTCCTGCGCGCGTTGCCAGCCATCGCGTGGTACGGCATCGGCACCTGGATCGGGCGCTCGTCGCTCGATGGAATTTTGACGACGCTCGTGGGATTCACGGCGCCGTGGGCGCAGGTACGTCTATTTCGTCCTGCTGCAGATCGTGCAGACGATGCTCGCGTACGGCGGCATCCGCGACCATGAAGTGGTTCAACGTGTACGGCTCGTTCGATCATCGCCGGCGGTGATGCTCTACATGCTCGTGCACATCCTGGGCACGCTACGGCTTCCAGATCCAGGAGTCGTGGCGCCGGCCGGCGGACTGGGGGCCTGCCGTTCTGGGCCGGGCTGACCACGGCGATCGGCATCCTCGCGACCGTCATGCTGAACATCAGCGACATGACGCGTCACCTGGACGAACTCCGCGCGCGCCAACTGGCTCGGGCATCTCTTCGGCGTCATGCCCCCGTGGTTCTTCATGCTGACGCTCGGCATCGTTGCCGGCGCGTCGCTCGGTATCTGGGACCCGGTCGCAGGCCTTGATGCAGCTGAGCCCGAACGCCGTTCGCGCTGATCGTGCTGCTCGCGTTCATCCTGGTCGCGCAGATTCACCACCAACCTGACGATCAACATCCTGCCGCCGGCGCTGATCTTCATGGATACCTTCAAGATCGCCTGGCACCAGGCGGTATTGATCACCGGCGTGCTCGGCATTCTGTCGCTGTCCCGTGGCTCCTGATGGCGAACATGCAGGCGTTCTCGGGCTTCATCCTCTATTACTCGGCGCTGTTCGGCCCGATCCTCGGCGTGATGCTCGCCGACTACTACGTCGATACGGAAACGCCAGCTCGGTCGTCGACGATCTCTACGTCACGGCTTCGGCGCAGCCCACACTGGTATCAGGGCGGCTTCAACCTCGCGGCGCTCGTGGCCGTCGCGGTCCCGAGCGTCATCACGATGATCTGGTTCCTGCCCGTGTCCTGGCTGGTCGGGCTGCCGGCGGGCTTCGTGCTCTACCTGCTGCTCAACCGGCGGCGCGCAGCTTAGTCGTCGCGCATCGCGTTGAAGCCTTCCGTCCGTGCCGATCACGACACCGAAATCGCGTGCCGCGGCTTCGCGCGTGAGATATCCGTCCAGCACGTCCTCGACGCACGGCTTCGCGCCGGCCGCTCGCAGCGCCTTGCCGTAGCCGCCGCCGATCCCGCCGACGGCGCGGATCCGGTCGCCCTTCGCGACGGAGACCGTCGGCAGCATCGACGGCAGCTCGACCGCCTGCTGGCCCGGCGCGGATCAGCTGCAGCTGCGAGGTGCGGCCGTCGCCGCCACCCTGGAAGCCCCAGGGCGTGTGCGCAGTGGCCGTCGCCCTCGACGCTGATCGTTGCCGTCGGTCAGGAACTGCGATCTCCTTGATCGAGTTCAGCCCGCCGCGCCACCGGCCGGCGGCCACCGCGTCCTCGCGCAACTCGTAGCGCGTCACGCGCAGCGGCACGTGGCTCTCGATGTCCTCGATCGGGTTGTTGCGCGTGTTCGCGTAGAGCGTGTCGACGCTGTCCATGCCGTCCTGTGCCGAGCGGCCGCCGTAGCTGCCCTCGAAGATCTCGATGTGCACCCACTGCTGCTCGCCGGCGAACCCGGTGAAGGTCACGGCCTTGAGGTTCGCAACGCCGGCGGAGACCTGCTCCGGCACGGCGGGCGCGAGCGCGCGCATCAGCGTGTCGGCGACGACGTTGCCGGGCGCAAAGCGCGCGATCGTGGGCGCGGGGAAGATCGGGTTCGCGATGCAGCCGCGCGGCGCGACGATCGTGATGGGCCGGTAGAGGCCGTCGTTCTGCGGGATGTTCCCGTACATCTCGGTGTCGAGCAGGATCGAGCGCAAGCGTCAGCCACAGTGCGACGTCGACGGTGCCGACGAACGGCATGTTGATGGCGTGCCCGGCGACCTGCGGCGCGGTGCCGGTCAGGTCGATCGTGAGGTCGCTGCCCGACGACCGTGACCGTGACCTTGATCGGCAGGTTCTTGAGGGCGGGATCCTCGCTGCCGAGGAAGCCGTCGATGATGGCCCGTGGCGGTGTACGTGCCGTCCTTGAGCTTCGCGATCTGCGAGCGCATCAGCCGCTCGGAGTTGTCGAACAGGTCCTCGATCGCGTCGGTGAGCGTCGCGAGCCCGTAGCGCTCGACCAGGTCGAGCAGCCGCTCGCGCGCCGACGTGGCAGGCGGCGATCTGCGCGTCCATGTCGCCGACGACGAGGTCCGAGACGCGGACGTTGTCGCGTGATCATGCGCCACAGCGCGTCGTTGCGCCGTCCCTGGTCGTAGACCTTGAGCGCGCGGAAGCGCAGCCCTTCGGCATACGAGTCGGCGCATACCACGACGCCGACGCTGCCGGGCTGGCACGAGCCGATGTCGAGGTGGTGCGCGGTCGTCATCGAGAAGCCGATCAGCTCGCTCGCCGTGGAAGATCGGCACGCAGAAGCCGATGTCGGGCGCGTGCGAGGCGCCGTTGTACGGGATCGTTGTGGATGATCACGTCGCCCGGGCGGAACGTGTCGCCGCGCGCCTCGAACTCGCGGATGATCCCGCGCACGTAGCCGGGGATCGGACCCGACTGCAGCGGCGTGCTCTTCGAGCACTCGCAGAGCTGCCGGCCGGTGCGCGTCGCAGATCGCGGCGCCGAAGTCCTCGGACTCGCGGATGATGCTCGAGTACGACATCCGCATGAGCTTGTAGCCCATCTCGATCGCGATGTTCTCGAGCGCGCCCTGGATGATGCTCGCGGTGACGGGGTCGACCCGCGCCGCGGATGCGCCGTGTCGATGCCGAGCTTGGGCACTGCTGCTGGTGGATCGGCGGATGCATGGCGCAATCGTCACAGGCTACGTGCAGCGCGGGGCGAGGTGGCAATGGAGTATGTGAAGTTGACGCCACGATTCAGGTACCGTGATACACAGCCTGGGATGCAGCTGCATCGGCGTGCGATGTCGGCGGGACGTTCACGGACATCGTGTTCACGGACACGGACGGCCAACCGCACGCTCACGCACAAGGTCGCGAGCACGCCGGACGATCCGTCCCGGGCCTTCATGCGCGGCGTGACCGAGATCTGCAGCGCCGCGGGCGTCGGGCTCGCGGACGATCGACCACATCTTCCACGGCACGACGGTCGCGACGAATGCGGCGCTGCAGTACCGCGGTGCGACGCGCCGGGCATGATCACGACCCGCGGGCTTCCGCGACATCGTCCACATCGGTCGGCACCAGCGCCCGCAGCACTATTCGATCAGCAGGAGATTCCCTGGCAGGACCAGCCGCTGGTCCGGCGCCGGCACCGCAAGGTCGTCACCGAGCGGCTCGCGCCGCCGCGCGGCGAGGTCGTGACGCCGCTCGACGAGGCGGAGGTGCGCAGGCCGCGGCGCTCGAGCTCAAGGCGGCGGGCGTCGCGTCGATCGCGGTCTGCTTCCTGTTCTCCTATATCAACCCGGAGCACGAGCGGCGCGCCAAGGCGATCGTCGCAGCGAGCTGTGCCCGGGCGTGTTCGTGACCTGCTCGCACGAGGTCTCGCCGCAGTTCCGCGAGTTCGAGCGCTTCACGACCACGGCGATGAACGCCTTCATCGGTCCGCTTGTGCGCGACTACGTCAAGCGGCTCGCCGGGGAGCTCTGCGGGCGCGGGCTTCCGCGGCGAAGTCCACATCATGCAGTCGAACGGCGGCGTGGCGCCGGCGCGCGCGGTCTCCGAGCTGCCGGTGCAATACGCTGATGTCCGGCCTCGCCGCCGGCGTGCTGGGCGGCGCCTGGGTCGGCGAGCTCGCGGGCCGTCGCAACCTGATCACGCTCGACATCGGCGGCACCAGCGCCGACATCGGCGTCGTGACCGACGGGCGCTTCGCCGAGGCCTCGGCGCGCGACACGTTCGTCGCCGGCTACCCGATCCTCGTGCCGATGATCGACCTGCACACGATCGGCGCCGGCGGCGGCTCGATCGCGCACGTGGATGCGGCCGGGGCGTTCAAGCGTCGGTCCGCAGAGTGCCGGCGCGGTGCCGGGCCCGCGGCCTACGGGCAGGGCGGCACGGACGCGACCGTGACCGATGCCAACATCGTGCTCGGCCGTCTCGACGTCGCACAACTTCCTGGGCGGCGCGATGCCGCTCGATCGCGCCGCGGCGATCGCGGCCGTGCAGGCCGCTCGCGGACCGGCTGGGCCTGCCGCTGCTCGAGGCGGCCGAGGGCATCGTCGCGGTGCTGAACGCGAACATGGCGAATGCGATCCGCGCGCGCACCGTGCAGAAGGGCATCGACCCGCGCGAGTACGCGCTCGTCGCCGTCCGGCGGCGCCGGGCCGCTGCACGGCGTCGAGGTCGCGCAGATGCTCGGCATCCCGCGAGGTCGTCGTGCCGCCCCATCCCGGGATCACCTCGGCGATCGGCCTGCTCACGACCGACCTCAAGTACGAGCGTCGTGCGCACGGCGTTCCTGGTCTCGACGCAGCGTCGATCTCGAGCGCATGAACGCCGATCTGGCGGCGATGGAAGCCACGCTGCGCACGCAGCTTGCAGGCCGACGACGTCGACCCGGCGACGGCGACGTTCGAGCGCGCAGCGGATGCGCGCTACGTCGGCCAGGGTTACGAGCTCCGCCTCGCCGCTGCCGCGCGGCGCACGATCGGCCAGCGCCGAGCTCGACGGCGGCACTCGCGACGTTTCCACGAGCTGCACGAGCAGCGAGTACGGGCATCACTTCGAGCGATCGCCGATCGAGCTCGTGAACCTGCGTGTCACGGCGGTGGCGCGAGGTGCCGAAGATCCGCGTGCCGCCGCAGCCCGCGCAGCGGTTCAGCTCGCGGCGGCGCGCGCTGCGCACCGACGACGTCGTGTTTCGCGTCGGCGCGAGGTCTCGAGTCCGTTCGCGACGGCGTTCTACGACCGCAGCCGGCTGCCCGTCGGCGAGTCGATCGCGGGCCCGGCGATCGTGCTGCAGCGTCGACTCGACGACGGTCGTGCCGCCGGACTGCACGGCCGAAGTCCACGCATCCGGTTCCATGCATGATCCGGCCTGCCGGGCTGACGCGCGGCGGGATCGTCTGTCGCGGGCGTCCAAGGGAGAGCGAGTCATGAGATCAAGTTCGTGCCGAGTCTGACGATGGTCGCGATGTCCGTGCCAGCCTGGCCGCGTGCTCGCGCAGGATCGCGGCGCTCGAGGAGATCGTCGTCACCGCGACGCGGCGTGAGGAGAGCCTGCAGGACGTCGCGAACTCCGCGACGGTGTTCTCGGCGCAGGATCTGCAGGCGCTGCGTGTGCTCGAGCCGCAAGGACCTCGCCGAGCAGACGCCGGGCTGCTCGCGAAGTACGGGCCGAACGGCCTTGCGACCGTCGGCTTCTACCTGCGCGGCGTCGGCATCAACGACTTCACCGGCACGGTCGACCCGTCGGTCGGCATCTACGTCGACGAAGTGTTCCAGCCGACGCCTGACATGCTCAACTTCGCCGTCTACGACATCGAGCGCGTCGAGGTGCTGCGCGGCCCGCAGGGCACGCTCTACGGGCGGAACAGCACCGGCGGCGCGATCAACTTCATGACGGCCCGGCCGACCGAGGAGTTCGAAGGGTTTGTGCGCGCGGGGTACGGCAGCTACGACACGGTCACCGGTGACCGGCGCCGTGAGCGGACCGCTCGACGAGCACGCTGCTCGGCCGCCTGTCGGTCAACGTCGTCAACGCCTCGGGCGATTCGAGGCTACTCGTACAACCGCTTCACCGACAACGATCTCGGCAAGATCGATTCGATGGCGGCGCGCGGCCAGCTCGAGTGGCAGCCGAGCGAGGATTTCAGCCTGCGGCTCATGTACAACTACGGCGACTCGGAGTCGGAGCAGGCCGCTGCTGCAGCACGTCGGCGTGCGCGACCCGGGGAACCCGGCCGCCATCTGCGCGCCGGTGATCGCGGGTCGCGTCGCCGAAGGGCCCTGCGTGGATCTGCTCGGCTACTTCGACGACGACGGCGACGTTCTACGACGGCGCGGCGAACGTCGACCCGAGCTGCGAGCTCGCGCTCCGACGACGTGACGCTGACGATCAACTGGAACCTCGGCCACGTGACGCTCACCTCGATCAGCGGCTATGCGGATTTCTCGAAGCGAGCAGAGCCAGGACATCGACGCCTCGCCGTTCATCGCGGCCGACAACTTCACGTTCAACGACGTCGAGAACTTCTCGCAGGAGATCCGGCTGACCTCCGACGAGTCGTTCCGCCTGCCCTGGATCGTCGGCGCGAACTACGCGAAGACCGATATCGACTGGTTCCAGACGATCGACCTGACCGCAGCTCGCGGGTATTCCGACCAGCAACGGCGCCGTGCAGAGCACCGAGGCCTGGGCGCGTGTTCGGGCAGTTGACGATTCCGCTTGGCGGAGACGGTCGGAGTTCATCGGCGGACTGCGCTACACCGAACGAGGACGCGCGACTGGCGCGGCGCGACGTTCATCGGCACGTTCGCGAACCTCGACGAGGCGCTATGCGAGCGGCGCGCCCCGGCTGTCGCAGCTGCCGCTTCCCGACGGCGACCCAGGCGCAGGGCGGTCCGCTCGACTTCCCGACCACGCGTCGACGAGGACAAGGTCGACTACTCAGGCCGTGCTGCAAGTTACAAGCCGAACGACGACTCGATGTATTACCTGAGCGTCAGCGAGGCGTTCCGCAGCGGCGGCTACTCGTCGGCGGTGATCTTCTCGCAGGAGGCGCTCGAGCCGTACGGGCCCGAGACGCTGACGTCGTACGAGATCGGGCATCGAAGCTTTCGCTCGCCGACAATCGCGTGCGCTTCAATGCGAGCGCGTTCTTCTACGACTACGAGGACTTCCAGGCGACCTTCGTGCGCGGCGACCGAGGCGAGTGCGCGACTGCAGAATGCCGGCGACGTCGAGATCAAGGGCCTCGAGGCCTCGCTCGACTGGCTGCCGATCCACGGACCTCACGATCAGCGCCGGGCTGAGCCTGCTCGACACCGAGATCGTCGAGACGGACGTCGTGCTGCCGCCGCTCGACGGCGGTGCCGGAGTCGACCATCGAGGGCAACGAGATCCCGAACGCGCCGGGCTTCACGTTCAACGGCCGGCATCCGCTACGAGAGCGCCGATCAGCGACACGCTCGCGGCGGCGTTCCAGACGGACTTCACACGTACGTCGACGAGCATTTCCTCGAGCCGAACAATCGCGAATATCCTCACGGAAGACGGCTACTTCGATCGTCAACGCGCGCGTCTCGCTCATGCCGCAGAACGGCCCGTGGCAGGTGTCGGCCTGGGTCAAGAACATCGCGCGACGAGGAGTACCGGACGGCCGCGCAGGACATCTCGCGCTGTCGCTCGGCTTCTCGGAGATCGTGCCCGGGCGTGCCGCAGACCTGGGGCGTCGACTTCGAGTACCGGTTCTGAGGCGCGATGGCAAAACCGGGCGCGAGCCGCACGCTCGACCGTGCCGCCGGCCGCAGCGAGCGACGCGCATCGGTCCAGCCGCTGGACGGCGCTCAACCCGCGCGGGCTGCGGAGCCGCGAGCGGCTCAAGCGCGCCGCGCGCGAGCTGCTGAACGAGCAGGGCTTCCGCAACCTGCGCGTGCAGGACATCACCGCGCGCGCCGGCGTCGCGACCGGTCTCTTCTACCGCTACTTTCACGATCTGCGCGAGATCGTCGGCGAGGTCTCACGCGATTTCTTCGCGGAGCTGCTGCACGACGTCGAGCCCGTCACGCGAGTACGAGCATCGCTACGACTGGATCTTCGACAACCTCGAGTGACGTCGTGCGGCGCTTCGCGCAGCAACCCGGGCATCCTCGCCTGCCTGTTCGGCCTCGCCGGCGACTACGAGGAGTTCGACCAGATCTGGAAGGAGAACGCGCATCACTGGAACCTGCAGCGTCGCCGAGTTCCTGCAGCGTGAGCTCCGGCTGCGACGCGGCGCAGGCGCGCCGCATGGGATATCATGCTCGGCGCCATGACCGAAGGCGTCGTCTACCAGGCGTTGATCCGCCGTACCGAGGACCTGCTCGAGATGGGCGGCGAGCCAGAGGACATCGCGGACTGTCCTGGCGGTCATGTGGTACCGGGCGATCTTCCTCGAGGATCCGCCGCGTCGCGCGGCTGCGGCCCGCCGGCCGGCGGCTGATCGGCGCGATGCGCGCGATCGCAGCACGGCGACGCGGCAAGCGGAAGGCTGTCACGTCGAGCAGCTGAGCGATCGCCGGTAGCATACGGTAAGCCGATCGGCTCTGGCAGAGCCTGATGGACATGGGCGCCGGTCGGCGCGTTGCCGCACGGCGGCTGTTGCCGCGCCGCGCTCAGCGTCGACGACAAGGCCGGCCGCGACCTGTTCGTGCGCTGGTGTCGCGAGGCCGGTTGCGAGGTCGCAGTTCGACCAGGTCGGCAACATCTATGCCGCGGCGCGCCGGGCGCGATCCGCGAGCGGCCGGCGGTCGCGACCGGCAGCCACCTCGACACGCAGCCGCACGGCGGCAAGTTCGACGGCATCTACGGCGTGCTCGCCGGGTCTCGAGGTCGTGCGTGCGCTGAACGATGCGCAGCGTGCGAGACCGAGGCGCCGATCGACGTGATCGTCTGGACCAACGAGGAGGGCGTGCGCTTCAGCCCGCCGCTTGCCGGCTCGTCGGCGTTCGCCGGGCGCAGCGGACGTCGCGAAGATCCACGCGGCACGTCACGCTCGATGGCACGACCGTGCGCGCAGGATCTCGAGACGACGCGGCTATCTCGGCAGCGAGCGTCCCGGTGCCGCGCAAGCTCGACTGCTTCGTCGAGGCGCACATCGAGCAGGGCCCGATTCTCGAGGCCGAGGGCAAGACGATCGGCGTCGTCACCCAGATCCAGGGCATGCGCTGGCTGAGGGTCACGGTGACGCGGGCATGGACGGGCACGCCGGGACGACGCCGATGAACCGGCGCCGCGATGCGCTGCTCGGCGCGGCGGAAATGGTGCACGACGTTCAATCGGATCGCACGCGAGCAGCGACGAGTGGGCGCGGCTCACCGATCGGGCGCTTCGACGTCGAGCCGAACTCCGGCGCGACGATTCCGGGCCGAGTCACGTCTTCATCTGCGATCTGCGGCATCCCGACGCCGCGACGCTCGAGGCGCTCGACCGCCGAGATGCAGCGAAGCGATGCGCGGCGATCGCGACGCGCGACGCGGCCTCGAGCATCGACATCCAGCGGGTCGATCGACAAGCCACCGGTGCGATTTCGCCGGCGAGCTGGTCGACACGGTCCGCGCACGCCGCGCGGCGCTGCGGCTACGCGAGCATGGACATGCTGAGCGGGGCCGGGCACGACGCGATGAACGTGGCCCGCGTCGCACCGACCGGCATGATCTTCGTCCCCTGCAAGGACGGGCTCAGCCACAACGAGGCCGAGAGTGCGACGCCCGCGCACCTTGCCGCCGGCGCGCACACGCTGCTACACGCGCTGGTGGCGCGTGCCGGTCGCGTGTGATGAAGCGCGGCCCTGGGCGATCGGGTGTTGCATTGCGCTGGCGCTCGCTGAAGGTAAGTAATATCTGACGGCGGTTCGCGCTCCGGGCGCCTTACCGTGCCCGCCGTTACACGGCACTACGCTCCCCTGTCTCATGCCGGCTCCAGGGTACGCACGCAATGCACGGTTTCGATCGACTTCGAGTTCTGCCCGTCGTGTTGTTGCTGCTCAGTGCGTGCGACAGCAGCGACGATGAAGACACGACTCCGGAGCCGGCGCCGCCGACACCGCAACGCGGGGAGCTGATCGGAGACGCACCCGTGCTGGTGGCCTCCTATTCACCCGACGAACTGCTGGCCGCAGCCAGCTCGAACGAGGTTACTCAACTACTGATAGACCAGGTGCTGACGCCGGAATGCACGATCGACGTCTATCACTTCGAGTATCAGACGGTGGATCCGGCGGGAAACATCACCCCGGCCTCCGGTGCGTTGATGGTGCCGAACGATTCGGCAAGCCAGTGCCAGGGCGCGCGTCCGATCGTGCTGTATGCGCACGGCACCAACGCGGACCGCGCCTTCAACATCGCCGACCTGGAGGCCGCGGACAACGGTGAGGGACTGCTGATGGCCGCCGTGTTCGCGGCGGAAGGCTACATCGTGGTGGCGCCGAACTACGTGGGCTACGACACCTCGACGCTGGGCTATCACCCCTATCTCAACGGCGATCAGCAATCGAAGGACATGATCGATGCGCTGGCGGCCGCCCGCAGCGCGTTGCCCACCGCGAATGCTCCCGGCACGACGGACAGTGGCCAGCTCTTCGTAACGGGTTATTCGCAGGGCGGCTACGTGGCCATGGCCACGCATCGAGCGCTGCAGGACGCTGGGCAGACCGTCACGGCGTCCGCCCCGATGTCGGGCCCCTATGCGCTTTCAGCCTTTGGCGACGCCATCTTCCAGGGCGAGGTGACCGGCGGCGCGCCCGTGAACCTGACGCTGCTCCTCACGAGCTATCAGAACGCGTACGGCAATATCTACGCGAGCACGACGGACGTATTCGAGGCACAGTACGCCACGGACATCGAAGGGCTTCTCCCGAGCGACACCCCGGTGAGCGAGCTGGAGGCGCAGGGCAAACTGCCCGACACGGCGCTCTTCAGCAGCACGCCGCCGGATCCCGCCTACGCGGCGATGACGCCGGCCACGACACCGTCGAACCTGGCTCCCGTGTTCGCGATCGGCTTCGGCACCGACCACCTGCTGACCAACGACTTCCGGCTCGCCTACCTGCAGGATGCAAGCAGCAATCCCGATGGCGGCTTCCCGACGCTGTCGGATGGATTGCCGCCCGCCAGCCCCGCGCACCCGTTCCGCCAGGCGCTGAAGACCAATGACCAGCGAGTGTGGACGCCGACGTCGCCGATGCTGCTGTGCGCAGGCAACGCGGATCCCGCCGTTCTCTATCTCAACACCCAGCTGATGCAGAACTACTGGTCATCGGCGACGACGGTCAGCGTGCTCGACATCGATTCCGCCGTCGCGAGCGGCGACCCGTATGAGGCGCAGAAGACCCAGTTCGCCGTTGCGAAGGACATCGTTCGCCTGGCTGGCGGCGACACCGAGGTGCTGGAGAAATATCACGCCGGGCTCGTGGCGCCGTTCTGCCTGAGCGCCGTCAAGTCGTTCTTCGACGGGTTGTAGACCGTCAACCTAGTCGCGCGACTTTGCAAGCAGCCTGAGTATCTCGAGATACAGCCAGACCAAGGTGACGAGCAGCCCGAACGCGCCGTACCACTCCATGTACTTCGGCGCTCCCTGCTCGACACCGGACTCGATGAAGTCGAAATCCAGTACCAGGTTGAGCGCGGCGATCACGACGACGAATGCGCTGAACAGGATCCCGAACGTTCCACTCTCGTGAATGAACCCGATCGATCGTCCGAAAAACCCCATCACGAAACTGACCATGTACAGGACGAAGATGGCGCCCGTCGCCGCGACCACACCGAGCTTGAAGTTTTCGGTGGCCTTGATCAGTCCACTGCGATAGGCGGCGAGAAGGCAGAAGAGCGTACCGAAAGTGAGACCGACCGCCTGGATGACGATGCCGGGAAATCTCACCTCGAGCGTCGCCGAGATACCACCGAGCGCGAGCCCCTCGAGAAGTGCGTAAGCCGGGGCGGTGTACGGCGCGGCCGTCTTCTTGAAGACCGTTATCATCGCAACTATCAGTCCGCCGACGACGCCGACCAGCAGCAGGCCGTAGATTGTCGAGGCGTCGCGCGTCTCCATGAAGCGGCCCCACGTGTACGCGGCCGTGATCAGGGTCATGGCAAGCAGCATCGCGGTCTTGTTGACAGTGCCGGACAGCGTCATGCGCTCGCCGACAACTTCGAATGGCTGCTGGAATGTCGAGTCCTTCAGAACGGGGTTGCCTGAGCGCATGGTGTATCCGTGTTGGCAGGGCGTGGTCTCGGCCACGATTGTGAATGACTATATCAGGAGAATAATCTCTTGGTCGTGAAGCCCGGCCATCGACCGTCGCGAAATGGCATTCCGGCGTCAACGCTGGCGATGCGGCTGCATGCGCCCGGCCGGGCGCTCGTGTGCGAGGAGACGCCGCTCGCACCGCTCCTCGAGCACCAGGTCCTCATCGAGGTGAGCGCCTGCGGCGTCTGCCGCACCGACCTGCATCTCGTCGACGGCGAGTTGCCGCAGGCCGTCTACCCGGTGACGCCCGGGCACGAAATCGTCGGGCGCGTGATCGACGCCGGCAGCGCGGTCACGGCCTTTCGCGCCGGTGACCGGGTCGGTGTCCCCTGGCTCGCCCAGACCTGCGGGACCTGCCGTTACTGCGAGCTCGGCCAGGAGAACCTGTGCGAGCGCGCCCGCTTCACGGGCTGCAGCGTCGATGGCGGCTACGCGCAGCATGCGATCGCCGACGCGCGGTACTGCCTCGCGGTGCCCGACCGGTACTCCGATGCGCAGGCGACGCCGCTCCTCTGCGCGGGGCTGATCGGCTATCGCGCCTACCGGGCGGCCGGTGAGGGCGTAAACCTGGGCCTCTACGGCTTCGGTGCAGCCGCTCACCTGCTCGCACAGGTCGCCCGGGCGCAGGGTCGGCGGGTGTTCGCACTCACGCGCCCCGGTGACGTCGACTCGCAGCGCTTCGCGCGCGAGCTCGGCGCGGCCTGGGCCGGTGGGTCGGAAGAACGCCCGCCCGAGCCGCTCGACGCAGCCATCATCTTCGCGGCGGTCGGCTCGCTGGTGCCGGCGGCGCTTGCCGCGGTGCGCAAGGGCGGGCGTGTGGTGTGCGCCGGCATCCATATGAGTGACATTCCCGCCTTCCCCTATCAGCTGCTCTGGGGAGAACGCTCGCTCTGCTCGGTCGCCAACCTGACGCGCGCGGATGCGCACGAGTTCATGCAAGTTGCGGGCGAGGTCGAGTTGCACCCGAATGTGGAGCTCTTTCCGCTTGAAGGCGCGAACGAGGCGCTGCACCGGTTGCGCAGTGGCGAGCTCCGCGGCGCGGCGGTCCTGACTGCGTGAGCTCCGCCATCGATGGGAACTCGCGGACCTAAGGCGACAGCTCCCGGCGCCCGCCCACTGCACGCGCTGCGGCGGGACGCGCTCTTGGACCAGTTCGAGCAGGCGCTGCACAAGCAGGATGGCGTTTCGGGTGCCCACTGCATCCACGAGCTCTGGATGCGCAACGAGCCACCGATGAGCATCGAGGCGATGCTGACGCGGCTCTGGTCAGCGGCGTCGGGCACGGTGCCCGACTGGCTCCCAATGCGCTACGTGTCGTGGCTGCCGCTCGCATACGAGGTGGCATCGCGATTTCGAGCCCGCAGGCCGCGGACGAGCGAACATCTACCTCGTGCTGCTGGACTACAGCGATCGCGGCGCAGAGCCGCATGGCGTGTACGTGGGCGCAACGCGGTATTCGCCGGCCGCGCGGTTCGATCAGCACAAGGCGGGGATCCGTGCGGCGGGGAGCGTCTTGAAGCGCGGGCTCGAGGTGCTCACGGGGCCGGTGTTGCATCTGCAGCGGATACCGAGCGCACAGGCCGAGGAGATCGAGGAGGGGCTCGCCGAGGCGTTGCGCGCGGAGGGCTTGCTGGTGCGAGGTGGACATTGAGGTGGAGGGTAGAGATTGAAGAGCGCGCCGCGCGGCCTCGCGGCGGAGATTCCACTCGTACCAGCGGGAATGTTTGCCGGCCGGGTCGGAGAGGCTGGCGTGGCGTTGCTTCAAGTTCCTGGCCAATTCCTCCGCCTGGGCGCGGGGCAGCAGAGGCAAGGCCGCCACTATCTCCGGCACGGCATCCGCGCTCAGTCCATTCGGCCAGTACGCGGTGTCGACGTTATCGATCGAATGTCTCCTGGCGAGATTCTGACGAACCACCCAGGCCGCGGAATTCCAGTAGATGGGCGTGCAGAGTGCCAGCACCGCGACGACCATGATGCGGCGCGTCAGCCGGACGAGGTCGATGCCCCTCCAGATCTCCCACGCAAGCAGTGCGAGGGCCAAAGCGGCGGCGGCAATGTAGATCGCGACGTAGAGTCGGAAGGTCGTGTAGCCGTAGGCGGCCTCGTAGGACACAAGCCGGTGATACGCGGATGCCAGCAGCAGCGCGCATGCGGCCACGACCAGCACTTCCAGAACGCGGACCAGGGGCTCACGGGTCCCGCGAATCGCGTGGCGATCGAGCGCGATGATCAGCCACGCGCACAGCGTCACGACGATGGTGATCTCGCCGAAGCCGCGGTGGAGGGCTTCTGCGAACGTCAAGCCGCTTCCGGGAGTTTCACCAGGGTTGCCGAACAGGTACGAGACCTGCAGTCCCAGAAACAGGGCAAAGAGCGCCGCGACTGATCCCAATACGATTGTGCGCTCGACATCGGTGAGAGCGGCGCGAGGCTGGCGGGGTGGATCAAGCGCGCTTGCAGGAGGTGCGCGAAGCGCAATACCGTAGAGTCCCAGCAGAGCGGTGAAGAGCAGGGCGAATAACAGCAGGCGGCCGATCATGGAAGAGTCGCCCAGCAACTCACCCAGTGCGTCCCGCCAGGCGGCCAACGTGGGGTCCGCCGCCCCGAGCAGCAGAAAGAAGAGGGCGACAATCGGTAGCGCGAGCGCGATCCCGCGAAGAGTTCGGTAGTTACGCTCGTTCCGAAGCAAGGCGCGGGCCTCGGTGTCGGAGCGGTGGGTCACCTCGAGACACACCAGATGCAAGGCTGGAAATGGGGCGAAGGCAGTCCGGGCAGGACCCAGTCGCTCGGCAGGCAGACCCGCACTCAACAAGGTCAGGATGGCGAACTGCGTAAACACGCCGAGCGCGATCCAGAAGTGGAAGACACTCGTTGGACGTCAGGATGGTGCCACCCGCAAGCACAATGGCCAGGGCAACGGGCAGCCAGTCACGTCGGAGGGAGCGACCGCGCGTCTTTCGCCAGGTGACCGTGAACAAGCCTGCGGCGATCAGCACTGTGACGAGGAACCAGTTGAGGCCAGGGGCGGCGTCGAACAGCAGCCAGGTTCCAGTGGCGGCCAAGCCGATCGCGGTCAGCCAGAGAGGAGTCATCGGGGGCGCCGTGTTCGTCAGCGCTTCAGGTTGCGGCGGGTCTGCTTGATCAGTGCGTCCATGTGATCGAGATAACTCTGAAGCGCACGGCGGCCGGTCGCCGTCAGGCGGTAGTCGCTTCGGGGCCGACGATCAGCAAAGCTCTTGGTGCATGTCAGGTAGCCCGCGTTCTCGAGTCTTCGTGCGTGGACGCTGAGGTTGCCGTCGGTAATGTCGAGCAGGTTCTTTAGTTCGACGAACGTCAGCTGTGTCCGTTCCGGCCAGGGCGCTTACGATGCCGAGACGGGTCCGGTCGTGCAGCAGAGGGTCTGCATGTCCGCCGCGCCCGGTTGCGCTCAGGGTACGAGTCGGACCCAGTGGCGCCGCGGCAGGATGTGTTGCCTCGGGACGACGGCCCCATCTGGATGCGCTAGCCGCCATAGCGCTTCCAGATGACGAGGCCAAATGTGATGTGCAGGACGCCAAAGCCCGCGATCATCAACCAGGGCCCCCACTCGACCGGGCCGAGGGCCGCCAACGCTCCTAAAGCCATGAACGCCGATCCCATCACGGGAATGACGCGCACGGAGAAGGCGCCTCCCGCAACGAGGCCGGCGCCGTAGATGAGCAACCACACCGCCGGGAGCAGCGCGACCTGCTCGATCTGGACGAGCCTCAGCGTGAGCAGGGCACCCGCGGCAAGAGCGGGCGCGAAACTGAGCGCGAACTTTCGAAACGGGCCGGAGAGGAGGGATTGCCGGCTCTTGCGCGCTTTGATGGCCGTAGATGCAAGGCCAACGCACAACGAGAAGGCGGCATCGACAATCCAGGCGCCGACCCAGGCCTGCGAATGATCCAACGGGGCAGCCAGCACGCCGGTCAGCAGAGCACCGAATCCGACGGTTACGAAGCCGAGCCCGGAGATTGCCGTGAATGACGACGCCCTTGCCATCGTCTCGCGGATGTACCGCAGATCGTCCATGGCGCGGTCATGCAGTGCTGTCGGCGATCGGGATGGATTGGGCAAGGGCGGTGCTCTTGATCGACGACCCAGACTAGAGGGGGCTTGATAGCAGCGTCAAGTACTTTGTAACATAAAGTTAAGAGGCGGTCTCCCGCGCGTCGTCGATCACCACCGGAGGTGATGCGTGCCGTCAGTGCGCGACAGTTGCCGCGATCGCGCCGAAGTCGATCGAGGTGAGCAGCGAATCGAGCCTGGCCGGATCGGCCGCCACGGTGACCGCGACCGCATGCGCAGCCGACGACGAGTGAGTTCCACGGCGCTGCGATACGACTCCGCCCTGGGCACGCGGCTGCCAGGCGCCGAACAGCAACAGCGCATGACCCTCGCTCACGCCATCGGCGGATGTCGTCCAGCGGTACGCGGAGTGCGCCCCGGCCGGCGCCTGTGACTTCTTCATCTCCGAGTTCGAGATGCCTCCGGGGTTCACCCGGATCCCGATCGACATCGTGCGATCCTGCATCGTCGCTTTGGCCACGGATTCGAGAAGCGCCGGATCGTTGCCCTCAGCCGTTATCGCCTCGTACTGCTTGGATATCTTCTCCATCTCGCGGTTGATGGCATCGACGCGCGCCTGGTCGCCTTTCTGTGCCGCCGTCCCGAGTTCCGCGCCCAGCGCCTGCGAGCGAGCCATCAACGCATCGAGGCGCGGCTGGCGCGCCGCCTGCGCTGCGCGAATCTTGGCGCCCGCGTCGGCAAGCGCCTGCTCCCGCGCCGCCTGGTCGTCGGTGCGATTGAAGGTGCGCGAGAAGCCATAGGACCACGGCGTGTTCTCACCGTCCTTGCAGATGCTGCCGACGGGGCTCAGCTCCTCGTAGCCGCCGATGACCCAACCGGTGGGTGCGACCGGCAGCGCCGCCTTCGCGGTTTCCATGACCCCGAGCATCGTTTGCCGCTCGGCGGCCGTGGTATCGCGGTAACCCTTGACGCACACGCCGTCGGCATAGGCTGCGGAGGCGCAGATCGCGGCGGCCAGCAGGAACGCTGCGCGTAACAGTCGGTGCGAAGCTCATGGTGATTTTTCCTTGTTATGCGGTTACGTGAACACCTTGCCCGGATTGAGGATCCTGTTGGGATCGAGCGCTTCCTTCAGCAGGCGCATGGCCGCGATCGCTTCCGGTGTGCGCGAGCGGCCGAGAAACTCACGCTTGAGCAGGCCGATGCCATGCTCGGCGGAAATCGAGCCTCGATACTCCGCGACGCAATCGTAGACGAGCTCGTCGAGGTCGTGCGTATCGATCGAACCGTCGCCGGTCGCGGCGCAGATGTGGATGTTGCCGTCCGCGATGTGTCCGAACCAGGCAGCGGTCAGGCCGGGCCACCGGTCCGCCAGCCGACGCCGGCAGTCTTCGACGAAGCGCCCGATCGACGGAGTCGGCAGGCTGACGTCGAACGGCACATACGGGCCGATGATTCGCTGCAGCTCGCCGGAGGCATCGCGGATCGCCCAGATGTCCCGGCTCTCGTTGAGCGAGCGGGCCACCAGGGCGTCCTCGACGATGCGCCGCTCGAACGCCGTCTCGAAGAATGCCTGGAACCGCTCGTCGTCACGCGCTGCGTCGGTGCCCATCGATTCGACGAGCACGTAGATCGCATGCCCCTGCGCAACCGGTGCACGGCGGCCGAGACCGGACGTGGCGAGTCGATAGAAGTCGGCCCACATCACCTCGTACGCCGACAGGTCGGCGCCCAGTCGCTCCCGGGCGAGCCTGAGCAGCGCGAGCGCGGCGTCGTAGTCAGCGACGGCACAGAGCGCCGTCTGCACGCTGGTCGTGAGCGGGAAGAGCCGCAGCACCGCCCGCGTGACGACACCCAGCGTGCCCTCGCTGCCGATGAAGAGCTGCTTCAGGTCGTAGCCCGCGTTGTCCTTCAGCATGTGGTTCATCGCGTCGATGACGGTGCCGTTCGCCAGCACGACCTCGATGCCGAGGACCAGGCTGCGCATCATTCCGTAACGCAGCACGCGATTCCCGCCGGCATTGGTGGCGATGTTGCCGCCGACGGTGCACGACCCTCGCGCGCCGATATCCAGCGGGAACAGCAGCCCCGCACTGGCGGCCGCTTCCTGGATTGACTGCAGAACGGCACCGGCTTCGGTCACGATCGTCGCAGAGTCGCTGTCGACGGGGCCGACGGCGCGCATGCGCTCGAGCGACAGAATGACGCAGCCATCGCGCGGCATCGCGCCCCCGGCAAGCCCCGTCCTGCCGCCTTGCGCGACGACGGGCACGCGACGCGCGTTGCAGACGCCCAGGGTGGCGGACACCTCGGCCGTCGACGACGGACGCACCAGTGCCGCGGGGCGAACGGCCTCGTCGCGAAGGAGCCAGTCGCCGAGATAGCTCCGGTCGATCGCATCGCCGGCGATCACCGCATCGTGTGCGAGCGATCCGCGCAGGGCCGCGATCAGCTCATTCATCAGCGATTACTTGGCCGGCAGGTCGTTCCAGATGTCGCGGTGCAGCTTCCAGTCGTTCCCCTGCTTCTTCCAGACGACCACGTACTTCACGGACGCGGTCGTCGGCTCCTTCCCCGCGGGCTGGACGTTCATCAGGGCCGTTCCTGTCTCGTGTGCGAGATCGCCGCTCGCACCGACGTCGATCACGGTAAAGGACAGGCTCTTCACGCCGCTGTCCATGGTCTCCTGCCACATCTGCTGGATGGCCTGTCGACCCTTGACCATCTCCGCGCCGGGCGGAAACGCGATCGCGTCTTCGGTATAGAACGCGGCGACCGCCTTCGCGTCGCCCCGCCCGTAGGCCTCGGCGAACCGCACGCCGGCCTGCTCGATTGCGGCCCGCACAGTGCTCGAGTCCTCGGCCCGGCACACCGAGCCGACCGCGCACAGCAGTGAAATAGACAGTACGAAGAAGCTGAGTCTGCCTGGATTTTTCATTTGGACCTCCCCTTGCCAGATGCCCCCTCGAAGGCGCAGCACAAGATACCCCACCGCTCGCGAATTCACGACCCGCTGGCCCGCTCCGGATTCGGGCATGTCCCGGGTGGCGTCGGGTACGATGCGCGACAGAGAGGCGCCGCGACCGCATGACTCCAAACAGGCGCGAGGTCGACCGTACACCGGCGGTTGTAGCGGACGGCTGGCGGCTGTTTGCAATGTTGTCGGCCCTGTACTTCGCACAGGGACTGCCTTCCGGATTGATCGCCAAGGCATTGCCAGCGCTGCTGCGCGAGCAGGGAGTCTCGCTGTCGGTCATCGGCTTCACGAGCGCGCTCGCCTTGCCGTGGGCGCTCAAGTTCGCGTGGGCGCCGTTCATTGACCGCTACGGCTCCCGCAAGCGGTGGCTGCTGGTGCTGAACTGCATGACGATGGCGCTGATGCTGATCGTCGCGTCGCGCGACTTCGCGGCATGGGTGGCCGCGCTGCCGCTGCTTCTCGCCGTGCTGTTCTGCATGAATCTCGTGTCCGCGACCCAGGACATCGCGACCGACGGGTATGCCGTCAGCACCCTGAAGCCCGAGTGGCGCGGGCTCGGCAACAGCATCCAGGTCGTCGGCTACAAGGTCGGCATGGTGGTGGGCGGCGGCGCATTGCTGTGGCTCACCGCCCGCTATGGCTGGCAGACGAGTTACGCCGGTCTCGCCTGCCTGATGCTGCTCGTGATCGTGCCGGTGCTGTTCATGGACGATCCAACCGCGGGTGCGCGGCAAGCGGCCACGCACACGCAGTGGCACGGCGTGCGAGGCTATGTACGCCTGTTCCGTGAGTTCGTGATGCGCCCGGGGCTCGGCTGGTGGCTGCTGACGGTGGCGCTGTACAAGTTCGGCGATTCGCTCGGCTCGCGCATGACGGGGCCGCTTCTCACCGACCGCGGTTACTCGCTCGCGGACATCGGCGTCATCACCGGTTCCGCGGGCGCGACCGCGGGCATTCTCGGCGCCTTCGTCGGCGGGGCGACGCTCCTGCGTCTGGGACACGCCCAGGCGTTGCTGGGCTTTGGCGTGCTGCAAGCCCTGGGGCTCGCAGGATATCTCCTGGTCGTGGGCGGTCTGCACGACCTCTATGCGCTCGCGGCAATCGTCTATTTCGAGCAGTTCGCCGACGGGCTCTCAACGGTCGCGCTGTTCACGATCATGATGGATCGCTGTCGAGCGCATTCGCCGGGCACCGACTACTCCCTGCAGGCGTCCCTGCAGGTGCTGGTGACCGGCATTGCGGCGCTGTGCGGCGGGTTGTTCACCGAGCATTTCGGCTACGCCGCCGTGTTCGCGACGGCGGCGTCCTTCACCCTGCTGGCGCTGGCGCCGGCCATGCTCTCGTTTCGGGTATCGAGGTGACGCTTCAGCCGTCCAAACGCGGACACGAAGAGGGAGTTGCCATGTTCGTCATCGAGCTCAGCTACAAGGTGGATCTCTCGGAAATCGACGCGCACATGGCCGCACACGTCCGGTTCCTGAAGAAGTACTACGCGTCCGGCAACTTCCTCGTCTCGGGTCGAAAGATACCCCGCGATGGCGGGATCATTCTGGCGGTGGGGAGCAGCCGCCAGGACATCGAAGCGATCGTCCGAGAGGATCCGTTCTACGAGCACGGTCTTGCCGACTTCCGCATCATCGAGTTCCGCGCCAGCCAGCGAGCAAAGGACATACAAGAGCGGATCGAGACGTCGTAACGGGCCGCTACAGCGCGCCGAGGCGCCGCGTACGTTCCAGCCACCCGTACCCGACCTCGCCGTTCCAGACATAGCGTGTCGGGCACTGCACCGCGACCATGCCGTCCCGCTCCGCCGTATCGATCCCGGGGCGCATGCCGGTCGGTCGCAGCAGGTTGAACGGGAAGAAGAGCGGCTGCACCGTTTCGGCCTCGATGGTGATGAGCTCCGAGTCCACCTCGAGGGTGATCGCGAACGCGCCGGGTGCGCCGGCCGTATCGGTGAGGTCGGGTACGGCCACCGGCCGGGCATGCTGCATCCGGCCGTCGCGGTAGACCTGGCCTTCGAGTATTCGCTTGTCCCCTCGAGTGACCTCGAGCAGGCTGAAGACCTGGCCGCTCGGAAACACGCAGTTGGCCCAGGTCTCGGAGTCGAGGGTCGTGAACGTGCGCTGGCTGACCGAGTGATCGCGGTAACCGTGCGCATCGACCGCGATGCGCCGACCCTCGACGACGAAGCTACCGCGGACGCGCCCGCCCTGTTCGAGGTGCATGCGCTCGGACTGCAGGTCGGACCGATGCATGTTGAATACGGGCTGTACCGCCTCGAACACGAGCGCGTATGACGCCGCCTCGACCGGTTCGTCCACGACCGGGCGCGCTCGTGCCCGCTCCGGCTGCACGCGCTGCACGACCCCGTCGAACGCGAAGGTCCACGTCTGATTCGGCACGACAGGGCGATAGCGGTACTCGCGGTTCTCGGCCGCAGCGACACTGACGCCAAGCGATCGATTGACGAGCACCTCGCCATTCGGCAGGAAGATGATCGAGAGCCCCTCCCAGATGGACCGGTCCGGCTGCATCCGGCCGAGATGGGCATAGAGCCGGACCGCCGCATGCGGGTCGTGCATCCAGAACGCGATGTTTTCCGTCCAGATCGGCTTGCCGTCCGGGATCGAGGTGCGGATCAGGTCGAGTGCTGGGTCGGTGTCGCCCATCCGGATACTATTGCACGTCACGGGCCTGAAGTGGGCCGGATGGATCATCAATTGCGAAGCAGAGTCGCGCCGTCACGGCAACGACCGTCGGCCGCAGTTCAACGGTGACGGCACGTTGAGCACGCCGACCGTCACAGTCGCAAATCCTTTCGGCGACACCGGCGCGATACTTCAGCCGCCTGCCGGGGGTGCCGCCGGCGAGTACACGATCAACGACGACTGTACCGGCACGGTGCGCTTCTCCGATGCCGCAGGCGTCACGTTCAGCATCGTCGTCGATCCGCCCAAGGGCGATACGGTGTGGATGATCCAGACAGTCCCAGCCAACAACGTGTTCCAGGGCAGCGCCAAGCGAGTCTTTTAAAAAGCGCTCGTCGCTACACGATCGCGTCGAGCGCGCCGATCAGACGCGTGATCTCCGCGGCCGAGGTGTAGTGCACGAAGGACACCCGCACGACGCCATCCCCGGGGACGACGTTGAGCGCCTTCACGAGGCGGTAGGCGTAGAAGTGTCCCGCGCCGACCCCGAGGTCGAACTCCGACAGCCGGCTCGCGAGCTCGGCGGAACGGTGGTTGTCGACCGTGAACGCGACCGTCGGGGCGCGCTCGGCCGCACGGTCCTTGCCGATCATGCGGAACCTGGAATGCTTCGACAGGTAGTCGAGGAGCGGCTGCAGCAGCGTCGATTCATGATCGCGGAATAGCGTGCGGACCGCGCTTGCGCGCGCCGGCGCGGATTTGTCGCGGCACCCGTGCCGATCCGCGACCGAATCCAGGTAGTCCATCACCCCGTTGACCGCCGCCACCTGCGCGTGATCGGCCCCCGCGGGCGTCAGCCGGTACTCCGGCTTGGCGGCGTTGAAGAAGTGTCCCTGGTGCGGCAGTTCGCCGGCGAAATCGCGGCGGACGTACATCACGCCCAAGTGCGGGCCGTACACCTTGTACAGGGAGAAGAGATAGATATCCGCGCCGAGCGACTCGACGTCGGGCAGGCCGTGCGGGCAGAAGGATACGCCGTCGACGATGGCGCGGGCGCCGGCACGGTGCACCAGGTCGGTCCACTCCCGCACCGGGTTGATGCTGCCGACGATGTTGGAACAGTGCGTGAAGGCCACCACTCGGGTGCGCGGTCCGAGCAGCGCCTCGAGATCCGCGGTGCGCAGCTCCGCGGTGTCCGGATCGACCTGCCACTCGCGCACCACGATGCCGGCGCTCGCCAGGCGGGCCCATACGCCGACGTTGGCCTCGTGGTCCTGGTTGCTAACGATCACCTCGTCGCCGGGCTTCAGCCGTTCGCGCAGCGCCTGCGCGACGACAAAGGTGTTCTGCGAGGTCGACGGTCCGAGATGCAGCTCGTCGCTACCGACGTTGAGCCATGCCGCCAGGCGTTCTTTCGCGGCGTCCATCTGCTTGCCGGCCAGCCGCGAGGCCGGATAGTCGTTGTAGGGCTGGACCTTGGTCTGCCGGTAATAGCGATCGAGCCAGTCGATGGTCTGCCGGCAGGCATAGGAGCCGCCGGCATTGTCGAAATGCGCGAAGCCCTGCAGCGAGGGTTCCGCGAAGGCCGGGAACTGGCCGCGAATGAAATCCAGGTCGAGGGCGGTCATGCCGGGGATCCTGTCAGGGACATGCCTCATTGTCGCCCACCGAGCGCGTGATCGCCGATTACACGTTCAACCACTCGCGGTACGAACGCCAGGTGCCACGCGGCTGATATGCGTTTCCGTGCGAACTGGCCAAATCCAGGCATAGGGTCCGAGCCGGGCTCGACGGCATCCTCCGCGTCGGCTGTCTCTGATTGACAGGAATTCGCTCAAAAGCGAAGATGTCGTGGACGTACTGCACTACGTATCGCCGGCCGGCCAGGATCCGTTTCAGGTCTGGATCGATGGCCTGCGCGATCTACGCTGCAGGGTCGCCGTGCTGCGGCGCATCGATCGTCTGGCCGCGGGGAATCCCGGCGACCACAGGTACTGCCGTGAGGGTGTGTGGGAGTTACGCGTCGACTGTGGCCCAGGCTACCGAGTCTATTTTGCCCGCCGGGCGGCCGAATGGGTCGTCCTACTTGGCGGCGGGTCCAAGCGCAGCCAAGCGGCTGATATCGACGCGGCGGTTACGCGTTGGAAGCAGTACACGGAACAGCAATGAGCCGAACAAAGGCGCGACGTCCCGTTTCACGCAGCCACGAGGCCGCTGTCGTTGACAGCTTCCGGCGCGATCGGAAGCTCGCCGCTGCTTACCTGGACGAAGTTCTGAAGGACGGCGACCAGAAGGAACTCATGCTCGCGCTGCGCCGGTTGTCCGAAGCGTTCGGCGGCGTGCCGGCGCTGGCACAACAGGCGGGTCTGAATCCGACGACCCTCTATCGCACGCTGTCGACGGATGGCAATCCGGAACTGCGGACACTACGAGCGCTGCTGCGAGCCATGGGATTGCGCCTGTCGGTATCGGTGGTGGCATGAGACGGGACCGGTTCCGCAATGAGCTCAGGCCGGCATATCGCCGGTCCGCTCGACACCCAGCTTCGCGCGCAGGAACTCGATGAACCTGCGGCACTTGGCCGGCAACCAGCGGAGCGGTGCAGCGCCCGCTGCCAACGGGGCGTATGGCATCAGCAGCATCAGCGCGAGGTACACGAAGAACATCCCGCCACCGGTGCCGAGCAGCAACAGCACGGCGATGACGCGCAGCAAGGTCACGTCCAGCGCAAAGTAGCGTGCGAGCCCCTGGCACACGCCGCTGACCACGGCGCCCTCGCTGACCTGCCGCAGCGGCCGCGCCGCATCCCGTCCCGCGTCACGCGAGGGCTCCGGCGCAGTCCCGCCATTCGGCACCTGCACGGCCCCGATCTCGTCGAGGGCGGGTTCGAGTTCCGTGAGCGTCACGATCGTCTGGTTGGCGGTCATGCGACGCGTGCACTGATCGGCCACGGCCTGCTCCAGGTCGCACAGGATTTCCTGCGGGTCGGGATCGCCCTCGAGCAGGCTCGCCGATTCGGCGAGATACTGCTCCAGGCGCGCATACGCCGCCTCGTCGAACTGTAGCGTGCTGCGATTCAGGTTGACGGTGACAGAGATGCATTTCATGGCTCAGTGTCCCATGGCGGCGATGGTGCCGTTGATCCGGTTCCAGTACTCGTCGAGCGCGGCGAGCTGTGCCTTGCCGGCCGCCGTCAGGCGGTAGTACTTCCGCGGCGGACCGGCGTCCGATTCCTTCCACTCGTACGTCACGAGCGCCTCGCGGCGCAGCTTGCTGAGCAGGGGATACAGCGTGCCTTCCTGCGTGGCGAACTCCGTAGCCGCGAGCCGCCGCAGGATGTCCGGGACGTACACACGCCGGGCGCCGACGATCTTCAGCACCAGGAATTCGAGGAGGCCTTTGCGGATTGGCGCGAGCTTGTGTTCCACGACCAGTATTCTACGACCCAGTACCTTTTTGACGCAAGCTACCTATCATCGGCCGATATCGCCCAACCTGCGAAGGCTGGAGCGATATTCACAGGCGGGTCATGCGCGAGCACAAATACAACTTTACGTGGCCGCGCGCGCTCATCGAACTGCTGATCGTTGCGGCCGGCGTTCTGCTCGCGCTCGCGGCAGGCCAGTGGCTGGAAAGCCGCAAGGACCGCGCCGAAGAAGCGCTGCTTCTGCGCTCAGTGCGGACCGAAATCAAGAACATCCTGAAAGACATGGACACCGAGATGGTGTTCCGGCACGCCATGCTGGAGAACGCCAACCAGATCTATGCCCTGGCCGCAGCGGAAACGCCGCCGGACACAGAAGTCTTCGATGAAATGCTGGGGAAACTACTGTGGTGGTCCAACGTGGACTTCACGATTGGTGCCGTGAACAGCATCCTCGTCGGCGGCAAGCTGCGCCTCATCGAAAATGAGGAGATACGGTTTTTCCTGGCATCCTTGCCGGAACGGCTGGCGACGATCAAGCAGACAGAGGCTAACGACTACTCGACCCTGATGAACTTCAGCGTGCCGTACATGATGAAGCATGCCGATCTCTCACAGCTCGTGATGACGATGACCATGCGGCCGGGTGGTCTGGATCAGGCGGAGCCGGAGCTCCGTTACCATCCGAAGACCCCGCGCAATCACACCGAACTCCTGAACGACACCGAGTTCCTGGGCGTCGTTACCGGGGTGGCCGCGAGCCAGATCAACGTCGTCGTTGCATACGAAGAAATCAGGCCGGAGTTCGAACGCGTGATCGGGCTGCTGGACGCGGAATTGGGGGGTCGGTGATTTGGTTGTGGGTCGCGATCGCGCTGCTCCTGTTCGCGGCCGTCTGGGCACTGAAACGGCAGCGTCGAGCGCTCGATGAACGCGTCGCCCGCCGAGCGCTCGGGCAGATGTCGTGGCCGGAGGTCGAGCAGGTCATCGGCGAATACGTTCGCGGCAAGGATTTCGCAGTGGTCGAGACGGAACGCGCCCAACAGGACGGCGCCGCCGACCTGCTGGTCACCAGGCTGGACGAGTACTACCTGGTCCGGGCGCGGCACTGGCGCGACACGACCGTGGGCGCCGAGGCAGTGCGTGAGCTCCACCGGGTCATGGCGGCCCGTCACGCCACCGGCGGCTTCATCGTTACGTCAGGGTCGTTCAGTCCGGAGGCCCGGGAGCTCGCGCGGGAACGGCAGATCGAATTGATCGAGGGCGAGCAGCTGGCGTCGGTGCTTGCGGGGCGGCTGTCCCAGAGCTGAGAGATCCTCAGACCCGCGCCAGCGCGCGATCGAGCCCCTCGAGCAGCATCCTCGCATTGTCCGGCGTGAACACGAGCGGCGGCCGGATCTTCACCACGTTGTTGAAGGCGCCGGTGCGCGCGACCAGGATTCCATCCTCGCGCAACAGGTTCATGATCCGGTCGGCCTCCTCGACGGCCGGCGCGCGCGTCGCGTGGTCGCGCACGATCTCCAGCCCCCAGAACAGGCCCTTGCCGCGCACGTCCGCGACCAGCGGGTGCTTCACCGCGAGCCTCGCGAGCCCGGACGCGAGCACCTTGCCTGCCGCGATCACGTTCTGCTGCACGCCCTCGCGCTCCAGCACGTCGAGCACCGCCATGCCGACTGCGGCCGACACCGGGTTGCCGCCGAAGGTGTTGAAGTACGAGAACTTCGCCGCGAACTTCGCTGCGATCGCGGGAGTGGTGATGACGGCGCCGATCGGGTGGCCGTCGCCGATCGGCTTGCCGAGCGTGACGATGTCGGGCACGACATCCGAGTAGCGGAACGCCCACATCTCGTCGCCTGTGCGGTAGAAGCCGGATTGCACTTCGTCGGCGATGAAGAGCCCCCCTGCGGCACGGATCGCGCGCGCGGTGTACTCGAGATAACCCTTGGGCGGCACGATCGTGCCGTTGGAGTCGAAGATGATGTCGCACAGCCACACCGCGGCGCCCGCGCCGCGCTCTCGGAGCCGGGCGATCGCCGTGTCGATGTGCGCAGCGTACTTCGTGCCTAGGCCTGACGTGCCGTAGCGGTACTCGCCGCGGTAACCGTCGGGCGGCGGCACCGTCGCGATCCAGTCGGGCTGCTCCGACTTCGGGTACATGCACGTCGAGGCAGCGCCCACGACGTTCGAGTTGCCATGGTAGGAGTCGTCCGAGACGATCACGCCCTCGTGCCCGCTCACGACGCGGGCGATGCGGATCGCGAGGTCGTTGGCCTCGGTGCCGGTGCACACGAGGTAGCAGACGCGAAGATCCTCCGGCATCGTGGCCGTCAGCCGCTCCGCGTAGCGCACGACGTTGTCGTGCAGGTAGCGCGTGTGCGTGTTGAGGGTCGCCGCCTGTCGCGCAAGCGCCGCCACCACGTGCGGGTGGCAGTGACCGACCGAGGCCACGTTGTTGTAGCAATCGAGGTAACGGCGCCCGTCCGCGTCATAGACCCACGTGCCCTCGCCGCGCACCAGGTGCACGGGACGGTCATAGAACAGGCGATAGCTCGGCCCCAGCGCGCGGTCGCGACGCTCGCGGAGCCGGGCGACGTCGACGTGCTTAGGCAGCAGGCCCACGCGCCCGCAGGCGGCGCGATACCGCTCATGCACCTCCGCGCGATCGAGGGCGAGGAAACGCGTGAGCGCGCGCACGATGTCGGGCCGCTCCTCGGTGAGCCAGGCGGGCGGCTCCTCCAGCGCGCGAATGCGAAAGTCGTACAGGCAGAGCGCGGTGGCGAGCCGCAACAGCGTGAGGTCGTGCAGGATCGCGAGCTCGTCGTCTGTCAGTGGCAGGACGGCGTTCCAGGCCTCCACCTGCGCCACGGCGTTGTCCAGTGACATCTCGCCATGGCGGGCGAAGCTCGCGAGGGTCACCGCGAGGTCCTGCACCAGCGGCGCGTGCACCATGTCGCCGAAATCGATCACGCCGACGATCTCGTCGGTGTCGGGCCCGGTGCGCAACAGGTTGTCGGCGTGCCCGTCGCCGTGCACGACCTGCGCGCGCAGCGCAGGCAGGCGCGGCAGCACCTCGCGCGGCAGGCGTGCGTTGAAATCCGCGCACAACGCCTTCGCATCGTCCGCCACCCAGGCCTGCACGCCGGGCTCCAGCAGCAGCGCCCGCTGAATGTCCCAGGCCACGAAGTGCCGGGCGTGGGGATGAAAGAGGCCTCGCAGACCGCGCGCGAGCCGCGCCTGAAAGGCGGCCGCGTTGCGGAGCGCCGTGAGGCGCAGCGGCTCGCCGCGCGAAAGCGGCGTGCCCGGAAGCCAACTGAGCAGCCGCACCATGTGGCGCGCGCCGTCGGCGGCGGCGATCCACTCGAGGTCCTTCCCCGCTCGCGAGGCGATGATGCGCGGCACCGGCAGGTCCGGCGCGTGACGCTCCAGGTGCTTGAGCGCCGCGACCTGAAAGTCCACAGCGCCCTCGCTTTCTCCGGCCGCCGAGACCTTCAGCACGTAGCTCGCGCCGTCCGCGGTATTCACTTGGGTGTTCTGGTCGCGCTCGCCGTCGAGCGGCGTGAGCTCACCCTCGACGCCCCAGTGCTCGCGCGCAAAGTCCGCGAGCCGTCCGAGCGGAAACCGGGCGGGATTGAAGTTGAGGTCCGCGGCGCTGAGCGGCCGCCGCGTGGCGACATTCATTCGGTACGACTCCGTCGCAAATCCTGACTCGCTCTCCGGTACGCCGCCGGCGAGAGCCCGACCCGGGCGGTCATCAGACGCGTGAGGTGACTCTGGTCCGCGAACCCGGTTGCGGCCGCGATCTCGGCGATCGATGCCGAGGTGTCTCGCAATTGCTCGAGCGCACGCGCGAGCCGTATCCGCCGGACAAACTCACCGAACGTGCACCCCATGCGCGATCGAAATTGGCGCGCGAGATGTATCGGGTGAACGCCGGCGGCGGCGGCCACCGATTTCAGACTGAGTTGGCAGGCGTGCAGGTCGTTCGCGATCTCGACAGCCGTCCCCAGCCAGCGCGGCGTTCCCTTCCGGCCCATGCCATGGCCACAATTGCTGAGGATTTCCGCGGCCAGAGACTCAATCACCAGGGTTGAAACGGGACATTGCCCCTTCAGCTCACGGGCAAGCTGGCGTGCGACCAGCGTCTCCGGCCCGGTCATGACATGACGCGAGCTGAACAGCTCTTGATCCAGATCCTTCGGGTCATCGAGTTCGATCCCCAGAAGCAGGGTTTCCTGCGACTCGAATCTGTCGGAGTGCTCCTCGCCACTCGGGTGAAAGATGAGCGTTCCGGGTGCGCAGCGGATCGGACGACGATCGCAATACTCGACGTAGCTGCCCCTGATGACAAACGAGATGAACGCCCGCTGGTGCGCATGATTCTGCAATCGCATATGCGGCAAGTACCGATTCTGCGTTACCAGGAATCCGCCGTACTGGCGCACGTGCTGGGCATCGCCAAAGAAGGCTGGCGGGCGTGACGAATGGGAATCAGCGACGCCATGTGCCATGGCTTCGGATGCTAATCGAGTTCAAGACGCAGCGGCACGTACATTGTTGTCATCTGGCCCAGGAGGACTAGTTCGATGGGAACCAGACTTGGACTGATTCTGGCCTTGCTTTTCGCCGCGACCTGCCACGGGCAGGTGTCATCGAACACACCGGCCGAGACAGCTTCTGCGGCGCAACTCGCCGGCCTGTGGCAGGCCAAGCGCGTTTTCGGACCGCAAATCGAAGGTACCCTGCGCATCACCAGAAGCGGCGCCGGCTGGACAGGCGAGATCGCCGGCATGACCGTTCCGGTGCGAGTCAGCCATGACGGAATCACTTTCGAGCTGCCGGACAGTGCAGGCACTTTTCTGGGCGTCCTCGCAGATGGCGAGTCCAGGATCGTCGGTCACTGGATCCAGCCGGGCACCGACACAGGAGGGCCCTTCGCCTCTCCTGTGGTCCTGCAGCAGAAGGCGCCGGACAACTGGCGGGGCCCAGTCTCACCGCTCGAGACCGGAATGACGTTCTATCTCGTGGCGAAGGCTCGCGACGACGGCTCCGTCGGCGCTTTCTTGCGGAATCCGGAACGCAACGCGGGCTACAACCAGTATCCGGTGGATCGACTCGAGCGCGAAGGGAACGTGGTGAGGCTGATCGCCAGCGGCGAGGACGGGAAGCCGAACCGTGTGGTAGTGGAAGGCCGCTACGATCCCGAGAACGATCGGATTTCGATCTACTTCCCAACCCGCGGCGGCACATTCGACTTCCGTCGCGTCGGAGAACAGGAACCGTCGGACTTCTACCCGCGCGGTCGCCCTTCCGCGAAGTACTCCTATTCACCGCCGCCACGCGGGGACGACGGCTGGCCCACGGCTTCGCTGGAGGAGGTCGGGATCGATCGCGCGACGATCACGAAGTTCATTCAGAAATTGATCGACACGACAATGGACTCCGTCAGGGCACCTGAGATCCACGGCGTACTCATTGCCCGCCACGGCAAGCTCGTCCTGGAAGAGTACTTTCACGGCGAGCACCGTGAGAAGCCGCATGACACCCGCTCCGCAGGAAAAAGCCTGGCTGCGGACGTCGCCGGCGCTGCCATCCAGGCGGGCTACGATCTAAGCGTCGCGACGCCCGTCTACGCGACGATGAACGGAGGCGTCGTTCCGCCTGACCTCGATCCGCGCAAGCGCGCGCTGACGCTCGAACACCTGCTGACCATGTCTTCGGGATTCGACTGCGACGAGGACGACGAGTCCTCGCCTGGACACGAGGACAAGTTGAAAGGGCCGGACATCTATCGCGCCACGTTGGAACTGGACATGGTCCGCCGGCCCGGCAAAAAGGCGGTTTACTGCTCGGTCGGCGCGAATCTGGCCGGCGGCGTGGTGGCGCGCGCTGCCCGTCAGCCGTCGCTGCATCTGTTCCAACGGCTCATTGCCGATCCGCTCGACATCGAGCAGTACTATATGGGTGTGTCACCCATGCACGACTACTACCTGGGCGGCGGGGCGCGACTGCTGCCGCGCGACTTCCTCAAGCTCGCGCAGGTACACCTCGACGGCGGCGTGTGGAACGGCAAGCGAATTTATTCCACGGACTGGTCGCGGCAGGCCACGTCGCCGCGGGTGCGCTTCTTTGAAGAATCGAACACGCAATACGCCTATCTCTGGTGGACTTACGACTTCCCCTATCGCGACCGCACAGTGCATGCCTACTTCGCTAGCGGCAACGGCGGACAGTTTTCCATAGGCATTGATGAACTCGACCTCGCGATCGTTTTTTACGCTGGGATCTACAACGATTGGGAAAATGGGTTTATCGCCCTTCGGGAATTCGTTCCGAAGGACATCCTACCGGCCGTGCAGGAAGGGCGGTAACGGCGCGTGTCCTCGCTCGTTCGGCCGCGTCAGGCCGCCGCCGCGTTGAAGCTGAGCTGACCCAGGCGCTACTTCTTCTCGACGATGACACGACCTTCCGCGTTCTGGACCACGCGGTAGCGGTTGCCGTCTTTGCATGCGGCGATGTAATCGTTCTCGCCTTGTTTCGTGGCGCTCACGACCTCGCCGCAGGGCATGCCTTGCAGCGCGATCACGGCTGTCAGGTCGTTGGCGACGCTGACATCGCTGGCAGGATCTGCAGCGAGAGTCGGCGCGGCGCACAGCGTCGTCGCCACAACGATCAGGGCCAGCCCCCTTGCACCTTCGTTCACGTCGATCCTCCCGCCATCAGCTTGGATTCAACAAATTTCTCACGATCCGCGAGGATGCCCCAGATCGCTTCGCGCGACGCAACGATATCGCGGGCGAGCGCCGGGTCGCTGTCCTGCAGCAGAGACAGCACCTTGAGGAGCAGCATGTCGTAGGGCCGGCGCAGCTCGGCGAGCGTCGTGTTGGACTGTCGCTTGTAGTACGCGCGGAATTTGCCCAACAGGTCGTCGACCTGGTTCTTGAGCGAAAGCTTGGTCATCACGCCGATCGCCCGGGTTTCACGAAGTCGGTTTTGGAGAGATGCCAGGTCGAGCGGCCGTGCGGGCGGCCTGGACGCAACCGGAGCTGCGGCCACTTTCGAGGCCGGCGGAGCCGGTGCGGGTGACGTCGTCGTGGCGGCCGGCGTTTTGGCCGGCGCGGCCGGTGTCGGTACAGCGGGCGTCCGTGCGGCGGTGGACGGCGTCGCGCGAGGCGCGGGCAGCTCGACAGCGGAGGGCTCCGCCTGAGGCACAGGCGTCGCGGGCGGTGCTGCAACCACCGGCGGTGGAGGCTCTGTCGCGGGCTCTGTCGGAATTGTCGCGGCTTGTGGCGGCTCCTGCGATGGCGCGCGCTCTACGCCGGCACAACCCGCGATCAGAAGACAGAACAGAGCGCCCGCGATGCGCGCTGCTTGATTCGCACGTGACCCATCGCTCACGGACACTCCCGGTCGCCGACGTCCCACATCTTGAACGCAGTCGGAGTACCAAAAGTTTACGGCGGGCTCATCGCTGCATCGTTAGACTCCCTTGAATGCCGAAGCTCATGGTCAGCCCAAACATCGGAAATCATTGCGCGCGCACGATCATAGCGGCCATGCTCGCCGTGGGGGCATGCTCGCTGGATGACGGCGATGGCGGCGACGGCGGCGACGGTGGTCCATCCACGTGGATGTGGACCGAGCTCGGCGGACCAGATATCGAATTATCGCCGCTGGCGGGCAACCAGGAGCCGCTGGTCGTGGCGGGCACGCAGTTGCTGCTCGGCACCGGCGATGGTGTGTGGCGGCGACCTCTGTCCGATACGGGAGCCTGGGAACGGGCGGGGCTCAGCGGGCTGGCGATTCACGCGATGACGCTGACGCGCGACGGCCAACGTATCGTAGCGGCAGGACTCGACCCGAACGACGCTCAGGCGCCCACGGCCTGGTACTCGACCGATAGCGGGGCTAGTTGGATAGCGGCCAGTGTCTGGCCGAGGGGGGAGCCGGGCGGCCTCTTCGCGGGCGACTCGTTTCCGTTTTACACGCTCGAGTCCGATCCCACGGACAACGACGTTGTCTACGGCGGCTTGTCCGGCGACACGGTGGCTGTGACGGTCGACGGTGGCGCGACCTGGATCATGTCTGACGGCGCGACGGAACCGGCGTTCGGCGACGCCTGCGTGCCGTATCGGTCGGCAGCGGTCCCCGTCCTGCTACAAGGCTGCGAACTACCGCTCGATGCCGCCTGGGTGGGAGCACGCCGTGTCGTCGAACAGGACCGGTTCAGCCTGCCCGACTTCCGCTTCCTCTATGGCTATCCCAACCTGGAGGAACTCGAAAACCGACGCATCAATTCCATCGTTGGTGTGGCGGCTCGTGCCGATCGCGTGCTCGTCGGGGTCGAGGGCGGGCTCCTCGAACTGACGACAGAAAGCGGCAACTGGACCGATCGCGACGACATCACACCCAACTGGATCATGCATGTCGAGCAGTCGGACTCGAACTTGCCCTACGCATATATCCGCGGCATAGCTACGCTGGACGACGACGGAGCAGAGCTGCTCTTCGGCGGGACCGTCAACGGCTTGAACGAGACGCTGTCGCTGTTCGAGGTGAACGACGGCAATCTGTCTCAACTGTCTGCACCGATGACCTTGCACGATCCGCGCGTCGAGCAGATCTGGCGCCTGGAAGACCGGGACGTCCTTGTGGTCATCAGCGACGTCGATCCGGCCGATACGAGCCCCGAACGTCCGCACCGGCCCAAGGTGTACCGCCTGCAGCGATGAGAAGTATTCGAGGACGACGTGAAGGTTGAATCACGCGGTCCAGCGCCGAGCTCCGTCGCAGATCAGATCGCCGCAGGCGTCGATACGGAGTATAGCGGCGGGACCCCGCCCGGGCGGGCTAGGCTCGCCGCGATCTCTCGATGCTTTCATGGCCGCGCGGCCAGGGAGCCTGCGGCGCCATAGGTTGGATCCTGGGTGCCGACACGGACATGTGTTGGTCTCGGTCGTGGGTTGTGGGCGACAAGGTGGATTCACGCGCGAGGACATGGCCAGGCGCAGCCTTCCGATCGAGTGCCGGACCGGCTCTTGCCGCGAAAGACGTGAAAGCGGGCGACGGGCAGCAAGTGAGACGCGGTCGACGGTCACGGCGCTCGCAGTCTTACACCATCGGCCGGGTGACCGTCGAAGCGTTGCCCATTGCCTCAGAATTCCCGGCACTGCCCCCCCGCGGGCGCACGGGACTCGTGCTGACCGGCGGAGGGGCACGCTCCGCCTACCAGGTGGGCGTCATGCGAGCGGTGGCCGACCTCCTGCCGCGCGACGCACCGACGCCGTTTCACGTGATCACCGGCACGTCGGCCGGCGCGATCGTGGCTGCCAACGTCGCCGCGTACGCGGCGCATTTCCGCGCGGGCGTCGTGGCGCTGGAGCGTGTCTGGCGCAACTTCCACGTGGATCAGGTGTTCCGTACGGACGCGCCGAGCCTGCTGCGCGCCGGCGGCCGCTGGATGGCGGCCCTGCTGTCCGTTGGGCGGCTCGCCTCGCCACCGGACTCGCTGCTCGACAACACGCCATTGCGGCAGCTGCTCGAGCGGGGAGTCGATTTCGACCGCATACGCGAAGCGCTGGCGACAGGACACCTGGAAGCGCTTGCCATCTCGGCGGCCGGGTACAGCAGTGCCCGGTCGTTCGCCTTCTACCAGAGTCGCATTCATCCGGTCGCCGATGCCTCGCACTGGCCGCGGGGCGTCGCTGCCCACCTTGGGCTCGATCACCTGATGGCTAGCAGCGCAGTGCCATTCCTGTTTCCCCCGGTCCGAATGCACGGTGAGTATTTCGGCGACGGCGCCATGCGTCAGGTCGCGCCGCTGAGTCCGGCGATCCGCCTCGGTGCCGACCGCCTGTTCGTGGTGGGCGTGCGCGACAAACGCCCGGAGGTACCGCTGAACGCGGACTCGGCATCGACGCCGAGCTTCGGGCGACTGTTTGGCTTCATGCTCGACACCCTGTTCATGGACTCTCTGCACGCCGGTGTAGCGCAACTCGAGCGGCTGAATCGGCTGGTGGCGCAATCATTGGTGCCGAACCCCGAGGGCCTACGTCACATCGACTCGCTCGTACTCGTGCCTGGTGCGGACCTCAGCGCCATCGCCGCCAGGCATGCGCGCCAGATGCCGCGGACCGTGCGCGCGCTGCTTCGCATCCTGGGCGCCGCCAATGACGACGGATCGGGACTGCTCAGCTACCTCTTGTTCGAGTCGGCCTATACCCGCGAACTGATCGCGCTCGGGTATGCCGACACGATGGCGCGCCGCGAGGAGGTGGCCGCATTCCTGAACCCACGTGCGTGCGGCTATGCAGGGATGACTCCAACATCGCCACTACCCTAGGACTAGCGGCGGGACCCGCAGGTCGAGGTCACGCTCGACAACAATTACTCGATGCTTTCGTCCAATTCTCGCCTGCCAACGGCTGAAGACCGGGCACACGCTCCGTGTGGTAAGTTTGTGCCGCATGAGACGGGCGGCGACACGTGGTTCGAGGATGAGGCACGGTCGAGTCCATGACACGGAAACTCAGATCGCTGATCCCGGAACTGCTCGCACTCAATGAGGGCGCCTCCGCGGTCGACGTTCCGGTCGAGCTTCTCTGGCACAAGCAGGAAACCATAAGCGTCAAACGGGGCTGACGCAGAGCTCCATGGGCGACTTCGCGCCCGACCTCAAGAGAATGCTCCGCGCAGCGGGCTGCTAGCGCGTCCGGCGAGGTAGGGGCGATCACGACATTTGGTTCAGTCCGGTCTCCGGCCGGAACTTCGTCGTCGATTCGAGGATTCTGTCGCGGCACACGGCCAACGCCGTTCTCAAGCAGGCTGGACTGAATGGATCGTCGTGGGGGCGCTGTTGAGTCACCGCGTAAGCAGCAACACGGTGCGCAACGGTGTCACCGTCATGATCGTCATCGTCGGTGCCAGGATGCTGCTGTCGTGAGCGCGATCGCTGCGGCGGGCGGTGACGTTGCGGTGAGCGCTCAGGTCGACACCTCGATCAGCCGGGCCGAAAACGTCCTGAGCAACCGGCGCTGTGCGTACGCGGCGTTGGGCCCGCTCGGATGCAGCCGCGTGGCAGGCGGCTCTTCCGCCAGCTCGAGCGGGATTTCGTCGTCGACGGCGTCCGTCTGGATCGGGGGCTTCGCCGTGGTCGACTTGAAGAGCTGAAGCGCCATCGTCGCCCCGAGGAATCCGCGGGACATCGAGCTTTCGCGCTCCTGCTCGGTTTTCGCCGCAGGCAGGCTCGGGAGCGACGCGTCCCCCCGGAACAGGCGCTTCATGCGCGGGGGCTCGACGAGCAGCAGGTGGAAGAGGAGGAGGGGCGCCATGCGTGTGATGTCCTCGTCGGTCGCCCCTTCGAGCCTGAGCGCCTCGCAGGAGTACGCCAGGAAGTACCCCATCACTTCCGCGTCTTTCACCACCTCCATCGGTAGCGGTTCACCGTCGATCTGCGCCGCGTACAAGTAGGGCTCGAGCGAGTCGAGCAGCTCGTGACCGGCCCGCGTGAGCCGCTCCCGGTCGGCCTTCGAGAGATCGGCATAGCCGTCGGGCAACTCCAACTGCTCAATCTCGGGCGCGGCGGGTGTCGCGGATCGACTGGCGCCGCGGCGCCGCACGAGGGTCACGAGCAGCAGGAGCCCGGCTGCCGCCGCAGTCCAGGTGATCCATGCGGACCGGCCACCCTTCGCGCCGCTCCCGCGGGGCGCAATGCTCTGCGGGGTTTCGCCTTCGATGCGGGCCACCGCCTCGGCAGGCAGGTAACGACTCAAGGTCTCGTGTCGGAACCGTGGGTCGCCCTCATAGCTCCACTGCAGGGCCGTCCAATTGCGTAGCGCCGCGGACGGTTCGGCGTCGGGGCCGCGTTTGTCTGTGTGCGTTGCGAAGATGCGCTGTCGAATGCGCTCCGCGGCGGCGCCGTACTCACCGCGCAGCCGCAACTCGTCCGCGGTGAGTCCCTGCCAGCGACGATCCCCGGCCATGTACTCGATCGAACTGCGCAGCACGTTGAGCGCCGCAAGCTGCCGGGCAAGCGTGTCGTCGCCGTTCCGGCCCAGGTGATCGGCGAGCACGCGATCGGCCGTGGGCCAGGCCGCCAGGTACGGCGGATCCAGCGCCGCCGCTGCGGTCGCGAACAGGAGGAGCGCTGCAGCGAGTGCCCGATGCCTCGGCGTCAACTGGTGCCCCGCCCTTCAGGTTTTGGAGTCACGCCGCGGTCGCCCTATCTGCAGCGCAGCCCGTACCTCGAAGGTATACCCCATGGCCGCGGCGACACGGAGGATGGTGCGGAACTCAGGATTCCCGTTTTCCGCGAGCGCCTTGTACAGACTTTCGCGGCCGAGACCGGCACGCCGGGCAACCCCAGACATGCCGCGCGCTCGAGCAATCGTTCCAAGCGCGTTGACGATCTCCCGAGGATCCCCCTCGGCGAGCACGGTATTCAGATACGCCAATCGGGTCTCGTCATCATCGAGATAGTCCGCCGGGTCGAAGCGAGTGGTCGCGATCCTCCTGGTCCTGCGCTGCCGTTTCATGGCCATAGAGCACTGTGATCGTATCCCATAGGATACAGGGCGGCAAGCGTCGAACGCTGATCTCAGCAAGCAAACGGCGATCGGACCGCCTCGATTTGCGACGCCTTTTCCCCGATTTGTTCGGTTGCCGCCAGGAGGATGGCTTCCGAGGGCCGAACGGGATGTCGAGCGGCCGCGAAGCAGTGTTCTACCGTCCTTGTTCGTGCTTGCGGCTCAGTTCCACGCCGCTGCCGATCGGCAGCAGCACCGAGTCCAGGTCGGGCTTGGTGCGCACTCGCGCCTGGTAGGCCGCGGCCGCGGGGCGCGTGTTGAGCGGAAAGAGCATGTTGTCCGCTGCGACGAGCGCCCCGGGACTAAGCTTCGGATGGAAGAGCTCGAGGCAGGGGACGTACAGGTCCTTCCACAGGTCGAGCAGCACCAGGTCGAAGGGTCCCGCGAGTCGCGGCAGCGTGTCGAGTGCGCTGCCGATGCGAAACTCGACAAAGTCCGCGACCCCGGCGCGCGCGAGCTGCGCCTGCGCATGGTCGACTTTGCGCTGCGAGAGCTCGAGGCTCACGACTTTGCCGCCCGTCGCGCGCGCGGCATCGGCGAGCCAGATCGTCGAGTAGCCGTATGAGCTCCCCAGCTCGAGGATCGACTTTGCGTTGGCGCCGATCGCGAGCAGGTGCAGCATCCGGCCCGTCGCCGGACCCACGCTGATCAGGAAATCATCGATGCGACGCGCGAACTCCTCCGGCTGGGAGTGCATGATCTTCGCCTCGTCGGCGGAGCGGCGCTCGTATTCGGCGAGAATCAGCTCGACGGTCGGATCCATGGCTTGACCATCCTCCCCTCGCACTACAGCGGCTAATGATGGCACGGCTGCATCGCCAGCGCTGGATGCAAATCTGCCGATAGGCATCCGTTTTCTCCCTGTTCGACTTGTAACCTATACGTTACGGTCGGACTGTGGTAGAAATCCTCAAGTACGAAGATTCAACTGGCCGCGTCCCGTTTGATCGGTGGCTGTCACGTATGCGGGATCCGGGAGGTCGATCGGCCGTGCTGGTCAGACTCCGGCGACTGTCGCTTGGTCTCACGGGAGACAGCAGATCAGTCGGCTCGGGGCTCTTCGAACTACGGGTGCACATCGGTGCGGGCTATCGGGTGTACTTCGCCTGGGATGGACCGCAGCGCGTCTTGCTCCTGAGCGGTGGAACCAAGGCGACCCAGAGACAGAGCTGACATCGCCACGGCCCGCAAGCACCTGGCGAAACACCTTGAAAAGGCAAGGCACTGATGCCCACACGAAAGTTCGAGATTACGCACTACCTGCGGACGGACCGCCAGATCGCGGCGTACCTCGATGCCGCGCTGGCCGATGGCGACCCCCGGCTGCTGTTGGAGGCAGTACGTGATGTCGCAACCGTTCGCGGTGGCATGGCGACGCTCGCGCGGCGTGCCGGAATTCCGCGCGAAAGCCTCTATCGCATGCTGTCGCGTCGCGGAAATCCAAGTTACGTGGCCGTGCGGTCGATCCTGAAGGCCGCGGGGTTTCGCCTCGCAGTGGAGCCGAATCCCAGGCGATCTGGCAGGAGTCATCGCGCTGCGTAATGGGGTCCCGAATTGATGACGAGACGAACAGGGGCACGTTCACGGAAGTTATCGGCTGATCGTCGGCCAGCGACAAAAAGACGAATCCTCCTGCCACAGGCCAAAGCCGAAAGCATCCGGCAAGGACACTTCAACAACATCCGCGGCCTGGCGATCGAGGCGGCGCCCTCGAACAGACGCTCACGGTCGGGCTCGGATGCCTTCGCCACGACGGGCTCGAGCAGCTGCCGGATGCGCAATCGGGTCGCGGCAGCCGCCATCCTCGGCATAGCCGCGGCCCTCGGTGTCGTGCGGCTCGAGCCGGCGTGCGCCGACGCGGTTGCGATCGACGACACAACGGGCGCGGTCATCGAGGAAGTGCTGGTCACGGGCGTGCAACCGGGTCCCGGGCTGTGGCGCGTCACCCGACCCACGGACGATGGCGAGCACGTGCTCTGGATCATGGGCCAGTACCAAACGCTGCCGAAGGAGATGGAGTGGCGGTCCACGGAGCTCGAGGCCGCCATTGCCGGGTCGCAGGAGCTCCTGGCGGAGCCCGAGGTCGATGCGGAAATGGGGACGTTTGCGAAGCTGGGCGCGCTGCCGGCGCTGATCGGCGTACGCAACAACCCCGACGGTCGCAGGCTCGAGGAGCTCATGCCCATCCAGCTCTACGCGCGCTGGCTTGCGCTCAAGGCCGAGTACCTGGGCTACGACCAAGACGTCGAGAAGTGGCGGCCCATCTTTGCCGCATTTGAGCTCTACCGGAAGGCCGTCGACCGTGCCGGTCTCACGTACTCGCCCGTGGTGTGGGCGGTCGCGAAGAAGTCGGCGAAGAAGCACCGCGTGAAAATCACGACACCTGCGGTGTCCGTCACGATCGAAAAGCCACGCGCGATGATCAAGGAGTTCAAGGACGAGCCGCTCAACGACCTGCCGTGCCTCGAGAGCGTGCTGCAGCGCCTCGAGTCCGACCTGGGACTTTTGCGGGCGCGTGCCAACGCCTGGGCCATCGGCGATGTTGCCGCGTTGCGCGCGATGACCAATCTCAACGAGGCCAGCGCGTGCATTGCCGCGATCATGGATGCACAGGTGCTACGGGAGCGTGGGCTGACCGAGCTGCCCGCGCACCTCATGGAAGCGTGGCTCGTCGAAGCGGAGCGAGCACTCGCGTCCAACGCATCGACGGTGGCGGTGCTGCCGATGCGCGACATCCTCCGTCCCGACGGTTACCTCGCCGGGCTGCGGGCGAGCGGGTATGTCGTGGACGAGCCCTGACGGCGATCACCTTTCCGCGGAAACGTCGCGTGCGGAGGGCCAGCGCCCGTCAGCGAGAAACCCGTCAACATAGTTGACGAACTTGCCCCGCGGTCAGCTCACCGGAAGTCAGGTCAGCTCTAGCACCGCGCACAGACATCAGCGGCGGCGTGATCGTGGCGTCTGCCAGACGCGCAATGGGGTGCGGTCGGCAATTCGAACGAAATCCTGGTCCGTCGTCAGTAGCTCAAGATCGTGTCGCAGGCAGAGGCGAGCCAACAGTGCATCGATCGTTCCGACCTGGATGCCGGCGCGTCGGCAGGTATTGCGAAGCAAGGCGGCCTCGATATGATCCTGCCGGTCTGGGACGATGAGCGGGAGCGCAGAGAAACGATCGACGATCTGGTCTCGGGCCTTCGGGCCGGTGAATCCCTGCAGTAGCTCCTGGAGGATCAGTCCGGTGGTGTAGACCGATTCTCCGCTCTGAAGTGCCGTGACCAGACGTTCGACCTCGGGCTGGTCCGACCGGGCATCGCGGCGCAACGCCAGCAACCAGACGCTCGTCGACGAACAGGTTCACCGTCGAGTCCGTTCCGCCTTGTAGTCGAAGTCCTTGTCCCACTCGAGCTGACCGAGCAGGTCCAGAACGCGCTTCTGACGCCGGCGCGCGATGAACTCCTCGAGCGCACGCGTGACCGCGGCGCGCTTGGTCTTCTCGCCGCTCAGCTTGAGCGCAGAGTCGATCAGCTTGGGATCAATGGAAAGATTGGTCGCCATGTGTAGGTCTCCACACATACCGTCACACAGTGCGGGTCGCCATGCAACGGGGAGGCGACGCCGATGACGGTCGGCGCTTGAATATACCCAATATGGGTACTAGCATACCCAGAATGGGAATACTGGGGTGCCCTCGATGCGATCCCTGAGCATGGCAGATGCGCTCTTCTCCGCGACCCAGTCGCGAGTGCTTGCGTTGCTGTTTGGTCAGCCCGACCGAAGCTTCTACGCAACCGAGCTGATCAGACGCGTCGGCGCGGGATCGGGCGCCGTGCAACGCGAGCTGTCGCGCCTGGAACATAGCGGCCTGGTCACGGTCAAGCGGATCGGCACACAGAAGCACTACCAGGCCAATCCCGGCTCGCCGCTCTTTAACGAGCTTCGCGGTATCGTCCAGAAGACCGTGGCATTGGCCGAGCCACTGCGCGCGGCGCTCACCCCGTTTGCGCCGAAGATTACAGCGGCATTTGTGTACGGATCCGTCGCAAAAAGGCAGGACACCGCGACGAGCGACGTCGATTTAATGGTCGTCAGCGACAGCGTCAGCTATCCGGACCTGTTTGCCGCACTCGAGCCCGTGGCCGCGCAACTGGATCGGCCGGTGAATCCAACCGTGTACACCCGTAAGCAGTTCGCCCGGCGCAGACAGGAGAACGCGTTTGTCAGGCGGGTGCTCGCGCAACCGAAGGTGTGGGTGATCGGCTCGGACGATGCCATCGCCGCTTGATAACCTCTCCGGCCCCGGCAAGCCGCTTTCCGCCGAGCCGCCAGATGCGCACGAATTCGCTGGCTTGAAGCGAGCGGGGCTTGCGCGACTCAAGGACGCCGAAAACCCCACGCTCTCGCTAGAAGGGCGGTTCGACCTTGCCTACAACGCGGCCCATGCACTGTGCCTGGCCGCGTTGCGCCATGCCGGGTATCGACCCAGGAACCGGTACGTCGTATTCCAGGTGCTGCCGCACACGCTCGATCTTGGACCCGAGGTCTGGCGAGTCCTGGCGAAATGCCACGAGATCCGCAATCTCGGGGAGTACCAGGGCGATCTGGACGTCGACGACCGCTTGATGACGGATCTGCTTGCGGCCTGCCAGGCAGTTGCAGCAAGGGTCGATGCACTGGCGCCATCGGCGGGCCAGATCGTCGAGTAGCCGTATCGGCCCCGCCCCGACTCAAGGCCAAGCTTTGGTACGATCGGGCGTGGCAAGCGGATGCATCGAGGGCCTGATCGGCGTGTTCACGCGTCTGGTGATCTCGGCGCTCGCACTGAGCGCGCTCGCCGTCATGGAGCCTGCGGCCTCGGCCGAACCCCTGCCAACGACCACGCGCAAGGTCGTACTCGAGAAGGCCGAGAGCGGCTATCGATGGAAGCTCACCGAGGCGCCCGTCCCCGCGCTCGCGCCCAACCAGGTCCTGGTGCACGTGCGTGCGGTATCGCTCAATCGCGGCGACCTCGAGATGCTCGCGCCGGATGCGGGCCGTCCCGGCCTGGTGGTCGCGTCGGACGCCGCAGGTGACGTCGTCGCCGTCGGCAGCGACGTGAAGGACGTCCGCCCGGGCGATCGGGTGACGAGCCTCTATTTCAAGAACTGGACCGACGGGCCACCCAGCACCGACAAGATCAAGAGCGCGCACGGCGCATCGGTCGACGGCGTGCTGGGCGACTACATCGTGCTCGACGACACCGCCGTGGTCCCGGCGCCGCGCGGGCTCAGCTACGAAGAAGCCGCCGCGCTGCCGACGGCCGGTCTCACCGCGTGGATGGCGGTCAACGGCCATCGCGCCGTCAAGCCCGGAGACGTGGTGCTCGTCCAGGGCACGGGCGGCGTATCGATGCTGGCGCTGCAGTTCGCCGTCGCGCTCGGCGCGAACGTGATCGCGACCAGCAGCTCGGACGAGAAGCTCACGCGTGTGAAAGCACTCGGCGCACGAGACGGCATCAACTACCGCAGCACACCGGAGTGGTCTAAACGCGTGCTGGAGCTCACGGGCGGGCACGGTGCCGACATCATCGTCGACGTCGGGGGCAAGGACTCGCTGCCCCAATCGGTCAAGAGTCTCGCCTATTGGGGGACGCTCTCCGTCGTCGGGGGGCTGTCGGGTTACGACGGCGACATTGCGGCGGCCGGGCTTCTGCTCAAGACGGCCCGCGCGCAAGGTATCTTCGTCGGCTCGCGTGCCGACTACCTGCGCATGAGCGCGTTCATCACTCAGCACAACCTGCATCCGGTGATCGACCGGGTGTTTGCGCTCGAGGACTACGAGGCGGCGCTTGCGTACATGGCCTCCAACGCGTTCGTCGGCAAGATCGTGCTGAAGCTCTGAGCCTGTATCCCTAATCCTCCGCGAGCGACGGCTCGTAGCGACGGACCGAAATCGACAATTGCGGCCGTCCTTGACGCGAACGGCGATGCGTCGCGTGACCTCGGAATCGGCCAGAGGATTGCCGTTGGCGTCTCTACATTCGCTAGGACCTGTCGCGCTGACATGTGAGTCTCCCAGCGGCTAGGAACATAACGAATGGAAACGCAAGTCCGCACGCCACAGATGGTCTTCATGCAGCCGCAACGGCTGATCGTCCCGCTGTTCCAGCGTCCCTACGTCTGGAACGAAGAGAACCAGTGGGAGCCGCTGTGGAATGACGTCGTCCGCGTCGCCGAGCGGCTGCTGAAGCAGCCGCAGCGAGCGGCACCAGCCGCACTTCCTCGGCGCCGTCGTGCTGCAGCAGGTGCAGAACCCGATCGGGCAGATGCAGAAGCGGACGATCATCGATGGTCAGCAGCGGCTGACGACGCTGCAGCTTCTTGCTGGATGCCTTGCACGCGGAGCTGCTGTCGGTCGGAGCCGCTGCAGCCGGCCGCTGCGGATCGAGCCGCTGGTCACGAACGCAGGAGCCGTTCTGCTCAAAGCCCGAGGACCAGTTCAAGGTCTGGCCGACGAATCGCGACCGGCCGGCGTTCAACGCCGTCATGGGCGCCAAGCCGCCCGTGGACTACGACGCGCTCGGCCATCGCGGCGAGCGGATGGTCGAGGCGCATCGGTTCTTCAGCGAACAGGCGCGCGAGTGGCTGAATGCGGAAGGCGACGGACGCGGTCAGCACCGCGCCGCCGCTGTCGAGAACGGTGGTCCGCGATCTCCTGCAGATGGTCGTCATCGATCTGGGAGCGGACGAGAACGCGCAGGAGATCTTCGAAACGCTCAACGCTCGCGGCGCGCAGCTCACGGCGGCCGATCTGATCAAGAACTTCGTCTTCCAGCGGCTGCATGGAATCCGGGTCCGACGTCGAGCAGGAGTACGTCAGATCACTGGAAGGAGTTCGAGACGGCGTTCTGGGAAACGGAGGTGGCGGTGGGCCGCCTGCGGTACCCGCGCATCTCGGTGTTCCTGAATCACTGGCTGATCGCGCAGACCGGCGAGGAGATCGTGGCGCGCGAGGTGTTCGACCGCTTCAAGCGCTACGCCGACCACGATGCCGGCGTGCCGATGCCGGAGCTGCTGCGTCGGATCCACCGCGCGTCCGGTGTCTATCGGAAGTTCGTGACCGATGCGCATGACGCCGACCGGCGCCGATCGACCGACTCGGGCTGTTCGGCTATCGCACGGGCGTGCTCGAGAGCGAGGTCATCAAGCCGCTGGTGCTGTGCCTGCTCGATCCTGAGCTGCCGCCGGTGCCCGACGCGCAGCTTTCCGAAGGCGCTGGATGTCGTCGAAAGCTGGATGGTCCGCCGCATGCTCGTTCGGGCGACGACGAAGAGCTACAACCAGGCCGTCGCGGAGCTGGTGAAGCTCGTGCGGTCGTCGACTCGCGAGCAGAGTCGGCGATGTCATCGAGCAGTACCTCGCCGCTCAGACCGGCGACAGCCGCTACTGGCCGGACGATGCCGAACTGCGCGAGGATCTGAGTGAGCTGCTCGCCTATCGGCGCCTGCGGCGCAGCCGCCTGCGGATGGTTCTCGAAGGCATCGAGGATTATCTGCGCGGCTGGCAGGGCGAGAAGACCGGACTTGGCGGTGAGCGCGTCGCGCGGGGCAGTACGCGATCGAGCATGTCATGCCCAGGAAGTGGGCGGCGCATTGGAAGCCGGATCCCGCAGGCACTCCCGAGCAAGCGCGACAAGCTGGTTCACACGCTCGGGCAATCTCACGCTGCTGACCGGACGTCTCAACAGCAGCGTGTCCAATGGCCCGTGGGCACGGCAAGCGCAGCGGGCTGCAGGCGTCACGACGTTCTTCTCCTCAACCGGAAGCTGCTTGAGTCGGCGACAGATGATTGGACCGATGAGTCCATCCGCGCGAGAACACGCGATCTGATCGAAGTCATCATTCGCGTCTGGCCGGTGCCGGAAGGGCACAAGTCGGGTTTCGCCTCCGAGAGGCCGCGGCGAAGAAGCAAGCTGCAGTTGTCCGATCTGTTGAGCGCCGGCGCACTTCAACCGGGCATCGCAGCTGACGCCGCGCCAAGCGAAGTTCAGCAACAGAGTCGGGGTACTGCTGCCCGACGGGCAGATCGAATTCGAGGGCAAGACCTTCTCGCGCCCGTCCGCGGCTGCGGTATATCTGACGGGCCGCGCAACGAACGGCTGGTGGTTCTTCTTCGTCGATCCGAAGGCAAAGACGTCGCTCGGACGAATTCGCAGCGACTATCTTGAGTCGCTCGATGTGGATGTCGAGAAGACGACGAGGATGATGGATGACGACGAATAGTCTTGTGGGGCGGCAAGCACTCGTGACCACCTCGAGTTGCTGTGCGACGACAAGCGCTGGGCGTTCGGCGCGCCGCCACGTGGCAATGCGAACTTCGCCTCAATCGATGGTATGCATTACGGCAATTACGAAACCGACTTGAGCCAAGGTCATCATGACATCGTCCGAACGCCAACTTGAAGAAGAGCTGATCGAGAAGCTTCGCGACCTGAAGTACGAACACCGCGCGGACATCCGCGACCGCGCCGCGCTGGAGAGCGAACTTCCGCGAGAAGTTCGAGGCGCTCAACCGCGTCAGCTCACCGACGGCGAGTTCCAGCGCCTGCTCGACGAGATCGTCACCCCCGACGTCTTCACCGCCGCCCACACGCTCCGCAACCGCAACAGCTTCACCCGCGACGACGGCACGCCGCTGAACTACACGCTCGTCAACATCAACGACTGGTGCAAGAACACCTTCGAGGTCGTCAACCAGCTCCGCATCAACACCGACTACAGCCACCACCGCTACGACGTCATCCTGCTCATCAACGGCGTGCCGGTCGTCCAGATCGAGCTGAAGACGCTCGGCATCAACCCCCGCCGGGCGATGGAGCAGATCGTCGATTACAAGAACGACCCCGGCAACGGCTACACGCAGCACGCTGCTCTGCTTCGTGCAGCTCTTCATCGTCAGCAACCGCACCGACACCTACTACTTCGCCAACAACAACGCCCGCCACTTCGCTTCAACGCCGACGAGCGCTTCCTGCCCATCTACCAGTTCGCCGGCCGAGGACAACACGAAGATCACCCACCTCGACGACTTCGCCGAGACGTTCCTCGCCAAGTGCACGCTCGGCCAGATGATCAGCCGCTACATGGTGCTCGTCGCCAGCGAGCAGAAGCTGCTGATGATGCGGCCGTACCAGATCTACGCCGTCAAGAACATCGTCGACTGCATCGACAAGAACTGCGGCAACGGCTACATCTGGCACACCACCGGCAGCGGCAAGACGCTCACCTCTTCAAGGCCTCCACGCTGCTCAAGGACAACCCGACATCGAGAAATGCCTCTTCGTCGTCGACCGCAAGGACCTCGACCGCCAGACCCGCGAGGAGTTCAACCGCTTCCAGGAAGGCTGCGTCGAGGAGAACACCAACACCGGCGCGCTCGTCCGCCGCCTGCTCTCCGACGACTACGCCGACAAGGTCATCGTCAGCACCATCCAGAAGCTCGGCCTCGCCCTGGACGAAAACAGCAAGCGCAACAAGCAGCGCGAGAAGCAGGGCAGTCGACCTACAAGGAGCAGCTCGAACCGCTGCGCGACAAGCGCATGGTCTTCATCTTCGACGAATGCCACCGCTCGCAGTTCGGCGAGAACCACAAGGCCATCAAGGAATTCTTCCCCAACGCCCAGCTCTTCGGCTTCACCGGCACGCCGATCTTCGAGGACAACGCCAGCTTCAGGCAGATCGAAGGCGACGTCAGACGCTCAAGACCACGCAGGACCTCTTCCAGAAGCAGCTGCACGCCTACACGATCACCCACGCCATCGAGGACCGCAACGTCCTGCGCTTCCACGTCGACTACTACAAGCCCGAAGGCAAGAACGCCGCCCAAGCCCGGCGAGACGCTCGCCAAGCGCGCCGTCGTCGAGGCCATCCTCGCCAAGCACGACGCCGCCACCGGCGGGCGCAAGTTCAACGCCCTCCTCGCCACCGCGTCCATCAACGACGCCATCGAGTACTACGAGCTGTTCGAAGACGCTGCAGGCCGAGAAGCAGGCAGGCCGACCCGGACTTCGTCCCGCTGAACATCGCCGCGTCTTCTCCCCGCCCGCCGACGGCAGCCCCGATGTGAAGCAGATTCAGGAAGACCTGCCGCAGGAACAGGAGGACAACAAGCACGACCCGAGGGAAGAAGAAGGCGCTCAAGGCCATCATCGCCGACTACAACGCCCGCTTCGGCACCAACCACCGCATCGACGAGTTCGACCTCTACTACCAGGACGTGCAGAAGCGCATCAAGGACCAGCAGTTCCCCAACGCCGACCTGCCCAAGAAGGGCGCGCGAGAAGATCGACATCACCATCGTCGTCGACATGCTGCTCACCGGCTTCGACTCGCAAGTACCTCAACACGCTCTACGTCGACAAGAACCTCAAGCACCACGGCCTGATCCAGGCCTTCTCGCCGCACCAACCGCGTGCTCAACGACACCAAGCCCTACGGCCACATCCTCGACTTCCGCGGCCAGCAGGACGCCGTCGACGCCGCCATCGCCCTCTTCTCCGGCGCCAAGGCCGACAAGGCGCGCGAAATCTGGCTCGTGGACAAGGCCCCCGTGGTCATCGACAAGCTCAAGGCCGCCATGCAGAGCCTCGACGACTTCATGAAGTCGCAGGGCCTCGCCGGCAAGCCCGAAGACGTGGCCAACCTCAAGGGCGACGACGCCCGCGCCGCCTTCATCAAGCACTTCAAGGAAGTGCAGAGGCTCCAGACCCAGCTCGACCAGTACACCGACCTCACCGCCGAGCAGGAAGCAGACGATCGAGACATCCTGCCCAAGGACGAGCTGAACGCCTTCCGCGGCGTCTACCTCGAAACCGCCCAGCGCCTCAAGGCGCAGCAGGACAAGCCGGGCGACAGAAGAGCGAGCGAGGTCGACCAGCTCGATTTCGAGTTCGTCCTCTTCGCCTCGGCCGTCATCGACTACGACTACATCATGAAGCTCATCGCCGACTTCTCGGCGCAAGAAGCCGGGAAGGCGACGATGAGCCGCGAGCAGCTCATCGGCCTGATCGCAGTCCGACGCCAAGTTCATCGACGAGCGCGACGACATCACCGAATACGTCCGCGCCTCAAGGCCGGCGAAGGCCTCGACGAAGCCGCCATCCGCGCCGGCTACCAGCACTTCAAGGCCGAGAAGGCTGCCCGCGAGCTGGCCGACCTCGCCGCGAAGCACGGCCTGCCCGCGGCGTCGCTGCAAGCCTTCGTGGACGGCATCCTCAGCCGCATGATCTTCGACGGCGAGCAACTCACCGACCTGCTCGCCCCGCTCGACCTCGGCTGGAAGGCCCGCACGCAGAAGGAACTGGCCCTGATGGACGACCTCGTCCCGCTGCTGAAGAAGCGCGCCGGCGGCCGCGACATCTCCGGGCTCAAGGCGTACGAGGAATAAGGCGATGGCGAAGGACGGACAAATCAACGCGCTGACGCCGAAGCTGCGGTTTCCGGAGTTTCGGAAGAGCCGGAGTGGAAGCACGAGCGATGGAGAAACTCTATTCGTTCAGCGGACAACGCCGTCACGGAACGAGCTGAAGTACGGACTGCGCGAAGTACATCCGTCTACGGCGAGTCACGGCATTGTCAGCGCAGATCGAGATTATCGGACGCACGTATCGCTGGCATCAGTACAAGGACTACAGTCGATCGACACGGACGACTTCGCTACGACAAGAGCGCGACTAATGCGATCGCCTCAGGGCATCATCAACGACATCGGCAAGGCATCGAAGTCGCGCGTCTGAACGGCATCTACTGCTTCCGGTCAGCACACGACTGGCGTCGAATCCGACATGCTCTCGACTACTATTCGACGGGACTCATTCTGCAGCAGATGGCTTGCAGCAGATATCACGAAGGGCAGCGCAAGGCACGAAGGTCTATGCAACGTCGACGATCGCTTAGCGACATCGAGATTGCCGTTCCCAGCGACGATCGCCGAGCAACAGAAGATCGCCGACTGCCTGACGTCGCTGGACGAGCTGATTGCCGCCCAGGGGCGGAAAGTGGAGGCGCTGAAGGCCCACAAGCGAGGGCTGATGCAGCAGCTTTTCCCCGCGAAGGCGAAACCCTCCCCCGCCTCCGCTTCCCCGAGTTCCGCGACGGGCCGGAGTGGAGAAGACGCTCGGCGACTTGGCGATACTCAGCTCGGAGAGCGATCGCCAGACGCGACCGATGCGAAGGCACGCTATTCAGCTGACGATCGACGATGCCGTGATCGTGCACGACTCGATCGTCGAGAACGGTCGATTTCGATAACGCAGCGACGATTCGTGCGAAGGATTGCAGTCGTCCGAACGATCTGCATTCGACGCGATGATCACGGTCTGCGTCGATCGGCAAGGCGCGACTCGGGATCTGCAGCCAATCGCCGTGTCCATGCATCAGACGCTTCTGATCTGCGAATGCTCAGTCGATGCTCGATCTGCGATTGTACTTCCTGTACTGAAGCGATGGAGCTCGCTACGAAGCAATGGCTGCCGAGCAGCGCGGATCAAGACAATCGAGCATGGCCAGTTCGATCGCTGAAGTTCCGCATTCGCGTTCCCAGCGCATCGACGAGCAGCAGCGAATCGCCGACTGCCTCTCCTCGCTCGACGCCCAGATCGCCGCCGCAGTCGCGAAAAGCTCGACGCCCTGCAGGACCCACAAGAAGGGCCTCATGCAGCAGCTGTTCCCGTCGCCGGAGGAGGTTGAGCCATGACGCCGCCGACGTCCGTTCCCCGATCTGCCCGACGCTGGCGCAGCACCTGCGAGAGGAGCTGCAGACGAAGAAGTTCGTCCTGCTCTACGCCTACAACGGCACGGGCAAGACGCGGCTGTCCACCGAGTTCAAGGACCTCGGCAAGAAGCGGCGACGACGCGCGACACGCTCTACTTCAACGCCTTCACCGAAGACCTGTTCCACTGGGACAACGATCTCGAGAACGACCGCGAGCGGGTGCTGAAGATCAACAAGGACTCGCGGTTCTTCGCCGGGCTGGGCGAGCTGGAGATGGACAACCGCATCCGCCCGCTGCTGAACCGCTACGCCGACTTCGACTTCCGCATCGACACGACACGAGTGGGAAGTCGAGCTTCTCGCGCGAGGTGCATGAACGGCGACGGCGACACGGACGACGGTGGACGACATCAAGGTCTCCCGCGGCGAGGAGAACATCTTCATCTGGTGCTTCTTCCTCGCCATCGTGCAGCTCGTGCTGGACGGGGCCGAGGCGTACAAGTGGGTGAAGTACGTCTACATCGACGACCCGATCTCGTCGCTGGACGAGCACAACGCGATCGCGGTCGCGCAACCACCTGGCGCAGATGCTGAAGGACGCGCACGACCGCGCTCGAGACGGTGATCTCGACGCATCACGCGCTGTTCTTCAACGTGCTGTGCAACGAGTTGAAGAAGCAAGGCGCAGCAGTACTTCCTGAGCAGAGACGCGGCACGGCGGACGGCTATCTCGCTGCGCGACACCGACGACACGCCGTTCTTCCATCATGTCGCGTCGCTGGTCGAGCTGCACGAGGCGCAGAAGTCGGGCGAGCTGTACACGCACCACTTCAACATGCTGCGCGCGATCATGGAGAAGACCGCCAGCTTCCTTGGCTACGGACACTTCGCAGACGTGCATCAAGCGCGACGACGACGACCCGGACAGGACGTCTGCACAAGCGGGTGATCAACCTCATGAGCCACGGCAACTACTCGCTGTACGAGCCGCAGGAGATGATGGACGAGAACAAGGAGCTACTTCCGGAAGATGCTTCAGCGAGTTCATCAGCCGCTACCCGTTCAACCCGGCACTGTTCCGACGACGCGAGCAACGAGGAAACGACACGCATGACCGAACAAGACCAAAAACAACTCGGCAAGACCCTCTGGAACATCGCCGACCAGCTGCGCGGGGCGATGAACGCGGACGACTTCCGCGACTACATGCTGTCGTTCCTGTTCCTGCGCTACCTCTCGGACAACTACGAGCGGCGGCGAAGAAGGAGCTGGGCAAGGACTATCCCGACCCGAACGCCATCGGCAACGGCGGGCGGACGCCGCTGTCGGTCTGGTACGCGAACAACCCGGACGACGTGGCCGCGTTCGAGAAGCAGATGCGCCGCAAGGTGCATTACGTCATCAAGCCCGAGCACCTCTGGGGCAACATCGCCCACCTGGCCCGCACGCAGAACGGCGAGCTGCTCAACACGCTGCAGAAGGGCTTCAAGTACATCGAGAACGAATCGTTCCAGAGCACCTTTCAGGGGCTGTTCTCGGAGATCAACCTCGCCTCGGACAAGCTCGGCAGGAAGTACGCCGACCGCAACGCCAAGCTCTGCTCGATCATCACGGAGATCGCCGAGGGGCTGGCGCAGTTCTCGACCGACGTCGACACGCTGGGCGACGCCTACGAGTACCTGATCGGCCAGTTCGCGGCCGGCTCGGGCAAGAAGGCGGGCGAGTTCTACACGCCGCAGCAGATTTCCGAGCATCCTCTCCGGCCATCGTCACGCTCGACAGCCAGGAGCCCGACGACCGGCAAGCGGACGCAGCTGGACAGCGTGTTCGACTTCGCCTGCGGCTCGGGCTCGCTGCTGCTGAACGTGCGCCACCGCATGGGGCCGCACGGGCATCGGCAAGATCTTCGGGCAGGAGAAGAACATCACCACCTACAACCTGGCGCGCATGAACATGCTGCTGCACGGGGTGAAGGACACGGAGTTCGAGATCTACCACGGCGACACGCTGACCAACGACTGGGACATGCTGCGCGAGACGAACCCGGCGAAGAAGCCGCAGTTCGACGCGGTCGTCGCCAATCCGCCGTTCAGCTATCGCTGGGAGCCGACCGAGGCGATGGGCGAGGACGTGCGGTTCAAGAACCACGGCGTGGCGCCCAAGAGCGCGGCCGACTTCGCGTTCCTGCTGCACGGGCTGCACTACCTGAAGGACGAAGGCGTGATGGCGATCATCCTGCCGCACGGCGTGCTGTTCCGCGGCGGCGCGGAGGAGCGCATCCGCACGCAAGCTGCTGAAGGACGGGCACATCGACACCGTCATCGGCCTGCCGGCGAACCTGTTCTATTCGACCGGCATCCCGGTCTGCATCCTCGTGCTGAAGAAGTGCAAGAAGCCGGACGACGTGCTGTTCATCAACGCCGCCGAGCACTTCGTGAAGGGCAAGCGGCAGAACCAACTGACGGACGAGCACATCGACAAGATCATCGAGACGTACCAGAACCGGAAGGAGGCAGGAGCGCTACTCCCGGCGCGTGGCGATGAAGGAGATCGCGGAGAACGACTACAACCTGAACATCTCCCGCTACGTCAGCACCGCCGAGGCGGAGGCGGAGATCGACCTGGCGGCGACTCATGCCGAACTGGTCAGAATCGAGAACGCGATCCGGAAGGCAACGGCCAAGCACAATGAGTTTCTGAAGGAGCTTGGCCTACCCCCTTTGCCGTCGATCGATACGGAAGCGAAAGAAGACGGGATGGGCTCGGATTGAGGACTGCAGATGCTGAGCGGTCAGCCGCACACGAGATACCGCGCAGCAAGGTCACGTCCAACCCGGCGCCGCTGCCTCGTCGCGCGCGGCGCCGTGGCCAGGATCCGTGAGCAGCCGCACGAGCGTATCCGAGAGCCACGCCTCGTAACGGTCCGCAGACCAACCGCTTTCGTGCACCAGCATGCGGTAGACGTCGCGGCTGCTGAGCATCCAGAGGATGTGGCGAGCGCTCTCGCGATCGAGACCCTTCCTGGCCCTGGCGTGCTTGAAGAGCTGCTCGACGCGGTCGCGCTTCAGATCGAGCCGGATCTGTTCGAACTCGAGCTGCAGCTTCTGCAGCTCGGGAGAGAAGGCGGAGGCGTTCATCAGCAGGCTGAGATCGGCACTCTCACCCTCGTAGATCGCCCGCGCAATCGCGGCGCTGAGTGCGATCGACTCCACCGGGTCCGTGGCATGTGCCAGGACTTCGACCGCCTTCGCATATCGCGGGCCAAAGATGGCCTCCCGCATCAGCTCGCGGAGGATTCCGGTCTTCGACTCGAGCGTCGCGCAAACAGTAGGGACCGACACGCGCGCGCGCCGCGATCTGGGCGATCGTCGTCGCGTCGATTCCCTTCCGGGAGAAGTGATCCCGCGGATGGCGCTGTGGCCGCGCACGTCCGCATCGACTCGCCGCTCTTCACCCACATCCTTTTCGGCTTGTACGTTGCGCTGCTGATGTGGGCCGGATCGTACTTCGCCGGCCGGCGCTGCTGGGAGCGTTGCCGGGACGACGCTGAGTGATCGCCGCCGGGCGGCTCCGGACCTGCCGAATCGGAAGCCCCAGGAGGCGCGGCCGTGACGAATCTCATGTACGCGACCGGGTCGCGGCGCCGATTGTGGGCACGGATGGATAGGACTATCGGACCATACGGCTGACGGTCTGGTCTGGACTGGCCCGTCCAGACCCGATGCTGTGAGGAGCGGGAGCGCGTCAGGATAAGTTGTCAACTCGGCTGACGATCTCGCTGCCCGCGTCCTCGCCGCGAGTTCGCGGAGCCTTCACCTGCGACCGTTCCAGGCTCGCGCAATGAGCCTGCGAACTGCGACACTTCGACGATGAACTCGCGATAGTCCGCAACGCCCCGCAGACATGAGGCAGACCACCGCCGGCCTGCTCCGCGCCCCGACCGACCTCAGCAACTTCCTGAGCTGCCGTCATCTCTCCGCGCTCGACCTGCGCGCGGCTCGTGGCGAGATCGAGCGGCCGGTCCGGCGCGACGTGTTCATCGAGGAGCTGCGCGCGCGTGGACTTGCGCACGAGCGCGCGTACCTCGAGCGGCTGCGCGCGCGAGGGCCTGACGGTCGCCGGCGCAGACGACGCCGGCGGCGCGGGGAACGATGACGAATCGCGCGGGCTTAAGCGCTGCGGCGACGCTGGCCGCCATGCGCGCCGGCGTGGACGTCCTCTACCAGGCCACGCTCGAGCTCGGCGCGTGGTCCGGCCGTGTCGACTTCCTGCGCAAGGTCCCCACACCGAGCAGCCTCGGCGCCTGGTCGTACGAGGCCTGGGACACCAAGCTCGCCCGCGAGACCAAGGGCGGCACGATCCTGCAGCTCTGCGTGTATTCGTATCTGCTCGAGCGGATCCAGGGCGCGCGTCCCGCCCGGATGCACGTCGTGACGCCGGGCACCGACTTCGAGCCGGTGAGCTACCGGGTCGACGATTTCGGCGCCTATTTCCGCCTGCTCGAGCGCGGCATCGACGGGTTCCTGGCCGGCCACGAAGCCACCTATCCCGACCTCGTCTCGCACTGCGACTACTGCGCGTGGTGGTCCGCCTGCGAGGCGCGCCGGCGCGCCGACGATCACCTCTGCTACGTGGCCGGCATCGGCGGCGCCCAGATCAAGGCGCTGCGCGCGCTCGGCGTCGACAAGCTCGCGACCCTGGCGGCGCTCGATCCGGTGCCCGAGCCCGCGCGCGGATCCCGCGACGCGCTGACCCGCCTCCGTGACCAGGCGCGCATCCAGCAGCGCGGCCGCGACACCGGCGCGCCCACCCACGAGCTGAAACGGCCGTTCGATTCCGAGCACGGCCTCGCGCTCCTGCCGGAGCCCACGCCCGACGACATCTTCCTCGACTTCGAAGGCGACCACTTCGCCGAGCAGGGCGTGCGCGAGTACCTGCTGGGCTACGTCGCGCGCGGGCCCGACGGCGCGCCGCGCTACACGCCGCTCTGGGCGAGGACGCTCGCCGAGGAGCGCGCGGCGTTCGAGCGGTTCATGGATTTCGTGGCGGCGACGCGCGCGCGGAATCCGGCGGCCCACGTCTATCACTTCGCGCCGTACGAGCCGACGGCGCTCAAGCGCCTGATGGGCCGGTACGCGACGCGCGAGGTCGAGCTCGACGCGCTGCTTCGCGGCCGCGCATTCGTCGACCTGCACGCCGTCGTCAGGCGCGCGCTGATCGCGAGCGTCGAGCGTTACTCGATCAAGGACCTGGAGCCGCTTCTTCGGCTACGCGCGCGCCCAGGACCTGCGCGAGGCCGCGATGAGCCGGCGCATCGTCGAGAGCGCGATCGCCGCGCGGCGACCTCGACGCCGGGCTCGAGGCGCACCGGCGGATCGTGGAGGACTACAACCGGGAGGATTGCGAGTCGGCGCTGCGGCTGCGCGATTGGCTCGAGCGGCTCCGCGCCGAAGCCCGCGCGGACGGACACGAGCTGCCCCGGCCCGCGGTCGAGAGCGGCGAGGCGTCCGAGGCGATCAGCGACCTCGACCGCGAGCTGCAGCGGCTTCGCGACGGACTGCTCGAAGGCGTCCCGCTGGAGCCCGGCCGAACGCTCCCCGGAGCAGCAGGCCCGGTTCGCGCTCGCACACATGATGGAGTTCCACCGCCGCGAGGACAAAGCGGGCTGGTGGGAATACTTCCGGCTGCTCGGGCTCGAGGAGCGGGAGCTCGCGGAGGAGCGGCGGGCGCTGACCGGGCTCGCCTTCCAGGCGGTCCTCGAAGCGAAGAAGGCGCCGCTGCAGCGCTACTCATTTCCGGCGCAGGAGGTCGATGCGCGCAAGGGCGACGAGGTGTACGACGCGCTGCGGCGCGAAGATCGGCACGGTCGCAGACGTCAACCTCGCCGCGCGCACGATCGACATCAAGAAGACGCCAGAAGACCGCGGACGAGCACCCGACGGCGGTCTTCTTTCACAACCAGGTGTCTTCGGCAGCGTTGCGCAAGTCGCTCATGCGGCTGGGCGAGGCGGTGCTCGCGAACGGGTTCTCAGGTCGGCGATCCGTGGCGCGCCGCCATCGACCTGCTGCTCCGTCGCCCGCCCGCGCCGCGGCGATGCGAGCGGCCGCCTGCAGCGGCCCGACGAGACGACCGTGCAGGCCGCCTGCCGCATCGCGCTCGCACTCGACGGCAACGTGCTCGCGATCCAGGGTCCGCCCGGCACGGGCAAGACCTACACCGGCGCGCACATCATCTGCGCGCTCGTGCGCGCGGGGCTCAAGGTGGGCGTCACGGCGGTCAGCCACAAGGTGATCGTCAACCTGCTCGAGGGCGCGGCGAAGCAGGCCCGCGAGGAGGGGCTTTCGATCTCGATCGTCCATCGCGAAGAGGGTGTGTATCCCGGTCAACATGGGATCGAGCGACGGTACGACTACGACGACGTCCGTGCCGGCGCTGGCCGACGGCACGATCCAGGTGCTCGGCGCCACCGCGTGGTGCTGGGCACGCCCGGATTTCGAGCAAAGCGTCGACGTGCTGATCGTCGACGAGGCCGGCCAGATGTCGCTCGCCAACGTGCTGGCCACGGCGCCCGCCGCGCGCAGCCTGGTCCTGCTCGGCGACCCGCAGCAGCTCGAGCAGCCGCTGCAGAGCAGCCACCCCGAGGGCAGCGAGGTGTCGGCGCTCTATCACGTGCTCGACGGCGAGGACACGATGCCCGCGGACAAGGGACTGTTCCTGGCCGAGACGTATCGGCTCCATCCGGACATCGCGAGGTTCACGTCCGAGGTCTATTACGAGGGCAAGGTCGAATCGCGCCCGGGACTCGAGCGACAGGCGATCGTTTCGCGCGACGGATCAGCAGTCGCCGCTCGCGGGTTCCGGGCTGATGCATGTGCCCGTCGCGCACACGGGGAACCGGGCGCGATCGCCGGAAGAGGTCGCGGCCATCGGCGAGCTCGTCGCGCACCTGACGAGTCGCTGCGACTGGCGGAACAAGGACGGCGTGGTCTGTCCCGTGCGCGCAGAGGACATCCTGATCGTCGCGCCGTACAACGCCCAGGTCTCAGCACTCGTCGAGGCACTGCCTGCGCTCGCCGACCGGATCGGCACCGTCGACCGCTTCCAGGGCCAGGAGGCGCCGGTCGTCGTCTACTCGATGACGTCCTCGAGCCCCGAGGACGCGCCGCGCGGCATGGAGTTCCTCTACAACCGCTTCCGCTTCAACGTCGCCACGTCGCGCGCGAAGGCGCTCTGCATCCTCGTCGGCAATCCCGCGCTGTTTCGGCCGGAGTGCAAGACGCCGCGGCAGATGAAGATGGCGAATGGCTTCTGCCGGTACCTGGAGCTGGCGAGGGTCGTTGAGAGCCCGACGAGGAGGTGGTCATAAACTGTGACCACCTGAGGCAGCTGAAGTACGTCGCGCCACTCAGCCGGAAGGCAGGGGCAGTGATTGGCCTGCGACAGCCGTGCAGCGTCTGGAGCCGGCAGGCTTCATAGTCGCGTGCATGATGCAGCTCGTCAGCATCGACCGTCCCGACGGAGAGGCGCGGCGGTGACTCGATGCAATGGAGCGGGAGATGCGCGCGACGTCGGCGACGAAGGCCGACGTGCTGCTTCTCAAGCAGGAGCTGAAGCAGGAAATCAGCGAGTTCAGGCAGGAGGTCAAGCAGGAGTTCACTCTAGTCCGCAAGGACATGGAGCTTCAGCGCTCGTCGATGATCGTGCGTCTCGGGTCCATCCAGGTGGTCGCGGCTGGACTGCTGTTCGCGGCCCTCAAGCTGACGATACGCTCGCACTCGCGGCACTGCCGCTTCAGCCGCTCAGGCTCCGGGCGCCCACCCAGTACGTCCACGTGAGCTCGCCAACCAGGTTGACGACTTTTCGAGGGTAGATCACCTGCGTCGAGGCGACGCAGTCCTCATCGAGTTACTCGACGAAGTGCAGGTACGTGTTCACCCGTTGCTAACTCCAGTTGCCCCCGCCGCCAAACGCACAGCCTTGACATGTTCTAACACTCGAAGAACATTCGGCATGATCGAACTGAACTATCGCCGTCGGCGACTCCGCTTGGGTCGTCCTTCCCAGCGCAGCCCTTGCGCGCATGAAGCTCCCCAAAGGCGACACGCTCGATAGAACGTGACCCCTGACGGCTTCCGCCTGACACCGTACAATCCCGAGTTCGAGTCGCAGATGACCGCGCCCCACGTTCCTGGACGAGGCGAACGCCTTCACGAAGAACCTCACTGCGCGAGTTGAGCGACCGGCCTTGACGAGCTCGTTCACGGCCTTCTCCAAGGATCTACCGAGGTCAACACTGCTGGGCATGGGGGGTCCGTCCGGGATGCTGCACACGTGGAGCATGATAACAGTTATCAGTCCATATCGGTCACCGGAACGTGTTCGACAAACAGTCCCACAGCGACACCCTGGGCAGCTTCGCCGGCGTTCATGCGCAGAAGATCCGACGTCAGCTCGCGCGAGGCCAAGTCGAAAAACGCTGGAGTTCGCCAAGAATGGCAGCGACGAGACGGCACCTGCAGACTCGCGCCGTGGGCGTAGGGCGGGCGGACGTTCACACAAACTCGTCAACTAGGTTGACGAACTTTTTTCAGGGGCACCCGGGACAAGGGCACCAGGGCGATCGCGCTGGGCGCTCACGCGTGAGCTCCGTGGTTCCGCCTCACAGCACCGGCGCCGCGAGCCTCGACAGGTCGACCCCGAGTCGCCACCAGAACGGCCGCTCGCTGAAGCTCTTCGGATCTATCTCGACCGCGTGCGCGAAGTCGCGCTCGAGCATCGATTCCGTTTCCGACGCGAACGCGGGGTCGGCGATCAGCGCGGTCACCTCGAAGTTCAGGCGGAACGAGCGGTTGTCGAAATTCGCCGTGCCGACCGCGGAGATGTCGTGGTCGATCAGCATGACCTTCTCGTGCAGGAAGCCGGGCTGGTACGCATAGAACCGGATGCCGAGTCCCTGCAGCAGCTCAATGTAGTGAAACGCTGCGAGGTGCACGGCCAGGCTGTCGCCCTTGCCGGATGTGAGGATGCGCACGTCCACGCCACGTAGCGCGGCGAGCTGCAGCGCCTTGATCACGGCCTCGTCGGGCACGAAGTAGGGCGCCGTGATCCAGATGCGCTCTTGCGCTGAGTCGAGGGCCGCGACGAACAGGAGCCCCGACGTCTCGAGCTGCGTCGTCGGCGCCGTCGGCGTGATCATCGCGCGCACGTTGCCGTTCGCGGCCGCGCGCGGCGTCCAGTTGAGCTTCGGGATCCTGCGCGTCGCCCAATACCAGTCCTGGGCGATCACGGCCTGCAGCTGCGTCACGACCGGTCCCTCGAGACGCACGTGCGTGTCGCGCCACGGGCTGAACTCCGGATCGTGACCGAGGTATTCGTCGCCGACGTTGAGACCGCCGACCCAGCCGGTCACGCCGTCGACGACGACCATCTTGCGGTGGTTGCGGAAGTTGAGCTGGAAGCGGTTGCGCACGCCCTGCGTCGCTTTGAACGCGCTCACTTCGACGCCGGCCTTGCGCAGCTTGTCGACGTAGGTCCACGGCAGACCGCTGCTGCCGACCTCGTCGTAAAGCACGTACACACGCACGCCGGCCTTCGCGCGCTCGATCAGCGCCTGTTGCACGCGCCGACCGAGCTCGTCGTCGTGGATCATGTAGAACTGGAACAGGATGTAGTCGCGGGCCTGCGCGATGCCCTTCAGCAGGCTGACGAAGGTCGCCTCGCCGTCGATCAGCAGCTCGACGTCGTTGCCGCGCGTGAGCGCCATGCCGGTGAGTGTGCGCACGGCGTTGTAAACCGCCGGGCGCGTTTCGGCCTCGGCGACCCAGGGGTCGATGTTGCGACGGACCTGCGCCTCGAGCGCCTCGATCTCGCTCCTGCGCGCGTCGTACGCCTGCACCATGCCCTCGAACGTGCTGCGGCCGAACACGAGGTAGGCGGGCACTGCGACGAACGGAAACGACACCAGCGAGACGGACCAGGCGATCGCGCCCTGCGGGGTCCTGACGGTCATGACCGCGTGGATCGCGGTGATGATGCCGGCCACATAGAAGGCGATCGTGATCGCGGCGATCGCTTTGAATCTTTTCTTTTTCATCGGCGCGCTCTTTAGGGTCGTGCCAGTGCACGACCTGGCGCGGGAATCTTGCATGCATGGCTGAGGCGGGCAAGTGCTGGCGGGGTCGGTCGTGCCGTCCGTCGACTCGAGCGCGTGGGTGGCCGTATCTCGCGCGATTGTCAGCGTACCCGCGCCTTCCCACCCATGGCCCGCTACTCGATCCTGAGCGCGTGGCCGCGCGAAGCGCTGGAGTTCACCATACGCGCTCGAGCGCGCCGCCACGCGCCCGCCGCACCGCCCGCCGTGGCCTGAGCTGCGCGTACGAGCTGGCCGTGACGGTCTGGTGCGATGCTCCGCGCCCTGCGGCCACCGCGGGCATCGACGGCCGCGAGTGCCTGCGCGGGCACTCACCCGCCGTCGCACGCGGGAGCGCTCGCCGAGCTCGCGCGCCGGCATGCGGCATCTCGCGGCAGGCGCGCGTCGCCGGGCCGCTCGGCGCGCCTCGTACGCGCGGGCCTTCTGCGATGCGTGCAGCGTGGCGAGCTGTATCAGCTCTCCGTAGCGCGCTGAGCGTCCCTCGCGCTCGGACGGTGCTGCGCTCGCTGATCGCCTGGAATCGCCGATGCACACGACTGCTGGCTCAGAGATGTCCAAGACATTTCCGCTTACTGGCTCGAGCCCCTGACCGATGCTTTGACCCGGTTGTCGGACCGGGCTGCGAGATCCTACCCCTAAACGTTTGTCGGATGGCATCGCTCCGGGGGCAGTGAGCGGCGAGCTGGCTACGTCCTGACGCGGAACCCGTGCAACCAGGTTGACGAATTCTCGGCGCTGTCGACATCCGCACCTGCCGCCAGTCTGACCAGGCGTCCCGCTCCTGGGACGGTGGCATGAGCGCACGTCCCACGAGCGGGATGTCCGAGTCCGCTGGCCGCGGCCTGACGCTGACTCTTGCACCCGCCAGACACACTTGAATCGTGACAAATCAGCTACTTGAGGCGATTCAAAGCCACGTGGCACGCCCCTTGCTCTAACTAGCTGGACGCGGCGAAAGCCGCATCAGCAAGTAAAGGAGGGGACCGCCATGAAGACCTTTGCGACACGCGCATTCGTCGTGGTAGCCGTGAGCACTGTTGCTCGTTGTGTGGGCCTCGCGTGTGGCCGCCTGTACCGGTGCCACGGCCGGCTCGAATCTCCCCGAGTTCCGCGCGCTCACCAGCTTTCAAGCCGTGGTGATCTGATGGACCGACCGCGCATCCGCCAGTCGTTCAAGCACAGGAAGCTCGTCCTGGTGGCCGGCGGACTCTTCCTGCTCTCCGGCGTCGCCTTCGGTATCGCGAAGCTCGAGCCGGGCGCACCCGCCGTCGCGCGCGAGCAGCTCTACCTCGACGAGGTGAAGGAAGGCACGCTCGAGCGCAAGGTCCGCGGACCCGGCGTCCTGCAGCCGCGCGAGGCGCGCTGGCTCTCGACCCGCGTGGAGGCGCGCGTCGATCGCGTGCTGGTGCGCGCCGGCGAGACCGTCGAGCCCGACACCGTCATCGTCGAGCTGTCGAATCCCGAAGTCGAGCGCGCGGCCGACGCCGCCGCGCTCGAAGTCGCCGCCGCCCGCGCCGAGTACGCGGCCGCGCGGCTCGAGCTCCAAAGCCAGCGCCTGGACCGGCGATCCTCCCTCGCCGAGGCGCGCGCGACCGCCGAGTCCGCGCGCCTCCAGGCGGTGGCGGAGGAGCGCGCCTTCCAGAAGGGCGCGGTGTCGGAGCTGCAGACCCCGCGCTCGAAGATCCTGGCCGGCCAGCTCGGCGAGCGCGCGGAGATCGAGCAGCAGCGCCTCGCCGCGCTCGACTCCGCCGTCGATGCCCAGCTCGAGGCGCGCCAGGCGCGCCTGCGGCAGCTCGAGCGCGCGGCCGAGGAGCAGCCGCCTTGCGGCCGACTCCCTGCAGGTGCAAGGCCGGCATCGCGGGCGTCGTGCAGAGCGTCCCGGTGCAGGAAGGCCAGCAGCTCGCCCCGGGCGCGAACGTCGCGCGCGTCGCGAAGCCCGGCACGCTGTACGCGGAGCTGCGCATCCCCGAGCTCGACGCCCGCGACCTGGCGCCGGGCCTCGCCGGCCGTCATCGACCTGCGCGACCGCCTCGTGCGCGGCCGCGTGGTGCGCGTCGACCCCGCCGTCGCCGCGGGCGCGGTGCGCGTCGAGGTGGACTTCGACGAGTCGCTGCCGACGCAGGCGCGCGCCGACCTCTCGGTCGACGGCACGATCGCGATCGAGACGCTGGCGAACGTGCGCTACGTCGGCCGCCCGGTCGGCGCGCAGTCCGATGCCGCGACCACGGTATTTCGCGCGAAGCCCGGCGATTCCGTCGCCGAGCGCGTGCCGGTGAAGTTCGGCAAGGCGTCCGTGAACCAGATCGTCGTGCTCGAGGGGCTCGAGCCCGGCGACATCGTGGCGCTCGCGGACACCACGCAATGGTCCGGAAAGGACCGACTCGTCATCGACTGACAGAACGCCAATATCCCCTCCTCACGAGCAGAACGGAGAGGAATGCAGGACAAAGCCATGATCAGCCTCGCGGGCGTCACCAAGGTCTTCTACACGGACGACCTCGAGACGCACGCGCTCGACGGCATCCACCTCGACGTCGCGCAAGGGCGAGTTCCTCTCCATCTCCGGGCCCTCCGGCTGCGGCAAGTCGACGCTGCTTGCGCTGCTCGGGCTCCTCGATACGCCGACCGAGGGCAAGTACCTGCTCGACGGCCAGGACGTCACGGCGCTCGCGCCGGCCGCGCGCGCGAAAGCGCGCAACGAGCGCATCGGCTTCATCTTCCAGGCCTTCAACCTGATCGGCGACCTGACCGTGCTGCAGAACGTCGAGCTGCCGCTCACCTACCGCGCGAGCATGCCCGCGGACGAGCGCCGCAAGGCCGCGCTCGCCGCGCTCGAGCGCGTCGGCATGTCCCATCGCGTGAACCACCACCCGTCGCAGCTCTCGGGCGGCCAGCAGCAGCGCGTGGCGGTCGCCCGCGCGCTCGCCGGGCGGCCCTCGATCCTGCTCGCCGACGAGCCGACCGGAAACCTCGACTCGCGGAACGGCGAAGCGGTCATGAACCTGCTGCGCGAGCTGCACCGCGAGGGCTCGACCATCTGCATGGTGACGCACGACCCGCGCTACGCCGACTACGCGGACCGCAAGGTCCAGCTCTTCGACGGCCGCGTCGTGGACGAGAGCAAGATGATCGACCTGTCGCAGCGCCGCGCGGCCACGGCCTGAGGAGTCTACCCATGCGCGCATTCCTCGACGAGCTGAAGTCCGCTATCGCGGGTCTCGCGCGGGCGCCGGCCTTCACGGCGCTTGCGGCCGGCGTGCTGGGCCTCGGCCTCGGCGCCGTGATCTTCATGTACGGCGTCGCGGACACGCTGATGCTGAAGCCGCCGCCGTATCCGAACGCCGACCGCCTCTACACGATCGCGACGATCGACGGGCAGATTGCGGGCGATTACGACGATACGATGCTGCCGCAGGACTACCTCAAGGTCCGCGAGGCGTCGACGCAGTTCGAGGCGCTCGGCGGCATCTACGTGGGCACGACCTACCTCACCGGCGACGGCCAGGCGGAGCGCTACGACGGCGGCTTCGCCGACGGCCACATTTTCGACGTGGCCGGTGTCGCGCCCGAGCTCGGGCGCACCATCGAGCCGCGGGACGCGATGGAGGGCGCGGCGCCGGTCGTGGTGCTGAGCCACGAGCTGTGGACCGAGCGCTTCGACGCCGACCCGGCGCGTCATCGGCCGCATGGTGCGGGTGAACGGCAAGTCCTCCGAGGTCATCGGCGTGATGCCGAAGGACTATCTCCTTCCCGACCACGGCCCAGCTCTGGGTCGCGAACCAGCAGGATGCGACCGCGCGTATCGCGCGCACGACGGCTGTGGACGTGCAGGTCTTCGGCCGGCTGCGCGACGGGCGCGAGCCCCGACGCGGCGCAGCAGGAGCTCGCGCCGGTCGCCGCGGCCATCAAGGCGGAAATCGGGGCGCAGGCGTTCAACGGCCACTTCGAGCTCGTGCCGATGGCCGCCGGATTCATCGGCGACGAGGGCACGACGCTCGTGTGGACGCTGCTCATCGCCGTGGGCTTCGTGCTGCTGATCGCCTGCGCCAACGTCTCGAACCTCCTGCTCGCGCGCTCGGCCTACCGGGTCCGCGAGACGACCTTGCGCTCCGCGCTGGGCGCGAGCGCGGCCGCCTCGTGCTGCACATGATCGCCGAGGGCTTCGTGATCAGCGCGATCGCGACGGCGATCGGACTGCTGCTCGCATCGGCCGCGCTCGACGGCATGCAGCTCGCCGTGCGACGCGACTGCTCGACGACAGCCCGAGCTGGTGGCGCTTCGAAATCGACTACCGGGTCGCGATCGTGGCCGTCGGCGCCGCGCTCCTCTCGACCGCTTTTCGCGGGCCTGCCCGCGGCGATCCGTGCGTCGCGCCCCTCGCTCGACTCGATGCTGCGCGACGGTGGCCGCATGGGAACCGGGCTCGCCATCGGCCGGATCGCCTGGGGCCTGGTCGTTGCCGAGGTCGCGCTCGCCTGCCTGCTGCTCGGCGTTGCGGCGCTGATGACGAAGAGCGTGCTCAACGCGACCGTCTCCGACGTCGGCGTGGAGACGGACGACATCATGACGGCGCGCGTCGGCCTCACGGACGGCACCTACGTGGAGCGCGAGGACCAGGTACGGTTCTGGGACACGCTCCTGACGCGCGTCCAGTCGCAGCCGGGCATCCAGTCGGCATCCGTGACGAACTCGCTGCCGGGGCACGGGACCGCGCGACGGCCCGGTATCGGTCGAGGGCCGCGACTACGGCGACGTCTCGACGAAGCCGTTCGTCAACTACCTGACCGTGAGCCCGCACGTACTTCGAGACCTTCCGCATCGCTCCCACGCAGGGCCGGCTGTTCGACGGACGCGACACCATGGACAGCCTCTCCGTCGCCGTGATCAACGAGTTCATGGCGCAGTCGATGTTCCCGGACGAGTCGCCGATCGGCAAGCGCATCCTCTTCGACCTCGATGAAGAAAAGATCTGGTACACGGTCATCGGCGTGGTGCCGAACGTCGTCATGGACGAGGACGGCACGACCGACGAGGGTGTGTACATCTCCGTGCTGCAGCATCCGCAGCGCTTCATGAGCATCGCCGTGCGCGGCGAGGGCGACCCGCGCGGGCTGGTCGGCGCCGTGCGCACTGCGCTTGCCCAGACCGACCCGGACCTGGCGCTCTATTGGCTGCGCACCTTCGACGAGTCGCGGATGGTCCGCACCGCGGGCTTCCGCATCATCGGCACGATGTTCGCCGCGTTCGCGGGCGTCGCGCTCGTGCTCGCCGCCGCCGGGCTCTTCGGCGTGCTCGCCTTCCACGTCGGCCAGCGCACGCGCGAGATCGGCGTGCGCCGCGCGCTGGGCGCGGGCGACGGCCGGATCCTGCGCATGGTCATGCGCGCGAGCGGCGTGCAGATCCTGCTCGGCGTGGGCATCGGCATGACGCTGCTGCCGCTCATGGGCCGCGGCCTCGGCGACGTCCTGGGCGACGTGAGCCCCTACGACCCCGGCATCTACAGCATGGTCATCGGGCTCATGATCACGGTCGCGGTCATTGCGACGCTGGCGCCGACGCGGCGCGCGCTGAAGGTGGATCCGGCGGCGGCATTGCGCTACGAGTGAGCTTTCAGTTCCCGCTGTATGATGCGCTGTCGGCATCGACGTACCGCCTGAGAAGGCCAGCGCGGTGATCGACGCCTTGGAGCGTGACATGGGAACGACCCTCGCAACCAAGCAGGACATTGCCCACCTGAAGGAGCTCGTCGCGCGAGACCTCGAGCTGCTGCGCTCCTCCATGACCGTGCGGCTGGGGTCGATACAGGTCATTACCGCGGGACTGCTGTTCGCCGCCTTGAAGCTGACCTGATCCGACGCTGGATCGCGCGCGACCCCACCCGGTTGCTGCGTGCATGTCGCACTGAGCCCAAAGGTCGAGACGGACCAGTGGCCCATGTGATCGAGCCCGCGTTGAGCGGGCGCGCGAAGTGTCGCGGCTGCGGCGAGCGCATTGCCAAGCGCGCGTTGCGGCTGGGCGAGCGGTTGCCCAATCTATTCGGCGAAGGGGAGATGACGCTGTGGTTTCATCTCCCCTGCGCTGCATACAAGCGACCCGGACCCTTCCTGGAAGCGCTGCAGGCAACGACCGAAACGATCGGCGATGTTGCGGGGCTCGAGCACGCGGCGCGACACGCACTGGCGCACCGGCGCCTGCCGCGCATCGATGGGGCGGAACGCACGTCGAGCAGCCGCGCGCACTGTCGGCACTGCCGCGAGCTGATCGAGCGGGGAGGGTGGCGCATCCGCCTGGTCTACTACCAGGAAGGCCGTTTCGAACCATCTGGTTACGTGCATCTGCGGTGCGCGCCGGACTACTTCGAGACCGCAGTGGCGATCGATCACGTGCGACATTTCTCGCCGGCCCTGACGGACGCCGATCTCGAGGAAATTCGCGTCGGGCTCGAGCCATCAGCCGCATGAAGCGAGGTGAACCCCGTCACAGCACCGGCGCCGCAAGCCGCGACAAGTCGACCCCGAGCCGCCACCAGAACGGCCGCTCGCTGAAGCTCTTCGGATCAATCTCGACCGAGTGCGCGAAGTCGCGCTCGAGCATCGATTCGGTTTCCGACGCGAACGCGGCGTCGGCGATCACGGCGGTCACTTCGAAGTTCAGGCGGAACGAGCGGTTGTCGAAATTCGCCGTGCCGACCGCGGAGATGTCGTGGTCGATCAGCATGACCTTCTCGTGCAGGAAACCGGGCTGGTACGCATAGAACCGGATGCCGAGTCCCTGCAGCAGCTCAATGTAGTGAAACGCCGCGAGGTGCACCGCCAGGCTGTCGCCCTTGCCTGACGTGAGGATGCGCACGTCCACGCCGCGTAGCGCGGCAAGCTGCAGCGCCTTGATCACGGCCTCGTCGGGCACGAAGTAGGGCGCCGTGATCCAGATGCGCTCTTGCGCGGAGTCGAGCGCCGCGACGAACAGGAGCCCCGAGGTCTCGAGCTGCGTCGTCGGCGCGGCCGGCGTGATCATCGCACGCACGTTGCCCTTTGTGGACGCGCGCGGCGTCCAGTCGAGCTTGGGGATCCTGCGCGTCGCCCAGTACCAGTCCTGGGCGATCACGGCCTGCAGCTGCGTCACCACCGGTCCCTCGAGACGCACGTGCGTGTCACGCCAAGGGGTGAACTCCGGATCGTGACCGAGGTATTCGTCGCCGACGTTGTGACCGCCGACCCAGCCGGTCACGCCGTCGACGACGACCATCTTGCGATGGTTACGGAAGTTGATCTGGAAGCGGTTGCGCAGGCCCTGCGTGGCGCCGAACGGGCTCACTTCGACGCCGGCTTCGCGCAATTCGTGGACGTAGCTCGGCGGCAGGCCGTTGCTGCCGATCTCGTCGTAGAGCACGTACACGCGCACGCCGGCCTTGGCGCGCTCGATGAGCGCCTGTTGCACGCGCCGGCCGAGCTCGTCGTCGTGGATCATGTAGAACTGGAACAGGATGTAGTCGCGGGCCTGCGCGATGCCCTTCAGCAGGCTGACGAAGGTCGCCTCGCCGTCGATCAGCATCTCGACGTCGTTGCCGTGCGTGAGCGCCATGCCGGTGAGTCTGCGCACGGCGGTGTAGATTGCCGGGCGCAATTCGGCCTCGGCGACCCAGGGATCGATGTTGCGGCGGACCTGGGCCTCGAGCGCGTCGATCTCGGTCCGGCGCGCGTCGTAGGCCTGCACCATGCCCTCGAACTTGCTGCGGCCGAAAACGAGGTAGGCGGGCACCGCGATAAACGGAAACGACACCAGCGAGACGGACCACGCGATCGAACCCTGCGGGGTCCTGACGGTCATGACCGCGTGGATCGCAGTGATGATGCCGGCCACGTAGAAGGCGATCGCGATCGCGGCGATCGCTTTGGTTCTTTTCTTCATCGCGGGAATCTTGCATGCGTGGCTCAGGCCGGCAAGTGTAAGTGTTACCCTTCAATTGGGAAGATGCGAAGCGTGAGGTAGTGCGCCCATGAAGTACGCTCGACTTGGTGACACTGGGCTGATCGTGTCGCGGCTCGCCCTCGGCAGCATGACCTTTGGAACGATCAAGGAAGGCCCGTTCGCATCCACCTTCAAAGTAAACAACCAGGCGGGGGCGAGCGAATTGGTGGCCCGAGCCATCGACCGCGGCGTCAACTTCTTCAACTCCGCCGATGTCTATGCCGGCGGCGAGTCCGAGCAGATGCTCGGCAAGGCGATCGGTGCGCGCCGCAAGGACGTGGTGATCGCAACCAAGGTCGGCAATCGCATGGGCCCTGCGCTGATCGACACCGGCCTCTCGCGGGCCCACATTCTCGCCGCCATCGAAGGCAGCCTCACGCGTCTCGGCACCGACTACATCGACGTCTATCTCGTTCACAAGGTCGACGTGCTGACACCGATGGAGGAGACCATCGAGGCCCTCGAGACTCTCGTGCGCGAAGGCAAGGTCCGCTACGTCGGCTTTTCGAACTGGCCTGCCTGGCTCGCCGCGAAGGCGGTCGGCGTGCAGCGCGCTCGCGGCTGGAGTCCGTTCCGCGCGGCCGAGGTTTACTACTCGCTCGTGGGGCGCGATCTCGAGCACGAGCTGGTGCCGTTCTGCGCCGATGCGGGGATCGGCGTGATGGTGTGGAGTCCGCTCGCCGGCGGATTCCTGAGCGGCAAGTACACGCGCGCGAACCCAAAAGGCGATCCGGGCGCGCGCCTTGCGAGCTTCGAGTTCCTGCCCCACGACCGCGAACGCGGCTACGACCTCATCGAGCTGATGCAGACGATCGCCCGTAAGTACGACGCACAGCCGGCGCAGGTGGCGCTCGCATGGCTGCTGACCCGGCCGACGGTCTCGACGCTGCTGGTAGGCGCCGCCAACGTGAAACAGCTCGACGAGAATCTCGGTGCCGCGGATATCAACCTGGATGCCGAGGACCTGGCACAGCTCGACACGGCGACTCAGCCCACGCTGCCGTATCCCAACTGGTTCAGCGCCCTGGTCGCCGATAGCCAGGCGCACGAGGCGCTCGGCCTCCCGCTCGCCGCGCGGCCGGTGCGCTAGGTTGCGGGTCAGTACACAACGCGCTTCCCCCAAGCCGGGTGGTACCGCTGATCAGCGACTCAAATGTCCCACGACCCGGCGCGTCTGCGGCCGGTCGCGGTGCTCGAACAGGTAGATGCCCTGCCAGGCGCCGAGCGCCGGTTGGCCGCCAAACACCGGGATCGACAGGGACACCGCATTCAGCGCCGCCCGGATGTGGGCCGGCATGTCGTCCGGACCCTCGGTCGTGTGCCTGATCCAGCGCATCGACGGGTCGTCGGAGGCGGGTACCAGCCGCCGGAAGAACTCGTCGAGATCGCGCCGCACGTCCGGGTCCGCGTTTTCCTGGATGCATAGCGAGCAGGACGTGTGCTGGACAAAGAGCGTCAACAGCCCCTCCCCGGAGCCGCTCGCACGCACGAAATCGGTCACCGGCTCGGTGAACTCGTAAAGGCCTGGACCCGAAGTCCGGACTGTGAACGTTGTCTGCACCCTTGGACTCCCTCGACACACTGCAGCTAACTATAGACGGCACCTATGCCTGTCATAGTCAGAGACGCCCACGAATCTGAGCTCGAGGAGCTGGCGACGGTCTGGTACGAGGCCTGGCGAGACGGGCATGAGGCAGTCGTGCCTGTGGAGCTCACCCGCCGTCGCACGCGGGAGCGCTTTCGAGACCGCCTGCAGGCGGCAATCGCGGAAGTGCGCGTCGCCGGGCCGCTGGGCGCGCCCGTCGGGTTCTCGATGCTGAGGGGTGATGAGCTGTATCAACTCTTCGTAAGGGCGCGGGCGCGTGGCTCAGGCGTTGCTGCAGCGCTGATCGCCGATGCCGAGGCACGACTTCTGGCCAGGGGTGTCGAAACCGCATGGCTTACATGTGCGATCGGCAATGACCGGGCTGCGAGATTCTATGAAAAGTGCGGATGGCATCGTTCCGGAACAGTGATCGACGAGCTGGCTACTCCTGAGGGAACCATGCGCCTGGAAGTATGGCGCTATGAAAAGGACCTGCGCCAAGTCTGATCATCGCGTCCCGCTCCTGGGCAGTTAGAATTGATGCCAACTTACGACACCAGCCCCGCCACAGGACGGGCGGGTGTCGACGCATCCCCGCGCGGAGGTACTCGATGAAATGCCCACGATGCAAGTCACCGAAACTGCAGCCCACGATGATCGAGGAGCATCTGGCCGCGATGGGCTGCGGCACGTGTAACGGCAGCCTCGTGTCCTTGCTCCACTACCGGCATTGGGCCGAGACGCAAAAGCATCTCGTGCCGTCACCTGCGGCTTCGGATTCGAAGTCGGCGCCGTCGCGACGAACGACTCGACCGCGGCGCTCACCTGCCCGAAGTGCGCCCGCATCATGATGAAGTACAAGGTCAGCGGGACCGTGTCGAATCGCCTGGACGTCTGCGGCCTGTGCGACGAAGCCTGGCTGGACGGCGGCGAGTGGGAGCTGCTCGAGGCGCTTCAGCTGAGCCACATCATGCCGGCGATCTTTACTGACGAATGGCAGAGCCGTATTCGCCGCGAGCTTGCCGAGGAATCGCGACGCTCGATCCTGGCCCGGGTGATAGGCGACGAGCCCCTGGCGCGCGTCGACGAGTTCAGAGCCTGGCTCGCGAGTAACGAGCACAAGTCGGAGATCATGACGTACCTGTCCCGGGGTTAGCATTGCGCTACGGGTGACGCCCATGCACGATTCGCCGGATGCAGCCGCGCATACTCGTTGCGGATGACCAGGCGGATATCCTCTCCGCGCTCAAGCTCCTGCTGAAGCGCGAGGGCTTCGAGGTGACGACGGCCACCTCGCCCGCAGGCGTGCTCGATATCGTCGGGCGCGAGGACGTGGACGTCGCGCTCGTCGACCTCAACTACTCGCGGGACACCACGTCGGGCGAGGAGGGGGTCGCACTCGTCGAGCAGCTGCACCGCGAGCATCCGGACCTGCCCGTCGTCGTGATGACCGCGTGGGCAACCGTCGGGCTCGCCGTGAAGGCGATGCAGAACGGCGCCAACGACTTCCTCGAGAAGCCCTGGAACAACCAGCGCCTCACCTCCCTCCTGCGCAACCAGGTGCAGCTCGCCGAGGCGCGCCGCCGGGGCCGCCGGCTCGCGGACGAGAATGCGATCCTGCGCGGTGCCGACGGCACGGACCTCGTGGCGAGCTCGCGCGCGATGCAGGAGGTCGTGCGGATGGCGCGGCAGGTGGCGCGCTCCGGGGCGAGCGTGCTGATCACCGGCGAGCCCGGCACCGGCAAGAGCCTGCTCGCGAGACTCATACATGGCTGGTCCGACCGCGCGGAGAAGTCGTTCATCTCGGTGAACGCCGGCGGCCTGCCGGAGACCGTGTTCGAGACCGAGATGTTCGGCCACGTGAAGGGCGCGTTCACGGACGCCAGGGCCGACCGGACCGGGCGCTTCGAGCTCGCGGACGGCGGCACGCTGTTTCTCGACGAGATCGGCAACGTTCCGCCAGCGCAGCAGGCGCGGCTGCTGCACGCGCTCGAGACCGGCGAGTTCGAACGCGTGGGCTCCTCGCGCACGCAGCGCGCGGACGTGCGCGTCGTCTCCGCGACCAATGCGGACCTGCCCGCGCTGATCCGCGACGGGCGCTTCCGCGAGGACCTGCTGTTCCGCATCAATACCGTCGAGATCCGCTTGCCGCCGCTGCGCGAGCGGCGCGAGGAGATCCTGGAGCTCGCGAGCGCGCAGCTCGCGCGGAAGACCGCGCAATACGGGCGCGCGGTGAAGCGGCTTCGACGCCGGCGCCATCGCGGCGCTGCAGCAGTACGCCTGGCCGGGAAACGTGCGCGAGCTCAACAGCGTCGTCGAGCGCAGCCTCCTGCTCGCGGCGGGCGACGAGATCGGCACGGCGGACCTGCGGCTTTCGGCGGCGAAGGCGGGGCCACCGTCGCTCGAGGACATGAGTCTCGAGGACGCCGAGCGCGCGCTGATCCGCTCCGCGATCAGGCGCAACGGCGGCAGCGTGACGGCGGCGGCGGATGCGCTCGGCCTCTCGCGGAGCGCAATGTACCGCCGGCTCGAGAAGCTCGGCTTGAAGCCGGACGAGCTCTAGTGTCGATTGCTGGGCCAGGCTCATAATAAGCGAAGGGGGGATCATGCCGACATCACATCGCATCGCAGGCACGTTTCTGGCTGCCACGACGATGTTGCTCATCGCACCGCACCTCGCCCAGGCCCAGGACGCGGATGCGCAGGAGGTGCTGCGCTACACGCTCACCGAAGCTGGCCTCGCGAAATACTCACAGGCGACGAAGCAGCTTGCGGCGCTGCCGGATCAGGCGCGCGGCGCGTGCGACGAAGAAGACACGGAAGCAAAGTCGCTCGATCAGATGGCCGCAAAGCTCGATGGCGTGCCCGGTGCCAGGGCGGCGATACAGTCCGCCGGCATGACGTCGCGGGAGTACATGGTGTTTTCGCTTTCGCTGCTGCAGAACGGCATGGCGGCCTGGGCCGTCAGCCAGCCCGGGGGCGCGCTGCCACCTGGCGTGTCCAGGGCCAACGTCGACTTCCTGAAGAAGCACGACGCGGAGCTGAAGCAGCTCGAGCGGCTCACGCCGAAGGGGAGCTGCGACGACGAGCCGGCCGAGGACGTCGCCGACGAGTGAGCCACGCCTACGCGCAGGCGACCCGTCATGAGAAGGCCGGCCGCGTGGCTGCAAGGGACTGTCTTCGTCCTGGGCGTCTGGCTGCCGGTAACGACGATCGCTCAGGCGCCGCTTGCGGAAATCATCGTCACTGCGCGGAAATTCGCCGAAAATCTGCAGGACGTTCCGATGAGTGTCCAGGCGCTGTCGGGAGATTTTCTCGATGAAGCGAACCTGACCCGCCTGTACGAGCTGCAGTTCAACACCCCCGGCCTCGTCGTCAACAACGTCGGACTCTTTGGCGCTCGCTTCGCGTTGCGCGGCATCTCTGACCAGGGAGGCAGCGGCGTGTCGGTGGCGACGCATCTGGACGGCGTCTACCTGGGGGACGCCAACCTGGCCATAGCCCGGATGTTCGACCTCGAGCGCATCGAAGTACTCAAGGGTCCGCAGGGAACCTTATATGGTCGGAACGCGACCGGTGGTTCGATCAACTTCATCACGAAGGCGCCGGAGGACCACTTCAGCGCGGATATCGAGGGTGCCTACGGAACCTACGCAACAGCGCGCGCGCAAGGTCACGTCAATCTTGCGAGCGAGAGCGCCGCCGTTCGGCTCGCCTTTATCGCCTCGGAGAGCGATGGATACATCAGGAACTCGGTCGATGACAGGCGATTTGCCGAGAGCGATTTCTGGGGGCTGAGAGCCTCGTTGAAACTCGCCATCAGCGATCGCGCACGCCTCGACGTCATGGCACAGCGTGTGCGGGATGACGGCGCGGGCGGTGACCTCTGGACGCCGCACCCGGATTTCCTGATCGATCCGTCCGATATCCACCTGACGACAGTCACCCTGGCGAACCCGTTTCTTGTGACCGAAAACGACAATGCCAGCATGACGCTCGACTACGACCTCGGATTCGGGACGTTGCGTGCCATTACCGGCTATGCCCGAAGTCGCACTGACAACGCCGATGACTGTGCCGGGCTGCCGATGCTGCAGGGTTGCGTGAGGGGAGGCACGCTCAAATACGATCAATGGTCTCAGGAAATCCAGCTTCTGCTGCACGGCACGGGTTTCATCGACGGCCTCGTCGGCATCTCCTACTTCGATGCTGATGCAACCAGCGATTTCGATCAGTTCCTCCCGCGCCTCAACCCGAACCCGCTCAACGACTTTTCCGTGTCACGCGAGAAAGCGGCTGCCATTTTCGGCCAGACGACCCTGCACTTCGCCGAACGGTGGAGCGCAACCGGCGGGCTGCGCCTCAACCGCGAAGAACATCGGGTGGACACGATCAGTACGGGGGCTCAGGACAGCCCGACGCAGCTGTCCGACCGCTCCGACTCGGACGACCTGGCCTGGCGCCTGGATCTGCAATATGCCGCCAGCGACGACGTGATGCTGTACGGAGGCGTCTCCACAGGCTTCAAGAGTGGTGGCTTTGGCCCGGCGCGTGGCGGCGAGCTCGACGAGTTTGGACCTGAGCATCTGACCGCATACGAGGCAGGCGGAAAGTCGCAATGGCTGAACCGGCGATTGACATTGAACGCGGCAGCCTTCTACTACGACTTCGACGATCTGCAGGTAAGCACAGTCACATTGGAAGGCAATGCGCCGGTCGTCGACGTGGCCAATGCCGCGAAGGCCGAGCTCTATGGCATCGATGCCGAAGGCACGTTTGAGATTTCCGATCGACTGACGGTCTCCGGCGGGGTCGTCTGGATGCCAAAGCGCGAGTTCGTCGAGTTCGCAGAGGATCAATCCGGTGAAACGTATTCCGGTAACGACCTGGTTCGTGCACCCGAGTGGGCGGCGAGCGCCGCGATCACCTATGAGCAGCCGGTGCGGGACCTGGGCACGCTCTCGGCCCGACTCGAGTACAACTACCGAAGCAGTATCTTCTTCACCAAGGAGAACGATCCTGACTTCGCGCAGGACAGCTTTGGTCTGCTGAACCTGTTGCTGAGATTCGAATCGCCGAACGAGCAGTGGTACGCCTTTGCGTCGGGCCACAATCTGACGAGGGAAGACTATTTCCACCAGGTTTTCTTCCAGTCGAGCCCCGGATACCCGGATACCTATGAGATTGGCGCTGGCTATCGCTTCTGACTTGCGCCACAACTGGCGCAGCTATTGGTGAACGCGCAGACTTCGGCGCCGTGGCGGACGAAAGCGAGCCGAGAAAGCCCCTGTACAGCCGCCCGGTCACGCGACGGCGCGGCCTGACGTTCCAGTCGCGCATCGTGCTGCTGACGCTCGCCGGCGGACTGCCGGCGCTGCTGGCCACCTTCCTGCTGCTGCGCGACGCACCGATCGCGGCCTCGGTGCAGCGGCTGCTCGTCGTGCTCCTGGTCGGCGCCTGGGTCGGCTTCGCGATCGCGGTCCACAAGGCGACCGTCGACCCGATGCGCTCGATCGCGAACCTGCTGGAGGCGCTGCGCGGCGGCGACTACGGATCCGCGGACGCTACGCGCGCAAGGGCGATGCACTCGGCGACATCGTGCTCGAATCGAACCGCCTCGGTGCGACGCTGCGCGGGCAGAGGTTCGAGGCTGTCGAGGCGTCCGCGCTCCTCAACAAGGTGCTGGCGGAGATCGACGTCGCGGTGCTCGCCTTCGACGGCGACGACCGCATCCGCCTCGCGAACCGCGCCGCGGGCGCGCTGCTCAAGCGCCACCCGCATGCCCTGGTGGGACTGTCGGCGACGGACCTGGGTCTCGACGGCCTGCTCGACGGGCCGCCGGTCTCGAGCGAGTCGCATGCGTTCCCGGGACACGCCGGCCGCTGGCAGGTGATGCGCGAGGTGTTCCACGAGGGAGGCAGGCCGTTCCGGCTGCTGGTCATCACGGACCTGAGCCAGGCGCTGCGCGAGGAGGAGCGCCGTGCCTGGCGACGCCTGATCCGCGTGATCTGGCACGAGCTCAACAACTCGCTCGCGCCGATCAAGTCGGTGATCGAGACGAGCCGCGATGCGCTCGCGGCCGGCGCGCCGGCGCAAGGCGGAGCGAGAGGAGCTCGCGCAGAACCTGGCGCTGGTCGCCGAGCGTGCGGAGTCGCTGCGGCGCTTCCTGTCGCGTTACAGCGAGCTCGCGCGTATGCCGGAGCCCACGATCGCGAACTGCGACGCCGCGGCGATCCTCCTGCAGGTCGCCGCCGTGCAACCACCGGGCCGCGTGCAATTCGCGGCGGCCGACGGCCTCACGCTCCGCGGCGACGCCGACCAGATCCAGCAGGCGCTCATCAATCTCGTGCGTAACGCGGTCGAGGCGACGCCCACAGATGCGGCGCGCCCGTCGAGCTGCGCGCCATCCGGAGCAGCGACAGCGTGGTCTTCGAGGTGAGGACAACGGCCCCGGCGTCGCAAACCCCGACAACCTGTTCGTGCCGTTCTTCACGACCAAGCCGGGCGGCAGCGGCATCGGCCTCGTACTCGCGCGCCAGGTCGCCGAGGCCCACGGCGGCACGCTTACGCTGACGAACCGAGACGACGCCACCGGCTGCCTCGCGCGCCTCGTCATCCCGACCTGACTCCAACCCGCAAACGCGCATGAAGCTGTTGCGTGCTCGCAACGGCCACCTCGTCGGGACGATGTTGACCAGGCGGCCATCCTGTGCCGCGAATTTTCTTTGCGCCGGACCGCCCGAAAATTGCGGTAAGCGGTGCACCGTTCCCAGCGTCGGTCGTTGCTACCTCTGGTAAGGTCGGGCGAGAGCTGTACCTGGGATCAGCGGACTCAGCCACATGGATGGTGCGCGAATACAACAGTTGATCGATGCGGCGGCACAGGCCCGTCAGGGCGGGCGCGTCGACGATGCGGGGCGGCTGTTGCGGCAGGCGGAGCTCGAGGCTCCGCGGCACCCGCGGGTGCTCAATGAAGTGGCGCGGGAAAGGCTGGCCGCAGGCGACTCGTCGGGCGCCTACCAGGTTCTCACCGAGGCGGTCAAAGCCGAGCCTTCCAATCCGTCGCTGTGGCTCAATCTCGCCGCGGCGCTGCGCGGGCTCGCCCGCCTCGACGAGGAAATGGCTGCGCTCCAGCGTGTCCTTGCGATCGAGCCGCGCAACCTCCGCGCGCTGCTGCAAAAGGCGTCGCTGCTTGAGCTGCAGAACAAACCGCGCGCGGCCGCCGCCGCCTATCGCACGGCACTTCAGTCCCTGGCTCCTGGCATCCGGACGCCACCGGAGATGGATCAGGTCCTGGTGCACGCCCGGGCGGCCGTCGATGCAAATAATCGAGCGCTCGAAGGATTCCTCGAGGAGCGGTTGACGACCCTGCGAGCGCGCTACGCCGATCAGCCGCTGCGCCGATTCGACCGGTGCCTCGCGACGCTGGTGCAGAAGGAGCGGATTTACCGGCAACAGCCTTCGTTCATGTACTTCCCCTACCTGCCGGCCATCGAGTTCTACGAGCGCAGCGATTTCCCCTGGCTAGCCTCGATCGAGGCCGCGACCGACGATATTCGTGAGGAGCTTGTGAGCGTCCTGTCGGATGGAGACGAGGTGCTCGAACCCTACATGTCCCACGGACGGGGCGGGTCACAGGAGTCGGGGTTGCGCCATCTCCATGAGTCCCGTCGCTGGGGCGTCTATTTCCTGTGGCGCGAGGGTGTCGCGTATCCGGAGCACCTTGAACGTTGCCCCCGGACGGTCGCCGCACTCGAGAGCTGGCCCCGCTGCGAAGTAGCGGGCTGCAGCCCGACGGCTGTCTTCTCCATCCTCGATGCCAGGACCCGGATTCCTCCGCACACCGGCGTCAATAACACGCGCCTCGTCGTCCATCTGCCGCTGATCGTTCCGCCCGGCTGCGGTTTTCGCGTGGGTGCCGAGCAGCGCGAATGGGAACCGGGGAAGGCACTCATTTTCGACGATACGATCGAGCACGAGGCATGGAACGACAGCGACACGCCGCGGGCCGTGCTGATCCTGGATATCTGGAATCCGGCGTTGAGCGTTGCGGAGCGCGAACTGGTGCATACCGCCATCACCGGGGTGAACGAGTTCTACGGCTTCTCGATGAATCAGAGCGTCTGACCTGATCAGCGACTCAAATGCCCCACTACCCGCCGAGTCTGCGGGCGATCGCGGTGCTCGAACAGGTAGATGCCCTGCCAGGCGCCGAGCACAGGTTGTCCGCCAGTCACTGGGATCGACAGGGACACCGCATTCAGCGCCGCGCGGATGTGGGCCGGCATGTCATCCGGACCCTCGGTCGTGTGCCTGACCCAGCGCATCGACGGGTCGTCTGAGGCGGGTACCAGCCGCCGGAAGAACTCGTCGAGATCGCGCCGCACGTCCGGGTCCGCGTTTTCCTGGATGCATAGCGAGCAGGACGTGTGCTGGACAAAGAGCGTCAACAGCCCCTCCCCGGAGCCGCTCGCGCGCACGAAATCGGTCACCTGCTCGGTGAACTCGTAAAGGCCTGGACCCGAAGTCCGGACCGTGAGCGTGGTCTGCATCACGTCGCCCTGATCATTGCCGCGATCCCAGGGCTCACGTTTCCGCCACAGAGGACTATCGCGACCGTCTTGCTCGCGTAATCCCCCGCAACCTGGCGGAAAGCGGCGACTGGTACGCCGGCCGCGCCCTCCACGAGCTGACCGTCCTCGCGATACAGCCCGCGTAACGAATCGAGAATCTCTTCTTCGCTCACCAGGACCGAACGATCGATCACTTCGCGGCAGAGCGGCAGCGTGATCGCCTCGTCTTCAAGCCCGCCAGCGGTGCTGACCGAGAGTGTCGGCTGCTCTTCCACTTGAATGACCCGCCCGGCGCGCAGGCATTCGTACAGCGCCGGCGAGTTGCGGGGCCAGCAGCCGACGATCTCGGTGCTGGGCGAAGCCGCCTTCAGATGGGCGCCGATGCCACCGATCAGGCCCCCACCGCCGACGGCTACGAATACGGCATCGAGGCGCGGGAGCTGCCGCAGCAGCTCCACGCCAATCGTTCCCTGGCCCGCGATGACAGCCGGATCGTTGTAGGGCGATGCGTACTCGCGTCCGGATCGCTCACCTTCGCGGCGCGCCGTCTGCTCGGCCAGGAGTGCATCTCCACCCACGAGCGTCACCTTCGCTCCGAGCCGCTCGATCTTCTCGCGCTGTGCCGGATCGATCGTCGATGGTACGAAGACTTCCGCCGCGATGCCGAGCCTCGCCGCTGCCGCCGCAACGGCCAGCGCGTGATTGCCGCCGCTGGACGCTGCGACGACGCCCATCGCTGCCTGGGCCGGTGTCAGCGAGAGCAGCTTGTGGGTGGCGCCGCGCGGCTTGAAGGAGCCCGTCTCCTGGAGATTCTCGAGCTTGAGATAAGCCTGCGCACCGGAGAGCACGCTGAGCCAGCCGGAGCGCACGACCGGTGTCTCGATGACATGCGGGCGAATGCGCCGTTCGGCGGCCGCACAGTCCAACGTTACCGTCACATCGCCCCCTCATCCCAGCCGCGCGAGATCCTCGGCGCTAAGTTTCAGGCGCGCGGCCGCGACATTTTCCTCGACGTGTGCGACTGACGACGTTCCGGGAATCGGCAGCATCACGGGCGACTTCGCCAGCAGCCACGCGATCGCCACCTGGAACACGCTTGTGGCATGTTGTTTCGCGACCGCTTCGAGTCCGTCGGAGACGAGTTTCTCGACGGAGCCGCGTGCGATCGGCGCCCACGGAATGAAGGCGATCCCCTCGCGTGTGCAGACCGTGAGCACGTCCTCGGAGGCGCGGTCCGCGACGTTGTAGCGATTCTGTACCGAGACGATCGGGACGATGCTTGCGCACGCGCTGCAACTCGTCGGCGCTGAAGTTCGACACACCCACGTGACGGATCTTGCCTTCCGTCCTGAGGCGGGCGAGCTCGCCCACCGAATCCTCGACCGGCACCTTGGGATCGGGCCAGTGGAACTGGTACAGGTCGATGCGTTCGAGCTTGAGACGCTTGAGACTGCCCTCGCACGCTTCGCGTAGATGTTCCGGGCGTCCGTCGGGCACCCACTGCCCGGCGCTCGGCCGTGTCTGACCGCCCTTGGTGGCGATGACCAGCCCGCGCGGGTAGGGGTGGAGCGTCTCGGCGATGAGTCGCTCGTTGACCTCCGGTCCGTAGGCGTCGGCGGTATCGATGAAGTTCACGCCGAGTTCGACCGCACGGCGCAGCACCCGCCGCGCCTCCGCCGGATCCTTGGGCTCGCCCCAGATCCCCTCACCCGTAAGTCGCATCGCGCCGAAGCCCATGCGATTGACGGTGAGGTCACCGCCGATGGTGAGCGTCCCTGCGGCGGCGGCCGCCGCGCCTGAACTTGGGCTCCCACGCAGATCACGGGCCGCGACGAGCGATCCGAGCCCGGCCATGCCTGCCAGGAGCATCTGCCTGCGGGTCAGCTTGCGACGGATCATGACTTATCCGACTTGAGTGGTGGACCACTGAACTCGGCTTCGATGATCACCTCGACCTCGTCGCCGACGCCCATCGTGGTGCCGGGCGCGGGGATGCCGACCGTCATGCCGAAATCCGAGCGCTTCAAGGTGCCATGGGCCGAAAAGCCGATGCGTGCGTGCGGGTCCAGGGGGTGACCCTCGTAGCCGCCGTTATAGGTGGCGTCGAGAACCATCGGGCGAGTCACGCCGCGCAGCGTGAGGTCGCCGCTGATCTTCAGTGTGCTGGGCGCAGTCACCTCGACCTTGCTCGAGCGGAACGTCATCTGTGGAAACTTCGCAGTGTCGAGCCACTGCTGCGTTCTGCAGCTCCGCGTTGAAGTCGAGCTTTTCCGGGCTGGGGTAGTCCGTCTCGAGGGATGTTGCATCGACGCTGACCGTCACGCTGGAGCGCGCCATGTTCGCGGGGTCGAACTGGAGCTTCGCATCGAAGCGCTTGAAGCGCCGAGTGTAGTTCGAGAATCCGATATGGTTGACGCGGAAGATCAGGCTCGCATGCGCCTTGTCGAGGGTGTAGGCGCCAGCGGGCACGGGCGCCGGAGCCTGTGCTGCGCACCAGGTCAGTCGCTGCGAGCAGCGCACAGAGCAGGGAAATACGCTTCATGCTGTTTCTCCTCGGCGATCCTTGCGAAGGTGCTCTCCACGGATGATATCCGGGCACGCGGGCGCCGGTACACCTCCGGAATAATTCGTCATCTTAGCTGACGATCTTTCCGGAAACGCCCGGCGCCCAGTGGGTAGGGTGACCTCTTCGCGCTCAGTCGAGCACCTTCACGTGCGCATACATGCCGTCGAGCAGGTGCGGACGGACGTTGCAGATCACCAGGTAGGTGCCCGCCTCCAGGAACGCAACCGGTTCGCTTCGATTGAAGCTATTCGTCGGATTTCCCGTCGACGGCGTCTGGGGCGGTCCTCCGGCGGGATTGATGCCGCGGTAATAGATCTTGTCGGCGAGGAAGGCGATAGCGGGCGGCAGAGGCACCGTCGGGTCCGGCGGTATCACGAAGACCGGTGGGAACATGGGGAACTGTCCGCCCCCGGCGTTGACCAGGTCATCCAGGCTCACGCCGGGTTTGAAGATGATGATGTCGTGAAATCCGGCGACCCCGAAGTCCACGACCCCGCCCATCTTGATCTTGATGTCGCTCGGCAGAATCGCGTGATTCACAGCGTTGCCCGGCAGCGCCGTGTTGAGGCCTCGACCGAACAAGACGGACGAGGTCAGAAGATGATGGTTGTCATCGTTATCCGTGAATCCCGGCGGCGCGGCGAGCGCGAGACAAACGAAGATCGTTGACCTGGTCAGGGCCAATGCCATTCTCGTGGTACGCATTTGAGTCTCCCGGTTGAGCTGACTTGCCACGGTTCGCAGGTTGCCGGGCAGCTCGACCGAAATCCTTGGAGGGGACTGAAACGATCTGAATCGTTCTGAAGAGGGGCGGAGGCTCAAGTCAACGAAGGCTGCTGGGAAGGTCAGCAGCGTGAGCCGGGGAAAATTAAGTCGACGCCGCTCCTCCCGGCCTGAACGGCGGGAACGATTCCAAGTTCACGCAGTGAACCTGGAACGGAGGTCTTGACGGCTAAGGGTCTAAACCAGTTTTACGGCTCGCCCGCGCTTCGCGTCGGATTGCACGAAACGCCTGGGCCGGGGATCACATCCCTGATGCCCTTGAAGACCTGCCCCCAGTTCTGCGTGAACATATGCCTGAAGAAACCTTCGTCTTCTGCGAAGTTGTCCTGTCGTCCCGAAAAGGCGCAAATGGACCTGCCATTGAGTGTTCCATCGGGATTCTTCAGGCTCTTGCCGTTCCCGGTAATTTCGCCGGCAAGCGCAGCGCTGGCAGCCAGACAGAAAAACGAGGCGGCGCACGCGGCCACGGCTAGACGGGTTCTTTTGCTTCTGCTCATTATGTTAACCCTCGGTAGCTTACGGTGAAACGCATCCGAACGATATGAAACTCCCATACCCATACGTGGTCAAGGTGAGTTCTCGAACAATTCAATCGCCGTCGCTGCCACCTGGCTCGTGTCGTAAAAAGCGTAGGCGCCGACTCCCACAGCTCCGACCACTGGCAGCCATCGCGCGATGATGCCGCCTGCGGATCGCTGCACGACGCGCACGGCGACATCCCGCAATAGCTGCGCCGCCGTGTGACGGAACAGGCAATAGACCATGTGCTCCCTGGTCAGTGTGGCGGCCTTGCCATAGATGCCTGCGAGGTCGGAGACCATTTGCGCCTGGATTTTCCAGACCGCGAGGAGCTCCGGCGCAATCGTTAGCCACCCGAGCGGCCCGGGCGGCATCGCGAGCGCTCCCGCAGTCACTGCGGCTTTCGCCGCGGCACGTCGGGAGATCTCGCGTGCGACGTGCCGCGGAGTCTTTTCCTGGTGCCGGTCGGTCGAGGGAACCGTCGCGAGGAGCTTGAGAATTACCTCAACGATACGACTGTCCGCCGCCGCTGAGCGTCGGCGGGCAGGCAACCTCTTCCAGGCAAGTGTGGCAGACGGCATGGGCTTCTCCGGCTCATGCGACCATAGTGGCCCGCCGCAATGGCCGCAACCCATCCGGCCCGCGCGATGGCAATCAACGATTACATTTTGAGCATGACGAACCCGAACGTCCTCCGGACCCCTGAGAGTCGCTTCGTCGACCTTCCCGGCTTTCCGTTCGAGCCGCGTTACCTCGAGCTGGCCGACCGCCGACTGGGCGCCTTGCGCATGCACTACGTGGACGAGGGCCCGCGCGACGCGCCCGTGGTCCTGATGCTGCACGGCGAGCCAACCTGGTCGTATCTCTACCGCAAGATCATCCCGCGCGTGACGGCGGCCGGGTTTCGCGCGGTGGCGCCCGACTACATCGGTTTTGGCCGATCGGACAAGCCGGTGGAGCGAGCGAGCTACACCTACCAGAACCACGTCGAGTGGATGCTCGAGTTCCTCGATCGGCTGGCCTTGAGTCGCTGCACGCTGGTGTTGCAGGACTGGGGCGGCCCGATCGGTCTGCGGCTCCTCGCCGAGCGCCCGCACTGCTTCGATGCGGTGCTGCTCGGGAACACGGTGCTGCCGAACTGCGAGCCGCCGCCGCGGGGCATCGAGGACTGGCCCGGTCCGATCGTCGGTCCCTGGGCGCAGAGCACCGCGAACGCAACCGACTTCGACGTGGGCCTCGTCATCCGCAACGTGTGCGTCGGCGCGCTCGATCCGGCGGTGGTGGCGGCCTATGACGCACCCTTCCCCGATGCGCGCTACAAGGCGGGCGTGCTCGAGTTCCCGAGCATGATTCCGTTGCGCGAGGACAGCCCCGGCATTGCCGAGAACCGGCGCACCTGGCAGTTCCTGGAGGGGTTCACGCGCCCGGTCGTGACGGCGTTCAGCGTGAGCGACCCGGGCACGAAGGCCTGGGAGCGCGTGTTTCGCGAGCGGATCCCGGGCGCGCGGGGGCAGCCGCATATCGAGATCGAGAACTCCGGTCACTTCATCCAGGAAGAGGGCAGCGAGGCGCTGTCGAGTGCACTGCTGGACCTGCTCGATCGGCGGTACGGTGTACGATTCCAAGGCGGCGCAACGCCCACAGGGAGCGGAACATGAAACGTCATCACGAAAGGTGCACGAACCGCATCGCTCTGAGCCTGGTCGCCGTAGCAGCGCTGCTGGGGAATCCAGACGCTGCCCGCGCACAGGCCAGTAAGTCGCCGCTACCGGGCTACCTTGCTAAAGCCTAGCTGGCGCGCGCGCAAGCAGAAGCGAGGAAGTGGCGTCCGGAGGCCTATGTCTTCCAGATCTCGGCGAATCGCGTGACCGATGGCGTCGCGGCGTGGGACTACGACTTCTATGCCGCCGGGGCAGGCGACGAGAAGTGCTTGCGCGTCGGGTTCGTACGCGGCGGGGTGCCATACACGACCAAGCACGAGTGCGAGGCCGCACCGGAGGTGAAGGCCTTCACGATCGACAGCGACAAGGCCGTGGAAATTGCGCGCAAGGCCGGACTTCAGAAACCCGAATTGACGATGATCCTCAGCGTCATGCCGCTGCGCGGAAAGGAGATGGTCGGATGGACCGTGATGGAAGGCGCGGGGATGAACGCTGGCGATAAGACCGCCGATATCGACGCGACGACCGGTGAGGTAAAGGGCACGCAGGCGATGTAGGTCGCCGCTCAGTCGTCTAGCCCGAGGGCCCTCTCCAGCTCATAGAGCGGAACTACACGCTCCCGACCATCGTTCGCGGGCCGGGCGGCCCGACGCTCGAACGGCCGGGCCTCGAATGTCTGGATCTGCTCTTCCAGCGCCTGGTTGACGAAGTAGGACTTGCTGCGGCCGGTGAGTCGCGCGAGCCGCTCGAGCCGGGCGTCAAGCTTCTTATCGAGGCGGATGGAATGGAAGAGCGACACGGTGAACTCCAAACTTCACTCGCAGTATCGATGAGCAATATGTCATGGGCACGACACTCGTTCCCGTGAATTCTGTCGCAGACCGGATACAGCTCTTCTCAAGGCGGCCACTCGACCTGCCGAGTCCGTTGCGCTACAACCACAAGAATTCGATTTGTACCGGGCTCGGCGCATGCGCATCCTCGCCATCAACTGCGGCAGCTCCTCGATCAAGAGCGCGCTGATCGACAGCGCGAGCGGTGGGCGGCTTCTCGACCTCCGCATCACCGGCATCGGCGAGCCGGCGGCCGTCCTGCGGGTCGACGGCGTCGATCGGGCGCTCCCGCCCTGTCGCGACATCGGTGCGGCGGCGTCGGTGGTGCTCGAGGAGGTGCGGGGCCGACTGGGGGCGGATGCCGCCATCGAGGCCGTCGTGCATCGCATCGTTCACGGCGGGGAACGCTTTCGCACCCCGATGCTGGTGGACGACGGCGTGACCGCGGAGCTCGAGAACCTCGGCCGCCTGGCGCCGCTGCACAATCCGCCGGCCCTCGCTGCGCTGCAACGCGCGCGCGAGACCTTCCCCGGCGTCCCGCACGTCGCGGTGTTCGATACCGCGTTCCACGGCACCTTGCCGAGGCGGGCGCGCGAGTACGCGCTGCCCGAAGCCGTCCGCACCGGCTACGGCGCCCGCCGATACGGCTTTCACGGTCTCAGCCACGCGCACGTGATGACGCAGGTTGCGGAGGGGCTCGCGACGGCGCCGCAGTCGCTCCGGATCGTGTCGTGCCATCTCGGTAACGGCGCGAGCGTCGCCGCCATCGAGTACGGTCGCAGCGTCGAGACCAGCATGGGGATGACGCCGCTCGAAGGCCTGGTGATGGGCACGCGCGCGGGTGACGTCGACCCCGGACTCCTGGTCGAGCTGCTGCGCGACCGCGATCGAGCCGGGCTCGAGCGGCTGCTCAACCAGGAATCGGGCCTCGTGGGGCTTGCCGGCACGCAGGACATGCGGGACATCGAGGAGCGCGCCGCGCGCGGCGACGAAGACTGCCGGCTCGCGATCGCCGTCTATGCGCACCGGGTCCGCAAGTACATCGGCGCCTACGCGGCGACGATGGGCGGCGTCGACGCGATCGCCTTCACCGGCGGCGTGGGCGAGGGGAGTGCCCTCGTGCGCCACCGCTGTCTGCAGCGGCTCGAGTTCCTGGGCGCGGTGCTCGACGAGGATCGCAACCGCGATGCACGCGTCGACGGTGCGGAGGCCGCGGCGATCATCTCGAGCGAGGTGTCCCGCGTGCGGCTCTTCGTCGTGCGCGCGGACGAGGAGCGGACCATGGCGATGCAGGCCGCGGCGCTCCTGGCGGGGAAGGCTGCGCCACTCCTGGACGGGAAACCTGCGCCGCTCCGGACCGGTGACAGCGCGCCTCGCGGTCCGGTGAGGATCCCGGTCGCGATTTCCGCCCGGCACGCGCATCTCTCGCAGCCGACGATCGACCGGCTCTTCGGCAAGGGCCACGAGCTCGTGCCGCGCACGCGCCTTGTCACAGACCGGGCAGTTCTCGGCCGAGGAGACGGTGACCTTGGTCGGACCGCGCGGCAAGCTTCCCGACGTCCGGCTCATGGGCCCGCCGCGCGAACACGACCAGGTCGAGATCTCGCGCACCGACGAGTTCGTGCTGGGGGTGGATGCGCCCGTGCGGATCTCGGGCGATCTCGCCAACTCGCCCGGCATCACGATCGAGGGTCCCGGAGGGCGCGTGACGCTGCCGTCCGGTCTCATCTGCGCCCGTCGTCACATCCACATGTCGCCGGAGGATGCGCGGCGTCTCGGGGTGCGCGATTGCGACGTCGTCGCGGTGCGGATCGATACCGACGGCCGCGACCTGCAGTTCGGCGACGTAATGGCCCGCGTCTCGCCACAGTTTCGGCTCGAGCTGCACCTCGACACCGACGAGGCGAACGCGGCCGGCGTCAAGCCTGGCGACTATGCGGAGCTCGTGCTTCCCCGCCCGTGACTGCGGCGCAATGCATCGTGTAATGATGACATTCTGTATTTCCCCGCTGGCGAGAGTGCCGATCGATGAATAGCCGAGCCGTGTTCGTGGGCCTCTTGATACTGCCGATGACCTGGCTGCTCGGCTGTGCGGGCGTCGCGCCGCAGGCGAGCGACGCTCCCGGCCAGACGCCGGCCGCGCCGACGCCACCGGTCGCCGAGGCTCGACCGTTCTCGGTGCTGTCTCCGAACGGCGCCCGCGTCGACGAGTACTACTGGTTGCGGGACGACACCCGCACCGACAAGGACGTGCTCGGCTACCTCGAGGCCGAGAATGCGTACACGGCGGCCATGACGGCGCACACCCGCGCGCTGGCGGACCGCGTGTACGAGGAGACCGTCGCCCGCATCCAGCAGGACGATGCGACCGTCCCGTACCGCAAGCGCGGCTACTGGTACTACACGCGCTACGAGACCGGCCAGGAGCACCCGATCTACGCGCGCAAGGCCGGCACGCTCGAGGCGCCCGAGCAGGTGATGCTGAACGCCAACGAGCTCGGCCGCGGCCACGGGTACTACGCAGTCGGCGAGCACGCCATCGCGCCCGACGACCGGCTGCTCGCTTACGTCGACGACACCGTCGGGCGGCGACAGTACACGCTGCGCTTCAAGGACCTCGGCACGGGGACGACGCTGCCGGACGCGATCCCGAACGTCGAACCCTATCTCGCCTGGAACGCCGACAGCACGAGCGTTCTCTATGTCGAGAAGAATCCCGTGACCCTGCTCGGTTACCGGGTCCGGCGGCACGTGCTCGGCACCGACCCGGCGCGCGACCCGCTCGTCTACGAGCAGGACGATCTACAGTTTCTACACCAGCGTCACGACCACCAAGGACGGCCGCTTCCTCCTGATCGTGGCCGAGAGCACCGAGGCCACCGAAGTCCGCTACGCCGACGCGGCGGACCCGGCGCTCGCGTTCCGCGTCTTCCTGCCGCGCGAGCGCGGCCACGAGTACTCGGTCGAGCACCTGGACGGTCGCTGGATCATCCGCAGCAACTGGCAGGCGCCCAACTTCCGCCTGCTCGAAACAAAGGTCGGAGAGGAGGGCGATCGCGCTCGCTGGCGCGAGCTGGTGGCGCATCGCGAGGATGCCTTCATCCACGGCTTCGACGTGTTTCGCGACTTCCTCGCCATCGCAGAACGCTCCGGCGCGCTGCGCAAGATCCGCATCCGGCCCTGGGACGGCAAGAAGGACTTCTACATCGAGTCCGATGAGTCGGCCTACGCGACCTACCTGGGCGAGAACCCCGAGATCGACACGCGCGTCGTCCGGTACGAATACACCTCGCTCGCGACCCCGTACTCGACCTATGACTACGACGTCGGCACGGGCACACGCACAGCTGATGAAGCGCGAGGCGGTGCTGGGCGGCTTTGATCCGGCGAACTACCGTACCGAGCTGCTCTGGGCGCCGGCCCGCGACGGGGCCCGTGTGCCCGTGTCCGTCGTGTACGCCAAGGACACGAAGCTGGACGGCAGCGCGCCGCTGCTGCAGTACGCCTATGGTTCCTATGGTGAATCGACCGATCCGGAATTCTACTCGCCCTACTTGTCGCTCCTGGACCGCGGCTTCGTGTACGCGATCGCGCACGTCCGCGGCGGCCAGGAGATGGGCCGGCACTGGTACGAGGACGGCCGGCTGCTCCACAAGAACAATACGTTCACGGATTTCATCGACGTCACGCGCTTCCTGGTGAAGGCGGGCTATGCGGACCCGAAGCGCGTCTCCGCCTCGGGCCTGAGCGCCGGCGGGCTCCTGATCGGCGCGGTCGCGAACATGGCGCCCGGCGACTATCGCGCGCTCGTCGCCAACGTGCCCTTCGTGGACGTCGTGACTACGATGCTCGACGAGAGCATTCCGCTGACCACCAATGAATTCGACGAATGGGGCAATCCGAAGGACAAGGTCTACTACGACTACATGCTGTCGTACTCCCCGTATGACAACGTCGCGAAGCAGGATTACCCGGCGATGCTCGTGACCACCGCCCTGTGGGACAGCCAGGTCCAGTACTACGAGCCCGCCAAGTGGGTCGCGCGCCTGCGCGCGCGCAAGACCGACGACAACGCGCTCCTGTTCCGCACCTCGACGGATGCGGGTCACGGCGGCAAGTCCGGCCGCTTCGAGAGCTACCGAGAGATCGCCGAGGAATACGCCTTCATCCTCGACCAGTCGGGTATCACGCAGTAGCGTGGTAAATCGTTCATGAGAAGGCGGCTATCTGTCGTCGCGGCGTTGCTGTTGGTGTGCATGTCGGTTGCGCACGCCGAGTCGCAGGCAACGATCGAGGCCACGCATCCTGCGACTGATGCCACGCTCGGCCGCAACGGGACGTTTCACGTCCTGATCGCGTATCGCAGCGACGAGCCGATCTCGCTCTGGGCGCGCCCCTACCGCAACGGCGAGGAAGTCACCGAGGCGATGTCGAACGCCTCCGCCCGGCGCGAGGGCACCGGCGAGGCGCTCGGTTGGTTCGCGCTGACGGAGCCCGGACACGTGGACGAGATCCGGATCCGCGCCGGAGGTGGCCATCCCTACCGCGAATGGGAGCTCGCGCGCGCGGCCTGTGCAGCTTCAATGGACCGGAGCAGACGCCCCGGACCCGGCACCGCCGCAATGGGTGACGGAGCTGCGAGCGGTGGAGGATGCGCGCATGCGTGCCGATGCTGAGCGCCGCGCGAGCGAACCGCTGTCCCGCCGCGACGTCGCGTTCATGAACGGATTCATGCTCGCCATGTTCGCGCTCGGCGTGGGCGGCGTCGTCGCGCCCCTGTGGTGTGCGTGGAAGTGGCGGGGTGGCTGGCGGATCGCGGCGCTCGGCCTGCAGGCGCCCTCGCTTTCGTCGCGCTTCGGCATCCGTGCTCGATACTGCCCGCGACGCGACCTCGCACAATCTCTGGCCGTTCGAGATCATACATGTTCGGCGGCGGGGCGCTCCTCGCGATCGGTGTCGCCTCGGGCTCGCGCGCCGGCTTGTCCGGGGCGTGCGGCTTGAGCTAAGAGCGGCCCCGCCAGGACCAGTCCCGGATCTCGGGGAGGTCCTCGCCGTAGCGCGGTGATGTACTCGCGTGCTCGACCAGCTTGTCGCGCACGCGCTGCCTCAGGTGCGAGGTCTTCTCGCGCAGCCCTGGCGTGCGATCGAGCACGGCTTCTACGAGATGGAAGCGGTCGAGGTCGTTCAGCACCGTCATGTCGAAGGGCGTAGTCGTCGTGCCCTGTTCCTTGTAGCCGCGCACGTGCAGGTTGTCGTGGCCGTTGCGGCGATAGGTGAGCCGGTGGATGAGCCAGGGATAGCCGTGGAAGGCGAAGATGATCGGGCGGTCGGCGGTGAAGAGCGCGTCGAACTCCGCGTCGGTGAGCCCGTGCGGATGCTCGCGCGGCGGCTGCAGCGTCATGAGATCGACCACGTTGACGAAACGCACCCTGAGCTCGGGCAGCCATTCGCGCAGCAGCTGCACCGCGGCGAGCGCCTCCAGGGTCGGCACGTCCCCTGCGCAGGCGATGACGACATCGGGTGCTGCGTCCCGCGTCGTTGCTCGCCCAGGTCCAGATGCCGACCCCGGTGCTGCAGTGCTTGATCGCCTCGTCCATGGCGAGCCACTGCGGCTGCGGCTGCTTGCCGGCGACGATGACGTTGACGAGGTTGCGGCTGCGCAGGCAATGATCGGTGACGCTCAAGAGCGTGTTCGCGTCGGGCGGCAGATAAACGCGGATCACCTCCGGCGTCTTGTTGACCACGTGGTCGATGAAGCCCGGGTCCTGGTGGCTGAAGCCGTTGTGATCCTGCCGCCAGACGTGGGAGGTCAGCAGGTAGTTGAGCGACGCGATCGGTCGCCGCCAGGCGATCTGATTGCAGGTCTTGAGCCACTTCGCGTGCTGGTTGAACATCGAATCGACGATGTGGATAAAGGCCTCGTAGCAGCTGAAGAAGCCGTGACGGCCGGTGAGCAGGTAGCCCTCGAGCCAGCCCTGGCACTGGTGCTCGCTCAGCATCTCGAGCACGCGGCCGTCGTTCGCCACGTGTGAGTCGGTGTCGAGGATGAGCGCGCTCGACATGCGCGAGGTCACTTCCAGCACGGCGTCCCAGCGATTCGAGGTGAGCTCGTCCGGGCTGAAGATGCGGAAATTGCCCGTCGCCGCGTTGAGCCGCATCACGTCGCGCATCAGCGCGCCCTGGACGCGCGTCGCCTCGCCCTTGATCGCTCCGGGTCGCTCGACGGCGAGGGCGTACTCGCGAAAGTCGGGCAGCCGCAGATCGCGGAGCAGCGTGCCGCCGTTCGCGTGCGGGTTGTCGCTCATGCGCCGGCGGCCCGCCGGGGCCAGCGTCCTGAGCTCGGGCCGCAAGCGGCCTTCGGCGGTGAAGAGCTCCTGCGGGCGGTAGCTCTTCATCCACTCTTCCAGCTGACGCAGGTGCTCGGGCTTCTCGGCGAGCTTGGCGAGCGGCACCTGGTGCGACCGCCAGGTCCCCTCGACCGGCTCTCCGTCGACGACGTCCGGACCGGTCCAGCCCTTCGGTGTTGTCAGCACGAGCATCGGCCAGCGCGGCCGCTCGCTCGCACCACCCGCACGTGCGTGCGACTGCAGCTCACGGATCCGCGCGATCATCCGATCGAGCGTCTCGGCCATCGCGCGGTGTATCCCCGGGCTATCGGGTGTGTGATCGACGAAGTGTGGCTCGTAGCCATAGCCCGCCATCAGCTGCGTGAGCTCGGTGCGCGGAATGCGCGCGAGCACGGTCGGGCCGGCGATCTTGTAACCATTGAGGTGCAGGATCGGCAGCACCGCGCCGTCGCGTGCGGGGTTGACGAACTTGTTCGAGTGCCAGCTGGTCGCGAGCGGACCGGTCTCCGCCTCGCCGTCGCCGATCACGCAGGCGACGATGAGGTCGGGGTTGTCGAACGCCGCGCCGTAGGCGTGCGAGAGCGAATAGCCCAGCTCGCCGCCTTCGTGGATCGAGCCCGGTGTCTCCGGCGCGACGTGGCTCGGGATGCCGCCCGGGAACGAGAACTGGCGGAACAGTCGCGTGAGGCCATCGACGTCCTCGGCGACCTCCGGGTAATACTCGCTGTAGGTGCCTTCGAGATACGCGTTCGCGACCAGTGCCGGTCCGCCGTGCCCCGGCCCGGCGATGTAGATCATGTCGAGATCGAACTTGCCGATGACGCGGTTCAGGTGCGCGTAGATGAAATTGAGGCCGGGCGAAGTGCCCCAATGCCCGAGCAGGCGCGGCTTGACGTGCTCGAGCGTGAGCGGCCTGGTGAGCAGCGGGTTGTCGAGCAGGTAGATCTGGCCGACAGACAGATAATTCGCACGCGCGCCAGTACGCATCGAGCCGCGCGAGATAGTCGCCGTCAAGTGTCGAGTCGTCCAACAACCGACCCTCTACCCGCTTGCGATCCCGAGCCGTGCGTCGGCCTGCCGGATCATGTCCTGGAATCGCGCGTCGCCGCGAACCGCATCCATGTCCGGATCGGCCTTGATCCAGTCCAGAGCTTCCGGGCCGACTCGTGCCACGTAAGGCCCGAGCATCTCGAGCGCCGCGTCGTGGTCGCCGAGGTCGGTGATCAGCGTGCACGCGACGTTGTAACGCATGTTCATGTTGTCGGGGTCCAGCAACGCCCCGCGTTCGGCCCATTCCCTCGCACGCTCTGCGGCACCCAGCTTGGCGAGGGCACCGACGGCACCTGCCATGATGTCGCCGTTGGCGGGCTCCGAAAGTACGAGCTTCTCCGCCACCGCCAGTGTCCGCCGCGCCGCGTCGAGCGCACGCTCGTTGTCGCCGATGGCCGCGTAGCAACTGATCAGCATGTTGCAGGACGACCAGTCGCTCTCGCTGCACGCCACGGCTTTCTCGAAGTAGCGGATGGCACCATCGAAATCGCGCAGCCGATAGCGAAGGCGCGCCGCCTCGCGATTGACGTCCCACGAGTCCGCGTCGAGCCGCAACGCGATCTCGATCGCCCGCTGCGCTCCCTCGCTGTCGCCGCTTGCCAGCAGCGCACCCGCCCGCGCCGCATGGGCCTCCGCGAGTTTCGCGTCGAGTGCCAGCGCGCGCTCCGCGGCTTCGAGGCCGTTGTCGATATGCTTGCCGAAATACGTGCTGACACGCTGTGCTGCGGCCATCAGCGCCCAGGCGTGAGCGTAGCCGGGATCGACCTGCACCGCGCGCTGGCAGAGCCGGATGACTGCATCGAGGAGGCGTGCGTCGTTGACGCCGCTCAGGTAGTGCTGCCGCGCCATCAGGAAGAACTTGTAGGCTTCGGGGTTGCTCGTGCCACGCTGCCCGAGCGCCTTCTTCTCGTCAGGCAGCAGCTTCAGCTTCATGGCGGCGACGATCGCCTGCGAGATCTCGTCCTGCAGCGAGAAGATGTCGTTGAGGTCGCGGTCGTAGCGCTCGGCCCACAGGTGGCTGCCGGTCTTGCCGTCGATGAGCTGCGCCGTAATGCGTACGCGCTGGCCGGCCTTGCGCACGCTGCCCTCGAGCACGTGGCTGACCTTGAGCTGCCGCGCGACCTGCGCGATGTCGACGTGCTTGCCCTTGAACGTGAACGCCGTGTTGCGTGCCGTGACCGCGAGCGTGGAGACCTTGCTGAGGTCCGTGATGATGTCCTCGCTGATGCCGTCGCTGAAATACTCCTGCTCCGGCTCTCCGCTCATGTTGGCGAATGGCAGCACGCAGATCGAGAGGCGCGCGGGGTGCCTCCTCGGCGGGACGGTGTGCAGTGGCTGCATTGACCGGAGCACCTTTCGTCGAGTCCCGCTTGCGCGTGACGGTGGCTTCCAAGGCGCGCAGCAACTCCTGGCACGGCCCGCTCGCGGGATCATCGCCCCAGCCGTCGAGGTCGATGGTGTGAATCGCCCGAACGTCGAACGGAAGACGCGCCGCCTCGAGTCTCGCCGGGACGAGGATGCCGCGATCGGCTGCCTCACGTGCTTCGCCGCGGACCCAGCGCGAGGCGACCGAGACGGGGGTCCAGACCACCACGACGGCACGGGCGCTGCTGAGCTCGACGGCAATCTGCTCGTCGAATTCCTGGCCGGGCGCGATCTCCGGGTCCCACCAGACGGAGAAACCCTGTCCCTCGATCGCAGCCACGAGCGGTGCCACCAGCGCCTTGTCGGTGCGGGCATACGAGACGAACACATCAGCCATAAGTCGAGCTTAACCCAACACCGCCTCGCTCGAACGCACGGCGCGTGCGGAGCGCGCGGACTGTAATATGAGTAGACTCGCTGGGCTCTTCTGAAGCATCGGTCGTAAGGGAGATCATCATGAAGACAGCAGGACGTTTGATCATCGGTGCACTGGTCGCGTCGATGACGCTGGTTGCGTGCCAAACGGCACCGCCCAAGCCGATGGCCCCCATCGAGGACACCATCGAAGTATCCGCGACAGTCGAGAAGGTCGACGTCCTCAATCGACTCCTGACGCTCAGGGGGGAGTCCGGCGAGATGGTGACCATCGAGGTGGGTCCAGAGGTCCAGAACCTGGTGCAGATCAGGCCGGGTGATCGTGTCGTGGCGCGCTACCGCCAGGCGATCGGCGCCACGATCCGCAAGGACGCCGCAGGCCAGCCGGTCACCGTGGATCTCGATGCGGACAAGGCCAAGCTCGGTCAGAAACCGTCCGCCAGGGCGTCGAAGACCACCAACGTCCCGGTGACGATCACCTCGGTGGATACCAAGACCAACCAGGTCACGTTCAGCGGCGCCGACGGCCTGGTGCGCATGATCACGGTCGAAACTCCACAGGCGAAGGAGTTCATCAAGCAGCTCAAGCCCGGCGACACGGTCGTCGTGACCTTCACCGAGGCCGTCGCATTGAGCGTCGAGCCGGCGAAGTAGCTTCGCACTGGACCAAGGGCGGACGCCGCCTCCGGCGGAGCTCGACTTCACACGACTGCTTCGATCAGCGTCGGCCCCGGCCGCACGACGAGGCGCGCGAACTCGCGCTCGAAATCCTCGGCGCGCTCGGCGCGCACGGCCTCGACGCCGTGCGCTTCCGCCATCTTCACCCAGTCGAGCGCCGGGTTGCCGAGGGAGAGCATCGACGTCGCCGCGGGGCCCGGACTTCCGGCGCCGGTGCGGGCGAGCTCGATCATCAGGATGCGATAGAGGCGGTTGGCGAAGACGACGACCGTGACGTCGAGCGCCTCGCGCGCCATCGTCCAGAGGGACTGCACCGTGTACATCGCCGCGCCATCGCCGCAGAGCGCGATGACTTTCCGTCCCGGCGCGCCGACGGCGGCCCCGACCGCCAGCGGCAGCCCCTGGCCGATCGCGCCGCCGGTGTGAAAGAGCCAGTCGTGCGAGGCGGCGCTCGCGGTCGCCGGGAAGAGCACGAGTCCCGCGGTGACGCTGTCATCGGCGACGATGCAATCGTCGGGGAGGTGGCGAGCGAGCGTAATGCCGACGGACTCCGGCGTGAGCTGCCCGCTGGGCGCGGTTGGTTTCGGCCGCACGGCGGGTTTGGTCGCCACCGGCGCGCGGAGCGCCTCGGCGAGCACCTCGAGCGCCGCGGCGGAGGAGACTTCGGGCCCGCCGAGGGATAGTCGGGTCGCGCCCTCCGGCGTGAGCTCGCTCGGCTTACCCGGATAGGCAAAGAACGCGACCGGGTGCTTGGTGCCGGCGGTGACGAGCAGGTCGACGCCCTGCAACATCTCGAGCGCCTCCTCGCCAAAATACGGCAGGCGCTGCGGCGCAAAATGCGCGCCGCCGCGGCGCTGGCGCGTGGCGAACGTGTCGTTGAGCACCAGGATGCCGGCCGCCTGCAGCCGTGCGGCGTGCGTGAGGCCGGGCTCGACAAGCGCATCGCCGTTTACGAGGATTGCGGGCCTGCGCGCTGCCTGGATCGCGCGCGCGACGGTCTCGAGGTTCCTTGGTCGTTCCGGCGCAGGCGACGGCAAGGGTGTCGCGATGACGCCGCCTTCGTTCCACGCCGCATCCGCCGGCAGCAGCAGGAATGCATTGCCGCCGGGCGGACCGAGGCTCGCAGCGTAGGCCGCGGCGGCCTTCGGGCCGGCGTCCGCCGGTGCCGTCGCGACGTCCGTCCAGGCGGCGAGCGGCCGCACCAACGCCTCGATGTCCGAGGTCAGCGGCGCATCGAGGTGCCGGTGATAGGTCGCGTGATCGCCGATGATGTTGATCGTCGGCGCAAACGCACGCCGGGCGTTGTGCAGGTTGGCGGCGCCGTTGAGATAGCCGGGACCGAGATGCAGCAACGTCATCGCCGGCCCACCGGTCATGCGCGCGTAGCCGTCCGCTGCGCCCGTTGCGACGCCCTCGAACAGGCACAGGATCGATCGGATCCTCGGTTCGCGGTCCAGTGCAGCGACGAGGTGCATCTCGCTCGTACCGGGATTGGCGAAGCAGGTCCGGACGCCGCAATCCGCGAGCGTCCTGATGAGCGCATCGGCGCCGTTCATGCGTCGGTCCTCCGGCGACGTTCAGGTCCTCGGGAGTTTCCGCGGAAACGTGCAGGAAAGTCACGGTATGATGCGCTGGTCAGCATCGACGTCCCTGCGGAAAAGGCCCGGGCGGTGATCGATGCCATGGAGCGACATGGGCGCGACTTTGGCGACCAAGCAAGACACGTTGCTCCTGAAGCAGGACGTGGATTTGCTGCGTCGTGAGATCGATCAGCTGCGCAAGGACATCGCGCGTGACATGGAGCTCCTGCGCGCGTCAATGACCGTCCGCCTGGGATCGATCCAGGTCGTGACGGCCGGGCTTCTCTTCGCCGGCCTGAAACTGACCTAGAGGCACACCTCGGAAGGCGCACAGGGAGTAGTTCATGGCGCGCAATCGACTGTTCCAGACGGGGGTAGCAGCGGCTCTAGTGTGCTGTGCC
>CAVSKB010000004.1:0-226017 GCA_963728295.1 uncultured Gammaproteobacteria bacterium | reverse complement strand
AGACTGACGCGGCGCACTGCCCGCGAGGCAAGGCGACGCCGATGAGCTACCGGCTGGCCTCCGGTGAGCAGTACGTCGTCGTCACCGCCGGCGGAGGCGACGTAGGGGGCAAGGGCGATCACGTCGTCGCCTTCCGACTCCCGCGCTGAGCCCCTGTTATTCTTCTGCTCGATGGCGACCGACGCATTACCCATCGCTGACGTCGCAACGTATCTGCGCCGCCTGCACGACGCGCTGACCGCGGCGATCGAAGGCGCCGATGGCGCGCGACGTTTCGCCGAGACGCCTGGCGCCGCGCCGAAGGCGGCGGCGGCGCGACGCGCATCCTGCGCGACGGCGCGGTGTTCGAGCAGGCGGGCATCGGCTTCTCCGACGTCTCCGGCGTTCGAGCTGCCGCCTCGGCCACCGCTGCGCGACCCGAGCTCGCCGGCGCGACCTGGCGCGCGGTCGGCGTCTCGCTCGTCGTCCATCCGCGCAACCCGCACGTGCCGACCACGCACGCCAACGTGCGCCACTTCCGTCGCGATGCGCGATGGCCAGACGGTCGGCGTGGTGGTTCGGCGGCGGCTTCGACCTCACGCCGTACTACCCGCGTCGACGAGGACGTGCGGCACTGGCATCGCACGGCGCGCGCCGCTGTGCGAGCCGTTCGGCGGCGGACGCGCTACGACGCGCACAAGCGCTGGTGCGACGACTACTTCTTCCTCAAGCACCGCGACGAGACGCGCGGCGTCGGCGGCCTGTTCTTCGACGACCTGCAACGAACCGACTTCGAGCGCGACTTCGCCTACCATGCGCGCGGTCGGCGACGGCTTCCTCGACGCCTACCTGCCGATCGTCGAGCGCCGCCGCGACACGCCCTACGGCGAGCGCGAGCGCGACTTCCAGCTCTATCGGCGCGGGCGCTACGTCGAGTTCAACCTGGTCTACGACCGCGGCACGCTGTTCGGGCTGCAGACCGGCGGGCGCACCGAGTCGATCCTGATGTGCCTGCCGCCGCTCGTGCGCTGGGAGTACGGCTTCATGCCGGAGCCGGCAGCGCCGAAGCGCGTCTGGCGCGACTATCTGCGGCCGCGCGACTGGCTCGCGGAGCTAGGCGAGTGACGCGCGCCGCGCCCGATCAGGTCGTGTCGACGGACGCTCCTGCACGCTCCGGAGGGCAGAGGACGAACACACTCGTAGCACGGGTGTGGTACATCATCGGTGCTCCCGCGGCGTCCACGCGGATGCGATATCCCGGCACGAGCGCCTGCGTGTACATCATGCCGGGCTCGGGACAGCCGAGCGCGCCGTCGGACCAGATGACTGCTTCCGCGCTGAGCACCTTCACCTGATCGAGCGGGACACTCGCGCGGCGCGCCGCGTCGGCGCGGATCTCCTCGAGCATCGGACTCATCGACGTATCCGCCTGCGCGGCGGATCCGGCCGTGGCATTCGCCAGCGGTTCGGATCCGGCCGGGCTGCAGGCGGCTGCGGGCTCGTCGCCGCGCACGCAGCGATGATCAGCCACGGGACCGTGCACCAGGCGATCGATGGCGCGATCGGTCTCATTCCGCCCGCGGATCGCCGCATCGACAAGCCTCCTGGAACAAGCCGGAACGACTGCGCCGGCGTGCGCAGCGTACTCCTCGGAAGACGCGGCTGTATTTTAGTTGCGACAGCGCAACGTGAACCATGCGCGCGAGCCGATCCGCCTCCGGCACGCGCAAGATTATAGTTGAACTTCGTCACAGCGCTCGGTAGCTTTCGCAATGCTGGCAATTTGCCACAGAGGACGCAGCATGGCGTGAAACGACCCGTCCACGGGGTCAGGGAACGGTTCGACACAATGCGCATGACAGAAGTCTCGGCGCCGGTTTGACGCACGAGACCGCCCTCATCCCTCCCGGTCAAGACCGTTCGATTCGCGCGACGATTGCTGCTCGGCGGTAGCCGATGCGCGGAAGGGAGCTACGGAGGTCCGTAGCGAGCGTGCCCGGCTGAAACAGGGGGAAACGCGTTCATTCAGGAGCGGATTTCATGAAACCGATAAGAGCTAGTCGGCGCTGGTTGTTATTTGGGTCAACGGCAGCGTCGCTGATGTTAGGCACGGCTTTCGCTGGACCTGGTGATGACCAACCGTCGACCGCAAGAGACGCGGCTTCCGACACGGAGGCTCGAGACTCGACGGTGGCGATCGGCCACTTGACCGTCGCCATCGATCCGAAGACGGGTCGAATTCGGCCGTTGACCAAGGCCGAAGCTGCGAAGCTGGCACTCGAAATGCGCAAGCTCTTCAAACCACGAGAACTCAAGCGCGTCGCGCATCCGGACGGTTCTCTCTCGGCCGTTGTCGCGCCGAACGTCATGGAGTACGCGCTGGTGCGGATCGAAGCAGACGGGACCATTTCTCAGACCCATGCGGACAGCGAGAAGGAAGCGCTGAAGTTCATGGCCGGTGAAAAGTCTGAAACCTCCACCCGACCGGCGGAGGAGTAGGCCATGCAAACGACCAATCGCATTGCAGTCCTGGCGGCGGGGGGACTGATGGTCCTGTCGACTGCGCCCGCCCGAGCCGCCGGCATCATCCTCAACATCGTCGACCCGCCCAACGTAGGTTTCAACGATCCGACCCCCGTTGCGCCCGTCGGCGGCAACGCCGGTACCACACTGGGTGAACAGCGCCGAATCGTGTTCCAGGCCGCAGCCTCGATCTGGGAGGCGGCGCTGGCGCCCGAGGTCGACGTAGTAATCCAGTCCTCGTTCGGGCCGCTGGCATGTACGGAGACGACGGGTGTCCTCGGGTCCGCTGGCACGATTCAAATCTTCGCGAACTTCCAGAATGCTCAGTGGCCCAACACGTGGTATCACTCGGCGCTGGCGAACCATCTTGCCGGTACCGATCTCTCGCCGGGTCCGCCCGATCCCGGGCTGCTGTCGCCGCCCTTCAACGATGACATCATCGCGCGCTTCAACGGTGATATTGGCGTGAATCCGGACTGCCTTACCGGTTTCACCTGGTATTACGGACTGGACAACGCTGCGGCCGCAAATCAGTCCGATCTGCTGAACGTGGTTCTCCACGAAATCGCGCACGGTCTCGGCTTCTCGGAATTCATCGACAAGGCGAAGCCCGGAGATACCATCCTTGGGCTGAACGATGTCTACCGCGCGTACAGCTACGACAATGAGCTCGGTCTTTTCTGGAACCAGATGGGCAAACGTCAGCGGGCGATATCGAGTGTCAACGACCCCAATGTCGTCTGGCGAGGGCCGAACGTCGCTGCCCAGGTGCCCGCCGAGCTCGCCGGAGAGACAATAGTCCGCATCAATGCTCCGGCCGGGATCGCCGGCGACATCATAGGCCAGGCCGCGGGCTTCGGCACACCGCTCGATCCGCCGCCGGGAGACACGGGAGACGTCGTGCTCTTCGACGACGGCGTCGGACCGGACCCGAACGATGCGTGTGACGATTTCGACCCCAACGTGGCCGGCAAGATCGCGTTGATCAATCGCGGAACCTGCACGTTCGCGTTGAAGGCCGCGGTGGCGCAGTTGAGCGGCGCGGTGGGTGTCATCATCGTGAACAATCTGCCTACCGGTCTCCCGCCGATGGGTGGCGCGGACCTCATTCCGCCGACGATCTCATCGGTCGGAATCAGGCAGAGCGATGGCAATCTCATCAAGGCGAACCTTCCTGGCGTGAACGCCAGCCTCGTCGCCGACCCCGCGGTCGGGTTCGCTGGCACAGACGCCGAGGGCTTCCCGAAGCTATATGCGCCCCTTCCATTCTCTCCCGGATCATCGATTTCCCACTGGGACACGACGCTCACGCCAAACTTGCTGATGGAGCCGTTCGAGAACGCCGATGAGAGGGGAGCAACCACACTCGATTTGACGCCATTCCTGATGCGGGACATTGGCTGGTCGGGCGGGCCGCATTGCCCTGTCGGCGCAGATGATCGGCCTTTCGTCGAGGTCGGTGACTGCGCAACCGGCATAACCAACACGAAGGGGCCGTACGGCTTCTCGCTGGGTATCCCGCGGACGATCCCCCAAATGCCCGCGCAGCCCAACGGCAATGCGGAAGGGATCGACGTGTTCGGAGGCTGCTACGTGCAGGACATGGTCAACGCCTGCGAGAAGCAAGGCAGCCCAGGCGGCGTGAGCAGCTGCCTCGGCCACGTGTCGGGATATCTGCAGAAAATCGGCGCGATCAGCGCCGGCGAGGGGAAAGCGATCCTCGCTTGCGCCAAGTAGCGTAGGCCGATTCGGCCTCGAGGTCGGAGTCAGAGCCTCCCCCGCGGGGAGGCTCTTTTTTTGAACGCTCGGTGCTGCGCTTTGCGCCACGGCAGGGGACACTCGCCTGCGCTTCTCGCCATAATGCAACGTGAACTATCGCCACGCGTTCCACGCCGGCAACTACGCGGACGTGGTCAAGCACGTCATCCTGGCGATGCTGATCGAGCACCTGAAGGCGAAGCCCGCGCCCTTCATGTACCTCGATACCCACGCCGGGCGCGGCCGCTATGACCTGAGCCACGCGCAGCCCCAACGCAGCGGCGAGTACCTTGGCGGCATCGGTCGGCTGCTCAAGGCGCCGGCTGCGAGTCTGCCCGCAGAGGTGGCCGCCTACGTCGATCTCGTCCGGCGCAGCGCCGGACCCGATCGCAGTCCGATCACGGCGTATCCCGGCTCGCCGCTCATCGTCGAGTTGCTGCGCCGGCCCACAGACCGACTGGTGCTCGTCGAGAATCATCCGGTCGAAGCCGCCGCGCTGCGCGAATCGATCGGCCGGGCGCGCCGAGTCACCGTGCTGGAGCAAGACGGGTATGCAGCGCTCAAGGGCCAGCTCCCACCCGCCGAGCGGCGCGGGCTCGTGCTGATCGACCCACCGTACGAGGCCGAAGCCGAGTTCGATGCGGTAATCCGCGCCCTGATTTCCGGACACGAACGGTGGCCCACCGGCATGTACTGCGTCTGGTACCCGCAGAGCGAGCGCGCCGGGAGCCTGCGGTTCCATCGCGAGATCCGCGAGTCGGGAATCCGCCGCATCCTCGACGCGCAACTCTCCGTGCTGCCGCCCGACAGCGCGGTCGGCATGCAGGGCTGCGGGCTCGCGATCGTCAATCCGCCGTGGCAGCTCGACCTGGCGCTCGTGCAACTGCTGCCGCAGCTTCATGCGCTGCTTGCGCCCGACGGCGCCGGCGGTACGCGGGTGGAGTGGCTAGTGCCGGAGTAGCCGCGGCAGAGACCGCCATCGCCGCAGCGCGCGCTATCGAATCGCGCAACGGCGGGTCACCGGAGGCGCGCCGTCTCCTGGTACCGGAAGCAGGTCCGGACGTGGTCGTTGACCAGGCCGGTCGCCTGCATGTGCGCGTAGATGATCGTGCTGCCGACGAACTTGAAGCCGCGGCGCTTGAGATCCTTGCTGAGCGCGTCCGATTCCCGGCTGGTCGCGGGCACCTGCTTGATCGACGAGGGCTTGTTGACGATCGGCTTGTCCTTTACGAAGGACCAGAGGTATTTCGCGAAACCCCCGAGCTCGTCCTGCACGGCGAGCACGCAGCGCGCGTTCGTAATCGCGGATTCGATCTTGAGCCGGTTGCGGACGATGCCCGGGAACTTCATCAGTCGCTCGACCGTGCGCTTGTTGAAACGCGCGACGCGCTCGGGATCGAACTCCGCGAATGCCTCGCGATAGCCCGCACGCTTGTTCAGGATGGTCGACCAGCTCAACCCCGCCTGTGCGCCCTCGAGGATTAGGAACTCGAACTGCGTGCGATCGTCGCGCACCGGGACGCCCCACTCCTCGTCGTGGTAGCGGACATATGCGTCGCTCAGCCCCGTATTCGACCAGGGGCAGCGGATGCGGCCGTCGTCCAAACCCAACGTCTTCATGGGTGTCGGCTTTTTGGTAATGATGAAATGAGGGCGCGCAGGGTAGCACCCGACCCCTACGGTCGGCAGCCACGATGGACTCAGCCGAGGTCCATCGCCCATGCGGCCTAACATCCCTGGCGGTTTGACGGCCTAACATCCCAGGTGCTGTAGTAGATCCAATGGGTTGCGCCGTTTCCAACAGCATTTGCAGTGCGTTTGCGGTGTTTTATCACCGCAGATTTCGGCGGCCTAATTGAGAGTTAGGTGCCATTGGGACCGTCGTGACAACGTATGACCTAGAAGTCGGCGCCGAGATCAAGATCGGCATTCCTGCCATAGTTGCGTTGATGTTTCTGATGGGTGGCGGCATGGCAGTTCAAGCCATTCGAGAGGATCCTTCATCGGCTCTCTTTTTCGTGCTCTGGTTTGGCTTCCTTGCATTCTTCGTATTTCAGATCGCTTCGATTCCGCTTCATATTGACGACGATGGCCGGGGCAATCTTGCATTTCGATCGCTGCTTCGGACTCGGACTGTAAAAGTGTCGGAGATTCGATCCATTGAACCGGTGAGGGGCCAGTTTGGTTTCTTTCGACTCCTGCACGATGGCGGCAAGATCGTTTTCTTGTCGCAGTTCACAGGGTTCCACCGGCTTCTAGGGCAGCTCACTCAAGCCAATCCCGGAATTGCGCTGCGAGGGTGCTAGCCGTGGCACCTAACAATTCGCTCCAGCCGGACAAAGGCCAGCTGTCACGCCATCTGCGTGCGCACATGGCGCGCCAGCTGCCTTTGCCGCTGAGCTCAACCGTTAGAAGTCATGAAACGGCGTAGTGGTTTACTGAGCCTTTGGGCTGCCCTCTCTTGCGGGCTCGCAAACGCCCAGCCTTTTGACCTCGGTCGGATACTGAGTATCGAATTCTTGGAGAGGCTGGCCCATCCAGCGCCTGATGGGTCCGACGTTGTGGTCATTCATGCCGAGGTCGGCTCCGCGATGATCATCAATCGCCGCGAAGTTCGCGATCGCGTGGTCTATCTCCGCGGGAACACCTTCCTCTGGTCACAGATCGCAGAGCAGCTTCCCACACGGAGTGGTCGCGGCGAGCCGATTCACTTAGGCGTGAGACGATGGACGCTCGACGCCGGTTCATGTCCGTCGCTGAGTGACAAGGTTGCGGCCCTTCTCAGACAGCTCGACGACACCGCATCAGACATTAGTGGTGCGAGTGTCACGAAACAGGAAATCGTCGTCGATGCCCCCACCTTCTTGATCCAGATGGCAGCAAAAGACACATCGGTAACAATCACCCCAAATGGCGCACTGGATCCGCCCCTGCAACAGGCAGCGTACGAGCTACACTCAGTGGCTTCTCGTTGCGCTGGGTCCAAAGCTCCAACCGTTGAGCAGCATGACTTCTAACAAGCAGTTGCAGCGGACCGTGATACCGCGACGCAGGCGCGGCCGCTGAACTGCGGCGTTAGGCCACCGCTTATGACAGCTACACCGACATCTCGCTTTGGCCGCATCACTATCGGCGGCTTCGGGGCAGAATTGCTAACCATCGTTATCTGGGCCGTCGTGGTTGTGATTCTTCGAATAGGCAACGGCGAAGCCGCTAGTGGCATTGTGAGAAATAGCGGGGCCTATTTCAGTATTGGATCTGGGTTCCTCTGCAGCGTGCTCGGCGGTAATTGGGTAGCACGGAAGTCTCCTGCTCCGATCCTAGATGCCATGTTGGTAGGTCTCACGGCTTCTATCATCAATGTCATGGCGACGGCTGCTTCAGGGCGGCTCGGAGTACTTGCGACTCTAGTAGCAGTAAGGTGCATTGCTCGAATTGCCGGAGGAACCGTAGGTGGTTGGATCGCGAGAAAAACTCGCCGCGCGGTGGCCTAACCTCGCGTTCGAGCGGTCCGAGACACGTGCTATGGAGGCGCGCGCCTGTCGCGTGATTCATCCTAGGCCAGGCGCGCGCTGCGGGCCTTGGAGTGCGGCCGCTCAACGCGAGCGTTAGGCGTCATGGGCGACGTCATCTTCACCTTCAAGTGTGTCACTTGCGACGAAACGCATGTCGGAATGCCAACCTTCGGCGCTGACAAGCCGCTGAGTTACTTTGCTGTTCCCGAGGATGAACGCGAGGCCCGTTGCGATGTCAGTAGCGCCCCACACAGAATGACATGCGCTCCGAGTCAGTCGTTGTTGCCGCGCGTCGGGTGCTTGCGGTCGTTCTCGAGTCGACAAACTGCCTTGTTGGCAGGCGCCAGATCGGTGGCTTTACAGTCGCTAGCTTTCGTAGTGATCTCGCAGCGGCTTTTGAGCGATTCGTCTTTAGTGAGAGTGAGGAGCGTCGTGCCAGCGGCTAACAACGGGTTGCAGCGGACGGTGATAGATAAAGTGCCAAGGCACATACGGCAGCGCGCCGCCGCTGAACCGGAACGTTAGGTGGCCGTGATACGCGCAGTCGCCTCCGCCATTGTTGCTACTGCCGCCATCGCGGGCTGCGTGAATTCTCCAACGGTACTGCCGCCGTCATGTGCCTTTCCGGCTGAACTCGACGGTAGTTTCGACCGTCGAGCGCCCGGATACATCGTGACAATTCATCCGCCCGCCAAGGACCCCAGCACCGCTCAACGGAAGACATCGGCTCAGCGGGCCCTAGAGCGGCAAAGAGCCATCGAGACGATAGAGATGTTGGCCGACAAATACGACCTCACCCTTACCGCACGTTACGATTACAGCGTCTATGGCTTTGCGGTCCGTGTCTTGAAGCCGGAGGTGCTCGCTGCACTTCGTTGCGAACCGGCGATAAAGCACGTCAGCTACAACGAATTCGTGCATGTGACGCAATCGCGGTCGTGGCCACCTAACAATTCGCTGCAGGCGGACAAAGGCAAGCTGTCAGGCCGTTTGCAGCCGCATATGGCGCGCCAGCTTGCCTTTGCCGCTGGGCTCAGCCGTTAGGCGTCAATCAAGTGCCGACAATTTCTCCCAGTGCCGATGTATTGGTGGCCATCAATGTCTTCACAGTTGCACCTGAAAGCCAATCGCGGCTTATAGAGTTGCTTACTCGTGCCACCGAATCGGACGTGAGCCGTGCGCCAGGATTCATCTCCGCCTCTCTGCATCGCAGCCGGGATGGCAGGAGAGTCACCATGTACGCACAATGGCGCAGTTGGGAACACTACGAGCGGATGCGCGCAAATCCTACCTCTAGTCCATTTCTCACCGAAGCCCTAACGTTCGCCTCATTCGAGCCAGGGTTCTACCATGTCGTGCGGGTGTTTTCCCCAGGTGGCGGAAGTGACGCCTAACAGATCGCTGGAGTGCACGCGTGAAGAATAGGGTGCCAAGTCCAAGCGACAGAGCCCGCGGCGCTCAGCTCCGCCATTAGGCGTCACGTCTATGCGGGCGCTTGCAATTGCATCAGTTATTCTGCCGCTTGGTGCGTGCAGCCCAAGTACACCCGAGTATGTCTATGTCAGAACTAGTTCGGTGGTGGTTACCGTCACAGTTCGGTCGGAAATTCGAGTGCAGGTTGGCGAATGGCTGCGGCTACGAGCATCACGCGCGGCGTCCGGGCATTGGGAAAAGGTGCGTTTTGTTGACGTTCCACAGGGATCAGCTTGGATCGGCTACCTTCCACCTGAATACGAACCCGAGGTTGCGGCCAACCTTCGATGGTTTGCGGAACCGATGGACGGAGTCGAGTTCGACGCAACGGTCCCAAGACCCGTCCCGATCTTGGAACGGGCTGTCAGGTTTGCAAAGCCCGGCAACTACCGCCTGTGGGCGTCGAGCCATGCGCCACTCGATGCCACGAGCAATACACTCCAGATTGAGGTGATAGGCAAGTGACGCCTAACCCCTCGCTCCTCGGCCGCCGCCGCTGAGCTCCATCGTTAGGCGTCCTGTGTCCGGCAGCAGGTGTTCCTCGATGCGGCGACCACTTACACAAGGCGAGCTCTTCATCCTGGAACAGATCCAAGATCTCTATGGTCAGCAGAATACCGCCGATGGTGTCTTCTTCGATGATAGTGGCGAGGCAGTCCTTTTTGTTACTGACGCTTCTGGCAGCAATCCTGTGTGCAGTCCTGACCAACCTAGCTGCCTGGTACGCAGATGGAACAATTGGCTCACTTGACGCTTTGCGCCGTGAATGGTTGCTGGCAAGTGACGCCTAACAACGCGTTCGAGCCGCCCGGCGGGCCTGACTCTAGGCGCGCCGCAGGCGCGCTTGAAGAGTCTGCGCCTGCGGCGCTTGCCGACCGCTGGTTCGCGGCGGCTCAACGCGGGCGTTAGGCGACACAGGGGGAGCGTTCTCGCGAATTGGGCTCGTGCGTTGAAGCCTCGTCGCAAGCTTCGTGTATTGGCGGCAAGATTGCGGTGCATCCGCTGTTGCAGAAGCACTGTGCGCCATCGGAACCTCGCAGCGATCAGTTGGAGCCAGACGGCGGGGCGTCTCGTCGAGTATCTCGAACGGAGGACACCATGGGACTCTTGACCTTCAGTATCAACGTCACCCTGGACGGTTGCGTCGACCACCAGGAAGGAATCGCCGACGACGAGACACACGCCTTCTTCACCCGCCTCATGGACGAGGGCGGGGCGATGCTGTGGGGTCGCGTCACCTACGAGATGATGGAGAGCTACTGGCCGGCGGTCGCCCGCGGCGACGCGGAAGCGCCGCCAGCGATGCGCGAGTGGGCGGTCAAGCTGGAGGCCAAGCCGAAGTACGTGGTGTCGTCGACGCGAAAGGACTTCCCGTGGACCAACAGCCACCACGTCGCCGGCGACCTGCGCGCGGGCGTGCAGAAGCTCAAGGACGCGACCCCGGACGGCGTGCTCCTCGGTAGCGGCAAGCTCGCGACCGAGCTGGACCGGCTGGATCTGATCGACGAGTACAAGTTGCTCGTCCATCCCAGAATCGCGGGTCACGGCCCGACCCTGTACGAGAGCGGGCTACCCAGCACGCGACGGCTCGAGTTGGTCTCGGTGAAACCGCTCCGCAGCGGCGCGGTCGCCATGCACTACCGGCGCGCGCGCTGACTCGGTCGGACAGGCCTCGCGGTGCTCGGCCCGCCGGTGAGCGCGGGCGTTAGGTTTCGAGGACAATTCCGTGCCGGCCTACATTGCATCGTATCTTCATGGTGAGGGTCGGATTGGAGTGCTAGTCCACTTGGAGTGCGTGGATGACTTCGTGCTCAGGACATCCGAGTTCAAGACATTGGCGCGTGACATTGCGATGCATATTGCGGCGATGCAACCGATTGCAGTGTCTCCAGATGATCTCGACCCAGGGATTTGGGATGATGAGGTCTCGCGATATCGACCCATGCTTTCGGGTCTGAGCGTTGAGAAACGCCAAGAATTGCTTCGTGACGCCAGAAAAAGACATGAGAGCAATTTCTGTCTGCTCAAGCAACCATTCGTCAAGGACGATCGAAAAACGGTCGAACAACTCATCTCTGATGAATCGGCTCAGTTGGGCAAAAACATCAGGATCGTAAAGTTCGTGCGCTATGACGCGAACGAAACCTAACCCCGCGTTGGAGCGGACGTTGGGAATCGCGATGCACCGATACCAAGCCCTTCATTCGTGAGGCCGGGTCGGGGACTGCCGTCGTGTGCATCCATGCAAACGCCAGTAGTTCCGCGCAATGGCGGGAATTGATGGACCTGCTCTCGCCGCGACATCGGGTGATCGCGCCGGACTTGTACGGATCGGGCAAGAGTATCGATTGGCCGTCTGCCAGCGAGATTTCGCTTCGCGACGAGGTTGAGTTCATTGCTCCGGTGCTGCAGCAGGCAGGCGATCGTTTCTCACTCGTCGGCCACTTATACGGAGGTGCCGTCGCACTGCTGGCCGCCTTGCAGGATCCGAGTCGAGTTCGCTCGTTGGCACTGTATGAACCCACACTCTTCGCGCTTGTGGACGCTCAGACACCACCGCGGAATGGTGCAGACGGCATTCGCAACGCGGTCAACGCAGCTTCGGCATCCCTGGACGCAGGCGATACCGACAGCGCTGCAATGCACTCATTGACTTCTGGATGGGAAGCGGAAGCTGGGCTACAACCCCGCCGGCGAGGAAGTCGGCGATTGCGGAGTCAATCATCAGCGTGCGCCGGTGGGCGCATGCCCTGTTCTCCGAGCCGACTCCTCTGAATCGCTTCTCGCAGTTGGATGTCCGGGTCCTCTACATGCTGGGCAGCAGGTCGCCGGAGTCGGCGCGCGCCGTCGCGCGATTGCTTGTCCCTGCGCTGCCGAATGTGCGCGTGGTTGAGTTTCCTGCCCTGGGGCATATGGCACCGATCACCCATCCGTCAATGCCGAGATTGACAAGTTCCTCAGCGAGGCCTAACCCTCGTTAGACAGCACAAGGGAAGTCGGTGACCAATGAAACCCCGCATGGAAGAATCGCCTCCGAGTTTGCGCACGCACTTGTCGCCGGAAACATCGATCAGGCTCACGGAATGCTGAGTTCCGTGGCGAAGAGCGAATTGGACCCTGCCAAGCTGCGGACCACTTACCTCGAGATGGTGGAGTACTTCGATTCTCCGCCAAACTTTGTCCAGGTCATGGAGGCGATGACTGAGTGGCCAGACAAGCAGCCTTCCGACGTGGGCTGGGCCTACGCTGCCATCGCCGGTGAGGGCGAGTCCGAAGCAGTCACCGTCGTCGTATCGTCGGAAGGTGGTAGACACCTAATTCGAAGCATTGAGTGGGGGCGTCCATAAGTGCTGTCTAACAACGCGTTCGGGTCGTCCAGGTTTCCTCGGCTGTAGGCGTCAGATCAACCATCACAGGTGCGCAATGACCGGTCACCCTCTTGAGACCTGGCATCGGCTTGTTCGCACTCACGATCCGTCCGGGCTAGATGTCTTGCTTGCGGAAGATGCGGTCTTCTATTCACCGGTAGTGCACACGCCGCAGCGCGGGAGGAGACTTGCGTCGAGGTACTTGAGCGCAGCGTTCCAGGTGTTCTTCAACCCGACCTTTCGCTACGTTCGGGAACTCGTCGGACCTTCAGACGCCGTGATCGAGTTCGAGACTGAGATCGACGGAGTACTCGTCAATGGAGTCGACCTCATCAAGTGGAACGAGTCTGGCCAGATAGTCGAGTTCAAGGTCATGCTGAGGCCCCTGAAGGCAATCAACCTTATCCACCAGCGGATGGCGGCGATGCTTCAGTCCAGTCAATGGACGCGCTGACGCCAAGGCCGCACAAGAGGGCAGTGCCATGCTTATAGGTTCATGCCACTGCGGGGCAGTGAAGATCCAAGTCCCACGCAAGCCGCAAACGCTCACCAGCTGCAACTGTTCAATCTGCCGTCGTCAAGGCGGCATCTTTGGCTACTACGATAAGAGCAAGGTGAAGATCGTTGCTCGCAGAGGTGCGCTGGACCGTTACGTTTGGGGCGATAAGTGTCTTGCGCTCTGTAGATGCGCTACCTGCGGCTGCGTGACGCACTGGCAACCGATCGGTCGCGCTGGCAACAGGATGGGCGTTAACTTCCGCAACTTTGATCCGTCCGTGATTGAGTCAACTAGGGTTCGGAGATTCGATGGCGCCAATACCTGGAAGTTTTTGGACTAAACGGCGCTACGTTTTCGCATTGGCGCGTGTGAAGGCGTGGCTTCCTCCCTAGGGCCAAATGACGTTGTGCTGCTCTCGAGAGAAAGCCTCGAAAGCGCAGACGTTCGTGTTGCACCGGGCTGTGATGGATAAGGTGCCATGTCACATACGGCATCGCGCGCCCGCGACTCATCAATCGCGATTTTAGGAGCAACAATGCAAGAACTGACCGCCATCCTCGGGATTTCAGCAGCATTGGCCATAGGCGCTGCAAGCCCGGGGCCTAGTCTCCTTGTGGTCGCGCGTCTGGCCGTCTCGTCATCGCGCGTTGACGGACTCTATGCGGCTCTTGGCATGGGCATCGGTGGGCTAATTTTCGCTTGTCTTTCGTTGCTTGGACTCCATGGCCTTCTGCTCGCTGTTCCGTCTCTATATGTGGTTCTCAAAGTTCTCGGCGGTCTATACCTTGTGTATCTCGGGATTCGAATATGGCGCGGAGCCGGGAGACCTCTAATAGGTAGCGACATCGGAGCAAGCATGAGCGTTCAACCAGCGACGCGGTCCTTTGCTTTGGGCCTCGCGACCTAGAATAAGTAACCCGAAAACGGCCGTAGTCTACGCGAGCGTCTTCGCAGCCTTTCTTCCCGCGACCTCCACAGTTGCATTCAACCTATGCGTGGTGGGTCTCGTCTTTCTCATCGAAGCGGGGTGGTATGCATTCGTTGCGGTTGCACTATCGTCGGAACGTCCCCGCTACATCTACTTGCGTTACAAGACATCGATCGATCGAACTGCGGGCGCAGTTATGATCGCGCTGGGACTTAAGTTGGCTACGTCAAGTCGCTGACAATCGGGCGGGCCCGTCTAACAACCGGTTGCAGCGGACGGTGACGGATAGGGTGCTAAGGCATGAAGGTCAGCGCGCCGTCGGCTGAACCGGGACGTGGGGTGCACTGGGCAATGACGGTTATGCGTCGAGCCATGTATTGGCTTATTGGACTGACGCCCTGGTTGGCCTGGGAGCTTACGCCTGCGCTCGTTCCGATTGCCTGGTCGCGCCGGGCCCAACGCGAGCGTTTAGGGCGCAGGAGCGTCGAATGAAGGTCCAGCGCATCGTCTCAAATGTCGCAGCGTCCGACGTCGGAAAGGCAAGCACCTTCTATATGGAGATTCTTGGTCTGAATGTCCTGATGGACCTTGGCTGGATACGAACGTACGGCTCAGGGTCGAAGATGACGGTCCAGATCAGCGTGATGTCCGAGGGAGGATCTGGCACTGCTGTCCCTAATATATCGATCGAAGTAGATAACATTGAAGAGGCTCTAATGAGAGTCCAGAAGGCGAACATCCCGATCGAATACGGCCCGAAGACTGAGCCTTGGGGGGTGCGCAGGTTCTATGTCCGTGATCCATTTGGAAAACTGATCAACATCCTGCAGCATGAGTAGCAGGCAACTGCGCCCTAACAACGCGCTCCGCCGGACGCCGTCAGCGACGACGTCGCAATGTGGCGCATTTTCTATGGCTCTCGGGGCGGCGAGATTCCCGACCGATGATGCTTTTACGGTCTATGACCATGCCACCTAACCATGGGTTGCTGCGAACCCGGCCATCACACTCGGGTTGCAATCCGCCTGTCCCGATCAGGACTCCATTCGTCTTCAACCTCGTCGTGCTCGTATTGTCACTGACAGCCATTCCAACCGGGACGACGGGCGAGCTGCAGGCTCAGGCGCCCCGCACGACCGGACACGCGCACTTGACCGAAGTGGCTTGCGTGGACGTGCCACCGGGCGAGAAGCGGCCCGAGTTCGGCTGCTTCAATGTCGCCACGGTCAAGGAACTCCAGTTCCGTCAGGCGGCCGTCTATTGGCATCTCCACGCGTTTGGAAGCAGAAAGGCCGCCGAGGCGGCCAGGAGTGCGACCGGAATCGTTGTGGAGGAAGACGGCCGCGTGTGGCTCTCTGAATTTGGGGCGCGCGACACCGCTCCGCGTGGAGGTGAAGCTGTCGCCGTCATCGGACCGCTGCAGCTTCCAGCAGCAAAGAGTTACACCGCCGTTCTCTCGTACGCGGTCATGCGGCCGGGCGACAGTTCGAGAGTACACACACACCCGGGCCCTGAGGGCTGGTATGTGATCGCGGGAGAGCAGTGCCTGGAGACCCCCGCAGGCGCGAATAAGGCTGGCGCGGGACAAACCATGACGGTGCCACCGAACGTTCCAATGGAACTGAATGTGACCGGCACGACGCTCCGGCGGGCGTTTGCCCTGGTCATCCATGATTCGACTCAGGAGAGGGGTATTCCTTCCGACTGGAAGCCATCCGGGAAATGTGGCCCGTAACGTTCGTGTTGGGCTGCGCCGCGACACCCGCGGTGGTGCTTTCGTAGCACAGAGCGATATCGGTTATCCGACAGGTTCGCATGCGTCTTTGGACTATCCATCCGCGCTACCTCGATTCCCAGGGCTTGGTTGCACTGTGGCGCGAGTCTTTGCTGGCACGAGCGGTGTTGCGCGGTCAAACTCGAGGCTATCGACACCATCCTCAGCTCGCGCGATTTCTCGCGCATCCGAGTCCCCGTTACGCGATCAACGCATATCTCGCTGCTATTCATTTGGAGGCAACGACACGGGGCTACCTGTTCGACGCGCGGAAGGTCGGTCCAGTGCGGATTGTTGAACCCATGCCGACAACCACCGGGCAGGTGCTATATGAGTGGCAGCATTTGCTGCGAAAATTGGCTGTGCGAAATCCTGAAGTGCGCCACCGGTGGCGTACTGTTCGCTTCCCGCGATGCCATCCGCTCTTTGTTCGGGTTAAGGGGCCGCCCGAATCTTGGGAGCGGAGAGCAGCGCGCCGCCGCTGACCCGGGGCCACTTGACGCTGTACGGTGCTGCCGTATACCGGGCGTTACACATCGGTTTGGTGGGTACCATGGAGATTCCATTCACCGGCGGCTGCGCGTGTGGCGCGATCCGTTACGAATGCCTCGCATTGCCACTTCGAATGCTGAACTGCCATTGTCGCGACTGCCAGGTCGCCAGCGGAAGCGCCTACTCGCCTACGCTGATCATGGCGCGTAGTGCTGTGAAACTGACGAAGGGCCAAACTGCGCACTTCGAGAAGATTGCCGACAGCGGCAACGTCGCGAAACGCGAGTTCTGTCCCGCCTGCGGCACACCCTTGTTTGCTTCAAGCTCTGCCGCCGGGGAATACCTTGGAGTCCGGGCCTCCAGTTTGGATGATCCGAGTTGGTTCAGACCGGAGGCAAACTTCTGGGTGGCTAGTGCTCAGCCGTGGGATCACTTCGATCCAGCGATACCTAAATTCCCGAAGAACCGAAGTAGCTCGTAGTAGCTCTGGGGAGGAACCGAATGTCCAAGAACTACATGGTCGTTTCTGGCGTAATTTTCGGATTCGTTTCACTGGCCCATGTTGCGCGAGCGCTAACCGCCACGCCGATAGCAATCGGAAGTTCCGTCATACCGATGTGGACGTCGTGGGTCGCAGCAGTCGTTGCTGCGGCTCTATGTGTCTGGGCATTTCGGTCGCGATGACCCGACTTCTGCGGTTCCCCAGTTCGGTCAAGCGAGACCCAGCGATCGAGGTATGGATGCGTGAGCATCCGGGTGAATTGGGGGCGATCGCGCAGCGCTGGTTCGAGGTCATGCGCGACTGCGGCGACGATGTTCGGGAGTTATTGCATGACGGCCATCCAACCGCGTGCGTGGGTGATGCGGCATTCGGCTATGTCAATGCCTTCAAAGCTCATGTCAATGTCGGGTTCTTTCGTGGCGCCGACATTGCTGATCCGGAGAGTCTGTTGGAAGGTACCGGCAAGTTCATGCGCCATGTGAAACTCAGGCCCGAACGGGATATCGATGGCATGGCTCTGATGAAGCTGATCGAAACCGCATACAGTGACATGAAGTTGCGCGTGAACGCGGAGGACATGGCATCACGCCATCCTGAACCGGTTCGTTGACCTTCACGAGAGCCGGCGCACAAGTCCTATTCAGGAGGGATCGGCAGAAAGATGCGCCACGCCTGCGTGGGGTGCATCAACGCCCACACGGGCGCGAGGAGACCGCCCCACATTTCGTCATAGACATTCTCATTCATCGGCAACAGCTCGGCCGGAGCGGTGACCGTGATCTCCTCCAATTGACCATCGACGCCGCTGCCCGGGTCCGTAGCGGTCAATCTCGCCCTGGAAACAATTGAATCCCAATCAGACTGCGTCGTGGGCAGCCACAAGGGTTTCACATTCGCTGGTGCCGAATGCTGAACTGCGGCCACAGTCTGTTCCGGGATGCTCCGCTGCCTGGCATCCCCCGCCGCCGACCCGTCAGCGCTGTACGCCGCAATGCCTGTGAGTTGGGCCAGCAACCCCAAAGCCAGGGTCGCCGCCCGGGGAGCAACCGGTGCTGAACACCTAGCCACTGCGTCTCCTGCCATGACGAGATAGGCCACCCACGGACTCAAACCCGCGCGCCAATCTTGCCCCGGAGCTGTCTGAAACAACGAGAGGCGCGTGCGATCATTGGACGCCTGACTGCGCGTTAGGTTCCATTCACGCTGGAGGTATCGAAGTGACCCGAGTCCGAGTGGAAAGCTTTGCGATCTCGCTTGATGGATACGGAGCTGGGCCGAGCCAGGACATCGATAACCCGCTCGGCGTGGGCGGCACGGACTTGCACCAGTGGGCCTTTCCGACGCGAACCTTCCAACGGGCGCTGTTTGGCACCGACGGTGGCACCACGGGGGTCGATGACGATTTCGCCGCGCGAGGTTTCAGAAATATCGGCGCCTGGATCCTGGGCCGGAACATGTTCGCCCCAACTCGCGGTCCCTGGTCCGATATGAACTGGAAGGGCTGGTGGGGAGACAGTCCGCCCTATCACGTTCCCGTTTTCATCCTGACTCATCACGCCCGTCCGTCGATCCCGATGGAGGGTGGTACGACGTTCCATTTCGTCACGGGCGGCATTCACGAGACACTGGACCGCGCACGCGAAGCCGCCAACGGCATGGACATACGCGTCGGCGGCGGTCCTGACACCATTCGCCAGTATCTTCTTGCGGGCCTCATTGACGAGCTGCACATCGCCATTGCGCCCGTTCTGCTAGGTCGTGGGGAACCCCTGTTCGACGGGGTCGACTTGCGCGCGTCGGGATACGAGTGCGTCCAGTTCGTGGGGTCGGAGAAAGCCACCCACGTGGTTCTCCGGCGCCACCGGCTGACTTGAGCAGGGGATACCATGCCCGAGGGTAGCGAGCTCCGCGCCCATCGGGCTCTTAGCGGCGAAGCGCAATACGCGTCAGGGCGCGAGGAGTAATGCAATGCAAGTTCACCGCGGCCGACTCATTGATAACGTGCATCTGCGGGTGTCGGATGTCTCGGCAACCACGCACTTTTATCGCGCGGTACTTGGTGCGATCGGCCTGCAAGACAGCCTTGTAGAAGGTGATGGGTTCTTCTACGCCGATGAGCTGTTTGAACGCGGGCGGACGCGACAACGGTGCCCCGGGGGAGCGCTCTTATCATCCTGGGTACTACGCGGCCTTTGTCCTGGATCCCGACGGGAACAACGTTGAAGCGGTGTTTCATGGTCCGTCTACACGGTCCGCACCGTCAGTGATCATCACTTCCCGGTGATCTTTGGAGTATCTGGCTCGGCAGTGCTGCAAGATGCCGGATCCTTACGCTTATATCGCTTCGGCTGACGTGGCACTGCAAGCCCGCCTCGTCACGGTGCTCGAGCTGCGGGCGGCGGAGCCGCAACAGCGCGCGATGCTCGGCGCCTACCTGTCCGAGATTCAGCTCCCGGATTCCGCAATCGCACTGGACGCGGGTTGCGGCACGGGCGCTGTCACAAGAGTTCTTGCGGAATTGCCCGGTATTCGGAGAGTGATCGGGATCGACCCGTCGCCGATATTCATCGAGAAGGCCCGGGGACTCGGAAAAGGAGATGCGCGGCTCTCGTTCGAAACGGGAGACGCTCGCGCCCTGCACTTCCCCGATGCGTCCTTCGACCTCGTGGTGTTCCACACCGTGCTCTGCCACGTGCCAGAACCGGAGCGAGCTCTCCGGGAGGCGTATCGCGTGCTTCGTCCGGGTGGATGGCTAGCCGTCTTTGACGGCGACTACGTAACGGCGTCGGTCGCAATCGACGCCTTCGACCCGCTCCAGTCGACCGTCGACGCCATGGTCGCAAACTTTGTCCACAACCCCTGGCTGACGCGACGGCTCGGTAAGGTCCTGCAAGCGATGGGGTTTACCATCTGCAGCCTTCGAAGCCACGGCTATGTTCAGACGGCAGATCCGGAATACATGCTTACGCTCGTCGATCGGGGTGCGGATCTTCTGGTGGACGGGGGAAACGTTGGCGTCGCCCAAGCGGAGGCGCTGAAGACCGAGGCGCGTCGGCGGGTGAGTGCGGGCGAGTTCTTTGGGCACATTTCCTTTCTAAGCGTGATTGCCCGTGCGATAAGCGGATGAAAAGGGGGTCTTGATGAAGGGCTACAACGTCATCGGGTACACGATCATTCTCGCCTATGCGCTGGCCTGCATATATTTCGCACCGCCGCATCTCGGTCCGTGGATGGGCTTGCTGATCGGCGCAGCTTATTTCGTGATTTGCTGGTTCATCGGCGGCCTGTATCTGTCTTCCGTGATCCACATGGGGATCGCCCATCGTGCACTCGACTACAAGGAGTGGTTCGTAAAGACAATTACGGTCGTGAACAACACGTTCGGGGTCTACGTCAATCCCGTCACTTGGGTTAACCGGCACCGACTCCATCACAAGTTTTCCGACCACCCCGGAGATCCCAACAAGCTCGCTTCCGATGGTTTCTGGCGGACTCTCTATCTCTGCTTGCTGCCCTACAAGTGCGAAGCCAACATGGCTACGGACGACATCTTCGAGTCCTGGTCATTTCGCCTCGTTTCGAATCCGGTTTACGCCATTGTTTCCCAGGTTCTTAACCTCGGATTGCTGTGGCTTCTTGTAGGCGACTTACCCTTTGCGGCCGTGATCTGGTTGACGTTTCGAGTCTTCGCGCTGTGGATCAACATGATCCAGAACTATTGGACTCACGATCGGAGGTTCGGATACCGCCGGTACGACGACGAACGCGATAACGCGATGAACATCGGCGAGTGGTTACCCGTGACTGCGACCTTCAGCGCCTGCCTGCAGAACAACCATCACCATTCCCCGGGCCTTCTGCGGTTGAGCCACGAGGAATGCGAATACGACTTTGGATTCGCGACCGTCAGGGCCATGAAGGCCCTGGGCTTGGTGCGGGCGACCAGCAGTGGCGCGAAGCTGCCCAAGGACGTTCCGCTGGCGTCCCTGAATTTCTAGCGGGCCTTTCTTCGGGTGAACGGATAGAAGGCCTGCCCCCAGAAGCCCGCCGGTATCGGCTCGTTGTGAAGGCCGTAGGTGTCCGGCCACCTGTCCTCAGGGTAATAGTAGGTGCCGAACAGCTTGTCGATCCACGGGAAGTGGATGGCGAAGTTCTTGTCGATCGACTCTTTCTGCGACGTGTGATGCCAGTGGTGGAACCTCGGGAAGATCAAGTAGGGCTCCAGCCACTTGATACTCGGGCCGAAGTTCGTATGCGCCCAGGTGGCGTGGATCGTGACGAACAACAGGTAGGCCACGATGATGCTCTGGGAGAACGCGAACATCATCGGGATGAGCATCAGCCCTCGGATCAGGACGTCGTCCACGAGGTGGGCGCGCGAACCTGCGATCCAGTCGAGCGCCTTCGAGGAATGGTGAATGGCATGGAAGCGCCACAGCCACGGCACCCCGTGCAACGCCCGATGGATCCAGTACTCGGCGAGGTCCGCCACCAGGACCGCCAGGAAGAACTGCACCAGCCAGGGGAGCCTGCCAATCGCTTCCTGCAGACCCGCATTGCCCAGGACGCTCGTGAGTTGAGTCGCTGGCAGCAGGACCAGGAACGTCGTGATCCGGATCGGCAGGTGGGTGGACAGGAAATACACCACGTCCAACGACCACTCGGGCCGGAAGACGCCCTGCTGCGGATAGGCCGGCCACAGCACTTCGATCGGCGAGAAGATGAGCGTCATGAGCAGCATGTCGAGCAGGAACCAATCCAGACCAATGGCCGGGCCATCGTGCAGCGTCTCGTTGATCGGAATGCTGGCGCCGCCCAATAGGGTCGCGGCAAGCGCGAACAGCATCCCGGTCAAACCCAGGATCTTCTTCTTGCGAAGGAACGCGGAAGCGACGCCGAGGATGATCGCCGCCACGATGACGGCCTGGATCAGCATCCGAATGAGGGGCATGGGGTAGTGGGGACGCAGCTCCGGAGACGACAGCAGCTGAGGGAAATGCAGACACACCACGGCCCCGAACGCGAGGATCCCGAAGAAGGCCGACAGAACCCCGCTCCACCAGCCGGTGCCGAACCCTGTGGGGTCCTCGTCACCGAACATCTCGTTTATTTTCCGTTCGAGCATGGGTCCCTGGTTCGCTTCTTTGCTTGAGCCGAAAATACCTGAATTCGAGTCGCGACGCCCGGTAGAGGCTCGCTCGTTGCCGGGCGGCGGAAAAGACGCAGAATAGCTTCCAGCACGCAGCCGATCGTCAGGCCCGTCTACAGAAGAGGTACGCACATGTCTCAGTGGCTGTATCTTTCGATCGCAATCGCCGCCGAGGTCATCGGAACCTCCTTTCTGAAAAACGCGGCGGGCTTTACTCGGCTGGGCCCATCGGTCGTCGTGGTCGTGGGTTACGCTGTTGCCTTCTATTTCCTCTCGCTCACACTGAAGACGATGCCGGTTGGAATCGCCTATGCGGTATGGGCCGGCGCCGGAACCGCGCTCATCACTCTGATCGGCTGGGCATTCCTTGGCCAGTCTCTGGATGTCGCAGCAATCGTCGGAATCGGCTTGATCGTGGCCGGCGTCGTCGTAATCAACGCTTTTTCCTCCAGTGTTTCGCACGGCGTGGGCTGAGGCATGCTCGCCGGCTGCGCCGCGGAGTTCACCTTGAGCGTCAGGGTTCCGATAAGGCGTGTGCGGATCGCCCTCGCCGAACGATGGCCGCGTGGGAATTCCGGTCGATCACGAGAATCGTAGTATCTTGGAAAAGCGTGACCCCGGGGTGCGCATCTTCTAGCCGTATCAGTCCCTTAAGCCGCTCAACTAACTTCGGAAGCACGGTCCAGAAATGCCAATCAAGAGCAAAGCGCAGCGCAGGAAGTTTGCCGAGCTGTTGGTCAAGGGGGAGATCTCGCCGGAGACCTTCGAAGAGTGGAATCGCGCCGCGGGGAACGCAGAGTTGCCCGAGCGGGTCCGCCCGAAGGCTATAGTGAAGCGGAAGAGCAAGGTGAAGTCGAAGGGCGCGCCGAAGTCCAGGACTGATCGAACAAAGAAGTCTAGCCGGCCAGCGCCGAAGCGCGGCTGATCCGGGCTGCATGCTTCGCAAACTTGTCGCCTGCGTAATAGCTCTCGTAGCTATTGAGGTGCTTGCGCAAGTCCGGGTGCCCGACGGATGGGTGACGGACTATGACTATGAGGAAAACCTAACCGTCTATCTGAAAAGACAACACGATGTTGCGGTGAATCGCAAACTCGTCCCCTATGTGTATTTGTACGCTGACTGGTGCCAAGCTTGTGTCGCACTTAGACACAGATTCACGAAGGACCCAGAATTCGCGAGAGTATTCGCTGGCACTCACATAGTCGCCCTGGACTTTGACTCGTTGCGGAGCGTAGAGGACAAGCCAGCTTTTTTGGCTATTGGAGCGCCGATGATCATCCCGATTGAGAGCGATGGCACACTCGGGGCGTTCGCGGTGAACGGTGTGCCGTGGGATCGCGTGCCGAAGAACGTGGTTGAAGTTCTCTGCGCGTTTTTTGGAGCTCGCGAGATACCTGGCACAGCCGTTGATCGAGGATGTCGATCAACGGCGCAATAGATCGTGCCAGCTTCCGGCTAGTCATCGAAAGGAGAACGAATCATGCCCAGCACCATCCGCCTTCACCGGGTCCTACAGGCCACCCCCGAGCGGGTCTATCGAGCGTTCCTCGATCCAGACGCAAAGGCTAAATGGCTTCCCCCAAACGGATTTACCGGCAAGGTTCACCACATCGACGCCCGCGTTGGTGGCTCCTACAAGATGTCGTTCACGAACTTCACCACGGGTAAGAGCCACTCCTTCGGCGGACAGTACCTCGAATTGGTCCCCCACGAGCGAATTCGCTATACGGATAAGTTTGACGATCCAAATTTGCCCGGCGCGATGCAAGTGACAGTCAGCCTGAAGAAGGTGTCTGTGGGGACTGAGGTAAACATCACTCAGGAAGGAGTCCCCGATGTCATTCCAGCCGAGGCTTGCTACCTTGGCTGGCAAGAGTCGCTTGCCCTTCTAGCGAAACTAGTCGAGGCGGAGATTCCAGATTAGCCAGCTCGCTCGGCGGCGGTGAACGCGGGCATCAGCCGACGTCAATTCGTAGCTCGTAATGACACCAGTTGAAGCTTTGACCTTTGTGCGCACACACGGGGTCGTGCTCGAGTCGGGGAGCGGCCCGGTGCCGTCGCTCGCCAGCATCATTGCAGGCGAACCGATCCGCGGCAGCTGGTGGGGACATGCGCGAAGCCATGAGATCTTTGCTCTAACCCGCGCTGTCCGAGACTGCCCCGATGTGCTCGTCTGCCGGCTTGTTGACGGCAAGATTACCTACGTACATCGACGCCTTTGGCCCGCTCTTGTACGCGTTGCCGAGGCGATTTCCGCGTGACCATCTTTCGCAGATTACGGAGAAACACACAGCTTCGGGACGACACGTGAAAGAGGAGGTTGCGTTTCCCCGCTGGGCTTCTCGAGAGCTCGCTTCCGAAGCCCGTCAACTCGACGAGGAAAATGCCCTTGCCGAACTAGGGGCCTGGTCCGCTAAGGTCGGTTCTGACACCTAACCGCTGATCGCAGGCCTCAGGCGATGATCATTCGTCCCGCACTTGTCCAAGACTCGCGTGGCATTGCTCTTGTGCACGTCTCATCTTGGCAACATGCGTATCGGGGAATAGTGCCACAGGCCTACCTTGATCAACTTTCAGTTGCGAACCGTGAGAGCCGGTGGGTCGAATTCTTTGAACGGGGCGGTTCAGAGACGCTCGTCGCGGACGCGGCCGGTCACATTGTCGGGTTCATCTCTTACGGCAATTTGCGAGAGGAGCATGCCTTGCGAGACGTCGGCGAAATCTACGCGATATATGTCGCCTCCTCACACTGGTCAACCGGAATCGGCCGGTCGCTCTGGGAGGCAGCGTTAGCTCGCCTACGCGAGCTCAGTTTTGCTCAAGCCATCGTTTGGGTTCTGGCGGCAAATGAGCAGGCGATCCGGTTCTACGAGCGAGTCGGATTTGCGCTTTCCAGAGGCTCTGAGACTCCCGTGGAACTCGGCGGAATGAGCCTGCCGAAAGTAAGATATGAAATCGCAATCGCCTAACAATCGTTGCAGCGGTCCGTCGTACGGCAACGCGGGCGCTGAACTGCGGCGCTAGCTGTCATATGGGCGTAGTTGACCTCGTCCCGATGCAACACTCCGACGCCGAGTCGGAGGTCGCCTTCGCTCTAAAGCGCGACGCCCTTGGGCCACTTATCGCGGCGAAATGGGGCTGGGACGAGCCGTATCAGCGAGCCATCCATGCTCAGCGCTGGTCCGCAAAGCGCTTTTTCCGCATTGTTCGTAACGGCGTCACTGTTGGCACCGTTGCGATAGACGAAGCACCGGATCACGTAAGAGTCGGTGAGTTCTACGTGGCGCCGCAGCATCAGAACCAGGGGATCGGTTCCAACGTGCTACGCCCGATACTGGTCAATGGCGACGCGAAGGATCTTCCGGTCCGCCTCGAGTGCCTGAAGTGGAATCCGGCCCTTGCTTTCTACAGGCGCCACGGCTTCATTATTACCGGGGAAAACGACATTCACTTCCTTATGGAGCGGCCACCCCGCAGCAATGACAGCCAACACCGCGTTAGGCCGACACCACGGCGCTGATGTTCGAGTTCGCAAAGTGACCCCGCCGACGTATCTTTACAGGAGGCTCCTGTGACGCGACTCTTCATGGGAATGATTGTGTGCTGCCTCAGTGGACCCTTGATGGGGCAGGGAACCGACTCCGTACCCACGAGTAATTCAGGAGATGATGTGATGCACCTTGGCAACTTTTCGGTCAGCCTTGCCGTCAAGGACATTGCGAAGTCGCGTGCGTTCTACGAGAAGCTCGGCTTCCGGGTGTTTGGCGGCGACCAAGCCAAGAACTGGCTGATCCTCCAGAACGAAACGGCCACGATTGGCCTTTTCCAGGGGATGTTCGACAAGAACATCATGACGTTCAATCCGGGCTGGGACCGTTCTGGCAAGTCGTTGGCGGACTTTGACGACATCAGGGACATCCAGAAGGCACTCAAGAATCATGGCCTCGCGTTGACGTCCGAAGCCGATGAGACGACGACAGGCCCCGCAAGCCTGATGCTTCTCGATCCAGACGGAAACCCGGTCCTCATTGACCAGCATGTGTCGAAGCCGCAGAAGAAGTAGAGGATCACGTTTCTCTCCTGGGCGCGCCGCCGCTGATCGCGGCGTTAGGCCCGCAGGAAGGACCCCATGAAGCGCACGTGGACGATTATCGGGGTACGCGATGTGCCTGGCAGCTTCCACTGGTACCAGTCGCTGTTCGGCCAGCCCGAGACGTCTCCAGCCCATGCCTACTTTGGGCAAATCCTCGACTCGGATGGAACTGTCTTGCTTTGCCTCCACGAGTGGGGCGCCCACGAGCATCCCTCCTTGTGGAGCCCTGATCACGCGACGCCCGGCAACGGCCTCCTCTTGTTTTTCCGTGTCGATGATTTCGGCATGGCTTTGGCGAAGGGCACGCGCGCTCGTCGCGCGGCTCGAAGAGGAGCCCCACGTCAACCCAAACACTGAAACTGAGGAGTTCTCACTCAGAGATCCCGACGGGTATTACGTCACGATCAATGCGATCTCTGCGGACCGCGTGGGGCGATGAGCCGCGGGCTTCGGGGCCAAACTACCCAGCGCGGCGGAATTTGACGTAACCTTCTTCTGGAACTTCCAGGATGAGAACATGAAAAAGTCGGGCGCGAGCCAAGGCCAGGCGGCATCGGAGCTCATCTCGAAAAGAATCGCCGAACTCGGGGACTGGCGCGGGAAAACCCTCGGCAGAATGCGCAAGCTCGTCCAGGAAGCAGACCCGGACGTCGTCGAGGAGTGGAAGTGGATGGGCACTCCGGTTTGGTCGCACGACGGCATCATCTGCACTGGCGAATCCTACAAGAATGTCGTCAAGCTTACCTTCGCAAAGGGCGCGTCTCTGAAGGATCCGGCCCGTCTCTTCAACTCGAGTCTCGACGGAAACGTACGCCGCGCGATCGACATCCACGAAGGAGAAGAAGTTGACGCGTCCGCCTTCAAGGCGCTCGTTCGCCAAGCGGTCGCCCTCAACAGTTCCGGCAAGTCGAGACTCCTCGAAGAAAGCGAAGTCGTAAGGGAGCCCGGGAGGGTTCTAGAATCGGTTTTCGAGTCCGCTCGTGCAAATGAATACAGGAGAATTCTCGTGAAAAACGTCGTGGTGGGATTAATCCTCTCGAGCGCGCTTGCGCTGCCGGCCATGGCTGCGTTGAAGACAGGCGCCAGCGCACCGGACTTCTCGGCCCCGGCGTCCGTGGCGGGAAAGGACTACAAGTTCTCGCTCGAGGATGCGCTGAAGAAGGGTCCGGTCGTTGTCTATTTCTACCCGTCGGCGTACACCGGCGGCTGCAATATCGAGGCCCATACTTTTGCGATCAACATGGACAAGTTCGCTGCGGCGGGTGCGTCCGTCGTCGGCGTCTCGCACGACAGCATCGCCAGGCTCAACGATTACTCGGCCGATCCGGAATTCTGCGCGGGTAAGTTCCCGGTGGCGTCCGATCCCGACGGCGCGATTGCGAAGTCATTCGATCTGAAGGTGATGGACAAGCAGGCGGGCGCCAAGGACACACGCGGCATGGACATCGATCACGCGTTCACCGAGCGCACCACTTTCGTCATCGCGCCGGATAGCAAGATCGTGGCCGTGTTCTCGTCGGCAGACGACAAGATCTCACCCGCGGACCATGTCACAAAGTCTCTCGAAGCGGTGAAAGGACTGGGGCCTTCCAAGGAGATGTGACCGGCGATCCGGCCAGAGGAGCCGTGCGCGCTCCTCGCGCTTGGAAGCGCGCCAGAGGTAAGACCGATGGTGAAAGCCTATTGGGTGAATGCCTATAGATCGATCAGCGACGAGTCGGCGCTTGCGCGATACGCGAAGCTCGCGGTCCTGGTGATCGAGGCTCATGGCGGTCGCTTCCTGGCTCGGGGGAAGGCGGCGAAGTGTTACGAGAAGGGGCTCCTGCAGCGGGTGGCCATTGTCGAGTTCCCCGACCTCCAGAGTGCCGTTGCAGCTCACGACAGCCCGCAGTATCAGGCTGCGCTGGTTGAGCTGGGCTCATCTGCTGAACGCGATTTCCGAATCGTTGAGGGTCTCTAGTGGTCAGTAGAGCGCGCCGCGCGCATGCGGTGCCGAGTCGCCTCACAAGTTGCAGCTGCTCGATTTGGCGTCGCTACAACACGCTGTGGGCATACTGATGCGGGTTGCCATCGCTCGTGCGGTCTCCATCGTTGGACATCCTGTCGTGCTTCTCCCCGTTGCGGCGCTGATCTCGGCATCAGCACGCGGAGCGTCAATGCAACAGCTGCGCCTTATCGGCGCGGCGATAATGACACTCGGGGCGCTCGTGCTTGGGTTCAGCTGGCTGCAGGTGCGGACCGGTCGTTGGTCACATGTTGATGCGAGTGATCACGGTGAGCGCAACTCGCTCAATGTTTTCCTGGGAGCACTGTGTCTTCTCAGCGCGGCGTTGCTATGGATTCTGACGCGCTGGTCCAATATGACTGTCGCGTTGACATTGGCGGGCGCGCTTATCGTCGTTGCGCTGACAGTCTCTGCATGGGTGAAGGTGTCACTTCACGCGGCATTTGCCGCATTCGCGACTACGCTTCTATGGCCGAATAGGACCGCGGTTGTTGTGGGAGTCCTGGTTACGGCGGCCGTCGTGTGGTCGCGTCTGGTTCTCGAGCGACACGTGGCCACAGATGTCACGGCTGGGTTGCTGCTCGGGGCGGCCGCGGGCGGCGGGTATCATGTGTGGGTCGTCTAACAACGCGTCGGGACTCATCGAGTGTCCTTCCGAACCGCCTCTTGTTCCTGCGGACAATTACGCATCCAGGTCCATGGCGAACCACGGGGAGTTGGCCTCTGCCATTGCCTCGCCTGCCAGCAAAGGACCGGCAGTGTGTTCGCGGCCCTGGCCAGCTTCTCCGCGCCGTTCGAAGTCTTCGGCACCGCCACCGAGTACGTTCGTGTCGGGGATCACGGAGCGAAGTTTCTATTCCGGTTTTGCCCAGTCTGTGGGACTTCCGTCTTCCACACCGAAGACGGTAACAATGGAACTGTGAGCGTCGCAGTGGGTGCATTTGCTGACCCAAACTTTCCTGCGCCTCAAGTCTCCGTCTACGACAGCCGCAGGCACCCGTGGGTTCAGTTGCCGCCAGGCACGAAAACGTTCGAGCGAGATCCCGACTAGCGATGAATCGAATTCCGGTGTCGGCATCCAGGTCGCTTTGGCGGTGAACGTCGTCGTCGTACCTCACGATCCAACTTGGTTCGCGAAGTTTTCTCGCGAATCAATCGCGGTTCTTCGCGCGCTGGGCGACACGGTGCTTGCCGTGCACCATGTAGGAAGTACATCGATCGCAGGTGTCTATGCCAAGCCGATTGTGGACATGCTCGGCGAAGTGCGACAGCTGGGGTCGGTAGACGCGCGTAACGAGGCGATGGCCGACCTCGGCTACGAGGCCATGGGCGAATGCGGAATTCCAGGGCGAAGGTATTTCCGCAAGAACAACGCCTCGGGTGAACGTGAGTTCAACGTACATCTATTTGCTGCAGGCTTCGCTGCGATTGAGCGACACCTGGCCTTCCGGGACTTCCTGAGAGCTCACGAGGATTTGGCGGCCGAGTATTCTGAACTCAAGCGCCGACTTGCACTTCAGCACCCGGATTCGATTGACCTCTACATGGATGGCAAGGACGCCTTCGTCAAAGAGATGGAGCGACAGGCGCTGGCATGGCGGCGATCCGCACAATTGTCGCCAGCTCGCGAGGTCACTGACGCCTTTGCGCCTGAGCAGAGTCGTTAGGCGCCTCGGGTCCTTTCATGTCTACAGCCGATCTCCTCATCGCCATTGCCCAGGTGGCAGTCGCGCTCGCCGGCTTTTCCGGTCTCATTGCCGCGATCCGGACCGCCGCTCCCGACGGCTGGTATCCCCGCGATATCTGGTCCCTGTCCTGGATGCTGGGCGCAAGCATTGGCGCGCTCATTCTGGCGTTGCTCCCACTCTGGTTGAGTCTGTTCCGTTGGCGGGATGATGTTGTCTACCGGGCTTCCAGTGCCGTAGCGTTTCTCCTCATCGGCACGTTCGTGGGCGTCATGGTCTGGGCCGGGCGGCGCTTGACCCTGAGGGGACATCCTCCGCGTGTTCCATACTTTCCCGCGGCAATCACGCTGTTGCTCGGATTGTCGGCGGTTGCGGCAGGGGCGGGTGCGGCGGGCTGGCTGCACGAATCGGTAGTAGCAGCGTATGTGGGAAGCCTCATGGCACTGCTGATCGCATCCGTACTGGTCCTTGCAGTGTTCCTCATACTCCTGGCGCGACTGGCGCAGCACAAGTCATGATCCCGCCTGACTGATGGGGATCATGTCGTCTCCTGCGCCCTTCACCATACATTCGCTAGCCCCCGACGACGTCGCGCTGCTGAGGGCACTGTTGACGGTCTTCGGTGAGGCCTTCGGGGAGGTGGAAGCCTACAGCGGCGCCCGGCCGAGCGCGGGCTATCTGGAACGCCTGCTCGGCAGCGATAACTTCATGGCGCTCGCCGCGCTGAAGAGCGGCGAGGTCGTGGGCGGTATCGCCGCCTATGAGCTGCGCAAGTTCGAGCAGGAGCGCAGCGAAATCTACATCTACGACCTCGCCGTCGCGGCAGCGCATCGCCGCGAGGGTATCGCGACGGCGCTGATCCTCGAACTCAAGCGGATCGCGGCAGCGCGCGGCGCCTATGTTATTTTCGTGCAGGCCGATCGGGGGGATGCGCCTGCCATAGCGCTCTACACGAAACTCGGAACGGCCGAGGATGTCCTGCACTTCGATATCCCGATCACGCGATAGTTCGTGCATGCCCGTGACCTGGCGTTGCGCATGAGCGACAGACAAGGGGAAGCATGATGACGATTCCGCTGTCCGAGCTTGAGACCCTTGCGGTGGGCTTGTTCGGGCTCGTGGTTGCGACCGCAATCGCGCGCCGTGTTCCCTTGCTTGCGCGGCTCAGCGTACCGATAGCCGTGATCGGCGGGTTGCTGATCGCCGTCGTGGCGACCTTGCTCTACAAGTTCAGCGGCACGTCGATCCAGTTCGCCAAGGGGCTCACCGATTTCTTCTTGCTCGTTTTCTTCACCACGGTCGGATTGTCCGCCAAATTCTCGGCACTGAAGGCGGGTGGGCGGCCGCTCGTGATCCTGTGCGTCGTTACGGTCATCCTCCTGGTCGTTCAGAACGTCGTGGGCCTCCTGGTAGCCTCGATTGCTGGTGCACATCCCTTCTATGGTTTGCTGATCGGCAGCATTTCGTTCGTCGGCGGACCCGGAACCGCCGCGGCGTGGGCCAAGGAAGCTCAGGCGATGGGGCTCGCACATGCGCCCGAAGTCGCGGTGGGCGCGGCCACCCTCGCCGTCGTAGTGGGCGCCATCGTGTCGGGACCCATCACCGGTTGGCTCATCAAGCGGCGAAACCTGAATGGGCCGACCGGACAAACACCTGCGAGCTGGGTGGCGCCGGAGCCCGTCACGCCCGCGCCGGCCCCGCCGATTGCAACCATCATGCAGGTCTTGCTGCTCATCGTGGTCGCGGTCCTCGCGGGAGCTGCAGTCAACGATTGGGCGAGAAATGCCGGCCTTGTGTTGCCCGGTTTCCTGACCGCAATGCTCGCCGGGGTGGCGATCACCAACCTGGGCGACGCAATCGGCGCCAAGTTCGATTTTGTCCCGATCGAGCGTGGTGGAGAAATCGCGTTGCAGGCCTTTCTCGTGATGTACCTCATGAGTCTGAAGCTGTGGACCCTGGGGGCGGCAATCGGACCCCTGATGGCCAACGTCGTCATCCAGGTCCTGGTAACTGCGACGATCGGCATCGTGCTGCTGTTTCGCTGGCTGGGCCGGGACTACGACGCGGCCGTGACCGTCGGCGGATTTCTTGGTTTCGGGTTGAGTTCGATGCCCGTCGCAATGGCCACGATGGACAGCGTTGCGTTGCGCTACGGGCCGTCGCCGAAGGCATTTCTGCTCATTACCTTGGCGGGATCGTTCTTCGTCGACCTGGCAAACGCCTTCATAGTGAAGGCTTTTCTCGCGCTCCCATGGTTTCATTGATGAAGCACCTTCATTGCAAGGCGCCGCACGTTGCAGCAGACGGTGATCGCCCATGCTCTCCGCCATAGCGCTGTTCGCCAGCTCGCGCCGCAACGGCAATACCGGCCAGCTGATGGACCGCATCGCGAGCGAGCTCGGCATCGAAGTCGTCGATCTCGCGACGAAGCGCATGTCCGCTTACGACTACGAGCACCGAAACAGAAACGACGATTTCGAGGAGCTGATGAAGCGCGCATTGGCGTGCGATCAGCTCATCTTCGCTACACCGGTCTATTGGTATTCGGTGAGTCCACCTATGAAGGTGTTTCTCGATCGAATCTCGGACTTTCTCGACCTGCCCGATCTCCTGGATGACGGGCGTCGGTTGCGAGGGAAAGAAGCGTACGTGGTTTGCACGTCGATCTATGACGAGGTTCCTTCCTCATTCATGAGTGCGTTTCTTGAAACCTTCGATTACCTCGGGATGCGCTTCGGGGGAGTCGCACATGCCAACTGCCGGGAAGGCTATATTCCCGCCAAGCACGACGCCGAGGCAGTGGCATTCGCTCGACTCGTGAGAAGCGATGGTCATGCTCGAGGCATCGCGCGGAGCGGATGATCGCAATGCTCACTGCTTCCTGCCACTGTGGCGCAATCCGCCTCGAGGTCTCGCGCACGCCCCGGACGCTGACCGACTGCAACTGCTCGATCTGTCGCAGATACGGTGCGCTGTGGGCCTACTACAAGGCGACGTCCGTTCGCGTGCTCCGCGCCCCGAAAGCCACGTCGGTCTACAGCTGGGGCGACAAGACGCTGGAGTTTTATCGCTGCAACGTCTGTGGCTGTGTCACCCATCACGAACGAACCAGAAAGCGTCCGGATAGCACAGTCGGCGTAAACGCCCGGAACTTTGAACCAGGCGCCATTGCCACGGCACGGATCCGACGACTGGATGGTGCGTCGACCTGGAAATACCTCGATTGAAGTGCTTCGATTGGCACGCGGTACGCTCGGCAGTATCCTGAGAACGCTGCCGCCAGCTTTCTTCCATGCTTTGGAGGCGCCGATGAAGAGAGTCACAGGTATCGGCGGGATCTTCTTCAAGGCCAGGGATCCCGCGGCGCTGCGCGCCTGGTACAAGAAGCACCTCGGCATCGACGTGCAGGAGTGGGGCGGCGCGGCGTTCACGTGGACCGACGACGCGGGCAATCCCACCAATGGAAGCACGATCTGGTCCGTCAGCGGTACCGATGGAAACTACTACGCGCCGAGCACCTCGACCTTCATGGTCAATTACCGTGTAGCGGACCTGGCGGCCCTTCTCAAGGTCCTGCGCGAAGAGGGCTGCAATGTTCTCGAGAAGACGGATGACTCGGAGTACGGGAAGTTCGGCTGGGTGATGGATCCGGAAGGGAACAAAGTGGAGCTCTGGCAGCCACCCGCAGGGCAGTGAAGCTCAACGCGTCGAGAGTAACGGCGCCAGGAAGGTCGCATGACAACGAAACTCGACAAGCCGCTGAAGCGCGAATTGAACGTCAACGGGGAGACTTACACGCTGACGATCGCGCCTGAAGGTCTGAAGCTCGTGCTGAAGGGCAAACGCAAAGGCTACGAGCTCGCCTGGAAGGATCTCGTCAGCGGGCAGGCGGCGCTGGCGGTTGCGCTCAACGCTTCGCTCGAGCAGGCACGGAGCTGATTGGGCACCAGCCGCCGGCCGGTCTATCGAATCGCCTCGAAGCGCTCGTTAGCCTCGCGGAACAACCGCCGCGCCCCCTCCAGATCGAAAGGCCTCTCGCGCAGCGTTTCAGGATCCCATTCGCTGCGGCCGGGTTTGAAGAAGTCCCCGCCGTAGATATGGATCGCGCCTGTCAGTCGCTCGACCGGGTTGGTGACCGAATGTATCGCGTCGCTGCGCAGGCCCAACACTTCGGTCTCCGAGAGGGCGGTCGCGCCGTTGGCCTCGATCACGCCGTCCGTGCGCTGCCAGATGATGTTGTCTTCCCTTCCGGTATAGATCCCGATCGAGGCCCACATGTTGTGGTTGTGAGGGAGCAGCACCATGAGCGGAGCCCACACGACGTTGAGAATCGTCAGGTCATCGGCGCGGTAGATCGGGTGGATTCCCGCCTCGGCTGGTTCGCCGAGGCCGTTCAGGACGGCGCGTGGGTCGGACACGGTCCGCTTGAGCACCTCTTCGACAGCCTTCTGGCTATCGGTCTCCAGCCGCGCGCGCTTGATGTCCTCAACAAAGCGCTCCACGTCCATTTTGCCCGTGGTCGATTGCTGCGCCGCGTGTGCCGTTCGGGATGCAGCGGCCACCGTGGAAAGCGCTGCGGCGCTCGCGAGAAACTTCCGCCGTGAAACTGAGCCAGCCATGTGCCGCGGTTTCATCGAGCAACTCCCTTGCCGGGGGGGCGGATCGTCCCTCCATCGGATTTCAAGGTCAAGGCTCCGAGGCCGAGCGCAGCGGCGCCCCGAAATATGGCCCCGGCGCCATGCCGGCGATACCATCAAGCCCCCAACTGCCGGAGGGATTCCTCATGGAAAGCAGAGTCAAGTGCCTCACGCTGTGCGTCGGATTGCTTGGTGTTTCCTTCGCGAGCGCCCAGGAGCCCGCGGCGCCGAAGCCCGGCCCCGAGCACCAGCGGCTCGGATATTTCGTCGGGACCTGGACCATGGAAGGCGAGATGAAGCCAAGCGATATGGGCCCGGGCGGCAAGATGACATCGACCGAGAAGTGCGAATGGTTCGAGGGGAAATTCTCCGTCGTGTGCCACGGCCAGGGACAATCACCCTGGGGCCCCGGCAAGAGCATCGGCATCCTGAGCTACAGCCCCGAAGAGAAGGTTTACACCTACTACGGGGTCGATAACACGGGCATGACGATGGCGACGGTGCCTCATGGCACGGTCAAGGGCGACACGTGGACCTATAACGACGAAGGCATGATGGGCGGAAAGAAGGTAAAGACACGGGTGACGATCAAGGAACTTTCTCCCACCGCCTACACGTTCAAGATGGAAACGCAGGGGCCCGACGGCAAGTGGGCGCCAATGATGGAGAGCAAGAACACGAAGACCAAGTAAGGAGACTCGGACGTGCCGGGGTCGACCGGCCCCGGTACGGCCGACCCGGACGCCCGGCGGGGGCTCATGTTCGCGCGTGCATTGTTGGCGTTTCTCGCCTTGCCGGGCGTGGTCGCTTTCGCCGTTCCCCTTGCATGGTTGTCGTCCAGCGGACACACCACGCTCGTGCAGCCGATGGGCCTCCTGCCACTGCTCCTCGGCGTGGCGGCCCTGCTCTGGTGTGTCCGCGACTTCTATGTTTCCGGCGGAGGCACGCTTGCGCCCTGGGCACCGCCGGCAAATCTCGTTGTCGGCGGGCTGTACCGTTACACGCGAAATCCGATGTATGTGGCAGTCACACTGATCCTGCTTGGCTGGGCGATATCGTTTGCCTCGCAAGCACTGCTGGTCTACGCGATCGTGATCGCGGCTGCGTTTCATTTCCGGGTCATCCTTGGCGAGGAGCCGTGGCTCGCGCAGAAACACGGTTCTGCCTGGCAGTCGTATTCGAGTCGTGTTCCGCGCTGGTTCGCATCCGACGACGATCGGATCGCTGCTGGCCTGCGTGGCTTCGGGCCGCTCGGGATCGTGGCGATGGTGGTGATCGTGCTTTCCGGCAACGCGATCCTGGGCGACATGATTGCAATACCCGTGGGTGGTCTGCTGGTCCTCGCGTGGGCCTGGCGCTCGCATACGGCCTTTCGCGCCATCGGCTACTCGAGACCAAGGAGCTGGATCGCCTCCCTCGCCGCCGGGCTGCTGGTCGGCATCGGCCTCAAGCTCGTGATGAAGTCGGTCGTCATGCCGCTGCTCGGCGCCGGCCCGATCAACCAGGCGTACCATTTCCTGGCGGGAAACTCCGCAATGCTTCCCGCCGCCACGTGGGCGATGCTGGTCGCGGCGTTCGGTGAGGAGACCGTGTTCCGGGGCTACCTGTTCGAGCGCCTAGGCAAGCTGTTCGGGCCGGGTATTCCCGCCAGCGCGTCGATCGTTCTGCTGACATCCGCACTGTTTGGCCTCGCCCATTACGCAGACCAGGGACTCGCGGGAGTCCAGCAAGCCGCGATCGTGGGCGTGGTGTTCGGAACGCTGTTCGCAGTCAGCGGCCGGATCTGGACGGTGCTGTTTGCACACGCAGCGTTCGATCTGACCGCGCTCGCGCTCATCTACTGGAACCTCGAATCCGCCGTAGCGCATGCCATCTTCAAGTGCACTGGTCGCAGCTGCATCGCGAGGGCGACCGAGAGTCCGGGCACGCGCTTGCGGAGGCGGGCCACGACGTAGCTTCCTGCGGTCGCGCGGGTAGACCTGCAGGGAACGGGAGACGACAATCCGCAGGCAGGGTTTCGGCCCCGATGCTGAGCGCGGAGACGATGATGGAGATATTCGTGTTCGCTCGACTGCACGCCCGCCCCGGAAAGCAGGGCGAGGTGCAACAGGCGATGTTCGAGGTACAGGGACCGACGCGCAAGGAACCCGGCTGCCTCAGCTATGGAGGCTTTCGCTCGGTGCGCGATCCGGACGAGTTCTACATTCACACCCGCTGGCAGGACATGGCGGCGTTCGAGCGTCACGCCGAGCTATCGCATACCGTGCGCTTCGTCGAGACGGTCGAGCCGCTGCTCGATCATCCGTTCAAGGTCACGCTGGCCGAGCAACTCTGGTAGTCCCGATGGGCGTGACAAGACTCAAGGATATCCCGGGCTTCAACATCGATCGCGTCGCCGCGGCGGCGGGCGCAGACAGCGACGTCCTGCGCCTTGAGAACCTCGACACCGATATCCCGCCGCCGGCGGAGGCCGTGGAGGCCACTCGCGCGGCTGTCGGCGAAGACGAAACGAACAGCTGGCTTCCGTTTACAGGCCGCGACGATCTCAAGGAGGCGGTGGCAGCGTCCATCGAGCGTCGCGGCGGACCGCATTACGACGGGCGCAGTGAAATCGTGATCACGGGTGGCGAGGGGGACGCGATGCTCGACGCCCTCTTCTGCCTCACCGATCCCGGGGACGAGGTCATTCTCACCGATCCGACCTACGCCGGGATGCTGAACCGGGTCCGCCTCGTCGGGGCTGTACCACGGCTCGTCCCGCTCCGCGTCGCAAGCGGGGACTGGCGGCTCGACCTGGACGCGCTGGCCGCCGCCGTCGGCCCGCGTACACGCGTCGTGTTCCTGAACAACGCGTCGTTCCCGTCCGGCTGGGTCGCGAGCGACGAGGAGTGGAACGCCGTCGCCTCGATCTGCCGTGAGCAGGACCTGTGGCTCCTCTACTGGAGCGGGTTCGAGGGCGTCCTGTTCGACGGCCACCGTATCCGGCATCCTGCGGCGCTCCCCGGCATGCGCGACCGGACGGTTACCGTCGGCTCACCTGCGCTCGAAATGCGCATGATCGCCTGGCGTGATCGGCTGGGTGGTCGCGCCGGGCGGTCTCGTCGACGACGTCTCGCGTGTCCACATCTACAACGGCCTCGTGCCGAGCGGTTTCGCGCAGGTCGGCACGCGCGTCGCGCTCGCATTGTCCGATGAACACGTCGCCGTGGCGAACAGCGAATACCAGCGGCGACGTGATGAAACGCTGCGCCAGCTCGACGGCCTGCCGGCGGTGCGACCTGCGGGAGCGTGGTCGCTTCTCCTCGATGTCGCCGCTCTCGGCGTCGATTGCGTGGAGTTTTCCAACCGCCTGCTCGAGCACAGAGTCGCTGCCACGCCGATGCGCGGCTGGGGCGGACCGGTGGCCGATCGGTACGTGCGCTTCGTCTTCAGCAACGAGCCGGTCGAGAGGCTGGCGCTGCTCGGCGATCGCGTTCGTCGGGCTCTCGGGTGACCTATGACATCCACGAACCTATCCGGCCACACGGACTTCGACTTCTTCATCGGCAGCTGGGACGTCTCGCATCGCCGGCTCAAGGAGCGGCTCGCCGGTTGCACCGAGTGGGTCGAGTTCAAGGGCACCACGGCGGTGCGCAGGATCCTGGGCGGTTTCGGCAACGTCGACGACAACCTGCTCGAGCTGCCCGGTGGGCACTATCGCGCGGTGACCCTGCGGTCGTTCGACCCGATTAGGAAGCTCTGGACCATCTGGTGGCTCGATGGCCGATATCCGGGGACGCTGGACACGCCGATGGTGGGGCAGTTCACCGATGGCGTGGGACATTTCTACGCCGACGACAAGATGGACGGCAGGCCGATACGCGTTCGCTTCATCTGGTCCTTGCCCGCACCGGACGCGCCGCGGTGGGAGCAGGCGTTCTCGGTCGATGCCGGGGCCACATGGGAAACGAACTGGACGATGGACTTCGCCCGGCGTGCATTCAACGCGGACCCCGGGGCGGATAAGATACCGCCATGACCGTAGAGCTCAATCACACCATCGTCTGGTGCGGTGACAAGCAGAAATCCGCATCGTTTCTCGTCGAGATGCTCGAGCTCGGCCGGCCGGTCAAATTCGGACCGATGCTGGTAGTGCGGCTCGGCAACGCCGTCTCGCTCGATTTCTACGAGCAGGAGGGCAAGATTTCACTCCAGCACTACGCCTTCCTGGTCGGTGACCCCGATTTCGACAGGATCTTCGGACGTGTCCGCGAGCGGAAGCTCGATTACTGGGCGGACCCCGGCCGGCAGCGCGGCCGGCGAAACCTACGAGCACAACGGCGGCCGAGGTTTCTATTTCCTCGATCCGGACGGTCATCTGCTCGAGGTCATGACGCGGCCCTACGCAATCGACGAGTAGCGAGCCGAACGAAGTGCGCCTGCGCGGCGCTGGTATCAAGCAAATCATCCAACGATAGAACACGGGGGCACATGACCGCGACGGAGACCTGGCCGAAGAAGACCCGGGAGATGCACAGCCATCACTTCGACTCCACGATCTGGAACGATTTCCGGTTCCGGGACGACGACATCATCATCTCGACCTATGCGAAATCCGGGACGACCTGGATGCAGCAGATGATCGCGCAGATGCTGTTCGGGCCCGACCCGGAGCTCGAAGTTGCGGATATGTCCCCCTGGCTCGACATACGCGTGCCGCCGAAGGAGGTGAAGCTGCCCGTCGGTCGAGGCGCAGACGCACAGGCGATTCATCAAGACTCATCTCCCGGTCGATGCCCTCGTCTTCTCTCCGCGTGCGAAGTACATCTACATCGGTCGGGACGGCCGCGACGTCGTATGGAGCTTCTACAACCACCACGTCAACGCGAACGAGGTGTGGTATTCCGCGCTCAACGACACGCCCGGGCGCGTCGGTCCGCCGATCGAGCGTCCGCCCGCCGACGTCCGGGAGTACTGGCGCGACTGGATGGCCCGCGACGGTTATCCGTTCTGGTCGTTCTGGGAGAACGTCCGCACGTGGTACGCGATCCGCACCCTGCCCAACGTGCTGCTGGTGCATTTCACGAGCCTGAAACGCGACATGCCGGGGCAGATGCGTCGCATCGCGTCCTTTCTGGACATTCCCATCGACGAATCGAAGTGGCCGACCATCCTCGAGTTCTGCTCCTTCGACTGGATGAAGGCGCACGCCACGCGCAGCGTCCCGCTGGGAGGCGCGTTCTGGGACGCCGGCGCCCAGGTCTTCATCAACAAGGGCGTCAACGGTCGGTGGTCCGACGTGCTCACGCCCGAGGAAAACGCCGAATACGAGGCGCGTGCAGTGCGGGAACTTGGCGCGGACTGCGCGCGCTGGCTCGCGACCGGGCAGGAGGCCGGCTGAGCGATTCAACAGCCATGGCATCGGCTCGCAAGCCCTCGAACATCGATGAATACATCTCGGGGTTCGCCCCCGAGGTGCAGGCGATTCTCGAGCGGATACGCTCGACGGTGCACAAGGCCGCCCCCGCCGCTCAGGAGACGATCAGCTACCAGATACCGGCATTCACTCTGAACGGTGTCCTGGTGTACTTCGCGGCGTTCAAGAAGCACATCGGCTTCTATCCGCCGGTTCGGGGTGATGCCGCGCTGGAAAAGGCGGTTTCCCGCTACGCGGGCGCGAAGGGCAATCTGCAGTTCCCGCTCGCCGAGCCGATCCCCTACGCATTGATCAGCCGGATCGTGAAATTCAGGGTAAAGCAGAACCGTGCCCGGGCAGGCGCAGGCAAACGCAAAGGTTGAAGCACGCGCCGTGCATGGCCCATCCGCGCTCCAAATGAGAGGTGTCCAGAATGAGGAGGTCAATCGTGCTGCTGGTGTTGCTGGCGGTTTCAGCAGTCACCTACGCCTCGCCCGAGCCCTCGATCGCGCTGCCGGCCGATCTTGCGCGGGTGCTCAGAGACTATGAAGCGGCGTGGTCGTCGCTGGATGCCGCAGCCCTCGCGCACCTGTTCGCCGAGGACGGGTTCGTGCTTTCAAATGGCAATGAACCCGTGCGCGGACGCGCCGCGATCGAGGCCTTCTACAGTGGGAAGGGCGGACCCCTGAGTCTGCGTCCGCTTGCGTTCGGGGCCGACGGACAGGTCGGATACATCATCGGCGGGTTTGCGGGAATGATCGGTCAACCTGACATCGGCAAGTTCACGCTGACGTTGCGGAAGGATTCCGACGGACGCTGGCTGATCGTGTCCGATATGGACAACTCGAACAGGCGTCGGGACTGAACTGCCTGACGACCATGCCGGTCGAGATCGACAACGCAAATCATTGCGACGCGTTCGTCCAGCTGAACGAGCAGTGGATCAAGGAGCACTTCACGCTCGAAGAGGCGGATCGAAAGCTGGCTGCGGACCCGTACCGGATCGTCAGAGAGGGCGGACATATCCTGAGCCTCGCCGAAAACGGTACGGTGATCGGGGTATGCGCGCTGATCCCGGAGAGCGAGCATCGCTGCCAGCTCGCCCGAATGGCAGTGGCTCCAGGCGAGCGTGGCAAGGGACACGGCGAGACCCTGCTGGTCGCCGCGCTGCGGAAGGCACGCGAAGACGGGGCGCGCAGCGTATTTCTCCTCTCGAATACGGTGCTTGCACCGGCCATCGCGCTCTACCGCAAGCACGGGTTCGAGACGCTCTCGGAGGGCCCGCACCCGGTGTATGCGCGCTGTAACATCGTGATGGAGTTGCGGCTGGCGCCGTCCGCCTGATGCTGGTGCTCGAATCCCCGCGACTCGTGCTGCGGCATCTGGAGCCGCGCGATCTCGACGCCCTGGCCGCACTCTATGCCGACGCGGACATCCGCCGCCATTACCCGGAAGGTGTCCGGACGCGCGAAGAAACACGTGAGGAGCTCGAGTGGTTCCGGGCCGGTCATCCCGAACGCCCGGATCTCGGTCTCTGGGCCACGATCCACAAGCCCACCGGGCAATTCATCGGTCGTTGCGGACTGCTGCCGTGGACGCTCGACGGCCTCGACGAAGTCGAGGTCGCCTACATGATCGACAAGAGCCTGTGGGGCCAGGGGCTCGCGACCGAAGCCGCAGCGGCGATCGCCCGTCATGCGCACGAACGCCTGCGCGTGCCGCGCCTGGTCTGCCTGATCCTCCCAGGCAACGTGGCCTCACGCCGCGTGGCGGAGAAGATCGGTATGCGCTACGAGCGCGAGCTGGATGCCGAGCATGGTAATGCCTTGCTGTATTCGCGGTCGGCGTTGGCCGGCTACACGGCAGGGCAGTCGTGAACAGCCGCATCCACCGCGCCGCGTCCGGTGTACGCTTGATGCCATAGCGGGGAGAGTGCCGCGTGTACCAGGTGTCTGGCCGCGAGATAGGGAAGCACGCACCGTGGGCGACGAACGCATCGACGTTTTCTTCTACGGCTTATTCATGGACGAGCAAGTGCTCGCTGCTCAGGGGATAGCGGCGGCAGTGCCGAGGCGCGCGATTGCGGACGGATTCGGGCTTCGTATCGGCCAGCGCGCCACCCTGGTCCCGGACGAAGCGGCGCGGGCTTATGGCATGGTTTACGCGCTGACGCGAGCCGAGCTCGATCGGCTCTATTCACAACCGGGGCTCGAGGCCTACCAGGCGGAACCGATCGCGGTCCGCACCTTCGACGGGTCGCGGCTGACTGCGACGTGCTACAACCTCGCCATTGCGCCGGGTCCAGGCGAAGGCAACGCGAACTACGCTGCGCGCCTGCGCGACGTGCTGAGCCGGCTTGGGTTTCCACCGGAGTACGTGACCAGCATTGCCACCGATGTCGATTGAGATGCCCTGATTGCAAAGCGAAGGCTTTGCATCAACTCTCGGGGAAATTGTTGGGCGCGTGCGTGGGATCGACGGCCCGTTCTCCCCTGCCCGCGAACCGAAGCCGCTCGCCTCCGGCGCCAAAGCGATACGTGTAGCGCAGCGAACCGAAGTTCATTCCTGGATTCGGGTCACGGATCCCGGCGTTGGAGAAGTGTTCGATGCGCAGACCGAAGTCGTGCTCACCGCGCTCGCCGAGGACGTAACCCACGGCGAGGTGACTCTGGAAGTTGAACTCCGTCGAGAACTCGCGGTCGCGGCTGTGAAACACCGGCATCACCAGGCTCGGCCCGGAGCCGAGCTCGGCGTACCAGCCTCCCCCGCTCGGCTTCGAAAGCCGAAGCGTCGGGACCACGCTCAGCTGTGAGACCCAGGTCTGATCGCCGCCTTCGTCCAGATCCGCGCGCCAGCGTCCAAACGCAAACTCCCATCGGCCGCGCAGCACGAGCGACTCGCGCACCGGCCAGCCGCGTCGCCAGTGCCACTGTCCGCCGACCGACCACGCATCGGTCGCATCTCCGGCGCCAACCTGAGAGAAGATGGCGTCGGGCTGCCAGCGTCGATCGTCGGCCTCGGCCGTTGCGGCCGCAAGCCAGACGACGGCGATGAGTGCCGCGCTCTTCACCGCACGCTCACCTGCTCGCGTTCCGGTGTCCGCGTCGGCCAGCCGCCCGCCAGCGCGCGGTAGAGTCCGACCAGCGCCGTCGCGGTGCGTGTGCGGCCGTCGGCGAATGCGTCCTGCGCCTGGAGCTGGCTGCGCTCGGCGTCCAGCACGTCGAGCAGGTCGGCCGCGCCGGCGTCGAATCGCACCCGCGCGAGTTGCGCGGCCCGGGCGCTGTCCGTGGCGGCACGCTCCAGATGCTGATCCTCGACGCGCGCGTGCCCGAAGACGCACGAGCGCGTTCTCGGTGTCCTCGAGCGCCAGCAGGACGGCCTGTTCGTAACCCGCCAGCGCGCCGGACGCGTTGGCGTCGGCCGCGGCAATTCGCGCGCGCACCCGGCCGACGTCCAGGAACGACCAGTCGACGCCCAGCGCGACGAGCCTCGTCTCGGCGTCGCGCTCGAACAGGGCGCTGCTGTCGATGGCCTGCGTCCCGATCAACCCCGAGAGCGTGAAGCGCGGAAACAGGTCCGCTGTCGCCACCCCGATCCGCGCGGTCGCCGCATGCAGGCGCTCCTCGGCCGCAATCACGTCGGGCCGCCGGCGCAGCAATTCCCCGGGCGTGCCCGGATCGAGCCGGGCGGGGAGCGCCGGCAGCGGCGCGGGCGCGTCGAGTTCGGAAATCAACGCCCCCGGTGCGTTGCCGGTCAGCACGGCGAGGCGGTGCTGCGTGACCGCAACGGCCGCCGCGAGCGCGGGAACGCGCGCCAGCGTCGATTCGAGCTGCGCGCGGGCGCGCGAGGTGTCGAACTCCGTGCCACGGCCCGCCGACAAGCGCGCATCAACCAGGCGCAGCGTTTCGCGCTGGTTGTCGGCATTCTCGCGCGCGACACGCAGCCGCTCCTGCAGGCCGCGCAGGTCGAGGTAACTGCGCGCCACCTCGCCCGCGATGATGACCTGCAGCGCAGCGAGGTCGGAAGCGCTGGCGCGGGTATCGGCGCGCTGCGCCTCGACGTTGCGGCGGATCCGGCCGAACAGGTCGAGTTCCCAGGCCGCGACGACCGCGGCGTCGTAGCTTTCGGCGTCGCGCTCATCGCGCGTGGCGTCTGGCAACTGGTCGGCGCTCGAGCGCCCGTCACTGGCTCCGGCCGTTGCCGTGACGGTAGGGAACCGGTCGAAGCCGGCCTCGCGCAGCAACGCATTCGCGCCGTCGTACCGGGCGAGCGCGATGCGCAGATCGTGGTTGGCGAGGAGCGCCGCGTCGACCAACCGGGTCAGCACCGGGTCGTCGAAGCCGGCCCAGAATTCTGCATCCGGATCCGGGGTCACCACGACGACCGCCGCGACATCGCCGTCGACGGCCGCAGCATCGCGGGCGAAACGCCCCGGGACGGGTACCTCCGGACGCACGTAGTCCGGGCCGACGGCGCACGCGGTGAGCACCGCTGTCACGACGGCAAGCGTCAGGGTGCGCAGGGTACGGAACTCAGGCATGGGACATCTCCAGGGGCAGCGAGGGCTGCACGACGCGCGTGCGGCGAGTCACGAGCTTGCGCAGCGCGACGTAGAACACCGGGGTCAGGAACAGGCCGAACAGCGTCACGCCCAGCATGCCGGCGAACACGGTGATGCCGGTGACCGAGCGCACTTCCGCGCCGGCGCCGTGCGAGAGCACCAGCGGCACGGTGCCGGCGATGAAGGCGATCGAGGTCATCACGATCGGGCGCAGGCGCAGGCGGCAGGCTTCCAGCGCGGCTTCGACGATGCCCTTGCCCTGCATTTCCAGCTCGCGGGCGAACTCGACGATCAGGATCGCGTTCTTGCAGGCCAGGCCCATCAGCACCACCAGGCCGACCTGCACGAAGACGTTGTTGTCGCCGCCGGTGAGCTTGACGCCGAGCAGCGCCGAGAGCATGCACATCGGCACGATCAGGATCACCGCCAGCGGCAGCGTCCAGCTTTCGTACAGCGCGGCGAGCACCAGGAAGGCGAGCAGGACCGCGAGCGGGAACACGACCAGCGCCGCCTTGCCCTGCGTGGCCTCCTGGTAGCTCAGGTCGCTCCAGTCGAAGCCCATGCCGTTGGGCAGCACCTGCGCCGCGATCTCGCCGACCTTGGCCATCGCCTGCGCCGAGGACATCACGCGCGGGTCGGCTTCGCCGAGCAGGTCGGCGGCCGGATAGCCGTTGAAGCGCAGCACCGGGTCGGGGCCGTAGGTCTCGCTTGATCGTCACCATCGAGCCGATCGGCACCATCTCGCCGCGATCGTTGCGCGTGCGCAGGTTGGCGATGTCCTCGACGCTGTCGCGGAACGGACCGTCGGCCTGCGCGATCACCTGCCAGGTGCGGCCGAACAGGTTGAAGTCGTTGACGTAGGCCGAGCCCAGGTAGGTCTGCAGCGTGTCGAACAACTCCGTCAGCGGCACGCCCTGCGCCTTGGCCTTGACGCGATCGACTTCGGCGTCGAGCTGCGGCACGTTGGCCTGGTAGCTGCTGATCGGAAAGCCCATGCCCGGCGTCTGCGAGGCCGCGCCCTGGAAGGCGCCTGCACGGCGTTCTGCAGCGCGCCGTAGCCGAGGTTGGCGCGGTCCTCGATGAACAGCGAGTAGCCCGAGCCGTTGCCCAGGCCCTGGATCGGCGGCGGCATGCAGCGAGAAGGCGAAGCCTTCCTGGATGCCGGCGATCTTCTGCGTTGATCTCGGCGTTGATCTCCTCGGCGCTGTTGTGACGCTGGTCGAAGGGCTTGAGCGGGAAGAACACCACGCCGCTGTTCGGGCGTATTGGTGAACTGCAGCGGGTTCAGGCCCGGGAACGCGACCTCGTTCGCGACGCCCTCGATGCTCATCGCGATCTCGGCGACCTTCTTCAGCGCCGCATCGGTGCGCTCGATCGAAGCGCCTTCGGGCAGCTTCACGCCGGCGATCAGGTACAGCTTGTCCTGGATCGGGATGAAGCCGCGCGGCACCCACTGGAACACCAGGCCGGTCGCCACCAGCAGCACGGCGTACACGGCGAACACCGCGGCCGCGACGGCCCAGCATGCGCGACACCGCGCCCTGGTAGCGCTCCGAGTTGCGCTTGAAGAAGCGGTTGAACGGACGGAACACCCAGCCGAACAGCGCGCTCGATCACGCGCGACAGCGCGTCCTTCGGCGCGTCGTGCGGCCTTGCAGCAGCTCGCGCCGCCAGCGCCGGCGACAGCGTCAGCGAGTTGATCGCCGAGATCACCGTCGAGATGGCGATGGTCACCGCGAACTGCTTGTAGAACTGGCCGGTGACGCCCGACAGGAAGGCCATCGGCACGAACACCGCGCACAGCACCAGCGCGATCGCGATGATCGGCCCGGACACCTCCTTCATCGCCTGGTGCGCCGCCGCCAGCGGCGCTGCGGCCTTCCTCGATGTTGCGCTCGACGTTCTCCACCACCACGATCGCGTCGTCGACGACGATGCCGATCGCCAGCACCAGCCCGAACAGCGTCAGCGTGTTGATCGAGAAGCCGAGCAGGTACAGCGCGGCGAACGTGCCGACGATCGACACCGGCACGGCGATCAGCGGGATGATCGAGGCGCGCCAGGTCTGCAGGAACAGGATCACCACCAGCACCACCAGCAGCACCGCTTCCAGCAGCGTGGTCACCACCGCCTTGATCGAATCGCGCACGAAGATGGTGGTGTCGTAGATCGACTGCGGTATTCGACGCCCGGCGGGAAGCGCTTGGCCAGCTCGTCCATCTTGCGCGATCACCGCGTCGCGGATCTCGCAGCGCATTGGCGCCCGGCGCCTGGAAGATGCCGATGGCGGCCGCGTTCCTTGCCGTCCAGGCGCGAGCGCAAGCGTGTAGTCGCCGGCGGCCAGCTCGAGCGCGCGCGACGTCGGCCAGGCGCACGATCTCGCCGTCGTCGCCGCTCTTGAGCACGATGTCGCCGAACTCCTCGGTCGTGCGCAGGCGGCCCTGGCGTTGATCAGGCGTGAGGAAGTCGCTGCCGTTGGGCATCGGCTCGGCGCCGAGCTGGCCGGCCGAGACCTGGATGTTCTGCTCGCGCATCGGCGCGCACCACGTCGCCGGCGGTCAGGCCGCGCGAGGCGACCTTGTCCGGGTCCAGCCAGATGCGCATCGCGTAGTCGCCGCCGCCGAAGATCTGCGCATCGCCGACGCCCGGCATGCGCGCCAGCTCGTCCTTCACGTGCAGGCGCATGTAGTTGCGCAGGTACAGCGTGTCGTACTTGCCGTCCGGTCGAGACCAGGTGCACGACCATCAGGAACACCGGCGACTGCTTCTGCGTGGTCACGCCCTGCCGGCGCACGTCCTCGGGCAGCCGCGCCAGCGCCTGGGCTGACGCGGTTCTGCACGCGCACCGCCGCGTCGTCGGCATCGGTGCCGGGACGGAAGGTGACGGTCATCTGCAGCACGCCGTCGGAACCGGCGACCGACTTGAGGTACATCATGTCCTCGACGCCGTTGATCGCTTCCTCCAGCGGCGTGGCCACGGTTTCGGCGATCACCTTCGGGTTGGCGCCCGGATACACCGTGCGCACCACCACCGACGGCGGCACCACTTCCGGGTATTCGCTGATCGGCAGCAGCGGGATCGCGATCAGGCCGGCGGCGAAGATCACGATCGACAGCACCGCGGCGAAGATCGGCCGGTCGATGAAGAACTTTGGAGAAGTCCATGTGTGTATCCCTGTCGGACAGGCGCCTGCTCGCTCGCCCGCGTTCGCAGGGCGAGGTCGGAGAGGGGCTCGTCGCACCGTTCACTTCGTCGCGACCGTTCGCCGGCGGCTCCGCACCCATCGCGATCGCCTGCGGCGCAACCGGCATGCCGGCGAAGAACACCTTCTGCACGCCGTGCACGATCACCTTGTCGGTCGGCGTCGAGGCCCGCGGTCACGACGCGCAGGCCGTCGACCATGCGGCCGAGCTCGATGTCCTTGCGCGCGGCCGTGTTGTCCGGCGCCGAGCACGTAGACGTACTTGCGGTCCTGGTCGGTGAGCACGGCCTTGTCGTCGATCAGCAGCGCGTTGAACTCGCCGCTGCCTTCCAGCTGCACGCGCGCGAACAGGCCCGGCGTGAACACGCGATCGGGATTCGGCACCACGGCGCGCGCGCGGATGGTGCCGGTGCGCGGATCGACCTGGTTGTCGATGAAGTCGACGCGTGCCCGTCGTGCGGATAGCCGTCTTCGTTCGCGAGGCCGATGCGCACCGGGTTGCGCGACGTCGTCGCGCTCGCCCTTGCGGGCCAGCTCGTCGTAGCGCAGGTAGGTCTGCTCGTCGCTCTCGAAGTAGACGTACATCGGGTCCAGCGAGACCAGCGTGGTCAGCAGCGTCGCGTCGGCCTGCGCGAGGTTGCCGTCGGTGACCAGCGCGCGGCCGGCGCGGCCGTCGATCGGCGCACGCACCTCGGTGAACTGCAGATCGAGCCGCGCGCGGTCGACGCGCGGCCTCGGCGGCGCGCACGGCCGGCGTTGCCCTGCGCGTGGCCGCCGCCTTGCGGGATGTCGAACTCCTCGCGCGAGATCGCCTTGGCGTCGATCAGCGTCTGCGCGCGCCCAGTCCTGCTGGCCGCGCGAGCTTCGCCTCGCTGCGGGCGCGTTCCGAGGTTCGGCCTGCGCACTGTCGAGCGCCGCGCGATACGGCGCTGGTCGATCACGAACAGCAGGTCGCCCTTGCGCACCTCCTGGCCTTCCTCGTAGGCGACTCGCTCGACGTAGCCGCTGACGCGCGGCCGCAGCTCGACGGTCTCGACGGCGGTGACGCGGCCGGTGAACTCGTCCCACTGCCGCACGTCTCGCGACACGACCTGGCGACGCTCACTTCGGGCGGCGGCGGCATGTTTGCCGCGGGCGCCGACTTCTCGCTGCCGAGACTCTCTCCGAAGCCGACTACGATGCCGCTGGCCAGAGCCACGACGGCGAGCGCAATTCCAAGGCGGGTGAAGGATCTACGGGGTGTCATCTGGAAATACCTCATTGCGGTCATCGGAGATCAGGGTCTTCAGGAACGTAGGCACGTCCGGAAACAGTGACTGTCTGGTAGTCGTCCCGGCGGCCGCGGATTCGACGCCACCGACGTCGTCCACGGCGGGCCGTGCAAAGCGCACGACCGGGCGCGCGGGCTTCGTCGCGACCTCGCGATCGATCAGTCGCAGCGCCTGTTTGCCGACGGCGTCGCCGCTCGGCCATTGCGGGCACTGACTGGCGGCACAGGTCTCGCCACGCAGCGGTGTCTCGACGAGCAGCATCTGCACGCGCACGTCGAGCGACTGCGCTTCGTCGTGCAGCACGTTCGCCAGCATGCGAAGCGCCGCGGCCGCGACCGAGCGGCAGCCATAGTCAGCCAGGCCGCTTCGCTTCCCGGCCCGCCGATCAGCACATAGCTGCCGCCGCGCTTCGTCTCGGCGAGCAGCGGGATCAAGTGGCGCGCTGCCGCGAGGTGCGGGAGCAGATCTGCTGCGAGGGTCTCGCGCAGTACGTCGGTCGGCTGGTCGATCAAGCGGCCGCGGCCGGCACCCGCAGGCATCGCATCGATGACGGCCTCGAGTGGCCGGTCGTCGCGGCGCAGCGAGGCGGCGAGCCGCACGGCGTCCGCGTCGTTCGCGATCGCCGCCAGGCGGGTCGTCAGCTCGGCGCCGCCGCGATGCGGTGCCAGTAGCGCCGCGAGCTGAGCGCGGTCGCCGCCGACCGCCACCACCCGCCGGCCGGAGGAGAGGGCGGCCCGCACCGCCCCTGCCCGACGGCGCTGGTCGCGCCCAGGACCACAACCGTCGACCGGATTGTCCCATTGGCGGGATTTTTACTCCCACGGGTGGGATGGTCACCGATATCAGCCCGGTGGCCGCCTGCCGGCGGCTGAATCTGCTGGACTTTCGGATAACGGCGCGTCATGGATGTAATCGGCTTTGCCACGGGGCGAACGATACGGGCGACGAGCCGACTTGATTAGCCGGTATTTTTGGAAATAATTGTCCCAACCTCGGGCCAATCGACCGAGCAGGGAGCAGACATGGCCCGGGACCTCAACGACACGCTGGTTTTCGCCAAGGTGGTCGAGCACGGCAGTTTCATCTCCGCAGCGCGGGCGCTGCGGCTGCCCAAGACCACCGTCAGCCGCAAGGTCCAGGACCTCGAAACGCGGCTCGGCGCGCAACTGCTGCATCGCACGACGCGCAAGCTCGGACTCACCGAAGCGGGGAACGTGTACTTCGAGCATTCGCAGCGCATCGCTCGTGAGCTCGACGAAGCAGAGCACGCGGTGAGCGAGCTGCAGGGCGGCCCGCGCGGCTGGCTGCGTATCACCACGCCGTATTCGCTCGGCGTCACCTGGATCGCGCCGCTGCTCGGCGAGTACCGTGCCCTGCATCCGGAGGTGCGCGTCGACATGGTCCTCTCCAACGAGTCGCTCGACCTGATCGACAAGGAGATCGACGTCGCGCTGCGCATCGGCAACCTGCCGGATTCCAATCTGGTCGCGCGCCGGCTGGCCGTGTTCCGCACGCAGATCTACGCGAGTCCCGCGTACCTCGCGCGTCACGGCGAGCCGCTACGGCCGGAGGATCTGCAGCATCACCGGGCGCTCGTTATCGAGAAGTACCGTCGCGACAACGGGAACGGGTATCGTCGTAACGGCAGCAGCTACGCATGGACGCTGAGCGACGGCGAACGGACGGGCGAGTTTCCGATCGAGCCGGTGATGGTCGCCAACGATCCCGGCCGCGCTGCAGCCCGCACTGCTCACCGGCGACGGGCTGATGCTGGCCGCGGACCTGATGGTCAAGCACCACGCGGAGCATGGCCTCGTGCAGCGGGTGCTTGCGGGCTGGACCGGTCCTGCGCCCGACTTCAACGCGGTGTTTCCGCGCGGACACGCGAAATCGCCCAAGGTGCGCTCGTTCGTCGACTTCCTCGTGCAGCGGCTCAACTTCGACGCCGACTACATGGAAGTGCTGTGCCCGAACCGGAAGTGCTACGAAACGGCTCTACCCGCGACGGCGTTCGAGGAGAACGGCGCCGATGCCGGACTTGTCGAACTGCCGCGCCCCGTCGCGGCGGATGCAGAAAGCGCACTCGACGAAGATGCCGCGGCGGCGTAGCGTGCTGCGGCGGCCTCGTTCACCATAGGCCTACGGTCCGCCCAGGCGAGTGCCGGAGGGGCCATGGAAGCTTTCGCGCGTGTTCAGCTATGACCACCGACCTGCGGAATGAGCCGACGAGCGACGAGCCGACGCCGGCTGCGGAATACCGCTGCGAGCTCGAGCCTCGTGCCGGGTACCTGTACATCTCGGTGAGAGGCGAGAACACGGTCGCAAACGTTCGCCGGATTCTCAGCGACGTGCTCGCCGCCTGTGCGCAGCATGGCCGCTCGCGCGTGCTGCTCGAGGAACACCTGAGCGGCCCCAGCCTGGGGATGGTGGAGGCGTTCGAGATCGTCTCCGAGGGCAGCGCGAGCGCGCGGTCGGTCGTCCAGCAGATTGCCTACGTCGACACGAACCCCGAACACGATTCCTCGCTGCTCGATTTCGTAGAGACGGTGGCTGTCAATAGAGGCGTGCATGTCCGCGTGTTTGCGACGGTGCCGGAGGCCGAAGCCTGGCTCGCGTCGCTTCCCCCGCGATGATCGCGCGCCTGTGGCACGGACGCGTGCCCGCGGCGAAGGCGGCGCGGTACCGCGCATTTCTCACGGCGCACGCGATACCGGATTACCGGTCGGTGCCGGGCAACCTTGCGGTCCACATACTCGAGCGCGCCGACGACGACGTTACGCATTTCATGACCGTGACCTTCTGGGAATCGCTGTCGGCCATCCGCGCGTTCGCGGGCGACGACATCTCGGTGGCAAAGTACTATCCGCAGGATCGCGAATACCTCCTCGAGTTCGAGCCCGCGGTCGTGCACTACGAAGTGGTCGGCGGCGGGCCTTCCTTCGCCCCCGCGACCGGCTCATGATCAATATCGGTCTACGGCTCGCAGGAGCACGGATATGCATCGACATACCGCACGGGTGAGCTGGCTGCGCAACGGCGCTCCGTTCACCGACAACCGCTACAGCCGGGGGCATCAGTGGTCGTTCGACGGCGGCGCGCGCATCACCGCGTCCTCCTCGCCGTCCGTCGTGCCGCTTCCTTATTCGGTCGCGGAAGCCGTGGACCCCGAGGAAGCCCTGATCGCCGCGGCGTCCAGTTGTCACATGTTGACGTTTCTCTACGTGGCGGCGAAGCAGGGGTTCGTCGTGGACAGCTACGAGGACGACGCCTTCGGCACCATGGCGAAGAACGCCGCGGGGCGGATCGGTATCGACCGGATCACGCTGCGCCCGAAGATCGAGTTCGCCGGCACGAAGATCCCGAGCGCGGATGAGATCGCCTCCCTGCACCATTCGGCACACGAGGACTGCTTCATCGCGAACTCTGTCAAGTGCGAGATAACCGTAGAAGGCGTCCAGTAGCGAACAGGGCATCTGACCGAGCTTCGCATGATCCGCTTCCAGATTATCGAGCGCACCGGCGCGCAGCTGCAGAAGACGCTCGTCGAGGCCATGCGGACCGGCGAGCTGCGTACCTTCATCGCGAAGAAGCGCGGTCGCAAGGTGCTCCACAAGAATAGCGCCTACCCCGGCTGGATGAACTGGTCCGTGTCCGAAGGGATCATCACCTGCGAAGTCTTGAGCCCCAACAAGCCCGGTCGCGAGTGGCAGCTCTTCAGCGCCTTCCTCGGGCGGCTCGCCGACCGCTACGCCGACCGCATCGTCGCCATCAACATCCAGTTTCCGGGTTCCGTGCCGTTCGATGCGCCGCCGCGCAGGCGCAGGCCGGGCGCAAGGCGCAAGACCGCGCGACGCGCCACCACCGCCCGCAGGCGCTGACCGTCTCGCATGTACACACCGGAGCAGTTCCTGGAGACGCGACCCGGGGTGCTGTGCGAACTCATGCGGCGTCATCCGCTCGCAGCGATGGTCACGATGACGCCGGACGGTCTCTCGGCCGATCATGTCCCGCTGGTATTCGATCCCTCGGCGGGCGTGCACGGGGTGCTCCGCGGGCATGTGGCGCGCGCCAACCCGGCATGGCGAGTCGTGGCCGAAGGGTCGCCGGTGCTCGCGATTTTCCAGGGACCGGACCACTACGTGACGCCGAGCTGGTATCCCGCCAAGGCTGCGCACGGCAAGGTCGTGCCAACCTGGAATTACGCCGTGGTGCATGCGCATGGCACGATCGTGTGGCACGAGGACCCGGCATGGCTGCGGAGGTTTCTCGAGACGCTGACCGACAGCCAGGAGGCTTATCGCGCCGAGCCCTGGCAGGTGACCGATGCGCCTGCGAGCTACATCGAACGCATGCTGACGTCGATCGTCGGCTTCGAGATCGCGGTGTCCTCGCTGACCGGCAAGTGGAAGCTTGGCCAGAACCGCGCGGCCGAGGACCGCGCGGGCATCGCCGCGGGTCTCGCCGTGGAAGGCACCGGCGATGCCCGTCGCATGATCGACCTGCTGGAAGGCCCGATGGGCCCGGCCTCGTAGCCGCTAAGGAAGACTCGGGCGCCACCTGATGCTGCTCGCCCTCACGCGGCCGGTCAGCCCGTCCATCGTCGACTGCCAGCTCACCCATCTCGCGCGACAGCCGATCGACTTTGCGCGCGCCGCTGCCGAGCATGTCGAATACGAGCGACGGCTGGCCGGGCTCGGCGCTTCCGTGCGGCAACTGCCAGCGGAACCGACGCTGCCGGATGCGGTGTTCATCGAGGACACGGCGGTCGTGGTCGACGACCTCGCGGTCATTACCCGCCCGGGTGCCGAATCGCGCCGACCCGAGACCGCCACGGTTGCCGCGCAGCTCGCCGAGCACCGGACCATCGTCTCGATCGAGCCGCCGGGCACGCTCGACGGCGGCGACGTGCTGGTGGTGGATCGCGAGGTGTACGTCGGCCGCTCCACGCGCACCAACGATTCGGGCATCGAGCAGCTCCGTCGCGCGCTCGAGCCGCTTGGCTTCCGGATTACCGCGATCCCGGTGACGCGCTGTCTGCACCTGAAGTCCGCGGTGACGCGCGTCGCCGAGCGGACGTTGCTGCTGAATCCTGCCTGGATCGCGTCCGACGCGTTTTCAGGCTACAGCCAGGTCTACGTAGATCCCACGGAGCCTGCGGCCGCGAACGCCGTCGCGCTGGGCGGTTCGATCCTGCATCCTTTGCAGCACCGTCGGACACGCGCGCGCCTCGAGGCGGCCGGTCTGTCGGTGATCCCGGTGCAGATGACGGAACTGGCCAAGGCCGAGGCCGGTATGACCTGCTGCAGCATCATCTTTGAGGTGTCGTGATGCGTTTCCTGACATTGCTCGCGCTCGTCATTTGGGTCGGCGGCCGGCGCGCCACCAACGGCCCGGGCCGATACGGATCCAGCCGCGGCGCTCACATGGCTCGCGGGTTGCTGGGCGAGCGAAGGCGGCGAGGCCGGATCCGGGGAGCAGTGGATGTCGCCCGCCGGCGGAACGCTTCTCGGCATGAGCCGCACGGTCGCGAAGGGCCGCACCGTTGCTCACGAGTTCATGCAGATCCGCGAGGTCGAGCCGGGCCAGCTCGCATTCATCGCCAGCCCGTCCGGCCAGGCGCAGGCGACGTTCCCGGTGAAGAGCCTGGGCGAGCGGGAGGTGGTCTTCGAGAACCCGACGCACGACTTCCCGCAACGGGTGATCTACCGCCTCGACGAGGCGGGAGTGCTCCGCGCGCGGATCGAAGGGCTGGTCGCCGGCAACCCGCGCGCGGAGGATTTTCCGATGCGCCGGGTGCGCTGCGACAACGGCGGTCCCTGAGCAGGATCCGCCGATCGAGCTTCCTATGGGCTCAGGTTGATCGTCACAGGCGGGCGCCCGGCGGTTCGAGCCACTCCACCGCGTTTTCGAGACGCTCGGTGATTTCCGACAGGTCGGCGCGCGTATCGCCGAAGACAGCGATGCTTCCCGGGCCCGCGGGCACGAGCGTGCCGCGGAAGCTGCCTTCGCGCACGCGGATCGGACGCGTGATCGGTTCCCCCCGCAGCACCAGCACCGTGACCGGACCGTGCGCGGTGCGCACGACGAGATGCGGCACGATCCTGTCGCGGAAGGGGCAGCTGCTGGCATAGGTCACGTCTGCCGCACCCGGCCGGAGCCGGATGCCGCCCGCGCGCAGCACGCGATCGACGACCGCCGGATCGGCGTGTGTCGCGGCGAAGGATTGCGGCTCGTGCCTTGCGTGTTCCACTACTTCACGGGCGAGCGAGGCGCGCGGTCCGCCGATCCAGAGCACGCTGCCGACCAGCACTCCCGCGACGAGGCTTGCCGCGAGCGCGAGCCAGCGCTGGCGCGGCGTCGCTATCGGACTCGACCGCGTGCCCCTCGATTCGGCCGGCTGCGGGGCCGGCACCTGCAGGGCCCTGCGGATCGTCGCGTCCATGGCAAGCAGGTCGCGAAGATGCTGGGCGCAGGCCGGGCACTCGTCACCATGCGCCATGGCCTCCGCCGTGAGGTGGCCCGGATCTGCTCCAGCGGCGCGGCGAAATTCCAGGCAGTTCATGTCAGTTCACCGTGCAACGCCCGTACTCAATCCTCGTCGCCGGAGTCCCCGAGCCCGAGCTCGCGGCGCAGCTTCTGCCGCGCGCGAAACAGGCGCGTGAGCACTGCGCCCTGCGTCAGGCCGAGCTCGGCCGCGATCTCGTGCGTCGTCTGTCCCATCAGTACCTGCAGCACCAGGGGCTCACGGTAGTCGTCCGGCAGACGCATGATTGCCCGCCGCATATCCAGCACCTCGCGCTCCTCGGTGACAGCAAGCTCGGGCGACTCGTCATCCACCAGCTCATCCACCTGCACGGTCTCGAACCGCTTGCGCTCGAAACGCCGCGCGTGCTCGCGGCGCACGATCGTGAGCAGCCAGTGCCGAGCCGAGCCTTGCGTCTCGAGGCTGTCCCGCGACCGCCAGGCTCGCAGCAGTGACTCCTGCACGACGTCCTCTGCGACCTGCCGGTCCCGCGCCAGCCAGAAGGCGAAGCGAAACAGGTCCGGCCGAAGCTCTTCGCAGAGCCGGGCGAACCAGCGCTCCCTGTCCTTTCCGGCCAGCGGGACGTTCATGTATAAAGACCGGGCATCAGCCGGCAGGATTTCACCGGGTCGGGCGGCGCGGGTGGCTGCCTACCGCGGTTTGCGCACGATAGCGCCGAGGCCCGAGCCCGTGCAAACCACGTACCGCCGGAAACGGGGTTCCTGATGAGTCTGGATGAAACTCCGCCACGGTTCCCCCGTGTTCGACTACGCCGCATGCGGCGCGACGATTTCTCGCGGCGACTGATGCGCGAGACCACGCTCTCGGCCGCCGACCTCATCTATCCGGTATTCGTCACGGACGGCAGGGGCGCCCTGCGTACGCCCGTTCCATCGATGCCCGGTGTCGAGCGGCTCAGCATCGAGGAGCTGCTGCGCGAGGCGGAAACCGTGGCAAAGCTCGGCGTGCCGGCGATCGCGCTCTTCCCGGTCACACCGCCCGCGGCCAAGACCCTCGACGGACGAGAAGCCTGGAACCCGGAAGGCGTGGCGCAGCGGGCGACCCGTGCGCTGAAGAAGGCCGTACCCGAGCTCGGCGTCGTCACCGACGTCGCGCTCGATCCGTTCACGACGCACGGACTCGACGGGATCGTCGACGACACGGGATACGTCCTGAACGACGTGACCGTGGAAGCACTGGTCCGGCAGGCCGTGTCGCAAGCCGAGGCCGGCGCAGACGTCGTGGCGCCGTCGGACATGATGGACGGACGCATCGGGGCAATCCGCGAGGCGCTCGAGTCGGCGGGCCACGTCAACACCCGCATCCTGGCCTACTCCGCCAAGTACGCTTCCGGCTTCTATGGTCCGTTCCGGGACGCGGTGGGCTCGGCGGCCAACCTGGGCAAGGGGACCAAGCACGGCTTCCAGATGGACCCGGCCAATTCCGACGAGGCGCTGCGCGAGGTTGCGCTCGATCTCGAGGAGGGCGCCGACATGGTGATGATCAAGCCGGGGATGCCCTACCTCGACGTTGTGCGCCGCGTAAAGGATCGCTTCGGCGTGCCGACCTTCGTCTACCAGGTGAGCGGTGAATATTCGATGCTGATGGCGGCCGCCGGCCACGGCTGGCTCGACGAGCGACAGGTGGTGCTCGAGTCGCTGCTCGCGATGCGTCGCGCGGGCGCCGACGGCATCCTCACCTATTTCGCGCGCCGGGCCGCAGAGTGGCTACGCTCGGGCTGAGCCTCGCCGTGACAGACGCCTACGGTCTCTTTGGTTACCCGGTCGCTCACAGCTGGTCGCCGTTCATTCACGGGATGTTCGCGCGCCAGACGCAGCAGGACCTTAGCTACCGGCTGTACGAATCGCCGCCCGAGCGTTTCCGCAGCGACGTGCTCGAGTTCTTCAGCGCGGGCGGCCGCGGCGTCAACGTCACCGTGCCGCACAAGCACGCCGCCGCCGACCTGGTGAACGAGCTCACGCCGCGGGCGCAACTCGCGGACGCGGTCAACACGATTATCCTGGACGGGCAGAATCTCGTCGGCGACAACACCGACGGGGTCGGGCTGGTGGCCGATCTGCGCCGCAACCTCGGGCTGCGCTGGACCGAGCCGCGCATCCTGCTGCTGGGTGCCGGCGGCGCGGCGCGCGGCGTGATCGGCCCGCTGCTCGAGCTCAACCCGCGCGTGCTTGTCATCGCGAACCGCACGGTCGCGCGCGCCGATCAGCTCGTGCGGGAATTCGCGCCGTTGGGGCCGGTTTCGGGTTGCGCTTTCGGTGAGCTGCAGGAGGAGCATTACGACCTGATCGTCAATGCGACCTCGGCCAGCCTGCGCGGCGAGGTTCCGGCAATTCCCGCGAGCGTCGTCGACGCGCTCACCACCTGCTATGACATGTCCTATGGCACGACCGAGACCCCGTTCACCAACTGGGGTCGCGTCCATGGCGCCGAGCGTTCGGTGCAGGGCTGGGGGATGCTGGTGGAGCAGGCGGCGGAGGCCTTCGGACTGTGGCGCAGCGTGCGCCCCGACACGGCGCCGGTGCTCGAGGCGTTGCGCTCGCGGATGCAGCCGGCGCACTAGCACCGGCACGGCGACGCTCAGCGGTGGTGGCTGCTCGCCGACACGCGGCCGCGGCTGTAGAGGCTCGCCGGCTCGCGACCCCACCGTGGCCTCGGCGAGCCGGCGTTTGGACCGGGTGTCTCGTGGGCCGAAACCACGCCTGAGCAATCGCCGGTAGACGTCGCGGACCACTCCTAGGTGATGACTCTGCGACGATTCCGCGATACCGCCAGCGATCCGGCGTGCTCCGACAAGATGTGCGGGGCACCCTCGGGAGCCCTGTAACGTCCTTCGATCGTGGTGACCGGCCCACGAGATACCCGGGCCGAGCGGCGGCGAGCAGCCACCCGGCCGAGCGACGGCGAGCAGCCACCGCGGCCGAGCGATCGGGCTAGCGGCCGGAGTATTCGCGCGCCAGGTCGATGTAGTTGCGCGCGACCACCGGAAAGCGCTCGATCTCGGCGGCGGTCAGCTCCCGCACCCGGCGCGCCGGGTTCCCGAGGTACAGGCCGTGCGAGGAGAGCCGCTTGCCGGGCGTGACGATGCTGCCCGCGCCGATCATCACCTCGTCCTCGACGACGACCCCGTCGAGCACGATCGAACCGATGCCGATCAGGCAGCGGTTGCCAATCGTGCAGCCGTGGATCACGACCTGGTGCCCGATCGTGACTTCCTCGCCGACCTCGAGCGGCCAACCGGACTCACGGCCCGGAAACGGCCGCGATACGTGCAGGACGCTGCCGTCCTGCACGTTGCTGCGCGCGCCGACACGGATGTGGTTGACGTCACCGCGGATCACCGTCATCGGCCAGACCGAGGACTGCGTGCCCAGCGTCACATCCCCGATCACCAGGGCCGTAGGATCGACATAAACGCCCTCGCCGAGCGACGGCGACTTGTCCAGGTAGGCTCGCAGGGTCATGCGTGGAATCCGAATCTGCGAACCTTAGTCTAGACGGTGGTCGCCCGGAACCGGCAATCTGGCGCGCCGGCCGGTCTCCCCGGCCGATACGGAGCTCCCCGATGCTGGTCGTACCCCTGCTCTTTCTCGCGCTCCTCGTGGTCGTCGCGATCTATTGCGTTCGCATCTACAACGGGCTCGTTGCGCTGCGAGAAAACGTGCGCAAGGCCTGGGCGAACATCGATGTTCTGCTTACGCAGCGCCACGAGGAACTGCCGAAGCTCGTCGAGACCTGCAAGCGCTACATGGCGTACGAGCAGGAGACGCTCGAGCGCGTGATGCAGGCGCGGTCGGCCGTATTCCGCGCGCAGGGCCAGGGGGACGTCACGGCGCTCGGCGCCGCCGAGGAGCAGCTCCGCGCCGGGCTTGGCCGGTTGTTCGCGGTGGCCGAGAACTACCCGGAGCTCAAGGCCGATGCCGGTTTCCGCCACCTGCAGGGCCGCATCACCGAGCTCGAGGAAGCCATCGCCGACCGCCGTGAGCTCTACAACGAGTCGGTCAACCTGAACAACATACGGATCCAGACCTTCCCCGACCTCATCGTCGCCCGTCTTTTCGACTTCAAGCCCGCGCCGCTGCTCGAGTTTGCCGAGGAACAGCGACGCGACGTGGATCTGGGCAAGTTGTTTGGCTGATCCGTCGGACGCGTGGTTCTGGGTGCTGAACCTCGGCGCCGCGGTGATCGGCGGCGGTTGGTTCGCCTTCCGCTTCCTGCACGTCGCACGCGTGATCGAGGACACGCCGACATCGCGGGTACGCTCGGCGGCGCAGGGCTACGTCGAACTCGAGGGGCGCGCGCGGCCGCTGGCGGGCACGACGAATCTCGCCCCCCTGACGCAGCGCGACTGCGTCTGGTGGCGCTACCGGGTGCAGCACCGGAGCGAGTCCGGGACCCGAGGCGGCCGGCGAGAGGCCTGGCGCACCGTCGCGAGCGGCCGATCCGGTCAGCCGTTCCTGATCGACGACGGCACCGGCGAGTGCATCGTCCAGCCGGCGGACGCCGAAGTTCTCGCCGCGGAATCGACGGCATGGTACGGCGCCACGCCCTGGCCGACCGGGATGCCGGGCACGACCGCTCGCGGCCTCCCCGGGCGCGACTACCGTTATTTCGAGGAACGCATCCACGTGCACGAACAGGTCTATGCGCTGGGCGGCTTCCGTTCGGTGAGCGGAACTGGCGATGGCGTGACGGAAGACGCCGTGCGCGCCCTGCTCGCAGAATGGAAGCAGGACCAGGAGGTGCTCAAGCACCGGTTCGATCGCGATCGGGACGGCTCGGTCAGCCTCGAGGAATGGGAGAAGGCGCGGGCGGAGGCGCGTCTCACCGTCGAACGGCAACGCGCCGAGCGACCCGCCGCGGACGCCTTGCACGTGCTCGGCCATCCCGACAACGGACAGCTCTTCCTGCTGGCGACCTTCAAGGCGGCACACCTCGCCCGCCGGTACCGGCGCCGCGCGTATCTCGCTTTCGCCGGATTCTTTGCGGCCGTGTACGCGCTTGGCTGGCTGATGCAGGGCCTGCTGCGGAACGCCTAAAATAGACAGGATCGATGGAGCGAACGCAAAAACAATGCTGAACCCGCTGCTGACGGACTACCAGCTGCCACCCTTCGCCAGGATACGGCCCGAGCATGCCGAACCGGCGGTGCGCACGCTGATCGATGGAAACCGACGCCAGCTCGCCGCCCTGCTCGACGCGGGGGCCGACGGCTGGGACGGTCTCGTCGCGCCGATCGAAAGAATGCATCACGTGCTCGCGCGCGCGTGGTCGCCTATCGGTCACCTGAACAACGTGCTGAACGGCGAGGAGCTGCGCGCGGCGTACAACACCTGCCTGCCGCTTCTCACCAGCTATCACACCGAGCTTGCGCAGAACGAGGCGCTCTGCGCGGCCTATCAGCGCATCCTCGACCAGGAGGGCCCGGGCCTCGCACCCGAGCAGCACAAGCTCCTGGAAAATGCGCTGCGCGACTTCCGGCTCGCAGGGGTGTCTCTGCCCGCGGATCGCAAGCAGCGGTTCCGGCAGGTGATGGAGCGGCTCGCGAGCGTTCAGGCGAAGTTCGACGAGAACGTGCTCGATGCCACGAATGCGTGGTCGCGGGTGGTTGGCGACGAGGCGGAGCTCTCGGGCCTGCCTGCGATGATCATCGAGCGCGCCCGCGCGGCGGCGCAGGCAGCAGGTCTGCCGGGCTGGCTCCTGCCGCTCGACGCGCCCAATTACCAGGCGGTGCTCACGCACTGCGACAACGAGCCGCTGCGACGGGAATTCTACGAGGCCTGGGTAACCCGGGCCTCCGACCAGGGGCCGCACGCGGGCAAGTGGAACAACACGCCGCTCATGGGAGAGATCCTCGCGCTGCGGCACGAAGCCGCGAACCTGGCCGGGTTCGCGAACTTCGCCGAGTACTCGCTCGCCACGAAGATGGCACGGGATCCCGACGAGGTGCTCGAGTTCCTGCGACAGCTCGCCCGCCTGAGCCGCCCGGCGGCCGAGCGCGAATTCCAGGAGCTCGAAAGCTTTGCAGGCCGCAGGCTCGAGGCCTGGGACGTTGGCTATTACTCCGAGCAGTTGAAGCGCGCGCGGCTCGAAGTCTCCGAGGAAGAGCTGAGGCCCTATTTCCCGCTGCCACGCGTGCTCGCGGGTCTGTTCGCGGTCGCCTCGCGGCTGTACCGGATCCGGATCGTGGCGCGCAGCGACGTGCCGGCCTATCACCCGGACGTCCGGTATTTCGACATCCTCGACCGCGATGGCACGCCGCGCGGCGGCTTCTTTCTCGACCTGTACGCGCGAGCCAACAAGCGCAGCGGCGCATGGATGGACGAATGCGTCGGACGCCTGCAGGTCGGGCAGGCGCGCGCGCTGCCGATCGCCTACCTGGTCTGCAACTTCGCGCCGCCGGTCGGTGAGCGGCCGTCGCTGCTGACCCACCACGACGTGCTTACGGTGTTTCACGAGTTCGGGCACGGGCTCCATCACATGCTGACCCGAGTGAACTACCCGAGCGTTGCCGGCATCAACGGCGTGCCCTGGGACGCGGTCGAGCTGCCGAGCCAGTTCATGGAAAACTTCGCGTGGCGGAGCGAGGTGCTGCCGCTCATTTCCTCGCACGTCGACACGGGCGAGGCCCTGCCGCTCGCGACGCTCGAGCGCCTGCAGGCGACCCGCAGCTTCCAGGCCGGGATGCAGACCGTCCGCCAGCTCGAGTTTGGTCTGTTCGACTTCCGGCTGCACGCCGAGTACTCGCCGCAGCAGGGTCCGCGCGTCGCCGAGACGCTGGCCGAGGTGCGCGCCGAGGTGTCGGTCGTTCCGGCACCGGTCTTCAATCGCTTTCCCAACAGCTTCCAGCACGTGTTCTCCGGCGGCTACGCCGCGGGCTACTACAGCTACAAGTGGGCCGAGGTGCTCTCGGCGGATGCATTCGGCGCTTTCGAGGAGCACGGCATCTACGACGTCGGCACCGCGCGGCGCTTCCTGCAGGCGATCCTCGAGCGCGGCGGGAGCCGCGACGCCATGGAGGCGTTCGTCGAGTTCCGCGGCCGGCGCCCCGAGATCGAGCCACTGCTGCGCCAGCTCGGGCTGGCGGCCTGAGCGGATGAGCCCGGCGCGTCCGCGGCTGCGACGACGCGACTGACCGGGATGCGCATCGCCACCTGGAACGTCAATTCGCTGCGCGTGCGCCTGCAGCAGCTCAAGGACTGGCTGGCCCGGAACCCCGTCGACGTAATCGCGCTGCAGGAAACCAAGATCCCGGACGTGGACTTTCCGGTTGCCGATTTCGAGGCACTGGGCCTGCACCCCGTCTACAACGGCCAGAGGACATACAACGGGGTCGCGATCCTGGCGCGCTCGGCGCCCGCGGACGCCGCACACGGCATTCCGGCGCTCGAGGACGATCAGAAGCGCGTCATCGCCGCGACGGTCGCGGGCGTGCGCATCGTCGACGTCTACGTACCGAACGGCCAGACGCTCGACTCACCGAAATACCCCTACAAGCTCGGCTGGCTCGAGTCGCTGCGCCGGTACCTCGTCGCCGAGCTCGAGCAGCATCCACGGCTCGTCGTGCTCGGCGATTACAACATCGCACCCGAAGACCGCGACGTGCACGACCCGGCAGCCTGGGAGGGCTCCGTGCACGTGAGCCCGCCCGAGCGGGCGGCGCTCCGCGCGCTGCTGACCATCGGCCTCGTCGACTGCTTCCGGCGGTTCGAGCAGCCGGAGAAGACCTATTCATGGTGGGACTACCGCGCGATGGCCTTCCGGAGGAACCACGGGCTCCGTATCGACCTGATCCTGGCGAGCGCCGCGATGGCGGAAAAGTGTGTCGCGTGTCACATCGACAAGTCGCCGCGCGCGATAGAACGGCCGTCCGACCACGCACCGGTGCTCGCCGTGTTTGACATATAGGTGGAAATCAGACGGTGCCCGCAAATTTTGTTCTGGTGTTCCATCGGCGTTTGGCTAGACTCGCAGTCACTGCAATGACACCAGCAGTCGAATAAGAACAAAAAGCTATGCAGTACCGACGCAGTGACTACGACGTCACCAACACCGTGCAGGTGAGTTCCGTGCCGGCGGTAAAACGGGCGGTCGAGGAGCTGTACTCGCAGACCTGGCCAAGCGGCAAGGTCGAGCGCCTCGACACGGCCTTTGCCGACTTCGAGCGCCTCTTCAACGGGCATTTCCCGGGCTACCTGGGCTGCGACACGGTCTATCACGACCTGCAGCACAGCCTCGACGACACGCTTGCGATGGCGCGGCTGCTCGCGGGCTACGATCGCTCGCACGCGGTCGAGCAGCGCCTCGGCGCCGAGCGCGCCATGATGGGCATCGTGGTCGCGCTCTTTCACGACGCGGGCTACATCCGCCAGACCGACGACACGATGCACCGCAACGGCGCGGAGTTCACCCGCACCCATGTCGGGCGCAGCGCGCAGTTCCTGACCCGCTACCTGCCGACGCTCGGTCTCGCCGACTGGGTGCCGGTCGCGACGCAGATCGTCCACTTCACGGGCTACGAGGTGCCGTTCGACCAGATCCGCCTCGACGATCCAAGCGACCGAAAGGTTGGTCACCTGGTCGGAACCGCGGACATGATGGCGCAGATGGCCGACCGCTGTTATCTCGAGAAGTGCCGCGACCGGCTCTATCCCGAGTTCGTGCTCGGCGGCGTCGCGGTATCGCGCGGTATCGAAGGCGAGCTCAAGGTCATGTATGGCTCCGGCCTCGACGTGCTGCGCAGCACGCCGGAGTTCGTCGCCGAGACGATGCGCATCCGTCTCGACGGCGAGTTCGGCGGCGCCTACCGCTACATCGAGGCGCTCTACGGCGGTCGCAACCCCTACATGGAAGCGATCGACGCGAGCCTCGCGCACCTGAAGCACGTCCTGCAGACACAGCGCTGGTCGATGCTGCGACGCACGCCGCCTTGCTTCACCTGGGAGAAGAACCCGCTGCAGAACATGCGGACCCTGGTGATCGACCACCTGAAGGAAGTCGTCGCCTCGAGCTGACCCGGTGACCGCTGGTCGCCACTCCGGCACCGTTCACCGTGCCTGGGGTAGCCCTCACGCGCCGGGAGGCGGGACACTGCCCGGCGGCCGCAGGCACACACCGTGCACCGGCGAGGAGGCGCGCATGAATGACCCGTCGGTCGAGGTGATCCTCAGGCGCTTCGAGTCCCCCGACGAGACCCGCGTCATGGAGAAGGGGCGGTTCGAGCTGGTGCGGATCGGCGGCCTCACGATCGGACGCGCGACCTACGAGCCCGGCTGGCGCTGGTCGCTGCACGTAGGGCCGTCGGTGGGCGCCGAGCGATGCTCGGTCGAGCACGTGGGGCTGGTCGTATCCGGCACGGCGACCGCGGCGTTCGAGGACGGCCGCGTCTACGAGCTGCGCGCAGGACAGCTCTTCTACATACCGCCGGTGCCTCACGACAGCTGGGTGGTGGGCGAGGAGCCCTACGTGTCGCTGCATCTGATGGGCTCCGAGCACTACGCGCGCTGAGGTGGCCGCGACGCAGGACGTAGTCGCGCTTCCCGCGCGAGAGCGGCTGATCGCGGCCGCGGAGCTCATGCTTGCGGTCGCGTTCGTGCTCGGCGCGAATGTCTTCGACATCGTCCCGGTCAGCGAAACCCCATGGCTGGTGCTGATCGGCTGGCTGTCGCTGCGGCTGCGCGGGCTCGGGTGGCGCTCGGTCGGTCTCACGCGGCCCGCCAGCTGGGCGCGCACGCTCGCGTTCGCCCTGCTCGCAGCCGTGCTGCTGCAGCTCGCGAGCGAGTTCGTCGTCGAGCCGCTGATCGAGCGGTGGACCGGCGAAACCCCCGACCTGTCGAGTTTCCGCCCGCTGGCAGGCAATCTGCCGGCCGCGCTCGGGATGCTGGGGCGGCGTGGGTGCTTGCCGCCTTCGGCGAGGAGCTGGTGTATCGCGGCTATGTCCTCGAGCGGGCCGCAACGCTCGGGCACAGGACGCCCGCGGCCTGGATCCTCGCGATGATCGTCATCAGCGTGCTGTTCGGGCTGGGCCACGTCTACCAGGGCGTGGCCGGCGTCGCGAGCTCGACATTTGCCGGGCTCTACTTCGGCAGCCTCTACCTCGCGACCGGGCGCAACCTGTGGCTGCCGATCCTGGCGCATGGATTCTCGGATACCATCGCCCTGGCGTTGATCTACCTCGGCCTTGTCGAGATATGAGACGCGAAGCAGCGGAGGGCGAGCGATGAAACACGCGGGAAGTTGCCATTGCGGGCGGATCCGGTTCGAGGCCGAGGGCGATATAGACCAGGGATTGTCCTGCAACTGCTCGATCTGCTCACGCAAGGGGGCGCTGCTGTGGTTCCTGCCGCGCCCGTCGTTCAGGCTGCTTACGCCCGAGGACGCGGCGAGCACCTATACGTTCAACAAGCACGTCATCAAGCACCGCTTCTGCCCGACCTGCGGCATCCACACGCACGGCGAGGGCAAGGACCGGTCGGGCAACCCGATCGCGGCGGTCAATCTCCGGTGCGTCGAGAAGCTCGACCTGAAGAAGCTCAAGATCGTGGAGTTCGACGGCCGGGCGCTGTGATACCGCGCACCCCGCGCCGCACCCGCCTCAGTCGCCACGCAGCGCGCGAAGAAAAGCGACCGGATCCCCGCCCTGCTCGATGACCTCGACGAGCGCGGACCCGACGATCACGCCGTCGACGTGACCGGCGAGCCGTCGCACCTGCTCGCGTGCCCGGATGCCGAAGCCCGCGCATACCGGTACCGTCGACACGGCGCGCACACGGTCCAGATACGCAAGCACCTCGTCCGGGACGGCGACGCTGCGCCCGGTCGTGCCGGTCATCGTCACCGCGTAGACGAACCCGCGCGCATTCCCGCAGAGCTTCGCGAGCCGCGCGGGCGGCGTCACGGGCGTCACCATCTGCACGAGCGCGAGGCCCGCGCGGTCGAGGGGTACACGCAGCTCGCCGCTTTCCTCGTACGGCAGGTCCGGGATGATGAAGCCACTCACACCCGCGGCAACCGCCGCTTCGGGCAGGCGCTCGAGTCCGTAGGCCAGCAACGGGTTCAGGTAGCTCATCAGCAGCAGCGGCGCAGGTGAACGCGGCCGGATCGCGGCGAGCTCGTCGAGCAGCCAGGGGAGCGTGAAGCCTGCGGCGAGCGCCGCCTGGCTCGCGCGCTGGATAGTCACCCCGTCGGCCATCGGATCGGTGAACGGCACGCCTATCTCGACGACATCGGCAAGATCGGCGACCGCGGCGAGACCCTCGCGAAATTGCCTGCGGTCGGGGAATCCGCCGGTCAGGAACGCGACCAGCGCGGTGCGACCGCCGGCGCCCGCCGCGCGTATCGCCGCGCCGATGCGGTCATGCGGCGTGCCGGCGCCGCTCATGAGCCGGCCGCCAGCAGCGTCCGCTGCAGCGTCGGCATGTCCTTGTCCCCGCGACCCGACAAGCCGATGAGGATGCGATCACCCGGATGCGCCTCCGCCCAGCGGCGCGCGCCGGCCAGCGCGTGCGCCGACTCGATCGCGGGGAGGATCCCTTCCGCGCGGCAGCATTCGGCGAGGGCGTCGAGCGCCTCGTCGTCGCCGATCGCGTCATAGCGCACGCGACCGACGGTCTTGAGCAGGGCGTGTTCGGGTCCGACACCGGGGTAGTCGAGCCCGGCGGAGACGGAATGCGTCTCCTGGATCTGGCCGTGCGGATCCTGGAGCAGCAGCGAATAGCTGCCCTGCAGCACGCCGGGGGTGCCGTAGGCAAGCGAGGCTGCGTTTTGTCCGAGCCCGCTGCCGCTGCCGCCGGCCTCGAGCCCGAGCAGGGCGACGTCCTGGTCGGCGACGAACGGATGGAAGAGGCCGATCGCGTTCGAGCCGCCGCCCACGCAGGCGATGGCGACATCGGGCAGCGCGCCAGTGGCCTCGAGCGTCTGCGCGCGCGCCTCGATCCCGATCACCGACTGGAACTCGCGCACCAGGTACGGATAGGGATGGGGTCCCACGGCGGAGCCGAGCAGGTAGTAGGTGCCGTCGGGGTCCCCGACCCAGTCGCGAAGCGCCTCGTCGATGGCGGCGCGCAGCGTGCGGTCGCCGCTGGTCACCGGCACGACCGTAGCACCCAGCAGTTTCATGCGGCCGACGTTCGGCGCCTGCCGCTCCATGTCGACCTCGCCCATGTATACGACGCACGGCATCCCCAGCCGCGCGCATGCGGCGGCCGAGGCGACACCGTGCTGACCAGCGCCGGTCTCCGCGACGATCCGACGCGCACCAAGCCGCTTCGCGAGCAGCGCCTGGCCGATCGCATTGTTGATCTTGTGCGCCCCGGTGTGCGCGAGGTCCTCGCGCTTGAGCCATACGTCCGCGCCCCAGCGGCGCGACAGCTCATGCGCATGGGTGAGCGGCGTCGGCCTGCCTGCCCAGCCGCGCAATTCCGATTCGAACTCCGCGCGGAAGGCGCGATCGGCAAGGAAGCGGTGCACGCCCGCCTCGAGGCGATCGAGCGCCGGGACCAGCGTCTCAGGCACGTACCGCCCGCCGAAGGGCCCGAAGCGGCCGCGCGCATCGGGGAATGCCCCGCGCAGCATCTCCGCGAGCAACCGATCGCGATCGATGCCGGTCGTATTCGCGCTCAACGTCGCTCCTCCTCCGTCAAAGCCCGAGCAGCGCCGCGCGCCGCGTTTATGAACTCGCGTACCCGCTCCGGATCCTTCATTCCGCGCTCACGCTCCACGCCAGAACTAACGTCCACGCCGAACGGTCGCACGGTGCGAATGGCCTCGGCGACATTGCCTGCATCGAGACCGCCGGCCAGCACCAGCTCGCAGCGCGAAGCGAGCGCACGGGCCGTAGTCCAGTCCGCGCGCGCGCCGGCGCCGCTCGTGCCACCGTCGAGCATCGCCCGCGCACCGCCGAATGATGGCTCGGAGCCGATATTCCGGAGCACCGGCAACACACGCTGACCCGGCGGCAAGCGGAGACGGTCGAGGTCCTGGAGATCCGTCTGCACCCAGTCCGGGTGGAGCGCGTCGATGACCGCGTCGACCTCCGCCTGTGACGGATGCAGGAACACCGCGACGCGTTCGACGTGTGCCGGCACGGCCTCCTGCAGCATTCGCGCCGCGCCGATGGCGAGATGGCGTGGCGACGGCTCGTAGAAAACGAATCCGAGCGCATCTGCGCCGGCAGCGGCCGCCGCCTCGATGTCGGCCGCCGAGCGAATGCCGCAGATCTTGATCCAGAGCTCAGGCATGGGACGTGTTGCACGCGCGACGGCCGGCCTCGATCAGCTGCGCGGTCGCGCGCGCGGGATCGGCGTGCTTCATCAGGCTCGTCCCCACCAGCGCCAGGCGGTAGCCGAGCGCCGCGACCGCCGCAGCATCGCGCGGACTCTCCACGCCGCTTTCCGCCACCGCTGGCCAGCCGGCCGGGAGCTTGTCGCGCAACGCGCCGAACCGTCGCGGGTCGATCGCGAGCGTCTCGAGGTTGCGGCAGTTGAGTCCCATCAATACCTGATCGGACCTGCCGTGCCGCTCGCCGGCTATCTCCGCCGCCGCCTCGACGTCGCCGGCGTCGAAAGCCTCGAGGAGGACGAACAGGCCGAGCTCGGCGGCACAGTCGAGCATCTCGATCAGCGTTGCGCGCTCCACCAGCCGCAGGATCAGGAGCGCGCCCGACGCGCCTTGCGCGCGAGCCTCGAGCAGCTGGTAGGGATCGACCAGGAAATCCTTGCGCATCACCGGGACGCCGCGCGGCGTGAGGGTCTCCACGGCGAGACGCAAATGCTCGAGGCTGCCGTCGAAGCGCGTGGGCTCGGTCAGCACCGATACAGCGGCCGCACCGCCCTGCGCATAGCCCGCGAGCCTGGCAGCCGGATCGCTGGACTGGCGTACGAGCGCGCCGCGCGCCGGCGATCGGAGCTTGAGCTCCGCTATCACGTCGAAGCCGCCATCAGCGAGATCGAGCCGCGGCGGCGGCGGCGAGCCCGCAATCTGCGCGCGCAGCTCCGCCTCCGTGACGCGCGCCCTCGCCGCGGCGACGCGCTCGTGGCCGGTGCGCTGCATGTCGGATAGAAGACCCATTGCCCGGCCGCGCTCAGCGACCCGCCGCTGCGCCGTAGGCTGCACCGAACGATGCGAGCTTCCCGAGCAGCTGCGCGGCATCGCCTCGATCGACCGCGTCCCCCGCCGCGCGCATCCCCGCGACGGCGTCGGGCGCCGCACCGCACACTTCGAGCGCGAGCGCGGCGTTGAGCAGGACCGCGCCGCGGTGCGGGCCACGATCCCTGCCTTCGAACACCGCGCGCAGCGCCGCCGCGTTGTGCGCCGCGTCTCCTCCCGCGAGGTCGGCCGCCGCGCAGCGGGCGAGCCCCAGCTCGCGCGGGTCGCGCACCGTGCGCTCGACGCGGCCCGGCCGCACGTCGTAGAGCTCGAAAGGACCGACCGGCGTCGCCTCGTCCCAGCCAGGTTCACCGTGGATGACGAACACGCGCTCGATCGGCATGCCGGCCAGGGTGTCGGCCATGAGCCCTGCGGCCTCCGCGCTGTACGCGCCGATCAGGGCGTACGGCGGCGCGGCCGGGTTGGTCAGCGGTCCGAGAAGGTTGAACACCGTCCGGACCGAGAGCGCGCGACGCACGGGCGCGACTTCCTTCATTGCCGGGTGGTAGTGCGGCGCAAAGAGAAAGGTGAACCCGGTGGACGCGAGACATGCACCGGCCGCGCGCTCATCGAGCGGCAATGGCAGCCCGAGCGCCTCGAGAAGGTCCGCGCTGCCCGAGCGGCTCGACACCGAGCGGTTGCCGTGCTTGACCACGCGCACACCGGTGGCGGCGACGAGCAACGCTGCGCCGGTCGAAAGGTTGAAGCTGCCGGACGCGTCGCCACCAGTGCCGACCACGTCGAGCGCGGGCGCACCCGCGGGCAACTCCGGCTTGCGCGCAAGCGCGCGCATGGCGGATGCGAATCCGCGCACCTCGTCGGGCGTCACGCCCTTGGCGCGCAATGCCGCCAGCAGAGCGCCCGCCATCGCCGGGGCGAGCGCGGGATCTGTGAGCGCGCGCATCAGCCCGGCCGCCTCGGCTTCGGGGAGATCATGGCCGTCGAGCAGCTGCTCGAGCACGTCGCGCAGCTCGCTCATCGGCTGCTCCCGCCACTGCGGCGGCCGTCACGAAGCGCCAGGAAGTTGCCGAGCAGCGCGGGCCCATCCGGCGTGAGGATGCTCTCCGGATGAAACTGGACGCCTTCGACGGCGAGCTCGCGATGACGGGCCCCCATGATCTCGCCCTCCGGTGTGCGCGCCGTCACCTCGAGCACTTCGGGAAAGGTCTCCGGGCGCGCGATGAGCGAGTGATATCGACCCGCCGCAAAGGGTCGTGGCAGCCCGGTGAAGACGCCGGCGCCGTCGTGCTCCACGAGCGAAACCTTGCCATGCATCAGCCGGCCGGCACGCACGACCTCGCCTCCCCACACCTCGACCATGCACTGGTGCCCGAGGCACACACCGAGCACCGGCACCCGACCGGCAAAGGACTCGATCATCCGCATCGACACGCCGGCTTCGCGCGGCGTGCCCGGACCGGGCGAGATGCAAAGATGCGTCGGCGCGAGCGCCGCGGCGTCCTCGACCGTGATCGCATCGTTGCGATGCACGAGCACTTCCGCGCCCAGCACCATGAACGCCTGCACGAGGTTGTAGGTGAAGCTGTCGTAGTTGTCGATCAGGAGCAGGCGTGGCGCGGGCATCTACAGACCCTCCCGCGCCAGCTCGAGCGCACGCTTGAGCACAGCGCTCTTGGCGAGCACCTCGCGGTACTCCGCCTCCGGGAGGCTGTCGGCGACGATGCCGGCGCCCGCCTGGTAGCTGTAGGTGTCGCCGTGAAACACCAGCGTGCGGATGGTGATCGCCTGGTCCATGTCGCCGCCATGACCGAAGTAGCCGACCGTCCCGCCGTAGAAGCCTCGCCGCACGGGCTCGATCTCGTCGATCAGCTCCATGGCGCGCACCTTCGGCGCGCCTACCAGCGTACCGGCCGGGAAGGCAGCGGCAAACAGGTCGAACGCGTCGCGACCCGCGGCGAGGCGGCCGGTGACTCCGCTCACGATGTGCATGACGTGGCTGTAGCGCTCGATGGACCGCAGCGGATGCACTTCGACCGATCCGGGGTGCGCGACACGGCCGAGATCATTGCGGGCGAGGTCCACCAGCATCACGTGCTCGGCATTCTCCTTTGGATCGGCCAGGAGCTCGGCTTCGAGCTCGGCGTCGCGGAGCGCGTCGGCGCCGCGCGGCCGCGTACCGGCGATCGGCCGCAGCTGCGCGTGACCGCCATTGAGCTTGACCAGCGCCTCGGGCGATGAACCCACCACCACCCGCTCCCCGAGCTCGCAGTAGTACATGTAGGGAGAAGGGTTGAGCAGCCGCAGCGCGCGATAGGTCTCGAAGGGATCGAGGTCGCAGCGGCCCGCGAAGCGCACCGCCAGCACCAGCTGGTACACGTCGCCTGCGGCGATCGACTCCTGCGCGCGGCGCACGCCTTCGAGGTACTGCGCCTCGGTGAGGCTTGCCGTCGGGCGCGGCGAACTTCGCCTGCCAGGCGGGACCCGGCAACCCGCCGCGCATCGCGCGGATCACCTCGCGACGGAGGCTCTGCCGCTCAGGCTCGGAACCGGCGTGCAACAGCGCCGCGCGCCGCGTGAGGTGGTCGAACACCAGGAGCGAGCGCGGCGCGAGGTAATGCGCGTCCGGACAATCGTCGACGGTCGCCGCGCGCGCCGGCAGGCGCTCCAGATAACGGACGAGGTCGTAGCTCGCTACACCCACGAGCCCGCCGTGCAACGGGAAGCCGTTGCCGCCCGCTTCCGGGCGGGGCGCCTGCGCGAGCGCGGCTCGCAGCGCGCCGAGCAGAGCGGCCTGGTTGGTCGGCCGCGGCTCCATCTCGGTCCCGATGCGCAGTCCGTCGGCATCGAGACGGAGCTCGAGGCAGTCACCGAAACCGATGAAGGAGTAACGCGCCAGCCGTTCGCCGCCCTCAACGCTTTCCAGCAGAAAGCGCGGCCGGAAGGCCTTCAGCTTGAGAAAGGCCGAGACCGGGGTGTCGAGGTCAGCTGCGATGTCGAAGACGGAAGCTGCGGTCACACACCTGTCCTCTGTCGCGAGGACCGGGGACGCAGAAACGAAAAACCCATCCCCGGTGGCTCGCGGAGATGGGTCCTGGAAGTCAGTAGAACGAAATTACGCGCCGGGCGCCCACTCCTTTTCAGAGGTGGCGCCACCACTCGTGGGAGACGAAGCCCGGATACTGCGACCTGTTCATTACGCGCCGCAGTATCCACAAACGATGCGGCGATTGCAAAGCTCGCTCGCGAGCGGCGAATTGCGGACAAACTTGTGTCAACGCCAGTGGCCGCCGGAAAATGGTTCAGGTTCAATGGGTTCATCGCGACGGTGGCGCACCGCACGAGATGCTGATCCGCAATGCAACGGTGTTCGACGGAACCGGTACGCCGCCTCGGATCGAGGACCTGCTCGTCCGCAACGGGCGCATCGCTGCCCGTGGCGGCGGGCTCGTCGCCCCGGACGGCTCACGGGTGATCGATGCCGGCCGGCAGTGGCTCATGCCCGGCCTGCTCGACATCCACACCCACCTCGACCTCGAGATGGAACTCGCACCCGGCCTGCCCGAGTCGGTCCGGCACGGCACGACGACGGTGGTGGTCGGCAATTGCAGCCTGGGCACGGCGTTCGGCGCGCAGCGCGCCAACGGCGACGACCCGGTGCTCGACTGCTTTGCGCGCGTCGAGAACGTGCCGAAGTCCGTGCTGTCCCGCGTGGTCGACCGGATGGACTGGGACACGACCGCGGGTTATCTCACGCATCTCGACGCGCTCCCGCTTGGCCCCAATGTCGTGCCGCTGCTGCCGCACTCGATGCTGCGCATCGCGGTGATGGGCACGAGCGCCGCGGTGACGCGCGAACCCACGGCCGCCGAGCTCGAGCGGATGAAGACGCTGCTCGAGGATGCGATGCGGCAGGGCTACGCGGGCTTCTCGACCGACGCCATCCCGTTCCACTACCTCGCGAACGCGCCGCACACCGACAAGCGCATTCCCGCGCAGCATGCCGCCTCGACCGAGCTGCGGACGCTGCTCGGGATTGTCCGCCGACACGACCGCGTCTGGCAGTGCACGCCGGATGCGTCGCGGCGCGTGGCGACGTTCCTGCGATTCTTCCTCACGAGCGGACGGTTGTTCGGACGGAAGCTCCGCACCTCGGCACTCACCGCGATCGACCTCACGCACGAGCGCAACACCTGGCGGCTCTTTCCGGCGCTCGCGAGTCTCCTCAACTCGCGGCTGCTGAACGGCCAGTTCCACTTCCAGGTGCTCGCCACGCCCTTCCGCATGTACGCGGAAGGCGCGATCTGCCCCATCTTCGAGGAATTCGCCTCGACGCGCGGGTTGATGGCCTGCGAGCTCGAGGATGCCGCGGGCCGCCGCGCAATACTCGATGCACCCGGGTTCGGCGAGCTTTTCGTGCGCGAATGGCACGATCGCGGCGCGGTATCGACGTTCAACCGCGATCTCGACGCGATGACCGTCGAGCGCTGCCCGGTCCCGGAGTGGCAGGGCGAGACCTTTGGCACGATCCGGCGGCGGCTGGCCGGATTCCAGATGGGCGATCGGAGTCTGGCGCGTAGCCCCGCGGAGACGCAGGCCTTCGGCTCGTTCGGGGGTCGCGTCGACCGCGACGGCGAGTTCCTGCTGCACCTGCTGCGGCGTTACGACCGCGCGCTCCGCTGGTGGTTCGTGGTCGGCAATGACCGGCCGGCGATCCTGAAGAAGCTGCTCTTCCACCCGCACATGCTCCCGGGCTTCAATGACAGCGGGGCGCACCTGATCAACCTCGCGTTCTTCGACGGCAACCTGCTCACGCTCAAGATGGCAGCGCTGGAGTCCCTCGATCGGGTAGCGGAGGCGGTGCGGCGCCTCACGCGTGCGCCCGCGGAGTTCTTCGGTGTCGACGCCGGCCGCATCGACGTCGGCGCGCAAGCCGACCTCGTGCTGATCGATCCGAAGGCGCTCGCGCGTTACGACACCGACGCGAGCCGCCGCATGGTCTATCGCGAGATCCTGGAGCACGACCAGCTCGTCAACCGCTCGGACGGGGTCGTCACCAGCGTCTTCATCGCGGGCGAGCAGGTCTGGGACGGACGCGCGATCACACCCGCGCTCGGGATTCGCAAGCTCGGTCGCGCGCTGCGCGCTGCAGCCTAGGTTCGCATCACGCCGCGGCGCAGCGTGCCGGTGGCGAGCGTCGTCGCCGTCAGCGGCGCGCCCGCAGCACGAAGTGCGTCGCGTTGTTGCGGAATCGGCGTCCGCATCATCAATGTCTCGAAGGGCTGGAGCTGCGCGAGACAGGACAGCGCCAGGACGCGATCGACGAACCCGGCGGCCCGCGGCCAGCGCACCGGGTCGACCTGGAAACGCGAGAAGGCCGCATTGCGGAAGAACACGGCGATGGAAATGTCGGCGATCCCCGGCGCGCCGAACAGAAAGCCCGATTGCGGCAGGTGCACGTCGAGGTAGTCGAGCACGGGCGGTATTTCCTCCGTGCGAATCCGCTCGAGCTCGACGAGGTCGCGTGTCTCGCCCCAGAGCGAGGGACCGAGCACCGCCCGGTTGAAGAGTTGCCAGATGATCACGTCGCCGATGCGCGTGTCGGCGTATTCCTCGAGCCAGCGGGCCCGTGCGCGCTCGGCGACATCGGCCGGGTAGAGCGCGGGCTCGGGATACCGGTCCTCCAGGTACTGGCAGATCACGGACGAGTCGGCGAGCGTCACGCGGTCGTCGATCAGCACGGGAATGCGGCGCAGCGGCGACAGCTCGGTGAACCGATCGCCGCCCATGAAAGGCACGATCGGATCGATCTCGTAGTCGATGCTCTTGAGGCTGAGACAAGCCAGCACCTTGCGCACGTAGGGCGACACATAGCTGCCGATGATCTGCACGGGACGGCTCATGAACGGGTCCCGGCGATGTAGTCCTCGACCAGCTGATCGAGCACCGAGAGGCTGACGGGACCGCTGCCGAGCACGACCTCGTGGAAGTCCCGGATATCGAAGCGCGGGCCCAGCGCGGTCTTCGCCTTTTCGCGCAGCTCGAGTATCCGGAGCATGCCGACGGTGTATGCGGTCGCCTGGCCGGGCATCACCATGTAACGCTCGATCGCCTTCACCGCCTGGCCCTTCGGGTTCGGCGTGTTGTTGAGCAGGTAATCGATCGCCTGCTCGCGCGACCAGCGTTTCGCGTGCATACCCGTGTCGACCACGAGCCGGCTCGCGCGCCACAGTTCCTGGGTCAGGCGGCCGAAGTACGAATAGGGATCCTGGTAGAACCCCATCTCGCCCGCGAGCGTCTCCGCGTACAGACCCCAGCCCTCGACATACGCGGTGACCTGGCCCTGGCGGCGGAAGCTCGGCACGCCGGCGAGCTCTATCGCGCGCGCGATCTGCAGATGATGCCCCGGGATCCCTTCGTGGAACGCGAGCGCCTCGAGCTCGTAGGTCGGCATGTCCTGCATGCGGTAAAGGTTCACGTAGTACGTGCCCGGGCGCGAGCCGTCCTCGGCGGGCTCGCTGTAGAAGGCCTTTCCAGCCGACTGCTCGCGGAACTCCTCCACCGCCTTGACCTGCATCGGCGCGCGCGGCAGCACGCTGAAGAACTGCGGCAGGCGCGAGCGGGCGGCGTCGATGGCGGCGGTCGCCTGGCGCAGGTACTCCGCCCGTCCCACCGGACCTTCCGGCAGGTAGAAGCGCGGGTCGGTGCGCATGGCAGCGAAGAACTCCTGCAGCGAGCCTCCGAAGCCCACCCGGGTCATGACTTTGCGCATCTCCGCATGGATGCGCGCAACCTCGCTAAGGCCGAGTTGATGAATCTGCTCCGCGCTCAGGCTCGTCGTCGTGTGGGCGGCGAGCTGCGTTGCGTAGTAGCGCTCGCCGTCCGGCAGGCTCCATGCACCCAGATCCCCCTGCGCCTGCGGCGCGAGCCGGGTGAGCGCCGCGATCAACGACTCGTACGCGGGACGCACTTCCTCCAGAAGCGCCGCACGACAGTCGGCAAGCAACCGGTCGGATTCCGCGGCGGGCAAGGCGAGGGCCGCGAGCTTGGCGCTGAAATCGGCCTGGAGCGCGGAGTCGGCTCCGCTCGCATCGAAGGGCCGGCCCTGGATGACGTTGCGCGCGTCGGAGATCGCGTAGGGAAAGGTGAAGCGCGGCGGCACGATCCCTGCTGCGGCGGCACGATCCATCTGCTCGATGAGCTCTGCGAAGAGCGGCCGGATGCCGCGCAGACGCGCGACGTAGGCCTGCGCGTCGGAGACCGATCCGATCGCATGGAAATTGATCAGGAAAGCCGGGGCCTGCGCCTGCTGACCGTTCAGCTGGTCGAACAGGAAGTGATGCCGCCGATAGGGAACATCGGCCAGCTCGCGCTCCGCCTCGTCGGCGAAGAGGTCGTAGCTCAGGCGGGTCGCCCGGTCGAGGCTATCGCGGTCGAAGGTCGACCTGAGCGTCGCGAGCTGACCGCGGACGAGCGCCTCCCTGGCCTCCGCCGCGGCATCCGTGCGCTCGTTCCAGCGGTCGTAGCTTGTGCGCCGCCCCAGCACGGTCTGCGCCTCGGGGCTGAGCGCGATCCGTGCCTCCCATGCCTGCTCGAAGAACGCATTGGCGCGCCGCGAGACTTCCGCCGTGTCCGCTGCCGCCGGTGCGGGCGCGGCCGGCGCTCCGGCCGGACCGAGGGGCTGTGACGCGCAGGCCGCGACTGCCGCCGCACACACCAGCGTCGCGGCCCGCCACCCGGCCGGCCGCGGGCCTGCGGCTGGGATCAAGTCCCGCCTTCCAGCTCGCGCAGGCGCTGCTCGAGCTCGGTGAGCTTCTCGCGCGTGCGGCGCAGAACGGCCGTCTGGACGTCGAATTCCTCGCGTGTCACCAGGTCGAACTTCGCGAGGCCGGCCTGCAGCACGCCCTTGAAGTTCTGCTCGAGGTCGCGGCCGAGCGCCTGCACACCTTCAGGAACCGAGCCCGCCAGCCGGCGCGCCAGGTCGTCGATCAGTCGTGGGTCGAATGCCATGGCGCGAAGCGTAGACAGGCCTTGCTGCGGCGACAAGCCGACCCTGCGCCAGCCGCCCTTTGCGTGTGCGCGATCGCGGGTACCCCGCTCCAAGTTGGTGCACGCGGACCGGCCGAAATTGGCTCGCGAGCCGATCTTTCAACGGCGAAATTGGCTCCGAGCCAATTTCCGGAAGCACCAGATCCGGGAGTGGCATGGATCGTGCATCTGGGGTTCCGGGGAGCGTGTCCGCGCCGCAGGAGCCGTCGATGAAACTGATCACCGCAATCATCAAGCCCTTCAGGCTGGATGACCTGCGGCAGACCGTTGCGCATATCGGCGTTCAGGGAATGACCGTGACCGAGGTGTTCGGTCTCGGCCGACAGCTGGGACACGTCGAACGCTATCGGGGCGCCTCCCATCGCGTCGATCTGAGCCCGAGGACCCGCGTCGAGGTGGCAGTCGAGGACACGATCGTCGACGAGGTCATCGAGGCGATCACAAACGTCGCGCGGACCGGCCGCTCCGGCGACGGCAAGGTCTTCGTCGCCAGGCTCGTCGCATCCGTGCGCATCCGCACGGGGGAAACCGGCGCCGAGGCGGTCTAGCGGCACCCGCCGGATCGAACAACGAGCGTACTCAGCGTACTTCAGGAGAACCACAGTGATTCGTTCCGGAATTCGAGGTGAGACCGTGCTGCGGGGTGCGCTGGCCCTGATTCCCATGCTCGCTCCCGCCCTGGCCCATGCCCAGGATGCCGCACCGGTCCTCGATACCGGCAACACGGCCTGGATGCTGACCTCCACCGTACTGGTCCTGTTCATGACGTTGCCGGGCCTGGCGCTGTTCTACGCCGGGATGGTGCGGTCGAAGAACGTGCTCTCCGTGCTGATGCAGTGCTTCGCCGTGACCGCGATGATCACCGTGCTGTGGATGCTCTACGGATACAGCATGGCCTTCGACACCACCGGGATGGTCGACGGCGAGGTCAACTTCCACTCGTTCGTCGGCGGCATGGGAAAGGCGTTTCTCTCAGGCATAGGCCTCGACTCGCTGACCGGCACGATCCCGGAATCGGTGTTCGCGACCTTTCAGCTCACTTTCGCGATCATCACCCCGGCGCTGATCGTCGGAGCCTTCGCCGAGCGGATGCGATTCTCGGCGATGCTGCTGTTCCTCGGCCTGTGGTTCACGTTCATCTACACCGCGATGACGCACATGGTGTGGAGCGGCGACGGCGCCCTGATGTGGGACTGGGGCGTACTCGATTTCGCGGGCGGCACCGTGGTGCACATCAACGCGGGCGTCGCCGGCCTCGTCGCGGCGCTGGTACTCGGCAAGCGCAAGGGCTATCCGACCACGCCGATGCCGCCGCACAACCTCGCACTCACGGTCATCGGCGCCTCGATGCTCTGGGTCGGCTGGTTCGGGTTCAACGCGGGCAGCGCGGTGAGCGCCGGCGGATCCGCAGGCATGGCGATGCTCGTGACGCAGATCGCCACCGCCGCCGCCGCGCTCGCGTGGATGTTCTCGGAGTGGGTCTCGCACGGCAAGCCGAGCATGCTCGGCATCGCCTCGGGAGCGGTTGCGGGCCTGGTGGCGATCACGCCCGCCTCGGGCACGGTCGGTCCGGCGGGTGCGCTCGCGATCGGGTTCGCGGCGGGCGTACTGTGCTTTCTCGCCGCCACGCGCCTGAAGCGCAAGTTCGGCTACGACGACTCTCTCGACGTGTTCGGCGTGCACGCGATCGGAGGCATCGTGGGCGCCGTGCTCACAGGCGTGTTCGCCTTCCCATCGCTGGGCGGTGTCTGGGATCCCGGTGAAACGACCATGGGTACCCAGGTGTGGATCCAGGTAAAGGGTGTGCTGTTCACGGTCGTGTTCACGGGTGTGGGGAGCTTCGTGCTGCTCAAGCTGGTCGACATGCTGGTCGGGCTCCGGGTGTCCTCCGAAGACGAAACCCTGGGGTTGGACCTCGCCCTGCACGACGAGCGCGGCTACAACCTGTAGTCCCCCGCAGGGGTGGCCGGCCGACGGGGTCGGCCGCCCCTGTTCTCTTCTCGCCGGGCCGCCGTACGCTCGCCGTTTTGGGCATTCCGTCCCAGTTTGCGCATTTCATAATGTCGGCCCGGGCGGCCGCCGGGCTTGCTGATAAACTCGCGGGGTGCGAACGGAGGCCCCGACGATGAAGCCCACATTGACACTGCTGGTGGCGATGCTCGTGGCCGGCGGCGCGCAGGCCAGCGAAGTCTTCAAGACCACCGATTCCAAGGGACAGCCGGTGTACACCGACCGCCCGGCGACCCTGCCAGCGGAACGACTGGACGTGCGCACGCAGACGACCGACAAGGTCGAAGTGCAGCAGCGATACGACGAACAGATGAAGAACTTCGCGGCGGCCGAAAAGACGCAGAGCACCCAGGCGGCGGACGCCGCGGACGCGGCACAGGCCAACGAGCTCTCCGCGACGGCCAAGGTAAAGCGCTGCGAGGAAGCCCGTCAGCGCTACGAGTCGTACATGAACTCGCGGCGGCTCTACGAGCAGGGCGCGTCCGAAGAGGAACGACGCTACCTGTCGGACGCCGAGATCGACGCGGCGCGCGAAAAAGCCCTGCAGGTGATGAATACCTTCTGCAAAGAGGGTTGATCGTGTCGCAGGCGGTGGGCTTTGCCGGCCTCGGCGCAATGGGCCGGGGCATGGTGCGCAACCTGCACAAAGCCGGCCTGCTGACCACCCTGTGGAACCGAACTCCTGAGCGCTCGGCCGAGCTCGCCGTCGAGCTCGGCGTAACCGAAGCCCCGGACCCGGCCGCGCTCGCGGCGCGCTCCGAAATCATCGTCATATGCGTATCCGCCGATGCCGACGTGCTCGCCGTCGTCGATGCGTTGCTGCCCGGATTGCGGGCCGGTTCGATCGTCATCGATTGCTCGACGGTGGGAGCCGACACGGCGCGAGAGGCGGCGCGGCGGGTCGGCGCTCGGAGCGCTTCGTTTCTCGACGCGCCGGTGAGCGGAGGGGTCGAGGGCGCGCGCGACGGCACGCTCGCGATCATGGTCGGGGGCCCCGAACCGGCGTTCGAGCGCGCGCGGCCGGTATTCGACGCGATGGGGCGCACGACGACGCGCTTCGGCGACAACGGCGCAGGCCAGGCGGCCAAGGCCACCAACCAGATCATGTGCGCCGGAATCATCCAGGCGGTCGCCGAGGCGATGGCTTTCGCGCGCGCGGAAGGGCTGCCGCTCATGCCGCTCATCGAGACGCTCGGCAAGGGCGCCGGGTCGAGCTGGTACTTCGTGCATCGCGCACCCAACATGGTGCGCAATGCCTACCCCGCCGGCTTTCGCGTCCGCCTGCACGAGAAGGACCTGAAGATCTGCCGGGAGATGGCTGCACGTCACGGTGTGGCGCTGCCGGTCATCGAGACGACGCTTGCCGATTACCGCGAGTTGATCGCGCAGGGTCACGGAGACGAGGACATCTCTACGATCTTCCGCCTCAAGGAAGAGCTCTTCACCGGCGATGCAACGACGACGCACGAACCGCCGGGATGAGCGCGCAGCCGCCCGCCCCGTCCGCGGCGGGTAGCGACCGCCCCGTCTACCTGCCCGATTTCTGCGAGGCACGCGCGGTTCTCGCGGTGGTGCTGATCGCGGCGCTCCTGGCGGTGGTGATCTCGCTTGCGCGGCATTCAATCGGCGGCCCGTTCTGGACCGAGCTCGGGCGCACCTCGGCCTATCTGCTGTCGGCCGGACTGCTGTGCGCGGCCGTGCTCTGCAAGTTGCGACCCTGGCTCGCCCGACAGACGCCGCGCCGCGCCGCGCTGGGCGCGCTCGCGCTGATGGTCGGCACCGTGGCGCTGGCGTCGGAAGCGGTGTACTGGCTCGGCGTGTTCGCAACCGTCCGGCTCGGCGTCGGATCGAGCATCTTCCCGGCAAGGCACGCGGCCTTCGTGCTGCCGAACCTGCTGATCGCGGCGATCGTCGGCGCGCTCACGTTGCGCTATTTCTATGTGGCCGGCGAGTGGCGCCACAGCGTCGAGCTCGAGGCGCGCGCGCGCATCCGTGCGCTGCAGGCGCGGATCCGCCCACACTTCCTCTTCAACAGCATGAACACGATCGCTGCGCTCACGCGCTCCGACCCCGTGCGGGCGGAGGAAGCCATCGAGGACCTGGCAGACCTGTTCCGTTTCAACCTGCGCGACGCGCAGGGCCAGATCAGCCTGCGCGAGGAGCTCGAGGTCGCGCGTATCTATCAGCGCATCGAGCAGCTCCGGCTCGGCGAACGCCTCCGGGTTCGATGGAAGGTTGCCGACCTGCCCGCGCGGGCGTTGATGCCGAGCCTGTTGCTGCAGCCACTTCTCGAGAACGCGATCGGGCACGGGGTCGAGCCGCTGCCGGAGGGCGGCACGGTCACGGTCCAGGGCCGCACGGTCGACGAGACGGTCGAGATCGAGGTGTCGAACCCGGTGCCGCCGGAGCGCCGTCCGGCACGCAGCGGCCACCGCATCGCGCTCGACAACATCCGCCAGCGGCTCGAGCTCGCCTATCCCGGGCGCAGCGCGGTCGAAGTCGACGATGGCGGGGACACCTACCGCGTGCGCCTGAGATTTCCGCTGGTTCTGGGTGAGCCCGCTGGTCCGCCGTGACACCCGCGGGCTGACCGGCGGAGAATGCCTACCTTGTCATGAGCCAGACCGACGCCACCCGTACGCCCGAATCGATGCGTGCGATCATCGTCGACGACGAGCCGCCGGCCCGCGAGCGGCTGCGCCGTCTGCTCGAGGAGTTACGCGACGTCACGGTCGTGGGCGAAGCGGCTAACGGGTCCGAGGCGCTCAGGCTCTGTGCAGAGCTCGATCCCGACGTCATCCTGCTCGACATCCGCATGCCGGGCATGGACGGGATCGAGGCCGCGCGGCATCTCGCCGTGCTCGAGGAGCCACCCGCGGTGATCTTCACGACCGCCTACGACCAGCATGCACTGGAGGCCTTCGAAACCCAGGCGGTCGGCTACCTGCTGAAGCCCGTGCGCCGCGAGAAGCTGGCCCAGGCGATCCGCCAGGCGGCGCGTCTCGCGGTGCCGCAACTGCTCCGGGTCGCGGAGCGGGCCCGGCTCGGACGCCGCCGGGCCCAGATCTGCGCCCGACTGGGTGAGCACCTGCGGTTGATTCCGGTGGAAGACATCTATTACTTCGCCGCGGACCAGAAGTACGTGACGGTGCGTCACCGGGGCGGCACTGACTTGATCGACGAGTCCCTGCGGGCGCTCGCGGACGAGTTCGCTCCGGACTTCGTCCGCGTCCATCGTAACTCGCTGGTCGCGCTGCGCCACGTGAGGGCCGTCGAGCGCGGCGCCGACGGCCAGTACGCGGTGCGGCTCGCGGACTGCGACACACCGCTGGCGGTGAGCCGCCGGCACGCGACGACGGCGTTGCGCCTGATCCGGGGTGGCGCCCCATCATGAGCCAGGACATGAACGAAAGCGAAGCACCTCGACCGCTCGTCGTCAGCAAGGAGCTCGGCGTCGATCGGCGCTTCTGGGTGCGCACGGGCGCACTGGCGCTCGCGGCCGTCCTCGCCTGGCTGGTCTGGCTCATCGTCTCGCCGCTGTGGCGGCCGCTGGTATGGGCCGCGCTCCTGGGCGCCTTGCTCGCGCCGTGGAACGCGCGGCTCGCGAGGCGCCTTGGCGGCCGGAAGATCCTCGCCTCCGTCATCACGCTCGTGGTCACGGTGCTGCTCTTCGTCCTGCCGCTGGCCGCGATTGCGGGCGCAGTGGCCGCGCAGGCGTCGCAGCTCGCCCGCCGGCTGGAGCAGTACGTCCCCGATGGTGCGGGCACACCGCAGCTCGATCTGTCGCAGGTGCCGGTGCTCGCCCGGCCGCTCGACTGGATCGGCGATCACACCGGTATCTCGCTGAAGCAGATCGAGACCTGGCTCATCTCCGGAACCAGGAACGTGCTGGAGGCGCTCGTGTCCTCGAGCGGCGCGGTGGTGCTGGGCGCAGTCGGCACCATCGTGAGCTTCATCCTGATGCTGTTCGTGCTGTTCTTCGTGCTGCGCGACGGCCCCGCTTTCGCGAACAAGCTGGTCGGGATGCTGCCGATCGAGCCGCGCCGCCGCACGCGCCTGTGGCAGCACCTGCAGGACGTCACCCGCGCCGTGTTCATGGGCATCGGGCTCACCGCGCTCGCACAGGGTTTCCTGGTCGGTATCGGGTTCTGGATCGCGCGCCTGCCCTCGCCACTCGTGTTCGGCGTGATCGCGACGCTTTTCGCGCTCATCCCGGTCGTCGGGACCTCGCTCGTGTGGGGGCTTGGCGCGATCTATCTCGCGACGCAGGGGGCGTTCGGACACGCGATCTTTCTCGCGATCTGGGGCGTGCTGGTCGTGGGCACCGCGGACAATGTGCTGCGGCCGCTGCTGATCTCCGGGCGCGCCGATGTGCCTACGCTCGCGGTGTTCGTCGGCGTGGTGGGCGGACTGTCGGCCTTCGGCTTCATCGGGCTCTTCCTGGGGCCGATCGTTCTGGGATTGCTCATCGCGCTGTTCCGCTACGAAGCCGAAATGCACGAGCCGGGCGGCGGCGCCGGGCCGGGCGTTTCCTAGGGCGCGTGGCGCGGCGCATGCGCATCGCCACCCGCCGGAGCCGGCTCGCGCTCTGGCAGGCGGAACACGTCGCCGGCCTCCTCCGGCAGGCGCACCCGGACATGGCGGTCGAGCTCGTGGCGATGACAACCCAGGGCGACCGCGTGCGCGACCGCCCGCTGGCCGACGTCGGCGGAAAAGGGCTGTTCGTCAAGGAGCTCGAGCTCGCGATCGCCGCGGGCGCAGCGGACATCGCCGTGCATTCGATGAAGGACGTTCCGAGCGAGATGCCGCCGGGGATGACGATTGCCGCGGTGCTGCCGCGCGCCGAGCCGCGCGATGCGTTCGTGTCACGGAGATACCGTCGGCTCGAGGAGCTGCCCGCGGGCGCGCGGATCGGGACGTCGAGCCCGCGGCGCCAGGCGCAGCTCAGGCAGCCACGGCCGGATCTCGTCGTCGAGCTGCTGCGCGGGAACGTGGACACCCGCCTTGCGCGTCTCGAGGACGGCGCGCTGGACGCGATCCTGCTCGCCTGCGCCGGGCTCGAACGGCTCGGTCTCGCTGACAGGATCACCGAGGTGCTCGACGCGGAGTCGTTCGTGCCGGCCGTGGGACAGGGGGTGATCGGCATCGAATGCGCCGCGGCCGACGCCGAAAGCCGTGCGGCCGTGACCGCGCTGCACGATCCGCCCACGGCGTTGCGGCTCGCGGCGGAGCGCGCATTTGCCGGGCATCTGCACGGCAGCTGTCACTCGCCGATCGCGGCGCACGCCACGCTCGAAGGGGAAGCACTCCGGCTGTCCGCCTTCGTCGGGTCGCCCGACGGCCGCGAGGCGTATCGCGACCGCATCGAAGGCCCGGCTGCCCGCGCCGCGGCGCTGGGACTTGCCCTCGCGCAGCGGATGCTCGACGCCGGCGCTGCTGGCCTGCTCGAACGGCTGCGCCGCACGGCCGAAACAACGCCGTGAGCACCGAGCTCGCCGGGCACACCGTCATCGTCACGCGCCCGGCGCAGCAATCGGCCGGCACCGTCGCTGCACTGCGCGCGCTCGGCGCGAAGGTGGTCGAGTTTCCCGCGATCCGCATCGAGCCGGTCGAAACGAATGCTTCACGCGCGGAGGTCGTGCCCGACGATTTCGACTGGCTGGTCTACACCAGCGCGAACGCCGCGCTCTTCGCCGCCCGGCGTCTGCAGGCACCGGCGCGGGCACGAGTCGCGGCCATCGGGCCGGCGACGGCGCAGGCACTCCGGCGCGCCGGCATCCGCGTCGCAGCACAACCGCAACGCGGCGCGAACTCGGAGAGCCTGCTCGCCCTTCCGGAATTCGCGGCGCCGCAGGGTCTGCGCGTGCTGATCCTGCGCGGCACCGAGGGCAGAGACTATCTCCGTCGCGAGCTCGAGCGCCGCGGCGCCACGGTGCAGGCAGTTGAACTCTACCGGCGCGTTCCCGTGACGCCGACACCCGCGGCGATCTACGAGCTCGCAGCGGCGCTCGCGACCGGGACGGCGGCGATCGCCGTGACAAGCGTCGACGTGCTGCGTGCACTCGTGCGGATCGTGCCGGCCGCGCTCGATGCGAATCTTCGTGCCACCGCGCTCGTCGTTCCGGGACCGAGGGTCGCCGCAGCAGCGCGCGAGCTCGCCTGGCAGGGCGAGCTGATCGAGGCCGTAAGCGCGGAGGATTCCGCGATGGCGCGCGCACTCGTCGAGCATGCGCGCGGCGCGGGGCAGACGAAAGACGCGTGATACGATCCGCGCTCGCAACGACCCCGCCTCCGCGCCGATGTCCGCCGAAATCGAAAGCCTGACCGTCGAAAGCGCTGCGCGTCGCAACGGCGCGGGTGGCAGTCCGACGACCGTGGCGCTTGCCGTCATTGCGGTCCTGATCGCCGCGGCCGCGCACTGGCGCCTGAACCGCGCCGGTGATCGGCTCGACGTCGTCACCGCTGAGCTCGCCGAGCTCAACGAGCTGCAGCGGCAATCGTCCGAGCGGCTCCTCGCCCTCGCGACGCAGCTCGAGACAACGAGCGCCGCCTGGCGCAACGACCTCGAAGGTCTGCGCGTGATGCCCGCGCAGCTGGCCGAGCTCGGAAGCGCCATCGAGGAACTGAGCGCGCGCACGGAAGCGCCGCAGCGGGGATGGGCGCGCTCCGAGGCGCTGTACCTGCTCGAGCTCGCGCAACGCCGTCTCGAGCTCGAACGCGACGTTCGCACGGCGATCGTCGCCATGGAACACGCCGATGCACGCCTGTCGACGCTCCGCGATCCGGCGCTCGGGGAGGTTCGGCGGCTGATCGCGGCGGAGCTCGGCGCGCTGCGCGCGGTGCCCGCGCCCGATCTGCCGCAGCTTCTGGCGCGCATCACGGCGGTGGAGCAGGCGGCGGCAGGGCTCCCGATGCAGGACGTATCGCTCGGCGCAGGGGGCGGCGCCGGAACGGATGGCAAGGAGAGATCCGCGATCTCGCGGCTCAAGCAGCGGCTGGGCGAGGCCTGGCGCGGGCTCTTCTCCCTGCGTCGCGTCGATCCCGGCAGTGCGACGCTGGTGACGCAGGAGGCAGAGTCGCTGCGCCGCCAGCATCTCGAGCTGCTGCTGCTCGGCGCGCGCACCGCAGCGGCGCAGCAGGACGGCGCCGCATACGTGGAGACGCTGCGCGCCGCGCGCGAGTGGCTGGTTCGGTACTTCGACCTCCGCACCCCCGAGGCGGCGCGCATCCGCGAGGAGATCGAATCGCTCGCGGCCATCGACGTCGATCCGCCTCGGCCAGCGGTCGGCGCCGCGGCACAGGCGCTGCGCCGTGTCGTCCAGGGGCGCGCCGCGACCCCATGAAGGGCGCAGCGATCGCCGCGATCGCGCTGGTCGGCGGCGGGCTCCTCGCTCATCTGCTGCTCGCCGATCCCGGTCATGTCGCGATCCGCGCGGGCCCGCAACTCTTCGAGACGACCCTCCCGGTCTTCGCTCTGATGCTCATAGGCCTCTACGTGCTGCTGCGCAGCCTTGCCGCGGCCATCACTTCGCGCCGCCGCCTCGCGGAGCTGCGGGCCGAGCGGCGGCGACGGCGCGCACGCGCGGACACGCAGCGCGCGCTGCTCGATCTCGCGGCCGGCAACTGGAAGCGATCGGAGGAGCTGTTGACGCGCTCGGCGGGCGACGCGGAATCGCCTGTCGTCAACTACCTGGTGGCGGCGCGTGCGGCCGATCTTCAGGACGCCGTGGCGCGTCGGGACGACTGGCTGGCGCATGCGCAGGAGGCCGGCCCCGAGGAGCGCGCGCCCACGCTCGTGACGCTCGCGGAAATGCAGATGCGTCGCGGCCAGCACGAAGCGGCGCTCGCCACGCTCGAGCAGCTCGACGCCTCAGGCGACCTGAACTCCCGCGGGCTCGAGCTCATGGCGCGTCTGAGCCAGAAGCTCGGCCGTGGCGAGCTGTTGCGCAATCTCGGTCCGCGGCTGCGAAGCGCGAAGGAGCTGCCCGAGTCGCAGGTCAACGAGCTGCTGGCGCAGGCTGAGCTGGAGGAGATCCGCGCGCTGGGCGAGCGCGGGGATCAAGCGGCCGTCGAGGCCGCATGGAATGCGCTGCCACGCAGCGCGCGCCGTCTGCCGCAGGCGATCGTGCTCCACGCGCGCGCGCGGATGGACGTCGGCGCGCACGTCGATGCGGAGCGCGCGCTGCGCGACCTCATCGAGGAGACCGGCGACGCTGCGGCGCTGCGGCTCTACGGGGAGCTCGTGCTGCCCGATCCGCTCGTGCCGCTCGATCGCGCCGAAAACTGGCTTCGGAAACGACCCGGGGATCCTGAGCTGCTTGCGACGTGTGCGCGGCTGTGCCTGCGCGCGGACCTCATCGGCAAGGCGCGGACATATCTGGAGGCGAGCATCGCGCGAAAACCCAGCGCGGAGTTGAGCCTGATGCTCGCGGATCTGCATGACCAGCGAGGGGAACACGCCCTGGCCGCGCGGGTGCTGCGGGACGCGCTCTCCCGCAGTGCAGGTCGGCGCCCGGCCGCGCCCCGCGCACGTCTGCGGCGGCGCTAGCTTTCAGTCCGGCTCGGCCGAGATCTTCGCCAGCCGCTCGAGTGCCGTGCGCTTCTCCGCGGGCGAGTGACCTTCGTAATATCGGTCGATCAGCCGCCGAACGAGGTTGATCTTGGTCAGGCGACCGTCCGCGGGCAGGCCGAAGCCGCGGTGATCAAACGCGAGGACGACTCGAAAAAGATGTTCGAGATCCGGTTCCGGCAGCGCAAGATCGGTGTCAACCAGCTTCCTTACGCAGTCGTAGATCCTGTTCGAGTACGTGGCGACCAGGTTCTGTGCCACCGTCCGGTCCGCGGACGAGTCCCCAGTCATCACCTCTTCCAGGAGAGCCAGTCCCTCCTCGAGGTGCAGGAGGCCCTCCTCGGACCGGTATTGCGTTTCCGCCAGGGATAAGCGCTCTCGTGCGGCAAGCAATCGGGCTGAGTCGACCATGCAGAAGCCTGGATCGCGCGCTCAGCGACCGGTCGAGCTCTTTTCCAGAGTTTCCTTCATGGTACTCAGGCCATGTTGAATCATTTCGTCAACCGTCCCGGCAACTTCATTCGGCAGCAGGTCAGCTATCCACACGACCCGGCATTTGTCCGCGCCGTCGGAGAAGACCTGTAACGACGCGTTATGGTGGGTCAGGGGCTCACCGCGAGCCGACCAGGCGTGCCGGCAGTTCTTGTCGTCGACGTCGACGATCAGCTCACGTATGACCATTCCATTTGCGAAGGTAACGATTCGCGAGTCACCCTCGAGCTTACAATCGATCACGAACCCGGGTACCAGGCGCCGGTGTATTGCGCCCACATCGCGGATTGCGTCCCAGACGAATTCTTTCTCGCGTTCGATTCCAATTTCCCTGTGGATGGTAGCCATGACCAGCCTCCGTCGCGTGAGGTTCACGCGGGTCAGCACGTGGAGTGAAAGAGCCCGCCCACGTTCTGCGACTCCGCGAGTCGATTGTAGAGTGCCACTGCGGACCGCGTTTCCTCGACGTGTACAGCGATGCCGCGCGCGCGGAGGAGGTCCAGGGTCTCAGGGCAGGTCTGGAGGACCAGGTACATCCCGCGACTCAGGACGATCACCGTGCTCTCGCGCTCGAGCAGCTCCGCGACGTCCGATGGCTGAATACCCGGAACATGCCGTGTGCCTGTTTCGTTCCAGTCCCACGGACGACCGCCACCAGGGTACAGCTTGAAGTCCTTGCCGGTTCCAATTCCGTCGACTTCCATCCGGCCCCAGGAGACATGGGTAATCCTGGGTGAACGCGTCGTGAGTGCAGTCATGTCATTACCCTCACCCGCCCTGCATGCGCGCGAGCGTGTCCGGCGCGTAATCGAAGGAGTCGAAGTACAGCTGTTCGCGCGGCAGGCCGCGAACTGCGAAGTCGGCACGTATCGACTCGATCATGGCCGGCGGGCCGCTGGCATACACGTCGAGTCCCGCAAGATCCGGAAAATCCGCGAGCACCGCCGCGTGCACGAGGCCGGTGCGTCCCGACCAACGGTCATCGCCCGGGGAAGGTTCGGACAGAACGGGTCGATAGCTGAAGCCTGGGCGCTCACGCTCGAGCGCCCGCAGCCAGTCGTGCTCGTACAGGTCGGACCCGGTGCGCGCGCCCCAGTAGAGCGCGAGCCTGCGCCGGTCGCCGTCGGCGATGAGCTGGCGCAGCATGGCGCGCAGGGGGGCGTAGCCGGTGCCGCCACCGATCATGATCGGCGGTCGCGGCGATTCCCCGCGCAGCCAGAACTGACCCAGCGGGCCTTCGATACGCAACAGCGTGCCGACGGTCATCGAGTCGAACAGCTGCCCGGTGAAGCCGGTGCTCGACGCGCGCCGCACGTGCAGCTCGAGCTCGCGGCCGTCGGAGGGCGCGCTCGCAATCGAAAAGCTGCGGCGGCGTCCGCGACCCACCATCACGTCAAGATACTGGCCGGGTCGGAAGTGGAATTCCTCGACCGCGGGCAGCCGCAGCATGACCGACATGACATCGCCCGCGATCTGCGTCAGCCGCTCGATGCGACAGGGCAGGCTCTTGATCTCGACGTCCGGCGCCGGACGGATCTCGCGGGTCTCGACTTCGAGATCGCTGCGCGCATGGGCTGCGCAGAGAAGCGCGTAGCCCTCCGCCTCCTCTTCCTCGGTGAGCCCGGCGGTCCGGCCGCGCGGGTACACGAAGCGGCCATGCAGGACCCGCGCGCGGCAGGACCCGCAGTGACCGCCCTTGCAGCTGTGCGGCAGGTTGAGACCTGCGCGCAGCGCCGCGTCGAGCACTGTCTCGCCGGCCTCCGCGGCGAACGTCTGACGTGTCGGCACCAGCGTGATGAGCGGCATGTGACGAGCATGCCAGATTCCCCGGTTGCCGGACCGGGCGACGGTCGTGGCGTATGCTCGCCGAATGAGGCATCGCAATCCGGATTCCGGCGCGATCGCGGCCCTGCTCGAGCGCGCACGCACGATCGCCGTGGTCGGGCTCTCGACCGACGACGGCAGGCCGAGCTTCGGGGTCGCGCGTGCGATGCGCGCGTACGGCTATCGAATCGTCCCGGTCAACCCCGAGATGGACCGCTGGGAGGGGGAACCGGCATTCCCCACGCTGGCGGCGGCCGTCGGGGCCCAGCCATCCGGTGCACCCATCGATATCGTCGACGTGTTCCGGCGGCCCGAGCACGTGGCGGCGATCGTCGACGATTGCCTGCGGCTCGAGCTGCCAGCGCTCTGGCTGCAACTCGGCGTGATCGATCATGCCGCCGCAGCGCGCGCGCAGGCCGCAGGCATGACCGTCGTGATGGATCGCTGCATCCTCGTCGAGCGCCGCTCGCTGGTCTGAGAACGGCGCGCAGGAGGACCGCCCGTGAGAAACGCGTTCGTGGCTCTCGGATTGATCGTCTTGCCGATGCTCGGCGGCTGCGACGGTAGCGGCGGCGGCAGCTCGATGATGCCGCCGCCTCCGCCGCCCCCGCCGGCCTCGGCGATCGAGGTCACACGCGTGTACCCGGCACTTGCCTTTACAAACCCGGTGCTCGCGGCGCAGGCGCCGGGCGACGACGCGCGCTGGTTCGTCGTGGAGCAGGCGGGACGCGTTCTCGTCTTCGACAACCTGGACACGGTCGCCGCGACCAGCGTGTTCATCGACATCACCGCGCGCGTCCAGGACGGCGGCGAGCGAGGCCTGCTCGGCATGGCCTTCGACCCGCAGTTCGCCGCCAATGGCCGCGTGTTCCTGCATTACACCCGCGACAACAACGATCAGCTGCAGTCCGTGCTCGCGGCATACACGAGCCCCGACGGCGGTGCGACTCTCGACCCGGCGAGCGAGGCGATCCTGCTCACGGTCGACCAGCCGTTCGACAACCACAACGGCGGCCATCTCGCCTTCGGCCCGGACGGAATGCTGTACATGGCACTCGGGGACGGCGGCTCGGGCGGCGATCCACAGAACAATGCGCAGAACACGCACAACCTCCTCGGCAAGATCCTGAGGATCGACGTCTCGAGCGGGACGGATTACACGATCCCGACAGACAACCGCTGGACCGGCAATGCCCGCTGCAGCACCGGCGCTGGGTCCGCGGAATGCCCGGAGATCCATGCCTACGGTCTGCGCAACCCCTGGCGATTCAGCTTCGACGCCTCGACGGGCGATCTCTGGGTCGGCGACGTCGGCCAGGACGACTGGGAGGAAGTAGACCGCGTCGTCGCAGGCGGCAACTACGGCTGGCGATTCCGCGAGGGCGCGCACTGCTTCAACCCGCCGAGCGGCTGCCCGACTCAAAGCGGTGGCGACGCGCTCATCGATCCCGACGCCGAATACGATCACGGCCTCGGCGCCTCGGTGACCGGAGGCTATGTGTACCGCGGCGCAGGCGTAGCCTCACTGCCGGGCGCTACGTGTTCGGCGATTTCGTCTCGGGGCGGATCTTTGCGCACACGCCCGGGTCCGGTGACCGCGCCCCGGACCAGCTCCTCGATACGTCGCTGTCGATCAGCTCGTTCGCCGAAGGAGAGAACGGTGAGCTCTACGTCGTGGATTACGACGGCGGGCTATACCGGATCGACACCGGCTAGACCGCCGGCGGCACCGCCTTTCCCGGGATGGTCGAGAGGCTGTCGAGCGGCCAGTGAGTCCGTCATACTCACACCATGCGGCTCAAATTCACGAAGATGCATGGGCTCGGCAACGACTTCATCGTCTTCGACGCTCCCCGGCCCCACGAGGTCCCCACGCCAGCGCAGCTCAGGCGGCTCGCCGATCGACGCACCGGCATCGGCTTCGACCAGGCGCTGGTACTTTCCGCGCCGCGCAGCCCCGGCACGGACGTCTACTACCGCATCTTCAACGCCGACGGTACCGAGGTGGAACAGTGTGGCAACGGCGCGCGCTGCATCGCGACGCTGATCGCCCGACGCAATCCCCGGCGCGAGCGCCCGATGCGCCTCGGGAGCCCCGGCGGCGTCGTCGACGCCGTGATGCGTGACGACGGCCTCGTATCGGTCGCCTTCGGCGTACCGGATTTCGATCCGCGCTCGCTGCCCTTCGACGCCGCCACTGAAGCGGTGAGCTATCGGATCGACCTGTTGACGGGCCCGGTCGAGTTCGGCGCGGTGTCCATCGGCAATCCGCACGCGGTGATCCGCGTCGCATCGGTCGCAGAGGCGCCGGTGGACACCGTCGGACCCGCCATGGAGAATCACGCGCGTTTTCCGCGGCGCGTAAACGTGGGCTTCGTCGAGATCGTGTCACCGGAGCACATCCGGCTCCGCGTGTTCGAACGCGGCACCGGCGAGACCCTCGCCTGCGGCACGGGTGCCTGCGCAGCGGTTGCTGTCGGTCGCCGGCACGGTCCGCTTGCGCAGGAAGTCCGCGTCGATACGCGTGGCGGGCGGCTCATCGTCGACTGGCGCGGTCCCGGCGAGCCGATCTGGCTCACTGGCCCGGCCGAGACGGCGTTCGAGGGACACGTCGAACTGCAGGATTACTTGATGGAGGAGTCGGCATGAACAAACAGACGGCACGCGGCATCGACGCGACCGCGATCGACGACGACCGGATCGCGGAGCACCTGGTGGCGCATCCCGACTTCTTCGAGCGCCACGCCGGCGTGCTGGTCCGCCTGCGGCTCCCCCATCAGCGCGGCAGCGCCGCGGTCTCGCTGGTCGAGCGGCAGGTGCTGGTGCTGCGCGAGAAGAACACCCATCTCGAGCAACGGCTTCACGAGCTGATCGAGAACGGGCGGACCAACGACCTCACGACGGAGCGCATGCACAAGCTCACGCGGCGCCTGCTCCGCACGCGTGACCTCGCGGGCGTGGTCGGCGCACTCGAGACCTCGCTGCGCGAGGATTTCGGCGCCTCGCGCTGGGTGGCGCTGATAACCGACAGCACGCTCCCCGGTATCGCGGGGTTCGCCAACCAGCACCTGCGCCTGGTGGCCCGCGGCGCCCCGGAGCTGCGCATCTTCGAGACCTTTTTCGAGAACGCCCGGCCGCGCAGCGGCCAGATCCGCGACACGCAGCGCCAGTACCTGTTCGGCGGCGACGGCAGCACGGTCGGATCGACGCGCCCTGATCCCGCTGGGCGAGCGCGCCTCGATCGGACTGCTCGCGATCGGCAGTCACGACACCGAGCGCTTCCTGCCGACCATGAGCACGGACTTCCTCGTGCGGATCGGCGAGCTCGTCAGCGAGGCGATGCTCGCCCGCAACGCATGAGCGGGGCGCTCGCGGGCGGCGTCGACCGCTTTCTCGCGAGCCTGCGCGACGAGCGGCAGCTCTCCGCACACACGGGCGCAGGTTACGCGCGCGATCTCGGGGCGCTGGTCGAATTCTGCGAAACGCACGGCATCGCCGGCTGGCAATCGCTCGATGCGCAGCACGTCCGCGAGTTCGCCGCACGCTGCCACCGGCGCGGGTTGTCGCCCTCGTCGATCCAGCGCAGGCTCTCGGCCGTGCGAAGTTTCTTCCGCTTCCTGCTGCGCGAGGGAGAGCTCAAGCACAATCCGGCCGCGGGCGTGCAGGCGCCGAAAGCGCGCAAGCGCCTGCCCGTGACGCTGGATGCCGACACGATGGGCCGTCTGCTCGAATTCCGCAGCGACGAGCGGCTCGGCATCCGCGACAAGGCGATCATGGAGCTCTTCTATTCGTCGGGCCTTCGGCTGTCCGAGCTGCTCGGGCTCGATCTCCAGGACATCGACCTTCGTGACCGCACGGTGCGCGTCACCGGCAAGGGCCGCAAGACCCGGATCGTACCGGTCGGCCGCCACGCCATCGACGCGATCAGGCGCTGGCTCGCCGAGCGCGGCGGCGTAGCGGCAGTCGACGAGCGTGCCGTATTCACCGGCCAGGGCGGCCGCCGTCTGGGCCCCCGCATCGTGCAGCGACGCATCGCGCGCTGGGCGCGGCTCATGGGCCTGCCCGTCCACGTGCACCCGCACATGTTCCGGCATTCGTTCGCCTCGCACCTGCTCGAGTCGAGCGGCGACCTGCGCGCGGTCCAGGAACTGCTGGGTCATGCCAACATCAGCACGACGCAGGTGTACACGCATCTCGATTTCCAGCATCTCGCGCGGGTCTACGACCGGGCTCATCCACGCGCGCGGCGCAAGCGCGCCGCGTCGCGTGCCGCAGGCGATCCGGAGCCGGCATGACGTCGGGCAACGGCTTCGAGCCGCACGGCACCACCATCCTCTGCGTGCGTCGCGGCGGCGTCGTGGCCATGGGTGGCGACGGCCAGGTCACCCTCGGCAACACGGTGATGAAGGGCAATGCGCGCAAGGTGCGCCGGCTGCACGAGGGCAAGGTGATCGCGGGCTTCGCGGGCGGCACGGCGGACGCGTTCACGCTGTTCGAGCGCTTCGAGGCCAAGCTCACGCAATACGGCAACCTGACGCGGGCCGCGATCGAGCTCGCGAAGGACTGGCGATCGGACCGGAGCCTGCGGCGTCTCGAGGCGCTGCTGTGCGTGGCCGACGAGACGCATTCGTTCCTGGTATCCGGCAACGGCGACGTAATCGAGCCCGAACACGACCTGGTCGCAGTGGGCTCCGGCGGCGCGTTCGCCCAGGCCGCGGCGATGGCGTTGCTCGAGAACACCGATCTCGACGCGCGGACGATCGTCGAGAAGGCGCTCGGCATCGCGGCCGACATCTGCATCTATACGAACCGCAGCCTGACGATCGAGACGCTGGGCTCCTGATGTCTTCGATGACGCCGCGCGAGATCGTCCAGGAGCTCGACAAGCACATCGTCGGGCAGGGCGCCGCCAAGCGCGCGGTGGCGATCGCGCTCCGCAACCGGTGGCGGCGCATGCAGGTCGCCGAGGACCTGCGCGGCGAGATCACGCCGAAGAATATCCTGATGATCGGCCCCACGGGCGTCGGCAAGACCGAGATCGCGCGGCGGCTCGCACGGCTCGCGAACGCGCCCTTCATCAAGGTCGAGGCGACCAAGTTCACCGAGGTCGGCTATGTCGGTCGCGAGGTCGACTCCATCGTCAAGGAGCTGGTCGACATCGCGGTCAAGATGACGCGCGAGCAGGAGATGGACAAGGTGCGTCACCGTGCAATGGACGCAGCCGAGGAACGAATCCTCGACGTGCTCCTGCCGAGGCCGCGCACTCCTGGCGAGACCGACCGACGCGCGGGAGGGCGATACCCGTCAGCGCTTCCGCAAGATGCTGCGCGAGGGGCAGCTCGACGATCGCGAGATCGATGTCGAGATACGCGCGGTGCCGGTGGGCGTCGAGATCATGGCGCCGCCCGGAATGGAGGAACTGTCCCAGCAGCTGCAGGGCATGTTCTCGAGCCTCGCCGGCAACCGGACGAAGCCGCGTCGGCTCCCGGTCCGCGAGGCCTTCAAGCTCCTGACCGAGGAAGAAGCGGCACGGCTCGTGAACGAGGAGGAGCTCAAGGTCCAGGCGCTGCGCAACGCCGAGCAGAACGGCATCGTGTTCATCGACGAGATCGACAAGATCGCGCGCCGGCAGGAAACGGCGGGCGTGGACGTGTCGCGCGAAGGTGTGCAGCGCGACCTGCTGCCCCTGGTCGAAGGGTGCACGGTCAGCACCAAGCACGGGATGGTCAAGACCGATCACATGCTGTTCATCGCGTCGGGCGCCTTCCACATGGCGAAGCCGTCGGACCTGATCCCGGAGCTGCAGGGACGGCTGCCGATCCGGGTCGAGCTCACTGCGCTCGGGGTCGAGGACTTCGTCCGGATCCTCACCGAGCCGGACGCCTCGCTCTGCACGCAGTACGCGGCGCTGCTGGCGACCGAAGGTGTGACGCTCGGGTTCGCCGCGAGCGGCGTGCGGCGCATCGCCGAGGTCGCCTTCGAGGTCAATGAGCGCACCGAGAACATCGGCGCCCGCCGGCTGCACACCGTCATGGAGCGGCTGCTTGAGGCGGTGTCGTTCGAGGCGTCCGATCGCGCCGGGGCCGCGGTCACGATCGACGCTGCGTACGTCGATTCGAGCCTGGGCGAGCTCGTCCGCGACCAGGACCTGACACGCTATATTCTTTGATGCTCGCGCATGAATCCTTCGCCCTGAAGGTGCTCGTTGTTGGAATGGCCAAGTGTGCTTCGGGTACCGTGGCATTTCCTCCTCGCCTGAAGGCATCGGTACAGGGGTGACGATGGAATCACGCGTCACCGGTCTGCGGTTGCGCACGAAGTCGCGGGTACTCGAAGTTGCCTTCGACGACGGCGCCGTGTACTCGCTGCCCTTCGAGTACCTGCGTGTCTATTCGCCTTCGGCAGAGGTGCGCGGCCACGGGCCCGGGCAGGAGACCCTGCAGCTCGGCAAGCACGATGTCGCAGTCACCGCCGTCGAACCGGTCGGCCATTACGCCGTCCGGCTCAGGTTCGACGACGGCCACGACACCGGGCTCTACACCTGGGCGTACCTGCGCGAGCTCGGCGAGACCCACGCCGCGAAGTGGCAGCATTATCTCGACCGGCTGGCGAAGCTGGGCATCCCTTATCCCACGCCGGTGCCCGCGCGCCGCTGACAGGCGCGGTCGCCGGTACGTCCGGGCGGGCAACGGCGACCGGGTAGAATGCGCTCAGAATGAGCAAGCCCACGCGCCAGACCCCCGATGCACGCGCATCCGGGAAGGTCGACTTCGGCTATGAGCAGGTCCCGCGCGAGGAAAAGGCGCGCCGGGTACGTGCGGTATTCGATTCGGTAGCCGGCCGCTACGACCTGATGAACGATCTGATGTCGGGCGGGCTGCATCGGCTCTGGAAGCAGTTCACCTTGTCGCAGACCGGCGCTGCGCGAGGGCCATCGCGCACTCGATGTCGCGGGTGGCACCGGCGATCTTGCCGCCGGGATGGCGCGCCAGGTCGGCGACACGGGCCTGGTCGTGCTCTCCGACATCAACGCCGCGATGCTCGCGGTCGGCCGCGACCGTCTGCTCGACCGAGGCATCCTGCGCAATCTGCGCGTCGCGATCGCGGACGCGGAGCGGCTGCCGTTCCGCGACGAGTCCTTCGACTGCGTGACCATCGGCTTCGGGCTTCGCAACGTGACGGACAAGCCCGCGGCGCTCGCATCGATGCGCCGCGTGCTGCGTCCCGGCGGACGGTTGCTGGTGCTCGAGTTCTCGCAGCCGGCGGTCGCGGCGCTGAAGCCGCTGTACGACGCCTACTCGTTCGGCGTGCTGCCCTGGCTCGGGCGGCGCGTTGCGGGCGACGAGGCGAGCTACCGGTATCTGGCGGAGTCGATCCGCCGCTTCCCGGACCAGGAGACGCTGCTCGGCCTGATGCGCGACGCCGGCCTCGAGGATTGCCGCTACCACAACCTCGCAGGCGGCATCGTGGCGCTGCATCGCGGCCATCACTACTGACATGCTTCTTGCCCGCCTCCAGGACGTGCTGAATCGCAACGTCGCGGGCTCGCGGCGCGCGCAGGAGCTCACGCGCCGTCTGGACGGTCGTGCGCTCGAGCTCGAGGTGACCAACACGCCACTGAAGATCTTCATGGAGGCACGCGACGGGCGGATCGTGCTCGCGGAGCGAAGGGACACGCCCGCGGACGCACGGCTCGCGGGCACGCCGCTGGCGTTGCTGGCGCTCGCCGGGCCGGAGGCCGAGGGGCGGCTGCGCAGCGGCAAGGTGCGCATAGAAGGCGACGCTGAGATCGCGCAGGCGTTCCGGGATCTCCTGGAGCAGACGCGGCCGGACCTCGAGGAGGAGTTGTCGCAGATCGTGGGCGACGTGGCGGCGCGTCGCGTCGCGAATCTCGCGCGCGAAGTGCTCGCCTTCGGTCGCCGCGCGACCGATTCGCTCGCGACCAGCGCGGCGGAATATCTGCAGGAGGAAGGACGCGACGTACCGGCGCGCATCGAGGTCGAGGAATTCCTGCGGGATGTCGACCAGCTGCGAGACGATGTCGAGCGGCTGGAGGCACGCATCACGCGCCTCGCCCCGCCGCGCGACAATCGGACCGACACGGCGGCGCAGCTGACATGCGCGCGCGTGTGCTCGGCCGTCTGCTCACCATACAGCGCGTGCTGGTCCGGCACGGCCTGGACGACATCATCCTCGCGACGCACCTTTTCCGGCCCCTGCGGTTCGTGTTCTATCTGTCGCCCGCGACCTGGTTCGAGCGCACTCGCGGCGGCAGCCGCGGTGAGCGGATCCGGCTCGCGTTCGAGGCCCTGGGTCCCATCTTCGTCAAGTTCGGCCAGGCGCTGTCCACGCGGCGCGACCTGCTACCCGCCGACGTCGCCGACGAGCTCGCAAAGCTGCAGGACCGCGTTCCGCCCTTCCCGGGCGCCGAGGCGCGGCTGATCGTCGAGCGCGCTTATGGTCGCCCGGTCGCCGAGGCATTCGAGAGTTTCGACGAGGAGCCGCTGGCGGCGGCCTCGATCGCGCAGGTGCACGCGGCCGTGCTCAAGGACGGCCGGCAGGTCGTCGTCAAGGTGCTGCGGCCCGGGGTGCGCGCGGATATCGAGCGTGATCTCGAGGTGATGCACGCTGCTCGCGCGCTTCGCGCGCGATTACTACGCCGAGAGCCGGCGCCTGCGGCCCACCGAGGTCGTCCGCGAGTACGAGAAGACCATCCTCGACGAGCTCGACCTGATGCGCGAGGCCGCGAACGCCTCGCAGCTGCGGCGCAACTTCCAGGATTCCGACCTGCTGTATGTGCCCGAAGTGCACTGGGACCTGTGCCGCGGCGACGTGATGGTGATGGAGCGCATCCATGGCGTGCTGATCAGCGAGCTCCCCGAGCTCAGGCGCCTCGGCACGAACATCCAGCGGCTTGCCGAAAACGGCGTGCAGATCTTCTTCACGCAGGTGTTCCGCCACAATTTCTTCCACGCCGACATGCACCCGGGGAACATCTTCGTCCGTGTCGAGGACCCGGAGCACCCGCGCTACGCGGCGGTCGACTTCGGGATCGTCGGCACGCTCGACACGCGCGACCAGCACTACCTGGCGGAGAATTTCCTCGCCTTCTTCGACCGCGACTACAACCGCGTGGCGCGGCTGCACATCGACTCGGGGTGGGTGCCTCCCGGCACGCGCGTCGACGAGCTCGAGTCTGCGGTACGCACGGTGTGCGAGCCGATCTTCCAGAAACCCCTGTCGGAGATCTCCTTTGCGCAGGTGCTGCTGCGGTTGTTCGAGACGGCGCGGCGCTTCCAGATGGAGGTCCAGCCGCAGCTCATCCTGCTGCAGAAGACTCTGCTGCAGATCGAGGGCCTCGGCCGGCAGCTCTATCCCGAGCTCGACCTGTGGAAGACCGCGCAGCCGATCCTGCGCGAATGGGCCGCAGAGCGCATGAGCGGCCGCGTCGTTCGCGCAGGAACTGCGGCGGCAGCTCCCGGATCTCGGCGAAGCCATCCGCGCGCTGCCGCAGACGCTGCAATCGCTCGCCCAGCACGCGTCCGACGGCCGTTTCCTGGTGCGGGTCGAGCAGGCCGGGATCGACGAGCTGCGCGCGGAACTCCGTGCCGGGTCGCGACGACGCGACGGAACCCTGATCGGTGCCACGCTCCTGCTCGGAGGTCTCGTGTGGCTCGCGGTCGGCGCATCGCTGCTCCCGGGACTCGTGCTGGCCGGCGCGGGCGGTCTCGCGATCCTGCTGGCGCGCCGCGGCGGCTGATCCGCCCGCGTCAGGCGGGCTCGGGCTCGATCGCGATCCAGGTCGCGGTGGCGCGAGCGCAGAGTTCGCCCTCGACGTCGAAGATCGCCGTCCCGACGTAGTGCTTGCGTCCGTCGGCGCCGATCCGCCAGCCGATGACCGTGCACGGATCTCCGACGCGCACGCGTCGATCGAGATGCGCCTGCATCTCGCCGAGCAGCATCGCCTGGCGTCCGTCCGACACCGCGAAGAACCCAGGGCAATCAAGTGCCGCCCAGTGGTAGCGCACAGCCACCTTGCCGTCGCCGCCGTCGAGCGAATCGGCTGGCAGCCATGGCGCCGCCACCAGGCCGGTATCGAGCTGACCCGGAAAGATGCGCAGCCCGTCACCGCGGCGACGTTGCGGGCCGCAGACGAAGCATTCGGGAAATGGGTGTGCGCGAAATCCAGCGTAGTGCTGCGAGGCCCAAACCGCATCGACGTAACGCGGTGGCTCCGGCACCGTGAGCGTCGAGTCGCGCTGACGCGGCCTTCGCGACCGTGCCGTCCGCGGACTCGAGCCGCCATGCGTCGTCGCCGTCGGGCAGCAGCGGCATCGGCGTATCGAGCGGCGGCGGGCGGGTGAGCCGCACGCGCAGATCCGCCTGCACGCGCTTCCGCGATCGAGCCGCACACATAGCCGCCGTTGCCGGAGTCCGGCGGACCGTTGTATCGGCGCTCGATCGTGAGCGCCGTCATGGCGTCGACCGGCCGTTGTCGTCGGCCCCGCAATTCCAGCACGTGGCGAATTGCCCCTCGATGCGCTCGTCGCAACCCGGGCAGGTCCAGGGCTCGGCCGCGGCGGACGGACGCAGTGCCAGATCGATGAGGCCGCGGGCGCGCAGCGCATCGCCCGGGCGGTGCAGCCAGAGCTCCGGCCAGCATTCGACGAACGGGATCTCGCCCACCACCCCCGCGAGCCGGTCGTTGCGGATCTGGCAGCCGATGCCTTCGGCTTCCAGCAGGTTGCGCAGGTGCGCGATCTCGACGAGCGACGGAGAGGTATGGATCTTGCGCACGGTTGCCGACTTCGCAGGGCGGACTGCAGCGACTAGCATATCGCGATGCGCGGCGAAGCAGACATCGGGCGACTGGCAACGCGCCTGCCCGGGCGCCGTGCCTTCGTCACCGGCGCGGCCAGCGGTCTCGGGCGCGCATTCGCACTCGAGCTGGCGAGGCACCGGTGGCAGCTCGGGCTCGCCGACCTCTCCGTCGATCGCCTCGAGCGTGTCCGCGCGGAGGTCGATGCGGTCGGCGGCCGCGCGACCATCTACACCGGCGACGTGGCGTCGCACGATTTCGTGGAGTCCACGCTCCAACGCTACGCGCGCGAGGTCGGCGGCCTCGACCTCCTGATCAACAACGCCGGCGTCGCGGTGGCCGGGCTCGTCGAGGTCACCTCGGCCGAGGACTGGCGCTGGGCTGTCGACATCAACCTGCTCGGCGTAGTGCATGCCTGCCGCGCTGCCGTTCCGCTGATGCGCAGGCAGGGATCGGGCACCATCCTCAACATCGCGAGCTCCGCCGGGTTCGCGGCCGCGCCGCAGATGGGCGCCTACAACGCGAGCAAGGCGGGCGTGATTGCACTCACGGAGACGCTCGCGGCCGAGCTGAGCGGATCGGGTGTGCAGGTATCGGTTGCGATGCCCGGGTTCTTCCGCACGGGACTGCTCGAGACGATGCGCGCGCCGGCCGAGGAGAGCGCGATGGCGCGGCGTCTGATGGCGCGCTCCGCCTACGACGCCGCGGATGCAGCGCGGGCGATCCTCGCCGCGACCGCGCGCGGCCGGCTCTACATCGTCTGGCCGAAGGAATACGTTTGGCTCTGGCGCATCAAGCGGTTCTTCCCGATGAGTTTTCTCAGGCACGTGCAGCGTATGCGGGCACGACAGGCTGCGCGCGTGGGGCATCCACGGCGAGGATGAACCGCGTGTAGATCTCGGGCAGCCGCTCGAGCACGTAGCCGCGACCGTCGAGCTCGCTTTCGGCGATCGCTCGCTTCAACACGGGCAGCGTCAGAGCCTCGATCGCGGCGCTGGCAACCGGGCCGTAGCTCAGGTGCCAGGGCTCGACGGCAGCGCCGCCGCGGTCCGAGCCGTAGGGCCGATGGAATCCGAAGCGCTGCATGTTCTCGTCCAGCCAGGACGTCAGGCGCGAGAAGACGCCGCCCGGCGCGTACTCGTCGGGCATGAGCCGGACCTTGTATCCGTCGGGCATCGCCGCGGCATCGATCACGTCGAGATCGGTGCCCCAGTGATGACGGCTGCCGCCCGGTATCGCCGACCAGCAAAGGATCGCGTCGACAAGCTCCGGCTCGCGCAGCTTCGCGTGATCGAGCAGCCGACCGGAGCGGTCGTACAGCGGCCGCTCCCCGCGCCACTTGCGGTTCCAGAGCTGAACCTGCCGATCGAAGTCGCGGAAGCTCGACGCCGGCACGAGATCGACGCCCGCGCGCGCCGCCGCGTCGCGCATCGAGAGCAGCGACGCGACCACGGCAAAATGCAGCGCGCAGCGCGGTTGCTCGAGATCGATGATGTGGGTTCGGGCGCGCCCGGTGAGCTCGAGTTCGTTCATTCAGTCCTCTGGCAGGCGCAATATACCGCAGGGTCCCTGCGGCCCACGGGCGCCGCGGCATTCGCGCTGTGATCGCTCCAGTCTGGGCATTTCTGCTGCATGCATTGCGAAATCCGCGCAGCCGCGGCGGCCGACTGCCGTTATGATAGCGGTCGGGATCGCGGCCACAGGCCACTGAACCGGTCAAAGCCGCTCCTGATCGCAAATGCGGAGCAAGAGCCTGAAGACGCGTTATGTCCTCACGGTGCTGGTGGTGGGCATCCTGCTCACCGCGTCCGTCGCGCTCGCGCTTTATTTCGAGGGGCGCGCTGACGCTCGTCATCGGCATCGGACTCGCGCTGTCGCTGCTCGCCGCCGGCATCACCGCGGCGCTGATCGCCCGAATCGATCGTGCGATGGTCGCGATGATCACCGGCGCCGACCGCATTGGCCGCGGACGGCACACCGAACCGCTGCCGCGCAGCGGCGTGCGCGAGATGCGCGCGCTCGAGGACGCTCTCGAAAAGATGCGCGAGGAGCTCACGCGCACGACGATCTCGCGCGACTACCTCGAAACGCTCCTCAACAGCATGGGCGATGCGGTGCTCGTGGCCTCCGAGGACGGCCGCATCCGTACGACCAATGCCGCTGCGCAGCGGCTGCTCGGACGCGCGCCCAGCGAGCTCGAGGGGCTCGACTTCGACACCTTGATCGCACCGGAGCACCTTGCCGCGTTCGGCGTCGAGAAAGTCCTCGAGGCGCCCGGGGAGACGGTGGTGCGCACGGGCCGGGGACAGACCATACCGGTGGCGGTGAGTGCCTCGCCGATCTCGAGCGCCGACCCTGTCTTCCAGGGTCACATCTTCGTGCTGCGGGATATCACCGACCGCAAGCGTGCCGAGCGGCGCATCCGCTATCTGGCGCGCTTCGACGCGCTCACGAAGATCCCGAACCGCATGCAGTTTCAGCACCTGCTGCAGCAGGCGATCGCGCGCTCGGCGCGTCAGGGGCGCGGGCTGGTGCTGCTGTACGTCGATCTCGACAACTTCAAGGACATCAACGACACCTTCGGTCACGAATCCGGCGACCGCATCCTCGAAACCATGAGCGAGCGCCTGTCGCGCGCCCTGCCGCGGGAGACGGTGGTCGGCCGGCTGGCGGGGGACGAATTTGCGCTCTTCACCGAGGGCGGGGACGACGCGCACGAACGCCACGATCAGGCCGAGCTCGCTCGCGCGGCTGGTGCTGGCGGAGATCGCGCGCCCGGTCCACATCGGCGATCAGGAAATGGAGGTCACCGCGAGCATCGGCATCGCAACCTGCCCGGAGCACGCGGACAACGTCATTGACCTGATCCGCAACGCGGATGCGGCGATGTACCACGCCAAGCGCGCCGGCCGTAACTGTCACGTGCACTACGCGCCGGAGATGAACGCCGCGGCGGTCGAGCGGCTGATGCTCAAGAGCAAGCTGCGGCGTGCGCTGGACCGCAATGAGTTCTTCGTCCGCTACCAGCCCAAGGTCGACCTCGGGAGCGGCCAGATCGTGGGCGCCGAGGCGCTGCTGCGCTGGCGCCTGCCGGGTCACGGCGACATCGCGCCGGCGCAGTTCATCCCGCTCGCGGAGGAATCGCGTCTGATCCTCGACATCGGCGCGTGGGTGCTGAACCAGGTGTGCAGCGACTACGCGGCCTGGCAGAAAAGCGTCGCGGACCCTGGCCGGGTGGCGATCAACCTGTCGCTCAAGGAACTGAGCCAGGCGAGCTTCATTCCCAACTGCCGCTCGGTGTTCGAGCATCACGGTGTCTCGCCCTCGCGCGTCGAGCTCGAGATCACGGAGACGACCCTGATGATGGATGCGGCAAAGACGCTGCCGCTGCTCGACGAGCTGCGCGCCATGGGCGTGCACCTGTCGATCGACGACTTCGGCACCGGCTACTCGAGCCTGAGCGCGCTGCAGCAATTCCCGATCGGCGCGCTCAAGATCGACCAGTCCTTCGTACGCGATGCGGCGAGCGACCCGGATGACGCCACGATCGTCCGCACCATCATCGAGATGGGCCGCAGTCTCGGCCTGCAGGTCGTGGCCGAGGGCATCGAGACCGATGAGCAGCGGCACTTCCTGGTGCACAGCGGCTGCCAGTACGGGCAAGGGCGGCTGTTCGGCGAGCCGATCGCGTCTGCCGATTTCCTCGACATGATGGTCCGGCAGGCGACCGGGCAGCATCCGGTCCTGCGGCTGCCGGCCTGACCTGCTCCCGCCGGCGCCCGGCCGCGGTGGAGTGGCTGCCCGCCGACACGCGGCGACGGTAGCTGCTCGCCGACACGCGGCCGTGGTGGTATCCCCAGCCGCGCACCACGATTCAGGGTCGTTGCAGAGCGGAAGAGGCTGCCCCGCACGCGCTGTCGGCGCGCGCCGGATCAGTACGTGGTATCGCGGAATCGTCGAGGCAGCCCTTCGCCAAGAGTGCCCGCAACGTCCAACTGCGGGCACGGAGGCGTGCTTCGCGGCTGGGATACCACCACGTCCACGCGCCGGCTCGCGCCCCCACCGTGGCATCGGCGAGCCGGCGTTTGGACCGGGTGTCTCGTGGGCCGAAACCACGCCTGACAATCGCAGGTAGACGTCGCGGGCACTCCTGAAGTCATGACTCTGCCACGATTCCGCGATACCGCCGCCGCTGCGGTGGACGCCGACACGATGTGCGGGGCACCCTCGGGAGACTTTGTAACGTTCCGTCGATCGTAGTGACCGGCCCACGAGACACCCGGGCCGAGCGCCGGCGAGCAGCCAGCTGCCGGGCGGCGAGCTGAAACCGCGGCCGAGCGGCGTGGGGCCAGCGACCACCGCGACCGGGTACGTTCAGCCAGCCGCGCTGCGCGTCGCGGCGACGATCGAGCCGATCACCTGGCGCGTGGCCGCGTTGAAGGCCGATAGCACCGCGGCGCGCCGATCCCCTTCCGCCACGACCGACGCCGTCGCAGGAAAGCTCGCGACCAGGGTGCCGCCCCGCCCGTCCAGCAGCATCACCTGCATCTCGACCTTGACGACCGGCGGACCGTGTCCGTCGGTTTCGGCCTCGAAGCGCCGCAGCTCGATCTCGAGCTGGTACTTGCTCGGCACCCGGCTCGGCACCGCGACCACGGTGGCGAACCGGCCATCTGCCGCGAGCGCCTGGACCAGGAGCTGCTGGAGCATCAGCGGCGCGGGTTCCGCCCAGCGTATGCCCGAGTAGTAGTCGAAGCGGGTGTCAGGGCCGGCGACGGCGATCCGCTCGGTGTCGAGCGAGACCGGAGCACGCGGGCGCCCGACGGCGAGCGCCTCCGGCAGCGCGGCGCCGGCGTCGGGGGTCTCAGGCGTCGTGAGCCTGAACACCTCCGGCTCCTCGCGATTCGACTCGAGGGCGGATCCGACACAGCCCGCGCATACCGCGGCCGCGGCGAGCAGCACGATCGTCCGTCTCATTCGGGAAGCTCCACGCCCGTCTCCGGCCGCTCGCGCAACAGCGCCGACGGGTTCTCGCGCAGTTGCCTCGCGAGCGCGCGCACCTCCGCGCTCGTGTCGCGAACCTCGAGGAGAAGCTGCTGCAGGTCGGCGCCGCCCGAGCCCGCGAGCTGCGACAGGGCAGCCCTCGTTGCCCGACACGATGCGCTCGATGCTCGCGGCCGTGCCGGACAGCCGCTCGGACGCCGCGCGCACGCTGCCGAGTGCAGCGGCGAAGTCGGGCCTCGATTCGTCGACCACGTCGCTCAGCTGACGGGAAAGCGCGGTCACCTCGGTGGCAGTGTGCTTGAGCTCGTTCGCGAGCGTCGAGGCGTTGCGCGACAGCTCCGGAAGCTCGCCGGTCGCCTCGCGGATGTTGGCCAGCGATTTCCCGACAGCGTCGATGTTCTCCTGGTTGAGGAGCTTCTCCACGCGCTCCATCACCTTGGCAGCGCGCGTGATCGCGTCGGGCAGCCGCTCGAGAAACGCCTCGATGTCGCCCTTGCGGGCACGGATGACCGGATAGCGATCGCCCTGCACGAGCGGCGTGCGAAGCGACGCGTTGCGGATCCTCGCGCAGATCGATGAAGAGCAGCCCGGTCAGACCGAGCAGGCCGAGCCGCGCCTCGGTCGCGCCCGAGATCGGCGCGCTCGAATCGATCTCCACGACGATCTTCACGCGACGCGGATTCTTTGGATCGACCTGCAGGCGTTCGACCCGGCCGACGTCGACGCCGAGATAGCGGACCGGACTGCCCTCCGCGAGCCCGCTGACCGAGCCGAAGAAATGGATCTCGTAGCGCGCGTATTCGCGCCGGTCGCTGGCGCCGGAATACCACCAGACGAAGCCGAATGCGAGCACGATCGTCGCGAGCGCGAACAGACCGACGACGGCGTAGCGGGCCTCACGCTCCACCGGTTTTCCCTGCTTCGGCCTCGCGGCGGCCGCGCGGCCCGTGGAAATATTCACGTATCCAGGGATGCTCGTGATTCTGGATGCCGGGGAAGCGTGTCCACGATCACCTTGCCGTCGACCAGCACAGCGACACGGTCGCATGTCCTCGACAGGGTGTCCAGATCGTGGGTGACCATCACGATGGTCAGCTCGAGCGTGCGGCGCAGATAGAGCACGAGCTCATCGAAACCGGACGCCGCGATCGGGTCAAGACCGGCGGTCGGCTCGTCGAGAAAGAGCAATACCGGATCGAGCGCGAGCGCGCGTGCGAGCGCGACACGCTTCACCATGCCGCCCGAGAGCTGCGCGGGTAACTTCGCCGCGGTGTCGAGCGGCAGGCCGACCATCCGCAACCGCAGCCTGGCGAGCAATTGATAGTAGTCCTCCCGGAGATCCATCGTCTCGGCGACCGGCAACGTCAGGTTGTTCTCGACGCTGAGCGACGAGAAGAGCGCGCCATGCTGGAAAGCCACTCCGTAGCGGCGCTTGACCTCGCGCAGCTCCTCGGGCTGCATGCACGTGACGTCGCGGCCTTCGACCAGCACGGTCCCGGCGTCAGGGCGACGCAGCCCAAGAATGGTCCGCAGCAGCACCGACTTGCCACTGCCAGACCCGCCGACGATGCCGAAGATCTCCCCCTTGCACACGTCGAAGCTGACGCCGTCGTGCACAACCTGCGCACCGAAGCGATTGACCACGTCCCGGACAGAGATGATCGGTTCTTCGGCGCTCAAAAGTCGATCTCGAGAAAGAAGACCGCGAATGCCGCGTCCGCGAAGATGACGAGAAAGATCGACTGCACGACCGCCATGGTTGTGAGCCGGCCGAGCTCCTGGGACGATTCGCGTACCTGCAGCCCGCGCATCGTGCCGGTGAGCGCAATAAGCGCCCCGAACACCGGCGCCTTTATCAGACCGGCCCAGAACGTGGTGCTGCCAACGGCTGAATCGAGCCGCGCCAGAAACTGCTCCCACGGCAGCTCGATCAGCACGTTCGTGAGCACCGCGCCGCCGGCGAGGCCCATTGCGTCCGCGATGATCGTCAGCAGCGGCATCGCGATCACGAGACCCAGCACCCGCGGCAGCACCAGCACCTCGAAGGGATCGAGACCGAGCGACTCGAGCGCATCGACCTCGTCGTTGAGCTTCATCACGCCGAGCTCGGCCGCATAGGCGCTGCCGGTGCGTCCGGCGACCATGATCGCCGTGAGCAGCACGCCGAGCTCGCGCAGCACGCCGATCGCCACCAGGTCGACCGTGAAGATCTCCGCGCCGAACGGCTGCAGCTGCTGGGCGCCGATGTAGGCCAGGATGATGCTGATCAGGAACGCGATCACCGCGACGACCGGTACGGCCTGGACGCCGGTCTCGTAGGCATGCCGCACGACTGAGGGCAACCGCAGCCGCCGCAGGCTCCTCCAGGCCGCCGCCGCGGTGACGAGCGTGCGACCGCCGAAGCCGAGCGCGGTGATGCTGTTCCCGATCCGGGTGTCGATCGCGCGGCCGAAGCGGATCAGCCACCGGTCCCGGGGCGCCGGCTCGCCGGCGGGCTCGCTGCTATCGGCTTTCTCCAGCTCGTCGAAGAACGCGAAGTGGCCGGGCGGGCTGCCTTCGATCGACACCGTCGCACCGGCTGCGCGCGCTTCGTCGAGCGCGGCACGCAGCAGCCAGGCCGGCCCGATGTCGAACTCTTCCGCGCGCGTGAGATCGATCACCAGCTGTTTTGACGCCGCGTCGCGGACGGCGTGGAGCGCATGGACAAGTGCCGGCAGGTCCGCCATGTGGCATTCGCCGCGCAAGCCGGAGCCGGCCAGCCGCTGCGTCGGTTTCAGCGACGAACGCCATGCAGGGCTGGCACGGGATTCCTGATCATCGCCGGAATGCTAGCATCGGCCCGGACCCGGGGTGGGGAACTATGACCGGCGAATTCCTTACGCAGATGCTGGTACTGCTGGCGGGGTCGCTGCTGGTACTCGCGCTCGTACGGCGTTTTTCGCTGCCGCCGATCCTGGGTTACCTGCTCGTCGGCATGCTGCTCGGGCCGCACGCGCTGGGTGTACTGGACGACGACGAGTCGATCCGCACGCTGGCCGACGTCGGTGTCGTGTTCCTGGTCTTTACGCTCGGACTCGAGTTCTCCTTCGCCCGCATGGTCGCCATGAAGTCCGAGGTGCTCGGCGTCGGCGGCCTGCAGGTGTTGCTCACCACCGCGGCCGTCGGCGCCGCGGCGTGGGCGTTCGGCGCAACGCTCCCGGTCGCGATCGTGCTCGGCGGCGCGGTCGCCATGTCCTCCACCGCGATCGTCATGCGCCAGCTAGGTGATCAGCTCGAGCTCGGGCGGACGCACTCCCGGCTCGCGCTCGGCATCGTGCTCTTCCAGGACCTGGCCTTCGCGCCGTTGCTCGCGCTCGCTACCTCGATCGCGAACGCGGACGACGTGCTGTCCGCGGGCTGGCTGGTCGGCATGGTCGTGCGAGCGGTGCTCGCGCTCCTGATCGTGCTGGCCGCCGGTCGCTGGCTGCTGCGGCCGCTGTTCCACGAGTTTGCGCGGCACCGCAGCACCGAGATCTTCACTCTCACCGTGTTGTTCGTCGTGCTCGCCGGCGCCTGGGCGACGCATGCGCTCGGGCTGTCGATGGCCATCGGTGCGTTCCTCGCAGGCATGCTGCTCGCGGAGACCGAGTTCCGCTACCAGACCGAGGCGGTCATCAAGCCCTTCCAGGACATTCTGCTCGGGCTCTTCTTCGTCTTCGTCGGGATGATGCTCGATCTGCGGCTCCTGGTGACCCAGCTGCCGCTGGTGCTGCTGCTTCTGGCGGCGCTGCTGGTCGTCAAGGCGGCGATCGTGGCCGTGATCGTGCGCGCCTTCATCCACAACACCTGGAAGGCGCTTCGCACCGGGATCACGGTGTGCATGGGTGGCGAACTCGGCTTCGCGCTCCTGACCGTGCTGTTGAACGGTCGGCTGGTGCCGACAGAACTCGTGCAGCCGCTGCTGACGGCCGTCGTGCTTTCGATGCTGGTCGGTCCGCTGCTCGTGCGCTACAACGGGCGAATCGCCGACCGGCTGCTCGGCCGCGAGTCCACGCTGCCCTCCGACGGCGTGTTCGAGACCGCTGCGACTCGCGAGATCGCGAAGCGCGAGCACGTGATCATCTGCGGGTTCGGCCGCGTCGGGCAGAACCTCGCGCGCGTGCTGGAGAAACGCGGTTTCGAGTTTCTCGCGCTCGACCTCGACCCGTTCCGTGTCAGGGATGCACGGCAGGCCGGCGACCCGGTCGTCTATGGCGACGCCACGCAGGTCAACGTTCTCCGCGCCCTCGGTCTCGATAGCGCGAGCGTGATCGTCATCTCGGTCGACGCGCTGCAGCCCGCGCTAGGGATCGTGCGCGCGGTGCGCCAGCTGCGCCCGGATGTCCCCGTGCTGGTGCGCACCGAGGACGACAGCGGTCTAGAGCAGCTGCAGGCGGCTGGCGCGACCGAGGTCGTGCCAGAGATCTTCGAGACTGCGCTCTCGATCGTTTCGCACGTGCTGCTCTTCCTGGACGTGCCACCGGAGGAGGTCGCCGAGATGACCGAGGACATCCGTCATGATCGCTACGCGCTGCTGCGCAGCGTCTTCCGCCGGCGCGATGCGCTCGAGCCCGACCGCGAGCACGCACTGTTGCGGCAGCATCTGCGCACCGTGACCCTGCCGCCGGCCGCCTATGGCGTGGGCCGAACGCTCAAGGACCTCGGCCTCGACGGCGCAAACGTTGCGGTCAACGCGCGTGCGCCGGGATGGCATCGTCGGGCGGGATCCCGATCCGACGACGCTACTGCGCGAAGGCGATGTCGTCGTGCTGTTCGGCACCGCCCAAGACCTGGAGCACGCGGAGTCGCGCCTGCTGATGGGCTGAGCGACGGGCTCGCCGCCGCCCGGTTGCGGTGGTTGCTCGCCGACCCGCGGCCGCGGTGGTATCCCCAGCCGCTTACCACGATTCAGGATCGTTGCAGAGCTGAAGATGGGTGCCCCGCACACCTTGTCGGAGCACACCGGACGCTCGTTGGTATCGCGGAGTCGTCGAGGCAGCCCTTCGCTAGGAGTGCCCGCAACGTCCAACTGCGGGGACCGAGGCCTGCTTCGCGGCTGGGATACCACCGCGTCCACGCGCCGGCTCGCGACCCCACCGTGGCCTGGCGAGCCGGCGTTTGGACCGGGTGTCTCGTGGGCCGAAACCACGCCTGAACACCCGCCGGTAGACGTCGCGGACCACTCCGAGGTGATGACTCTGCGACGATTCCGCGATACCGCCAGCGACCCGGCGTGCTCCGACAAGGTGTGCGGGGCACCCGTCTAAGCTCTGCAACGTCCCTTGATCGTGGTGACCGGCCCGCGAGATACCCGGGCCGAGCGTCGGCGAGCTACTGCCGCCGAGCGCCGGCAAGCTGCCACAGCGCCGAGGCGCCGGCGGGCGATGACAGCGGCGAAATCCGGGTCAGGCGCCGGACTTGCGCTTGGGACCCACCGCGCCCAGAAGCTCGCCGGCGTCGAGACCGAGACGCTCGATGGCCGACAGCACGCGCGGCCATTCCTGTTCGAGAAAGCGCTGGCGCTCGCCGCGCATGAGCTGTGTACGGCTGCCCTCGGTGACGAACATGCCCCGGCCGCGCCGTTTCTCGACGAGGCCTTCGTCGACGAGCTGCTGGTACCCCTTGAGCACGGTCAGCGGGTTCAGAGAGAACTCCGCGGCGACGCTTCGGACCGACGGCAGTGCGTCACCGTCGGAGAGCTGACCCTCCAGAATCATCTCCACCACCTTGTCGCGGAGCTGGCGATAGATGGGCTGGCTGTCGTTCCAGGTAGGATCCATGCGGCCGGCCGCTCCGGTGCTTCGCTGCACTACTGTAGCAGAACACCCGGACCCCACTGCCCGGGGACGGGGTCATGGCTCGCAGTACGCAGCGCTCACATCCCTGCCGGTCGGTGTACTGGCGCGAGGCGCCAGTGACTCCGATGCGATCATCCAACCCCGCCAGAACCCAGATTGCCCAGGCCAGTGCGGCCGCCGCGAACTTGCTTGCCGAGCGCATCGTCGTGCCCTCGATCAGCCATCCCTATTGGTGTTGTAGTTGACTACAACACCAGCTCAAAAGCAAGCCCTTTGTTGTGATCGGTGTCCCGATCCGGAGCCAGCGGCTGCCAGCCGGCGCGCTGCTAGTATCTGCGCCTCGCCCGGACGGGAGTCGGCCCGGTGGGTCGCCCGGAAAACCGGTCCTCGGAGAAACCATGAAAACCGCCGTCAATGTCGCGATTACCGGTGCGGCGGGCCAGATCGGCTATGCACTTGCCTTCCGAGTGGCGTCGGGACAGATGCTCGGCGCCGACCAGCCGATCAACCTGCACCTGCTCGAGATCACCGCGGCGCTGCCCGCGCTCTCGGGCGTGGTCATGGAGCTGAACGACTGCGCATTCCCGACGCTGGGCCGGGTCGTCGCGACCGACGACGCCCGCGCGGCCTTCAAGGACTGCCACGTGGCACTTCTGGTCGGCGCACGGCCACGGGGGCCCGGGATGGAGCGCAAGGACCTGCTGCTTGCGAATGCGCAGATCTTTTCCGCCCAGGGCAAGGCGCTCGATGCCGTCGCAGACCGCGGCGTACGCGTGCTGGTGGTCGGCAATCCCGCCAACACGAACGCACTGATCGCGATGAAGAATGCCCCGGGCCTGTCACCGGGCAACTTCACCGCCATGGTGCGGCTCGATCACAACCGGGCGCTGTCGCAGCTTGCGGAAAAGACCGGCACGCATGTGACGAAGCTCAGGCGGATGACGATCTGGGGCAACCACTCCTCGACGCAATACCCGGACCTGCACCACGCGACTGTCGACGGCAAACCCGCGCTCTCGCTGGTCGAGGAAAGCTGGTATCGCGAGCATTTCATCCCCACCGTGCAGCAGCGCGGCGCGGCCATCATCAAGGCGCGTGGTCAGTCCTCGGCAGCCTCAGCCGCATCGTCGGCCATCGATCACGTCCGCGACTGGGTGCGCGGCACGCCGGAGGGCGACTGGGTCAGCATGGCCGTGCCCTCGGACGGCAGCTACGGCATCCCGGCGGGCGTGATCTACGGTTACCCGGTGACCTGCGCCGACGGACGCTACCAGATCGTCCAGGGCTCTGGCGGTCAACGAGTTCAGCCGCGGCCGAATGGAGGCGACGTACAAAGAGCTGACCGAGGAGCGGGACGGCGTCAAGGAACTGCTCTGACGAGATCCGGCCCGGGCGCGACATCGCCGGGCGTGAACGACGCATGACCGCAACCGAACAGCGTCGTTGGCGCGACGCAATCCTCGGGCCCCCGCGCGACCCGATGTCGCCGCAGACGCGAAAGCACATCGCGCTCGCCGCTTTCCTCGCCTGGATCGGGATCGGCGCCGACGGTCTCTCGTCGTCGGCCTATGGCCCGGCCGAGGCATACATGGCGCTCGGCACACACAGCCCGCTTGCGCTCTACCTGGCGATCGCCACGGCATTCACGGTGTTCGTCATCTCGCTCGCATACAACCAGGTCATCGAGCTGTTTCCGAACGGCGGCGGCGGATACAAGGTCGCTACCCGCCTCGTAGGGCCGTACGCGGGACTCGTTGCGGGGTCGGCGCTGATCGTCGATTACGTGCTGACGATCGCCATCTCGGTCGCGAGCGGCGTGGATGCGCTCTTCAGCCTGCTGCCGGCGGCGCACCAGATCGTCAAGCTGGAGGTCGCGATCGCCATCGTCGTCGTGCTGATCTACCTCAACCTGCGCGGCATGCGCGAGTCGATCCGGATCCTCGCGCCGATTTTCATCGGGTTCGTCGTGACTCATTTCGCGCTGATCGCCTACGGCATCGCAAATCACGGCTCCGAGCTCGCGCCGGAACTGGCGGGCACTTTCCGGGCGACCACGGACCTCGCGACGCAGGCCGGCTGGTTCTTCGTGCTGGCCGTGTTCCTCAAGGCGTACTCCCTCGGCGGCGGAACCTATACCGGCATCGAGGCGGTCTCGAACAACATCAACATGCTCAAGGAACCGCGTGTCCGCACCGGCAAGTGGACGATGTTCCTGATGGCGCTTTCGCTTTCCATCACGGCGGGCGGGATCATCCTGCTTTACCTGTTGTGGGACGTCGTTCCGTCGCAGACCGGCGAGACCCTCAACGCCGTCGTTTTCGGCGACATCATCGACAGCCTCGGGTTCCCCGGGCATACCGGCCCTGCGCTGCTGACCATCGTGCTTGTCTTCGAGGGCGCACTGCTCTTTGTCGCCGCGAATACGGGCTTTCTGGGCGGCCCGGCCGTGCTCGCCAACATGGCTGCCGACCGCTGGGTACCGAACCAGTTCGGCGCGCTTTCCTCGCGCCTCGTAACCCGCAACGGCGTGCTGCTGATGGGCGCAGCGGCGCTCGCCATCCTCGCGTGGACGGAAGGCCAGGTAGCGTTGCTCGTCGTCCTGTACACGGTCAACGTATTCATCACGTTCACGCTGGCGCTGCTCGGACTCACCAACTACTGGTGGAAGCGGCGACACGACCAGGAGAGCAAACGCCGACTGCTCCTTTCCGGCCTTGCGCTCGTCATCACGGCGGCGATACTCGTGGTGATCATCGTCGAGCGGTTCCTGCAGGGCGGCATCGTCACGCTCGGCATCACTTCGTGCGTGGTTGCGGCTGGGCTCCTGATCCGGCGCCACTATTCGCGGATACGAGCGCTGACCCAGCAGTTCGAACGGAACCGGCGCTGGCTGATGCGCGACCTCGGGTGCGAGCCACCGGTCCTCGACCCCGCGCAACCGACCGCGGTGTTTCTCGTCAGCTCGAACCGCGGAATCGGCGTGCATACCGTCGAGCGGGTCGAGGCGCTGTTCCCGGGGCATTTCAAGAACTTCGTCTTCGTCACCGTCGGGACCGTCGACAGCCAGTCCTATGGCAGCGAGCAGACGCTGCGCACGCTGCAGTACGAGACGCGCTCGACCCTCGATGCACTCGTCAACTTCGTGCACTGCGAGGGCGCTGCCGCACGCTGGTACGACGCCTACGGCAGCGACCGGCTCGTCGAGCTGGAGAAGCTATCGCTCAAGGTGCGCGAGGAGTTTCCGAACAGCGTGTTCTTTGCGAGCCGGCTCGTGTTCGAGAACGAGCACTGGTGGAACCGATGGCTGCACAGCCAGACTCCGCTTGCGATCCAGCGGGTGCTGAACACACACGGCGTGGAAGTGGTAATCCTGCCGGTGACGCTGCACTATGGAACGCCGCCGGAGCAGGTGCCCGGATCAGCCTTATCCCATTGAGTAGAAAAGGCTTTTCCTATAGGTTGAAGATTCTCATTGCGGCACCGCAGCAAGATTCCGCATAGTCGTCTGCGGCCGCGGTCGTTCGACGCCGTGAGGTAAGGTTCGATGCTCAGCTTAGTCTGGCTTCTGCTCTTCGCTGGCGGCGCGGTGTTCCTGGCCTACCAGCGCGTCTCGCTTCGAACGGCCACCATCGCCGCAGCCGCCGCACTCGCGGCTTACAGCCTCTTCGGCTACGGATCGCTCGCCTGGATGGTCGTGCTCTGGGCCGCCCTGGCCCTGCTCGTCGCGCTCAACATCGAGCCGCTGCGCAAGCGCTGGATCACGCGACCGTTCCTGCTCACTTACCGCCGCCTGCTGCCCGCGATGTCCGACACCGAGCGCGAGGCGCTCGAAGCCGGCACCGTGTGGTGGGACGGAGAGCTTTTTACGGGCGAGCCCGACTGGTCGAAGCTCGCCGGCGCAGAGCCGCCGCGTCTTTCGCCTGAGGAACAGGCTTTCCTCGACGGCCCGTGCGAGGAGCTCTGCCGGATGATCGACGACTGGGACATCACCCATCGCCGCGCCGATTTACCGCCGGAGGTCTGGGATTTCCTGAAGAAGAAAGGCTTCTTCGCGATGATCATCCCGAAGAAGTACGGCGGACTCGAGTTCTCCGCGTACGCGCATTCCTGCGTGCTGGTGAAGATCGCGAGCCGAAGCGGGGTGTGCTCATCCACGGTCGCCGTGCCCAATTCGCTCGGACCGGGGGAACTCCTGCTGCATTACGGCACCGAGGAGCAGAAGAACCACTACCTGCCGCGGCTCGCGCGTGGCGAGGACATACCGTGCTTTGCGCTCACCGGTCCGCGCGCCGGCTCGGACGCCGCGTCGATACCCGACACCGGCATCGTCTGCCGCGGCAACTACGAGGGGCGGGAGATCATCGGGATCAGGCTCAACTTCTCGAAGCGCTACATCACGCTTGCGCCGGTTGCGACGGTGATCGGCCTGGCGTTCAGGCTGCAGGACCCCGAGAAGCTGCTGGGCGGTGAGCAGACGGATTACGGGATCACTTGCGCGCTGATCCCGCGCGCCACGCCCGGTGTTACGGTGGGTCGGCGTCATTTTCCGCTCAACGTGCCGTTCCAGAATGGTCCGGTATCCGGCAAGGACGTGTTCGTGCCGCTCGACAGCGTCATCGGCGGCCCGAAGATGGCGGGCCAGGGCTGGCGCATGCTGGTCGAGCAGCTCTCGGTCGGCCGCTGCATCTCCCTGCCGTCGAACTCGACCGGCGGCTCAAAGGCTGGCGTTTATGCATCCACTGCGTACGCCCGGATCCGCCGTCAGTTCAACCAGCCCGTAGGGCGTTTCGAGGGTGTCGAGGCCGCGCTCGCACGGATGGCGGGATCGACATACATCATGGACGCTGCGCGCTCGGTCACGACCGCGGCGATCGACAGCGGCGAGCGGCCGGCAGTCCCCGCTGCGATCCTCAAGTACCACTGCACGGAGCTTGGGCGCCAGGTCGCAAACGACGCGATGGACGTGCACGGCGGCAAGGGCATCATGCTCGGGCCGAAGAACTATCTCGGCCGCGGTTACCAGATCGTGCCGGTGGCGATCACCGTTGAAGGCGCCAACATCCTGACGCGCAGCCTGATCATCTTCGGGCAGGGCGCGATCCGCTGTCATCCGTTCGTGCTTCGCGAGATGAACGCGGCGAAAGCTCAAGGACAAGTCGAAGAGCCTGGACGAATTCGACGACGCGCTCTTCGGCCACATCGGCTACACGCTGTCGAACGCGGCGCGCTCCTTCGTGATGGCGGCGACGCTCGCGCGGTTCTCGCCGGTGCCCGAGTCGGGAACGACGCGGCGTTACTACCAGCACATCAACAAGTTCAGCGCTCAGTTCGCCTTTGCGACCGACATGGCGATGCTCACGCTGGGCGGTTATCTCAAGCAGAAGGAACACCTGTCGGCGCGGCTCGGCGACGTACTGTCGGCACTGTACCTGGGGTCGATGGTGCTCAAGCATTACCAGAACCAGGGGCGGCCCGAGGCCGACCTGCCGCTGGTCGAATGGAGCTGCCGCACGCTCCTGTACCGCGCGCAGGAGCAGATGCACGGATTCCTGCGCAATTTCCCGAACCGCTGGGTCGCGGCGCTGATGCGGATCGTGATCTTCCCGCGCGGGCGCACGTACTTCGCGCCCAGCGACCGGCTCGGGCGCGCGATCGTGGAACAGCTGATGATGCCGAGCGAGGCGCGCGAGCGGCTCTCCGCCGGGATCTACAAGACGATCGAGCCTTCGAACCCGGTAGGCCTGCTGCAGGAGGCGCTGGTGCTGGCGCAGAGCGCCGAGCCGCTCGAGAAGCGCATCCGCGTCGAAGGCGTGAAGACCGGACGGATCACCGCGACGGACTTTCCGGCGCAGATCGAGGAAGCACTCTCGCTCGGCCTGCTGAATGCGAGCGAGGCCGGGCTCCTGCGCGACTACGACCGCAAGGTGATGGAGCTCATCCACGTCGATGATTTCGAAGCGGCGGAGCTCGCCGCTGGATCGCACACGGAAGCGACGCAACCGTCCTGGCGGCAGATTGCGTAACGCGGAACAGCACTTACGGTGATCCAGGCCAGGCGGTACTCTTGCCGCCGTGGTCCGGCTAACCGAGAACGCAGGCGTCATCTACGAGGTAAACCTCGAGGCGGATGCCGCGATCGAGGCCGCGTTCGACACATGGCTGCGCGATCACATCGCGGACATGCTGCAGCTGCCGGGCTTCCGCGCGGCCGAGATCCTGGGTGACCGATCAGCGCCCTCCGGGCAGGATCCGCCGGACGGTCCAGTACCGGCTCGCCGACCAGGAATCGCTCGACGCGTATCTCGCGGTTCACGCGCCGCGGATGCGTGCACGAGGCGTCGAGCTCTTCGGCGATCGATATACCGCGGAGCGGCGCGTCCTCGCACATCGCGAGGACTTCATAACCGGCGCGGTCTCGACCGAGAACTGCCTCAACTGCGGCGAAGTGCTGACCGGTCAGCACTGCTCGCATTGCGGGCAGCGCGCAAAGGTTCAAGTGATCTCGCTCTGGGGCCTCGTCAAGGATTTCCTGGGCGACGTCTTCGACTGGGATTCGCGCATCTGGCGCACGCTGCGGCCGCTTGCGTTCCGCCCGGGGTTGCTGACCCAGGAGTTTCTGCGCGGACGCCGCGCGCATTACACGCCGCCCTTCCGGATGTACCTGATCCTGAGCGTCGTGTTCTTCCTGATCGCGTCGATCTTCGATCCGGGCAACGACCTCGCATTGGACCTCGGCAACGGCGGCGCGTCGCTGACGATCAACGACGACGCCGTGACGAAGACGCGAGCTTCGTCGGACGGCGAGCGGGCGGGGAACGCACCCGTTGGAACCCCCCCGCCGGCTTCCGATGCATCGGTCGGGTCGCCGGAGGTCTCGGCGCAGGAGAAACGGTCGGAGTCCATCGACAACGCGCGCGACAAGTTGATCGAGAGCATCGTCGGACGGCTGCCCGAAACTGAGCGGGAAAGCATGCGCGCCGAACTCGCCAAGGAGCTGGCCGACGTCACGCCCGAGCAGCTCGCGAAAGCGCGAGAGGTGATGGCGGATCCCTGCAACGAGGAGAATTTCCGGATCGACGTCGGTCCTCTCGAGAAATACGAGCCGCGACTGCGCAGGGCCTGCAACAAGATCGTCACGGACACGCAATCCTTCGGCCGGGCGCTGTGGGAAAACCTGCCGAAGATGATGTTCCTGTTCCTGCCGCTGATCGCGCTGGTGATGGCCGTCCTCTACCTGGGGTCCGGGCGATACTACGTGGAGCACCTGCTGTTCTTTCTGCACTACCACGCGTTCTTCTTCCTGGCGGGAATTGTCGTGCTGCTGCTCGATCGGTTCGGCGCGGCGACCACGGGCGCGGTCTCCGGATTCTTCGGTACGGCCGAGGGATTCGTCATTGCTGCGCTCGTGTTCTACGTTCCGGTATATCTCTTTCTCGCAATGCGACGGGTCTATGGGCAGGGGCGGGTCTGGACGGCGACCAAGTTCAGCGTGCTGGTGATCTCGTACCTGGTCTGCCTGGTGCTCACCGGTGTCGGCCTGCTCTTCTACACCGCGCTCACGCTCTGATGTCCCAGCGGCCCGAAGTGCGCTGGATACTGCACGTCGACATGGACGCGTTCTACGCGTCGGTCGAGCAGCGCGACGACCCCTCGCTCGCGGGCAGCCGGTGATCGTGGGCGGCACGGGTCCGCGCGGCGTGGTCGCCGCCGCGAGCTACGAGGTTCGGAAGTTCGGCGTGCGCTCGGCCATGCCGATGCGCGAGGCGCTGCGCCGCTGCCCGGACGCGGTCTGCATCCGGCCGCGCATGTCGCACTACCAGTCGGTGTCGCGGCAGATCTTCGCGGTGTTTGCCGAGTACACGCCCCTGGTCGAGGGCCTTTCGCTCGACGAGGCCTTCCTCGACGTCACCGCGAGCATGGCGGCCCTCGGCTCCGGCGCGCGACATTGCCGCCGCAATCAAGCGCCGAATTCTCGAACGTACACAGCTCACCTGCTCGGTCGGCGTGGCGCCGAACAAGCTCGTCGCCAAGATCGCCTCCGAGCTCGAGAAGCCCGACGGGCTCGTGATCGTGCGGCCGGGCGAGGTCAACGCGTTGCTCGATCCGCTGCCGCTCCGCCGGCTGTTCGGCCTCGGGCCCAAGACGGCGCCGCGGGTCGAGGCGCTCGGCATCCGCACGCTCGGCGAGCTTAGGGCTGCGAAGCCGGACGTGCTGCGGCCTGTCTTCGGCCGCTATGCCGAGCGCGTCCAGCAGCGGGCCGCCGGGATCGATGATCGGCCCGTCGTGCCCGATCTCGAGGAAGTGCAGATCAGCACCGAGGAGACCTTCGATACGGACATCGACGACCATGCGCAGCTGCGGTCGGAACTGTTCCGGCTCGCGGACCGCAGCGGCGCCCGGCTGCGCGAACGCGGCCTCTCCGCCTCGTGCGTGACGGTCAAGATCCGGCGCACGGATTTCACCACCTACACCCGCCAGAGGCACATCGAACCGCCGACGCAGGAAACGCGGGTGATCGCCCGCGTCGCGGTCGAGCTGCTCGATGCCTGGCTCGCGACCCAGCCCACCGCCGCGCTGCGCCTGCTCGGCGTGGGGGTGACCGAGCTCGGCCCCGCGGTGCAGCTCGATCTCTTCACCGCGCCGGAATCCGCGCGGAACCAGCACCTCGATGGCGCGCTGGATCGCATCCGCGGGCGTTTCGGAAGGTTTGCGGTAGCGCGCGCGAGCTCGTTGCCGGATGCGAGCGAGGTGCACGCGGACGACGAGCATCCTCGAAAACCCAGGAACTGACCGGCAGGCACGCTGGTCACGCGAGGTCCGGAAGGGCATCATTGGGCCCCGAAACGAGACCCGGATCGTCACCTAAACCCGCATGTACACGAGCTTTTTCGGCCTGCAGGAAAAGCCATTCGCGATCACCCCGGATCCGCGCTATCTCTATCTGAGCGAGCGACACGCGGAAGCGCTCGCGCACCTGCTCTACGGCATCAACGAGGCGGGCGGCTTCATCCAGCTCACGGGCGAGGTGGGCACGGGCAAGACGACGATCATCCGCAGCCTGCTGGAGCAGCTCCCGGCGCACGCCGACGTCGCGCTGATCCTGAACCCACGGGTCACGCCTGCGGAGTTCCTGCTAACCATCTGCGAGGAGTTGCGGATCCCGGTACCCGAGCCCGGGCGCGGCAGCGTCAAGCTGCTGATGGACCTGATCGGCCGCCGACTGCTGGACACGCACGCGCGCGGACGGCGCGTCGTGCTGATCGTCGACGAGGCGCAGAACCTGAGCGCGCACACGCTCGAACAGGTGCGGCTGCTCACCAATCTCGAGACGGCGACGACCAAGCTGTTGCAGATCATCCTGATCGGGCAACCCGAGCTGCGTGATCTGCTCGCGCGGCCGGAACTGCGCCAGCTCGCGCAGCGCATCACCGCCCGGTATCACCTCAACCCGCTCTCCTCCGAGGAATCGGGGGGTTACGTCAAGCACCGCATGCGCGTGGCGGGCGCCACCGCCGAGGCGTTCACGCCCGCCTCGCTCCGGGAAGTTCACCGGCTCTCGGGTGGCGTGCCACGAATCATCAACGTGATCTGCGATCGCGCGCTGCTCGGTGCATTCACGCACGAGGACCATCGCGTGAGCGGCAAGCTGGTGCGCGAGGCGGCGGCGGAGGTGTACGGTCGGCCGATGCCGGCGCCCTGGCTGCGCTGGGCAATCGCAGGCGCGATCGCGGGCGCGCTCGCGCTCGTGGCCGCGGGTCTCTGGTCGATCCTTGCGAGCCGGCCGCGGACGTCGACCGATACGGCCGCCGTCGCAGCCCCGGCAGCGCGTCGAACCAGCTCGCGCAGGCCGACACCACGAGCGCTCCGCCGCCAGCACCGCCTTCCTTCGACGAGGTGCTCGCCCGGCATGGCAACGACACGACGACCGAGGCCGCGCTCGCCAAGCTGTTTGCTTCCTGGGGCGCGACCTACGATCCGAGCGGCGGCCGCGGTTGCGACCAGGCCGCGCGCCAGGGGCTGGAGTGCCTGTTCCAGAAGGGTTCGTGGGCGCAGCTTCGAACCCTGAACCGTCCGGCGATCCTCACGCTGACCGACGACATTGGCCGCACCCACCAGGTGCTGCTGACCACGCTCGGGGACGATACCGCGACCATAGACCTGGGCGGCGAAGCACGAGCCGTGTCGATCGCCGGCATGTCGCGTTACTGGTTCGGCGATTTCCTCCTCCTGTGGCGGCCACCGCTCGCGGTCGCGAAGGCGCTCGCGCCCGGCATGCGCGGGGCCGACGTGCGCTGGCTGCGGGAGAACCTCCGGGTCGCACAGGGATTGCCGGCCGCCCCGGCCGGCAGCGACTTCTATGACGAGGACCTTGCGCGTCTGGTCCAGGATTTCCAGCGCCAGCACCGGCTCAACATCGACGGCGTGGCCGGCGTGCAGACGCAGATCGTGCTGGACACGGTGGTGAACGCGACCGGATCACCGACGATCGTGGCGCAGATCTCGGGAGGCTGACGATGTCTTTTATTCTGGACGCGCTGCGCAAGTCCGAACACGAACACCAGCGCCAGGGCGGGCCGGGGCTGGCCGAGATCGCGGTCGCGGCCCCGAAGACCAGGACCAGCGTCTGGGCGACGGCGGCCGTAGTGCTGCTGGTCGCAAACCTCATCGCGGTAGGCGTGCTGATGCTGCGGCGCGGGCGCGCGCCGGATGCCGCGGATGCTGCGAGCATCGCCACTGCATCCGGATCACCGACCGCGTCGCAACCGCCCGCCGTCGCACCCGCAGGCCCGCCCCCCGCGAGCGAAGCAGCGCAGGCCTTGCCGGTGACCACACCGGCACCCGCCGCGACATCGCCGCCACCGCGCGAGCAGGTCGCTGGCCTGCCGCCGATGCTGCAACCGGCCGATGCGCCGGCGCCGGGCGCTGGCACGCGCAACCCGCTCGAGGACGAGGTCGCGGGCGGTCCGCTGCCTGGCGACCCGGTGCTCTCCGAGCGCGGCGCATCGGTACCCGCGGGCCCGCCCGCGGTGACCGAGTACGCTACGCGGCCGGGCTCAGTGGTCTACGAGGGGCTACCCGGGGCCGCCGGCACGGCCGCCGAAGCCGCGCCGGCCCTGCCCACGATCGACGACGTCGCTTTGCAGGGCGGCGTGCCGGAGATGCACATCGATCTGCACGTGTACTCGGCCAACCCGCAGGACCGGTTCGTGTTCATCAACAAGCGCAAGTACCGCGAGGGCGAGACGCTCCAGGAAGGACCGCGCGTCGAGGAGATCACACGCAACGGCGTTGTATTGAGCCAGCAAGGACGACGCTTCATCCTGCCCCGCCAGTAACGCGGCACGTGTCCGCATCGAGCGCCGCCGCGATCGACCCGGAAAGCCTCGACGGTCTGCGTCTCAACCGCGCATTCAAGGCGGGCATCCTGCGCCTCGTATCGCGGCAGGAGCACCTCAACAAGATCAACGTGTTCCCGGTTCCCGATGGCGACACCGGCACCAACCTCGCGATCACCATGGGCGCGGTGCTCGGTATCCTGCAGCGCACGCCGGACGCGCATGCCGGCAACACGCTCAACAGGATCGCCGACGCCGCGATCGACGGCGCGCGCGGCAATTCGGGCGCGATCCTTGCGCAGTACCTGCTTGGGCTGGGCGACAAGCTGGGCCATCTCGCGCGACTGAGCCCGGCCGACCTGGCCGCCGGCGCGGTCGGCGGCGCGGCCTACGCGCGCGAAAGCCTGTCCGAGCCGCGCGAGGGCACGATTCTCTCGGTCCTGACCGATTTCGCCCGTGCGGCGCATGCTGCCGCCAAGGACGCGACGGCGTTCGACCCGGTGCTCGAACGTGCGGTTACCGAGGCACGCGCGTCGCTCGCGCGCACGACGGAGCAGCTCGAGGCGCTGCGCAGGGCCAACGTTGTCGACGCCGGTGCTCAGGGCTTCGTCGAGCTGGCGAGCGGCTTTGCCGACTACCTCGCGAGCGGCAGCGACGCGGACCCCGAGGTCGGCCAGCTCGCCGTCGTCGATGCGAGCGCGATCGAAACGGCGGGCAGCGAAGAAGACCTCGAGTACCGCTGGTGCACCGAGTGCATCGTGAGCGGTACCGCGGTCGACCGCCGGCGGCTGCGCGAGTCGCTGTCCGCTCTGGGCGGCAGCCTGGTGATCGCCGGGCTCGCGCACAAGGCGCGGGTGCACATCCACGCGAACGATCCGGCCGAGGTGTTCCGGATCGCAGCGCAGTTCGGGACGGTGGCGGGCGAGAAAGCCGACGACATGCAGCGTCAGCAACGGTCGGCGCATGCGAAGAACCGGCGTGTCGCGATCGTCACCGATTCGGCCGCCGACATCCCCGAGGACGAGATGGACCGGCTCGACATCCACATGGTGCCGGCGCGGGTGCATTTCGGCGACCGCAGCTACCTCGACAAGGTCGGTATCACCGCGGAAGAGTTCTTCGGCGCGATCGAGCGAGGCCCGCATCACCCGAAGACCTCGCAGCCGCCACCCGGGGATTTCCGGCGGCGCTTCGAGTTCCTCGCCTCGCACTACGACGCGGTGCTGTCGATCAACCTCACGCGCCGGGTGAGTGGCACCATCGGAGCGGCGGAATCCGCGGCCGCGCGCACCAGCACCCACGGCGAGGTGCAGGTCCTCGACAGCCTGAACGCTTCGGCGGGCCAGGGGCTCGTCGTCCTGCACGCGGCCGAGTGCGCGCAGGCCGGCGCGGGGCTGACCGAGGTCGCGGCGGCGGCACGCGCCATCCTGCCCGCCACCTACACGTTCGGCCTGATGGGCTCGCTCGAGTACGCGGTCCGCGGCGGCCGCGTCCCGCGCTGGGTCAAGCGAGTCGCGGACGTGCTGCGGCTGATGCCGGTGCTCGGCAACGACGCCATGGGCCGCGTGCGCCCGGTGGGCGTTCTCATAGGCAGGAGCAACCTGCGGGAGAAGTTCGCGCGTTTCGTCAAGCGCCGCATGTCCGATGATCGGAGTTACCGGATTCTCGTCGGGCACGCGAACCGCGAGGCCGACGGGCACTGGCTGCTCGAGCGGCTGCGCGGGGACAATGTCGGCTGGGGCCGCGTCGTGCCGCTCGGCAGCGCGCTCGGCGCGCATGGCGGGCCCGGCATGCTTGTAGTCGGACTGCAGGAGTACATACCGCCGCGATGAAAATAGAAACGCTCGCCATCCACGCCGGCCGCGCGCCGGATCCCGCCACGGGCGCAGTGCGGCAGCCCATCCATCTGTCCACGACCTTCGAGCGCGCGGCGGACGGCAGCTACCCGCACGGCTACAGCTATGCGCGCGCCGGTAACCCTAACCGCGCATCGCTCGAGACGGCGGTCGCGGCGCTCGAAGGCGGCGCGGCCGCGGTCGCCTACGCATCGGGGAGCGCGGCCACACTGGCCGCGTTTTCGCTTGCGACACCCGGCGGCCGGATCGTGAGCTCGGCCGACGCGTATCACGGCTCGCTGCGCCAGCTCCGCGAGCTCCTCCCGCAGTGGGGCGTGACGGTGGAATTCATCGACACGACCGACCTGGACGCGGTGCGCGCCGCATTAGCCCGGCCCGTCAGCCTGGTCTGGGTCGAGACACCCTCGAATCCGCTGCTGAAGGTGAGCGACATCGCGGCGTTGGCGGAGCTCGCGCATGCCGGCGGCGCCCTGCTCGCCTGCGACAGCACGTTCGCGACACCGGTGCTGCAGCGGCCGCTCGAGCTGGGCGCCGATCTCGTCATGCACAGCAGCACGAAATACCTGGGGGGCCACAGCGACGTGCTGGGCGGAGTGCTCGTACTGCGCGACGCCGGATTGCTTTCCCGCCTGAGGGAATTCCAGGAGTGCGGCGGCGGCGTGCCCTCGCCCTTCGACTGCTGGCTGCTGCTGCGGAGCCTCGCGACGCTGCCGCTGCGGGTGCGGGCGCAGGCTGCGAACGCGCAGGCGGTGGCCGACTTTCTGGCCGCACACCCGAACGTCCAGGACGTGCACTACCCTGGCCTCGCGCGACATCCCGGTCACGCGCTGGCAACCCGCCAGATGCGCGGCGGTTACGGCGCCGTCGTGTCGTTCACGGTGGCGGGCGGTGCGGTGCAGGCGCTCGGCGTCGTCGCGCACGCGAACGTCTTCACCCGGGCGACCAGCCTCGGCGGACTAGAGAGCCTGATCGAGCATCGGGCGTCGATCGAGGGCCCCGAGAGCACGACCCCACCCAACCTGATCCGGCTCTCGGTAGGGCTCGAGCACGTCGATGACCTCACAGCCGATCTCGACCAGGCGTTGCGCCGCTGAGGACGCCGTCGACTCGAGTCACTCGTCCATGAGGAAGGTGACCTTGAGGCGCACCCGGTACTCCGTGATCTTGCCGCCCTTCACGTACACCTCCTGATCCGCGACCCACGCCGTCTGCAGGCCGCGCAGCGTCTTTGAGGCGCGCTTGACGCCCGACTCGATGGCGTCGTCAAAGCTCTTCTTCGAACTCGAGGTGATCTCAGTGATCTTGGCGACTGACATGTTGTGCTCCTTTCCCGTAGACGCCGCAGTACCGTCCGCAGCCGCTTCATCCTACTGGCTACCGGAGCTGGCGGTCGGTCCGCAGTGCGCCCGCGCTCCGCACGGACGCGCCGCGCGCCCACCGTGCACATGGCTTTTCTTCACAATCGCGTGCGCGATGTGTGCGATTGTGCTTGCGCCGCGCATCGCGTATTCGTATTGTTAATCGTACCTGTACACGAGCCCCCAATGGCGAGAGACCTCGAACGCCTGCCGCTCAACGCACTGAAGGTCTTCGAGGCCGTCGCCACTCATCTCAGTTTCACCGCCGCCGCGAACGAGCTCGGCGTCACGACCGCCGCGGTCAGCGCGCAGGTCAAGTCGCTCGAGGGCGAGATCGGCGTGGCGCTCTTCCGGCGCCACACGCGCGCGGTCGCGCTTACTCAGGACGGTGCCGAGCTTCTGCCCGGCGTGCGTCGCGGTCTCGACGAGCTGCGTCGCGCCGTCGATCGGATCCGTCGCGAGCGCGTCGGCGGGCTCCTCAATCTGAGCGTGCCAAACGAGTTCCTGCAGCGCTGGCTGCTGCCGCGCATGTCGGAGTTCACGCGCCGGCACCCCGAGGTCGAGGTGCGATTCGGCGCCGGGCGTCCGACGCTGGATTTCAGCCGCGACGATTTTCACGTCGCGATCGTGTACGGGTCCGGCAACTGGCCAGGCATCCGCACCGAGCGCCTGCTCGACGAGTGGGTCTTCCCTGTCGGGAGCCCGGGGCTCCTCGATCGCCTGGGTCCGATCGACACGGTGGCGGACTTCGCGCGCTATCCCCTGATACACAGCCACTCGGAGCCGTGGGCGGACTGGTTGCGGCGCGCGGGCGGCGACACGACCCGAGGCGACCACCCACCGGAGGCCGAGGATGCGGCAACGACGCTCGCCGCCGTCGAGCAGGGCAAGGGGGTGGCGCTCGCGCGCTGGTCGCTGGTCGCGTCCGATCTCGCCGCTGGACGGCTCGCGCGCCCGATGCCGCTCGCCGTCCACCAGCGCTCCGCATGGTTTCTCGCGGCGCCACCCGACGCCTTCGCGCTGCCCAAGGTCGTGCGCTTCCGCGCGTGGCTTTCGGAGTGCTGCCGTGAGTTCGCACCGCCGACCGGTGAAATGCTGCCGGCGGATTGACTCAACCAGCCACGGGCAGGCGCAGACGCACGCGGACCGGGCGATGATCCGAGCCGATCTCGGGACCCACCTCACTCGGTTCCGCGCACAGCTCACGCGTCACCAGCACATGATCGATCCGCATCGCGAGCGGCCAGAAATCGGCACGCCAGCTCGGCGCCCACGCGCCGCGCGGCCGCGTCTCCTGCAGGCCTGATTCGTCGAGCAGCTGCCGGAACACCGGCGAGTACGGAGTCAGGTTGAAGTCGCCGCCGACTATCCAGGGGCCGCGATGCTGCCGGACCTCCTGCGCGAGCCTCGAGACCACTTGATCGCGACGGCTCATCAGCCCCGGCAACAGGGGCCAGTGAGTGTGCACGACGGCGAGCATCAGGGACTCGCGATCCGTCGACAACGGCCCGACCAACGACGGCAGACCGTCGCCTGCAAAGTCCTGCGCGACCAGGCGACCGGTCGGCCAGCGAGAAAGCACGCCGACGCCATAGGGGTCGGTACGCGTGAGCAACCGGCGATGCGGGTAGCCGGGGACCGCTTCGAGCGCCGCCGCCCACTCGGGCGTCACCTCCTGCAGCAGCACGAGGTCGGCGGGTACCCGCGTCAGCCAATCGACGAAGGGTCGCGGATCCGTGTTGCGGTAACTCAGGTTAGCGGTGACCACGGTGAGCGCCTCACCGCCGCAGCGAGCTCCTGGCGCGAGCGCGCGCAGTCCTTGGCCGGTAGGCCACAGGTGCATCACGGCGATGAGCGTCGCTAGGGTGGCGAGGGTCGGGCGGCGCAGGACAAGGAATGCGATCGCGAGCAGTGCTGCGGTGACGCCGTACTGCGGCTGGAAATGGACGAAGAGCTCGAATGGCCAGCCGAGCGGGGCAAGCCATGCGGCGACGGAAGCGACGCCCACGCCACCCAGCGCCAGCATGGCCGACCGAACCAACCATGGAGCCCGCTTTCCGCTGCCTGGTGACGATCGCATGCGCTCGCCGGAGGATTTCACGTCCGTCTCTGCGGTCGCGACCGCCGGCGCGTGAGCTCCGAAGCAACTACGCGACGCGTGACCGCGCGCAGATCGACGCAATCTGGCGAATGGTGATCGACCTCTGATCGACCGCGGCGAGTCGATTCAGGCTCGGCGGCGTACGCGCGGTCCGCCGTACACGACATGCAAGCCGCGCACACCTTTCATACGGCGCGACGAGCGACGCAGCTCGCGCATCAGCCGCAGCGGCAGCTTCGTCGCGGCCTGTGGTCCGCCGGCGCAGTATTCCTCGCTGATCCCGAGATGCAGCACAGTGATGTGCTCGAGATCCGCGCGCAGATAAACGGCGACGCCGATCGGCCGGCCGGTCGTTGCATCGATCGCGAACAGCGTCTGCACGTCATCATGATTGCCGACACGCACGCGCAGGAACTCGCCCTCGGCGACGATCTCCGGCGCACCGTAGCGCTCGATGGCGGCGACGATGCCGTGCACGACGCGACTCTGGCAGCCGTTGAAAAAAACGAGGCGCTCGAGCGAGCGCCGATGTTCGTGGCGGACCCGTGACTCGAACGCTATGGATTCACCCATGCATCGCCTCGTACCTGCCAGGCCGCCAGTCAGCAAATTCGCGCGATGATGCTCGCGGGTCCCCCTTCTGTCGAGAGTGTTGCGAGCGCTAGAATTGCCGCATCGCAACAGCCGCCACGCCCTGGCATGCGGTGGGCCGTTGAATTGCTTGAGGTTTCCTGCGGATCGGCGGTCCGCCACCAGGAACTGAAGTGCTGACCGAGACATCTCCTCACGACCTGGCGCCCGCGCCGGTGCATCGCCGCTCAAAAAAGGCGGTCGATATCGTCCTGCTGTCGGCCGATGACCAGATTTTCGAGACCACCCGAAACGCGATCGGCGATCCGCATCGAGTGTGGCGCGCGCAGACCGCCGAGGACGCGATGGATCAGCTGGTTTCCGGCCGCTGCGGCGTTCTGGTGATCGACCTCGGGACCTCGTCGCTCGAGCCGGTCGGTCTCGTCCGCCAGGTCACCCGGCAGTTTCCGGACGTGGTCGTGGTCGCGACGGGCCGGCAGACCGATGCGCCGCTGCTGGGCAGCACGATCAGCGAAGGGCTCGTCTACCGGTTCATGCACAAGCCGCTGTCACCGAACCGCGCCGGCATGTTCCTGGATCACGCCATCCGCTGCCACGCGGAGCGCCGCGAGCAATCGGGCATCGTTCGAGCGCTGCTGCCGACCGTGACCCAGCTGCCGCCACGGGTCGAGCGGCGATACTGGTACGGCGCCGCCGCCGGTCTGCTGGTCCTGATCGTGGCGCTGGTCGTGTACCTGGTGCAGCGGGCGCCCGTCGAAACCCCGGTCGCGGACGTGCGTCCGCAGGGCGCTGGCATACCGCCCGAGGTCCTGCTGCCGCGTGCCCAGGCCGCTCTCGAAGCAGGCCGGCTCGAGGCGCCCGCGGACGACAACGCGCTCGACCTGTACCGCGATGTGCTGCTCGCGCAGCCCGATGACGAGTTGGCGCGCGCGGGACTCGAGCGCGCAACCGGGCTGGTGCTCGCGCAGGCGCACGCGGAATCGGTCGCAGGCCGCGGCGACGAGGCGCGCAGGCTCGTACGACGCGTCCTGGGCGTCGATCCCGCAAACTCACTCGGGCTCGCGATGCAGGCGCGACTCGAGACGCCGTCGCCGATCGACGCTGCGGCGGCGCAGGAGGAGCCGGCCGAAGGCTTCATGAGCCTGCTGCGGCGCGAGTTTTCGCCTTCACGCCGCACGACGCCCGCCCCGGCGCCCACACCACGTGCCGCGACGCCGGCACCGCAGCCGGCGGCCGCCGAGACACGCCCGCCGTCGATCGCGAGCGCCGCCGCGCCTGGTGGCGGTCCGCTTCTTCCGGCACCGGCTCAATCGACACCGGGCCAGGCCGGTGCCGACTCCCCGGCGGCCGCGACCGGCGGCGACAGAGGCGGCACCCTCGGCGGCCGCGCCACCGCAGTCCAGCCCGACCGCTGACCCGGCAGGCAGCGGCCCCTCGCTCGTACCGCTTCGCGAGTTCTCGCGCGTCTCGACGACCCAGCCGGACTATCCGGACGACGCGCGCCGCAAGGGCACGGAGGGCTGGGTGCGCCTCGAGTTCACCGTGAACGAGAGTGGTCAGGTGCGGGACATCGTCGTCGTTGACGCCGAGCCGCGCGGAGTGTTCGAGGATGCCGCGTCTGCAGCGCTCGCACGCTGGCGGTTTCGTCCGCCGGTGGCCGCCGACGGGAGACCCGTGCCCCTGCGCACGCGCGTGCAGCTGCGCTTCCAACTCCAGGACTGAGAGATCAGTCGCTCATCGACTGGGGCGCTCCGGTCCTGCGGGTCATGTGCTCCCGGCCGAGACGGAGCGCGACCACCGCCCATACCGCCGCGAGCACGGCGCCGCACCAGGCGACACCGGACAGGCCGAGATCGAACGCACCCTTGATGAGGGCATGCGCCGACGCCGAGGTCGCATCCCCGCCGCGATAGACGAAGGTGTCGATCAGGCTCTTCGCCTTGTACTTCTCCTCGCGAGTCACGACCGTATACAGCGTGTCGCGCGAGGGGCGCGTGATCGAGTACTCGCCGATGCGGCGCACCATCAACACCCCGACCAGCACCGCGAAGCTCGGGAAAAGCGCCAGCATCCCGAAGCCGAACATCATCAGGAGCGGGATCGACACGATCAGCGTGCGGAACCCGAACCAGCGGTACAGCCGTCCGAACAGGAACAGCTGGATGAGAAGCGAGCCCGCCTGCACCCAGAAGTCGATGCGGCTGAAGAACGCAGTCTGCGCGTCGCGGTCCTGGAACACCTGCGCGACGAGCGCCTGCTGCTCGAGATACAGGAAGGTCGAGATCCAGGTGAGCAGGAACACGAACAGCGCGATCAGCGCGAGATACGGCGAGCGCAGCAGTTGCACGAAGGCGGCGAGCGAATGGCCGCCGAGCCTTGCGTCGGGATCGGCCGCCGTGGCGCCCGGCACGGCTGCGGTGGCGCGGCGCTGCCAGCGCAGCACCCCGACCATCAGCAGCAGTGAGAACGCGAGGAGTCCCGCCGAGATCGGCAGCAGGTTGATGGTGCCCAGGCGCTCGGCCAGGAGCTGTACGAGGAACGGCCCGGCGAGCCCGCCGAGGCTTATCCCGGCGGCGATGAAACCAAACAGCCGGCCTGCCTGCTCGCGGTTGAAGACATCGGCCATCAGGCTCCAGAACACCGCGACGACGAACAGGTTGAACACCGACAGCCACACGAAATAGACGCGTGCGATCCAGGTGTGATCGGCCTGCGCGTTGAACCACACGTAGAAACCCAGGATGTTCAGCACGAAGAACAGATACACCCAGGGCAGGAACGCGGAGCGGCGGAATCGCGAAGTGAGCCACCCATAAACCGGCTGCACGGCGAGCATCACGACGAAGGTGCCCCAGAAAAGCGCCGGCAGCGTGGAGACGCCCGAGGTGATGCCCATGGTCTCGCGGATCGGTCTCAGCACGGAGTACGAAGAAAACATGAAGAACACGCAGACCGTCGCGAGCAGCACGCCGGCGAGCTCCTCCGGACGTGCGTTTATCGCTGCTGCGAGCCAGCGTGCGGCCCCCGCCTCGCCGGATCCTGCGGCGCCGGCTTCCTCCCGATCAGCCGCGGACATCGGCAGGGTTCCCGAAGTCGATACGCAGATGCTGCCTGCGATGATGATCGCGCCGTGTCCGGTGACTACGCCGGCCGCTCCGAAGAACTCGAGTTGCATCGGGACCCTCTTGAGGGTCCCAGTTCTACCACGGCGTCAGGCGATGCGCTGGCCGGCCTGCTCGCCGAGCGTTCCGTCCTCGCGCTCGCGCAGCAGCTTCGCGCAAGCCTTTACGACGCGCGCGTCGTAACGGCGACCCGCCTGCGCCTGCAGCTCCTCGACGCAGGCCGTGAGCGAGAGCGCCGCGCGCTGCGGACGCTGCGACATCATCGCCTCGACCGCGTCGGCGACGGCGATGATCCGCGCCTCGAGCAGGATGTCGTCGCCGCGCAGGCCGCGTGGATAGCCGGACCCGTCCATGCGCTCGTGATGCTGGCGGACCGCTTCGGCGACGGGCCACGGGAACTCGATGCGGCGCAGCGACTCAAAGCCGCGCTCCGGGTGCGTCTTCACCAATTCGAACTCGGCGGGCGAAAGCTGCCCCGGCCGCCAGAGGATCTCGCGCGGTATCTGCAGCATGCCGACATCGATGAGCTGCCCCATCACCCGCAAGCCCGCGGACGGTGTGACCCGGCAGCCCCATCGCCGCGCCGATGCTTCCGGAAAGCTCCGAAACCCGGCGCGCCCGCCCCGTCTTGCACCCGTCCTGCGCCTCGGACAGCGTGGCGAGCGACTCGATCGCGCCCAGCATCACGCGTTCCATGTGATCCATCGCGCTCACGATCTCGGCGTCGGATCGCCGGCGGCGCAGCACCTTCCAGAGACCTTCACTCACGTTGAGCGCGTTCCGCTGATCGTCCTCGTCGTAGGGTTCGCTCTTGTCGCCCAGCAGCACGACGCCGACGATGCGGTTGCCGTCCACGATCGGAACCACGAGCTGGCGTGACAACGTCGCTGGCAGACCCGCCTGGCGCAGCGTGCCCATGCCTTGCCGGCCTTCGCGCCGCACCGAGCGCTGCGACGTCGCGCACTCCTGGAGCGCCGAGCCGTCGGGCAACCCGCCACGCCAGCGCGTAGGCACCGTCACCGTGTCACCACCACCGCCCGCCGCGCGACGCGAGGCGAGCTCGAACTGCACGCCGTCCGGTACGGCCAGGAACATGCTCGCAATCTCGCTGCCGGTGAGCTGCTGGAGCAGCATCAGGGTCTCGTCGAAGATCTCGCTTTCGGTCAGCGAGTGCGCGCGCTGCGTCAGGTCCAGGATGCCCGCGGTGCGGCGCTGCTCGCGCTCGCCGCGCTCGACGGTGCGGCGTCGATTGGTTATGTCGCGGACCGTCACGACCCGGCGATCGGGCAGTTCGGCGATCGGCGCAATGGCGATCTCGACCTCGACGGTCGAGCCGTCGCCGCGGCGCCAGCGCGTCTCGCGGAATATCAGGCCGTCGCCGGAAATCGCGGCGCTGCGCATCGTGAGGTCGCTCTCCATGCGCTGTTCGAACTGCGACAGCAATGCGCGCTCGAGGTCGGCGGCGACCAGGCCCGTAAGGGAGCGGAAAGCCGCATTCGCCCAGACGATGCGTCCTTCGGAATCGATCAGGCAGCAGGCAGCCGCGGTGTGCTCGCCGACGGCCGAGCGAGTGGCCGAGAGCTCGTGGCGCCTGCGCATCTCGGATTCCGCGCTCACGTCGCGTGCGACCGTGAGCCAGCACGGACGCCCGGCGTAGGACACGGTCTCGCGCCGCAGCTCGAGCCGGAGCTGCGCGCCGTCGGGACGCGACACCGCGACCTCGACAGGCGCTCCGCCACCGGCGGCCGGGTCGAACCCGGGCAGCAGCTCGCGCTGATTGCGTTTGCGGAGCACAGCCGGCGAGACACCGAAGAGCGCACCGGCCGAATCGCTTGCGGCGAGCAGCGCCAGCGTTTCCATGTCGCAGAGCCAGGTCGGCAGCGGCTGCGCCGCCAGCAGTCTCTCGGCGTCGTCGGCCACCGCCTGCGCGCGCGTGCGCGCCGACTGGGCCTCCGCAAGTCGCGTCTCGAGCAGGTTGACGCGCGCGATATCGCTGCGGGACTCCTCGACGAGGCTGCGCGCCTTCGCCTCCGACACTGCGAGCTGCCGTTGCTGTGATTCGAGCTCCGCGACGCGTGTCCTGAGCTCGGTGACGCCGGCCGCGTCGGCGGCGGCCCGATCCGCGGCTTCGCGCACACGGCGCTCGGCATCGGCGCGTGCTTGCTGCAACTCCTGCTCGGCATCGGCGCGTGCCTGCTGCAATTCCCGCTCGGCATCGGCGCGTGCCTGCTGCAACTCCCGCTCGGTCTCTACGTGCGCTTCACGCTCCGCGCCCCGCAACCGCTCGTTGATCAATTCGAGCTCGGCGAGGTGACGCTCCAGATCCTGCAGGCGTCTCCGGTCCTGTTCGCGCTTCTCGAGCAGCTCTGGCACGAGCACCGGCACGCGCACGGTGCCGGAGCCGGGCTGGTGGTCGTCGATCAGACTGACCAGATCTTCGATCTTGCTGCCGCGCGGCATGAACCGCTCGGCGCCGACTTCCGCCGCGAACGCCTCGTACTTCGGTCCTTCGACCCGGAATGAATGCAGCAGCACCGGGATCCGCTGCAGCACCGCATCCTCCTTCAATCGGCGGCAGAGCGCGAAGCCGTCGAGCTTCGGGAGCATTACGTCGCTCAGAATCACGCCCGGGTTGTCGCGTCGCGCGATATCGAGCGCCTCGACGCCGGTACGTGCGCGGAGCACTCGGTGTCCGCGTGTACTGAGCAGCGTCTCGACCGCAGCGAGATCCTGCTCGCGCTCGTAAGCCACCAGCACGGTCTTCATCGGTGTAAACCCCCGGCTCGCCGAGTGGTACGGCCGCCGCTCACGTTCCTGGGCGCAATGCTCAAGGGTGCTCTTCTGCCTCGCAGTATGCTCCGCGGGAGTGTCCGGCCAAAGGGCATCTCGGGCACGGGATGCAATTCACAGTTCGTGCGCCCGGCCGGTCATAAGGCGTCCGGTGGGCCCGGGACACCGCCGATCTGCGGGCCATTCGACGGGTGTCCGGGTGGGGGATCGACCGGCCCGGGCCATGCGCACCTGGCCGGCAGCAGCTATCGTATGCGCCGTCGAAGAGTACCGGGCCCGCTTGCGGATCTCAGCGGCCGCCCTGGCAGCACCAAGGAGAGTTCATGGCGCAGCAGAAGCCTCCCGGCAGTGGAGCGGTGCCGTTCGAGCCCGTCCCGTGCGCGACCCTCGCGGTTGCCGGGACGGAACAACGCTTTCCGGTTCGACGGATCTATTGCGTCGGACAGAACTATCGCGCGCATGCGCTCGAGATGGGTGCGAATCCGGATCGCGAGCCGCCCTTCTTCTTCATGAAACCTGCCGACGCGGTGCGGGACGACGGGGCAATCATCGCCTACCCCCCGGCCACGCACGATCTGCACCACGAAGTCGAGCTGGTCGTGGCGGTCGGGCGCGCGGGCGCCGGGATCGCCGCCGGGAGGGCGCTCGAGCATGTGTTCGGTTACGCCGTCGGGCTCGACCTGACGCGGCGTGATCTGCAGGCCGCCGCCCGTCGCATCGGCCGCCCGTGGGAAACGAGCAAGGCCTTCGATGCGTCTGCGCCTATCGGGGCGCTGCTGCCGGCGGTTGGCCGGGCCATGCCGGCCGAGAGCGCGATCCGCCTGCGCGTCCAGGGCGAGCTGCGCCAGGAGGCTACGCTCGCGCAGTTGATCTGGCCCGTGCCGGAGATTCTCGCGCAGCTTTCGACCTTGTTCGAGCTCATGCCGGGCGACCTGGTGTTCACCGGCACACCCGCGGGTGTGGGGCCGCTCTCCGTGGGTGACCGGCTCGAGGCGCACATCGACGGCTTGCCCCCGCTATCGGTACGGATCGGGCCACCGGCCTCGGGAACGACGGCGGCGTGACCCGGCGCCAGCCGGCTTAGGCGCATGAACGACGGCCTGCTGCTGCTTGGCGTGGCCGCGCTCGCGACCGGGCTCGTGGGCGGCTTCATCTCCGGCCTGTTCGGCGTTGGCGGTGGCATCGTGATCGTCCCGGTGCTCGACACCGTGCTTGGCAGCCTGGGCGTAGATGCCACGGTGCGTATGCAGGTCGCGGTCGCAACCTCGCTCGCCACCATCGTTCCGACCTCGATCGCTTCGGCGCGCGCTCACCATCGACGCGGCGCGGTGGATCTCGTGCTTGCGCGACGCTGGGCGCCCGCGCTGATGGTAGGCGCCGCCGCCGGAAGCTGGCTCGCCACCGGTGCGCTTGCGGGCGCGCTGCCGGCGCTTTTCGGGACCGTCGCAGCCATCATGGCGGTGAAGATGCTGCTGCCGATGGAGGACAAGGTGCTGGCCCCGGACATCCCCACCGGACCGCTCGTGCAGGCGGTACCGCTCACGATCGGCGCAGTCTCGAGCATGATGGGGATCGGCGGCGGCACCTTGTCGGTGCCCGCTCTCACCCTGATGAGCCAGCCGGTGCATCGCGCCGTGGGTACCGCGAACCTGTTCGGTCTCGCAATCGCGCTGCCGGGCACGGTGGGATACCTGCTCGCGCGACCCGCTGCGCCGGTCCCGCCGGGCACGCTCGGTCTGGTCAGTCTTCCCGGGCTGCTGCTCATCGCACCGGCGGCGGTGCTCGCGGCACCATGGGGAGCGCGTCTCGCACACCGACTCGACCGGCGGCGGCTTGCTGCCGCCTTCGGTGCCTTTCTTCTCCTCGTCGCGGCGAGGATGATCTACCGCAACCTCTCCTGAGGCGCCCGCCGCACCCGTTCAGCCTCCCGCGAGCAACTTCGTGTATCGACGTTGCATCTCCTCGGGTGACACGTCCTCGATGTGGTGGCCGATCATCCAGCGATGGTTGAACGGGCAGCGCACGACTCCGCCGCGCTCACCGTAGAACTCGTCCTGCGCCGGCCGCTCGAGCGTCGCGCCGGCTGCCACCGCACGCTCGATCATCGCGTCGGCGTTCTCGACGTGCAGATGGATCGAGAACGGCGCGGCGGCGCCCGGCTGCGGTCCGAAGATTCCGTACTCCGGGAATTCGTCCGACAGCATCAGGGTCATCGAGCCGAACTCGAGCTCCGCATGGCCGATGCGGCCGCTGGGTTCCGCGAGGCGGAATTTCTCCCGAGCGCCGAATGCCCGCACGTAGAACTCGATGGCCTGCCCGGCGTCCTTGACGCAGAGGTAGGGAAACAGCTCGTGAATTTTCATGCCCGTGCTCCGGGTGCGCGAGTCAGCGACCCCGCGACTCTGGACCGCCGGGCGGCGTGGGTTGGCGGGCAGCTCACCGAGAGCATGGATACACCTGTGCGCCGCTGATGGAGCAGTATAGGCGCAGCTGCCGCGAGGGCCCTGTGGGCCAACGAGGTCGTGGTCATGCGTTTCGTCCCGTTATCCCTGATCGGCCCGACCCTCCTGCTGGTCGCCTGCGCGACGGGCTGGACCGTGGACAAGTTCGAGGCGCCTGAGGCCGGCTTTGCCGCCCGGCGGACCTACGCCTGGACGAAAAGCGAGTTCGGCACGCCAAACGAAGTCGACCCCGCAGTACTGACGCGCGCGGACCGCGCGATGCGCAGCGCCATCGAAGAGGAGCTTGCGCGGAAAGGTTATGTGACAGTGCCCGACCCCGCCCAAGCGGACATGCACGTCAGTTACCAGGTTGCCGGGCAGCGGCGTTTCGTGACTGCCGATGACCGGCCGGTCGGCGCGGCCGGCGCGATCGAGACGATGACGCCGGGCAGCGCGCCGGCGCCGCCAGCGTCGTCGCAGCTGCCCCGTGAACAGACGGTCCGCGACGGCACGGTCATCGTCTTCGTCGACGACCCTGCGACGAGGCGATTGATCTGGCGCGGCCTGATCAACGCCGAAACGCGTGTCGCCACCACCGAGGGCGCGATCGAGCAGGCGTCGAACATGGCCCGCCAGATCGCGCGGGAGATCCCGGCGCGACCCAATTGAGAATTTACGAGGCGTACGCGGGCGCGTTGCCCGGTTTCCACTTGATGTTGCAGCCGACGCTGGGTTTCTGCGCCGCGCCGGGCGGGCGGCCGGCGAGCACCGCGTCCGACGCGGCGCGCAGATCCGCACCCGTGACCGGTTGCCCGTTGCCGGGCCGGCTGTCGTCGAACTGGCCGCGATAAGCGAGGCGTCGATCGGCGTCGAACAGGAAGAAATCCGGTGTGCACGCTGCACGGTATGCGTGCGCAACGGCCTGCGTCTCATCGAGGAGATACGGGAAGTCATAACCCAGCTCGGCGGCCTCGGCGCGCATGCCGTCGGGTCCATCCTGCGGATAGGCCGCGAGGTCATTCGAGTTTATCGCCACGACCGCGAGACCCTTCGCGCGGTATTCGCGCGCATAGCGGGCGAACTCGCCGCGTACGTGCCGCACGAACGGGCAATGGCCGCAGATAAAGACGACGAGAAGCGCGTGGCCGCAGGCGAAGTCCGCGAGCGAATGCATGCGTCCTGCAAAGTCGGGCAGCCGAAAGTCGGGCGCGGGCGTCCCGAGCGGAAGCATCGTCGACGATGTGCGCGCCATGACGTTCAGCGACGCATGATCAGCACGACGCCCAGAGCGCGGCGGCCGGCGCCGACAGGATCGCGAACAGGTGCGGCAGGTACGGTGCGCCTACGCCACGGCCGGCGACGGCCGCTCGCGACGGCTCCACAATTGCCAGACCAGCGCGCCGATGCCCGCGGACAGCGCCGCCAGCCCGATCAGCGGACCGGCATACGGAATCCGCCGCAGCAGCCACAGCGCGATCAGGGCCGCGAGCAGCGCGAGGATCCGCCAACCGATACCCACCGGCTGTCCGCGACGCGCGAGCTCGAGAAGTTTCTCGCCGAGAAACAGCGCCGCCGTCACCCAGCCCAGGAACATGAGCACCAGGTAAACCGGCACCAGGAGCAGGGCGAGCGGAATGCCAATGATCGTGATGAGCAGCACGACGGCCACGAACGGCATGCAGACGAGCACGGCCAGGCCGATCCCCAGGCTCGTCCACGGGTCGCGGCCGATCATCGTCGCCGCCTGCGTCGAGAACGCCGGGAATATCGCGGTGAAGAGCGCCGCCACGGCGAACACGCCGACAAACCACAGCATCGAGCCAACCGCTCGGCCCGCATCCACGGCGACGTGGGTGTCGCGATCCACCCAGCGGTTCGCGGAGGTCTCGTGGAACTCGACGCCGCCCGCGATGGTCGCGCCCTCGGGGACAACCGGAGCGTCGGGACCTCGATAGACGAGCTTCCCGTCGATGCGGGTGCCCGGGGCGATGTGGAGCTCACCGGAGCGCACCATGGCGTCTCCGCCGACCGCACCGCTCAGCCGCACGTCGCCGCCCGTGGCCTGCAGATAACCGGTGACCGAGCCGTCGAACTTCACACGCCCGCCGGTGATCGACGCGCCGCCTTCGATTACCGTCGCTGGACCGATCTCGACTTCGCCACCCGCGACCCGCGCGTTGCCGGCGACGATCGCATCCACCGTTACCTCGCCGCCCGCGGCGTAGAGGTCGTCGCCGATTCCGCCACCGACGGAAACCTCGCCACCGGCCACCACGAGATCGCCCTGCACTTCGCTCGCGATGTCGACCTGTCCACCCGCGAGCAGCGCATCGCCCGCGACGGGCTCGGTCAGGTGGACCATTCCGCCGGCACTGAACCGGTCGGAGCCAAACTGGCCGGATACCGACTCCTCGTCATGGTCGCAGCCCACGAGCATCGTCGCCGCGAAGGCAGACAGGATCACTGTGACGCCAAGTTTTCTCATCGAGCGCTCCCAGTGGGGACGGGCCTGTCCGCAGGCGCGGCGGTGCATCTTCCGTGACCGCTGGCGACAGATGCCGGGAAAGTCTACGTCAAGCCACCCGCCGGCGGGACGGGCGCGGCTGCGTCCTGCTGGCCTTTCGGGCACGATACGTCGAATTCCCGCGATCATCGATCGTCATGGGCTTTTTCGCCGAACTCAGACGACGCCACGTCCTCCGGGCTGCGGCCCTTTATGGAGCGGTCGCTTGGCTGCTGATCCAGGTGACCGACGTCGTTTCGGAACCCCTGGGCCTCCCCGGGTGGCTGCTCAAGGTCGTCATCTGGCTGCTTGTAATCGGCTTCCCGGTGATGCTCGCCATCGCCTGGTCCTTCGAGCTCACGCGCCACGGACTCAAGCGCGACACGGGTGACGAAACGTCCAGCGTCGCCGGCGTATCCGCGGGCCGCATGCTCGATTTCGCGATAATCGCGGCGCTGGTTGCCGCGCTCGGCTATTTCGTCGCCACGCGTCCGGCGGGCGACCGCGAGGCCGCGGCGCGACATGCCTCGGCAGCCCCACGAACCCTTGCGGTGCTGCCCTTCGCCAACCTGACCTCGAGTGCTGAGGACGGGTATTTCGCCGACGGGCTGACCGAGGAATTGCTCAACCTCCTCGCGGGGATCGAGGGACTCAAGGTCGCCGGGCGGACCTCGTCGTTCTATTTCAAGGGGCGCGACGAAGACCTGCGCGAGATCGGCCGCAAGCTCGGGGTGTCCCACATCCTCGAGGGCAGCGTGCGCCGTTCCGGCCAGCGGCTGCGCGTCACCGCGCAGCTCGTGAGCGCGAAGGATGGCTTCCACCTCTGGTCGCGGGTGTACGACCGCGAGTTGACCGATGTGTTCCTCATCCAGGACGAGATCGGCCGGTCGGTTGCGGACGCGCTCAAGATCCGCCTCGTGGGGGGTGGCCCCGAAGGCCGGCTGGCTCGGCCTCCGGTGAACGCCGAAGCGTACCGCCGATATCTCGTCGCCCGATCGAAACTACGCGAGCGAGGGCTGGAAAACACGCAAGCCGCCATACGGCTGTTCGATGAGTCCGCGGCGATTGATCCAGCATTCGCGGGCGCGTACGCAGGCAAGGCGCTTGCGCTCACGCTCCTGTGGGGCAATCACGTCGTGGGTGACGCAAGGACGATGTTCGCGGATGCCGAGACGGCCGCCCGTCGCGCGCTCGAGCTCGACCCGCGGTCGAGTGAGGCCTGGGTCGCGCTCGGCCGTGTGGCGGAGCTGTCCTGGCTCGTGACCGGCCAGGAACGAAGGAGCGAGGCGGGGGAGCACTTCCGGCGGGCACTCGAGCTCGACCCGCAGAGCACGCTCGCGCTCTATTGGCTGGGCCGCTACGAGCAGGAAACGAATCCTGCCCGAGCCATCGATCTCTTCGACCGGGCAATCGACCTGGATCCGCTCGAGTTCATGGCGGCGACCTCTCGAGCTCTTAGCCTGCTCCGGATCGGACACAGCGACGAGGCGCGGGCGGAGTACGAGCGACTGCTCGAGATCTACCCGGACAATCCGACGTTGCTGGGCAATTACGCCGACGCTGAGCTCAGCACGGGTCGCGTGAGCCATGCGCTCGAGCTCAATGCGCGGGCGCGTGCCGCCGGCGCCGGCAGCTTGTCGCACTGGCTGGATGCCCGAGCCTGGTGGCAGCTCGGCGACCTGGATGCGGCGCGCGCCGCATTGCTGAAACTGGACACAAGCAACCCCATCCAGGCCTGGATGCGCGAGACCGGCCTCGCGATGATGCAGCATGACCTGACACGCGTCCTCGAGGAGGATCGCAAGCTCGCGCGTGAGGGCGGTCCGGCAGCCGTGCGGCTCGCCGAGTTTTTTTTGCTCGTCCGAAACGGAGAGCATGCGCAGGCGCTGACCCTCGCGGACGAGATTGCGCCAACGATGATCGCCGTGCCGCCTCGGGTGAACGGCGACGAGCAGATCTGCACTGCACCAGAGCTGGCCCTGGTCCTGGCGCGACTGGGTGAACCCGCTCAGGCGAAGCAACTTGCCGACGCTGCTCTCGCCGCGTGGGAGCGCGCCCCGGGACTGCGGATGCCGCAGCATCACGCTTGCCGGGCGCGCCTGCTCGCCGCCGCCGGGCGTCGCGACGAAGCGCAGGCCGAGTTCAAACGCGCCGTGGACCTGGGCTTTCGGGGGTTTATCGAATGGGGCTTGGTCGGCATCGACGACGACCCGACGTACGACGTCTTGCGCGACGACCCGCGTTTCAAGACACAGACGAAGCGCATCAGGCAGGACCTCGCGCGCCAGCGAGTGGCGGCCGAGGCCTGGCGCACGCGAACAGCGGATACTTGAAGCGATGGGACGCATCTTCGAAGTCAGGAAACACGCGATGTTCGCGCGCTGGAACCGCATGGCGAAGCAGTTCGCGCGGATCGGCAAGGACATCACGATCGCGGTCAAGACCGGGGGCGCGGACCCGGCCGCGAATCCCGCGCTGCGGCGGGTCATCCAGAACGCGCGCGCAGTCAACATGCCCAAGGACCGGATCGATGCGGCCATCAAGCGGGCCTCGGGGCGCGACGCTGCGAACTTCGAGGTGATCCTCTACGAGGGCTACGCACCGCACGGTGTGGCGTTGCTGGTCGAGACCGCGACCGACAACCCGACCCGCACGGTGGCGAGCGTGCGCAACCTCTTCAACAGGCACGGCGGCAACCTTGCGACGGCCGGCAGCGTTGCGTTCCAGTTCAAGCGCATGGGCGTGTTCCGGTTGAGCCCTGAAGGCATCGATCCGGACGATCTGGAGCTTTACCTGATCGACCACGGGCTCGAGGAGATGGGCGAAAGCACCGGCGAGAAAGGCGAGCCGCAGCTGGTCGCGCGATCCGCGTTCGAGGACTTCGGACAGATGCAGAAGGCGCTCGAGGACCGCGGCATAGCGCCGGTCTCCGCCGAGCACGAGTACGTCTGTGTCGCGCCCACCGAGCTGCCGGAGGCCCAGGCCAACGAGGTCCTCGAGCTCATCGACAAGCTCGAGCAGGATGAAGACGTCCAGAAGGTCTACCACACTCTCGCCTGAACATTGGCCCTGAGCCATTTTTTGGCCGAATATTGGCTCTGAGATATTCATTGTCATGGACGCCGCCCGCGATCTCTTCACGTACCGCAAGCACTGGGCCCACCGCTTCGGGCCGGCGCCGTTCCTGCCGATGTCCCGGCCGGAGATGGACGAGCTCGGCTGGGACGCCTGCGATGTGATCCTGGTGACCGGCGACGCCTACGTCGATCACCCGAGCTTCGGCATGGCGATCGTCGGGCGTGTGCTCGAGTCTCAGGGTTTCCGAGTCGGCATCATTGCGCAGCCCGACTGGCACTCGAAGCGCGACTTCACGAGGCTCGGCGAGCCGAAACTGTTCTTCGGTATCACCGGCGGCAACATGGACTCGATGGTGAACCGCTACACGGCGGATCGCCGCATCCGCAGCGACGATGCCTACACCCCCCACGGCGTCGCGGGCGCGCGGCCCGACCGCTGCGTCCTCGTCTATGCGCAGCGCGTACGCGAGGCCTACAAGGACACGCCGGTCGTCGTCGGCGGCATCGAGGCATCGCTGCGGCGGATAGCGCACTTCGACTACTGGTCGGAGAAGGTTCGCCGCTCGGCGCTGCTCGACGCGAAGGCGGACCTGCTCGTGTACGGCAACGCCGAGCGGCAGATCTGCGAGATCGCGCATCGCCTGGCGGCGGGTCAGCCGATCTGCGACATCCAGGACCTGCGCGGCACGGCCTTCGTGCGGCGCGGCACGCCCGCGGGCTGGATCGAGATCGACTCGACCACGGTCGACACGCCCGGACCACTCGCCCCGCCTGTCGATCCCTATGCGGCGGAGCCCGGCACCGCGCGAGCCCCGGGGGGCGATAAGGCCGCGCCAGCCACCACGATCCCCGTCTCGGTCGTGAAGTTCTACCGCAAGGTGCCGAACGCGGACCGCGCGCGGAGCGTCGTGCGCATGCCATCCTTCGAGCAGGTGGCGGCCGACCCGGTGCTCTACGCACACGCGTCGCGGATCCTTCACATGGAGTCGAACCCGGGCAACGCCCGCGCGCTCGTGCAGCGGCACGGCGACGTCGATGTGTGGCTCAACCCGCCGCCGATCCCGCTCACGACAAAGGAGATGGACGGCGTCTACGAGCTGCCCTACCGGCGCGTGCCGCACCCGAGCTACGGCCAGGCGAAGATCCCCGCCTACGAGATGATCCGGTTCTCGGTCGCGATCCAGCGCGGTTGCTTCGGCGGCTGCACGTTCTGCTCGATCACCGAGCACGAGGGCCGGATCATCCAGAGCCGCTCCGAGGACTCGGTGATCCGCGAGATCGAGACCGTGCGAGACACCGTGCCGGGGTTCACCGGCGTGATCTCGGATCTAGGCGGCCCGACCGCCAACATGTACCGCCTCGCGTGCAAGTCGCGCGAGATCGAGAGCGCGTGCCGCCGGCCGTCCTGCGTGTACCCGGGGATCTGCCCGAATCTCGACACCGATCACGCGCCGCTCATCAGGCTCTACCGCCGCGCCCGCGCGCTGTCGGGCGTCAAGAAGGTGCTGATCGCCTCGGGTGTGCGCTACGACCTCGCGAGCGAGTCGCCGGAGTACGTGAAAGAGCTCGCACAGCATCACGTCGGCGGGTACCTGAAGATCGCGCCCGAGGCGATCTCCGACGGCCCGCTGTCGAAGATGATGAAGCCGGGTGTCGGGACCTACGACCGGTTCAAGGCGCTGTTCGACAAGTATTCGAAGGAGGCCGGCAAGGAGCAGTACCTGATCCCGTACTTCATCGCGGCTCACCCCGGCACGACGGATGAGGACATGCTCGAGCTTGCGCTCTGGCTCAAGGGCAATGGCTTCCGCGCCGACCAGGTGCAGGCGTTCCTGCCCTCGCCGATGGCCAGCGCGACCGCCATGTACCACTCGGGCAAGAACCCGCTGCACAAGGTCAATCACCGCTCCGAGGAGGTCGTAATACCGAAAGGCCTGCGCGTGCGCCGGCTGCACAAGGCATTCCTCCGGTATCACGATGCGAACAACTGGCCGCTGCTCCGCGAGGCGCTGCGGCGCATGGGTCGCGCGGATCTGATCGGCAACAGCAAGCGGCACCTGGTGCCGGCCTATCAGCCGATCGGCACGGGGCGCGGACATGAGGGCAAGCGCAAACCGGGAGGGAAGCCGACGCCCTTCCGCACGCAGCACACGGGGCTGCCCGACGCGCCGCGGGCGAGGCGACAACCAGGGCCGGGCCGGTCTCGCGGAGAGCGCAAGTGAGTCGGGCCGAGAGCGAGGTCTCGGCGCTCGAGCGTCATCTTGAACGCGATCCCTACCGCGAGGCCTCCAGACCTGACGGCAGCCGCGGCGAGGAGATCAGCTCAATAAACGCATTCCATTTCCGCTCCCCGAGGGTTGTCGGGTCTCCCCCGGCCGCCGCCGCGCGCGCCTCGATGTACGCCCGCACCAGGTCCTGTCCCAGGTTGTAGTTGATGACGTAGCTGCGGTAGGTGTCGATGAAGCGCACCTGCTGCTGGGCGCGCTCACGTGAGCTGAGCGTGTAGCGCTCGAGCCAGGCCGCCGCCGCGGCGGCGTCGATGTCCCCATCGAGATAACGGCGCGCCGCTTCGTTGCCGGCGTAGGAGAGCTGCTCCAGCAGCTCGCGCACGCGCGCATACGGCGCGGCGAGCGCCGGGTCGAGGCCGGCCAGTGGGAAGAGGACATCGCGCTCGAACGCGAGCCGCTCTTCGGCCGTAAATGCCAGCTCTATACCGTAGTTGGCGGTCCCCTCGGCGATGAGCGACTGCGGCGAGAATAACGGGTAGATCTGGAACTCCGGCCAGCCGCGGCCGCGCACGAGCTCGCGCTCGAGCAGGGCGTTGTAAAGATGATGACCGGGGTAGCCCTCGTGGCAGGCGAGGTCGAGTGCGCGGTCGATCCAGATCGGCAGCGAGACGTTGACCTGGATCACGCTGCGGTAACTGCCTTGGTACCAGTTGTAGCCGCTCCACGGCTTGTCCGTCACCTCCTCCACGATGAAGCTCTCTCCCGCGGGGAGCACGACGTGGGCGGCGCTGCGTGCGCGGCACTCGGTGATCGCGCGCTCGAACACCGCCGCGACCTTCTCCCGCGGGATCGCCACCCTTGCCCGCAGCGCCTCGACCCGGTCGCCGAGCGGGGCGCCCGCCGGCAGCCGAGGCACACCGGGCGCCGGCGGCAGCCCCACCAGTACGGCGGCGATCCGGTCCAGCCGCTCCTGGAAGTACGCCTCGTCGTGGCGGGGCGCGACCGCGTCGTAGAGTGCCCGCGATTCCTCGTCGAAGCTCATCTTCCGGCCCCGCAGCATTTCGATGCGTGCCGCTGCGCTCGCGAGCTGGCGTCGCAGGTAGTCGTGCCGGAGCGCCAGGAGTTCGGCGTCGACGGCGTCGGTCCGCGGCGCGGCTTCGGCCGCGGCCACGAGCTCGCCGGCGCGCCGCGCGAGCGAGTGGAGGTCGGCCTTGGCCGCCTTCACCCTTTCGCGGGTCTCGTCGGGCCCGTAGTAGGCGTCGACGTAGTTCGGATCGTGCTCGCCGATGGCGAGCGCGAGCTCGACGTAGCCTCGCGCGACTTCATCGAGCGTCATCGCTGGCGGCTCGGCGGCGACGGGACCATTGGCCGCGAGTGCGAGAGCGGCGATGAGGGACAGAGAACGGGTCGGGCCGAGCGTGGGTGAGGGCATGGGAGACCAGGGCTCTGAGGCGTCGATCCAGTGGCGGCGTTCACTGTGCGATTCGCTCCCTATAACATGCGTCTGCCATGATCGCGCATGGTCGGGTTCGTCGGTTAGGTTCAATATCGCGGCTGGAAGGAGCACTGGCCATGAGCATTCGGCGCACACCCTCCCTACCTCGGCTTCGACTCACGTGCAGCCTTGCGCTGGCCTGCGCGATCGGATTCGTTGCCGGTTGTCAGACGACGCCGGCTCCGGCCCCCGCCGCCCCGCCACCCGCGACGCGTCTGCTCGACGCCGCCCGCTTCGACCTGCCGACCGATTGCACGGTGATCGCCGGCCGCACCTATCGAATCAGTTACACCGTCGGGATCGACGGCCGCACCGGCAGCCTCGGCGCCATCACGCCGCCGGACGCGCCCGTGTGCCTGCAGGCCGCGCTCGCGTCCTGGGTCGCGACATTCCGCTACGCGCCGCCCGCGCAGGCCGAAGCCGTCACGCACGACTGGATGCTCGTGACCGCGCGCCGCGGCTCCTGAGCCTCGACCAATGACGAAAACCATCGCCGAGCTGACGGCGATTGCACATCGTCACGCCGCGGCGGAGACCGAGGGCGATCTCGCTGCAACACTCGCCACGCTCGAGCCCGATCCTGTCTACGAGCTGTACCCGGTCGGGCTCCGGATGACCGGCCTGCCGCTTGCGCGGCGGTACTACGCACATTTCTTCGCGCGCGTCGCGCCGCGGATTGCGGGCTACGAGATGCTGGGCGAGTGGATCAACGAGCTCGGTGTCCTGCAGGAATACCGCGTATCCGTCGGATATGAGCAGGCTCCCGCGCGCGACTTCCGGATCATGGGCCTGCTCAGGTTCGGCGACTCCGCGCTCGCGGGCGAGCGCTTGTACGCCGACACCGAGATCCTGCGCATCCTGTTCGAGCCGGTCTGGGGCGAGCTCGAGCCTGCCTGAGCGGACGCGCCGCTGTGCCCAACGTGCGTCCCTTGTTTGCGTAGCTTTCGCCGCCGAGGACTACGCATTCTGGCGATATATGACGTTCGTGGGGCATACTTGCCGCAACTCTTGTGGTTCAAGTTTCGCACCTGACGCAACACCGCTTGCCCGGAGCGACCAATGAGCTCGACCTGGCCCAACGTCCGCTTCGACTACACCGGGGCCGCCGTGCTGGTTACGGGCGGAACGAGCGGCATCGGCGCCGGGATCGCCGCGGCCTACCGCAGCGCCGGGGCCGAGGTGCACATCACCGGTACGCGCGCCGCCACGACCGAGTACGAAAACGACCTGTCCGATTACCGTTATCTGCGCCTTGACGTCGAGGACGACGCCAGCATCGACGCTGTCGCCGGGGCGCTGCCGCGGCTCGACGTGCTCGTAAACAACGCCGGGATCGCGCTGCCGGCGCTGGGGCTGGACGAATACCGCCCCGAGATCTTCGAGCGCGCCATCCGGATGCATCTCACGGGTGCGTACCGGATGGCGCATCGCTGCGTCGACAAGCTCGCCGCGAGCCGCCTGCCGGGCGGCGGATCGATCGTCGGCATCGCGTCGATGGCGTCGTTCTTCGGGATCGAGGTCGTGCCGGGCTACGGCGCGGCGAAGACCGGCCTGGTCGGCCTCACCCGCGCGCTGGCCGTGCACTGGGCGAGACGCAACGTCCGCGTCAACGCAGTCGCAGCGGGTCTTACCGAGAGCCGCATGACGGCGGCGACCATCGCCAACCTGGAATGGACCGCGCCTACGCTTGCGCGTACCCCGGTGGGACGTCACGGCGTGCCCCTCGATATCGCAGGCGCGGTCCTCTTCCTGACCAGCGCCGCGGCGAGCTGGATCACCGGCCAGACGCTGCCGGTCGACGGCGGCTACACGATCGCCGGCTGACGGGAGGGAGGGATGAAGGCAATCAGACTGCACGGGCCGGGCGATTTGCGCCTGGACGAGATCGAGGAGCCGGTCCCCGGACCTGCAGACGTCGTCGTCCAGGTCGCCGCCTGCGGCATCTGTGGCAGCGATCTTTCCTATCTCCGCACCGGCGGTGTCTCGGCCCCGGTCGTCGATCCGATCGGTCTCGGCCACGAGCTTTCCGGCACGATCGCCGCGGTCGGGGACAGCGTGCAAAAGCTTGCGCCCGGGATGCGTGTCATCGTCAATCCGATGGGCGGCGGCAACGCAATCGGCAACGGCAGCCGGGAAGGCGCGTTCGCGCCGCGGCTTCTGGTGCGAAACGCCGCGGTCGGCGACGGCATCCACCCGATTCCGGACTCGCTGTCCTTCGAGAAAGGCCGCGCTTGCGGAACCGCTTTCGGTCTCCCTGCATGCGGTGAACCGAGCGGGCGTGCATCCGGGATCGAAGGTCGCCGTGTTCGGCGCGGGCTCCATCGGACTCGGCATCGTCCTGTTCCTCGCACGGCGCGGTATCGAGGACCTGGCTGTCGTCGACGTATCCGATCAGCGGCTGGCTCGCGCACGGGCGCTCGGAGCAAGCGTGACGATCAACCCGGCTCGCGATGATGTCGCGGCAGAGCTCGGTGGGCTGCACGGGCGTAGCGAGCTCTTCGGCTGGCCGGTCGTTGGGACCGATACCTTCTTCGAGGTGTCCGGCGCGCCCGCGGTGATTCCATCGATCATCGGCATGGCGCCCTTTCATGCCTCGCTCGTCGTCGTGGCAGTGCACCATGACCCCGTGCCGGTGAACTTCCTGATGGCTTTGGGCAAGGAAATGACCATCACGACCTCGATGGCGTATCCGAACGAGTTTCCGGAGGTGCTGGCGACGCTCGCGACTGGCGTCGACGTCGCCCCGATGATCAGCCATCGCTTTCCGCTCGACGCCTACGCCCAGGCGTTCGCCGTCGCGCAGGACCGCGAGGCGTCGGGCAAGGTCCTGATCACTTTTCCGGCCTGACTGGCGCCGAGATGGGCCGCGACACGATCCGCATCCGCGACCTGGCGAACCCGGTGCTCACCGATCTGCAGGTCCAGGCGATCGCATCCGCGCCGCCCGTGACGATGACCGAGCAGGCGGTACTCGACGCCGCGCGCAAGCGCACCGGGCTCGATGACTTTGGATCCGAGGACTTCCGCGACCGGCTTCGCGTCTGGCTTGCGAGCTTCGAGGAGGACTCGGGCCTGGGTCCGCTCGGGCGCGCGACCATGTTCGGCGAGGCGGTGCGTTATGCGGCGAGCCGGCTGCGCGTCGAGGACGCTGATCCGGCGTCACCCGGAGATTCTCCAGGTCCAGATCGACCGGCCAATCATCATCGCGGGCCTGCCGCGTTCCGGTACCACTCATCTCGTCAACATACTGGCTGCCGATCCCCGCCTGCGCTCGATGCAGCTCTGGGAGACGATGGAGCCCATCCCGGCACCAGAGGACGTCGCCGCGCCGGGCAGCCCGGATCCGCGGTTCCTCCGTACGCAGGAGACCTGGGGCGCTTTCGAAGCCGTGCTGCCGCTCATGCCCGCGATGCACGAGATGGCACCCGATCACGTGCACGAGGACATCGAGCTGCAGGGGATCGACTTCTCCTCGTACCTTCCCGAATGGCAGTCACGACCCTACCGCTGGCGCGACTACTACTACGCCCACGACCAGCGACCGCACTACGCCTACGGGCGCAAGGTCCTGCAGGCGCTGACCTGGCTCAAGGGTCCGAATCGATGGGTCATGAAGTCACCTCCGCACATGGAGAACCTGCCCGCGCTCGATGCCACCTATCCGGATGCCACGGTTATCGTGACGCACCGCGACCCGGTCGCGGTCATCCAGTCCGCCATAACCATGCTCGCGTACGGAGACCGCATCCGCCGCCGGACCATCGACCTCGGCGAGCTGGCGAGCTACTGGATCGAGCGCGTCGAGCACCTGCTCCGCGCCTGTGTCCGCGACCGCGACGCAGTGCCGGTCGAACGCTCGATCGACGTGCGCTTCCACGAGTACATGGCCGACCAGACCGCGGTCATCCGGCGCGTGTACGCGATGTCGGGCCTGGCACTCACGGCAGGTACCGAGTCACGGATCGGCGGCTACCTCGCGGCCAATCCGCGCGGCAAGCACGGGCAGGTCGTCTACGACCTCGCGGGCGATTTCGGCGTCGACGTGGCCGCGCTGCGCAAGCGGTTCGGTTTCTATTACGAACGGTTCGGCGTACGGCGCGAGCCGACCGCGGGGGAGGCTGGATGAGCCCTGCCCAGAAGCGACTCGCGTCCGGACGCGCCTGGGACGATTTCTGTGAGTCCGTGCGCCGCGCCGGTCACCTGATCGAACGATTCGGTGACGAGGTGGACGACCTCGACCGCGCCGAGTGGTACCGGTTCCTGACGCGGCTGATGCGCAACGGCTTCGAGCGCTACATGGAGAACTGCGAGCCCGAGCGCCCGCGGCTGCGCGACGCACCCTGGCGCCAGGGCATCAATTTCCAGTCGCCCGACCAGGATCACCTGCTCGCCGAGTTCGTCGACGGGCGGTTCGACTACCGGATCACGGGCGTCCGCGGAAACGTCCCCTACTTCGTGATGGCGGCATGGACGGCGAAGCAGCCCGCCGATCCGGGCGCGCGCGACTGGGCACCGCGCGGCGTCGAGGGGCTCGCGGAGTTCGATCCGGCGACGCTGCGCACCACCGGTTTTCTCACCAGCGACGATATCCGCTTCGACCCGGACGGCCGCTTCGAGGTGATCGTGAGCCGGGAGCGGGCCGCCGGTGACGCCGACTGGCTTCCGATCACGCCCGACTGCGTCGGCCTCCTGGTGCGCGTGGTGCATCACCGTCGAGAGGAGACCCTTCCCCCCGTCATGCATATCGCGCGCCTAGATGGCGCGGCGCCGCGCCCGATCCGTCCCGCGGAGGTGAGCGATGGGCTCGCCAAGTCGGCGCAGATGGTGCTCGGGTACGCGGAGCTCGTTCGGCGCTGGTGGCAGGACAACCTAGGGCAAGCGCCCTAACCGCATCCGTTTCAGTCGCGCGGTGTATCTCAGCAACGGCGGCGTCCCCGACCGGCACCACGGCTTCGGCACCTGGGAAAAGACGTCGGACGAGGCGCTGGTGATCAGCTTCCGGCCCACGCCCTGCGACTACTGGATTTTCCAGCTCTGCAACATCTGGCAGGAGAACCTCGACTGCTACGAGGAGGGCCAGGGTTACGTGACCAAGTACCGCGCTGCGTATGAGGCGGACGGTTCGATCCGCATCGTCATCGCGGACGCGGATCCTGGTCTCGGCGGGAACTGGATCGATCCCTGCGGACACGCACATGGCGGCATGAGTCTGCGGCTCATCAAGACGGAGGGTGATCCACCGCCGGTCACGCTGCACAGGTTGCCGGTCGTGACGCTCGCGCACGACGGCTGGGCGGCGCTCACGCCCGATACCGCGATCCTGAGCGGCGAGATCACCGATTGAAATCCTCGACGTCGCCCGGACGATTTCTCGGCTGGCGGATGGTGGCACTTGCCTTCCTGTGCACGAACCTCGTGCTGGGGCTCACGTTCGGGACCTACGGGCCGTTCGTCGCCGGAATATCCGGTGAGTTCGCTGCCTCGCGGTCGTTGCTCTCGGGCGGACTGGCGCTCGTGGTCACGTTCATGGGACTGCTCGCACCCGGCGATAGGTCGCGCAATCGGGCGCTGGTCGATACGGCGCGTCATGTCGATCGGGTTGGTGGCGCTGGCGCTGATGTTCGTGCTTGCGAGCATGGCTGCAAGCGCGTGGCAGTTCGTGGCGATCTTCGGCTTGCTGGGCGGCGTGGCCGCCGCGTGCCTGGTGATCGTGCCGCCGACGACCCTGATCAACAACTGGTTCGTCGAACAGCGCGGCAAGGCCACGGGCCTGGTCATGATCCCCTTCCTGGTGATGGCAATGCCGCCGTTGGCGGCCGCGGCGATCACCAGCTTCGGATGGCGGCCGACATCCGTCGGACTGGCCGTCGTGGTCCTGCTGCTGCTGCCGCTCACACGGCTGATCGTCGACCGGCCCGGCGACGTCGGCCAGTCGGCGCTGGGGGCGGACAGCGCTGCGCCCACACCTGCCGTCGCCCAGGCGGGCGACGGCAACGACACCGCGCATCCGATGCGCGAACCCGCCTTCTGGGCGACCACCTACTGCGGAGGGATCGTCGCCGGCACGGGTGTGACGATCAGCACGCACCTGGTCCCGTTTGCCACCGGCGCCGGGTACAGCCTGCAAAGCGCGGCATTCCTGCTCACGGTCATGGGCGGGGCGGGCATGGCCGGCGGTGTGTTCTTCGGCCTGCTCGCCGACAGGATCGGCGGCGCACGCACGCTGGGACTGATGTGCCTCGCGCTCGCGCTGCTGTGGCCCGCGCTGCTGAGCGGCGGCGGATACTTCGCGCTCGCACTCGTGACCGCGGGTTTCGGACTCTGCATGTCGGCCGTTATTCCGGTCGTCGCGGCACTGTTCGGCAACCTCTTCAGCTCGCGTTCCTTTCCGCGTGTCATGGGTCTCTATTCATTGAGCGCCATGCCGTTCGGGCTACTGATGCCCATCGCCGCCGGCTGGCTGTTCGACCTCACGGGTTCCTACCGCTCAGTGTTCCTCGTGTTCGCAGCGTTGTTTGCCGGCGCCGTCGCGCTCCTTTTCTACGTGCATCGCGTCGAGACGGCACAACGGCTGGCACCAGCAGTCGCGCAAGCCTGAGGGGGCTGTCCGATGATCGAACAGGTTACATCACCGGTCTCGCCCTTCAGCCCGCTCAAGCTGGGACCGCTGACCCTGCGCAATCGCTTCATAAAGTCCGCCACGAACGAGGGACGCGCGCGCGGCGGAACGCCCACGAAGGCGCTCGTGCAGTTCCACGAATCGATGGCCGCCGGCGGCAACGCGATGACCACGGTCGCCTACTGCGCGGTCAGCCCCGACGGGCGAACCTTTGTCGACCAGGTGACGCTCGACGCGGCGGCCGTGCCGCATCTCAAGGTCCTGACCGAGGCGGTCCATCGGCATGGCGCCGCGGCCTGCGCGCAGATCACGCACGGCGGCTGCTTCACATTCATCGAGGATCTCGAGAGCGGGCGCCCGCTCTCTTCGAGCGGCGGATTCAACAAGGTCGGGATCATGAGCGGCCAGCTGCTGCGTCGAGAGATGACCGGCGAGGACATGGACCGCGTTGCCGGCGAGTTCGTCCGCGCCGCGCGGCTCGCGCGCGAGGCTGGTTTCGATGCGGTCGAGATCCACATGGGTCACGGCTACCTGCTGAGCCAGTTCATCTCGCCGCTCTACAACAGGCGTCGCGACGGCTACGGCGGCAGCACGGCGAACCGCGCACGTTATCCGTCGCAGGTGCTGCGTCGGGTGCTGGATGCTGTAGGGCGGGACGTCGCGGTCGTCTGCAAGATCAGCGTGACCGACGGCGTGCGACGCGGAAACACAGCCGACGACGGCGCCATCGTGGCGCGCGCGCTCGAAGCCGAGGGCGCGCACCTGCTGGTCTTGAGCGCCGGCATGAACGTCGAGTCGATCACGACCATGTTCGGCTCGTCCTTCCCGAAGGAGAACAGAGCGCGCCCACCGAACGCGATCGTCGCAGCTGCGATGTTCGTCCAGCGGCTCACCGAGCCGCGCAACGTCGAGTTCCACGAGATGTACCTGCTCGAGCACTCACGCAGGGTGCGCGCTGCCGTGAAGATGCCGCTCGCCTATCTCGGCGGCATCAAGTCGCTCGCCAGCGTGCAGCAGGTCCTGGGCGAGGGCTTCGACGCGGTCGCGCTCGGCCGGGCGCTCATCTGCGAGCCGGATCTGCCACGCCGTTTTGCAAGCGGCACCGCAACGCGCTCGGAGTGCATCTCCTGCAACCGCTGCGTGGCCATGATGTACACGCCGGGCGGCACCTCGTGCGTGCTGCACGACCCGGGCGACGCGGAACTCAATGCCCAGCCGGCAGCCTCGTGACGGATCAAGTCCCGAGTTGTTGCCGCGCGCACCTGGGCGACATCAGCGTCCTCGGTGCCGGTCCTCTCTGATCGCACTCAGGTACTCGAGCAGCAACGCGTTGACTTCGCGTGGACGCTCCATCTGCATCAGGTGACCGGCGCCCGCGATCATCTCGACACGGCGCAGATCCGGGAACTGCGCACGGAAGAGCGAGATCGGGTCGTGTCCGTGAAACCCTTCGAGATCGCAGTCGCGCTCGCTGCCGATGAAGAAGGCCGGCACCGATGAGGTCAAGCCCTCGAATGGCTTCCGGCTTGCCCACTTGAGATCCATCGACCGGTAATAGTTCAGCCCGCCTGTAAAGCCGCTGCGCGCGTACTCGGAGACGTAGAACTCGAGTTCGAGCTCGGTAAGCCAGCTCCACGGCAGCGGCGGCGGCTCGGGCAGCGCGTCGAGATAGGTGGTGCCCGGCGGATGCTTCCATACGTCCAGGTAGTGGTAGTCGCCCGAGAGCGCGTAGAAGACCTTGCTCAGGAATTCACGTGGCGCCGCATCGAGAGCGATATCTGCCGGACCGCAGGGTGCGAAATAATGGATGTGCACGAAATGCTGCTTCGCCATCTCCGCATACTCGGCGAGCGGCGGCATCGCGGGGTTGTGCGGAGCGGCCGGGTTCTCGAGACCGATGACCGCGATCACGCGCTCCGGCGCGCGGAACGCCAGGTCGTAGACGGCGAACGCGCCGAAATCGAGCCCCACGAAGACCGCGCGCTCCTCGCCGATTGCGTCCAGCAGCCCGAGCAGGTCGCCGGTAATGTGCGGGACGTCGTAGGCGGCGACCTCCGCAGGGGCGTCCGTCTGGCCCATGCCGCGCAGGTCCGGCGCGATCACGCGCCAGCCTGCCTGCGCGATGACCGGGATCTGGTGCCTCCAGCTGAACCAGAAATGGGGGAATCCGTGGCAGAGGATCACCGGGGTGCCGGCGCCCTGCTCGACGAAATGCATGCGGATGCCGTTTATCCGCGCGTAGCGGTGCGACCACTGGGCCATCGCCGCTATGGTATCCGTGGCGGGAGCGGTATTCCGTACATCTCCGCAACGGCCGCGCTCATCGCCGCGACCACCTGATCACGCGGCGCGCTGCGCAATCCGCTCGCTGCCTGCCGGTTCGCGTCGCCGGCGATGTGGACAGGCCCCCGCCCGAGATTCTCGAGCGCCTCGCGTGCGACCTCGTCGGGCTCCATCGCCATCGTGCTGGTCGCCGGTCCGGAGGTGGCGCGAGCCGCATCGCCATCGGCGGTTCCGAATTTCATTCCGGAGCGCAGCATGGCCGGCGTGCTGGTGGCGCCTGCGATCAGACCGAGCACGTCCACCCCGGCCGTGCCGAACTCGTACCACAACGATTCGGCGAGTGAGATCTCAAAGGCCTTGCTCGCCGCATAGGCTGCGATGAAGGCGCCGCCGGCGAGCCCGGCCATCGACGACACGAGGATCACGCCGCCCCGACCCCGTGCCCGCATCGGCACACCGAGCGCATGCGAAAGCACGAGCGGTGCCGCGCAGTTGAGCCGCACCATCGCGAGCGCGGCATCGACGGGCCGGTCGAGCAGCATCGCCGCTCCATGCGCCGCGCCGGCGTTGCATACGAGCAAGCCAACTTCACGGGCAGCCACCAGTGGCGCGATGGCGTCTTCGAGATGGGGCGCGGTGAGGTCGAGCGCCTGCGTCACGACCTGGACGCCGAAGCGTTCGCGGATCTCGGCTGCCGTCTCCTCGAGTGGGCCGTCGCGGCGCGCGACGAGCAGCAGATCCAGCCCCCGCTCGGCGAGCTGGATCGCAAAACTCCGCCCGATCCCCTCGGAACCGCCGGCGATCAGGGCCCAGGGCCCGTAACGCGCTTGGAAGTCACGGCCTGCCGACATTCCAGCTGCTCCCGCGCGTCAACCGATCGCGCGTATCTCTTCGGGCGTGAGCGTGATCTCGCCGGCGGCGACGTTCGCCTCGAGGTGGTCGAGTTTTGACGTGCCTGGAATCGGCAGCATGCCAGGCGACCGCGCGAGCAACCAGGCGATCGCGGCCTGCTGCATCGACAGTCCCCGCCGGCTCGCCAGCTGGGCGAGCGCGACCATGGGGCCGCCGGTCGAGATCATGTCGCCGGCGCCCTGGGCGAGCGGACGCCAGGGGATGAAGACGAGACCGTCGCGTTCGCAGGCCTTGAGCACCGGATCCGAAGTCCGGTCGGCGACGTTGTAGCGGTTCTGCACCGACACGATGTTCACCAGCCGGCGTGCCCGGGTGAGCTCCGCCACGCGCACGTTCGACACGCCGATGTGACGGATCTTCCCCTCGGACTGCAGACGCACGAGCTCGCCGATCGAGTCCTCGAGCCGCACTCGTGGGTCGATAGTGTGCAGCTGGTACAGATCGATTCGCTCCAGCCGCAGGCGCCGCAGGCTCGACTCGCAGGCCGCGCGCAGATGCTCGGGCCGACAGTCGGGATCCCAGCGCGCGGGCATCGGTCGAACGATCCCACCCTTGGTCGCGATGACGAGGCCGGGCGGGTACGGATGCAGAGCCTCGGCGATGAGCTCCTCGCTCGTGCCCGGACCGTAGGAGTCGGCGGTATCGATGAAGTTGACACCCATTGCGACGGCGCGCTTGAGCACGCGGCGTGCCTCCGCCGGGTCGCGCGGCGGTCCCCAGATGTCCGGCCCGGTGATCCTCATCGCGCCGAATCCCAGCCGATGCACTGACAGGTCGCCTCCGATTCTTACGGTGCCGGCCGCTGCTGTCCTGGCTTCCATGGCTCACCTCCGTGTTGCTCGCCGACGTTAGCTTAGGTCTTTGACTTAAGCGGCGCTCACGTTCGTGACCCGTATCACGGCTCCGATCTCGCCTCGGGACGCAGCGACCGGCGACCGTTAGCGTGTCGTCCCGGAACCGTGATGGACGGATCCGAGGAGTAGCGTATGAACGTTTCGACGACATTGCGCCACCTGTTGCTTACCACGGCCCTGGCGCTGCCTTGCGCCGCGCTGGCGGTGCCCCCTGCGCACGCCCCGGCACATGGCTGGCGGAAGAAACACGACCCGACCTATGCCGGGTACAGCGGGCGCAACTGGCAGCGCGATTACGGCGTACGCCTCGGTCGCTGCGATCGTGCCGAGATCGGTGCGGTGCTGGGCGGCGTCGCCGGCGGTGTGATCGGCGCGGACGTCGCCGATGACGACGATCGGCTGGTCGCCGTGGTGGTCGGGACGGTGATCGGCGCGGCGATCGGCTCGGAGATCGGCCGCCGGATGGATCGCACCGATCGCTCCTGCGTGGGTCATGCACTCGAGCTGGCCAGTTACGGTCAGACGGTTGCGTGGAGCAACCCCGCAACGAAGGTGAACTACCAGCTGACGCCGCTTTCCGACGGCAAGCTCTCCACCGACGGCTGCCGCCGCTTCCGACTGGTCGCGCACGGCAACTTCGGCCTGAGCGAGGGGCGGACGACGGCCTGCCCTGATGCCGACGCGGTCTGGCAGCTCGCTCCGGACGTAGCCCTCAGCCGCCGCTGAGACAGCTGATCTGGGGCCGGGTCTCCCCGCAGGGACACCCGGCCCCGCACAAATTCGGCTGGGAGCTGATCAATCCGGAATATCCGGCCCTGAGCTGAATTTCGGGGGGCGCAGCTCGCGGATCCGGCGGATCAGATCTCGCACCGTCTCGTCGGAGAAGACCTCGTCCAAGGTCGCGGTCAGCTTCCGCCGCCAGTTGGGATACTCATCGAGGGTGCCCGGCACGTTGACCGGCTCGCTCATGCCGAGCAGGTCTTCGACCTGCAGCGCGACGAGGGCGGCTGTGCTCTTCGCGAGAAAACACTGCATGGCGACGATGGGAGTCGCGCCGAATCGCGTTCCCGATTCCGATGTCGGCGCCGGATCCAGGCCGGCCGCCGCGAGCGCCGCCTGAAGCCGCTCGCGGTCGAGCGCCCGCTCCTCGTGGACGCGTCGCCGCGTACCCTCATCGGGATAGAGCTCGAGCCCGTCGCGGAGCGCGAGGTCGCCTCCCTCCCAGTAACCGCGCAGGGTTGGCAGATCGTGCGTCGACGCCGCGGCGATCGATGGGCGCGCATAGCGGTCCGGCGCCCGGAAGCTTCCGTCGGACTCCTTCTCGAAGAGCAGCACCTTGTAGTGGTACACGCCGAACGCCGCCATCGCATGGCGCACCTCGTCGGGCACGGTGCCGAGGTCTTCGCCGATCACGAGACAGCGCTGGCGCACGCTCTCGAGCGCGAGCACGGACATCAGGTCATCGAGCGGATAGTGGACGTAACCGCCATCGACCGCGCTTGCGCCTTCGGGTACCCACCATTGCCGGAAGAGCGACATGACGTGATCGACACGCAACGCTCCGTAGTGACGCATGTTCGCCTCGATGAGCTCGCGGAATGGTCGGTATTGCTCCGCGGCGAGCGCATGCGGGTCCTGGGGCGGGATACCCCAGTCCTGACCCTTGAGTGCCAGCGGGTCGGGTGGCGCGCCGACCGCAGCGCCGGTCCGGTAGACAAGCGGATTGGCCCACGTTTCCGCGCCCGCGACGTTCACGCCGACCGCATAGTCGCCATAGAGCCCAATGCCCATGCCGAGCTCGCGGGCGCGGGCCTGCGCCGCCGCCAGCTGCCCGGAAGCCACCCATTGCAGCCACTCGTGAAACGCGATCTCGTCCGGATGCGCAGCCTCGAAGGCGATCACCGCCGCGTGCTCCGGATCACGGAGCGTGACGGGCCACGCCGGCCAGCCCCAGATCGCGGGGTCACCGTCACGAATGTGCCGGTCGATCGCTTCGTGCAGCGCGAAGCGGCGGAGCGCCTCGCCCTGCGCGCGGCGATACTCGCGAAAGGCGCGCGCCCGCGAGGTGCCCGTGGCCAGATGGCGATCGCGGAAATGGGTGTACAGCCGCTCGAGCACCCGCATCTTGACGCGCGACACGCCCGGGTAATCGACGAGCGGCTCGGCGCGGAGCGTGGTGAGTTCGCGTTGCATGGCGTCCGACTCGATCTCCCGGCGCAGGTCGTCGCTTTCGGCGTACTCCGGCACTTCGGGCACCGAGATATAGAGGACGTTCAGAAACTGGCGCGAGGAGGGGCTGTAGGGACTCGCCTGCGCGGGGTGCGCTCCGAAGAGCGCGTGCAGAGGGTTGATGCCCACGAAGTCGGCCCCGCAACGCGCCGCATGCTCGACGAGCTCTCGCAGGTCGGCGAAATCCCCGATGCCCCAGTTGCGCTCCGAGCGGAGCGTGTAGAGCTGGGCCGCGAGGCCCCACGCCCGCTGCCCGGACCGCAGGCCCCCGGGCTCGAAGCAGCGCTCCGGTGCCACGATCAGCGCGCAGTGGGCCGCTGCACCCGCGTCGACCGAGACACGCAGCTCGTGATACCCGCAGGGAATGTCCGGGAGGAGCAGGAGCCGTCGCGACACGATCCCGCCGTCGATCTCGCAGCGCTCACCCTCCGCGAGCGAGTTCGCGGAAGCTGTGCCCGCGCTCGTGCCGCCGCTCTCGAGCCGAACGTGCCAGGCGACATCCTTGTCAAGGACGTCGACCGGCAGCGCAAGCGCAACACCCATGCGGCACGGCCGCAGCACCGCGACCGGCGGCACGAGCGTGCGCCACCGCGCGGACTCAAGAGCACCGATTTCGCGCTCGAGCGCCAACGCATCGTTCAGGTTGCAACCCATCGCCGCGAGCAGCGCGTCACGCGTCGCGACGCTCACGCTTCGCAGCTCGCCGCGATGGTCGTAGTACGCCTCCCCGATGCCGCGCAGCGTGGCGAGCCGCTGCCGGAGAAGCTCGAGCCGGCTTCCGGCCGTAGCGGATTCCAGCGATGGGGCGCTCATTCGACCTGCGATTCGAGCAGCACCGTGCTGCGCGGTTCGAGCGGCAGCGTCCTCAGGTTGCGCAGCATGCGCGTGCCGGGTCCCGGATGACGCAGGGCCGTGTCGAACAGCACGCACCAGGAGGCCTCGGCCGGCGCCGGCGGCAACACGAACTCGTTCGCCGCGTCGTCGGCATTGAAGATGACCAGCAGGTTGCCGGAGACGCCGCGCCGCGAGGTCACCCCGCCGCTCATCAGCACCCCCAGGCATCGGGCGGCCGCATCGTTCCAGTCGGCCGCCGAGAGCTCCCGGCCGGTGGGATGCAGCCAGCTCACATCCTTGGGCGAGGTGCCGCGCCGGGCTCCCTTGAGGAAGGTGTCCCGTCGCAGCCCCGGCCGCGACCGCCGGAACCGGATGAGCTGACACGCAAAGTCGACCAGGTCGTAGTTCTGCTCGAGGAGGTCCCAGTCGATCCACGACAGCTCGTTGTCCTGGCAGTAGGTGTTGTTGTTGCCGCGCTGGCTGCGCGCCATCTCGTCGCCGGCGAGCAGCATCGGCACGCCCTGCGCCAGCAGCACGGTGGCGAGGAGGTTGCGCATCTGGCGGCGACGCAGTGCCGTGATCGCGGGATCGTCGGTCGCCCCTTCGACGCCGTGGTTCCAGCTCAGGTTGTGCGCGTGGCCGTCGGCGCCGTTCTCGAGGTTCGCCTCGTTGTGACGATCGTTGTAGGACACGATGTCGGCGAGTGTGAAGCCGTCGTGTGACGCAACGAAGTTCACGGTCGCGGTGGGCTTGCGGCCGTGATGGCGGAACAGGTCGCTCGAGCCCGCAAAGCGCTCGGCAAAAGTGCCGAGCAGCGGCCGGTCGCCGCGCCAGAACGCACGCGTAGTATCGCGGAACCGGTCGTTCCACTCCGACCATCCCGCCGGAAAGTGGCCGAGCTGATAGCCGCCCGGCCCGACGTCCCAGGGCTCGGCGATCAGCTTGGTGTAGGCGAGCACGGGGTCCGATCGCAGGGCCGCGAAGAACGGCGCCTGGCTGCTGTAGCCGCTGCTGTCGCGGCCCAGCACCGGCGCGAGATCGAAGCGGAATCCGTCCACCCCCATGTCGCTCACCCAGTAGCGCAGGCAGTCGATCACGAGCGCGCGGACTGCCGGATGATCGACGCTGACCGTGTTGCCGGTGCCGGAGAAGTTCTCGTACTGCGACCGGTCGTGCGGCGGCAGGCGGTAATAGTTGGCGTTGTCGAAACCGCGGAGGCTCAGCGTCGGTCCGAGCTGGTTGCCCTCGGCCGTGTGGTTGAAGACCACGTCGAGTATCACCTCCAGCCCCGCCGCGTGCAGTGCGCGCACCATGGTCTTGAACTCGGCGACCGGATCGGCGACGGCGTAGCGGGCGTCCGGGGCAAACCAGGCGAGCGGGTTGTAGCCCCAGAAGTTGGTCAGCCCCCGCTGCAGGAGAACCTGCTCGCTCACCCAGGCGTGACAGGGCATCAGCTCGACCGACGTGACGCCGAGGCGGTGCAGGTGATCGATCACGGCCGGGTGCGCGAGACCCAGAAACTTGCCGCGATGCTCCGCGGGGACGCGCCGATGGAGCTGCGTATACCCCTTTACGTGCAGCTCGTAGATGACGGTGTCGCGCCACGGTACGTGCGGGCGGCGAACGCTTCCCCACTCGAATGCACGATCCACGACACGACACCTGGGCACCCACGGTGCGCTGTCCGTGGCGTCGGGTGTCCGATCATCGGCGGGCGCACCGCCGTTCAGAGCGGGATGCCACACGAGGTCGCCCGACAGCGCGAGCGCCGCCGGATCGACCAGGAGCTTCGCGGGGTTGCAGCGGTGCCCTGCGGAGGGTTGATACGGGCCGTGAACCCTGTAGCCATAAGCGGTTCCGATACCGCCGAACTCTGCCGGCAGGAAGCCGTGCCAGATGTCGCCCGTGCGCGCCGGTAACGCGAGCCGCGCGCGTTCCTGGTCCGCGTCGTCGAACAGGCACAACTCCACGCGGTCGGCGACGGCGGAAAACACGGCGAAGTTCGTGCCGACCCCGGTCCAGTGCGCACCCGGCGGCTGCGGCGCGCCCGCCTCCAGTACCGGAACGGTCTCGCTCACGGCGTCGCGCTCAGAAAAACGGCCGAAAGCGGTGGCAGATCGAGCCGCACGCTGTGCGGAAAATCGTGACATGGCTCTGCGTCGGCGGTCCAGTGCGCCCGCGGGTTGTACCCCGAGCCACCGAAGCGCGTGTCGTCGGTGTCGAGCACCAAACGGTAGTCGCCCGGCCGCTCGACGCCGATCCGGTAACCGTTCCGCGGCACCGGCGTGGCATTGAAGACGCAGATGAGGGGCGAAGCCCCGGGCGCGCCGTGGTCGCGACGCAGGAACGCGAACACGCTCTGCTCGGCGTTGTCGTGATCGATCCAGCGGAAGCCATGCGGGTCGGGATCGCTGGCATGGAGTTCCGGCTCGCGCGCATAGAGCATGTTGAGCTCGCGATTCAGCTCAACCAGGCCGCGATGCCAATCCGCTTCGCGCTCGTGCCAATCGAGTGAGTCGTCGTGATTCCACTCCCGCGACTGTCCGAACTCCTGTCCCATGAACAGCAGCTTCTTACCCGGATGCGCCGTCATGTACGCGCGCAACCACCGGTAGTTTGCGAACTTCTGCCAGCGATCGCCCGGCATCTTCTCCAGCAGGGATCGCTTGCCGTGCACGACCTCGTCGTGAGACACCGGCAGCACGAATTTCTCCGACCATGCATACACGAATGAAAAGGTGATCAGCTGGTGGTGGAAGCGGCGGTGTATGGGATCGAGCGCCGCATAGCGCAGCGTGTCGTTCATCCAGCCCATGTTCCACTTGAAATGGAATCCGAGACCGCCGAGGTGCACTGGTTGCGTCACCGCCGGAAACGCGGTTGACTCCTCCGCGATCGTCAGCGCCCCCGGGTAGTAATGCCCGACGACGACATTGAGCCGCCTGAGCAGCTCGATCGCCTCGAGGTTCTCTCGGCCACCGTGCCGGTTCGGCAGCCATTCGCCCTCCTTGCGGCTGTAATCGAGGTAAAGCATCGAGGCCACGGCGTCGACCCGCAGGCCGTCCACGTGATAGCGCTCGAGCCAGTAGAGCGCGTTGGCCACGAGGAAGTTGCACACCTCGTGGCGGCCGTAATTGAAGATCTTCGTCCCCCAGTCGGCGTGCTCGCCCAGCCGCGGATCGGCATGCTCATAGAGCGCGGTTCCGTCGAAGGACGCGAGGCCATGCTCGTCGCGCGGGAAGTGCGCGGGCACCCAGTCGATGATCACGCCGATGCCGGCTTCGTGACAGCGGTCGACGAAGTGCATGAAATCCTGCGGTGTACCGTGACGGGCGGTCGGCGCGTAGTAACCAACGACCTGGTAGCCCCAGGAACCGTCGTAGGGATATTCCGCGACACCCATCAACTCGACGTGCGTGAAGCCGAGATCGCGAACGTAGGGGATGAGGTCATCCGCGAGCTCACGCCAGTTCGGAAACGATGGCGTCCGATCGTAGTGGCGCCGCCAGGAACCCGGGTGAATCTCGTAGATATTGATGGGGCGACGCGGCCAGTCGGTCTGCGCGCGTGCGGTCATCCAGGCCTCGTCACGCCATTCATGGCCGTCCAGCGCGGCGACGACCGAGCAATTGTCCGGCCGCAACTGCATCGCGAAGCCGTATGGATCGGCCTTGAGCAGCGTGCGACCGCTATTCGTCCGGATCTCGTATTTGTAGGCTGCGCCGGGCCCGACGCCCGGGATGAAGAGTTCCCAGATTCCGGACGTCCCGCGCAGCTGCATCGCGTGCTTGCGGCCGTCCCAGAGGTTGAACGAGCCCACGACGCTGACCCGCTGCGCATTCGGTGCCCAGACGGCGAAGTGCGTACCCGTCACGCCGTCGACTTCCTGCGGATGGGCACCCAGCTTGTAATAGATATGGTGGTGGTTGCCTTCGCCGAACAGGTGCAGATCGAACTCGCTCAGCTGCGGCGCAAAGAAATACGGATCGTGCTTGGCGAGTGTGGCGCCGCTGCGATAGCGAATCCGCAGCCGGTACGGCTGCAAGGGCCGGCGTCGCGGTACCTCCCCTTCGAAGAGGCCCGCGTCGTGGATACGGCGCAGGATAGTGGAGACCTCGCCCCCGTCGGACCATTCCACCGCGACTTCGACCGCGTCGGGCTCGAGCACGCGCACGATGCTGCGCGGCTCGGCTTTGCCACGTCGCACCTCGTGATAACCGAGCACCGAGCGCGGCTCCCGATGACGCGCCTCGATCAGCGCGCCGATTTCCGCGGTGGTCAGCTTGAGTTTGCCAGGCACCGCTTCAGTCTAGCCGGACACGGGTCCAGTCGCCCGCAGGATGGGCCGCCGCACCGTTGCCGGGCGCGCGACTCACCAGAGGCCGAGGAACCTCCACCAGGCGACACCGACCGTCATCCAGATGACGAGACTTGCGCCGGATGCGATCAAGCCGATGCGCCACCAGGTCCCCTGCGTGACGTAACCGGCGCCGAAGTAGATTGGTCCGGGCGTAGTCCCATAGTGCGTCAGGCCGGCCATCAGGTTGGATGCATACGCAAGCGAAAGGACAGCGAGCCCCGCCGGCACTCCCGCTGCAATCATCACCGCCAGAAACGGGATGAACATTGCGGTGGCGTGCGCGGTGATGCTCGCGAACGCGTAATGAGCGTAGAAATAGACGAGCACGAGCACGACCAGCGCTTCCCACCATGGCCACCCCGTGGTGAATCCCGCTATCGAGCGGGCGAATTGTTCGGGCAACCCGGTGCCCGCGAGCGCACCGGCCAATTGCACGAGGCCCCCGTACCAGATGAACACGTCCCACGCACCGCGCTCGGACTTGACGTCCTCCCAGTCGATCACGCCCGATACGAGCAGCACGCCGATGCCCATCAACGCCACCGCGGCGTAATGAATGCCGTGCAGGGCGGTCGTCATCCACAGCGCGGCGACCAGCGCGAACACCAGGAGCATCCGCAGTTCGGATCCTGATATCGGACCCATCTGTTCGAGTTCCGCCTGCGCGATCTCGGGCGCGCGCGGCGTGTGAGTGACTTCCGGCGGCGACATGCGATAGACGAGCAAGCCGACCACGCAGGAGACTCAGCAAACCGGGCACGACTCCGCCAACGAACCACCGGCCGTAGCTGATCTCGACCCCGGCGGTCTTCGATGCAAAGGAAGCGATCAGCGCGTTCGCGGCCTGCCCCGTCAGGAAAATCGCGCAGTTCACGACGCAGCACTGATACAGGAAGATCATCAGGAAGGCCCCGAGGCGGCCTGCCGTCGGACCGGGCTGCGAGTCGTAGGCCGTGGCCAGGCTCTTCGCGATCGGGAAGATGATGCCGCCCGAGCGCGCGGCGTTCGACGGAATGAAGCTTGCCAGCACGAACTCGGTCAGCGTCAGCGCGAAGCCCAGCCCGAGCGACCGCTTGCCCAGCGAGCGGATGAACAGGAACGCGATGCGCCGGCCCAACCCCGTCTTGATCATGCCGCGGGACATGAAGAACGCCGCGAGCACGAGCCACACGATCGGGTCGCCGTACCCTGACAAGGCCGTTGCGATGGGCTGGACGCCGAGAATCACGCTGGCGCCGACGCCGAGCAGGACCATCGCGCCGCCGGGAAGCGGCTGCAGCGTGAGCCCAGCGACCGTGGCCAAGAAGATTGCCAGCAGGTTCCAGGAATCGGCGGACACGCCCGCCGGCGGCGGGACGGCGGCGATCGCGAGCCCGATGCCAATGACGGCTGCCCAGCGCCAGAAGCGCGCACGCGCGCTGGCGCCGGGCGGGACAGACTCGAGCTTTGGCGGCCCGACTTCGGAAGTTGTCTCTCCGGTCGGCAGCCTCATGGCTCGCCGCTACCGCGTTCTCCGCAGTTCGACCGCTCCGCCAGGTACATCACGCGCGAAGCAGCGCCCCGCCGGGCGAGCTCGATAACGATCTCGAGGTGGTCCTGCTGATCCCGGACAGCGGCCGCGCCCAGGGTGTGCTCAAGCTCCGCCCGATAGGTCTGCACGGCCGCCAGCCGACCACGGGCGTTTCGCAGCACGCTCGGGGTTCGATCCTCCGTCTCGATCAGGCGAAAACCGGCACCGTCCAGTGTCGCCTCATTCCATCCAGGAGCCGCGAACTCGGTGTAGCCGTGGATGCTGCGCCGGCGCACCTCATCGCTCGAGACCGAACCGGTGACCACACACGGATCCGTGAACAGAAACCTGCCGCCGGGTGACAGCACTCTTGCGACTTCCTGGAACAACCTGGCGCGGTCGCGAATATGACACACGACGTCGAGCGACATCGCTGCCGTAAAGTAGTGAGTTCCGCACGGAAGCGACGCATTGAGATCGGCTTCCTGCGCAGTGAGCAAGGCCGCAACGCCGAGCGAGCCGGCACGCGTGCGGCCGGCACGGACGGCCGGTGCGCTCAGCTCCAGCCCGGTTCCCGGACAACCCACGTTCGCGAGCACGAACGTAAGCGGACCGCAAGGCCCGCAGCCAAGGTCGAGCAACCGGCTCGCCGGGGAGAGCTCGAGACGGCGGATGTCCGCACGCAGTTCGTCGGCGCTGACCCAGGAGTGTTGCCCGATGTCCTCCCCGTATGCCTCCTTCCGGACTCGGCGCATCAGGGATGAATCAAATTCGCGGTAGAACGACTCGTAGCCATCCGCCCGCGAGTCTCGAGCGCCCATGGCCACGCTCAGGATCTCAAAGGCTCTCTGAGAAAATCCGCAGGCGCCGGTTGAAGCCTGGCGCATCATCCCAGAACGGCGCGTGCCCCGCATTCGCCATCACATGAGTCTGCGCGTGGGCGATGCTCGCCGTGTGCTGGTCGACGACGCACAGACTTGACGATCGCGTCGTCGGCGCCGTGGTAGATCAGCGCAGGTTTGCGGAGCTTCGGCAGGAGATCGTCGTTGTCGAACGAGCGAGAAAGCAGCGCCTGGCGGACATGGGGCGGGACGGACAGGTTGTATCCCAGCATCAGGTAGAGCTCCGCGGCCGAAGGCTCCTGGACGAAGCACAGTCGCAGCAGCGACTGAAGGCTGCGCACACTCTCTTCCACTTCCGTGGCGAAGAATCCCGGAACAAGCTGCAGAAACTCCGGGGTGAGGACCGACAACGCCTCGTCACTGCCAAGCTTCGAGATCCCACCGACGAAGTGGATACCGCCGATGCCATCCTCGCCGTAATGCCGGAGGTAATCGAAGATTACAAGCGGCCCATATGACCAGCCACAGAGGATCGGATGGTCAAGACTCAGAGTGCGTATCGCGGCGTTGACGTCATCAGCCCACAGCCTCGAGTCTGCGTAGCCCTCGTGAGGCTTTTCCGAGAGACCATGGCCACGCAGGTCCATTGCGACAAGTCGATGGCCGTCGGCCAGGTCCGAGCTGAGCTGCCGACTCCAGGCGAGCCAACACTGTGAGAAACCATGGATGAAGAGAATAGGACGACCGCTGGAGTTTCCGCTCTCGACGAGGTGGAGCCTGGTGCCTGCGCCGCCCGTGATTTCGTGACTCTTGATCATCTATCTGCTCCGCTGACAGTGCTGCGGGAGGCTGGCGAGCAGCCGCATCAATCTTGGCGCGTCAGAGCACTGGCTTGATCCGCCAGATCCGCTGCGCGTATTGGCGCACGCTGCGGTCACTCGAGAACATCCCCATGTTGAGAGTGTTGATCGCGGCCTTGCGCGTCCAGGCGTCGGTATCGCGGTAAAGCGCGTCGACCGCGTCCTGCGCGGCGGCATACGCGGCGAAGTCCGCGAGCACGAAGAAGGTTTCCCCCTCCGACAGCAGCCGCTCGACGATCGGACGGCCGGCGGTGAGGTTGCCGGGTGAGAAGTGACCCGCATCGATCAGGTCGATGGTCTTTGCGAGCTCCGGGTTCGCAGCCACGATCTCACTGGGCGAATAGCCCGAGCGCCGACGTGCTGCGACCTCTTCCGCGGTCAGGCCGAAGATGAAGATGTTCTCCGGGCTGACCGCTTCGCGGATCTCGATGTTCGCTCCGTCGAGCGTACCGATAGTGAGCGCCCCGTTGAGCGCGAGCTTCATGTTGCCGGTGCCGGAAGCTTCCATGCCGGCGGTCGAGATCTGCTCGGAGAGATCGGCGGCAGGCATGATCCGCTGAGCGAGCGACACGTCGTAATCCGGCAGAAACACCACGCGCAACTTCCCGCCGATGGAGCGATCGTCATTGACGACGCGGGCGACGTTGTTGATCAGGCGGATGATCGACTTCGCGAGGTAGTAGCCGGGCGCGGCCTTTCCGGCAAAGATCACCGTGCGTGGCACCAGGTCGAGCTGCGGATTTTCGCGCAGCCGGTTGTAGCGGGTGATCACGTACAGCAGGTTGAGGAGCTGCCGCTTGTACTCGTGGATGCGCTTCACCTGTACGTCAAACAGGGAACCGGTATCGACGTCGATTCCCACGCGGCGCAGGATCACCTCGGCGAGCTGCTCCTTGTTGTCCTGCTTGATCGCCCGGAAGCGCTGGCGAAAGCCGCTATCGTCGACGGCGTCCCGCATCCGCTCCAGCTCCTCGAGATCGTTCTCCCAGGCGTGCCCGAGATGCTCGGTCAGGAGCGCAGAGAGCCCCGGGTTCGACTGCTTCAACCAGCGGCGCACCGCGATGCCGTTCGTCACGCTGGTGAATCGGTCCGGGTAGAGCTCGGCGAAGTCACGGAAGATCGTCTGCTTCATCAGCTCCGAATGCAGCCTCGCCACACCGTTGACGGTGTGGCTGCCGACGACGGCGAGGTTGGCCATCCGCACCAGGCGGCCGTGATCTTCCTGGATCAGCGACACGCGGCTTCGCCGCTCGTGGTCGTGCGGGTAGCGGGTGGAAACTTCGTCGAGCAGCGCGCGGTTGATCAGGTAGATGATCTGCAGATGTCGCGGCAGCAGCCGCTCGAAGAACGCCACGGGCCAGGTCTCGAGCGCCTCGGGCAGCAGGGTGTGGTTCGTGTACGAGAACACGCGCCGCGTGATCGCCCAGGCCGGCTTCCACTCGAGCTCGTGCTCGTCGATGAGCAGCCGCATCAGCTCGGCGATCGCGAGCGCCGGGTGCGTGTCGTTGAGCTGGATCGCGACGGCGTCCGACAGTGCCTCGAACGGACGTCCGTCGGCCAGGTGCTGGGCGAGGATGTCCTGCAGGCTTGCGCTGACGAAGAAGTACTGCTGCTTTAGCCGCAGCTCCTTGCCCTGGGGCGTCGTATCGTCCGGGTACAGGAGGCGCGAGACGCTCTTGGCGTCCGCCTGCGCGGCAGAGGCATCGGCGTGGCGCCCGGCGTTGAACGCTTCAACGTCAAAAGGCGCAATCGCGCGGCCGGACCAGAGCCTCAGGTGATTGACCGTCGGGCTGCGGTTGCCCGGAATCAGCTGGTCGTACGCGACCGCCCAGATGTTGTGGGTCTCGGCCCAGCGGGTGCGCGGGATGCCCTGCGCGTCCTGCGTGGTTACGCAGCGACCGCCGAATCGGATCACGTAGCTCGCGTCGTCGCGCGCGATCTCCCAGGGATTGAAGTGACGCAGCCAGCTGCTCGCGATCTCCCGCTGGCGCCCATCCTCGTCGATGGTCTGGGTAAAGATCCCGTAGTCGTAGCGGATCCCGTACCCGACCGCCGGAAACTGCAGGGTCGCGAGCGAGTCGAGATAGCAGGCGGCGAGACGGCCGAGGCCGCCGTTGCCGAGACCGGGATCGGTTTCCTCCTCGGCGATCCGGTCAAGGTCGTGGTCGAGCTCGGCCAGAGCCGCACGGGCCTCCGCCACCAGGTCACCGTCGAGGCTTGCAAGCCCGTTGATCAGCGAGCGGCCAAGCAGGTACTCGACCGAGAGATAGCAGACCCGTTTGACGCCGGCCTCCGAGACACGTCGTTGGGTGGCAAGCCAGCGCGCCGCGAGCTCCTCGCGCACCGCCATCGAGAGCGCGTTGTAGATATCTCGCTGGGTCGCCGTGGCGGGGTCGCGGCCAAGCGACCGCGTCAGGCGGTCCATCAGGACCGCCCTCAGCGTACCCGGCTGCAGGCCAAGGCTGCTCAGTTGAGTCGTGCTTCGGGGGGTCAATTCATTGCGCCGCGCGTCCTCGGCCAGGACCCGGGCTCAGCCGCTATCCGGCGCAGGCGCCGCGGGCAGCGGCGCCCGGCGACCGCTGAAATACGGCGGTGGCTCGTCCAGGCAGTCAGGTGCCGGGTCGAGCTGCTCGGCATCCGGGGCAGCCGGCGGGATCACCAGCGGTGCCATCCGCTCGCTCGCGGTGACGTTTGCCGGCAGATCGAGGCGGTGCCGGTCGATGGCCTGCAGGTACTCGTCGTCGCGCACGCACTTGGGCGTCGAATGGCAGGCTGTGAGTATTAGCAAAAGGGATGCGGCGAGTGACCACCGCTGCCAGGAACCGTGCATGGAGGGGAACCGGACCAGCTTGAAAGGGGCGAATTGTACCGCCCCCGACGGCGGACCGGGCGGAGGAGCGGTTACGCGAGCCGGACAGCGGCGTCGCCGGCGCTGTCGGCCCGGCCCCGGCGGATCCGCGGTGGGCGCAGGCGCTCGAGCGCCCAAAGATGCAGTGCGGCACCCCGCCGGACGAACATCCCCGACCCCGCGTTCACGAAGGCCCTGCGCAGGCGCGAGAGATACCAGTCCGCGGATCGCAGATGAACTGCGCGATCGGTGAGCCGACGGTCGCAATACTCCCGCCAGTCCTCGAGAGTCAGAGCCCCGAAGTGCAGCACGCCGCCGCAGAGCCGTCCGAGCCGGCGGATCGCCGCGGCCGCGTCGCGGGTGTCGAGGTACTGCAGGACGTCGTAGCAAACCACGAGGTCGAAGGGGCGGGAGTGCGTCCAGGTTGCAAGCGAGCCCTGCTCCCAACCGTATCGCTCGCAGAGATACTGGCTGGCCTCGAGCCCCGTGTAGCGGGCGCCGGGAAGGCTGCGCAGCAGCGGCGCGCGCATCAAGCCCAGACCGCAGCCTGCGTCGAGGATCCGCCTGACCGGCAGCTCGCGGTGTCGGACGAAAGCGGCGATGAATTCGGCGCGGCGTGTCATCTCGGCCCGCGTCACCACGCGGGTCCTCCGATTCCGGTAGTAGCGATCATAGAACTGCTTGCCGAAGCGAGCAGTCGGGGCATCGATTGTCATATCTGGATGCTCAGAGGTCGGTGTTGCTCGATGCGTGGCAGCATAATTCTATGGTTATTCTTGATTTTCACGACTCCTCCCCGATATCGGTCTCGATGATGCATTCGTCGCCGGGCTCGCGGAGAGTAATCTGGCGCTTTGCCCTTGTTAGCCCGGGGTTGAGACGAGCCCCGTGTGCCCCAAACTCCACCCACTGCCGTACCTGACGGAACCCGCCCATGAAACGACGCGACACCGGCCACTGGATGTGGGCTGAAGCGGTACACCTCCTCGAAGAGGCGGACCGGCTGCAGCGCCAGTGCTTTCAACTCGCCGGTCAGGCCGGGCAACCCCGGTGGGAACCGCCGGTCGATATCTACGAAGGCGAAGGAGAACTTTTGATCGAGATGGCATTGCCGGGCGTGACGCCCGAGCGGCTGCAGATCGAGCTCGCCGGCGAGCAGCTGGTCGTCCAGGCGGAGAGGCGGCTCCCACATCGCCGCCACGGCGCAACGATCCGCCGGCTCGAGATCCCGTACGGGCTCTTCGAGCGGCGGCTCGCCCTGCCACCCGGTTCCTGGGCGATGACCGTGCAGGATTTCGCGCACGGCTGTCTCCGGTTGCTGCTGACCCGGCGCTGAGTTCGCAGAAGGTGCGCACATGAGTACGAACGAGAAACCGACTCCCGTTACCACCGCTCCGGCCGACACACCCCCGGCGCCCACGCTGCCGCCCGACATGCTGATCATTCTGCCGGTGCGCAACATGGTGCTGTTCCCGAGCGTAGTCATGCCTGTGGCGATCAAGCGCGAGAAGACGGTGGCCGGCGCGCAGGAGGCCGTGCGAACCGAAGCCAAGGTCGGCTTCCTGCTGCAGAAGAAGGCCGACACCGAGGATCCTGGTTTCGACGACCTGCATCGCGTAGGGACGGTAGCCTCCATAGTGCGTTACCTGACCGCTCCCGACGGGACGCATCATCTCGTCTGCCAGGGCGAGCGCCGCTTTCGCGTGCTCGACCAGGTGAGCGGTTTTCCGTTCCTCGTCGCGCGGGTCGAGTTCCTGCCCGACACGGGCGCAACCAATCCCGATGTCGAGGCGCGAGCGCTGTACCTGAAACAGAAGGCGGTGGAAGCGATCTCGCTGCTGCCGCAGGCCCCCGCCGAGCTCGCCAACAGCATCCAGGCCATCGAGTCCCCGTCGATGCTCGCCGACATGATCGCGAGCTTCCTCGACATCAAGGCCACCGACAAACAGGAGCTCCTGGAGACGACCGAGCTGCGCGACCGCCTGGAACGCGTCTCGACCCTGCTCACGCGCCGCGTCGAGGTGCTCAAGCTCTCGCGGCAGATCGAGGAGCAGACCAAGGAGGCGCTCGACGACCGGCAGAAGGAGATCCTGCTGCGCGAGCAGATGCGCCAGATCCGCAAGGAGCTGGGCGAGGACGGCCAGGGCCTGGAAGAGATCGCCGAGCTGTCCGAAGCGATCACCAAGGCGGGCATGCCGCCCGACATCGATGAGCATGCGCGCAAGGAGCTGAAGCGTCTCGAGCGCATGAGCGAGGCGAGCGGCGAATATTCGATGGCGCGCACCTATCTCGACACGCTGCTGGGCCTGCCCTGGTCGAAGCTCGACGTGGAGGATATAGACATCGCGCGCGCGCGCGGCATCCTCGATGCCGACCACTATGGCCTCGAGAAGGTCAAGAAGCGCATCGTCGAGTACCTCGCGGTGCGCAAGCTCAACCCGCAGGGCCGAAGCCCCATCCTGTGCTTCGTCGGGCCGCCGGGCGTCGGCAAGACATCGCTCGGTCAGAGCATCGCGCGCGCGCTCGGGATCAAGTTCCAGCGCGTGAGTCTCGGCGGCACGCACGACGAGGCCGAGATCCGCGGTCACCGCCGCACCTACATCGGCGCGCTGCCCGGCAACATCATGCAGGCGATCCGCAAGGCGGGCACCCGCAACCCGGTGCTGATGCTCGACGAGATCGACAAGCTGGGCGCGGGTATCCAGGGCGACCCCGCCTCGGCGCTGCTCGAGGTGCTCGACCCGGAGCAGAACTCGACTTTCCGCGACAACTACCTCGGCGTGCCGTTCGATCTGTCGAAGGTACTCTTCATCACGACCGCGAACGTGCTCGACACGATCCCCGGGCCGCTGCGCGACCGCATGGAGATCATCGAGCTCACCGGTTACACCGAGGAGGAGAAGGTCGAGATCGCGCGTCGCTATCTCGTGAAGCGCCAGCTCGAGGCGAACGGCCTCAAGCCCGAGCAGGCTTCGGTCACCGACGGGGCGCTCCTCAAGATTGCGCGCGACTACACGCGCGAGGCGGGTGTCCGCAACGTCTCGAGCGCCAGATCGGCTCCGTGCTGCGCAACGTCGCGGTGCGGATCGCCGAAGGCAAGGCCGAGTCGATCAAGATCGACGAAGGCGACGTGGAGGAGATTCTCGGCGCGCCGCGCTTCGAGAACGAGATCGCGATGCGGGTGAGCGTACCGGGCGTCGCAACGGGTCTCGCGTGGACGCCGGTAGGCGGCGACATCCTCTTCATCGAGGCGACCCGCATCCCCGGCGCCGGCAAGCTGATCCTCACTGGCCAGCTCGGCGACGTGATGAAAGAAAGCGCGCAGGCGGCATTGAGCCTGGTCAAGGCACAGTCGGTCTCGCTCGGCGTCGATCCCGCGATCTTCGAGAAGAGCGACATCCACGTGCACGTGCCGGCGGGCGCGATTCCGAAGGACGGGCCGAGCGCGGGCGTGGCGCTCTACACGGCGCTGCTGTCGCTCGTCACCCAGCGCAAGGTGCGCGCGGACGTGGCGATGACGGGCGAGATCAGCCTGCGGGGCCTCGTGCTGCCGATCGGTGGCGTCAAGGAGAAGACCATCGCGGCGCATCGCGCGGGCATCCGCACGGTGCTGCTGCCGGCGCGCAACCGCAAGGACCTCGAGGACATCCCGGACAGCGTGCGTCGCGAGGTCAAATTCGTGTGGATGGAGCGCGTCGAGGACGCGATCGCCAACGCGATCGAGCAGCCGACGGGCGAGACGCCGCCGCTGTCGGCGACGGGGACCTGACTCCCGGCAGCCGCGACAGAGTTGCTCCCCGGCGCTCGACGTGACGGGCGGCGCCGGCCGCCCGCGTTGCCTGCGAGGTCAGATCCGGATCCGCTCCCATGCGCGCGAGCGCCAGCGGAGGAACAACACGCTGCCGAGCAGGACCACGTAGACGACCATCGCGATCCATCCGCCCGTCGCACCGAGACCGAACTGCGGGAGCACGTCGACCCAGCCCTGCCCCGGGTGCAAACGACAAAGAGTGCGCCAGCGGCACGAACACGCCCCAGGACAGTACGAGGAACACGAGCGCCGGGAATCGCGCGTCGCCGGCGCCCCGCAGGCCGAAGGCGCTGCCGAGATTGAGACCGTCGAAGGCCTGGTAGGCAGCGGCGACCCACAGCAGCCAGGCCGACAGACTGATGATTGCCGCGGATGACGGATCCTCGGCATTGACGAAGGACGGCAGGATCAACGGGCCCGCAGCGCGCGAGCAGGACGCCGATCGCGCCCATGAACCCGACGTTGAGCACGATCATGCGATTGCCGAGCGCGCGCGCCCAGACGCGGTCGCCGGCGCCGATCGACTGCCCGACGAGTGTCGTGCTTGCGAGCGCGATTCCGATACCGGGCATGTATGCAACCGAGGTCAGCATCAGGATGATCTGCGACGCGGCGCCCTCGACCTGGCTCAGCCGCACCTGCATGAGCTGAAAAAGCGACAGGCCGAACAGATCGGCAGCGGCCATCGCACCCATCGGCAGGCCAAGCCGGAACTGCCGTATCAGGTTGCGCACGTCGGGACGCCAGGTGAGGTGCGTTCGGTACAGGCGGCGCAGATCCGGCCGCAGGAACATCCAGAGCGCGAACAGCATCCCGCACGCCATGCTCGTATTGGTCGCCCATGCCGATCCCGCGATGCCCAGATCGAGCTCGATGACGAACAGCCAGTTGAGGAGCGCGTTGGTGATCGCGATCAGGCCCGTTGTCATCACCGACACGCGCGGCCTCGAGATGCCGTTGAAGAATCCGAGCAATGCCCAGACCGCAATCCCGAGCGGCCCACCCAGCATGCGCGGCTGCCAGAACGCGATCGCCTGCTGCTCGACGTCCGGATCGAGGCCGAAGGCACGGAACATCGCGCCGCCCGCCCAGGCGAGCGTTGCGTAAATCGGCAGGCTCAGCGCACCCGCCCAGAGCGCGATCCACGTGGCGTGCGAGGCGCGCGAGCGGCGCCGGCTGCCTTCCGCCTGCGCGACGAAGGTCTGCACGGCGAACCCGACGCCGCCGATAAGCACCAGGAACAGCAGCACGACCCAGTACACCGCGCCCATCGCCGCGATGGCCGAGGTCGAGATGTGGCCCACGAACCAGGTATCGGTGAGACTGACGATCGCCTGCAGACCGCTGTTCAGCATCAAGCGGCAGCGCGAGCATGCGCGATCGCCCTGTAGTCGACGCGCAGCCGCCCCTGCTCATCGATGCGCTGCGCGGGAAGCGCAGTCGGTGCCACGGCCGCCTGTGCGGCCACCAGGGTTTCGGTGCTCATGAACGGACCGCGCGGGGCGGCTCACCGCCGCATGTAGCGGTGAACGAAGAAGTAGTAGAGCGCCCCGATGAACAGCATCAGCCCGCCGACCCAGACCGAGATGCGATGCAGGCTGCCGGCCAGCAGTTCCTGATCCTGACCCGCAGTCACGCCGACCCACGCCAGCACCGCAGCACCAGAGCGCCGATCCGACGACGGTGGCGGCGGAGAACTTCAGATAGTCCATGCGCACGATGCCCGCCGGGATTCCGATCAGATGGCGGATCACGGGCAGCAGCCGCGAGATGAAGATTCCCATGGCGCCGAAGCGCGCCGACCAGATCTCCGCCTGCTCGATCTTCTCCGGTGTGACCATCACGTAGCGCCCGTAACGCATCAGCAACGGCCGGCCGAGCAGCCGCGCGGCCCAGTACATCGCGGTCGCGCCGAGCCACGAGCCGACGGTGCCCGCGACGACGATGCCGGCGAGCGACATCGTGCCGCGCGTGTGCGCCACGTACGCGGCCGGCGGGATCACGACCTCGCTCGGCAACGGCACGATCGAACTCTCGAGCGCCATCAGGAATGCGATCAGCGGATATCCGCCGGCGTCGAGCGCAGCCAGGTACCAGTCGAGAAACGATTTGACGAATTCGCGCATACGGGATGCATCCGACTCCGCACCGGGCAGTCCGTGTGAGCCCGAGCGAGCGCGCATTCTGCCAGATCGGACCGTAGGTTCGACCCTGGCGCGTGCGACGGCTCGCGCAAGGATGCGACAATCCGGCGGTTACCCGACGATCGACAGGTTTGCCATGCCGCTCATGCACCGGTGGTTGTGGATCCTTCCCGTGGCCCTGGGCCTGACCTCCACGGGCGCGGCGGCACTCGACCCCAAGCAGATTCTCTCGTCGGTCACCGGTGAGTCACCGACCGCCGACGCACCGTTGGCCGCGCGTGACATACCCGCGCGCGCCGACGCGGATGAGCAGTTTGCCGAGGACGTGTTGCAGCGTGTCAAAGAACCCGATCCGACCGAAGAGCTCGGACCGCAGATCGACGCACTGGCTGCGGGCGTGACGACACTCGGCCGACGCATGCGAAAGGCGGATCTCACGCGCATGCCCGTGATACGGCTCGAAAGCCTGCAACGGAACTGGCAATTCTACGGCCGTCAATTGGCGGCCTGGCAGCGCGAAGCGCAGCGCCAGCTCGACCGTGACTCGGCCGATGCTGCGCAGCTCGCGCAGCGGCGCGTCACCTGGGTAGCAACACGCAAGCAGGCGCAGTCCGCTGCGATATCGCCAGCGCTGCTGGAACGAGTGAACGAGGTCCTGGCACGGATCGAGGCGGCGGACCGCGCGCTCGCCGGGCCATTGGCCCGGCAACTCGAGTTCAGTCGCCGCGGCAATGCGGTGGCAGACTCGATCGCGGCCGGGCTGCGGGCCGTCGACGCCGCATCGACGAGCTTCGATTTCCGGCTGGCGGTGCGGGACAGTGCGCCATTGTGGGTCGCCTGGAGTGACCCGCGGTTCTCCGCGGACGCCCTTTCCGCCGCAGCCAGCGCTATCGAACTGGAACGCGACTTTCTGCGGCGTTACCTCGCCGCGAGCCGCGACAGTCTGCTGGTGCATGCGGTCTTCGCCGTGCTGCTGCTCCCGGCGCTCCTGTGGTTGCGGCAGCGATCCCGTCGGCTCGTCGCGCAGCACCCGGATTTGCGGGACTCGACGCAGGCGATGATGCGTCCGGTGTCTGCCTGGCTGGTGCTGGTGCTGGTCGCGACGCTCTTCTTCCAGCGCAGATTCGCCGATCCTGCTGCACGAAGTGGCGCTGCTCATCGCCGTCATCCCGGTGCTGCGCCTGCTGCCCAGGGAGATCTTCGAAGTGCTCGGCCCGTGGCCGTATGCGGCGACCGGTCTCTACGTGCTGCAACGGCTCGGCGTACTGTTCGTCGCGCAGCCGTTGTGGCACCGGGTGCACCTGCTGGCCGTGACTTTGCTCGCGCTCGCCGCGCTGGTCTGGATCGTGCTGCAAGCACGGCGCCGCCGGCCCGCCGCCCAGGCCACGGCCCTCGAGCGCGCGGCCCGGGCCGTCGGGTTTGTCGGTATCGTGGGGCTCGCGGCGTCCGTCGTGGCAAACGTCTTCGGCAACGTGACGCTCGCGGAACTGCTGACCCGCGGCACGCTCAACAGCGCCTATCTCGGCCTGGTGCTCTATGCGGGCGCAACCGTGCTGGGGTCGATTGCCCGGAACCTCCGCGTGCGTCGCGGCGTCGCAGCCCCCGCATGGCGTCACCCAGCGGGCCGGGCCGCTGCTCGAAAGCCTGGCGCGAATCATCCGTTATGCGGCGCTTGTCGTGTGGATTCTGGTGACGCTCAAGGAGTTCCGCGTCCTCAGGCCGATTCTGGACTGGGCGCGTCGCGTGCTCGGCTATCGGCTCGGCATCGGAGAGATCTCGGTCACGCTGGGCAGCGTGCTGCTGTTTCTGACCGCGGTCTACGTCGCCTTCTGGATCGCGCGGACGATGCGCGCCGTCCTGCGCGACGAGATACTCGGACGAATGCCCCTGCCGCGCGGCGTGGCGAACAGCGTCGCTACGCTGACCTATTACGCGCTGGTCGTCATCGGGCTCATGGTCGCGCTTGCCGCCGCCGGCTTCGAAGTGGGCCAGCTCGCGATCGTCGTCGGCGCGCTGGGCGTCGGCATCGGTTTCGGTCTGCAGAACGTGGTCAACAACTTCGTCTCGGGCCTGATCCTCATGTTCGAACGGCCGATCCAGCCCGGCGACGTCGTCGAGATCACGGGCACGAGCGGCAAGGTGAGCGAGATCGGCATGCGCGCGACTACGCTCACGACGGCCGAAGGGGCCGACGTCATCGTGCCGAACGGCACGCTGCTCTCCGAGAAGCTCATCAACTGGACGCTGCGCGACACCAGCCGGCGTGTCGACGTCGACGTCGGCGTCGCCTATGGCACCGACCCGAGGCAGGTCCTCGAGCTCCTGAAACCGGTCTCGCTCGCGACGCCGGGCATCGTCCCGATACCCGTGCCCGAGATCATGCTCCTGAGGTTCGGCCCGAACTCGCTCGATTTTGGCATCCGTGCCTGGACCGCTGACCTCGCAATCGCCGGCGCCGTCCGCAGCGACCTCGCCGTGCGGGTACACGAGGCGCTGAAGCAGGCGGGTATCGAGATTCCGCTCCCGCAGCAGGACGTGCGCATCCGAAGCGTTCCCGACAGCCTGGCCCGCGGTCCCGCGAACCGCCCCGAATCCAGCGGGGACTGAAGCCAGCAGCAGCGTGCGCCTGCGTCCGTCCGTGCCAACGCGGCGACGAAGCGCGTGTCCGACGGGGCGCGCTGCGGCGCTTCGCCGCTATCGTGTGCGTCACCGCGACACCAAGAACCACACGGGGGCTGCCGATGAAATTTTCCACCGCGCTCGTCGCCCTGATGGTCGTCTCGTCGACCGCTGCCGCGCAGGGCACCTTCCACGGCAACGTCGCGCGCACCGGCGTCTATGAGGGCGGCGGCCCTGCGCAGGCGCCGGCCGTGAAATGGACCTTCAAAGCCGCCGGGCCGATAGTCACCTCGCCCGCGATCGCGGGCGGGCGTCGTCTACATCGCGAGCATGAGCGGGCACCTGTATGCGCTCGACCAGGGAACGGGACAGGAAAAATGGAACTTCAAGTCGAGCCGGCCGATCGCCTCGTCGCCCACGGTGGATGAAGGCACGGTGTACTTCGTCTCCTCGGCCGGATCGCTGGCGGCGATCGACGCCGCGACGGGTCAGCCGAAGTGGGTCTACGCGATCGAGCACGAGCGCCGGTTCGAGGCGCAGGGTCTGCACGGCTATCCCTATCCGAAGCAGACGATTCCCGACGCGTGGGACGTATTCACGTCGTCGCCCGCGGTCGTGCATGGCAAGGTGTTACTTCGGCAGCGGCGACGGCAACGTGTACGCGGTCGACGCGAAAAGCGGCGTGCTCGCCTGGAAGTTCGCGACCGGCGACGTCGTACATGCCTCACCCGCCGTAGCCGGCAACACCGTGTACATCGGCAGCTGGGACAGCCGGCTCTACGCCATCGACGCGGAGAGCGGTCGTGCAGAAGTGGGCGTTCGAGGCCGGGCAGGATCCGAGCTACCACAACCAGGTCGGCTTCCAGTCGTCACCCGCGGTGGTCGACGGGACGGTCTACGTCGGCTGCCGGGATGCCCATGTCTATGCGCTCGACGCCGCCACCGGGCGCAAGAAATGGGATTACCCGACATCCAAGTCCTGGGTGAATGGCACGCCTGCGGTGCGCGACGGCACGGTGTACGTCGGCACCTCGGACACCTCGCGCTTCATGGCCCTCGACGCGCGCACCGGGCGGCTCAAGTTCACGTACACCGCCGGGGCATATATCTTCTCTTCGGCGGCGCTCGCCGGGGATCTTGCCTACTTCGGCAGTCACAACGGCCGTCTCTACGCAGTGAACGCCAAGAGCGGTCAGCTCGCCTGGCAGTTCGAGACCGAGGGCGCGAAGCGCGATCCGATGAAGATCCTGAATGCCGACGGGAGCCTGAATAGCGAAGCGATGACTCCCACCTTCGGCGACTTCCAGGATATGTACGTCGATTTCTACCGGTTCATTTCCGTCGGGGCGATCATGGGTTCGCCGGCGGTCGACAAGGGCGTGGTATATGTCGGCAGCACGGATGGAAACCTGTACGCCTTGAAGTGATGCTGGCCATTTGAGCGGCGACTCCGGGGGATCGATCATGCGGAAGTTGACGGAAGTGTTGGCATCCGTGCTGCTGATGACGACGGCAGGCGTTGCACAGGCGGCTCCGCACAAGCCGGCGTCGGATGCCGTGATCGGCCCGATCAGCCTGACCCCGAAGGGCCCTGCCGAAGTAACGACACTGTGCGACACCCGGCTCGCGGCCATAAAGGCGCAACAGGCGAACCTGGAGGCGATGCCGGTAACCACCGACCCGGCGACGCTGCTCGCCGCCTACGATGACGTCTACAACCTCGTCCTCACCACGGCTTACACGGAGCCATCGGTCCTCAAGGACACGCACCCCGATGCCGCGGTCCGCAAGGCGGCGGAGGACTGTGTGCAGCGCGCCGTGGCCGCGGCCACTGCCTTTTCGATGTCGCGCCCGGTCTACGAGCGTCTGAAGACGGTTGATGCAAAGGGTGTCGCACCCGAGCTGCGATACACCGTCCAGCGCCAGCTCGACAATTACCGGCGCTCAGGCGTCGACCGCGACGATGCCACTCGCAAGCGCATCGCGGAGCTCCAGGACGCCATCACGGCAACCACGCTCGAGTTCGAGCGCAACATCGCCGACGACAAACGCACCGTCAACGCGCGCCCGGAGGAACTGGCCGGACTGCCGCAGGATTACATCGCGGCACACCCGGCGCAGGCAGACGGCCAGGTGCGCCTCACCATGGCCTATCCGGACGTGTTCCCCGTCTTCCGCTATGCCAGGAGCACCGACCTGAGGAAGCGGCTGCGGGCGTCCTTCGAAAGCCGCGCCTACCCGGCGAACGATGCGGTGCTCGGCAAGCTGTTAGCCCAGCGTGCCGAGCTCGCGACCCTGCTCGGCTACAAGGACTACGCCGCGTACGATCTTGCCAACCGCATGGCGAAGTCACCGGCGCGCGCCCAGGCATTTCTGGATGACATTGCCGCCGCAGCACGTCCCACCGCCACCGCAGACGCTGCTCGAATGCTGGCTCGTCTGCGAAAAGACGATCCTTCCGTTTCGACCCTTGGCGCCTGGAGTACCTCGTACGCCGCCGCACTCATACGCAAGGAGGACTATGCGGTGGATCCACAAGTCATTCGTCAGTACCTGCGCTACGACAAGGTCGAGGCAGGAATCCTCGGGCTGATCCAGGACCTGTTCCAGGTCGAGATCCGCCCGTGGCAGACGCCCGTCTGGCATTCCGACGTCAAGACGCTCGAGATGGTGGAACGCGGCCAGGTGATCGGCCGCTTCTACCTCGACATGCATCCACGCGACGGCAAGTTCACCCACGCGCAGATGTCCCCGGTACGTATTGGCATTCAGGGCCGGGTCACACCCGTGGCGATCCTGGAGTGCAACTTCCCCGACGGCCTGATGGAACACAGCGACGTCGTCGTTTTCCTGCACGAGTTCGGCCACCTGGTTCACTGGCTGTTCGCTGGTCAGAGGTCGTTCGCGATACAGAATTTCTCGGAAATCGAGAACGACGTGATCGAGGCGCCGTCGCAGCTGCTCGAAGAATGGGTGTGGGACTACGCGACGCTCAAGGGATTCGCCACCAACGAAGCGGGTGAAGCCATACCGGCGCAGCTTGTCGAAAGGATGAATGCCGGCCGGCGTTTCGCCGAGGCATTTGGCGTCATGAGTCAGCTCGGGCTCTCCGCGGTTGCGCTCGACTACTACTCCACCGACCTGCGCGGCAAGGATCTCACTCGTGCGTATGACGCCGCGTACAACCGCTATGCCCTTGCACCGGAGCCGGAGGGCGCGCATGCGCAGGCGTCGTTCGGCCACCTCGGCGGCTATGGTGCCGCCTACTACACCTATCAGTGGTCGAAGGCGCTTGCGAGCGACCTTCTGGGTCAGTTCCGCACCGCCGGCCTGCGCGACCAGGCCACCGCACGACGCTACCGCGAGCAGATACTGGCGCCGGGTGGCTCGGAGTCGATGAACACGCTGGCGCGGAATTTCCTGGGCCGCGACTGGTCGGTCGAGGCCTATCGCCGGGAGCTGGAGCTGGGCAGCGGTGTGAGCGCCGCCGCCGCTCCCTGATCGGGATCACCGCCGCCGCCGCGCGGCCATCAATGGGGAGGCCATCATGAATGCGATCGGCATCCGAGCGGCCAGCATCGGGCTGGTATCCGTCCTGATTGGTTTTTCCTGCCTCGCGGCCGGAAACGCCGGCTTTGAGCTCGTGACCGCGGACGAATACCAGCGCGAGAAGGACGCGCACAGCCTGCTTACGCGCGGGCCCGGGACCCAGCCTGCCGAACCCGAGTCTCTTCGCGCCGCCGACGGGCCGCTGATCGAGGTCTTGACGCCTGACTCGCGAAAGGCCGTGAAGTCGCCTGTCGATATCTCGGTGCGATTCTCTCCGGGTCCTGGCGCGACGATCGTGCTTGACTCGCTTCACGTCCGTTACGGCTTGATCGGGCTCGATGTGACCGAGCGTATCCGCCAGTCGGCCACGGTGACCGAGCAGGGCATCCAGGCACCAGCCGCGGCACTGCCTGCCGGTTCGCACTCGATGTCGATCGAGATCGCCGATTCGGCAGGACGAAAGACCAGGCGGGCGTTCAAGTTCCGGGTGGAGGCGTAGGCACACGACTCCCACCCGTTCGGAGGCGATGAGGGCCTTCGGCTAGAATATGAACTCCCGCTCAGGTCTCAGGCCTGCCATGCCCACGTACGACTATCACTGTCCCGCCAACGGTCGCACCGTCGAAGTCAGCCACAAGCTGGCCGACAGGGTCAGGACCTGGGGCGACCTGTGCAAGCGCGCGGGCCTGCCGCTCGCGGGCACGCCGGGCAAGTCGAAGGTCGAACGGCTCATCACCGGCGGCAGCCTGGTCGGCTCGCTGGGAACCGAGAAGAAACGCCCCTGCGACAGCGGCCCATGCGCGCCCGTCTGCGGCGGCGGAACCTGCGCGTACGGCTGACCCGCTCGGTCCGCCCGTGTCAGCGCCGCCCAAGATCGGTTTCGTCTCGCTCGGCTGCCCCAAGGCGCTGGTCGATTCCGAACGAATCCTGACGCGGCTCCGCGCTGAGGGCTACGACGTCGTCGGCTCCTACGAGGACGCCAACCTCGTCGTCGTGAACACATGCGGCTTCATCGACGACGCGGTACACGAGTCGCTCGAGGCGATCGGCGAGGCGCTCGCGCGCAATGGCAAGGTCATCGTCACCGGTTGTCTGGGTGCCAGGCCCGAGACGATCACCGACCGCCACCCGAGCGTGCTCAAGGTCACCGGGCCGCAGGCGTACGAGGAAGTCGTGAACGCGGTGCACGATCAGCTGCCGCCGCTGCACGATCCGTTCGTCGATCTCGTCCCGCCCCAGGGCATCCGGCTCACCCCGCGCCACTACGCGTATCTCAAGATCTCCGAGGGGTGCAACCACCGTTGCAGCTTCTGCATCATCCCGTCGATGCGCGGCGATCTCGCGAGCCGTCCGATCGGTGACGTGATGCTCGAAGCCGAGCGTCTCGTCAAAGCCGGTGTCAAGGAGCTGCTCGTAATCTCGCAGGACACGAGCGCGTACGGTGCGGACCTTCGATACGCGACCGGATTCTGGGGAGGCCGACCGGTCAGGGCCAGGTTCGCCGACCTGGTGCGCGCGCTCGGCACGCTGGGCGTCTGGGTACGGCTGCACTACGTCTATCCGTACCCGCACGTCGACGACGTGATCCCGCTGATGGCAGAAGGCAAGGTGCTGCCCTATCTGGACGTGCCCTTCCAGCACGGCAGCCCCAGGATACTCAAGCTCATGAATAGGCCCGCGCACGCCGAAAATACGCTGGCACGCATCCGCCGGTGGCGGGAGATCTGCCCGGAAATCACGGTGCGCAGCACCTTCATCGTGGGCTTTCCCGGTGAGTCCGAGCAGGATTTCCAGATGTTGCTCGACTGGCTCGCCGAGGCACGGCTCGATCGCGTCGGCTGCTTCCGCTATTCGCCGGTCGAGGGCGCGGCGGCGAATGCGCTGCCGGATCACCGTGCCCGAGACCGTCAAGCACGAGCGTTACGAGCGTTTCATGGAGCTTGCGACGGCGATCAGCGCCGATCGGCTTGCGGCGAAGGTCGGCCGGTCGATGCGCGTGCTGGTGGACACTATCGAGGCGGGTGGCGCCGTAGCGCGCTCGGCAGCCGATGCGCCCGAAATCGACGGCACCGTGCGCATCGCGCGCACAGGAAAACTTTCTGCGGGCGACTGGGCCGATGTGACCATCACCGGGTCGGGCGCCTACGATCTCACGGCAAAGCTGACACGCGCGGCCTGATACGGCGAGAACCGTCCAGGGAGAAGCATGAGAGCAATCGCATCCGCCGCCGCGGCCGTCGTTCTCGGCGCATGGCTCGCGCAGGCGGGCGCCGACCCGGCCGGTGCCCCGGTCAATGCGCAATCGGAGGCGATCCGCGCGAGGGTCGATGAGCTCCGCTACGCGCAGGACTTCTCGATCCGGGGTGAGCGCATCGTCCTCGCCGACGCCGTCGCGGCGATCTTCGAGGACCGGCAGTTCGCCCCGGCCTGGACGAACGGCGCACGGCTTGACCACCTGATCGCGGCGCTGCGCGACATGGAACTCGACGGGCTCCATCCCGAGGACTACCACTACGCGACTCTCCAGGCACTGCGGTCCGAGCTTCGGTCCGCAACCGGTCTCGAGGCCACGGAGCAGGCGGGTCTCGAGCTGCTCGCGACCGATGCGATGGCGCTCGCGCTGTTTCATCTGCACGGCGGCAAGGTCGATCCGGTCAAGCTCAGCACGCAGTGGAATTATCCGTCGCGACCGCCACGCACACCCGACGCGCGCGAGCTCCTGATCCGGGCGCTCGACACCGGCCGCATCGTCGAGACCTTTATCGAGATTCGTCCCCAGCACGTGTGGTATCGACGCGGACGCGAGCAGTTGCGGGAGTACCGCCGTATCGCTGCGAACGGCGGCTGGCCGGAGGTGACCGAGGGTCCGACGCTCAAGCCCGGGGTGACCGATCCGCGGGTACCGGTGCTGCGCCGGCGGCTCGAGGTGACGGGCGATCTCGGCGTCGCACGCGTCACGGAGCCGGACCTCTTCGATCCCTCCCTCGAGCTTGCGGTGAAGCGCTTCCAGGTGCGGCACGGCATGACGCCGGACGGCGCCGTAGGCGCTGCGACGCGCGCAGCGATGAACGTGCCGGCCGGTGCGCGTATCGACCAGCTGCGTGTCAACCTGGAGCGCGGTCGCTGGGTGCTTCACGAGATCAAGGGCGAGTTCGTGCTGGTGGACGTGGCGGGCTTCGACGTCGCCTACTTCCGAGACAACGAGCCGATCTGGACATCCAAGGTGGTCGTCGGGCGCCCGTATCGGGAAACACCGGTGTTCAAGTCCGAGATCACCTACGTGGTCCTGAACCCGACCTGGACGATACCGCCCGGCATCCTCGCCAAGGACACGCTGCCTGCGGTCAAGCGCGATCCGGGCTATCTCGCGCGGCATCGCATCCGGGTCATTGATGGCAATGGCCAGGAGGTGTCGCCCTGGTCCGTAGACTGGACGCCGCTACCGGCAACTCCGTCCCATACCAGCTGCGGCAGGACCCCGGCCCCGACAACTCGCTCGGCCTCGTAAAGATCATGTTCCCGAATCCCTATCTCGTGTACCTGCACGATTCTCCGGCAAAGTCGCTGTACGACCGCGATGAGCGGGCCTTCAGCTCGGGATGCATCCGCGTTGCACGAGCCGTTCGAGCTCACCGAGCTCGTGCTCAATGATCCGGTGCAGTGGAATGCGGAAGCGATCCAGTCGGTAATCAAGAGCGGCCAGACCCGCACGGTCAACCTGGCGAAACCGATACCTGTGCTGATCCTCTACTGGACGGCGCAACCCACGCCCGACGGGCAGATCATGTTCCGCAACGACGTCTACGGTCGCGACGCACCTACGCTTGCCGCGCTCGACAGCGATTTCAGGCTTCCACCCGTCGAGATGCCGGCCGCTCAGCCGTGATGATGGCCGCCGGGACCGTGCACGTGACCGTGCGCGAGCTCCTCGGCCGTGGCATCGCGGACCTCGGTGATCTCCACGGCGAAATTGAGGTTCTGCCCCGCAAGCGGATGGTTTCCGTCCACGGTCACCATGTCGCCCTTCACGGCGGTGACGGTTACCACGCGCATCTGGCCGCGCTCGAGCTGCGCCTGGAACTGCATCCCGGGCTTGATGTTGCCGACCGAGCCGAATGACCGCCGCGGCACGCGCTTCACGAGCGCAGCGTCGTGGACGCCATAACCCTCGGCCGGCTCGACGCGCACATCGAGCTTGTCGCCCGCCGCCCGGCCGTCGAGCGCCTTCTCCAGCCCCGCGACGATGTTCCCCTGGCCGTGCAGGTACGCGAGCGGCTCGCTGCCGGCGGAGCTGTCGAGCACCTCTCCGGCATCGTTGGTGAGCGTGTAGTGAAAGAGGACGACCTTGTCCTGCGCAACCTGCATGCGAACCTCCGGATCCGGGAACTATGCGATCGGCTGGGCGTCGCGCAGTCTCAGCCAGCCGCGTGCGACGCGATAGATGACCCACACCCCGATCAACAGCACCCCGATGCCGAAGGTGAGAAAACCTATCAGGATCAGGAACAGGGGCAGCGAAAGGACGAACACGATCGATACCCACAGCAGCGCGAACCAGAACGTGCGGCGTTGCCAGGCGAAATGGCTCTCGAGCCACGTGCCGCGCACCTCGCCTGCTTTCACGTAGTTCATGACGATCGCGATGATCGAGGGGATGCCGAACACGAACTGCAGCGCGACGGCCGCCGAGCTCACGATGCCGATGAATGCCGCAAGCGCATGCAGCGCGTACATCCAGTGTGTGTAGCTCACGAGCCCGGGCTCGGGCAGGCGCGGACTCGCGCCCACGGGCAGCGGATCGTTCATCGACGCGGCTACTCGACGGTGACCGACTTGGCGAGGTTCCGCGGCTGGTCCACGTCCGTTCCCCGTAGTATCGCGCAGTGATACGCGAGGAGCTGTAACGGAACCGTGTAGACCGCCGGCGCCTGCGTGTAGCTGACGTGGCGCGGCATCTGGATCACGGTAACTCCGTCCGAGGGCTCGATACCGGATTCCGGATCCGCGAACACATAAAGCTCGCCGCCACGCGCGCGCACTTCCTGAAGATTCGACTTCAGTTTCTCGAGCAGGTCGTTGTTGGGAGCGACGGCGATGACCGGCATCTCGGCATCCACCAGCGCGAGGGGCCCGTGCTTCAGTTCGCCCGCGGGGTAGGCCTCGGCGTGGATATACGAAATTTCCTTGAGCTTGAGCGCACCCTCCATTGCGATCGGATGCATCGGCCCACGCCCGAGGAACAGCGCGTGCTGCTTGTCGGCGAAGCGCTGCGCGAGCTCGCGGATGCGCCCATCGAGCGCGAGCGCGCTCTCGATCAGGGAAGGTGTTCCCAGCAGCCGCTGCACGAGCCCTCGCTCGCGCTCCGCGTCCGTACCGTGATGCTTTGCAAGTGCCACGACCAGCATGCCCAGTGCCGCGAGTTGCGTCGTGAACGCCTTGGTCGACGCGACGCCGATCTCCGGACCCGCGCGTGTCAGCATGACGAGCTCCGATTCGCGCACCAGCGAGCTCTCGGGCACGTTGCAGATCGCGAGCTGCGAGAGATACCCGGCCTGCTTCGCGAGCCGCAGCGCGGCCAGCGTGTCCGCGGTCTCGCCGGATTGGGACACGCTGACGAACAGCGTGTTCCGCGGCACGACCGGGTTGCGATAGCGGTACTCGCTCGCGATCTCGACCCAGCAGGGCAGGCGGCAGATCTGCTCGACGAAGTACTTCGCGACCGACGCCGCATGGAAGCTGGTCCCGCACGCCACGATGCGCACGGCCTCGGTACGCGCAAAGACAGCTGTCGCCGCCGGGCCGAACGCCGCCTCGAGGAGCTTTCCGCCGGCGACGCGTTCCTGCAGCGTCTGTGCCACCGCACGCGGCTGCTCGTGGATCTCCTTGAGCATGTAATGCGGGTACTCGCCTTTCTCCGCATAGTCCGCCGACAGCTCGCTCTGGTGCGCGGCCCGCTGCACGGTGTTTCCTTCGCGGTCGAGGATGCGATAGCTCGTGCGGCGGATCTCCGCGACGTCACCTTCCTCCAGGATGACGAACCGACGCGTCACCGGCAGCAGCGCCGCCACATCGGACGCGACGTAGTTCTCGTCCTCACCCAGCCCGATGACGACCGGGCAGCCCTCGCGGGCGAGGACGATGCGGTCGGGGTCATGCTGTGACATCACCGCAAGCGCGTACGCGCCCTCGAGCTCCGCCGCGGTCGCGCGCACTGCCTTGAACAGGTCACCCGTAATCTTGAGGTGATAGTGAATGCGATGCGCGATGACTTCGGTGTCGGTCTCCGAGGCGAACTCGTAGCCGTGACTCAGCAGTTCCGCGCGCAGCTCCTCGTGATTCTCGATGATGCCGTTGTGGACGATCGCAATCCCGTCGCGGGAGATGTGCGGATGCGCATTGCGCTCGCTCGGCACGCCGTGAGTGGCCCAGCGCGTGTGTGCGATGCCGAGCTTGCCGTGCGCGGGGTCCGCCTTGAGCGCGTCTTCGAGATTTCGCACCTTGCCGACCGTGCGCGTGCGCCTGATCGTACCGGTGCCGTTGAGAACGGCGACGCCGGCGGAGTCGTAGCCGCGGTACTCGAGCCGGCGCAGTCCGTCGATCAAGATCGGGACGATGTCATGGTCGGCGACGGCGCCTACGATTCCACACATGAGCGGGTCCTTGGTCTCAGAGCCGATGCGGGGCCGCTCACCGGGAGCGTGAGTCCTGGCCGCTTCGTACCGGGGTTGCGGAGGCTAGCAGAATTGCGATTGCGATCAAGTGCGTACGAAGATCCCCACGATTCCTGGAGGATCCGGCGTCGGCCGGGTCCCTCCGGGCCTGCGCCATGATAGGCGCGATCGAAACCCTAGCCTGCATCGATTTCACAGAATAACGGCCACCTGACGGTGCGGAGGCACAGCTGCGGCCAGCAACGGAGCTCAAGACTCCACGATCGCACTCGGGCATTCGACATTGCTTACTCCCTGGTTGCGCTGCGCGGCAGCTGCTTCACGGCAGCTGGGGGCGAATAATCCCGTCACTGCTTCTTCTGCGGTCGTTTCCAGCCCTCGATGGTGAGCTGCGTGCTGCGCTCGATGGTGAGCTTGTCCGGCGGCGCGTCCTTCGTGATCGTCGAGCCGGCGCCGATGGTCGCGTTCGCCCCGACCTTTACCGGGGCGACCAGCATCGTGCCCGAGCCGATGAAGGCGCCATCGCCAATCTCGGTCGGCCACTTGTTCGCACCGTCGTAGTTGCAGCAGATAGTGCCGGCGCCCACGTTCACCTGCTCACCCACCGTCGCGTCACCGATGTAGCTCAGGTGGTTCGCCTTCGAGCCACGCTTGATCCGGGATTTCTTCACTTCGACGAAATTTCCGATGTGCACGTCGTCTTCCAGCACCGCACCCGGGCGAAACCGCGCGAACGGGCCGACGTTGCAGCGCGCCCCGATCTCGGCGTCATACAACACGCAGCTCGGGAAGATCTGTGTGTCCGCACCGATCGTGCAGTTGCGCAGCACGACGTTCGGGCCGATCCGGACCCGGTCGCCGAGCTTTACGGTACCCTCGAAGACGACGTTGACGTCGATGTAGACGTCCTGGCCGACCTCCACCGGCCCGCGCGCATCGAAGCGCGCCGGGTCGACGAGCGTCACGCCCTGCGCCATCAGTTCCTCCGCACGGCGGCGGCGGTTCACGGCTTCCACTTCGGCCAGCTGCTGCTTGTCATTCACGCCCAACACCTCTTCCTCGGATTCCGCCAGCACGCCTTCGACGGCGATGCCGTCCTTCACGGCCTGCAAAACCACGTCGGTCAGGTAATACTCGCCCTGCGCATTTTCGTTCGTGAGGCGGCCCAGCCACGCCTTCAGGCGCGCGGCGGGTGCCGCCATCAGCCCGGTATTTACCTCGTCGATGGCGCGCTCCTTCGCATTCGCATCCTTGTGCTCGACGATGCGCACCACGCGGCCGGCGCGGTCGCGGATGACGCGACCGTAGCCCGTAGGGTTGTTCATTCGCACCGAGAGCACGGCAAGCGTCCGGTCGTTCGCCGCCGCGACGAGGCGCTCGAGGGTCTGGGGGCGTACGAGTGGCACGTCGCCGTAGAGCACCAGCACCCGGGAATCGTCGGCGACGCCCGGCATCGCCTGCATGACGGCATGACCGGTGCCCTGCTGCTCGGCCTGCAGGGCCCAGCGCAGTGCGTCGTCGTTCAGTGCCTCACGGACGCGCTCGCCGCCGTGCCCGTAGACGACATGGATGTCCGACGCCCCCACCGCTCGCGCAGAGTCGACCACGTGCGAGACCAGCGGCCGCCCGGCCAGCGGCTGCAGGACCTTGGGCAGGTCGGACTTCATCCGCTTGCCCTGGCCGGCAGCGAGGATCACGACGGAGAGCGGCATCTGGCGCCGAGCCGGTTAGCGCCGCGTCTTGCGCAGCTTCTGGATGGCCTGCAACTGCGCCGATATGGCCGCGAGCTCGGCTTCCGCGGTCGCGATTCCCTGCTTCTCCGTGCGCGCGCGGACGGCCTCTTCCGCCACCCGCTTTGCCTCCAGCACCTTGGCCTCGTCGAGGTCCGCAGCGCGGATCGCCGTGTCTGAAAGCACGTTGACGTGATCGGGCTGCACCTCCAGGAAGCCGCCCTGCACGTACACCAACTCTTCCTCGGCCTTGCCCGGCACCTTGATGCGCACCGTGCCGGCCTTGATCTGCGTGATCAGCGGCGTGTGGCGCGGGTAGATGCCGAGCTCGCCCATGATGCCCGGCAGCACCACGAATTCCGCCTCGCCGGAGTAGATGGACTCCTCCGCACTGACGACGTCGATGTGCATCGTGGCTGCCATGCTTCGCTCTCCCCTTCCCGCTACTGCAGCGTCTTGGCCTTCTCGACCGCTTCCTCGATCGTGCCGACCATGTAGAACGCCTGCTCGGGCAGGCTGTCGTACTCGCCGGCCACGATCGCCTTGAAGCCGCGGATTGTGTCCTTGAGCGACACGTACTTGCCGGGGCTGCCCGTGAACACTTCCGCGACGTGGAAGGGCTGCGAGAGGAAGCGCTGGATCTTGCGCGCCCGCGCGACGGTGAGCTTGTCCTCCGGAGAAAGCTCGTCCATCCCCAGGATCGCGATGATGTCGCGCAGCTCCTTGTAGCGCTGCAGCACGGCCTGCACCGCACGGGTCGTGTTGTAGTGCTCCTCGCCGATCACGTTCGGGTCCACCTGGCGCGAAGTCGAGTCGAGCGGATCGACTGCCGGGTAGATGCCGAGCGAGGCGATGTCGCGCGAGAGCACCAGTGTCGCGTCGAGGTGGGCGAAGGTCGTCGCGGGCGAAGGGTCGGTCAGGTCGTCCGCGGGCACGTAGATCGCCTGCACCGAGGTGATCGTTCCCACCTTGGTGGACACGATGCGCTCCTGGAGCTGGCCCATTTCCTCGGCGAGCGTCGGCTGGTAGCCCACCGCCGAGGGCATGCGTCCCAGCAACGCGGACACCTCGACGCCCGCGAGCGTGTAGCGGTAGATGTTGTCGACGAAGAACAGGATGTCGCGGCCCTCGTCGCGGAAGGCTTCGGCCATCGTGAGGCCCGTGAGCGCAACGCGCAGTCGGTTGCCGGGCGGCTCGTTCATCTGGCCGAACACCATCGCCACCTTCGACTGGCTGAGGTCCTCCTGGACGATGACCTTCGCGTCCGACATCTCGTGGTAGAAGTCATTGCCCTCACGGGTGCGCTCGCCCACGCCGGCGAATACCGACAAGCCCGAGTGCTGCTTGGCGATGTTGTTGATGAGCTCGAGCATGTTGACGGTCTTGCCGACGCCGGCGCCGCCAAACAGGCCGATCTTGCCGCCCTTGGCGAAGGGGCAGATCAGGTCGATGACCTTGATGCCGGTCTCCAGCAGCTCGAGCGACGGGGAGAGCTCGTCGAACTTCGGCGCCGCCTGGTGGATGACGCGCCGCTCCTTCGCCTCGACGGGGCCGCGCTCGTCGATCGGGCGGCCCAGCACGTCCATCACGCGCCCGAGCACCGCGGGACCGACGGGCACCTTGATGCCGTCACCGGTGTTGCGGACCTTCATGCCCCGCCGCAGGCCGTCGGAGGAACCCATCGCAATAGTGCGCACGATGCCGTCGCCCAGCTGCTGCTCGACTTCGAGCGTCAAGCCCTTTTCGGCCAGCGGATTGTCGCTTTCCTCGACGACCAGTGCGTCGTAGACCTTCGGCAAGCCCTCGCGTGGGAACTCGACATCGATGACTGCACCGATGCATTGGACGATGGTGCCCTGGACCTGTGCCATGTTCGCTTCCTGGATTGACGTTTCAGTATTGAAGTGACTGCCGCTAGACCGCCGCCGCGCCGCTGACGATCTCCGAGATTTCCTTCGTGATCGCAGCCTGGCGATTCTTGTTGTAGATGAGCTGCAGCTCCTCGATGATGGTCTGCGCGTTGTCGGACGCAGCCTTCATCGCCACCATGCGCGCCGACTGCTCGGAGGCGATGTTGTCGACCGCCGCCTGGTAGATGAAGGTCTCGATGTAGCGAACCAGCAGCTCGTCGAGCACGGTCTTCGCATCCGGCTCGTAGAGGTAGTCCCAGGCGTGTGCACCGGGTTGGCTCGCTGCATCGACCACTTCCTCCCCTTCCGGAGTGGTCCACGTCTGCGGGATCGGGATAATCGTCGAGTGCAGCGGGTCCTGCTTCATCGTGTTGACGAAGCGGTTGCTGAACAGGTGCACCTCGTCGATGCGGCCCTCGAGGTAAGCGTCGATCAGGATCTTCACTGGCCCGATCAGGCGTTCGAGCGACGGACGGTCCCCGTAGTTGACCACCTGCGAGACGACCTTGCCGCCCATGCGGCTGATGAAGGCGAAGCCCTTGCCGCCGATCGCGCAGTAGTCGACCTCGATTCCCTTGGCGGTCCATTCCTTGTGCTGGTTCAGCACTACGCGCAGGAGGTTCGTGTTGAGGCCGCCGCAAAGCCCCTTGTCGGTCGTGATGACGACCGCGCCGACGCGCTTGATCGTGTCCCGGCGCGTGAGCAGCGGATGATGGTAATCGGTGCTCGCTAACGCGGCGTGCGAGGTGATCGCGAGCAACCTGCGTGCATAGGGGCGTCCGGCGCGCATGCGTTCCTGCGCCTTGCGCATCTTGGACGCCGCGACCATTTCCATCGCCTTGGTGATCTTGCGCGTGTTCTGCACGCTCTTGATCTTGAGGCGGATTTCCTTCGTGCCAGCCATGATCGGTTACCGGCTCAGTAGGCGCCGTTCTTCTTGAAGTCCTCGACGGCCGCGCTCAACGCCTTCTCGTCGTCGGCCGACAGGTCCATGGTGCTCTGAATCCGGTCGTAGAGATCCTTGGACTTCGACTTGACGTGGGCGCGCAGTGCGGCGTCGAAGGCGAGCGCGCGGGGGACCTCGACGTCGTCGAGGTAGCCCTTGTTGACCGAGAACAAGGTGATGGCCTGCTCGGCGACCGACAGCGGCGCGTACTGCGGCTGCTTCATCAGCTCGGTGGCCAGCTTGCCGCGCTCGAGCTGGCGCAACGTGGTGGCGTCGAGGTCGGATGCGAACTGAGCGAAGGCCGCGAGCTCGCGGTATTGCGCGAGCGCGAGCCTGATGCCGCCGCCCAGCTTCTTGATGACCTTGGTCTGCGCCGCTCCGCCGACACGCGACACCGAGATGCCGGCGTTGATCGCGGGCCGGATGCCAGCGTTGAAGAGGTCGGTCTCGAGGAAGATCTGCCCGTCAGTGATCGAGATGACGTTGGTGGGCACGAAGGCCGAGACGTCGCCGGCCTGCGTCTCGATGATCGGCAGGGCCGTGAGCGAGCCCGTCCTGCCCTTGACCGCGCCCTTGGTGAAGCGCTCGACGTAGTCCTCGTTGACGCGCGCCGCGCGCTCGAGCAGGCGCGAATGCAGGTAGAACACGTCGCCGGGATAGGCCTCGCGGCCCGGCGGACGCCGCAGCAGCAGCGACACCTGGCGGTAGGCCCAGGCCTGCTTGGTGAGATCGTCGTAAATCACGAGCGCGTCCTGGCCGCGGTCACGGTAGTACTCGCCCATCGTGCAGCCCGAGTAGGGCGCGACGTACTGCATCGCGGCGGACTCGGAAGCCGAGGCCGCAACGACAATGGTGTAGGCCATCGCCCCGTGCTCCTCGAGCTTGCGCACGACGTTCGCGATGGTGGAGGCCTTCTGGCCGACCGCGACGTAGATGCAGGTGAGATCCTTGCCCTTCTGGTTGATGATCGTGTCGATCGCGACCGCGGTCTTGCCGGTCTGGCGATCGCCGATGATGAGCTCGCGCTGGCCGCGACCGATCGGCACCATCGCGTCGATGGCCTTGAGGCCCGTCTGCACCGGCTGGCTCACCGACTTGCGCCAGATCACGCCGGGCGCCACCTTCTCGATGACGTCGGTTTCCTTCGCGTCCACCGGGCCCTTGCCGTCGATGGGCTGCCCGAGTGCATTCACGACACGGCCAATCAGCGCCGGACCGACGGGCACCTCGAGGATGCGGCCGGTGCACTTGACCGTGTCGCCCTCGGTGATGTGCTCGTAGTCGCCCAGGATCACCGAGCCGACCGAGTCGCGCTCGAGGTTGAGCGCGAGGCCGAAGGTGTTGTTCGGGAACTCGAGCATCTCGCCCTGCATCGCGTCCTGCAGGCCGTGGATGCGGCAGATGCCGTCGGTCACCGTGACGACGGAGCCGACGCTGCGCGCCTCGGTAGCGGCCGCGAAGTTCTGGATGCGGGCCTTGATCAGGTCGCTGATCTCGGAAGCCTTGATGGACATGTCGCTTGCCTCTGCTGGCCGTGCCGCAGCGCGGCCGTACTCTTCGTTTCTGATCAGTTCGTCAGGTCAGTCTCGAGCCGCTCGAGCTTGCCCCGCAGCGACCCGTCGATCAGCAGGTCACCGGAGCGCACCACGGCGCCGCCGATCAGGCCCGCGTCGGTGCTGCAGCTCAAGCGCACCTCGCGCTTCAGGCGCGCCCGCAGCGCAGTCGCCAGCCGGTCCTTCTGGCGCTCGTCGAGCGGCACCGCCGAGACGACCTCCACGTCGGCGACGTTCTGGTCATCCGCCACCAGTTGCTCGAACTGCAGTGCGATCTCCGGCAGGTAGTCGAGCCGGCCGTTCTCGGCCAGCAGGTCCACGAGTGCGCGGCCGTGCGCGTCGAGCGAGGTTCCTGCCGCCGCCGTGAGCACGTCGATCAGCTGCGCCGGTGCGTATCCCCGGGCTGCCATGCAATCGCCGGTACTCGTCGCTCAGCACCGTATCGCGTGCCCGCCCGAGCCAGGTGCGACCATTCGCCGAGGCGGGCATTGTCCTTCGCGTGCGCGAAGGCGGCCCGGGCGTAGGGTCGTGCAACGGTTGCTCGTTCGGCCATCTGTACGCTTCCGTCCCTGCTCAGGCCCTGGCCGTCTCGATCTCGCGCGCGAGCTGCTCGATCAGTTCGGCGTGCGCCTTCGGATCGATCTCGCGCTCGAGCAGGCGCGACGCGCCCGCGACCGCGAGGCTCGCCACTTCCTTGCGCAGCTGGTCGCGCGCACGGGCCTGCTCGAGGGCCGCTTCCTGGCGCGCATCGCCCACGAGCCGCTGTCCCTCGGCCGACCGCGGTCGAACGCGCCTCCTCGACGATCTCCCCGGAACGCCGGTTCGCCTGGTCGACGATCTTGAGCGCCTTCTCACGCGCCTCGTTGACGATGATCTGCGCTTCGCCGTTCGCGCTCTGCAGCTCCTGGTACCCGCGTTCCGCGGCGGCAAGACCGTCCGCGATCTTCTTCCGGCGGTCGTCGATCGCGCGGATCAGTGGCGGCCAGATGTACTTCATCGTCACCAGCGCGAGGATGACGAACACGATGGCCTGGACGATGAGTGTTGCGGTGAGGTTCATTTTGCTCGATAGCCCCGATCAGACCGCGCGGGCTTCCGGGTCCCGGCGGCGTTGAGTCCGATACCCGGTCGTGCCGGGCAAGCCGCGGGCTTCAGCCGGCGAACGGGTTCGCCGTGGCGAACCAGAGCGCGATGCCCACGCCGATGATGAACGACGCGTCGATCAGGCCGAGGAGCAGGAAGACCTTGGTCTGCAGGACGTTCATCAGCTCGGGCTGGCGGGCCGAGGCCTCGATGTACTTGCCGGCCATGATGCCGACGCCGATGCAAGCGCCGATGGCGCCGAGCCCGATGATCAGCCCGCAGGCGATTGCGACAAATGCGACGTCCGTCATTTCTTCTCTCCAGTGTGGAAGGCGTCAGGTCAATGGTGTTCGTGCGCCTGGCCGATGTAGACCAGGGTCAGCATCATGAAAATGAAGGCTTGGAGCAGCACGATCAGGATGTGGAAGATCGCCCAGACGGTGCCGGTGAGCACGTGCAGCGCGATCCCGCCGATCGTCGCGGTGGCCCCCAGGCCCGCGATCAGGAAGAAGATCAGCTCGCCAGCGTACATGTTTCCGTACAACCGCATGCCGTGCGAAAGCGTCTTCGAGATGTACTCGATGAGGTTGAGGCCAAGGTTCGCGATCGCGAGCAGGATCGCGCCGATCCAGCTCAAGGGGTTCGGGCTCAGCTTGACCATGCCGAAGGGTGCGCAGAGCAGCTCGTGGATCCAGCCGCCCAGGCCCTTGATCTTGACGCTGTAGTAGAGCACCAGCACCAGTACGCCGACCGCCATGCCGAGCGTTGCGTTCAGGTCCGCGGTCGGCAGCGGACGGAGATAAGGCACATGCAGCAGCCTGGCGATCGCCGGGAGGATGTCGACCGGCAGCAGGTCGATCGCGTTCATCAGGAAAACCCAGCAGAACACGGTCAGCGCCAGTGGGGCGATGAAGGTCAGATTGCCCTTGACCAGAGCGTTCGCCTGCTCGTTGACCATGTCGACGAGCATCTCGACAGCAGCCTGGAACCGCCCGGGCACGCCCGAGGTCGCACGCCGAGCCGCGAGCCAGAGCACGAACAGCACGATAAGGCCGCAGAGGACGGAAAAGAACAGCGTGTCCCAGTGGACGACCGAGAAGTCGAGCAGTCCCCCCGGCTCGTGGTTCTCGAGGTGGTGGAGGTGGTGGTCGATGTACTCGCTTAACCCACCGTGTTCGCCACCCTCACTCGCCATCCGGCTCTCCTCGCACCCACCGCGTTACCGTCCGTCCCTCGGCACCGCCCACGGCGCCGCGTCGGCGCGTCCGCCCGGGCCGTTGCCTGGCACTTCGAATCGGCTGATTCAGAAACGCGACACCGTGTTCGACTGCTGTCGCCGCGTTGCACGCGTCGGCCCCTGAAAAGGCGCGAGAGTATATCCGGTCCTTTTGCACTGCTTCAAATCGGGGATGCGCTTACGCGCGACAGCTGCGCCCGCGCGCCATGGCCGACGAAGCCGTCATCGACAATCCTCCACTGGCGGCCTGACAACTCGATGGATTGATCAGCTAATGCTGATAATCAGTCCGCGGTCGCCGGCTACTGGATGTGGCCGAGTATTCCGTCGAGCTCGTCGAGGCTGTTGTAGTTGATGACCAGCTTGCCGCGCCCGCTGCTCGTGTGCTGAAAGAGCACCTTGGCGCCGAGCTTGCCTGCGAGGTCCTGCTCCAGGCGACGGATGTTCGGATCCTCGCGGCGCGGCTCGGCGGGTGGCGGAGGGTTGGCGAGCCGCCTGACCAGAGCTTCGGTTTCGCGGACGGACAAACCTTTCTTTGCCACGAGCTGAGCAACCTCTGACTGCTGGCGCGCCGCTGTCAGACCGAGCAAGGCACGGGCATGCCCCATCTCGAGCTGGCGGTGCTCGACGAGCTGCTTTACATCGTCGGCGAGCTCGAGCAGCCGAAGCAGGTTGCTGACGGCGGCGCGCGACCGGCCGACGGCGTCCGCGGCCGTCTGGTGCGTCATCTCGAACTCACGGATCAGCCGGTCGAGGGCGCGTGCTTCCTCCAGGGGATTCAGGTTCTCCCGCTGTATGTTCTCGATCAGGGACATCGCGACCGCGGCTTCGTCGGGCACCTGCCGAATCACCGCCGGAACGTTGTGCAGACCGGCCATCTGCGCGGCTCGCCAGCGTCGCTCGCCGGCGATGATCTCGTAGCGCATCGGCTCACCCGGACGTACGGTCGAAAGCGGCCGCACGATGATCGGCTGGACTACCCCCTGGGCACGGATGGAATCCGCAAGTTCCTGCAGGCTTTCCGGCCGCATGTCGAGGCGGGGCTGATACCGGCCGCGCTGCAGCAGGTCGACCGGGATTCGGGCAAGTTCCTCCTCGGCCCGTGGTGGAGGGGGTGCCTCGGAGTCGATTGCCTCGGTGGAAGAAGCGGCCGCGCTGCCGCCCAGCAGCGCTTCGAGTCCGCGGCCGAGACTGGGGCGTTTTGTGGCCATGGCGCGCAGTGTAGCGGATAGCCTACGGCCTCTAGCCATCCCGAGCCATTGGCGCGAGACTGTCTCGGAGCGAATTGCTAGGCCTGCCAGGTGTGGGTGGGCCCGATAAGAAGCTGATCCAGGGATATGGAACGGAGCGTTGAGAGACGGCTGACGCTGGGCCCCGGACGGGTGGCGTTTCAGTCGGCGAGCGTCGGTTCGGACACGCCCTCAGGTTCCGGTACGGAGGGCGGATCGGCACGCGCGACGGAACTTCCATACGATTCGCCGGACACATCGGGCATATCGGCGCCGATCGCGGCGGCTTCTTCTTCACGGCGGATCAGCTCGCCGGCCAGCGCGAGATAAGCCAGCGCGCCTCGCGATTCACGATCGTGATAGAGCACCGCCTTACCGAAGCTCGGCGCCTCGGCGAGCCGGACATTGCGCGGAATGACGGTGCGAAAGACCTTGTCACCGAAGTGCATGAGAAGCTGTGCCGAGACCTCGTTCGAGAGGTTGTTGCGCGGGTCGAACATGGTGCGCAGGATGCCTTCGAGTTCGAGGTCCGCGTTCACGCTCGCGCGTATCTGCTCGATCGTGCTCATCAGCGCGCTCAATCCCTCGAGCGCGTAGTACTCGCACTGCATGGGCACCAGCACGCTGTCGGCCGCGACCAGCGCGTTCAGCGTCAGCAGGTTGAGCGCGGGCGGACAATCGATAATGAGCACATCGTAGAGGCCCCGGATCGGCTTCAACGCTTGCCGCAGCTTGAGCTCGCGGCCGATCTTGCTCATCAGCTGGACCTCGGCCGCGACGAGGTCCTGGTTGCCGGGCAGAAGCGTAAAGCCGCCTGGGTTGACCGGCAGCAGAGCCGCGGCCGCCTCGGCGTCGCCCAGCAGGACGTCGATCATCGAGGCCCCGAGCCGGCGCTTGTCCACGCCGCAACCCATCGTGGCGTTGCCCTGCGGGTCGCTGTCTATCAGAAGCACGCGGCGCTGAGTGGCCGCGAGCGAGGCAGCCAGATTCACCGCCGTCGTCGTCTTGCCGACGCCGCCCTTCTGGTTCGCTACCGCGATGACCCGTTTCATGGAAGGCGAAGAATAGCCGCGAACCCACGCGAAAACACGCCGGTGACCAACTGTTTAACTGGCCCCGGTGCTCTGGTGTGCTTTCGCGGCCATTTCTCCGGCTTTCTGGTGGGAGTGGCAGAGCTCGACGAGATGGCGCTCCTCCGGCAGTCCGGGCACGGCGAGGCGGTGGACGCCCGCCAGTTTCCATCCATTGAGTCTTGCCGCCAGCTCCTCCTCGGGCAGCCGACCCTTCATCGCGAGCAGCCGACCCCCGCCGGTCACGAGGTGTCCGCCCCGCCGCACGAGATCAGCAATCGGTCCCACGGCGCGCGCGACTACCGTCCCGAACCGGATCGGAGGCCGGTAGGCTTCAGCGCGGGCCTGGACGATCTCGATGTTAGCGAGGCCAAGCTCGCCCGCGACGTGGCGCAGGAAGTCGCACTTCTTTCCAGTGGACTCGATCAATGCGAAATGCCGCGCAGGCTCGACGATCGAAAGGGGTATGCCCGGGAAGCCGGCACCGCTGCCCAGGTCGGCGACCCGCTCGCCACGCAGCCAGGGGCCGACCGAGAGGCTGTCCAGCACGTGCTTGGTGAGCTGCTGCTCCCGGTCGCGGATCGCCGTCAGGTTCATCCGCGCGCCCCACTCGTCCATCAGGTCGAGATGCCGTACGAGGCTCGCCGCCTGCGCCGGTGTGAGCGCGATTCCGAGCGCCCGGGCGCCCTCGACCAGCGTGGTGCTCAGGAGGCAGGTCTCCGCTTTCCTAGTTCTTCACCATCACGGCGACGAACTCGTGCACCGGCATGGCTTCGAGCTTCGCCCGGTCGGCGAACAGCGCGGCGATCTTTCCGGTCTGCGGCGGCGAGAAATGCGCGGCGACGCTGGCCTCGAACTTCTGCTTGAGGATCGGGATGCCCTCGGCGCGGCGCTTGCGGTGACCGATCGGAAAGTCGAAGTGGGCGCGCTCGGTGGAGCTGCCGTCGCGGAAGAACACCTGCACCGCGTTGCCGATGTAACGCTTGTCGGCTGCGTAGTATTCCTCGGTGAAGGTCGTGTTCTCGCGCACGACCATTCGTCCCCGCAGCTCGTCGACTCGCGGATCGTTCGCGACAGCGTCCTCGTAGTCCGCGGCGGTGAGCCGGCCGAAGATCAGCGGTATGGCGACCATGTACTGGATGCAGTGGTCACGGTCCGCCGGATTCGCGAGCGGCCCGGTCTTGTCGATGATTCGCACACCCGGCTCCTGCGTCTCGATCACCACCTGCTCGATGTCGCCGAGCCGTTCCTTGAGGACCGGGTGCAGCTTCATCGCGCATTCCACGGCCGTCTGCGCGTGGAACTCCGCCGGGTAGGAGATCTTGAACAGCACATTCTCCATCACGTAGCTGCCGAAGCCCTGGTTGTAGCGTGAAGGGCCGGCCCTTGAAGAGGACGTCGTAGAAACCCCAGGTCTTGGCCGAGAGCGCCGACGGGTAACCCATCTCTCCCGCGAGCGCGATGAGCGCATGACGCACGGCACGACTGGTCGCATCGCCGGCGGCCCAGCTCTTGCGCGAGCCCGTGTTCGGCGCGTGGCGGTAGGTGCGAAGCGCTCCTCCGTCGATCCACGCGTTCGACACCGCGTTGATCACCTGCTCGCGGTTGCCCCCGAGCATGCGCGTGACGACCGCAGTCGAGGCGACGCGAACCAGGATCACGTGATCGAGCCCGACGCGGTTGTAACTGTTCTCGAGCGCCGTGACGCCCTGGATCTCGTGCGCCTTGATCATCGCGGTCAGGACGTCGCGGACCGTCAGCGGCCTGCGTCCCTCGGCGATCGCCTTGCGCGAGAGATAGTCGGCGACGGCGAGGATGCCGCCAAGATTATCCGACGGGTGGCCCCACTCGGCCGCGAGCCACGTGTCGTTGAAATCGAGCCAGCGGATCATGGTACCGATGTTGAACGCGGCCTGGACGGGATCGAGCTCGAAGGACGTGCCCGGCACACGCGCACCGCCCATCATCGTCGCCCCCGGCACCACGGGCCCGAGCAGCTTCGTGCACGCTGGATACTTGAGCGCCTGGAAGCCGCAGGCGAGCGTATCCATCAGGCAGTAGAACGCCGTCTCGTACGCAACGTCGCTCTTCACCTCGAAGTCGCAGACGTAGCTCGCGATGTCGACCAGGACCTTGTCCGGATCAGGCCGCCGGGCCGACTTGTAATCATGCGCTGACATCGGCTCGAAACCTCGCTGCTGAAGACTATTTCCGCTTGGCGAGCGGTACGAACTTCTGGTCCTCGGGACCAACGTAGTTCGCGCTCGGGCGGATGATCTTGCCGTCGATACGCTGCTCGATGACGTGCGCGCACCAGCCCGTGCTGCGCGCGATCACGAACAGCGGTGTGAACATCGCGGTTGGCACCCCCATCTGGTGGTAGGAAACCGCGGAGAACCAGTCGAGGTTGGGAAACAACTTCTTCGACTCCCACATGACCGTCTCGAGGCGGTCTGCGATGTCGAAGAGCGCCGTGTTGCCGACTTCCTTCGACAGCTTGCGCGCCACTTCCTTGATGACCTTGTTGCGCGGATCCGAGACCGTGTAGACCGGGTGGCCGAAGCCGATGATCACTTCCTTCGCCTCGACGCGGCGGCGGATGTCTGCTGCAGCTTCGTCGGGGTCCGCGTAACGGCTCTGGATCTCGAAGGCGACCTCGTTCGCGCCGCCGTGCTTCGGACCCCGCAGCGCGCCGATCGCCCCGGTGATGCAGGAATAGATGTCCGCGCCGGTACCCGCGATCACGCGCGCCGCGAACGTGGAGGCGTTGAACTCGTGCTCGGCATACAGGTTGAGCGAGACGTGCATGGCCTCGACCCAGGAGGCGGGCGCAGGCCGACGATGCAGCAGGTGCAGGAAATGCCCGCCGATCGAGTCGTCCTCGGTCTCGACGTGCACGCGCTGGCCGCTGTGGGTCCAGTGATACCAGTAGACGAGCATCGAGCCCAGGCTAGCGACCAGCCGGTCGGCGATCTCGCGCGCACCCGCGGCGCCGTGGTCGTCCTTTTCCGGCAGCGTGCAGCCGAGCACGGAGACTCCGGTGCGCATCACGTCCATCGGGTGCGTCGAAGCCGGCAGCGCCTCGAGCGCCGTGCGTACGGTGCCGGGCAGGCCGCGCATTCGCTTGAGCCGCTCCTTGTAACCGGCGAGCTCCGCGGCGTTCGGCAGCCGACCGTGGATCAGCAGGTGCGCCACCTCCTCGAATTCGCACTTGTCTGCGATGTCGAGGATGTTGTAGCCGCGATAGTGCAGGTCGTTGCCGGTTCGCCCGACGGTACAAAGCGCCGTGTTGCCCGCCGGCACGCCGGAGAGCGCCACGGATTTCTTCGGCTTGAAGCCGACGGGGCTGGTTTCGTTCATCTGCGCATGCCCTTGTAGCCTTGCTCGGGAGATCTATTGCGACGCAGTCAGCCGTGCGGATCCCCGCTCGCATCGCGGCTGAACAGCTCATCGAGCTTGCGTTCGTACTCGTGGTAGCCCAGAACTTCGTAAAGCTCCGCACGGGTCTGCATGTAATCGACAACCGCCTTCTGCGTGCCGTCCCGGCGGATCGTGCTGTAGACGACCTCCGCGGCCTTCGACATCGCGCGGAAGGCGGACAACGGGTAGAGCACGAGCCCGACGCCGGCCCCGGCGAGCTCCCCGACCGTGAACAGCGGTGTCTTGCCGAACTCGGTGATGTTCGCGAGCACCGGGACGCGCGCCGCGGCCGTGAACTGCCGGTATTCCTCGAGCGTCGTAAGGGCCTCGGCGAAGATCATGTCCGCGCCGGCCTCGACGTATCGCTGGGCGCGCTCGATCGCCGCCTGTTGCCCGTCGACCGCGTGCGCGTCGGTACGCGCCATCAGCACGAACTCGCGGTCGGTGCGGCCGTCGACCGCGGCCTTGATGCGGTCGACCATCTCTTCGGCGGTGACGAGAGCCTTGCCCGGACGGTGCCCGCAGCGCTTGGCCTGGACCTGGTCCTCGAGATGGCAGCCCGCGGCACCGGAGCGGATCAGGTCGCCGACGGTTCGGGAGATGTTGAACGCGGCGCCCCAGCCGGTGTCCGCGTCCACCAGCAGCGGCAGGTCGGTCGCGCCGGCGATCCGCCGCACGTCCTCGCAGACGTCGTTCAGGCTCGTGATGCCGAGATCGGGCAGCCCGAACGAGGCGTTCGCGACGCCGGCGCCCGACAGATAGATGGCTCGGAAGCCGGAACGCTTTGCGAGGAGCGCCGAGTACGCGTTGATCGCGCCGACGACCTGCATCGGCCGTTCCTGGGCCAACGCCGCCCGGAACCGGGCGCCGGCGGACGCTGCGCTCATAAGCGGTCCTTTCGCACTGCAACAAACGGCCGGAGATCATAACGCGGATCCCGGCGCGCCGTGAACCGCCCGCCAGCGACGCACCGTATCCGTCTGCTGCCGACGACTAGTCGCCCGGGAGCACCACGATCGCGTTGTCTTTGTATTGCTCCGGTACTTCGACTCCGTAGCGGACCGCGCCCGATTCGTCCTGCCAGCGATAGAGGGTGCGCTTGCCGGCCTCGCTTGCCGCGGCGGCCGCGTCGGTTGGCGCATCGCTCGGCGCCGGCGCGGACGCATCGCTCGCCGGCACCGCAGCCCCAGTCTTCCCGGCGTCCTTCTGCGCTTCCTCCGCCGCGATTGCGCGCTGCAGTTCCGGCGCAAGACCGGACCCTGCCAACGCGGGAGCGTTGGCCGCGGCTGCCGCCCGAGCCTTCTCGGCCCTGGCGCGCGCGCTCGCTGCCCGACGCGCCTCCTCCGCCGCGAGCCGCTCTTCGTCTGCCTTCTCGTCGCGCCTACTCGCGCTCCTGCCCGTTCCTGCTCGATCAGCGCCTCCGCGGCGGCGCGGCCACGCTCGGCGTCCTCCGTCGCACGTCGCTGCTGCTCCAGTGCCTCGTTGGCGCGCAGCTGCCATTGCTGAAACCCGTAGAACGCGGCTCCCGCGACGGCCAAGAGAAGCGCCGAGGCGAGCACCCAACGTCGCCAGGGCGATACCGGAGGCGGCGCCGCCGTCGGGTGACGGAACTCGGCCTGCGGCGCGCGACTGCGCAGGCGAGTCTCATTGGTCGAAACAGGGGACCGCTCGTTGGGTATCGCGCGCAGTCCGCGCTCTCCGGGTGCGGGGTGTATCCCTAAGCCCTGGAGCAATTCGACGACCGACGCCGTCCGTTGCTCACGTCGACATTCGAGCGCCGCCCGCAGCGCGGCATTCTGCTCGTCGCTCAAGCCCTCGATGGGCTTGACGGAAAGCCCCTTGAGCTGCGCGTCCAGCGCCGAGCGGCCGTCGAACGGGTGCTTACCCGAGAGTAGCTCGTAGGCAACCACGCCCAGCGCGTAGACGTCGTCACGCGGGTCCGGGTCGGCGTCGCCAAGCATCTGCTCGGGACTGCAGTACGCCACTGTGATCGCGCCCAGCTTTCCGGCGTCGAACATCGTCAGCACGGTGTTGCCCTGGGCATTCGCGGGCTTCGTGGCGCGGGAGACGCCGAAATCGATGAGTTTGGTCTCGCCGCTCAGTGTCACGAACGCGTTTGACGGCTTGAAATCCGAGTGCACGATCCCGAAACCGTGCGCGTGTGACAGCCCCGCGCCCATTTCCGACAGCATGCGCAGGGCTTCCGCTTTTTCGAGCCCGAGTAGACCTCGTCGCCGCAGCAGTGCGTCGAGCGGCTCGCCGACGAGCAACTCCATGACCATGTAGACGTTGGGCCCGTCCCGGTCGAAATCGTAGACGCTGGCGATGTTCGGATGCGCGAGCCGCTGCGTCTTGCGCGATTCGCGCTGCAGGGCGCGCAATGCATCCGGGTGGCGCTTGAATTCGTCGCCGAGCACCTTTATTGCGACGTGAGGTTGCCGGTCCAGCGCTTCCTCGCGACGCCGATCCAGCGCGCGGAAAACGACGCTCATGCCGCCAGACCCGATCACTTCCTCGAGCACGAAACGATCGCGCAGAACACACCCGGGTGTCAGCGGGGGCGTGGCCGGCTGGTTCTCCGCCCAGGTCGACCAGTTCGACGGGTGGCTTCCGGACATCGGCGCCGACGGCGCCGGGTCCGGTCGCGAGCTGCCCGTGTCGGGGGACCGGTATATCGTCTTCACGACCTTGTCGGATGCCTCATCCGACAGCCGGCCGGAGTCTCGAAGCTCCTGCACCATGCCGAGCCGAGCCGCGCACTCGACAGTCCCGACCTGGTCTTCGCTCGACAGCGCCGTCAACAGGCTGTCGAGCGACTGGCGACCCTCGCTCACCGCCTGCAGAGCGCGTTTGAATTCGGTTGTTCCCAGCTGCATCTACTCGCTCGTTGCCACGCGGAAGCCGCGGTCAGTGAACCCGAAGTTCCTGTCGTCCCATTCCCGATCGGATGACCGAAGCGACGCGGCGCCCAGGTTCCAGGCTCCGCCGCGCACCACGCGCCGGTTGCAGTCGCCGGTGAGCCCAGGCCCGACCGTCGGCGGGCGCACCAGAATAATCGGAATGCCAGCAGTCCTGCACCCATTCGCGGACATTGCCGTTCATGTCGAAAAGGCCGAACGGATTCGCGGGGAACTGTCCGATCGGGGCGGTGCCCGGCCATTCGTCGCGCCCACCGGTGCTCTTGGCATTCGCGTAGCCGGGCTTGAAATCCGCGCCCCACCAGTAGTCGGTTGCGGCGCCTCCGCGGGCCGCGTATTCCCATTCGGCTTCTGAAGGCAAGCGGAACGCACGGCCGCTCAGCTCATTGAGCCAGGCAACGTAAGCAATGGCATCGTCCCAGCTCACGTTGATGACAGGTCGCTGGTCGCGGCCCCAGCCGTTGTCGTCGGGCGGCTTGCGCCCGGTCGCTGCGCAGAACCGGTCGAACTGTGCAAAGGTCACCTCGTGCCGGCCGAGGCGAAACGCCGCGATATTGACGCTGCGCAATGGCCGCTCGTCGGCTTCGCCCCTTCCGGAGGCGTCTCCCATGCGGAACTTCCCGGCGGGCACGACCGCGAGATCCGCGTATAGGGCTTCGACGAACTGGGTGACATCAGCCTTCTTCTGCTCGTCGCTCGCTTTCAGTTCCGCCTCCGTGGCAAGTTGCTTCTCGCGCTCCCGGGTCTCGGCCACTTCTCGGGCCTTGGCCTCGAGGCCGGAGAATCCGCGCAAGGCGTCGGAGTACAGGGGGTCGGTCGGGTCCGCTCGGGCCAGGTACTCACCGAGCGCCATATAGGCCCGCGGCCAGTCGCGAAGGGCCTGCGCCGCTTCCGACTCCGCAAACAGGAGCGAGACGGGTATGACGGCACCCTCTGCTTCGAGTGTCCGGTACGTCGCCATGCCCTCGAGTACCGCGTCGTACCGCTGCTCGGCCAGGGCCAGGACGATTCTTGATCGCAGTGCGTCGGCAGGCTGCACCGGCGCCGCGGGTTGCGGAGCCTGCGCCCACAAAGGCGCCGCGGCAAACATGCCGATCACCACGCCGCAGATCGCTGCAAGCCGGAACCGCGCAAGACGCGACAATCGACAGGCCCCCCGGATCTCGTGCATCACTCTTTCGGCGATGCGCATTTGCCACATATTAGCCCTGCGGCCACCATTTGACAGCGTGGCGGCTCGGTCCCGGCCGAGCGAGGCGTCATGGCGCAGGCTTGACGGGTCCGGCGGCGCGTTGCTGTCGGTGATCGCGACCACGAGCCGAGGCGACGCTCAGCAGCCCCACATCGACCCGGCTGGTTACGCCGCGAAAGAGGATTTCCACCTGGGGCGACTTCCAGACCGCGTCAAATGAGTCGAAACTCTGTCCCAGGCTGTTCTCCACCAGCTTCGGTGCGATTGAGGTCGGCTCGCCGAAGGCCTGTTTGAGAGCATCCATCGCTTGCGCCTGGACATCGACACCCCGAGTGTTGAAGGTCAGCCCTTCCAGCCTTCCGTTCACGACCAGGCCAATGCCAGTTCCTCCGCTCATGACGGCCGGGGCCTCGGTCGCCGCGAATCTGATGAGGATGGAGTCGTTTTCGACCGGCGCCGTCGCGCGCACCCTTTCCTGCGTACCGAGCCGTTCAAAACACGTTGCGGCGGCCGGGGGGTAGATGGTCAGACCCCCAACGTCCTTCTTGGCACACTCGGAAATCTGCAACTGCGCACCCAGGGGCACTCCGAACACCGACGCGCCCGCCTCGTCGGCGGGAAGCCAGCCCTGACCAGACCGCGAGCAACGCGAGAGCGCAGAGGCAAAACGAATTCATGGTCTTAAAGCTGGCAATTGCGCGGAGCGCCACATTCTACTCGCGACAGTCCCAGACCTTCGCCGGCACCTCCGCGCGCCGCAAACCCTGTTCATGCCCTAAATCGCAGTACTTACGCAGCTCGCCCCGACGCGCATACGCCGTCTCGACCTCCCCGGTGTCCGGTTCGCAGCTAGCGATTCCGCCTCAGCCCGCCGACCCGAGTCGCCCCTGTTTTCTCAGTTTCTCGACGATGGTGGCAGCCGATTCCTCGGCGCTGCTTCGGGTCGTGTCGACGTAGATCTCGGGGTGCTCGGGCACCTCGTACGGCGAATCGATGCCCGTGAAATTCTTGAGCTCCCCGCGGCGCGCCTTCTTGTAGAGCCCCTTGACGTCGCGCCGCTCGGCTTCGGCGAGCGGGGTGTCGACGTGCACCTCGAGGAACTCGCCCTCGCCGAAGAGCGCGCGCGCCATCCGCCGCTCGGCGCGGAACGGCGAGATGAAGGACACCATGACGATCAGCCCCGCCTCGACCATCAGCTTCGATACCTCGGCGACCCGCCGGATGTTCTCGACGCGGTCGGCATCGGTGAATCCCAGGTCGCGATTGAGCCCGTGCCGCACGTTGTCGCCGTCGAGCATGTACGTGTGCTTCCCGAGCGCATGCAGCTGCTTCTCGACGAGGTTCGCGATCGTCGACTTGCCGGCGCCGGACAGACCCGTAAACCAGAGCACCGTCGGCTGCTGTCCCTTGAGTGATCGCGTGCGCGGCCTTGTTGACCTCGAGCGCCTGCCAGTGAATGTTCTGCGAGCGGCGCAGCGCGAAGTGGATCAGGCCGGCGCCGATCGTCGCGTTGCTCAACCGGTCGATCAGTATGAAAGCGCCGGTGTCGCGATTCTCCTCGTAGGGATCGAAGGCGATCATCTGGTCGAGCGACAGGTTGCAAATGCCGATCTCGTTGAAGCCCAGGGTCTTGGCCGCCAGGTGCTCGAGCGTATTGACGTTCACCTTGTACTTGGGCTCGGTGATCGTCGCCGTAGCCTGCTTCGTGCCGATCTTGATCCAGTACGGCCGGCCCGGAAGCATCGGCTCGTCGCTCATCCAGATGATGGTCGTCTCGAACTGGTCGGCGACGCCGGGCAGCGCATCGGTCCCCGCGAAGATGTCGCCGCGGCTGGCGTCGATCTCGTCGGCAAGCGTGATCGTTACCGACTGGCCGGCGACCGCACGCGGGAGATCGCCGTCCATCGCGACCACACGCGTGACGCGGCTTTCGCGAGCCGGACGGCAGCACCCGGACCTTCTCCCCCGGGCGCACCGTACCGCTCACGATCGTGCCCGCGAAGCCCCGGAAATCGAGGTTCGGGCGGTTGACCCACTGCACCGGCAGCCGGAACGGCGCCCGAGTGACGTGATCCTCGATCTCCACGGTCTCGAGATACCCCATCAGCGTCGGCCCGTGATACCACGGCATCGCGGTGCTCGGATCCTTGATGTTGTCGCCGCGCAGACCGGACACCGGGATCGCGACGGCGTCGGGCAGCTTGATCTGCCGCGCGAAGTCACGGTACTCCGCCACGATCGTCTCGAAGATCTCGCGCGAGTAATCGACGAGATCCATCTTGTTCACAGCCAGGACGACGTGCCGGATGCCGAGCAGCGAGACGATGTAGCTGTGCCGCCGGGTCTGCGTGAGCACGCCCTTGCGCGCGTCGATCAGGATCACGGCGAGATCCGCGGTCGAGGCACCCGTCACCATGTTGCGCGTGTACTGCTCGTGCCCCGGCGTGTCCGCGACGATGAACTTGCGCTTGTCGGTCGAGAAGAACCGGTACGCGACGTCGATCGTGATGCCCTGCTCGCGCTCCGCGGCGAGGCCGTCGACCAGCAGCGCGAAATCGAGCTCGCCGCCCTGCGTCCCGACCTTCTTCGAGTCCGCCTCGAGCGCGGCGAGCTGGTCCTCGAAGATCATCTTCGAGTCGTACAGCAGCCGGCCGATCAGCGTCGACTTGCCGTCATCGACGCTGCCGCAGGTGATGAACCTGAGCAGGCTCTTGTGCTCGTGCGCCTCGAGATAGGCCTCGATGTCCTTGGCGATCATGTCCGAGACGTGCGCCATCAGAAGTACCCCTCCTGCTTCTTCTTCTCCATCGACGCCGCCTGGTCGTGATCGATGACGCGACCCTGGCGCTCGGAGCTCGTGGTGAGCAGCATCTCCTGGATGATGGCGGGCAGCGTGTCCGCCTCGCTCTCGATCGCGCCGGTGAGCGGATAGCAGCCGAGCGTGCGGAAGCGGACCTTCCTGATCATCGGCTGCTCGCCGGGCGCGAGCGGCATCCGCTCGTCGTCGACCATGATCAACGTGCCGTCGCGGTCCACGACCGGGCGCGGGGCGGCGAAGTAGAGCGGCACGATCGGGATGTCGTGCAGGTAGATGTACTGCCAGATGTCGAGCTCGGTCCAGTTCGACATCGGGAACACGCGGATGCTCTCGCCCTTGTGCTTGCGCGCGTTGTAGAGCCGCCAGAGCTCGGGGCGCTGGTTCTTCGGATCCCAGCGATGCTGCGCGGAGCGGAACGAGAAGATCCGCTCCTTCGCCCGGCTCTTCTCCTCGTCACGGCGGGCACCGCCGAACGCCGCATCGAAGCCGTACTTGTCGAGCGCCTGCTTGAGGGCCTGCGTCTTCATCACGTCCGTGTGCACCGCCGAGCCGTGCGTGAACGGGCTGATGCCCTGCGTGAGTCCTTCCGGGTTGCTGTAGACCAGAAGGTCGAGACCGAGCTTCTGCACCATGCGGTCGCGGAACTCGATCATTGCGCGGAACTTCCAGCGCGTATCGACGTGCAGCAGCGGAAAGGGGGGCTTCGCCGGGTAGAACGCCTTCAGCGCGATGTGCGAGCATCACCGCGCTGTCCTTGCCGATCGAATAGAGCATGACCGGCCGTTCGCACTCGGCGACGACCTCGCGCATGATCTGGATGCTCTCCGCCTCGAGACGCTCGAGATGCGTCAGCGTAGCGGCGCGGGTGGCGGTGGCTTTGGGCAGCGGGTCCATGGACGCGACGATTCTCCGGATCGACATGACGACACCGCGGGGGGCGAGCCCCCGCGGCAGTGATGACCAGTCTACTTAATCAGCCCGCCCGGGCGTGAGGCAAACAGGGGAGCCGCAAAAGCTGCGGCCGCCCACGCTTGCGCGCGGTCTATCTCACTCGGACCGATAGCGCAGCGTCAGCCAGTAGCGGCGCGGCGGATTGTAGTAGCCTTCCATGTAGCCGAAGAAGTTCAGGACGTTGAAGCCGCCATCCAGCACGCGCTCGTCGGTCGCATTCGTAACGTGTGCCTCGACCTCCCAGCGATCGCCCGGCGAGGCCCATGCAATACCCGCGTTGACCAGTGTGCGTGACGGCGTCTTGAGCTGCGGCGTGTTCTCGCCGTCGAGGAACATCTCGTCCTGATACTGCACCTCGGCCCAGGGCTTCAGGCTCCCGCTCGAGCCGAAATCGGCCGTATACGCCGCGAGGAAGTTCGCCGTCAGGTCCGGCGAATTCCGCAACTTGCGATCGGTGTAGTCGCCGAGGTCGTCGGACCATTCGTCGAACTCGTTCTCCATCAGCCCGAGCGAGCCGCGCAGGAACCAGCGCATCGGTCGGCTGCGCCTCGAGGTCGAGCTCGAGACCGTAGATCGTGGCCTCGGCGGCGTTGTCGATCACGACCGTGGCGCCGCGGATCAGTCAACACCTGGATGTCCTGGTACTTGTTGTAGAACGCCGCCGTGTTGAGCCGGACGCGACGGTCGGCGAGCAACGACTTGAGCCCAACCTCGAAGCTGTCGAGGTATTCGGGGTCGTAGTCCTGGATGTAGGTCTGGTCGACCGGTCGTCCGTTGACGCCACCGCTGCGGAAGCCGCGGCTGTACTTGCCGTACGCATAGAGATCGTCGGTCCACTGGAACCCCAGGTTGAGCTCTCCAGAGAGGTCGTCCCAGTCGGCGTCGCAGCTGTAGCTGCCGGTGATGTCGAGGTCGGAGCACTTGTCGCTGGGCGTATCGAGCGGTTTGCGGGCGTGAAGACCGGTTGTCCGGTGAGCGGGTCGGTCGGGATCAGCAGCGGCGTCTGGCTGGCGACGCGCGTGGCCGCCTGCCTGAACTCCTTCTCCTCGTTCGTGTAGCGGAGCCCGAAGCCCAGCGACCAACGATCGGCTAACGCGTAATCGCCGTGGAAGTACGCTGCGTAGTCGGTCGTCTGCTGGTGGTTGTCGAAGTCGATCGTGAAGTCGAGCGCGTACCGGGCGAACCAGCAGCCCGCTCGGATGGGTCAGGCCCGAGTGCGGACAGCGCATCGAACAGGCCGTCGCCTGTGACGAGCCGCGTGCGGTCCTCGGTCTCCTCCTCGAAGTAGTAGAGCCCTGCGATCCAGTTGAAGCGTTCGTTGCCCTGGCTCGCGAGCTGGAACTCCTGGCTGAACTGGTCGTGGTCTTCGTCGTGTACGTCGCCGTTGTAATCGAGACCCGAGTTGTCGCCGTCGCGCCCGAACAGGGCCGAGGTATCGCGATACGCGGTGATCGACTTGAGCAGCTTGCCACCGACGAGCGTCCAGTTGTTGAACCACGACACACCCAGGCTTTCCATGTCGTCGTGCGGCAGCAGGCCCTCGGTCACACCGCTCTCGTCGATGGTTTCGTTCGGCGTGCAGCAGGGATTGGTCGGCGAGACGAAGCCGTTGAAGAGCCCGAGAAACGGCGAGGCGTTCGGGTCGTAGACGACCATGTTGTTCGGGTAGTTCGTCTGATCCTGGTCGACATAGTCGAGCGCCAGCGTCGACTCGAAGGTGTCGCTCGGCGTGAACCGCAACGCCGCGCGCGCCCCGACCCGATTCTCCTCGCCGCCATCGGCGCCCGGCCGGTCCTGCCAGCCGTCGGACTTGCGACCCGCAGCCGAGAGCAGCAGCGCGACGTCGTCGCCGAGCGCGATGTCCGAGGTGATCGACGCGCGCCAGGAGTTGTAGCTGCCACCCGTAAGCTCGGCATCAGTGCGGCCGCTGCCTTCGGGCTTGCGCGTGATCAGGTTGATCGCGCCGCCGATGTTGTTCTTGCCGAAGAGCGTGCCCTGCGGGCCCCGGAGCACCTCGACGCGCTCCACGTCGGCCAGGTCCAGGTTCGCGCCGAAGGTTCGCGCGAGATAGACGCCGTCGATGTACAGGCCGACCGCGGGATCGGTGGTCAGCAGGAAGTCGAACTCACCCACGCCGCGGATGAAGGCGCTCACCTGCGAGGACGCGCCGCCGGTGCTCGCGGCAAAGTTCAGGTTGGGCGCCGCACCCTCGATCGAGGTTACCTGGCGGAAATCGTAGTCCCGCAGGAAGTCGCCGGTCAGCGCCGTGACGGCGACCGGTGTCTTCTGGATGTCGGTTTCGACGCGCTGCGCGGTGACGACGACTTCCTCGAGACCGGCCTGTGGCTCCTGGGCCCGCGCCGTCGATGAAGCCCAGAGGGCTATGGCGATGGCAAGTGCAACGGCCTGCTCGAACCTGGATGACGCGGCATCGTGACTCCCCCAGGCGAACTTCAAAATTCGTCGCAACGAACGCCCCGGATGCCGTAAACGACACCTTCAGCCGTTGATTCGGGCGGAACGCGTATTATCTATGCCTGATTTCTACGACTTTTGTCAACGCGCATCGTTGCGCACCCGCACCATGGTCCGGCCGGTTACGCGGCTGGCGAGGAGGTCCGCAAAGGCGCCCGGCAGGTCCGGGAACTCCACCACCCGTGTCGCGATCCGGTCGAGTTTCGATGGCCGCAGGTCCGTGCCGATGCGCTTCCAGACTTCGAGACGCGTGCTCCTTGGCGTGGCGACCGAGTTGATGCCGAGCAGCGAGATCCCTCGGAGGATGAAGGGCATGACCGTGGTTTTGAGATCGGCACTGCTCGCGAGACCGATGCTCGCGATGTTGCCCCAGAAGTCGACCGTCCGCGTGAGCCAGGTGAGGAGCTCGCCGCCGACGTTGTCGATCGCGCCGGCCCACAGCGTCTTCTCGAGCGGGCGCGAGCCGAGATCGATGTCCGCTCGCTTGAGCACGCGCGCCGCGCCGAGCTCGCGAAGATACGACTCCGCGTCGGCCTTACCGCTAACAGCCACGACCTCGTAGCCGCGCCCCGCGAGCATGTTGACCGCTATGCTGCCGACGCCACCGCTTGCCCCGGTCACCACGATCGGGCCGCCGTCCGGACGCTGCGCGTTCTGCTCCATGCGATGGATGGCGAGCGCCGCCGTAAAACCGGCGGTGCCGAGCGTCATCGCGTCGCGCTCCTCCATGCCGGCCGGAAGGTCGATCAGCCAGTCGCCCGCCAGGCGTGCGTATTCGGCGTATCCGCCATCGTGCGTTTCCGAGAGACCGCAACCGGTCACGAGCACCTTCTGGCCGGGCTTGTAACGCGTGTCGGTCGAGCTCACGACCTCGCCCGCAAGATCGATGCCGGCGACGAGCGGATAGCGCCGCAGGATCGGCGAGGTGCCGGTCGCGGCGAGCGCGTCCTTGTAATTGATGCCCGACCAGCCGACGCGCACCACGACCTCGCCGGGTGACAGATCGTCGAGCCCGATCTCATCGAATCGCGCCTGGATGCGCCCGTCCTCACGATGGATGCGCAGGGCCTTGAACGTCTTCATCCGGAAATCCTCCGAGTAGCGCGCCGTCAGGCGCGTGCCAGCCAGACCTCGAGCCCTTGCGTATTGAGACGGATGTCGGGATCGAGCAGCTCATGGCGGAGCGCCTCGTCCCCGGCGTAACCGTGCGCGTCGAGGCGCGAACTCAGGTGCGCGAACATGTCCTCGGCGATCCGGGCGGTGCGGTCAGCCGCGTCGGTGTGCCTTCTGGCGACAGCCACGAATTCATCGATGTCGGCATGCAGGTCGCTGCTCAATCGTTCGAGGTCGGCGACCGGTCCGAAATGCGTGAGCACCATTCGCCGCGGCCGCCGGGCCATGAGCCGGTCCAGGGACGCATGCAGCGCGCCCGGGTCGAATTGCACGGGCGTCGTGGTCGGAAACGCGAAGGGCCCGGCGGCGGTGTCGAACTCGCGGTACGAGATGCCGAACGTGTCGCCGCTGAAGATATCGTCGTGATCGAGATCGTGCGCGCAGTAGTGATGACGCGCGTGCCCGGGCGTGTCGAGCAGCTCGAAGGTCCGTGAGCCGAGGGTGATTCGATCGCCGTCGCTTGCCAGGATCACCCGCTCCGCCGCTATGGGCACGATCTCCCCGTACAGCTGCCGGTACATCGCCTCGCCATAGACGGCCACCGTGCCCGCGATCAGTTTCGCGGGATCGACCATGTGCGGTGCGCCGCGCGGGTGCAGCACCGCGCGCGCGCGCGGCAATGCCTGCATCAGCTGCCCGGCGCCGCCGGCATGATCCAGGTGGACATGGGTGAGGAACAGATAGTCGACCTGCTCTGGCTCAAGACCCAGCTCGTCGAGCGCGCCCATCAACCGTGGATGGGCGGGCGCCGCGCCGGTGTCGACGAATGCTGCGCGTCCCTGGTCGACGATGAGATGACTTGCGGCCAGGCCCGGCCGCAGGTATTCGGCATCGATGCGGTAGACGCCGTTGCCGACCGGGACAGCGAGCGGCATCTACTCGCAGCGACCGTCGTCGCGGATCTCGTCGGTGGAGCAGAGGGCGGGCTCCTGCGCGGCGTAGTAACGCGCGAGGGCTTTTATGTCCTCCTCCTTGAGCGCAGCCGTCATGCCGGCCATAACCGCATTCTTACGCTGCCCGGACTGATACGCGCGCAGCGCCTGTTCGAGGTAGTCGGCATGCTGGCCCGTGAGATTCGGATACTCCGGGAGGATCCCGATACCGTCGTTGCCGTGACACGCGACGCAGGTGTGACTCGCCTTGGGCGCGGTGCCGATGGCGTGTCCGCTCGACGTAACCTCGGTACCGGCGAGGTAGGCCGCGACATCCGCCATGTCCGTCTCGGTCAGGGTCGTCGCATGCGCATGCATGGTCGCGTGGCCGCGCTCCTTGCTGGCGTAGGCCTTGAGTGCCACGACCAGGTAGGCCGCATGCTGACCGCCCAGCTTGGGGACGCTGTAGACGGGGAAGGCGTTCTGGTAGTTCTCGATGCCGTGACAGCCGTGGCAGGTGTAGCCGAGCTCGGCACCGCGTTTGGCGTCCGCCGCCTGCGTCGCGACGCAGTGCGTCGCGATCAGGAGCGTGAGCACGATCCCGGTCGGTCTCAAGCTCATCACGTGGCCCTCGGATGGTGCGGCCTTCTCCGGGCCGAAGAGCGGGAATGGTAATGAAAAGCGCTTTCCGCGTCGATTAACCCCGATGCCCTACACTGCACGTACTGAAATGGGAACGGTGCCCGATGGGCGCCGCCGGGTCGAAGCGACCCCGAGGAGTAGACAGATGATGTCGAGGCAAGGGATCTGGCTGGCGGGTATCGTGGCTGCGTCGTGCCTGTACGGACTGAGCGCGTTGGCGGAGGAGCCGCGGCCCCGCACGGTGAACGTGACCGGAATGGCGGAAGTGAGTGCCGAGCCGGACATCGCCCGCGTCACACTCGGCGTCGAGTCGCGCAAGCCCACGATGGAGGCCGCACGCGCCGAGGTCGCGGCGACGGTGGACCGCGTGCTCGCACTGGCTCGAGAGCTCAAGATCGATCCGAAACAAGTCAACGCGACACGCGTCCAGGTCCAGCCGGAGTACCGCTGGAACGAGAACGATCGCGAGCGCGTGCTGCTTGGCTACATGGTCAGCCGCCAGGTCGAGATCGAGCTCAAGGATCTCGACAAGCTGGGCGCGCTCCTGGAACGGGCGGTCGACGCCGGCGTGAACCAGGTCGGCGATCCGATGCTGGACTCGAGCCGCCGCAAGGAGCTCGAACGAGAGGCGATGACGAAGGCGGTCGAGGATGCGCGTCTCAACGCCGAAGCGCTGGCGCGCGCTGCGGGCGCGAAGCTCGGCGCCGTGCGGACGCTTTCCGCCTCCGGCAATGCACCCCCGGTGCCGATGTACCGCGCAGCGATGGCAGTGGCGGACGCGAAGATGGCTCCGGAAGCGACTTACCAGGCCGGCGACATGAAGTTCAGCGCCAACGTCAACGCCGAATACGACCTCGTCACCGGGCCCTGATCGGCTACAGCGCCTCGGCGATGTCCGCGAGCAGGCCCTTGTCCTGCGGCTCGGTCGCGGACGGATAACGACCGCGCACACGCCCGTCGCGGCCGATCAGGAACTTCTGAAGTTCCATTCGATGTCGCCGGCATGGCCGTTGGCGGGCGAGGTGAGCCAGGCATAGAGCGGATGCCGGCCCGCGCCGTTGACGTCGATCTTCGCCGACAGCGGAAAGCTGACGCCGAACCGCGTGGCGCAGAACTCGAGGATCTGCTGCTCGGTACCGGGCTCCTGCGCGCCGAACTGGTTGCAGGGGAACCCGACGACCGTGAAACGCTCATCGGCGAGCTCCTGCTGCAGCTGCTCGAGGCCCGCGTACTGCGGTGTATACCCGCAACGGCTCGCAACATTGACGGCAAGAACGACATGCCCGCGGAGCGCGCTCAAGAGATCGGGCGCGCCGTCGATCGCGGTCACGGGATGGTCGAAGAAACCGGACATGACGTGGGCCTCCCGTCTACGGGGCCGCCCGCGCACCATCGAAGCATTTCGGGGGGTCGGCCGGCTCAGCCAGGCAGACGGTCGACGATCAGGATGCTGCCGTCGACTCCCGTTACGCGCACCCGCGTGCCGGCCGGAATGTTCGGGCCACGCAGGGACCAGTTGCGATTGCCGAGCATCGCCTTGCCGGCGCCTTCGTTGATGCCGTCCGTCAGCGTCATCACCTGGCCGATGTAACGCTCGCCGGTCCGGTGCGGCGCCTACGCGCTCTGCAGGTCACGCTGCTGCACGCTGTACTCGCGCCAGAACTACACCGCGAAAACCGTCGCCGCAAAAATGAGAAACCAGCCCATGTATCGCTTCTAGGGGAGTGGGGCAATGGTGACGGCGCGGCAGCCGGTCTCAACTCCCGCCGCCCTGGTCAAACGCGAAGTGTGAACCGCCGCTCATGGCCCGGCCCGAGGCTGAGGCTGCGGCTGTACTGGATGTTCATCGCGTTGTCCGCCCAGCCCCGGACGCAGGGCTTGACGAGGTGCTTGTTGACGTAGAAATAGATCGGCAGCAGCGGGTGGTCGGCGAGCATCACGCGTTCAGCCGCCTCGAGCAGCTCGCGGCGGCGGGTCGTATCGGACTGGTCGATCGCCTCGGCGAGCAACGCGTCGTAGCGAGGATTCGAGTAACCGGTCAGGTTGATGCCGAAGTCGCTCTGCAGCAGCTGCGCGAACGAGTACGCGTCGTCGAAGTCGCCGACCCAGCTCGACCGGAAGACCTCGCGTCTCGGTGCGCGCCTGGATCGAGGCGAGCAGCGCGCGGAACTCCTCCGCGTAGAGCGACGTCTTGACGCCGAGCGCCTCCTTCCACATCGCGGCGATGGCGACCGCGATCCGGTTGTGCACTTCGCCGGTGTTGTAACGGACCTCGACTCCAAGCGGCTTGCTCGGCAGAATATCCGGCCGCCTGGTAGAGCTCGCGCGCCTCACGGACCCGCTCCTGGTACGGCAGCGTCGCATAGTCGAACTGCTGCGGCGTGTAATTCGAGACACCGGGCGGCACCCAGCCGTATGCCGGCGCCTCGCCGAGACCGGTCACCGCGGTGGTCAGGCGCTCGCGGTCGATCACCAGCGACAGCGCGCGCCTCAGTCCCGGCTGGTCCTTGAATGGCGGACGGGACAGGTTGAACCCGTAGTAATAGGTCGAAAGCTGCGGCGAGATTCGCAGCTCCGCCGGCAGGTGCTGCTGGATCCACGCGAACTGCTGCGGCGGCACGACGTAGGTGACGTCGAGCTGGCCGGCGCGGTACAGGCGAAACTCGGTGCTCGGATCGTTGGTGTGGACGAAGCGCACGCGCTCGAGCTGCGTGTGCGCATCGTCCCAGTAGTTGCGGTTGCGCTTCGCGCCGATGTGCGATCCGACGACCCACTCCTCGAGTACGAAAGCGCCGTTCGAGACGAGCCGCCCCGGCTGGGCGAAGCGGTCGGCGTGCGCGGCCAGCGAGGGCGTGTGAACGGGGAAGGTACTGGGATGGGACATCAGCCCGAGCAGGTACGGCGCCGGATTGGCCAGCCGCACCACCACCGTTCGGGCATCGGGCGCGAGGACGCCGAGCTCGGACGGCGGCCGCTCGCCCCGCACGATTGCCGCGGCGTTAACGACGGGCTCGAGGATCTGCGCGTACTGCGACGCCGTCGCCGGGTCGACCAGCCGTCGCATGCCGGCGACGAAATCGCCGGCCACCACCGGATCGCCGTTCGACCAGCGCAGTCCTTGTCTGAGCCGGAACCGGTATTCGCGCCCGTCGGTCGAAACCGTCCAGGACTCCGCGGCTGCGGGGACCGGCCTGCCGTCGCCGCCGACCGCGGTGAGGCCCTCGAACAGGTCGCGGAGCATGTTCAGCGCAGTGTCCGTGCGGGCTCGCTGAGGATCGAGCGAATCGGGCTCGGGGCCGTTGCCACGACGCAGGGTCGAAGCGTCGACCGCCGGTGCGCCGTCTGATTTGTCGTCTTTTGACGCGGGCGCCGAGCGGTCGCCGCAGGCGAGCAGCGCCCCGGCAGCGAGAACCAGTAGCGGCAGCCGGAGGATCCGCAACAGCCGCTCCGGCATGGGGCCTCAGCCCGCGAGCCGGGTATCGGACCCGGAGGATCCGCCGCGCTTCAGGTGGACGAGCAGCAGCGACACCGCCGCCGGCGTCATCCCGGGGATGCGGGCGGCCTGCCCGAGCGTCGCGGGCCGATGCTCGAGCAACCGCTGGCGAACCTCGTTCGACAGGCCGCGCACGGCCGAGAAATCGAGCCTCGCGGGCAGCAGCGTATCCTCGAAGCGCCGCTGCCGCTCGATCTCCTCGCGCTGGCGCTCGACGTATCCCGCGTAGCGGGCTTCGACCTCCAGAGCGAGCGGCACCTGTTCCACCAGCCGCTCATCGTCGCGCCATTCATGTCGCCGACCGTGCTGCGGGGTCCGCCGCGAGGGCGGCGGACAAGGCAGCGTGGCTCATCTCCGGCCGACGGAACAATTCGAGCGCGGTTTGCTCGCGCGCCAGGACCAGACCCGTCCGCATCTCGAGGAGCGAGGCGGCTGGCGTACCGGGACGCACCCAGTTCCCGCGGAAACGCGCGGTTTCGGCGTCACGGCCGCGCGCTTGCGCTCGAATACCGACCAGCGCTCGTCGTCGACCAGGCCGAGCTCATGCGCCAGCGGCGTCAGGCGCAGATCGGCGTTGTCCTCGCGCAGCGTAAGCCGGTACTCCGCGCGGCTCGTGAACATGCGGTAGGGCTCGGGCGCGCCGCGCGTGATCAGGTCGTCGACCAGCACGCCGAGGTAGGCATCGCTGCGACGCGGCCACCATGCGTCCTCGCCGCGCCCGCCCCGCGCGGCGTTGATGCCCGCAACGATGCCCTGCGCCGCGGCCTCCTCGTAACCGGTCGTGCCGTTGATCTGTCCCGCGAAAAACAGACCGCGCACCGCGCGTGTCTCGAGCGTCGGCGCGAGGTCGCGCGGATCGAAGAAGTCGTACTCGATCGCATAGCCGGGCCGCGTGATGTGCGCGCGCTCGAAACCACGGATGCTGCGCACGAACTCGAGCTGCACGTCGTAGGGCAGGCTGGTCGAGATCCCGTTCGGATAGATCTCGTGCGTGTCGAGACCCTCGGGCTCGATGAAGACCTGGTGCGACGCCTGGTCCGCGAAGCGCACGACCTTGTCCTCGACCGACGGGCAGTACCGGGGGCCGACGCCCTCGATCACGCCCGTGAACATCGGCGAGCGGTCGGTGGCTGCGCGGATGAGCTCGTGCGTCCGCTCGTTCGTCGCGGTGATGTGGCAGGCCACCTGACGCGGGTGCTCGGCGCGCAGGCCGAGGAAGGAAAATACCGGCGTCGGGTGTCGCCGGGCTGCACGGTGAGCCCGGAGTAGTCGACGCTGCGACCGTCGATGCGCGGCGGCGTGCCGGTCTTGAGCCGCCCGACGCGCGGCATCAGCTCGCGCAGTCGTGCCGCGAGCCGATTCGAAGGCGGATCTCCCGCGCGCCCGCCGGCATGCTGCGCGAGACCGACGTGGATGCGGCCCGCCAGAAACGTGCCGACCGTCAGCACGACCGCCCGCGCTGCAAACGCGACCCCGATGCGGTCACGACCCCGCCGACGCGGCCCCCGTCGATCGCAGGTCCGCCTCCTCCTGGAAAGATCGACAGGTTCGGCTGGCTCTCGAGCGCGCTGCGGATCGCCCGCCGGTAGAGCTGCCGGTCGGCCTGTGCACGGGTCGCGCGCACCGCGGGCCCCTTGCTGGCGTTCAGCGTCCGGAACTGGATACCGGCGCGGTCGGCCGCGCGCGCCATGGCGCCGCCGAGCGCGTCGATCTCCTTGACGAGGTGCCCCTTGCCGATGCCGCCGATCGCCGGGTTGCAGCTCATCTGCCCGAGAGTCTCGATGCTCTGCGTTAGCAGCAGCGTGCGCGCGCCCAGCCGCGCCGAGGCAAGCGCGGCCTCGGTGCCGGCGTGGCCGCCGCCCACGACGATGACGTCGAACTGTTCGGCGAAGCGCATGTCGGACTCCGGGACGCGCATTGTATGGACCAATGGCTCGAGCCAGTTTCCCGGCGCTCAGCCCGGCCCTGGATAGTGGCTCCGAGCGTTTACGGGCCGGTGTTTGGCAGCGCGGGGAGGCGCAAGCGACGAAGCGCCGCGCCTGACGCTCGTACCGGTTCGCCAGTAGCCGCGGCGGACCCATTCCACGAGGTAGCGCCCGAGCTCATCCGCCCGCGGTTCCATTGCCGCAGCACGTGGAAGTACTCGTGCAGCACCAGCGCCGGTCGGCGAAAAACTCGCTCGCCGGGCCGCGCAGCAAGATCGTTTGCGCCGCGTCGTGGCCCGCGCGCCCCAGTGCAGCCGCGCGTACCAGGAATGCTCGACCACCTCGACATCGTCGACCGCGTCACCGAAGAGCTCGCGCAGCGCCGCGCGCAGGCCCGCCGGCATGCGGTCCCGGTACGCATGCGGCTCCGGGCGGAATCGTCAGTGCGCGACCGGAGCGCCGGGCGCCCGGCGCCCCGCGTCGGCCGTTGCCTTTGCGCTGGCCAATGCGTTTCTTCGTCACGGCGCGGCGGGCGGTCACGGTCACCTGAGCGGCAACGGCTGGCGCGTCACGTGCGCAGCGGTGCTTGCGTCCGCGCCTTTGCCAGGTCGGCGAAGGCCTCGCGCAGGCAGTCCGCGAAGACCGCGGGGTCCGGCAGCATCTCGCGGCAGGAGACCGCACAGATCCAGAGCGTGCCGGCGTAGCTGAAACCGGTGCAGTTGAGTCCTATTCCGTCGACGACGATGCTGATCGGCACATGGGCCACGAGTCGCGCCCCGGCCATGTAGAGCGGGATGTCCGGACCGCGGACGTTCGAGACGATCAGCGAGAGCTTCGGGATCCGCACGTTGCGCAGCACGGCATCGCGAGCGGCGCCGGCAGGTCTCGAGTGCGTTCATGACCAGATCCTTGCCGAGCGCGCCGGTCACTCGCTTCGCCCTGGCCGCGTCCGCACGGATCGCCTTCAGCCGCTCGATCGGATCGGCGATCTCGGTGTGCACGGGCATCAGGGTAAAGCCGACCCGGTTTCCGTCCTGTGTCTTGTCCGCGCCGCGCAACGTCATCGGCACGCCGGCACGATCGACGTCGCGGGCAGCTCGCCCTGCGACCCCAGGTAGCGGTTGAGCGCGCCGCCGACGACGTCAGGAACAGGTCGTTGATCGTCGCGTCACCCACCTTCTGGCGGATGTCCTTGAGCTCGGCAACCGGTACGCCGACGGCCTCGAACACCCGGTGCGCCGTAGACCGTGCCAGAGAAACGGGTTGGGGGCGGCATCCGCGGCAGCACGGAGGTCAGGTCGCCCGACAGCGAGAGCGGCCAGCTTGATCTGCGCAGCGGTGCTCGGTCGCCGTCCATGCGCTGGCGAGCCCGGCACCGAGCCCCGCAACGCGCGTTGCGGCGTCGAGCGAGAACCGCGCCAGCCCCGGCAGCTTCTGCAGGTTGTTGGCGATCGCGCGCGCATAGATCTCGATCGCCGACGGCTCGCGGTCGGCGATGCGTACCGTCACGCCTGCGGCGTCCTCCTCTTCGACATCATCGGGCGCCAGCGAGTGGATCGCTCGCGTGATCTCAGTGCCCGCTTCGCCGTCGATCAGCGCGTGGTGCACCTTCGTGTACAGCGCGAAGCTGCCCGGCGGCACGCCGTCACGTTGTGCAGACCTTCGATTACGTATGCCTCCCAGAGCGGCTTGCTGCGATCGAGCGGGCGCGAGTGCAGGCGCGCGACCTGGATGCAGAGCTGGCGCCAGTCGCCCGGCTGCGGCAGCGCGATGTGCCGCACGTGGAACTCGACGTCGAGCTCGGCATCCTCGACCCAGTACGGCCGATCGAGCATCCACGGCACCGTGATGAGCCGGCGGCGAAAATGCGGAAAGCGCGCGATGCGCGACGAGAAGAACCGCAGGACGTCCTTGAAACGCACCCTGCCGCCGGGCGCGCTCGAGGGGTCATAGATCCCGAGCGCGGCGACGTGCATGAAATTGTTGCCGCGCTCGAGCTGCAGGAACACGTAATCGAGTCCGGACAGCTGTTTCATGTGCGCACTCTCCGCGGTCACACGTTCATGCGCCGGAACGCGCTCGCCAGTGATCCGAACACCGGCGCCATCCACCGCATATGTCTTGTTGATGAAGATCAGGATCGAGGTCAGCGCCTCGGCCGCAGCGGAGTTGACCAGCGCGCCGCCGTGCAGCCCGCGCAGGCCCGCGGCCGCGCCGAGCGCCACGACTCGCTCGCGCGCCTCCTTCTAGTCGCCGAACACGAGCACATCGCAGTCGACCGGTTCGGCAGTGCCAGCTTGTGTGCCGCGACGTTGTGGAACGCCGAGACCACCGTCACCCCGTCCCCAGTGTCTGCTGCGCCCGCACCGCTGCCGAGCCCTCGGGGGGAGTTGCACGCGCATGACCTTTGGGGGCACGAGCGGCACGGTGGTATCGACTACGAGCTTCCCTGTTACCGCCGCGAATGTCTTCGAGTCGCTCTGCTGGGTCGCCCAGGGCACCGTCACGACGAATGTCGGCCGCGCTGCCGCCGCGCGGTTGGCGACCCGCGACGCTCGTCGCACTCCCGCGAGGCTGGCCGAGGCGTGGGCCTCGCGGCCGTCGCGCGATCCGAGGATCACGGGGTACCCCGCCGTGCCCAGCGTCGCGCCAGCGCGCCACCGAGGTCCCCGGTACCGCCGATCACTGCCAGGGCCGGCTGATCGCTTCCGGCGCTCACCGGAGGTGGCCTGCGAGCGCAACGCCGCCGGCCTCGGCAAGCCACGTCTGCGAGGTCGTTGCGACGCGAGCCTCGTCCGGGCTGGCAGATGGGTGGTACAGGGTGGTTCGCTGCCAGAGACGGCGCCCGGCACCTGTGGCGAGCTCGTGCAGGCGATCGACTGCCATCTCCTGACCATGCGCACCGCCCGCCGCCCGCGTGATCGACTCGTTCATAGTGTGCCCCCGATGTCATCCACGCCCGCCCGCAGGGCGAGCCCGGCACCGGCCGCACCCATCTTTACCCACGACGTCTGGATATGCGTGATCGAGGGATGCAGCACGAGACGCGCGACGGCATTCATCAGGAGCGCCTCCCGGAAACTCGGACCCGAACGCGCACGGCCCGCGCGCCAGAGCGGCGCCTCCATGTGGACGAAGGGCAGCGGAACGAACTCGGTGAAACCGCCTGCGCGCCGCTGCAGCTCGCGGATACGCATCAGATGTCGCGCCCAGTGCTCAAACCGTCGACGTGGCCGAACATGATGGTCGCCGTGCTCCTTAGGCCCACGCGGTGCGCGGTCTCCATGACCTCGAGCCGCTCGGCGGTGCGCAGCTTGTCGGGACAGAGTACGTCGCGTACCTCGTCGTCGAGGATCTCGGCCGCCGTGCCGGGCAAGGTCGAGAGACCCTGCGCCTCAAGCCGCTGCAGGAACGACTCGAGCGACAGCCCGAGCGTACGCGCGCCATGACTCACTTCGAGCGGCGAGAACGCGTGCACGTGGATCCGCGGCGCCGCCTG
>CAVSKB010000003.1:0-70099 GCA_963728295.1 uncultured Gammaproteobacteria bacterium | reverse complement strand
CGATGTGAAAGTGCCGAGATGAACGACCCGGCGCCAGACGGAGACATTGCGAGCGTCTGGTCGGCGTTGCGCGGGCGGAAGGTGGTGCAGTGGGGACTTGCCTATGTTGCCGGCGCGTGGGCGCTGCTCCAGGGGATCGACTTCTTGGTCGATGCCTTCCACTGGCCGGACGCAGCTAAGCAGATCGCCACCATTGCCCTCGCGATCGGTCTCCCGGTGGCCCTCGTCCTCGCCTGGTACCACGGCGACCGTGGACACCAGCGCGTCGGCGGGACCGAGCTTTTGATCCTCGCCGCAATGCTCGCAATCGGCGGGTTCCTGCTCTGGCGATACGAGCCCGCGACCGAGACGCCGACGACGGCGACCGCTACGACACCAGCGCCCACTCGCGATGCGCCAAACGCAAAGTCCATCGCAGTCCTGCCCTTCACCGACATGTCCCCGGCCAAGGATCAGGAGTACATGTCCGATGGTATTGCGGAGGAGCTGCTCAACCTTCTGGCGAAGGTTCCCGACCTGAAGGTAATTGCCCGCACGTCCTCGTTCGCCTTCAAGGGCCAGAACATCGAGATTGCAGAGATCGCGAAGCGGCTCAACGTCGCACACATCCTTGAAGGCAGTGTGAGGAAATCCGGCAACACTGTGCGCATCACGGCGCAGCTCATCCGTGCCAGCGACAGCACGCACCTGTGGTCGGAGCGATACGACCGCCCGCTTGATGACATCTTCGCCGTACAAGACGAGATCGCCAGCGCGATCGTGCAAGCACTGCAGATCCATCTGGCAGGTGGAGTGCTGAGTGATCGGCAAGTGGGCACTCAGAATCTGGAGGCGTACGAGCTCTACCTGCGCGCGTGGAATGGTGAGGATCGGGACAGCGCGCAATCGCTAGACGCCGCAGAGAGATACTTGCAACGGGCGATAGAACTCGACCCTGAGTTCAGCTTGGCATGGTCGGCGTTGGCGACGGTCACACTGGCTAAGGTCGAGAATGGCTACCTAGACACGAAGGAAGGGTTCGAGCGGATGCGGCACCTGGCGCAACACGCATTACAGCTAAATCCGAATAGCGCACAACCACATTACCTCCTGGCGGCCATCCACACGGCCTATGACCGGGATTGGCCTGCCGCCGAGGTCGAAGTGCAGCGCGCGCTTGCTATTGATCCGACCGATCCTGACGCGTTGAACCACGCGGGCAGACTCTCTGCGGCGCGTGGGAGTTGGGATGATGCGGAGCGGCAGTTTCGTGCGGCCCTCGTTCGAGATCCGGTCCACGACTATGTGATCTTCAATCTGGGTTTGACCTACTACCGGGCACGTAGATTCGACGAGGCGGAGCGTGAGCTTAGAAGACTGCTTGAGGTCGCACCTGCCTTTCCGTGGACTCGCGGACTGCTCGGTTTGGTGTTGCTCGTTCAGGGCAAGACAGAAGAGGCTCTTGCCGTCGTGCGACAGGACGTTGATGAGGAGATGAAACTGCTGACGCTGCCGCTCGCCTTGTGGGCAGCCGGCCGTCATGACGAGGCAGATGAGGCGCTTCGCGCCCAAATTCAGCACTGGGGTGATACGGGAGCATATTTCGTGGCGCTGAGCTACGCGCACCGCGGTGATCCGGATCGCACGCTTGAATGGCTGCAGCGGGCGTATGAACAGAAGGATCCTGCTCAATTTGAGATGTTCGGCGATCCGCTGTTCGACAGTATCGCCGCTGACCCGCGCTTCAAGGCATTCCTGCGGAAGATGAAGCTGCCGGAATGGCGGCCGGGACCTGCCCGTCGAGTTCGTGCACGTGATCGACTAGCTGGACCGGTCGCCACGACCCGCGCCGCCCGCTTACCTGTTTTCTCCTACGGCACCATGCGTGTACGGCTGATGACGCGCGACCGAGCCTCGGTGGCAAGGTGCGGCTGAGGCTGGCAGGCGGCTCCCGATTATCGGACCCAGGAGGCTACATCATGTCGGAAAAGAATCGCGATCCAAAGATTCAAGGAGAGGGCGACTACGAGTCGGCGCGGCGCTACCGCAAAGACGTCGAGCGGTTCCTCGCGGAAAACGACACGGAAGAGCTGGCCCGGGAGGCCGCGCCGCACAGCGAGCAGGAAGCTGACGAGATGCTCGATGCGGAGCGCGAAGGTCGCTCACGATCAAAGGTCCGCAAGCCCGAAGACACCCAAAAGGAACGATAGACGACTGGACAGGAGTTCGCCGGGGCGCCGCTCCTATCACGCGAAGGAAGGATCTGCTCCGCGAACGGTTGTCGAATGCTGAGTGCGCGTGTGGGTTTCTTCATGTTCTTATTGCCGTCCGCTTGCGGCGTTCGCTCGCTGTTCATTACCGCCCAGCGAACTCACTACCGCGACGCGGGAGACGCGCGGGGTGCGCCCATGGGTCGCCATGCCCGCCCTCGAGCGCGCCCTGCGCGGCCACTCCGGAGGCGACGTGCCGCAGCGGGAGCGACGCCGGACTCACTGACCGCACTGGCGCGTCGAGCCCGCCGATGCATCGACCCGATTTTTTTCAGTAGCGCGAGAGCCCGGCTCGGCGCATCAACTCCGATCCGGTTCATCGGGTTACGAGCACCGTCGCCGAACCAGTACCCCGAACGGAGCCGGCGGCCGCCCGCCTCCCGGCCGAATTCCTAGCTGGGTCCCGGAAACCTGGAAATCTGAAAACCTGGGTGCACCTGATACCCGCAGGTTTCAGTTCCCAGGAGTCCGGGTGTACGAGGCCTTTGTTCTCAGGTCGCTCATTTCGGAGCGAGCTCGCCGTACCAGTAGGCTGCGGTGAATTCGCCCGAGAAAGTCGCTCCCGGTCAAGGACGTGCCGGCGGAGCTTGGCGGTTCGGGACAGACATTGCCGGAGTAGCGCGACGGCAGGTTCAGCGTGTCTTGGTCGCGCCCCGCAGCCATGAGCGCAACTCGCGAATCGAGCCGAATCGGGAGGCGCCGACCGCAGCGAGTGCGGGCGCATAGCTCGCAGCTGCGGTGCCACCAGCGATGATCGCGGTGCTCGCCGGAAGCGCCGCGCGCAAATCGCGTAGCGCGCCAGCAATCGTCGGGTCCTCCGTCGGGTGCAGGAGGCTGAGCGCGACCGCAGTGGCACGGGTATGGTTCGCGGCGACAGCAATCTCACGGGCCGGCAGATTCGCGCCGAGATAGACGACGCGCCAGCCGTGACTGGAAGCCGCGGCCGCTGCGAGCATCGCGCCGAGCTCGTGGGTCTGCCCTGCAAGAGTGGCTACGACAAGCGCCGGTGCCATGGGGGGCGGCGTGCCGTTCTCCATCATCCAGGTCAGCGTGCGACGAACGACGGCAGTGGCGAGGTGCTCGTGAGCCGGGCTCAGGAGTCCGGCATGCCAGCGCGAGCCAATCGTGAGGAGCAGGGGGCCGATGACCCCGTCGAGCATTTCGTCCATCCCGAGTCGCAGGGCGGCGCCGCGGAGCGTGGACTCCAATTCGGCGGCGTCGAAACGTTCCACGGCGGCGAGCGCCGCGGCGTGTATCGATTCTCGCGACTCGGCCGCGATGGCGCTCACGGGCGCCGGGATGACACTTAGGGCGATCGCATCCTTCTCGACGAGTCTCTGCAGCTCGCGCAGGGGCAACTTCGCAATCTGTCCGATGGCGCGCCCACCTTTGACCGCCCGCGCGAGCAGCGAGAGACGCTCGACGTCCGCATCGGAATACAAGCGCTGGCCGCCGCGCGATCGAATGGGCGTCACCACTCCGTAACGTTTCTCCCACGCGCGCAGTAGGTCTGGCGTGAGCCCCGTGCGCAGGATCACGAGTCGCATGGGCTGCCGCTCGTCGGTGGGCTTGGATTGGGGCGGCATGCCATCCAATGTGCCTGCCGTGTCTATGTCTTGTCAATGTAATAGCTGGACTAAAGTCTTGACATTAGGTAGACAGAATGTGACATTAGCTGGACCTGACCTAGACAGCAGGCAGATCCCCTCTCAATCACATCGAGGAAATACCCAATGAAGTTTCAAAACGTAGTGGCGGCAGCTGCCGTTGCGCTGGTTTCGATCGGCGCTCAGGCAACTGGCATTGCACCGTCAAAGGACATCGTCGACACCGCGGTCGAGGCCGGCTCATTCAAGACGCTGGCAGCAGCGCTGCAGGCCGCCGACCTGATTTCCACCCTCAAGAGCGAAGGCCCGTTCACGGTGTTCGCGCCGACCGACGCGGCATTCGCGAAAATCCCGAAGGCCGACCTCGACGCGCTGCTCAAGGACAAGGGGGCACTGACCAAGGTGCTGACCTACCACGTCGTATCGGGCAAGGTGATGGCCGCAGATGTGGTCAAGCTCACGCAAGCAAAGACGGTGGAAGGATCTCCCATCAAGATCAAGGTCGTGGACGGCAAGGTGACGATCAACAACGCGAACGTCTCCGCGACGGACATTGCTGCGTCTAACGGCGTGATTCATGTGATTGACACGGTCATCATGCCTGTCAAGAACTAGCCGCAGGGCGGGGCCTCGCCTACGGGGCCCCGGTTCCGATTCAGCATGCGTTTTCGGTGCTCCAGGTCACGCGCGGATCGTCGCGGCGAGCGCCTGATGCAAGTCCGGCTGCGCATGAGCTTCGTGCGCAGTCGGACACTCGAAGTGCTGCGTCGCATCATCGGCGAGCACCGAGTTATTGGTTAACGAGCGCGCCACTACCACACGATTAAGGACTGTTCCCATGCACCGAATTGACAAGGATCGCGATTCCGTTTCGTCCGGCGAGCGGCGCCGCGCGGTGACCTCACCCCATCCCTCCCTGCTCGCCCTCGAGCCGATGCGCGCGAGCATGGAGTTGCTCGCCTCAGTCGGTGTCGGACCGCTGCTTCGCTATCTGCCCCGCGGCGACGGCCATCCAGTACTCGTGCTGTCCGCGTTCGGCACTTCGGATGCCTCGACGCGACCGCTGCGCCGACGGCTGCGTTCGAGTGGTTACTTCGTATATGGCTCGAAGACGGGCCGAATGACCGGCGAAACCGGCACGTTGGATCGAATAGCGGCCCGCCTTCTAGAGATCAGGGCGAAACATGATGACGCGCCGGTGAGCATTATCGGCTGGAGTCTCGGTGGCATGTATGCGCGAGAGCTGGCGCGCAGCCATCCCGCTTCAGTGCGCCAGCTCATCCTGCTGGGCTCCCCGTTCCGGTTTCGCGCACAGCTCGGCGACCGAAGCGTCCTGACTAGCCTGCTGGGATCGGCAAAGATCGCCAAATTGGAGCTCGGTAACTTACGTCTCGACGAGCACCAACGCCCGGCGATCGACGTACCGGTGACTTGTATCTATTCGAGGACCGACGGCATCGTGAGCTGGCCGGCGTGCGCGGAATCGCCGGGCCCGCGCCGAGAGAACATCGAGATCATGGGGAGTCACCTCGGCATGACAAATAATCCAGCTGCACTGATCGCGATTGTGGATCGACTGGCGCAGCCGGTTGACCGCTGGAGGAAGTTTGCATCGCCGCCGGCGTTATCGTGGCTGTATCCGACGCCCGGCTACTGGACGGCCGACCCGCAGCCAGGCGCTTGTTTCAAAATATCGTGAACCAGCCGTGTCATCAGCGTGGTTATCTAACTATTGATCCTTGCCTAAATAATGTCCTAAGCTGTGTCCGGGAGGTGAGGCGCCATGCGTCCTTCCGGAACTCCTTGGGAACTCGAGCAACGACGTCTGCGCGCACTGCGCTTGCTCAGCGAGGGTTTCGCGCCGGTCGAAGTGGCCCGCCAGATCGGCGTCGATCGGCGGAGTGTTCGACGCTGGAAAGCGGCAGCTCGCAAAGGTGGAACGGCTGCGGTGTCTGCCAAGCCTGCGTCGGGTCGACCGCGGCGCTTGACGGCCCGCAACCTCACACGTCTGCGGCGGATGCTGATTCAAGGCGCTCAGACCGCCGGATTGCCCACGGACTTGTGGACCTGTCCAAGAGTGGCTTGGCTGATTCAACGCCAGTTCGGCGTGCAGTATCACCCCGCGCATGTCAGTCGTCTGCTGCATGGCCTGGGGTTCTCACCTCAGAAACCCACCCGACGTGCCGTCGAGCGCGATGAGGAGCGCATCCGTGCCTGGATCGAGCAAGGCTGGCCGCGAGTAAAAAAAACGCCACGCGCCTGAGAGCGGCCATCGTTTTCCTCGACCGAATCCGGGATGCTCATGGCGCCACTGGTGCGCCGCTCCTGGAGCGTGCGTGGACAGACTCCGGTGCTGCGCCAGCGCGGCCGCTGCCATCAGAAGGTGTCGGCCATCGCCGCGCTGTGCATCCTTCCTACACGCGACCGGATCGCTTTGTACTTCCGGTTGCATCCAAACGCCAACATCAATGCCGAGCGCGCGATGGATTTCCTCGAGCATCTGCAACGGCAGCTGCGAACGCCCATCGTGCTCATCTGGGATCGCTTCCAGGCCCACAAGGGCGAGCTCATCAACGAGTGCGTCCTGCCCCGTTCGGCACATCTGGAGTACCTCCCGCCGTACGCACCCGAACTCAATCCTGTCGAATATCTGTGGGCGTATCTCAAGACCAATCCGCTCGCCAACGATCCTGTCGTCGATCTTCACATCCTTGCTCATCGCACCCGACGCGCAGCGTACCGCGTGCAACACCGGCAAGACCTGCTGCGCGCCTTCCTCCGACACACCGGCCTTCCTTTACGTCTTCAATAGGACATTACTTACGCATTGATCAATAACTCTTTTAACATCCAGAGCGCGACAGAGCCAAGCCAAACTACACCTACTACACGGAACCTGCGCCGCGACACTACGTCCCTGCCGCTTGCGCTTTACGCGACGACGGCATTCGCATCACGCCGACAGTGCCTTCACCGTGTCTGAGAGCGCGTGTCGCAGGCGATCCGTCTGATCCTCCCCGACTTGTTCCAGGGCCGCCCCGCGAAGCTCACAGAGCACGCGGCGCATGTGGACATGGTCATCGGCGCAGTCGCGCAACACGGCCTCCGGGTCGCACCCGTCGGCCAGTGGCTGCAACGGCAAGCCGCGCGTGTTCTGGAGGCGGTAGATCGCACGCTCGATGCGAGCAAGCAGCGACGGCTGGTCCGTGACTGTCCGTGCCCTTGTGCGTCGCGTGCTCACTGAGCAGACGCTACGGCATCCGGCCTGTGGGCATCCATGGGATATCTCATACAGTATTCGACACCTTGCAATACTGTATGGACAGCGTTCGATGCCGCACGCGATCATGCATCGATGTGCGGACGGTACGTCACACCGGATGAAGCCGCGATGGAGCGCGCCTACAACCTGACCGCGCGACAGTGGGAGGCGTGGATGGGTGAGGCGTATCGGCCGAGCTACAACGTCGCGCCCTCGCAGCGCGTGCCGGTCCTGAGAGTCATCCGGCAGGTCGGCGCCGAGCGTCGGATCGATCCGATGCGCTGGGGCCTGATTCCATTCTTCGCGCGAGGGGAACCGCTGAAGTACTCGACGATCAACGCCATGATCGAGAAGCTCGATGTGGCGCCGGCGTGGCGCGGGCCGTGGAGGCGCAGTCAGCGATGCGTCATGCCTGCGGCCGGCTTCTACGAGTGGCAGGTGCAGCCTGACGGCACGAAGCAGCCGTACTACATCCAGCCGGCGGGTGATGGCGAGGTGTTCTCGATTGCGGCGCTGTGGGATCGGTCAAGGACGGAGACGGGCGAAGACGTTCTGTCGTGCGCGATCATCACGATGCCGGCGAACGAACTGCTGGCTGAGATCCACAACGCGAAGCAGCGGATGCCGCTGATCCTCCCGCCCGAAGCGGTGGAGACGTGGCTCACGGGGACCGTCGAACAGGCGAAGGCGCTATTGGCGCCCTACCCGGCCGAGCTAACGCGGGCTCATCCAGTCAGCAAGCGGGTCAACACGCCCAAGAACGATGACCCGGACCTTGTCGTGGAGATCGAGCCGGCGCCGGCGCCTACGCTTCGGCATTAGCGGCCTGAATTAGGGCCTTGATGTAGCCGTAACCAAACGCGAATGCCTGCAATCCCCCAGGATCGTCGGGATGAACGGGCATGTGGTCCGGACAAATCGAGCCCGAGAACTGCGTGTCACGCAGGATGCGCATTATGCTGGAGAAGTCCACCTCACCTTCGTCTGGATAAACCTCTTGGAAGTCGAACAGACCGCCTCGGATGTTGCGCATATGTATCTGATGAATCTTACCTCGCTCGCCGAGGTACTGGACTATCGGCAGTATCTGCCGGGCCGGATCCTTCAACCCGGACGAGGTCGTTCCCAAATCCAGTTGGAAGCCGTTATACGGCGTGTCGACGATGGATTCGTAGCGCTTAATGGCTTCGAAGATCTCGGGTGAGTCCCACTCGTCGACGCCTTGGTATCCGAAGGGAAGTCCCGCCGGGTCGTAAGGATGGCACGCCATTCGCAGGTCATTCTCCTTGGCGGCAGGAATGATGCGCTCGAGAAAGTACGTGATGCGCTCCCAGTAATCGTCGTGGCTTACCCGACCGGCATCTCCCGCGGGCAGACTTCTCCAATCGTCTTCCAGCCGGAAGGCATCATAGGAGGCGCCGCCGCGTCCGGAGACTTTCCCATTCCGGCGATACGGCACCACCTCCCAGTTGTAGGTAATGACCTTTACGCCGGCTTGCGCTGCCATGCGGATGTTGCCGACGATAGTGTCGAGCTCGCGGTCCCGCTCAGGCCCCTTGCGCAGCCTGATGTAATCGGAGTCCATACGGATGGCCTCGAGCACTACGCCGTACCGGTCGCAGTCGTCTCGCATCCGCTGCAACACCTCCGGATCCCAACCTCCCTGTGCTCGCTTACTGAGCCGAACGGTCAAGTGCTTCACTCCATGGCGGAGGTTGTATTCGAGGTTCTTTCTGGCGGTGATGTCGCTTCCGGCGACGCCGTGATAGTCGCCTCCGACGTGCATCAGCGTGTTTTTCCGGGCGCGCTCCACCATGGGCGAGGCGCCAGCCGTCCGCAGCACTGCCGTCGCTACGACGGCGGCGCCGAACTCCCTTCGGTTGGGCATGTAACTTCTCCGCTGAGAATCCGCGTCGGTCATGCGTAGATGCTGTCTCGCCAATAAGCCCAAGCGTTGCGGCCCACACGTCGCGTGGAGACGGTGCAGCCGAATTCAACGCTCATCATGGAACGGGCCGCTCTTTGGCACATTTTGTATTCGATTGTGTGCGATGGCGATCGTCGCGAACAGAATCTGGTATTGCACTTCGGTGCAAGCCTATCGGTCATTCGGTCTAGCAGTGCGTAACGCGACCCAATGCGAACGTGCACCGAAGTCGCGCGAGGTGACGCGCGCCGGGGGGCCCATGGGGCCGCCATGCCCGCCCCGCGGGCGCGCCCCGCGCGTCACTCCGGAGGCGACGGGGCCGCAGCGGGAGCGACGCGGCGACGCGCTGCCGTCGCGCGAGGCGACCCGGCGCAGACGCATCGACCCGATTTCCGGGAGTCCGATGGTCGGCCGGTTTTCGGCCCCGCCGGCCACCGATAGTCCGCCGGTGATGCCGGAAACCCGTTGCGTTTCAAAAATGTAGGGGGTGGTGGCCAGGGGCGGAATCGAACCACCGACACGCGGATTTTCAGTCCCGGGCCGAAAAGTGAAACATCAACTGCATCAATCGGTTGCCGGGGGCGCCCCTTGCACTGAATGCACGACAATGCAGGAGCGTGCAGCACTGATTGCCGCAAAACTCCCGCGCGGATAAGTCCACCTAACTACCATCAAGATCGGCGTCGGTCCCTAGCCAATTTTCTTAGTCGACCGCTTGCAGATTCAATTGCCGTTGCGAGGCTCCTTCACGTGATTCTCAACGCTGTACTTAAGGAAGAAATCAGCCTCCTCATAGTCCGGATACAGCGCGATGATCCTTGCCATCGCCTCGTCCCGTGATTTCGCTCCCGTCGTGATACGGGTGTAGTTATCGATGTACTCCACCATGGTGTCGAACAGCCTCATATCAGCGTTGTCACCATGCCCCGGGTACACCGTCGGATTCCTGTCCGCGTACTCGGCCTTGATCCTGAGCAGCTCCTCTCTCCAGTTCGCAATGTCCTCCCGGCTGATGTCATCGCCCTGCCAGTGGTGCACCCTGTTGTAGCCGAGGTCCGACAGGAAAAGAGCGTTGAGCTCCCTGCTGTACACGGTAGTCATGTGATCCGCTTCCGCGGGCTTGTAATCCGTCGTGAGCTCGAGCATGCCGCCACCTTCCAGTGTCAAGGTGTCGCTGGCAAGTACGTGGATGGTGTGCTCGTAGTCGAATCCGTTTGGATTCTTCCGCGTCTTCGGCCTCAGCGCCGGCTCCAGCGCGGGTTCAGCCCCCGTTTCGCCCCCGCTGTCCATGTAGATGGCGTAAGCCTTGATGTCGCGCTTGATGTGTTCGTTGGCCACGACGATCCTAGCGTTAGGAAACTCGTCGCGGAAGAGCGGCATGCCGGTGAAGTGATCGGTATGCCCGTGGGTAATCAGGATGTGGGTAACGGGCAGATCCTTGGCCTTGACGACGTCGACAAGCTTTCGCGCCTCATCCCGCTTCCGCTGCACGTCCATGACGACGATCGACTTGCCGTTGGAAAAGATGAACGAATTGACGGTTGCAAAGCCGCCCTTGAACATCTCCACCTCAAGCCTGCCCGCGTGCCCCTCTTCTACTTCAACGGCAAGCGAGGTAACGGACGCGCAGAGTGCGACCGCTGCGCAAGCCAGGACCGATGACGCTGGCGCTGCCTTCACCAACTGCCCCTCGAAACGGACCTATCTGGGCGCGACATCGCTCATCTGCAGATAGAGCGTTGCCTGACCTTCGACGTATCCTTCGTGCAGGCCGCCCTCCGCCTTCAGGCTCGCGATCGCCTTCTCGAGCGGGTCGACTGCGCGCATCGCAGTTGGGGCGGATAGCTCAAAGACGATGAGGAGGTGCGGCACCTCGCCGGGTGGAATCGCCAGCACTTCCATCACCCGATAGAGTTCGTACAGGCTCACGCGCTGCACGCTGCCGCCGTCTGCCACGGCTCTTAGGAAACTGCCCTGATACCAGTCCAGGAATCCTTCCCGCATACCGGGTTGCCGGCAGCACAGGATCTTCCGAGCGTAGAGGTATCGCTTGCCGGTGAGGTCGCGGACGTCGCGCGGCTGCGCCAGGCGCCGATAGTAGTTCGCTTCGACGACCTTGAAAGCATCCGTCAGGCGACCGAGCCAGGCCATCTTGCGGGCCGCCACATACAGGTCGATGATTGTGCTGTCGATATCGTTCGTCGTGATGTCGTACAACGCGACGTACGTGCCTCCATTGCCGGCTCCTCGACCGGCCACGGGCTCGTCGGATATTTCCTGCTCGGTCCCTCTCCGCGCCCTCACGAAGCCCGGTACCGCAAGCACGTCAGGTATGTCGATATCGTCGTACCACGCGTTGTATTCGGCTTCCCGCGCGGGATCCGTGGGGCGACTCTTTACCATGTAGAACCATTGCGAGGCGCCTCCGACGTGGGAGTCCTGTGCGACGACGACGCTGCCGGTTGCATGGCAGAGCAGCGCTACAAGGAGCAGGCTTCCATGTCTCTTCATTTGCCGTCGGCCGTTGCCTTGTAGACGACCTCTCCCTGGATGAGGGTCATCCTGACGACGACCTCGTGCACCCGCGTGATAGGTATGTCGAGCGGATTCCGATCGAGGACGACCAAATCGGCCAGCATTCCAGGTTCGATCCGCCCCACCTTGTCTCCCATGCCGCGGTGCCTGGCGGAATTGACCGTGAACAGCGCAATCCCCTGCTCGAGCGTAATGGCCTGCGGTCTGCCGAACGTCGCGTCGTCGCTGCTACCGGGCGCCTTGCGCGTTACGAGCATCTCCAGCGCATTCCACGGACTCACCGATGGCACGACGGCCCAATCCGAGCCGGGCACGACGAGCGCTCCCGCTTCGAGCATCTCGCGCACGGGCCAGACGCGCTGGATGCGTTCCTGGCCAACGGCTGCCGTGATGCTGTCGTTGATAGGGCTTGGCGACCAGAGGTACGGCGATACCTCGAAGGTCGCGGCGATAGCGCGCGCCCGTGGCAAGTCGCTCTTGGCTACAAAGGTGCAGTGGCCCACGTCGTGCAGTTGGCCACTGTACCCGTTGGCTTTGCGTGCGGCCTCGATAGCGTTCAAGCCCGCCCGTACCGCGCGATCGCCGGCCGCATGGAACTTGACAGTCAAACCCATGCGGTCGAATCGCGTCACAGCGCCATTCAGGACATCCTGATCCACCAGCAACAAGCCGGTGCGACTCGCGTCGTCTGCCCGACCATCGACGGTACCCGCGTAGGGTTCCAACATCGCCGCTGTGTGGCTGTCGGTCGGAACACCATCGAGAAAGATCTTGACGCAGTCGATCGACACACGGTCGCGCGCATTGAGATTGCGCGCTGCAATGATCGCCTCCGCCTCCTCACTACCCGGTGACCAGTGCATACACAGGCGTGCCCGCTGCTTCAGTACGCCGGCATCTGCGAGCGCGGCGTACGCGTCGAGCTCTGCCTGCGCACCCGCAGCAAAGCCCAGCGACGCCTCCGTGAATGACGTAATGCCCTGAGCCAGCATGGTGTCCAATGACCACTTCAGGGCGCTGCGCACCTGCTCGGGCGCCGGTGGCGGCACACGTGATCTCACAAGTTCGATGGCCGCCTCCCGAAGCACACCGGTGGGATTCCCCGCCGCGTCGCGCTCGATGATCCCCCCTTCGGGATCGGGCGTGTCCTTCGTCACGCCTGCCAGCCTGAGCGCCTCGCTGTTGGCGAGCGAGCTGTGGCCGCTCGTGTCGTAGAGCAGCACTGGATGCTCGAGAGACACGGAATCCAGCATTTTCCGGTGTGGCGGCTGCCCGATCGCGGAGGCGTCCCACTGCCCGCCGTAGATCCAGGCGCCTTTCGCGGACGCGGCTATGCACGCGCTTACGAGGCTCTGGATGCGCTCGATATTCGATCCTTGCGGGATGGTACATTCCTGCTCGCGCAGCCCTGCGAACAGCGGATGCACGTGCATGTCGTGCAGGCCGGGCAGGACGGTGGCATCTGCGAGGTCGACAACCTTGGTCGCGGGTCCGCGCAGCGCAGCGATCTCGTCGCCTCCGCCGACGGCGACAATGACACCGTTACGAATCGCCAGCGCCTGCGCCCAAGGCCGACCCGCGTCCACCGTGTAGATCCTGCCATTGGCAAGGATCGTGTCGGGCACAGTCGCGGCACTCTGAGCCGCAAGGCCATATGTCGCCAGCGCGCCTAGGATTAGAAAACGCCACTCGGTCATAGTCTGTCCCCGACCAACCGTCGGGAAAGTGTCTCTCTCTCCATGACTCGCTCTCAGAAGGAATAGCCCAACGTCACGCCGACCATGCGCGGCATGCCGACGTACCGTACGTATGGGCCGTTGGCGACGAAGGCCGAGTGAAAGTAGAACTCATCGGTGATGTTGCGGCCCCAGAGCTGCGCGTACCACCTGCCACCGTCGTCCTCGAAGCTGATCCGGGCGTTGTAGAGCGTGTAGGGCTCCGTCGCGAATGCGAACGCGTTGCCACCTCCCGTTGTCGAATCCTTGTAGTTCACGTCCGCCCCGAGCCGCAGGTGATGACCGTCACCCACGGGCCAGCCATAGCTGATCAACCCGCGTCCCGACCACTGCGGCGCCTGAGCGAGCTCGATGCCGGACGCATCGAAAGTCAGGACTTCCGGCCACACGCTCGCCGGATCGGTCGCCTGCCACTCGATCACTTCAGTTTCCAGATAAGCGATCCCGGCTTCGACATTCAGCTCGGTGACGGGCGTCCACTGCATCTCCACTTCGGCGCCGTAGATCTGGGACTTCGGAACGTTCGTCAAACCCGAGATGGCACCGACCAGCGTGACCGCAACGTCTGCTTCCTGCTTATCCTTGTAGTCATAGTAGAAGGCCGCTGCATTTAACTGCATTGTGTCATCCAGCAGCGTCATCTTCGTGCCCAGCTCGTACGCGGTCAGCTTCTCTGGTCCATACGGAAGGGTTTGTGAAGTGGTGTTCAGCGGCGCGCCGTTGAAGCCGCCGGACTTGAAGCCGTGGGAGACAGTCAAATAGGTCAGGACGTCATCGCTGGGCCGATAGTCCACACCGATCTTTCCCATCCACCGGTCGGTGCTCGTTGCATGCGAAGCGACATGGAACGCGTCGTTGATCTGCGGAGTGCCCAGCAGGTTGAAGATATAGGTGGGCGAAGTCTCGATGTCGTCGATGATGCCGCAATCCCCCGCCTGCAGCGTCGCTCCGAACAGGGTGTTCAGGAAATTGCCGAGCGAGTTGTCCGCAGCCGAGAACGTGCATCCCGACCAGGTGCGGTCTTCCTCCGTGTAGCGGGCGCCGACGGTCAGGCGCCACTGCTCGTTCAACGAATATTCGACATGGCCGAATATCGCCTGGGAGTCCGACTCCTGGACGTAGCTAGTGTCGAGTTCGTATATCGGCGCAAGCTGGAACGGATCTATGCCGATGACGACCGAAGCGTTGCCGAACAGGGAGTCCGGCATGAAGAAGTGGTAGTCCTCGTCGAGGTCATCCTCCGAGTAGTACAAGCCGGCGATCCACACCAACTTTTCGCTCGAGCTGGAGAGCCGGAGTTCCTGTGAGAAGACATCGATCGAGGTCGTGTTGATGTTCGATGTATCCAGGAAGGCCCCGCCGTCGCCTTCGAAGACCTCGGCACGTTCGAATTCGTCGAAGGCGGTCAGCGAGGTCAACTCGAGATCGGCGAACTCCCAGACGAGCTTGGCGGAGACGCCTTGGAGTTCGTTGTCGCGTTGCGGCCTGAGATCCCAGGTAACGCCAGAGATGGCGCTCGTGTAGCTGTTGCTCCAGTCGGCCTTCTCTGCGTCATCGGGCGCGAACCAGGGCGGTATGCTATTGAGGGTAACGAAGTCGTCCGTATACTCCTGCAGCGGCAGATGCGGCAGGTTGGCCGGAGTGTCCAAGCCTATGTCGAGTCCGTTGATGGCCTGCGGCGCCGGATTCTCCGACTTGTCCTTGACGTAGTGCAGGTTCAGATCGAGCTGTGCGCGGTCGCCAATGTCAAAGCTGACAATCGAGCGAACCCCCATGACGTCCACTTCGCCCAGTTCATCGTCGCGGGTCAGACTCTGCTGCCAGCCTTCGCTCGACTTCGTCGCCCTGGCCGCGAGCCGCGCCCGAATGCGGTCGGACAGCGGGCCGCTCACGACACCCTCGACGTCGAGGGTACTGTATGACCCGTATGAAGCCTCCACGCCGCCTTCCAGTTCGCGCGTGGGCATTCGACTGATGAAGTTGATCTGACCCGCCGTCGTATTGCGGCCGTACAGGTCGCCTTGAGGTCCTCGCAGTACCTCGACGCGCTGGACGTCGAACAGCAGACCACGGGTCATGACGGCATACGGGATGTTGACCTCGTCGAAATACAAACCCACCGTCGAGGAGGCGCCCGTCGAGAAATCCTGAAATCCAACACCGCGCAGCGTGTAGACGGGTATGCCCGTCGGGGCCACGTCGTTGATCGTGAGTCCGGGAGTGAAGGGCGCGAGAGAGTCCGCGCTCGCGGCGCCCATGTCACGCAGCTGGTCGCCCGTGATCACGTTCATGGTTATCCCGACGTCGTTTGCCGACTGTTCGTATTTCTGCGCCGTGACAACAATTTCCTCGATGCTCTGCCCATGCGCACTCACGGCGAGCGCCAGCAGCATGAGCACAAACAACGACCTCGGGTACATGAAACCCTCCACCCGCGGACCACTCATCGCCACCGCGGTCGTCGGCAAGTATTCGCTGATGGTCCGACGGACTCTTGACTTTTCCGATCATTTGCTTGACTTTTCGGATCTACCAGTGGCTAGAGGGCGAGCATGCGTTGTCGCGAGCCGGGGCCTACGATCACCTCTCTCGTCCTGCAGTCGCTCTGCCAGGACCTCAGTTCGCATCGGGACGTCCTCGATCGCGGCCTCGCAAGGTTTGGCATCACCGTCGGCGATCTCGAAGACGTTCACGGCCAGGTGAGCCTTCGCAGTTTCGTGCGGCTGTTCGAATGGCTGGCTGTCGAGCTGCGCGACCCCTGGTTAGGCTTGCGGCTGTCACAGCGCGCCGGGCCTCACGCACTGGGTGCGCTGGGCTATCTCTTCCTATGCTCGCAAAATCTGGAGACAGCGTTTCAGCTCGCATCGCGCTATCTGCGTGCCAACCAGACGGCCTCTACGCTCCAGATCGCAATCGCGGGCGGGCTGGCACGCATACGCTATGAGATCAACGACGATACGATCGCCCCGCGGCGCCAAGACAGTGAGTACTCCACTGGCATCACGTGGCGGTACATGAAGCTGCTCACGAGAAACCAGTGTCGTCTCACTCAGGTGACCTTCGAGCACGAGCGTCCGCCAGGGCAGACGTCGATCTATAGCCGAATCTTCGATGCGCCGGTTTTGTTCGGGCAGGGGTCGAATGAGATCGTGCTACCACTCGAGGACTATCGGCGGTGCCATCAGGGATTGGATCCCCACCTCTTTCCAATACTGGAAGATCACATCTCGCGCACGCTGGTGAAGTCGGAGGTGCCCCGTTCGTTCACTGAATCGGTCGACGCACTGATCACCGAGGAGGTGCTCGGTAGAGGCGCCAGGGCGGCGCTGATCGCCAGCAGGTTGAAGATTTCGACGGTGACGCTGCATCGACGGTTGCGCGGCGAGGGCTTCCAATTCAAGGAGCGCGTCGAGTATCGGAGAAAGCTAGTCGCCGAGCGACTCCTGTACCATGGCACCCTGCCCATTGCGACGATTTCGCGCCGCCTCGGCTTCTCTGATTCGGCGACCTTCACGAGAGCATGCCGGCGCTGGTTCGACATGACTCCGCGCGAGCTACGAAGCAATCTGCAACGGTCGAAGCCGCCTCTCGATGATTCCAGCGCGTTGAGCGTGGAAGACGTCCAGACTCAGGTCTCACACATCGTCCACTGACGGCTCTGTGCTGACGTTCAAGGTACTCGAGGATACAAGCCTACTGCGACGGTTCGGCATCTCCGAGCAGCTCGCGGCGATCAAGTTCGACTGACGGTGCCGAAATTAGCCCGTGTCTCACGCGCTCGGACGCACTGCAGATTCCGACGCGGCGCTGGCGGCGCTGAAAACCCGCTACGAGAAAGACTGGTCCTACAACATCGCCCACGTGCATGCCTTCCGGGGCGACGCCGATCAGGCCTTCGAGTGGCTGGACAAGGCGGTGGAATACGGCGACGCCGGCCTCTCCGAGATCGTCACGGAGAACCTGTTCGCCAACCTCCACTCAGACCCGCGGTGGCTGCCGTTCCTGCGCAAGCTCGGCATGGCCCCCGAGCAGCTCGCGGCGATCAAGTTCGACGTGAAGGTGCCGAAATAGCGCAAGAAGCGGTGTACTTCGTCTCGCGATGAGAACAACGAAGAAGAAGCGCAGATCCTCAACGAAGGCTCCGGCGGCGACACTGCAGCGCACCACACCCACGTTCCTCACGCCCATGGCCGCCCGAGTGGTCAAGCGCCTCCCCGAGGGCGACGACTGGGTCTACGAGCTGAAGTTCGATGGATACCGGGCGCTGATCATCAAGGACGAGCAGCGAGTCACCGACCCTGAGCTTGCAATGCTGACTGCTGCCGTTTCTCGGTGGGGGCCTGCAGAGCGTGAAGCCGAGAGCTCCTGGACCAGATTGCGCCGCCGCAGGGTCGTCTCCACTGGGAACTTGTCTACGCGGCGGGCGCGTGGGGATTGCTAAGACGGACTTCCTTTACCGCGACGCGGCCAAAAGCACGCTGCGCCGGCGGCGGGTGTGGACCCCGACTAGTAGAAGCACCAGCAGCAGTACATCGGCGCTGCCGCCGCCGCCGCCAGAGTCCGACGGCATTGGCGGTTCGGATGGCGGGGGTTCCGGTGGCGGATCGATTGACGAATCGTCATCGAGAATCGAGATTGTCGTTGCGCTTAGTGTCAGCCTTGCGCCGCCTGTCGGATTCATTAGACGCAAACCGAATTGCTCGGCGTCACCCGACTCCTCGATCGCGTCGTTTATGACCGTCAGCGTGATTGTCTTCTCTGAAGTGTCCCCATCTACCCAATCGAGCTGGCCGATCTGTGAGGTGTAGTCCGATCCATCCGTCGCCGATCCCACAATCGTCTCGAAGTCGACGCCAACCGCACCCGTGCTGCCACCGGTGCGGCGGACGGTAATGGTTGTGGATTGGTTCTCTGCGGCGAAGACTGGGCTATAGGTGAAACCAATGAGGCCTGGGAAACCGGTGCTCTCTTGACCAAATCGTGCAATTGCCGGATACCACCCGAGGTTCGAGTTCGCGACAGCGTAGCTGCCGACCACGACGAACTTCCCATCAGGTTGTTGAATCATGTCCTCCGCCTGGTAGATCGGAGTCTGGTCCTGCGAGCCGAAGTCCGCGATCGCTCTTCCCGCAATACCGAAGCTGTCGTCCGTACTGCCATCGGGCGCGAACCGCATGACTCCCATATTATCGAAGTCGCTGAACGCGGCCACGATCTTCCCATCGGATTGAATGACGACGGATGAAAACGTCGGGGGCCGGGTAGAAACGCCACTCGTACCGAACGTGAGATCTATCGCGGCGTTCGGCTCCAGCCTCAGCAGGAATCCGGCGCCCCGTGTGGTTGGGTCGCCCCAATCATCACAGCAGACGAAATCTCCAGCGCGGCCCACGATTAGGATCCGGCCATCGTTCTGTAGTGCGGCCGAGACGCGGCCTATAACACCCGTATGTCCAGCAGGCACCGGCCGAATCTCGTCCGCTGCGATGAGCAGGGTGCCATCACTGCCTAAGGACAGATCCACGGCGCCCGCGGTCGTGACTCTGGCCACGGTAAGAGCGCCTCCCACGTCTGTGATACGGGAGGCGACAAGAACGAGCCTGCCGTCCGCTTGCTGCAGTAGCGCCCCGGGAATGTGCTCATGATCGCCGTCCGGAAGCTCCACAATCAGCGTGCCGCCGGAACCGAACGCCGTATCGACGCTGCCGTCCCCGTTGAACCGCGCGAGCATCCAGCTCTGGCTGCCGTCAGACGTATCCTCGACTACTCCGGCAATCACGAGCTTGCCGTCGGCCTGCTGGAGCAGTTTTGACGCGCGTTCCGATGCTCCGAGGTCGAGGGTGACTAATCCGCCAGTGCCGAAGCTCGGATCCAACGCGCCGCCAGAACCGAAACGCCAAAGCGCTGCGTCATGCCCTCGGACGTCTCCTACGACGACCAGCTTTCCATCGGCTTGCTGAATAACGTCCCGGGCCGTCTCGTCCGGCTGTGTACCCATCACGACACCGCCGCTGCCGAAACTGGCATCGAGCGACCCGTCGGCATTGAGGCGCGTAAGCACTCGTCGTGCTCGATCGTCGTGGATCGTGCTCACGAGCACGATCTTGCCGTCCGCCTGTAGCGCCACAGAGTCAGCCGGCGACAACTGCGCCAATTGAGTCAGAACGACGCGTCCGCCGTCGCCGAACGTAGGGTCAAGATCTCCGGAAGCGGCCACCGTCCTGTCAGCGAGTGTAAGCAGTATGAACGCAAGCGGAGCACAACTCGCGAGTGCGTGTCCGAAACCGGCACGCTCGCGCTGATCAGTCTCGGCCTCGCGGTTCTGGGACTTACGCGGCGACGGCATTTGCAAAGCTCGTTTTCACCCGTTTCTGGCCGGACGCTGCAAACCGAACCCCCCGACCGAACTATTGGTCTTTGGGGTCGCGCAGGAATCCGTGGAAGGCTTCGTCTTCACCGAAGATATGGCCAACGATCTGGCCTGCGGTGTTGATGCCAAAGGCCACGGTTTCGAGCGCCTGGGGAAACGCGAGGTTTGTGAACCCGCGCGGAGTGAGAAGGAATGCGTTTACAAAGCAGTCCCCACATTCGGGGTCGCCGCTCCAGCCGCCGACGATTTGACCGCGGGTGTTAATCCCGAACGCTCGGGCGCCCACGGCGCCGGGAGGATCGATCGACGAGAAGGCTCCCTTCTTCAGAAGGAACCCGTGGAAGACGCCGCTCGTGTCAACGTAGCCGCCGACGATCTGCGTGCGGACATTGATGCCCCAGGCTCCCGTGGCCGCGGCGCCCGGGAACTCGATGTCCTGAAAACCGCGCGAATCCAGCATGAAACCGCGAAAGACCTCGTCGCTTCCGAGGTAGAAGCCGACGATCCGCCCGCGTTCGTCGATAGCGAACGGGAAGGTGTCAGGCGAGCCGGGCACGTCGATCGTGGTGAAATGGCCATGCCGGAGCAGAAACGCGTGGGAGACGCCCTCGCTATTCTCGTACGCTCCGACCACGTCGCCCTGATTGTTGATGCCGGTAACGAGGGTAAACACCGCATCGGGGGCGTCGATTAGCGTGAACACGCCCTTGCGGAGGAGAAAACCGTGCGTTCCGTCGGCGTCCTCGCAGCTTCCAACGATGTCGCCACGCTCGTTGATGCCTCGTGCCGCGGTGAAGGACGACTCGGGGCAGTCGATGGCGGTATAGGTCTGCGCCACGGCGGCGGCCGGGCCTAGAGTCAGCAGAGCCAGAGGAAGCCAGATTGGCAACCGGCGGTGCACCTGCCTGTGCCGCTCGGGGAGCCTCGTCGTGATCCTGTTCATGGGAACCTCCTTGGGGAATCCCAAGCAATTTCTGTCTAGTTACGGTACGTACGCTCACGGACGACGGGGAACGGCGCGCTGTTTACGTCGTGATCAGCCCCCTTTGGTTCTCAACGGGCGCGCAGAACGACAGATCCAAGTTCAGAGTGAGAGTGAAGGAGCCCAGATCAAGTACTGCGATTATTTAAGAGTCCCTCTTGAGCCATTCGGGTACCAGAACTTGAGTCGATCGGAACTCCGGTGCCCGATCGGACTGCAATAGGGCCTTAGTCAGCATCCCGAGTCGCCACGACGTGGCCATGACAGTAACGCTGCGCGAGACGAACGCCGGTTGCACCGGCGACGGAGCGTGCCCGGGCCCCCGAACACGATCAGCAAGGCGTAACTGGCCCTAGGGCGCTTCGCGCGCTCGAGTCCGGTAGGCCGCCGCGCGCCCGCTACTCGGGCGGAAGGACGCGTGGCTCGCCGACCAGCGACTACTCGACCTGGTAGCGCAGCTCCAGAAAGTAGCTGCGGCCCAGCAGCCGGTAGGTAGCCACGTCCGTGTTGGCGGGCGCGATGTTGAGGTAGGGCGGGTCTTCGTCGGTGACATTGGTGATCACCGCTCGCACCGTGACGCCTGAGTCGAATTTGAATCCCGCTTCGATGTCGTGATACAGAACCGGATCGACCCGGCGGTCAAAGGGATCGAAGTCGATATCGAACGGCCCCCAGGGTTCCACGTGCTCCGAGTAGCTGCCGATGTATTCGGCCGAGTAGCTCGCCATCCAGGGCCCGGAGTGCCAGTCGAGGTGTCCCGACGCGCGCCAGCGCGGCCGGGCGCCAGCATCGAAATTGCCCGCGTATGAATACACCTCGCCACCGGGAAACCGCTGTACGTCCCAGCGATCGAGGTAGGTGGCAAGCAGACTCGAGTTCACTTCTCCGATCCGGGTCATTGCCGACCAATCGATCGCAAAGTCGACGCCGCGGACTTCCAACTCCCCCGAGGTTCTCGTTGAAGGTCGTCAACTGCGAGACCCGGCCGTCCGGAGAGTCGGCGTATCGCTTCGCATAGGCTCCTGTCCACGCTCCGCGCACTCGAACAGCACCTCGACGGGAGACGCCTGACCGATATAGTCGGTGCAGGTTCAACCCGGAAATAGTCGACGCTTGCGGAAAGCCCCTTGGCCCAGATCGGGCGTGTAGATCAGGCCGGCTCCGAAGCTGTGCCCCGTCTCCGGCTCGAGCTCGCGGGTTGCCGCCCATAGAACACCGTGAACCCCTAATCGTCCTGTACATACGCGCCACCCGGCACGCCGTTGGCCGCACAGTTCGCCTGCTGCGTGGGCGTCGGATCATTTCCGCACGGATCGATGTCGAACTGCTCATCGTACGCGTGCAGTCGCGTCGTAGAGCTCGGCGAGGCTTGGGGCGCGAAAGACCTCGCCATAGCTGGCACGCAGCGCCAGTTCCTCGGCCAGCTGCCAGCGCAGACCCGCCTGCCAGCTCGTGTGACTTTCGAATGAGTGGAAGTCCGACCAGCGCAGGCCGATGTTCAGCGCCATGTCCCGCGCCCAGGGCCGATCGTGCAGCAGAGGCACCTGCACTGCGGCGAACAACTCACGCGCGTCGTAGACCCCACTCACCTGCGGCGTAAACCGAAAATATCTGTATTCGGAGCCATAGAGCGGATCGGGCACCAGGCTGCCTGCTTCGCGCCGGTAATCTGCACCCAGCACCCACTGCAAGTCCCTGCCCAGCATCCGCCCACCCGGGCCGCTCAGGACCAACTCCGCGTATCGCTGCTCGTTCGTGCCGCGATTGATCATGCGCCCGCGGAATCACGTACGCCAGCTGTTCCTCCGTGATGCTCCCCGCGCCGCCGAAGATATTGAGCGGCACGCAGTCGGGAATGATGCTGGCCGCGGGGACGCGACCGGTTGCGGGATCGGGCGAGCCGCACACGATGCGGCCTGAGTCATCCAGCCCGGATGGACCCAGGGCGGGGACCAAGCGCGAATGCGCGACGAAGCCTCTCTCGACATCAGTCGCCTCGGCTGTGGCGCTCTGGAGCGCGACCTCCCACGTCCAGCGGTCGACGCTGCCTTCGAGCCCGATCAGCGCGCGCCACAGATCGACCTCCTGCTCGGTCCTGCGGTTGCCGGCCTCGACCAGGCGGCGACGAACATTCCACTCCAGGTCGACACCGAAGGGGTTGTAATAGTTGTCGGCGGGATGGGCCGGTGACCCGTCCGGTAGCATCGACGACGAATACACGAGGGCCGAATTAACGTAATCCGGTGCGGCCTGCTGCGCCGATTCCCGGTGATGAACGAATGCCTTCGAGGAAGAGATTCGCGCTGTCGCCCAGCGGACGCGAGCCGAGCAGCCACAGTGCTGCGCGCTCGTTCGGCGTCTGCGAGTAGTTGAATGGCGCAGGATTGAACCCGTCGGTGGCGCGCACGTACGGTCGATAGTCGGCGGAAGTCTGGCCGGTGGCGCCCGGCACAGCGTGTGTAGACACCGGGCTCGAGTCCCAGGGCGTTTCCTTCCGGAACATCGATGTATCCGTCTGGCCGGCGCGTTATAGAGACCATCCGGCTTCACCGTACCGTTGCCATCGACGATGATCAGCGGACGCGCGGAGTAGCTGCGCCGATCCATCGTGACGCCGTCCTGCTCGACGTAGTCGACACCGAGGCTCCACGTTCCGCCGAGCAGGTCGAAGCCGATCGCCGCCTGCCCGGTGACGATCTCCCCATCGCCGCGTTCAGTGATCGTCCGCGTTCCACTGAGCTCGAGGCCACGATTGACTTCGCCGCGTGACGATGTTCACGACGCCGCCGACGGCATCCGCACCGACGGCTGCTGACGCGCCGCTCGCCAGCACCTCGACGCGCTCGATGAAGGACAGCGGCAGTGTGTTGAGATCGACCGAGGCGTCGGCACCGAGACCGCTGTTCGGGAGACGCCGGCCATTGAGCAACACGACCGTCGGCAAGATCGTGCACTCGGACGCGGACGGATCCGTCGCCCGCCGCCGCGCCGCCGCCGCGCTCTTCCGCCGAGCCCGGAGCATTGGCGTTGGTATTGAGCGGCGAGCCGGTGGTCATGGGCAACGCCTGCAGGACGTCACCGATCGAACTCTTACCGCCCCGCTCGATGTCGCGGCGGTCGAGCACGGTGACAGGAGCCACGGCTTGGGTTGGATCCAGCCACCAGCGCAAGCCGTTGACGATCACTTCCTCCAGCGGATCCTCCGGCGAGGGAGGTCTTGACGGTCTCTCAGCGGCGAGCGCGGCCACGCCGACGGGCGGGCCGGCGCAGCCCGACGGCAAGGCGCAGCTCGACCCCGCAAAAATCCTGACCGTCCGGTCATTCAGGAACTCGAAGCGCAGCCCGGTACCCGCCAGCAGGCGCTGAAGCGCCTCAGGCGCCGGCAAACCGCGTGGCGCGCGTTTCGAGGCCTGGCTTGCCGCGATCCCGGAGACGTAGACGACTTGCAGGCCGGTCTGAGCTGGCGAACTCGCTCAGCGCTTGTGCGAGCGGCTGAGCGGCGATGTCATGCGAGAGTTCTGCGGATGCCTCGGCGCGTGAGAACACGAGGAAACCCGAGGTTGCGCAGATCGCGAGCAGGTTGCGCACCGAAGTCATTAGCGTTCTTCCAACGCGGCAGCTGTCGCGAGCGGTCGGGAGCCGTTTCATTCCTTCTGTGACTTCACACTGAAAACACGAATTCGCGCATTGGTCCTTTCCACGCGAACTCCATCGAGTGTCTGCAGAAACGCCACGAATGAGTCGACGTCGTACGCGTCGAACACGCCACTGATCGGCAGGGCACGCAGCGCCGCGTCATCGATTTCGATGGGGATTGAGCCATAGCGGTTGAACTCATCCGCCACCTCTCCGAGTGGTCGTTGTTCAAAAGCTATCTTGCGTTGCAGCCAGGCCACGGTCTGCTGCACGTCGACGGGGATAGGTTGAGCCAACACACCGTCGTGCGTCAACGTGCACCTGGTATCCCGCATTGACGCGCAGTGCATCAGGCGGAAATCCCGTCACGCCCGGCGGCGGCGGCTGTCCAGCGAGCACGGCGACGCTTCCCTCAACTACCGTCACAATGGTCGCATCGGGTCTACGGTAGGTATCGAACTGGGTTCCCACGGCGAGTACATGGACCTCGCCAGCCGCGACCCGAAAGCGCCGGTGATCGTCTCGCGCAACCGTGAAAAGCGCCTGACCTCGCGCAATTTCGACCACCCGCTCGCTGCGGGTGTACCGAACCGTAACGGCATGAATCCGTGTTGAGATGAAGCTCCGAGCCGTCGGGGAGCTGTGCCACGATCTGTTCGCCATGCGCCGTCTGGTAGGTCTTCGGCAGGCCCGAGCAGGTCACCATCGCGCAGCCACCACAGCGCTGATGCCGCCAGCACCAGCACGACGGCAGCAGTCGATGTGGCGAATGACCATATGCGCGGTGCGCCGATCCGCTTCGGGGCCGAGTCGCGCACGCGCATCGGTGCCTCGAGCGACACGACACCGTTCGTGTCATCGGCGCGCGCCATTTCAAGCAGTGACTCGAGCGGCACATCCGGATCTTCCGTGGCTGCGGGCAGGTCATGTGCGATGAGCGCAACACCCAGGTACTCCTCCACATGGATCGGAGAGGCCTTAAGCCAGGCCACGAAGGCCGCGCGCTCGGCCTGCTCGAGCGATCCGGACTGGTTGGCAATGAACCAGGTCCCCGCCTGCTGGGCGACCGCGGCGCGAACCTGCTCTTCGCTTGGTGTCACGACATCACTCCATTCGCGCCATTCGACGCCGGCAATGAGCGAGCGCCTGCGCCAGGTACTTTTTCACCATGTGCGGCGACACGTTGAGACGCTCGCCGATCTCCTGGTAGCTCAGGCCGTGGCGATATTGAAGGATGACCGCGGCTCGACACTTGGGAGAGAGTTGCGCAAGCACCGTGCGCAAGCGCGCGACACGTTGCGTGACGTCGAGTTGCCCATCGATGGTCGGTAGTTCGCCCAGCCGGTGCTGGATGCTCGCCTCATCAAGGTCCACGCCGCGGGCCTGCCAACGATCCAGCACCGCGTATTCCTTCACGAGATTGCTCGCGACGGTATAGAGATAACGCTCAGGATTGCGAATCGCGTCTATATCGTTCACCCGCAGCATGCGCACATAGACTTCCTGGGCGAGGTCCGGCGCATCGGATTTCGTCCTGATGCGCCGATAAAAGAACGTCTGCAGGGCACGGCGGTGCTCCGCGAACAATCTCTCGACCAGCCCCTTTCTCGGTTCAGCCATTCCCGGTACGACGGTCTACGAAAACGGCCTGGATCCTAAGCCCTATAGAGTCCTTCTTCGAGCCATTCGGGTACCGGAATTTGAGTCGATCGGAAATCCGGTACCCGATCTGACTGCAACAGGCTCTTGCTTTGAGCGCCACGCGCCGGGCCTCTTGTATCTAACGCGACGCAGCAGATTTTCGCGCCGCCCCAGCGTGCACGACCGCGCAGGCTGCGCGCGGATCTCAAACCGGCCGCGCAGATTCGCAGGATTTCAGGTCGCCAGTTCGGGGTTTTCGCGCGGCCCGGCTCGTGAACCCGCGCGACCCACCCGATATCCGAAGATGAGATGGACGCCGCCCTCTTCTGACGGAGGAGGGTGAGATGGAGGCGAAGCGGAAGGGAGTGGACCCCCTGGAGCCCGAACGGCATCGATGTGCCAGAGTGGAGATGTGTAGTAACCACTCGAGGGACAGGGGATCCACCATGAACGTTACGACGTATGGGCTTGATGTGGCAAAGAGGGTTTTTCAGGTGCATTGGGTCGAGCCGGAGACGGGCGAGGTGAAGCGCAAGACGTTGGCACGAACCGAGGTCAGCGCGTTCTTTGCCCGTCGGGCGCCCGGTGTCGTGGCGATGGAGGCCTGCGGCTCGGCGCACCACTGGGGCCGGCTGCTGAAGGGCCTGGGCCATGAGGTCAAGTTGATCGCGGCGCAGTTCGTGCAGCCGTTTGTGAAGACGAACAAGACCGACGCAGCCGATGCCGAGGCGATCTGGGAAGCCTGCCAGAGGCCGCGGATGCGCTTTGTGGCGGTGAAGAGCGCGGAACAGCAGGCGGTGCTGAGCTTGCATCGGATCCGCCAGCAGTTCGTCAAGATTCGCACGATGCAGGCGCTGCAGGTGCGGGGCCTGCTCTACGGCGCCCGCGCGGTGTTGCGGCGGCAGAGTCGAGCGGACCGGACGCTCGACCCCTGGCTCAAGGGGCTGCTCGCGCGGCGACCGAAGAACGTCGCGATCGTGGCACTCGCGAACAAGATGGCACGCACGATCTGGGCGCTGCTGGCCCACGGTCGAGCGTTTGATCGGAGCTGGAGCCGGGCTGCAATGCCGATTCCGGCGTTGCACTAACCTCAACTGGAGGGACAGCCCACCGGGTTGAAGCAGGTGACGTTCTTGTGATGGCGGAACAGGTCGGACCGTGGGGAAGCAAACCTGAATCGGACTTTGGACTGCGAGTCCTTTCCGAAGATGAGGCCTTCCTCAGCGGATTCCATCAGGGCCACGCGGAGCCAAGCTCTGCACACGTAGGCCGGATATAAGACTGCAGCCGCACCTCGATGTCATCACGAAGAAAACACCTGCCAAAACGGGCGGCGTCCATATAAGTCCGATGGTCGGCCCCCGCGGCCGCCGATAGTCCGCGGGCGATGCCGGAAACCGGCCCCGCTGCTTCAACTTGCGCCTCAGCTCACCCATAACGAGGCGTTTGAACGTACTATCCGTTAACGAACAGAGATTCGATTCTAGGAGCGACCCCGATGATCCGCCCCCTGCTGGTTGCCGGTCTGGCCGGATTGCTGTCCATGCCTTTGCCGGCTCAAACAGCCGCTGCAGATGAATACGATGGGTGCGCTCTGGTGAGCGCCGCGGACGTCGAAGCCGTAATCGGCGAGAAACTCCAGCGGCAACCCCGTCCCAAACGGCTGACGATGCTGAGCGTGGAGAGCTACGGCTGCAATTACAAGAGCGAGCTCTGGACCGTCGAAGTACGGCTCGAAACGGGAAGGGACGCGGAGGGCATCAAGGAATATCTCAAGACGCTGAAGGGCGTGGTCAAGCAGACTACGGCTTCGGATGCACGATCGGTCCCGGGATTAGGTGACGAGGCCTGGTGGGGGCCGGTCAACCCGACCAACGGGATGCTCCATGTGGCCCGCGGAACGGATCTGATCTGGGTGCAGACCTACGGTAAGGGAGCCGGAGCCGGGTCACTCGAAAAGACCCGGGCCATCACGGAAAAGGTGCTGGCGGGCTACAACAGACTCAAGAAATCCTGAGCGGGAGGTCTTCTCGACGTCAGAGGAGACCGTCAATGGGAATCCCTCACGGGCAACTGGCCGGTCGAAACCAACCTCGACGCATGGCCGAAATTTCTGATCGAGGCCTCTATCTGAGGCGTTCCACGACCTCTTTCAGTTGCTACGGTACTTACCGTGATGTGGGAGACCTTCGAATATTCGACGGTACCGGTTTGGTGGTCCCACGAGGTCAAGTGTTTGGCGTTCAAGCGCAAACTGCGAGATGACGGCGCGGATCGGTTTAGCACTCGCCTCGACCGCGCCGCCGCGTAGGTTCCCAGGTATTCGGTTCGCCAGTTTGCCGCCGGCCGATTCGCGACCGCGTCGCGGACCCGGGGCATCGACCCATTTTCCGGGAGTCCGATGGTCGGTCGATTCCGCGCCCCCCGCGGCCGGCGATGGTCCGCCGGTGATGCCGGAAACCCGTTGCGTTTCAAAAAATTGGGGGTGGTGGCCAGGGGCGGAATCGAACCACCGACACGCGGATTTTCAGTACGACGGAGACCCCAGCTCGGCGCGACCAAGCCGAAGAACGGAAACGGATTTCTCCGGCGCCGACCGAACCGCCCCGCCCGACCGAACCTATCCCGAACCGGAAGCCCCGAAAACCTGGCCCAAGACCCGCGTGCCCGATCCGTTTCAACGGGTTAGGTGCGTTGCGACCGAACTTTTTCCGAATCCGGCGCCGAACGCGACCCCACTGGCTTCCGGCCTCCTTGTTCGACGAAGGGAGAATAGATCGCTGCGACGAAAGTACACGTTGCGGGCCCTCCTCGACTCGAACGTAGCGCCCGACGATCACGGCGCGGTTACGTACTTCTGCACGGTGTTGGCCAGCACGCACGCTGGCTCCATGGCGTCGTCAGCACCGAATACATCCACGGTGTCGCCAGCCACGAGGTCGGTGAAAGTGATCTCCGCCGTCTCGCTGGTGTCGGCCGTCTCGTTGATCTCAAGGTAGCGCGTGCCGCCATCGGTCTTCACGCACTTGGTCAACGCGTCAACGGTTACGTCGAACCGGCGCGTCGCCGGGGTTGTCGGGTCATCATCCGCCGGGATCGGGTTCTGGATCACGGCACCGAACAACGAGACCGCGGGCGTCGTGTCGGTATCCAGCACGATCAGCGATGACTTGAGTGGCTCGCCGCCCGGCGGGGTGGTGAACACGCCGTCCACCTCGCCCGTCGTGCCCGGCTGCAGCGCCGCGGAGGTCAGCTCCTCGTTGCTGCCGAGCGCAAAAATGCGCGTGCCGGACTGCAGCCGCACGTCGATCGCGTTGGTCGCGTCGTCGAGCGGCGTCGGGTCAAAAACGAACAGGTCATTGTTGCCGGGCGCTGAAACGACCGTACCGACGATTCTCTCGAAGGTGCTGCGGTCGCCGAGTTCGACCACGACCGCGTCGAGGCGCAGGTCGTCTATGCGAGTGTCGCCATCGTCATCGTCATATACAGTGAGGAAGCCGATCGCGGTCAGCAGGTCGCCGCTCACCATGGAGTTCAGGTCGACCCGTGTACCGGTCTCGTTGAAGATGCCGGTTTCGGCGTCGGTGAAGACGTCCAGGCACTCGGTGCTCGGGGTCGAGCTGCCGCTGTCCATGGACGAGACGGGCCCGACCGGGCACAGCTCGAACGTCGAGCTTCCGACATTGCGGGCCTCGCCGAATACACGGACGAGCTTGGAATCATCGGGACGGATGGTCACAAAGATGACCGGGCGGAACTGCCACTTGCCGTTGCCCGTCTGGTGGACGTGCAGCGACTTCTCCATGTCCATGTCGAGCTCGATGACCATCGTCTCGCCGCCGATCACTTCGAATGCACCGCGCGGGTTCAGATCGAGCTTGCCGTTGCCGGGCAGATTCGGGTGCTCCCAGTCGGCCTCGGGCTCGGGAACGCCCTGGTCATCGCACTGGACCAATGCGAGGTCGGACAGCGTCATGCGCACCTTCTCATAGGTGCCGATCGGTACTTCGGGATTGATGGCGAAGAAATCCGTGTAGTTGCGCATGGCGAGGATATCGACGGTCTCGGGACCGGCGAACACGTTGGTCCGCGAGTCCGATTCGCCGAGCAGGTCGATGCTCTCGACCGTGGCCAGGATCTGGCAGAACTCGTCCGTGGCGCCGTCTGTAAGCACGATTGCGACCTTGCCGGTGGTTGGTGCAGTCGGGCCCGGCGTGCCGGACGAGTCGCCGTCACCGCCGCCGCCGCCGCAGGCGGCCAAAGTTACGAACGCGGCCGCGGCGATGCCGAGCAGGGCGACGCGCAGGAACGAACTGATGTTGGAGACGGGCATCGTCCCCTCCTTAATGATGGACGCGCACCATAGTGCTGAACTCGTACGATTGTGGAGTCTGAGTCGAAAAATCGCGATACGGTTTTCTATTTGCCCCGCGATATGTCAAATCGCCCTCCCCCTTAAGCATGGGCCGCGCCCAGATGGGCTCCACGCTGCGGCTCACTTCGTACGTCGCTATTCGTTCTTGATGACAACTTCTGCTGTTGGACGCGCCCGTGCGCGTCGGTCACGTACCCGCTGCCGTCCACGACCTTGTACTGCTGCTTGTGCAGCTGCTTATTTCCGTACGGGTCGACATTGATTACTTGTCGCTCGGCTTCCGTGCGTCCTTCAGATCCGGCGGCAGCCGCAGCCAGCGAGGATCAGTGTGGGAGATCAGCACCGTAATTTTGCCGCACCGCCCGCTGGCGGCTGATCACGCGCCATTCTCAGGGTGTGCCGGCTTTCAGTCGAAAGACGGACCCGGTGCGCTTACTGGCTCATCCGCCAGGTGCCGTCACCCGTACGGCACGCACGGCTTTTCTGCGATTCCGCTCTGCCATCGCGTGAGGCTTGCAGTTCGAAGTCGCGGCACGTCCCAGCGTTCTGCGCACCACCAAAGGGCTTGACGACATAGGTGACACCGGATCTCTCGTTCAGCCAGCGCACGCTTTGACCGTCCTTCGCAAGCTCGAGCGCATGCCCGACGCAACCACGATCCTGATCATCCAGGTTGCGACCGATCTCATGACCGATAACCGCGCCGATCACCGTGCCGAGGATGACGGCCACCGCACCGCCCTCACCGACCTGCGAACCGATTGCGCCGCCTACGACGCCGCCCAGTACGGTGCCAATCGCGTCGCGATTGCATCGACCGTCGACGATTCCGTAGTCATGGTCCCACTGGCGGCCGGTATAGCCGAGGTAGTAAGGATCATGCTTCTTGCGCCAGCCGTGCGCGGGCGCATGAGACGGCGGGTCCGCAAACGCAGGCAACGCAAGACCAAAGACTGCTGCAAACAGTGCTGCACGCCCTAATTGGCGCAGGCTCTTTCGTACTGCAAGTAATCGCATGCGGATTCCTCCGTGCCACGAGACTCTGTCGCGGCGCGCGGACGCTCGTACGTCCCATTGGTGACGGGCGGCAATCTACCGCAAGCGCGAGAACAGTGACTGAAGCCATCCGTAAGACCGGACAACCGCATAATCGAACTGTGATGACGAGCACAGTTGCAGTCCGCGTCGGCCATGAATCACCATGCGCCACGCGAACGTGTCGGCTGGCACACAGAGACTGCGGCTCGACATCAGCTCGCCACAGCCGCTGCACAGTGAGACGGTTTGAAGGCTACAAGCGGAGAGTACCGGTCGACCTGATCAAGGCGCTTTCGGCACAGCTGCTAAGTGTCCCGCTCAAGCGACCACCAGTACACATCGAGATATACCCGGCGCACCTTCTGCGCCCGCGCTCGCCGAGACGATCATCGGACTCTGACCTGCGGCCGGTGGCGGAAGTCCCTTAGCGCGCGTATTCGATACCGATGCTGACGCGGTTGCGGTCGTAGTCGTACGGCGCGTCCTCCGCGGCGTTGTACTGGTACTCGTAGCGTGCGACCAGGCGCGTGGCGGCCCCGAGGCGGAACTCGCCGGACGCGCTGATCATAGTCCGGTCCTCGTCGGAAGGTCCCTGCCCGCCGCGGTCATCGTAGCGGGCCCGGCGCTGCGCGGCCTCCAGTGCAGCGGACCAGCGCGCGCCGTGCGACGACCACTGCAGTGCGACGCCGAGCTGATGCCACGAGTAGGCGAAGGTCGCCTCATCCGCGTCGTTGTCCTCGTAGCGGTACGAGGCGGCGTAGCCTTCGAAACATGGTCACGCTCAACGCCCTCCGCGCTTCGCATGAGCACGATCAGCTCGCGGCTTTCTGCCCACATTCGACGCTCAACCAGCCGTGTCCGATCAGAAGCGAATTTACCTCCGGCAACAAGCTGCGCATCACCGCGCAGCTCATTCGGACCGCCGACAGCACGCACCTATGGTCTGAAACTTACGACCGCACGCTCGAGGACGTCTTCGCGTTGCAGGACGACATCGCGACGCAGGTGGTCAAAGCGCTTCAAGTGAAGTTGCTCGGTGATGAGGCCTTGAAACCCGCCACGCCGCGGGACACCGAGGCCTACAGTCTGTTCCTGCAGGGACGTTTCTTCGCACAACGCAGGACGGTTGAGGCTTGAAACCAGCAGGAGTTCGTGATCGGCGGCTATCGTCCCGGATCGAATGGCATCGATGCGCTCCTAGTCGGCTACTACGATGAGACTGGCCTGCGGTTCGCAGGCAAGGTACGCGCTGGCTTCGTTTACGTCGCAAGAAATTGTTCTGATCACCGAGGCCTTTCCGAACGCCTCAACGAGCGGCGTGGTCCGCGCCTGAGCTTCGCGCATTCAGTGTAAGTAATTGCACGTTTATTTTTTTTCACGGATGTCGATCGAAAATCGAGTTTGACAACAAAGACAATTCGCGGCCCCATAGCGCCCCTCCGCGCCAATCTCTCCGACGTTTCGCGGGGCCTAATTGATGTACAAATTCAAGGCTATAGACTTGGCCGTGCCCGATCGTCGGCGACGTCTGTGCAGACGAGCGTGCAGAGGAATCGTCGCGCTGGTCGCAAATCTCATGTTGACCCCGACGGCGCCGGCGGCCACGGTGCCGAGCGGCTTCCTCGACAGCACGTACGTGGACTTGCCGAGCGATGCGACGGCGATGCAGTTCGCGCCGGACGGGCGCCTCTTCGTCTGCCAGCAGAGCGGCAAACTCAGGGTCGTCCAGAACGGCAACCTGCTCACTACGCCTTTTGTCACGCTGTCGGTCGCTTCCTCCGGCGAGCGAGGGCTGCTTGGCGTCGCGTTCGACCCCGACTTCGTCACGAACCACTTCGTATACGTGTACTACACGGCGACGACCCCGACGATCCACAATCGCGTGAGCCGCTTTACGGCGAACGGCAATGTCGCGGTGGCCGGCAGCGAGCGCGTGTTGATCAACCTGGAAACGCTCTCTGACGCAACGAACCACAACGGTGGCGCGATCCATTTCGGCAACGACGGCAAGCTGTACATCGCTGTAGGCGACAACTCGCAGGGCGCCAAAGCCCAGAAGCTGGCGTACACGTACGGCAAAATCCTGCGAATCAATCGCGACGGGACGATCCCGACTGGTAACCCGTTCTTTGCAACCGCGACGGGCGAGAATCGATCCATTTGGGCACTTGGTCTGCGAAATCCGTTTACGTCCGCATTCCAGCGGAGCACCGGACGGTTTTTCATCAACGATGTCGGAAACTCGACCTACGAGGAAATCAACAAAGGTGCCTCGGGCGCCAACTTCGGCTGGCCACTGGCGGAGGGACCGTCGGACGCTCCCGACTTCACCGATCCCTTTCATTATTACGCCACCATCAACGGCGCGTGCGCGATCACCGGTGGAGTGTTCTATGAATCGCCCGTTCTCGCCTTTCCGAGCGGATACTACGGCGACTATTTCTATGCGGATTACTGCGCGGGCTGGATCCGCAGAATCGATCTGGACACTCGCACGGTCACTTCGTTCGCGAGCGGCATCGCGAGTCCCGTCGACTTGAAGGTCGGGCCCGACGGCGCGCTCTATTACTTGACGCGGCAGGACGGGCGCGTCGGGCGAATAAGCTACACGATCTCACAGCCACCGGAGATCGGCCTTCAGCCCGCGGACCAAACGGCCGCGATCGGGCAGTCGGCGACTTTCACCGTCGGCGCCTCCGGTAGCGCGCCGCTCGCCTATCAATGGCGGCGCAATGGCAATGCGATCTCGGGTGCCACCGATTCGAGTTACACGCGTAGCAATATTCAGCTCACCGACGACGGGGCGCTTTTCAACGTGCGGGTCTCGAATGCGTACGGTACGGAGATGAGCGAGGCCGCGCAGCTCACCGTGACGCAGAACACCGTGCCGACCGCGAGCATCACGCAGCCGATCAGCGGGACCACTTACGCGGGTGGTCAGGTCATCATTACGCGGGCACTGGCAACGACGCCGAAGACGGCGTGCTGCCGGCGGGCGCCTTCACATGGTGGATAGATCTGCACCACAACAGCCACACCCACCCGGCTATGCTTCCGGTCACCGGATCAAAGAGCGGTTCGTTCACGATTCCGAGGGCTGGCGAGACATCCGCCAACGTCTTTTATCGCATCCACCTGCGCGTCCGGGATTCCGGCGGCCTCACTCGCTCGGTGAAGCGTGACATACAGCCACGCAAGGTCACGGTCACGCTCGCAACGAATCCGGGCGGTCTGCAGTTGCGGCTCGACGGAGAGCCGGTAGCCACACCGCATAGCTTCGTGGGCGTCGTCGGCATCAAGCGCACACTCGAAGCCGTGTCGCCGCAGGGCGCCTCGGGCTCGAGTTGGGTATTCTCATCGTGGTCGGACGGCGGTGCACGCGTGCACACGATCTCTACTCCGTCCACCGACAAGACCTACACGGCGCGATTCATCACGCAATAAGTCGTCGCCCCGCTTTAGAATCTGCATATATAAGCCCAAAACCTCGAGACGGGCATAGGGGGCAAGCATGAAGCCCAAGATTCTTGGGCTGTTGCCAGCGCTCTCGCCGCAACGTACGCCGCCACAAGGGCTAGCACCGCAATCGGTAAGCCTATCCAGACCAGAATGGTACGCACTCCGCCCCGGCCTGAGGTCCTCAAGCCAAGCGACCAGACCACGGCGAGCACAAAGGCACAGAACACAATAGCAGTTGTCCCGCCCCAACGACGCCGCTTCAACGGCCAGAGGACTGCCGCGGCGAAGCACCCCGGTCTGTTGGCACGACTAGTGCCTCGAGCTCGTCCGCAAGACTGCGCAGGATCGTCGCCGCATCTAGCGGCCCATACTCCGCGACCAGACGCGGCAGGAACGCGGGCCCGGCGCCTTTCTAACCTGATGCCTTAATGCGGCCACCGTGCCGCCTGCGCAGGCGTATCAGCGGCGACATCCGTAAGCGGCCTACAGACCAGCGCATAGGGTCATGTTATGTGTAGGGCTATCCGATCGCAGCGAAGGGAGACATCCGACATGAAGCCCACAAGCATTTTGCAATCTCTAAATGTCGTATTTCTGCTCTGTTTGTTTGCCTCTGCTGCAGCCGCCCAGACGCCGAGCGCCGACGGCGACGACAAAGTAACCGGCCAGGCATACGTCCGCCACGACGGCGGCACGGACGCCGGGCATCAGCACTGCAACAACACGGCCACCGACCCGGCGGCGGACGACAACCTGAACGACAGCGACGTGGACTCCAACGACGGCGGCACCCGGCGCCAGGCTAACGAGCCGTTCTCGGTCGTCGACCCGACGGACCCCGACACCGTGGTCGCCGGCTGGAACGATTACTGCCTGACAGACCTGGGCGCCGGTTGGCAGGGCTTCGCCTACTCGCACCGACAGCGGCGAGACCTGGACCGACTCGCTCGTCCCCGGCTACCCGCAGGACACCTCGGAGGAGGGCATGGCAAAATTCCCCGCTGTTCGGGACCCACACCGATGCCGGCGACCCTATAGCCGCGTTTGATAACGACGGCAACCTCTTCGTGGGCGGCATCGCCTTCAACCGGACGGAAGCCGTCAACGGCGACGTCTTCGTCGCGACCTACGGCACGGACCCGGTCGGCAACTATCCCGTCGACTACCAGCGCACGCGCATCGTCGGGCGAGGGACCCCGTCGCGAGGCTTGAGCGGCGGAATATTTCAGGACAAGCCGCTGCTCGAGGTCGACCGCACAGGCGGCCCGCATGACGGCAACGTCTACGTGTGCTGGTCGCGCTTCACCGGCGGGGGGCAGAACAAGCATCCACTTCAGCCGCTCGACGGACACCGGCCAGACGTTCTCGCGCCCGTCCCCTCTCACCACACCAGGACAGATCAAATCTGTGCAGGGCTGCGACATCGCGGTCGAGGCCGACGGCGACGTGTACGTCACCTACCGCACCTTCCCTATCGGCAACCAGAACGGCAGCGCCGGACTCGGCTTCAACCGCTCCACAGACGGCGGGGCCAGCTTCGGCAAGGCGCAACTGATCCGCAACATCACCGCGTACTTCCCGTCCGATGGGGCCGCGACTGCGGTGACGGGCCCTACGTGTGCCCGACGGAGTTTGTATTCCACCGCGTACCGCTGGAGCCGCGCGTGACGGCAGACCAGAGCGGCGAGCTCCCTGGAGTCTATCTGACGTACAACGAGATCCGCCGGGACAGTACAGTGCCGAGCGAGACCTGCTACACCTCCGCCGGAGCCGGGAGGGTGGGGCAATCGCTCGTCTACGTGTCCGCACGACCGACGACGGCAAGACTTGGACCGATCCGGTAGCGGTCGACGACGGCCCTGCCGGACATCAGTTCTTCCCGGACATCGACGCCTTCAGGCGGAGAGCATGGGCGTCATCTGGCAGGACAACCGGACCGATCCCGCGTACTCGGTGCAGCGTCCGATCGGCAACGCGCGCGACTTCATGGCCGGCCGATCTCGTCGCCTGGCACCAACGATGGTGAACTACCTTCTTCGCGCATTCGAATGGCACGGCGCATCGCGGTCGGCTCGATCCAGGTATCGAGCGTCGGACACCAGTCGCCAGTACGAGATGTTCGGCAGCCGGGACATTCCCTTCCACGGGGACTACAACTGGATCTCCCTTGCCAACACCGACCGGACGGACAGCCTCTTCGGCTACATGAGCTGGACGGACAACCGCGACGTCGTTCCCGGCACGGACCCGCGCGAGATAGAGGAGCAGAACGGCTTCGACGACGGCTTCGACGTACTGCAGTGCCGCGTCGATCTGGGGCCGAGACACCGAGAGCGAGGTCGTGGACGTACCCCTCGCCCGCCGCGACGCGCCCTATACGGGGACAATTGTGGCAACGGCGGCGGCCTCGACCAGAACATCTACGGCGACTTCGATCACTTTCCCGTAGCCAAGCAGATCCCCGCTCTATTCGGGCTGCTTCATCTCGAGGACCATTCGGTCAGGGGGACAAGGAAAGGATCGCGGCTCAAAGTCATGATCGGCATTGGCGCGGGATACGAAGGAAACAAGTTTCAAATCCTGCCCCCGCTACCAAACTTGTTTGACAAGGCGCTCGAGCGGCTCGCGCGAGCGCCTTTTCAATGCCTGCCTGCTTGGAAATTAGCTGGATTTCCTTTTCGTCCACCTCAACCCGGACCTCGCCGACCCTCACGCCCTGGCGCGAAGCGACCGCCGCCCGGGCTGCGCTGATGGGGTAGATCAGGGGGTATCACGTCGCACGCGCTCCTTGCGGCGGCTCGCTTTACCGCCTTTTCGCAATGAGTGCGGTTCCGTGCTGAGACTTCGCACTGGCCTCGCCGCGTGGCAAAGGTTCAACTGCCTCGCGTGCGTGCAGCGATTGAATTGCCCCATGCCGGTACCGAAGTCATGTCGCGCCGCGGTATGGGATCAGGCATCCTTATTGCGACGGCATGCCGACGAAGAACAAACAAAGCGGCCCGCGCAATCGGCGATCGACAATCGCCCGCCAGCTACCGGCGTTTGTCACGCCGATGGCCGCCCAGGTTGTAAAACAACTCCCGAAGGGTCCGGACTGGCTCTACGAACTCAAGTTCGACGGCTATCGCGCACTGATATTGAAGGACCATGAACGAATCGAACTGCGCTCCCGCAAGAATAAGGATCTCGCCGGGATGTATCCCGCGATCACGCTCGCAGGAAAGCGTCTGCGAGCCGATCAAGCGGTCATCGACGGTGAAATAGTTGCCCTGGATGTAGCAGGGCCGCCCGTCATTTCAAGTGCTCCAGCATCGTGGTTTCCATCGCCGGTCATATGATTGTCTTCTATGCGTTTGACCTGTTGCACCTCGACGGAGTGGACCTGACCGGCGAACCGCTGATTCAGCGTCGAAAGAAGCTGCCCAAGGTCATCGGAGAATCCGGTCTGCTGCTCTCGCAGGAGCTACCGGGCACTGCCGCGGAAATCGTCCAAGCGGTACGCGGACTAGGGCTGGAAGGAGTAATCGCGAAGCGCAGGGACTCGCCCTATGAACCCGGTGAGCGGTCGGGGGACTGGGTAAAGCTGAAGCTCGAGCTCCAGCAGGAGTTCGTGATCGGTGGATATCGACCGGGGTCGAACGGCATCGATGCGCTACTGGTCGGATACCACGATGAGAGCGGCCTGCGTTTCGCAGGAAAAGTGAGAGCCGGCTTCGTGGCGCACGTGCGTCGAGAAGTATTCAAGAGCTAAAGGCGCGACACGCTGACCGGTGTCCATTCGTGGACCTGCCGAACTCGAAGTCATCGCGCTGGGGCGGCGGCGTGACGGCTGACGAGATGCGCGAAATGCAGTGGGTCAAACCGGAGTTGGTGGCGCAGATTCGGTTTGTCGAATGGACGGCCGAAGGTCGCCTGCGGCATGCGGCATTCCTGGGGTTGCGGTCCGACAAGGAAGCGCGCGAGGTCCGTCGAGAATAGTTTCCCGTGTGGGCATTCTCGCAAAGTGTTGAACCGATAACGGCAATGCGTGAGCCGTTCCGTATCGAGGTGGCCCACATGCCAGATGAAAAAGGCAAGGAGCTGCTGGATCGCGCGTTCGAAGGTCTCGAGCGCGAAACGCCCGACACCATTACCCACATACTCCGGTGGGCTCGCGCTCCGAAGTCGCGATGGATACGCCTACCGCTTGGAATTCTGTGCATCATCGCGAGCTTCTTCTGGTTCTTCTGGTCGTCGGCCTCGAGTTCTTTCCGATAGGAGTCCTGTTGATCGCGGTGGATGTGCCATTCCTGCGCCGGCCCGTAGCACGGATGATTTGTGCGTACTCGCTGCATTTGCAGCGTGACGGGCGCAGAGGCGCAAATTCATCCGTGCGCTCACGTACTTCGCGCCGGACTTCCTGGGAGATCTTTTTTCCGTCCGCAGTCTGGTAGCGCGCCTGCTTTGGGAGCAGGATGTCGGGGGTTCAAATCCCTCTACCCCGACCAAACGACAATTCGCAGATCGAGATGCGCCTGTAGCTCAGTCGGATAGAGCATCGGCCTTCTAAGCCGAGGGTAGCAGGTTCGAGTCCTGCCAGGCGCGCCAGAGGCGTTAGTTCGACGATGGTGGACGTAGCTCAGTTGGTAGAGCCCCGGATTGTGATTCCGGTTGTCGTGGGTTCCCCAGCCGGACCAGCTCTCGCTGATTGATTGACCCGGTAAAGGCGCCAACGACCCGTCGTGGTGACTGGGGTAACCCGCCACCTTGCGAACAGCTCATGTACGCGGGGAGACCCGTTGACGATCACGTAATCGAAGTGATCGAGGTCCGTCGAGCGCAGATGGTTGGGGAACCAATAGAGCTTCGGCGTCCAGCGTGGCGGCTGACTGGATCGGAAAACGACGAGGCTCGTCGGGTACGAAGCGAAGGAGAAGTTCAGTGTGCCGCCCCGGAGAACCTGCGCCCACGCATAGGCCTGCAGGAACGGCCGGCCACGCACAAGCGGGCTTCTCTGCTGGTAGTCGAGACCGAGCACGCGCGGTTCCGGCGGCAGTCGCTCGAGGGCGGCGACGAGCCCAGTGAGCTCGCGCCGTTCGAAAGCGACCCACGTCAGCGCAGTCGCCGCCACGAACATGCCGGCGACTCCTACGACCACGATCCTGAGCAGTGCGGGCGGACGCAGGCGTGGTGCCGGTACCGCGAGGAGGAGGAGCGCGGCCGCAAAAGGCATCCAGCGCTGCGTGAGATGGATCGTGTGCATGTATCTGTCAGGGAGCACCAGCGCAAAGAGCGCCAGGAGGGCGCCCCCGAGCAGGAGGCGCGCGTCGACCGCCTCGCGCAGCCGCCCGCGGTGCTGTGCCACGCCGGCGACCACCCATGCGAGGAAGAGGGCCATCAGGAGCCACTCGAGCGGACCGCGCAGGCCGCCGAGCACGGCGTCGACGACCCACTCCGGGCTGAGACGCCTGAGCGGATCCGTGGTCCAGACGGCGGGTGCGCGCATGTCACTCGCCTGGAAGCCCGGCGTCCAAAGCGCAAGCGCCGTCGCAGCCGGTGCCAAGGCGCAGGCCCGCCAAATCAGGGGACGATAAAGCTGCTGGAGGGCGCCACGCTTTCGCCAGACACGTGCCACGTCGGCGAGGGTGACGACACCCATCCACGCGATACCCGCCAGGAGCCACAAGGCATGGCACGCGTAGAGGGCCAGCCCCATCGCTGCTAGCAACAACACCTGGCGCGGGCGGCGTATCTCGCGATCAGTCGCGAGCATCCAGGCGGCGAAGACCGGCCAGCCGATGGCGAATGAGAGGAAACCCCAGTACACGACGTTGCTGAAGACGAGCAGGGACGCCAGGACCGCGGCGAGTGGCGAGCGGCCCCGGCTCGACGCCAGCGTGTGCGCAGTCGCGACCCAGAGCAGCGCGACAACGGCGAACGCGAGCCGCCCCGCCCAGAGCGGTGGGGCAATTGCGCGGCACAAAGCGAGAAGCGCGTAGGAGAGGCTGTACGGCGTCCACCACTGAATCCGGTACGGGCCATTCGGATCGGCTAGAGCCTCGCCGAGCAATCGGATTTGCGCCATGTGCTGCGGCAGATCCGTGATTGGCGGGAAAGTCACGATGAAGAAGGGCAGAAGCGCGAGAAGCGCCGATGCGACGAACAACGCCCCCCGTTCTCCCAGACGGAGACTCATCAGGTGAAGACCAGTCCTTCCGATGTAGTGTTGTCTGAGCACAACGGGACGCTTGGGGAGGCCAACGCGCAACTTACACCGGAAGCCCAGTTTGTTCTTGTCCGTCGCGGGCGAATCAGGTGGTTACGCGAGGGCGCTGGGATGCGCCAAGCTGCACGCGTCGTATCGCGAGTTTTTCTTGAGGGTGCTGCTAACGCTGTTAATGGGCTGGCGCTCGCAGGCGCCCCGAAAGATACCTATTTTCGTGATCAGCGGCAGGCACCGTGCAGAAACTCACTGCCGTCGAAATCCAAGCGCGCCGCCTCCGTGATGCGACCCAGAAGACCGTCGCTCTTGTCATCAAGCTTGTTCACATACTCCCAGACGACCTGGTTATCGTGCGCGGGAGACACTTCAAAAGCCCGTCCGCCTTCCGGATCCGAGACCAGGATGTTCCCGTTGCCGAGAATCTGCTGCTTCCCCTGGATGGAGGTGTAGAAGGGGAAAGCCTCGGAGCCTTCGAACGACCAGAGGATCTGCTGAGTGGCGGGGTCGAGCTGGAGAATTCGCGAAAAACCCCACGCCTGCGGTCGCTCGAGCCAGCGCACCGGTGTGCGTTGTTGCACTTCCGTACGGTTGTCGAATACGAGCAATGTTCCATCGCGAAGGATGTCCGGATCGTGCTGGCGCATGAACGGTCCGACCATGCTCCAGACGACGGCCTTGCTGTTGCGGCTGATGACTGCGAGCGCGTTTGACCCGCGCAGAGAAACGAGGAAGTCCCCAGCGCGGATCTGCGGCAATCTCCCCTGCTAGCTCCTCCGTGACGAGCTCGATGTCGTTGAGGTGGATGGTGTCGAGATTCTCGTTTTCCGGCAGCGAAGGGTGGCCCTGCAAGAGAATGGCCTCGTAGCCACCCTTCAAGATGGCATCGATGACATTGATTTCATCGAGTACGTCGCCATGCGCCGAGACGTGCAGGATGGTTTCCTCCCGGTGGCCCTTGACCAAGTGCGGTCGCACCGCGGTCTGTGCCGCAGACAGTGTCCAGAAAGATCCATCGGGCAGCGGCAGGATCGCGTGGTGCGTCGGTTTGTGCAGCAGCCAGATCGGACGCGAGCAGTGGTCGAGCTTCGCGAGCCCCTTGTATTCGAAGGAGACCAGAATCGAACCATCAGGGTAGAGGTGCGCACCATGCAGGTGGCGATCGCCGTCCGAGAGGAGATCGGATTCCTTCCGGCCTTTGAATAAGCCACTGTACCTCGTATCCCAGCGATGGAGGACCTTGCCGTCGATGTCAATGAGAAACGGCCGGAAAACCTTCCCGTCATACGCAGTCAGGAACGTCAGGCCAGGCTGTGTGAGTGCGCGATCGTGGACTGTCACGCCACCTGTCTGTCGGGAGGTGCGGATTTCGTGAGCATTCGCCCTGAGCAGATCGAGCACGTCATCGACGTCGATCAGTGCCTGCGAAATGATCCGATGCGGAAAGCTCTTTGTTCGGGCGGCGAAGTATCCGTAGCCGAATCCCCCGACAAAAAGCAGAAAAGCGGCCGACAAGAAGAATATTGATCGGCCGAGGCGCTCATGCCGCATCGGGGCATGGTAGGGCTCGTACAATGCTTCTGCAACGCTATCCGGGCAACTCGCAAGCCAGGCGAGGTCGCCGCGTAGCGGGCGTGGCTTCCCTCCTGAAATGGCCCTCTTCGGTTCAGGGGTTACGGAGCGACAGGCCGCCGTCGACGGGAATCACCGCGCCGTTCGGCGATCAGCCGCTCAAGGTCGCTGGGGGGCACGTTCAGTGAGGGCGTTGCCATCAACGCCTCAGGGCAGGTGACGGGCACCGCGCACATCGCCGTCGATGCGGCCAACCGCGCCTTCCTGTGGGACGGCACGAGGGCTTGCTCGGTCTAGCCTGACGAGACGCAAAGCGAACTGAGCGTCACACTCAACGCAGCAGAGAGCCCGGCCACGCGCCGGGCTTAATGAGATGGTCAGCCCGGTCCCTCCTCGGCGTTAGGCTGAGGAGGGATCTTCCTTTTTTCGGAGCCATCTCATGAACGAAGTCACTCTCATTGGCATCGACCTGGGTAAGCACAGCTTCCATCTGCACGCACAGGATGAGATGGTCAGCCCGGTCCCTCCTCGGCGTTAGGCTGAGGAGGGATCTTCCTTTTTTCGGAGCCATCTCATGAACGAAGTCACTCTCATTGGCGTCGACTTGGGTAAGCACAGCTTCCATCTGCACGCACAGGATGCGACGGGTCGGATGGTTTTTCGCAAGAAGCTCTCGCGCCAGCAGCTATTGAGGACGCTGGCGAACGTACCCTCCTGTCGTGTGGTCATGGAAGCGTGTGCGGGTTCGCATTGGTTGGCGCGTCAGCTCGCCGGCATGGGGCATGAGCCGAGACTGATCTCGCCGCAGTTCGTCCGTCCGTTCGTCACTGGGAACAAGAACGACTTCGGCGATGCCCAGGCGATCTGCGAAGCGGCCTGTCGACCCAGCATGCGGTTCGTTAGTCCTCGCAACGAGGCGCAGCAGACGGTTTCGGCCTTGCATCGCCTGCGCGAACGGTTGGTGCGTGAGCGCACGGCCACGGTCAACCAGATTCATGGCTTCCTGCTCGAGTTCGGGATCAGTCTGCCCAAAGGAGCAGCGCTGATGAGTCGATTGGCCACAGTCCTTGACCACGAGACGCTGCCTCCGCGCCTGGTCGCGCTTGTCGTGCGACTGCGCGCGCAGGTCCATTATCTCGAGGAAGAGATCAGGCAGGTCGAACAGGACCTAAAGGCGTCGCTGCGCGAGGATGACAAGAGTCGTCGTCTGCTCGAGATTCCGGGGATTGGGCCCATCACGGCCAGCGCTCTGGCGGTCGAACTCGGCGATGCGCGGCAGTTCGCCAATGCGCGGCAGTTCGCCGCGTCGATCGGGTTGGTCCCACGCCAATACAGCACGGGCGGCAAGCCCACCTTGCTCGGCATCAGTAAACGCGGCGACCGCAACCTTCGGCGCCTGCTCGTGCAGTGTGCGCGAGCGGTGATGCAACATACCGACTCGCGCACCGACGCCATGAGTCTGTGGGTCAAAACACTCTCGACGCGACGCCACTCGAACGTTGTGGCCTGCGCGCTGGCCAACAAGCTGGCGCGGATCGCCTGGGCCGTCCTCGCAAGGGGCACACATTACGAGGCGCGTGCGCTGACGACCTCGTCCCCCTCTCCGGCCCTTATTAGCACCACATATTGAGTTCTGCATGCAACCAGGCGATCACGCACTCCTGCCCAAGATGAAGATTCGCGAGATCCTCATTGGAAGCCGAGATCGCCTGCTGCTTCTTCTCCACAACCAACCGCGACAATTCATCGAGTTCGTCGAGCGCTTGACGCTGAAGGTCGCTGTCTCGAACCGGATATAGAAGGCGTTCACCACGATTGACAACGACAGTGAACATATCGGGCTCAGCCTCCGATTCTTCACTCATCAGCGATCCTCCGAATGGCCTTCTCCAGACTCGGAATCCCGGCCGGGTCGCCCTCGTACGTGAGCTTCTTGCACGCCCCGTCGCTGGACTCAGCAACGATGCTTAGCCGGGCCGTTTTGCCGGGCCTGCCCCGAAACAAATCGGTGACATAGTTGGAGATGACTCCCAACGCAACCGACACTGCATGCGGGTTCTCACTAAGTAGAGCGGCAGAGACAAATAAGAGCGCCGTCCAGTTCGCGCTCTTGTAGTGGAGAGACCGAGGACGTTCTCCCGCGGGCATCACGTCGCCCATCGGCAAATCATGGCGCTCGAGCACCTTCCTTACGTCCACCGATTCACCCCAAACCACCAGCTCCTGGTGGCTTGTGGCCGAATCAAAATTCTCCGGGAGGATCGAGATGCCCTGTGGCCGCCGACATCCCACCTCATCCGCGCGCTCATTCACGCGTACGTAGTCTTCAATCGTAATGCTCATAACCGAACATGATCCCACATTGCGGATAGTCCGCCGGTGATGCCGGAAACCCGTTGCGTTTCAAAAAATTGGGAGTGGTGGCCAGGGGCGGAATCGAACCACCGACACGCGGATTTTCAGTCCGCTGCTCTACCAACTGAGCTACCTGGCCATGCGGTCGGCCGGGCGTCCTGACGGGACGGTCCCGGGGCCCTGAAGGGGCCGGAATTAGACCCGAGCGGCCACGGGGCCGTCAAGAAACGCAGACCGGACAGCCGCCCCGGTGGTTCAATCCGACCCCGCGAAGGCACCCATCCGCGCCCTGTTCCCGCTGGCACCGCCGTTGCAGTGTAATGCCGCGGTCAAACACACGGTCTGGTACTAGGAGACGCGGACATCCGTGTCCAAAGAACTGATTCGAACTCTTTGACCTACCAATGGGAGTACACGATGAAGACGACATTGATCTCGAGCGCGCTTGCCGGCCTGATCGCGCTGGGCGCCGTAACGGCAACCGGCCAGGCGGCCGACGACGACAAGTCCACCGAGAAGTGTTACGGCGTCGCCAAGGCCGGCAAGAACGATTGCGCGGCCAACGGCCACTCCTGCGCGGGCCAGGCGAAAAAGGATAACGATGGAAAGGAATGGATGAACGTGCCGAACGGCACCTGCGAGAAGATGGGCGGCAGCACTTCGCCGAAGTAAAGAATAAGTGACCGTGCCGACCTCTCCGGTCGCTGTCCCTGGGCCGATCCCGGCAACCGCCGGGATCGGCCTGCGGGCGGTCCACCACGAGGCGATGCTTGCCGAGCGCCCGGGCGTGGGCTGGCTCGAGGCGCACAGCGAGAACTATTTCGCCGACGGCGGCGCGCAGCTCGACTACCTGTCGCGTATTCGCGAGCTCTATCCGCTCTCGCTGCATGGGGTCGGGCTTTCGCTCGGCGGGGTCGACGAGCTGGACCGCGATCACCTGCATCGGCTCAGACGGCTGGTCGATCGCATCGCGCCGGGGCTCGTTTCCGAGCACGTCTGCTGGGGCGCGATCGGCGGTGTGCACCTGAACGACCTGTTGCCCCTGCCCTACACGACCGAGGCGCTTCGCCACTTGGCGAGCCGTGTGTCGCAGCTCCAGGACACGCTTGGCCGACAGGTGCTGCTCGAGAACGTGTCGAGCTATCTCGAGTTCACCACTTCCGAGATGTCCGAGGCGGACTTCCTGGTTGCGCTCGCGCGCGAATCGGGCTGCGGCCTGCTGCTCGACGTCAACAACGTCTACGTGAGCGCCCGCAACCACGGTTTCGATGCGCGCACCTTCATCGCATGCATTCCGCCCGCGCTGGTGGGCGAAATCCATCTCGCGGGCCACTCGGTCAACCAGTTTGACGGTGGCGAAATCCTCATCGACACGCACTCGACCCATGTATGCCCCGCGGTGTGGGAGCTGTACGAATTCGCGCTGCGGCACTGCGGTGCCGTTCCGACCCTGATCGAATGGGACACCGACATCCCAGCGCTCGGCGTGCTCGTCGCCGAGGCTCGCGGCGCGGATGACCGGCTGGAGCACATCCGTGCCGTCGCTGCGTGACCTGCAGGACGCCTTTGCCGGCGCCGTGCGCTCCGGCGACGCATCGGCGATCGCGCCCTACGTCGTTGCCAACGGCCTCGACCCCGCGCAGCGTGTCGCGATCTACGCGAACAACGTTCGCGAGAACGCGCTAGCCACGCTGGAAGCCGGCTTCCCGGTGCTGTTGCGCCTCGCCGGGCGCGACTGGTTTCGTCAGACCGGTATCGGTTATCTCCGCCGTCACCCCTCCCCGAGCGGCAACATGCATTACCTTGGCGCGCGTCTTCCCGAGTATCTCGAAGCGGAGCTCGCCGACGGGCCGTACGCGTACTTTGCCGACGTCGCGCGCCTGGAATGGGCTTACCAGGAAGTGCTCGTCGCGGCCGAGCCGCCCGAGCTCGACCTGGCCGCGCTCGCGGCGATCCCGCCCGAGCGTCACCTGGATCTCGTACTGGAGATGAATCCCGCGTCACGGCTGGTCGGATCGGTGTGGCCCCTGCTCGCGATCTGGCGCGCCAACCAGCCCGGCGACGATTCGCACGGCACGATCAGCCTCGACGCCGGCGCGTGTCGATTGCTCGTGATCAGCCGCGACGACCACGTCGAGCTGCGCGAGATGCCACCCGGCGAGTTCGCGTTCCTTCACGCCATCATGGATGCCAGGAACATCGTCGATGCCGCGGACGCCGCGCTGGCGGCCGATCCAGACTTCGAGCTCGTCGCCGCGCTGCCGCGCCTCGTCCGGCTGGGCGCCCTCGCCGGCTTCCATCTGCGTGACTGACGATGCTCCGGCGCCTGCCGGCCCTGCTCGCCTCGGTCCTCGACCGGCTTGCAGATCCGTTTGCCTTTGCCACGCGTGTCTACGTCGGCTGGCAGTTCTTCAAGTCGGGGCTGCTCAAGATCGGCAGCTGGGAGTCGACGCTCGGCCTCTTCCAGGACGAATACCACGTGCCGCTGCTGCCGCCAGCGCTCGCTGCGGTGGCCGGCACCGCAGGCGAGCTCGTCTTCCCGGTGCTGCTCGTACTCGGTCTCTTTGGCCGGATCGGAGCAGTCGGCCTCTTCGCGGTCAACGTGCTCGCGGTCGTGTCCTACGCGCACGTGCTTTACAGCGAGGGCTTCGAGGCCGCGATTGGTCAGCACTATCTCTGGGGCTTCATGCTCGCGATGCTTGCGATCTACGGCCCCGGAGGCTGGTCGGTCGATCGCTGGCTCGTCGCGCCCAGGCTGCGCTCGCCGCGCAACTGGTAGCCGCAACTGGGCGCGGTCGCACGCGACAGGGCGGCCGACGCCTAGGCGTTCAGGAAGCCGAGATTGGTCGGCGAGAAATTCAGCAGGTTCGGGGCAATGTCGACGAGCTGCGCAGGCGGCACGCCGAACCAGCGCGACAGCGTCGCCGCGTACTGATGGGTGGACAGCGAAGGAATCAGCCGGCCGCCGCCCACGTCCAATGGCCCGCCGATCTGCAGCAGTGGATACTGGCCGTAGATGGATCCGCCGAATACCGAGTCCCCGACGACCAGCTGCACGCCGCCCCAGGCATGATCGCTCCCGTCACCGTTTGACGTCAGTGAACGGCCGAAATCCGACTGGGTGAAGGTCGTGACGTACTGCGACACACCGAGCTCGACGGTTGCAGCGTAGAACGCCGACAGCGACTCGCTCAGGTCGCTGAGCAGCCCGGGCTGATTGAGCAGCTGATCGTCGTGAGTGTCATAGCCGCCGGTCGCGACGAAGAAGATCTGCCGCGACATGTCGAGACGATCGCGCACCGCGATCATCTTCGCCACTGTCTTGAGCTGCGTCGCGAGCGCCGACTGCGCGTTGAACCCCGTCGCGAGCGCCGGTGCCGCCTCGAGTGCGTCGTTGACCTCCTTGGCGTAGAGCACCGCACGACGCTGAACGTCGGCATATGCACGGGCGTACACGTCGTTGTAATCGGATGCGACGATGCGCTCGAACGCGAGCTGTCGCTGCAGATTGGTGCCGGTACTGCCGAATCCGGTGAACTCCTTCGCGCCGGTCGGACCCATGATGTAGGGCGTCGCGATATCGCCCGCCGAGAACGCGGTGTTTCCTGACAGCGACACATTGGCGGCGAGCTGCTGCTCGGTAAGGCCCCCGGCGAGCGCGTCGGCGACGCGGCCTGCCCAGCCGGAGCGCAGCGACCGGCGGCCGCGCAGCGTGAGCCATTGGTTGGTCTGGTCATTGTGCGAAAAGAGCTGCGGCGGCAGGCGTCGGGTCTTCTGCTGATACTGCGTCTTCGTCACGGGCTCGATCAGCGGACCGACGTTCGCGATTACCGCGCAGCGTGAGGACTCCAGCAGGTTTCGAAGACCGGGCATCGACGGATGGACACCGAACTCGACACCGTTCGTATTCTGTAGCTGCACCGGCAGGAGGACGTCCTGCGCGATTGCGAGGTTCTGGCGGGAATTCGCATACGCCGTGTATTCCGCCGCCGAGCGCGGCACGAGCACGCTCCAGGAATCGTTGCCACCGGTGAGGTAGACGCACACCAGCGCCTTGTAGTCCGTAAAGCCGCTGACACCGGTGGACTGTGCCCAGACCGTTCCGGGCGTGCGCCCGAATGCGTACAGGGCGCCACCGGCCGAGAGCGCCCGCAGGAATCGTCGTCGGGACATGCGATCCATATCTGTTTCCGCTAGCGCTGCACCGCGAATTCCGGCGAAGTCGCGATGAGATAGAGTGCCTCGGCGGCCCGCACCGCCGGCTTGCTCGGCACGACGCGAAGCACCGCATCGCGTGCCTCGGCGGCGAGCATCGGCGAGATGGTCCCACCCAGCAGCTTGTCGGCAATGAGAGCCACCAGCGCATCAGGATTGCCGGCAGCCGCCACCTCGTCCGCGATATTGATGAGGATGATCGTGCTCCCTAGACCCGTCTTGGTCGAATTGCGCAGGAAGATCTGCGTGTAGAAATAGTTCGTGACCGACGTGTTCAAGGCCTCGTTCGCGAGCTGCATCTCGGGTGCGACGAGGCCCCGCGCACCGATCTCACCCGGCGGCGCATAGGCCGGCGTGAAGAAATTGAACACGGTCGGCGACAGCTGTGGGCCCTGGCCAAAGACCACGTCCGAGTCCGCGAGCCGATAGTTTCCATTACGAGCGGCCGCGTCATAGGCCCGCCACAATTGAAGTAGTCGCAGCAGCGGCTCCTTGAGCTTGCCGGTGACGTCGGTCATCGCCGCTGCGGCCGGCCGAGCCTCCGGATCGAGCAGGATCGCCTTGACGACCGCGCCGAGGTTGCCACGATGCCCCTGTCCGTCGTCGTTGAACACCGCGGCGACGCGCGCCACGTAAGCCCGCGACGGGTTGCTCGCGACGAGCCGCTGGATCAGCTGCCGCGAAATGAACGGCCCGACATTCGGGTGATTGAAGATATTGTCGAGCGCCGCCTCGAGGTCCTGCTGCGCGGTCTGACCACCCGGCAGGACCGGCTGCGCGACACCAGGGTAGCTGAGCAGTTTCTTCGAGCCCGTTGCGTGCTGCTCCGGGTACGCCTTCATCGGTTGAACCTGGGTCGTGTTGGTGCGCTTCGCCGACGAGAAGAGCGTAGCTCCGGAGTAGTGCCACCCGGTGAAGACGTGGGCGAAGCCCTCGATCACGGACTGGTCGTAGGTCGGAAAGGGATCGCCGGCCCCGTCCACCGGCACGCTCCCGTCAGGGTTCAGCGTAACGAGGCCGATCGAGAACAGCTGCATGAGCTCGCGGGCGTAATTCTCGTCGGGCCGGATGTTGCGCGACGGGTCGGGCTTCCGGTTGGCGAGCATGTTGAGGAACGTTCCCATCGCCGGGTGCAGGGTGACGTCTTCGATCAGCTGGCGGAAGTCACCGAACGCGCTGCGGGAGAGCAGGTCGTAGTAGTCCGCGGTCGCAAACGGCATCTTGAGCAGCTCGCTGTGCTCCGAGACGACCATGATCTCCGAAAGCGCGAAGGCGACGCGCTGGCGCAGCTGATCGGGGCCGCGCATCGCATACTTGAACCATATGTCCTGGCGCGCGTCGTGCAGCAACCAGGGACTCTTCGTGACGGCGTACTTGGCCTGCACGACGGGCAGCTGCAGCGACGGCGCGATCGTCATCTGTTCGTCGATCCAGCGTGCATAGGCCTGGCTCGAGTCACCGAGCGCGATCAGCCGATCGATCTCCGCGCTCGTGGGGCCGAACGTCGTCTGGTTCAGGAAGCGGAAGGCCTCACCGCGTGTCGGTGGCGCTGCGTTCGCGTGCTGTGCTGCGAGCCCGCAGAGAAGCAGGACTGAAATCAAAGCCGGGCTGAATCGTCGTTGCATCGTCATCGTGCCCGACCCTGCTCCCCTGCTCGTCGTTTCTTCGGTTGGCGGCAGTTCCGTCCGCCGTGAGCAGACATTGACCCCGCGGCGTCACCTCGTCAAGACCGGATTCGTAGCTGACGAGCGACGGTCATAACGTAGGACAAGAGCGCGAGACGCGCCGACGTTTTTGCGCGCCGGCCTCTGATAGCGCGCGCTGGTGTTGTCACAGTTACAATGCGCCGGCCGGCTTGACGTAATCTGGCCACACGGCACACCGCGCGCCGCAAGGGAGTGATTCAGATGGACATCCGGGGACGCCGCCGAAGCACGAACGTAGAGGATCGCCGTGGAATGCGCGTCGGGCGACCCGCACTTGGAATTGGTCTAGGCGGGCTCGCAATCATGATCGTGCTGTCGCTATTCGGCATCAATCCGCTGCCCTTCATGGCCGGACTACAGCAGGCGCAGCAGCAGAACCCGCAGATGCAACCGTCCGACACGCCGTACCAGGAGGGCGCGGAAGAAGCGACGCTGCGCGAAATGACGGAAGTCGTGCTCGCCGACACAGAAGACACCTGGTCCGAGCTGCTGCCTGCCGCCGGCTTCACCTACCAGGCACCGACGCTGGTGCTGTTCGCCGACGCAGTGCAATCCGAGTGTGGCGGCGCGAGCGCGTCATCAGGACCCTTCTACTGCCCGCTGGACCAGAAGGTCTACCTCGACCTGACCTTTTACAGCGACTTGCATCAGCGGTTCGGAGCGCCCGGCGACTTCGCGCAGGCTTATGTCATTGCGCACGAGGTCGGACATCACGTGCAGAACCTCGTCGGCACGGCGCGACAGGTTCGCGAGCAGCAGGAACAGGTAGGGGAGGCCCGGGCGAACGATTTGTCGGTCCGCATGGAGCTGCAGGCGGACTGCTTTGCGGGTGTCTGGGCCAACCGGGCAGAGCGCTCGCGCCAGCTGCTGTCACCGGGGGACATCGACGAGGCGCTGGCCGCGGCAAGCGCCATCGGCGACGACCGCATCCAGCGTCAGACACAAGGTTACGTAGTGCCGGACTCGTTTACGCACGGCAGCGGCGAACAACGACAGCGTTGGTTCATGCGCGGATACGAAGCCGGACGGCCCGACAACTGCGACACCTTTGCCACCGCCCAGCTTTGACGGGCGTTGTTACTTGTAGCCGGTGAGCTCGAGGTAGCCGCGGCCCAGGGACCGCCGATCCAGGTCGAGCAGGCGCGCCGGACCTTCCCAGTAAATCGTCCCGGTGCTCCCGCGGGAGTCGAGCTCGGCGTCGTCGATGAGCGGCTCGAGCAGGAAGACCCGGGAGCCCACCTGGAGCCGCCAGGCGACCGGGTAACGAATCCCGGTGCGTGGCGACTGCCACTCGCGCATGGCTGTCCACGTGACCTCCCCCGGCGCGAAGGTCTTCACCTCGCCGCTGACTGAGCGGAGTGTCGCGCCCGCCCAGCGCGTCCGGTCCCGCGCGTCGCGCGTGCGGAAGACCATCAGGGCGGCGCCGTCATCGAGATTTATTCCGGTCCAGTCCCAGCCGCGTGCTTCGAAATCGAGCTTCTCGCTGGACCATTCGTGGTCGAGCCATGCCCGGCCGGTGACCGGGCGCTTGCGCCCGTCGATCGCGAGCTCACCCGTCACCGCGAGCTGCGGCAGGCTGTAGTAGTACGACGCCGAAAGCGGGCCCGGTCCCTTGCGGCTGTAACCCTCCTCCCCCTGCAGGAGCGCCGGCTGCGTGGCCTCGAGCTCGAGCCGCACGGCGAAATCGGCTCCGGCGGCCGCCGTCTGCATCCGCCCGTCGCCGGTCTCGCGCAGGGACCAGTCATCGATCTTCACGTCCATTCCGCCTTCGCGCGCGTAGGCGAGATCGAAGCCCTGCCGCGCACTCCGTTCGGCATGACGCAGATGGCCGGCCTCGGGGTCGGCGACGGCCGCATGCGCGAACAGGACCTGGCGTGGCGCAAACCGGCTCGGGTTGCCCTCGCCTACGCCCGGGCGCACGCGGAAGAACGTCACCTGGAAGCCGTGCGCGCGGCCCTGTGCATCAGCGAGCCAGCCGGTGACGTACCACCACTCGATGCGATGGTCCGGATGACTCCCGGCGTCACGAGGCAGCTCGATCGCATAGCCCGGCACGACGGGCGGGTAGTCCGGCTCGCCTGCTGCGCCCTGCCGAAGAAGGGCCGGAAGAATGGCGACAAACACGCACGCAAGCCGGCGCAAGGTCCTGCTGCGCATCACCAGTCCTCGCGGACTGCACGCACGACGTCGGCATCCATCGCGAGACGGCCGCTGATCGCAGCCGTGGCGGCCGCCGCGGCGACCAGGACCCCGGACAGCACACCGAGCGTGATCCACGGAATGTGCAGATCCATGGTCCAGTGAAAGGACTGGCGGTTGACGACATGGATCAGGACGAGACTCACGACACCGCCGACGGCCAACCCGCCGGCGACGCCGAGCGCGCCCTGCACCGCGCCTTCGAACGCAAGCAGACCGGCAATCTCGCGGCGCAGGACGCCGATGTGGCGCAGCATCCCGAACTCGCCGCGGCGCCCGAGCACCTGGGTGCTGATGCCTGCGCTGATCCCCACCAGCCCGATCAGCACCGCGATTGCCTCGATCACATAAGTCACGGCAAAGGTCCGGTCGAAGATCTGGAGCGAGCGGCGTCGCAGCTCCTGCGGTCGCGCGATCTCGTACACGCCGCCACCGGGGAGCACGCCGCGCAGGGCCGCGCTCGCCGCATCCGCCGACGTTCCGGGTTGGAGCCAGAGCGAAGCACCGGTTGCGCGCTCATCGCCCGTCGCCTCGAGGTAAGTCGATCGCGCCAGCACGACGGCGCCACCCGACCGGTCGTAGTCACGCCACAGGCCGCGCACGCTCGCGCGCACCGTTCGCTCGCCGAGCGGCAGGTCGAACTCCGTGTCGACATCGAGCCCGTGCAGGTCGAGCGCGGTCTCCGACACCCAAACGGGCACGGTGCCCTCGGGCACGGCGCGCCGGGATTCACGGCGCAGCGGCAGCAGTCGCGAGGCGTTTGACGGGTCGATCGATCGCGCCAGCACGGCAATCGGCGGTCCGCCGTCGCGCAGGCTCGCCTCGGTCGAGCTCACAAAATCGATGCGCTCGAAGCCGGGCAGACTCGCCAGGCGCCGCTGGGTCTCCGCGTCGAAATACGCAGACGTGCCGGCCGCGCCCGCCCGCACGTAAAGATCCGCCGGGAGGATCCGCTGCAACCAGGCATCGAGCGATTCGCGGAACGACTGGACCATGATGGCCATCGCCACCATCAGGCTGAAGCTCACGAGCACCGCCGCCAGGCTGATTGCCGTGCTCCGCGCCGTGCCGCGCAGCTGTGCGGTCGCGATCTGGCGCCACGCCGGCCCGCCGCCCGGCAGCCGATCGAAGACCGCGCGCGCAAGCGCCGGGGCGACCCGCACCGCGCCGATGAGAAGGCAGGCGATTGCGAGGTAGCCGGGCCATGGCACCGCACCGCCGCGCAAAAATGTCTCGGAGACCAATTTGCAGCCACACGATCAGCCCCGCAATCGCCCACAGCGCCATCGCGAAAATTGGCTCGGAGGCATATTTCGCAGATCGCTTGCCGGAAGTTGGCTCCGAGCCGATTACTCCCGCGCGAAGCGCGATGGCCGGCGACACCGAGGCGGCGGCGCGCGCGGGCGCGAGCGAGCCAGCGATCGAGGCAACGACGCCGAGGGCGAAAAAGATCGCGCAATCGAGCACCGGCACGACGAGCGCCGGCGCCGGCCCGCGGAAATAGCCGGCGCCGAGATCCGCGCCGAACGCGGCCAGTCCCGCGCGCGCCGCGACGATGCCGAGCGCGATGCCGATGGCCGCCCCGGCGATACCGACGATGGCGCCGCCGAGCAGCGCCGCGGCGAGTTGCTCGCGCACCGTCAGCCCCATGGCGTGCAGAAACGCAATCTCGCGCCGGCGCCGCGCGACCACCAGCATCTGCGTCGAATAGACGAGGAACGCGCCCGTGAACAGCGCCACCAGCGCGAGCGCCGTCAGGTTCGTGCGATACGCGCGCGACAGCCGCAGGGCGTCGTCGCTCGCCTCACCCGGCGTTACGAGCCGCGCCCCGCGTGGCAGGACCGCGGCAATCGCGTCGCGCGCCGCGCCGAGATCGCTGCCAGCCTTCAGCCGCAGATCGATGCGATCGAGCCGGCCGAGCCGTGCGAAGCGTTGCTGCGCCTCTGCGATGTCGAGCATCCCGATCTGCTGGCGAAAGGCGCCGGCCGGCAGGAGGCCCGCCACCCGCAGGCTCTGCGTCTCGAGTCCGACCTGGATGCGGAGCTCGTCGCCCGCCGCGAGCGCCAGCGCTTCGGCCGCCGCCGGGCTCAGCCAGACCGAGTCTTCCGCAAGCATCCCGGTCGCGCGCACGGCGGTCGCACCGAGCGGTGCGAGCGGCGCCTGCAGTTCACGAACCCGGAACGGGTCGATCCCCAGCAGTTGCAGCGTGCGTTCACGCCCCGGCAGGCGCGCGCGCACGTCCACGACGGGACTCGCGACCGCGACCATCGGCAGTTTCGCGAGCGTCGGGTACAGCGTTTCATCCAGTCCCCCCGTCCCGGAGCCTTGCACGGACAGGTCCGCGATTCCGAACAGGCTGCGCGCCGCGAGCTGCACCTCGTCGGCCGCGACGCGATTGATGAGGTGCACGGCCAGCCCGAGCGCGACACCCAGCGCGATCGCCACGATCGCGACCAGCGCCCGTCCCGGGGATTGTCGCAGTGGTCCGAGGACCGTGGCCATGAGCCGCAACCGCCACGGTGCGGGCGTGCGTCGGGGCCCGACCGGTGCGGTCAGGATCGTCATCGCAGACGGCCGCCCTCCAGCACGTACACGCGGTCGGCACCCGCTGCTGCCGCCGCGGAATGCGTGACCAGGATGCCGGCCGCGCCGTCGCGTTTCACCTGGTCGCGCAGCAGCGTGAGCACGTTCGAAGCGATGCGCGGATCGAGGTTCCCGGTCGGCTCGTCGGCGAGCAGCACGGCCGGCCGGTGCACAAGCGCTCGCGCGATCGCCACGCGTTGCATCTCGCCCCCCGAGAGCTCTCCCGGCGCGCTGTCGGCCCGGTCGGCGAGCCCCACCGCCGCGAGCAACTCGCCGAGCCGGAAATCGGCAGGCGCCCCGCTGATGCCGTTCAGCGCGAGTGGCAGCGCGACGTTGCGCGCCACGCTGAGATACGGCAGCAGATGAAATGACTGGAACACGAAGCCCATTCGCCGCCGCCTGAGCAGCGTACGCGCGTCGTCATCGAGAGCGCCCAGGTCGACGCCATCGATCATCACCGATCCTGAGTCCGGCCGGTCGAGCCCTGCGATCAGGTTGAGCAGCGTCGACTTGCCGGCGCCGGATTCGCCCATGATCGCGACGTACTCGCCCGCGGCGACCTGCAGCGTGACGTCCTGCAGCACCAGGCGGTCCGCATCGCCCTGGAACCGTTTGGAGAGATTGCGGACGTCGACTGACACTGACCAGTCCTATTCGGTCGCCCGGATGTGGGATTCGGGATCAGGTCCGGCTTCACCTTTCTACGAGTGGTAGTCGACGATTTCGACATTCGTGGCTCCTCAGACCATTACCCGGCACCGCGCTGAGATCCGACAGCTTCCTAAACGCCAAGCGTCATATAACGCAAGGCGTCATAGCTTAGTGCTGCGGGGAAAACCCAAGCGGTTCCAGATCGCCGTCGAGATGCACGTCCGGGCCCTCGAGCCCCAGGCCGCGATAACGGGCATCGCGCACCCGCACGATGTAACCGTCATCGCGATGCTCGATCTCGAAGTAGGGATACCGCGACCACGTGAGATAGTCACGTGCGGGACGGGTACCGGCTCGCGGCGGCGACGGCCGGATCCCCGTCGTGTCGTTCTATCCACTGCGGGTCGAGCCGCAACCGCGGCTCAGCGAACCAGCGCCACTCTCCGACGTGGTACCCATCCGGCGTCGCAGCCACGACCGATCCCGCGAACGGATTCGCAGCCGCAGGACCGACCATCACGCTCGTGACCGGACCTACACCTAAGTCGGCAAGCATGCTGCGCACTTCGCGTCGTGCGACAGCGCTGGCGGCAAGCGCTGCGCCCATGTAAGCGACGACGCAGCCGACCGCAACGCGCGCGAGCCGTTCCGATGCGGGCGGCCGCCCGACTTCCGGGCGGAGAATACGCACGGCGACGAATCCCACGACGCCCGCCACCCACAGCATGCGGGATGGCCACGGAACGATCGGTATCGTGAACAGCAGCCATGTTCCGAGCAGCCAGAAGACCGCCCACAGCGCGAATGCCGCCGCGCCCGCCGAGTAACGGAGAAACACGACTCCGCCGAGCGCGAGCCACACCCACGGATCGACGATGAAGAGCGCATCTCCGTAGGACCAGCGACCGTCGAACGGCATGAGCCAGCGCATCCCGTAGTTGTTGAGCCAGTCGAGGATGGGATGGGTGATCACAGCCAGCGCGGCGAGTCCCAGCAATGGACCGGCGCGCGCGGGCGCGCGATCAGGTCTGCGCCGCAGCCGGTCCCAGAGCAGCAGGAGCGCGGTGACGACGAACGGCAGCACCGCGATCGCCAGCACGCCGTGCGTCCAGCCGCGGCGCATCGCGAGCGCCGCATAGCGGCCGGCAAAGCCGGTCAGCACGTCGATGTCCGGAGCGTTGGCGCCGATCACGAGCGCCGCGGTCGCAAGCGGGGTTGCGCGTCGCAGCCCCGCGGCCGCGAGTGCGGCGCCGGTCAGGGTGTGCGCGATCGGATCCATGCGAATTCACGCTCGATCAGACGAGCGCGCGTACGCTGCATCTCATCCGCCCTCGATACAGAATCCCGCTTCCTGACTCGTCAGCGGTCACACCCGACCACGCCAGTATCCTGGCCTTTGTCGCCGATGCGACAGGGCGATGATGCGCAATACGTCTGCATCGACACGGTATATGAACGCAAATGGAAAGCGACGCATCGGAAATCGTCTATGTCGAGCGTCGATTACCTCACCGATGCTCGGAGTGTCGCAGAGGAGCTCCGCGATGCGCTGCGCTTCTGCCAACAACTCACCGCCAAGTCCTGCGCTGCGTTGCTCACCGAGAGTCACTGCCGCAGCGAGCTCCTGCTCCGCTGCGGGGTGAAACTCGGCCTTCATCTCTTGAGCTGGGAATGAAGCCGGCGAAACACCTCGTCAGCGGGTACGCTTTCGACCGCACCAGAGTCGATTTCCTCGGAGCGACGGCTCACTTCCCTAAGCCAGGCAGCCTCCACGTCCGGGTCAGCAGGACCGTCGAGCTCTTCCCAAAGCACCCGCAGTAAGGCTTCCTTCTCAGGCGTGCTGAGGGAGCGAAGTTCCTTCTCGATCTTGGCAAGTGGGCGGGCCATGCGGACGACGGTACCAGCGACCGTGGATGGGTGCAATTAGCGAACTTTCAGATCGCCAACTTCTCAATTGCCGATGACGGACTTAGCGTCTGCGCTGTGTGGCCTTCGTCGAGGGCTTTTTCCGCCGCGCTGCCATCTTCCGTCGCACCGGCGCTTTCGCCGGTTTCCGCGGCGTCTTTGCCTTCGCCGAGCTGCGCCCAGTGGGGGTGCGGCCACCCCGCGCCACTCGCGCCGCAATCGCGCTGCCGAGCTCGGCGGGCGAGCGCACGGTCGTCACGCGTGCGGCTTCGAGCGCGGCGAACTTGTCGGCCGCCGTACCCTTGCCACCGGAGATCACCGCGCCCGCGTGACCCATCCGCTTGCCCGGGGGCGCCGTCACACCGGCGATGTATGCCACGACCGGCTTGCGTACGTTCGCGCGGATGAACTCCGCGGCCGCCTCCTCGTCCGTGCCGCCGATCTCCCCGACCATGAGGATGCCGGCTGTTTTCGGGTCCTGCTCGAAGAGCGCGATGACGTCGATGAAGTTCATGCCGCGCACGGGGTCGCCGCCGATCCCGACGCAACTGCTCTGGCCGAGCCCGATATTGGTGGTCTGGAATACGGCCTCGTACGTGAGGGTGCCCGAGCGCGAGACGATGCCGATGCTGCCGGGCTTGTGGATGAAACCGGGCATGATGCCGATCTTGCAGGCGCCGGGTGTGATCACGCCCGGGCAGTTGGGTCCCACCAGCCGCGACTGTGAATCCCTGAGCGCGGCCTTGACCTTCACCATGTCGTTCACCGGGATGCCCTCGGTGATGCACACGATGAGTGCTACGCCCGCGTCGGCGGCCTCCAGGATCGCGTCCGCCGCGTACGGCGCCGGCACGTAGATCATGCTCGCATCGGCGCCGGTCTTTGCGACCGCATCGCGCACCGTGTTGAACACCGGCAGGCCGAGATGCTTTTCCCCGCCGCGCCCCGGCGTGACGCCGCCGACCAGCTTGGTGCCGTACTCCAGAGCCTGCTGCGAATGAAACGTGCCCTGCTTGCCCGTGAACCCCTGGCAGATGACACGCGTGTTCTTGTCGACGAGTATGGACATTGACTTCCCTTCAGGACTTGCGGCGGGCCGCGGCCACTACCTTCTTCGCCGCGTCCGTCAGGTCGGACGCGGCCGTGAGCGCGAGGCCGCTCTTCGCGAGCAGCTCGCGTCCCTGCGCGGCGTTGGTTCCCTCGATGCGCACCACGACCGGCACCTTGATGCCGATGTCGCTCGCCGCGCCGATCACGCCCTCGGCGATCATGTCGCAGCGGACGATTCCGCCGAAGATGTTGACCAGGATCGCCTTGACCTTCGGGTTGGAGAGAACGAGCTTGAAAGCCGTCGTAACCCGTTCGCGCGTGGCGCCGCCGCCCACGTCGAGGAAGTTCGCCGGCGCGCCGCCATGCAGCTTGATCAGGTCCATCGTCGCCATCGCGAGCCCGGCACCGTTCACCATGCAGGCGATGTCGCCGTCGAGCGATACGTAGTTGAGCTCCGCCTCGGCCGCGTGCCGCTCCATCTCGTCTTCCTGGCTCGGGTCGCGCCAGGCAAGGAACTCCTTCTGGCGAAAGAGCGCGTTGTCCTCGATGCTGATCTTGGCGTCGAGCGCGACCAGGTGCCCGTCTCCGGTGACGATCAGCGGGTTCACCTCGACCAGGCCACAGTCGCAATCCAGATAGAGCCGATAAAGCCCGCGGACAATTTCCTCGAACTCTGCGACCTGCTTGCCCTCGAGCCCGAGGCCATAAGCGAGCGTGCGGCAATGCGAGCCCTGGAGTCCCGCTGCCGGATGAATCTCGACCCGTACGATGCGCTCCGGGGTCTTCGCGGCGACTTCCTCGATGTCCATGCCGCCCGCCGCCGAGGCGACGAAGGCGATGCGCCCCGTATCGCGGTTCAGCAGCAAGCTGAGATACAACTCGCGCGCGATGTTCGAGCCCGATTCGACGTAGACCTTGCCGATAGGCAAGCCCTCCGGACCGGTCTGCTTGGTCTTGAGGCGCTGCCCGAGCATCGCGGCCGCGGCCGACATCACTTCCTCGGTCGACCTGACGAGCTTGATGCCTCCCCCCTTGCCGCGGCCCCCGGCGTGCACCTGTGCCTTCACCACCCACACCGACCCACCCAGGCGGATGGCTGCTCGAGCGGCGTCCTCCGGGCTTCCGGCGACGTGGCCTGCGGGTACAGGGATTCCGTACCGGGCAAAAAGCTGCTTGGACTGGTATTCGTGCAGATTCATCTGGGAGGCCGGCGGGCGGGACGAAGTCGCGTATTGTGGACAAACCGTCCGGTGGGAGCAAAGATCTCTGGGAATCCGGTCACTGAACAAGATCGTGCTCTGCGCCAGCTGCCTCATGGCGCTCGTGTCGTTCTGGCACCGCAACGATCTGCCACCGAGCAGCGCGATCCTGCCGACTCTGGGGGCGGAGCCGCGCCAGGAGCCGACGGCGAGAAAGCCCTTCGCGGTGGAGTATTCGGGCGTGCGCTACGAGGTGGAGCCGCAGTTCGAGTACGAGCTGCACGGCCTGGTCGTCTCCTACCGCCAGCACGACGGCACGAGCCGCATGCATCGCGCCGCGAACGATCACCTGAACGTTGCCGACCTGTGCGTCGTCTGGGGCGACACCGCCGCGAGCCCGCACCTGTCGGAGATCGAGTTCTGGAACGGCGATTTCACGTGCAACTTCGAGACGTCGGACGACACGGCGTGGGAGAGCATCCGGCCCGAGCAGATCTCCAACAATCACCTGATCTCGGACGACGAGGCCGTCAGGGATCGCGTGGCGGACGTGCGGGTCGGCGACCAGGTACGGGTACGGGGCTGGCTCGCGGCCTACGGGAGCGGCCGGAACAAGCGCGGCACGAGCACGACGCGCGAAGACTCCGGCAACGGAGCGTGCGAGACGATCTTCGTGAGTGACTTCGACGTGGTCGAGTCGGCTCCCGGGCATTGGCGCGCGAGCCTCTATGCGTCGCTCGCCGTGCTTGCGCTCGCGCTGTTCGTGCACTTTCACCTGCCCTATCGGCCGTACGCCTAGAGAAGGCGAGCGTGGTCAAGGCCCTCCGCGGTCGACCCCGCCCGCCGAATGCTGTGGACAAACTGGCCGGTCGGAGCAAAGATCCGCGCCGGTCGGACAGGGCTCGGCGCGGTGCCAGGCCCGCAGGGCGTGACGGCCTCCGCAGGCCGTCGTGGGGGCCTCTGTTAAATTCGGGCGATGGCGCAAGCGATCGAGGCGGGCAAACTGGCTCAAACCGCGGAACAGGTGGACCTGCCCTGGCGGGTCATCGGCCTGCTCAATATCTTCCGGCTGCTCGCACCGATGGTGCTGCTGCTCGTCTTCTTCTTCAACGCGCCGGAATATACCCTCGGCGGTCATTTGCCAGGGATGTTCCTCGGTGTCTGCGCGGCCTGGTTTGCCGCCGGGCTCGTCAGCATCCGGTCGATCCAGCAGCGCTGGCCGAGCGTGCAGTGGCAGGCGCTCATCCTGCTGGCCGTCGACGCGATCGCAGTCGCGCTGCTGATACACGCGAGCGGCGGGATGACCACCGGACTCGCAAATCTCCTGGTATTGCCGTCGGGCGCTACCGCGACCATCGTCAGGCCGCGGCTTGCGCTTGCCGCCACATCGTTCATCGTGATTGCACTCCTGTTCCAGGCGCTGGTCGCCAGTCTCTCGGGCTTTGGCAGCGCTTCGGACTTCGTGGTCGCCGGCCTCACCGGCGCGAGCCTGTTCGCCATCACGCTGCTCGCATTGCCGATGGCCAACAAGCTGCGCGAAAGCGAAGCGCGCGTGCAGCAGCGGGATCTCGACCTCGCCAACCTGAGCGAGCTCAACGAGTTCATCGTGCAGCACCTGCGCGAGAGCATCCTCGTGGTCGATGCCGAGGACCGCATCCGCCTGATCAACGAGACGGCCTCGCGGTTGCTCAAGGGCGATAAGGTCCTGAGCGGCGAGTTGCTCGGTGAGGTCTCGCCTCGCCTCCTGTACCTGCTCGAGACCTGGCGACGCCAGGAATCCGACCGGCGCGACACGGTCGCCGAGGTCGTCTCAGCCGATGGTGGGACGGTCATTCAGCCACAGTTCGTCTCGCTGTCACACCACGGCCCGGGACCGGTCCTGATCTTCCTCGAGGACACGAGCCAGATGGCGGAGCGCGTTCAGCAGTCCAAGCTCGCGGCGCTCGGACGCCTGAGCGCCAGCATCGCGCACGAGATCCGCAATCCCGTCGGCGCGATGAGCCATGCGAGCCAGCTTCTGCGCGAATCCCCGGCGATCGGCGCCGACGACCGGCACCTCACCGACATCATCGAGAAGAACGCGGTGCGGGTGAGCCAGATCATCGACAACGTGCTGGAGCTCTCGCGCCGGGACAAGACGCGACAGGAACGGCTGCAGCTCGACGCGTGGCTCGAGACTCTCACGAACGAGTTCCGCGACACGCTGCAACTCGCGCCGGCACGACTGCGCCTGACGAGCGACCTGCCGAGGCTGCAGGTGCATTTCGACCCGTCGCACCTGCACCAGGTGGTGTGGAACCTGTGTGACAACGCGGTCAAGCACGGCGGGGGCGATCGTGGCGACACGGTCGAGCTGCGCGCCGGGCGGGTCCCGAGCAGCGGCCGCCCCTACCTCGAAGTGGCCGATCGCGGGCCGGGCATCGATGCCGCCGACGCGGAGCGGATCTTCGAGCCGTTCTTCACCGACGGTGTTGGTGGTACGGGGCTGGGACTGTTCATCTCGCGCGAGCTTTGCCAGACCAACGGGGCGATGCTGCTCTACGAGCCGCGGCCGGGGGGCGGCAGCACCTTCCGCGTGATCTTCGCGGATCCGCAGCGGTGGGAATGGTAGCTCGGCGCCTCGTATAGACTTTGGCCATGCCTAACCCGCGCGCACTCGTCGTCGACGACGAACCCGATATCCGGGAGCTCCTCACGATCACGCTCGAGAGGATGGGCCTCGGCGTCGAGGCCGTCGGCGACCTGGCGGCGGCGCGGAAGCTGCTCGGCAGGCGAGCGTTTCGGTCTCGTGCTCACCGACATGAAGCTGCCCGACGGCAACGGGCTCGACCTACTCGAGTGGATTCAGGCGCATCGCTTCGGCGTCCCTGTGGCGGTCATCACCGCACACGGCAACGTCGAGACGGCCGTGCGCGCGCTGAAGCTCGGCGCCTTCGATTTCATCTCGAAGCCGCTCGACCTGCCGGCGCTGCGCAAGCTGATCGCCAACACCCTGCGGCTGCAGGAGTCGATCGAAGAGACGGGTCGCTACAGCGCGATGCGGCTGCTCGGGCTGTCCAAGCCGATGGAGCAGCTCCGCGAGATGATCACCAAGGTGGCGCGCAGCCAGGCGCCGGTGCACATCTCCGGCGAATCAGGCACCGGCAAGGAGCTCGTCGCGCGGCTGATCCACGATTCCGGTCCGCGCCGCGCAGGGCCGTTCGTGCCTGTCAACTGCGGTGCGATTCCCACCGAGTTGATGGAAAGCGAGCTGTTCGGTCATAAGAAGGGCAGCTTCACGGGTGCGGTGGCTGACAAGGAGGGTCTGATACGCAGCGCCGAGGGCGGCACGCTGTTCCTCGACGAGGTCGCGGATCTGCCGCTGCACATGCAGGTCAAGCTTCTGCGCGTGATCCAGGAGAAGTCCGTGCGACCGGTCGGCGAGCTGCGCGAGGTTCCGGTGGACGTGCGGATCCTGAGCGCCACTCACCGGAAGCTGGATGAGCTGGTCAAGGCGGGCCGCTTCCGCGAAGACCTGTATTACCGCATCAATGTCATCGAGCTGCACGTCCCGGCGTTGCGCGAGCGGCTCGACGATGTGCCGCTGCTCGATCGATTCGCTGCTCGACCGGGTGTCAAGCCAGATCGGCGTAAAGGTTCCGGACATCAGTCGCGGCGGCGCTGCAGAAGCTGCGCGAGTATTCCTATCCCGGCAACGTGCGGGAGCTGGAAAATATCCTCGAGCGGGCCGTTACGCTATGCGCGAACGACCGCATTGAACCGGATGACATCCAGCTCCGCAGCCAGGCAGGTGTGGAACTGGACGAGCTCGATCAGGCCGCCGCCTCGGATGGCCTGTCCGACCAGCTCGAGCACATCGAGCGCGAGGCGATCATCAAGGCGCTCGAGCAGACCCGCTACAACAAGACGCGGGCGGCGGAGCTGCTGGGGATGTCGTTCCGGCAGTTGAGATATCGGGTCAAGAAGCTCGGCATCGAATGACGTCGATTCTCGTCGATGTCTGTCACCCGGCGCACGCCCATTTCTTTCGGCATCCGATCTCCCGTTGGCGAGACGAAGGCCACGCGGTGCATATTGCCGCTCGCGACAAGGATGTGGCGCTCCCGTTGATGCGCGAATTCGGACTGGAGTGCGAGACATTCGGGCGCACGGGAAAGGGCCCGATATCGCTGCTCGCGGAGCTTGGCCGACGCGATGTGGCGCTCTTCCGGTTTGCACGCAAGGTCAATGCCCGGGTAATCACTGCGATCGGCGGGATCTTCGCTTCACACGCCGCATGGGCCGCACGAATTCCGTCGGTCGTGTTCTACGACACCGAGATGGCCACCGTGCAAAATCGTCTCACCTACCCCTTGGCTTCAGTCCTCGCGGTGCCGCGCTGTTACAGCGGCTGGACGCCGAGATCACGCACGGTGCGCTACGCGGGGTACCACGAGCTTTCCTACCTCCAGCCCGCGAGGTTCGTTCCGGACCGCGGGCGGGCAATGATGGCCGGCCTGGATCCAGCACGTCCCACCTACCTGGTACGTCTCGTGGCGTGGACGGCCAATCACGACATCGGCGACTCGGGGCTTGCGCCGGCGGCCGTTCGGCAGATCGTCACGCGCCTGTCGTCCAGAGGACGTGTCGTGATCTCGTCGGAGAGCCAGTTGCCCCAGGAGCTGGAGCCGATGCGCTTCAGGGGGCGCGTCAGCGACATGCACCACCTGATGGCCTACTGCGCGGGCTTCTTTGGCGAAAGTGCGACCATGGCTTCGGAATGTGCAGTTCTGGGCGTACCGGCGGTCTACGCGGCCAACTCCCCCGCGGCTACACTGACGAGCAGGAGTCGCGCTAGGACTCGTGCGCAACGTTCGAGAGCTGAGCACCGCCTCGCTCGAGCAGGCCCTCGACTGGCTTCTGAGCCAGACGCTCGACGCGGCCGGGCTCAAGCGCGAGGTCCTGCTGTCAGAATCCGTGGATGTCGCCGCCTTCGTGGCGGACACGGTCAGATCCGCGGCGCACGCCGGGCGTCGCTAGTCATGTGCGGCATCGCCGGCTGGTTCGGGCCAAACGGACTCGAGCAAGCGCCCAGCGAGGTCATCGACCGGATGCTCGCTCGCATCAAGCATCGCGGCCCCGATGGCAGGGGCGTCGCGTCACTCCCGGCCGGCATGGGGATGCTTGGTCACTTGCGGCTTGCCATCATCGATCCGGATGGCGGCGTGCAGCCGGTATGGTCGCAGGATCGTCGCAGCGTCCTGGTGTTCAACGGCGAGATCTACAACTACCGCGAGCTGCGCGAGCGGTTGTCGGGGGCCGGAATCGCCTGGCGTACGCATTCCGACTCGGAGGTGTTGCTCGAACTGCTGCGTCATGAGGGGACCGAGGCGCTCTCCCTGTTGCGCGGCATGTACGCGTTCGCATACTGGGACGGCGAGCGTCAGCTGGCGCTTCTTGCGCGCGATCCGACGGGCATCAAGCCGCTGTTCCTGCGCCAGGCCGGCGATACGCTCTGGTTCGCCTCTGAAGCCAAGGCGTTCCCGCCAACGGCGGAGTGGCAACCGGCGCTGTCGGCCGATCAGCTGCATCTACTCCTCAACTTGCGGTATCCCGCCGGAGGTGCAGGCCTGATTCAGGGCGTGACACAGCTTCCGCCGGGTCGTTTCCTGGTGTGGCGTCCGGACGCTATCCGCCAATCGAACATTGCGTCGCCCGCGGTTAACTCTGCTGATGCGGATGGTGTGCGCGCTGCGGTGTTCGATTCGGTGCGCGCTCACCTGGTTGCCGACGTGCCGATCGCGACGTATCTCTCCGGAGGCGTCGATTCCGGCATCGTCAGTTACGTCGCAGCCCAGGTGAGCCCAGGTGCACTGCGCAGCTTCACCATCGATGCGGGCGACGATCCGCGCGAAGCGAGGCACGCCGCGGAGTCGGCCCGATGGCTGGGCATCCCCAATCAGAGCGCTGCGCTCGCGGAGACAAGCCCGGACACCATCACCTGGCTCTTGTGGCACCTGGAAGTCCCCAAGATCAACGCACTGCAATCCGCCGCAGTCGCTCAGCTGGCAGCGCGATACGTCAAGGTCTGTCTATCAGGTCTCGGTGGGGATGAACTCTTTCTCGGCTATCGTGCGCATCGCCATCTCGCGCAGGCGGTCGGTGCCGGCACCGCCCTCGGGCCGATTGCCGCACCCGCTGGTCGGGCGCTGGCTCGCTTGCTGCGCAACACCGGCGAATTTGGCGAGCCTTGGCGAGCGGCAACTATGCTCGCGAGCAACGGCGACGTTCCGTCGGCTTACGCCCTGCTGAGAAATGTCTGGGACGGCGCTTTGCCGCACGAACGAGTCTACGGGCCGCGGATGCTCGGTCAGCCCCTGACGGATGCGCGCGAGTGGATTCGCGGACGCTGGCCAGAAGCGCCGTCGGCCGTGGAAGCGATGGCCGGCTTCGAATGGAGCAACAAGATGGTGGACGATCTGTTGTGGCAGGAGGATCGCACCAGCATGGCTTTCGGGCTCGAAGTCCGGGTCCCCTTCGTCGACCAACGGCTCAAGCTCGCGCTTGAACCGCTGGTTGCCGAGAGCGCGCGTCGCCCCGGCAGAAAGCACTTGCTCAAGCGGGCCTTCAGCAATGATCTGCCGGATTCGATCCTTAGCCGCCCCAAGAGCGGTTTCCAGCTGGACATTGCACGGCAGATCGACGATCTCTTTGGAACGGTCCTGGAGGACTGGCTGTCGCCGGACAGAGTTCGACGCCACGGCCTGTTCAATCCTGCGTTCGTCGTACGCCTGCTGAAACTCAAGCGCGCCAAGGCGCATCGCTGGCATTTCTTCCTGTTGCTCCTTATGGCGCAGGCGCATCGCTGGCTCGAACTGTTCGAGACGGGTGAAATCGCTCCCCCGCCCCGGCCGGCATTCATCCGCGAGCCGATATGACGGAGGCGACTGCACCGACCGATGCCAGTTTGGCCAGCGTTCTGGACCAGGCGCTCGTGCGCAGTGAAAAGACGGACTGGCGCGGCCACGACAAGCACGATGGCCTGAACAGCCCGGTGGTCTGGGCCCTGTGCGGATGGAGTCGTCCAACCCGGCTGCTTGCGCTGCAGGCGATGATGCGATCGCCCGTGAACCTGCGCGGTCTGCTGGCCGTACCTCGGGTGGCGAATCCCAAGGGGCTTGCGCTCTTCGTCCAGGCCTTCGTAAACCGCTGGCGGTACGACGGCTGTACGGTGGATCTCGAGATGGCGGCCGCCCTTGCCGCGCGTCTCGAGGGGCTGCGCTCGGCACCCGGCGCCTGGTCCGGCCGCGCGTGGGGCTACCAATACCCGTGGCAGGACCTGGGGTTTTTTGCGCCGCGCGGGACGCCAAACGCGGTTGTCACTTGCTTCGTATGCGAAGCATTGCTCGACCTGCATGCGGCGACCGGTGACGTCCGTTATCGGGACCACGTATTGGAAGCCCTGCCGTTCCTGTCGCGGGATCTGCCGCGGCTCCTCGAGCGCGACGATGCTCTGTGCCTGGGCTATATGCCGGTCACGATGCACATGCGCGTGATGGACGTGAGCATACTGATCGGCGCGCTCTATGCGCGCTGTGAGGCTGAAGTCCCGGGCCTCGGGCATGCGCAGGACTCGCGCCGCCTCGTTTCGTATGTCGTGGGCCAGCAGACCGAGGCTGGCGCATGGTGGTACACCGACCCACCCGATGCTTCACCCGTGCGAATCGACAACTACCACACCGGGTTCATTCTCGACGCGCTCTGGCGTTACATGCAGGCGAGCGGCGACCAGTCTGCAATGCCGGCCTACCTCAAGGGACTCCGCTTCTATGCGGACCGCCTCTTCGAAGCCGACGGCGCGCCGCGCTGGATGAGCGACCAGAGCTACCCGCACGACATACATGGAAGCGCTCAGGGAATCATCACCTTCGCCCGCCATGAGCGCGAACACCCGGGACTGGCAAGCCGGATTGCCGATTGGGCGCTCCGGAACCTGTACGACGGAAATGGCGCTTTCTGGTACCGGCGCGCCCGATTGCGTACCGACCGCACCTTCTACCTGCGCTGGAACAACGGCTGGATGGCGCGCGCGCTTTCGGACCTGCTGCTGTATCGTCGCGGCCTCCAGCGTTCCGTTACGTCAATGGACCAACGCCGGACCGCGACGGCGACTCCCGCCCATGCCTGACCCGATACTTCCCGGCCGCCTTGGCCTCTATCTGTCGATGTTCGTGTATGGGCTGCGCGGCTATGGCGACTTCGCGGAGGAGCATGCGGGCTTTTACCGCTCGTTTCGCGACTTTGCGGGCAACCTGGCAGGACGGCGTGTCCTCGACCTCGGCTGCGGCAAGACCTTCTGGTTGACACTGCTGCTCGCTTCCGACGGCGCCGATGCACTGGGTGTCGACACCGAGGTTACGGACCCCCGAGCCAGTGCGGGAAAGTACCTTCGTCTGCTGCGAACGAACGGTATGGAGCGCACATTGCGAACGCTTACGTGGGACCTGCTGTTCGCTCGCCCCTACTATCGGCGCCTCGCGAAGGAATACGGTGCCGACCTGCGGTTCGACCGGGTGCGCATGCTGCAGACCGATGGCAGCCTTCTGCCCGTGCCAGACAAGTCGCTCGACTGGGTCGTGTCGCATGAGGTGCTCGAACACGTGCGCGACCTCTCGGGCGTTTTTCGCGAGCTGAAGCGCACGCTCAAGCCGGATGGCCTCGCCTACCTGTACGTGCACCACTTCACTAGCCTGTCAGGCGGGCATCACATCGCCTGGAAACATCCGGATACGTCGCCTTCTCGAAAGGTGCCGCCGTGGGATCATCTGCGCGAGCGGCGGTTCGCCCAGATCCCGTCGTGGCTCAACCGGGTTCGGGCGCTCGAGTATCGTCGACTGATCGAGGCCGAGCTCGAGGTGGTCGAGTGGCGATGGCTGCCCAGGGAGGGTGAAGCGTTGCTTACGCCGCAGATCCGCGCCGAGTTGAGCGATTACAGTGAGGAGGAGCTTCTGCACAAGGGTTTCATCGTGATCGCGCGCTCGCGCGCAGGAGGACCGATTGAAGCAAGTCCTGGCTGACCTGCGCGACGGTGAAGTACAGGTGCACGACGTGCCGGTGCCAGCGTCACGCCCGGGCTTCGTGCTGGTGCGCAATCAGTACTCGCTGATCAGCGCCGGTACCGAGGGCGCCACCTTGAAGCTGGGTCGCATGAGCGCGGTGGAAAAAGCGCGCGCGCGGCCGGAGCAAGCGCTGAAGCTCATCGAACTCGCCCGGGCGCAGGGACCCGTGACGGCGTACCAGGTCGCGCAGCGAGCCCTGGATATGCCGGTGGCGCTCGGCTACAGCAGCGCAGGTGTTGTCCATAGCGTCGGGGCGGGCTGCGAAGGCCTGCAGCCCGGTCGGCCCGTCGCGTGCGCAGGCCAGGGCTGGGCGAGCCATGCCGAGTTCGTGAGCGTTCCCCGCCGTCTCTGCGTACCGATACCGTCCGGTGTTTCGAGTGAGCACGCAGCCTACGGGACGGTCGGTGCCATTGCGCTGCAGAGCCTGCGCATCGCAGAAGCGAGACTCGGCGAGTCAGTGGTCGTCGTCGGTCTCGGGCTGGTCGGGCTGCTGGTGTGTCAGCTCGCCCGCGCCAGCGGGTGCCGTGTCGTAGGGCTCGACGTCGATGCG
>CAVSKB010000002.1:0-17196 GCA_963728295.1 uncultured Gammaproteobacteria bacterium | reverse complement strand
GAACGGAATCGCGCGGAAATCGAGGACAAGATGGCAAGGCTCTAGCGACATCATCCGGCGGTGGCACGCTCACTGCGGCACCCCGATCGCGACCGGCCTCACCGGGGACCCCGCGTGGCCTCGCTCGCGCAGCGGCAGGATCATCGTGCACGAAGTCCAGACTTTGTCCGCAGCGATCGCCGTCAAATTCGCGTTCTGGATCTGGTGAATGCCGTTGACGGCGAGATTGGTGTGGTGAATGATGAAAGGCAGCCCTGATCCATACCTTGCGGCGGCAGCGCTTCTTGCGCGAGCTGCCCGTCCGCGACGGCATCGGTAAACGGATTGTCGAGCGCGATCAGGACGACTTTCTGTTCGGCGAGGTAGGCAGCTGCATCGGCGGCGAGCCCGGGACCTTTGCTGTAGTAGCTCTTCTCGGTATCGGGATCCGCCCAGCCATCGCCCCAGCCCGTGTAGATGTAGACGACGTCGCCCGGCAGGATACCGCGCGCTTCCAGTCCTTGAGCTTTGAGCATGCCGGTGATATCCGCAGCCCTCACCAGTTCGCCAGGCTTCAGCGCCGCACCCCTGCCGAGATACGTCTTCGCGTCCAGCAGCACGGCGGACGTGATGATCGGCGGCACCTTTTCGATACCGAGCTTGAGAAGCGGCGAATTGGGCTCAGGCTTGACGTCCGCCTGCGTGTAGCCGCCATAGTACTTCGCGCGGTTGACCGGCGCTTCGCCCTTGCCGTCCCATACCTCATCGTAGTAGGCGAAGTGACCGAGCGCGTCCATCTGTGTGCCTTGCGCTCCGGGCTCGCCGCCCTTCACCAGCTCGCCGTTGAACACGTGCCTGGTGCCTGGCAACGAGACCGACGGCGTAGCCTCGAACCTGAGCGGCTGTCCGAACGGGGACATCGGCATCGTGTTGGAGCGTACGTGCGAGAGCTCGTAGGACTTCGCGCTCGGTTGCGCGAGGTAGTACGAGCATCTCATCCACGTCCCGGTGCCAATCGTGTTCGCCATGCCGCGCTCGTCGTTCTGCGGCCACGGCCCGGTGGGCACGAGCGACTTCGATTGCTCCGTCACCTGAGCTTCGGTCAACGGCGCCGGCGCCTCCGGCGGCTTCGCACATCCGGCCGCCCACAGCGTCACCGGGAGCACAACGGCCAATGCCACCTGCTTGCTATTCACTGTGATATTCCTCGTGGAGTGCGTGCAACTCTACCTCCTCCACCAGCCGTGACTCGTGCACGATTGAAATCAGCGCCCCGCGCGCAGCGCTCACCGCGGCATCGGCACGAAGAACCCTTCCGCTTCGAGCAGCGACCAGACTTTCCGCACCACGGCGCCGCCGCGCGCGACGATCCGGGCCTCATCGTCGAACACGAGCTTGCCGTCCCGCACCTGCCAGGTGCCGTCCGTCATTACGTTGCGGACGGACAGGCCGTTGGCATAGAGAAGATTGTTCCAGGGTTCCCGCGGCGGCGTTCCGTTCCCGACGAGCAGCCCGCTGACATCGACGGTGCAGAGATCCGCTTTCGCGCCGGCCTCGATCCGGCCGAGATCGCTACGGCCGAGCCCGTGTGCCCCACCGAGCGTCGCGCTCCTCAGCGCGTGCCAGATCGTCGGCTCGGTCAACGGCACCGGGCTCGATCGGCCGAGCAACTGCGACCGGGCGCGTCCTTGCATGACCGCGAGCTTGATGTTCTCGAGATAGTCGTTCGAGTGCGTGTCGAGCCCGATGCAGGTGTTGACGCCAGCGGCGAGCGCTTCGGGATAGGGCTGGCTCGACGGCAACACGCTCGCGCCCGCGGCGGAGGGGCAATGCGCGAACGTGAACTTCGCGTGCGCAAGCACCGGCAGATCCTTCTGCAGATCGATCCCGAGCAGGTGCGCACCGAACGTCGGCGCGTCGAGCAGGCCGAGCGATTGCAGGATCGGGATCTCGTCCTGGCCCCACACGCGCTGCAGCGCCTTGCGGTCGTTCGGGTCCCAGCCGTTCTGGATGTGGATGTGAATGCCGTTGCCGAGCTCCCTTGCGCCGCGGTCGATCGCCTCGAACGTCGACCGCGTGTGCACGGATGTCACGGACGGCGCCATCATCGGCCGGATCCGTCCGTTTTCCGCGCCGTTGATCCTGCGCGCGAACGCGAGGTTCGCCGCGATCTCGGCCAGAGTCTCCGGCTCGGACTCCTGCAGCACGCGATCGTCGGCACGGCCCCAGATCGCGAGCAGCCGCTTCATGCCGGGCACCATGCCGCCCGGATAGCCGCGGATGCCGTATCTGCGCGCGACCCGCACGTACGACTGCATCTGCTTGAGGCTCAGCGACATCTCGACCTGGGTCGTGCAGCCGCTGCGCAGCATCTCGGCGAGGTTCAACGCCGTCAGATCGTCGAGCTCCTCGTCGCTCAGGTCCTCCATGAGCACCATCGGGCGCAGCAGCGAGCGGCTCGGGATCGACGGATCGTCGGTCTGCACCGAGGCGAACGAGTTCTCCTCGATGAACCCGCGGGTCATCGTCCCGGCGGCGCTGTGCGTGTGGCCCGAGATGAATCCCGCGAGCAGGATCTGGCCGTCCGCGACGATCGCATCGCGGCTCGTCTTGCGCGGGCGCACCTCTGCGATGCGATCGTCCTTGATGACGACCTCGTGATCGCGCAGCGGCTTGAGCTTCTCGCCGTCAGGGACGACGACCCAGGTCGGCTGCACGACGATCGTGCGGCCCTCGATCTGCGGAGTCGTATCAGGTCCGGGATCGTTGGCCTCGAGAGCAGCGAGCAGCGGCGAGCCGAACGCCGCCGCGGCCCCCACGCCAATGAATTGCCGGCGGCTCAGCCGTTTCAAAAGTTCACGCGCAACGTCGCGCCGGCCCAGCGCGGCTTGCCGAACTGCTGCAGCGTGTAGCCGTTGCCGGTGATCGGGCCGTTGAACGTTCGGTACTCCTCGTCGCCGACGTTCTGCATCCAGAGCAGAGACCTCGTAGCGGTTGTCCTCGGTCGCGTACGAGATGCGCGCGTTGGCCACGATGAAGGCATCCTCGAAGGAGTTCGGATTGTTCTCGAGGTCGAGGAAGTGATCGTCCATGTACGTGAAGTCGCCCTGCAGCGCGAGGCGCCCGTTCCAGATCGGAAACGTGTAGCGCACGAGGCCGTTCACCTGCAGGTCGGGCGCCAGCGGCATTTCGCGATCGCCGAGCGGAACGCTCGCGCCGCTGGGGCGGCTCTGCGCTGTGATTCCCTCGACGGTCGTGTCCAGTGACGACACGCCGAGTCGCAAGTTCCAGCGCTCGGTCGGCTGCGCCTGCAGCTCGGCTTCGACACCGTAGATCTCGGCATCCGCGTTCGAAAGCTTGTTCAGCAGGTTCTGGAATGTGAACGCCTGGAAATCGTTGTAGTCGTAGTAGAACGCCGCGGCATTGAAGCGCACCTTGCCGTCCGCGAGCGTTGACTTGAAGCCGAGCTCGTAGGCATCGAGCACTTCCTTGTCGACCGGGATCGTCGTCGGGTCGCGCGGCCCGTTGAGGCCGGGATCCTGGTTGAAGCCCGCGCTCTTGACGCCGCGCGACCACGAGCCGTAGACGAGCCAGTCGTCGTTCGGATGCCAGTCGAGCTCGACGTGCGGCGTCACGTAGTCGTCGTCGTGGATCGCGAGATCGCCCACGGTCTCTTCGCGGAAATCGATGATCGGGTTCGGCGGGAAGCCAAACATGACCGCGCAGACCGCTCTCGTCGACCGCTTGCAGCTCGTATTCGCGTCGGTCGTTCGTGTAGCGGAGACCGAGCACGCCGGTCCATTGCGGCGTGAAGTCGTACTCGACCTGGCCGAACAGCGCCCAGGACTCGGTGTCGTCATGCGCGAAGGCACGGCCCGCTGATGAAGCCGACACCGGTCAGGTCGACGCGCGGCCCGGAATGCACGTCGCGATTGAAATAGTAGAGACCGGTCGTCCAGCGAAACGGTGCGGTCGCCGCCGGCGAGACGCAGCTCCTGGCTCCACTGCTCGCTGTCGAGGAAATCGTCGACCTTGATGTAGTCGCCCGGCCCGGCGTCCGCGTCTTCCTCGTACAGCTTGTCGACGTCCTCGTAGCCGGTGATCGACGTCAGCGTCGCGCCGCCGAGATTCCAGTCGATCGTGACGGACGCACCGAACTTCTGCAGGTCCGTGCGCTTCGGGCGGTTGTTCTCCTGCGCGAACGGGTCGCCGTCGCGATCCTGGTAGCCGAGGCAGTCGGCGCCGGGTGGTCTGCCGGGACAGAGCGGGTTCGGCTCATCGGGCGGCAGGGAGACGACCGTCACGCCGTCCGGCAGCAACGTCACCGAGCCGTGCTCGTACGGCGTCGGGACTGAAATCCGCGTCGATGTAGTAAGCGCTCAGCAGCACGTTGCTCTGGTCGCTCGGCTCGAAGCGAAGCTGGCCGCGCACCGCGTACTCGTCGGCGGTTCCGCCGTCCTCGACGCCCGGGAAGCGCGCCTCGGAATAGCCGTCGCTCTCGATGTAGACGCCGGAGAGACGCCCCTGGATCGCAGTCGGTCAGCGGGCCCGAAACCGCGCCTTCGAAGCGACGCAACGCGTACTCGCCGAGCGAGACATCGACGTAGCCCTCGAGCTCCTTGGTCGGCTTGCGGCTGATGAAATGGACGATGCCGCCCGTCGTGTTGCGTCCGTACAAGGTGCCCTGCGGGCCCTTGAGGATCTCGACGCGCTCGAGGTCGAAGAGCTGGCTGTTGTTGCCGGCGAGCGTCGCCTGGTAGACGCCGTCGAAGTAGATCGCGACCGGCGCTTCGTTGAACGCCGAGAAATCATCGAGCCCCACGCCGCGCAGCGAGAACGTCATCGACACGTCGTCGTTGGCGTTCAGGTTGAAACTCAGCGCGGGTGTCTGCTTCGCGAGGTCCTGGGCATTCGTGAAGCCGAAGTCGCGAATGTCGTCACCCGTGAAGGCGGTGATCGTCATGCCGATGTCCTGGATGTTCTGCTCGCGCTTCTGCGCAGTGACGATGATCTCTTCGAGCGCGCCCGAGGAGCGCGCTCGGCGGCGCGCTCGCTTTGAGCTGCACGCGCAGGAGATCCAGAGGCACGCGGGGAGAGAGGTCGCGAACACGGTGGCGAGCGGTCGGTCGCCGGATTCGCATGGTCTTGCTCGTCGAAGTGATCATGAGGCGTGCTCCCTGGGTAAGGGTTCGGCCGTCACCAATCGATCGTCAGACAACCCTGCCGTCCGGGTCACTACCCGGATGGAACGGGGCCGGATGCTAGACAATGGGCGCCGAGTCTACTCGCTCAGCGGAGTTGGAGCCACGGCGCCACTGGTTGGGGCGCGTGCATCGCGAGTCAGGTCGCAACGATGTGATAGACGAGATCGCGTACGGCCAAGCGGTGCGTGCTCCCTGGACATCCAAGCCCTAGATATTGAGATCTCGACCTGCGGCGGCAGCGAGCATGAAAAACCTGCTGTCGATGGGGCGACCGCTGGGATGCGGCCGTCGTAACGAGGGTTTACGGGTGCGGGACTTTCCTAGTGCGCCAGTGGATTTGCAAGACAACTAAACCATTTTGTCTAGTCGGGAATCTCAAGTTGAGCGAGTTCGCTCCGGCATCACCGCGCCGATCCCACCTGTCATGGAGGAGGACGCCATGCTGCCTCACGCATCCCAGGCCATCGCTATGGCGCTGCTCGCCGGGCTTATGCTGATCGGCGCCGGAGCCGTCCGAGCGCAGGCGCAGGAACCGGCTCCTGCCGAACCGAATGACCTCCGTGTCGATCGTTTCCGCCAACAGCTCGAAGCCGATCGCGAGCGCCTGAAGATCCCCGGCCTTTCCGCCGTGATCCTCGAGGACGGCGAGGTCCTCTGGACTCGAGGGGTTCGGCTACGCGGACGTCGAGCGCCGCGTGCCCGCCACGCCGGACACGCTCTACCACATCGCCTCGGTCACCAAGACGTTCACGGCGATCCTCGTGCTGCAGCTCGTCGAGCAGGGCAAGCTCGACCTCGACGCGCCGGTGTCGCGCTACGTGCCCGAGATCAAGGACGACCGCGTCCGCATCAAGCACCTGCTCAGCCACACGTCCGAAGGCACGCCCGGCGAGCAAGTTCAACTACAACCCCGAGCGCTTCGAGCACCTCAAGGCCGTCCTCGAGCAGGCGACCGGCAAGCCGCTGCGCGCAGCTGTTCGTCGAGACGTTCCTCGAGCCGCTGGCGATGCGCGACAGCGTGCCGGGCCCCGACGTCGTCGACGACGGGCAGACATGGGCCCTGCTCGGCGAAGCCAACCTCGAACGCTATCGCCAGGCCCTGGCGAGGGTCGCCCAGCCCTACACCTACTACGGCGACGGCGAGGTGCTGCGCACGTCCTATCCGCCCGCGGACTTCTGGGCGTCGGCCGGGCTGCTGTCCACCGTGCGCGACCTGGCGAAGTACGACGCCGCCGTCGATCGCCACGCGTTCCTCGGCGAGGCGATGCAGGCCCGCGCGTGGACGCCCTTCCTCTCGAACGCCGGCCAGCCGCTCGCGCAGGGCCTCGGCTGGTACGTCACCGACTACCGCGGCACGCGCCTGGTCTGGCACTTCGGCCACTGGGGCACCGGCTTTTCCGCGATGTACCTGAAGATACCGGCGCGGCGGCTCACGCTCGTCATGCTCGCCAACAGCGAAGCCCTCGCCGACCACCACTACCAGGTCGGCGAGGACATCACCCACAATGTCTTCGCCTGCACCTTCATCCATGCGTTCGTGCCGGAGGTAGCGAACGCACCGCGCACCGGAGTCACCGGCCGCCGGCCCGCTCGACGGCTCCTTCCACCGACTGCGAGCGCACCTCGCGCATCGCCCTTGAGAAGTGGATCGCCGACCGCCGCGCCAAGGCGCGCCGGATCGTCCCGCTCGAACCGACAGCTCGCCGCCGCGTACGCCGGCCGCTACCAGTTCCCCGGCCGCATCGTCACCATCACCCGCGAAGGCAGCCGCCTCTTCATCGACTTCCCCCACGGCGCTCGCGCCGAACTCTTCGCCGAATCGCCAACGCAGTTGTTCCTGAAGATCCGCCCGTGGACGATGACCTTCGTGCGCGAGGGTAAACGGGTCGTGCGGATCGACATCCTCGACACCGGGGAGATCGTGCCCGCGCAGCGCGTCGAATAGCAATCGTCGTCGGCAGCCGGTGCGCCGCTCGACGAGAAGGTCATCTCTGCGCTCGCTACCTGGCGAGTCATGCAGCGGCCACCGCCGCCCGATCGCTCCGGTATCTGAACACGAACGGGAACGCGAGCCCGAGGACGAGCGCGTAGCCCGCGAACGCCAGCCAGATGCTCTGCCAGTCCTTCACGCCGTTCACCGTGAAGTGATCGACGACCATGCCGGCCGCCATGCTGCCGAAGAACGCGCCGAGGCCGTTCGTCATGATCATGAAGAGCCCCTGCGCGCTCGCGCGGATGGTGGGTTCCGCCTCGCGGTCCACGAACAGCGAGCCCGAGATGTTGAAGAAGTCGAAAGCCATGCCGTAGATGATCATCGACAGCACCAGCATCCACAGCCCCGCGCCCGGGTCGCCGAACGCGAACAGCCCGAAGCGGAACACCCAGGCGAAGATGCTGATCAGCATCACGATCTTGATGCCGAAGCGCTGCAGGAAGAACGGGATCGTCAGGATGAAGAGCGTCTCGGAGATCTGCGAGATCGACAGCAGCAGGTTCGGATGCTCGACGCCGAAGGTGCCCGGATAGAGCGTCTTGAAATCGTCCAGGAACGCGCCGCCGAAGGCGTTGGTGATCTGCAGCGCCGCGCCCAGCATCATCGCGAAGAGGAAGAACACCAGCATCTGCGTGCGCCGGAACAGCACGAAGGCATCGAGCCCGAGCGCCGAGACCAGGCTGCGCTTTGCCAGTCGCGGCGCGCCGGCGGGCACTTCGGCATCGTGAAGGCGTAGAGGCCGAGGAAAGCCGCGGCGCCCGCGCTGATGTAGAGCTGCAGCGCGCTCTTCGTCCAGCCCGCGAAATCCACCATCCACATCGCGACGATGAAGCCGACCGTGCCCCAGACGCGGATCGGCGGGAACTTCTGGATGACGTTGAAGCCCTGCTGCTCGAGCACCCTGTACGACACGGTGTTGTTGAGCGCGATGGTCGGCATGTAGACCATCGCGTTCAGCAGCATGATCAAGTACAGCGTCTCGAAGTCCTTGACCGTCGACGCCCAGAGCAGCAGCCCCGCGCCGATCAGGTGCAGGATCCCGTACAGGCGCTCCGCGTTCAGCCAGCGGTCCGCGACGATGCCCATGCAGGCCCGGCATGAACAGCGACGCCGACGCCCATCGTCGCGTAGATGCTGCCGACCTGCCCGCCGGTGAAGCCGAGCGTGACGATCATGTAGGCGCCGAGGGAGATCAGCCACGCGCCCCAGACGAAGAACTGCATGAAGTTCATCACTGCCAGGCGCCCTTGAATCCACATGACGCTCAGTCCTCTGTATCGCTCGTGGCACTCAAGCCGAGACGTTTGCCGTTACCGAGCAAGGGTGGGAGCGTCCAGCAGATCGGACAGACGGAAGTGCGCAATCTTGAATACCTGGCGCAGGCTCTCGTCGAACTCCGACTTCTCGTCATGGTTGATGCGCGTCCGGCAGCTGTCGAGAATGCTGCGCGAATTGGCATTGCGCACTGCAAGAATGAAAGGGAAGCCGAACTTCGTTTCGTAGCTATTGTTAAGTTGTTCCAGCTCGGCGCGCTCGGCAGCGCTCACATCCAGAAGACCAGCACCCGCTTGTTCGGAACGCGAATACCCGCTCAATGCGAGCCGCGTACCCAGTCGCGGATGTTCCTGCAAGAGCTCGAGCTGATGCGCGTGACTCGCGTGGCGCACGACATCGGCCAGCGCATTCTCGAGCGCCGCCGCATCCACAAATGGCCGCGCATTCCAGGCGCCCTCGGCCACCCACGGTGATTTCTCATAGATGGCGCCAAAGCGGCCGACAAATTCCGCGCGTCCCAGAGAGTTGACTTCGTCGATCGTCAGAGCAGGCGACTTCATGCCTGCGCAGGCCCACCCGGCGCGTGATGGACGATCCAGTGACGCGCGATGTCCGCGCGCCGGCAGATCCAGACGTGTTCATGCCGCTCGACATGATCGAGAAACCGCTCGAAGGCATCGCAGCGTCCGGGGCGGCCGCCGAGCCGGCAGTGCAAACCGACCGACATCATCTTCGGCGCGTGTTCGCCTTCACGGTAGAGATAGTCGAAGGTCGCGCGCAGGTAGTCCGTGAACTCGGCGGCGCTTGCAAAGCCATTGACCGTGGCAAAACGCATGTCGTTACAATCGAGCGTGTACGGGATTACCAGGTGATTGCGTCCGCTCACGCTCTGCCAGTACGGCAGATCATCCGCATACGAGTCCGCGTCGTAGAGAAAGCCACCTTGCTCGACCACCAGCCGGCGCGTATTGGGACTGTCCCTCCCCGTGTACCACCCCACGGGACGCTGGCCGGTCAACTTCTCGATGGAGCTTACGGCCTGCGCGATGTGCTCGCGCTCCGTTTCTTCGTCGACCGACTGGTAGCTCAGCCAGCGCCAGCCGTGGCTCGCGATCTCGTGGCCGCCCGCAATCATTGCAGCGACGGCTTCGGGATTGCGCTCCAGCGCCATCGCGACGCCGAACACTGTCACCGGCAAGCGACGTCGCTCGAACAGGCGCAGTAGCCGCCACACGCCTGCGCGACTGCCATACTCGTACAGCGACTCCATGCTCATGTGGCGTGCGCCCTGATACGCTTCGGCCGCGACGATCTCACTCAGGAACGTCTCCGACGCTGCATCACCGTGCAGTACGGAACGCTCGGCGCCTTCTTCGTAATTGAGCACGATCTGCAATGCGAGCCGCGCACCGTCCGGCCAGAGTGGGTCGGGCGGCTTCGCACCGTAGCCGATCAGATCTCGTGGATAGTGGGGGCTCACGCGCGCCGCGATTGGATACAATTGAGGTGATCGATTGGAAACATATTACACTTCAAGCGGTCCGGCCAGATGAGCACGGCGTCATCGATGAGCAGCGAGGTTCCCGGCGGACTCGTCAATCTGGCGGAAGATGACCTCGGCGCCGAAGTTCTCTGGGTCACCGACGAATTCTTCGCCGCCAAGGAACGCATGCTGAGTCGCGCCGAGCCCGTGTCGCGGCCCGGTACGTTCGATGCGCAAGGCCAGTGGATGGACGGCTGGGAATCGCGTCGTCGCCGGGACGGTGGTCACGATGCGGCAATCATCCGGCTGGGTCTGCGCGGTGTCATCCGGCTCATCGATCTCGACACGCGGTATTTCACCGGCAATTTTCCGCCGCAGGCGTCGGTCGAGGCGACGGACGATCCTGATGCGCTCAAGCCGGAAGCGCGCTGGACTACCCTGCTCCCGCCCAGTGCACTGCAAGGCAATCGCCACAACCCCTTTCCGATCGAGAACCGCGAGTGCTGGAAATTCCTGCGTCTCAACATTTTTCCGGACGGCGGCATCGCGCGCCTGCGCGTGTGGGGCGATGTGCGACCGGATTGGCACAAGGTCGGTGCGCGCCGCGTCGACCTGTTCGCCGTGGAGCATGGCGGCGTGGGCCTGGTCGCGAACGATCAGCACTACGGGCAGATCGGTAACCTCAATCGTCCTGGACGCGGTGTCAACATGGGTGACGGCTGGGAGACGCGGCGCCGGCGCGAGCCGGGCCACGACTGGGCGGTCCTGCGCCTGGGTCGGCCGGGCACGATCGAAGAGGTGGAAGTGGATACCGCCCATTTCCGCGGCAATTTCCCCGACCGGGTCTCGTTGCAGGCCGCGCTGATCGACGATATCGCCACTGAGGCACTCGAGAATGCGAGCGCAACCTGGCCGCTACTCCTGGCTGAGCAACCGATGCGCGCCGATCATGAGCACCGGTTCAAATCCCAGCTCGCGCATCTGGGTCCCGTCTCGCACGTTCGCTTGAATCTGCATCCGGATGGCGGCGTTTCCCGCTTGCGGCTCTATGGGAGCATCGCGCACACATGACTGGTGGGGCGCAATCGCTTCGACCCGAGCCGCTGACGCGCGCCGCCTTTGCCGCGTTTGGTGATGTCATCGAAGCGGCGGACGCTTTCGATGTGATCAACAGCGGCACGACGCGGCAGTACCGCAAGCTCACCGAGATCGAGGTCACCACCGACGGCGGGCGAACTCAGGTGAGCCTGTATCGCGTCGTTCCGTACGAGTTGCCGCTTGCCGTTGTGATGCTCGAACGGCATCCACTGTCCAGTCAGCTCTTCATGCCCTTGAGCGCTGCGCCCTTTCTCGTAGTGGTCGCGCCGCCCGGTGAGCACGTGGATCGCACGAGCGTGCGCGCGTTCGTGACCAATGGGGCGCAGGGGGTCAACTACCGCCGCGGCACCTGGCATCACCCGGTGATTGCGCTCGCGAATCCCAGCGAGTTCCTGGTCGTGGACCGTGTCGGGCCGGGCGCCAATTGCGATGAGTTTTTCTTCGACGGCGAAAAGCTTCTGCTCGAACGGCCGCCATGACTCACGTGCCGGTCGTCGTCTCCTAATCCTCACCGTGCGCGCCGTGCGCATACCAGGTCGCGATAGTAGCGCGCTCCTCGACGGTCATTTGCGTCAGATTCGCAAGCGGCATGGTTTGAGTCACGACCACGCGCTCGAAGATTCGCGGTGCGCGCACCAGGATGTCGCGCGGTGTATCGAACATCACGCCGGCGGCTGCAAATGGCGCCGTCGGATGCGTGGGTCGTGCCGAGTGGCAGGTGACGCAACGTGCTGCGATGATCCGGTGCACTTCATCAAATGATGCCGAGGCTGTCCCCGTTGGAGCAGCCCACTGGCTTGCGCGGCGCGATCGCCCACGCGAGTACGATGCCGATCGCCAACGCCACGATGGGCAGCGCGACCACATTCCGGCCCCGGTTGCGCAGGTTGAAGTAGTGCCGCACCAGCATCCCTGCGGCGAAGATCACAAACAGCACCAGCCAGTTGTAGGCATGCGCGTACGTGAAGGCGAAGTGCGTGCTCAGCATCGTAAAGACGACCGGCAGCGTCAGGTAGTTGTTGTGCACCGAGCGTTGCTTGGCGCGCGCGCCGAGGCGCGCGTCCGGCTGCTCGCCCCTGAGCTTGGCCGCGACCATTTGCTTCTGCGATGGAATGATGATGAAGAAAACGTTGGCGGCCATGATCGTGCCGAGCATGGCGCCGATCTGCATGTAGGCACCGCGACCGGTGTAGAGGTGACTCACGCCCCAGCAGAGTCCCAGCAGCAGCACTGTGCCCAGTACCGAGAACGTCGTGTTCCCCAGGTCGAGGCGACACAGGCCGTCGTACAGCAACCAGCCGGCGAGAAGCAGCGCCACGCTGAGGATTGCGGCCTCGGCGGGACTCAGCGGCAGGACTGCCGGATCGATCAGCATCGCTTCGGCGTTCAAGTAGTAGACAACGATGAACAGCGCGAAGCCCGTCATCCACGTGAAGTACGCCTCCCACTTGAACCAGTGCAGCGGCTCCGGCAGCTGCGCAGGGGAAACCTTGTACTTCTGTGCGTGATAGAAGCCGCCGCCGTGGACCGCCCACAGGTCGCCGGCGACGTCGGGGTTCTCCGGGTCGCGCGGCGGCACATTGAGGCGCGCATCCAGCCAGATGAAATAGAACGAGGAGCCGATCCAGGCGATGCCGGTGATGATGTGCGCCCAGCGCAGGATCAGACTGAGCCAGTCGGCGAGATAGACGTCGATGGCCATCGGTGAGGTCGCGTGTCAGACCGTACGGCGCTTGCCCGATCCCGAAGCCTGCTGCGCCCGCAGCTCATCGATCGCCTGCAGGATGCGCTCGGGAGTCGCGGGCGCATCGAGTTGCGGGCGCGCGCCGCCTGCACAAGCGGCAATGGCGTCACGGATCGCGTAGAACACCGACATCGCCAGCATCAGCGGCGGCTCGCCCACCGCTTTGGATCGATAAATGCTTTCCTCGCGGTTCTCGCCCCAGGGGATCAGGTTCACGTTGAAGGTCTGCGGCCAATCGAACGCGGTCGGAATCTTGTACGTCGACGGCGCGTGTGTCATGAGCTTGCCCGCGCTGTCCCACCACAGCTCTTCACTGGTGAGCCATCCCACGCCCTGCACGAAGCCGCCCTCCACCTGCCCCATGTCGATGGCGGGATTCAGCGAGCGGCCGACATCATGCAGGATGTCGACGCGCAGCAGGCGCGATTCGCCCGTCAGCGAATCGATGATCACCTCGGAAATCGCCGCGCCGTAACAGAAATAGAAGAATGGCCGGCCGGTGAGCGTCTTCACGTCGTAGTTGATCTTCGGTGTCGCGTAGAAGCCCGTGGCCGACAGCGACACGCGCGCGTGATACGCCTGGTTCACTAGCTCGGCGAAGGTGAGCGTCGTCTTATCGCCCACGCGCACCTGTCCGTCCTTGAACTGCACGGCCTGCTCAGAGACGCCGTACTTCACGGCGGCGAACTCGATCAGGCGCGTCTTGATGGTGCGCGCCGCGGCCTCGGCGGCCTTGCCATTGAGATCGCTGCTCGAGGATGCCGCGGTCGCCGAGGTGTTCGGCACTTTGCTCGTGTCGGTGGCCGTACAGCGAATGCGTGCGATGTCGATCTGCAATTCCTCGGCGACGACCTGAGCCACCTTGGTATGGAGCCCCTGCCCCATCTCGGTGCCACCGTGATTGAGCAGAACCGAGCCGTCCAGGTAGACGTGGAGCAGCGCGCCCGCCTGATTGAGGTGAGTGGCGGTAAATGAAATTCCGAATTTCACCGGGGTGAGCGCAAGGCCCTTCTTGAGGATCTCGCTGCCGGTGTTGAACTTCGCCACGGCCTCGCGGCGCTCCTGGTAGCTCGCGCTCCGGACCAGCTCGTCGGTGAGCCGCTCGAGAATGTTGTCCTCGACCTTCATGCCGTAGGGCGTCACGTCGCGCCCATCGCGACCGTAGTAGTTGATCCGACGGACTTCGAGCGGGTCCTTGCCGAGCGCTCGCCCGATGTCATCCATGACGTTCTCGATCAGCAGCATTCCCTGCGGGCCGCCGAAGCCGCGGAACGCGGTATGCGACGGCTGGTGCGTTTTGCAGCGATGCGACACAATCTCGACGTCCGACAGGTAGTAGCAATTGTCGCCGTGAAACATCGCGCGCACGTTGACGGCCTCGGACAGATCCGCCGAGCGCCCGCAATTGGACGCCATCGTCATGCGAATGCCGAGAATGCGCCCCTCCTCGTCGAAGCCGGCGTCATAGCTCAGGTCGAAGGGATGACGCTTGCCGGTGATGAGCATGTCGAGATCGCGATCGAGCCTCAGCTTGACCGGCCGACCGGTCCTGCGCGCACCGAGCGCCGCGATGCAAGCAAGCAATGCGGGCTGAGTTTCCTTGCCGCCGAATCCTCCGCCCATGCGTCGGCAGTGGACGAAGACATCCTTCGCTGAGACGCCGAGGCAGTGAGCGACGAGGCGCTGTACCTCGCTCGGATGCTGCGTCGAGCTGTGGACCAGCATCGTGCCGTCCTCGCCCGGCAGTGCGACCGCGATCTGCCCCTCGAGGTAGAAGTGCTCCTGGCCACCGACGGAAAAAGAGCCACTCACGCGATGGGGCGCACTGCGCAGCTGCGCGTCAGGATCGCCGCGCTTCAGTGTGCGCGTTGGCATCACGAACGACTGGCGCGCGAGCGCCGTCTTCACATCAAGGATCGGCTCCAGGTCCTCGTATTCAACGACAGCGAGTCGTGCCGCACGGCGGGCGGCGTCGACCGATTCGGCGACCACGGCGAAGAGTGATTGGCCGGCATATTCGACCGTCTCCTCGGCGAAGATCGGATCGTCATGCACCACGGGACCATGATTGTTCTCGCCCGGAATGTCCTTCGCGGTGAATACTGCAACGACACCCGGCGCCGCGCGTACGCGACTCAGGTCGACTTTGCGCAGGCGCGCATGGGCACGCTCGCTGACGCCGATCGCCGCATGCAGTGAACCTTCCGGCAGCGGAAGGTCATCGATGTAGAGCGCCTCGCCGCTGACATGCAGGTGAGCGCTCTCATGCGGAATGGCCTCGCCCACTCCGCCCTCGATCGGACCAACGCCGCGTGCCCTGCCGTCAGCTGACATGACGCCACACGCTCACTGGTCGGTCCGGGTGCGACACGTCGGCATGAAAGCGCTGCAACAGGTTCGCCGCCACCTGTGTGCGGTAGTGCTCGGAAGCCCGCATGTCGGTGAGCGGCTTGAACTCCTTGGCGAGCGCCCGTGCTGCCTTCGCAACGCCCGCGGCGTCCCAGGATGCGCCGATCAGCGCCTGCTCACATTTGTGAGCGCGGCGCGGCGTGGCCGCCATGCCACCGACCGCGACGCGCGCGTCGCGCACTTTCCCGCCTTTGAGCTCGATGCAGAAGGCGGCGCACACCGCGGAGATATCCTGGTCGAAGCGCTTGGCGATCTTGTAGCTGCGCAAGAGACGGCCCTGGCGCGCGCGCGGCACGCGCACCGCGACCAGGAACTCGCCCGCACGCAGATCCTTCTTCATGTAATCGAGATAAAACTCCTCGAGCGGCAGGCGGCGGGTCTTGGCGCCGGCCTGAAGGATCACGCTTGCGCCCAGGGCGATGAGCGCGGGCATCGAATCCCCGATCGGCGAACCGTTCGCGACATTCCCGCCCAGCGTGCCGGCGTTGCAGATCGGCGGCGAAGCAAAGCGGCGCGCAATCTCATGGAGCTCGGGATATTCGGTCTCGAGCATTGCAAACGCATCCGTCAGGCTGACGGCCGCGCCGATATCGATATGAGCGCCCGAGCGCGTGATGGTCTTGAGCTCCGCGACATTGCCGACATAGATGAGTGCCGGAAGGTCCATGTACTTCTTGGTCACCCAGAGGCCCACGTCCGTGCCACCGGCGAGGATGACTGCCTCCGGTTGCTCCGCGCACGCGCGCGCGAGCTCCGCGATCGTGGACGGTGCGACATAGCTCGACCCTTGCCAGCCGAGCCGTTTTTCGCTCGTCACGCTAATGGCACGAACTTGGTTGATGAGGGCCGACTCAGAATCGCTCGCACTCGGGTACTCGTACATGCGCCGCGCGGCGGCGAGGATCGGCCGATATCCGGTGCAGCGACAGAGGTTTCCCGAGAGCGCTTGTCGTACCTGCCTCTCATCCGGTTCGCGCTCGGTGCGATAGAGCGCATACAGCGACATCACGAACCCGGGCGTGCAGAAGCCGCACTGCGACCCGTGACACTCGACCATGGCGCGCTGCACTGGATGCAGCGTACCGTCGGCGCGACTCTTGAGACTCTCCACCGTGAAGAGCGCTTTGCCATCCAGGGTGGGCAGAAACTGGATGCAAGCGTTGACGGCGCGGAATCTGAGTTCCTCGCCGACCAGTTCACCCAGCACGACCGTGCAGGCGCCGCAATCGCCTTCGGCGCAGCCTTCCTTCGTGCCGCAGCGCCCGATGTGTTCGCGCAGGTACTCAAGGACAGTCGTTGTCGGGCGCAGCGCGTCCACGGTGTGGATCTCGCCGTCCAGCAGGAAGCGGATCTTCTCTGCGCCGTCTGCCATCGAGATTCAGCTCCCCCGATACGTCGAGTAGCTCCACGGCGTCACGAGCAGCGGGACGTGCAGATGCTGGGCGGGATTCGCGATTCCGAATCGGATGACCACGATGTTGAGAAAGCGCGGATTGTCGAGCACCGCGCCCCGCGCCGCGAAGTAATCCCCGACGTGAAACTCGAGCTGCCATTCGCCCGGCGTGAACGCATCGCCCTCGAGGAGCGGCGCATCACAGCGGCCATCGTGGTTGGTCGCGACCTTCTTAACAGTGCTGCGCGTCGCGCCGGCGAGCGAGGCGAGCTCGAGCGTCATGCCGGCCGCCGGCAGACCGCGAGTGAGGTCGAGAACGTGTGTCGTCAGGCGGCCCATACTGAACTCCGGCTCACGCGCTCGCGCAGCCTTGAGCAGATCGAAAATCGGTCTGCCCGCGGGAAGCGATACGGGGCTCGGTTCTTCACTTTCTGGACGACCCGGTCGCCGGCGGCCCTTCATACGAATTCCATGCAGACGGCCTGCTGATCGTGGAGGACGGCTATATTAGCAAGGTCGGCAGTGCACCAGAACTGCTGCCGCAACTCGACCCGCAGATCACGCTCACCGACTGCACGGGCAAGCTCATCGTGCCCGGATTCATCGATGCGCATGTGC
>CAVSKB010000001.1:0-43802 GCA_963728295.1 uncultured Gammaproteobacteria bacterium | reverse complement strand
GTGGCCAGGGGCGGAATCGAACCACCGACACGCGGATTTTCAGTCCCGGGCCGAAGTTTGAATCTTTAACTGCATCAACAGGTTGGCTGGGCGTCCGTTGCAGTCAAATGCCCAACGATGCAGGACCGTGCAGGACTGATTCACGCAAAACTCCCGCATGGTCGCAACGTAGGCAGGCCAGTAATCGCCATCTGGCGTCGCGGAAGACTCGCTCGTCGTCGCAGCTTGATCAGCCGCGTCGCTGCCGATCATTGAGCACCTGCGTCGGCTTCGGGCCTCGCTCGTCGCCTGCCGACAGCCTTGTCCCGTCGCGATAAGGTCTTTACATTCATTCACTCGCCACTCAGGCATCGGGCGGCTCACGAGTACATCCGAACATGGCGGCAGCCCGTTATGACGTCGTCATCATCGGTGCCGGCCACAACGGCCTGACCTGCGGCGCATATCTCGCGCGGAACGGCATCAAGACTATTGCGCTCGAGCGCCGCGATGTCATCGGCGGTGCGGCGGTCACCGAGGAGTTCGCACCCGGTTTCAGGACGTCGACCTTCTCGTATGTCATGAGCCTGTTGCACCCGAAGATCATCCGGGAGCTCGGGCTGCGCGAGCTGGGCCTGACCGTACTGCCCGCCACTGACCTCTTCTGTCCCATCGGAACCGACGACTTCATCGTTTTCAGCGGCGACGTCGCAAGGACGGCGCGACAGTTCGCCCGTTTCTCGCGCCACGATGGCGCGATCTATCCCGAGTTCGACGCGCACTTGAACGACGCGGCCAATGTCGTGCGCAAGCTGCTGTTCGAAACGCCGGCCGACCCCGCGCGGCGCGACTTCAAGGGCCTGCGCGACCTGTTCAAGCTCGCCTGGAAGTATCGCCGGATCGGGAAGAACTTCTATCGTATCGTCGACCTGCTGACGATGAGCGCGGACGACTATCTGTCGCGGTGGTTCGAGCACAGCGTCACCCGCGCGGTGCTGGGCTATTACTGCTCGATCGGAACGTTCGCCGGGCCGAGGACACCAGGCTCGGCCTACGTGGTCCTGCACCACATCATGGGCGAACACGAGGGCGCCGGCGGCTGGGGTTTTATTCGCGGCGGAATGGGCGCGATCAGCGACGCGATCGCGGAGTCGGGCCGCCGTCATGGCTTGCAGATTCGAACCGGCGCCGAGGTCGTCAAGGTGGAGGCGGCGGACGGCCGAGTTACGAAGGTCGTCACCGCCCGTGGCGACGAATACGAGGCGCGCGCCGTCGTCTGCAACGCGAGCTGCAAGGTTCTATTCGATCGACTGCTCGATCCGTCGCAGCTGCCCGCCGAATTCCTGAAGCACGTTCGCGACTTCCGCACATTTTCGACGGCCTTCAAGATCAATGTCGCAGCCGAGGCGCCGCCACGCTTTTCGGCCTTTGACGCGGCCGCATGCGGCTTCGAGTCTCCAAACTATGTCCACATCGGCCCGGACATCGAATACCTTCAGGCTGCCTACGAGGACGCATGCCATGGCCGCTATTCGCGGCGCCCATTCATCACGGCCGTGGTGCCGACGACCGTGGACGACACGCTGGCTCCGGCCGGCAAGCATGTCGTGAACTTGTTCGGTGGCCATGCGCCTTATGCGCTGAAAGGTGCGACGTGGGAGACCGAGCGCTCGTCGTTCCTGAGGAACGTCTACGACACGATCGACGAGATGGCGCCGGGATTCAGCGACGGCGTCATCGCAGAACAGGTGCTGCTGCCGCCGGACATCGAGCGAATCATCAATACACCGCACGGGCACATCTTTCACGGCGAGCTTGCACTCGAGCAGCTTTTCTTCCAGCGGCCCGCCCCGCATTATTCGGACTACCGGTCGCCGATCAGAGGGCTCTACCAGTGCGGATCGTCGACGCATCCGGGCGGCGGCGTTTCCGGCATTCCCGGGCATAACGCGGCCCGCGAGATCCTGAAAGACTGGAGCTCACTCGGATGACTAGCAGAACGGTGCCGGCGGACAGCGCGGACTGGATCGACGCTCTGATCGAGGCGCAGCGTCCGGGTCATTCTCTCGACCGCGCGTTCTACACGCACCCCGCCATCTTCGAACGTGACCGTGAGCGGCTCTTTCGCAATCACTGGATCATGGCGGGCCACGTTTCGCAGATCCCGAACCCAGGGGACTACCTGCTGTTCGAGCTCGCCGGTGAATCGATCATCCTCATCCGCGAAGGACGGGACGCGGTTCATGCCCACTACAACGTTTGCCGTCACCGCGGCAGCCGTGTGCTGCTGCAGCCAGCAGGCAACGCGCCCGCGTTCACGTGCCGCTATCACGGTTGGACGTATGCGCCAGACGGCAGCCTCAAGACAGCACCGAGAATGGCAGAGGACTTCCGCGCCGGCGGACTACGGACTCAAGCCTTGCAGCTTCCGGATCGTCGAGGGACTGATTTTCGTGAGCCTTTCCGACGAGCCCGCACCGGGCCTCGACGACGTCGTCGCGGGTCTTGGACCTTATCTGCGCATGCATGGCATCGCCGACGCCCGCGTGGCGCATCGCGAAACCTTTGCGGTACACGCCAACTGGAAGCTCGCTGTCGAGAACTATCTCGAGTGCTATCACTGCAAGCCAGCGCATCCGCAGTACTGCGGCGTCGAAATCAAGGCCGAGAAGATCGGTGACGGATCGCCTGCAGCGATGCAGCGCTACGATGCGCGTCATCGAGAGTGGCTCGCGCGGGCCGACGCACTCGGCGCAACCTTGCCGGAATTCGGCACGGCACTGCCTCTCGACGAGCGCCTCCCACGTGCGCAATTCGGCGCGGCTTACCGCGCACCGTTACGGGAGTCGTACGTCAGCGCCACCGAGGACGGCAAGCCGGCCGCGCCCTTGATGGGCCAGTTTCGGGATTACGACGGAGGCGAGACCGCGCTCGGACTCGGGCCGTTCACCTACATGCTCGCCTATAACGACTACGCAACATTCTTCCAGTTCATTCCGCGCAGGCGGAGCAAAGCGACATCGTCGTCACCTGGCTTGTCAATGGGCGATGCCCGCGAAGGCACGGACTACGACCGCGCTCGGCTCACCTGGCTTTGGACGGTGACGACGCAACAGGACAAGTCGATCATCGAGGCGAATGCGGCCGGCATCCACTCGAGCCGCTATGAGCCGGGCCCGTCTTCGCTGCTGGAGTACGACCTCGATGGATTCCGTGAGTGGTACCTCGGCGTGACGGGCCCCGCCGGCCGCCGCCAACGGCTGTCGCGTCGCGGCGGCGGCCGGTACTTCGGCATCTGAGCCGCTGCGCTGCGTGAACCCGTACACCATCGGAATTCTGGTCAGCCTCGCCGTCTACCTGGCTGTCGGCACGTACGTCGGACGCAAGGTCAAGCGCCTGGACGACTACTTCGTCGCCGGCAGGCAGGCACCGACGCTCTTGATCGTCGGCACGTTGGTCGCGAGCCTGTTGAGCACGACCGCGTTTCTCGGCGAGGTCGGCATGGCCTACTCGGGCTACGGCGCGCTGATCCTGACTCTCGTCGCCATCAATGTCACGGGGTACATCGCCGGCGCCCTGTTCTTCGGCCGGCATTTGCGCCGCAGCCGCGCACTGACCGTCCCAGAGTACTTCGGCCAGCGCTTCGCCAGCCGCCGCGTGCAGTCGGTCGCCGGGATCATGATCGTCGTAGGGCTCGGGGCGTACCTGATGGCGGTGACACAGGGCACGGCGCTGGTCGTGACGGAAGTATCGAACGTCCCGTACCGACTCTCATTGTTCGTCGTCTGGGCCGGCTACACCGCCTTCACGTTCTACTCCGGCTCGCGCGGAGTCGTCATCAACGACACGATGATGTTCCTGCTGTTCACGGTCGCGGCTTTCGTCGCAATGGGATGTGTCGTCGCCGCCGTCGGCGGCTGGTATCCCGCCGTCGAAGCGCTTGCCACGTTCCGCGACAAACCCGGAATCATCTCGTGGCACGGATTCACGGGTCCCGGAGCAAACTGGGAGACACCTGCGGACGCGCTGACGTGGAGCGTAATTCTCGGGCTCGCCTGGTCCGTCGTCGTGGCTGTCAGTCCCTGGCAGGCAAGCCGCTACCTGATGGCGAAGAACGAGCACGTCGTGATCCGGTCCGGCTGCGGAGCGGGTCTCGCCCTCCTCGCGCTCTATCCGGCGCTGATGTTCTGCGGGGCGGCGATCAATGTCGCCGATCCGCGGATCGAGCCAGCGGAGGGCGCAATGATCTGGGCCGCGCAGCACCTGATGCCGACGCTGGCGGGCGTTATCGTGACGGCGGGTATCGCAGCCGCGGGACTTTCATCTGCGACCACGTTCCTTTCGCTGGTCGCGTTCAGCGCCAGCCATGACATCGTGCCGCGCGAGAAGGCAGACGAGGGAACACGGCTGCGAATCAGTCGTTGGAGCATGATCGGTGTCGGCGTCGTCGCGCTTGCGCTCTCGATGGTCGTGCCTCCGAACATCTTCTGGATCACCTACTTTGCCGGCACGGTATTCGCCTCGTCCTGGGGCCCGGTGGCGTTCATGAGCGTCTGGAGCCGCCGCATCACGGCCGACGGCGCCTTCTGGGGCATGGTGGCCGGCTTCTTCGGGAACGTCGTGCCGAAATCGCTTTCGCTGCTGGATGTCATCGAGCTGCCGGCCTGGGCGGATCCGATTCTGATCGGTGCGGTGCTGGGCGCACTGGTCACAGTCATCGTCTCGCGGCGTGGCACCGTGAGCGAGGCGGAGGAGCGCTATCGGGCGCGGCTGCACGAGACACCGCGTGACGAGCTCGACGCGCAAGAGACCAGGCGAACATTGCGCTGGCCGACCATCCTGATGGCCGGCGGCGTGCTGCTGGCGACCTTGATGATCGTGTTCTATGCACTGCCCTATCGTGCCGCGACCGGCGGCAATCCGCAGCAATTGCTAAGCGGGGAGCTTCTGTTGAGCCTTGCATGCGGCTTCGTGCTGATCGCCTGCGGAATGGTCGCCCGCTGGGGCATCGTACGCGGCCTGTAGGCGGCGATCACACGCCGAATCCTCCGATCGCACTTCAGCAGCGCGAGCTAGGGTCCGGCGAAACTCCCGCGCGAGTATTTGCAATTGATCGAGTATCGAACCGCAAACAGTAATCCAACAATCAAGCTGGCGGGGATGCGACCGTCGTGTTGTGATCTTGCATGATGAGCCAGCGCTCGCCGCGCTTCACCACGATGAAAGTACGAACCTGTTTCTGAGGGCCCTGCTTGACTCCGTCGGGCCCCGTGTACGGGCTCATAGTGCTGGTAACCGTAGCCACAGCCACATCGCCGGACGCAAAGCGAATAGCGATATCTTCGGGTGTGTCGGTGACGCCCTTTAGAAAGGTAGTGTGGACTTCGCGAACGGTTTTCAGGGTGGCCTCTATACCCCGGTCGACGCCACCAAAAGGATTGATGTGGTACCAATCGTCAGTCGCGAAACCAACAGGTTTCACGAACCCCTCGTCAAAAGCCATGTAGAAAGCTTGCACGACGTGGCGGACCGCTGCTTCGTCGTCGGCCGCAAACGCAAGACCTGGCAAGAACATTCCAAAAACGATGATGGCTTTCATACTGCTCTCCTTCGCCCAGCCGTTGATCAATCGACACCTGAGTCCGGATGGCTGCGGCGTGCAGAAACTCCCAAAGCGAGTGGCCGCAACGGTCGCAAGCAAAGTCTGCAAACCGGCCAGGAGCAGCGATCCGTTGACCTGTGGCACGATGCTCCCCTGCACAGAGTCGCAAAGTGGTCCCAGAAGGCAGATCGTCCGTCATACGTCGAGCTGGTCGCCAAAACGCGAAGCAATTGTCCTTGCTCGCTGAAGCGACGTTCAGGGACACGTTCGAACGTGCGAATACGCCGGCGAACATGACGCTCCACTGCAAGACCAGTTACAGCGAGGCTATCCAGGCGGCGGAAATTTCCGACCCGGCCCTAGTCACCTTGCTGTGCGAGCACGACGGGAAGCTCGTTGGGTTCGCACAGCTTCGCTGGGGTGACGCACCCAGCTGTGTGGTGGCCGACGCCCCGGGCGAAATACAGAGGTTGTACGTCGCCCGCGATTGCCACGGGAAAGGTGTTGCGCGGGACCTGATGCATGCCTGCATAGACGAAATCAGAGGCCGTGGATCAGGCATGGTCTGGCTTGGCGTTTGGGAGCACAACCCCAGAGCGATCGCCTTTTACAAGAAATTCGGGTTTGTCGAGGTTGGCGAGCATGTCTTCTCGCTCGGCACAGATCCGCAGCTAGATATCGTGATGGCTCGACCGGCCGCAGGTCTGGCGCCGAACTAGTCCGAGGCGCTCCGGACGGACGCTGGAATGTCCGATTCGGGTCGAACTCGGCCGTTCGGTCGCCGGTTTGAGCCAACCGACTGACATGTCGGGTGGTCGTTTGACTCCTACCGATACTGGGTCAGCGCGTCTGCGAGCGCATGACGCAGCCGATCCGTCTGGTCCTTCCCTACTTGTTCAAGGACCGCCTCGCGAAGCTCGCAGAGCACGCGGCGCATGCGGACATGATCATCGGCGCAGTCGCGCAGCACGACCTCCGGATCACACCCGTCGCCCAGTGGCTGCAGTGTCAGGCCGTGCGTGTTCTGGAGGCGGTAGATCGCCCGCTCGATTCGAGCAAGCAGTGACGGCTGGTCCGTGACTGTCCGTGGTCTCGTGCGTCCTGGCTGCTTGCTCACCGCGCGACGCTACGGCATTCGTCCTGTGGGCATCCATTGGATATCTCATACAAGAATTCGGCACCTCGCAATACTGTGTGGACAGCGTCTAAGACCGCATTGCTACTGCAGAATCCAACTGGTTGGTAGAACGATGTGGGCGAGGTATCCACCGATCACTATGAAGTAAAAGCACCAAATCTAGCTTGGCGCTTTTCGAGAACGGCAGAATCAGCAGTATCGCCAATAGGTAAGCACGCCAAACAGGTAGCTGAAGTCCAGCACCGGAGGGTGAATGAAAGTCGTCACCGTCGTGGTCAGGAGGTTAGCAACAAGAATGCCGCCCGCGATTTAGCGCTTGTTGCGCCAATAGTGCTCATCTAGATCGGGCCACTCGGCGCGAGCGTGGCGTACTGCCATCGCCGTCGCGGCGACGATTTACGTCGCCGTTATGTAGCTTCGTTGCCAACGACGATCTTCTTTGTGTAAGGATAGAGGGTAAAAAGAAACAGGCCCGCTTTTCGCGGCAAATGCTAGCCAACGAAGTCGAGCGGTTAAAGCCGCCGCAGTATGTCGCGTTCCGGACCATGGAGAGATGGGTGGTGATCCCGGTGATTGCGCGTATTGAATCGCGCGAAGGCGGGCGTCTTATGGATATTGGTTCAGCAGATTCACACCCGAAGGCACTCTCAGAGAAGTCCCTGTCGACTATGTCGTCGAGCTGGGAAACGACGACGACCCAGAGAAGCTCATAGATCTACTACGGTGGATTGCAGCGCCGCGCCGCAACTCGGCCGGAGGCTAGGGAATGACACTAATTCTGTTGACGTTTCTGTTAGTCATGATTGCGGTGGTGTCGGTGGTTGTAGCGCGTCGGCGACGGGAGCAGGCCCGTGCCGAACGGGCCAGGGCCCTGCGCGCCGAGCGGTCGCAGAGACGACGGGAGCGCATACCGAACGTGTCAGCGAATCTCCGCGGCTCCACCGGCTCTGAGCCGATTGCACCGGCTTCTGACGGCCGCCGATCCGCGCCGCCTGACAATAAATGATGCCGCCCGGGCTTGAACTGCTCGCCGATCGCGAGCGTCATCGGGCCGTCCTCGGTCCACACAATCGCGAGCACGACGTCGCCGTCCTCGCCGAGCACGTCGACCGTGTAGCCGAGGTCGCGTAGCTCCGCGATCCTTTCGCGGCAGTACTCTGGGCCGCGGCTTACCCCTTTAGAGAAGCCGGCCTCAAGACACTCGACGAAGCCGCGGTGGAGCGGGCCTCAGCCTGACTGCGATTCCCTGTGGGACATGCGCGCAGACTGACTAACGGTTGATTCGGCAGGCCGGCGCGGGAATCCCTGATCGATGACACTCGCGCGGCGATGACCAGGGCGCTGACTTCGCCAGCCTTATGAAATCCGTCCGGCGATGTCGCGAAGTCCCTTCTCGATCGCCGGGTTGAACGTGTTCAACTCGGCTATGCGCGTTTTCAGGTCGGCGATGCGCAGGCGCAACAGGGGAACGATCATCTCATCCGAACGCAGCAGTTGGCCGCTTGGTTCAGCGATACAGACGACAAGCCGGTCACACACTTATAGTCCAGCGAATCCACGATGGACTCGTAGTCGCCGATGGTGACCAAGCGGTCGCCACACGTGCGAGCCAGCGTGTCTTGAACCTCAGTCCGCACCGTCATCCGAAAGCGTTCCCGATAGCGCGAAGCAAGGCCTTCACTTGTAATCGTGTCGAAAATCAGAGAGGTGTAGACCCGCATCGCGGTGTCTCGGAGCTCCTGATCCTCGATCAATCCTATAGCGCCGGTCGAGGTGAGTTCGTCATAGGTCGCCCTGCGTCGCACGGAGCGCCGGTATTGGGTCGCCCGATAAGCATTGATCAGCAGCACCTCGTCGGACGCGAGAGTCCGTCCTTCCAGGATCGCGAGCGCCCGCTCAGCGCTGGCCAGCACGTCGCCGTAGTATTCGATGTAATACTGAAAGATCCACGCCTCTTCGCGAAGGTCGGCCACCAAGCGTTTGGCGAACTCGGCGCCTCGCTGGCGCTCCAATCGCGCGGCATTCCAGTTCGACACTTCAATGCCTAAGAAAACGCCCACGACCACTATCACGAATTCGATCGCAATAGCGGTCCACTGCTGCTTGCGGAAGTGCTCGGTGATGCGGCGCAGGATGATGGTTTGGCCCTCAACGATTGTCGCCCAGGCGCCGGAGCGTCAGCGAAGCTCAAGGCCGCGGCGGAGAAACGCGCGTTTCGTGACCGGGGCACGCCCTGAAGCGCGGGAACACGCCCCGCCTGCTGCGAACGATCTCCAGGCGCGTCTCGGGCAAGTGTCCTTTCGGACAGAAGGGTAACAGTTCATTCCGGGCACATAGGTAACACTTTTCGGCCTTTGCGGGAGACGCAAAGTTCCTTGGCGGGAGTGTTACCAGATGGACGAGCGGCTGCGGTTTGTGGCGCGGTTGCTGGAAGGCGAGAAGACTGCTGCCGATTCGATATCTCGCGCAAGACCGGCTACAAGATCTTCAGCGCTACCAGGACTGTGGGCTTGAGGGGCTGACCGATCGCTCCCGCCGACCGTACCGTCAGGCGAACCGCCTGCCCTTCCAGGTCCAGAGGTTTATCGTACAGCCAAGCAGGAGCACCCGGCGCTGGGGGCCCGCTGAAGAATTCTGGTACCCGAATGTCTCAACAGAGACTCTATTAGGGTTCAGGGTGCGAGCGGTTATTCACAAAGCAAGATGACGGCATGGCGTCGAGGTGATGCTGAGCGTGGGGGGGGCTAGAATGGTCAATACTCATTCGCATGAAGCGCCTCCGGGAGGGCGGCGCCGCCGAGTGTCCGCTCTTGCGATACTCCCGGTCCAGCTGCTCAGCATCGCTTCGACTTTGGCAGCGCCCGGAGCTCTTGATCCCACTTTCGGCGATGTAGGCCGCGTCTCCATCGACCTCGGGATCAGCCAACTTTTAGTTATTCCCTGATTCAGCAGGCAGATGGCAAGCTCGTATTGGCAGGCACGATTTACGACGCCAACTTTCCCCAACGATTTCTCGCGCGCCTCCAGCCGGATGGAACGCTCGATGGTGGTTTCGGGAGTGGCGGCATCGTAATCAGCACACCGCTGTCAGAGACGTCCGCGGCCGTAATTCAGCAAGCGGATGGCAAGCTGGTCGTTGCCGGAGACGCGTGGTCCAACGGTCAAAATGCTGCTCTCTGGCGCCTCAATTTGGATGGCAGCGCGGACGCGACCTTTGGCACAGACGGCAAGGCTTCCCTGGATGTCGGAGGGCTCGAGAGGGCATCGAAACTGCTGCAGCAAGACGACGGCAAGCTGGTCATTGCTGGGACCAGCGAAAGGGCAAATGGCGACCAGCGCTTGATGCTAGGGCGCTTCAATCCCGATGGCAGCCTCGACGCCACTTTCGGTTCCAACGGCTCAGTGATCCTCGACTTCCCGAACGCTTGGCTGGGGACGACAGCGCTCCTCCGGCAACCGGACGGAAAGCTCGTGGTCGCAGGACACCAGCGTGGAGGATCACGGTCGCCAGGTTCACGGCTGACGGCGTGCTTGATGAGTCGTTCAATGTCGATGGCACGCTGGAAATTGCCGCGACGGACATCGACAGCGCCCACAGTTTCACCTCGGGTGGGTCAGCGACATTACAGGACGCCGGTCGTATCGTCGTTGTCGGGGCGGTCAGTCACTCCACCTGTTGTGATCCCTGGGGTGACCCCACCATCTATTCGGATGGATTCATCCTCCGGCTGCAGTCCAATGGTGTCATCGATCCGACGTTTGGCATTGTCACCGCGCCGCCGGAGTTCGCATCCGTAGCAACTCAGGCGGATGGAAAGATCGTCGTTGCGTTCAGCGACTCGTATAGCATGGGACTTCAGCGATTCAACGTCGACGGTGGCGTCGACGGCAGCTTCGGGGATGGAGTCAGTCGATCTTCGAATTCGGATGGCCAACCACGCCCCACCTCTATTTCGCGGATGCGATGATCCGCCAGGCGGATGGGAAGTTCGTCCTCGTGGGAGGGTACGCCGTCGCGGCTGGGCCCGGCTGGAACGCGGCCGTTGGCCGCTTTGTTGTCGACGGCGCTGACCCTCTTCCGCCTGTGAACATCAGTTTTACGAGCAGTGCGATATCCGTCCGGGAGGACGCCGGGTCGGTCACGCTCGCCCTGTCCCGGAGCGGGTTGTCCGTCGGAGTGGTGAGCGTCGACTACGCGACATTGTCCGACACGGCGCTGTCGGGAGCGGACTTTGTGCTTGCGCAAGGAGAGCGTCAGTGGGCAACTGGGGACTCGTCCACCAAGACCATCACGGTCAATATCACGAACGACACGACAGTTGAAAGCGACGAAGCCTTTACGGTGGTGCTCTCAAATCCGTCGGCCGACGCCATTTTGGGATCAACCTCGACCGTGACCGTAACCATCGTGGATGACGACGATCCACCTGCAACCGATCCACCCCCAGTCGTTAGCAATGGCGGTGGTGGTGGAGTCTTTGACTGGCTCACTGTACTCATCCTAGCCTGCTTAGGCTGGCTCACGACTCCGCGACGTGGTTCGTCTCCCGTCTTGGGCGGTCGCCATCAGCGCCAGTCGTACACCCTGCGTTCTTGGAAGGACGTCTGCCTTAGCTTAGTCGCCTAGGGATCCACGGCAACAACCTGATTCAATTTGGCTAGAGTCCAGCGCGTAGGCCAGCGCACTTAGCACCCGCGCAGCAGGAACACGCGCCGGCTTCTGTAATCACTTGATATTGGCCATGCACGAACGATGGCGATTGTCATTCGGCACCGCGACATGACTCTCTAATGCGAATCGCCATATTGATGGGATGCCGACCCTCACGTGCCCCGGTCAGCTCATCGCATCGACGCGGGTTTAGCCGACCGACGTGACATGTCGGGGGGTCGTTCGACTCCTACCGATACTGGGTCAGAGCGTCTGCGAGTGCGTGACGCAGCCGATCTGTCTGGTCCTCCCCGACCTGTTCCAGGACCGCCTCGCCGATCAAAGCACGGCGATCTACGGTCCTTGCGCTCTACTTGCCCTGTCTTGTTCGGCATTTTCGCCTCCTAGTGAGCCCGCATCTGGGCTCGGGCGGGAACATAGGGCTGCGGAGGTTCGCGGCAGCTCGTACATCGTATCGATGAAGCGATGCTGTATGCACTGCGCCATAATCAGTCGATGACCACAGAGCCTCGCAAGCGCTTCTCGATGATCCGCGAGTTTCACTTCGCAGACTGGTTCACGCTTGGCAATGCGGTCTGTGGCACCGGCGCACTTTTCTCCAGCATGACCTACCTGCAGACCGGCTACCCCGAGCGCATCTACGTCGCCTGCGCGCTCATCTTCGCGGCATTGATCTTCGACATTCTCGACGGCCGAATCGCGCGCTGGCGACAGAAGTCCTCGGCCATGGGACGCGAGCTCGACTCGCTCGCGGACGTCATCTCCTTTGGCGTTGCACCAGCCGTTATGGCTTACGCCTGCGGGATGCAGGGCCTATACGACCGCGTGATCCTGGTGTTTTTCGTGGCCTGTGGCGTATCGAGACTCGCGCGCTACAACGTCACCGCGGAAGCGCTCTCAGAGGGCACCGGCAAGGTGAAATACTTCGAGGGCACTCCGATTCCGACCTCGATCGTGCTGGCTGGGATACTCACGGTTGCCGCGTCCCAAAATGCAATCGGGTCAAACCTCTGGTTCGGTGCATTGAGCATCGCGGGCTACACCCTGCATCCCCTGGCGCTGCTGTTTTTGCTATCCGGCTCGCTCATGATCAGCCGCATTCGAATTCCAAAACTCTAAGATCGTTGTCCCGTTGCGGAGCGCTGCAGGTCGGTAGGGTGTGCCATGTGGGCACCGTCGCAGGCGGGCCCGAGAGCCGTCCAAACGCAAATGCGGTGAGGATGCCCAGAAACACCTGAGCGGGCCAGTTCGACCGTCTCAGTTCGGCCCAGGAGCGGACGTCGGGAGCGCGGTCAAGAACTTCCCGAAAGCGGACGCTCGACTCCCGCGATCAACTGCGCCCTGCGCTTTGCCGCTGAGGATACCTATAGTTAGGCGGCCTCTAGGATCGAGATGCCTGCGCCAGTCTCAATCTCACGTTTGAATGAGAAACCTGCTGCATCAAACAGCGCCTCGTATTGCGCCCGCGTACGTTGCATTCCGCCAAGCAGGACGAGCATGTGGATGTCCAACATCTTCGACCAGTCCGGGCCAGGGTCGTCAGGGACCATCTCCTCAATCAGCAGCAGCTTGGCGTGCGACGGCGCCGCTCGTCGGATGGCTTTCAGGATCGAGACGGACTCGGCATCGCCCCAGTCGTGGATGACTTCCATCACCAGGTAAGCGTCGCAGACCGGCAGCTTGTCCTTGAAGAAATCCCCGCCCTGCCGCGTAAGCCGCGGCGACACCGCGCCCGCCTTGTCCTCGACCACGTGGGGTAAATCGAACAGCACCCCCTTTGCAGTCGGTACACGCTCAAGCACAGCGCTCAACAAGTGGCCGCGCCCACCGCCGATGTCGCCAATCAACTTGAACCCGGAGAAGTCGTAGGCGGCAAGAACGCCGGCGATTTGGGTGTGCGCCTTGGTCACCATAGTCGCGTTGAATATGGCGTTCGCTTCCGGGTGTTGTGCGAAGTAAGCCCAGAGGCCGCCGGAGGTGACCCTGTCGCTCGCCGGAAGACCGGTGCGTACAGATTGCTCCATCTCCTCGAAGGTCGCCCAGAAGGGAGGCAGGCCGAACATCCGCACGTAATCGCGCATGGACTGTGGATGGTCGGTACGCAACATCCGAGACGCCGGCGAGTGGCGGAACTTGCCTCCGCACGATTCGAACACGCCGTGGGCGGAAAGCAGCCGCAGGACGCGACCCAGCGCTTCAGGCTGGGCGCCGACCGACGCTGCTAGCTCGGTGGCTGTTCGAGGGGTCTCGTCCAGCTTGTCCGCGACGGCGAGGTTGGCGACGACGTGCAGGCCCCGCGATAGACAGTACCCGCCCGTCATCTGCCGCAGGGTTTCGAATGGATTGGGTTCAATCATCGGCACATCTCCCGTCTGAATGCCGTAGATTGTGGGCATCCGTATCGGCACCTCGCAATACTGTATGGACAGCGTGCGCAAGCAAACGCGATCATGCATCGATGTGCGGACGCTACGTAACACTCGACGAAGCCGCGATGGGGCGGGCTCAGCCTGACTGCGATTCCCTGTGGGACAGGCGTTCGCGAGCACTCGGGCGGGCGCCCTCCGACGTCGCGTCCCCCGCGGCACCCGGGACGCGCGCGGTGTCGGGCCATGGGCGCCCCACGGCGGCGGCCCGAGCGCGCCCCGCGCGTGCACTCCGGAGCGAGGGCGGGCCGACGCGGGGCCCGCGCGTGCGGTGCCCTCGCAACGCGACGCGATGCTCGAGTCCGGTCCGATGGGCGCTCCTCCGTCATCGGTCCGACCTGTGCCTGAGCTTGCCGTCGTCTTTGATTTCGAGCCGGCCCGTGACCGCGCCCACGACGCCGAGGATGACCACGGTGAGGACCATGCCGATCGTGGCTGCTCCATAGCGCCCTAGCCCCACGGCAATGCCGAAGGCGGACGTCATCCAGATGCCGGCTGCGGTCGTGAGGCCCTCGACTTCGTGCTGCTCCGCCTTCTTGAGGATTGAGCCCGCACCGAGGAAGCCGATGCCGGTGACGAGTCCCTGGATCACGCGCGAGATCGCGTCGGAGCGCATGCCCCATTCCAGACACGCGATGACGAACAGCGCGGCCCCCATCGAGACCAGCATATGGGTTCGGACACCCGCGGGCTTGCCGGCGCGCTCGCGCTGAATGCCGACTATCGCGCCGAGGAGGGCCGCGGCGAGCATGCGGATCACTACACGCGTGAGTTGCTGCGCATCCGGTAATCCGGAGCCCAGTTCATCCAGAATCATTTCCATGGTTCACCTCGCGGGCCTGCGCGCACGCTGCTACTGCATCCCAATGTCCCGAAGACTTCCACTGTCGCCGCCAACCTTGCGCACTGATCCTCTATAAACATCGTGTCCGGAAAGCTGCTGGCGTTAGACGGAGACCTGCTGATCGAGGGCAGCGATAGCCCAGCGACACGGAGCTAGCCATCCGCACGATCCGAGAGCGGCTGAGCTTGAGCGATGCGCAGATCCGCACCGCGCTGGGGCGGGGCGCGCCATCGTGCCGCGCATCCGGCTGGAAAGCCCAAAGATCACGCGCAACTTGACGACGGACTGGTTCGCCCGCCGCGTGGACGATCGTTACACGCGGTGCTTGGCGAGTGCGCACTAGCGGCGCTCGCTGTTCGTCCAGCTCACGGGTTCGATGTAAATCTCACAGGTCACCTCGACGGTACTTAACAGTGGCGCACATCGCGTAATATTCGCACACTCAAACAGCCGTCCCCTAGACGACACTAGAGGACGTGCATTCCTTCGGCGTCGATCCGCTCGACGGTCTCGAAAGACTCGTAGTCGGGGTTCCGGATGTTGACGACGGCGTTGACCTTGGTGAGCCCGGCGGTCGGGGGGATTCTCGCCGGGCTCTGCGCGCCCAGTGGCGCGCTGCCCGTAAGTCGATGAGCACCGCGGAGAAGGGTCGCATGGGGCCCCTCATGCAGTTGGTGGCAGTCGACCTATCGCCTTCCGCGCAATCTCCCGCTCAGTGGCCAGCAGCTGCTCCATGGCGGAAGCATTCGAGTAGTCGGTGACCTTGCCGGCTCCCTCCCGAAGGAGCTTGATCATCAGATGGCGGCGCCCCGACAGGACGACCAGCTCCTCCAGGTGGGTGAATCCCCCCCGCCGAGGCCGTCGACTGCCCTCGAGTCGGTTCCTGTGTACCGCGCCCGCAGCTCGGCAAACCGGGCGGCAGCCGCGGCCACATCGGCAAAGCTGTGCAGGACGAGCTGGACCGTGCCCCCTTCTCCCGGTAGAAGCAGGAGCTTCGGGTCATGGCGCCGATTGACTGCGGATCGCTCTCGTCGCTCACGTCCTTGACCGGAGTGCCAAGAACCGCTTCCGCGTCTTCGCGGGTCAGGAGCTCACACGCCCGATCGCTCGGACCGGCGTTTGCGGAGGCGGCTGGAGGGGGGGGTGCCTGTCTCGGCGGCTTTGTCCTCCGGCGGAGGGGCGCAGGAAGAAGCCACCAGGAATGAGAGCAAGCCGGCGATGGGCCATGAGGGGCGATTCGGAATGGCCATGGAAGCTCCGAGGGGAGGAGTTGCCCCTAACCTACCGCACAACCGGCAAACGGGTCGAGGGCCTCCAGCTGACTCATCGCCTTACCTTCCGCAGGGGGAGTGGTGGCAGTTCAAGAGTAGGCCATGGCCGGGAGGCCGCAGTGCTTGCGCAGGAGTGACAGCTGTCCCATGCGATAGGTGTCGTGCTGGACCATGAAACCAAGGGGGCCGAGCACCGAGGTGTCGTGGACGGCATCCGGGTACCGCTTGGCGCGTCCAGCTCCACTGGTGAATCTGAATTGCGGCGGGCAGGGCGCGGACATCCGATCGCTTGGACGATTGCGCCCGCTAGTCAGATCGCTGCTCGGCGTCGTTGAGGCAATGCACCCAACCGGGCCGACCGGACTGCCGTAGTCCCGATCCTCGCCGCGCGCCGACCTTAGAAGCGTCTTCCAGAGAGTGTGAGCAGTTACACAGGCCTTCACTCAGGCTGCTTGTATAAAAGCCACCGCCCGATCTCGGGCGAATGGTGCTGCTGTGGATCGCGGTGTGGTTCTCGCTCACTTGGAAATCGCCGAGCGGTATGTCGACACGGGCGGGCGGTATATCGGCCGCCTACGGGAGACCATCGATGCACGTACCCGCGGCGGATCCGATATCAGGGCCACCCAGGACTTACTCCGCCAGATTGAGGCGGCCCAGGAGAAGTTCGTCTCCTATCGGGACTGGCTTCTGAAGGAACTTAAGAACTCAACCTGGTGACCGACTGCCCGCCGCAAATGTGTGATGCGCCTCGCGGCTGTCGAGAACCCCAGCAGTAGACTGATTGGCGGGTAACGCCGTGCGTTCCGAAACGGTCGCTAGGCGAAGGGTAAGTCGGTCAAGTGCCAAAGATCATCAGTCACTTTGAAATGGGCAGAACCCTGACATGGGTAGTCGTCAACGATGACGGCACGGTTACGATGCGTATTGAATCTTCGCGGTCCTCAAAGAGGAAAACCGTCTCCGCCGCAGAGGCGAAGAACAGATGGCCGACCTTGACTCGTGAGGTCGAGGCCGCAGTCAGGGAGCTTTGCGGCGAACCCACGCTGGCGCCTTCTAATGCCGTGATCACCCCAAAACATAACCCTTGGAAGCATTGCGATGTGTGATTTTACCGCTGCAGAACGCAAGTCTCTGACCGCTTCGCGTTCCATCACCCGAGACGAACAGGGGCGCGAGGTTCTGGTTGGGCTTACCGAGAGGGAGACCATCCGGTACATGGGCTATCTGCGAAGAGGCGGAAGCCGCCTTAAGGCAGAGCGAGAGATGCACAAGCACTTGGATGAGAAGCACGCGTACGCGCGTATCGAGGCGATCGGAATCGAGCACACCCTTGAGATGCGCAATCCGCCCTGGGCGTAGCGGCTGGCTGGGACAGGACTAGCGACGGGTCGGTTGGGATCTCCCGTCCTGGGCTTCGCATTCTTCAAGGCTCGACCTGAGAGACCCAGCTCTTTGAGGAGCGAGGCCCGTTGCGTCTCATCGAGCCGCACCTTCGGATACAGGTCAATCGTCTTTTCGTAGATCAAACGAGCCTCGGGCATCGTCGGGGGGTTGGCGGGCGGATGGCTGCTGTCCACCGGCCCCAATCTCCGAAAGCTACAAGCGTCGCCCGCGCTGCAAAGCCTGCGGGAACAGAGGGGCGCACATAAGGATTGTGTGTACGACACCGCCGGCTCTGCATGCTCGAGGCCGCTGCTGACATCGGTGGGGTTCGTGTCGTGCTAGGGTCATGCGATGGATCGCACCGTGCTGCTGCGCCGTCTGGGAGAGGCCGAGAGGCATCTTGCCGCATACAAGCACGTTGTAGCCCGCCAGCGGCATGTCATCGACACGATTGCGCGGGGCGGTCACGACACGGCCCAAGCCTCCGCCATGCTCCGCGAGTTCCAAGGTATCCGGGCGACGCATTTGGCGGACCGGGATCGGCTTCGTGTGGAGCGATGACCTAGAGTCTCGTTATGAGTGCACGACTTCGACTGTTCGCGTTCTTTTTTGCACTGACCGCAACAATGGTCGCCTTTGCCTCACCGACACCGGAGGTAGCAGTCAACGGGCCGGTCGTGAACATACTTACGTCGACAGGCGACGAAAACTACACGTGCGTTTACACCATCTCGGTGACATTCACCGACGGTTCCAAGCATGACCAGAGGGGGCAAATTGATCCGCCTGCGAAGTGCCAGGAGTGCGTCTCGGCAAGCTGGAACCTTGGAAAAGCCATTGAGTCTGCACAACTCTCTCATTGGCAATGCTCCTAGATAAATGACCGACCGCCGGGGCGCCTGACGGTAGCGAAGGCAAGAAAGTGTGAGACACCCAAGTCCAGACAAGGGGACCGGCGAGGCGACTCCACGGCCTCTTAAACAGCTCCGTTCAACCCGGAATTATCGGTTCGAATTTACCATCGATACCTGCGACACCGATCTGCCAACCTGTCAACTGCTGGGATGCTTCTGGCTCCCCAACAAGTAGACCTGACTGAATGTCCCAAAAACGCAGGTCAGTTGACGGAGGGGTAACTGTTGCCGCAATCGCTAAGCCGTTTTCGTGCGTAACGAGGGCGCCTGCAACCAACCCGGGGGGCCTGCGGCCCGATAAGAATGGGCTGACCTCGGCCGCAACAAGCAGCGGCACGTTCAACACCATGCACCGTTCGTGGCCGACATTTGACAGGCACACGGCGGAGAACGTATGGCCGTCATCCTGGAGACCGAATACAAGTAAAGCTGCGCTCTCAGGCGTCACATCGCGACCGGCATTCACCCGGAGAGCGAATAGTCGTTGGCTCCCCCGCTCGAATACGACTAATCGGCCAAGGTTCACGTCCGAAACGAGACTCGCCTTGAGGTCAGTTATTGCAAGCATTGTCTGCTCCTCCTGTGCGGCCGGGCCGGGAGTGCCGCCCCCCGGTACCACACAAATGCCGCCCGCGCGAACTGAAGGCAAGGGCGCGGCGCCGAGCCACGCCCGCCGGTCGGTCCTACGCGCAGTCGACCTCGCGCCGTCCGCGCTGCGTGCGCCGCTCGGGGCCCGGAGTGCAAGCCATTAAGGCATTAAATGCATGCTCTCCGCGACGCGGGACCGTCCGACGTCGATCGTCGAAGTGCCGATAGATGCACTTGCAGCTCCCAGGGCGATCACAGGTCTTGAGCGGCAGCAGCGGGATTTGCGCCGCCAGGAAGCGCACGTTCATGAGTGATCGTGCGGCGTCGCACGCACCGGCCGCTGCGATGACCTCGCCGGCGCGGTACTTGAGTATCGGCCTATATTCAAGCATGACAAAAGTCACCTCGTCGAAAAGTGCACTGGTCGCGCATCTATTTGATCTTCACCCGATGAGCGCAGGATTGCAGCTCGTGCAGCGCTCAGAAGGTGTCGCGTGTGACACCGTGCGGTCTACCTTCTGTTCAGCTTCTTCAGCTTCTTCGGCTTCTTCGGCTTTGGTTGCCCCTTTTCCGATCCTGACTTCGCCAGCGCCGAGGTTGCCTGAAGAGTCAAAACCATAGGTGCTACATAGGCTGCTTTCTTGAGTAGCGCTCGCCGGGTTGCGTCGCGCGTCATCGGCATCCATCCTCCTGGCCCGCATTCGATGCGAGTCCTATTGGCCCGCGAAAAATGATGGGGCTCAGGCACAGAGTAGCCCACGCCAACCAGGCAGCTGTAGGAGAAATACCCGAGGCGATGATCTGAAATCGGCATCCCGCGGAATATGTCGACTGTTGTTGCGCGGCGCGTCAAACGATCGACGCGCTTATGTAACGTTGGCAGTACGGCAAGTGGCTGTCGGTTATTGTTTCCTACCGATGCTCGCTTATCGCCAGCGCGCCGTAAAACAAAAGTCCGCAGTGCATGCGTCGTGACTGGATTTGCCGATATAGCCCCTCAATAGGCACCCGGCCGCCGGTACCCGGCTGCGCACGCTCGTCCGTAAGTTCATGCGCGACATGAATTTGTGCCGCAACTTTACATATCGGCGGGGCTTGATTGCACGCAATGTGAGCAACTCGGTACGTAGATGAGCAGATTGACCGTAAAAGGGTTACCACGCCGAAAGGCAAAATTCGTGTTCCCGTGAGTCATGCGGTGCGGGCTTCAAGTAGAGCTCAAGCGCTCAACCGGGCTTGGTCCACGGGCTCGCTCGAGTGAACGCCCGGCTCATCGCAGCTCGATTCTGCCGAGTCCGTTAACTGACATCGCGACGCGTTCCACAGAAATGAAAGGCAGCGAGTGACCGTGCAGGCGGTCAGCTCGGCGGTGAATGACAGCGCGCTAGCACCAGGAGCCATGGTCATCCTGCCCCTTATACCCGGGATGGTCGTGGCTAGGGCCTCGGACCGGCACGACCGCCGGTCCGAGGTCCGTCGTGTGTCGTCTTCGGCGGTGCAACAGATCGAATCCCGGCTGCTACTCGTCCAATGTCTTCCGGATCTTGATCGCCGCTAAGCTTAGCCACACGATGCGCGGCACCTTTCCGCGGCCAGCACACCAACCCGCAAAGACGCGCTCATCAATTCGGAGCAAGCGTGCTGCTTCCTGCTCGCTTAACTCGAGTTCACGAATGACGGATCGCAGCCGCAACCCGGCGTTGGGTTGGGTGAATAGGACTTTTGGCCGCAAGTTCCTGTTGCAAGGTAATGGAAGTGCCCCAAGCGTGACGCAGCACAAGATCCGTCGCCGCGCATCTGTTCGCCGATTTTGGAAAGAACCACCTGAATTCTCGAGCGGAGTCACACGAACTTATCGGCCTCGCATCTGGTGTCGGAAGATCCACATCCAATCCTCCGTGAGCGTGCGGCACGCTGAGGTCAGACGGCCGCACAACGGTCGATGCGCGCGCTCCTGCGGTAGGTTAGCCAGCGGGTCCTTGTGGTCGGACAAACGGTTTCGTCGAAGACCACTCAAGATTTTTCTCTTCGCTGAGAACGACGTCACAGTTTGGCAATGCGTGTGTGAGCCGCGTCACAGTTTCGATTGGCGTGTCAGACAACTGCTGACGAAGTTGCCGGTGTTTTTTGTATGGATCCCGGGCATAAGCGGGGAGCACCGTATCGTCCATTCGGTACGGAGACATGGCTTATGAATCACGAACACATCACGCTGGAAGTCGACTACAGCACCCGGGCTCGCTTGCAGTTCCAACTGCCCGCAGACGCGACCGACGATGAGATCGCGTACTTCAAGACATTGACGCCCCGAGTCGAGAACGGCTTGCTTGAGATGATTGACCCGGATACGTGGGCAGTCGTCTTCCGATGCCGCCCGACGTTGCTAAATTAGCTCTCTGTCTGGAATCGGCGGCCGTGACGCCAAACGCAACAAACGTGGCAGAGGGCCCGGATTACATCGCATTTCGTATACCCGAAGGTCGAGGTCTTCTTACTGTCGTTGCCCCCATTGCGAAGACTATGATCGAAGTAATCAAGTCTCGTGGAGCGCTCCCAGCCGATTTTGTCGAGCAACTGTCGATCGTCAAGCTTTGATGATGAACTAGCACCGAAACCCGGTGCGATTGCCAGCCTGCGCCTACGAGCGCAAGGGGTGTTACTCGGATTTCGGTCTGTCCCCAGACTAGTACGCTCGGGGTATGGACGAGGCACTAGTACGCGCCCGTCTCGCGCAGCTGGAGTGGCACATCACGGTAGGTGAACAAACCATCGCCCGGCAGCGAGACATCATCGCCAAGCTCAGCCGCGGCGGCCTGGTTACTGCTAACGCCGAAGGCACGCTCCGCGTCTTGGAGCAAACACAAGCAGCCCGCATGGCCGACCGGGACCGGCTTCTCAAAAGGCTCTGTATAACCACCCCTATAGCAAGCACGCTGTTCTTGCTGTCTGGATCGTGACCACAGGTCAGGGTTGAAAGGACGACTCCTAATTACGCTCGAGTACAGGAACATGGAACTTATTACTCTCGAAATAGATGAGGACGGGTGCGGGCGACTTCAGTTTGAACTCCCGGACGATGCGACCGCTGAGGAGGTCGCATACATCGAAAGTCTGGTGCCGCGAATCGATCACGGGTTGCTTGAATTGCGGGAGCCCGGGACCGGCGAGGTAGTATTCAGTTGCCGGCCTTCGCTCACTGGCGAGTCGCTGCTAAAGACTGCGACCAGCAGCGGGGTGAAGCTGAAGCATTGAAGCCTGGAGAATGCGAGTCCGCGTGCTTGAGGCCGCTGCTGACATCGGCCAAGTCTGCGTCTGGTCTTCCGATGGATCTTCACCGAACTGGTCCCACCTCGCCAGCGATTAGTACCGCGAGCTCCGCACGGAGCCGCTCTAAATCAGCTATGCGCCGCGTCTGCGTCTTTCATTTCACGGAGCCGGGCAATCGCACTGGTCGCGTTGTGACCGGTCCGTTCTAACGTCAAAATACGGTCGCGCTGGTCAGCTATATCTTGTACGTCGTTCGCTACGTGTTCCTCCGCGGCCTGCAGGTGGCTGAGGGTGAAGTCCCGGCCGCTGGACTTTACAATAACTTCCACAAGGCGCTACGGTGGGCGGCAAGCCGCAAAGGTGGGCGGTGAGCAGCCAGCCAAGATTGAGTTGCTACGCCAGCGAGCGCCCCCGACCCCTACCCGATATCCGGAGTCGCCCCGGCAGTACGCTTCGGCTTCAGTACAGCATCAGGAGTGGATATGCGACTGACCGAGTTCATCTTGTGCAACATGGAGCGAATTCTTGAGCATTGGGAGGCCTTCGCGGCCACCCGAGTGCCGGCAGCAAGCCACATGGGCTCTCTCGAACTTCGGGATCACGCGGAGCAAATCCTGAATGCGGTCGTCGCCGATCTGGAGACACTCCAGACGCGAGAAGAGCAGTCCGCGAAATCGATGGGACTGGCGCCCATAGTTTTTCAAGCTCCGCAGACCGCTGCGCAAACTCACGCGATCCTGCGGGCAAAGAGCGGTTTTGACATCGTGGAACTCGCATCGGAGTACCGTGCCCTGCGCGCGAGCGTGCTGAGATTATGGATGGACGCTTGTCTACCCGCAGAGCCGGCTATCGATGACATGATTCGCTTCAACGAGGCTATCGATCAGTCCCTTGCCGAAGGGATCGCCTTCTTCAGCGACCAGGTGGAGCAGTCACGCAATCTGTTCCTTGGGATGCTCAGCCACGATCTGCGCAGCCCCCTGCAGACGATCCAGATGACCGCTCGGTATTTACAGGTGGTAGATGGGCGACCAGAAGTTTCCCAGGCTGCCTCACGGCTGATGAACAGCGGAGCTCGAATGCAGGCTCTGCTGAATGATCTCCTCGACTTCAATCGTGCCAAGCTCGGTCTCGGCATTCGGGTGACGCAGACACCCACCGATCTTGCGCCGCTCTGCGCTGAGGAGATAGACGAGATTCGCGCCGGGCACCCGGATCATCCGGTGGAGTTAGCAGTCGCCGGCAATTGCCACGGTTTATGGGACGGTGGCCGTATTCGGCAATTGGTTGGCAACCTTGTGACCAATGCCATCAATCACGGCGCGCGCGACGAGCCCCGTGCGCGTGGCCTTGCTCGGCGTCACGGACGAGGTTCGTCTTACGGTCACGAACATCGGTCATATGGACCAAGCGACGCTCGCTCAGATGTTCGAGCCACTCAAGGGCGGCACAGGCCGCGAACGGGAGAACGATTCCGGCCTGGGCTTGGGACTCTACATCGCCAGCGAGATCGCCAAAGCTCACGGTGGAAGTATTGAAGCGATGTTTGACGCATCGAGCACGACCTTCACTGTCCATCTGCCTCGCCGCGCACCCACCAAGGAGGTTTGAATCACCGTTAGCGGTGCCACCTAGCAAAAGAAGGACGAAGGCTGACCGTCCGGTTCGGCTCAAACTCGCACACGGCAGACTATTCTCGGCGGACCTCACGCGCTTCCTTGTCGATCCGCGATCCAAGGAATGCATTGCGCGACCTTCGAGCGATGGGCGGTGCTCGACCTTGAGCGGCTAATTGCCGAGGGTTGCGGCGATTATTGCTTCGTCGGGCGAAAGCCGCGATGTAGTTACGGCGGGTCGCCGGGTATCTGGCAGGTCAGGCCACCGGCGATGCGGCCGCGAATCGGCGGCCGCGCATACGTCTAGACATCCTCGTTTGACCGGCCGAAAGCGGTCAGGAGCAGACGTCGCGAGCGCTCGCGGCGCCGAATAACAGTCAGTGACCGGACCGCTGCAGCGCGCTGTTAGGGGCCGATCTGCTTTGTGTACAACGCATATGGCACACCATGAATCGGTGGAATGTCCTTCAGCCACCGAAAACCCATGCGCCCATACATCGCTCTTGCAACTTCCATAATGTTCGAAGTGTGAAGGGCAACGACTGTAGCGCCATCGCGCGCAGCACGCAGCAAACACTCTTCAGCAAGAGCCCTACCAATACCTCGCCCTCTCACCGAGGGATCGACCACCAACATGCGCATGACAGCCCAGTCTGATTCGAAGATGGCATGCTTGAGGTGGCGCGGTCCGAAGTAGCCGACCGCACCAACAACGCGCCCGTCGAGGTCCGCGACCACCAATTCACCTTGTTGAGACAGCGCCGCCGTGTTTGCAGCAGCTTTCGATAGAGTGGGCCATTCGCTGTACTGCTCACTGTATTGCGAGAATGCAGCGACCGCGACGGCGTTCACGCCCTCCGCGTCTGGAGGAGCGAAATCCCTGATGAGGTACTCCATCGGCCCCGAACTTGTTTTAGAAGTGCGGGTCATGACGGATAACCTGGCGGTCTGCCGGATAACCTGGCTCTTCCAGTCCCATATAAACTGGTTCTTCTCGCTGGAGATTCGGCGTGCTCGCAGTATATCCACAACTATTATCCAGGCATGCCATCTGCAAATCGCTTGCCATTAGTGGGCGGCATTCGAACCTACGAATGGCGGCTCAGGGGTCGTACTGAGTCATTTGCGGACGGCTGAGTTCGGTAGAGTCGAGATGTGGCGCGGTGACAGTAGGTCTGGTTTGTCTGTTCCCGCCCCTTTCGTCTGGCGGTGCCCAAGTAACCTCGCCGTAGTTCCGTTTCCACATCCCGCTCATCGAACCGGACATGCAGATCGCCCGCATCCGGCTCTCGGACAAGACTTCACGCCTTCGACCACGACTGGTCATGCCCCCGCGCAGTCAAACGCACGAGACCGAAGTACCCGTAGAGGTGCGAGAGTGGATAGCTCCCGCCCCTGCGCCGCCTGACCTTGTGCTTGGTGCGCAACCACCGGCGTAACCGCGTCGCGGTGTAGCTGTCGATCGCTCGGTATGCGCGACTGACGGTTCCTACTTGGAAGTAGTTCGCCCAGCCGCGCAGCGTGCGGTTCAACTGCTCCACCAGCGCCGTGGTCTCTTGCCATGTCATCGAGTGAGCGGTGAGCGCATGGACCTTTTCGACCATGCGCCGGATGCTCTTCTTCGAGGGCCGCATGCCCAGGCGTGCCTGGCCGGTCCTCGCCGAATACATCCGCCCAAACGTGTACCCCAGGAAGTCGAACTCGCCTTCCGGGACCCTACAGATTCGCGTCTTCTCCTCGTTAACCGTCAGCTTCAATCTACCCATGAGCTCGCGCATGCGAGTCAGCGCCTCTTCGGCCTTGCCTCGCCTGCACAGGATCACGAGATCGTCCGCGTAGGTCACGATGCGAGCACCGAGGCTCTCCTGCAGCCCGAGCTTCTTCCATCCCAGCACGAACCGGCGCATGTACAGATTGGCCAGCAAGGGTGAGATGGGTGAACCCTGCGGGATGCCACGCCGCTTGTCCTTGGCTTCCGTGATTCGCCTCTTCCGTCCTCGGTCGTCGGTTTCTTCAACGGTGCATTCCAGCCACATCTTGATCAGATGCAGCACGCGCCGATCCATAATGCGCCGCGCGAGCGAGCGCATCAGTTCGGCGTGCGGGATGCTTCCGAAGTAGTCCGCGAGGTCGGCGTCTACGACTTCCGGGTGGCCTCGGAACAGCGTCTCTTCCACGTCGATCACCGCTTGCTGGGCGTTTCGCCCCGGACGGTAGGCGTACTGCTCGGATGGAAGATCAGCATCGAAGATCGGATCGAGCACCAGCATCGCTGCTGTCATGCAGACCCGATCGCGCAGGGTCGAGATGCCCAGCGGCCTGAGTTTGCCGTTGGCCTTCGGGATGAACACTCGTCTGATGGGGTCCGGTCGGTAAGTCTCCTGCCTGAGCGCAAGCGCCAGTTCGCCGAGCCACCCCTGCACCCCGTACGCTTCGACATCTACGAAGTCTTGTCCATCTACACCCGGCGCGCCCTGGTTGGAGCGGCACTGGGCGTAGGCGTGAGCCAAGATGTCCTCGCGGTGAATCTTGTCGTACAGGGCGTAGAAGCGGTAACCGGCTTCTGTCTTCGCTTTCGCGTGTAACGCCGTCTGCAGCTTCTGGACGCTTTTCGGAGTTGATAGGTTTCCCAATCTCCTGTCCCTCACCACTTGTTGCGTCTGTCTTGAACTGAGGTCCCTTCCCTCCACCGGCGTTACCCGGCTTCAGCGGTACTACGAACCTCTCCGTCACCCCACGGCGCCCGGCCCATCCCTCGCGGGCGTCCGGTTGATCATCCCGATCACGCGATGGGGCTTCCCGTGTTGCGTGCGCTTCCCTTGTGTACATGCTGTCGCCACTACCCCGGCGCAGCGACTGGGATCTCATTCGCTCTATCACCCAGTCGTAGCAGCCTTCCCCGATATGGCAGTCGGGTCGGCCCGCGCATCGTCCTTTTCGAGGCTTGCTCGGCGTTCACTTGCGTTACGGCCTGCACACTCGCGCTGTCACCGTATTTCGTGACACGCTTAACCGAAGGCTTCAACCATTTCGTTGCCTCCATAGTTGCTCCGGTTGCTTCCGGCTGGAGCGGTTGCCGGGTGGGACTTGCACCCACTGGGAAAGCGCCGCCTTCCACGGCGCACGCCAGAAGCAGACATTGCGAGCGCGGTCAGAAATCTCCGAGAGCGGACGGCTCGAACGCTTGGTTAGCCCTGCATCACGATTCGAGACTCGCCACGCGTTGCGCTGCCTCGTGAGAACTAATGACTGCATGACCTTCAAATTCAACCAAGTCGATCCAGTTTCGCATCCACTGATCGAGAAGCGCTCGATTTGAAGTCTCCATGAGTTGATAGCACGTCGCCAAACCCCGCTCCTTGAACCGGCGATAGACCGGCGCTTTCTCATCGACCCAGCTCGAGACATACGTAAGGCCCTCGGGCGCCATCCGAGCGCCTCGCCGTTGCGAAAGTGCTCGACGATCATGAAGAGTGGCACGTCTAGTCTCCTAAACGCGGTGCATCGAACGTCCACCGTGATGCGGCCTGACTACAATTAGGCAGCATAAATGTGGCTTTATAACGCCGCAGAATTGCGGCATATGGACATGGACGAATCCCGAACCCCATGAAATAGCTAGACCACGCGACTCATTTTACGACAGTGAATCAGGGGCAATTGCAGCAACCCTGAACGGCTGCTTCGGGTGGTCGAACTCGGCCGTTGACCGTACCGTTCGACGCCGCCCAGTGTCGCCCGTCGGTGGTAATTCGACTCAGGCCGATAATGCAATCAGCGCGTCTGCGAGCGCGTGGCGCAACCGATCCGTCTGGTCCTCCCCGACTTGCTCAAGGACCGCCTCTCGGAGCTCACAGAGCACGCGGCGCATGTGCAGATGACCATCGGCGCAGTCGCGCAATACTGCCCCCGGGTCGCTCCCATCGCCCAGCGGCTGCAACGGCAAGCCGTGATTGTTGTGGAGCCGGTAGATCGCTCGGTCGATGCGAGCAAGCAGTGACGGCTGGTCGTTGACCGTTCGTGCCCTCGTGCGTCCTCGCTGCTTGCTCACCGCGCGACGCTACGGCATGCAGCCTGTGGGCATCCACTGGATAACTCATACTGTATTCGGCAATTCACAACACTGTATGGACAGCGTTCTCGACCAGACGCGATGCAGCGTGCTCCCACGCGATCGCTCAGGACAGAGCGTGCACCGCGCGCAGGGCCTGATCAACCTGTTGCTCATCGTTGACCAAGCTGGGTGCGAGGCGCACGTATGAGGTCTTGTAAGGCGAGGCCGAGGCGATCACTTTCTTTTCGAGCAGCTTCTGCACCGCCGTGTCGGGAGCCATTCCTGCGACCTCGAAGCAGTTGATCCCGGCAGAGAGCTCCGGCGAACGCGGCGTATGCAGCTTGACGTGAGACATGCGTGCAAGACCGTCCTTGCACTGCGTGTTCAGCGCTGCGATCCGCTCGGCGATGCGCTTGCGGCCAATGGATTGGTGAAAGGCGAAGGCTTCCGGCATCGCCCACAGGTGCTCATAGGCTTTGAACCCGCCGGGCGAGACGAAGTCAGCCTGGGTGGCGCCGGGATCCTGGTCTTCCATCCAGCCTTCGTATGGCGCGACGCCATGCATGGTCGGAATCGTCGGTTGGATGCGCGCCCAGTTTTCCGCACGCGCCCAGATGATGCCGGTACCCCGTGGCGCGAAGATCCACTTGTGGGTCCCAGCGGCGAAAAAATTACAGCCCAGCTCAACCGGCGTTTCGTCCTGATTGCCGAATCCGTGCACGCCATCAACGACCAGCAGGATACGATCCGTCTCGGAACGCTTGAGGTTTGCCTCGGATACCACGGCAGCGAGTTGGCGAATTGGAAGTTTTACTCCGGTTCCGGAGTGTACCCACGTCAATCCAACGACACGCGTTTGCGATGCAATCGCCCGCCGCAGATTCGTCGTAACCTCATCAGCCGTCACTGCATCCGCGTGCGCGTACAGTGGCACCCGCCGCGTGCTTGAACCGAACTTCCGCGCTGCGAGTCGAATTGACTCGTGGTGAGCGAAATGGTCGTGTGTTGTGGTAAGAATTTCGTCGCCGGGTTTCAGCGGCAGGCCATGATAGATCAGCGCCAGCCCCTCGGTAGTGCTATCCACGAGCGCGATTTCCTCCGGTTTGCCGCCGATATAGCCGGCGGCGGCTTGCTGCACTCGCCGCGACTGATTGCCCTCTCCTGTACCGAACTGCCCGTGCTCTACTGTGACGAACGGGTTCGCGTCCATGGCGCGCCGCAATTGCTCGATGGCCTCCCGAACCGGTCGCGGGTGCGACACAATGAAGAACTGCGAGAAGTGCAAGTATTCTGGTGCCAGATCGAACTGGTTGCGTACCCAGCCCCAGTCGGTGAATGCATTGGCGTTGGCAACAGTACTTGCCTGCGCAGTGGCGTGCCCGACGGACGCCACGCCGGCAAGAACGGAGGAGGTAGACAAGAGAAACTGACGACGGTCTAGGGACATGACTTAACCCCCGTTTCGTAAAAGCGACTTGCTGCTGGCCGCTCTGTGACGTCCAACCTCCGCGTCCAGCCGCCGCGCGCACATGATCGGAGCGGGCCCCAGGCGCTACCGGCCGCTCACGCTACTTTGCGCACCATCAGGATCTCGAAACTTGGCGATCTTTTGACCGTGCAGCTCCGTCGGTGGGCTCGTGAACCGAACGCCCTGGCCCTGAGCTCTTGCATAGAAGGCCTCGGTATCGGCAACACCGAAACCGAGCTGGCATGTGCCCGCTGGGTTCTCAGGTGACGCGAGATGCAGGGCCAAGGTCGTAGGACCTGTTTCGAACTCTGTCCACTCCGGTGTCTGAAATCGCACCTTCAAATTGAGCCGCTCAGTGTGAAAGCGAACCGCAGCATCCATATCCCGAACGAACTTGATGGCGTACGTGAGGGCTGTAGACATTGACGACCTCTCCGTGATTGGCCACAAGGCAACAGTATGCGCGCGGGGGTTGCGACAGGAGGATCAACGCGCTAACGCCCCGCGCTGACCGGCCGCGCGCCGAGAGAGACGAGGATGATGCAGCGCTCGGGTAATGGACGCATCAGCGTGTAGTTACGCGCGACCTTTTCATCGGTGCATCCTCAAGATACCCCGCTCGTGCGTTCCGAACGCGCTTCCCTCTCGCCCCGGGGGACGCGCGCCGCCGGGCCATGGGGGGCGCCATGGCCGCCGCCCCGCGCGCTGTGACACCCCCCGACCTTGATGAGACGTCACGATGAGTCGGATGCCGGTCGGGTCGGCGCGATCGAGCTGTTCTTCGATCTGGTGTTCGTGTTCGCCGTGACGCAGCTTTCGCGCTTTCGCGCACGCTTGCGACGGATCTCTCAATCACCAGGATGCTGCAGGTAAGTTTGCTGCTGCTCGCTGTGTGGGGGTATGGACGCTCGCCCTGGAGCGCACCTGATCGTTGCTGCGCGATGCCCCGAAACGGGCCAGTGGGCTCACCGAGTTCGACGAATGGACGATTCGGTGAGCGCGGCGCGCCGGACCTTAACTTTATCCGAGGCGCTCCAGCTCCTCTCCGGTCGGAACGCGACCATCGGGGGTCAGCTTATCGACTGCCTTCGGCAGCGCCTTACTCAGGCCAACGAGGAGTTCCTCTTTAGACGTTCCAGTTTGCTCGACGAGCCACTGAACGCGCTCTTCTCCCAACGCTTGTTCGAGCTCATGCGGGGCAATGGACCGGTTTGGACCTGTAGATACCCAGCTCTGAGCTGTTTTCTCTTGCTTGGCTTGGCGAAAACGCCCGAGAAGGTCGGCAAGCCCGCCGCTCAGCTCAGCGCCACTTAGACCGCTGGATTTGGGACTGCCCGCCGTAGCCGCCGGTCCTGTACCAAGTAAATCGGCCAAACGACCTTTTCCCTTGAGTGTGCGATATGCCAGTACACCGAGTACCGCTAACATCGTCGGCGATATGCGTGTACCGCCGCGGGATGAACCCCCTAGTAAACTAAATAAGTTCACGCAATGCTCCTGATGACGCCGCTGGTCTCACAGTGATGAGATTAGCGTACGAGGCTAGACGGTGGGATGCGCATCGCGCCGTGGAACCTCAAGAGTCTCGACAAGACTTTGCCGAAACTCTCAAGGCTCCTATCCCCCGGTCTAACGATAGACGTGGGTGCCGCCCGCCTTACTCCATTCGCTCTCAAAGTAACTTGCATCCTCTTCAGATCGAGGGCGAACGCCCATCAGTATGCCGCCTTCCTTGAGACCCTTCTCGTAATGCTTCACGCGCTCCTCAGGAATGCCCGCGCCGATCAGCGCACCGACGAGGCCACCCGCGGCGCCGCCTGCACCAGCACCGGCCAGCGCGGCCGCCAGCGGTCCTGCTACGACTAAGCCGAGGCCCGGGATGGCGATCGAAGTGCCGACCGCGGCAATCGCCGCCGCTATCGCCCCTACGGTTCCGCCAATGGCGCCGCCGACGCCCGCGCCCTTAGCGGCCTTGGTTCCGAGTTCGGTCTCTGCGCCTGACGCGAAGTGTCTCTTTCGAGTGTCGTCAGACATCACCAGATTGATATCTTTGGCGTCGTAGCCCCTTGCTGTAAGTGCCTGATAACCGCGTTCAGCTCGGTCTCGATCCGTAAACAGGCCAGTGACCCAAGCTTGCTCGTCTGCCGATCCCGTGCGACTCCCCGTGGCTGATCGATCAGCAGACCCAGGGGATTTGTATTTTCTTTGCGATTTTCCATTGAACCTCCGTGTTGAAACCACCAAACGGATGGGTATGCCGCCGATCCCGTGCGGATCTTCCGTCGCGGTAGCATCTCGGAGGGCTGCACCCTACGTTGATGGTGGTGGCGCTTGAAGCCACAAAAGTCGGCAACGCGCGTCCGTGGTCTTCCTACGAGCGTCACGAGACATCACCGCCCACGACGCAACTGCATCACTGCTTACGAATTCGCTGCGCTCTGCAACGTTGCAAGAATGTGCGGGTCACATCGATCAGGACGATCCCCAGGAAGGAGATGCTTTCCGAGGCCCGGTGCGGAACTCGACTTCCCCCGCGCTTACGCTGCATGCGTCAAGCTCCCCACGTGCAAGTGGGACGAGCACCGACAAGGACCACGGGTCGCGGATGACAGGTTGGAGCGCTACAGGGGTCTAGACTCCGCCCCGCTCACTAACTGACTGGGGACTAAACCATGGCACAGGCGAAACGGAAATCCTCCAACGGCGGTAACGGCTCCAAGACGGGGAACAGAGGCGAGACGCGCGGCAGCCGGGTGGCCGGACGTCAAGACGCAATCGCGTTACTCAAGGCCGATCATCGCGAGGTCGAAGGCTACTTCGAGGCGTTCGAAAAGGCGCGCTCCGACGATCGCAAGCAGGAGCTGGCGGCGAAGATCTGTACTGCTCTGACGGTGCACGCAACCATCGAAGAGGAGATCTACTATCCGGCGTTCCTGGAGGCGACGGAGGAGGAGGATCTGCACCATGAGGCTGCAGTGGAGCACGAAGGCGCCAAACGTCTGATTGCAGATATCGAGGCCTTCCGGTCCGGGCGATGACTACTTCGACGCGAAGGTCAAGGTGCTCTCGGAAATGATCAAGCATCATGTCAAGGAAGAGGAGCAGCCCCGCGGCCTGTTTGCAAAGTCACGGCAGTCTGAAATGGATCTGGACGCGCTCGGCGAACAACTGGCCGCCCGAAAAGCCGAGCTGATGCAGGGCACGCCAGCAAAGATGGGCACGGGGCGGGGAGCGTCGCTCCGCCGCTGACGTTGTCGTAAAGGCCTATGAATCGCGTTGGGGTCCCGCGCACAGACCGCCGTGCCAGCGGGGACCCGACTCGTATAACAAAATTGGAAACACGCGGTTCACGGTCTGCGTTCGCATCTGCGCGAGAACGGTCTATCGATTGTAGTGCTTGTGCTTTTCATCCTGACATTTGGCGCGCAGGCAGTTGCCGGGATGCACGAGTACAACGAGGAGCAGACCGATCACGGCCAGCCAGAGGTCGGGTTCGCACAGTACCTCAGCACCGGCCACTTTATGGAAGCTACGGCAGAGAACTGGGAGAGCGAATTCCTGCAGATGGCCGCGTACGTACTACTCACCGTGGCTTTTTTTCAGAAGGGTTCCTCGGAGTCGAAAAAACTTGATGAGCCCGAGGCGGTCGATCGCGATCCTCGGAAAGCGAAGGACCGCAATGACGCGCCAGGGCCGGTGCGCCGCGGAGGTTGGATCCTCCGACTCTACGAAAACTCCCTCTCATTGGCGTTTTTAGGGCTTTTTGTCGTGTCGTTTGTCCTCCATGCGATAGGCGGCGCGCGCGAGTACACCGCGGAGCAGCTCCAGCATGGGGGTGAGGGCGTGTCAGTGCTCCAGTACATGCAGACGGCGCGGTTCTGGTTTGAGTCAACACAAAACTGGCAAAGCGAATTTCTAGCGTTGCTTGGCATGGTGGTGCTGAGCATATTTCTGCGCCAGCGCGGCTCGCCTGAGTCTAAGCCCGTCGATGCGCCGCATTCCCAGACCGGGTCCGAATGAGGAGGACTGATGCCTGTCTCGAAAGAGGACGCAGTGCGCGAACTCGCGTATCGATTATGGGCTGCGCGGGGCCGTCAACACGGGTTTGATCTGCAGGATTGGCTCGACGCGGAATGGCGCGATCAACCCAAAGATAATCCTGGGAAGCATTGATGTGTGATTTTACCGCTGCAGAACGCAAGTCTCTGACCGCTACGCGTTCCCTGACCCGGGAGGAAGAGGGGCGCGAGGTATTGGTTGGTCTTACCGAGAGGGAGACCATCCAGTACATGGGCTATCTGCGAAGAGGCGGAAGCCGCCTTAAGGCAGAGCGAGAGATGCACAAGCACTTGGATGAAAAGCGCGTACGCGCGTATTGAGGCGATCGGAATCGAGCACACCCTTGAGATGCGGGATCCGCCGTGGGCGCACGGGGGATGTTGGTAGGGGAAGCGTGGTCCTCCGGTCCTACTACGGCTCTCAGTCCCGGGGAGGTCCGACGCCCGGCAGCTGAAATGATGGCAACCGCACCAGACCTAGCCGATGGCCCGGATTACATCGCGTTTCGTATACCTGAAGGTCGAGGCGCCCTTACTGACGTTGCGGAGGTCCAGCCACAAGATTTAGGCGGCTGTTCATGGGCCGTGTGGTATAGCGCCCTGACTCCAACTGGAGAATTCAGAAAAGCACCGTTGAACTACAATCACTTTGGCATCGGTGCTCGCATTGCGAAGACTATGATCGAAGTCATCAAGTCTGGTGGATCCCTCCCGGCCGATCTTGTCGAGCAGCTGTCGATCGTCAAGCTATGACGAGGCGATGCGGACGACGGGGCCGCTCTTGTCTACGTAAATGCGCTGATAAATCTCGCCAGAGCTATCTAAAAATATGTCTCCGATCCTCGCGGCTCGCTCGCCGCCCTTGAATTTGTAGGTCTTGGGACCCGTCGGGACGTAGTACTTTTGACTCTCCTGAGGACCAACCTTTTCAGCGCAGTCCTCTGAGCAGACAATCACGCGTTCCTTCCCGCGGTCCGACTCGACGGAGAATTCGTATGTGTGAGTTATTCGCTTTGTCATGCGCTAGCTGGGGTTACGCGCGCAAGGTTGAGTGACGCAACGGGACGGTGCTCGCTCGCTTACCGGCGAGTCTCTTGTGGGAGGACAGTAGCGCATGCGACATCCGGCGTGTAGCCGAAGTTACATAAACCGAACCAATCTTGCGGCGTGAGAAAGTAGCTCGCTAGAGGTTATATCTCGGTATCCTATGGACAAACGAATAAAACCTCCGGTGGCGGAGATCCCGTGGTCGACGTCGACACAGAAGAAGAACCAACAATGGTGGTCCGGGTGCTGAGCGTACCGCCCCCGCAAGGCCTCGCATTCCGGTTCGCGGACGGGCACGTTGAGCCCATCACCGCGATTATGGCGGTCCCCGGCGAGACATTGCGGGAGACGCTGGAGCGCCTGGCGAAGGATCTCGGCGCCGAACTCGTGACTCAGGTGACGTCTGAGGACGGCATGATCCATCCCCGCCCGGATAAGCTCTTGGAGTGTGCGCGCGATTAAGCAGCTGCTCAGACACGCAGCGTGTCAAAAAGGCCATCGCGTAGAGACAAACTCTTGCTCGTGAATCGCGCGGTGATTTTGGCCCACTTGGAGACCGAGCTTCGCTCGCACCACGGGCCGCTGAGTGGGTGATTCTGGTTGCTATTGCCGCAGGGGGGAATCGATCGCGAAGCACCAGGCCGCGGACCGCTACCGACAATCCGTCATTGTTGGCCAGGATCGATCGGGCGATTTTTCGCCTTCAAAACACGGCCTCCCATTGCAGCCGCTAGGCGATAGGAGCGATCTGGTAGTGGTGCTAAGTGATGCCGCGCGAATTGCAACGCATCTCAAGCGCTGTGCGTGAGCTGAGTGAGGCAATCGTCGAACAGGTCTGTGAAGACCAGACCGATCGCTTGCGTCGTGCACTTACCGAAGTCCATAACGCATAGGGCACAGCAAAGCGCCTGCGCTGTGATGGAGCCGCAGCCAGGCGCTCGTTTCTAGATACACTGAACTAGCCGTGTCATCAGTCGTTGTTGTCGAACTCTTTCAACATCCAGAGCGCGACGGAGCCAAGCCACACTACACCTACTACAGCCATTGCGATCTTCCATGAAGCGCCGGGATGGCGCGTAGGAGGTATGAGGGGGTCAAGTTGCAGAAGTTCAACATTTCCACGAAGCGGTGCGCCGCGCGCGACGAACTGCAGAGGGCCTGACGCAACAGTTGAATCTGCTCCAAATCTGTGAAGCATTGTGCCGCTGCCAAAATCGGACCTGCCACGACACGACGTCCCGGCCGCCTCGCCACTCATGGGGCGCCCACTTTTGCAGCCTCCACAGCTTTCATACCTCGAGTTCCGCACGAAGCCGATCCCGCTCGACAATGTGCCACGCCTACGCCTCCTGGCGCAGCGTCAGACTATTCCTGAGTAAGTTGCCCACTTTTGACTATGGATTTCCGCACTAACCCCGGTTCAGTGTGCCGCCAACCGTTTCGGGTTGCGGACTGGAGATGGCGATGGTCGAAGACTTCATAACGTTGGAGGTCGAAGAAGAGGGCTCGGACGTCAGGAGCGCGGTTAAGAACTTCCCGAAAGCGGACGCTCGACTCCCGCGATCAACTGCGCCCTGCGCTTTGCCGCTGAGGATCCTATAGTTAGGCGGCCTCTAGGATCGAGATGCCTGCGCCAGTCTCAATCTCACGTTTGAATGAGAAACCTGCTGCATCAAACAGCGCCTCGTATTACGCCCGCGTACGCTGCATTCCCCCAAGCAGGACGAGCATGTGGATGTCCAACATCTTCGACCAGTCCGGGCCAGGGTCGTCAGGGACCATCTCCTCAATCAGCAGCAGCTTGGCGTGCGACGGCGCCGCTCGTCGGATGGCTTTCAGGATCGTGACGGACTCGGCATCGCCCCAGTCGTGGATGACTTCCATCACCAGGTAAGCGTCGCAGACCGGCAGCTTGTCCTTGAAGAAATCCCCGCCCTGCCGCGTAAGCCGCGGCGACACCGCGCCCGCCTTGTCCTCGACCACGTGGGGTAAATCGAACAGCACCCCCTTTGCAGTCGGTACACGCTCAAGCACAGCGCTCAACAAGTGGCCGCGCCCACCGCCGATGTCGCCAATCAACTTGAACCCGGAGAAGTCGTAGGCGGCAAGAACGCCGGCGATTTGGGTGTGCGCCTTGGTCACCATAGTCGCGTTGAATATGGCGTTCGCTTCCGGGTGTTGTGCGAAGTAAGCCCAGAGGCCGCCGGAGGTGACCCTGTCGCTCGCCGGAAGACCGGTGCGTACAGATTGCTCCATCTCCTCGAAGGTCGCCCAGAAGGGAGGCAGGCCGAACATCCGCACGTAATCGCGCATGGACTGTGGATGGTCGGTACGCAACATCCGAGACGCCGGCGAGTGGCGGAACTTGCCTCCGCACGATTCGAACACGCCGTGGGCGGAAAGCAGCCGCAGGACGCGACTCAGCGCTTCAGGCTGGGCGCCGACCGACGCTGCTAGCTCGGTGGCTGTTCGAGGGGTCTCGTCCAGCTTGTCCGCGACGGCGAGGTTGGCGACGACGTGCAGGCCCCGCGATAGACAGTACCCGCCCGTCATCTGCCGCAGGGTTTCGAATGGATTGGGTTCAATCATCGGCACATCTCCCGTCTGAATGCCGTAGATTGTGGGCATCCGTATCGGCACCTCGCAATACTGTATGGACAGCGTGCGCAAGCAAACGCGATCATGCATCGATGTGCGGACGCTACGTCACCCCCGATGAAGCCGCGACGGAGCGCGCCTACAACCTGACCGCCCGACAGTGGCAGTCCTGGATGGGTGAGGCGTACCGGCCGAGCTACAACGTCGCACCGTCGCAGCGCGTGCCGGTGCTGCGAGTCATCCCGCACGTCGGCGGCGAGCGCCGGATCGATCCGATGCGCTGGGGTCTGATTCCGTTCTTCGCGCGAGGGGAACCGCCGAAGTACTCGACAATCAACGCCATGATCGAGAAGCTCGACGTGGCGCCGGCATGGCGCGGGCCGTGGAGGCGCAGTCAGCGATGCGTGATGCCGGCGGCGGGCTTCTACGAGTGGCAGGTCCAGCCTGACGGGACGAAGCAGCCGTACTACATCCAGCCGGCGGGTGATGGCGAGGTGTTCTCGATCGCCGCGCTGTGGGACCGGTCCCGCACGGAGTCAGGTGAAGACGTGCTGTCGTGCGCGATCATCACGATGCCGGCGAATGAGCTGCTGAGCGAGATTCACAACGCGGAGCAGCGGATGCCGCTGATCTTGCCTCCTGAAGCCGTGGATACCTGGCTAGCCGGCACCCCCGAGCAGGCAACAGATCTTCTGGTGCCGTATCCGTCCGAGCTGATGCGCGCGCATCGAGTCAGCAAGCGGGTCAACGCACCGCGCAACGATGACCCGGAGCTGATGGCGCCGGTTGAGCTGGAAGCCGAACAGCAGGCGTTGCAGCTCAATTAGCCTTGCTCGGGCGCCGAGCACCTAATGCTGGTGGGGGTGGTAGCTCTCGATCTTCGAGTCGTGACAGTGGGCAAAGCTTGCGAGAAACGCGTGCCCAATGGGATCACTTCCGAGCCACGCCGAACTCAACTCTAGCCGCTTCTTCGTGCCCAGGCTGTTGGAAGAGATCCGGTTCACTGAGGAAATGAAGAGCCCAATGAACCGTATCGCTTCCCCAGAAGAGTCTGTCTCGGAATATAAGCGTCGGCACACCGAAAACTCCGAGGTCAGCTGCACGTTGCGTATTATTTACGAGCTGCTGTTTCACCTCGCCGACAGTAATCAGTGCGTCGACGTCAGGCACCTCGAGCCGCTCCCCAAGTGCTGCCAATTCGTGCTCCGGATCGCGGCCTTCTGCGTAGACAAAGTGGAATGCTGACTCCACGATCGGCTCCGTAGCGCCGAGTGCAACGAGGAGGCGCTGGGCAGCGAGCGGGTTGAACGGGTGGCGCGGCGGCATGCGAAACGCCAGCCCCTGCTGACTCGCGGCCCAGACACAGTATTGATACGTGTGCAAGCGTTTCGCTGGCACTTCGGCTGGCCCCTTGGTCCCCCAATGCTTCAGCAGTCCGGCGAAGAGTATGGGCACCGCTCTAATTTGCAGTCGCTCGCGTAACAGCCCGAGCTTGTGGTAGTGCAAGTACGAGAAAGGGGATACGAGATCAAAGAACCAGAGAGCTTGCTCCCCGCTCAGCAACCCCTTAAATGAATGGCTACGCGATCTTCCGTAACCGATGTCCGCGCCCCCCTGGCTCCCGCAAACAGTAATCCAACAATCAAGCTGGCGGGGATGCGACCGTCGTGTTGTGATCTTGCATGATGAGCCAGCGCTCGCCGCGCTTCACCACGATGAAGGTACGAACCTGTTTCTGAGGGCCCTGCTTGACTCCGTCGGGCCCCGTGTACGGGCTCATAGTGCTGGTAACCGTAGCCACAGCCACATCGCCGGACGCAAAGCGAATAGCGATATCTTCGGGTGTGTCGGTGACGCCCTTTAGAAAGGTAGTGTGGACTTCGCGAACGGTTTTCAGCGTGGCCTCTATACCCCGGTCGACGCCACCAAAAGGATTGATGTGGTACCAATCGTCAGTCGCGAAATCAACCGGTTTCACGAACCCCTCGTCAAAAGCCATGTAGAACGCTTGCACGACGTGGCGGATCGCTGCTTCGTCGTCGGCCGCCAACGCAAGACCAGGCAAGAACATTCCGAAAACGATGATGGCTTTCATGCTGCTCTCCTTCGCCCAGCAGTTGATCAATCGACACCTGAGTCCGGTCGTTATGACTGTGATCACCGTCAGCAGCGACAGACAGGCTGCCAGAGGAATCCATGACAAGTCGAATTCGTCCTCAACCAACTGCCGTCGGCGATAGGTTATTGGGACAGCGCTAGCGCTTCAGAAGAGCAAGATTCTCCGGAGACGTCGGGCTAGCGGCTGTTCCGTTCGGCTCGGCGCACAGTCAATGACGTTAGGTCGTTCTATGAGCGCTGTTGCGATGGCTGAGGGACGGAACACCGACGCACGCAGGCGCGGCGCGACCCAATTCGAACGTGCACCGGAGTCGCGCCGAGGGACGCGCGGGCGGGCCCCATGGGGGCCGCCATGCCCGCCCCGCGAGCGCGCCCCGCTCGGCCACTCCGGGTGCGCGGCGATGCGGGGACCCGCCGACGCGGCGCGATCGACCCAAAATGCAGAAGTCCGATGGTCGGTCGGATTTCGACCCCGGCGGCCGCCGATGGTCCGCGGGTGATGCCGGAAAACCCATGCGCTTCATCGATGGGGGTGGTGGCCAGGGGCGGAATCGAACCACCGACACGCGGATTTTCAGTACGACGGAGAGCCCGGTTTCGCCGTACCAACCCGAAGACCGGCAACAGGTTTCTCACGGCCGACCGAACCGCCCCGCCCGACCGAGCCTATCCCGAACCGGAACCCTCAGAACCTGACCGGCGATCCCACGGCGCGATCCAGATCAACGGCTTGGGCGCATCGCGACCGAACCATTTCCGAGCCGGGCGCGGGAGGACCGTGCGGCTGCGGGTCGGCGGGGCCGCGGGTTCGGCTGCGCGGCGTCGCTAGCCGTGTGAATCTGAAAACCTGAAAGCCTGAGGAATCTGATTTATGCGCCCGCGGCGGGACCAGGATTTACCCCTTCTCTGGCGAACCGCTTGCTGCCGTAACCGGCCCGCATTTCTGATCGGTGAACGGCCGCTTCTGGCCCGCGGGGTCCAGCGTCAATTGCGGATGTAACAGTGGCGCCACCGAAAATCGTTGCCAAAGAAAATGGGTTCTGTGCAGGACTGAAAACCTGATCCTTCAGCGTGTTGTTGTCACCAGCGGCCGCGAAATCGTGCGGGAGGTTTGCGGGACCCTAACTCACACTACGCCGTCGCAGCACACCGATTGCGTCGTGCACTTACCGAAGCCCATAACGCATGAGGCACACCAAAGCGCCTGCGCTGTGATTGAGCCACAGCCAGGCGCGGGTAGCACCTCTCAGGCCGCGTGATTCAGCATGGGGCCGAAGATGGAGGGATACCCGACGAAGCTGCAGAATATCCCGCTGCCGCCGCAGGTTCGCCAACAGACTCACGCGCAATATGCAACCTGTGGGCGTGCGCTCTCAGGAGCGAGTAACCGATCAGTCTCCTTCTTGACCACGGCATAACACTCGCAACACAGTTCTTCCAGCTTCGGCCGGTCGAGCACCGTGATCTTCCCGCGGGCATGTAGCGGATGACGCCGAGCTTCTGCAGCTTGCCGGCGGCCTCCGTGACGCCTTCGCGGCGCACGCCGAGCATGTTGGCGATCAGCTCCTGGGTCATGGTCAGTTCGTCCGACGCCAGGCGGTCGAGGGACAGCAGCAGCCAGCGGCACAGTTGCTGGTCCACCGAGTGATGCCGGTTGCAGACCGCGGTCTGCGCCATCTGCGTGATCAGGGCCTGCGTGTAGCGCAGAAGCATGGAGCTGCATGTCGCCGTTGCGGTCGAATTCCTCCTTGAGCATGCTGCCCGATCAGCCGGTAAGCGTAGCCGGCGCTCTGCACGATCGCCCGGCTCGGCGTGGTTTCACCGCCCATGAACAGCGCGATGCCGATCAGCGCCCTCGTTGCCCACCACCGCGATTTCCGCCGAAGCGCCGTTTTCCATCACGTACAGCAGCGATACGATGCAGTCGGTCGGAAAATAGATGTGGCGCAGGGTGTCGCCGGACTCGTACAGCACCTTGCCGAGCGGCATCGCGACGAGTTGCAGGTGGGGGTAAAGTCGGTCGCGCGCCGCGGGTTCCAGTGCGGCCAGCACGTTATTCTGTCCTGGATCGTGAGGGCCGGGCATGTTCCCTCTCCCTGTTGCCAACAACCAGTACCAGGCGCCGATGATAGACCAACCGCCCGCTCCAGTCCCGGACGGCCACCTAGAGGTTGATGCGCCTCGCACCGGGGAACCGTCGCCTCGAGGTCATCATCAGCAATCCGGTCCTCGCGTGTCACCGCACTGCCGGAGAGCTGGACCTCGACGATCCGCCCGCTACTTCGCAGCGCTAGCCGGGACCGACGATGTGCCCAAAGCCGTGCTGATTGCGTCGGCATTTCATGACCTCGGAATCTGGACGGACCGCACATTCGACTACTTCGCGCCATCAATACGGCATGCGCACGTCTCTCTGAAGGCAAACGACCTCGCGCACCTCGAGCCTGAAGTTCACGGACTCATCGAGCACCCACAAGCCGCGGCCTTTTACCGACGCATTCTTGAGCTCCGTTGAAACCTATCGGCGCGCCGACCGGATTCGGTTCGGGCTGCCGGCGGCCTTCATCGCCTCCGTAAGGGCGGTGCTCCCGAACGAGGGTTTTCATCGGCGACTGATCGGGCTGGCGGGGCGCCTGTTCATCCGCTCGCCGCTGCGACCGCTGCCAATGGTTCCGCTGGTAAGCTTCGACCGAACTCGGTCCGGTGCAAACGGACCAAAGACTCATTCGTCCGACGCACGAAGGAGAGCGTCAGAACAATACTCGTAGGCCGATCCCCAGCGACAGGTCGGTGTCTTCCGCCACGAAATCATTGATGAACACGTCTGCAGTTGCAAACTTGTATGCTACTTCCAAGTCTAGAGCCACACTATCAGCAAGGAAGTACTTGATGCCCGCTCTCGGCCCGTAGACGAGGGCGGATCATCCAGGGTGTTGAACTCAGACTTGCTCCAGCCGAGCCCGGCGCCCACATAGGGGACGAGCGCGCCGCCAAGGTCGATGTGATATTCGCCCACGAGGTCAAGCTCGGACGCCTTGTAATCCGAATCGGCGCCGGCGACGTCCTCCAAGAGTGTATAGCTGAATGTGGCGCGAGCCTCGATCCGGTCCCAGAAGAACATCCCGTAACCGGCTTGCACGAATATGGTGTCGCCGATGGCGCCTTCGAAGTCCGGGAGATATGAACGACAGCTCTCGATTTCCTTTCTTTGTCATCGGCTCTGCGTTTGCCCCTGAAATTAGGAGACATGAAACTACGCCTGCCGTCAGGATCCATGATTTTGGCATTTCGTTCATCCTCGGGTTCGTGTGCGGGGAGACGCTGCTGTCAATTGGACGTTCGCCGCGAGGGCATCCTTCGCAATGACTACGGCGTGCGCAAAGCCGGCGACAAGCTTCGCATCACCGCGAAGCTCGTCCGCGCCTCCGACAGCGCCGGATGACGGCCGCCGTGCGGCCGGGTTTCCTGGTGCTCGCCATCGCGGCCATTGTCCTGGCCGGATGTGCGAACCCGCCGCCACGCCCGCCGCCGGTCAATCCGGATGCAGTGCGCGCGGAGATCCTGCGGCTGATGCCAGCGAAGGTCGAGAAACGCACGGTTGGGCAATCGACATCTTTGCGGCCTTCGAAGCGCTGGAGATCCTGCCGACGACCGAGCACATTTGCGGCGTTCTGGCGGTCGCAGATCAGGAGTCGAACTTCCAAGTGGACCCGGTGGTGCCCGGCCTTCCCGACATCGCACGTCGGGAAATGGAAGCGCGCGCCGCAGCCATCACATTCCCAAAGTCATCGTGGCTGCAGCGCTCGAAATTCATTCGCCGAACGGACTGAGCTATCGCGAGCGCCGGGAGCGTGCCAGGACCGAGAAGGATTTGAGCGAACTGTTCGAGGATTTCGTCCGGAGGGTGCCGCTCGGCGAGCGGTTGTTCGGGGACTGGAATCCCGTGCGCACGGGCGGCCCGATGCAGGTGAGCATCGCGTTTGCGGAGAAGCAGGCGAAGGAGAAACACTACCCTTATCCGGTCGCGGGGAACATTCGATCTGAAGTTTTTACGCGCCGCGGCGGTCTTTACTTCGGCATCGCGCACCTGCTCGACTACACGGCGCCGTACGACGACATGGTGTACCGCTTTGCGGACTACAACGCCGGACACTACGCAAGTCGCAACGCCGCCTTTCAGAACGCGGTGAACATCGTGTCCGGAAAGCGGCTGGCGTTAGACGGAGACCTGCTGATCGAGGGCAGCGATAAGCCCAGCGACACGGAGCTAGCCATCCGCACAATCCGAGAGCGGCTGAGCTTGAGCGATGCGCAAATCCGCACCGCGCTGGAGCGGGGCGAGGACCCCGAATTCGAGCGGACTCCGCTGTACTCGCGCGTACTTGCCCTCGCGGACAACGTTCCACCCGGCCGACCCGTGCCGCGCGCCATGGTGCCGCGCATCCGGCTGGAAAGCCCAAAGATCACGCGCAACTTGACGACGGACTGGTTCGCCCGCCGCGTGGACGATCGTTACACGCGGTGCTTGACGAGTGCGCATTAGCGGCGCTTCGCTGAGCGACGGACCGGCCGCGCGAGGCGGTCGCTATCACACAAGCCAAGCGCCGGCCAGCAGGGCGCGATCGCATACCAGCCGGCGCTGTCGCACGCTGGAGATCTGGAAAGCTGGCAACGGGCGCGGTTTGCAGATCTTCGGAATTCCAGTTCGCCCAGTTGCCCGGCGAGTTCGCCCACTCCGCGGTTGCCCATCAGCTCT